>NZ_CP178729.1:0-5205000 GCF_047324145.1 Sodalis sp. RH24
CCGGGAACAGCGAATACTGCAAAGGGCAACCAAATATTTGATTTCGCTTTTACCTTTATCAAATTTATTGCGGCGATAATTCTTGTTGCAGCGTACAGAATACCGGGTATAACATACCATTGCCAAATGTGATAACCAAAAATCTTAGTGAAAATACCATAAAAAATAACATCGGTAAAAAAATAGGTTTCGGTAGAAAGATGCCAGTCTTGTAAAAAGAAATTACCCTGGCCTAAATCTTTACCTTCCAGAAGAATAGAAGCTCCATCAGAATTTAAAGGGATTATTTTTGCAATATATGCATAGATGACTGATAATATAATAAATGCTAATAGGTTCAGTATTAAACATTTCGTTTTATTATTTAACATCGTTATAACCTTTTTCCTCAGAAATAAAGAACTTTGGCCTGCGTTTGGTCTCGACGTATATTTTTCCTATATATTCCCCAATAACGCCAAGAGATAGCATCTGTACGCCGCCAAGAAAAAATACCCCTATCATTACTGACGCCCAGCCATCAACTGTACGACCTAATAATTTTTCAGTGATAGCATAGATACCTGCCAGGGTTGAAAGGGCCGCTATAAATAATCCAAACACTGCAATCATTCTTAAGGGCGTAATAGTTAATGAAGTAATGCCCTCAACAGCAAGAGATAGCATTTTTTTCAATGGATACTTAGACTCGCCCGCAACTCTACTACTTCGTGAATAAAAAACTTGTGTCGAAGGAAAACCAAGCATTGGGATTAAACCCCGGATATAAATATTTTCTTCGCGGTAATCCAGTAAGGCGTTAAGGGCCACTCTGGATAATAGCCTAAAATCAGCATGATTTTGAATTTGATTAACACCCATGAATGACATGAGCTTATAAAATAGTAACGCAGTATTTTTTTTAAGAAAAGTATCTGATTGTCGATTGTTTCTGACACCGTAGACTATATCGAATCCTTCATGGTACTTAACTACCATATCCTCAATAGCATTAGTATCATCTTGCAGGTCGGCATCGATACTGACAACAATGTCTGCCTCAGATTTTCCCAAACCTGCGATAAGGGCAACCTGATGTCCTTTATTGCGGGATAATTTTATACCTTTTACGTTATCATGATCTTGGCAAGACTCAGAGATAAGACGCCAAGTATCATCTTTACTGCCATCATCGACAAATAAAATGCCACTTTGTGATGAAATTAACTCTTTGTCTTTTAACCGATTGATGATATTTCTTAATTCAGCCAGACAAAAAGGGAATGCCTCGGTTTCATTATAGCAAGGCACGACTATATCTAGTGAGGGACATTTTCTAAAGGTCTTCATTTCATAACCCAAATTTTGTTAATGATAAAACCAGTAATAGTATATGCAATCATCCCAAATAGTTGTACAACATAAATAGAATCCGGAATGATGAAAAGTACAAGTTTGATGATAACAACATTGACGATATACGATAACAAACAACCGAGGGCGAATTTTAGCATCCTGTAGCCAGTTATTTGTTGACTGAAAGTGAATATGCTATTGATAAAATAACTGAAGAGAATACCCACAACATAGCCAGAAAAATTGGCCAGGTACATATTTGTGCCTATTGCCATTAGGGCAAATATGACAACAGCAGTGACTGCAGTATTTATTAATCCTACCAAGCAATATTTATAAAATTGAACTGATGAAGGTTCAAAAAAAAGCTTAGCCATCTCATCGATACCGTTACGCTTGATTAAATTAACATGTAACAATTATGGTATCACTTTATTATCAATAAATCATCAAAATGAAGAAGAAGAATGATGATTGATTTTTTATTTCAACAATATGAATGATAAGGATTTTGTTGGACAATGGTGTTTTTTTAACCATTGAAGGCGGCGTGTTAATTAGCGGCTATAACTTTGTTATCAATGCTGCATAAGTCTGGCAATGATCATTGGCTAGACCCTGACTGAAGCGTATGTAATAATGCGCCGGTGTTGATATTCTCTGGGCGTGCGGTAACTAACGCGCTATCCAGCGGGTTCTCTTTCGAGTCTTCCAGCATCCTTTCCAGAGTCAATACCGTTGCCCGGTTACCCGGGGTTGGCATTTTGCTGATATCATTATGCTCCATCATATTTATGGCGCTTTCCGCTCAAGCACACCCTGTTATTACGCAAATATCGCTACGCCCGTTTTGCATTCATCGGGGTGAGGCCTTCAGCCTCTGACTGGGGAGACTGGAGGACACATGCCCGGCGATAGCCGTAAATCGCATAGACCAACGCTTGCTGAATATGCGCCACTAGCATGCGCTTACCGATTGGATGAAGCCGTCGCCCAACCTGAAAGTTGGGATTATGGTGAACATGAACGGATAATTGCGCACGCGAGATGTCCTGCGATTGTCCCGCCTGCCGGGCGTCGTCCCAGGTCACCAAGCGCGCGCCATTCGTACCGGGATAGCCAGTATCATGGCGGTTTGCACCGGGAACCGAAGCGGTAGCCGCGATGGTGATTAAACAGTGCTTATGGACCTTTTATGGATAATACCGCATGCATACATTAATTATCGTGGTGGTTGGCCTGGCATTGCTCGGCCTGTTTACCTATAGCGCGCATTTTGTCGGCCGCCCGGCCATAGCGACGGCGGTAAAGGCTTTTATGGTGCTGTGGCTGGTCATCTCCCTGGCCAACCTGGGCGTGGGTGTGTTCCGCGCCGGTTATACGCTGCTGGAAGAACTGCCGGTGCTGGCGCTGGTGTTCGGCGTTCCGGCTATTGCCGCGTTATTGGTGCACAAGCGTTTAAACAATAAAAAATAGTCTGCCTGGGATAACGGCACGCCGGAGTGGGAATAGATTACCCCGCCATCGCTGCCGGCTGGGTGGCGCCTGGACTTTTCACGGCCCTTGCGTACGGTTTAACCGCCGAGACATATCTTAATTACGTCATGCCGCCATGCCGCCATCAGCCCCCCGAGTAGGTTTATCACCAGCGCCGCCACGGTGCGCCGTGCCGCCGGTGGCGGGGGCCGGGTAATATCTGGGCGCGCACAATTATAGCCGATGTCTGATTTTCAGTAAGAGATAGTTCAAGCTTTCCTGGCGGATCACATTTATGAAAATTGCGTCTGTCAAAACGGTTTAAGCAATGTTATGAGAAATAGTAATAAAACATTTCAGTCATTCCTGCACAGCGTTTTATTCAGTTAGCTAATACATTATCAAGGAGCGGGTGTATGCGAAACATTGCTTCCCATCTGGTTTGGGTGTTGGTTGCCGTTGCGGGCGCTTTTGGGATGGGCGTTATCGCCTTGCATAACGGCGAAAAAATTAACGCGTTGTGGATCCTGGTGGTGGCGGTGGCGGTTTATCTGATTGCCTATCGCTATTACAGCCGCTTTATCGCCAGCCGCGTGCTGCGGCTGGACGCGACGCGCATGACGCCGGCCTATCGCCATAACGACGGACTGGATTACGTCCCCACGAATAAATATGTGCTGTTTGGGCATCACTTTGCCGCCATTGCCGGCGCCGGTCCCCTGGTCGGTCCGGTTCTGGCGGCGCAGATGGGGTATCTCCCCGGCATGATCTGGATCCTGGCGGGCGTGGTGCTGGCGGGCGCGGTGCAGGATTTCATGGTGCTGTTTGTGTCGACGCGGCGGGACGGACGATCGCTTGGCGACTTAATCAAACAGGAACTGGGCGCGGTTCCCGGGGTGATTGCGTTATTCGGCACTTTTATGATCATGATAATTATCCTGGCGGTATTGGCGCTTATCGTGGTTAAAGCCCTGACCAACAGTCCGTGGGGCGCGTTTACCGTGGGCTGTACCATCCCGCTGGCGATTTTCATGGGCATCTACCTGCGTTTTATCCGGCCGGGTAAAATTGGCGAGATCTCGATCATCGGCTTTATCGTGCTGATGGCCGCCATTATCTACGGCGGCGATATCTCCCGCAGCCCCACGCTGGCGCCTTTCTTTACCCTGGACGGTAAACAGCTGACCTGGACCTTGATTATCTACGGCGGCGTGGCGTCCATCCTGCCGGTCTGGCTGCTGCTGGCACCGCGGGATTATTTGTCCACGTTCCTGAAAATCGGCACCATCGTCGGGCTGGCGATCGGCATCGTTTTTATCGCCCCGACGCTGGAAATGCCGTCCATGACCCGCTTTATCGACGGCACCGGGCCGGTATGGTCGGGTACGCTGTTTCCTTTCCTGTTTATTACCATCGCCTGCGGCGCGGTGTCGGGCTTCCATGCGCTGATTGCCTCGGGCACCACGCCCAAGATGCTGGAAAACGAGACCCAGGCGGCTTTTATCGGCTATGGCGGCATGTTGATGGAATCCTTCGTCGCCATCATGGCGCTGATTGCCGCGTCGGTTATCGATCCGGGCATTTATTTTGCCATGAACAGTCCGGCGGCGGCGCTGGGCGGCACGACGGTGGAAGCGGCGGCGGCGGCGGTCAGCGGCTGGGGATTTGAGATCACCCCGCAGATGCTGACCGACTACGCGCAATCGGTGGGCGAAACCAGCATCGTGTCCCGGGCGGGCGGCGCGCCTACCCTGGCGGTCGGCATGGCGCATATCCTCAGCCAGGCCGTGAGCAGTATCAGCATGGCGTTCTGGTATCATTTCGCCATTCTGTTCGAAGCGCTGTTTATTCTCACCGCGGTGGATGCCGGCACCCGCGCCGGACGGTTTATGCTGCAGGATCTGCTGGGCGTGGCGGTGCCGTCGCTCAGGCGCACCGATTCGCTGGCGGCCAATATCATCGCCACCGCGCTGTGCGTGGCTGCCTGGGGGTATTTCCTTTACCAGGGCGTTGTGGATCCGCTGGGGGGCATCAATACCCTGTGGCCGCTGTTCGGCATCGCCAACCAGATGCTGGCGGCCATGGCGCTGACCCTGTGTTTTGTCGTGCTGTTCAAGATGAAACGCCATGTCTACGCCTGGGTGGCCGGCGTGCCGATGGCGTTCTTATTGGTGTGCACCACCACCGCCGGGCTGATGAAAATCCTGTCCGGCGACCCGCGGGTGGGGTTCCTGGCACTGGCGCGTAAATACCAGGCGGGCATCGACCAGAATCAGATAATCGCACCGGCCAAAACCATGGAGGAAATGGGACGGCTGGTATTCAATAATCAGCTGAACGCCGGGCTGACCGCGCTGTTTATCTTTGTGATGATCAGCATTTTGTTATTCGGCTTACGTTCGGCCTACCAGGCCTACCGGCTGGATAAACGCAGCGATACGGAAGTGCCTTATCAGGCCTTGCCGCTGATGAAATAACGGGGCCGGCCCGCGCCGATCGCCGGCGCGGGCGGTTTCGTCCGCTATTTAAATCCAGGCGAACAGGCCGATAACACAGAGCCAGAATAAACCACTTAGCAGGAAAACTAATCTCCAGGCTAAAGAACGTGAGATGTTTATCATATATCCAGGTATATCATTTAAGAGGTATAAATAAAGGCGGCAAAACCTATTTCGTGAAAAATGGGCTAGATAATCGGCTTTACCAAGAACTATTCGTTATCTTAGCCCATAAATAAAAACTATCACAGTGGGGTCTGAAAAAAAGGATCTATTTTATCGTTAACCTATTAATTAATATGAAATTAAAATAGCGTTAAAATTATTTTATTTATAATTTAATATTAATATGAATTTATACGGATAAGAGTTATCAGTAAATAAGTTGTTTTTTGACAAAATAGACCTGGTACATTAGTTTGTTATTCAATTAATGCAAATATGAATAAAGAATTAAGTAATTAAATAAAATTAACAAGCATTGCCATGAAATGGGCGAAGCCGGCGCTGCGGCCGGCTCTGCCCGTACGATGAAGGGCGCCGCGCCTCAGGGCCGCAGCGTTTTGCGCATCTCCTTGACGTCGTCGGTGTTGACCGGCGCCGCGGCGTTGCCCCAGCTGTTGCGGATATAGGTCAGGACATTCGCCACCTGGGCGTCATCCAGGTTCCAGGCGAAGCTGGGCATGGCGGACGCGGTGGGACGGCTGTCGGTGGCGCCCGCGCGGCTGCCGGCCAGCACCACGTTTATCAGCGAAGCGGCGTTGGGCGCGCGGATGAGCGGATTGTCGGCCAGGCGCGGGAAAATATTGGCCTCGCCGGTGCCGGCGGAGTTATGGCAGGCCGAGCAGCGATCGAAATAAATGGCCTTGCCCGCCACCATCCGGCTGTCATCGGCGGCCAGGGCCGCGGGCGCCTTGTCCGTTGAGGCCTTGCCCGCCTTCAGGTAGACCGCCACCGCCTTGAGGTCCGCGTCATGCCAATGCTGGGAAGAGTGTTCCACCTCTTCCGCCATCGGGCCGGAGGCGATATCGAAACGGTTGACGCCGGTGCGCAGGTAGGCTATCAGATCCTCTTCGCTCCATGCGCCGATGCCGGTATGCGCGTTATTGGTAATATCGGGGGCCCACCATGCCCCCAGGCTGTTGCCCTGCAGGAAATTGTCGTTCTTGTCGCCGCCCAGCAGGTTCTTGGGCGTATGGCAGGTGCCGCAGTGACCGGGGCCTTCCACCAGATAGGCGCCGCGATTCCATGCGGCGGATTGGGTCGGGTCGGGGGTGTAGACGCCCTTAGTGAAATTCAGCCAGTTCCAGGCAATCAGGCTGGTGCGAATGTTAAACGGAAACGGCAGCTGATTGGTTTCCACGGGGTGGTAAATGGGCTGGAGGGTTTGCAGGTAGGCCCACAGCGCCTGATTGTCCTCGCGGCTCATTTTGGTATAGGCGGTAAACGGCATCGCGCCGTAGAGACGTTTGCCGCCATGGCCTATCCCTTCCGACATGGCCCGCTGGAAATCATCAAACGTCCATTTGCCGATGCCGGTTTCCACATCCGGCGTGATATTGGCGCCCAGCAGGGCGCCGAATGGCGTGTCGATACGGAATCCGCCGGCAAAGGGTTTGGCGGCATCCGTGGTATGGCAGGCGGTACAATCGCCCACCACCGCCAGGTAGCGGCCCTTTTCCACCTGATCATACTCCGGCTGCGCCTGGGCATGTCCCGTCCAGGCGGCCAGCGCCAGCAGGCCGGCGTAAAATGAAATCAGCTTTTTCATGCGGTGATCATCTCCCCGGGGCGTTGCAGGTAGTAGTGGCGAATGGCGTAGGCGGCCTTGAAGGCCAGCGCCCCCACGGTGCCGGTGGGGTTATAGCCGGGATTCTGCGGGAAGGCGGAAGCGCCGACCACAAACAGGTTGGGCACATCCCAGACCTGCAGGTGTTTGTTTACCGAGCTGTTGGCGGGATCGCTTCCCATAACAAAGCCGCCGACGATATGGGATGACTGATAGGGCGCCGAATTCCAGTGGCCCTTCATTGGGCGCATATAGTATTCCCGTGGATTCATCGCCTTGGCGATCTCGCCGACTTTGCCGGTGCAATACGCGGCCATCTTCAGATCGTTGGGGGAGAAATCGAAAGTCACGCGCAGCAAGGGCCGGCCCAGAGGATCTTTATAATTGGGATCCAGGGACAGGTAATTGGTGCGCGTGCTGTAGCTGCTGGCCTCGCAGCCAATGCTCATGCTGCTCAGGTAGTTTTTCTTGACCTGGCGCTTGAACTCGCTGCCCCAGGTCGGCGCGCTGGGCGGGGTGGGGTGATAGGCGATCGGCGCGGCGCCGATGGGCGTGACGCGGATGCTGCCGCCGCCGAAAAAGCCCAGGCCGGTATGATCGAAATTGTCGTTATTGAAATCATCGATGCCCATGCCGACCGCCCCGGCGCCGATAAACGGATTAAAGTTTTTATTATCAAAAAACAGCTGTACCGAATTGGCGGTTTGGTAGGCGTAGTTGCGGCCGGTGGTGCCGGTATTGGTCACCGGATCGTAGGGTTTTCCCACGCCGGATAACAACATCAGGCGCACGTTTTCAAAGGTAAATGCCGTGACGATGACCAGGTCGGCGGGTTGTTCCCATTCATCGCCGGAGGAATCGATATAGACCACGCCGGTGGCGCGTTTGCCCGTGGAGTCGAGGGTGACTTTCATGACTTCGCTGTTGGTCAGGGCGGAGAAATTGTCCTTGCGCACCAGTACCGGCAGCACGGTGGTTATGGCGCTGGCCTTGGAATAGTTGGCGCAGCCGTAGTTGGTGCAAAAACCGCAGTAGGTGCAGGGGCCCATGGTCACGCCCAGGGGGTTGGTATACGCCTGCGATACCAGGGAGGAGGGAACCGGAAAGGCTTTATAGCCCAGGTTTCGGGCGGCTTCGGCAAACAGCGTCGGGCCGTAGGGCTGCTTCATCGGCGGCGTGGGATACTCGCCGGAGCGCATGCCCTCATAGGGGTTGCCGCCGTCGCGCCGGGTGCCATTGACATTGGACGCATAGCCCGAGGTGCCCGCCAGCCGCTCGAATTGCATATAAAACGGCTCCATCTCTTGCCAATCGGTGCCCCAGTCCTGCAGGGTCAGTTCTTTTGGCATGGCGTCGGCGCCGTAGCGTTCCAGCAGATGGCTTTTCAGGCGGAATTCTTCCGGCTGGAAGCGGAATGTGATGCCCGCCCAATGGTTGCCTGCGCCGCCGGTGCCGTTACCAGGATGAAACGATCCCCAACTGCGCATGGGCAGGGCGGTTTGCGACGGATCGTTGCGTACGGTAATGGTATTTTGTTTGGTGCGCAGCATCAGTTCCTGGCTGCGGTTATAGCGCAGCTCGTCGGTCACCGAGGCGACGTTAAAATCCCGCGCGGTATCGCGCCACGGGCCGCGTTCGATGGCAATGACTTCCAGGCCGGCGTCGGTCAGTTCATTGGCGATAATCGCCCCCGCCCAGCCCAGACCAATCACCACCACATCGGTTTTGGGGAGTTTCTTTGCCATAATGGTGTTATCCCTTGGTTTTCCATTGCTCACTGCCGCCAATGCTTACCGGCGTTAAATGAAGATCCTGATTATGCTGTTCGATAAGATCGCGGTAGTCGTACCGCGCGCCCGGAAAACCAATCATTTTCCATGACACCATATCGCGGTTGCCGCCGTACATCGGGTCGGCGAAAAAGCCTTCCATGGTGTTGTCCAGCACCTGTTTGAAAAACAGTTTGGCGTCGATATTGGCCAGTTTGATATCCCCTTTTTCCAGACCGGTCAGAATGTTATCGCGCTGTTCGGGCGGAAGTTCGTGAAAGGCTTTCTGATAGGTGCTGCGGCAATACTCATCCAAATCGGCCAGGCCGATGCGGTAACGCTGCTGGGGCACCAGGGGGGATTGGTCGCCCTGCTCGGGGGTGCCCTCCTGAAAAGGGCCTTCACGGTAAAGCCGGGAGAAGGTGCCGTAAAACCCTTTCATCTGACGGTCGATGAATACCACGCATCCGGCGTCTTTGCCGCTGACGCTGAGCTCGTCGGCGGGGATAAACCGCTCGACCATGGCTTCAAGCGTCGCCACTTCCTTATCGTTAAAAAACAGCCAGCCCTGGTCGGCAAAGGTTTCCGTCGGGTTGTGCGCGAAGGGCTGCCAGCCCGGCGCGCCGGCGAGGGTGGCCGCCTTGGCGCTTACGCCCGCGCCGATGGCCAAGGTCGCGGCGGAATAGGAAAGAAGCTGCCTGCGGGTTACCCCCGGCAGCGTTTTTTTTCTTTTGCGCATATGTGCTTCCCGTCTCTTATTGTGGCGTGCCTGTGCAGGCCCCGCACTGTTATCTGCGGTAAACGACCGGCTAAGCCGGGGTCGTAAACCCCATAACTATAAAGGATTCTTCTCGATAGCAAATTATGAATATGTTGCTAACAATTACGTAACTTTGCAATGGTACCGGTTCCTACCGCTCCGGCAACACAGGCCGGCTGCGGAGCAGAAATGTGAGCATTAGATTTATCTGCTTGAATTAACGCATCAAAATCCGACGGGATGCGTTTAGCCCCCCGGTAAAAAGATGTAAGTGAATTAGACAGGCTTCTTGACGCCGCGGGTTTTGCCTGGCGGCCTGACCGGATGCCGGGGGCGTCTGCAAAACCGCTCGCCACACGGCGTGCGTCGAGACGAACCTTATGATTAATAATATTTTTATGTTATGTAGCATTATAGCGGGATAACCCTACCCTTAGAGAAAAGAGTTGTTTATAGCGCCATGGTTACAATTTGAAATATGGAAGACTAATTATTGATGTGAAAAGTAGTTAATTTCATTAAACTACCTATCCCGCTTCGTTTTTGCCAGGTCGATTTCCCGTGCGTTTGGACAGACAGATTTCCTCACTAGAACATACCATTTACCAGCATTACCGCATTGCCCACGGCCTGCGCATCGGCCTGGCTTTTGTGCTGACCTTTATGATTATCCGGCTGCTGGATATTCCGGAGGGCACCTGGCCGCTGATCACGCTGGTGGTGGTAATGGGGCCGATTTCCTTTTGGGGCAATGTCCTGCAGCGGGCGGTTCAGCGCATTATCGGCACCGTTTTTGGCGCCGCGTCGGGGCTTATCGGCCTGCGGCTGGAGCTGTATTCCCTGCCGCTGATGCTGATATGGTGCGGCCTGGTGATGTTTATCTGCGGTTACCTGACGCTTGGCAAGCGTCCCTACCTGGCGTTGCTTATCGGCATCACCCTGGCGGTGGTATGCGGCGCCGGGGCGGGGGATATGCAAACCGCCTTGTGGCGCAGCGGGGATGTGATTATCGGTTCGCTGCTGGCGCTGTTGTTTACCAGCATCTACCCGCAGCGGGCGTTTATTCACTGGCGCATGAAGATGAGTTTCGGCCTGATTGCCCTCAGCAAAATCTACGCCGCCTACCTTTCGCCCAATATCATCGAACGCCCCCGCCTGGACGGGCGCCTGAAAAAACTGCTGGCCGATGTCAGCAAAACGGGCACCCTGGTGACGCCGGCCAGCAAGGAAAGCGCGGTAGCCAAAGACGTGTTCGACGCCATCCAGGATCTCAGCCGTAATATCGTCTGCGTGCTGGAACTGCAAATCGACGCCTGGTGGGCCTCGCGCGAGAGCCACTTTATCCTGCTCAACGCCACCACCCTGCGCAGTACGCAAAGGGTAACCCTGCGCGCGCTGGTGACCCTCGCCGAGGCGCTGCGCCAGGGCAATCCGGCGCCGATTGTCGCCAATAGCGGCGAACTGGCGGTCATCGCCGCCGAGCTCAAATTATTAATGGAGCAGGCCAGCCAGCGTAACGAGGTGGAGGCGCCGATATTCGGCTACGTCTGGCTGAGCCTGAAGCTGACGCAACAGCTGGAGCAGTTGGCGCGGCTGCTGTGTCAGGCGTTGCGTAAGCCATTGCCGCAACAGGAAGAATGAATTATGGCCCGGCGGTAAAAACGGGTAACATAGTGAAATGCCATTGCACCGGATAGCTGCTACTCTGTAAGGTAATGACTATGCGTTTGCGCACCGTTTTCAACCTATGACTTCAGCAAGGAAATTGACATGGATCACATCAAGCCTTCATTCCAGGATGTCCTGGAGTTTGTGCGAATGTTTCGCCGTAAAAACAAGTTGCAGCGTGAAATAGCCGATAACGAGAAAAAAATCCGCGATAACCAGAAGCGTGTCCTGCTGCTGGACAATCTGAGCGACTATCTCAAACCGGGCATGACCATCGAGGAAGTGCAGGCCATCATCGCCAGCATGCGCACCGACTATGAGGATCGCGTGGATGATTACATCATCAAAAACGCCGAGCTGTCGAAAGAGCGTCGCGAACTGTCCAAAAAATTAAAAGCCATCGGCGAAGTCAAGGCTATGGCCGCAGGCGCCCCTGAGGCGGGTAAACACATCTGATCGTTCTGATGCCGGTCCGCCCGTGGCAACCTGAATCGCCGCCGGCGGACCGGCTTTTTTTACCGCCGGCAATAAAAAATTGAAACAACGTATTCATTCAATAAAAAATAATAATCCTCGTTCAATAAATAAAATTCCTAAGAATAAAAAATATAATGATAACATACGCTCAATTTTATGATTGTCGCTGAGGAAATGCGCCGCTTCACCATTGCAAGGTTCCCCTAGCCTGAATAATATTGTAGATTAACGGGATAATAGTATAACAGATTAAACATAATCATATATACAATGGTTATGGTGTGTATGATTGACCTTGTTTTATTATAAAGGCCGTATGCTTAATGATAGTTACTTAATGATGGTTACTTAATGATAGTTAATTATGATCCATTAACAGTGGCGAGCTATTTACCAGCAAAGGATGGAAGAAGCATCTCCCGCAATCAGAGCCTGTTTCTGACGGAAAGGGAGCCGACAACGGCATACGCAAAACGCAGGTAAGTTATTTCATGACTATCAGGAAATATCAAATCGGTATTATTATTCGCCCGATTTTATTATTATTTACAATAATAATATTATTTCAATCCATGGAGAATGCCAGGAAATCAGCACCGCTGATCCAACCCGTTTTACCTGTTTATTACCAAGGGCCATGGTCTCCGGCGGCGCAGACGGCAAATCCGTTTTGCCCGGTCCCGGATTGCGCCACGAGCGGTTTAGCCGTGCAATGTCCCTGTGCGTATCATCAGCACGCTTTTGGCGCCGGCAATATCAGGGCGGTAAACAAGGATAAACTGTGCCAACGTCAGGAGCCGGGCGATCGCAGCGTTTACCGCTTTATCAAGAGCGATATAAAACAACGGGTAAAGCGGGCAATCAGGCGCTTGCTGCGCCTGGGCCAAAAATAAACGCCGCGCCCAAAGCCGCGTTGCAAGGCAAGCGCACGGGGCGCGCCCGCCATCGCCAGGTTTTAGGCCGGCGTGTGGCAGGGCGCGCGCCGTCAATGGTGCACCACCGCCAGCCGCTGGATATTCTTTTTGATCGCCGCCGCCGAATCATCAAACTGACGCTGCTCCACTTCATTTAAATCCAGCTCGATAATCTGCGCCACGCCGCGCTGCGCCAATACCGCCGGTACGCCGATCGCCAGGCCCTGCTTGCCATATTCGCCGTCAAGCACGCAGGAAACCGTCAGGGCGCGATGGCTGCTGGTGAATACGTTGCGGCAAATTTCGGTAATGGTGCCGGCGACGCCATATTCGGTGCAGCCCTTTTGGGCATAGATTTCAAAACCCAACTGACGCGTCCGCTCGCCGAGCGCCGGGAAATCCAGCTCATGACCGGTTTTCAACCGGCTGTATTCATTAAGCGGCATGCCGTATACCGAGCAGTGCGACCACACCGGGAATTGCGTATCGCCATGCTCGCCAAGGATAAAGGCGTCCACGCTTTGCGCGGCGATATCCAGTTGTTCCGCCAGGATGCGCCGTAAACGCGTGGTGTCCAGCCAAACGCCGGTGCCCAGCACCTGATGCCGCGGCAAGCCGGACAGCTTCCACACCTGATAGGTAATGATATCGCACGGGTTGGTGGCGATGAGGAAAATTCCCTTGAAGCCGTTGCGCATCATCTCCGGCACGATGTTGCCGACGATGCGCGCGGTGCCGTCCAGCTCGTCCAGCCGCGTTTGCCCCGGTTTCAGGCCGCCGCCGGACACGGTAATCACCGCGATATCGACATCCGCGCAGTCGGTTGCCGGCCGGGTGCTGATAACGATACGGCTGGGCATATATGCCGCCGCATCCGCCAGATCCTTGCGATGACCCTCAACCAGCTGTTGGTTTAAATCCACCAGGATGATCTCCTCGCAAAACTGCTGGTTGAGCAGGGCATATGCAGCGGAAGAGCCGACATTGCCCGCGCCGATAATCATCACCTTACGTGGTTTCATGCATTTTACCTCGAGAAAAAGGGTTACGTGACCCGGCACACGGCCTCGATGCCGCCGCAGTTTAACAATTTTAAATGAATTATGGCCTGATTAACAAAATGGTATTCTTATACGCGACCTTGTTTTCCTCACCCAGACCTACCGAGCGACGTTATGGCTAAATTTGAATACGGCACCAAAGAGCTGTCCTGGCTGGCAAAAAGGGATAAACGCATGGCGCAGGCCATCGAGCGCATCGGGATGATTGAGCGGCCCCTGATGCCGGACCTGTTCGCGGCCCTGGTCAGGAATATTGTCGACCAGCAGATTTCCACCAAGGCCGGCCTGACGGTAAACGCCCGCCTGGCGCTGCTGGCGGGCGCCATTACCCCCGCCGCCATGGAAAGCCTGACCGCGGAGCAAATCCAGTCCTGCGGCATGACCATGAAAAAAGCGCTCTATATCAAGGGCGCCGCCACCGCCGCCATGAGCGGCGAGCTGGATCTGGCGGCGCTGCCGTCCCGCCCGGACCCGGAAGTGATCGCCACCCTGTCGCGCCTGCCGGGCATCGGGGTCTGGACGGCGGAAATGCTGATGATTTTTGCGCTCGGCAGGCCCGATATCCTGAGCTGGGGCGATCTGGCCATTCGTCGCGGCATGATGAATCTGTACCGCCATAAGGAACTGCCCCGCGAGCGCTTCGAACGCTATCGCCGCCGCTATTCGCCTTACGGCACCACCGCCTCGCTGTATCTGTGGGCCTGTTCGGCGCCGGGGTTCAGCATACATGCTCCGATTGTCCCTGGCGATGCGCGCAGCGCCGAACCGGCAACGGCGGCGAAATAATGCCCAGGCGGGCCGAATCACGGCAAAAAAATACCCCGCGGGCGGGCGCCGGCGGGGTAGAGGGAAGACGATAATTAGGCGCTGAGCCAGCCCAGCTTAATCACAAACAGAATTGACAGCACGATCAGCGCCGCGTTCAGGTCGCGGGTGCGTCCGGCCAGCAGTTTTACCACCGTCCAGGTGATAAAGCCGAAGGCGATGCCGTTGGCGATAGAGTAGGTCAGCGGCATGGTCAGCGCGGTGACGGTGACGGGCGCCGCGACGGTGATGTCCTTCCAGTCGATTTCCGCCAGGCCCGAGGTCATCAGCACCGCGATAAACAGCAGGGCGGGCGCGGTGGCGAACGCCGGCACGCTGGAGGCCAGCGGCGCGAAGAACAGGCTGAGCAGAAACAGGATGCCCACCACGATAGCGGTCAGGCCGGTACGGCCGCCGGCGCTGACGCCCGCTGCCGACTCGATATAACTGGTGGTGGTGGAGGTGCCGAGCAGCGAACCGAACAGCGCGGCGGCGCTGTCGGCGATGAGCGCTTTGCCCATGCGCGGGATATTGCCCGCCTCGTCGGTCAGGCCGGCGCGTTTGGTTACGCCTATCAGGGTGCCGGAGTTATCGAACACGTCCACGAAGAGGAACGCGAACACCACGCTTACCAGGGAAATATTCAGCGCGCCGCGAATATCAAGCTGCAAAAAGGTCGGCGCAATGGACGGCGGCATGGAGATCACGCCGAAAAATTGGCTGTAACCCATGGCGATGGACAGGAACGTCACCGCCAGGATGCCGATCAGTACCGCGCCGGGCACCCGGCGGGCTTCCAGCACTACAATCAGCACAAACCCCAACATGGCGAACAGCGGACCCGCTTTGCCTAAATCGCCCAGGCCCACCAGGGTGGCCGGATTGGCGACCACGATGCCGGCGCCTTCAAGGGCGATAATGGCCAGGAATAACCCAATCCCGGCGGCAATGCCCGAGCGCAGCGGCAACGGAATGCTGGTGATGATCCACTCGCGGATCTTGAAAATCGACAGCGCGAAGAAAATCAGCGCCGATAAAAACACCGCTCCCAGCGCAATCTGCCAGGTATAACCCATATGTAAAACCACGGTATAGGTAAAGAACGCATTTAGCCCCATGCCCGGCGCCAGCGCGATCGGGTAGTTGGCGATAAAGCCCATCAGCGCCGAACCGATGGCGGCGGCCAGACAGGTGGCGACAAACACCGAGCCTTTATCCATACCGGTGGCGCTCAGGATCGACGGGTTAACAAACAGAATATATGCCATTGCCAAAAAGGTGGTCAGCCCGGCCAGAATTTCGGTTCGTACGTTGGTACGATGGGCCTTTAATTGAAATAGTTTTTCTAACATGGGAGTTTTCTCATTGAAGTTGTCTGCACAGCCAAAGCAATCGCTATGCCACTATTGCAACCGCATGCCAAAGGCGGCAATGGGTGAAGCAGGCGCATTATATAGGTAATTCTAAATTTGCCGCAGCAAAAACGTAATCGGTTGCGCGGACGGCAGCACCATAAGCGTGCCGTCGCCTCACCATTAAGGTGCGTGGGCGCCTTTATGGTGCGCGGCGCGGCCGCTCCGGTGTGGCGCCAGGGTCGCGGCCACCCTCGGCAGACTTGCGTGACATCACATTTCCACACGTCTTTTTGACCTCTCTCACGCTTCACGCATCAGAAATCAACCCTTTCTTGAACATTTTTTTCACATTATCTATACATAGCGGTGTAATTTATTTCTTTCTTATGAAATAAATTACAGCGATTCCCGGGCTCGTGGTTCCGTTGTTGTTTCGCCGTCGCGGCTGAGCCAGGCCAACCCATCGTTTTCCGGGGAAATACCATGATAAAACACCTGCTTGCGTTGACCCTTTTTCTTGCCGCCCTGGTCGGCGGCGCCCAGGCTGCGGCTGACGACGGCCCCCAGTTTCGCTGCAAGCCGGGCGAAACCTATTATATGAATGTGATGGTCACCGGCGTGGAGTATTGGTTTCCGGTGTATGAGATGTTCAAACAGGCGGCGCACCAGCTGGGCTGTAAAACGGTGTATGGCGGCACGCCGGCGTATGACGTCAACCAGCAGTTGGCCAGCTTTGAACAGGTACTGGCGCAAAAACCGGCCGGCATTTTTTTGCATCCGATGAACCCCGATCCCTTTATCGAGCCGATTAACCGGGCGGCGGAGGCCGGCATCCCGGTGGTGACCTTTGCCGCCGATTCGCCCAACAGCAAACGCGTCGCGTATATTACCTCCGATAACTTTCGCGAAGGCCGCGCCGCCGCCGACCTGATGGGCAAAGCCATTAACGGCAAAGGGGAGTACGCGGTGCTGGAAAATCCCGGCCAGGACAATCACGACCGGCGGGTCAGCGCCTTTATCGACGAAATGAAAACCCATTACCCGGATATCAAACTGGTGGGCCGCGCGGCGACCAATCAGGATCCATCGAAAGCCTACAACGCCGTACTGTCTATCCTGCAGGCGCATCCCAACCTGTCGGTGCTGTTTATGCCGGAAGCCAGTTCCGCCATCGGCGCCGCCCAGGCGGTGGTGGAAAACGGCGGTAAGGTTAAGGTGATAACGGTGGACGTGAACGCCAAGGTGCTGGATATGATCAAGGCGGGCCAGGTGTTCGCCGCCATCGATCCCAACCAGGGGGTGCAGGGCTATATGGGATTTATGACGCTGTTCCTGGCGGCGCATCCTGACCTGATCGATCCGATGAATGATGCCAAACGCACCGGCGCCAACCCCTTTTCCTTCCCCTTGCTGGATAACGGCTATGCCGTGGTCACCAAAGATAACGCCGATGATTTCCGCTGGGACGGCTATTTGAAACGCCGGGGCACCAAAGGAATTAATGAGTAGGGTACCCGCCACGCCGGCGCGTGGCGCGCCGGTTGTCTGCGACGCGTTCACGCGCGGGAAGTTCGCCATGTCATTACATTTAACCTTGAGGGAGAGGCCATGTCAGCACCCCTAGCTTTACGGCTCAGCGGCATCAGCAAATCCTTTGGCCCCATCAAGGCATTGGATAACGTCGAGTTTGCCCTGGCGGCCGGGGAAATCCACGCCCTGGCGGGAGAAAACGGCGCGGGAAAATCCACCCTGATGAATATCATCGACGGCATCATCAAACCCGATGCCGGACGCATCTGGGTGAATGAGCGGCCGGTTGCGATCCACTCTCCCGCCGACGCCCAGCGGCTGGGCATCGGTCTGGTTCACCAGGAAATCGCCCTGTGCCCTGATATTTCCATTTATGAAAATATTTATATGGCCCATATCAACGGGTCGGGAAAGTCCTGGATCAACCATGGCGCATTGCGCCGCCAGGCCCAGGCGGTGATGGACAGGCTGGCGCCGATCCCGGTAACCGCCCGTGTCGGCAGCCTGCCCTTATCGCAGCAGCAGCTGGTGGAAATCGCCAAGGCGCTGACGCTTGACTGCCGCATTCTGATTCTGGACGAACCGACCGCGGCGCTGACCGAGCCCGAGGCGCAGCGGCTGTTCGCCATCGTTCGCCAACTGCGCACGCAGGGCATGGCGGTGATTTACATCAGCCACCGCATGGCCGAAATCTTCTCGCTGTGCCAGCGGGTCACCATTATGCGCGACGGCCGGACTGTGGGCTGTGAAAACCTCGACGCGCTGACGCCGGACCAGGTGATTACCCGGCTGGTGGGGCGCGAACTGACCCGCCTGTACCCGCCCAAGCGCGCGGACTGCCGGCATCTGGCGCCGGTGCTGGCGGTCGAGGGGCTCTCCGACGATCGGCGGTTCTTCGATATTTCCTTCCAGCTGCGGCCAGGGGAAATCCTGGGCATCGGCGGCCTGATGGGGTCCGGGCGCACCGAAATCGCCCAGGCTATTTGCGCCATCGATGCCCTCAAGCGCGGCACGGTGTCGGTAAACGGCGGGGCGGTTCGGCTGCGCCATTATGCCGATGCCGTGCGCCTGGGCATGGCTTATCTGTCGGAAGACCGCAAGGCGGCGGGATTGTTTGTCGATATGCCTATCGATTGGAATATTTCATCGCTGGATATCGCCGCCGTCTGCGGCCGCTATGGCCTGCTCAGCCGGGACGCCGAACGGCGGCAGGCGGAGAGGCTGGGGCGGGAGGTGTGGCTGAAAAAAGGCCGGCCCGGCGATCCGGTGTCTTCGCTTTCAGGCGGTAACCAGCAAAAGGTGGCGCTGGCCAAAGTGCTGTCGGTCAAGCCCGCCATTTTGTTTCTCGATGAACCGACGCGCGGGGTGGATATCAGCGCCAAGGCGGAAATTTACCAGATTTTGCATCTGCTGGCGGAAAGCGGGGTGGCGCTGGTGGTGATTTCATCCGAACTGCCGGAATTAATCGGGCTGTGCGATCGGGTGCTGGTGGTGCATGAGGGCCGTATCGGCGGCGAGGTCGCGGGCAATATGCTGACGGAAGAGAATATCATGCGTCTCGCCGCCGGCGCGGCGGCTTAACGACAGGGTAGCGCGGTAACGTAAGAGGTAACGCCATGACCATTAACACGTTTTTATTATCGGCAAAAGGCGTCAAAGCGCCCCTGCGCTGGTTCGGCGCGGTTTTCCGGCAGCGGGAAGTGGGCCTGACGGTAATCATCATGCTGATTTTCATGATTATGAGCTTCACGTCGCCCTATTTTCTGACCTGGGCCAATATGAAGGCGATGCTGCTGTCGTTTTCCATCGAGGGTATCGTGGTGGTGGGCATGACCATCCTGCTGATTGTCGGCGGCATCGATTTGTCCGTGGGGTCGGTGGTTTGCCTGTCGATGGTGGTGGCGGGGCAGTTGTTCCTGTCGGGGCTCGACCCCTGGACGGCAAGCCTGGCCGGCATCGCCGCGGCGGCGCTGGTGGGCCTGCTGATGGGACTGACCGTCACGCGGATCGGGCTGAGCCATTTTATCGCCTCGCTGGCCGCCATGGTTATCGTGCGCGGGCTGTGCATGATTATCACCCAGGGCACGCCGCTGTCGCTGTTTACCCTGCCCGCCACGTTTAAGTTTGTCGGCCAGGGCACGGTATCGGGCGTTCCGTTTGTGATTATCCTGTTCTTTATCCTGGTGGTGGCGTTCGATTTCCTGCTGCGCAAGGCCGCGGCGTTCCGCAAGGTGTTTTATACCGGCAGCAATGAGCGGGCCGCGGCGTATTCCGGTATCCGCGTGAATAAAATCAAGCTGCTGGTGACGGTGCTGACCTCCACCCTGGCGGGTCTTGCCGGCATTATCTATATGGCGCGCCTGGGTTCCGCGACCCCGACCTTTGGCGTGGGCATGGAGCTGAACGTGATAGCAGCGGCGGTGATCGGCGGCGCCAGCCTGAAGGGCGGCACCGGCTCTATCCTCGGCGCGGTGTTGGGCGTGGCCCTGCTGTCCATCGTCACCAGTTCGTTAATCCTGATCAATGTCTCGGTTTACTGGCAGGATTTGATTAAAGGCCTGATATTGCTGGCGGCGGTGTCAATGGATCATATTATGAATAAATACCGCAGCGCCTGATCGTTTCTCTACTTCGCGATTCCGGGAGTGATGTTAATGGATAATTTTATCGAGCCGCCGTCGTTTACCCTGACGCGCCAGATCTACCGGGTACTGGTGATGTATTACCTGGACGGTAAAAAGCAGTCGGAGATAGCGGAACACACCCATTTATCGGTGGCCACCGTTAACCGGATGATCCGCCAGGGCAGGGACACAGGCATGGTGGAGATTACCATCCGCTCGCCGTTTCTTTCCGCCCATCAGCTGGAGCGGGATCTGGCGCGCATCGGCGGGCTGCAGGACGTGGTGGTGGCGCCCAATGTGACAGGCGGCGACGACGCCGATTTGCACGTGGTGGGCGCGGCGGCGGCGGATTTCCTGCTCAGCCGCGTCAAGGACGGCGATACCATTGCCCTCACCGGCGGCAAGGGCGTCAGCGCCATGGTGGACGCCCTGTCCACGCCGCGCCGGTTTCGCGTCGACGTGGTGCCCGCCCTGGGCTGCGTGCAGGGCAAACACTATACCGACGTCAACCATGTGGCGTCCGAACTGGCGGCCAAACTTGGCGGCAAGGCGTATCAAATCCACGCGCCGCTCTTTGCCGATACGCCTGCGCAGCGGCAAATGCTGATGGAGGTCAGCCAGGTGCATCAGGTGTTGCAGCAGGCGCGCGAAGCCGATATCGCCATCGTCGGCCTGGGATCGATCCATGCCTCCAGCTCCAGTTATTATGATTTAAACCCATCGGTGCGGCATGCTCAAGCCAGCGTCGAGACCAGCGGGGCGCGCAGCGAGGTGCTGGCGCATCTGCTGGACGCGCAGGGACAGCCCGCCTGTTTTGCCGATAACCAGCGGCTGGTGAGCCTGACCCTGGAAGAACTGCGGCATATTCCCTTTTCGTTTGCCGTGGCGGCGGGCAGCGATAAAATCGAACCGGCCAGCAGCGTGCTGCGCGGACGCTATCTCAAGGGCATCGTCACCGATGAATCCACCGCCGCGGGCATTATCGAACTGTCGTCGCCGGATCCTCAACAGGAGGCAGCATGTTAAACAGCACGAATTCCACGGAAGACCCGCAGGCGGCGACCCTGTCCGACCGCGCCGGGCGCCTGGCCGAGCTGCGCCGCCGCCGCGCGACGCCGGTGCTGATCGTCGGCGGCGGCATTAACGGCATCAGTACCTTCCGCGAACTGGCGCTGCAGGGCATTCCCGCCATTCTGGTGGAGCAGGGGGACTGGTGCCAGGCGGCCAGCGGAGCGCTGTCGCGCATGATCCACGGTGGGCTGCGTTATCTTGAGACCGGTGAGTTTGCCCTGGTCAAGGAATCGGTGGTCGAGCGCGACCGGCTGCTGAAAAACGCCCCGCACTATGTAATGCCGCTGCGCACCACTGTGCCCATTGATTCCTACTGTTCCGGATTGGTGAACGCCGGCAAGCGCTTTGTCGGCCTGACCGAGCGGCCGTCGCGCCGGGGGGCCATGGTGATCAAGGCCGGCCTTTCGCTCTACGATCTGTATACGCGCGCGCAGGGCGCCATGCCACGCCATCGGCTGACGGGCGGCGGCGAAACCCGTCGCCAATGGCCGGAATTCAACGATTGGGTCAAATGCAGCGCCACCTATTATGACGCCTGGATCAACTATCCGGAGCGGCTGGGGATCGAACTTATCGAGGACAGCGAACGGGCCAATCCGCAGGCGCTGGCGATCAATTATCTTAGCCTGGCGGGCATGGACGACGGGGTGGTGACCCTGCGCGACGGCCAGAGCGGCGAAACCTTTACCCTGGCGCCGGAACTGGTGATCAACGCCACCGGCGCCTGGATTGACCGGCTTAACGGGGTGCTGAGCCCCGCGGCCCCGGCGCCGCGGCTTATCGGCGGCACCAAGGGGTCGCATCTTATCGTGCGCAACGCCCGGCTGCTGGCGGCGTTAAACGGCGGCATGGTGTATTACGAAAACCAGGAGGGGCGGGTATGCATTCTGTTTCCCTACTTCGGCAATGTACTGGTCGGGTCCACGGATATCCGCACCGACGATCCGGACGACGTGATTTGCGCGGAGGATGAAAAGCGCTATATCCTCGACTCGCTGCGCTTTGTCTTTCCGCGTATCGCCATCGCCGACGAGGAGATCCTGTATACCTTTTGCGGCATCCGTCCCCTGCCGGTGAGCGATACCACCGTGAACGGCCGCATTTCCCGCAATCACTCCCTTAAGGTCATTCCCCCGGCGCCCGGGCGGCCGTTTACCACCCTGTGCCTGGTGGGCGGAAAGTGGACCACTTTCCGCGCCTTCGGCGCCCAGGCGGCGGATCTGGCGCTGCGCCACCTGGGCGAGCGGCGCCGGGTGACGACGGAAGACCTGGCCATCGGCGGCGGCCGGGATTTACCCGGCCAGGCGGAGCGACCGGCCTGGATCGGGGAACTGGCGGCGCATTATCATAGCGATGCGGCGCGGGTGGCCCAATGGGTATCCCGTTACGGTGGCCGCGTGACCGCGCTGCTGGATTTCGTCACCCGATCGCCCGATCGTCCGCTGCGCCATCATCCCGGCTATACGGTCAATGAGCTGCGCTTCCTGATCGCCCGCGAGCAGGTGGTGAGGCCGGAAGATGTGCTGGTGCGCCGCACCGCCATGGCCATTGCCGGCGAACTGACCCCTGAGCTTGTCGCCGAAGTCACGGAAATCGTGGCGCAGGCGCTGGGCTTAAGCGACGATGAACGGCGCGCCAGCCTTGCCGCCGCCCTGGAGAGCCTTGCCGGGCGTCACGGCCTGGCGCGGCTGGCGGCGCCCGCGCCGCAACCCATCCCCCATCCATCCGCCCAAGGAGCGCCCGATGTCATTCAATCCTAAAGCCCGCATGAGCCGTCTGTTCCGCCAGGGGCGTTGCCTGGACGTGGCCATCGATCACGGTATCGCCAACGAGCCGGATTTCCTCGTCGGCCTGGAGGATATGCGCGCCGTGATGGCCAGCCTGGTCGCCGCCGGGCCGGACGCCATCCAGGTTAATTACGGCCAGGCCGATCTGCTGGCCGGGGTCGACCAGCCCGGCAAGCCGGCGCTGGTGATGCGCGCCGACGTGGGCAACGCCTATAACAGCGCGCGCCATCGCGAGATGTGGGCGGTGCTGCACAATCCGGAGGAGCCGATCCTGGCCGCGCTGCGACTGGACGCGGCGGCGGTGGTGGTTAACCTGTATATGATCCCCGACGAGCCGGGCATCTTCCGCCAGTGCGTGGAAAATATCGGCCGCCTGCGCCATGCCTGCGATAAATACGCCATGCCGCTGATGATAGAGCCGCTGGTGATGGCCCCGGCCGGGCAGGGCGCCGCCTACGCCTCGATTGGCGATGTGGAGAAAATCGTGCCGCTGGTGCGCCTGGCCCGGGAACTGGGGGCCGATATCGTCAAGGCCGATCCCACCGACCGGGTGGAGGATTTCCACCGCGTGGTGCAGGCCGCCCGCTGCCCGACGCTGGTTCGCGGCGGCGGCAAGGGCCGGCTGGAGACGGTGCTGGAAAAAACCGCCGGCCTGATGGCCCAGGGCGCCAGCGGCATGGTCTATGGCCGCAACGTGTACCAGCACAGTAATCCCGCCCAGGTGGTCAGGGCCCTGATGGCCATTATCCACCAGGGCGCCGATGGTCCCACCGCGTTTGAGATCTACCGGCGCGGCCAGGCCGGTTCCGGCGCTTAAGCCGTGCGCCATCGTACCCTTCTCTGTGGAGACGTTATATGGACGCATGTCTGTTAGGTATAGATGCCGGTAATACCATGATCAAAGCCGTGCTGTTCGACCTACGCGGCCGGGTGCTGGCGGTGGCGGAGCGCGGCGGCGCCACACATCAACCCCGCCCCGGCTACGCCGAACGTCCGCTGGCGGATATCTACCAGGGCGCAACGCAGGCGATCCGCGATTGCCTGGCGCGCGCAGCCGTTGATCCGCGTAAGGTTATCGCCGTGGGCGCGGCGGGTCACGGCAACGGCCTGTATGCGCTCGATCAGGCAGGGGAGCCGCTTATCGGCATTCAGTCCATCGACAGCCGGGCCGCCGGCCTGGTGCGGGAACTGGAACAGGCGGGCCTTGCCGGGGCCATTTATCAATGCTGCCTGCAAAAGCCCTGGGCCGCGGCCACGCCGGTGCTGCTCAGCTGGCTGAAGCGCCATGCCCCGGATCTGTACCGGCGCATCGGCACGGTGCTGTTTGCCAAAGACGTGATCGGCCATTTCTTAAGCGGCGTCGCGTCGGGCGAGGTCTCGGACGCGGCGGGATCGGGCCTGCTCAATTACCGCACCCGCCAATATGATGCCGAACTGATGGCGCTTTATGATCTGGCCGATGCGCTGCCGCTGCTGCCGGCGCTGCGTGAATCCTGCGATATCAGGGGACATGTCACCGCGCGGGCGGCGCGGCTTACCGGCCTGCCGCGCGGCATCCCGGTGGTGGCGGGCATTTTCGACGTGGTGGCCAGCGCCATCGGCTCTGGGGTGGTGCATACCGGCGAGGCGTCCATAGTCGCCGGCACCTGGAGCATCAACCAGGTGGTCGTGGACGCGCCAAATTACCGGCGCCCGGTATTTATGAATTCCATTATTGAGCGGGACCGCTATATGGCCATCGAAGCCAGCGCCACCTCCGCCGCCAACCTGGACTGGTTTATCCGCGAGTTCGACGACGGCCGCGACGGCGGCGGCGCGGCGCGCTGCAGCGCCAGCGTCGCGGCGGTCAAGCCCAGCGTCCAGTTGCCGTTATACCATCCCTATCTCTACTCCGGGCGCAAGGACGGCCCGGCGAAAGCCGGTTTTTACGGCCTGAACGGCTGGCATACCCGCGCCGATATGCTGTTTGCGCTGTTTGAAGGCGTCACCTTCGCCCATCGCGCCCATATCGACCGGCTGCGCGCCGCGGGTATCCCCTTTACGCGGGCGACCCTCTCGGGCGGCGCGGCGCGCAGCTGCATCTGGCCGCAAATGTTCGCCAATGTGCTGGGCATCCCGATTCGGGTGGCGGACTGTAGCGAAACCGGCGCGCTGGGCGCGGCGATTTGCGCCGGGGTCGGGGTGGGAGTCTATGCCGATATGTCGGCGGGCGTGGCCCACGCGGTCACCCTTACCCCGACCGGCTACCTGCCGGACGAGGCTTTGCACGCTTTCCATTCCACCCGCTACCGGTTGTTTAAACGCCTGGAGCTGGCCATGGGCGATCTGTGGGACGAGGAAGCCGACGGGCGGGAAACGCCGTCCGCGGCCGCCACCGCCGCGCCATCCTGACGTGGACGCGTCCGGATCGGGCGGAGCTGTTTGTCGCCGGGGCGCGCTCAGGACGGGAGCGCCGCCCGCTTTCCTGGCGGCGACACCGCGCGTCCGATCATACCGTCTCGTGAGCGCGGGGACACCGGCGGTAAACTTGTGCGCAGGCAGGGACAAATCTGCTAATCTTGGGGTACCGATTCATACGGGATGCCCATGCCATGTTTAATAATCTTGCAGTCTGCCAGGCGGTATTGAACGCGCTGCCTGACGCCACATTCCTGAAAGATGAACAGCAGCGGGTGGTGTTCCTGAATCGCAAAGCCTGCGAGTTATTCGGTAAATCGCCGGGGGAGATGCTGGGGCATTCTCCGCTGGCCGGCCTTGACGATAAGCTGGTGGACATCATTACCGAGCGGGATCGTTACGTTCTGGAAACCGGTGAAGATGTGGAATACGAGCATCAGATGCTGAACCGGAACAATGGGCAGACGTCGATGATGGTGCGCTGCTCGCGCATTATCTTTCATGACGTGCCCTATGTGCTGGTCTCGCTCAATGATATTACCATCCTGCGCGAATCCGAGGCCCAGACCCGTTACCTGGCCTACCATGATATCCTGACCGGACTGCACAACCGCACCGCGCTTTATGAACAGCTCAACCAGGTGGTGGTGCCCGGGGTCGGCAAGCATGCCGGCGGCCTGCTGCTGCTGATGGATCTCGACGGTTTTAAAAATATTAACGATACCTACGGCCACCAGGCCGGGGACTTTGTGCTGTGCGAATTTGCCCGCCGGCTGCAGGGCGTGGCGCCGGAGGCAAGCCTGGTCGCCAGGATGGGCGGCGACGAGTTTTCCCTGCTCACCGATAACCCCCTCGCGAGCGCCCAGGCGGAAGACTTGTGCCGCCGGATCGTCAACCTGACGCAAACGCCGTTTACGCTGACCGGCGCGTCGCCTTTTGTCACGGTATCGGTGGGCGTGACGGTGATTACCGAGGCGGTTATCACCGCCGGCGAACTGCTGCGCAAGGCGGACGCCGCCCTGTATGAGGCGAAACGGCAGGGTAAAAACGTGCACTGTTTCTATTCCGAGTCGCTCGACGCCAGCCTGAGCAGCAAGCGGCGCATGGAAAAGGCGCTGGCCAACGCCCTGTCGTCGGGCCGGGATATTACCTGCGCCTACCAACCGCTGATTCGCGCCGCCGACAACCATATTATCGGCGTAGAGGCGCTGGCGCGGTGGCATGACGAGGAGCTGGGCGAAATTTCCCCGGTGCAGTTCGTGCCCCTGGCCGAGGAAACCGGGCTGATTATTCCCCTGGGCAAGTTTATTCTGCGCCAGGCGTGCCGCGAGATGCTGCGCTGGGGCGATTTATCGCTGTCGGTCAACGTGTCGCCTATTCAGCTGCGCGACGGCGGATTCGCCCGTATGGTGCTGGCGCTGCTGGCCGAGCTGCGTTTCCCGCCGGAACGCCTGGAGCTGGAACTTACCGAAACGGCCATCATGAATTCCGATGCCAACAGCAAACATCAACTGGTCCTGCTGCGCGAGGCAGGGGTGCGGATTTCCCTGGATGATTTCGGCACCGGTTATTCCAGCCTCAGCCTGCTGAAAGATATCGTCGTCGACAGCGTAAAAATCGATCGTTCCTTCGTGCAGTTCGTCACCCAGTTAAAGGACACCGCCGCCATCGTCACCGCCGTCTCCCACCTGGGGGTAAAACTGAACCTCGAGGTGATTGCCGAAGGGGTGGAGACGCCCGAGCAGCAGCAATTTCTGGTGGACGCCGGCTGTACCCAGCTGCAGGGGTTCTTATTTTCCAAACCGCTGTCGGAGGAAAAACTGGAGCAACTGCTTGGCGATATCTCCCGCAGCGGCCAATTGGACGGGGACAACGAGCGGGAAATCAAAGGCTAGCCCCGGTAATGAACCTCGGCGCCAGGGCCATGCGCGGCGGCGGCCTTAGCCATTCGCCATGGCGCTGAGCCATCCACCGTGCGGCGCAGCGCGTCCAGCAACACCGGCAAAACCGGGTTATCATTATCGTCGCGCCAGATAAGCGACAGTTCGCTAAATATGCGTTCACCCAGCTCGATTTCCCTGAATACCACATTTTCAAAACGAATACGCGCGGCGCAGGCCGGAACCAGCGCTAGCCCCATGCCCCCGTTTACCAGTGACAGAATGGTGACGGTGGAGCCGATTTGGTGTACGTAGCGGGGCTGGACGTCGTTTGCCCTGAATACACCGGCGAAGAGTTCATAAAAGGGCTGCCAGGACGAAAGCGCATACGTGATAAAAGGTTGCCGATCCAGATCCCGCGGTACTATCTTCTCTGCCAAGGCCAGCGGATGGCCGCGCGGCACGGCCAGGACAAAGGGTTCCTTTAGCAGGCTTTCGCATAGGTAGCCGTGCCGGCTGTGGCCGGCGCGTACTATGCCGATATCGACCTGACGTAACCGTACTCCCTCCAGCTGCTCGGTGGTGGGCATCTCCCGCAGGTTGATATCAATTTGCGGGTGGCTTAACTTCACCCGGTTGATCACCCCCGGCAGGAATTCATATACCGCGCAAGATACGAAACTGATAGTAATAGCACCGATCTCGCCCAGCGCGATCCGTTTGACATTGGCGACGGCGCTTTGCGCACGTTCCAGTAAATAATTGGCCTCGATAAAAAAGGCCCTTCCCGCCGGTGTCAGGATGACGGAACGGGTAGTGCGTTCAAAGAGTTGCACTCCCAACTGATGTTCCAGCAATTGTATCTGCCGGCTGAGCGGCGGCTGGGTCATATTTAACCGCTCCGCGGCCCGCCTGAAGCTCAATTCCATCGCCACCGTGGTGAAGCAGCGTAACTGGCCTAACTCAAACATTGATTCAATTCCCGTATTAATCCATGCCCTGAATGAAATAGACAGTATTAGTCGCCCGGGACAAGATAACAGCTGGAGCCGCTGGAAAAACGTGCGATACGGGACACTTTGATGACGTCACGTCAGTTTTATTCTTGACCGTCATGGCCTCATCCGTGATTCGTCCACGCCGGCGCGTGTTTTTACCCACCTAGCAAGGAAAAACCATGGCGCAACACATCATCGGGGGCCAGCGCCCTTCATCCGATCATATCCGCAGTATTACATTATCCTCCGTCAACGTGCCGTTAAACATTGCGGTCAGCGATGCCAAAGTCCTTACCGGGCGGCAGAAAGCCTTAAAGGACGTGGCGTTACTGTTTGCGCAAATCGACACCGAGCAGGGCTTCAGCGGACTGGGCTTTACCTATACGCTACGTACCGGCGCGCCGGCGCAGTTTGCCCATGCCAGGGAGGTGGCGCCGGCATTAATCGGCGAGGATCCCAACGATATCGCCCGCCTGTGGAGCAAGCTGATCTGGGCCGGGGCATCTGTCGGGCGCAGCGGCGTGGCGACCCAAGCCATTGCGGCCATGGACACGGCGCTATGGGATCTGAAGGCGAAACGGGCCGGACTACCGCTAGCCAAGCTCCTGGGCGCCCATCGCGATGAAGTGCGGTGTTATAACACCTCAGGCGGCTATTTACAGGCCTCGGTGGAGGAAATCATCGACAAGTCGGCACAGTCCCTGGCGCGCGGTATGGGCGGCATCAAAATGAAAGTGGGGCATCCTGACCGCAGGCTGGATCTGCGTCGCGTCGAGCAGGTGCGCAAGGCGCTGGGGGATGACGTGCCGCTGATGGTGGACGCCAATCAGCAATGGGATCGCGCCACCGCCCTGCGCATGGGAAAGGCGCTGGAGCAGTTCGAACTGCAGTGGATAGAAGAACCGCTTGACGCCTATGACGTCGAGGGACACGGAGCGCTGTCGGCACAGTTGATTACGCCTGTCGGCACCGGCGAAATGCTCACCAGCGTCAATGAAGTGGCCGAGTATATCAATACCGGTGCGGTTGATTTACTGATGCACGATGCCCCGCGCATCGGCGGCATTACTCCCTTTTTGAAAATAGCCGCGCTGGCCGAAAACCGCGGCCTGATGATGGCGCCGCATTTTGTCATGGAAATTCACCTGCATCTGGCCGCCGCCTACGCCCATGAAACCTGGGTCGAACATTTCGAATGGCTTGAGCCTGTATTTAACGAACGCTTTATCATCCGCGATGGCCATATGATGGTACCTGACCGACCTGGACTGGGTTTTACGCTGCATGAGCAATCCGCCGCATGGACTGTCGCGCGGGCTACCATCGATAAAAGGGATTGTTAATCACGCCGAAACGTACCCTACAGCAAAAAAATAACCATGGGAGCATACCCACATGTCATTGGAAAACAAGGCAGTCGCTAAGGTAAAAAAATCCAATATTCGGTTTATCATCCTGGGCTTTATCTTTCTGGCCACGGTGTTTAATTATGTCGATCGGGCCACCCTGTCCGTTGCCGCTCCATTTATGAGTAAGGAACTGGGTTTTGACGCCAGCACTATGGGGTGGGCGTTTTCGGCGTTTGGCTGGGCGTATGTACTGATGCAGATCCCGGGCGGCTGGGTGCTGGATAAACTGGGGGCGAGGTTAGTCTATGGCGTTGCCCTGATCGTCTGGTCGGCGATTACGGTGCTGCAGGGTTACGTCTATTTGTTTACCTCGCCGTTTATTATTCTGTTTGTCCTGCGCTTCCTGATGGGCGCGGTGGAGGCTCCGGCGTTTCCGGCCAATAGTCGCCTGACGGTGCAATGGTTTCCCAATAAGGAACGCGCGTTCGCCACGTCCATTTATTCCGCGGCGCAATATATTTCCCTGGCGCTTTTTACGCCCCTGATGACCTGGATCCTACAAACGCTGAGTTGGCATTATATTTTTTATTATATTGGCAGCGCCGGCATCGCCATCGGTCTCGCCTGGCTGTGGTATGTGCGCGATCCGGTGCGGCATCGGGACGTTAACGCCGCCGAGATAGACTATATCCGTTCCGGCGGCGGTATTCCCGATCTGAGCGCGGCGCGTAACGCCTCGGCAATCAACATGCGGCATGTCAAGGCGCTGGTTTGCAACCGAATGATGGTGGGGGTGTATATCGGCCAGTTCTGCCTCACGTCGATTACCTGGTTTTTTCTGACCTGGTTTCCCACCTATCTTTACCAGGCGCGGGGTATGACCATTATCAAAGTGGGAATGGTGGCGTCCATTCCCGCCGTGGCCGGTTTTATCGGCGGTATCCTGGGCGGATTGTTTTCAGATTACCTGCTCAGGAGAGGATGCAGCCTGACTTTTGCGCGTAAAACGCCCATCATGGCAGGGATGGTGCTTTCAAGCGCGATCGTCGGCGCCAATTTTGTGAGTTCTGATATTGTCGTGGTGTTTGTCATGAGCGTGGCGTTTTTTGCCAAGGGATTCGGCAATCTGGGCTGGTGCATATTAAGCGACACATCCCCCAAGGAAGTGCTGGGCATTGCCGGCGGATTGTTTAATTTTTTCGGTAATATCGCCAGTATTATCACGCCGTTGCTGATTGGCTATATCCTGTCGGCCACCGGTTCGTTTGATTACGCCATTTTGTACGTCGGATTGATGGGCATCACCGGCACCTGCGCCTATCTTTTTATCGTCGGTCCGCTTAAACGGTTAGAGATAAACGAATAGCGGGATCGCAACAATGGAAAAAAAACGGCCCGCATCGCTGCGGGCCGTCGATAATGCGACACTTGAATCAGAACTGATAAACCAGGCCCAGGGCCACAACGTCGCCGCTGTTGACGCCAAGGGAGTTATCGTCGTCGATGCGGTTGATAATGTAATCAACATAGGTTGACATGTTCTTGTTGAAGTAATAGGTGGCGCCGACTTCGTAGTATTTAATCAAGTCAACGTCGCCGATGCCTTCAACGTCCTTAGCCTTGGACTGGGTATAGCCGATGGACGGACGCAGACCGAAGTCGAACTGATATTGCGCCACCAGCAGGAAATCCTGGGTTTTGTTGGCAAAGCCCACGACGTCGACGCCGGCCGGGGTCGTGCCGTCGATATAGGTGGCGTTACGGGTTTCGCCATAAGTGGCGGCCAGATAAAGGTTGTTGGCGTCATATTTAAGCGACGTCGCCCACTGTTCGGCACGGTCGCCCTGGCCAACGGTGGCCAGGTTCTGGCTATCGGTGCGATCCGAGGAAGAGTAAGCGCCGACAACGCCGACACCGATGGGCGAAATATACGAAATTGAACCGCCGTAGCCGTCGCCGTTCGCGCGGGCGATATCCGACCGATCGTTTTTACCCTGGTATTGCAGGGCAAAACCCAGGCCGTCGACCAGGCCGAAGAAATTGGTATTACGGTAGGTGGCAACACCCGTGGTACGGCCGACCATAAAGTTATCGGTGTAGGCGGTTTCACCACCGAACTCCGGCAGCATATCCGTCCAGCCCAGGGCATCGTACACCACGCCGTAATTACGGCCGTAGTCAAATGAACCGTAATCGGCAAATTTCAAGCCGGCAAAACCCAAACGGGTTTTGGTGCCGTCGGTGGCATCGTCGCCGCCTTCGGTTTTGTTAGCCTGGATGTTATATTCCCATTGGCCATAGCCGGTCAGCTGATCGTTGATTTGTGTCTCGCCTTTGAAGCCGAAACGCACATAAGACTGATCGCCGTCGGACGCGTAGCCATCGTCATCGGCAAAGTAATGCAGACCGTCCACTTTGCCGTACAAATCCAGTTTATTGCCGTCTTTATTATACACCTCAGCCGCGCTGGCTACTCCCGACGCTAACAAAGCCGGGATCATCACTGCAAGGATGCTATATTTCATCGAAATGATACCTTATAAAGTATTTTTATTTAATACGGGCCTGTGCCCGCGCCACTGCCTGAACACTGGAGATAAGGATTTGTTGCCTTGGCCTTTTTCATCCCGTGGCCAAGGCGGAAGCGCATCGAGTAGACACAGGAAGCACCAATGGGAGAAGAAATATTAACGCTATTTATTTAAAAAGCGAAACGCAAAATATGAAATTTTGTGATCGGTGTTTAACTATTGTAATCAAAGACGTTGGTTTGCAATTAATATATAAAAGTTATATGACACTAAATGTCAAAAATAACACTTACGGCTAAAAATGACATTTTTATACAGGATGGTTTTTCAATATATTATTAAAAGTAACTATTTGTTATTATGTGGATAATAGCATCAAACGTTAAAAAAGGCACCAGAGGATAATTTTGGCACAATATGTTAAAAAGATTCCTAATAGTATGGCAATTGCCATTTAAGGTCAAAAATAGCATTTATAGTTCACGCGGAAGATTTAACACTGCTTATATCTCAGGCGAGAATTGTCATTTTATGTAAAGTCGCTGCATGTCGCGTCAAAAAAAGCATTAACTGTCATAACAGCATGATTAATGAATAAAATAATAGATAGAATCTTGGGATTAAACAGGGAATAATCGCTTTAGTTATTTCTCTTTTATCGGGGATTCTACCGCGATATAAAGATTTTGAGGCATAAGGTTTTTTATGAACCGATCCGGGATTATTGGCGATTTGCTGGCCTGGCTGGAAGAGCAGTTGGACAAACCCCTATCGCTGGACGACGTAGCCGCCAGGTCGGGTTATTCCAAATGGCATTTGCAGCGAAAATTCAAAGAGACGACGGGCCAGGTGCTCGGCGCGTATATCCGCGCCCGGCGCCTGTCCCATGCCGCCATGGCGCTGCGTCTCACCAGCCGGTCGCTGGCGGACATTGCGCTGCAATATCATTTTGAATCACAGCAAACCTTTACCCGCGCGTTTAAAAAGCAGTTCCAGCAAACGCCGGCCTTTTACCGGCGTTCGTTGCGCTGGGATTTTTTCGGCATCCAGCCGCCGATAGGCCGCGCCTCCTGCGCCTATGCCCCGGCTGAAATCGTTATGCTGCCGGCGTTGAGGCTGGAAGGCATTACCCGCAGCTACACCTGCACGCTGGAGCAGTTAAGCCGTCACCGTGCCGAGCTGCGCGCGCAGTTCTGGCGCACTTTCCTGGAAGAGGCGCAAAGCAGCCCGCCGGTGGTTTACGGCCTGTGTTACTCTCGTCCCGCCGTTGACAAGAACGGTGAAAACGAAGTGTTTTATACCACCGCCGCCGAACCGGCGTTTTTGCCGGTCAAAAGCGATAATCTGCAGGAACTTTCATTGAACGCCGGCGATTATGCCTTGTTTACCTACCTGGGGCCGGCGGGGGGGCTGCAGGGATTTATTATGGATCTCTACAGTGTCTGCCTGCCGCTGATGCGCATGGTGCGGCGCGACGGCTATGATATCGAACGTTTCCACCGCTGGCCGTCATCCAGTAACGATGACGGCAGCGGCGAAATCCACTGTGATTACCTGATCCCCATTCTGCAGACTGCCGCCGCCGACGTCATGCCAGTACAGGGACCGGCGGCGTAACCGGATGTGCGTGTCTTACGGGCCGGCTAGAACTGATATACCAGGCCCAGCGCCACGACGTTGCCGCGGTTACGGCTTAGCTGGTTGTCCTCGTAAATACGGTTAATGATATAATCGACATAGGTCGACATGTTCTTGTTGAAGTAATAGGTGGCGCCGACTTCATAGTATTTAATCAAGTCAACATTGCCGATGCCTTCGACGTCCTTCGCTTTGGACTTGGTATAGCCGATGGACGGACGCAGACCGAAGTCGAACTGATATTGCGCCACCAGCAGGATATCCTGAGTCTGGTTGGCAAAACCCGTCACCCCGACGCCGGCCGGGGTTGTGCCGTTGATATAGGTGGCCCTGCGCGTTTCGCCATAGGTGGCGGCAAGATAGATATTATTGGCGTCATATTTCAGCGACGTCGCCCACTGTTCCGCGCGCTTGCCCTGGCCGTAGGGAGCAAGATTCTGGCTATTGGTGCGATCCGAGGAGGAGTAGGCGCCGACAATGCCGACACCGATGGGCGACATATACGAAATTGAACCGCCGTAGCCGTCGCCGTTCGCGCGGGCGATATCCGACCGATCGTTTTTACCCTGGTACTGCAGGGCAAAACCCAGGCCGTCGACCAGGCCGAAGAAATTGGTATTACGGTAGGTGGCAACACCCGTGGTACGGCCGACCATAAAGTTATCGGAATAAGCGGTTTCACCGCCGAACTCCGGCAACATATCCGTCCAGCCCAGGGCATCGTACACCACGCCGTAATTACGGCCGTAGTCAAATGAACCGTAATCGGCAAATTTCAAGCCGGCAAAACCCAAACGGGTTTTGGTGCCGTCGGTGGCATCATTGCCGCCCTCGGTTTTGTTAGCTTGTATATTATATTCCCATTGGCCAAAGCCGGTGACCTGATCGTTGATTTGGGTTTCGCCTTTAAAACCGAAACGCACATAGGACTGATCGCCATCGGATGCATAGCCGTCATCACCGGCGAAATAATGCAGGCCGTCGACTTTACCGTACATATCCAGTTTATTGCCGTCTTTGTTAAATACTTCGGCCGCGCTTGCGGCCCCCGACGCGAGCAGGGCCGGGATCATCACTGCTAGTAGGGTATATTTCATCGGAGGGATACCTTATAAAATATTTTTATTTAATACGGACGTTAGCCCGCGCCACTGCCTGCATACCGGAGATAAGGGTGTGTTGCCCTGGCCTTTTTCATCCCGCGGCCAGGGCGGAAGCGCATCAAGCAGACACAGGAAGCACCATTGGGAGATAAAATAATAACGCCTTTTTTTTAATAAACGGAACGTTAAATATTAGGTTTTGTGATCTCGTCATAAATATTATAATTCACTGCTTTAAAGGAAATTAATAAAAAAAACTTAAGCGGCATTCAGCAAGGTATTGGATATTACGGCAATAATTAGATTTTTTCACTGAATAGGTGGTTACTGGTATCCATAGGGTAATCAATTGTAATTGCGCTATTAATGATGTTAAAACTTTACGGCGGGCATGCCGATATAGGCTGCCTGGTCCGGGGGGGGTAATTTTAACGCATTTATTCATGGGTATCTTAAGCCGAAACAAGCAATGAATTTTAAATAACAATTTTTTTTAATGAATATATTCTTGTGTTATCAAATCATGGGATGCAAAGCCGGCGGTAATCGGCCGGCGGTGACATTGTCAGCAACCGGGTGCGGGAATATATGCGCCTGGCCCAGAGGCGGGAAGGCGCCGCCCGCAACCGCCCGGCATGCGGCGATCGGTTGGGGCGGCCATCGGTAACCCCCCGATCCCCGGCGCGGCCGGGGAGGTCAGGCCAGAGCGCGGGCCAGCAGCGTTATCGGATGCTCGCAGGGCTTGCCGGTGGACATCTCGATTTGCCACTTGCAGGTTTCGCAGTCGGTCACCACCAGGTCGACGCCGCTGCGTTCGATCTGCTGGAACAACGGGGCGCCGATATCCTGCGCGGTGGCATAATTCTCCGATTTGAAACCGTAGGTGCCGGCGATGCCGCAGCACTGCGAGTCCAGCACCACCAGGTCGAGGCCGGGGATGCGCCTGAGCAGTTCCAGGGTATACAGCGCCCAGCCCATTTTTTCCATATGGCAGGGGGTGTGGTAGGCCACCCGCAGCCGCAGCGGCTTCAGGTCCAGCGCTTTGCCCGCCTCGAGCCGGCGGTAGATATAGCGGGTGGCCAGCTCGACACGCTCGCGCACCGCCGACGTATCCACGTCCAGCAGATGGGGATACTCCTCGCGCAGGGCATGGATGCAGCTGGACGAGGTGCCCACCACCGCCATGCCGTGCTCCAGCACCGCGTGTTCAAGCGAGGCGGCGTTGACCCGCGCCTGTTTTTGCGCCTGGGCGATAAAGCCGTTGGCGATAAGCGGCACGCCGCAGCATTTCTCGCGTTTTAACAGCTGCACCCCGATATCCATGGCGTTCAGCACCTTGATCAAATCCTTGCCCAGCTGCGGGTGGTTGTAATTGACGAAACAGCCGTGGAAAAAAGCCACCCGTTCGGCATACTGCCGCTGGATATCGGCCTCCTGGCGGTACCAGCGGCGGAAGGTGCCGAATGAGTATGTCGGCAACTGGCGGCGATGGTCGATTTTTAACGTTTTATCCAGCAGCCGCCGCACCGGTTTCAGTCCGGTGGCCATATTCACCACCGGCGCCAGGGGGGTGGAAAGGGACCCCATGATGTCGGTATGGCTGAGAATGGCGTCGCGCAGGCTAGGTTTGTGCGCGCTGTAGCGGGCCTTGGCCCGCTGGATAATATCGCCGATGCGTACTTCGGACGGACAGGCCACCTCGCAGCGCTTGCAGTTGGAGCAATATTTCAGCGCGTCGTCGTACAGCGCCGGATCCTTCAGGCGCAGCCGTTCGCCGTCCGGCCCCGCCTGCTTCGGCCCGGGATACAGCGGATTGACCCGTGATACCGGGCAATAGGTGGTGCAAACGGTACATTTCAGGCAGCTCTCAAAGCTGTTATCAAAGGGCAGGCTCATGATTTTCCTCAAGCGTAACGGCGATCCTTCCCGCGGCGTGCAGCGCGCTTACCAAAGAAACCCCCGCGCCGCAGCCCTGGCTTAACGGGTCATAGCCGCCAAGCACCGCGCCGACGGCATACAGGTTTTCCAGCGGTTCACCGCCAAGCAGCGCCCGCAGGCGGTCATCGGTTTTAACCCCGAACTGCAGATAGGGCTGGGGGGCGAAAAAATCGGCGCGGCTCCAGGTATCCCGCTCCCCGTCGCCAAACATGTCCAGACCAAACACCGGTTCATAGACCCGCTCATGGGTGGACGCCAGTCCATTGCTGAAAAAACTGCCGCTGGCCAGCACCACCTGGCGCGCGCGCACCGGGATATCGGCGTGGTTGCGGGTGGAAACGCTGATGATGCGCCGGCCCGCGAACCGCGCCTTCAATACCTTGTCGCCCGGCATAAAGACGCCGCCCAGCCGGTTAAGGCGCCGGCGCAGCGCCTGGAACAACCGGATGCCTAACAGCGAGGGCGGCAGGGTCGGCAGCAGGTAGATTGGCCGATTGACGAGTCCGCGCAGCCGTTCAAGCGGCTGCGGCGAGTCCAGTCCGATACAGGCCGGCAGAATAAGGCATTGCGCGTCCCCCGCCAGGCGTTCAAGCTCGGCGGCCAGGGCCGGGATATTCTCAGGCAAATCCAGTACCCTGGCGATATTAACCGCGCGAAATTCACTGGGATTGGCGCGCAGCCGGTCGAGCGCGGGCAGGCGCAGGCAGGCCACAACGGCATGTATGCCTTGCTCCGCCGCGAGGGAGGCGGCGGCGATGCTGGCCTCGAAATCCAGAAAACCCTCGATGTCTATCACCGCCACCCTTTGCCAGGGCAGGATGCCGTCCCAGGGCGTTACCGGCACCTCTTCGGGACTGAGCCAGCTTGCCTTGCGGGTGCCCAGCGGCGTAATGCGCTGATGGTTATGCTGCGCCCGGCCCGTCAGCGCAATGTCGCAACGGGCCAGCAGCGCCTGCGCGTCCGCGGCCCGGGCCATGACCTCGCGCGCGCCCAGCAGGCTATAGGGATGCTGCGGCGCCTGTTCCGCCAGCGCCGCCAGCGCGTCGGGGGGGGACGCCACCGGCGTGCCGTCCGGCAGGCGCGACAGCAGATCCAGCGAGCCGGAAGAGAAATACAGCGCGCTTTGCCCGGCGCTGACCACCGCCGTACGGTGGCCTTGTTCCGCCAGACTGACGGCGCAGCTAAGCCCGGCCAGGCCGCCGCCAATTACCACGGCATCAAATTCCATCATCGGCCTCCGTGTTCTTTTGGCTATCGTCCCGGGCGGCGTGACGGGCATCGCCGTCCAAACCGCACAGGCCACGATAGACCCAACTGGTAAATTCGCTTTCGCGCAGCGCGTCTCCCCAGGCCACCGGCCTGATGCCTTTCCAGCGCTCATTCAGGAACGCCGACAGCTGGCCGATGGACTGGCGCGGGGTGGCGACGTTAAGACGGGTTAACAGCCCGGCGGCGCGGCAGGCGCACAGCTCGCCCTGGCAGGTGCCCATGCCGACGCGCGTGCGGCGGCGCAGGTCGATGAGGTTATTGACGTTCAGGGCCTCCACCGCGTAGCGGACTTCTCCCGCCGTGACCGCCTCGCATTCGCAGACCAGGTTGTTGGCCTGGCGGTCGCCCCACAGTACCTGGTTGGCGCGATCGCCGTGGCGATAAACGGCGGAGCCGGAGATGCTGGCGGGCAGCGGGCCGGCGGCGCGCCCGGCCTCTTGCGCCGGTTTCCTGGATCCGGGAAGGGCGTGTTGCGCCGTGGTGCAGGGCACTGTTATGCCCAGCTTGGCGCAGACCGTATCCGTGGCCCATTCGGCCATCAGGCGATAGGTCATCAGCTTGCCGCCGGTAATGGTGATAAAGCCCTCCAAACCATCGCGTTTGGCATGGTCCAGCAGGACAATGCCGCGGCTGACGTTGCGCCCGGAAGGATCGTCGTCGCTGGCCACCAGCGGCCGCACGCCGGCATAGGCGCGCAGCACGCGCGTGTGCGCCAGGCGCGGCGCCAGCAGCGCGCCTTCGCGCAGCAACAGGTCAACCTCGTCGGGGGTGACCGTCAGCCGGTCGATATCGCCGTAATCGACGCGGGTGGAGGTGGTGCCGATGAGGGAAATGGTATCGCCCGGCACCAGGATATCGGCATCGGCCGGGGCGCGGCAGCGGTTAATGACCAGGTTGTTGATGCGGTGTCCGAGAATCAGCAGCGCGCCCTTGGCCGGGAACATGCGGATGCGCAGGTCGGCGTATTCGGCGATATGCTGTCCCCAGATCCCCGCGGCGTTGACGACCACCGGCGCGTAAATATCATGTGTCTGGCCGCAGGCATGGTCGAACGCGCGCACGCCGCGCACCCGATCGCCCTGGCGGATAAGCCCCGTGACGCTGTGGTAGGTTAAAAAACGCGCGCCATGCTCGCGCGCGTCGATCATATTGGCGGTGGTCAGGCGAAACGGATCGACGGTGCCGTCCGGCACCCGCACCGCGCCGATAAGCGCCGGATTGACCGCCGGTTCCTGCCTGAGGGCCAGCTGCGGATCGATGGCCTGCGCCTCGATGCCGGCATCCAGGCAGGCGGCGATAAATCGTTGCTGATACGCCAGCGAATCCTGCGGCAGGGTGATAAACAGGCCGTCGGTGGCCTCGACGCAGTGATGGGCGATACGTTTGAGGATGCGGTTTTCTTCGATGCATTCGCGGGCGGATTCGCTGTCTGTGACGGCGTAACGCGCGCCGCTGTGCAGCAGGCCGTGGTTATGGCCGGTGGCGCCGGCGGCGATATCGTCACGCTCGAGCAACAGGCACCGCAGCCCACGCAGGGCGCAGTCGCGTGCGATCCCCGCCCCGGTGGCGCCGCCGCCGATGATAATGACGTCCGTCTCCTCATGGGAATAACGGTTGCTCATATTCTCTCCCATAGATTAATCCCCTAGTGAGCGGATGGTTATAGTAGGATTAACGCATAAAATGGACAGGATTTGTGTGATAAAGAACAATAACGAACAATAAACGAAAATAAAAAGCGCGATTACTTACTTTATTGGCTCGTTGGCTCGCGGCAATGTCGGCGGCCGTTTAGCGCGGGCCGAAAGCAGGGACGCGGGGCAATGCGGCGGGGGTTTCGTTTGTGGCTGGCGGGGCAGTTTATGTGGCTACGGCGTGGGGTTCGTTTGTGGCTTATGGGGCGGTTTATGCTGCCGTGGCGTGGGTTTCGCGTGCCGTGCGTTAGGGTGCGCTAGGGCATATGTCGCCTCGGCGAAGGTTTCGCTTGCCGTACGTGAGGTGTTCGTATGTATTGCCGGGCACCGGCAAGCGACAAAGAGGCCGTACCGCGACGGCCTCCTTGACCTCCGCGCTTCCGGCAGATCGTGCGCCGCTGCGCGGTTCCCGGCATCACCCATCCCGGCTTTTGGACCGCACGGGACGCGCTCCCGGCGCGGCCCTTAGCTTTCGCCGCTCCCGGCGGCTCATCCAGCCGCGATGTGCGCCGCCGGCGCACTCTATGCCGGCACCAGGTCAACACCATCGCCTGTGAGTAAAATAGCGTTTTTGGGTTTCTTGCGGCATGCACTTACCGGGAAAGGTATCAGTATTCATTTTGCGCTAAAGTTTACAGCCTGATGGTTAATGGCTAATGGCTGAAAGCGTAATGCTTATTGCTAAAACTTAAGCTTAAAGTTGAATGATGAATGATGATGGCCTTACTGCATGACTGCATGACTGCATGACTGTATGACTATATGTCCAACTTTTCGTTGTGTCAGATACATTCCATACCCGGTGTATTCCATAACGGTCAATCGCATTCCGACGCCAGACCTTATCCAAAACAACAGCGCCGCTATTGCTACATAATATGCCGTGCGAACAGCGACATGTGGACCGGCATAAAGCGCGCTGACGGCGCCTGTGCCCCCGGCATGAGCCGCTGGGAGCGGCGAAAGGCCCGTTGCGCCGGGAGCGCATAACGGGCCGGTGCATAACGGGGGAACGGGCGTCGGAAGGTATCGCGCAGCGACGCGCGATCTGCCGGGCGCGCGGAGGTCAAGGAGGCCGTCGCGGTACGGCCTCTTTGTCGCTTGCCGGCACCCGGCATTCCATATAACCGCCGAACGCACGGCAAGCGAAACCTTCGCCGAGGCGACATATGCCCTAGCGCACGGCAAGCGAATGCCCTAGCGCCCCCTGACGCATGGTCCCCTAACGCACGGCAAACGAAACCCCGCCCCACAGCATAAGCCGCAAGCGCAACCCTCCGCGGGTTTAATCATTATCAGGGGAAAAATCCGCCACCCGGACGCCGGGCGGCGGGAACATCAGTTTAAACGCTTTACAGGGAAAGCGCCGCGCGGGCCTATTTAACGGAGCTGCCGATCATCGCCTCGGGCCGTACCCATTGGTCGAACTCCGTCTCTGAGACATAGCCCAGTTTCAGCGCCGACGCTTTTAGCGTCAGCCCCTCTTTATGGGCTTTTTTGGCAATCTCGGCCGCTTTGTCATACCCGATATGGGTATTGAGCGCGGTGACCAGCATCAGCGATTCATTCAGCAGTTGGCTGATGCGTGCCCGATTGGGTTCGATGCCGCCGGCGCAGTGCCGGGTAAAGCTGCTGATGCCGTCGGCCAGCAGGCGGATGGATTGCAGCATATTATGCGAAATAAGCGGCCGGAAGACATTCAGTTCAAAATTGCCCGACGCGCCGCCAAAGTTCACCGCCACATCATTGGCCATAACCTGCGCGCACAGCATGGTCATGGCCTCGCATTGGGTGGGGTTGACCTTGCCGGGCATAATCGAGCTGCCGGGCTCGTTTTCCGGGATGGCGATTTCGCCGATGCCGCAGCGCGGCCCGGAGGCGAGCCAGCGCACGTCGTTGGCGATTTTGAACAGCGACGCGGCCAGTCCTTTGAGCGCTCCGTGTCCTTGTACCAGGGCGTCGCATGAGCCGAGCGCCTCGAACTTGTTCGGTGCGGTGACAAACGGCTGCCCGGTCAGCTCCGCCAGGGCCTTCGCCACCCGTACGGCATATTCCGGATGGGTGTTAAGGCCGGTGCCCACCGCCGTGCCGCCCAGCGCCAGTTCGCTCAGATGCGGTACCGTCGCCTCGATATGCCGCGCGCTGTGGCCGAGCATTGCCGCCCATCCGGAAATTTCCTGTCCCAGGGTCAGCGGGGTGGCGTCCTGCAAATGGGTGCGCCCGATTTTCACCACGTCGCTGAACGCTTCGGCCTTTTGTTCCAGGCACGCCCGCAGCGTAGCCAGCTGCGGCAATAATTGAGTGCGCAGGGCAATCACCGCCGCCACATGCTGCGCGGTGGGGAACACGTCGTTCGAGCTCTGGCTTTTATTGACATCGTCATTGGGATGCACCAGGCGCGTATCGCCGCGCTCCCCGCCCAACAGTTCGCTGGCGCGGTTGGCCAGCACCTCGTTCATATTCATATTGGTCTGGGTCCCCGAGCCGGTTTGCCAGATGGACAGCGGAAACTCCTGCGGATGCTTTCCCGCCAGCACTTCGTCGGCGGCGGTGATAATGGCCTGCGCCTTGTCGCGGGCCAGCAGGCCCAGGTCCAGGTTCACCTGGGCGGCGGCGCGTTTGGTCATGGCCAGCGCAGCGATAAGCTCCGCCGGCATCTTTTCCTGCGAAATGCGGAAATGCTCCAGCGAGCGCTGGGTCTGCGCCCCCCATAGCCGGTCGGCGGGCACTTCGACGGCGCCCATGGAGTCTTTTTCAGTGCGGATATTTTCCATAATGTGATCCTTATGCGATAAACAAAAATAAATCGCGCGGCGGGTGTTCCATCCGCCGCGCCGCGCGATGCGAGTCGTGTTTATAAAAAGCCGTAGGCGGCGGCCAGGATCCAGCCGACAAGGCTTGAGACGCCCACGCCAAGCAGGCCCACCAGGATAAAGCTGTGGTTGATGACATACTTGCCGATATGGGTGGTGCCGGAACGGTCAAACTGGATAGCCGCCAGGTCGCTGGGATAGGTCGGCAGGATATAATAGCCGTAGCAGGCGGGCGCCGAGGCGACGATATAGGCCGGGTCGACGCCGATGGCCAGGGCCAGGGGCACAATCGCCGCCAGCGCCGCGGCCTGGGAGTTGACGAACTTCGAGACCACCAGCAGCGCCAGCGCGTAGGCCCAGGGATGGACCTTGATAATGGCGCCGAGGCTGGCTTCGATTTCGGCCAGGTGCGCGCCGAAGATGGTTTCCGCCATCCAGGCGATGCCGTAGACCGCCACGATGGCAATCATGCCGGAGCGGAAGACTTCGTTTTTCGAGATGGCCGCCGGGTTGGTCTTGGTGGCGATGATAATCAGGGCGCCGGAAAACAGCATGCACATCTGGATAACCAATACCATCGACAGCCGTTTGCCGCCGAACACCGGCAGCAGCTGCGGCATCGCGCCCAGCAGCGCGACGACGGCGATGGTGGCGAGGAAAATCCACATCGCCACCCAGTTGCTGCGCGGCAGCTTCTGGTTGAGCAGGGTGGCGGTATCGCCGTAGACATAGTGGCGGTTTTCGGGGTCGGCGATAAATTTCTGGAACACCTCGTCCTTATCCAGGTCCTTGCCGCGAAACCAGCTGAAAATGCCGATGGCCAGGATGCCGCACAGGGTGGAGGGAACGGTGATGGCCAGCAGGTCGAGGAAGTCGAGGTGGCGGCCGTTAAAAGACACATTGCCGAGCATGGCCACCAGGGAGACCACCGCGACCGACACGGGGCTGGCGATAATGCCCATCTGGGCGCCGACGGAGCTGGCGGCCATGGGACGTTCTGGGCGGATATTATTTTTAATCGCCACGTCGTAGATGATGGGCAAAATGGTGTAGACCACATGGCCGGTGCCGCAGAGGATGGTCAGGCAGCAGGTGACGAAGGGGGCGACGATGGAGACGTATTTGGGGTTGCGCCGCAGGAGTCGCTCGGCGATTTGCAGCATGACGTCCAGGCCGCCGGAGGCTTGCAGGGTGGCGGAGGCGGCGACCACGGCGATAATCACCAGCATGACGTCGACCGGGGGTTTACCGGGTTCGAGATGGAAGACGAAGACCAGGATAACCAGCCCGATACCGCCCAGGAGGCCGAGGGCGATACCGCCCTTTCTGGCGCCGTATAACAGACAGGCCAGAATAACGGCCAGTTGAATAAAAAATGCCATTTGTACTTTTCCTTTGTTTAATAACTTTATTTAAATTCACTGCTTAACAAATAACTCCGTTTAAAACCACAATGATTGTGCTGAATCACATACCGACGCTTTTTTTAGTTAATAATATGATTTAATATTTTTATGTTATAGCCAATCTTATTTAGGCAAATCATATTGTTGTTTAGATGTTAATGCTTATGATGTGAAATAATTAATTTGATTTAAGGGCGGGAATTAAACACTATTGCTGGCGAAACCCGCCGCCGCCGCACCGGTATGATGCGGCGGGCGGCATTTACTGGAAACACTGGCGCAGCGCCTCCAGTTTTTCCGGCAATAAGCGATAAAAATAGACCGGGCGCCCCATGGAGCCGTAAAAAATGGTGGTGGTTAGAATATCCGCCTCCGCCAAATATATCAGGTATTTGCGGCAGGAGACCTTGGAGATATTGATGGCGTTGGCCAGCATCTCGGTGGAGAATTCCCGATCCTTGCTTTGCTCAATCCACTCGCCGATGGTGCGCAGGGTAATAACGGTCAGGCCTTTGGGCAATTTTTTATGGCCGTGATCGGCGTCGGCGGTTTTATGGTGAATTAAATGGTCGATATCGGACTGCGCGCAGTTTTCGCGCAGGTCGAGTAAATTGACCTCCTCGCGGTAGCTGACCAGCGCCTGTTCAAAACGGGCGAACTGAAAGGGCTTGATAAGATAATCCACCACGCCGTATTTGAACGCTTTTTTCACCGTGCCGACATCGGTGGCCGAGGAAATAATCAAGACATCGGTTTGCTCGCTGATTTCACGGATGATGGGCAGCAGATCCAAGCCGTTATCCTGCTGCATATAAATATCCAGCAGCACCAAATCAATTTTATCCCCGGCCGCCATCAGCAGCGACCGCGCCTGCTGCAGGGTGGAGGCGGTGGCGTGGTATTGAAACCCGCTGACCTGGCTCAGGTAGCATTTGTTCAATTCGGCCACCATGGCGTCATCGTCGACAATCAGAGTATTTATCATAGGGTTACCCCGTTTTTATCCGATATGGCAAAGTGATGTCGAAGCGGGTGCTCACCCCCGGTTCAGACGTAAATTCCATCCATCCGCCCAGCCGTTCCACGCCTTCCCGGGCAAGATAAAGGCCGATGCCGCGGCCGGTGCCCTTGGTGGAAAAACCGCGCTGGTAGACCGTGTTCCCCACGGCCGGGTCGATACCGGGGCCGTCGTCGCTCACCGTGCACTGCAGCAGCATATCATCCCGATAGAGGAAACTGACGGTGATCGTGCCTTTTTCGCTCTCGGACAGGGCATCCATGGCATTTTCAATCACATTGCCCAATACGGTGATAAGGCAGGCGGTGGTGTCGTTATCATCGGTATCGGGCAGCCAGCTGTCCTCGGTAATCACCAGGCCGATGTCAAGGTCGCGGGCGCGGTTAATCTTACCGAGCAGGAAACCGGCGATCACCGGCGATTTGACGATACGAATTAGGGTGCCGATTTCATTTTGATAATTATTGGCCGTTTTCAGGATATAGGATTCCAGCGCCTGGTAGCTTTTTAAATGCAGCATGCCGAGAATCACATGCAGCTTGTTCATAAATTCGTGGGATTGCACCCGCAGGGTATCGGCATAGGCCGACATGCCGTCCAGACGCTCGAGCAGGCGCGCCACCTCGGTTTTATCGCGAAACGTGGCAATAGCGCCGACGATGTCCTCGCCCACGATCACCGGCACGGTATTGGTCAGCAGCACGCTGCCGTTGATATGGCTTTCCCGGTCGCGCTGGGGCTTGCCGGTTTGCAGCACGTTGCGTAAATAGAGCTGCGCCGGCCAATTCTTGCTTGCCGCGTCCAGCAGCAGGTTTTCCCAGGGGCCGTGCTGTTTGAACAGCCGTTTGGCCTCGTCGTTGATAAGCGTAATCTGGCCGTCGGCGTTGACGGCAATCACCCCTTCCTTGACCGATTGCAGCATGGCGTTGCGCTCCTCGAACAGTTGCGCGATTTCATGGGGTTCGAATCCCAGCATGATGCGCTTGAGCGCCTTGACCAGCAGCCAGGTGCCGATACCGCCCACGGCGGCGCCGATAAGCGCGGTCCACAGCAGGTTCCAGCGGTTGCCGTTGACGATGGTCTGTACCGTATCCAGTGAAATGCCAATCGCCACCACGCCGATTTGCCGCTGCGCGGCGTTATAGACCGGGGTATAGATACGCAGCGCCCGCCCCAGCGTGCCCTGGTTAATCGCCTGGTGTTCCCGCGCCTGGAGCGCCGGCAGTATATCGTCGCCGACATAGAGTTTACCCAGCAGTTCGGCATTCGGATGCGAATAACGTATCCGGTTCATATCGGTGACCACGACAAAAAACAGGTCGTTGCGTATCCGCGCGGCTTCGGCCACCTGCTGAATGGCGCCCGGATTGCCCTGGCCGCCCAGGCCCTGCACCACCTCGGGATCCTGCGCCAGGGTGCGGGCGATGGCGAAGGCTTTATCCCGCACGTTGTTCTCGGCCAGTTCGCTTATCTGGCTGAAAAACAGCATATGGACCACCACCAGCACGGAAACGATGACACCCGATACCATGAGAATGACGGAGGTGCTCAATGTCAGCGGCGCTTTGCGGGTGTCTCTGGCCATGTGTTCTCCGTGTTCGCCAATCGTCTTGCCCGGGATGATACGACAAAATAAGGCTGAAGGAGGGGTATTTTGCTGCCGTTATCATTACGCCGCGCCATGAATAAGATGGTAAAGACTCTGCTTGCTTCTGACGCGGGTCTGCTTCACACTCCCGGCAAAAATAGTGGCGGGCGCGCATAAAACCAGCGCCTGATTATGCCGTGGCTGAAAATAATCTCCGGTAGAGGATTATTTTACTTAATAAAATAACAGAATAGTTATTTAATGGCGTGCGTCGTGGAAATATAATGCATAGAGGTCCAGCCTAACAAAAAACAAATAAAGTAAAATTTTAGAGTAAACATTTTGAAATAATATTGGTTAAAAATGTTCTTGGTCACAAATAATAAAAATATAAATTGTCATTTGGCCCTAAATTGATAGAGATCAATTTAACCCTCTCATAATAATTTCAGGGTCTCAATGACGCAGCCGTGCTTGAGCAGCGTTGCCATGTAAGAGGCCCAAAACCACTATGAATACCCGCATTACTCCCCCGGGGGTTGATCGCCGTACCTTTTTAAAACTGTGCGCCGCCCTGGCCGCCACCATGGGCCTGAGCAGCCGCGCGGCCGGCGAAATGGCCCGCTCCCTGGCGCAGCCGACGCGGCCGCCGGTTATCTGGATCGGCGCCCAGGAATGCACCGGCTGCACCGAGTCCCTGCTGCGCGCGACGCATCCGACGCTGGAACACCTGCTGCTTAACGATATTTCCCTGGAATACCATGAGGTGCTCTCCGCCGCCTTCGGCGCCCAGGCCGAGGACAATAAGCAGCGCGCGGTGGAGCGGTACCGCGGCAAATATGTGCTGGTGGTGGACGGTTCCATCCCGCTCAAGGACGGCGGCGTGTACTGCATGGTGGCCGGCAAACCTATTGTCGAGCATATCCGTGAATGCGCCGAGGGCGCCGCCGCCATTATCGCCATCGGGTCCTGTTCCGCCTGGGGCGGCGTGCCGGCCTCGGGCAGCAATCCCACCGGGGCGGTCAGCCTGCAGCAGGCCCTGCCGGGCAAAACCATTATCAATATCCCGGGCTGCCCGCCCAATCCACATAATTTCCTGGCGACGGTGGCCCATATCATTACCTGGGGGCGCGCGCCGGCGCTTGACGCCGCCGGGCGGCCCACCTTTGCCTATGGCCGTCTGATTCATGAAAACTGTGAACGGCGGCCGCATTTCGACGCGGGGCGTTTTGCCCGGGAATTCGGCGACGAGGGGCATCGCCAGGGGTGGTGTCTGTACCATCTGGGCTGTAAAGGACCGGAGACCTACGGCAACTGCCCGACCCTGGAGTTTTGCGATGTGGGCGGCGGTATCTGGCCGGTGGGCATCGGCCATCCCTGTTATGGCTGCAATGAGCAGGGCATCGGCTTTACCAAGGGGATTTTCCAATTGGCGAATGTGGAAAACCCCACCCCCAGGGCGGAAAAACCCGCCGTCCATCAGCCGGAAGGGGCGCCGCGCTCCGCCACCGCCACCGGCCTTATCGGCGGCGTGCTGGGGGTGGTGGCGGGCGTCGGCCTGATGACGGTGCGTGAACTGGGCCGGGCGCAGAATAAACAGCGCCGGGATCGGACCGACGCTTCGTCCCGGGAGGAGTGAGCCGTGAACCGACGTCATTTTTTTAAACTGACCTGCGCCGGGGCCTTGCTGGCGGGCGTACCCGCCGCCGCGCTGGCGCAGGCGCAGAATAAACCGCCCATTCCGGGCGCGCTGGGCATGCTGTACGATTCCACGCTCTGCGTGGGCTGCCAGGCCTGCGTGACAAAATGCCAGCAGGTCAATCATTCTCCCAGGCCAGCCGCGGGGAAAACCTATGCCGGCGGCGCGGCCACCTGGTCGGATAATGACAAGCTCAGCCCGTATACCAACAATATTATCCAGGTATGGACCTCCGGCACCGGCAAAAATAAGGATCAGGCCCAGGACGGCTACGCCTATATCAAAAAGCAATGCATGCACTGCGTAGATCCGAACTGCGTATCGGTCTGTCCGGTGTCCGCGCTGAAAAAACACCCCACGACCGGCGTGGTGCACTACAACGCCGATATTTGCACCGGCTGCCGTTATTGCATGGTGGCCTGTCCGTTTAACGTGCCGAAATACGATTATGACAATCCGCTGGGCCAAATCCATAAATGCGAGCTGTGCAACCAGCCCGGCGTCGCCCGGCTGGATAACGGCGGCTTGCCCGGCTGCGTCGAGGTCTGTCCCACCGGCGCGGTGATTTTCGGCACCAGGGAAGCGCTGCTGGCCGAAGCCCGCCAGCGTCTGGCGCTGACCCCGGGCGTTGAATATCTGTATCCCCGCCAGACCCTTGGGGATGGGGATCGCTATGCGCGCGCCCTGCCGCGGTATGAACCGCATATCTACGGCGAGAAAGAGGGCGGCGGCACCCAGGTGCTGGTGCTGGCCGGGGTGCCGTACCAAAATCTCGACCTGCCGGCGCTGGCGGAGTTGTCCACCGGCGCGCGCTCGGAGCATATCCAGCATTCGCTGTATAAAGGCATGGTATTGCCGCTGGCGGTATTTGCCGGGCTGGCGCTGCTGGTGCGGCGCAATACCCGCGACGGACACGACGGCGACGATAAGGCCGCCGGACCTGACCTATCCGGCGCGGCCGGCGACGATGCCCCGGGCGGGCGGGAGGCGTCAGGCGCCAAAACGACGCGCGTAGCGCCACCAGGAGAGAATAATCATGACGATGCATAAGGCCAGCCCGCTGGGCGGACGTCTGTTCGCCAGGCCCATTATGTACCTGGCGCCGCTGGTGATACTGTGCGCGGGGCTTATCCTCAGGCGACTGCTGTTCGGCATCGGCTCGGTGGCCAACCTGAACGGCGGTTATCCCTGGGGCCTGTGGATTGCCTTCGACCTGCTGGTGGGCACCGGCCTGGCCTGCGGCGGGTGGGCGCTGGCCTGGGCGGTCTACGTCTTCAACCGCGGCGAATTCCACCCGCTGATGCGTCCGGCGCTGCTGGCCAGCCTGTTCGGCTATTCGCTGGGCGGGTTGTCCATCACCATCGACGTCGGCCGCTACTGGAACCTGCCGTACTTTTATCTTCCCGGCTATTTCAATACCTCGTCGGTATTGTTTGAAACCGCGGTATGCATGACCATCTACATCGGCATCATGGCGCTCGAGTTCGCGCCGGTACTGTGTGAAAAGTGGGGATGGCACGCTCCGCGCAAATGGCTCGATAAAGGGATGTTCCTGATCCTGTCGCTGGGCGTTCTGCTGCCCACCATGCATCAATCCTCCATGGGGTCGCTGATGATTGCCGCCGGCATCAAGGTGCATCCCCTGTGGCAAAGCTACGAAATGCTGCCGCTGTTTTCGCTGCTGACCGCCTTTATCATGGGGTTTTCGATGGTGGTGTTTGAAGGTTCGCTGGTGCGGGCGGGGCTTGCGGGCCGCGGAGCGGACGAAACGCCGCTGTTCACGCGCCTGACGCGCATTATCGCCGTTTTCCTGACGATCTTCATCCTGCTGCGCTTTGCGGAAGTGATCTGGCGCGGCAAGACCGGCTATTTATGGGCGGGCGATCGCTATGCCGCGCTGTTCTGGGCGGAAATCGGCCTGATGCTGGCGCCGTTGCTGATGCTCTGCCTGCGACGCTGCCGCCGGGACGCCCGCGCGCTGTTTATCGGCGGGCTGTGCATGCTGTCGGGCGCGGCGCTGTGGCGCCTGGATTATTCCCTGATCGCCTTCAATCCCGGCGGCGGTTACCGCTATTTCCCCGCCGTGGGTGAAATCCTGATTTCAGTGGGCTTCGTCGCTATCGAAGTCTGTGCTTACATAATGTTGATTCGCCTGTTGCCGGTCCTGTCCGGGACGGCGGACCGCCATCACGATCGTCCGATTGAGGTAGAGCATGAGCCAACGCATCACCATTGATCCTGTTACCCGTATCGAGGGCCACCTGCGTATTGATTGCGAAATTGAACAGGGAAAAGTGGTCAAGGCCTGGTCGTCGGGCACCATGTGGCGCGGCATGGAAGAAATTCTCCAGGGCCGCGATCCGCGCGACGCCTGGATGATTGTCCAGCGTATCTGCGGGGTGTGCACCACGGTGCACGCCATCGCCTCGGTTCGCGCGGTGGAACACGCCCTGGGCATGAGCGTGCCGGTGAACGCCCAGTATATCCGCAACCTGATCCTGGCGGCCCACAGCATCCACGATCATATCGTGCATTTTTACCAGTTGTCGGCCCTGGACTGGGTGGATATTACCTCGGCGCTCAAGGCGGATCCGGTGAAAGCCGAAACGCTGCTCAAAGGCCTGTCCACCTGGTCGCTGAACAGCGCGGCGGAGTTCGCCAGGGTACAGCAAAAGATCAAGGATCTGGTGGCCAGCGGTCAACTGGGCATTTTCGCCAACGGTTATTGGGGGCATCCGGCCATGGCGCTGCCGCCGGAAGTCAACCTGATTGCGGTGGCTCATTACCTGCAGGCGCTGGAATGCCAGCGCGACGCCAACCGCATCGTCGCCATGCTGGGCGGCAAAACGCCGCATATCCAGAACCTGGCCGTCGGCGGCGTCGCCAACGCCATCAACCCGGATATGCCCAGCGTGCTGAACCTGGAACGGCTGATGTATGTCAAAACCTTTATCGACCGGCTGGGCGACTTTATCGAGCAGGTGTATAAAGTCGACTGCGTGGTGATCGCCGCCCACTATCCACAGTGGCTGACGCTGGGGCGCGGGGCGCGGCATTACCTGAGCGTGCCGGAGCTGCCGCTGGATGGCAAGGGCGAGACCTTTTGGCTGACGGGCGGTTATCTGGAGGACGGCGACGCCGCCCGTTTCCGCCCCATCGCCAGCCATACCGACCCGTTCCTGATGGACGGCATCCAGGAAAGCGCCAAACATGCCTGGTACCAGGACGACGAGCCGCTGGCCCCCTGGGAGGGCCGTACCCGGCCGCAGTACACCGGCTGGCAGGAGGACGGTAAATATTCCTGGGTAAAATCACCGATATTCTACGGCCAGACGGTGGAGGTCGGTCCGCTGGCCTGGCTGCTGTGCGGGCTGGCGGCGGGCCACGAGGGCGCGCAAACCCACTTTTCGCAGCTTGGCGCCGCCTATCGCCATCTTACCGGCAACACGTTGCGCGAGGCCGATCTGCATTCCACCCTGGGGCGGGTCATCGGCCGCACCGTGCACTGCTGCGTGCTGAAAGACTCGCTGAGCGTGATGTGGCAACTGCTGGTGGACAATATCGGCCGGGGCGATCACCAGACCTTTATCAAGCCGGACATTCCGCTGGATAAGGAACTGCGCGGCGTAGGCTTCGGCGAAATGCCGCGCGGCATGCTGTCGCACTGGGTGGTTATCAGGGATGGCAAGATTGCCAATTACCAGGCGGTGGTCCCCTCCACCTGGAACGCCGGCCCGCGCAACGGGCAGGACGTGCCGGGGCCTTACGAGCAGTCGCTGGTGGGCACGCCGGTGGCCGACGCCGCCCGGCCGCTGGAAGTGGTGCGCACCATCCATTCCTTCGACCCCTGCATGTCATGCGCCGTGCACCTGGTGGACGCGACCGGCCGGGAAGTGAACCGGGTAAAGGTGTTGTGATGCGTATTCTGGTGCTGGGTATCGGCAACCTGCTGCTGAGCGATGAAGCGGTGGGGGTGCGCATCGTTGAAGCGTTGGTGCGCCGTTACCGGTTCACGCCCGCCATCGACATCCTGGACGGCGGCACCTCGGGCATGGAGCTGCTGGAAACCCTGTCCGGCCGCGATCATCTGATCGTGGCCGACGCGGTGCTCGCCGGCCATGCCCCCGGCGCGGTGGTGGTGCTGCGCGACGATGAGGTGCCCGCGTTCCTGACGCAAAAGCTGTCGCCGCATCAGCTGGGACTGGCCGATGCGCTGATGGCGCTGCGCCTGCTGGACGCGTTTCCGCGCCGCCTGACCCTGGTGGGCGTGGAGCCGCAAGCGCTGACCATGCGCATCGGCCTGACCGATTGCGTGGCGCGGGCGGTGGAACCGGCGCTGGGGCAGGTGATTGCCGCGCTGGAGCAAAGCGGCGTGACCGTGTCGGCGCGGGATGCCAGCGACGCGCCCCCCGACCCTGACGCCGGCCCCTTTTCCCGGCCCGACGACAATGACCCTTTTGATAAGGGAGATACCCATGCCGCGGTATGAAGATCCTCCCGCCCGGACAAGGGCTAATGAGGCCGCGGCTGCCGTCGGCGACGCGCCCGCGTCGTGGCTGGAGCCGCTGTTCCGGCGCATCGCCGATGAGCGCATGCGCGATTTGCCGTTTTTCCGTCCGGCGGTGCCGGTGCGCGCCTGCGGTTTCACCCTGTTTGAACAGCAGTGGCTGGGATGCCTGCTGACCCCCTGGATGCTGAGCCTGTGGGTATTGCCGGGGCCGGGCCAGGAATGGCCGCCGATGGAAAACGGCGCGCGGCGGGCGCTGGCGTTGCCGTGCGGCAATGTCACCTTTATCAGCGGCGAGCTGGCGGGACGGGGGCCCTATCTCTCCTGTTCCCTGATGTCGCCGCTGGATGCCGGGCTGACCGGCGCCGGGGCGGTCGCCCTGGCGGAACACTGCGTGAAAATGGCGTTGTCGTTGCCGGTGCGTGACGGCGACAGCCCGCCGGACGCCGATCGCCGCGCCTGGCTCACCCGCGGCCGGGGCGGCGCCCCGGATGCATGAGCTTTCCCTGTGCTACGAGGCGCTGGCGCTGATTGACCAGCAGGCCCGCTCGCACGGGGCGCGGCGGGTGACCGGGGTCTGGCTGGAACTGGGCGCGCTGTCGTGCATCGAGGAAAGCGCCCTGCGTTTTTCGTTCGGCATGGCGTGCCGCGGCACGCTGGCCGAAGGCAGCGCGCTGCACCTTGACGTGCGGCCGGCGCCGGCCTGGTGCTGGTCATGCGGCGCCGCCGTCGAGATAACGCACCATGGCGCGGGCTGCCCGCGCTGCGGCGGTCACGCGTTGCAGGTTAACGGCGGCGACAGCCTGCGCGTCAGGCAGCTGGAGCTGGAGTAACATCCCTTGGAGAGAGTATGTGCATAGGCATTCCCGGTAAGATCGTGGCCGTGGGGGCCGATATTCACCAGCCGGCCTGTATCGAGGTCTGCGGCGTGCAGCGCGCGGTAAATATCGCCCTGGTATGCGAAGGCGAACCCGCCGCGCTGGTCGGCCAGTGGGTATTGGTTCATGTGGGATTCGCCATGAGCCTGCTCGATGAGCAGGAGGCGCGCGAGACGCTGGCGGCATTGCAGTCCATGCAAATGGTCGGCCTGGAGCTCGACGAAATGAGACAGGATGGGAAGCGGCGGGTAGTGGGCTAAAAACAACGCCCGATAACGGCAACGCCCCGCCACCCGGGATACGGGTGGCGGGGCGTTGCTGATTAACGTGCGGATAGGGGGTAGGTTAACTTGCCCTGGTTAAAAAATGCCCACCAGCGTCACCACGGTCAGGATGGCGGCCAGTCCGTAAAACACCCATTTGCCGGCCGGCACATGAATTTTCAGGTCATGCGTGCAGTGATAAATGCGATGCAGCCCGCACCACAGCGGCAGGACAATCATCAGCAGCCAGAACAGGCGGCCTATCAGGGTATGGCTGAACGCGAGCACCCGCGGATAGCTGAGCGCCTCGCCCGGATACCAGCCCAGCGGCAGCAAAAAGGCCACCAGCAGGATTATCACCGGCGCGACGATGGCGCTCCACATGCCGCCGGCGCCGAACAGGCTCCAGAAAACCGGTTCATCGGCGCGTTTCGGATTTTGATTCATAGCGTTCTCCTGATTAAACGACAAGGGCCACGGCCAGTATCACCACCGTCACCACCAGCGTAACGCCCCAAAGCGTGGCGATATACGGCGCCGGACCGACCTTTTCATCCTTGACGACCAGCACGGTGGCCTTGGGCGCCAGCTCAAACCAGGTTTTGGTATGCAGCAGCGCCGCCAGCAGCGTCAGCAGGTTAAGCGCCAGCACCACCGGGTTTTGCAGGAAATGCACAAACCCGTCCCAGTTCGCCTCGCCGGCCTTCAGCGCATACAGTCCGTAGATCAGTTCCAGGCTGAACCATACCGCCGGTACGGCGGTGCCTTCGCGCAGCATATAAAAACGGTAGAACCCCAGCTTCTGCCACCAGTTGGCCGGCATGCTGCGAACGTAGGGCTTGCGTTTGGTTGTTATCATGTTAATCACTCCCTTAGCGAGGTTTCAGCATGGCGATCATAAAGTCCTGGGTGCTCGCCACTTTGCCCTGCTGAATGGCGGCGGCGGGATCCACATGTTTGGGACACACCTCCGAGCAGTAGCCGACGAACGTGCAGCTCCAGACGCCGTTTTCGCCGTTCAACTGCGCCATCCGCTCCTTTTTGCCGTGGTCGCGGTTATCCAGATTGTACCGGTGCGCAAGCGTAATGGCCGCCGGGCCGATAAACTCCGGATTCAGCCCGAACTGCGGACAGGCGGCATAACATAAGCCGCAGTTGATGCAGCCGCTGAACTGATGGTATTTGGCCATCTGCGCCGGGGTCTGCAGGTTGGTGCCTTCCGACGGCTGGCGGTTATTGCCGATGATATAGGGCTTAATCGCCTCCAGGCTCTCGATAAAATGGGTCATGTCCACCACCAGATCGCGCTCGATGGGGAAGTGGCCCAGGGCCTTGACCTTCATGCCGTGGGGATATTCGCGCAAAAAGGTTTTACAGGCCAGCTTCGGCACATCGTCCACCATCATGCCGCAGGACCCGCAAATGGCCATCCGGCACGACCAGCGGAAGGACAGGTCCGGCTCCAGGTTATCCTTGATATAACCCAGCGCGTCCAGCAGCGAGGTTTGCGCGTCATAAGGCACGTCGTACACCACGGGATGGGGGGCCTGATCCTGCTCGGGGTTATAACGCATTACCTCAAGCTTCAGCGTGTTCATCTCAGCCATTGGCCTGCTCCTTATCCTTTTTATCCTGTACCGCGGCCGCGGCGCCCTCGCCGCCGTACATCCGTTTGGCCGGCGGCAGGGTGGTGATCTTCACGTCGCTGTATTCCAGACGCGGCGCGCCGTCGGGATTATAAAACGCCAGGGTATGCTTGAGGAAATTCACGTCGTCGCGCTCGGTACAGCCCTCATCGAGCCGCTGGTGGGCGCCGCGCGATTCCCGGCGGTGGAACGCCGAATGCGCCATGCAGTCGGCCACCTCCAGTCCGTTGCCCAACTCAATGGTGTAGAGCAGATCGGTATTAAACACGCTGGAGGTATCGGTAATGGTAACCCGTTTAAACCGCTCTTTCAGCTCGGCCAGCTTATCCATGGTTTTTTGCATCAGCTCCGGCGTACGGTAGATGCCGCAGCCTTCTTCCATCGACAGGCCCATCTCGTCGCGGATGGCCGACCATTTTTCATTGCCCCGCTGGTCCATCAGGCGTTGCAGGGTGGTTTCCACGTCCCGCGCCTGGGCGTCGAGGACGGCGTTATTGGCCGCCGGCGCGGCCGCCGCGCTGGCCGCGGCCTGTTCGCCCGCCAGGCGGCCGAACACCACCAGCTCGGCCAGGGAATTGGAGCCGAGACGGTTGGCGCCGTGCAGGCCCACCGAGGAGCATTCGCCGACGGCAAACAGACCGCGGATGCGCGTTTCGCATTGCTGATCGGTTTCAATGCCGCCCATGGTGTAATGGGCGGTGGGGCGTACCGGTATGGGATCCTTCACCGGATCGACGCCGACATAGGCTTTCGACAGTTCACAGATAAACGGCAGCCGTTCCAACAGCTTTTTCTCGCCCAAATGGCGCAGGTCGAGATAGACCACGTCGCCGCGCGGCGTGGCGATGGTGCGCCCGGCGCGCCATTCGTGCCAGAACGCCTGGGACAGCTTATCGCGCGGACCCAGTTCCATATATTTGTTTTCCGGATGGCCCAGCGGCGTTTCGGGCCCCATGCCGTAGTCCTGCAAATAGCGATAGCCGTCTTTATTGACCATGATGCCGCCTTCGCCGCGGCAGCCTTCGGTTATCAGGATGCCGGAGCCGGGCAGGCCGGTGGGGTGGTACTGAACAAACTCCATATCGCGCAGCGGCACGCCGTGACGCAGGGCGATGCCCATACCGTCGCCGGTGACGATGCCGCCGTTGGTGTTATAGCGATAAACGCGGCCGGCGCCGCCGGTGGCCATGACCACGGCGTTGGCGCGGATGCAGATGCGCGTGCCTTCCATCATATTGATGGCCACCAGTCCGCGCGCCTGGCCGTCGTCCACCAGGATATCCAGCACGAAGTGCTCGTCGAAGCGCTTGATCTGCGGATATTTCAGCGAGGTCTGGAACAGCGTATGCAGAATATGGAAACCGGTTTTATCGGCGGCGAACCAGGTACGTTCGATTTTCATCCCGCCGAAACGCCTGACGTTCACCCGGCCGTCGGGCTTGCGGCTCCAGGGGCAGCCCCACAGTTCAAGCTGGGTCATCTCCTCCGGGCAGTGGCGGACAAAATGATCGACCACGTCCTGCTCGCACAGCCAGTCGCCGCCGGAGACGGTATCGTGGAAATGGGAGTCAAAAGAGTCATGATCCTGGGTGACGGCGGCGGACCCGCCCTCGGCGGCCACGGTATGGCTGCGCATGGGGTATACTTTCGATACCAGGGCGATAGTCAGGTTGGGATGGGCCTGCGCGGCGGCAATGGCGGCGCGTAAACCCGCGCCCCCCGCCCCGACGATGACGATATCGGCGTTAAAGGTTTGCACTTTATTCTCCTGCTCATCGGACATTGCATTAAAATCAACAAAACGCAGCGGGATATTTAATTGACTTTAATAATTAAAATAACTGAAAATTTTTAATTAACTAAATTAAGCACACTAATTAATTTGATTCTTCTAATGATGCCGTACATTCAGATAATAATAATATATTCCGTATGGGCAATAATGCGAGTGTGGATGAATACAGGTATGATGTAGATCAACAAAAAAAAAGAGAAGTGAAATCATTTTGTTAAATTGACGGCAAAGCGGAATAATTGGCATTCAGCTATTGATGTCGCGCGCGGACAGGGAACGGCAACTGCCCGCCGGGGCGCGCCGCCGTCCCGGCAGGGTTATTTTGACGTCAGGGCCGCCGGCGGTTAAAAACCATAACGGATGGCGTCCTTGCTTTGCTGCATCAGCGCATCGATTTTCTGGGAAAACGCCTCGATGCCCGCGCTGTCGCCGCGCTCCGAGCACTGGCGCCGTTTCAGGTTGTAGGCTTTCATCAGCTGCGCCTGGGCGGGGCCGGGCTTGCCGTAGCACGCGACGCTCTTTTCCCAGCAGGCGATGGCGGCGTCCGTGTCCTGCCGCTCAAACAGCGTCTTGCCCAGTTCGTTAAGCGCTTTGGCGCATTCTTTCGGCGCCAGCCCCTGCGCCAGGATAGTATCAATAGACGAGACCATGGATCCTCCGCGTACGGTTAATGGAAAAAGTTAAGAATATGGCCGAACACCAGTCCGACGCTGATGACATCCGAATCACTGAACGTGACGTTGGAAAACCCATACTGGCCGAGCAGGGGCAATAGCAACGCGGGCAGCAGGGTAATAAACAACCCATGGAACACGCCGCCGATGATGGCGCCGCGCCGTCCGCCGACGGCATTGCCGAAAATACCCGCGGTGCCGCCGGCAAAAAAATTGGTCAGCATGCCCGGCAGGATCATCGCCAGTCCCATGCTTGGGAACAGGAACATGCCGATAACCGAGCCGATGGTGGTGGAAATAAAACCGATAATCACCGCGTTGGGGGCATAGGGGAACAGCACCGGGCAGTCCAGCGCCGGAATGGCGTTGGGCACGATGCGCAGCGCGATGCCGCGAAACGCCGGTACGATTTCCGCCAGCAGCAGCCTGACGCCCGCCAGCAGGACATAAACCCCGACCACGAACTGTACCGATTGCAGGAAGGCATAGACCAGGTAGTTAACGCCGTGGGCATAAGGGGCGATCACCAAGGGGCCCGCGGCGATGGACGGAATCAGGTAGACCGGGATCATCACCACCATCATGGAGAGATACGTGTCCTGGAGAAAGGAAAACGACTGGGGCAGCTCCAGATCCTCGGTACTTTTGCCGACATCACCGGTAAGCTTCGCCACGCCGGCCTGCACGATATAACCAATAGTGCAGAAATGGCCCAGCGCAATATCGTCCGACCCCGTTATCTTGCGCACAATGGGCTGCGCCAGCACCGGCATGCCGACCGCCATGACGCCGGCGATAACGCCGCCGATAAGGATTAATTCCGTCCCCCGCAGCCCGCCCATGTAACCGATAACCGAGCATACCGTGGCCATCCAGAGCGAGGCCTGGCCGGTGAGGAAAATATATTTATAACGGGTGAAACGGGCGATAAGAATATTAATTACAAACGCCAGAACCATGATCAGGGCGGTTTCCCGTCCCAGGGTTTGTTGGGCGATGCCGGCAATGGAACCCACGTCGGTGACCACCCCGCGCATATGGAATCCTTTCTGGAAAACATCGCCGAGGAAGTTTAACGCATTGACGATAATATTGGCGCCGGACAGCAGGACTAAAAATCCTAATAGCGTTTTAAGCGTGCCGGTAATAACCTGGCCGGGGCTCTTTTTTTGCGCGATAAGCCCAATCATGGCGATCAATGATATCAGTATCGACGCCTGGCCGAGCACATCGTTGACAATAAAATGGAGGAAAGACATAATAAGTCCCCTGTAGGGTTTGCAACAATCGGATTATCAATCAATCAATATCAAGCCAGGTAGCCTTTTTCCTGTAATACTGGCGTTAGTTTTTCTTTTATTTCGTTTTTATCAACCAATCTTTTAAGGTAAATAATAGTGGCATTTATCGTATAATGCTGGAACTGTGATCGGAAGTTTTCGCCGGTCATTATTATATCCGCCCTGCTTGACGTGGCGCTGGAAATATCACAATGAGACAAATCGGCATCCACGCCCAGATCTTTCAACGCGGCCTCAATACTCATTTCGCACGCAAAACTGCTGCCCAGTCCCGCCCCGCATACCGCCAGAATTGATAATTTTTTCATAATACAGGTTCCTTAAGTGATTCATCTGTAGGGTAACCGCCGCCATCGGGCCGGCATGACGCCGATGACGATAGCTCAATACCGCTTCCGGCGGACAGCCTGCGGCCTGCCCATCCTGAATAGCCATTAACCGGCCATGCGCCTGGCCCACCGACGTTGATGGCCGCCTGGGTTGATGGTTATCGCCCCTTAGGGTGATACGTTAAAAATGGCGCAGTATGGCCAAAATCTCTTGTTCATCCCGCGCATGTTTTAAGGTATTTACCGCCTCCTCATCGCAAAATAATTTTGACAGGCTCGCAATCATTTCAATATGTGAATGGCTGTCGACGGCCGCCAGGGCAAAAATAACGTACACCGGATCGTTATCTTCGCTGCCGAAGGTCACGCCTTGCGAAACGATAACCAAGGACAAGGCGGTTTTAATTACCCCTTCCTCCGGCCGGGCATGGGGCATGGCAATGCCTTCGCCCAAGACATAGTAAGGGCCTATTTGTTCATGCATGGCGTAAATAGCCTGGAGATAACGGCTCTCAACCGCATGCTGATCGATAAGCGGCTGCACCGATAACGCCACTGCGCTTTGCCAGTCTTTCGCCTGATTAATTAAGCGAACGTTACTTTCGTTAATCCAGTCCGTTAACATAAAGACCCTTTTTAGCTAGGTATAGATATATACTAGTATGTTTCTGTTTCCTTATAAAAACTGTGATCCATCTTTATCTATTTCTACAATATTGTAAATAATAATAAAGAGTTGTTTTGAAAAATAATGCCAAATACTATTACGGGCTTTCTTTATATATGAAGAAGGCCTTTTTAAGCAGCAATGTTCTATTATATTCGGTCAGGTGTGAGTTATCTCCTTACAGTTTGTGGTTATATCACCGCGGCGCGCGGCAATGTTTGCATTATCCAGTCGTAAATAACGCGGGTATCCTGCGGTTGGTCCTGGTCGACGCTAAAGACCGGCCCTAATGCCATCGGTCCGGCGCGTTCCGCCAGCGCCCGCAGTTCGGGTAGATATTCCGCGCCGGGATGGCCGGGCAATCTGTCCGCCAGGCGCGCGGCATAGCGGGCGGCCGCCAGTTGCGCGGAAATCCGGCACCACACTTCGACCAGGCGCGTCACGCCGGCGTGCGCCAGATAATGCGCTAATAGCTCCCGGGGCTGGAAGCCAAACCAGGCGTCTATGATAAAGGTGCTTCCCGCCGGGGCCTGCGCCACGATGGACCAGATGACCTGGTAACTGGCTTTGCCAAGGGTACGGTTCATCGTGCGGTCGACACCGCCCAGATGCTGCAGAAACGGGTTTTTGATCCCGTCCAGGGATAACGAAAGCCAGCCGGACTGCCGGGAGAGGCCTGCGGCGAGGGTGCTTTTACCGGAGGCGGGGATACCGTTGATCATGATAATCCGCTTGCCGTTGTCACTTTCCGGCCGGTCCTGATGCGACGCCTGGGCGCCATTAGCAGGAGAAAACCGGATGCTGTCGGTCGCCGCGCCCTTGTCAGACATGTTTTACCTGCTCCGTTAACGCGTCTCTCGTCGGCCGGGTCGCGTGAAAATATTGTTTAATCACGGCCTGAATTTCGTTCAGCCGGGGAATAGCCAGCGTTTCCAGTTTTTGCCGGGTGGCCTCACGGTCCAGGGAAATACAATCTTTCCATAACGAACGGCCCGCAATGACGCCGGAGGCGCCCTCGCTCATGGCGTCCGCCACCTGGGTCAGGAAGGTGGCGTGATCGACGCCCGCCGAGAGCACGGCCCAGGGCACGTCGCCGGCAAGCCGGGTGATGTCCGCACAGGCCTGCGGCGAACCGGGATAGGGTAATTTCAGCACCTTGGCCCCGCATTCCAGGCAGATTTTCGTGCCGCCATAGATAAGCTCCGGGATTTTCTGCTTATATTCCTCGTCCGTTTCATCATCGAGTTTATACGTCAGGAACTCAACCACCAACAATAAATCCTCGCGGGTGAAATCCTCGATGCATCGGCGCAGTATAGCGATATTGTGCTGGTTCGCCCCGGCGCGATCCGAGCGCAGATACACCATGATTTTGCCGCCGGTGGCGCCGAGCTCGCGCACCCGCCGGGCGTTGATATGGTCAACCAGCCGCGACAGCCGGTAGCCTTCGGGCGTGGTGTCGAACCCGGAGGCGTCGAGGCCTATCAGCAGCGCCGTGTCGCGCGCAATGATGCCGTCGTCCACCAGCTGCGGCACGGCGCAGACCGGATCGACCAGCACGCATGACGCCTTGCTTGCCAGGTAACGGGTGATATCGGCCTTGATCAGTCCCAGTTCGTGTTCGGAAATCTGCGCCTGCCGGGCGGGATCGTTGGATAGCAGGCTGCGCATGGCACCTCGCTGATCGCAGGCGATAACCAACATGGCGCCGTTGCTGCCACAGATTTGTTGATAGCTGCGTAATTCTGAGGTGGACATTTTTGACATGAATTTCTCCTTTACCTGAAATTTATTACAGACAAAAAACGCGGTGATACGTTGTTACCCTTTGTCATCATCGTCCTTGATTAAATGGGAGAAAATGGTCCCAATGCTGCGGTTTATAAGGGGTTTCTCCCTGGGGAACGATTGCAATTTCTCGCATATTGCGCAATAATTCCCCATCGACAGAGGTGAGTGTAATACATTACAGAAAGGAATTTCAAGCTGAAAGAGCCAATTTTGCAAGATCTTGCAGCTACTCGCGCCATGATGCATATGGTGGCGAAGCTGCATTACGAGTCCGACATGCCCCAGGTGGAAATTGCGCGCAAGTTCGATGTCTCCACCGCCACCATTTCGCGGCTGCTGAACAAGGCGCGTGCCGCCGGCATCGTGCGCATCGAGGTGGTGGCGCTCTCTTCGCCCGAGAATATGACGGCGGACCTGATTAAGCGCCTGGGATTAAAAAAGGCCTTTGTCGTCGACGCGCCGCCGGCCAATGTCCTGGGCTCGCTGGCCGCGCCGCTGGCGTCGCTGCTGGAACAGGCGGGGCTGGGCGCCGGATCGGTGCTGGGCATCGGCTGGGGCAGGGCGGTGCGGGAGGTGACCCTGACGGGCATGCCGCGGTTGCCGGGCATCCTGACCGTGGCGCTGAACGGCGGTATGCAGCAGGCCGCTCCCCATTTCCAGATTACGGAGTTCGTCCGGCGCGCCGCCGAGCAAATGGAAGGCAAGCCCTATTTCCTGCATGCGCCCTATATATCGTCCGCCGAGCTGCGCGACGCGTTTCTCGCCGATCGCAGCGTGCAGGATATTATTTCGTTATGGGATCGGCTGGATGTGGCGATTGTCGGCATCGGGCTGACCCATGCGCCCAAACCCGGCGAATCCACCACCGCCATCGCCGATGAAAAGACGCTGAGCCGGGCCGCCGGCGACGTGCTGCGTCATTACGTGACCGAGACCGGCGAGGTGCTGCACTGGGAAGGGGAGGCGCGCATGATCGCCGCCTCGCCGGAACAGCTCAGGCGCACGCCGCTGACCATCGGAGTGGCCGCCACGCCGGAAAAGGCCGCCGGCATTATCGGCGCGGTGCGATCGGGCATGATCAATTCCCTGGTGACCGATGTGAACACCGCCCAGGCGATACTGGACCGGCTGCCGGCGGGTTAACCGGCCTTTGCCGGGACGGGGACGGGGGATAAAAGCCAGCGCCCGGCGCAACGGGGCGCTGGCAAGGAGGACGACGCGCCGTGTCTTCAGCGTAAGGCGCGACACGCGCGGGTAATGCGTTCGCAGGCCTCGCTCAGGCGGCTATCGTCGATGGCGTAGGCGATGCGCAGGTAAGGCGACGCGCCGAAGGCCGAGCCTTGCAGGGTAGCGACATGGCCGGCGTCCAGGAGATAGGCGGCAAAATCGCTGTCGCTGGCGAGGGTGGCGCCCGCCGGTGTTTTTTTGCCGATCATGCCGGCGCAGTTGGCGAACACATAGAATGCCCCCGGCGGTACCGCCGCCTCCAGGCCGTCGATGGCGTTGACGCAGGCCATGATGACGGCGCGGCGCTTGGCCAGGGTCGCCATCCATGCGTCCATAAATCCCAGGCCCTGCTCCAGCGCCGCCACCGTCGCGGCCTGTGAAATGGAGCTGGGATTGGAGGTGCTTTGCGATTGCAATATCTGCATGGCCGCCACCAGCCAGTCCGGACCGCCGGCATAGCCCAGCCGCCAGCCGGTCATCGAATAGCCTTTCGACACACCGTTTACCGTCAGCACCCGATCTTTCAGCCGGGGCTCTACCTGCGCCAGGGTAACGAATTCGCCCGCCGCATGGCAGATATGCTCGTAGATATCATCGGCCATGATCAGCACCTGCGGATTGTCGAGCAGCACCGCGGCCAGCGCCTTCAGCTCGGCGCGCGAGTAAACCGCGCCGGTGGGGTTGTTGGGGGAGTTCAGTATCAGCCAGCGGGTCCTGGCCGTAATGGCAGCGGCCAGATCGGCCGGGCGCAGTTTCCAGCCGTGGGCCTCGGTGCAGGGTACGATGCGGGCTTCGCCTTCGGCCAGCGCCACCATATCCGGATAGGATACCCAATATGGGGCGGGGATGATCACTTCGTCGCCGGCCGAGACCGTCGCCAGCAGGGCATTGAAGATCAGCTGCTTGGCGCCGCTGCCCGCGATCACCTCATGGGGCGCGTAGTCGACGCCGTTTTCGCGGCTGAATTTGGCGATGATGGCTTTTTTCAGGGCCGCCGTGCCGGGAACGGCTGTGTATTTTGTTTCACCTTGTACAATCGCATCTATGCCGGCCTGTTTGATATGCGCCGGTGTATCGAAGTCGAGCTCGCCTTCACCGAGGTTAATCACATCCACGCCGGCGGCGGTTAACGCGCGGACCTGATCGGAAATCGCCGCGGTCGGCGAAGGTCTCACCCGGCGTAAGCGAGGCGCAAGTAATTCAACTGACATCATTTCCCCTATCTATGAAATAATAAAATTGTATTATGTGATACAATAAAATCAATTTAAGCTATCACGTCTCCAGGCGAATTGCCCAGACTTTTTTTGCCGTGTTCCGACCATTAAGGACTTATCGCCATGACATTGCTCTTTGTTGCGCACGACACGCCGGAACCGGCGCTCTATGGGGCCATGGCCGCCATCCTGGCGCGTCGGCTGCGCCTGCCGCTGGCGCACCTGGCCATTGCATGGGATACCGCCCTGTATCCCGACGCCTGCCAGCACGCGATAGCCGCCGGCGCGTTGGTCACCAGCGGACTGATATGGCACGAACGCCTGAGCGGCGACGCCATAGATACGCCGAAGCGCTGGTCTGAACTGGCGGCCTTGCCGGCCGGCCGGGACTGGGTGATCCCGCTCGGTCCGGCGCAGCTGGCCGGGTTGCCCGGCCGGCTGCGGGCGCTAAGCCGTCTTGCCGTGGACTATCAGCTGATCCGGGTGGACATGTCGCCGCGGGGCCTGGTTTTTCGCCGCAACGGCGCCATCGAAAGCGCCTGGGGGCAATGGCGCCGCGACGGCTTTGGCCGCTGGCGGGAAACTTCCCCTGACGACGCTATCGCGATCGTGCCTCGCGTGGCCCCGACCGGGGCGTTACCCGCCGTCGACCCCGGCCTGGGCAACGGGCGGGATGCTCCCGCCGCCGCGCCCCACAGCCTGGCCGGGGCCGCCGCTTCGCCGCTGGCCATCGTTTTGCTCGGCGCGCGGCGGGATCAGCTGGAGGCCTATCCCGCCGCCGTCGCCGCGCTCGGTGATGCCGCCGACGCCCTGGCGCTGCGGCTTAATATCCTGTTTGCCTCGCCGCAGGAGCCTTGCGGCGATATCATCAAACGCGCGCACGGCGTCCTGTTGCCCGGCGGCGCCGCCATGGCCAACGTGGCCGGGCAGATAACCGCGGCGCGTTATACCCTGGATAACGCTGTTCCCACCCTGGGCTTATGCCTGGGTATGCAAACCATGGCGACGGCGGTGGCCCAGCGCATGCTGGGCTCCACCGGGGTGAATCTGGCCGAGGCCGATCCCCTGGCGCCGGTAAAATCCTTTGTTCCGCTGGCGGAAACGGCCGGTCTTCCCCGGCACCGCCTGGGCGACCATATGATGGTGAGCGAGCCCGGCAGCCGTATGCACCAGTTGCTCGGCGACCGGTCAACCCTGCGCTATAACCACCGTTTCCACCTTAACCCGGCGCTGAAGCGGGATCTGGACATCGCCGGCCTGCGCCTCAGCGCCACCGATGCCAGCGGCGCCATTACCGACGGTATAGAATTTACCCGCCATGTATTTTATCTGGGGGTACAGGGCCACCCCGAGCTCTCGTCTTCCCGCCGCCGGCCGCATCCGCTGCTGATGGCGTTTTTAACCGCGGCGGCGCGGCGGCGGGAGGCGGGGCTATAACGCCGGCGACACGCCGGCGCGCGGGTCGGCGGCCAGGCGCGCCAGTTCAGCCGCCACCTGGGCGATGACGTCCGCTTCCAGATCGAGAAGCGGCGCGCGCACATGGCCGCCGTCGAAGCCGCGCAGGTTCATGGCGGCCTTGACCAGTTGCGGCTGGCCGTGGCGGCGGGCCAGGGCGCGGTAGGGATACCACAGGCTATGCAGATCGCGGGCGGTGGCGGCGTCGCCGCGCTCAAGCGCGCGATAGGCGGCCAGAATGATTTCCGGCAGCGCGCAGCTGTTGGTGCTGCTGATGCCGTCAAAGCCGCACATCATCGGCCCGAGGAACGCCAGATCGGAGGCGCAGAACAGCCGCAGGCGGCCGGACAGGCGGTTGGCGATCTGGTCGATGGCGGTCGGATTCAGATCGCCTTGCTTAATGCCCACCACGCCCCCGATATCCGCCAGCTGTTCCAGTACCGCCGGCGGCAGCGTGATGCCAATGCCCGGCGCGTTATACACCAGGATGCCGGTGCGTGAAAGCGGGGCCATTTGTTTAAAAAAACTCACGATCTGCGCGTCGGTCACTTCGGAGACAAACGGCGGCGTCACCATCGGCAGGCCGCCCAGTTCGCCGGCAAGCGCCGTTAAATCGCGCACCGTGCGCGCGTCGGAACCGGCGCTGCACAGCATCACCGGCACCCGGTCGCCCACCACGTCCATGACGTGGCGAAATAACCGGGCGCGCTCATCGGCGCTCATCGCCGGGAATTCACCGTAGGTGCCGCCGATCAGCACGCCGTCGTAGCCCTGCCCGATGACCCGCTCGATATTGCGCGCCAGTCCCGCGAAATCAAATGCGCCGTCGGCGGTAAACGGGGTAACGGTGATATTAAAAATACCGCGCAGGCGTGCCTGGCTTTCACTGATGTCTTTCATAACTATGCTTTCCTGTCTGACCTGATAACGAAGAACCGATACCGCAGCCCGGCCATGGGGCCGGGCGCGTGGGAGAGATTGCGCCGCCGGGGCGGAGCATTGCCGGCGCGGCCTGGCCGCCTTGGCGGGCGCCTGCCTGGCCGGCGGGCGCATACAGCGCCCGGCTAAAGACGGTATAACGGCCGATCCACCGCCCCGAGGGCCCGGCAGCCGGTTTCCGTCACCACGATGGTTTCGCTGACGCCGACGGTGAATTCACCGTAGATTCTCAGCGCGGGCGGAATATGGAAGGTCATGCCCGGTTGCAGTTCGGTGGTGATGCCGCTGTAAAGACTGAGGATTGCGCCTTCGCCCCAGTCCGGCGCGAACGACACGCCGATGGAATAGCCGGTGCGTTTTTTAAAGTTATCGGTATACCCGGCGCGGTCGATCACTTTCTGGCAGGCGAGATGCGGGGCCTCGCAGGTGGCGCCGGGGCGGATGGCGTCAAGGGCCGCCTGCAGGGCTTCCTGACAGGTTTTTTCCATTTCCAGCGCCACGGCGGGCGGTTTGCCCAGCCACGCCGAGCGCATCAGCGCCGCGTGATAGCGATCGTGGGTGGCGGCCATTTCCAGGAAGATAGGATCGCCGTCCTGGATTTTGCGCCGGCGCCAGGTGCCGTGCGGCACGCCGGTACGCGGGCCGGAGGAGACCAGCGGTTCCATGCCCATATATTCGGATCCGGCGGCGATGGCCGCGCCCATCATGGCGGCGACCAGGTCGTTCTCGGTGGCGCCGGCCCGGATGGCCGCGCGCCCGGCCAGCATGCCCGCGTCGACATAGCGGGCGGCGTGGGCCATTTTTTCCAGCTCGGCGGCGGATTTCACCGCGCGCAGCTGTTCAATCACGCCCGCCGCGTCGTGGATAACGCCCAGCTCGGCTTGCAACGCTTCGTAAACGGCAATCGGCAGAAACCAGCCGCGTTTATCAATGCCGATGCGGCGCCGGGTCCAGCCGCGGTCCTTCAGCACGCCCAGCAGAAAATTCACCGGATTATCGCCGTCGGTATAAATGGCGGCGTCGCGGATAAAGGTGTTGGAAATAAAGTTAAAATATTCCAACTGGCGGATAACGAATACCGGATCGCCCTCCACCGGCAGCACCAGGGCCTGAAAGGTGTAATATCCCGGCGTCTGCTGGCCGGTGAGATAGAAAATATTTTCCGGACCGGTGATGACCATGACGTCCAGCCCGGCCTGGGTGAGCAGGGCGCGCGCGCGCTCGACGCGTCCGCGGTATTCCTCTTCGCCAAAGGCGGATTCGCCGCCCGGCGTCACGCGGCCCAGATCGGGCAACGGGGTCTTGTTTACTGCGCTTGGGTTTGTCATTTACAGAACTCCTGGATGAATTCCGCCCGGGCGGGGTCAAAACCGACCCCCAACCCGGACGCGCAAGGGCTGCAGACCAGCCCTTGCTGATAGATAAGTCCGGCGACCGGATCGTTGCCCAGCCCGTCGGCGCCATACAGTTCGGCATAGGCCGGGCGGGAGGCGCAGGCGACATGCAGCGCGGCGGCGGTGGCCGCCGCGCCTTCATTCATTTGGCCTATCATAAAAGGCACGCCGGCGGCGTTAAGCCGCCGCGCGGCGGCAAGGGCCGGGCCGATGCCGCCCATTTTCACCAGCTTCAGGTGCGCCCAAACCTTGCCGCCCAGGCCGATGACGCGGGCCAGATCCGCCTCGCTGCTCATGCTTTCGTCGAGCATCAGCGGGATCGGGCTGGCGGCGGCCAGCGCCGCGTAGCCGTGTTCCGGGTCGTCGGCCGCGCCATCGGCAATCGGCTGCTCCATATAACGTAAATCGTAGGCGGCCAGGGCCCGCAGGCGCGCCAGGGCCTCGCGCGCCGGCCACTGGCCGTTGGCGTCCGCCGCCAGGCTGATGCCTGCGCCAAAACGGCGGCGCAGGGCGGCGACGCGGTCCAGGTCCTGGTCAAATCCGGCCACGCCGACCCGCAGTTTCAACTCGGTGAAACCCCGGTCCACATACGCCTCGGCCTGTTGCAGCATTTGCTCGCGCGAGGACCAGAACAGCGTCTGGTTAGTGCGATAGCTCACCACCGGCGAAGACGCGCCGTCCTGCGCCGGCGCAATGGCCACGGGGTGCCGCTCCCGCGCCGTTTCCCCGCCTGGCGGCACGGCGCCGCCCGCGTCCCGGGGACGCGCCAGCGACCCGGCGACGCTGATGCCTTGACGCCGGGCAAGCAGGTCATGCAGCGCCACATCAAGCAGCATGCGCGTCGGCGCCAGAATTCCTGCCGCCCAGGTATCCAGCCCGGCCAGCAGTTGCGCGGGGTCCAGGGCAAGATCCAGCCGGCGCAGGCAGCGGAGGACGTCGTCCAGCACCTGCTGCGGGCTGTAGCCGTTCAGGTAGGCGATATTCACCCGCACCTCGCCCAGGCCCTGGAAGGCCTGATCCTCCAGCAGCAGGTAAAGCTCGTCCAGCGCCGCCACGCTGCCCGAGGAGGCGGTATACAGCCGTAGATGCGGGTAGCGCAGCGCGGCGCGATACAAAGTGGCTTTCACCCGGGCTCCTTAGCGGCTCATCATCGCCAGCGCCACGTCGCGATAGATCTCGCTGGCGGCAATAAATTCATCGATGGGCACGAACTCATCGGGTTTGTGCGCGTCGGCAAGGGATCCCGGGCCGATAACGATGCCCTTGGTGCCGAGACTGCGAAAATGCACCAGATCGCAGCCGCCCTGGAAGCCGAACGGCCCCGGCTCCGCATTGCCGTGGGCGCGACAAGCATCCAGGCCCGCCAGTACGATGGGATCGCCGGAGTCGGTTTCCGTCGCGCCGCCGGTGGTCGGTTTAAAGGTGACGATGTCGCTGCGCACGCCGAACTTTTCCCGCGCCAGCGTAAGCAGATCGCGGATCTCTTGTTTAACCTGCTCTTCGTCTTCCCCCGGCACCATGCGCCGGTCCAGCAGCAGCTCGCAGCTGTCCGGCAGCACGTTATCCGCATGGCCGCCGTTGATGCGCGTCACCGTCAGGCTGGCGGATCCCACCAGCGGGTGGCAATGGCAGCGCACGCTGTGTTCGTGGGCATGTTCCACCAGACCCAGCAGCTGCGCCGCGCGGAAGATGGCGTTTTCGCCCAGCTCCGGCGTGCCGGAGTGCGCGGTAACGCCGTGCACCCGCACCAGCGGACGCAGGCTGCCTTTATGGGCGGAATAAGTGCTGTTAGAGGTCGGTTCGCCAATCACCGCGTAGTCGATTTTCGCCGGCGCCTCGCGCACGTAGAATTTGGCGCCTTCGCTGGCCACCTCCTCGTCGGCGACGAAAATCCCCATCAGGGTGCCGCGCCAGCCGTCGCGATGCGCCGCCAGCATGCGCATCGCCTCAAGCATCGCCACCAGCGGCCCTTTGGCGTCGCAGGAGCCGCGGCCATACAATTTGCCGTCGCGCTCGGTAAGCGTAAAGGGATCCTGGCTCCAGCCGTCGCCCGCCGGCACCACATCGATATGGGTGTTAAAGGCGAAGCAGGGACCGGCGCCATTTTCCAGGCGCGCAATGACATTGGTGCGGCCAGGGAGGTATTCGCTAAGCGTCAGGTCAAAACCGGCATCGGCCAGCAGCCGGCTGATATGTTCCGCCGCTTCGCGCTCGCGCCCCGGCGGGTTTTCGGTATTGATTGCGACCAGCGCGGCAAGATCGCGTTTCATCCTGCCGATATCGGGCGATGAAAGACTCATCGACATCTCCTGAGGTGAATAAACGCCCTGACGAGGGCATGCATGATTGGCACTAACTATCAGTGCAATATCTGGTCGAGGAAGCGCTGCGCCCGCTCGCTCACATCGCCGCCGAAAAACTTCTCGCTCGGGGCGTTTTCAATGATTTCGCCGTTTTCCATAAAAACGATATGGTTGGCGGCGCGCCGGGCAAACCCCATCTCGTGGGTGACCACGATACTGGTCATGCCCTCGGCGCTCAGATCGGCCATGACGTCGAGCACCTCGCGGATCATTTCCGGATCCAGCGCCGAGGTCGGCTCGTCGAACAGCATCAGCTTGGGTTTCATCGCCAGGGCGCGGGCAATGGCCACCCGCTGCTGCTGGCCGCCGGACAGCTCGTCGGGAAACGCGTCGGCCTTGTCCGGTATGCGCACCTTGCCCAGCAGTTCCAGCGCCTGGGCCTGGGCCTCGGCGCGGCTGACGCCGCGCACCGTCATCGGCGCGAGCATAATGTTTTCCGCGGCGGTGAGATGGGAAAACAGCTCATAGCTTTGAAACACCATGCCGATGTCCTGGCGCAGCCGGTGCGGCTTGATATCGGCATGGGTAATATCCTGGTTGCGGAAAAAAATGGCGCCGCCTTCGATGGGTTCCAGCAGATTGACGCAGCGCAGCAGGGTGGATTTGCCCGAGCCGGAGGGGCCTATCAGCACCACAGTGTCGCCCTCGGCCACGTTGAGCGAACAGTTTTTCAGCACATGCTGCGCGCCGAAATGTTTATCGACGCCGATGATCTCCAGAACCGGTTTTGTGCTTTTCATCATTTTTCCCTCAGTGTGTCGTGCCGGTGCTGCCGCGCAACAGGCGTTCGGTGAATGACAACGCCGGCTTCCTGCGTTTTTTCGGGTCGAGGTAACGCTCCAGCCAGGCCTGGCCCAGCATAAAGAGGGTGGTCAGCACCAGATAATAGATACCGGCGGCGCACAGGGCCTCGAAATAGCGGAAGCTGGCGCTGGCGGTCTGGTTGGCGATAAGAAGCAGTTCCTGCACCGCAATCACCGAGACCAGGGCGCTGGACTTGAGCATGCTGATCATCTGGTTGCCCATCGGCGGCAACACAATCCGCGCCGCCTGCGGCAGCACGATCTTGCGCATGATCTGCCCGCCGGTCATGCCCAGCGCCATGCCCGCGGTGCGCTGTCCGCTGCGTACCGCCTGCAATCCGGAGCGCAGGATTTCGGCCATATACGCGCCCTCGTTCAGCGACAGCGCCAGGATCGCGCAGGTAAACGCCGAGAACCGCACGCCGAAACCGGGCAGGACGTTATAGACAAAAATGATTTGGAACAGCACCGGCGTGCCGCGAAACAGCCAGAGATAAAAGAAGGCCAGCCCCGTGCAGATACGTAACCGGGACTCCTGTAACAGGGCCAGCACCAATCCCATGATGATGCCGAAAAACAACGAGCACACCGTCAACAGCAGGGTCATTAACGCGCCCTGGAAGAACGCCGGGGAGAGCAGGTACTGCCAAACAAGATCAAGGGACATGGACTTTCCTTAAACGCCGGGACCGGTCGGAAAACGTGGTGATGATCAAAAAATAGCCACCGACGCGGGGAACTGCCATTTCGCGATCAATTTCTGGTAGGTGCCGTCGGCAACAAGTTCTTTCAGGCCGGTTTCAATCAGGGTTTTCATCTGCGCGTCGCCTTTGCGCAGCGCAATGCCGATATGGGTATCGGCCTCGAATTCATCGCCGGTGGTTTCGAAGGTATCGCCTTTTTCGCTCAGCAGCGCCACGGCGCCCGGGGTGGAAAGAAATTCAGCATCGGCCCGCTTTTGCGCCACCGCCACCGCCGAGTCGGTGGCCGCCGGGAAGGTCATGACGTTAATGGCCGCCTTGCCGCCGTCCTGGCACGCTTTGCTGCTCACGCGCGCCTGGCTTTCCTCAATGCCGCCGAGGGTCACGGCGATGCTCTTGCCGCACAGCGACAGGTCGCGGCCGGTAATCTTCTCCGGATTACCCTTGGCGACCACCACCCGGCTGCCGATTTTCAGGTAAGGCACAAATTCCACCTGCTCGGAACGCACCGGGTTGATATACATTGCCGAGTTGATGATATCCAGACGCTTACCCTGCAATGCCGGGATCAATCCCTTGAACTCCATGGACATCGGCTGCGGTTTCAGCGCCAGCTTGGCCGACAGGGCGTTGATCAGGTCGATATCAAAGCCGGTCAGCTTGCCGTCCTTCATGTATTCAAACGGCATAAAGGTGGCGGCGGTGCCATAGGTCAGCTCGCCCTTACTGACCAGCTCAGGCGCCGCCTGGCTCATCAGGGGGGCGCCCAGACATAACGCGGCCAGGGTAACGACGGCATAGCGACGCAAAAACAAGTTTTTAGACATGTCAGGCTCCGGGGGTGATGAGCGTAATTGCTCTTTGTGTATCATTAAATACAATTGAAAGGGGTTGTCAAGGCTCTTTTTTGGTGCACATTCTGCACTATATAAGGGCTTGCACGCTATTTGAAGGTGTTATTGTTTAATGGGTTATTGTATAATAGTATGCAACAAATACTTTTTGGATGCGGCACTCCATGACTCAAACGGCGACGGCCAGCGGACGGCGACTGGCAAATCAAATCCTGGATCTGATACGCGAGGCGAAATTCGAGCCGGGGCATCACCTGCGCGAACAGCAACTGGCGGATATGGCGGGCGTCTCCCGCACCCCGGTGCGCGCGGCCATGAAACTGCTGTGCGAACTGGGCATCATCGAAACGCGGCGCAACCAGGGATTTTTCCTGGTTAAGCCCTATGATGAAATCCAGCGCATCAGCATTGATGTACCCGCCAGCAGCGATCAAGACCTGTATGAACAGCTGGTCCGGGACCGTATCGCCGGCAAACTGCCGGAATCCCTGACCCAAACCGAGATCTCGCAGCGCTATGACGTCGATCGCAATGTCCTGGCGCGCACGCTGCTGCGCTTGTCCGAGGACGGACTGATTGCGCGCAATAAAGGCCACGGCTGGTCGTTCCTGCCGACGCTCAATACCGACGTGGCGTTCAGCAACGGTTACCGGTTCCGGCTGATGATTGAGCCGGGCGCGCTGCTGTCCCCCGGCTTCCAGGCGGATAAAAACACGCTCAGGCGCCTGCGCCAGCAGCATATGTTCCTGATTTCACACCCGGATATCTTAAGCGTCGACGGGCGGCAGATTTTCGACACCGACGCCAGCTTCCATGAAACGCTGGCGGAATTAAGCGGCAATATTTTTATCCTGCAGGCCATCGTACAGCAGAACCGTCTGCGTCGTCTGCTGGAATTTGGCAGCTATACCAATAAGCAGCGGGTGCGCGAATGGTGCGGCGAACATGTGGCGATCATCGACGCCGTCCTGGAAGGACACATGGCCGAAGCCGCGGAAATCATGCGCCGTCATCTGCAATCCGCCTACGAAAACGGACGCACTAAGGTCAGTAAAAGCAGCAAGCCGGATTAAGGCGGCCCGCCAACACCGGGCTCAAAGCAGACGTGTTCAAGGGAGAGCGTGCCAATGGGGTCGAATCGGGCGTGGTGTCCCCGCCAAACCGAGCCCCATGGCACGGTAGGCCCGCCAACACCGGGTTCAAAGCAGACGTGTTCAAGGGAGACCGTGCCAATGGGGTCGAATCGGGCGTGGTGTTCCCGCCCGACCGAGCACCCCATGGCACGGTAGGCCCGCCAACACAGGACTCAAAGCAGACCTGTTCAAGGGAGACCGTGCCAATGGGGTCAAATCGGGCGTGGTGTTCCCGCCCGACCGAGCGCTTCATGGCACGCCAACATTGCGCTAACACCAGGCGGAATACACCGCTGTTAAATCATTATTTCAATCAAACAGGAGTCGGTAATGGATTTTGGCATTCAGGGGCGCGTAGCGCTGGTCAGCGGCGCGGGCGGCGGCCTCGGGCGCGCCATCGCGCTGGCATTGGCGGCGGAAGGCGCCAAGGTGGCGGTCTGCGGACGCACGCAAAACACGCTTGATGAAACCGTGGCGCTGATTAACGCGCAGGGCGGCAGCGCCCGCGCCTGGACACTGGATCTCACCCGCCAGGACGCCTTTGACGCCATCCTGGCCGATATCCGCGCCGCCCTCGGGCCGGTAGCCATCCTGGTCAATAACTCCGGCGGCCCACAGCCCAGCGGGGCCGCGGGCGTGGCGCCGGAACTCTGGAACGCCCAGTTTTCCGCCATGGTCGGATCGCTCATCCTGCTGACCGACAAAGTGTTGCCGGACATGCGCGCGGCGGGCTGGGGCCGCATTATCACCAGCACCTCGTCCGGCATCGTGGCGCCCATTGCCAATCTCGGCATCTCCAACACCCTACGCCTCGCGCTGGCCGGCTGGTCGAAAACCCTCGCCGCTGAAGTGGCCCGCGACGGCATCACGGTAAACGTCATGGTGCCGGGCCGCATCGCCACCCGACGGGTAGGGCAGCTGGACGCCGCCCGCGCCGCACGGGAAGACCTCAGCGTCGAACAGATAGCGGCTAAAAGCGCGGCGACGATCCCGGCCGGTCGCTACGGCAAACCCGAAGAATACGGCGCGGTGGCGGCATTCCTCGCCAGCCGCCAGGCCTCTTATATGACCGGCGGCGTAATCCGCGTCGACGGCGGCATGATCCCCGCCCTCTAAGCCACGCTTCCCGCCGGCCCGCACCTGGCCGGCGGTCTCCTCCGTCCGCGATCTACGCCCCGCCGGCGCGCCTCAAAATGGTGCAGTCCCCCCTCACCGCCGCGCAATTTTTTTATATGCGCCTACTCACAAATTAAGAAGATAACGAAAAGGCGCTATTGCGCCGGTGGATTCTTTAACTATATGTTAATTTTTCTTACAATAATTGTTATGGGACATAACGCATGTCGACGAAATTCAGTATTCCTATGGTCGGTATGGCTGTTTTACTGGGCGCAGCCGCCCCGGCACTGGCGCTGCCGGCGGGCTACCCGGCCGGCTACCAGCAAGTGGTGGACGGCGCGAAAAAGGAAGGCAAGGTTGTTATCTATTCCACAACCGATACCCAGGCCGCGGGGCCCCTGATCCAGGGATTCGAGGCGGCGTATCCCGGAATAAAAGTGGAATATAACGATATGAACAGCACCGAACTGTATAACCGGTATATCAGCGAGCAGGCGGCGGGCGGCAACAGCGGCGACGTTATCTGGAGCTCGTCCATGGATACCGCGCTCAAACTGGCTACCGACTATGCGCTGCAATACGCCTCGCCGGAAGTGAAAAACCTGCCCAAATGGTCGGTATGGAAGGAAAAGGCCTATGGCACCACCTTCGAGCCGCTGGTATTTATCTACAACAAACGGCTGATTGCGGCCAATGAAGTTCCCGCGTCCCATGCCGCGCTGGCCAAATTAATCCAAAGCCAGCCGGACCGATTCAAAAACAAGGTCACCACCTACGACATCGAAAAATCCGCCCTCGGATTCATGCTGTCGGTACAGGATATGAAGGCCGACCCGCATTACTTCGACACCCTGGCCCAGACGGCCAAAGGAGGACTGTCGGTACAGTCGTCCACCGGCACCATGCTGGAACGGGTCTCCTCCGGGGAAAACCTGATCGGCTATAACATCCTCGGATCCTATGCCGACGCCCGCATCAAGACCGACCCCTCCATGGGCGTTTCTTATCCCAACGACTATATCCTGGTGCTCTCGCGGGTCATGTTCATCAGCAGCGAGGCGCAAAATAAAAATGCCGCCAAACTCTGGCTGGATTATGTCCTGTCGCCGCAAGGGCAGGACGTACTGGCCAATAAGGCCGATATCACCTCGCTGCGCAATGATATCGCCGGCGACAACGATCTTGACGGCATGACCAAAAAATTGGGCGGCGCGCTCAAGCCGATCCCGGTAGATGAAACCCTGCTGGAATACCTGGAACAAAATAAACGGCTGGAGTTCATCAAACAATTCCGCGCCGCGGTGAACAAATAACCGGCCGTCAGGGATCATTATGAAGACATTGCGCACTACCTGGCGGCGTTTGCCGAGAGGCGTGGTCGTGCTGTTAACCGCGCTGGTTATCTATGTACCGCTGTCATTTATCATTATCCAAAGCTTCTTGTCCGCCCCGTTCTTTTCACCCTCAAAGGTGTTCAGCCTGGGGGCGTTCCGCTTTATCTTCACCGATCCCGACTTCTATAAAGCCCTGCGCAACGGCTTTATCCTGGCCTTCGGCCTGGTGGCCATCGCCATCCCGCTCGGCGGCATCCTGGCGTTCCTGATGATCAGGACCGACCTGCCGGGCCGCCGGTTTATCGAGCCGCTGATCCTGGTGCCGGTGTTTGTCTCGCCGATGGTGCTGGCGTTCGGATACGTGGTGGCGGCGGGGCCGGTAGGCTTTTTCTCGCTCTGGGCGCAAAGCCTGGTGGGCTTTATTCCGTGGGATATCTACGCCATGAGCAGCATCGTGGTCATTGCCGGTCTGACCCACGTGCCGCACGCCTATCTGTACATTTCCTCGGCGCTCAGGAGCGTGGGATCGGATGTGGAGGAGGCGGCGCGCACGGTGGGCGCCACCCCGCTGCAGGTGATGCTCTCGGTCAGCCTGCCGATGGTGCGCCCGGCGATCCTCTACGCCTGCGTGCTGCTGTTTTTCCTCGGGCTGGAAGTGTTCGGCCTGATGCTGGTGCTCGGCGATCCCGAAGGCAACCTGGTGCTGGCCACCTATCTGTTCCAACTGACCAATAAGCTCGGCACGCCGTCCTATCATCTGATGGCGGCGGTGGCGGTAGTGCTGATTTGCCTCACCGTGCCCCTGGTCATGCTGCAGCGGCGGCTGATGCGCACCGCGAACCGCTTTGTCACCGTCAAAGGCAAAGCCGCGCAGGCCAGGCTGCTGCCGTTGGGTAAATGGCGCTGGGTGGCGGGCGTGGTGGTGGTGGCGTGGCTGACGGTCACCATCGGCGTACCGCTGGCGGGCGTCATGCTGCGCGCGTTTATCACCAACTGGGGGGTGGGGGTGGATATTTGGGCGCAGCTGTCGCTCAAGACATTCCGCCTCATCCTCGGGCAGACCAATCTGATGCGCGCCATTGTCAATTCCATCAGCATCGGCGTGATTGGCGGCGCCATCGCGGTAATGTGTTATCTGTTTATCGGCCTGGCGCTGCATCGCAAACCGGACGGCGTCACCCGTTTTATGGATTACAGCGTGCTGGTGCCCAGGGCGGTGCCCGGCCTGCTCGCGGGGCTGGCGTTTTTATGGGTGTTCCTGTTTATTCCCATGTGGCTGGATCGCTCCCTGAAAGACGGATTATTATCGGCGCTGCCGTTTGCCGACGGGCTGCGCGAGCATTTTATCGTCTGGCTGCGATCCTTGCGCAACACCATTTTCAGCGTATGGCTGGCATACACGGTGGTTTGGATGGCGTACGGGCTGCGGCTGATCTCCTCGACGCTGCTACAGGTGGGGCCGGAGCTGGAAGAAGCCGCGCGCAGCACCGGCGCGAGCCAGGGCCAGGTCACCCGCCATGTCACCATTCCGTTATCCCGCTACGGCCTGATCGGCTCCTGGCTGCTGATGTTCCTGATCTTCGAGCGTGAATATTCCACCGGCGTATACCTGCTCTCCCCCGGCACTGAAACCATCGGTTCGATGCTGGTGTCGTTGTGGGCGGCGGGGGCCATCGACATCGTGGCGGCGCTGTCGTTTATCAATATTTTGATTGTCGTGCTCGGACTGGGCGTCGCCTTACGTTTTGGAGTGAAAATGTATGATTGAGCTGTCGGTGGAGAACCTGCACCTGAAGTACGGCGATAATTCGGTTTTGCGCGGGGTATCGATGCAGCTGGCGCAGGGGGAGGTGGTGTCGCTGCTGGGGCCTTCAGGCAGCGGCAAGACCACCCTGCTGCGGGCGGTGGCCGGGCTGGAAAAACCCACCGAGGGCCGCATCGCCATCGGCGATACCCTACTGTACGACGGCGCCGCCGGCGTCGAGCTGCCGGCGGAGGAACGCAACCTGGGGCTGGTATTCCAGTCCTACGCGCTCTGGCCGCACAAAACGGTATTTGACAACGTCGCTTACCCCCTTAAACTGCGTAAGGTGCCGTCCGCGGAGCTGACCCGGCGCGTGCAGGCGGTACTCGATCAGCTGGGCCTGGGGCATCTGGGCCAACGCCACCCCCACCAGCTCTCGGGCGGACAGCAACAGCGGGTGGCCATCGGCCGGGCGCTGGTCTATAACCCGCCCATTATCCTGCTCGACGAACCGCTCTCCAACCTGGACGCCAAACTGCGCGAGGAGGCGCGGGTGTTCCTGCGCGAGCTGATTATCCGGCTCGGCCTGTCGGCGCTGATGGTCACCCATGACCAGCACGAGGCGATGGCCATTTCAGACCGGATTTTATTGCTCAATAACGGCAGGATAGAGCAGCAGGGCACCCCGCAGGAAATGTACGGCGCGCCGGCGACCCTGTTTACCGCCGAGTTTATGGGCAGCAACAACCGCCTGAACGGCCGCGTGATGGAACTGCGCGAGGGGCGGGCGCGCATCGACGGCCAGGACTGGTCGCTGTGGGGCGGCGCCGGCGCGGGGCTGGCGGTCGGGCAGGAGGCGGCGGCCGTTATCCGGGTGGAACAGGTGCGCTTTGCCGACGGGGCCGCCGATGCCGGGGATAATACGCTTTCACTGCCGCTGCTGACCCGCATGTACCTTGGCAACCGCTGGGAATACCTGTTCCGCACCGCCGCCGAGGGCATACCGGTGCGCGCCTATGGGGATACCGCCGCGCGCGACGGGCTGTGCCGGCTGTCATTGCCCGCCGGACAGGTCTGGATCTTTCCTTTATAGACGTTGAACGCCGGCCGACCCCGGGCCGGATTAAAAAGTGACACCCTGTCACGTCAATATCGCCCGCCAGCGTTCCCGCTGGCCTTTCTCGTTACCACCCTCCGCAGGCCTTTGACCCGGCGCTTACCCCGCCGGCGACAAAATGATTGTTTGTGATTATATAAAATCATAATTGATTAAATGTGAGCATGATCAAGGTAATCATGGCGCATATAACCTATAAAATAGCCAAGACAGGCAAGAGTAATGCGGTCAAAATGACAAAATATAATCAATATAACGACATCAGAACAGGGCGTCGGAGGCGAGGCGGGAATAATGAATATCAATAGCACCGTTATCAGCGGTTACCAGGCGCTTAGCGACATCGGCTACCTCATTAAGGATAAGCGGCGCGTGCTGCTGGTGACGGATAAAAATATCGCCGCCGTACCCGCGGTGCGCGCGGTGATGGCACAGGCGCGCAGCCCGGACCGCCGGGTGGATATTATCGACAGCGTGCCGCCGGAGCCGAGTCAGCATGACGTCGCGCGTATCCTGGCGTCGCTGGAGGTGCGGGACGTCGATATGGTTATCGGCATCGGCGGCGGCAGCGTGCTGGATGTGGCGAAACTGTTGTCGGTGCTGTGCGTGCCCGGCGCGCCGACGCTTGACGCGCTGCTGGCCGGCGAAAAACCGCGCGCCCGCGTCGCCTCGATGCTGATCCCCACCACCGCCGGCACCGGCTCGGAAGCCACGCCCAACGCCATACTGGCCATTCCGGAACAAGAGACCAAAGTCGGCATCATTTCGCCGATCATGCTGCCCGATATCGTGGCGCTGGCGCCGGAACTCACCACCAGCATGCCCGCGCATATCGCCGCCTCCACCGGCATCGATGCGTTATGCCACTTAATCGAATGTTTTACCGCCACCGTCGCCAACCCGGTCAGCGATAACTATGCCCTGATCGGCCTGAAAAAACTGTTCGCCAGCCTGGAAACCGCGGTGGCCGAGCCCGCCAACCTGGGAGCGCGTCTGGATATGCTGTGGGCATCCTATTACGGCGGCGCGGCGATTGCCCACGCCGGCACCCATTTGGTCCACGCCATGTCCTACCCGTTGGGCGGCAAGTACCATATTCCGCACGGCGTGGCCAACGCTATCCTGCTCGCTCCCTGCATGCGCTTCGTACGGCCGGCGGCGGTAAAGAAATTCGCCCGGGCCTACGATCTGCTGCCCACGGCCGATACGTCGCTTGACGAGGAAGAGAAATCACACGCGCTGGTGGACTATTTCGCCGCGCTGGTAAAACGTCTGCGGCTTCCCGCCAGCCTGGATGAGCTGGGGATCGCCGCCGATAATCTCTCTTATCTGGTGACGGCGGCGCTGGATGTACAGCGGCTGATGAAAAATGTCCCCGCGCCCGTGAGCGCGGCGGATGTCCGCGGCATCTACCTGGCGTTATTTCCGCAAAAGAATTATTGATTAATCAAGAGGATATTATGAGCCATACTATTCAAGGCGTACTGACCGCCATCGTCACCACCTTCGACCCTCAGGGCGAATACCATCCCAAGGCGATGCGCGCGCAGATCCGGCGCCAGCTGGACGCCGGCAACGGGATTTTCTGCGGCGGCACCAACGGCGAGTTCTTCGTGCTTAACGAGCGTGAAAAGCTGGCGGTTACCGAAACCTGCGTCGATGAAACGGCGGGCCAGGCGGCGGTGGTGGCCCATATCGGTGAAATATCCACGCGCGATACCATTCGCCTTGGCCGGCAGGTGGCCAAACTGGGGGTCGACGCGGTTTCGGTGATCACGCCGTATTTTGTGCCGCTGAAACAGGATGAATTAATGTCTCACTACCGGGCGGTGGCGGACGCCCTCGAGGTGCCGGTATTCCTCTACAATATTCCGGCGCGCACCGGCAATACGTTACAGCCGGATACCGTGCGCGCCCTGGCGCAGCACCCCAATATTATCGGTATCAAGGACAGCGCGGGCAGCTACGAAAGCCTGAGCGGTTTCCTGGCAGTCGCCGCGGACATCGACGGTTTTAACGTGCTGAACGGCCCTGACTCCCTGATTCACCAAGGTTTTGTCGACGGCTGCACCGCCTGCATTTCCGGGCTGGCCAACGTCGCGCCCCGTGAAATCAACGCCATCTGGTCATTGTTCCATACCGGCGATATCGCGGGTTCGCGCCGGGCGCAGGAAAACGTGACAGGGTTGCGCACCGATCTTTACAGCGTGGCCTTTTCTCCGGCGGCGGTGAAAAAAGCGGTGGCGTTGATGGGCCATGACGTGGGCGAAAGCCGTTATGCCGTCCGGTTCAGCGCGGAACAAGAGCAGAAGATTCGCCAGATCGTGAATCAATATCTGCAGTGATGGCGGCGCGGCACCCGGGTGCCGCCTTGTGACCTACCAGGACGCTACGATGAAAGTGATCTGCACCTCGCCCTCGTTTGCCAAATACGATGCTTCCCCCATCGACCGGCTGCAAGCACAGGGTTTTGAACTGATAATGTTACCCGCGGACGCGCCCCTTGCCGCCCTTGAGCCGCATCTGGCGGACACGGTGGCGATGATCGTCGCCTTTACCGAGGTCAACGCCGCGTTGCTCGACGCGGCGCCCGGCCTGAAGATCGTCTGCAAACATGGCGTCGGCGTCGATAATATCGATCTGGACGCCACGCGCGCGCGCGGCATTTACGTCACCAACGTACCCGACGCCAATAAGCATGCCGTCGCCGACTTTGCCTTTTCCCTGATGCTGAGCGGCGCGCGCCAGGTGACGCAGGCGGTGGCCGGCACGCGCGCGGGCGATTGGCCGCGTATTTTTGCCACCGACGTCTACGGCAAGACCTTAGGCATTGTCGGCCTGGGCAATATCGGCAAGCAGGTGGCCCTGCGGGCGCGGGGATTCGCTATGCGCGTGCTGGCGTTTGATTTTTACCCGGACGAACGTTTTGCCGCCGAACACGGCGTCGAATTCGTCACGCTGGACAGGCTGACCGCCGAAAGCGATTTTATTACCCTGCATACGCCGCTGACCGATGAGACGCGCAATTTATTCGACGCGGCGCGCATCAAGCGCATGAAGTCCTCGGCGTTCCTGATCAACGTGGCGCGCGGCGGCGTGGTTAACGAACAGGACTTGTATGCGGCGCTCAGCGACGGGGTCATCGCCGGCGCGGCCGCCGATGTGTTTACCCAGGAGCCGCTCGCCGCCCATCCGCTGTTTACGCTGGCTAATTTCCTGCCGACATCCCATATCGCCGGCTATACCGACGGCGCCATCAGCGCCATCGGCGAACGCTGCGTACAGCAGATTATCCAGTGCGTCTGCCAGCATGAGCGGCCGGTGAATATCATGAACGCGCTATAACGGCGTCGAAAAATAACGGGCGCGGCCGCCGCCTGGTATGCAATGCCGGATAATACGTTATCCGGCGACTTAAACCTCTCCTCTACAGGCTCGTTGACGATGAATACAATAGCTGCTAAATCGCGCATTCGCTGGTGGGTCGCCGGACTGATGTGGCTGGCCATTGCCATTAACTATATTGATCGCACCGTACTCTCCGCCGCCGCACCGCACCTGATCAAAGAACTCAGCCTGAACGCGGAAATGATGGGCTTTATCATGGCCGCGTTTTTCTGGTCCTATTCGCTGCTGCAAATTCCGGCCGGCTGGTTTGCCGACCGTTTCGGCCAGAAAAAGGGGCTCGGCCTGGCGGTGGCCTGGTGGTCCATCGCCACCTCGGTCATGGGGCTGGCCACCGGGTTTAAATCCCTGCTGGCGCTGCGCCTGGCATTGGGCGTCGGCGAGGCCGCGGCGTATCCCAGCAACGCCGGCATTACCGCGCGCTGGTTCCCCGATAAGGAACGCGCCACCGTCTCCGGCCTGTTCGACAGCGCCTCGAAGTTCGGCGGCGCCGTGGCCATGCCGCTTATCGTATGGATGATTTATATGGTGGACTGGCGGCTGACGTTTATGATCATCGGCGGCATCGGCATACTGTGGGTGATCGCCTGGTATTTCATCTATACCGAAAACCCGGCGGATCATAAACGCATCAGCGCGCAGGAAGTCAGCTATATCCTGGACGGACAGGTGCAGAAACACGGCGACAAATCCGTGCTGCCGATGCGGTGGTACAAGCTGCTGCGCTATCGCAATATCTGGGCCATGTGCCTGGGCTTTTTCACCATAAACTATACCTCCTATTTCTTTATCACCTGGCTGCCGACCTATCTGGTGCAGGAAAAGGGCATGGATTTTATCAAGATGGGCATGGTAGCCGCGCTGCCGCTGATCTGCGGCATGGTGATTGAAGTGGTCGCCGGCTGGGCCTCGGATCGCGTGGTGGAGAGCGGGCGCCTGTCATTGACCGCCACGCGCAAGCTGTTCCTGACAGTCGGCCTGCTGATGGCGCTGTGTATCGGTTTCGCCCCGTTTACGGATTCCATTTTCATGACCGTGCTGCTGCTGTGCGTGGCGAAATCCGGCACCACCGTCGCGGCTTCGCAGGTCTGGGCGCTGCCCGGCGATGTGGCACCGAAAAACAGCGTCTCCATCGTCGCCGGCCTGCAAAATACCGTCTCCAACCTCGGGGGCGCCATCGGTCCCATCGTGACCGGCGCCATTGTGGCGGCCACCGGCTCGTTTACCTTTGCGCTGGTGTTCTCCGCCGGGCTGGTGGTGCTCGGCATTATCAACTACCTGTTCCTGATGGGGAAGGTGGAGCCCATCGTCGAAGACGCCCCGGCGGGCAAACGGCCGGTGTCCCTGCGCAGCCGTGCCTAGCCTGCCGTACATCATCGCCCGGCCGCCGCCGGCGCGATGATGTGTGTTCGGATACCTGCCGTTAACCCTCATGTTATGGAGGCTTTATGTCGCTTGATTCCAATAACAGCGCGGCTGTGCCCGAGACCGTCGTTAACGCGAGGGCTATGGGAAAAATGCGCTTTCTTATTCTCACCGTACTGTCCGTCGGCATCGCGATCAATTATATCGATCGCGCCGCCATGAGCGTGGCGATGCCGTTTATGTCGGAGGAATTGCATTTATCCAGCACCGACAGCGGCCTGCTGTTGTCCGCCTTTTTCTGGAGCTATGTGTTATTTCAACTGCCCGGCGGCTGGCTGGTGGATAAGTGGGGACCGCGGGTAACCTTCGCCATCAGCAGCCTGGGCTGGGGCCTGGCTACCGCCGCCTGCGGCCTGGCGCACGGCATCGGCGCCCTGGTGGGGTTCCGTTTTGTGCTCGGCGCCGTCGAGGCCCCCAGCTATCCCGCCAGCGCGGCGACCGTCACCCGCTGGTTTCCGCGCCAGGAGCGCAGTTTTGCCGCCGCCACCTTTAATAACGGCAGCAAAATCGGCGGCACCCTGGCTATCCCGTTGATCTCGTTCCTGATAGCCGGGGTGGGCTGGCGCATGACCTTTGTCATTTCCGGCCTGGTGGCCGTCATCTGGGCGGCAGGCTGGTACCTGTGGTATCGCGACCCCCGCCAGCACGGCACGGTGTCGCGGGAGGAGGTGGCGTTTATCGAGGCCAACCAGGAGCAGGCCACCGGCGCGCCGATGAGCGTGCGCCAGCTCATGGCGCAGCGTACCGTGCAGGCCATGATGGCCGGCTTTTTCTGTATCAACTTTGTTTCCTATTTCTTTTTTACCTGGTTTCCCACCTATCTGGTGGAAACCTTCCATCTTTCGCTGATGAAGTTCGGCCTGCTGGGCATGTTGCCCGGTATCGCCGCCATTGTCGGCGGCTGGTGCGGGGGGCTGCTGTCGGACAGCCTGGTAAGGCGCGGCGTTTCGCTGTCGGTGGCGCGTAAAATTCCGCTGGTGGGCGGTATGCTGGGCAGCTCGGTGATTGGCCTGGCCGCTTTTTCACCTACCGTCACCCTGGCGCTGTCCGCGCTCTGCTTCGCCAACTTTGCCGCGACCTTCGCCTCGGCGGCGCTATGGGCGCTGCCCTCGGACGTGGCCCCCAACCGCGCCAATGTCGCCACCATCGGCGGCATCCAGAATATGGCGGCCAATCTCGCCGGCATTATTTCACCGATACTGATAGGCGTGCTGATGCAGTTTACCCATTCTTTTGTGATTCCCCTGGTGCTGGCGGGGATCGTGGGGCTGTTCGGCGCGTTGATTTATGCCGTGTGGCTGCCCAGGGTCGAGCCGATGCGCTTAACCCCGCAGGCGTAAGGAGAGGACGATGAGCGAACAAACGCGCTGGACCCGGCGTCCGGAATACGCCACCTGGGGCGATTTTGGCCCCGACGATCAGTTGGGCCGGCTTAATTTGCTGACGCCTGAGAAAGTGCGCGAGGGCGTGGCCGAGGTAAAAACCGGCCGCACCTTTTGCCTGAGCCTGCCGCTGGATCTGCCCGGCGGCACGGCGATGAATCCCAGGCGGCCGCCGCCCAGGCTTGACGCCACGCGGCGCGGCGAGCATCCCAACATGACCTATCCACTGTCGCGCGATGACGCCCGCCTGACCGATATCATCTGCGACGACAGCGTGACGCTGGCGCTGCAATATTCCACGCAGTGGGACAGCCTGGCGCATATGGGCCAATGGTTCGACGTGCGCGGCGACGGCACGCCCGAAATGGTGTTCTATAACGGCTACCGCGCCGGTGTGGATATCATCGGCGAGCGTGATTTCCGGCCCGGCTGCGGCTGCGGCCAGGGCGGCCACCAGGGCGCAAAGCGGCTGGGTATTGAAAATATGGCGCGGCATGGCGTCCAGGGCCGGGCGGTGATGATCGACATCAAAAAGCATTTCGGCATCCGGCGCTTTGCCTTTGGCTATGCGCAGCTGCAACAGATCCTGGCGGCGGACAATATCGTCATCCGGCCCGGGGATATGGTGTGTTTCCGTACCGGTATGGATGAGGCTATATTTGCCATGGGCGGCGCCCCGGACGCGGATTATCTCGCACATCATTTTGCCGGCCTGGACGGCGGCGATCCGGCGCTGCGCCAATGGGTTGCAGAATGCGGCGTGGTAGCGTTAATCGCCGACAATCCGGCCGTGGAAATATTGCCGGCGCGCCCGTTGCACCAGGATTTTTATCCCTCGCATCCCCTGCACGATCTGTGCCTGTTCCGGCTGGGCGTTTACCTGGGCGAGCTGTGGCATTTAAGCGAACTCGCCGATTGGCTTTGCGCCCATCAACGCCACGCGTTCTTGCTGACCGCGCCGCCATTGCGGCTGCCGGGCGCGGTAGGCTCGCCCGTCACGCCGGTTGCCACGGTGTAGGCCGTGATAAAAAGAGATCCCCGTACCGACGTCCCGGCGCCGCGGCCGGGAGGTCAGCGAAAAGGGGCCCGGACGTCACAGCGGCACCAGATAGGCGGGTATTTGCACCTTGGGCAGCCCGAAAGCGCTGCTGAACCGCTGCAGCCAGCGTTCATCCGCACGCTGGAGATGGCGGCACAGGGTATCCGCCGCCCCCTGATGGTCATGGGCCAGCAGCAGATCGTAGATGTGCAGGTGCTCGTGCAGGGCATCCTCGATTAACGATAGCGGGATTTGCAGCACCGGATCAAATAAATAGCGGGTGGGAACAAATAAAATCCGTGTGCGCGCCAGCGTCTGCAGGATTTCTTTATTGGGGCAATACGACAATAAAATGTCGTGCAAATCGTTTTCGACCACATCCATGTTAAACCCGTCGCGCGGAAAGCCGCCCAGCGATTGTTTTACCCGGTTGCGCGCCTGCTCCATATGAAGCCTTGGCGCCCGGGGCGCGGCCTGCAGCAGGGCCGGCGGCTCGAGCAGCCAGCGGATTTCGTAGAGATGATGCGTTCGTTCCGGCGTCACCTGGGGCGCAATCCAGCGGCCGGGCGCGTCTTTGCTGACCAGCCCGACGCTGTGCATCCGGGCCAGCACATCCCTTACCACCGTGCGGCTAACGTTAAAATGTTCCGCCACGCGTTCTTCGATAATACGCACGGACGTGAAAATAATACTGGCGCACAGCGCCTGTTCCAGCTGGCCGTACATGCTTTCCCAGCGCGCTACGGCCGGGATTTTGATCATATCCAGATTGGCATGGTGCGCCACGCCGTCCGTCGCGCGCGCGCCGGCCACTTCATAACCGCGTCCCTCGACTTCCTGGATAAGCTGTTGCTCGCAGAGTCTTTTCAGCGCATGGCGCGCCGGGGAACGGCTGATGCCGAACGCCTTGGCCACATGCACCTCCAGCAGTCTTTCGCCCGGAGAGAGCCGGCCGTCGTCGATCATGGATTTCAACAGCTGATAGGCGCGATGCTGAATAGAGTGTTTATCCGTAGATTCCGACATAGCTTAATCATTTCAATGAGTACCTGTTTATCAGCATATCACAATCAAATCGCCGCCATCGGCTAGCGGCATCGTTTTTCATTATGCCGTCCCAACGCATCAAACTCCTTACGTGAGCGCTCTCACATCCAGGGCATAAAAAGTGACGGATTTATCATTTCGTTTACTTTTTTTTGACATGTTGATGCATTTCGCCTTAAATAAATGTGTTTTGTATGCAAAGTACATATTAATGCCTGCGCCGTCGCCAGCCGGTGATGGCCGGGCAAGGGGAAGACGGATGAAGATATTTCGGTGGGGAGACGCCGGGCGGGAACGGCCCGGCATGATTGACCGTCAGGGAGAGCGGCGCGATCTGGGCGGCGTAATCGACGACTGGCGCGGGGCCGCGCTTTCCTCCGGCCAGCTGCGGCGGCTGCACGGCCTGGATGCGCGCACATTGCCGCGGGTTCCGGCGCAGGCGCGTTTGGGGCCCTGTATCGCCGGGGTGGGTAAAATCATTTGCGTCGGACTGAATTATCGCGACCACGCCCGGGAGGCCGGGATGGCGTTGCCCACCGAGCCTATCCTGTTTTTAAAAGCGGCCAGCGCCATCACCGGTCCTTTTGACGCGATCGAAATTCCTCCCGGGGCGGCCAAGGTCGACTGGGAAGTGGAGCTGGGGATTGTTATCGGCCAGGACGGACGTTACCTGGAGCCGGGGCGGGTGATGGAACACGTGGCGGGCTACTGCCTGTTCAACGATGTGTCGGAGCGCGCCTATCAGCTGGAGCGCGGCGGCCAGTGGGATAAAGGCAAATGCGCCGATACTTTTGCGCCCCTCGGGCCGTATCTGGTGACGCCGGATGAGATTACCGACGTGCAGGATCTCCCGCTGTGGCTGGAGGTGGACGGCGTGCGCCGCCAAGACGGCTCCACCCGCGATATGATTTTCGGCGTGGCGGAACTGCTGGCCTATGTCAGCCGGTTTATGAGCCTGCAGGCGGGGGATATTATCGCCACCGGCACCCCGGCGGGCGTGGGCATGGGATTACGGCCGCCGGTCTATCTGGCGCCCGGCCAGCGGGTAAGGGCGGGCATCGGCGGGCTGGGCGAGCAGGATAATCCCGTCGTCGCGGCCGGGGCGGGCTTATGAAGCCGGTCATCACCTGCGTGGACGATCTCCGCCGCCTGGCACGGCGGCGCGTGCCGGGATTATTTTACGATTATGTCGACAGCGGATCCTGGACCGAGTCCACCTACCGCGCCAATAGCCTCGATCTGGCGCGGCTGCATTTCCGCCAGCAGGTCGGGCGCAATGTCGCCGATATCAGTACCCGCGCCACTATTTTGGGTCAGCCGGCTGCGCTGCCGCTGGCGCTGGCGCCCGCCGGCCTGACCGGCATGATCTGGCCGGATGGCGAAATTCTGGCCGCCCGCGCGGCGGCGGCGGCCGGCGTGCCCTACACCCTGTCCACCGTCAGCATCTGCAGCATCGAGGATCTGGCCGCCCGGCTCGCGCAGCCGTTCTGGCTACAGCTGTATATGATGAAGGATCGGGGGTTTATCGCCGATCTGATCGCCCGCGCCCGCGCGGCAAGCTGTTCCGCCCTGGTGCTGACGCTGGATTTGCCGATCCAGGGGCAGCGCCATAAGGATATCCGCAACGGCCTGTCGGTGCCGCCGGCGCTGACCGCGTCCGGCATCCTGTCCATGCTGTCGCGCCCGCGCTGGTGCGCCGCCATGCTCAGAACGCCGCGCCGGACGTTCGGCAATATCGTCGGCCATGCGCGGGGAGTCACCGATACCCTGGGTTTTGCCGAGTGGGTCAGCCGTCAGTTCGACCGTACCGTTACCTGGGACGATATCGACTGGGTGAAGCAGCGCTGGGGCGGCAGGCTGATTGTTAAAGGCATCATGGACGCCGGCGACGCCCGCCGGGCGTTCGGCGCCGGCGCCGACGCCATTGTCGTTTCCAACCACGGCGGCAGGCAACTGGACGGCGCGCCGTCCAGCATCAGCGCGCTGCGGGCGATTGCCGACAGCGTCGGGGATGCCGGCGAAATCATCATGGACGGCGGCATCCGCAGCGGCCAGGACATGCTGCGCGCCCTGGCATTGGGGGCGGACAGCGTGATGATCGGACGCGCTTTTCTGTACGGTCTCGGCGCCTTGGGCGAGCAGGGCGTGGCCCTGTGCCTTGACATACTGCGCAAGGAGCTGGAAGCGACCATGGCGCTGTGCGGCGTCACCGCCCTCGAGCAGCTTGGTCCGGACGCCATTGTCGATTATCCCTGGCCTGCCGTCGCCTCGGCGCCGGCGCCGCGTACCCCCGCGCTTCGGTCCATCGCCGAGGCGCCCTGAACATCAACCCTGGATCCTGGAAAGGAGTGTTATATGTTTGGCGATTACAAAATGCATCCCGACAGCGGCGTCAATCCTCCCTACGCGCCGGCCTACCCCGTGGAATGGGAATGTCCGCTGCGCACGCTGGAAGTGGTGACCCGGGTCGAACGGCGCAAGGTAGAGGCGTTGCTGCGCGATACCCCTTTCGAACTGGTCAACGACCGGGTGGCGTTCCGTTTTATGCTTTCGCCCGGCCATACCCTGGCACTACACAGCGGGGAAATGTTTGATTTGATGGTCACGGTGCCGGTGCGTTACCAGTCGTTGTTTACCCAAACCCATATCTTCATGTATTGCAGCGACCCGATGGGCATCTGCGCCGGCCGCGAGCTGTTCGGCTACACCAAAAAGGATACCCACTACGCCTTCCGTGAAACCGACGACGGCCGAATCAGCGGCTGGGTGCGGCGGCGCAACGTGCCGCTGGCGGATTTCCATTTTACTCCCGACGCCGCGGCGCCGCTGGTGCTGCTCACCGACGAGGCGGAACAGCCGGCGGGCGAAATTCATGTGCGCCGCCTGCCCGATCCGGAAAAACCGGCCACCGCCTATGCCGATGTGGTCTATCGCCGCACGCCGCTGCGCTATTCGGCGCCGGTACGCGGCCATATCGACTGGACATTGCACGCCAGCCCGTTTGATCCCATCGCGGCGCTGGAGCCTGAGGTGCTGAGCGCGCATTTCATGACCTCGGATGTGTATGGCGGCGGGTTCGCCGTGGAAGATCGCCGCCTGCTGGCGCGTCTTTATCCCTGATCGCGGAGAGCACCATGATGACAGATCCGGTGGCGATTATTACCGGCGCGGGCGGCGGCATCGGCCGCGCGGTGGCGTTAACCCTGGCGCGGCAGGGATGGCGCCTGGTGCTGGCGGAACAGGAGGCGCAGGCGCTTGAGGCGTGCCGGCGCGCGTGCGCGTCGCTCGGCGCCGAAACGACGGCTGTGGCCGGCGATATCGGCAGCGAGCGCGATGTGGCGGCGCTGGCCGGCGCCGCCGCCCGTCTCTACGGCGGATGCCAGGGGTTTGTCAGCTGCGCGGGCATGGCGGGCGCCGTGCGGGAGATAAGCGACTACCCCGGCGACATGTTTCGCCAGGTGCTGGCGGTAAATACCTGCGGCACCTTTTATTGCCTGAAGTACGCGTTGCCGCTGCTGCGCCGGCAGGGCGGCAGTTTCGTGGCCATCGCCTCCACGTCGGCGATACGCGGCCGTGCCAACATGGCCGGTTATGTCGCCAGTAAACACGCGGTGCTGGGCCTGGTCAGGAGCAGCGCGCTGGAATGCGTCGGCAGCCAAGTGCGGGTCAACGCCGTACTGCCCGGTCCCACGCAAACCGCCATGATCGAGGCCATCGATCGCATGGCGGCCGAACAGGCGCCGGGCGGCGGCATCAAACGGGCGACGACGGCGCCGTACGGCACCCCCGACGATGTGGCGCAGATGGTGTCGTTTTTACTGTCACCGGCGTCCAGTCATATCAACGGCGCGTCGCTGGTCGTAGACGGCGGCGGCACCGTGGCCTGATCCCATCCCCCTGGAGGAGATGCACCATGAGTTCAAAAATTATCACGGCGCAGTATGCGCCGCGGGTGACCGCGCAGCATAAACGGGCGCTGGTCGCCGCCTGCATCGGTAATTTCATCGAGTATTTTGACTTTGTGATTTACGGCTATTTCGCCTCGGTGATCGCCCGGCTGTTTTTCCCGGCGGAAAACCAGGCCGCCAGCCTGCTGCTCACCTTTGCGGTGTTTGCCATCAGCTACGCCTCCCGTCCCCTGGGCGGTATTATCTTCGGCCATCTGGGCGATCGCTACGGCCGCAAAATACCGCTGTCGATTGCGATTATGCTGATAGCCGGCTCCACCACGGTCATCGGTTTAATGCCGACCTACGACACCATCGGCCTGGCCGCGCCGGTGATCCTGACGCTGGCCCGCTTGATCCAGGGAATCTCGGTGGGCGGCGAATACGGCGGCGCCACGTCGTTTATTTCCGAATACGCGCCGCCGCACCGGCGGGGGTTATATACCGGCTGGCAAACCTTCACCATCGGCCTGGCGCTGCTGGCCGGCGGCGGGGTGGCGACGGCGCTGACCGCCCTGCTGTCCGCCGAAGACCTGCATGCCTGGGGCTGGCGCCTGCCGTTCCTGGCGGGGCTGCCCCTGGGGTTCGTCGGGCTTTATCTGCGCCTGAAGCTGGAGGAAACGCCGCATTTCGCCAAGGTGAAAAAATCCGCCGGGGTGGAAAAAGCCCCGCTGCTGACGGGATTACGCCAGGAATGGCGCGCCATCCTGATCGGCATGGGGCTGATCGCGGCGCCTTCCGCCTGTATTTATATCTATTATATTTATTCGCCCACCTATCTGTCGGTGGTGCTGGGGTTCTCCCTGGCGCAGGCGCAGCGCGCCAATCTGTACAGTCTGGCGTTCTATTGCTGCCTGCTGCCCGGGTTCGCCTGGCTGAGCGATATCATCGGCCGGCGCCCGCTGATGATCGCCAGTTCGCTGGCCATTGCGCTGGTCACTTATCCGGCGTTTCATCTGCTTAACGCCGGCAATTTTAACCAGACGGTGCTGGGGCTGTGCCTGATGAGCCTGGCGTTTGCCCCGCATTCGGCCACCGCGCTCTGCGCCATGGCGGAAATCATGCCTACCCGCATCCGCTATACCGGGCTGTCCGTCAGCCTGAATATTCCCGTCACTCTGCTGGGGGGTACCGCGCCTTTTATCGCCACCTGGCTGGTGAGCGCCACCGGGGATTTGCAGTCGCCCGCCTGGTTTGTCATCGCCGCCGCCGGCGCGTCGCTCATCGCCGCGCTGGCCTATGGCGAAACCCTGCGCAGCGGCCTGCGCCATCATTAGCCCTGGAGAAGAGGACGATAAAACCCAGCGGCAAAGCCGTACGGGTCAGCGGCGGCGGTCTTGGCCATGCCGTCGCCGCCATCGCGCGGGCGCTTGCGCCGTTCTCACTCACACCGGTATGGAAATGTGATGCAGAGTACGTTATAGATATCCGTCATCACCCACCCGCTCTCCCGGACAGGAAACCGACCCATGCCAACTCCCTATGACTACCTGCAACGACACGCTTGCGAACTCCTTGGCGATATCAAGCGCCTGGTACAGGCGCAGTCGCCGTCGTTAAATAAAACCGCGGTGGACCGGTGCGGCGCGGTGCTGCAAAGCATGGCGGTCGAGCGCCTGGGCGCGGACGCGCAGGTATACCGGCAGGAGACGCTGGGCGATCACCTGTCCTTTTCCGTCGGCGAGGGGCCCGGGCTGACCTGCATTCTCGGCCACTTCGATACCGTGTGGGAACTCGACGAACTGGAGATGGCTGAACGGGACGGCAAGCTTTTCGGTCCTGGCGTGCTGGATATGAAAGCGGGACTGGTCCAGGCGATCTGGGCGGTGCGCGCCTTGCAACAATGCGGGTTGCTGCACGGCCAACGGGTCGTCTTTATATGCCCGTCGGATGAGGAGCTGGGCAGCCCCAGCTCGCGTCAATGGATAGAGCGGCAGGCGGCCGGCGCCGATCGCGTGCTGGTGGCGGAACCAGCCGTTGCCCATACCCATGAGGCGAAAATCGCCCGCAAGGGCGTGGGCCGCTTTGATATCAGAATTACCGGACGCGCCGCCCATGCCGGCAATAATCCGGAGGAGGGCGTCAGCGCCATCCAGGAAATGGCGCATCAAATCCTGTATCTGCACAGCCTGAACGCGCCGCAGATGGGCACCACGGTTAACGTCGGGGCGGCGCAGGGCGGCGGCAAAATCAACGTGGTGGCCGACCAGGCCTACCTTGGCGTGGATTTGCGCGTCACGCATATGGCGGAGGCGGAACGCCTGCTGGCGGCGATTCACGGCATCTGCGCGACACTGCCGGGGATCAGCATCGAGATAACCGGCGGCATGTCCCGGCCGCCGATGGAACAAACGCCGCAAAACATGGCCTTGTTTAGCCAGGCGCAACGCGCCGCGCAACGGCTGGGCGTCGCGCTGGCGGGCAAGGCGGTGGGCGGCGGCAGCGACGGCAATTTCACCTCCGCGCTGGGCATCGCCACCCTTGACGGCCTGGGCGCCACCGGGGCCGGCATCCATGCCCGCCATGAACATATCATTATCGCCGATATCCCGCTGCGGGCCGCGCTGCTGGCCGAAATTATCCGCGGAGAAATCGACTGAGGCGCGGCCGGCATGGCGCCGGTAGCGCCTCAGGGGCTAGGGCTAGCGGCCGAGCAGCTCGACGAATTTTGCCAGCCATTGCGGGTGGGCGGGCCAGGCCGGCGCGGTGACCAGGTTATCGTCCACCCAGGCCTGATCGACGCCGATATCGGCATACTGGCCGCCCCCTAGGCGAATCTCGGGCGCGCAGGCCGGGTAGGCGCTGCAGGTGCGGCCCTTCAGCACGCCGGCCGCCGCCAGGATCTGCGGTCCGTGGCATACGGCGGCAATGGGTTTATCGGCGGCGTCAAATTCCTGCACCAAGGCGATCACCGCGGGATTGAGCCGCAGATATTCCGGCGCCCGGCCGCCCGGGATCACCAGGGCGTCATAGTCCTGCGCCCGCGCGGCGGCAAAATCGGCGTTAAGCACAAAGCGATGGCCCGGTTTCTCGCTATAGGTCTGCGCGCCGTCAAAATCATGGATCGCGGTCAGCACGTATTCGCCCTTGCCTTTATCGGGGCAGACGGCGTCCACGCGATGGCCCAGCATCTGCAATGCCTGGAACGGCACCATGGCTTCATAATCTTCGACGTAATCGCCGACCAGCAGCAAAATCTTTTTTGTGGTCATGATGAAAACTCCCTGGAGAGGTGGAGGAGAAAGGCACAAGATTCAGCCCATGTCAGCGCAGGGCCAGCCGGGCATTCACTGCCCTGATGACGCTATTTTAGCTTAAAAAGCGCCTGAATAATGGCATTTGGCTAACAAAACAGCCCCGGGACGGCCTGCGCCGCAGCGCCGGCGGGGGCTTATCGTAATGCGCGCGCTAAGAGAGGTTTCGTCATAACCGGCGCCGCGATAGGGATATTTTGCCGCCTGCCCAAGAAGTGTGACTGCGTTCAAAACACCATGTTGAACCATCTAGTATGGTAGTGCGCATTGTTTATCATCAGCAGGTGTGAAATGGCATTTATCGACCGGGATTTTTTGTTAAAGAGCGATTGCGCGCGCGAGCTTTATCATCAGGTCGCCGCGCTTGCGCCTATTATCGACTACCACTGCCATCTTGATCCCCGGGTTATCGCCGAGGATCGTCCTTTTGCCAACCTGACCGAACTCTGGCTGGCCGGGGATCATTATAAATGGCGCGCCATGCGCGCCAACGGCATACCCGAGGAATTCATTACCGGCAACGCCTGTGCGATGGAAAAATTCCAGGCCTGGGCGCAGACCGTCGAGGCTTGTGTCGGCAATCCGCTCTACCACTGGACCCATCTGGAGCTTAAATTCTATTTCGGTATCACCGAGCCCCTGAACGGTCAAAACTGGCGGGGCGTTTGGGATCGGGTCAATCCGCTATTGCAACAGCCATCGTTTTCACCGCGCGGATTGATACGTCAATCCAATGTCGAGGTCATTTGTACCACCGATGCCCCGACCGATTCCCTGGAATACCATCAGGCGTTGCGCGATGACGCGGATTTTGCCACCCGGGTGCTGCCGACGTTCAGGCCCGACGAGGCGCTGGAGGCCGACGGCGACGTCTTCCGGCGCTTTATCGCCCGTCTTGAGCAACTCAACGGCGCCGCCATTCACCGTTTTGACGACTACCTGGCGGCGCTGGATGCCCGCGTCGGCTATTTCCACCAGCATGGCGGCAGGCTTTCCGATCACGGCCTGACGCGTATTGCCTATTTACCGTCCACGCCAATGGAACAGGAAGCGCTGTTCCAGCGGAAAAGGGCGGGCGACGCGCTCGCGGGCGACGACCAGGTCCGTTACCAATCCGCGGTGCTGCTGGCGCTGGCCGGCTTTTACGCCAAACGCGGCTGGACCATGCAGATCCATTTTGGCGCGCTGCGTAACGCCAATACCCGCATGTTTCAGCAGCTCGGCGCGAATGTCGGTTACGATTCCATTTGCGATCAGTCCGACATCGCGCCGCATCTTAACCGGCTGTTCGACGCCATGGCGCAACGGGACGCCCTGCCGAAAATCATCGTTTATAACCTGGATCCGTCGCTCAATGACGTGGTGGCCTCCACGCTGGCCAATTTCCAAACCGGGGGCGGGGTTAAATCGAACATGCAGTTCGGCGCCGGCTGGTGGTTTAACGATACCCGGCGCGGCATGATCCGCCAGCTGACCACGCTGGCCGACCACGGACTGTTAATGAATTTTGTCGGTATGCTTACCGACTCGCGCAGCTTTATTTCCTACACCCGGCATGATTATTTTCGCCGCATTTTATGTGATCTGATTGGCGAGTGGGTCACGGCGGGACATATTCCCGCCGACCAGGCCTTGCTGGAAAAACTTATCGGTAATATTTGTTATCAGAATGCCAAGGTTTATTTTGATTTTTAGCGATCGCTGTTATTGCATGAGTCAGATTTAATATTTGAGACATAATATTATTTTTGACTTTATCGTCATTTTTTAAATGCAGCGAATAATTATCTATTGTCTCGCCGCATAAAATTTAAAATAGAGGCTTAACGTTATGTCGAGGAAAGTCACAATACCTATCGGTATCGGCTATGGCCTTACCGATATCATGGGCGGGGGGGCGTTTACCGTTATCGGCGCCTGGCTGTTGTTCTACTATACGACCTTTGTCGGCCTGTCGCCGATACAGGCGGCGTCGATTGTGGGTATCGCGCGTATTGTCGATGCTATCGTCAGCCTGTTTATGGGAAGTTTTACCGACCATTTTTACAAAAACTATTTTGGTAAAAAATTTGGCCGCCGGCGCTTCTTTTTATTAATCGGTTCGCCGCTCATGCTGGTCTATGCCTTATTGTGGCTTAACGGCATGAATTATTGGTTTTATCTGTCGGTGTATTTATTATTTGAAATCATTGCCGCGATGGTGCTGATCCCCTGGGAAACCCTGCCGTCGGAAATGACCAAGGACTTTAACCAGCGCACCAAATTATCGACCTGCCGCATGTTCCTCTCGGCGATGGGCACGTTCCTGGCAACCTTCATTCCGGGATTGCTGATTGGCCATTTCGGGGAAAACAACCCTACGGCCTATTTGGTTAACGGCCTGTTTTTTGCCGTGCTGTTCGCGGTATGCATCATGGTCTCGTATAGCGTGACCTGGGAGCGGGCGCTGACGCCGGCCATGCTGGCGGATCTGGATCGCGCTAAATCCACCGATAAACACAGCGTTGGCGATCAATTAAAGCGCTTTGGCCGGCTATGGATAGAGTATGGCTCGACGCTGAAAATACGCGCTTTTCGTAAACATATCGCCATTTACCTGCTGTCTTTTACCGCCAAGGATATCTTTAATACCGTCTTTGTCTTTTTCTGCGTGTATTGCCTGAGCGTCTCCGCGTCATTTGCCGCGGGCCTGCTTTCCCTGAGTATTATCGGCCTGCCGGTGACATTATTGGCGGGCATGGCGATTATTAAATACGGTCCCTCCCGCCTGTATATTTGCGGCTATACCATTATGCTGGTTTGCCTGGGGGCGCTGCTTGCGGTGTACCTGAATAATCCGCCGGCCAAGGTCCTGATGCTTTACGCTATCGCCATCACCTACCAGATAGGACGCTGCCTGTTGGAATTTACCCCCTGGAACGTCTTTCCGTTTATTCCCGATATCGACGAGATGGTGACCAAAAAACGCCGCGAAGGGCTGTTTGCCGCGGTGATGACCTTTTCCCGCAAGACAAGTGTTGCCATCGCCACCTTTTTTGTCGGCGTGATTTTGCAGGAAGGGGGGTTTATTACCGGCAGCGCCGTGCAGTCCCCGCAGGCGGTAACGACCATCGCCATGCTGCTGTTTATCGGCACCGGCGGCCTGCTGGTGCTGGCGCTGTGCGTCGCGCTGACGTTCAGACTGAATAAACGCACCCATACCATTCTGGTGCAGGACATCGAGCGGCTGAAGAACAACGGCGATAAACGCCAGGTCGACCCGCGCACCCGGGCCGTCGTCGAAGACCTGACCGGCTATAGTTATGATAGGGTCTGGCCTGATACCGTGCCGGAAGTGGCGCCGGCGGCCGCGCCGGAGACGGCGTAAAGGGCTAATGCGCCGCGGCGGCCGGACGGCTTCCCGGCGCCGCGCGCCGCTGTTTCTCACTCCGCCATCCCCGCGGCCGGTAGCACCGGCCGCGTTCCGTACGCCCATGACGCGCTATTCAGTCATCCTCAAACCATTCGCCGTTGCGCTCGCTAATAGGCGTAATGGAGAAAATCATTTCCTGCAAATGGAGACGCATCGCCTGTTCGGCGGCGTCGGCGTCTTGGGCTTTAATGGCGCGGAGAATATGATGATGCTGTTCGATAAGCCGGTCCGGCGGCGATACTTCGCTTAAGGTCAGAAAACGCACCCGGTCCATCGCCGCCTTGATATTTTCCACCGTTTCCCAGGCCAGGGCGCAATCAATGCTGCCGGCGATAAGCCGGTGAAAATCATCATCAAGCCGCAGGAACTCAAAGCTATCGTGTTTTTGCGCCGAGCGCGATTGCAGCTCCAGATTATATTCCAGCCGCTCCAGATACTCCGGGCGGGCCTGCCTGGCGGCGCGGCGTACCACGGCGCTTTCCAGCGATTCACGGATAAAACGCCCGTCCTCCACCAGCCTGGCGGAGATTTTACGCACAAAGGTGCCGCGCTGGGGCAATACCTGGACCAGCCCGGTTTCCGCCAGTTTAATGAAAGCTTCGCGCACGGGTTGGCGCGAGACATTAAACCGCGCGGAGATTTCTTTTTCGGAAAGCAGCGAACCCGGCGGGATTATGCAGGTGACAATCTCCTGGCGCAGGAAACGGTAAATCTGCTGATTTACCGGCTGACCGGCATGGAGGATATGGGTGAGCGACATAGGATATTGACCGTTTTATCAAATAGCTTAGCTGAATATATTACAATTGCCGGTAAGTCTAAAGGGATGATGCACCCGCTATTGCCGTTATGTCGGCTGGCGCCGGCTTATAGTAATACGATAAGCTATATTCGGTAATAACGGCGACCAAACAGTACGGGGGGATCGTGGGATGCAAAAACGGCTCGACCTGGGTATCGGCGGTCAATCTCTATCACCAGGCTACCCCGGGGCCTGCCGCGCCTTGCGGCGTGCGCCGTCTATCGCGCCCGGGCGGTATCCCGGCCTGGCGGGCTGACGATGGCGCCGTTATCCCGCCGCCGGCTCTTGCGCCTCGGCGCCGGATGGGCGGCCTGGAGCACCCTGGGCGCCAGGGTTTCATTCGGCGCGCCGCCGGTATCCCCGCGGCCGCCTGCGCCAGGAGCATCGCCTATGCCGACCCGTCCTATCCCTTCCTCGCGCGAAGCGCTGCCGGTTATCGGCCTTGGCACCTATCGCGGCTTTGATGTCGCGCCCGGCGACAGTCAGTATGCGCGGCTTCCCGCGGTGCTGGATGCGTTGTTTGCCGCCGGCGGCACGGTTATCGACAGTTCGCCCATGTACGGCCGGGCGGAGCGCACCACCGGCGAACTGCTGGGGGCGCGGCGGCTGCGGCCCCGGGCCTTTCTCGCCACCAAGGTATGGACCTCCGGACGCGAGGCCGGCATCCGGCAAATGGAGGCGTCGTTCCGTTTACTGCAAACCGATCGCATCGATCTGATGCAAATCCATAATCTGCTGGACTGGCAAACGCACCTGCCCACCCTGCGCGCGATGAAAGCGGCGGGACGCATTCGCTATATCGGCGTCACGCACTATACCCCTGCGGCGTACGATGCGCTGGAGAGCCTCATCAACGCCACGCCGCTGGATTTCCTGCAGATTAACTATGCCCTGGACGATCGCGCGGCCGAACAACGGCTGCTCCCCCTGGCGCGTGACAAAGGGGTGGCCGTTATCTGCAACACGCCGTTTGGCGGCGGCGGGCTGCTCAGGCGCCTGGGGGCGACGCCGCTGCCCGGCTGGGCCGCAGACGCCGGCGCCGCGTCCTGGGCGCAGCTGGCGCTGAAGTTCGTGCTCGCCAATTCCGCCGTCACCTGCGCCATACCGGGCACGGGCAATCCCAGGTACATGGCGGAAAACGCGGCGGCGGCGACCGGACCGGCGCTGACGCCGCGGCAGCGGCGCGAACTGATCGCCCTGGTCTGATGGCGGCGGGCAAACCGGCGTGACGTCCACCCGCAGCAGTCCAGCCGCGCGCCGCAGCCCCCTTGCCGCGAAAATCGCGGCGAACGCCCGCGCGGCTGATCCTCACTCAGCCAGGCTGTGGCCGGCAATCGGCGCCGGCCGCCTTCAGCACGCTGGCGATATTATGCCGGTGCACCGCCTCATAGGGCTCGAACCAGGCCACCGCGCCGGTCGCCAGCGAGGCGGCGGCAAACTCCACCAGCGGCAAAGCGGCTAATTCCGGGTGTGCCGGCAGCCGGAGCAGCTGTTCCACATACCGCTGCGTGGCGGCGATCAGGTCGCGCGGGTAGCCGCCGGCGGCAATCATCTCTAAGCGGCCGTGGTTCGGCAGGATCCGCTGGAAATCCCACTGCCCGAGGCGGGCCAGCTCGCGCAGGTGTATCGCGAGCCGTCCGGGTTCGGCGACATAGGTCAGGGTATCCTCCAGCGTGTCGCCGGCCAACAACAGCCCCAGCGAAGGGATGCGCACCACCAGGCCGTCCGCGCTGTGGATATCGTACTGGCGCAGCTCCAGGGAGAGGGCGCCGACGGTCAGGTCCAGGCGATCGGTAAAGGTGGTGGTGGGCAGGACCAGCGGCGTAATGGGCGGGGCGCCGTTTTCCAGCTCTTCGCGGTGTTCTATCAGCAATTGCCGGGTCAGGTCGCAGGCGATGATTTCGCAATCGGCGAACGCCGCGTTGCCCGCGACATGATCGGTATGCCAATGGCTCATGATCACCCTGATGGCGGTGACGCCCTCTTCTTCCAGGATGGCGCGGATCGCCGCGGCGTGATCGAGCGTCATGTGGGTATCGTACACCACCGCCTCGTGGCCCGCGATGATGGCGTAGGTGGCGGTGCCGAGAGAGAAGGCGCCGTCATCGAGCCAGTTAGCTTGCGCGCCGTAAAGTCTCTTATGGGGGATGCGCCCGTCGTAAAAGGCCATGATCCCGGGCCAGGGGCGGCAGACGCGCAGGGTGGCGGCCTGGGAAACGCTATGCTGATGATCTGACATGCAACACCTGCCTTGATTGAGAATGCCGCGCCGGCGGCCGGTCAAAAACCCTACGCGCGGCATGCGGCGCGAGAGTGCCCGCTTTGACTATACCCTATGGGCCTTTTTTTAGGCATAGACTTGCATAATGATAGTCACTGGCGGTATGCTACTTTCAACTTGATAGTTACCAGCCGGAGCGCCCGCCCATGACCAAGACCGATTTCAGCGCCATGCCCTGTCCCATCGCCCGCAGCCTGGGACGGGTAGGGGAATGGTGGAGCATGCTGATCCTGCGCGACGCCTTCTACGGCCTGACGCGGTTTTATGAATTCGAGGCCAGTCTGAAGATCGCCCCCAATATGCTGACGCGCCGGTTAACCGAACTGGTGGAAAACGGCCTGCTGGAGCGCAGGCAGTACAGCGATAAGCCTCCCCGCCACGAATATCACTTGACCGAGGCCGGACGCGATTTCCAGCCGGTATTATGGGCGTTGCTGGCCTGGGGCAACGCCCATTTCGCCCCCGAAGGCATCGCGACACAGCTGGTCAACCGGGAAACTAACGTGCCGGCGCAGCCGATACTGGTGGATGCCGTAACCGGTGAAAAAATGACCGACGCGGCCTATCGGGTAGGCCCGGGACCGATGGCCAGCGAGCAAATGCGCTACCGCATGGCATTTTTGCAGCTAAAAGAAACGACCGGGGATGACAACCTGCGTTTTAACCCGCCCGCTAAAAAATGTGCTTAACAGGATAGCCCGATGAACACGCCTCTCAGCGCAAGCGACGCGCCGCCGCGCGGCATGAAAAAAAGCCGCGTCCTGATGCTTATGGCCTTGACGGCCGGCGCGGCGATACTTACCGGTTACGGCTATTTTTGGTGGACTCAAAGCCGCTTTATGCAGACCACCGACGATGCGTATATCGGCGGCGACATCACCACCATCAGCGCCAAAGTGGCGGGATATGTCGCAAGCGTCGAGGTCACCGATAACCAGGCGGTGCATGCCGGCGATGTGCTGGTGCGCCTTGACGATCGGGATTACCGGGCCGAACTGGCGAAAACGGAAAGCGAAATCGCCGCGCAGCAGGCCGCGCTGGTCAATCTGGCCTCGACGCGCAGTTTAAAGGAAGCGCTGATCGAGCAGGCCAAGGCCGCCATCGCCGGTTACGACGCGCAAACGGAACGCACCCGCCATGACCTGGATCGCTACCAAAAACTGCAGATGTCCGCCGCCGTCTCCGTGCAAAGCCTGCAAAAAGCCGAGGCCGACTACCGGCAGGCGGTGGCCGATGGCCAGCAGGCCCGCGCGGCGCTCCTGGCGGCACAGCGTCAGTTGGCGGTCACCGATAGCGAAAAAGGCCAGATCAAGGCCGCGCTGGATCAGGCCGTTGCCGGGCGCGATCTCGCGCGGCTTAATGTGGAGTACAGCCAGATCCGCGCGCCGATTAACGGCGTGGTGGGCAACCGGCGGGCCAGGTTGGGCGCCTGGGCCGGCGCCGGCAGCCAGCTGTTGGTCATTATCCCGGCCACGGGCTTGTGGGTGGACGCCAATTTTAAAGAAGATCAGCTGGCGGATATGCGGCCGGGACAGCGCGCCACGGTGCGGGCCGATATCCAGCCCGGGCGGGTGTTCCACGGTACGGTCAGCAGCCTGGCGCCGGCGACCGGCGCGCAGTTCAGCGTGCTGCCGACGGAAAACGCCACCGGCAATTTCACCAAAATCGTCCAGCGCGTCCCGGTGCGCATCAATCTTGATCGCGACGACGGCACGCTGGGCCTGCTGCGCCCGGGGCTGTCGGTAACCGCCGCCATCGACAGCCGCGAAGCGGAACGCCCGTGAGCGCCGCCGCCGCGCCGGCCGCGCATTCATCGGTGGCGGCCCTGCCGGCCGGCATGACGCTGCCCACCCGTATCTTCGCCTTTGCCACCATGTGCGTCGGCATGTTCATCGCCTTGCTGGATATACAAATTGTCTCGGCGTCGTTAAAGGATATCGGCGGCGGCCTGTCGGCGGGCACCGATGAAACCGTCTGGGTCCAGACCGCCTATCTGATCGCCGAGATCATCGTCATACCGCTTTCGGGCTGGCTGGCGCATGTGATGTCGACCCGCTGGCTGTTCTGCGTTTCCGCCATTGGCTTTACCTTATCGAGCCTGCTGTGCGGCTGGGCGTGGAATATCCAGAGCATGATCCTGTTCCGGGCGATGCAGGGTTTTCTCGGCGGTTCGATGATCCCGCTGGTGTTTACCACCGCCTTTATCTTTTTTGCCGGGCCGCAGCGGGTGTTCGCCGCCGCCACCGTCGGCGGCATCGCGTCGCTGGCGCCGACGCTTGGGCCGACGGTGGGCGGCTGGATTACCGAAAACTATTCCTGGCACTGGCTCTTTTTTATCAATTTAGTGCCGGGGATTTTTGTTGCCGTCGCCGTGCCGCTTATGGTCAGGATTGACCGCGCCAACCTGGCGCTGCTGCGCGGCGCCGATTACCTTGGCATTGTGCTGCTGGCGCTCTGCCTGGGCTGCCTTGAGTACACTTTGGAGGAGGGGCCGCGCTGGGATTGGTTTGGTGATGGCGTTATCCTGGCCACCGCCTGGATTTCCGCCGTGGCGGGCGTATTGTTTCTCTGGCGCTCGCTAACCTTTGCCCGGCCGATTGTCGATCTGCGCGCGTTAAAAGAGCGCAACTTCGCCCTTGGCTGTTTTTTCTCCTTTATCACCGGCGTCGGCATCTTCGCCACTATCTACCTGACGCCGCTGTTCCTCGGCCAGGTCCGGGGATTCAGCGCGCTGCAGATCGGTATGGCGGTATTTTCCACCGGCATCTTCCAGGTCTTGTCCATTCCGGTTTATTCCTTTTTTGCCAACCGTATCGATCTGCGCTGGCTGCTGATGTTCGGCCTTGCCTGCTTTGCTTTCTCCATGTGGAATTTTATGCCGATTACCCATGACTGGGGGGCGCGGGAACTGCTGATACCCCAGGCGTTCCGCGGCATGGCGCAGCAGTTTTCCGTCGCCCCGGTCGTCACGCTGACCCTGGGCAGCCTGGCGCCGGAACGACTGAAAATGGCCTCGGGGCTCTTCAACCTGATGCGCAACCTGGGCGGCGCCATCGGCATTGCCTGGTGCGCGACGTTGCTCAACGATCGCACCAACCTGCATTATTCCCGCCTGGCGGAATCCCTGACGGCGTCCAACGAGGCGATGAACGCCATGCTGGATACGCTGGCCGGGCAATTTACCCGGCTCGGCTACGATCCGTCCTCCGCCGCCGCCGCCGCGTTGCGCCAGCTGTGGTCGCTGGCTTACCGCGAGGCGCGCACGTTAACCTTCAGCGATACGTTTATGGCGATCATGTGGTGCTTTATCATCGCCACCGCCATGGTGCCGCTGATGAAGAAAATAACCAAGCCGGCGGCGGCGCCCCCGGCGCATTGACCGCGGCAAAGGCTGGGGGCGCGGCCACGTTATTGCGCGCTCACGTCCGTGCGCTGGATTTTGGTATAAAGATAGACGGCCAGCCCGCCCAGGATGGCTACCGCGCCGATAACGCTGAATCCCGCCAGATAGGAGCCGGTGTTGCTGTACAGCACGCCAACGACAAAACCGGCGGTGGTGCCGCCGCCGCCCGCGCCGATGCCGTTAATCACCCCGGCCGCCGGGCCTACCGCTTCGGGCTGGACGCTTGAGGTGATAATCGACCAGATATTGGTGGTGTAGCTACTGGTGAAATAAGCGATGGCCAGGGTAATCAACGCCATTTTCGCCACCGGATTATCAATAACGGGCAACATGACCAGCAGTATGCCGGCGACGGCCAGTCCCGAGGCGGCGATCAGCCCGCGTTTCTGGGTACGATCGCTGATATAGGCCATCGGAATGGCGAACACAATCGCCAGCATATAGGGCAGGGAACTGGCAAACCCCTGCCACAGGCCGGTAAAGCCCAGCGAATGAACCAGCATCGGAATAAACAGCGTAATGCCCCAAAACAGCATGCCGTTGGCGAAATAACTGAATATCAATAACAGGAAGGGATAACCGCCGAGCGCCTGGAAAGTCAGTTTCCCGGCGGGACGCGCCTCTTCGGCCGCCGCCCCGCTGCCGCCATCCGGTGCGTTTTTCAGGAAAAGCAAAAATAACGGCACCACGATCGCCAGGCCCAGCCCGCCGGTGATATAAAAAATCCATTCCCAGCCCAGGGCGTCGTAAATGGGCGTCAGGATCAGGAACCCCAGCGCCAGCGCCAGGAACTGGCCGTAAAACTGGATAAGATTGGTGCCGCGCGTGATTTCATCTTTGGTAAACCAGGCGCGGGCGAAACGGAATTGCTGCGGCCAGTAAATGCCTTCCGCGATGCCGAGAATAATGCGGTAGATAATCAACAGCGTGGGCGAGGTGACCCAGGCGGTCATCACCTGGGCCAGCGACCAGATCAGCACCATGCTGACGATGGTGGTTTTGGGGTTCAGTTTGTAGGTAAGGAAGCCGCCGAAAAAATTCGCCACCGCATAGCCGATAAGAAAGCCGGTCAAGGCCAGGCTTTTGGTCGCCGCGCCGGAAAAACCCAGATCGCGTTCCATGCCGGGCAGCGCAATGGAGAGGTTTGAACGATCGAGATAAGCGACAAATAGCCCAATCATCAATGTGCCGCCAATCCGGTACCATTTTGCATGACTCATATCCTGTCCCATTCTGTGTTTATTTTAATGATTCCATCGTAGGGTGACGTGGCCTGGCGAACGTGCCGGCCGTGTTATTGCGCGTAGCGCCGGATAAGGCTCCGGTCGATTTCAATGCCCAGCCCCGGTTTATCCGGCACCGGCATCGACGGCCCGATGACTAAGTCGGAAAGCTGTTCGCGAAAGACGTTGGGCGCCCGATCCAGCTCCAGCAGCGGCCGCGCCTTTACCATCGAGGGCACCGCCACCGGAATGGCGGAGATTAAATGCAGCGTGGCGGCCAAGGAGATGGCGGAACCCCATAGATGGGGATAACAATCGACGCCGAAGGCGGTGGCCATCACGGCGATATGCCACGCTTCGCCCAAGCCGCCGCAGGCGGCGACATCCGGCTGGGCGATGTCCACGCAGCGTTGTTCCAGGAACGGCCGGAAGCCAAAGCGGGTAAATTCCGATTCGCCGCCGGCGATGCGCATATGCAACGCGCTTCTCACCTCGCGATAGCCGGTGAAATCATCCGGCAGCACCGGCTCCTCGAACCAGGAGATGTCCTGTTCTTCAATCATCCTGCCCAACTGGATGGCCTCGCGCGCGGTATAGGCTCGATTGGCATCCACCGCCAGGCCGGCATCGGGGCCGATCAACTGCCGCACCCGCGCCACCCGTTGCGCATCCTGGCGAAGCCCCAGGCCGCCCACTTTCATTTTAAAGGCCCGGAATCCCTGGTTCAGCGCCTCTTCAGCGTCTTTTTCCAGCGTATAGCGCGCGTCGCCGGAATAATAAAAAGACGACGCATAGGCGGTGACCGGCACCGCGGCGGCGCCGCCCAGCAATGCCGCGATAGGCTGCCCCATGATTTTGCCGGCGATATCCCATAGGGCGATATCGATACCGGACAGCGCGGAAACCGCGATGCCTTTGCGGCCGAATTCTCGGGTGCGGTTGTAGAGGGTTTCCCATAACGGCGCGCGCTGCAGCGGATCCTGCCCGATCAGCAGCGGGGCGAATAATTCATTGATCAGCGCGGCATTGGCCCTGGCCGGGCCAAAACACTCGCCCCAGCCGATCACGCCCTCGTCGGTGATGATTTCCAACAGGCAGCTGGCCCGGCTATCCCATAACCACTGGGACATGCCGAACTGTGTATCCAGTTTTTGTACCACCACGTAAGTCTTGATATCTTGAATGTGCATCGCTGCCTCCGGTCCAGCAGGGTAACCGATTACCCTGGCGGTAAAAATTAAGTCAGGGTTGAGTCTCTCGGGATCAGTTTCACCGGTAATTCAATGGCGTCCGGTCCATTTTGCGGTTCTTTTTTAATCAAATGGGCGATCAGTCTTTTCGCCGCGGCGGCGCCGACCTCGTAGGTCGGTTGCGCGACCACCGTCAGGCTGGGATAACTGACCGAGGCCCATTCGGTATCGTCAAAACCGATAAACAGGAAATCGGCGGGAATGGCGTATCCCAGGACCTTGGCGGCCTTGAGCACCGCCAGCGCCAGCATGCCGTTGGTGGCGATAATGCCCAGCCGTTGCCGCGGGTCGCGCCGCGCCATGATATGTTGCAGGGCGTCGGCGACCGGCTCGACCTGGACACGGCCGATAATCTGGATAGCGCTGATGATGCCGTCGGCCCCGGCGCGGGCGGCGTGCGCGCGGAAAGCCTCAACGCGTTCCATGCGCGGGCTGATCCCGGTGGTGGGCGGGCTGAGCAATGCCAGGGAACGGCAGCCCTGCGCCCGCAAATGGTCCACCGCCAGGGCCATGCCCTGCGCGTTATTCACGGTAATGGCCTGCACCGCCCCCTGGCTGATTTTACGTCCGACCAGCACCACGGGGGTCCGCTCGGCCAGGCTGGCGATAAGACCATCATTGCCGCCGGTGGTATTTATCACAAAACCATCGACCCGTTTCGCCAGCATCATCTCGATAAATTCTTTCTCCTTTACCGGCAGTTCCCTGGAATTGCAGACGAATATGGTATAGCCGAACGCCGCGCAGGCTTCCTCGATCCCTTGCAGGATGGCGATGGAATAGGGATTGAGGATATCGGACACGATCACCGCGATGGTGTTGCTTTTGGTGCTGCGCAGCGTGCGCGCCACATCGTTCGGTTTATAGCCCATAGCGTCAATCACGCTTTCAATGCGCAATCGGGTGTCCGCGCTCATCGCATGAAACTTGCCGTTCATATAACGTGATACCGTGGCGGTGGAGACGCCCGCCGCCTGGGCGACATCACGGATAGCTATGGGTTTTTGCATGTTTATTCGCATTAGGTAATCGATTACCTAATGTTAGATTCTCACTGCGAAACCATAATGTGATCCAGGGCGCAAAAATGATTTTCAGCCGGTAGAAACGACCCGGGGGAGTGGGGAAACCGGGCGGCGGGGATGTCTTCCCGCCGCGCCGGCAAGGTCTTTACCGGGACGGAGGGAGATTAGAAGATGGCCTGATATAACGCCTTGATATCCTCCAGGCTGGTTTGCCGGGGGTTGCCGCCGGTACAGACGTCGTCAAGCGCCGCCTGCGCCAGCGCCGGGATGTCCTGTTCCCTCAGGCCGACTTCGCGCAGCCGCGCGGGAATGCCCACCTCGCGGCAAAGCGCCTTCACCGCGTCGATGGCCGCCGTCCTCGCCTGCTCAAGCGGCATGGCGGCCGCGTTTTCAACGCCCATCGCCACGGCGATCGCCCGGAATTTTTCACCGGTTTGCGCCGCGTTGTATACCATAATATGCGGCAGAAGAATGGCATTGGCGACGCCGTGCGGAGTGTTGTAATACGCCCCCAGCGGATGCGCCATGCCGTGCACCAGCCCCAGGCCGACGTTGGAAAATCCCATGCCGGCGATATATTGCCCCAACGCCATGTCGTCCACGCCCCTGGCATCGCCCTGAACCGACGCGCGCAGCGAGCGGGCGATGATTTCAATGGCCTTCAGGTGAAACATATCGGTGAGTTCCCAGGCCGCCCGGGTGGTGTAGCCCTCAATGGCGTGCGTCAAGGCGTCTACGCCCGTGGCGGCTTTCAGGGACGCGGGCATGCTGGACATCATGTCCGGGTCGATAATCGCCACCAGCGGAATATCGTGGGGATCGACACAGACGAATTTACGCCGTTTGTCCTCATCGGTAATCACGTAGTTAATCGTCACTTCGGCCGCGGTGCCGGCCGTGGTGGGTATGGCGATCACCGGTACGCTGGCCGCGGTGGTGGCGGCCACGCCTTCCAGGCTAAGCACATCGGCGAAGCCGGGATTAGTGATGATAATGCCGATGGCCTTGCTGGTATCCTGCGGCGAACCGCCGCCGATGGCGATAAGAAAATCCGCCTGGGCCTCTTTAAAGGCGCTTACGCCGCGTTTGACGACGGAGACCGTGGGGTTTGGCATCACTTCATCAAAAACGTCGAAGGCAAAACCCGCCTGATCAAGTAACGCGAATACCCGGGTGGCCACCTTAACGCGGATTAACTCCTGGTCGGTAACAATCAGCGCCTTTTTATAACCGTGGGCCTTTGCTTCATCGATAATATGCGAAATAGCGCCCCGGCCAAAATAGGCGGTTTGATTTAAGATCATACGATTAGTCATAATGATAACCTTCGGTTGATTTCAGAATTGTTAGTAAGAAGTAACACGTCTTGTTTTATGCGCATGGCGTAATAACAGGCGAAATATCGCCTGTGGATTGATCTTTGCCGGTATCGTAACGCAAGCGCCGCCCCAGGACCTTCCGCCCATTGCCAGTACCGGACAAAAGATGGCAATCATGTAAAGATGCCGCGGGAGTGGTAAAAATCGGTTATAGGTGTGAAAAATTCAGCCTTAAAAAAGAATGCTTTTATCTTTTTTAGATTTAAAAACAACGCATTAATTTAAATGAGCATGGCATAAATTATATACTTTATTTTACGATAATTAAGACTATTGTCGATAAATGAGCGCGAATAATAAAAAAAATGAAACGTCGTGCCGATTTTTTTTATTAATAATACATTTTTTTTGAGCGATAGAAATAAGCTTATGAGAACCTGCCGCAAATAAATCAATTATGTTTTTGTGATACTCATCACATCCCTCTTTATATGCGTGCCAGGGTGACGATCTGAATGGCGTGGATATGAAGGTAAGGCTCAGTCCGATGCTTAGAATACAAAATTACATTGGCATTCATTTTCCGGCATGTGTCCCTATCACTTTATGCAAATTATTTTCTAAGGAATTGTAAATGGGCAGCTCAATTTTCCTCGGTATATTATGGCATTTCGTCGGCGCCGCTTCCGCCGCCTGTTTTTACGCGCCGTTCAAGCAGGTCCGGCGCTGGAGCTGGGAGACCATGTGGTCGCTGGGCGGGTTCTTTTCCTGGGTGGTGTTGCCCTGGACCGTCAGCGCCATCCTGCTCCCCGATTTCTGGGGCTATTTCGGCGCGTTTTCCTGGTCGACATTGCTGCCGGTATTTCTGTTTGGCGCCATGTGGGGCGTGGGAAATGTTAATTACGGCCTGACGATGCGCTATCTCGGCATGTCCATGGGGATCGGCATTGCCATCGGCATCACCCTGATTGTCGGCACGCTGATGACGCCTATCCTGCAAGGGAAGTTCGGCGCCATGGCCGGCTCGACCGGCGGCCAGATCACCTTGCTGGGCGTATTCGTCGCCCTGATAGGCGTCGGCATCGTCAGCTATGCCGGGGTAATGAAGGAAAAAGCGCTCGGCGTCAGCGCCCAGGAGTTCAGTCTTAAGAAGGGCCTGATCCTGGCCGTGCTGTGCGGGATCTTCTCCGCCGGCATGTCCTTTGCCATGGATGCCGCGGTGCCGATGCATATCGCCGCCAAAAATATCGGCATCAGCCCGCTGTACGTGGCGCTGCCCAGCTATGTGATCATCATGGGCGGCGGGGCTATCGTCAATCTGGCCTACTGTTTTTTCCGGTTGGCCACCAGGCCCGAACTGTCGATAAAAGCGGATTTATCCGTGGGGAAATCCCTGCTGATAGCCAATGCGCTGTTCGCCATCCTCGGCGGCGTCATGTGGTATCTGCAATTTTTCTTCTATGCCTGGGGACACGCCAATATTCCGGAACAATACCGTTATGTCAGCTGGATGCTGCATATGAGCTTTTATGTGCTGTGCGGCGGCATCGTCGGCCTGCTGCTCAAGGAGTGGCTGGCCGTGGGCAAAAAACCGGTGCGGGTGCTGAGCCTCGGCGCGATGGTGATTATCCTGGCGGCCAATATCGTCGGCCTGGGCATCGCCTCCTGAACGGGGCGGGCCGCCGGTGATACGGCACCCGGCCCGCCATTTACCGCCTGAGCGCCGTGCCCAGCCCCGCAAGCGTGGGCGTCAGGCTGGCCCCGTTCGCCGGGCGCGGGAAATCGGCGGCCGCCAGGCGCCAGAAGGCCGGCGTTTCATCAAATTGATGCTCCAACTGCTCAATGCCCTCGCTGATGGCGCAGGCCACCAGGCTGGCGGCATGCGCAATCGGTCCGCTGGGGTTATGCGGCGCGCAGCCGGCGCCGTGGGCGGCCGCAAGCGTTGCCACCTCCAGCACGCCGGTGATGCCGCGCGCATATTTGACATCCGGCATCACCACATCGTAAGCGCCGGCGGCGAGCCAGGGAAGAAACGCGGCGGGATGCGTCAGTTCCTCCAGGCCGGCCAGGCGCATGCCCAGGGTATTGGCTGCGCCGCGCAGGTGTTTCAGGGCGGGGATATTTTCCGGCGTTTCCGCCAGCGGGCACTCGAACCAGCTGACGCCAAGCGCCGCCAGTTCCGGTAATACCGCCGACGCGCCCGGCGGGTCGAAGCGCCAGTGGCAATCCACATACAGCTCGGCGGCGGGTCCGATGGCCGCGCGGGTGGCCGCCACGCGCGCCAGCCCATCGTCCAGCCGCCGCCGGCCCAGCGGCGTCAGGCGGATATCGGGGGTCAGGCCGTCGAAAGGCGCTATCTTGATACGGTTAAATCCCGCCGCGCGCGCACGTTGCGCCGCCCGGGCGAAACCCGCCCCGTCGCGCTGGACGATGCTGCGATTGATATTGGCATACAACGGGATGCGGGTGCGGTAGCCGCCGCCCGCCAGCGATGCCGCGTAGTCGCCCCTATCTTTGCCCCGGATATCCCACATCGCCTGTTCCAGGGCGCTGGCCATCGCCGCCTGGGGTACGCCGCGGGTTTCCCGGGCAATATAGGCGGCAAGCGCCTCCCAGGGCTGTCCCAGCAGATATCGCCGGGCGGCGTCATGGCAGGCGTCGAGCGCCCCCGGCTCGCGCACCCAGCTGGCCTCGCCCCAGCCGCATGCGCCGTCCGCCCGCGCCAGGCGGATAAATGACCAGGTGGTTTTGGTCGTGACCGGACAATGCACCAGTTCCAGCGCGGCGATGCGCGAATTATTCATGGGGTTCCTTCGTGGCGGCGTCAAAGGTTTGCGACCCGTCCGCATGCGGGGCATGCTCACGCATCCGGTTGAGCAGCACCAGCTTTGCGCGCGCGGTATGGGCGGCGGTTACGGCCGCCGCCGCTTCACCGTCGCCGGCGGCGAAGGCCGCCAGCAAGAGCCGGTGATCGGCCACCACGCCGGCAAAACGGTCGGCTTGATAACCGTAGCGTTTCCACAGGGCGCGGATCAGCCGCCAATGCCGCTCGAGAATCAGGCTGGCGTCGCGGTTGGCGGCAATGTGATGAATGGCGGCGTGAAAATCGCGATTGGCGGTAAGCGCCTCGGCGGCGTCGCCGCGGGCAACCGCCTCTTCGTGCCGCGCCCGCAGCGTTTCCAATTGTTCCAGCCACTGCGGCGTCATGCGCCCGGCGGCGCGGCGCGCCAGGTAGCTTTCAATCAACATGCGCACATCCAGCAATTCGGCCACGAAGGTCTCATCCACCGCCGCCACCCGCGCGCCCTTATTGGGCTGGGCGACGATCAGCCCTTCGCTTTCCAGCCGCTGCAGCGCCGCCCGTATCGGCATATGGGACACGCCGAAACGCGTGGCCAGCGCGTCGATGCGCAGCGGCGCCCCGGCGTCGAACTCCTGCCGGTTGATGATGGCGTCCCGGAGCCGGTCGGTAATGTCCGGTTCGCCGTCGTGGATGGGCTTATCTATTTTTCGCATAACGATATTTGATCAAATCATATGAGATGTGGAGTTATTTTCTGTTATAAATCGGCTTTATTCAATAGTATTCGGACAACAACAGACAATAATTTGATCAAATAACGCATTGCCGTTGGTTGGTCCATCGTTGAAGCGAGTATGAGGGATAGTATGACGTTAAAGATGTTCAGCGGCCGTGCCCGCGCCGGCGGCCTGCTGCTGGCGCTGCTGTTAAGCTTGGCATTGGCGGGCGGCAAGGCCCTGGCGGCGGCGCGCGATACCCTGGTGATTGGACAAAGCGCCGATATCACCTCCTTTGATCCGACGGAACTGCGCATGGGCACCTTTGTGCTGACGCATCTGCTGTATAACACGCTGATCCGCCTGGATGCCGACGGCCGTCCGCAGCCGGAGCTGGCGCGGTCCTGGACCCGCTCCGACGACGGCAAAACGCTGACGCTTAAACTGGCGGACGGCGTGACGTTCCATGACGGCCGGCCGTTTACCGCCAGGGATGTGGCGTTCAGCCTGAACTATGCCCGCGATCCGGTTAACGGCGCCAATATCCTGCCGCTGGCCAAAATGATCGGCAGTATCGATACGCCCGACGATCGCACCGTGATACTGCATTTTGCCGGCGCCTCGGACGCAATCTTCGATTTACTGGATCTGGCGTTTATTATCGACGGCAGCGCGCCTAAAAAAATCAAAACCGGCGGCAACGGCACCGGTCCGTTTAAACTGAGCCGCTACCTGCCGGGCGAGGACGCGGTGTTTGTGCGTAACGAGGCCTACTGGGGGCCGCGTCCGGCGCTAAAGAAAATCACCCTGAAAGTGATTCCCGATCAGCAGTCCGGGGTGATGCAGCTGCGCGCCGGCACGGTGGATTTTTTGCCGTCTTTGGACCGGGAAGCCGCCGAACAGCTGGCCGCGGCCGGTTTCGCCACCGGCGCCGCCACCGTGGAGGGACGGGTGCTGGATATTACGCTGAATACCCGAACCCCGCCGCTGGATAAGCCCGAAGTGCGGCGCGCCATCGGCCTGGCGCTGGATCGCGCGCGTATCGCCCATGATATCGCCGGCCCGGACGCCCGGGTGAAATGCCTGCCCTGGCCGCATTTTAGCCAGCGCGAGGCGGCGGGGCATGAAAACGCCTGTACCTTCGATCTGGCCCAGGCTAAACAGCTGATCCAGCAGGCGGGCGCCGCCGGGGCGGAAATATCGCTGATGTCGCGCAGTCAGTCCGAGCCGCAGATTGGCGCCATGGCGCAGATGCTGCAAAGCGCGCTGCGCGACATCGGCCTGAAGGTGAATATCGTCGAAATGTCCGAGGCCGCCTATATATCGCGCCTGCGCAAAGGGGATTTCCAAATGGCGGCCCATGTCTACGCCCGCGCCGGCCGCGGTCCGTCCACCATCCTGATGTCGGCGGTGATTTTCCGCGCCACCGATAACCTGGCGGGCGTCAAATCCCAGCAGTACCAGGACGATGTGGCCCTGGTGACCTCGCGGCCGCCGGATGAACAAACCGATCGCGCCTGGCAGCGCATCGACAGCTTTATGCTGGAGCAAAACTGGGTATTGCCGGTGGCGACCCTGCCGGTGCTGTGGGCCTCCGCCAAGGGGCTGACGGGCGTGCGTTTTAATCTGGACGGCATGCCGATCCTGAGCGCGGCTTCCTTCCAGCCATGAGCCGGACCAGGAGAAACAGACGATGACCGCCTATCTGCTACGCCGGCTGATGCAGTGGATCCCGGTGCTGCTGGTCTCAAGCATTATCGTGTTCGCGGTGGTGCGCGCCATGCCGGGCGATCCGGCCGAACTGATTGCCGGGCCGGACGCAAGCCGGGAGGATGTGCAGCGCATCCGGGTGGAATATGGTCTCGACCGGCCGTTGCCGGTACAGTACGCCGCCTGGCTGGGGCATATGGCGCGCGGCGATTTCGGCGTCTCCTATATCTATCATCGCGATAACAGCGAGCTGATTTTCAGCCGCCTGCCGTATTCCCTGCTGCTGGCCGCCACGGCCCTGTTCAGCGCGCTGGCGGTGGGGGTGCCGTTGGGCCTGGCCGCCGGCCTGTGGCAGGGCAAAGCCGTCGACTGGCTGGCGTCGGTCTTTTCCTCCGTGGCGGTGGCCACGCCTAATTTCTGGTTCGGCATGCTCGCCATCCTGCTGTTCGCCGTCACCCTGGGCTGGCTGCCGCCGGGGGGATTTGTCAGCCTTGATGAATCGTTCGCCGGTTTTGCCCAGGCGCTGGTGCTGCCTACCCTGACGCTTGGGCTGCACGGCGCGGCGGTGCTGGTGCGCTCGACCCGCGGCGCGGTGGTTGACACACTGGGAGAGGGATACATCCGTACCGCGCGGGCCAAGGGACTGAGCCGTGGGCATATCATTTATTGGCATGTGCTGCGTAATTCACTGCTGCCGATTGTCACCATGACCGGCATTCTGCTGGGCCGCATGCTGGGCGGGGCGGTGGTTATCGAGTCGGTGTTCGCCTGGCCGGGCATCGGGCGCCTGCTGGTACAGTCCATTATCAATCGCGATTACGGCATGGTGCAGGGGATCCTGATCGTGCTGGTGCTGTTTTTCCTGCTGCTGAACCTGGCGGTCGATGTATTGTACGGCGCCATTGACCCGCGCATCCGCCTGGTCAAGGGGGCGGCGTGATGAGCGCAGACGCTGTGGAAACGAGCGGCGCGGCGGCGGCCGGACCCGGCCGGCTGCGGTTGCTAAGGGCGCTGCTCGCCACGCCCTCCGGCCTGTTCGGCCTGTGCGGCGTGGCGATGATTACGCTTGCGGCATTGCTGGCCCCCTGGCTGGCGCCTTGCGATCCGGATGTCCAGTTTGCCGGGCTGCGGCTGGTGCCGGCCGGTACCGGCGGCCATTGGCTGGGTACCGACGAGCTGTCGCGGGATCTGCTCAGCCGGGCGCTGTTCGGATCGCGCATCTCCCTGCTGGTGGGGTTTACCAGCGTGAGCGCGGGCGCGGTACTGGGCATCGTGGCGGGACTGGTTGCCGGCATGGGGCCGCGCTGGCTGGACGCGCTGCTGATGCGGGGCTGCGATATCCTGCTGGCCTATCCCGGCATTTTGCTGGCGGTCATGACGGTGGCCATCCTGGGCGCCGGGCTGGCGCAAATCTGTATCGCGGTGGCACTGGTGAACATCCCTATTTTTGCGCGCCTGATGCGCGCGTCGGTGCTGCGCGAGCGCGAGCTTGACTATGTGAAGGCGGCGGTGGTGCAGGGCAGCGGCCCGTGGCGCATCATGCTGCGTCATGTGCTGCCCAACAGCATCGGCGTGGTGATAACGCAGCTGGCGTCGGCGGCAGGCCACGCCATTTTGCTGGAGGCGTCCTTATCTTTTATCGGCCTGGGCATCAAGCCCCCGGCCGCCTCGTGGGGAACGATGCTCAGCAGCAGCCGCGATTACCTGGCGACGGCGCCGCTGTATGCCGTGGTACCCGGCCTGCTGTTACTGGTGCTGGTACTGGCGCTGAATCAACTGGGCGACGCGCTGCATAAGGCGCTCGACCCGCTGGGGAGGTCCTTATGACAAGCCATGAACTCCCGGCGCCGCTGCTGGAGGTGACGGGGCTAAGCGTTGATCTCGCCACCGGCCGGGAACGTTGCCGGGCGATCGATAATATCTCCTTTAGCGTCGAACGCGGCGAAACCCTGTGCATCGTCGGTGAATCCGGCTCGGGCAAGACGCTGACGGCGCTGGCGCTGATGTCGCTGTTGCCGGCGGGCATCGAGGTGGCCGCCGGCAGGATGCGCTTTGACGGCCGGGATTTACCGGCGCCGGAGGCAGGGCGGGGCGCCGGGCCGTACGGTGATGAGATCGCCATGATTTTCCAGGATCCGATGTCCTCGCTTAACCCGGTGCTGACCATCGGGCGACAGATTACCGAAAGCATCCGCCGCCACCAGCCCTCGCTCACCCGCCGGCAGCGCGCCGACCGGGCGGAAGAGGTGCTGGCGCTGGTGGGTATCCGCGATGCCGCCGACAAAATGAAACGTTATCCCCACGAAATGTCGGGCGGGCTGTGCCAGCGCATCCTGATCGCCATCGCACTGGTAAACCATCCGCGGCTGATTATCGCCGACGAGCCGACCACCGCCCTGGATGTTACCGTGCAGGCCCAGGTCATGGCGAGCATGCGCGCCGCCTGCCGGCTGACCGGCGCGGCGCTGTTGCTTATCACCCACGATATGGGCCTGGTGGCGCAGTATGCCGATCGGGTGCTGGTGATGTATGCCGGCCGTATCGTCGAACAAGGGCGGGCGGGGCGGATATTCCGCGCGCCGCGCCATCCCTATACCCGGGCGCTGCTGGGGAGCATTCCGCGCCTGGACGACGACGTGGACCGGATACTTGCGGCCATCAAGGGCGAGCCGCCGCTGATATCCCGCCTGCCCGCGGGCTGCGCCTTCCGCCCGCGCTGCCAGCTGTGCCGGCAGCGCCCGATCTGCGCCGGCCAGATACCGCCGCTGCGCGCGGACGGGGCCGATCCCGCGCATGCCAGCGCCTGTCATTTTGCCCATGAACTGGCCGCGCCGGTCCTCATGGAGAGGAACTAATCGCCTATGTCAAGCGCAGGTATACCGCTCGCAAGCCCCACCGCGCCACCGCCGCTGCTGCGGGTGGAGGGCATCGAAAAACATTACCCGCCGTCAGGCGGCGGTTTGCGCCGCGCCGCCGCCGTCAAGGCGGTGAATGGGGTGGATTTGACGCTGAACGCCGGTGAAACCCTGGGCCTGGTGGGCGAGTCTGGCTGCGGCAAATCCACCCTGAGCGCGGTGCTGGTGGGGCTGACGCGTCCGACCGCCGGGCGCGTCTGGTTCGACGGCGAGGATATTACCGCCCTGCCCAGGCGGCGCAACGCCAGGCTGTGCCGGGAATTTCAAATCGTCTTCCAGGACCCTTACGCATCCCTCAACCGGCGCATGACCGCTTTTGATATTATCGGCGAGCCGCTTACCGTGCATCGCATCGGCAACGCCGCCGAGCGGCAAAAACGGATTTATGCGCTGATGCGCCAGGTGGGGCTGGATCCGGCGCTGGCGCAGCGTTATCCGGCGGAGTTTTCCGGCGGCCAGCGCCAGCGCATCGGCATCGCCCGCGCGCTGGCGCTGAGACCGCGGCTGCTGATTCTGGACGAGCCGGTCTCGGCCCTGGACGTGTCGATACAGGCGCAGATCCTTAATTTACTGAAGCAGTTGCAGCGGGAGCATGGGCTGGCCTACCTGTTTATCTCCCATGATTTGCGCGTGGTGCGTTATATGGCGCCGCGTATCGCCGTGATGTACCAGGGGCGCATAGTCGAAACCGGCGGGCGGGAGCAGATTTTCTCCGCCTCGGCCCATCCCTATACCCGGGCGCTGCTGGCGGCGGTGCCGCCGGCCGAACCGCAGTGATGTGGGTAGCGCCGCAACACCGGCGGGTTGCAGTGAAACATGCGCCCGGCGCGGGGCTTCCCCCAGCGCTGGGATGACGGTACGGCCGTAGGATCACAGCGGCGGCAGTATCCCCTGGTCCCCCACGCTGTCAATCAACGCGCCGGAGGCCACCAGCTGCGCCGCGGCGGCGATATCGCCGGCCATATACCGATCTACCGTCAACGGCGCAATCTGCTCCCTGACGCGGCGCGCCGCCATCGCCAATGGCGCGCTGGTCCGCAGCGGCAGCCTGAATTCAAGGCCCTGTACGGCGGCCATCACCTCAATGCCGAGGATGGCGTACAGATTATCCAGCATCCTGCCCAGCCGCATGGCGCCGTGGCAGGCCATGGAAACATGATCTTCCTGATTGGCTGACGTCGGGGTGGAGTCTACCGATGCCGGATGCGTCATCTGCTTGTTTTCGCTCATCAGGGCGGCGGAGGTGACCTCGGCTATCATCATGCCGGAGTTCAGTCCGGGCGCGGCCACCAGAAAGGCGGGCAACCCAAAGCTCATGGCCGGGTCGACCAGCAGGGCGATGCGCCGCTGGGCGATAGCGCCTATCTCGGAAATGGCCAGCGCCAGGATATCGGCGGCGAAAGCCACCGGCTCCGCGTGGAAATTACCGCCGGACACCACGCTGTTATCGGATAACAGCAGCGGGTTGTCGGTAACGGCGTTCGCTTCGCGCGCGAGCGTGACGGCGACCTGGCGGATCAGGTCCAGGGCCGCGCCGGCCACCTGCGGCTGGCAGCGGATACAATAAGGATCCTGCACCCGCTCGTCGTTTGCCAGATGGCTTAAGCGGATTTCCGACCCGCGCAGCAGCCAATTGAGGGCCCGCGCCGTATCAATCTGACCGGGATGGCCGCGCAGTTGGTGAATCTCGTCATGGAACGGCGCGGTGGAGCCCATGACCGCATCGGTGACCAGCGCGCCGGAAATCAGCGCCGACTGTAGCGCCCGGTGCGCCCCGAACAGCCCTTTCAACGCCAGCGCGGTGGACGCCTGGGTGCCGTTGATCAAGGCCAGTCCTTCTTTGGCCGCCAGGATGATAGGCCGCAGGCCCGCCTGCTCCAGCGCCTGCGCCGCCGGCATGCGCTGACCGCGCAGCTCCGCGTCGCCTTCGCCCATCATGGCGGCCACCATATGCGCCAGCGGCGCCAGATCCCCGGACGCGCCAACCGATCCCTGGCTTGGGATCACGGGCATGATATCGTGGGCCAGCAGGGCTTCAATCAGGCCGATAACCTCATAACGCACGCCCGAGGCGCCCCGGCCCAGCGAAATCAGTTTCAACGCCATGATCAGACGCACCACCGGTTTGGCCAGCGTGTCGCCCACGCCGCAGCAGTGCGACAAAATCAGGTTGCGCTGCAGTTTTACCACATCGTCGGCGTGGATACGCACCGAGGCCAATTTGCCAAAGCCGGTATTGATGCCGTAGACCGCCGCTTCGCCCTGCACGATTTCCGCTACGCGCGCCGCGCTCTTGCGAATGGCCGGCTCCATCGCGGGATCCAGCCGTACGGGCTCGTCGGTCCGGTAAATACACTCAAGTTCAGCCAGCGTGACGGCGCCGGGTTTTAATATAATCGTCATGGTTTTTTCCTGCCAATAAAAACATCAACCGCGCCGCGGCCAAAGCGCGGCGGCCTGGTCAGCCGGCAAACGCCGGCGCAAGCCGCCCTGTTGCCCCTTGCTCAGACCAGCTCGACGGTCAGCCAGATGGGGGTTTTGGTGTCAAAGGTGCTTTTCCATACCTCGGCGCCGACCTTATCCAGGCGATCGGCATGCTCGGGAATGACCTCTCCCAATACCGGTTGGGCCAGGTCCTCGGTGGTCGGTCCGTACTGCACGATAAATTTCTGGCCGGTGGATTGGGAAAAACGCAGCCGCCCCTTGGGCGCGTCGCAGATCCGCTCGCGCACCTGTATCGGCGCGGTGGATACCAGCGGGCACCAGGCGTACATGGATTCGCCGGTGACCACGGCGTGATCTTGCAGGACGGTAAAAGGCAGGGCCGCCATCAGGTCCTGGCATAACTCCGGATTTTCATGGACCGCCAGATAGGCATCCACGGTAATATCCAGCGGTTGCCAGGTCAGGCGGATCTTGCGGCCCGGCTTGATATGCACCCGCCGGGATGCATCGGCAATGGCGGGCGCGGCCACCTCGGGGTTGGCGTAGGTAAACTGCTTGCCCAGTCCCCACGGGAAATAATGGAACGACCAGGCGGCAAACGTATCGGTATAGATGCAAAACGCCCGGATCGCCTCTATCGCCTGCTGGCGCGATGTCGCCCGCGGCAGCCATTGGCGCAGGGACAGCGCCAGTTTGCCCAGCTGCGGGAATCCGCTGTAGCGCAGGTAGTTGCTGTACGGGTGATCGAAACTGTCGAGGATAAAGCAGAACTGCGGCAGCGTGATATCCGGGTTTTCAATGATTTGCAGCAAGGGATAATAGGTATACATGGAATAATCGCGCATCATACCGGCCGCGATATCCCAGGTACCGAAATACTGGCCGTAGCTGCCCGCCTGGTTCTCCAGGGTTCCGGTGCGAAAGGCGTAAATCTCCGCGGGCTCCTCGCGGGCCATGGCCGCGGTTTGGCTGCGAACGTGATCGATCACATCCCCCAGGCTGGTATAGCTCATTACGTTCTCCTGTCATGGTTTTCGCTAAAACGTGCGCTGGCGGCTCTTATGGCGCGACGGCGCGGACAGGTTTATTGTATATACAATTAATATTTATGTATATACAATTAATAATAAGCACGAGACTTTTCTTCAGCGGGCGTGGCCATACTCCCTGACAAAGTGGCCCGGGGTCACCTCTTTCATAAAACCGGGAGCCCTGCCGTCAAGCTGGCCGGCGTCGAAAAACAGACGCGCTTTACTCCGTTCCCGCGCGGGGTCGGCTTCCAGGGTGGCGCTCAGCAGCGCCTGGGTATAAGGGTGGCGGGCATCGTGAAAAATGGCCTCGGCGGGGCCGGTTTCCACGATCAGACCGCGCAGCATGACGGCCACCCGATGGCAGATATGGCGCACCATGCCCAGGTCGTGCGAAATAAACAGATACGCCAGCCCCTGTTCATCCTGCAGCTGTTGCAGCAGGTTTATGATTTGGGCCTGGATGGAGACGTCCAGGGCGGTTATCGGCTCATCGGCCACGATCAGCTGCGGCGACATGGCCAGCGCCCGTGCAATGCAGACGCGCTGGCGCTGGCCGCCGGAAAATTCATGGGGATAGCGGCCGAGATGACGGGCGTCCAGGCCGACTTTGGCAAACAGGGCCCGCACGCGCTGCATAAGCGCCTCACGGGGTATTTTGCCCTCATGGATCACTATGGGATCCGCGACAAAACGGCCGACCGTCATCCGTGGATTGAGGGAAGAATAGGGATCCTGGAAAATAATCTGCATCACCTTGCGCAATGGCCGCAGCGCGGACTGGCTCATACCGACCAGGTCGCGGCCGTTAAGCAATACCCGGCCGCCGGTCGGCCGTTCCAGCTGCATCACGCAGCGCGCCACCGTGCTTTTGCCCGAGCCGGACTCGCCCACCAGCCCGAGGGTTTCCCCCCGCGCCAGGGTAAAGCTGACGCCGTCAACCGCCCTGAGCACGGCGCGCGCGCCCAGTAAAGACGCGCCGGCGGGATAGTCTTTGCATAATCCTTCCACCTGTAGCAGCGGCGGGGAGCTCGGGGGCATGCCGTTCATGTCGCGTTATCCTTATCAAGATCCGCCAGGCAGCGGGGCAAATCGTACCAGGCCGCCACCCGATGGCGCGGTTCATCGGGCGAGACGGGACGCAGCGGCGGCGCGTCAAGAAAACACCGCGCGGTGGCGAACGGATTGCGCGGCGCAAAGGGGTCGCCGGGCGGTCGCCGCGCCGGATCCACCGGCTGGCCGGCAATCTGGAACAGCGGTTGCCGGGGTCGCTGTCCCCGGCCGGGGATCGATTGCAACAGCGACCAGGTATAGGCGCTGTGGGGTTGGCTGAACACCCGTTCCACCGGTCCCGTCTCCATGATCTTGCCGGCATACAGCACCTGCATGCTGTCCGCCATCGCGGCCACCACGCCCATGTCATGGGTAATCCAAATGATGGACATCTTCATTTCGTCGCGCAGATCGCGGATAAGCGCAATAATCTGCGCCTGGATAGTCACGTCCAGGGCGGTGGTCGGCTCATCGCCAATCAGCAGTTTGGGTTTGCAGGCAATCGCCATGGCGATCATGACCCGCTGGCGCATGCCGCCGGAAAACTGAAAGGGATACTGCCTGACGCGCCGCGCGGGGTCGGCGATGCCCACCAGGCCGAGCAGGTCGACGGCGCGCCGGCGCGCCTTGGCATGGCTCATCCCCAGGTGATGCACCAGGGGTTCCGCCAGTTGCCGGCCAATGGTCAGCACCGGATTAAGCGAGGTCATCGGCTCCTGGAAAATCATGCCGATCTGCGCGCCGCGGATGGCGCGCAGCGCTTTATCCGACAGGCTCAGCAGGTTGTGCCCCTGGAACATGACCTCGCCGTGGACCAGGGCGCGGCTGCGCGGCGGCAATAATCCCAGCATCGCCAGCGCCTGCATGCTCTTGCCGCTGCCGCTTTCGCCGACGATGCCCAGCGTCTGGTTATCCTCCAGGCTATAGCTGATATCGTCGATAATCCTGACCGGCGGCGCGCCGCGTCCGGCCGGAACAGCCACGGTTAAATTACGCACGTCGAGCAAAGGCTGCATGGCGCTACTCCCCGGCGGACTTCAGTTTGGGATCGAAATAATCGCGCAGCCAGTCGCCGGTAAAGTTGGCGCCCATTACCGTCACGACTATCGCCAGTCCCGGAAAGGTGGTGACCCACCAGGCGGTGGCGATATACGCGCGCCCCTCCGCCAGCATCCGGCCCCAGCTCGGCCAGGGCGGCTGCACGCCCAGCCCGAGGAAACTCAGGCTGGCCTCCAGGAGAATCACGCGCGAAAACTCCAGAGTGGCGATCACCAGAATGGGCGTCAGGATATTCGGCAAAATGTAATAGCGCAGGATATGCCAGGGCCGGGCGCCGACGGCCACCGCCGACAGGACGAATTCCCTCTGCCGCAGGGCCAGCACCTGCCCGCGCACCATGCGGGCATAACGGATCCAACTGGTCAGGGCCAGGACGATAATCAGGTTGCCCAGGCTGGGACCGGTGGCGGCGATAATAATCAGCGCCAGCAGAATCAGCGGTATCGAGAGCTGCATATCGACAATACGCATCAGCAGGCGATCGATGAGGCCGCCGGCGTACCCCGAAATCATCCCCACCGCCACGCCGACGAGGCCGCCAATCAACACCGCGTTAAACCCCACCATTATCGAGACCCTGCTGCCGTACAGCAGCCGGCTCAACATATCCCGGCCCAACTGATCGGTGCCCAGCGGATGGGCGTCCGGCGCAAAAAAGCGGTACGTGGGCGGCGCCAGCCGCAGGGCCAGATTGCCGTGTACCGGGCTGGGCAGGGGGATCACGAAGGTGGCCAACACGCCCAGCAGCAATAACGCCATGATAAGCCAGCCGACAGCGCCGATGGCGCTCGACCCAATACGCCGTCCCACGGCGCGCATCACGTTCATTCGGTTCATCGCGTTTGCCTCACGCGCGGGTCCAGCAGGCTATAGAGCAAATCCACCCCCAGGCTGACCAGCAGGAACAGGCATGACACCACCATGACTCCCGCCTGGATCACGGGAAAATCACGGTTCGCCACCGCCTCGACAATCAGCCTGCCGACCCCCGGCCAGGAAAAAATGGTTTCGACCACCACCGAGCCGCCGAGCATTTCGCCCACCAATAGCCCGCTCATGGTGACCACCGGCAGCATGGCGTTACGCGCCATATGCCAGGTCATGATCACCCGCGGGGGCAGGCCCTTGGCGTGCGCCGTGCGGATATAATCCTCGCTCATGACGTCGAGCAGGCTGGAACGGAACAGGCGGGTGATATTGGCGGCGACGAAAATAGACATCACGGCGGTGGGTAAAATCAAATGCAGCGGGCTGCCGGTGCCGCCGGTGGGCAGCCAGCCAAGATCGACGCAGAACACCAGGATTAGCATAATCGCCAGCCAGAACGCCGGCGTGGCCTGTCCGAGCATCGCCAGGGTCAGCACCAGGAACTCCCATACCGAGTTACGGCAAAGCGCGGCAATCAAACCGGCCAGGCAGCCCGCCAGGATGCCGGTCACCGCGGAAAGCGCCGCCAGCAGCAGCGTGGCCGGCATCCGTTCCAGCACAATCCCCAGCGCCGAATGCTGGTAAAAAAAGGATTGGCCGAAATCGCCGGCCAGCGCATGGCCGAGAAAACGCAGATATTGCTCCAGCAAGGGACGCTGCAGGCCGAGCTGCTCGCGCAGGGCCTGCAGGTCGGCGGCGCTGGCGCCCTGGGGAAGCAATAAAGAAACCGGATCCCCCAGTAACCGCGACACCAGGAAAATAAGGGTCACCAGGCCGAATACCGCCGCCAGGGCTTCCAGCAGTCGGGACAGGATGTATTTCGCCACGCGCCACCGCCTGTTTATTTCGCCACTAAATCGAAAACCCGCACCCAGTCGTCGCCGCGCGTTTGCCAGGTGAATCGCTTCGACGTGGCATAGGTCAGCGGCTGGTTAAATAAAAACACCAGCGGCGCCTGTTCACGCATCCGTTCGGTTGCCTGCTGGTACCAGGCGGCGCGTTTTTGCTTATCAACCGTTGAGCGGCCTTTCATCACCAGGCCGGCAAAAACGTCATCCTTCCAGTAAGCGCCGGGGTCGGTGGGCAGGTACAGACCCAGCAGGCCGTCGGCGTCCAGGGTCGGCCAGGCCTGGCCTAAAAACGCTGCCTGCCCCATATCGCCGCGGGTATAGGCGTTGGACCAGTTGGCGTATTCCATTTCCTTGATGCTGACGTTCAGACCCACTTCCTGCAGCTGGGCGGCGATCACCTGGCCGATTTCCTGGCTTAACAGATAACGTCCCAGCGGCACCTGCAGTTCAAAGGAAATGGGCTGCGGCAATCCCGACTCGGCGATAAGCTGGCGCGCCTTGTCCGGATCGTAGGGGTAGGGCTGCAGTTTATCGTTGTAGCCGAAATACATGGGCGACAGCAGCTGGCCTTTGCTGATGGCGCCGTGACCGTTATAAATGGCGTCGATAATGCCCTGGCGATCGATGGCGTAGTTCATCGCCTGGCGCAGCTTGAGGTTGTTGGCGAAGGGCGGCTTGAGGTTATTCATTTTAATGATCATCGCGCGGCTGCTTTCTCCCCAGCCGGCATGGGCGATGCCGCTGCTGTTGATGCGCGCGATATCCGTGGGCGGAATATCCAGCGCCAGATCCAGCTCGCCGGCCAGCAACGCCGACACCCGTACCGCCGGTTCGCTTATCATGCGCAGCACGACTTTGTCATGCGGCGCCGGCGTGCCGAAAACCTGGGTGCCGAAATACGTGGGGTTGGGCGTCAGCACCACCCGTTCGCCCGGCACGTATTCCGCCAGCTGATACGGGCCGCTGCCCATGGCCTCGCGGCTGGGATCGTGCGTCGCGGTCCAAGACGGCTCCATCATGAACAGCATGCTCAGCTGCGCCACCAGCCCGGGGAAGGGCATGCGCGTAATGATTTTCACCTCGTCGGGCGCCACGACGTCGACATGATCGATCAGGCTGTACCATTCCTTGACGCGGGTTTTATGCGCGGGATCGAGTAAATGATCGAAATTCCACTTTACCACCGCGGCATCCAGCGGCTTGCCATTGGCAAAGGTAATGCCCGGGCGCAGCTTGAAGTCCCAGGTGTTGTCGTCGATAGCCTGCCATGATTGCGCCACGACGCCGGTAATGCCGAGGTCGGGATTGCGTATCACCAGCGGCGAGTAGATATGGCTGATGACGCTTAAATCCGTCTGCACCACGGTGGCCTGCTGCGGATCAAGCGTCGTCACCGCGGCGGAAAAGGCAATATTGACGGTATCCGCCAGCGCGACCGCCGGCAGGCTGCCGGCAACGGATAATAACGCGGCGCAGCCCAGCAGTCGTAATTGGCGCGCTTTGCCTGACAAGGCAAGCCTGAGAACATGACACATGGTTGATCTCCAGTATGAGAGAACGGAGCGATGGGGAAAATCAGTGCATCCTGAGGTACTGCAATTCTTCCGCGATAACCGCGGCCATCATCGTCAGGCTGACCGGCCGGTTTTCCGCCGTCAGGCGTTTAATGACCGCCAGGCGCAGGGACTGGCGCAGGCGGCGCTCCTCACGCATCAGGCTCATGGCCAGCGCCGCCCGGATTTCGCGCGGCCAGACCCGATCCAGGCGATCGCGCGCGCTCCCAAGCGTAAACAGGCCGTGCGCGACGCTGCTGTGCCCGGCGCGCAGCCGCGCGGTGGCATCGGGGTCGAGCCGGCCGCTGTCGTCCACCGCCACGCCGTAACTGGCCCGGGCGTTGTAGACGGACACCAGGCCGCGCCGCACATCGCGGGCAACCTGGCGCGGATCGCGCAGGAAAGGGTCGCCAAAGCCGCCGCCCGAGGGCGAGGTCAGGCGCACCACGTCGTGGCGTTGCATCTTCAGGACATCAATCTTGCCCAGATTGCGCTCATCATCGGTGCCGGGATTGAGCAATACGGATCCCAAATGGCCGCATTGCCCACCCCGCGCGCCCCAAGACTGAAAATAGAAACGATTCATGCCGCGCACCGTCATCACCGCCTCGGGACCCGTATTTTCCAGCTCCAGGGCAATGGCGGCGCCGCTCTGCCAGCGGCCGGGCGCCTGGCTGTCGGTCACCAGGCCATACCGTTTCACCCGCATCACCGTTTCGGCCTCGATGGTTTCGGCGGGCACCGTGCGCAGATAACCGGAGCGGGAGTCCACCCCGTCGGTGCCGTCGAGGCCGAAACGTCCGCCGCCGCCGCCGCACAAGGGATTGATCACGCTGACGCGATTGCCCTCGCCATGGGGATCTTTGGCGGAAACCACGATCACTCCCGACATGCCGGGACCCGCCGCCGTGAGACCGTCGGCCAGGGCGGCGTTCAGACAGCCCAGGATGACGTCGTAAACGCGGGTGCTGGTGGTGACCCGCGAACCGCCGGCCGCCGGAAACTCGGCGTTCATCACCGTGCCGCGCGGGGCGATGACCTCAAGGGCGCGCAGCAGGCCCGCGTTACGCGGCGCTTCCGGCTCCCGGGTCAGGATATAATAGATAAACGCCTGCAGCGTATAGGGGTGGGCGCGCGCGCCGGTGACGTAGTTAAAGGCCGCCGCCACCTGCGGGTCGGTGCCGCTGAAGTCGAATACGATGCGCTCGTCGCGCACGCGCATCACGGCGTGGATATGGATAAAATCTCCTTCGCTCATGCCTTCGACATAATCGGCGAAGGGATAATCCCCGTCGGGGATGCGGCGTATAACCTGGCGGGCCTTGGCATCGGCCAGGGCCATGGACGCTTCCATGCCCGCGCGCACCGCCGCCACGCCATAGCGCTGGCATAGTTGATTCAGCCGCTTATCCATACTGGCCAGCGCCGATATCATGGCCTGGAAGTCGCCCCACAGCTCATCGGCGATGCGGCTGTTATCGATAAAGATATTGCGGATGGCGGTATCGAGCTGTCCGCGTTTGTAGAGTTTGGTCGGCCTGACGCGCAGGCCTTCCTGGAACACCTCGGTAAACGCCGGCGAAATACTGCCCGGCACCGCGCCGCCGATATCGGAGGCATGCACGAACGACCAGGCCAGGGCCACCAGCTCATTGCCGACAAAGACCGGCCGCACCATGGATACATCCATGATATGCGTCACCATCCCGTCGGTACTGAAGGGATCGTTGGTGATAATGCAATCCCCGGGCTCAAGATGTTCTACGCCGATGCCGTGCAGGCCGCCGGCTATCGGCAGGCCAATGAAGGCGTTAACGCCGTTGTGGCTGGGATACGCGAACATTTCGCCTGCCGGCGTGGCCAGCCCGCATTGAAAATCCTGTACCAGTTTGACGAAGGTGGTATGGGCGGTGCGATACAGGGTGACGGAGGCTTCTTCGACAATGGCGTTAAAGCGATTATTCATGATGACCGTTTGGATGGGATCCACAATCAATGCTCCTGCGTCAGGATAATGTCGCCGCCGGCATGCACCCTGGCGGTAAAAAAGGGCGGGACCAGCACGGTGGCGTCGCTCTGGCTGATAATGCACGGCCCCGGTACCTGGGCATCCACTCCCAATACGGTGCGGTCATAAACCGGGCAATCCTCCAGCAACGCCGCGCCGATATGCAGCCGCCGGAAGCCGCGGGGGCGGGGTCGGCCGCCGCCCGCCGGCCGCGTCGCCGCATTGCCTTCCGGCGCGGCCAGCGCGCCGCGCACCCGCACCCGCAGTTCGATAAATTCAACGGACGCCTCCGTATCGGCATGGGTATGCAAGCGTAAATGCTCCGCGTGAAACGCGGCGACGGCGAGCGTGGTGCTGATGCCGTCTGGGGCGGCCGCCTCAATGCGCACCGGGATCTGGAAAGACTGGCCGCGATAGCGCATATCCGCCCAGTACTCCAGGGCGATCGCGACCACGTTGCCGGGGTCGGTCTGCCGCGCCAGCCAGGCCCTGGCCGCGTCCGCCAGCCCGGCAAAGGTCTGTTGCAAGCGCGCCGTATCCATCGCGCCCTGCTGTACGATGGCGATGGTGTCATGGGTCAGTTCGGCGACCACGCCGCCCACGGCGCAGAATACCGACGGATTGTTGGGCACGATAACCCGTGGGATGCCGATTTCCGCCGCCAGCAGCGGACCGTGGATGGCGCCGTTGCCGCCGAACGCCACCAGGGTCACGTCCTGCGGATCGACACCGTGGCGGGCCAGATAAGGCAATACGCTGGCGACCATATTGGAGGTGGCGATGGCGATGGCGGCGCCGGCCGCGTCCGTCTCCGTCGCGGCCATGCGCGCGGCCAGGGGAGCGAAGGCGGCGCGGGCCGCAGCGGTGTCCAGGGGCATCTCGCCGCCGAGAAAAGTGGCGGCGTCCAGATAACCGCATAATAAGTAGGCGTCGGTCACGGTAGGCTCGGCGCCGCCGCGCGCAAAACAGGCGGGGCCGGGCCAGGCGCCGGCGCTTTTGGGGCCGACGCGGAACACCGGCCCGTCGAAACGGCCGATGGAACCGCCGCCGGCGCCTATCGCCTCGATGCCGGTAACCGGCATGGTCAGAGGGAACTCGCCGACCTCGGTTTGCTCCACCACCGTCGGCATGCCGGCGCGGATCAGGGAAATATCGGTGCTGGTGCCGCCCATATCCATTGTCAGAAAATGCTGCTCCGGCGCCGCGCGGGTAATCAGCTGCGCCGCCGTTACCCCGGAAGCGGGGCCGGACAGGAGCGTATGCACCGGGAAATGGCGCGCCTCGCGCGCGGACATGGCCCCGCCGTTGGAGCGGGTGATAAACAGCTGGACGTGGCGCAGACGGCTGGTCAGGTAGTGTTCAATCTGCCCCAGGTATGAGGACATCCGGGGCTTAACATAGACATTAAGCAACGCATTGACCGCCCGCTCGTATTCGCCGGGGCGCGGCCACACCTCGCTGGACAGGCAGACATCCAGGGACGGCGCGAGCCGCCGGATCAATGCGCGCGTTTCCCGCTCATGGCGGGGATCCTGATAGCTGTTGATATAGGCGACGGCGATGCTGTCGAGCCCGGCGGCCACCACCTGCGCCACCGCGCCGGCCACCGATTCCGCCGACAGCGCGTCGATAACGCCGCCGTCAGCCGCCATGCGTTCGCGTATTTCAAAAACCTGGTGCCGCTCGATCAACGGCAGGCCGCGCGTGCCGCGCAGATTGGTGGGATCGAGCAGACGCAGGCGCTGCAGTTCCAGGATATCGCGAAATCCCTGGGTGACGAACAGGGCGACCGGCGGCTGTGAACGCTCGATCACGGCGTTGGTGCTCACAGTGGTGCCGTGCATGACCACCACCGGTTCTTCCGGCCCCACGGCCAATGCCGACAATAACCGCTCGAAGCCCTGTTTAAAACCCTCGGCAAAATGGGGCGGAGTGGAGGGCACTTTAAAACAATATAACGGCGCCTGCCGCGCGTCGCTGCGCCAGACGACAAAGTCGGTGAACGTGCCGCCGATATCAACTCCCACTCTTATCATGCGATTTGCCCTTGTGCCGCCGACGCCGCGTCCCGGCGAAAATGGCGCCCTGATGAAGTCTATTGGTATATACAATATAATAAAGAACTGGGATGTAAATATCATTATGATGAAAAACAGATCAATATTCATACGAATATCCTATGATAAAGCAGCGTTAAAACAGTAAATTAATGTGTTTATCGGGGTGGAAACGCCGTGTTCATATAGGCTTATTTTATGTATATACATAAAACGAAGATAAAAATGAATAAGAAAAAATGATAGCGCGAATTTGCTTTTTGTTTTGTATATACTTAATCGCTGATACTTTGGGAAAACCTCCATTATGAGCAAAAACGAGTCACCGCTACACCAAGCCCCGCCCGCTCACGCCGAGCCAAGTCCGCTCATCCCTAAGCGTTCGCGGGTCAAACCCCTGCCCATCCATCAGGGCATCCAGAACGATATTAAAAACAAAATCCTCAGCAACGAGTGGCATCCCGGCGATCGGGTGCCCACCGAACAGGAATTGATGGCGGTCTATCAATGCTCGCGAATGACGGTAAATAAAGCGCTGTCGACGCTGGTGGCCGCCGGGATGATTGTGCGCAAGCGCCGGAAAGGGTCTTTCGTCGCCATGCCGCGTGTCGAGGAGCCGTTGCTGGCCATTCAGGATATTCGCGCCGAAGTCCTGGCCAGCGACAGCATGTACAGTTTTTCGCTGCTGTCGCGCGGCATCCGCACTATTACCGACGCGGTCGAAGCGGAACATATCGGCATACCCGTTAACGCACGCATGCTATGTATCGATGTCATGCATTACGCCGATAACCTGCCTTTCGCCCTGGAGGCGCGCCAAATCAATCTGGCGGTAGTGCCGCAAGCGGCGCAGGAGGAGTTTATCGAGATGCCGCCGGGCAGCTGGTTGTTAAGCAATATCCCCTGGTCGGAAGGCGAGCACTCCCTGCGCGCTATTTCCGCCGACGATGTGCTGGCGCGGCAATTATCGGTATCGCCCGGTACGGCGTGCATTTCCATTGCCAGGCGCACCTGGCTGTCGGGGGAGCTGATCACCTTTGTGCGCTTGATTTATCCGGGGGAACGCCACCGCTTTTTAGTGCGTTTCGGGCCCAGCCCGGCGAATTTGCAGCGGGATACGCCCAACCCGGGCTGAAACCCTCCCGGTGTTTTTGGCTCACATCCGTATGGGCACGAGATTGCCGCTAAACACGCCGGCGCGTTTTGAATACTGGCGTATTGCGCTAAGGGGTTTCGACGCTATGGCCGCTTTATGGATGAGTTCGCGCCGGAGCCGGCGGAGAGGCTTGGGGCAAGGATTAGGTTGTGCCGGTGGGGGTTTGGTTTGCGGTTGGCGGTAAGCTTTATGTTGCCGTGGCGCGGGTTTCGCTTGCCGTGCGTTAAGGTACCCTGCGTCAGGGTGCGCTAGGGCATATATCGCCTCGGCGCGGGTTTCGCTTGCCGTGCGTTAAGGTACCCTGCGTCAGGGTGCGCTAGAGCATATATCGCCTCGGCGAAGGTTTCGCTTGCCGTGCGTTAAGGTACCCTGCGTCAGGGTGCGCTAGGGCATATATCGCCTCGGCGAAGGTTTCGCTTGCCGTGCGTTAAGGTACCCTGCGTCAGGGTGCGCTAGGGCATATATCGCCTCGGCGAAGGTTTCGCTTGCCGTGCGTGAGGTGTTCGTATGTGTTGCCGGGTACCGGCAAGCGACAAAGAGGCCGTACCGCGACGGCCTCCTTGACCTCCGCGCGTCCGGCAGGTCGTGCGCCGCTGCGCGGTTCCCGGCATCACCCATCCCGGCTTTGTGGACCGCACGGGACGCGCTCCCGGCGCGGCCCTTAGCTTTCGCCGCTCCCGGCGGCTCATCCAGCCGCGATGTGCGCCGCCGGCGCACTCTATGCCGGCACCAGGTCAACACCATCGCCTGTGAGTAAAATAGCGTTTTTGGGTTTCTTGCGGCATGCACTTACCGGGAAAGGTATCAGTATTCATTTTGCGCTAAAGTTTACAGCCTGATGGTTAATGGCTAATGGCTAATGCCAAACGATAAATGCTCAAAGCCAAATGGCTAATGCTAAACGTTAAATGCCCAAAGCCCAAAGCCCAAAGCCCAAAGCCCAAAGCCCAAAGCCCAAAGCCCAAAGCCCAAAGCCCAAAGCCCAAAGCCCAAAGCCCAAAGCCCAAAGCCCAAAGCCCAAAGCCCAAAGCCCTATGTCTAATGTCTAATGCCATATGCTCGCTTCCGGCTTTAAATTAAAAGCGCCAGGTGCGATGTATCTAATATGCTTACAGATTCGGGGGACTAGGGCATAGGCCTGGTTTGGCGGGCTGTAATTTCATGCTGCGGCTGTTTACCTCAATGATTGTCAGCTTCCCGGCTCACTCTTCCTTCTCCTTATCAACAGCGGCGCTATTGTTTCTTACTATTTATTACTGACAGCGATAGTCGGGCCGGCATAGAGCGCGCTGACGGCGCCTGTGACCCCGGCATGAGCCGCCGGGAGCGGCGAAAGGCCCGGTTGCGCCGGGAGCGCTAACCGGGCCGGTGCATAACGGGGGAACTGGCGGCGGAAGGCATCGCGCAGCGACGCGCGACCTGCCGGACGCGCGGAGGTCAAGGAGGCCGTCGCGGTACGGCCTCTTTGTCGCTTGCCGGCACCCGGCACTACATAAAACAACCAAACGCACGGCAAGCGAAACCTTCACCGGCGCGACATAGTCCTCACCACAAGCCAAACCCCCACCGGCGCAACATCCCCCCGCAAACGATATAAATCTATCCGTCCTGAAGTCAATCCGGTCAAAAGCCACTACATTTGATATCTTATGTATATACTCTAATAATAACATAATATTTATAAAAATCAAATATTTAACTTAAATCTATCTAGAATAGCGCAAAAATCATCCATATAATTATCTTATTTGTATATACATAACTTGACGCCCCGTTTTGCTGGCGGTATGTTCAATTTCATCGGGTTAAACAGATGTTAACGGCCTGGATATCATTCTCGTGTGACGACGTTATCAACAGCAACCAAGGTGTCGGGAGAGCAGGGTGAATAAAAAACAATTGATTATCGGTACCGTGTTAAGCCTGTCGTTCGGCATCGCGCCGGGGTGGGCAAACGCCGCCGTCGCCGCACCGGCGGATATCAAGGCGAAAGGGCAACTGACCTTTTGCTCCGACCTGGAAAACCCCCCGGCGGAAGGCATGGCCGAGGACGGCAAAACACCCAGCGGCGCCGCGGTGGATATTATGAATGCGCTGGGCAAGACCCTGGGAGTGAAAACCCAGATCGATAATTATCAATTTTCCGGTATTTTTGCCGCGCTGGATACCGGCAAGTGCGACCTGGTCATGGCCAGCCTGGGGAAAACGCCGGAACGCGCGGAGCGCTATGGGCTGGTGGATTACTGGCGGGTAAAGTCCGGCCTGCTGGTGGTCAAGGGAAATCCCCTGCATCTGGCGTCGTTTGCGGATCTCTCGGGCCGCCGGGTGGCGGCGTTGATGGGCAGCCGCAATGAGTCGGTGGTCAAGCAGGAAAGCGACAAACTGGTGAGCGAAGGTAAACCGGCGATTACCCTGGTGTCGTTGGGCACCAACGTCGCCGCGTTCCATGATTTGCTGCTGGGCCGCGCCGATGCCATGGTCGGCGATACGGTGGTGATTAATTTTTACATGTCGAAGGCCAAAAATAAATTCCAGACCGTCGATATGCCGGTGCCCGCCAAAACGTGGGTGGTGGCCATGGTGAAAAACAATACCGACCTGCGCCAGGCGATCCAGGCGGCAATGGATGAACTGAATACATCCGGCGCCATGACGAAAATCGTCCAGAAATGGGGTATTGAACATGGCGTAGCCCTGTGCGACAGCGAGCACCCCTGCGATTGACGGGGCGGGGCGACCATGCTGTGAGGAGCGTACCTTGCTAAATCAAATTCATATGCAATTTAATCTGCCATTTTTCCTGAATTTTGTGTTTCATCCGCAAGCCGTTTTATTTCAGGGGCTGATATTAACGATTGTTTCCGCTGTACTGTCCCAGCTTATTGGCACGGTATTAGGTATTACATTGGCAATGGCAGGAATAAGCCGCTTATGGATATTAAAGGCGTTTAACCAGCTTTATATTTGGTTTTTTCGCGGCACGCCGGTATTGGTACAATTGGTACTGATTTATTTTGGCCTGCCCTATTTACTGGGTTTTGATATTTTCCCCGCCGTGATGCCGTTGGGGCCGTTCATGATTTCCGGGGCGGTGGTCGCGGGCATTGTGTCTTTCGCCCTGCACGAGGCGGCGTATATGAGCGAAATTACGCGCGCCGGCATTATATCCATCGACAGCGGCCAGGCCGAGGCCGCCAAAGCGCTGGGCATGCCGCCGCGGTTGCTGATGCGGCGCATTATTCTGCCGCAGACCATCCCGGTGATTGTCCCCGCGCTAGGCAATCAATTTAATAATATGCTCAAGACCACGGCGTTGCTCAGTATTATCGGTGTTTCAGAAATGTTTCGTGTCGCGGAGCAATTACAGGCCGCCACCTTTATGACGTTTGAGGTTTATCTCGGCATCTCTATTTATTATTTGCTGCTGACCGCGTGCTGGACCGCCATCCAAATGCTGTTGGAAAAAAATCTCAACCGGCATTTAAAAGGGGCGAGCATAAAGCGGCGTGCCAAAAAATCCTCATCTCTTTTAGCGGAGCTTGCCGATGAGCGTTAATCAATCAGATAGCCTACCGGATGCGGTCGTCTGCCGTGACGTAATGAAATTCTATGGCGAACTGCCGGTACTGCGTAATGTGTCGTTGACGGTGAAAACCGGCGAAACTACGGTGATTATCGGCCCGTCCGGTTCGGGAAAAACCACGCTTATCCGCTGTATCAACCGGTTGGAGAAAATTCAGCAGGGCACCATCCACGTCGGCGGCGCCCTGATGGGATACCGCATGAAAAACGGCCTGATGCAGGAAGACAGCGAGAAAAATATCGCCAAGCTGCGCCAGCGCATCGGCATGGTTTTTCAGCGCTTTAATTTGTTTTCACATATGACCGCGTTGCAAAACGTCATGGAAGCGCCGGTAAGCGTCCTGAGAATGAATAAAAAACAGGCGCGCGACAACGCCGCGGAATTATTGGCCCGGGTGGGCCTGGCGGATAAATTAGCCTATTACCCCACGCAATTATCCGGCGGGCAGCAGCAGCGCGTAGCGATTGCGCGCGCGCTGGCGATGAACCCGGAGGTCATGCTGTTTGACGAACCCACCAGCGCCCTTGATCCCGAAATGATTGGCGAAGTGTTAAGCGTAATGCAGGACCTGGCGCGCCAGGGCATGACCATGATCGTGGTGACCCATGAGATGGAATTTGCCAGGAATGTCGCCGACCGGGTGGTCATCATGGACGGCGGCGAGATTATCGAGCAGGGACCGCCGCAAAAAATATTTATTGCGCCGGAGAATCCAAGAACAAGGACCTTTCTGAATAAGGTATTACACAAAATATAAACATCGCCCGGCGGTGGATTATAAGACAACGTATTTTTACCAACGAGGAATAAAGATGGGACGTTTAATTGATATAAGCTGGCCCGACCTGGGCGTTACCGTGGTCGCTGAATTAAATGATGAAAAGAACCCCGAGCTGTGCGAAGAGTTCTGGCAGCACCTGCCGTTTAAAGTGCTGCAGGCGCATCCGGTTGTGTCCGGCGCATCCATGTATGCCTGGACGCCCATCGTCAGCAGCGCGCCGGTGCACCATCGCGAAATGATTACCGATTGCCCGGTGGGCCGGCTGCGTTATTCCCAGTCAACGGGCAATAAAATGTCGATTCAATATGGCGTCGGCCTGGAGCCTTTGGCCCAGCCGGTATTGGGACAGGTGCTGGCGGAATATTGTCATTTACTGCCCGATGTGGGCAAGGCGGTGTGGAATAATCTCTTCTGGCAAAAGGATAAGATTTTTGTCGAGGTTTCCGCTCATGATAAGCAGGCCCACCCGGGCGTACCGCGCCAGCCCGCGGCCACCACGGACGCGGCCAAACGCTTCCTGGCGGAAGCCGACAGGATCCAGTTGACGGAGCCCGAGGACCTGCGCGCCATCCGTTTGGGACAGGTGGAGTCCACCGGCACCTACGGCCAGTATTTTACCGCCTGGGATTTCGCCAACGGCATGCTGCGTGATTATATTATGTATACCATGTACCCGTTACTGACGCTGACCAATACGCTTTCGGTGCAGGATTTTAATAAAACGCTGCGGGAATTCGACGTGCCTTACTCCAGCTATTTAGGCGTCAGCGGGTTATATCAGTTGGAAGAATACGCCGGTATCTTGCGCGAGGCGGTAGCCGCGGCGCAAACCAAAGAAGAACTTCAGGAATTGCTGCGCGCTTTTCTGAAATATGGCAATCGCCTGTGCGCCTGGTCTTATCACTATTTCCCATGGTATCTGGGCATGTTCTATAACCGCCAGCTCGGCGGCCAGGAATTTCCGGGCCGTTGGAATCCTGAAAAAGTCTGAGAATAATGGCCACGCGCCCGCGTTAAGCCCGCCGGAACGCTTTTGCCGGCGCAAACGGCCTGCGGCGGGTTGCGCGCCGCATTCAGCCGGGAGGCAATATGTTGACTATCACACCCCAGGATAAAGCGGCGTTTCAGCGCGATGGCGCCGTTATTATCCGCCAGGCCTTTTCCCGCCAATGGCTGGAGAAAGTGGAGCAGGGCATCATGGCTAATATCGCCGCGCCCAGCGATCACGGCCGCTATACCGACCCCGAAACTAAACTGTTTTTCCAGGACAGCGATAACTGGCGGCGCATTGCGGCCATCAAACAATTTGTTTATGAATCGCCCGCCAAGGAAATCGCCGCCGGCCTTCTAGGGTCCGGCAAAATCAATTTCCTGCATGATCATGTGCTGGCTAAAATGCCCGGTGCCTCCCAGCGCACCCTGTGGCATCAGGATCAGCCGTATAGCCCGGTGGACGGCAATGACTTTTGCACCCTTTGGCTGCCCACCGGCGCCGTGACGCGCGCCACGGCGCTGGAATTTGTCGCTGGCTCGCACCGCTGGGGTAAATGGTTCCGTCCCCAGTGGTTCGCCACCGGCCAGCTGCGCGAGGGCGACGACGACAGCTGGGACATCCTGCCGGATATTGAAGCGCGGCGGCAAGACTACCGGATTATCAGCTGGGCGCTGGAACCCGGCGACTGCCTGGTGTTCCATGGCCTGACCCTGCACGGCGCCGCCGGCAATTTCCAGGACGCGCCGCGGCGGGTGTTATCCACCCGCTGGACCGGCGATGACGCGGTTTTCCGCTACCGCAGCGGGAAAATGTCGCCCCCGGCGCCGCTACAGGACGCCCCGCAAGACGGCGGGGCGCTGGATTGTCCCTCCTTTCCGGTCGTCTGGCGGGCGCCGCGCCGTGGAGGGCATTAACCTCGCCATCGCACCGGGCGAGCGGCTGGTGCCCAGCGGCTGCGGTAAAACCACCACGCTGCGCATGGTGGTAGGGTTTATCCAGCCTGGCGGCGAGTTCCTGTTAAACGGCCGCCAGGTCGCCGACGCCCGTTTTTATGCTGCCGCAGTAATATTAAGTATTTCCCCCCGTCGGCCGATAACATTATACGTTGAATTATTCTTTATTTTCCGAATCAGTCAAACCGCCTTGTTTCCACGCATCAATCGCTATTTTTATTGGGGAAAGTATGGATAATTTTCAACAAGAGGTAGAGGAGAGAACCAATCTCACCTCATCGAACCGATTTGAACTGCTGTTATTCCGCCTGGGGTCGCCCCCCGATGAAGAACACGCCGAATTGTACGGCATCAACGTGTTTAAGCTGCGTGAAATAGTGCCGATGCCGAAGCTGACCAAAGCCGCCGGCATGACGTCGCCGCTGATGGGCATGGCGAATATCCGCGGCGAGATTATGCCCGTTATCGATTTGCCGGCCATCGTCGGCTGCGTGCCGAAGACCGGGTTGAATATCTTGCTGGTAACGGAATATGCCCGCAGCACCCAGGCTTTCGCGGTGGAATCCGTCGACGATATCGTCCGTCTTGAGTGGAGCCAGGTCCTGGCGGCCGAGGCGGGCGTCAGAAGCCGCAATATCACCAGCATCGCGCGCCTGAACAATGATAAAACCGACACCCCGCTGGCGCTGGTGCTGGATGTTGAGCAGATTTTGTATGACATCATTCCCGCCAATCGCACGGCGCACCTGGAAAGCGAAAAGAAGCAGACCTTTACCCTGAAACCAGGGGCGGTGGCCATTGTGGCGGAGGACTCCAAAGTCGCCCGTTCGATGCTGGAACAGGGCCTGACGATGATGAACATCCCCTTCCTGACGCACGTCACCGGCCTGGAAGCCTGGAAAAAAATCAATAAAATGGCGGAAGAAGCGCGGGCGGAAGGCATACCTGTCACGGATAAAATCGCGTTTGTGTTAACCGATCTGGAAATGCCCGAGATGGACGGTTTTACCCTAACGCTGAATATCAAACGCGATGAGTTCCTAAAACACATTCCCGTTATTATCCATTCGTCCTTGTCGGGCAGCGCCAATGAGGACCATGTGCGCAAGGTCGGGGCGGATGCGTATGTGGCAAAATTCGATATCAACGACTTGGAGTCCGCCATCAAGCGGGTGCTGCCGTAAAGACGGCCGCGGTTCCCTTAGCCGTCATGGCGCGGCCGGAATCCTGCCCCCGACCGCGCCGTTGCTGTCGCTCTTAGTTCAGCCTGGCCTTGGAAAAATCACTGCCGTTAAGGCTGACGCTGTAGCCGGTGACATTGGCGCGCGTGGCATAAAAGGTTTTACCGTTTGCCAGCGGCACCCACGGGGCCTGTTGATGGAACACGTCCTGCGCTTGTTTATACAGCGCGGCGCGCTGGGCCGGATCGCTGATGACCTTGGCCTGTTTTATCAGCGCGTCATACTGTTTATCACACCAGAACGCCGCGTTGGACCCGCTGTTGATACTGTCGCATCCCAGCAGGACATTGGCGAAATTATCCGGATCGCCGTTATCCGACATCCAGCCGAACAGCGCGGAGGCGTGTTCGCCCTTGCGGATGCCGGCAAGGTATTCACCCCATTCGAAAGTGATGATTTTTACCGTCACGCCCACCTTGGCCCAATCGTTCTGGATCATTTCCGCGATGCGGCGGGAGTTGGGATTATACGGGCGCTGCACCGGCATCGACCATAAATCCGTGGTAAAGCCCTGGGCAAAACCCGCCTGCTTCAGCAAGGCCTTGGCCTTGGCCGGGTCATAAGGATAATCGGCGAGATCCTTATCGTAACCGAGCATATTGGGCGGAATGGGCGATTTCGCCACCGTGCCGGAACCGAGAAATACCGCATTGACAATCGCTTTTTTATCCACCGCATAGTTTAACGCCTGGCGCACCAGAACATTATCGAACGGCTTTTTCGCGGTATTAAAGGCCAGGTAGCCCACGTTCATGCCGTCCACGCTGTGCAGCACCAGATCTTTATTGCTTTTGATTTGGTCAAAATTGACCGGGTTCGGCGCGGGGATAATCTGGCATTCGTTTTTCTCAAGCTTGGCCAGACGCGTGCTGACGTTGGGGGTAATAGAGAAAATCAGGCGTTTGGTGGGCACGTCGCCCTGCCAGTAATGCGGATTGGCCTCGTAGCGGATCAGGGAGTCGACTTTATAGTCTTTCAGGTTATACGGGCCGGTGCCGATGGGATCGGTGTCCACCCGCTCCGGCGTGCCGGCCTTCAGCATGGCGTCGGCATATTCCGCGGAGAGGATGGAGGTAAAGTCCATGCCCCAGTCGGCCAGGAACGTGGCGTCGGGTTTGCTCAGGGTAAACTGGACATGCCGATCGTCCAGTTTTTTCACTTCCTGGATAAGGGTACCCAGGCCGACGTCGTTAAAGTACTCATAGGCGGCGTGGGACACGTTATGATAAGGATGATTGTCGTCTTTTTGCCGCAGTACGGAGAAAATAACGTCGTCGGCGTTAAAGTCGCGGGTCGGGGTGAAATATTTATTGCTGTTGAACTTAACGCCCTGGCGCAGGGTAAACGTATAGGTTTTGCCGTCGGGACTGATGGTCCACGCCTCGGCCAGGGAAGGGATGGGCAGATTATCGCTTTCCCGGAAAGTGATCAGCCGGTTATACAGCACCTGCGAGCTGGCGACAAATGACGGGCCGGAGCTGGCAATCTGCGGGTTGAACGATTCAGGCGAGGCTTCTGAGCAATAGACCAGCACATCGTTGGCCGCCGCCAGCGCGCCGCCCGCCGGCAGCATCGCGGCGATCAGCAGTGCGAGAGAGGTTTTACGTAAATCCATTTTTATTGCCTTAATAAGGTGATTAATAGGAAATGAATCCGTGATTGTTCGTCTTGCCATTATAAGCGGCGGCAGGCGAAATGGAAAAAATCCTCTGCTTATAAATGCCCGGCTTTTAGGTATAAGCGCTGCCCTTTGGCAGTATTGCCTGGCGATCTGCCGCGGAATTTGCCGGCCGGGAGACATTCTTCTTGTAAAGAAGGTGTGATCTCTGCGGGAGGGCGGGCATTGGCAACGCCGGGTAGCGATACCCGCAACCGAATGCGGATTTATCCGCGGCCAGGCGCCGGTTACACTTTCCCCACGCGACCCTTCCCGGCAAGGCGGCCTATCGGCGGCAGGGAGAGGAGAGGGTGGGGAAGGATCCTTTCAGCCGCGCGGATATCAACTACATCCATTGGAAAACCTATGTTATATGAGCTAACGACACTGTCCGTGCCGGCGCTGGAACTTGATACGGCGTCAGCCCGGGCCTGGGCATGGGTGACGGCGCCCGGTGCCGGGGGAAGAGTGGTGGGTTTCTGGCGTACCGAGCTTGGCGAGCTGTTCCAGTTACTCCTGCTGCGCGAGTTTCACTCAGAAGAGGCATTGTGGCGGGAGAGACGGCGGGCGCAGCTGGACAGCACGCCGTTTAATATCGCAAATGCGCAAACCGCCCTCAGCATGGAAAGCTATCAGCCTTTTCCTTTCCTGCCGCCCGCGCCGTCCCAACTGGCGCAGCCGGGGGCCTGTTATGAATTCCGCACTTATTGGCTGAAGCCCGGGGGATTATCTCCCACGCTTGCGGGATGGGCGCAGGCGCTTGCGCCGGCGCAGGCTTACACCTCGCATCTGATCATCAATATGTACGCGCTGGACGGGCCGCCGCGCATCACGCATATCTGGACCTTCGCCAGCCTGGAGGAGCGCGCCCGTTTACGCGCGGAACACTATGCCGCGGGACTGTGGCCGCCAAAGGGCGGGCCGCAGCAGATTATCCGGGCTGCCTCGTTTATCTGCCTGGCGGAAAACCGCCGCGCCGGGGATGCCTGACGCCGGATTTGCCGGCGCCTGGCGCCGTGCCTGGCTGTCAGGCCCGGCGGCGAAAAGCGTTGTTTTGCCCGGCGGCGCTGGATTATGCTGTGGTTTTAGCCCCCGCCAAGGAGATTCTATGACCACCAGCCTGATGATCGCCAACCGGCAAACCTGGTTCGGCGCCGGCAGTATCAGCCAACTGCTTCCCCTGCTGCAAGCCGACCCGCAGCCGACGCTGTTGTTCAGCTGCCGCTCGTTCCTTGGCGGGGCGGTCTATGCCGGGATGGCGGATGCGCTGGCGCCCCTGCTGGCCGGCACCGAGATCGTCGGCCATGAGGCGTCGCCGCAGGATATTGACGGGTGGGTGGCGCGCTGGCGCGGCAAAGCGCGGCGCATCGTCGCCATCGGCGGCGGCAGCGTACTGGATGCCGCCAAGGCGTTCGCCGCCCTGGCGGAGCATCCTTTGCCGGCGCTGCGCTATATGGAAAAGGTGGGCGACGCCAAGGTGAGCGGCGCTACGCTGCCCTTAATCGCCATTCCCACCACCGCCGGCACCGGCAGCGAAGTGACGCAAAACGCCGTGATCACCGATACCCGCACCCATAAAGTCAAGGCGTCGCTGCGCCACCCGAACTTTGTGCCGCAGGTAGCCATCCTGGACCCGCAACTGCTGGCCGGCGCGCCGGATGCGGTGCTGGCCTGCTGCGCCATCGACGCGTTCACCCATCTGTTCGAGGCGTATCTGTCCAAAACGGCAAGCAGCCTGTCGCGCGAAATATCGCTTACCGGTATCCGTCTTTTCCTGCGGGCCTGGCCGGCGTTAAACCGCAGCGCCGATGCCCGCGAGGCTATCATGCAGGCCTCCTACCTGGGCGGGCTGACGCTGAGCATGGCGGGACTGGGCGTGATCCACGGCATCGCCGGTGAAGTCGGCGCCTTGCGCAGCTACCATCATGGCCAAGTCTGCGGCCGGCTGCTGCTGCCGTTTCTGCAACTGCTGGCGGACAGCGACCACCCCCGGCAGCGGGCGCTGATGGCCGCATTGGCCGTCAGCGTCCTTCCCGCAGGTCGGGACGACCCGGAACGTTATCTGCTGGAATTTATCACCCGCAACGCCATTGTCCCTTTCTGGCGGGACGACCTGCCGCTCAGCCCGGAAGAACTGGCGGTGTGCCTGGAAAAATCCACCAGCAAAAATGCGCTGCTGGACTACCCGCCGGCACAGCTCCGGCACATGATTGTCACGGCGTTTCGCATCGAATAGCGCCATCAGCCCGGCGGTGACCGCCGGCATCACACCTCACGCGCTCTCCCGAAGCCCGCGCGGGGAAACATAAGAAGGATTTCCTATTCTGCTTATCCTCGCCGCTCAACCCCCTGTCGCCAAAATCAAGATTACCGGTTTTGCCAATAGCACGTTTTGGTAATAACCCATGCCGCACAGCGATACCTGGGAAAAATAAGTATTTATATCAATCTATTAATTTTGCAAAAAGTAAAAGTGTTACCGGTAACTGTGTTTGAAGTTTACATAAGTTAACATTTTTATAACTTGTGCTGACAAAAAATCCGCTTATTCTGGCGATAAAATTATCATACAAATAATTATTAGCGCCCTACGTTACCGGGCTGGTGACGGTGGCGCTCAGCACATTGATTAACACCCTTAATGGAAGATCTATGAGCAAGCAAAACGATGAGGACATCCCCTCACGGCGGCGTTTTTTGCAACAAACGCTGTCGATTATTCCCCTGGCCGCGGCGGGGGGCGGCCTTGTCTCCTTCGCCGGCCAGGCAACCACCGCCACATCCGCTGGCGTTTCCGCCCACTACGTTCCCACCTTTTTTAATAATGATGAATGGCGCTTTATCCTGGCCGCCGTCGACCGGCTGATTCCCACCGATGAATATGGGCCGGGCGCGGTAAGTGAAGGCGTTCCGGTTTATATCGATAAGCAAATGGAGTTGCCCTACGGTTACGGCCATCTCTGGTATATGCAGCCTCCTTTTGCCGACGCCGCGCCCGAATTGGGTTATCAGTCCCCGCTGGCGCCGCGCGATACTTATCGCCGCGGCATCAAGGCCGTCAACGATCATTGCCGGCAGTTCTTTGCCAAAGAATTCGCCGCCCTGAGCCAGCAACAGCAGGAATCCGTGCTGCGCGAATTGGAAAGCGGCAAGCTGACGTTTGCTAACGTGCCGGGCGCGCTGTTTTTTGCCCAGTTGCTGGACAACGCCAAAGAAGGTTACCTGGCCGATCCCATGCACGGCGGCAATCAAACGCTGGCGTCATGGAAGCTGATTGGGTTCCCGGGCGCGCGCGCCGATTACCAGCAGACGATGGACAACCCCAATAAGCCCTATCCATTGGGACCGGTCAGTATTTCAGGGAAAAGGAGCGTCTGACGTGGCGATAAAACAAGACCCGGTCGATATCGTTATCGTCGGTTTCGGCTGGACCGGTTCGCTGATGGCGATGGAACTGGCGGAAACCGGCCTGAATATCCTGGCCCTGGAGCGCGGCGAGCAGCGCGATACCTATCCCGATTTCGCCTACCCGCGCATAATGGATGAATTGACCTACGGTATCCGGTTAAAGCTCTTTCAGAATGCGTCAAAAGAGACGGTAACCGTGCGGCATACCACCAGCGAAACCGCGCTGCCTTACCGGCGTTTTGGCTCCTTCCTGCCGGGTGACGGCGTCGGCGGCGCCGGTGTGCATTGGAACGGCATGCTGTGGCGCCCCCTGGAGGCCGATCTGCGCATGCGCAGCACCGTGATTGAGCGGTACGGCGCGGATTTTATCCCCCAGGATATGACGGTGCAGGACTATCCCTTTACCTACGCGGAGATGGAGCCGTTTTTCGATAAATTCGAAAAAATTTGCGGCACCGCCGGACAGGCCGGCAATCTCAAGGGCGAAAAAATCGCCGGCGGCAACCCCTTCGAGGCGCCGCGCCAGAACCCGTATCCAACCAAGCCGCTCAAGCAACAGTATTCCGGCATGCTGTTTAGCAAAGCGACGACCGAACTGGGCTATCATCCGTTTCCGCTGCCGGCGGCGCTGTGCAGCGAACCTTATACCAATCCCTATGGCGTTCAGTTGGGGGTGTGCAACTACTGCGGTTTTTGCGAGCGCTTCGGCTGCTTTAATTACGCTAAGGCGTCGCCGCAAAGCACCGTGCTGCCGGCGCTCTATCAACATAAAAACGTTGAGCTGCGCACCCAGTGCCATGTGCTGCGCGTCAATACCGATGCCGCCGGCACCCGGGCGACCGGGGTCACCTATATCGACGCTAACGGCCAGGAAGTGGAACAGCCCGCCAGCCTGGTGGTGCTGAGCGCGTTCCAATTGCACAACGTACGTTTGCTGCTGTTGTCGAAAATCGGCAAGCCTTACAATCCCGCCACTGGCGAAGGCGTGGTCGGGCGTAACTATGCCTACCAGATGAACGGCGGCGTCGCGTTGTTCTTCGACCCGGACACCCATTTCAATCCCTTTGCCGCCACCGGCGCCACCGGTACGTTTATCGATGATTTCAACGCGGAAAACTTTGACCACGGCGGGCTGGGATTCATCGGCGGCGCCACGCTTTCCGCCACCATTACCGGCGGGCGCCCCATCCAGCAGATGAGCATTTCCAACCAGGCGCCAAAATGGGGAACCGGCTGGAAGAAGGCGATCAAAGATAATTACCTGCACACCATGAGCGTCGGTTCGTCCGGATCGGTGATGCCGTATAAACAGTGCTACCTCGATCTCGACCCCACCTATAAAGATCATCACGGCCAGCCGCTGCTGCGCATGACCTTTGACTGGCAGCAGAACGAGCTGAAAATGACCCATTTTATCGGCGGCAAGGCGGAGGAAATCGCCAAGGCCATCGGGCCTGAGCATTACGAAATGGGTTTTAAAGGCATGAACGCCCACTACGACGTGCGCCCCTACCAGTCCACTCATACCACCGGCGGCGCGGTGATGGGCGATAATCCCGCCACCAGCGTGGTGAACAAGTACCTGCAAAGCTGGGATGTCCCCAACCTGTTTGTGCTGGGCGCCTGCTGTTTCCCGCAGAACCTGTCGTATAACCCCACCGGTATTGTCGGCGCCACCGCGCTATTTGCCGCCAATGCGATTCGCACGCAGTATTTGGCCAACCCCGGACCGCTGGTCCAGGCTTAACAGGGAAGGGACTGAGATGAGCACTCTATGGAATGCAGCGCTTCCCTTGCTGGCGCTGGCGCTGTTGCCGGCCGCGGTCAACGCGGCAGCCGATAGCCAGCCGGCCGGCAAAGGACAATATCTGGCCACCGCCGGCGACTGCGTGGCCTGCCACACCGCCGCCGGCGGCAAGCCGTTTACCGGCGGGCTGAAAATGTCCACGCCGCTGGGGGCGATTTACTCCACGAATATTACGCCGGACAAAGACACCGGTATAGGCGACTACCGCTATGAGGATTTTGCCAAAGCGGTGCGCGAAGGCGTGGCGAAGGACGGCCATCACCTCTACCCGGCCATGCCTTATACCGCGTTCGCCAGGATTAATGATGAAGATATGCACGCGCTGTATGATTTTTTTATGCAGCAGGTGCCGGCGGTGAAGCAGGCCAATCGCGACAGCGATATCCCCTGGCCGCTGAATATGCGCTGGCCGCTGGCGGCCTGGAACTGGGTATTTCATGATGATGATGCGTTCAAGCCGGACCGCGGCCAAAGCGAAGAGTGGAACCGGGGCGCCTATCTGGTGCAGGGGCTGGAGCATTGCGGCACCTGCCATACGCCGCGCGGCATCGCGTTCCAGGAGAAGGCGCTGGATCAGTCCGACGACGCCTACCTGACCGGCGGCACGCTGGAGGGCTGGCATGCGCCCAATCTTACCGGTACGGGCAAAGACGGCCTGGGGCGCTGGTCGGCGGATGAGCTGGCGATGTTCCTGAAAACCGGCCATACCGATACCAGCGCGGCCTTCGGCTCCATGACGGATGTGGTGGAACACAGTACGCAATACCTGAATGACGCGGATTTGCGGGCGATGGCGGTCTATCTTAAATCGTTGCGGCCGTCCGCCGCGGCGCCGGCGCCGTACGCGGATGATGTCACTTCCGCGGCGCTTATCCGGGGCGATATGAGCAAACCGGGGGCGCAGGAATATATGGACAACTGCGCCGCCTGCCACCGTATCGACGGCCGGGGTTATGCCAAAACTTTCCCGGCGCTGGCGCGCAATCCGGTCGTGTTGAGCGACGATCCGTCGTCGTTAATCAGCATCGTTTTGCATGGCGGTAAAATGGCGGTCACCAGGGACGCCGTGACGGGCCTGACCATGCCGGACTTCGGCTGGCGCCTGGACGACAAACAGGCGGCGGATCTGCTCAGCTTTATCCGCGGCGCCTGGGGCAATGACGCGCCGGCGGTGAGTGCCAACGCGGTGGCAAAACTGCGCCACGCGACGTCGACGGTGGAGCGCAAGGACCCCAATAAGGCCAATGAGCCGAATACCGGACAGGCGCATCAGTAACGCGTTTAGCCTCCGCGCCAGGCGTACGCGGGTGCCGCGTACGCCCGTCCCTCCCGGCCGGCGGCGCGCCGTCAGACCCAGAAAATAAGCGCCAGCAGCTGCGGCGACAGAATGCGCAGGAACATCACCATCGGGTAAACCGTGGCATAGGAAAGCGCCGCCGCGCCGCTGGTGCCATGCAGGGCGTTGGCGAAAGCCAGCGCCGGCGGGTCGGTCATCGAGCCGGCAAGCATGCCGCAAAGGGTGAGATAGTTCATCCCGAACACCACGCGCGCCAGCAGGCCGACGCCTAGTAGCGGAACGGCGGTGATGATGATCCCGTAGCCCAGCCACGACAGGCCGTCGCCCTGGATCAGCGTGTGCACGAAACCGCCGCCGGATTTAAGGCCCACCACCGAGAGAAACAGCACGATGCCCAGCTCGCGCAGCGCCAGGTTAGCGCTGGGCGGCATAAACCAATAGAGTTTGCCGATACTGCCGATGCGTCCCAGGATAATCGCCACCACCAGCGGTCCCCCGGCCAGGCCGAGGCGCAGCGCGGCGGGAAAGCCCGGTACGTACAGCGGCAGCGAGCCCAGCAATACGCCCAAACCGATGCCGATAAACACCGGCAGCATCTGCACCTGCTGCAATTTTTGCCGTGCGTTGCCCACCAGCGCGGCCACGGCATTGATTGCCTCCGCCCGGCCCACCAGGTTGAGGATATCGCCGAACTGCAGACTGGCATGGCTGCCGGCCACCAGTTCCACCCCGGCGCGGTTCAGGCGGGAAACCACCACATCGTATTTCTGTTTAAAATTCAGGTCGCGGATCTTTTTGCCCAGGACTTTTTCGTTGGTGACCACCACCCGCTCCATGCGCAGGTCGGTGCCCTGCATGGACAGCGACGTGTCCACCTGCTGGCCGATCACCAGGCGCGCTTTCTCCAGATCGCTTTTCAACCCCACCAGGTGCAGCAAATCGTCCTGTTGAATCAGGGTGGTCGGCAGCGGGACAATCAGGCTCTCGCCGCGCTTTAAGCGCGAACAGACGATTTCGCTGCTGTTGAGCACCGGTACCTCTTGCATCGCCAGCCCTTCGAGATTGGCGTTGACGACACGGATATTCATGGTCTGCAGCTGGGCGTGGCCGGCGCCGCTGGCGCTATCGAATTGTTCCGCCTCGCGCTCGACATTGATGCGCAATGCAAAGCGAATAAACCACATGGTCAGCAGGATGCCGCAGATGCCGAAGGGGTAGGCCATGGCGTAGCCCATGCCCATCTGGTTAATCTGGGCGGGACCGGTGCCGAGATCGGTGAGAATTTGCTGACCGGCGCCGAGGGCCGGCGTATTGGTTATCGCGCCGGCAAACACGCCGAGCACCACGGGCAGGGGGACGTTAAACGCTTTATGGATCAGGGCCGCGAGCAGCATCCCCAACACCACCACCAGCATGGCGAAAAGATTGAGCCGCAGGCCGGAGACGCGTAATGAGGAGAAAAATCCCGGCCCGACCTGGATGCCGATGGTATACACAAATAGGATAAGCCCGAATTCCTGGATAAAATTCAGCATATCGCCGTTCAGGCTCAGTCCCGCCGTATGGGCGAAATGGCCGACGATAATGCCGCCGAACAGCACGCCGCCGATACCCAAACCCACGCCGTATATACGCCAGTTACCTATCCATAACCCTATCACCGCCACCAGTGCCAGCATACTGACCGTCAGTGCTATATCGCTCATTGCCGCATCCCTGGAAAATCATGAGGTTGTTGTCGGGTATTCTGGCAGAGGCGTGGCGAAGGAAATGAGGTAAAGAGCACAAAACATCAAGCTATATGAACCACGGGTGATAGTTGCGTCTATTGATTATCGAGCTCATCTTCCAGCCTGCGGCAGCCTGGTTCATGACCTGATCGCATAGCGGTTCGCCTTATGAATTTGATTGCACCGGATTGAGACGATACATTAAGAGAAAAATTTTCAGCGATTGTCGGCCGCAGCATAGACATCATCGTTATCGCGCTTGCCTATAGCGATGACAGCAACAGGATTTCCTTATCATTAACTTCATAAACCAGCCGGTAGCCGCTGGCCCGGAGTTTAATTTTATAACGGTTGCTGCTGCAATGCAGCTGAGCTGAAGGTACATGCGGCTGCATAAGGCGCTCGGCAAGTTTCTTTTTAAACTGATCCCGCACGGTATTACCCAGTTTGTGCCACTCCTTTAGCGCCCGCTTTTCAAATTTTAATTCATAATTCATCGAGTTTTACGCTGATAAACGCAGGGTCAACCAAACGCTCATCAGCAATCCGGTTTAACTCGTCATCTTCCGCCAGTTCCCGATAATAAGCGTAAAGCTCGGGGGGGACGCAGTAAAACGCGGGCTCATTATGGTTTAGGATAGCCACTGCGTTGCCTCCGCCGTCGGCGACCGTCCCCATCGGGTTACGTTTTAGCTCAGTAATACTGGCGGCGGTAGAGGTCAAAATTGTAAAGGTCATTTTTAGTCTCCTGTTAGCTTCGCTTGTTTTAAGTCTTTTAAAGGTGCTTTTCAAGGCGCCTCTAAACACACTTCTAAGAGCGACCCTACCTGTTTAAATAATGGTGGTTTGCATCAATTTCAATCTCATCCGCTTATACCGTCTTTGGGACTGGTGATATTGAAAACCCTGCGGGACAGTGGCGTGGTCCCGCGCATACGGACGTTCGTCGAGCGGGAATCGGCACAGGTATCTGGACGCGTGATAGTGGTCTTTACCTGTACACGGCAGGTCTTATCGCGTCAATTTGCTTGATTGATAACACCGAAGGGGATATGCACGGAGGGAACAACCGCGCTGGCGGTCAGAAGATAGGGAGACCGATCATCGAAAAAAATGTGTGGTTTCAGTACCCCCTCATACATTGACTTTTTCAATACCGCCGAGAAAGAATGCGTCATTCGCCATCACGCCCCAGCTCTTCAACGTGTTTAAGGCGCGTTCATGTGATGGCGCATTCCTGGCGGTGACTATGGAAATTCTCAGGCGATTTTCATAACCCGGATGTAGAATCTTATACTTTTCTTCCACGGATTGAATTTTCGCCATCCTGACAAGAAATTCCTTTAAGGGGCCAGGATTGTGCGGCTGCATGACGTTTTTGACTTTGGAACTCGTGAAATTTCCGGTATTCTTCCTCTCCCTGGCTTTTGAATACCGCGTCGGACCCTGTCAAATCAAAAACAGCGCTCGAGCAGACGCCAATAACATGACGATGCCCAAGATCGTAGGCCATTCAATTTTCCTCAGTTTTATTCTCCCCTGAGACTGCCTTTAAGCTTGCCGCCCGGCGCATCAGGATCTCGCGCCGGCGGTTTGCGCCACCAGTACCTGGATGCCCAAGGCCTCGAATGCGGCTTTTGCGTCGGAGGTAATGCCGCTGTCGGTAATCAGATAATGAATCTTGCGCCATTCACAGGGCAGGGCGAACATCGAGACCTTATCGATCTTGGTGGAGTCCGCCACCACAAATACCGTATTGGCCGAATTGATCATCGCCGTTTTCACCTTGATGTCCGTTTCGCTGGGATAGCTCAGCCCGGCGCGCGGTGAAATACAGGCGGTGGCCAGGAACAGTTTTTCCGCCAGCATATTTTCGAAAAAGCTGGCGGCTTTCTCGCCGGAAGTCGACAGGGTGGGAAATTTAAAGGTACCGCCGGTCAACAGGATATTCACCCCCGGCTCGCCGCCTAATTGCAGGGCGATATTGACGGCGGTGGTGATGACCGACAGCTTTTTGATATGGTTCAGATGATTGGCGATAGCCGTGGTGGTGGTGCCCGCATCCAGGATAATGGTGTCGCCCGGCTCGATAAAACTGGCCGCCAATTGCCCGATGGCGTCTTTTTCGCCAAGCTGGGTCTGGCGCGCCAGCAGCAGCGCGTGGGTATTCTGCTTGCCGTCCAGCAGCGTCGCGCCGCCGTGGTAGCGTTGGATATAGCCTTGCTGCTGCAGCACGCGTAAGTCTGAACGGATCGTCGCTTCGGTCAGGTCAAAGGTATCGGTAAGCATTTTCACCGACACGGTGCCGTCTTCTTTTATCATTTCCAGTATTTTGCTGCGGCGATGCTGCATATCAGCCCACTGCTCATTTTTGCTTTTCAATCATGATACTCCTATCGGTATTCCATCCCCCGAGGCTTACCGGCAAATAGTAACGTCGCGCGCAGGCGAAAGCGAGTTGCGTCGGTTGTCTTTTTTTTGATTTTCATTCGAAAATGAACAGGAAAAAGATAGCTAAAAAATCCTACATTTCAGCAGGTTAATCAGGGTCAATTTTGCCATCAAATTTATAACACGCTGAAAAACAAGCTTATGTCATCATATTCAGTTTTTGTTTGAAACCTGATCATGGCCTCATAAATGATCAAAATGACAATATATAGTTTTATTCGAAAATGAATTAAACCACCCCCGCGCGCGAAAATCGCCATCATTTACCGGCTGTGACGACGGCCTTTCACCCATGGAGACCCGTGATGAACGATAATCAGTATGACGTCAATCTGCGCTATGGCGTGGACCCAGCGCAATCGCTGGCCGGCAAGGTGGCGGTGGTCGCCGGCGGCCTGGGCGGCATCGCCATGGCCGCCAATCGCATGATGCTGGCGAAAGGCGCGGCGCTGGCGCTGCTTTATCCGGCTTTCGACAGCGCGGGCAAAGCCGCGGCGGCGGCGGAATTGGGCGAGGACCGGGTCAGCTATATCGAATGCGATGTCGGCGACCCGGCGCAGGTCGCGCAGGCGTTTAACCAGGTGGAGCAGCGCCGGGGCCAGATCGATATCCTGGTGAACTGCGCCGGTTACGTACAGCTGGAGCCGGCAATCGACACCGCCTTCGACCAATGGCAACAACATCTGGCGGTAAACCTGACCGGTCCGTTCCTGTGCGCGCAGGCCGCCGCCCGCAGCATGATAGCCCGCGGCCGCGGCGGGAAGATCATCAATATCGCCTCCCAGGCCGCCTCCATCGCCATCGATAATCATTGCGCCTATACCTCTGCCAAAGCCGGCCTGCTGGGCATGACCAAGGTGATGGCGAAAGAGTGGGCGCCGCACCGCATTAACGTCAATACCCTGTCGCCCACCGTCGTATTGACGCCCATGGGCGAGAAAGCCTGGCGCGGGGAGAAAGGGGAGCAGATGAAAAAATTAATTCCGCTGGGACGCTTTGCCTATACCGACGAAATCGCCGCCGCCATCGTGTTTTTCGCCAGCAACGGCAGCGACATGATTACCGGCGCGGATCTGATGATTGACGGCGGGTTTACCATTTGGTAACCGGCGCGCCGGAGGACGAATTCAGGCAAACCACGTTGTGCACCCGTTGTACCCACGGTAAAAAAAACAATGACCACGAGAGACCTTATCATGAAAAAATATCTTACCCTGTTCGCCCTCATGGCGGGTTGTTATCTGCCGCACGCCTTCGCCGCCGAGAAAGGCACCATCGCCATCTTGGTCAACTCCCTTGATAACCCCTATTACTCCGCCGAGGCCAAAGGCGCCGAAGCCAAAGCGCAGGCGATGGGCTACAAAACCCTGGTGCTGTCCCACGGCGAGGATGTGAAACGCCAGGGGGAGCTGATAAGCCTGGTTATCGGGCGTAAAGTGCAGGGCATCATTCTGGATAACGCCGACTCGCAGGCAAGCGTAGCGGCGGTAAAACAGGCTAAGGACGCCGGCGTGCCGGTGGTGCTTATCAACCGGGAAATCCCGGTGGATGGCGTGGCGCTGGCGCAGATCACCCACAATAACTTCCAGGCCGGCTCCGATGTGGCCAATGAATTCGTCGAAAAAATGGGAGAAAAAGGCAGCTATGCCGAATTGACCTGCAACCTGGCCGACAACAATTGCGTGACGCGTTCAAAATCTTTTCACAATGTCATCGACCAGTATCCGGAGATGAAAATGATTGCCCGCCAGGACGCCAAAGGCAACCTGCTTGAAGGGAAACGTATCATGGACAGTATCTTACAGGCCCACCCCGATATCAAAGGCGTGATATCCGGCAACGGTCCGGTGGCGCTGGGGGCGATAGCGGCGCTCAAAGCCGCGGGCCGTAAAGATGTCACCGTGGTCGGCATTGACGGCAGCAACGATGAACGCGACGCCATCAAGGCCGGTGATCTTTATGCCAGCGTCATGCTCCAGGCACAGGCCATCGCCTCCCAGGGCGTGGAAATCCTTGACCAGTATCTGCAAAAAGGCAGCTATAGCGGTAAGGAACGCATCATGTTCCGCGGCATTCTGATTAAACAGAACAACGCCGATAAAGTGAACGGTTTTAATTATCAGCAATAACGACGGCGATCGTCACCGATGTGTATCGCGCCCCGTGGCTGCGCGGGGCGCGTAAGGAGATAAAACGGATGTCAACGCGCATGCTATGGGCGGTGCTGGTTGCCGTGGCGTTATCCGGCTGCCGCATCGTGTCGGAGCGGCAGCTGGCGGAGCTGAAAAACCCGCCGAACGCCAATGTAGCCAAGGCGGCACAGTTATTCGACCAGAAAATCGCGCCCCAGGTGATCGCCTCCGCCAGGCCGTTGGGCAGCCTGCTGACGCAAATCGGCCATGCCAAGGATTTTGACGCCGCCTGCCAGCAGTTCGGCTACCGCAGCCAGGAAGAAAATCCCTGCGTGTTTGCCGTCTCGGTGACCGGCGCCATCAGCGAGGTGAATACCACCTCCCGCAACGGTCAGATAGTGATAAAGAGCGACGACGCGGCCGGGGAAGTCAACGTGCAGATTGGCCCGACCTTTCGCGGCACCGATTTGCGCGACAGCTATCGCGGGCTGAGTTATGCCGACTTTAACGATCAGAATCTGTTTGGTGATTTCAGCAAGGCCATTAACCAGCAGGCTATCAACACCGTGGCGAAACAGACCTTTGCCGTCGGCGGCAAAGTAACGGTGTACGGGGTGTTCAGCGCCTTTGATACGCCGCAACCGCCGCTGCTCATCACGCCGGTTAAGATTACGCAATAAGGAGAGCGCCATGGCAAACCCCCGCACCGCCGCCGCCGAACCCCGGTCCCATTATGTCAACGATCGGGTTACGCCGCGCGCCTCCCTGCGCCAGGGCGCGCCGGTCATTATCGAAACCCGCGGCGTATCGCGGCTCTATCCGGGCGTGGTGGCGCTCGATAATGTTGATTATCGGGTCTACCGCAACCAGGTTAACGTGCTGATCGGTGAAAACGGCGCCGGTAAATCCACCATGATGAAAATGCTGGCCGGCGTCGAAACCCCCACCAGCGGTCAAATCCTGCTCGACGGCCAGCCGGTGGCGCTCGGCTCCACCCATCAGGCGGAAAAACTGGGCATCAGCATTATTTTCCAGGAACTGAATCTGTTTCCCAACATGACGGTCATGGACAATATTTTTATCGGCAACGAGTTTTTCCAGCGCGGCCGCATCAATGTGGCTTACCAGTATCAACTGGCGAAGGCGCTGCTCGAACGCCTGGAACTGGATGTCGATCCGCTCACGCCGCTGGAGGAGCTGGCGATCGGCCACCAGCAGTTGGTGGAGATCGCCCGCGCGCTGTCAAAAGACACACGGGTGCTTATCATGGACGAACCGACGTCGGCGCTGAGCCAGTCCGAGGTCAAGGTGCTGTTCAACGTTATCGAACAGCTTAAGCGCCGCGGCGTCACCCTTATTTATATCTCCCATCGGCTGGAGGAACTGATGGCCATCGGCGATAGCATCACGGTCTTGCGCGACGGCAAATTCGTCGCCGAGCGCGCAATCGCCCAGGCGAGCATCCCCTGGATCATCGCCAGCATGGTGGGGGAAAAAGCCAAGCATTTTGATTACAGCCCGGCGGTGAAAGGGGAGGAGGTCCTGGCGGCCCGCGGCCTGACGCTGCTGCATCAAAACGGCGGCTACGCCCTTAACGGCGTCGGTTTGACCCTGCACCGGGGGGAAGTGGTGGGCGTGTATGGGCTGCTGGGCGCCGGGCGCACTGAGCTGTTCAAGACGCTGCTCGGCGTGTTTAAACCCGATGCCGGCGAGATAACCCTCGGCGGCCGGCGCATCGAACACCTTTCGTTCCGCCGGCGCCTGGCGCTGGGCATGGCGCTGGTGCCCGAGGACCGGCAGGCGGAAGGATTGGTGCAGTTGCTGTCGATCAAAGCCAATATGACCCTCTCCAGTTTGCGCAGCAAACGCTTTTGGCAAACGCTGCTGCCGATACGCAATGACAAGGAGTCCGGTGCGGTGCGGCGGATGATCGATACGCTGGCCATCAAAGTCAGCGATGTCGATCTGTCGGTCACCTCCCTGAGCGGGGGCAACCAGCAAAAGGTGGTGCTGGGCAAAGCCTTGCTGACCCAGCCGCAGGTGGTATTCCTCGACGAACCCACCCGCGGCATCGACGTGGGGGCGAAAACCGATGTGTATCATTTGATCGGCGCCATGGCGCAGCAGGGACTGGCCGTGATGTTCTCCTCGTCCGAACTGGACGAAGTGATGCAACTGGCGGACCGGGTCATTGTCATGGCCGACGGTAAAATCACCGCCGACCTGCCGCGCGCCGGGGTAAACCGGGAAACGCTTATCCGCGCTTCGACGCCTCATGATTAAGGACAGGTTATGCAAAGCCGAAAATATCTCGTTTATATGTATTTGCTCAAGGCGCGCACCTTTATCGCCCTGCTAATCGTCATCGGCTTTTTCAGCGCCATGGTGCCGAACTTTATCACCACCTCGAACCTGCTGATTATGACGCAGCATGTCGCCATCACCGGCCTGCTGGCGGTGGGCATGACGCTTGTGATCCTCACCGGCGGCATCGATCTGTCGGTCGGCGCGGTGGCCGGGATGTGCGGCATGATCGGCGGCGCGCTGCTCACCCTCGGCATCCCGCTATGGGGCGACAACCTGTTGTTTTTAAACGTGGTGGAGACAATTATCGTGGTGGCGCTCGCCGGTACGGTCATCGGCGCGATCAACGGCGTGGTGATCACCCGGCTGGGGGTGGCGCCCTTTATCTGCACCCTGGGCATGATGTATGTGGCGCGCGGCGCGGCGCTGCTCACCACCGACGGCAAAACCTTTCCCAATCTCTCGGGCCTGGCGGCCCTGGGCAATACCGGCTTCGCCACGCTGGGTTCCGGCACCCTGCTGGGTGTGTATAACCCGATCTGGCTGATGGCCGCCATCGTATTGCTGGGCATGTACCTGACTAAAAAAACGCCGCTGGGACGTTATATCTACGCCATCGGCGGCAACGAGCCGGCGGCGCGCCTGGCCGGCGTGCCCATCGTGAAAGTGAAGATTTTCGTCTATGCCTTCTCCGGCCTGTGCGCCGCGCTGGTCGGACTGGTGGTGGCCTCGCAATTGCAAACCGCCCATCCGATGACCGGCAACATGTTCGAGATGGACGCCATCGGCGCCACGGTGCTCGGCGGCACGGCGCTATCCGGCGGACGCGGGCGGGTGTTCGGTTCCATTATCGGCGCTTTTGTCATCGTGTTTCTTGCCGACGGCCTGGTGATGATGGGCGTCAGCGAATTCTGGCAAATGGTGATCAAGGGCCTGGTGATCGTCACCGCCGTGGTAATCGATCAGTTCCAGCAGCGGCTGCAAAGCAAGGTCACGCTGATGCGCCGCCACGAAAAAAAGCAGCAGGCGGCGCAGCAGGCGATGTCTGAGGCGAGCCATGGCTAAGCGCCGCGCCGGCTGAACGCGCGGATCCATTCCGGCGCGCGGCGGATGTCGTCGCCAACAACGTGGAGATAACATGATGAAACGAGATTTCAGTGGTAAAACCGTGGTGATTACCGGCGCCTGTCGCGGCATCGGCGCCGGCATCGCCGAACGTTTCGCCCGCGACGGCGCCAATCTGGTGATGGTCTCGGACGCCGAACGGATATTCGCCACCGCCGATCGGCTGCGGCAACAGTACGGCGCGGACATTTTACCGTTGCGGGTCGACGTGACCGACGAGGCGCAGGTGCGGGATCTGTACCGGCAGGCGCTGGAGAAATTCGGCGCGGTGGAGGTGTCCATCCAGAACGCGGGCGTCATCACCATCGATTATTTTGATTCGATGCCGAAAAGCGATTTTGAGCGCATATTGGCGGTAAATACCACCGGCGTATGGTTATGCTGCCGCGAGGCGGCGAAAATCATGGTGAAACAGCGGTACGGCAGCCTGATCAATACCTCCTCCGGCCAGGGACGGCAGGGGTTTATCTATACGCCGCACTATGCCGCCAGCAAAATGGGGGTCATCGGCATCACCCAAAGCCTGGCCCATGAACTGGCGCCGCATAATATTACGGTCAATGCGTTTTGCCCCGGCATTATTGAAAGCGAGATGTGGGAGTATAACGACCGGGTCTGGGGCGAAATCCTCAGTACCGACCAAAAGCGCTACGGTAAAGGCGAACTCATGGCGGAGTGGGTACGCGGCATTCCATTGAAACGGGCCGGGCAGCCGGCGGACGTCGCCGGATTGGTGGCGTTTTTAGCCTCCGACGACGCCCGCTACCTGACCGGGCAAACCATTAATATCGACGGCGGCCTGATCATGTCCTGACCGCGGCGGCGGCATGAACAAAAATGTTCATGAGGTGAATTGATTGCATCACCAGACGGCGGCATGATGCTAAAGCCCGGCACCGGTGTTAACCGGGCGGTCTTTCAGCACAGGTGTCCATGCGCATGGCGAAAATCAACACAGCAATGATTGAACAGATACTGGCCCTGGTCGGCGGCCGGAATAATATCGCGGTTTGCGGCCACTGCATGACGCGGCTGCGGCTCACGTTGAAAGACAGCGCGCGCGTCGATGGCGCGGCGCTGAAAAAAATCGCCGGCGTGCTGGGGGTGATCGAGGGGGATGATCAGCTACAGATCGTGCTCGGCCCCGGCAAGGCGCAAACCGCGGCGGATATCATGAATGCTGCGCTAAGCCGCGTGGAGCCGCAGGCAGACGAGGGCGCAGGCGATCTCATCACTATCGCCGCGCAGAATAAAAGGCAGCTCAAATCGCGCCAGAGCGGCGCCCTGCATCACTTTTTCACCCGCTTCGCCACCATCTTCACGCCGCTTATACCCGGCTTTATCGCCGCCGGATTACTGCTGGGGATCGCCACCCTGCTGGAGCAAAGCCTGGTTATCGGGGTTGCGTCGCCCAATGCCTGGCTTATCGGCATCATCGGTTATATGAAAGTGTTCAGTAAAGGCCTGTTCGCTTTTTTGAGCATCCTGATAGGCCATAACGCCCAAAAGGCGTTTGGCGGCACGGGAGTGAACGGCGCCATTATCGCCTCGCTGTTTGTCCTGGGTTACGTCCCGGACGCCAGGGTCGGGTATTATTCCGGTATCGACAGCTTCTTTGGCCTGCCCATCGATCCCAGGGGCAGCATTATCGGCGTGCTGATCGCCACCATCATGGGCGCCTGGGTCGAGCGCAGGGTGCGCAGGGTGATGCCCGATAATCTGGATATGATTCTGACCCCCGTCATCACCCTGCTGATCATGGGGGCGGTGACCTTTGTGGTGATCATGCCGGCCGGCGGGGCGCTGTATAAGGGCATGTCATGGCTGTTTCTGCACCTGAACGGCAACCCGTTCGGCAGCGCCGTCCTGGCGGGCCTGTTCCTGCTTGCGGTGATGTTCGGCATTCACCAGGGGTTTGTCCCGGTTTATTTCGCCCTGATGGATGCCCAGGGGTTTAATTCGCTGTTTCCAATCCTGGCCATGGCCGGCGGGGGACAGGTGGGGGCGGCAATGGCGCTGTACGCCAGGGCGAAAACGGGTTCGCTGCTGCGCACCCAGATCAAGGGCGCCATTATCCCAGGCATCCTCGGCGTTGGAGAGCCCTTGATCTACGGCGTCACGCTGCCCAGGGTAAAACCTTTTGTCACCGCCTGTCTTGGCGGCGCCGTCGGCGGGTTCTTCCTGGGCGCCGTCGCCTATCTGGGATTACCGGTCGGCCTCAATACCGTTTTTGGTCCTTCCGGTATCCTGTCCATCCCGCTGATGACGTCCGCGCAGGGCATCTATGCCGGGATGATGGTCTATAGCGCCGGGCTGCTGGTGTCCTATGCCGCCGGCTTTATCATCACCTGGCTCTGCGGCAGCAAAAACGTTGATTTGAGTTAATTCCCCCGCCGCGGCGTCCCGCCGATGTGCGCTTTGTGACGAAACATTTGTCGGCAGGTGGGGGGAATGCGCGCATAACGCCCAGCATCGATAAATAATGTGGCATAATGGCGTCAATCTGGGCATAAAGAGATAATGGATAATGCTACTAATCAGTGCGGCAAAAGGTATCGGGCTGCGCAAGAATATTGCGCCGGTCATTCCCTCAAGCGCTGAAATAGGGTACAAGGCTGCATGAAAATTCCAAATAGAATCCAACCGCTGGTGGATGACGGTCTGATAGACTCTGTGGTCCGTCGCCTGCGCAGCGGCAAAGAGGCCGACGTTTACACCGTGTTATGCGGTGAAGAGATTCGTTGCGCCAAAGTTTACAAAGAAGCCACGCAACGCAGCTTTAAACAGGCCGTGCAATATCAGGAAGGGCGCAAAGTCCGTAACAGCCGCAACGCGCGCGCGATGCAAAAAGGCTCGAAGTTCGGACGCAAACAGCAGGAAGACTCCTGGCAGACGGCGGAAGTCAATGCGCTGTTCCGCCTGGCGCAAGCCGGCGTGCGCGTACCTCAGCCCTATATTTGCCTGGACGGCGTACTGCTGATGGAGCTTATCACCGACGCCGAGGGCGTGGTCGCGCCGCGTTTGAGCGACGTGATCCTGACGGAAGAAGAGGCGGTGGCCGATTTCGCCGTCATGATCCGCAATATCGTGCGGATGCTGTGCGCGGGTATCGTCCACGGGGATTTATCCGAATTTAACGTGCTGATGGATGCCGAAGGGCCGGTGATTATCGATCTGCCCCAGGCCGTCGATGCCGCGGCGAACAATCTTGCCGCCGCGATGTTCGGGCGCGATGTAAATAATATGACCGAATACTACGGACGGTTCGCGCCGCGGTTGCTGGAAACCCGCTATGCGAAGGAAATCTGGGCATTATATGAAGACGGTAAATTGACCCCGGAAACCCTCCTGACCGGGCAGTTCGCCGAAGATACCCATAAAGCCGACGTCGATTCGTTGCTTGATGAAATCATCGCCGCCGAATATGAATATTATGACCGGCAGCGGGCACAAAAAGAGCGCGATTTGTAGAAACAACGTGAACGGCCGCCAAAATACTCTGCGTAAATCACTTTTTACCCCTGTCTTTAGTTAAAGTATCAGTAACACTGATAGGGATGGGGAGTATCGCTACAAATGGATGTACTCAGATTCTTGCTGCGCCTGCCTTTTATACTGATAAAGGGCCTGTTGCGCGCGCTGACTTTTCTCCTGGGTCTGCTCGGCCGCATCATGAAACCGTTAGTCGGCAATATCCACTGGCGCGCCCCTGCCTGGTGGACGGCGCTGTCCCGTGGGCTCAAGCGCGGCGTCGGGCATATGGAACGCGGGGCGGATAGACGCCCGCTCGCCGTCAGCCTGTCGATTCTGGTCTTGCTGTGCGCCGCGGGCGCGGCCGTTTACGGCTGGCACTGGTGGCTGAACCGGCCGCAACTCATCGAATCGGCGCCGATGGTGCCTGAGCAAACCAGCGTCAGCGTCAGCGGCCCGGAAGCGGTGAATTACACGGCGCAAAAAGCCGCGCCGCAGCAGGCTATCTTCAATTTCAGCAACGCCGCCGCGCCGCTGAGCGATGTCGGCAAGGTCGTCGCAAAAGGCATTGCGCTCAAACCGGCCGTCGCCGGCGAGTGGCGATGGGTGAACGACCATAGGTTAGTCTTCACGCCGAAAAATCCGCTGCCGATGGGCGCCGGATATGAAGTGAATTTCACCCCGGACGTCCTGCTCGCGCCGCAAACCACGCTGGCGACCAGGCGGTACGCCTTCAGCGCGCCGGCGTTCGGTTATCAGCTTGGCGAAGCCGAGTATTTTCAGGACCCGCAGGATGCGCAAAAACGCAGCGCGATTTTTAACGTTCAGTTCAACGCGCCGGTGGATGCCGCCAGTTTCGAAACACGGATTGCCCTGGATCTGCTCGAAGGTAACGCCAAGTCCGGGTCGAAACTGCGTTATTCCGTGGTCTATGACCAGAAAAAGCTCAACGCCTGGGTGCACTCCGAACCGCTGCAACCCCTGGATCACGGCGGTTCGGTGCGTATCGCCATCGGCGCGGGCGTGAAAGCCGCGGTGCCGTCCAATGCCACCGCGCAGCCCGGCGGCGCGACGGTTTCCGTGCCGACGCTCTACAGCCTGGCGGTTAAAGAGGCCAGCGCGCAGGTTGTTGATGCCGATGGCGCCGGCAGCCAGCGCGCGTTGATCTTAGCCTTCAGCGATGCGGTAAAAGATAAAGACCTGCGCCGCGCGGTGAAAGTCTGGCTGCTGCCGCAGCACAATCCAAACGATCGGGATGCCGCCGCCGGCCCGGATGACTACGCCAACTGGGAGGTCGGGAACGTTGAAAATAACGTGCTCGCGCAGTCCTCGCCCGTGGATGTCCAGCTTAATGACGCCGAAAACGAGTTCCAGCCGCAGTTCAGCTTTCGTTTCGATGCCCCGGCGCACCGCGCCATGCTGGTGGAAATCGACAACGTTCTGGTTTCTGCCGGCGGCTATAAAATGCCGGAAAAAGTCTACCGTGTCGTACCGGTGCCGGAGTATCCCAAATCCCTGCAATTTGTGTCGCAAGGCTCGCTGCTGTCGGTGAACGGCGACAGGCAAATCAGCTTAGCCGCGCGTAACGTGCCGGGATTGCGTCTCGATATCAAACGGGTGATTCCCAGCCAGCTGCAGCACATTGTGTCGTTTAAGAGCCGGCAGTATTCATCGGCGGATTTCAACCGCCTGAATGATGAGTATTTTACCGAGCGCTTTACCTATCAGGCGGCGGTGAACAGCGGCCATCCGGGGGAGGTCAATTATCAGGGCGTTGATCTCTCCCGTTATCTTTCCACCGATCCGCGCTCGCATCGCGGCGTCTTCCTGCTGACGCTTACGGAGTGGGATCCCAACAAAAAGCAGGCGACGCCGGCCGCTGACGACGGCAACCCGTACCAGGACGATGACCAGCACGAAGAGGAGGCCGCGGCGGGGGATTCGCGCTTTGTGGTCGTCACCGATCTGGGCATTATCGCCAAGCGCGCGCAGGATAAAACCCGCGACGTATTTGTGCAGTCGATTCATAGCGGTACGCCGGTCGCCAACGCCAAGGTGTCGGTTATCGCCAAAAACGGCGTCACGCTGCTGAGCCGGACCACCGGCGCCGACGGCCACGTGCGTTTTCCCGCGCTGGATGTCTACACCAGCGAGCGCGCGCCGGTCATGTTTCTGGTGGAAAAAGAGGGCGATGTGTCCTTCCTGCCGGCCGATAGCAACAATGACCGCGGTCTCGACTTCTCGCGCTTTGACATCGACGGGGAAGAAACCCCGAACGACCCGCGTACGCTGAACAGCTATCTGTTCTCCGATCGCGGCGTTTATCGCCCGGGTGAGACCTTTCATATCGGCCTGATTACCCGTGCCGCCGACTGGGGCATCGGCTTGGCCGGCGTGCCGGTGCGCGCTGAAATCCACGATCCGCGCGACAAGCTGATGAGCACCATTCCGCTGACGCTGGGCGCCGGCGGTTTCAACGAGCTGAGTTATACCACCGACGATAATTCCCCGACCGGCGAATGGAATGTCTATCTGTATCTGATCGGCAAAGACGACGCGTCGTCGACGCTGCTGGGGCATACCGCGGTGAACGTGAAAGCGTTCGAGCCGGATCAGTTGCAAGTGAAACTGCAGCTGACGCCGGATCGCCGGCAGGGCTGGGTCAAACCCTCGGAACTGCGGGCCAATATCGATGTGCAGAACCTGTTCGGGACGCCGGCGCAGGATCGGCGCGTCACGTCGAAACTGACGCTGCGCCCGATGTATCCGAGCTTTGATCAATACCCGGACTATGCGTTCTACGAAGATCGCCAGAACAGCGATGGGTTTGAGACCGCGCTGGAGGACCGCCAGACCGACGCAAACGGCGCGGCGGCTATTCCGCTGGATCTAACGTCATACGCCGACGCGACCTATCAACTGCAGCTGCTAGCGGAAGCCTTTGTGGCCGGCGGCGGCCGTTCCGTCGCGGCCACGGCGCGCGTTCTGGTGTCGCCGTACGATTACCTGGTCGGGGTGAAAGCGGACGGCGATTTGGGCTACATCAATCGTGACGCCGCCCGCCACCTGAATATCATCGCCGTCGACCCTTCGCTCCGGCAGATCGCGCCGCCGGCGTTGAAAGCCGCGCTGATCGAGCAGAAATACATTTCTGTGCTGACCCGGCAGGATTCCGGCGTCTATAAATATCAATCGAAAATGAAGGAAGTGCGGCTGTCTGAACAGCCGCTGGCGCTGACCGAGCAGGGCGCCGATCTCAAGCTTGCCACCGGCCGGCCGGGCGACTTTGTGCTGGTGATTGAAGACGCGCGGGGCAAGGCGCTGAACCGCATCGCCTATAGCGTCGCCGGCAACGCTAACCTTAGCCGCGCCCTGGATCGCAACGCGGAACTGACGCTGAAACTGAACCAGGCGGAGTACGCGGCGGGGGAGGACATCGAGGTGTCGATTAACGCGCCGTACACCGGCAGCGGGCTGATAACCATTGAAAAAGACAAAGTCTACAGCTGGCAGTGGTTCCATACCGATACCACCAGTTCGGTGCAGAAAATCCGCGTTCCGGCGGGCATGGAGGGTAACGGCTACATCAACGTGCAGTTTGTGCGCGATGTGAATTCCAATGAAATCTTTATGAGCCCGCTGAGCTACGGCGTCATGCCGTTTAAAATCAGCACCAAGGCGCGTCAGAACAGCCTCAGCGTCGCGGTGCCGGCAGTGATTAAACCGGGCGAAAACCTGGCGATGACGGTGTCTACCGACGGCCCGCAGCAGGTTGCGCTGTTCGCCGTCGACGAGGGCATTTTGCAGGTGGCGCGTTATCGCCTGAAGGATCCGCTCGAGTATTTCTTCAGCAAACGTGAGCTGGGCGTTAAGAGCGCGCAAATCCTCGACCTGATCCTGCCGGAGTTCAGCAAGCTGATGCAGCTGGCGGCCGCGCCGGGCGGTGACGGCGGCGAAGGACTGGATCTTAACGTCAATCCGTTCAAACGTCAGCGCGACAAGCCGGTGGCGTATTGGTCCGGCATTACCGACGTGAACGGCGAGAAGCGATTTGATTATCAGGTGCCGGATTACTTCAACGGCAAAATCCGCGTAATGGCGATTTCCGTAACGCCGGACAAAATCGGTAAAGCGCAAACCTCGGCCGTCGTGCGCGACAACGTCATCATGACGCCGAATGTCCCGGCGATGGTGGCCCCGGGCGATGAATTTGATGTCAGCGTCGGCGTCAGCAATAACCTCGAAGGACTGAACGGCAAAACTGCGGCGATTGCGGTGCATCTCACGGTTCCGCCGCAGCTGAGCGTGGTCGGCGGCGCGGATCGCGACCTCCAGCTTGCCGAAAAACACGAAGGCGCCATCAGCTTCCGCCTGCGCGCCAATGCCGTTCCGGGCGATGCGCCGCTGGTGTTTGACGCCCAGGTGCGGGATGACGCCGGTACCGGCAAAGCCAGCCGCCGCACGCTCAGTATCTCGGTGCGTCCGGCCATGCCATTCCGTACCCAGTCCATCATGGGACGCATGAGCGGCCGTAGCCAGGATATCGCCGGTTTGCGCCGGATGTTCGATGCTTACGCGGTGCGTAAAGCGGCGGTCTCCAATTCGCCGCTGGTGCTGGCCAGCGGGTTGTCGCAATATCTGGCGGATTATCCGTATTATTGTTCCGAGCAGATCGTCAGCCGCTCGATTCCGCTGATCCTCGCGGGCGCGCACCCGGAAATCAACGGCAATCAAAGCCAGGTGGAAAACGGTAAGCAGTTGAAAAACATGCTGGCGGTGCTGCGTTCGCGCCAAAACGGCAGCGGCGCGATCGGCATGTGGCGCTCGTCGCCGGAAACCGATCCGTTCGTAACCCCGTATGTGGTGCAAGCCCTGCTGGAAGCGAGAGACGCGGGATATGCCTTGCCGGACGGTATGCTGGACGAGGCGAACGCGGCGCTGCGCGCGCTGGCCGCCAACCAGCATGACGACTTGTATACTCTGCGCCTGCGCGCGTGGGCGTCCTATCTGCTGACCCGGCAGGGGGAAATCACCACCAGTTCGCTGGCGTCGGTACAGGACGCTTTACAGCAGCGGTACCCCGACAGCTGGAAAACCGATCTCGGCGCGCTGTATCTGGCGTCGGCTTATCGCCTGCTGAAAATGGACGATGAAGCCAATGCGCTGTTGCAGCCGACCTGGACGCAACTGGGCAACGCATATGGAAAAGCCTGGTGGACCCAGGCTTATTTCGACCCGTTGGTACAGGACGCGACGCGACTGTATCTCATCACCCGTCACTTCCCGGAAAAAGTGTCCTCGATTCCGCCGCAGGTGCTGGAAAATATGATCAGGGCGCTGAAGGAGGAGCGCTACACCACCTATTCATCGGCGATGAGTATTCTGGCGCTGGAGAGTTACTCCGCGCAGGTGGCGGCACAGGCCACGGCACCGGGCGCGCTGAAAATCACGCAAATCAGCGCGGATAAACAGGTCGGGCCCAAGCTGATTTCCAGCATGCAGGGGTGGCTGGCCAAAGGCGATTTTACCGCCGATGCGCAAGCGATTCGCGTTGAAAATGGTCATGACGCGCCGGCCTGGTATGTGGTGACGCAGGCCGGCTACGATCTGGCCGCGCCGGAAAAAGCCATAGCGCGCGGCCTGGAAATCACCCGTAGTTACACCGATGATCAGGGCAAGCCGGTAACCCGGGTGACGCTGGGACAGACGGTAAGCGTGCATCTGAACATACGCGCCAACGCCAAAGAAGGGCAAAGCAATCTGGCGATTGTCGATTTGCTGCCGGGCGGGTTTGAAGTGGTGCAGCAAACGCCGCCGGAACCGGCGTCCGGCCAGGGCGATGGGGACACCGACGAGAACGGCGACGCCAACGCGCCGCCGTCCTGGCAATCGCCGCTGGCGGCCTCCGGGTCCACCTGGGCGCCGGATTACAGCGATATCCGCGAAGATCGTGTCGTTATCTACGGCAGCGCCGGCCCCGTTGCGCAGGAGTTTGTCTATCAGATCAAAGCCACCAACACCGGCAGCTTTGTCATCCCGCCGGCTTATGGCGAGGCCATGTATGATCGTGACGTCCAGGCGCTGTCCGTCGGCGGCCAAAAACTGCTGGTCGGCGCGGCGGCTAAACAATAATATGCCGCGGTCAGCGCCCCGCCATGGAGGACCGGGGCGTAAACCGCCCTGGGTAGTGAGATGAACCTCTTTCCCGTGTTATCCGCCGCCCTGCAACGCCGGCTGCAAAACATTGCCATGGCGGTTTTTTTACTGGCGCTGCTGGTATTGGCATGCCGGTTGTGGCCTCATCCGCCGCTTTCCCGGGGGCAACCTTTATCGTCGGTCTACTATGACCGGCAGGGTACGCTGATGCGTATCGCCCTCGCCAGCGACGACCGCTACCGTTTATGGACCCCGCTGGAGCGGGTTTCCCCGCTGGCGGTCAAAGGCCTGCTGCTGCATGAGGACCGCTGGTTTTACCTCCACCCCGGCTTCAACCCGTTCAGCCTGGCGCGGGGGTTCTGGCGCAGTTATGTCGCGGGCGGTAAAATGCAGGGCGGCTCGACCATCACCATGCAGCTGGCGCGCATGCGCTGGCATCTCAATACCCGCGCGCCGTCGGGCAAAATCATGCAGGTCCTGCGCGCGGCGCAGCTGGAACTGAGTTACTCCAAACACGATATTCTCGAAGCCTACCTGAACAGCGCCCCCTATGGCCGCAATATAGAGAGCATCGGGGCGGCCAGCCTGATTTATTTCGACAAGGCGCCGCAAGATCTGACCTTGCCGGAAGCGCTGACGCTGGCGGTGCTGCCGCAGTCGCCGCGTTATCGCATCGATGCCGGCGCCGGCGTGCTGGGCGCCTTGCTCTCGCAGGCGCGCAACCGGCTGTTCCAGCGCTGGCAGCGGCACTACGGCGTCGACGCCAGCCAGGGCGCGCTGTTCAGGCTGCCGCTGGCGCTGCGCCAGCCCGAGCGGCTGCCGTTTATCGCGCCGCATTTTATCGAGCAGCTGCGCCAGCAAAACCAGCGCTATATCGGCACCGATACCCGTATCGACACCACCCTGGACGCCGGCTTGCAGCGGCTCGTCGAGCGGCAGGTAACCGCGTTTATCACCCGCAACGAGCGCCGGGGCATCCATAATGCCGCCGTGCTGCTGGTGGATACCCGCGATATGGGAATACGCGCGCTGGCGGGGTCGGCGGATTATTACAACCGCGGCATTCAGGGACAGGTGAATGGCACCAACGCCAAACGCTCGCCGGGGTCGGCGCTCAAACCCTTTATTTATGCGCTGGGCTTGGAGCAGGGCGTGCTGCATCCGATGACTATCCTCAAGGATGTGCCCTCGGCGTTTGGCGCCTATGCCCCTGAGAATTTCGATCGCCGCTTTCTCGGGCCGGTCACCGCGACGGATGCCCTGAACTTCAGCCGCAATATTCCCGCCGTGTTCGTCGCTTCGCAGCTCCGGCAGCCGTCGTTTTATCAGTTCCTGCGGCTCTCCGGCATTGCCGATATGTCCAGCGAGAACCACTACGGCCTCGCGCTGGTATTGGGCGGGGGCGAGGTGACGATGCAGGAGCTGGCAAAACTGTATGCGCTACTGGCGAATCGCGGCGAGCTGCAAGCGTTGCGGATGCAAAAAACCGATCCGCGTCCCGCCCCGGTCAGGTTACTCAGCGCGCAAGCCAGCTTCATCACCCTCGACATGCTGCGCCAACACCGCCGTCCCGGCGATACGCTGGCTCAACAACCCGCATCGTTACCGGTGTACTGGAAAACCGGCACCTCTTGGGGCTTTCGCGATGCGTGGAGCGTCGGGATTTTCGGCCCTTACGTCCTGGTGGTATGGGAAGGGAATTTCGACGGCGCCGGCAATAATGTCTTTGTCGGCGCGCAAGCGGCCGCGCCGCTGTTCTTCAACATAATCGACGGCATTAACGCCAGTTATCCCTCATTACAGGAACCGAAGCAGCCTTTTCCAAAGCAGCTGAAACGGGTCGATATCTGCCTCGCCAGCGGGGATTTACCGACGCCGTGGTGCCGGCAAACAGGCAAAACCTGGTTTATTCCCGGCAAGTCGCCAATCAAGGTCGATACGGTGTATCGCCCGGTGCGGCTGGATAAACTGACCGGCGACGTGGCCTGCCCGCCTTACGATGAAGATAAGACCCGCACCGAGGTGTTTGAGTTCTGGCCGTCGGATCTGGCGAACGTCTTTGCCCAGGCCGGCCTGCCCAAGCGCAAACCGCCGGCGAATCACTGCCAGGATGGCGGCGTGGACGTCAGCGGTAATCCGCCGCGGATTACGTCGCCGTTAAAGAACACGACCTATACCCTGAGGCAATCACAGCCGGGGCGCGACCGGATTTCGTTTAATGCGGTGACGGATGCCGACAGCAACCGGGTGTACTGGTTTGCCGATGATATCTATCTCGGCAGCTCCGCCAGCAAAACGGCCCTTGATTGGCGGCCCATCAACAGCGGGCGCTACCGCATCCGGGCGATCGACGATCGCGGGCGCGCCGACAGCCGGTTGGTGAATATTGAGATTGTCGATTAAGGCGGCAAAACGCGCGGCGGGTGAGCATACGGCCTGGCTGTTGAGATGGGCGCGCCGGGCCGCGCGATGCCGCAAGGCCCGGAATACCGGCCTGGGCCGGCGTCAATGGAACGCGCACAGATAGCCCCTTTTGCCAAAATACTTGCCATAATAATCTTTTGGATTGGGATGATAACCGATGGCTTTGCCATTTCCCTGCGCGGCACATTCTTTATCGCCCTCATTCTGGTATCTTTCCGGAACAGGGCCGAACAGTTTAGCATTATTCCAAAACTGCTTTTGCCCCGGGGGGCTTACCAGCTTTGGCGGCGTCACGGAAGGCTTGGTGCCGGGCGAATTAGCAATATAGGCGCACCCGGAAGCGAGCAGCATAAAACCGGCCAACATTATGGAAAGGGTGGTTTTTGTCATAACAGATACCTGAATAAGCTGTGTATTAAATGTCGCGTAATAGCGATATGTCCAGATGCAACGTGCGATGTCAATTTTATTGCATTGCGTTAATGTGTAAATAAAAAATAATAATCCATTCTTACAATAAATCCAGCGCTGAATAAACACGCATAATTGAGTGTTGAGATATATTTTCCCGATTAATTCATTATTAATACACTTACAAATTACCGTTCATAATGGGCAGGTGCAATTGCCACTTTTATCATATCCGGTTATTTTTTTAGTTTGAGAAAACTCTCAGTAAAGGGTAATAAAAACCCCATCAAATTCAAGCGGTAAAAAGAATTAATATATTAACCGATTTAAAATTATCCCGGCGTGATATCCGTTGCGAATATCGGCAATTGCGTTTGTTATCATTTATGTCCCCAGGGTCACGCACTATAACAACACCGCGGTAAACCTGAAACGGCGCGTTTACCGGCCAAGGGCGGCCAGGGGTGCGACGGCCGCTAGCGCTCGAATTGCGGCCCTCGGCGCCAAAACGGCCATTTATGAATCTGACTCATAGCCACATTGTATTTTCATCAGGTTACCCGGGAAGGGTTCAAGGCTAAGATGAGGTTTCTGCCACCTCCCGTATACGCTAAAAAGAACATTATGAAGAAAACAGAAAGACGAGTGCTTATCGCCACAAGTCACAATACCGGGCTGTTATTTATCGTCATCCTGAGTGCTTTAATGGCATTCACCTCGTTGTCGACAGATATTTATTTACCCGCGATGCCGGCCATGTCAGCCGATCTCCGGGGGAGCGCGGAATTGACCATCACCGGTTTTTTAATTGGCTTTACCATAGCACAGCTTATTTGGGGGCCAATAAGCGATCGCCTGGGGCGCCGGGTGCCGTTATTTATCGGGATGGTGCTGTTTACCCTCGGGTCCATAGGCTGCGCCATGTCGCGTGATATTACTCAAATCGTCTTCTGGCGGGTATTCCAGGCGATGGGCGCCTGTATTGGACCGATGCTGGCGCGCGCGATGATCCGGGATTTATTTACCCGCACCCGCGCAGCGCAAATGTTGTCGACGCTGATGATGATTATGGCCATCGCGCCCATAGCAGGTCCGCTGCTCGGCGGACAGATGATCAGGGTGGCGTCCTGGCACGCCATTTTCTGGTTACTGGCCATTATAGGAACGCTGATGTTTATCTCCTTATGGTGGCTGCCGGAAACGCTGCCGCAGGCGCGGCGGATCAACGCCTCACTCGCTGGCGCTTTCGCTAATTATGTTTCTTTGCTGAAGAACAGGACATTCATGCGCTATACGCTGTGCGTGACCTTCTATTATGTTGCCGCGTATGCCTTTATTACCGGTTCGCCGTTTGTCTATATCAGTTATTACCAGGTTGATCCCCAGCATTATGGCTGGCTGTTCGCCATAAACGTGATTGGCCTGATGGCCATCAGCGCCGTCAACCGTAAGCTGGTGCAGCGCCACAAACTGGACACGCTGCTGAAAATAGCCACCTCGATTGCCGCCGCCGCCGCGGTGATATTGGCGCTGGCGACAAAAATGCAGGTGGGCGGTATCGTGCTCATTGTCATCAGCGTGTTTATCTTTTTTTCCATGAACGGGGTTATTGCCGCCACGTCTACCGCCGCGGCAATGGATGACGTGCCGGGAATGGCGGGATCCGCCTCGGCATTAATGGGTTCATTACAGTACGGGAGCGGGATTATTTCATCCCTGTTGCTGGCGTGGCTGAGCGACGGCACGCCCTGGACGATGGCCTGGATCATTGCGCTGTTCACCTCGGCCAGCGCCCTGATGGTGATACGGAAAAGCCCGGGAAGCGCACTATCGTGATAGCGCGCAGCAGAATCGCAAGGCAGGCGTGGGGCGCGTATTGCCATGGCGCGCCGGGAGGCGAGCCATAGTGTGGCGGGGCTTACTGCTGATACTGCTCGTCGGTGACTTTTTCCAGCCAGTCGACGGCTTTGCCGTCCAGGGACTCGGCAATGGCGAGATGCGACATGGCGGAGGTGGCCGACGCACCGTGCCAGTGCTTAACGCCGGGCCGTATCCAGACGATATCGCCCTTATTCATGACCTGGGCCGGCTTCCCCCATTCCTGCACCCACCCCTGGCCTGCGGTGACAATCAGCGTCTGGCCCAGCGGATGCGTATGCCAGGCCGTGCGGGCCCCGGGCTGGAACGTGACGGTCGCGCCCCCCACGCGCGCGGGCGGCGTGGCCTGGAATGGCGCGTCGATACTTACCGTGCCGGTAAAATAGCTCTCCGGACCGCTGGCGGCGGGCGTGGAGCCGTGTCTGGTAATATCAATCATGGATGTTTCCTCAGCAAAAGTGGCCGACGGAGGTAGCGCCAACGGTAAGGCGGATATCATCAGTCGATTTATGACTATTTTCTCCAGCATAGATGCCCGACGATAATGACCTGCCTGCTGGTCATTATGATGTGAATAAGGCTGGGAAAAGCGAGAATCCTTTTTCGAGGATGCCACCGCCAGCATAAGGCAAAGATGATTAATGACAATGGGACCATTATTCATAGGACTTATTCATCATGCTCATAAAAGATATCAGTCCTACATTCCCTTTCCTCGCCAGCCCCCCCGTCCTTGCATCATAGGTGTCGCCGCTGTGGCGACACCCATTCGCCAATATATCGCGTAAGCTCCATGGCATTATTTTATGCGGCAGCGCCGCCGTTAAGGCACGCTGAAATCATCAATGAGGTTTATTTGAACACTAACCAGACTTCAGGCGGCGCGTTGCGCAAGGCCTGCGTACTCCTGTCTGCCTGCCTTATCGCGGTGGCGAACCCGCTCGCCTTCACCGGGCCGGCCGTGGCCATTCCGACGCTCGGCCGGGCGCTGGAAGGCAGTTCGCTGGAACTCGCCTGGATCTCCAATGCCTTCATGCTCGCCTTCGGCAGTTGCCTGATGGCTGCCGGAGCGCTCGCCGACACCTTTGGACGAAAGAAGATCTTCCTTTGCGGGTCCTGCGCCCTGTGCATCGTTTCGGCCGCGCTTGCCTTCTCGCCAAACCTGTTCACCGCCGATTTGCTGCGCGCCGCCCAGGGCGTCGCGTCGGCGTTAGCGTTCTCCGGCGTGATGGCGGCGCTGGCGCAAGAATTCACCGGTCCCGGCGCCATCAGGGCTTTCAGCGTGGTCGGCACGAGTTTCGGCATCGGCCTGGCCTTCGGGCCGATAAGTTCAGGGCTTATGATCGCTATCTTCGGCTGGCGCTCAATCTTTTTCCTGGCGGCGGTCCTTGCCGGCGCGGCGTTCCTTCTTGGCACCGGCGTGGTGCGCGAATCCCGCGATCCCGACGCCGCAGGCCTCGACTGGAAAGGCGCCGTCAGCTTCACCGCCGCGCTGGCTTTCCTTACCAACGGCATTTTGGTCGCGCCGGCGGCCGGCTGGCTGGCTATGCCGGTCATTGTGTCTTTGGCCGGCGCATTGCTCCTCGGCGCCGTTTTTGTCCGGGTAGAAACCTCCGCGCGGCGGCCGATGCTCGACCTGTCGCTGTTCCGTATTCCGCGTTTCGTCGCTGTACAACTGCTGGCCGCGGCGCCGGCTTACGCTTTTGTGGTCCTGCTGGTGCTGCTTCCCATCCGGCTCGTCGGCATCAATGGCATGAGTGAACTGAAGGTCGGATGGATCATGATGGCGCTTTGCGGTCCGCTCCTGGTCCTGCCGCTCATCGCGGGCCTGCTCACGCGATGGTTTTCCGCTGCTGCGCTGTGCGGAACAGGGCTGATGCTGTCGGCCGGCGGTCTCTTATGGCTGGGCCGCTGGGCGGGCGGCGAGGCCGGCCCGGCGCTGATTGCTCCGCTCCTGCTGATCGGCATCGGCATCAGTCTTCCCTGGGGGCTGATGGACGGGCTCGCCCTCAGCGTCGTGCCGCGCGAACGCGCCGGCATGGCGACGGGCATCTTCAACACGACCCGCGTGGCGGGTGAAGGCATCGCGCTCGCGATGGTAAACGCGCTGCTCGTGGCGTTGCTTATCCCCCGGTTTGATTCTTTACTGCCGGAGGCGCCATCATCGGCCAGCGCGGCCGCGCAGCGCCTGGCAGGCGGCGATTTGGCAGGGTCGAATGCCGCCCTCAACGCGTCTTCCCCTGAGGCCCTGACCGCAATTTACCAGAGCGTGTTCAGCCTCCTGCTCGACGTGCTTTCGGCAATTGCGGCAATAACCGCCATCGTCATCTTTATCGCATTGCGGGGCGCGGGACGCACGGCGGAATTGACGCGGTCATCGAACCCGTGACACCGGCGGTATTTTATACCCGTGCTTACGGATGGAGCCGGGCGCCTTTGATTGCCTTATCGACATCCTTACGCGGGCCACGCACGGCAAGCCCCACTAAATCCGGCCTGTGCGCATGCTCGGCGCGAAAAACCCTGCGCCCTTCCTCGCCATGGGATTGATCAAACATGGCGCTCACATAGGCGGAACACGTCAGGCCCCTCTCCTGACCAACCCGCAGCGCGCGTAACAGCGTATCCTGCGAAGCCGAAAATACGACTATAGGTTGCCCGAACAGTCGGGTATATTGCCGCTCATCCGCATCGATATATATCTCGCTCATGGCCTCGGGGGAGGCATCGCCAATGCCTGTCGCCAGAAAAGCCGTGACGTTCAGTTTTTTCCAGAGCGGAAGGGGATCCAAAAGTATTATCGCGGTCTTGGTCAGAGGTACCATATCGTCATTCACTATCGCTGGTTGAACATTATTCTGCGGTAATATAATTTTCTCACATAATATTCGGCGCTAGGAAGTGTATAAGGCGAGAGGCGCGAAAATACGAACGCGGTTCACGGCACATCTGTTTAAGTGTCTTGCCGGACCATGAAATCCTGAATATTCTTCAGCCCTAATAGCCTGTATGCACCTTGGGAACAGGCCTGAAAAAAAACGCAGGGAAATGCGGCGGCAATTTTTTCAATCCGCGTCGTCGCCATCCGTTAACGGACTCGGGCCGCGTTCCAGGTAGGTAGAGAGGGCGATATGGCTATGCGTGGAAGACACGCCCTCTATTTCATGAATCTTGCCAAGCAATGCCTCCAGGGACTGAGTATCTTGCGTGCGAATCTTGAGCAGGATAGCGCTTTCCCCGGTAACCGTGTGGATTTCCTCGACTTCATTAAAGGCGCGAAATTCTAGGATTCTGCGGGTACTTGTCCAGTTTTTGGTGTCAACGTGCACGAAAGCAAGCAAGGGGCGGCCTAGCTTTTTGCCGTCCAAGAGGGCGACGGTGCCTTTGATGACGCCATCCTGTCTTAGACGCTTGGCCCGCTCGTGGATGGCGGGCGGCGACAAATGCATTAACTGGCCCAGCTCGGCGTAACTTCTCGTTGCGTCCTCCGACAGCAGGGCGAGGAGCTTGCGATCCGCCGCGTCAAGGCGGGAAAAGGCGCTTCTTGCGGTCTGTTTGCTTTTGCTCACGTGCTTCCACCCTCGAAAGTATTGACGCTGGTTCGGCATCATAAAACACCCGGGGAATGAGATAAAGTCATTGCAAGTGACCCCGTCTCATATTAATGCCACATCCCGCGTGTTATCGGTATTGGCCGTTTTGTTACGTTATGCCGGCTGCTTTATTCTTGTTGATCGTTAATACAGCCGGCGGCAGATTTTGCCTCGATGAGTGCGCTTGAATATTCCCCAAGGCAAACAGCGAAAATAAACGTCTCCTTGCCATGATATTAATCCTCCTGGCATACCATAACGGCAAAAAAGGTGTTTTTGCGATTCAATTTGACATTATTGTTAACGCAAGCCTTACGTTATCGCGGCCGGCGTTAGGGTAATATCCACTCTTTCTGAGAATGATTGTTCTCAAAACATAACGATTGAAAGAGTGAACCGATGACGCATCCAAAATTACTGATTATCAGTATGTTTTTGTTGATTGCCGGCTGTGATGACTCGACCTCGCCAACGGCCGGACAACCAGCCGCCATACCGCAAGTCAGTATTGTCACGCTACATACCCAGCCGGTAACACTCACCACCCAATTACCCGGCAGGACCACGGCGGTAAAGGGCGCGGAGGTCCGGCCGCAGGTCGACGGCATTATCCTGAAGCGGCTTTTCACCGAGGGTGCCGAGGTGAAGGCCGGCCAGCCGTTATATCAGATCGACCCCGCCACGTATCAGGCCGCCTATGATAAGGCGCAGGCGACGTTCACCAACGCCGCTGCGCTGGCCAAACGCTACAAGCCGCTGTCGGAAGCCCACGCCGTCAGCGGCCAGGTTTACGACGATGCGGTCGCCGCCGCCAAAGAAGCGGCCGCTGATGTGGAAACCGCGCGGGTCAATCTGAATTACACCCAGGTCAAGGCGCCGATTTCCGGCCATATCGGCCGGTCGATATACACCGAGGGCGCTTTGGTGACCAGCGGGCAAACGAGCTATCTGACCACCATCCAACAGCTGGATCCGATGTACGTCGATATCAGCGAATCCTCTCAGGATCTCTTGCGTTTGCGCCGGGCGCTGGCGCAGGGCCATCTGAAATCGGCCGGCGATAACGCCGCGGCGGTACAACTGACCCTAGAAGACGGCAGCATCTATCAACATGAGGGCAAGCTGGAGTTTTCTGAAGTGACGGTGGATGAGGGGACGGGATCGGTAACCCTGCGGGCATCGTTCCCCAACCCGCATAACGAACTGCTGCCGGGGATGTTTGTGCATGCGGTCCTGCGCCAGGGCGTGCAGGAGCAGGGTATTCTTATTCCCCAGGAAGCGGTCGGCCATGACGTCAAAGGTAAACCTTACGTCTATGTGGTGAAAACCGATGACACCATCGAACAACGCACTGTCGCCACCGGCGAAATGATCGACGGGGAGTGGCTGGTGGTGCAGGGGCTGCAGGCCGGTGAAAGAGTCGTTACCGACGGGCTCCAGAATATCCGCGCCGGTATCAAGGTTAACGCCAGCGAACGCCGGAACGCCGTCGCCTCAACGGGCAGCAACAACTCTTCGATGACCGATCCGTCGGCACAATAGGGGAAACCAGATGTCGAAGTTTTTTATCGAACGTCCCATTTTTGCCTGGGTCATCGCCATCGTCATTATGCTGGCGGGCGGCTTGTCCATCTTGTCTTTATCGATCAATCAATACCCTAATATCGCGCCTCCGGCTATTTCGGTTTCCGTGACCTATCCTGGCGCAAGCGCGGAAACCACGCAAAAAACCGTGGTGCAGGTTATCGAACAGCAAATGAACGGCCTGGACAACCTCCGTTACCTTGAATCGCAAAGTAACAGCGACGGCAGCGCCACCATTATCGCGACCTTCGATCAAGGCACCGATCCGGATACCGCGCAGGTACAGGTACAAAACAAGGTTTCGCTGGCGGAGTCGCAATTGCCCACCGAGGTGACCACCCAAGGGCTGAGGGTCGCTAAATATCAGGCCAATTTCATGATGGTGGTGAGCCTGATTTCGCAAGACGGCAAATTGAGCGATTCCGATCTGGCCAATCTCCTGGTGTCCAAGCTGGAAGACCCCATCGCCCGTACCAAAGGGGTGGGCGACTTTATGGTGATGGGTTCCGAATACGCCATGCGTATCTGGCTGGACCCGGCCAAATTGTATCAATATTCCTTGATCCCAAGCGACGTCAGTACCGCCATTACCCGGCAAAACGTGCAAATTTCTTCCGGTAAACTGGGGGGGCTGCCTTCGGTAAAGAATGCCAAATTCAGCGCCACGATTATCGGTAAAACCCGCCTGGAAAGCGTGAAACAGTTTGAAGATATCCTGCTTAAGGTGAATACCGATGGCTCGCAGGTGCGCTTACGCGATGTCGCCAAAATTGATTTGGGGCCGGAAGATTACAGTATTTCGTCAACCTTTAACGGCAAGCCTTCATCCGGGATGGCGTTAAGGCTGGCCAGCGGCGCCAATGTGCTGGATACCGCCAAAGCGGTCAAAGCCACCATCGCCGGTCTGCAGTCTTCCCTGCCGGACAACGTCAGGATCGAATACCCGTACGAAACCTCGCCGGTGGTCAGCGCCTCGATAGAAGAGGTGGTCAAAACCTTGTTTGAAGCCATTGTGCTGGTGTTCTGCGTCATGCTGCTGTTTTTACAAAATCTGCGCGCCACGCTCATCACCACCATGGTGGTGCCCGTGGTCCTGCTTGGTACGTTTGGCATACTGGCGGCCTTTGGGTACTCGATCAATACGCTGACCATGTTCGGTATGGTGCTGGCGATAGGCTTGCTGGTGGATGACGCCATCGTGGTGGTGGAAAACGTCGAGCGGGTCATGTCCGAAGAAAAGCTCGGGCCGAAAGACGCCACCATCAAATCCATGGCGCAAATTCAGGGCGCGTTGTTTGGCATCGCCCTGGTGCTGGCGGCGGTGCTGGTCCCGATGGCTTTTTTCAGCGGCTCAACCGGGATTATTTATCGCCAGTTCTCCATCACCATTGTTTCGGCCATGGCGTTGTCGGTGCTGATGGCGCTGATTTTCACGCCGGCATTATGCGCCACCCTGCTCAGGGCCTCGGCGGGAGAGCGATCGCAGCGCGGTTTCTCCGGCTGGTTCAACCGCAAATTTGATTCGGGCACCGTGCATTACACCCGCTATGTCGGCGGCGTTATCTCACGGCGCGGGGTATTTATGCTGGTTTACCTGCTTATTGTGGCGGCCACCGGTTATTTGTTTACCCGTGTTCCCGGGTCCTTTCTGCCGGACGAAGACCAGGGCGTGATGATGATGCAGGTGACCCTGCCGGCCAACGCCTCGGCGCTGCGCACCCAGCAGGTCCTGATGGATATGGAAAACTATCTGCTGGACAAGGAATCCGCCTCGGTGAGCTCGGTATTCGCCGCCAACGGCTTCAGCTTTTCCGGCCGCGGGCAGAACAGCGCCATGGCGTTTGTCAAGCTCAAGGACTGGAGCGAGCGCGGCGGCAGCAACCTGTCGGTGCAGGCGCTGGCCGGCCGCGCCATGCAGCACTTCGCCACGTTAAAAGACGGTAAGGCCTTTGCGCTGATCCCACCGGCGGTGATGGAGCTGGGCAACGCGACCGGTTTTGACTTCTACCTGCAGGATAACGCCGGCAAAGGCCATGACGCCTTGATGGCGGCGCGTAATCAGTTCCTGCAACTGGCCGCGCAGGATAAACGCCTGACGGCGGTACGTCCCAACGGGATGGAGGACGAACCGCAGTACCAGCTGCTTATTGATGACGAGCGCGCCAGCGCGCTGGGCCTGAACCTGGACGATATCAACGATACGCTGTCCGCCGCCTGGGGTTCCACCTATGTAAACCAGTTTATGTATGAGGACCGCGTCAAGCAGGTCTACATCCAGGGCAACGCCTCATCGCGCGTGACCCCGGAAGATCTGGATAAATGGTATTTCCGCAACGGCAGCGGCCAGATGGTACCGTTCTCGGCTTTCGGCAGCGGTAAATGGATCTATGGCTCACCCCGCTATGAACGTTTCAACGGCGTCTCGGCGGTGGAGATTATGGGATCGCCGGCAAGCGGGTTGAGTTCGGGCGCCGCGGTTAAGGCGGTCAATGACATCGCCGCCAAATTGCCGCAGGGCTTCAGCGTGCAGTGGCACGGACTGTCTTATGAAGAACAATTGTCCGGCTCGCAGACGCCGGCCCTGTACAGCCTTTCGGTGCTGGTGGTATTCCTTTGCCTCGCCGCCTTGTATGAGAGCTGGTCCATACCTTTTTCGGTGCTGCTGGTGGTACCGCTTGGCGTGTTGGGCACCATCGGCGCGGTATTGCTGCGCGGATTACAAAACGATGTCTTTTTCCAGGTCGGGCTGCTGACCACGGTCGGGCTGGCGGCGAAGAACGCCATCCTGATTGTGGAGTTCGCCAAAGAGCTGCATGAAAAGCAGGGCAAAGATCTGGTCGAGTCTGCCATTGACGCGGCCAGGCTGCGGATCCGCCCCATTATCATGACCTCGATGGCGTTTATCCTCGGCGTTTTGCCATTGACGATTTCCCATGGCGCCGGATCGGGCAGTCAACATTCCATTGGCACCGCCGTGGTGGGCGGCATGCTTACCGCTACCTTCCTGGCCATCTTTTTTGTGCCGATGTTTTATGTCGTCGTGGTCAACCTGTTCACCCGTAAAAACAAAAAAACATCGCAGTCCGAGGCGACCTCTCATGAATAAACGTTATCTGGTTCCGGCTCTTGTGCCTGTTATGATTTCCCTGGCGCTGGCCGGCTGTACCTTGCAGCCGGCGTACCACCGGCCGGCAATGCCGGTGGCCGCGGACTGGGACGCCGCCGGCCAGCGCGGCAAGGCGGCGGACGGCGCGGATATCCGCTGGCAAACATTCTTTACCGACCCGGCCATGCATCAGCTGATCGGCCTGGCGTTAGCCAATAACCGCGATTTGCGGGTAGCGGCGCTGAATGTCGAGACGGCGCGCGCGCAATTCCATATCGACCGGGCCGCGCTGCTGCCCACGGTAGATTTGTCCGCCAGTCAAACGGCGGAACATTTGCCGGGGAACCTGTATTCGACCCAAAGCTCCGGGCCGGTAACCTACCATCAATACGATGCCAGCCTGGGCGTCACTTCCTGGGAGATGGATTTTTTCGGCCGGGTGCGCAGTCTGCGCGACAAAAGTCTGGAAAGCTATCTGTCGACCGAGGCGACGCAGCAGGCGACGCAAATCAGCCTGATTGCCGAAGTGGCGACGGGATATTTGACATTGTGTTCGGACAATGAATTATTACTGTTGGCGCAACAGACCGCCGCCAGCCAGCAACAATCCTATGATTTGACCAAACGCAGCTATGATGCCGGCGTCAGCACCTCGCAGGATTTGGCGCAAGCGGAAACCACGGTGCGCAGCGCCCAGGCCGATGTGGCGCAATATACCCGCCAGGTACGGCAGGATATCAATGCGCTGCGCCTGCTGGCCGGAACCGGGCTGCCCGCCGGTCTGGCCGAGCATGCCCGCCTGAATAAAGAGTGGCGTTTCCCGGCGACACCGGCCGGCCTGCCGTCCGATTTGCTGACGCGGCGGCCGGATATTATTGCCGCCGAACATACCCTGAAAGCGGCTAACGCCAATATCGGCGCGGCGCGGGCGGCATTTTTCCCAAGCATCAGCCTGACGGCGGCGGGCGGATCCTCAAGCAGCAGCCTGGGACATTTGCTGGAAGGCGGGACCGCGGCCTGGTCGTTTGTGCCGACAATCACCCTGCCGATTTTTGATGGCGGCGTGAACCGGGCCAATCTGGATATCGCTAAAACCTCGCAAAAAATCGAGGTGGCGAATTATGAAAAATCCATCCAAACCGCGTTTAAAGAAGTCTCGGACGCCCTGGCCGGCCAGTCGACCTATCAGGACGAACTGGACGCCCGTTCGCTGAATACCGCGGCCAACCAGCGAAACTACGATGCGTCGAATATGCGTTATCGCCAGGGTGTGGATAATTATCTGTCTGTGCTGGTGGCTCAGCGTTCGCTTTATAGCGCGCAACAGTCGCAAATCACGACGCAGCTGGATTTACTGCAGCAACAGATTACCCTGTACAAAGTTCTGGGCGGCGGGTGGCGACAGTAGCCCTGGCGCTTACCGCCCCCGGTCCGCTATCATCGGCGCCTGGCGATTGCCTTTTAGACCGGCTTACCGCTAGATTTATTGCTGGCCCCGGTAAAGGATTAAGATCTGATGGCAACTAAAAACAAACCCCTGGTGCCCGACAGGCAACAGAAAATTGCGGATCGGCGCGATCAGATTATTGCCGCTGCCCGCCTATGCTTTCGTAAACACGGTTTCCATGGCGCCGGTATGGCTGAAATCGCGGCGCAATCCCAGTTGAGCGTCGGCCAGATATACCGCTATTTCACCAATAAAGAGGCGATTATCGAAGAAATCGCGCATCGTATCGTCAAGCATCGGGTGCAACTCATGCTTGATAACGATAACAACCTGGAACATATGGCTTCAGCGCTGGCGGATCACCGGCTTTTGGATGGCGATGAGACGGAAATCAACCAGGCGCTGATGCTGGAGGTCTCGGCGGAAGCGACGCGCAATCCGCGTATTGCCCGCATTCTGCTGGATGTTGATGCCGTACTCTTCCGGGAGGGCTGCAAGATGCTAATGCAGGCCTATCCGGAGATGAGCCATGACGCCGCCGCCAGTCTGGCGGAGCTGATGGCGGTGCTCACCGAGGGAACCATGCTGCGTATCTTGACACAGCAGCGGCAAACCACGCATAAGGGTTTGCAGCAAATCTATCTGAACCTCTTCTCGGCGGTGTTTCCCGCCAGGCCCGAAACCGCTCCCGAGTAATGCATTTGCAAGCAACAGGGCCTGGGAGGCCCGTAGGCGAATGCGCAGGGATAACCCGCGCACGCGCTGACGTGGTCAATCTCCCGACGCGCGGGAGTTGCGCGCATCCACGGCGGTATTGGCGCGATAGAGATAAAGCGCGATGAAAAAGCCCATCGCCGCCGCAATCCCGCCGACCAGAAATAGGCTGCCGTAGCCGGCGCGGTCCGCCAGAAATCCCGCCACAGGCCCCGTTAAGCCATAGGCGAGATCCTGGAAGGCCGCGTACCCGCCCATGGCGCTGCCGCGCAGATGCGGCTCCACGAGATGGACCACTTCACGCCCCATGGCCGGAAAGACCAATGAGCACCCGAGTCCGGTAAGGAATGCGCCGGCAAGGGCGAGGGAGGGATCGTGCGCGCTCCAGATAAGAATCTGGCCGATGGCTTCGATTGCCAGCGATCCAAGCGCCACGGGAAGGCCGCCCATGCGATCGGGCAGATGGCCAAATAGCACGCGGACCAGGACGAATCCGCAGCCGAAAGCCGTCAGGCCCAGCCCGGCGTAATGCCATTCCTGATGCAGGAAATAGAGGGCGAAGAACGCGCCGATAGCGGCAAATCCAATGCCTTGAAGGCAAACGACCACCCCATGCATCCAGATTCTGCCGAGCACGTTCGTAAAGGCGGGGCGTTTGCCGTGCGCAGACGGGGCGACGCCGGCCACGCGCCAGATCGCCAGCAGGCCCAGGGCGCAGAGCAGCGCGCTCACAGCCATGGTGCTGGAAAAGCCAAACCATTTCAGCAGCGCCAGTCCCACCGGGCCGCCGACGGCCAGGGCGCCGTAAATGGCGGCGCCGACCAGGGCCAGTACCTGGCCTGAACGCGCGGGCCCCACCAAACCCACCCCCCATAGGATAATGCCGACGCCGGCCAGGCTTTCGCCCAGGCCGACCAGCAACCGGCCCGCGATAAGAACCAGATACGCAAGCCAGGGGGCGTAGGGCAAAAATCCCGCCCCCGACGAAATGAGCGCCCCGCACGTATAAAAGCCCAGCCCCATCCTGACCGCATACCTGGCGCCACGGCGGTCGGCCAGGTTGCCGGCATAGCCGCGGGTCAATACCGTCGACAGGAAGGCGACGCCAACGCCGAGACCTGCGTAAACATTGCCGAATCCCAGCTTCCCGGTCACGAATATGGGAATGACCGGGAGAGGAATGGCCACGCACAAATAGGAAACAAACAAGATCGCCATCAGCAGCATGAGGCGTTTCTGCGCGGGATCCCGCTTAAGCGTATCAGTCATAATGCATTAATCCCCGCAAAGCGCCACCCCGTGGCGCCGGTAATGAATATTGGCGTAATGGCATCGCCTGAATGAAAAACATGGGAAGTCATGCTCAACCGAGTTTGATGGACAATTCCACGTCTTGGGCGAATGGCGTGGACAGGTAGCCCCCGGCGGGCGAGCGCACGCGCGCCAGATAATCGGGGCTGTAGTCGGTATTGTCGGCGACGATGAGCGCCCCCGGCCGCAGCCGCTTTTCGACCAGGTTAAGGATGTCGCTATAGAGCGACTTGGCGCCATCCAGCAACAGCAGGTCGATGGACGGGGGCAGATCGGCGGCCAGCGTTTTGAGCGCGTCGCCGGCCCTGATCTCCACCAGGTCGATCAGCCCGCCGGCGGTCAGATTCGCGCGCGCCTGCGCCAGCTTGGACGGTTCAAACTCGCTGGTGATAAGCCGGCCGCCGCCGTTGTCGCGCAGCGCCGCCGCCAGGTATAAAGTCGAGATGCCGAACGACGTACCGAACTCCACGATGGTGCGTGCATTGGCGCTGCGCGCCAGCATATAAAGAAGCGTGCCGGTTTCGCGCGAGACCGGCAGCCAGAGGTCTTTCAGGTGCCCATAGAGCGCGAGATAGTCAGTCTTGCTGTGCATAAAGCGTTCGCGTTCTTCGTGCGCCATTGCCGCCCAGGCCGGACTGCGCGCCTCGTCCGCCTGTTTGAACAGGCGATCCAGCAGGGGAGCCAGCGGAGCGGTGGAGAGTGTGGTGATCATAAAAGTGTCCGATAGTGTAGGGCTGATGTTGACCGCCTTGCGGCGGCCGGATAATATGAGTAATTACTCGCGTTTTAGAATACGACTAATTCGTCATGTTTCCTATTCGCATTCACCTTCACGTTGCCAGGGCCCCCATGACCCATCGCCGAAACCCGCAGATTTCCTCACGAAAAATACCCCAGCAGGCGCGTTCGGCAGAGCTTGTGGCCGCGATTCTCGAAGCGGCTACTCAGGTTTTAAAGGAAGAGGGCGCGCCGCGGTTCACCACCGCGCGGGTTGCCGAAAGGGCCGGTGTGAGCATTGGATCGGTGTATCAGTATTTCCCGAATAAGGCGTCGATCCTTTTTCGTCTCCAAAGCGATGAATGGCGGCAAACTACGGAATTACTGCGGCGCATCCTTGACGATGGCGGGACACCGCCGCTGGAGCGTTTGCGCATATTAGTGCACGCCTTTATTCGCTCCGAATGCGAGGAGGCCGAGATGCGCGTGGCGCTCAATGATGCCGCACCCCTCTATCGGGATGTCCCCGAGGCGCATGAGGCCCAGGCGGCGATCGACCAGACTGTGCAAGCCTTTATGCGGGAGGTGCTGCCCAACGCGTCGCTAACAACCCGGGCATTGGCAAGCGACCTGATCATGACGACCCTCAGTACCGTGGGGAAACATTTTTCCGCGGGTCCCCGTACCGCCGCCGAGATCACCGCCTATTCCGACGCCATGGCGGATATGTTCTGCGCCTATCTCGAAGGGATTGGCCATCGTTGAACCGGGCGTTTTTAACCGGGGTTTTATCGTGATTCAAATCGCAATTTTGTTATAAAGAGCGGGATAATTAATTTGTAATCGATTACTTTTGTGCAAACACGTTTTGTAATCGATTACTTTTTAAGGCGAGGCAACTCATGATGTCAACACTGGAAAGCAGTGAAGTCAGCCAAGTACAGCATCGGTTCCTGATACCGCGGCTGTCCCTGATGATGTTTTTACAATTTTTTATCTGGGGAAGTTGGTCGGTTACCCTGGGGCTGGTGATGGCGCATCACAATATGTCATTGCTGATTGGCGACGCGTTCTCGGCGGGGCCCATCGCTTCGATTTTGTCCCCGTTTGTGCTGGGCATGCTGGTCGATCGCTTTTTTGCTTCCCAGAAAGTCATGGCGGTGATGAATCTGGCCGGCGCGGCGATCCTCTGGTTCGTGCCGCAGGCATTGATCGATGGCAACGGCACGCTGCTTATTGCCCTGCTGTTCGGCTATACGCTCTGTTTTATGCCGACGCTGGCGTTGGGCAACAATATTGCCTTCCACAGCCTGAAAAATGTCGATAAAAGCTTCCCGGTGGTGCGCGTATTCGGCACCATCGGTTGGATTGTCGCGGGTATATTCATTGGTGTAACCGGCGTGTCGGCCAGCGTGAATATTTTCTGGGTGGCGGGCATCTGCTCGGTATTGCTGGCGGTTTACAGCCTGACGTTGCCCCATACGCCGGCACCGGCCAAAGGGCAGCCGCTGGCGCTGCGCGATCTGTTCTGCGCCGATGCGTTCGCGCTGCTGAAAATCCGCCATTTCTTTGTGTTTTCGCTCTGCGCCATGCTGATTTCCGTACCGCTGGGCACCTACTATGCCTATACGGCGTCATATCTTGCCGATGTCGGCATCAGCGATGTCAGCACCGCCATGTCCTTCGGCCAGATGTCTGAAATCTTTTTTATGCTGGTCATCCCCCTGCTGTTCCGCCGGCTGGGCGTCAAATACATGCTGCTGATAGGCATGCTGGCCTGGTTCGTCCGCTACGCCTTTTTCGCGCTGGGCGTCAGTGAGGAAGGCCGGTTCCTGCTGTATCTCGGCATTTTGCTGCACGGCGTGTGTTACGACTTTTTCTTTGTCGTCGGTTTTATCTATACCGACCGCGTCGCCGGCGCAAAGGTCAAAGGGCAGGCGCAGAGCATGATCGTCATGTTTACCTATGGCATCGGCATGCTGCTGGGTTCGCAGATTTCCGGCGCACTTTACAACCGCCTGGTGGCGGGACAGACAGTGCCGCAGGCGTGGGTCACCTTTTGGTGGATCCCGGCGGTGTCCGCCGCCGTTATCGCGGTAATTTTCTTCTTTTACTTTAAATATAAAGAGCCAGAGCATGTTTGAGTTTGGGAGATGTAATGAAAACGATTAAAGGTCCGGGCATTTTTTTGTCCCAGTTTATCGGGAAGCAACCCCCGTTTAATACGCTTGACGGGCTGGCGCAGTGGGCCGCCTCGCTGGGATATACCGCCTTGCAGATCCCTTGTAACCACAAGGCGATATTTGACCTGGAAAAAGCCGCCGCCAGCCAGATCTATTGCGATGAAATCCTGGAAACACTGGCTGGCCACGGACTGACCATTAGCGAGCTTTCCACCCACCTCGAGGGGCAGCTTATCGCCGTCCACCCCGCCTATGACCTGGCGTTCGATGGCTTTGCTCCTGTTACCGTCAGGGGAAACCCGGGGGCGCGCCGGGCATGGGCGACCCAGGCGTTGAAACAGGCGGCCGCCGCGTCCGCAAAGCTGGGATTAACGGCGCACGCCACCTTTTCCGGCTCGCTGGCCTGGCCGTATTTCTATCCCTGGCCGCCGCATAACCAGACGCTGCTGGACGAGGCGTTTAATGAACTGGCGCTGCGCTGGCGGCCGATACTGGACTGTTTTGACCAGAACGGGGTTGATGTATGTTTTGAGATCCATCCGGGCGAGGACCTGCACGACGGCGCCACGTTCGAACGTTTCCTGGCGCGGGTGGATAACCATCCGCGCTGTAACATCCTCTTCGATCCCAGCCATCTGCACCTGCAGCATATGGACTATCTGGCATTTATCGATCGGTATCACTCGCGCATCAAAGCCTTCCATGTCAAGGATGCGGAATTTGCGGCAAGCGGGCGCAGCGGTGTTTACGGCGGCTATCAGAACTGGGCCGACCGGGCGGGGCGCTTTCGTTCCCCCGGAGATGGGCAGATTGATTTCAAAGGGATTTTCAGCAAGCTGGCGCAATATGATTACGATGGCTGGGCGGTGCTGGAATGGGAATGCTGCCTGAAGGACGGCGAAACCGGCGCCCGTGAAGGCGGCGACTTTATCCGCCGCCATATTATTCCGGTCGCCGCCCGGGCTTTTGATGATTTTGCCGCCGGCAATGAGGACCGCGCAGACGCGCGCCGTATGCTGGGGCTGGGGGAGGATGCTACTCATGATTAAAGTCGGTATCGCCGGCACGGGTTTTATCGGCCCTGCCCATATTGAAGCCATCCGCCGGCTGGGATTTGTCGAGGTGGTGGCGCTGTGCGATACGCCGCTGGCCGACGCCAAGGCTAAAGCGGCGCAGCTGAATGTTCCTTATGCTTACGGCGACATTGATGACTTGCTGGCCCATCCCGGACTCGATGTGGTGCATAACTGTACGCCCAACCATTTGCATGCCGACATCAACCGCAAAATCCTGCGCGCCGGCAAACATGTTTTTTCGGAAAAGCCCTTGTGCCTGACCGCCCTTGAGGCGGGCGAACTGGTCGCCATGGCCGAGCAGGCAGGGGTGGTGCACGGCGTCAGTTTCGTCTACCGGCAGTTCGCCATGGTGCAGCAGGCCGCCAGTATGCTGCGCCACGGGCGGTTGGGCCGGTTGTTTTCGGCGCACGGCAGCTACCTGCAGGACTGGATGCTGCTGGAGACCGATTACAACTGGCGCGTGGACGCCGCCCTTGGGGGCAGCTCCCGCGCCGTGGCGGATATCGGCTCGCACTGGTGCGACACGGTGCAGTTTGTCACTGGCCGGCGGATTACCGCGGTCATGGCGGATTTATCCACCGTCTGGCCAACGCGTAAAGCCAATATGCGGGGCAATTCGACGTTTTCCGCCGGGCAACAGGACGCGCGTTACGAAGACCGCCCGGTTACCACGGAAGATATGGGGTTTGTCCTGTTCCGCTTTGACGACGGTAGCAAAGGCTGTTTCAGTGTGTCGCAGGTCAGCGCGGGCAGAAAAAACCGGCTGAGTTTTGAGGTGAACGGCAGCGATGCTTCCGTCGCCTGGGATCAGGAAACGCCGCAGCAATTGTGGATAGGGCATCGAACGGCGGCCAACCAGTTGCTCTGCGACGATCCGGGGCTGATGAACGCCGACGTGGCGCACAGTGCGCACTTCCCCGGAGGGCACATTGAAGGCTGGCCGGATGCGTTCAAGAACATGATGCTGCAATTTTATACCGCCGTGCGCGACGGCCGGGCGCCGGCGAAGGGCTGCAGCCCATTCGCCACCTTTTATGAGGGTGCCGGCGTGATGCGCGTTATTGATGCCATCGTGCAAAGCCACCGGCAGCAGGGCTGGGTTACCGTCGCCGATTGAGAACGGACGCCCGGCGCGCAGACAGAAACGCCGGGCTTTGATTCATGCCGCAAGTAAACTGTGGTAGCCTCTGGTAATAGGGTGATGACCGCAGGATGTGTTGTCGTAATGTCGATTCAGAAAATAGCTAAACTGGCGGGAGTCTCGGTGGCGACGGTGTCCCGGGTGCTGAATAACAGTGATACCGTGAAAGTCCATAACCGCGAGCGCGTTTTGGCGGCTATCCGCGCCAGCAATTACCAGCCCAACCTGCTGGCCCGTCAACTGAGAACCGCCAGAAGCTCCATGATCCTGGTGATGGTCTCGAATATCGCCAATCCCTTCTGTGCCGTGGTGGTGAAAGGGATTGAGGAAGAAGCGGAAAAAAACGGCTACCGTATCCTGCTATGCAACTCGAATTCGGACATCGAACGGTCAAAATCAAGCCTGGGATTGCTCTCGGGCAAAATGGTCGATGGCATTATTACCATGGATGCGTTTTCAACCTTGCCCGAGCTCAGCGCCATGATTGGCCAGACGCCGTGGGTACAGTGCGCGGAATATGCCGATGCCGGCAACGTTTCCTGCGTCGGTATCAATGATACCGACGCGGCGGAGCATGCCGTCCGGCATTTGCTGAAACGCGGATGCCGTCGTATTGCGCTTATCAATCACGATCTCAGCTACAAATATGCCCAGCTCAGGGAGCGGGGCTATAAAACGATACTGCGCCGGCAGGCCCCCAGTTATGAAGCCATTGCGTATGCCAGCGACCTGAGCAGCAGGGCGGGCAAGGCGGCCATGGAAACATTGCTGGATGCGGATCCGCGCCCGGATGCGGTGTTTGCCGTATCCGATACGCTGGCGGCGGGCGCCATGCGCGCCATTGAAGCCGCCGGACTGTCCATTCCGCGCGATATCGCGGTAGTCGGTTTCGACGGTTCTGAACTGGCCGAGATGGTGTCGCCCCAGCTCACCACCATTGAGCAGCCGTCGCGGGAAATAGGCCGCCAGGCCGTTTCCCTGCTGCTTAAAAAAATTGATAACCCGGACGCCCCGGCGGAACGCGTCATGTTGAACTGGCACTTTATTGCACGGGCCAGTGCTTAAGCCTGCTCCCGATAACCCGCTAAGGTAGGGCGGCAGGATAGGCTATGACTGCGAGGCATAAAAAGAGAGATGCCGGGCCAGCGCGTTGATCTCGTTATCAAAAACCTTGCTGTTTTCGTCAATAACCAGATAAAGGGCGGTTGAGCGTGTCTGGCCATACATCAGCGGTAAGGGGACAAGTTCACCGGACTGAAGCTGTTTTTTAATATGCTCAACGGGTAACCAGCCATAGCCGATGCCATGGACTACCGCGTCTATGGCGGATTCAATGGTGGTGAATGTCCAACTGTCCGTCACGGAAACGGCTTCTTTTGGCGGCGCATCCTGGCTGATATGGGTCAGTTCGATACGCGGCCATGAGGCCAGGGCGTTGTCCATGATCGGGTAGGGCTGCGACAGTAACGGATGGGACGCATTGACCACCGCCATAAAGGTGAGTTCAATAAGTTTGTTACCTGTGGCCGTCAGATCGTCACGCCAGGTCACCAGGTAGAGATCCGCCTGGCGGGCTATCAGCTGCTCGGTGGTCTCGCTGCGAAGCACTTCCATCAGGTCGATGCAAATAGCCGGGTACTGGCGCTGAAAGGCGCGCATTGCCCCGAAGAGATGATGTTTGGGGAAAATACTGTCAACAGCCATGCGCACGCGCATCTTGTCGCCTTGTTTTAGCATTAAGGCGCGTTTTTCCAGCGCGTAAAACGACCGCAACAAGGGTTTCGCCTGCTCAAGCAGGCAGAAGCCTTCCTTGGTCAGCTCCGCTTTACGCCCGTTGAGGGTCAACAGGGGAAGCCCCAGGCGTTCCTGCAATAAACCGACTTTATAACTTATGGCCGACTGGCTGCGGTTGAATTTTTCGGCCGCCTTGGCAAAGCTGCCTTCTTGCACAATGGATTGTAATAATTCCCATTGCTCCAGGGTGGTTTTTAATGCCATAACCAATCCAAAATTTCGTTTAATATGTTCTGATAATACGTTTTTTAATCTAACAATAAAATGTTTATAGTATAAAAAACGGATGAGGAAAAGAGTATGAATACCTTTGATAAGAACGATTTAAGCGGTTTTGTCGGTAAACATCTGGTGTATACCTATGATAATGGCTGGAATTATGAAATTTATGTCAAAAACGCCGCTACTCTTGACTATCGCATCCATAGCGGGATTGTAGGGAATCGCTGGGTGAGGGATCAGCAAGCGTTTATCGTTCGCGTCGCCAATAAAGTCTATAAAATATCCTGGACAGAGCCCACCGGCACGGATGTCAGCCTGATCGCCAATCTGGAAGATAACATCTTTCACGGCACCATATTTTTCCCGCGCTGGGTCATTGATCATCCGGAAAAAACGGTTTGTTTTCAGAATGATCATCTCCAGGAAATGGCATTGCTACGCGAACAAGGCCCAGCCTATCCCACGGAGGTGATAGACGAATTTGCGACGATAACCTTTATTCGCGATTGCGGCGCGGATAACGAAACGGTAATAAATTGCGCGGCAGATGAACTGCCGGCTCATTTTCCTGAAAATCTAAAGTAATAGCGACGCTATAAGACCCTGCGGAAAGGACGCAGAAATAGCGTCCTTATTCCTCGCTATCCGGCTGGCGAAATAACGAAATACTACCTGCATAGTAGGCCCAAGCGCTGGATTCTGGCAAAACGCCGATACCGTCGCATTAAGGTGTGTATACGTCCAAAGCAGCTAAAAAGCGTTGCCTTAAATGCGAGCTTTAAATGAGGTTATAGTATGGTTATCTTGTCTATGTGGAAATGATGAGTCATTTCCCTGATAAAGACAAAATACGTAAGGCAGGGGATTTTTTCAGGGGAGATAACAATTTCAGAATAGGACAACCTATCCGCCAGCGTGTTGAACGCCGCTTCAATCTCTGATGGTAAAATGACGTTAGACCCATCGAGGTAAATACTACTCACCTCTTTCATTAATTCATCTTGGCACAACGCGCCGCCGTTCACGGGAAATAGACCTTTATCGGATTCAATCATCTCTTCAATGCGATAAATCAACATTTCCAGGTCATAGGCAGTGAGCATTCCTGATTTAAACAGGTGTTTGGCGGCATGAGCATAACCTGCCGGGATTTTTATCGCGCGATCCCCTCCTTGCCAGAGAAAGCTTATCGATTCGGATTTAATGGAAAACTCAAAAGTATTCATCCTCTGGGCCCTTAAGTGAGCATAGCGCGAAAACAGGATTAAATGTTAAGTTCGTGGCAAACAAGTCTAAGCGTTTTCATCAAACTCGTTAGTCTCTGATAAAGCTATTTACCGGAATTTTCATTAAAGATTTCTTACCTGTAACTCAATATTCCCTGAAAATTTTGCCAAACTACACTGCGTCTTCTGACAGGCTTCTTATCAGAAGAGAGCGGGTCCGGCACGTTTTCAGACATACTGGGGGAATACAAATCATCCGTTTAAATTGAAGCGCCGGGCGATATACTCAGCCGCTTTTTTTATACCCGATGCAGAAATGGTATGTGATATCCCGGGTTCGAAAAGCGTTTCGACCTCGATACCCGCATCTCTCAGCCGGACGCAGGCATTTTCGCTTTCCCGCCAGGGTATTACGGCATCCGACGTACCATGGATAAGAAGCGCTTTTGCGTGTATTTGCCCGCTCCAGGGCTCAGGGGAAGATAAGCGTCCGGAAAAAGCCACAACCGCAATCAGTGGCAGCCGGTTTGTGACCAATGCGTCCAGGGCCATAATAGCGCCCTGGGAAAAACCGAGGAGAATAAGCTGGTCCTCGCCCGGCACGAAGTCATGCTGCCTGAATATCTCCCTTAAAACCCCGTCAAACGCGCTGCGTGCCTCCGCGATACGACGTGGCCGGGAATTCTCTGTAATGTCTTGCACGCTGAACCATTGATAACCGGCGTTACCGCCGTCAAAGGAAGACGTGCCATCGGGCGTGGAGACAATAACGTCAGGCAGTAATTGGCGTAAAAGCTGTGCCACTCCCTGCATACCCGCCCCCGAGCTGCCGACACCATGTAGCAGAACAACTAATTTTTTCATTTCAGCTCGTCCTCGTGAAAACCATAATCGCGCAAGTCTGGCCCCATCGGCACGATGCCATTGGGATTCAGCGCTTTGATGGAATAATATCCCTGTTTGATATGATCCATGTTAACGGTTTCGTTTATGCCCGGTACCTGCAATAGGCGTCGGGTAAACGCGAAAAGAAATTGATATTGCCTAAGCTGGCGGATATTACATTTAAATAAACCGTGGTAAGCGGCGTCGAATCGAATCAATGTCACGAACAGACGGATATCCGCCTCGGTCATCCTATCTCCCGTGAGATAAACACGCCCGTCGCTCAGGCGTTTCTCCAATGCGTCAAGCATACCGAAAACATCATTGCAGGCTTCATGATAGCTGATTTGCGAGGTGGCAAATCCGGCCCGGTAAACGCCATTATTCAGCGCCGGATAGATTTCCGCATTTAATAAATCGATCTCCGCCTGAAATTCAGGCGGATAGAGATCGATATCGGAACCAGCCAGCGCCCCGAAGCCGCTGTTAAACATACGGACGATATCAGCGGATTCATTACTGACAATGGTTCGGCTCTTTTTATCCCACAGCACCGGCACGGTGGCGCGGCCAGTATAGTGAGCATCGGCACGCGTATAGAGTTGATGCAGCCATTCCGCCTGATTGAGATCATCGCGGTTGGCTCCCGGATAATCACCAAAGTGCCAGCCCTCGTCAAGAAGCCAGGGTTCAACGACTGATAGGCTAACCACATCCTCCAGTCCTTTCAATTTTCTGGCTATTAAGGTACGTGACGCCCACGGACAAATCAGCGCCACGTACAGATGGTAGCGCCCCGGCTCGGCCTTGAAACCGCCGTCACCTGTCATGCCCGGCAACCCCTCGGGGGTGACCCAATGACGAAAACTGGAAGCCTGACGAACAAATCCGCCTTTCTCATCTTTTGCCTGTACGGGATGCCATTCGGCGGTCCATTTTCCATTAACAAGCATGCGGGTTCCCCTTAACGCTGACTCAGGGTTGGTTTAAGCGCATATTTACCATCGCCGGTGAGCGCCAGAACGATCAGCCCGATAATCCAGAAGGCGGGAAACTCCCAACCGCCATTAGGGTTGGTGAAGAAAAAGCCGGCGGGTCCGTGAACGGTAAAAATCGCGCCCAGTAGTATAGGGATAAGGATCACCGCCACTACGCGGGTATACACGCCCAGAATCAGTGCGATGGCCCCCACCAGTTCCACCGCCATGGTAATATAGGCAAGACCGCCGGGCAGGCCGAGCGAGGCGAAAAATTTGGCCGTACCCGCGGGCGTAAACACAAAAAACTTCAGGCTAAAATGGGCCAGAAACAAGATACCCAGCGCCAGGCGCATGATCAGGGCGGCATAAGGTGCGGTACGCGTGTCGGTCATGGTTATTTCCTCTCAGTCGGTTGATGTGAGAAAGATACCTTATTTCCATTATGGATATTATCCCATCATTCAGAGCAAGTTTTGTTCCATAATGGAAATTATCAGGTCACCAGCGCGTTTATTCATCGCGTTGACTCAGGCTGCTTTTTCATTTTTGACGGATATCAGAAGAAAATATAAATCAGGCTGGGCAGGTTTATCCCCGCGTGATGACCTGAACCGACGGCCTGGATAAAGCACTTTATATCATCATCATTTTATCTGTTCTTATCCCCTGGCCGGCCTTTGTTTGCTATGGTGACGCACCGATAGCCTTATTGCCGGAATCAAAATGGAAAGATTGGACTGTGATCGTATGTTTATCGCGGTGATCGAGACGGGCAGTTTTACGGCCGCGGCACAGCGGCTGTCTACCAGCCATGGGCAGGCCTCTAAACTGATTTCACGGCTTGAGAAGGCGCTTGCGGTTACTCTGTTCAGGCGCAGCACCCGCTCGCTGCAGCCTACTGAATTAGGACTGGCGTATTACGAGCGGATCCGCCCTTTGCTGGCGGAATATGATGCGCTGAATGAAGATTTACTTAACGCATCTAAAGGTCTCTCCGGCCAGCTGAAGCTGTCGGCCCCCGTCACTTTCGGCTCCACTCAGCTTACCGCTCCGCTGATTGCTTTTGCCCGCCGTTACCCCGACATAGAGCTTGATGTCAGTTTTTCTGACCGGCTGGTGAATGTTGTCAATGAGGGCTTCGATCTGACTTTACGTATAGGCAACCTTGATGACAGCAGTCTCATCGCCCGTAAGCTCTGTGATATCCGTATCGTCATGGTGGCATCAAGAGACTACCTCAACGATCACGGCACTCCCTCGCATTGGGGGGAACTAGCCGATCATAACTGTATTCTGGACACCAATTTTCGCGATCCGTTTCTCTGGCCTTTTCTGGATGATAACCAACAGTTACATGTTCATTCGGTCAGAGGGAAAATGAAGTTCTCTAATGCGGAGGTTTGCCTGCGCGCGGCCACCGAAGGAATGGGCATTGCCCGTCTGCCCGCTTTCGTGGCGGGCGAGGCGCTACAAAACGGGCAGGTCATGCCCGTACTTGGACATTATGAAGCGCCGCCCCTGGGCCTCTACGCTGTTTATCCCCCGGCAAAATATTTGGCTCAGAAGTCCCGGGCGCTGATAGATTTTCTTGCCGACCGCTTTTCCGGCCAACCGGAATGGGAAAAAAACTGGCTATAAAATCCCTTAAAGCCAGCGGGGGGCGTACTTAACAGGGTTTACGCGTGGCTGCGGAATCCAGGTAATAACGCCCATAGCGCTAAATAGGCATGACGGCGGCACTTATAACGGCGCGGGGGGCCGAGGCAACGGAGCGGTTATCCGCGTTTTCCAAGCGCCCGGCGGCCTAGCGGTGGCTAATGCGGAACGACACCCGCTGAGGATGATTCACCGACACCAGATATTCCACCGGCTGCTGAAAACGGTCGGCGATCACGCCCCGGTATACCAGCGCCGGGCTGTCCGGCGGCGCGTTCAGTAACGCCTGCTCTTCTTCATTCATGATGCCGACCCGGATAGTGCCCTCGTCGGACACGCCGAAAATGTGATACCGCTCCGCCAGCAGCCGGTACAGCGAGCCATTCTGCTCCAGCATCTCCGCCGTCAGATCCGGGATTATGGCGCGGGGCAGGTAGCTGGTTTCCAGGCAGAACGGCTCGCTATCGGCCAGCCGCAGGCGTTTAATCATCACCAGCGGATCGCCGGCGCTGATTTTCAGCAGCGCGGCAAGACGGGAACTGGCCTGGGTATCCTGGAAATAAATCAGCCTGCTTCCCGGCACCGCGCCATTAAGCTCGGTGATCTTGCTAATACCCTGTTCAATCGCCTGGGTCAGCGGGCGCTCTATGGTGGTATGGGTCAGCCAGGTGCCCTGATTGCCGCGCCGCTCCAGCACGCCGCTCGCGACCAGTTCATCAATGATTTTGCGCAGCGTCATTCTGCTGATGCCCAACTGGGCCGCAAGATCCCGTTCCGCCGGGATCTGATCGCCATCGTTGAACTCAGGGGTGCTCAATAAATTCAGCAATGCCTGCCTGGCCTGCAGATAGGCCCGGCGTGGACGGCGCTTACCTTCGCTCGGCTCGCTCATGGTCTGTTTTTTAGTCCGGATTACACTTGGGCAATGGGGCCAGTATAGCCGCTCAGCCGTTGTTCCGTCATCGGAAATTCATCGGCACCGCGCGATGAAGGGCCGGCATTAAGCAGACCATCACGCCATCACGACCCGTCAGGCCGGCATAAAACAGAAAAATGAATTGCGTATCCCACGGCGCAGGCGTATATCTTGTATGGTCTATTTTATGGTATATTTATCAGGAGTAAATGATGAAAAAAACGCTTGCCCTGTTATCCCTCGGCCTGGCTTTGGCGGGACTCTCCTGCCAGGCATCAGCCCAGCAACAAATCCGGTTCGGCACCGATGCCACCTTTCCGCCGTTTGAGTCGAAAGCCGCGGATGGCAGTCTGCAGGGCTTTGACATTGATTTGGGCAATGCGATCTGCGCTCATCTCCAGGCTAAGTGCGTGTGGGTGGAAAACAGCTTTGATGGCCTGATCCCGGCGCTGCATGCCCGCAAGTTCGACGCCATCCTTTCTTCGCTGTCGATCACCGATGAGCGTAAAAAAGCCATCGACTTCTCCGATAAATTATTCAATACCCCGGCGTATCTGATCGCCGCGAAAGACAGCGGCCTCAAGCCGACCGCCGAATCCCTGCGCGGCAAGCGCCTGGGCGTGCAGCAGGGGTCGGTATTCGAGGCCTATGCCAAGAAACATTGGCAGGATCAGGGGGTCGAGCTGGTTTCCTACCCCAGCGCGGAAGCGGTCTATGCCGATTTGGTGGTCGGACGTTTGGACGCGACCCTGGACGATGCGACGGTGGTGACCGACGCGCTGTTGAACAAACCCCAGGGCAAGAATTTCAGCCTGGTCGATCCGCAGGTAAAAGACGATGTCATTTTTGGCCCCGGCACCGGTATAGGCGTGCGTAAGCAGGACGACAAGCTGCTGGCACAGCTCAACGGCGCCATTGCGGCGATCCGCAGCGACGGCACCTATGATCAGCTGGCGAAAAAATATTTTAATTTCAATGTGTATGGCGACTAATTTATGAATACTGCAGCAATTATTTCTTCCCTTATTGAACAGCGTTTCCGCCCGCAGGGTGGGCTGCGCCAGGTGTTCCTGGTGGCCTGCGGCGGTTCGCTGGTGGATATGTACCCGGCTAATTATTTTCTTAATAGCGAATCCACCACCCTGCACAGCTATATGATGACCGCCAATGAGTTTGTCCATGCCGCGCCGAAGACGCTGGGCAGGCAATCGCTGACGATTGTCTGCTCCCACGGCGGCGATACCCCCGAGTCGGTGGCGGCGGCGGAGCTGGCCCAGCGCCGGGGCAGCGCCACCGTCACCCTGACCCATAACGAGCGGGCAGGCCTGATCGATTTCTCCGACAGCAATCTGCTGTATGCCTGGGGCGATGACAGCCAGGTTATCAATAATCCGATGGCGCTGATTCTGAGCCTGTGCGTCGAGGCGTTGCAGCAGACCGAAGGCTTCGACGGCTATGCCGATTTCCTGGCCGGCATGGAGCAGATCGACGGGGTTATCGCCCGGGCCCGTCGTCAGGTCCAGGCGCGCAGCGCAGCGTTTGCCAAACGCTATGCGCAGGAGTCGCTTTTTTATATTCTTTCCAGCGGAGCGTCCTACGGCCATGCCTATGGCTTTGCCATCTGCTCGCTGATGGAAATGCAGTGGCTTAACGCGGCGTCCATCCACAGCGGCGAGTATTTCCACGGTCCGTTTGAAGTGACGGATGCCAATACGCCTTGGATTTTGATGATGAACGAAGGCCGCACCCGGGCGCTGGACGAACGGGCGCATGCCTTCCTGGGCCGGTATGGCGATAAGGTGGAAATTATCGATGCCCGGGAACTGGGCCTGGGCGTGATGCCGGTAAGCGTGGTGGACTATTTTAACCCGATACTGTTTTACAGCGTGATGTGCGAATACCGTGCCGCGTTGGCCAATGAGCGGCGGCATCCGTTGGAGACGCGGCGGTATATGGGACAGGTGCCCTACTGAGGGACGACATGATGAAAGTACTCGGACTAGGCGATAACGTTATCGACCGCTATACCCATACCGGCATCGGTTATCCCGGGGGGAACGCGCTTAACTTCAGCGTATACGCCCGGCTGCTGTCGGCCGAGGCCGCCTATCTGGGCGTCTTTGGCGACGATCGGGCGGCGGAGCATATCCGCCGCGTGCTGGCGGCGAGGGGAGTGGACATTTCCCGCTGCCTGGTGGCGGCCGGCGAAAATGGCCATGCCAGCCTGACCATCGAACAGGGGGAGCGCCGCTTTCTCGGCTCCAACGCCGGCGGCATTCGTCAAAAAATAGCCATGGATTTTGCCCTGGAGGATATGCCCTGGCTAGGCCAGTTCACACTGGTGCATACCAGCGCCTACAGCTATGCCGACGCCCTGTTGCCGGCGCTTGGCATGCTGCCTGGCCGTTTATCCTATGATTTTTCAGATGATTTTGAAATTGAGCGGGCGTTGCCGCTGTGTCGCTGGCTGGATTACGGCTTTTTCTCCTGCGCGGACCGCAGCCTGGGGGAAACACGGGAAGTGCTTGCCGCGGCCCGGCATGCGGGCTGCCGCCTGCCGATCGCCACCCGCGGAGCCGAGGGCGCTTTGCTGTTCGACGGCAGCCGCTGGTTCAGCCAGGCGCCGGAGATGATCACGCCGGTGGATACCCTTGGCGCCGGAGACGCTTTTATCACCGCGTTCCTGCTGGCCCATGCCGCGGGTGACACGCTGGCGGAAAGCCTGCGCCGGGGCGCCGGTTTCGCCGCGCGGATATGTATGGTGGAAGGGGCATTCGGCGAGGGCATGATCTACTGATTTCCCACGCCGCGCATACGCGACAAGATTGCCGGTATCGGCAGAATTCAATGGCTTCAGGTAAAGCGGCGCCGGCTGATGAAATAGCGCCATTCCCCCCATCGCTGCCGGCGCAGCCTGTTTTACCGCGGCAAATCTTCGCCTGACTGCGGGGCATGCGCGGACGCCGCGCCGTATTTTTGCCGGCATTGGCGGCGAAACTGGGTCGGCGAAATCGTTTCATGCAGCCTGAACTGATGGCGAAACGTGGCCTCCGAGCTGTGGCCGGAGACTTCGGCTATGCGCGCGATGGACAGCGACCCGCTGCTCAACAGCTCCCTGGCATAATCCAACCGGCACTGCGCCAGCCATTGCATCACGGGCAGTCCCATGGCTTCCTGGAAATGGCGTTGCAGCGTCCGCTCGGACATCATGGCGCGTTTTGCCAGCGAGGAAACCGTATGGGTCAGTATCAGGTTGCCCCGCAGCCAGTCAACCAGGGAGGCAATGCGGTTTTCCCCTTTTTCCACCACTTTGGTTTTGATTAACTGCTGTTGGCTCCCTTCCCGGTGAAAAGGGATCACCAGACGCTGCGCCACCATATTGGCGACACGGTGGCCATAGTCGTTCTTGACCAGATGCATCAGCATATCCAGCCCGGCCGCCGATCCGGCCGAAGTCATGATTTGCCCCTGATCAACATACAGCGCCGAGGGCAAGACGATGGTATCGGGATAACGTTGCGCCAGCAGCCTGGCGTGATGCCAATGGGTGGTGACGCTTTTGCCGTGCAGCAGGCCGGCCGCCGCCAGCACAAATACCCCGGTACAGATGCTGCAAATGCGCGCGCCGCGCCGGTAGGCGTCACGCAGGCTTTGCAACAGGCGTTCCGAAGGGGTTTCATTGATATCCCGCCAGGCCGGTATGATGATCGTATCCGCCGTGGCCAGCACATCGAGATCGGCTTCTATCTCCATGCGGATACCGCCGACGGCATGGATCAGGTGCTTATCAGCGGTACAAACCGTAAAGCGGTACCAGTCGACGTTCAGTTCCGGGCGCGCCACGGCAAAAAATTCCACCACGCAGCCAAACTCGAAGGTTCGCAGCCTGTCGTAGGCTACCGCCACGACATGGTGGCCTTTTTTGGCATGATTTATACGCATCTTGTCCCTTCCTGTCCTATCAAGCCCGGTAAATATCATTACATAATATCCCTATTAGTGAGCCGTATAGAAGAGTAATGCGTTTGCGCGGGTATGGCTTGATGGCATTTTATTGCTGTTCCATAGGGGAGGTGGCATGAGGATCGCTCTGATCAATCCGCAGACGGAAACCGTGGGGATGCGCGAACTGTATGATCAATATGAAAACCTGGCGCTGGCGCTGATTGCCGCCCAGCTACGGCCGAGCGGGCATAGCGTGGAGCTGTACGATTTGCGGGTGGACGGTTTAACGGAAAGCGCTATGGCCCAGCTGATCGCCCAGGAAAAATTTGCCCTGATCGGCTTTAGCGTGAATTACGCCACCCTGCATTCGGCGTTGAGGATAAGCCAGCGGCTGGCGCTGTTTGCCGATCCCAAACCTTTTATCGTCCTGGGCGGCGAGCATGTTTCGTATGAGGATGTCGGCATTCTGTCGGCCTATCCGTCCATCGACGCCATTTGCCGGGGAGAAGGGGAGATTACCTTCCACCGCATGGTCGACGCCCTCAGCAACGGTTTTCCGCTTAACGATGTCGCCGGCATCACCTGGCGGGACCGGGCGACCGGCGAGTGCCGTATTAACGCCAACCGGGCGGCGAATAATCATCTCGATGGCCTATGTTTCGCGGCCCATGATATTGCGCTGAAAAGCGTGCGTACCGCCAGGCCGGTCAAAACCGGCATTTTAATGAAACGCGGCTGTCCTTACCCGTGCGTATTTTGCAACGCGCAGCGTTTCCTGGGCAATGAGTCTACGGGCATCCGGGCGCGCTCGCCCGCCAATGTCGTCAAAGAAATGGCGGCAATGCAACCGCTGGTCAAGCAAACCCGGGGATACCTGCATATCTTTGATGCCACCTTTGTGACGCCGGCCAGAGAAAACCGCGCCTGGATCGAGGAATTTTGCGACGAGATGGAGCGGCGATCGTTAACCTTGCCGTTGGACGCCTTTATCCGCGCCGACAGCGTTGACATCAACAAACCCAGGGATCGGGATCTGCTGCTGCGTCTAAGAAGCGTCGGTCTTATCAGCACCTATTTGGGCCTGGAGGCCGGTGATAATGAACAGCTTGATTTGTATAATAAAAAAATCGTTCCCTCCGAATCAAGTAAGGTTTACCACTACCTCAAATCCCTTGGCATGACCGGGTCTACCAACGGTTGCATTACCTTTTTCCAGGACGTGACGCTGCGGCAAATACAAAATAGCGTGCTGTTTTTGTACGGCGTCGGGCTGGCGTCGTTATGGAATATTGCCTCGCGCGCCGAAACGCTGCCCGGTATTCGTCTTAATCACCAGACGCGGGTACACGAACGGCACGTGCCCTGGGATGTGGAGAATTATCATTTCAAGGATGACAAAGTGGCCACGCTCTACGCTTTCATCCGCCGGATAATCGACCGCTATGAGATTATCCGCCTCGAAGACCGTATGCTGCGCGAGATTCGCGATGCAATAAAAGTGACGCAATTTTACTGCGGCATCACCGGTTACTCCCATCTGGAGAAGGCCTTCGATCAGCACGTCAGCACGATTCAGGGCGATACGGTGGAGTTTGTCATGGGCCTGATTAGCGAATTATCCTGCCAGGACACCCTCTCCGATCGTTTGCTGCGGGCTGAATATAACTATATTGCACGGCTGGAAGAGAACATGAAGAAGCTGTTCATGTTTTATGGGACCAAATAACATGCGCATGAAAGTCTATATTACATTATCCCTTTCCGCCTTTTTTTGGGGTGGTTCGGCAATAGCGGGTAAATATGCCCTGGCGGTATTTATTCCTTCGTTCGTCACCTTTGTCCGTTTTTTCCTGGCCGCGGCGATCATCTTTATTTTAATTGATAATAAAAAACAGCTGCTGCATATCAACTGGGTGACCCATCTGCGCATGCTGGTCACGGCTGTTTTTGGCGTGACCTTATGTTATTACTTTTACTTTAACGGCCTGAATATCAGCAGCGCATTCAATGCCGGCATTATCGAGGCGACCATCCCGCTGATTACGCTGCTGATGGCGTCTTTATCCGGCATGGAGCGCGTTAAACCCTGGCAACTGCTGGGATTGATTGTTGCCTACCTGGGGGTGGCGATTACCATCAGCGGCGGCAATTGGCATAGTGTGCAGGATTCATCCTACAATTATGGCGATATTATGCTGTTAATCAGTACCTTATGTTTTGGCGTTTATAATGTGTTAATCAAAAAATGGCACATTCCCATCCCGGGCATGGTGCGGATGTTTTTCCTGTTCTTCTACGGCAGCCTGGCTTTTTTACCTTGGGTATTCATTGATGCGTATCATCAGGTGGCATTTTGTTATCCCGGGCGGGGGATCACCCTTATCAGTATTGCCTCGATAATTTTTATGTCGATCGGCGGCTCGGTGCTGGCTTATTTATTCTTTAATCAAGGTATCGACGAAATCGGGGCGACCAAAGCGGCTTCTTTTATCAATTTAGTCCCCTTTATTACAGTATTCCTGTCGGTATTTGTGCTGAAGGAACCGGCCGGCCTGGCGCAGTGGGTCGGCGCTGTGGTGATCATTTCCGGCGTCATGCTATCGAACCGGGTGAAGACGGATAAAGCCGCTATCCCGCCGGAATTACCGATCCGCTAGTGGCCGTCTTCAGCGGGATTAGGGTGTTATTCTCCGCGCAGCGCCCGGGGAAACAGCAGATTATTTTCCAGGTTAACATGTTCCATTAAATCATCGGTAAATTCATTAATGCCTGCATAAAGCGCACGCCAGGTCGTACAAGCCATGGCCGGCGCCGTCCCGTTATGGGTCAATTCACTGATGATTTCAAGCTGCCGCCCGGCATCGTCATGCTCAAGCTCCATGACGGAAATCGGCCCGGCCGCATGGACGCCCATTCCCTGCTTAATCATCGGGAACAGCACCTGCTCCTCTTTCATCATATGATCCCCCAAATCCCGGCAGAGTAGGGTCAATTGTCGGGCCAGCCCACGCGGGCATGCCGGTTTATCCTGATGTACCCGTTCTACTTTTTCCGCCATCAAAATCAGTTCCGGCAATTGTTCCCGGTGGCGCTGATGATAGCGCGCCAGGATATGATCAATCAGTTCAGTCAAGGCGCTGTCCTGCCAGGGTCGGGTTTCACCGGGCTGCTCCATCAACGCCGCCAGTTGCGTTTCAATCAGTTCAATGTCCAGGAGTTGTTTTTCGGCGGCCCGCAACAGGGTCTGTTTGCCCCCACAGCAAAAATCCAAACCGTACTCACGGAATAGCCGGGTGGCGCGCGGAATGGTTATAGCAAGAGAGCCAAGGGCCTGATCGCGATATTGCATGGTAACACCTTAGAGAGAGGGAAAATTTATGATGCATTATACATGCATCTTTTAGCGTGTTGCCATAATCCCTAGTAGGTAGACGCATTGACGCTGTTTGGGCAATGCCTGCGGACGGGCTGATCTTGGGGCGCGACGGGCCGTGCGATCGCCGTCCGGGTGCGGTCCTGGCGGCAAAGCGCAACCAGACGACAATAAGGTCAAGGTATTATCCCCTATTGTCACTGTACGGTATTGTTTCTGTTGTATGCTTTTGTTTTGCTTAAGTGTCGCAGGGGAGGAAGGAAATGCACCATATCGTTTTGCTTTTATCATCATTTTTCATGGCCGGGGCGGTATTCGCCAGCTCGGTGTCGACTGTGACGGTTCCTCATCTGTCGTCCGCCATAAACCAGCGCCTGTTGGTGATGAAAGATGTCGCCGGTTACAAGGCGGAGCATCACTTGCCCGTAGAAGACCTGGCGCGGGAACGGAAGGTGGTGGCTTCGGCTCAGGAAGATGCCCTGGCCCAGGGCCTGGATCCGCAGTCTGTGCTGCCCTTTATCCAGGCTCAGATGGATGTGGCCAAGGCTATTCAATACCGTTATCTGGCTGACTGGTTATCCAGCCCTGAACCGTCATGGCAACCGAGAAGCCTTGATGAGGTCAGAGGGGCGATCGCCGACCAGGACAAGGTGATACTCAATTCGATCGGCCAGCGGTTGCTCGCCGGTGGTTTCAGTGAAGCGGATAAGGCGGAAATGTATAATTTGCTGCATGCGCCCCATCTTAGCGACGCGGATAGGCACCGCCTGGTTGACGCGCTGGTTAAAATTAAACGCCGGCTGTAGACTCGGCCGGGTTTGGCCCCGCCATCCCCCAGCGTGATGGCGGACGGCAAGGGCCGCTGCCGCAAATGCGCAAGCTTTGCCACCTCCGCGCCTCGCTGGTTCGGTGTGTTCAATGTCACGCGGGCAGTGCTGCCCTTAATGCGGGCACAACGTTCCGGCCATGTTATTACCGTCTCTTCGACCTGCGGCATCACCGGATTCGACGGCGCATCTATTTACTGCGCGACGAAGTTTGCCGTCGCGGGCTGGTCCGAATCCCTGAGCATCGAACTTGAACCTTTCGGGATCAGGGCAACCTGCATCCATCCGGGTCCTTTTCGCACTGATTTTCTCGAGTCAACCTCGGTCAGGTTCGGCGATCGCGTGGTTGATGATTATCAACAGTCGAGTCAAGCCAAGCGCGGGGCCCTCGCCAATACGAACCATAACCAGGACGGAGATCCGGTTAAATTTGGCCAGGCCGTGGTCAGGCTTGCCGAAGATAAAACGCCGCCGGTGCGATGGGCTGCGGGGACGAACGCCTTCGAGACGCTGATGGCGCGCGCAGACGAGCTTCGCCGCAGCGCACGAATGGCAGGCGCTGTCGCAGTCAACCGATATCGGCTAAGGGAAATAACTTGTCCTTAATGGCGGCGGATGCGCGGCCCGGGTCGGCGTCTGCGCACGCCAGCAAATAACGGCGTAGGTGGTCAATCGCCATTGGACGTTCCTCTATATGCCGGCGGTGCTTGATATGGAACGCGCCATAAAGTCCGTCAGGTTGCGGCGTGGAGGTGCTTCCACACCGCGCCGTAAGTGCCCAGTTCGCTGAAGCCGCCATCGGCGGCGAGATCGATGCCGGTGATAAAGCTGGCGGCATCGCTGGCGAGAAACAGAACCACTTCTGCCATCTCCTCGGGACGGCCCGCGCGGCCCAGCGGTGTCAGCTCGACCAGCGCGCGAAATAGCGGACCGGCCGGGTCCATCATCGGCGTGGCTATGACGCCGGGATGGAGCGCGTTAACACGGATGTTGGCGGGGGCGAGCTCGATCGCCGCCGATTTGGTCAGGCCGCGCACGCCCCACTTTGACGTGGAATAGCCAGCGACCGGATGGCCCATAATGCCGGCGGTGGATCCCAGGTTGACAATACTGCCGCCGCCGCCGTGCTTCATCAGGGGTGCGCACGCCTGTATGCCGAGAAACTGCCCGGTAAGGTTGACGTTCAACATGCGCTCCCATTCCTCCCGCGTCGTATGGGTGAGGGCATGGCGAACATTGGCGCCGGCGTTGTTAATAAGAATGTCGAGCCGGCCTGTCCGTGCCTCGATCTCGGCCACCACCCGCTGCCAGGCGCCGGCATCAGTCACGTCAAGGCGCGCAAAGCTGGCACCCGCCCCCATCTCTGCGGCGCGCGCCTGGCCTTCCTCCTCCAGCACGTCGCAAAGGAATACGCGCGCGCCCTCCTGAACAAATAAACGCGCTTCCGCCTCGCCTTGTCCGCGCGCGCCGCCCGTGATCAACGCCACCTTATGCTCAAGCCTGCCCATGTCATTTCTCCTTGCGCTGTCTTACTCATACGATTTATCGGCGCAACCGCGCCGGAATCCCCAGACAAGAACTATAATTGAGCACTTTCATTTGGATAATCCGCTTAATTCTGCGAACAGACCCAACCAGGAGTGTGAAATGGACCGACTTGAGAGCATGGCCGTGTTTGTCCGCGTGGCGCAAAAGGGCAGCTTTAGCGCGGCAGCCAAGGTCTGCGGGTTGTCCCCCACCATGGTGGCGAATCATATTCAGGATTTGGAACGCCGGCTCGGAACCAGGCTTATCCAGCGCACCACCCGCCGGCAAAACCTGACGGAGGTGGGACAGGCCTTCCTCGCCGACTGTTTAGACGTGCTCGCCCGCGTCGAGACGGCGGAAGATGCGGCGCGGGAACGCCATGGCAGCCCCACCGGGCGCTTGCGGGTTAGCGCCACTGTGTCGTTCGGCACCCATGTCGTCACGCCGCTCATTCACGATTACCTCAGGCTCTACCCGGACGTGGAGGTCGACCTGCGGCTAACCGACCGGATCGTTGACCTGACCGAGGAGGGCATAGAGGCCGCATTCCGATTCGGCGACCTGCCGGATAGCGGGTTGATTGCGCGGTCACTGCGCCCTTGCTTCAGGCAGGTTTGTGCCGCGCCCGATTATCTGGCGAAGCATGGCGTACCGCTAACCCCCGCTGACCTGGCACAACATGCGTGTCTGCTGTTCCGGGAGGGCGCGTCGCGCAACCGCTGGCAATTCGCCGGCATGCCGCCAGTCCAGGTATCGGGCCGCTTGGTCGCCGATAACGGCGCCGCATTGTTGTCGGCGGCGCGGGAGGGTTTAGGCGTGGCGCTGCTGGCGGATTTCGAAATAGCCGCTGACCTGGCCGCGGGGCGTCTGGTCAGGCTGCTGCGCGATACCGCCACGCCGGCATGGCCGCTGGCTCTCGTTCATCTGGCCGACCGGCGCATGACGGCCAAGCTGCGCCGGTTTGTGGAACTCGCGCTTCAACGGCTGGGGTGATCGGTCAGTGGCCGATGGATTCCAGCGGCGCCCAGGGAGTTCAATGGCGGCACTATGCCGGCACTATGCCCGGCACTATGCCGCTGGCTAATAAGTATGAATACGGCGCCGTGAGGCGCCGTAATGAAGAGACCCGGATGTGAATTTTTTTTCAATGCCGGGCCTGCTCATAGCGCGCGTCCACGGAGTGGACTTCATTATCTGGCGCATGGCTTCCACTATCGGTAAATTCAGTGAGATCCAATTTATGCGTTTCAGGCGCACAGGCCACGGCGACAACGGTAACCAAACTCATGGCAACGGCCAGGCAGGCGACAGGCCAGGACGCGCCACCCGCCATGCTGGACAGGACGACGGCGGCTAAGGGCGCGATGCCGCCTGACAAGGATGCGCTGATTTCGCGACCAAGGGACAATCCGCTAAAGCGCACTTTCGATGGGAAAACTTCCGAGAAAAACGATCCCTGAGTGCCGAGCATGGCGGCAACGCCGACACCGACACCGAGCGTCATGGCGATGATGACTCCCCAGGTGGTCCCGGTATTCACCAGCCAGAAAAAGGGGAAGGCGAAGACAGCTGAAAAAACGGCGCCGAACATGTAGATGGCGCGGCGCCCAAACCGGTCAGACATCGCGCCGAACATCGGCGTGGTGCACATGGCTACGCCTGCCGCGATGGCAACCGCTATCGGCCCCACGGACGATGCCATATGCAGGGTGCCGACGATATAGGTAATGACAAAAGTCTGATAAACATAACTTACGCCGCTCTGCGCCACCTGGGAGCCGGCGACCACAAGCAGGCTCCTGCGCTCAGTGCGGACAAGATCACGCAGCGGGCTCTTGCTGACGGCCTCGGTTGTCGACAGTTTCTCAAACGCTGATGTTTCGGAAACCTTCATACGAATTAACAGTGCAATGACCACCAGCACAGAGCTGAACAAAAACGGCACCCGCCATGCCCAGGCTAAAAATATCTCTTTTGGCAGTTGGGTGAGTACAGCAAACGTACCTGCCGATAGCAACAGACCGATATATACGCCCACTCCCGGGAAAGACGAATAAAATCCCCGGCGATGCGGTGGTGCGCTTTCCGCGCTGAGGATAGCCGCGCCGCCAAACTCCGCTCCCGCGCCAAAACCCTGAATCAGCCGCAAGGTCACGAGCATCGCCGGAGCCCAAAGGCCCACGGAATCATAGGTCGGCACAAAACCAATCAGCGTGGTCGCAATCCCCATTATTAATAATGTAATCACCAGCACTTTTTTCCGGCCGATTTTATCCCCCAATTGGCCAAAATAGACGGCGCCAAAGGGGCGGACGAAAAATCCGAGGGCAAGTGTGGAGAAGGCCAATAACGTAGACACAACTGCATGCCCCTTGGGGAACATGATTTCATTAAAAACCAGCGCTGCCGCCGTGCCGTAAAGGAAATAATCAAACCATTCCAGCGCAGAGCCGACCAGGGAGGCGGCTGCTACCCCTTTCATAGATGGATGTTTTGCGTGACTCATAGGGTTTTCCCCTGTTCTGTGGCTATAGTTATTCCTCATCACCAAAGATGATTAGGGTGTTTGATAATAAGATGTTCAGCTGTAAAAGGGGTCCGCTAAACACGGACACCGGATAGTGAGGCGTTATTCCCCTTTGAAATGCGGCGTGCGTTTTTCTTTAAACGCGGCTTTACCTTCCCGTGCATCGTCGGTGTAAAAGCATAGGGTACGCAGGTCGCGCTCGTAGCGAACAGCCTGGTCGAGCGGCATATTGACCGCGGCGCGCATGTTCAGCTTCGCCGTCTGGGCCGCAATCGGCGGGCGTGACGCAATAGTGGAGGCCAGCGCTTTCACCGACGCCATCATCGCTTCGGCCGATTCAAACAATTCATCAACGATGCCCCATGCCAGCCCGGTGGCGGCGTCAACCGGATCGCCGGTGTAAAGCATGCGCGACGCGCGGGACGCGCCGATGGTTTTATTCAGGTACACCGCCATACCGCCGCCGCCGACCCAGCCCAACTTGATTTCCGGCGCGCCAAAAAGGGCATTACGGGTGCTGACGCGGATATCACAGCACAAAGCCAGCTCCAGGCCGCCCCCGAGGGCGTAACCGTTAATCGCGCAGATCGTGGGTTTGGTGATTTCCGCCATCGCGTCGCAGTGATCGTGTTTCATACGGTGGATCCACGGAGACGGGTAAGAATCCAGCTCTTTGATATCGCTGCCGCAGCAGAAGGCTTTAGGGCCGTTTGCCGTCAGTACCACCACGCGGACGTCAGGCGCTTCGTTACACCATGAAGCAAGTTTCGTGATGGCGACCGACATGGCGGGGGTGACGGCGTTCAGTTTTTCCGGGCGATTCAGCGCGATAATGGCGACGCTGTCCGCCAACGTAAACTGCACGTTGGGATCAATTTCAAAGTCGAACTCAGCCATCGATTTTCTCTCCATTGGTGCGGATGACCGTGCCGGTTTCCTTCAGGGCGGCGATTTGCTGCTCAGTGAAGCCCAGTTCGGCCAGGATTTCATCCGTATGCTGGCCGACAAACGGCGTCGGGCGATAGATGGAAGAGGGGGTTTTGCTGAATTTAATGGCGAAGCCCGGCGTCTTCACTTTCCCTTCGCTCGGATGGTCATATTCGACGAAGGTTTCGTTGTGAATGACCTGCGGATCTTGCACCACGTCTTCATAACCGTAGACCTCACTGCTCCACAGTCCTTCCGCATCAAAAGCGGCCCGCCATTCTTTGGTGGTGCGCTCCCGCAGTTTTTCGCGGGTCACCCGGAAAATGAAATCGCGCTGAGGCAATGTATGCCCGTCGACTTCATCTTCCATGGTGTCGAATTCAGGCACGTCGAGGATTTTGCCGAGCGTGGGCAGGTGCGGCGTCACCAGGGTGATATAGCTGTCGGCCGTTTTAAACACACCATACGGCGCGCGGATATAACAGTGCCCGTGCGGTTCTTCGCTGCGGCGCTGCGGTTTGCGGCCCTGCGTGAATACGGTCATTTCCTGCATCTGGTTGGCGATGATCGCATCCAGCATGTTGACCTGGACCAACTGGCCTTCGCCGGTACGTTCACGGTGAAGGAGCGCCGCCAGAGCCCCTTCAAATGCGGTATACGCGGTAATGGCGTCGACCACGTACTGGCCGGAAGGTTGGGGCGGGGTACCGGCCGCACCGGTACTGAGCATGGCGCCGCTGAGCGACTGCAACAGTAAATCCTGGCCCGGGCGTTTTGAATAGGGACCGGTTTCCCCGTAGCCGGACATTGAAACATACACCAAATCCGGTTTGATTTTTTTCAGGGTTTCATAGTCCACGCCCAGACGCGCCGCAACACCCGGGCGATAGTTTTGAATAAAGACATCCGCTGTTTTAACCAGCTTATACAACAGCGCCTTGCCCTCTTCATCTTTCAGGTTCACGGCCAGGCTGCGCTTGTTACGGTTCAGGGACAGAAACGACGTGTTGATGACGTTTCCAAATGCGGCGCCGGCCGACGTGTGGCGTTGCCATTCGCCGGAGGTCGGCTCGACTTTAATCACATCGGCGCCCATATCCCCCATGCGCAGCGCCGCAAACGGCCCGGCCATCGCAATTGAACAGTCAAGTACCCGATACCCTTTAAGAATTGACATAAAACGACCTCTTGCTCTCAGAAACGCCGCCATCCGGGGCGGGGATGATTGATGGAAATAATTTAGGCGAAATTTATTAGATATTATATATAATATTTAAAAAAGTGTGATGATGATCGAAATTTCTATGCGTGCTAACCGATAGAATCAGGGTCAGTGTTTGGTATCTTATTAATTAATAAAGGAATTATAATGAAAACATTCAAAGGGTTAACCTGGGATCATCCGCGCGGCCACCGGCCTCTTCAGGCGTGGGCGCGAGAAGACGGTGCGGTAAAGGTGGACTGGGCTGTCCAGAAACTGGAAGGTTTTGAGTCCCATCCCATTGATGAGCTCGCCGAGAGATATGATTTCCTGATTGTCGATAATCCCGGCATCGGTGAAGCGGCGGAGAAAGGCTGTTTACGTCCCCTGGAGGCGTTTCTAAGCGAGGCGCAGTTATCCTTCCTGCGTAACAGCAGCGTAGGTCCCTCCTTTGACAGTTACCAGTATTACGGCCGGCACTGGGCCATTCCCATTGATGCCGCCGCCCAGGTTTGCGCGCTGGCCGGGCAGGCCGCCTCGGCCCAGCCGGACACCTGGCAGGAAGTCCTGCGTTTGAGCCGGTTAAACCCGGGACGGGTGGCGCTGTCGTTGGGCGGACCTCATGCGCTTTTGACATTTTATGCCATTAGCCTGTCGCTGGGGGGCACGCTTTTTTTGGGCAATGATTTTGTCCTGGATAAGGCGGTGGCGGCCCAGGCGCTGACATTTATGCGGGAGATTTATTCCTCTCAGCAGCCCGGGCTGGTTGATCTTAACCCCATCGGGTTGCTGGATGAAATGGCTCAGGGACGTGTTGACCTGTGTCCCGCCATTTTCGGTTATGTCAATTACGCCACGCCTGACGACGGCAGGCCCGTCAGCTTCGTTGACATTCCCCACTGCGGCGAACCGGCTATGCGTGGATCCATTTTGGGCGGGACCGGGCTGGCGATTTCCGTGCATTGCGGGCTAACGCCTGGTCTTATCGACCACATCATGCGGTATGTGTCAGAACGCGTACAGTCCACGCTGGTGGTTGAAAACGGCGGACAGCCCGCCAATGTCCGGGCATGGCATGATCACCATGCCAACGAACTGACGGGCAACTTTTTCCGCAACACGTTTTCAACCGTTGCCAATGCCTATGTCCGGCCAAAGTATCACGGCTACATCCCGTTCCAAGACAGTTCATCCGCCATCGTCCGCGATGGCCTGGTTAGCGGAAAACAGGCCGGGGATATCTTCGACGCCATCCGGGAAAACCACGGGCGCTACCTGCCCTGAGGAATATGCGGATTTACCCCTACGCCCGCCCGGCGGCGTTAGGGAAACTAAAGGGCGCGTTTTATCGGGCTGTGCTGTATGAGATTTGGCGGTCAAAGCCCAGGATGATGTGGTCCGCTGATTTACTGCGATACATTTCCGCATCCCGCCGCTCTATGGCATCGATAATCTCATCATGCTCATCGCACAACAGTTGCAGGTCAGGCACGCCGCGCTCCTCGTGAAAGCGGCCCACCTGCGGTCCATAGTTCAGGGTGGCGTACATCTCGATAATTAAATCATTACGTGACGCAATGACAATGTGCTTATGAAATTCGGCATTAAGATTAATGAAATAACTGTACTGTTCATACCGGGGGCCATAATGGTGGGTACGCATGGAATCATTGAGCTGGCGAAGATAAGCGATTTCATCCGGCGTAATATTCGTAAGGACCATGTCGGCTATGGCAGGCTCAATCAGCAGGCGCGCCTGCTGCCACTGGGCAATATCCCGGGCGTCGGGTTTATCCGCCACCCGGAATCCTTTGTTATGCTCCAGTAAAATGAGTTTTTCTGCGGCGAGACGAAACAGCGCTTCCCTCACGGGTATGCCGCTGACGCCAAACCGTACGCTCAGATTTTTAACGATAAGCCGCTCACCGGATTTAAGCTGATTGGAAATGATCTCCTGCTTTAGCAGCTCATAAACTTTATGGCTGATGCTCTCGTGCTGCAGCATAGGGCCTCTACGGATTATACAAAATATATAATATCCTAACACTTATACTACTTACTGGCAATTTAACATATTGGCAACAAGCCGCCCTGATCAATATTTATCAATCCGCCTGGGCTTTTCTTATTTTGCGTCTCTGGCAGGGAATCCCTTTGCCATTAACTGGCAATATAGGCGCAGGGAAAGAACGCTTGCATGATTAACACCACAGAATGAACGCTGTAATCCTATGGAGAGGTCTATCAAATACATAGGGTAATACAGGTGTGACTGGGTTAAGTCCGCGTATAGAGTAGCAATGAGAATACATAAAAGGAGTATGGTCATGAGCAATTCGATTGATGAAGAAGCAAAAGACGCAAAGCCGATTGTTGAAGCAGAAAGAGAAGCATCAGAGAGTAAATGCCCTTTTCATGAAGGAAATTCCAATAAGGCATCCGGCGGAGGGACACATAATCGGGACTGGTGGCCTAACCAGCTCAGAGTCGACCTCCTGAATCAGCACTCAACCCGCTCTAACCCGTTGGACGAATCCTTTGATTACCGCCAGGAATTCGCCAAATTAGATTACTCCGCGCTCAAAGCCGACCTGAAAGCGCTGCTCACTGAGTCGCAACCCTGGTGGCCCGCCGACTGGGGCAGTTATATCGGTCTTTTCATCCGCTTGGCGTGGCATAGCGCCGGGACTTATCGCGCCGTCGACGGGCGCGGCGGCTCGGGACGCGGCCAGCAGCGCTTCGCACCGTTGAACTCCTGGCCAGATAATGTCAGCCTCGACAAGGCGCGCCGTTTGCTGTGGCCGGTGAAGCAAAAATACGGGCAAAAAATTTCCTGGGCCGACCTCTATGTCCTTGCGGGCAACGTCGCTCTGGAAAACTCCGGTTTCCGTACCTTTGGCTTTGGTGCCGGGCGCGAAGACGTATGGGAACCCGATCTGGACGTGAACTGGGGCGGCGAGACAACCTGGCTTGAACACCGCCATCCTGAATCGCTGGCGCAATCGCCGCTGGGCGCAACGGAAATGGGGCTGATTTACGTCAATCCCGAAGGCCCCAACCACAGTGGTGATCCCGCCTCGGCCGCCCCGGCTATCCGCGCCACCTTCGGCAATATGGGGATGAACGATGAAGAGACCGTTGCGTTAATCGCCGGCGGCCATACGCTGGGCAAAACGCATGGCGCAGGTCCCGCCAGCCATGTCGGCGTTGACCCTGAAACCGCGGCTATTGAAGCGCAAGGCCTGGGCTGGGCGAGCAGTTTTGGCTCGGGTGCCGGGGCTGATGCCATCACCTCCGGTCTGGAAGTGATCTGGTCGCAGACGCCAACGCAGTGGAGCCATAACTTCTTCGAAAATCTGTTTAAATATGAGTGGGTACAGACGCGCAGTCCGGCGGGCGCTATCCAGTTTGAAGCGGTTAATGCGCCGCAGAGTATTCCTGATGCCTTTGATGCCGAAAAAAAACGCAAACCCACCATGCTGGTCACCGATCTGACGCTTCGTTTCGATCCGGAGTTTGAAAAGATAGCGCGTCGTTTCCATGACGATCCCCAGGCCTTCAACGAAGCCTTTGCCCGGGCGTGGTTCAAGCTGACTCACAGGGATATGGGGCCCAAAGCGCGTTATATCGGGCCCGAGGTGCCAAAAGAAGACTTAATCTGGCAGGATCCGCTGCCGCTGCCGGTCTATCACCCGACCAGCGCCGATATCACACTGCTGAAAGAAAAAATTGCCGCATCCGGCCTGAGCGCCGGTGAACTGGCCTCCGTGGCGTGGGCTACGGCGTCAACCTTCCGCGGCGGCGACAAACGGGGCGGCGCAAACGGGGCGCGGCTGGCGCTGCTGCCGCAAAGAGAATGGGACGTGAACGTCATTGCCGCCCGCGTCCTGCCCACGCTGGAAGCCATTCAGCAGTCATTGCAAAAAGCTTCCCTGGCGGATGTGATCGTGCTGGCCGGCGTGGTCGGTGTAGAACGGGCGGCGAAAGCGGCCGGCGTTGAGATTGATGTGCCTTTCACGCCAGGTCGTGTGGATGCCCGCCAGGATCAGACTGATATCGCCATGTTCGAATTGCTTAAACCAAAAGCGGATGGTTTCCGTAACTATCGCGGTGTTTTCGACAGTACATCGACTGAGGATCTCCTGATCGACAAGGCACAGCAGCTTACCCTCACCGTGCCGGAATTAACGGTGCTCATCGGGGGTTTACGGGCGCTTGGAACAAACTACGATGGCAGCCAGCTTGGCGTGTTTACAAATAACCTGGGTGAACTTAATACTGACTTCTTTGTAAATCTAATGGATATGGCCATTGAATGGAGAGCCATCGACTCCTCAGGTGAACGATTCGAGGGACGCTATCGCGCCAGTGGCGAGGTCAAATACAGTGCAACGCGCGCCGACCTGGTATTTGGCTCTAATGCCGTATTACGCGCATCAGCAGAGGTTTACGCCAGCAGTGATGCCAAAGAAAAGTTTGTTAAAGACTTTGTCGCGGCCTGGACGAAGGTGATGAATCTGGATCGATTCGACTTATAAAAATTGTTGACCGGCAGCAACGATAGAGATCGCCTGGTAAAAAGCCCGTTTCAGGGAACTGACGCGGGCTTTTCTATGTCTGGTGATGCGAAAAGAGCCTGTGCCCGTAAGCGGGCCGGAAGACGGGTGAGTGCCTATCATGCGCCTGAAGAATAACCGGCTTATGCTGGCTGACAAGACCTGCGGCCTGGCGCTACGTTTATCGGCTGACCAGAAATGGCACCTTGTTTTTCCGCATTGCCGATAAACCTCACAGAAGTTCCTGTGCCTACAAGGCTTACGGCTGGCGAATCAAAGCCCGATTCGTCAGCCGGCACAAAAGGGCGCCTGACAGGGGAAAACGGCGCCGGGCTTCCCAGTCTTTGCGCCCGTTAGTTTTCCCGGGAGGAGAAACACCTGTGCGTCAGTTTCAGCCTAAACCATCCCTGACCCGCTTTTGGTTAACGCCTCGTCATTTCTACCCGGCGCACACGTCCGGGCCACATCAGTAATAATTTAGCTGAAACGATAAAGCAAATGTTGTTGTATAACGCAAATATAAAGTAATGCATCGATGTTATTTCATTATTATTGCGATATGAACCCCATTTTTATCGCATTTTTAGTTCACTTTTCTATCAGGTGAAGCTCATCACATTTCTTTAACCTGCTTGCCGGTAGATTTTCTTAGGCAAAACAATAATCGATTCAGCAAAAGGGAAGAGAAATGAAAACTAAACTGGCTTTAACGGTACTTGCAGTCATGATTTCGGGTCATGCCGCGGCTAAAACCTGGGTGCTGACAAGTGCTGAAGTGGGCGCTGAAAAGGGAAACTGGAAGATTTCAAGCACAGAGCTGAAGGTAAAGGATAAGACGTTCAGCATTGAACAGAAAGTGCTGCATGGCGGTAAACAAGAAGGCAGCAAAGTGATTGTCATCAGCAGCAAAGATGGCCTCACCATTACCCTGAGTCCAACCCGCGGGATGAACCTGCTGCGGGTTGAAGGCTTCGGTTCGAAAATGGGCTGGGATTCCCCCGTCAAAGAGGTGGTCAACCCGGCGTTTATCAATCTGGAAAGCCGCAATGGGGTGGGCTGGCTGGAAGGTTTTAATGAAATGATAGTCCGCTGTGGCTATGAATGGACCGGTCATCCGGTTACCGCAGACGGTCAAATCTACACGCTGCATGGTAAAGCGGGCAACACCCCGGCCTCACAGGTGGAAGTGGAGGTGGCGGATACGGCGCCCTATGAAATTCATATTCGTGGCCTGATCAAGGAAAGCACCTTCAAGAAAGCCGATTTGCAGACCATGACCGAACTGCGCTATGTGCCCGGTAGCAACAGTTTCAGCCTGCATGACGTCTTAACCAACCATGCGGATTATCCCCACGATTACCAGATTATCTATCACAGCAATTTCGGCGCGCCGATTCTGGAAAACGGCGCGCGCTTCCTGGCGCCGATGGCCAGTATCAGTCCGTTTAACGATTATGCCAAAGACGGACTGAAGACATGGCAAACCTTTGCCGGTCCGACCAAAGGGTTTGATGAAATGGTTTTTAACATCAGGCCGCTATCCGACCAGAACCACCAATCACTGGCGGCAGTCGTGAACAAAGAGGGAGATCAGGGCGCATCCATCCAGTTCGATACCCGTCAGTTACCCGTGCTGACGTTATGGAAGAATACCGATACGGTAAAACAGGGGTATGTAACGGGTATCGAACCAGGCACCAGCTATGCTTACCCGGTCACCATCGAGCGTGAGCAAAAACGCGTTAAGCAACTGCAGCCGGGAGCCAGCACCCAGTTTGATCTGACCTATACATTACTGCACGGCAAAGAGCAGGTCGCAGACGTTGAGAAGAAGATTGCGGCTATTCAGGGCGAGACCAAAATCGATGAAAACGCCGTGCCGATAGCGAAGGAGTAAATCGCCAGGCTAATGCTCCCGGAAGTCCAAATCCGGGAGCACAATGACAGGGATTGCGGTATCAGCGTTTGCGGAGCAGGCATATCAGGGGGCCGGGCATGATTTTTTCGTGCCATGCCAGCATGCTAAGTCGGTTAAACGAAGATGAGGCTTTTCCTGCCAGCGCCACGATGCGTCCCGCACGCTGGGCCATTCCCCGCGGCGCCGTGTCACCACGCGACAACTTCATCAGCCCAAGGCGGATTCGCCCCCGCGCGCGACACGGTAATCGCGGCCGCGCCAACCCCGAGCGCCAGCGCGGCGCGCATCTGCTCCTCGTTCAGTCCGGCAATGGCCGCCTTGGTCAGCAACCCCTGGGCGTGCAGGCTGGCCAGTATCCCGGCATTTACCGTATCTCCGGCTCCCACCGTATCCACCACGGGTACCTTGACCCCCGGAATATGCACCCTGGCGGCGGCCGAATAGGCGTCGGCGCCGGCAGCGCCGCGGGTGATGACCATCAGGCTTGGACCGCGCGCCAGCCAGCGGCCGGCAATCTCCTCGTCGCTGCCGCTTTCCCCGAACCAGGCTAAATCCTCGTCGGAGAGTTTGACGATATCCGCCAGGGCCATCATGCGTTGCAGGCGGGCAAGATAGGTCTCCCGGTCGGCGATGAAGTTGGCGCGGATATTCGGGTCGAGGAACATCACCCGTTGCGGCGCGTCACGCGCCATCAGGGCTTCATAGACGCTGCCGCAAGGCTCGGCGATCAGGCTAATGCCACCGAACAGCAGGGCGGTCGCCTCTTGCGTGGCCGGCAGATCGCTTTCCGTCAGCATGCGGCCCGCGGTATTCTCGTCATAGAAGGTATAGCGCGCCTGGCCCTCAACCAATTGCGCAAACGCCAGCGTGGTCGGGAGCGCGGAGCAGGCCGCATGCGTGCCATCGACATTGGCGCGCGACAGGGCGTCGCGCAGTATCCCGCCCATAAAATCGGATGACAGACCGGAGAACAACCCCGTCGGCACCCCGAGCCGCCCAAGGGCTATCGCGGTATTGAACGCCGCGCCGCCGGGGCAGGGAAGAAAGGCGGCTTCCCCGCCCGCGGTAACGCGGGGCAACATATCTATCAGCGCTTCGCCGCAACATAAAATCATCAGCGTTCTCCTTCACCCACCGTGACCACCGGCGGTGTTTCAAGCTGGTCGGCAACTTGCATCCAGCATGCGGCGAAATGACCGTAAGCGGTTTTGATCGCCACCCCGGTCGGCAGTTCCGGGCATTCATTCTCGCCGTTGCTGCCCCAGTTCACCCAGCCGGACTGGCGGCGCTGCACAATTTGAAAGGCGCCGGAGGGGCGTGAAGTCCACCAGACCATGGCGCGGCACGCGTCCTGGTGGTATTCCACCGTTTTGCTGGCCGGTCCCGGGAAAATCGTTTCATGCGCCATGGCGGAGACATCCACCGCCTGGTCCGTCAAGACCCAGGGGCGGTCATTCAGATCGGCGCTGACGTGCGCGCGGGCTCTTACCCGGGCCAGCCTGTCCCGCAGTTCGTCTTCGTCGAGCACGTTTTCCCAGGCGCAGAACAGGCGCCAGTAGAGATCCCAGTGGGCCGACGCCATATCCGCCAGCCGGGCGCGGAACTCTTCAAATTTCGGGCTGTGATTCGCTGAGTTGGCCACCGTATCGGCCACCATCGCCACCAGTTCCCCGGCGTAGGGATCGCCGGCGCGATAGCGCGTTCCACCGTAGGCGGCGAAGCGATCAAATACCAGCTGTCCCGGGCCGCCTTCAAACTCATCGCCGACAGTGATTTTATCGGTTACCGAGCGGCCGTTGATCTCGGTCTGGAAGCTATCGACCCGGTAGCGGCGCTGAAAGAAGGGTGTTTTATAAAAAAATTGCCAGTCGATGCTAAAGCGCTTGCCGCGTAATTCCGGCAGCAGACCGTCGGGGATCACCCCATGCATGCGGTAATGATGCAGTACCGGTCCGCATTCCACGGTTTCAATGGCCACCGTGGTATGTTCGGGGGGGTTGATCAGCCCGTTTTCCGGAGTGAAAAAGGGGCCATAAAACCCGCCGATGGCGTTATTCCCGGACGGCAGCAACTCAAAACCATCCCCGGCGGCGCGGAAATGGCGGATGCCCCACTTCGATGAACCCGCCCCCTGGGCGGTGCCGCGGCACAGTTCAAGATCGAAGGCGCCGGTATCGAGGCGCGCGAAACAGTCAATTTCTTTGCCGGGCAGCGGCTGAATACCGCCGAACCGCGCGGCTTCCACCGCCGTACAGGGCCGCTCGAGGGTGAAACGAAGCCGGCCGGTAAAGCTGACGGTAGCGATAAAGCGGGTGCGGCCATGGCCTGAACCGGCGGCGAGCCGCTGGCAGAGCACCGGCTCGCCACTGTCGGTGGCGGCCAGCCACAGGTCGCCGGCAACATCCCGTTCGATGGCGAATATCACGGGTTCATGCACCCGCTGCCCGGAAAGCGGATCCGTGACGGTAATGGTATCTGACATGCAGGGTCTCCATAACAAGAGGCATAGAGTCCGCTGCCGCGACAGCGGACTGAGTAAGGGAACATCCAGGCGGCGTTATGACGGCGGGGTTTTTTGCCGGCGCCAGAAGGTGAACAGCTCCGGGCGCTGTTTAAGCCCGTCGATGGCCACCGCCAGGATAATAACGATTCCTTTGATCAGTAGCTGGGTGAAGAAGGGGACGCTGAGGAGGATAAGCCCGGTGCTCAGCACGCCAAGAATAATGGAGCCGATCAGCGTGCCGATAATTCGTCCGCGTCCGCCCGACAGGCTAGTGCCCCCCAGCACCACCGCGGCGATGGCGTCCAGTTCATAACCGGTGCCCGCCGTGGGCTGGGCCGAGATAACCCGCGCCGCAAAGATAATACCCGCCAGGCCCGAGCAGATGCCGGCAATAACATACACGGAGGTGGTAATGCGATTGACTCGCACCCCGGCCAGGCGCGCCGCCTGGGCATTGCCGCCCACCGCGTACAGGTGGCGCCCGTAGCGGGTGCGCTCCAGGATAAACCACGCCAGCACATACACCACGGCCATGATGATCACCGGGATCGGGATGCCGGCCAGGTAGCCGTTGCCAAGTTCGCGAAAGCTCAGGCTGCTTGACACAATGGGCTGGCCTTCGGTGATGGTGTAGGCCAGTCCGCGTAAAAATGTCATGGTGCCCAGGGTAACAATAAACGGCGCCAGCGACAGGTAGGCCGTCAGCGTGCCGTTGATAAGCCCGCAGGCGGCTCCGGCGAGGGTGCCGGCGAGAATCGCCACCGGCGCCGGCCAGCCGGCCATGGCCGCCACCACGGACACTACGCCTGAGACGGCGACAATAGAGCCGACGGACAAATCAATCCCGCCGGTCAGGATCACAAAAGTCAGTCCCGCCGCCAGGATCGCGTTCACGGATATGGAGCGGGCGATATTCAGCAGATTGTCCACCCGATTGAAATTCGGGGCGAACAGCGACATCAGTAGCACCAGCGCCAGCAACACCATCAGAATTCCCACCCGATCCCACCAGCGGGCAAAATCAAACGGCGCCCGGGCGGCCGGCGTTGCGGAAACAGGATTCTCTTTGTTCATATTACCCACCTTCACTTTCTTCCGGCTGACCGGCAAACGTCCCCGTGGCGTGAAGCATCACGATCTCTTCCGTCGCCGTTGCCGAGGACATTTCATGGACGATGCGTCCGTTACGCATCACGAGAAGCCGATCGCTGATACCGATGGCTTCGGGTAAATCGGATGAAATCACCAGCACCGCTTTTCCGGCCCGGGCCAGCTGATCGATAAGCTCATAAATTTCCCGCTTGGCCCCGATGTCGACCCCGCGGGTGGGCTCGTCAAGGATCAGCAGCCGGGAATCGCGCAGCAGCCAGCGCGCCAGCGCCGCCTTTTGCTGGTTGCCGCCGGATAAGTCCTTTACCGGCAGGTCGAGTGCGTTGAGCCGCAGCCGCAGCCGGGCCATCTGTTGGGTAACGGCGGCGCGCACGGCGCCCTGCCTGATCACGCCGGCGGTGACGTAGCGGTCAAGCGAGCTGAGCGCGATATTGCGCTCAACGGAATGGTCCAGAAACAGCCCCTGCGCCTTGCGATCCTCGGATACCATGCCGATCCCATCGGCAATCGCGGCGGTTGGATCGGCGGGGGCGCTTTCCTGTCCCGCCAGACGCACCGTACCCGCCGTGCGCGGGTCGGCGCCGAACAGCAGGCGGCCGATTTCGGTCCGCCCCGAGCCGATAAGCCCGGCCATGCACACCACCTCACCGGCCCGTACCTGAAAAGTCACCGGACCGACCTTATCCCCCGCCAGGCCGGTCACACCCAGTAGTACCTCCCCGGGCACGCGGGCGTCATGTTGATAAAGATCAATGATTTGCCGCCCCACCATCATGCGCACCACCTCGGCGGGAGAGATATCGCGCATGTCCCGGGTGCCCACCCAGCCGCCGTCGCGAAACACCGTGACGCGATGCGCCAACTGCCAGACTTCCTCCATACGATGCGAGATGTAAATCATGCCCACGCCCGCGCGGCTCATTTGGTTAATGATACCGTAGAGCGCCTGCGCTTCAGTGCGGGACAGGGCGGCCGTCGGCTCGTCAAGCACCAGGACGCGCGCATCCTCGCTGACGGCGCGGGCAATCTCCACCATCTGCTGCCGGCCGATGCTCAGCGCACCGAGCGGCTGGCGGGGATCAATATCCGCCTGGATGCGCTCCAGTTTTTGCCGTGCCTCCCGGTACATCCGTTCCCGATCCAGCCACCCCAGGCGGGTCAGTGGCTCCTGGCCCAGCGCCAGGTTTTCGGCCACCGTCATATCCGGCACCGTGTTAAGCTCCTGGTGGATGATGGCGATGCCGTTGCTGCGCGCATCGCGCGGCGATCGGATAGCGATAGCATTACCGTCGATCAGGATGCGACCGCTATCGCGCGCCACATTGCCGGCCAGGATCTTCATCAGCGTCGACTTGCCCGCGCCGTTCTCGCCCATCAGGGCGTGGACTTCCCCGGCCCGCAATTCGAAGCGGACATCATTTAGCGCCAGCGTGGCGCCATAGCGTTTCGAGATCCCCTCAAGCTGTAAAAGGGGGTGTGCCGTTCTGTCAGCCATCGTCCTCACCCTGCGGAATAGGCCGCGTCGCCCATCCCGCCCGTGTTGATGTTTCGCCGCTTACCAGCCCGGGTAGCCGGCCACGTTGTCGCGCGTGACCAGCACGCTGGGAATAAGAACGGTGCGCGCGGCAACCGGTTTGCCAGCCGCGATATCCTGGGCAATCTTAATGGCCTGGTGCACCATTTCCCCCGGATTCTGCGTGGCGGTGCCGATAAAGGGCGAGCCTGATCGCTTGAGCTCGTCCACTGCCTCCGGGCTGCCGTCGACGCCTGTGACCTTAATACCTCCCGCCTTGCCCGCCTGTTCCACCGCCAGCACGGCGCCCAGGGCTGAGGGGTCGTTCATGCCGAAAATACCGGTGACGTCGGGGTGGGCGGTCAGCATATCGGTGGTCACCGCCAGGCCGGAGGCCCGATCGTTGCGGGAAGACTGTTGCCCGACAATCTTGATGCCGGGGTATTTTTGGGCGACGTTTTTACAGCCCTTAATGCGATCTATAATGGTCTGGATAGGCGTACCGTCCACCAGTAGTACTTCCCCCTTGCCGCCCATTTGGGTAAATAAGTAGTCACAGGACTTTTCCCCGGCCTGCACGGCGTTGGTCATAACGGCGGCGTCCGCCCCTTTGGCCGGGGTATCCACTGCAATCACAATGATGCCGGCGGCTTTGGCCCGTTCGATAGCCGGCTCGATACCGGATTCATCCACAGCGGAAATCACGATCAGATCCACCCCCTGCTGAATAAAAGCGTCGATCTGGGTATTCTGGTTGGACAGATCCAGCTGGGCGTCCTGGACGTTCAGCGTCGCGCCGATCTCGCCGGCCATTTTTTTGCCGCCTTTGGTCATGGCGGAAAAAAATGGATTCGACATGTCCTGGACCATTAACCCGATGCGGGCGATCTTTTTCGGCGCGGCCTGCGCCTGGACCGCGGGCGCCAGGCTGAGCGTGGCGGCGACCACGGCGGCGACGGCCACGGACAGACATGTTTTATGGATTATTTTCATTCGATTCCCCTTCACTTCACGTATTGTTGGATAGCACAGGTGTAGGTACAGCGCGCCGGGACATCCTGCAAAGGCGTTGCCCGGTTACGACTCTTCTTTCTTTTTGGACGCGGCGGGAAAACCGCAGCCGCAGGACTGGCGGACGATAAGCTCCGCCGGTACCTGCTGTTGATACTCGCGCCGGAATACGGGCAAGGGCGTCGCGTTTTGCGGCCCGGTTTGCTCACCGATCAGCGCCACCAGCATTTCGGCCGCGCGCCGGCCGATCTCTTCGCTGTGTTCGTTCAGGGTGGTAAGCGGTGGGTTAAGCAGCGGCGCCCAGTCGAATTCGTCATAGCCGACCAGCGCCATGTCGGCGGGAATGGCGATCCGGCGGTCCTGCAGGAGTTTTAACGCCCCCAGCAGCAAGGGGTTGTTGCCGGCAATCAGCACGTCCGGCAGCCGCGCGGTTTGTTCCAGGTACTGTCCGAGCATGGCATATGCCGAGTGCGTGTCGTTATCGGTTTCCAGCACCACCAGCCGGGCGTCATGGCGGCGGGCCGCTTCGCGTATGCCGCGTTCGCGCTCAAAGCGCGTGGTCCATTTTTCCGGATAGATCAGGAACAGCCATTCGCGATAGCCGTGCCCGGCCAGATGGTCTCCCACCAGCAGGCTGGCGTTATAGTTATCGGTGGTGACGCTGGGATGGCTGTTTTCACCCAGGGGGGCCGAGTCAACAAAAACAATGGGGATCCCCCATGTTTCCAGCAGCCTGATGTTGTCGGGGCTCAGCGTCAGCGTGGCAATCACGCCGGCCATGCGCGACTCGATAAGCCGCTTGATCATCCGGTCTTCAAGGCAGGGATCGTACACGCCGTCCACCGCGACATCGCCCACCACCACCGTCCAGTTCGAGGGCCGCAGCGTTTGCTGGATGCCGGACATCAGGTTGAGGTAATAAGAGTTTGACGCGTGGGCGGTGATCACCGCCACCGAATCCCGGCTGGACCGGCGCAATTCCTGCGCCGCCCGATTGGGAACATAACCCAGTTCCCGCGCCGTCCGCAGGATCATGTTGCGGCTCTCCTCCGACACGCCTTCACCGCCGTTAAGCGCCTTGGATACCGTAAACATGGATAAACCCGTGGCTTGGCTGATGTCCCGCATAGTGACTTTTCGCATGGGCATTTTCTGGTCTCAATGGCCGTTTTCACACCGACCTAAACGTTTATGTTGTTAAGCTAAACGTTTAGTTAGCCGTTTTCAGTGAGCAAAATCTCGTTTTCGGCGCTTTTTTACCCAGGGTAACGCGATGTGACGGCCACGACTGCCTGAGGATACTGTGGTCCAGGCGCGTATCCGCGCCGCGAGCGGTGAGCTACCCACCGCAACGCTAAGGAAATGGTGTTATTTGAAAAAGTTAAAAATGAAATTAACCAAAAGCGGCGCTATTTAAGTGCAGGTGCGCACATATTAAGTGCAGGCGGTCGTGGAGGTGATTTTTATAATAAAATTCTTTTATAGTAAAAAGAAATCAGTAATAAAAAGATTTTATTCATCGTAACATTGGTTGCATGGAAAATTTAATTTATTAATTTAAATCAATGATAATTCATAGGGTTAAGTAAGCGTTTTTGTTTAATTTTATAAAATAAAAAAGCTGGCATAGTGATTGCAATATTTAACCGTGCTCGAAGCGCATGGTAAATTAAATTATATGCTGTTTTTTATTACTCATTAAATATAAAGGTTGAGGCATTATGAATTTTTCGGGTAAGAAACACACAGGCGCTTTACTAGTATTAATGTGTTCGCTGTTGAGCGCCTCTGTCTGGGCGCAAGATAATAATATCCTGAGATTCGGCACGGCATTAGGCTACGCGCCCTTTGAGTATCGCGGCAGCGACGGTCAGATGACCGGTTTCGAAATAGAGCTGGGCAATGCCATCTGCGCCAAATTGCAAAAAAAGTGCCAGTGGGTGGAAACGGAAATATCTACCATGATCCCGGCCTTAAAATCGCGAAAATTTGACGCAATTCTCGCTTCTATCGGCGTTACCGAAGCGCGTAAAAAGCAGCTTTTATTCACCGATAAAGTCCATGTCGGGCATTCGCGTCTTATTGCCAGGGACGATGCCGGATTCAGTTCGGATACCGCGAGTCTGGCCGGTAAAAGCGTCGGTGTCGAGCAGGGCACCAACGTAGAATCTTTTGCTAAAAAAGTGTGGGCGCCGGCGGGAGTAAAAGTGATCTCTTATAGCAATCAGGATCTGGCCTATAGCGACCTTCGTTCCGGCCGGCTGGATGCCGTGCTTACCGGTGAAGTGCAGGGGGAACTGGGCTTCTTGTCCACGGATAAGGGAAAAGGCTATCGCTTTGCCGGCAACGCCATCGAGGATCCGCTGCTGGGCACCGGTGAATCGGCTATCGCCGTCGACAAAAATAACCAACAGCTGGCCGACAATATTAACCAGGCGTTAAAGGAACTGCATGCCGACGGCACCTATCAGAAAATAGCCCGCAAATACTTTCCGCCCAGCATCGATATTTACGGCCAATAACATTACCGGCGAAACGAGGTATTTATGATCCCACAGGGCTATAGCGATATGTTGCTCGCCGGTATCGGCATGACCGTCCGTCTATCCCTGGCTTCACTGGCGGTGGCAATGCTGCTCGGACTGGCGGGCGCGGTAGCCAAGTTATCCGGTAGCCTGGTCTTGCGCGGTATTGCCACTCTCTACACCACGGTCATTCGTAGTATCCCTGATTTGGCCATTATGCTGCTGGTATTTTACAGCCTGCAAATGGGGCTTAATAACGCCACCGACGCCTTAGGCTGGCAACAGATCGATATTAATCCCTTCGGCGCCGGCGTGATTACCCTGGGTTTTATCTATGGCGCCTATTTCACCGAGACCTTTCGCGGTTCCATTATGGCGGTGCCTGCCGGCCAAATGGAGGCGGCCAAGGCATTCGGCATGGGTGGCTGGCAGAGTTTTCGTTTGATTATGTTTCCTCAGATGATGCGTTTTGCCCTGCCCGGGTTAAGCAATAACTGGCTTATTCTGGTCAAGGCCACCGCATTGGTATCGATAATCGGCCTGTCGGATATTACCAAAGCGGCCCAGGAGGTCGGTAAAGGATCCGGGCAACTCTTTTTCTATCTGGTGATTGCCGCGTTGTTCTATTTACTGGTCACCAGCATATCCGGCGTGGTGATTGCGCTCTTGAGTAAACGTTATGAGCTTGGCGTGAGGGAGGCGGGATTATGATTGAAATTCTGCAAACTTATTGGAAAGCCTATATCTGGCATGATGGCTACCAATATTCCGGTTTGGTAATAACCCTCTGGTTATTGGTTGCCTCGCTGCTGATGGGGTTTTCATTTTCGCTACCATTATCTATTATGCGTGCCTCAAAAATAAAATTTTTCTCAGTGCCGGTATGGTGTTTTACCTATGTTTTTCGTGGCACGCCGCTGTATATTCAACTGTTGATTATTTACACCGGCGTCTACAGTTTGCAATGGGTGCACGATCAGCCGCTGTTAAATGGCTTTTTCCGCAATGGTTTTTATTGCGCCATACTGGCGCTGGGCTTAAATACCACGGCATTTACCACAGAAGTATTTGCCGGCGCCATCCGCTCTATCTCCCCAGGTGAGATTGAAGCGGCGCGGGCATTCGGCATGAGCCGGCATATGCTGTACCGAACCATTATTCTACCCTCCGCGCTGCGGCGCGCTTTACCTTACTACAGTAATGAAGTCATCCTGATGTTACACGCGACGGCCATAGCCTTTACGGCCACGGTGCCTGATGTGCTGAAAGTGGCGGGGGATGTCAATGCCGAGACGTATATGTCCTTTCAGGCTTATGGCATTGCGGCACTGATTTATTTAATGGCTTCATGCGCCCTGATTACATTATTCCGCCTGGGTGAGCGTCGCTGGCTGGCATTTATGCGCCCGATGAATACATAAAACATTTTTATTTTGACAGGACAAGGCATTGGAAAAGCTCTTTGTTGATAATTTTAGTAAAAGTTATGGCGATAATCTGGTATTGCGTGGCGTATCACTGCGCGCCAAGGCCGGTGATGTCGTCAGTCTGATCGGCGCCAGCGGTTCGGGCAAAAGTACGCTACTGCGTTGTATTAATTTTTTAGAGCGGCCGGATGACGGTGCGATATTTTTTGACGGTAAATTGATAAAAACAATTAAAGACCGTCAAGGCCGGATGCAAGTCGCCGACGGCAAAATACTGCAAAAGATCCGTACTCGCCTGAGCATGGTATTCCAGCATTTTAATTTATGGAACCATCTTACCGCGCTGGAAAATATTATGCTCGCCCCCGTCAATGTTCTGGGTATGCAAAAAAAGGATGCCTATGAACGGGCTAAACTTTATCTGGATAAAGTGGGCTTACCGATGCAAATGGCCAACAAATATCCTTCGCATTTATCCGGCGGCCAACAGCAGCGCGTGGCCATTGCCCGGGCGCTGGCCATGGAACCCGACATTATGCTGTTTGACGAGCCAACCTCCGCCCTGGACCCGGAATTGGTGGGTGAGGTGCTCAAGGTCATGCAACTGTTGGCGGAGGAAGGCCGCACCATGATCGTCGTCACCCATGAGATGGGCTTTGCCCGGCATGTCTCAAACCAGGTGTTGTTCCTGCACCAGGGAAAAATTGAAGAGCAGGGACGGCCACAGGAAGTGCTGACCCATCCCCAAAGCGAACGGCTGCAATGTTTTCTCAGCGGTAATTTGAAATAACGCGTCACCCACGGGGCGTGTAAACATCTGTTTGGCGTAGGGCTGGCGACACCCCTGCGTCGGTATATCCCGAAAGAGGCTGTTATGAACCAGGAAAAATTGACACAACTGATCGAAAAATTTGGCAATCATATTGAAGACGGCAAAATTTATAATCCGGATTTCGCCGCCGCGGGAAAAGTGCTGGAGGCCAGTCGCGCTCCCGGCCACAGCCGGTGGCCGCTGGCCGACCCGGCGACCTTCCTCAACCTGGCCTATGACGCAGGCGCTTACCAGCAACAGTTCGCCGGCCTGGATGTCGCTATCATCGGCGTTCCCATGGATCTGGGCGCCGGCGACCGTCCCGGCTGCCGTTTTGGTCCGCAGGCGGTGCGCTCGGTCAGCCGCGTAGGGCCTTACGATCGCATTCTGAATATTGCCCCGGCCGGCGTACTCAAGGTGATGGACGTTGGGGATGTGGCCTTCACCAATCCGCGCAGCCTGGAACAATGTCACCAGGATATTGAAAACTATTATCTGCGCGTGATGGATGCGGGAGTGGTTCCGCTTACCGTCGGCGGCGATCATTCCATTACCTATTCCATTCTGCGTGCGGTAGGTAAAAAGCAGCCGGTAGCCTGTGTGCATTTTGATGCCCACTGCGATACGTCCGGTGCTTACGGCACGAAATACCACCACGGCGGACCGTTCCGCCAGGCGGTGCTGGACGGCGTGCTGGACCCGGAGCGATGCGTGCAAATCGGTATCCGCGGCGGCGGCACCTACCACGGCGAGTTTTCCCTCGAGTCCGGCATGACCGTAATTTATGGTGAAGATATCCTGGAAAAAGGCACCGCCTATGCCATCGAGAAAATCAAAGGAGTGATAGGCGATCGTCCGGTGTATATCTCCTTTGATATTGATTCGGTTGACCCCGGTTACGCCCCGGGCACCGGGACGCCCGAAGTTGGCGGCCTGACGCCGCGCGAGGTACAACAAATCCTGCGTTCGATGGCCGGCATGAATATCGTCGGCGCAGACGTCGTGGAAGTGGCGCCTCAGTACGATGCCACCTCGAACACCGCACAAATCACAGCTCAGGTGCTGTTCACCGAGCTTTGTCTTATCGCGCTGGCCAAACGCTGAGAATAATGAGGCTGGTTCCCGCACGCTAAGGCGCGGTTACCGGCTGTTATAGGGATGATTTTTTCATACGGGCACTTTATGCTTCCAGTTACCGCGCGGGCACGTCGTGCAGGAAAGCGCTTTTTACTCCTTGATAATATGCTGCTGGAACTGGGCTTTTCGGCGGTTTTTCCCCTGTTATCGGTGCATTTTGTCGAACAATTGGGCTGGCCGGCGGTTATAGTCGGGGTGTCGCTGGGTATTTGGCAGTTTATCCAGTCGGGCACCAGTATTCTCGGCGGCGCCATTGCCGACTATTTTGGCGCTAAACCGATGCTGGTGATCGGCATGTTGCTGCGCGCCGCCGGCATGGGCCTGATGGGTTTTGCCGATCGTGGCTGGATTTTGATGATGGCCTGTACGCTTGCGGCCATTGGCGGCATGCTGTTCTCTCCTTGCCGATCGGCGCTGGTGATAAAACTGGTACGCCCCAACGAGCGCGGGCGCTTTTACTCGATCCTGATGGTTGAAGACAGCGCTTTCCGGGTGCTGGGCGCGCTGTTGGGCAGCTGGTTATTAATGGCCTATGACTTCCAAAGCGTTTGTTTCGCGGGTATGGCCATGTTTATCCTGGCTGCCGGCTGGAATGCCTGGAAGCTACCTGATTACAAGCTTTCCAGCGTCCGTGCGCCCATTCTGTCGGGCATGGCGCGGGCATTTAACGACAAGCCGTTTCGCCGTTATGTCATGATCCTGACCGGTTATTACACGCTCAACGTGCAGGTGATGCTGATGTTGCCCATCGCAGTACAGGCGGTGGCCGGTTCGCCGGCGGCGGTGGGCTGGATGTACTCCATTGACGCGGTGATGGCCCTCCTGCTGCTTTATCCATTGGCGCGCTGGAGCGAACGCCGTTTCCGTCTGGAGCAACGGCTGATCTTCGGCCTGGCATTAATGGCCGCCAGCCTGGTATTGGTCGGGTATGTGGACCGGCTTATGGTGTTGTTCAGCCTGGTCATCTTGTTTTATCTTGGCTCGCTTATCGCCGAACCGGCGCGCGAAACGCTGGGCGCGGAGCTGTCTGATTATCGCGCCAGAGGCAGCTACATGGGCTTTAGCCGCATGGGCGCGGCGGTCGGCGGGGCCCTTGGCTATAGCGGCGGCGGCTGGCTGTATGATTTCGGCACGCGTACCGCCACGCCTGCGTTGCCCTGGCTGATACTGGGCGCTATCGGTCTGGTCACTCTGGTTGCGCTTTATATGCAGTTCAGGAACCATCCGACGCAAATTGCCAGGTTGCGCAGCCTGTAGCCGCGGGCGCCGGGGCGGACAGCAGCTGGATAAAGCGCGCCAGGCGCGGCGTGTGCAGGGCATGATGCCGGTACAGCAGCCAGGTGTGATTGGTGATCGGCTTATTATCTTCGTCGAATATGGGGCAGGGGTGCAACGCGGCATCGAAGGGAAGGTAGTTGGATAAAATGGCATAACCCAGTCCGTGTTTGACCATTTCCAGGCAGACTTCCAGTTTGTCCACCGTCATGGCCACCCGCGGCGGGGCAGAGAAACTGGCGTTCCACCAGCGATCGAGCAGGGTACTGATATAGGGACCGTGGCTGATGCGGATCTGCGGCAGATGAGGCAGATCCGCCAGGTCGACCGGGCGATGGTAAACGATAAAAAAATAATTTTCATCCACCATGTGTTTGCCCTCTTTCCAGTTGAGATCGTCTTTAACCAGCGCCAGATGCACGTCATTGCGCTGAAGCTGGTGGAAAATTTCCAGACTCAGGCCGGTGGTGACATTCACCGCCACCTGGGGATGCTGGGCGATGAAGTCTTGCAGCAGCTTTGGCAGCCGGTAGGCGGCATAATTGCTGGAAGCGCCAATGCGTATTTCTCCGCGCAGCCGGTCACCGCATTGCTGCAAATTTTCTTTCATATCCCGGTAGTCCTGCAATACCTTAACCGCATAGTGCGCGATTTGTTCTCCTTGCAGAGTAAACGTGAGGCTTTTGTGGCTCATGTCGAAAAGCTGCACATCCAGCTTTTTCTCAATCTGCTTGAGACGGTAACTGAGCGCCGGCTGGGACGTATTAAGTAATTGGGCGGCGCGGGTAACGTTTTTTAATTCATAAACGGTACGAATAATCAGCCAGTCTTTATCATCCATCACGGTACTCCTTAGCCCGGAACGGGTAACCGTTCCGGGCATGTTGCCATTCGGCCCGTTTTCCCGGCGCCTATGCCTTTCAGGACCCTTATGGGTCTCAACGCACTGGCCTGACCTGGCCAATGGCGGACAGCACCACGCACATCACCAGCCGCAGACCGATATCCTGGGTTAGCGAAATACCGGCTCCGGCGCACGCGACCACTGTTATAGCCCAGACTGAACAGCCGGGGGATAAGAATAGCATAAAAATCCAAGGTCTCTTCCCCCTTGCCCAAGGTAGAAACGCCAACGGTAATCAGGAACATGACGAAGGTAATCCGCCACGCCCCGCGCCGTTTAAAACGGTGCGCCACCCGGCTGATGCCGGCAGCAATTCACCAAAAGAATGCGGCTTATCAATGTGCTGGCAGGCGCCGGGACCGGGCATTTATTCGCCACTGCGTTTGATGCGGAAAATCATCGCCTGTACCTGGGTAATACGCAGGAAGCTCGGTTAGCCAACAGCTCAGCGTTCTGCGTCGCGGGGATTTTGGGTTGAACCCCGAACCCTGGACATCATTTTCAACAACTTGACGGGTAATCAACAGACGGCGCTGGGCGTACGTATAGGGTCTTCCCCCGTATTGCAAGACGGCAGTCATAATGATAGTGACAGGTTTGCTTTCGTAAACCTTTTACTTTTTCTTCTGATTGAAGTTTATTCATCATGGCGGAAATGGATGCTGTCGTGAAGAAGGGGGAAGACCATCTCATCGCTTACGATGAAAAGTCCTGCTATACCGGAGAACAGATTGCGGTTTCATGACAATTTAATTAATTTTTTATTTTATAAATACTGTTTTAAAAAATAGTAACCCTAGGTTACTATTTAGGATTATTCCAAATGTAGAAATTATTTTTTGCTGTTTTAATGGCTGCCATGGCATAAAGACCTTGCCATGATCGCTAACCATAAATAATAGAAATCCAGTTACGGATTATATTATCGATGGACGTTTCTGAAACGAATAACATAGGAATTACATCATGAATATGAAACATTTTTTTTTGAGTTTTATCCTAGTTACGGGTTGTGTCAGCACCGCAATGGCGCATGATGCCAGCTCGGCCAGAGCCGCTGCGGACTCTGCCCGTAATTCGGCTCGCAGTGCAGCGGACTCCGCCCGCAGCAATGCCGCAGAACGCGCCTCAAAGGCTGAGTCCTCATTCGGCAGTCAGCGTTCGCCGGCCCAGGCCGCAGCGGACTCCGCCCGCAGCAATGCATCAGAACGCGCCTCAAAGGCTGAGTCCTCATTGAGCAACCAGCGTTCGCAGGCCCAGGTCGCAGCGGACTCCGCCCGCAGCAATGCATCAGAACGCGCCTCAAAGGCTGAGTCCTCATTCGGCAGTCAGCGTTCGCAGGCCCAGGCCGCAGCGGACTCCGCCCGCAGCAATGCATCAGAGCGCGCCTCAAAGGCTGAATCCTCATTGAGCAACCAGCGTTCGCAGGTCCAGGCCGCAGCGGACTCCGCCCGCAGCAATGCATCAGAACGGGCCTCACAGACTGAGTCCTCATTGATCACCCAGCGTTCGCAAGTCCAGGCCGCAGCGGATTCCGCCCGCAACATGGTGGCGCGATCTGAGTTGCAGGACGGGGCAGAAAAGTAGGCGCGGGATAGTGCATTCGCAAACAATCACTGTCAATTGAATGATGATAGTTAAACGCTGAGATAAAATCCTGTTTGAATAAGTTCGGTGGCGTACAGCATAATCGATCTCTCGGTATGTTCAGGGCCTGAGTAAGTATTATTTTTTTAGTATTCACGCCAGTACATATCGGGATTTTTAAAATATCAGACTGCTATATTTTCTTCCTTTATAACATGGTCATTACTGAATAATTTTTTTTGTGACAATATTTGAAATGTTTTTATATTTAATTTTAATCGTTAATTTTTTATTGCACACCAAAATGCCTGCATTCCGATTTATTCAACAGTGTCTCGCTGATAATGACAGGCCCGTGGTACACAGCGACAGAAGCGCTCATTACCGTTGGCCGGGTTGCTAACCGTCCTGGTTGGTGAACTGACGTAAGGTCCGCAATCATGATGGGCTTACCGGCAGGAACCTGTTCTGGCCCGTCGTTGGCCAAACCAATAGGCGCAATGGCTTGCGGGTGCGGAATGGGCTGTTCCGCAATGGCTATAACGGCGCGGCGCTTGCATGTTGCTCAAAGTCCAGTTTATCGGTAAGGCAAATGGACAGAATGGACGCATCTTGTTCTCCCTGCGTCACAAAGGCGTGCGGCATCGAACTATCAATGTAGGCGCTGTCGCCGGGCAATAAGCAAAGCGGGGCATACCAGGCGGTATGCAAAATGGTTGTCCCGCTGATCGCGTAGATAAATTCTTCGCCTTCATGGCAGGACCATTGGTCCTGCGGCGGCGCTTCGCGTGCGGTAATCTGCATGACTATTGGGATCATGCCCTTATGGGTCAGTTCCTCGGCGTGCACATTGTAGATGTAATGCGCGTTGGTAAATACCAATCCTTCTCCCGCGCGGGTGACGGTCCGGCGGCCCGCCACCGGCGGACGGGCATTTGCTGCGGACGACGCGTTCTGCCTGAACAAATCGCTGAAGGACAAATCGAAGGCGTTGGCAATTTTGGTGATGGTGTCGAAGGAGGCCGATACCTGGCCATTTTCTATCTTTGACAGCGTCGAGATGGACACTCCGCAGTTTTTCGCCACCTGTTCCAGCGTCCAGCGCCGTTCCACCCGCATGGCCTTAATCCGTTTGCCGAAATCCTGCTCGGTGGTCAACGCGGTCCTTATACCTGCCGTTTTACTGTAGCTATTATTCTCCATCGCCCGCTCCGGAATACTGAGTACCTACTTAGCGCTGAAGTGTACGTTATTTTCTCATGGATCGCTTATTTTTTACTATAAGAAAAACATTTTGGTGTAAATGAAAAATAGGCGGCATGATGTGAAAACCAGCGCAACCCGCGGGTCCGGGAAAACCGGCGGCGGTTGATTCATTAAGCTACGGGAGAAGGACGTGAGCGAAACCATTATTGCTACCGTTTCCATGCAGGCGTTTTATGACAAGCCGCGTAATGTCGGCAATATCCTCGCGCTACTGGCGCAGGCCGTCGCCGCCGGCGCCAGGCTGGTGGTGTTTCCCGAGCAAATTTTGCAAGGCTACCTGACCGATACCCTGAGTCTGGATTTCGATAACGTGGCCTGGCAATTCGCCAACGCCGAAGTGATCGAAAGCGGGGAGGGCATCGGCCAGATCCGCGAGGCGGTGATCCGGCATCAGGTCTATGCGGTAGTGGGCATGACCGAGCGCCATCCCCGTTACCCGGAAGTCCTGTTCAACACCGTGGTGCTGCTGGGACCGGGCGGGGAGGTGGGCCGCTATCGCAAAGTGCACCAGCCGGGGGACGAGAAGCATGTTTATTATCCCGGCGAGGGTTTCCCGGTATTCGATACGGCGCTCGGCCGCATCGGCATGCTGATTTGTTATGACAAGGTGTTTCCTGAAAGTACCCGCGAACTGGCCCTCAACGGGGCGGATATCATGATCATGCCCACCGCCTGGGGGCTGGCGGGCGACAGCCGGGACCCGGAGCAGGATTCCATGGTCGACAGCTATACCCTGTTCGGCCGGGTGCGCGCGATGGAAAATCAATGCTGGATGGTGGAATCCAATTTGCACGGTCCCCATGGCAACCTGCTGTATCACGGCCACAGCCGCATCATCGATCCGCGTGGCAATATTATTGCCGATACCGGCAATGCGGCGGGCATCGCCCTGGCGAGCGTCAACATCCGGCAGGATATCACCCGCGCGCGCAGCGTAGGGTATATGGGGTACTTTTTCCTCAAAGATTATGTGCCGGTGCGGGCATCCGATCCGCCGTTAACCGTCCGCCATTACCATGCCAGACAGGTGGGGGAATAACGCCATGCCGCATACCCTGGAAGCAGTTAACATCTCCAAAAGCTATGTCTCGGCCGCGGGGCCGGTGGCGGTGCTCAATGCCCTGGATTTTCATGCCGATGAAAATGAGTTTATCTCCTTTGTCGGCCCCAGCGGCTGCGGTAAATCCACGCTGTTTAATATTATCACCGGCCTGCTGGCGCCGGACGACGGCCACATCATTATCAAAAACCGCGAGACCACCGGCAGCCCCTCGCCGGATCTGGGCTATGTCCTGCAAAAAGACCTGCTGTTCCCCTGGCGAACCGTGCTGGAGAACATCATCCTGGGCCTGGAGGTGCGGGGAATAAATAAAAAAATCGCCCGTGAACGCGCCGCCGACTTATTGCGTACTTACCACATGGAAGGGTACGAGGATAAATATCCCGCCCAGCTGTCCGGCGGCATGAAACAACGGGTGGCGTTAATGCGCACCATGGTTACCGAGCCCGAAATCATCCTGATGGATGAAGCGTATAAGGCGCTGGATTATCCGCTGAAAGTCTCGCTGGAGTCGGAACTGCTGACGGTGGTGAAACAGCAGAAAAAGACGGTGATATTTATCACCCACGATATCGAGGAGGCGGTCACGCTCTCGGATCGGGTCTATGTCATGAAAGCCAGGCCGGGCGAAATCGTACACGAGATAAGGGTCGATTTGGAAACCGACAGCATGATCATTCCCGAGCGCCGGCTTTCGCCGCGCTTCAATGAGTATTACGAAATGATTTGGCGCAGCATCGGCGCCGCCCCGGTCAATATATGAATGTTTTTCGCGAGGCGCAATCATGAGCAGTATTCCGCAACCTACCCGGGTGAACACGTCCCGCAAGAGCGAACGGCTGGAGTCCTTTTTCCGTACCCCGGCCGTCAGGCGCTATACGTTGCTGCTGTTGCAGATACTGATAGTGGCCGGCCTGCTGGCCGGCTGGGAAATCGGCGTACGCAACGGCAGCATCAGCAAGTTCCTGTTCGCCAGTCCCAGCATGGTGTGGGAGGTGCTGGTGCAGCGCTTCCAGTCCGGCGAACTGCTGGCCGACATTCAAATCACCACCTACGAGACGCTGATAGGCTTTGTCGTCGGCGCGATAGGCGGGTCTATCCTGGGATTGTTGCTGTGGTACTCCAAATTTATTTCCGATCTGGCCGCGCCCTTTATCGCCGCCATCGGCGCCATTCCGGTATTGGCCATCGCGCCCATCACTATCATCTGGTTTGGCACGGAAATGCTGTCCAAAGTGGTTATCGTCGCCTTCTCCTGCGTGGTGGTTTCGCTGACCACCTCCTATAAGGGCGCCCTGCGCACCGACCCCGACCTGATAAACCTGCTGCGGTCCTTCGATGCCTCGCGCACGGTGATTTTCGTCAAGCTGGTAGTGCCGTCCGCCATGCTGTGGGTCGTGTCCGGCCTGCGCCTGAACGTCGGTTTCGCCCTGGTGGGCGCCATCGTCGGGGAATACATCTCCTCCGACGCCGGCGTCGGCCATATGATCCTGCTGGGCAGTTCCAATTTCGGTATGAATATCGTCCTGGCGGGTATTGTGCTGGTGATGGTTATGATGCTGATTTTCAACGGGTTAGTTGCTTTACTCGAACGTATGATTCTCTCATGGGAAAGGGCCTGAAAAATGAATACAAGCAAGCGTATACGTAGTTTTACCCTGGCTGCGGTACTGTGCGGCGCGGTGTGGGGGTCGGCGTCGGCGGCGCAAACGCCGGTGCGCATCAACCAGGCTTTTCAATCATTGCTCTACCTGCCGCTGTATGTCGCGCAGGAACAGGGCTTTTTTAAACAGCAGGGCCTTGAGGTCAAGATCAGCACCGGCGGAGGCGGCTCCCAATCCTGGGCGGCGGTGATCGGCGGTTCGGCGGATTTTTCCATCCAGGACCCGGTGTTTGTGCCGAAATCCCATGAAAATGGCGGCGGCGGAGTCGTGGTGGCCGGCGTGCAAAACGCGCCGACGGTGTTTATCTTCGGCAAGGACGCCACGCCGCTGCAAAATAACCTGAGCTTTTTGTCCAATAAGCGGGTGGTGACCAGTCCGCAGCCCGACACCACCTGGGCATTTATGAGCTATCTGATCAAGCAGCAAAAATTAAGCAATGTGAAGCTGGTGCATGTGGCGATAGGCAATGAAATCCCGGCGGTGGTGGCCGATCGTGCCGACTATGCGCTGGCGGTGGAGCCGCAGACCTCGATGGCGGAAAAGCAGAACGGCCTGCATGTGGTGTATTCATTTTCCGCCAACCAGGACTGGTTTCCCTTTGCGTTCTCCAGCCTGACCACGACCCAGGACTACATCGACAAGAACCCCGCGCAGGCGCAGGGCGTGGTGACCGCCTTTGAAATGGCGTCGCGCTTTATTTACAGCAATACCGACCGGGCGGTGGAGATTGCCGCCAAATACTTCCCCAATGTGCCCAAGGATCTGGTGCGCACCGCGGTGCTGCGCGAAATCGACGCCAAGGGCTATCCGGAGAATGTGCTGGTCTCGCAAAAAGCGTGGGACAACAATATGAACATTGCCCTGTATGCCAAAAACATCAAGGCCTATCCCTCGGCCGCCACGTCCTACGACAGCAATGTGAATACCGAACTGGCCGGCAAAGCCAAGCAGGCGGTAGATGCCATGGGTAAACAGTAGGAGCGGGGCCATGAATGATGAAATCGCCGCGCGTTTGGCGCTGATTAACCTTTATACCCCGGCGGATGCCGCGCTATTACTCCCATTGCTTGGCGACTGCGCGCAGCGGGCCGCCGGCGTGGCCGCCTACGGCGCGCGCCATTTCCCGCCGGCCCTGTTGCCGGCCACCGCTTGGGTCTCGCCGCTGCATCCGCCGACGGCGATGGCTGTGGAGGAGGGCTGATGGACGACCTGTTAGCGTTTTCCATGGGCGAAGCCGGACGCCGGGTGCGAGCCCGGCAGTTCAGCTTCCCGGAACTGCTGGAGGCCTGCCTGGCACGCGAAGCCGCCACCCGCGATCTGAATGCGTTTAACGCGCTTTATCGCGATCAGGCACGCAACGTGGCGCAGGCCAGCCAGACGCTGCTGGAGCAGGGCTACGATCTCGGTCCCCTCCAGGGGATGCCGATCGCCATTAAAGCCAATATCGCCCTGGCGGGGCAGGAGATGCACGCCGGCAGCCGGATACTGGCCGGATCGCTGGCGCAGCGCGATGCCGGGGTCGTGCGGCGGTTAAAACGGGCCGGCGCGATTATCATCGGCAGCACCAATATGCATGAATTCGCCTGGGGCGGCACGACGGATAATCCCCATTACGGCCCCAGCGGCAACGCCTGGGATGGCAACCGCATACCAGCCGGCTCAAGCGGTGGATCGGGCGTGGCGGCGGCGGTGCGCAGCGCGCTGGGCGCGCTGGGCACCGATACCGGCGGGTCCATCCGGCTGCCCGCCGCCATGAATGGCGTAACCGGGTTGCGCCCGGGCGTGGGACGGATCGCCACCGACGGTATTTTCCCGCTGGCCGCCAGTCTCGACACCGTCGGGCCGCTGGCCGGCTATGCCGAAGACTGCGCGCTGATGTTCAGTGCGCTGACCGGCGATACCGTACCCGCCGCCTTACCCGATCTGCACGGCCTGCGCATTGGCCTGCTGGGGGAGTATAGCGAGAAAGTACAGCCGGACGTGGCGCGCGCCTATCATGATTTGACGGACTGGTTCCGCGCTGCCGGGGGCCGCTGCGAAACCCTGTCGTTCAGCGGACTGGAGCAGGCGGTTAATGCCCTGGTGTTAATCAATCTGGCCGAGCCGGCCGCGCTGCATGCACCGTGGCTGGCGGACCGGGCCGGGGAGTACGGGGAAGATGTCCGCCTGCTGTTGCAGGCCGGCCTGGGCATCAGCGCGGTGGAGTATTTGCAGGCGCAGCGCTATCGCACCGCATTACGACAGCAAATGGTGGAAAAATTCAACCAAGTGGACGTGATACTGGCACCCACGCTGCCGTTTACCGCGCCGTTGAAAGGCCAGACGCAGGTACGCATCGGCGATGATGAGGAGAGCGTGCTCACCGGCAATATGCGCTTTAACGCGCTTGCCAGCCTGGCCGCGCTGCCCGCCCTGAACCTTCCCGCCGGTTTTGACAGTGCGGGTTTACCCATCGGCATGCAGCTGATTGGCCCGGATGGCGGCGAACAGCGACTGATGGGCATCGCCGCCTGTTTCCAGCGGGAAAGCGACTACCACCGGCGCACGCCGGTTATGGTCAACCGTTGAAAAAACTGCTGTTCCAGGATGTGCTGATTCTGCTGGTGGTAGCATCGGGCTGGGCCTTCAACGTGATCGCCATGAAATTCGGCCTGATGGAACTGCCGCCTCTGCTGATGTTGTTGGTTCGCTTTATGATTGTGGCGGCAGTACTGGTGCCGTTCAATCCAATACGGTGGCAACAGGTCCCGCTACTGTGTTTATTGGCATTTACCTTTGGTTTTGTTCACTTTTCACTGCTGCTGCTCGGTATGCGCTATACCGATGCCGGCAGCGCGGCCGTGCTGGTACAGATGGGGACCCCGATGGCGATGGCGCTGGCGGCGGTATGGCTGAAGGAAAGGCTCACATTGCGGCAGATAATCGGTGTTTGCGGCGCTGTGGCGGGCGTGGTGGTGCTCTCCGGCAGCCCCGCGCTGAATTCATGGCATGGGCCGGCTTTGCTGCTGTTAAGCGCCGGCGGATGGGCCGTGACCACTATTGTGATTAAGCGATCGCCGCCGATCCCGCCGCTGGCGATGACCGGCTGGCTGTCGCTTTTTGCCATTCCCCTGGTTTCACTTTGTTCCTTCCTAACGGAGCATCACCAATTGACGCTGTTCCTGGCGGCGGGCTGGCGGGGTTGGCTTGGGATAATCTACAGCGCGCTGGGTTCGTCGCTGATATCCTATTCGCTCTGGTACTGGTTATTGAAAAAGTATCCGGTAAACCAAATCCTTCCCTGGTCGCTACTCAGCCCGGCGCTGGCGGTGTTGTTGGGGGCGGCGATACTGGGCGAAAAACTGGATCAGGGCAAGCTGCTGGGCGCCGTACTGGTTGTCGGCAGCATTTTCATCGCGGTGATGAATCCGGGACGATACGGCCGAGGAATCCCCATATCCGCGGAACGTCGCCGGCGTTAAAAAAATCTCCGGCTGAATACCGCCGAACCGCGCGGCTTCCACCGCCGTACAGGGCCGCCCGACGGTGAAATGAAGCCGGCCGCTAAAGCAGACGGTAGCGATAAAAGGGGTGCGGCCACGGCCCGGTTTAGCGTCGGGTGACATTCATTTGCGGTGTCAGAATGCGTTACGAAACACCTGATTGGGTTGGTAAAATCATTGTGCTTTTCAAAAAATAATGATTATTATTCTCATATAAAGATCGGGACGCCATGACGTTCCGGCTCTTGCTGCTTCTTGATGCAATGTGAAACCCCTTTTAGCTGCCTGGCGCTGGCCCGGCGGCAACCTCAATTCATTGAAATGGAGATAGTATGGACGTGATAACGACCACCGGCGGACGGCCGGGGCCACGCGCGGCGTATGCGCTGCTGCTGGCTGGCGCGCTGTTGTTTACCCTGGCCCAGGAGGCCTGGGCGGCACAGGAGCCGCTGCGCAAACCCGTCGGCAAAGGCGCTTACGAGATGGCGTACAGCACGCAAGGCGACGCGCTTTACCTGGCCACCTCGCAAAGCCGCAAGCTGGACAAAGGCGGGGTGGTATATCGCCTCGACCCCGCCACGCTTGATATCACCCAGATTATCCACAACGATATCAAACCCTTCGGCGCCGCCATCAATACCAAGACCGATACCCTATACTTCGGCAACACCGTCGACGGCGCCGTCACCGCCATCGACGCCAAAACCGGCGCGGTAACAGGCCGGCTGGTGCTGGATGGGCGCCAGCGTTCTGACACCGTCAAACCGCTGGCGCCGCGTGAGCTGGTGGTGGACCAGGAGACCAATACCCTTTATATCGCCGGACTGGGTGAGTCCAGCGTGATATGGGTGGTGGACGGCGCTACCCTGACCCTGCGCGCCACCCTGGACGATATCGGCAAAATGGGCACCGGGCTGGCGCTGGACGCGGCGGCAAAACGCCTGTACGTGACCAATGCCGACAACGAACTGCTGTCCATCGACACCGTCACCAACAACGTGGTGCTGCGCAAAAAGCTCGATGAAACCGCGACGGAACACTTTTTCCTCAACCTCAGCCTGGACCCGGCGACGCACCGCGCGTTTATCACCGATTCCAAACAGCCGCAGGTGCTGGTGGCGGATACCCGCAACGGTAATATCCTGGCGAAAATCGGCGTGCCGGCATCGCTGGCGGTGCTGTTTAACCCGGCGCGCAACGAAGTCTATGTAACCCACCGCCAGGCGGGGCAGGTGAGCGTGATCGACGCCAAGACCTATAACGTGCTGCGCACCATCGCTACCCCGGTGCACCCGAATAGCCTGGCCCTGTCGCCCGACGGCCAAACGCTTTATGTCAGCGTAAAGCAGGCTTCCAGCCGCCAGCAGGAAGCCACCAGCCCGGATGACGTGATGCGTATCGCGCTGCAGTAATATCCGGCAGGGCGCGACGGCGTCCTGCCTGACCCTTTCCGATATGCCGCCCGCCCCGGAACTGGACGTGCCGGAGGCACGGCGCAAGCGGGGCATTTCCGCTGCGGGTTGCCCAACGGCGGTGGCAGGCTCTGGGCGCTTACCCGATTACTGCTGATATTCTCCAACAACCGGCTTTGCATTCCCCATTCAAGACGTCGCAGAAAGCGCGCCTGGCTCACGCACTGGTATGCTCAGAAAACCACCGTTCTTCACATTAAGGAGAAAATGTGAAGAATTCCCGCATTCATATACAATGATAACGATTCTTATTACTATTCGTATTCTCTTGGGAAAATATAAATTGCAATAGGATCATAATAAATGTGTGTAACTAAAAATTTCACTATGGGACCGCTCGCCATTTTATTCACCGCCATTTTCAGCAGCGGCGCCGGCGCCGAAACGACGGGGGAAACCGACAGCGAGGACGTGATGGTCGTCAAGGCCACGGCCGAAGAGGAGCTGAAACAGCAGCCCGGCGTATCCATTATTACCGCGGACGACATTAAAAAAGAACCGCCGGTAAATGACCTGTCGGATATCATCCGCAAAATGCCCGGCGTCAACTTGACCGGCAACAGCGCCTCGGGCAGCCGCGGCAACAACCGCCAAATCGATATCCGCGGCATGGGGCCGGAAAATACGCTGATCCTGATAGACGGCAAACCGGTCACGTCGCGTAATGCGGTGCGCTACAGCTGGCGCGGGGAGCGCGATACCCGCGGCGATACTAACTGGGTGCCGGTGGAGATGGTCGAGCGGATCGAAGTGTTGAGAGGGCCTGCGGCCGCGCGCTACGGTTCCGGCGCTGCGGGCGGCGTGGTGAATATTATCACCAAGCGGCCGACCAACGATTGGCACGGGTCGTTATCCCTGTATACCAACCAGCCGGAGGATGATAAGGAAGGCGCCACCAAACGGGCCAATTTCAGCCTGAGCGGTCCGCTGATCGACGATGTGCTGACCATGCGATTGTACGGCAATATCAATAAAACCGACGCCGACAGCCCCGATATCAATACCCAGCAAAATGGCTCCTATGCCGCCGGCCGCGAAGGGGTGCGCAACAAGGACATCAACACGCTGCTATCATGGAAAATCGATCCCCGGCAAAGCATGGACTTCGAATACGGCTACAGCCGCCAGGGCAATATCTACACCGGCGATACCCAGTACAGCAATGGTAACGTCAGCAGCCTGGTGCCGACGCTGTATGGCGAGGAAACCAACCGCATGTACCGCCAGAATTATGGCGTGACCCATAACGGCGTCTGGGACTGGGGCCAGTCCCGCACCGGCTTCTATTATGAAAAAACCAATAATACGCGCCTGATGGAGGGGTCGACGGGACGCGTAGAAGGCATGATCAATAGCGACACCTTCTCCACCAGCCGGCTGGAGAACTACAAAGCCAATACGGAGCTGAATATCCCGCTGAAGTTATGGGTGGATCAAACCGCTACCCTTGGCGCCGAATGGAACCGCGAAGAGCTGAACGACCCGGCATCGATGCATGCCACCAGCCAGACCAATGCGAACATCGGCGGTGTATCGGGCAATCCCGCGCTGCGCAGCAGTAAAAATAGCGCGGAATTAAGCGCGCTCTATTTTGAAGATAATATCGAAGCCCTGCCAGGCACCGATCTTATCCCCGGGCTGCGTTTCGATTATCACAGCAAGTTCGGCGCCAATTGGAGCCCCAGCCTGAATATGTCCCAGGAGCTCGGCGATTTTTTCAAGCTCAAAGCGGGCATCGCCCGGGTGTTTAAGGCGCCTAATCTGTATCAATCAAGCGAAGGGTATTTATTGCGCACCAATGGCAACGGCTGCCCGGCGGGGGTCGCCACCGGCGCCTGCTACCTGCTCGGCAACGATGACTTAAACCCGGAAATCAGTATCAACAAAGAGATCGGCCTGGAATTTACTGCCAACGGCTATGACGCCGGCATCACTTATTTCCGTAACGATTACCGTAATAAAATCGTGGCCGGCACCGATGTTATCGGCACCGCGTCGGACGGCGGCAATATCCTGCGCTGGGAAAATGGCGGCAAGGCGCTGGTGGAAGGGCTGGAGGCTAATCTGGCGATACCGGTGCTGCCCGATACGCTGAACTGGCGTACCAATGCCACTTATATGATCACCTCCGAGAATAAGGAAACCGGCAATCCGCTATCAGTGATTCCCAAATACACCATCAATACCCTGCTGGACTGGCAGGTTAACGATAAATTGTCCGCCAATGCGGCCTGGACCATGTACGGCCGGCAGAAACCGCGTGAATACGCGGACATACGCAACGAAGTCGGCTCGCTGTCCAGCAAAGAACTGGGGGCTTATTCCGTGCTGGGCGTCGGCCTGAATTACGATGTGACAAAAAATGTCCGGGTCAATGTCGGTATCAGCAATCTGCTGGATAAACGCATTTATCGTGAAAACGAAGGCGCATTAACATATAACGAACCAGGACGAGCCTATTATGCCGGCTTAACCACGTCGTTCTGACGGATATTGCGCCGCCGGACAGCAGAGAACCCTGGCGGCGGTGAAAAAACGGGGATGGCCGGCAGGTCACTGCCTGATCCCTTCAACTGAAATAAGCACGTCCACCTGCTGCGAGGCCGGACCCAGATCCGTGGTGATATTAAAATCTTTTAGCGCCAGGGTTCCTTCAGCTTCGAAACCCGCGCGATAGCCGCCCCAGGGATCGTTGCCCTGGCCGACCAATTTGGCTTCCAGGGTAATGGGTTTGGTCACGCCGTTTAACGTCAGGTTGCCGGTGATATCCCATTCATCGCCGTCTTTTTTCACCTGCGTGGAGGCGAAGGTGGCCTGGGGATATTGTGCTACGTTGAGGAACTCCGCGCTCCTGAGATGTTTATCGCGTTCCGCATGATTGGTATCGACGCTTGCGGTGTTAATCACCACGTTCACCTTGCTGGCGGCGGGATTATCAGCGTCGAATGTGAAGCCGCCGTCAAAATCCCTAAAACCGCCGTAGAGCCAGCTGTAGCCAAGATGTTTGATCTTGAATTGAATAAAAGCATGCTGGCCCTGTTTATCGATTTTATACTCCGCCGCAACGGCTATGCCCGAGGCGAAAAATAACGCGACCGTCGCCAGGCCCAGGCTAGTCTTTTTCAGCATGGTGTTTTTCCTTATATTGCGCAGGTTGATGAAGGTGATACCCAAGCATCCGCTTAAGCGTGATGTCGCCATCGATAAAATGATGTTTTAACGCGGCCAGGCCGTGCAATACCGACAGGATCACCACGCACCACGCCAGGTACAAATGGATGTCGCCCGCTAAATCGGCTTGCCCCGCCAGGCCGCTCAGGGTGGCCGGAACGGAAAACCAGCCGAATACATTTATCGGCTGCCCGTCCGCGGTGGAAATCAAATACCCGCTGGTAAGCAGGGCGAAGAGCAGGATATATAAAGTCCAATGCGCCAGCACCGCGCCGGCGCGGGTCAGCGGCGAGTAATGGCTGAGGGGTTTGGGCGGCGGGGAAATAAAACGCCAGATCAGGCGTAAGATCATCATGGCGAACAGGAGACAGCCGATGCTTTTGTGCAGTTCGGGCGCGCGATGATACCAGGTCGCATAATAGCCAAGCGTCACCATCCACAGGCCTAGCGCAAACATACCGTAAACGGCCAACGCCACCAGCCAGTGGATAGCAATGCTGATATGGCCGAAACTGTCGGCTGAGTTGCGCCAGCGCATAAGGCATCGTCCTCGTGGGTTGCGTTACCCTTGGTCAACAAATAAAACAGATTGAAATAAAAAAGCAATTTAAGTCGTGTCAAATACGTTAAAGTTTTGTAAATAGAAACAACGAGTCCTGCCTTGGAAATGTTGGCATCAGACGTGGGCAAGGTTATTTTTAAGCCCGCGGAGAACGGCGTTGGCATAGGCCCGGTAGCGGATGCTAGATCAGCCATCCAAGGAGTAATGTGGCGCCGATGACCGTCGATGCTCCGCCGATCCGGGTGGATATCTGGGCGAACGGCATCAATGACATGCGGTTTGACGCTGATAGAATGGCAACGTCGCCGGTCCCGCCCAGTCCGCTGTGGCAGCATGTGACGATGGCGGCCTCGATCGGGTACATATTGAGATAAGGCGCAATCAGAAAACTCACGACGCCCATGGAAATGACCACCGAGGCACAGACGATCACATAGCCGAGGGAGAACACCGCGACGACGCTTTCCAGCGGGACATACAGCATGCCCAGTCCAATCATAAGCGGCCATACCAGTGTGGTGGATACAAATTTATAAAAACTATGGGCTCCTTCCTCCATCTTTGCCGGGATCACCCGCGCGTATTTACACAGTACGGCAATCAGAATCATCAATACCGGTCCGGGAATATGAACCCATTTTTCGACTAATCCCCCAACGATGAAAAAGGTGCAAATCATCAATAAACCGCCGCCCATCAGCGCAAAATCCACCGGACGTTCTTCTTCTTTTCGGGCAAACAAGGCATTTTCCGCCGCCGACCTGATTAATGTGCCATCGCCACTCCAGTGAGTGCGGCGGGTGCCCAAACGGGCCAGCACGCCGGCGCAGACGATAGCGAAAATATTGCCCACGACGGCGGCGGGAGCCAACTGCGCCACGTAAACATCCGGCGAGGCGCCCAGGATGGCGGAATAAGCCAGGGAAAGGGGTAAAATACCTTCGCCAATCCCGCCGCCCAGGATGGGGACGATAATAAAGAAAAAAGTATGGTAAACGCTATACCCGAATAATTTACCCACCACCAATCCGCTTATCGCCGCCGTTGCGGTTCCCGCCAGCAAGGGTATAAACATACGGATCATGCCTTGCACCAGGACAATACGGTTCATGCCGAGGATACTGCCGACCACCAGGCTGGCGATAACAAAATACAGCAGGTTGGCCTCCTTCATTAACAGGTGTACCGTCTCCAGGGTATTAATTTTAAAAACGCCAAAAAAAACCATTACCGACGGTACCATTAGACAAAGAATGGCTGGGCCGCCAATATCGCGCAGCACGGGAATCCGTCGGCCAATATGCGACAGCAAAAATCCCAGGGTCATAATGACGGCCAAACCACCAATCATATTTTTAGGCAGGTAGCTGGAATAGGCGGAAATAAACACGATGCTGGCGATGGTAATGAAAAGAATCAACGGCACCGAACTGATATCAGCGCCGTTGCATTGCCTGAAGAATGTCGATGAGGGCGACGTTGCTGTTTTTTCATAATTCTCAATTGGTTTGTCGATTTTTTCCATTATAATCACCTTGCTGTTTTGGCGGTGCGCTGATAAGAGGTTAATGGGTTTTATTGATTAAATAGCTGACGTTAAATACATATTATAAAATTATGATGTTTTATTTTATACTCAGACGTATAATTTGTGTGCGCTACTCATCACACAATCTTTTTGGTAATTTAATTAATCTTTGTTTAATTAAAAAACTTTAAATAGTTAAAAATGCATATTAATAATTAAATTTAACTGAGAGTTGCAACCTGACATGCTATAACAGTCACCACTGATGGGTTTTTTAGCCGGGTGCGGACAACTGCTTTATGCCAAGCTGCTCGCCGGCTGTGAGTGGAAAAATATAAATACAAGCGTATTTATTGATGTTATCTGCGAGGGTTGTGAAATGGCATCGTGCAAAACGTTGTACACACATTATACCGGGTCATTGCTGCTGGATAATCCCTTGCTGAATAAGGGATCGGCTTTCACCGAACAAGAGCGTCGCGCCCTCAATCTCTGCGGACTGTTACCGAATCAGGTCGAAACCATCGGCGAGCAAACGGAGCGCGCTTATTCTCAATACTGCCAATTTAAACGGGATATTTCGAAACATATCTATTTGCGTAATATCCAGGATACCAACGAGACATTGTTTTATAATTTGTTGCGTTATCATCTTGACGAAATGCTGCCGATTATTTACACCCCAACGGTTGGCGAGGCCTGCGAGCGATTTTCGGCGATCTATCGCCGCGCCAGAGGGTTGTTTATTGCCTATCCGGACCGGGATCGTATTGACGACATGCTGCAGAATTTCTCTAAACATGATATCAGAATCATTGTGGTTACCGACGGGGAGCGCATTCTCGGGTTGGGCGATCAGGGCATTGGCGGCATGGGCATTCCTATCGGCAAGCTCTCTTTATATACCGCCTGCGGCGGCATTAATCCGGCACAAACGTTACCGATCATGCTGGACGTCGGAACCAACAATATGCAGTGCCTGGACGACCCGCTGTATATGGGCTGGCGGCACCCGCGCATAAACGATGACGAATATATGGCCTTCATCGACGCCTTTATCGTGGCGGTCAATACCCGCTGGCCCCGCGTCTTGTTGCAGTTCGAGGATTTCGCCCAAAAGAACGCCATGCCGCTGCTTGAACGTTATCGCCATACGCTGTGCTGTTTTAACGATGATATCCAGGGTACCGCCGCGGTAACGCTGGGAACCCTGATCGCCGCCAGCCATGCCGCGGGCGGCCGGTTACGCGATCACCGGGTCGTATTCCTCGGGGCGGGTTCCGCCGGCTGCGGCATTGCTGAAAATATCATCGCGCAAATGATGGCGGAAGGGGCCGGAGAAAAAGAAGCCCGTGCCCAGGTCTTTATGGTCGATAGATTTGGTCTGTTGACCGACGATATGCCCAACCTGCTTGATTTCCAGCGCCGGCTGGTGACCGCCCGCTCCTCGCTCGCCGGCTGGGGCCTGACTACACCCAGCGTCTCGCTGCTGGACGTGGTGCGTCACGCCAAGCCGAGCGTGCTTATCGGCGTCTCCGGCCAGACAGGGCTGTTTACTGAGGAAATCGTGCACGAAATGCTGCGCCACTGCCCGCGGCCGATTATTATGCCGCTGTCCAATCCGACATCGCGCGCGGAGGCCCGGCCGCAGGACGTGCTCGCCTGGACCGAAGGCGCGGCAATGATAGCGACGGGCAGCCCGTTTGCGCCGGTGATTTACCAGGATCGACGCTATGATATTCCCCAATGCAATAATGCGTATATTTTCCCTGGCCTGGGGCTGGGCATTCTTGCATCGGGCGCCAGCCGCGTCACCGATGGCATGCTGATGGCGGCCAGCCAGGCATTGGCGGCCACTTCGCCATTGGCGATGACCGGCGCGGGGCCGCTACTGCCGCCGGTGAATGATATTCAGCAAATATCGCGCGCGATCGCCGTTAAGGTGGCCAAAACCGCCCAGGAAGAAGGCGTGGCGTCGGTCATGTCGGAAAAGGACCTTGCCCGGTCATTGGAGCAGAATTATTGGCAGGGTGGTTATAGCCATTATAAACACTCATCTTTTTAAATCGTTTATGCGCCACCTGGGGGTTGGGGCTATCGGTCCGGCACCCGGTTTGTGTTTTTTTATGCCCATGAGTGTTATGAGGAATGCCGATGGATCCCTCCCACATCATTTTTGCCCTGCTGGGCTGGTTGGAAAATAACTTGGATCAGCCATTAATAATGGATCGGATTGCGAGTAAATCAGGTTATTCAAAATGGCATTTACAACGTATGTTTTCCAGAATAACCGGTACGACGCTGGGTTCATATACCCGGGCGCGCAGATTGTCCCGGGCAGCGGTGGCGTTATGCGTCACCGATTTACCCATTATTGGTATTGCCATCAGATATCATTTTGACTCCCGGCAGAGCTTCACCCGGGCGTTTAAAAAACAGTTTGGCCAAACGCCCGCCTTTTACCGCGATACGACGGAGTGGCCGTCGTTTGGCATTTGTCCTCCGATACGACCAGGCGCCGCGACTATACCGCCGCTCACCTATGTCACCTTACGGGATGTGCAGTTATACGGCGTCACCAGCAGCTATACCGGGTCGCTTGGGCGGGATAGCACTTTTTTTCGCGCCGATTTGCATACGGATTTTTGGTTTCACTATTTGGCGCAAGCGCGGATCTTACCGTCCGTCTTGTTTGGTCTAAATCATGTACTGCCGAATAAAAGCCCTGAAATGGGGCAGGAAGTCATATTCCGTTACACCACTGCGCTTCAGCCAAAGTATGCCCCCATAGGTCAACCGGTAATACTGGCGGGCGGTGAATACGCGCTATTTACCTATAACGGAGATACGGGCGGCCTGCAGAATTTTATTTTGATGCTGTATGACACTTATTTGCCAAAGCTGAAATTAACGCGCCGTCAGGGGCCGGATATAGAGTGCTTTTATCCGCAAGGCAAAGAGGAGATAGCAACGCTGCATCAATCGAATTGCCAATACCTGATACCGGTATACCGCTGAAGACATCGTTGTCCTTGCCTGGCGGTATCCCAATGCGCTGTGCGGGTGATATTTGTATCCGGGGGCGTCCGGCCGGGTAACGAAGGCAGGGGTGCGAAGCACGATCCCGATCGTTACTGATAGGGCCTTTACCACGCTGTCGCGCCAGGCCGATACGGCGAAGGCGTCCAACTATCTGATGAATCACTGGCAGGTGTTGTGTTACTACGCCGGCGATGGCTGGGCGGAGATCGATAACAATATCGCCGCAAACGCGCTGCGGGTAGTGAGCCCGGGCCGCAAAAATTGCCTGTTCTTCGGTTCGGACCGCGGCGGTGAACGGGCGTTGCACAAGCTAAACGGGGTGGAACCGGAAGCGTATCTGCGTCATGTGCTGGCAGTTATCGCGGAACATCCCATCAACAAGATCAAAGATCTCCTGCCGTGGCACCTCGACATCCCTGCTGAGTAAGGGGCAATACGGCGCTAGACGGTCGCCTACTATGATGCCGCGGCAATTTTTTATAGTGGCAAAAAAAAAATGGCACGACAGAGAATTTTTTTTCAAGCTGTCATCAGTGCCCTCCATACAAAAGAAAGTGGCACAACAAACAATAGCGCTGGTAAAAAATTCACCACGGAAAAAATTTTAATCTGTGCGATGCGAAGTCCCACGGCAATCATAATTATACCACCGCAGGCCGAGAAATCGGCGAAAGCCGCCTTATCCATATATGGCATAATCCACACCGCTAGTCCAAATAAAGCGCTCTGGATTAACAACTGGGGTATGGCCACCATCACTAAGGTAATCCCAAGTGACATCGAAAAAATCATCGCGGTAAAAAAGTCCATAATCGATTTAACCAGCAGCAGCTGATAATTACCTTCGAATCCTTCGGTCAATGCGCCGACTATGCCTAGTCCACTGGCACAAAACAGGACAATCATAGCGGTAAAACTTTGGGCGAATTCTTTTGCTGGCATAGTGCTACGGGTTTTGATGACTCGGGATAGCCAGTACTGAAGCTTTCCTGCCCCCCATTTAACGCCATGCTCCAGGGAAAACAATTCACCTAATGTGGTTCCAAGGATCAATGCGAAAATTACCGCCGGCATATTCTGTACTTTTATCACCATCACAATACCGATCGATATCGATGCCAGCGCAAAAGTTGCGGGTAATCCTTCACGTAGCCGCTCTGGTACATGTTTGGCGAATGAAATGCCTAGCAGTCCCCCAGAGATAATTGCCGCACTATTAAGCCATGGTCCTAACATGATATCCTCATGATTATCCTATATAGATTTGTTATCTTGTTTTTCGTCGTTTTCAGGCATAGGAATTAAGGTAAACCAGACTACCCCTTCCCATCGTGCACTGGCTGAGCGTCAGCGGTGTACATACAGCTGAAGTCACGCACATAAAAAGCTGGAAAAATCGCCAGGAAGAAGAACTGGCCGCGTGAATCGCCAATTTTATCTGCGCCGGGGGTCAATTCCCAGCGCCTAGGATAATATTAATGTGCCAATCCAATTTGCTGCATAAACGAGGCGTTGTCCCAGAACAAATACTCTTCATCCATCACGCCGCTTTTAGTCCAATGGCCAAGGGTGGCCATCGTCAGCTTAAATGGCTTGCCTGTGGGTGCCGCCATTTTGCCGTTTCCCAAAGGCATCGGTTTGGTGAAGGTTCCCTCCATCATGCCGATGACCCCGGTCCATTCGCCCGAACCAAAGCGCACCGGATGCACATTGATATGCGTATCCGGCGCAAAAACGAATGTTTGCTTTAATTCAACAATATGGGCCGCCAATCCTTTGGTCGTATGGCCGTCAGGATAATGCACCAGGATATCCTGGGCATGGCTTTCATGCAGGCGATCCCATTTCTGATGGGTATATACGTCGAAATCGAGAGTATCAAACGTTTTAAGATTGTTATTAACGTTTTTTTCAGCGCTCTGATATTTCGACAGTTCCTGCATCAACGGTGGTATGGCGTCATTCGCGCTTTTGGCTTTATCAGCGGCAAATGCGGAGGAAACAGCCAGCCCAAGCGCCAGTGCGGCAGTCACGACATGAGATGATAATTGCATGATAATACTCTTCTTATTAGATAGCGTGTCTGGACGCCGGTTATTTGTTGATAAGCCAGGTCGGCGCAATGGTGGTGCCAAGTCCGGCGCCATAGCCAAAGTAGATATTCAACCCGCCCAGCGGCTCAAGATAACGGGCATTTTTTAATCCGCCGGCATCAATCGCGCTAAAGCCCAGCGAGTGAACCACCGTGGATACCGTTTCTTTTGCCGACGCATCGTCAGCGGCGATAAACACCGGCACCGTGCTGCCCGCCAACTCGGGACCGGCGGCCAGTACCTGGGCAAATATCGTGTTGAAGGCTTTCACCAGACGGACGCCGGGGAAGGCGTTGGCGATTTCCTCGGCCGCGGACGTGACGTGTCCAAGGGTGAGCGACATATAATCGGCGCTCAACGGGTTGGTGATATCAATAATCACCTTGCCGTCCAGATTGCCAAGGGCGCGCAGCGCGTTCACCGCGTCACCGTAGGCGGTGGCGAGAATAATCACGTCCGCCCCGGCGGCCTTGGCGGGTTCCGTGGTTTTGGCTCCGAATTGCTTAGCCAGCGCTTCGGACTTGCCGGCGTCACGCCCGACGATGTACACCAGATGTCCGGCTTTGGTCAGTTGTTTGACGAAACCTGCGGCCATATTGCCTGCGCCGATAACGGTTATTTTCATAGCAATTTCCTTTTGGTATAGGGGGTGATGGCGATGACTGAACAAGCGAATTGATACAATAAGCGTTTTAAATGGTGGGAAAAATGGCGCTATGAGAATATGACTATTACGTAAAACGTAATAATAAGAGAAATGAAGTGGATATCGTCAAAGCTATGCAGGTCTTTGCCACAGTGGTAGAGGAAGGCGGTTTTTCCAGGGCGGCGGATAAACTGGCGACATCGGGAGCGGCGGTGTCACGCCAGATTGCGGCATTGGAGAATCATCTCGGCGCGCTCTTGCTGCAGCGCACCACGCGGCGGCTATCGCTAACCGAACCAGGCGAGGCGCTCTATGAGCGTGCCCAACAGATACTTGCCAGTATCGCCGAAACCGAGGCTGTGGTGGGGCAATACGCGCTGCGGCTGTCCGGATCGTTTCGCATCAGTGCGCCGCTGTCGTTCGGTATCCATCAATTAGCGCCGGTATTGCCTGAGTTTCATCGGCGGCATCCGGACTTGCAGTTTGATATCGATCTCTCTGATCGGGTGGTTGATTTAGTACATGAAGGGTTTGATCTCGCCATCCGCATTACCCGAGCCCCGAGCCCCAATTTGATTGCCCGCAAGATAGCGCGCATCAATATGATCGTTTGCGCCGCGCCAGGTTACCTGGCCGAGCGCGGCGTACCCATGACTCCCGCCGATCTCGCCGGCCACGATACGCTGGGCTATTCTTATCTCAGCTCAAGTGATAACTGGGAGTTTTATGATGCGGCGGGAACAGCAATCCAGGTACGTATCCAGCCTACGGTGCATGCCACCAATGGCGATCTGCTGCGTCACCTGGCGTTGGCCGACGGGGGCATTATGGCGCAGCCGGATTTTATCGTAAGTGAGGATATCGCCAGCGGGAAGTTACAGCGGATCCTGACTGAATGGAGTTTTGGGGAATTCAATCTGTATGTGGTTTATGTCAGCCGCCGGTTCCTACCGGCAAAAATGCGGGTTTTCATTGATTATCTGGTGGAAGTCTGGGGCGAATTCCCGCATCGGTAAGCCTTATCTATTCCTGATTCCTAGGATCGACTGGCACTCTGTTTGCACCGCGCTCAGCGCCAACTTCAGGGCGGGAGAATGGGATAGAATGACTTTGCCATTGGCCATAGCATAGAGAGGCTTAGGCCTATCGATCGTGGGCACGACCCTGACCAGTTGATCAGAGGCAATCCTGTCAAGGAAATAGACTTCCCTGCCGCGCAGCGTTGATATATCAATCGTTTCATGGGACGCGGCAAACAGGGTTTCGAAAGGATGACGAATCTTGGCTGCAATATGGCAGTAGCTCATCTTAGCCAGTTCGTTCAAACCCCAGCCCAGCCTGACACCGGCTCCCCGGCATCGACCAGATTCCGCTCTCATGGGTATTTTCCGCGTGAGTTAGGGTATTCCCTATCGTTTAACCTGGCTGGCGGGGCGGGGAAGTCATGGCCGTTGTCCAGCATCTCGGGCAGGCCCAGAATAAAACGCTGCTCGCGTGCGCACAGCGTTTGCGGGAGCTAACAGGCATGCTTGCCGTCTTGCTCACCCGTTGCCATCGGGGAATATACATCCGCCATTGCGAACCCGTGCCTTCACCTCTTCGCTCACTTGCACGGGATGCTGACTGATTCTCGCAATGAACTCCTTTTGTCCCCGCACATATGACTTCGCATCGTGCTGCGCGCTCCACAGGACAATGCTCAGCATGATGGGAATGAGGTCCAGGCCTTTCTCGGTCAGCGTATAGAAGTCCTTGCGCCCGTCATTGGGGCTGGGCGCCCGCGAGAGAATGCCTTGCGCCTCAAGAAAGGCAAGGCGGGAAGCAAGGACATTGGTCGCGATCCCCTCTTCCGATTTCAGGAACTCGCCGTAGGTCTTCTTACCGGCAAAAACGATGTCGCGAATGATCAAGAGCGACCACCGGTCGCCGAAGATCTCCACGCCGTAGTTCACCGCGCAGTGGGACCTGATTTCTTTATCTGTCGTTTTCATGGCGAAATATTAACATTGCTTGCATATAGCAAGCAAATGCTATGATTACTTTCTTTTTACAAGTAACAATGCTTGCTTATTGCAAGTGATGTGGCTAGCATGGTTTGTATGTTGAGCGCGGTCACCGGATCGCCGCCGGCAAGCCATGAATGATTAGCCTCCTATCACTAAGGAAACTGCACATGAGCACTATCAGCATCATCGGCTCAGGCGGCATGGCGGCAGCGATCGGCGGCCTGGCCGCCAAGGCCGGACACACCGTCGAGGTGATGAGCCGCGACGCCGCCAAGGCGCGGGCGCTGGCCGGGCAGATTGGCGCCGGCGCGATCATAGGCACGTTCGGCGCCGCCCCGGCCGGGGATATCGTCATCCTGGCGGTTCCGTACTCCGCCGTTCTGGACGTCGTGAAGCAATACGGTGACAAGCTGGCAGGCAAGCTCCTGGTCGACATCACCAACCCCGTCGTCGCCGACCTCACGAGTTTTGTGACACCTGGCGACAGCTTCGGCGCGCGGGAGATCATGAAGGCCGCGCCTTCGGACGCCGTTGTCGTCAAGGCATTCAACACCCTGTTTTCCCACGTCCTGGCCGCCGGCTCCTTCCAGGGGCGCTCGCTAGACGTCTTCATCGCGGGCGACGACGCGCGGGCGAAGGGGCATGTCGCGGTATTCATTGAAAGCCTCGGGCTGCGCCCGATGGATATTGGACTGCTGCCCATGGCGCGGACGCTGGAACACGTCTGCCTGCTGTCGCTGGGCCTGCTCGCCCACGCCATCAAGCACACCCACTTTTCAATCGGGGTCAGCCTTCCCGGCTGAGCTCACCCGTAGCGCTATTTTTTCATCTCACTGACAAGGAACAGCACCATGCGCGTTTTAGTTACTGGCGGAACCGGCCATATCGGTTCGTACATCATCCCTGAACTGATCGCGGCCGGACACGACGTTACCGGCCTGGCCCGCTCGGATAAAGCCGCAGAGGCGGTGGCCGCACTTGGCGCCAAGGTGCGGCGCGGAGATATTTCCGACCTCGAGGGACTCAAGGCGGCGGCGGCGGACGCCGACGGCGTCATTCACGTCGCCCACAGGCAAGACCTGCTTCCCTCCGGCGGGATCGACGCCGTGGCCGCCGCGGAACGCCAGATCATGCTCGCGTACGGGGAGGCGCTGGCGGGAAGCGGCAAGCCGCTGGTCGTGTCGGGGAGCATCGGCGCGCCCGGATGGGAAAAACTGGGCCGGCCAGCCACCGAGGAGGACCCGTCACTTCCCGGCGGCGATGCGTACAAGGGGACCCTGCGAGTGCGTAACGTCGTCGATCTCGCCGTCATCGGCCTCGCCGAGCGGGGCGTGCGGTCGTCGATCGTGCGGATCCCGACCATCGCGCACAGCACGACCGACGTCGCCTTCCTGCCATTGTTGATCGGGCTGGCGAAGGAGAAGGGCGTCATCGGTTATCCGGGAGAAGGCGCGAACCTGTGGCCGGCCGTACACGCCCGTGACCTCGCCATCTTGTTCCGCCTGGCGCTGGAGAAGGGTGAGGCGGGCAAATATTGGCATGGGGTCGAGAGTGAGGGCATCCCGTTCCGCGCCATCGCCGAGGCCATTGGCAGCCGCCTGAACGTGCCGGCCGTGAGCATTCCCGCGGACGTGCTGATGTTGCCGGGCTACTTTGGCTTCCTGGCAAATCTGGTCACGCTCGATCTCCCGGCATCAAGCCTTATCACCCGGCAGGCCCTGGGCTGGGAACCCACTCAGCCCGACCTGTTCGCCGATATGGATAACGGCCACTATTTCCCTACCGCCTGACGCGCGCTGTATTACCGGGGCGATGTCCCGGTAATACATGACGAGCAACCTGTTAACTGACGAGGAAACAATATGAGCACTCCCATCAGCACTATCAGCATCATCGGCGCCGGCGGCATGGCCACGGCAATCGCGGGCCGTACCATCAAGGCTGGGCACACCGTCGAGGTGATCGGCCGCGACCCGTCCAAGGCGCAGGCGTTTGCCGATAAGCTTGGCGCTGGCGCGACCACCGGGACGTACGGCGCCGCACCCAAGGGCGACATCGTCATCCTCGCCGTGCCATACGGCAGTGCTGCGTCGGTGGTGGCCGATTTTGGGGCGGCGCTGGGCGGTAAGGTGATCATCGACATCACCAACCCTATCGCACCCGACCTCTCGGGCCTCGTGTCCCCCAACGGCAGTTCCGGCGCGCAGGAGACGGCCAAAGGCCTCCCCGCCGGTGCGCATGTCGTGAAAGCGTTCAACACTCTCTTCGGCCCTGTGCTTGCCAAGGGGGGGCGGCTCGACGCGTTCATCGCAGGCGACGATGGGCAAGCCAAGGCCCGCGTTGCGACTTTCCTCGGGAGTCTCGGCCTGCGGCCTTTGGACATTGGTGCCCTGCATATGGCCCAGACGCTCGAATCGCTTGGCCTCTTGATGATCGGCCTGGCAAAAAACGGCGCCGGCACGTTCGATATTGCCATGCACGTCGATATCGGATTGGCGCGATGAGCACGCAAGGGAACGTGCAGATCGTGAAGGCACTCTTTGCAGCGCTGGGCCGCGGCGATCTGCAAGGTGTGCTGGCGTTGACGGACGACGATGTCGAGTGGGTCATTCCGGGCGAGTGGCCGCTGGCCGGCACGCACCACGGGCATAGGGGGTTGGCTGATTTTTTTCACAAGGCCGCTGACAGGGTGGAAACGTCCATTTCTGCGCCCCTCGAATTTATCGCGCAGGCCGACCGCGTCCTGATCGTGGGTTTGAGCACGGGAAAAATAAAGGCCACGAACAAGGCGTTCGTGGACCATTTTGTCTTCGCCATGACGCTGCAAGATGGCAAGGTGACGCACATTCGGGAGTATATCGACACGCTGGCACTGGCACGGGCAGCCGGAATGGCGGCTGCAAACCTTGGCTGACCCGGGCCTAACGGCCAGCGCGGTCGCCGTCGACGGCGGCCTGGCTTAGATCTAACATACAAGGAGCACTGATGACGTATGCAATTATCGGCTTCGGCAAACTTGGCCAGGCGCTGGCCAAAGCCTTCGCCCGCAGCGGCATCGACGTATTGGTTGCTACCACGCGCGATCCGGAACGTTTTGCTGCCGATGCTGCCGCAATCGGACCCACGGTCATTCCCACCACACTGGCGCAAGCCATCAAGGCAGACATCATCTTTTTGGCCGTCCGTTACGAATCGCACCCGGATGTCGCGAAAACATTGTCGACCTGGCAGGGAAAGACCATCGTCGATGTGACCAACGCCTACGGCGTGCTCGCCGAGGAACTGAAAGGACAGGCTTCGGCCGCGGTCGTCGCGCAGGCTTTCATGGGTGGAAAAGTCGTCAAGGGTTTCAACCATCTGGGCGCTTCCGTTCTTGGGCAGGATCCGGCCGTCCATGGTGGCAAGAGGGCCGTGTTCCTCGCGAGCGATGACGACAGCGCAGCAACAGAGATAGCGGCACTGGCGGAGAAGCTCGGTTTTGCTCCGATCTCACTTGGCGCCCTGGCGAAAGGTGGCCTGCTGGTGCAGGCGCGGGAAAAAGGCTGGGGTCAACTGATCTTAAAGGACCTGGTCAAGTTCGACTGATGAAACGGGAAGCACATGTCGATGCGATCCTGCCACTTTTCGCTAATCTTGAAGCGCTTAAACGACTATCCAGAATGAGCAGCAATATGCTTTTTCTAGCCAGATATTGCGATGACGGAAAGTGAAGTCTCTCTTTCCCGGTGCTGGATAAACAGCAGATTAACGCTGATGCCGGGTGACAAAATTGTCATCATCCCGTCACGCGTTAAACAGAACCAGATCTTTATACTCAATCGTAAATCAGGATAACAGTGGAATGAGACGTTTCGCTTAAGACCTGGACTGAAATAAAAACTGGGGTTGCGAGTCATAAATAAACTGCGGGTAGACATCCCGGATTCCGATCATGAAACGCTAACCATCTACTGTTTGTTACTGGAGAGTATGAACTATGAAAAAAAATCTTATTACCCTCGCTGTTGCCATGATCTTCGCTTCTTCTGCATGGGCAGCTGAAACCGTGGATGTGCATGACCAGATAAATAATGCCCAGGCACCGGCACATCAGATGATGTCATCAAAGCAGGATGCCGCAATCCAGGGAACTGATCCGAAAACGATGGATATGGATGAACATGGTAAAGCCGCGTTGTCACATGAAAATCTAAAAAATAGTAATTCCCCTGCCCATCAGAGTATGGCGGAAATGCACAAAAAGCAGATAAAAAACAAGGCGCCGGGTGACACTGCCACGTCAAAAACCTTTACTGACATGAGCGAGCATGAAAAGGCCGCCGTCGCTCATGAAAAATCCAATAATGGTCAATCATCGATTATTCATGAGCAGCAGGCCGAGCAGCATCGCGGCCAGGATAAAACCAACTGATCGCAAACTGCAAATCTGAGCACCCTCATTTAAATGTTTTTTCATGATGGCAAGAGCCTCTGATTCAGAGGCTCTTTTAACATGGTCCCCTGCTGAAGAGGGTTTTTAAAAAACGTGTTACCCCATGAGTGATCTCTCACTTTTTTTTTCTTGGCGCAGCTAGGGGTGGGGGAGTGATGCTGTTAGCATAAAGAAAGAGTGCGCTTGCATGCAAAGTAAGCCGGCGCGCGCCCGGGTCATTAAAAATTGCCAGGTTCGATAGTCATCCCTCAACCACCGATCCCCGTCACGCAGCAGACTAAGCTGCTGGCGTTCACGCTGACTAGCGGGCCATCGCCATTAAGCTCTCTTTCATTTTCGCTGAGTCGCCGTGTTATACCACGCGCTGGCACGTTGCGGGATCTGCCACGCGGGAAACGCTATCCGTTGTATATTCATGAATTCAGTTCAATAGGGCATGCGGGATTATGGCCTTAACGAGGGGGCCAAGTGCTTGTAGGCTTTTCAGTGACGGAGCCACCGCGTCCAGCGCTGTCGTGCTACTTGCGCAGCATTGCATTCAAAGCTTCGTCTCTTACGCCAGGCCGCCGGCTTTTTTAAAGCTGAGGGGCACATGAGGCGCGTTTTTACGACCCCCGAATTGATGGAAACTTATTGTGTGTATTCAATGTAACGAAGCCAATCGGGGATCTCTGCCCGCCGAGTCTGGCCGTCCAACGCTATTGAAAATGGCGGGCATGGGATGGGGGGGCGCTCCATTGTGTGGGAGTAAGGCCTCCGTCGCCGGGGGAAAGACGGGTCCTGCATGGCAAGTATGACAGGCCAGGGGCACCGCGCCGCCGCCCGGGACCCGCTATGGACGTCCCGGTTTGTCCTGCTGCTGGTCAGCGCGGTGTTCATGTATATGATGACGTTCATGCTCACCCCGACGCTGCCCCTGTTCGTGCAGGACATCGGCGCCGGCACCACCGCGGCGGGCGGCGTCATCGTCGCCGGATATACCGTCGGATCGCTCCTGCCCCGGCTTATGTGGGGCAGCCTTGCCGACAGCTGGGGTCGACGACCCGTCTACCTGCTGGGCGTGGCGATCATGGCCGTCATCTCCCCATTGTTCACCGTCGCCGGCATACTCCCGGTGATCATCAGCCTGCGCCTGGTCCAGGGGGTCGGGTTCAGCGCCTCCTCAACCGGAGCCGCGACGGTCGCCGCCGACCTCGTTCCAGCCTCTCGCCGCAGCGAGGGCATCGGCTACTATGCGCTTGCCAATACCATCGGCATGGCCGCCGGCCCAAATCTCGGACTGATGATCCACCAGCAGTGGGGCGCCAACTGGCTGTTTATCGCCAGCGTCGCCTCCGGCCTGGTCGCCATCATCACCGGCCTATGGGTCGGGGATCGACGCCGGGGCCGCCAACCCAAGGTTTCCCTCCCGACGTCGGTCCCTGATCCCGTAGTGTCGCCGCGGGGCTGGGAGCGTTTGCTCGAGAAGAGCGTGCTGCGCGTGTGTGCGGTCCTTCTGTTCGTCGTCATGCCCTACGGGGCGATCATGGCCTACGTCGCCGCCTATGGCATCCACCAGGGCGTCATGCAGATCGGCCTTTATTTCACCGTCTTCGCCCTCGCCCTTCTCGTCGTACGCCTTGGCGTCGGACGGATAACCGACCGCTTCGGCGCGACAATCGTGTTCGTTCCCGGCGTCGCCGCGATGCTTGCCGGACTTCTCGTCCTCGGCTGGGCAGACGGTCTCACCGTCTTCCTGACCTCGGCCGCGCTGTTCGGCCTCGGCTACGGGGTGGCACTGCCGCTCCTGCAGTCCATCACATATGCCATTGCACCCGAGGACCGCCGCGGGGTTGCCAGCGCGACATTTTTTGCCACCGCCGACATCGGCTACGGACTCGGCGCCGTGCTGCTCGGCGTGTCGATTAGCCTCCTTGGCTATCGTATTGCGTTCGCCGGGCTTGCTCTCCTGGTCGCGATCGCCCTGATGCTGTTCATGATACTTCTGCATCCGCAGCGGCGACGCTGACAAGACGGTTGATCGCTGACGAGGGTTGCCACGAAAGCCTGGCATGACGGCCGCAGCGGCGTCATATCAGAAGGCAGCAGCTCTTTAGTGGCGCGGCAGCGCATTAAGCCGGATGATGCCGGGCCTGGCTGTGGCCATACGGGTGGGGGTTCCGCTGGGCTTATGGATTGGCCAGCTTTTCAGCTGGCATATCGTGTTTGCCTTCGTGGGCGCGGTCGGGTTAGTGACATGCCTGCTCATTGCCCGTTTTGTGCCATGTCGTGAAGGAGATGACGGCGCACATCAACCAGGCAGGATGCCCTTTGTTTCACACCTTGTTCCGCGTTGGATGCGTATTTGGCCGGGGTGCCCCGCTGATAAGCATGCATCCCTAGCAGATTCAAGTCGGAAAATTTCTGTTCTGAGTTCGGCTTAGACATCCAGCTTGCGCGTAGCCAGCCATTCCACCATTGCCGGGTCACGATGCGAAAAGAAAGCGCTGGTCGCGGTGTCCATTGCTGCGACATGAGTCATTTCATCGGTGTTCAGTTCGAAATCAAGTACATTAATATTTTCTGCCATACGTTCTTTTCTAACTGTTTTTGCCAGAGAAACAATGCCGCGCTGATAAAGCCATTGCAATATCACCTGTCCGACACTTTTACCGTATTTCGCCCCTATTTTCGTTAATACTGGATTTTGAAAAAGTCCGTTGCGTCCTTCCGCAAATGGCGCCCAGGCTTCTGGCTGGATGCCACGACTTTTCATCCAGGGGACCGCCTGAAGTTGCTGATTGAACGGATTGACCTCGACCTGATTGACTGCCGGGGGGATTTTATTGAATGCCATTAAGTCCGCCAGGCGATCGGGATGAAAGTTGCTTACGCCTATGGCGCGAATTTTTCCTGTCTGATTCAGTTCTTCCATCGCCCGCCATGCACCGTGGACATCACCATAGGGCTGATGGATTAAATATAAATCGACATAATCAAGCTGGAGTCGATTAAGTGAACGCTCAAACTGCGCCTTGGCGCCGTCATAACTGGTGTCCTGCAACCAAAGTTTGGTGGTGATAAATAGCTCGTTGCGCGCAATGCCACTTTGTTTTAATGCGTTACCGACCTGGGTTTCATTCTGATAAGAGGCTGCTGTATCGATTAGACGATAACCGGTTTCAATGGCGGAAATGACAGCACGCTCGCACTCCGCTGCGTCAGTCATCTGGAAAACACCAAACCCAATCAAGGGCATCTCAATTCCGTTATTCAATGTTAGGGTTTGCATAGCGTTATCCTCTGTGAAAATATGAAAATGTGAAAATCTTTGTCTATCTATTTTATAAGGATAGCGTAGATGTCGTTATGAGATTAGTGGTTGTAATCCGCATGGCTTTATTAGCTGGATTAATAAATAGCAGTGATAATAACCATTTCTCGCGGCGTACCTTCTGGGGGGCCAGGGGCAGAGCTTTAACCGGCCAGCGATTGGAATTTGAATGAATGTTCGCCAATCAAGGAGAAGTGCATGTTAAAGTAAACAGCGTTTAACCGCGTAATATGCACTATGTCATTAATGCCCGGCCTGGCACGGACGCGAGGCAGATCAACACGGCTTCGCCGCCCGAATGGACTGGACCCTTAAAGATTATTATGGACAGACATAAAATGGCCTAATCTGATTAACGCATGACAAAACGATGACAATGCTGTCATTTTAGTGATCGTCTATTGATATCGGCTATCGGCTCACTAGAATGATGTAACAACGTCGTTGTGTCGGAGGATGCGTGAAATTATTGGTTGTTGAAGATGAGGTGAAGACAGGAGAATATCTCTGCAAGGGATTAACAGAGGCTGGTTTTATTGTTGATTTAGCGGATAACGGTATGACAGGCTATCACCTTGCAATGACAGCGGAGTATGATTTAGTGATCCTTGATATCATGCTGCCTGATGTTAATGGATGGGATATTGTCAAAATGCTGCGTTCAGCGGAAAAGGGCATGCCGATTTTACTTTTGACCGCATTGGGCACAGTGGAGCATCGGGTAAAAGGACTTGAATTGGGGGCCGACGATTATTTGATTAAACCCTTTGCGTTTGCTGAACTCTTGGCGCGGGTACGCACTTTGTTGCGACGGGGTACCACCGTTATTGCTGAAAGCCAGTTTCGCGTTGCGGATTTGACGTTGGATTTGGTCACACGGCGGGTAACCCGGGGCGGTGTGAAAATTATACTGACCAGTAAAGAGTTTACACTTTTAGAGTTTTTTATCCGTCATACTGGGGAAGTATTGCCTCGTTCCTTGATTGCTTCCCAGGTTTGGGATATGAACTTTGATAGCGATACAAACGCAATTGATGTTGCTGTTAAACGCCTGCGGGCGAAAATAGATAATGATTTTACGCCAAAACTTATCCAGACAGTACGCGGCGTAGGTTATGTACTAGAGGTGCCGGATGCTGATTAAGCCGATGCAACGCCCTTTCTCTCTGGCCTTCCGGTTAACCTTCTTTATCAGCTTGACAACCATTGCCGCTTTTTTCGTCTTCACCTGGATTATGATCAATTCTGTCGAAAGGCATTTTGGCGAGCAGGATATAGCCGATTTAAAACAAATCAGCGCGACCTTGGCTAATATACTCAGCGAGAAAGAAGAATCTGAAAACATACGCTTAGATAAAATCATTAACGCAATTGTTAATCATAAAAATATCTTCGTCAATCTCGCAAATGATAAAAATCAGGTTATTTATCAATCCACGGACGGCCCTGATTTTACCAAGATAAGAGCATTACTTCCTGCTTTCGATAAAATTAATGCCAATAATATTATCATGTGGCAAGATGAATCCACAGGGGAAGCCGTTATCAATAACAGCAAAATGGAAGCGGCCAGTTATCGCGTTGTGGCACTACCTGTCAGTACCTTCGTTAACGGTAAAACGACAAGATATACACTTCTTATTGCACTTTCCATCGACTTCCATTTGCACTACATCCAAGAGCTGAAATATAAACTGATAATCACCGCGCTCTTGTTCAGTATGATTATTGTACTGGTTGTATTATTTGCTGTTTATCAAGGGCATGCACCGCTTAGACGTGTAAGCAGAAAGATAAAAAGCATCACTTCAGAAAATTTGCATGTGAGATTATTGTCAACGAAAGTACCCATTGAACTAGAACAACTCATTGTGTCATTTAATCACATGATTGGCAGAATTGAAGATGTTTTCACTCGCCAGTCAAATTTTTCCGCGGATATTGCCCATGAGATACGGACCCCGATTACTAACTTGGTGACGCAAACGGAGATTACACTTAGCCAGACTCGTTCATCAAAGGAGTATCAGGATATTCTTTATTCAAATCTGGAAGAATTTTCTCGAATGGCAAATATGGTGAATGACATGTTATTCCTTGCTCAGGCCGATAATAACTTACTTATCCCTGAATGTGTTTCTATTGATCTCAAAAAAGAAATTATCAAAGTATTCGATTTTTTTGAAGCGTTAGCTGAAGAACGCGGGGTAAGCTTGCACTTCATTGGCAGTCCATTATTGGTAAAAGGCGACCCTCTGATGCTACGCCGCGTTATCAGTAACCTGCTGTCAAATGCCGTACGTTATACGTCCCCAGGCCATTCAGTCACAGTGAGCGTGACGGATACTATCGATGATGTACAGCTAGTTGTTGAAAACCCAGGTACCCCCATACCCGCCGAGCACCTGCCGCGACTTTTCGACCGTTTTTACCGTGTCGATCCTTCGAGACAAAGAAGCAGCGATGGTAGTGGTATCGGTTTAGCCATTGTGAAATCTATTATTGGCGCGCATCAAGGTAAGATATCCGTAACCTCCGATGTTATATCAACAAAGTTTATAATAAGCTTGCCAAAATAGCCATATTCAGCAAATCTTTAATGACACTCGAAATAATAAACTTGTGTCCATATTGATTATTTTCTTTACTCTGATCTATTGTGATTTAGTTTAGGTGTGTCGTTGGTGAAGGGGATGAATGCGTTTTAGTAAAGTTACCGGTTAATTAATCATTCAACACCGAGTGATTGACTCCGGCGATGCGCCGGAGTCATCGGCTCCCTTGAGCAAGAAAAATGCTGTAAATTCCATGCGCAACGCAGTCACTCAGCGCACCCTCGTTTGTTTTTGGCGGATTAAGGATAAGTCTGTAACACTATAATTGTAACATATTGAATTGTATATATGTTTTAACTATCAAGAATGACAAAAATGTCATCATGCAGTCACGTGTTAAACAGAATTCGCGTTATATAATTAGTCTTAACTTGCAAGCATCCTGAGATAATATATGAGTTGACGGTTAATTCTTTTGGCGGCACAGCGTGCTGAATAATTTATCCTTAGCCCTGATTATTGAGCTATAACAATTTTTTTAACAAATGAGTCAGCTTCTGGAAATAAAACTTCGGATACTAGGTCTCTGCCCATCTGAACGCTGAAGTATCCATAATTGGAGAATTTAAGATGAAAAAAATTATTTTGACTACCGCAATGGCCTTAGTTTTTGCTACGAGTGCTTATGCTGCGAGTGATGGCAATGTGCATGAGTCTGTTAATAACAGTAGCGCGCAGGCCCATCAATTGATGGTGAAAAAATCCCCAGAACAAAATAAGATTGCTGCTGGCAAGCTGCAGCAGGACCAACATGAGGAAGCAGCTAATATTCATGAATCCACGAAAAATGGACAATCCCAAGCCCATCAGTATATGGCTGAGCAGCACAAAAAAATGATGGGTAATAACCAGGAAGTGAAAAAACCGGTGACGGCCCAGCCCTTCAAGGATATGAATGAGCATGAAAAAGCAGCTGTCATACACGAGAACGGTAAAAATGGATTTTCAGAAGTCCATCAGCAAATGGCTGATGAACATTTGAAGAAAATGAATTGAGTTTCATTATAGGACCACAATTGTTCGTATGCCATTGTGGTCCTTCAAAAAAATAAATATCGTTAATATTTATAATGTTAATAACACCTAACATAATGAGGTAACTAAATGAACAAGAAATTATTAGTTGTGGTGGTAGCGTTGATGTCTCCAGTGGCAGTGTTCGCCGCCGGCCAAGGTATGAACATGGATAATCAGTCCTCAATGTCGCCAGCAGCACAAGAGTACATGTCTGGAATGCAAAGTATGCATGACAACATGATGGCGGGAATGATGTCGTCCAACCCGGATGTAGCCTTTGCAAAAGGTATGACCGCGCATCATCAAGGCGCCATTGAAATGGCTAAAACTGAACTCAAATATGGTAAAGATCCTGAAATGAGGAAATTAGCGCAAGATATCATCAACGCTCAGCAGCCGGAAATCGATCAGATGCAAACCTGGGTGAAAAATAATAATAAATAATAACAAGTTAATTAATAGAGTTGTTAGCAGACGATAAAGCTGAGTTCCACTCCCGGTATACATCAGGAGATGAAATGCAGGCTTACGGGCTGCCCCGCTATAAATACCAGGTCTGCCGTCCAGGACTGGGCTTGGGCGTCCGGTGACTGGCGCTGAGGTTTACGGGTGGGTATCAAAAGGGCTCGCAGCCGGGCCCATGGTATCTCGCGTTCCGTGCGATGTTGGCTTAGCGATGTCAGCACCGCCATGGCTTTCGGCCAAATGTTTGAAATCTTTTTTATGTGGTGCATCCCTTTGCTGTTCCGCCGCCTGGGCGTTAAGTACATGCTGCTGATCGGCATGCTGGACAGGTTCGTTCGCTACGCTTTTTTCGCCCTGGGCGTCAGTGAGAAAGGGCGGTTCCTGCTGTATCTCGGCGTCCTGCTGCACGGCGTGTGCCACGACTTGTTTCTGTCGTCGGTTTTATCTATACCGACCGCGCTGCCGGCGCAAAGGTGAAAGGGCTGGCGCAAATAAATGAGGTCCTGTAAACCTGGCTTGTACCGGTATACAACCGCGGGTTGTATCAGCCGGGTCAACCTGATTTGGCTGCCTGTTTCTTGATTTGTTCCAGAGCGGCATTAAAGCCCTCCGGCGTGCCGCTTGAGCCGGCAAGACGGTCCACTTTGACCTGCTCAATAGGCTTGCCGACCACGACCGCAGGGACCGCGTCGGCGAACCGCCGCTGATAATCCAGTGAAATGGGATTGGTAGCATGGGTTTTGATGTTTGCGGATGTAATGAGACCAGCATGCAGGGTAACGGTAACCGTGATAAACGAGGGCGCATTCCCGTATTGCCCCGTAGCGGTATAGGTGCCGTCCGCATAGGCGGTGCGTATGTTTGCCACTTTCCATACTTCAGTGCTGGCGGTTACGGATGTGGATTGGCGTTCGGCCGCGTTACCGACCGGCCATCCAGCTGTCATGACGATAGAGGTGGCCATCCACGCCACTGTCGTTACTTTTGCTTTTACGTTCATCTCATTCTCTGGCTATATATGTAACAAGCGAGTCAGCGCGATACCGTGGGAAGATCGCATTAATACAGGCTATCCGGCTGAGGGCACATTGCTGTAGTGCTGTGCTAAGCGGTCGCGGCGTAACGAATCTCCATGAGGTGCCGATAGCAGGGATAAGGATCATTTGCCGAAGCGAATTGCTTGATTAGGGCGCAACCTGCTTTACAGGCCGAACAAGGATTTCCTGCACCAGTACGCGGGGCGGTTGAGCAAAGGCATAAACAACCGCCTGGGCGACATCCTCGGCGTGCAGGGCATCCAAAGCTGCGCGCCGCTCGCGTAGCGCCTGCTCAGGCAGGTTGTGGCCAAATTCCGTCCAGACCGCGCCGGGTTCAATAACAGAAACGCGAATACCTACCGCGCCCAGTTCCTTACGCAATGTTTCGTGGAAGCCGACCACGGCGTACTTGGTCGCGCAGTAGACCGACCAGCCTTCTACGCCATAGCGGCCGCCAGTGCTGGATATCGAGGCGATCATCGCGCCAGGGCGACCCTGCAGCAGAGGAATGGCGGCATGGGTGCAATTAAGCAGCCCAATCAGATTGGTATCGATCATGCCGCGCCATTGTTCCGGCGCACTCTCGGCAAAGGGGGCATGGATACCAAGGCCGGCATTGTTCAGCAGCAGGTCGAGCCCGCCGAAAGTCTCTTTTACCTGTGCAAACAGCCATTCGACCTGGCTATTGTCAGTAACGTCGGTCACTATAGCGGTCGCCTTGTTGCCAAGCTCTTCAACAAGTGCTTCGATTCGATCGCGCCGCCGCGCCGCCAATACGATATGGACGCCCTCAGCGACCAGCAGACGTGCCGTGGCTTCGCCGATGCCACTTGAGGCGCCGGTAATTACCGCGACTTTACCTTTCAGATCCTGCATTTGCATATGTTCATCTCCAACGTTATTTCTCACAAAATCAACACCCGACGCGGGCCTGTAGAGCGGCGGGATAGCGAGCGACTGAAATCTTGCCCTCATTATCAGTAATTGTCGGTAGCAGCATCACACGGCATCACAAGGAGGGTTATGTACCAGCCACAACCGAAGTGGCGTCGTCTATGCCATTGGCGATAAAGATTTACTACTCCTGAAATTAGCTTTTACCCGGGTAGGTGACTAGATGGCAAAATCAGCAAAGACTTTTGAATCCATTTCATCAATGGCGAAATTAAACGACCATCAGGCGCGGATTTATACGCTATAGCAATATTTAGCAACCTATAGCAATACTCATTAATGAATCTCATTCAACAAGACATGCGTAATAGTGCTCTTAATCAAAAGAGAGTTTGCCCGTAGTATCCGGGTAGAAAACCACTCGGATTGAAGAGGAAGTTACTGTCATGAAACTTCTCAGCACGCTGATTCCCATTCTCTTGGTTAGCCTGCCGGCGCAGGCAACCGCCCAGGATGTTGTACCCGATACCCCAGCTGCGCGCGAGGCCAGAGAAACCGCGCCACAGCTCTTTGCCTACACCCAGAACGTGCTGTTTGGCGATTTGTGGAAGCGCACCGAGCTCATTCCACGCGACCGCAGCCTGGTGACCTTGTCCGCATTGCTCGCCAATGGGCAAGCGGCGCAGATGACCTCGCACATCAATCTGGCGCTGGATAATGGCGTTAAGCCCAGTGAAATCATCGGGCTGATCACTCATCTTGCTTTCTACACGGGGTGGCCGAATGCCATGTCGGCTGTAGGCGTCGCGAAGAGCGTTTTCAAACAACGTGGGATCACACCCGACACATCACGTCCCGAGTCGTCGGCACTGTTGCCGGTCGATAAGGCCGCCGAGGCTGAGCGGGCGGCGCTTGTAAAGGAAAATATCGCACCGGTTGCGCCCGAATTGGCGCGTTATACCGACGATGTTCTGTTTGCGGACTTATGGCGCCAACCCGATCTGGCAGCCCGTGATCGCAGTTTGGTTACGGTCGCTGCACTTATCGCCCGAGGGCAGCTCGAGCAGCTTTCCTTCCACCTGAACAAGGCCCGTGAAAGTGGATTGACGAAGACCCAGGCGGCGGAGGTTGCCACTCAACTCGCATTTTATGCAGGGTGGCCACGTGCAATGTCGTCCTTACCCATTATCAAAGCCGTATATGCGCAACCTGATAAGTAACGTGAAGAGGAAATAATAATATGATAGCAAGCCGCTGGAAACGACTCTGGGCTATTACGTGGGTGGTGGCCTCTATGGCCGCTGGTTTTAATGCGACCGCCGCTGACACAAACTCGCAAAAGCCGCTGGTCATTCAAGCGCAAGGAAGTTTTACCGTTGGCGGGAATGTGAACACCGCGCCGGGCACATTTGACCCAAGAAAGCCCATGGAGCCAGCAGGGCAAACCTATCACGGCGACCATCTCTATGCTTTTTATCAGATACCGGTCAATCCCCGGAAGTATCCCATCGTCATGTGGCATGGCGCCGGTCAATTCTCCAAAACCTGGGAAACCACGGCGGATGGCCGCGAGGGTTTTCAAAACATTTTTCTACGACGGGGTTTCTCCACGTATCTGATTGACCAGCCTCGTCGGGGAAATGCCGGCCGCAGTATGGTCGAAACCCTGGTCAAGCCTACGCCGGACGAACAAATGTGGTTCAACCAATTTCGCGTGGGAGTCTGGCCTGAGTATTTCAAAGGCGTGCAATTTGACCGCAGCGCCGGGACGCTCGATCAGTTCTTCCGGTCGATGACCCCCAATACCGGACCGTTTGACATGAATGTCGTCTCCGACGGTGCTTCCGCGCTCTTTGACAAGATAGGCCCAGGTATCCTGTTCACTCATTCGCAAGGCGGCGGGCCGGGCTGGCTGACGGCCATCAAGAACAAGAATGTCAAAGCTATCGTGGCATTTGAGCCGGGCAGCAGCTTTATCTTTCCTGATGGCGAGGTACCGGCGCCGATCACCAGTTCCTTTGATATTGTGCGGGGCGAGACTGTTCCCCTGGACAGATTCATGGCGCTGACGCGCATCCCCATAGTCATTTATTACGGCGACAATATCCCTGACAAACCGACTGACATGCCGGCCCAGGATAGCTGGCGCGCGCGTCTTGAAATGGCGCGCAAGTGGCGTGATGTCGTTAACAAGCACGGCGGTGATGTCACGGTCGTACATCTGCCCGAGATCGGTATTAAAGGCAACACCCATTTTCCGTTTGCAGACTTAAATAATGTCCAGATTGCGGATCTCGTGTCGACGTTCCTTGCCGAGAAAAAACTGGACTGACAAAACAACAGGTCAACCGCGGCAAGTAGCCCGGGCGCCGCGCAGGCAAAGACCGGTGGTCGCGATGATGGCGGAACATCTTGCCGGCGCGCGACGTTTTCACCTTTAGGAGTATTAATATGAAAAACAAAATGATCAAGGCCATGCTCTTGGCCGCCATGGTCAGCCTCTCGGCAGGCAATGCCGGGGCGGCGGACTATCGGAATAACCCGTTTACCCTGGTCTACGATGGCGCCATTACCCAAAATGAGCCCGGTAAGGTCAATATCCATCCGGTCACCTATAAGCTCAATGGCCTGGATATTGCCGCCAACGTCTATACCCCTGCCAACTATGATCCGAAGAAGTCCTATCCGACGGTGGTGGTAGCGCATCCGAACGGCGGGGTGAAAGAGCAGGTGGCCGGTCTGTATGCGCAGCGACTGGCTGAGCATGGCTACATTACCATCACCGCCGATGCGGCGTATCAGGGAGCCAGCGGTGGCGAACCGCGCAGCGTGGACAAACCGATGTACCGCATTGAGGATATCCACGGTATGGCGGACTACATCACTCAATATGCCGGCGTCGATGGGAAACGCCTGGGTCTGCTCGGCATCTGCGGCGGCGGGGGATACTCGCTGGCCGCGGCGCAAACCGACAAGCGATTCAAGTCGCTGGCGACGGTGAGCATGTTCAATTCGGGACGGGTTCGCCGCAATGGCTACAACGATTCGCAAATGGACACTATCCAGCAGCGCCTGCAGCAGGCTTCCGCCGCCCGCGCCCAGGAAGCGGCCGGCGGTAAAGTACTCTATTCGGGTGATGCCAATCTCACCGATGCGCAGATTGCCAAATTGCCGTTTGAACTGTATCGCCAGGGCTACGAGTACTACTGGAAGACGTATGCGCACCCCGGCTCAACCTTCAAGTACACCACCAGCAGCCTGCTGGACCTGATGCGCTTCGACGCCACCGACCATATTGATCTTATCCAACAGCCGTTGCTGATGATCGCGGGCAGCAAGGCCGACAGCCTGTACATGACCAAAGATGCGTTCCCCAAGGCCACCGGCACCAAGGACAAGGAATTGTTTATTATTGATGGCGCCACGCATATCGAAACCTACTGGGTTCCCAAGTATGTGAACGCCGCCATCGGCAAGCTGACTGCCTTCTATGGAAGAACGCTGTAATTCAGGGACGTAGATGGTTTCGGGTGGATCGGCTACTTGTAGCCGTTCACAACCATCAGCAAGCTGCGCCGTGCGGGTATTGCCGTCTTGCCATTATTCTTGGGGAAAAACACTACGGTTTCCCTATTGGTGGCAGAGATTGGCTGGCGGCAGCTTATAAAATTATAGAGGACTAATATTATGAAAGCTTACCGGTTGCTTGATTTTAGAAGCTTAGATGATCTTCAACAGTGTGAAGAAGAGACGCCGCGACCGCAACGAGGCGAAGTATTAATCCGGGTTCGGGCCGTTTCACTGAATTATCGTGATATTGCCATGCTGGGCAATCGCTATCCCCTTAGTCATCGTAAGGGCTTGGTGCCGACCAGCGATGGCGCGGGGGAGGTTGTCGACGTCGGGCCGGATGTGCACGATTTTAAAATAGGCGATCGGGTGGTGGGTCTATTCCATGCCCGCTGGTTTGGCGGGCGTATGCCGATGTATTCGAATCAGCGCGGTTATGGCAGTGAGAACGATGGCTGGCTTTGCGAATTCAAAGTGGTTAGCCAGGAAGCTGTCGTTCATATGCCCGACAATCTTTCCTTTGAGGAGGCGGCGACCCTGCCTTGCGCAGCGGTCACGGCATGGAACGCATTGAGCGGCACCGCGCAAATACGCGCTGGACACACCGTACTTATCCAAGGAACCGGCGGCGTCTCTATCTTCGCTTTGCAATTTGCCCGGGTTCTTGGCGCGTCGGTCATTGCAACAACCTCAAGTGCCGCCAAGGCGGAACGATTACGCCAGTTTGGCGCCAGCGAGGTTATCAATTACCAGGTAGAACCCCATTGGGGCGAGCGGGTGCGTGAATTGACGCAGGGCAAGGGCGTTGATCGTATTGTGGAAGTCGGTGGACCGGGAACTATCGCCGAGTCGCTGCGCGCGATTGCTCCTGGCGGCGAAATCGCATCCATTGGCTTTTTAAGCGCCCAGGGAGCAGGCATCGATTTTTTAGCGTTATTTGGCAGCCTGGCAACCTTCAGGCCGTTTTCAGTGGGCAGTCGTGAAACGCTGGAAGATGTTTGTGCAATAATGGCGATGTCCAATATCAAACCAGTGATTGACCGCATTTTTGAGTTTAACGATGCCAGGGCAGCTTATGCCCACCTCGACAGCGGTTCGCATTTTGGCAAGGTGGTCGTCCGTTGCTGAATGAATCGGACCGCCAACCGTGGTGAAACATAACGCCGCGCAAGCCGGCCTGGTCGATAGCGGTAAAGCCGTAAGATAAAGCGCTGCCCTCTAGCAGTAGGCTTACTCCGCCACGGGCCAAAGCATGGGGTTTCGCTAGTCTTTCGGCGGCGCTTCAACGTCTGACAACGCGAGCACGCCTTTTGAAAGCCGATCGCCTTGGATCTTGACTGACGCCACGGCCGCGTTGAGTTCGCGCAGTTCATTGGGAGTGAACCTTATCGCGGTGGCGCCAAGGTTTTCTTCCATATGGGCAATTTTCGTGGTGCCGGGGATCGGCACAATCCAGGGTTTTTGCGCCAGCAGCCACGCCAGCGCCAGTTGGGCCGGCGTCGCGTTCTTACGTTCGGCCCAGGTCCTGACCACGTCCACCAGCGCCATGTTGGCGCGCAGGGCATCGGGGGCGAAGCGGGGCACTGTAGCGCGAAACTCCCGCGGACCGTCGGCAACGAAGCGCGTATCGGCGGTGATCTTGCCGGTCAGAAAGCCCATGCCAAGCGGGCTCCAGGAGACAAAACCAATGCCCAGCTCCTCGCAGACCGGCAGGACCGCCGCCTGCGGTCCACGCCAAAGCATTGAGTACTCGTTCTGGATAGCCGTCAGCGGATGCACCGCATGCGCACGGCGGATGGTCTGGATGCCGGGTTCGGAAAGGCCGTAGTGCAGCACTTTGCCCTCGGCGATCAGATCCTTGATCGCCCCGGCCACGTCTTCGATCGGCACGGCCGGGTCGACGCGGTGTTGGTAGAGCAGGTCGATGCGATCGGTGCGCAGACGCCGCAGCATGCCTTCGACCACGAGCTTGATGTGTTCCGGCCGGCTGTTGAGGCCGCCGAGCGGCTTGCCTGTCTTTTGATCGAAATTCCAGCCGTATTTGGTCTCAATGACCACTTTTTCGCGTATGCCCTGCAGTGCCTCGCCGACAATTTCTTCGGAGATGAAGGGACCGTAGGCTTCAGCGGTGTCGATAAGCGTAATTCCACGCTCGACTGCCGTCCTGATGAGTGTTATCGCCGCTTTCCGGTCGAGGGGGCTATGATAGAAGTCGGATACCGAATCCCTGGTCGTACCCGGTACCCACTGGCAGCCCAGGCCAATGGAGGAGACTTCAAGGGTGCCCAGTTTGCGCCGCTGGCTGGCCGGCAGTGAACCGGCGATGGAAGAGGTCTGGATATCGGCCGCGAAAGCTGCGGACGTCATACAGGCAGAGAGCACCCATGGCGCAATGCCCAGGATTGCGGCTGAAGCCAGCAAATGACGGCGCTGCAGGTTTATTGTTTCGCGGCCACTTGGCTCGCGTTGTAAATCAATACCAGACATGGGCAGTTCCTTTGATTTGTCTAACTTAGGCAGCGTTGCCAGCGCGTCGGATTTGACTTTCAACAGTGTTACCGTCCGTCGTTCCCGGTTCGCCACCGCGCGATGCCAAAAAGCTAAATCCTTGACAAGGCGGTGTCGCTACTTCGTCGCTGCGTGCGACGTCGCGGTTTGATACTGGTCGTTCGATACCTTTTCCAGCCAATCGACCGATTTTCCGTCAAGCGCTTCGGCGATGGCCATGTGGGTCATACCGGTGGTGGCGGCGGCGCCATGCCAGTGTTTGGCACCTGGTGGGATCTGGACGATATCACCCGGTCGGATTTCTTGCGGTGATTTTCCCCATTGCTGAACCCAGCCCACGCCGGCTGTGACGATCAAGGTTTGCCCCAGTGGATGGGTATGCCAGGCGGTGCGAGCACCAGGCTCGAACGTGACTATACCGCCGCCGGCCCTGCCCGGCGAGATCGCCTGAAAACGGGAATCCACACGAACCGACCCCGTAAAATTCTTCTCGGGACCTGCGCTGGACGCCTGCGAGCCGGCACGGGTGACCATCACCTCTGGAATCTGCCGGGCTGATACATTCGCAGCAAGAAGCAGCAAAACGGCGGTATTCAATGCAAGTGACTTCATCGGCGGTCCTTATCGTCCTGCTTAATTGAATGGATTCTTCCTTGAGCGGTTCGATAGGCTCAAGCGAGCTTTTGGTCAGTCGTTTATCACTACTGCTTTCAGCCATTCCGTCATACTTTCCATAGTGCGTCTTTGCTGATCCGCCTCCATCTCGAAACCCCATATCAACCGCGCATTCGAGGCGCGGCAATGAAGAGGCGAGGGACCTGTGCGACGCTGTTGTGACGCATTCTTACTATGAGCCTTACTATAGATAATGGATCTGGCGGCGACTAGATGGTAAAGTTGGGAAACACTTGTGAGTCATTTTCATGAATAATATCTATAGGGACAATGGCAATGCCGAGAGATAACTACAGTGATCTGTTGGTCTTCATTGCGGTGGCACGCGAAAAAAGTTTTACGCGCGCTGCCGCGCAACTCGGAATGTCCCAGTCGGCACTGAGCCACACCATGCGTTCCCTTGAAGAAAGAATGGGGGTCCGTCTGCTGACCCGAACCACCCGCAGCGTATCGCCGACAGAGGTCGGTCAACGCTTGATAGATCGCATTGCGCCCCGGTTCGAGGAAATCGAGGAGGAAATGACAGCCGTCGGCGAATTGCGCGACAAGCCCGCAGGCACCATTCGTATTTCAGCTACTGAAAATGCGGCCGAAACCGTATTGTGGCCCAGGCTGGTCAAACTGCTGCCCAAGTATCCCGATATCAAGGTCGAACTCATTGTGGAGTCCCGTTTTACCGATATTGTCGCTGAACGATATGACATGGGGATACGCTTGGGCAGTGAAGTGGCTCGTGATATGACGGCTATAAGGATCGCACCGGACATGCGTGTGGCGATTGTTGCTTCGCCAGACTACCTGGCAAGGCGTCCTGCTCCCGGAACGCCGCACGATCTCACGGAGCATGAGTGTATCAATTTATATCTGATGAGCCACGGCGAAATCTACGCCTGGGAGTTCAAAAAAGGCCCGCAGCAATTGAATGTGCGGGTCGACGGTCAACTGGTTTTTAATAGCACCAGGCAGATTCTGCATGCCGCGCTGGCAGGTTTCGGTCTGGGATATGTGCCGGAGGAAATGGCGCAGCCCTATATTAACCGTGGCGAGCTAATACAGGTTTTGAAAGAGTGGAGCCCAATATTTCCGGGGTATCACCTCTGTTATCCGATACGCCGTCAATCTTCTTCGCGAGCCATGGCCGTGCTGATTGAAGCGCTACGCTATCCGTCCGATCTGGCGGAGGTGTCCTAGAATGGCCCGCAAAAACTTCAGCCAGGTCCTCGCCTTTATCAACGTCGTGCGCGAAGGAAGCTTTACCCGGGCGGCTGCCTTGCTTGGCGTAACCCCTTCCGCATTAAGCCATGCCATCAGTGGACTCGAAGCTCAGGTGGGCGTCCAATTGCTGACCCGCACCACCCGGAATATTTCCACTACCGAAGCCGGGGAACGGCTATTCCTTAACGTTTCGACTCGTCTTGAGGAGATCGATGCTGAACTGGGCGTCGTGGATGCGCTGCGTGACAAGCCCGCAGGAACGGTTCGTATTACATCGGCTGAGCACGCTGCAAACAGTGTGCTGTGGCCCAAACTATCCAAAGTCCTCGGCGAATATCCCGATATCAATGTCGAGATCACTATTGATTACACCATGGCGGACATCGTGTCCCAGCGCTACGACGCCGGTGTTCGCCTGGGCAATCAGGTGGCTAAGGACATGATCGCCGTGCGTATCGGTCCCGATATGCGCATCGCTGTCGTCGGCTCACCTGCCTATTTGGCAAAGCGGCCTCTGCCCGGGACGCCAAATGATTTGGCTCAGCACAATTGCATCAATCTTCGGCTTCCAACCCATGGCGGCTTATTGCCGTGGGATTTTGATAAGGATGGACAGCAGGTCAAGCTCCGTGTGTCGGGACAATGGGTATTTAACAACAGTTCGTCCATCGTCAGGGCGGCACTGGCTGGACACGGCCTGGCCTTTGTCCCCGAAGACATGGTGCTTGAGCACATCGCCGAGGGAAGGTTGATTCGTATGCTTAATGATTGGTGCGATCCCTATCCCGGCTATCATCTCTACTATCCGAACCGGCGGCAATTTTCTCCTGCCTTATCCGTCATCGTCGATGCGCTGCGCTACCCGGAGTGATGACGCTTGTGATGCCGATATTGAATACTGGGAAAGCACCGGGCTGGCGCATTAACGGGAATCTACTGGCCCGCGTTCACTTTATCACTCGGGGATTGTGTTCATTTTAAGTCATGCTTTTTTTTATTTAGCTGGAGTAATTCATTGGCCCGAATCAAGGATTTCGACATGTCTTCGATCGACATTCTTTCATTCATGGCCATCTCGCGAATGATCGCGTAGGCTTCAAGTTCATCAACGCCCCGGATGGTGGAAATAATCACCTTTGCCTGACTGATGACATCGGCAATACGTAATTTGGTGGAAAGTTTTTCCATGCGACGGTTTAAGTCCTTCCAGTCGTAATGATTTTTAAATGCCATCACCAGGCTGGAAAGTACCCCGATTGGACGGATGGGACTGCTCATCAATGTCTTAGCCCCTACATGCAGCGCGGCGTCGATAACGGTGGGATTTTCATAATTGATAATGGCAATGACCGGGATATCCGTATGCTGCATCAGGTATTCATCAGCGAGGTATTCCATGCGCACGGCCCAGAATATCGCGTCGATATCGTCGGGCACCTCTTTTACTGGCGGCCATATAGTCAGGCTTTGGCAGCCAATACGGTGCAGTTGCTGCGTGAGAATTTTGAGGTCATCATCATCAGGATGAAATATAACGACTTTACAGCTCCTGATACGTCTGAAAAAACGCAGGCTGGCGCTTTTGTTTTTTGCCCGGTTGAAAATTTTATGCGTTATCATTATCAACCCCAGGCGGAGAATAGTTAACAAAGTAGGGATCTGCATCCACCCCTTGAGTGACTTCTTTGATAATGGAAAATTGCCCCTGTTTATTCACTTTGCCAATTTTAGGATACAATAATGTGTGATTATTGTGCGGATTGATTTTCACCCTTCCTTGCGGGGCGTCATATTCGCTGTTCAGCAGATACGGAAACAGCTGGCTTATGTCATCGGTATCGGATTTTGCCATTGCATTAGCGAAAAGATGCACCTGAAAATAGGCGGCCTCCCAACACATATTCGGCTCAACGGTATAAAACGGGCTAGATTTAAATCGGCTGAGAACGTCTTTATTGCGTTTAGAATCAATTGATTGAAAATAGGGCGCTGAAGTGATATGTCCTGCTGACACCCCCGTGCGCATTTCTGAAATTTCCGCTTCGCTGGTGGTCAGGCTGGCTATTGGAATTTTATCTGGATGAAGTCCTGCATCATGGCAGGCTAAATAAAATTCTTGGGTACTTCTACCAACCACTGTGGAAAATATAAAATCGGGGTGGGTTAATTTAATGTCCTGTACAATAGAGTGAAAATCTTCCCGGCCGGCATTCAGATCCACATAACGCTCGCTCACCACCGCCCCTCCCGGAAAGTTGGTCATGAAATCGCTCATGATGCGATTTGACTCATAAGGGTAAATATAATTACTGCCAACCATATAAACACGGGTACCATAATTGCTTGCCATATAATCAGCCAAAAAAAAGCTATTTTGATTGGGAGACGCACCGGTGTAGATGATATTGTTTGAAAATTCAAAACCTTCATAAGGTGTTGGGTAAAAGAGTAATTTTTGCCATTTTTCTATAATAGGCATTACGGCTTTTCGCGTGCTGGACATATAACAGCCGAAAACCACGTTGACCAGATCTTCTTTTATCAGTTTTTCCGCATAAACAGCGAAACGGTAAGGCGAACTGGCGGGATCGTAGTAAATAGGAATAATTTCCCTGCCATTGATTCCTCCATTATTGTTGATTTCTTCAATGGCAAAAAATGTTCCCTCCATTTGCGATCTTTCGATTTTTGAGGTGAATCCCGTCGAGGAGAATAAGACGCCAACCCTGACGGCATCACTATGCTTGTTTAATATCATTGGTTAATTTCCTTTTCCAGTTTTCGCCAGGATTTTTGTTGAATATGATATTTGGATTATATGTCATCCGCGATATCCAGTAGTTAAAAGCAGAATAAAAATAAAGCAACCGGATTGAAAATCATATTTACTTATACGATGTGATAATTGAATTACGTCGCTGGTAACGATTTACTTAGTCGGATGTGTCATAAGATGTTTTCTATCCAGCATATTAACCATGTACTAATATGTATGGCGATATTAAAATCTTTCAATAAATGCGCTGATGTATAAGAAAAACATCTTCAAGGGAATGATTTATGTAACCATCTTAATCCTAAGGAAAATTTGTAAAAAGATAAATTCGATATGCCTAATATCAATAGGTTAAAAAAAATAATCTCATGTTGCCGGGGTGTTGACTTTAGGCACCCTGATGTTTAAGGTTTAACCATGTTATCGCCCAGATGGCCGATATCACTCCAGGCAAGAGAGCCTCTAAAAATGCGTTCAACCACGCATTTTTGGGGCTCTTTTTTTTTGCCTTGATGAGCTATAAAGCCCGCCGGCTTGCCGCCAGCCAGAATGTTGACTCTCTGGTTCGCGAAGACGGGCCAATGTATCGCCGGGCTGAAATGTTAAACACAGACGAGGTAGGATGTATGCCATCAGCGATTGGGATAGATTTACTACGCGGCAGGCCGGTTCCGGCCATCGGCAGTACCGATGCCAAACTGCGCCAGCGCAAACTTGACGCCTTAACCCGAGGTATACACCGTATCAGCGATGACGAGGCGGTGCCTTACAATGTTCATCTGGTATGTATCGGCATGGCGGCCAATGCTTTCTTGCGTCAATTTGTCAGCCAAATGCCGGACACTCTGCTGGATCATGAACGGTCACGGCTGAGCATCCTTTCGGTGGATATGGCCGGAGAGGCCGACGCTGGTCTCCCAGTATTGCCCGCGGCCCTGGACGGTAATAAATACTTTTATGAATCATTGGCAATCGAGCAAGGTAAACCCGATGCGCTTGGCGATTTTTTCAGCCAGCACGCCGCGCACCTCCAACTGGAATATCCCTTGATACCTAATCCGGATACCTTTGCTCCCTGGCTAACGGAATCGGAGCGGAACGCGCCGGACCGGGATAGCCTCAGCCGGGCCTATGTCAAGGCCATGTATAGCCTGGCCTATTATCACGGTGAACGGCCCGCCTGGCATGCCCTGAAAAGATTCGCCCAAAGCGTCGGCCAAACAGAAACCGAATCCGTGGTCTGCATTGTGTTTTCCCTGGCTGATGCGGTCGGAAGCGCTATTGCGATGGATCTCAGCCGGCATTTATCCACCGTGCGGTTCGGTCGCCGGATCCTGGTTACTGGCATAGGTCTGGCACCGGCTTCGGCGGCGAATGACACTATCGCGCCGGCGAATGTCTATACCACGTTAAATGAATTGGAATGTCTGTGTAATGATCAATTGAATCAGCGTATTACGCCATCGTGCGGTGATTTGTTCAAAAATCCCTTTACCGCAGGTTTCCTGATGGTGCCGGACCTGGAGCCGACCCCATCAGAACAAGGGAAGTTGTATCAGGCGTTATCTTCATTGCTGCAGGATCGCGCCGGAGCAGGGTTGTGGGAAATACTACGCCAGCTTAACTGGCTGGCGGCGCCATTGACGCAACATTCAGCCGCACGTACCCCGTGGGGCAATCGCTGGCTGCACGTGTTGGTCATGATGGCGGTAAAAGAGCCATCGGCATTTGCCGCGTTGAAAAACCAGCTAGGCATTTCCGACGGCTATGAGCCGGCTTTTGTCGAAGTGGTTTGCGCGCGTTTGAGTAAAAAAACGGCCGAACAACTGACCCGCGCGATCCACCAGTCTTTCGGGCAGAACATCATGGTGAATCATTACGCCGCCGGCTCCGCTCAAGAGATGCGTTTTATCCTGCCGTCCCTGGCGAAAAGCGATCTGCGGCTGTTCGCGCAGGCGAAAGCGCGTTATGACGCAAGTAGCCAAAATGAAAAAAGGCTATCCCATGCCTTATTACTCGAACAGGGTTTGCTGCTTTGCGAGCCTTCCGACGCGCAGACAGGCGTGGCCGGCCGCAATATCATAACCGGCAAACGATGGATAAATCTGCCATACCCGGCTATTCGGGGAGAAATATAAAGGAGTCCACCATGCCGCTTAACTGGAACGATGTGATCATAAAATACGGTGACGGCTACCAGGTCCCCACTGTAGTGGGCGATAAATTTCTGCATATTGAGAAAGTCGATAATGAGGCTATTACCATCTCATCACCTATTTGGCGAACACAATTGCACAGGGAAAACCTGGAAAAAGGCGTCAGGTTAATAGAGGAAGGCATAATATCCTCCGACCCGGGATTATTTGTCGAAGACTATATCTTATATGTCGCCAATGAGCGGGCAACCTCCGTTGCGCATATCTTAAGAGATCTCGGATTTTTGGATAAAATCGAAACTTTCAGTGTTCGCTGTTGAATTCAGTGTGATTAAGTTGTGGCTTTGTACCGCATATTCAACCGAATATGCGCAATGTTAATCATGTACTCCAGGAGAATATAAAATGACAGCTTCTTTATATAACAGCGCTACCGGTGTCCAGGCTCCGCACTGCTTGCATGCCATCGGTATTGGCAGGACCGGCATTGCGTATGTGGAAGCTTTGCTGCGCACCGGTGAAGTCGAGGACTTATTGGAGGATCCGCGTGCCCGCTTTGCCGCCATGGTGGTTGATATCGGCGATCAGGATATGCAAATCGCCAAGGATTATGCCGGCGCCTTGGTAAAACGTCTTGAGGAGCGCGGCATTCCCGCTTCGCGTTTCAAATTCCAGGCTATTGTTCTGGATATGAAGGATACGGACAGCTACTTTTCAGGGATGAACCGCACGCGTGAATATCTGAAACTGGAATATCCCCGTTATTATTGGAATCCCAATTACGAGTCCTATGTGCCCCATGATACTAAATTCCCCAAGGCGGGAGAGCATTTCCCACGCTCCATTGCCAAGGGTTTATACGCCAATGCCTATTATGACGGCAACCGCCCGATGCATAACGCGTTGGAGCAATTCGTCAGCCATATTGAAGAGGCAACCTTACCCTCTATGATTACGGTGTCCTTCAGCCTGGCGGGGGGAACCGGCAGCGGGATCGTGATGGATTTGGCGCGCCACCTGGCGACGGTAAAACTGGGGCGCCGCATGCCTGTGATAGGCGTCGGCCAGTTGCCCCATAGCGGCGATCCGGATATCTACAAAGAAAGTCCAGGGCTTTACACCACGCTTAATGAGCTCGATTGCATGCTTGATGACGATAAAAATGCTGGCGTGACCACAGTTTGGGGCGATCTGTACCGTAGCCCCTTTACCGGCGGGTTCTTTGTCGTAAATCCAGAGCAAAGCTGGCAACGGCTGTCATCCTATACCGATACCGGCAATCAAAAAGTACGCCATGAATTTAAACAACTGGTGACTAATCGCTTCGTCGCCGATTCTTTTATGCGGTTCGCCGTGCTTGACAAGAGCCGGGTATTATTTCGTTCTTTACGTCCGACCGGCTTCACCGGCGCACCGCACGAAACCATCAGTTCCAAATCCCGCAACTGGACGCTGTTCAACGTTGCCAAGCTGACCCATCCCGGGGTGCAGGTGCTCCCAGGACAAAGCGGCGATGTCTGGGATGAAACCCTGGCGCAGTGGACTAAGTTTATTGCGACTTTCGACGGTTTGACCGACAGTTTCGAAACCGATTTTGCCGAACTGCATATCCATTGCTCTCGCGAAATGAACCTGGAAAAACTGACGCACAATGTCAAGGAAGCCATTACCGGCAGCTATCTGATGGAAACCGGCTCGTCGCTGCAAGTCTATCATTACGAATTTTTTGATGCCCTGACGTCTTACTGCAACGTGATTTTACCCGGGGTGGCAAAAACCGATTTGGCCGCGTTCTGGAATAGCCAGAAGAATTACGATGCGCTCAACTGGAAAGCGAAGCTGGCTGAACATGCCTGGCTTATCGATCTCGGACCGATGATTTCCGAACCCGCCATTCGTTTTAAAGGCATGGCCGGTGAATGTATCTGGGGATGCGCCTGCTGGGTGGTGGTGCCTTACGATCAACTGCGCGGTGATGTATTGCCGCCGGCCAACCGTAAAGTGATTCGCGAGGAGGCGATTCGAAAAATGACGGAAACGGTGGTTGCCACACCGCAGTAATCACCCACCCTCCCAGGCTCGATTATTTCATCTTTAGGGTAGCTGACATAAAGGTCAACTGCTACAGGGGCTATTATGATTAACAAACGGCATATCGCCATCACAGTGATTACCGGCTATTTAGGTTCCGGAAAAACGACTTTATTAAATCATATGCTTTTGCAAAATGAAGGCGCCAAAATCGCGGTTATTGTCAATGAATTCGGTGAAATGAGCATTGACGCAAAACTGTTAGTCACACACAGCGATGAGCAGCTGATTGAATTTAATAACGGCTGTTTATGCTGCACGGTGCGCGGTGATCTTATAGAAACGATTGATCAGCTGATGCAGCGCTCGGATGATATTGAATATATATTTATTGAAACAACCGGCCTTGCCGACCCGGCGCCGGTGGCGTCCACTTTTTTTGTTTCCGATGAGATAAGCCGCCGCGCCCAGTTGGACGCGTTTATCTCGGTGGTGGATGCGGTTAATATTGATAAAAATCTTGCAGGTAGCCTGGAGGCAAAAGAGCAAATTGCTTTTGCCGATATTATCATCCTGAACAAAGCCGATCTGGTTACGCCCGAAAGGCTCCATCAGGTCAAACAACGGATACAATCTCTCAATCCCATTGCGCATATCCACGTCAGTGAATATGGCCGCGTGGATATCACCGAACTCATGAATACCCATGGCTTTAGTTTGACGGAAAAATTGAAAATTGAGCCTGATTTATTAACCGATCATACCCATGAGCATGACCCATCCATTTCTACCCTGGTGCTGCGGGAACGCTCGCCGCTGGATATTAACCGTTTCATGGCATGGATGACCGCACTGCTCGCTGTGGATGGCGATAAAATGATTCGGACGAAAGGTCTGCTAAATGCCAAGGGTTTTACGGAACCGGTGGTATTTCAGAGCGTGCGCATGCTCACCACGCTAAATCATCTCGATGAATGGATGGGGGATGCCGTACATGAAAGCGAGTTGGTGGTAATTGGTAAAGATCTTGATCCCGAGATGCTGAAAGCTGAATTTTCCCATTGCGTTTTTACCCCCCGGAACGGAGTGATTATATTATGACTGAATTAAACCTACAGCTATCAAGTTTACTGATCATGTTTGCCCTAGGATTGAGGCATGGCCTCGATCCCGATCATATCGCCTGTATCGACGGCCTGACCTGGCATGCTATCAGGCATAAGCATGGTCATGCCAAGTGGGTGGGGACATTGTTTGCCATCGGCCACGGCGGCCTGGTGACAGGCATTGCCATATTCGTAAGCTATTTTACGCAAACCCTTACCTTGCCCCCCCCTGTGCGGTTTTCCCTTGATTGGCTGCCGACGTTAATGCTCTTGGCCATTGGCGTGACAAATCTGTGGACACTAATGAACAGCGCCAATTACCGCCCGGTAGGTTGGAAAATGAAATTGTTCCCGACCCGATTATTAAAACAGTCCAATCCGTTGTCTATTATTCTGGTCGGGGTCATATTCGCCGCGGTGTTCGATACGGCGACGCAGGCGGCGGCGTGGGGTTATGTTGCCAGCAATAGCAATCAAAATTGGCAGGCGATGTATGCGGCCATCATGGGATGCGTATTTACCGCCGGCATGATGATAACCGATACCATGGATGGCAGGATTGTTAACCGGCTAAGCCAGCAGACGGAGTCAATACAGACAAAAAACGTCTGGCGCAACAGCCTGGGCTACCTGATTGTATTTATGTCTTTTTTCGTGGCTGTTTATAACATTACAGTCGAGTTTAATCCTGAAATTGCTTTTAACGAGCTTGTCTTCACTATGGTCGGGGCAGGGTTTGTCATTTTAATGTTGCTATTTTTAGCCTTTCATTATTTCCGTAATAAAAAATATAGCCATAAAAAATCCATGGATACGCTGGCCTAGATTATTGCCAGTGGAGTAAATGGCGATAAGTGTGTTATGCGTCACGCACCCTTATAAAGCAGGCCTGGGGTTATTCTTGTAATTGTTAAATTTCACATCGCAATGATGTGCCGATACCCTTTTTCTTAAAAACATGTAAGGAGTTAATATGCGTCATGGTGATATTTCCAGTAGCCCGACCAGTGTCGGGGTCGCGGTTGTAAACTATAAAATCCCGCGTTTGCATACCCGGCAGGAAGTTATGGAGAATGCGCGAAAAATAGCGGAAGTGGTTAAAGGTGTTAAATCAGGCCTGCCGGGGATGGACTTAATTATTTTCCCTGAGTATAGCACCATGGGCATTATGTACGATCCGGACGAAATGATGACCACGGCGTCGACCATTCCTGGTGATGAAACGGCGGTTTTTTCGGCTGCATGCCGTGAAGCTAATGTGTGGGGCGTGTTTTCCATTACCGGCGAACGGCATGAGGAACATCCGGCCAAAGTCCCGTATAACACCCTGATCCTGATTGACAATCAAGGCGATATTATTCAAAAATATCGCAAAATCCTGCCGTGGGTCCCGGTGGAGGGGTGGTATCCTGGCGATACCACTCATGTGGTCGCGGGACCGAAAGGGATCAATATTAGTCTTATCATCTGTGATGATGGTAATTACCCGGAAATATGGCGCGATTGCGCCATGAAGGGCGCCGAGTTGATTGTCAGGTGCCAGGGGTATATGTATCCGGCGAAAGACCAGCAGGTGCTTATTTCCAAAGCCATGGCCTGGGCCAATAACTGCTATGTCGCGGTGGCGAACTGCACCGGCTTTGATGGCGTTTATACCTATTTCGGCCATTCCGCCATTATCGGGTTTGACGGCCATACGCTGGGTGAATGCGGGGAAGAGGAGATGGGTATTCAGTATGCCCAGTTGTCGATACCTGAAATTCGCGATGCGCGTAAATACGATCAGTCACAGAACCATCTTTTTAAATTGCTCCATCGAGGCTATACCGGCGTCTATCATTCGGGCGATGGTGAAAAGGGCATTGCCGAATGTCCGTTTGATTTCTACCGGACCTGGGTGCTGGATGCGAAAAAAGCGCAGGAAAACGTGGAGCGCATCACCCGCGGCACCATCGGCGTGGCGCAATGTCCTTATGGCGATTTGCCGCATGATGCCGTCGGCAGCGAAAGCTGAGCCGCCATTGCTCTATCCCGTTGAAGATCAACCCGCAACCCGCTTAAGGAACCTTAAGCGGGTTGTTTATGCGTTTTAATCTCACTTTATTACACCGCAATATTCTTATTTCAAGCTGCAATTTTCATACGCAGATATCATACGCTGACGCCCGCCAGGCTTTGGAAGAGCGGTCGCGTTGGCCGGACGGTGTGTTCCTGCACAAGCTTGGCCGCCCTGTATCACGGCATCGCGCCCGGGTGTTGAATGCGCCCGAAAAGGTGATTGGTCCGGGACTGAGGGACCCTATTGTCGCCTCAAGCGGTGTTAATGCGTGGTGGCGCCATCTGTACAGGGTTATTGGTGAATAAGATTCATTGGTGCAATCTGAAATTCACCTCTAATCGTGAATTGCAATCCTTGATAACCTTATAAAGGTTAATTATTTAATATCTCATTAATTCGCTTTTAGAGCCTAATCTCTATAATTCGTAACGCAAAACAGGCGATTCCGGAGAAAAGTATGACGATGAATGTACGTGGTTACGCCGCACTGGCCGTGAAAGAAGATTTGGTGCCGCACAATTTTGTGCGCCGCGATCCCCGGGCTAATGATGTGGTGATTGAAATTTTGTACAGTGGCGTGTGCCATTCAGATATTCATAATGCTTACAATGATTGGGGCAATGCGACCTTCCCAATGGTGCCCGGGCATGAAATCATTGGCCGCGTCACCCGGGTGGGGGCGGAAGTTACGCGTTTTAAAGCCGGTGATCATGTTGGCGTCGGTTGCATGGTGGATTCCTGCCAGCACTGCGATCCTTGTAAGCAGGGGCTTGAGCAGTATTGCGAAGAAGGCAATACGCTGACCTACAACGATATCGATCGTCACGATAAAATGCCGACCTATGGCGGCTACTCCGAAACCATCGTGGTATCGGATAAGTTCGTGGTCAAAGTGCCGGATGGCCTGGATCTGAAGGGCGCGGCGCCGCTATTGTGCGCCGGTATCACTACCTGGTCGCCATTGCGCCACTGGAAAGTAGGCAAAGGGACCAAAGTGGCGGTGGTCGGCCTTGGCGGCTTGGGCCATATGGGGCTGAAATTCGCCAAAGCGTTAGGCGCCGAGGTCACACTCTTTAGCCGTTCTCCCGGTAAAGAGCAGGATGCGCGCCGGCTTGGTGCCGATCACATAGTGATCTCCACCGATGACGACCAAATGGCGGCAGTAAAAGGAGAATTTGACCTTATCGTCGATACGGTGCCTTATGTTCACGATCTTAAGCCTTATGTCACGACGCTCGCCCTTAACGGTACCTTGGTGCTGGTGGGCTATTTGGGCGAACTGGACCCGGTGCTGAACTCCGCACCGCTGGTCCTGGGACGTAAATCAGTCGCCGGTTCGGTGATTGGCGGCATTGCAGAAACCCAGGAAATGCTGGATTTTTGTGGTGAGCACGGCATCACTGCTGATGTTGAAATGATTAATATCCAGGATATCAATGATGCCTGGAAACGCATGCTGAAAAGTGATGTGAAATATCGCTTTGTTATAGATATTTCTTCTTTAACTGCATGATTAAAAAGATGAAAAGGCGACAGTACGTCGCCTTTTTCAAATAATTTTTTCAACTGATGATTAGTATTTATCGACTGCTAGAATTTTCACTCCTAATTATCTCCTGTTTTGCACAAAAAATCACCGTGACTCAACCTGTATTGTAATGATAAAAGTAGCTAATTACCTAAAATCCATACAGTATCAAGCCGGTAGAGAGGCCATGTCTATCACAAAACGATAGTGTACGTCCGCCTGTTCCATCCGCGTAAAAGCCTCGTTTATCTGATCCATACGGATCATCTCGCAGTCGGGCAGGATGTTTTTCTTTGCGCAGAAGTCGAGCATTTCCTGGGTTTCGCGAATGCCCCCGATGGGCGAGCCGGCGATCCGGCGACGGCCCAGGATCAGAGGCACGGTGCTCGGTTCGGCAAGGGGACCGACCTGGCCCACCAGTACTAATGTGCCGTCGATATCCAGCAGCGGCATATAAGGATTGAGATCGTGCTTGACCGGCACGGTGTCGATAATCAAATCGAACCCGGAGGCGGCTTTCGCCATGGCCTCCTCATCCGTGGAAATCAGCAGGCAGTCGGCGCCCAGGGCAAGGGCATCGGCTTCCTTGTTGGCGGTGCGGCTCAGGACAGTCACGTCCGCGCCCAGGCCAACCGCCAGCTTGACCGCCATATGGCCCAACCCGCCAAGGCCAATCACGCCGACCCGGCTGCCCGGACCGACGTTCCAGGTGCGCAGCGGTGAATAGGTGGTGATGCCGGCGCACAGTAGCGGTGCGGTCCGTGAAAGATCCAGCCCGTCCGGCACGCGCAGCACAAACTCTTCGCGCACCACTAAATGCTTGGAGTAACCGCCTTGTGTCGGTTCATGGGTAATGCGGTCCAGACCACAGTAGGTGCCGGTATTGCCTTCCCGGCACAGCTGCTCCTCTCCGTTATGGCACTGGTCACATTCCATACAACTGTCCACCATGCAGCCTACGGCCACCGCATCACCCACCTTATAGCGGGTGACGTCGGGGCCGACGTCGGTGACGCGGCCGACAATTTCATGACCGGGGACAATAGGGTAGGTTGTCCAGCCCCAGTCGTTATGCGCCGTATGGAGATCCGAATGGCAGACTCCACAAAAGAGTATCTCCATGGCGACATCGTTAGGGCGCAGCGCGCGCCGTTCGAATACAAACGGCGCCAATGGGGTAGTGGTACTGAAGGCGGCATAGCCGGTGGTTTTCATCTGTTGACTCCCTTGTTCTGGATAATGATAATTCAGGAACAGAACTCTTGAAGGTCCTGAATTGTCTGCTATTTATTAAAGCAGTCGTATCCGGCATTGTGAATATATCGCGTTGTGCTGTAAAAAGAGTAATACTTTGGCGGCTAAACAATAGGCGTATTCATGGATGATTCTTGCCTTATCCTCTTGGTTGATACCCGCAAGCCACTGCCAGAATATTAACAATGCCATTATCGCCGCCCTGACTGGGGAAATAAGTAAGCCGCGGCGGCGGAGATCTCAACTGGGGAAATCGGTGGTGACACTGATTTTTTCCCAGGCATTCACTTCTGTTAGCTGGGTTTCCAATTGGGAGCGGACATACTTAACGGCATCGCTGCCCAATAGCAGCCTGAAGGGCGCGTCAGCCGCCGCGACGGCCTTGATGATTACCTGGGCACCGCGCGCGCAATCGCCGGGCTGCTTACCATGGCTATTATCCTTTTCTTTCCGGCGCAGTCCGGCGGTATTGGCGTAATCAGCGATAACAGTCTTTGATTGCTGCAATGAACGGCCGGCAAAATCGGTACGAAACGCACCGGGTTCCACCACCAGCACCTTGATACCAAGCGGACTGATCTCTTTTCGCAGCGCGTCCGACATACCCTCTAGTGCGAATTTGGTCGCCGCGTAATATCCGGACCCTGGCTCGGCGCCGCGACCGGCGATGGATGAAACGTTGACGATGGCGCCGCTGCGCCGGGACCGCATGCCGGGGAGTATCGCCTTGATCATCTTTATTGGGCCAAAAAAATTGGTGGCGAACAGTTCGTCGACATCTGCCTCGTCGCCTTCCTCCACCGCAGCGCGGTAGCCGTGGCCGGCGTTGTTCACCAGCACGTCCACCCCGCCGAAGCGAGCTTCAGCCTGGCGCACCACCTCGGCAATCAGGGTATTGTCGGTCACATCCAGCGCGACGGCCAGCGCGGTGTCGGGATAGGATGTTACGATATCCTGAACCTTTGCCGGATCCCGCGCGGTAACCACCGCGTTCCATCCGCGCGCCAGAACCGCCTGCGCAAGATGGCGACCAAGTCCGGTAGAACAACCGGTAATTAACCATGTAGACATAGAGAAAGTACCTCAGATAAATGTGTTATCGTTTGGGACGAAAGCGTTTTCTTTCGCATAAGCTACAGTTTTTAACAATGATGAAGCATCCGATAAGCAGATTCTTGAGTGATAGCTGATAAATATTCCTCATCAGTACTGAAAGGGGGAATATCATTTTTACTCACAAGCACCTGACCAAAATCCATTCATTTCCGCAAAAGAATAATCAATTGCTTATATAAGGGACTATAGAAGAAATAGTGATGAAAAATTACTCTTATGTTTTACTTGCCGTTATGAGTGATATTCATGAGTCTTCGTGCTGGGATTACTTTACTTTCCGAGAGCCAGGACCATCCCTTCATATTCATTAGGAACAGTTATAGGTGATATAGCGTGGAAAAGGCGACATCGCCGAGGAGGAGAAAATTACCATTAATGCACCATTTTCATAAGTCTATGCGGATTTGCGGACTGTTTTATACAGTGTGCGCCTGTTAAGTTTAATGTTGGAATAATCGCTGCGTTGGTTCTGGAAACTCTGGATACGGCCCATTAACGCTTAATAGACCCAAAAACGACGGAATAGTCATGCCATGCCCACAAAATTGATCAATGGCAAAAAAAGAGTTATCACCACACTCACCGGTTCGTTACGACGGATCGTTAATATCCAACCTGAAGAGATCCCGGCGCTGGCATGGTCCTGGCTGTATGTGTTTGCCCTTTTCCTGGCTTATTATGTGTTGCGGCCGATTCGGGATGAGTTGGGCGTGGCGGGCGGCGTGCGCAATTTGCCCTGGCTTTTTACCGGCACGCTGCTGGCGATGCTGGCGGTGAATCCCCTGTTTGCCGCCGCGGTGCGGCGATGGCCGCGCGAGCGTTTTATTGCAGTAACCTATCGTTTTTTTATCGTCAATCTGCTTATCTTCATGCTGCTGATGACGGTGGCCACACCCGGCCAATCGGTGTGGGTCGGCAGGGCGTTCTTTATTTGGGTTTCCGTCTTTAATCTGTTTGTGGTGTCGGTATTCTGGTCGTTTATCGTCGATGTGTTCGACCGTGAACAAGGCAAGCGGCTGTTTGGTTTCCTGGCCGCCGGGGCGACGCTCGGCGGTTTGGTGGGCTCAAGCCTGACGGCGGGTTTTGTTGACAAGGTGGGGCAGAACGGATTGCTCATCATTGCCATGATCCTGCTTGAGATGGCCGTGTTTGCTTCGCGCCGGCTGTCCAGGGTCAGCGATGTCTTCCAACGCCCCCTGCGGGGCGACGAATCCAATAAGGCCCTGGGCGGGGGACTGTTCGCCGGCATGACGCATACCTTTCGCTCCCCCTATTTATTGGGCATTGCGTTTTTCATGTTGTTTTATAGCGTCACCTCCACCTTTTTGTATTTTCAGCAGGCCAGTATTGCCGAGGGTAATTTTGTGAACAGCGCGGCCAGGACGGTATTTTTTGCCCGTATAGATTTCTGGGTGAATGCCATCACCCTGGTTTTACAGCTTTTCCTGACCGGACGTCTTATCGGCTGGCTGGGTGTGGTGGTTACTCTGTGCGCGCTGCCGCTGTTTAGCCTGGTGGGATTTGCCGGCATTGCCGCTTATCCGGCGATCGGTTTATTCGTCGTGGTACAGGTGATGCGCCGGGTGACGAATTTCAGCCTGGCAAGGCCCACGCGCGAGGTCCTGTTCACCTCGGTGGCACGCGAGGATCGCTATAAAGCAAAAAATTTCATCGATACCGTGGTGTACCGCGTCGGCGATCAGGTCGCAGGGTGGACCTATGCCGGGCTGGTGGGGCTGGGGTTGAGCATGACGGGTATTTCCATCGTCGCCGTGCCGCTTTCCGCGCTTTGGCTCGGCTTAAGTGTCTGGCTTGGGACCCGCAGCCAGCTAACGCTATCCAGGACTGTTAATAGAGAGGTTGACTGAGATGAAGCTTTCGCGCCATACGGCTGTGGTCGCCCGATATTTGGCGGAAAAGTCATATGCTAAATTGTTTCAGATTGATTCGCAATTATATCCCTAGGGCATTCAGATGCTCACTGAAATAGATACCGAATGGCCGATGAAAAATAATAGATGAATATTTATTTCATGTAATTTTACTAAAATAGCCAGTTGAATTAATGAAAAAAACTCACAGGCCTTATCAATATATCGGTATAGTCAATTTTATTTTATTAGCTATACTAAAGTATTCTTGTTCTTCGCTGATTTTATTAAAGAAAGTTATATTTACTGCGGTGTCACTCTATTAGCAATCAATGTTTCTAAAAGAATAGGGTGTTTGGATTCTTTAAGGGTTTCGCGATACGGCAAATTGATATTTCGTTTGTTGAAGCTAAGTTCATGCTTTTCTATATTTTAACTGAGCTTGCGCGAAAATTTAATACCTAAATTTTCAGGGACTCTAAGAATGCAAAATCTCGATATCATGGTCATTGAACACGCAATTAATTGGATTAAAACACAACCGGTGTGGCTTTGCACCGTATTGAACACGTTTGGCTCTTCCCCCCGCCCACCCGGCACCATGATGTCTATCAATATGGCAGGTCAATTCTGCGGTTCATTGTCAGGAGGGTGTATCGAAGAAGATTTTATCCGCAGGATACAGGAAGGTGAGTTCCGGCATGCAAGCCAGGTTGTCCGTTATGGCGAGGGCGGGTTGCCCCCTGATCGCACATTGCCCTGCGGCGGTGTGCTTGATATTCTTATTGAGTATTTACCCGTGGCATCGCACTATACAAACCGTCTTGTGGAATTGCACCAGGCGCTCCTCGGGCGATTTTCTTTGCGAAAAGTCGTTGCGCCGCCGTTTAGTTGCGAATCTCTTGAAAAAGCGGAATGGCGTAGCAGTACGGTGGTAGAACGTCATGATGAAAAAATCGTTCTGACTATTGCGGTAGCGCCGCGCGTCATCATCGCCGGCTTGTCAGAAGTGGCCATTTGTTGCATGGAATTTGCCGTTGGGCTGGGTTTCGAAACCATCATATGTGAGACTCGGGACGATATCCTTGATAACTTCAGACATCGCATTCACCGCCAGGCCATCCTGAAAAATGTATTTCCCGCCAAGTACCTGGAGCTCAATGGTTGCCATGCCAATACTGCAATAGTGGCATTGACGCATGATCCGCGTATTGATGATTTGACCTTAATGGAAGCGGTCAATACCCCGGCGTTTTATCTGGGTGTGATGGGGTCGGAGCGTAATAGCAATACCCGGTTACGCCGGCTGGCTGAAATAGGGGGGTTAACCTCTCAGCAACTGGAACGGGTGCATGCACCTATCGGCATCAATATTGGCAGTAAAACCCCGGCGGAAATTGCCTTGTCGGTTATGTGCCATATTGTTAAAGAAAAAAATCATATCCCGTAGCAAGGATTATAGGGGCTTATTGGTGATAAGCCCCTTCCTTATTAAATCAATTTATCCATGGTGATAGGCAGTTCCCTGATACGCTTGCCGGTCGCGTGAAACACCGCATTGCTTATCGCCGCGGCAACCCCGACAATACCCAATTCTCCCACGGCTTTACCGCCCATGGTTGTCGCCTTGTAGTCAGGCTGGCCCACATCAATGGTGACAATCTCAGGAACGTCGGCATTGACCGGCACCAGATAGTCAGCCAAATTATTATTGATCACCCGACCGTTATTAGGGTCGATAATGCCTTCCTCGAGCAATGATTGGCCCAGCCCCATAATCATACCGCCAATCCATTGGCTCCGTGCGAGCGTGGGATTAAAAATACGGCCACTATCAAAGGCGCCTACCATGCGTTTGACGCGTACGGTGCCAAAATCCTGATCAACCCTGACTTCGACGAATTGAGCGCTCCAGCTGTGGGCGGAAACATCCTGCGGCCGGGTCATGGTATTCAGTGCTCCCACAATTTTATCCCGCTCCTCAGACGATGCATCCTGCGAAAATGTGCCGCCTGTCACCTCCAGACGGTCCATATTCGCCACCTGAAGCAATCGTGATAGGGTGATGGTTTTACTGGGGCGCAGCGCCATACGGATTTCGCCATTAGCCAGCACTAAACGCCCGCGGTCAACCCCATGCAGCGGCGAATCCGGCGTCTCGACAGCCAAGGTCAACAAACGCTCCTTCATCAAAGAAGAGGTTTTATTCACTGCGGCCGCCAGATTGCCAGCGAGCTGGGAGCCACCGGCAACACCAGCCCTGGGCAAAAAGGTATCGCCAAGCTGCACGGTTATCTTTTCTGAGGGGATTTGCAGTATTTCCGCGGCCGTTTGCGCCAGTATGGTATAGGTCCCGGTCCCTATATCCGCCCCGGCGCTCTGCAAAATAAACCTGCCGTCGGGTTGCAAAATGAGTTTTGCTTCAGCGGGCTGAAGGTTTACCGGATAGGTTCCCGAGGCCATACCCCAGCCGATGAGCTCACGACCTTCGCGCATTGACCGCGGCGCCATGCTGCGCTTATCCCAGCCAAAGGCTTTCGCGCCTTCAAGGTAAGCTTCGCGCAACCGGCGCAGGCTCCAGGGTTTGTTGAGCTGATAGTCATGATCAGCCCAATTACGCAACCTGAGTTCAAGCGGATCGATATTAAGCGCATAAGCCATTTCATCCATCGCCACTTCCAAACCGAAGGCGCTGGGGTTTTCTCCCGGCGCGCGCATCCAGCCCGGAGTCACGGTATTGATAGGCACGACACGATGGCGGGACTGCACATTGGGAATGCCATACAGCCGCGCCGTCACACGATTGCAGTTCTCAGCGTAAACGTCGTCTAAGGATGTTTCACTAAAACTGTCGTGAATAATGGCCGTTATCTTGCCGTCACGCGTCGCGCCCATCTCTAAATGTTGTGAGGTCGCCGCTCGTCCGCCAAAACCGGTGAACGTCTGCGGCCGGGTTAACGACACTTTCACCGGACGTTTTAACTCCCGTGCCGCGGCACAGGCCAGCGCAACATGACTGTAGGGCACCGGTTTGGAGCCAAATCCCCCGCCGACATAAGGAGAAATAATGTGGACATCGCTCCTGTCGATGCCCATCCATTCGGCGATCTCCACCTGGGCGCCCGCCACCCACTGGCTTGGCTCCCATACCGTCAGCTTGTTATCTTGCCATTGGGCGATACAGGCATGGGGTTCCATCGGCATATTGTATTCGCGTGGCGTGATGTAATGGCCGCTTATTCTGACGTCGGCGGTGGCCATAGCCTGCTGTGCATTGCCGATATTGATGCTAAGCGCATCCATGTTTTTAGGCTTGGCGTTGGGATCGGTCGCCGCGATCAGGGCCTGCGTCTCCTGATACTCAACTTTGACCAGCGAGGCCGCATAGGTGGCTTGCTCAAAGGTCTCGGCAATCACAATACCGATATTTTGCCCATTGTGGATAATCCGGTCATCCTGAAGCGGAGTATAGGTTGATTGCGCCGCTCCCCCCTGGGATATCGGCGTGGGTCTGTGTATCTTCAACGTGTTTAAATGGGTGTAAACGGCGACGACCCCTTGCGCACTCAGGGCGGCGTCCGTCTGCATACCGATAATTCGGCCGCTGGAAATGGTGGATTGAATGACGACGCCATAAAGTACATTGGCTACCTGGTGTTCAACAGCATAGGTGGCTGCTCCGCTGACTTTCACCGCGCCGTCGCCCCTCGGGCGGGCTGCCCCCAGGGCCTCATATTTCCCGGTTTCGGGTGGCGTGGCGGTCCCGGTTTGTTGCGCCGCCTGCGCCGAACCAAAACCAATACCGCTTCCATTGACGACGGAAGCAATGGCTGTCGCCTTAAGCAAGCCGCGGCGTACCTTATCGGTTTCTTGCTTCATGATAATCCTCCTGCGGTGAGCAATGCGCGGGTAATAACCTTCGGCGCGAGCACCATTTTAAAATGATTGTGCTCCAATGGACGGGCATCCGCGATGACCAACTGTGCCGCTTCACTGATGTTTTCTTCACTGAATGTCTTGCCGCGCAAGGCGTTTTCAACCTGGACTGCACGCCAGGGTTTGGTGGCCACGCCGCCGAGCGCAATATGCACATCACGGATCATTCGACCATCCAGTTCGATACCCACCGCCGCGCTGGCCGCGGCGAACTCATAGGACGCGCGATCGCGCACTTTCAAATAATAGGAGTGTTCCAACGCGGGAACACGTGGTATTTCGACAGCGATAATGATCTCATCTGGCGCAATGTCGTGTTCCTTGTCAGGCGTTGTTCCAGGTAATTGATAAAATTGTCCAATAGGGACACTGCGTTCACGCTGGGCGGTATTGCGTAATATCACCCTGGCGTCGAAGGCCGTGAGCGCGACCGCCAAATCTCCCGGATACACCGCGACACAGCTGGCGCTTGCGCCAAGTATCGCGTGATTACGGTTAATGCCCTTAAGTGCGGCGCACCCGGATCCGGGGTGACGCTTATTGCACGCGGAAAATGTTTCCGGATCGCGAAAATAAACGCAGCGGGTACGCTGGCGCAGGTTGCCGCCAATAGTCGCCATATTTCTGATCTGGGGAGAGGCGGCCTGCCAAAGACTGCCGTAAACAACCGGAGCGAGATTGCGGCAATCCGGATGAGCTGCCAATTCACTCATCCGTACCAGCGCCCCGAACCGGATGGACTGCGCCGAGAAAAAAATGTCGCTCAAACCGGGCAGGCGGGTGATATCGATAAGCCGCTGCGGTTTTTCAACATTGCACTTCATCAAATCCAGTTGGGTTGTGCCGCCGGCCAGAATACGCCCGCCTTCAGGGGTGACCTGCGACAATGCATCATCTAAAGTTTGTGCCCGATGGTAAGAGAATTCATTCATGCCGACTCCTTATTCAGCGCAAGGGCCGCCTGTTTGATGGCATCGACGATATGCGGATAGGCGCCGCAGCGGCAGATATTGCCACTCATGTATTCGCGGATCTCTTGTTCGGATCCGGCATGTCCCTCCCTGATGCACGCCACCGCCGACATAATTTGTCCCGGTGTGCAATAACCGCACTGAAAAGCGTCATGTTGCAAAAAACACACCTGTACAGGATGTAAAGTACCATCGCGTTTGACCAATCCCTCGATGGTTGTTATCTGTTTTTCGTCTGCTTGCGCCGCCAGGGTCAGGCAACTCAGCACGCGTTTCCCATCAATATGTACGGTACAGGCACCACATTGGCCTTGGTCACAGCCTTTTTTAGTGCCTGTCAGCGCCAGGTGCTCGCGCAGCACGTCCAGAAGGGTAACCCGGGGATCAACAGAAAGCTCATGAGGCTCACCATTGACAATGATGTTTAACGGTATGTTTTCAGCCATATTTGTATTCCAGTAATAAGTAGGATTCATCTTGAATGCAACAAGGTTGCGCTCTCGTTATAATGGCGAATGCAAATATCCCTTTGACAAGGTGTTACTATAAGATTTAGCTATGTAAGCATTAAATGATAAATATCGGATCGTTTACTCTTGGCATGGACATAACCCAATTTTGAGTCTAAAAATACCCATCTGAATAGAGAGTCGTAATCAGTATTTATTATAATAACGATTAACTGCTATATCTCAGCCACCGGTGCAGATTTCTAATCGCGCATCTACTTTTTTAATATTTAAAATCCCTTCTATTATCATCGCTAAAAACGCTTTATTTTCTAATGATATGAACGTTTTTTAACTTAAATCATGACAGCATGAAACCGCGATAGCGTCATATATAACGTAGGGTCATGTTGTCTCTATCCTATGCCGTAAAATTCAAAACGCTGACATTCAGTAAACATTTTCACCGTGTAAGTTTAACAGGTGGGCAGCAATTGATTATTGTTGAAACTTGCTAGGCTTAGTGAAAATTATTCATAACTGTTCATCATATGATCTGGTTGTGTCGCCATTAAATCATGAATAAAAGGCGATAGATTTAGTGATTAAATCTCTTTAACGCATTGATTAATAGCATTTAATACATAAATTTATACCTGTGTCATTCCGAGTTTGGAAAACACGCCTCGATTCGCCACCCGATCTTTGGCAACACAATATTTCATACCTAATGAAGATAGCCGCGTTTTGGCGAGAGGATGCAATGTGTCATGGGTTCATTGATCAGGTATAGCATAAGGTTAACAAGATCTTGATTATCAGTCACAAAATGCCTAAACCACAATAAAGTTAACCTTCCAGATGTGAGATGTATAATTATAATGGTTAATCATGATATCGACGGTTGTACGTTATGGGGCGATTCATCGAATGTGTTGCGAGAGGGCAAGGGCAATGCTTCCTGTTGGTATACTGATTGCCGCCGCCGGTCACGGGCTTCGATATAGAACAGCCGGCGGTATAGGACTCAAACTCGAGCATCTGCTTGATAATGGCGTCACTGTGTTCCAGCAGACCTTGCTCAATGCGAGTCGTTCTGGACTACCGATTCACGTTGTGACTCGTTCGTCTTACACGTCAATTCATCAGATATGCCGGACTTTCCACGTGACTTTTAGCTGTGCTGATACCGATGGGCTTGGAGAAACGATTGCCGCGGGGGTAAATACGTGTCGGGGCTGGAAAGGGTGGTTGGTACAATTAGCTGATATGCCTTTTGTCAGCCACGCTATTTATCAGCAAGTTGCACTTGCGCTTGACCAGCATGTGACTGTCAGGCCGGTATATCGTCATCAACCAGGGCATCCGGTAGGTTTTTCCGCGCAGGCAATTGATGTGCTTTTGCAATTGCGGGGCGATTGTGGGGCAAAAGAGGTGCTGAGAAGGTATCCCCCCTTGCTAATAGATGTTAACGATAGCGGGGTGATTACCGATATCGACCTGCCGCCCATGCCTGATGCACAAGTGATCTGATGTAACTATTGTTAATTTCAAGATGGATAGGGTGTCACGGCGTGGAAATAGCCATCGGGACGCTTCGGCCCTTGACCTCGGCTGCGTGTGATTGATTCATGGTTATGCCGCGGAAATAAACCATGCGGTAAGGTGAAAGGCATACCGCGGCGCATAAGGGAGTTTGAGGGTATTGAAAAGGCGGTATATGGGAAAATTTTCATTTGAGGCCATTGGAACCCGATGGGAAATCGAGACGCTTATCCCATTGGGGACCGGTGTGCGTCAATCCATCCTTGATAGGATCGCGCTATTTGAGGCGGTTTATTCGCGCTTTCGAGCAGATTCTCTGGTGTCTCGAATCGCCGCGGCGCCCAATGGAGGATGTTTTGATTTTCCTGAGGATGCGCACGCATTATTCTCTCTCTATGACCGGCTGCACGCCATAACCGGCGGTGCCGTGGATCCCTTGGTGGGGCGTGCCCTCGAATTGCTCGGTTATGACAGAAATTATACGCTTAAACCCGCGCCTGACCTGGTCAGGAACGCAGTAATAGAGAGTGACACAGCGGTCTGGTCGAAGGACATTATGCGTCAGGGAACTTCGCTTAACACACGCAGGGCTGTTGTGATCGATGTTGGCGCTGTGGGAAAAGGTTACCTGGTGGACATGGTTTCTGAAATTCTCCGAGATGCAGGTTTTGACCAGTTTGTCGTCGATGGCAGTGGTGATATCCGTCACTTTGGGAGATCCACCCTCCGGATTGGGCTGGAGCATCCGTTCAATCCCACAATGGCGATCGGGGTTGCCGCTTTACAGGGACGCGCGCTGTGTGCATCCGCAGTTAACCGACGGGCATGGGGTGATGGACTCCATCATGTGCTTGATGCCCGCACAGGACTACCGGTTCGAGATGTCGTTGCAACCTGGGCTGTTGCCGACGATGCCGCCACCGCGGATGGCCTGGCGACGGCGCTGTTTTTTGTCGGACTGGAACAACTGGTGGATTATTTCGATTTCGAATTTGTAAGGATGTTTGCCGATGGACACGCAGAAGCTTCCGGGAATTTTAAAGGTGAACTCTATTTCTGAGGTTTGCGAAACGCTAACGGTTGCACAGAACATTGCTTACCGCCAGAGCCGTTAATCCGGCGCTGACGTGAAGTTATTTATTAATTTCATTCAACATTGAATGCGTTATAACCCTCTTAATTAAAGTCAGCTTCCTACGTAAGATGGGTCGTGCTGAAAAAGAATTCAATGTGAGGACATAAATGTCATCCCGGCTTGGCGCTATGCCCTGTTTGCACCTTATAGCTTTAATGAGGACCGTTTGTCGCATTTGAATTCATCGATGCTGGATTTAGACAAACACAGACCACTGGCAATGCCGCTTCCGTTCGGGTTCTCAATGTGCTTCTTATTCGGGCGTCACCGACTGCCGCACCGCCCGCTCACGCCGATCCCTGGGGTGATGGTTTGTCTCGACAAAGAGGCAAAGCAATGCAGCAATTCACTCGATGGCGGAGCCGTGCGATATAAAATCTTATTGATATCACTCAGGGAGTGTGCGACATGAATTGTTTCGCCTGCAAAATATTTCTGACGCTCATGCTTGCTCATTTACTGTTAGCCGGCACTGCCATCGCCGCTTCGAAGCAGCCGCAGGCGGCTTTACAATCAACTGAAAGTGATCCCGGACCGGAGAAGCTAATGAGTACAAATAAACCTGTTGTCCTGGTTGTCGGTGCAAGCGGTAGCATCGGCAGACCGGTCGTCGCGGAAGCATTCAGGAAGGGATATGAGACCAGGGCTCTGGTGCGTGATCCGGGCCAGGCGAAATTGTTCCCCGCTGGCGTCCAGGTCGTCGTGGGTGACCTGACCCGGGCCGAGACACTGCACGACGCGGTCGCAGGCGTCACAGGCATCATCTTCACACATGGCATCAGCGGGAACGATCCGCAAGGAGCCGAGCAGGTGAACTACGGCGCGGTGCGCAACATCTTGAGCGTTTTGCAAGCCCCGGCGCGGATCGCTCTGATGACCACGGTCGGTGTCACGAAACCCACTATCGGACACGACTGGAAGCGGCGTGGGGAGCGGCTTGTGCGCGCCAGTGGTCTGCCTTACACCATCGTTCGTCCCGGATGGTTTGACTACAATACACCCGAACAGCACCGTCTCGTGATGCGACAAGGAGACACGCACTGGGCCGGATCGCCTTCCGACGGTGTGGTTGCCCGTGCCCAGATCGCCCAGGTCCTCGTCGCTTCGCTGACCTCGCCTGCCGCGAATCGCAAAACCTTTGAGCTGGTCGCCGAACAAGGCGCTGCCCAGTCCGATCTGGAGCCGCTTTTCTCGGCACTGCCGGTCGATCCTATCGACGGCTACGACGCCATTCGGGACCGGGACAGTTTACCCCTCGCCAAGGAACCCCCCACGTTTATCCGCGAACTTAATGCTGTCCGTGGGCGGTTCAAAGACTGAGTTCCATCGGGGAAGTGCTGATGGATTCCTCTGACTGTGCTCTCGGGGGCTTTATATCAGTGATCTCTTCCCATTAAACATTACTAGCCTGGCGATGGATTAACCAGAGGGGAGTTGGTCATAGTATGGCATACGTCACTGGTTTATGAATATCTTAATATAACTATATTTCAGCAATACTTCTTTTATAGAAGTTGATTATTAGCCCTACTGTTTTTTAGTATAAAGCTATGTTTTTGCGGTAATTTATTTTTTATCAAACAACTGTCACTCAATTTTAGTTACGACTTTTCAAAAAGTGCATTCATGATGATCGAATCATAATACCCCCAGATTTTTACAATTTGTTTATCCTTTATGCGCAGTACCCAGCAGTATTGCATATTGAAGTTCACTCCGTTTTTACCTTTACCGCCTGTAGCATGGAAACGCAGGCAGGCATAATCTCCGTCAACTATCATTGCATCGATGATCGGCACAGGCCATGATTCCAGTTTGTCATCAAGGCGGTTAAGAAGATTATTCCTGTAGTTTATCTTCCCCCGATAGCATCCTGAAACTGGCGAAGTTCCCAGTGCATTAAATTCCAGATCCTCGTGTAATGCGGCCATAAAATTCTCTCCCCATCCTTGGTTGGCTACCGACTGGAAAAGCGACGATAAGAACTGGCGATTTTCTTCACTCATTATGTATCTCCTGGCTGTTTATGAATTCTGACGTGTGCTTTTAAGAATATCAGAGAGACCGCGGGCTAACAGTTGACGCGGCGCATCGGTTCCGTCGACAGGAAGAAGCGTTCTGCTGCGTATTTTCCAGCGATTATCGTGACGTTCCAGCTCCCAACGATTAACCACTACCCGATGGATACGATACCCGGTAGAATATCCATGGTTGGCCATCTCACGTGGTTCTCCCTGTTGATCCAACTGTAATAGCTGTAAATAGGAGGTGACAATAGCCGTATCGCCTCGTAAGTCGATAAGCGGCAGCCCGGCAAAATGTGCCAGTCCGCTTTTAATTGCCTTTTCATGTGCTGGTCTGAGTATAAATGCTGCGATCGCGTTCACGCCTTTAGCACCATCTAACCCTTCACCTCGATTAAACACACCATCCTCCATATAAACAGAGGCCGTATATTCAGCGAGCCCGCTGTCGGCACTGGGGGGATGAGAGGCAATAAGCTCATAAATGGCCAGCTTATCTTCCGTTATCTGCAGTCGTTGTTCTAAGGTAAGTCGGTTTCTGTCAACCATTAGCCCCTTCTCCTAGTTTGCTGGTTTGTCTGGATTGCCGCTATTATAATTGTTCTTTTTAATTAATTAATACAGCCATAACTGGATGCAGTTATTAGAGCAATTTAATAATAGAGAGGTAGAAATGATTAGCCGTTCGGATTTTTTGGCGCTTAAGACTTTTATCATGGTGGCGGAGAAACTGAACTTCAGGGCTGTGGCGGACAAACTCGGTATATCCGCCTCTGCGGTCAGCCAACAAATCCAGGGACTTGAAGAGCGCTTGGGATTGAGACTTTTAAATCGCACCACACGCTCAGTGTGTCTCACTGAGGAGGGGCGAGTGCTGTATCTTCAAACTGCGCCATTACTGGAAAATCTTGCCGATGCGTTCATGCAAGCGCATTCGCGAAGCAGTATCGTTAAAGGAAATATTCGAATTCATGCCTTTCGTTCGGCTGCTGAAATGTTTCTGGATTGTAAGGTAGCGGGTTTTCTTGCCTCTTTCCCCGATGTGCATATTGATCTCACGATAAATGACTGCCCCGCGGATCTTATGGCGGGACGATTCGATCTCTCTCTACGGCTTGGTGAAGTACTTGACCCAGGATTAGTTGCGGTTCCCATTGGTGAGCGGTTACATCAAATAGTGGTGGCCGCGCCATCCTATCTTGAAGCACGTGGAAACATTAAACAGCCGGAAGATTTAAGCCAGCATAATTGCATTGGCTGGCGTTGGCCGGGCAAGGTGACCCCAGAGCCCTGGCAGTTTTCTTTTAATGGACAGTTAAAAAATATTTCCGTTACAGGAAATCTGGTAGTGGATGACCGGGAACGTCAATATCGGGCTGCCATCGCGGGGATCGGCGTTGCTCAGGTCACAGCGGAAAGAGTGAGTGTTCATCTCGACTCTGGCGCGCTTCATCGCGTTCTCGAGGCATGGGAGAGTCAGTTTGATGGATATTACCTTTGCTGGATCGTGGGTAAAGCTATATCGCCAGCGATGAGGGCATTTATTGACTGGTTGCGAAACGGATAATTTAGCCGGGGTTGTATCAATACCAGCAAGTCCTGGTTTTTCACTGATTTCACTGCTGGATCAGGCTACTTTGTTTCCATGAACCATTCCGGCCTGCCGTTGGTGCTTGAGTCGGTAGTTTTCGCCGGCAATCGGCACGATATGGGCATGATGCAGCAGCCGATCCAGTAGTGCCGCCGTCAGGGTGGCGTCATGCGCGAACGTTGCATCCCACTGCCCGAACGGCAGGTTACTGGTCACGATTAAACTGCCCTTTTCGTAGAGCGCCGCGATCACCTGGAAGAACAGGTTGGCCTGCTCGCGGTTCATCGGTAGATAGCCTATTTCATCGATGATAAGCAGGCGGTAAGCCTTGATGGCCCGGCGCATCACCGTTTTGCGCGTGTGCCGTGCTCAACGCCAGCAGCAAGTCCGATGCTGTCGTAAAACGCGTTTTGATGCCGGCCTGCGTTGCCTTGTAACCCAGCGCCATCGCCAAATGGGTTTTGCCCACGCCGCTGGGGCCGACCAACACCACGTTCTCGTTGCGTTCGATAAATCCCAGTCCGGCCAGTTCTTCAATCTGGCTGCGCTTAACGCCTTTGGCGAAGTCATAGTTGAACTGTTCCAGCGTCTTGATCGCCGGGAAGCCCGCCATGCGTGTCATCATGCTTTGTTTTCGCACGTTCCGTCCCGCGACCTCTTTGCGCAGCAACGCCTCCAGGAAGTCGCTGTAAGCCGTCTCATCCTTGGCCGCCTGCTGAGCCGCCGCGCCGTAGCCTTGTGCCATGAAGGAGAGCTTCAGAGTCTCGCACAACCGGGCTATCCGTTCATGTTGTAAGTTCATACCGCCATCCCTTGCCGGACGTTGAACAGCAGTTGCTCATAGACGGCCAGGGGTGCTGCTCAGGCGTCGTTTCTGCCAGCCGCTCAGGCACGATTGCCGGCCGACGTGGCGGGGCGGGCTCCTTTGCGGCTTGCACTTGTGGCCGCGCAGCAGCGATATTCCCGCGCCAGGGCACAGCCAGCGCCTGTAGACAGGGCACTTCCTTTGCCAGCCGTGCCGCCGGCCTTTCCTGTGTCGTGCCGTGCACCCGGTCGTTGGCAACTTCTCGCAGCCAACGCGCCACTTCGGCATTGGCGGTGACGACATCGAGCTGCAAGCCGCTCTGGCTCAGACGACTTGCCGGCGGCACATAAAACGAACGCCACAAGTAACCGTTGAAGCGCTCGACCTTGCCCTTTGTCTGCGCGCGGTAGGGTTGGCACATTTCGGGAAGATGTGATTGTTCATGCTGGCAAGCAGACGTACGGAGTGGTTCTGTGACCAGGTTCGATTGCTTTTATGCCAGGTTAATGCAACGTGTTTAAAGGATTTTTCAGGGGAGCTGGCAGCTATCTCTGCGATACGTTGCTGTGCTGGATTGATATTCTGCGCCAGCGGCTTGCGTATGCCATCACGTTGCTGCCGGGTGTAAGCCAGAGAAACATCGGGATAAGCCCCTAAGCCAAGCCGGGATTCCTTACCATTGATGCGATATTTGATATAGCAGAGACGTGAACCGCCGGGATTGATCAAAAGGTACAGGCCATGAGAATCGGAAACTTTGAAGGGTTTAGCGGATGGTTTTGAGCTGCGGATTTTTGTGTCGTTAAGAGACATTTGGGGGTCACTCCGTCATCGAACCAACTTGACCCCAAATCTGACCACCAAATTCTCCCGATGCGGAGGGAAAAACAAAAATGCATCGGGAAGGTTTTTCACGCTAACTTTTTGAATCTAGTTCAGATAAGGATTCGCGGAGCGGCATGAAAACAAGAATTTGGCTCCTCTGACTGGACTCGAACCAGTGACATACGGATTAACAGTCCGCCGTTCTACCGACTGAACTACAGAGGAATCGCTGGGTTCGCATAATAGCGATGGTGGTGGGCGATGTCAAAGGGGGAAGGGACGTAAAGGGTCTGTTTGCTCAGAGATTGCGCATTCGCCCGCATCCCGCCGCAATGCGGCGGGATTTTCTAGCGGATTATTATAAAAAGCCGTAGGCGGCGGCCAGGATCCAGCCGACAAGGCTGGAGACGCCCACGCCAAGCAGGCCCACCAGGATAAAGCTGTGGTTGATGACATACTTGCCGATATGGGTGGTGCCGGAACGGTCAAACTGGATAGCCGCCAGGTCGCTGGGATAGGTCGGCAGGATATAATAGCCGTAGCAGGCGGGCGCCGAGGCGACGATATAGGCCGGGTCGACGCCGATGGCCAGGGCCAGGGGCACAATCGCCGCCAGCGCCGCGGCCTGGGAGTTGACGAACTTCGAGACCACCAGCAGCGCCAGCGCGTAGGCCCAGGGATGGACCTTGATAATGGCGCCGAGGCTGGCTTCGATTTCGGCCAGGTGCGCGCCGAAGATGGTTTCCGCCATCCAGGCGATGCCGTAGACCGCCACGATGGCAATCATGCCGGAGCGGAAGACTTCGTTTTTCGAGATGGCCGCCGGGTTGGTCTTGGTGGCGATGATAATCAGGGCGCCGGAAAACAGCATGCACATCTGGATAACCAATACCATCGACAGCCGTTTGCCGCCGAACACCGGCAGCAGCTGAGGCATCGCGCCCAGCAGCGCAACGACGGCGATGGTGGCGAGGAAAATCCACATCGCCACCCAGTTGCTGCGCGGCAGCTTCTGGTTGAGCAGGGTGGCGGTATCGCCGTAGACATAGTGGCGGTTTTCGGGGTCGGCGATAAATTTCTGGAACACCTCGTCCTTATCCAGGTCCTTGCCGCGGAACCAGCTGAAGATACCGATGGCCAGGATGCCGCACAGGGTGGAGGGAACGGTGATGGCCAGCAGGTCGAGGAAATCGAGGTGGCGGCCGTTAAAAGACACATTGCCGAGCATGGCCACCAGGGAGACCACCGCGACCGACACGGGGCTGGCGATAATGCCCATCTGGGCGCCGACGGAGCTGGCGGCCATGGGACGTTCGGGGCGGATATTATTTTTAATCGCCACGTCGTAGATGATGGGCAAAATGGTGTAGACCACATGGCCGGTGCCGCAGAGGATGGTCAGGCAGCAGGTGACGAAGGGGGCGACGATGGAGACGTATTTGGGGTTGCGCCGCAGGAGTCGCTCGGCGATTTGCAGCATGACGTCCAGGCCGCCGGAGGCTTGCAGGGTGGCGGAGGCGGCGACCACGGCGATAATCACCAGCATGACGTCGACCGGGGGTTTACCGGGTTCGAGATGGAAGACGAAGACCAGGATAACCAGCCCGATACCGCCCAGGAGGCCGAGGGCGATACCGCCCTTTCTGGCGCCGTATAACAGACAGGCCAGAATAACGGCCAGTTGAATAAAGAAGTCCATACATTCCTCAAAGAAAGTTAACGTTTTTTGTTAACCGCTAATATCGGCCTGTTGACCACACAATTCGTTGCGTCAAATCTAAGATAGGGGTGTTATTACGAGAAAATTGATTAATAGGCGAGATGAGTCACAAGATATAATACCCTGAGTTATAATTGCATTGTCTTGTAATTAATGGATGATTATTGTTTTTGGTCAAAAAGAATAGCCGTTGAGGTTATTTCATTAACATAACTTCAACGCTATTCGGTTAATTCGCGCGGCAATCAGGCCGCGCCGAATTGGGCCTGATGCAGGCGGGCATAAGTGCCGTGCCGCAACAGCAGTTCCTTATGGCTGCCTTGTTCAATAATGCCCTGCGTATCCACCACCACGATGCGATCGGCATGCTGGATAGTGGCCAGGCGATGGGCTATCACCAGCGTGGTACGTCCCCGTGACAGGTCGGACAGCGAGTGCTGGATGGCCTGCTCGGTGGCGGTATCCAGCGCCGAGGTGGCTTCGTCGAGGATCAGGATTGGCGGGTTCTTCAGGAAAATACGCGCAATGGACAGACGCTGCTTCTGGCCGCCGGACAACTTTACCCCGCGCTCGCCCACCAGGGTATCCAGTCCTTCCGGCAGGGCGGCGATCAGCTCGTCAAGGCGCGCCCGCCGCGCCGCCTGCCAGATTTCCTCATCAGTGGCGTCCAGTTTGCCATAGGCGATATTTTCGCGGATCGATCCGCCGAACAGGAATACGTCCTGTTGCACAATGCCGATATTGCCGCGCAGCGAAGCCTGGGTCATATCGCGGATATCGATGCCGTCCACGCTGATGCTTCCGGCATCCACGTCATAAAAGCGCGGCAGCAAAGAGCACAGCGTGGTTTTACCCGCGCCGGACGGGCCGACAAAGGCTACGGTTTCGCCGGCGCGGATGGTCAGGTTCAGATGGCTGAAGATCGGTTTATCGGCCCGGTAGCCGAAGCTGACGTCGCGATAGACGATATCGCCGCGCAGGCTGTCCACCGCCAGGGCGGCGGGGCGGTCGGTGATATCGGCCACGGTATCCATCAGCCCGGTAAAACGCTTAAAGCCGGCAATGCCCTTGGGATAGCTCTCCAGCACCGCCGAAATCTTGGCAACCGGGCGGAAAAAGACTTCCACCAGCAGCAGGAAACCGACAAAACCGCCGTAGCTTAGCTCGCCCTTGATCACATACCAGGTGCCGGCAACCATCACGATCAGCTGGACCAGGCGGGTGCTGAGATAACTTAGGGTCAGGCTGGCGGTCATGATGCGGTAGGCGCGCAGCTTGGTGGCGCGGTAGCTGTCGTTATCACGGGCAAACAGGGCTTCTTCCTGGCGTTCGTTGGCAAAGGCCTTGACCACGCGGATGCCGCCGATGCTCTCCTCGATGCGGGCGTTGAAATTACCCACCTGGCGGAACAGCTTGCGCCAGGTGTCCGTCATCTGCGCGCCCTGGCTGCTGACCAGCCAGGTCATGGCGGGGACAATGATAACGGTCAGCATCGCCAGCGGCACATGGACGGTGGCCATCAGGATAAACGCGCCGATAAACGTCATCAGGGCGATAAACAGATCTTCCGGGCCGTGATGGGCGATTTCGCCGACCTCCTCCAGATCCTTGGTGACGTGGGTGATGATGTGGCCGGTCTTGGTATTGTCGTAATAACGGAACGAGAGCTTCTGCAGATGATTAAACGCCTCGCGGCGCATATCGGTTTCTATGCCCACGCCCAGGGCGTGGCCCCAATAGTTAACCACCGCCATCAGCCCGGTATTGAGCAAATAAATCAGCAGCAGGCCGGCGGCGGAGACGCATACCAGCACCCAGTCCTGGGCGGGCAGTAATTTGTCGATAAAGAGTTTTACCGCCATGGGAAAACCCAGCTCAAGCAGGCCGGCGAGAATGGCGCAGCCGAAATCGAGCGCAAACAAGCGCTTATAAGGAAGGTAGTAGCTAAAAAAACGGCGGAGCATCAATGCGTCCTCTGACAAAATCGCAGTGCGGGATCACTTTTACGATGATTATGAATATGTTGACCAAATGATAATGCCTCGTAATCGCCAGTAAGGTCAATGGGGCAGGGGGAATGGCGTGTCGCGCCGGTAAAGTCTTGACAATATATAGGTACAGGGAGTTATTATTTATATATCAACTAATGTGTTGGAATCTATTCCTTATGTCATCAACTCCTACCTCGTCTTTAACCGATTCAACGCTGCCCGCTCCGTCGCCCAAGCGCCATTTCGCCAACCTGATTGCCCAGACCGCGCGGCAATGGCGGCGGGTCATCGATCGCAAGCTCCAGCCCTATGGCCTGACGGAAGCCACCTGGGTGCCGCTGTTATACCTGGCGCGCGCGGACAAGCCGATGCTGCAAAAAGACCTGGCCGAAGCCATTTATCTGGATGCGTCCTCGGTGGTGCGCCTGTTGGATAACCTGCAAAACCAGGGGTTTATCGAGCGGCGCGAAGGCAGCGATCGCCGCGCCAAAGAGATCCATCTGACCGAATCCGGCATGCAGCGGGTCCAGCAGGTGGAGGGGATGGCCCAGCAGGTGCGCGATCGGGCGCTGGCCGGCGTGGACGATAACGATATCGAACAAATGAACCGTTTGCTGGAACAGGTGCTGGTCAGTTTGGCCGTCGTCGACAGGGAACCCGTATGAATAGTGGTGTACACGAGCGGCGATTTCTGTCCCTCACCCGGTTTAAACGTCTTAACAATCGGCAGAAAACCTGGGTTATCGCCGGGCTGGTGGTGGTGATAGCGCTGGCTATCTGGTTTATCACCTGGCTTGACTGGCGTTTTGCCCATGTGGCCGAGAATGATGCCCATATTAGCGGCGAGGTGGTGACCCTGGCCAGCCGGGTGGACGGCTGGCTGGTGGCGCGTCCGGTGATGGATGGCGATCATGTTAAAAAAGGCCAGGTCCTGGCGCAGATCGACGACCGCGACGCCCGGCTGCGGCTGGCGGCGGTGCAAGGCGACCTGGCATCCGCCAATGCGCAAATCCGCTATACCGAGGCGCAGCGCCAGACCGCCGATTTAACCACCCAGGCCACCCTTGAGCAGGCGCAGGCGCAGCTGACCGTGGCGGAGTCGACGCTGTCCGACGCCGGGCATCAGCTGGCGCTGGCGCAAGCCAATTTCCAGCGTGACGATAGTTTGGTGAAAAGCGGACTGACGCCGCGCAAGACCTGGGATGAAAGCCATACCGCCCTGCTGCAGCGTCAGGATCAGCAGCGGGAGGCCGAGGCGCAGCTGCTGTCGCAGCGGGCGGCGCTGGCCAATGCCCGGGCGCAGCGCGGGCAGCTGCAGGTGCTGGACCGGCAGATCGATATGCAGCGCCAGCAGTTGGTGGCGCTGACGGCGCAGGCGCAGCAGATTACCCAGGAAATCGCCGATCGTACCCTGCGCTCGCCGGTGGACGGGGTGGTGGATCGTACGCTGGGCGATGTGGGGGATTATGTGCAGGCAGGACAGTGGGTGATGATGGTCCACGATCCGCACAACGTCTGGGTGGAGGCGAACATTAAGGAAACGGCGCTGAATAAGGTGGCGGTGGGCCAGCCGGTGGATATCGGCATCGACGCCTATCCCGATCTGGTTTCCCATGGGCACGTGATCCGGGTCGGCAATACCGCCACCAATCAATTCGCCCTGCTGCCCAGTCCCAATCCGTCCGGCAACTTTACCAAAATCACCCAGCGGGTGCCGGTGCGTATTGCCTTTGACCAGGCCGACGCGCGGCTGAAACCCGGCCTGATGGTTGAGGTGGCCATCAATGTCGCCCATTGAGACCCAGGCGCAGCGTTTTGGTCCCGCGTATCGCTGGCTGGCCACCGGCACGGTGATGCTGGGCACCATCGCCACCACCGCCACCGCCACCATCGTTAACGTGGCCATGCGCGATATCATGGGGGCGTTTGGCCTGGGGCAGGATCAGGTGCAATGGCTCTCCACCGCTTTTTTAGCCTCGATGACCGCCACCATGCTGATGACCGCCTGGGTATTGGAGCGGTTCGGCTACCGGCGGGCGTTTGTCGGCGCGCTGGCGGTGTTTATCGCCGGCAGCCTGCTGGGCTTTGCCAGCGCCAGCGGCGCCGAAGTGATTTTGGCCCGGGTGCTGCAGGGTTGCGCGTCGGGCATTATCCAGCCGATGGCGATGGTGGTGCTCTCGCAGGTATTTCCTCCCGCGCAGCGCGGCAAGGCCATGGGCATCTATGGGGTGGGCGTGGTGCTGGCCCCGGCGCTGGGGCCGACGGTCGGCGGCCTGATGGTCGATCAGTACGACTGGCGTTTTGTCTTTCTGGTGGTGGTGCCATTCTGCGTTGCCGGCATGGCGGCGGCGATGGTTATCCTGCCGGGGCTGGATAAGCAGGCCGCCGCGCCGCGCCGCAGGTTCGACGGCCTCGGGTTTTTGCTGTTGGTCTGCGCGCTGATCACGCTGCTCACCGGTTTGTCCAACGGCCAGCGCGAGGGATGGGATTCTTTTTTTATTATCGGCATGTTTGCCGCCGCCCTGATAACCGCCGCCGCGTTTATCCTGTGGGAACTGGTGGCGCCGCAGCCGTTGCTTAGCCTGCGGGTATTCAATAACCTGCGTTTTTCCGCCGGGTGCGTGGTGGCCTTCGCGCTGGGGGCCGGCATTTACGGTTCCACCTATATCATCCCGCTGTTTGTCCAAACCGTGCAGGGGTATACGCCCACCCGCTCCGGATTATTGCTGATGCCCTCCGGGCTGGTGCTGGGATTGATATTTCCCATTGCCGGACAACTGAGCGATCGCCTGCCGCCGCATCTGCCGGTGATGGCCGGGCTGGCGATTTTCGGCCTGTCCTGCTGGCTGTCCGGCGGCGTCGATGTCGATACCCCTTTCTGGACCATGGCCCTGTGGGTCGTGCTGGGTCGTATCGGGTTGGGCGTTATGCTGCCGGCGCTGAACGCCGGGGCGCTGCGGGCGCTGCCGGCGGATAAGCTGGCCCAGGGATCCGGCAGCCTTAATTTTGTCCGCCAGCTGGGCGGCGCCTTTGGCGTTAACCTGCTGTCGGTGATTATCGACCGGCGTACCATTTTTCACGGCGACGCCCTGGCGCAGGCGCTGACGGCCGCCAACGCCACGGCGGCGGAATCCATCTCCCGCCTGGCGCTGCTCTATTCCCACTGGGGCAATCCGTTCGGCAGCCGCTTACCGCAAGGCGTGAATCCCGGCTCAATGGCCTACCTGGAAACCATGCTGGTGCCGAAGGCGCAGCTGTTCGCCTATCAGGACGGGTTTTATATCGTGGCGGTGTTTTTCTTCCTGGCGATTATCCCGGCGTGGTTTATGCGCGGCCGGAACCGGCCGGCGACGCAATTGCAGGCGGAGCCGGCGCCTGCCGCGGTCACCGCGCATGACTGATTCCTCCGGGTAACGCTGCCCGCGACGTTCGCCAGGCCGGTTGGCCTGGCGTTTGCCGGATCATGATCCGGCGCAATAAACCGCGCGGTGGAACAGGTTACACTCGATTTTTATAGACGATCGGTCTATATTATTACCATGAATGAAAAAACTGTTGCCGCGCGGCGCGGGCGTCCGCCGAAAATCGCCCGGGACCAGCCGGATACCCGTGAAAATCTGATTCGCTGCGGTACCGCTATCCTGACCGAGCAGGGGTTCAGCGCCTCGGGTATCGACGGCATCCTGAAGCAGGTGGGCGTGCCGAAAGGCTCGTTTTACTACTACTTCGAGAGCAAGGAAGCGTTCGGGCAGGCGATTATCGACTACTACGGCCGCTATTTTCTGCGCAAGCTGGACCATTGGCTGCTGGACGAAACCCTGCCGCCGCTGGAGCGCCTGCGGGCGCTGGTGTCCGACCTCAGCCTGGGCATGGCGAAATACGATTTCAGACGCGGTTGCCTGGTGGGCAATCTCGGGCAGGAAATCAACGTGCTGCCGGCAAGCTACCGCCGCCAGCTCAGCGACATTTTGCAGCAATGGCAACAGCGGGTCGCCTGCTGCCTGCGGCTGGCGCGCGCCGCCGGGCAATTACCGCCGGACGCGGACTGCGAAGGCCTGGCGGAATTTTTCTGGATCGGCTGGGAAGGGGCGGTAATGCGCGCCCGGCTGGCCGGCGGCCCCCAACCTTTACAGCGGTTCGCCGACGGGTTTTTCGCCGGTCTGCCGCGCTGAACCCTTGCCGGGCTCACGATATTTAAAGACCATTTGAGGAATCAGCATGTTTAACGCAATCTTGGTTGAGAAAGACGAACAAGGCTATCGTGCCCGCCATACCCGCCTGGACGAGGCGCAGCTGCCCGCGGGCGATGTGCAGATAGATGTTGCGTATTCCACGCTCAACTATAAAGACGGGCTGGCCATTACCGGTAAAGGCCCGGTGGTACGCACGTTCCCCCTGGTGCCGGGCATTGATCTGGCCGGTATCGTCACGCATAGCGATCATAGCGCTTTTAAAGCGGGCGACGCGGTGCTGCTTAACGGCTGGGGCGTGGGGGAAAAACACTGGGGCGGGCTGGCGCAAAAAGCGCGGCTGAACGGCGACTGGCTGATCCCGCTGCCCGCGGGGCTGACCGCCCGGCAGGCCATGGCGATAGGCACCGCCGGTTATACCGCCATGCTGGCGTTGCTGGCGCTGGAGAAAAACGGCGTGACGCCGGCGGGGGGCAAGGTACTGGTTACCGGCGCCAACGGCGGCGTCGGCAGCTTTGCCATCGCGTTCCTCTCCCGCCTGGGCTATGAGGTAACGGCGTCCACCGGGCGTCAGGAGGAGGCGGAACATCTGCGGCAACTGGGCGCAGCCGAGGTTATCGACCGGGCGCAGCTTTCCGCGCCGGGGCGTCCGCTGGGTAAGGAACAATGGGCCGCCGCCATCGACAGCGTCGGCAGCCATACGCTGGCCAATGTCTGCGCCGGTTTACGCTACCAGGGTACCGTGGCCGCCTGCGGCCTGGCCCAGGGCATGGATTTGCCGGCAAGCGTGGCGCCGTTTATCCTGCGCGGCGTGACCCTGGCCGGGGTGGATAGCGTGATGCGCCCGGTGGCCGATCGCCTGATCGCCTGGCAGCGAATCGCCGCCCTGGTGGACGACGGCCTGTTAAACAGCATCAGCCGGGAAATCGGCCTGGGCGAGGTCATCGCCACCGCGGGCGCGCTGCTGGACGGCAAAGTCCGTGGCCGGATTGTCGTCGACGTTAATCGTTAACCGCCAGGCATCATGCCCCGCCGCCGAGCGGGGCATGATGTTGTACCCGCAAGGTCGTATTGCGCCGGTCACTGTTCATCAATACTGATTAATTAGCCTTTATTCAGCGCCTTATGCCACAGGTCATCTCACTCTAACGCACGTCCCGCCTCGATTGTTATCCTTATCCGCCGCGATATTTTGTGTAAAAAAACTCATCATTAATAGCGCCCCGGCGGCTTTTGGTCTATCCGTTAAGCATGCGGATAGAAACCATTTTGCCCCCAATCACAGTGACATGTTCCGGAGGAAATCATGAAAGCAGTCGTTTATAACGGTCCACGCGATGTGGCGGTGAAGGATATGCCGGACGCGAAAATCATCAAGCCAACCGACGTACTGGTGCGCATCACCACCACCAATATCTGCGGTTCGGATTTGCATATGTATGAAGGCCGCACCAGCTTTGAAACGGGCCGTATTTTCGGACATGAAAACCTGGGCCGGGTTATTGAAACCGGGGCGGGGGTGGAGCGCATCAAGGTCGGGGATTATGTTTGCCTGCCGTTTAACATCGGCTGCGGGTTTTGTGAAAACTGCGAACGCGGGCTGACCGGGTTCTGCCTGACCGCCAACCCCGGTTCGGCGGGGGCCGCCTACGGCTTTGCCGAAATGGGACCTTATGAGGGCGGTCAGGCGGAGTTGCTGCGCGTGCCCTTCGGCGATTTCAACTGTCTGGTGCTGCCGCGCGACGCGCAGGAGAAAGAGGACGATTACGTGATGCTATCCGATATTTTCCCCACCGGCTGGCATGCCACGGAACTGGCGGGATTGCGTCCGGGTGATAGCGTCGCCATCTACGGCGCCGGCCCGGTGGGGCTGATGGCCGCCCATTCGGCCATCATCAAGGGCGCGTCGCAGGTGTTTGTGGTGGATACCCACCCAAGCCGTCTGGCCTTGGCCGAGAAACTCGGCGCCACGGCCATTAACGGCGTCGGCGACGCGGCGGTGGAGAAAATTTTAAACCTGACCGACGGGCGCGGCACCGACTGCGGCTGCGAATGCGTCGGCTACCAGTGTTGCGATAAACACGGCCATGAGGATATCTCCGTTACCATGAACAGCCTGGTGGCCTCCACCAAAGCCACCGGCGGCATCGGCGTGGTGGGGGTATTTGTTCCGCAGGATCCGGGTGCGCGCCAGGAGCTAGCCAAAGAGGGTAAAATGCCGTTCGATTTCGGCAGCTTTTGGTTTAAAGGCCAGCAAATCCGCACCGGCCAGGCCAACGTCAAGGCCTATAACCGTCAGCTGGCGCGCCTGATTCACCAGGGCAAGGCGAAACCGTCACAAATTATTTCCCATCGCCTGCAATTGGCGCAGGCGCCGGAGGCATACCAGCATTTTGACGATCGCGACGAGGGCTGGACCAAAGTCATCCTCAAACCCTGAATGATACGGCGTTGGCCCACAGGGAGGTGAGCCATACCACGACACCCGGGAGCGCTTTAGCACAACGCCGCAGGCGTTGGCCCGCGGGATGGCCCACAGGATGTGAGCCATGCATCGCGCCCTGGTCACGCGCTTTTAATCGTCTTGCCGCCATGCCCTGCCGCCGCTTTATTCTGTCTGCGCCAGGCCTTGATGCCGTTCATGCTGAAATATCTTTCAACATCTTCCCGCCGCGAAAGCGTTTTTTGCCCAAGCCAAATGTCAAAAACGCGCGTAATGTTATAAAGTCGTATAAAAAATGTTATATCCGGCGCGCCACAGGCCGCAAAACTGGAACAGGAGACGTTCATGGCTCGTTATACCCTTTTATCCGGCATGCTGCTGGGCATGCTTACGCTGTGCGCCCCCGCCGTCATGGCGGCGGACGCCCCCGCCAGACCGATGGCGGTGCGGGGCACGGTGACGCAGTTCAGCGGCGACCAGCTGCAGTTCACCGATCGCAAGGGCGCGGCGGTCACCGCCACCCTGAATGACAAAACCACCATTTCCGCGGTGGCGCAGGGTAAAATCAGCGATATTAAACCGAATAGCTTTATCGGCACCGCCGCGGCGCCGCAGCCGGACGGCACCTTAAAAGCCCTTGAAGTCCATGTGTTCGACCCGTCGCTGCGCGGTTCCGGCGAAGGGTTCCGGCCCTGGCAGGGATCCGACGGCCAGGTCGGCACCATGACCAACGGCACCGTGGGCACGCTGGTAAATGCCAACGGACGCACCATGACGGTGAAGTACCAGAACGGCGAAAAAAAGGTTGTGGTGCCGGATGACGTGCCTGTTGTGACACTGTCACCCGGTGATCGCTCGCTGTTGAAACCCGGCGCGCATATTATCCTGTTCCCGGCGCCGGGCAGCGCGGATCATGTCGTGGCGGCGCGTATTGTGGCCGGTGTTAACGGCACCGTGCCTCCCATGTAATATCCGATGCGTGTTTCAGGCCGGGCGGCGTGGCCGCCCGGCCTGTTAACCGGCCGATCCTGGAGCGCCAGTGAACCCATCTTCTTCCCCGTCGTTAACCAAAATACGCCGGCACCGCGCCCCGGTGCGCATCATGCACTGGCTGAATGTGCCGATACTGTGCGCCATGCTGATGAGCGGCTGGGGCATTTACAATGCCTCGCCGATTTTTCCCGCCTTTACCTTTCCCAGCGTCCTCACCCTGGGCGGGTGGCTGGGCGGCGCCATCGCCTGGCATTTGGCGGTGATGTGGGCGCTGGCGGCAAACGGCCTGCTGTATATTCTGTGGGGTATCGGCAGCGGGCATTTTCGCCGCGACTTCCTGCCGCTGACGCCGCGCACGCTGGCGCGCGACGTTAAGCTGGCGCTGACCTTGCGCCTGGCGCACCGGCTTGGGCGTTATAACGCCATTCAGAAGGCCTTTTACTGGTTTGCCCTGGCATGCGGGCTGCTGCTGGTCCTTTCCGGGCTGTCCATGTGGAAGCCGGTACAGCTTTACCGGCTGGCGGCGCTGTTTGGCGGCTTCGACCGGGCGCGGTATGTGCATTTTTTCGCCATGAGCGGCATAGTGTTATTCGCCGTGGTTCATGTCGCGATGGTGATCGCCGTGCCGTCCACCTTTTGGCCCATGATCACCGGCGTTATACGCCGTTCACCCCGGGATGCGCAGGATGAATAACAGATCAAACAGCGGATTAAAGCTCGAACCGGCGCAGCAGAAGGCGCTTTATCGTTTGCAGCGGCGTCTGTTGCTGCGCTCCGGCCTGACCCTGGGCGCGCTGACCCTGCTTACCGGCTGTAACCTGCAGGACGGCGACGAGGTGGATAAGGTGCTTTGGGCCATGTCGCGCTGGAACGACCGGGTCCAGGGCTGGCTGTTCAGCGGGCAGCGCCTGGCGCAAACCTATCGCGCGGATCAGGTTGCCAACCCGTTCCCCTTCAATGCTTTTTATCCCGAATATAATGTGCCGGAAATCGATCTCTCCACTTATCGGCTGGAGGTGTCGGGGCGGGTGGCCGATAAGCGGCCCTGGACGCTGGATACACTGCGGGCGCTGCCGCGGCAAAGCCAGATTACCCGGCTTATCTGCATTGAGGGATGGAGCGCCATCGGCCAGTGGAGCGGGGTGCCGCTTCGTACCTTTCTTGAACGGGTCGGGGCGGACCTGCGCGCCGGCTTCGTCGGCTTCCGCTGCGCCGATCGCTATTATTCCAGTATCGACATGGCCACCGCCTTGCATCCGCAAACCACCCTGGCGCTGGATTTTGCCGGCAAGGCACTCCCGGACGCCTATGGATTCCCGCTCAGGCTCAGGGTACCGACCAAGCTGGGCTTTAAAAACGCCAAGCATATCGTTTCCCTGTCGGTGGACAACACCAACCCCGGCGGTTATTGGGAAGATCAGGGGTATAACTGGTTCAGCGGCATCTGACGCCTGGATCATCAGGCCTGGCAAATCTGGTTGCGTCCCTGGCGTTTTGCCTGGTACAGGGCCGAATCCGCCTTGACCACCAGCCGGCTGGGCGTGTCCTGCCCAGCCTCCGGCAGGCCGACAAAAACGCCCAGGCTGGACGTCAGGATACCGGCCGGGCTGCCCTGGTGGGGAATATTCAACGCCACGATCCCTTGCTGGATGCGCCGCGCCACCGCCAGGGCGCCGTCCCGGTCGGTGGCGGGCAGCAGGACGATAAATTCTTCCCCGCCGTAGCGCGCCACCACGTCGCGGTGGCGCAGCGGCAGGTTTTTCAGGGTGTGCCCGATACGCTTGAGGCAATTATCACCGGCCACATGGCCGTACAGATCGTTAAATTGTTTAAAATAATCCACGTCCAGCAGAATGATGCCCAATACCTGCTGCGTGCGCAGCGCGCGCTGGAATTCATTGTCCAGCGACAGATCAAAATGCCGCCGGTTGTAAAGCCCGGTCAGTCCGTCCGAACGCGCCAGCCGCTCCAGCGACCGGTTTAACTTGCGCAGCTCCTGCTGGGCGTGGATGAGCTGTTGCTCGGCGCGCATCCGCGCGCGCGCCTGACGCATCAGCACCAGGCAGACCACGGTAATCATCGCGATAAAAATAAGCGTCATCACCACATGGTTGAACGCGTCCTGGCGCCAGTCCGCCATGGTCTGATCCAGCGACAGGCCGGTAGTGACGATCACCGGGAACTGCTTGAGATGCGTATAGCTATAGAGTTTTTGCGCCGGATCGGCTCCCAGGGCGCTGTTGACGATACCCGAGCTGTGCTGGCGGATATTATCCCGGTATAGCGGCGAACCGGCGATGGTGGTGCCGATGACTTTTTCATTATACGGGTGACGGTAAAGCACGGTACCGTTGTCGAGCAGCATCATTAACGTTGAATCATCGCTTATCATAAACCGGGTATAAAAGCTGCGAAAATGATCGATCATAATGCTTTCCAGCAGTACGCCGGCAAAACTGCCGTCGGGATGGTTGAGCCGGCGTGAAATGGGCACGATCAGCGCATTGGTCATGCGGCTGCGGATAACCTTGCCGATGCGAGGGGTCAGTTCGGGATGGTCGCGGTGATAGATAAAATAATCCCGGTCGGCGTAGCCGTTGACGGCGGGCAACCGCTCAGCCGCCGTGACGATCATCTGGCCCGTGGCGTCAAACAGCGACAGCGCGCTGATTTGCTTTAACCCGGCGGTTTTTTGCTGGAAAAGCTGATGCAGCCTGGGCAACTGCGCCGCGCCGCTGCCCAGGGCGGCGATCTGTTGCGCCAGTTCATCAAGCGTGGCTTCGGCCTGGGCGAAGGTGTCGCTGGCATGCTGCGACAGCGCCTGGGTCAGGTTCATGGTGGCGGTCTGGGATTTGGCCAGCGCCGACTGGTAGGTTTGCCAGAGATGCCAGACGTTAATGGCTATCAGGGCGACGATCAGCAGCGCGGCGGATGCGCCCAATTCAAACAGCAGGGTAAAGCGGGGGCGTTCAGGCGATGGCGCCGTCTGTTTATCTGGCCGGGGAAAACCGAAATATCTGCTTTTTCTCATAAGGTTATATCAATGGCATACCTGGACTCTCGGTAACGGGACGGGACAACCGGCCGCCGCGGCAATGGCGCGTCACGCGGCCGGATTGCATTAGAAGTATTTATCTTCCGGGCCGGTTAGTCAAAGATAGGGCGGCGTTAATTCGCCGCCGCCGCGGCGCGGGCGGATTGTGGCGCCGCAGGCGGCAATCCAGGCCGGGTAAATTGATAATGATGCTTAATCACTCGCACAGATAAAAAATGGCGAATACAGCAGGCTGACCAGGATGGCGTTTTTATCGATACGCCTAAAGCTGGGCAACAGGGATGCGCCTACCGGCAGGAGCACCGGGCTGGCGATACCGTTGGGGGCGTTATCCAGCGTGGAGACAATTTCGCGGGTAATGGTTATTTCATATAAACCCTGCTGGTTTTGCTGCCGGTAACTAAAAAAGCGGGTCCGGTGCAGGTTATAGAGGCGATCGTCATGGGCCAGGGTGCCGTTAAGGGCATAAAAACCCTGGCTCGGACTGGTAAAAAACATTTTGGCTTCCACCGTGTAGGTTAACGATCCGGCGGGAATGGCTGAACGATAAACCATCAGGGCGGAACACTGGTAGCCGGAAATACCGCCGCGGTAATGACTGCGGTAAAACAGCGTAAGCGATAACAGGAGCAACGCCAGGATAAGCCAGATTCTTTTCATCAGACGTCCCAGTTATAAAAGTAGAAATTCAGGCAACCGGTGAGTTTACCGCCAGCCTCCTGTTCACATTTCGCCAGGAAAGTACGGCGGTTGATGCCGTCCTTTATCGTGGCGGCGGTACGGGAGAACAGCACCTTGTCATGGGCGTCGCAGCGTGCAATATTTCCCGCCATGGCCCGCTGGATATGCGCGGCCAGATCCGGGCGCTCGCGGTCGTTTATCGGACGCAAGGTATAAATATTGCATGAATCAATATTCTTAAAGAAATAGAGAGGCTGCCTGTCGTCTTGCCTGAAATAGACATAGGTAGTCGACGCGGTGATAATAATCGACAGTGCTAAAAATAAATTTATCATAAGTTCTTTAGTGAAATGATCTGTCTTCGGGGCTACGGTCTCCATACCGCCGCCGTTATCATCGGCAATGGGTGTGTCCAATGCGGGATCCGGCGATTGATCATATACGGCGATAGCCAAACGATCGTTTAGCTTAAGTCCGCGTTTAGGCAGGGTGACGATGGCCGAGGCCTCCAGCCCAAGCGCGATCAGCGCTTTCCTGATCAGGCTGACCTGTTGATTTAAATTACCGTTGGAGGGAGATAAGCCATGTTTTTCCCAGACGTTGGCAAATAAATCTTCCCGGCTGACGGTATCTCCGTTGCCATGGGAAATAATAAGCGCTTCTAATACGCGCCCGGCTGTATTGGAGAGATTGACCGCCGTTTCATCATCCGCTAATAAGGATAAACGATATTCCAGCGTATTAAATACAATGCGATCGTTGATCAGATACTTCATTGCCTTCTCCATGCCGATGGACAGTGCGCCAATACTTATAGCCGCTATCAATATATGCACTGAAATAAAATAAATAAAAGCGCAGCCAGTAATAGGCCGGGTCGATAAAAAAAACTTATATATTCCCTGCGGCAAATTAATTTAATCATGGTGGCTATCTGTGCGGAATTATAGCTATTGCGATAAAAGGAAAGGTTAATACCGCTGGAAAACAACACAAACAGGGTTAATCGCCAAAAATGGCGTAAACATGCGCATAAAAAGCTGCCGGCGGCGCGACGCGGCGGCGCAAACCAATGACCCGCACTGATCGGACTTGTTCAGCGTACACTTGTACGCTAGAGTGACTTCCCCGAAGGCTACAATTATGGTAGTCACCTGCGCAAAACGGGCCGGCTTGGGGCACCAGGAGCGTTCAGCCATGCAAAAAACCAATATCGGCGCGATGGATTGCCCCATCGCGCAATCGCTTGAGCTGGTGGGGGAATGGTGGAGCATGTTGATTTTACGCGACGCCTTCCAGGGACTCAGCAAGTTTGATGAATTTCAGCGCAGCCTGGGTCTGTCGCCGACCATGCTTACCCGCCGGCTGAAAACCCTGGTGCGCAACGGCATTTTATACAAACAGGCCTACAGCACGCGTCCGGCGCGGTTTGAATATTTACTGACCGAACGGGGCGAGGCGTTTTTTCCGGTACTGCTGACCCTGCTGCAATGGGGCAACCAGGCCCTGGCGCAGGAGGATATCGCCATCGTGCCTGTTAACCGCCGGCATGCCGGGAAAGTCGCGCCGGTGCTCGTCGACCGGGATACCGGCGAGACGCTCACCCATCTAAACGTCACAATTGCCGCCGGGCCGCGTGCTGGTGAAAGCATAAAGCGGCGGCTGGAAACAAGACAGGAAAAGCAAAACCATCATGATGCATATCCGCACAAGGAATTTTTATGAGTAACCGTCGAATCGTTATTACCGGTATGGGCGCGGTATCGCCTTTAGGCTGCGGTACAGAAACCGTATGGCGGCGCCTGCTGGCGGGCCAGTCCGGCATCCGCCCCTTGCCGGAGGCGATGGTTGCACAACTGCCGGTGAAAATCGGCGGCCAGGTTCCCGACCCGGAACAAGACCCGGAAGGCGGCCTGTATCCGGACCGTTTTGTGCCGCCGAAAGACCAGAAGAAAATGGACCGGTTTATCCTGTTCGCCATGGCGGCTGCCGATGAAGCGCTGCGCCAGGCGGGCTGGACGGCAAGCACGGATGAGCAGAAAGAACGCACCGCGACCATTATCGCCACCGGCATCGGCGGTTTCCCGGCCATCGCCAACGCGGTGCGCACCTCGGATAATCGCGGTCCGGGCCGGCTGTCGCCCTTTACGGTGCCGTCGTTTCTCGCCAACCTGGCCGCCGGCCATGTTTCCATTAAACACCAGTTCAAAGGGCCGATCGGCGCGCCGGTTACCGCCTGCGCGGCGGGTGTGCAGGCTATTGGCGACGCGGTGCGCCTGATCCGCAACGACGAGGCGGATATTGCCTTGTGCGGCGGCGCCGAGGCCGCCATCGATACCGTCAGCCTGGGAGGGTTTGCCGCCGCCAGGGCCATTTCCACGCATTTCAACGCCGCTCCCGCCACCGCCTCGCGTCCGTTCGATCGCGACCGCGATGGTTTTGTCATGGGGGAAGGCGCCGGACTGCTGGTGGTTGAAGAACTCGAGCACGCGCTGGCGCGCGGCGCCACGCCGCTGGCGGAAATCATCGGCTACGGCACCAGCGCCGATGCCTACCATATGACGTCGGGTGCGGAAGACGGCGACGGCGCCTACCGGGCGATGAAGATCGCCCTGCGCCAGGGCGGTATCACCCCCGCGCAGGTACGGCATCTGAATGCTCATGCCACCTCGACGCCGGTGGGGGATCTGGGCGAGATCAACGCGGTAAAACATCTGTTCGGCGACCACAGCGAACTGGCCATTACCTCCACCAAATCGGCCACCGGGCATCTGCTGGGCGCCGCAGGCGGCCTGGAAGCCATCTTTACCGTGCTGGCGCTGCGCGACCAAATCGTGCCCGCCACCCTTAACCTGGACAATCCCGATCCGGCGGCGGCGGGTTTGCATCTGGTGCGCGGCGAGCCGGAACCGGTGGCCATGACCTATGCGCTGTCCAATGGTTTTGGTTTTGGCGGCGTGAACGCCAGCATCCTGCTAAAACGCTGGGAATGATTGCGTCGCTTTCCCGTCCGGCAGGGCGGGAAAGCGTTGTTTCCCGCCATCAGGGGCGCCGCGTTGACGCGCTTGATATCGTCTCCGATGGCACGCCGGGAGCATAAGTTTCCGGCGTGGCGCCGCTCTTAGGTCCTTGTGCAACCGGGGCACTCGTTATATATTTCATTACACACCGAATTCCTCCTCCCATAGCGATTATTATGTCTCACTTTGCAGCACGTTTACGCGTTTTCCTCACGTTTGTCCTCCTTTCCCTGGCGATGACGGCCAGCGCCGGCGCTGCCGCGGCGCGGACCCTCACCGATCAGCTGGGGCGCAGCGTTACGCTACCCGACCGCGTGGACCGGGTGGTGGTATTGCAACATCAAACCCTGAACCTGCTGGTGGAACTGGACGCGGCGGACGACGTGGTCGGCGTGCTGTCGAGCTGGAAAAAGCAGCTTGGACCGGATTTTGCCCGCTTCGCTCCGCGCCTGGCGACCCTGCCGATGCCCGGCGATCTTAACCAGGTGAATATCGAAAGCCTGCTGGCGCTGCATCCCCAGGTGGTGTTTGTCGCCAATTACGCGCCGCCGGAAATGATCAGGCAAATAGAATCCGCCGGGATCCCGGTGATCGCGGTGTCGTTACGCCAGGATCAGCCGGGGGAACAGGGCAAGCTCAATCCCGCCATGACGGATGAGGAAGAGGCATACAACCAGGGCTTGCGCCAGGGTATCCGGCTGATAGCCGAGGTGGTAAACCGCCGGGATCAGGGCGAGGCGCTGATTAACTATACCTTCAGCGCGCGGGCGCGTACCGACGACCGGCTCAAGGACATTCCCGCCGATAAGCGTATCCGCGTTTATATGGCCAACCCGGAGTTAACCACTTACGGCGCGGGCAAGTATACCGGCCTGATGATGCGCCACGCCGGCGCGCTGAACGTGGCCGCCGCCAGCATCAGCGGCTTTAAGCAGGTGTCGATGGAACAGGTGCTGGCCTGGGATCCGCAGGTGATTTTTGTCCAGGACCGCTATCCTGAGGTGGTGCAACAGATTAACGGCGATCCGGCCTGGCAATCCGTCGACGCGGTTAAACATCACCGGGTCTATCTGATGCCGGAATATGCCAAGGCCTGGGGATATCCGATGCCGGAGGCGCTGGCCGTCGGCGAGCTCTGGATGGCGAAAAAGCTCTATCCGCAGCGTTTTGCCGATGTGGATATCGATAAGCAGGCCGATGCCTATTATCGCCATTTTTACCGCATGGCGTGGCGGCCGCGTCCCGATGCCGGCTAGGGCGAAGCCAGAGCTTAGCGCCGCGGCCCCCTGGCTGCTGGCGGTGCTGACGATCGCCATGGTTTTCCTGTCCCTGGGCATCGGGCAGTTCAGCCTGTCGCCCCTGCGCGTCATGCAGCAACTGGCCCATCCCCTGCAGCCGGGAACATTGGACTACCAGGTTATCTGGACCATCCGTATGCCGCGCATCCTTACCGCCTGCCTGGCGGGCGGGGCGCTGGCGCTGTGCGGCGCCGCGTTGCAGGGGGTATTCCATAATCCGCTGGTGGATCCCCATATTATCGGCGTCAGCGCGGGCGCCGCGTTTGGCGGCACCCTGGCTATCCTGCTTGGCCTCGCGCCGCTGCTGCTGATGGCCTCCACCTTTTTCTTCGGCCTGCTGGCGCTGCTGCTGGTGTATATGATTGCCGCCACCCTGGGGCGCGAAAACCGGCTGATGCTGATCCTGGCGGGCATTATCCTGGGCGGCTTTTTTGCCGCGCTGGTCAGCCTGCTGCAATATCTGGCCGATACCGAGGAAAAGCTGCCGAGTATCGTATTTTGGCTGTTGGGCAGCTTCGCCACCGCCAGCTGGCATAAGTTGCTGATGCTGTTCGCGCCGGTACTGGGCGCGGGTACGCTGCTGTATCGCCTGCGCTGGCGCATCAATATTCTTTCCCTGGGCGACGACGATGCGCGCGCGCTGGGCATGGCGGTGGTTAACCTGCGGCGCCTGGTCTTGGTGCTGTGCGCGCTGCTGACGGCGGCGCAGGTGGCGGTCAGCGGCAGTATAGGCTGGATTGGGCTGGTGATCCCGCACCTTGCGCGCATGCTGGTGGGCGCCGATCACCGGCGCCTGTTGCCCACGGCGTTCTGGCTCGGCGGCGCCTTTATGGTGCTGGTGGACGATGTGGCGCGTACGCTAAGCCAGGCCGAAATCCCTCTGGGCATTATTACCGCGCTGCTCGGCGCGCCGCTGTTTGCCTGGCTGCTGATCCGCGACAGCCGCGGGAGAACGCAATGATCGGCGCTACGCTCAATGCCCGGGGCCTGGCATTCGGTCATGGGGAGCCGTTATTCCGGCCGCTGGACTTCGCCTGCGCGCCCGGCGAGATCTGCGCCGTCCTTGGCGCCAACGGGCGCGGCAAGAGCACGTTGCTGCATACCCTGGTCGGTATTCTGCCCGCGCTGAGCGGCGATATCCGCTGCCACGGCGGTATTGGTTTTGTCCCGCAGCGTTTTACGCCGGCCTTTTCCTACCGGGTGTTTGATATCGTGCTGATGGGACGGGCGGGCCACGTCGGGCTGTTGCAGATGCCCTCGCGCCGGGACGAAGCCATGGCCCGTGAGGCGCTGGAGATGCTGGGAATCGCGGCGCTGGCGCCGCGCGCCTACCTGTCGCTGTCGGGCGGACAGCAGCAACTGGTGCTGATCGCCAGGGCGTTGGCGACCCACAGCGATTTGCTGGTGCTGGATGAACCCATGGCGGCGCTGGATTTGTTTAACCAGCAGGCGGTGATGCGCCTGATCCGCCGGCTGGCCCGCCGCCATGGCGTCAGCGTGCTGTTTACCACCCACGATCCCTGCCATGCGTCGCTGCTGGCCGATAATACCGTGCTGCTGTTGCCGGAGCGGGAGTGGCTGCACGGCGCCTCGCGTACGGTATTAAGCGAAGAAAACCTGAAACGCGCCTACGATATCGTGGTCAAGGGGATAGATATTGATGACCGGGGCCGGCAACATCGGGTCCTGGCTCCGCTGTTTGACCTGCGCGGGCCGGATGCGGCGTCATAAGATTGCGCCAAGCGGGCGCTATGGCGATTGTCTCGCCTGCGTCGCGCTCAGGACAAGGGGGCGCAGGGGGACAGGAATCCGGCTTGGCGCAAAAAAAACTGCCCCGGCGCCGAAAGAATAAAGTCCGCGAGCGCGCGGGCCGGCGCCGAACGCAGCGCCAGGGCATAGGTGGCGAAGACATTATGGCAGTCCGGGATAACGACCACCCGCAGCGTCGGATCCTGTTCAAGCCTTGGCGCGTAATGCGCGTAGCCGATAAAGATATCGGCCAGCCCACGGCGGATAATCCACCCGGCGGCCAGCTCGCCCGCGGGAATGGGCGCGGTATCCGCGCCGCCCACCAGCGGCCGGGCGCGCTGTTTCAGAGGGTCCGCGCCGGTATGCAACAGGGCGGCGGCGGTATCGAACAATTGCCAGGCGTAGTCGCCGGAAGGATCGCAGCCTGGCGTGGAGGTGCCGATAACCAACCCGGGATCGCTCAACAGCGCCAGCCAGTCGGCGCCGTCGGTGCGCGGTCCGCGTTTTACCGTCAGGCACAACCGGTTGCGGGCAAAGGGCCGGACCTCCAGCGCCAACCCCTTTTCCCGCAGCCGGGCGGGATGGCCGGTATTGGCCGAGGCGAACAGATCGCAGTGCTCGCCCGCCTCGATGCGCCGGGACAGCAGGCCGGCGGGGCCGAACTCCACCGTCACCTGTTGGCCGGCAACGGTACGGTAACGGGCCAGCAGCGGCGTTAGCGCCGGGCGCAGACTGCCGGCGGCCAATACAATCAATGGTGACATGGTTTTCCCATTAATAGGCTTGCTTTATGTAGCATCTGGATCGCTATTATATATGCTATTCATGGCCATTCTGTAAATAAAAGAAACCATAGCGTCTAACCTTATATTATCTGGCATCTGCGCAGCCGCTCTTTTGTTTTTTGGCTTGATATAATCATAATCAAAAGGCTTATTCTCAGCTATATCAGTAAGAAATCTTGCTATAAAATCGGCATTATCCATGACAGCATTTGCTTTCAACATCGGATCCCTAAGCAGCAGTTCACGAATCTGCTGCTTACCCAGGGCCATGTTGCCGCGATCGTAATTGAATGCCCTGGCAAAATCATCCTCAATATTAACGTAGTTTGTACAGCGGTTGTTTAGCGCATCATCAAAACTCTCCATAAACTCACTGGCATCTCCCACTCTGCTGGTAGAGGGTGATATCAAGAAATCTAATGAACCGGAATGGTGTGAAACTTCATGCAGCACGGTGTGGCGGGGTAGGGTGCTCAGGGGCTGCGCGGCATAAAAATTATCAACCATAATGATTACCCTGCTTTTTATATCGTCCGCATAAGTAAATCCCATGGGACTTTGGGCGCGATATGCGTAGGGGCGCGCCGATGTGGAGCAAGTGGCGAAAATGATGCTTTGTTTGGTGGTTTCGAAGTACTTTACAATCTGTTCGGTGTGATATCTCAGCCTGGTCATGGCCTGGAAAATAATGGACGGATCATCGGTTTTCAAAACCTTTGATAAATAACATTTTATTGGATTTTTTTCAGGATATTGCATAATGCCTTCCGGCAGTGTCATCGTTGTCCTATGGAACTTGTCCTTAACAAACGCCGCATGGCTATGGGCTCGATCCACTTCCTGAATAAATTGATTGATATGGTTTCTCAGCAAAGAAAATTCCGCTGGAATTTTTAAGATATCTTCTCCATAACCAAACTGGTAAGTTGTCGGCGAAGCATAATGCTGCTTAATAGCATCGGCAATATCGCGGGTATGGTCGAATTTATACGGATAAAGTTCAGCATAGAATCGGTTCATCGGCGCCATAAACGTGGAACGGTCGGGTATGCCAGCCAGATCAACCAATGGGTTGTCGGCCCATGCGGGCTGAGGTGGGTGCCCGTGGTTATTATTAAACATAAATTGAAGCTTTTGCTGTTCTTGTCCCCCGCCAGCCAGGATTCCCGATTTAGATTGCGCGGTGTGCTCTCTTACCGGCGACGATAGCGGTTTTCCCTCATTGAGCCTGACAGGTGGTGGTATGCTCTTTTTCATTTCCGCGAATTTCAGTTTATCAACGAGTTTATCAAACTGGTTTTTTTTGCCATATTGTTCAAAATGTTTAATTAATTTTCTTAGGGAATGGCTGCTTATGGCGGACAATATGTCAACGCCAGGATCAGCGGCCTTGAGGGTGCCTATTAGCAGAGAAGTGCTTTCTTTACCGGTTGGCAGCCTGATGTGATGGATAACTTGAGCGCCCGCCGACTTCAGGGTGTTTTTAGTCAGCGCATTACCAGCAAACACCATTTGGCTTTTACTCAACCCTTTGATAATACTGGCGCCAAATCGTTGGCTCACATCGGCTATTTTCGCAGTCACGGTAAAAAACGCCACAGCGTCCAGCAAACAGGCGGGAACGGCTTTTTCAAGATCGTGCTTCAAAGCACCATCAACACAGTCATAAAAGGGGATGATATTTTTTGCCACAGCCCATATTTTTTGCAGGTCAGAGAGCGTATATCCCGACTGATAAAGGGCATTATAGAATGTCTCCCGGTGGCTGTTTGTCATAAAAACAGTCAAGCCGTCGTTGGTTTGGTCCTCATTTTTGATGACGCTTTTTTCAGCCTCTCCGTTAAAATAGGCAATAAGCGGATGTAAATTACTGTATTCTTTTCTGCCATCATGAGGCAGATGCTGGTCAAACCGCATAATGTGATAACCAATGCCGATTTTCCCCTTCATGGCATAATAGCGTTTTTCACCGCTGAGGCTCACTGAAAAAACATCCGCTTCTTTGATATTATCAAAATCATAGTGGCCAGCGCCATTATCCCGCATGGCGGGAATAAGTGCGTTAGCCTTTAAGAAGGGTATTATCCGCAGGCGATGAATGATGGCGTGGTCTGCTAAAATAAAGTCACGGTCGGTTTTTTCTACTGAACCAAGCGCATTTTTGATCAGGATTTCATCCCACTCGGAATAACGGTCTGCGACAATATTGGTGTGCTTTTCATACTCATTATCAATGCTTTCCGGCGCTGTTTTACAGGGAACAAAGACGTTGTTTAAATAGGCTTCTTTGGCGTGCTTTTTGCCTTCACTGTTTCTCTGTTCAAGGGTCATCGCCGGATTGACCATGATGGTCAAAGGAAAAATAGTGTCGCGCGGGCAACGGTCAATGATACTGTCGGCAAGCTGCCCCCGTGTTAGCCATTGTTCTACGGCTTTCTTAAAGCGGTTGATTTTGTTGTCGAGGTCCTCGAGCGCGTTCCTTACCTGGACTCTGTGCGCCCGGTATTCGTCCAGCGCCCTGGCCCGCAGTAGCAACGAATTTGACTCCTCCTCGGCAATGAATTTCCCAGGATGGTTAACGGCCTGGAAGAGCAGGGCGGGCAGCGAGTAGTATTTAAGCATATCCGCGCTGACGCCGTCGCGCAGCGCAATATCCCATAATAGCGCGCCGGTTTTTACCACCTCGCGCCAATGGGTTTCCCCCAGGTTTATGCCGTTTTCATATAAAAATAATGAGCCGGAGAACAGCGAGGCGAATTCAAAATCATCCAGGGATAAGTGTTTTACCTGTGGGTCACGACCATAATAAGTCAATAGGGGGATGTGTTTGCATACCTCGCTGTCCCATTTGTTTTTTAATATCGCCTGGTCCGTTTCAGTCAAGATATTAAAATCCACTTTCCCTTCCGCTTGTAAGCCCTCAGAGGAAAGCAAGTACCTTATGCTGTCGATGGTAAACATAAAAGGGTAGCTGGCGTTAGCGACACTTATCGCCATTGCCATATCGGGTGATGTTCCCAGTATATTGTCGAAAAGCCACTGCCCGATGACTGAGCCGGCTTGTTCCGATGATAATGTGTCGTTCTTATGGGCGTCATAAAAATTGGCGGCGTTCAGCAGCAGCCGGGCGATAGATTTTTTATCCTTCGGCTCCGCGAAAGATAGGTATTTGGCAACCGCGGCGGTTATCTCCACCTTACTGAATTCATGCGGTTTCTTACCTTTATCCAGATAATGGGTTTTCTTGAGAAATCGAATAATTTGTTTGTTCTTATTGTGCAATTCGGCTGCGAACGCCCCGTCCCCGCGCGTCGTAACATGGCCGCGATAGGGGTTAAGTCCGCGGGATGACGATGCTGTATCCTCCGGCAACGTTGCAAGCGGCATAAGCCTATTCAGGTCTGTACTGTTTAGCGCACCCAACGCTAACGGGTAAGGAAGAAGATTGTCCCGCACGCCGGCGCCTGCCAGGCCGCCGTCGATATTTCCCGACCGCCAGCGAAGAAAAGAGCCGTAAGCACAGGTCGCGCCGCCCAGAACGGCAACGCCCGCGAGCCAGATCTTCCAGTAAGACCTGGTTTGGCCGGCCGGCCGGCGGGTATCCGACGGTAATTTCAGGGCAACCTGTTCAGAGGAACAGGAGGCAACGTCAAGACGGTGTGAAAATGCCGTTTTCCCAGGCACAGGGCTTTTCTGTGCCTGATCCGCTTGGGGAACGGACTGATAAGGACCAGAACAGGGAGGTGAAGTGAGCGGAAGTCCTTTTTGCATGGGTGTATTCCTCAAAGCGAAACACGAAGAGGTATACATATTAGTTGTCCCGGGTAAAACAGTACGGCAACGGGATATCGCCGGACGGGTTAGGGGACCCGGCGGACAGGTGGAATTGCGCGCCGGGGTGTTGATCATGCCTTTCCGCCAATATGTTTTGGTTATGCTACCCTGAAGGGAAATAGATAATGAAAAAGTGTTTTATTTTCTGGACGTGATACGTGTCTCATAATGTTATGCAGACTATGCCTTGCTTCATAGTTTGACTGTGCGCGCTCTTTATACTAGAGGGGATCTAACGTCGAACCATTCCTTTACAAGTCTTAAGAGAATACAAGGGATCCTACAATGGACGAACAGCTAAAACAAAGCGCTTTGGATTTTCATCAGTTCCCGCAGCCCGGCAAGATCCAGGTTTCCCCGACCAAACCCTTGGCCACCCAGCACGATCTGGCGCTGGCCTATTCGCCGGGCGTCGCGGCGCCATGCCTGGAGATCGCCCGGGATCCGCTGGCCGCGTTTAAATATACCGCGCGCGGCAACCTGGTGGCGGTTATCTCCAACGGCACCGCGGTGCTGGGCTTGGGGAATATCGGCGCCCTGGCGGGCAAACCGGTGATGGAAGGCAAGGGCGTTTTGTTTAAGAAGTTTTCCGGCATCGATGTGTTTGATATCGAGGTGGATGAGCTGGATCCCGATAAGCTTATCGAGGTGATCGCCGCCCTGGAGCCGACCTTCGGCGGCATCAACCTGGAGGATATCAAGGCGCCGGAATGTTTTTATATCGAGAAAAAACTGCGTGAACGCATGAAAATCCCGGTATTCCACGACGATCAGCATGGCACCGCCATCATCTGCACCGCCGCGGTATTGAACGGCCTGCGGGTGGTGGAAAAGAATATGAGCGACGTCAAGCTGGTGGTCTCCGGCGCCGGCGCCGCCTCCATCGCCTGCCTGAACCTGCTGGTGGCGCTGGGGCTGCAGCGTCATAATATCGTCGTTTGCGATTCGCGCGGCGTGATCTTCGAGGGCCGGGAAGAGAACATGGCGGAAACCAAGGCCGCCTACGCCATCAAGGATAACGGCATGCGCAGCCTGGCGGACGCCATCCCCGGCGCCGATATCTTTTTGGGCTGCTCAGGCCCCGGCGTGCTGACCCAGGCTATGGTGAAGACCATGGGGCCGCGGCCGCTGATTCTGGCGCTGGCCAATCCCGAGCCGGAAATTCTGCCGCCGCTGGCGAAGGCGGTGCGCCCCGATGCCATTATCTGTACCGGCCGCTCCGACTATCCCAATCAGGTCAATAACGTACTTTGCTTCCCGTTTATTTTTCGCGGCGCGCTGGACGTGGGCGCCACCACCATCAATGAGGAAATGAAGCTGGCCTGCGTGCGCGCCATCGCCGATCTGGCGCTGGCCGAGCAAAGCGATGTGGTGGCTTCCGCTTACGGCGACCAGGACGTGTCGTTCGGGCCGGAATACATCATTCCCAAACCCTTCGACCCGCGGCTGATTGTCAAGATTGCGCCGGCGGTGGCGCGCGCGGCGATGGACTCCGGCGTGGCGACCCGTCCCATCAAGGATTTCGACGCTTATACCGAAAAACTGACCGAATTCGTCTATAAAACCAATCTGTTTATGCGGCCGATTTTCGCCCAGGCGCGCAAACAGCTGAAACGCGTGGTGCTGGCGGAAGGGGAGGAGGAACGCGTACTGCGCGCCACCCAGGAAATGGTCACCATGAAGCTGGCGCTGCCGATCCTGATCGGCCGCCCGAGCGTTATCGAGATGCGCTTGCAAAAGCTGGGCCTGCAGATTATCGCCGGCAAGGATTTTGAAGTGGTGAACAATGAATCCGACCCGCGTTTTAAGGAGTACTGGGGCGAATATTACCAGATCATGAAACGCCAGGGCGTCTCGCCCGAGCAGGCGCAGCGGGCGCTGATCGGCAATCCGTCGCTGATAGCCGCCATTATGGTGCGGCGCGGCGAGGCCGACGCGATGATCTGCGGCACCGTCGGCAGTTATCAAGAGCACTTTGCGGTGGTGGAATCGGTCTTCGGCTATCGCGAGGGCGTGCATGTGGCCGGCGCGATGAACGCGCTGCTGCTGCCCAGCGGCAATACCTTTATCGCCGATACCTATGTCAATGACGACCCGACGCCGGAGCAGCTGGCGGAAATTACCCTGATGGCGGCCGAGACGGTGCGGCGGTTCGGCATCGAGCCCAAGGTGGCGTTGCTGTCGCACTCCAGTTTCGGCAGTTCGGATTGCCCGGCGGCGCGCAAGATGCGCAAGACCCTGCAATTGGTCAACCAGATGGCGCCCGATTTGGAAATTGACGGCGAGATGCATGGCGACGCGGCGCTGGTGGAAAGCATTCGCCGCGATCTGATGCCGGACAGCCCGCTCAAGGGCGCGGCCAATATCCTGATCATGCCCAATATGGAGGCCGCGCGCATCAGCTATAACCTGCTGCGGGTGTCCTCTTCCGAAGGCGTCACCGTCGGGCCGGTGCTGATGGGGGTGGCGAAACCGGTGCATATCCTCACGCCGGTGGCCTCGGTGCGGCGTATCGTCAATATGGTGGCGCTGGCGGTGGTGGAGGCGCAGACGGAACCGCTGTAACCCCGCGGTATCGACGGGCCCGGCGCGCCATGGCTATGCTATTGCGCGCCGGGTTGCGCGTCCGGCGGCGCGCGGCGATACAAGCGCCGCGGATGACCGATATTGCCATAGCGCATTTCCACGCCGAGGAACCCGGTGTCAACGCAATATTCCAGATAGCGGCGGGCGGTGGTTTTGCTCAGCCCGGTGCGGCCGACGATATCGTCAACCGAAAGCAAATCGCTGTCACCGGCGCTGAATATCTGCTTTACCAGACCGAGGGTATTTTCCTCGATGCCTTTGCTGCCGGCCTCCTGATTGAAGGTTTTCGACTGGAGCTGGTAGAGGATATCGACATTTTGCTGATCCACCACCTTGAACGCCCGCTGAGTCAAGGCAAACTGGATAAAACGCTCCAGGGAATGACGCAGGCGCTTCCAGGATACCGGTTTCAGAATATAGTCGAACGCGCCGCAGCGGATGGCCTGGCTGCAGGTGTTCATGTCGCTGGCGGCGGTAATGAAAATCACCGAGCACTCAAGCCCGCGCAGCAGTTCGCTGTCGATAAGCGAGATACCCTGGCCGTCGGGGAGATAATTATCCAGCAATATCAGCCGGGGACGTTTTTGCAGCAGCTGTTCGCGCGCTTCTTTCAACGTACCGGCAACGCCCACCAGCCGGAGCTTGTCGTGGTTATCGATAAAATCGGCATGCAGCCGCGCCAGTGAGCTTTCATCTTCAACAATAAGCACGTCAAAAATTTCAGGTTGCATAATAAGGTTCATCCGGGGTGAGGGGGCCCACCGTGGTCGCAAGGCTGGTTACGGGTATAAATACGGAAAATACCGTCCCGTAGGGGTGGTTGGCGGAGACTTCTATCGCGCCGCCGGCGTGGTGGACGTAGCTGGCGACCAGATGCAGGCCCAGGCCATGGTCGCCATGAAGTTTGGTGGTCACGCCGAACGTAAAGATGCGTTCGACGTTGTCCTGCGCGATGCCGATACCCTGATCGGCGATTTCAATCACCAGTTCCCGGTCGCCGCCAACGATATAGACTTCGATCGGGTAATGCTCGCCCTCGCGCTGCAGGGTCGCTTCAATGGCGTTGTCGAGGATATTGCCGACCACCGACATTAATTCGGTGTCGCGCAGGCGGGGAGGAATGCGGGTTAAATGACAGGCCGGGTCGAACAGCAACTGCACGCCTTTTTCGCGGGCGCCGGCATATTTTCCCAGCAGCAGGCCGCACAGCGCCGGCGAGCAGAACCGCGCGGAGATGAAATCGAGTATTTCCTGGGCGCTTTCCGATTGTGCTTCAATATAATGGATGGCTTCGTCGTAACGTTTCATATGCAGCAAACCGGCAAGCGTGGCGGTCCAGTTCAGCTGTTCATGCCGCAGGATGCGCAGGTTGTCGGCATAACGTTTCACCTGGCTGAGTTGAATGCTCAGGCTATCGATATCCTTTTGGTCGCGGAAACTGATCACCCACCCCTGCAACTTGCCTTCCAGCATGATCCTTACCCGGCTGGCGATAACCGTGACGTCGTTGAACAGGCATATTTCGTCATGGGTGTCGCCGGCCAGCATGGTGTGTTCAGCGAGGAAAGCGATGGGTTTAATTACCGCCGACAAAGGGCGGCCGCGCAGTTCGCGCGAGGTGGCCGACAGGGATAATAATAATTTTGCCGCCCGGTTAATTTGCGCAATCCTGTATTCTTTATCAATGGCTATCACCCCTTCGAAGATCGATTCCAGCAGCGCCTTTTGCTGGCGCACCAATAAACCGATTTCCCGCGGCTCCAGTGAGAACATTTGCTTTTTCATGGTATTGGAAAACCACCATGAAAAGATAAACAACGCCAGCAGCAACAGTAATGCCACCAGCAGTATGTTAACCAATTTTCCGGTGCTGAGGGTGTCGATATGCGTTTTCAAATAGCCAATGGAGACGATGCCGATAATATTATTATGCTTGTCGAAAATAGGCGCTTTGCTGCGCAGGGATATGCCCAGACCGCCTTTACGAATGGAGATAATATTTTTCCCCGCCAGCACTTCGCTATTATCCCCGCCGATCATCGACTTGCCCACCTGCTCCGGATAACGCGAATGATACAAATGCAGCCCCTGCTGGTCGCCGATAACGATATAACTGGCGTCGCTGCGCTGGGCCAAGGTGTCCATCAGGGCGGCGATTGCGGCTATATCCTTGATTTTGACCGCATCTATCAGCGATGGGATCATGGCGATTTCCCGCGCCTGCACCTGAGCCCGCGCACCGATTTCCGCATACAGTTGTTTATCGAGATCGTAGTAATAATAAATACCTATCAGCGTAAGCAGCAGCGAAAAAAAAACGATAAGGCTTATAAAAAGCTTTATATGGAATGAGATTCTCGCGCGCATAATATACTTCGGCCATAGGGAGAATGATTACCTGATAATTCAGCTTATCATGATTAAAAAAGGCTGTAAGGGGCTGCCCCGCAAAATGTGATCGCAAACACAGCCTGGCAATGCTTTACCCTTCCTCGTCCCGCGATTAAAAATAGCATCGGGTAAATATAATACATTTTCATCACCTTTCATTAACATATACCCTTGCCGGGAATTAAAACCATTAAAACACTAAAAACCATTAACGCCATAGACGCCATTAAAACTTCATGGCGTTAAATTGAATCTATTGATTGTACATGAAATAATTAAAACCATTAAAATCTTAAATGCCTTTAAAATAGCGGTTTTAATTTGAATGCAATCACATATTTCATGCGTACTGGTCTTTATTATGCCTGCACTAATTGATAAAGGGGCAGATAATGAGCACGACAGATGATTCATATATTGTTGTCGCGGATACAACACACGCAAAAAAAATTTCCGCAAAGGAAAAATGGTGGCATATCCTGGACACCTGGAAAGTAGGTATTATTCCCCTGCCGCTATTTTTATTGGCCGGGGCGCTGATCGGCATTGATTGCCTGAGCGGGAAATTACCCAGCGATATCGTGGTAATGGTGGCCACGCTGGCATTTTTTGGCTTCGCCTGCGGTGAATTCGGTAAACGACTGCCGATTATCGGTAAAATGGGGGCCGCCGCCATCTGTGCCACCTTTATTCCTTCGGCGCTGGTGCATTACGGGTTATTACCCGATGTCGTGGTCGCTTCCACCACCGCGTTTTTTAAAACCACCAATATTCTTTATCTCTATATTTGCTGCATTATTGTCGGCAGCATCATGAGCATGAACCGGCGCACGCTGATCCAGGGATTCCTGCGCATTTTTTTCCCGATGCTGTGCGGCGAAGTGGCAGGCATGCTGGTGGGCATGGGCGTCGGGCTGATGCTCGGCCTGCCGCCGTTCCAGATTTTCTTTTTCCTGATCCTGCCCATCATGGCCGGCGGCGTCGGCGAGGGCGCCATTCCGCTCTCCATCGGCTACGCCGCGCTGTTGCACATGGAGCAGGGAGTGGCGCTTGGCCGCATCCTGCCGATTGTGATGCTCGGCGGCCTGACCGCCATTGTGATTGCCGGCTGCCTTAACCGCGTGGGCAAGCGTTATCCCCACCTCACCGGCGAAGGCAACCTGATGCCCACCAGGCCCGGCGCGCAAGACGCCGCCGACGCGGAACCGGCCCAGGCCGCCGCCGGTAAAACCGACGTGACCACCATTGCCGCCGGCGCGCTGCTGGCCGTGCTGCTCTATATGGTGGGCATGCTGGGCTATAAGCTTATCGGCCTGCCGGCGCCGGTGGGCATGCTGTTTATCGCGGTGCTGATCAAACTGGCCCACGGCGTATCGCCGCGCATGCTGGAAGGCTCGCAGGTGGTATATAAATTCTTCCAGACATCGGTGACCTATCCGATCCTGTTTGCCGTGGGCGTGGCCATCACCCCCTGGCAAGAGCTGGTTAACGCCTTCACCCTGACCAACCTGCTGGTGATAGTCAGCACCGTCGGCACCCTGGTCGGCACCGGTTTCCTGGTGGGCAAAAAAATCGGCATGCACCCCATCGACGTGGCCATCGTCTCCTGTTGCCAGAGCGGGCAGGGCGGCACCGGTGACGTGGCCATCCTCACCGCCGGCAACCGCATGGCGCTGATGCCGTTCGCCCAGATTGCCACCCGCATCGGCGGTGCCATCAATGTCTCGGTCGCGTTGCTGGTCTTGGGCAATTTTATTCTCTGAACCGGCGCCGGCGCCGGTAGTTAACACAGGAATGTTTATGAAACTCGCAAGTTATCTTCATCAGGGCACCAAAAGCTACGGCATCGTCACGCCCGGCGGCATCGTGGACCTGGGCCGTCGTTTCGGCCAGCGTTATCCGGATTTAAAGGCCCTGCTGGCGGGCAACGCGCTGCCCCTGGCCCGCGAACTGACCGGCGCGCCGGCGGATATTGCCCTCGCCGGGCTGACGTTCCTGCCGGTAATCGAACATCCGGACAAAATTTTATGCGTCGGCATGAACTATGCCGCCAAACGCCGGGAGTTCAATGAAATGAATCCGGCGCCCACCCTCTTCGTGCGTTTTGCCGATTCACAGACCGGGCACGGCACGCCGGTCGAAAAACCCAGCCATTCGGCGGAGTTTGATTACGAGGGGGAACTGGCGGTGATTATCGGCCGGGGCGGCGAGGATATCCCCGCCGATCGCGCCTTATCCCATGTCGCCGGCTACAGCTGTTATATGGACGGCTCCGCCCGCGACTGGCAGCACACCTGGTTCACCGCCGGCAAGAACTGGCGGCGGACCGGCGCGTTCGGACCCTACCTGACCACCGCCGACGAAATCCCCGATCCCCATGCGCTCAGCATCCGGACCTGGCTTAACGGCCTGATGGTGCAGGACGACAATACCCGCAGCATGATCCATAGCATCGCCGAGCTGATTGAATATATCAGCACCTTTACCCGGCTGAATGCCGGCGATGTGATTATTACCGGGTCGCCGGGCGGCGTCGGTAAAAAACGCACGCCGCCGCTGTTTATGAAGGCCGGCGACTGCATCGAGGTCGAAATAGAAAATATCGGCCATTTGCGCAATATGGTCATCGACGCGCAGCGGCCCACGGCCGCCGCGGCGTCCCATATCGCCGCGTAGCGCCGCGCCTGCGCCGCCGGCTTTTTACTCCATGATAGGAAAAACTGTATGTACGATCGGGACCCCCTGGACTTTTCCGTGCTGACCGTTAACCACCCGCGCGATAACCTGGCGGACGTGCGCGCGTTGCTGGAGGCAAGTCTTCTGGGCATGGACGCGGATATCGCCAGATTCGTGGTGGCCCGCAGCGGCGGGCGGCTGGTGGGATGCGCCGGCATCGCGGGAAACGTGATCAAATGTGTCGCGGTGGCGGCGGATTACCGGGGCGATAACCTGAGCGCACGGCTGGTGGGCGAGGTGGAGCAACTGGCCATACGCCAGGGCCATTTCCATCTGTTCCTGTATACCCGGCCGGCGAACATCGGCGTATTTCGCGGCTGCGGTTTTTACCCCCTGGCGCAGACGGGCCAGGTGGCGGTGCTGATGGAAAATACGCCGGTGGGCGTGCGGCGCTACAGCCGTTCGCTTGCGCAATATTACCGGCCGGGCGCGCCCATCGGCGCGGTGGTGATGAACGCCAACCCCTTCACCCTCGGCCACCGCTATCTGGCGGAACAGGCCGCCGCCGCCTGCGCCTGGGTGCATATCTTTGTGGTGCGCGAAGACGTGTCGCTGTTTCCGTATGCCGCGCGCCTGGACATGGTGCGCCAGGGCGTGGCGCATCTGGCCAACGTGACGGTGCATGACGGGTCCGACTACCTGATCTCGCGCGCCACCTTTCCCGGCTACTTCCTGCGTGACGCCGGGCTGGTGGGCAAAACCTACAGCGCCATGGATTTACTGATTTTCCGTCATTATATCGCGCCGCCGCTGGGCATTACCCACCGTTATGTCGGCACCGAGCCCTATTGCCCGGTGACCCATCAATATAACCACGATATGCACGAGTGGCTCGAAGACCCGGATCGCGCGGCGCAGCCGCCGTTGCGGGTAGTGGAGATCGCGCGCGCATGCCATGCGCCGGGCCGGGCGATATCAGCTTCCGAGGTGCGGGCGCTGCTTTCGCAACGGCAAATGGCGCGCATCCGCGACCTCGTCCCGCCGAGCACCTTTGCTTATCTTTGCCGGCGCGAGACGAGGCCGCTGGCCGGGATCTGCGCAACGGGCGCGTAATGTGGCCCGGGACCCTTTATTTAGCCGTGTTTTTTTAATCAGGAACGCATTATGAAAATCATACAAGAGGCCCTGGCGGGCACCTTTGAGTCCAGCGATTTGCTGGTCAAGGTCGCGCCTAACAGCGGCGAATTAAGCGTGGTGATCAACAGCGAGGTGATAAAGCAGTTCGGCGCGCAGATCCGCCGGGTGATCGACGCGACGCTGGCGGCCATGGATGTCAAAGAAGGACTGATCATTATCGACGATAAAGGGGCGCTGGACTGCGTGATCCGCGCCCGCGTGCAGACGGCGGTGCTCCGCGCCGCCGGGGCCGATCGCATCCAATGGGAACACCTGTCATGAAAAAGCTTCGCCGCAGTATGCTGTTTATCCCCGGCGCCAACGCCGCCATGTTGTCCACCGCCTTTATCTACCGTCCTGACTCCATCATGTTCGATCTGGAGGACGCGGTGTCCCTGCGCGAGAAGGACAGTGCGCGCATTTTGGTATTCCATGCGCTGCAGCACCCGATGTACCGCGATATCGAAACCGTGGTGCGCATCAATCCGCTGAATACGCCCTTCGGCCTGAAGGATCTGGCGGCGGTGGTTCGCGCCGGCGCCGACGTGGTGCGACTGCCTAAAACCGACAGTCCGGAGGATATCCACGAGCTGGAAACCCATATCGAGCGCATCGAGCGCGAATGCGGGCGCGAGGTTGGATCCACCCGCATTATGGCGGCTATCGAATCCGCCATCGGCGTTATTAATGCGGTGGCGATTGCCCGCTGCTCGCCCCGGCTTATCGGCATCGCGCTGGCGGCGTTCGATTATGTCATGGATATGCAAACGGAGCGCGGCGACGGCACGGAACTGTTCTATGCCCGCTGCGCGGTGCTGCACGCCGCCCGCGCCGCCGGGATCGACGCCTTTGACGTGGTCTATGCCGATATCAACGACGATGCCGGTTTCCTGCGCGAGGTCGATCTGGTGCGCAAAATGGGTTTTAACGGCAAATCGCTGATTAACCCGCGCCAGATTGAACTGCTGCACAACGCCTACGCGCCCACCCAGGAAGCGGTGGATTACGCCGAGCGCGTCATCCAGGCGGCCGAAGAAGGCGAACGCAACGGGCTGGGGGTGATTTCACTTAACGGCAAGATGATTGACGGCCCCATTATCAACCATGCCCAGGTGGTATTGGAGCGCGCCCGGGCTTCCGGTGTGCGGCGGTAAGTGTTTTCACGTTAACAGAATGACAGGAATACCTAATGAGTGACGTAACAGACGATTTACAGGCGCAGTACCGCCATTTGCCGCCGCTGGCGCCGTTCAGCCATGCCAACCGCCTTACGCCGTGGCTGGCCGACGGCCAGGCCAAACACCAGCGTAAACTGTGCGCCAGCCTGGAGCAGGCCATCGAGCGCAGCGGCCTGCGGGACGGCATGACCATCTCTTTTCACCATGCCTTCCGCGAGGGCGATATGGTGATCAACCGGGTGGTGGAGACGCTGGCCCGGCTGGGATTTAAAAACCTGACGCTGGCCTCCAGCTCGCTGATGACCTGCAACGATGCGCTGATCGAGCCGATCCGCGCCGGCGTCATCAGCAAAATTTATACCTCCGGCATGCGCGGCAAGCTGGCGGACGCCATTTCCCACGGCCTGATGGAAGAACCGGTGCAAATCCATTCCCACGGCGGCCGGGTGAAACTGCTGCAGGACGGTGAGCTGAAGATAGATGTGGCCTTTCTGGGCGTGCCCTGCAGCGACGAGTTCGGCAATGCCAACGGCACCCAAGGCAAATCCCGCTGCGGTTCGCTGGGATACGCCATGGTGGACGCGCAGTTTGCCCGCAAAGTGGTGCTGCTTACCGAGGCGCTGGTGCCCTTTCCCAATATGCCGGCCAGCCTGGGGCAGGATCAGGTGGATTATATCGTGACGGTGGATCAGGTGGGCGACCCGGCCAAGATAAGCGTGGGCGCGGCGCGCGTGACCAGTAATCCGCGCGAGCTGATGATTGCCCGCACCGCCGCCGATGTCATCGAGCACTCCGGCTATTTTGTCGAGGGTTTTTCCCTCCAGACCGGCTCAGGCGCATCCTCCACCGCCTGCACCCGCTTCCTGGCGCAGAAAATGGAACGCCTGGGCATCGCGGCGCGCTTTGCGCTGGGCGGCATTACCGGCAGCATCGTCGATCTGTTTGAGCAGGGCCTGATCGCCAGGCTGCTGGATACGCAATCCTTCGACGGCCAGGCGGCGGCCTCCCTTGAGCACAACGCCAATCATATCGAGATCTCCACCAACGTCTATGCCAATCCCGGCGCCAAGGCCGCCTGCTGCGACCAGCTGGATATCGTGATTTTAAGCGCCCTGGAAATCGACCTGGCGTTTAACGTCAATGTGATAACCGGCTCCGACGGGGTGATGCGCGGCGCGTCCGGCGGGCACTGCGACGTGGCCGCCGCCGCCAACCTGACCATCGTGGTGGCGCCGCTGACGCGCAGCCGGATCCCAACCGTAGTGCGCCGGGTCACCACCCTGGTGACGCCCGGCGAGAGCATCGACGTTCTGGTGACCGATCAGGGAATTGCCGTCAATCCGGCGCGGCCGGAAGTGCGCCAGCGTCTGGTGGATGCCGGTCTGGAGGTCGTGGATATCGAACAGCTTTATCAACGGGCGGTGGGGTTGACCGGCGAGCCGAAGGCCATCGCGTTTACCCGGCGCATTGTCGGCGTTATCCGCTATCGCGACGGCAGCGTCATCGACGTGGTGCGCCAGGTTCAAGAGGACAGCTAAATGACTATCGCCGATTCACTGCAGTTCGCCGTTTCGCTGGAGGAATTGCTGACGGCCCGGGATCTGCGCGCCGCGCGGCAAACGGAATGGCTTGCGCGCCACCGGCGCCCGCTTATTTCATTAACCCTGGTATCACCTGGCCCGGTGAAGGATTCGGCCCGCTACCGGCGCTCGATGCGCGCCGCGCTGGCAGCCTGCGACGCGCTGCTGGCGCAGCGCGGCTGGCCGGTGCTGGCGCGCGCGGTGTGGTGGCCGGACACCGGGCCGGAGGCATTTTGGGCGGTTGATCATGCCGCCGTGGAAATCAAGGCCGCCACGGTGGCGCTGGAGAAGGAGCATCCCCTGGGGCGGCTGTGGGATATTGATGTGCTTTTCCCGGCCGGCGGCGTTATCGGCCGCCGCTCCCTTGACCAGGCGGGACGGCCGTGTTTGCTGTGCGACCAGCCCGCCCATGCCTGCGCGCGGTCGCGCCGCCATCCGCAGGAAGAGGTTATTGCTAAAATAGAGGGGCTGCTGGATGCCTATTTTGCCCGCTGATAACGGCGCCCGGACGGCCGGCGCCGGCTACCCGGCATGGGCCGCGCCATCCGCGTCGCCAATGATACGGGATGACGCCGGCCGTCAGGCCGCGCCGCCGCCAGCGCTTGATCTGCTGGCCGCCGCCGCGCTGCGCGAGGAAGTGATGCTGACGCCAAAACCCGGGCTGGTGGACGGCCGCAACAACGGCGCGCACCGCGATATGGATTTGCCGCTGTTTATGCAAAGCATAACGGCCATCGCGCCCTGGTTCGGCCGGTTTATCGCGTTGGGCGAGCGGTGCGCCGGAATGCCGGCGCAGCGGGTACTGGCTGAAATCCGCCCCACCGGCCTGGCCTGCGAGCACGCCATGTTTGCCGCTACCGGCGGCGTCAATACCCATAAAGGGGGGATTTTTTCCCTGGGCTTGCTGTGCGTCGCCGCCGGGCGCCTGAGCGGGCGGGGGCAGGCGTTGACCCGTAGCGCGTTATGCGCCGACGTGGCGGCGATCTGCGCCCGGCTGGTGGCGACGGAACTGGCCGGCTGCCGCCGGGCGGCTACCGTGGGCGAGCATATTTACCTGCGCCATGGCCTGACCGGCGCGCGGGGCGAGGCCGCCCGCGGATTCGCCACCGTGCGCGATCATGCCCTGCCGGCCTGGGATCGGCTGCTGGCGGTGGGGACGAAAAGAGAAAGCGCGCTGCTGCACTGCCTGCTGGTGCTGATGGCCCATAATCCCGATACCAATCTGGTGGCGCGCGGCGGCCTCGGCGGGCTGCGGTTTGTGCGCGGCTATGCCCGGCGGCTGCTGGCGGACGGCTGGCGCGAGCAGGATCTGGAGGTCATGGATCGCGCGCTGACGCGGCGCAATCTCAGCCCCGGGGGCAGCGCCGATCTGCTGGCGGTCATGTCCGTGCTGGCGCGGTTCCCGGCATGAACCTTCGCCGGCCGGCACAGCAACGGGCCGTGAACGGGCAGCCTGGGCCAGAACGCGCCGCGCCCGGCGATACGGCGCGCTCTGGGCCGGGCGTTTATCCGCCGCGGCCCGCCGACGGCCAATCGCCCGCCGCCGACGTTTATGCGCCGCTGCGCGTGATACTGGTGCCAGGCATCAACGACAGCGGCCCCGAGCATTGGCAAACCTGCTGGCAGCGGGCGTTTCCCGCCTGGCGGCGTATTGCCCAGCGCGACTGGCTGCAGCCGGATCTCGACGGCTGGCAAACGGCCATCAGGCGCGCGCTGGACGCGCCGGCGGCGCCGGCATTGCTGATAGGCCATAGCTTTGGCGCGTTGTCGTCCTGGTATTATGCCAGCCGCTGCGCCGGCCAAATAGCCGGGGTCGTCCTGGTGGCGCCCGCCGAGCCGGTGCGCTTTGAAATCGAGGATCGCATCCTGCCGGTACGGCTGCCGGTGCCCAGCCTGATGTTCGCCAGCCATAACGATCCACTGCTGGCGTTCCCGCGCGCGCAATACTGGGCCGACGCCTGGGGCAGCGAACTGGTGGATGTGGGGGAGGCCGGCCATATCAACGCCCAGTCCGGTTTTGGCGCCTGGCCGCACGGCCTGGATTGCGTGGCCCGGTTCGCCCGCCGGCTGGCGGCGCGATACTAGGGGCGTCGCCGCGCGGATCGGGCAAAAAAATCAACGCCCGAAAAATGTCGTCGGCAAAAATACATTCCTTTAAGATGGCGCTTATGTTGGGTTACAGGGTGCCGATCGCGATGTTTTTTGAACTGCCTGATGTGGATACGCTATACGCCGCGCTGCTGGCGCGCGACCCGGTCTATGATGGTTTTGCGTTCGTGGGGGTCAAAAGCACCGGCGTGTTTTGCCGCCTGACCTGCCCGGCGCGCAAGCCCAAAAAAGAACATGCCGTTTTTTACGCCACCGTGGTCGAGGCCATGGAGGCGGGTTTCAGGCCGTGCAAACGGTGCCAGCCCCTGTCGTTGTTCGGCGCGCGGGATAAAACCCTGGGCATGCTGCTGACCCGCCTGGAAAGCGACCCGGAAAAAAAATGGTCGGAAGACGACCTGACCGCGGCGGGTTTGGATCCCTCCACCGTAAGGCGGGCGTTTAAACGCCAGTTTGGCGTCACCTTTCTTGAGATGGCGCGGCTGCGCCGGCTGGGCAAGGGCATTCACCAACTGACGATGGGGGCGGACGTCATAGAGGCCCAGCTGGAGGCCAGCTTTGAATCGGGCAGCGGTTTTCGCGCCGCCATTACCCGGCACCTGGGCATGAATCCCAGCCAGGCCCGGCGGCATCGGTTTCTGAAAAGCCGCTGGCTGGACACCCCGCTCGGCTCCATGCTGGCGGTGGCGGACCAGCAGGCGCTGCACCTGCTGGAGTTTGCCGATCGCCCGGCGTTGCCCGCGGAACTCACCCGGCTCAGGAACCTCACCGCCTCGGAGATCGTTATGGATAGCACGCCGGTCACCGACCAGTTGGAGCGCGAGCTGAACGACTATTTCGCCGGCGCATCCTGCCGCTTCGCCACGCCGCTGGCCGAGCATGGATCGCTATTTACCCGCCGGGTCTGGGATGCCTTGCGCGCCATCCCCGCGGGCCAGGTAAGAAGCTATTCGGCGGTGGCCGCCGCCATCGCGCGTCCCACCGCGACCAGGGCGGTGGCCCGGGCCAACGGCGCCAACCAGATTGCCATTTTGATACCCTGCCACCGGGTCATCGGCGCCGACGGCACCCTGACCGGCTACGGCGGCGGCTTATGGCGCAAGCAGTGGCTGATCGAACACGAAAAACGGCGGTTCTCAGGCGAAGGGCGGGGCGGGCAGCAAAATGTCGTCGATAATGCCTAATACGCCGGCCTCATTATTCGAGGCGGCGAGGTAACGGGCCGCCGCTTTGATCGTGTCCGGCGCGTTGGCCATGGCGTAGCCGTAGCCCGCCTGTTGCAGCATTTCGAGGTCGTTGCCGCCGTCGCCGAAGGCCGCCACCTCATCATCCAAGATATGCCATAGCCGCTGAAGTATCCGCAGCCCGTTGGCCTTATGCAGGCCGGGAATAATCAGATCGACCGACCCATGGCCGCTGGATACCGGGGTGACGATGCCCTCCAGTTCAGCGGCGATAAAACGGATAAACCCGGGTAATTTTTCATCGGGCAGCGAGAGCGCAAATTTAAATATCGTGCCGGTGACGGCGGAAAAATTATCTACCCCCGCCAGGCGATGATAATAACGGTTGATCCGCCGGTAGAGGTGCGGTGCGACGCTGTTAAGCAGATAGGCGCTTTCCCTGGCGCAGACGACGGTGTGCAGATAAGGTATCTCCGCCAGCACGGCCAAGATCCTTTCATAGTGTTCCCGGCTGAACTCGCCGCAGAACACTTCCTGGCCGCCGTTGACGACGTAGGCGCCATTCTCGGCGACAAAGGCGATTTCACCGGCAATGTCGGGGAAAAAGGAGATCAGCTGGTAGTACTGATTACCGCTGGCCACCACAAACTTTATGCCCCGCCGGCGCAGGCTGTCGTATTGCCGGCTGAATCGCTGCCGGTCATAATTTTTGCCGTCGTCCAGGAACGTGCCGTCCATATCCACCGCAATCATTTTGATGCTCATCCGCGCTCCAGAGTCTGTCGCCGCGCTATTGTGTGCCGGGGCGGCGGGCAGGACGACTTTATAAAAGTGTTTTATAAAGTGGCAAATTATCGGGAATTCCAGCGGCTGTCAAGGACAACATCGTACTGGCCGCGCTATCGCCCGGGAGGGTCGTCTGCCGCGTTTTTGCCGGGATCATAGTCGCCAGCGCGCAGCGTGAACAGCAGGCTGGGTACGTGGCCCGGCACATCGTCAATGCTGCCGGCCCGTACGAGTCCCGCTTTAATCAGCACCCGCTGCGACGACAGATGGTTTTCCCGGACGGTGGCGGAGATCTCCGCGAGCCCGAGCGCGCCGAAGCCGGCGGCGACCGCCGCCCGCGCAAATTCGGTGGCAAGGCCCATTCCCCAGGCATCGGCCGCGAACCGGTAACCCAGGTTATTGATGACCCGGTCGCCCAAGGGGCGCACGCTCAGGCCGCCAAAGCCGATAATCGCCTCCGGCCCGCGGTTGAGCTTAATCGCCCAGGTGCCGAAACCGAAAGCCTGCCAATGGGTCAGCCAGCCGGCCAGCACCCGCTTGGCATAGGCAAGATCGGGATAGGGACCGGCGGGATTAAAGGTCTGGGTTTCCGGGTCGCCGTAGATGCGGTACAGGCTGTCGCCGTCGCTTACCCGTACGGGGCGCAAATGCATTCTCTCGGTGTACAGTTCCAATGGCATCCCCCGGTTATTGTTCCAGCAGTAACGCCATCATAACGCTTGCGCTTGATAGTTCTGTATAAAAAACATTAAAACCCGCCATCCTCACGCAACGGCCAATTGAATGCCATACTCAGGGCTGAAATCAGGAATCTCATCCATCGGGAGTAACAATGAGCAAAAAAAAGCACCATAACGACGACCAGGAATCACCCTCCGCGCAGATCCCGTCCGGCAAGGAGTACGATCAGGTCCTGCATTTACTGCAGGTAGAGCTGGTCAAGCTGCAGCGCGAAATCATCAGCGCCAACGATAAAATCGTGGTGATCTTCGAGGGCCGCGACGCGGCGGGCAAAGACGGCATTATCAAAACCATTTCCGAACACCTGAGCGCGCGTGAAATCCGGGTAGTCGCCCTTGGCAAACCCTCGGAGCGGGATCAGGCCGAATGGTATTTCCAACGCTACGTGGCGCAGCTGCCGGCGGCGCAGGAAATGGTGCTGTTCAACCGCAGCTGGTACAACCGCGCCGGCGTCGAGCGCGTGATGAAGTTTTGCACCGACGAGCAGTACGAAGAATTTATGAACACCGTGACGGATTTTGAACAGCTGCTGGTGCGCTCGGGCATTAAGCTTATCAAATATTATCTGGATATCAGCAAGCGCGAACAAAAGGAGCGGCTGGAATCCCGTCTCACCGATCCCCTGAAACAGTGGAAAATCAGCCCCATCGACCAGCAGGCCACCAAGCTGTGGAAGCCGTACAGCGAGGCGCGCAACCTCATGCTGACCCGCACCCATACCCCGACCACGCCGTGGATAGTGGTGCATACCGACGATAAACATACGGCGCGCGTCAATATCCTGCGCGACTTGCTTGGGCGCCTACCATACCAGGGCAAGGATAAAAATCTGGCTCTGCCGGACCCGGAGGTGCTGTATGCCTTCGATACCGTTTGCATTGAAAACGGCCGGCTTGCGCCCTGACGGCCGGCGCGGGCCCCGGCGATCCCCGGTTGACCGCCGGCGCGCCTTGCCTTGCGCCTGCGGCCCGGGCGCGCTATTGTCATAGGTCGTTTGCGCGGCATGACCGGCGGCGCCCGGCGTTCCCCTGGCGGGGCGGGGCGTGCCGCCGATGAAACCTGGCCCTCTATCATTTGAAAAGGATAAAACATGACCGAGTCTCTTTACGACATACCGCTTAAACACATTGACGGTACTCCCGGCAGCCTGGCGGCGTACCGCGGCAAGGTGCTGCTGGTGGTCAACGTGGCGTCCAAATGTGGGCTGACGCCGCAGTATGAAGGGCTGGAAAAACTTTACCAGGAACGGCGCGCCGGCGGGCTGGAAGTGCTGGGTTTTCCCGCCAATAACTTCAAGGGCCAGGAACCGGGCAGCGACGCGGAAATCAGCGACTTCTGCGCCGTCAACTATGACGTGCACTTCCCGATGTTTTCCAAATTATCGGTGCTTGGCGAGGATCAGCATCCTTTATACGCCCAGCTGACCGCGGCGCAACCGGTGGCTACCGGCGACGGCCCGTTTCGCGAGCGCCTGAAGGGCTATGGGGTCGACCCCACCAATCGCCAGGACGTATTATGGAATTTTGAAAAGTTCCTTATCAACCGGCAGGGCAAGGTTATCGCGCGGTTTGCGCCCGATGTCACCGCTGACGATCCGCGGCTGCTGCGCGCCATCGACGCCGCGCTCGGCTAACCCCCCCTGCGGCCCGGACTGGCGCGGGCGGGGCCGGCGCCGGCGCTTAATCCGGGGCGCTATTCCTCTCATCCCACCGCCGCGGCAAAAGCGCCGTAAACAGCGCGGATATCTTATCCCGGCAAGGCCGGTATGCTAAAATCAGCGCCAGGCGATTTTCTCCCCAGTCATGGGATGAATAGGGTTTTGCAATGATTACCATGCAGGATGTTGCGATCAAGGCGGGCGTCTCCAAATCCACGGTGTCCCGTGTCCTGTCGGGCGATAATTATGTCAAGGAAACAACGCGCCAACGGGTATTCAAGGCTATTGAAGAATCCGGCTACCGTCCCAACCTGCTGGCCAGGAGCCTGGCGACCAAAAATTCGCAAAGTATCGGCCTGATCGTCACCAACACCCTGTTTAACGGTCCTTATTTCAGCGAACTGTTGTACCAGACCGCCAAAATGACCGAAAACTACGGCCGGCAGCTTATCCTGGTGGACGGGAAACACAGCGTCGACAGCGAGCTTGAAGCGATCCAGTTCCTGCTGGATCGCCGCTGCGACGCCATTATTATCTATCCGAGCTTCCTGGGTGAAGCGGAGTTGATGGGCCTGATCGCCCGGCACGATATCCCGTTCCTGGTGATTAACCGCGATTTGCCGCATGCCCGCGAGCATTGCGTATTCGCCGATCATCAGCGCGACGCCTGCGAGGCGGTGGCGTATCTCATCGCGCAGGGACACCGGGACATCGCCTTTATCACCGGCGCGGCCGGGTCGCCCACCGCCGCCGCGCGCGCGGCGGGATACCGCCAGGCCCTGGACGCCGCGGGCATACCTGTGAATGAATCGCTGCTCGCCGCCGGTCAATGGTCGTTAAACAGCGGGTTTAACGCCTGCCTGGCGCTGCTGGACGGCGCGGCCGCCTTCAGCGCGCTGGTGTGCGCCAACGACGATATGGCCATCGGCGCCGCCAGGGCGCTGCGTGAGCGCGGCCGGGCGGTGCCCGGCGAGATCTCGTTGCTCAGTTTTGACGATATTCCCGTGGCGTCGTATCTTAATCCGCCGCTGACCACCGTGCATGTGCCGGTGGCGCAGATGATTAAAAGCGCGCTGGAGCAGGTGGTCAACGTACTTGACGGCAAGGGGGTATCGCCGCTCAAGCCCTTTAGCGGCCGGCTGATGGTGCGCGACTCCGTTATTCCCGGTCCCTTCGCCGGGCGGTAAATGCCCGCCCGGCGAAGGGGTGCTGGCTTAATACCCGATATCCGTCTCCAGGCGCTGTCCGTTGCTTTTAATCACCCGCTGGTACCAGAAAAAACTCTTTTTCCGCAAGCGGGCCAAATCCTTCAGGTCGTGCTCGTCGCGATTGACATACACGAAGCCGTAGCGTTTGCCGATGCCCTGATGGGTGCTGACCAAGTCAATCGCCGACCAGGGGCAATACCCGAACAGCGCCACGCCGTCGGCAAGGGCTAACCGCAGCTGGCGTATATGGTCGCTGAGATACCGGATACGGTCATCGTCATACACCTTGTTGCCCGCCGCCAGCGTATCAAACGCGCCCAGGCCGTTTTCGGTCACGATCAGCGGCAGGTGGTAACGCTCATAAATTTCCCGGCAGGTCACGCGCAATCCCACCGGGTCGATATACCAGCCGAACTGATTATGTTCCAGATGCGGATTATCGGCGCCGATATACACCGCGCGATCCATGCCGGGCAATTGTTGATCCTCGATGTCGCGTGCGTTGTCCGGGGCGGCGTTTTCCCGCGGCACGTCCGCCGCCACCGTGGTGGAGGCATAATAATTAAAGGCGATAAAATCGGGACGCCCCTGCGCAAGCAGGTTCATGTCCTCGTCGGCGATGCGCGGCAGATAGCCTTTTTCCGCCATAAAACGCCAGGCCAGCGCGTTATACCGGCCGTGGCAGGCCAGATCCAGGTAAAGCCAGTTGCGGATGGACGAATAATTATTGGCGGCGATCGCATCCTCCGGGCGCGGGCTGGCCGGATAGACGCAGGAAATATTCGGCGCCGGGCCGATTTTGGCGGCCGGCAGCAGCTCATGGCAGGCGATCATCGCCCTGGCCTGCGCCAGCATCATATGGTGGTTTTGCTGGTAGAGGGTCTTTTGCGGATCGGGGGTGCCGGGGGGCAGGGTACCGATGACGTCGCCTTTCAGGATCATCATGTTCTGTTCGTTGATCGTCAGCCAGTAGTGGACACGATCGCCGAAGAGGGCAAAGGCGGTGCGGGCAAAGCGTTCAAAGGCCGCGATGGTGCGCGGGTTCGACCAGCCGCCCTGAAGCTGCAGCGCCCAGGGCAAATCGAAATGGTACAGCGTCACCAGCGGTTCGATGCCGTGGCGGCGAATGTCATCAATCAGCCGCTGGTAAAAGGCCACACCCAGCGGATTGAGCTCGCCGTCGCCCTCGGGATACAGCCGGCTCCAGGCAATGGAAAAGCGGTAGGTCTTCAGCCCCAGTTCGGCGAACAGGGCGATGTCCCCGGCAAAGCGGTGATAGTGATCGCTTGCGACGGTGAAATCGCTCAGCGCCGGCGGGAATTGCGCCCGATCGATCACCGTCGGGCCTTTGCCGTCCTCGTTCCAGGCGCCCTCCACCTGATACGCCGAGGTGGAGGCGCCCCAGAGAAAGTCCGCTGGAAAAGGGGGCAACGTCTGATAATGCATATCCATCTTCCTCAGTGAGTATTGTGATGACCTTTGCGCGGCTTATGCCGCCTGCGGCCGGGTCTGCGGCAGCGGGCGATCCTGCGCCAGCAGCTGGCGTTCATAGATTTTGAAAAAGGGGTAATACACCAGGGTCGACACGGCCAGCAGCACCACCACCAGCAGCGCCGCGCGGAGATCCCAGCCGGTGGACCAGGCCGCGCCGATGGGGGCCGGGGTCGTCCAGGGCGCCATGGAAATCACCCGGCCAACCAGTTCGGTACGGGTGGCGATATACGCAAGCGTGGCGTTAATCAGCGGCGCGGTGATAAAGGGAATAAACAGCGTCGGATTCATCACCACCGGCGAGCCGAAAATCACCGGCTCGTTGATATTGAACAGGCAGGGCACCAGGCTGAGTTTGCCGATGGACCGCAGGTGGGCGGAACGGCTGCGCAGATAAAGCAACACTAGTCCCATGGTGGAGCCGGAGCCGCCGATGACGATAAAAAACTGCCAGAAGGGTTCGATAAAGATATGGGTCAGCGGCTGGCCGGCGGTCAGTTCCTGCTGGTTGATGCCAAGATTAGTCAGCCAGAAGGCCTGCAGCATGCCGCCGACGATGACCGCGCCGTGGATGCCGGCAAACCATAATAAATGGCAGATCAAGACCGCGATCAAAATCGCCGGCAGCGTATCGGCGGCGGAAATAATCGGGCCGAACAGCGCCATGATGGCTTGAGGCAGCAACATGCCGAACTGCGATTGGATAAACAGGCTCAGGGGATAGAGGGTAAAAAATATGGCCAGCACCGGAATCAGTAAATCAAAGGATTGCTGTATTTTCGGCGGCACCTGCTCCGGCAGATGGAAGCCAATATTCCTGACCTGCAGGAAATGCATTAATTCGGTGGCGAAAATCGCCACCAGCAGGGCGGTAAATATCCCGGTGCCGCCCAGCGAGGAGACCGGCAGCATTTTATCGGTTTGCGGGGCGGCCACCACCATGAACGCCATCAGCGATAACATGGCGGCCATAAACCCGTTCATTTTATAACTGAGGGCCAGGTTATAAGCGATGGCGGCGGCAATAAACAGCGACATAATGCCCATGGTCATATTGTACGGCATGAGGATAACCGACTCATATTGCGCCGCCATGCGCAGCCACCATTGCGCAAATGCCCAATCGCTGGTGGCGGAAAAAGGCGGGTGCGCGAACACCAGCATAAAGGAGCCGACGATCAGAAACGGCATGGCGGAAATAAAACCATCCCTGATCGCCATTACGTGGCGCTGGCTGGATAATCTGCCCGCAATGGGACTGATGGTGTTTTCAATGACGCCAAATACCGATGCGCTAATTCCGGACATAGTTTCTCCTAGGCGTTAAGCAGCGCCAGCGTGTCGTTTAATATCTTTTCGCCGTTCATCATGCCGTAATCCATACTGTTAATAACCACGATGGGTTTATGCTGCTCATCGGCGATGATTTTGAAATCGCCGAGCTTATATTTGATCTGCGGCCCCAGCAGGCAGCAATCGTAATGGGGTAATTGCTCGGCAAACTCTTCCAGCCCCACCGCTTTTATTTCGACGTCCAGTCCTTTTATTTCAGCGGCTTTCAGCATTTTTTTCACCACCATGCTGGTGGACATTCCGGCGGCGCAACACAATAGGATCTTTGGCATACAGCGGCCCTCTTATGACATGGTGTAGGGAGTAATACCTGATGGACTTTTTTTCTGCAACCGGTTTCAGAAACCGGTTGCGGTTTTGTGATGACGGTCAATGGCCGGTCCGCGGCGGGGCGGGGCAATCGGTGACATGAGACGGCTTATGCCGACAACTGTCGGCGGCCTCACGGCATAACTCACACAAAATAGGAGAAAATAGCGTTCCAGAATATTGCCGGGGGTTGCGCCGTGCCACGTACTATTATGTTGATCCCAACCGACCTGAGCGTCGGATTAACCAGCGTCACCCTGGGCGTGATCCGGGCCATTGAGCGCAAAGGCATACGCCTGAGCGTATTCAAGCCGGTTGCCCAGCCGCGCGACGGCAGCAGCCGGCCGGACCAGACCACCGCCATCATCCGGGCCAACTCCGCGATTGCCGTCGCGCCGCCCCTTGAGATGGGCTATGTCGAGATGCTGTTGGGATCCAATGCGCGCGACGTCCTGATGGAAGATATCGTCGCGCGTTATCACAGCGCCCTGGGACAGGCGGACGTGGTGCTGATCGAGGGGCTGATGCTGACGCGGCGCCACCAGTTCGCCAACCAACTGAACCACGACATCGCCAAGGCGCTGGGCGCGGAAATCGTGCTGGTCACCGCGCTGGGAACCGGTACAACCGCGCAGCTGCGGGAGCGGCTGGAGCTGGCGTGCGCGGGCATAGGCAAACACAGCGGCGTGGCGGGCGTCATCATCAATAAAATCAACGCGCCGCTGGACGAACAGGGCCGCACCCGTCCCGACCTGTCGGAAATCTTCGACCAGGCCAGCCAGGACGGCGCCGCCGATGCGGCGTTGCCGCCGTTCAGTCATTTTCCCATGCCGATCCTGGGCGCTATCCCCTGGAGCATGGCGCTTATCGCCACGCGCGTCATCGATATGGCGCATCACCTTAACGCCCGTATCGTCAACGCCGGCGATATCCAGACCCGGCGGGTGCGTTCGGTGACCTTTTGCGCGCGCGGGCTCACCGGCATGGTCGACCTGTTTCGTCCCGGCTCGCTGCTGGTGACCTGCGCGGACCGCCCGGAAGTGCTGGTGTCGGCCTGCCTGGCGGCCATGAACGGCGTGGACATCGGCGCCATCCTGCTGACCGGCGGCTATGATATCGCGCCGTCGATAGGCCGGCTGTGTGCGCGCGCGTTCCAGACCGGCCTGCCGGTATTGATGGTGGACACCAATACCTGGCAAACCTCGCTTAACCTGCAAAACTTCAACCTGGAGGTGCCGGCCGAAGATCATCAGCGCGTTGAAAATCTGCAGGACTATATCGCCGGCTATATCGATGCCGGGTGGGTAGCCTCCCTGACCGCCGTCTCTGAACGCCCGCGCCGCCAGTCGCCGCCGGCCTTCCGTTATCAACTGACCGAAATGGCCCGGCGGGCCGCCAAACGCATCGTCTTGCCTGAAGGCGATGAACCCCGCACCATCAAGGCCGCGGCGATATGCGCCGAGCGTGGTATCGCGCGCTGCGTGCTGCTGGGCAACCCCGATGAAATACGCCGTATCGCCGCGGCGCAGGGCGTGACGCTGGGCGCGGGAATCGATTTGATCGATCCGGCCGCCGCGCGGGGACATTACCTGGCGCGGCTGGTGGCGCTGCGCCAGGGCAAGGGCATGACGGAGCTGATTGCGCGGGAACAGCTGGAGGATAACGTCGTGCTGGGTACCCTGATGCTGGAACAGGGGCACGTGGACGGCCTGGTCTCCGGCGCGGTGCATACCACCGCCAATACCATCCGCCCGGCGCTGCAGCTGATCAAAACCGCGCCGGGCAGTTCGCTGGTGTCATCGGTGTTCTTTATGCTGTTGCCTGAACAGGTGCTGGTGTATGGCGATTGCGCCATCAATCCCGATCCCGACGCCGGGCAATTGGCCGACATCGCCATCCAGTCGGCCGACTCGGCCGCGGCCTTCGGCATCGAACCGCGCGTGGCCATGATCTCCTACTCCACCGGCACGTCAGGCACCGGCAGCGACGTGGATAAAGTGCGCGAAGCCACCCGGCTGGCGCGCGAAAAACGCCCCGATCTGGCGATCGACGGTCCTTTGCAATACGACGCCGCCATTATGGCCGATGTGGCCAAAACCAAAGCGCCCGATTCGCCGGTGGCCGGCCAGGCCACGGTGTTTATTTTCCCGGACCTGAATACCGGCAATACCACCTACAAAGCGGTTCAGCGCTCAGCGGCGCTGGTTTCCATCGGGCCCATGCTGCAAGGCCTGCGCAAGCCGGTCAACGACCTTTCGCGCGGGGCGCTGGTGGACGATATCGTCTATACCATCGCCCTGACAGCCATTCAGTCCATGCAGCAATCGCCACCCGTTGAAATTTAGCCGGGGCAAACGCGAAAAGATGTCTATACTCATTACGTTATCTCTGACTGAGCTCATTTCTTTCATAAGACGTAAACTCTGTTTAGAACGAGGCAAATGCGCTGGAAACAGCAAGTCAATAAACAAAGGAGTTTTCCATGGGCATCGGAACAATCGTCTTAATCGTATTAATACTTCTGCTAATTGGTGCTTTCCCGAGTTGGCCCCACAGCCGCAGCTGGGGTTATTACCCAAGCGGCCTGCTCGGCGTGGTGGTCGTCATTCTGCTGATCTTGGTCTTATTGGGCAGGATTTAACAATTAATCCGATGCTTTAATCATTATCGGATGTATACGGGGACCTGCTTTGCGCAGGTCCCCGTTTTATTTGCGCGGGGCAGGGGAGGCGGGAGCTAGTGTTTAACCACGTACAGGTCCCGGGCGTAGACATATCCCAGTGGGCTTTCATGGAAGCCGCCGATATAGGGTTTGACCAGTTTTACCGAGACATATTGATAAACGGGAATGGCCGGTGATTCTCTGGTCAAAATATCCTCGGCCTGCTGGTAATACCGCGCCCGATCCTCTTTTGTCGACGCGGCGGCGGCATTATTTACCGCCCGGTCGTAATCCGCGTTACTGTATTTTGCCGTATTATTGCTGTCGTTGGTGACGTAGTTATTGAGGAAGGTGGACGGTTCGTTATAGTCGGCTATCCAGGCGTAGCGCACCACGTCGAAATTAGGCCCGTGTAGGGTGTCAAGCATGCTCTTCCATTCCTGGCTGTTAAGCGTGGCCTCCACCCCCAGGTTTTTTTTCCACATGGAGCTGGCGGCGATGGCGATGCGCTGGTGCGATTCGGAGGTGTTATACAACAGCGAGAACTTCAGCGGCCGCGCCGGGGTAAATCCGGCCTGCGCCAGCAATGCCCTGGCCTCGGCCACCCGCTGCTGCTGGGTCCAGCCGGCGTAAACAGGGGGGGTGAGCGCAAAGCCGCCGGTGTTGTCCGGGCTGAACAGATAGGCCGGTCGCTGGCCTTGCCCCAGCACTTTTTCGGCGATAATGGTTTTATCCAGCCCCAGGTTAAGCGCCAGCCGCACCCGCGGATCGTTAAACGGCGGCTTTTGCGTATTAAATTCATAATAATAGACCGCCAGCTTGGGCGAAATATGCACCTGCGCGCCCAGGTCCGTTTGCAGCGACCGGAATAACGTTTGCGGTACGCTCGCGGTAATATCAATTTCACCCGCCTTATAACGATTGATATCGGCGGTTTCCGACGCGATGGGCAAATAGGTGATGCGGTTGATCACGGTATGCCGGTTATCCCAGTAGCGGCTGTTCCTGACACCCACCACTTTTTCATTCACTACCCATTGCGCCAGGGTGAAGGCGCCGCTGCCGACAAAATTCTGCGGCTGGGTCCATTTATCGCCGAACTGCGCGACGGCCCGGGGATTAATCGCCACCAGGGACGGATGCGCCAGCATGCTGAGAAAGGCGCTTACCGGCTGGGTGAGGTCGATTTGCAGCGTGGCGTCGTCCAGCGCCCGCACGCCCAGGCTGTCCGCCGGCTTTTGGCCCGCGGCGATCTCGGCGGCGTTCAGCACATGCATGCTTACCAGATAACTTTCGTAAGGCGAGGCGGTGGCGGGATCGATTAAGCGTCGCCAGCTGTAGACCAGATCGCCGGCGGTAATCGGCTGGCCGTTCGACCAGGTAATGCCGGGGCGCAGGTGAAAAATCCACACCCTGGGCCGGGGATTATCCCAGCCGGCGGCAAGGCGCGGCGCCACGGCGCCGTGGCTGTCGAGGCTGACCAGTCCGTCGAAGAAGTCGCTGATGATATTAAATTCCACATCGCTCTCGACCCGGTGGGGATCGAGGGAAGCCGGCTCGCTGCCGTTATTGCGCACGATGTCCTGCCGGGCCGCCAGTTCGACTCCGGCGGGCACCTCGGCGCCCAGGGCCGTGGCGGCCGGCAACAGCGCGGCCATCGCGCCCAGGGTAAATCCCGCCAGTGTAATGCCCGGCAGTCTGGTTGTCTTCATGCCTCCCCCTCCTTATTGTCGCGGATAAATAATGTCTGTCCGGCAGTCTCCACCATTCCTACCATCAACATGGCGCGCCGTCCAGGCCTGGTCCCCGTGGCGCTTAACGCCGGATAAATACGCCGCCGCCGGTGCCGGGCCGGGGCATGGCGCGATGCCGGGCGGTGCGCATGGCATGACCGACATCAAGAATAGCGCCGCTAATCAGGACAATATGCGTCTCACTGTCTACGCTTATCTACATTGACCGACATTGCACTTCCGCAGTCGGCAGGTTCTGCTACAGGAGTTTATTATGCGGCGTATTGTGTTTTTCATCGCCACGGCCTTAACCGCCAATATGGCGTTGGCCCAGCCCCAGCCGGCGGTGCATACCGCAAGCCTGGTGGGCGCCGACGGCAAGGATATGGGTAAGATTACCCTTTCGGACGCGCCTAAAGGGGTGATTATGCGCGTGGAGGCCACGGGGCTTGCTCCCGGCTGGCACGGTATTCATTTCCATGAAAAGGGGGTTTGCGATGCCAAAGATAAGTTCAAGGACGCCGGCGGGCATGTCCACTCCGCGATGCCGGTGGTGCATGGTTTGTTGAACGCCAATGCCAACGATCAGGGCGACCTGACCAATATCTACGCCGGCGCCGACGGCAAGGCCTTTGCGGAAATCTATTCGACGCTGGTGTCGGTGACGCCCGGCACCCCGCGCCCCGCGCTGCTGGACGGCGACGGTTCCTCGGTGGTTATCCACGCCAATCCTGATGATTACCAAAGCCAGCCCATCGGCGGCGCCGGCGACCGTGTCGCCTGCGCGGTGATAAAATAACCCACCGGCAAGCCCGCGCGGGAACGTGCGGCGGGTATGATGGGCAAGCAGAACTTATGGCGAGGTTGACGTCTTGCCCATTATGCCGGTTTGTTCCCCAAACACCTCTTCATCACCTGAGCAATCTCGAATGGCTATATAAGGCTGTTTTTGCCATAATGGCTAAATCATACCGCTCGCGGAGATTACACCATGATCACGGAACTGCTTAATTTCGATGAATTGCCCCAGGCAAACGCCTCGCAAGTGAAAAACAAATGGGGGGAGGTGGTGCGGAGGGTGCATCAGGGCGGAACCCTGGCCATTACCAATCATTCCACCGTGGAAATGGTGCTGCTGGATGTCGCCACCTATCGTGAATTGACTCACTCTTTGCTGCTGCTTAAAGCACGCGAGCAATCGGTACTGGATGACCTGACCGACAGGTTCAATGCACGGCTGGCGGTGCTAGAAAATCCGGACGCCGCCGTGAATGTAGCTTCTGTGCTGGCGCGGCGGGGGGCGCTGAAACGGCGGCCCAAGGCGGGCGAGGGCTTCTAATGGCGCGGCCGTTTATTTTTGTTCTGGCGGGCGTTAACGGCGGCGGCAAAAGTTCGGTGGGCGGCAGCCTGCTGGCAGAGCACGGCCTGGCATGGTTTAATCCGGATGCCTATGCCCGTGAGCTTATGACCCAACTGGGGCTGGAGCCTGACGAGGCGAACGGCCGGGCATGGACCTTTGGACGTTCGCGGCTGGAAGCCGCCATCGCCGGGGGCGCCAACTATGCCTTTGAAACCACGCTGGGCGGCAATACCATGCCACGGCTGCTGAGCCAGGCCTGCGAAACGCATGAGGTGATCATGCTGTTCTGCGGGCTATCATCACCGGAGCAGCATATCAGGCGCGTACAGCTGCGCGTGAGTCATGGCGGCCATGCCATACCCTCCCAGAAAATACGGGAACGGTGGGTCACGTCGCGGGCTAATCTGATAAAGCTGCTGCCGTTGCTTGCCCATGTGCAGGTTTTCGATAACAGTCTGGATGCCAGGCCCGGCGACGCAATTCCGGACCCGACTCTGGTGCTTGAAACGGTGCGGGGGAAAATGGTATTTCCCCCGGCCGATGATGCCCGGGCGTTGAGCGCCACTCCGGCTTGGGCGCGGCCGCTCCTGGAGGCGGCTATGGAACTGGCGGAGTGAAGGGGCTATTGCTTGACGTCCACCTGATAAAAAATATGCTTGCCGAAGGGGTCGATTTCGTAGCCGGTGACGTCCTTGCGCACCGGTTCAAAAATGGTTGAATGGGCAATCATCACCGCCGGCATCTGCTCGTGCATCATGTCCTGCGCCTGCTGGTAAAGCGCGATGCGCCGGTTATGGTCGCTGCTGGCGCGCGCTTCGGTAATCAATTTATCAAACGGCGCGTAACACCATCTGGCCGAATTGGAACCGCCGTTGGCCGAAGTGCAGGAAAACAGCGGGCCGAAAAAGTTATCCGGATCGCCGGTGGCGGTGGTCCAGCCCATCAGCGCCGCCTGATGCTCGCCGCTCCTGACCCGCTTCAGGTACTCGCCCCACTCATAGGTGACGATATTGGCCTTGACGCCGATTTTCGCCCAATCGGATTGGATCATTTCCGCCATGCGCCGGGCGTTGGGGTTATACGGCCGCTGTACCGGCATCGCCCACAGATCGATGGTCAGGCCGTCGGGGAACCCCGCGTCCTTGAGCAGGGCGCGGGCCTGGTCCGGGTTAAAATCATAATCGCGCAGATCTTCTTTGGCGCTCCAGACCCCCGGCGGCAGGATATTTTTCGCGGCGGTGCCGGTGCCCTGGAAGATGGCCGCGATAATCGCCGGTTTGTTAATGGCCATGGCCAGCGCCTGGCGTACCTTCACGTTGTCAAGCGGCGGCTTTTGCGTATTAAAGGCCAGAAAACCGGTGTTAAGCCCGGCTTTTTGCATAAGCGTAATATCTTTATTGTCGCGCATGCGCGGCAGATCGGCCGGATTGGGAAACGGCATGACCTGGCACTCGCCTTTTTCCAGCTTGGCGAAGCGCACCGAGGCGTCGGGGGTAATGGCGTAGACCAGACGGTCAAGCTTGGCCTTGCCCTGCCAATAGTCGGGGAAGGCGCTGAACAGAATGCGCGAATCCTTTTGATACTGGGTCAGCTGGAACGGTCCCGTGCCGACGGGATCCCTATCCACCCGTTCCGGCGTGCCGGCCTTTAACATGGCGTCGGCGTATTCGCTTGACAGTATCGAAGCGAAATACCAGGCCAGATCGGCCAGGAACGGCGCCTCGGCATGGGCAAGGGTAAAGCGCACGGTGTGATCGTCCACCTTGTCGATGGCGGTCAGCAGCGTGCCGAACTCCAGGCTGTCAAAATTGGCATAGGTGCCGTTGGACACATTGTGGTAAGGATGCTGCTTATCCTTTTGCCGCATAAACGAAAAAATCACGTCGTCGGCGTTGAAATCACGGGTGGGCTTAAAGTATTTGTTACCCTGGAATTTTACGCCCTGGCGCAGATGGAAGGTATAGATCTTGCCGTCGGCGCTGATATCCCAGCTTTCGGCCAGGCTGGGCTGCAGCTCGGTGGTGCCGGTCTTGAAATCCACCAGCCGGTTATAAACCGGCACCGCGCTGGCATCCACGCTGGTGCCCGAGGTATACAGCTGCGGGTTAAAGTTTTCCGGCGAGCCTTCCGAGCAGAACACCAGCGTTTTGGCCGACGCCGCGCCGCTGACGGCCAGCGCCAATGCCGCCAGCGTCACTATTGCCGGCGACGGACGTCCCGTATTGGTCTTTGTTCCTTTACCTGATAGGTGATCTAATCCCGGCTTCATATCATATCCCCGAATAATGGCTGTCCGCCAAAAGCACAAGCCTCATTCTTATCAGTATGCGGTTCATAAATAAAGCCATTTTGATGCTAAAATCCGACCGCCTGGCCGTCGCGCCGGCTGTCGCTGGCGGCGACATAACCGTGGTCGCGATCCGCCGACAGCCGCCAGATAAACTGGCCCGAGCCGAAATCCATATAAGGATCGTTGACCGATTTCAACCGGTGGCCCATGGCGCGCAGCTGTTCCGCCACCAGGGGATTGACGGTGGCCTCCAGGTCCAGGGTAAAATCACGGTTGACCTTCCAGCGCGGCGCGTCGCAGGCGGCTTGGGGCTGCTGGTGGAAATCCAGCATGCGCACCAGCGTCTGCATATGGCCCTGCGGCTGCATATCGCCGCCCATGACGCCAAAGCTCATCTGCGCCTGGCCGTCTTTGGTCAAAAAGGCCGGGATAATGGTCTGGAACGGGCGCTTGCCGGGCGCCACCACGTTAACCGAACGCGGGTCGCTGGAGAACCCGGCGCCCCGGTTTTGCAGGCTGATGCCGTAATCCGGCACCACCACCCCCGAACCGAAGCCCATATAATTGGATTGGATAAACGACACCATCATGCCGCTTTCATCGGCGGTGGCCAGGTAAACGGTGCCGCCGCTGGCGGGCAGGCCGGGCTGCGGATCCGCCGCCCGCGCCGGGTCGATCAGGCGCGCCCGGCCGGCCAGATAGCTTTTATCCAGCATTTGTGACGGCGTCACATCCATGCTGGCCGGATCGGCAACGTAGCGGTAGACATCGGCGAAGGCCAGCTTCATGGCCTCGATTTGCAGATGCTGGGCCGCGGCGCCGTCAAGGGCGAGCCCGGCCAGATCAAAGTGTTCCAGGATGCCGAGGGCGATAAGCGCGGCGATGCCCTGGCCGTTGGGCGGCATTTCATGCAGGGTATAACCGCGGTAGTCCTGGCTGATGGGCGTTACCCATTCCGGCTGGTAGGCGGCCAGATCGCCGCGCGTCAGGCTGCCGCCGCTGGTCTGTGACCAGGCGACGATTTTTTCGGCGATTTCGCCTTCATAAAAAGCGCGGCCGCCCTGCCGCGCCAGCAGCCGCAAGCTGCGCGCGGCGGCTGGAAAGACAAACTTTTCGCCGATCTCGGGGGCGCGCCCCCCGGGCATAAAGGCGTCGGCAAAACCGGGCTGCCCGGCCAGTATGGTCACCGCCGCCCGCCATTTCGCCGCGACAATCGGCGCAATGGTCACGCCGCGCTCGGCCACGTCGATGGCGGTCTGCATCAGCCGTTCGAACGGCAGCCGGCCGAAGCGCTGGTGCAGCGCCGTCCAGCCCGCGACGGCGCCCGGTACGGTGACCGAGTCCCAGCCCCGTTCCGGGCGTTTGGCCATGCCGTTGCCGTCCTCGCCATGACGGCGGCGAAAGTGGGCCAGATCCCAACTGGCCGGCGCCGGACCGGAAGCGTTAAGGCCGTGCAGCCGCGCGCCGTCCCAGACCATGGCGAAGGCGTCGCTGCCCAGGCCGTTGGAGCAGGGTTCCACCACCGTGAGCGTCGCGGCGGCGGCAATGGCTGCATCCACCGCGTTGCCGCCTTCCAGCAGGACGCTGTTGCCGGCCTGGGCGGCGATGGGGTGGGACGTCGCCACCACATTGCGGGCAAATAACGGCGCGCGTACGGTGGGATAGGGGTTATGCCAATTAAATGTCATGCTGTGCTCCCGGCGTGGCCTGGGGGGATGGGTCATCCTGGTGAAGGCGCCGCTCCGCCTCGAGCAGCAGCGCGCGGCGGTCGATCTTATTGGTGCCGGCCAGGGGAAAACTGTCCACCAGCCAGATATGGCGCGGATGCAGGTAGGCCGCGCCGTGGCGCAGGGTAAACGCCTTCAGTTCCCCGGCGCTGGCCTGCCGGCCGGGGCGCAGGATCACCCAGGCCACCGGCTTGGTGCCTTTTATCTCGTCCGCCACCGGCACCACGCAGGCCTGTTGTACCGCGGGATGCCGTTCGATAAGGTGCTCCACTTCGCTCGGGTAGATATTCTCGGCGCCGCTGACGAACATATCGTCCAGCCGGCCGATAAAGGTATAAAACCCCTGGTCGTCGCGGGCGAACACATCGCCGGTGATATAATAACCGTCATCGGTAAACGGCGGCCGCAGGTCCGGACGCTGGTGATAGCCCTGCATCAGGCCCGGGCTTTTCAGCTCCAGAATGCCGCGCGCGGCCTCCCGGCCCTGGGGATCGCGCAAACGCAGGCTAACCTGGGGATGGGCGGCGCCGGCGCTCAGCCGCGGTGTGGGGATGCCCCGCGGATGCGGGCCGAATACCACCGGTCCGCCTTCGGTGGTGCCGTAGGCGTTAATGATGCGCGCCTGCGGCAACAGCTGGCCGATTTGCTGGAACAGGCTGTCGGTTACCGGCGCCGATCCCATGCGCACCACCCTGACGCTGGTTAAATCACTGCGCGCCAGTAAATCCTTTTCCTGCAGCATCATGGCGATCATCGGCGGCACCGCCGTCAGCCAGCTGCAGCGGTAGCGGCTAATGGCGTTGATATAGTCGCGGGCGCTGAACTGCGGCAGCAGCACGGTGGTGACATGGCTGGCAAGCGTTAACAGCGCCAGCGCCAGCGCGTTCATATGGTAAAGCGGGGCGGCGATCAGCACCCGCTCGCCCTCCAGCTCATGGTTCTCAAGGCGGGTACGCACCACCCAGGCATGGCTGGCATGGGTTAAGCGCACGCCTTTGGGCATGCCGGTGGAACCCGAGGTATACAGCAGCAGCGCCAGGTCGTCCGGCCCGGCGGGGAAGGGCGTCAGCTCTCCGGGGTCGATAAAGGCCGCCAGCCCGTCCGCGCCCGCGCCGTCAAACACCACGCGCGGCAGGTCGATCGCCGGCCGGGACAGCTGATCGGCATCGCCCAGCAGCACACGGGCGCCGCTATCGCGCAGGATATTCTCCAGCGTCTCGACCGGAAATTTGAAATTAATCGGGACGGCCACCAGCCCGGCGCGCAGGATGCCCAACAGGCTGGCAATATAATCTATGGAGTTGCGCCCCAGGATGGCGACGCGTTCCCCGGCGCGGTAGCCCCGGGCCAGCAGCGCGCGTCCGATGCCGTCGGCGCGCGCGCCGAGTTCGTCAAAGGTGATTTCCTGCGCGGTGTCGTCCGCCAGCGGGGCGATAAAAGCAATCTGCCCGCCCGGCTGCCGGGTATCGATCATGGCGCCCAGGTTGGTTGTCTGCATCATGGTAAAAACTCGAGTAGGGTGGATAATTCGGGCAGCGCCACCTGTAACCGTCCCGCGCGCCAGCATAGCGGCAGTCCCTGCGCCTCGGCGCCCCGGGCGATGCGCGCCAGATCGCCGCCCAGAAAATGCACGGCGGCAAACATCTCCCGGCCCGCGGCGGGCAACGGCAGTCCATCGAACCGGCGGGCAAAGGCCGCGTAATCGGCGATATGCAAGGCAAAATCACGCCCGGTATCGCCCAGGCGCCGGTATTGACGCCCGCAGTTCTCCACATCGCCGCTGATCACGGTCAGGCCGGTAATGCTTTGGACCTGGTTTTCATGGCTAAGCCATTCGGGACGCCAGACCCATTCGGGGGTGTGGTGCTGGCAAAAGTACACCCGCCCGGCGGGAAAGGTTCCGGCGGCAAGGCGCACCGTGGTGAACCTGGCCAGCCCATGCTCATCGCCGCTGGCCACCTCGCGGGAAAAATCCTGGATCGGCTGCAGGGCAAAACCGGCGTCCGCCAGCGCGCGCGCGGTGCCCCCGGCATCCCGGGTGGCGAACACCAGGCCGTCGATACCCGCCGGACTGTCCAGCAGCTCCTGGCGCAGGCGCCCGCCGTCGGTGGGCAGGCCGACGATTTCAAGATAGCGATCGGCAAACATCATCAGGTAATTAATCGACCCCAATGAATGGTAGCCGCGCGGCGTCAGGGTAAAACCCAGCGCCCGGAACCACTGCGCCGCCCGCTCGGTGGCGAAGTGGGTATTGATAACCAGATGGTCCAACGGGAGGGTCATGATGGTTTCCTAGGCGGTTGCCGTGGCGTACAGTCCGCGCCCGCTGGCCACCAGCCGGCCCTCGCTGTCGAACACCCGCGCCTCGGCGCTGGAAAACTGCTTGCCCACTTTGATCACGGTGCCGACGGCGGTTAAATCCCCTTTTGCCGGACGGTGGTAGTCGACACGCAAATCCAGGGTCGGCACGCCTTTGCCGGTAAACGCCACCAGCGCCCAGTCGGCGGTCAAATCCACCAGGGCGGCCAGGATGCCGCCGTGGGTATAGCCGCCGGCGGGGTTAACCACCCACTCCTCGCGCCAGCGCGCCTTCAGGGTAATTTCGCCCTCGCCGACGGTCAGGACTTCCAGCCCGAGCCATTGATGATACGGGCCTTTTAACAACCGCTCCTGGACTTCGGCGGCGGTGGGGACGGTAATATCGGTCATAATCTGTTCCTTAATAGCATGCAGTCTGCAAACAAAACAGCCGGATGGCGCGGGGCCATAAACTTACCCCGGCCGGCCGGCCGGGTCGCGCGCGGCGTTACGGCGCGACAATCACTTTGCCCAGCACCTCGCGATCGCGAATCAGGCGCAGGCCTTCCGCCGCCTGTTCCAGGGGCAAGACCCGGTCGATAACCGGATCGATACGGCCGTCGGCGATCATCGACAGCAGGTCTTCGAGGTTGTCGCGATAGAAGCTGTTGGAACCCTTGATGGTCAGCTCGAAGCTCCAGACATAACGCAGGTCTTCCTGCGGGTCGTAGCCGGCGGTGGCGCCGCACACCAGCAGGATGCCCCCGCGTTTCAGACACTTCAGGGAGGGGCGCCAGGTATCGCCGCCGGTAAAGTTGATCACCACATCGACGCCGCCTTCCGTGGTGCGGCGCTGTGGCTTGCCGTACTGGCCGATGGCCCATTTTGAAAAATCCGTTTCACGGTAATTGACCACATGATCGGCGCCGAGGGCTTTCAGCGCCTGGGCTTTTTCCTCGCTGCCGGCACAGGCGATGACCTCGGCGCCCAGATGCTTGGCCAGGATCACGCAGGCGGTGCCCACGCCGCCGCTGGCGCCCAGGATCAGCACCCGGTCGCCCTTTTTGACGGTATTATGGGTTATCAGCATGCGGTGGGCGGTGCCGTAGGCCACCGGCAGCGCGGCGGCCTGTGCAAAGTCGACGCCGGCCGGAAGCCTGATAAGCTGCAGCGCGTCCACCGCGGCATATTCGGCCATGCCGCCGTCGGTCATTTCACCCATCAGGCCGACGCCGGGCTTTAACGGATTGACCAGCACCCGATCGCCAACGGACCAGCCCTCGACGCCCGCGCCCAGTTCGGTAATGGTGCCCGCCAGATCCAAGCCGATCACCACCGGCAGCGGCACCTTGATGCCGGGCATGCCCTTGACGGTAAACACATCGTGGTAATTAAAGGACGACGCGCCGACGCGCACCACCACATGGCCGGCCGCGGCGACGGGACGCGGCTTGTCGTTCACCACCCGCAGTTGGTCGAGGTCGCCGTGCTGCTCCAGAATTAAGGCTTTCATAACGTTACTCACAGATTGCTCCTGATTACTTGATGGATTTGGCGGCCAGGTAAGGGCGGTTATCGAACAGGCTGTCGTCCAGGTCGCCCTTGATGGCGCCGCTGGCGACAAAGACCTGATGTTCGCGCTTCAGGGTGTCGATATCCGCCGGCTCGAACTCGATACGGTTCATGCTGTCCCAGCGGCTCATGTAGACCTGCGCGTCTTTTTGCGGCAGGTTGGCCTGTTTTTGCAAAATGGCCACCACGGCGTCGGGATTCGCCTTGCCCCAGGCCAGGGTATCGCGCAGCGCGGCAATGACCCGCGCCACGGTGTCGGGATGCTGGTTAATCAGATCGGCGCGCACCGCGCCGACGCCGATATAGGGCAGGGCATCGGTATGGGTCAGCTTTTTCCATTCGCCGGCAAAGCTGCCGATGGAGGTCACCTTCAGTTCGTCAAGCTGGCTGATGGTCAGCGAGCGCAGGGCCGCGGCGTCCACCTGCTTTTGCGCCAGGAACTGCGCCAGGCGCGATTCATTGCCGCCAATCAGCGAGAAATCCGCCGGCTTGATAGCGTAGTTCTGCTGCAAAATGGTGCTGGCGATAACCGCCACCGACGATCCGGCCGGCGACATGCCGACTTTTTTACCCTGTAGCTGCGCCAGGCTGGTTATCGGCGAACCGGCCGGCACCACAAACTGCACGTCGGCCGGCTGGGTGGCGGCGAAGATTTTGATCGGCACGCCTTCTGACGCGGTACTGAACACGCCCGCCAGCGGCGCGCCGAAGGCCAGGTCTATCGATCCCGAGGCCAGCGCCTTGATGGGGGCGTTGACATCGGGAAAATGGATAAATTCGGCGTCGATACCGCGTTTAGCCAGGAAATCCCGGCTTTCCAGCACCGCGCCGTACCCCAGGCTGACGCCGCTGGTCCAGTAGCCGATGCGGACTTTTTCCGCCGCCTGGGAACCCATGGCCAGCAGCGTGCCGGCGGCCAGCGCAGCCGCCATCAATATCTTTTTCATAACGATTATTCCTGTGTGCGTTGTTTCCAGCGGAAAAGATGACGTTCCAGCGGCTTGAGCAGCCCTCCTTCGAGCAACAGCATCATGGCCACCAGCAGTAAGGTCCAGGCGAACACCTGATCGGTTTGCACCAGATCCCCGGCCTGGCGCAGACGGTAGCCGATACCGTCCGAGGCGCCGAGGGTTTCGGCCACCAGCGACACCCGCCAGCCAAAGCCGAAGGCCAGCCGGGCGCCGGAGAAAAAATAGGGCAGGATGGTCGGCAGGTAGATCTTGAAGAGCGTTTGCCAGCGGCCCATGCGAAAACTGCGCGCCAGCTCCACATACTGCGCATCCACGGTTTGCGCGCCCTGCCAGACGTTGGTCAGGATCAGCGGCATGGCGGTCATGAACACCACAAAGATGGTGGTGGCGCCGGAAATGCCGAACCAGATAATGGCGAATATCGCCCAAATGGCCGACGAGACGGTATTGAACACCGCCAGCAGGGGTTCGAAGAACTGCGCCAGCAGCCGGCTGGCGCCGAGCGCCAGGCCGAATACCGTGCCCACTAGCGTCGCCAGCAGAAACCCGGACAAGACGCGGGAGAAGGTGATGCCGATATCGTGCAGCAGGGAATCGCCATGCCACAAGGCTTCCAGCGCCTGCCAGGTCTTCAGCGGTCCCGGCAGCACGAACGACGGCATGCGCTGGGACGCCAGCCACCAGATAACCAGGAACAGGGCAAGCAGCACCAGGCGCTGGCCGATAAGCGTAATCCAGGATGCGGATGATTTCATGTTCACACCTCCAGCCTTAACAGGCGCGACTGTTCCGCAACCGCGCGCTCGGTGGGCACGCGGGGATGGGGCAGCGACATCTCGATGATTTTATGAATACGGCCGGGGTTGGGTTTGAGCAGCACTACCCGATCGGCCAGCACCACCGCCTCTTCCACGTCATGGGTGACCATCACCACGGTAACGCCTTTCAACTGCTGGATACGCAGCAGTTCGTTATGCATCACGCCGCGGGTTTGCGGATCGAGCTTGGAAAAGGGCTCGTCCATCAATAAAATTTCCGGCTCCACCACCAGGCTGCGCGCCAGGGCCACCCGGCTGCGCATGCCGCCGGAGAGCTGATGCGGCCAGGCGTGGCGAAAATCATGCAGCCCCACCAGCCGCAGCGCGTCGTCGACCTTTGCCGCGCGCTCGGCGCGCGTCAGCCGGGTATTCTCCAGCCCGAAATTAACGTTTTGCTGCACGCTGCGCCAGGGCAGCAAGCGGTCCTCCTGGAACAAATAGGCCACTTTCTCCCAATGGTCGAAGCGGGCGGCGGACTGGCCCTGGATAAAAACATCGCCCTCGTCGGGGGTCAGCAATCCGGAGAGGATATTGAGCAGGGTGCTTTTGCCGCATCCCGAGGCGCCGAGCAGGGCGAGGATTTCCCCCTCGCGTACCGCCAGGGAAATATTGTCCAATACCCGCAGCTGGCCGAAACGCTTGCCGATGCCTTCGGCGCGGATAATTTCCCCCGCCGCGGCATCCTGGGACCGCGCCGCCAACGTCATCAATGGCGGGTTCATAAGGACATGCTCCGCTCGAGGATCGGCAGGATCGCGCCGCCTTTGCTGAGCGTGGCGTAGACCTTTTCCATCGTCATCACCTGGAAGGTCTCGATATGGCGGCGTGCGATGGTCTCCACCCGCCGGGCATCGCCATCGATAAACGCCTGAATCATGGCGTTATGATCGTGCTTGATCTCGGGTTTGGTTTTCTGCACGTTAAAGCCCAGCGCCACCAGCCGCGACATTTCGTCCATAAGGCTCGACAGGGTGCGGATCAGGTGGTTATTGCCCGACGCCCGGGCGATGGCCAGGTGAAAGCGCTTGTTGGCGTTCATAAAAACATCGATCTGTTCCGGCAACGGCGCATGCAGCTCCACACGGCAGGCCGCCTCCAGCTCGCGCAGTTCCTGGATATCGACACGGCCTACCGCCAGCCGCGCCGCCAGCGGTTCCAGCTGGACGCGCAGGGTGAAAATCTCCTCGACGTCCTGCACGGTAATCGGCGCGATGCGGTACCCTTTGCGCGGACGCGATTCAACCAGATGCTCATGGCACAGCCTCGCCAGCGCCACGCGGCAACTGCTTTTGCCGATGGCATAATTTTCCATCAGCTCCGGTTCGGTAATCATGGAGCCCGGCAGCAGGCGGCAGCAAAGAATGTCGTGCCTGATGCGGTTATAGGCGACATCACCCAGGGGTAAATCCGCTGTCTTGCTTAATAATGGCATGTGACCGTCTCTTCCTCTGCTTGTGAGCTGCTCACTGATTAACTCTGGGGCGCTTAATAAACCGCAGTGTAGGATGAGTTAAGCGCGGTGATCCAATATGAAAAAGTGATATCTTATGCCGAAAATAAGCTAATCTGAGCAGCTCACAATATCGCGCCGACCCATGGCGGGACTTAAGATAAATATCGGCTATCGTCAGCGATGAATGTTATTTGACGTCCCGGGCCGCCTGCCGCTTTAGTATTAAGACGCAAGCTAAAGGGGTATTAAAATGACGCATTATGTTGACCTGCCCGGCGCCGGCCGGAACCGAAGCCGAAGCCGTAAAGTGGCGTTTGCCGCGTTTATCGGCACCACCGTGGAATGGTATGATTTTTATATTTACAGTACCGCCGCGGCGCTGATTTTCAGCCATACCTTTTTTCCGCCTTCATCCAATCCACTGTCCGGTTTGTTGGGATCGTTCGCCGCTTATGGCGTGGGCTTTTTTGCGCGCCCGCTGGGCGGTATCATTGCCGGCCATTTCGGCGATCGGGTCGGGCGCAAACGGGTGCTGGTCTCCTCCCTGGTTTTAATGGGCGTCGCGACGCTGCTGACCGGGTTATTGCCTACTTATGCCGTCGCCGGACTGTGGGCCACCGTCCTGCTGGTCTTGCTGCGGTTGCTGCAGGGTATCGCGACGGGGGCGGAATGGGGCGGCGCCTCGCTGCTGTCGGTCGAGCACGCCACGCCGAAAAACCGGGGATTTTTAGGCTCTTTCACGCAAATCGGCTCGGCGGCCGGCATGCTGCTGGCGTCGGGCACGTTTCTTATCGTCAGGGCGTCGATCAGCGCGGACGCCTTTGCCGCCTGGGGTTGGCGGCTGCCTTTTTTGTTCAGCATCGTGCTTATCGGCATCGGTATTTTCGTCCGCCTGCGTATTGACGAACCCGAGGCTTTTTTGCGCGCCAAGGCCGCCGGGAAAATACAGCGCTTTCCCGTGGCGCAGGCGATCCGCCGGCATCCGCGCGGGTTGCTGGTCACCATCGGATTACGCCTGGCGCAGCCGGCGATGTATGCCATCCTAACCACGTACGCGCTGAGCTACCTGGTATTAAAACGCGGCGACGCCACCATGGCGCTGACCGCCGTTCTGGTCGGTTCCGCGGCGGCGATTATCGCCACGCCTTTCTGGGCGCTGCTCTCCGACAAAATCGGCCGCCGCGCGCCGGCGGTCTTCGGCATCCTGGGCATCGGCATTCTGGTCTGGCCGTTCTTTTGGTTTTTGGACCACGGCAATCTGACGTTTCTGCCGCTGGTGGTGGCCGTGGCGCTGGCGGTGTTCGACGCCGCGATATATGGACCGGGCGCGGCCTGGTTTTCGGAGCAATTTCCCATCGAGGTGCGCTACAGCGGCGTCTCCATCGGTTATCAGGTAGGGACGCTGATCTCCGGCGGCCTGACGCCATTTATCGCCACCTATCTGTTTTCGGTGGGTGACGGCTCGCCCTGGCTTATCAGCGCCTATATCTCGTTTTATGCTTTATTAAGCCTGGTTGCCGCCTTTGCCGCGCAAGATCCGGTGCGGGATGGCCGTAACGCGGCACGCGCCGCGCCGGCCGGCGCCGTCTCGTTAGATGCCGAGGATCTCGCATGAGTCATCAACATGATGCCGATATTTTGGCGACGCTTGAGGCCGCCAGTCCGCATGCCGCGGCGTTCAGAAACCTGTCCCGCAGCCATTGGAACAATGGGGCGCTAAGCAGCCGGGATAAACATCTGGTGGCGGTGGCGGTCGCGCAGGTGACGCGCTGTGCTTATTGTATTGAACACCATGCGCGGTTGGCGCGCCGGCTGGGCGCCGTCAGGAACGACGTCTTGGCCGCCGCCTATATCACCGCGGCGCTGGAAACACTGCCGGGCGTCGATATCGATATTAGCGCGGACGGCGAGATAGTTGTGCGATCATCGCCGTTGAGTGGACTGCCGGTAGAGAACGACCGCACTATTTTCGTTAATACCCTGCTGCGGGAACCGACGCTGCCGTTGACGCTGCGTTATGTGGCCGCCGCCGCGGTGGCCCTGGCCAAAGAGCGGGAAGGGCTGCGGCTGGCGTTTCACCAGGCGGCGCTGCGGGCCGGGGCGCTGCCGCAGGCGCTGGAGGAGGGGTATGCGGTGGCGTTGGTGATCCGGGCCGGAGCGGTATACGCGCATACGCTGGGCATTGCGAAAGCGTTCGAATAAACCCGCGCGCAGCCCGGGTCAGGCGCCGGCTTCGGCCCCCAGCAGCGCCAAGGCCCGGGTGCGCAAGGCGATAAGCGTGGGATGATTACGCCTGCGCGGATAGGGCAGTGCGACCGGGATGGTTTCCAGGATACGCGCGGGACGCGGTCCGAACACCACGACCCGGTTGGCCATCAGCAGCGCTTCCTCCACGTCGTGGGTGACCATCAGCACGCTGTAGCGCTTTTCCCGCCACAGGCCGACCAGTTCCCCCTGCATACGGATGCGCGTCAGCGAGTCCAGCTTGCCCAGCGGTTCGTCCAGGATCAACAGACGCGGGTCGTTGACCAGCGCGCGGGCCAACGCCGCGCGCTGCGCCATGCCGCCCGAAAGCTGCCGGGGATAGGCCTGGGCAAACTGCGCCAGCCCCACGCGTTCCAGCACCCCATCGACCCGCCGCCGGCCCCGTTCGTTAAGTAATCCCTGCGCCTGCAGGCCCAGCGCCACGTTTTGCCAGACGGTGCGCCAGGGAAACAGCGTGGGATCCTGGAATACCACCACCCGCGCCGGATCGGGCCGCCGAATAGGCTCGCCGTCTTCCAGCAGTTGGCCGGAAAGCGGATTTTCCAGGCCGGCCACCAGCCTGAGCAGGGTGGATTTGCCGCAGCCCGACGGTCCCAGCAGCGCGATAAACTCGCCGGGCGCCACGCTGATTGAGACCTGCTCCAATACCGGCAATAGCCCGCCGCCAAGATCAAAACCATGGCTGACCCGGTTTATATCCAGTCGCAGACCGGCGCCGGCGCCTGACGGCGTAAAGGTGGACGGAGCGTCGGGCTTATTGATGATCAGGGTCATATGCTGTTTCCTTAAATAAATAGCGAAAGCTTATTGCCGCATAACGATAATTACTTTATGCATATATATCCGGCACTTTTTTCTTCCCCTAACGTAACGCAGTAAAAATTCCATCACAAGCGCACCTATGGTCTAATTAATTATATTTAATTCCAGAATGATATTTACTTATTGAGAATTGCGGCGTAGTTATATTGTCACTTCATCTGCTGAATTAAACGTTTTAGCCGGCAAAGGTAAACGTTAATAATATGCTAAATATCGCCAAACAATGTTAATTGATAATAACATTTATCCCCTGTCAGGCAGCTTAAATGAGAATGGGTTTGATTAATATACTTTATGGCTACACACATTTGAGTATATTCATTGGGAACGCATTTATAAAGAATAAAAACGCATATACCCGCAGCGGATAATGTCGCCGTCATTTTTTGGCTTCTTTATCGGCCAGGCTATATCGCCAAAAATTACCGGGAGGTTATATGACATCCGAGGCATGGGAGCCGGCGGCCTCGTCCGCCGCGGCAGTCTCTGCGCGAGGGCAAGGGCAGGACTTGGGGTTCTGGACCATGGGCTTTTGCGCCGCCGTCGCCTGGGGCGCGGTGGCGGCGCTGATGATCCTCTGGCCGGATAAACCGGTCGGTTTTGCCCGCCCGCTTTATATTGCGCAAACGCACGCCCTGGCGGCGGGCATCGCCCTGTTATTATTATTGTTTTCCCTGGGAGAACGCCTGCCGCTGCTACGCTTGATTATCGCCCCGCTAACGCGCCATGTCCGGTCCGGTGGTAAATGGTTTTTTGCCCTGGCGCTGTTTGTCGCGGCCTGGGAGGTGTCGACCGCCAAGCTGGCGTGGCTGGCGGCGCCGTTTTTCGCGCCGCCGCATGCGCTGGTGGAAGCCTACGCCACCGACTGGCTCCGGCTGGGCGACAGTCTGCTGCACTCCCTGCGTCTGCTGTTCTTCGGTTTTTTATTCGGCAGCCTGAGCGGATTTTTAACCGGCGTCGCCATCGGCTGTTCAAAAAGTCTGGGATATTGGCTGCACCCGATATTACGGTTTCTCGGGCCGGTGCCGTCAACGGCATTATTACCGCTGACGCTTTATTTCTTTCCTTCCAGCTTTTCGGCGGCGATATTCCTGATTGCCCTGGCCACCTGGTTTCCGGTGACGGTATTAACCTGGTCCGGCGTGGCGAGCGTCGATAAAAGTTATTATGACGTGGCACGCACCCTGGGCGCCAAACCCCTGTTTCTGATTACCCGGGTGGTTATTCCAGCGGCGCTGCCGCATGTATTTGTCGGCCTGTTCATGGGGCTGGGCGCCTCTTTTTCGGTACTGGTGGCCGCCGAAATGATGGGAGTGAAATCAGGCCTGGGCTGGTATTTGCAATGGGCGCAGGGTTGGGCCGCTTATTCCAATATGTACGGCGCGCTGATTGTGATGGCGTTATTATTTTCCACCTTGATAACGGTGCTGTTCGCCGTGCGCGATCGTTTGCTGGCCTGGCAGAGCGGGGCGGTGAAATGGTAATTATTGCGGGTTTCGGCACCCATAAATAACGCCGCAAATCGTATTTTTTATATTTTCTTTCGGGAGTCATGATGGCGAATATTAAGGTTACAAGACGGCATTTTTTGCAATCGGCGGGCGTATTGGGCGGCGTGGCCCTGGGCGGAGGGCTATTCTCCGGCTTACCCCTGGCCCGGGCCGTGGGCGCACCCGCCGCCGCGCCGCTGAAAACCGTGCGCATCGCCTGGCATCAGGCCGGCATTTGCCAGGCGCCGATTTCAGTGGCCTATAAAAAGGGGTTTTTCACCAAGTACGGCTTGCAGGTGGAAACGGTCAACTTTACCGACGGCGATACCCCGCTGGTCGCGCTGTCAACCGGCCAGGCCGAGGCCGGCATCGGCATGGCGCTGCGCTGGCTAAAACCCCTGGAGCAGGGGTTTGACGTCGCCCTGACCGTGGGTACCCACGGCGGCTGCATGCGGCTTATCACCGCCAAAAACAGCGGCATTACCCAGGTGCGGGATCTGGTGGGGAAGGCGGTGGCGGTAAGCGACCAGGCAAGCCCGGTAAAAAACTTTTTCGCCATCCAGCTGGCTAAACAGGGATTCCATCCCGACAGCGATGTCAATTGGGTACAATATCCCGAACAGTTGTCCGGCGAGGCGCTGCGCAAGGGCGAGGTACAGGCGATTGCCGCCACCGACCCGCAGGGCTGGCTGATCCGTGAACGCGACGATCTGTTCGAGGTGGCCACCAACCTCAGCGGCGCTTACCATGATCGCACCTGCTGTGTACTGGCGCTAAGCGGCGCGCTGGTGCGCAACGACCCCGGGACCGCCCGGGCGATAACCCAGGCGGTGGTCGACGCCCAGCAGTGGGCGGTGGATAATCCTGAAGAAACCGCCGAGATCTTCGCGCCTTTTCTGCCCAGCACCATCAGCGCGGCGCAGGTCAAGGCCATCCTCGCCGAGCATACCCACGGCCACCACACCACCGGCCATCATCTGCGCGCCGAGCTGGCGGCCTACGTGGATGAACTGAAAACCATTAACGTCATCCGGGCCGATACCGATACCCGTACGTTTATCAATAAAACGGTGCCCGATATTTTAAGCGCGTGACGCCGTCAACCGGCGGTGAGTAAAAATTCCGCCAGCACCATGGCGTGGTTGCGCAGCGTATCCCGCGAGGCATAAAGTAACGTGACATCCCCCGTGGCGGCGCGCGTAGCCAGGGGGCGCCACGCCGCCTCATTGTCCCGCAGCTCCTGGCGGTAAGCGGCGCGGAAACCGTCATAGTCCAGCAAAGAGGCATGAAACGCCTGCCGCAACGCCTGCGACGGCGCGACCTCTTTGCACCATAAATCCATCGGCAGGGCGTTTTTTTTCACCCCGCGCGGCCACAATCGATCAACCAATACCCGGTAGCCGTCGCCGGGTTCAACCGGTTCATAAACGCGTTTGCAATAAATCATCCCGCCTCCGTCGCGACCAGCGCGGTATCGCCTTGGGTGCCGTACCGCGCATGCCTTATTATGCGCAGCGTTCCCGCCGCCCCGCCATCATGCAGCAGCGCCGGCGGCGAAAGCAATATCACCGCGCCGGTTAAACAGCGGCGCGCGCGATGCCGTTATCCCTGAACAAGGTTTTTCAGCCTGCCCGGGTCCTGGCCGGCGCTTTTGCTTTACCCCGCCGGCGGCCGGCGGGGAGCGTTGACCATCATGGCGTGCGTCAGGCGCGCCGGCCGGCTTCCAGGGTCTGCGCGGTCCAGGCCGCCACCTGTTCACTCAGCGTCAGGCCAAGGCCGGGACGGGTGGGCACCAGCATGCGGCCGTCCTTGATCGCCAGGCGTTCATTAAACAGCGGTTCCAGCCATTCAAAATGCTCCACCCAGGGTTCGGTCGGATAAGCCGCCGCGAGGTGCACATGCAGCTCCATGGCGAAATGCGGGGCAATCATCAGGCCGGCATGCTCGGCCAGCGCGGCCACCTTCAGGTATGGCGTGATGCCGCCGACTCTCGGGGCATCAGGCATCAGGTAATCCGCCGCGCGGTTTTTGATAAATTCCCAATGCTCGGCGACGCTGGTCAGCATCTCGCCGGTGGCGATGGGCGTGTCAAACTGCGCCGCCAGGGCCGCGTGGCCTTCCGCGTCGTAACAATCAAGCGGCTCCTCGATCCAGATAAGGTTCAGCGCTTCGAAATGGCGGCACATACGCTGCGCGGTGGGGCGGTCCCACTGCTGGTTGGCGTCCACCATCAGCGGGAAGCTGTCGCCAAGATGCTTGCGGATGGCGCTGACCCGCTGAATATCCAGCGCGCAATCGGGCTGGCCGACTTTCAGCTTGATGCCGCCGATGCCCTTTTCCCGCGAAATATCGGTGTTTTTCATCAGTTGATCGAGGGGCGTGTGCAAGAAGCCGCCCGAGGTGTTATAGCAGCGCACCGAATCGCGCTGCGCGCCCAGCAGACGCGCCAGCGACAGGTTGGCCCGTTTGGCCTTCAGGTCCCATAGCGCCACGTCAAAGGCGCCGATGGCCTGGGTGGCCAGCCCGCTGCGCCCGACCGACGCGCCGGCCCAGCACAGCTTGTCCCACAGTTTGGCGATATCGCTGGGGTTCTCGCCGATAAGCACCGGCGCAATTTCGCCGGCGTGGGCGAACTGGCCGGGTCCGCCGGCCCGTTTTGAATAACTGAAACCCAGTCCTTGATGGCCGTCGCGGGTTTCGATTTCGGCAAATAAAATGGCGATTTCGGTCATGGGTTTTTGCCGGCCGGTAAGCACCTTGGCATCGCTTATCGGATTGGCCAGAGGCAGGAATACCGAGGAAACGCGTACCCAGCTGATGGTATCGTTATCCGCGCATTGAGCAGTGGATGGGGTAATGGACATCATACATTCTCCTGTGAAAGGGATAAAAGTTAGGATTGTTTTGCACCGGCGGCGAAATGTCCGGCGCCGGGCGTCGCCGCGTCCTCGCTGTCGAGGCGGCGCAGTCGGCCGACGATAACCAGATAGGCGAAGGCGCCGAGCAGGCCCATGGCGGCGACATACACCAGCGCCCAATCAAATGAACCGAATTGCTTGATTATCACGCCGATGGCGATGGGGGTAACGATGCTGGCCAGGTTGCCGCACAGGTTAAACATGCCGCCGCTGATGCCCAGGGCGTGCCGGGGGGAGACATCGCCGACGATGCACCAGCCGAGGTTGCCCACGCCTTTGGCGAAAAACGCCAGCGACATCACGGCGATGATCAGCGGAACGGATTGCACATAGTTGGCGATAACGATGCTGCTGGATAATAACAGGCCGCAGATAATGGGGGTTTTCCGTGCCGCGGTCAGGCTGAAACCGCGGCGCAGCATCCAGTCGGACCAGGCGCCGCCGACGATACCGCCAAGACAGCCGGCCACCGCCGGGATGGCCGCCGCCAGCCCCACCTTGAGGATGGTCATGCCCTTGGCCTCGATAAGATAGGTGGGAAACCAGGTCAGGAAGAACCAGGTGATGGAGGTCAGGCAAAACTGCCCCAGGTAGATGCCGAGCATCATGCGATTAGCGCCGATGGTCCTGATCTGGCGCCAGCTGAACGGCGTCGGCGCCTCGCCGATGGACGCCAGGCCGCCGCCGGCTTCGATATAATCCAGCTCCGCCTGATTAACCCGTTTATGCCTGGCCGGGTCCCGCACCACATAAAACCACAGCAGGCCGATCAGGATGCCGGTACCGCCGGTAAAGAAAAACACATGCTGCCAGCCCCAGGTACTGAGCAGCCATAGCATGACAGGGGTAAAAATCGCCAGCGCGGCGTACTGCGCGGACTGGAATACCGCGGTGGCCATGCCGCGCTCGTGCCCGGGGAACCACATCACCGTCAGCCGGTTGTTGGCGGGGAAGGCCGGTGATTCCGCAATGCCCATCAAAAAGCGCAGGACAAACAACGCCAGCAGCGCGGAGCTGAACATATCGACAAAACCCTGCAGAAAGGTCAGCACCGACCAGGCGATCAGGCTGATGCCGAGCACCAGGCGCGAGCCGAAACGATCGAGGATGATGCCGCCTGGAATCTGCATGCCGGTGTAAGCCCAGCCAAAGGCGGAGAAGGCGATGCCCATCGACACGGCGTCGAACCCCAGATCTTTGCGCAACATGGGCGCGGCGATGGACAGGGTGGCACGATCAACATAATTAAAGATGGTCACGAGAAAAATCATCGCGAGTATCAAATAGCGAACATTCGTCTTCGCCGGGACGGTGTTATTGTTCACGTTATTTCCTTTTTGTAGGGTACCAGGCGGCGCTGGGTAGATAAAAAGGAGATGGGGTTCGATATGATTGCGCAATCATTTACGATCGCAGGAACACCAGGTCCGATGACTGACACCGATCATGCTAATATGATTGCGCAATCATTCAATAAAAAGACCTGTTATTTGTGAGCCAATTCATATTAATTTTGTGGTGCCGCGTTCGATCAGGCTAAAACCGGTGTCGATGCGCAGCGGGGCGGGCTCCTGGTTTTTAGCGTTAAAACGCACCAGCAGCGCCTGGGCGACCAGCAGGCCGATCCTGGCGCCGTCCACCCTGACGGTGGAAAGGGCGGGGAATACCTGCGCGGCGCTGGACAGATCGCCAAAACCCATCACCGCCAGCTCATCCGGCACCCGGATCCCCCGGCTGGCCGCCTCGGCGAGCACTCCCTCGGCGATGGTGTCCGAGCTGCAGACGATAACTTCGGGTAAGCCGTGCTGCGCCAGAATGCGCGTTAACCCTTCGCGCCCGGAGGCCAGCGTGGCGGGCGCCGGCATAATCTCGATGGAAACGTCATGCACGCCGCAGGACGCCAGTTCGGCTATCACGCTGCGGCTGCGGCGCAAGCCGCGGGCGTCCTCAAGAGTGAGCAGCGAGAAGCGCCGGTAGCCGCGCTGGAATAAATGATTCGCCACCTCGATACCCACCTGCTCATGGGAAAAACCGATCTGCATATCGATGGGCGCGTCGCTTAAGTCCCAAATCTCCACCACCGGTATGCCCGCTTTGCGCAGCTTCTCGCGGCTTTCATCGGTATGCAGCGTGCCCGCCAGCACGATACCGTCGGGGCGGCGGCCCAGAATGGCGTCGAGCAGTTGCTCCTCCCGTTCGCTGGAATAGCCCGTCAGGCCCAGCAGGGTTTGATAACCCTCGGCGGTCAGGCTGTCCATCAGCGCCTGCACGGTATCGGCGAAAATGGAGTTGGCGATGGTGGGGACAAAAATGGCAATCAGCCGGCTTTTGCGGGTGGCAAGCCCTCCCGCCAGCATATTCGGCACATAGCCGGTGGCGCGCACCGCGGCGAAGACTTTTTCCTGGGCCGCGGGAGAGACCAGCTCCGGGCGGTTCAGGGCGCGCGACACGGTGATGGGGGAAACGCCGGCTATCCTGGCGACATCGATAAGCGTAGGGCTTTGCGCCGACGCGCTGGCGGCGTTTTTAGTGGATTTTTTTACCATAATTACCGTCTTGTTTAACTGCAGTTTCCGCCAAAATACTGTCTTTACCCAACCCCTGAATCCGGCATGCCGCCATGGCAATGCCATCATTGGGCAATAAAAGGCGTCTTGGACATTACCGGTAAAAGAGTAACACATTGCCATGGGAGTATCAGCGGCGGGGGCTATTTATGCGGCTTGCTTCTGAAGAATATCAGCCTCTTGCATTCCCTGGAATCATTTTGGAATAGCGCGCTGAAGCACCGTCGGCGGCCTGCCGCTTAAAGATAAAAGCATCGCCATGGTTGAGACGGGCCGGCGCCACCGGTGTTACCGGACTGCTGACTGCGTTCCCCGCCCTTATTCTGCTCAATCTGCGGGCCGTTGGGGAATATGCTGCTTATTATGGGTGCCTGTGCTGGGCGCCGTTATCGACGGAAGTGCCAACGTTTGCTTTACGGCTAAGGTATGCGAAGCCGCTGCGCATCTTTACCGCGAGCGCTTTTTTGGCAATGAGATATGGCGCCAATATCATAAAATGAGGATGAGCGGGGCGCTATGTCCTTATCAAATTAATCGGGTTGAGTAACTGTTTATATATTTCATCAATACATATTGACATTAACCAGGAAAATGTACCAGAGTGGAGTGGCTGACGCTGATGATTTTTTATCAGCGCGCCGCGTAGGCTGTTATAGATATATTATTTAATGCTTTTAGATGCGTCATTAAAATATTCCACATGAATTATTCCACATGTGTTTAATTTGAACATAGTTTCCAATAATAATAAATAAAACTATTAAGCGTTCTTTGATGCGCAGCAACGAGCGTAATAAGAATGTATCAAATAATGCAATAAGAATGTAATAACAAGTGCGCTAAAGGATGCGATTATGGCATGGGGCAGACCTATGGATAACACTGACTCTAATGGGCGTATTATTTATCGCTCTAACAATCCAACCCGGCTTTGGTGCTATACCCCTTCAATAGTAAAAACGACCAACGGCAGGCTGGTTGTGACCATGGATCTCGGTGGCCCCGGCCTGGATAACCAGGAAGCCAGCAATGGAAGCCGTACAAAACGCCGCGGCATAGGTAAAATATTTATTTCCAACGATCAGGGCCGGCACTGGGCTGAGCAGGGATCCTTTCCCTTCTGGCACGCGCGGCTGTTCGAATGCCAGGGCTGCCTTTACATTATCGGCAACGCTGGCGATCTCTATATCATCAGATCGCAGGACGACGGCTTGACGTGGTCGGCGCCGGCGGCACTGACCCGCAATCAATTGTGGCATGGTTCTGCGACGAATATATTGCAGGAAAACGGCGCTATCTATATGTGCATGGATTTAAGAACCGATTTGGGCATATCCGGCTGGAACGTCGCGGGGCTGACGCCGGTCGTACTGCGGGGCAATGGGCGTGATAATCTGCTGGACAGGTCGGCCTGGACATTTTCCACCGGTTTTTCCTTTAACGAAAAATTCAACTATTGCGCGGCGAGCTTCGGGGAGAATTTTGGTATTCCCTTTTATCCTTCCGAAACCGCCGGTCCACGATCCCTGATGCCGGCCATCAACGCCTCCCCGCCAGGCTGGCTTGAGGGGAATGTGGTCCGAATAACGGATCCTAAACATATCTGGCACGATCCCGCGAATGCAACGCTTTACATCATCATGCGCACCAATACCAACGGCAGCGGTTATGCCGCGGTGCTTAAAGCGGTGGAGCAGCGGGACGGCGGTATCGCCCTGCAGGTCGTTACCGCGCCGTCGGGCAAGTTATTATCGTTTATCCCGTTTCCCGGCGGCAGCCTGAAATTTTTTATCACATACGACACCCTCACCCACTTGTATTGGATGGCATCTTCAATAATCACAGACTCAATGTGTAAATTATCCGCCACGCCGCAGGGAAGGTATAATTTACCGTCGAACCAAAGAAATATTTTAGGGCTTTATTATTCATCCAATTGCATTGATTGGGTGCAGGCGAGCGTTATCAGCAAAGGTGAAACAGAATATCACGCCAGGAATTACCCCTCTTTTGTCATTTCAGGACAGGACATATTTTTGGTGGCGCGGTCCGGCGATTGCTTTGCAAAAAATGGGCAATATACCAACCTAATCACATTTCACATTATCAAAGACTTTCGGTCACTGGTGATTTAGCAAAAGGAGGATGAATGAGCATGAATTATGCCATTTCCGACGCACTGTATAAAAAAGCGTCGAATGTTATTCCCGGAGGCGTGTCCAGTAATAATCGGGCCAACTGGCAACCGCACCCCCTGTTCTATCAAAAAGCGCGAGGGGCATATGTATGGGATGTCGATGAAAATAAATACATAGATTATGTCCTGGGCCGGGGGCCGTTAATTACCGGTCATTCCCATCCCCGTATCCTTGACGCCATTGCGCAGCAATATCAGGCGGGCCAATTTTTCGCCGGGCAAACCGAACTGGAGATTGTCCTGGCGGAAAAAATAAAAGCCCTGGTGCCCGGCGCGGAGATGGTCCGCTTTTGCAATTCCGGCTCGGAGGCGGTGCATGTCGCGCTGCGCCTGGCCAGATCCGCCACCGGCCGTGAAAAAATCATCCGTTTCGAGGGGCATTACCACGGCTGGCTAGACAATATCGCCTGGGGATTCAGTACCCCGGAAGACACCGCCCAAGATACCGGCGCCCTGTTAGCCATGTCGCGTGGGCAACCCGCCGGCGACGCCGGTAATATCCTCGCGTTACGCTGGAACGATACCGACGCGCTGGAGCGCGTGTTAGCCAGTCAGGCCGGGGATATCGCCGCGGTAGTGACCGAGCCCATCATGTTTAACAGCTTCTGGAGCAATATCCTGCCGGAAAAAAACTATCTCGCCAGAATGCGGGAGCTGTGCGACCACTACCGTATTCCGCTGATATTCGACGAAATCCAAACGGGTTTCAGGACAGCTATAGGCGGCGCCCAGGCCAGGTATGGCGTAATCCCCGATATCGCCACCTTCGCCAAGGCGCTGGGCGGTCCGGTTTGCCTGGCGGCTGTCGGCGGTAAAGAACAGTATATGCGATTGCTTGCCGGCGCCCAAACCTTGCATACCGGTACCTATAATGCGTTCCCGCCTTTCCTTGCCGGCGCAATAACTAACCTGGAAATACTCGCCGATAACGGCGGCGCGGAGCTGGCTAGAATTCATCTACTGAGTGAGTCGCTGCGGGCGGGATTACAAGACATTGCCGCCGGCACGGCGTTGCCCCTGCAAGTCAGGGCAAGTCCCGGCGCGGTGACCACCACTTTTCGGGCAGCGCCGGCGGTTGCCCGCGATTATCGTACAGCTCGGCGTGAACTCAGCCATCCGCTGCTCGTCATGTGGCATGCGGCATTGCAGGCGAGGGGCGTCAGGATTACCCCCGAGGGACTATGGTATGTCTCCACGGCCCATTGCGCCGCTGATATCGACTACACCCTTGAGCAAGCCGCCGCCGCGGTTGCGGCGCTGGAACAGACGGGGGGACTCGCATGAGCGGAGCGTGCGTAAATACCGTAGCGATACTACTGGAGCCGGGGCGGTTTTCTTTTGCCAGCCGTCAGCTTGAGGAAGAGGTCGCCCCTGGTTATGTCAGGATAAAAATAAATTATTGCGGCGTTTGCGGTACGGATAAATCATTTTATCTGGGCCACAGGAACGAAGGCTATCCCGTATCGTTAGGGCATGAACATTGCGGTGTGATCAAAGCCGCCGGCGCCGGCGTAATCAACTTGCAGCCAGGCAGCCAGGTGGTTATCGACCCCAACTTTCGCTGCGGTCAATGCCATTATTGCCGGCAAAAAAAAGGCCATCTTTGCGTCAGGGGCGGTGAGCAACATTATACCAACCGTGGGTATGCCGGGTACATAGACATCCATTATTCGTACGTCCATAAATTACCCGCTTACCGGAAAGATCATATCGGCGCGCTTGTAGAGCCCCTCTCGGTGGCGCTTCATGCCGTGGCGTTAAGCAATGTATCGGGCCGTAAAGGCGAAATATTGGTGCTGGGCTGCGGCGGGTTGGGGAGCTTGCTTATTTTCGCGCTGCTCGAAATCACCGGGGCCGATGTTTATATCCATGATCATAATGATTATAAAGTCGACCAATTACGAAGCCTGTATCCGGACCGAATCAAGGCCCCCATGGCCGGGCAGCGCTTTCAACTTATATTCGAAGCGACCGGCGCTTCCCGTGGCTTTCGCCAGGCTTGTGATCTACTGGATAAATGTTCCAGGCTGGTGGTGCTCAGCAGATACCATGCCGATGAGCCGTTTATTCCAGAACGATTACCCTGGAAACAGCCTGAAATCATATTGTGTCATCTGAATGGCGATAGTATCCATATGGCCGACGCCGCGGCGCTGCTGGCGGATAATTGGAGTACGCAGCATGATAATTTACTGAGTTTTCATTCGTTTGAGGATATTAATAATGTTTTTGCTAATTATGGGAAAATAAAATCCAATAAAAAAATCATCACGCATGAGCAGCTTTAAAGCGCGATTCAACCGAGGATAATATGAATATCGTCACGATTATTCCCAGCCGGTTGGCCTCAACCCGGCTACCTAACAAGGCGCTGGCCGATATTAACGGCCTCCCTATGATTGTTCACGTTTGGCGGCGCGGCATAGAAGCCGATCTTGGGCCGGTCATTGTCGCCTGCGGCGATAAAGCGATTGCCGGGGCCATCCGCGACGTGGGAGGTGAGGCGGTCATGACCGATCCACGGCTTAACAGCGGGTCTGACCGGGTATTTGCCGCACTGGAAGCTGTCGACCCGGCAGGCAAATATGAGGTGATCGTGAACCTGCAGGGAGATATGCCCACGGCCAATCCCGCGATGCTGACAACCCTGGTGGCGCCGCTGCGCCGCCCCGGCGCCGAAGTGGCGACGCTCGCATCGGTTATCGCCGCCCCGAACGAGCGGCTTTCCGATAGCGTGGTTAAGGTGGCCGTCTCTATGCCGCCGGGAAGCAAGGCCGGACGGGCCATCTATTTTAGCCGCAACACTATTCCCTGGGGCGGCGGCGAGCATTATCACCATATAGGTCTGTATGCGTACAGGCGCGATGCTTTGACCCGCTTTTCCCAACTGCCGCCCAGTCCGCTGGAACAGCGGGAAAAACTGGAGCAACTGCGGGCATTGGAGCACGGCATGCGCATTGATATTTCCATTGTGGATGTCAATCCCCTGGGCGTTGACACCCTGGATGACCTTAATATAGCGCGCAGTCTCCTGGTCTGAGCCCGCGCCATCATGTTATCAGGAGGAGAAATATATGGATAAGCAAGCGATACTGCATATTGGCGGCAGGGTTATGGTTAAAGAAGCCGATGCGTTATATGCGATAGCCTCGTCACTCGGCAACTCCGGCTTTTATGAGGCGGTTAATTTAATTCATGCGTCCACCGGCCATGTCATTATCCTGGGCGTGGGGAAGAGCGGGCATGTCGGGCGTAAAATTTGTTCCAGCCTGTCATCCATAGGCACCCCAAGTTTTTTTATCCATCCGGTTGAAGCGAAACATGGTGACTTGGGCATGATTACCGCTGATGACATTATTCTCTTAATTTCATATAGCGGCAGAACCGAAGAAATCATGCAGCTTGTCCCTATTTTACATGAACGCGGCGTACCGATAATAGCGATAACGGGGAATAGACTTTCACCCCTGGCGGAAAGTGTGGATATTACCATTGCCTTTGATATCAAGGGCGAGGCCTGTTCCTATGATATCGTGCCCACGGTGAGCGCGAGCGCCACGCTTGCTATCGGGGACGCCATGGCCATTGCGCTTATGGAATTGAGAGGATTTTCCGCGCAGGATTTTTCCAAAAACCATCCGGCGGGCCATTTGGGCGCGCTGTTGGCTGCAAGGTAATCCTCCCTTTTACCCCTTCGCCCTGCATCAGAGATAGCGTGGTGCTGGTGGTTGAAGCACGCCTTCCGGCGTGCTCCCGGCAGTTAATGCGCCGGCTGCGCCGCCGCTGCCGGATCGTGTTTTTTGCAGTCCGTGAGCGCGCCGCAATAGGCATCCAGCAGTTTCAGCGTGACGCCGTTGGTCCAGCCGAAGCCGTCCTGCAGCGCATATTCGCCGCCGCCGCCGCCGCCGCCCAGTCCTTTGCCTTCGACCACATATTTTTCCACCAGCTTGTGCTGCGCGTCATACAGATTTTGCACATTTTTAAGAAAACGGGTGCCGATGGACTGCGCCAGGGCGTCCTGGCCGTAATTTTGCAGCCCTTGTACCGCGACCCACTGCAAGGGCGCCCAGCCGTTGGGCGCATCCCATTGCTGGCCGTTATTGACGGTGGTGGTGGTTAATCCGCCTTCTTTCAGCAACTGGTCGCGCACCGCCTGCGCGGTACTGACCGCACGCTCGCGCGGCGCGATACGCACAAACAGCGGGAATACCGTGGCGGCGGTGATCGGGCGGGTGATTTTTTTCTGCCGCCAGTCATAATCGGTGTAATAACCGTCCTGCTGGTTCCACAGCACGCGGTTGATGGCGTGGCTGCGCGCGTCGGCCAGCCGGGTATAGCGCAGTTCGTCCCCGGACGCGCCGGCGGCCTTGCTGGCGCGGGACAGCGTCTGCTCCAGATGGAACAGCAGGGCGTTCAGATCCACCGGGATAATGTCGGTGGTATGGATAGTGGCGAGATCATGGGGATCGGTCAGCCAGCGCGAGCTGAAGTCCCAGCCGGAGGCGGCGCCGGCGCGCAGGTCGCGGTAGACTTCCGCCGCCGGCCGGTTTTTCGCCCTGGCGGCGGTGGCGATATCCTCCATCCAGGACTCGGTGCGCGGCACGTCGCGATCGTCCCAATACCGGTTAAGCAGGCCGCCGTCGTCCAGGCGCACCACGCGTTCGGCGGCGGCGCCCTTGGCGAGGCCGTCGGCGCCGCGCATCCAGTAGTCGTATTCTTTTTTCAGCTGCGGCAGGTAGCGCGCATACACCGCGTCGCCTTCCTGCGCGGCGAGCAGTTCCACCATAAACGAGAAAAACGGCGGCTGGGAGCGGCTCAGGTAATAACTGCGGTTGCCGTTGGGGATATGACCGTAGGTATCGATTTCATGCGCGAAATTATCGGTCATGTTTTTGACCCGTTCCCAGTTGCCGCTTTCGGCCAGGCCCAGCATGGTAAAATAACTGTCCCAATAATACACTTCCCGAAAGCGGCCGCCGGGCACCACATAGCTTTCCGGCAGCGGCAGCAGTGAATCAAAGGGCGGCACGCTATCGGTTTTACGGGTCAGCACCGGCCAAAGCCCGTCGATATGCGCCCGCAGGGTCTGTCCCGCAGGCGGCTGGTAGGGTTTGCCTTCGCCGGGCAGGATAAAATGGGTCGCGACAAAACGCTTGAGATCGAACCCGGCCTGGGCGTGCTGATCCTGATACTGCGCCAGGATGGCGGCGGGGTTCTCCCGCGGCACCGCGTCGGCAAAGGTTTTCTGATCGGGGAAAATTCTGGCCTGCTGCACCGCCTCGAACAACGGCCCAAAAAGAATATCGGGCGGCAGCACCGCCGCCGCGGGGGCCAGGGGACCGGACTCGACCGGCTGGGGCGCGGCCATGGCGGTAACAGCGGGGCCGGCACCGGCCGCCAGAACTATCGCCAACAGTATGTTCCTTAATCCAACTGAATAAGGCGCCAGCATGGGTATCTCCTTTTGGATAGGGCGCCGCCCGCCATTGAACCGGCCGCGGCGCGGGGAGGGCATTGTTATGCCTTTGAATAGACAAGATTTAGCAATTTTAGCCGGATTTAACGCCGGCGATGGGATATTTGACCAAAAATGGGGGCTGGTTCAAAGTATTGGCGGGATAATTCTATTTCCAGCACTCTATATCTTTTATCGTTGAGTTATTTTTTCCTGCGGTATCCGCTTATTGTTGCGTATGTTTCATCAGATCGGCGGCGCGGGTATAATAATGATAAGAGTATTTATTTTGCGAACATGTTATTGTAATTTATTGGAAAATAATTTCTTATTAATATTAAATATATAATGAATATTTCTCAGCGTTTGCAGGTCATAAGTCGCTTAACGTCTTAACGGATAATTCCGCACTATTCATGGCGAATATTCCCTGACCACAGGATAAGCGTTAAGCCGGTCCGGAGGGTGTCCAGCCGGCAGGGGCAACCCTGCCCGGCTCCAGCCCGCCCGGCTGGTAATGGACAACCGCACCGGCGACTACCGCGTTATGGCAAGGTCAAGCGGGGCGGCGCCGGGTTTCAGCGTCTGCGGTTCCCGGCCGGCCCGGAACAACACCGCGTCGTAAGGCCCCGCCAGCCGCGTCTCGCCGTCGGCGACCGTCAGCCAGTCGCCCTCCGGCAGGCCGATCACGGTCATCTCCGGCCGGGCACGCAGCAGCTCGGCCAGGCGCTGGTTGCGCGTTTCCCCCTGATGTCCGGCGGGCAACTGATTGGTATAGTGGGGATTGATCTGGTAGTCCACCAGTCCCAGGGACGCAAAACCGCCCGGATCGACGATCGGCATATCATTGGTGGTGCACAGCGTGGGGCAGGCCAGGTTGGCCCCGGCGCTCCAGCCGATATAGGCCGCGCCCTGGCGCACGCGCTCGGTGATGGCCCCCAGCAGCCCGCGCTCGCGGCAGCATTTCAGCAGATGAAAGGTATTGCCGCCGCCGACGATAATCGCCTCGGCGCGGGCCACCGCCGCCGCCGCGTCATCCAGCGTGTGTACGCTTGTCAGCTCGATGCCCAGCGGCGCCATGGCCTGGCGTACCTTGGCGGTATAATCGTCCCATGCGACGGTGACGCCGGCAAAGGGTACAAACAGCGCCTTGCGGCGGTTCTTTAACAGCGCGCGCATCGGATCGACGGCATGGGCCAGATAGCCGTGGCCGGGCAGCACCGAATTACTCAGTAACAGCAGTTCCATACATCCACTCCTTAATGAATTACCATGGCGGCTTTGCCGGTCGCGGCGCCATGGCTTCCATGGCTACAGCAGGGCGGCCAGCAGGCGGGCCAACAGGGCGTTCGATAATATCACCGGCAGGCCGGTGGCTTCACGCACTATCCGGCGATGCTGTTCGGTATAGCCCATGCAGTCCATGACAATCACGTCCGCGGCCTGGGTCTTCAGCGCCAGGGCGGCGGCGGTCAACTGCTGCGGCGTACTGTTGTACGGCGACGCGGCGGCATACACCGGCGGACGCGCCAGGGCGCGCCATTTTGCGCCTTCGCTCGCCATCTGCTCGGGCAACGGCACCAGGATGCCGGCCTGGCGCCCGTTCGTCAGCGCCGTTACCACCGGCGGCACCAGCAAATCGGGTTCCAGCAGCCAGGCCTGCCCACAGCCCAGACCGTGGAATTCACCGGTGCATAACAGCGCGATGGTGCGGCAGCCCACATGTTCAAGTTCATTGAGTTTTGCCTGGACCGCCTCGCGAACCGCGCTTTTACCCAGGATCACGGCGCTGCCGTCCAGCAGCCGGGTCGTCAGCACCGCCTCGCCGGGCCGGACGGGAAAGCGCCGGGCGATAGTGGCGTGATCCAGGCCGTCGAGCACGCCCAGATGGATGCATTCCACCCCCGCGGGCAGGTGCTCGGTCAGGATAGGGGTAATATCGGCGCGCGGCGCCTGGCCGATGGTCAGGGTACCCAGTAAGGTTGCGGACATAACGACCTCGCTTATCGACGTTGCTGTAAATGGGCCAGGGAACCATACAGTTCCAACAGGCGGGCGTATTCGGCGCTATCGTAAAAACTGCAGGTGCCGCGGGTAAACTCCTTGGCGACTTCCACCACGAATTTGGCGGCGGCGGCGATATCGGTTTCCTGGCTGGCGCCGGTGCCGCAGCCGGGTACCGCGCTTTGCGCGCAAATGGCCACGCCCACCACCGGCGCCGCCGTAGCGATGGACGGCTGCAGGATACTGTTGAGATGGAAAACGCCGTTGCCGTAGGGAGTAATATCCTGCGTGGTAATGGGAAAGGTCACCGGCAGCCGTCCGCTGGTCATTTCCATAATGCGCAGCAGATCTTCCGCCACGCGCAGGATGTAGCCCTGTTTCACCGTGGGCGACAGGGCAAACCCATTATGGTTGATGATACGATTACCCTTGGTGGTGTCGATGGACAGCACCGCGTCCATTTCCGGCAGCACTTCCTGCGCGTTCATCTCTTCGGTTTCCACCGGCGAATCCATAAAATCCACCGGCTCATGCGGCCGGGTCGGCGCGTCGGGGCAAATATGGGTGGTGATGATCACATCGCCGGGCAGGCTATCGCCCTGGGTTTGCATATGCGCAAGCTTAACGGCGGCGGCGATGGCGGCTACGGCGCCGTCGGCGTCGGATACCAGGCCGATGCGGGTAGGGCGCGCGCCGATGCCGCCCAAACGCCCGACAATACCCAGCGTGGGAGCCGCGCCGCCGCCGCGTTTCCCCTGGGTGCCGGGGATAACGACTTTGACGAAATCGGTTTTGCCCTTGGGGCCGCTGATTTCGGTAATGCTGACCTGGGCCGCGGGATAGCCGGCCAGCAGTTGCGCCACTGTCTGCCCGCTGGCAAAGGCGGAGTCGAATGCTTCAAATACGTGCAGGGTCTGTAATAAAGTCATAAATATCTCTCAACGAAGGGTCAGGATAGCCCGGGTTGCAAAAACGCCATGGCCCGCGGATACCGCGTTATTTACCGCTCTTGCCGGCAAAAACCGAATTAAAGAAGCTGAACAGGGCATCGCCGGCAATCAGTCCGGCGGCAAAGACCTCCAGCTGATGACGGCGCTGCTCACCGCCAAGGCGCAGCACCACCAGGCGTATGGCGATACCGATCAATACCGCCCACCCGGCCAGCGGATTGGCAATCAGCAGGCCGGTGGCCAGCAGTACGCCCAACTGGCGCGAAGACCCGCCTATCCATTGGATCAGGGCGCCCGGCACCGCCCAGATCAGCAGTGATTTGGCAATGTCCGTGGACACGCCGGCCTGGATGGTGGCGGCATACACTTTAGCCACCGGCGGCACCAGCCCCTTGGCGAAGTAGCCCTGGTAGCTGAGGTAGACCACCGGCATGGCGATAACAAAGGCGATCAGGGCGGCGAACAGCTGCTGGCGGCGTCCTTCCAGCTCAAAAGCGATATCGGCGTTATTGCCGCGCAGGATAAACCCGGCTTTCAGATCGTATCCCATATCGGCGAACGCCGGCCCGGTGGCCACCGAGAAACCGCACAGCATGACCAGCGCCACCGGCGGAAACCCAATCATGATGCCGATAATCAGGGTAATAAGCGCCACGGCAAAAGCCGGGAACCAGCCGGAATGCATGGCCGCCAGGCCGACGATCAGTTCATGGATAAACGCGGCGAAAGCGGCATAGACGATAAAGGCCAATAACATGCCCATCGGCATTGCGGTATACAGCCCGCCGCCCAGCGCAATCAGCGCGGCAATAAGGATATACCCTGCCGCGCCAAGCCCGAGGGAGCCGAGAATATGGCGGCGGTCGGCGTCCGCCGCGCTCAGCGCATCGGCGGTGGCGGTGGCGCGATCGAGTTTCTTACCGCGGATCATGGCGATCACCTGGCACAGCGCCACCAATCCGGCGCCGATCATCATGCCGTGGGGAATATAGTTTTTATTAATATCGAACCCGGTTAACGGCAGGCTGTAGCCGCGGATCAGCAGGCCGACGCCGAACATCGACAACGCCCAGATATTACCGATAAACGCCGTGCCCAGCGCCGCCATGGGGAACTTAAACCAGGAACCGACGGCGCCTATCAGCAAGCCGGCGCCGAGAATGCCCGCCTGTTGCCCACCCTGATCGCCGGCCTTGATGGATTCCGCCGCGGCGACGCCCGGCGGCCAGGCGCCGGCGGCCGGAAATACCGTGGTGTTGAACATGCGGTAGAGCAGATAACCGTCCAGCAGCATGGCCAGCGAAACGCCGATAAACATCGGCAGCACGAGATCCGGCCGGCCGAAAATATAAGGAATGCCGATGGGCAGCAGCAAGCTGTTGGCCGCGCCGAACGTGGCGGATGAAATGGCGCTTTGCGCCAGGTTCTGGATATGTATGGAGCGGAAACGTTTGAACAGCTGGAGCGGCACCCGGGCGATGATCATCGCCACCAGCGCGCCGATAATCGAGGTATTGGGCGTGACGCCAAGCGTAGTCAGCAGCTGGATGCCGATGACCGCGCCAAAGATGCTGAGCACCGTGAGAAACAGCAAGGTGCCCGGGTTAAAGCTGCTGGGATGCTGACGATGTGACATAAACCACTCCTGAAAAATAAAGCAAAATAACGGCGAAATGCGGCCACGGGATCCTGCGTCCGGCGGTTAGCGAAACCAGTAGGGGTCGCCGACCTTTTTGCCGATTTGCATCGCCGCCGCGCACAACAGCCGGGAAAGACGCTGGATTTCCGTGTCATCCGCCATCGAGGCCGGAAAGGTCAGGCAAAACGCCACGGTTTCGCCGCTGTGGGGGTCGCCCACCGCGCAGCTGACCGACGCCGCGCCGGCCACCGCTTCGTTAACCGCCGACGCCCAATGGCAGCGGCGCACGACGGCCAGCCGATCCATCAGCTGGGTGAAATGCATCGGCAGGTCGTTGGCGGGCGACAGCACGGCGCGGAACTGGGCGTTCAACTGGGTATCCGGCAGCCGGGCCAGCAGCGCGCGGCCGGTGGAGGTGCCCCAGGCCGGCGAGCGGGATCCCGCGTTGCGGATCACCCGCAGCGCGTGCACGCCTGGGATAACGCGCAGTACCAGCACATCGTTGCCGTCAAGCACCGACAGGTAACCGGTATGCCCGGTTAATCCGCACAGTTCGCGCAGCGCCTGTTCGATAAGATCCGTTAATGAGGAATTGCGCCGCACCAGATGGGTCACTTCCAGCAGCATCAGTCCGGGCTGGTAGGCGAGCGAGCTGGCGTCCCGGTCCAAAAAGCCCGCTTCGGCCAGTTGCTTGAGCACGCGGGAGGCGGTGCTTTTGGGAAATTGCAAATGTTCGACCAAATCGGTCACCGTCACGCCGCGTTTCAGGGTGCTCATCAGGCGCAAAATCGCGGCGGTACTGTTCAGTATGCTCATGCTTATCTCATAAAATGGAACTCGGTCCCGTTATATAAGATAAGCAAAGGACGTGCCAGTAGCGTTGTAATTATATCTAATTGATAAATGTTGGATATTTTTTAGAAGCCTGCTTCTTGGCGATATCCCATGTAAAAGGGTGCGCACTAAATGAGTGCTTTTGCACCATGATGAGGCGCCGGCTCCCCGCTAAGCCGGGCATCGATGCGGCGTGCCCAAGCGATGCCGCCGTCGCGCCATCCGCGGCAAAAATTAATTTGGCGCGGAAATGAATCAAAGGAATCATTTTGTCGCATCGTCTTCCCGACGGCGCCCTTCGCCAGCCGTACCTGCCGCCGCGAAAATGAATCAATTGAATCATTAGTAATCATTTTTGGCATACCTGTTGCAATCATGCTTATGACGATATGCATTAGGGACCCCTTTTATGGATCAGCTCACGCTCACTCAGGCCATTAATGCCCAGTACGAGTCCCTGCCGAAACAGGTGCGGCTGGCGGCCAGATTTGTCCTGGATCACCCGCAGGAAGTGGCGGTGATGTCCATGCGTGAACAGGCGCGGCTGGCGGGGATCCCGCCCTCCACCATGACACGGCTGGCCAAGCGCCTTGGACTCAAAGGGTATGACGATATCCGCGCTGTTTTTGTCAACGCGGTGCGCGCGAAAGGCTATGAATACGGCTCAAGGGTGCCGGCGCTGGTGGAAATGAAACAGAAGGTGGGCGAGTCTTCCCTGCTGCTGGAGCTGGCCAACACCACTGCCGGGCATATCCAGGCATCCTGCCGGGACGACAACCTTGCCGCCATGGTGCGCGCCGCCGCCATCCTAGCGCAGGCGCGGGATATTTATTGTCTTGGCCTGCGCTCGTCTTTCCCGGTGGCGTTTCATTTTTGCCATGTGGCGTCCTATTTCAAGGATAACGTCCATTTGGTGGAAGGGGCCGGGGAGAGCGGCGTCATGGCGCTGATGCGCACTCTCGGACCAAAAGACGCCCTGCTGGTCTCCTGCCTGTCGCCTTATTCGCGGCGCACGGTGGCCCTGACCCGCTACCTGTCCCAGCAAAAGGTGAAAATCGTCGCCATCAGCGATAACGCCAGCTCGCCGGTGGCGCGTCTGGCCGGTGAGACCATCCTGGTGAAAAAAAAGACCGCCTCTTTTTTCGACACCATAACGCCTGCCTTTATGGTGAGCGAATTACTGGTGGCGCTGATGGCCGCCACCTCGAAAGTGGATGTACGCGCCCTGGTCAGCGAGACCGAGGAAACGCTATGGGCAATGGGGGAGTGGTGGAGCGTGGATTGACCCGCCGCCGCTACCCACGTTTTTAGACAACCAGTACAGGACATGACTATGACCCGCTATAAACCGGAACTGACCACCGCGCCGAAACACGGCCATAAAAGCCTGCTGTATTCGGAAGTGGTTACCGACCTCAATACCCTGGAGTCGGTGGATATCGCCGTGCTGGGTATCCCCTACGGTTCGCCTTACTCCATCGATGAGGTGACCAACGACCAGACCAATGCGCCCACCGCCGTGCGCCAGGCCACCGATCGCGCCGTGCGCAGCATCGAGCGCTATGATTTCGACATCGGCGGCCCGCTGATGGACAACCAGCCAATCCGGATGGTGGACTGCGGCGATATCGCCGGCGACGCGCGTGAACTGGGCGGCCATTATGACGCCGCCGAAGCGGTGGTGCGCAAAATCATTTCCCTGGGCGGCATGCCGCTGGTGATAGGCGGCGACCATGGCATACCCATTCCGGTATTGCGCGCGCTTGACACCCTGGGCCCCATTACCCTGGTCCATATTGATGCGCATCTGGACTGGCGCCAGGAGGTTAACGGCGTGACCGACGGTTACTCCAGCCCGATACGCCGCGCCTCGGAAATGGCGCATATCGGCGAAATTTTCCAGATCGGCCTGCGCGCCAACGGCTCGGCCCGCCAGGAGGAAGTGGACGCCGCGCTGGCGTATGGCGCGCATCTTATTACCGCCCACGAACTGCACGATGAGGGCGCGCAGTCGGTGCTCGATCGTATACCCGACGGCGGAAACTACTACATTACCCTCGATGCGGACGGTATCGATCCTACTATTATGCCTGCCGTCAACGGCCCGGCCCTGGGCGGCGTCACCTATTGCGAGGCGCGGAAAATCATCCACGGCCTGGTGAAAAAGGGCCGGGTGGTGGGCATGGATATCGTTGAGATCACGCCGAAAAAAGACCTGAACGGCATTACCGCCATTACCGCCTGCCGTTTTTTTGTCAACCTGATCGGCATGGCGGTGAGAGCGGGGTATTTCAGGAAATAACATCTAAGCCATTACTGCCGGCGCCGGCGCGGGTGCGGCGCCGGACCTGGTTCCTTTTTTCGTCTACACAGGATAATCGTTATGAAAAGACACTTCGTGATAGCGCTGCTGATGGGCGCGCTGGCCGCTTTTACACTGACGGCGGCCAACGCCGCTGATGTGCTCGATAACATCATGAGCCAGAAAACGCTGCGCGTGGCGGTGCCGGTGGATTACCCGCCCTATGGGTACGTAGGCGGCGATATGGCGCCGCAGGGGCTGGATATCGACGTGGCCAATCTGCTCGGGCAAAAGCTGGGCGCCAAGGTGATCCTGGTGCCGGTTACCGGACCGAACCGGGTGCCCTACCTGCAAACCGGTAAAGCGGACATGACCATCTCGTCGCTGGGCAAAACCGCCGAGCGGGCCAAGGTTATCGACTACAGCATCGCCTACGCGCCGTTTTTTGACGCGGTCTTCGGCGCCGACAAGACCCAGGCGGCCAATTTCGGCGAACTGGCCGGCAAAACCGTCGCCGTGACCCGCGGTTCAATGCAGGACGAAGAGCTAAGCCGGCTGGCGCCGGACGCGCAGGTAAAACGCTTTGAGGATAATAACAGCACCATCTCCGCTTTCCTGTCGGGCCAGACGCAGCTGGTGGCCATCGGCACCACGGTTGCCGCCGCGATGAAGCAAAAGCATCCGCAGTTGGACCTGCACCTGAAGGTAATTTTATCCAATTCGCCTTGTTACGTCGGGTTGCCAAAAGACCAACCCGCCCTGCTGGCCAAGGTCAACGAAATCCTGCGCGCCGCCAAGGCCGACGGCACCCTGGATAAGATTTCGCAAAAATGGCTGGGCGCCCCGGCGGGCGACCTGCCGGAATAAACCGGGATGCCGGCGCGCGGCATGACGATGACCACGGAGCGCGCACCGGCGCAGGGTCTGATGAACACCAGCGGACCCTGGCGGGCCCGGCTGGTTGACGACGCCAACAGGCCACGGCAGGAGCGGACATTATGACAACGACAGGTAATCCGGTTTGGCCAGAGCGGGGTGATAAACCCGGCGGGGCGGCCGTAGAAGTTGCCGCGCCGGGCGACACCCGGCCGCTGGCGCAGTGGGTGGCGGCCCTGGTTCCCGGGGAGATTCCGCAAGCGGTGAGCCGGGTGGCGCTGCGCTGCCTGGTAGACACCCTGGGCGTGATGCTGGCGGGTTCGGTTACCCCCGTCGCCGGCCGCGCCCGGCGGTTAACGGCGCAGACCTCGGCCGACGGCCACGCGGCGGTGGCGGGCGCCTCCCGGCGTCTTGCGGCGCCGGCGGCGGCGTTTGCCAATGGCGTCGCCGCCCACGCCCTCGATTTTGACGATAACTGTTATGCCGGATTTGTCCATGGCTCGGCGGTGATCGCGCCGGCGGCGCTGGCGGTGGCGCAGGCGCGCCATGCCGACGGCGCGGCGTTGCTGACCGCGCTGGTGGCCGGGGCGGAGTGCCAGTACCGCGTCGGCATGGCCCTTGGCCGCACCCTTTACGATCGCGGCTGGTGGACCACCGGCCTGCTTGGGGGCATCGGCGCGTGCGCGGCGGCCGCCAAACTGCTGGCGCTGGATGTGGACGCCACCGCGCATGCGTTAGGATTGGCGATTGCCGGCGCCGGCGGCATGAAATGCGCGTTTGGCAGCGACGCCAAACCACTGTTGGCGGGGCGCGCCGCCGAGGGCGGCGTGACGGCGGCGCTGCTGGCGCAACAGGGCGCGAACGGTCCCGCCGGCGCGCTGTCCCATGGCTACGGACTGGCGGCCCTGTGCAACAACGGCGAACTTGACGCCGGATGGCTGGCGCCGGGGGACGGACGCTGGTGCCTGCTGGCGCCGGGAGTGGATGTTAAACGCATCCCGGTCTGCCTCTCCTCACACGCGGCGGTGGACGGCGTGCTGGATCTGGCGAGGCGCCACCGGCTGGAACCGGACCAGATAGCCGGCATCGCCTGCGATGTGCCGCCGGTAGTCATGGCGAACCTGATCTACCCGCAGCCGCGCACCGCCCAGCAAGCGCAGTTTAGCCTGCCCTTCGCCATCGCGGCGTCGTTACTGTTCGGCGAACTGACCCTGGACCATCTGGACGACGGACTGATGACGGATAAGACCCTCATTGACCTGATGAGCCGGGTGAGCATGACCAGCGGCGCGCGCTGGGCCGACCCTGCGCTGTTCACCGACGCCCCGGAAGGCGCGGACGTGACGATAACCCTGCGCGACGGCGCTAAATTGCAGTGTTTTGTCGCCAAGGCCGCCGGCAGCGCCGCCCGCCCGCTGGAAGACCGGGCCCTGGGCGATAAATTTCTGCGCTGCGCCGCCCGCTGCCTGGCGCCGCAGGCGGCCGGACAACTGCTGGCGAGCCTGTGGCGGCTGCCCGTTATGACTGACGTGGCGACGCTGGCCCTGGCGGAACCGACACCAAAGGAGCATGGGTAATGGTTTTTGATTTTTCCCCGATTCTGCAGCAATGGCCGCTATTGCTTGGCGGTACGCTGGTCACCCTGGCCATGACGCTTGTGTCCACGCTGCTTGGACTGCTGCTTGGCATCGCCTGCGGCTGGGCGCGGGCCCACGGCGGCGTTTGGCTGCGTTTCGCGGTGGGGTGCTATGTCGAACTGGTGCGCAATACGCCGTATATCGTGCAGCTGTTTTTTATCTTTTTCGGCCTGCCCGCCCTGGGATTGCATATGTCGGCCGTGACCGCAAGCGTACTGTCGCTGGTGCTGAACCTCGGCGCCTACGCGGCCGAGATCACCCGCGCCGGCATTGAGGCCACGGCGCGCAGCCAGGTCGAAGCCGCCCAGAGCCTGGCGCTGGACCGCTGGCAGATTTTTACCCGCGTGGTGCTGCCGCCCGCGCTGTCGCGCGTCTGGCCGTCACTGATAAGCCAGGTGATTATCATCATGCTGGGATCGGCGGTTTGCAGCCAGATATCCACCGAGGAACTGTCGTTCAGCGCCAACCTGATCGCCAGTCGCTCTTTCCGCAATTTCGAAGCCTTTATCGTCGCCGCGGTGATTTACCTGGCGCTGGCGGTGATGGTGCGCCAGTTCCTCGGCTGGCTGGGGCCGCGGTTTATCTTCGGACCGTCGCTTGGGAAAAAATCATGAGTGATTTCTCTTTATGGGACATATACCGCAACCTGCTGCTGGCGCTGCGCTGGACCGTCGGCCTGTCGGCCATCGCCTTTGCCGGCGGCGGCATCGTCGGCGCCATCCTGTTGGTGCTCAGGCTGTCGCACCGGCGCTGGCTGCAGGTGCTGGTGATCCTCTATGTCAATCTGTTCCAGGGCACGCCTTTGCTGCTGCAACTGTTTTTGACTTATTTCGGCCTGGCGCTGCTGGGCGTCGACACCTCGCCGCTGTTCGCCGCCAGTCTGTGCCTGACCTTGTATGCCAGCGCCTATCTTACCGAAATCTGGCGCGGCAGCGTGGAGAGTATTCCCCGCCAGCAATGGGAGGCATCCGCCAGCCTGGCGTTAACCTTTGGCGAACAGCTGCGCTACGTCATCCTGCCCCAGGCGCTGCGGGTAGCGGTGGCGCCGACGGTGGGGTTTTTGGTCCAGGCGGTGAAGGCCACCGCCCTGGCGTCGGTGATAGGCTTCGTCGAGCTGACCCGCTCGGGACAAATTATTTCCAACGCCACCTTTGCCCCGTTCCTGGTCTACGGCAGCGTCGCGGCGCTTTATTTTATCCTGTGCTTTCCGCTGTCTTGGTGGAGCCGGCATTTAGAAAAACAACTCATCCAGGGAGCCGACGGACATGACTGATAGTACTCCTGCGGACACCGCCTTCGCGGTGGTCGATATTCGCGGCCTGCACAAGCGCTTTGGCGACAATGAGGTGCTCAAGGGCATCGATTTACAGATTAAACGCCAGGAAGTGGTCTGCATCCTGGGCAAGAGCGGCTCGGGTAAAAGCACGCTGCTGCGCTGCATCAACGGCCTGGAAAGTTTTGAGGAGGGCGAGCTGACGGTGGATGGACAGGCCATCCGGCAGCATGACCCGGCCGCCATGCGCGAGCTGCGCCAAAACGTCGGCATGATTTTCCAGAGCTTTAACCTGTTTCCGCACCTGACGGTGGGTAAAAACGTCATGCTGGCGCCGACGCTGGTGAAAAAAATGCCGCGCGAACAGGCGGAGCGCACGGCGCGCGTTTTGCTAAAACGCGTCGGCCTGGAAGAGAAATTCGCCACCTGGCCCGGCAATCTTTCCGGCGGCCAGCAGCAGCGGGTGGCGATTGCGCGCTCGCTGGCGATGAACCCCGAAGTGCTGCTGTGCGACGAAATCACCTCCGCCCTCGACCCCGAACTGGTGGGCGAAGTGCTGCAGGTGATCGAGGGGCTCGCCGCCGACGGCATGACCATCATCATGGTCACCCACGAAATGGGCTTTGCGCGCAAGGTCGCCGATCGCATCGTGTTTATGCACCAGGGGCGCGTCCATGAAATGGGGACCCCAGAGGACATTTTCGATCATCCGCGCACCGCGGAGTTAAAACAGTTCCTGGCGTGAAACGCCGGGCGAATGCCGTACCCGGCCGGGGGCTTTCCGGCCACAAACCTAAAATCGCAACTATGGAGAACGCATCATGAGTCACACCCGTATCCGCCCCTTCAATACCAAGAAAACCTATCCCGAGCAGAATCTGGATAACGATTTGTGCCAGGCCGTGGTGGCCGGCAATATGGTATTCCTGCGCGGCCAGATAGGCCAGGACCTGGATACCCGCGAATCGGTGGGCAAGGGTGATGTGGCCGCGCAAACCGAGCAGGCCATGTACAATATCAACATGCTGCTGGAAGAAGCGGGCAGCAAGCTTGAGGATATCTGTAAGATTACGGTCTATCTGACCGATGTGCGCTACCGCGAGACGGTCTACAACATTATGGGCCGCTGGCTGAAAGGCGTGTTCCCGGTATCCACCGGGCTGATGATCACCTCGCTGGCGCGCCCGGAGTGGTGGGTGGAGATCGATGTTATCGCCGTAAAATCATAACCTGCCCCGCGGCCTGGCCGGTTGCCGCGCAGCAAAAGGCGGGGCGCCCCGTCATCATAAGCACGCCGCGCGCGGGGTAGAACGCCTTGATAGCAGCGGCGTTAACGCCGGCCCGAGGCCGTGAAACCAAAGGAGCCGTAATTGAGCGATGTCATAGAACTACTGTCGACGCTGGTGGGTTATCCGACGCTAAGCCGCCGCTCCAACCTGGCGCTGATTGATTTTGTCGAATCCTATCTGGCCGGTTACGGTATTGCCAGCCGCCGGGTTTACAGCGCCGACGGCGAGCGCGCCAATCTGTACGCCACCATCGGCCCCGTTGATCGGGGCGGTATCTGCCTGTCCGGCCATTCGGACGTGGTGCCGGCGCAGGGTCAGCCATGGAGCAGCGATCCCTTTGTCCTTACCCGGCGCGGCCAGCGTCTGTATGGCCGGGGCAGCGCCGATATGAAGGGCTACCTGGCCTGCGTACTGGCGATGGTGCCCCGCTTTATCCAGGCCGCCCGGGCCGCCGATGCCAGGCCGGTGCATATCGCCATCAGCTATGACGAGGAGATCGGCTGCGTCGGGGTGCGCGGGTTGCTTGCCGAGCTGGCGCGCGATCGGGCACGGCCCACCGGGTGTATTATCGGCGAGCCGACCCTGATGCGCGTCGCCACCGCCCATAAGGGGAAAAGCGCCTGGCGCTGCACGGTGCAGGGGCAGGCGGCGCACTCCTCGCAAAATCATCTGGGCGTGAATGCCATTGACTACGCCGCCGAACTGGTTCTGTTCCTGCGCAACCAGGGACGGCTGTGGCGCGACGGCGATACCGACGCCCGCTACGAACCGCCCTGGTCAACGGTACAGGTGGGCACCATCCACGGCGGCAGCGCGGTCAACGTGGTGCCCGATCGGTGCGAGTTCGATTTTGAAATCCGCCCGCTGCCGCACACCCGCCACCACCTGCTGGCAAACGCGCTGGATAACGTGGCCCGGGAGCTGCTGCCCGCGATGCGCGAGGTGGCTGAAGGCGCGGATATCCGGCTGGAGCTACAGTCGGAATATCCCGGGCTGCGCGACGACGGCTCCACCGATGAGCTCAAACAACGCTGTGCCGGCGCGCTGGAACAGGCGTCTTTTGACTCGCTGTCATTCGGCACCGAGGCGGGACTGTTCCAGCAGGCGGGTATTCCGACGGTGGTGTGCGGACCGGGGTCCATCGCCCAGGCGCATAAAGCCGATGAATATGTCACCCTCGAACAGCTGGAACTTTGCCAGGCGTTCCTGGGAAAGGTGTTGGGCTGCTAAGCAGGCAGCGGGAGAGCGGCTATTGCGCCTTGATCTGAGACATTAATTAGGCTGTGCGCGGCGCGGCAATAAACAGGCATTGCCGCGCCGGCGCCGTCACACCAGGGCCACGGCCCGGATGGGCGAGGCCGAACCCCCCTTGATGCGCAGCGGCAGGGCGAGGAATAAAAAGGTCTGCGGCAGGGCGTCAAGATTGGCCAGGTTTTCGATAATCAAGGCGCCGGCGCCCAGCACGATGTGATGGGAGGGATAATCGGCGTTGGTATAGGCATCCAACGACATGGCGTCCGTGCCAATGGCGTTGACGCCTTTATCGATCAGATAGCGGGCGCCGTCGGCGGACAGTCCGGGCCAATCGGCGATAAACGCCTGGTGGTGCGGTCTGTTGCGCCATTTTTTATCATAGCCGGTGCGAAATATCACGATATCCCCGGCGTTGATAGCGCCGTTCTGCGCCTCCCAGGCCGTGATCGCGGACAGGGCGATTTCCTGGCTCGCCTGCAGAAAAGAAACATCAATCTTGATGCCCCGGCCGATTAACCGCCGTGCCGCCACGGTCTCGATGGTGGCGCCGCCGGCGATAAAATGGGCGGGCGCATCCACATGGGTGCCGCAATGATCGCCCATATGCAGCAGGGTATTATAATTGCCATCGCCGCCGGCGATGGTCTCCTCGCTGCTTGTATGGAATTTGGGATGGGTCGGCCAGACCGGCATCAATTCTTCATAGAGATGGTTCAGCTCGATAATATCTTTCTTCAGCAACAGCTCGGCCAGTTCAGTATTCATATCACATTTTCCTCACGTTGACCGTTTCTTTGATCAGGAACAGCGGGATACAGGAGAGGGCCAGCACGCCGACGATCACCATATAATGCACGTCGAAGCCAAAGTGATGGATAATCCATCCGGCCGTCGGCGCCACCAGGATGCCCGCGATGCCCACCGCCAGGCCGATCATCAAACCCATGCTCGAGGCCGCCGCCTGGGGCGCCGAATCGATCAGCAGCGCGTAGGCCACCGGATAGGGGGAATTGCGAAACAGCCCCCAGAAAATCAGGATGATCCAGCCGACGGTGGCGGAGGTAATAAACATGCACAGCGCCGCCGCCAGGATCCATCCCAGGATAATGACGCACAGTGAAATCCTGCGGCCTTTGATATCGGAATAACCGCCCCACAAAATTTGCCCAATCCAGCCGGTAATGCCGGAGGCGCCGGAAATAATCGCCGCGGTGGAGAGGTCCAGCCCCACCTCACGCGTCAGCTGCAGTGTAAGGAAATTGGCGATGCCCATCTCCGCCCAGGTAAAACCGAAAATCAGGGCGATGGCCAGCAGGCAGTTGCGGTTCTTCAGGCAGGAAAAGGATTCCTTCAGGGTATGTCTGAGGTTGCTGGGCCGGCTTTGCCGGTGGTCCTCAATCGGCACCGTCAGGTTATTGTCTTTGATCCAGGTATAGACCTTATCCTGGTTTTTCCGCGTGCCGACAAAAAACTGCAGCACGACGATGCTCAGGCCAATCAGCGGGATAAACAGGAAGGCCTGCCGCCAGGTGCCGAAGGCCAGGATCAGCGCAATCAGCGCCGGCCCGATAAACTGCCCGAGCGGGAAGCCGGTATGATGCACGCCGATGGCGAACCCGCGGTTTTCCTTGTGCCACCACTCACCGAGCAGGGCGACGTTGATGGGCTCGGAGCCGCCGGTGCCCATGCCCATCATCACCCGCAGGAACTGGAAGGCGCCGAGGGTTTTGCAAAAGGCGGTGGCGACGCCGGCGACCACTTCGAACAATACCGCCACGGTCCAGCTATAGCAGCGTTTGTAGCCGGTGCCGATATAATCGGAAAATATCCCGAAAATCACCGCGCCCAGCAGCGTGCCGATAAAACTCAGGGAATTGAGCCAGCCGGCCTGCATTTCGCTAAGATTGAAATCCTTCATGATAGCCGGCAGCAGCGTGGGCAAGATGATCCGGTCGATGGAGTTCATCAGGATGGCCAGGGTGGTAATGACCAGCATCCACCAGGATATCGGATGCGCCTTCGGCAGGAACCGGCGAAAACCGCCGCCGTTATCGGGTTGCTGCCCTGAGGGGGACTGATGACCGCCGGGGGCGGTGGTATCGCTGTCTTGATGGTGCATTCTGAATTTTCCTCACGATGATTTTTATTATATTGCAGGGTCAAACTTCACTTCGGGGACTGCGGTGACTGCCTGGGACGTTTTGGGTTATGCAAAAAACGGGGACTCTCACTATAGGCAGAACAGAAATAAATATTGTGTCAACGACGATACGTAATAAGCCGCGAACCCGCCCGCGCGGGTTGGCGTGCCGGTGCGATGTTATCCGCCGCGGGATAGCCGCGCGCGTTCAGGTGCGATAACGGCCGGGGCGCAACGCCCCGGCCGGCGTTGCCGGCAGAAAACTTGGGCCGGTCAGCCCGCCGTGGGCCACTGCGCCACGGTTTCGCGGGCGCCGTGGGTCAGCAGCGTTTGATAGGCCTGCTGCACCCGTTCGATAAACCGCGGGTTGGCGGGTAAATCATCGCCGAATACCGCCTGCAGGGAGAGCAGGGCATGCACCCGTTCCGCGCCTTGTTCGCTTTGCGCTACCAGGCCTTGTAGCTGGTCAAGCAGCGGATCGCTGACCTCGATGGGCTGGCCCTGCTCGTCGACGCCGCCGACAAACCGCATCCAGCCGGCAACGCCCAGCGCCAGGTAGTCAAAGCTGTCGCCCTGGCGCAAATGCCAGCGAATCGCATCCAGCCAGCGCTGCGGCAGTTTTTGCGTGCCGTCCATGGCGATCTGCCAGGTGCGGTGTTTCAGGGCGGTATTACGGTAGCGCGCGATCAGGGAATCGGCGTAGGCCGCGAGATCCACATCCACGGTGCGCAGCGTCGGCGCCTGCTCGTTTATCATCAGCTTCCTGGCCGCCGCGACGTAGTGCGGATCCTGCATGCAGTCGCTGATGTGCTGGTAACCGGCCAGGTAGCCCAGGTAAGCCAGGAAGGAGTGGCTGCCGTTAAGCATGCGCAGCTTCATTTCCTCGTAGGGCAGGACATCCTTGACCAGCTCCGCGCCGACCTTTTCCCAGGCGGGGCGGCCCTGGACAAAATTATCCTCGATAACCCACTGGCAAAAAGGCTCGCAGGCCACGCCGGCCGGGTCGTTGACGCCCAGCAGCTGTTGTATTTTCGCCAGGGTTTCATCCGTTACCGCCGGCACGATGCGATCTACCATGGTGGACGGAAAGGTGGCGTTGCCCTCAATCCAGCGGGCAAGGCCGTCATCCTCCAGCGCGGCCAGTTCAAGCACCACATTGCGCGTGACATGGCCGTTCTCCGGCATGTTGTCGCACGACATGACGCTAAACGCCGGTAAGCCGCGCTGCCGGCGCAGCTTGAGCGCGGCGACGATCACGCCGGCCACCGACTGCGGCTCATCCGGGTGGGCAAGGTCATGCTGGATAAGCGGATGCTGCTGGTTGAGCTTGCCGCTGGCGGGGTGGTGGCAGTAACCTTTCTCGGTGACGGTAATGGAGACGATGGCGATGTCCGGGTGCGCCATGGCGTCAAGTATGGCCTGGATGCCGTCGACGCTTTGGTGCATGGCGCGTTTTACCGTGCCCACCACGCGGCAGCTCCAGCCCGTGTCGGCCATTTCCGAAACCGAATACAGCAGATCCTGGCGCTGGATATCGGCGATCTGCTTCTCGCCGCCAATCAGGTTCACCTCGCAATAGCCCCAGTCGCTGCCATGCTCCGCCGCCAGCCGGTCGGCGTATACCCCTTGGTGCGCGCGATGGAACGCGCCGAATCCGAGATGGACGATACGTGTCTTGATGCGGTCGCGATCGTATTTCGGCGTGCTGACGCCCTCGGCCACGGGACTTGTTGCTGATAATGTCATCATAATCATAGGCTCGGTGTTGAAATGAAAAAGGGACAGCGCGGCGATGGCCGGGGGCCATCGCCTGGATCACCACATCAGAATTTCAAGATGACCTTGCAGCAATGGCGCTGATCTTTCTCGAATATCGTCAATGCGGCTTCCACTTCCGCTGCGTCCATATAATGGGTAATCAATTTGGCCACATCGATCTTGCCCTGCACCATCCACTCGATAACCTGGGGAAAACGGTGGCTGTTCAGGCGCGAGGTGAAAATAGAGATTTCCTTACTGGTGATGCTCTGCTGCGTCACGCTGCTCGCCTCGCCGGAAAATCCCAGCAGGCCGATGCGCGCCGCCGGCGAGGCGAGATTGACCGCCTCCTGCAGGATGGCGGGGTGACAGGCGGCATCAATCACCAGCGTCGGCCGGATGCCCTGTTGCGCCAGCGCGTCCTGCAAGGACAGGCCGGTATTGTTGATCACCTGGTCGGCGCCGCTGTCCAGCGCCATCTCAAGACGTTCCGCGATGCGGTCGGCGACGATTACCCGGCTGACACCATACACCCCTTTCAGCACCTGTACAGCGGTCAGGCCCATCGGTCCGGCGCCATACACCAGCGCCACGTCGCGCGGCGTGGGCTGCAAAAAGGCGGTAATATTGGCGGCGATGGTAAACGGCTCCACCATGCTGGCCACCTGGTCCGGTATTTCCGCCGGGATGACGTAGGCATTTTCAGCCGGCGCGCAGGCGTATTCGCTAAAGCCGCCGTCGCGGTGCACGCCGATAACCGACAGTTCGGTACACACATTCGGCCGTCCCACCGAGCAGGGATAGCAATGGCCGCAGCTGACGACCGGATCGACCGCCACCCGTTCGCCGATACGGCCCGCGTCCACGCCCGCGCCCACCGCGTCGATTTCGCCGAAAAACTCATGGCCGATAACCCGGGGATATTTGGCGAAAGGGTTGTGTCCATGGTAAATGTGCACATCGGAGCCGCAGATGCCGGCATATTTTACCCGCACGCGCACTTCACCGGCGGCGGGTTGCGGGATCGCGCGCTGCTGGATCGCCAGTTTGCCGGGTTGTTCGATAACTACGCTGTTCATCGCCGCTTCTCCTGTTACCAGTTCCACAAGGTGCCGTCTTCCAGACGCGCCACCGGTAAATGGGCCGGTTCATAGGGGTATTTCGCCGCCAGTTTTTCATCGAATTCGATGCCCAGCCCCGGCTTGTCGCCCGGATGCATATAACCGTCGTCAAACGTCCAGTTATGCGGGAACACTTCCAGCATCTGTTCGCTATACCCCATATATTCCTGTACGCCGAAGTTAGGCACCCACAGGTCAAAATGCAGCGCCGCCGCCATGCAGACCGGCGAAAGGTCGGATGGGCCGTGCGAGCCGGTGCGCACCTGGTAAAGCGAGGCGAAATCCGCAATCCGGCGCATGCCGGTAATGCCGCCCGCATGGGTAATGGTGGTGCGGATATAGTCGATCAGCTGCTCTTCGATAAGCTGTTTACAATCCCAGATACTGTTGAAGACTTCGCCCACCGCAATCGGCGTCACGGTGTGCTGGCGGATCAGGCGGAAACTGGACTGGTTCTCCGCCGGCGTAGGATCTTCCATCCAGAACAGGCGGTAGGGCTCGACGCTTTTACCGAAGCGGGCGGCTTCGATGGGCGTCAGGCGATGGTGCATATCGTGCAGCAGGTGTTCATTAAAGCCGAATTTCTCACGCACCGCCGCGAACAGCTGCGGGGTAAAATCGAGGTATTTTTCCGTCGACCACAGCTGCTCTTCCGGCCAGCTGCCCTTGGTGGCCGGTTCGTAGGCCAGGCCTTTGCCCTTGGCCATGCCGTAGGTGGTTTTCATGCCGGGCACGCCGCACTGCACGCGAATGGCCTTGAAGCCCATTTCCTGATGTTTGGCGTAATCGTCCAGCACTTCGTCTATAGTATGGCCGGTGGTATGGCAGTAAACCATGACGCCGGTACGCGACGCGCCGCCCAACAGCTGGTATAGCGGCATATTCGCGGCCTTGGCCTTAATGTCCCACAGCGCCATATCCACGGCGGAAATGGCGGACATGGTGACCGGCCCGCGCCGCCAGTAGGCGCCTTTATAAAAGAATTGCCAGATATCCTCGATTTGATGGGCGTCGCGGCCGATCAACTGCGGACAGACATGGTCCTTAAGATAGGAGGCTACCGGCAGTTCGCGGCCATTAAGCGTGGCGTCGCCCAGCCCCGTGAGGCCGTCGTCGGTGGTGATTTTCAACGTCACAAAATTTCTGCCGGGGCAGGTGACAAAGACTTCCGCTTTTACAATTTTCATCAATATGACCCTTAGCAACAAACAGGTTGACCACTAATCAATGTATACTACCATACAAGTTACGTTAAGGTATTTTTGCTACATTGATCACATTTTTACGTTTATCTCGCCCTATCCCTCCATCGCCGGGGCGCTATGCCCGCCAACGCCGTGCTACAACACGCACGTGCTAACGCGGGCCCCCGCTTAATGCCTGGTCCAGTCCTGGTATTCTTGCTTGCGCCGCAGCGGCGCCGTCTCCGGCATCAGCGCCAGGCCTATTACCGACGCCACCCCCAGCACCGTGACATACATCGCCAGACCGTAATAATGCCCGCCGGTGACCTGCAATATTTTTACCGCCACCAGGCCGAGCACGCCGCTGCCGATCAACGAGCCGATTTGCCAAATAAGGGCGATGCCGCTGCAGCGGATATGGGTTGGGAACAGTTCGGGGAAAAAAGACGCCTGCGGCGCGTAGCACATGCTATGCCCAAGGGTCAGCACCAGTATCATCACCAACTGCGTCAGCCAGAAACTGTCCTGGTTAATGGCCAGGAAAAACGGCACGATCATAATCACCTGCAGCAGCGCGCCCGCCATATAAACGGGTTTGCGCCCCAGGCGATCCGACAGATGCCCCATTAGCGGGATGGCGGGGATCTCCAGCGCCACGGCGATAATCATGGTTTCCATCAGCAGGTTGGTACTGAGATTATTGGCCTTGACGTAGGCCAGCACAATCACGGTAAACATGGCGAAGACGCAGGCTTCAATCAGCTTCGCGCACACCCCCTTGACGACGATGCCGGGAAAGTCGCGGATCACTTCCATGACCGGACGCGACTCCACGGCTTTGGTGGCGCGGATTTTAGCGAACACCGGCGACTCGTCGATACGCAGGCGGATAAACAGCCCCACCACCACCAGCAGCAGGCTGAGCAGGAACGGAATGCGCCAGCCGAAGCTCATCATCTGCTCGGGGGACAGGGCGGCGTTCAGCGCGGCAAACAACGCCAGCGGCAATAAAAAGCCCAGCGGCGCGCCGATTTGCACCCAGCTGGCAAAAAAGCCGCGCCGGGCGGGCTGTGAATACTCGGCGGTCATCAGCACCGCTCCCGCCTGTTCGCCGCCGACGCCGAACCCCTGCAATATACGGATTAGGATCAGCAGCACCGGCGCCCAAACGCCGATTTTCTCATAGGTGGGCAGCAGGCCGATGCAAAAGGTACCGAGACCGACGATCAAAATGGTGATCACCAGCGCTTTCTTGCGCCCGACTTTATCGCCGATATGGCCGAAGACGATGCCGCCGACGGGGCGCGCCAAAAAGCCCACCGCATAGGTGGCGAAGGCCGCCAGGGTGCTGACCAGCGGGTCGCTGCTGGGAAAAAACAGATGACCGAAAAACAGCACCGCGGCGGTGCCGTAGGCAAAAAAATCATAATATTCCGCCGCCGTGCCGATGGCCGACGCGCTGGCAACGCGGCGTATCAACGACCGTGAGTCTTTTTCGCTGAGCGTTTCTGTCTGAGTCGCCATGTTTTCACCTTTCAGTAGGGGGAGGTCATGCCGGAGGGAATGCAACAGGAAAAATAGTTCTGAACCAACTACCATACAAGTAATAAATGGTCATTTTTCAGCGGCGATCACATTTTTAGCCAAAACCGCCGCCATGGCGTGCACTCATCAGCAGGAAAGGGAAAGCGGCCCCATGCCGGGGCCGGGGGGGGTTAAAGAATAAGGCTGCCGAGCAGGAAACCGAACACCACCGAGAAGGTGACGCCCAGCGTGCCGGGAATAAAGAACGGATGGTTAAAGACAAACCGGCCAATACGGGTGGTGCCGGTATCGTCCATCTGTACCGCCGCCACCAGGGTAGGATAGGTCGGCAGGATAAACAGCCCCGAGACAGCGGCAAACGACGCCACCACGGTCAGGGGCGAGACGTTCAGCGCCAGCGCCATCGGCATCAGCGCCTTGGCGGTGGCGGCCTGCGAATACAGCAGTGCGGAGCAGAAAAAGAAAATCACCGCCAGCAGCCAGGGATGGCCCTGGATAACGCCGCCCGCCGTCGTTTTGATCCAATCCAAATTGGCCTGGACAAACGTATCGCCCAGCCAGGCCACGCCCAGGATACAGATACAGGCGCTCATTCCCGCCTTAAAGGTGCTGGAATTGATCACCGCTTCGGTGGCGACGGCGCAGGTGAGGGTAATCAGGGTGGCGACGCTGAGCATAATGATAAGGATGGCGCTGGTGGTGGTCATGACCGGGGTTGCCACCAGGCCGAGGCCGGGACTGTTGATAATGGCGTAGGCGACGACGCCCAGCACGCCGGCAAGGAACAGCAGCACCGATATTTTCGCCCGCGGCTTGATCTGCGTCACCTGGTTGCCGCGCAGGGCGACCAGGCCGTCCTCAAGCCGTTTCAGATAAACCGGGTCATCGGACAGCCTGGCGTTAAACAGTCTCCCGACCAGCAGCGACATCAGCACCACGCCGCAAAAGGTGGAGGGAATGACCACCGACAACAGATGGATATAGCTCACGCCATGGCTTTCCATCACGGACGACATATACACCACCGCCGCGGATATCGGCGAGGCGGTAATGGCGATTTGCGCGGAGACCACCGCGGTGGAGAGGGGACGGCAGGGTTTAATGCCCTGTTCCTTGGCCACTTCCGCAATCACCGGCAGGGCGGAAAGCGAAATATTGCCGGTGCCGGCAAACAGGGTCAGGAAATAGGTCACCACCGGCGCCAGCAGCGTAATGTGCCGGGGGTTTTTACGCAGTATTTTTTCCGTTTGCTGTACCAGGTAATCCATGCCGCCGGCGACCTGCATGGCGGCGATGGCGGCGATAACCGCCATGATGATGGAGATGACGTCGAACGGGATGCTGCCGGGTTTAACCCCGATCATCGCCAGGACCAGCACGCCGAGGCCGCCGGCAAAGCCGATGCCGATACCGCCCAGGCGGGCGCCGAGGAAAATAGCCAGTAAGACAATGATAAGTTCGACCGCTAGCATAACCGGCCTCCCCGTGGCAGGGGCCTGATCCCTATCGCCGCCGGTCTTATCCCGCCAGGAGAAGAGAGACTATCATGGAAAAATACCGGAAAGACCTGAAGTGTGAAGCAAATAGGGCCGCTGGGACGAGCGTTTAACATGCAAATCTCCTTTTAAGCATCGTATTGACGAGCAGATCGGTAAAAATAGGGCTATTGGCTGTATTTCCAAACGGATCAACCAAGATTATTATTTCTGGCCCAATCATATGCTGTTTTCCCGGCAATACATGTCGCCAGATCACTATCCACGGTCGCGAAAACGACAGAATGCGATATCTGCGATTATTCTCACAAATTCTTCAGAATTATCGCGCCAGCCTAGGGTAAGTTCAGGCATTGCCGGCAACGGATAGCGGCTGGCGGGTGTGATGGCGGTGTGCGGTATAGGGCGGAAAAAATCCCAACGGTGCGCCGGCGTTACCGGACGGGGGGACGCTGTAGGTGACCGTGCAACAGTATGGCGCTAAGCCGGATACGGCCAGCTACCTGGAGAGTAGGGTCCGCATTTCGCTGAAAGGGTTTTCCGCGCGGGCTTGGGCCGGCAGGAAGGGCGGTGCGGGTTATGTCAAATCGTGCAGGTCTTTCGCCTGCGGCTTGCCGAGGCGGATATCGTCGAAGGCGACCGTCAGCCCCGCGCGTTCCGGCGTGCAGCACATCACGCCGGCGAACCAGGGCGGCGCGGACGGAAACGGGCAAAGGCGCAGCAGCGGCCAGTATTTCCCGTCGGCGGAATATTGCAGCCGCACGCAGCCGTCGGCGAGCGTCAGACGCAGCCAAAAACAGCCGGCGTCGCCCGCGAACGGCATGCTTGACCAGTCGGAGTCCGGCGCGGTCAGCACGCTGCCCATCATCGGCTGGTCGTCGGTATATTCGATCCCCGCTTTCAGCCAATGCCTCTGGTCCTTAAGCACCATCAGGCCGGCCTGATCGTATAACCGGCGATAATCGCCGCGCACGCGCGCCTGCAATGTGAAATCCGCGCGCATATCGCAGCCGAACACATGGCCGGAATGACGCTGGAATCCGTACCAGGTCCGTTGCCAGAAATCCGTCTTGCCGTTGGTCGCCACCCGCAGCACCGACCCGTTCAGGGCCCATTGATCCGGCTCGTTAAACCAGCGCCAGCCTGAAAAATCCATCACCGCCTCTCCCTGGGTTATTATCCGCAGAAAAGAGTAGCCGACGTCCTTGATACGCGCAAATTAAGCCTAGGTCACCACGGTTTCGACGCTGCCGCGCGCGGTGATGGCGCTGCCCATGCCCGCCGTAATGGAAAATACGACGGCGATAATCTGGGTCGGCGTCAAGGTTTCCGACAGCATGACAAAGGCCACCAGCGCCGCGACGGCCGGCTCCATGCTGACCAGGATACCGAAGGCCTTATGCGGCAGCCGCTTTAAAGCGGCCATTTCCAGCGTCATCGGCAGGGAACTGGAGAGCAGGGCGATAAGCAGCCCCATGGCCAGCAGGTCGGGACGGGTAAGGATGGCGCCGGCATCCATCATGCCCACCGGCAAGGTGACCATCGAGGCGAACACCAGGCCGACGGCCACGGTTTGGCCCGAGTGCAGGTGGCTGACGGTCTTGCCGAACACAATATACAGCGCCCAGCATAACGCGGCGGCCAGCGCAAACAGCACGCCGGACAGCGGCAGCCCGCTGTCGTTGCCGCGCAGCGGCAACAGCAGCAGAACGCCGGTAACGGCCAGGGCTATCCAGATAAAATCGCTGAGTTTGCGGGAATACAGTACGGTAACGGCCAGGGGGCCGACAAATTCAATCGCCACCGCCAGGCCGAACGGGATGCTTTCGAGGGCGAGATAAAAGCACAGGTTCATCATCCCAAGCGTCAGGCCGTAAAGGGCGATGGATTGATACTCGCGCAAGGTGATTGACGCCCGCCAGGGACGCCACAGCAACATCAGGACGATGGCGGAAAACCCCGTCCTGAGCGCGGTGGTGCCGGTGGCGCCGATCAGGGGAAACAGCAACGCCTTGGCAAGCGAGGAACCGATGCTGAGCGACAATATGGAACCCAATACCAACAGAAAGGGAATCAGTCTGGCGGCGGCGGAGGATGACATGAGACGTTCCCTTCAATGTTATGATTTAACCCGGTGACAGGCGCCGGTTATCTTCCGTACGCGGCGGTTCAGAGATCTTCCAGCGGCACCTGTTTGAGGGTTTCCACGCGCATTAGCAGCGCGTACAGCGGCTGCAGGCGGGTAAAATCCCGCATCAGCCGCGCAGCCAGCGCCGGTGAAAACAGGGAGGCGATATTATTATCCGTCGTCATCACGGCAAAGGATTTGCGATTGTACCAGCTCGCCAGCGCCGGATCCTGGTCTTTGATAAGCGGGCGTTTATAGCTTTCGCCGGCCAGCGCAAACGGCGCGCGCGCGCAGGCGGCGGCGCGGGCGAACTCTTCCGGCTGGCGCAGCATCAGGTGGCGAAAACGGTCCATGGTGGCTTTGCTGGCGGAGTAATAGCCCAGGCCATAATGAAAAAAATCGGGGGTGATTTCGAAAAAAAACACCGGCGCGTCGGTCCATTCCTTTGAATGGCGTTTAAAGGTCAGCCACATGCGATTGCGAAATAGCGATTTATCGCGGGAAAACCGGGTATCGCGATACATGCGCGACAGCGTTTTGCCCACCGCCGGGCGCGTTTCGACCTGGTCGTCGATGGCCAGCATCGCCGGGGCAAGATCCTCCACCAGGGCGCGAAACGGGGCCAGCAGATGGCGCTGATACTCCCCGCGATGAGACTCGAACCACTCCTTGCTGTTTTCCTTGACCACCTGTTGCAGAAATTCCAGCCCGGTGGGCGTAAAACCCTGGAAAGAAGACGACGGCACTGTGACGACCTTAATGTGATTGGGACGGTTTCCCGCGGTTGCTATAGCCATTGTGGCGAGTCGGTCCTGACCTTTCAACCGGATTTTCGCCGGACGGCGCCCGCGGGGATAACGCGATTGGCGCCATGGCCGGCGGATAAATGCCATGGACGGGAAATAATGCGTTAAATATTGTTACAATAAAAAATGAAATTTCCCTGACGATAGGCAAAATCAGGCGCATCACCCAAAAAGGGTTGATATAGATCAACCTAACCTGCGCGCCGTTTTTTTCTCTTTTTAATTAAAATAAGATTGCATTACTATGTTTGGCAACGTCCTGACAGGCCTCAGCATGATCCGGCCGCGGCAGTATTCAGGAAACAATTTAATAAACCGGATTGACGCATTTTATCAATAATATTTTCTACCCTGTTCAATAAACGATTTAAGGGTGGGCCGTGTTCCGTTCAAATAAGAATTATTCACAATGAAATCATTTTTTTAAAATTGATTTCACTCTCGTCAACCTAACGCAAATATAGGAAGAGTTCCGGTGAAGATAAAAACGTCTTATGGCCTGAGCTGGCTGCCCCTGGTGGTGATTGTCGCCATCGCGCTGGCGCTGTGGCCGCTTACGCCGCCAACCGGCCTCAGCGCGGCCGCCTGGCATTCCGCGGTGATTTTTGTCGCCACCATCGTCGCCATCGTCGCCAACGTCCTGCCCATCGGCGCCATTGGCATTATCAGCATCACTATTTTTGCCCTGACGTACGCGGCGGGTGATAAAACCGCCAGCGGCGCCATCGTGACGGCCCTCAGCGAGCTGAACAGTTCGCTTATCTGGCTTATCGTGGTCGCGTTCATGATTGCGCGCGGGTTTATCAAGACCGGGCTTGGGCGGCGCGTGGCGTTGATGCTGATTCGCCTGTTGGGCAAGCGCACCCTCGGCCTGGCCTACGGGCTGGCGTTTGCCGACCTGCTGCTGGCGCCGGCCATGCCCAGCAACACCGCGCGCTGCGGCGGGGTGATCTATCCCATCGCCGATTCCCTGGCGCGCAGTTTTAATTCGCATCCGGACGATGCCTCGCGCAGCAAGATCGGCACCTTTCTCATCGTGTGCATCGGCAATGTCAACGATATTACCTCGGCGCTGTTTATGACCGCCTATACCGGCAATCTGCTGGCGGTCAAACTGGCGGCCAATGCCGGCATCCATATCACTTGGTTCGGCTGGTTTATGGCCGCGCTGCTGCCCTGCGTGGTGTCGCTGCTTATCGTCCCGCCCTGCATTTATTATCTGGTTCGCCCGGAGATCAAAAAAACCCCGGACGCGCCGGTATTCGCCGCCGCCGAGCTGGAAAAAATGGGGCCGCTGGGCAAGGGCGAATGGTTAATGCTGGCAACGGTGCTGCTGCTGCTGGTGCTGTGGATTTTTGGCACCTGGCTTGGCATCGACCCCACCACCGCGTCCTTTGTCGGCCTGTCCTTTTTGCTGCTGACCGGTGTCCTGACCTGGGAAGAGATTAAAAGCGAGAAGGGCGCCTGGGATACGCTGGTGTGGTTCGCCGCGCTGCTGATGATGGCCAACCAGCTGAAAAATCTGGGGTTCACCACTTGGTTCGGCGATCTGATCGGCACCAATATCGGCCACCTTATGGCCGGGACCAGCTGGGTCTGGGTACTGCTGCTGCTGAACGCCGCCTATCTTTATACGCATTATTTTTTCGCCAGCGGCAACGCGCAGATTGCGGCGCTGTATGCGGTATTCCTGGCCGTCGGCATGACGCTCGGCATTCCGGTGCTGCCCATGGCCTTTATGCTGGCGTTTACCAGCAGCCTGTATTGTTCCCTAACCCAGTATACCCATGCGCGCGGTCCCATCCTGTTTGGCGCCGGCTATGTGCCGACCCGTGTCTGGTGGCGCACCGGTTTTGTGGTCAGCGTGATCAACCAGATTATTTTTATGGGCGTGGGCCTGACCTGGTGGCGGGTGCTGGGGCTGTATTAATCCGCATCCAGGGCTTATCCCGGCATTGCCCTGGGGGCGCCGGGATAGTATTTTCCCGGCGCAAACCCCACCGGGCGCGCGTCAGGAGGTCGAGCGGAGTTTAGGGTATTTTTTCAGCCAGCGGCCGCTGGCCAGGCGCCAGTAGAAAAACAGGCCGCGCACAATCCAGTCCAGGAACATTCCCAGCCAAATGCCCACCACGCCGAAACCCAGCACGATCCCAAGCGTATATCCCGCCACGATGCGGCATCCCCACATGCCAAGCATGGATATCCACATGGTGAAACGCGCGTCGCGCGCGCCCTTCAGCCCCGCAGGCAAGACCCATGACGCGGCCCAGAACGGCATAAACGCGGCGTTAAGCCAGACCAGTATTTTCACCACGTGGATAACATCCTCCTCGCGGGTATAAAACGCGGCCAGCAGACCGGCGAACGGCACCGAGAGGAAGGCGATCAGCGATAATCCCAGGGTGGACAGCCAGAAGATATGCTTCAACTGGCGTTCCGCCTGGCCGCGCTGGCGTTTTCCCAAACGCGTGCCGACAATAATGGTCGCGGCGGACCCCAACGCATTGCCGGGCAAATTGATCAGGGAAGCGATGGAAAAAGCGATGAAATTGCCGGCAATCACATCGGTGCCCATACCCGCCACGAACACCTGGGTCAGCAGCTTGCCGCCGTTAAACAGCACTGATTCAATACTGGCGGGAATACCGATGCCCAGCACTTCCTTCAGGATGCTGGTGTCCAGCCGGTAAAAATAGCTCTTCAGCGAAATTTTCAGCGCCGGGTTAAACCCGATCATCAGTACGTAAATTACCGCCGCCGCGCCGATATAGCGGGTGATGGTCAGTCCCAGGCCGGCGCCGATAAACCCCAGTCCCGGCCATGAAAACACGCCGTAAATCAGGATAGTGCTGATAATAATATTGAGGATATTCATCCCGCCGTTGATAAGCATCGGGATCTTGGTATTGCCCGCGCCGCGCAGCGCGCCGCTGCCGATAAGCGCGATGGCGGCGGCCGGATAGCTCCAGGCGGTGATTTTCAGGTAGCTTAACGCCAGGGCTTTCACCTGCGGCGCGGCGCTGCCGGCGATCACATCGATAATCGCCTGGCCGTAGAATTCGATACCCAGCGCCAGCAGCACGGCGATCACCGTCATCAGCGCCAGCGATTGCCTGGTGGCGGCGCGTGCCCGCTGGGGATTGAGTTTCCCCAGGCTGAACGCCACCACCACCGTGGTGCCCAGATCCACGGCGGCGAAAAACGCGATGATCACCATGTTAAAACTGTCGGCCAGGCCCACGCCGGCCATGGCTTCCTTGCCCAGCCAACTGACCAGGAACGTGCTCAACACCCCCATCAGCAAGACGCACATATTTTCGAACAGGATCGGCACCGCGAGCGGGGTGATTTCTCGCCAGAACAGCACCCGATAGGAATGCCGTTTGGGATACCACGCCGTACGCTCGATGGCGTGCCGCAACGCTACTGTGATGTTTTGCAAGATAGTTCCAGCTGTAGAAAAAGACGGGCGCTTTACTTGATGATGGTAAAAGACCTGTGAATTTGCAAAGTCTTTTTAATCAGCAGATGTGACGGGCGCTGACGCCCGGGCTAGATGAGGGATTCGTGCACGAGGGATTGCAACACGCTTAACGGTGCCCGCCTGGGATCGCGCATGGCGGACAACGGCAGCATAAAAGTCTGTTCAAGCAGGAATTGTCCGTCCATCGCCGCGTGGGGCGTTTGATCGGAAAAACAGATCCAGGTGCTGCCCGGCGGGAATGCCATCACCAACTGCGGGCCGTCGCGCTGATAGTTCGCATCGGCTTTCATGGCGTCATGCAATTGCAGCATCAGATGATCGTAACGGCTGCGGCGTGTTTGGGTGATGCCAACGGCGTTTAGCCACCAGCTTGCCAAAGGGGAATAGCGCCTGAGCCGCGGCAGAAAACGCTGCGCCAGCGGGGGGAAGGGCTCGCCGATGCGCCAGGTACGGCTTATGCCATAAGGATTGATATTGGTGAAAACGCGCAGTATGCGCTCGCCGCGGTTGGGTCGTGAAGGAAAGGCGTCCACGTGCAGGCGACTATCATCCTTGCGCCAGGAGGCCCTGGCGCGCCAGTCGGTGACCTGATGCAGCCGCAGGGTACCGGCCGGGCTGTGGCAGGCGTCAAGGTAGGCCGGCAGCAATGACGCCATCAGGGCGCGGCAGTCCTGATAATAACGCTGCAGCAGTTGCCGCGCCGTCGGACGCTGCTCCGGCGCCGCCACGCCGTCCAGCCGGTCGCGATCGGGCCGATAGCTGATATTTTTGCGTTCCGGCTCCAGCAGGACGGGATCGAGCAAGGCCTCTTCTTGCGGGGTTAATATAAAAGACAAGCGGGGTAAATACAGAATTTTGCCCTCTTCCAGCGCCGCGACGACGGCGGACGCGTCTGGCCGGTCAAGGTGCCATTGCTGGTAAGGCAGCGTCATCACGGCAAGCTCATAGGCTATTGGGTTCGGCATAATAATTCCTGGTATAAACGGACGATCCGGTTATTTTTTTCGGCGGTCATTGCGACTGGATAATACTTTTATCCAACATTACTATTATTTAGAAATATATTTCGGGAGCCGGAGCAATAATTTGCCAAGTTATTAATTGAATAATTATAATCGTAAATGAGACAAGGAAATAAACAGTCGCCAAATAAGCACCAGATAAATTTATGTTTTACCGCGGTCGCCATCACGCCACGCGGCGTGGAATGACAGGGTAACCAGACCAGTGAAAAATCGCTATGATGGTTACGGTCACCCTTATTAATGTATAACTTCCCGGCGATATATCATTTTAATTAATGCCGTATCCGTCATGCAATAAACCGCGCCGTTACAGGTTCAGTAAATCCACGATGGCGTCCACTACGGCCTGCGGCGCTTCCTGGGGAATATTATGCCCGATGCCCGCTAACAGGCGCCGTTGATAATAGGCGGAAAATTTATCGCGATCGGGATCGGCGGCGCCCGGCGCGCCGGTGTCGAGACCCGCGCCCACGCCGTCGTCAAGACCGCATAGCGAAATGGTGGGCACCGCGATAACCGGCAGGCGTTGTAACCGATCCTCGATCGGCTGCAGTAGGGGATCTCCCGCCATATAGCCGTACCGGTGGCGGTAGGAATGGATCACCACCTCGACAAAATCCGGGTTGTCGAATGAGGCGGCGGTGCGCGCGTAGGCGGCGTCGGTAAAATGCCAGGAAGGCGACCATAACCGCCACAGCAGGCGGCAAAATGCCGCCCGGTTGGCCGTCAGTCCGGCGCGGCCGCGCGGGGTATGGAAATAATATTGGTACCAGTACCGGTGCTCCGCCTCGGGATCCTGCGGCGCGGCTGAAGCGGCGATATCCTGGATATTGTAACCGCCCGCGCTGACCAGGGCCGTCACCCTGGCGGGCCAAAGAGCGGCGAGGATACAGGCCGCGCGCCCGCCCCAGTCATAGCCCGCCAGGACGGCCTTCTCCAGCGACAGCGCGTCCATCATATCCAGCAGATCACGGGCCAGGGCGGCCTGCTGCCCCGAGCGCATGACGCCGTCGTTGATAAACCGGGTGGGGCCGTAGCCGCGCAGATAAGGCACCATCACCCGGTAGCCCCGCGCGACCAGCCCAGGCGCCACGTCATCATAGGCGCGCGGATCGTAGGGAAAGCCATGCAGTAAAATCACCGCCGCGCCGTCCCGCGGACCATATTCCTCATAAGCCAGGTCGAGCATGGGGGTGCGCACGTGCCTTGTCGCGGGAAGTTTCATCAGGGCGCTCCTGTGGTGTATGCCGCAAGGTGATAAGTCAGTATAGAACGGTTGGCAACCGGCGATGATCATCCGTCGTGCTTCGTAATGCGAAATAACATGCGAGTGATTAGTATTTATATTTTATCGCCAGGGGAAGGGCGTTATACCCATAACGGACTTGTTTTTTTAAAAATCTGGCGGGTTGTTTTATTCTTTATTTCGCTTATGGCGGGCCGGGTGCGCCGGCGATATTTTTCGCCATGGGGAGAAAGAACGTCTTTATTCTCCCCGTTGTACGGTCAATAGGGCGAAAATCTGTGCGCAAACTCATATTTTAATTCTTTAATGAATAAATATTATTTAAATCCAAAGAGGGATTTAATAAATAACTAATTGAATTTTAAGTATTAATTAATTCAAGAAGTGTTATATAAAATTATATATATCGGTTTTATTGATGCCGGACAATACCCCTGTCTATCCTAAGGGTAATCTCATTGCGAGGATGATTATGCCGCAATGAATTTCCGCCGCGCTTTCTGTGTTCGGTGGCATTTTATGCGTGGCGAGACTGTTCCGGATTGATGTCATCGTTAAACAGGGATTTGAGATCTTCAGGGTGAATTATCATGAAAAGCGAAAATAATAATACTTTACTAAATATCCCCCTAACCCGGCGAAATCTGGTGAAAGATAGCGCAGTGTGCGGACTGGCGCTGGCTGCCGGCGGCGTGGCGCTGCCGTTCAGCCGCCAGGCCCGGGCCGACGGAGATCCGGCAACCCTACCCCCGTCCCCCGCCGCTGAAAAAATCGTCTGGAGCGCCTGTACGGTAAACTGCGGCAGCCGTTGTCCGCTGCGCATGCATGTGGCCGATGGCGAAATCACATATGTGGAAACCGATAATACCGGCAATGACGTGTATGGGGATCTGCACCAGGTACGCGCCTGCCTGCGCGGGCGGTCGATGCGACGCCGGGTCTATAATCCCGATCGGCTGAAATACCCGATGCTGCGGATAGGGCAACGTGGCGAAGGCAAATTCAAACGCATCAGCTGGGACGAGGCGTTCGGTTTAATCAGCGCTAACCTTAAGCGCATTATTAAGGATTATGGCAACGAGGCCATTTACCTGAATTACGGCACCGGCACGCTCGGCGGCACCATGACCCGCTCCTGGCCGCCGGGGAAAACGCTGATTGCCCGCCTGATGAACTGCTGCGGCGGCTATCTGAACCATTATGGCGACTACAGTTCGGCGCAAATCGCGGCGGGATTGAACTATACCTACGGCGGCTGGGCGGAAGGCAACAGCCCGACCGATATCGTTAATAGCAAGCTGGTGGTGATGTTCGGCAATAATCCCGGTGAAACCCGTATGAGCGGCGGCGGGGTGACCTATTTGCTGGAGCAGGCGCGCGAACAGTCCAATACCCGCATGGTGGTTATCGATCCCCGGTATACCGATACCGCCGCCGGCCGCGAAGACGAGTGGCTGCCCATCCGGCCGGGCACGGACGCCGCGCTGGCTTCTGCGCTGGCTTATGTGCTTATTAGCGAAAATCTGGTGGACCAGCCCTTCCTGGATACATACTGCGTCGGTTATGACGAAAAAACACTGCCTGCCGGCGCGCCGGCCAACGGCCATTATAAAGCTTATATCCTGGGCCAAGGCCAGGACGGGACGGCGAAGACCCCGGCCTGGGGCGCCGCCATCACCGGCATCCCCGCCGCGCGCATCATCCAGCTGGCACGGGAAATCGGCAGCGCCAAGCCGGCCTATATCTGCCAGGGGTGGGGGCCGCAGCGCCACGCCAACGGCGAGACGACCACCCGCGCCATCGCAATGCTGGCCATCCTGACCGGCAACGTCGGCATCAGCGGCGGCAACAGCGGCGCCCGCGAAGGGTCCTATGAAATCCCCTTTGTCCGTATGCCGACGCTGGAAAACCCGGTAAAAACCAGTATTTCCATGTTCTTATGGACCGATGCCATCGTGCGCGCCACCGAGATGACCGCGACCCGCGACGGGGTACGCGGCAAGGACAAGCTTGACGTCCCGATTAAATTTATCTGGAATTACGCCGGCAACTGCCTGATCAATCAACACTCCGACATCAACCGTACCCATGACATCCTGCAGGATGACAAGAAATGCGAGATGATTGTGGTGATCGATAACCATATGACCTCGTCGGCCCAATATGCCGATCTGGTGCTGCCGGATTGTACGGCGTCGGAGCAAATGGATTTTTGTCTGGACGCGTCAAGCGGTGATATGGGGTACGTGATTTTTGCCAGCCAGGCTATCAAGCCGCGGTTCGAATGCAAGAATATCTACGATATGACCAGCGAAATCGCCCGCCGCATGGGGGTCGAGCAGCAGTTTACCGAAGGGCGCACGCAGGAAGAGTGGCTGCGTTATCTTTATCAGCAGTCGCGGCTGGCCGTTCCGGCGCTGCCGGAATTTGAACAGCTCCAGGCCCAGGGCATATTCAAGCAGCGCGATCCGGACGGCCATTTCGTGGCTTATAAAGCCTTTCGCGCCGATCCGGCGGCCAATCCGCTCACCACGCCCTCTGGTAAAATTGAAATCTATTCCGCCGCGCTGGCAACGCTGGCGGCTACCTGGCAGCTGTCACCCGGCGATGAAATCAACCCGCTGCCCGTCTATAGCCCGGGTTTTGAAAACTACGATGATGCGCTGAATAAAAAATACCCCTTGCAGCTGACCGGGTTTCACTACAAGGCGCGCACCCATTCAACCTACGGCAATATCGCTATTTTAAAGGCCGCGAACCCGCAGGAAATCTGGATAAATCCCCTTGATGCGCAAGCGCGCGGGATCAAAGACGGCGACATTATCCGCATATTCAACGACCGGGGGGAGGTGAGGATCAATGCCAGAGTCACGCCGCGAATGATGCCCGGGGTAGTGGGTTTGGGCGAGGGCGCCTGGTATGCGCCGGACGGGAATCGTATCGACCATGCCGGCAGCATTAACGTGCTGACCACGCAGCGCCCTTCTCCGCTGGCCAAGGGTAATCCTTCGCATACCAATTTGGTGGAAGTTGTCCGACTTTAAGGAGTAGTCCATGTCGACACAATATGGATTTTATATTGATTCAAGTCGTTGCACTGGCTGCAAGACCTGCGAAATGGCCTGCAAAGACTATAAAAATCTGGCGCCGGACGTCAGTTTTCGCCGCATTTATGAATATGCCGGCGGCACATGGCGGCAGGAAGCGGACGGCAGCTGGCAGCAGAACGTCTTTAGCTATTATCTCTCCATTGCCTGTAATCATTGCGAGGATCCGGCCTGCGTCAAGGTCTGCCCGAGCGGGGCCATGCATAAGCGCGATGACGGCCTGGTGGTGGTTAACGAGGATGTCTGCATCGGCTGCCGCTACTGCGCCATGGCCTGTCCCTACGGCGCGCCGCAGTATAATGAGGCGAAAGGGCATATGACCAAGTGCGATGGCTGCCAGGAGCGTTTGGCCGTCGGTCTGAAACCGGTCTGTGTCGAATCCTGTCCCTTGCGGGCGCTCGACTTCGGTCCCATTGAGGATCTGCGCCGGCAACACGGTACGCTGGCCCAGCTGGCGCCGTTGCCGCAGGCTCGCTACACCAAGCCTAACATTGTGCTTAAGCCTAACGCCAATAGCCGTCCTTGCGACGATACCACCGGCTATCTGGCTAATCCGAGGGAGGTGTAATATGGGTACGGGATGGCAGGAATGGCCCCTGATTTGGTTTACGGTGCTGGGGCAGTGTGTGGTGGGCGGGTTTATCGTCATGGGGCTGGCGCGGATGGCCGGCCATTACGATGCCGGGCAGCATCTGCGGCTGCATCGCTGGATGAGCGTTCTCTGGCTGCTGATGGGCCTGGCGTTTCTGGCGTCGGTGCTGCACCTGGGCACGCCGCTGCGGGCGCTTAATTCGCTCAATCGGCTGGGTTCGTCGGGACTCAGTAATGAAATCGCCGCCGGGTCGCTGTTTTTCGCCGCGGGCGGCCTCTACTGGCTGCTGACGGTGACCGGCAGGATGCCGCGCGCGCTGGGCAAGGCGTGGCTGGGTCTTGCCATGGCGCTGGGCCTGGTATTTGTCTATGCCATGACCCGGGTTTACCGGATTGATACCGTACCCACCTGGAATAACGGCTATACCGCGCTGAATTTCTTTCTGACGGTGCTCATCGGCGGGCCGCTGCTGGGCGCGCTATTGCTGCGGGCCGCCGGGATCGAGATCCGCCGCCGCCGGATGCTGGTTACGCTTAGCATCGCGGCGTTGCTTGTCAGTATGGGGGCTGCCGTCATGCAGGCGGCCGGACTGGCGGCAATACAGAGTTCAGTGCAGCAGTCCGCCGCGCTGGTGCCCTGGTACGGCGAACTGATGGCGCTGCGGCTGGCGCTGGTCGTCCTTGGCCTGGGCTGCTGGGTCTGGCCGATGCTGCGGCGCGTCAACAGCGGCGTCGCCGGTCTGGCGCTGGGTTTTGCCTTGGTGGTGGCGGGAGAACTGGTGGCCCGCGGGGTATTTTATGGATTGCATATGACCGTCGGCATGGCTGTTGCCGGTTAGCGTGCAAAACGGCTTATTCGGCCGGGGTGCTGCATTCCCGCCAGGCGAATGCGCACGCTACCCTTAGGCCGTCATCGCCGATACCCGTTTCATGAGCTGGGCGTGCCGCGCTGGCGCCCATCGCCTCAGGACTGATCAATAAGCGCCAGCAATTGCCGATAAACGGCCGGATTGGCCATCAGCACCGCATTACCGTTCATCAACCCCTGGTTATGCATAAAATCATTCGTCACGCCGCCGGCCTCGCGCACCATAACGATGCCCGGCAGGCTGTCCCAGGCGTTCATATGGGGTTCGTAATAGCCGATCAGCCGGCCGGCCGCCACATAGGACGTCATCAACGCGCCGGACCCGTTGCGGATAAACATGCCGCCGGCGCGCAGCAGGTTGCCGATAAAAGGCGTAAACACCCCGGGGGCGACCCGGCCCGAGGTCCCCACGCCCACCAGGCCGTCGCGCACCGCTTGGCCGCCGTGTACCCGCAGCGGCGTATCGTTGACAAAGGCGCCTTTGCCGGCGCAGGCGTGGAAGATTTCATCGTGGTTGGGATCGCAGACCACGCCGATGATGGGTTCGCCCTGGATAACCACCCCGATGGCAACGCACCAGGTATGCAGTCCGTTGAGAAAAGCGCTGGTGCCGTCTATCGGATCGACCACCCAGGTACAAGACGCGGTTTGGCCGCCGCCGGTTTCCTCGCCGAGAAAGCCATCCTGCGGGAACCTGGCGGTGATGGCCTGGTGGATAAGGGCCTCCACGGCGCGGTCGGCAATGCTGACCACATCCTGCAAATCCCCGCCCTTATGCTCCACGTCCAGCCGGTGGCGCTGCTGATAAAAGGCAAACGCGCGGCGGGCGCCGGTTTTCGCCAGTTCACAGGCAAAACGGTAGCGTTCGTCAATATCCTGCTGAGTGACTATGTCCATTTCCGCCTCAATATTATTATCTCGTCTCTCGTCGTCTACCGGCCCTTGCCGGGCGGCGGGGCTGGCAGCAATGATGATATACGCAGGCGCATCACATCACATCCAGATGACGGCAATATGACCCGCGGGATGTCCTGACCCTTTACCGGCCGGCGCATTTGCCCGATGATGTCATCCCCGGTTGCGATTCGCCGGCGCTACCCGCTACCGCCGCCGGGGAAACCCCTCTAACGGAGAAAATACATGATTGTTGAGATGCGTGTTTATCATTGCCTTCCCGGCCGCCTGCCGGCACTTCAGGACCGCTTTAGGAATACCACGCTGGCTTTATTTGCCCAGTACGGTATCGAGCCGATAGGTTTCTGGACCACCCTCATCGGCCCCAGCAACCATAGCCTGACCTATTTGCTGAAGTGGGACAGCCTGGCCGATCGCGAGGTCCGCTGGAGCGCCTTCCAGGCGGATACGGCGTGGATAGCCAAGCGTACGGCCAGCGAGGCGGATAAACCTATTGTCGAACGTATTGAAAATTCCTTTTTAACGCCAACGGACTTTTCCGCTCTTCGCTGACAAGACGACACTCCGGCCCGGTGCGGATTAACATGCGCAGTTTATGCGGTCCGTGCCGGGCTGGCCGCGGAAAGGAGTGCCGGCGGCGGTGAGCGCTATAAAGAATCAGGGAATAAGAGAATTTTTGGCGGTATTCAGTGTGACGATAGCGGGTTGATAGATTTGGATATCCTGGATGATGTCGAAGGAGAAATACTGTCCGTCCCGGCTGGGGACAAACTCTGAATCAGGTATAAACGCCGCGCCCTCCAGACCCGCATTGAGCAGATCCAGAATCAGCCGCGGCTCGGACACCTTCATCAGGATATTCACTTCCTCAATCTCCGCGTAGAGTTTATTCAGCAAGAATTCATAGGTTCCCTCGCCGTCGATACGGTGATGCAATATCAGCGGCAGCTTGCCGATGTCGGATAAATTAACGCGCTTGCCGGCGAACGGGCGGGAAAATGAGGCTGATAATACGGCGATAAGTTTTACCGGCGCCAGTTCGCGCACATAAAAAGAGCTGCATTCCCTGGGGCTTTGGATCAGCGCGATATCCAGCGCCTTTTGCGCCAATAACGCTTCAAGATGGCTGGAATCTGAGACCAGTACGTTAATATCCCAGTCAGGCTGCCGCTGGTAAAAATCCAGCAGGGTTTGGTTAAAATAACGCAAATACAAATAGGATACGCCGATTTTGACCACTCTTTTTTGCCGGGTGGCGATAGCGATGGTCTGTTTTTTCAGCGCGTTAACCTGGCTTAACACCTCGCAGGAATGGCGGTAAAGAAAGGCGCCCGCCTCGGTGAGCAGCATTTTTTTCGGGGTGCGGATAAACAGCGGCGAACCGATTTCCGCCTCCAGCTCGTGCAGCCTTTTGCCCAGCGGCGGTTGGGCGATATTCAGCAGCATGGCCGCCTTGCTGATCGATCCCTGCTCGGCGATAGCGCAAAAATACCGCAGCCTTTTCAGGTCCATTCTACTCTCCCGGTGCCCCCTGACGTGAGCACAGCATAACAGTAAATCCCGGTACCGCTAAGATGCGCCGCGGTATTTGCGTCAGGGGGATGGCCTGGCGATCAGTGAATAAACAGGGTCCAGAAATGGGAAATGGGCAGCACCAGCACCAGCGCCGGTAAGAGATTTCCCACCGGGAACGATTTAATGCCGGCAATACGAAACCCGGTGGCCAGCATGATAAATCCGCCGGCGGCGGTAAAGTCGCCCATCATTTCAGGGGTGGTGTGCGGCATAATCAGCACGGCGGCCGAGGCGATGCACAGCTGGATAACTAACTGCGGCACGGCAATCAGAGCGACGGCGTAACCCAGCACGGTGGCGAAAATCGCCGCGGTGAATATATCCATGATGGATTTAACGAACAGGATATTGGCGTCGTGGGTCATGCCTTCGGTCATGGCGCCGATAATACCGGTGCCGCTGGCGCAAAACAGCACCAGGATCGCCACGAATTTTTCGGTGAATACCGCCGGATCCAGCTTGCCGTCATCCGCTGAAAAACGATTGGCAATGCCTTTGGCGATATTACCCATCATGCCGATACGTCTTTCCAGATAAACCAGCTCGCCGATGGCCGCGCCCACGATAAGCGATAATATCACCACCGGCAGGCTGTGGATTTTGACAATAAGCGCGATACCCAGCCCCATGGAGGAGAGACCGAAGGTCAGCGGTAAGGCAATGCGCAGCCGCTCGGGGATTTTGTCGCCAAAAAATGCGCCGACAATACCGCCCGCCAAAACGGCGCAGCCGTTGACGAATGGACCAATTAACATCAATTATTCCTTAGAATGAAGACTATTTCCGCATCAGCCGCGCGGGATTTCGCCCCAGCGTTTAAGATTGCCGACGTCCAGACCGAATAAATCCAGCGCGCGGGCGGCGCTGTGACGGACGATATCGTCCACGCTTTGCGGGGCCTGGTAAAAGGCGGGAACGGGAGGGAATATTATCCCGCCCATTTCCGTTACCGATTGCATGTTTTTCAGATGGGTAAGATGCAGGGGGGTTTCCCTGACCATCAGCACCAGCCTGCGCCGCTCTTTTAAAATCACATCGGCGGCCCGGGTCAGAAGATTGCCGGCCAGTCCATGGGCAATCGCGGCGAGACTGTTCATTGAACAGGGCGCGATTATCATGCCGAGCGTTGTAAACGAGCCGCTGGCTATCGCGGCGCCCAGATTGGTTACGCTGTGCACTTCATCCGCCAGTTTCACCACCTCCTGGCGCTCATAGGTCGTTTCGAGCGCCCTGGTGGCTTCCGCTCCTTTGCTGATGACCAGATGCACTTCAATATCCTGTTCATGTAGCAGCTCCAGCACTTTCATGCCGTACTGGAACCCGGAAGCCCCGCTGATGCCTACGATAATGCGCCGCTTACTCATCTTAACAACTCGGTTTATTTAAAATCAGGCAGAAATTTCCGCACGTCGACTTTTTTGAATTTGGAACGGACAAAGTGCGATTTCAGATGAAAGGGTACCGTGCAGTCAAAAATGGTTTTACAGGATACGCCCTGCTGCGAAATGCTCGGGCTGTATTCCGGCACCTGCGACGGGTCCAGGGGGTGGCAACGCACGCCGGGGATAAAGATGGTATCGACGTCGCCCTGATAGCGGGTCTGCATCGCCCACAGGATATCGTCGGTATCAAAGATATCGACATCCTCATCGACCAGGATGACGTGCTTGAGTTCCGAAAACGCGGCGAAGGCCAGCAGCGCCGCCTGCCGTTGCCGGCCTTCGTCAACCGGCGAGGCTTTTTTGCATTGCAGCACCGCCAGCAGCTTGCCGCCGCCGGAGGTGTGGGCATGCACGTTCAGCACCCGCCCCGGCATGGCCCGTTCAATCATATCCAGGATACTGGCCTCGGTGGGAATGCCCGCCATGCTGACATGCTCGCCGCTGGGACCGAGGGTGGTTTGCAGGATCGGGTGTTTTCGGTAGGTGACCGCCTTGACCTTGATAACCGGCAGCGCCGCCTTGGCTTCGCCGGTATAACCGGGGAATTCGGGCATGGCTTTACCGGTATGGGTGTTCTGGTCTTCCCGCACGCGTACGTTGGGCAACAGTTCGCCTTCGATAACAATTTCGGCGTGCGCGATGGCGCGCTCGTCGATGGTCAGGCAATTGACCAGCTCGACGGCTTTGCCGCGCAGCGCGCCGGCGATACTGAGTTCGTTAAAGCCAAGCGGGGTGGTGGGCGGCTCGAAGCAGGCGGCGATTTCGATGGCGGGATCGACGCCGATGCTGATGGAAATCGGCAGCGCCTGTCCCAGCCGTTCGGCTTTTTCACGGAAGGCGTCGATATGCCGGCCCGGCGTCAGCCACATGGACAGTTCGTCGCGGCTTTGAATGCAAAGACGATGAATGGTGATATCGGATTGTTTGGTTTCCGGGTCGGAGGCGTAGCATAACCCCATGGTGAAATACGGGCCGGCATCCTCTTCGGTATTGGTCGGCGCCGGTAATAATGTCCGCAGGTCAAACGCCGGATCCGAGGCGAGATGGACCACTTCCTGGCATACCGCCTTTTCCTTGCCGACCACGACCGGCGCTATGGCGTTGGCTACCGATTCCTTTAACAGGAAACCCAATCTTTCCGGTGCGCAGTTAAGCAGATGGCCCACGCGTTCGCGGGTAGACATCAGGCCGGTCACCACGCGCACGCCGGGGAATCCCTTAATGGTATTGAACATCATCGCCGGCCCTTTGCGTGTCGGGCGCTGGCAGGTGCCGCCCGCGCCGACGTAGCGATAGACGCCGGATAATTCAGCCTCGGGATCGACCTCGACATCGGTGCTGACGAATTCACCGGCAATCGTTTCCAGCAGGGCGATGGCCGACCGGAGATCCTGTACGGGTTGCCGATCGGTGTTAGGGTTCTGTTCTGACATTTTTCCTCCGAAAAGACAGTGATATACATCCTGCGAAGACTATATCCCCGGCCACGTAATGGATAAAGTACCGTTTATATTCAGCCGGTAAACCTTTTTGGTTTAGATAAGCTCATGAAAAAACACGCCGCAGCGTATTTCCCGCTCTCCCGCCATGACCGCGGAAACCCGTTTCGTTTGCGGTTGCGGATCTGCTAGATTAATTCGTGTCCAGGATGAAAGGAGCGATATCATGACCCGTCTTACCGCTAACGATTTTGATCCGCAGCTGCTTGAGCTGTATGACTATTACGTCCATGGCAAGATCACCAAGCGTCAATTCCTGGTCAAGGCGGCGCACTTCGCCGTCGGCGGTTTGACCGCCGCCGGCATACTGTCCTTGCTCAGCCCCAATTATGCGCTTGCCCAGCAGGTTGAATTTACCGACCCGGATATCGCCGCGGAATATATTACCTACCCGTCGCCCAACGGCCACGGCCAGGTGCGCGCTTACCGGGTGCGTCCCGCGGCGGCCAGGGAGCCGGTGGCGGGGGTGGTGGTAGTACATGAGAACCGCGGGCTCAATCCGTATATCGAGGATGTGGCCAGGCGCGTCGCCAAGGCGGGATTCGTGGCCCTCGCCCCCGATGGACTCAGCTCCGTCGGCGGTTATCCCGGCAATGACGACAAAGGCCGCGAACTGCAGCAGCAGGTGGATCCCACCAAACTGATGAATGATTTTTTCGCCGCCATTGAGTATCTGATGGGGCGCGGGCAAACCAACGGCAAGGTGGGCATCACCGGTTTTTGCTACGGCGGCGGGGTGGCCAACGCGGCGGCCGTGGCCTATCCCGAGCTTGGCGCCGCCGTGCCTTTTTACGGCCGGCAGCCGAAACCGGAGGACGTGCCGCGCATCAAGGCGCCGCTGCTCTTGCATTATGCCGGGCTCGATACCCCCATTACCTCGGGCTGGCCCGCTTATGAGACGGCGCTGAAAGACGCCGGCAAGACCTATGAGGCCTATATTTACCCCGGCGTGAACCACGGATTCCATAACGATTCCACGCCGCGCTATGACCAGGCGGCCGCCGATCTCGCCTGGCAACGCACCATCGCCTGGTTCCGGCGTTATCTGGCGTAACCGCGGCGGGCCTGATGCCGCGCCAGCGGCCTCTTAAGCTCCGGGGGCGTCGAGGTGGGTGCTTTTCAGCTGGTTATCCTGCTGATGGCGTTCGAGCGCCAGCGTGATCAACCGGGTGATAAGCTCGGCATAGCCGATGCCGCTCGCCTGCCATAATTTCGGGTACATGCTGATATTGGTAAAGCCGGGCAGGGTATTGACTTCGTTGACAATGGCGTCGCCGGCGGCGGTGAGGAACAGGTCCACCCGGGCCATGCCCTGGCACTCCAGCGCCTGGTAGGCCTTGACGGCCATGGCGCGGATGCGCTCGTTGACCAGGGCGGGGATATCGGCGGGGATCGCCACCGTCGCGCCCTGTTCGTTGATATATTTGGTTTCGTAACTGTAAAACGCGTCGCTGAGAATAATTTCTCCGCAGCCGCTGGCCTGCGGCTGGTCATTGCCCAATACCGCGCATTCGATCTCGCGCCCGGTAATGGCCGCCTCCACCACCACCTTATGGTCATAGCGGAATGCCAGTTGCACCGCGTGGTTGAATCCGGCTTCGTCGGCCACTTTGCTGACGCCGATGGAGGATCCCTGGTTGGCCGGCTTGATAAACAGCGGCAGCCCGAGCCGGGCGCTGACCGAGGCGAAATCATGGCTGGCGCTATTGGCCCGGGTCAGGGTCACAAATGGCGCCACCGGCAGGCCGGCATCGCGCAGCAGACGTTTGGCGATGTCTTTATCCATGCAGAGCGCCGATCCCAGCACGCCGCTGCCGACAAACGGAATATTGGCCATGCGCAGCAGGCCCTGTAACGAGCCGTCCTCGCCGAGCGTGCCGTGGACAATGGGAAAAATCACGTCCATCTGCGCCAGCGCGCTGGCGTTACGGCTTTCGATAAGCTGATGGCTCGCCTGTCCGGGCACCAGCGCCACGCCGGTATGGGACGGGTTCAGGGCGATACGGGCCGGATTGTCCTGATGGAGCAGGTAATCCGAGGCATCGTTAACGTGCCAGATGCCCTGTTTATCGATGCCCAACAGGGTCACATCAAATTTTTCACGGTCGATATTGTCAACAATGTTTTTCGCCGATTGCAAAGAGACCTCATGCTCGGCCGATTTCCCGCCAAAAATGACGCCTACCCGAATCTTTTTCATCTGTTGATCCTTATGGTTGCCTGCTTTTATTGGCAGGCCACTGTCGTCTGGCTGGCGTGCGCCGGCAAACCCATGGGTGTTGCCGTCCCGTCCGACCACATTATCACCGATGCCGCACCTTGCGCCAGATGCCGGCGCCGGGGCCGCCGGGCAACCGCTGACGGCGCCCTGGCCTCAGGCCGCATTTTTGCCGCGCAGCCGCCAGCCGGCGGCGAGAAGAATAAACCACAGCGGCGTGACCATCAGCGCCGCGCGGGTATCCTCCTGCAGCGTCAGCAACACCAGCACAAACAGGAAGAAGGCCATGCAAACCCAGCACATCACCTTGCCCAGCGGCATTTTAAAGCGCGACTGCCGATGGCGCTCGGGATACCGTTTCCGATAGGCCAGGTAAGAGCAGAGAATAATGGTCCAGACAAACATAAACAGAATGGCGGATACCGTGGTCACCAGGGTAAATACCGTCATCACGTTCGGGATCAGGTAGATCAGCGCCACGCCGATAAGCAGGCACAGGCAGGAGAACACCAGGCCGTTGGTCGGCACGGCGCGACGCGATAGCAGCGCGAAACGCCGGTGGGCCACGCCCTGTTCCGCCAGGCCGTACAGCATGCGGCTGGTGGAAAACATGCCGCTGTTGGCCGAGGAGGCCGCGGAGGTGAGCACCACAAAATTCACCACGCTGGCGGCGGCGGGCAGGCCGGTCAGCATAAACATCGACACAAACGGGCTGTGGTCCGGCGCCACGCTGTCCCAGGGCGTTACCGCCATAATGGCCATCAGCGCCAGCACGTAAAACATAATCACCCGCAGGGGGATGGCGTTGATGGCGCGCGGCAATACGGTGTGGGGGTCGCGGGTTTCCGCCGCGGTGGTGCCGACCAGTTCAATCCCGACAAAGGCGAATACCGCAATTTGGAACCCGGCGAAAAAACCGTCGAGACCTTTGGGAAACAGGCCGCCGTGCTGCCAGAGATTCGCAATGGATGCCGTGCCGCCGGCGGGCGAGTGGTAGTGCATCGCCGCCAGCAGCGCGCCGGCCGCGATCAGGGCGACGATGGCGATGATCTTGACCAGGGCGAACCAGAATTCCAGCTCGCCGAACAGCCGCACGGTGGCGATATTCAGCGAAAAGAACACCGCGACGCACAGCAGGGCGCTCATCCAGATGGAGAAGCCGGGAAACCACAGCTGAAAATAGGCGCTGATGGCCACCACGTCGGCAATGCCGGTCACCACCCAGCAGAACCAGTAGGTCCAGCCGGTAAAGTAACCCGCCCAGGGGCCGAGCAGGTCGGCGGCGAAATCGCTGAAAGATTTATAGGCCAGGTTGGAGAGCAGCAGCTCGCCCATCGCGCGCATCACGAAAAACAGCATAAAACCGATAATCAGATAAACGAAAATGATCGAGGGCCCGGCCAGGCTGATGGTTTTGCCGGAACCCATAAACAGGCCGGTGCCAATGGCGCCGCCGATGGCGATCAGCTGGATATGGCGGTTATTCAGGCTGCGTTGCAGCGTATCCGCAGGCGCTTGCGTTGCCGGGCTCTGTGTAGAATGTTCAACCATATAGACCTATTCCTGTCAGTGATGTTGTGTCGGCTCTGCCGGCCGATAGCTGTGAAAGGGGAACCGTTTCGCGGGGCATAAGATAAAGTAATAATGAGGCGGGGGGGTAATGGTTTTTTATTGCGGCGCCGGGGGCTTTTGACCGGCTCAGCGCTTCGCACCCATCATAAAGGCCAGTTTACGGCCGCCGCGGGTCTGTTCCAGCGCCAGTTTAACCGACAGGGTCAGCGGCACCGCCAGCAGCACGCCGGTCATGCCCAGCAGTCCGTCCCATACCACCAGGGAGATGATCACGGTGCTGGTGGTCATATCCAGCTTACGTCCGATGATGTAGGGCTCCAGCATGCATCCCAACAGCAGGTTCAGCGCCAGGAACACCATCAGCACCGCCGCGCCCGCGCCGGCGCCGTTAAAGATAAACGCCTGGATGACCGGCGGTATCGCGGCCAGCACCGAGCCGATGACCGGGATAAAATTCAGCAGGCAGGCCAGCGCGCTCCAGATAAAGGCGAACTTGACCTGCAGCAGCAGGAGGGCGCCCCAGATAATCAGGCCGCTGACCAGGCTGGAGAGCGTTTTTATCGCCAGGTAATGACTGACGAAGCCGATGCCCTGGCGCATGGCCGCCATGCCCGGCGATGAGGCGTGCAGCAGGCGCTGGCTTTTCGCCACCAGGGCGGGCACTTCGATAAGCATAAACAGCACCATCAGGAACACCACCAGTACCGTCGACAGAATGTCCGAAATCCGGCCGAGGGTACGGGTGGCCATCCGCAGCAGCTGGCCCGGGTCGAGATAGGTCATGACGTCGTCCGGCGTCAGCGTGACCCCGGCGCGCGCCAGCGGGGCCAGTCCGGCGGACAGGGGACCGGACAGCAGGCCGCCCGCCTGGCTGCTCATCTGGTTGAGTTCCGGCAGGGCGTCCATGATGTTGAGCAACGTGAACAGCAGCGCGATGAGCAGGCCGCCGCTCAGCAGCGCCACCCCCGCCAGCCGCGGCAGGCCCAGGCGTGTCATCAGGCCGATCAGCGGCTCCAGGACAATCGCCAGAAACAGCGCCAGCAGCAGCGGTACGATAACCGGGGCGGCCAGATGCACGCCCGCCAGCACAATCACCACGCAGGCCAGCAGGCGCAACACGTCAGTCAGGGCTATTTGCTGTTTATCATGAAGGGTCATGCGGTGTGCTCCCGGAGTGCGCCATCGTTGCCGCCGCGCCATGTCGCCGGCATGGAATCCGGCCAATATAGCGCGGGAAACCGGCATTTGCCGTGACGGCCGTCCACCGGTTTTCACTTCATATTGAAAGGGAATGCGGCTGAAGGTTAATCATACAAACCGTCGCGTTGCACGGCGGAATGGTTTTTATTGTCGCGGATGCGGCGCACGGAATCCCTGATCATCAATGTGCCGTTCAGCAGCAGATTGCCCACCGGCGCGTCGGGACACAACAGCCGCTGCTGCAGCGTCCTGACGGCCTCCACGCCCAGTTCGTCGCGCGGCACGTGCACCGACGTCAGCGGGATATCATGGATCGCCGCCAGGTTAAAACCGTCCATGCTCATCACCGACACATCCTGCGGCACGCGCAGGCCGGCCTGGCGCAGGGCGTTGACGGCGCCCACCGCCATAAAATCCCCGCCGGCCAGAATGGCGCTCGGGCGCTGCGCCGGCGGGCAGCGGCGGATAAAATCCCCCAGCGCCCGTTCCGACTCCGCGGTACCGAACCCTTGCACCACCAGCTGATGGCGCTCTTCGTCAAAGGGCAGGTTATGGGCATGCCAGGCTTCGCGTATCCCGTTCATACGCAGTTCCATGGTGTAACGCCGCAGGCATTGCAGGGTCAGGATATTACGGTGTCCCTGCTCAAAGAGGTATTGGGCGGAAAATTCGCCAATCAGCTGGTGATGCGGCGATACCGAGGGCAGGCGCATGCGGCGATCGTAACAGTTAATCAGTACGCAGGGTTTATGCAGTTCGGCCGCCAGGGTATGGATGCGGTCATCATCAATGCCGACCAGCAGCGCCGCTTCCGTCTGCGGCTGGTTCATCCTGGCGAGGAACAGGGCGGCGTCGCTGTCGTTCTCGTCCAACGCGCAGTAGCGCAGCCGCACCTCATGCTGCTCCAGCGCCCGGCTTATTCCCTGGATCACCTTGTAATAAAAAATATCGGTACGCACGTCGAACGCCCGCGGCGGGGCAAACACCAGCAAACTGTTCAACAGCAACCGGCCGGTGGACAAATTATTCATGACCCCCTCCAGCCGGGCGGCCTGTAGTACGCGGGACCGGGCCGCGGGACTGGTATTGGCTTTGCCCGCCAGCACCCGGGAAACGGTACTGATGGACAGTCCCGTTTCCCGGGCGATATCGGTGATTTTCAACTTTCCTTTCATTTTGTGATCGCCTTCAAATTAGCAAATGAAAAAATTTTCATAACGCCTTCGGCAGCGTCCCCGGGCCTCCCGGCGCAGAGAGGCGCCGGATTCACTATCTCATGAAAATCTTTGCAAAAAATGGCCTCGACCCGCGTTTTGGGCTCTTTTACTGTCGGGCGATGGTCACGTTTTACGTCTGGACGCGGGCGGTGTGAATGAGGGTAATCCGATGGACGGCAAGCCGGCGGAACGCGCAGCGTCTCCCGCCTCGCGCCCGCCGTTCGCAACCTGGGGTAAATCATGAATCTTGAAGGCCATACCAAAGCGCTTTCCCTGGCGGGTAAACGGGTAGTGCGAAATTTACGCTGGTGGATGCTGGCCCTGTTCCTGCTTGGGGTCACCGTTAACTACATCACGCGCAACGCGCTGGGGATCCTGGCGCCCGAGCTAAAAGCCAGTCTGCATATGACCACCGAACAGTATTCGTGGATCATCGCCGCCTTCCAACTGGCCTATACGGTGTTCCAACCGTTTTGCGGCTGGCTGATTGATGTGATTGGTTTAAAAATGGGGTTTTTCGTTTGCGCCCTGATCTGGTCGGTCATGTGCCTGCTGCACGCCGGGGCGGGGAGTTGGGTGCAATTGGCCATCCTGCGCTTTTTTATGGGCGCGTCGGAAGCGGCGGCCACACCCGCCAACGCCAAGGCGATTGGCGACTGGTTTCCTAAAAAAGAACGTCCCGTGGCGGCGGGTTGGGCCGGCGTCGGGTTTTCCATCGGCGCCATGCTGGCGCCGCCGATCATTTATCTGGCGCACGCCAGCTTCGGCTGGCACGGCGCCTTTTTTCTCTCCGGCGGCCTTGGCCTGCTATGGGCGGGCATATGGTGGTGGCTTTACCACTCGCCCGCGACCCATCCCAATCTGGGCGAGGATGAGCGCGGGTTTATCGGCCAGGACCATGATCCCGACCCGGTCCGGCAGCCGTTCTGGCAAGCGCTGAAAACCATTGCCCGGCTCAAGCGTTTCTACGGTATCGCCATTCCGGCCTTCCTGGCCGAACCGGCCTGGGGCGTGCTGAGTTTTTGGGTGCCGCTCTACCTGGCCAACGAACGCGGCATGGAACTGAAACAGATTGTGCTGTTCGCCTGGCTGCCGTTTCTCGCCGCCGATTTAGGCAGTATCGCCAGCGGTTATCTTACCCGCCTGTATATTCGCTGGTTTGGCTGCACGCGCATCAATTCGATCGTCGCCAGTTCCATCACCGGCGCTTTTCTGATGCTGTCGCTGGCGTTGATGACGCTGGTGCAAACCCCCTGGCTGGCCATCCTGCTGATTTCCATTGGCGGTTTCGGCCATCAGGTGATCTCCTGCATGCTCAGCGCCCTGGTGGTGGAATCTTTCGATAAGGGCCAGATGGCGACGGTGAACGGCATGCGCGGTTCCTGCGCGTGGATCGCCAGTTTTCTTTTTTCATTAATTATCGGCGTCACCGCCGATACCATCGGCTTTAACCCGCTCTTTGTCGCCATGGGTTTTTTTGACCTGATCGGCGCTATTTTCCTGGTGATGTTTATTGCCGAACGGCGCGTTGGCGCGCCGGTATGACGTAGAGGAAGCAACAAATTATGAAGACGTTGAAACAGTGGCAACTGAACCGGCAAACCGACCACTTTATTGAGCTTAGCGTGGACGGCGCGCATCTTTTCCGCCTGTATGTGCTGGAAAACGGCCTGTTCCGCGTGCTGATCAAAAAGGGCGGGGAGCTGGCGCTCGATCGCACCTGGAGCATCGCGCCGCAGCGGGATGTCCCCTGGGAAGGGCGGGATCGCGAATATATCGATGATTTTGCCTTGCCCGCCTTCGAGCTTGAGCATTGCGACAAGTCCCTGCGCCTGAGCACCGACCGGGTGAGGGTAACGGTGCACCAGCCGCTGTGGCTGGAATGGGAATACCGGATAGCGCCGGGCGGCTGGCTGCCGCTGGCCTGCGATCGTCCCACCGGCGCGTATTTGCTTAACGCCCATGGCGACGGCGCGGAGCATTATCAGCGCCGGTATGGGCAGGACCGTTATTACGGCCTGGGCGAAAAGGCGGGCGATCTTAATCGCCTCGGCAAGCGCTATGAAATGCGCAATCTCGACGCCATGGGGTATAACGCGGCGTCCACCGACCCGCTGTATAAGCATATCCCGTTCACCATCACGCAGCGTGGCGACGCCAGCTTCGGCCTGTTCTACGATAATCTCAGCAACAGCTGGTTTGATTTAGGCAACGAGCTGGATAATTACCATCCGGCCTATCGGCGCTATCGCGCCGAGGCGGGGGATCTGGACTATTATCTGTTTCTGGGCCCGCGCGTGCTGGACGTCACCAAGGCTTTGGTGCGGCTGACGGGCAAAACGGCGTTCGGCCCCAAATGGAGCCTTGGCTACAGCGGGTCGACCATGCATTACACCGACGCCCCGGACGCCCAGCAGCAACTGCTGGCTTTTATCGCCTTATGCCGCGAACATGCCATTCCCTGCGATTCGTTCCAGCTGTCGTCCGGCTATACCTCCATTCACGACAAACGCTATGTTTTCAACTGGAACCGGGAAAAGTTTCCGCGCCCGCGGGAGATGACGCAGGCGTTTCACCAGGCGGGGATCAAGCTGGCCGCCAATATCAAACCCTGCCTGCTGCGGGATCATCCCCAGTATGCCGCGGCGGCGGAGCAGGGTCTGTTTATCCGCGATTCTCAGCATGACGGCCCGGCGAACTCGCTATTTTGGGACGACGAGGGCGCCAATCTCGATTTTACCAACCCGCGTACCCTGGCCTGGTGGCAGGAAAATGTCACCCGGCAACTGCTGGAGGTCGGCATCGACGCCACCTGGAACGACAATAACGAATATGAACTGTGGGACGGCGAGGCGCGCTGCCAGGGGTTTGGCCGTGAAATCGCCATTAAACATATCCGCCCGGTCATGCCGCTGCTGATGATGCGCGCCTCTCTGGCCGCCCAGCAGCGGTTCGCGCCGCAAAAGCGGCCGTATCTGATTTCCCGCTCGGGCTGCGCCGGCATGCAGCGTTATGTCCAGACCTGGAGCGGCGATAACCGCACCAGCTGGCAAACGCTGCGGTTTAATACCCGTATGGGGCTGGGCATGAGCCTGTCCGGGCTTTATAACATCGGCCATGATGTCGGCGGTTTCGCCGGCGACAAGCCGGATGCGGAGCTGTTTGTGCGCTGGGTGCAAAACGGCGTGATGCATCCGCGTTTTACCATCCACTCCTGGAATGATGACGGCACGGTCAACGAACCCTGGATGTACCCGTCGTCGACGGCCATGGTGCGCTCGGCCATCCGCCTGCGCTATCGCCTGATGCCCTATCTGTATACCCTGTTCTGGCAGGCGTGCAGCGAGGACGAACCTATGCTGCGCCCGACGTTTCTCGATCATGAGCACGATGAGCGCACCTTTGCCGAAACCGATGATTTTATGCTGGGGCGCGATCTCCTGGTCGCGAGCGTCGTGGAGCCGGGCGCGCGTAAAAGGCGGGTCTACCTGCCGGACAACACCGCCGGCTGGTATGACTGGCACAGCGGACAATGGTTTGCCGGCGGCCAGGATATCGTCCTGGACGCGCCGCTGGAGCGCCTGCCGATGCTGGTGCGGGCCGGGGCCGCCATTGCGCTTTCCGGCTGTTATCAGTGCCAGGATCCCACCCTGGATGATGAACGCCGCCTGGCGCTGTTTCCCCTGCCGGGGACAGAGGAAAGTTCGGGAATGCTGTACGAGGATGACGGCGAAAGTTTCGCCTGGCGGGACGGGCATGCGCTCTGGCTGGAATGGGATATGCAGGCCGGTCCCGGCCGGGTGGATATCCGGTTCCGGCGGCGCGGCGATTACCGGCCGGCCTGGCGCGAGCTGGTCCTGCAACTGCCCGCAGGCGATACGCGCGCGCTGTATATCGACGGCGCGCGCACCACCCGATACCTGCTGGCCTAGGCCGGCGACGCCTGCAGGTTGGGACGGCGCGTTCGCCCCGTGTCAGCCGCCCGGCAGGTCCCGGCTTTTTATCCGCTGAACGGGCCAGGCCTCATGGCGACGGCGCCGCGGGCCTGGCGCGCATCAGCGCCATGCGGCCTGGCCGCCTGCTCTTATGCCGCTTTTCGCCGTTCGCGCGGGTGTCACTGGTATGTAAATTAAATGTGATGGAGATCGGTAAACGAACAAAAAATACTTGTATGGTAGTAAGCATCTGCATATCTTTTCACCACATTCATTCGGCGGGCGCCATTGCGCGCCGCTGATGGCATGTATAACGGAGATATCCCCTCTCTGTACCTGAAACTGTGCCTGAGACAATTTGCAGAGAATAACCCTATGAGTATAAAAACAGAGTCAACACGCCATCAGCCGGTACGAAGCACCGCTGATCTGGTCAAGGTTTCCGTATCCGGCTGGCTGGGCACCGCCCTGGAGTTTATGGATTTCCAGCTGTATTCGCTGGGCGCGGCATTGGTTTTTCATGAGGTGTTTTTTCCGGAACAATCCGCCGCCATGGCATTGATCCTGGCCATGGGCACCTACGGCGCGGGGTATATCGCCCGTATCGTCGGCGCGTTTATCTTCGGCCGGATGGGCGATACCATCGGGCGCAAACGGGTGCTGTTCATCACCATCGCCATGATGGGTATCTGTACCACGTTAATCGGCGTGTTGCCTACCTACGCCCAGATCGGCATCTACGCGCCGTTACTGCTGATAATCCTGCGTATTATCCAGGGGCTGGGCGCGGGCGCCGAAATCTCCGGCGCCGGCACCATGCTGGCCGAATATGCGCCCAAGGGTAAACGGGGGCTTATCTCCTCCCTGGTCGCCATGGGGACCAACTGCGGCACCCTGTCGGCCACCGCGATTTGGGCCGTGATGTTTTTTGTGCTGGATAAAGAGCAGTTGGTGGCCTGGGGCTGGCGTATTCCTTTCTTATCCAGCATCGTGGTGATGATTTTTGCCATCTGGCTGCGCCTGAACCTGAAAGAAAGCCCGGTTTTTGAAGAGGTGAAGGACAGCGGCGAAGGCAAGGTCGCGGTTACCGACGCGGTGCTTGATACCCATTCCCTGGCGGCGATGTTCAGCAGCAAGGCCTTCTGGCTGGCGACCGGGCTGCGTTTTGGCCAGGCCGGCAATTCAGGATTGATCCAGACCTTCCTGGCCGGCTATCTGGTGCAGACGCTGTTGTTTGAAAAAAAGATCCCCACCGACGCGCTGATGATAAGTTCGGTGATAGGCTTTCTCAGCATTCCCCTGATTGGCTGGCTGTCCGATAAAATCGGCCGGCGGTTGCCTTATATCCTGCTGAATATTTCGGCGATTATCCTGGCGTATCCTATGCTGTCGATGATTGTCGACAAGAGCAACGACGTTAACACCATTATGGCCTGCATTATCATTATCCATAATTTCGCCGTGCTGGGGCTGTTCGCGCTGGAAAATATTACCATGGCGGAAATGTTCGGCTCGCGTAATCGTTTCACCCGGATGGCGATTTCCAAGGAGCTGGGGGGATTGGTCGCCGTTGGGTTCGGTCCCGTCCTGGCCGGTATTTTTTGCAGTATGACCGGTTCCTGGTGGCCGATTACCGCGATGATCGTCGTATATTCCTGTATTGGGCTATTCTCCGCCGCCTGTATGCCGGAAGTGAGGGATCGCGAGCTGAGCACCCTGGAGGATGCGGCGTAATTCGCCTGCGGCGGGGCTTATGTTGCCGTAGCGGCTGGCGGGGAGATTTATGTTTGCGGTAAGGGTTTCGTTTGTAGTGCGCGGTGAGGCTTATGGTGCCGCGGCGGTAAGGTTCATGCTGCCGCGGCGGTAAGGCTTATGTTGCTGCGGTGAGGATTTCGCTTGCCGTGCGTTTGGGGGTTTATGTAGTGTCGGGTGCCGGCAAGCGACAAAGAGGCCGTACCGCGACGGCCTCCTTGACCTCCGCGCGTCCGGCAGATCGTGCGCCGCTGCGCGGTCCCCGGCATCACCCATCCCGGCTTGTGGACCGCCCGGTATGCGCTCCCGGCGCAAACCGGGCTTTCGCCGCTCCCGGCGGCTCATCCAGCCAAGATGCGCGCTGCCGGCGCACTCTATGCCGGCACCACGTCAACACCATCGCCTGTGAGTAAAACAGCGTTTTGGGGTTTATCGCGGTATGTGATTACCGGGAAAAATATCAGTATTTATTTTGGGCTGATGGCTGAAAGCGTAAGGTTTAAGTTGCATGAATGATGAACGCCTTATTGCATGGCTGCATGGCTGCATGGCTGCATGGCTGCATGGCTGCATGGCTGCATGACTGCATGGCTGCATGACTGCATGACTGCATGACTGCATGACTGCATGACTGCATGACTGCATGTCCAACTTTTCGCTGTGCCAGCTGCATTCCGTACCCGTTGTATTCCAGAACCGTCAATCGCATTCCGACGCCAGACCCTATCCAAAACTACAGCGCCGCTGTTGTTTCATAATATGCAGCGCCAACAGCGACATGGGGACCGGCATAAAGCGCGCTGACGGCGCCTGTGCCCCCGGCATGAGCCGCCGGGAGCGGCGAAAGGCCCGGTTGCGCCGGGAGCGCATACCGGGCCGGTGCATCACGGGGGCATGGGCGACGGAAGGCATCGCGCAGCGACGCGCGACCTGCCGGGCGCGCGGAGGTCAAGGAGGCCGTCGCGGTACGGCCTCTTTGTCGCTTGCCGGCGCCCGGCAATACATATGAACACCTCACGCACGGCAAGCGAAACCCTCACCGCGGCCACATAAACCTCACCGCCGCGGCCACATAAACCTCACCGCCGCGGCCACATAAACCTCACCGCCGCGGCCACATAAACCTCACCGCTGCGGCCACATAAACCTCACCGCCGCGGCCACATAAGCCTCCCCGCCGCGGCAACATAAGCCTCCCCGCTAGCGAAACCCCCGCCGGGTGTCCAATGGCGCTAAATCAAATCACATACCGTGCCATGGGGCGCTACACCGGCTTTAACGCTCCCTGGCGCCGGGCTTTAAGACGCGCCGCGTTTGTCTGCGGTATTGTGCTCGAAATCAGCCGCGTCGTGGCGTTCATGCAACTGCTCGGCGGGATCGCCCCAGGTACGGTTGACCTTGCGTCCGCGCTGCACGGCGGGGCGCCGGCTGATGTCCTCGGCCCAGCGCGTGAAATGCCGGTAGGAGGTAATATCCAGGAACTCGCCGGCGTCATACAGCCCACCCTGCACCAGGCTGCCGTACCATGGCCAGATGGCGATATCCGCAATCGAATAATCCTCGCCGGCGATAAAACGGTGTTCGGCCAGTTGCCGGTCCAGCACGTCGAGCTGGCGTTTGGCTTCCATGGTGAAACGATCGATGGCGTATTCAATTTTTACCGGCGCATAATTATAGAAGTGGCCGAAGCCGCCGCCCAGATAAGGCGCGGAGCCCTGCAACCAGAAAAGCCAGTTCAGCACTTCGGTGCGCGCGGCGCGCTCCTGAGGCAGGAAACGGCCGAATTTTTCCGCCAGATAAAGCAGGATGGAACCGGATTCAAATACGCGGATAGCCGGCGACGCCGAACGATCGAGCAGCGCGGGAATTTTGGAATTGGGATTGACGGCCACGAAACCGCTGGAAAACTGATCGCCTTCGCTGATGCGGATAAGGAACGCATCATACTCCGCGCCGCTTTCGCCCAGCGCCAGCAGCTCCTCCAGCAGGATGGTGATTTTCTGCCCGTTAGGCGTGCCCATGGAGTAAAGCTGCAGCGGATGTTTACCGACCGGCAGCGTCGCCTCGTGGGTCGGGCCGGCGATGGGGCGGTTGATATTGGCGAACGCGCCGCCTTGTTTCGGCTGCCAGGTCCAGACTTTGGGCGGTTGATAGTTATTTTCCGACATAGTGCGGGTTAGCCTTCAGGTAAAAAACGTGAGTTAAGTGTAGCAGCCCGGCGAAAGCAGGTTTAACCCTCTGTGGGATCGCCTGGCAACAAAGCATCCGGGCGCAGGCCATTCTTCTGCCATGCCGCGAGGCGTTAACCGTTGCGCGCCATAACGCGGCGGGTGAGGATTGGCAGCGAGATCACCGCTATCAGCATCAGGCCGACGATAATGGACATCACGATGCCGGGCACGTTCAGCAGGCTCAGGCCAAAGGTCACCAGCCCCATCAGAAAGGCGGCGATGATGACCCCGGTCATGCTGCCCGATCCGCCCAGTACGTTGACGCCGCCCAGCACCACCATGGTGATGACGCTCAGCTCCCAGCCCAGCGCCAGGGTAGGGCGCGTGCTGCCCAGGCGCGAGGTGAGCAGCACCGCCGCCAGGCCGGATAGCAGCCCCACCAGGACAAAAAGCGTCAGGTTATGGCGTTTGACGTTAATGCCGGAATAATAGGCCGCGACGGGATTATTGCCGATGGCGAAGGTGCGGCGCCCGAAGTTGGTCCGGTGCAGCAGGAAGTAGAACAGTAGGGCCAGCAGGATAAATAACGCGAACTCGAACGACAGCGCGCCGAACACATACCCCTGGCCGAAAAAAGCGAAGCCGGCGGGGTAATGGTTGATGGACTGGTCGCCCAACAGCACATAGGTGATGCCGCGAAAGAGGCTCATGGTGCCGATGGTGATCACGATGGAGGACAGATTCAGGCGCGTTACCAGCAGGCCGTTGATCAGGCCGCACAGCAGCCCGACCGCCAGGCCGACGCAGACCAGGCCCGGCGTCGCCAGCCCGGCCTGCGCGCAAAATCCCATCAGGGTGGAGCTGAGCGCCATAATGGATGCGACCGACAGATCGATTTCCCGGGCGATAATCAGCATGGCCATCGGCAGGACGATAATGGCTTTTTCGGTGAAATTAAACGTAGCGTCCGACAGGTTCCAGAGATTGAGGAAATAAGGGGATGCGGCGGCGTTGACGGCGAACACCAGCAGCGTCACGACCAGCAGAAACCCCTCCCAGCTCAGCAGGCGGCGGACCAACGGATGCTGGCGCAGCGGGACCGGCTCGGGCTGCGGATGGGAGGATAAGGTCTTGTTCATATACTGCCCTCTTTTTTCAGCCCCGGCTGCGGCGCCAGCGCGGCGTCATGCAGGATCAGGCGTCCCTTACGCCGGTTGGCGCGTTCATTCATCATCACGGCGATAACAATCACGCCGCCGGAAATCGCCATCTGCCAGAATGGCGATACGCCGATAACCGGCAGGGCGTTATTGATAACCCCCAGGAACAATGCGCCCAACAGGCAACCCGCCACGGTGCCGATGCCGCCCATGGTGCTGATGCCGCCGATAACGCAGGCGGCGACGATCTGCAGTTCAAAACCGTTGGCGACATCCACGTAGGCCACCGCGAACCGGGTGATCCAGAGATAGCCGCTGAAGCCGGCCAGCGCGCCGGAGATGCAGAAGCTGATAAACTGCATTTTGCCGGCGTTGATGCCGGCATAGTACGCCGCGGTGGCGTTGCCGCCGGCGGTATACATGGCGCGCCCCGTGCGGCTGTAGCGCATGAAATAGCCCACCGCGGCCAGGACGGCGAGCGCGCACCACCCAAGGATCGGCAAATGCAGGAACAGGGTGCGGGGCAGGCTCAGGAAACCGGGGCTCATCTGGTGGGCGTTGATCCAGCCGCCGCCGGACAGTAAAAAGATAATGCCGCGGTAAATACTCATGGTGCCGAGCGTCACGACAATCGAGGGAATGCCGAGTTTCCACACCAGCAGGCCGTTAATGGCGCCCATCGCTAAACCACCGGCCGTGGCGATAACCACCAGCAGCCCGATCGGCAGCGCCGGGTAATGAAAGTTCAGCAGCGCCACGATCATGCCGGTCAGCGCCAGGTTGGCGGCCATCGATAAATCGATGCCCCTGGTCAGCAGCACCATCATCTGCCCCAGGGCCAGGATAATCAGGATCGCGGTATCGTTGAACATTTCCAGCAGGTTGCCGGGCTGCAGAAATTCCGGCGCGCGGCCGCCCACCCCCAGGATCATCAGCAGGATCACCACGGCCAGGAACAGTTCGCGGTGTTTAAGTAATGTTTTCATCGTTTATGCTACCTCAAGGCCGGCGCCGCTGGCGACACTGACTATCGTTTCCGCCGTGACGTCGGCGGCGTTGAATTCGCCCACCATCAATCCCTCGTGCATCACGATAATGCGGTTCGCCATGCCCATGATTTCAGGCAGCTCGGACGAGACCATAATCACCGCCAGCCCCTGGCCGACCAGTTCGGCCATAAACTGATGCACCGCCGCTTTCGAACCGATATCGATCCCCTTGGTGGGTTCATCGAGGATCACGATGCGCGGCCGCGTCGCCAGCCATTTGCCGATAACCACTTTTTGCTGATTGCCGCCCGAGAGGGTTTCCACCGATTGCCGCCAGCTGAACGCCTTGACCTGCAGGCGCCGGGCGTAGTCGTCGGCCAGGGCCATTTCTTTGCTTTCATTGAGGATGCCGTGCGGATTCAACCGGCTCAACTGCGGCAGGCTGATGTTTTGATAGATGGGCAAAGCGATTACCGCCCCCTGCTGCTGGCGCTCCTCGGGCACGTAAACGATCCCGGCGTCGATAGCCTCGGCGGGGTTGGCGAAGCGCCGCGCTTTGCCGCCGATAATGATGTCCCCGCGGCTGGGCTGGGTGACGCCGAACAGCGCTTTCATTAACTCCGTGCGCCCGGCGCCGACCAGGCCGTAAAACCCCAGGATTTCGCCCTGGCGCAGCTTGAAGGAGATGGCGGAAAACTCGGTCGGATGGCTCAGATCGCGAACCGCCAGCACGGTGTCGCCGGGCTGGTGCGCGGGCGCGGGATAGGCCTGGCTGATTTCGCGCCCGACCATCATGGTGACCATTTTCGCCTCGGTCATATCGCTGATATGTCCCGAACCGATATAACTGCCGTCGCGCAGGACGGTGTAATAGTCCGAGATGGCAAAAATCTCATCGAATTTATGCGAAATAAACAGGATCGCTTTGCGCTCCTGTTTTAACCGCGCCACGATGCGGTAAAATTCGCTGATTTCATGTTGCGACAGCGCCGCGGTCGGTTCGTCGAGGATCACCACCTGGGCGTCGAAGGAGAGCGCGCGGGCGATGGCCACCATATGGCGCTGCGCGATGCTCAGCTCTTTCAACACCGCGCGCGGATCGATCTGCACGTCCAGCCGGCTGAGGATCGCGCGGGTTTGCCGGTGCATCCGCGGCCAGTCGAGACGTTTAAAGACGCCGCTGACCAGGTAGTGGCCGGCAAAAATATTCTCCGTCACCGACAGCTCGTCAAACAGCACGGTTTCCTGATGGATGGCGGTAATGCCCAGCTTATGGGCGGCGTCCGGGGTGACCAGTTTTACCGGGATGCCTTTATAGAGTATCTCGCCTTCCTCCGGCTGGTAAATCCCGGTCATCACCTTCACCAGCGTCGATTTGCCCGCGCCGTTTTCGCCAATCAGCGCCGTCACTTTGCCGGGATAGAGGTCGACCCGCACATTTTCCAGCGCGCGCACGCCCGGAAAGATTTTCGTGATCCCCTTTAACGCTAACAATGGTGTGGCATCGGCCATGACGTCCTCCGCATTACCCTGCCGCCAGCATAAACGCCGGCTTATCCCGCCCGGGGATAAGCCGGGGCCCACATCAGAATATTTTGGAAAATTTATCGATATTGCCGGCATCATAGACAAACGGCTTCGACATGGCGCCGTTGCCGTCGGCATCCAGCTGCACGTTGCCCAACCGGCCCATGCCGGCCTGGGTGGCGGTGGTTTTGCCTTTCACCAGATCATAGGCGAGATACGTGGCCGCATAACCCAGATCGATCGGGTTCCAGATGGCGAAACTCTTGGTGGCGCCGGATTTGACCGCGCCGGCCATTTCCGAGGGCAGGCCCAGGCCGGTCACGTAGACCTGGCCGATCTTGCCCTGGTCCTTTACCGCCTGCGCCGCGGCGACGATGCCCACGGACGATGGGGAAATGATCACCTTCAGGTTGGGGTAGGTCTTCAGCAGGCCGACGGTTTCACGGTAACTTTTATCAGACAGATCATCCCCATAAGCCACGGTCACCAGGTTGACCGACGGATAGTGCGGCAGCACTTTTTTCATTTCCGCAATCCACAGGTTCTGGTTGGTGGAGGTGGGTGTGGCGCTTAAGATCGCCGTATCCCCCTTTTGCAGGCCCAGGGCGGTGATGGCGTCGGCCGCCAACTGTACGTTCATCTGGCCAATCAGGTCGTTGCTGGACGGATTGAGATGGATCTGGCGACCCTCCTTGGCCACGCCGGAATCCCAGGACACCACTTTGATGCCGCGCTGCATGGCTTTTTTCAATACCGGCACCAGGGCGTCCGGGTCGTTGGCCGAGACGGCGATGGCGTCCACGCCTTGCGCAATCAGGCCGTTAAGCACTTCAATCTGCGCTTCCGCGGTGGTGGTGGTGGGCCCGGTATAAATCACCTTCACGTCGCCCAGTTCCTTGGCGGCCTGCTGGGCGCCGACGTTCGCCGCCTCGAAGAAGCCGTTGCCCAGGGATTTTGCCACCAGCGCGATTTTGATTTCGGCGGACGCCGTGCCGGCCAACGCCAGGCAAGACGCCATCAGGGCACAACTGAGTATTTTTTTTAATGTCATCGTATGTACTCCAGCTGATAATACTGCGTGGGAAATACAGGGTAATAAAAAGGACGCGGCATGGTCGTGACGTCCGGCGCAATTGCGGTTCCGGATTGAGGCTGCGGCAAAGCCGCTGTAGGGTCGTGGCCGGCAATCATAAGCATGAACCTTCCTGGAAGGTAGTGTTATGACTCTAGAACCTGGCGCCGCGCGCCGCCTTTACGCCATTGCCATCTCTCGCCGCACAGTGGCAATGACAGAAAGATGCGGATGAGCGGTATCACAAATTAATAACATTTATTTCCGGGCGTAAAACCGGGACAGGATGGCGACGCCGTCACGCGCCTGGCGGCGCCGGCACGCTATCCTGGCGCGGTTAATACCATCCCCCGGCGCATCCCGTTTCCGTGCGGCCGAACCGCCTGCGCCGCGCTTTTCAACGTCATTTCAAGTTGTTAGCTGATAAATATATAAGATATGCTGCGATGATATTTTGCAAATTCCGTCCATTCTGTATGGTGAGGTCATGACAGTCACTCCCTTACCCCGGCAGGAAAAATTATGCAGCGCTTGTTAACCGCCCTGACGTTTTTAACGCTTTTTTCACTGACCGCCGCTTCCGCGGCCTATGCCGGCGCCACCCTGGACCGGGTTAACCAGACCAAGGTGCTGCGCGACGTACTGGTAAACGATTATCCGCCGTTTGGTTTTATCGATGACAATAACCAGCTGGCCGGGTTTGATGTCGATGTGGCCAGGGCCGTGGCGCAAAAACTGGGCGTAAAGCTCGAGCTGGCCACGCCGGGATGGGAGGCCATCGTCGGCGGCAAATGGCGGGGGCGCTGGGATATATGCATCTGCTCCATGACCCCCAATACCGAACGGGCGAAAGTCCTTAATTTTCCGGTGCCATATTACAGTTCGCCGGCGGTGCTGGTGGTGAATAAAGATGAGAAAAATATTAAGGGCGCCGCCGACCTCACCAATAAAAAAGTCGGTGTCGGTATTGGCTCCAGTTATGAAAGTTACCTCAATAAAAGCCTGGTGATCCCCGGCGCCCGTCCCATTGTTTTCCCGTTTGATCATGTGCAGGTGGTGCCGACGGATGAAACCGTCGCGTTCCAGAACCTGGCCCTGGGCGCCGGCGCCCGCCTGGACGCGGTAGTGTCCGACCTGGCCACCGCCAATGCGCGTATCGCCAAAAGCGATCGTTTCCGCATCGCCGGCGAGCTGTATGCCGAGCCAAACTGGGTCGCCACCGATAAAGGGGACGCGCAATGGGATCAGACCGTGGCGGATACGGTAAACGCCCTGCGCGCCGACGGAACGCTGGCGCAGATTTCGCGCCGCTGGCTGGGAGAAGATATTACCCGGGCGCCGCAGTAATGCCGCCGTCGTCCGTCGCCGGCACGGAAAAACCGGCTCCCGACGGCGCCGCGTTCGCGCGGCAGGGCCGCGCCGGGTTCCGGCTGCGCGCCACCCTGACCTGGGCGCTGTTGCTGGCGCTGCTGCTGGGGCTGTTTTCCCGTCTGGATCTGGATTTTGCGCTGATAGGGCAAAAACTGCCGTTTATGCTTGGCCTGCGCCTGTCCCCGGACGGCTTTATCCAGGGCGCGGCCCTAACCCTGGTGATTACCGCGCTGTCGATGCTGTTTTGCACGCTGCTGGGCATAGCGACCGCCGCCGGCCGCTTGTCGTCCAGCGCCGTCGCCTTCGGCTGCGCGACGTTTTATACCTCGCTGTTTCGCGGCACGCCGCTGCTGGTGCAGGTATTGATTATCTATCTGGCGCTGCCGCAGGCGGGCATTGTGCTCGGCGCCTTCAGCTCCGGCATCATAGCCCTCTCGCTTAACTATGGCGCCTACCTGGCCGAAACCATTCGCGGCGGCGTCATTGCCGTGCCCCGGGGCCAGACCGAGGCCGCCATGGCGCTGGGATTGCCGCGCGGGGTGATTATCTTCCATATTATCGCGCCGCAGGCGCTGCGGATTATCGTGCCGCCGGTGGGGTCGCTGTTTATTTCCATGCTGAAAGACTCGTCGCTGGTGTCGTTGATGGGGCTATGGGAGCTGAATTTCCTGGCGCAATCCTATGGCCGCAGCACCTATCATTATATGGAAATGCTGACGACCGCGGCGGCCATTTACTGGCTGATGTCCATGGTGCTCGAGTTGTTCCAGGGGCGGCTGGAACGCCGTTTCGGCCGGGGTTACCCGCAGCGCGGCACGCCCCGGTGAGCCTGCGCGGGCGGCATCACTTCACTTTATTCAGGAGTCGCAAATCATGAGCAACGCCGAGCAAAAAAACACCCGCCGCGGCATCACTGTTCTGGATGGCGGCATGGGCCGCCTGCTGGAACAGCTGGGCGCGCCGTTCCGCCTGCCCGAATGGTCGGCGCTGGCGCTGATCGAGGCGCCGGAGTATGTCACGCGCGCCCATCAAATCTACGCCGACAGCGGCGCCCAGGTGCTGACCACCAATACCTTCGGGCTGGTGCCGCATATGCTGGGGGAGGCGCGTTTTCACCGCCGGGCCAGGTCGCTGGCCGGGCTGGCGGGACAACTGGCGCGCAGCGTGGCCGACCAGGCCGGCGCCGCCCGTCCGCCGTCCGCCATATTGGTGGCCGGCTCGCTGCCGCCGCTGTTTGAAAGCTATCGGCCGGATAAATTCATCCCCGCCCGCGCGGATGAAATACTGACGCCGCTGATCGCGGGATTGGCCCCCTGGATCGACTTTTGGCTGATCGAGACCCAGAGTTCGACGCGCGAGGCGCTGACGGCGCTGAACGCGGTCAGGCGTGTCAGCCCTCTGCCGGTGTATGTCGCGTATACTCTTAAGGACGAGGCCGGGCGCACCGGTCCGCCGGAGCTGCGCTCGGGGGAACCGGTGGCGGACGCCGCGGCCGCGACGCTGCGGGCGGGCGCCGCCGGAATAATGTTTAACTGCAGCCAGCCCGAGGCGATGGGCGAGGCGATCGTCGCGGCCCGGCGCGTCATTGACGCATCGGCAACCCCCACGGCGGCGCTTGGGGTCTACGCCAATGCCTTTATGCCGGAGCCTCCTTCCGATGAACCCTATGCCGGCATTTCGCGTCTCAGGGACGATCTCAGTCCGGAAAACTACCTGAAGTGGATCCGCCGCTGGGTCGGCCAGGGCGCCACGATGGTCGGCGGCTGCTGCGGCATCGGCCCCGCGCATATCGCCGCCATACGCAACGCCGGGAAAGATATTTTCCCCGGCGGGGTTGATGAATCTTAGCGGACATGGGATGCAGACCAGCAGATGTTTGCCAAGGAGGGAAGGGGGGAGAAACGGCCGGGCTTCATCAGCCCGACCGCGCCGTTTACTCGACCGAGACGATTTCAAAATGATGTTTGCGATCGACGATATAGCCCTTCACCTCCTTGCGGATCGGCTCGTAGACCGTGGAATGGGCAATCAGCAGCGCGGGCGCCTGGTCGTGCATGATCACCTGGGCCTGCCGGTACAGGGCGGCGCGTTTTTGCGGGTCCGACTCGATCCGGGCGGCCTGGATCACTGTCTCAAAAGGCGGGTAGCACCATTTGGAGTAATTGGAACCATTGTGCGCGGCGTCGCAGCCGAATAACGTGGCGAAAAAATTGTCCGGATCGCCGTTATCGCCGGTCCAGCCCGCCATCATCGTCTGATGCTCGCCGTTTTTTGCCCGTTTCAGGTACTCCCCCCATTCATAGGTGACAATCCTGGCGGTGACGCCGATTTTTGCCCAGTCCGACTGGATCATCTCAGCCATGCGGCGCGCATTCGGATTATAAGGACGCTGTACCGGCATGGCCCACAGGTCGATGGCGAACCCGTCCGCCAGCCCCGCCTCCTTGAGTAATTGCCGGGCCTTGGCCGGATCGTAGGGATAGTCCTGCACGGCGTCGTTATAGCCCCACAGGATCGGGGGGATGAGATTTTTCGCCGCCTGTCCGCCGCCGAGATAGACCGCGTCAAGGATGGATTGCTTATCCACCGCCTGGATTAGCGCCTGGCGGACCTTAAGCTGGTCCAGCGGTTTTTTTTCCACGTTAAAGGAAAGATAGCCGACGTTCAGGCCCGCCTGTTCCTTTACCACGATGTCTTTATTGTCTTTCATTTTGGCGATATCGGCGGGGTTGGGGAATGACATGACCTGACATTCATTTTTTTGCAGTTTCGCGTAGCGTATGGACGCATCGGGCGTAATGGAAAAAATCAAACGGTCTATTTTGGGTTTCTCGCCCCAATAGCCGGCAAACGCGTTGTAAACAATTTTGGAATCCTTCTGGTATTGCACTAATTGGAAAGGTCCGGTGCCGATGGGCTGCAGATCGATTTTTTCCGGGGTGCCCGCCTTCAGCATCTTCGCGGCATATTCGGCGGAGGTAATGGAGGCGAAATCCATTGCCAGGTCGGCAAGGAACGGCGATTCCGGCCGGTTCAGGACAAAACGGACGGTATCATCATCGACCTTCTCTATCCTGGCGATAAGCTTGTCCAGACCCATGCCGGAAAAGTATTGATAGTTGCCGCCGGAGACATTGTGATAGGGGTTATCGGCGTCTTTCTGGCGATTAAAGGTAAACAGGATGTCGTCGGCGTTAAAATCGCGCGTGGGGGTAAAATCGGCATTACTCTGCCATTTCACGCCATGGCGCAAATGAAAGGTGTAGGTTTTTTTATCGTCGCTGATATCCCATCTCTCCGCTAATCCCGGCTGTGTTTCCGTGGTGCCTATTTTGAACTGCACGATGCGGTTGTATATCGGTATCGAGCTGGCATCGTATGTGGTGCCCGCGGTAAAGAGCTGCGGGTTGAATCCTTCGGGGGAGCCTTCCGAACAATACACCAGCGTTTGCGCGGCAAGCGTTGATGAAAAAAGGAGGATGCCTAAGGGCAATCCGGTCGTTAACAGGCGTGTTTTCACGTCATACCTCGGTGGCTTCAGAGTAGCGTTATCAGTGTGGCGGCAAATGCCGCGCAGCGGTCGTCCGGCGAAACCAGCCTGTCGTGATGCAGGCACAGGCGGGAGTCCCCCAGGCTGGCGCCGAAGGCCGACCCCAGCGCCGACAGCCCGGGCACCTTACGTTCCATCTCGGCCCGTTCGCGCCGGCAAAAACGACAGTGCGCACAGCGGACAGCGTGGTTTTGCCGTGCCATTACAGATTACCCAGCTGGTTCCAAAAGTCCGCAAAGACATGGGCGGAAAGGAAATAACCGAGGATGACATTGACCACGACCCCGAGGGTAAATGCCCAAAACGGCCGCAGGCCGGTGCTGGTCAGGCGGGAGAAGCGGGTGCTCAGGCCAATGCTTAAAAAGCAGAAAATAAACGCCCAGGTGCGCAGCGCCGTGATCGGGGCGATAAAGGCCGGCGTCAGGGTGGTGCGGTATTCCGCCAGAGTGTAGTGGCTGCTTAGCCAGGTAACGAACAGCGAGGCCAGCACAAAACCCAACACGAATTTGGGGAAGCGCTGCCAGATTTCCGCCGCCCCGGTCCTGGCGTCGATGTCATTATCCGCGTTGCGCCAGCGGGTGGTGGCGACGATAGCCAATGCAAATGCCCAGATGCCGATCCAGATATCGCGGCCAATCACTTTCATCAGGGTAAACGCCTGCACCGCGGCATCCGGTTTGCCGGCGATGGCGCCGGCCGAATGGGCGGCAAAATCACTGTAGGTTTGCGCCGCCGCGATGCCGGCCGCGTCGGCAAATTCCGACGTGCCTATCCAGGCGCCGGCGACGCCGGTGGAAAGCCCCAGCGCGCGCGCCGCGAACGGCAGCACCAGCAACGACACGATAGCCCAGATAATCACCAGCGAAATGGCCACCGAGGCCTGCTCGCGTTTGGCGCGCACCGCGCCCGCCACGGCGATGGCCGCCGATACGCCGCAAACGGCGCCGCCGACGCCCAGCACCGCGGCGAAACGCTGCTCAAGCCCCAGCAGGCGGGCGGCGTAATAGATGACAAAAAAGGTGACCAGCGACACGATAGCCGCCTGTCCGATCGCCACCGGACCGGCCCAGAGGATAAGCGTCAGCGGCAGCGTGGCGCCCAGCAGCACGATGCCGATTTTAATAAAGTATTCCACGCGCAGGCTTTGCGCCAGCCAGTCCGGTATCCGCCAGAGATTGGACACCGCCAGACCCAGCACCAGGGCCAGCAGCGGCGGTTCCAGATTATAACGCGAGGCGCTGGCCCAGGCGCCGAGCTGGAAAATAAATACCGCCACAATAAACAGCACGGTAAAACCGGCCAGGAACGTGCCGGGCCGGTGGCCGATAATGGCGCCGCTGACGGTAAGCAGCACCGCCCAGACCAGGTACAGCCCCGCCAGCGCGGGCAGGCGGCTGACCAGATCCCGGCCCGCCTCATCCAGGGTGGTCCATTTCGCCGGCGCGGTAGCCAGCCATTTGATACTGCCGCCCTGTGAAAACAGGACAAACGCGGTCCCGATTAACGCGAGCGCCAGGATGATCGACCACCAGTCCTCCTGTTGCCACCAGCGGGACGCCCGCGGCTCTTCAGGCGGGACGATTGCCGCGCCGTTATGTTCGCTTATGCTCATTATTCCTGCCCTAATGGAGAAGTGATTATTAGAATAATCAGCGGGTAAAAAGCCGCTGTTCCCCGAAAAATAGCGGAAATGCCACGGACTGGGTATTACTATTAAGTTATGGTTAATAACTAATGATTATATATTAGGACGTGAGGCTAAATGGCGCCGAAAATAAACAACCCAGGGCCGGCTATTGCCGTAATGTACTTTATAAACCTGAAATCAAGATATAGGCGCCGCGCCGCTAGGCGTTAATTTTTTTCAGCAGCAGGTATTGACGGCCGCGATACAGTATTAACGCCAGCAAAATCAGGCAACAGCCCACGGCCTTTTGCGCCGGCATATTTTCTCCATACCATAGGGTCGCGAGCAGAACGGTCCATACCGGTTCCAATACCATGATAATGGCGGCATTGGCCACGCTGGTTTTTTTCTGCCCCGCCATTTGCAATAAAAATCGTAACGAGGTGGCAATAATCGCGCTGGCCGCGAACCATAGCCAAATATCGGCGCCGATCGCGGCGGGCCATGTCTCGTAGTACCATGAAAGCGCCACGCCGCAGAGGCCGGTGCAAAACAACTGGATACAGGTTAAGGGCAATACCGGCATTAAACGGGCAAAACGGCTGTTCACACAAAAATATACCGCCTGGGCCAGCGCGGCGCAGAGAAACCAGAACTGGCTGACGGAAAGTTGCCAGCCGTGGGTCAGGGTAAGCAGGGCCAGACCCGCCAGCGCCAGCGGCAACGATTCCCAAAACGGGCGCGACGGCGGCATCCTGAATAGAATCCACGCCGCCAACGGCACAAACAGCATGGACAGGCTCATGATAAACGCGCCTTCTCCCAGGGCATGACTGAGCGATACCGCATAGATCCACAGCAATAGCGATACCGCCTGCAGGCAACCCACGCCGATAATGCCGGGGATCGCCGCCGGGATGATGTGGTTTCGCCGGCCGAAGCAAAAGGGCAGCAGGAACGCGGCGGCAAGTAAAAACCGCGCGCCGATAAAACCGAACGTCGGCATTCCCTGTAACGATTCCTTGGAGAAGATCCATCCAAAACCCGCAATTAACGTTGTTGCCACTAATAACAAATCCGCGCGCCGTTGTTGGCTTATCATTATCCGCTTACCAGCCTGTGCTTATATGAATATTTCGCCGTTGTACCCGCCGGAAAAGAACCATCGCCGGCCGTGGTCATTATCTCTTTTACCATAATGACTTAACCCATCCATAAATCAATATCTACGCTTATGGTGTTTGGCGGCGGCCAGCACAGGGCGGACACCCGCCGGCCTGTGAGACCTGGGCATGCCGCTGGATATAAACAGACCTGAGAATTCTTCAGTGCCACATTTTCGACGCACTTCAATGAGGAAATATATGGATATCCCCGCAATCTCATCCGCCGGTCTCTCTCCGGGAATTGTAAATGGATTTGACCACGCTGATACACAACAAAATAACGCTCTATTGGCCGAGTGGGACAACTGGGCTAAGCTGGCGCCGGACGGCGAGGCTGAATATCGCAACAAAGCCGTGCTTATGCTAAAAGATTGTCTGGAACGCGGCGCGACCTATCTGAACCTGAACTGCCTGAATATTTCAAGCTTGCCGGCAAGCTTGCCGCCGACGCTGACGTCGCTTTACCTTGATAATACGCACCTGGCGAAGTTATCGGATACTCTGCCGGAGGGATTACAGACACTGAGCGTCAGCAACACGCCGCTGGAAAGCATTTCAGCCGGTCTGCCCCAGGGGTTGCAGACGCTTTCCGCCAACCGCACAAACTTGACCGCTTTGCCCGAACTGCCTTCGACGCTCACCAGCCTCGACGTCAGTAACACGATGCTCACTGAGCTGCCCACGTTACCCGAGGGTTTGGCGATCATCCATGCCTCCGATACCCAGTTGGCACGCTTACCCGCCAATCTGTCGGGGACATTAAAGCTGTATATCGCCAATACCCCGCTGGCATCGTTAATCGATAAGATGCTGCCCGGCATCCTGCTGTCCGGTGGGCTGTTCAGCGCCGGCGCATTGCTGGGGGGAGTACTGCCTGGATGGTTAACCGGGGGCTTGCACGGCGATGGCATAATTGGCGACCCCGTCCCAGATTTGCCCGGCGTTGGAATCATTGACGGCCCCGCCGGCGGCTTACCCGGCAATGGGATTATCGAGGGCGCCACCGGCGGCGTGCCCGGCGGCGCGATGGTTGGCGCAATAGCCGGGGAATCCCCGCTTGGCGCGGCAAACGCGGCGATGGCCGGTGCGATATCGGACAAGGGTATTCTCGATCTCAGCAAGGTCCCCCGCAGCCGTTTGGCCAGCAGCGAGGCGACCGTGCCTGCGCAGCCCGACACGGAGGCGCTAACCTCATAAAGCGCACCGGGTCGTGATGTTATCCTGAGAAGGCCGCCTGGCGGTCTTCTTTTTTTAGGGCGTCCCGCTATCAGCCGGCATGGTCCGGGCGGCTATCGTGGCGCGTGAATGCCGTTGCCGCGGCGACAGTGCGGCCCGGCAACCAGCCCAGCTCCAGCGAAATTTTGTGGGCGGTCTCCATCACCAGCCCGGCCAGTCCCTCCAGGCGGGGGAGGGGCAACCGTTCCGCCGGCCCGGACACACTGAGCGCGGCGAAAACCTGGCCATTGGCGCCGCGTATGGGCGCGCCGACGCAGTGCACGCCAAGTTCATTTTCCTGCAAATCGTAAGCGCAGCCTCGTTCATGAATCAGCCGCAGTTCCGCCAGCAGCAGATCGCCGTCGGTAATGGTGTGCGGCGTGCGTTCCGGCAGGGAATCGCTAATGATTTTATGTATAAGGCCGGCGGATTGCCAGGCGAGAAACGCCTTGCCGACGCTGGTACAGTGCACCGGCGCCGCCTCGATGCGGGTTATCATGGTATTGCCGCTGCTGTTCATGGCCTGCCGTTCCACAAAGGCCATCTGCGCGCCGTCAAAAATGCACAGATGCGTATTTTCGCCGGTGATCAGCTGCAGCCGGGTAGCATAAGGACGGGCATGGCTGTCCAGATCGAGGTTTTGCAATACCAGGCTCCCCAGCTGAAATAATTTCATGCCCAGCTTGTAGGTATCCCGTTTGCCGTTTTGTTCCAGCAAACCGATATCCCGCAGCGACGACACCAGGCGATGGGTGGTGGCGCGCGGCAATCCCGTGCGCGCGGCAATATCCGCCGGCGTCAGATCGGCGTCGCGTTGGGAGAAGCATTCCAGGATTTGCATAACCTTGATCAGGCTTTTGATCGATGCCTGCTGGGCGACCTCAGCGTCGGCGCGTGTTTTCATACCTACTCCCTGCATCAGATAACGGACCACCGCGATGGCTTACCTACCGTCGCTTAGCTTACCATGCCCGGGCCAGGTCCGGGCGTGGCCGCCCTTTGCCAGCGCGCATGCGCCGTTTTTGCTTAAAAAAAACCTTCATCGCCATTATATCCCGAATTGCGGGATGTTCACGCGCTGAGTCAATCACGCCCGGCGCGCCGCCTTATACCGGCGCGGCGCCATGCGGCCGCAGTTCCGGGGGCAGCAGCGCGGCGGGGAAATCCTGGTAACAGACCGGACGCAGGAAGCGGCTAATGGCGCCGGCGCCCACCGACGTGGTGCGCGCATCGCTGGTGGCGGGGAAGGGACCGCCGTGCACCATGGCGTAACCCACGTCCACTCCTGTGGGGAAGCCGTTGACCAGCAGCCGTCCGGCGCGGCGCTCCAGGGTGGGCAGCAGCGCCCGCGCATCGTCGTGATCGGCATCGTCCAGATGCAGGCTGACGGTCAGCTGGCCTTCCAGCGCCTGTACCACCGCCAGCAATTGCCGGTTATCCCGGCAGCGCACCACCAGTGAAGTGGGTCCGAACACTTCCTGGCTCAGCGACGGCTGGGCGAGGAAATCGCCGGCATCCGTCACCAGCACCGCCGCCTGCGCCTGGTTGGGCGCCCGCGCCGGTTGTCCCGCGGCAAGCCGGCCGACGCCGCCGGCAGCGCCGAGCGCCGCGGTGTTTTCCCGCCATGCCCGCCAGATGGCGCCGGTCAGCATGGTGGCGGCGGGCTTCTCTCGCAGCGCCAGTGTTACCTGCTGGCAGAAATGCCGCAGCGGTTCGCCGTCGATAGCCAACACCAGTCCGGGGCAGGTGCAGAACTGGCCGGCGCCCAAGGTCAGCGACTCCACATAGCCGCCGGCGATGGCTGCGCCCCGGTGAGCCAACGCGGCCGGCAACAGGATCTGGGGATTAACGCTGCTCATTTCGGCATACACCGGTATCGGCACGGCGCGTTGCCGCGCCTGGGCCACCAGCGCCAGGCCGCCCGCCCGCGAGCCGGTAAAGCCTACCGCCTGGATCAGCGGATGCGCCACCAGCCGTTCGCCCACGCTGTGTTCGGCGCCATGCAGCAGCGAAAACACGCCGGGCGGCAGCCGCAGTTGCTCCGCCGCCTGCTGGATGGCCCGTCCCACCAGCTCGCTGGTACCGGGATGCGCCGGATGCGCCTTGACCACAATCGGGCAACCGGCCGCCAGCGCCGAGGCGCTATCGCCGCCGGCAACCGAAAACGCCAGCGGAAAATTACTGGCGCCGAATACGGCCACCGGCCCGAGCGCGATATGACGCTGGCGTAAGTCCGGGCGCGGCAGCGGCTTGCGCGCGGGCAGCGCTTGTTCAATGATGACCTGCAAAAATTCCCCGCGCCGCACCACCTCGGCAAACAGCGCCAGCTGTCCAAGGGTACGGGCCCGCTCGCCCTCGATACGCCCGCGCGGCAGCCCGGTTTCCTGTACGGCGCGCGCAATCAGCGCATCGCCCAACGCCTGAATATTGTCGCCGATGCGCGTCAGGAAATCGGCGCGCAGCGTCAGCGGCAGCGCGCGGTAAACATCAAAGGCCTGTTCCGCCAGTTGGCAGGCGCGATCGATCTGCGCGGGCGCGGCATCATAAAAATCAGGTGCCAGCGGCCTGTCGCCGGCGGGATCGGCGGCGTAGAACCGCGTGCCGCCCCCTTGTTGCATTTCGCTGCCAATAATCAGGTTGCCTGTAAGCTCCATCGCCTGCCTCCTCATGAAAACGCGGCGCGTGTCCTCTGACCCGGCGCCATAATCATCGCGTAAATCCCATAATGTGGGATATGAATAATTAATTTTACGGTTATATACCGTAATGTAAATAGAACCCACTGTGATTTTACTGCGGCTACGCTTGGGTTTTCATTTCGTTATTTGATTAAATAGCTATTAATCATAAAGTTGAATGTAATTATTTTATAATAGTGGTTATTTTATTTGGATTTTATTGCTATTAAATGTGATTTAAATCCCATATTGATGGATTTAGTATTGATCAAAGAAAAATTATCTCACATTAATAGATGTATATCGTATTCGCAACATCCCCATAACAGGAGTGTAAAATGAGTCAGAATAACCATGCTGAGCTAAAGGCTAAACTGCGCGGGGTGCTGCCGCCTATCGCCATGCCGTTCGATGCCCGGGGTGAACTGGTGACCGGCGGGCTGAAACCGCAGATTGATTTTATTATCAACAGCGGCGCCGGCGCGATTGTGGTCGGCGGCAGCACCGGCGAAGGCCATACGCTCTCCGACAGTGAATTTAAACAGGCGATGACCGAGGCATATGAAGCTAATAATGGCCGCGTGCCCTTCGTCGCGGGACTTATCGTTAACAGCACCCGCCAGGCGATTGCCCGCGTCAAAATGCTGGCCGGCATGAAACTCGATGCGCTGCAGGTCACGCCGGTGCACTATCTGTTCAAGCCGGATGCCGAGGCCACGGTGCGGCATTTTCGTGAAATCTACGATGCCACCGGCGTTCCTATCCTTATCTATAACGTTATCCCCTGGAACTATCTCAGCCTGGAGCTGATGGGCCGCATTATGGATGAAGTGCCCGGCGTGGTGGGCATGAAGCAAAGCTCCGGCGACCTGAAAGCCGTGTCCGATCTGCTGCTCAGCTGCCCGGATAAAATTATCCTCAGCGGCGTGGATGCGCTGCTGTATCCCGCTTTTGCCCTGGGCTGCCAGGGCGCGATTTCGGCGCTGACCAGCGCGGTGCCCTCAGTGGTGCATGACCTGTTTACCGCCGTGGAAAACAACGATCACGCCACCGCGCGCGCCCTGCATTTCGGCCTGGCCGGGCTGTGGAATACGCTGCCCCACGATAATTTGCCCGCCTGCGTAAAATATATCCAGTCGCTGCAAGGGGTGCCGCTGTTCCAGCCGCGTCCTCCGATGCAGCCGGTCAGCGAAGCGCTGAAACACCAGATCAAACAGGCTTTTGATCACCTGATGGGGTAAAGCCACTCCGGCCTGCGTCCACGCTGGGACGCAGGCCCATAATCATAGCCCAGCGCCCCCGTACCCGGCGCGATGGAGGCGAACGGCGATGAAATCTTATCACTCTGCATTCGCGGCCGATGCGCATGAAAATACCGCGCCGGCATACCTGAACCTGACCAGGCCTAAACACCATAATCTGCGATGGCTCATTATTGGCATCATTGCACTACTCACTATTACCAATTATCTGGATCGCGGCAATCTCTCCGTGGCGGCGCCGCAGATTATGCGGGATTTGCATATCAGCAACGCCATGATGGGGGTGATCCTCTCGGCCTTTGTCTGGCCTTACGCCATCATGAATTTGCCCGCCGGCTGGGCGGTGGACCGTTTTGGCGTCAGGCTGTTGCTCGCGCTGGCGGCGGGGCTGTGGTCGATTGTCGCCATCCTTACCGGCTTTGCCCGCGGCGTCGGCGCGTTTATCGGCCTGCGCGTCGCGCTGGGCATCAGCGAGGCGCCGTTATTTCCCGCCGCGCTGAAAGCGGCCGACACCTGGTTTCCCGAACGGGAAAAAGCGGCGGCCACCAGCGCCTATATCGCGGCCACCCAAGTGGGGCTGGCGCTGGCGCCGCCCATTTCGACACTGCTGATGGCGCAATTCGGCTGGCCGGTAATGTTTATCATCATGGGGATGCTGGGATTTATCGCCCTCATCGGCTGGCTGGTTATCTACCGCGAACCGGAGCGGCATCCCCGGCTGCACCGGGACGAGCTGCGCTATATCAGCGCCGGCCAGCAGCAGCGCCGCGACGCCGCGCTTGCCGGCCGGGGCCGGGTTTCGCTGCGCGAATGGAGCGGCCTGTTCACCTACGCCACCACCTGGTACATGGTAATCGGCGGCTTTTGCCTGCAATACGTCTTCTGGTTCTACATCACCTGGCTGCCGACCTACCTCCAGCAGGCGCAGGGCTTTACCCTTAACCGCGCGGGCCTGCTCTCGGCGCTGCCTTATATTGCCGGCGGCGTGGCGGTGCTGATCGGCGGCCGATTCTCCGATCGGCTGGTGAGCCGCGGCGTGGATCCGTTCAAGGCCCGCCGCTGCACCATCGCCGGGGCCGCGGTAATGACCGCGCTGGCGATGTTTGTCACCGCCGCGTCCAACGGGCCGGCGCTGGCGGTGGCGCTGCTGACGCTCGGCATGTTTACCTACAGCCTTTCCTCCGGCAACTACTGGACATTGGCCGCCGAAGCCGTCACCTCCAGACGCCTGGTCGCCTCTGTGGGCAGCATCCAGAATTTCGGCGGCTTCCTCGGCGGCGCCTGTTCGCCCATCGTCACCGGCGTGGTGGTCGACAAGTTCGGCGGTTTTGTCCCCGCGCTGGTGGTGGCCGGCGCCATGGCGCTCGTTTCGGCCGTCATGTATGGCTTTGCGCTGCGCCGGCGCCTGCCGGTATAACCGGTGGAAACCTCCGCGCGCCGCCAGGAGTCGCGGGGCGCGCTTTTCTCAGGATGGCCTGAACGGCCGGCGTTGTAATTCTTAGCAGTATTGTGTATTTATTTAACCTCATTGCTAAGGTTTATGGTGACCATGCCGGCCAGCCACTCTGAAGAGAAGGACAATACGCCATGAAGAAGATTGGATTTTTGTCGTTTGGCCACTGGACGCCTTCCCCTCAGTCGGGGACCCGCTCCGCCGCCGATGCGCTGCTGCAATCCATTGAGCTGGCCGTCGCCGCCGAGGAACTGGGCGCGGACGGCGCCTATTTCCGCGTGCACCACTTCGCCCGCCAGCTCAGCTCTCCGTTCCCGCTGCTGGCCGCGGTCGGCGCCAGGACCCGCCGTATCGAGATCGGCACCGGCGTTATCGATATGCGTTATGAAAACCCTCATTATATGGCCGAGGACGCCGGCGCGGCCGACCTTATCGCCGGCGGGCGCCTGCAGCTCGGCATCAGCCGGGGTTCGCCCGAGCAGGTCATCGAGGGCTGGCGCCACTTCGGCTACCGGCCCGCCGAAGGCGAGACGGATGCCGATATGGCCCGGCGCCATACCGAAACCCTGCTTGAGGTGCTGCGCGGAGAAGGATTCGCCCAGCCCAATCCGCAGCCGATGTTTCCCAACCCGCCGGGACTGCTGCGTCTCGAACCTTACTCCGCCGGCCTGCGCGAGCGTATCTGGTGGGGGGCCGGCTCAAATGCCACCGCGGTCTGGGCGGCAAAGCTTGGGATGAACCTGCAAAGCTCCACGCTAAAGGATGACGAGACCGGCGAACCGTTCCATGTGCAGCAGGCCGCGCAGATCCGCGCCTACCGCTCGGCCTGGCAGGAAGCCGGGCATACGCGCGCGCCCCGGGTATCGGTGAGCCGCAGCATCTTCGCCCTGATGGACGAGCGCGATCGCGCCTATTTCGGCAACAGCAGCCGCGACGGCGATCAGATCGGTTTCCTCGACGAAAAGACCCGCGCCATCTTCGGCCGCAGCTACGCCGCCGAACCGGATGTGCTGATAAAGGAACTGGCGCAGGATGAAGCGATTGCCGAGGCCGACACGCTGCTGCTAACCGTACCGAACCAGTTAGGCGTCGACTATAACGCGCACGTGATCGAGGCGATATTGCACCATGTCGCGCCCGGCCTGGGCTGGCGCTGACCGTACCGGCGCCTGCGCGCCGCATTAGCGGCGCGGCGGTCATGGCGGCATGGATCATTGCCCGCCGGTATTTTTACTTATTCGCGCCACGCCGGCGCTTAAATTAAATTTATCATTACCCTGTTCCGGACGGGAATCACTATTTCGCCGCCGTTAACATTCGTTAAGATATAACCTATTTACAGGAGATGCTTATAACAGCAGTCAGCCAATATTGTCCCTGCCGCGCCATGCCAGGGTAATTTTTTCATGCTAAGCTATGCGCCGTCTGTTCCTGTGATTGTTTGAGGTACGCCCCATGTTAGGACTTTCCCAATTGTTGCAAGCGGTAACCTTGGGTTTGGTATTGCTGTTGCCGCTGGTGAATCCGTTAACATCGGTTGCGCTGTTATTAAGCCTTTCCGGCAACATGAGCTATAAAGAAGTCAAACATCAGGCGTTTCTGGCCTCGGTGTACGTCTTTTTCATCATGATCGTCGCTTTTTATGCCGGCCAGCTGGTGATGAACACCTTTGGCATTTCCATCCCGGGACTCAGGATTGCCGGCGGGCTGATTGTCGCGTTTATCGGTTTTCGCATGCTTTTTCCCCATCCCCGCCATGAAAAATCTTCTATAGTGGATGCCAAACATCAAGAGATGCTGAACGAGGGTTCGGAAAGCATTGCCTTTGTGCCATTGGCCATGCCGGGCAGCGCCGGGCCCGGCACCATCGCCATGATCATCAGTTCGGTTTCCACGTTAAAAGATAATTCTCTGGGGTTTGAAAGCTGGGTATTGCTGGTCAGTCCAGCGCTGACCTTTGCCACCATCTCTTTTATCCTTTGGATTTGCCTGAACGGCTCCGGCGTTATTATGCGCCTGATTGGCAAAAGCGGTATCGATGCCATATCCCGATTAATGGGTTTTCTGCTGGTATGCGTAGGGGTGCAGTTTATAATAAATGGCGTTTTAGAAATCATCGCGGTGCATTAATACATTACTTAATTAAAAGATTAAGCCGGCTATTAAAATACCGGTCTTAATCTTTAATCATCATACATCGCCAGAAAAAAAGCACCGCCGATTTTTATTCGTCAAAGCTTGGTAATATGCCAGTAACAACTCTATAGTATGGTTTCTACCGCAGAATATCGGCGCGAAATAGCGTATTGGTAAATGGCGAACAACAATGATGCCGGGAGGGACTATGCCGCAATGGATATCGACCGCCATTGCCAACTACGGATACGCCGCCCTGTTTATCGCCGTTCTGGTGGAAGGCCCGATGGCGACAGTCTTTGGCGCGATCCTGGCATCCCAGGGACTGCTGCATATCAGCGGCGTTTATGCCGTCAGCGTGGCGGGCGACCTGACCGGGGACGTGATTCTCTATGGGCTGGGCCGGAGTGGGCGCATCACCACGTTGTTGCTGCGGCGCCGTTTCGACCTCCAGGGCGGCCGGCAGCTGGAGCCGCTGATGGCGCGGTTTCGCCGCCATCCCGGGCGCGTGCTGGTCACGGCGAAGCTGACGCATGCGGCGGGGTTCGTGGTGTTGTTAAGCGCCGGCGCGGCAAAAATTCCGCTCGGGCTGTTTCTTGGTTTCAATCTCCTGGCGACGCTGCCCAAGTCCGGCTTATTGCTCTTGCTGGGTTGGTTTGCCGGCGCCGCATGGGCGCGTATCAATGTATGGCTGTGGCTGTTTTCCTGTGCGTTGCTGGTGTCGCTCGCCATCGCGGTGGTCGTCTACCGGCGCCGGAATAACGGAGTGGAGCTGCCAGGGGGGTAATTCCATGCGTATTGCTGTATTTACCGACAGTTTTTATCCGGAGCTGGGCGGTATCCAGGATTCGGTATTGTCCGGATGCCGGGAATTGGGCAAACGCGGTCATCAGGTGGTGATTCTCGCGCCCCGCGCCACCGGACATGACTTTGCCGTGGCCGGCGTACCCGCACGGGAAGTCGACGCGGGGAAAAATGTTTCCGTCCGCCGGCTGTTTTCGCTGCCGGTGCCCAGTTCGACCGGGCAATCCCGCCTGGTGGTGCCCACCGGGCGGCGCTGGCGCCAGTTGTTGTCTTTCGCGCCGGATATTATCCATACCCATACTTTTCTCGGCGCCGGTCTGGAAGCGCTGAGCGCCGCGCGCCAACTGGATATTCCGCTGGTAGGCACCAATCACTGGGCCATCGGGGAGTTTGCCGGCTATACGCCGTTTTCGGCGCAATTTTTCCGCAACGTCAGCCTGCGGGCGGTCAACCGCTATTACAACCACTGCGCATTAGTGACCGGTCCTTCCCATTCCGTGATTGACGAAATGCGCGCGTTTGGCCTGCGCAGCCCCCACTGCGTGCTGTCCAATCCGGTGGATCCCGCCCAGTTCCATCCGGTCCCGGACGAACGCCGCGCCATGCTTAAACGGGCGCACGGTTTCAGCGACGCAACCATTGTCTATGCCGGCCGTCTGGCGGACGAAAAAAAAATCGATGTGCTGATTCGCGCCCTGGCGCTTATCGCCGCGGAGGTGCCCGAAGCGATGCTGGTGTTGGCGGGGCACGGCTCCGCCCGCCATCGCCTGGAGCATCTGGCGCGGGCGCTGGGGGTCGGCGATCGCGTCAGGTTTACCGGCACGCTGGATAAAGCCACGCTGGCGGATGTGTTTCACGCGGCGGACATCTTTGCCATCGCCAGCACGTCTGAAACACAAAGCATGGTATTGATCCAGGCAATGAGCGCGGGCCTGCCCGTGGTCGGGGCGCGCTGGCGCGCGCTGCCGGAATATATCGACCCGCAATCGGGGTTCCTGGCGCAGCCGGGGGACCCTGAGGATTTTGCCCGCAGGCTGACCCACTTGCTGCGCGCGAAAGCGCTGCGCCAGAAAATGGGCGAGCATGCCGCGCGGCAAACCAGGCATTTTTCCATCACTACCGTGACAAGCCGCTGGGAAGAGATTTATGCCCGGATCGGTCTGGCAGTACCCGAGGGCATGTCGCGTATCTCAGGAGCGTAATGATGAAACTCAGTTTAATAATCCCAGCGTATAACGAAGAGTTGTATCTTGCGACCTGCCTGCAATACGCCCTGCGGGAGCTGACGGCGCACGCACATCCCGGTGAGTACGAAATTATTGTCGTTAATAACGCCAGTACCGACCGGACGTCGGACATCGCCGCCGGCTTCAGTGGGGTTCGCGTCGTCTACGAACCGATAAAAGGCCTCACCCGCGCCCGCCAGAAAGGGCTGGAATCGGCCTGCGGCGATATTCTGGCCTTTATCGACGCCGACACGCGTATGCCGTCCGGCTGGCTGGATAAAGTGCTGCATGCCTATGCGCAGCGCGGCGATCTGGTCTGTATCAGCGGCCCATACCGTTATTTCGACCTGCCGGGAATAAAAAGCGTCCTGGTGAAATTCTACTGGCTGGCGCTGGCGAAACCTACTTACTGGTGCACCGGCTATATGGCGGTGGGCGGTAATTTCGCCGCCAGTAAACGGGCCTTGCTGCGTATCGGCGGCTTTGATACGTCTATCGCGTTTTATGGCGAAGACACCAATATCGCCCGTCGGCTGGCGGGCGAGGGGCGGGTACAGTTTGACCTGGATATGGTGATGGAAACGTCGGCGCGCCGCCTGAAAGAGGAAGGCTTCGCCACCACGGCGCTACGCTACGTCCTGAACTTTATGTCCGAGGCCATCCGCAATAAGCCCGCCACCTCCGAATATCGGGATATCCGCTAAGGGCCGCCGGCGTAGTGCGCCACGCGCCGAGCCACGCACGCGGTGCCGCTTCCGCCTTCAGGCCGTTATTGATCGACAATAAAACCATCCAGGTGCGGGCGCATGGAAATGGGTTTGCTTAACGGCGGACGGATACGCTGCGCGTCGGGCAGTAATTTCATTCCCAGGCCTGGCCCGTCGGGAATATCCACAAAACCGTCCAGCGGCAGGGGAACTTTATCCACGATATTGCTCCCCAAATGCTCGGGGCGGGATGCGAAAATGCCCGCTTCAAAGCCGGTGGCATATTCCTGAATGGCGAAATTAGGAATAGCGGCCGCCAATTGCAGACAGGCGGCCAGGCCGATGGGTGAGAGCGGATTATGGGGAACCACCTGGACATGATGCGCTTCGGCCATCGCCGCGACTTTTTTGCCGCCGGTAATTCCACCGCACAGGCACAAATCCACGCGGGCGAACTCCATCGCGTTGCGGCTCAGCAGGGCCTGGAATTCATAGAGGGTGGAAAAGCGCTCCCCGGTGGCGATGGGAACATGGATTTTATCCGCCACCCGCGCCATGGCATCGGCATTTTCCGGCCGGATGGGGTCTTCCACAAACATAGGATGATATTCTTCTATGCCGCGGGTAAAGGTCACCGCTTCCGGCGGCGTCAGGCGCCGGTGCAACTCAATCAACAAATCGACCCGATCGCCGACCACTTCCCGCATACGCCTGACGTTATTGATGGCATCACGCATTTTGCGGATATGGGTTTTAAAATAAACCTTGTCATTACCTTCATCCAGGAAAGGATTGAGATGACCGAATGCCGTAAATCCCGCATCCATTTTAGCCTGGCATTCTTCCAGTATTTTCTCAATGGTCTGTTCATAAATATGGCCATATATCCGCGCTTTTTTGCGCACCGGTCCTCCCAATAATTGATAAATCGGCACATTCAGGGCCTGGCCTTTAATATCCCAAAGCGCGATATCTATCGCCGAAATGGCCGCATTGATGGCCAGTCCCTGGAAATAGCTGAACCGATGCATCACATTCCAGTGGTGTTCGATATCAAACGCTGATCTTCCCTCCAGATATTCAGCGAAACGCTGGATAGCGGCGCCCGAGGCCTCAATATGGCCCCAGGCACCGGCTTCGCCATAGCCAACCAATCCGCTGTCGGTTTCCACGCGGGCAAACATGAACTGACCAATATGCAATGGCTCAACTCGGGTTATTTTCATAGGCTCCTCACTGACTGTTTATATCGCGAAATTTTTTTACCGGTTTGGATGTGACGAATAGGCGCCGTGCTCGTGCGCCTGCTTGCCGCCTTCGGCCTCGACATCACGTAAATCACGACCACGGGTTTCCGGCCCGAGAAATACCGATACGGCCGTCAGGACCGACAGCACGATGACGTAGGCGCAAACCAGTTTGGGATCCCCGTCGCCCACGGCTAATAAACTGAGGGCGATGATGGGGGCTATCCCCCCGGAAATGGGCGAGGTGACTTCCCTCGCCAGCGAAAAACCGGTATAGCGCACCCGTGAAGGGAACATCTCCGCCAGCCATGGACTTTGCGCCGAGGTCATCATGGTCTTGGCAATGGAAGAGACCAGAAACAGGCCGGCGTAAATCCATACCAGCTCCCGGGTTTGCAGCAGATGGAAAAAAGGAATAATCGCCAGGCCGGAAAGAATCGCGCCCCCCATGTAAACGGGCTTACGCCCCACTTTATCGGAGACCCAGCCAAATAAGGGCACGGTAATGAATTGCAAGGCGGTGCTGAACATTAGCGCGGTGACAATTTCGTCCCTGGCGATATGTAATTGCTGGGTGACATACACAATGACAAATGATTCGTAGATATACGCCAGGGAATTATCGCCTAACCGAGCGCCCCAGGCGCAAAACAGCTGGCGTTTCGACGTTTTGAATACTTCACGCACCGGGTTTTTGATAACGGCGTTCTTGCGTTTTAATTCTTCAAAGATGGGCGACTCTTTTAACTTCATGCGTATAATAACGCCAAACGCAATGACCACGGTGCTTAATAAAAACGGTATGCGCCATCCCCATACCTCAAATGCTTCTTTAGATAAATGCGAAGAGAAGTTGAAGGTGGCCAGCGATAACAACAGGCCCAGGGCCACTCCCATATAAGGCATCGCGCCATAAAGACCGCGCCGTTCAGCCGGCGCATTTTCAACAACGATCAATACCGCGCCGGCATATTCAGCGCCTGAGCCAAGCCCCTGGAGGGCGCGAAGCAGGGTCAGCAGGATAGGCGCCGCTATACCCGCCTGGGCATAGGTCGGCAACAGCCCCATCAGGGTGGTTGAACTTCCCATTAAGAGTAAGGTGATCACCAGCACTTTTTTACGGCCGATGCGATCGCCGAGATAGCCAAACAGCACGCTGCCGAACGGGCGGACGAAAAAGCCGATGCTAAAGCTGGCAAAAGCCAGAATAGTACCGGTCAAGTGGTCGAAAGACGGGAAAAATAAGGTATTGAATAACGTTGCCGCAGCGGTGGCATACAGATAATAATCATACCATTCAACCGTCGTGCCGATGATGGCGCTGAGAATGGTATTACGGATGACTTGCCGGGTTGCCGGCGTTTGCGCGATTGCTTGTTCCACGACGAGCCCCTTATAGGTAGGTGTGCAGGTTTGGCCAACGTTGGAATAAAAAACCACATACGAGTTATGCTTACCTTCGCATCCAGCGTGCGAGGCGGTGGTAATAACCCTAAAATAATCGGCGATATGTTGTTATATGATGCTTGGAAACGTTTCCGGAAACGTTTCCAGTGATTAAAAAGCGGTTGCCACAGACTGTCAAGTTTCTTTGGCGCGAGGATGTATATGAGTTCAAAAAATGAGACACCGGTCAATGAACGGGCCGGAATCCGTCAAGTTGCTGAACTGGCCGGCGTGGGGATCGCCTCCGTTTCCCGCGTGCTGTCAGGGCAACCGGGCGTCAGTAAAGAAATGACGGAACGGGTACTGGCTGCGGCGGAGAAGTTACGTTATACCCCCAATGTCCTGGCGCAAAGCCTGCGTCGCCGTTCAACTAAATCTATCGGTTTTGTCTGTTCGGATATCACCAATCCGTTGCTGGCCTCAATCGTCAGCGGCGCGGAAAGTGTCCTGACGGCCTCGGGGTTTTCCCTGCTGCTGACCAATTCTGGCGGGGTGCCGGCAATGGATGCGGAACATATTGACGTATTGCAACAACGCCAGGTGGACGGGCTGATTTTGCTGCCGTCGCTGGAAAATGATGAAGCGACCTTGAGCGTGCTGCGTAAAAGCACCATTCCCATGGTGGTGATTGACCGTACGTTGCCGGATGATGTCAACGCCAATACGGTATTATCCGATCATTTTACCGGCGTAGGCGCCGCCGCCAGGGCGCTATTGCAGTTGGGCCACCGGCGTATCGGCCTGATCGTCGGACGAGATGTGCGCCCGACCCGGGAGCGTATCCGTGCCGTGCGGGAGGCCTATCAGGCATGCCAGGCGGCGCCTGATTTTATGATAGAGGCAGGTATCCTGTCGGTCGCCCACGGCGAGCGGGCTATGGCGCGCTTACTGGCATTGTCACACCCGCCGACCGCGGTGATTTTGGGCGGTAACCAATTACTGGAGGGTGCGCTGAAAGCGGTGGGGCAGCGCAACCTGGTCCTCGGCCGCGATCTGTCGCTGGTGTGTTGTGACGATGTCGCCATCGGCCGCCTGTTTTCGCCGCCAATTGCCACCGTGATGCGCGATAACGGCTTATTGGGCAAACGTGCCGCGGAGCTGTTACTGGGACAGCTGCGGCATCCTCATGAAAAAGAAAATATTCTCTTGCCAACCTGGTTTGAAAACCGCGCCAGCTGCGGCCCGGTACCGCCCACGCCGGGTCAGGCAGACGTATAAGGCATGCAACCTGCCACGGCCGACGCGTTGGCGGCTGTTGGCCAACGATATCCGGCGTTGTTTGACCGCGGTTAGTCTCAATGCGCGATTTCAATCATAATATGTCATAAACTACTGCCATGTGGCATGTATCAGCGTTAAGTCTCCGTTTGGATAATTTGATCTTGCTCACGGTTAATCAAATATGATTAAATATAATCATTATAACTCGTGACCACCGATAATAACCTAAGGAATGTCTATGCCGGCCGGGCAAAACAACGCGCAGATAGGGGTGATCGCCGACGATTTTACCGGGGCCAATGATGCGGGCGTGGGGCTGACCCGCCACGGCGCCCGGGTCAATGTGCTGTTCGGCGGCGCGGACGCGATCACCGACGGCGGTCGCGCCGACGCCTGGGTTATCAGTACCGACAGCCGTGCCCTGCCGGCCGGGGAGGCGGCGCGGAGGGTGGGCAGGGCGGTAGGGCAATTACGTGCCGTCGCGCCGGACGGCTGGCTGTATAAAAAGATCGATTCCACGCTGCGCGGCAACCTGGGCGCCGAAATCGAGGCGGCCCTCAACGGCGCGCAGGCGCCGCTGGCGATTATCGCCGCGGCCGCGCCCGCCATGGGCCGGTGCATCCGCAACGGCCACTGCGAAGTCAACGGCCGCAGGTTAACCGATACCGAATTTGCCAGCGATCCCAATACGCCGGTCGACACCTCCTCCATAGCCGGACGGATCAACGAGCAAAGCGCGCTGCCGCTGGCGGAGCTGGATGTAGCGGCGGTGCGCGACGCTTCCCTGGCAATGCGGATTACCGCCCTGGCGGAACAGGGTTGCCGGCTGGTGGTGCTCGACAGCCTGCTGGACGACGATTTACAACGTATCGTCGCGGCGCTGCGGCAGTTGCCGTTCAAGCCGCTGCTGGTGGGATCGGCGGGCTTGATTGACCCGTTGGCGCGCAGCCTGCCATTCGCGCCGGCGCCGCCCCTGCTGGCGGTTATCGGCTCCATGAGCGCCGCGGCCCGGCGGCAAATCGACCACGCGCGGGATAACGCGGCGGTCAGGCTGGTGGATATTGATGTGCTGCGTCTGTTCAGCGCAAACCCGGCGAGCTTGATCGATCAATGGGTCGGTGACGTGAGCGCGGCATTGCGCGCGGGCAGGCACTGCGTGGTTCGTACCTGCCAGGATGAAGATCAGCGACGGCATATCGAAGCGGTCTGTCGACAACACGGCATCAGCCGCCAGCGGTTGGGCGAGGATATCTGCCTGGCGCTCGGCCGCCTGACGCGCCGGGTGGTCGACGCCCAACCCATCGGCGGGCTGTATCTGACCGGCGGCGACGTTGCCGTCGCGGTCGCCTCCGCGCTGGATGCGACCGGCTTCCACATCCGGGGACAGATTGCCGCCTGCGTCCCTTACGGCCGCTTGCTGGGCGGCGTGGCGCAAAACATACCGGTAATGACCAAAGCGGGCGGTTTCGGCGGTGAAACCACGCTATCAGAAGTTATTCGCTTTATTGAGGAGATGTCGCGTGACTAAGACAATTGCGGTAACCATGGGAGATCCGGCGGGCATTGGTCCGGAAATTATCATTAAAGCGTTGGCTGAAGGTGAATTTTCCGGTGCGCCGGTGGTGGTGGTGGGCTGTGTTTCCACCCTGCGCCGTATCCTGTCGCTGCGGATCACACCGCCCGCCGAATTGAAAATCATTGCCCGTCCCGCCGACGCGCGGTTTGCGCCCGGGGTTATCAATGTCATCGATGAGCCGCTGCAACAGCCCGCGGCATTGGTTCCCGGCCAGGTGCAGCCGCAGGCGGGCGACCTGGCCTATCGCTGCGTAAAACACGCCACCGGACTGGCGCTGGCCGGCGAGGTCCACGCCATCGCCACCGCGCCGCTGAACAAGGAGGCGCTGCATGCCGCCGGCCATATTTACCCCGGCCATACCGAATTGCTGGCCAAGCTGACGCAGAGCCGGGATTACGCCATGGTGCTATACACCGACCGGCTGAAGGTGATTCATGTCACCACGCATATCGCGCTGCGTAAATTTCTCGACACGCTGAGCCGCGAGCGGGTGGAAACGGTCATTCAAATGGCGGATACCTTTCTCAGGCGGGTCGGTTTCCCCCACCCGCGCATCGCGGTAGCCGGCGTCAACCCGCACGCGGGTGAGCACGGCCTGTTCGGCGACGAGGAAATTACCGTCGTTAATCCCGCGGTGGCCGCCATGCGCGACAAAGGGCTGGACGTCACCGGCGCGTGCCCGCCCGATACCGTTTTTCTGCAAACCTATGAAGGCCATTATGATATGGTGGTGGCGATGTACCACGATCAGGGGCATATCCCGTTGAAATTACTAGGGTTTTATGACGGTGTCAACATTACCGCCGGCCTGCCGTTCATCCGCACCTCAGCCGATCACGGCACGGCGTTTGATATTGCCTGGACCGGCAAGGCCAAGGCCGACAGCATGGCGATAGCGATAAAACTGGCCATGCAGCTGGCCTGAGGGACGCCGCACCCTGTCGCGCCGCGCCGTCTCAAGCGGATGATGGTCTTTTTTCCTCGCCATCATCCGAATCCTGACATGAGGACGCCGCTTTCCTTTATTCCCCGCTGGATTCCAACTGCTGGATATGTTGCGCAATCAGGCGCGCCAGCTTTGGCGCATCCCGATCGCGGATCGCCGCCACCATGGCGAAATGTTCGCCGGACGATTTTTCTATCCGGGCATGGGAGCTCCATTGCCCCAGCGGGGCGGAGGGCACCCGGCTGCGCAGATCGAAAATCAGCTCCACCATATCCTGGTTCAGGCAGGGCGCCAGCAGCGCCCGGTGAAAAGCCATATTGGCCTCATACTGCTCAAGCAACGTGCCGTGCCAGGTGGCGTCGGCGAACGCCTGCGCGCAGTCCGTCAGGCGCGCGATGCCCTGTTCGCCGATATTCTCGACAATATCCGGCGCGGCGGCGCACTCCAGGATACAGCGGATAGCCGAAATATTCCGGCGCTGCTGCAAATTGGGCGCGTAGACGTGGTACCCCTTGTTGGGCACGTGCTGCACCAGCCGTTCAATCACCAGTTGGTCAAGGGCGCGGCGCACATCGGCGCGGGTGCAGCCATAGCGTTCTTCCAGCTCGGCCTGTTTCAGCCACATGCCGGCGGTGAATTCGCCGGTATTAATATCCTTGGCGATATCGTTGGCGACATTGGCGGATGCGCCGGGCTTTTTTTGCTTCATGTTTAGCGTCCTTCATTAACCTGGCGGTCGTCGATTCAAAGCATTATAAGGCGTTTTGCGCCGCCTGAAATACCGCCGCCATAATAAAACCCTATGGAGAAATGGGCGGGACGGCGCGCGGCTTCTTATCGTAAATCATCGTGTTACTGGGTTATTGCCGCAGAGGATACTTTTATATTACCGGGAAATGTGATGGGGGCGATAGTTTTTGCGCATATTTATCCAATTAAATTGGCGCCAATTTTGGTTTTATGTTTGAATGAAAATCACTCATCACCCTGTCATTTCAACAGGAAAAAAATGGCCCTCGACGAAACCCAACTGGCGGAAACCCGCGGACGCGCGCTTTATCAGCGCGGCCATACCACCATTTTCGCCAGCAGGCAGGACCCCCGTTTTGCCTATTGCATGTATGTTCCGCCCGATTTTGACGCCGATCCCGCCGGACATTGCCTGGCGGTGGTCATGCACGGCACCGGGCGCAGCATGACCGCCTACCGCGACGCTTTCGCCGAATTCGGCCGCTATAACCGCTGCGTGATCCTGGCGCCGCTGTTCCCGGTGGGACCGTTGCAAGACGGCAACTCCCATGGTTTTAAGTACATTATCGAGCAGGGCATCCGCTATGATCGGGTACTGCTGTCGATGGTGGATGAAGTCGCCGCATCCCTCGGCACGCCGTTCGACCGGTTTTTACTGTTCGGGTATTCCGGCGGCGGCCATTTTGTGCACCGCTTCCTGTATATCCATCCCGAACGCCTGCTGGGCGTCTCCATCGGCGCGCCGGGCTCCGTTACCCTGCTGGATGAACACCAGGACTGGTGGGTGGGCGTGCGCAATTTTGAACAGATGTTCGGCAAACCGCTGAATTATGCCGCCCTGCGGCAGGTGCCGGTGCAACTGGTGGTGGGCAAGGTCGATGTGGAAACCTGGGAAATTACCCACCGGCCGGGAGGCAAATATTATATGCCGGGCTGTAACGACGCCGGCGCGACCCGCATCGAGCGCAATACCGCGCTTTACCAGAGCCTGCTCGGGCACGGCGTCGATGCGCGCCAGGACATCGTGCCCAATGTCGGCCATGACGGCATGAAAGTGCTGGATACCGTAAAGGATTTTTTCCTGCGCGTGCTGCGCAGCCACCGTTGCGCGCCACCCCCCCGTTAAGGAGACACGATGTCGCAGATTACCCCCTTTCCGCTGGTTACCGTATCCGGCAGCGCCCATGAACGCGGGTTGCAATACGGCGAAATCGCCCGCGATCGCATCCGCCTGAGCGTCGGCCTTTACGGCGATCAGCTGCGCGAGCTGGGATTAAGCCAAGCTCAGCGCGAGGAACTCATTACCGCCTTCAGCGCCATCATCCGCGATTTCGATGCCGACTACCTGACGGAAATGACCGGCATCGCGACCGGGGCGGGCGTACCGCTGGAAGGCATCGTGATGATCAACGCCCGCACCGAGGTGATCGCCAAGGCCCGGCTGCTGAAAGAGCAGCGCGACGCCCATGACGATACTATCAAGGACGGCTGCAGCGGCGCGGTGATTTTGCCGCAGCGCAGCGCCAGCGGACGGCTGATCCACGGGCAGAATTGGGACTGGCGCGCCGAATGCGCCGACAGTTCCATCGTACTGAAAGTGCACCGCGACGACGGCCCAGATTACCTGACCTTTGTGGAGGCCGGCGGCCTGGCGCGCAGCGGCGTAAACCAGGCCGGCCTGGCCATCACCGCCAACTATCTGCGCTGCGAGCGCGACTACCGCCAGATAGGCGTGCCGATTTCCCTGATCCGCCGCAAGGTGCTGGAGCAGCAGCATATGGCGCTGGCGATGCGGGTGGTGGCGGTCACGCCGAAGTCCTGCTCCAACAATATGATGCTCAGCACCCGCGAGGGGTTCGCCATTGATTTTGAATGCGCGCCGGATGAGTCTTTTACCCTGTACCCCACCGACGGCATCCTGGTGCACGCCAACCATTGGGAAAGCGACGCGGCAAAAAGCAAAATCCGCGAAATGGGCATTGGCACGTCGCCCGATACCCTGTACCGCGCCTGGCGGGTGAATCAATTGCTGCGCGCTAAGCCCAAGCTCAGCGCAGACGATTTGAAAAATGCCTTTTTTGACGACTTCGGCGCGCCGTATTCGGTATGCCGGCCGCCGCGTCCCGGTTTTCAAAGCGATTTGTCGGCCACCGTGGCGATGATCGTTATGGACTCCACCGCGGGCACGATGGAGGTGGCGCCGCTGCCGGCGATTAACCGCGAATTTACCCGATATTCCCTGGCCCTGTCCTGACAGCCGCCGTCCGAACGAAACAACGACCCATTGAGGATACTATGAAGCAGATAATCGCGTGTATCGTTATGCTCCTGCCGGGAATGATGGCGGCCCGGGCCGGCGCGGCCGACAACAGCATCATCCGTTTTGCCTTAAACCAGGACATCCGCAGCAGCCAGCCGGGCGTGAACCGCGACGGCAATACCGACGACGTGCTGATGCACGTGGTGGAAGGGCTGGTGGGCTATCGGGAGGACGGCACCGTCGGGCCGATGCTGGCCGACACCTGGGAGGTGCAGGACGGCGGCAAAAAATATGTGTTCCATCTGCGCAAAAATATCAAATTCCACAACGGCGATACCCTGGGCGCGCAGGATGTGCTGTGGAGCTGGAAGCACTGGACCGATCCGAAAACCCAGTGGCGCTGCCTGCGGGAATTCGACGGCAGCAGCCAGATCAACGTCACGTCGGTAAGCGCGCCGGACGACAGTACGGTGGTGATGACGCTGGCGCAGCCGGTGGCGCTGTTTCTCGATACGCTGGCCCGCACCGACTGCGGCGCCGCGGCGGTCGTCAGTCCCAAATCCGTGGACGGGCAGGGCAACTGGATCAAGCCTATCGCCACCGGTCCTTTTACCTTCGATAACTGGAAGCACGGTGAATACGTTTCGCTGAAACGTTTTGACGGCTACAGCTCCCGCGCCGGCGCGCCGGATGGTTTTGTCGGCGGCAAGAAAGCGCTGGTGGACGAAGTGCGGTTTATGGCCGTGCCGGACGCCGCCACGGTGAAAGCGGGGCTGCGCTCCGGTGCGGTGGATGTTGCCCAGGTCAGCCCCATCGACGCGTCGGACCTGAAAACCGACCCCAATGTGGCCATCGCGGTGGCGCCCAACGCCCAGCGCCATGCGCTGCTTATCCAAACGGCGGATCCGCTGCTGAAAAACCTCAAGCTGCGCCAGGCGATCGCCGCGGCGCTGGATACCGAACAAATCGCCATGGGCACCAGCGAGGGGCTGGCCACGCCGAGCAATTCCAATATTTCCGTGGCCTCCGGTTACTATAAAGAAGTGGAAAAGCAGGGCTATAAATATGATCCCGCCCGTACCAAACAGCTGCTAGAGGAAGCCGGATATAAAGGCGAGACGATTGAAATCATCGCCAATAAACGCTCCACCGTGCCCAGCTTCGATATGGCGGTTATCGTGCAGGCGATGCTGCAGGCCGCCGGCATCAACGCCAAAATCACCACCATGGAATGGGCCACCCAGCTTGAACGCTACCAGGCCGGCCGCTACCAGATGATGACCTTTACCTTCTCGGCGCGCTTTGAACCGGCGCTGGCGTTTGAGCAAATCAACGGCGATAAAGCCAAGCAGCCGCGCAAGGTTTGGGACGATCCCCAGGCCAACAAACTGGTGGACAGCCTGGCCTATGTCAGCGACAGCAAACAGCGGCAGGATATCGTCGACCAGCTGCACCGCATGATGATCGAACAGGTGCCGCTGATTATTTTCTATCCGGGGCTGGATATTATCGCGCACCGCAAGGTTATCGTAGGCTATAAACCCTGGCTGGCCGCCGCCGCCCGCCTGTGGAACGTATCCGTTAAGTCATAGTGGCAAGGAGTCGTCATGCTGAGTTTTATCTTCAGGCGGGTGGCGTCGGCGATCCCGACGCTGCTGCTGGTGACGGTGATCGTCTTCCTGCTGACCAGGCTGGTGCCCGGCGATCCGGCGCTGCTGATGCTTGGCGATCTGGCGACCGAGAGCAGCCTGGCGGATTTGCGCCATAACATGGGCCTGGATCAGTCGCTGTTGACGCAGTTTTTTATCTGGTTCGGCCAGGTGCTGCACGGCGACTTCGGTCACTCCATCCAGAGCGGACAGGCGATACTGCCGCTGATCCTCGAACGGTTTTCCGTCACCATGAGCGTGGTGCTGGCGGCGGTGGTCGTGGCCGCGCTGGTCGCCGTGCCTTTCGGCATGCTGGCGGCATGGAAACAGAACACCCGTCTTGATGTCGGCCTGGTGATGTTCTCGACGTTTCTGCTGTCGATACCGAGTTTTTGGATGGGGCTGCTGATCCTGATGTTTTTCGGCCTGAAGCTCGGCTGGCTGCCGGTGGTGGGGTATGTCTCGATTCGGGACAACGCCTGGCAGGGCGTGCTCTATCTGCTGATGCCGGTGCTGACGCTGGTGCTGGTGGAAGTGGGCGCGCTGGTGCGCATGATGCGCGCCAGCACCCTGGAGGTGCTGCGCCTGGATTATGTCACCCACGCCCGCGCCAAGGGGCTGCGCGAGCGTACCGTACTGTCGCGCCATGTGTTTCCCAATGCCTTCGGGCCGACCTGGACGCTGATAGGCCTTACGCTCGGCAACCTGCTGAGCGGCGTGGCGGTAACCGAAACGGTGTTTAGCCTGCCGGGCCTCGGCAGGCTGCTGGTGGACGGCATCTATGCCCGTGATTATCCGGTTATCCAGGGGTGCATGCTGTTTATCGCCGGTATCTATGTCCTGACCAATCTGGTGATAGATGCCCTTTATCCGCTGTTTGATCCCAGGGTGGCCGCATCATGAAACGCTCAATATTTTTGGCGCCCAACGCCCTGCTGGGCGGGCTAATGATCGGGATTATCGTCTGCGCCAGCCTGGTGGGGTTCTTCTGGACGCCGTTCGACCCCAGCCGGATCAATATTCTGGCCCGGCTGCAAAGTCCCGGCGCCGCGCACTGGTTCGGCACCGACGAATACGGACGCGACGTATTGAGCCGCATTATGCTCGGCGCCAGCGCCAGCATCAGCATTTCGGTGCTGACGGTGGCCTTCGCGCTGCTGACGGGGATTGTGCTGGGCTTGCTGAGCGGCTATCTGCGCGGCGTGACCGACCGGGTCATCATGATGGTGACCGATACGCTGCTGGCGTTTCCGGGCATCCTGCTGGCACTCGGCCTGCTGAGCATCCTGGGCAGTAACCGCTACGGCATTATTCTCGCCCTGGGCCTGGCCTATACCCCCTCGGTGGTGCGGGTGGTGCGCGGAACGGTGCTGGGGCTGCGCGAGACGGATTTTGTCCACGCCTCCCGGGTGATGGGACATCGCGAAGGATTTATCCTGCTGCATCATATCCTGCCCAACTGCATCGCGCCGCTGACGGTGCTGGCCACGTCCATGCTGGGCTGGGTGCTGATTTCGGAAAGCGCCCTGTCATTCCTCGGGCTCGGGGTACCGCCGCCGGAACCCACCTGGGGCAATATGCTGGCGGCAAGCCGTACCTATCTTTCCCAGGCGCCCTACCTGGCCCTGCTGCCGGGGTGCTGTATTTCCCTTGCGCTGCTGGGCGTCAACCTGCTGGGGGACGCGCTGCGCGATTATCTTGACCCGAGGATGCAATAATGAATAACACCGCGCAGCCTCTGCTGGACGTCGGTAACCTGACCATTAGCGTGCAGGATCGCACGGTGGTGAACGGCATTTCCTTTTGTCTGCAGCCGCGCGAAGTGCTGGCGGTGGTCGGCGAATCGGGCAGCGGCAAAACCCTGGCGATGCGAGCGCTGATGGGGCTGCTGCCGTCCAATGTCGCGCGCCGGGCCGATCGGCTGCGGTTCGCCGGCCAGGATTTGCTGGCGCTGGATAACGAGCAGCTGCGCCAGGTGCGCGGCGCCGGTATCGGCATGGTGTTCCAGGAACCCATGACCTCGCTAAATCCGGCCATGACCATCGGCCGCCAGCTGGATGAAGGGCTGGCGCTGCACACCACGCTGACGCCGCAGGAGCGCAAACAGAAAATCGTCGCCATGCTGCGCCGCGTCGGGCTGGACGGCGGCGAAACGCTGCTGGCCAGCTTTCCGCACCAATTTTCCGGCGGGATGCGCCAGCGGGTGATGATTGCCGCGGTGATGCTGCTGGAACCGAAACTGATTATCGCCGATGAACCCACCACGGCGCTGGATGTGCTGGTGCAGCATGAAGTGATGAGCCTGATGCTGTCCCTGACCGCCGAGCAGGGCAGCGCGGTGATCCTGATAAGCCACGATCTGTCGATGGTGGCCAACTACGCCTCGCGCATCATGGTGATGGAGCAGGGCGCGCTGGTGGAGCAGGGCGAAAGCCGGCTGCTGCTGGCCGAACCCCGGCATCCCTATACCCGCCGGCTGCTGGACGCGATGCCCGTCAGAAAAGCGCCCGCCGATCGCCGCTCGCTACTGTCGGCATCGGCGGTACTGACGCTGAGCGACGTGAGTATCGATTATCCGGGGCAGAAAACATGGTTGCAACCGGCGCGCGTCACCCGGGCGGTGAACAGCGTCAGTTTTAACGTGCGCCGGGGCGAAACGGTGGCGCTGGTCGGCGCCAGCGGCTCGGGAAAAACCACCATCGGCAAGGCGATTGCCGGTATGTTGCCGGTGAACGCCGGCTCGCTGTTGTTCGAGGGCCGGGATGTCAACGACCGGGACCCGGCGTTAAAACGCCGGTGGCGCCTGGCCTGCCAGATCATCCAGCAGGATCCCTATTCCTCCCTCAATCCGCGCATGAAAATCGGCCAGATCCTGGAAGAACCGCTGCGGGTCTTCAATGATACCGGGCGTGCGCACCGCCTGGCGCGCGTCAAAGAGGTATTGAACGAAGTCGGCCTGGCGGAATTTTTCATCGACCGCTATCCGCACCAGCTTTCCGGCGGCCAGCGCCAGCGCGTGGCCATCGCCCGCGCCGTGATCCGCAAACCGGCCTTTATCGTCGCCGACGAGCCGACCTCGGCGCTGGATATGACCGTGCAAAAGCAGATTTTGACGCTGCTGCGCCGCCTGCAGGACAGCTACGGTTTCGCCTGCCTGTTTATCACCCACGACCTGGGCGCGGTGGAGCAGGTCGCCGATCGCATCATGGTCATGGAAAAAGGCCGGCTGGTGGAAAACGGCTGGAGCGACGATGTGCTGGATCGGCCGCAGCACGACTATACCCGGCGGCTGCTTTCCTGCCTGCCGCAGCTTAAGCTGCTGGAGAATGGCGGCTATCAGCTGGAGGCGCCGGTCCAGGCGCCGTAGCCGGGGGACTTCCCATCCGCCTGTGGCCGTAGTAAGTTATTTTCTCACCTATTTTGACATCAGATGAAGGGTAATAATGTCCACACTGCAAGGCTCTGATCGTATTTTAACCACCCATGTCGGCAGTCTCCCACGGCCCGTGAAATTGCTGGATCTGATGAAGGCGAATATTGACGGCGCGGATAATCAGGCGGAGCTGGACCGCTGCATTAAAGACGCGGTGATCGAGTCGGTTCAGCAACAGGTCGATGACGGCATTGATATCGTTACCGACGGTGAACAATCCAAAGTCGGTTTCTTTGCCTATGTCCGCGATCGCATGAGCGGCTTCTCTGCGCGCCCCGGGCAACGCTATACGGCTTTTGACGCGGAGATCGAGGCGTTTCCCGATTATTATCAGCACTATTTCGGCGAAGCGATGCTCGGCGGCAACCTGGTGCCATTCGTCCCGGTGGCCTGCACCGGACCTATCGCCTATCACGGCACGGCGCAATTGCAGCGCGACCTGGCCAACCTGGCGGCCGCATTGGGTAAAGTGAGCGCCCATTCGGCGTTTGTCCCGTCGGTGGCGCCGACCGGCGTGGGCAGCAATGCGTTTTATGCCAGCGAAGGCGAGTATCTCTCGGCGGTGGCCGAGGCGCTGCGCGTCGAGTATAAAGCGGTGATTGACGCGGGATTCAGCCTGCAAATCGACGATCCGTTCCTGCCCGATCTGTTTGCCGATCGCGCCCTGGACAATGCGGCGATTCACCGCAAGGCGGGCGAGTACGTCGAGATCCTGAATCATGCGCTGCGGGGCCTGCCGCAGGAAAGAATTCGCTATCATACCTGCTACAGCATTAACGAAGGTCCGCGCATTCACGATGTGCCCTTCGTGGAGTTTGTGCGCTATATGCTCAATATCAACGCATCGGATTATTCCTTCGAGGCGGGCAATGTACGCCACGAACATGAATACCACCTCTGGGAAGAGATTACGCTGCCGGCGGGCAAGCGGTTGATCCCGGGCGTGATATGCCATGCCAGCAACACCGTGGAACATCCGGAACTGATTGCCGAACGCCTGGTCCGCTTTGCCGAACGGGTAGGTCGCGACAATGTTATTGCCGGCGCCGACTGCGGTTTCTCTTCGCAGGCCACCTATCGCACGGAAGTGCATCCCACGGTGGTGCGGGAAAAATTCCGCGCCCTGCGCGCGGGCGCCGACCTCGCCAGTAAAAAACTGTGGAAAAAATAAGCGGACGCCAGCCGTCCAGCGGCCGGCAACCTGCCCACTGAGCGTGACGGGGGCCGCCCGGCGGCCTGATAGCCGCTGTGTTGCGTCGCGTAAGGGAAAACGCCGCGCCGCCGATGCGGCGTTGCGGGCTTACGGATTGCCTGGCGCGGCGGGGAGGGCATCGTCCAAAAACCTCACCGCGTTACGCAGCGCCTGGTCGGCTTCGGGGAGAACCCCGGAGAACAAATGCCAGACATGGAACATGCCGGGCCAGACCTCAAGTGATGTCCGTACCCGGCTTTCCCCGAGATGGGCCGCAAGGCGGAGGGCCCCGCTCAGCATGACCTCATTTTCGCCAATTTGGATCAGGGTGGGCGCAATCCCCCGGACATCGGCGAAGATCGGCGAGGCATCAGGGTGAGTCGGCAATTCTCCGGCCAGGAATATACGGGCCAGTTGGTTAAGAAACGCCGTGCTGCACAGCGGATCGATACCGTCCCTGACGGTTGCCGAATTTCCGCTGTGCGTGAGATCCGCCCAGGGTGAAAGGGCGACGGCGGCGGCGGGTAGGGGCACGCCGGCGTCCCTGGCTTTTCTCATAATGGTCACCACCATCGCTCCGCCGGCCGAATCACCGGATATCGCCAGGGAACGCGGGTCGACGCCGTTATCAAGCAGCGCGCGATAGGCGGTAAAAGTATCTTCAATCGGCACCGGGAACGGGTGCTCCGGGGCTTGCCGGTAATCGGGCACATAGACGCTGGCGCGCAGCAGCGCGGCATATTTTCCGGCCAGGCCGCGGTAGGCGTTTATCCCGCCATGGACATAGCCGCCCCCGTGTATATAGAACAGCACGCGGTCCTCCAGCACATTTTCCGGCGTGACCCGCAGCGCGGCGACGCCGCCCAAATCAACGGGGGTAAACGACACCCCGCCAGGCGCCGGGAATAACCTTTCCAGTCCAGCCGTATAGGCCGCGCGCGCCTCGGGCCATCCGGCCTCGCTCTGGCCATTCATTTTCTGGACCACAGGCAGTGCCGCTTGTATCCAGCCATCCAGCGTTTTTCTGGCATTTACAGGTAACATTGCATATCCTTCTGGGTGAATAAGTTTCTACACAATCACTCTATCGCAACCATTCGGGAAAAGGATTCTACAGTGAGTGTCCGTCACGTCGCGGCCGGCCAGCATGGCGGCGGGGGAATTGAACTCAACACCATGCGTGCCTTTGTGGCCATCGCCGAGTCAGGCAGCTTTGTCGCCGGCGGCAAAATCATGGGATTGACCCGCTCCGCGGCCGGAAAGTCGCTGGCACGGCTGGAAGCCTACCTGGGTACGCGCTTGCTGCACCGCACCACCCGCAGGGTGTCGCTGACAACCGATGGGCAAAATTTTTACGAGCGCTGCGTGCAGATACTGTCCGATCTGGACGAGGCCGAGCACAGCGTCAGGCAGGGCCGCCTGCAACCCAGGGGTACGCTGCGCCTCACCGTGACCGCGGCCTTCGGAAGGATAGTTATCCTGCCGTTGCTGAATCAATTCCTGAAAACATGGCCGGAGCTGGAAGTCGAGGTCAGCTTTACGGACAGGGTCGTCGACCTGGTGGAAGAGGGGTTCGATCTCGGTATCCGCATGGGCGATATGCCCGTCGACTCGCTGATGGTCGCCCGGCTGATTGCGAAATACCGTCCCTGTCTTTATGCCGCGCCGGCCTATCTGCAAGGCTATGGCACGCCAGAAAACATAGCGGACCTCAGCGGCCATCAGCGGCTTATCTACGGCCTGCATTCCGCATCGGGCGCCTGGCCTCTGGCCGGGCCCGATGGGACGCCGGTCCTTATCGACGGCCGCCGCCGCCTGCGTTTTGACAGCGGCGAGGCCATCAAGGACGCCGCGGTCGAAGGCATGGGCATTGCCTACCTGCCGTCCTTTCTGGCTGAGGATGACGCGAGGAAAAACCGGCTGGTAAAATTATTCCCGCAATACCAGGGCAGCGAGATACCCATCCATGCCATTTATCCCGACAGGAGACATCTGGCGGCGAAGGTACGCCTGTTCATCGATATGCTGGTGCAGCATTTTCATAAGGAAGGGCAACCGGGCTAAAAGGCTCCGGCCGGGCAGCCGTCATGGATATAGCCGGCCGCCCCTGCGTGATCGATCTCTTGACAGCCAGGCTACCAACTAGTAGGGTGATTGCACGCGATGGCGTTCTGGCTTTCCTGTGTCGGGCCCCGCCCGCATTATTGCGGGGGCCGCAATGCCGGTAAAGCAGCATTCGCCGCACCCCCTTTGTTTGGTCGATGGACTTTTATCATGAACGCAGAGCTTTCTCCCAAGGCCGCGGAAATCGCCGCCCATGCGCGGTTACTGCTGGCCGCCGGCGGCTATAACAGCTTCAGCTATGCTGATATTTCCGCCCGGGTACACATCAGCAAGGCCAGCATCCATCATCATTTCCCCAGCAAGGAAGAACTGGTCAGAACCGTGGTCGCCCTGTATCGGGAAGAGGCGCGGGCAGGCATGGCGGCCCTTGATAGCCAGCTCGCCGACCCGCTGGCGGAGCTTAACGCCTATGCCGATTACTGGATCACCTGCATTCGCGATGGTACGTCTTCTTTTTGCATTTGCGCGATGCTGGCCGCCGAACTGCTGACGATCCCGGTCCGGGTGGCGGATGAAGTCTGCGGGCATTTTCAGGATCAGTCTGACTGGCTCGCGTCGCTGCTCCAGAACGGCGCGGCCCAGGGGCAATTCCACCTGCGCGCCAGTGCGGCCGTCGAGGCCGGCGCTTTCATGGCCACGGTCCACGGCGCGATGCTGGCCGCCCGGGCCTATGGCAATCCGCAAACTTTTCAGTCCATTATCCAGCCTACGATCCATCATTTGACCGCGTCAGCCTGATCCGCTCCAGCGGAATGGGGTGCCGGGGTTTTTTTGCGCTGCAGTAAGCCTACCAACTAGTAGGTTGATTACGCTGTCGCGGGTGCATACCCGCCAACCGGGGTTTGTTATCACGTCGCAGGCTTTCCAGGCGCCGCCTGCGACGGTTTTTCCTTTTAATGCGCCATATCAATCTATCGCGGTGCCCGCATCGCTCAGGAGATTCAACATGACTGTTCCAAGAATAACCCGCTTCCTGGCCCTCGGCCTGACCGGCGCGCTCCTTATGTCCAGCGCTCTGACGCCGGCTGCCGCCGCCGATAACAGCGTCAGGGTACGGGGTACCGTCGCCGCCCTGACGGGTGACCGGCTCCAGGTGACGTCGCGCGAGGGCCAAGCCGTCATGGTCACCCTGAAACCCGGCTGGAGGGTCTCGGCGGTAGCCAAGGCCGGTATCGCCGACATTAAGCCGGGCGACTACGTCGGCATCGCGTCGCTCCCCACATCGGCGGGAGGCGACGGGGCGCTGGAAGTGCTGATCTTCCCGCCCCAGCTGAAAGGCGCGGCGGAAGGCAGTTTCGGCTGGGACCTGAAACCCAACAGCACGATGACCAATGCCACCGTGGCCGATGCGGTCAAGTCGGTGGGCAGCAGCGACGTTACGGTCAGCTATCACGGCCGGGAAAAAAAGATTTCCATTGCGCAAGGCACGCCGGTCGTCACGCTGGCGCCGGCCACACCTGAGGATGTGAAGCCCGGCTCGGTGGTTTTCGTCAGCGCAGAGAAGGGCGCGGACGGCGAGCTTTCCGCCGGTAATCTTATCGTCGGCAAAAACGGCGTTGTTCCCCCGATGTAATCAATCACCCCCGCCGGCTGGCGGTGTCGGCCAGCCGGTCAAGGAGCCTGTCATGAACAAACCTGATACATCAAGCGCGCCGACCCCATCAGCCCCGCCTGGGCGCCGCCGGCTCGTTAAGCGGCACTCATTGCCTGTACGCATTACGCATTGGGTGAACGTCCTCTGCCTGTCGATTCTGTTACTGAGCGGATTGCAGATTTTTAATGCCCATCCCCGGCTCTACTGGGGGCAATACGGCGCCGACGCGGATCGGGCGTTTATCGCCATTGGCGCCAGGCAACTGGGCGATACATCGCGCGGCTATATCCAAATCGGCCCGCTGGGCATCGAAACCACCGGCTTTCTCGGCGTTTCCAGCGAAGACGGCGCCGCGGCCGCACGCGCATTCCCGACCTGGCTTACCCTACCGTCCTATCACGATCTGGGCGCCGGACGGCATTGGCATTTTTTCTTCGCCTGGCTGCTGGTCATTAATGGCCTGGTCTACCTGGCGCATGGGCTATGGCGCGGCCACCTACGGCGGGACCTGTTGCCTACCAGGGCTCAGCTGTCATTACGCCATTTGTGGCGGGAAGTGATCGACCACGCGCGCCTGCGCTTCGCCAGGGGGGAAGCGGCGCGGCGCTACAACGCATTGCAAAAGCTGGCCTATCTGACGGTCGTCGGCGGCGCGATCCCGCTTATGGTGTTGACCGGACTGGCGATGTCGCCGGGACTCAACGCCGTGTTTCCATTCCTGCCGGATCTGTTCGGCGGACGTCCTTCGGCGCGCACGCTGCACTTCCTCACCGCGTCTTTCCTGGTGCTGTTCGTCATCGTGCATGTGGCGATGGTGGTCGCCTCGGGCCTTTGGAACAATCTGCGCTCGATGATTAGCGGCCGATACGCCATTGACGAAACAGGAGACAAGCCATGAAACCTCAGTTTTCACGCCGGCGTCTCCTGGCCGGCCTGCTCGCCGGGGCGGGGGGGACATTGCTCACCGGGTGCGATGGCCTGACGCAGAACGCGCAAGTGACCGCGTGGCTGGATAAGGTGGAAAAGCTGACCATGGGCAGCCAACGCATGCTGCTCGGGCGTCAATCGCTGGCACGGGAATACACTGAGGCCGACCTGTCGCCGGTCTTTCGCGCCAATGGAACGCAGATGCCGGACTCGGAGGACTATGCCCGCTTGCTGGAGCGCGGCTTTGCCGACTGGCGTCTGCAGGTGGACGGGCTGGTGCGGCAACCGCTGAGCCTGTCGCTGTCCGACCTGAAACTGTTTCCGGCCCGTACCCAGATCACCCGGCACGATTGCGTCGAGGGATGGAGCGCCATCGGCAAATGGCAAGGCGTTCCGCTGGGGCGGGTGCTGGATGCGGCGGGAGTGAAACCGGGCGCCCGCTACGTGGTGTTCCATTGCGCGGACGAGCTGGAGAGGACGCTGGATGGTAGCGGCCGCTATTATGAAAGTATCGATTTGCTCGATGCCTACCACCCCCAGACTCTCCTGGCCTATGGCATGAACGGCGGGGATCTGCCCGTGGCCCATGGCGCGCCGCTGCGTCTGCGGGTTGAAAGACAGCTCGGCTATAAGCATGCGAAGTATCTGATGCGCATCGAAGTCGTTACCGCGTTTGATGCTCTGGGCAGCGGAAAAGGCGGCTACTGGGAAGATCGCGGCTATGAGTGGTATGCGGGCATATAATGTCGTGCAATAGGGATTTTGACACTATCCCGTTATGCGGCCATAAAAAACGCCCTGGCGTTCAACGGGATGCCAGGGCCTGGAATCCCGCTACCTCTGGCTGAAAAAATCCATGATGAAAATGTAATGATGCATGCCTGAAATAAGCGCTCTCACGTTAAATTTGGCCGTGTTTATCTTTGATAAATAAGCTATATAAATTCGTGATTTTTTTGGCGGATGTTTATTTTTAAATTTTTACTTTTTTGTCATTAGAGCTTGATGTGCATCACGCCAAAAGACCGTAAATTTCTTGAATTTTTTATTTTAGCTGGGATTTTTTGATGTATTTAGGTTAAGTGAAGCTTCAGGAAGATATCTCACTATAAAATTGCAGTTACGGCATTTTATGTTATTTTTTTCATATTGCAATTCATCATTAAACGCACAATTGCACCATTTTTCTGGTTTTAAGGGAAATGTAAATAAATTTAATTCATATAAGTCATAAGCTTACTTTTTATATCCTTTTTCTTAATTTAGTCTTAAGAAAATTAAGTTTTTTGCCGATAAGCTTTTTAGCATGAAAATATTATCATTTTGGAATACTTGAATATTATTCTAAAAAGCATATCCATATGTTAACAAGGGATTTTATATGTTTACCGGCAAATTAATGTTTCGTAGTTTCTCCATAGGCAAGAAGCTTTTTACTGGGTTCATAATGTTGATTGTCATTATCATTGGTATGTCATGTTACAGTATTTACTCTTTAGATGTGATTCAACGTAATGCGGTCAGGACAAACCACACCAACAAGATTGGCGATTTGCTTGAGTTGGCCCGAAGGAATCGCCTGTTGTATATGCAAACGGGGGATGAGCAGATGATCAAAGCCAATGGCGAAGCGTTAAGCAGTATGCAAGTCTTAATCGAAAAAGAAGACGTCTCTCATTGGCAGGGCAATGCAAAAAATAAATACGAAATATTAACTGAAAAAATAAAGCATTATAAGCAGCTGCGTGATGTATTTTTCGCTAATATTGTTCACAGTAACGCACTTGCCAAAGAAATAACGCAGGATAATGGAGAGCGTGTTTTGAATGACCTGCAGAGAAAAATGCAGGATCCCTCCGTTGAACCTGGTATACGGGCAACGCTCCTTGACATTTCGCTGTCGCTCGACAACCTGCGTGATGCCGCGAATACACTGATAACCCAACATACTGATGACGCATTTGCGGTTTTTAAGACGTCGTACAATGATGCCGAAACCCTTTATTCCGCCAGCATTACTAAGCTTCCCGACTCAGAAAAAGCGGTAGTCATTCCCGTGTTGGCGTATTTCCAAAAAATTAAGGCCAGTACCTACGCTTACTTCCCAGCAGCCGTGGAAAGCCAAAAATCCTCTGACAGCATGAGCAACGTTGCAGACGAACTTAACAGTGCGACAAGCGATCTTATTGAAGCACAGGATTATGATAATGAAAGAGTCATTACGGACGCCATCGTCCTCATCTCCGCGCTCGCGGTAGCCGCGGTCTTCGTCGGATTATTGGCGGCCTGGTTCATTACCCGCCATATCACACGGCCCATCATCGCAAACCTGGCGATGGCGGAATGCATCGCCCGCGGGGATCTGACCTCGGAGATCGCATCCCACTCCAATGATGAACTTGGCCAGCTTACGCGCGCCATGGGCGCAATGAACACCAAACTGAGCGAAATCATTACGGGCATACGGGAAAGCGTCGGCCACCTCGCCAGCGCGTCTTCGCAAATCGCGGCCGGTAATACGGATCTGGCCTCGAGGACTGAACAGCAGTCGGCGGCCGTCGTGGAAACAGCGTCCAGTATGGAAGAGCTGACCTCGACCGTCAGGCTGAATGCGGATAATGCCCTGCAGGCAAATAAACTGGCCGCCAGCGCCACCCTCGACGCGCGCAAAGGCGGTGAAATCGTCGACAATGTGGTGCTGACCATGAACGGCATTGCCGACAGTTCAAAGAAAATCACCGACATTATCGGTGTCATCAACAGTATCGCTTTCCAAACCAACATCCTGGCCTTGAATGCCGCGGTCGAAGCGGCGCGGGCAGGCGAGCAGGGACGGGGATTCGCCGTCGTGGCCGGCGAGGTAAGAACGCTGGCGCAACGAAGCGCTACCGCCGCCAAAGAAATTGAATCCCTGATTAACGAGTCGGTGCTGCGCATTAGCTCAGGTACGGAATTGGTCAATCATGCGGGATCCAGCATGGGGGATATCGTGCAGTCGGTGACGCATGTCAGCCAAATCATCGATGAAATCGCCACGTCGTCAACCGAACAAAGCCACGGCATTGATCAGATCAGTAAAGCCATGGTGGAGATGGATTCCACCACGCAGCAAAACGCGGCGCTGGTTCAGGAATCCTCGGCCGCCGCCATTTCCCTGGAACAGCAGGCAAGAAATCTCAATGATATGGTCGCTATCTTTAAGGTCAGAGTGGGTCGCGCGCAGGAAAGCGCCGCTGGTGAATCCTTGGGGATGGCGAAAAGAAAAAGCCCGTCCAAGCCTGGCACAATGAATAAAGCGCTTAATGAAGAATGGACTTCATTTTAAACGTTAATCTTCTATTCATATCCTCCAGCAGGGTGGCTTTCGAAGGCGTCATCCTGCTCATACGGACTTTACCGGCTTATAAAGGGTAGACCACCGGCTATAATCGTATCCTGGCGGCGTTTATTTTTGCCGCGGCGTATTTCCGAATCCCCTTATACGTATGCTTCCTGCCAGGGAGAGTATGGCCGGGCTTTTGTGCTCATCCGGCGCTGTATTTCACCTGACTGAAGCGGTATTCACCATGGCACCTTGCGCATTCTTTGCGGCGTGGATCCAAGGCAGCGTAAAAAGGCCTTTCGCATTAATGCAGTATCACTAAAACCCGCCTCCAGCGCGATGGCCGCCAGCGTCTGGTTGCTGTTTTCCACCCGGCTGCGGGCAAACTCCACCCGCAAGCGCTCCACGGCCCGCGCGGGGGAAAGACCGGTATTGGCGACAAATTCCCGGGAAAACTGGCGCGGTGAGAGATGCGCCTCTTCCGCCATCATGGTAACGGAGAGGTCACCCCGCAGATTGCGGTTGATAAACGCCAGCACCCGCTGGATCCGTGGCGAAGGCGGGGTAATATCCCGCATGCGCATAAACTGCAACTGGCCATGGGTACGACGGCGGGGGATCAGCAACTCCCGGGCAATAAGATGCGCCAGCGGCTCGCCGTGTTCCGCCGCGACCAGCGCGAGCGCCATATCCATTCCGGCAGTGGCTCCGGCCGACGTCCAGATATCATCATCCTGCACCACGATACTGTCGGCCAGCAGCCGGGCGTCAGGGACCAGACGCTGCAGTTCCGCCACCCGGCGCCAGTGGGTGGTCACCTTTCTTCCTGCCAACCTGCCCGCCGCCGCCAGCACAAAAGCGCCGGTGCAGACGGAGACATAGCGGTGGGCAATATCCTCCCGCAGCAACGCCAATAGCGCGGGATCGCAGCTTGCCCGGCCGACGCCGCTGCCCCCCACCACCACCAGGGTATCGAATCGTTTGCCTCCGCCAGCGCTGGCGTGTACCGCCAGGCCATTGGAACTGGCGAACATCCCGGCCCGCACGGCGCACACATCCAGCTGGAATTGTTCCTTTGGCGGCAGGTGGAGATTAGCGGTCTCGAACACGCTGAGCGGCCCGCTGAGGTCAAGCAGATTGAAACCGGGAAAAATCAGAAAACCAATGCGACGCGTCATGTCCTAAAAAGCCCTTTTTATGTCATTTCAGACAAAAGTATGGTGTGGAATACTGACCGGCGTCAATCAACGGTTTCAGGAGAAATGTGATGCCTTATGTCATGGACAGTGAACTTGCGGCACGTTTAGCACAATTGCAGCCCGAGCTTGCGCGTTTTCCCGCCTTTCAACCCGGCGATGTTCTGAGCTGGCGGGACAAGAGCAACGCCTTCTATGCGTTGCTTAACGACCATTTTCCCGAGGCGACCGGCATAGAGACCCGGGAATTTTTCATTCCCATGGGTAATGAAAAACGCCTGGCGCGCTGGTATCAGAACGCGGGCGAGCCCTCGCGCGGCGCGGTGCTCTTTGTGCATGGCGGTGGCGGCGTCTCCGCCGATATCGCCGCCTATCATAAAATAGTGGCGAACTATGTGGCACAAAGCGGCGTCAGTTTTCTGGCGCTGGATTATCACCTTGCCCCGGAGATAGCGGGAGATAGCCAGGCGGAACAAATCATTAGCGGTCTGGCTTGGCTACAGCAAAACAGCGCGCAGTTGTCCATCGAACCGGATCGTATTGTGCTGATGGGTGACAGCGGCGGCGGGGGTATCGCGGCGTCCGCGGCCATTCTCGCCCGGGATCGACACATTGCCTTAGCCGGGCAGATCCTCGTTTACCCCATGCTGGATGACCGGACGACGGATGCGACAGCGGAAATATCGCCCTTTCTTACCATCACCGCCAGCGAAATACAGACCGCATGGCGCGCCAGGATCCCGGACGGAGCGGATGACGGACAACTGAACCGCATTATCCCGGCCAGGCTGGACGATTTTACAGGACTTGCCCCCACGTATATTGACGTGGGCGAGCTGGATCTCTTTTGCGCGGAGAACCTGGCCTGGGCGGGAAATCTGGCCGCCGCCGGCGTGCCGGTGGAATTTCATCTCTACCCCGGCGTCAATCACGGTTTTGAGTTGCTGGCCCCGCATTCAGCCATCGCCCAACAGGCCATGCGGCTGCGTTGTTCGGCCATTCGCCGTCTGACGGCGTAAGCAGGGTACTTCCAGCCAGGGCCGCGAACCGCCGGTGTATCCTGCTTCGGCGTCGCGGCCGCGCGTTGCGCTGAAAGTTACACGGCCAGCGTGTAGCCGTGTAGCCATGAAAAATGCCGGCCAAGACTGTTGAGCACGGCATCACGCTCCGCCCGGGCAGGTCCCTGCGCAAGATGCAGACAGTCATTCACCCGGCGCGACGATGCCTGAATTCTTTCACCACGGGCTTTACGTTCGCGTTGGTAGCTCTCGAGCTTTGATTCGATGGAAACCAGGGCATCATTATTCATGATGTGCGCGAGGGCGACGGCATCTTCGAACGATGAAATCGCGCCCTGGCCGTGATGGGGCATCATGCCGTGCGCGGCATCGCCGATGAGCACGGCGCGCCCGCGATGCCAGGCCGCCATCGGGCTGACCTGGAACATCCCCCAGCGCTCGGACAGGTTAACGTGTTCAAGAAGCTGCCCGACGGCGGGATGCCAGCCGTTAAACATCCCGGCGATGGCGCCGGCGTCGGCGGGGACCCGCCAGGCTTCCTGCCGCCATATTTCCGGACCATCCATAAAAACCACGATCGTCTGATATGCAAAGTTTTTCCCGATGGGAAAATTCAGTACGTGTTTGCCATCGCCCATCCAGTCGGTAAAGGAATGCGGTTCGGGAAGGAGGTCGAGATCGGCGGTTTTGGCCAGTCCGCGAAACGCGCTGTTGCCGGTGAATACCGGCGTGGCGGAGGCACTGATCGCATTGCGGACGACGGATTTAATGCCGTCGGCGCCCACCACCAGGTCCGCCGTCGCCACCGAACCATCAGCCCAGTAAAGTTTCGCTTCGCTGCCTGCATCCTCCAGACGGGTAAGCTGTTTGCCCAGCCGGATATGTTCTTTGCCGATAACGTCAAGCAAGGCCGCCTGCAGGTCGGTACGGAAGGCGCCGTAGTAGGGGTGCCCGTATTCATTCCTGTACCAGTTATCGCGGGCGAGCAACTGCGAGGCCGCCACGCTGCCGTCTTCATTGCGAAAAAACGCGGCTTCCGTTTCACAGGAACATTCCGCCATGCGCGTCGCAATGCCCAGCTCGGCAAACAGGCGCGTGCCGTTCGCCCACAGCGAGATGCCCGCACCAAGCTCAACCAGTTCTCTGGCCTGCTCATACACAATAACCTCATGTTTGCTGTTTTTCATGGCGCAGGCAAAGGCCAGCCCGCCCATGCCAGCGCCAACTACTGCAATTCGTGCCATGGCAGTTCTTCTCCACTCATGTTGGTAAACATCGTCTTACAACTTTCAGATGAAGTACGCATTTATCTTTAAATAAAACAATAATCGGCAGTATTTAAAATAAGGCTTGGCCGCAGGCTGAATAAAATATTCCCATGGCCTTATGACCAGATTAATTAATTTAAATGTAGCTTACGCAGGAAATTCCTTTTCCCGATGATAAATGTGTATGAAATAAGTTTATTGTTGACCGGGGTAAGTTAAATAACTCATTCCCGTTATCCATTCCGGTACGGATTCATATGCAACGTAGTCAGGGCGCGCGCCTTTCATCGCCCCCATCAGCGCCACCCAGTTGAGCGCCTCATGGCCGCCGTGTCCGCCGCGCTCCTCCACTTCCTCATAGGTCAGCGCGCGCATATATTCCACATCACCCGCGGCAAAGCGCTCCAGCATTTCCCTATCCCATTCTTCATTGACCAGCGGATGGCTATTACCGAGCGGCCATTCCATTTTGCTCATCATATCTATTTCATATTGGGCGAAATCGGTATACAGCGTCGGGTCGTCAATCAGCGCTTCCTTACCGATGGTCTGATACACCTTCATGCGCTGCAGCAGCTTATCATCTTCCGGCGCGCCTTCAGTCCATACCGGCGGCCAGTGCGAAAGCCCGCCTGTCGCCAGAAAATGAATACGATAGTCATCAGGCAATGTGTCAATGATTTCGCGGACTTTTAACCCCAGATCGTAAGCCCGTGAATACGGCATAAGCGGCGGAGAGAAGACGTTGATATAGACTGGCACCACTGGAATATTGAATTCCGGGTTGATGAAGACCAGGGGCATCATCAGATTATTGCCATATTCAATCGCGCCCATGCGTGTTGCGTCAAACCCGCCATGAATCAATTTTTCAAGCAACGTTTGCGCAATGCCGGCATTACTGGCAATGCTGTGCTGAGTAGTGAATTTCAGCGCTTCCATCATATATTCCGCCGGCCCGATATTCGCGTCACTGACTGGAACGCCCAGGGTCGGCATTAAGTTGCGGAAATTGTTTTCAAAATGATCGTCTAAAAACGCAATAATCAGATTTGGTTTGGTATCGTCGATACAGTGTTTCAACCGCGCATGTATGGCGGCCAGGCGTTTTCGCTGCTCGGGGGAGGGCGCGTCTGCCCAGCCAAGCGCACCGGGAACATGGGACATACTGATGGCACTGACAATCTTAGCCATATCATAACCTCGTTATCTGAATAGGTGATATTTCAACGTGAACGCCTGAGAAAATGTATTATCTGCAAATCAAATAATCGTATTGGTTAATTCGCCGATCTCCTTCATTGCCACCGTCACTTTATCTCCCTTTTTTAAATATCTAGGCGGCGTAAAACCTATTCCAACACCAGCAGGCGTACCGGTGGCGATAATATCGCCCGGCAGCAGCGTAATGTTTTGTCCAATGGTCTTGATTAGGGTCGCAACGTCAAAGATAAGATCCGCAATGGCGGCCTCCTGGCGTTTTTCGCCGTTGACGGTACAGGCTATTGTCTGGGAACCGGGTTCGCCAAACTCATCGGCAGTCACCAGGACCGGGCCCATCGGGCAGAATCCGTCAATGCCCTTGCCGAGCAGCCACTGGCTATGCTGTTTTTGCAGATGACGCGAGGTGAGGTCGTTGACCAGCGTGTAGCCGAAGACATAAGACATGGGATCGTCGCTCTGCGTCACGCGTCCTTTTTTGCCCAGCACCACGGCTAACTCGGCTTCGTAATCGAGGGTATGGAAGGGATCGAGCGTACTGTCTACCTCGTCGCCGGGGCCACTGACCGAGGTGGAGGGTTTGCTGAAGATAATAGGATGCGCGGGAACATTTCCCGCCGCGGCGCTCGAATCAAACCCGCTGTTTGCAAACTCTTGCGCATGGGCCGAGTAATTTTTGCCGACGCAAAAAATATTGCGCCGGGTACAGGGAATCGGCGCCAGTAAACGCACGTCTTCCTGCGCCAGGCCATCCTCATCGGGACTTTCACTGTAGCGTTGCAGCCTGTCGGCAAATGTCGCATAGCAGTCAATCAGCACATTCATATCATTGGTAGCAACAATATCAGTGACATCGACTACTTTTCCGGCAGTGTTAATTACGCCGATTTTTTTCTCGCCGGAAAGCAGATACGTAACCAGTTTCATATTTTACCTTACAATAAAAACGCTATATTAATTAATCGCGCGCGCGGGCCACGGCTTCCACTTCAATGAGGAATTCTTCTTTAACCAGCCGGTCCACTACCAGCAGCGTATTCGGCGCATAATTTGGCGTGGCGAAAAGTGTTGGAAACAGTTCTTTCCGGTTTTTCATAAAAGCGTCAATATGCTGGGATGCCACCAGATAGGTATTAAATTTCACCACATCATTGTAATCGCAGCCTACCGCTGCCAGCACCGCGCCCAAATTGTTAAACACCTGCGCAAACTGCGCGTCAAAATCGTTTTTGCCTACCACGCCGCCATCGGAACCTACTGAAAGTTGGCCGGAGATATAATAAAGGTCTCCCGCGCTCACTTTGGTCAGGTTAGAATAGAGTCCTTGCGCGGGGCTGGCGTTTTCCGGATTGATGTATTGCACCTTATCGGACACGGTAATACTCCTCGATGATAATAGGAATGAAGCCAATATAATGTTAATGCGAATCATGGCGGCGGAAACGATCGAGAATAACGGCGAAAATAATGACGACACCCACGGCGAGCGTCTGGTAATAGGCGGATACGCCTACCATGTTCATCACGTTTGATAGCAGCGTTAATACCACCACACCGGTAATCACCTGCCGAAGATTGCCTGCGCCGCCGGTCAGCGCCACGCCCCCGAGAACGACCGCCGCCAGGGACTGCAGCGTCAGGTTCGCCGCCGCGATGGGCTGGGCGGAGCTGGTCCAGGCGGTTAAGATGATGGCTCCCGTTCCGGCGCAGAAACCGCTGACCATATAGACCAGGACCGTATTCCATTTTACGTTGATTCCCGATTTGGACGCCGCGGACACATTGGAGCCCATGGCATAGACATAGCGGCCGAACAGCGTGTATTTGAGCAATACGCCAATCATGATGGTCAAGGCGATGGCAATCCATACCATGACGGGAAGCCCTAATAATGTGCCATAGCCCACGGCTTCGATATATGAGGCGGGAACGTCGTAAATGGGCACGCCGCCCGACAATATTAAAGCGAATGCCTGAGCGACGGACAGCATCCCCAGGGTAATCACCAGGGGGGAGGTATTAAAAACCGCGATAAGGATGCCTGACGCGGCGCCGGTTAACGTGCCGACCAGCAGCATGGCGACCAGGCCCGCGGGGACGCCGAACTGATTCATGATCATCACGCCCGCGACGCCTGCGAGGGACATGGCAGAAGAAAGCGACAGATCCAGTCCTCCCCTTATTACGGCCACGGCCTGGCCAAGTGAGATAATAAGCAGAGGGGCCAGTTGGCAGGCCAGATTTATCCCGTTACTGACGGACATAAATCTCGGCTGGATAAAGCCCGCGATGACGGCGGTTAACACAATCAACAGGGGAAGCATCCAGTCCGAAAGCGAAAACCGTCTGGTTTTCACGCTTTTTCCCGACGCCAGGAGCCCCGCTTCTCTGCTTGTACTCATGATGCAAACTCCTGCTTCATCATTACGTAAAGGTTAATGATCTGGCTGGTCGTGACCGGCCTGGCCGACAACGTCTGCGATAATCGACGCTTTGTCATGTTCGTCAGGGTTGCGGTATGCCGTGACGATACTGCCGTGGAACATTGTCCACACCGTGTCGCACAGCGCCATCGTTTCGGCCAGATCGCTTGATAACATCAGCACCGATACCCCGGTCGAGGCCAGCGCGCGAATGCGCTGATGGATTTCATGTTTGGCCGCGATATCGACGCCGGCGGTGGGTTCTTCCAGTACCAGCACTTTTCCGGCGCTGGCCATGGCCCGGGCGAGCAGAACCTTCTGCTGGTTGCCGCCGCTGAGGCTGGTAAGCGGGTCATGCTTATCAGCGTATTTCACGCCGCAGGCTTGCAGCAGTTGGTCCGCCATGGATTCTGCCCGGCCAATACGGATAAATCCGCTGCGAGCGAACCGTTTTAACTGGGTCATCATCAAGTTTTCCGCGATGGACAGGGACGGATACACGCCATTGGCCGCCCTGCCGGCAGGCAGCCAGGAAACCCCTTTTTTCAGCGCCTCGGACACGTTTGCGGGCCGCCACGCATAACCCTCTAATTTGAAGCTGAGGGGGGCGTCGCCTGGCATGGGCAGGAAGCCGACCAGGTTATGCAGCAAGGCCTCGCCTCCGCAGCCGACCACCCCATAGATGCCAACCACTTCGCCGCGACCGACAGAAAAAACCCGGGTTCCGCCGCTGCTGACCGGCAGGTTTTCCACGTCGAGCAGGGGCGGGAAGCGCAGGTTGCCTTTGTCATTCATTTCGTGGCTGCCGGGCGCCTTGCCCGTAAGGCGCGAAACAATGACATCAGCATCCACATCGCCGCCGACGGGGAATGAGTCCACGACTTGTCCATTGCGCATAATAGTGACCCTGTCACTGACCGCGATCACATCATCAATATGATGAGTCACTAAAACCGAGGCCAGACCCGCTGCCCGCAGTTTTTCCAGCACCCGGAAAAAGCGTTCCTTCTCGACGGCGCCCAGCATGGCCGTCGGCTCGTCGAAGATAATCACCCGCGGCTGGGACAGTAACGATTTCCCGATTTCGATAAGCTGCTGTATGGCTACCGGGAAAGCGCTTACCGACCGTTCCATATCAATGTCGGCCAGCCCAAGCTGGGCCAGGACTTCCTGCACCCGGGCGACTTCCCGGGCTTTGCGGATAAACGAAAACACCGTTTTGCCTTTCTCCGCGCCCAGCCACAGGTTGGCGCGGACCGACAGGCTCGGCGCCAGGGACAGTTCCTGATACACCATCACTATGCCGGCATGGCGCGCTTCACGGGAACTGCTGAACGAGACTTGCCGTTCGCCATACCAGATCGCGCCTTCGTCTGCTGGATATAATCCGCTGATGATCTTGCCGATAGTTGACTTGCCGGCCCCGTTCTCGCCCAGCACGCAGTGGATCTCCCCGGCCTGGAATTGGATGGAAACCTGGTTCAGCGCCTGCGTGGCGCCAAACCGCTTGGACAAGCCGCTGATCCGCAGCAGCGGCGAGCTTCCCTGACTTAGCGCCTTACCCGTTACCTGTTCTGTCGACATCGTTGTTACCTCGTACCAGGCTTACTGCATTGCAGGCACTTTCCATTCAGCCGGCGCGATTTCATAGGTTTCAAAGGGATGTGTCGCCACGTTGCTCTTGTCCAGCACCTTATTCGGCACATTGTAATGGGCGTAATTCAGTCCATCGGTACCTGCCGGCGCCAGGTTAGGCAGCGGTTTTCCCGCCATGGCGCGGATGGCGTACTGAACAATCAGGCGACCCATGATGATGCCCGGCTCGGATACCACGGCCAGCATTTTCCCGTCTTCTATCATCGGCACGGCCCTTTTAACCATGGCCGAGCTCACGACGGACGCCTGCCGGTGCTGCTGGCGGATAGCCTGGACCGCCCCCATGCCCAGCGTAATCTGCGGGGTATAGATAAAATTGACCTCAGGGTTGCGTAGCATCAGGTCGGAGGCCTTGGCCAGACCTTCCTGCAGATCGATGCCGCCGCCAAATCCCGTTTCAACCACGGAAACGGGCGTTGCGCATTTACCTGCCTGCGCCTTGAAACCTTCATAACGAAGGCGTACCCATTCGGCCCCGGCGGGTCCTGGGATCATTGCGACATTTTTCGGCGTGACCGGGGATTTACAGACGGCGTCCGCCATAAGTTTGCCGATATAGGTATCATCCTGCAGAACGCCGAAGTCGATATTTTTACTGTCCACGGGGATGCCGACCGATGCGACCTTCATGCCGCCCGCTTTGAGGGATTTAATGATGGGGTCAAAACCGTTGAAGGCGGCCGGGGCCAACACCGCCACGTCGGCGCCGATGCTTTTCAACGCCTCCAACTGGGCAAACTGTTCACGCACATTGCCGTATGCGCCGGCCACCGACACCTGGACCACGTCCACGCCGGAGCGTTTGGCTTCATCGGTAATGCCGTAAATAATGCCTTTATAAAAATCATCGTTCAGATGGACTACGGTCACCCCCAGCTTGAACGGCTTTTCCGCTTTAAGCGCGGGAATCAACCCGACTAATCTGTCTTCCTCTGCTTTTACCGGGGTAGTCATAAAGGCTGATAGCGCCGTTGATGCCAGAATATAGGAAAAGAATAAAGGGGACGTGCGTTTTTTAAAGTGAGAAAGCCAATTCATTATAATTTCCTCGTTGTAATACCGCGACAGGACAGAAAACATCATTCCCTGTGAAAGGGTGTTTTGTAGTGAAAAGCCGACTTATTATCGGACCGTCATTAAGCATTGCGGCGATGCGTTATCGCCACGCACATCGCTTTATTCTTGTCATCTCGGGCGCAGCGATGGAATTACTGAAACAGTTGATGCGCTGCCGCCATAAAGGCTCTGGTTCTTTCAAATGCCACAGAGTGAGAGCATTCACTCAGGATGTGTAAATCGGCATATTTAATCTTTGCTGATAAATATTCAGAGGTACTTTTGGGAAAAGGAATATCATCGCGCCCGTGCAGCATGACGACCGGGCAGTTAATCGCGGACAACACCTCATCACCCAGGGTGGTCATTTCGACATAACGCTGCGGTTCGCCGGTAAACATGGCATTGAAATATTCGGCATAACCGGGCGCAAACACGACCGGCTCTCTTGCCTTGATATAGTTGTCATCAATGATCGATTGATCATGAATAAGCGTACCCAGAGTGGCGATCAGTTCGTCCCGGTTTTGCGGACACCGCCAGATGCGCTGAGTCGCGGCCGTGGCAAGGAAGGGCGCGCCGATAGCGCCGGTGGTCAGCACTGCCGACACCCGCTTGTCGGAAGACGCCAGTGACAGTGCGATGGCAGCGGACAGCGAATGGCCGATGATGCCGATCTCGGCCGAGCCGATGTAATCCAGCATCGCTTTAGCCTGGCGAATCCACAGGGGGAAATCGAAGTAGGGTGGTTCCGCCTTGCGATCGCTGATGCCAAAACCGATAAGATCCATGGCGAAGATGTGATAGTCATGGCCCAGCGGCTCCAGCACGCGGCTCCAGTTGCCTAAACTGGAGGCGCCAGGGCCGGAACCATGAATCAGCATCAGCGGCTTGCCTTTCCCTGCGTGATAATAGCCTGCCTGCATGCCTTCAAATTCAATGGACGCCTTATTCAGTGGAACATTCATGCTGACTCCTGGCTGACACCGGTGGGGGTGAAATTGATAATACGCGGCAAAAAACTTTTTTAAAGCAAAAAATGGATTTTTTGGCATATTATAAGTTTTATGTATGAATATCCTTTTAATTTTGGCTATGTTATTATGGGAATTAATTAGCAGAGCAAGCTTTTAACTATTTGAAAAATAAGAATCCACTGGAGAAGGAAAATGAAGGTTCTCAAAGAGGGAAGGTCGCTAAATGAGACGATTTATTCTCATGTCCGGGGCTTGATTCTTACCGGGCAGCTTCTGCCGGGGAATAAACTTAAGATTTCCGAACTTGCCCAGCGGTTTGATGTGAGCATGAATGTCATACGCGAGGCCCTGAGCCGCCTGGCGGGCGAATTGCTGGTGGACGTTGCGCCGCAGCAAGGATTCAGCGTGCGTGGGCTGAATGCGGGCGAGCTTATCGATTTAACGGAACAGCGGATTACGTTGGAAGGGATTGCCTTGCGCAAGTCGATCGCCAGCGGGGATATTGAGTGGCAGGCGCGCCTTATCGCCGCTAATCACCGCCTGGTCCATACTCCCCAGACCTTACCTGAGTCGCCGGACAAATTTAATCCTGAATGGCATACGCGCCATGAGGTGTTCAATTTTATCATGATGGAAAACTGCGGCAGCAAATGGCTATTTTTGATGGTCAAACAGCTTGCCGAGGCGTTTTCAATTTATCAGCGGGTGCTTTTACCGGTTTCAACAGAGCAGGGGGAACGCAACAGCGATCACAATGAACTGTTGCAGGCAATATTAGACGGCAACGCGGACCGTGCCGTGTCTATTTTGTCTGAACATCTGAACCATACCCGCGATGTGATGCTAAGCGCGCTGGGCACCGCCGTTCGTGCCGAGCGCAGTACCTCTGCTTCCCACTGACAGGCGGCGGGATTATGCGGGTCCCGGCTGTTCGCCGGGGTCGGGAGCATCGTTGCGGGACGCGAGCAGCGCCCGCACGGCGAGCAGGATGCGTTCAACCCGCGCGCCGGGCCTGATTCGACCTGAACGCTCGAGTTCGGCGAGGCCATGCAGGGTCGCCCAAAACGTCTCGGTCATGACCTCTGCGTCGGCGCAAAACGGCGTGACCACCGTCGCGATGGCGTCGAAAGCAGCCCGCAGTTCCGGCCTGGTATCCGCCTCGGCGAACCGCAGAGGGGTCGGGAGGACAAACATGGCCTCGTAGAGCGCGGGCCAGCGGAAGGCAAAGCCGAGATAAGCCATGGCGACATTCTCCAGGGCGTTCCGCTGTCCGTCCGATTCACGCGCCGCGGCACGAAGCGCCGCGGTGATCTCTTGGAAACCCTCGATCGCCACAGCGGCAACAATCGCATCCCGGTTCTCGAAATGTGAATAAAGCACGGGCTGGCTGTATTCTATCTCTTGTGCCAGGCGGCGGATGGTCACCGCATTCCATCCTTCGCGCTCTGCGATCGCGCGCGCTGCCGCAATAATGCGGGATTCGCGTTCCGCCCGCTGCCTGCCTTTCCGCTCGGCGATACTCATGCTTTTATCTCCCGGACCACCCTAGCCGTCATTGCCGGTTATTATACGATGGCTTGATAATCTAGCAATGATAGATTATATTCTATTGCTATATTATCACCCTGGGACACTCAAATGCATTGGCTAACGTTCGGACTGGCGCTGTTCCTGGCACTCGCGATTATCGCGATTGGCAGCCTCTATATGGTGAACCCCACCGCCGCGACCCGCAGTTTCGGCCTGCCGCTGCCGGAAAGCGGCGTCAACATTCCATGGTGGCTGCGCCTGAAGGGCGTGCGCGACCTGACGACGGGATTCATGGTACTGGCGTTCATGGCGTGGGATACCCCGCGCGGCGTCGGCCTTATCCTGTTGGTGGGCGCCCTTATTCCGGTCGGCGACATGCTGCTTATTCTCGCCGCGAAAGGCTCCGCCAAAAGCGCCTTCGGCATCCATCTGCCTACGGCCGCGCTTATGGTCTTAACGGCCATGCTGATGCTGCCGGGGGGACGCTGAGAGGGTTCATACGCTTTCCGGCCATCCCTATGGGCGTTAATCGATATACTTTAACCCGGCCTGCTCCAGCATATCGCGCATATGATACATATCCAGGCCCAGCTCGCCCTTAGCGAAACGCTCGCGCTTCGCCTGTTCGTTATCTTCGCGTTGCTGCGCCGCGTCGGCCGTTTGCCGGGCGAGGTCGCGCGGCACCACCACCACGCCGTCGTCATCGGCGACGATCACATCGCCGGGATTGACCAGCGCGCCGGCGCAAATCACCGGCACATTGACTGAGCCCAGGGTGGCGCGGGCGGTGCCTTTGGCGCTGATGACGCGGGAGAATACCGGGAACCCCATGTCGCGCAGGGCGCCGACATCGCGTACCCCCGCCTCGCTCACCAGGCCGGCGGCGCCGCGGGCGCGGTAAGAGGTGGCCAGCAGTTCGCCGAACATGCCGTCGCCGTTTTCCACGGTACAGGCCACCACCACGATATCGCCTTGCCGGATCTGCTCTGCGGCGACATGCAGCATCAGGTTATCGCCGGGCTGGGCCAGCACGGTCACCGCGTTGCCGCATAACCGGGCGCCGGCAAAGGCCGGGCGGATGTGGGGTCGCATAAGGCCGGTGCGGCCCATGGCCTCATGCAGCGTGGCCACGCCAAAATCCCCCAGCCGTCTGACCAGGGCCGGATCGGTCCGCTCGATGTTGCGTTTGACTATACCTAATGCATTGATTCGGGTATGCATACTGCCTCCTTAACGGCCCTGGGCCTTAAGTCGTTGATCGAGAAGAGGATAGACGCGGCGTGCATTGCCCTCGAATATCAGTTGGCGTTCAGCGTCGTCAAGCCGGGCGCATTCAATATAACGGCGGGTATCGTCAAACGCGAACCCGGTTTGCGGGTCGATACCCCTGACCGCGCCGATCATTTCCGAGGCGAACAGCACATTCCTGACGGGGATCACGCTGGTAAGCAGGTCGATGCCCGGCTGATGGTAGACGCAGGTATCGAAGAAAATATTGTTCAGCAGCTTTTCCTCGATATCGTCGATGCGCATCGCCTGCGCCAGTCCACGGTAGCGGCCCCAGTGGTAGGGCACGGCGCCGCCGCCGTGGGGAATAATAAAGCGCAGCCGGGGGAAATCGGTAAACAGATCCGAGGCCAGGCACTGCATAAAGGCCGTGGTGTCGGCGTTCAGGTAATGGGCGCCGGTGGTGTGAAACGCCGGGTTGCAACTGGTGCTGACGTGGATCATCGCCGGCAGATCATATTCCTGCATTTTTTCGTAAATCGGATACCAATATCGATCGGACAAGGGCGGCGACGTCCAGTGGCCGCCGGAGGGGTCCGGATTAAGATTGATGGCGACGAAACCGTACTCCCGCACGCAGCGATCCATTTCCGCCAGGCATGAGCGGGTGTCGACGCCCGGCGACTGCGGCAGCATGGCGGCGCCGGCGAAAAAGGCCGGATACAGCGCGCTGACCCGATAGCATAATTCATTGCAGATCCCGGCCCACGCCGCGCTGGTGGCGGCGTTGCCGATATGGTGGGCCATAAAGCTGGCGCGCGGCGAAAAAAGGGTTACGTCGATACCGCGCTCGCGCATTTTTTGCAGTTGGTTCTGCTCGATGCTTGCCCTGATTTGCTCATCGGTGATACGCAAATCGGCGGCGCTGATGCCGGAAGCGGGGTCGGTCAGGGCGGCCACCTGGCGCTTGCGCCAGTCCTCAAGGGCATCCGGCGCGGTAGTGTAGTGCCCGTGGATATCGATAATCATTGCATTTTTGCCCTCTCGGCGGTGTGGTTTTCAGCCATGACGATATGACCCAGATCGCGCCCCCGGGTTTCCGGCAGCATCATGGCGGCAAGCACCACGATGACATAGGACGCGCAGGCGCATATGCCCATGGCCGGTCCCAAATCCATATTGATGCTCAGTAATCCCACCATGGTCGGCATCACCGCGCCCAGGGCGCGGCCGGCGTTACCGCACAGGCCCTGCGCCGAACCGCGCACCCGGGTGGGGAACAGTTCGGCGATAAAGGCGCCGGTGCCTGCGGCGGTGCCCGATTGCAGCGTGCCGAGCACAAATCCCAGCAGCAGGGTGATGGTCAGGTTGATCGGCGCCAGCGTATAGACCCCTACCGCCACGGCCTGGCAGCAGGCGATGATCATAAAGGTTTTACGCCTGCCGAACGCATCGGCCATCCAGCCATTAAGGAAGGCGCCGGCGAACGACCCGAGGATATTGATGGCCAGATAGCCGCCGACGTTGTTAATCGACAGATGCAGCACCAATTTCAGGTAAGCCGGCAGCCAGGTAATCATCACGTAATTGCCGCCGTAAATACCAAAGGTCAGCAGAATGGCCTTCAGGGTGGTGGCGCGATAAGGGGAGGAAAAAACATCCCAAATACTGTTGGACTGATCCTGGACGTCGGCATGTTCTTTTTTATACAGCGGCGCTTCCTGGATATTGCGCCGGATCCACAATACCAGCAGCGCGGGCAGCAGTCCCAGGGCAAACAGGATGCGCCAGGCGGTATCGGCGGGAAAAGAATTAAAGATAATGGTCGAAATAATAACGGTAATACCGTAGCCGATGGCCCAGCCCGCCTGCAGCGCGCCGACCACGCGCCCGCGCACCCGGGCGTTGATGGTCTCGCTGATAAGCACCGCCCCGACCGCCCACTCGCCGCCAAAACCGATGCCCTGCAGGCCGCGGGTGATCATCAGCTGCCAGAAGGAATCGGTAAATGCCGACAGGAACGTAAAGAGGGAAAACCAGGCGATGGTCACCTGCAGGATCCGCACCCGGCCATAGCGATCGGATAAAATACCGGCAATCCAGCCGCCCAGCGCCGCCATGATCAGCACGGTGGTGCCCAGGATGCCCGCCTGTCCTTTGGTCATGCCCCACAGGGCGATAAGCGTCGGGATGGACAGGGCATACATCTGCGTATCCATGGCGTCCAGCCCCCAGCCGCTGAAGCAGGCCCAGAAGGTGCGTTTTTCGATTTTGTTAAGCGATGTGAACCATTGAAACATCATCATGTCCCCTTTATGCCTTCGCCACCGGCGTTATAAACCGTCTCCCCGGTATTGAAAGGGCTTTTACAGGCAATATCGTTTCACTTATCGACAGCATGGGATTCGTTTTGCGCCGAACTCCAAACGATGAGCACGTATTAAACAGCTATCTCTTTTGCATGCAGCAGCGGTCGCGCGTCGCCGCCCAGCCGTTCCGTCGCGCGGGCGGCAATCTCCAGCAGGATGGGGCGATACCGCGCCATCAACGCCATGTCCAGCCGGCTGATGGGCGCCACGATGCCCAGCGCGCCGATAAGCCGCTGGCCGGGGCCGAATACCGGCGCGGAAATCCCGGCGGTTTCCTCGTCGCGCTCGCCGTGCGACGCGTAGGTATGGGCCCGGCGCACCTGTTCGTAGATGTCGCCGGGCTCCCCGGAAAAGGCCAGCAGGATCCTGCCGCCGGCACCGCGCTCCAGGGATTGCACATCGCCCTGCTGTACGTTTACGCGCACGGCAAATTGCGAATTAATCCGAAACAGGCACAAGCGGTGATCCCCTTCCCGGATATGAAAAGACACGGTTTCGCCAAGTTGTTCATTAAGCTCACGCATTAACGGCAGCAGCACATCGCTGAGATTCAGGTGGGCTAAGTAATGGTTTCCCAGGCTGAAGGTGGCGGAGCCGAGGCCGTAACGGCCATCCTCCAGGCGGATCATCATCCGGTGATGGCAAAGCGCCGCCGCCAGCCTGAGCACCGTGCTTTTATACAAGCCGGTGCGCCTGGCGAGTTCGGTCAGGGTTAACGACCGATCTTCTTGCCTGAAGGCGAACAGCAGCGCCATCGCCCGATCGATCACATCGACGCCGCTGGGGGTTACGCCCAGGGGTTGGGGATTTGTCCCCTCTGTTCGCGCCATAATATTGCCTCGTGTTCTGTCTGATAGAACTAGATATCATCTAATAGAACAACTATAGACAGCGCAGGGGATAATTTCTGTGTGTTTCATCACAGGTTAATAAGGGGAGGGGAGGCGGGGTGTGCCGGCAAAAGGCCACTTAGCCAGGCCGCAGCAAAGCGGATAATCCTGGCGCCGATCATGGCGACGGGGAAAGGGATTGACACAAAATCGTAACATGCTATCGTCTATCGGTAATATATAACACCTTACAGATAACAACTGACTGAGGAGAAGGGTAATGCGCTTTCGAAAAACTATCGGCGTGGCATGGGTCGGTTCCGCGCTGATGCTGTGTGCCGCCTCAACATATGCATATGCGGCGCCCGCCAACAGCATGCCCACCGGTGAGGAGGGCGGCATTGCGGCTGTGCCCGAGATTGTCGCGCTGGTGCCCGAGGCGATAAAAAAACGCGGGGTGCTCCGCGTCGCCACCATGACAAAATACCAGCCTTTTTCTTTTGTCGCCAACGGGAAAACTGTCGGCATGATCCCGGAGATGGTTAGCGCTGTCGCCCAAACGATGGGGCTGAAAGCGGAGATCCAGGGTATGGATTTCCCCGCGATTCTGTTAGGGCTGCAGGCACAGAAATACGATATCGGCATGGGCGAGTTTTTCGTGCGCAAAGACCGTGTCGAAGTTGCCGACTTTGTCACCGAATGGAGTAATTTCGATGCGTTCGTGGTGAATAAAGGCAGCAAATATATGCCTGAAAGCATCGCGGATGTCTGCGGGCATAAGATAGCGATCCTGGGGGGGTCTTCCGGCGTTCCCGCCATGGAAACCGGCAAGGCGCGCTGTGCGGATGAAGGCAAACCGGCGCCTCAGGTCAGCGTCTTTCCGCAAATGGCGGATGCCGTGCTTGCGCTCGCCAGCAAACGCGTCGAGGCGGTGCTGACCGGCCGCGAAGTGGGGTTAACCCTGGTGGCGTCGGGACAGCCTTTTGTGCCTACAGGCCGTGTGGGCGGTGGTCCCTGCGCCACGGCCGTGGCGCGCAATGAGTCAAGCGCGGGGTTGCTGCAAGCCCTGCAGGCCGCCTATGTGCACCTGATCGCGTCGGGAAAATATGCGCAAATCCATAAGCGGTGGGGCACGGATTACGGCATGATCACTGATCCCACTATCTATAAACAAGGCGACGCCCTGCCGGCTTATACCATCGAGTAAAGGTTATCCAACGCTCTGATAGGTAGATATTATCGCTTCTTTTATTCCCCAGGAGACCTGATGCATTCAAGATCTCACTATTCTGTTGTTGATATGCACGCCGCCGGAGCGCAAGCGCGGGTTGTGATCGGCGGCGTCCCGCAAGCCAAGGGCAATACCATGAATGAAAAGCGGCTGTACTTGGCTGCTCACTATGATCATGTGCGCAAGCTGCTGATGTATGAACCCCGCGGCGGTTCACAGATGAGCGGAAGCCTGATTATGGCGCCCTGCGATCCGCGCGCCGATGTGGGTATTGTGTTTATCGAAAGCGGCGGCTGGCTGACCATGTGCGGCGCAGGCACCATCGGCGCGGCGACCGCGTTGATCGAGACCGGCATGTTTAAAGCGGCCGGCGCACGCGCGCAGATCGTATTTGACACGCCGGCCGGTCTGGTGACGGCGCATATTGCTCTTAAAGACGGCGCGGTCCAGGGCGTCTCGCTCTCTAATGTGCCGTCATACCTCGCGGTCAAGGACCACCAGATCGATGTGCCCGGACAGGGTCGTGTCGATGTCGATATTGCCTATGGCGGCAATTTTTACGTCATTGTCCCCGCTGACCGCTTCGATCTGGCGTTGGTCCCGGCCTGTGCGGAACGGCTGGTGTTGATTGGCCGGCAAGTACGGGAAAGCACTAACGCCACACTCGCCGTCAGGCATCCATTGGAAACGGGGGCGACGCCGATCCCCAACGTGATTTTCACCGGGCCTGGCTCGCATCCCGGCACCCATCGAAATCTGGTGTTGTTTGGTGAAGCCGGTGTCGATCGTTCTCCCGGCGGGACGGGGACATCGGCGCGCATGGCGCAGCTGTATGCGCGGGGTGCGTTGGCATTGGATGAAACCTTTGTCCATGAAAGCATTATCGGCTCCCGTTTCACCGGCAAGCTGACCGGCGTACACATCGTGGCTGGAAAAGAAATGGTGCTACCTCTTATCACAGGGCGGGCGTTTGTTATTGGCCTGCGCAACTTTTTTGTCGATCCGGAGGATCCGTTCCAGGAGGGATTTGGGGTCGGCTATGCGGCGGATGCGAAGCGTCCCGTTTTTTCAGACGGTAAGGATCACATATGAAGTCAAGCGTCCAGTATTCCGTGATTGATGCCCATAGCGCCGGCGCGCCCGCACGGGTGGTTATCGGCGGCGTCGCGCCCGTTCCCGGCGCGCGTATCAGCGAAAAGCGCGCCTATCTGATGGAGCATCACGACGCCATCAGGAAGCTACTCATGTATGAACCGCGCGGGAGTTCGGAAATGTGCGGCAGCATCTTGATGCAGCCCTGCGATCCACGGGCCGACATTGGCATCGTCTTTATCGAAACCGGCGGGTGGCCGTTAATGTGCGGCGCGGGAACCATCGGCGCCGCAACGGTGATGGTGGAAAACGGGTATGTCGAGGTGACCGAACCCCTTTCGCGCATCTCTTTTGATACCCCCGCCGGCCTGGTCACCGCGGAAGTCGAGGTTGCTAATGGCGTGGTGAAAGGGGTCACCATCCAAAACGTCGCCTCTTATATGGTGGCCCCAGACCAGGTGGTGGACTTGCCGGCGCGCGGTCCCGTTACCCTGGATATCGTCTTCGGCGGGAATTACTATGCGCTGGTCGCCGCATCAAGTTTGGGGCTGGCGGTGCAACCGGCGTATGCGGAGCAACTGGTGAGCGCGGGTCGCGCCATTCGCGATAGCGTCAATCGCGATCTGCATATCATCGATCCCGCCACCGGCAAGGCTTGCCACGTGCCGATGGTGATATTCACCGAAGAGCAAAACAGCGCCGGCAGCTACCGTAACCTGGTGTTTTTCGGCGAAGCAGGCGTTGACCGATCTCCCGGCGGCACGGGAACGTCGGCGCGCATGGCCCAGCGCTTTTATCGCCGCCAGCAGGGGCTAGGCGACAGGTTCCGGCACGAAAGCATTATCGGTTCAGTCTTTGAGGGTACTTTCGAGGAGACGACGAAGCTGACTCCCCATGTCGAAGCCATTATCCCGAAAATACGCGGCCGCGCCCATATTATTGCGCAATCGACCTTCCTGCTTGATCCCGAAGACCCTTTTGCCGAGGGTTTCGGCGTCGGCTACGGCAGCGATGCGTTGCCGCCGGCAAACCGGACCGCCTAGGAATGGATGTACAGGAATAGCGGTGCCCTGCCACGCGGCAAACGCACCCATGCCAGCGCCTGTTACGCCAAAGCGTATCGGTTATCAAAAAAAACGCCCCGAAGATCATTTGGCCTTCGGGGCGCAGCGCACCGTGATAAGCGTTATCTTTTCTTACGTCGCCACCTGATTACGCACGGATTTTTTCGCGCGTGTAAACGCCGTTGACCAAACGCGAAAGATTCAGCGGGTTGTCATCTTTTAGCGCATCGGGCAGTAATTCCTGCGGATAATCCTGATAGCAGACCGGGCGCAGGAAACGATCGATTGCCAGCGTGCCCACCGAGGTACCGCGGGCATCGGAGGTCGCCGGCCAGGGGCCGCCGTGTACCATGGCGTCACAGACTTCGACGCCGGTGGGATAAGCATTTAACAGCAGGCGGCCGGCTTTGCGTTCCAGTAAAGGAACCAGATGGGCAAAATGGCGCAAATCTTCCGTTTCCGCCACCAGCGTCGCGGTCAACTGCCCCCGCAGCCCCGTCAGGGCCCGCGTCAGCTCGGCCTGGTCCGCCACGGCGACGGCGATGGTCACCGGCCCGAAAACCTCTTCCTGCAACAGTGGATCGCCTGTGGTCAACAAACCGGATTGCGCCTGGAACAGCTGGGGCACCGCCTGCATACCCTGCTGCGGCTCCCCGGCGAGATGGGTGATGCCCTGGTGTTGATGTAATTGCGCGAGTCCGTGTTCATAGCTGGCGAGTACGCCGCGGTTGAGCATGGTTTGCGGCGGGCTGCGCCGGATATTTTGCCGCATCATCTGCAAAAAAGCGCTGAAGTCAGGCGAAGATATACCGATTATCAACCCTGGATTGGTGCAAAATTGCCCGCAGCCGGCGACCACGGAAGCCGTCAGCTCACGGGCGATCCCCTCGCCGCGCGCCGCCAGCGCGCCGGGCAGCAGGATCATCGGGTTAATGCTGCTCATTTCGGCAAACACGGGGATCGGATCGGGGCGCGCGGCGGCCAGATCATATAACGCGCGGCCGCCTTTCAGCGAACCGGTAAACCCCACCGCCTGAATAGCCGGATGCCGCACCAGGACTTGTCCGATATCGCCGCCATAAATCATATTGAACACTCCGGCAGGCATGCCGGTTTGCCGGGCGGCGAGCACGATGGCGTTAGCCACGCAATCGGCGGTGCCCATATGGCCATTATGCGCTTTCATGACTACCGGACAGCCCGCCGCCAGGGCGGAGGCGGTATCGCCGCCGGCGGTGGAGAAGGCGAGGGGAAAGTTACTGGCGCCGAACACCGCCACCGGCCCGATGCCCCGTTTTATCTGACGCACATCGGGGCGCGGCAGCGGGGCGCGCTGCGGTAGCGCGGTATCGATACGGGCGCCAAAGCAATCCCCGCGCCGCAGCACGGAAGCAAACAGCCGCATTTGCCCGCTGGTACGCGCGCGCTCCCCGCGGATACGGCCTTCAGGCAGCGCTGTTTCCCGCATCGCCAGCTGGATAAACTCATCGCCCAGCGCATCCAGCCTATCGGCAATGGCATCGAGAAAAAGGGCGCGGTCACGCGCAGGCGCGCTGTGATAGGCTGGAAAAGCCTGCTCGGCGGCCAGGCAGGCCTGGACGGCTTCCTGCTCCGTGGCTTGATAAAAAGTGTAGGGCAGCGCCTCGCCGGTAAATGCATCATAACTGGCCAGCGTGACGCTATTTTGCCGGCTGCGTTCACCGCGGATAAAGTTTTCACCCAGAATTTGCATAGCGGAACCTTGATACGTGTTGAAAATAAGATCAGCGCCGGCGGACGGTGCCGCGTTCAGCGTCAACTGAGGGTTACCCAGATGGTTTTCATTTGGGTGTATTGATCAAAGGCTTCGAATCCTTTGTCATAGCCGCCGAATCCCGAGGTTTTGAGGCCGCCAAACGGCGTGGTGATATCGCCTTCACCGTAACCGTTAACCGCCACGGTGCCGGCCTGTATTTGACGCGCCATGCGCACGGCGATGTTGATGTCATTGGAAAATACCGTAGCCGCCAGGCCATAAGCGGAGTCATTGGCGATTTTTACCGCCTGTTCCTCGCTGTCGAAAGTGAGGATCGCCACCACCGGACCGAAGATTTCGTCCCGGGCCAAGGCCATATCCGGCGTGACGCCATCAATAATCGTGGCTTCGACAAACCAGCCGCCGCTATCCTGCCGCACCTGGCTACCGCCGTGCAGCACAGTGGCGCCTTGCTGTTGGGCCTGCGCGATGGCGCTCAATACCCGCGCCAGCGCGTCAGGCTCGATCAGTGGCCCCAGCCTGGTGGCGCGGTCGGTGGGGTCGCCGGTTTTCCATACCTGCGCGGCCCGGATAAAAGCCTTCATAAAGGGTTCTTTAATGGCGGAGTGCACCAGGATGCGCGAACCGCAGGTGCAGTTTTGCCCCATATTCCAGAATGCCGCATTGGCCAGGTTTTCGGCGATGGCGTCCAGGTCTTCCGCCATATCCGCCATGACGATCTGCGGGCTTTTGCCGCCGCATTCCAGCACCACTTTCTTCAGGTTGCTGTCGGCGGCGTAGCGCAGGAACTGCCGGCCGATTTCTGTTGAGCCGGTGAAGGTCAGCGCATCGACATCGTTATGCAGCCCTAAGGCTTTACCGGCGATATGGCCTAAGCCGGGCACCACGTTGAATACGCCTGCGGGGATGCCCGCTTCCCGCGCCAGCCCGGCGATACGTATCGTCGACAGCGAGGCCAGTTCCGCCGGCTTGATCACCAGCGAGTTGCCAGCCGCCAGCGCCGGCGAAATTTTCCATGACAAGGTGGCGGCAGGGAAGTTCCACGGCAATACCATGCCGACCACGCCCACCGGTTCACGAATAATCAGGCCAAGGTTGCCCGCGCCGGTGGGCGATATCTTGCCGAAGACCTTATCGATGGCTTCGGCATACCAGCGAATGTTGTTGACCACATCGGGTAGGTCGAAATTTTCGCAATCCGCCAACGGCTTGCCGGCATCCAGCGAATCCAGCAGGGCTAACTCGGCGGCATGTTGTTCGATAAGATTGGCAAAAGTATGCAGGATGCGCTTACGCTCGCGCGGCTCCATGCGGCTCCATTCACCGCGCTCAAAGGCGGCGCGGGCGGCCTTAACCGCTTTATCAACGTCGGCGGCGGAGCAGGCGGCAATCTGGTTGAGCAGTTTACCGGTCGCGGGATTAAAGTTATCGAAGACCCGCTGGTGTTCAGCGTCGACATATTCGCCGTTGATAAAAGCGCGGGTCCGTACAGTGTCAGGTAAAGCAATCATATGCACTCCAGAAGGGATGTTATAGCACTTTGCCAAGAAAGGCTTTGGCGCGTTCATTTTTGGTATGGCTGAAAAATTCAGTCGGGTTGCCTTGCTCTACCACCACGCCGTTGTCCATGAAGACCACCTGGTCGGAAACTTCGCGGGCGAAACCAAGCTCATGGGTCACGACGATCATGGTCATGCCCTCGTCGGCCAGTTCGCGCATGACGCTCAGCACTTCGCCGACCAGTTCGGGATCGAGGGCGCTGGTCGGCTCGTCAAACAGCATCAATTTGGGCTTCATCGCCAGCGCGCGGGCAATGGCGACGCGCTGCTGCTGGCCGCCGGAGAGCGTACGGGGATAGGCATTGGCCTTACCGGTCAGCCCCACCTTGGACAGCATCACCATCGCCTGTTCGACGGCGTGTGATTTACGGATTTTTTTGACGTGCATCGGCGCTTCAATGATGTTTTCCATTACCGTCATATGGGGGAACAGGTTAAAGCTCTGGAAAACCATGCCGATATCGGCCCGTTGCCGGGCCACTTCGGACTTTTTCATCTCATAAAGCTTGCCGTTGTGTTCGCGATAGCCGACCGTTTCGCCGCCGACCTGCAATAACCCCTTTTCAATACGCTCAAGATGGTTCATGCAGCGTAGAAATGTGCTTTTACCCGATCCGGAAGGTCCGAGGATGCAGCATACGTTGCCGTATTCGACGGTCAGGTCAATGCCCTTGAGCACCGGCAGATGGCCATATGATTTCTCGACGCCGCGCGCCACTACCGCAAAGTGGTGTCCGTGCGGGGAAGATGGGGAAAAAGGCATAGTCAGGCATTCCTTACTGTGTGATCGTCAAGTTTCTCGTCCGCCGGCGCTGGCAGCGCCTGGGAATGATGATCGCTTTTGGAAAAATGCTTCTCGGTATAGTGCTGCAGCACGCAAAGAACAGAGGTGAGCACCAGATACCATAGCGAGGCCACAATCAGCAGCGGGATGGTCTGGAAGTTCGCGGTATAGATGAGCTGCGCGGAGTAGAGCAATTCCTGCAGGGCGATCACGCTGACGAGGGAAGTGGTCTTGAGCATGCCGATCAGCTGGTTGCCGGTTGGCGGAATGATAATGCGCATCGCCTGCGGCAGGATGATTTTCACCATCACGCGAAAGCTTGACATGCCCAGCGCTTCCGCCGCTTCCCGTTGTCCGCCAGGCACTGAATTCAAGCCCGCCCGCACGATCTCGGACATATAGGCTCCTTCATTCAGCCCCAGGCCAAGCAGCGCCGCGGCATAGACCGTAATGTACTGATTGGCGTCAAAGGTGCCTAGATTGGGCCCGAACGGAAAACCAATGGTAATCTCCGGATAAAGCGCGGACAGGTTGTACCAAAATATCAGTTGCACCAGCAGCGGCGTGCCGCGAAACATCCATAAATAGATAAAGGAGATACTGTTGAGCACCGGATTTTTTGACATGCGCATCAGGGCGAGCAGCGTACCTAATACCACGCCGATGCTCATGGCGGCGAGTGTCAGCCAGACGGTTGCCATCAGGCCAGAGAGAATCGAAGCATCGAAAAGGTATTGGGAAACCACCTGCCATTGATAACGCGGATTGGTGATAAGTGAAACGATCAACCCCGCCGCCACAATGATAAGAAGTCCCGCCGCAATCCACCGCCCATGATATTTCAACGGCACCACGGGCATGCTCTGATGTTCTCCGATGTCTCCCACTACCTGCCGATTTAACAATTGTGTCTGTGTCACTTTCGTTCCCCTAAACATACTTGAAACTCGCTATGGATGTATGTGAGACTTTGCGGTAATCGATAACCGGTAGCCGTTTACATAATGTTAGTTTAGTTTTTATCCGTCAAGTTCAATCGCGCAAAAATGGGAGTGATGACGATGTCTCAATTCAAATGGACCAACTGGGGTGGCAATCAAACCTTCACCGTGGACAACTGTTTCCGGCCGGCAAGCGAAGAGGAGGCAATCGCAGGCATTCGCCAGGCGGTAAGCCAAGGACAGCCTGTGCGGGTTGCCGGCAGTGGCCACTCATTTACGCCTATCGTTCGCACGGGTGGTTTATTGCTCGATCTCAGCGCGCTGAGCGGCGTCATCGCCATCGATAAGGGGCATCAACAGGCGCAGGTCGCGGCGGGTTCCTCCATTGCCGCCCTCGGCGAACCGCTGTGGTCCGCGGGACTGTCGCTTGAAAACCAGGGGGATATCGACGTGCAATCCATCGCCGGCGCCGTCGCCACCGGCACCAAAGGTTCGGGCACCGCTTTTGGGTCGCTGTCATCAAAGGTGGTCAGCCTGCGTATCGTCAATGGGCTCGGGGAGGTGGTGGATATCGATGGTGAAACCGCTGATTATCTGCGCGCAGGCCAGGTTTCGCTCGGTTTGCTCGGGCCGGTGGTGCGCGTCGGTTTACAACTGGTCCCAGCCTACCGGCTAAAAGAGGAAAATATCATTCTGCCCATGTCGGAGGTGCTGCGCCAGTGGGATTACCTGCTCGGCGCATACCGGCATTTTTCTTTTTGGTGGATGCCCAGCGCGCATTCCGCCCAGATGTACCAACTGGGCGAGGTGCCGGCCGATCACTGCTTTGTCAAACTGCTGCGGGAAGTGTCCGCCGATGGACCCGACCTCCCTCAGGGCGCAATGAATCGGCGCACGGATCGGGCGTATCGCATCTATCCCGATGGCACTACCGATGCGCAATTCCATGAACTGGAGTACATGGTGGACGCCGCCGATGCGCGGGAGGCGGTCGAACGCATGCAATATCTGATGCGCAGCGGATTTCCCCATGAGATCTCGCCGCTGCAGGTCCGCTGGCAGAAAGCCGATACCGGCTATATTTCGCCGCAGAGCGGCCGTGACAGCACGTCCATCTCCGTTTCAGGCGCCATAGGCAGCAATTATTTTCCCTTCTTGCAGGCGGTGGATCAGACTTTGCGACCGCTTTCGGCCCGGCCGCACTGGGGCAAGCTGCACTTTCTCGACCGCCGGCGGGTGAGCGAACTTTACCCCGATTACTCGCGTTTTATACAAATTCGCCGGCAGATGGACCCGCTCGATCTGTTTTTGAATCCGCATTTTGCCGAGCTGTTTGCATAACGCCGTGTTTGAAAAAGCGCATTGACAGACTTAACGTTGAATGTAATATATTACCCATAACCAATCACTATAAGTGAGAGCACAATGAAGATCGCGGCAATTGAAGTTTACGGCTATCAACTGACCTACGCCCATGGCGAATACGTGATGTCCCAAGGCCGCGCCGCTCAGCGACAGGCATCCACGCTGGTGCGGATTATTACCAATGAGGGGCTGGAAGGCTGGGGGGAAAGCTGCACCCTCGGCGGCACCTATCTGCCGGATTTCGCCGAAGGGACGCGCGCGGGAATTTGCCTTATGGCGCCCGCGCTGCTGGGGCTGGACCCCACCAACCTGGCGGTCATCCATCAACGCATGAATGCCTGCCTGCTGGGTCAAAACAGCGCCAAAAGCGCCATCGATATAGCCTGTTGGGATGTGTTGGGCAAAATGGCGAACCTGCCGATCGCCACGCTGCTGGGCGGCGTGACCCAGCCGGATTTTCCTTTATATGAAGCGGTGCCCCTATCATCCCCCGGCGACATGGCCGCCTTTGTGCGCATGCGCGGGGAGGCGGGCATCAGCCGTTTTCAACTAAAAGTGGGCAACGATCCTTTCGATGATGCCGCGCGGACCCGCAGCGTCGTGGAAGCCTGTCGCGATGATGTGACGATCGTCGCCGACGCCAACGGCGGCTGGAATCTGCAGTCGGCGGCGATCGCGGTGCGGGAACTGGCCGGCCTGAATATTTTTATCGAGCAACCCTGCCGCGATACCGCCGATTGCGCGCTGGTGCAGCGCATGAGTTCGCTGCCGCTGGTGATGGACGAATCGGTGATCAATGCCGCGGAGCTGTACCGGGCGAAATACGACGCGGGCGCAGTCTCGGTCAATATCAAGCTGGCGCGGGTAGGCGGCATCACCGGCGCGGTGCGTATGCGTGACCAGGCGCAGGATTTAGGCATGACGGTTTGTATTGAGGATGTCTGGGGCGGCGATGTGACCACCGCCGCAGTAGCGCACGTTGCCGCCAGTACCCGCGCGGATGCGCTGATGCACGCCTCCTTTTTCAACGACTGGACGCTTGAGCATGTCGCCGGTTATGCCCCGCGCTCCGTGCGGGGACGGGGCAAAGCGCCCACCGCGCCCGGATTAGGGATCGCCGTTGATGCCCGGTCATTAGGCGCGCCGCTGTTCCGGGTGGAAAACCATGGCCGATAACCGCGCCTTGCCGCAAAGCGCCATCGATTGGCTTAGCCGCCGGGATCGGCAGGTGATATTCGCGGTGGATTCGCACACCGGCGGCAATCCGACGCGCATCGTGCTCTCGGGTATTGATTTGCCCGCGCAGGCGGCAACCGTTGACGGCGCGCGGCGCTGGCTGCGCGACCGGGCCGACCACTGGCGGCGCCGTCTAGTGCACGAGCCGCGCGGCGGCGGGCTCACCTGCGCCGTAGTGCCGATTATGTCGCAGGAAGATGGCTGCGATATCGGGGCGGTGATCCTGGAACCCGGTTCGTACCCGCCGATGTGCGGACACTGCATGATTGGCTTCGCCTCGGTGATAGTCGAGCTGAATCTTTTGCCCAATCTGTGGCGCGAGCGCGCGGACAGCACGTCATTTCGCATTCGCACGCCAGCGGGGCCGGTTGGCGTGACGGCCAGGCGTGAGGGCGAAAAATTCACGACCGTAACGCTTACCAACGTTGAATCTTTTGTGGTCGGCCGGGGGGAATGCCGGCTGGAAGGCCGTCTGGTTCAGGTCGAGCTGCTTTATGGCGGCGATTATTATATTTCTGTGGCCGCCGAGAGCATCGGCCTGTCGCTCGATCGCGACAACGCCACTGAAATTGTCCGCCTGGCCCGGCTGCTGCGCGAGGCCTATACCAGGGAAGGCGTCACCGATCCGCTTACCGGCGCGGCGCTGGATGTCTATCAGGTATTGTTTTACCGCTGCGATCCCGCGCAACACCTGCGGGCGAAAATCGTGGTGGTGGCGCCGCCGGGCGTTATAGACCGTTCTCCTTGCGGTACCGGGACCAGCGCGCTGTTCGCCAAACTGGTCACCGAAGGCAAGGTCCGGCCGCAGGATACCGTCACCACGCAGAGCATTATCGGTTCCACTTTTACGGTAACGGCTGCGCAGGTGCGCGGCGCCGGCCCGCGTACGTTTATTACGCCGGCGCTGACCGGGCGTGCCTATATCAACGGCTTTCTGACTATTGCGGCGGACTCGGAAGACGAGCTCGCCGATGGTTTTCCGCCCCTCTGACTTTTATCAATGGAGATTCAGCTTATGATCCTTAAGGGAGTACTGTCCGCTATTGTTACGCCGTTCACCGCTGACGGTGAAGGTATCGATGAAGCGGCGCTACGCAAACTCGTAGACCAAAATATCGCTGACGGCGTCGATGGTTTTGTTCCTGCCGGCGGTACCGGCGAGTTTTCTGTCCTTTCCCACCAGGAGAGATTACGTTTAGTCGCGATCGTGGCCGAGCAGGCGGCTGGCAAGGCCACGGTACTGGCCCATACCGGCGCAACCTCGTCCCGGGAAGCCATTGCGTTTTCCAGGCACGCCGAAAGCGTGGGCGCCACCGCCATCATGCTGGCGACCCCATACTATGAGCCTATCGGTTTTGATGAGGCGTTCGCGTATTACGCCGAAGTCGCCGCGGCCACCAGCCTGCCCATTTGCGCTTACAACTTTCCCCCGGCCACCGGCTTGCATCTCGACGTGGATTTCCTGCTAAAACTGGCCAGGGAGATACCGCAGGTCAAATACGTCAAGGATTCGTCGGCCAACATCATGCAAATGAGCGCGCTGCTGATGGATCATGCCGATGAAATCACTTTTTTCAACGGCGAAGACGTGCTGATGCTGCCCGCGCTGATGCTGAAAGCGCCCGGCATGGTGATGGGCACCGGCAATTTTATGGCGCCGGGGCTGGTGAAATTACAGCGCGCGAGCGAAAGCGGCGACGACCAGGCGGTTGCGGATCTCTGGCGGCAAGTGTATCCGCTGATCCGCCTGCTAGGCGCGGGCCGCTACAACAGCGGCATCAAGGCCGCCTGTGAAATCCTGGGGCTGAGCGTCGGGCCGGTGCGCGCGCCGATTCCGCCTTATTCCACCGTGCAGAAAGCGGCGCTCAGGCAGGCCATTTCCGCCATAGATCCGGCATTGCTGACCGGCGCGGCGCGCCGGTAACCCAACGGCACCGGCAATCCCGTTACGCCGTCCGTTAAGAACCATCATTGGAGAGGTAGTATGAAAGCAGATATATTTTCCGGGGTGATCCCGGCGTTGATGACGCCTTGCACGCAGGCCAGGCAGCCCGATTTTGATGCCCTGGTGCGTAAAGCGCAGGAATTGATCGGCGCGGGTATGTCGGCGGTGGTCTATTGCGGTTCGATGGGCGACTGGCCATTGCTGACCGACGCGCAGCGCATGGAAGGGGTGGAGCGCCTGACCCAGGCCGGCATTCCGGTCATCGTCGGCACCGGCGCGGTGAATACCGCCGCTGCGGTGGCCCATGCCGCCCACGCGCAGAGCGTTGGGGCCAAAGGCCTGATGGTTATTCCGCGGGTGCTATCGCGCGGTTCGGTGATCGCGGCGCAAAAAGAACACTTTAAAGCCATCCTTGCCGCCGCGCCGGAGCTGCCGGCGGTTATCTATAACAGTCCCTATTATGGTTTCGCCACCCGCGCCGATCTGTTTTTCGCCTTGCGCGGTGAACATGCCAACCTGGTCGGTTTTAAAGAGTTCGGGGGCATGGACGACCTGCGTTACGCCGCGGAGAATATCACCAGCCGCGACGATGACGTCACGCTGATGATTGGCGTCGATACCGCCGTGGTGCATGGCTTCGTCAACTGCGGCGCCACCGGCGCCATCACCGGCATTGGCAACGTGCTGCCCGAAGAAGTGCTGCATCTGTGTCATCTTTCTCAGGCGGCGGCGGCCGGTGATAGCGACGCGCGCCAACGGGCGCAGGAGCTTGAACAGGCGCTGGCGATTCTGTCGTCATTCGATGCCGGTCCGGATCTGGTGCTGTTCTTCAAATATATGATGGTACTGAAGGGGAATAAAGAGTACGCGCTGCATTTCAATCGGACCGACGCGCTTACCGACAGTCAGCGCGGCTACGTGGAGGCGCAATTCCGCTTGTTCAATCAATGGTATACCGAATGGAGCCAATTGCCGGGCGCGGTACAGCGCTATAAAAACGGCATGGAACGCGCCGCTTAGGTTGGGTTCAATCGCTCTATTCAAGCGTGGTTGGCAGTAAAAACCACGCTTTTTTTTGCGCGCCACGGGATTATTTACGCTGACGTGGGGCCGGCTTTAGGGGAAACCGGGAGCCGGCATGCGGGGCGCTATAGTGCTTGCGGCAGACGCGCGTGGCGGCCGGGCGGTAAAGCGCATCCACCACCTTGACCGTGGCCTGCGCCCGATCGGCCTCACTGAGGGCAGGGCCCTGCGTCCAGGCGGTGACAGGCCTGCGTTATTGAAAAAGCGGCCGCCAAGGCCGCCCTTTTGTCCATGTCACGGCAGAAAACGGCGCAGACGACCGCACCTTCGACCCGCGTTAACTCGCGGGCAGGGGTTCTGCCGCCACGCCCGCCCCAATAATGCCGATGCGAAACGGGAGCGCGGCTTTATTCAGACATTTTCCTTCACCTGCCCGGCGGTGGCGATACGGTCCCGTTCGACGATGCTCAGCTGCGTCTTTTTTTGCGCCTGGCTCATCAGGTGCACGCGGGCGCGCCGCGCCGCTTCGTGGCCGGAGCCGGTGGCGATCTCCATATTGCCGATTTCGGCAAAGTAGTCGCCCGCAAAATGGATATTGACGTCGTTGCGTTCGCAGTAGGCGAGCATGGGGGCAAAATTGAACCCGGCCGGGCGATACGTATTGCCGGGCACCCAGCGTTGCACAATGGTTTCCTTCACATGCCCCTGCAATTGCGGGAACATTTTGTAGATATCGGCAAGATAACGATCACGAATCTCATCATCGGTCAGCTTAAGCATTTCGCGCGCCGGGGTACCGCCGGAATAAACCATCAGGCTGCCGCCCGGTTTGCGCGGGCCGGTTCTCAGCGGATTAGCATGATTAAAAAACATGTCAAACGAGGCATCCGGCGTGGTGATGGCATAGATATCGTCATAGGGCATCGGGCCCGGCTCGTCGGTGATGATTCCCATGGTGGGGAACGGACCGTACTGAACGCTTATAAGGGTCTGGCGAACATCATCGGGTAGATCGCGGACCATGTCAGATGCCTGGTAAGCCGGCACCGCCACCACCACTTCCGCGGCGGTTACGCTATGTTCACGCCCTTCGGTTTCATAGACCACGGTAACCAGGTCGCCGGTTTTACTCACTGATTTCACGGTAGCGTCATAGCGCACGCGATCGCCCAGCAATTCCATCATTACCTCGCCGAAACGGCCCGAACCCCCGTCAAGATTAAGCGCCATGGCATCGCCTTTACCGGCCCATACGGCGCCAAAAAGCGAAACGCCGACCCCCGCGTGCTGGTCTTCCATTTCCGCCGCCGCGCGCCGGGCCGCAGATTGAAAAAGCGCTTCAAGCCGTTTGGGCAGCGGTCCCATAAATTCGCGAAAGGATTTATCCGACAGATAGCTGGCGACCCGCGCCCGGCGGCGCTGGTTACTTTCGCCATATACCGGCGCCATCGCTTTTTGCCAGCCTTTCACCGCCTTTAGAATCCGCATGCCTTTGGTCGCCAGGGCGAAACGCTCACGCAGGGTCATCGGCATGGTCAGCGGCAGGGCGGAAACCATTTTGGGCTTATACACTTTACCGCCCCAATAAATCGCGAATTTATTGCCGGGGATCTTGATGATATCCAGGCCTATGGAATGAAGGATGTTGCGCATATGCGATCCCGGCGGTGGAAACAAGTGACCGCCGAGATTCAGCCAATAGTCTCCCCGTGATACCGAGTAGAGACGTCCGCCAAGACGATGCGATTTTTCCAGCACCAGAATATTCTTGTCCCTCAGCTCCCAGGCCGCCGACAAGCCTGATGGGCCGCCGCCGATAATCACAACATCAAATTCCGGTTTAACCATTTTTATTTCACCTCAATCGCTTACGTGTTGAATTGACTTGCCTCGCAGAGGATGTTCCTGGAGGACCCTGGCCCGGACGGCGGGATAAACATCGCGCTTGCAGCAGCTAAGTGTTACGGGTAATATATTACGTGTAACACGCTATTGTCAACGTTCAGTGAGTGTTCAAGCCCGCGTCGCGCCCTTAATTCATCCCAGGAGAGTTATATGAAATTCAATTATTCACGACTTTTGTGCCTGATTGCCGCGCTGGCGGCAGGCGCGCTTCCCGCCGCCGGCGCCTGGTCTCAGGAGGCGATTGGCAAGGCCGATGACGTGGCTGCGCAGCTGCCGCAATCGATAAAGGACGCCGGCGAACTGCGCATCGCTGTTCCGGACACCGGAAAACCCTTGGCTTATAAAGAAGGCGGCGTGCTTAAGGGGATGGATGTCGATCTCGCGCAATCGGTTGCCGCCATACTGGGTCTGAAGGCCGATATTCGCCTGATCCCTTTCGCCACCGCGCTGGCCGGCTTGCAATCGAATAAATACGATATCTCCTATGGCGAGTTCTATGTCACGACGGAACGATTAAAAGTCGCCGATTTTGTGACTAACTGGCAGGATTACAGCACTTTCCTGGTGAAAAAAGGCCAGCCCTTCCAGGCCAAGGCGCTGGCTGATATTTGCGGCCATAAAGTCGGCGCCATGGCCGGTTCCGCTGAGCTGGCCACGCTCAACTCCGCCGCGCTGAAATGTACGGACAAGGCGTCAGTGGTCAGCGCATTTCCATCCATTAATAATGCCGTGCTGGCCCTTAACAGCGGCCGGGTCGACGGCGTGTTGATTAACCGCGGCGGGGCGCAGGAATCGATACGCGTCGATGCGGGACTTAGCGCCTCGGGCGAAATCGGCGGGGGACCGACCGCGACGGCGGTGGCGCGCAACGCGAATTCGGCTCAATTGCTGCAAGCATTGAAAGCCGCCTACGATCGTTTGATTCAGAACGGCGAATACGCCAAGATCCTAGAAAAGAACGATACCGCCTTCGGCGCCGTCAAAAGCGCGGAAATTTACCAGGAAGGGTCAACGCCGCCGAAATACAGTTTCTGATGAGGCTCCCAGGGATGGGAAGTTTAACGATTAGGCAGATAACTATTACTTATTATAATAAGGAAATGTTATGTCATCGCCCTGTTACCGCCACGGTGAGCAACAATTTAGCGGCCGGGTCATAAGAAAATAGAATCTATATTGAGTAGAACCTTCATTCGGGCTAAAATGTAGCATGTTATCGACTACTAAGATGTCAGTCTGAGGTTTATATGGAACAGGAACATCCTATACTGCGGCAAGCCAATCTGCGCGATCAGGCGCTGTCCATTTTGAAATTGCGTCTGGTTTCCGGCGATCTGGCGCCGGGCCAAATTTATTCCGCCTCGGCCTTGGCCGAAGAATTAGGCGTTTCCAATAGCCCGGTTCGCGAGGCCATGCTGACGCTGGTTAACCAGGGATTGATGGAAACGGTGCGTAATCGCGGTTTTCGCGTGGTGCATTTCAGCGATAAAGAGCGTCATAACGTCTATGAGCTGCGGTTATTGCTTGAAGTGCCGTCGATGGCCAAACTTGCTAGGCTCAGGCCGCGGGTGGAAGCGCGCCGGGAGGAGTTTTCACATATTGCCTCCGACATGGTGGGGTATGCCAAGGAAGGGAATATTGCGGGTTATCTGGAAATGGATCGCCAGTTCCATCTTGGCCTGCTGTCGCTGCTCGAAAATGAACCGTTGGTGACTATTGTTGAAAACCTGCGCGATCAGTCCCGTCAGTATGGTCTCAAGGCGCTGCGTGAAAGTGGCGGGCTGGTAAAATCCGCGCAAGAGCATCAACCTATCCTTGATGCCATGTTATCCGGGGATGGTGAATTAACCACTCAATTGATGACTGATCATCTGAGCCATTTAATGAGTGACTGGGCGGGCTGATTTCCGCCGCCGCCCTGGTTATCTTTCCTCGTAATTCGCCGGCGCGCCGTGCCGTGCTCGTGGCCCGCCGGCCGGCGCGAATATAAGGATTACGCCGTGCCTGGACCACGGCGAAGTGAGCCCGCTTGCCTTATTCCGCCGGTGCGGTCAGTGCGGCGCGGTGCGCGTTGACAAGGCGTTGCTCGTCGCTGAGCGCCTTTTGCACCGATGGCCGTGCGTCCATCCGATCTTTCCAGCTCGCCACGTTTTTAAGGTGGCTGATGTCGACCCCCGAGCGATCGCCCCAGAATGTGGCCCAGAGATAGGCATCCGCCACCGTCATTGTCTCGCCGGTCAGAAAAGCGCGGCCGTCGGCAAGACGGTCATCAAGGATGCTGTAGGCCGCGGCGATTTTGCCGCTGGTCCAGGCAATGCCTTGTTCCGTCATCAGTTTGCGCATCAGAGGGATATGTTTCTGGGCGATTTCGGTGGCGATAAACACCAGGAGCTGGTCGTACCTGACGCGCTCAAGCGTGCCGCGCAATGGGATCAGTCCGGTCGCGGGATACTGGTCGGCGAGGTAGGAAATAATCACGATTGTCTCGGAAATCGGATGATGTTCTTTTTCATCGATAACCAGCAGAGGAACGTATTGCATGGGGTTGAGCTGCGTAAAGTCATCGCCGTTCGAGGTGGATTTGCCGAACACGTCGAAGTGAATAAGCTCAGGCTCGAGGCCGAGTTCGTTGGCGATAATCTGGACGGCTTCAGAGCAGGTTTTATCAGCGATATACAGTTTCATTGGGTGATCCTAGGATAGTTGCGGCGTTATGGGATGTAGAGGGTTGCCCGCGTGCCGGATAAACGGGCCGTGAGGCAAAACCCGGTCTTGCTCAGCGGGGCGCGTGCGCCGGGCGCAGGCTGCGAAAGGCCGCGCGTATTTCATCCGCGAAGATCCGCGGCTGTTCGAATGCCGCGAAATGGCCGCCGCGCGTCGTTTTATTCCAATAGATAAGGTTCGGATAGGTTTGCTGCGCCCAGGATTGCGGCGCGGTCCAGATCTCGCGCGGGAATACCGATACGCCGACCGGGATCCGCACCGGCAGCGAGTAGAAATCCAGGTGCGGATGTTCGGCATACATGCGCGCAGAAGAAGCGCCCGAGTTGGTTACCCAGTACCAGGTCACATCGTCGAGGATTTTATCGTAACCAAAGGCGCTTACCGGGTCGCCGTCGCAGTCCGACCAAGACTCGAATTTTTCGTAAATCCAGCTTAACTGTCCGGCGGGGGAATCCGCCAGGGCATAGCCGATAGTCTGGGGACGCGTGACCATTTCCCAATAATAGCCGGAGCCATCCCGAGCGAACGCGTCAAGCTGATCAAACACTCGCTGTTCATCAGGCGTCGGGTTCGCCGGTTTTTCTTTCGGCGCCACCAGCGGCAGGTTGGTATGGATGGCGCGCAAGCCGGGGAGTTCAAGCCGGGCCATTGCAATGGTGATATGACTGCCCCAATCGCCGCCCTGGGCCACATATTCGGCGTAGCCCAGCCTGTGCATTAGTTCATGCCAGGCTTTGGCGATACGGTCCCGGTTCCAGCCGGTCTCGGCCGGCTTGTCTGAAAAGCCATAGCCGGGGAGGGAGGGAATAACGAGATGGAAGGCATCTTCCGCCCGGCCGCCGTGCGCGGTGGGATCGACCAGCAAGTCGATGGTATCCAGGAATTCCAGCACCGAACCCGGCCAGCCGTGGGTTATGATCAGCGGTATCGCATGCGGATGACGGGATCGGACGTGCAGGAAATGAATGCCGAGCCCATCGATTTTCGTTTTGAACTGGGGATACCGGTTCAGGCGTTGCTCCACGCGGCGCCAGTCATACCGCGTGCGCCAGTATTCGATGAGTTCCCTGACCCGCGCCAGCTGCGGCCCCTGGGAAGCATCGGGTACGGTTTCCCGCTCGGGAAACCGGGTCGCGTCCAGGCGGCGCTTTAAGTCGTCCAGCACTGGCTGGGGGATGTTGATAACGAAAGGCGAAAGGGTAGTGTTCAGCTCGCTTTCAGTGATGTTTTGCATAACAGGGCTCCGTTAAGGCGATCGCCGGCAGACGCGCGGCGTTTCGATGACGGAAAACATAACCGGTCGCGCCGGGGAAATAAACGCCGGTAAAAGCGACGCTCTGTAGCTCCGGGAGCGACAATGCCGTTGGGATAACCATTTACTAAACGACGGCGATACCCTAATTTAGGACGTTATCGTTTCCGGAAGATCAATCATGACGCAATCTTCTCCCTCACTGCAGGATATCGCCGCCTTTGTGGCCGTGGCCCAGCATGCAAGCTTTACCCGGGCGGCCGAACAGCTGGGAACCAGCAAGGCAAACGTGGGTAAAGCGGTGCAGCGCCTGGAGGCGCGCCTCGGGACCAAGCTTTTTCAGCGTACCACCCGATCGGTAACCTTGACCGAAGATGGCAATACCTATCTTGAAGCGGCCCGTGCGGCATTAGGCGGTTTACACGAAGCGGAAACGGCATTGGCCGCCCGCCGCGACCATCCCGCCGGCCGGGTCAGACTGGACATTCCCGTGGGATTCGGCGGATTTATTCTTCCCTCGCTTCCCGCGCTTCGTGCGCGTTATCCCCTGGTGACCCTGGATATTTCACTCACCGATAAGGCCACTGATGCCGTGGGCGAAGGATGGGATATCGTGGTGCGGGTGGGAGAACTGCCGGCGGACGGTGAAATGACCGTAAGAAAACTTTGTGGCCTGCGCCTGTGCCTGTATGCCGCGCCGGCCTATCTCGACGGCCGGCCCTCAATCCGTTCCGTCAGCGAGCTGATGCGCCACGAAGCGGTTATTTTCCGTTCTGCCTCCGGCAAGCTCAGACAATGGCATATCTTTGACGAGGGCCGCGTGCGGGAATTTTCCCCCAATATCAGCGCCATTGTGTCCGACGGCAGGTCGCTGGTGGATGCCGCCAGGGGCGGGCTTGGCATTGCGCAGGTTTTTGACCGCGTCGGGGACCCCTACGTCGCCTGCGGCGAACTGCGGCGGGTGCTGCCGGCGGCATCCGTTGCGGGACCCCCGGTGCATGCGCTTCTCCCCCTTGGCCGGCGAATGCCGCTGAAAACGCGCGTGGTACTCGATCACCTGGCCGATCTTATGCGTTCAGCGACCGCGGAATAAGCGCGTGATTGTCTCCTCACCGGAGACACAGCTGCGCCGCTGCCGGTATTTATCTCCGAATCAACAACGCCTATCGTCGCGGTGAAGGACAATATCGTCCCTTTCATACGAGGTGTTTATCATGTCATCAAGCCCTGCGTCTTCGTACGCCCGCAGCGGCCCGCTGGTGCTGTTTGCCGTTTGCCTGGCGGCATTGGCCCTGCCGCTCAGCTTTACCGGCGCGGCGCTGGCCACGCATACCATCGGGATTGAGTTCTCGGCAAGCGCCGCCCAACTTAGCTGGATCACCAATAGTTTTATGCTCACCTTCGGCAGCTTTATGCTCCCCGCAGGCGCACTGGCGGATGTTTACGGCAGGAAGCGCGTTTTTATGGGTGGGGCAGCGCTGTTCGCCATGGGCTCCCTTGCGCTCGATTTTGCACCTGATATCACTACGCTGAACCTGCTGCGCGCGCTACAGGGGGCGGGAGCCGCCGCGGCCCTGGCCGGCGGCTCGGCCGCGCTGGCGCAGGAGTTTACCGGCCATGCGCAGACCCGGGCGTTCAGTATGATCGGTACCACGTTCGGCATCGGTCTTGCCCTGGGGCCGATCGTTTCCGGCAGCCTGATAGAACATTTCGGCTGGCGCTCAATCTTCCTGACGGGCACGATCCTGGACGTGATTGCCCTGGTTATCGCCCAAGGCGTGATGAAAGAAACGCGCAATCCGGGCAGTTCCCGCTTCGACAGCGCCGGCGCCGTGGCTTTTATCGCCGCGCTCGGTTTCCTGACGCTCGGGCTGAACGAAGCGCCCGATCGCGGCTGGTCCGCGGCGATCGTGCTCGGCGCGTTTGCCCTATCCATCGCTGCGTTTGTCCTCTTCGCAACGATAGAGACCCGCATTAAACAACCGCTGCTCGAACTCTCCCTGTTCCGCTACGGAAGATTCGTCGGCGTTCAGATCCTGCCCATCGCAACCTGCTATGCGTATGTCGTCCTGCTTATCGTGCTCCCCATGCGTTTCATCGGCGTGGAGGGTTACAGCGAAATACAAACCGGTCTGCTGATGCTTGCGCTTTCCGCGCCCATGCTTATCGTTCCCGCCGGCGCCGCCATCCTTGCCCGGACGATACCCGCAAGCTGGCTGGCAAGCGCAGGCCTGTTCGTCGCCGCCGGCGGGTTGTTCTGGCTGAGCCGGGTCGGATCCGGCGGCTCAATGCTGGCGTTGACCGGCCCGCTGCTGGTGATCGGCCTCGGGACCGGCATTCCCTGGGGCCTGATGGACGGCTTGTCGGTGACCGTCGTGCCGCGGGACCAGGCCGGTATGGCCAGTGGCATCTTCAACACCACCAAGGTGGCCAGTGAAGGTATCGCCTTGGCCATGGTGAATGCGCTGCTATCGGCTTTTGTGTTCTTGGCGGTGACACGGGCGGGCGCCGGCGATGGCGCACATCAGCCTCTCGTCGAGGCGTCGCGCCAGCTCGCCACCGGCAACCTCGATCAGGCAACGCGCATGCTCGCCCCTCTGGGACGCGACGCCCTGACCATGGCCTATGACACCGCATTCACCATGCTGCTCTATGTATTGATGACCGTCACCCTGGCCGCCGCGGTCTCGGTATTTATCCTGCTTTCACCCCGGGACGCGGGAACGCCGTGCCCGGATCGGACGCTGACGGAATAACGGCCCGCCGCGGGTTGCATGGTTTTAGCCCCGACTCCCGCTCTTAATCGTCTTGCCATTATTCCAATGGCTTAAAGGGCAAACGGGTATCATACCTGCTCCCAAAAACCATAGCCCAGGGCGCGTATCCCATACCCGTTTTCCCTGTGCTGCTCTGAACGGCACACAAGGCAATGCCCTTACGCCAAGAATGGCGTGATATGTTGAGTGAGAAAGAACTTGTCGGTAGCAGAAGCGAAAAAACCACCGCATTTGTTCTGTTTAATACATTGAGCACATACCAGCGGATAGATATTTTTGAAATCGCTGATGCTTTTGGCGCAAATATCATGCACATCGCTATTTACCACACAAAGCGGCAAATTGAAGATGCGGGTCTCAATGCCACAGCGTTGGAGAATATCGACCGCTGCCGACAGGATATCCTTGTAATCCCACGGGTCGATAGAAAGGGCAGACCAATTAAGTTTGGCATAGCCCATATTTTCCATACCCATCAACGCCACGTGTTTAACAAAGAATAAGTTATTCGAAATAAATTCTACTAAATCTGGGAGATATTCAATGGTCTTTTGATGTAACACAATACGCAGTTCAATGGGAATACCTTGCTTATAGCAGTTAAGCAACCCAGCCAGCGTTTGATCGAATGCGCCTCGGCTTTGCACAATATAATCATGGATATCTGAAACATGTGCAAAAAGCGGGATGCCGACCATGAGGTTGCCGCGAGCCGCGGCCGCAAGCCGGGAGACATAATTCTCATAATAAAAATAGCGCCCATTACTAAGAAGATGGATTAGGGTGTGTGGGGAGCGCTGCGCGATCTTATCAATGATGCGGATTAAGCCCTCATTTAACATCGTTGGCTCGCCGCCCGTAATACATAATGTCTCGGGTAAATGGTCGTCATCCAGCAGATCTATCGTGGCCGTAACGTCGTTTTCCAATTGATAGGGATCCGTAATCCTTGCCGGTTTAGGCGGCTGAGGACACATTACGCATAAGTTATTACAGAGTTCTGTAACCAGGAAGGCATTGTTGTGGGAAGCGGTGCGATAATAGCGGTGTATTCTGCCTTTAACGCTAATGCTGATAATGTCTCCAGGAGAGAAGACAATGCCAGGTTTAACCAGGAGTACGGGAAACCGGCCATGTTCCCACAGCGCCGGTGCGCGATAGTCGTCGGCCGCACAAATCACTGCAGTCGGGCACGTGTCTTGGAACGACGGGAGCAGGGCGTCGGTGGCTAAATAAAGGATATCGCGGTCGGTCATAGGATCAGACCCCGTGACCACTTTGCCGAATAGCTCCCGAACCAAGCCGTAGGTCAATTCTGCCTGCGTAAATAGAAAGCAGGTATCTAACGGGATGGCTGGCTTCATTGCAAACCCCATTGCAGCAATATATGCCGGGTTTGAAGGTCATTTGATGTCAATTTTTTGATAATCATTTTGATGATGCTTTGGTTTTTATAACAAAAATCGTCCTTGCCCGGCCGCCCATAAGGGGACGCCGTGACTTGGTAGCGCCGAACCGGATCAGCCCCGCAATAGGGCGCATAGGCACAGTCCGAGCAGACTGGCAAGCTGTCGTTAATCCCCGATAACGCCAATTCTTGCATTACCGGCCCCAAAAACAATTCTGACCGGGTATTCTCAAGCACATGCCCCATCTTGAAATGCCGGTCTCCGGTCTCGGCCATCATACGGCTTTCATCGCTGGGATAAATATTGCCATCGTAGTTATATAAAGTGACACCGAAACCGGCGCCACAGGGGGATTGTAAATCGACAAAACCTGTCGCCCATGGTGTGACAAGTTTCTTCACAATAAGACTGGCATAGGATTCGCGAAACGGTTGTCCGTCTTTGTTTAACTGGATGATATAATCCAGGCATTTTTCATAGAATTCCAAAAAAGCGTCTGTTGTATAGCCAATTTTGTTGAAATATTTTTGAGCAAAGCCGTAAGGATTCAACTCACGGATAAAGATGCTGCTAAACCCTTGCCGGATATATTCATCAATTATTTCTTGGTGCAGACCAAGACTTTGGCGGGTTGTTGTCATCAGCGCGCTGACCTTGGCGAAGGCATTTTTTTGTTTAATGCGATCCAAGGTAGCGATTAGCGCTTCCCAGGCGCCGGCCTGGCTAAATTTCCGATTAGCATTGTGCAAGGACTGGGGGCCATCTAACGAGGTGCTAATTGAAATATTATGCTCGATCAAAAAGTTGATATCTTCGTCATTTACATCGCATAGGTTGGTGCACAGAACAAATTGGATTTCTTTCACCGCATTATTTTGTTGCACACGCTTCACGGCCCGCCGGACCAGCGGCATTGTCAACGTCGATTCTCCCCCCTGAAACTCCAGCGTGAGTTTGGCGGAGGGCATGGACAAGGCCATATCGATACTGGCGTCAAGTACGGCTTCGCTCATATCAAAGCGAGAAGAGGCGGACTGGCAGGATTTTCTCGATGCCTGGCAGTATATGCAAGAGTTGTTGCACCTCACAGTCAGCACGAAGATATGCAATTGCGCAAAGTCTTCGAGAAAGGCCTTTTTGGTCTTAAATTTAGACGCCAGTAGAGGGATCGGATCTAACGCCTCGTCATTGATGATGATGTGCTTCGATCGCAATTCATAGTAGAGCTTTTTATCGGTTATTTCTTTTTTATTGACCAATACGCTAAGCTGTTCATCGTTTAAACAGATCCATTCACCGTAATCGGTCGAAATAAAATATCGCTTAGCATCCAATTTGCTGAATCTGAAAGGCAACAGCTGATAATGGGGCTGGTAAAAACTCTCAGCGCTTGCGAATTTAATGCTCATGATTGAATCGTTCTTGTATGCTGAGCATCAGCGCATTATTGAGAAAAGTATTGATGATTTCGGCACTCTCTTGGACATGTGCGTTTGTGACGGTGAAATTCAGCAGCATACCATCCCCGGCTTGAGCTGTTATTGATAAATAATCCGCAAATAGTGATGCCATTTCATCAATGGCATGCTGCGTATAAAAATCAGAATCCAGTATCATTTGCATAAGCGTTAGACCGAGGAAGTCAGTATATGAAGGCTATCGCCGGGAGCCGCATTGTGCACCAGCGTGACCACCGGCGAAAAGGCTTTCCTAACGATTTCGGCATGAATTTCTTTTGTTTCAGCTAGGACGATCTGGCGCATCTGGTTTTCATGCAGAAGATCCAGAAATTCATATACTACCCGTTCAATATCGCTGGTAGGTGCTGCGGTATTTTTATTATAAAAGTAAATCAAAAGATGATTGTCCGCAGTTTTAGTGACATGAATATAAAACCGGTCTGTCAAAGAATAACATGTTTTCATTATCGCATTAATGGAATAAATCCCCTTATCTGCGATGATATAAAAAAAATCACCGAGTGCATTCGTACCTTTACCGGTGGGCGCCATGGTTTAGTTACTCCTATAAATAGCCAGCATTTCTGCTGGCTATGACTGATTAACAGGTCTTGCCTGGCGTGCAGGAGTAATGGCTTGCATGGCTCGCGTGGCTGGAATGGCTATAGTGGGCTGCAAAAACTTGCCCATCCAGCGCGGGTCTATCCAAAATAACGGCTATGCCACCCTGCGGATTCGTTCGGGTACTGATGCTTTCCTGAACCCCATTGTTCACCGGAATGGCATCCGTTGACGCTATGGCGTTCAAGCTGCTTCCCGCTAAAACCCCAACAACTATCCCAGCGATAATCGGTTTAATTTTTTTACTTGCTTCAACCTCGTCTAACGCGATCTTTGGTACTGTTGGTAATCCTTTCATTGTTGATCCTTACCAATTTAAAACATAAGGAAATTATTAATCAATTAAATAATATTCCAATGTATTTCACTTTTCTTGCGCTTTTTATTGCAAAAAATTGATATAGGACAATATTTATTCACTCTCAAAGAGGACGTGATTCCTGGTTCTGTTGGTTAACACGTGAAACATACTGGAAGCGCTATAAACTGATTTTTCTAACACTGCATTTAATTAAATCATTATCATTATCATCAGCCGAAAACCTAATTCAACGTGTGGCAAAAATACCGCTTGGCAATAATTGATCCCAATTTTAGTGCAGAAAAGCAAACTATTAAAATACGTGATTTACATCACATGTTTTGATGATTTTCCATTGCAAGGTTTAGGTTTTTTTGCAATAACCCACCCTAAAACAGTGGCAGATGCACGATTCCACTACGGATGCCCTGGGTAACTTGCCCGCCGACAAAAGATTTTTACACTCTGAGAGCCGATGGCTTACATCTTATCGCAATTTTTCAAACTCAGGCTGTCAATAAGATGCACCCGTGAATATGTCTGCGTCAATCAAACAAGCCTGCGTTCTTCCCACGCTTTGCCCATTAATAGTGTGATCACGCGCGTGTTTACATCTAAATAAATCAACGCGTTAATTACCTGGTCGAAAATATATCATTAATTATTAGACAATTAATTCGCTTATAGCAAAAAACTAACATATTGAGCCTCTATATCACTTTTAACGATTAATTTGTTTTTTTTTATTTCCGATAAACATATGAAGGCGCAGTCCGACTTCCGGGGCACGATGCGATGCCAGCCATATAAAACCACAGGGAATCATGCCATGAAATTATCACTTGCCCATAAACTATGGCTCCCGCTCGTTGTCGCGCTGGTGTGCCTGGCCGGAACGTTATTTTTTGGCTCGGTGACGATTAAACAAGACCAACTGACACTGCGGAAAAATGCGATACAGGATGTCTCGCAACTGGCCCAGAGCGTAGTGAAAATGCAGGCCGATCTTGCTGACAAAGGATTGATCTCACAAGCGGAAGCGCAACAGCGCGCACTCCAGACCATCAAGAATCTGCGTTATGGTAACTCGGGGTATTTCACGATTTTGAATACCCAGGCGCAGGTCATCATGCACCCCATCAATGCAATGCTGATTGGCAAAGGGTCTGACATCGCTGATGCCAACGGGGCCTATATTTTCAGAGACATGGTGGCCGTCACCAGGGACAATAATGCCGGTTATACCGCCTATGTTTTCCCCCGTCCGGGCGAGACGAAACCTCAGCCGAAAATCGCCTACAGCATTCCGTGGTCGCCCTGGGGCTGGATCATCACGACCGGCCTGTATGTTGATGATATCGACGAGGCATTTCTGGTTTCGCTTTATCAGAATATCGTTGAATTCGTTACCATCAGCATTCTGCTCTCGTTGCTCGTCTATGTGATCAACCGGGGTATATTGCGAACCCTGGGCGGCGAGCCGCGCTATGCCGTTGAAGTCGCCGCCCGGATTGCTTCAGGCGATCTTTCCCACGCGGTGGATAAAAAAACCAGTGACAGTTCAAGCCTGATATATGAAATGGGTGTTATGCGCAAACAACTCACCACGGTCATTGAAGAGATCCGCGATGGCGCTGATATCATCAACGCCAGCACCCATGATATCGTCGCTGGAAATCAGGAGATAGTCGCTCATTCCGAGCAGCAGGCTATATCTCTGGAAAGAACCTCCTCCAGCATGGAAGAGATTACCGCCGCCGTAAAACAAAATGCGGAGAATTCGGGGCAAGCGCGCGAACTGGCCCGCGGCGCGGTGGATATTGCTTCTCGCGGCGGCGTGATGATGCAGAGCGTGAATGACACCATGACCGGTATTTCTGAAAGCGCCATCAAAATAGCCAGTATTATTGAAGTGGTAAACGGTATCGCTTTTCAGACCAATATCCTTGCCCTGAATGCGGCGGTGGAAGCGGCCAGGGCCGGTGAGCAAGGCAGGGGTTTCGCCGTGGTCGCCGGCGAGGTGCGCAGCCTGGCGTTACGCTGCTCTCAGGCGGCGCAGGAGATAAAAGGGCTGGTGGAAGAGTCCATGGCTCGCGTCAACAGCGGCTCCACACAGATCAAAAAGGCCGGGAGCAATATCGACGACATGATAGAGGCCGTGCAGCGGGTTTCGGATATTATGTCGCAAATTTCCTACGCCACGGATGAACAAAGCAAAGCCATTAGCCATGTTAACGAAGCCGTTGTGCAAATCGATGCGGTGACGCACCAGAACTCCGTGCTTGTGCAGCAGGCGGTGGTAGCGGCAAGTGGCCTGGAAGAGCAAACCCGTAGGCTGACCGAAACCGTGGCCTTTTTTAATACTGGCAGGTAATTTCCGTAAGAGACGACAATGCCCGGTCTCGATGCGAGCCGGGCATCGTGGTTATTGATTGAATTGTAGCGTGACTCCGTCGATGCCGTCTTGCTGTTGCAGGAAAGCGACGGTGCGGCCTCCAACCCGGCGGAATTCCAGCGATACCCTGCCTTCCCCAAGGGGCAAGTCATCCACCGTCAGGCGGTCCACGCCGTCCGGCAATGCGGGACGGTTGACGCGGATCCGGCGGCGGTCGGCGTCGATTTCCAGTCCCAACGTGGCTTGCAGCAGCATGAATACCGCACCTGAAGCCCATGACTGCGGCTGGCACGCCACCGGATAGACGATGGGCTGCTCGCTTGCCGCGCGGGAAAAACCGCAAAACAGCTCGGGCAGACGCAGGGAAAACGCCAGGGCCGCTTCGAACAGATTGCTTAATAGTGCCGCCGTGCCCTGGCGTTCGCCGTAGCGCGCCAGGCCGGCCGCGCACAAACCGACATCATGGGGCCATACCGAGCCGTTGTGATATGACATCGGATTGAAGCGGGCCGCTTCGCCGGACAGCGTGCGAATGCCCCAGCCGGTGTTGAAGGCGGGCGACAGCAGCCGGCGGATCACCTGGGATGCGCGTTGATGGTCCGGCAGGCCGACGTACAGCAGATGGCCGGCATTGGATGCCTCCACCTGGCAGGGCCGGCCGGCGCCGTCCAACGCCAAAGCATAAAAACGGCGCTCCTGCAGCCAAAACCGCTGCTCCACGGTCTGGCGCAACCGTTCCGCCCGTTCGCGCCAGCGCCCGGCGGGTTCCGCCTCGCCCCGTCTGGCCGCCATGCTCGCCATGTCCAGCAGCGCGCGCCAGGCATAGCCCTGCACCTCCACCAGCGCGATAGGGCCTTCGGCCAGCCGTCCGTCGGCATGGGACACCGAGTCATGGCTGTCCTTCCAGCCCTGGTTCGCCAGCCCGCTGCGCTCCCCGCGCTGGTAGTCGAGCAGCCCGAGCGGGCTGGCATCCAGCCTGGATTCTATCCAGGCGATGGCGGCGGTCAGCTGCGGCCAGATCCGGCTGATAAACGCCTCGTCCCCGGTGCGCTTATACCAGGCGCCGGCCAGCATGATAAACAGCGGCGTGGTATCCACTCCGCCATAATAAAACCCGAACGGCAGCTCATTGGTGGCGGTCATCTCGCCCTTGCGGGTCTCGTGCATGATCTTGCCCGGTTGGGCATCCCGGAAGGTGGACGCTTCCGCCGCCTGATGGCCGGCCAGATAGGCCAGCACGCCTTTGGCCAGCGCCGGATCGATCCAAAGCGTTTGCAGGGCGGTGATGATGGCATCGCGTCCGAACGGCGTGGAAAACCAGGGAATACCGGCATAAGGATACGGGCCGGTGGGCAAATCGCTGGTCAGCAATGCCAAATCGGCGCGCGCTTTGTCGAGCCAGGCCTGGAACAGCGGCTGGGAGCACGTCAGTTGCGCCCCCCGGCGCCGGCGCTGGCGCATCTTGCGTCTCGCCTCCACCGCGCCGCGCCGGAAACGGCCGGCGGTCGGGATACTGGCTTGCCGGCCGGCTTCCATCAGCAATTGCCAGTGGCCATGGGGCGGCAAGGGTGCCTGAAAGTGCGCCAGGCCTTCGCCCAAGGCCTCCGGCTGCGGTGAAAACGTCAGCGCGGTTTGCCGGCGAACCGCGTCCAGTCCCTGATAGGCCAGGGCGACGCCCTGTTCAATGGGCTGTTGCGCCAGCGTGCTGCCGCGCAACGGCCGCCGGGCTCCGCGAATCTCAAAGATGTCGCGAAAATCGGTAGCGAAACGCAGGCCGACCGGCAGACTCAGCGCGTATTCGCTGTAATTGCGGATGGCGATGCGCAGATACAAGCGGTTTTGCCACAAAAAGCAGGTGCGTTCGATATGCAGCGCGTTGGCGGGCAAGGTTTGGCCGTCTACCGTCAGCGGCGGGTTGGTCAGATGCGCGGTAAAGAATACGTTGTCGCGGCTGACGGTCGAGGAGAGAAACGCCGGCTGCACATTATCGCCAATAGTCAGCCCTAGTCCGGACAAGAGGCGGGTATCATCGGTAAAGAGTCCGTCGCTCCGGCCGGTGATATCGCCGAAGTCATCGGTCACCAGAAAGCTGTCGCCTTCCTTAAGGACATACAGCGAGGGACGTTTCGCTTCCGTGTGCGGGGATTGTTCCTGCACGTCGCAGGATGAGCGGGGCTGATTTTCCATGGCGCTTACCCCGCCTTTTCCACATGCAACAGGGCATCGCTGTTGGCGGCCGGCTGCCGCAAACGGCGGTACAGTTGTACATAGCGATCGGCCATGACGTCGGCTGAAAAGCGTTGCTCGAACTCTGTCCGTACCCGGCAGCGGTCCAGCGTATCCACGGCGCGGCAGGCGGCCACCGCCTGCGTTTCGTCTTCTACGATAAAGCCGGTGACACCCGGTTCGATCACTTCCGGCACCGAACCGCAGCGCCAGGCCACGACCGGTGTGCCGCAGGCCATCGCTTCAATCATGACCAGCCCGAACGGCTCCGGCCAGTCGATGGGGAACAGCAACGCCCGCGCCTGGCCGAGGAAATCCGCTTTCTGCCGGTCGTTGATTTCACCGATAAACTCCACGCCGCCGCCCTGCAGCAGCGGTTCAATCACCTGGCGGAAATAGTTTTTATCGGCATCATCCACCTTGGCGGCAATCTTGAGCGGAATCCCGGCCTGACGGGCGATGGCGATAGCCCGATCCGGGCGTTTTTCCGGCGAGATGCGGCCGAGGAAAGCCAGGTAGTCCCCCCGTGGAGCGGCGGTGAACCTATAGCGTTCGGGATCCAGCCCATGCCATACCGTGCCGGCCCAGTTGGCGAACGGCAGCGGCTGGCGCTGCGAATCGGAAATGGATACCAGGGGATATTGCCGCCAGCGATGGAAAGCCGTGGGCAGATCGGTCATATCCAACCGGCCGTGCAACGTGGTCAGGGTCTTGGCGGCCACGGACTCGAAGAACGGGAAATGCAGCAGATCGGTATGGAAATGCAGCACATCGAACTCGCCGGCGCGCTCGCGCAGCTCATCGAACATCACATAATGGGCGGCCAGATCCGATTTCAGCGGAGCGGGATCAAGACGCAGCGCCCGATCGCGGCCGGCATGCAATGGCGCCAGGGTTTGGCTGTCGCCGGAAGCGAACAGCGTGACATCATGTCCTTTTTTAATCAATGCGTCGGTAAGATTGGCGACGATCCGTTCGGTGCCGCCATAGAGTTTGGGGGGAACCGCTTCGTACAGCGGCGCAATTTGAGCAATTTTCATTAGCTTATCTCCATACCAACAATAAGTGATGAAAGGCGCGTCAAACGCAGCGATAGCAAAAAAGAAAATAGGGTGCGTGCGCAAAATTTTCAAGTCCGCAACAGGATTTTGCCGGCCGCGGATAAAACCCTAACGCGGCCAAAGGGTTGGGACGGGATCGTGGGCGAACTGCGCGCATCCTAGCCCGGTAGCGAAAGCCCTTGGCAACATCAGGCCGGCCAATAATTCCCCCAACTTCTCTACGCCTATTTTCTGCGCCGCGCTCATTTCCCCTCTCTTTCGTGAAGCTGTTCACATATCCCTATGCGGATGCCCAAACTTACGGTGAAATTTTCGGCGTCTGGCAGAGGAAATATGAAAACAAACTGACTAACTTCGATAATGAAATACCATTTTATTATTTGTGATTGTAAGTTTCATAAAATTGTGAGTGCGCTCACATTACTCAATGTGGCCGTAACTCCGGCGCGCCCTGGCGGGCGTTAACTCTCCCAGAAATGGTAGGTATCGCTGTGAAAATAACGTCAGTTGAGGTCTCTGTTTTTACGTATCCGACACGTCGCGTTTCTGATAGCGCGGGCCATTCGCATCCGGGTGAAGAAAGTCAGGCAAAAATGGCGTTGTTGACGCTGACCACTGACGAGGGTGACTGCGGATATTCATTCGCGCCGCCGGAAGTGGTGCGGCCACACGTGGTCAACGCTTTCTTTAGAAAAGTATTGGTGGGGCAGAATCCGTTTGACCGCGAACGGTTGTGGCAGGATCTGGCGCACTGGCAGCGCGGCAGCGCGCACCAGCTGACCGAACGCGCGCTGTCGTTTGTTGAGCAGGCGCTCTGGGATTTAATCGGCCGTAAACTGAACATGCCGGTGCACAAACTGCTGGGCGGATTCCGGGAAAAAGTGCCGGCATACGGCAGCACCATGTGCGGTGATGAGCTGAAGGGCGGCCTTTCCACGCCGGATGAGTTCGCCCGGTTTGCCGAGAAGCTGGTGGCGCGCGGTTATCAGGCCATCAAGCTGCATACCTGGATGCCGCCGGTGGCGTTCGCGCCAGACCCGAAAATGGACATCAAAGCCTGCGCCGCCGTGCGCGAAGCCGTCGGGCCGGACATCGAACTGATGCTCGACGGTTATCACTGGTACAGCCGCAGCCAGGCGTTGACCATCGGCAAGGCGCTGGAAAAACTCAACTTTGCCTGGTTCGAAGAGCCGATGGAAGAAGAAAGCATGGCCTCCTATGCCTGGCTGGCGGAAAACCTCGCTATCGATGTGATCGGCCCGGAAAGCCTGGGCGGCAAACACCACAGCCGCGCCGACTGGGTGAAGGCGGGCGCCTGCGACATCCTACGCGCCGGAGCCAACGGCGTCGGCGGGATCTCGCCGTGCATGAAAGTCGCCGGTCTGGCTGAAGCGTTCGGCATGGACTGCGAAGTGCACGGCAACGGCGCGGCCAGCCTGGCCGTGGTCGGCGCGATCCGCAATTGCCGGTGGTACGAACGCGGCCTGTTGCATCCGTTCCTCGAATACGACGAACCCGCCGCCTACCTGAACAGTATTGTCGACCCGATGGATAAGCAGGGTTTTGTCCATCTTTCCAATCGCCCCGGCCTCGGAGAGGACATTAATTTTGACTACATAGAAACGCATACCGTCAGCCGCGACTGACCTGCGGGCAGAAAAAATACTAAACCTCTGACTCTACCCGGAAGGTACATCATGAACACTGGCACACCCCCCGGGGCGTGGTTATTCGCGCTCCTGCTGATGATGAGCTGCTGGACGGCGCAGGCGAAAACGCCGCCCGACCAGCTGATCGTCGGCATGAATATGAACAACCTGCTGACGCTCGATCCGGCAGCGATGACCGGCAATGATATCGTCGGTATCGTGGTCAACCTTTATGACCCGCTCATTGAGCTCGATCCGCAACAGCTGACGCATGTGCGTCCGGCGCTGGCGACCTCGTGGCAGGTCAACGATGCCGGCAATCTTCTGACGTTCCATCTGCGCGCAGGCGTGACATTCCACTCCGGCAATCCGGTCACCTCAGACGATGTGGTGTGGTCGATGCGCCGCATTTTGCATTTGAACCTGGCGCAGGCATCGGTATGGAAATCCTATGGATTCAGCAAAGATAACGTCGATGAAATGGTACGTGCGCCGTCGCCTGATACCGTTGAAATCCAACTGCCGAAACCGAATGACCCGAAACTGGTGATCTATTCGCTGGCCGCGCTCGGCAGCGTGGTGGCGTTGGATCGTAAAACGGTGCAGGCACATGAGGTGAACGGCGATTGGGGCAACCGCTGGCTGACCACCAATGAAGCGGGTTCCGGCCCGTTTCGCCTCGACGGGTGGCAGGCCAAAGACGTGTTGAATATAAGCCGAAACCCGCAGTACTGGCGCGGAAATCCACGGCTATCCCGCGTGGTGTTCCGCCATTTTCAGGAATCGCAAACACTGCGTTTGATGATTGAAAAGGGCGACCTGGATATCGCCAATAACATGGCGGTTGCCGATGTCAACGCGCTCAGCCACGACCCGGCGCTGGTTGTCGAGCAGGTAAAGAAAGGCACGATTTATTACGTGGCGATGAGCATGAAAGATCCGCATTTCGCCAACGCGAAAGTACGCGAAGCTGTGCGTTATCTCATCGATTATCAGGGCATCGGTAAAGCGCTGATGACCGGTTACGGCATTGTGCACCAGCGGCCGATCCAGGTCGGCATGCCGGCAACCCTGCCGGATCCGGGCTACAAACTGGATATTCCGCGCGCCAAAGCGCTGCTGGCCGATGCCGGTTATCCCGACGGCTTTGATACCACGCTGCGGGTGCTGGCCGATCAGCCGTTTCTCAATATCGCGATTGCCGTACAGTCCACGCTGATGCAGGCGGGGATCCGCGCCAAAATAGTCACCGGCACCGGCAACCAGATCTACGGCGCCATGCGTGAACGCAAGTTCGCCATGCTGGTCGGGCGCGGCGGCAGCGGTGTGGAACCGCATCCGCATTCCAGCCTGCGCGCGCTGGTCTATAACCCGGATAACAGCGACGCGGCGCGTCTCACCAATTTCCAGGGCTGGCGCACGGGTTTTTACGATAAACAGCTCAATACAGACATCGACCGGGCGCTGCTGGAACGTGATCCTGAAAAACAAAAGCAGGAGTACTTTGCCATTCAGGAACGCTACGACGCCCTGATCCCGGCGCTGGTGCCGGTTTCGCAAATGATCGATTCCATCGTGGTGCGCAGGGACGTCAAAAACTATCTGCCGCATCCGTCGGCCACCACCTTTTTGCGCGATGTCTATAAAGACGAGAGCCGGCAGCCTGTGTCGCCGGGTGCGCAGCCAGCCGGAGGGAAGGGATTATGACCATGCCCATTCCGGCGCCGGTTACAAAGCAAACCGCGCGCGCGCCTTTCCCCGCGGGGCGGATCGGCAAACGCCTGCTCCAGGTCGTAGTGACGTTGTTCGGCCTGCTGCTGCTGACGTTTTTTATTGGCCGCGTAATGCCGGTGGATCCGGTGCTGGCGATTGTCGGCCCCGACGCCGACCACAGCACTTATCAACAGGTTTACCATCAGCTCGGTTTTGATAAACCGCTGTGGACACAATTCGGCATTTACCTTTCCGGCCTGGCGCACGGTGATTTGGGCAATGCGCTGCTGACCGGCAAGCCGGTGACGCGGGACATTTTGCGCGTGTTCCCGGCCACCATGGAACTGGCGACGCTGGCAATCATCCTCGGCGCGGGCGTCGGCATCCCTCTGGGCGTGCTGGCAGCGGCAAAACGCAACAGCCTTGCGGATTACGTCGTGCGGATTATCAGTCTGGCCGGCTATTCCACGCCGATATTCTGGGTCGGGATGATGGGGCTGCTGGTGTTTTACGCCTGGCTCGGTTGGGTGGGCGGCGCGGGCCGGCTGGATTTCAGCCTCGACGGACAGGTCACGCGCCACAGCGGTTTTATGCTGATCGACGCGCTGATTGCCGGCAACGGGACGGTATTTCGCGACGCGCTGAATCACCTGATCCTGCCTGCGTCGTTACTCGGCTTTCACTCGCTGGCCTATATCAGCCGCATGACGCGTAGCTTTATGCTGGCGCAGCTATCGCAGGAATTCATTATCACCGCCCGGGTGAAAGGCCTGAGCGAATGGCATGTGCTGTGGAATCACGCGTTCCGCAATATTCTGGTCCAGTTGCTGACCGTGGTTGCGCTGGCTTACGGCTCGCTGCTCGAAGGCGCGGTGCTGATTGAAACGGTTTTCTCCTGGCCGGGCTTCGGTTCGTATCTCACCAGCAGCCTGATGCTTGGCGACATGAACGCGGTGATGGGCTGCGTGCTGGTGGTCGGTTTAATTTTCGTGATGCTGAATCTGCTCTCTGACCTGCTGTACCAGGTTTTTGACCCGAGGACAAAAGTATGACGATATCCCTTGATTCTGCGGCGCTCAGCGCCGGTGATGAAAAACGCCGGCGCGTGAAGCTGGCGTTGGGCCGCATCGGCAATTTTTTGTGGCGGATGGCGAGCAACCCGCTGACGGCTATCGGCGGCGCCATTGTTCTGCTGCTGATGGTTGTGGCGCTCTTCGCACCCTGGATCGCGCCGTTCCATCCGCTGGTGCAGGACCTGAATAACGCGCTCAGCCCGCCGTCGGCGGCGCATTGGTTTGGCACCGATGAGTTTGGCCGCGATATCTTCAGCCGGCTGGTTTACGGCTCGCGCATCACGCTCTATATCGTGCTGCTGGTCTCCGTCACCGTCGGGCCGCTCGGGTTGCTGCTCGGCGTCACCGCGGGTTATTTCGGCGGTAAAACGGATATGGTGCTGATGCGGGTGACGGATATTTTCATCTCCTTTCCGAGCCTGGTGCTGGCGCTGGCGTTTGTCGCCGCGCTCGGCCCGGGGCTGGAACACGTGGTGATCGCCATTACGCTCACCGCCTGGCCGCCGATTGCGCGCCTGGCCCGCGCTGAAACGCTCTCGCTGCGCCAGGCCGATTTTATCTCGGCGGTGCGTTTGCTGGGCGCGTCCCCGGCGCGGGTGTTGTGGCGCCACATTGTGCCGCTGTGTCTGCCGTCGGTCATTATCCGTATCACCATGAACATGGCGGGAATTATTCTCACCGCCGCGGGCCTGGGGTTCCTCGGCCTGGGCGCGCAGCCGCCCGATCCCGAGTGGGGCGCAATGATTTCCAGTGGCCGGACGTACATGATGGAGTGTTGGTGGGTTGCGACCTTTCCCGGTCTGGCGATCATGATTAACAGCCTGGCGTTCAACTTTTTAGGAGATGGCCTGCGTGACATCCTCGATCCCCGTAGTGAATGACGCCCCGGCGTTACTCGATGTGCGCGATCTGCACGTCAGCTTTGTCAATGGACGTCAGGAAACGCAGGCGGTGCGCGGCGTTTCCTTCCAACTCGGGCGGGAAAAACTGGCGATTGTCGGTGAATCCGGTTCGGGCAAATCCACCGTCGGACGGGCGCTGTTGCAGCTTCATCCGGCAAAAGCACGCATTACCGCTGAAAAAATGCAATTCGGTGATATCGATTTGCTTAACGCCAGCCCGCGGCAGATGCGGCGGGTGCGCGGGAAACGCATATCGATGATTATGCAGGACCCGAAATACTCGCTCAATCCGGTACTGTGCGTCGGCGATCAGATTGCCGAAGCGTGGCGTTCGCATCACACGTGTTCCTATCGGGAGGCGAAAAGCAAAGTGCTCAATATGCTCGATGTGGTGCGCATCCGCGATCCGCAACGTGTTTATCATCTGTATCCGCATGAGATTTCAGGCGGGCAGGGGCAGCGCATCATGATCGCCATGATGCTTATCACTGACCCGGAAATGGTGATTGCCGATGAGCCGACCTCCGCGCTGGACGTCTCGGTGCGTTTACAGGTGCTGGCGCTGCTCGACGATCTGGTGAAAACCCGTGGACTGGGACTGATTTTTATCAGCCATGACATCAATCTGGTGCGCAGCTTCTGCGACCGCGTGCTGGTGATGTATGCCGGACGCATTGTGGAGTCGATTGCCGCCACCGATCTGGATAATGCGCGGCATCCCTATACGCGCGGTTTGCTTAGCGCGCTGCCGGACATGGATAACCGTCGTTATCCGCTGCCGGTGATGCACCGTCAGGCCAGTTGGCTTACCGATTAAGGAGCCGAAATGCAAACGAAAACCATGATCGACGTGCGCAATCTGAATCTTGCGTTCGGTGAAGGCGCGAAAACCACCCAGGTACTGACGGAGGTGAATATCGATGTCCGTGAAGGGGAAATCTTCGGGCTGGTGGGGGAGTCGGGCTCAGGGAAAACCACGGTGCTGAAATGTCTCGCCGGGCTGTTTACCCATTGGCGCGGTGAGCTGGAAATCGACGGTCAGCCGCTCCAGCACCGCATTGGCCGCGACCGCTGCCGTCTGGTGCAAATGGTGTTTCAGGATCCCTATGGCTCGCTGCATCCCCGTCACACGATCGGCGATATTCTTGAGGAGCCGTTGCAAATCCACCGTATCGATCAGCGTGATCGGCGGATTAACATTATCCTGGACAAAGTCGGTCTGAACCGCGCGTTCCGCCGGCGGTATCCGCATCAGCTTTCCGGTGGCCAGCGGCAGCGTGTCGCTATCGCCCGCGCGCTGATCCTCAAGCCGCGCGTACTGCTGCTTGACGAACCGACTTCGGCGCTGGATGTGTCGGTGCAGGCGGAAATCCTCAATTTGTTGTTCGACCTGCAGAAAGAGGAAGGGCTGACCTATTTGATGGTGACGCATGATCTGGGCGTCATCGCCCACCTCTGCCAGCGTGTTGCCGTCATGCAATACGGCAAAATCCTCGAAACGCTGGAAACCGACGCGCTGCTGCGCGGCGATATTCAGCAGGATTACACCCGCGTGCTGGTCGATGCCAGCCGCAATTACAGCAGGGAAATGGCGGAAAAAGTGATGTTATAGGGACCGCACCTTCCCTTCAGCGTTCAGCGGGGTTTGGCTTGCTGGATAACATTGTCGGATTCAGGCATGTGGGGCAATTCTCTATCGCGCCGGAATGGGTCCTGGATATGGCCCTTAAAAAGCCGCTTAAAAGTAGGACCGGGATGTCTATCGGCGATACATTTGGGTTAATGCCGAGGCCAGTTCGCGCAAGCTTTTTTTGAGTTCATCATAATCACCGGGCACATGATCAAAATGGGGGCAGGTTATCACCGCCTCGGCCCGGTCGTCATGGCCCAAAACAGGGAACGAGACCGATGTCAGGCCGATTATCCGGTCGTGTTTGATCTCGGAAAATCCTTGCTCGCCGATTTGCGCTAATTGTTGATGCAGGTTGGCCCGCAGTTCCGGTCCCAGCGGGGCATGACGAATAAGGCGCAGTGCGGCCTGGTCGGAGGCCATTGCCAGGAACAACAACGCCGAGCTGGATTTAACCGCATTCAGGGTAGCCCCTGCGCGGGCGCCAATGGCGGGGGAGAATTCAGGATAAGCATGCGCCAGCACCACAAAATCATCTTCCTTCAACGAGGCTAAGTGGCAGGGCTGATTGGTTTGCCAGGAGAAATCGCGCATCAGGCGCTGGCACTGCTCGGAAAGGGCGAATTGCTGGATTGGACTGACGGCGTATTTGACTTGCACCTTATCGGTCAGATGGTAAAGCCGGGCGGCATCTTGATACAAATAGCCTTCTGCCGACAGGCACTGCACGATGCGATAAATGTGATTGAATGACAGCCCTAGTTCAGCCGCCAATTGCCCCATACTTTTCGGCGCCCCGGTTTTGGCGAAGTATTCGATAATTTTAAGTCCGCGAGTGAGGGCCGGCGCTTTGTATTCCTGGCTGGGCGTATTCATGGTGGCTTTCGGTTATCAGGCGCAAAAGGATAAATCCTACCTTAGGTAACCCCGCTGGCGCTGTCAAAAATAACTGCTGCTATCCGCGCGGGCAAGAATCGCAGCAGTAGGGCGCCGCGCCTAGCGCGGGATGATATCCGCCCGTTCGGTGGATTTTTGCGGCGTTTCGCTGCGGCGCAAATAGCGGATAACCAGCAAGGTGACCACGCCGCCGACGGCCATGCAAACGCCGAGGTAATACATAGGGGCGCTGCTGCTGCCGGTCATATCACGGATCGCCGGAACCGTATTCTGCGCAAAAAATCCGCCCAGGTTGGCCAGGGAATTGATGGCGGCCAGCCCGGCTGCCGCGGCGCTGCCGCTCAGAAAACGCGTCAGGTTCCAAAAGCACGGCTGGATGGAAAATATCGCCATTATCACCAGGGTAATCGAGAAAAAACTCAGTACGGGCGTGTTGATAAACCAGGCGCTGGCCACCAGGAACACCGCCGCGACGAACATCGGCAGCGCAATGTTGAGCACCGGGCTGGCGGTGCGACCCGGTTTCGCGGTTAACCACCACAGCAGCAGAATCGACATCAGCCAGGGCAGCATATTAATAAAGCCATTATGCAAGTCGGATACGCCGAATCCTTTGACGATAGTGGGCATCCAGTAGCTCAAGCCGTAGGCGCCAAAGGAAATAAACCCAAGCACCAACGCCAGCAGAAGGACGCGGCGGTCGATCAACGTCTGCAATACGCCGGTTATGCGATGATCCTGATGGGCCTCGCGCTCAAGGTCGAGACGGTTGACCAGCCAGCGCTTTTCCGTTTCGTCCAGGAAGTTGGCTTTTTCAGGGATTTCGGCTAAAAACATCACGACCGGAATAATCAACAGCACCGCCGGCACGCCGGTGCCGATAAAAATCCACTGCCAGCCGTCAAGCCCCAGTACGCCGTGCATGCTGAGCAACATCCCGTTGAGCGGGGCGCCGACCAGATTGGCAAACAGGCTGGCCATAATGAGATAGCTGACGACTTTTGGCCGATATTCAAGCGGGAACCAGCGGGTCATATAATAAAGCAAACCGGGATACAGTCCTGCCTCGGCCGCGCCGATTAAAAACCGTAAGATATAAAACATGGTGGCGCTGGTGGTAAAAGCCAGCAGAATGGTAATGATACCCCACGTGATCATGATGCGGGCAAACCAAATACGCGGACCTATTTTATGCAAAAAGATATTGCTTGGAATTTCAAAAAATAAATAACCGATAAAAAATAGCGATGCGCCCAGGCCAAAGGCGGTTTCGCTTAAGCCCAGGCTATCAACCATATGTAATTTGGCAAAACCGATATTCTGCCGGTCGATATAAGCAATAATATACATTAATAACATTAGAGGGATAATTTTGACGCTTATTTTTTTCATCAGCGCCTTTTCTTCGAGGTGGATATGACTTTCCATTTTTCAGACTCCAGGCAATAAAAGGTGAGGGCACCCAGTGAACCGCTTATTGTCTCGCAGAAGGATAGGCTTACCGCAATAAGCGGCGGCTACATAATGCCGAATTTCTCAAAGGCATCGGTGGTGCGCATACCTTGCCGTAACGCCTCCAATACGTTATTTTCGCCTTTGGCTTTCTCGAATGCGCCGTGGAACGCATCGTCCACTGCGGCGGCAGGCACCACCAGTACGCCGTCGCGGTCCCCGTAAATGACGTCGCCGGGCATCACTTTGATGCCGTCCAATTCTATCGGTACCCGCCAGTCCACCACTTTGCCGCGCGGCCCTTGATCCTGCGCATAACTGCCGAAAGACGCTACCGGAAACCGTAATTTCAGAATTTCGTTGGTATCGCGGTGAAAACCGTGAACGACCGCGCCCGCGGCGCCGCAATAAAGGGCGCGGGTCGCCATTAATCCGCCAAATTGGGCATAGCGATGGGAACCGCCGGCGCAAATGTAAACCTCGTCCTTTTGCAGGTCGTCCAGGGCCTGGAACATCAGGCCGAATGGCTGGGCGCTCAGGGGATTATGACCCTCATATTGCGTATCGAAAAAATCCGCTTCCAGTACCGGCATGGCGCGACCGAGGATCACCGCGGCGGGATCGACGGGTTTCAAGTGCGGATGTAAATACTGGTGCTGCAAACCCATGGTATCCAGGATATCGCCCACCAACGCCACGAATAATTTTTCACGCGCCAGGGCAAACAGGGCGGCATCATCAGGCCAATGGTTTTTCATCGTTCTCTCCAGTCGATTCATCATCAAGTGCAAGGGTTGGAATGGTCGCCGTCATGGCGGCCTGGGCTGAGGGTAATACGCAGGCGCTACTCGGGGTGCGGTTCCCGGTCGATATGATCGCCGGAGTGACCTACCAGGAAGTCCAGATCGGCGCCGAGATGAGCCTGCTGCACGGTCGCGATATATAAACTGGCATAGCCGCGCGTGATGGCGGGCAGCGTCGGCGTCCAGCGCTGCCGGCGCCGGGCCAGCTCATCCTCGGACACGCGCAAATGCAGGATTTTTTCCCGGGCGTTCAGCTCGATAAAATCGCCGGTCTGCACCAGGGCCAGCGTGCCGCCAATCTCCGATTCCGGGCTGACGTGCAGGACAATAGTGCCGAAAGCGGTGCCGGACATGCGCCCGTCGGAGATGCGCACCATATCCCGCACACCTTCGAGCAAAAGTTTTTTCGGCAAGCCGAAATTGCCTACCTCGGGCATTCCCGGATAGCCGCGCGGGCCGGCGCCTTTCATCACCAGGATGTCGTCTTTTTCCACCGGCAGGGTCAAATCGTTAATCACCGCGTTATAGTGTTCGATATTCTCGAATACGAACGCCCGTCCGGTATGGCACAACAGATCAGGTGAAGCGGCGGAGGGCTTGATTATTGCGCCGTCGGGGGCGAGATTGCCGCGCAACACCACGGTGCCGGCGTCTTCTTGCACCGGGGCGGCGGCATCGGCGATCACCGCATTGTTATAACTGCGGCCGCCACGGTAGTTATCCGTCAGGCACAGGCCGTTGGCCTGTATCACCTCGCCGTGCAGCCGGTGCGCCAACTGGCTGATGACCGCCGGTACCCCGCCGGCGTAATAAAAATCTTCCATCAGGTAGTCGCCCGAGGGTTTCAGGTTAGCCAGCAGCGGCACGCGTTGGCTGAGGCGATCAAAGTCATCCAGCGTCAATTCCACCCCCAGCCGTCCGGCAATGGCCAGCAGGTGCAGGATAAAATTGGTTGAGCCGCCGATGGCCGCGTTAACCACGATGGCGTTTTCAAATGCTTGCCGCGTCAGGATCTGCGATAACCGCTGGTCTTGCTCGACCATGGCCACAATGCGCCGGCCGGCGAGGCGCGATAGGCGCCGGCGGTTGGCATCCACCGCCGGAATGGCGGCGCCCCCCGGCAGCGTCAGGCCCAGGGCCTCCACCATGCAGGCGAGGGTGGAGGCGGTGCCCATGGTGTTGCAGGCGCCGGGGCTGCGGGACATGCTGTTTTCCGCCTGATTAAACTCTTCCTGGGTGATTTTTTGCGCGCGTAAATCTTCGCTGAATTTCCACAGATCGGTGCCTGAACCCAGATCTTTGCCGTGGTGTTTGCCGTTAAGCATCGGTCCGCCGCTGACCACGATGGTGGGCAGATCGACGCTGGCGGCGCCCATCAGGCAGGCGGGCGTGGTTTTGTCGCAATTGACCAGCAGCACGACCCCGTCTATGGGATTGGCGCGAATCGATTCTTCCACGTCCATGCTGGCAAGATTGCGAAATAACATGGTGGTGGGCTTCATGAGCGCTTCGCCCAGCGACATCACCGGGAATTCGAACGCAATGCCGCCGGCTTCCAGCACGCCCTGTTTTACCTGGTCGGCCAGATCGCGCAAATGCGCATTACATGGCGTGAGCTCCGACCACGTATTACAAATGCCGATAACCGGCCGGCCGTCAAAAACATCGTTAGGCAAGCCTTGGTTTTTCAACCAGCTGCGGGCGATAAAACCGGATTTATCCGTTCGTCCAAACCATTCCTGGCTTCGTCTCTTGTTCGTCATCGTTTATGCACTCTGTTTCGCGCAATGGCGCCCATGGTTATCCGCCGATCATGACTGGTCTTTATCACGTGCCGACCTGTTATCTTGGCTTCAATGTGTTGACATAATGACGGATTCTAGGAGGCTTGCCGATCAAGTCAACCTGGGGGCGGCATCACTCTTTTTTTCGGTTTTGCGATAAAAAAGGCATTTCAGTGCGAGGGCGAATCTCGGACTTTTATATATAAAAATCCGGTGATTGTCTGAGAGGCGTTGTGCGAATAAAGAGTATTTGATTCAGAGAGTTAATCGCGTAAAGATGCATAATGATTTTTATATATAAAAGTCAAAAAATTTTCTTCTTATATTGGATTTGCGACGGAAATCACGCTTATGTGATGAATATGATACCTGAAGTCTGGTCTGCACCCGCGATTAAAGTCCGCCTTATCCTCGCGTGCGCGCGGCGCAAATAACGTCAGTCCAGTGCGGCCAAAGCGCTTGCTTATGTAAGCCGATGCCGACTGGCGCCCGGCGGCTGGCCGATGACGCGCTTGAAGGCGCGACTGAATGCAGCTTGAGAGGTGTAGCCGAGACGCTGGGCGACGGCGTCGATGGACAATCTCTCGTGAAGCAGCCATTGGCTGGCAAGACGCATCCTCAGCTCCGTGGCATAGCGCAGGGGCGGCATTCCGATGGTGGCGTGAAAGCGTTGCGCGAAAACAGAACGAGAGACATGCGACTCCGCGGCCAACGCTGTAACTGTCCATGCACGGCCAGGCTGGCGGTGCAACGCCAATATGGCGCGGGCCAGGCGCGGATCACGCAATGCCGCGACAAGACCAGAGGCGTTCTCACAACCGCATTCGATCCAGCCGCGCACGATCATGGCTCCTGCCACCTCAGCGAGCCGGGCCAGAATACCGGCGAAGCCGATGCGGCCTGCGCAGATTTCACGTTTCATTGCGTCAAGAATCGCCAGCAAACCAGGGTAGCGCTGCTCTTGTGTGTCAGCCACCATGACGCTTGGCATCATCTTGCCGAGTCCCTGCATGGCGCCGAGATCGAACTCCATGCAGCCGTAAAAGAGAACCGCGCTGGGCGTAGCATGCGTACTGGGGCATGTGTTCACCCCGCTCACGGCCTCGCCGAGGGGCGCCGCGTCGAACATGCCGATGTCCTGAAATGAAACTTCGGCCGCGGACAGCAGTTGATGAGCCTCGCCTTGAGGCATGAACACGGCGCTACCCGCAGACAATGCATGCAATGTACCATCATCGGTGCGCAGTACGGCATTGCCGACGGCCAGGAAATGGAAGTAAGCATGTCCCGGCCTGGCATCGAAACCCAGGCCAAAGGTGGGGCCCGTCTGGATGCGACGGTACTGAACACCCTGCAGGCGCATGCCGGTCAGCAGTTCGCTGATGAGATCTGACGATAGGGCAAATTGTTCTTGTTCAGTCATTTTCGGCGTTTCGAGCAAAACATCAAGACTTAGCATCATAGATCATCCTGTGTTGCGCCGCTAGACTTGCGGCTACAACCGATATCCAGGGATGTTCGAGATGAGTAATGACGTTTTTGATGGCCGACCCACCGCCAACACAGGCAGTGCGGCCGGCGTAGCGCCTGCGGCACCCGCGTGGATGGCCGTGTTTTCATTGGCGATGGGTGTGTTCGGGTTGCTGACGGCGGAGTATCTACCCGCCAGCCTGTTGACGCCAATGGCAGCCGATCTCGGCGTGTCGGAGGCGCTTGCCGGCCAAGCGGTGACGGTAACCGCCGTCATCGCCCTGTTTGCCGGGCTGCTGGTGCCCGGTCTGACGCGTAGGTTTGACCGGCGCGTCGTCTTGTTGGCTTTTACCGTGCTGATGATCGCCTCCAACGTGCTTGTGGCGTTGTCCTCCAGCCTGACAGTGTTACTGGTGATGCGTATTTTGCTGGGCATCGCGTTGGGCGGTTTTTGGAGCATGGCGGCAGCCGTGGCTATGCGGCTGGTGCCTGCGAAATCAGTGCCGCGGGCGCTATCCATCATCTTCAGCGGCATTGCGATCGGGACGGTGGTTTCTGTGCCGTTGGGAAGCTATCTGGGGGGACTCTATGGCTGGCGCAGTGCATTTGTGGCGGCGGCGGGTGTTGGCGGGTTAACACTTGTCTTCCAATTGTTCACGCTGCCCCGCATGACTGCGCGCAAGATGGCGCGCACCGCATCGGTTCTGGAATTGCTCCGCCGCCCAGGCATTGGGATCGGAATGATGGGCTGCGTGCTGGCTCATACGGGCCAGTATGCCTTGTTCACCTATATCCGCCCCGCGCTGGAAAGCGTGGCCCCTATTGATGCTGACGGTTTGTCTCTGATGCTTCTGGGGTTTGGTGTCGCCAACTTCGTCGGCACGCTGCTGGCCGGCTGGCTGATGGAACGTAGCCTGCGCGCTACGTTGGTATTGATGCCTGCGCTGGTGGGCGTGGCGGCGTTCGGCATGATCTGGCTCCCCGTCCACGAAACAGGCCTGATGCTATTGGTGGCTTTGTGGGGGCTGGCCTTCGGCGGCGTGCCGGTGGCATGGTCTAACTGGGTGGCGCGTGCCGTCCCCGATCAAGCGGAGACCGCGGGCGGCATGGTCGTCGCGGCGGTGCAATCGTCAATAGCCGCCGGCGCCGCAGTGGGCGGCATAGTGTTCGGTTTTAGCGGCGTCACCGGCGTCTTTATCGCCGCAGGCGCTGTGATGCTGCTCGCTGCGCTCGTGATTGCCCTGGGTGTTCGGGTGGCGTTGCCACAGCACGGTGCGACGGCCGGCCAAGTAACGCACGTTTGACCAACATAGTCTCATGGGCGGGTCAATGATGGTATCCCGGCGCTGATCGTCACCGGTTGCGGAACATATTTAACACCCACCACCGGGTGCTGGTAAACCGACGGCGCAAAATGGCCCCGTGCTATCGCTATCGCTATCGCTATCGCTATCGCTATCGCTAGCGCGACCGGGGCCGATTCAACTTTAACTATAATCCTGGCAAATGTCACAGCCCCGGGGTCGTGGCGGGAGATGGGGTCGACCCGGTGCCTGAATTGGACGCACAGCCTGACAACCCGCCAGTTATCAACGGGACATGAAGCGGCTTCACTCACCTTTGATAGCACAGGTGTCATGGAGATTGCTTTTTTTGACACAGGCCCATCAAAAATGGCAATTGATTTGCTTCCCTTCTCAGTTAATATGAATGTTATCTATGCGTTATCTGTCTTCTATATATAAAGATGTAAATCAGGCCGGCTTGATACCTTGATCAAAATGTTTATTAAAAAAATTTATGTTATTCATGAACATTATCATTGTCTCCACTGGTATTAAGTTTATAACATGTCGCTCTTCGGGTGAACCAGAAAAATGAATTCTGTTAAATCATATTATCTTGTCAATTAGAGATGACTACTGTTTAAAAAAATGTAACACCCTTCTAGGGCTTTACGGAGGACAAATGAGTGATTCCAATTCTCAAGACAACAATATAGGCCAAGAGTCCGCGACCACTTTTGACCCCGCAACTTTTGATGAATATGCTGAACTTTATGATTCTTTTTCTCTTCAACCCTATCGGACACAATTGGAAACACCCACCATAAAGTTTCATTTAGGAAAATTAAGCGGCAAGCGAATTATGGATTTCGGCTGCGGTCCGGGGTTTTATGCGCGGTGGCTGATAGATAATGGCGCTAAAGAGGTGTTTGGCTATGATATATCGAAAGGTATGCTTGATCATGCCATTTATCAAGAAAAAAAGGATGGCAAGGGTATCACATTTCTTTCCCATCTTGATGAATCATTAAATAACACTTTTGATATTGTACTATCGATCTATGTCATACCTTATATCAACAGCCTGGAAGATTTATCAACTTTGTTCATGTCTTTTGCATCCCTGCTTAAGCCCGGCGGAAAACTAATAACTCTGCCACTTCACCCTGATTTCAATACGGATCCGTTGTATTACCTCCCATTCGGCTTCAGTTTGACTGAAACAGAAGCCAGGGCTGATGGAAGCAAAGTTGGGTTGCACCTTCATAAACCGCCTTATGATATCGACCTGCAAACTTACTATTGGTCAGCTCATACTCTTGAAAGTACCTTGGCCGCGGCTGGATTTAACAATATACTATGGCGTCCGCTAATATGGGCGGAAAATACCTCCGCCGAGGATACGGCTTTTTTGCAACCTTATCAGCAGCAACCCCATGCAGCGATAATAGAATGCACGCGTGGGTAGAGAGATATAGGGGATGACAGGAAATGAAGCTATGTAATATCAAATCCAGCAAAGTGATGCGCCGCCATGGAACAGCTAACTGACCGACGATGATTTTTATAACCGCCATGGCTGGTTGAGCAGTCTTGACCATGCCATGGGAGCCGCGGAAATTCTGGCGCTTCATGATTAAGAAACTTTACTGCCCGCCCGCCCATTCTGGGCAGGCGAACATCAGCGCGGTGATAATGCGACGGTCGAGTCGTTCAACGGCAGACTCCGGCTGGGGTGCCTGAATGAGAAATGGTTCATGTCCTTGGCCGATGCGCGGTGCAAGATTGAAGCCTGGCGCGTACACTATAATCGGTACCGTCCTCATTCTGCCCTGGGCGGGATGACCCCGCCCGAGTTTGTTGAAGATGCGGCAGTGGTGGTAATCACATCAAGTTGAAGATTAAAATGACTAATCTTTTTCACCGAAGCCACGGGCAAATTCCGTTTTAAGTTCCTCCAAAAACTGATGCTCATCCTGACCGTCGCACAGCAAATCAATCGTGGTATTTCCTTTCACGCCGGCGCCTAATATACTCATCATTCCTTTAATCGGGATTTCCTTCCCGTTGTTTATCAGGGTAAGTGATGAATGATATTTTTTTACTATCTTGGCTAAACAAGCCGCCGGGCGGGCATGTAATCCCGTACTGTTTATTACTTTAACGCTTTGCCTAATCATACTATCCTCAGATGGTTTCGGTGAACCTTAAGATGCTTTACGAATATAGCGGTGACCTTTATTCATCATCAGGATTTTGGCGTAGACATCCTCTTCAACCGCATATTTTGCGCGCGCCATTACGCGGGCCAGGTTAGCCTCATTGTTATTATCAACATAGGCTTTGCCCACGGATGTAATAAACGCTTTTCGCAGGTCGCTGGCGATATTCACTTTGACAACATTGTAATTGACGAAGCTGCGCAGGATATCCTCATGAATACCTGAACCGCCATGAATAACCAGCGGCACCGGGGACACCACGGCAATACGCTGGAGCAACGGAATATCGATACGGGGAATATCGTCCAAACCATGGACATTGCCCACCGAGACCGCGAGCAGGTCGCAGCCGGTTTGCTCGACGAACGCCTTTACTTTTTCCGGTTCGGTTTTACAGTCGGCTTCGCTGACATGATCGTCTTCTTTACCCAGAATGGCGCCGAGTTCCGCTTCAACAGGCACACCGAATGATTTGCAGAAATCAACCGCTTCACGCGTAAACGCAATATTTTCATCAAATGAAAACGCCGCGCCATCAATCATCACCGAGGTGAACCCAGCGCGCACCGCCTGTTTCACATCATCCAGCGATTTACCATGATCGAGATGCAAACTTACCGGGACATCCATTTTATCGGCATGCCGTTTAACAATTTCATAAATATAATCATAACCTGACAATTGGGCATTGGTCGGCGCGATCTGAATAAAATTAGGTAATCCCGATCGTTCAATGGCATTCAGAATAGAAATTGTGGTTTCCAGGTTCGTGGTATTAAAAGCACCCGCCAGCACTTTCTTTTCGCGAATTCGGTCGAGCAGGATCTTTCCATTAACTAATGGCATAGTATTTTCCTCATTTAGTGTTGCTAACATAGAGATAAATTTTAATTTACTAACCCAATTCCTCTCCTGGCTCATAAAATAATGCACTATTCAAGGCATTATTTTATTCAAGTTATTTGCTTAGGTACTTCGCGCCACCTAGGCTTATTCAGCAATAACACCTTCCTGTTGAAGCTTGAAGCGATAAAACTCCTGCCAGCGTAATTGATAACCTTGCAGCGCCCGGTATCGCCGCATATTGGGAAGATAGCGCGCGGCGACGGTCACCTCCGGCGGCGCCAGCGTCGGACAGGCGGTGAGCAGCGCCCCTACCGAGACGGCTTCATCAAATGCAATGGCGTCCACCGGGCGCTGCAAAATATCAGCTTTTAATTGCAACCAGAGCGGATTGCCTGTGGCCGGTCCAATCACCTTCAGCGTTTGCCCCGTAGGGACACCAAAGCAGGCAAAGCAGTTGACGAATTCCATCGCCAGCCCCAGCGAAATACCAGCGACCAGCGTATCGATGGACAGACTGTCGCCCAGGCCATACAGCAGTCCCCGGGTATGACGGTTCTTATGCGGGGACCCCGAGCCGCGCAAATGGGGGATAAATACCGGCACATCCTCTAGTGTCCACATCTCGTCCAGATAATGCCGGTAGCCGCGCTCCAGGGCAGCTTCGATTTCGCCGAAGGTAAAACGAAAGGTGTTGCTCAGCCATTCCAGGGCAAAACCGCCGACCGGCAAAGAGGCGAACAGGGTATAAAGATCCGGCAACGAATAACGGCCATTGGCCAGTTTGTCCCGGCTTGCCTGTACGCTCAAGGCGGGGCGGGAGTTGAGCAGCAAAATGCCCTCTGTCGTCCCCGTTGAGTTCAATATTTCCCCCGTCTTCATTTGCAGGGCCCGGGCGCCCACCATGTGGTCGTGTCCGGCTAGCGTGACGCTGACGTGTTCGCAGAAACCCAGATCGCGGCCCAGTTCGGGAGCGACCCAGCCCGCAACTTCCCCCGGCGTCAGCAGCGGCGCAAAGGCGGCAAACGGCAGTTGCATAATATCGGCTGCTTCCCGCGACCAGGCGCCGTGGCTGACATCGAGGCAAAGTGTGCGGCTGGCGAGCGTGATCTCGGTGCGTCGTTGTCCGGTTAGCCGCCACAGCAGTAACTCGGGGGCATGCAGCCAGCAGATGTCTTCCCGTCCGTGTAAATGATAGCGATCCAGCAACCAGCGCATTTTGAAAGCGGAGTAGTTACTGTGCGGAGGTAACCCGGTGATGGCATACAGCCTTGCGCTTTCCACCTCGCTCAGCGCCGCCAGATATTCTTCGCCGCGGCGATCATACCAAGCCAGCATCGGCGTCAGGATTTCTCCCTTATCATCAATGAACACACCGGATTCGCCAAAGCTGGCAATGCTGATGCGTCCCACCGGCAGCGATGATTCCGCCGCCAGGCCGGACATTGCCGCCTTAATCTCCAGCCACAGCTGGTCGACGTCAAAATCAACCGCGCCCTGCGTCGATATCAGTTTGGGAGTAACAAATTTTCTGGCCCCCAGCCGCGTGGCATCCTGGCAGGAAAAACAGGTGACTTTACAATTGGTGGTACCGATATCAATGACGATAGCCGCGCTGGAATCAGGCATATACGGTTCTCCGCGTCATTCGGAACACCCCATATAGCACCAGGCCGATTACCGGCACCAAACCGATAGCGATAATGTTGCCGTTAAAGATTTCAAGCAGCCAGAAGCGGAATGGGTTGCCGCCATCCAGGAAACTGGAAACCTGCCCGCTAGAGCCATCAGCAAATTTAAAGTTGACGTCTTTCGCCATAGTGGTGATAAACGGCGCGATTTTGGTGGCAATCCACAGGTCCGCGGCAATGACCGGAATCGCCCCCAGCAGGGTGCGGAAAATGTTGCCGCGGCAGGCCAGCGCAATCATTGACGCCATCACCGCCAGATTCGCCAAATCCCCGAGCGGCAGCACTTTATTTCCCGGCAGAACAAAAGCGATGAAAACCGAAATGGGCGTCAGCAACAGCGCCGTTGAGATAATTGCCGGGTTACCTACCGCCACCGCGATATCCAGCCCGATGTATAAATCATCGCGTCCCGGATATTTGGCGTTGAGGTATTTTTTGATGGCCTCTGACAGCGGCAACAGGCCTTCCATCAGGATGCGGACCATACGCGGCAGAATAAACATTACCCCGCCGATACTGATACCCAATAACAGGATATGTTTGAAATCATAACCGGCGATAACGCCCAGCAGCACGCCAAGGATGGTGCCCACCATCATCGGTTCACCGAAAATGCCGAGCTTCTTCTGCACAGTTTCCGGATCGATATGAATACGGTTAAGTCCCGGGATTTTTTCGATGATTTTGTCCACCAACAGCCCTATTGGGAAGAACACCACCGCGGATAGCGTCGGTAATGAAATACCCTCCAGACCGAAATACTTCTGCACCATCGGCGCAGACCAGTCCGCCAGTTTGAGTACCACCACCGCGGCGATGCCGGCGGCCAGCAGACCAAACACGAAACTGCCCGTACTGTAATAAACCAGGGTACCGGCCAAGGCGAAGTGCCAGTAATTCCACATATCCACATCGACGGTACGCGTCTTGTTAAGCGCCAGCATCGCCACGTTAATCAGGATGGTCAGCGGGATCACGAAAGGCGCGATCGGCGATCCCCAGGTAATGGCGGACAGCGGCGGCCAGCCAAGATCCACTACCGGCAGGTTGATACCGGTACGTTCCACCATGGCCTGGGCTGCGGGTCCCACGTTGCTGGTCAAAATATCAAAAATGGCATAGATTCCCACGAAGCCGATACCGACAGTGAGGGATGAACGCAGCGCTTTGGCCGGTCTTACTTTAAAGAACAAAGCAAGAATAAATAATACCAGCGGCAATAATACCGTCGGGCCAAAACCCAGGATATATTGCACGACCGTATATAGGGTATGGGCTATTTCATTCATGGCAAACCCCTGTTGCAGACGTAACGGGACCTCGCGTTAGCGCCTTTATAAATTAATCGGAATAGTTTAAATTAATTATTTTTGGTCTTTCAGGATCGATGCTATTTTCTCCAGCACCTTATCCTCGCCTATGCCCGTAATTATAGGTAGGCCATTAACTACCGGAATATCCAGTTCATAAGGCACTTTGGTAGTGGATACCACTAAAGTCGCCCCGTCGGTATTGCTCGGCAGGGACGCGACATTAGTTTGTGAATAATTGACATCCAGTCCTTGTTCCTTACAATACTCCATTACCTTTTCGGCCACCGCGGTGGAGGTCGCGATGCCGGTGGCGCATACAAATAAAATAGTCTGGCTCATATTTCACCTCGTTCATTGAGTTTATCTAAAATAGCCTGGTGAATTTGTTCATTACTCATGGCGAATAATTTCTGCATAAACCCGTCATCCTGAATCAGATCCATTATCCAGCCCAGCACATTGAGTTGCTTGTTGCTTTCACTCAGCGCCAGTAAGAAAACCACGCGCACCGGCACCGGGTCTGGCTCACCGCCCATATCCGCGAACGCCACCGGCTCCGGCAGGATACCAATGGCGAAGGCGTTGCGGCGCACATAACGATGATCGGTATGCGGTATTGCTACGCCAACCGGATCTGTAGGCAGGCCGGTAGGGAATTTCTTTTCACGCGCCAGGACATGGTCGGCAAAATCCCCGACCACCTGACCATCGGCAATCAGCGGTTGCGCCAGTCGGCGGATGAGCGCATCAACACTCATTCCCGCAGGGATGCGTTGAACGTACTCGGATTTGAATTCAATGCCCTGCATAAATTCCTCATTAATCACGTTACTCGACAATGGCTTGGATTGATGACGATTGGATAATTATCAAAACCGCCTCAACTCACCTCCCGGCGCTGCAGGATGGTGCCCAGGTAGTATTTATTACCTTTCAGCCAGACATTGCCGAACTCTACGGGCAAAGTCCGGGAGAAAAAAACCAGCTGTTCCAGGTGTAATACCGGCGCTTCTTCGCTGATATCCAGGAAATGACCACGCTCATTACCAATCAACCGGGCGGCGTAACGGCTTTCTGAGTAGCGGATTTTTTGCTGAGAAAGGCGCTCGATCGTTGGAAACAAATTTTCCTTGTTAAAATCCACTTCGGTAATGCCCGGACAAAGCTCAATATTAATACGGTTCTCAATCAGCATGGCCTTTTCATCGCCAATAGAACGCAGACGTTCAAGGTATAAAATGTCCTGCCCCGGTTTTATTTGCAGCTTCTCAGCAACAAAACGATTTGCTGATTCAATTCGTGAAGTTACCACACAGGTGCTGAAGCTGATTTTTTGACTTTCCAGCGATTCGGCAAACGACAATAATCCTTCACCCAGCGGGTAGGCGATGTTCTCCTTTTTGACAAAAGTGCCTTTTCCCTGGACCTGAACCAGCGTCCCGGCTTTCACCAACTGGGCGACCGCCTTCTTTACGGTGCCCCGGCTGACTTCCAGCATGTCCATAATCTGGAATTCAGAGGGAATACGGTCGTCCTCGACCAACTCTCCGGTGTAGATACTTTCTCTTATCCACTCCGCCACCTGCTGGTAAAGTGGGATCTGGGAATTTTTACTTAAAGCTTTCATGGCGCGCACCTGAACATCCTGAGTTGTCTATAGACAATTATGTACAACTTCACGACTATAATATGAAAAACGGCGAATGATGTGATGGAGAGGGGTCACATTTTCAGGGACCGGATCAGGATCGAAAAAAGGTGATATAAGTCACATTTATTCAGAAAGGCAGCTGTCAGAAAAATACTCGGATCAGCATCCCCAATAACGCATGAATGATAGTGTCGCGCGCATTGCGCTGAAATAAATACGGCCGGGGGAGGCCTGGGCGCCTCCCGCGTATTTGTTCATGGGCTCGGACAGCGGTGGCGACCGGCCGGCGCTGATGTACACGCCGATAGGGCGTTGCAAACCCCTTTTTATCAGCCACGCCATCGCGGCGAACCAAGGCGACGACATTCCATTTAGTTTTTCGCTCCTGGCAGATCGCCATGCTCCCCCAATTGTTGCACGTCAACAAATACGCCGTCAGGGTCGTATTCAAGCCTGAGCCTTTGCAATCGTTCCCAATTTTCAGCGGCGAAGCACCTGCTGGTCTCGGCCGCCCTTGTCTCAAGATCGTACTCGTTGATATAACTGCTACGGGCAATCTCCTGAAGCTCGTCATACATCTGTTTTAACCAATATCGATTGATATTGTCATCTTTTGCATCGTTCCATTGGGCGTATGTGGATACAAAAAACTTGCCCTGTGCCGAAAATGCGGCTTGCGGATAGGTGGTCACACCCCGCCAGAGAATCGCTGTAAGGGTACTCCGAGAAGGCGCGCCTGATAAATACCGGGATAGGATGGAAACCAATTCCTGCGTGTTATCTGTAAGGATATTGTCGGCACAAAACCTTTTTGATAACACCATGCCGTTGAACTGCTCGTAAATGGCCTCGAAGTTTGAGGGCTGGTCGATGGCCAAGGCTGTGAGCGGCAGTTCCAGGCTGGCTTCAAAAGATTCGCGTAGCGCCTGCGCTTCTTGCGGGCTAGCGGCGAACGCCAAGATATTTAACTGCACTGCCGGTATGCCACCCGTCGTCGTGGGGCTGACAGACAGCGTCACCTGAAGATTTGCAGGGGGAGATGCGACGTCAAGCCCCGCCAATAAATCGTGCAAATGCGTGAAAGGTAGCGTGTATAAGCTGTTGGTTATTGCCCGAGGCAACGAGTAGCAACTGAGGTAAAAGCGAGTCACGGCAAAAAACGAACAGGGCCCGGCGCCACGAGCGGCCCAGAACAAGTCTGGCTCCTGGGTTTCGGAAACATGTCGTAGACGACCGTCCGCGGTGACAATGTCCAGGGCTTGTACGTTGAACACGCTCATTCCTCCCCATTGGCTGCAGTTGATCCCAAGCCCTCCACCCAACAGGAATCCGCTGATACCCACTTCTTTTACATGCCCTGTGGGAAAAGCCAAACCTTTAGCCGCCAGTGCATGACTCAATTGGCCGCTACTGACCCCAGGTTCAACGATGGCGCGCTTGCGCCGGCTATCGATATCAAGTCCCTTCAAGCCGGAAACGTCCAACATCAGCGAATCAAAGCGAAGAAAACAACCGGCGTAGTTATGCCCATTTCCACGCACGCTCACTTCCATGCCTCGCTCCTTGGCAAATGCAATCGCGCGAATCACATCGGCCTCAGTCGCGGCGCGTACTATTCCGGCAGGTCTACGCGTTGGGCCTCGACCGTTCCAGGTGCTGGTGAGGTACCACTCATCAAAGGCGGGATGCGAAGCAAGACGAACCTCGCCATCCAGTTGCGATGCCAGCTTCAGTCGAGACACAGAAGTCTGCGTAGCGGCGGGTATCCCCAAGTCCTGGCTGACGATGGAATACAGCCGTTTCGGTTTCAATCCCAAGCGAGTCTTGATGCGGGCATTCAAGCGGCCGCCCTCGATAAGATTAATTCCGCTTTCGAATGCATAGCGGTACAGGGCAGCGAAGGCCAGGGTATAAGGGCTGAATTCGGAATGCTCGTAATCCATGCCGGCCGACCAGGCATGGAGAGTTCCGTCTTCCTCGAAGCAGATAATGCCGCTGACAATTTGCCCGTTCTGTTCTACGACGCTAAGGCGAACCAGATCGCCGCAAAGACGGCAAAAAGCAGCCAATTGTGCTTCTGGCCAATAATGCGGCGTCCCCAGCCGTTTGGTTGTCAAATAACACAACCGGGCCAGTTTCTCAATTTCATTATCAAAGGGAGGAGCCAGTATTCGAACTCGCGCACCGCCGCGTTTAAAGATACGAAGCTGGCGTACCATTTCATGACGCCCGTCCTTTGGCAAAGCCTGCACAAAACTGTCAAAATCCGCAAAAGCATCCAGTTCGAGTGTATATTTATCCACCATGTAATTTATATTCAGCCCATAACGTTGAGCTTCACGCAGAAGCACGCCATCCTGCACATTGAGAAAACAGAAATAGCGCGCCTTCTCAGCCAGTGCGATACTCGTAAGAGCATCGAATATTAGGGCATACAGACTAGGGGCATCGCCCAACATCGGGATTGTGGTGTCCGTACAATGCATGATATGACTGAACAGTCCGCGCTCTTCAGGTATTATCGAGAGCTTAGCGGAGGAAACCAATAACCCTAACGGATCAACAGACTTAAAGTCTTGCAGATAAATCGGGACCAGCGCAACCAGCCGCCTTTCCTCCCGCGCCAGCACATAGAAGATTTTACTGACATTTAACAAGGGTGACTGCTCAGCCGCGATAAGAAATCGCAGATCGTAAAACATGGGCGCCTTGCTTTGAAGAAAAAACGCGCGATACTCAGCCGGATCCAGGTCTTTAACGGTATTGATAATATCAAGGGTAATGGTCATCGCAACCTCCGTTGGCTTATCGGACTGGCAAATAATTTTTCTGACAAACAGAGCCGTAACGACTCTGTCCTTAAGTAGACCAATTCAAAATAACCTTGCCGGCTGTCCCTGCTTGCATCGCCTGGAAACCTGCGTGGAAGTCATCGACAGGCAAGCGGTGAGTGATGATATCCCTAACGTTCAAACCGCTTTGTAGCATGTTGAGGGTCTTGCGCCAGGTCTCGAACATTTCTCGCCCATAAACCCCTTTGATACGCAGGCTCTTGCAAACTACTGTATTCCAATCCAATGTCACTTTACGCGTAGGCAATCCCAGACAGGCTATCTGGCCACCGGAAGTCATGGCACCGATTAAGGATTCCAGCGCTTCATTACTACCACTCATTTCAAAACCGATAGGGAATCCATCAGACAAACCGTAACGCTGAGCAACTTCTGTTAACGACGTGTTGTCCGGATCCAGGGTAATCGCGTCGACTATCCGGTTCGCAAGCGCTAGGCGCTCGGCATTGATATCGGCGATGAATATACGATGCGCGCCGACAAATCGCGCAACCGCGGCCGCCATTATCCCAATAGGCCCCGCACCCATGATCAATACATCGTTGCCCACCAAATCAAATGACAGAGCGACATGAACCGCATTACCAAGCGGGTCGAGAATAGCCCCCAGTTCATCGTCAATCTCATCGGGGAGAGCAATAACATTGAATGCAGGCAGCGCCAGATACTCCGCAAAGGCACCGGGATGGTTTACTCCTACTGACAAGCTATGAGGATCCAGATGAAAATTTCCTGCCCTGGCTGCGGTGCAACCGAGATCGACAAGATGTCCCTCACCGCTGACGCGCTGGCCAATGCTTATTTGCGTGACATTACGGCCTACTTCTACAACTTCTCCGGCATATTCATGGCCTGTTACCAGAGGAACGGGTACCGTTTTTTGGGCCCATTCGTCCCAGTTCCATATATGCAGATCCGTTCCGCAAATACCGGTCTTGCGGATCTTGATCAGCACCTCATCATCGCGAACTTGTGGGATCGGTACGTCCTGTAACCAGAGCCCAGCGCGAGGATTTGCTTTAACTAACGCTCGCATATACTGTCTCCTACAGTCATTGTGATACAAGGGACATATTTTTTTGAAACTACTGCTGTCGAATATCGCAACATTATGTTGCTTTAAATAGGCTGGTGGATTTTGTGATGCAATGGATATGTTTTGTAGCAAATATATGTCATGTGGTTCTTGATCAGTATCGCCAATTCTAAAAACTAGAACGTCATTTTCTATTATCAACTTCTTCCTCTTGCCTTGCGCTGTAATGGGTCCTTTCCATTTATCTCAGCATATAATACTAATTATGTATATTTACAGGTGGTTTCTTCATGGTAGAGCTCAATAGGAAGATTAGTTTAATCCATTGAAATATATTGCTATATAAAATTAATTTAGCACTCAAGGCATGAAAATCCATATCTCCGACGGCGCGTTTGATAACTAAATAATTTTTTGACACCAATACGCTGCATTGTCAGGGGTGAAATTAGCGATTTATAGATTTCTTTTTATGAAATCACCGAATTTCTTATATAAATCAGTTGAAAAATACTGTGTTAGGCGCATGGAGTGGGGGAAGTATTTTGCGGTTGGTCCCACTGCGGTAATTTTTATCCATAACATTGCCAGATATGAACCTAACAATAAAAATTACTGAATGTCATACCCTGCTGTTCACAATAAGGCTGTTTAGTTAATCCGCGGTGTTGCCAAGCATCAATATGCTGCTGCTGTTCAGTCCGGGTGTGCCGCTTTATCATGATTGAATTCACGCTGGTAAATGAGTGAAATGAATATTTCATAGCGACTATCTATCAGCGAGGCGATATGCCCGATCCCTAACGCGAAATCGCTACTAAATCAAAAACAAAAAGCCCGCGTCAGGTCATCCCTGACGCGGGCTTTTCTAAAATCTTGGCTCCTCTGACTAGGATCGCCGTTGTCAGTAAGTGGCTAATAAATAATATAAAGCAGGACACTGCTCTTATCAAGACCCCCAAAGTGACCACCACGTAGCGAAGATTGGAATAGGGTATGTGAAAGCACATAATCGTTCCCATAAAGACAGATCAAGGCAGTAAACATGACCGCTTCCGGTGGAACGCGCCATTTACAAGCTAGGCAGCGGCATGATGTTGCGCAACCCACTTAAATTAGTGGAAGATGCATGCTTCCCCAGGTGGATGCCTGAGGAAATTGTATTATAATGGGATATATTCTGGCTGAGATTAATTCAGTTGAGGGTCCAGAATATCAATAACTTTTGCCAAAACCTCGTCAACGATACTAGATTCGGCCGTTGCAGCATATTTTGCCTGACGCTCAATCAGGTCTAAGGATCGAACCTGATAACATAGCGCTACACCGGTAATCTTGCCGGTATCGGTACTTGCACCATCAAAATAAACGGTAACCGCTTCTGATCGAGCCAACCCGCCACCACCGGTGATAGGTACACAAATAGCCGTACCCAACTTTTTGTTAAGCGCCTGCTCAGTGATAATCAGGTAAAAATGCGGGCCTTTAAACTCTCTTCCGCTGACCGGATCGCCGCTCGCATGCCAAATTTCACCCTTCGCCGGGGCGCTTCTTCTGCGAACCATTAAATCACCTCTTTACCGACCGGATGAGAATTCAGCTCGTCATAAGATGCTTCGTTGAACGCACGTACTTCTTCCTCATCAATGCCCTGCAACAACGTTGCGAGCGATTTGCGACCGCGCGCTACCCTGCCTGCCGGTTTAATGCTGATCGTGTCCCCGGAAGCTTTTACATCGAGTTTTATACCTACTTGCCATCCCATATCAGTGGCGATGTCGCTAGGGATTGTAAGAACCACGGCGCCCCCCTGCTGGCGTAAACGAGTAAGTGACATAGTTTTCTCCTAAGCTATCAGTGTAACTTTATCTCATATGCACTCTAGCATAAAATCTCATAAAGTCACACATTTCATCATCGGAAATTAGCTGATGATTAGGCTGATAATTTCCGGGTCCGCTGATTCGCATTCGAGCAAAAATGCTTTACGGGCATCGGCTGTATGGCTGGGGATAAAACCGTGTTTGTTCTTTTTTACGATATGAAAGAAAGAGCGTTCAGCGGGATGACCTTCACTTCCTCCGCCGTTTCCCGTCGTTTTACCGTACATACATAAAACGACTTCACAGGCATCAGCGGCCATCACAGAAGATGACATTTCCGACAGGCGATATAGCGGCAAGTGCCCGGCGTATTTCGCCGTCATCACGCGCGCCAGCAGGCCCGGTCCGGCGATGCCGCGCTCGATGGGACGCGACGGCGCCGGCGCCTGGACGATGACATCGCAGCGGGCGCAGGCTTTCTTTTTACGCCGGGTTTTTATCACCTTGAAGGCGCTTTTGGCTTGCGTCAGTAAGACTTTAACCTCCTTGACCTGCGGCCAGACCAAGCGGCCGCGCTCAAGGCGTTTTGCCTGCAGGCACAGGCCGTCACCGGTTGACCACAGGACCTTTATCAGGTTGCCTCGTTTTTCCCGGAAGACGAAGACATGGCCGGACAATGGATCTTCCCGGAGGGCGGACACGACTTGGCCGGCCAGGCCCTGGAAGCCCTTTCGCATGTCAGTCTGGCCGGCGACCAGCCAGATACGGGTGCCCGCCGGTAAGCCGATCATGATTGCGGGCCTTGCATGAACTCACGAACCAGGACGGTCAGCAACTCGGCCGAAGGTGACGTCAACATCATCCGTCCCCGGGGAAATGTGATTTCACAGGAACAGGGGTGCTCCAGCGGAGATCTCTGCGGGGCAGCAGGCGTCACGGGATTTTCGGTGATATGGACAGGTAAAAGCGTGGGGACGGGCGGGGTGTGACCGGCTATGGATGCTGTCGGAAATCGGGCCAAGTAGCCCGATGGGCAACATCTCAGAACTCACAAAGGTAAAACAGCCGACGGCTAGCGCAAGAATTGCCAGCTAGGTGCGCGCGGTAGCGCGGTCCGGCAAACTCTCTGCTACGGTCCGTTGTGCAGATAATGCAGTATTGTCGGAAGAAGGGGTCGACATAGTGTTCCTCAGCTTTAAAGTGTAATGAACTGCCAACGCCATTAATGGCGCTGATGACTCACCATTCCAGCGTTTTGCCCTGGTAATTAAGGAAAGCGATACCTCGCTGGTTAAAACGGGTCATCAGCATTTCTGTTACGCCGCGTGTACTGGTTTCGATGTCCAGTAGCGCATCAGGACCACCCATTTCAGTACGTACCCAACCGGGCGCTACCGCCGTCAATGACCAAGGTGTCTGCGGGTTTTCTGCGATAAAACTGCGCAGTGACTGATTCAGCGCCGATTTACTGGAACGATAAGGTTCCCATCCACCCTGCGTATTCGCCGCAATACTTGCCAGTTCTGATGACATAACGGCGACCACACCGTCGGCCCGGACCGTCGGTGACAGAATGCGTAAGGCAGACATTGCACCTACGACATTGGTGCGCATTACTGTTAGTAGCCGCTGAGCGAAAGATTCATCAGGAGAGCCCACCGTTCCGGCGTTCACCATCAGCAGATCCAGCGTTTTTCCTGCCAGGCGAGTATACAATTCTTCAAGTGACTCATCGCTGTTCATATCAAGTGTTTCAACAGACAAATGTGAGTCGCGCGCGGCGAGCTGACGCAGTTCAGGGCGGGTTGAGCCCTCACGTTCAGTAGCAATGACTTGCCAGCCACGTTCCAGAAAGCGTTCAGTTAACCCCAGCCCCAGGCCACGACTGGCCCCAATAATTAATGCGGTAGGTTGATTTTCCGACGTATTCATAAAATCTCCGGTTGTTCAGAAAAATGTTTTTTAATCAATGTGCTCAATACGGCTTCTAGTCCAAGTATCCCCACCCGCTGCTCGGTTTGACTGCCTGAAAATGTAATCCAGCCAGCATTGAAGCCATCAAGCATTTTTATTCTTGGTAACGGGTTTTGCATACCCTGAGCAAGAAACAGGGCATTCCAGTCGTAGCGAGGTACGGCATATGCTTTTACCTTCCGTCCCAATAGCCGTGTAAAGCTGGCGGCCAGTTGGTTTGGACTGATACTCTCTGGTCCGCGAAGCTCAATGATCCGCTTTCCGGACCATGTTTCCTGCAACAATGCAGCCGCAGTGCAGCCAACATCAGCAGTAGCCACCATAGGAATAGCCCGGTCCAGCGGTTGCAAAAAAGACGGGATCTCTCCCTGCTCCTGTGCTGAGGGGATATCCCATGCGGCATTTTCAATAAACCAGGCAGCTCTAATGAATGCGGTAGGCAGTGGTAATGTGCCTAATACGTCTTCCATGATTCCCAGTTGGGTTAGCAAGTTCGGCTGCGTGGCCTGTGCACCAATGGTGGATAAACACACCACCTTTTGAGGACGAGTTTCCTCCAGCGCGATACGTAAAGCAGTAATGATTTCACGACTTTCTGGAAAACCCGCAGACGGGTCAAAATTAGGCGGTAAAAGAATGAAAACACCCTCAACATTTGTGAATGCTTTGCTCAGGGCTACCGCATCATTCATTTCTGCAATCGCCACATCACAACCCTGGCTGGCCCAGTACTGACCCTTTTTCACAGAGCGAACAACAGCACGCACTTCATGGTTCTTTGAAAGTAATAAGCGAGCAATCACACCGCCAACCTGGCCAGTAATACCAGTAATAACGAACATAGGTGATCCTCTATGAGTGTATTAATAATGAATGGTGGAAAGTTTACGGTACAAAAATTAGTTAATCCATATCATCAATGTCACATTTGAAGTGACAAAAAATCATTAATTATGGCGGTATATTGGTATTGATCTCACCGGATTATGTAACGCGAAAGGGTATGAATAACTGATAACTCATGACAAAATGTCATGGTTATATAGAGTTCGAGGCCTTTACCAGTCAGAATAAAGGGAGAAAAAATGGCATTCGACGAGCGCATGTTAAAGGGTATGGGCGTACTATCTGCTGTGGTAAATGGTGGGAGTTTTGCCGCTGCGGCTGAAGCATTGGATATGTCCCCATCAGGCGTAAGTCGTGCGATCGTCCGGCTGGAAGGTCGGCTTGGTATCCGTCTGTTTGAACGTACTACCCGAGCAATATCTTTAACTGATGAGGGGCACCGTTTCTATCAGCAAATCGCCCCGTTACTGGCCGGACTGGAAGAGGCCGCAGCTTGTGCGATCAATGGTCGTATTTCCGTACGCGGACGCCTGCGGGTCAATGTGCATCCGTTTTTTTCAAGACTGATACTTGGGCCTCGGTTAGGAAGTTTTCTAAAACAATATCCTGAATTGCAGGTTGAGCTTTCTACTCGTGAAGAGCTGGGCGATCTGGTTGCAGAGGGGTTTGACCTGGCAATTCGTTTTGGTGAACATAAATCCTCGACGTTAGTAGCGCGTAAACTACTAAACACCCGTATTCTCACGGTTGCTTCACCTGCATATATTAAGCAGCATGGAAAGCCAGTGACGCCTGATGATTTGGCTTTACCCGAACACTCATGCATTCAGTTTCGATCTCCCGAAACGGGCAAACTCTTTACCTGGGAATTTCAACGTGGTAAAGAGATAAAATCGCTGAATTTGAGTGGTCAGCTTATTGTGAATAATGTCGGTACTATGCATGGCGCCTGTCTTGCAGGATATGGAATTGCACAGGTCATGGAGTTGGGCGCTGAGCATCTACTAGCACAGGGTAAACTGGTTAATCTGTTCCCTGAATGGCCTGATGAACTTTTTCCACTTTACGCACTATATCCGTCACGCAATCATCTACCGGCGAAAACCCGTGCTTTCCTGGATTTTGTCTCTTCGGTGGTTGCTTGCCCTGTTACACAATCCTGACAAAGGACACCACATCTGTTGGGGAGTGCGGACGAAACTTGGACTGCTTTGGAGGTAGTCCATGTATTCGTTCGAAGAGCGTATCCGTGCTGTTGAACTCTATGTCAAATATGGGAGAAAAGCTTCGCGGGTGGCGGGAATGGTCCAGATTCGGTTTCTGAAATCAATCTCTGACCATCGGGCAAAACGCAGTTCACTGGAGCGGATAAACAGATGCAGTGTCAGCAGAACAGCCAGATGGGTTAATTCCCGTCCCTGCTGATAGTCATCAATGCGTTCCATCAGTTCCGGCAGGCGATCCAGCTGCAGGGCGGGATAGTGGCGCTTGATGGGCGGAGCAGTTAGGCCGTCCAGACTCGCTCCTGGGTTGTTTTCGATTAGTCCCTGATGCATGGCATAGCGCATGACGTTACACAGGTGCTGCCGCGTGCGGGACGCGACTTCCAGCAGATCTTTCGCCTCGATATCTTTCAGCAGATCGATGAAATGACGGGGTTTCAGTTCTGTTACCGGCAGATGACCAATTACCGGAAAGATATGATTTCTCATGCTGGCAAGCAGGCGGTCTGCGGTATTCTGCGACCACTTCTTATTATTTTTATGCCAGCCCAGTGCCGCGGTCTCAAAGACTTTTTCCGGCGAGCGGGCGGCCCTTTCGGCGATACGTTGCTGAGCGGGGTTAATGTTTTGCGCCAGCAACTTGCGGATACCGTCGCGTTGCTGCCGTGCGCCAGACAGAGATACATCGGGATAAGCACCTAAACCAAGGCGGGATTCTTTACCGTTGATACGGTACTTGAGATACCAGAGACGTGAACCGCCTGGATTGATCAAAAGATACAAACCGTGTGAATCGGAGATTTTGAAAGGTTTATCAGAGGGCTTGAGACTGCGGATTTTCGAGTCGTTGAGAGACATTTGGGGGTCACTCCGTCATCGAACCAACATGACCCCAAATCTGACCACTAAATTCTCCCGATGCAGAGGGAAAACTGAAAATGCACCGGGAAGATTTTTCACGTTAACCTATCGCCTCAAAATTATATAGGGATTCGCGCCATTGCATGAAAAACAAAAAGCCCGCTTCAGTTCCCTGAAGCGGGCTTTTCTAAAATCTTGGCTCCTCTGACTGGACTCGAACCAGTGACATACGGATTAACAGTCCGCCGTTCTACCGACTGAACTACAGAGGAATCGCGAGAACGGGGCGAATACTAAAGGCGCCGGCCCGTTTTGTCAAAGTTCTTTTCAGCATTTCCCTCCGGATGGCCAGGAGATCGCCAGTTTGCTGATAATCCGCACAATTTTCGCTGATTCGCGGCAGCTTATCCGCTCGTTTATCGCGTGGGCGGCAAGAGGCGGGGCGTGTTTGTTCCCTTTAATGACGAAATGGCGAAGCCAACCTGGCGCGCGGCCGGCCGTTGTGCGCACCGGCTGTGTCTGCTTTATGACAAAAGGTTTGAACTTTGTTCATAACCCGGTGGCGATAAATCTTCTCATTAAAAAAATATTCTGCAATTTCATGGAGTTGAAATATGACGGCTTCTGGTACGTTCCCTGCTTAATAGAAAGGGTCAACCGACTAACAGGAGAATGCACATGGCTATCCGTCAATGCGCCATTTATGGCAAAGGTGGCATAGGTAAATCCACTACGACACAAAATCTCGTTGCCGCTCTGGCCGAGATTGGCAAAAAGGTGATGATTATCGGCTGCGATCCCAAAGCGGATTCCACCCGTCTGATCCTGCATGCCAAAGCACAGAACACCATTATGGAACTGGCCGCCGAAGTCGGCTCGGTAGAAGATCTGGAGCTGGAAGACGTTTTGCAAATCGGTTATCGCGGCGTGCGCTGCGCCGAATCAGGCGGCCCTGAGCCGGGCGTCGGCTGCGCCGGCCGCGGCGTTATCACCGCCATTAACTTCCTGGAGGAAGAGGGCGCGTACGAGGAAGATCTGGATTTTGTGTTTTACGATGTGCTGGGCGACGTGGTCTGCGGCGGGTTCGCCATGCCGATCCGCGAAAACAAGGCGCAGGAAATCTATATCGTCTGCTCCGGCGAAATGATGGCGATGTACGCCGCCAACAATATCTGCAAAGGCATCGTCAAATACGCCAAGTCCGGCAAGGTGCGCCTCGGCGGCCTGATCTGCAACTCGCGCCAGACCGATCGCGAAGACGAGCTGATCATGGCGCTGGCGGACAAGCTCGGTACGCAAATGATCCACTTCGTGCCGCGCCATAACATCGTGCAGCGGGCTGAAATCCGCCGTATGACGGTCATCGAATACGATCCAACCTGCGGCCAGGCCGAAGAGTACCGCACGCTTGCCCGCAAAATCGTCGACAACAAAAAAATGATAGTGCCCACCCCGGTCACCATGGACGAGCTGGAAGCACTGTTGATGGAATTTGGCATCATGGATGTGGAAGACGAAACCATCATCGGCAAAACCGCGGCGGAAGAAGCGCAGTCAGCCTGATCCGGCCGCGCGGGGCCCTGAGCCGGCAACGGCTGGCTTAGGTCACTATCCCATTTATTATGTAAGGACATCGCCATGACCGATATAACCGGCGAACAAACGCTGGCGCTGATTCAGGAAGTTCTGGAAGTCTTTCCTGAAAAAGCCCGCAAAGAGCGTGCCAAGCACTATATGCTGAGCGATCCGGAAATGGAAAGCGTTGGCAAATGCATTACTTCCAACCGTAAATCCCAGCCCGGCGTGATGACGGTGCGCGGCTGCGCCTACGCCGGCTCGAAAGGGGTGGTGTTCGGACCTATCAAGGACATGGCCCATATCTCCCATGGCCCCATCGGCTGCGGCCAGTATTCCCGCGCCGGCCGTCGCAACTACTATACCGGCGTCAGCGGCGTCAACGCCTTCGGCACCCTGAACTTTACCTCGGATTTTCAGGAAAAGGACATTGTGTTCGGCGGCGACAAAAAGCTGACCAAACTGATTGAAGAAATGGAAACCCTGTTCCCGTTGACCAAAGGCATCTCCATCCAGTCCGAGTGCCCGGTGGGCCTTATCGGCGACGATATCGAGGCGGTGGCGCGGGAAATGCAGAAAAAACTCGATAAACCGATCGTGCCGGTGCGGTGCGAAGGGTTCCGCGGGGTATCCCAGTCGCTGGGTCATCATATCGCCAACGACGTGGTGCGCGACTGGATTTTATCCAACCGCGATGACGAAGCGTTTGAAACCACCCCTTACGATATCGCCATTATCGGCGACTACAATATCGGCGGCGACGCCTGGGCCTCCAGGATCCTGCTGGAAGAAATCGGCCTGCGCGTGGTGGCGCAATGGTCCGGCGACGGCACCCTGGTGGAAATGGAAAATACCCCCAAGGTGAAGCTAAACCTGGTGCACTGCTATCGCTCCATGAACTACATCTCGCGCCATATGGAAGAAAAATACGGCATTCCCTGGATGGAATATAACTTCTTCGGCCCGACAAAGATTGCCGAGTCCCTGCGCAAAATCGCCGCGCTGTTCGACGAGACCATTCAGGCCAATACCGAGGCGGTGATCGCCAAATACCAGGCCCAGACCGACGCCATTATCGCTAAATTCCGCCCCAGGCTTACGGGCAAGCGCGTGCTGCTGTATCTCGGCGGCCTGCGCCCGCGCCATGTGATCGGCGCGTATGAGGATTTGGGGATGGAAATCATCGGCAGCGGCTATGAATTCGCCCATAACGATGACTATGACCGCACGTTGCCGGACCTGAAAAAAGGGACGCTGTTGTTCGATGATGCCAGCAGTTACGAGCTGGAGGAAATCATCAAGGCGCTGAAACCGGATCTTATCGGCTCCGGCATCAAGGAAAAATACATCTTCCAGAAAATGGGTTTCCCGTTCCGCCAGATGCATTCCTGGGATTATTCCGGCCCTTATCACGGTTACGACGGTTTCGCCGTCTTCGCCCGCGATATGGACATGACCCTGAATAACCCGAGCTGGACCCAGTTGACCGCGCCCTGGCTGAAAACCGCCTGAGATTGTTTGCCTGAAGCCTGAACCCGTCAGTTCACAGATTTGTGGCGCGGGAGGAGAGAATCATGAGTCAGAGTGTAGAAAAAACCAAGGCCTGCTATCCGCTGTTCGAGCAAGCGGAATACCAGGCGCTGTTTACCAGCAAACGCGAGCTGGAAGAGGCCCACGGCGCAGCCCGGGTCAAGGAAGTCTTCGAGTGGACCACCACCCGGGAATACCAGGAGCTGAATTTTAAGCGCGAGGCGCTGACCATCGACCCCGCCAAGGCCTGCCAGCCGCTGGGCGCGGTGCTTTGTTCGCTCGGTTTCGCCAATACGCTGCCCTATGTGCACGGCTCGCAAGGCTGCGTGGCGTATTTCCGTACCTATTTCAACCGCCATTTTAAGGAACCCGTGGCCTGCGTGTCGGATTCGATGACCGAGGACGCGGCGGTGTTCGGCGGCAATAACAACCTGAACAACGGCCTGCAGAACGCCCATGCGCTGTATAAGCCGCAGGCTATCGCCGTCTCCACCACCTGCATGGCGGAGGTGATCGGCGACGACCTGAGCGCCTTTATCGCCAATGCCAAGAAAGACGGTTTTATCGACCCCGCGGTGCCGGTGCCTTATGCCCATACCCCGAGCTTTATCGGCAGCCATATCACCGGCTGGGATAATATGTTCGAGGGGTTTGCCCGCGAATATACCGATAAAACCGACGCCCGGGATTACCAGCCCGGCCGTAACGGCAAAATCAACCTGGTGACCGGTTTTGAAACCTATCTCGGCAATTTCCGGGTGCTGAAACGCATGATGGAGCAGATGGGCGTTGGCTACAGCCTGCTGTCCGATCCCTCCGAAGTGCTGGACACCCCGGCGGACGGTGAATACCGCATGTATGCCGGCGGCACTACCCAGGACGAAATGCGCGACGCGCCGAACGCCATCGATACCCTGCTGCTGCAACCCTGGCACCTGCTGAAAACCAAAAAAATGGTGCAGGAGAACTGGCAGCAGCCGGCCACGCCGGTGGATGTGCCGCTGGGACTTGAAGCCACCGACCGGCTGCTGATGACCGTAAGCCAGCTGACCGGCAAGCCGATTCCGGACGCCCTGACGCTTGAGCGCGGCCGGCTGGTGGATATGATGCTCGATTCCCATACCTGGATCCACGGTAAAAGCTACGGCCTGTACGGTGATCCGGATTTTGTCATGGGCATGACCAAGTTCCTGCTGGAACTGGGCTGCGAACCGACGGTGATCCTGTGCCATAACGCCAATAAACGCTGGCAGAAAGAGCTGAAGAAGGTGCTGGCCGCGTCGCCTTACGGCCAGGAAAGCGAGGTGTATATCAACTGCGATCTGTGGCATTTCCGTTCGCTGATGTTTACCCGCAAACCGGATTTTATGATTGGCAATTCCTACGGCAAGTTTATCCAGCGCGATACCCTGGCCTTGGGCGAGCAGTTTGAAGTGCCGTTGATCCGCATCGGCTTCCCGATTTTCGACCGGCATCATCTGCATCGTATCGCCACCTGGGGCTACGAGGGCGCCATGACGGTATTGACCACCCTGGTCAACGCCACCCTGGAAAAACTGGACCGCGACACCATGAAAATCGGCAAGACCGATTATAACTTCGACCTGATCCGCTGACCGACCGGCCCAGGCGCGTCCTGGGCCGCCCTACGGGAGAAAGCCGCTATGCCGAGTGTGTTATTCAGTGAAAAAGGCGCCGACCTGTACTGCTATATCGCCAAACAGGATTTGGAGGCGCGGGTCGTGCGCATTGAATTTGACGATGCCGCCTGCTGGGGCGGCATGTTCGAGCTGGAGGGCGGCAAGTCGTATTACATCTTTCCACAGCCGGGGAAACCGCCGTTCCCGGTGCGTTTACGCGCCAGTAAAAATGCCGGATAACCCCATGGCCACAGGAGCCTACCGATGAATGTCGCAACCGACGATCCTTTATTCTGGCGTCTGTTCGCCCTGGCGCAGACCCTGCCGCAGTTGCCCCCACGGGAGATGATCCTCTGGCTGGAGAAGGCGTCCGGCCAGCCGTTGACGCCGGCGCGGTTGGCCCGGCTGAGCCTTGATCAACTGGCGCGGGGGTTTCCCGCCGGCGCCGGCCAGCCGACGGTGGCGCTGTGGCAACAGGTGATGTCCTGCCTGGCCGGGGAACTGCCGCAGCATCTGACTACCCAGCCGGAGAGGGCGGAGCCGTTGCAATTACGCGCCGCCTTCGCCTCCGGCGACGGTCTGGCGATCGACGGCCATTTCGGCCAGGCCAAGCTGTTTTTTATCTATGCTTTTGACGATCGGGGGCCTTACCTGCAACAGGTCAGGCGTTATCGCGACGATCCCGACGCGCTGGAGGAAGGCAACGAAGCGCGGGCGCGCATGTTAAGCGATTGTCATCTGCTGTTTTGCGAGGCGATAGGCGGCCCGGCCGCCGCTCGCGTGATCCGCAATAATATCCATCCCATCAAGATTAAGCCGCCGATGACCATTGAACAGCAATTACAGGCGTTGCGCGCCATGCTGGCGGGGCGTATCCCGCCCTGGCTGGCGAAACGCCTGGGAAAAACCCACCCTCTTGCGCAGCACCAGTTTTCGCTGTGACGTCCCGCGGGCTTGCCCCGGGGGTATAACAGGGGCGCGCGGGGCGCGGCGGGCTCGCCGCCGCCCTGGCCAATCCCGTCGTCAGTCCGTTTAGGCGCCCCTGTGGGCGCCGTTTTTTTTTATCCTGACGAAAGTAGGGTGAAAAGCGGCCATCCTTTAACGCCGCGGCTAATATAGTCAGGGGATGGGCGATTCAGCGCTGACGACGGTGATGGGCTGTTGTTCATGGTATCTGGCGATTAAGAGGCTAAGGGATGGTCGGTAAAAAAAGTAACGGCGCGTTTATCTGGCGGCGCGTCTGGCTGGCGTTGTTAGGGGGGATGCTGTGCGGCTGCATGGACATGCCGGGGAAAGTGCCCCAAATCGTCAACGATCACGCCGCATCCGCAAGGATTGTTGCTACCGCGGACGGCCCGGTGCGGGGTGTCGTCTCTGCGCGCGGGCAAGCCTTCCTGGGGGTTCCGTTCGCGGCGCCGCCCGTGGGGGAACTGCGCTTCGCACCGCCGGCGCCGGCGATCCCCTGGCGCGGGGTGCGAAGCGCCGATCGCATCGGGCCGGCGTGTCCGCAGCCCGCCTTGCCGGTGGCCGGCAATAGCGCCGAGGATTGCCTGACGCTGAATATCTACGCGCCGCATAATGCCGGCAAGGGCGGGGTTTTCCCGGTGATGGTATGGATTTATGGCGGCGCGCTCGAACTGGGCTCCAACGGGCAATATGACCCCAGCGTACTGGCGGAACGGCAGGGCGTGATCGTCGTCGCGCCCAACTATCGCACCGGCGCGCTGGGCTTCCTGGCGCATCCGGCGTTGCGGGGCCCGGGGGAGGGAAATTATGGCGTGCTGGATCAGCAGGCCGCGCTGCGCTGGGTAAAGCGTAATATCGCCGCGTTCGGCGGCGATGCGGACAACGTCACTCTGTTCGGTGAATCCGCCGGGGCGCTCAGCACCTGCGTTCATCTCCTGTCGCCCGGATCGCGGGGGCTGTTCCAGCGGGCGATCCTGCAAAGCGACAGCTGCGCGCAGCCGGACACGTCATTACCGCGCGCGGAGGCGGAAGCCGGCGGGCTGGTAATGGCGCGCGATCTGGGCTGCGGCGATGAGCGGACCGCGCTGGCGTGTTTGCGTCGCGTGCCGGCGAAAAAGCTTTACCAGGCGACCAGCCATCGGCGCGGCAATAGCGGCAGGGACGGCTGGGCGCCGATGACGGGAGGGGATGTGCTGCCTGAGCCGCCCTACCAGGCGTTTGCGGCGGGCAAGGGCGCACCGGTGCCGGTGCTGATGGGCAGCAACCGCGACGAAGGGCGGCTGTTCGCCAATTTCAAGGCGTTTACCTTTGCCATGAGTCACCGCCGGGGGTATGAAGACGCCGTCGCGCGCGCTTTGCCCGGCGATATCGCCCCCGTGCTGAAGACGTATGCGGACGTCGCCGCCCGGTCGTACTATCAGGCTTTCGCCGATATTGTCACGGACTCGCACTTCGCCTGTCCGATCCTGACGATGCACCGGCTGCTGGGCGGACGGGCGGCCTTCTACGCCTACGAGTTCGACGATCCCCACGCGCCGATGTCATTGCCGCGCGCGCCGTTTACCCCGGCCATGGGAGCCTATCATGCCGCGGAAATCGCCTATGTTTTCCAGCGGCCCTGGGCGCTGGCCGATCCGCGTGACTTCGATGCCCGGCAGCAGGACCTGGCCGCGCGTATTCAGCAGGCGTGGGGGACCTTCGCCCATACCGGCCAGCCCGCGGCTATGCCGGCCTGGCCGGTGTTCGACGGCGCGCGGCCCTATGCGCTTGCCGTACAGCATACCGGTTTTGTGGAGGACTTCGCCCTCAGGCATCGCTGTGCATTCTGGAACGCCAGGGGCTACTGAGGGCAGCTTATGTCGCCGGGCAGGTATTCCCCTGTCAGGCCGGTTGTCTGTTTTGTCGCGTTCACGACAATAAAAATTCTTTTCAAAACAGCGGGTAGCCGCTGGCCCGTGATTTGCAAACCAAAGTCTTAGCAAGACTATTGCCGGTTACGGAGAGAACCTGATGAAAAATACTGATATCGCCGCCCTGTTCGTGGAGCCTGCCTGCGAGCATAACGGCAAGCATAAAACCGGGTGCAAACCGCCCAAGCCGGGATCCACCGCGGGCGGCTGCGCCTTTGACGGCGCGCAGATTACCCTGCTGCCGGTGGCGGACGTGGCGCATCTGGTGCACGGGCCGATTGGCTGCGCCGGCAGTTCCTGGGATAACCGGGGCAGCCGCAGCTCGGGACCGGCCCTTAACCGGCTGGGTTTTACCACCGATTTAAGCGAGCAGGATGTGATCATGGGACGCGGCGAGCGCCGGCTGTTCCACGCCGTGAAGCATATCGCCGAGCGCTACCACCCCGCGGCGGTCTTTATCTATAACACCTGCGTGCCGGCCATGGAGGGCGACGATATCGAGGCGGTGTGCCGCTCGGCCTCGGCGGCGGCCGGCATTCCGGTCGTGGCCGTCGACGCCGCCGGTTTTTACGGCAGCAAAAACCTGGGCAACCGCATCGCGGGCGATGTGATGCTGCGCCAGGTCGTAGGGCAACGCGAGCCCGCGCCCTGGCCGGCGGATTATCCGGTGCCCGCGGCGCGCGGCCATAACATCTGCCTTATCGGCGAATACAATATCGCCGGCGAGTTCTGGCAGGTGCTGCCGCTGCTTGATGAGCTGGGCGTGCGCGTCCTGTGCACGCTTTCCGGCGACGCGCGTTTCGCTGAAATCCAGACCATGCACCGCGCCGAGGCCAATATGCTGGTCTGCTCCCGCGCCCTGATTAACGTTGCGCGCAGGCTGGAGGAGCGGTACGACACGCCCTGGTTCGAGGGCAGCTTTTACGGCATGCGTGAAATGTCGGCCTCGCTGCGCCAACTGGCGCAGCTGCTCGACGATCCGGATCTCACCGCGCGCACCGAGCTGCTAATCGCGCGCGAGGAGGCGGCGACCCAGCTGCGCCTTGAGCCCTGGCGCGACCGGCTGCGCGGCAAGCGGGTGTTGCTGTACACGGGCGGCGTGAAGTCCTGGTCGGTGGTCTCGGCGCTGCAGGACCTGGGGCTGGACGTGGTGGCCACCGGCACGCGCAAATCCACCGAGGAGGACAAGGCGCGCATCCGCGCCCTGATGGGGGAGGACGCGCTGATGCTTGACGAGGGCAACCCGCGCCTGCTGCTGGATACCGCCTATCGTTTCCGCGCCGACATGATGATCGCCGGCGGCAGGAATATGTATACCGCCTATAAAGCCCGGCTGCCGTTCCTGGATATCAACCAGGAGCGCGAAGAGGCCTTCGCCGGCTACGGCGGCATGGTTAACCTGGCCGAGGCGGTGTGCCGCACGCTGGAAAGCCCGGTCTGGACGCAGGTTAACCAGCCGGCGCCCTGGCAGATAAAAGCCTGAGGAGAAGATCATGACGCACGTTGTCCGTTCGGTAAAACCGCTGGCCACCAGCCCGATCAAGAGCGGTCAGCCGCTGGGCGCCATCCTGGCCGCCATGGGGCTGGAAAGCTGTATCCCGCTGGTGCACGGCGCCCAGGGCTGCAGCGCTTTCGCCAAAGTGTTTTTTATCCAGCATTTCCACGAGCCGGTGCCGCTGCAATCCACCGCCATGGAGCCGATCACCACCATCATGGGCGCCGACGACAATATTTTTACCGCACTGGAGACCTTGTGCGAGCGCAATGCGCCGCGCATTATCGTCCTGCTCAGCACCGGCCTGTCGGAAGCGCAGGGCAGCGATTTGGGGCGGGCGGTGGCGCTGTTTCGCGCAAGCCATCCCAAGCACCGGCAGGTCGGCATCCTGACCGTCAGCACGCCGGATTTTTACGGCTCGATGGAAAACGGCTATGCCGCGCTGCTGGAAAGCGTGGTGCAGCAGTGGGTGCCCGCTGAACCCGCGGCCGGAATCCGCGGTAAACGGGTGAATATTTTTCTGAGCCATATGTTTACCCCGGGCGATCAGGAACTGATCCGCAGCTATGTCGAGGCTTTCGGCCTGCAGCCGGTGATCCTGCCCGACCTGACGCAGTCCATGGACGGACATCTGGCGGCGGGCGATTACAGCTCGCTGACCCAGGGCGGCACGCCGCTGCGCCTGATGGAACAGTTGGGACAAAGCGTCGCCACCTTTGTGATCGGCGTTTCGCTCACCCGCGTGGCCGCGCTGATTGAGCCGCGCGGACGCGGCATCTGCGTGCGTTTGCCGCATCTGATGACGCTTGCGCATATGGATGCGTTTATCGGACAACTGCACCAGATTTCCGGTCGCGAGGTGCCGGCCTGGATAGAGCGGCAGCGCGGGCAGATGCTGGACGCGATGATCGATTGCCACGGCGAGCTGCAGGGCGGGCGCATGGCGGTGGCCGCCGAGGCGGATTTGCTGCGCGGCTGGTGCGATTTCGCCGTCAGCCAGGGCATGAGCGTGGTGAACGCGGTGGCGCCGGTCAACCAGCCCGGGCTGGCCGCGCTGCCGGTGGAAAAAGTCATCATCGGCGATCTGGAGGATTTGGCGGATCTGCTGGCCGAGACCCCCGCCGACATGATTTTTGCCAACTCCCACGCAGCCTCCCTGGCTGAGCGCCTGGACATGCCGCTGGTGCGCACCGGTTTCCCCCTCTACGACCGCCTGGGCGAATTTCGCCGCACCCGGCAGGGGTATGCCGGCATCCGCGACACCCTGTTCGAACTGGGCAACCTGATGCGCCATCGCCATCATCATCAGCCGGTGTACCACTCGCCGCTGAAACAGCAATTTCCTGCCGTCTCACTTGCACAGGACGCCGGCGTATGAACAACTTCCAGCGCAATCTTACGGTGACCACCGCCTCCGACTGGGCGCTGCGGGTCGCGTTCGCCAGCACCGACCTGCACCAGGTCAACCAGCATTTCGGCTCGACGCCCCGGCTGGCGATTTACGGCGTCAAACCCGATCGGGTGACGCTGCTGCAGGTCACGGATTTTATCGTCCAGCCCGGACATGACCTGGATAAGCTGGGCTGTCGTATCGCGGCGCTGGAGGGTTGCCTCTCGCTGTACTGCGTGGCGGTGGGCGAAAGCGTGTTCCGGCAGCTGCTGCGCGTCGGGGTACGGGCGGTGAGCGTGCCCGCCGCCACCTCCATCGTCCATCTGCTGACGGAAATCCAGCAAAACTGGGATGCGCCGACGGTACAGCGCCATCAGGAAAAACGCGATCCCAGGCGCTTCGAGCGTTTCCGGCAGGAGAGCCGCTGGGAGGAAGAGTAGCGCGGGAACAGCGCTGATTTGTGTCAATTCCCTGACAAAACCGACAACCAACCCCGACATGTTCGGGGTTTTTAGTGCGCCGCGCGGCGCTATCTTATTGAAATAACGATAAAGATGTGACTGGCATCACATTTGCTCATGATTAAGTACCCCCCACGCGGAGCGACATCATGATTCAGATTGAAGCGGAAGCCCTGCAACAGCTGCTTTTATTGCGCCGGCAATTGACCGCGCCCTGTGCCGGCCTGCGCCTTTGGCTTGAGGGCGATGCCTGCCAGGGCTGGCGGGTTTCCCTGGAGTGGAGCGCGGCGCAGCGGGAGGAGGAGTATCGCGTCGAGTATCAGGGATTGGTGCTGCTGGCGGCCGTTACGCACTGGCCCTATCTGCAGGGCGCGACGCTCGCGGCGGGCGCCCGGGACGGCGAGCCGGGACTCTGGATAGATCTTCAGGCGTCGGCCTGCCAGTGCGACCACCAGACCTGCGCATCATAACCGGCATTCAGCTAAGGCATTCACCCGGGGTATCGCCAAGCATCGCCCCGTGAACTGGAGAAAAATGTATGTGGAATTATTCAGAAAAAGTTAAAGATCATTTTTTTCATCCGCGCAATGCCAAAGTCGTCGAGCAGGCGAACGCCATAGGCGACGTCGGTTCGCTGAGCTGCGGCGACGCCCTGCGCCTGATGCTTCGCGTCGACCCCGAGACGGAAATTATCGAGGAGGCGGGTTTCCAGACCTTCGGCTGCGGCAGCGCCATCGCCTCTTCCTCGGCCCTGACCGAACTGATTATCGGCCGCACCCTGACGGACGCGGCGCAGCTGACCAATAAGCAGATTGCCGATTACCTCGACGGCCTGCCGCCGGAAAAAATGCACTGCTCGGTGATGGGGCAGGAAGCGCTGCGCGCCGCCATCGCCCAGTTCAGGGGCGAGGCGCCGGACGCCGATCACGAAGAAGGCGCGCTTATCTGCAAGTGTTTCGGCGTCGACGAAGGCCATATCCGTCGCGCGGTGCTGGAAAACGGCCTCACCACCCTTGAGGATGTGATCAACTACACCAAGGCCGGCGGCGGCTGTACCTCCTGCCATGAAAAAATCGAGCAGACCCTCGAGCAGATATTGAGCGCCAGGCCGGCAGTGGCGCAGGCCGTAGGCAAGCCCGCGCCGCAGCCGCAGCCCCGCGATGAAAACTGGCTGGCGGTGGAAGAGGTCATCGCCGGCCTGCGTCCGCACATCCAGGCCGACGGCGGCGATATGCGCCTGCTGAGCGTGAACGATAAACAGGTGACCGTCTCGCTGTCCGGCAGTTGCAGCGGTTGCATGATGACCGATATGACCCTGGCCTGGCTGCAGCAGAAGCTTATCGAACGCCTGGGCCGGTTTATGCACGTGGTGGCCGACCCGGCCACGGTCTCCACCAGCGAAGTTGAATGAGGTAAGCCGATGAAAGCTGTTTATCTGGATAATAACGCCACGACACGTCTGGACCCGATGGTCCTGGAAGCGATGATGCCGTTTCTCAGCGAACACTACGGCAATCCATCGTCGATTCATGATTTCGGCCAGCCCGCGGGCATTGCGCTGGCCAAGGCGCGGGAACAGGTGGCGAGCCTTTTGGGCGCGCGCCACGACAGTGAAATCATTTTTACCTCCTGCGCCACCGAGGCCACGTCCACCGCCATCCTGTCGGCGGTGGCGGCCTACCCTGAACGGCGGGAAATCATTACCAGCATTGTGGAACATCCCGCGACGCTTGCGGTATGCGAATACCTGGAACGGCAGGGCTACCTGATCCACCGCCTGCCGGTGGACGGCGAGGGCGCGCTGGATATGGCCGCCTACCGGGCGGCGCTCAGCGACCGCGTGGCGCTGGTTACCCTGATGTGGGCCAATAACGAAACCGGCGTGGTGTATCCGGTGGCGGCCATGGCCGAGCTTGCCCATGAACAAGGAATACTGTTCCATTGCGACGCGGTGCAGGCGGTGGGTAAATTGCCGGTGGCCGTCGGCGCGAGCGCCATTGATATGCTGTCCTGCTCCGGCCATAAATTTCATGGTCCCAAGGGGATCGGCTGCCTCTATCTGCGCCGCGGCACCCGGTTCCGGCCGTTGCTGCGCGGCGGCCACCAGGAGCGCGGGCGGCGCGCCGGCACCGAGAACATTGCCGGCATTGTCGGCATGGGCGCGGCGGCGGCGCTGGCGGATATCCATTTGCCGATGATGGACAGCGAGATTGCCCGCATGCGCGATCGTCTGCAAGACGGCATTCTCGGCGCCGTCGGCCATACCCTGGTGATGGGCGGCGGGCAGCCGCGCACGCCGAACACGGTCAATATCGCCTTCGAATATATCGAGGGCGAGGCCATCCTGCTGTTGCTAAACCATGTCGGCATCGCCGCCTCCAGCGGCAGCGCCTGTACGTCCGGTTCCCTGGAGCCGTCCCATGTGATGCGCGCCATGGGCATTCCGTATACCGCCGCCCACGGCACCATCCGTTTTTCGCTATCCCGCTATACCCGCGAAAAAGAGATTGAGTATGTCATTGAGCAATTGCCGCCGATCATAGCCCAATTGCGCGCCTTATCACCGTACTGGCAGGGCGATCGTCCGCTGGCGGTGGAAAACGCCGCCTTTGCGCCGACCTATGGTTAACCCGGGGGAGCCAGGCCGATGACCGCTATCGTGATTAACGACACTACGCTGCGCGACGGCGAACAAAGCCCCGGCGTGGCGTTCAGCGCCGGGGAAAAGGTCGCCATCGCCCGCGCCCTGGCCGGGGCCGGGGCGGGCGAGCTGGAGGTCGGCACGCCGGCGATGGGCGATGAAGAATGCCGGCGCATCGCGCTGGTGCGCCGGGCGCTGCCGCGGCAGACCTTGATGTCCTGGTGCCGGTTGAACCGCCATGATATCCGGCTGTCGGCGGACCTGGGGCTGGACTGGGTGGATATATCGCTGCCGGCGTCCGGGCCGATGCGTGCTTACAAGCTGCATATGGGCTGGCCGCAGCTGGCGCGGGAGCTGTCCGGCCATATTGCCTACGCGCGAACTTTGGGGCTGCGGGTCAGCGTCGGCTGCGAGGACGCCTCGCGCGCCAGCGACGAGGAACTGCGTCAGATAGCCCTGGTGGCCGGCGACGCCGGCGCGCTGCGGCTGCGCTTTGCCGACACGCTGGGCGTGCTCGATCCCTTCGTGACCTTTGAACGCATCACAGCGTTACGCTGTCACTGGCACGGCGAAACCGAAATGCATGCCCATAACGACCTGGGGCTGGCGACCGCCAACACCCTGGCGGCGGTGCGGGCCGGGGCGACCCATGTCAATACCACGGTCTCAGGGCTGGGCGAGCGCGCGGGCAACGCCGCGCTTGAAAGCGTGGCGATGGCGCTGGAGGCCTGCCTGCAGGTCGACACCGGTATCCGGCTCGACCATCTGCCCGGCTTATGCGCGCAGGTGGCGCAGGCGGCGCGGCGCCCGATCGACCCCCAGCAACCGCTGGTGGGGGAACAGGTGTTTACCCATGAATCGGGTATCCACGTGGCCGGGTTGCTGAAAAATCCCGCCTGCTATCAAAGCATCGATCCGGCCCGGCTGGGGCGCGGCCACCGCCTGGTGCTGGGCAAGCATTCAGGGCGGCACGCGGTCGAGCGTATCTACGGCGAGCTGGGATACCGGCTTACCGGCGGCCAGGTGGAGCAACTGCTGCACGCTTTGCGCGCGCGCGCCGAGGAGTGGAAGCAGATTCCAAGCGACGAGCGGCTGCGCGATCTTTACAGCGAATTATTCGCTTTGCCCGGACCGAACTTCGGTTTGGCCCGTTGCGCGGGAGGCTAGAATGGAGTGGTTTAGCACATTACCCGGCGTTGATGAGCTGGAATCCGCCGAGGCGTTTTTCGCTTATTTCGAGCTGCCCTGCGACCCGGCGGTGATCCGCGCGAAACGCCTGCATATCATGCATGATTTCCACCAGCGCCTGGCGGGGGTGATAAGCCTGCCGCTGGCCGATCTGCCGCCGGGCGACGCCGGTGAACTGCGCAGAAACAAGGCGTACTGGTCGCTGGCCAGGAGCCTGCTGAACGACAGCTACCGGCACTTTCTGCAAGGCGAGGTGGCGGCGCAGTCGGGGCTATCGGTGTATCAACGCCACAAACGCTGTTTTATCCCCTGGAGCGGATTAATGGAGGTGCATCCTTGAAACCGACCTATGATTTTGGCGATCGGGTACGGGTTATCCGATCGCTGCGCAATGACGGCACCTTTCCCGGCAAGGCCCGGGGCGAAAAGCTGGTCCGCAAGGGCAGTATCGGCTACGTGCGGGAATGGGGCACGTTTTTACAGGATGAGATTATCTATCAGGTGCATTTCGTCGCGGAGGACTGCATCGTGGGCTGTCGCGAGCATGAGCTGATTTCAGGCTCGGCCCCCTGGATTGCCGGGCAATTCCAGTTCGGCGACTGGGTGAGCGCCGCGCTGCCGCTGGCGATTAACGGCGATCCGGTGGTGACGGAGGGCCAGGTGGGCCAGATTATGGATGAAATCCGCGATGTCCAGCCCATGGCCTATGTGGTGCTGTTCGAAGGCAGGTTGTTCCGGGTGCCGGAGGTGGCGCTGACCCCCCGGGTCTGCGAAAGCTGAGCCAGGCTCCTGGCGGCGCCACGGCGCCACGGCGGCACAGGACACGCCGCGGGCAAACGCATCAACCCACAGGAAACCCTAATGGAAACATGGCAGGTATTTTCCCGCTTAAAGCTGGCGCTGGCATTGTATCAAACGCCGCCGTGGCTATTAACCGCCGATCGGCTGACGGAGTTCGAGCCGCGTTATGTCCGCCAGCTGCGGCTTGAAAGCCGGGTGGTGGACCTGGCCGGGGCGCTTGGGCTGCGCGCCACGGAAAACGATATCCGCGCGGCGGTGGCCGAGCTCGATCAGCGCCTGGCCGATGCCGCGCTGCAGCCGCGGCAATTGGCGGCCATAGGGCTGGACGCCAGGGGCCTCTATGAGGCCATGACCCATGAAGTCCTGCTGGACAAGGTCCTTGAACACGTGGCGCAACAGGCCCCGGCGCCTTCGGCGGCGGACGTGGCGCAGTGGTACGCCGCCCATCGGGACAACTTTATGCGTCCGGAGCAGCGCGCATGCAGTCATATACTGCTGACGGTGGATGAAGAGCAGCCGGGTTGCCAGCCGGACCAGGCGGCGCGGCGCATCGCCATCCTGCACCGGCGCCTGCGCCGCGACGCGCGCGACTTCGCCGTGCTGGCGCAGCGTCATTCGCAATGTCCCACCGCCCTTGACGGCGGCAACCTGGGCTGGGTCAGCCGCGGCCTGTTGTATGCTTCCCTTGATGAAACCCTGTTTGCCCTGCCGGCGCGGCATATCAGTGACGTTGTCACAAGCCCCATGGGGCTGCATATCCTTTACTGCCGGGATATCCGCCCGGCCGCGCCGATACCGCAGGACGAGGCCATGAATGCCGTTGAAACCCGGCTCCGCGCCAAAGCGCGTCAGGCTTACCAGCGCCAGTGGCTGGAAACGCTGGCGCGGGACGGCCAGCCGCCGGCGGCGGCGCGCTAAGCCGGCAGGCGGGCCGCCGCTGGCGGGCAACCAGAGCATCGCCGACAAGGCAGTATGCGCGGCACGGCGTTATGGCTGTGTCGCCTCCGGCGGTCTGGATCGCGCGCCTGCGACATACTCCCGCGCTGCGGTTTCCAGCCACCGGCAAAAAATGTCGGCCTTGCTGTTTTGCTTTTGGCGACGCAGGGCCACGTAGCCAAGACCGCTGTCGATAAAGCCGAAGGGGGCGATCAGTCGTCCCGCCGCCACATCTTCCGCCACCAGCGGCCAGGGGGATATCGATACGCCCAGCCCCGCGATAGCCGCTTCCAGCATAAAATAAAAATGCTCGAACTCGGCCGCGCCTTCACCGGCTGCGGCGATGCCCGAGCGCGCGCTCCAGTCAGACCAGGCGTTGCGCCGGGAAACCGTGTGCAACAGCGCCGCCGGCCATGGCTTTCCGGCGGCAAGCCGGATTGACGGCGCATGGACCGGGCCGAATTTCTCGCTGAACAAAGGGATGACGTCGACGCCCGGCGGCCAGGGCCCGCGGCCCACCCTGATCGCCACGTCGACATTATCCCGGATGGGATCCGCCGAGGTGCCCGCCGAGTTCAGGCGTACCTCGACCCGGGGATGATGCGCGTTAAAGTGATGCAGGCGCGGTATCAGCCAGCGCATGGTAAAGGTGCCGGGACATGAAACGTCAAGCGTGCCCTCATCGGTATCCGCAATCTGCTGCACGGCCAAATCCACCTGATCAAAGGCGCAGGTCAAGGCCGGCAACAGCCGGTATCCCGCCTCCGTCAGCGTCGGCGCATGTTTCGGGCCGGCGAACAGGGCGACGCCAAGCCAGTTTTCCAGCTGTTTAACCTGCCTGCTGACGGCGCCGTGCGTGACGCACAGCTCCTCAGCCGCCAATTTCATCAGGCCCAGCCGCCCGGCCGCTTCAAAGGCCTTGAGCGCGTTCAGTGAGGGGATGCGGCGTCTCATGGTGATTTTTTCTCACTTAGCTTGTCAGCAAAAGTCGATTAACAGCCATCTAATCAGGAAGTAGGGTGGTATGCAAAAGAAAGGTGCAATGACAACAGGAGGCCGTATGCAACAACAAATGTGCCAGGCAGTGGATGATTATCTTAACCGCCTGCTGGTCCCGGAAGATCCGATCCTGCGGCGGGTCGCGGCGGCAAACCGCCGGGCGGGCCTGCCGCCCCATGATGTCGCCCCTAACCAGGGCAAACTGCTGTTTATATTTGCCCGCATGGTCAGGGCGCGGCGGATTCTTGAAATCGGCACGCTGGGCGGGTACAGCACCCTTTGGCTGGCAAGGGCGCTGCCTGAGGACGGCGAGCTGATAACGCTGGAATGCCAGGAAAAACATGCGGCCGTCGCGCGCGACAATCTCAAGCGCGCCGGCCTTGGCGCACGGGTCAGCCTGCGGGTGGGGCCGGCGCTGGCGACGCTTGCGGCCTGGGATGACATGGCCCCTTTCGACCTGATTTTTATCGACGCCGATAAGGTGAATAATACGGCTTACCTGGATTGGTCGCTGCGTCTGTCCCATCCCGGCACGGTCATTATCGCCGATAATGTGATCCGCGGCGGCGCCATACTGGACAACGCCAGCCAGGATGCGAGCGTGATCGGCGTGCGGCGCTTTTTTGCCGCCTTGTCTGCTAATATCAAGCTGACGTCGACAGCCCTGCAAACCGTGGGATGCAAAGGATGGGACGGGTTTTCCCTCTCCATCGTCAATTAAGCCGTCAGGGTCCCGGGCCAGGTATGGATGACGCTTTTACCGCTGCGCCCGCATCCCGCAGGAGAAACCTATGCCACAAGATGACTTTCGCCTCACCACGGCTGCACAGCTGGAGGCGATATACGGCGCGGTAGCGCCCCCCTCGATTGTCAAGGAAACGGATTATCTTCATCCGGCCTACCGGCCGTTTATCGAAGCCGCGCCGTTCGCGGTGCTGGCAACGGCGGGCGGCAGCGGCCTGGATGCGTCGCCGCGCGGCGATCCGGCCGGATTTGTTCATATCGAGGACAGCCGCACGCTGCTCTTGCCCGACCGGCGCGGCAATAACCGCATCGATAGCCTCAGGAACATCGTCGAGGACCCGCGCGTCGCGTTATTATTCCTGATCCCGGGCATCGGCGAAACGCTGCGGGTCAACGGCACGGCCGACATCAGCGTTGAACCGGCGCTGCTGGCGCGTTTCGCCATGGCGGGCAACCCGCCGCGCACGGTGCTGCGCATCAGGGTGCAAAGCGTGTTCTTCCAATGCAGCCGCGCCGTTATCCGCGCGCGCCTGTGGGATCCCGCCACGCAAATCGCGCGCGACAGGCTGCCCAGCGCGGGGGCGGTGCTGAAAGCGATTTCCAACGCCGGCATTGATGGCGACGCCTACGACCAGGCCTTGCCGGACCGGCTGAAAAAGACGCTTTACTGAATCAGCCGCACACGGGACGTAGCGGCCGACACGCCGCCCGGCGGGCGTTGATCCGGGATTAACCCGAAGTGTAATTCGGGATATGAGGCACAATTTTTCCCGGTCGCCGGTGCATACTAGGCTTAACCTCATAAAGACAAGGGTTAAGCATGAAAAAAATCCTCTTATGCTGCGTTTCCGGCACCTCCTCGTCGGTGCTGGCCCGCAGGATGCAGGCGCTGGCCGCGGCCAAGGGCCTTGCTGTCCAGGTCAGCTTTGTCGATCTGGAGCATATCGGCGATACCTGCGCCGACTACGACTGCCTGCTGCTGGGGCCGCATATTCAGTACAAACTGAATGAAATCGTCGGCATCTACAACTCGCCGTCCAAGCCCGTCGCCATTATCCGCAGCATTGACTACGGCATGATGGACGTGGAGAAAATCCTGCACGACGCCCTGGTGATGCTGGACGAGTCGACCCCGGCGTAGCCGGGATCCTGGCGGTCTAGAGCGCGGCTTTCACCAGGCTGACCCAGGTTGCCACCCGATCGGCGCTCAGGTCGGCCTGGTTATCCTGGTCCAGCGCCAGTCCGACGAATTCGTTGCCTTCCAGCGCCGCCGACGCGCTGAAGACATAGCCTTCCCGGGGCCAGGCGCCGACGACGTTGGCGCCCGCGTCCGAGACGATATCGTAAAGTTCACCCATGGCGCTGACGAAATTATCCGGATAGGCTTCCTGGTCGCCCAGGCCGAACAGCGCCACGGTTTTGCCGCTTAAATCCGCCTGCGCCAGGGTATCGGCGAATTCCGCCCAGGATTCGCTCTGGCATTCCGCGTCCAGGCCCGGCAACTGGCCGTCGGCCAGCGTCGGCGTGCCGAGGATCAGTACCGGGTAGGCGAGCAGATCCTCAAGGGTGGCGCGGTTGATGTTTTTCGGTTCGTCCGCCTCGCCGTCAAACTGCTGATGGATCAGCTTGGCGATCTTGCGGGTTTTGCCGGTGTCGGTACCAAAAAAAATGCCGATCTTAGCCATAAGAATGTTCCCCAATTGTTAACTTTGTCAAAAAAAACCCTGGCCGGATAACCCGCGCCCCGACGCACCCCGCCGGGAGCGGGCGCCGGGCGGATAACGTGCCTTGCACCAGAGGATGATCCCGGCCGGCGTTAATCCTGCTCATCTTCATCATCTTCGGCGCGGCGCGTCGCCGGTAAATAAATCTCCACCCGATCGCCTTCGCCGACCTGCGTATCCGGCGGGCACAGCCGGCCGTAGATGCCGATGCGGTGCGTATCCGGGTCAAGATAAGGAAACAGCTGCGGCAGCGGCGAGGCCAGAATGGCCTGGCGCACCGTGACCGGCGCATCGAGTTTCATTTCAATACAGCGGCCCTGCGCGCCGTTGACGTGAGCCACGGAAAATTTCATCAGTGACAACCTCCGGTGGGTTGACGGGCAAGCTTAAGCGATGCGCTTTCCCGGCTGGTCAGGCGCTTTACCAGACGGATGCCGCTGAGCAGCATGCCCATCACCACAAACCCGCCGGGCGGCAGCAGCATCAGCAAAAAGCCGCGGTAGCCGGGCAGCAGATGCAGTTCGAGAAAATGAAAATGGGGACCGAGCAGCAGGGCGGCGCCGCTGAACAGCGTGCCGCTGCCGAGAATCTCACGTACCGCGCCGACGCTGGTCAGGCCCAGGGTAAACCCCAGTCCGGTGGCCAGGCCGTCCAGCGCCGCCGGTATAATTTTATGGTGGGCGGCAAATGCTTCCGCCCGCCCCAGCAGAGCGCAGTTGGCGACGATCAGCGGAATAAACAGACCCATGACCTTATGCAAATCGTGCATCCAGGCATTCATGGTCAGATCGAGAATGGTCACCAGCGACGCGATAATGGAAATGTAGACCGGAATACGGATCTGGTTGGGCGTGACCTTGCGCAGCGCCGAGACGATAAAATTGGAGCAGGCCAATACCATGGCGGTCATCAGGCCCAGGCCCAGCCCGTTGGTGGCGGTGGTGGTGATGGCCATCAGCGGGCACAGCCCGAGGATTTGCACAAAGGTGACGTTATTGGTCCATATGCCGGAGGTCAAAATATCCCGCAGCTGCGGCTGGCTGTTTTCACTCATCATTCGTTCTCCCCGTTTTCCGGCGCGCCTTGGCCGCCCAAGAATTCCGCCTGTTTTTCACGATACAGCACCAGGTTTTCATGCACGCCCTTGACCACGGCGCGCGGCGTGATGGTGGCGCCGGTAAAGGCGTCAAACTGACCGCCGTCTTTTTTGACATGCCACTGCTGCTCGGTAAGATTAGTCAGCGACTTGCCGTCAAAGCTGCGGATCCACGGGCTATGGCCGAGCTCGATGGCGTCGCCCAGGCCCGGGGTTTCCTTATGGCTAATCACCCTGACGCCGGTGATGGCGCCCTTGGCGTCAATGCCGGTCAGCAGCTGGATCGGGCCGCCGTAGCCCTGGGTTTCGCTGGTCATGACGATGCCGCTGGGTTGCCCATTGAGGCTGGCGCGGAAAAAGCTCACCGTCCGGCCGTCGATAACCAGGCTTCGCTGCGCGTCCGCCAATGCGTTGTCATAATGACTGGCGGGGAACACCTGCGACAGCATGGCCTGGGTATCCTCCTTTTCGCGCTGCACGATCTGTTCGTGGGTCAGCCACCAGCAGCCGGCCACCAGCAGACAAACGATCAGGGTAAAGGATCCGAGTAAAAACCCCTGGGTAAACGGGCTTTCCCGCGCCGGCAGGTAGTGCGCCGCCGCGCGGCCAAGCAGATTGCTCATGATGATTTCTCCTTGCCGCCCACGTAGCCGTAGGCCTTCGGCTGGGTATAGTTGTCAATCAGGGGCGTGACCGCATTCACCAGCAGCACGGCGAAAGCCATACCCTCGGGGAAATTGCCGAAGGCGCGGATGCAATAGGTGATAAACCCCGCCAGCAGGCCGTAGATCAGCCGGCCGCGCACGCTGCCCGGACCGGTGACCGGATCGGTAAGGATATAAAACGCCCCGAGCAGCAGCCCGCCGCTGGTGAGCTGGGCCAGGGGCGGCACGATGCCCGCCGGCGCGATCAGCCAGTGGATAAGGCCGGGGACCAGGCATCCCAGCAGGGTCGCCACCGGGATATGCCAGCTGAATACCCGCTGCTGAATAAGCCACAGCCCGCCGAGCAGCAGCAGCAGCGACGAGGTTTCGCCCAGGCTGCCGCTGCGGTTGCCCAGCAGGTTGGACAGCAGCTCCAGATGGGCGCGGCCGCTTTCCTTGAAGCCGCCCAGCAGGGTGGCGCCGGTCATGCCGTCCACGCCCAGGTGGTAAAAGGCGCCGTTGTAAAAGGCGGCGGGACTGACCCAACGGGTCATCTCCACCGGGAAGGCGATCAGCAATACCACACGCGCCAGCATGGCGGGGTTAAACAGGTTTTGCCCCAGGCCGCCGTAGATATGTTTGCCGAAGATAATCGCCACCGCGCTGCCGAAAGCGCCCAGCCACAGCGGCGCATGGGGCGGCAGGCTCAGCGCCAGGATAAGCGCCGTGAGAATGGCGGCGCCGTCGAAGGTATGACCCTGGGCCGCCGGATTGAGTTTCAGGCACAGGGCCTCACAGATAAGCGCGGTCAGCAGGCAGCAAAAAATCAGCAGGACCGACTGGGCGCCAAATTGCAAAAAGGCCAGGATCACGACCGGGAACAGGGAAATATTGACCCGGTACATCAGCCGGTCGACGCTGAGTCCCTGATGGGCATGTGGCGCGGTTAACATGGTGTTTCCTCCGAGGGCGGTGCGGCGCGCCTGGCGCGCCTGGCGGGTTTCGCCGCCTGGGCGGCCGCTTTATCGGCGGCTTCCCGCGCCAGGCGTTCCTGACGTTTGGCGCTGTTGTGCCGGGTGCGCTCCAGCTTGTCTTCCTGGCGCTTGATAAGACGCAACTGCTGCTGACCCCAGTCGAAAAACTGCGTCAACGGCAGCGCCGCCGGGCAGACATACGCGCAGGATCCGCACAACAGGCAGGCATCCAGTCCTTGCTGCCGGGCCTTGGCGAAACCGTCGTTTTTCAGTTCGGCAAACATGGCCTGCGGCGCCAGGCTCATCGGGCAGGCATCCAGGCAACGGCCGCAGCGCAGGCAGGCGCTGGGGCGGGTTTGCGGCAATTCGTCGCCGTTAAGCAGCAGCAGCCCGCTGGTGCCTTTGGTGATGGGCGTATCCAGCGATTCCACCGCCCGGCCCATCATCGGTCCGCCGAGCACCATGCGCGCCGGCTGGGATTTCAGGCCGCCGCACTGGCTGATGATATCCTTAATCGTCGTGCCGATGGGCACCAGCAGATTGGCCGGCTGTTCAATGGCGCGGCCGCTGACGGTAATGACCCGGTGGGTAACCGGTTTGCCGAAACGGATGGCGTGGAAGATGGCGATACAGGTGCCGACATTTTGCACCAGCACGCCCATTTCGGTGGAACGGCGGTTTTGCGGAATCTGGCGCCCGGTCACCGCTTCTATCATTTGTTTGGCCGAACCGATGGGATAGAGCGAGGGTAGGATCACCACCTCGATATGCTCTTCCTGCCGGCACAGCGCGTCCAGTCGGGCGATGGCCTCGGTTTTATTATCCTCGATGCCGATATAAACCTGCCTGGCGTGGGTTATGGCCTGCAGGTAGCGGATGCCGCCGATGATAAATTCCGCCTGCTCACGCATTAAACGATCGTCGGTGGTGAGATAAGGCTCGCATTCGCCGCCGTTGACGATAAGGGTTTCAATGGGATAACGCAGGCTCATGCGTATTTTATCGGCGGCCGGGAACATGGCGCCCCCCATGCCGACAATGCCGGCCTGTTCAATCAGCGACAGCATGGCCTGCGCTTCGTCCAGGCCGGCGGCGGCCAGCAGGCGGGGCGCCGCCGGCTGGTCGGCGGACACGTTGACGGTAACCGCGCCTTGTTCGCCTTCAACGATGCGGGTGACCACGCCGGCCAGCGCGGTGTGCACCGGCGCGGACATTCTTTCGCGCGCCTCGGCGATCCGCTGGCCTGCGGTGACACTGTCACCCAAGGCGACCAGCGGCACCGCCGCCGGCCCGGTATGCTGGCGCAGCGGGATAATCAGCTGGCGCGGCATGACCAGCGGGCGAATGGTGATATCGCGGGTCAGGGATTTATGGCTATAGGGGCGGATGCCGCCGTGGGGTTTTAAGCGGGCGCTAAACATAGGATGACTCCCGGACGTCAAAACGGGGTTTTGCAGCCGATGGGGTGAGCTGCGGGTCGGCCCGCAGCGCGATGGCCTGCCGCGGGCAAACGGCGAGACAGGCGGCGCAGCCGGTGCAATCATCGCCCAGGATGCCGTGCTGTTGCCGCGCCGCGCCGATAATAGCGTCGAAATTACACTTTTTCTGGCAGCGGCCGCAGCCGTCGCAGGACTGGGCGTCGATCACCGCCACCTGCGGCGCGCTTTCGGCGCCGTCGTCCGCCGGCCGATCCAACAGCAAGGCGATGCGTTTCGCCAGCGCCGCCCCGCCCGGGGTACAGGCGCCGACCGGCGCTTCGCCGCGCACCATGGCGCCGGCGGCCTGGGCGCAGCCGGGAAAACCGCACTGGCCGCACTGGCCGTTGGGCAGCAGGGCGATGACCGCTTCGATGCGCGGATCTTTTTCCACCTTAAAATAGATGGCGGCATATCCCAGCAGGTAACCGATCAGGGTGCCGATGGCGGGAACCGCCAGCACCGGTAAGATACTCTCCACGCTGTTCTCCTTATCCGGCCAGCCCGGCGAAGCCGGTAAACGCCAGCGCCAGTATGCCGGCGGTAATAAAGTTAATCGGCGCGCCGCGAAACACCAGCGGCGGCGACGCGTTGCCCTGGCGCTCGCGCAGGCCGGAGAAAATCACCATCACCAGCGAATACCCCAGCGACGAACTGAAGCCGAAGACCACGCTGTGCAGGAAACTCAGATTGTCGTCCAGCACCAGCAGCGCCACGCCCAGCACCGCGCAGTTGGTGGTGATAAGCGGCAGGAAAATGCCCAGCGTGCGGTACAGCGCCGGGCTTTGTTTGGCGATAAACAGCTCCAGCAGCTGTACCAGCGAGGCAATCACCATAATCAGCGACAGCAGGCGCAAATATTCCATGCCCAGCGGCACCAGGATCCAGTGATAGATAACCCACCCCAGGCCGGCGGACAGGGTGATGACAAAGGTGGTGGCCATCGACATGCCCAATGCCGAATCCACTTTATTGGTGACGCCCATAAAGGAGCACAGGCCGAGAAAGCGCGCGAGCACGATGTTGTTCACCAGGCCGTTGGCCAGCACTATCAGCAATATTTCTTTCATTCGGATCCCCGACGACGCGATACCTGTTCATAGGGGGTATTGCGAAAGCTGTGCCAATGTGGGCTGGGCAAAAAATGGGCAAATACGGTGCAGTAAAGGGATCATAACGGCGCGCGCCGCCGCCGGCCGGGGCGCGGCAGGGGGATGATGATGGGCGCCGGCGGCCTTTTTTGGCCGCAAAACCCCTGTTCAGATCAAGGTTTTCGCCGGTTTTTCAACATGCGGTATTAATCTTGCACAATTTATCGGGTTACTGCGGTTCACATCATCCTGTCGGAAGATCAGACAAATTGTCGTGAATCGCACAGCCTGTTTTTATCCCGACCCGCAGGAGAGGTTATGCGTATTCCTTTATTTGATGATGCATCGTTGATAGCTACCCCCGTTTGTGCCCCGGCGTTGTCAACATTGCGTCCCGGGCTGTTTTATACGGCGGTGGAACAGTCGTCGGTGGCGATTTCGATAACCGATCCCAACGCGCGCATCGTTTATACCAATCTGGCGTTCCGGCAATTGACCGGTTATGACGAACCTGAGCTGACCGGGGTGAACCACAATATATTGGCCAGCCGCCAGACGCCGAAAAAACATTACCAGGAAATGTGGAGCACCCTCATCCAGGGATTGCCCTGGGTCGGGCAGCTGATTAACCAGCGCAAGAACGGCAGCCTGTACCTGGCCGAGGTCAGCATATCGCCCATTTTCAGCCCCGACGGCCAGATCGAGCATTTCCTCGGCATGCATAAGGACATCTCCGACAGCTACGCCCTGATGCAGCGCCTGCGCAACCAGATGTCCCTGATCGCCGCGGTATTGAACAACGTGCCGGCGCCGGTGGTGGTGCTGGACGAACATGACGCCATCGTGATGGACAACCTGGCCTATAAAACACTGTGCGCCGACTACGGCGGCCGGGAACTGCTGGCGGAAATGGGGTATCCGGAAAATAAAGCGCGGCTGGCGTCCGGCGAGCGCGTTACCGTGCATATCGGCGGCGTGCCGCGGGTATTCGGGCTGAGTATCTGGCCGCTGTCGGAAGTCAATGAAGAGGTCAGCCGTTATTTTTCCGATATCGCGCCGCCGCGTACCCTGGTGACCCTAATTGATGACAGCGAACGGCAGCGACAGCGCGCGCAGCAACGGCTGGACCAGCTTAAGCAGAAATTGGTCTCCGGCAAACTGCTGGCGGCAATCCGCGAATCACTGGACGCGGCGATGGTACAGTTAAGCGGTCCGCTGAATATGCTGGCCGCCGCGCGCCGCCTGAGCCCCGCCGGCCTGGTGCATCCCGGGCTGGACGCCGCCTGGCAGGAAGGGCAGCAGGCGCTGGCGCGGCTGCAGGCTTGCCGGCCGTCCCTGGAACAAGAAGAAAGCGATTTCTGGTCGATAGGCGATCTGCTGCAGGATTTGACCGATCTGTACCTGCCGCGCATCCGCTCACTGGGCGAACTGCAATGGCGGTGCGAACCGGAAGTGCTGCTGGGCTACGGACAGCGCCACCAGATTCTGGCGTCGTTAAGCCTGTGGCTAGACCGCTGCCTGATCCTCGCCGGTGAACGTCCGGCCTCGCCGCTGCTCCTGACCCTGCATGCCTACACGCAGGATAATGCGTTCTTTTTTGCGCTTCAGGACAATCTGTCCCTGCATCCGGTGCAAAACGCCGTGCCGGCGCAAACCTTTACCCTGCCGGGGCACGGTATGGAGCTGCGGCTGATACAAACCCTGATCGGCAACCATCAGGGCATGATCGATCTTCATATCCACGCGGAGGGCGGGACCTTATTGACCCTGCGCCTGCCGCTGCCCGCTATGCCATTCCGGCGTCCGGTGATGACAGGAGAATCAAAATGAGCCAATTCCCCACTCCCACGCAGGCTTCACGGCGTTTTGATCTTTCCCAGCAGTTTACCGCGCTGCATAAAATAAGCGTGGCGCTCAGCCGTTCACTTGACCTGGGACAGACCCTGGAGGCCATGATCCAGGCCTTGTATGAACACGCCTATATGCAGTACGGCATGGTGTGCCTGTTTGACAAATCCCGCAGCGCCCTGTTTATCGAAGCGCTGTATGGCGCCGATACCGAGGTGGTGAAAGGATGCAAGAATGTCCGCTATCGCATCGGCGAAGGCATTCTGGGCACGGTGATGAGCCAGCAGCGTTCGCTGGTGCTGCCGCGCGTGTCCGACGACCCGCGCTTTCTCGACCGGCTGAACCTGTATGATTACGGGCTGCCGTTTATTTGCGTGCCGATACCGGGACCGGACGGGGTACCGCTGGGCGTGCTGGCGGCGCAGCCGATGGAACTGCATGAGGATCGGCTGCCGGCCAGCACCCGCTTTCTGGAAATGGTGGCCAATCTGATTTGCCAGACCGTGCGCCTGGTCGGCCATATGAGCGTCGAGACCGAGGCCTTGCGCCAGGAACGCGACACCCTGCGCCGCAAGGTCAAGCATCAGTACGGCTTTGACAACATGGTAGGCAACAGCCAGCCGATGCGCCAGATTTTCGACGTGATCCGCCAGGTGGCGAAATGGGATACCACCGTGCTGGTGCGCGGCGAAAGCGGCACCGGCAAAGAGCTGATTGCCAACGCCATTCATTACAACTCGCCGCGCACCCTTGAGCCGTTCGTGAAGTTCAACTGCGCGGCGCTGCCGGACAACCTGCTGGAAAGCGAACTGTTCGGCCATGAAAAGGGCGCCTTTACCGGCGCGGTGCGCCAGCGCAAAGGTCGGTTCGAGCTGGCCGACGGCGGCACGCTGTTCCTGGATGAAATCGGCGAGAGCAGCGCGTCGTTCCAGGCCAAGCTGCTGCGCATTTTGCAGGAAGGCGAAATGGAGCGCGTGGGCGGCGATACCACCATTAAAGTCAACGTGCGTATCATCGCCGCCACCAACCGCAACCTGGAGGAAGAGGTGCGCGCGGGGCGCTTTCGCGAGGATCTGTACTATCGGCTTAACGTAATGCCGATCAACCTGCCGCCCCTGCGCGAGCGCCAGGACGATATCGTCGGTCTGGCCCAGTTCCTGATCGCCAAGCTGGCGGCAAAGCAGGGACGGGACCTGCGCATCAGCGACGGCGCGCTGCGCCTGCTGATGGGGTATGGCTGGCCGGGCAATGTGCGTGAACTGGAAAACTGTCTGGAGCGGGCGTCGGTAATGTCGGAAGAAGGGCTTATCGATCGCGACGTGATCCTGTTCAACCACAGCGAGGCGTCCGCCATGGCGCCGGCGGCGATACCACGCGGCATGGCGCCCGCGCCGCATGCGGAGGCGCCGGGGGATAGCGATATGGACGATCGGCAAAAGCTTATCGCGGCGCTGGAAAAATCAGGCTGGGTGCAGGCCAAGGCGGCGCGGTTGCTGGGCATGACTCCGCGCCAGGTCGCCTATCGCATCCAGATCCTCAATATCAATATGCACCGTTTGTAAGCGGTACGGCGACGTGTCGGCGGGCACAAAGGGGATGCTCACGGGCCAGGGCGGGCCGTTTGCCCGCAGGCCGGTACGACGACGGCATCAGTGCCAGCGTTCGGCGGCCCATTGCGCGCGCTGTTGCGCGTCATGGAAGGTCCAGGCGATAAAGCGGCTGATTTTCTGGCCCTGGGCCATTTCCACGGTGCGCACGTCGGCGGCCCCGGCCTGCTTTAGGGCCTCATAGAGCGGCGGCAGCGTCGTGTGCTTGGAAATCAGCGAGGTAAACCACAGGCAATTTTTGCTTTTGCCCACGCTCTCCGCCACCATTTTGCCGACAAACGCCAGTTCACCGCCTTCGCACCAGAGTTCGCTGCTTTTGCCGCCAAAGTTCTGCACCGGCTTGGCGGCCACCTCGCCTTTGCCCAGCTTATGCAATTTACGCCGCGTGCTGGCGATCGCTTCTTCCTCCGAGGCATGAAACGGCGGGTTGCACAGGGTGACGTCAAAACGCTCGGCAATACCGATCATGCCGTCAAGGATGGCGTTACTGTCTTTTTGCTGGCGCAGCCGCACGCTGTTTTTAAGCGTCGGGTTCATGCTGACGATCATTTTCGCCGCGTTCAGCGACAGCGGATCGTTTTCCGTGCCGGTAAAGCGCCAGCCGTATTCGCGCTGGCCGATAATGGGATAAATGCAGTTGGCGCCGATGCCGATGTCCAGCACGGCCACACCTTTGCCGGTGGGAATCTCCCCGCCGTTGCTTTCCGCCAGCAGATCCGCGAGATAATGCAGATAGTCGGCGCGCCCCGGGATCGGCGGACAGAGATAATTGGCGGGAATATCCCAATGCTCGATGCCGTAATAATGCTTAAGCAGCGCGCGATTAAGCATTTTTACCGCATTGGGATCGGCGAAATCCACTGAAATATCGTCCCAGGCGTTGGGTTTGACAAAGGGTTCCAGCGCCGGAAGGCTGGCTATCAACGCGGTGAAATCATAGCGTGAACGGTGACGGTTGCGCGGATGCAGGTGATTTTTCTGCTGCGGGAAGGTCTTCTTTTTTTCCATCATAAATTCCACCACGTAGTGATCCATCCATAAGCCGTCATGTTCTGACGGGCTTTTCCGGCGCTTAAGATAACACATAGCGGGCTAAAAGGCCGCCAGGCGCCTTCGCCGGCCCGGGGCCAGCGTTGCCTCCGCCGGCGGCGCCCCGCGGGAAAATTGTGGTGGGACAGGCTTGGCATCGCGGCCGGAAAAAGGGATGATGGGCGGCCTCAGGCGAATAAAAGTGTGTGTATTCATATATTTATATGTAAACGAATGCACGCCGTAATTGTTAGGGATAGAAGATTAAATGTTGTTAAAGACTATAAAATGCCGTTTTTCCCGGGCTGACGCCACCGGCGACGGCGCGCACGGCCGGATCCTGCTGCGCCGGGGCGCCTACCTGCTGTTTGCCGCCTATTTTTTGCTGGGTACCTTCGGTCGTTTCCCCTGGAAGGCGGATGAGCCGTATTCGTTTAGCATTGTCTGGAATATGCTGACCCACGGGCATTGGCTGGTGCCGCATGTGGGCGGGGATCCCTTTCTGGAAAAACCGCCGCTGATGTTCTGGCTTGGGGCGCTGTGCGCCAGGCTGATTCCCTGGCTGCCGCCCCATGAGTCCTCCCGGCTGGCGGTGCCGGTATGCCTTGTCGCGACGTTCTGGGCCTGCTGCCGGGTGGCGCGGCGTTTATATGACGAGAGGCATGATACGCGGCGGGAAGAGGGCGTTATCACACGGCAAGACTGGCGTCTGACGGCGGTTTGTCTGCTGGCGGGCACCGCCGGGCTTACCGAACACGGGCATAAATTTACCGCCGACCTGGGACAGATGGCGGGCGCGGCGCTGGCGCTGGCCGGGTTGGCGTTGGCGGGTGCGCGGCCAGGTATCTCCGGCCCGGCGGGGTATGCCGCATCGCCGGGAAAGGGCGGTCGTTATGGCCTGCTGTTCGGGCTGGGCGCCGGCGTGGCCTTTTTGAGCAAAGGGCTGCTGGTGCCGGGTATTGCCGGCGTGACGCTGATGCTGTGCCTGGCGCTGATACCCGGCTTCTATCAGCGCGCGGGGCGGCGGTTTTGGCTTGGCGCGGCGGCGGCGGCGCTGCCTTTCGCGCTGCCATGGCCATGGGCATTGTATCGCGCGGACCCGGATTTATTCGCCGAGTGGTTCTGGGTGAATAATATCGGCCGTTTCACCGGGAACACCCTGCTTGGCGGGCATGATAATCCATTCCAGGACAGGATCAGGGCGGTGCTGATCGGCGGCGCCCCCGCCTCCGTCATCGTACTGGCGGGCGTGTTTGCCGGCTTGATGCGGGCCGCACGCGCAGGGCTAGGCCGGCTGGCGACGGGACGCTTATGGCACAAGGCGGCCGGGCCGGAGATGCGCCCGGCCCGCGCCGTGAACGCCGTGCCGCCGGCGGGGCGGATTGGACTATCGGCCTGGCTGGCGCACCGGCCGGCTTATGGCGTGACGGCGCTCTTTTCCGCCGTAGGCGTGGCGGTGCTGTGCGCCTCGGGATCGGCGCGCGATATCTATTTGTTGCCGGTTTATCCCGCCCTGGCGTTGCTGGCCCTGCCGGCGGCAGCCGGGCTGGCGTGCCGGGACGGCAAGGGATGGGCCGTCGCGCGGCGGGCATTGGACGCTCTGTTCGGCATGGCGCTGATGGTGGTCGTCGCCACCTGGTCTGCGCTGGCCAACGGCATCGAACCGGCGTTGCTGCGCGTCATATGGCCCGGGGTGGATCACGTTTTCCCGTTGCCTTTTACGCTGCGCCCCGATCCGCTGGCGGCGATGGCCGCCTGTGGGCTGGTGTCGCTATGGTGGCTGATATTGCGCGCCCGCCGCGGTGCCGGCTTGCTCCTGGCGTGGACTTCCGGTCTGTCGACCCTGTGGGGGGTGGCCTTTGTTCTGCTGATGCCCTGGTTTGACGCGGCGCGCAGCTATAAAGAAGCCTTCTCGCCCCTGGCCAATTGGGTGGGTGATGCCGGTTGCCTGGCCACCGATGGCATGGGCGAGTCGGAACTGGGTATGCTGCATTATGTCACCGGTATGGCGGGCCGGCGCCTTTATGCGGGTCATTCCGGTCAGGGTGACGGTGTCACAAAAAATTCGGCCGTCCGACTCTGCACGCTCCTGCTGGTGCAGGACAGCCTGACCCGCCCGGAGAAAAAACCAGGACCCCGGTGGTTACCGTTATGGCGCGGCGGCCGGCCGGCCGACGACAATAGCTTTACCCTTTACCGCCTGGCCAGCCAGGACGAACGGATGACGGACCAACGCTAAGCCCGGCGCCTTTGGCGTGTTGTCGGGTTTAAGACAATGTCGGCACGCCGTGTTGTCATACGCCGGGGACGGTAAATGCTGCAGAGGCGTAATGGCTTGTAAAAAAAGAATTTTATTCTGCTTTTGTCTGGGCATGGCGATTGCAGCACTCCTGTCATGTCGTTTTGCATAAGGCGGTTCACATGGCATCTTGTCAGTCCTCATCCAGCGGCTGCGGCTCTTCCGGCCCCGGCGCTTCCCTGACTCCGCTTCAGGCGGATAAGGCGGCGCAGCATCCGTGCTATTCGCGCTTTGCCCATCACCGCTACGCCCGCATGCACCTGGCGGTGGCGCCGGCTTGCAATCTGCAATGCCATTACTGCAATCGCAAATACGACTGCAGCAACGAATCCCGCCCCGGCGTGGTATCGGAGGTCCTGACTCCCGCCGAGGCCATCGCCAAGGCGCGCCATGTGGCGGCGGCGTTGCCGCAGCTATCGGTGATTGGCATCGCCGGTCCCGGCGATCCGCTGGCGAATATTGCCCGCACCTTTAAAACCCTGGAAGGACTGCGGCTGGCGCTGCCGGATATGAAACTGTGCCTGTCCACCAATGGACTGGCGCTGCCGGACGTGGTCGACCGGCTGGTGGATATCGGTGTCGATCACGTTACCGTGACGGTGAATGCGCTGGATGCGGATATCGCGGCGCGGATCTATCCCTGGCTCTGGTTTGACGGCGAGCGCCTGGAGGGCCGGGAGGCGGCGGCCCTGCTGCTGGACCGCCAGCAGGAAGGCATCCGCCGTCTCACCGCGCGCGGCGTGCTGGTGAAAATCAATTCGGTGCTTATCCCCGGCATTAACGACCGGCATTTGCCGGCGGTCAGCGAAAAAGCGCGGGAGTGGGGCGCGTTTTTGCATAATGTCATGCCGCTGATTTCCCGTCCGGAGCATGGCACGGTATACGGCCTGCGCGGCCAGCCGGAACCTACCGCCGGGGAAGTCGAGGCGGTGCGCGGTTTATGCGGCGGATCCATGCCGCAAATGGCGCATTGCCAGCAGTGCCGCGCCGATGCCATCGGCATGCTCGGGGAGGATCGCAGCCAGAGCTTCCCGCTGTCGGCGATACCACAGAACGCCGGATCCTACCTGCCGGTGATGCGCCAGCGCGCGCAAATCCAGGCCGGCATCGCCTCGCAGGGCGAGTCTGAGTCCGCCGGCGCCTGCCTGGTGGCGGTGGCGACCGCCCATGGAACCGCCATCGACGAGCATTTCGGCCATGCGCGGCGCTTCCAGATTTACAGCGTATCCGCCGCCGGCGTGATCCCCATCGGCGAACGTTTTACCCCGCCGTTTTGCAGCGGTAAAACCGATTGCGACGACGAGGCGCTCCAGCCGGAGCTGCGCCTGGACGCCGTGGTGGATTTGCTGGCGGACATGGCGGCGGTGTTCTGCGCCCGTATCGGCATGGGACCCTGGGAGCGCCTGGAACAGGCCGGCATCGAGCCTTGTGTCGGCGGCGCCTGGCAGCCGGTCGCCGCCACGCTCGGCCAATGGTGGCGACAGCGCGGCCAAAAGACCGCCGCCGCCGTCAAGGGGGTCGCCTGATGGTCGCCTGTCCCGCGCAACCGCTTAGCGCGCCGCCGGACATTTGGCTGCACCGGCTGCTGGCCAACCATCTGGCGGGAAGCGCGCGTTTTCCCGCCGCCATGGGACTGTCCCCCGAACAATACCAGGCACTGGCGCGGCGCGTACGGCTGGATCCCGGTTCCCGCGGCGCGGTATTGCAGCAACAGGATGCGCTGCTCGCCCTGCTCGCGCGCACCCGCCAGCAGGAATGCCAGGCGCTCGGCGATTGGCTGGCGCAATATATGTGCGCCGGCGCCGAACCGCTGAACCGGCTGCTTGCCGTCGCCGCGCTGGGATTTAACCATTTGTGGCAGGATTTGGGCCTGGCCTCGCGCGACGAACTGCGGGAACTGATGCAGGCCTGCTTTCCGGCGCTGGTGGCGATGAACGATCGCAATATGCGCTGGAAGAAGTTTTTTTATCGCCAGGTTTGCCTGGCGCAGACCGGCGAGTTGACCTGCCGATCGCCAAGCTGCGACGGTTGCTGCGAATATACCCTCTGTTTCGCCCCCGAAGACTGAGCGGGCGACGGCCCGCCGTCCGCTCAGCAAAGGGCCGCGCCGTACCACGCCGTGCGCGCGCCTCGGTAACCGGCGCGTCAACGACGCTAGCGCGGTTGCTGGCCCCAGCTCAGCAGCGTGGCAACCAGCGAGCGCAGCGCCTGCTGTAGCTGGCCGGCGCGCTCCGGCAGGTAGTCGAACGGCTGTTCCTCGCGCATATAATTGCACTGCGCCAGTTCCAGTTGCACCGCATGCTGGCGGGCGTGGGGCTGACCGTAGGCGCGGGTAATATATCCCCCCTTGAAACGGCCGTTAATCACATGGGTAAACGGCTGTTGCCGGCAAAACGCGGCCAGCGCCTCGCCCAGCGACGGCGCGCAGCTCATGCCGTCGTTGGTGCCGAAATTCAAATCGGGCAGGGTGCCTTCGAACAGCCGCGGGATAACCGAGGCGATGGAATGGGCGTCCAGCAACAGCGCATATTCATGCTGCGCTTTGATGTCGCTCAGGCAATCCTGCAGTTTGCGATGGTACGGATGCCAGATTTCATCAAGGTAACGCCGGCGTTCCGCCTTATCGGGCGTGGCGCCCGGTTTAAACACCGGCGTGCCGTCAAACAGCGTTTCGGGATACAGGCCGGTGGTGGCGGTGGTGTACAGGGGCTTATCGTCGGCGGGCCGGTTAAGATCGATAACCATCCGCGAGTAGGTGCCGATGAGGATATGCGCGCCGAGGGCGCGGGCGAAATCGTACAGCCTGGGGATATGCCAATCGGTATCCGGCAGCGGCCGGGCGGCGTCGCTCAGTCCGTCCGCCACCGCGGGCGTCAGCCGCGTGCCGGCATGGGGGATGCTCAATAACAACGGAATGGTGCCAGCTTCAAAAGTATAGGGTTCGGTAATGCTCATCGCGGATGCCCTCCTGGAAAACCCTGTTGAAAAGAAGGATTACGCGCGGCGTACGCCGCGGTAAATAACGCTGCCGGCCAGTTGCCCGCCCAGCCAGTAAGCTAATTCCGCCGGATGCGCCACCGGCCAGTGAACAAAATCGGCCAGCTTGCCGGCTTCAAGGGTGCCCTGCGATTCCGCCAGTCCCAGCGCCCGCGCCGCGTTAATCGTCACGCCGGCCAACGCCTCCTCCGGCGTCATGCGAAACAGGGTGCAGCCCATGTTCAACATCAGACGCAGGGAACAGGCGGGCGAGGTGCCTGGATTGATATCGCTGGCCAGCGCCATCGGCGTGCCATGCCGGCGAAACAGCGCCACCGGCGGCAGCTGGGTTTCCCGCAGCATATAACAGGCGCCCGGCAGCAGGACCGCCACGGTGCCGGACTGCGCCATGGCGCGGGCGTCGTCGTCGGTGGCATATTCCAGATGATCCGCCGACAGCGCGCCGTAACGCGCGGCCAGGCTGCTGCCGCCCAGGGATGAGAGCTGTTCGGCATGGAGTTTGACCGGCAGGCCCGCCTGCCGGGCGGCAGTAAATACCCGGGCTATCTGCGCGGGCGAGAAGGCCAGGTGTTCACAAAAACCGTCTACCGCGTCGGCCAGTCCCAGCGCCGCCACCTCGGGAATCCAGTGTTCACAGATAAGCGTAATATACTCGTCGGCGCGCCCCCGGTATTCCGGCGGCAGCGCGTGGGCCGCCAGCAGCGTGGTCCTGACCTGGACCGGATAGGCCTGCGCGATGCGCCGGGCGACGCGCAGCATTTTTATTTCGCTCTCAAGCGTCAGTCCGTAGCCGGATTTTATCTCGATACAGGTGACGCCGTCGGCCATCAGCATCGCCAGCCGGGGAACGGCCGCGGCCATCAGTTCATCCTCGGACGCGCCGCGGGTGGCGTTGACCGTGGACAGAATGCCGCCGCCGGCGGCCGCTATGTCCGCATAGCTGACGCCGTTAAGCCGCTGTTCGAATTCATGGCTGCGATTGCCGCCGAATACCAGGTGGGTATGACAGTCGATAAAGCCGGGGGTGACGATGCCGCCGCCGAAATCATGCCGGGCCGCCACGTCCGCCGCCGGCAGCTCGTCCCTGGGTCCGACCCAGGCGATGCGTTCGCCCCTGACGGCAATCGCGCCGTCCCTGATGATGTCATAGCGGCCGTTGCGCAGGGTCGCCACGTCGGCCCCCGACCAGACGGCGTCAAAATGTTCCATTACCGGCATGGATTGATCTCCCGCTAGGTTGATAAAAAAGTCTATTGAAACCCCACAGCCGTTCAGGCAACGCGCCGCCCTGGACCGCGGCGCGCCCCGCGCTAGGCGATAAAGCTGCCAAACAGCTGATAACGCGTGCCGGGATACAGCAGGCGCGCGGAGGTCACCACCAGTTTGCCGAACCAGGTGCGCCGGTGAATCAGCAAACAGGGTTCGTTATCCGCCAGCTGGAGCAGCTCGCGTTCGCGGCTGCTGGCGTTTACCGCCTCGACCCGATGCTCGCCGGCGGTAAGCGGCGCGGCCTGCGTCAGGTAGAAATAGGGCGTAATCAGGTTGAAATCCTGCCGCAGATAATCGGGCGCGGTCAAGGGATTGACGCAGCGGTCTTCCAGCTGTACGGCAATATCGTTTTCGTAATGCACGATCAGCGAATGGAACAGCTGCTCACCCGGCTGGATGCCCAGCGATAACGCTTCCTCGCCGGTCGCCTGGCGCGCTTCCAGGGTCAGCAGGGTGCTGCTGTGGCGATGGCCGCGCGCGGCGATTTCATCGGCGATATTGCGCACTTCCAGCATGGCGGTCTGGGGCTTGAGCTCGGCGACAAAGGTACCGACGCCCTGCATCCGCAGCAGATAACCTTCGCCGGTCAGCTCGCGCAGCGCCCGGTTAATGGTCATCCTGCTGACCCCCAGCTCCGCCACCAGTTCGCTTTCCGACGGGATGCGCCGATGAGGCTCCCAGGCCCCGGAACGTATCTGCTGCACGATCGCCTGTTTAACCCGTTGATAGATGGGCGCCGGCGTATCGCTCATGATGGCGGACAGTTGCGCCGCTGACAGTAGTTCAGACACGTTTCCGACCTCTGATGACAGGGATAATAACAAAACAGTTTACTGTTCAATTCAGCGTATGTATATGTATAGACAAGTGGATAAGCATTTCGTCTGGATAGACACTCATATCACTCTCACTTTAACCGGAAACCGCCATGCCCGTTTATTTTGCCCCCCGTGCGCTGCTGGCGCAGGGATGGACCCACAATGTCCGACTGCAGATCGACGCCCAGGGAACGATCGTCGCTATTGAATCAGATGCCGGCGCACAGGACGCCGAGTCTCTCGCCGGGCCGGTATTGCCCGCCATGGCCAATTTGCATTCCCACGCCTTTCAGCGCGCCATGGCCGGACTGACGGAAGTCTTCGGCGATCCGAAGGACAGCTTCTGGACCTGGCGCGATGTGATGTACCGCATGGTGCAACGGCTGTCGCCGGAGCAGGTGGGCATTATCGCCCGCCAGCTGTATATCGAGATGCTAAAGGGCGGCTACAGCCAGGTGGCGGAATTCCATTACCTGCATCACGATCCCCAGGGCCATGCGTACGCCGATCCGGCGGAAATGGCGCTACGCGTCAGCCAGGCGGCGGCCGAGAGCGGTATCGGCCTGACGCTGCTGCCGGTGCTGTACTCCTACGGCGGTTTCGGCGAACAGGCGGCGGCCCCCGGGCAGCGGCGTTTTATCCAGGATACCGGCAGCTACCTGCGCCAGCAGCAGGCGCTGCAAGCCCATCTGGCCACGCAGCCGCACCAGCGCCTGGGCCTGTGTTTCCATTCCCTGCGCGCCGTCAGCGCGCGGCAAATCCACGAGGTCCTGCAGGCCTCGGCGGCGGAATTGCCGGTACATATCCACGTGGCCGAGCAGACAAAAGAGGTGGAGGATTGCCTGGCCTGGTCGGGAACCCGTCCGGTTCGCTGGCTGATGGATCAGGTTAAGGTGGATGAACGCTGGTGCCTGATCCATGCCACCCATCTCGATGAGGAAGAACTGGCCCGCCTGGCGCGCAGCGGCGCGGTAGCGGGGCTGTGTCCCACCACCGAGGCCAACCTGGGCGACGGTATCTTCCCGGCTGACGGCTATGTTCGGCAGGGCGGGCGCTGGGGCATCGGCTCCGACAGCCATGTTTCGCTCAACGTGGTGGAAGAGCTGCGCTGGCTGGAATACGGACAGCGCCTGCGTGACCGGCGGCGCAACCGTCTGGCCGACGCGCTGCACCCCACGCTCGGCGATAATCTTTACGGCGCGGCGCTGCGGGGCGGGGCGCAGGCCTGCGGCGTACCGCTGGGCGCGCTGGCGGTCGGTATGCGCGCCGACTGGCTGGTGCTGGACGGCGAAGATCCCTATATCGCCTCGGCCGACGACGGCGACCTGCTCAATCGCTGGCTGTTTGCCGGCGGCCCCGGCCAAATCCGCGATGTGTTCGTCGCCGGCCGCCGGGTAATCAGCGACGGGCACCATGCCCTGGAACGGGAAAGCGCCCAGTCTTTCGCCCGCGTGCTGCGCGACCTGCGCCGGGAGGCGCTGTGAGCCGGCCGGTCAGGTTTTCGTTCACCGGCCTGCCGGTGTCCCCCTGGCGCAACGGCGGTGGCGAAACGCGCGAAATTATCAGCTGCCCGCCTGATGCGCCCGCTGCGTTGCCGGCGGGCGGCGACCCGGCGGCGTTTGCCTGGCGCGCCAGCATCGCCACCATCGACCGCGACGGGGCCTTTTCCTCCTTCCCCGGCGTGGATCGGATTATCGCCCTGCTGGAGGGCGACGGCGTGACGCTGCATAACGCCGCCGGCGGATCCCATGCCCTGACCCGGCCCGGCGTGCCGCATGCCTTTGCCGGCGAGGACGCCATCAGCGCGCGGCTGGCGGGCGGCCCGAGCCGGGATTTCAATATCATGACCCGCCGCCAGGACCGGCGGGCGCGGGTAGAGCGCCTGACCGGCGAGCAGCGCCTGCCCGCGGGCGGCGACGGCGTAATCTATGTACTGGCGGGCCGCTGGCACCTTGAGGGCGAGACGCCGCTGACGCAACGGGAGGGCATCTGGTGGCGACAACTCGGCGCGCCGCTGCGCCTGTGGCCCGCCGACGGCGATGGCGTGGCGCTATGGGCGGATATCTCCCGTCGCTAGCCGCGCCAGGCGGCTCTTATGGCCGATAGAAGCATCGCCTGCATGGTTTTGGTGCATGGCGCGCCATAATGATTCATCGGCCGCGCCACGGGGTGCGCGCTGCCAACGCGGCGCGTCCGTGATTGCGGGACTCGCCCGTTCAGGGCGACGCTTATCGTCAAATAACCGGTCACGGGCAAGATGGCACAAGCTTTGCTTAGTTCCTGCCTAGGTAAAGAGTCTTGTATAGACAAGCTTATACAGTTGTTAGCCAGGGCGGCAGGCGCCTTAGCCGGCCGCGAACACATTTTTGCCGGTTAATTTAGCCGGCGTTATTTCAGGAGTGGGATATGAGCATCGCCTGTGCCAGTACGTCATTGCAACGCCGCGTTCAACCGCTGAAGACCGCCCTTATTCTGGCGCTCGGCCTGGCCGGCGCCCTGCCGGCGATGGCGGCCGACACGCCGCTGGCCATCGGTATTTCCGGCTGGACCGGGTTTGCGCCGCTGACCTTGGCGGACAAGGCGGGGATATTTAAACGCCACGGCCTGGATGTCACCGTCAAAATGATCCCGCAAAAAGACCGCCACCTGGCTATTGCCTCCGGCGACGTGCAGTGCGCCGCCACCACGGTGGAAACCTATATTTCCTGGAACGCCAACGGCGTGCCCATCACCCAGATTGTCCAGCTGGATAAATCCTACGGCGCCGACGGCCTGGTGGTGCGCAACGGCATCGACAGCATCAAGGCGCTGAAGGGCAAAACCATCAGCGTCGACGCACCGGGCACCTCGCCGTATTTCGCCTTGGCCTGGATGTTGGATAAAAACGGCATGAGCCTTAAAGACGTCAAGACCACCACGCTCTCGCCCGAAGCCGCCGCCCATTCGTTTATCGCCGGCAGCAACGATGCCGCCATGACCTACGAGCCTTATCTTTCCTCGGTGCGGCAAAGCCCGGATAAAGGCAAGATCCTGGCCACCACCCTCGATTATCCGATGGTTATGGATACGCTGGGCTGTACGCCCGCCTTCCTCAAGCAAAATCCCCAGGCCGCCAAGGCGCTGGTCGCCAGCTATTTCGACGCGCTGGATATGATCAAGGCTCAGCCGGATAAAGCCAATGAAATCATGGGCGCGGCGGTTAAGGAATCGGGCAAGGAATTTGCCGAGTCGGCCAGCTACCTGCGCTGGCAGGACCGGGCGCAGAACCGCCAGTTCTTTAACGGCGAAATCGACAGCTTCAGCCGGGAGGCGGCGCAACTGCTGCTGCAAATGAAGGTGATCCGCAAGATCCCCGATATCAAGACACTGTATGACGCCAGCTACGTTAATCAATAAGGGGCGCGCAATGTCCGTTGACAAGGCCTCGCCGGCCGCCGGGCAACCGGCGCCGTTGCCGGCGGCGAAGAAAGTACGGCACAACCCGCTGATGGTGCCGCTGCGCGCGGTTTCAACCGGGCAGCGCTGGTTTCTCGGGCTGGGTTTTTTTATCCTGTTTTTCGGCTTTTGGGCCTGGGCCACGTTCGCCGGCTGGGTGTCGCCGACCTTTTTGGCCGACCCGCTGACCATGGTGCACGAAGGCTACCTGCTGTTTACCGAGTACAATTTTTCGCTGGATATCGGCATGACGGTGATGCGCGTGCTGGGCGGATTTATCCTGGCGGCGGTACTGGCGGTGCCGCTCGGCATCATGATGGGGTCGTATAAACTGGTGGAGGCGTTTCTTGAACCTTTTGTCTCGTTTTGCCGCTACCTGCCCGCGTCGGCGTTTATTCCCCTGCTGATCCTGTGGGCCGGCATTGGCGAAATGCAAAAAATTCTGGTGATTTTTATCGGCTCGTTTTTTCAGATTGTGCTGATGATCGCGGTCACCGTGGGCGCGGCGCGGCGCGATCTGGTGGAAGCCGCCTATACCCTGGGCGCCTCGAACCGCAGTATCGTGCGCCGGGTGCTGATCCCAGGCGCCGCGCCCGAGATTGCCGAATTGCTGCGCCTGGTGCTGGGCTGGGCCTGGACCTATGTGATCGTGGCTGAGCTAATCGGCTCGTCCAGCGGTATCGGCCATATGATTGTCGACAGCCAGGCGCTGCTCAATACCGGGCAGATTATTTTCGGCATTATCGTTATCGGCTGTATCGGCCTGATTTCCGATTTCCTGTTCAAGGCGGTGAACCGCCGCCTGTTTGCCTGGAGCATTTCCTCATGACCCCCGGAAAACTCGCCATCCGCCAGGTGTCGCGCGTCTTTAACGGCCCCAAGGGCCAGCAGACCCAGGCGTTGCTGCCCATCGACTACCGGGTGGAGGAAAACGATTTTATTACCATCCTCGGCCCGTCGGGCTGCGGTAAATCCACCCTGCTGCGGATTGTCGCCGGTCTCGATCGGCCCACCACCGGGGAAGTGTGGCTGGACGGGGGACTGATTGACGGCCCGGGCGCCGATCGGGGCATGGTCTTCCAGAGCTATACGTTGTTTCCGTGGCTGACGGTGGCGCAGAACATCTGTTTTGGGCTGCGGGAACGGGGCCTGAGCCCGGGCGTGCAGCGCGAGCGCTGCGATTATTTTGTCGATCAGGTCGGCCTGCGCGGGTTTGAGCAGCATTTCCCGCGCCAGCTGTCCGGCGGCATGCAGCAGCGCACCGCCATCGCCCGCGCGCTGGCCAACGATCCGAAAGTCCTGCTGATGGATGAACCCTTCGGCGCGCTGGACAATCAAACGCGGGTGCTGATGCAGGAATTATTGTTGAAAATATGGGAGTCGTCACGCAAGACGGTGCTGTTTGTCACGCATGATATCGACGAGGCCATTTTTATGGCCAATAAAGTCGCCATCTTCAGCGCCAGGCCGGGACGGATTAAAACCGAGGTGGCGATAAACTTCCCCCATCCCCGTGACTACACTTTAAAGACCACGGCGGAATTTATGGCGCTCAAGGCGCGCGTTACCGAGGAAATACGCAGCGAAACGCTGCAAAGCATGGCGCTTTGACTTTGCAATCCGGACCGCAATGGTTCGCCAGGTTTCGCGGAGCAGGGCACAACAACGGGCCGCAACTGCGGCACCCGGGCGCAACCCAGTAATGCGCCCAAGTGCCGGTTTTACTTGTATAGACAGGAATAGATTATGTCATCTTCTGTAACATCTTTACGCCCATGCCGTCTGGTGCCGGGCGAGGTAGACCTGGCGACGCTGCGTGCCATCTATCATGGCGAGCTGGAACTGTCGCTTGATCCCGCCGCCTTCACCGCCATCAACGCCGCGCAGCAAACGGTGGAGGAGATCCTGGCCACCGGCGACGTGGTCTACGGCATCAACACCGGTTTCGGCAAACTGGCGCAAACCCGCATTCCCGCCGAACGGCTGGCGGAACTGCAGCGTAACCTGGTGCTGTCGCACAGCGTCGGCACCGGCGCGTTGCTCGAAGACAATGTGACGCGGCTTATCATGGCCTGCAAAGTGATAAGCCTGGCGCGCGGCCATTCCGGCATCCGGTTATCGGTGGTGGAGGCCCTGCTGTCCTTGTATAACGCCGGCGTCATGCCCTGTATCCCGGCCAAAGGCTCGGTGGGCGCCTCGGGCGACCTGGCCCCGCTGGCGCATTTGTCCCTGATGCTTATCGGCGAGGGGCAGGTGCGGGTCAAGGGAGCGCTGATAAGCGCGGTGGAAGGGCTGGCGCTGGCCGGCTTGCGTCCCATCGTGCTGGCGCCGAAAGAAGGGCTGGCATTGCTGAACGGCACCCAGGTTTCCACCTCGCTGGCGCTGGTCGGCCTGTTTGAAGCGGAACGATCCTTTGCCGCCGGGCTGGTGGCGGGCGCCCTGACGCTTGAGGCCATCAAAGGCTCGGTCAAGCCTTTCGACGCGCGTATCCACCAGGCGCGCGGCCAGGCTGGCCAGATAGCGGTGGCGCGGGCGGTATCTACGCTGCTTGACGGCAGCGAAATCGTGGTATCCCATGCCGACTGCGGCCGGGTACAAGATCCCTATTCCATCCGCTGCGTGCCGCAGGTGATGGGCGCCTGCCTGGATAACCTGACCTATGCGGCGCGCATCCTGCAAATCGAGGCCAACGCCGCGTCCGATAACCCGCTGGTGTTTACCGATAGCGGCGAAGTGATTTCCGGCGGCAATTTCCACGCCGAGCCGGTGGCGTTCGCCGCCGATATCCTCGCGCTGGCGATAGCCGAAATCGGCGCCATTTCAGAACGCCGACTGGCGCTGCTGCTCGATACCGGCCTGTCGGGCCTGCCGCCGTTCCTGATCAATGAAGGCGGCGTGAACTCGGGCTTTATGATAGCCCAGGTCACCGCCGCGGCGCTGGCCTCGGAAAACAAGTCCCTGGCGCACCCGGCCAGCGTTGACAGCCTGCCGACATCCGCCAACCAGGAGGACCATGTGTCGATGGCCACCTTTGCCGCCCGCCGGCTGGGGGATATGTGTTTCAACACCTCGGTGGTGGTGGGCATCGAAGCCATGGCCGCCGCCCAGGGCATTGATTTTAACCGGCCGCTGAACAGCTCGGCGGCGCTCGAACAACAGCTTGTGGCTATCCGTAACCGTGTCGCCTTCCTGGCAAGCGATCGGCTCCTGGCGCCGGATATCGAAGCGATGCGTCTTTGGGTCGCTGAATTCACCCTGCCCGCGGAAGTACAATCCTTGTTACCCAGCTATGCGTCAACGCGCTAAAGATAAAGGAACCCCTGATGAAAAACGATTTTAGCAATGCCGTTTCACGTCCCGTCAGCGCGCCGCGCGGCACCACGCTGACCTGCAAAAACTGGCTGATTGAAGCGCCGTACCGCATGATCCAGAACAACCTCGATCCGGATGTCGCCGAGCGTCCCGACGATTTGGTGGTCTACGGCGGCATCGGCAAGGCGGCGCGTAACTGGCCCTGTTTCGAAACCATATTGCAAAGCCTGCGCGACCTGGAGGAAGACGAGACCCTGCTGGTGCAATCCGGTAAACCGGTCGGCGTGTTCCGCACCCATGTGGACGCGCCGCGCGTGATGATTGCCAATTCCAACCTGGTGCCGCATTGGGCCACCTGGGAACATTTCCATGAACTGGACCGGGCCGGGCTGATGATGTACGGGCAAATGACCGCCGGCTCCTGGATTTATATCGGCGCCCAAGGCATCGTGCAGGGCACCTTCGAAACCTTTGCCGAAGCGGGCCGCCAGCATTACGATAACGATCTCAAGGGGAAATGGATCCTTACCGCCGGCCTGGGCGGCATGGGCGGCGCCCAGCCGCTGGCCGGCGTGCTGGCCGGCGCCTGCGTGCTGGCCATTGAATGCCAGGAGTCGCGCATAGATTTTCGCCTGCGCACCCGCTACCTCGACCGCAAGGCGTTTACCATCGACGAAGCGCTGGCGCTAATTGAAGACGCCTGCGCCAAAGGCGAGGCGATTTCCGTCGGGCTACTGGGCAATGCGGCGCAGATCATGCCGGAGCTGGCCAAACGCGCCGCCGGCGGCGGCGCCCGTCCGCATATCGTTACCGACCAGACTTCCGCCCATGACCCGCTCAACGGCTACCTGCCGGCCGGCTGGAGCCTGGAACAATGGAACCAGGCCAAAAAAGACGATCCGCAAAGCGTTATCAGCGCGGCCAGGGCGTCGATGGCCGAACACGTCAAGGCGATGCTGGCGTTCCATGAAATGGGCGTGCCGACGGTGGATTACGGCAACAATATCCGCCAGGTGGCGCTGGAGGAGGGGGTGGCGAACGCCTTCGATTTCCCCGGTTTTGTACCCGCCTATATCCGTCCGCTGTTTTGCGAAGGTAAGGGGCCGTTCCGCTGGGTGGCGTTGTCGGGGGATGCGGAAGATATCTATAAGACCGATGCCAAGCTCAAGGAGCTGTTTCCGGACAACCGGCTGCTGCATAACTGGCTGGATATGGCGCAGGAGCGCATCGCCTTCCAGGGCCTGCCGGCGCGCATCTGCTGGCTGGGGCTGGGCGAACGTCACCTCGCCGGGCTGGCGTTTAACGAGATGGTGCGCACCGGCGAGCTGAAAGCGCCGATTGTTATCGGCCGTGATCATCTCGACTGCGGGTCGGTCGCCTCGCCCAACCGTGAAACCGAAGCGATGAAAGACGGCTCGGACGCCGTCTCCGACTGGCCGTTGCTGAACGCCCTGCTCAGCACCGCCGGGGGCGCCACCTGGGTCAGTCTGCATCACGGCGGCGGCGTGGGTATGGGGTTCTCCCAGCACGCGGGCATGGTTATCGTCTGCGACGGCAGCGAGAAGGCCGATGAGCGCCTGGCGCGGGTATTATGGAACGACCCGGCCACCGGCGTGATGCGCCATGCCGATGCCGGTTACCCCGAGGCCATCGCCTGCGCGGGAAAATACGGCCTTAAGCTGCCGATGATCCGCTAACCGCCTGGCACGGCAACCACCGGCGGGGAACCCCGTCCCTCGCCGGCAATCCCCGCGCTTTCCCCCGCGCCTTCGCCCGTCAGGCTTGCCGCTCAGACGGCGCTTTTTTATCGTGACGTGAAAACGCCGTTACTGAAAGAATAATCACCGCGGCGCCGGCAAACATGCCGGGGGTCGGCCGTTCGCCGAACAATGCCCAGGCAAAAAGAATGGCGTAGACCGGCTCCAGGGCGAAAAACACCGCCGCGGCGCGCGCCTTGACGAAACGTAAACTGGTGACCATCAGGCTGTGCGCCACGCCGGTACAGAATACCCCCAGCAGCACCAGGTAAAACCAGTCGCCGGCGGAGGCTTGCGGCAACGCGTGGAAAGCGAAGGGCAGCATCAGCAGGCAGATAACGGCGTTTTGACATAACGCCGCCTGTACCGGCCGGATACTGATGGCGGTAATGCGGTTGCAGATAATAAGCAACGCCAGCAGCGCGCCGGATAAAATTCCCCATAAAAACCCGCGCGTACTGCCGCTGCTGATATCAAACGACGGGCAGACCATCATCAGGCCAAGGCAAATCAGGACGATCAGCAGGATCTCGTTAAGCGAAATGCGCTCCCGGAAACCGATGCTTTCAAACAGGGTGGTAAAGGCCGGGAAACTGGCGAATCCAAGCGTGGCAATCGCCACGCCCGAGGCTTTGACCGAAATGAAGAAGGTGAGCCAGTGCCCGGCCAGGATAGCGCTGGCGCCAATGACCACCAGAGCGCTGCCGCCGCTGATGCGTTGCCAGCGAAAGCCGCGTACGCCGAGCATCAGCAGCGATAACGCCAGCACCGCGAACAGCGCGCGGCCAAATACTATGGCGGCGGGCGAGGTGGTAATGACTTTACCTAAAATGCCTGAAAGGCCAAAAAAGAAGGCCGCGATATTCAGCGAAACCAGGGCGTGGCGTTTATTCATACAGCATACCGGACAAAGGTGCAGACCTTCATGCTGCCCGTTATCAGGCTGTTTTAACAGCTTTTAATGACGTTTTATCATCGATTTCCCCCATGGCGAGATTATTGATGTCCGCGTGTCCCAGCCTGCTATGCTGATAATGATGGCCTTGAGCTTATCGGGGGGGATGATGAATCAGATGATGCCGGAACAGATATACCGCAAAATCAACCCAGACGACTGGCGGCGTATCTTCGTGGTCGGGGATGTGCATGGCTGTTACGATTTGCTGCTGGCGAAACTGGCGCGCCAGCGGTTTGATCGCGCGCGCGATTTGCTGATCTCGGTCGGTGATCTGATCGATCGCGGCGCGCAAAACCTGCAATGCCTGGAACTGCTTGAACAACCCTGGTTCTGCGCGGTTCGCGGCAACCATGAGCAAATGGCCATCGACGCCCTTTCCCGCGGCGAAGAGAACCTGTGGCTGGCCAACGGCGGCCAATGGTTTTGGCGCCTGGATGAGGAACAGCGGCGGCGGGCGGCGGCATTGATTGAGCGCTGCGCTTATCTGCCGCTGATTATCGACCTTGAAATGGCGCAGCGTCATATTGTGATCGCGCACGCGGATTATCCCCTGGACAATTATCGCTACCAGCAGACCGTCGACCCCGAGCTGGTGGTGTGGAGCCGGCAGCGCATCAACCGCAACCAGCGCGGGCGCGGGGCGCCCATCAGCGGCGCGACGCACTTCTTTTTCGGCCATACGCCGCTCGAACGCGTCAGGCATTTTTATAATCAGTTCTATATTGATACCGGCGCGGTCTTCGGCGGGACGTTAACCTTGGTTGACATCACCAGCCTGCCGTTTTAGGCCTGGACATCGCGCCCGGTGTTTGCTATTCCGGTACTCGATGTTCTCTGTATTATTTCCAGCATAATCATGAGCATTGACTATAATAAAACAGGTTTCTGGTACTGCTCTTTCAGGCTAGGTATCCATCACGGATTTTTAAGTACAGGCAATCGCTATAAAGGAGTGTTGTTATGGGAATTTTATCTTGGATTATTTTTGGACTTATCGCCGGCATTATCGCTAAATTCATCATGCCGGGCAGGGACGGCGGCGGATTTATCATTACCATCATTCTCGGTATCATCGGCGCCGTGGTCGGCGGTTATATCAGCACGTTCTTTGGTTATGGACGCGTCGACGGCTTTAACTTCGGCAGTTTTGTCGTGGCGGTGATCGGCGCTATCGTGGTGCTGTGGATTTACCGGTTGGTACGCAGATAACCGGCGTTATGACCGCTCATACGCCGTAATCAATAATCAGGGTATTCCCTTTGCCTGCCTCAGTCGGCAGGGAATACCCGCTTCTCTCCCCCTTCACGCCTGCTGCTTTCCTGATTCATTCATATTATTTATTAAATAAATGAAGCTGCCTTAATGGCCCCTGTTAACCCGGATAAACCAGAGGTCCCAGCAAGGATACGTCATCTTCTTCATGAATATTATCCCTTTAAGCGCCGTTATCCCACGATGAATGCAGATTGCCAATTAATGCACGTAGTAGCATTAATACAGGCCATATTCCGGTATATCGGCCATAAAATATTATGAGTTATGTTTATTGAGTTTATAGGAAATTAAAGATTAATTAAAAAAATTAAATAGTGACCAAGTTAATGCAATTCAATGAATTTAAAGGATTTGTAATTTTTTATCTATTTAATGGTTCAGGTGAATATTTTTAATTTCATTTCTGGTATGGTCTGCAATATTATCGACTAAAGCTATTTTCTTCGATATTGCTGCCAGTTATGCTGGCCTGTAACACTATTTAAATGGGGTCTTGTTACGCCGGATAATCTTTGCCGACGGCGGATTAATATGGCCGGGAATTGAAGTTATTGACCAGTGGGATAAATTGATGCTTTTTAAGAATCTCTTTAGCTATTATCAAATGAAAAAAATCCAATCTACGCCGCCGCCGGTAATTCATCAACGTTGGCGTGCGGTGGCGTGGCTGAATATCGCTTTCCAGATAGTCTTTCCGCTTAGCCTGTCTTTTACGCCGGCCATGGCGAAAGCCGCGCCCGCAGCGTTGCCGTCCACGGCGGCGCCCTTAATGGCCATCGCCACGGTTCCTTATGTTTTGGGGCCGGGCGAGACGACATTGTCGGTGGCGACACGCTATAACCTGACGCTGGAAGAGCTAAAAACGCTCAATGGACTGCGCAATTTCGCCAAATCGTTTTCCGCGCTGGGCACCGGCGACGAGATCGACGTTCCCCGCAGCCACACGTCTTTGTTTAACTCAGCCATCCCGGTCCAGTCATCTTCGCAGGCAGAGGATAAGCTGGCGCGCGGCGCACAGACGGCCGGCTCCCTGTTCTCGGGCGGCAACACCGGCGGCGCCGCCGCCGATTTGGCGCGTTCAAGCGTGGTGGGCGGCGCCGGGCAGGCGGGCGAGCAATGGCTGAACCAGTTCGGCACCGCCCGCGTCCAGCTCAACGCCGACCGGGATTTCAGATTTACCGACAGCGCGGTGGATTTGCTGGTTCCCCTGCGGGATACCGAACGCTCGACGGTATTTTCGCAATTAGGGGTGCGTAACAGCGACCAGCGCAATACGGTGAATCTCGGCCTGGGCGTGCGCACCGAAAAGGACGGCTGGTTGTACGGCGCCAATACTTTTTATGATAACGATATTACCGGCAACAATCGCCGGCTCGGCGTCGGGGCCGAAGCCTGGACGGATTATTTGCGGCTGTCGGCCAATAGTTATTTCGGCCTGACGGATTGGCACCCGTCGCGGGATTTCGCCGACTATAACGAACGGCCGGCCAACGGGTTCGATCTGCGCGCCCAAGCCTGGCTGCCATCTTACCCACAGCTGGGCGGTTCGCTGATGTTTGAGCAATACCGCGGCGATGAGGTGGCGTTGTTCGGTAAGGATAGTCGGCAAAAAGATCCTTATGCCCTGACCGCCGGCATTAACTATACGCCCATCCCCTTGTTCACCGTCGGCGCGCAGCACCGGACCGGCAAAGGCGGCGCGAACGACAGCAGCCTGAATTTCCAGCTGAATTACCGGCTGGGCGAATCCTGGCAGTCACATCTCGATTCCTCTAAAGTCGGACCGTCCAGAACGCTGGCCGGCAGCCGCTACGATCTGGTCGACCGCAACTATAATATCGTGCTCGATTATCAGCGTCGGGATCTGATCCGTCTGGCGCTACCGGCGCAAATCACCGGTGCGGCGGGCACGTCGGTTACCTTAACCGCCGACATCACCGCCGAACACGGGTTGGATCGCATTGATTGGGACAGCGCGCCGCTGCTGGCGAGCGGCGGGCGTATCACCCAGGTTTCTCCGCAGGCGATAACCGTTGTCATGCCGGCCTACCAGGGTACCCCGGGGGCGGATAATACCTATCGCATCAATGCGATAGCCCATGATAACCGGGGTAATCTCTCCAACCGGGCGGTGACTTCGGTGAATGTGACCGCACCGGAAATCGTTACCCTGGCAAGCCTGGCGGTAGAGAACAACAACGCGGTCGCCGATGGCCACACCGCCATTCGCGTCCGGGCCAGGGTTATCGATGGCAACGGCAACCCTGTGCCCGGCGAGACGGTCGCTTTCAGCGCCGATAACAGCGCCACGGTATTATCCCCCACGGCGGTGAGCGATGACGACGGCTTTACCGAAACCGGTATTACCTCCCGCACCGTCGGTCCCGTTATGGCGCGGGCTAGCCTGGACGGCTCGTCGCAGCAGGCCGCCGTCGCCTTTGTGGCCGGCGGCGCCGACCAAACCCAGACACAGCTTGAAGTCCTGACCACGGGAAATAAGGCGGCGGATGGCATTGACGCGCATCGGGTCAGGCTGACGGTGCGCGATGCCCTTAATAATCCCATCGGCGGCCAGGCGGTGAGCTTTGGCGCCGACAACGACGCGCAGGTAACCCCCCTGGAGGGCGATGTTACCGGTGACGACGGCACCCTGATGGCGACCGTAGTGTCCTCCCGGGCGGGGCTGCAAACGGTTACCGCCACGGTGGGCGATTTTACCACCCGCGGCGTTGAGATGACGTTTATTGCCGGCAAAGCTTCCGAGGCTAATACCCTTATCCAGGTGCTGACCCAGGGAGATAAGATTGCGGGTTCACAAGCGCATCAGGTGCGGGTAACCGCGCGCGACGCCCAGGACAACCCGGTCGCCGGCGCGGTGGTGAAATGGGTGGCGGCGGGCGATGACGCGCATCTGTCCATCCCCGGCGGCGAAACCGGTGAGGATGGCACGCTGACGGTGGATGTGACCAGCAACCGGGCGGCGGTGGTCATTGTCTCCGCCGCGTTGCCGGGCTTTATCAAAGCCAGTGATGGCATGCGTTTTGTCGCCGGCGCCGCAGCGGAAACCCGCACCGTCGTCGAGGTTATCACCCGCGGCGACAAGATCGCCGGCGACAGCGACGGCCATCGGGTGAAGGTTACGGTGCGCGATGCCAATGACAATCCGGTTGGCGGACAGGCAGTGACCTTCGCCACCGCAAGCCCCGGCGCCACACTTTCCAGCCCCGGCGGCGATACGGCGGCCGATGGCACCCTCGAGGTCGGTGTCACCAGTAACCAGGCGGGCACGGTAGTGGTCAGCGCCACGGTGGCGGGCTTTACCAGGGACAGCGACGGCATGGGTTTTGTCGCCGGCGCCGCAGCGGAAACCCGCACCGCCGTCGAGGTGGTCACCACCGGCGATAAGGTGGCCGGCGACAGCGACGGCCATCGGGTGAAAATCACGGTGCGCGACGCCAATGATAATCTCATCAGGGGGCAGGCGGTCACCTTCGCCACCACCAGTCCCGGCGCCATGCTTTCCAGCCCCGGCGGCGATACGGCGGCCGACGGCACCCTCGAGGTCGGCGTCACCAATACCCTGGCGGGCACGGTAGTGGTTAGCGCTACGGTGGCGGGCTTTACCAAGTCCAGCGACGGCATGCAGTTTGTCGCCGGCCCCGCGTCGGAGAGCCGCTCCACCATAGAGGTATTGACCACCGGTGATAAGGTGGCCGGCGACAGCGACGGCCATCGGGTGAAGGTCCAGGTGCGCGACGCCAACAGCAATCCCATTGCGGGGCAGGCGGTCAGCTTTGCCACCGTCACCCCTGGCGCCGCGCTGTCCAATCCCGGCGGCACGACAGCGGCCGACGGCACTATCGACGTGGGTGTCACCAGTACCCGCGCGGGCGCGGTAACGGTCTTCGCCACGGTGGCGGGCTTTACGTTAGCCAGCGACGGCATGACTTTTGTCGCCGGCGCGGCGGCGGAAAATACCACCTTGATAGAGGTCATCACCACCGGCGATAAAGAGGCCGGCCTTGAGGCCCATCAGGTCAAGGTCCGGGTGCGCGACGCCCACGATAACCCGGTTGCCGGGCAGGCGGTCACCTTTGCCTCCGCCAGCCCCGGCGTCACCTTTTCCCGGCAGGGCGGCGACACTGCCGCCGACGGTACGCTGGCCGTCGACGTCACCAGCGACCAGGCTGGTCTGGTCGTGGTTAACGCCGCGGTGGCGGGTTTCACCAAAGCCAGCGCGCCATTGAGTTTTATTGTCTCACCGGCCATCCTGACGCTTGATGTATTGCGTAACCGGTCGCTGGACAACGGCGCGGAATATAATGAAGTACAGCTGTTGGTGGAGAATGGCATGGGCGCCGGGATGGAGGGCAAGAGCGTCGTTTTCTCGGTGAACAATGGCGCGAGCCTGACGTCGCCGGCAAATGCCGTCACCGGCGCGGATGGAAAAGCCAAGGTTACCTTCACCAACACTCGTGGCGGTACCGCCACCGTGACGGCTCAGGTAGACGGCGTGGACGTCACGCAAGATACAATCTTCCTGTCTCCCCGGGCGATCAATTCCGTTTCGCCCGTCGCTAATCCTCACAGCTTTGGGCCAAACTCGGGTTTCCCCAACGTGGGTTTTGATGCGGGGCCGTATGCCGGCAGCAGCAAGCCAAGGTTCCAGATCAACCCTATGGGCAACATCGGCGACAATGGCAGTTTGACCTGGAGCAGTTCGAATGCGGTAAACGCGCCAATAGATGAGAACGGTATTGTTACCCTTAATGCCCGCCCCAGCAGTGAGGTCACCCTGATGGCGCGTGGTGATCAGTATTATTACACTTATAAATTTACTGTAAGAAAATGGCTTACCTATTATCGACCTAATTCCACCAACAGGTATTCGTGGGATGATACTCAAACATTGTGTGCCTCCAATGGTAAATCAATGCTGGCGGCGGCAGATCTGACCTCCGGCGTCAATCAGCGGGCGGTGGGCAGTATGTTTGGGGAATGGGGCGCGCGTCCCGGCGGCTGGCCGGGTGAAGCAGTAACGGAAGCGAATTCAGAGGGTTTTTGGACTAAGGATGGAAGTTATAACGGGCGCCCGGTCGTGAGCTTGTTTAATGGAGACCAAGTGGTGGGCCGCACCGATGGCGCCAGGTACAGGGAAGCGGCATGTAAAATGTAGGCCGGCGCCTGGCGCATATCCAAAGTAATAAAGGCTGGCATTGCCAGCCTTTGTTTATTGCAGGGTCACGGCGTCCAGCGCCCGCAGATGCCGCTCCTGCCAGGACAGGGTCACCGCGCCGCCCGGCACCCAGGCGGGGTCCAAATCGGCGGCGCTGAGTTTGACCATAAAATCGGGTTGTCCCGCCACCTCGGTTATCATGCGCACATGATCGCCCAAATAGATAAACTGCGTAATCCTGGCGCTAATTTGCTGCGACCCCGCCGGCAGCTGGCCGGCCGGCACATTGATTCTGACGCGCTCCGGCCGGATGCACAGCATGATCTTGCGCCCCGGCGAGCTGGGACGTACCTTCAGCGCGCGCAGCGAGGTGCCGTCATCCAGGACGGCGCGATAAAATTCATCCTCGCTGCCTGCCTGGGTAGCCAGCAGGCCGTTGTTCTCGCCGATAAACTGGGCCACGAAGCTGTTCTGCGGTTCCTCATACAGCGTGCTGGGGCTGTTGATCTGCTGGATAATGCCGTCGTTGAACACCGCCACCCGATCCGACATGGTCATCGCTTCGCTTTGATCGTGGGTGACATAGACGATGGTCAACTCCAGCGCCTGGTGCAGCGCCTTGATTTCCATCTGCATATGCTCGCGCAGCTGTTTATCCAGCGCCCCCAGCGGTTCATCCATTAATACCAGCTTGGGTTCAAACACCAGCGCCCGCGCCAGCGCCACGCGCTGCTGCTGGCCGCCGGACATCTGGGCGGGATAGCGGTCGGCGAGGGCGGTCAGCTTCACCCGATCCAATACTTTATCCACTTTTTCCTGGATATCGGCTTTATTCATGCGGCGAATCGACAACGGAAAGGCCAGGTTCTGCGCCACCGTCATATGAGGAAAAAGCGCGTAATTCTGGAACACCATGCCGATATCGCGCCGGTGCGGTGGAAGATGGTGCAGCGGCTGGCCGCGCAGGTAAATTTCGCCCTGGGTGGGCGTTTCAAACCCCGCCAGCATCATCAGGCTGGTGGTTTTACCGGAACCCGACGGGCCGAGCAGCGTCAGAAATTCGCCTTCGCCAATATCCAGGTTGAGATTTTTCACCACCAGCTTGTCGCCGTCGTAGGTCTTTTGAATATTTTTAAAACTCACGTAATTTTGCATAAGAAAATCCAACCTCGTAACTAGACCGGTTCGGAAACGACGTCTGTTAATGGGAGTTAAGCAGGCGCAGCGGTTTGCCGACGAGGTTATGGCACGAAATATGCTTATCCTAAGGCGGGCGGCATGTTTTTGTGCTTACGGTGAGTATATTTACCATCGCGCCCGCACCGCCACAAGCGATTTCCACGCTGAAAAGGCAAATATCCTGGGCAGGCTTAAGGTAAGCAAGCTCATGAATTTCTGCGCTTTTTATCCGTAAACAAGAGACCGCGCCGGCGTTCTTTGCCGTTCCCCCAGCAGGTCGGGCGCCTTGACGATTGCCGCGCTGATGTCGCCGGCATACCGCACCACAAAGCGGCAATCCGTTTATACTACAACCCTTACCGTTCAGGCGCCGCGCGGGCGGCTTCGCCACTATCTGCGCCGTATCAACGCGGCGGCGCAACGGGCGCCGGTTGTCCCATGCAGCCCAGCAGGGTCATAAAGGCGCTTTCTATCCGCTCTTCATCCACGCAGGCATATCCCAGCAATAATCCTTTTTTGCGCGACGGGCCGAGGTAATAGGTCGACAGGGGTCTGACATAAACGCCTTGCCGTCCCGCCGCCTGCGACAGCTTGATATCATCGACATCGTCCGGCAGCGACATCACCAGATGCAGGCCGGCATTGCTGTCGTCGCGCAGCGCGTCCGCACCCAGATGCTGAAGGATCAAGCGGCTCAGGACGGCGCGGCGCTTACCGTACAGCAGGCGCATGCGGCGGATATGGGAGGCGTAATGTCCCTCGGCGATAAACTGCGCCAGGGCCAGTTGCGTTATCCAGTGACCGCCGCGATACAGTTCGGCGTGGGCCACGCGCATCTCCTGCGCCAGCGCCGGCGGCAGCACCATATAGCTGATGCGCAGGCCCGGATACAGCGTCTTGCTGAAGGTGCCGATATAGATAACCGGCGCCTGCGGCGCCAGACTTTGCAACGCGGGAATAGGGTTGCCCGAAAAACGGAACTCGCTATCGTAATCATCCTCAATCACCCAGGCGTTATGTTCCTGGGCCAGCGCCAGCAGGCGCTGGCGCCGCTGCAGGCTCATTACCGCGCCGGTGGGGTACTGATGTGACGGCGTCACGCAAATCAGCCGCGGCGACGCCGCAACGGCCGTGTCCGGCGGGTTTAAACCCTGATCATCCACCGGCACCGGCTGTACGTCGACGCCGTTGATGGTCAACACATTGCGCATGCCCCAGTAGCTGGGTTCCTCAATCCAGGCGCGATCGCCGGGATTGCACAGCATTTTGGCCAGCAGATCGACGGCCTGGTGAGTGCCCTCGGTAATAATAATCTGTTGCGCGCTACAGTTCACCGAACGCGCCACCCGCAGATAATCCACCAGCGCCTGCTGCAGTTCCGGGCTGCCGCCCATGCGCGAATAGGTGAGGTAATCGGGCTTGATGCGCCGGATAAGCCGGGAATGGATACGGCGCCACAGACCGTGCGGAAAGCCGGACACATCAGGCACCCCCGGCATAAACGCCCCCCATTGATGGGGCGAGGCGCCCGACCGGGCCAGCAAATTAGCGCCGCGCGCCGAAAATTCTTCCCCGGCCGGGCGCTCGCAGACGGGCTGCTGCTCGTTCACCGGCGCCATGGCCCCGTCGGGCATATGATCGGTCACAAAGGTGCCGCTGCCGGCGCGGGTAAATATATAGCCCTCGGCCAGCAGCTGTTCGTAGGCGGCGCTGACGGTATTGCGCGACAGCGCCAGTTCTTTCGCCAGGTCGCGCGTCGGCGGCAGGCGGCTGCCCGCGCGAATACCGCCGTCGAGGATCGCCAGGCGGATGCAGTCATATAAACGCCGGTGCAGCGGCCCCCCGGTGCGGGCGGAGAGATGCTGCAGCAGCATATCGGTTAATAACGAACGCAATTGGCACCTGCAAAAAATTAAAACTGGCACTGGATTATAGAGCCACAAAGCGGATAAATAGAATCGGGAGTTAGGCTGGGATCTGTAATAGCGCACGTTTAGCCGCACCATTTTGGGAGAAGCAGCACCATGAACAACAGCGAACTGAACCAACGTCGTCTGGCCGCCACGCCGCGCGGCGTCGGCGTAATGTGTGATTTTTATGCCGCGCGGGCGGAAAACGCCACGCTGTGGGACGTCGAGGGTCGCGAGTATACCGACTTCGCCGCCGGCATCGCGGTATTAAACACCGGCCATCGCCATCCGAAAATCGTCGCGGCGATCAAAGGGCAGTTGGAGCTGTTTACCCATACCGCCTATCAGATAGTGCCTTACGGCAATTATGTCGAACTGGCTGAAAAGCTCAACGCCCGGGTGCCGGTGGCCGGCCCGGCGAAAACCACGCTGTTCAGCACCGGCGCGGAAGCGGTGGAAAACGCGGTGAAAATAGCCCGCGCCTATACCCGACGCCCCGGCGTCATTACTTTCGGCGGCGCGTTCCATGGCCGTACGCTGCTGACGCTGGCGCTGACCGGTAAAGTCGCGCCCTATAAACTGGGATTCGGGCCGCTGCCCGGACAGGTTTTCCATGCAGCTTATCCCAATGCGCTGCACGGCGTGTCGGTCGACCAGGCCCTGGCCAGCATCGACAGCCTGTTCCATACCGATATCAGTCCTGATCAGGTGGCGGCCATTTTGTTCGAACCTGTGCAGGGGGAAGGCGGCTTTAACGTCGCGCCGCCCGAGTTTATCGTCGGCCTGCGCCAACTGTGCGACCAGCACGGCATTTTATTGATTGCCGACGAAGTGCAAAGCGGCTTTGCCCGTACCGGCAGGCTGTTCGCCATGGATCACTGCCCGCAGGTGAAAGTGGATCTGATTACCATGGCGAAAAGCCTGGGCGGCGGCATCCCCATTTCCGCCGTCGCCGGCCGCGCCGAGGTGATGGACGCTCCGGCGCCGGGCGGGCTGGGCGGTACCTACGCCGGCAACCCGCTGGCCGTGGCGTCCGCGCTGGCGGTGCTTGATGTAATTGATGAAGAACAGCTTTGCCAGCGCGCCCAGCGCCTTGGCGGCCATTTGGTGGAAGTGCTGCAACAGGCCCGGCAGACGTGTCCGTCCATTTCCGCCGTGCGCGGGCTGGGGTCCATGGTGGCGGTCGAATTTGCCGACCCGGCTACCGGCAAGCCTGACGCGCAGTACGCCAAGAGTATCCAAAAACAGGCGCTGGCACAGGGATTATTGCTGTTGACCTGTGGCGTGCACGGCAATGTGATTCGTTTTCTGTACCCGCTCACCATCCCCGATGATCAGTTCACCGCGGCGCTGGACCTGCTGAGCCGGTTGCTCAAGTCATAAATACGTAAGGATAGAAAGATGATGCAGCTTAATAACCCGCAATTGCTCCATCACCAGGCGTTGATCGACGGTGAATGGTGCGACGGCGACAGCGGCGCGCGCGAAGCCGTCACCAATCCGGCGACCGGGGAAATACTGGCCGAGGTGGCGCAGGTGAGCGCCGCCCAAACGGCGCGCGCCATCGATGCCGCAGCGCTGGCGCTGGTGTCCTGGCGGGCGCTGACCGGTAAACAACGCGCCGTGCTGCTGCAAAAATGGGCTATGTTGATTGTCGCGCACCAGGAGGATTTGGCGCGGCTGTTGACCGCCGAACAGGGTAAATCGCTGGCCGAGGCGCGCGGCGAAATCGCCTATGCCAATAGCTTTATCGAATGGTTTGCCGAAGAGGGAAAACGGGTGGAGGGCAGCGTGCTGCAGTCGCCCCAGGCCCGGCAGCGGCTGCTGGTGCTGAAGCAGCCCATCGGCGTGACCGCGGCGATCACGCCCTGGAATTTTCCGGCGGCGATGATTACGCGCAAAGTGGCCCCGGCGTTGGCGGCAGGTTGCACCATGATTGTCAAACCCGCGGAACAAACGCCGCTTACCGCCCTGGCCCTGGCCGAGCTGGCGGTACAGGCGGGTATTCCGCGCGGCGTTTTGCAGGTGGTCACCGGCCCCGCCGCCGATGTGGGACAGGTGCTGTGCGCCAGTCCCGTGGTGCGCAAGCTGAGCTTCACCGGCTCGACCGAGGTGGGGCGTCTGCTGATGGCGCAATGCGCGCCAACCATTAAAAAACTTTCCCTGGAACTGGGCGGCAACGCGCCGGTACTCGTGTTTGACGACGCGGATCTGGACAGCGCCGTGGCCGGCATCATGGCCTCGAAATTCCGCAACAGCGGCCAGACCTGCGTTTGCGCCAACCGTATCTATGTGCAGCGGGGCATTTATCCCGCCCTGGTCGCCCGGCTGGTAGCTGAAGTGGCGCGGCTTAAGGTGGGCGACGGCATGGCGGAAGGCACCACGCAGGGGCCGCTCATCGATGCGGATGCCGTCGACAAAGTGCGCGCGCATATCGACGACGCGTTGTCCCAGGGCGCCACGCTGCTGGCCGGCGGTAAGCCCCACGCCCTGGGCGGCACCTTTTTTGAACCGACCCTGATAGGCGACGTCACCGGCAAGATGCGTTTTGCCCGCGAGGAGACTTTTGGCCCCGTGGCGCCGCTGTTCCCCTTCAGCGACGAAGAAGAGGCCGTGGCTTTGGCCAACGCCACTGAATTCGGGCTTGCCGCCTATGTGTTTACCGGCGACGCCGCCCGGCAATGGCGCGTGCCCGAAGCGCTGGAGTACGGCATGGTAGGCGTGAACACCGGCCTTATCTCCAATGAAGTGGCGCCGTTCGGCGGCGTTAAGCAGTCGGGGCTCGGTCGTGAAGGATCGCGCTTCGGCATCGACGAATACCTGGAAATGAAATACCTGTGCGTGGCTATCGCCTCAGCGTGATAATCCGCTTTTCCCGGCCTGTCGCCGATACAGGCCGGGGAAGCAAACGCGGCTGCATCGCCAGGGTGCAACCTGTTGCAACTTTGCACGGCTTTAACGCATAACCCGGGTGCAACCCGGCATCCCTTCCACGCCAGACCCCCGTATTCACCGCGTGCGGACTCCCTGAAGAAAAAATGCCAGAGTGGCACGAAAGATGCTTGATGTATGATGCATCATTTAACTTTTCGTTGGCGCATTTTTTAGGGGACAGGATATGTTGAAACAATTAGCGGTATCCACATTGCTGGTCGGGCTGGCCTTCCAGGCCCAGGCGGAAACACTGACCGTGATTTCCTTCGGCGGCCAGAACAAAGTGGCGCAGGAAAAAGCCTTTTACCAGCCGTTTAAAGCATCGGGCAAAGGCGACATCGAGGCTGGGGAATACAACGGCGAAATGGCCAAGATCCGCTCCATGGTGGAAACCGGCCAGGTAGGCTGGGATCTGGTGGAGGTGGAAGGCCCGGAACTGCGTCGCGGCTGCGACGAAGGCCTGTTTGAAACCCTGGACTGGTCCAAGCTGGGCGATAAAAGCGAGTATGTGCCGGGTTCGGCCACCGAGTGCGGCGCCGGTATTTTCCTGTGGTCCACCGTGCTGACCTATGATGCGCAGAAACTGAAAAAAGCGCCGACCAGCTGGGCCGACTTCTGGAATGTGAAGGATTTCCCCGGCAAGCGCGCGCTGCGCAAGAGCGCCAAGTTTACCCTCGAAATCGCCCTGCTGGCGGATGGCGTAAGGCGCGAGGATGTCTATTCGCAGCTGGCGACGCCGGTGGGGGTTGACCGGGCCTTTCGCAAACTTGATGAAATCAAATCGAATATTCAATGGTGGGAATCCGGCGCGCAGCCGCTGCAGTGGCTGGTTTCCGGCGATGTGGTCATGAGCTCCGCCTATAACGGCCGTGTGGCCGCCGCCGCCACCGAAGGGCATGATTTCAAAATGGTATGGGACAACAGCCTCTACGATCTGGATAGCTGGGCCATCGTCAAAGGATCCAAGCATAAGGCCCTGGCGGAACAGTTTATCGCCTTCGCCAACCAGCCGGAAAACCAAAAGGTCTTTGCGGAAAATATTCCCTACGGGCCAACCAATAAAAACGCCATCGGCCTGATCGCGCCGGCGATTGCCGCCAACCTGCCGACGTCGCCGGATAACCTGGCCAATGCCCTGGCGGTGGATACGCAGTTCTGGATCGAGCATGGCGAAGATCTTGAGCAGCGCTTTAACGCCTGGGCCGCCCAGTAAGGGTTGGCGGCATGGGATCGCCACGCATTCCGGAGACGAAACAATGACATCAAGTAGAGCCATGCCGGCGCGGGATGCCGACGACGGCACGTTAAATACCGCCACGCTGAAGCAGCAGTTGTCTCAGTCGCAAAGGATTTACAAGCGCCGCACCTGGCTGCTGGTGGCTCCGCTGTTGCTGTTTATCCTGATAAGTTTTGTGGTGCCCATCGCCTCTATCCTGATAAAAAGCGTGGCGAACCCCGAGGTTCGCGACGGGCTGCCCAACGTGACGGCGGCGCTGTCCCGGTGGGACGGCACCGCGCTGCCGGATGAGGCCGTTTTCCAGGCGCTGGTCAGCGATCTGCGCCGGGCGCGCGCCGACGGGCAGATTGCCACGGTGGCAAAACGCCTGAGCTACGAAAGCCCCGCTTACCGCGGGCTGATTATGCGTACGCTGCGCGCCGCGCCTGACGCGCCGGGCATGACCCGCGCCGCGCTGATCCAGGCCTTACCGCAATGGGGCGATATTACCGTCTGGCGCTCGGTGCAGCGGGCCAGCCGGCCTTTTACCGGTTATTATGTCCTGGCGGTGTTTGATCGCAAGGTGGATATCCAGACCGGGGAGATAACCCGTTTGCCCGAGGGGCAGGCGCTGTATATCGGGGTGCTGCTGCGTACGCTGCTGATGGCGGCGGTGGTGACGCTTATCTGCCTGGCGCTGGGCTACCCGCTGGCTTACTGGCTGTCGAAACAGCCGGCCGGCCGCGCCAACCTGCTGCTGATCATGGTGCTGCTGCCCTTCTGGACTTCGTTAATTGTTCGTACCGCCAGTTGGATTGTGCTGTTGCAATCGGGCGGCTTGATCAACGGCGCCCTGTTGTATGCCGGCATTATCGACAAGCCCCTGGTGCTGGTGTTTAACCGCGTCGGCGTGTATATCGCCATGACCCATATTTTGCTGCCCTTTATCGTCCTGCCGCTGTATGCCGTGATGAAAGGTATCTCGCCTAACTATATGCGCGCCGCCATTTCGCTGGGCGCGCATCCCTTTACCGCCTTCTGGCGGGTGTATGTGCCGCAAACCTATGCCGGCATTGCGGCGGGGGGACTGCTGGTGTTTATCATGGCCATCGGTTATTACATCACGCCCGCGCTGCTCGGTGGCCCCGGCGACCAGATGCTGAGCTATTTTGTGGCGTTCTTCACCAATACCACGATGAATTGGGGCATGGCGGCGGCTCTCGGCAGCCAATTGCTCATCATCGTGATCCTGCTCTATATCGTCTACATCCGGGTTACCCGGACGCAGGCGGAGCTGGCCGCGCATTAACCGGGAGAATGATGATGATAAGACAGGAAGGCCTGTTCCTGATGCGGTTGTGGCATACCGCCTTTAATTTTTACGGCGCGGCGATACTGCTGTTTTTGGTGGTGCCGGTGCTGATCATCGTGCCGCTGTCGTTTAACTCCGGCTCGTTTCTCAGCTATCCGCTAAACGGATTTTCACTGCGCTGGTATCAGGCGTTTTTTCATTCCCGCGAGTGGCTGGGGGCGCTGGGCAATAGTTTGCTGATAGCGCCGCTGGCCACGCTGCTGGCCACCATTCTCGGCGTCCTGGCCTCGGTGGGCCTGGTGCGCGGCGAGTTCCGCGGCAAGACCCTGGTGATGGCGATTATCGTCTCGCCGATGATAGCGCCGGTGGTGATCGTGGCGGTGGGCCTGTTTTTCTTTTTCGCCCGCATATCGCTGTTGAACAGCTATCTCGGCCTGGTGCTGGCGCACGCCATGCTGGGCGTGCCTTTTGTGGTCATCACCGTCACCGCGGTGCTGAAAAACTACGATCGCAACCTGTCCCGCGCCGCCGCCAGCCTTGGCGCGCCGCCGTGGCTGGTGTTTGCCAGGGTAACGCTACCGCTGATTGCCCCCGGCGTGTTTTCCGGCGCCTTGTTTGCCTTTGCCGCCTCATTCGACGAGGTGGTGGTCACTTTGTTCCTGGCCAGTCCCGGACAGCGTACCCTGCCAATCCAAATGTTCGCCGGCATCCGCGAAAACCTGGATCCGACCATTGCCGCCGCCGCCTCGCTGATGGTGGGCGCCTCGCTGATATTATTATTGGTGATGGAAATGCTCCGCCGCCGTTCCGCACGCATCCGCGGATCGGAAGGGCGCGGGAGATAAGATGGCGCAACGGAGATAAGGGGGGCGGCGCCAAGCGGAAAAAAGCGGATGCCCCGGCAAGGGTTTTCAGGTAGATTTTGTTGCATCACGCATCACAGGGGAGTGAACGCCTTGGAGCAGAAAACCTTATTGCTGACCGGCGCCAGCCGCGGGATCGGCCATGCCACCGTCAAGCATTTCCATGCGGCCGGCTGGCGGATTTTTACCGCCTCGCGCCAAAGCTGGGTGGAAGAATGTCCCTGGGCCGAAAAAATGCTCAATCACATCCATCTGGATCTGGAAGATATCGCGGGCGTCGAGTCCGCGCTGACGCTTATCAAAGAAAAACTGGGCGGGCGGCTGGACGCGCTGGTCAATAACGCCGGCATCTCGCCCAAGGCCGCCGACGGCGGCAGGCTGGGGGTGCGCGAAACCGATTACGCCACCTGGATGCGGGTGTTCAATGTCAACCTGTTCTCCACCGCGCTGCTGGCCAACGGCCTGTTTGCGGAGCTGCGGCAGGCCCAGGGCGGGATCATCAACGTGACCTCCATTGCCGGCACCCGGGTGCATCCTTTCGCCGGCGTCGCCTATGCCACCTCCAAGGCGGCGCTGTCCGCGCTGACCCGCGAAATGGCCTATGATTTCGGCCGTTTCGGCATCCGCGTCAATGCCATTGCGCCGGGAGAAATCGATACCGCCATCCTCTCACCCGGCACCCAGGATATTATCGAACGGCAGGTACCCTTGCAGCGCCTGGGCCGGCCGGAGGAAGTGGCCTCGCTGATTTATTTTCTTTCCACCAACGGCGCCGCCTATGTCAACGGCGCGGAAATTCCGGTTAACGGCGGGCAGCACGTCTGACCGGGAGCGGGTTTACCGGTTTACCCCGGCGGCGCCGTCTGGCTGGCGGCGGTAAATCGGGCCAGCATCGCATCGCTGTCCAGGATATCCTGGCGCATGGCGTTGGCGGCCGCGTCACCGTCCCGCTGGCGCAACGCGGCCAGCAGCGTCTGGTGATGGCCGATGGTCATCTGTTGGGTGAGCTGGGCGTAGGCTTGGGCAATCAGCGGCCCGGTGCGCATCCACAACCGGTCGATAAAGCTGCTCAGCACCGGCATCATGGCGCTTTGCGCCACCAGTAAATGAAATTCGCTGTTAAGCCTGAGCGCGGACACCCAATCCTCTTCGGTAATGGCGCGAATATTGCGCCGGATATTGACGGTCAACAGCTGGACGGCGGCGGGGGTGACGCGCATGGCCGCGCGCTGCGCGCCCATGCCTTCCAGCTCCAGGCGCAGGGTTTTCAGCTCCAGGTATTGTTCTTGGTTAAGGGACGGCACGCGAATGTCTTTGGGCGTGCGCATCTCCAGCGCCTGTTCTTTGGCCAACTGCAATACCGCGTCCCTGACCGGGGTTACGCTGGTGCCGACCTGCGCCGCCAGTTCGCGGATGCGTAATCGATCGTTAGGTTTCAGCTGGCCGGTAATCAATGCCTGGCGCAGATTGGCGTATACGCTGGAACCGAGGTAAGAGTGTTCTATTGGGCCTGGTTGATAACTCACCGCTTTTCCCGCCTGAAGGCCGCCGCGGCGGCAAATAAACACAGTGCATCAAATATACAACATGATGCGTCAGAATAGCCATGCGCTTTCCGCCGCCGCTGATTTACACTTCTACAGAGTAGGTGTTAGTGCATTTTATGGGTAGGTGGCGGTAAAAAAAAAGTCTAGACTTTCAGAATGTTGATGAATCCGCATTGCGCCCGGCGCCGGCGTTGCGCCACGCTTGAACGCCAGATGGCCCGGGCCGCATTTTATTAAGACGATCTACGGGAGAAAAACTGATGAAAGCGATTGCCTATACCCGCCATGGACTGCCTATTGAGGATCCCCAGGCGCTGGTGGATATCGACCTGCCCAAACCGACACCGGGAGCGCGCGATTTGCTGGTGGCGGTCAAGGCGATTTCCGTCAATCCGGTCGACACCAAGGTGCGCGCCAAAGCGGAGGTCAGCGCACCGCGCGTGCTGGGCTGGGATGTCGCCGGCGTTGTCGAGGCGGTGGGCGCGGACGTCACGCTGTTTAAACCCGGCGATGAGGTTTTTTATGCCGGTTCCATTACACGGCCGGGTTGCAACAGCGAATTTCACCTGGTGGATGAGCGCATCGCCGGGCACAAACCAGCCTCGCTGGACTTCGCCCATGCCGCCGCGCTGCCGCTGACCTCGGTCACCGCTTGGGAATTGTTGTTTGACCGGCTGGGCGTGGCCGAAAACGGCGGCGAAGGCGACGTGCTGCTGATTATCGGCGCCGGCGGCGGGGTGGGGTCGATACTCACCCAACTGGCGCGAAGGCTGACCCGAATGACGGTGGTCGGCACCGCCTCGCGTCAGGAAACCCGCGACTGGGTGCTGAAACTGGGCGCGCACCATGTGATCGATCATTCCCGTCCCCTGCTGGATCAGTTAACGCAGTTGGGTATCGCCAATGTCACCCACGTGGCGAGCCTGACGCATACCGACAGCTATTATCCGCAGCTGATCGAGGCTCTGGCGCCACAGGGACGCCTGGCCCTGATTGACGATCCGGCCGCGCTCGACGCATTGCCGCTTAAGGCCAAGTCCCTGTCCCTGCACTGGGAATTGATGTTCACCCGTTCCCGGTTTGAAACTGCGGATATGATTAACCAGCACCACCTGCTTGAACGCATTGCCGCGCTTATCGACCAGGGCGTGCTCCAGACCACGTTCGCCCAGCATTTCGGCGCCATCAACGCCGCCAATCTGCGCAAAGCGCACGCGCTGCTGGAAAGCGGCAAATCCCGGGGCAAGTTAGTGCTGGAAGGGTTCTGATCCTAAGGACTGATAGCCGCGCGTACGGTATTGCCGCCGGCCGGGCTTACGCCTTAGCGCCTGCGTAACAGAACGGCGGCGGCGGGGTCAAAACCTACCGCCGCCGTTTACAGCGCTTTTAATGTAATCAGCATACAAATTAGTGAGTACCATCAAAGACAACGCCGGCGTTTTTCGGTAAGTTAGCGCCACTGAGTCCCGCGCGCGCCGCGCATGACGGGCGTTATTTTACGAGCCGTTGTTTATGCATGAGTTCAATTTGGTTTTACTGTTGTTACAGCAGATGTGCGTCTATTTGGTTATTGCGTACCTGCTGAGTAAAACGCCGCTGTTTATCCCGCTGATGCAAGTTACCGTCCGACTGCCCCATAAGCTCTTGTGCTATGTCATGTTTTCCATGTTTTGCATTATGGGCACCTATTTCGGCCTGCATATTCAGGATTCCATCGCCAATACCCGCGCCATCGGCGCGGTGCTGGGCGGCCTGCTGGGCGGGCCGGTGGTCGGCGTGCTGGTCGGTTTGACCGGGGGGCTGCACCGTTATTCCCTGGGCGGCATGACCGCTGTCAGCTGCATGATTTCCACGGTGGTGGAAGGCCTGCTCGGCGGTCTGGCGCACCGGCTGCTGATCAGGCGCGGGCGTATCGATCGCCTGTTTAATCCGTTTACCGCCGCCGGCGTCACGCTGCTGGCGGAAATGCTGCAGATGATGATTATCCTGGCGGTGGCCCGTCCTTATGAAGAGGCGCTGCGGCTGGTCAGGAGCATCGCCTTGCCGATGATCGTCACCAACAGCGTCGGGGCGGCGATGTTTATGCGCATCCTGCTGGACCGGCGGGCGATGTTCGAGAAATATACCTCGGCCTTTTCCGCCCGCGCACTGAAAATCGCCGTTTGTACCGAAGGTTTTCTGCGCCAGGGTTTTAACCAGGAAAACAGCATGAAGGTGGCGGAGGTCATCTACCAGGAGCTGGATATCGGCGCCGTCGCCATTACCGACCGGGAAAAGCTGCTGGCGTTTATCGGCATCGGCGACGATCACCACGTACCCGGCACGCCGATTTCCTCCGCGCATTCGCGCCGGGCCATTGATAATAATGAAGTGTTCTATGCCGACGGCAACGAGACGCCGTACCAGTGTTCGTTACAACGTCACTGCAAGCTGGGGTCGGCGCTGGTCATCCCGCTGCAAGGCGAAAACGGTGAGGTGATTGGCACAATCAAGCTGTACGAGGCCAAAAACCGGCTGTTCAGCTCCATCAACCGTACCCTGGGCGAAGGCATCGCCAGCCTGCTGTCCGCGCAGATCCTGGCCGGGCAGTACGAACGGCATAAACTGTTGCTGACGCAGTCGGAAATCAAGCTGCTGCATGCCCAGGTCAATCCGCATTTTTTATTTAACGCCCTGAATACGCTGGTGGCGGTGATCCGCCGCGACAGCGATCAGGCCAGCCAACTGGTGCAGAATCTCTCGACGTTTTTTCGCAAGAATCTGAAACGCTCGGAGGAAGTGGTCACGCTCGCCGACGAAATCGAGCATGTCAATGCCTACCTGCAAATTGAAAAGGCGCGTTTTCAGGACCGTCTGCAAATCCGCTTTGATCTGCCCGAGGCATTGCTCGGCATGCATCTGCCGGCCTTCTCCCTGCAGCCCCTGGTGGAAAACGCCATTAAGCACGGCACCTCGCAACTGCTGGGTCAGGGCATCGTAACCCTGAGCGCGCGGCAGCATGACCACCGCCTGCTGTTGTGCATCGAGGACAATGCCGGTCTGTATCGGTTGGTCGCCGGCAATACCGGGCTTGGCATGAATCTGGTGGATAAGCGCGTACGGGTGCGCTATGGCGAGGAGTACGGCATCAGCGTCGAATCCCGTCCCGAGCTGTTTACCCGTATTATCCTGAGCCTGCCGCTGGAGGAAGAGGTCCCATGCTGAGCGTGCTGATTGTCGATGACGAACCGCTGGCGCGGGAAAACCTGCGCTGCCTGCTCCAGCAGGATCCGCAAATTGCCATCGTCGGCGAGAGCGCCAATGCCCTGGAAGCGATAGGGGCGGTGCACCGGCTGCATCCGGACGTCATCTTTCTGGATATCCAGATGCCGCGCATCAGCGGGCTGGAAATGGTCGGCATGATCGATCCGGCCTGCATGCCGTATATCGTCTTCCTGACCGCCTTTGATGAGTACGCCGTCCGCGCGTTCGAGGAACACGCCTTTGATTATCTGCTAAAACCTATCGAGTCGCGGCGCCTGGCCAAGACGCTTGGCCGTCTGCACAATGAACGCCCGGAGCAGGATATCGGCCTGCTGGCGGTTCAGGAAAGCGCCCTGAAATACATTCCCTGCACCGGCCACAGCCGCATCTATCTCTTGAAAACCGAGGACGTGCTGTTCGCCAACTCCAGGCTGAGCGGGGTGTATGTCACAGGTATCGAGGGCGGGGAATGTTTCACCGAGCTGACGCTGAAACTGCTGGAAAGCCGTACCCCGCTGGTGCGGTGTCACCGGCAGTTCCTGGTCAATCTGGCGCATTTGCGCGAAATTCGCCTGGAAGACTCCGGCCAGGCGGAGATTGTACTGAGCAACGGCCAGACGGTGCCGGTCAGCCGGCGCTACCTTAAATCCCTCAAGCAAAGCCTGGGGCTAAAAGCGTAGCAGGGGGCCAATGCGCCGCCGCCCTGGCCTGGGCGTCTACTCCGGCATCGCCGGCGGTAGCGGCGCAGGCGCCTGGGTTGCCGCCAACAGCGCCCGGATGCCGGCCCGATCGCCGGGCGTTGCCGGATTATAGATAACCAGGCCCAGATCCGGCTTGCCGTCGACGGAGAACGCCGAATATTCGAGCGTGATCAGTCCCAGGGTCGAATGCCGGATGTACTTGGTTCCCTCACCGTAAATGCCGACGTCATGGTCACGCCACAGGGCCGCGAACTCTGGGCTGGCCAGGCTTAATTCCTCTACCAGCGCCCTGGCATGCGCGCCTACGCCGGTCCTGGCCGTTTCGGTGCGAAAGGTGGTGACCACGAAACGCGCCACGCTTTCCCAATTGGGTATTTTTGTCCTGATGCCGGGGTCGCAGAAAATGATGCGCAAAATATTGCGCCGGGATTCGGGCAGCGCCGGATAATTGGCCAGCACCACCGTGGCGGCGCGATTCCAGGCAATAATGTCCCATTCGGCGGTTTTGACATACGCGGGACAATATTCCAGCGAGTCAAGCATACGTTGCAACTGCGGCGTCACGCCGCGGCGCTTGGCATAAGCCACCTCCGGCGGCCGGTTCTGGGCCAGCAGGAATAAATGCTCGCGCTCGACATCCGTCAGGGCAAGCGCGCGGGCGAGGCGGTCGAGCACGTCGGCCGACGGCGCGCCGCCGCGGCCCTGCTCAAGCCAGGTATACCATGTGGTACTGACGTTGGCGAGCAGCGCCACCTCCTCGCGGCGCAGGCCGGGCGTACGCCTGCGGGTCATGGAATAGCCCAGGCTTGCCGCGTCGAGCCTGGTGCGGCGATACCTGAGATAGTTTCCCAGCAGATTGTCATCCTGCGCTGTCGTCATGCCGTTGCCTTTCCCCAAGGGTGCTTTGCCGTATTATCGCCATATCGGGCCGGTTTGTCACAGACCGCCTTGAACCGGTGCGACATAAACAGTATAGCGCCATGCTTTTTCGCGCACCATCACGCGTTCAGGGCGCTTAAATAGCGTGGAAGCTTGCACGACACATAAGTAAGTGCTAATGTGTTTGCTATGATAGAAAACGACATCTTTAAGGCGTTAGCCGATCCGACGCGACGCGCCATCTTCGAAAAACTGGCGGACGGCAGTATGAACGCCAGCGCGCTGCGCGTGGGCATCGAAATTAGCCAATCCGCCATGTCGCAGCACCTGGCGGTACTGCGCAACGCCGGGCTGGTGCGCGAAGAGCGGCGGGGCCGTTTTGTCAACTACGACATTAATCCGCAGGGTTTGGCGCTTATCGCCCGCTGGCTGGCGAAGTATCGGGCCTACTGGCCCGCGCGGGTGGATGATTTGAAGGTTTTGCTGAAGGATATGGATCAATGACAAACCCTAAAACCGGGGATCGCGTCAACGAGCTGCGATTCGAATATGAACTTGATGCGCCTGCGGAAAAGGTCTGGCGGGCCATCAGTATTCCCGCGCTGCGTGAGAAATGGCTACCCGGCGTGGCCCTGGGGCAATGCGCACCCCTCTCATCAACCCGGGAAGGCGAAATACGTTATCGCCTGCGGGAAGCAGAACCGCCTTTCCTTGCAAGCCATGTCACGTTGCATATCAGGCCGAATGACGCGGGCGGGACCATTCTGACTATTATCCACCGGCTGGCAGATGCGCGGCTGGGCAGCCCGGTGCCCCCTGCGGCCAACGACGACACGTCTTCTCTGATGCTTGCCGCCTGATCCGCCTGGCGGGCCACAGCGTATTTTTGCCATAACCATAAGGAGTCGCCCATGCGCGAAGCGCTGCAACTCATCCCGATGGTGGTCGAGCAATCCAGCCGGGGTGAACGATCTTTCGATATTTATTCACGGCTGTTGCGCGAACGCATTATCTTCCTCAATGGTGAAGTCGACGATACGATGTCGGCATTGGTCTGCGCGCAGCTTCTTTTCCTGGAAGCCGAGAATCCGGAAAAGCCCATCCATCTGTATATCAATTCGCCCGGCGGCGTCGTTACCAGCGGTTTCGCCATATATGACACCATGCAGTTTATTCAGGCGCCGGTCTATACCCTTTGCATGGGAACCGCGCGCTCGATGGGATCATTTCTGTTGATGGCGGGCGCGCCCGGCCAGCGGGTGGCGCTGCCCAACGCCAGTTTGCACGTGCATCAACCTTTGGGCGGTTATCAGGGACAGGCATCGGACATCTTTATCCACGCCGAAGAAATGCGGCAAACGAAACGCCGGATTACGCATTTATATGCCGAGCATTGCGGGCACAGCTATGAAGAGGTTGAGCGCACGCTCGATCGCGACCGTTTTATGACGGCGGAGGAAGCGCTTGAGTGGGGACTGATCGATCGCGTTCTTATTAAGACGTAAGAGAATATTTTGAATGCGCACCGATCGCGCGCGTTCTTATAAAACGTAACAGGGCTTTTATGACGTCCGGCAACGCTCCACCACGGCAAGCCGTCCAGGCTACCCCTGAATTTTCTCTTGACCTTGACAGCACGGTCAGAGTTTAGCCTAAAGCCTCCTTTGATTACGGTGAGAGTTTATATCATGCCAATGGTTAAAATCGAGGGTACGACAGTGTCCTATCGGGTTGATGGCGAGGGTCCTGGTCTGGTATTGGTACATGGCACCGGCGGTGGCGGGGAAAGTAACTGGGCGCCAGGTGGAACTGGACCTGGTTCTGGTCGTAAGCGATCGGGTCGGGCGCATTACCCAACCCGCGCTGGTCATAGGCTGCACTCATGACTATATGGTGCCGCCCGCCCAAGGGCGGGCGCTGGCCGCGCAAATAGCCGGCGCCCGCTATGCCGAACTGGACGGCGGACACCTGGCGATGCTGTAACGCCCCGAAGAGTTCACGCAGAGGGTGACGGACTTCCTGCGCGCCGCGGGACGTTAAGGGATCTAAGCACCCGCGAGCACCGTTGGATCCCCCGTCCGCCAGACGTTGTCGACCGTGTTGCGCTGAATAAGCCATACCTGGTCACGCCTTACCAGCTCGACGTTATAGCGGTTTTTCATCAGGTAGTGGCGCGAGTTATCATTGCGCGCTACGTGCTGCGCCTCCACCAACGCCTCCAGATGCGCCTTATCGCCGTTAATGCAGACCCGCGGATTGCTCACGGAATGTGTCGTGTCGAGCTGGCTAAGTGCGTTCGACAGGGCCGTGACAATAGTGTCCCGGCCTTCCAGCACCGGGTATTCAAATCCGGCTTTTGCCGCGGCGGGCCGGAAATCGGACACCGCATCTTCCGCCAGCGCTGAGGCGAGCAGGTCGGTATCGCGCAGATCGATGCCCGCGGCGAACCGGTACAACGCCTCGACCACGGCGAGCGTATCGGCGGTTTGCTCAGGATATAAAGATGACATGGGTAACTCCTTGTGGGTTATGAATCCATATGGTATATGACGTATACTAGGTGTCAATTAGGCACTAATATGTCATCAGGTATCCCGGAGGAAACCGCATGTTGAATCAGGCTGGGCAAACGGCGGCTCAAGACGAACCGGCCATAGAGGCAGGGGGAGCCGGCGGTTCAAGCCGTTTACTGCTGGATCAGATCACGGATAAATGGTCGGTGCTGATCCTGGCGGCGCTGTGCCATAAGCCCTTGCGCTTCAATGAAATCAGGCGTTGCCTGGACGGCATTTCCCAAAAATCACTGACCCTTAGCCTAAGGCGCCTCGAGCGCAGCGGCATCCTTGCCCGCCGGGTTATTCCTGCTTCCCAGGTCGCGGTGGAGTACAGCGTCACGCCGCTGGGGCGCACGCTGGAGGTGCCGTTTCGGGCATTATTTGACTGGACGGTTACTCATTCAGCCCAGGTTCTGCAAGCCCAGATGGATTACGATAAGGGAACAATGAATCTGTAGTGGTCATCACGGCATTGCGGCACGGCCTTTCGTCGCTGTCTCTTTCTAATGCCGGCGCTGGCGATCGCCTTCGGTACTACGCGATGTAAACCAGATTAATTGCTTAACGGCTGGGGGAAATTTTAGCGCCGGGATTTTAAGCCAACCGCAACACTCCCGCGCCTATCGCTATGATGCAGGCCGCCACGACCCGTGATGGACTTATGCGTTCGCGCAGGACCAGGCCCGAGAGAATAAGCCCAAATAATATCGAGGTTTCCCGCAGCGCGGCAACCACGGCGACCGGCGCAACCGTCATGGCCCACAGCGCCAGCCCATAGGAGGCGACGGTGCCAAATCCGCCCGCCATGCCCAGATGCCAATTGGCGGCGAAATAGCCTTTTACCGCAGCGCGTCGCCTGCACATGGCCCAGGCAAGCAGGGGCACGCCGGTAAACAGGAAAATCAACAACGTATACGCGGCGGGGGCGCGGGATAACCGCACGCCTTGCCCGTCAATAAGGGTGTAACCGGCGATAACAGCGGCATTGAGCAACGCCAACACCACCCCTTTTTTGTCTTGCCCGTGCGCAAATATGGCCATGCTTATTATGCCTGCGCAAATTATGGCAATTCCCAGCCAGGCGGTCGGCGTTAATAGCACGCCAAAAAATAGCGCGCCCATGGCCGCGACGATAAGCGGGGCGCTGCCGCGCATTAAAGGATAGGTCTGACTCATATCGGCGATGCGATAGGTTCTCGCCACCAGGCAAAAATACAGAACTTGCAGCAGGGCCGACGCGCCGATAAAAGGCCAGCTTTCCCTGGCGGGGGCGGGCAAAAACGGCAGCGCCAGGGCGGCGATCAGCGCGGCGCACGCGGTGACCAGTATGGTCGTTAGTAGTTTATCGGCGCCGCCTTTGACCACGGCATTCCAGGTGGCGTGCAACACAGCGGCAAACAGCACTACGCTAAAGGCAAAAGCGGTCATGCGAACCAGCGTCGAGGGAAGCAAAATAGGGTCATAGATATACTGCGTTTTGCGAATGTTAAAAAAAAGCATGCCGCATGATGGGCACGGAAATCAAATACAAATGCTGTAGGCATATAAATTTTCGGGGACTTGGCCGCGTACGGGCGGCGCCTGAACGTCCCGGTCCGTCCCTGGGGTAGATTTTCGATGAATTCAGCACCGCAAGACCCCGGCATCTATTTTTCAGCCGGGGCATAGAATATATTACCATGAGCTTCTGTTCATATAAGCCGCTATGGCGTGTGTTCACCGAGGAAACAACATGATGAGGGATCTGCCTCCCACCGCCACGCTGCGCGCCTTTGAGGTGGCGACGCGGCATGCAACGTTCACCGCCGCTGCGGACGAATTGCATATTACCCAAAGCGCGGTAAGCCATCAGCTTAAACATCTCGAAGAGATCTGGGGCTTGTCGCTATTTCAGCGTGGCAAATCATTGAGCCTGACGCCTGCAGGCGCAGCGCTGGCGCCCATCGTGCGTGAATTCTTTATGCACCTGGAGGCGACGCTCAGCGATCTGAGAGAGCAAAAGGGCAGGGTCCGGCTCAGGCTTAGTACCACCTACTCCTTCGCCCTGAAATGGCTGCTGCCAAGATTGCCGGATTTGTCCCAGCGGCATCCGGAAATTCTGGTCACGCTGGAAACCACGGACAAAGCCATCAATTTTTCCAGCGCCGAGTCGGACGTGGCCATCCGTTTCGGCACCGGCAATTATCCAGGCCTGTACTCGGAATTCATGTTCAGGGAGCAGATCTTTCCGGTTGCCAGTCCCGATCTTTTGCATCGATTTGGCGCGCCCCATGAGCCTGCCGAATTATTGCGCTACCCGCTGCTGACAAGAGACGGCGCGGATCTGGTGCCGAAATGGGCGCTGTGGCTGCAACAGGCGGGGGTCGGCGTTTCCGCGCTCAGGGAAAGCGTCAGGTTCGCCGACACGAATATGACGGTCCAGGCGGCGCTGCTGGGCCAGGGTATCGCCCTGGCCCGCAGCGGACATGTCGAAACTGAACTACGCGACGGCAGCCTGGTCCGGCTGTTCGACATACCGTTCCCTTCGCCGGTCGCTTATTATTTTGTCTGTCCAAAAGCTGTCGAATCGCAGCCTCATATCGTCAGCTTTCGCCACTGGCTCATGGCGCAATCAGCCCAGGCCCAACAAGGCTATCTCTGATACCGATACATGAGGATATCTTCATGCAGCAATGAGGAGACTTTGCTTTCATCAAAGAGCGGGGCTGCTTACTATGGCGCATGCCCTTTCATATTATTTTACTGATACTGTGCGCCGCGCTCTTGCATGCCGGCTGGAATACGCTTTTGCGCGGCGGAGCCGACAGGCTGTGGTCGATGACGGTCATGTGCCTGGCGGTAGCGGTTGCCAGCGCCGCCATCGCCTTGTGCCTTGCGCCTCCAGCCAAAGCCAGCTGGATGTATGCGCTGTTTTCAGCGGGGCTGCATGTGGGTTATAACCTGTTTCTCGTCAGGAGCTATCAGGCTGGAGACCTCGGGCAAACCTATCCGGTTTCACGCGGTTCCTCGCCTTTGTTAATCACCGTCGCGGCATCGGTGTTCGACGGCGAGCGGATAGGGATGGGCGCTCTGCTCGGCATTGCCCTGATATCGGGCGGTATTATTTCCCTGACCTTCACCGGGCGCCGGCTGGCGCCGGCAAACCTGTCGTATTCCCTGGGAACCGGATGTTTCATTGCCGCTTACAGCGTAACGGACGGCATCGGCGTGCGCTTGTCCGGCGCGCCGATGGCATACACGGCATGGATGTGCGCCTTGTGGGGCATCTTGATGCCGGCGGTATACATCGGCCTGCGCGGCGTAACAAGTTTATTGACCCCCCGGCCCGGGTTCATCACGGCTTTTATCGGCGGGCTGGTGTCTCTGCTGGCCTATGGCATCGTCATTTACGCCATGGCGAGCGCTCCGATGGGGGCGGTATCGGCATTGCGCGAAACCAGCATCCTGTTCGCGGCGGCGATGGGGTATTTTTTCCTGGGCGAGGCGCTGACGGTGCGCAAGATGCTGGCGTGCGCGGTGATCGCCGCCGGCGCCATCCTTATCGGCTGACGACCCATGGCGGGGTGGCGTGGCAGGCTATCAGACTGACGCGCCACAATAGTCCGCCACGCCCAGCCAACGGACAATCTCACGCAATGCGAACAGCCATGCGTTGCGCTCTGCTACGTTGCCTTGTTAATGGCGTTGCCCGGCTGATTTGTCAGGATGGCGCTCGTAATAAGATGAAAGAGATGATCCCGCCGCGGCGCGAATCCGGGCTGGGCGACGAGCCAGCCGAGCGCCGACATCAGGGCGAACAGGTCGTCCGCATCCATATCTGCGCGCGCCGTTCCCTCGGCCTGGGCACGGCGCAGCAGTCGCGCGCCCGCCGAGCGCACCGCGATGCATGGCGCGTAAAGCGCGGACTCCGGGTCTGCGTGGGCGCTGGCCATCAAGGCGACTACGCCGCTGTAGCTATCAACGAACGCCACCCCGGCGTGAAACCAGGACACGAGCGCCTCGTCAGGTGGCTTCGACGTCTCAACTTCGCCTGCCTTTTTCGTCAGAGCCTCCAGATTCGTGCGCAGCAACGCTTCGAACAAGGCTTCGCGCGTCGGGAAATGCCGGAGCAGTGTGGCCAGCCCGACGCCGGCCCGGCGTGCGATCTCGCGCATGGACGCATCGGCGCCCTGCTCGGTGACGACCTCACGCGCGACGGTAAGGAGATGGCTGTAATTTTTTCTGGCGTCGGCTCGCATAGGGTACCTTGACAAATGGATCAGTGATCCGTATATTTGGATCAGTGGTCCAGATACTGGCTTGATGATCTGGACCGGTGATCCACAAGATACAGCGTCCTGATACCAATGGCAATACAGACGCTGTCCGACACGATGAAAGGGGAAACGTCATGGGAAAGCTGGAAGGTAAGGTCGCAGTTATCACGGGTGGCTCAAGCGGCATGGCGCTGGCGAGCGCCAAGCGGTTCGTAGAAGAAGGCGCCTATGTTTTTATCACGGGCCGCAGGCAAGAGACGTTGGACGAGGCCGTTAAGCTCATCGGGCGCAACGTGACCGGCGTGCGCGGCGACGCGTCCAACCTCGACGACCTCGACCGCCTGTTCGCGACGGTCAAACGGGAAAAGGGCAAGATCGATGTTTTGTACGCGAGCGCTGGCACCGGCGAAGCCGTCCCGCTCGGCGAGATTACCGAGCAGCATTTCGATGCGACCTTCGGCCTGAATACGCGCGGCACGCTGTTTACGGTTCAGAAGGCGTTGCCGCTGTTTAACGATGGCGGATCGATCTTTATGACCGGGTCAATTGCGTCAATCAAAGGTTTTCCTGGTTTCAGCGTCTATGCGGCGAGCAAGGCGACGTTGCTTGCATTCGCCCGCGGGTGGCTCAACGAACTGAAGGGCCGCAAAATCCGGGTGAACGTGCTGAGCCCCGGGCAGATCGCCACCCCCATTCAAGAGCAACTCTTCGACGAAGAGACGAAGCGGTATTTCGAATCCCTGGTGCCGCGGGGAAAGATGGGGGGGCCTGAGGAAATCGCGGCGGTGGCGCTGTTTCTTGCGTCAGACGATTCGAGCTTCGTGAATGGGGTGGAATTGTATGTCGACGGCGGCACCTCGGCCATCTGACATCGCGCTGGAAAGCGGGTGGCGGCCCGCTAACGTGGCGAAGATGATCCGGGTTATGTCGATAAATGGCGCATCCCGTTCCATTAACGGGACTGATTTCGGTGATTGTCCAGCGGGTATTGCCATGTCTGCTTACGCTGCCGGTCACCTCTACTGAAGGGAGAGTTTGCATGAGTTATTCGATTATTGGCTTTGGCGCGGTAGGCCAGGCGCTCGCCCGGGCGTTTGCAAGAAAGAACATCAATGTGAGCGTCGCTAGCCGTCGCCCTCCCGAAGCGTTGATGCAGCGGGCACAAGCGATCGGCCCCACCGTTGTCCCCAGGACGCTGCAGGATGCCATCGCGTCCGACATCATCTTCTTGGCGGTGCCGTTTTGGGAACATCGGGACGTCGCGAAACAGAAAACCACCTGGCGCGGCAAGACCGTCATCGACATGACCAATGCTTTCGGCGTTGCCGTTGAAGACTTGCAAGATCAGCCGTCGTCCGCGGTTGTCGCCAAAGCCTTTACCGACGCCGGGTTCGTAAAGGGTTTTAACCATCTGGCCGCCGGCGTTCTGGCCGCTGATCCGAGCGTGAATGGCGGCAGCCGCGTCGTGTTTTTGTCGAGCGATGACGAAAATGCGCTGGCGCCGGTCGCGGTTCTCGCCGAACAGCTCGGTTTCGCGCCGATTGCGCTAGGACCGCTCAAGGATGGCGGCCTGCTCGTCCAGGCCAGGGGCAATACCTGGGGTAAACTGATCTTCAAGGATCTCGTCAAGTTCATATAACGGCGCCTCAACGCTATGCTGCTTAGTATAGTGAGCCTGCGCCTCATCAAGAGCTGATGGTAATGTATCAAGATCGCCCTACGGCTTTTTACATTATCTAAGAGAAGTGTGCCATAGCGTTTTATCGAACCGTTCGCAACTGCTATCGGTCTGGGTGAATGCTGGCTGCGCTTTTATGAGATGACGTGAGACACCATGAAAAGAAAAACCCACGCCATGGCGTGGGTTTTAATCAGGTTAATCGGTCTTCGTGAGATTCACTGATATCTCATGATGCGACAATCGCTATTAGACGTTAAACAAGAAGTTCATCACATCGCCATCCTTGACGATATATTCCTTGCCTTCGGAGCGCATCTTGCCGGCTTCCTTGGCGCCTTGCTCGCCTTTATAGGCAATAAAATCTTCAAACGCGATGGTCTGGGCGCGGATAAAACCTTTTTCGAAATCAGTATGGATTTTACCGGCCGCCTGCGGGGCGGTGGCGCCGACCGGGATGGTCCAGGCGCGCACTTCCTTGACCCCGGCGGTAAAGTAGGTCTGCAGGTTCAGCAACTCGTAGCCGGCGCGGATCACCCGGTTCAGGCCCGGTTCTTCCAGCCCCAGTTCCGCCATGAATTCCGCGCGCTCCTCTTCTTCCAGTTCGGCGATATCGGATTCCACCGCGGCGCAAACCGCCACCACAACCGAGCCTTCCCCGGCGGCGATAGCCCGGACTTTATCCAGGTAGGGGTTGTTTTCGTAGCCGTCTTCATTGACGTTGGCGATATACATGGTCGGCTTAAGCGTCAGGAAGCTGAGATAACGGATAGCCGCTTTTTCTTCCTCATTGAGATCGAGCGTGCGCAGCATGCCGGCGTTGCCCAGGTGCGGCAGGCATTTTTCCAGCGCGGACAGCTCGATCTTGGCATCCTTATCGCCGCCCTTGGCGCGTTTTTGCACCCGGAAGATAGCGCGCTCGCAGGCTTCCAGATCGGACAGCGCCAGCTCGGTATTAATCACGTCGATATCATCCACCGGGTCGACTTTGCCGGCAACGTGGATGATATTATCGTTCTCGAAGCAGCGCACCACATGGCCGATGGCCTCGGTTTCGCGGATATTGGTCAGGAACTGGTTGCCCAGTCCTTCGCCCTTCGACGCGCCTTTGACCAGGCCGGCGATATCAACGAATTCCATGGTGGTCGGCACGATACGCTGCGGCTTGACGATGGCCGCCAGCTGGTCCAGGCGCGGATCGGGCATCGGCACCACGCCGGTATTCGGTTCAATCGTACAGAACGGAAAATTGGCCGCTTCAATTCCCGCTTTGGTCAATGCATTGAATAGCGTGGACTTACCCACGTTCGGCAGACCCACAATACCGCATTTGAAACCCATGGTTATATCACCTTAAATAGCTTTATTATCAGATGGTTAATTTAGTCTTACCGTACCATCAATACGTTAATGCCCCATTATACACATAAACCGCGCATAACTCGATTGGCGCCGGGGCGACTGGGCTCATCGCCTGGTATAGGTCCGCACGCGGCGGCAGGTCGCTTTTGCTCCGGGTCGGAGAGCCATCAGGCGGCTTTGAAGGCGTGCAGGCGATTCATCGCTTTTACCGGGCCTTCCTGGATTAAGATCTCGGTGCATTTAACCGCCTCGGCCACGGCTTGATCGATTAAGGTCAGCTCGCTGGCCGGCGGCTTGCCCAGAACAAAACCCACCACTTTGCTTTTGTCGCCCGGATGGCCGATGCCGATGCGCAGACGATGGAAGTTGGGATTATTGCCCAACCGGCTGATGATATCCTTCAGGCCGTTATGGCCGCCATGGCCGCCGCCCAGCTTCAAGCGGGCGTTGCCCGGCAACAGATCCAGCTCATCGTGCGCCACCAGGATTTCTTCCGGCAGGATACGGTAAAACGTGGCAACAGAGGCGACCGCCTTGCCGCTCAGATTCATAAATGTGGTCGGGACCAGCAGCCTGACGTCCTGTCCGGCAATCGCCAGGCGGGCGGTATACCCGTAGAATTTGCTCTCTTCCCTGAGGGACTGGCGAAACTGTTCCGCCAGCAGATCCACATACCAGGCGCCCGCGTTATGGCGGGTGGCGGCATATTCCGCGCCCGGATTCGCCAGGCCAACAATCAACTTGATAGTCATTACGGTTTCATTCTCAACTATTGCTCTCGATTAAACAGACCAACGCACAACGGGAAATCAGGCGGCCGTGGTCCTGCGCCGGTGATCCCGCGGTCATGTTAACAGATTTGCGCCGCAGCGGCTTAGCGAAGTGTCATCACCCCGTCGGGCAAGCCTCATGGCATTGCGGGTGCCCTGGCGCGCGAAAACACGCTTTCGTTGCCGGCGGATTGATGGCAATAATGGGGATGATGTGTAACGCATGAAAACGTCATGGGGGCATTATGGAACTGCGGCTGGCGCGCGCCCAGGAGGCGCAGGCATTATGGCTAATCCGCAATCAGGCCGTCCGGGCGGGCTGTGTGGGCGTCTATGATGCCGACACCATCATGGCTTTTACGCCGGACATCATGCCGGCGGGCTTTGTTGCCTGCATCACGCAAAATCTTTTTTTCGTCATTGCCGCGACAGCCGCCGGCGGGCCTGTGGCAACGGGGTTCCTGGATGTCAAAAGGGCGTCGGTGGAGGCCATCTTTACCCTGCCGGCGTACCAGGGCAGGGGATATGCCGCGCGTATCCTGGCGCGGATTATCAGCGAGGCGAAAACCCGGGGGTTAACCCGTTTAACCTTGGCCTCGACGCCGAACGCCGTGCAATTTTATCGTCGCCGCGGTTTCAGCATCCTGGGCGAGGGGCAATATTATTCCGCCTCGGCGCAACGCTATCTGTCTTGCGTCGACATGAGCCTCGCGTTGTAACCCCGTCCGTTACAGCAACGCGCAAAACAGAATGATAATCGTCAGTGCAAGCCCGAGGCTGGTTATCACTTCCAGGTCGTCAGTGTACATAGTCACCTCCTCTCGTCTGATCCGATCATGAGGTAATCCCTGGCGCCAGGCTGTGACCGGCCGTTCAAAAAAGCTGCAATCCCGCGTGCCGGCACGCTATTGCGCGCCTCATTGATCGAGATCAATTTCTTTTAAAAACAGAATGACAGGGAATTATGATTTGTGTGACTTATTGTCAACTCTGTGATCGCGGGCACGATGCCTTTAGCAAGATATTGACTATACTTTACACAGATTGATAAGGACGACGAATGAACAATTCACGATTTCATTGAGTAACCCGGAGGTGAACGATGAAACGCAAATCAGCACTCTTATGTGGCAACAGCCTGATGGGCGTAGGTATGATAATGATGCTCGCAGGGCTTGCCTGTTCAGTATTAAATCAGCTTCCGCAATTGCACTTTACGCCATTGGTCGCGCATAGCGCCATCATGGGTATTTTTATCGGCGCCTTGTTATGGGTTGCAGGGGCGCGCATGGGCGGGCACGAACGCATCAGCGATCGTTACTGGTGGCATCGCAGGTTTGATTCCCGCTGCCGTCGTACCGGACATCATTAAGCGCCGGCACCTTGAGCCAGGTTTTTGACAAATGCACTGATCCGGCGGAGGTCTTTATTGGCGCCGCTGGTTGGCAACCGGTCATTTAACGCCGCCGTCGAAACAGCGGCTTGTGTCTCTCACTGTCCGTTAACGCGGGCGATAACAATTGAAAAAACAACGACATAGATTAATATCAACGATGACTGGTTTTATTTCCTGTCCTGAACCTGCTTACGGGTTCGGGATTTTTTTTGCATAAAAAGCGGGAAACAGTAATACGGGCGGGCCGGGCGGCCCGTATCCGGGGGCTAAACCACACGCCGGCCGATCGCCGTGGCGTGGAATGAGCAAGGCGCGCCGCCGGGGCGGCGACGCCGGCGGCTATTAATGCTCGAACATGGCGGAGATGGATTCTTCGTTGCTGATGCGACGAATGGCCTCGGCCAACATGCCCGACAGGGTCAGGGTACGGACGTTGGGCAGTGCTTTAATCTTGGGATCCAACGGAATGGTATCGCAAACAATGACCTCATCGATAACCGAATTCTTGATGTTGTCGAACGCATTACCGGAAAAAATCGGATGGGTGGCATAGGCAAAAACACGTTTTGCGCCCCGATCCTTCAGCGCCTCCGCCGCTTTGCACAGGGTGCCGCCGGTATCGATCATATCGTCTACCAACACACAGTCACGGCCCGCCACGTCACCGATGATGTGCATCACCTGGGAAACGTTTGCGCGCGGACGGCGTTTATCGATGATGGCCATATCGGTATCGTTCAGTAATTTGGCGATGGCGCGGGCGCGTACCACGCCGCCGATATCCGGCGATACCACGATCGGATTTTCCAAATCCTGCTGCAGCATATCCTCCAGCAGAATCGGGCTGCCGAAAACGTTGTCGACCGGAACATCAAAGAAGCCTTGGATCTGTTCCGCGTGCAGGTCCACCGTCAGGACACGGTCAACCCCTACGCTGGATAAGAAGTCCGCCACCACTTTCGCGGTGATGGGCACACGTGCGGAACGCACGCGCCGATCCTGGCGGGCATAACCAAAATAGGGGATAACGGCGGTGATACGACCGGCGGATGCGCGGCGTAACGCGTCGACCATGACCACCAGTTCCATCAGGTTGTCATTGGTTGGCGCACAGGTGGACTGGATGATGAAAATATCACCACCGCGTACATTTTCATTGATTTGCACGCTGACTTCGCCGTCGCTAAAGCGACCTACAGCGGCGTCACCAAGACTGGTATATAAACGGTTGGCAATACGTTGTGCTAGTTCCGGGGTGGCGTTACCAGCAAAAAGCTTCATATCAGGCACGAGAAGAACCTCAGGCTTGCGTCCAGAGAAGGTATTGCACAGCATAACACTCGGGACCGGAGCGCCATACAGGGCAATGCCACACGGGTAAAGATAAATCGAGATAACCTGGCGGAACCGTCACCTAGCGGCGGCATAACGGTCCGGTTACCTTAATGCGCCCCGGTCAACACGCGGTGCAGCGGCGAAACGTTAACGCCTCGCGCCACAAAACCACGCATCCACGCCGGGGCATGCTCCAGCACCTGACGGGCGGCGGACTCGGTATCGAATTCGGCAAATACACAAGCGCCGGTGCCAGTCAGTCGCGACGGCGCGTATTCTAACAGCCATGAAAGATGCTGTTCAACCTCGTAAAAATGTTTTCTTGCGATTGGCTCACAATCATTATGAAAAGGCTGCGCTAATAACGCCTCCAGCGCGCGTACCGGCGAGTCTCTTTTTAACGCCGGATCGGCGAATATCGCCGGCGTCGATATGCTTACGCCGGGGAGGGTGACCAGGTACCATTTTTCCGGCGGATCGGCCGGGGTCAATATTTCGCCGATTCCCTCGGCAAAGGCCGCGTGGCCCCGCACGAACACCGGTACGTCGGCGCCAAGTTCGAGGCCCAGACGGGCCAGCGCTTCCTGCTCAAGGCCGCAGCGCCACAGATGATTAAGGGCCACCAGCACCGTGGCGGCGTCGGAGGATCCCCCGCCGAGCCCGCCGCCCATCGGCAGGCGTTTAACCAGGCGAATATCGGCGCCGGGCAGGGCGGAATTATTTTTAGCCCCCCACCGGCGACGCTGCAGCAACCGCGCCGCCCGGACGATAAGGTTATCATCGTCGCGTACGCCGGCAAGGGGCGTCAGCAGCCGGATATCCCCGCCTGCGACCGGCTCGATGGTCAGCGTATCGCCGTAGTCAAGAAACTGGAACAGCGTTTGCAACTGATGGTAGCCGTCGGGCCGCCGGCCGGTAATATATAAAAATAAATTGAGTTTAGCCGGCGCCGGCCATTGATGAATCATTGCAGGGTCCAGCTGTCCATTTTGAGTTTAATACGCTGCTCGCCCTGGCGCAGTTCCAGATTGGCCGGCAGCACCGGCCGGCTGTCGTCATGGTAGCCCAGGTAAACCACCGTCCATTGCTGGCCGTCCTGGCTGTAGTTGACCTGTTTGAGCAAGCCGCGCGAATCGAGGGTGAAATCGGTGGCGTCGCCCGGCAGCCCCAGCATCCATTTACGCAGGTTGTCGAGGGGAATATTCATGCCGGTCAGCTTTTGGATCATCTGCTGCGGATCGTTGCTGACATACTTCTTACCCTGGTTATTGGTAATCTGGGCCACGCCGGGCTGCACGTTCAAATCCATTTCGGTGCTGCCGAGCGGATTGGTCAGCAGCAGGCGGTAGCGATCGGCGCCGGTTTGCTGCCAGTTAAAGCGGGCATAAACTTTTTGCTGGCCGGAAATATAGGCGAAAGAGCCGCGCGTCTGGTAGCTGGACAGCTGCGACACCGAGCGTTGATGCTGTTGCCACTCGGGTGAGGTTTGGCTTTTAGCGGGGCCTGAGGGCGTGTGGACGCTACAGGCGGCCAATAGCAGGCCGGCCAGCGGCAATACGCGGTAGTAGGCGGGAATACGCTTCGGCATAGGGAACTGCTTCCTTAATTTTCTCGTGGGTAAGGCGTTTTGTCCGGTGATTAACACCATGATAGCGTCAATTTTCACGCTAAGCGGCATTTATTTCATTACCGGCGCCATGCCCTGATAGGTCGAAAATGCGGTGTGACTTTTCTTGATCACGCGCATCAAGTAGAATGCACTCAAACCATAACCATACTAACACTCGTATTATTTAATAGCCGTATTCCATGACCCTGCTCGCATTAGGTATTAATCATAAAACGGCGCCGGTTGCGTTACGCGAGCGGATAGCGTTTTCGCCCGAAACCCTTGACCAGGCGCTGGTCAGCCTGCTCCAGCAACCGCTGGTGCGGGGCGGCGTCGTGCTGTCTACATGCAACCGGACCGAATTATACCTAAGCGTGGCGCAGCAGGAAAATTTCAAGGAATCGCTGGTGGGCTGGTTATGCGATTATCATCATTTGCAGCCGGACGAGGTGCGCCAAAGCCTCTACTGGCATCTGGACGACGGCGCGGTCAGCCACTTGATGCGGGTCGCCAGCGGGCTGGATTCCATGGTGCTGGGCGAGCCGCAGATCCTCGGGCAGGTAAAAAAAGCCTTTGCGGATTCCCAACGCGGGCATACCGTTTCCGGCGAGCTGGAACGCTTATTCCAGAAATCCTTTTCCGTCGCCAAGCGGGTGCGCACTGAAACCGAAATCGGGTCCAACGCGGTATCGGTGGCGTTTGCCGCCTGTACCCTGGCGCGGCAGATTTTTGAATCCCTGGCCGATGTCACGGTGCTGCTGGTCGGCGCCGGCGAAACCATCGAACTGGTGGCGCGTCATCTGCGTGAGCACCATGTCAAGCAGCTGATCATCGCCAACCGCACCCGCGAGCGCGCGCAACTGCTGGCCGACGAGGTCGGGGCGCAGGTCATCGACCTGGCCGGGCTCGACGACCGCCTGGCCAGTGCCGATATCATTATCAGTTCCACCGCCAGCACGCTTCCCATTATCGGCAAGGGCATGGTCGAGCGGGCTATGAAGCAGCGCCGCAACCAGCCGATGTTGCTGGTGGATATCGCGGTGCCGCGCGATATCGAGCCGGACGTGGGCAAGGTCCCCAACGCCTATCTTTATACGGTGGATGATTTACAGGCCATTATTGAAAAAAACCTCGCCCAGCGACAGTCGGCGGCCGTCCAGGCCGAAACCATCGTCGCGCAGGAATGTCTGGATTTCATGGGCTGGCTGCGCGCGCAAAGCGCGGTGGAAACCATTCGCGATTTCCGTTCCCAGGCCGATAGCCTGCGTGCGGAAATAGAGGAGCGCGCCGTGGCGGCCATCAGGCTCGGCGCCGACCCCGAGGCGGTGATCCGCGACATGGCCCACCGCCTGACCAATCGTCTTATCCACGCTCCAACCAAATCACTGCAACAGGCCGCCCGTGACGGTGATGTCGAACGGCTGCAAATCCTGCGGGACAGTCTGGGACTGGACTAGCTCATTATACTAATAAGGTAAAACCATCACCTATGAAGCCTTCTATCGTTGCCAAACTGGAAGCGTTGCAAGAGCGCCAAGAAGAAGTCGAGGTGTTGCTTGGCGACGCCGGCATCATTAACGATCAGGATAGATTTCGCGCGCTGTCGAAAGAATATGCGCAGCTGACCGATGTTACCGCGTCCTTTAAGCGCTGGCAGCAGGTACAGGAGGATATCCACACCGCGGAAACGATGCTCGACGACCCGGAAATGCGCGATATGGCGCAAGAAGAACTGAAAGAGTTAAAAGCATTGCAGGAAGAGCTGGAGCAGCAGTTGCAGTTGCTGCTGCTGCCGCAAGACCCGGATGATGAACGCGGCTGTTTCCTGGAAGTGCGCGCCGGCACCGGCGGCGACGAAGCCGCCATCTTTGCCGGCGATCTGTTCAGGATGTACAGCCGCTTTGCCGAAACCCGGCGCTGGCGGGTAGAGATCGTCAGCGCCAGCGACGGCGAGCACGGCGGCTACAAGGAAGTGATCGCTAAAATAGACAACGACGGCGCCTATGGCCAGCTGAAGTTCGAGTCCGGCGGCCATCGCGTGCAGCGGGTGCCGGAAACCGAATCCCAGGGCCGCATTCACACTTCCGCCTGCACGGTGGCGGTCATGCCCGCAATCCCGGAAGAGGAATTGCCGGTGATCAATGCCGGGGATTTGCGTATCGATACCTTTCGGTCCTCCGGCGCGGGCGGCCAGCACGTCAATACCACCGATTCCGCCATCCGCATTACCCATCTTCCAACCGGCCTGGTGGTTGAATGCCAGGACGAACGGTCGCAGCACAAGAACAAAGCCAAGGCGCTGGCGGTGCTGGGCGCCAGGCTGCGCGCGGCCGAGGTGCGCCGGCGCCAGCTGGAGGAGGCGTCGACCCGCCGCAACCTGCTGGGCAGCGGCGATCGCTCCGATCGTATCCGGACCTATAATTTCCCCCAGGGGCGCGTGACCGATCACCGTATCGGCCTGACGCTTTATCGCCTGGATGAAGTGATTGAAGGCAAACTGGATATGCTGATCCAGCCGATCATGCAGGAGTACCAGGCGGATCAGCTGGCGGCGCTGGCAGAGCAATCCTGATGCAGTGCGGCCAGTGGCTTGATGGCGCCGCGCGCCGGCTCGCCGGCGGCGACAGCCCCAGACGGGATGCCGAAATCCTGCTCGGTTTTGTCACCGGACGTGCGCGTACCTGGCTGCTGGCCTTTGGCGAAACACCCCTGACGCCGGAGGAGCTTGCGCGGCTCGACGCCCTGCTGCTGCGGCGCGCGGCGGGGGAACCGATAGCCTACCTGACCGGCGAGCGTGAATTTTGGTCCCTGAAGCTTAAGGTTTCGTCCGCCACGCTTATCCCGCGTCCCGACACCGAATGTTTGGTGGAGCAGGCGCTGGCGCTGCTGCCCGACCAGCCGGCGCAGGTGCTGGATCTGGGCACCGGCACCGGCGCCATTGCCCTGGCATTGGCCAGCGAAAGGCCGTCATGGCGGGTGACCGGCGTGGACTTGCGGCCCGAGGCGGTGGCATTGGCGCGTGAGAACGCCCTGCAGCTGGGTATCGCCAATGCGCGCTTCGCGACGGGAAGTTGGTTTAAATCATTGCAGGGAATGCGCTATACCCTTATTGTGAGTAATCCGCCCTATATCGCCGTGGACGACCCGCATCTGCATCAGGGAGACGTGCGTTTCGAGCCGCAAAGCGCGCTGGTGGCGGACGATAACGGACTGGCCGATTTGACGGCCATCGTCGTGGGCGCCGCCGACCACCTGCATCCCGGTGGCTGGGTGGCGCTGGAGCATGGCTGGCATCAGGGCGAGGCGGTGCGCGGCCTGTTGGCGCGCGCCGGTTTCGTCCTGGTGGGTTCCCGGCGGGATTATGGCGGCAATGAACGCGTAACAATGGGACAATGGCCGGGTTAAGACCCGCCGGTTATAGGATGCTGGAGCAGTGATGAGTGCTTACATGACCATCAAGTACTTACATTTAACAACGGTATGGATCACCATTACGCTGTTTATCATCCGTTTTTATTGGCGCTGGCGCGGTTCCACCCTGCTGAGCAAAGGGTGGGTGCGCATTGTCCCGCATATCAACGATACCCTGTTATTGATATCCGGCGTCACGCTGATTATCCTCTCGGGCATTTCTCCCTTCACCGCCGACGGCCGCTGGCTGCTGGATAAACTGGTGTTGGTCGTTATTTATATCCTGCTCGGCTCTGTTGCGCTGGGCAACAATACGCGGCGTGAAAAAATCCGCTGGCTGGCATTTATCTGCGGGCTGGCGTGTCTGTACACTATTTACCGGCTGGCTAGCAGTAAGCTTCCCCTGCTGACAGGATTTCTATGAGTAATATTGCGGATTTTGAATATAATCTTTCACCGCTTAGCGAGGGTGTCATACGTATTTCCCTCGCCATCCGGGAGGATTTTCCCGCCGATAGCGTTCGCCAGCAGTTGCGTTTGCTGGCCGAGGACGCGCGGGAGCAGATCTCGGTGGAGCTGAACCAGGACGAACAGCTGGGGCTTTTGCTCAAGCTGTTTTATCGTACCTGGGGATTTGGCGGCGTCGGCGGCGTGTATCGCCTGTCGGACGCCCTGTGGCTTGATAATGTGCTGGAGCGCCGCCAGGGTCTGCCTGCGTCGTTGGGCATTATCCTGCTGCATGTGGCGCAGTCCATGGGCATTCCCCTGCTGCCGGTGATTTTCCCTACCCAGATGATACTGCGCGCGGGCTGGCTTGACGGCGAGATGTGGCTTATCAACCCGATTAACGGCGATACCCTTGATGAGCATACGCTGGATATTTGGCTGCGCGGCAATATCGGCACCGGTATCGAGCTGGCGGATGAAGATCTGGAAGAAGCGGATAACAATACCGTGGTGCGTAAATTGCTCGACACCTTAAAATCGGCGCTGATGGACGAAAAACAGATGGAGCTGGCCCTGGGCGCCAGCGAGGCGATGCTGGAATTTGATCCCGACGATCCTTATGAAATCCGCGATCGCGGTTTGATTTATGCCCAGCTGGAGTGTGATCACGTGGCGCTTTCGGACCTGAATTATTTTGTCGAGCAGTGTCCGGAAGATCCCATCAGTGAAATGATCAAGGTTCAGATACATTCCATCGAGCAGAAGTCGGTGACCCTACATTAACCCGATGCCGGACGGTATTACCCCGGCCGGCAGGTCGATAAAAAGTATAAGGTACAGGTATGAAACAACTTGTGGTGAATATCGGCGATATCCCGGTGGCGAACGATCGTCCTTTTGTGCTGTTCGGCGGCATGAATGTGCTTGAATCGCGCGATCTGGCCATGCGCATTTGTGAGCATTACGTGACCGTGACCCAAAAACTGGGTATTCCGTATGTGTTCAAAGCTTCGTTTGATAAAGCCAACCGTTCATCTATTCACTCTTATCGCGGTCCGGGCCTGGAAGAGGGCATGAAGATCTTTCAGGAGCTGAAAGCGCAGTTTGGCGTGAAGGTCATTACCGACGTGCATGAGGCGGCTCAGGCGCAGACGGTGGCCGGGGTGGTGGACGTGATACAGTTGCCGGCATTCCTGGCGCGCCAGACCGATCTGGTGGAGGCCATGGCCCGCACGGGTGCGGTGATAAACGTTAAAAAACCGCAGTTTATCAGCCCGTCGCAGGTGGGCAATATCGTTGATAAATTCCGTGAAGCCGGTAATGAGCAGGTTATCCTGTGCGATCGCGGCAGTAATTTCGGCTACGATAACCTGGTGGTGGATATATTGGGATTTAACGTGATGAACCGCGTTTCCGGCGGTTGTCCGGTGATTTTTGACGTGACCCATGCGCTGCAGACGCGAGATCCGTTCGGCGCCGCCTCGGGCGGTCGTCGCGCGCAGGTGGGCGAGCTGGCCCGCGCCGGTATGGCGGTGGGTATTGCCGGGCTGTTTATCGAGGCCCATCCCGATCCCGATCATGCCAAATGCGATGGCCCGTCGGCGCTGCCGCTGGATAAGCTCGAGCCGTTTCTGGTGCAGATGAAAGCCATTGACGATTTGGTGAAAAGCTTTCCGGCGCTGGATACGGGCAGTTAACGTCCTGTCTGCATCGACCCCCATCGGCACGGTCTCCCTTGAACACGGCTGCTTTAAGTCCGGTGTTGGCGGGCCTAGCGTGCCATGGGGCGCTCGGTCGGGCGGGAACACCACGCCCGATTCGACCCCATAGGCACGCTCTCCCTTGAACACGGCTGCTTTAAGCCCGGTGTTGGCGGGCCTAGCGTGCCATGGGGCGCTCGGTCGGGCGGGAACACCACGCCCGATTCGACCCCATAGGCACGCTCTCCCTTGAACACGGCTGCTTTAAGCCCGGTGTTGGCGGGCCTGCCGTGCCATGGGGCGCCCGGTCGGGCGGGAACACCACGCCCGATTCGACCCCATTGGCACGCTCTCCCTTGAACACGTCTGCGTTGAGTTCAGTGTTGGCGGGCATACCGCGCCATGGGGCCTCGGTCGGGCGGGAACACCACGCCCGATTCGACCCCATAGGCACGCTCTCCCTTGAACACGGCTGCTTTAAGCCCGGTGTTGGCGGGCCTAGCGTGCCATGGGGCGCCCGGTCGGGCGGGAACACCACGCCCGATGCGACCCCATAGGCACGCTCTCCCTTGAACACGGCTGCTTTAAGCCCGGTGTTGGCGGGCCTAGCGTGCCATGGGGCGCTCGGTCGGGCGGAACACCACGCCCGATTCGACCCCATCGGCACGGGTTCCCTTTAACACGGCGGCATTAAGCCCGGTGTTGGCTTATTTGGCTTCCTCCGCCAGCGCCTGTTCCAACGTGCTGTAGAATGCCAGCCGGCCGGGGATGGGATGGATATTGGCCCGCGCCAGCGTTTTCAGCGGCTGGAAGGGGATATCGGTTATCACCAGGCGTTTGCCCGCCGCCAGGTTTTCGCTGAAGTGCACAAACGCCTGCAGGCCGCCGGCATCCAGTACCGGCACCGCATCCCATTGCAGAATAATCACGTCATCCTGCGCCGTCAGCACGGCGATTTCCTCAAAAATGCGTTCGGCGGCGGCAAAGAACAGCGGACCGTTGACCCGCAGCGCCCTGAGCTTGCCGCTGGTGCTTTGCGGCAATTCGCTGATACGGGTCATGGCGGCGATACGGCGCATAAACAGCAGCGAGGCCAGGACGATGCCCACCGTAATGGCGATCACCATATCGAACAATACCGTCAGCGACATGCACAGCAGCATGACCACGATATCGTCCCTGGGCGCCCGGCGCAGCAGGTAAATGACCTTGCGCGCCTCGCTCATGTTCCAGGCTACCAGCAACAGCAGCGCGGCCATGGCCGACAGGGGCAGATAGGACAGGGACGGCGCCAGCACCAGCAGCGCCAGCAGCACCAGCAGGGAATGTACCAGCGACGACACCGGCGAGGTGGCGCCGGCGCGCACGTTGGCCGCCGAACGCGCAATGGCGGCGGTGGCGGTAATGCCGCCGAAGAACGGCGCGATGATATTGCCCACTCCCTGTCCGATAAGTTCATTATTAGACTGATGCTTTTTGCCGGTCATGCCGTCAAGCACCACGGCGCACAGCAACGACTCAATCGCGCCGAGCATCGCCATCGAGAATGCGGCGGGCAGCAGGGCGGAAACGGTATGCCAGTTTAAGCCCATCGGCACGCCGTGCACATCGGGCAGCGTCCACGGCAGCAGCCACTGCGGCAGGATCGGGGGAATACCCTGCCCATGGGTGCCGTCCGCCAGGATATAACCGAAACGAGTGCCGATGGTCGCCACCGGCATATCAAATAGCCACAGCACCGCCATGATGCCGGAGCCGGCTATCAGCGCCGGCAGGTGCGCCGGGAAACGGATGCCCAGGCGTGGCCAATAGACCAGCACCGCCATGGTGCCTATGCCAATCAGCGTATCTCCGGGATTGAACGTCGGCAACGCCGCGAAAAGCGCCGCTACCTTGCCGACATACTCCTCCGGCACCACGGGCAGGGTAAGACCAAAAAAGTCTTTGATTTGCATGGTGGCGATGGTGATGGCAATGCCCGAGGTAAAGCCCAGTGTGACCGAGAGCGGAATAAACTCGATAAGCTTGCCCAGCCGGGCAAAACCCATAATCACCAGGATCACGCCGGAAAGCAGGGTGGCAATCAGCAAACCGGCAAGCCCGAACTGTTGCGACACCGGATAAAGTATGACCACAAAGGCCGCGGTCGGACCCGACACGCTAAACCTGGAACCCCCGCACAGGGCGATGACAATACCCGCCACGGCGGAGGTATACAGGCCGTACTGGGGCGCCACGCCGCTGCCAATGGCCAGCGCCATGGCCAGGGGAATGGCGATGATGCCGACGGTAATACCGGCGATGATGTCTTTGATAAAGCGCTGGGTGGTGTAAGGTTCTTTCCAGCAGGCGTCAATAAGCGCGCTGAACGGGCGAAGACCGGTGAAGAGATGATTTTTCATTAAAACAACGAGCCAAAACGTGAGCAGGGCGGGCCGTGCGGTCCGTCGTAAAGAAACACTAAAATACCAGTTATGATGAACGGAACACCAGCGCTACATCATCAAATAGGTGAAAAAGAACCGATATGGCGGATATTTTGCTTAAAATTCTTTCTTATCAGCGGAAGAAAGGGTTTTATCGCGCCGGGTAAGGGAAATACCGGTTCGATTTTTTTATCTCGCCGGTAGACGAGTACGGGGCCCTGGAACGGCGGACGCCCGCTAACCCCTTCAATATGAGGGAGGAAATGCCGTCGGCCCTACAGCATGAGGGTCATCACATAAGCACCGAAAAGCGCCAGATGCGCGGTTCCGTTCAATACATTGGTACGGCCGGTTGAAAAGGAGATTTGGCACAGGATCATGGCGGTTAACAACACCACCACTTGCGGCATGCCCAGGCCGAACGCCAGCGGATGGCCTGTCAGGATGGCGATGATGGTGACGGTGGGCACCGTGAGGGAAATGGTGGCGAGCACTGAACCGAAAAACAAATTCATGGCGCGTTGCACCTGGTTTTTAAGCACCGCCCTGATGGCGCCCAGGCCCTCGGGCGACAGGATCAGCAGCGCGACCAGGAAGCCGGTGAATTGTTGGGGCGCATGCAAATCACCGAGCAGTTGTTCCAGCGGACCGGCGTTGAACTTGGTCACGGTTACCACCGCCAGCAGATGCAACAGTAGCCAAATGCCGTGCCATTTGGAGCTGTGTGCGGAGGGTTTGCCGTGGGAATCATCGTCGTCGCCGTCTTCATGCTCGTAGATAAAATAGCGTTGGTGCGTTTTAGTCTGTATCAACAGGAATACGCCGTACATGGCGGCGGAGATAGCGGCGGCAAACAGTGCCTGGGCGATGCTGAAATTGCCATCCGGCAGGGCCGTGGGCAGCACCAGCACAATCACCACCAGCGGGATGATGGCCATCAGGTATTGCTTGATGCCGGCCAGGTTCACCGACTGGGTGGCGAATTTACGCCCGCCCAGCAGCAGGGAAAAACCGACCAAGCCGGTAGTGACAATCATGATGACCGAAAACAGGGTATCGCGCATCAGGCCGGGCGAGGCATTGCCGGTGGCCATCAGCGCCGAAATCAGGCTCACCTCGAGGATCACCACCGACAGGCTGAGGATCAGCGAACCAAAGGGTTCTCCCAGCCGGTGCGCCAGCACGTCGGCATGGCGCACGACGTTAAACGCGCTGACAAGGATGGCGATGAGGGCGATAAGATTGATGATGACCGTCACGGCGAAAGTGGGCGTGGCGCCCCATACTATCAATACCGCCAGCGCTGCAATGGGAAACAGCAGGGTATATTCCTTGTGACGCGTTTTGATCCCCTGATCGGCGGATTTCATGATAGGTAATCTCCTTGCAAAGAGTCAGGCTTGCTACCGGTTATCATTATAACCAGGCGCCAACGATAAAATTTATGGAATAAGCCTACCAGAAAACGGCTGTATAAAATGTCAAGTTATGTATAAATATCCGTCTTGAAGAAAATAATCCGGAAGCGATGGGAAAAACAGGCTATAAGATGATTTTTATCGGGCAAGTCACATTATAAGCTAGTAAAATACAAAAAATATCCCCTTTAATCATCTTATGTTATTCATCTAATCGTCTTTATCCGCCTGTTTCGTGGCAGTGTGCCTATCAGATATCTATAAATAAATTTATGTGTCCCGTTTTCCCCCGGCCGGCCTGGCGCGTGCCCGCAAAGTTTCTATACTTAAGTGACACTTAGCCATGTTCGCCAAGGAGACGCACCATGCCCTATAAAAGCAATTCAGACTTACCGGACAGCGTGACCAACGTTTTACCCAAGCATGCCCAGGATATTTATCGCGAGGCGTTCAACCACGCCTGGGATCAATATGCCGATAAGTCGGAGCGGCGCGGGGATGAATCCCGCGAGGAAACCGCGCACAAGGTCGCCTGGGCGGCGGTAAAGCACGGTTACCAGAAAGGCGATGACGATCGATGGCATCCCAAGAAATAACCGGACCTGACGACCGCCATCCATTCCCGCCACCTTTCCTTCCTGACAGCAGCGGACGTCCATCGCCGGATTTTAGCGCCGGGCAGGGCCGCTGCTTTTTTAACGTGATAAAGATCAAACTTGCCAGCGTCCCGATAAACGAATAATGTCATAATGTTCACAATAAAATAATTGACTCTTACATAATTCTTATTGTTAGTGTCGGGTGAACGGCTTTACCTTAGTGTGTGGCGATCGTCAGCCGGGAGAAGAAAAACGAGTGTTAACACGTGACTTTTTACAGAAAGCCGATTGTAAAACCGCCTTCGGCATTATAGACGAGGCGCTGTTACTGTCCCCTGAACAACGTCATGCCTCATTGCAATGTACGCTTTCCCGCAGGCCGGATAATAGCCCGGTGTGGATCTTTGGTTACGGCTCTTTAATGTGGAACCCGATATTTGAAGCCGATAAAGTCAGTCCCGCTACGCTGATGGGGTGGCATCGCGCCTTTTGCCTGCGCCTTACCGCCGGGCGCGGCACCGCCACTCAGCCCGGCAGGATGCTGGCGCTCAAAGAAGGCGGCCAGACCACCGGCCTGGCCTTCAGGTTGCCGGAAGCCAAACTGCATGAGGAACTCGAACTGTTATGGAAGCGGGAAATGCTTACCGGCTGTTATATTCCCACCTGGACGGAGCTTCAACTTGAAGGGGATGAAAAAGTCACGGCGCTGGCGTTTGTGATGGATCCAAAGCATCCTTTTTTTGAAGCGGATACCCGTTCGCAGATTATCGCCCCGCTAATTGCCTGTGCCAGCGGTCCGCTCGGGACCAATGCGCAGTATTTGTTTGCGCTGGAACAAGAGCTGAATAACCACGGGATGCATGATGAATGTATGGTTGAATTAGTAAAACACGTCCGCCAACTGCTGCAGGCGCGCTCCGCTATAAACCGTCATCCCTTTGACGGCTCCCCGCTGGCGCTGTGACATCACCGGCCCCCGGTACGGGGCGCCGGTTGTTCAGCAACCGCTTCATATTGAAAACCGCGACTCCCGGCTGCGAGGGCTTACCTTGACGACGTCCGGCTTACCTTTTCCCGGCCGGCATTGACCGGGAGGGCTTCGCCGTGCTCAGGAATGGGACCGGTCGGGGGCGCCGATACGCCCGACCCGCGCCTCCTTGGTCAGGTAGCGTGCCACCAGGCGTTTACGCATGCGCGCCACAAACTGTTCCTGGAACAGCACGCATAGCGCGATAGTCGTCAGCATATAAATAAGGTAGCCGCCCAGGGAGGGCTGTACGTCGCCGGCCGCCGCGATGCACCCGGGCCAATCGCTGAAACAGGCTTTGGGATCGCCGCGAAAAAATTGTTCCAGGGTGCGCGCGAGATTGAACAGCGGCACATGCAGCGCAAACATGGACAGCGACGCCGCTCCCAGGCGTGTAGACCAATGCCGCAGCCATTCGCTGTCAGGCGTGCGCGCCAGGGCGCAAAGATAAATCAGCGCGATTTGCGACGGCAGCAGCAGGCCGTTATGCAGCAGGAAATACCAGTACTTGGGGCCATGGGTAAACAGCGCGGCGGCAACCAGGAAGCAGACCAGGATGAAACAGGCCATGGCGCGACGCTGCCAGCGGCTGAGAACCTGTTCTTTTAACCGGGCGCGGCGGAACAAGGCATAACCGAGTATCCCGCCAAAAAACTCCGGCACGCGAAAAATCGGCACCCGCTGCAGCAGCCCGGTATAAGGAATGCCGTATAAATGTTGCCATACCACCCAGGCCGGCGGCAGCAGGTAGAGCGCCCAGATCACCGCCAGCCAGAGCCAGGTCCTGCGCGCGTTCATCAGCCGCGGCGCAAACCAGGGGAAAAGGATATAAAAGAAAAACAGCGTGGAAAGCGACCACAGCGGCGCGTTAAAGGTCAGGAAGTAGGGGTTCCAGGCCTGGAGCATCAGCAATTGTAAAACGCTGTTGAACGCCAGTTGAGCGTTATCCATATAATGGCGGAACAGCTCCGGATTGGTTTGCCCGAGTATGTCATTGGTATCGTAGACCACGAAGCGCACGCTGGCGCCGGGCCCGTCCGGCGGGATCGCCAGCCATTGCATCAGGGCGATGACCAGGATGGAGGACACCAGCGCCACGATATGAATCGGGTAAAGGTTAAAAAAACGTTTGGCCCAGAACGTGGTGGCCGGCTCGCGCAGCTGATTGCCGCGGACGTAGACATGCGCCAGCAGGAAACCGGACAAGACAAAAAAAGAACTGGTGGCGAAAAATCCCATGCTGGTCAGTTCGCCTATTCCCCTGATGCTTTGTAGCTGGGGATAGGTATGGGCGGTATGGTAAAGCATGACATAACAACCGAGCAAAAAGCGCAGCCATTCTAAGCCATTGAATCGTTCCTTTTCTAAGGGTTTCATATCGTTATCTCCGGGCCTTAGTCTTATATGACTTTTTTTGTGGCGGGCAGGTGCCGATTAAAGCATAGCAGCTTAATAATTGTAGTTTAAAATACTGAGCTGGATAGGAGGTTCATGACCGTCACGGGTTTATGGTATAGTGCCTTTCTCGGGTTACTTTATGAGCAGTCCGGCATTGAGCCGGTCATCAAAGCACCATGCCTTGTTTACCGGGTGTGAACTGAGAGGGATATTGTCCTTATGCCCTATGTGCGTCTGGATCAGGTATGCGCTTATTTTCTGCCTCTGGTGGTTGGATGCCTGGGGTGGCTCTCTTTAAGCGCAGCGGCATTGACTACGGATTCGTCCAGCTCACAGAATAATTCCGTTGCAATAAATTCCGAACACCAGAGCCTACCCGATTTAGGCGGCGGGAATTTAAACGAAAGTGAAACGGAAAAGAAACTCGCCACTTTGGCAAAACAGCTGGCCGAGGCGAACAATGACGCCAGCTATCGGTCGTGGCGTTCTTATCTGGTCGAACAGGCAAAAGAAAAAGTGTTGACGCAACTGCAGCAGCAAAGCGAAAGCATGCTGCAGCCGCTGGGGTATTCCAGCATCTCGCTCGATGTCTCGCCCCAGGGCGATCTGGCCGGCAGTTCAGGACAACTGCTGTTGCCGCTGTGGGATAATCCCAACCGGGCGCTGACGTTCAGCCAGGTCGGCGTGCAGGGGTCGGCGCAGGGCGCGGTGGCGAATATCGGCCTCGGGCAGCGCTGGAACGCCGGCCGCTGGCAGGTGGGCTATAACCTGTTTTACGACCAGTTTCTCGCCCATGACTCCCTGCGGCGCGGCGCCGTCGGCGCCGAGGCCAGCGGCGATTATCTCAGCCTGTCCACTAATTTCTATTATCCGTTGTCCGCCATGAAAGCCGAACAAAATTCCGCCAGGTTCCTGCGCCAAACGGCCGGCGGCTATGACCTGACGACGCGCGGTTACCTGCCCTTTTACCGGCAGCTGGGCGCCTCGGTCAAATATGAGCGCTACTACGGCGATAATGTGGATTTGTTTGATAGCGGCAATTATCGTAACGACCCCGCGGCGTTTGCATTTGGCGTTAATTATACCCCGGTGCCGCTGATGACCCTGACGGCCAGCCATACGCAGGGCGACAGCGGCGAATCGCAGGATAACTATGCCCTGACGGTCAATTACCGCCTGGGCGTGCCCCTGGAACAACAGCTTTCATCACGCAACGTTGCCCAGGCGCACACGCTGCGCGGCAGCCGCTATGATTTGGTGGCGCGCAACAATGCCCCGGTGCTGGCGTTCCGGCAACGAAAAACGCTGTCGGTTTTTCTCGCCACCCCGCCCTGGTCATTACACAGCGGTGAATCCCTTGAGCTTAAACCCGAGGTCGTCGCCCGCAATACCATTACCGCCGTCAGTTGGCAAGGCGATACCCACGCCCTGAGCCTGACGCCGCCCCCCCGCAGCAATCAGCCCGACGGCTGGACGATTATCATGCCGCAATGGCATGACGAGGCGGGAGCCAGCAACGAATATCATCTCTCGCTGACGGTGGAGGATGAAAAACAGCAGCGCGTCACCTCGAACTGGATTGTGCTGAAAGTCGACCCGCCGTTAGCGCTCGGAACCGCCGGCGCGGTCTTCGATTAGCCGGGCCTGGCTTACCGCCCGCGCATTATTGCGCGCCTGGAACACAGGGCCGGCGCCCTGCTATGGTGCGTTACTGCACTTTTTTAAAGCGCTGGCGCCAAGAGGGCGATGCCGCGCCGGCGTTTCGCACTTTTAATCCGTCTCTCCGGCCCCACTGTCACCCGCTGCGACGGGGTGCATAAATTATTCCCTTTAAGCGCGCAACCCCGCCGGCAATGCATAATATTCATTTTTTATTCATTAAAAATGAATAATGATGTCGTGTAACTTATTGTTTTTAAAGACACCAATAAATTTTATTCATTTATCTGGCTATAGCTGGCACGTTGTGTGCAATCTATACTCATTATCAGCTGGCGTGTTTGCCCGTGACTTGCAGGCAGGGAAAGGCCCGGCACGTTATTGGCAACCCGGCGCCCTTTTAGGTGCCCGTTTATCGTGCGATCGGTTGAAAACCGTTTTATGCCCCATGGCGTGGCGAGGAGTAGTAATTATGATGATCATCCGACCGGTAGAACACCGTGACCTGCTGGATATCCTGACGCTGGCGGGCAAGGCCGGCGCGGGACTGACCTCCCTGCCGGCGAATGAGGAGGTTTTGGCGGCCCGCATCGATCGATCGGTGCGCACCTGGCAGGGCGGCCTCGCGCGCGGCGAGCAGGGATATCTGTTCGCGCTGGAAGACAGCGACCGGGGCAAGGTGGTCGGGGTCAGCGCCATCGAGGTGGCGGTGGGCCTCAAGGAACCCTGGTATAATTTCCGCGTCGGCACCCTGGTGCATGCCTCCACGGCGTTAAATGTTTATAACGCCGTGCCGACCCTTTACCTGAGCAACGATCATACCGGCCTGAGCGAACTCTGTACGTTATTTCTCGATCCCGACTATCGCCATGGCGCCAACGGCCAGTTGCTGGTCAAGGCGCGGCTGATGTTTATGGCGGCCTTCCGCGATTATTTCGGCCAGCGCGTACTCGCCGAAATGCGCGGCTATTGCGATGAACAGGGCTATTCTCCTTTCTGGGCCAATCTGGGCCAGCGGTTTTTTTCCATTGACTTTGCCCGCGCCGATTATTTAAGCGGTACCGGCAACAAGGCGTTTATTGCCGAACTGATGCCCAAGCATCCGCTGTACGTGGATTTCCTGGCGCCGGAGGCCCGCGCAGTCATCGGCCGGGTACACCCGCAGACCGAGCCGGCCAGGGCGCTGCTGGAATCCGAGGGGCTGCGTTACCAGGGATATATCGATATTTTCGACGGCGGCCCGACGCTCGAGGCCGAAATTGATCAGATTCGCACGGTGCGCGACAGCCGCAGGGTGACGGCGCAAATCATGGCAGATGACGACGCCGGGCGCCACAATCAAGACGCCGCCTGGTGCCTGTTGGCCAATGAGGACTACCAGGGTTTTCGCGCCGTGGCCTGCCGGTGTGAAATCGGCCGCGAATCACTGGAAATTGACCTTGCCACGGCCGCCGCGCTCGGCCTGGCGCCGGGGCAAGCGCTGCGGGCGGCGACGCTATATGCGGACGGCCGCACGCGCGCGGGCTCAACCTCACCACAGCAAACAGGATGTGCCCATGCAGCATTGTGTTGAAGCGAACTTCGACGGCCTGGTCGGCCCCACCCATCATTATGCGGGCCTCTCCTTCGGCAACGAAGCCTCGACGCGCCACCGGCGCGAAGATGCCAATCCGCGACTGGCCGCCCGGCAAGGGCTGGCCAAAATGAAAGCGTTGTCCGACGCGGGATTTATGCAGGGGGTATTGCCGCCCCATGAGCGGCCGCATTTAGCGTATTTGCGGCGTCTGGGCTTCACCGGCAACGACGCGCAGATCCTGGCGCAGGTGGCGCGCGACCACCGGCAATTGTTGTCGATACTCAGTTCCGCGTCGGCAATGTGGGTCGCCAACGCGGCCACCGTCAGCCCGTCGGCGGACAGCGCCGACGGCCGGGTGCACTTTACCCCCGCCAACCTGCATAATAAATTCCATCGCGCCATAGAGGCCGAAACCACAGGGGCTATCCTGCGGGCGGTGTTTCGCGACGCGCGCTTTTTCCGCCACCATGAGGCGTTGCCCCAGTCCGCGCTGTTCGGCGACGAGGGCGCGGCAAACCATAATCGCCTGGGACGTTATGATTCCCCGGGGGTACAAATGTTCGTGTATGGCAAAAGCGGCCTGGAGGCGGGCAGCGAACCGGGGCGTTATCCCGCCAGGCAGACGCGTGAGGCCAGCGAAGCCGTGGCGCGCCTGCACCTGCTGGCGCCGGAACGTTGTCTGATGGTCCAGCAGGATCCCGCCGTCATCGACCAGGGCGTATTCCATAATGACGTGATTTCCGTCAGCAATGAACAGGTGTTGTTTTATCATCAACAGGCGTTCGCCGGGGGAGAGGGGGTCCGTGAGCGGCTAAGCCGCGCGCTGGCGCAGCTCGGCCAGGAATTGACGGCGCTCGAAGTGCCGGCGCGGCGCGTATCCGTGGCCGACGCGGTGGCGACCTATTTATTCAACAGCCAGTTATTAAGCCGCCGGGACGGCAAGATGACTATTGTGGTGCCGCAGGAGTGCCGCGAGCATGATGGCGTCTGGGCATATCTTAATGAGCTGGCGGCCGAAGGCCGGGCGATAGACCGGGTGAGCGTCGTCGATTTGCGCGAGAGCATGCGTAACGGCGGCGGTCCGGCGTGCCTGCGTTTGCGCGTGATCCTTACTGCGCAGGAGCAGGGCGCGGTGAATCCCGCCACGCTGATGACGCCGGCGCTGTTTGACCGCCTTAACCTCTGGGTCGACAAGCATTACCGCGACCGGCTGAATCAGGACGATCTGGCGGATCCCTCGCTGCTTAACGAGGTTCGCACCGCGCTGGACGAACTGACGCAGTTGCTGGACCTGGGCGCGATTTATCCATTCCAGCAATAAATCCATGGCTCAGGGAACCGCGCCATGGGGCGCGCTTGCCTAGGCCGCCTTGCCCGGGCCCGCAACCGGCGGGCTTGATTTATAATATGCGCCATCGGTAAATACAGAAAATAATCATTGCGGCGCGGCGGCTAGAGAAATTACTGAATATTCGTTGGCGGTGAGTAAAGTAAGAGTTATCATATTGACGTGGCTAAAACCTCATTTTATTGCCACGGAAAATAACGCTTTCCACACATAAAATCCATATTTTCTCCATGATTGCCTTAAAAGTGAGTTTCAGGCTTTAAGTTATTTACTTTTACTCGCATTACTTGAAGATAACGCGAGTACACTTATATCTGTAACGAACCCTGCCGGCGAAATTATTTTGCGGCAGACAATAATCAGATATGAGGAAATTATGCGCAAATTAACTGCTTTATTTATGGCTACTACCCTGGTGTTAGGTTCAGCTCAGTTAGCCGTCGCCGCGGACAGCAGCGCTACCGCGGCGCCAGCCGGCGATACCGCGCAAGGCGAAATGCATCATAAAGGCGGTATGCAACATCAGCGCGGCCCTATGATGGACCATATGTTTAAGGATCTTAAACTCACGGAACAACAGCGCCAGAAAATGCATGACATTGCGCGCGATTCCATGAAAGATATGAAAAAGCCATCGGCCGCCGAGCATCAGCAGATGCATGACGTGATCGCCGCCGACAGTTTTGATTCCGCCAAGGCCCAGGCCCTGGTAAATAGCATGGCGCAGGAACAAAACCAAAGAATGCTCGCCAATCTGGAAATGCAAAACAAGATGTATAATGTGTTAACGCCGGAACAAAAAGCGGAATTCAATAAAAAATTCCAGGAACGCGCGCAAAAAATGCAGCAGCGTGACGCGACTAAATAAAAGATAGCCAGAAATCATCGTTAAAAAAGCGGCCCGCGGGCCGCTTTTTTTTTATCGCCAGAAATCATCAAATACCGTGATTGGCGGATGCCGTTTATGCTCGGTGCGGGCATACCAGCCTTCAATGATCTTCGCCGCCTCGGGCGCGACGGTTTTCCCTTCCAGGTAATCATCAATCATTTCATAGGTGACGCCGAGCGCCGATTCATCCGGCAGCGCCGGGCGATCCTCCTCCAGATCGGCGGTCGGGGCTTTAAGATACAGATGCTGCGGACAGCCCAGATAGGCCAATATGGCCCGGCCCTGGCGTTTGTTCAGGCGATAGATGGGATTGATATCCGTGCCGCCGTCGCCATATTTGGTAAAAAAGCCGGTTACCGCCTCGGCCGCATGATCGGTGCCGACCACGATACCCGCGTTCATGCCGGCGATGCTGTACTGCGCTTTCATGCGTTCGCGGGCCTTTTCATTGCCCTTGATAAAATCGCTCAGGGTGATGCCAGCCTCCAGCAGCGCGGCCTCGCTGGCCAGGACGGCATTTTTGATATTTACCGTCAATACGCGATCGGGTTGGATAAAGGCGATGGCATCCCGGCAATCCGCCTCATCCTGCTGCGCGCCGTAGGGCAGGCGCACGGCGATGAATTGGTAGCGCTCATCGCCCGTTTCCCCGCGCAGTTCGCTGATGGCGGCCTGGCAAACCTTACCGGTAAGCGTCGAATCCTGCCCGCCGCTGATGCCCAGCACCAGCGTGTGGATAAAGGTATAGCGCTGCAGATAACGTTTCAGGAAATCGACGCTGACGCGAAATTCCGCGGCCGGATCGATAACGGGTTTTGCCCCTAGCGCTGCAATAATGTCTTGTTGCCGAGTCATGTGTCTATTTCCCTCGCAGGCGTCGCAACGAGTTCGACGCAAAAAAAAAGATTAATTTCCTGATTGTAAAACGAATTGGAATTTAGCGAAAGCATCAGCATGGCTAAAAACGGTTAACGGCCCCGCCGTGGGCGAACGAAAAAAAAGGTGACTTACCGTTGCGCTTAGATTTGTAAAAAAGCCTTTTGTCTTCTACACTTATCCATACATATCAAAATGAGGTGACACTTATGAATAAGAAAATTGTTATTGCCTTTACCGCCGCTACCGCGCTTACCATTCTTTCCGGTTGTACCGTTTACGATCGTGCCGACAGTTATATGAAAAAACCTGTAGTGAGTGATGTCAAAAAAGGCATGACTAAACAGCAGGCCCGTGCTATCGGGGGCATTCCGTCCACCTCCGCCACCATGATTAACGCCCGTGGTACCTGCGACTCCTATGTCCTGGGCACACGCGACGGCAAGCCGATTAACTATTTCGTCAGCTACGACCAAAATAATATTGTCCTGAATAAGGGCTTCCAGAGCTGCCAGGAATACGATACCAACCCGCAAAAATAATGCTGTAATGATCGCCGGGTAGGAAAAGTGATGGGCGATAAGTGAATTTTTTCACTTATCGCCCATTTCGTTTTTCACCGCCAGGCGCGCGCGACGGACGCCTGGCGGTGACCGCGCCCGCTAAGCCGGCACGCCGTCAATTTTGCTAATCCGCGACCATACCCGGTGCAGCTTCAGCTGATCCAGAAAATCCTGCATCAGCCGGCCTTGTGTGGCGGCGCCTTCACAAATGCCGTCCTCCGGCAGATCGGTCAGCCCCAGGGGCTGTTTAAACCGATTGGCGTCACCGCTAAGGCCGATGACTTTCAGATGCTTGTAGGCTTCCAGAATATAATGCCGCGCGGCGCCGCTGAGCAGCAAGGCGTCCAGGTTGCCGTCCGGCACGATAACCCCGTCGACCGTAATCGAGGGCGATCCGTCAAAGGTGGCGTCGATAGGCAGCGTAGAGCCGTCGTTCGCCACCACGTTGCCGCCGTGCGAGGCCAGTATTTTGGCATGCACGCCTTCCGCCTTCAGTGCCTGCAATGCCTCCAGCACGTCGGCGGCGTCGACGCCGTCGCTGACCAGCAGCGCCACCTGGCGGCCTTTCAGCGCGCCGCTGCCGGTGGCATACAGGCTAAGGGTCGGATCTTGCGCTACGCCATTGACCGGTTTGGGCGGCGGCGTGTTAAGCGCATCGTCGGAAAGCCGGATGCCGAGTTTGGCGGCGACCTGTTTGGCCAGCTCCACGTCGACGCGGGTCAGCAAATCCACGACTCGCTCGCGAATATAGGCGCGGCCGACCTTGCCCAGCTCAAAGCTGAAGGCATCGACGATATGCTGCTGCTCGGCCGGGGTCTGGCTGAGCCAGAACAGGCGGGGATGCGAGAAGTATTCCAGGAACGAGTCGCTGCGCTCGCGAATTTTATGGCCGTCCACCCGTTCCTGATAAGACGCGAAACCGCCGTTTTCCGCCGCCGGCGCGGTTTCCCGCGGCCAGTTATCATTGATGGAGTTGGGTCCATGGGCGGCGGGATTGGTGTCTATATCCTGGCGGTGCATACCGTCGCGCTGGAAATTATGATAAGGACAGACCGGACGGTTTATCGGGATTTCATGGAAGTTCGGCCCGCCGAGCCGGCTGATTTGCGTATCGGTATAAGAGAATAACCGGCCCTGCAGCAGCGGATCGTTGGTAAAATCAATGCCGGGCACGATGTGGCCGGGGTGAAACGCCACCTGTTCGGTTTCCGCAAAAAAGTTATCCGGATTGCGGTTCAGCGTCATTTTACCCACGATTTCCACCGGCACCAGCGCCTCGGGGATCAGCTTGGTGGGATCGAGCAGATCGAAGTCGAACTTATGCTCGTCTGCTTCCGGTATCAGCTGCAGGCCCAGTTCGTATTCCGGATAGTCGCCGGCCTCGATGGCGTCCCACAGGTCGCGCCGGTGGAAATCAGCATCCTTACCGGCCAGTTTTTGCGCTTCATCCCAGACCAGCGATGCTTTACCCGCCAGGGGTTTCCAATGGAAACGCACAAAGGTGGCTTTGCCCTGGGCATTGATCAGGCGGAAGGTGTGGATGCCGAATCCTTCCATGGTGCGGTAGCTGCGTGGAATGCCGCGGTCGGACATGGCCCAGAAGACATTGTGCAGGGTTTCCGGCTGAAGGGAGACGTAATCCCAGAATGTGTCATGCGCGGAACCGCCCTGGGGCATTTCGTTATGCGGCTCGGGTTTGACCGCATGCACGAAATCCGGGAATTTAACCGCGTCCTGGATAAAAAATACCGGCGTATTATTGCCCACCAGATCGAAGTTGCCTTCCTGAGTATAAAATTTAGTGGCGAAACCGCGGATATCGCGCACGGTGTCCGCCGACCCGCGGGAACCCTGTACCGTGGAAAAACGTACGTATACCGGCGTTTTTACCGCCGGATCGCTGAGAAATCCGGCCTTGGTGATCTCGGTCAGCGGACGGTAGACCTCAAACACGCCGTGTGCGGCGGAGCCGCGGGCGTGGACGATACGTTCGGGGATGCGCTCATGGTCAAAATGGGTGATTTTTTCGCGCAGGATAAAATCTTCCAGCAGGGTCGGTCCGCGCTTGCCGGCGCGCAGCGAATTCTGGTCGTCGGATATTTTTACGCCCTGATCGGTGGTCAGGGGTTGCTGATACCCTGATTTACGATGCGGCTGTAGCGCGTCAAGCTTGGCATTGCTGTTTTGCGGGCTTTTAACCGAGCCCGATACGGTGGGTTGTTTACCCGGCTCCGATGTGCCGGGCTGCGCCAGATGGCTGTTGTCGTCCGGCGCGAGATGGCCCAGCCCGGGCTGCGCCGAACTGCCGTCGGGGGCGGGGGCCTGATGGGTTAGGGGGGTTTTGCCTTGTGAAGGATCGGTGGGTTTTGACATAGTCGATTGCTCCTCTTACCAGTGTAATGGCAAACAGTGGCTGGTCCGCGGTTATGGTTATCTGAGCGGTAGATCAACTATAGAACAGTTTTTTCGGGGAACCGGCGCGCAGCGCGCAATTGCCCGGTATTTTCTGAAAAGATGATATTGTCTGCAAAACGGCTATTAGAAATTACCGCGCACCTTGGACCATAACGCCGCAACGGAATCCGGGATGGGCATGCGGGTGCCCAGCGGCGCGCCCTGCGGATGCTGCACGGCGAAAATCAGCACCGCCACGCACAGCACCCGCTCAAGCTGGTTGCCTTTTTGCGGATACAATACCGGCAGGCGGAACCGCCAGCGGCAGGGCCAGAGCAGCGGAACGCCGGCCGGCGTCAGCATATCGGCGAGAATATGGCTGAGATAACCAATGATCATGCCGTGGAACGCGTCCAGCGGGATAAGCATTCCCGGGTCGAGTTTCAGGGTAAAGAGCACGATGCCGGCGATGATGGCCAGCAGGCTATGGGTAAAACCGCGATGACCGAAGACGCGGGCGATGGGCAGCGAGATCCACTGCAGGCGTTGGCCGAGGAAGGAGCGGGGATGATCGATGTCGGGCAGCAGGCAGGTTACCAGGCCGCCGGCCACGATATGCCACCAGTCGCCGTGGGCAAGCGCGGGCGAGAGCTCCATTTTTTTGGCTAAAATGGTGCTCGCCAGAGCGAAGATAAGATGCCCTTCAGCGGTCATAGCGGATGCGATCGGTTAAACTGGTCATTTGTCCAGTATAAAGGAATCCGTCGGCGGCGGGAATAGGTTACCTTGTAACAAATAAAAAACCCCGCGGCGCGGGGTCTTGCCACCGGGTTTATCCAGTGCGGGTGATAGCGGGCCTTTTGCGCCATGGTGCCTCGTTCGGGCGGGGAAACCCCACCCGATAAAACGCCATAGGGACAGATTCCGTTTCATCCGCTGTGTGTCGATTTGGCGATCGCCGCCCTGGGGTGTTATGCGGCCGATAGGGTCTGGTGATATTGGACAGCCGTGCAGATGGCTGTCGCCGCGGTGAGGGTTTCGCTGGCGGTTTTCAGGGTGATGTCTGTGGTCGCAGTGAGGGTTTTGCTGGCGGTTTTCAGGGTGATGTCGGTGGCCGCAGTGAGGGTTTCGCTGGCAGTTCGCTGGGTGATCTATGTCGCCGCGGTGAGGGTTTTGCTGGCGGTTTTCAGGGTGATTATGGGGCCGCAGCGTGAGTTTCGCTGGCAGTTCGCTGGGTGATCTATGTCGCCGCGGTGAGGGTTTCGCTTGCCGTGCGTTTGGCGGTTATATGGAATGCCGGGTGCCGGCAAGCGACAAAGAGGCCGTACCGCGACGGCCTCCTTGACCTCCGCGCGCCCGGCAGGTCGCGCGTCGCTGTGCGATGCCTTCCGTCGCCCATGCCCCCGTGATGCACCGGCCCGGTATGCGCTCCCGGCGCAACCGGGCCTTTCGCCGCTCCCGGCGGCTCATGCCGGGGTCACAGACGCCGTCAGCGCGCTTTATGCCGGTCCACATGTCGCTGTTGGCAATGCGTTTTATGAAACGACAGCGGCGCTGTTGCTTGGGATAGTGTCTGGTGTCGGGTATGTAACCGTTATGATTTCCCGGTAAATACATACCACTAAGGAACCCAAAACGCCATTTTACTCACAGACGATGGTGTTGACGTGGTGCCGGCATAGAGTGCGCCGGCAGCGCGCATCGCGGCTGGATGAGCCGCCGGGAGCGGCGAAAGCTAAGGGCCGCGCCGGGAGCGCGTCCCGTGCGGTCCACAAGCCGTGATGGGCGATGCCGGGAACCGCGCAGCGGCGCACGCACTGCCGGACGCGTGGAGGTCAAGGAGGCCGTCACGGTACGGCCTCTTTGTCGCTTGCCGGTACCGGGCAGGACATAAAACACCCTCACGCACGGCAAGCGAAACCTTCCCGAGATGACATATGCCCTACCGCAAGCTACCGCAAGCTACCGCAAGCTACCGCAAGCTACCGCAAGCTACCGCAAGCTACCGCAAGCTACCGCAAGCTACCGCAAGCTACCGCAAGCTACCGCAAGCTACCGCAAGCTACCGCAAGCTACCGCAAGCTACCGCAAGCTACCGCAATACTGTGACCCGGGCGGACGGGAAAAACACGCCCTAAGGCGCGCCTTCCCTTTACCACGCCTTGGGGGCGGGTGGGCGCGGGCTTAGCGCGCCAGCCAGCCGCCATCCACGGCGATGGTATAGCCGTTGATATAATCGGACGCGGTGGAGGCCAGGAAAATGGCCGGTCCTTTCAGATCGTCCGGCAAACCCCAGCGACCGGCGGGGATGCGTTCCAGGATTTCTTTGCTGCGGCCTTCGTCGGCACGCAGTTGCTGGGTATTATTCGTAGCCATGTAACCTGGCGCGATGGCATTGACATTGATGTTATGCTTAGCCCATTCGTTGGCCAGCAGGCGGGTAACACCCATGACGGCGCTTTTCGACGCGGTGTAGGAAGGCACGCGGATCCCGCCCTGGAAGGACAGCATGGAGGCGATATTGATGATCTTGCCCCCTTTGCCCTGCTTGATAAACTGGCGCGCAACCGCCTGCGACATAAAGAACACGGTTTTGATATTGATGTTCATGACGTCGTCCCAGTTCTTTTCGCTGAACTCGATGGCGTCTTCGCGACGGATAATGCCCGCGTTGTTGACCAGGATATCGATATGGCCGTATTCAGCCACTGATTTCTCAATGATGCCCGGGATATCGTCGATTTTGGTTAAATCAGCGGTCAGGCTCAGGAAACGACGGCCAAGGGCGGTCACTTTGGCGATGGTTTCTTCAGGGTCGACGATGTTGACGCCAACGATATCACAGCCGGCTTCCGCCAGGCCGATAGCCATGCCCTGACCCAGGCCGGTGTCGCAACCGGTAATCAGCGCCACTTTACCCTGCAAATTGAATGAATCTAAAATCATACCAGAACCTCATTGCTGGCGGCGGTAGGACATCGCCAGCGTAGTGTGTTTAAAGGGCCGGAACACGCCGGCCGGGGATAATTAGCGGATTTCGCTGACTTTTACGTGGTCCATATCGTCGAAAACCTGATTTTCGCCGACCATGCCCCAGATAAAGGTATAGTTTTTCGTGCCCACGCCGGCATGGATCGACCAGCTCGGTGAAATCACCGCCTGTTCGTTATGCACCAGCAGGTGACGTGTTTGCTGCGGTTGGCCCATCATATGGAATACCGCGGTTTCTTCATCCATATCAAAATAGAAATAGACTTCCATGCGGCGTTCATGGGTATGGCACGGCATGGTGTTCCACAAGTTGCCTTCAGCCAGCTTGGTCAAACCCATGGTTAGCTGGCAGGTCGGCAATACGTCGGGAACAATAAATTTATTGATGGTGCGCAGATTGCTGGTGGCGTTGTCGCCGATGGTCTGCGGCGAGGCTTCGGCCAGCGTGATTTTACGGCTGGGGTAAGTCATATGGGCCGGGGCGCTGTTATAGTAAAACTTCGCGGGTTTAGCGGCGTCGACGCTGGTGAACTGCACGTCTTTGGCGCCCATGCCCACATACAGGGCTTCCTGGTGGCCGATCTCGTAGGTTTTGCCGTCGACGACAATCACCCCGGGGCCGCCGATATTAATGACACCCAGCTCGCGGCGTTCCAGGAAATAACTCACGCCCAGCTGTTTACCGACTTCGCCTCCGATGGTCACCGCTTTGGTGACCGGCTTGATGCCGCCGACGATAATGCGATCGATATGGCTATAGGTCATGGTGTAGGCATCTTCTTCGAAGATCTTTTCGATCATGAACTGGCTGCGCAGGCCTTCGGTATCCAGTTGTTTAGCGTGATCGCTGTGAATGCTTTGGCGAACTTGCATAGTCGTAATGCCTCTCTTTCAGAATATGTACGTGGTATGGCTTTGACCCGGGGGAAAGCGTTGCCCTTTTATTGCTGAAATGATAGTGCTACCGGGATGTGAATTCAATAAAAATGAAATATTGTTTTATTTATTTTATGAGGAGCGTCATGCTTTTGATGTTTTTCGGTTTCATTCCAGAAGCCGGACCTTAAAATAAAGCGGTGGAAATACGTCGTATCCCGTCGCGTCCTTCGTCAGGATCGCGCCGGAATGGGTTGGTTAATGGAGAACAAAGCATGAAGACTTTTTATATTGACGAAGAAACGCCGTGGGAAGCCGTGGGCGAGGGCGTTAAACGCAAAATCATGACCTGGAGCGACGACCTGATGATGGTCTGCGTGCATTTTGCCAAGGGCGCTATCGGCACGCCGCATCAGCATGACATCCACGATCAGATTGCCTACGTCGCCGCCGGCAGCTTCAAGGTGACCATCGAAGGCCAGGAGCGGATACTGAAAACCGGCGATGCCTACCGCGCGGTAAAGCATGAGATGCACGGCGTGGTGGCGCTGGAGGATAATAGCGTGCTGATTGATACCTTTACGCCCAAGCGCGACGATTTTCTCTGAATCACGCCAGCCCGCCGCGTGGCGCCCGCACGTGAGTTTTCAGGTGGCTCCCTGCGCGGCGGAAGTGACGGCGATGCCGGCGCCGGGGTTAACGCAAATGATCGGGCGTTATTTCCGCCAGCGACGCCAGCCTGACGTCCGCCAGCACCCAGCGGGGATCGGCGCGAAAGGCGATGTCGGGCACGACTATCGAGCGCATCCGCGCCGCTTTGGTGGCAATCATGCCATTGAAGGAATCTTCCAGGGTGGTACAGCGCTCAGGCGCGACGCCCAGGCTTAACGCCGCCTGGATATAGACTTCAGGATGCGGTTTGCTGTAAGGCAGGTTCTGCGCCGATGCCAGATGGTCGAAATAATGGCGCAGGTCAAACATCTCCAGCACATGTTCCAGCATAAACAGCGGTGACGCCGAGGCCATGCCAATCTTCATGCCGCAATCCCTGGCGGTCTCCAGCGCATGGGCGACCCCGGGCAGCAGCGGACGGCGTTCATCCACCAACGCCAACGCGCGCTGAATGATGCTGTTGCTGACTTCCTCCAGAGAAGCCCCCTGCCACGGACTTAACTGATACCAGGCCTTCACCACCTGATCGATGCGCATACCCAATGTATCCGGAATCGCGTCATGCACCGACACGTCCATGCCCATGGCGGCGAAGACATCCAGCTCAGCCTGATGCCATAAGGGCTCGGAGTCGATAATCAGTCCATCCATATCAAATATTACAGCTTCCTTGGGTAGGGTTAACGCCATACCTTGGGCTCCTGTTTGCAAAAAAAGGGCGAGGAAAGAGGGTAGCACCAATAAAACACAGCAGAAAAGGTAAATTATAGATAAACTTAAGGGCTATGGTTGGCGTCGTTTAACAAGGGGAACGCATGACGTATCAACAAGCTGGCCGCCTGGCCGTGATCAAACGCCTCGCGGGATGGATTATTTTTATACCGGCTTTACTTTCTACCGTGATTTCTATCCTGAAATTTCTCTATCAGCATAGTGAGCAAAATAAGGGAATCAATGCGGTCATGGCTGATTTTTTCCATGTCATGATAGATATGCTGCGTTTTAACACCTCATTTCTGAATGTTTTCTGGTACAACTCGCCGCAACCGGTGTTCGATGGCCAGGGGTTTAGCGCTAACCTGATGTTCTGGCTGATTTATTTCCTGATTTTTGTCGGCCTGGCCCTGCAGGCTTCCGGCGCGCGCATGTCGCGCCAGGTCAGGCACGTGCGCGAAGGGGTCGAGGATCAGATGGTGCTGGAGCAGGCCCGCGGCAGCCAGGGACTGAGTCGTACCCAGCTGGAAGAAAAGATCGTGATGCCGCGTCATACGATTTTGCTGCAATTTTTTCCTTTATACATCCTGCCCATTATCCTGGCGGTGGTGGGCTATTTTGTCCTCAAGCTGCTCGGCATGCTCTGAAGACGCGCGGGCAGCCGCAGGGCCGCCCGCATGGCTCCGCTTAATCACTGCTCAGTATTTTATCCAGAGCTTCGTTGGCGATGGCGATATGCTCGCCGCCAAACAGGTTGGCCCGGTTCAACAGGTAATAGAGCTGGTAAAGCGGCTGTCGTTCGATAAACCCCTTATCCAGCGGCCACACGCTCTGATAACCGTCGTAAATTTGCGGCAGCAGCCGATCATAGAGCGGCAGCATGGCCAAATCACATTCGCGATCGCCCCAATAACACGCCGGATCGTATAAAAAACCACCCTGAGCGCTGTTGGCGCAATTATCCGGCCACAGATCGCCGTGCAGCAGTGAAGGCTGGGGCTGGCGATCGTGCAGGCGGTCCGCGACCTGGGCGATAATCTTATCAATATCGCCAAAATAGAGCCCTTTTTCCGCCGCCAACTGCAGTTGCCAGCCTATACGCTGTTCGGCGTAGAACACCGACCAGCGGCGCTGCCAGGCGTTGGGCTGCGTTACGGTGGAGAGGTCATTGTCAAAATCCAGGCCGAACTGCGGCTGCTCGCTCCATTGATGCAGCCGGGCAAGCTGCTGGCCGAGGCAATAGGCCCCGTGGGCGTCAAAAGGGCGCTCCACCAGGAATTCGAGCAGCAAAAAGCTTTCATCCTTGGCGCTGCCGACGCCGTACACCTCCGGTACCCGCACCGTATGGCTACGGGCCAGCATCGCCAGCTGATCGGCCTCGTTGGTGAATTTTTGCAGCAGCTCGCGCGTATCGGACTTTACAAACACCGCGTGTTCGCCGTAACGGAGATACCAGGCGGCGTGTAACTCCCCGCCGGGCAGTTCCCGCCGTTCGCTGATTTCATCCCTGTTAAATTTTTCTGCCAACATGGTGCTAATGGCGTGCCACATCGTCATATCCCCCTACAGTCGTTTTGCCGATAAGGTATGAATTTTTTGATGACAACTCGGTGACAACTTCGCAAAAACAAGCAGCGCGGCGCAACCGCCGGCGATGCGGCGACGATGAGCCTTGGAGCGAACCGGCAACTGCACGGCCTGAAACGGCGCGTACCGGGTTCAAAAGAAAGGGCTTAATCTAAAAAGCCGGACGAGCGGCTAGCGCAGGGCGCCGTTCCGTCAAGCGTTGAGAGAGTGTTGTTGCGAACGCCGCCGATGTCAACCGCTAATTCTGCAACCGATATCCGGCGGCGTGGGCTTAGGGTCTTAGATCATACTTTCCCGACGCAGGTAATCATAGATACGTCCGGTATCTTCCAGGGTACATAAGCGGGTGCCTTTATGCAGCGTGGCCGCGCTGCCTGCCGCGACGCCGTAGCGCACCATATCCAGCAAATCCGCGCCGTCGGCCAGTTTCAGCGTCATGGCGCCCACCATGCTGTCGCCGGCGCCGACGGTGCTCATTTTTTTAACCGGCGGCGGCACCACCTGGAACACATTATCCTTATCCACCGCCAGCGCGCCCTGGGGACCGAGCGACACCACCACCCGCTGGGTTTTGCCCTGTCTGATGATTTCCAGGGCCGCCTGCCTTACCGCGTCGGGATCGTTCAGTTCACGGTTGACCAGTTCGGCCAGTTCTTTTTGATTCGGCTTGACCAGCGCCAGGCTGCCGACATCCAGGCAGGCTTTCAGCGCCGGACCCGAGCTGTCGACGATACACTGCAGTCCCAGGCGTTGCGCCTCGCGCAACAGATGCTGCAGGTTTTCCACGCTCACACCCGGCGGCAGGCTACCGCTTATCACCAGCAGCGAGCCTTGCGGCAGTCCCGACAGATGGCCTTCGAACCGCTGGAATTCATCCGCCGTCAATCGTGCGCCGGGCATGACAAAGCGATACTGCTCGCCGGTGCTCGCCACGTGGACATGCAGGTTCTGCCGCGTCCAGTCCTGGGTTTCCAGCGCGACGGCGGTGACGCCCTCCGCGGTCAACAGATCGGCCAGGTGCCGTCCCGTAGGGCCGCCGACGGGAAAAAGCGCCGTGGCCCGTCCCCCCAGATGCACGATGGCCCGCGCCACATTGATGCCGCCGCCGCCCGGCTCGAACTGGGGCGCGGAGCAGCGCAGCTTGCCTTCGGCATACATGCGGTCGGTGGTGGTGGCGCTATCCAGCGAAGGCGCCAGGGTCAGGGTCGTTATTTGGGTCATAACAATCTCCTTATAATGAAATGGCTCCCAGCATAGCACCAATCGCCACCCGTCCCAGGCGCGTAAAAAGCGGCGCTGTCATTATTTTTATTTTTTCGCTCAAGTTTCTGCCCCGCCGGACGATATAGGCATAGACGATTGAGGGGGAACGCGATGAATAGCAAATCAGAACAACGTTGGAAGTGGATTAGCCTGCTTTTACTGGTCGTTTTAGCCGGATTGTCAGGCGTCTTGATGCAGGTTAACGGCCAGATGTAACGCACTGACGCCCAGCGACCCGCAAGGCATGCTGAAAAGAGGGAAAAGGGTGTCCGTTACGTGATCCAGTAAGCGTTTTTGATAGATTAAATGTATTAAAGAATGATCCAGATCCTGTTTTTTATACAAGAATTGGCGTAGGATTATTCTTAAAAGATGTCAGGTAAATGTGAGGTGGTTATGGATCAGTTCTATCGTTTAACGTTGCCCAGCATAGTATTGATATGCATGGCTTTTTGGGTCGCTGTCGTTACTGCTTTGGTATAATTTACCTCATGATGACATGCTGATTCAAACAAACCCGCTTCGGCGGGTTTGCTGCTTTTTGGTGCAAAACCATTTTTTTTACTTGACACTTTATACGCCATGATAATGTTCTGTTGAGCCCCGATTATAAAGATGTTTGCATTCTGTAGCAAAAACGCCGCCCGCCGTTTTCACCAGATAGCCCTCCGTTTCTGGCGTAGCGCCGGCATGATTGCCGGCATCTATCGGGCTGTGCTTATTTCTTTATTATATACCTTGGCCGGTTTTTAGTTTCCATATAGATACGGCCGATATATTCACCCAATACACCTATGCCGATCAGCTGCACACCGCCTAAAAACAGAATGGCCGTCATCAGGGATGGATAACCGGGCACGTTATTGCCCCAGACCAATTTGTCGATGACCATCCAGATAGCGTAGAAAAAAGAGGACAGGGCGACGCTCAGTCCGATGTAGGACCACATGCGCAGGGGGAAAGTGGAAAAACTGGTGATGCCCTCGATAGCGAGGTTCCATAATTTCCAGCCGTTGAATTTGGATTCGCCGGCCACGCGGCTGGCGCGGGAGTATTCCACTACCGCGGTGCGCCCGCCCACCCAGGAAAGAATTCCCTTCATAAACAGGTTCCGCTCGGGCAAGGTGAGAATATTATCCACCACCTCGCGGGACATTAAGCGGAAATCACCGACGTTTTCCTCGATTTTGGGCGAACTGATTTTATTATGCAGTTTATAGAACCATTCGGCGGTTGTGCGTTTCATCCGGCTGTCGGTCATGCGGTCCGAGCGTTTTGCCAGGACGATATCCGCGCCGTCGCGCCATTTATCGATTAGCCGGGGGATGACGTCGATCGGGTCTTGTAAATCGACATCGATGGGAATGACCGCCTCGCCGCCGGCATAACGCAGCCCGGCGAACAGGGCGGGTTCCTTGCCGAAATTGCGGGTAAAGTCCACCTTTTTCACCAGGCTGTCGGCCAATGCCAGCGCGTCGATGATCTCAGCGGTATTGTCCCGGCTGCCGTCGTTGATAAACACTATTTCCACTTCAAATTGCCGCAGGGGCTCAAATTCCCGCACCGCTTTATAAAACAGCGGTATGGCTTCAGCTTCATTATAAACAGGGACAACCAGTGATATTTTCATGAATCATTTCCAACGAAACGGAGCATGTTGAAGAACAAACGTCGCCGCGCGGGAGCTTAGCACCACGGACGATACAAAGGGACACAATTGTTATGGATTTTTAGCGCTTATCACCCTTTTGTTTACGCCTATCACGGCAGGCGCTGGATTTTCGCACGCCGCCGGGCCCGGCGGCGTATCCCGGCGCTTAAGGCAATAGGGGAGCCTGGGGACGGGGGCGCGGAACAAGGGAAATTTTTGTAGATGCCAATAAGTTCATGGTGTTACTATCAGGCCCTGGTTGCGGTGTCATACAGTGGCGCTAACAGAAATTGTGCGCGCCTTTGTGTCCATATTTCGTAAGGTATAACGAGATAGCACAATCAACCTTCTGATTTTACTATATAAATTAAATTTGTATGTGGTCTTGCGTATGGATCACCACTGCAAATTAAGGAAACCACCATGCCTGTTATTACTCTTCCTGATGGAAGCCAGCGTCAGTTCGATCATCCCGTATCACCCCTTGATGTGGCCCGCGATATCGGTCCCGGCCTGGCGAAAGCCTGTATTGCCGGACGCGTGAACGGCGAACTGGTCGACGCCGTCGATTTGATTACCGATGATGCCCAACTGGCCATTATCACCGCTAAAGACGAAGCCGGGCTGGAGATCATCCGCCACTCCTGCGCGCATTTGCTGGGACACGCCATCAAGCAGCTGTGGCCCGACACCAAGATGGCCATCGGCCCGGTAATCGACAAAGGTTTTTATTACGACGTGGATCTGGAGCGGACGCTGACCCAGGAAGATCTCGACCTGCTGGAAAAGCGTATGCACGAGCTGGCCGATAAAGACTATGACGTCATTAAGGAAAAAGTGAGCTGGCAGCAGGCGCGCGATACGTTTGTCGCCCGCGGCGAGCAGTATAAGGTGGCGATCCTGGATGAAAATATCAGCCATGACGACCGGCCAGGCCTGTATCACCATGAAGAATATGTTGATATGTGCCGCGGTCCGCACGTGCCCAATATGCGCTTTTGCCATCATTTCAAGCTGCAGAAGACGTCCGGCGCCTATTGGCGCGGCGACAGCAAAAATAAAATGCTGCAGCGCATCTACGGCACCGCCTGGGGCGATAAAAAACAGCTCAACACCTATCTGCAGCACCTGGAAGAGGCCGCCAAGCGCGACCACCGCAAAATAGGCAAGCAGCTCGATTTGTACCATATGCAGGAAGAAGCGCCGGGCATGGTGTTCTGGCACAATGACGGCTGGACCATTTTTCGCGAGCTGGAAGCCTTTGTGCGCATGAAGCTCAAGGCGTACCACTATCAGGAAGTAAAGGGTCCCTTTATGATGGACCGTGTCCTGTGGGAAAAAACGGGCCATTGGGAAAACTATGCCGAGCATATGTTCACCACGTCCTCGGAAAACCGCGAATACTGCATTAAGCCGATGAACTGCCCCGGCCATGTGCAGATTTTCAACCAGGGATTGAAATCCTACCGCGACCTGCCGCTGCGCATGGCCGAGTTCGGCAGTTGCCATCGCAACGAACCGTCCGGCTCGCTGCACGGCCTGATGCGCGTGCGGGGGTTTACCCAGGATGACGCCCATATCTTTTGTACCGAGGACCAGGTGCGGGATGAAGTAAACAATTGCATCAAAATGGTGTATGATATTTACAGCACGTTTGGCTTCGATAATATCCTGGTTAAACTTTCCACCCGGCCGGCTAAGCGTATCGGTACCGACGATACCTGGGATCGGGCGGAAAAAGACCTGGCCGCCGCGTTGACTGAAAACGGCATCGCGTTTGAATATCAGCCGGGTGAAGGGGCGTTTTACGGTCCTAAGATTGAATTTACCCTGCTTGATTGCCTGGATCGCGCCTGGCAGTGCGGCACGGTACAGTTGGACTTTTCCTTGCCGGGTCGCCTGAGCGCCTCTTATATAGGCGAGAACAACGAGCGTTTGGTACCGGTAATGATCCATCGCGCCATATTGGGTTCGATGGAGCGGTTTATCGGTATCCTGACCGAAGAATATGCGGGTTTTTATCCTACCTGGCTGGCGCCGACCCAGGTTGTGGTGATGAATATCACCGACAATCAGTCTGATTACGTCGCAAAAGTGACAGAAAGATTGTCCGCAGCCGGCATTCGTGTAAAAGCGGACTTGAGAAATGAGAAAATAGGCTTTAAAATCCGCGAGCATACTTTGCGTCGGGTGCCCTATATGCTGGTCTGCGGTGATAAAGAAACCGAAGCGGGCAAAGTTGCCGTGCGTACACGCCGCGGCATCGATTTGGGCAGCATCGACGTTAACGAGATTATTGAAAAGCTGCAGCAAGAGATACGCAGCCGTAATCTTCATCAACTGGAGGTATAAAGTATTAAAGGCGGAAAACGAGTTCAACCGGCGCGTCCGAATCGTATCAACCGAGAAATTCGCGCGGCAGAGGTTCGTCTGACGGGAATCGACGGCGAGCAAATCGGCATAGTCAGCCTCAACGAAGCGCTTGAGAAAGCCGAGGAGTCGGGTGTTGATTTAGTTGAAATCAGCCCTAATGCCGAGCCGCCGGTTTGCCGAATCATGGATTACGGCAAGTTCCTCTATGAGAAGAGCAAGTCCACCAAAGAGCAGAAAAAGAAACAAAAAGTTATTCAGGTTAAGGAAATCAAATTCCGGCCTGGTACCGACGAAGGCGACTATCAGGTAAAACTACGCAACCTGATTCGTTTTCTGGAAGACGGCGATAAAGCCAAAATCACCCTGCGGTTTCGTGGACGTGAAATGGCGCATCAGCAGATCGGTATCGAAGTGCTTAACCGCGTTCGTGACGATTTGAGTGAACTGGCGGTAGTTGAGTCTTTCCCGAGTAAAATCGAAGGACGCCAGATGATCATGGTGCTCGCACCCAAGAAGAAACAATAAGGCCTGACAAGTAGGGCAGCCTGGCGCCAAACGGCGGTAAGTTGCCTTCGCCTCATTGCTTCATTTTATCAACAATGCGCAGTAGAGAAATAGACAATGCCAAAAATCAAGACAGTACGCGGTGCTGCCAAGCGCTTTAAGAAAACCGCTTCCGGCGGCTTCAAGCGCAAGCATGCTAACCTGCGTCATATTCTGACCAAAAAAGCCACTAAGCGTAAACGTCACCTGCGTCCTAAATCCATGGTCTCCAAAGGCGATCTGGGTTTGGTCATCGCATGTCTGCCGTACGCATAAGCGTCATTTTAACTGGTTCGAATAAGACTTTAGGAGAGAGCATATGGCTCGCGTAAAACGTGGTGTGACAGCTCGTGCACGTCACAAAAAGATTCTGAAAAAAGCGAAAGGTTATTATGGCGCCCGTTCACGCGTCTACCGTGTTGCCTTTCAGGCGGTTATCAAAGCAGGCCAATATGCCTACCGTGACCGCCGTCAGAAGAAACGTCAGTTCCGTCAACTGTGGATCGCGCGTATTAACGCCGCTGCCCGCCAGAACGGCATATCATACAGTCGTTTCATTAACGGCCTGAAAAAAGCCTCTATTGAAATTGACCGTAAAATCCTGGCAGACATCGCTGTATTCGACAAAGTGGCGTTTACCGCCCTTGCCGAAAAAGCGAAAGGCGCGCTGGCGTGATATGAATGAGAGAGGGAGTTTAACTCCCTCTTTTATTTTTTGGATTTATTTATTACGCTAGTATCAATCACCTAACGGATACTTCCCCGACAACGTTTAAGGTAATGCAAGCATGAATGCTGCCATTTTCCGCTTCTTTTTTTACTTTAGCACCTGATCCCGGGGGCTTGCGCGTAAGAAAAGAAACGAAAAATAGCGCTAAAGCCTCCCGGTGTGGAGGTTTTTTTTTGCTCGCCATTAACGATTAAGCCATTAAGGCCGGAAAAAGAGGAAAGCAATGCCACATCTGAGAGATTTGGTTGTGCAAGCCAAAGCAGCCATCGCACAAGCCCAGGACAGCGCGGCGCTCGATAACGTGCGCGTCGAATATCTTGGCAAAAAAGGGCATTTAACCCTGCAAATGACCACCTTACGCGATTTGCCGGCGGAAGAGCGGCCGGCGGCGGGCGCGGTGATCAACCAGGTTAAGCTGGAGGTGCAGCAGGCGCTGAATGAACGTAAGGAAAGCCTGGAGTCGCAGGCGCTCAATGCCCGCCTGGCGCAGGAGACCCTGGATGTATCGTTACCCGGCAGACGTATGGAGAATGGCGGGCTGCATCCGGTGACCCGCACTATTTCCCGCATTGAGCACTTCTTCGGCGAACTGGGTTTTTCTGTGGCCACCGGCCCGGAGATTGAAGATGATTATCATAACTTCGACGCCCTGAATATCCCTGCCCACCATCCGGCCAGGGCGGATCATGATACCTTTTGGTTCGACGCCACGCGGTTGTTGCGCACCCAGACCTCCGGCGTGCAGATCCGCACCATGAAAAATCAACAGCCGCCGATCCGCATCATTGCCCCGGGACGCGTTTATCGTAACGACTACGATCAGACCCATACCCCGATGTTTCACCAGATGGAAGGGCTGATCATTGATACCAATATCAGTTTTACCAACCTGAAGGGAACCTTGCACGATTTCCTGCGCAATTTCTTTGAAGAAGACCTGCAGGTACGGTTCCGCCCGTCTTATTTCCCTTTTACCGAACCCTCCGCCGAAGTCGATGTGATGGGTAAAAATGGCAAATGGCTCGAAGTGTTGGGCTGCGGCATGGTGCATCCGAACGTATTACGCAATGTCGGTATTGACCCCGAAGTCTACTCCGGTTTTGCGTTCGGCATGGGCATGGAACGCTTGACGATGTTACGTTACGGTGTCACAGATTTGCGCGCATTCTTCGAAAACGATCTGCGTTTTCTTAAACAGTTTAAATAGGGCGGGACGAGCACATGAAATTCAGTGAACTTTGGCTGCGTGAATGGGTGAATCCCGCTATCACCAGCGATGAGCTGGCGGAACAGATCACCATGGCCGGCCTGGAAGTCGACGGCGTCGCCGAGGCCGCCCCCGCCTTCACCGGCGTGGTGGTGGGCCGGGTAGCGCAATGCCGCCAGCATCCCAACGCCGATAAACTGCGGGTGACCAAAATCGATATCGGCGGCGACGCGCTGCTGGATATCGTCTGCGGTGCGCCCAATTGCCGCGAAGGCTTGACGGTGGCGGTGGCGACCATCGGCGCCGTGCTGCCGGGTGATGTTAAGATCAAAGCCGCTAAACTGCGCGGCGAGCCGTCCGAAGGCATGCTGTGCTCCTTTACCGAGCTGGGCCTGGCGGACGACCATAGCGGCATTATCGAACTGCCCGCGGATGCCCCGCTGGGCGTCGATATCCGCGATTATTTGCAGCTTGACGATCGTATTATCGATATCAGCGTTACGCCTAACCGGGCCGATTGTCTGGGACTTATCGGCATAGCCCGCGACGTGGCGTTAATCAACCGCCTGCCGCTGAACATACCGGCCATCGAGGTCGTGGCGCCGGTTATCGAGGACCGGTTGCCGATCCGCGTCGATGCCCCCGACGCCTGTCCGCGCTATCTTGGCCGCGTGATCAAGGGGATAAACGTCGCCGCGCCCACGCCGTTGTGGATGAAGGAAAAGCTGCGCCGCTGCGGCCTGCGTTCAGTGGACGCGGTGGTGGACATTACCAATTTTGTCCTGCTGGAACTAGGGCAGCCGATGCATGCGTTTGATCTGCAACGCATTGACGGCGGCATCGTGGTGCGCATGGCGGAAGAAGGCGAAAGCCTGACGCTGCTGGACGGGACGCAAACCCGCCTGCGGGCCGATACGCTGGTCATTGCCGATCGGGAAAAGGCATTGGCGCTGGGCGGTATTTTCGGCGGCGAATTCTCCGGCATCAGCGCCGACACCCAGGATGTGGTATTGGAGTGCGCTTTTTTCAGCCCCTTGGCTATCGCCGGCCGCGCGCGCCGCTACGGCCTGCACACCGACGCATCGCATCGCTATGAGCGCGGCGTGGATCCCGCGTTGCAGCACCGGGCCATGGAGCGCGCCACCGGCCTGCTGCTGGCTATCTGCGGCGGCCGGCCTGGGCCGGTTGTGGACGTGAGCGCACCGTCCGCGCTGCCGCGCCAGGCCACCATCACCCTGCGCCGCGAAAAACTCGATCGCCTGATAGGCCACCGCGTTCCCGATGCCGATGTCGGTGATATCCTGTCACGGCTGGGATGTACCGTGACCGCCGGGCAAGACAACTGGCAAGCGGTGGCGCCGACCTGGCGTTTTGATATGGAGATCGAAGAAGATTTGGTGGAAGAAGTGGCCCGGGTGTTTGGCTACAACAACATTCCGAATGTGCCCGTGCGCGCCAATCTGGAAATGACCCGGCACCAGGAGGCGGCATTGCCGCTTAATCGCGTAAAAACGCTGCTGGTGGATCGGGGTTATCAGGAAGCGATCACTTACAGCTTTGTCGATCCGAAGATACAATCACTGCTGCATCCTGACCAGGAGCCGCTGCTGCTGCCCAGCCCCATCTCGGTGGAAATGTCCGCCATGCGGTTGTCCCTGTGGAGTGGACTTTTGGGCGCGGTGGTTTATAACCAGAACCGCCAGCAAAACCGGATTCGTTTATTCGAAAGTGGACTGCGCTTTGTTCCTGATAAAACAGCGGACCTCGGCATTCGTCAGGATCTTATGCTGGCGGGGGTCATTACCGGTCCGCGTTTTGACGAACATTGGGATCTTGCGCGCCAGCCGGTGGATTTTTACGATTTGAAAGGCGATCTTGAATCATTACTTGAACTTACCGGCAAACTTGCTGATATTGAATTCAAACCTGAGCATAATCCCGCTTTACACCCGGGCCAGAGCGCGGCATTGTATTTAGCAGGGGAACATATTGGATTTATTGGCGTTATACACCCTGAACTTGAAGCAAAGCTGGATTTAAATGGCCGTACCCTGGTCTTTGAACTACGCTGGGATAAGGTTGCAGCGCGTAAAGTTCCTGAAGCCAGTGACATTTCACGCTTCCCGGCCAACCGCCGCGACATCGCTATTGTGGTGGCTGAAAGTGTCCCTGCAGCAGATATTATGGCAGAGTGTAAGAAAGTTGGCGCAAATCAGGTAGTTGGCGTAAACTTGTTTGATGTGTACCGGGGGAAGGGCGTAGCGGAAGGTTTTAAGAGCCTGGCTATCAGCCTGATACTACAGGATACCGCTCGTACACTGGAAGAAGAGGCTATTGCCGCGACCGTAGCAAAATGTGTGGCGGCACTAAAACAGCGATTCCAAGCATCCTTGAGGGATTGAACCTATGGCGCTTACTAAAGCTGAAATGTCAGAATACCTGTTTGAAAAGCTCGGGCTGAGCAAACGGGATGCCAAAGAAATAGTGGAACTGTTTTTTGAGGAAGTCCGGCGAGCGCTGGAAAATGGCGAGCAGGTAAAATTATCCGGTTTTGGTAATTTTGATCTGCGCGACAAAAATCAACGTCCAGGGCGTAATCCGAAAACCGGTGAAGATATTCCTATCACTGCCCGGCGGGTGGTGACGTTTCGTCCGGGGCAAAAGTTGAAAAGCCGTGTCGAGAATGCCTCACCTAAAGAGTGATGTATTGTCCTCTCTCTGAAAAGGCCGCCCCGTGCGGCCTTTTTTTTCGTCAACATGGCGGGTGCCGGCGGGAAAGGGGCGGCATGCGTTACCCGTCAGGGCATTATCATCATGCCCGCTTCTTTTAGCACCCGGGGGAAATCCGTACCGGCGCCCCGCGGGATGGCGGATTGTCAGGTTTTGGTAAGGGGATCGCCTGTTTATCGTAAAGGCGACATTGTCTGATAGTGGCGGCCGTTGGCCGCTGCTATAACGGCGGCAAATCGTATCTGTATCACAGGTAGATATCATGAGAAAGACCACCTTATTATGTGCGCTGGCGCTGCTGATGCCCTGCGGCGCGCTGGCGGATGTATTTATCAGCACCAATAATCCCGGCATGGTAATTAACCTGGGCAGCCAGGATCAGCGCGGTTATTTCTGGGATGGCGACGAGTGGCGTCCGCCGCACTGGTGGTACGATCACCGCGGCCGGCATGTCGGCGAACGCAACGAGCGCGGGTGGTTTTGGGATGGTTACCAATGGCGTACGCCACAGTGGTGGTACGAACATGAGGATGATGATATCGGCGATCGTAATGATTTCGGCTGGTACTGGGACGGCGGGCGCTGGATAGAGGAAATGCCTGACGGCATGCGCAACGACCGGGGCCAGTATTGGTATAACGGTATCTGGACCATAGCGCCGCCGCCAGGCTATGGCCGGCGCGGGCGCAACTATCATGAACCGAGCCGGCGGCAGGAATTTTCCACCTGGGATCATAACGACAGGCACGATAGCCGGCCGCAGCAAAACGGCGGCGGACAGTGGCATCAGGGCGGCAATGACAACCGGCCGCAGCAGAACGGCGGCGGTCAGCCGCACCAGGGCGGCAATGACAACCGGCCGCAGCAGAACGGCGGCGGTCAGCCGCACCAGGGCGGCAATGATAACCGGCCGCAGCAGAACGGCGGCGGTCAGCCGCACCAGGGCGGCAATGATAACCGGCCGCAGCAGAACGGCGGCGGTCAGCCGCACCAGGGCGGCAATGACAACCGGCCGCAGCAGAACGGCGGCGGACAGTGGCATCAGGGCGGCAATGATAACCGGCCGCAGCAGAACGGCGGTGGGCAGCCGCACCAGGGCGGCAATGACAACCGGCCGCAGCAGAACGGCGGCGGTCAGCCGCACCAGGGCGGCAATGATAACCGGCCGCAGCAGAACGGCGGCGGGCAGCCGCACCAGGGCGGCAATGACAACCGGCCGCAGCAGAACGGCGGCGGGCAGCCGCACCAGGGCGGCAATGATAACCGGCCGCAGCAGAACGGCGGCGGTCAGCCGCACCAGGGCGGCAATGAAATAATCAGGCCGAAGCCGCATTAAACCCGGCCAAAGCCCGTTTAGGGATGCGGGGCAGTGGGCGGCAGTTCGCCGTAAAGCATCGGGGCTCAGTGTGAGTATTTCGTCAGGTTAGCGTAAGAGTAATGCAAATCCGTGCTTGTCTGATAGTGGCATTTTGCCGCGGCTGTTATAACCACTGCAAATGGATTCAGGGACACAGAATATGAAACAAAAAGCAGTATTTTTGGCCATGGCTCTTTTGGCAACGCCTTGCGTCATCCCCACGGGCGCCATGGCGGGCATGCTGGTCCATACCTCTGCCCAGGGCGTCTCGGTGCAAATCGGCGCGCGTAACGATCGGGGCTATTACTGGGATGGCTATGACTGGCGTACTCCGACCTGGTGGCGTGGACACAAGGGCAAGCATGTAGGCGAACGCAACACCCGCGGCGAATATTGGGATGGCGGCCGCTGGTCGCCCAAGCCGCCCGCGGGACAAGGTAAAACCGCCAAGGCGCGCCAGCAGCCGGTGGCGCATAAAACAACGTCCCGCAATACCGGCGGCGATCATAATACCCACGCCCAGCCCAATGGTGATAACGGCAAGCAGGGACAGGCACAGAGCGGCCATGAGAGCAAAAGTCAGGAAAACCAACACCAGGGAAGCGGAGGTGAACCGATAAAACCGCCGCAACAATAACAACAGAGTTAATATTGACCCTATGGGTCACCTTACCCGGCGCCATCTGATTCCCCACTTATGGCGCCGGTTTTTTTTCTTTCAGCACCTCCCGCCCCGCCGGTAAAACGCTGTTTATCCCGTCGATATCACAACCTTCATTTTCCCGCCATTGGCGCTACCGCTTTGCCGTTAATCCCGGTAGGATAAAAGCCCGTTTTCCGTGCCCAGATAACCTTGTATTACCGGACCTTAAGTGATGATGCCGTCAAACAGTCCACTTTTCAGCGATCTGAAATATCGGCAATCCCGTCGCGATGCCGCGCGCGTCCGCGTTTTGGCGTTGTTTGTGTTTATTGCCCTGCTGGTGAGCCTGTGCGCCGGCGATGTCTGGTACTGGCCGACCCAATGGCTTGACGACACGCCCCGCATGTTCATCTGGCAACTGAGGCTGCCCCGCGCCCTGGCGGTGATGGCCGTCGGCGCGGCGCTGGCGCTGGCCGGCGCCGCGATGCAGAATATTTTTGAAAATCCGCTGGCCGAGCCAGGATTGCTGGGCGTGGCCAACGGCGCAGGCGTAGCGCTTACCCTCGGCGTACTGCTTGGCCGGGGGACGATACCGGTGTGGGGCCTGGGTCTGTGCGCGGTGGCCGGCGCGCTGGCGATTACGCTGCTGCTGCTGTGGTTTGCCAGACGCCGCGCCTCCAACGCCCGGCTACTGCTGGTCGGGGTCGCGCTTGGCATTGTTTGCAGCGCCGTGATGACCTGGGCGGTCTATTTCAGTACCAGCCTGGATCTGCGCCAATTATTATATTGGATGATGGGGGGCTTTGGCGGCGTGGACTGGCGCGACAAATGGCTGGTATTGTCCCTGCTGCCCTTTATTCTCTGGCTGTGCCTGCAGGGCCGGGTGATGAACCTGCAGGCCTTGGGCGAACAGCAGGCGATGCAATTGGGCTTACCGGTGTTTGTCTGGCGCAATGTGTTTGTACTGGCCTTCGGCTGGATGGTGGGCATCAGCGTAGCCCTGGCCGGCGTGATTGGCTTTATCGGCCTGGTGGTCCCGCATATCTTGCGTTTATGGGGATTAACCGATCACCGACGGCTGCTTCCCGGCTGCGCCCTGGCCGGCGCGGGCATACTGCTGCTGGCGGATGTGATTGCCCGCATCGCGCTGTATGCCGCGGAACTGCCGATAGGCGTGGTAACCGCCACCCTTGGCTCGCCGATATTTATCTGGCTATTAATCCGGATAAGAGGATAAGCTGGTGTATGGCGTTAAGCTGCTGATTTTAACTGTAACCCGTAGGAGATTCAGATGAGTGATACCCTTTATACCCTGCCGCTGAAGACCATTACCGGGGAAGTTACCACCCTGGAAAATTACCGGGGCTCGGTACTGCTGATTGTCAACGTCGCCTCGAAATGCGGTCTGACCGATCAATACGAAGGACTGGAAGCGCTTTATAAAACCTGGCATGCCCAGGGGCTGGAGGTTTTAGGCTTTCCCTCCAATGAGTTTGCCGGCCAGGAACCCGGCAGCGATGAAGAGATACTGGCCTTTTGTCGCGGGACATTCGGCGTCGAATTTCCCATGTTCAGTAAAATTGAAGTCAACGGCGAGCAGCGCCACCCGCTTTACCGGACGCTGATCGCCGCGAAACCCACGGCGATAAAACCGCAGGGCAGCGCATTTTATGAGCGTCTGGCGGGAAAAGGGCGCGCGCCTAAGCAGCCGCAGGATATTTTATGGAATTTTGAAAAATTCCTGGTAGGGCGCGACGGTACCGTCCTCGAACGCTTTGCCCCGGATATGACGCCTCAGGATCCCATTCTCCTCGATGCCGTCAAACGGGCCCTGGCGCAATAAACGGCGCACCGGCAATGCAGCCGCCGTTATTACTGGATCTGCGGCGCGTATCGGTGCCGCGGCGCCTGGCGAAGATATCGGTCCAAGTACCGACCGGCAGCCTGATCCATATCATCGGACCTAACGGCGCGGGGAAAAGCACGCTGCTGGCCTGTATCGCCGGCCTGATGGCGTCGGCGGGCGACGTCAGCCTGCTCGGCCGGCCGGTGGGACAGTGGCATGGCGCCGACCTGGCCCTGCGCCGGGGCTATTTATGCCAGCAGGCGCTGCCCTCCACCGCCATGCCGGTATTCCAGTATCTGATGCTGCATCAGCCGCGCAACGCCGACGAGGCCGCGATTGATCGGACCGTGGCATATCTGGCCGCGGCCTTGTCGCTGGCGGATAAACTCGACCGCCCGTTAAGCCAGCTATCCGGCGGCGAATGGCAACGGGTAAGGCTAGCGGCGGTATTTCTGCAGATCTGGCCGGACGTGAACCCCCTTGGCCGGCTACTGCTGCTCGACGAACCCGCCGCCAGCCTGGATATCGCCCAGCGCGTGGCCCTGGATGCGCTGCTGGCGGAAGTCGCGGCCGCGGGGCTCGGCGTGCTGATCTGCGCCCATGATCTTAACCATACCCTGCATCATGCCGGCCGGGTGTGGCTTATGTCTTCCGGCGCCCTGGCGGCGCAGGGCAGCGCGGGGCAGGTTATGCGTCCCGAGATCCTTTCGCCGGTGTTCGGCGTGGATTTTACCCTGCTCCAGGCCGGCGAGCGCCCCTGGCTGGTGGCATCGGGCCCGTCTTTACCGTCGCAGCGGATGATTTCGGGCGCTTCTTAATCAGCATGGTCAATATAAAGAGTCATAAGTAGAAAATGAGACGGATGTCCTTTTGGCTGTTGGCAGTAACGTTATTGATTACCGGCTGTAGCCACCATGCGCCCAGTCCCGACCCGCGGCTGGCCAACGCCAGCGTGGTGCAATCCCGTCTCCATGCGCAGCTGCGCCAATGGCACGGCACGCCCTACCGCTATGGCGGCCTGAACCAGGACGGGGTGGACTGCTCCGGTTTTGTCTATCGCACCTTCAGGGACCGGTTTGACATCATATTACCGCGCTCCACAGAGGCGCAGACTAAAGTCGGCACGCGCATCTCCCGTGACGATCTATTGCCGGGGGATCTGGTGTTTTTCAAAACGGGCAGCGGCGCCAACGGACTGCATGTGGGTATCTATGATACCGACGATCTGTTTATCCATGCCTCGACCAGCCGCGGCGTCATACGCTCATCGCTGGACAATGTTTACTGGCGCAAAGCCTATTGGCAGGCGCGGCGTATTTAACCGGCTGATTTAACGTCGTCACGACGGGAGAAAGTATGTCATCCCTGCGGCTATTTTTGTCCGATTCCTACGATCCCTGGTTTAACCTGGCGGTGGAAGAGTGTATTTTCCGCCAGATGCCGGCCACCCAACGCGTGCTGTTTTTATGGCGCAATGCGGATACGGTGGTGATTGGCCGCGCGCAGAATCCCTGGAAAGAATGCAATACCCGGCGCATGGCGCAGGACCATATCAAACTGGCCCGGCGTAGCAGCGGAGGTGGCGCGGTATTTCACGATCTGGGTAATACGTGCTTCACTTTTATGGCCGGCAAGCCGGGCTATGATAAATCCATTTCCACCCAAATTATCCTCAATGGCCTGCGCGATATGGGCATCGCGGCGACCGCGTCGGGGCGTAACGACCTGGTGTTGGGCACCCCCGACGGCGAGCGTAAAATCTCCGGCTCAGCCTATCGCGAAACGGCGGATCGGGGATTTCACCACGGCACCCTGCTGCTCAACGCCGATCTGGACCGACTGGCGCTATACCTTAATCCCGATGTGAAAAAATTACAGGCAAAGGGCATTTCCTCGGTGCGCGCCAGGGTGGCCAATCTTGTCGAGGTGCTGCCCGCTATCGAGCATCACCTGTTATGCCGCTACCTGAGCGACGCGTTCAGCCAATGGTATGGCGAACCGGTGATGCCCGAAATCATTTCGCCGGACAAGGTGCCGGACCTGCCCGGGTTTGCCGCGCAATTTGCCAAACAAAGCAGTTGGGAATGGAATTTTGGCCAGGCGCCGGCCTTCAGCCATACGCTGGATGCGCGTTTTGCCTGGGGCGGGGTGGAACTGCATATGGACATGGAACACGGCGTGATAACCCGCTGCCAACTCTTTACCGACAGTTTGAATCCCAGTCCCCTGGAGGCATTGGCCAGGGCATTGCCCGGCGTAACCTATCGTCCCGCCGATATGGCATTGGCTTGCCGGCGGATAATGGCCGATTTTGCGCAGGACCGCGACGCGCTGGAAGACGTCAGCGCGTGGTTGAGCGACGCCGTGCGCTAAAAGGAATTTTTCCCGGCGGCATGGCCGGCCATGGCTCATGCGGCGGCAAGCGGTGACGGGGAGACCGGTGGTCGCACTACAGGTATGTCGCCGGACGTTCTACACTTGAGTAAGGAGGCACCATGGCACAGACCCCGATATTCAAGAATAGCTATTTCCACCAGTTGCCCGGTTTTTATACCGCTCTTGCGCCCACCCCGCTGCGCGGCGCACGATTGCTTTACCATAGCGCGGCATTGGCCGGCGAGCTGGCTCTTGCCGATGAACTGTTCGACGAGCGGCATGCGGCGATATGGTCCGGCGAACAGCTGCTGCCCGGCATGCAGCCGCTGGCGCAGGTTTACAGTGGCCATCAGTTCGGCGCCTGGGCGGGCCAACTGGGCGACGGGCGCGGCATACTGCTCGGCGAACAGCAGCTGGCGGACGGAAGGTCGATGGACTGGCATCTGAAAGGCGCCGGCCTCACGCCCTATTCGCGCATGGGGGACGGCCGCGCGGTGCTGCGTTCCGTGGTACGCGAGTTTCTGGCGTCCGAAGCGCTGCATTATCTTGGCATCGGCACGACGCGGGCACTGACCATCGTCACCAGCGACGAGCCGGTATGGCGCGAAAAAGCGGAGCCGGGCGCCATGCTGCTGCGGGTGGCGCCAAGCCATGTGCGCTTTGGGCATTTCGAGCATTTCTACTACCGGCGCGAACCCGATAAGGTACGCCAGTTGGCGGATTATGTTATCGGCCGCCACTGGCCGCAATGGCTGGGCCTGGAAGATCGCTATCGTTTATGGCTGACGGATGTGGTGGAAAGGACGGCGCGCATGATTGCCCAGTGGCAGGCGGTGGGATTTGCCCACGGCGTGATGAATACCGACAACATGTCGATTTTGGGCATTACCATAGATTATGGCCCCTTTGGTTTTCTCGATGCGTACCAGCCGGATTATATCTGCAACCATACCGACCATCAGGGCCGCTATGCGTTTGACAACCAGCCGGCGGTGGGTTTATGGAATTTGCATCGACTGGCGCAGGCGTTATCCGGCCTGATGCCGGTCGACTCTCTTGAGCGGGCGCTGGCTTGCTATGAACCGGCGCTGATGGACGCTTATGGCGAGGAGATGCGCGCCAAACTGGGCTTTACCACGCGCGATCGACAAGATAATGATATTCTCACCGGCCTGCTTGGACTCATGGCGCGTGAAGGCAGCGACTACACTCAGGTGTTTCGCTTGTTAAGTGAAAGCGAGGCTCGCAATCCGCGCTCGCCGCTACGCGATGAAATGAAAGACCTGGCGGGTTTTGACAGCTGGTATCAGTCTTACCGCCGCCGGCTACTGCAGGAAGACGTCGATAACGATCGGCGCAGGCAGGCCATGCTGGCTAAAAACCCCAACATCATCCTGCGCAACTATCTGGCCCAGCAGGCTATCGACGGCGCTGAACAAAACGACACCGCTTTTTTAGCCAGGCTTCACCAGGCCCTGCGCCGTCCGTTTGATGGCGATGCGGCGTTTAACGACCTGGCAGCGCCGCCGCCGGAGTGGGGCAGGCATTTGGAGATATCCTGTTCAAGTTGAGATGATTGCCTGCGCGCGCGCCCTTTATCCGTCATCCGTCCGGTTATGCCATCAGTGCCGATCGCCCGGACAGATTTCATTCGCAAACCAATCGGACAGATAACGGTATTCGTCCAGCGAGAGTATGACATCCAGAAAAGCCTGCTCGACAATAAAGCGATCCTCCTCGCCGGTTAAGTGATATTCGGCGATAATGGCATCCAGTATATGTAAGGACTGCGGACTAAGGGATTGTATATGACGGGGAATATCCGCGTTGGGCGGGGCATAGCCATATAATTGCTGCAAAATATCCAGATAGATTAACGGCATTTGACCAGCATTTGGGGCTGATGCCGGGATAGGGCCCGTCGCCGTGGTGTTATTTGGCGCCGCCGCACGATCGCGCTTGTTGCGCTGGACTAAAATTCTTTTATGCATATTCAGTACGAAGCTTATCAAATCATGCAACCGGCGATGTATCCTCTGGCTTTGGCTGAAGCTTCCATCCTCGGAACCATGAGAGGAATCGACGCTGCCGCGGGCCGGGCTCATATGCTGCTTACCCGGTCGAAACCAGGTAAACCATTCAGGCCTGCGCTGGCGGATATCGTCGCTGATTTTATACGGGTAAGCCTTAATAGGCAGACCTAGCTCATTGGCAAGGATTTGCCCCGTCGAAAAGCGGTGGCCATAGCCGCTGTAGCAGGAAAAAAGTTCAATGCTTTCCAAATCCTGAAACCTGAATTTGGCATTATCCAGATACGAAAGCCCGCGGACAATGTCTGAAAACTCAATGGCATCCATGTTATTCACATTAAAGGGCGCGCCATGCAGTTTTATCCTTAAGCGCGTCTTGGCATCACTGATCAGGTCGATATGACAATCTTTTCCCAACAGGATTTTTTCGCGCGAAACCTGCTGCTCCCTGTAGCCTCTTTGCTGGCCGTCACTCAGATAAATAGGCACTTTTTCACGAGGAAGTTCATCCATTAATGTGGGGATCTCAATCTTCGAGCCAAAGGCCTTGCCCGCCATGACGAAGAGGTTTTTGCCGTTGTGGCGCAGCGTCAGCAGCCCTTGCCCGAACGTGCCCATTTGTTCGGCGATAACGATGGAAACCCTTGCCGGCAGGTCGGGATCAAAAAAGTGATTTTCTATGCCGATAAATCGACCGTGGCCCTGACAAAGCAATAGATGCTCAAGTAAATTGGCCGTGCTGTAGAGCGCCAAAAGGTTGCCTTCGTTAATTTTGAGCATGTTCTCTATGGATGTTATCCTGAATTTGTCGGAAAGAATGGCGTGGCTATTAAAATTATCTATTTTTGCCTGGTTTATCATTCGGGTCAGTTTTATTGCGCTTTCATTATCCAATTTTTTGGTTTTGTATAAAACATGCAGGGGGAATTCTTCTTTAAACGTATAGGTATAAGTTGAATGGCGTAATGCCCGTGCGGCCAGACGAAAATCGGATGATTGCATATAACCGGTTGAATATTTTAGTTTGCCAGGAGCATTATTGCTTCTGATAATCAAAGGAAAATACCATGTTGGTTCTTTAAGCAAGAAACCGTTTTTAAGAATACTGGACGGCGACGTAGCCTCCCGGTATGTCAGATAATTAACATCCTCTAATGAGTCGATATCTTTATATTTAATGAGTTCGAATTCTAATGGCGATTTATTATACATGCTCAACCATTCATTTTCGGTGAAAACATCCATGGTATCCAGTAAAATGAATGAACCACGCATTTCTTTAAGATCAATAATAAATTTATAATTTTCAATATCAAGTGTTAATGCAAAATAGGTTTCAGGTACTGTTGAATGCTTGTTTTTCCAGCCGCAAATAGCACGGAAACGCATAATCCCTTCTTGTTTTTCAGTCAAGGCCCGTATAGCGGAAACCAGAAATTCTTCATCCTGGCTATAACCGTTAAACTTTAAAGAATCAATAATCTCCTGGCGAAAGAAAAAGCTGCGATGAAATCTGCCAATAAAATTTTCATGCTGTATGTTTTGATTAATGATATCACGCACATAATCATTTTTATAAAGATAAAATCGTATCACGCGCTTATAGAAATCTATGGTGCTGTTATCGATATCCGGTTTTTTTGACAAGGTGGGCGCAGCTTCACATTGTATTATCTCAATATGATTGCGGTTTTTTTTTGCTACTTCATAAAAATCGTAGGAGGCAATGAAATGACTGGAACGACTACCGACACTGGCTATCCAATTGCCGGTGCTGCTGCGTACTACCGGCACAGCAAAATCTTTTTCATTAGTCATTTTTTTATTGATAATCCTCCATCCTCCATAATGTTTATCCCAGAAAACCTTGAAATAGTCATTATCATTTACAACATAATATAATTTGTTTTGCGTGATTTTATCAACCAAAACACCCGTTGATTTTATTTCCAGTAGACGGGCATCAATATCTGTTTTCCATGCCTGCCGCAAATTTTTCTTGCGCCGTGATTCTGCTCTGATAGCTTCGTTGACGATTGAAACAATTTCGATGATTTTATTTTTAATGTTCAAGGTAAGAAAAAACAGTAAGCTGCCGTAAGGCTGTAGCGGAAAAAGGAAAGAAGCAAATTCCTTAACCGACGCCGCGGCGAGTTTTTTTCCCACTTCAGGTGCGGATAGCACTAATTCATTAAGAATAAATCGTTGTAGCATCTCTCGCGGTGTATTGTTTTTTATGGCTTTGTATAATGCATGTTTTAATGTGTTTTCAGGGATTTTTTTAAATTGCCCCCCCATAAATACAATCGTGGTGATGAAATCAATAGATCGAACATGATTTCATTGAATTTTATTTCATCTTCTCTTTATCATACCAGTGTTTGCAAAGCGTATCGAAAAAAGGAATAAACGAGGCTATATATTCAGGCCAACTATGGTTACGCAGCGTTTCTTTCAATCGATCGGCAATGGTAAGCAGTGTCGCATGAGACAAATAATCAATATTGTTAATCAGCGGCGTATCAAGACTTACCGGCGGTGACGAGTCAATCGGTTGTGAAATATAGGGTTTGATCAATGATATGATATCGCTACTATTGACTGCAACCAGCGTAAAGGGCGCCGCATGCATACCCATGGGCTCGTCTTCCGGAGGAGAAAGCACCAGGTCGATCATGGTGGTAAGATCGCCGCTGTTAGCGTCGATATTAGGAAACAGTCCCGCCAGGAAATCAGCCCCGCACCCCAGCGGCTCTGGGCGCCCCGATTGCTTATTCGCGTTATAGCCGCGCCAGTAAGCCATCATCTGTTGCACAAAAGGCTGGTTATCAAATTTATCAATGTCATGGATAAAGACATAACCGCTAAGGGTTGATAAAAGAAAAAGCTTGCCGCTTTGTAATCGCAAAAGTGAGAGGTAGCCAATATTTTTATGGGGGAAATAAACATAATTAAACGGGGATAGGCTGTTAGAAACATAGTTTCGCGAGAGAACTTCAAAGCAAAATATTTCTTTTGGCGGGTATATGGCGTCGACATAATCAATTGCGGACAAGTTAATCGCCGCCAGGCTGCTTTTACGGGCTTCATGACCGGCGTAAAAATGCTTATAATCATAAAATTGTTTATAATAATCTTCTAAAGAATCTTTTTTATCTGAAGGTGACAATTGATAAATGCTTAAATGGCCCACTTGTTCGCGCGTTTTATACTCAATGAAAAAATGCTGTTGTTCGCTGACAAAACTTCTTAGAATATACAATGCTTGTAATGAAGACAATAGGTCTTCATCAAAATTGTTTTTTGTGCTTAGATACCAAAATACGGAGGCTTTCATCATAAGTTCAACATCACCTTCCAAAACCCGTCGCTGATATGACAAAAGCATCTGATAATCTGTATGGTGGCCTTGCGTTTTTTTAGTTTCGGTTCTCATCGCCTCAATTTTTGCCGCAGCAATATATTGTTCAGCATTATCCGCCACAAGGGTTATATTTTTGCCCCTAAAATAATCAATGATGTTTATAAATATTCTTTGCAAATTCTTGAAATAAGCAAGTAATATAAGCGTTGACTTATATGCATGTGAGTTTATTTTTAAGTCGTTATACCATTTCTGCTCTGTGTGGAATTTTTCTTGCTCTTGGTGATTTGCAATCAGTATTTCCGATAAAATAGCATATGCCTGGTCCCAGGGTGCAATGTTTTTTTCTTGCCAGGATGCCTCGTCTTCAGGTTGAACTTCGTTCAGCCGAGATAACTCTACCATTTTAAGTATAAAATTTAGATGGGTATGATTATTATGTCTAAAATGGATGTAATTTTCCGCCTCATTTATAAAGAGTCTTTCCATATCCGCAATATCAATTATAGTTTCATCAGCGACGAAAGGGTATCCAAGATTGGTCATTTCTCCTGGCAATAAAAAGTTATTAGTATGAACGCTTATTTCATTAAAACGGGTATACTCAAATATATAATAAAACCTTAATTTCAGCAGGCTCTCGGTTAAGGCTTTTTTATTGTTATCAATCAGAGCGGTGTAAATGTCCTGATTGGTCGTGTAAGTGACCCGTTCCAAAGTGGTATGGTCGGCTTGGAAAAGCTGTGCGGTATATTCATCATGAGCTATTTTCATGACTTTGAGCGTGTTGTATATTTCGACATGAAAGGCATGATCATAAAATGAGGTATTTTTTATTTTTAATATCTGTTCATTTACGACTGAGGCGAAATCCCTGTTTTTCAGCAAAGCTACAGTATGACTAATGATATCGATATTGATATCTTCATAAGCCTCGACAAGCTTTCCTTCTATATCCGGAATATAGTCGTGCAGAGTTTTATAATCAGCCATATGCTGTTTGATCAGGCGATGACCGTCGGTGTCTGTTGCGCTTAAACCCAGCAACGACGTCAAGAGTTTTTCGGTTAACGTTTTAAGGATCAGTACGTGCAGTACATACGCTTTGTCTTTAAAATAAAGCCCATAATAAAATATATCTTCAGCCTTGGCGGCGATAAGCTTGTCTAACTCTATTAACGTCTCGCGATTGCCGTTGGCAAGGTTAACGCCCGTCGCCTGCAATTCCCGCCCCAGCTCATGTAACACCGCCCGGCCGGCGGGATTGGCGGGTGTAAGGTTGAATTCCTGGTCATCAATGAAAAAGCGGCCAAGCTCAGGCGAGCCATCAGCGCGCGCACCGAGCGGATGGGGCATCACGGCGTCTGTTGGAAGCGCCGGAGCCGGCTTGACTTCTAATGGGCGTGGGCTATCGCCCGCGGGGGCCGGATGCGCTGATATCTCGGCAGCGGCTGAATAAAGGGTTTGGCGCCCTGCGGGCTCATGGAGCTGCAGGCCGCTCGTCTGGGGGAATATCAGCGGATCCCGCGCGTTGGCGAACCAGTTTAAAGCCGTATCCAGCCAAGCCGGGCGCGCCAGGATATACCCCGTGTTATATCCCTGAGCCAGGTGCGCCAGCAATTGGCCCAGCGCCGAGGTGACAGTGAGGGGCGCCTGCAGCAGATCTTCAATATAATAATTATTTTCGTGGACCACAACCAACCGGCTGTCCAAATATCCCGCTAGAATAGCCCGGCCGCTCGGCAAAGTAATATGCCTGACGGGGAGATTAATTGTTGTATCCATTAGCGTGATATTAATATAACGAACGCCGCCGGCCGTGAGTAAGCAGTCTTTGTTGCGAATCAATTCATTTGCACATTGATATAAATAATTAATTCTATCATCTGAGCCCGGCGTGGACCGCTGTTTGTCGCCGGCAATACCCGTCTGGTTTCCTTGATGGCGAATATCTGGCTCTTTTGGGTGATTAATATTTCTAGCTTTAATGATGACTTTTGAAAATGAATGCAAACTATTTATTGGTTTCAAATAAAAAGATGACGCCGATGGGGCATTGGATGTGCCGTAATTGATTAAATTAACCATATATTTCCTTAAGTTGTGCTTATGCTCACGAGGTTGAGGGCGAAATGAGCACGGGCCAGATAACGTCAATGATAAAGGGTGTACGACCTATTTCCGGCTGGTATTATTGGTTATGCAAGGAGTTAGTGACCTACCATAATATAAACGAGTAGCTTAATTAAGCTTTAATAAGATTTTGTTTAATTGATTGAGAGGTTAAGTCGGGGACACGCGGTGATAATCCGCCATAAAAAAGCCGCAGGGAAGGGCAACCTTTGATGCCGGCCCATAAAGGCTGGCTTAACTTGCTTTTTGCCGTCGGCTGCGCAAATCAACCGCACCGGCCAGCCGCTCAGGTGGCTATTCACTGTCAGCCCAGGTAGCCACCGCGTATAATGATATGGCCGCTACGGTTACCCGTCGTTTGGTAAATAGTCTTTCGCCTATGCTTATCCATGCATCGGACAGCTATGACGACATATGCAATGTCAACTGGCATAAAGCCGATAGGCGGGCGCGGCGTATTTAGCCTGTTGATTTGACGTCGTCGCCAGAAAAAAAATGCCGCCAGTCTTTCGACACTTGAACGTCTTAGCGCCGTGGCACAGACACCGGTATTACAGGGTTCTCCTTTCTCCATGGCAGCCCCCCGCTGCGTAGGGCGCGGGTTTCAGGCGTTTGAGACGCTGCATTTATTGGGTAGCGGCACGACATGGGCGTGACCTCTTAAAATCGCCACCTTATCCTGCGCCACTCTCTGGCCCAGCAAATAATCAGCTGGGCCGAACAAAACAACGCCACATTTGGCCGGGCCACACCAGACTCCGCGCCGTCCGTTTGACGACGGACCGGCGTTTAACGACTTTCCCGCGCCGCCGCCTGACTGAGACCGGCATTGAGTGATTCTGTGCTTGAGCTAAGACAGTGTGCTCGTGCGCTTAGTCTTGAAGAGAGGTAGTATTAAATTGATTGGATAAATATTTATACTCATCAATTGATAGGATAATATCCATAAAGGCTTGTTCGATAATGAAAACCTCGTTGCCGGCGACAATAGTATAATCCGCGATAATTTCTTTAAGCAATTTAAGAGAATCGGGACGCAATATTATATCCCCTACAATAAGAGGGTGGTGAGGGTTAGGTGGGTAGAATAACCGCAATATGTCGATGTAAATAAAAGGAACGTGTTGGGACACACCATGAAAGGGACTGTCTGTAATGTTTTGCCCGCGTTGTATGAATTCCAATCGGCGAATAACGTCGCGCATGGCATACAAAATTTCGTGCATTGCGCGCTGCATATTTTGCACTTTGATATATTCCTGGTGGTGAGTCCAATGCGGCAGTTCGCTGGGAGTGCCCTTCGTGCTCATACTAACTTCTTCGGGATAATAGTCATGAAACCATTCAGGCCTTCTTAACCTTACAGTATCACTGATATAAGGTGGTACAGTATAAACCCTAATCCCCAGTTCATTAGCCAGGGCCTGCGCGGTAGAATAGCGGCTTCCATAGCCACTGAAGCAGGATGTCAACTCGATGCTGTTAATACTACGCAAATCAAATTTCTCACCATCTAAATATTTCAGTCCTTTAAGGATGTCGGAAAACTCGACAACGTCCATATGATTAACCATAAAAGGTGTGCCACGCAATTTTATAGATAAACGCGGCGTGGCTCCGTTAATGCGGGATATATGGCAATCTTTACCCAACAGTACCTGTTCCCGGGGAATATGTTGTTCCCGATATTTTTTTATGCGACCATCGATAAAATATTCAGGGATTTTCTCTCTGGGAACATCGTCCAGCATTAACGGGGCATCGTCTTTCGCGCCGAACGCATCACCGGCGAATACTGTAAAAGTTTGTTCCACATGATGAGGTTTTAACAGACCATGGATGAAGGTACCCATCTGCTCGGCGATAATTAACGTGGCTCTTGCCTGGGGTGCAAAACCAAAAAAATCATTGCCCAAACCTATGAAACGTCCATTACCCAAACATAGCAATAAATGCTCAAGCTGATCGAGATAATTAAAAACAGCAATCAGTTTACCTTTATTGATTTTTAATAAGGCGGAGGTAGAGGGTATTATTTGCTGATTACTTAAAATGGCTAGACTCATCACCCTGTTGGATTTGGCCTGGGTGATTAAATTTAATAATCTTGGCGGCGCCCGCATTATCAATTATTGCAGATTTTAGTAACACATATAAAATAAATTCTTCATTAAAATTATAACTTTCGAAATGATTTCGCAATACTCTTGCTACTAAATGAATTTCAGGATTAACAATGGTTTCTTGAAAAACATTGAGGTTCTTTAAACTGGTATTTGTTTTTATAGTTAATGATCTATACCAAGAGGGCTCTTTTAGTAAAAACCCATTTTTTATATAAGTGTGCGGTGCTGTCGCCTCACGATAATTAAAATATTTGGCATCACCAATAAATTCAAAATCTTTAAATTTTATCAGTTCAAAGGGAGACGGTGAGTTATTCATCATCATGACCCATTCGTTTTCTGTGAAAACATCTCTTGTGTCATTGAAGCCAAAAATAGAACGGATTTCATTTAAATCAAGGATGTATTTCATCTCTCCTATCTTAATGGCCAAGGCGAAATATGTTTCTGCCATCATGTCGTTCTTGCTGCGCCAGCCGCATACTGCTCGGAATTGCACTTTGCTATCATCAATGCCACTTAACGTTTTTATCACAAGTTCGCTTGATTTTATATCATAAGTAAATCCATTGAATTCTTGTAAAGCCAGTATTTCTTGCTTGATGGAAAAAAAATGAAAAGAGTGATCCAGAAAAACATTAATGTCTATCTCGGCGCCAATTATCCTTTGTGAGTAATAATGCCTTTGTAGATAAAAATGTAATATTTTTTTATGGAAATCAATTAGATAATTATCTGAAATGTTTTGATAACTACTTGTTTTTATAGGCTCCATGAAGATTATTTTATTATCAAATTTCTTGTGATTCATTGGACTTATGCTGAAGGATGAAAATTTCAAGTCCACTAATTGCCCCGCGCTCGCAACCCAGTTGCCAGAATGGGTGCGGGCAACGGGAATAGCAAAGTTTTTATAATTGGGGCCATGTGAATTGATGATTCTCCATTCACCGTTATATTTATCCCAAAATACCGGGAAGTAGTCATTATTATTGATGACGTAAAATAATTCAGCCGATGTTGAATTTGTTGTGGCAACTCCTGTGTTTAATGTTTCTAATATCTTATCACTTACATTTGCTCTCCAAGGTTGGCGGAGTTTTTTTTTAAACGCACTATCGGATTTTAAGGCGCGATTAGCGATCGCTATTGAATCTAGAATGTTAACTTGTATATTATCTACAAAGACCGATAAAGCCTTACCTGAAGGATGGATAACGTTAAAGTAAGAAAAAAATTCATTTAGAGCGGTTTTGGTAAACTTTATCCCTATTTCCGGGGATGCGTTGATTAACTCGTTGATGACAAATTTTTTAAAAAGATCATGCCGTATTTTCTGCTCGATGGCCTTATGTAAGGCATGTTTTAATGTGTTTTCAGATATTTTTTTAAACTGCCCGGTAAAAGAAGCTAATGTCAACATTAGATCATAAATATCAAAAATAACGTCTTCAAATTTTATTTCATGCTCTTCATCATGCCAGTGACGGCAAAGCGTGGTGAAAAATGGGATAAAAGCGGCAATGTATTCCAACCAAGTGGCTTCATATAACTTTTCTTTCAACTCATCAGCAATGGATATCAATGTTGCCTGATTCATATAGTCAAAATTTGTTAGTAAAGAGTGGTTGATGCTTAAGGGTTGGAATGTATTCTGTTGCTGAGGTGTATAAGGTGTGATGATTAAATTTATATCATTATCTTTTACGGCAACCAACCCATATGCCGGCGCGGCGATGTCGATTGATTCCTCCTCGGGAGGACGCAGCAGTATTTCAACCATGGACGTTAGTCTATTACTATTGGCGTCGATTTTGGGGAATAGCGACGCAAGTGTCGTTTCATTAATAGGAAACTGAGGCCGATTGCGTAACGAAAAAATACTATCGCAATTAGCCCAATATGATTTCATTTGAAGGATAATGTCGGTTTTTTCCGGTGTGTCGATATCGGCGATGAATGGGAAACCATTCAATGTGGATAATAATACCTGCCGGTTGCTATGTAATGTTGCAATGGATAGATAGCCAAGATTTTCCGCAGGGAGATATACCGTTGTAAAGGGGGATAAATGGTTAGTAACGTAATTGCGGGAAAATATCTTGAAGCAGATAATGTCTTTTGGTGGATAAATAACATCTAAATAATTCAAAGTTGAGTTATTTAAGGCAATCATGGTGAGTTTTTGTGCTTCAGAAAAAGAATCATGAATTTTGTAGTATCTGAATTGATTATAATATCCATCAGCCGAATCTATCTGTGATGAAGGTTTGAGCTGGAAAACACTGGTGAAAGGTTGTTGCTGCCGAATGTGATGCTCATGTGAGATTTTCTGTTGAGCCGAGATAAAGTGTTTGAGTATATAGAGTACATTGATAGCGCTTAAAAAACCATCATCGATATTATTTTGTTGTGACATATACCAGGCAACCGCGGCCTTGGTTAGAACTTCTAAGTGACCGTTTGATTCGAGATTATTATATTCCAGTATTAAGCTATAATCATCTTTTTCTTGCGTTTCCTTTAGGGATATATTTCGTGCCGCTTCAATTTTTGCAGCTGCGATACGTTGTTCCTGAGTTGTTGCAACTATATGTCTTTTATTGCTTCGAAAATTAACCACTTCATTAATAAATAACTTTTGCAAATTAATTAAATATGTCATCATAATGAATAGCGTTTTGTCATTGTGAAGCCTGCTGACGAAGTCATTATACCAAAAAATATTCTCAAGGAATTTTTCTTTTTCAAATTGGTTAGCTTCGATAATATTTGATAATATTTCCTGTGCACGATAAAAATAGCTTATGTTATTTTCCATCCAATTGCCTTTATCGTTTGTGTTTATTTCATCTAGGCGGGAAATTTCGATTAAATCCAAAGCTTGATCGAAATGCAGGTGCGACGTTTTGTGTTGATAAATGAAACTTATTAGTTCCTCGGCAAATAATTTATTCATCCCCTCTTTGTCGAATTCAATTTCATCTTCAACAAAAATATGCCACAGGTTTGATATTTCTCCCGGTACGATAAAATTTGATGTAAATATACTGATGCCATTGGAACGTGTATATTCGAAGATATAAAGGAATTTTAGCTTTATTAAACTGTTTGTCAAATGTTCAGAGTTGCCGCTAATCAACGCACTGTAAATATCTTGGGAATTAATGTACAAAGCTTTTTCCAATGAAGGGAAATCGTCCAGGGTCATTTGGTGTCGGTATTCATCAAGGGCCTGAGTGAATAATATGAAATAATGCAGCAATCTTTTGTAATAAACACGCATCTCAAATGTAGATTGCTTAATATTATCGATTATTTCCTTTTTGGCTGTGGGGAAGTCTTTATTTCTTATGTGCGACACCAACTCTTTGATGATTTTAGTATCAACACGCCGAGTGGCATCCAGCACTCTTTGTTCTAAATCAGTAATGTAATCGCCAATTCTTATTTGATCTTCAGAATATTTGGCGATGTCATCGGCAGTGGATGAGCCTTTTAACGCCAATATGTTCATGGTGGAAATAATGTTTTCGGAAATCATCTTGAAAATAATAATATTAAGCGAGTTGTTTTTTTCTTTAAGATATAAACCCTGATGAAACATAATCGCCATTTCGCGGCCGATATACGCGTCAAATTCAAGTAGCATGGTCAGGGGATTGGCCACCTGCGCTGCGTTTTGCTGAAAAAAATAATGTATAAGGCTTTGCAGCTGAGCCTCGGCTTCCAGATTCGCGGGTGCAATTTTGAACTCATGGCTATCGATAATAAATATTAACTGACTGGGAATAACGGCGGTCTTCACTGCCTTATCGGTCCCAGATGAAGAAGACAAGGCCTGCTTGACCGGCGGTGATAAGGTGGTGGTCTCAATGTCTTTTTCCTCGCGTGAAATCGTGTCTGCCGGGCCTAACTGCGCCGAAAAATCAGCCTGAGCGGCGTAAATAACATTACCGGAAGTGAAATTGGTAGGGACTAACGGCTTGCCGTCGGCCTGTGGGAAAATTAACGGGTCGCCCATGCTGCCAAGCCAGTTAAACGCTTTATGCATCCAGCCGGGCCGGTCCTTTGCGTTCGACCAACCGCTTGCGTAGGTAAGGTGAGCAAGCAAATTGGCAAAAGTTGCTTTCCAGGTTAATGGTGTGTGCCAGGAGTGTTCGATATGATAATTGCGGCCGTCCGAAACAATTAATCTTTCCTCAACATACCCAGCATAAATTGACCTGCCGCTGGGCAATGAGATGTTTTTTGCGGGTATGGATTTTTTGTTCCCCATTAATTCAATTGCGATATATTTTGTATTGCCGGGGCGCAATAAACAATCCAGGTTATTTCGGAGTTCATTGACACAACAAAATAAATAGTCGATATTTTTCTCATGGTTCTTTTCTACTTGTGCATCACCATATCGGGCAGTGCTGTGTCCATTTATTTCAGTTTTATTGATTTTATCTTCTAAGTAAATATTTTTGACATTCATAACCGCTTCGGTATAAGGATGTCTTGAACTATGTGTCATCAATTTTTGATCGATGCACCGCATATTGCCATGAGAGTTAATATCTATTGCATTTGTCATGTTAGGCATGAATTCTTCCTTATTCATTATGATTGACAATGATTAATGGGGTTATTATGCGGGCAAGATTATGGTCGTGATCGGTGAATGATATATCGTGCGGGTGCAATGATGTTAATATTTGCCAGCATGGGTTTATCATATCACTGCGCGGGTGAATCAAAACTTAATACTTTGTGGCGGTTTAACAAAAAATGAGATTTTATTGCCGTCGTTTTTTGTGGGGATTATTATCTAAAAAGCCGCCTTCAGGCGGCCTTGGCGCGTTAACTAAGCTCGGCGCTATTTTGACGGGGTCCATGCGCTCAAAAGCGGGTATCCACCGCGTTGGCCAGCATGGCCAGCAGTCTTTCGGTATCTTCCCAGCCCAGGCAGCCGTCGGTAATGGATTGGCCATAGGTCAACGCCTGGCCGGGTAGCAGGGCCTGGCTGCCTTCCACCAGGAAACTTTCGGCCATCACGCCCGCCACCCGCCGTGAGCCGCCGCGTATCTGCGCGCATACCGATTCGGCCACGTCCAGCTGGCGGCGATACTGCTTCTGGCTGTTGCCATGGCTGAAATCCACCAGCAAATGCGGCGGTAGCCCGAACTCCTGCAAATGGGCGCAGGCCTGCTGCACATCCGCGGCGTGGTAATTAGGCGTGCGCCCGCCGCGCATGATGATATGGCCGTAGGGATTGCCGGACGTTTGGTAAATGGTCATTTGGCCCTGCTTATCCGGCGACAGGAACATATGGGAAGCGCGGGCGGCGCGAATGGCGTCAACGGCGATTTGTGTGTTGCCGTCGGTACCGTTTTTAAACCCGACCGGGCATGACAGCGCCGACGCCATTTCCCGGTGGATCTGGCTTTCAGTGGTGCGGGCGCCGATGGCGCCCCAGCTGATTAAATCGGCAATATACTGGCCGATCACCATATCAAGAAATTCCGTGGCGGTGGGCATCCCCATTTCATTCAGCGCCAGCAGCAGGCGGCGCGCGGCTGCCAGCCCGTCATTGACACGATAGCTGCCGTCCAGGCCAGGATCGGAAATCATGCCTTTCCATCCGACCACTGTGCGCGGTTTTTCAAAATAGGCGCGCATAACGATCTCCAGGCGATCCTGGTAGCGAACGCGCAGGGTATTCAACTGGCGCGCATAATCGATGGCGGCGTCGGTATCATGGATGGAGCAGGGGCCCACCACCACCAGCAGGCGCGGATCGTTGCCGTGAAGGATATTTTCAATGCGCCGGCGTGCGCCGTTGACATGATCCGTTATCTGCGGGGTGAGAGGCAAAAGTTCGGCAAGCTTCGCCGGCTCAATAAGACGACCAATGCGCCTGGTGCGCAATTCATCTGTGTTAAACATGGACAATCTCTAAAATGGCTTCTTCGCAACGGTGGAAATACCGGGAAGTGATGCCGATCACAATAAACCAAAAGCAGATGAATTCAAAAAAAATAATGCAATTTGCATTAGTACATGCGCCGGTTCAAGCCCAGTAAATCCATTATTTTGGTCGCCATTTCCTCTACTGAATGATTGGTGGAGTTGAGAAAAGGGATCTGATGGTTGCGAAACAGCGACTGGACTTCGTTAACTTCCAGCCGGCACTGGCGCAGCGAGGCGTACTGGCTGTTGTTCATGCGTTCATCGCGAATGGCCGCCAGACGCTCCGGATCGATGGTCAGGCCGAACAGTTTATCATGGTAGGGTTTCAGCGCCGCCGGCAGGCGCAGGTTATCCATGTCGTCGGCGATAAAGGGATAATTGGCGGCGCGGATACCGTACTGCATGGCGAGGTAAATGCTGGTGGGGGTTTTGCCGCAGCGCGACACGCCCAGCAGGATAATCTGCGCCTGATCCAGGTTGCGCAGCGAGATGCCGTCATCATGGGCCAAGGTGTAATCGATGGCGGCGATGCGGGCATCGTATTTGGTCAGGTTGGTGGCGGTCAGCCCATGGGTGCGATGCGCCACCGGATCCGGTGCCAATCCCAGTTCCTGCTGTAGCGGCGCCACCAGCGCCTGGACCACGTCCTGGCAAAATCCGGCGCTGTTTTCCACAATGGTGCGGATAACCGGCGATACGATGGAATAAAACACCAGGGGACGCACGCCGCTCTGTTTATAGAGCGCATTGATCTGCTCGCTCACCGCCATGGCCCGGGTCTCGGTTTCCACAAACGGCAGGGTATAGCTGGTGGTGGAGACGGGAAATTGGGACAGCACCGCGTGGCCGACCACTTCAGCGGTAATGGCCGTGCCGTCGGAAATAAAGAATACGCTGCGTTCCATGATGTTCTCCTGATGTTGTACGCATGTTGCTTTAAGGGTGTTTTTATCGATAAATCCATTGCGGCAAACTCTGATTTTTGGCGCTGGCACGATTCATCCTAGGCAGATGCAATAAAGTTTATGCTACGCTCTGTCAAATAATCGTTAACACCCGGCATTATCACTAGCAATACCCTATTTCATTATAAGTTATAAAAGGATGATCAGATGTCTCAGACTGACAATGATTCAGATAGCGTATTATGGTACAACCAGCTCGGAATGCATGACGTAGACCGCGTTGGTGGTAAGAATGCTTCTCTGGGGGAAATGATTACCCATTTATCCGCCCTGGGGGTTTCCGTGCCGAACGGTTTCGCCACCACGGCCAAAGCGTTTAATGATTTTCTCAATCAGAGCGGCATCAACCAGCGTATCTATGATCTGTTGGATCATACTGATATCGACGATATCGGCGCATTGTCCCAGGCCGGGAAGCAGATTCGGCAATGGATTATCGATACCCCTTTCCAGCCGGAACTCGCAAACGCCATCAGCGCCGCGTACGGGCAGCTGTCGGCGGATGACGACGAGGCGTCGTTTGCGGTGCGTTCCTCCGCCACCGCCGAGGATATGCCCGACGCCTCGTTCGCCGGCCAGCAGGAAACCTTTCTCAATGTCCAGGGCATTGATGCCGTCATGACGGCCATCAAGCACGTCTACGCCTCGCTGTTCAACGATCGCGCCATTTCCTACCGGGTACACCAGGGCTACGACCACCGCGGCGTGGCGCTTTCTGCCGGGGTACAGCGCATGGTCCGCTCCGATCTGGCGGCGGCCGGCGTGATGTTTACCATCGATACCGAATCCGGTTTTGACCAGGTGGTGTTTATTACCGCCGCCTACGGCCTGGGTGAAATGGTGGTGCAGGGCGCGGTCAATCCCGATGAATTCTATGTGCATAAACCCACGCTGGCGGCGGGCAAACCGGCGATTGTCCGGCGCAATATCGGCTCGAAAAAAATCCGCATGGTGTATGCCGATAGCCAGGAACACAGTAAACAGGTGCGCATCGAGGATGTTCCCGAACGCGAGCGTCGCCGTTTCGCCCTTACCGATGAGGAAGTGCAGGATCTGGCGCGTCAGGCGCTGCAAATCGAACAGCATTACCAGCGGCCGATGGATATCGAATGGGCCAAGGACGGCCATACCGGCCAGTTGTTTATTGTCCAGGCGCGGCCTGAAACCGTACGCTCGCGCGGCCAGGTGATGGAGCGCTACCAGCTTAAATCCCGCGGCGAGGTGCTGATTGAAGGGCGGGCCATCGGTCATCGCATCGGCGCCGGTCCGGTTAAGGTGATTCATGATATCAGCGAAATGGATCGGGTCGCGGCCGGGGATGTGCTGGTCACCGACATGACCGACCCGGATTGGGAACCGATCATGAAAAAAGCCTCCGCCATCGTGACCAATCGCGGCGGGCGCACGTGCCATGCGGCGATCATCGCCCGTGAACTGGGCATCCCGGCGGTGGTGGGCTGCGGCGACGCCACCGAGCGCCTTGCCGAGGGCCTGGAGGTTACCGTCTCCTGCGCCGAGGGCGATACCGGTTACGTCTACCAGGAACGGCTGGATTTCGCCGTTAACAGTTCCGCCATCGATAAGATGCCGGCGCTGCCGCTGAAGATCATGATGAACGTCGGCAATCCCGACCGGGCATTTGATTTTGCCGGGCTGCCCAACGACGGTGTGGGCCTTGCGCGACTGGAGTTTATCATCAATCGTATGATTGGGGTCCATCCCCGCGCGCTGCTGGAGTTCGATGATCAGACGCCGAAGCTGAAACAGGAAATCAACGATTTGATCCAGGGCTATGACAGCCCGAAGGAATACTACATTGCCCGCCTTACCGAAGGCGTTTCCACGCTTGCCGCGGCATTCTGGCCGAAACGGGTGATCGTGCGCCTGTCCGACTTCAAATCCAATGAATACGCCAACCTGGTGGGGGGCGAGCGCTACGAACCCGACGAGGAAAACCCGATGTTGGGCTTTCGCGGCGCGGGCCGTTACGTTTCCGAGAATTTCAAAGCCTGTTTTGCGCTGGAGTGCGACGCCATTAAACGCGTGCGCAACGACATGGGACTGACCAACGTGGAAATCATGGTGCCGTTCGTGCGTACCGTCGCCCAGGGCAAGGCGGTGGTGGATGAGCTGGCGCGCCAGGGATTGAAACGCGGCGAGCAGGGGCTGAAAATCATCATGATGTGCGAAATTCCCTCCAACGCCCTGCTGGCGGATCAGTTCCTGCAACACTTTGACGGATTTTCCATCGGGTCGAATGATATGACGCAGTTGGCGCTGGGCCTGGACCGCGACTCAGGATTAGTCTCCGAATTGTTCGACGAGCGGGACGAGGCGGTAAAAGCCCTGCTGTCGATGGCTATCAAAGCGGCCAAGGGGCAAGGTAAATACGTCGGTATCTGCGGGCAGGGTCCCTCGGATCATGAAGATTTCGCCGCCTGGCTGATGGAGCAGGGTATCGACAGCTTGTCCCTGAATCCGGATACCGTGGTAAAGACCTGGCTAAGCCTGGCCGAACTCTGATATTCCGTTTGCTGAAAAACACCGAAAAAAAAAGCCGGGGACGCCCCCGGCTTTTTTGTTTTAGCCAAAGATTTATAGCTCACCTTTTATGGCAACAATATCCAAGGCAATGATTTATCTGCGCGGGAAAAAGGCGAAAAAAAAGCCCATCCTATGAGACGGGCAAAGACTACACACAGCAATTCGTTTAACTCAGGGGAAACCTTGATGTAAAATCAGTGAGTTGAGTTAATTGATGTGCTAATAATATTAATTACATGAGGCGGAGTCATTAAGAATTCTCCGAATAAGTAAATTAAAAGTTAAAGAAGCTAACAATTAATGATGTTGGTATATTAATTTCCAGATGAGTTTTATCTCATCTGGAAAAATTATATTGGCGAATTAAATTTAAGCTTAGAATTCCGACAAATCACTGAGGTGTTTCTCGGGGTCGTGCATTTCACTCGGCGAAGGCGCCTCGTGCACCCAGGCAAAGATCAGCCGGTAAGATACCGCCAGCACCACCGGCCCGATAAATAGGCCAATCATCCCGAACGCCAGCAGGCCGCCGATAACGCCGCACAGCACCAGCAGGATCGGTAAATCCGCGCCCATGCGGATAAAGATCGGCCGGAGAATATTGTCGAGCGTGGCGACCACGCAGCTCCATACCAGCAGCACCGTGCCCCAGGTGGTATCGCCGCTCCAGTACAGCCAGATCATGGCTGGGATTAGGATGGGCAGCGGACCCAACTGGGCTATGCAGGTGATAAACATGATGATGGTCAGAATGGTGGCGAAGGGGATGCCGGATACCGCCAGCCCGATGCCGCCCAATACCGCTTGCACGATGGCGGTCAATACCACGCCCAGCGCCACCGCCCGGATGGCTTGCGCAGCCAGCAGGACCGAGGCGTCGCCGCGTTCGGCGCCCAGGCGGATGGCAAAATGGCGCACCGCCAGAGCCACCCGTTCACCACGGATATACAGCAGTACGCTGAACAGCAGCATCAGGGCGCAATGGATAAGAAAACTGCCCACCTGCGCCACCTGCGACAACAGCCAGGTCGCCGACTGGCCGATGTAAGGCTGTATCTTGGCCACCAGCGGGCCGCCGCCACCGGAAATCGTCGCCTGCCAGCCGGAATAAAGCTTATGGCCGACCAGCGGCACATCGCGCAGCCAGTGCAGCGCCGGCAGGGTGAGCCGGTTTGGCTCGGTCGCCCACGCCACCAGCGGCGCGCTGTTGTCAATGACGCTGCTGATAAGCACGGACAGCGGCAGGACGAACAACAATACCAGCAACAGGGTCATGACGAGCACCGCCAGCGAACGGCGTCCCCATAATAACGCCTGGATTTTGATCAGTAGCGGCCAGGTGGCGATGACCACCATGCTGGCCCAGGCAAAACCCAGGATAAAAGGCTGCACCACCCAGAAACAGGCTAATGTCATCAGCGCGATAAAAGTTACGCTAAAGAGCATCCTTGGCAGATCAAGCAGTTGACGCGGGTAATCCATGAAAAAGTTTTCACCTCAATAAACAGCGGGTAAATAGGGTAAGGCAACGATCGGAGAAAGGGGATCCGTTGTTCAGCAATAGTCTTAATGATGCGTTATTTCCCCGTTTTTTAACAGGCCATAACAACAATTTTAACGCCCGCCAGGGCCAACCGGCGTTGCCGGCAGCGCCGGGGTATCATCGCCTGGGGCAAAAAATTTCTCCGTCCACGCGCGCGTCCAAAAAAAATATGATAAAACAATCGGGTCGGACCTTCATAAAAATCCTTATGCCGGCCCCCTTTACACTTGAAAAGCAGGCTCAGAGTTAATGATCCCACAGATCTCCCAGGCGCCGGGAATTGCCCAACCGGTTCTCGAGTTTATTGCCCAATTGCAACGCAGCGGCTTTACCGGCGACAGCGCCACGTCCTACGCCGATCGCCTGACCATGGCGACCGATAACAGTATTTACCAGTTGTTGCCCGACGCCGTGCTGTTTCCGCGTTCAACCGATGATGTGCTGTTAATCAGCCGGCTGGCGCGGGAGCCGCGTTTTGCCTCGTTGGCCTTTACCCCGCGCGGCGGCGGCACCGGCACCAATGGCCAGGCGCTTAATAGCGGCGTAGTGGTGGATATGTCGCGACATATGAACCATATCCTCGAAGTTAATCCCGAACAGGGATGGGTCAGGGTCGAGGCGGGCGTCATCAAGGATCAGCTCAATGAATATCTGCGCCCGCTGGGCTATTTTTTTGCCCCCGAGCTGTCCACCAGTAATCGCGCCACGCTTGGCGGCATGATCAATACCGACGCGTCGGGCCAGGGGTCGCTGGTGTACGGCAAAACGTCCGATCATGTCCTGGGCCTGCGCGCGGTGCTGATGGCGGGCGAAGTGCTGGATACCTGCGCCATGCCTACCGCGCAGGCGGAAAAGATAGCCGGGGAAGCGGGCGCGGCAGGGCGGATTTACCGCACGGTGCTGGATCGCTGCCGCGAGCGGCGCCAGCTGATCCTGGACTCATTTCCCAAGTTAAATCGCTTCCTGACGGGTTACGATTTGCGCCATGTCTACAGCGACGACCTGCAAACGTTTGACCTGACGCGCATCCTGACCGGTTCGGAGGGAACGCTCGCCTTCATCACCGAAGCGCGGCTGGATATTACGCCTTTGCCGAAGGTGCGCCGCTTGGTGAATGTAAAATATGATTCATTCAACTCCGCCTTGCGCAACGCGCCGTTTATGCTGCAGGCCCATGCGTTGTCGGTGGAAACGGTGGACTCGACGGTACTGAACCTGGCCCGCGAGGATATTGTCTGGCATTCAGTCCGCGAGCTGATCCGGGATGTGCCAGCGCGGGAGATGCTGGGACTGAATATCGTTGAGTTCGCCGGAGACGACGCGTCCCTTGTCGCCGCCAGGGTGGCGGCGTTATGCCAGGGCCTTGATCGGCTGATGGCTGAAGGCGGCGGCGGTGTCATCGGCTACCAGATCTGCGATCGGCTGGCCGACATCGAACGCATCTACGCCATGCGCAAAAAGGCGGTGGGCCTGCTGGGCAATAGCAAGGGCGCGGCCAAACCCATACCTTTCGCCGAGGATACCTGCGTTCCGCCCGAGCATCTGGCCGATTATATCGCCGAGTTCCGCCAACTGCTGGACGAACATCACCTCAGCTACGGCATGTTCGGCCATGTGGATGCCGGCGTGTTGCACGTTCGTCCGGCGCTGGATATGTGCGATCCCGCCCAGGAAATATTAATGAAACAGTTGTCGGATCGCATAGTACAACTGACGGCAAAATATGGCGGCCTGCTGTGGGGGGAGCATGGCAAGGGGTTTCGCGCAGAATACAGCCCGGCGTTTTTCGGCGCGACGCTCTATCATGAGCTACGGTGTATAAAATCGGCTTTCGACCCCGGCAACCGCCTCAATCCCGGCAAGATATGCGCGCCGGTGGACAGCGACGCGCCGATGAAACACATCGACGCCGTCAAACGCGGCACCTACGACCGGCAGATCCCGGTGGCGGTGCGCGGGTCATTTCGCGGCGCGCTGGAATGCAACGGCAATGGCCTGTGTTTCAATTTCGACGCGCGCAGCCCGATGTGCCCGTCCATGAAAATCACCGGCGACCGTATCCACTCGCCAAAAGGCCGCGCCACGCTGGTCAGGGAATGGCTCAGGCTGCTGGCCGTGCAGGGGGTCGACCCGCTGCTGCTGGAAAAAAACCTGCCCAGCGGTATCGCCACGCTGCGCGATTTGGCCGGCAGGGTGCGCAACAGCCGGCGGGCGAAACAGGGCGAGTATGATTTTTCCCATGAGGTCAAGGCGGCGATGGCCGGTTGCCTGGCCTGCAAAGCCTGCTCGACGCAATGCCCGATTAAAATCGATGTGCCGGGTTTCCGTTCCCGTTTTCTCCAGCTGTATCACAGCCGTTATCTCCGTCCGGCGCGCGATCACCTGGTGGCCGGCGTCGAAAGCTACGCGCCGCTGATGGCACGCGCGCCCAGGCTGTTTAACTTTTTCCTGCAGCAGCCCTGGCTGCGCGAACTGAGCCGGACGCGCATCGGCATGGTGGATTTACCCCTGCTGTCGACGCCCTCGCTGCGCACACGTCTTATGGGGCATCGCGCCGCCGGCATCACCCTGGAACAGCTGGAGGCGATGACGGCCGCGCAGCGCCGGGGCCATGTCCTGATTGTACAGGATCCCTTTACCAGCTATTACGATGCCGCCGTGGTGGCGGATTTTGTCCGTCTGGTGGAAAAACTGGGCGGGATTCCGGTATTGCTGCCGTTCTCACCCAACGGCAAGGCCCAGCATATCAAGGGTTTTTTACAGCGCTTCGCCAAAACCGCCGCCAGAACCGCCGATTTCCTTAACCGCACCGCGCGCCTGGGGCTGCCCATGGTGGGCGTGGATCCCGCGCTGGTGCTGTGTTACCGGGATGAGTATCGCGAGATCCTCGGCGACCGGCGCGGAGACTTCCAGGTACAGCTGGTACATGAATGGCTGATGACGCTGCCGCCGCCGGTATCAGTGACAACGTCACAAGATACCGCCGGGTTACCGGTACCCGCTGGCCTACCTGATGCCGGCGGCGCGCAGCCGGTTACTCAGCCCCCGCAGGGGTGGTATTTATTCGGCCATTGCACCGAATCCACCGAGCTGCCGGTCAGCGGTCAGCAGTGGTCCGCTATTTTTGCCCGTTACGGCGCCAGTCTTGAAACCGTCGGCGTCGGATGCTGCGGCATGGCCGGCACCTATGGCCATGAAAGCGCCAACCTGGATAATTCACTGGGCATCTACGCCCTGTCCTGGCAGCAGGCCTTGCAGCGCTTGCCGCGCGCCCGCTGCCTGGCGACCGGCTATTCGTGTCGCAGCCAGGTGAAACGTATCGAAGGGGAAGGCATCCGCCACCCCCTGCAAGCCTTGCTGGAGATTATCTGATGATTTGGAAACGTCCCGCGTCCCTGGACGCGCTTAACCAGAAAAGCGCGGGCACCCTGGCCGCGCATCTGGGCATCGTCTTCACCCGTATTGGCGCGGATGAACTGGAGGCGGTGATGCCGGTGGACGAGCGCACCCGCCAGCCGTACGGCCTGCTGCACGGCGGCGCCTCGGTGGCGTTAGCCGAAACCCTGGGATCGGTGGCCGGCTATCTGTGCACGCAGGGCGAGGACATCGTGGTGGGCCTGGATATCAACGCCAACCACCTGCGCCCGGTTACCGACGGCCAGGTGCGCGCCGTGTGCCGGGCCATTCATCTGGGGAAAACGCATCAGGTATGGGAGATCCTGATATCCGATGGCCGCGGCAGGCTTAACTGTATTTCCCGCCTGACCACGGTGGTGCTCAGGGCCGGGGAAGAGTTGCCTAACCCGGTTGCCCGGGGCTAACCCGCGCTTTCAGCCTGAGCATCAATACCGCGGCCAGGGCGGCCATCGCCGCTGCGCACAGATAAATGCTCGACATGCCCAGGTGCGACATCACCAGTCCCGCCGCCGGTCCGGCCAGGCTGAGCCCAAGGTCCAGAAAGGCCGAGAAGGTGCCGAGGGCGGTGCCCTGGTTTTGCGGCGCGACCTGTTTGACCGCTTCTACGCCCAGGGCCGGGAAGACCAGCGAAAAGCCGGCGCCGGTCAGCAGGGCGCCCAGACCCGCCAGCACCGGGCCGGGGGCCGCCCATATCAACAAGAGTCCCAGCGCCTCGGCGGTAAACGACGCCAGTGCGACGTTCAGCCCGCCGTACTTATAGATGGCGTTGCCGAGCACCAGGCGCACGCCGACAAAAGCGCCGCTCATCAGGGTCAGCGCAAAGGCGGCGCCGTCCCAGGCATATTCGGCGTAATAAAGCGTGATAAAACTGACGATGACGCCAAACCCCAGGGTACCCAATCCCAGTCCCACGCCATAAAGCCAGATCTTGCCGACCACGATGCCAAAGGCGATGCGTTTACCGGGAACAATCGCCACCGGGGTTTTACGCAGCGCCAGCACCCAGGCGAGCAGGGCGGCGACCAGAATAAACGCGCCGATGACGCCCAGGCCGCCGATGGCGTTTAGCCATACGCCCAGCGGCGCGCCAATGGCGATGGCGCCATAGGTGGCGACGCCGTTCCAGGATATCACCCGGGCGGTATGGCGCTGCCCGACGCTGGCAATACCCCATAAGATGGCGCCGGTACTGGCGAAACTTTCGCCCACGCCCAATATCAGGCGCCCGGCGAACAGCAGGCCGAGGCTGGCCCACGGCAGGCTCTCGGACCCACTGGCCAGCAGGCAAAACACCCCGCTCAGGCTGCAACATCCCAGTCCGAGCAGCACCCCTTTTTTTGGCCCCAGCAGGTCGGCGTAACGCCCGGCGTAAGGGCGGCTGAGCAGGGTCGCCGCATATTGGATGCTGATGGCAAAACCCGCGATCACCTGATTGTAGCCCAGGGTGTTATGGGTAAATCCGGGAATGATCGCCAGCGGTATGCCGATGGTCAGGTAGCAGATAAAGGTGAAAAAGATAATGGGAAATATCCGCCGGTTCAGCTGCGGCGAGGACAGGACCGGGGGAGAAACGGCTGGGGAGGGCATAAAGGACTATTCCGGAAAAAAACGTGAGCCTTAGCATACCGCCCGCCATGCCGGGAGGCGCGCGAAATGATGTAAAAAAATATCGCGGGTTGACCCGCCTGCGTCGGATCGACAGCGCCGGCGATATCTGGTTCTAACTGTGATATAATTGTATAATAAATGTGAATGGAACGATGCTGCCGCGTGTGACGTACCGCACGTATTGCTTGTGCCGCTACCCTTGCGCAGGGGTATGGTAAACCCGATTATCGTTGCGCGGGGCCGGCCTTTTTAGGCGTCAAAATTGCATTATTATGAATACCTATGCGCAATTAATGCTAATTAAAATCGAGATGGTTATCATTATCAATTGGGGCGGCGCTGTTTTCAGCAAATAGAGGCGCGGCAACCGGCGCCGGGGTATTAAAAAATGGGTAACAATTGCGCTAACCTGACGCGGTAATGATATTTTTGTTTAAACCTCTCGTAAAAATAGTTTTTTTCGATGATTATTTTTATATTCGCGCGCCGAAAAGTTCTGGTATTTTTAATAGGGGTATTCGAGATAAAATGCCTTTTATTTCAGTGGATTATAAAAACAGCCTGCCGAGGGTGCGGCGGGCCGGGCAGTAATATAGCGACTATAATTAACTTAATGCCTGTTTTAACCGCCGTTTTTAGCTATTCCCATGCAAAGTGCAAGGTTGCAGTGAATATTCATATCACTAACATAGAGAGATTGCTGTTTATCGTCTTGAAACATTGAGAGGTAAGTTTTATGCAAATGGACACGGTTGAAACGTTTTCACTGGAAGAAAACATCTGGCAAGGCCTGACCCTCAGCGCCAGCGCCGCCAGGCAAATCCGTCATCTGATGGAACAAAATTCCGCCATGCAAGGGTTACGGCTTGGCGTGAAACAATCCGGCTGCGCCGGTTTCGGTTATGTGATGGACGTGGCGACCGCTGCGGCCGAAGAAAGCGAACTGGTTTATGAGCGTGACGGCGCGCGGCTTTTTGTCCCGCTGAAAGCCATGCCTTTTATCGACGGCACGGAAGTGGACTTCGTGCAGGAAGGCCTGAATCACGTATTTAAATTCAACAATCCCAAAGCTCAACATGCCTGCGGGTGTGGCGAAAGTTTTGGCCTTTGAGCGATGAACCATTATGGCACGAAGCACTATTGAAACTCCCGAGGCGATTGACGCCGCGCAGCCCTGGATAAAAAGCGAACGTTATAAAGAAGGCTTTTTTACCCAACTGGTCACCGACGAGCTGGCACATGGCATCAGTGAAGACGTGGTGCGGGCAATCTCGGCTAAACGTAATGAACCGGAATGGATGCTGGAGTTTCGCCTTAATGCCTACCGCGCCTGGCTGGAAATGGAAGAGCCGCACTGGTTGAAAGCGCATTATAAAAAACTGGATTATAACGATTACAGCTATTATTCCGCCCCTTCCTGCGGCAGCTGCGACGACAACTGCGGTTCCCAGCCCGGCGCCATGCAGCAGCCAGGCCAGGACGCGGCCAAGAATTACCTGACCGATGAAGTGGAAAAAGCGTTCAACCAACTGGGCGTACCGGTGCGTGAAGGCGCCGAGGTAGCGGTCGACGCCATTTTCGACTCGGTGTCGGTATCGACCACGTATCGCGACAAGCTGGCGAAGGAAGGCATTATCTTCTGTTCGTTTGGCGAAGCCATCCATGAACATCCGGATCTGGTGCGGCAGTACCTGGGCAGCGTGGTGCCGCCCAACGATAACTTTTTCGCGGCCCTGAATTCCGCCGTGGCTTCCGACGGCACCTTTGTCTACATCCCCAAAGGCGTGCGTTGCCCGATGGAGCTGTCCACCTACTTTCGCATTAACGCCGCGAAAACCGGGCAGTTCGAGCGCACCATCCTGATTGCCGACGAAGACAGTTACGTCAGTTATATCGAAGGCTGCTCGGCGCCGGTGCGCGACAGCTATCAGCTGCACGCCGCGGTGGTGGAAGTTATCGCCCACAAAAACGCCGAGGTGAAATATTCCACGGTGCAGAACTGGTTCGCCGGCAGCGAATCCGAAGGCGGCATCCTGAACTTCGTTACCAAGCGGGCGCTGTGCGCCGGCGAAAACTCCAAGATGTCATGGACGCAGTCGGAAACCGGTTCGGCCATTACCTGGAAGTACCCCAGCGTTATTCTGCGCGGCGACAATTCGGTGGGCGAGTTCTTCTCGGTGGCCCTGACCAATGGACGCCAGCAGGCCGATACCGGCACCAAGATGATCCATATCGGCAAGAACACCCGTTCGACCATTATTTCCAAGGGTATCTCGGCGGGGAAAAGCGAGAACACTTACCGCGGGCTGGTGAAAATCATGCCCAGCGCCACCAATGCGCGTAATTTCACGCAATGCGACTCGATGCTGATCGGCGCGGACTGCGGTGCGCACACCTTCCCTTATGTGGAAGTGCGCAACAATACCGCCCAGTTGGAACATGAGGCGACGACCTCGCGCATCGGTGAAGATCAGCTGTTTTATTGCCGCCAGCGCGGGATCAGCGAGGATGACGCCATCTCGATGATCGTAAACGGGTTCTGTAAGGATGTGTTCTCGGAACTGCCGCTGGAATTCGCCGTCGAGGCGCAAAAACTTTTGGCTATCAGCCTGGAACACAGCGTGGGCTAATCCCGCTTTTTAGTTGCCGACTGCGCACCAGCATGTGCTGCCCGTACGGGCGCACCGAAAGTCGGGTAAAGGAAAAAATATGTTAACAGTTCGCAATTTAAACGTCAGTGTGGAAGATAACGTCATCCTCAAGGGAGTGAACCTGGAAGTCAGGCCCGGCGAGGTGCATGCGATCATGGGACCTAACGGGTCCGGCAAAAGTACCTTGTCGGCCACGCTTGCCGGGCGGGATGACTATCAGGTCACCGACGGCGAAGTGCTGTTCAAAGGCAAGGATCTGCTGGCGCTGGAGCCGGAAGAGCGGGCGGGCGAAGGTATTTTCATGGCCTTCCAGTATCCGGTGGAGATTCCCGGCGTCAGCAATCAGTTCTTTTTGCAGACCGCGGTGAACGCGGTGCGTAAATACCGGCAGCAAGAACCCCTGGACCGCTTTGATTTTGCCGATTTTATCGAAGAAAAAATCGCCTTGTTGAAAATGCCCCCCGATCTGCTGACCCGATCGGTAAACGTCGGCTTTTCCGGCGGTGAAAAAAAACGTAACGATATTCTGCAAATGGCGGCGCTGGAGCCGGACCTGTGCATCCTGGACGAGACCGATTCCGGGCTGGATATCGATGCGCTGAAAGTGGTGGCGCACGGCGTCAATACGCTGCGCAATGAACAGCGCTCTTTTATTATCGTCACCCATTACCAACGTATTCTGGATTATATAAAACCGGATCACGTGCACGTGCTTTACCAGGGCCGCATCGTAAAATCCGGCGATTTTTCCCTGGTGAAACAGCTTGAGGAGCAAGGCTATGGCTGGCTTACCGAACAACAATAATGCCCAGGCGTTGCAACAATGGCACCATCTGTTCGAAGGGCAGAGCCTGAGCCGCTCCGCCCAGGCTTATGAACACTGGCAAAGCGTCGAGCGCCTCGGCCTGCCGACGCGTAAACACGAACACTGGAAATACACGCCGCTGGACGGCCTGTTAGCGCACCGATTCGCCTTTGCGGCGGGCAAACGCCTTAGCCTGGATGAGCGCGACCGGCTGAGTCTGGATCTGGATGCCGTGCGCCTGGTGTTCGTCAACGGCCGTTTTGCGCCGCATCTGAGCGATAGCGACACCGGCTTCTGGCAGGTGACAGTCGAGCAGGGCGCCGAACGCCTGCCGTTGCCGGCGCCCATCCAGCCGGAAATCTTCCTGCACCTGACCGAGAGCCTGAGTTGCGAAACCACGCGCATTCGCCTTCCGGCGGGTAAAACGGCCGAAAAACCGCTGTATCTGCTGCACCTGAGCAGTGGCGGGTCGAACCCGGAAGAATTGAATACGCTGCACTATCGCCACCATATCGATGTGGGCGGCGGCGCGCAGGGACAGATTATCGAGCATTTCGCAAGCGTCGACGAAACCCTGGCCCATTTCACCGGGTCGCGGTTGACGCTGGCGGTAGGCGATAATGCCCGGTTGGCGCATATCAAGCTGGCGTTTGAAAACCGTGTGAGCTACCACTTCGCCCATAACGATATCCATATCGGCCGCGACGCGGTGGTGCGCAGCAGCAGCTTCCTGCTGGGGGCGGGGTTGGCCCGCCACCAGACCAGCGCCCGCCTCGACGGCGAAGGCGCCGATCTGGCTATCAACAGCCTGCTGTTGCCGTCGGGCAACGACGTGGCGGATACCCGTACCTATCTTGAACATAATAAAGGCTATTGCCTGAGCCGCCAGCTCCATAAGATCATCGCGCGCGAGCGTGGCAAAGGGGTCTTTAACGGCCTGATCAAAGTGGCCAAACACGCCATCAAGACCGACGGCCAGATGACCAATAACAATCTGCTGATGGATCGCCTCGCCGAGGTGGATACCAAACCGCAGCTGGAAATTTATGCCGACGACGTGAAATGCAGCCACGGCGCCACCGTGGGGCGCATCGACGAAGAGCAGATGTTCTACCTGCGATCCCGGGGCATTAAACGGGAGGATGCTGAAAAAATGATTATCCATGCCTTCGCCGCCGCCATTACCGAGGCGATTGATAACCAGACGGTGCGGGAAACGGTCTTGACGCGTATTGCCGATTCATTGCAGGGGGGAATAAATGTCGTATCCCATTGAACGTGTACGGTCGGATTTCCCGATTTTGGCGCGGCAGGTTAACGGACAACCGCTAACCTATCTCGACAGCGCCGCCAGCGCCCAGAAACCCAGTGTCGTCATCGATGCCGAAAGTGACTATTACCGCCAGGGATACGCCGCCGTGCATCGCGGCATCCACACCCTGAGCGCCGAAGCCACCGGCCGGATGGAAGATGTCCGCGCCCAGGCCGCGCGTTTTATCAACGCGGCCTCGACGGATGAAATCATTTTTGTCAAAGGCACCACCGAAGGCATCAACCTGGTGGCCAACAGCTACGGACGCCATTTTTTCAAGCCCGGCGACAACCTCGTCATCACCGAGATGGAGCATCACTCCAATATCGTTCCCTGGCAGATTATCGCCGGGGAAAAACAGGTGGAAATCCGGGTATTGCCGCTGCTGCCCGACGGCACGCTGGACGAATCGCGCCTGGATGCGCTGGTGGACGACCGTACCCGGCTGCTGGCGATCACCCAGGTTTCCAACGTGTTGGGCACGGTGAACCCGCTTGAGCGCCTGATCGCCCGGGCGCGGGCCGCCGCCGCCGATCTGGTGGTGCTGGTGGACGGCGCCCAGGGCATTATGCACCAGAAAGTGGATGTGCAGGCGCTGGGCTGCGATTTCTACGTCTTTTCCGGCCATAAGATCTACGGTCCCACCGGCATCGGCATACTGTATGGCAAAAAACAGCTGCTGGACCTGATGCCGCCATGGGAAGGGGGCGGTTCGATGATTCGCACCGTCAGCCTGAGCGAAGGCACCACCTTTCTGGAAGCGCCGTGGCGCTTTGAGGCGGGCTCCCCCAATACCGGCGGGATGATGGGGCTGGGCGCGGCGCTGAGCTATGTGGAGAGCCTGGGCATCGAGAATATCCACGTCTACGAGCGGGAACTGATGCGCTACGCGCTTGAGGCGCTGACGCAGGTGCCGGATCTGATCCTGTACGGTCCCGCCGACCGGGCCGGGGTGATCGCCTTTAATCTGGGCAAGCATCATGCCTACGACGTGGGCAGTTTCCTCGATCAGTATGGGATCGCCATCCGTACCGGGCACCATTGCGCAATGCCGCTGATGGCGTATTATCAGGTGCCTAGCATGTGCCGCGCCTCGCTGGCGCTCTATACCACCCGGGAAGATATCGACAGGCTGGTGGCCGGTTTGATCCGCGTGCGTCAATTGCTGGGTTAATACTGATAGCCAGGGAGAACCGTTGATGGCAAATTTGCCGGACAAAGAGAAACTGCTGCGTAACTTTTCCCGCTGCGGCAACTGGGAAGAGAAGTACATGTATATCATCGAGCTGGGCGCTCAGTTGCCGCCGCTCCCCGAGGGCGCGCGCAGCGCCGCAAACCTTATCGCCGGCTGCCAGAGCCAGGTATGGATTGTTATCGCCACCGACGACCGGGGCAATGTCCGGCTGCTGGGCGACAGCGACGCGGCCATTGTCAAAGGCCTGATCGCCACGGTGTTTATTCTTTACCAGGGATTGACGCCGCAGCAGGTCGTGGCGCTGGACGTGCGGCCATTTTTTAACGAACTGGCGCTCGGCCAGCATTTGACGCCGTCCCGCTCGCAGGGCCTGGAAGCCATGGTGCGCAGCATCAGGGCCAAGGCTGCTAACCTGTAATACCCATTGCCGCCGTCTTCTTGTGAGCCAGAATCGCGCGCCTGAGGGGGCGCCTTCTTCGCGATCACGCCCATCCCCGCCCGCAACACCGCATTGCCTGCCGCCCAGATAACACCCGGGCGCAAGGTGTGCTTGCCGCTGCGCTTAACCCGCCATCATTTTGTTCCTTTGCTAAACTCACATTATCAGCGTTATCTGATAGCGAGCGCGAGGTTTGGCTGTTAAACGTGGAGCCGGACCCCGGACTGTCGCCGCCGCGACAACGGAACAGGGTCTTCGGCTTACGATAAAAACAATGCGGGAAATCAATATGAACTATGCGCGGACCCTTAAATGCTTCGCTTTCGTTACCAGCCTCGCCGGGGGACTTCTGCTGGGGAGCTCCTCCGCCGGCGCCACCGAATATGCCCTGCCGGCGGAAAACAGCCGTTTAATCGGGGAAAATATTACCGCCACCGTCGCCAATGACGGCGGTTCGCTGGAAGCCATCGCCGCGGCGCACAAAATCGGCCTGCTTGCCATGCTGGAGGCCAATCCGGGCACGGACCCTTATCTGCCCCAGGCCGGGTCGGTCCTGACCATACCGACGCAAATGCTGCTGCCGGACACCCCGCGCAAAGGCATTGTCATCAACCTGGCCGAGCTGCGGCTTTATTATTATCCAAAAGACGAAAACAAGGTGATCGTTTATCCGATTGGCATCGGCCAGTTGGGACGCACCACGCCGGTGATGACCACCACCATTACCCAGAAAATCGCCAATCCTACCTGGACGCCGACGCCCAATATCCGCAAGCATTACCTGGAAGAGCAGGGCATCACCCTGCCGGCCGTCGTGCCGGCGGGGCCGGACAATCCCATGGGGCTGTTCGCCCTGCGCCTGGCGGCCGGCAAAGGGGTCTATCTCATCCATGGCACCAATGCCAATTTTGGTATCGGCATGCGCGTCAGCTCGGGGTGCATGCGGCTGCGGCCCGATGATATCCAGGCCTTATTCGACACAGTGCCGGTGGGAACCCGGGTACAGGTGGTCAACGATGCGATCAAGGTGGCCCAGGAACCGGATGGCAAACGGTATATTGAGGTCCATCAGCCGCTGTCGCGCAACGATCGCGACGATCCGCAGACGATGCGCATCGCCTACAGCGCCAAGGTGAAGAAATTCCTCGCCGATGGCGCTACCGACCGCGCCGTGGCCGACGAGGCCATCGCGCGCCGTTCCGGCATGCCGGTGCTGATTTCCAGCGGTGAGGCGCAAACCAGCCTGCCATCCGACGCGCCGGCGGTGCAAAGCGCTAAAGCACCGGTTAAGGCCGCGCCTGTCGCCAGCATCACTCAAAATGGCCCTGGTGCGGGCGACAGCGCGCTGTCGACACAATAAGGCCTCCGAGTCCACCGGCGGCATTAACGGCCCGTCGCCGGCGGCACAGAGATGATTTCAGCGGGTATGGGCGGGGGACCGACGCCGTACACCTGGAGTGCGGTGAAAACCGGCCTGTGCGCCGCGCCAAGTGAATCCCCAGGATGACGCAGAACCGGAAAGGTAGCGCCGGGCGCCAAGAAACGGGTGGCATGGCTGGCGGAAGGCGGCGAGGGGAAGATACGGGGGCTGTGCGTACAGTTTCTCAGGCAAAAAAAATGGCGCACGTGAGTGCGCCATTTTCTAAACAAGTCTATGACTCTTATTTACGATAAGAGTGAGCTTGGTTATCTAAACGTTGGTTAGCACGGGCAGCGTCGTCTTTAGCGGCCTGAACGTCAGAACGAATAGCGGTAACATCGTTGCTGAGCTGGTCAACTTTCGCGTTCAGGGTTTGAACGTCAGAGGACAGCTGATCGATTTTAGCGTTGCTTGAACAGGCAGTCATACCCATAGATAAAACAAGAAGTGTCGCGCCCAGTACCAGTTTAGTACGATTCATTATTAATACCCTCTAGATTGAGTTAATCTCCATGTAGCATTACAAGTATTACACAAAGTATTTTCTAAGGAGAACAATTTTTAGCAATAAAGCGATTAAATTCGATTGAATGCTCAAAGAAACACCTTGTTTTACAGGGAGGTTAAAAAAAAAGGATAAACCATCACCTTCCATAAGAAAACTCCGATTAAGTCGGGGTAAAAACCAGGCCCTTTTTGTGCTATTGCGATAGAATTATTGCACGCCGTCGGAGCGGTACAACAGAATTACCGGGCGCGGCATTCTCTGCGGGCAAAAAAAAGCCTCCGGCAAGCCGGAGGCGCAGGTGGGTAAACCCGGATTTACAGCAGATGAACGGACGCAGTATTGGTCGTGCCGCTCGGTACCAGGGCACCGGACACCATGACGATGATCTCGCCTTTTTTAGCCAAGCCGGTTTCGATGGCCATGGCTTTGCCGATGCGGTAGAAATCATCGGTAGAGGCGATTTCATCCACCAATTGGCAGGTTACGCCTTTGGACAGCAGCAGCTGGCGCGCGGTAATGGCATTGGTGGTCAGCGCCAGGATTTCCGCCTTAGGGAAGTATTTACGCACCGCTTTGGCGGATTTGCCGCCTTCGGTCGCCACGACAATCAGCGGGGCTTCCAGCTTTTCGGCTGTTTCCACCGCGCCGCGACATACGGCTTCGGTGATACGCAGTTTGCGGCTGTCGTTAATGCTGTCGATGCGGCTGGGCATGACGCGGTCGGTACGATCGCAGATGGTGGCCATGATGGTCACGGCTTCCAACGGATATTTCCCCTTGGCGCTTTCACCGGACAGCATTACGGCATCGGTGCCGTCGATGATGGCGTTGGCCACGTCGCCGGCTTCAGCGCGGGTCGGGCGGGGATTCTTGATCATGGAATCGAGCATTTGGGTGGCGGTAATGACCACTTTACGTGCGCGGTTACATTTTTCGATCATCATCTTCTGGGCAAAGATCACTTCTTCCACCGGTATTTCCACACCCAGGTCGCCACGGGCAACCATGATGCCGTCGGAGGCTTCCAGAATCTCGTCAAAATTGTTCAGGCCTTCCTGATTTTCAATCTTGGAGATGATCTGGATATGTTCGCCGCCATGCTGTTTCAGGTGTTCACGAATTTCCAGGACATCGGAGCGTTTACGGATGAACGAGGCGGCGATGAAGTCCACGCCCTGTTCGCAGCCGAAGATTAAATCGCCTTTGTCTTTCTCCGCCAGCGCCGGCAGGGCGATGGAAACGCCCGGCAGGTTAACGCCTTTGTTTTCGCCCAGGTCGCCGTTGTTTAACACCTTGCAGACCACGGTGGTATCGGTAACGTCGATAACTTCCATGCCCAGCAGGCCGTCATCCACCAGCACGGTATTGCCGACCGACAGGTCCTTGGCAAAGCCCGGGTAGGTGACCGCGACGCGTTCTTTGGTGCCGACTACCGTCTGGTCGGTGGTGAACGTAAAGGTCTGGCCGGCGGTAAGGGAAACATCGTTGCCGTTTTCCAGTTTCATGGTACGGATTTCCGGCCCTTTGGTATCGAGCAGGATGGCGGCTTTCTTGCCGGTTTCCTGCAGGATGGCGCGCAGGTTGGTAATGCGGTTGCCGTGTTCTTCAAAGTCGCCGTGGGAGAAATTAAGGCGCATGACGTTCATGCCCGCGTTCAGCAGCTTTGACAGCATTTCTTTCGATTCAGTTTTTGGACCGATGGTACAAACGATTTTTGTCTTTTTCATAACAATGATATCTGCAAGTTGTGTTGGATGATAAATCTGATATATCGCCGGTGAATATCGACGACGAAAAATTGTGCAGCCTTGCGAGCCTGTTCCCCATGTTCAAGGATAGGAGACAAAAGTGAGAAAATGATGAAAATATAGCTAAATTATCTGGCCGAACGTGCCGGCAAGCGGTAGTGGATAAGTCTGTTTTAATTAGTATTTGGCAAATCAACGGGGCTTAAGCCATTCAATTGAAATAACGTTTTGTATTATAGTTATTGGGCCGGCGGAAACAAGATAAAAACAGCACAAATAATGCGTAAGCCGTGAAAAAGAGTGCATTTGTGGTAAATATGCAAATTTTTAGTATCAAGTGTTGCGCAGATGCACAATAAAATCGGTAACCGGTGCGCAACAATGGACGTAAATACCAGCAACAGATAACAATAACGCCATGAGGGATTAACACCACGGGATCTCGGATGTTTGTTTTGCCGGCCGCTTTTAGGTTGACGTAACGGAGAGAAAAAAAGAAGAAAATGCAGGTAACTGCGTTCACCAGCGGGGTACAGACCAGGGAGAAAAATAATATGGTGCGTCCGAGTGGACTCGAACCACCGACCCCCACCATGTCAAGGTGGTGCTCTAACCAGCTGAGCTACGGACGCACAAGAAGTGGTGCGTTCTAATGGACTCGAACCATCGACCCCCACCATGTCAAGGTGGTGCTCTAACCAGCTGAGCTAAGAACGCATTTTACACATCGCCATCTGCCTGACAGCGGGACGAATATTAACGGGCAATATCACCGCATGCAAGAGGAAAAAGCGTTTTTTACCGCCCGCGACCGACAACTGCCCATCTAATACACAGCGTGCCGGTTTTTTAACCGCCAGGGCGCCGTCAGCGCGCCGCCCGATTGAGAATCAGCCGTGAGGGCTGGCGCTGCAGCCAAAGCATACGCAGCGTCATCAGCAGTGCCGCCGACGTCAGGCCGATGATAAAGCCTGTCCAGAAACCGCTCGGCCCCATGGCCGGCACGACATAATCCGTCAGCGCCAGCACATATCCGCACGGCAGGCCCAGCAACCAGTAGGCGGTAAACGTAATGAAAAAAATCGAACGGGTGTCTTTGTATCCGCGCAGCACGCCGTTGCCAATCACCTGGATCGAATCGGAGATCTGGTAGATGGCCGCCAGCGCCATCAGATGGGAGGCCATCGCCACCACCGCCGGCGTATCGTTATACAGCCGGGCGATTTCCACCCGGTACAGGAAAGTGCATACCGCGGTCACGCAGGCCAGCATAACGCCCATGCCCAGGCTGGTCCAGGCGGCGACCCGCGCTTGTTCCACATCGTTTTGCCCCAGGCGGAATCCGACGCGGATCGTGGCGGCGACGCCCATCGACAGCGGCAGCACGAACATCAGGGAGCTGAAGTTCAAGGCTATTTGATGTCCCGCCACCGCGACGATGCCAAGCGGCGTCACCAGCAGGGCAACCACGGCGAACAGGGTCACTTCAAAGAACAGCGACAGGGCGACGGGTAGACCCAGGCCTGCCAGCCGACGCAACGCCGTCCAGTCGGGCCGGGAAAACCCGCCCGGCAGATGAAGATCCTGAAAGCTGCCGGCCCGGCGCATATAAAGCCACATCACCACATACATGAGCCAGTAGACGGACGCGGTGGCGATGCCGCACCCCACGCCGCCCATGGCCGGGATGCCGAATTTGCCGTAGATGAAAATGTAATTGATGGGCACGTTGGCAAGCAGGCCGAGAAAACCGATCGCCATACCGGGCTTGGTTTTGGACAGACCGTCGCATTGGCAACGCAGCACCTGGAAAAACAAATAGCCGGGCGCGCCCCACAGCAGGTAATGCAGGTAGGCGACAGCTTTTTGCGCCAGCACGGGATCGACATGGCGCATTCTCTCGATGACCAGGCGGCAGTTATACAGCACCGCCATAACCAAAATCGCCGCGGCCGCCGCCAGCCAGAATCCCTGGCGTACCTGATGGGCGATACGTTCGCGCCGCCCGGACCCGTTCAACTGCGCGATAACCGGCGTGAGGGCCAGGATCAGACCGTGGCCGAACAGGATGGTGGGCAGCCAGATGGACGTGCCGACGGCAACCGCCGCCATATCCGTCGCGCTGACGGAGCCGGACATGATGGTATCGACCACGCCCATCGACGTTTGGGCTATTTGCGCGAAAATAACCGGTATGGCCAGGGACATTAATGTACGCGCTTCCAGGAAGTACTTCTGCACGTAGGCACCTATGGTTTTATGTGTATGGAATAAGCAGGCGAAAGTTAACATAAAGGTTAAAAATCTGCGGCATAGTGTAAAGCATTTGTCCGGTTATACCAGTGCGGGACGACACAAATCCGTGCGGCGGCGGATTTGGATTTCCTGGGGAAATCGTGCACACTAGCCTGACTGATTCCAGCGGTGGTTTACAGAGGCCAAGGTTATGTTTACGGGTATTGTTCAGGGCACCGCGCCCATTGTGGCAATTGAAGAAAAAGCGAATTTTCGCACGCATTTCGTTTCCCTGCCGGCGGCGATGTTGTCCGGTCTGGAGGAGGGCGCCTCCGTGGCGCACAACGGCTGTTGCCTGACGGTGAGCGGCATTAACGGCGACGTGGTGGCGTTTGATTTGATGAAAGAGACGCTGCGGGTGACCAATCTGGGCGATCTGCAGGTGGGGGATGAGGTGAACGTAGAACGCGCCGCCACCTTTAACGCCGAGATCGGCGGACATGTGATGTCCGGGCATATCATGTGCACTGCCGAGATTGTGAAAATCGTGACGTCGGAAAATAATCGGCAGATTTGGTTCAGAATGCCGGACAAAGCGCTGATGAAATATGTCCTGTATAAAGGATATATCGGCATCGACGGCATCAGCCTGACTATCGGCGAGGTGGCGGCCGATAAATTTTGCGTGCATTTAATACCGGAAACCCTGATGCGCACCACGTTGGGTAAAAAAAGGCTGGGGCAGCGGATCAATATTGAAATCGATCCCCAGACCCAGGCGGTGGTGGATACGGTGGAGCGTGTGCTGGCGCAGCGGGAAGCGGCGATTGCCGCGACGTTAAATACCCTTTAACACGCTTGTCTTGAGTGCGGTGTTGGCGGGCCTAGCGTGCCATGGGGCACTCTGGCGGCCAGGAGATGGCCGCTTCGACCCCATCGGCGCGCTCTCCCTTTAACACGCCTGTCTTGAGTGCGGTGTTAAAGGGCCTGGCGTGCCATGGGCCACTCTGGCGGCCAGGAGATGGCCGCATCGCCCCCATCGGCGCGCTCTCCCTTTACCACGCCTGTCTTGAGTGCGGTGTTAAAGGGCCTGGCGTGCCATGGTATTAACGGGGTACGCGAATACCGCCATCCACGCCTTCCGGGCTGAATAATACCTGCCATAAATGGATATTGCGCGCGCGGAATGCCCCCGCGCAGGCATTCAGGTAATAACTGAACATACGGTAAAAACGGTCGGAGTATTTGTTGGACAGCGCCGGCCAGGCGGCGACAAAACGTTCATACCAGGCCATGAGCGTTTTGTCGTAATCAGAGCCGAAGTTATGCCAGTCTTCCATAACAAAATGCTTTTCGCTGGCATGGGCAATCTGCTGTACCGACGGCAGGCAGCCGTTAGGAAAAATATACTTATTTATCCACGGGTCGACATTCATATCGGTGATATTCGAGCCGATGGTGTGCAGCAGGAACAGACCGTCGCGTTTCAGGTTGCGATCGATAACGTCGAAATAGGTGGCGTAATTCTTGGGGCCTACGTGTTCGAACATGCCGACTGAAACAATACGGTCAAATTGCATATCCAGATCGCGATAGTCCTGCAGCAAAATGGTGACATCCAGTCCCTCGCAGCGCGTTTGCGCCAGCTTTTGCTGCTCGGCAGAGATAGTGACGCCCTGTACCGATACGCCATAATTCCTGGCCGCGTAGGCGGCAAGCCCGCCCCAGCCGCAGCCCACGTCCAGCAGCGTCAGGCCGGGTCGCAGCTGCAGTTTTTCGCAAATCATCTTCAGCTTATCCTGCTGGGCTTCCTCGAGGGTGGTCGCCTGTTTCCAGTAGCCGCAGGAATATTGCATATAGGGATCGAGCATCTTTTCAAACAGATCGTTACCCAAATCGTAATGTTCTTTGCCCACGATCCAGGCCCGCTTTCGCGACTGGAGGTTCATCAGCCGGGCGGCGGCAATGCGTAAGGTATCTTTTAAATGATGCGGAAGTTTATTCTCCAGACCCGCCCTGAGAACACGCTGGAAAAAAATGTCCAGCCGCTCACACTCCCACCAGCCATCCATGTAACTCTCGCCCAATCCCAAAGATCCATCCTGCAATACGCGCTTAAAAAATCCCGGATTCTTGATTCGGATATCAAATGGTCTTGAACCATTGAGTTCAATACCGGCTTCAGAGAGCAATTCATGGACGATACGGTACCAATCATTATCATGAAAGCTCAGGTCTTCAACGCACGAGGAACTCATAGCTTCTCCATCACCTTTCTTCTGCAGTGCCCCGTCAGGAAAAGCACTCACCATGCCTGCGGGCTTTATAAGAATCCACGGTTATCCGTGGTGTCTGAAGTATCACCATCAACAGAGGAATATAAAGTAAACCTTAGACTGCGACTTAGCCGGGCGCTTTATAAAAGGGTGATGTCATGTTGGAAAACACGACATACTTTTATACAAATTTATTAGACAACTCGTTATAATTGTTAACGATATTGAGTATAAGCCTGCATTTTAATTTAGACAATAGCTAACGCGCTAATGTATTTCCCATTATAACTTAATGATTTCTCGCTGAAACAATAACTCTTTGCACAGAGATCATTATATGAAAAATCTTGTGTCCGAGGCGGACGGCGCTTTACATAGCAACAGACCCTGGAGGCGCCAGCCCGTTGCCCGGGCCTGGCGCGTGGCCTTAAGCGGGGAAGGGACCGTCTGCGACCGAACGGCGTTCAATCAGCGACGGATGGACTTCGATGGTTTTGGCGTTCTCGCGTTTGCTGGTAATCCTATCGAGCAGCATGGTAAGCGCCGCCTCGCCCAAATCCTCTTTAGGCTGATGGATGGTGGTCAGCGCCGGGCTGAAAAAGCACGAATTGCGCACGTTGTCGTAGCCGATGATAGAAATATCCTCGGGTACGCTCAGGCCCATTTCATTAATGGCGCACAGTGCGCCCATGGCCATAATGTCGCCGCCGCAGAAGACCGCGGTGGGACGCGGCGTTTGCGCCAGGATTTGTTTCATCGCCAGGTAGCCGGATTCAGGCTCGAAATTGCCTTGCACAATCCAGCGGTCGTTTAACGGGATGCCGGCCTCCGCCATGGCATGCAGATAGCCGCGGTGGCGGCCGCCGCCGGTGTTGCGCGCCAGCTGTCCGGGAATGGCGCCGATGGCGCGATGGCCGCGTTTAAGCAAATATTGCGTCGCCATATAACCGCCGGCAAAGGCGTTATCGATAATGGTGTCGGTAAAATCACGGCGGGCCTCACCCCAATCCATGACCACCATGGGGATATGCTGATATTCCTCAAGCATATCCAGCAGCGTTTCGGGATACTCGGCGCACATCACCAGCAGGCCGTCGACGCGCTTTTGCGCCAGCATCGCCAGATAGGCGCGCTGTTTTTCGAGATCATTGTGCGAATTGCACAATATCAGGGTATAACCGCGAGCAAAGCAATGGTGCTCAATCGCCTCGATAATTTCGGCGAAATAGGGCGCCTCGCTGGTGCTGGCGAGCAGGCCGATGGACTTGGTGCGATTGACCTTCAGGCTGCGCGCCACGGCGCTGGGTGAATAATGCAGTTGTTTAATGGCGTCCAGCACGGCAATTTGAGTGTCTTGCGCAACAAAACGGGTTTTATTGATCACATGCGAAACGGTGGTTGTCGATACATTAGCGCGTTTTGCCACATCTTTAATGGTTGCCATGCCTTTGATACTCCCGTACGCCCTGGCTGGAATAATGTCTGTCGAAGGCGCAAGCACTTTCCGACGCTGTGGAATTAACCGTTAATTTTCGTTCATCCCGCGCCAAAGTGAAAGTGTTAAATGTGGCGGCTACAGGTTGGGAGCAAGCTTTTTCATCGCTGTTATGGCAAACTGACGATAACTGCTCTGCGGGCCGGTGGATAAGGCCGGCGCCCTGGTTTACGTTAAGGAGATAGAATGGACAGCGATTTAAAAATGTCGTTACTGACCACGGTGTTCTCGCTGCTGGTGATTATTGTCTTCAGCTTTACCGCCGTCATGAACTGACACCCTCTCGGTTCAGATATAAAAAAGAGGAGCCTTGGCTCCTCTTTTTTTTCCGGCGCGCCTTCAGCGGATATTTTTCGGCGTGACCACCCGGCGGGCGCCCACGTAATGATCCTGCCAATAATCCTCACTCAGATAGCTGATACGGATATCGCTGCCGGTGCGGGGCGACTGGATAAAGCGACCATTGCCAAGATAGACGCCGACGTGATCCGCCGCGCCGCGATTGGAAATATGGAAAAAGACCAGGTCGCCGCTTTCCAACTCGTCTTTCTTAACCGGCGCTGCGTCGCGCAGGTGGTACATTTCGTTGGCGGTGCGCGGCATATGGATGCGTACCACATCCTTGTAGGCATAATAAATCAGGCCGCTGCAGTCAAAGCCGGTATTAGGCGACATGCCGCCCCAACGGTAAGGCTTGCCCATTTGGGAGAGGAGTTTATTCATGGCGGTAAGCTTGGCGGTCTGGTAGCGTTTCTTATGGCTCTCGCTCATCTTTATCGGCTGATCGTTGGCCACCAGTTCTACCGCCGCCTGATCTTTTATCATCCGGTGCCGGCCGTAACCTTTTTTATAGCCTTTTTTCGGCGGAGTGAAGGAGGCTATTTTTTTCGTCGCCGTGGTTTTTGATGCCTTGGCAAGAGGGGAGGTTTTGCTTTTCTTCGCGCCGGTTTTCACCACCGCGGGTTCCAAAGGCCGTTTCACGCCGGCTTTTTCATGCGCCGGTTCCGGCGATTTTTTAATGCTGGCTTTTTCACTGACGGCGGGCGCGCTGGCGACAGGTTTGCTTTTCTTGGCTATTTTTACCGGTTTGCGTTTGCGCCGGTCACCGGTTTTTGCCGCCGCTGCCTGGAATTTGCGCTGATCGGCATTGACGCCGGCGCTCGGCGCGGCATGTGCCAGGTTCAAAAACAACTGGGTAAAAAGCAACACAAAAAGCGTAAAGCATAAACGCATGATAAACGCTATCCTTATGTGGCCCAAAATAGGGGGTTATCAACACCTCACAGGAATTTAAGCTATTTACCTCGTCATTGCATCATCAATTCACTACTTATTGTGTATAAACGTGAATAAGTTCGATTTTGCTGCATTTAACAGCGTTCAGCGGCGCTTTATTCAACATATTTTGAGGGTGTGCACCGAATGTTTCAGCCCGTTTTGTTCGGCGGCAGGGGGTAAAAGCCGCTACAGTGATAGTATTGCCTGTCCTACGTGGGCGGGCCGGGAGTGAATTGACGCGCCTTTACCGCGCGGGCCGGCAAAAAAACGTTTATTTGTTTAGCCGGTAGTGGCTAAAATGAAGAGACTGCGTGTAATCCCGCACAGTGCAGATAAGGCCAGATGCTGGCTTGAGGAAGCGAGACAATGACGACGATTGAAAAAATTCAGCAGCAGATAGCTGAGAACCCGATTCTTCTTTATATGAAAGGCTCGCCAAAATTGCCCGGCTGCGGTTTTTCCGCACAGGCAGTACAGGCGCTTTCCGCCTGTGGTGAGCGTTTCGCGTATGTGGATGTCCTGCAAAATCCCGATATTCGCGCCGAGTTGCCGAAATTCGCCAACTGGCCGACCTTCCCACAGCTGTGGGTGGACGGCGAACTGGTCGGCGGCTGCGATATCATTATCGAAATGTATCAGCACGGCGAGTTGCAACCGTTGATCAAAGAGACCGCGGTAAAATACAACTCCCAGGAAAACCAGACCCCTTCCTGAGTTCTCCGGGACGCCTGCGGATAACCCCCGCCCCTTGCGGCGGGGGTTTTTAACCGCCGGACGCAAGCATCGGCTAGGCGTGCTCGCCGGCGGCAGGCTCGCCGACGGGGGGAACAGGCCAGCCGCCGAGACGTTTCCAGCGATTAACCAGCTCACAAAATAATTCAGCGGTGCGTTCGGTGTCATAGAGCGCGGAATGCGCCTGGCCGGCGTCAAATTCGATGCCTCCGGCCGCGCAGGCTTTGGCCAACACCGTCTGGCCCAGCACCAGCCCGCTGAGAGCAGCGGTGTCGAAGGTGGCAAACGGATGGAAAGGATTACGCTTTAATGCCGCCCGTCCGGCCGCCGCCATAAGAAATCCGTGGTCGAACCCGGCATTGTGCGCGACGATAATCGCGCGGTTGCAGCCCCGATCCTTAATGCCTTTGCGCACCATTTTGAAAATTTCATGCAGCGCCTCGTACTCGCTCACCGCGCCGCGCAGCGGGTTGGTCGGGTCGATACCGTTAAAGGCCAGGGCTTCCGGCTGCAGTTGCGCGCCGGGAAAAGGCTCGACATGGAAATGCAGGCATTGGTCGGTGACCAGCCAGCCTTCATCGTCCATGTTGAGGGTGACGGCGGCGATTTCGAGCAAGGCGTCGGTTGCGGCGTTAAAGCCCGCGGATTCAATATCGATTACCACTGGATAAAAGCCGCGAAAACGGCCGCGAAGGGTATTTACATCATCAAGTTCAGCCATGCCTGTTCTTAATTTTTAAGGAAAACAGCCCGCATTATGGCAAATTTTAGCGCCGGATGCATGGCGAATCCGCTCCCTTCTCCCCAGGATAGCGGATTTGGCGGGGCCGGGCTGGTACTTTATTTGCCCAGGCCCTTGCCGGCATGTTTTTGTTCAATCAGCTCGATTTTATAACCATCGGGATCTTCGATAAAAGCGATAACCGTCGTGCCGCCCTTGACCGGTCCCGCTTCGCGGGTCACCTTGCCGCCGGCCTGGCGAATGCGGTCGCAGGTAGCGGCCACATCGTCAACCCCGAGCGCGATATGGCCATAGGCGGTGCCCAGCTCGTAGCTATCGACGCCCCAGTTATAGGTCAATTCAATCACCGCGCCTTCCGTCTCCTCGGTGTAGCCGACAAAGGCCAGGGTGTATTTGTACTCCGTATTTTCGCTGGTGCGCAGTAGGCGCATTCCCAGTATTTTTGTATAAAAATCAATTGATTGCTGTAAATCGGTAACGCGGAGCATGGTATGAAGCAGGCGCATGATATCCTCTATAGACAATGACGACGGTTTATCCATCGCCTTTGGTGAGATCGTGGTTTAACAGTATATCCCAGACCTTCGGCGCGGTGGAGGAGAAATACTCCTGCCTTGCTTGCCCTGGCGGCCGGAGAACCGCGCGATTTCCCCCGGGCAAGCGATTTTTGCCGTCATAAGCTTGCCAGCCGGTGAAATAACGTCTTCAATAAAAGTTAAACAGGAGGGCACGTGCCGGAACAGCTTGAGTTTTTCATCATAACCAGTCCTTGCCGCGGCGTCTGCCAATCCGATGACCGTGGCTTTTGCCGTGGCTGCCTGCGCTCCCGCCAGGAACGTTTCGACTGGATCACGATGAACGACGGCCAAAAGCGCGAAGTGCTGCGGCTATGTCATCAACGCTACCTGCGCCAGCTGCGGGCCGGCAAGAGCACGCCCGCAGAACCCGCAGGTCCGGAACAGCCCTCGCTTTTTTAACACCCCGCAGGCGTGCAACCTTATTCCACTGAGTATCTTGAACGTCGGGATGGCGATTATCACAACCCCGGCACTCATAGTTAATTATTAATATGCACGCTAATAACTTGTTATTTATATATTGTTATTACATTATTAGACCGAATACATGACATAATGATATTTGTTATGTCTTCATTTAACTTAAATTAACAATAAATCACGATGAATGACAATAATAGTGATACAGTCATGAATAATCCGCTTGGCATACTATAGGCGTTGATGTGAGAATGCCTGGGCAACCAGTGCCAGGGACGGATTATATGAGGTTTCCAACGCTTACCCTATACTAAGCGGAAAGTTTTACGCAATGAAGGGCCGCAACCCTCGTCAAGGCTGACGACCGGCAAGGAGTAATGCGCTCAGCGGTGCTGTCCCATATTTCAAAGGAACAACATGGGTATTACATCTAGCTCAACTTAACTTCAACCTTATTCATATATATATATATTTGTAATTTGCCATTCCACCCATTAGAATGGATGGGAATCCAGGGAACAAGCTTAATCAGCTTAATTATAAGGAGAGAGAATTGGAATCGCCATTAGGATCTGATTTGGCGCGACTTGTTCGTGTTTGGCGCGCTTTGATTGACCATCGCTTAAAACCGCTAGAACTGACACAAACGCATTGGATCACGTTGCATAATATCTGCCAGCTTCCGCCGGAGCAGTCGCAAATTCAGTTGGCAAAGGCTATCGGCATTGAGCAGCCCTCATTGGTTCGAACGCTTGATCAGCTTGAAGAGAAAAAGCTGATCACTCGCCATACCTGTGCGAACGATCGGCGGGCGAAACGTATTAAATTGACGGAGTCCGCAGAGCCCATCATCAAAGAAGTGAACCATGTCATCAATAGTACCCGGGATGAAATCCTGACGGGTATTTCAGAGCAGGAGATTCATTTTCTGAGTAATATGATTGCACGGCTGGAGAAGAATATCCTCGAGCTTTATAATAAGTCCTGACATAGCGTGGTTCAACGACATGTTCTCTATAAAAAACCGGCAAATAGCGCCGGTTTTTTTATGCCAAGGTCTTTCGCCTGCGCCGCTGCGTTATGCGGCGGCGGGGCGGTAATTAACGCGGAGAAACCGTCACGTTGCGCCCGTTGCTGGCGATAGCCACGCGTTGTCCTACGCTGAACCGCGTATTTCCTTGTTTTTGCACCACCATGATAGTATTGCCGTCGTCTTTGCGCACTTCAAGTTCCACGCCCTGCGAACGGCTGGCGGCGCTGGTGACGCCCTGGCCCGCCACGCCGCCCGCCACCGCGCCGGCGGCCGTAGCCAGGTTGCGGCCGGTGCCGCCGCCGAGGGTATTGCCGAGGAACCCGCCCAAGACCGCGCCGCCGATGGCGCCGATAACGTTTGAATCCTCTCCGCCCTGGATTTGTACCGGCCTTACGCCTACCAGCGTACCGTACGTCACGCTTTGTACCTGTTTAGCCTCATTGGCGGAATAGACATCACCGGAAAGACTGTTGTTGCTGGCACAGCCCGCCAGCGTCAATCCAGCCAGGGTGACCACGAGCAAACGTTTCATCATTGAAAAACTCCTGTTATACGCCGTTCGTCAAGGCAAACCGAGACAGAACAAATGCCAATGTTGTTGCAATCGTCAATAGTATCTGTTTCCAGGCGCTACTTCGATAGCCTACTGTAGTCGATAATATTGTAGAATTCATAAACAATGAATCAACAGACCTCTTTTCTTAATTATAGCAATGATTTTAACGCTAAGCTTTTGCCCGCCAGGTTATTTTATTGTAACAACTTCCAAAATTTGACGGCTTTTCATAGCCTGATTCATCAAACCTGTTTAACGTAGACATCCGGAATCGATAAATGAAATTTTTGCGAAGGAAAAGGGCAGGCCAATGAGAACAGGTCGCTATGTAGGCGTAATGTCCGGAACCAGCCTTGACGGCGTGGATGTGGTGCTTGCCGCCATCGACGAGCATACCGTGGCGCAGCAATACAGTTACGGGCATCCCATACCACAGGAGCTCAAACACCAAATTCTGGCCATATGCCAGGGACAATCCGTGACCTTGTCACAGGTGGGGCAATTGGATACCCGCCTGGGCATACTTTTCAGCGAGGCGGTGCTGGCCATGCTAGAGAGCGCCGGCGTGGCGGCGCACGAGATCACCGCCATCGGCAACCATGGACAAACCGTCTGGCATCAGCCGGACGCCGAGGCGCCCTGCACGATGCAAATCGGCGACAATAATCGCATCGCCGCCCTGACCGGCATTACCACCGTGGGGGATTTCCGCCGCCGCGATATGGCCTTCGGCGGCCAGGGCGCGCCGTTGGTGCCCGGTTTCCACCACGCGTTGCTGGCGCATCCCGGCGAGCGGCGCATGGTGCTCAATATCGGCGGCATTGCCAATCTGTCGTTATTGCTGCCCGGCCAACCGATCCGCGGCTACGACACCGGTCCCGGCAATATCCTGATGGATGCCTGGGCCTGGCGCCACCAGGCCGTTCCTTACGATAAGGATGCGGTCTGGGCCCTGGGGGGCAAGGTGCACCAGGGGCTGCTGCAGCAGTTGCTGGCGGACGGTTATTTTGCCCAGCCGGCGCCGAAAAGCACCGGCAGGGAATATTTTAACCTTGGCTGGCTGACGTATCAGCTCACCCATTTCGTGCCGATACCGCCCCGGGATGTGCAGGCGACGCTGCTGGAATTAACGGCCATGAGCATTGCGGAACAAGTGCTGCTATCGGGCGGCTGCGAACGTCTTCTGGTCTGCGGCGGCGGGGCGCGCAATCCGCTGCTGATGGCCCGGCTGTCCGCGCTGTTGCCCGGTATGGAGGTCAGTTCCACCGATAAATACGGCGTGAGCGGCGATGATATGGAAGCCCTGGCCTTTGCCTGGCTGGCCTTTCGCACTTTATCGGGTTTGCCGGGCAATCTGCCGTCGGTTACCGGCGCCAGCAGGGAAACGCTGCTGGGGGCCATTTATCCGGTATAAAGGTTTGCGTCCCCGCCGCCGCGCTTTTCAGACAGGTCCGCTTCAGCGGCGCGGCCGGGTTGATTAAGGTGGCCAGGAGCCGCGGCACGACGCGCGGCCCGGACGACCTATCCCGCCGCATGACGGCGGCGTAAACCAAGGGGAAACTATGATTAATCGGCTTATTATATTTGCCTGTGTGATTACCGTTACCGCCTGTAGCCAGTTCAATCGCGGCCCGGGCGAGCAAACGCTGCGTTATCAATGCGGCACCACGCCGCTGACGGTACGCCAACGCACGGAACCGGCGCAGGTCAGTTTTATTCTCGACGGCAAACAGCTTAACCTGCCGCAGGTGATGTCCGCCTCCGGGACGCGCTATAGCGATGGGCACTATACGTTCTGGTCGAAAGGCCCGAACGCGTTTGTCGAACGCGAAGGTAAAGTCATCATAAACGACTGTATTATCGCCGGTTGAACGGTGCTAAATGATTGAGATTTTTAGCCACGCGGCGCACAATAACGCCCTGGCCCGACGCAGAATATCACTATGACTGAACAAAAAATCGATATCGCCGCTTTGCGCCGCGAATATACCCGCGGGGGCTTGCGGCGCGCGGATCTGACGTCTGAACCGCTGACTCTGTTTGAGCGCTGGCTGCAACAGGCCTGCGAGGCGCAGCTTCCCGACCCCACCGCGATGTGCGCGGCGACGGTGGATGAACACGGCCAGCCCTATCAGCGCATGGTGCTGCTCAAGCATTTCGACAGCCGCGGCATGGTGTTTTACACCAACCTCGGCAGCCGCAAGGCCGGGCACCTGGCGCATAACTCCCGCATCAGCCTGCATTTTCCCTGGCATGCGCTCGAACGCCAGGTCATGGTGCTGGGACGCGCCGAGCGATTGTCGCTGGTGGAAGTGATGAAATATTTTCACAGCCGGCCCAAAGACAGCCAAATCGGTGCCTGGGTTTCCCGTCAATCCAGCCGGATATCCGCGCGCGGGGTGTTGGAAAGCAAATTTCTCGAGTTAAAGCAGAAATTTCAGCAGGGTGAAGTGCCGTTGCCCAGTTTTTGGGGGGGATACCGGGTGAATATTGATACAATGGAATTCTGGCAGGGTGGCGAGCACCGGCTCCATGACCGGTTTATCTACCAGCGCCGGGACGAGGGATGGGCGATAGACCGTCTGGCGCCCTGACGCCGCCGGCACATGACTTTAGGGTGCCTGGGCACCGATACTTACAGCAATAATGGAGTTTTTTGATGGCAAGCAGCAACCTGATACAACAATTGCAAGAGCGGGGCCTGATTGCCCAGGTCACGGATGAGGCCGCGCTGTCCGAGCGCCTGGCTCAGGGGCCGCTGTCGCTGTATTGCGGTTTCGATCCGACCGCCGATAGCTTGCACTTGGGACATCTGGTGCCACTATTGTGCCTGAAGCGTTTTCAACTGGCCGGCCACCGTCCCGTGGCGCTGGTGGGCGGCGCCACGGGACTTATCGGCGATCCGAGTTTCAAGGCCGTCGAACGTAAATTAAATACCGCCGAAACGGTGCAGGAATGGGTGGATAAAATCAAGCGCCAGGTGTCACCGTTTCTGGATTTTGACTGCGGCGAAAACAGCGCCGTGGCCGCCAACAACTACGACTGGTTCGGCAGCATGAATGTGTTGACCTTCCTGCGTGACATCGGCAAGCATTTCTCGGTTAACCAGATGATCAACAAGGAAGCGGTCAAGCAGCGGCTTAACCGCGACGACAGCGGCATCTCCTTTACCGAATTCTCCTACAACCTGCTGCAGGGGTATGACTTCACGTCGCTGAACAAGCAATACGGCGTCGAGCTGCAGATCGGCGGGTCGGATCAGTGGGGTAATATTACCTCCGGCATCGACCTGACCCGGCGCATGAACCAGAAGCAGGTTTACGGCTTGACCGTGCCGCTTATCACCAAAGCGGACGGCACCAAATTCGGCAAGACCGAAGGCGGGGCGATATGGCTGGATCCCGCCAAGACCAGCCCGTATAAATTCTATCAGTTCTGGATTAACACCGCCGACGCGGATGTCTACCGCTTCCTGAAGTTCTTCACCTTTATGCCCATGGAAGAGATTAACGCCCTGGAAGAGGAAGACCGTAACACCGACGGCGCGCCGCGCGCGCAGTATGTCTTGGCGCAGGCGGTGACCCGGATGGTGCACGGCGAAGCCGGGCTGGCGGCGGCGGTGCGGATTACCGACAGCCTGTTTTCCGGCTCACTGCAGGCCCTGACGGCCAACGATCTGGCGCAACTGGCGCAGGACGGCATGCCCACCATCGCCCTGAGCGACGGCGCGGATCTGCAGCAGGCGCTGGTGGATGCGGGACTGGTGCCGTCCCGGGGCCAGGCCAGAACCCTGATCGGCTCTAATGCCATCGCGGTGAATGGCGAAAAACAATCTTCGGCGGAGTATGTCTTCAGCGCCGCCGATCGCTTGTATGGGCGTTATACCTTGCTGCGCCGCGGCAAGAAAAACTACTGCCTGATCCGCTGGGAATGATTTTTATAACTGCTACAGGAGGCCGCCGGCCTCCTGCTTTGTGTCGATGCGGCCGCCAGGCCAAGGGCTTTAAGGCAACGTAATGAAGAATATTCTGTCTATCCAGTCCCATGTGGTGTTCGGGCATGCGGGTAATAGCGCGTCGGTGTTTCCCATGCGCCGCATGGGGGTCAATGTTTGGCCGCTTAATACCGTCCAGTTTTCCAATCATACCCAGTATGGTCACTGGACCGGTTGCGTGATGCCCGCCGCGCACTTAACCGAAATCGTGAAAGGTATTGCCGCCGTGGACCAGTTGAAAAACTGCGACGCGGTGCTGAGCGGTTATATCGGGGCGCCCGAGCAGGGCGAACATATCCTGGAGATTGTGCGCCAGGTAAAAGCAGCCAATCCCGACGCCTGGTATTTCCTTGACCCGGTAATGGGCCATCCGGAAAAAGGGTGTATCGTGGCTCCCGGGGTGGCGGAATTTCATTGCAAGCGCGGCCTGCCGAACGCCGATATCATCGCGCCCAATTTGCTTGAGCTGGAGCAGCTCAGCGGCCATGCGGTCAATAATATCGATGAAGCCATCGCCACCGCCCGCGAACTGTGCGCCCAAGGACCGAAGCTGGTGCTGGTAAAATACCTCAGCTATGCCGGCTATGATAAAAACAATTTTGAAATGCTGCTGGTGAGCAAGGAGCATGCCTGGCATACCAGCCGTCCGCTGGTGGATTTTGGCGATCGCCAGCCGGTGGGCGTCGGTGATTTAACCAGCGGCCTGCTGCTGGTCAACCTGCTGAAGGGGCTGTCGCCCGTCAAGGCGCTGGAGCATGTTACCGCCGCGGTGTACGAGGTCATGAAACTGACCAAAGAGATGAATGAGTATGAGCTGCAGGTGGTGGCGGCGCAGGATCAGATAGCCTTGCCGCAGCATCACTTTCCCGCCAAAGAGATCAAATAGGGTTAGTCATCTTTACCGGCGGCGTCATGCCGCCGTGAACGCTATTTCAGCCCTTCCGCCGCCAGCGCCGCGTCCACCGTGGGACGCGCCGCCACCCGTTTAAAATACCGCGCCACCGCCGGCGTCGCCGGTAAATCAAACTTCAGGGCCTGCGCCCAGGTCAGCATGGTGAACAGATAGGCGTCGGCCACCGTGAAGCGGGTGCCGAGCAGGTAATCGCCATCGGCCAACTCCCGATCCAGATAAAGCAATTTGGCGTCCAGCTGCTGGCGCAGCAGGCTTTTGTAATCCTCTGGCATATCGGGCTGCAGCAACGGGCCAAGGCTTTTATGCATTTCACTGGCCACGTAATTGAGCCATTCCATCGCCTGATAGCGGGACAGGGTGCCCGCCCGCGGGATCAAATGGCGATCCGGCACCAAATCCGCCAGATATTGGACGATGGCCACCACTTCAGTGAGCACGGTGCCGTCATCGAGCAGCAGGGCCGGCACTTGTCCCTTGGGATTTATCGCCCGGTAATCTTCGCCGTGTTCGGTTTTGAGATTGGCCAAATCCACTTTTTCTATCGTAAAGTCCACTCCCGCCTCACGCAGGGCGATATGCACGGTCAGCGAGCTGGCGCCGGGCTTATAAAAAAGTTTCATGGGGCACTCCTTAACGGGATGGGCGCGGTGTGATATCGCAGGATATTTCATCATGACAGGATACGTTTAACCATGGCGGCAAGATAGCGTCTTGGCAGGGATGGGACAAAAAAATATCATCATGTTTCGCCCTATGGCGGAACATGATGATAACGATAATACGATAGGGATTAGCCAACGATGGCGGGGGTATCGTCCGTCAGTGGGCCGTGGGGCGGGGCGGCGGCGGGAACGTCGTCCGGGCGCGACATGTGGTTAAGCCGTGGGGCGAATACCAGCATCAGCAGCGCGATCACGGCGGTGACGATACCGATTTGCATAAACACGTGGCCATACACCGCCAGCGAAAGCCGGGCGTCGGTCACGTCGGCGGGCACGGCCATCAGGTTGGCGACGTAGCCGGCGATAAGCGCGGCGGCGGCGGTGGTCAGGAACCAGGCGCCCATGATGAAACCCATCAGCCGTTGCGGCACCAACTGCGCCACCATGGCCAGGCCCAGGCCGGAAATCATCAGCTCGCCGATGCTTTGCAGGGCATAACTGAGAATGAGCCAGTTCATGGAGACGATACCGGCGTCATTGGCAAAACGAGCGCCCAGCGGCAGGACAAAAAAGGCCAGCGAGCACAGCACCATGCCGGCGGCGAATTTAAACGGCATCGGCAAACGATCACCCATGGCGTTGTACAATGCCGCCAACAGCGGACTGGCCAGCATGATCCAGAACGGATTCAGGGCCTGGAACTGTTCCGGCTGGAACGACCAGCCGAACAGGCTGTGCCCCACATTGTGGATGGCGAAAAAATTCAGCGACGTCGGCATCTGGCTGTAAAGCACAAAAAACACCACTGCTTCCATCATCATTAAAAAGGCCACCAGCATCCGCCGGCGCGCCGCGCCATGCAGGGCGAAGGTCTCCCTGGCGAACACCAGGATGATCCCCACGGAAATCAGGCCCAGTACCCAGCGGGCGATGGTCTGGTGATGCAGCAGCCAGCTCGACAGGGCGATGGCGGCGGCGATGCCGGCGATAACGGCCGCCAGCCGTCCCCATTGCAGCGGGGCGAAATCCGGCTTGGAGCCGTAATCACGCACCCAGCTGCGGCAGACGAGGAAATTCACCAGCGTGATCAACATCCCCACCACGCTGAGCGAAAACGCGACCCCCCAGCCAAAACGGACCGCCAGCCACGGCGTCGCCAGGGTGGAGACAAACGAGCCGATATTGATCGCCATATAATACATGGTGAAGGCGCCGTCCAGGCGCGGATCGTCTTTACGGTAGCAGGTCGAGAGCAGCGAAGACGGATTCGCCTTGAACAACCCGCTGCCGACCGCGATGGTCGCCATGCCCAGGTACACCCAGGCGACGGCATGGCTGGAATAGGCGACCATGGTATAGCCCACCGCCAGCACCAGCGCGCCGATGACGATCACGCGCTTGGTCCCCAGAACCTTGTCGCCCAGCCAGCCGCCGATGGCGACAAAACCGTACACGAGCGCGCTGAACGAGGCGAACAGCGTGATGGACTGTCCTTCGGACATGCCGAGCATCTTGACCAGGTAGACGGCCAGGATGACCTGTAAGCCGTAATAGCCAAAGCGCTCCCATAACTCAATGGAGAAAATAAGATAAAACGATTTGGGCTGTTTAAATGCGTTGACACTGATTTTTTCCGGTGGTGCGGTGTGGTTTGCCGTAGACACAAATACCTCGTTGCCGTTTTCACCGCGTTAGCGGCAAAAATAAGCAGGGGTGACGCCGTTGCCCGCGCCCCGTCTGCATTGTTATAAGATTAGTCTGAGGGGGGATCTTCCGGGTTTCAGCTCAATAGGCAAGGCTTGAATAATATCCTGTTACAATTAAATAAAAAAGCACGATGCCGGGTGAACGCGGCCTGGCAATGGCGTTTCATCATGAAACGCCACGGGAAGGCAGTGGTTTATCGTGCTGAAGACAGGCGCCTGCGTGTACCGGGTTAAGGGCACCGGCCTGGGCCGATGGCGGGATATTTACGCGGTGTCGCCATAGACCTTGTCTTTGTATTCGCACAGGTCTTCTATCAGGCAGGCGCCGCAGCGCGGCTTGCGGGCGACGCAGGTGTACCGGCCGTGCAGGATCAGCCAATGGTGGCAGTTAACGACAAATTCCGCCGGTACCACCCGCAGTAAAGCCTGCTCTACCTCCTCGACGTTCTTGCCGGGAGCGAACCGCGTCCGGTTGCACACCCGGAAAATATGCGTATCCACCGCAATAGTCGGCCAGCCGAAGGCGGTGTTGAGCACGACGTTGGCGGTTTTGCGGCCAACGCCGGGCAAGGCTTCCAGCGCCGCCCGATCCTGCGGCACCTGGCCCTGGTGGAGCTCAATCAGCATCCGGCAGGTCTTGATGATATTTTCCGCTTTACTGTTAAACAGGCCGATGGATTTGATGTAGGACTTGATGCCGTCCACCCCCAACGCCAGCATGGCCTCGGGAGTATTGGCCACCGGGAACAGTTTGGCGGTGGCCTTATTAACACTGACGTCGGTGGCCTGCGCCGATAACAGCACCGCGATCAGCAGTTCGAACGGCGAGGTATAATTCAGCTCGGTGGTCGGGTTGGGATCGTTGGCGCGCAGGCGGCTCAGGATAGCCAGTCGTTTGAGTTTATTCATCAGATTATGCCCGCGCCTGTCCGGCGTTTGGCACGCGCTCCGCCGCCGCGCGCCGCTGGCGGGCCTTCATCCGCTGGTCTATCAGGTATTTGGCGGCCAGCATGAATCCCAGGCCGATAAACGCGCCCGGCGGCAGCATGGCCAGCAAAAAGGGACTGTCCAAATGGAACACTTGCACCCGCAGCCCTTTGGCCCAGCTGCCCAGCAGAAGGTCGGCGCCGTCGAACAGCGTGCCGTTGCCAAGCACCTCGCGCATGGCGCCCAGCACCAGCAGGGCGCAGGTCGCGCCCAGGCCCATGGCCGCCCCGTCAAGCAGCGACAGGGCCACCGGATTGTGGGAGGCGTAGGCTTCCGCCCGTCCCACCACGATGCAATTGGTGACGATCAACGGAATAAATATCCCCAGAGACTGATATAGGCCGAAGGCGTAGGCATTCATCAGCATCTGCACGATGGACACCACGGCGGCAATGATCATCACATAAACAGGAATCCGGATCTCGGCGGGCACCCAGCGGCGGAAAGCGGAAATCCAGCCGTTGGTACAAGCCAGCACCAGCGTGGTGGCCAGCCCCAGCCCCAGCGCGTTGGTGACGGTATTGGACACCGCCAGCAGGGGGCATAATCCCAATAATTGCACCAGGGCGGAGTTATTGGTCCACAGCCCCTGGCGCATCAGGCGTCCGGCTTCACTCATCGGCGTTTTCTCCACAGCGGGGCAACTGGTCGATGTCGCCCGGCATACTCTGTAAATAGTCAGCGGTGCGTTTAACCGCGTTTACCACGGCGCGCGGGGTAATGGTGGCGCCGGTGAACTGATCGAACTGCCCGCCGTCTTTCTTTACCGCCCAGTTCCTGTCCTGCGCCGCGCCGACCTTTTTCCCGCTGAAATGGGTGATCCAATCGGAAACGCGCAGCTCGATTTTATCGCCCAGTCCCGGCGTTTCATGGTGTTCGGTAACCCGAGTGCCCAGCACGTTGCCGGCAAAGTCGGCCCCGACCAAGAGCTGGATGGCGCCGGAATAGCCGTCCGGGGCGGTGGATTCGATGGCCGCCGCCGCCGGCCTGCCGTTTTTGCGCGCCAGATAGACCCGGTGCTGTTGCGCGTTGCCCAGGGCATCGTCGACCACCAGATAGCATTCAGCCAGCATATCATTATCATGCAGCGCCGGCGGCACAACCTGATCCAATAGCTGCTGTTGCTGCAATACGGCCTGGCGGGCGATGCCGGGTTCGGTCAGCCCATGCACCAGGGCCGTCAGGCCGGTGGTGAGCGCGGCGAACAGCGCCAGGGTAATACCGTGTTTGCGCATCATCCTGAACATCGGCGCTCCTTAGCGATGGCCGTATACGCGGGGTTGCGTAAAATAATCAATCAGCGGCACACAGATATTGGCCAGCAGCACCGCAAAGGCCACGCCCTCAGGATAACCGCCATAGGTGCGGATGAGCCAGGTCAGAAGACCCGCCAGGGCGCCGAAAATCAACCGTCCTTTATCTGTCGTCGAGGCGGTGATCGGATCGGTGGCGATAAAAAAAGCGCCCAGCATGGTGGCCCCGGAGAACAGATGCAGCAGCGGCGGGGCGCTGGCGCGCGCATCGCACCACCAGCCCAGGCTGGCGCAAATCATCAGCACCGCCAGGAAGCTGACCGGAATCTGCCAGTTGATCACCTTGCGCCAGAGCAGATAAAGGCCCCCCGCCAGGAAGCCGATATTGACCCATTGCCACCCCAATCCGCCCATCAGGCCGCTGTAAAGCGGTTGCCCGAGCATCGCCAGCGCATCCTTCCCGCCGCGCAGACCGGTTTTAAAATTATCCAGCGGCGTCGCCTGGGTCATGCCGTCGAACCCGGCGCGCAGCTGCTGCACATCCAGGCCGCCCGGCGTGTGGCCGGCGAAGATCAGCCATAAGGTGTCCGCAAGCGAAGCGGTATGCAGCCGCAGCCCCGATTCCGGCAGCCAACTGGTCATTTGCACCGGGAACGAGATCAGCAGCACCACATACCCGACCATGGCCGGGTTAAACGGATTTTGTCCCAGGCCGCCGTAAAGCTGCTTGGCGATGATGATGGCAAACGCCGTAGCCAGCACGATCATCCACCAGGGCGCCAGCGGCGGCAGGCTCAGCCCCAGCAGCACCGCGGTCAGCAGCGCGGAGCCGTCGGCAAGCCGCGGACCGACCGGCTGGCGGCGCAGCGCCACCATTGCGGCTTCGGCCAGGCAGGCGGCCAACGCGGCCAGCAGGATTTGCACCAGGGTGCCGTAGCCGAAAAAATAGCTCAGGGCCAGCAGACCCGGCAGGCAGGCCGCCATGACCTGCAGCATGATGCGCCGGGTGCTTTGCCGGTTGTGGGTAAAGGGGGAACTTGCGATCCTGAAAGCCATTTATTCCTCGTGGGACCCTATGGTTGCCTCTGCTGCGGCCTTGCGGGCCTTGACCCTGGCGATGGCCGCCGCCACCGCGGCTTTGCGCGCATCGGCGGCATCGGCGGTCGCGGGATGCGACGTCGCCGTACTGTTGTCTGCGCCGGCCTGCGCCGGACGGGCGGTTGCGCCGGTACTGTCGCTTGCGGCATTTTTCGCTACGTTGTCACTTATTGGCTGCGCGCCGGACACGGCTTTGCGCGTTTTCACGCGCGCGATGGCCGCCGCTACCGCCGCTTTGCGCAGATCCGGCGTAGCCTCTTCGGCGCAAGCCGGCATGACGGTCGCCGCAGGCGGCCCCGACGGCTCTGCTACCGCCGCCGCGTCATGGCCGGCGTCGGGCAAGGCGTTTAGCGCCGCTTCTATCATCGGTTCGTCCCGCGCGTCAAGCTTGACAGCGGCCTGCCGGTGGCGCGCTTCACGCGCCTGTTTTTCCCGCTCGCGCCGCGCCAGCTTGGCTTCAAAGCGCGCCTTGGCCGCCCGCGCGCGCTGCGCTTCCAGATCCAAGGCGCGTATTTCCGCCTTTTCCTGCCGGTAATAGCGCACCAGGGGAATATTGCTGGGGCAGACATAGGCGCAGGCGCCGCATTCGATGCAGTCCGCCAGATGATGGCCGCGGGCTTTTTCGTGCTCCTGGCCACGGCTGAACCAATAGAGCTGTTGGGGAAGCAAACCGGCGGGACAGGCCTGCGCGCACAGGCCGCAGCGGATACAGGCTTGTTCCGGCTCCGGCGGGGCCATTTCGCTGGCCGCGGGGGCCATGATGCAGTTGCTGATCTTGACGATGGGCACATCCAGCACCGGCAGCGTAAAACCCATCAGCGGTCCGCCCATGATCACCAGCTGGCCCGGCTGCGGTGTAAAGCCGGCGTCGCGCAGCAGATGACCGACCGGCGTGCCCAGACGTCCCCAGACGTTGCCCGGACGCTTAAGCGCGTCGCCGGTCAGCGTCACCACCCGTTCGGTCAGGGCTTCGCCATCGATAATGGCCCGTTTAATGGCGAAGACGGTGCCGACATTCAGCATGACAACACCGATGGCGGCTGAATGGCTGCCGAACGGCACTTCCCGGCCGGTGAGGATCTTCGTGAGCTGCTTGGCGCCGCCGGACGGATATTTGGTCGGGATGACGCGCAGCAGGTAGCCGGCGCCATCAGCAATGGCCGCGGCCATCGCGGCGGCGGCGGCCGGTTTATTGTCCTCAATGCCGATGATAACCCGCGCCGGCCGCAGAATATGGACCAGCACATCGATGCCGCCGACTATCTCAAGCGCGTGCTCCTGCATCAGCCGATCGTCGGCGGTAATATAAGGTTCGCATTCCGCGGCGTTGATAATCAGGGTATTTACCGCGCCCAATCCGCCCTGTAGCTTGGCCGCGGTGGGAAAGCCCGCGCCGCCCAGGCCGGCGATGCCGGCCTGATGGATGCGTTCAAGCAAATAGCCGGCGTCCCGCTGACGGTAATCCGCCACGGGCCGGCGTTCGCACCAGCGATCTTCGCCATCGGGGGTGAGGATAACGCTGAGTTCCGCCAGCGCCGACGGATGGGCGGTGGTATGGGGCGTAATGGCCTCAATCGTTCCCGAGGTGGGCGCATGGATAGGCAGGGTGCGACCCCGCCCCTCGGTCAGGGGCTGTCCGCGCAGCACGCGGTCACCCGCGGTTACGCACAGTTCACCCTCCGGCCCCAGGTGCTGCTTAAGGGGAATAATGCATTTGGCCGGCAGGGGCGGACGGCGCAGCGGCACGCCGCTTGACTGGGTTTTCATTTCCGGCGGATAGATGCCGCCGGGAAAATCCCAGAGGCGATCCTTACGCAACGCGGCAAAGAGCTTAAACATGCTGTTCCATGGGGATGAGGCGGACCGGTATGGTGTTCAGATCCCATTTCCAGTTGTCGGTGGAAACCGCCACCGGCCGCATTTCGATACAATTGGTCGGGCAGGGGGCGACACAGAGATCGCAGCCGGTGCACAGGTCGCTGACCACGGTATGCACCGCCCGGGTAGCGCCGATAATGGCGTCTACCGGGCAGGCCTGGATACATTTGGTGCAACCGATACAATTGCCCTCATCGATCCAGGCCACCGTCGCCGCCGGCTGGCCTGCCGATGTTTCGTCGTCCAGGTATTGCGGTTCGATGTTCATCAGTCCGGCAATCTTGAGCATCGTCTGTTCGCCGCCGGGCGCGCATTTATTGATTTTTTCACCCTGGCCCGCCACCGCCTCGGCATAGGGACGGCACCCGGGATAACCGCACTGGGCGCATTGGCTTTGCGGCAGCAGCGCATCAATCTGCCCGGCCAGCGGGTCGCCCTCCACCCTGAAGCGGCGGGCGGCGTAGCCCAGCAGGGCGCCCGCCACCAATGCCAGAACGCTTAGCGATCCAATAGCCCACCATAGCGACAGCATCAGAATTTCACCAGACCGGTAAAGCCCATAAACGCCAGCGACATCAGACCGGCGGTGACCAGGGCGATGGATGAGCCCTTGAACGGCGCCGGCACATCGGCCACCGCCAGGCGTTCGCGAATGGCGGCGAACAGCACCATGACCAGCGAAAAGCCCGCCGCCGCGCTGAATCCGTAGACGGCGGACTGCAGAAAATTATGATTGAGGTTAACATTGAGCAGGGCCACGCCAAGCACCGCGCAGTTGGTGGTGATAAGCGGCAGGAAAATGCCCAGCAGGCGATACAGCGACGGGCTGGTTTTGCGCACCACCAGTTCGGTGAACTGCACCACCACCGCGATAATGAAAATAAACGAGAGGGTGCGCAAATAGGTGATGTCGAGGGGCAGCAGGATAAAACTGTTAATCAGCCAGGAAAAAATCGAGGCGAGCGTCATGACGAAGGTGGTGGCCATGCCCATACCCATTGCCGTTTCCAGTTTTTTGGACACACCCATGAAGGGGCAAAGCCCAAGAAATTTAACCAGAACGAAATTATTTACCAGCATGGTGCCGATAAACAGTAACAGGTAACCATTCATTGCCGTACCTAATTAAAAAGAAGCGACGTATTATCCGGCATCAAGTCCATTTCAACAACATAGTAATTGTAGGGTTATTATCGGGAGACCGATAAGGACAACGGCGGTGCTATGAGGCGTGGATAAAGGTGTTTTTAACCCGGCGCGAACGTTTAATATAGGGCACCATGGTCGCCGCGGCCAGCAGCGGCCAGAATAAAATGCGCAGCGCCAGTTCATCCGTGACCGGGGAAAAGGCGAAAGCCTTGAGCGCCAGCAGCACGCCCGCCAGCAGCCAGAGGATAAAAATTTTGGGAAAGCGGGTCGAACGGCGAAACAACAGGCGCAGGGTCCAAAAGGTGAACCCCCACATGACCAGCGTGGTGGCCATGGACGCATACCACTGCAGGGTAAAGACCGCCGCGATGGTGGTGCTGTCCGCCGTCGGGCGTTGCAGCAGGGCCAGCAGGAAAATCACCAGCATTATGCTGGCGCTGAGCAGGGCCATCAGCAGGTAGGCGGCCGGCAGCCATAACCAGCCGCCGATACGCGGCGCGGTGTTGATCGCGCTCAAACGACGTACCGCCAGACCGACTTCGGCACCTGGCCCAAATCGAATAAACGGCCGCCGGAGACCAGTTCGGCCCGGCGGTGATCCGCCGCGCGGTACATATTGATGATTTCCGCATCGTCAACCAGCGAATAATTGAGATGATCGAATAGTTTTTCCAGGCTTTCCGGCGTGCTGACACGGCGGAATGTTAATAAATAGTCGTACGCAGTCATGATTTGGTGTTCAGGGAAGGGAATAATAGCAAAGTAGTATATTCACTGCTGTCGGGGTGTCTAGATATTCCTGGGTTAAATATGAAAAAACGCGGCGGCAAGCGCATAGGCAACGCCTGGGACTGCTGGCAATCTCCCGTCTTTCTTGTATGAGTATGTGAACTTTGCCAGCCAGCCAGGCTTGGCATTTAATCTCGAACTGTGGACGATGGATTTACTTTGCAAATAAGGATCAATACATGAAGATTCGCTTTCCGCCCAAACTGGTTCCAGGGGATTTGATTGCTATAACCGCCCCATCATCTGGGGTGCCGCAGCATTTGCATCCTCGGTTGGACCTCGCCATAAATAACCTTATAAAAAAAGGATTTAGGGTAGTTGAAGGCGATTGCTTACGGTCGCAGTATAAAAATAAAAGCGCCTGCAAAATTTCGCGGGCGGAAGAACTGATGTTTTATCTAACCCATCCTGAGGTAAAGGCGGTTATGCCCCCATGGGGAGGCGATCTGGCAATCGAATTACTCGAGTTACTTGATTTCGAACGGTTAGCCCGGACTGAACCCAAATGGTTTGTCGGTTTTTCAGATTTATGTACATTTCATTTCCCGCTGACAACGCTTTCTGGCTGGGCAACAGTGCATGGACCAAACCTGATGGATCTTGGTGCGAAAGAGTTAGATTCGACCACGCAAGCGATATGGAGCATTCTGGAGAGTGACCGGGGGGCTGTATGTGAACAGCACGCGTCAGCAGCATTTCAAATGAACGAAAATCAATGGGGCCCGGCATCAGATGCTGGTTTTCATCTGACACAAAAAACACAGTGGCAGCGCCTTGATGGCGTCACTTCTTCCGCCCGTTTTCAAGGCCGTCTGATTGGCGGATGTCTGGAAATCATATCGAGGTTAGCAGGTACCTCCTTCGGTAATCTACCCTTGTTCCAGGCACAAAATAGTAACGAAGGGGTGATCCTGTATTTTGAAAATGTGGAAATGGGCCCCTGCGAGTTAACGCGGGCATTATTTAGTTTACGCTTGCATGGCTGGTTCAGTGACTTAAAGGGTGTGCTTATAGGCAGAAGTGCGGCGCCGGCCGTGAACGACCCAACACAACAAAATTATTTGGATGCCCTACATGCCGCCCTTGGGGACCTTGCCGTTCCTGTGCTGTATGACGTGGATATAGGCCATATTCCGCCTCAAATTTCTCTGGTCAACGGCGCAAGTGCCACGGTCCTTTTCACTGAAAAGGGGAGTTCAGTCACTCAGCAGTTGTAAGTCAAAAGGCACGTCCAGGCAGTCGCTATAATAACACAACAGGCAGGCGCAACCCCGCCGACGAAACCGTCGCAGAGGCGATATAAACCCTGCCGCGAGCGAGCCGCGGCAGGACTGACGTCGTCGCTATTTAGCGCAGAGCTTGTAGTAAAGCTCATTCCAGCGCAATGCGTCCTTGAACGCCGGGATGCGCGTGTCGTTGTCGATCACCAGCAGCTCGATATTATTCATTTCCGCGTATAAGCGCATATGGTCGAGATCGAGCGCCTGGCTGAATACCGTGTGGTGCGCGCCGCCGGCCAGGATCCAGGCTTCGGCCGCCACTTCCAGCGACGGCTGCGCTTTCCATACCGCCCGGGCGACCGGCAGCTTAGGCAGCGGATGCGGCTGTTCGATGGCATCCACGACGCTTACCAGCATGCGAAAACGATCGCCCATATCGATTACCGAGGCGTTGACCGCCTGGCCGGCCGGGGTGGAGAACAGCAGCCGCGCCGGATCGGCTTTGCCGCCGATGCCGAGGAACTGCACGTCCAGCGTGGGTTTTTCTTCCTTGGCGATGCTTGGGCACACTTCCAGCATGTGCGATCCGAGGGCGAGGTTATTACCCGGCTGGAAGTGATAAGTGTAATCCTCCATAAAGGAGGTGCCGCCCGGCAGGCCGCTGGCCATCACCTTCAGGATGCGCAGCAGCGCGGCGGTTTTCCAGTCGCCTTCGCCGCCGAAGCCATATCCCTGCTGCATCAGGCGCTGTACCGCCAGGCCAGGCAACTGCTTCAGCCCGTGCAGGTTTTCAAAGTTGGAGGTAAAGGCTTTGGCGCCCACCTGTTCCAGGAAACGTTTCAGCCCCAGTTCAATACGTGCGGCGTCCAGCAGGTTTTCACGTTTTTCGCCGTTGACCTTGATTTTATCGGTAAGGATATAGGACGCTTCGTACTCCGCCACCAGGGTATCGATATCCCCCTTGGACACTTCGTTCACCACGCTGACCAGGTCGCCCAGGCCGTACGCGGTCACCGAGTAGCCGAACTGGATCTGCGCGCCGACCTTGTTGCCTTCGGTGACCGCCACTTCACGCATATTGTCGCCAAAACGGGCGACGATCAGCTGCTGGCTTTCCTGTTTGGCGGCGGCGGCGCGCATCCATTTGGCGATGGTCAGATGCGCCTGCTTATCCTGCCAGTGGCCGACCACCACCTGGTGATTAAGGTGCATGCGTGCGCCGATAAACCCGAACTCGCGGCCGCCATGGGCGGTCTGGTTAAGGTTCATAAAGTCCATATCCATGGTTTCCCAGGGGATCTGCGCGTTATATTGGGTATGGAACTGCAGCAGGGGCTTGTTGAGGATGCTCAGGCCGCCGATCCACATCTTGGCGGGTGAAAACGTATGCAGCCAGGTGAGCAGGCCGATACAGTGGGTATCGTAATTGGCTTCACGACACAGCGCGAGAATCTCATCGGGCGATTTGACCAAAGGTTTCAAGACCAGCTTGACCGGCAGGCCGGCCTCGTTATTAAGACCCTGGACCACCGTTTGTGCATGGTCGGCGACCTGGCGCAGGGTTTCCGGGCCATAAAGATGTTGACTGCCGATGACGAACCAGACTTCGTGCTGCTTAAAATTATCCATGATGACTCCTGTGCGTCTCCGTTTAAGGGAGGGGCCGGGCGGGCGCGTAGCGTGCCGCCCGGTAAATTATTAATCAGCGATCGCTGTGCGCCGCCGCCGCGTAAGCCGGTTCCGCAAGCTCGCTCCATTCCAAATAGCGCTGGTAGAGCCGCTCGAATTGCGCGACCCTGGCCGGGTCCGGCTGCAGGGTGCGTTCAATCCGACTGGCCATGGCCTGCTGCGCCACCGCGATATCCGGATAAACGCCGGCCGCCACCGCGCCGAAGATAGCCGCGCCGAGGGCGCAGCATTGATCGGAGGCCACCAGTTGCAGCGGACGATTCATCACATCCGCGCATACCTGCATGATAATCGGCGATTTGCGGGCAATGCCGCCCATCACCAGCACGTTTTCCACCGGGATGCCCTGGGTTTCAAAGCATTCCATGATGGCGCGGGCGCCGAAGGCGGTGGCGGCAATCAGTCCGCCGAACAGCGCCGGCGCATCAGTGCCCAGATTGAGGCCGGTGATCACGCCCTGCAGGCGCTGGTTGGCGTAAGGCGTGCGCCGGCCGTTGAACCAGTCCAGCACCACCGGCAGATGCTCAAGGGACGGTTCGCTGGCCCAGGCCTGCGCCAGCGCGTTCAGCATCTGTTCCTGGATACCGTCGAGAGCGGGTTTCAGGGCCGGGTTGTGTTGCACCGCCTGTTTCAGCGGCCAGCCCAGCAAACGTCCGAACCAGGCATAAATGTCGCCAAAGGCCGACTGACCGGCTTCGAGACCGATAAATCCCGGTACCACGCTGCCGTCGACCTGGCCGCAGATGCCGGCGATAGTGCGATCGCCCACACGCTGTTCGTCGGCGATAAGGATATCGCAGGTCGATGTGCCGATGACTTTAACCAGGGTATAGGGCTGCGCGCCGGCGCCCACCGCGCCGATATGGCAGTCGAAGGCGCCGCCGGCAATGGTAACGGTCTCCGGCAAGCCAAGCTTCTGCGCCCATGCGGCGGTGATGCGCCCGACCGGCGCTTCCGCGGTATAGGTATCGGTGAAGAGCGGATATTGCAGCCGTTCGGTCAGAACCGGATCGAGCGCCTCAAGGAAGTCTCGCGGCGGCACGCCGCCCCAGTCGGGATGCCAAAGGGATTTATGTCCGGCGGCGCAGCGGCCGCGCTTGATGTCCTGCGGCCGCGTGGTCCCGGACAGCACGGCCGGTATCCAGTCGCAAAGCTCAATCCAAGATACCGCCTGCCGGCGTACCTGGGCGTCCTGGCGGGTAATATGCAGGATTTTGGCCCAGAACCATTCAGAGGAGTACACGCCGCCGATGTAGCGCGTGTAATCCGGATGCGCGCCGTCGTGGCACAGCCGGTTTATCGCCTCGGCTTCTTCTATGGCGGTATGATCCTTCCACAGGATAAACATGGCGTTCGGGTTGTCGGCGAATTCCGGGCGCAATGCCAGTATCCGGCCCTCCTCATCAATAGGGGCGGGGGTACTGCCGGTGGTATCGACGCCGATGCCGGCGACGCGCAGGCGCTGGGCCGGGGTGAGGGCGTTTACCACAGCGCGGATCGCCTGTTCCATGGATTCAAGATAATCATTGGGATGATGGCGGAATTGATTGTGCGCGGGTTTGCAATACTGGCCCTCGCGCCATCGCGGGTACCAGACCACTTCGGTCGCCAGCTCTTTACCGCTTTGGCATCCTACCGCCAGGGCGCGTACCGAGTCGCTGCCGAAATCAAGCCCGAGGCTGATGGCCTCTTCATTCATGCTGTTCTCTCCTGTTTACCCGAAAACGGATGATGTGCACAACCATAAGGGGGTTTTGAGCCGGCCGTGAGGAGCGGTTGGCTGGAAGTATGCACATTCCTGTCGCTGATGGCTGAAATGTGATGGTGTTCAAAAACGCGCGGGGAGGTGGAATTTGCTGTATCTATGCACAAATCAGCTGTTATTGAGAACTGTGATAACGCTCTACATTTTAGTAACACATTAAGGCTAAAACTACTCCCGTCTAAAGGGCCTGGTCGGACTAACGGCGATAAATCCGCCGCTTAGACGTTCCAAGCGGATTCATCTTCCCGACTGATAACGCTTACACGCTTCAGCATTTTGAAGCGAGGCGATAAAAAATACCGGAGAGTTACATGCATAAATTCACTAAGGCACTGGCGGCAATCGGATTGGCTGCCGTTATGTCTCAATCGGCTATGGCGGAAAATCTGAAACTGGGTTTTCTGGTTAAACAGCCGGAAGAACCCTGGTTCCAGACCGAATGGCGTTTTGCCGATAAAGCCGGCAAGGACCTGGGATTTGATGTGATTAAAATCGCCGTGCCCGATGGCGAGAAAACCCTTAACGCTATCGACAGCCTGGCGGCAAGCGGCGCCAAGGGTTTTGTTATCTGTACCCCGGATCCAAAACTGGGCTCGGCCATTGTCGCCAAGGCCCGCAGCTATGATATGAAGGTCATTGCCGTTGACGATCAGTTCGTCACCGCCAAAGGCAAACCGATGGACACCGTTCCCCTGGTCATGATGGCGGCCACCAAGATTGGCGAACGCCAGGGCCAGGAACTGTGGAAAGAAATGAACAAGCGCGGCTGGAACGTGGCTGACACCGGCGTCATGGCTATTACCGCCGATGAGCTCGATACCGCCCGCCGCCGCACTACCGGTTCGATGGACGCATTAAAAGCCGCCGGTTTCCCGGCAAAACAAATCTATACCGTCCCGACGAAATCCAACGATATCCCTGGCGCCTTTGACGCCGCCAACTCACTGCTGGTACAGCATTCCGGCGTGAAAAACTGGCTGATCATCGGCATGAACGACAATACCGTGCTCGGCGGCGTGCGCGCCACCGAAGGCCAGGGCTTCAAGGCGCCCAACGTTATCGGCATCGGCATCAACGGCGTGGATGCGGTAAGCGAACTCTCCAAAGCCAATGCGACCGGCTTCTACGGGTCTCTGCTGCCAAGTCCGGACGTTCACGGCTACAAGAGCATCCAGATGCTTAACGATTGGGTAACCAAAGGCGTTGAACCGCCCAAATTCACCGAAGTGACCGATGTGGTGGTCATTACCCGCGACAACTTTAAAGAAGAATTGGCGAAGAAAGGGCTGGGCGGTAAATAACCGCGGCGCCTGTTTCCCGGGACGGCTATGCGCCGTCCCTGTCCATGACGATGTCATTCATCAAGAGGATGTGCACGTGTCAGCCAAGACCCCTGATGGTTACAGCCGTGGGATTGCCGGCGCACCGTTCGTATCAGTTAACGCGAGGATGTGTTCATGACAATTCAGACACCCTATCTGTCGTTTCGCGGCATCGGAAAAACGTTTCCCGGCGTAAAGGCGCTGGATGATATCAGTTTTGACTGCTATCCGGGCCAGATCCACGCCCTGATGGGCGAGAACGGCGCCGGCAAATCCACGTTGCTGAAAATTCTCAGCGGCAGCTATACGCCGACCCAGGGTGAAATCCTTATCAAAGGCCAGCCGGTCCATTTTAATTCCACCGCCGATGCGCTGGATGCCGGCGTCGCCATTATCTACCAGGAGTTGCACCTGGTGCCGGAAATGACCGTGGCGGAAAATATCTACCTCGGCCAGTTGCCCAATAAATACGGCATGGTTAACCGCGCCATCCTGCATTATGAAACCAAACTGCAGTTGGAACACCTGGGGCTGGATATCGCGCCGGACACACCGCTCAAATATTTGTCCATCGCCCAGTGGCAGATGGTGGAAATCGCCAAGGCGCTGACCCGCAATGCTAAAATTATTGCCTTTGACGAGCCGACCAGTTCGCTGTCGGCGCGTGAAATCGAACAGCTTTTCCGGGTGATCCGCGAACTGCGGGCCGAGGGCAGGGTAATACTCTACGTGTCGCACCGCATGGAGGAGATTTTTACCCTCGGCGATGCCATCACGGTATTCAAGGACGGCAAGTACGTCCGCACGTTCGACGATATGACCCAGGTCGATCACACCAAGCTGGTGCAGGCCATGGTGGGACGCAATCTCGGTGATATCTACGGTTACCAGCCGCGCGATCATGGCGCGGTACGGCTGCAGCTGGACAGCATCAAGGCCGCTGGCGTGAAAACGCCGATTACGCTGTCGGTGCACGCCGGTGAAATCGTCGGCCTGTTCGGCCTGGTGGGCGCGGGACGCAGCGAACTGATGAAGGGGCTGTTCGGCGGTACGCTGATTACCGGCGGGCAGTTGCTGCTGGACGGCAAGCCGCTTAATATCCGCTCGCCCATCGACGCCATCCGCGAAGGGTTGCTGCTGTGTCCGGAAGATCGCAAAGCCGACGGCCTGATACCGGTGCATTCGGTAAGGGAAAATATCAATATCAGCGCCCGGCGCAAGACCATCAAGGCCGGTTTCCTGATTAACGACCGCTGGGAAAAGGAAAACGCCGAGGAACATATCCGCTCCCTGAATATCAAGACGCCCTCCGCCGAGCAACTGATCATGAACCTGTCCGGCGGCAACCAGCAAAAAGCCATTCTCGGCCGCTGGCTGTCGGAGGATATGAAAGTCATCATGCTCGACGAACCGACGCGAGGAATCGATGTCGGCGCCAAGCACGAAATTTACCACGTGATATATGAGCTGGCCAAACGCGGTATCGCCGTGCTGTTCGCCTCAAGCGATCTGCCTGAAGTCCTGGGGCTGGCCGACAGGATCGTGGTGATGCGCGAAGGCGCCATTTCCGGCGAGCTCACCCACACCGATGCCACTGAACAGAAAGCGTTAAGTCTGGCAATGTTGCACACAACCGATACCAGCCCCGCTGACGCGGTTGCCTGATTGTGAAGGAGTCTAAGATGTCGACTGTTACTACCCCCTCCCCGAAAGCGAAAAAAACGCTGGGCTTTGGCCGCGTCTGGGATAATTTTGGCATGCTGGTGGTGTTCGTGGTGCTGTTTATCGCCTGCTCGTTTTTTGTGCCGAACTTTGCCAGTTTTATCAATATGAAGGGCCTCGGCCTGGCTATTTCCATGTCCGGTATCGTCGCCTGCGGCATGCTGTTTTGCCTGGCTTCCGGCGATTTCGATTTGTCGGTCGCCTCGGTTATCGCCTGTGCCGGCGTCACCACCGCCGTGGTCATCAACTCAACCGAAAGCCTGTGGCTCGGCGTGGCGGCGGGACTGGTGCTTGGCGTACTGTGCGGCCTGGTCAACGGTTTTGTTATCGCCAAGCTGAAAATCAATGCCCTGATAACCACCCTGGCCACCATGCAAATCGTGCGCGGTCTGGCGTATATTATTTCTGATGGTAAAGCGGTGGGCATCGAAGATGAACGCTTTTTCGTGCTGGGCTACGCCAACTGGCTGGGCCTGCCCGCGCCCATCTGGATCATGGCGCTGTGCATGGCCATCTTTGGTTTCCTGCTCAACAGAACCACCTTCGGGCGCAACACGCTGGCCATTGGCGGTAATGAAGAAGCCGCCCGGCTGGCGGGGGTGCCGGTGGTGCGCACCAAGATCATTATTTTTATCCTGTCCGGACTGGTGTCGGCGGTGGCCGGTATTATCCTCGCCTCGCGTATGACCAGCGGCCAGCCCATGACCTCATTGGGTTATGAGCTGATCGTCATCTCCGCCTGCGTGCTGGGCGGGGTATCGATGAAAGGCGGCATTGGCAAGATTTCCTATGTGGTGGCCGGGGTGCTGATCCTCGGCACCGTGGAAAACGCCATGAATCTGCTGAATATTTCGCCGTTCTCGCAATACGTGGTGCGTGGGGTCATCCTGCTGGCGGCGGTGATTTTCGACCGCTACAAACAAAAAGCCAAACGTACGGTATAAACCGACGCGGACCGGTCGCATCGCGGCCGGCCCGCTCACAGTTTTACGACCCTGGCACGCTATTGTCCGCGCTTTAGGATATTCTCAATCAGACGACAACCTGTCCGGAGGTGAGATGTATCATCGAATGACTCACGAGACGCAATCCAATCCCTTATTACCGGGCTATATGTTCAATGCCTATCTGGTTGCCGGCCTGACGCCGATTATAGCGGGCGGGCCGCTGGACTTCTTCATCGACCGGCCCGACGGCATGAAGGGATATATTCTTAACCTGACCATCAAGGGGCAGGGTAAGATTTTTGAAGGCGAGCGTTCCTTCGTCTGTAATCCGGGCGACCTGCTGCTGTTTCCACCCAAATCCGCCCATTATTACGGCCGCTCCCCGGACAGCGACTGCTGGTATCATCGTTGGGTGTATTTTCGCCCGCGTGCGTACTGGGCCGACTGGCTGGAATGGCACAGCAAAATCCATGACGTCGGCCGCCTGCGGCTCGGCAATGATAATCTGCTGACCGAATTCGACCGGTTGCTGGCCAATATCGAGCAAACCCAACGTTCCGGACGCCGTTTCTCGGAAGAACTGGGCATGAACCTGCTTGAACGCATGCTGCTGCGCGCCATGGAGGAGGACCCGCAAAGCCCAAGCAAAATCATGGATCCGCGTATTATCGAGGCCTGCCAGTTTATCACCGGCAATCTCTCCGGCGAACTGCGCATCGACGAGGTGGCGCGGCATGTCTGTTTATCCCCCTCCAGGCTGGCGCATCTCTTTCGCGAGCAGGTTGGCATCAATATCCTGCGCTGGCGCGAGGACCAGCGGGTAATCCGCGCCAAACTGCTGCTGCAGACCACGCAGGAATCCATCGCCACCATCGGCCGCGTGGTGGGGTATGACGACCAGCTCTATTTTTCGCGGGTATTCCGTAAACGCGTCGGGGTCAGCCCCAGCGACTTCCGCCGCCGCAGCAGCGAGATTAATTATCCCGGCCGCAGTATCCAGGCGTCTCATAATTGGCAGTTGCAAAGCGAAAAGGCTATCGGAGGCTGATAATTTATTGTTAATGTGAGTCCGATAATAATGTCCCCAGCGCTAATATAAGGCAGTGGGGACATTGCTGTGTTAGCCAAAAAAGAGGAACGACAATGGCTGAAAATATCGGTATCGGACTTATTGGTTACGGCTTTGCCGGCAAAACATTGCACGCGCCGTTGGTTAACGCCACGCCTGGACTGACCCTGGCAGCCGTCTCATCGAGCGACGCCGGCAAGGTGCTGGCTGACTTTCCGGGCATGAAGGTCGCCGCCGATCCGGGTGCTGTGATTAACGATCCCGCGGTTGATCTCGTGATTATCCCCACGCCGAACGAAACCCACTTTCCCCTCGCCAAACAGGCGCTTGCGGCCGGCAAGCATGTGGTCGTCGATAAACCCTTTACCGTGACGCTGTCGCAGGCTTATGAGCTTAAACAACTGGCCGAAAACCAGCGGGTGCTGCTGTCGGTGTTCCACAACCGGCGCTGGGACAGCGATTTCCTCACCGTGCGGCAGCTGATTAAAGACGGCGTTCTCGGCGACGTGGTCTATTTGTCCTCGCAGTACGACCGTTTCCGGCCGCAGGTGATGCCGCGCTGGCGTGAACAGCCGGGGGCCGGCAGCGGCATCTGGTATGATTTGGCGCCGCATTTGGTCGATCAGGTCATCCAGCTGTTCGGCATGCCGGTGGCGGTTAACGTTGACCTGGCCCTGTTGCGCCCCGGCGCGCTGACCGATGATTACTTCCATGCCACGCTTATCTACCCGCAGCGGCGCGTGGTGTTGCACGGCGGCATGCTGGCGGCGGCGGCGACACCGCGTTTTACCGTGCACGGCACCAAGGGCAGCTTCGTCAAGTTCGGGCTGGACCCCCAGGAAGCGCAACTGAAAGCGGGCGTTTATCCGCCGCAGCCGAAATGGGGCGTCGATGCCCAGGACGGTATGCTGACGCTGGCCGACGGCGATGCGTTGACCGAACATCAGGTGCGCACCCAGCCGGGCAATTATCCCGCGTATTATGCCGGCATTCGCGACGCCATCCTCGGCGTGGGCGAAAACCCGGTTACCGCGGCCTCGGCCATCCAGGTAATGGAGCTGATCGAGCTGGGCGTGCTGTCGTCGGCACAGAAAAAAACATTGGCGGTGAAGAACGGTTAATGCCAAGGTGGATTTTTACGGGCGCCCGGCGGCGCCTTTGGTTTTTACAGTGGTAAGGGCAGTGACATGGCGTGGTTTCAGCGTTTAAAGATTGATAAGTTTTTGCTGGTTTTAGTCACCGTGGTGATTCTGGCGTCACTCTTTCCGTGCCGGGGTTTGATCAAGGTCTTTTTTGAATATCTCACCACCGCGGCGATTGCGCTGCTGTTTTTTATGCACGGCGCCAAGCTGTCGCGTGAAGCGATCGTAGGCGGTATGAGCCACTGGCGGCTGCATCTGGTGGTGTTCCTCAGTACCTTTGCGTTATTTCCGCTGCTGGGCATCGCCATGAAGGTGTTTGTGCCTTCATTGTTATCCTCGCCGGTGTATATGGGATTTCTGTATCTGTGCGCGCTGCCGGCCACCGTGCAGTCGGCCATCGCGTTTACCTCGGTGGCCGGCGGCAACGTGGCCGCCGCCATCTGCAGCGCGTCGGCCTCCAGCATCCTGGGCGTATTTTTGTCGCCGGTGCTGGTGGGCCTGCTGATGCATACCCAGGAGGGCGGCGCGACCAATACGCTGCATGCCATAGGTTCCATTATCCTGCAACTGATGGTGCCTTTTGTCCTGGGCCATTTGTCGCGGCCGCTGATTGGCAAATGGGTGGCGCGGCATAAAAAGCTGGTGAATATTACAGACCGGTCATCAATATTGCTGGTGGTGTATACCGCCTTCAGCGAGGCGGTAGTGGGGGGGATCTGGCATCAGATCACCGGCTGGTCGCTGGTCTCCATCCTGGTGTTCTCACTGGTGCTGCTGGCCATCGTCCTGGTGGTCAATACCTGGACCGCGCGTTTGCTGGGATTCAACACCGCCGACGAGGTGACCATCGTCTTTTGCGGCTCCAAGAAAAGCCTGGCCAACGGAATCCCTATGGCCAACGTGCTGTTTCCCGCCGCCATGGTGGGCACCATGGTGCTGCCGCTGATGATCTTCCACCAGGTGCAGCTGATGGTGTGCGCGGTGCTGGCGGCGCGATATGCCCGCCGGCAGGCACAGCAGATGAAAAACATTCCTTCCAATCCCGCCGTTAATAAATAACACTAGTAATGAGCATTCATTGGCTTTGACAATACATTGTCCGGGCCGATGATGCCGTCTGGTGGGCATAAGCTGTAACCATACAGAAACAGGCATTTTCAAATTAAATGCCGTTATTTTTCCTAGGTTTATATAATAAGCCCCCGATATAGGTTGGAGGCTGCCTTTACACGGTGGTAAAGATTGCCAATTTTAAGCAAATTAGCGAGGCAAGTATTGTCAAAACTGGATGTCATTCCATTAACTCAATGTATTAATGAGATAAACCGTATATAGGCATAGGGTGAGGTTAATCAGAATAGGCAATTGCCTGTATGGGACATGTTGGCTAGTATAAATTAATCCGCGATGCCTATTACATTTTGTATGTCATTTTAGACAGGTATTTCGCTCTATCGTCTGATTGAATGATTATATGCCATCCTGCGGAGGGTTATATCAAGGGTAACTCACTATTTTGCCATGGGTTTTACCTTGGGCGTCGTGCATGAATTTAGAAATCGATTATTTTAAATAGACTTCGTGTGTCGACCCCATCTCTCTTAATGTATCAGGCATTACCTTAAGCGTCCGCGTGCAAGCGATTTATAGTCGGACCTCTCAATAAAATAGGAATTTTGGAGATATATAATATGAATATTGAGCTTGAATATTATAGAGATTATAAGCCCGACGGGAATTTGTATGCTCGGTGCCTTGGTGGGGAGCAACATTTTTTCATTGAATATAGCCTCTATGACTGTGGCGAACCTGGCAAGCTTGCTGCTGAGCAAAGCGCATGGGGTGATGAGCTGGTAATATTCAAGCTGTGCTCAGGTACGCTTTATCAGCTGCGTGCGTTGGTAAAAGGGGAGGGGCATGGGACTGAAGAATTATTGTCGGATATATTCTCAACCGTTTACACGCCGGAATTTACAAGCCAGCAAAGATGTGGGATAACAAATATAAATAATTTAAAAGGCAGGCTAAACATAACCACAAATGAAAAACAAAATTTTAGAATACAATTCTATCCCTGCGGTTTCGAACAGTTACAGCGCGAGGAAGATAATAATGTTCCTTTCTTTTACGGACTCAGTGAGATTGTTCGTTTTATCCCCTGTTTTGATGAAGAAGATATACGTGCAAAGATAAAAATATTGCCGCAGTTTGAGAAACTGCGTGGACTTTATCGGGTGGAGCAAAACCTCAACAATAATGAATTATTGCTGTTGGCGCAAGAACTTGAGCAACTGGACTATGTGGAATACTGTAGTTTATCTGGCGAGGCGAAGGAAGACGCTTCCTCCTATGATGAGGATAGTTGGCGAGAGGAAATTGAGCCGGCCAACGTGACGCCAAATTTAACCCAACACCAGGGTTATTTGGATAACTCGCCCTGGGGCATGAGCGTCAGGGCGGTTTGGGCAAGAAATATCACCGGCAGGGGCGTGGGGGTCCGCATGCAGGATACTGGTGTTTATAATACTCATGAGGATCTCGTTACAAATATAACTGTAGTATCCAATTCAACGGGCAATAGAACACACGGAACCTCAACCGCCGGGATTATTGCTGCGCTTAATAATGGCTTTGGTATGACGGGCATCGCTTATGACTGCCGTTTGTTCGCCTATGCTGGTCAACTGAATGAATTTGAAAGAATGATCCGTGACGCCTTACCGGGGGAGATAGTCACAATTTCCTTAAGTACTGGAAACTTCCCGCTGATAGATGACCCACATCGCTGGAGTCTTTTCCAACTATTGATTCAAAGCGGCGGTGTGGTAGTGATATCCGCCTCAAACGGAGGGTTAAATTTGTTCCGATCTGGAATAAATGACTTCGGTGATAGCGGCGTTATTCTGGCGACCTCCAGTCATCGCGCCACGGGCAGAAGATTACCATTTTCAAATTTTAATTTTCACCGGGTGGTTGCCGCCTGGGGAGAAAATGTCGCCACCACCGGAGGTGGTAATTTACTCAATTTGGGATCGCCAAATCGAACCTATCGTGACAATTATAGCGGCACTTCTGCCGCGGCGCCTCAAGTGGCAAGCGTGCTGGCCTTGATACAATCCTATGCCAGATCTGTTTACCACATTATATTTAACGCCGATCAATTGTATCGGATCATCCTGGATACGGGCCATCGCGAAGGTGAAATTGATTTAATCGGCCCCAGGCCAAATGCAGAGGCTGCGATAAACTATGTTGACAACCTGTTGAGTCAAGGATTGCTGCCACCGCCTCTCTCTCCTCTTCCCCCACAAATACCACCGAGATATCCTTTCTGGAGGGTCGGACGGCAATATGAAGTAGGCGATCGGGTCACTCATTTAGAATTGTTTTACGTATCTACAACGAGGCATGTTGCCAATATCGGCTGGCAGCCAAACTTGGCTCCGACATTATGGCGACAGATACAATAATAGTGATTATTTTTGCAAGAAAATTACATCACTCAAAATTTTTATTGCAATAAGTGAAACGGAATGTGTTGATAGAGTGATTATTAGCAGCTAACGACATAAGGATAATGATTGTGAATATAACTCTCGATTATTTTAGTAAATATTGTTCTGACGGCCTCATTTTTATAAAATGTGAAGGCGATTTACGTGGATGCAACGTTAATTTTTCGCTGTATGCGCAGGATAATATCATTCAACATAAGTATGCTGAGGAAAATGAGCTGGTAATTTTTTCCGTACCTTATCCCTCAGTATATAGAATAGCAGCAGAAATCTCTTCGGCACAAGGTCAATGTCATGTGCTTTGGACGGACTATATTGTTATGTCGGAATTCAGTTTGAAGGCGGAGGATAGAAAATCATCAAGACCATGGTTAAAAGGTAAATTAGCGTATATTAATGCTCCTGGGAATTATATTGAGGTAAAGTTTTATCCTAGAGGTATTGATAAACTGTACAATGAAGAGGTGTGTACAGTGCCTTTATTTCAAAAATACCGACGGCACATTTTATTGACGCCTTGCTTTGATCCTCAAGGGGTGGAAAAAAAATGCGAAATTTCATCGGTCTATCAGGAGCTTAAAAATTTTTATACCCTCAACATTGATGTTGATAATCAAGAAATACTAGCATTAGCGCAAGAACTGGAAGCGCTTGACTATGTTGAATACTGCGGGTTATCGAACACACTGGTTGAACCACCGCCGCCGTCGCTAACTGAGCACGACGGCATTCATCAGGATGACGGGGCGTCATTGAATAATCAAACGCCAGATTTCACTGGCTTGCAAGGATATCTAAACGCCGGTTTAGGGGTGAATGCCAGGAGCGCATGGAGTCGGGGTGCCGCAGGCAATGGTGCGGGCGTTCGCTTATTGGACTATGGGGTACATCCTAATCATGAAGATTTATGGGGTAATATCACCGTACGGACCAATCGACCCGGAGGCGGCGACCATGGTACCGCGGCGGCGGGCATTATCCGGGGAGTTAACAACGGTTTTGGCGTTACTGGAATTGCCTATCAAAGCCGGCTATTTGTCTATGAATCGCTCATTTCAGATATGAACCGAATTATGATGGAGTTAATTCCTGGTGATATCGTCGTGCTTAATACACAAACCATGCTTGAAAATGATCTTTCAATAGTATTGCCAATTGTCCATAACGTTATTTGGTGGGACAGGATCCGCTGGTGCGCGCAGGCCGGCGCGGTGGTGATATTCGCCGGCGGCAATGGCTCGGTTAACCTGAGCCAGTTTCCCCGGTTCAATGATTTTGGCGATAGTAATGGCATTATGATTGGCGGTTGTGATTCTTTTAGCGGCCTCCGGGGGACCAGAACCAATTTTAATTTAAATCATCCAACGTTAAACGCCTGGAGCGATAGCGTCACTACTACCGGCTACGGAGGCTTGCAAAATTTAAATCCACCTAATCGCACTTATACCCGGACATTTAGCGGGACCTCCAGTGCTACCCCAATGGTGGGTGGATGCCTGGCGGTCGTTCAAGCCTATGCCCGTAATCAGTATCATATTATTTTTAACCGGGATTTTATCTTCGATATCCTTAGCCAAACCGGCGGGCGCGAAGCCGCGGGGCAGGGAATAGGCTTCCGACCGAATCTTGCCGCTGCCCTGGCGCGGGTGGATGAATTGGTCAGCGGCGGCATTGTGCCGCCGCCACTGCCGTCACCGCCGCCCCCTCCGGTGCTGCCTTATCCCGCCTGGGCTCCCAATACGCAATACGCGGTAAACGATCGGGTGTCCTATTTTTGGAGCGTTTATCGGTGTAGACAAGCCCATCGTTCGATTATCAGCTGGGAGCCTGGGGTAGCCGTTTCATTATGGCAATTGATAATCTAACGAAATTGCGGATTGGGGCTTTAATCTTTAGGGATATGAATTATGGCAGAACCCCCTTAGCACCTCCTGGAAACAGGCGCTAAGGGGGAGAAACCATGCCAATGCCAAGGCTAGGGCTAGGGCTGTAGTTTCAACGTACCTTGTCAAGGAGCAACTTTTTTTCCGTCGCGTTTAAAAAAGCAATCTCCAGACCGTTGCGCCGGGCGGTCTGTATTTGGCTTGGGGTCAGCCCGGCCTGCGGCGCCGCCACCCGGTATTCATAATCAATATCGATACCCTGGACCGCCGGATCGTCCGAGTTAATGGTGGCGAGGATCCCGTGCTCAAGGAATTGCTTTAACGGGTGTTCTCCCAGCGCGCGCACGGTGCTGGTCTGCACATTGGACGTCAGGCAGCTCTCTATACCGATGCGATGCAGCGCAAGAAAATCCATCAGCGCCGGATCCTCAATGGCCTTTACGCCGTGGCCGATACGCTCCGCGCCCAGTTCATGAATGGCCTGCCAAATGCTCTCGGGACCCGCGGCCTCGCCGGCGTGCACGGTAATGCGCAGCCCGGCGTCGCGGGCGCGGGTGAAATGGCTCAGGAACAGGCTGCCGGGGAAACCCAGCTCATCGCCGGCCAGATCCAGCGCCGTGATACCGTCGCGGCAGGCGAGAAGGGCCTCCAGTTCTTGCAAACAGGCGTCTTCGCCAAAGGTGCGGCTCATGATGCCAATCAGCCTGGCTTGGGTGCCAAAATCACGGCAGCCGTCGCTGACTCCCGCGATAACCGCTTCAACCACCCCTTGCAACGGCAACTGGTGTTTCATCGCCATATAATAAGGTGAGAAGCGCAATTCGGTATAATCCAGCCCCACCCGGACGGCATCCTCGACGTTTTCATAGGCCACGCGGCGGCAAGCCTCCAGCGAACCCAGCACCGCCACGCCCCAGTCCAGCTTTTGCAGGAAACTGACCAGATCCGGCTCGGTTTGGGTGACCTGCACATGCGCCCGCAGATCCTCTAGATTATCGGCCGGCAACGCCATGCCGAATTGGCGGCCCAGATCGAGGATGGTTTGCGCACGGATATTGCCGTCAAGGTGGCGATGGAGATCGGTCAGGGGAAGGTGTTTATCAATCATCGGCAACAGTCTTATTCTGGTGAAATATAGCCTGATTATAACGTGTTTGCGAAGAGTTAGCAGAGATTGGTTAGCCGGCCTGGGTGGGATTACGCTTCAGGAACAAACGGAGACATTGAGGAATGCAGCGTGCGCAAAAGAATAGGATCGCGCCCGCGGCGCGGCGGATAGGGAGGGTAACGTCTTAAACAGACCGCCCCGGCGCCGGGGCGGTCATCAGGCTGAAAGGTTTAAGGTTGCGGTATCGCCTGCGGCTGGACTGGTGGGGTTTCGCCTTCCGGTAAACCGAACAGGCCGAACAGGCCCATAAAGCTTTGCAGCGACATTTTTTGGCCGTTCAGGTTGACCTGGTTATCGGCATATTGAAAGCTGCTGGTCAGGGTATTATCGCTGACGGTGGTCAGTTTAAACATCTGGCCCATGGCCGCCAGTTCTTGTACCTGCTGTTTAGCCAGTTTTTGGGCATCCTCGTCGTTATAGCCCTGGAGTCTGGCGAACTGGGTGGTGGTTTCGGTGGCCATGTCCAGCGGCACGGTCAGCTTGGCATCCAGCTTGTTGACAAACCGCGCCCACAGCTGATCCGGCGTCGCCGGCGTGGCGGGAGCCTGGGACGGGTCGTTAAGATTGAGCGTCAGGTTAAACGCGCTTTCTCCTTTGCTGTTTTTCCAGCTGAACGGCGCAATGGTCAGGTACGGGCTGCCTTTCAGCGCCAGCGGCAGGTTCTGGAACAGCGCCTGGCTTATCAACTGCTGCTGAGTCGCAGGATCTAAATGCCGTTATTTTTTCTAAGTTTTTATAATAACCACCGATATAGGTTGGATGCTGCCTTTACTCTGTGGTCAAGATTGCCAATTTTTAGCAAAGTAGAGGGGGCAAGCTTTGTCAAAACTGGATGTCATTCCATTAACTCAGTGTATTAATGAGATAAACCGTATCAAGACATAGGATGATACCAGTTAAAATAGGCAATTGCCTGTATGGAAAATGGTGGCTATTATAAATTAATCGGTGATGTCTATTACATTTTGTATGTCATTTTACACTGGCATTTCGCTATATCGTCTATTTTAAATAACATAATCCTGTGAGAAACCGTAGAGGGTTGTTATGAATATAAAATTAGATTACTTTAGAAACAATGCTTCAGATGGCAATATTTATGCGCGATGCATTGGTGAAGAGTCTGATTTTGATATAATCTACACCTTATTCGAAGGAAAAGAAAAAGAGCATTTTTCTATAAAAAAGAAAGCTTATGGCGATGAGTTGGTGACTTTTAAGCTTACATCAGGTTGCGACTATTATTTACATGCTCAATTAAAATTGTCTAATGGACAGGATGTTGAGCTATGTTCTGACATAATCTCCACATTGCCCTCCTCGAATTTTCTACCGCCGACAAATTGCAAAATTGAAGATATGACAGACATAAAAGGCAAGCTGAAAATAACCTCAGAGGGTAGACAGGATTTTATAATACAATTTTATCCAGGTGGATATAAAAAACTTCAGTGTGAAGCCAGGCATAACGTTCCTTTGTTTTTCAAAGCCAGGCGTTATATTGATTTCGCGCCTTGTTTTGATAAAAAAACGCTAAGCGGTATCATAAAAAAATTCCCGTTGAGCAAAAAATTGCGTGAACTTTATCGGGTGCGGCAAAACCTGGTAAATGATGATTTACTGCAGTTGGCGCAAGAAATTGAACGGCTGGATTATGTGGAATACTGCAGCTTATCGGGCGATCCGACGTCGGAATCGTTACCCTCTGAATGGGAGACATACCCGCAGGAAGTTGATATTGCTAATGTGACGCCGAATTTGACCCAGCACCAGGGGTATCTTGACAATACGACAAGAGGCATGAGCGTCAGGGCGGCATGGGCCAGGAATGTTACCGGACGTGGCGTGTCGGTACATATGCAGGATACCGGCGTATGGCCGGACCATGAAGATTTGATCGGTAATATTACCGTCGTTAACAATTCATATGAGAATAGAGATCACGGCACATGGTCGGCCGGCGTTATCGCCGCCAGCAATAACGGGATCGGCATGATGGGGATCGCTTACGACTGTCGCTTGTTTGCCTACATAAATACATTCACCGATTTTGAAAAGATTGTACGTGATGCCCTTCCGGGGGATATTGTTACTGCCTCTTTAGGCTGGGATTATTCAGCTTTACCGTTGGTGCACCATCAAGCCTGGTGGAGTATGTATCGTTTGCTGGTAAGCAGCGGTGTAGTGGTGGTGCTACTCTCCGGCAATGGAGGATTAGATCTGAGCCAATCGGTCGAATTTAATAATTTTGGCGATAGCGGCGTTATCCTCGCCACCGCCAGTCATCCAGACAACAGGAGGCGGCTGGAGTTCTCAAATTACAATTTCACCCGGATGATTGCCGCCTGGGGAATGGATGTCGCTACCACCGGCGAGGGCGATTTGCTCAACCTGGGTCATCCCAACCGGACTTATACCGCCAATTATGGCGGCACCTCCGCCTCGGCCCCCCAAATCGCGGGCGTTCTGGCCCTTATCCAATCCTATGCAAAATCGGCTTATCATGTGATTTTTAGTGGCGACCAACTGTATCAGATTATCCGCGTGACGGGCCATCGTGAAGGCGAAGCTGATTTAATTGGTCCCAGACCTAATGTGCATGCCGCACTGGAATATGTGGACTACCTGTTAGGACCGGGCGAGCCGACGCCACCGCCGCCAGAATATCCCTTGTGGCGGGTAGGTGTACAATATGAAGTGGGTGACAGGGTCAGTCATTTGGGGTTGAACTATATCTGCAGGTCACGCCATGTTTCCAACGTCGGCTGGCAACCGCAGCTGGCGGTAACATTATGGACGAGAATCCCATAATAAAACATAATCACGAACGTCTAAAAAAGATTAGTAAAACATATCATTATTTGGTGAGAATTTCAGATATTACTGATTAATCTTTCCAAATAATACATAACAACTTATAAGTGATTAAGGGGCACCGTCATGAATATAATGCTCAATTATTCAACTGAAGATCTTCCTGAAAGAACTATTTCTATTCGATGTAAAGGTGCTGAATCGGGGGCTAAGGTGGTATTTAGCCTGTATGAGCAGGACAATATTATTTGTAAAAAAGAGGCCAACGGAGATGAACAGGCGCGTTTTACCGTGCCGTTTCCCTCATGGTATAAAATTTCCGCTGAAATTAGCCAGGGAGACGATGCGTGCTGCTTATTGTGGACTAACCCTATCGATATTCCCGATTTCCGCGAGCGGCAATGTGAAAAAACACTGGATATTAAAAGTCTGAAAGGTAATCTTGATATTTTTCCAGGAGAGGATAATTACATTGAGGTTAAATTTTATGATGGCGGAATAATACAGATATTTGAGGAAAGATCGTATAAGATACCGCTTTTTTATAGATATAGACGGCATCTGGATTTCATACCCTGTTTTGATAAAAATCAAATCGATAAAAAATGTTGTTTGTTACCTATTTATAATGAGCTGCGTAATTTTTACCGACTAAAGATTAATCTCGATAATTACCAACTACTGGCATTAGCCCAGGAGTTGGAGAGCCTGGATTATGTTGAATATTGCTGTTTGTTAAGTAAAAACAAATACCCGCCACCGCCTGATAATATTGAACACCAATGCTATGAACCGCAAGCGCCCTTTATTGGACAGACGCCTGATTTTACGCCATTGCAAAGGTATTTGGATCCTGGGTTGGGTATGAATGTCAGAAATGCCTGGAGCCGGGGGGCATTCGGCGTTGGCGCGACAGTACGATATATGGGGTTTGGTGTTTATCAAGAGCACGAAGATTTAATAGGTAATATCACTGTAAATTCCAATCGTCCAGGTGCCCGGAATCATGGGTCTGCGGGAGTAGGCGCCGTTAGGGGTATCAACAATGGTTTTGGCATAACAGGTATAGCCTATGGCTGCAAATTGATTTTTCATGATACCGGTATAGAAAATCTGGACCGCATTTTAGTGGAATTATCGGCGGGTGATTTGATCATTATAAATAATCAATTTAACATCAATGGTTTCTTGTTGCCCATGGTACATCTGGCATCTTGGTGGGATCGGATAGATTTATGTACCCGGGCCGGGGCGGTGGTGGTATTTGCCGCGGGTAACGGCGGGCTCAATCTCCGTCAATTTCCTCAATTTAATAATTTTGGCGACAGTGGCGGTATTATGATTTGCAGTGCTGACTCACACTCTGGTCTGATTAGACATAGCAGTAATTTCAATCTTTATTCAATGCTAAATTCCTGGGGTGATAGTGTTGTTACGATCGGATGGGGTGACTTACAAAATTTCGATCCGCCGAACCGCACTTATACCGCTACCTTTAGCGCCACTTCCAGCGCCACGCCTTTAGTGTGCGGAGCTTTAACGGTAGTTCAAGGTTATGCCATACGCCGGCTTTATCGTCCATTAAACGCCGCTGAAATGTTCAGAATCGTCACCCTTACCGGCGGACGGGAGGGGGAAGGACAAGGTATTGGTGTCCGGCCTAACGTCACCGCCGCCCTGGAGTTGGTAGATGAAATGGCCGGTGGCGGAACGCCGCCCCCAGAGCCTGAATATCCCCCGTGGCGGGTAGGTGTACAATATGAAGTGGGCGACAGGGTCAGTCATTTGGGATTAAACTATGTCTGCAGGTCACGCCATGTTTCCAATATCGGGTGGCAACCGCAGCTGGCGGTAACGTTATGGACGAGAATCCCATAATAAAACACAATCACGAACGTCTAAAAAATATTAGTGAATGTAGGAAATTGATCTTGGACTTAAATAGATCAGAATCATGACAAATGAAATGTGTTTATATCCAAATGTCGGTGCTGGCCGGGAGGAAATGCCGTGTTTACGCCCAAAACCGATTAAGATCCAATAAATTTATGTAGGTGACAATCATGGGTTTGACTATCGAATACTACAGGGCTTATTCCCCTGAAGGCCCTCTCTATATTCGCTGTGAAGGTGCGGCGCCCGAATGTAAAGTGAAATTTACCCTATATGGGCTGGATGGCATGATAGATAACAAGGAGGCCGAAGGCGATGAACTGGTCGGCTTCAGCATCCCTTTTCCGTCGGAATACAGGATTTCCGCTGAAGTCTTATCGGGGTACGATAAGTGCGGTGTATTATGGACAGACCCTATTATTGTCCCGGAGTGCCACTGGCAACCTCAGCCGCAAAAACGGGAAATCAACAACCCGAAAGGCAAGCTGAAAATTATCGAGGGTGTGGATAACTATATAGAAATTAAGTTTTATGATAAAGGAAAAAAACAGCTTTTCGAGGAAAAAAAACATAATGCCGTATTATTTTATAAATATCGGAAATGTATTCATTTCCTGCCCTGTTTTGACCGGGAGATGATAAATAAAAAAAGAAAATTATCGCCAATCTATAATGAATTGCGAAATTTCTACCGGATTGATAGCGAACTCTGCAATGACGAACTACTGGCGTTGGCGCAGGAGCTTGAATGCCTGGACTATGTGGAATATTGCGCGCTTGCAAGTAAAAATAAATTTGCGCCGCGGCCCGACGACGACGGTCCGCGCCCTTATGACGAAGCGCGCCATGCCTCGCCCCATCTGCCGGCACCTTGGTACGGCGACAAGGACCCGTCATTTGATACTCCCTTGAATGGTCCGACGCCCGATTTCACGCCGCTGCAAGGCTACCTGAATCCTGGGAACGGCATGAATGTCAGGAATGCCTGGGCCAGGGGAGCCACCGGCAATGGCGCCACCGTCAGGTATATGGGTTCTGGCGTCAATCCCCAGCATGAAGATTTAATCGGTAATATCACCGTAAATTCCAATCGTCCGGAGGGTAATAGGGAGCATGGTACCGCGGGGGCCGGATGTATCGTCGCCGCCAATAACGGTTTTGGCGTGACGGGCATTGCCTTCGGTTGCCGATTCTTTTTCCATTATAACGATATTCACAGCCTGGACCGGATCATGGGGGATTTATCACCGGGTGATGTGATCGGCATCAATCTTTCGGTGGGTGATTCAATTCCATTCCCTATGGTATTAGTCATCGAATGGTGGGACCGGATAAACTGGTGCGTGCGCGCCGGCGCGACGGTGGCTTTTGCCGCCGGTAACGGAGGGGTAAGCGTCAGGAACCATCCTTTGTTTAATGATTTTGGCGATAGCGGCGGGTTTATGATTGGCGCCAGCTACCCAGAGACCGGCCGGAGGACTTCTTTTTCGAATTATAATCTTTACTCCACCCTTAACTCCTGGGGGTGGAATGTCACTACACTAGGATGGGGGGATCTGCAGAATTTTGACCCGCCTAACCGGCTTTACACCTCTGCATTTAACGGCACTTCCAGCGCGACGCCCCTGGTGACGGGCGCTTTGGCGTTGGTGCTGGGCTATGCGCGCGCCAGGCACCACCTTACGTTTAATGCGCGGCAAATATTCGAGATTATTACCCAGACCGGCGGTCGGGAGGCGAATGGACAAGATATCGGCGTACGGCCGAACGTCGCCGCCGCGCTGGCGCGGGTGGATGAAATCGCCGGCCCGCCGCCGCCGCAATATCCCTTGTGGCGGGTAGGGGTACAATATGAAGTGGGCGACAGGGTCAGCCATTTGGGATTAAACTATGTCTGCAGGTCACGCCATGTTTCCAATATCGGCTGGCAACCGCAGCTGGCGGTAACGTTATGGACGAGAATCCCATAATAAAGCATAATCACGAGCGTCTAAAAAACATTAGTGAAACATATCATTGTTTAGTGAGAATTTCAGATGTTATTGATTAATACCGCTAAATAACACATAACAACTTATAAGTAATTAAGTGTCACCGTCATGGATATAATGCTCGATTATTCAATTATAGATATCAATCATTCAGATATTACCATAAGCACCTGCAGGCAGGTTGCTTATGGTCGGGTGGTCAAGCTATGGTTTACCCGTTGCGGTTTAAAATCGCTTGTTTTTCGGCTGTGTTTAAAAAAGCAATAACCAAACCGTTGCGCCGGGCGGTCTGGATCTGCTGTGGGTTAAGGCCGGCCCGCGGCGCGGCCACTCGATACTCATAATCGATATATATCATTGTTTAGTGAGAATTTCAGATGTTATTGATTAATACCGCTAAATAACACATAACAACTTATAAGTAATTAAGTGTCACCGTCATGGATATAATGCTCGATTATTCAATTATAGATATCAATCATTCAGATATTACCATAAGCACCTGCAGGCAAGTTGCTTATGGTCGGGTGGTCAAGCTATGGTTTACCCGTTACGGTTTAAAATCGCTTGTTTTTCGGCTGTGTTTAAAAAAGCAATAACCAAACCGTTGCGCCGGGCGGTCTGGATCTGCTGTGGGTTAAGGCCGGCCCGCGGCGCGGCCACTCGATACTCATAATCGATATCAATACCCTGTACCGCCGGATCGTCCGAATTGATGGTGGCGAGAATGCCATGTTCAAGAAACTGCTTTAACGGGTGCTCTTCAAGCGAGCGCACGGTACTGGTCTGCACATTGGACGTCAGGCAGCTTTCTATACCGATGCGATGTTGCGCCAGAAAATCCATCAGCGCCGGATCTTCAATGGCCTTTACACGGTGGCCGATACGCTCCGCCCCCAGTTCATGAATGGCCTGCCAGATGCTCTCGGGACCCGCGGCCTCTCCGGCGTGCACGGTAATGTGCAACCCGGCGTCGCGGGCGCGGGTGAAATGGCTCAGGAACAGGCTGCCGGGAAACCCCAGTTCATCGCCGGCCAGATCCAGCGCGGTGATACCGTCGCGGCAGGCCAGGAAGGCCTCCAAATAGGATCGCGCCCGCGGCGCGGCGGATAGGGAGGGTAACGTCTGGATTAAACAGACCGCCCCGGCGCCGGGGCGGTCATCAGGCTGAAAGGTTTAAGGTTGCGGTATCGCCTGCGGCTGGACCGGTGGTGTCTCGCCTTCCGGCAAACCGAACAGGCCGAACAGGCCCATAAAGCTTTGCAGCGACATCTTCTGTCCGTTCAGGTTGACCTGGTTATCGGCATATTGAAAGCTGCTGGTCAGGGTATTATCGCTGACGGTGGTCAGTTTAAACATCTGGCCCATGGCCGCCAGTCCTTGTACCTGCTGTTTAGCCAGTTTTTGGGCATCCTCGTCGTTATAGCCCTGGAGTCTGGCGAACTGGGTGGTGGTTTCGGTGGCCATGTCCAGCGGCACGGTCAGCTTGGCATCCAGCTTGTTGACAAACCGCGCCCACAGCTGATCCGGCGTCGCCGGCGTGGCGGGAGCCTGGGACGGGTCGTTAAGATTGAGCGTCAGGTTAAACGCGCTTTCTCCTTTGCTGTTTTTCCAGCTGAACGGCGCAATGGTCAGGTACGGGCTGCCTTTCAGCGCCAGCGGCAGGTTCTGGAACAGCGCCTGGCTTATTAACTGCTGCTGAGTCGCCGGATCGGCCTGGCCGGTTTGTTGCATGATCTGCTGCGCCTGGGCATGATATTTTTCGCTGAAATCGGCGATCGCTTTCGGATCAAGATTCGACAGCTTGATCACCAGCTTGCCGGCGCCGAAATTCTGCCCCTGCACATGCAGCGCATCCAGATTATAGGCCACCTGCGCATTGAGCTTATCCGCCTCCTCGTTAACGCTGGTCACCTGCGACAGGTTATCGACGCTGAGCATATCCTTGCCATCGACATTGTACACCAGCGTCTTGGCCTTCATGGTATTGTCGCCGACGCTGTAATCCAGCTTGCCTTTATGGGTGCTGCTGTCGAGGCTGAACTCCTGCACGGTAACCTGCTCATGCTGTTGCCACTGGTTCAGGCCGCCGATCAACAGGCTGGCGATACTGCCGTCGACCGACATCTTGTCCATGTCATGGTCTATCGCGGCGTTAAACGTCCCGCCGCTGGTGCGGAATACGGTGGCGGGGCTGTTAAAATCCAGGGCCATCACATCGATAACCGATACCGTATCGCCGTTATACGCCACCCGGGTCAGGGCGGTGACCGGTGACTGTCCCTTGCTGGCGTCAAGCAGCGGTTTAACCAGCGGCGTCGCGGCCAACTGGCTGCGTACCGAGGCCATACTGGGGATCAGCACGCCTTTTTTTAACTCGGCGAACGGGAACGGGCCATGGTCGATGGCTTCGTTGACCACCAGGCGATCGCCGGGTTTCAGGGGTTTGTTTTCGCCGGTGGTGCCGTCGGATACCAGCACCAGGTTAACGTGGCTGGAGAACAGACGGCGCTGGTAGTCTTCGATAACCAGGTTGACGCCGGCTTCGGGGAACGCCGCCTTGATACGGGCATTGGCGTCGGCGACCACCGTAGGCAGGCGCTGCTCGAACTGTTTGCCGGTATACCATGCGCTTGCGGTCCAGGCCGCGCCGAGGACAATAATCACGCCAACCGCTATAAGTGTTTTTTTCATGCTTGGTTCATCCTTATTATAATTTCCTGTTCCAGATTGACTGACCGCCCCGGGGCGCAGGCAAAATACTCTGTTGCCGCCACGTGTATATGGTTCTAATAATAGCAACTGCCGGCCAATGCGTGGGCTGTGTTGTCACAGTTCGTTGTAAACCCGGGCAAGACGGCCATTGCCGCTGGCATTGACCGGTGAATCGCCGGCTGCCAGAAACGCGGATTCACCCGGTTTCAGCGTCAGTTGCCGGCCGTCTTTTTCCAGCACCGCCTGCCCGTCGACGCAGAAGACGATGGCGGCGCTGTCCTGGGCCAGTGCCTGGGCCTTGGAAGACAGGTTGTGCAGCGCAAAGGCGAAATCTTCCACCGGGATTGGGAAACGCAGGGCGCCGTTTTCCGCCACCGGCCGGGCCAGCAGTTGGTTCTCGGGCTTGGCGATAAACTGTACGTTGGCCAGCAGTTCAGGCACGTCGATATACTTAGGGGTAAGGCCGGCGCGCAGAACATTGTCGGAATTGGCCATCACCTCCAGCGCTTCGCCGCGCAGATAGGCGTGGGGCGTTTCGGCATAAAGAAACATAGCCTGGCCCGGTTGCAGGGTGATGACATTTAACAGCAGCGGCGAAAATAAGCCGCAGTCCTCAGGATACTCTGCCGCTATGTTGCCGATGGTCGCCCAGGGTTCGCCGTGCTGATGGCCAAGGGTGCTTTTCAACACATCGAGGGCCAGGGATTTTTCCTCGCCGGCCATGCTGAGCAAATCGCCGAACAGCTGCGCCAGATGTGTTTCATCGGGATGTTGCAAAAAATGCGCAATGGCGGGATGAGCGCCCGCCACCGGCTGCAGCAGGGAGACGATGGCGGTCATCTCGCGAAATCCGTTCATCGCCTGGAACGGCGTCAGTGCAAAGACCAGTTCCGGTTTATGGTTGGGATCCTTGTAATTACGATTGCCGGCGTCAAGAGGGACGCCACGATCGTTCTCCAGGGCAAAACCGCGTTCAGCCGCGGATTTGCTGGGATGAACCTGAATGGACAACGGTTCCCGCGCGCACAGGACCTTGAACAGGAACGGCAGCTCGCCAAAACGCCGGGCAACCGCCGCGCCGAGCGTCGCCTCGGGCTGTTGCGCTATGTAGTCCCGTAAGGAAATCTCGTTGCCCCGATCGTCGCTGATACGCGAACTGCTTTTGGGGTGCGCGCCCATCCACAGCTCGGCCATCGGCTGCTGGCCCGGGTTGGCGATGCCATACAGGCGGGTGAGGGCGTCTTTACTGCCCCAGGCATAATGCTGTACCGAGTTGATCATTTTTTTCATGGATTTACTGCCCTTGGTGAAGCCTAAATGTGATAACGCGAGGCGGTCGCATAATGGTAAGCTTTTCTTCGGCGCTATACTATCAATGTCAGTCTAGCAAAGACAGACTATCGATGTCCCGTCCTTGTGGCATCGCGCACGGGCAGGATATTGATCTTTAGGAAGAATACCAGGAGGAAAAATGGCAGCAACCCGCATAGAAAAAGATTCCATGGGCCCGATCGAGGTGCCGTCGGAGCGCTTATGGGGGGCGCAAACGCAGCGTTCCCTTGAACATTTCCGCATTTCCAGTGAAAAAATGCCGCCCGCGCTTATCGCTGCGCTGGCGCAAACCAAGCGCGCCGCCGCAGCGGTGAATAAAGATTTAGGTTTACTGCCCGCTGAGCGCGCCGACGCCATTATCCGCGCGGCGGATGAGGTCTTGGCCGGCAGCCACCCGCTGGAGTTTCCCCTGGCCATCTGGCAAACCGGTTCCGGCACGCAAAGCAATATGAATATGAACGAGGTGCTGGCGAACCGCGCCAGCGAGCTGCTGGGCGGAGAGCGCGGCGAAGGCCGCCTGGTGCATCCCAATGACGATGTCAATAAGAGCCAAAGCTCCAATGACGTGTTTCCCACCGCCATGCACGTGGCCGCCGTTGTGGCGCTGCGCGAACATTTAATCCCGCAGCTGAAGACGTTGCGCGCGACGCTCGCGCAAAAATCAGCCGCCTTCGCCACTATCGTGAAAATCGGCCGTACCCATTTGCAGGATGCCACCCCCCTGACGCTGGGACAGGAAATTTCCGGCTGGGTCGCCATGCTCGATCATAATCTCACCCATATCGAACACAGCGTGCCCCATCTGGCCGAACTGGCGCTGGGCGGCACCGCGGTGGGCACCGGGCTGAACACCCATCCCGAATATGCGGTGCGTGTCGCCAAGGCGCTGGCGGAGTTGACCCAGCAGCCTTTTGTGACCGCGCCGAATAAATTCGAAGCGCTGGCCACCTGCGACGCGCTGGTCCATAGCCACGGCGCGCTGAAAGGGCTGGCCGCGTCGCTGATGAAAATCGCCAACGATGTCCGCTGGCTGGCGTCCGGCCCGCGCTGCGGCATCGGCGAAATCAGCATCCCCGAAAACGAGCCGGGCAGTTCCATTATGCCGGGCAAGGTCAACCCGACCCAATGCGAAGCCATGACCATGCTGTGTTGCCAGGTATTGGGCAATGACGCGGCAATCAATATCGGCGGCGCGTCCGGCAATTTTGAGCTGAATGTTTACCGGCCGATGATTATCCATAATTTTCTGCAATCGGTACGCCTGCTGGCCGACGGCATGGACAGTTTCAACCATCATTGCGCCGTGGGCATCGAGCCCAACCGGGAGCGTATTGACCAGTTGCTAAACGAATCGCTGATGCTGGTGACCGCGCTGAATACCCATATCGGTTATGACAAAGCGGCGGAAATTGCTAAAAAAGCCCATAAAGAAGGACTGACGCTGAAAGCGTCGGCGCTTAAGCTGGGCTATTTGAGCGCCGATGAGTTTGATCAATGGGTGCGACCGGAAGATATGGTGGGGTCGCTGAAAAGCTGATGGGCCTGGGCCGCTGCGGTTTCTCCACCGCGTAACGCGGCGCGGCGATAATTACTGCGCCCGCGTCCTGTCGAGCGCCGCTTTTGGGCGGCGCTTTGCTTATCGACTCGACGCCGTCAGCGCGCCCTGTTTCCCTTCATGTCGTTGCCTATTGCCCGATGGGCATCAGGACGCCACGTACAGGTGCAATCGTTTAATGAGCAGACGCGCGGGCAGCCCCGGCGGCTTGTGCTTATGGCGTACCCCCTCGCGGTTGTAATCCAGCAAGCCACCCAGCTTCGGCACCGGCGCGCCTGACGACTGCCGGCATAACACTATCAGCGGGGAAGGGCAGGCGTACTGCACCTGCCGCTGGCTGTCCTGATACCAAACCCTGGCAATAGGCTGAACCTTGACCGGTCTTTTTATCTTGAGCGCAATGTCGGGAGGCAATTTACTGACCGCGTCGATTTCCTGCCGGATGCGTTCGGCCCATTGCGTTTTATCATAAGGCGGTACCGCCCGCCCGGCTTCCAGGCTTTTTTGCAGCATGGCCAGCACCTCCTGGCGCGTCAGGTTCTTGATAATCTGTTTATTGGCCCAGCCGAAGCGAACGCTTGCCGGGTCGGTCACTGTTTGCAGCGCGCGGTAGGCGCTGAGGGTTTTTAAACCACGCAGGTGGGTATGGACAAATTCAAAGCGCAGTTCGGGCGGCAGTTGCGACTCTACCGTGATCAGATGCGCCAGTTCGGCTTTTAGCTGGTTTATCGCGGCGGTGAGCGCCTGCGCCGCATGATACTGCGCGTCGTCGACGGAAAAGCAGAGCGCGCCCGGCAGGCGAATGGCCGACTTGGCGCTGGTGTCCTGTTTTTGATGATAGATAAACATGCGCTGGAAGTGCGCCAGCCCCAGGGTGCCAGCCTGGGCGCCCACGTGCTGGGTAACCTTTATCTGCGCCGTATCCTCATGCTCTTTGCCTTTTGGAACCTCTGGCAACTCAAAGACCCGCCCGGCAAGCAAGCGAAATCCGCCCATCATCCCCTGCCACTCGGTTAAGTGGGCCTGTAGCTGGTTAAAATGTTGATTAAGTCGGTCGATCAAGTCTAGCGCGGGCATATTAAGGTGACCATTTAGTTACAACATACATTAAAGTATACCTCCTAGTCGTCACTTCACCAATGCCGTTGTTTTCGCTTAACAGCAGAAACGTCGCGCCCTGGGTATTATTATCGCAGGCGTTGTTTTGGCTCATCGGCTATGAGAGGGCGCGCAGTTCAGGCAACATGCGCAAGCGCTGGGCCACATATATTCCCAGCAGCAGCATAACGGCGATAAATACCACTACGCCGCTCCAGGCGAATCCATGCCAGAAAAAGCCGCCGACGGTGCCGGCAACGCTTGACCCGACATAATAGCAGAACAGATAAAGCGAAGACGCCTGGCCTTTGGCGCGCCGGGCGCGGCGGCCAATCCAGGCGCTGGCGGTGGAGTGCGAGGCGAAAAAACCGGCGGTAAACAGCATCATACCACCCAGGATGGCTATCAGTGACGAGAACCAGGTCAGCAAAAGCCCGGCCAGCATAATCGTCATCGAGACCATCAGCACCGGTCCGCGGCCATAGCGCCCGGCCAGGCTGCCGGCCTTGGGCGAGCTAAAGGTGCCTGTCAGGTACACGACAGACAGCAAGCCGACCGTGGCCTGGCTTAAGTACCAGGGTCCGGCGAGCAGACGATAACCAATATAGTTAAACAGGGTAATAAACGACCCCATCAGTAAAAAACCTTCGATAAACAGCAACGGCAGACCGGCATCGCGGAAATGCAGGCGGAAATTTATCGCCAGCGTCCGCGGTTTGAGCGACCCGGCGCGGAAGTGGCGCGACGCGGGCAAGATGCGCCAGAACATCAGCGCCGCGCCTAACGCCACCACGCCGATGGCGCCGACGGCGATACGCCAGTTAAAAAAATCCGTCAGCACCCCGCTTATCAGCCTGCCGCTCATACCGCCAATCGAATTGCCGCTGATATAAAGCCCCATGGAAAACGCCACCACGCTCGGGTGGATTTCCTCGCTGAGATAGGTCATCGCCACGGCGGCTACTCCGCTTAACGACAGGCCGACCAGCGCGCGGACGATCAAAATACCCTGCCAGTCGGTCATAAATGCGCTGACGAGGGTAAATGACGCCGCCAGCAGCAATGACACCACCATCACCGCCTTGCGCCCCACGGCATCGGACAGCGGACCGGTAAACAGCAGTCCTACGGCCATCAGGCCGGTGGCGGCCGAAAGGGATAGGCTGCTGGTCGCCGGCGATACGCCGAAATCATGCGATAATACCGGCAGTATCGGCTGGACGCAGTAGAGCAGGGCAAAGGTCGCCAATCCGGCGGAAAACAAGGCCAGGGTGACGCGGATAAACTGCGGGGTGCCACGTTTGATAAAAGGTTGCTTGACGGGGACGAAGTAGTCGGGTGCTTTAACTGCGGGCGTCTCACGGGCGGGCGCGCCGGTACGCGATAGGGTGTTCACAATAACTCCTCGGGAAAGCGAAAAAATCCACAGACGGGGATCTGTCTGCGGTAATAATTTGAAAATGATAGGAACAAAGCAATTTGTTGTCTAATATATTAATACTCTCATTTAATATGTTTAAAGTATGAATATCGAATTGCGTCATTTGCGTTATTTTATCGCCGTGGCGGAAACGCTCCATTTTGGCAGAGCGGCGGAGAAACTTCATATTTCTCAGCCTCCGCTTAGCCAGCAAATCCAAATCCTTGAGCAACAGATCGGCGCCAGATTGCTGGAACGCAATAACCGCAACGTCAGGCTGACGCCCGCGGGAAAACAATTTCTGGAACAGGCCTGGTCGATTATTGAACAGGTTAACCAGGCGGCGGAGCGGGCCGCCAGGATCCATCGCGGCGAATCCGGCGAAATCACTATCGGCTTCACGTCGTCAACGCCGTTTAATCAACGTATCTCGGCAAGTCTGCTGGCTTTTCGCCAACAGCATCCCGCCGTGCATATCCAGATGGTCGAAACCAATACGAAGCAACAGATCGAGCCCCTGATGAACGGTAAGTTCGATATGGGGGTCATGCGCAATACGCCATTGCCGGAGGCATTGGGTTATCAATTGCTGCTGCGGGAATCCCTGGTGGCGGTAGTGCATCAGGATCATCCATTAGCAGGCGCCGCCGGCGGCCGGATCAGCGTGCTGCAGCTGGCCAGGGAACCCTTTGTTTTCTTTGATCGCAAGGTGGGTACGGCGCTGTATGACGAAACGTTGCTGTTATTAAAAGGGTTCGGCATTACGCCTTACATTACCCAGGAAGTCGGCGAGGCAATGACGATTATCGGCCTGGTTTCCGCGGGGCTGGGCGTCTCTATCCTGCCGGCGTCCTTTGCGCGTATCAAAGTCGATAGCGTGCGCTATCTGTCACTGGAGGAACCACAGGCAAAAACCGAGGTATGGCTGGTGACCCTTCGACAAAAGGAGCTTTCTGCCGCCGCCCGGATGCTGATCAATTTAATGTTAAAGCAATAATGCTAGTATGGTTGTTGTGTGCGGTAAATCACATAACTAATCAAATATTTGACGGCTAATTTTAAAAGTCCCACCATAGCCCCAATATATTATTTTATAGCGTGAAAATATCAGGAGCAAGGTGAGTGATTGGCCATGGTCAACCAGGACATATCGATCAAATCAAGCAGACTAACGCGGGAGTCGTGTATCGCCTGATTGATTCATTCGGCCCTATTTCGCGTATCGCCTTGTCAAAACTCGCCAGACTCGCACCCGCCAGCATCACTAAAATCGTGCGCGAACTGGTCGAGGCTCATTTGGTCACCGAAACCGAGTATCAGGAAAATGGCCTGCGCGGCCGGCCGGCCATCGGACTGGTGGTTGATACCCAGGCCTGGCATTTTCTTTCGGTACGCATCGGGCACGGCACCATGACCCTGGCGCTGCGCGAGCTCAGCAGCAAGCTGATTGTCGAAGATACCGTGCCGCTGCCGGCCACGGCGCCGGAACCGCTGTTGGTTCGCCTGATCCAAACCATCGATCAGTTTTTTATCCGTCATCAGCATCAGTTGGAACGTCTTACCGCGGTGGCGGTGACGCTGCCGGGCATTATCGACGCCGCGGCGGGTATGGTGCACCGTATGCCGTGGTATGACGTCAACAACATGGCGCTGGGACCGGCGCTGAGCGAACATATCGGCGTGCCGGCCTACCTGCAGCACGATATCTGCGCCTGGACCATGGCGGAAGCGCTTTACGGCGCGGCGCGCGGATGCAATGACGTTATCCAGATCGTTATCGATCATAATGTGGGCGCCGGCGTGATCACCGGCGGCACGCTATTGCACGGCGGCAGCCGCAGCTTGGTGGAGATTGGGCATACCCAGGTGGAGCCGTATGGCAAACGTTGCTATTGCGGTAACCGCGGCTGCCTGGAAACGGTGGCGGGGATTGAAAGCATACTGGAACTGACGCGCCAACGCCTGGCGCTGAACAGCCATTCCATCATGAATGACGCCGCGATAAGCGTTGAATCGCTGTGCCAGGCGGCCATGGCGGGCGATACCCTGGCGCGGGACATCATCGTCGGCATTGGTAACAGCGTGGGACGCATACTGGCCATCATGGTCAATTTATTCAATCCGGAAAAAATCCTGGTCGGCTCGCCATTAAATGAGGCATCGGATATTTTATTCCCGGTAATTCTCTCCAATATACGTCAACAGTCGCTGCCTGATTACAGTAAGGACATCACCGTGCAGGCGACGCGATTTAAAAACCAAGGCACCATGCCGGGCGCCGCGCTGGTTAAGGATGCGCTGTACGACGGCTCATTGTTATTGAAGCTGGTCCAGGGGTAAGGCTATAAATATTGAGCTAACGCAAGCCGTGGCAAGGCTATATCGGTTACATTTTACGTTAATCAACCACCTTATCCAAACATGTCCAATGGATTAACGCCAGGCTGGAGTCGTCATGTTAAAACGTATTTTTGTAGCCGGTACGGATACCGCTGTCGGCAAGACCATTGTCTCGCGCGCCATTTTGCAATATCTGGCGGCGCGCCGGCTCAGCGTTACCGGGTACAAGCCTATCGCCCGGGGCAGCCAGGAAACGGCGGAAGGGCTGCGCAATAAAGATGCCCTGGTGTTATGCGCTTCCTCCACGCTGCAGCTTCCTTATGAGCAGATCAATCCCATCACCCTGCGCGAGGAGGAAATCAGCGCCTATTCCGGCGATGACATCGATTACGGCTTGATGTCCCGGGGACTGAAGCATCTGTCCGGCCTGGCCGACATGGTGGTGGTGGAGGGCAGCGGCGGCTGGCGTACCATCATGAGCGACTATCGGCCGTATTCCGATTGGGTGGTGCAGGAACAATTGCCGGTAGTCCTGGTTATCGGCATCAAGCTTGGCTGTATTAACCATGCGTTATTAACCGCGCAAGCCATTATTAACGATGGCTTGCCCTTATTAGGGTGGGTTGCTAATCGCATTAATCCCGGGCTGGCGCATTATGCGGAAATAATGGATATCTTGCGTAATAAAATCCCGGCACCGCAGCTGGGTGAATTGCCTTATTTACCCAGGCCGGAGCAGCGCGATCTTTCGGGATATATAGATTTGAGCAATATAACGCTACCGGAGGTTATTACCGCGCAGCAGATGTGATTCCCGGGCGGAAGGGTAAATCTCCCGCCCCGGTTGTTTTACGGGCTTGGCGCGTCGCTTGCGGCCGCGGCGCTGTCGGCGCCTTCGGCCGATCGGATATAGACAATCTTCTGCGTATCGTTTTCACAGTGGCCGACCACCTGGCCGCCCGCCTGGTCGGCGCTATCGTTCGGCACGATATCCAGGCGGAAGCCGGATTCCGGCACCCCGTTGGCGATGATTTTTTGGGTGATATCCGCTTTGACACTTTCACACGACGCCTGCGCCGCCAGCGGCAGCATCATGGCAACCGCCGCGCCCAGGATAAAAAAGCGTTTCCCTGTTTTTCCGCTCAGTTGATGGCTTAGCCCCTTCATCTTGCCTTGATTGCTCATATTACCGTCCTTATCAGAGAATGAAGTACCCGTTACAATGATAGCAGCGCTGCCGGAAACGGATAATAACCGCCTATCAGGGAGCCATTAACGTACGGCCGGTACGGCGATCAAGACAGCGGGCCGTAGTGTCCTCCCAGTAGGCGTTTACGTTCTCACTGCTATTGCATTTTTCCTTTAAATCAATGGTTTTGTCATATTTATCAAAGTCCTTTTCATCGCGCGTAATCTGCTTGTTGCGCAGATTATGGGTGGCGTTCCACTGCTCCTGGCTTTGGCGCGCCTCTTCGCGGGATTGGGCGTTATCACCGGAATCGATGATCAGACGTTGCGTGTTGGTGGCGGCGGCACCGGCGGCGGAGAAGGCCATCAAAGCGACCGCGAGCATCCCGCCGAGCAGTCGTGAATAAGAGGTGGTTTTCATAACGTCTTCCTTTTAATCTTTACGTGGATAATAACGCAGGTAAAATCAACATTGCGCGCGCAGGCATAATAACATTGCCTTATGGTTAAAAACCATTCGTCATCGTTAACGAAAATGAAGGAACAGCCTCCGGTATGTTCAAGACAATGTTGCTGTTTATGGCCACCGCCGTGGCGGAAATTCTGGGGTGCTACCTGCCTTATCTGTGGGTTAAACAACAGGGCGGCATAGTGCTGCTGATACCGGCGGCGGCAAGCCTTATCGCTTTTGTCGCGCTGTTAATGCTGCATCCCGCCGCCAGCGGGCGCGTGTATGCCTCCTACGGCGGGATATATATATTGACCGCGCTGCTATGGCTTCGGTTCATCGACGGCGTAAAATTATCGCCGCAGGACTGGCTGGGCGCAGCGGTGATCTGCGCCGGAGTGATGATTATGCTGTCCGGATGGTCCAGAAATCCGTGATCATTCGCAGTACAACTCGCTTTTCGACCGCGTAAAACAGATGCCCTCACGATGATCAATCGCATTATTGTCGATAATCCAGGCAATATCATGACGGGCCTGAAGTGAAAAGTTGGTCGCAGGCGTGGAAAAATTCCCGGCAGCATAGCCGCCGTCCGGGTCTACGCTTAAGCTAAACTCACCAGGCAACTCTTGTTCATTACCCGCGAGCTCGCCGCTTAGTATGACAATACCTTCCTGCCGCGCTGCATTGCGAACTGTAGCCAGGTATGGATGGCCGTGCGTGGCCAACACAATGTTGAAAGTATCACCCACTTTTAAACTGCGGGCTGCCGGAAGATCAAAATAAACATAACGCCCTTTAGCCAGCATCGCTGGATCCATCGCCAGATCGAGGGATTGGAGCCGCCGCCTGTCGCCGGCAAACTCCCTGACTAAAAGTGAAGGCGGAGTGTTAAGCGTTGTAACGCCGGAGTCCACTGCAACTCCAGGCGCTATTTTTGCCGCTACTGTCGTCCCGGCTTTATCCAGGGCGGAAGCAGAAGGTAAAATGTCGATGCTTAATATAATCGAAAAAAATAACGCGCCCAGGAATGATAATATAATTTTCATAATATAACCTTATTCAATAAAAATTAGATACACGCTGAGATAAATTATTCATAGTCCTGACCGCATCTATCAGATTTGGCGTTCCCAATGGCAGTCCTAAATCATCGGTAAATCGTAGCGGTGTCGAAAAAAATGGGATGGCATTTCCACCCATTATGGTTCTTGCCAAAGAATTTCCCACGGCGAAAGGTGGGGTAGCATTAGTTACTCCTCCATGAAATACTCCCATATTGTGCCCGAACTCATGTCTCATAATAGTAAGGCGATTGCAAGATGACAGTAAATTCTCATAGCCAAACATCGCGTCCCTGTGCGCTTGGCCATTTAAAAAGGCTAAGCCGCATTGCGGCCCCCATATGCTAGTATAATATACCGCATCCGCCCTTAACTCCCGGCGCCAGGATTGTATTTGCGTGTTGACATTCAAAGAACTTAATATGGCGTCGGCATTATTCCAGTTGGCTGGTTCATTGAATTGCCGCATGCCGACCAGGCGCACTCGAAAGTTAGCGCCAGAGTTTTCCAATGCCTCATTGATAAGGTTAAATGATTCAATATTCCGGGTCCGCACTGCGGCGGCACCGATACGCGCTACCGCGGTTTGGCTATAAATAATCAACATGTCAATGGTTACTGTTTCTCGCTGCCATTGCCGATTATTGTCAGTAACAAAAGAAACCGTCTCGCCATCGTATATGGGAAAAGACCGATTGCCAGCGATAACATTGAAAGATAACGCTGCGCGGGTTTCAACGATCAAACGATACCCCGGTGCCTGATTGTTGGGTAAAGTTAGCCTTTGTTGATAATTGTCATTGCTGACCTGGATCCTTGCACGAGGCGACTGTAACGCTGGTATCACGCCGTTCGTCAGGCTTGAGGCCTGCAACGTCGGCAGGGGATCGGTAACAATTTGCCAGCGACGTCCGGACGGGTTTTCAGCTATATAACGGAAAGCATATTGCTGCCCGGTCGATGCATACACCGGGGCATTGAAATTCAAGTTGACATTGTCGATGCCCAGCCTGGGGGTGGAACCATTATGAACTCTGATCAAATCACGATTGTTGGCGCTTAGCGGCAACCTAATCAAAGGCAAAACTGTATTAGTATTGAAATTAACCCTCGTTAGAGGGGAAGTAGGTCGGGGTATGGTGTGACCATTATTGATTATCGTTTGTACCGATATATCCCTCGGCGGGGAACTGGTGATAACCCAGCGGTTAAGATCGGTCCGGAATATGAAAATATAATTATCATTTGTCAGTAATGTCGTTGTGCTGGCGAAAAGCTGTCTCTGCGGCATAATACGTGATTGCAGCGTTGCGCGGGATAGAATTGATACGCGATCATCGTTTAAAGGCTGTTGTGGCAAATGTATTTCTGCCGCCCAATTTCCATTTGCGGTATGGAAATTTATATTCCTGAATCCCGAAGGCAGTTGTCCATTGGGTACTTGGTTTGGCGATAAGGTTATTGCCGATGAAAAAAATGGAAACGCTAATAAAAAAAACAATAAATAATAGATGTTATTTTTTATTAAGCTCATAACTTTAATTATAGCGTTTAGAGAATAAAAATAGTTATTATAAAATTTCATGGTGGATTTCTCTAGAAAATAGATTTAGTATGTTTCGCTAGAGGTTTATCATAAAAAAAATAAAAATAATATAAATTCTTAACAAAAATCCAGGAACTGTTATGTTAAATACAAATGCCAAATTCTGTTATTCCGTTTCAAAAAAAATATCCTGGCTTGGCGTAGAAAGGGTTAGCGGAATAATAGGATTTTACCGGGGAATTGCGCCGCGGGCAGAGGCTGACCACCCGCGGGCAGGGGGAGATTACTCGTCGCGATGGACGCTAAGCCCGCCGAACGACTGGTTTACCGGCATCATTTCCAGCACATTGATATTCACATGGGCCGGCAGGGTGGTGACCCAATAGATCGCTTCGGCTATATCTTCGGGCATCAGCGGATCGGCGTTTTTATAGGTATTTTCCACCTTACTGTCGTCGCCCTTAAAACGCACCGCCGAAAATTCGGTGCCGCCCACCAGGCCCGGCTCGATATCCGTCACGCGCACCTTGGTACCCACCAGATCGGTACGCAGGTTAAGGCTGAACTGCCGGGTAAAAGCCTTGGTGGCGCCGTAGACGTTGCCGCCCGCATAAGGCCAGCGGCCGGCGGTCGAGCCGAGATTAACCACATGGCCGCGCCGCCGCTCCACCATGCCGGGCAACAGGGCGCGGGTCATATAAACCAATCCCTTATTGTTGGTATCGATCATGGTTTCCCAATCATCAAGATTGGCTTTATGCGCCGGTTCCATGCCCAATGCCAGGCCGGCGTTGTTGACCAGCACATCCACTTCGCGCCAGGCCGGGGGCAGGGAGGCAACGGCGCGGGTAATGCCTTCACGATCGCGCACGTCCAGGCGCAGGGGATAAAGGTTATCGCCCAGTTCGGCTTGCAATTGATCAAGTCGTTCCTGGCGGCGACCGGTGGCAATCACCTTATGTCCCTGCTTGAGGAATTTACGGGCGATGGTTTCGCCGAATCCGGCGGTGGCGCCGGTAATAAAGATAATCATGCAGCGGGTCCTTTTATTTCTGAATAATGACAGCATTATCAATTAGCCTGAGCCTGCGCCTCAGGGTTTGCGCAGGTAAGGCGCAATAAGCGAAAGGTCGGCCGGAGACAGCCGGTCGGAGGCGGTCTGCGCCTGGTGCCAGTAGGGATAAATCAGCGGCGGGCGGCTGACGTCGGACAGGCGGGAAATCTCATTGGCGTTCAGGACCAGATCCGCCGCGCGCAGGTTATCCTTTAACTGTTCCTCGGTACGCGCGCCGATAATAACGGAGGTGACGGCGGGGCGGCTGATAAGCCAGGCCAGGGCCACCTGGGCGGCGGAGACGTTCCTCTCTTCGGCGATTTCAACCAGGACGTCGATGATGTTATATAAGGCATCTTGATTATAGATAGGCGGTTCATTCCACTCTTCAAGATGGCGGGTGCTGCCTTCGGGCTGGCGGTCCCGGCGATATTTTCCGGATAGCAGTCCCCCGGCCAGCGGACTCCAGACCAACACGCCTAATCCTTGATCCTGGGTGATCGGCAACAATTCATACTCAGCCTCGCGACTTTGCAGGGAGTAATGGATTTGCTGGCTTACCGGGCGGATAAGGTTGAGTCGTTCGCAAACGCCCAGTGTTTTCATGATATGCCATCCCGAGAAATTGGAAATCCCCACGTAGCGCACCTTACCGCTGCTCACCAGGTGTTCCAGGGCATATAAGGTTTCTTCCAGCGGGGTCTGGCCGTCCCATTCATGCAGCTGATATAAATCGATATGGTCAGTATTTAACCGTTTTAAACTGGCTTCACAGGCGCGGATCAGGTGGTGACGCGATGACCCGCGATCGTTGGGTCCATTGCCCATGGGGAAACGGGCTTTGGAAGCAATCAGGACGCTGTCGCGCTTTTCCTTCAGCACTTCGCCCAAAATTTCTTCCGAAACCCCCTGGGAATACACATCGGCGGTATCAAACAGGTTGATGCCGGCGTCGATACAAAGGGCCAACTGGCGGCGCGCTTCCGCCACGCCGGTATCGCCCACTTTGGCAAATTTCCCTTTGCCGCCGAAGGTCATTGTGCCGAGACTCAATACCGATACTTTCAAGCCGGAACGGCCCAATAGACGATATTCCATAAGAATTCTCCTCGCAGTAGTACATGTCGGATATATCAAGCGCCCGCAATCGAGCCTACAGACCTAGAGCATAGACTAATGTCCTTGCCATCAACAGTCTGTTGTCTGGCAGCGTTGCCACATTCTGGTGCATAAGTATTGCGATTGTGCTTTCTGTTAACATTTATGGACGATTTATTATTTATTACCCCGGTCCGAAGCTGAAGAAATGATGATTATCCAGCCGTACAGAGTATAAGCAAACGGTTGTCATTTGAAGCAAACGTTTGCCTTTACCGTTCGCAGGCTTAATCAGTCGATATGCGTGCGGCCCGACGGTAAAATATTATTAACCAATTGATATATAGGTATATTCAATAAAAAGTCGCTGGGCAGATATTGGCACAAATATTGCCAGTATCTAGGTAACGACGCATTGCATTTTATCGTCCCTCGATGCGCATGGGTATACGGAACAGCATCCTTATACTTGGCATAATATCCGAGGGCCATTACCGAGGCCGCTGTCATGAGTAATATTACCGCTATTCGCAGCAGTTTTTTTGATTTTAGGGCAGGCGTATCGGCTCCGGAAGAACTGGAAGAATCCGCCCGTTTTATCGAGGACGGCCTGTTATTAATCGAGGACGGAACCATTATTTCCCTGCAGTCCTGGCCCGAGGGACGAGACCAGTTGCACCCCCGGCAGGAGATCATACATCTGGCGGATAATATTATCATGCCGGGTTTTATCGACACCCATATCCATTACCCGCAGACGGAAATGATCGGCGCCGACGGCGCTCAGTTACTGGACTGGCTGAACCATTATACGTTTCCCACCGAAAGCCAATACCATTGCCCGGACCGCTCCGCCGGCATGGCGGCGTTTTTTCTGGACCAGCTGTTGCGTAACGGCACCACCACGGCCATGGTCTACGGCACGGTTCACGTCCAGTCCGTCGACGCGTTGTTTGCCGCCGCCTTCGAACGCCGGATGCGCCTTATCGCCGGTAAAGTGATGATGGACCGCCACGCGCCGGACGCGCTGCTGGAAACCCCGGCACAAAGCGAAGAAGCCACCCGCGGGCTGATTAGGCGCTGGCACAATAAAGGACGGCTGGGTTATGCCCTGACGCCGCGTTTTGCGCCGACCTCGTCTCCCGAACTGCTAAGACTGGCGGGGCGGCTGCGGCGGGAGTTTCCCGACCTGTATCTGCAAACCCACCTGAGCGAGAATACGCGGGAGGTCGCCTGGGTCAAAGAACTGTTCCCCGAGCGCGCAAGCTATTTTGATGTCTACCGGCATTATGGCCTGGCGGGCCGTAAAAGCATATTCGCCCATTGCCTGCATCTGGAAGAGCAGGAATGGCGCGATCTGGCGCACTCACATTCCGCCATTGCGTTTTGTCCCACGTCTAACCTGTTTCTCGGCAGCGGGTTGTTTAACCTGCGAAAAACATGGGATTTGGGCATACCGCTGGGCATCGGCACCGATGTAGGGGCGGGCACCACCTTTAACCTGCTGCAAACCCTGGCGGAGGCCTATAAGATCGGCCAGCTGCAGGGCTACCATCTGTCGATCCACGAAGCCCTGTACCATGCCACCCTTGGCGCCGCCCAAGCCTTATCCCTGGACGGGGTATTGGGCAATTTCATGCCCGGCAAGGAGGCTGACTTCGTCGTGCTCGACCCGAGGGCGACGCCGTTGCAGCGATTGCGGCAAACCAACAGCAAGACGCTGCGGGAACGCTTGTTCCTGATGATGATACTCGGCGACGACCGCACTATTTTTCAAACCTGGATCCAGGGCGAACCGGTTTATCGGCGCGATGCGGATACGATAAAACAGGGGGCGGCATGATCCGTTTTTTACTTAACCAAACGTTGGTCAGCGAAACCGGCCTGGACGCCAACACCTCGGTATTAGACTATCTGCGCCGCCGCCAGGGGCGCATGGGCGCCAAGGAGGGCTGCGCGTCCGGCGACTGCGGCGCCTGCACTGTGGTTCTGGTACAGGCCGCCGGGGGCAAATTGCGCTATGACAGCATCAACGCCTGCATTACCCTTATCGGCGCGCTGCACGGTAAGCAATTGCTGACGGTGGAGGATTTATCCCATCAGGGACAATTGCATGGGGTGCAGCAGGCCATGGTGGATAACCACGCCTCGCAGTGCGGTTTTTGCACGCCGGGTATTGTTATGTCGCTGTTCGCCCTGCAAAAATCCGCCGCCGGGGACACCGATGACGCCATCACGCAGGCGCTGGGCGGTAATCTCTGCCGCTGCACCGGCTACCGTCCGATTATGGACGCCGCCCGGCAGATCTGCCGGGCAGTGGACGACCGCTTTTCCGATCAGGAAAACCAGACGCTGGCGCAGTTGGCCCAACTACAACAGCAGGACGATCAGTCTGTCTCCGCGCCGCTATCGGGGCCTGTCGACGGTGCCGGTGTCCCGGCCAGACCTGTCAGCTTGCGTCCCCGCACCCTGGCGCAGCTGGGCGCCACCTTTCTACGCCATCCCGACGCCAGACTGCTGGCCGGCGGCACCGATCTGGCGCTGGCGATTACCTTGCGCCGTGAGACGCTGCCGTTACTGATTGATATTAACCATATTCCCGAGCTGAAAATTTTATCCGCGACCGAAAAGCAGTTGGAAATCGGCGCCGCCGCCTCGCTCAGCGCCTGCGAACCGTTTTTAGCGCGGCATTTGCCGGAATTTCGCGCCGCGCTGACGCGCTTCGCCTCGCGGCAGGTGCGCAACCAGGCCACGCTCGGCGGCAACCTGGCCAACGCTTCGCCCGTGGGGGATGGGGCGCCGATGCTTCTGGCGCTGGACGCGCGTCTGGTACTACGCCGCGGCGGCGACGCCCGGGAGTTGCCGCTGGCGCAGTTTTTCCTCTCGTACCGCCATACCGCGCTGGCGGCGGGCGAATTTATCGAACGCATTATCGTACCAAGAGTGACGGCGTCACATAAATGTCAATTTTATAAGGTCGCCAAACGGCGTGAAGATGATATATCGGCAGTGTTTGCCGCCTTTTGCTGCGAAATCGAGGGAGGCGTCATCCGTTCGGCCCGTCTGGCCTACGGCGGCATGGCGGAGATACCCCGCCGGGCCACCGGCGCTGAGGGCGCATTGCTGGGCCAACCCTGGGAGCGAAAAACGGTCGAGCTCGCCTGTCTGCGACTTGCGGACGACTTTACCCCGTTAAGCGACCTGCGCGCCGGCGGCGCCTACCGGCTGCGCGTGGCGCAAAATTTACTGCGGCGGTTTTATCTGTCCGCCTCGTTGCCACGTCATCGCCTGGAGGTCGACCATTATGTCTGAGCAGGCAAAACGATTTTCCGCCGCGCAGCGCCAGCAGCGCTACCGCCAGCCGGCCACAGGCGGCGTAGGCCAGCCGCAGCCCCATGAAAGCGCGGCCAAACACGTCAGCGGCGATGCGATATATATTGACGATCGGCCTGAATTGCCACACCAGCTGCATCTGGCGCCGCGGTTAAGCGAACATGCCCACGCGCTGATTACCCGTGTTGATACGTCCCCCTGTTATCTGATGCCGGGCGTCGAGCGGGTTATGACCTGGCGGGATGTGCCCGGCGAGCTGGATATCGGCCCGGTGGTCGCGGGCGATCCGCTGCTGGCCAAAGATCGGGTTGACTATGCCGGCCAGGTGATCCTGGTGGTGGCGGCGCGGGACCCGGTCATAGCCCGGCGCGCGGCGGCGGCGGCCGTTATCGAATACCAGCCTTTGCCGGCGGTGCTGGACATCGAGGAGGCGCTGGAAAAAGCGCTTTATGTCGACGCGCCGCATTGCCATCGGCGCGGCGACCCGGACGCGGCGCTGGCCGCCGCGCCGCGTCGTCTCCAGGGCAGCCTGCGGATGGGCGGGCAAGAGCATTTTTATCTGGAATCCCAGGTGGCGTCGGTGATCCCGGGCGAGGATGGCGCCATGCAGGTTTTTTCATCGACCCAGCACCCGACCGAGGTACAGAAACTGGTGGCGTCGGTGCTGGGCGTGGATATGAAGGATATTACCGTCGATATGCGCAGGATGGGCGGCGGTTTTGGCGGTAAGGAGACTCAGGCGGCGGGTCCCGCCTGCTTATGCGCCCTGGCGGCCCGGCTCACGGGCAAACCGGCTAAAATGCGTCTGAGCCGCCGCGACGATATGCTGATGACAGGCAAACGCCACCCGTTCCTGGTACGCTACGACGTGGGTTTTAACGCGCGCGGGCATCTCCTCGGCCTGAAGCTGGAATTGGCGGCCAACTGCGGTTATTCGGCCGATTTATCTCCCTCCATCGTCGACCGCGCCATGTTCCATGCCGACAACGCCTATTATCTCGCCGATGTGCTGATAACCGGCTACCGCTGCCGGACCAATACCGCTTCCAATACCGCGTTCCGCGGCTTCGGCGGCCCACAGGGCATGCTGGCCATCGAGCATATTATTGAACATATCGCCCGCGAGACCGGTCTGGATCCGCTGTCGGTGCGACGGCTGAATTATTACGGCAAAACAACGCGCAATATCACTCATTACCAACAGCCGGTGGAAGATAATCTGCTCGACGAACTCACCGACGCCCTGGAAACCAGCGCCGGTTACCGGCAACGACGCCGGGAGATTATCGCCTATAACGCCGCCAGCCCGATATTAAAACGCGGGCTGGCGCTGACGCCGGTCAAGTTCGGTATCTCGTTTACCGCCGGTTTTCTTAACCAGGCGGGGGCCATGCTGCTGATGTATACCGACGGTACGCTGCAGCTCAATCACGGCGGTACGGAAATGGGGCAGGGCCTGCATACCAAAGTCATACAGGTCGTGGCGCAGGTGCTGGGCGTCAATCCCGCGAAGATCAGGATTACCGCCACCGATACCGGTAAAATTCCCAACACGTCGCCCACCGCCGCGTCTTCGGGGGCCGATTTGAACGGCAAAGCCGCCCAGTCCGCCGCCGAAACGCTGAAACAGCGCCTGGTGACGATGTTATGCCGGGTCCATCACGCCGAACCGGAGCAAATTAATTTTCGCAACGGCATGGTCGACGTTGCGGGCCGGATCTTTACCCTGGGCGAAGTCGCCGAGCTGGCTCATCTCCAGCAGGTATCGCTGGCAAGCCAGGGCTATTACGCCACGCCGTCCCTTTATTATGATCGCCAGCAAGCCGCCGGCCGGCCATTTTACTATTTTGCCTACGGCGTGGCCTGTTCCGAAGTGGTGGTGGATACCTTAACCGGCGAGTACCGGTTATTGCGCGCCGATATCCTGCATGACGTAGGCGATTCGCTTAATCCGGCCATCGATATCGGCCAGGTGGAGGGGGGATTTATCCAGGGTATGGGCTGGCTGACCAGCGAGGAACTGATCTGGGACGCGCGGGGCCGCCTGCTGACCGACGGCCCGGCCACCTATAAAATTCCCACTATCGGCGATACCCCGGCGCAGCTGAACGTACATTTGCTGCAAAACCGCGCCAATCCCAAGCAGACGGTATTCCATTCCAAAGCGGTGGGCGAGCCGCCGTTTATGCTGGCCATTTCAGTATGGTGCGCCATCCGGGACGCGGTGGCCAGTCTGGCCGATTATCGCCGTCTGCCCGATATCGATGCCCCGGCCACGCCGGAGCGGGTCCTGGCGGCCGTGGATGCGCTGCTGGCCCCGACATTAGGTGACAATGTCACTAAAAGTGCTATTAACCCCGCCCCGGCAGCATCGGCCCAAACGATGCTGGCCGGCGGTCAAACGCCTGCGCGCCAGGGAAAGGAATCTCCCTATGACTGATAATTGGATCTCAGCGCTGGCGCAACTGCAGGCGGAAGGCACCCCGGCCGTATTGGTCACGATTATTGATGAACAGGGCTCGACGCCACGCGACAGCGGCACCAAAATGGTGGTGACCAGCAGCCGGCAATTTTGCACGGTCGGCGGCGGTCATTTGGAATTTCAATGCACGCGGATAGCCAGGGAACTGCTGGGCGAGCCTCGCCCGGCCTGCCGCACGGAGCGTTTTTCCCTTGGCGCGCGCCTGGGGCAATGCTGCGGCGGCATGACATCAGTGCTATTCGAACCGGTGATTATGGCGCGGCCTCATATCGCGGTATTCGGCGCCGGGCACGTAGGCAAGGCGCTGGTCAGGATCCTGGCGGAGCTGCCCTGTGATATCAGTTGGGTGGACAGCCGTGCCGACCAGTTTCCACCGGCATGCGATCAACGCGTCAAGGTGATTATCGACGATCCGCTCGATGCCCTGGACGCCATGCCGGCCGACAGCTATTTTATCGTGATGACCCACGATCATCAGCTTGATTTTATGCTGGTTGAGCAGGTACTTAAACGCGGCGGCCATCGGTATTGCGGGCTTATTGGGTCTATCACCAAACGCCGGCGCTTTCTTTATCGCCTTGGCGAGCGCGGCATGGGTGCCGAGGCATTGGCGCAACTGCGCTGTCCCATCGGTTTGGAGACGGTGAAAGGAAAAATGCCGGCGGAAATCGCGGTGTCGATAGCGGGCGAGGTGATTGGTTGCTATAACCGGCAGGCAAATAGCAGCGGCGAAATATCATGATATATAAGGCGGCGGGATGGCACCCGCCGTCCTCTCACGCCAGCGTACGCACGGCTCCAAAACAGGGCCGGCCGAGCCGGCCCTGAGCTGACGGCGCGCCGCGCCGCTTAGAAATTCACTTTCACGCCTAACGTACCGGTGGTGTCGTGGTATCCCTTGCCGCCGACTTGCTGGCCGATGCTGCCCCATAGCGCCAGATGCTCATTAATTTGTCCCTCATTACCCATTTTAATCTCGCCGATATCCCTGGCGCCCTCCTGGGAGTAGGCATCCTTACCCAGGCAAACGCCGAAGTCGTGGGTATTATGGATCCAGTTTGTTTCGACATAGGGCTGGAACATGCGCTGCCTGCCTTCATCCATGCTGGCATAACCGCGCATATACAGCCGTGCGCCCAGGCGGGTCTGGATATTATCATGGCCCAGCATGGTGATGCGTTCGCCGTTCGGGTCTTTCTGATCCCGTGCGCCGACGCCCATCCAGGCGACCTGTATTTGCGGTTGTAAATAGGTGTCAAAGGCGGCAGCGGAGAACAGTCGCCAGCTATGACCGGCTTCTACTGTGCCGACAAATCCAGCGGAACGGTAGGTTGCCGTATCGGCGGATTTATTTGCCGACGATCCGTTTTTAACATGATTGCCGAACCAGTTATAGTTTAGCGAGCCATCAAGATAGGGGCCTTCGTGATTGCCGTCGTTGCGATACCAGGTACCGTATATACCGGCGCCATATCCCTCAAGTCCGCCTTGGGCGCTTTTACCGTTAATGGCATGGCTATGGCTGCGGCTTTTACCCGCGCCGAGCATCACGCCGAAATGCAGTCCGTCGATACCGTCGCGGCTGCCGCTAACGATTTCCCCGCCCAATTGCACCTTTTGGGTATTGGTGCTGGCAGATAACGCGCCGTCGCGCATACGCGCCCCGGTTTGACCGCCGGCGATACGCAGCCAGAAAGAAGATTGACCTGCGCCATCGGCGCCGTTAAAGGCGGACGGGAATTCCGTGGCGCCGACCCGATCGTGCATGCGGGTCGCAAACAGGGTATTGGCGGTTGCCATATTGGCGGCATAGATACCCGCCGCCGGCTGCAAACTGCTGCGGGCCAGCAAGCCATTGCCCGCATCAACCCCCTGATTGTCCTGATTACTATTGAACAAGGCTAAGAGTCCATCATCAACCAAATCATCATCGGGCGGCGCGGTAGCATCAAGGTTTTCATCGAGCGACTCTGGAGAGTCCATTTCTTCAGTGAATAAGAGAACGAGGCCGTAATCCTCCTCCTCATCATCGTCACGGACACCGGAGTCCGCATTTTTATCAATCGGCTTGGACGCGTCCGTTTGTTCATTGAACAAGGCCACGAGGCCGAAATCCTCCTCCTCATCGTCGCCGCCGGCAGCGGAGTCCGCGTTTTTATCAAGCGGCTTAGACACGTCCGTTTGTTCATTGAACAAGGCCGCGAGGCCGAAATCCTCCTCCTCATCATCACCACGGACTGCGGAGTCCGCATTTTTATCAAGCGGCTTGGACGCGTCCGTTTGTTCATTGAACAAGGCAGCGAGGCCGAAATCCTCCTCCTCATCGCCGCCGCCGGCAACGGCGTGCGCATTTTGCACAGGCGGCCGAGAAGCGTCGCTTTGTTCGTTGAACAAGGCAGCGAGGCCGAAATCCTCCTCCTCCTTATCGCCGCGGGTAGAGTCTGCATTTGTATCAAGCGGCTGGGACGCAGCTCTTTGTTCATCAAACCGAGCAGCGGAACCGTTATCCATCCCATCATCATCGCCGCAGCCATGGGCGGGATAATCCCGCTCGTAGTCATTCTCTTCAAAGCCCTCGCCATGTAAATATTTATCGAACCTGCCAAGTTGGCTGTAGGGGGCTATGTTTGCATCTTGCGGCACGGTATTGGCAGTATTGTTAATCAGACCTTTGAAATTTTTACCCTCGCTCAGGTCTGCTTTTATGTGTGTGAGCGTATAAACGAGCGCATTAGCGTTATTCCCATCCCTTTCAGGCACGGGTCCCAAGTCACCGTAAATTTTATCAATCGCGTCATTTATAGAGGCATTGCTTTGAGTCCAGTCGTGATCATAACTGCCAACAAGGTCACTCGTACTGCTTATTATATTAAACTGGACCTTGGGGTATGGTGGTTTTTCTATTCGGTCTGGGAGAACAGTCCGATCCGTTGGTTTCGGCTGAATGGTCATGTTATTATTTTTATGCTGGAAAGTACGCGGCGGCTTAGCAGGCCCGCTTCTGTAATGGTTCGCCGTGTTATCCTGCGCATCTGCGGCAGGTATCTTTTTTTGCAGATGGATTTGATCAGAAGATGGTTTATTTACCCCATCCTTTTTTTCGGCAATGAATGCCACAAGCCGGTTATTTTCTTTTCTTACTTTGGCTTCATTTTCGCTTGAGGCGGGTGTATTTAGAAACATGAAGGCATCTTCAGAAACATTGCCATTTAACTTAATAGAGGCTATATTTTCTGGATTACTATTCAAAATATTACCTTTTACAAAAATATTGCTTTTATTTGGAGCGTTGCCTCTAATCTCCAATTGAATATTATCAGGATTATCATTTTTTTTATTTACCCTCAGAACAATGATCCCGTTATCTCTTGAGATATAATCGCCATCAATGGTAAGCGTGGTGTGCGGAAGGCTTTGACCAGGGGTAATTCCCTTCTCTGCATGTAAAGGTTTTTTGCTGAAGAAATCACCAATACTATTGAACTTGCTCGGCTTTTTAGTTTCAGGATCAACTGAAAGGGTACCTTCGTTGATGACATTTGATTGTATTATGCCATTGCCCTGGATTGTGGCGTTTTTGGAAGCACAGATCTCTTTTGCGAAAATTTGCGGAGAATTTTGCAGCAGCAGCGTTGAGTTGTCTACCATAATCGCTTCAATGTTGAGATTTTCCGGTATGCCTTCTTTAATGACAAACTCCCCCCCGCCTCTAAAAAACACGACGGTTTTTAAATCATTGGGTCTGCCTTTAGTCAACATTTTTTTATCGACTTTCTTGGTTTCCCCCTTTTTGCTATACAAATCCACAATATGGTACGTACTGTCGTTTCCCGAGTTGTAACCTAATGATCTTATATCAAAACTATGGATTTTCGATGAATCTGAATTTGGATTTTCAAATGTACTTTTAGAAGGTTTTATTTTTATGATATTCGAAAATGGCTTTATATTAGTACTGGCAGTGGGCGGAGAACCGTGTAAATCACTTTCATTGACTTTGCTCTCACTATCACTGGCACTATAAGCCTGCGTTATGCCACCGACTACCGTCAGGATGCCGATAAAGGTCTTTCTTGTTTTTTTCATGATCGCCTATTTATTTAGATTTTATTTAAAAATTACTCAAAAATACTATCGATAAGTTTATTGATTGTTACCCATAGCGAGGTGAGATAACGGGAAGCTATTCTAGCCAGACAAAAAACAAATACAGCTTAAAATAAACTATTGTTTAGGGAAGGTTTTACCTTCATTACGGCGGCCGTTGTTTTTTAACCTTTTTGATTAACAATTGACATATTAACCAAAGCAATAATAATCCAAACAGTAATTATTTTGTGCGCGTTTACTTTTCAATGCGATTTATGGCCCTGATTGCAGGATCAGGCAATAACGCAAGAATAATCGTCTACCTTATCCGGGATGATTGCTGGCAGAATAGGGCAACAGTGGATGCATGGCGAACCTGCGCCATCTCCTTTATCAAGCAACCCGGAGTTTGTCATATGTCTAAAGCTAAAGGTTATGCCGCGCTCAGCGCCAAGGCGCCTCTTACGCCTTACTCTTTTGAGCGACGCGCCCCCGGCCCCGATGATGTCGTGATCAAAATCGCCTACTGCGGCGTTTGCCATTCGGATATTCACCAGGCCAGGGACGAGTGGGGCGGGGCTATATTCCCCATGGTGCCCGGCCATGAAATTGTGGGTGAGGTGGTCGCCGCAGGCGACGGCGTGACAAAGTTTAACGTAGGCGATCGGGTCGGCGTCGGTTGCTTTGTGGATTCCTGCACCCATTGCGCCGAGCGCGATGTGGATTTAGAGCAATACAAGGAAGGGTTGGTATTAACCTATAACAGCGTGGAGCGCGACGGCAAAACGCCAACCATGGGCGGCTATTCCGACCATATCGTGGTCAAGCAGGGTTATGTGCTGTCGGTTCCCGATAATTTACCCTTGGACGCGGCGGCTCCCTTGCTCTGCGCCGGCATTACCCTCTACTCGCCATTGCGTCACTGGCAGGCCGGGCCGGGTAAAAAAGTGGCTATTATCGGTCTTGGCGGCTTAGGCCATATGGGTGTGAAGCTGGGCAAAGCCATGGGCGCGGAAATGACCGTGCTCAGCCAGACCCTGTCTAAGAAAGAGGACGGTCTGCGTCTGGGCGCCCAACATTATTACGCCACGCAGGATCCGGCCACCTTCGAGAAGTTAAAAAGCACCTTTGATCTGATAATCTGCACCGTCGGAACGGAAATCGACTGGGGCGCCTATCTGTCGCTGTTAAAAATCGACGGCACCATGGTCCTGGTCGGCCTGCCGGAAAAGAAGGTGCCGCTGCACGCCGCGGCCCTGATCGGCGGGCGCCGCAGTCTCGCGGGTTCCGGCATCGGTTCGATTAAGGAAACCCAGGAGATGCTTGATTTTTGCGGCGAGCACAATATCGTTTCCGATATTGAAAAGATTAATATCCAGCAAATCAATGATGCTTATGAGCGGGTGGTAAAAAGCGATGTGCGTTATCGTTTCGTCATCGATATGGCCTCCCTGTAACGGCTGTTGATGCCCACATGTATAAATGCGCTTCGGCGCATTTTTTTTGCCCATATTCTTCAGGGTGGGGGCAAGACTGTCTTTTCACCTGGGGCGTGCTAGCATGGGATCAGAGTTTACCGACCGATTCGGCAGGAGCAGATCATGCGCGACAATCACCTTCAGCAGCAAAATCCGTTTTACCAGCCCAGCCAACTGCCTTTTCAGGCGCCCCCTTTCGACCTGATCCGGGAAAGCGACTATTCACCGGCAATCGAGGAGGGCATGCGCGCCTATCTCGCGGAGATTGATGATATTGCCGCACGGCGCGACGAGCCGACCTTCGATAATACCTATGCCGCGCTGGAGCGCTCCGGCGCGTTATTAAAGCGGGTCATGAGCGTATTCGGCGCCATGACCTCCGCGAATACCAGCGATTCGCTACAGCGCATTGATGAGGAACAATCGCCGAAACTGGCCGCGATGAACGATGCGATAAAATTTAACGCCAGGCTGTTCAGCCGCCTGAAAACTGTGTACGACCAGCGGGATTCCCTGGCGATTTCCGCCGAATCGCGCCGGCTTATCGACGTCACTTATCAGCGCTTTGTCCTGGCCGGGGCGCAATTATCCGCGGCGCAAAAACAACAGCTTTCCACACTCAATCAGGAAGCGGCGACCTTAAGCACGCAGTTTTCTCATCGGCTGCTGGATGCCACCAAACAGGGCGCATTGCTGGTTGACGATATCAGCCAACTCGACGGGCTGTCGGCGCAGGAGATTGCGGCGGCGCGGCAGGCGGCGAATGAGCGCAATCTTGGCGAACGCTGGCTCCTGGCGCTGCAAAACACCACCCAGCAACCGCAGTTGCAAACCCTGGAACGGCGCGCCACTCGCCAGGCGCTGTTCAGCGCCTCCATTTCACGGGCGGAAAAGAGCGACGGCAACGACACGCGGGCCATTCTTCTCCGGCTGGCGCAGGTGCGCGCCGAGCAGGCCGGCCTGTTGGGTTTTCCCGACTATGCCACCTGGACGCTGCAGGATCAGATGGCGAAGACGCCGGCCGCGGCGCTGGAGTTTATGACCCGCATAGTGCCCGCCGCCACGGCGCGGGCCGGGCGGGAAGCCGCCGATATCCAGGCGCTGATCGACAGCGGCCAGGATAAATTTACCCTGGCGGCGTGGGATTGGCAGTTTTACGCCGATCGCGTGCGCAAAATGAAATATGACCTTAACGACGCGCAGATCAGACCTTATTTTGAGCTGGACCGGGTGCTGGAACAGGGCGTATTTTACGCCGCCCGTCTGCTGTACGGTATTGACCTCAAGGCGCGCGCCGATCTCCCGGTTTACCATCCCGATGTCCGGGTCTATGAAGTCTTCGACCAGGACGGGGCGTCCATGGCGCTGTTTTATACGGATTATTTTCAGCGCGACAATAAGGGCGGCGGGGCGTGGATGGGCAATTTTGTCGACCAATCCCTGCTTCTGGGTACCCGGCCGGTTATCTATAATGTGGCCAATTTCGCCAAGCCCGCCGAGGGGCAACCCGCCCTGTTATCCTGGGATGACGTCGTCACCTTGTTTCACGAATTTGGCCATACCCTGCACGGCCTGTTTGCCAGCCAGGAATATCCGGGTCTTTCCGGTACGTCGACACCGCGGGACTTTGTCGAGTTCCCCTCCCAATTCAATGAACACTGGGCCGACGAACCCCGGGTCTTCGCTAATTATGCCAGGCATTATCAGACCGGCGCGCCAATGCCCGACGAGTTGCTGGCAAAAATTGAAAAGGCGTCGCGTTTCAATAAAGGGTATGAAATGACCGAACTGCTGGCGGCCGCGCTCCTGGACATGCGCTGGCATACGTTGAGCGCCGGCTTGCCGGAGCAACAGGTAGCCGAGTTTGAAGCCGCCGCCCTGGCTGAGTTCCACGTCAACCTGCCTTATGTCCCGCCGCGTTATCGCTCCAGTTATTTCCAGCATATCTGGGGCGGCGGTTATGCGGCCGGCTATTATGCTTATTTGTGGACGCAAATGTTGGCGGATGACGCTTTTGCGGGCTTTACGGAGCAGGGGGGTTTAACGGCGCGCAACGGGCAGCGTTTTCGTGATGAGGTGCTGTCAAAAGGCAATAGCCAGGACCTGGCCAAGGTGTATAAGGATTGGCGTGGCAAGGAACCCGATATAACGCCCATGCTGGTTAATCGTGGTTTACAGGAGTAAAGCAGTGCCAGGGGCGGGGAAGGTCCTCGCCCTGAGTGATTGATTTAGACCTTAAACACGACGTTAACGTTTACCACGCGAATGCATATTGGCAGTCCATTCATAAGTGGCTGAAATGTCAGGCTTTAGCTTCTTCTGACGTTTCACTACCCGAACCTGTTTGGCAATGATCTCACGTTCAGCCATCAGCTGGGCGATGTAATCGTCCTTGACATGGTTGGTTTCTGAATTGGAGAGAGGTAGTCCTTTGGCTTTTTTAGCCTGGTCGAGCAGGGTTTTAAGTTGGCGTTGTTCGCTTTCCGTCATGTCTTGCTGCGTCAGCTTGGGAATGAGCATAAATGTCGGCCTGAAAAGGGAAAGGACTACCATTGTAAAGGAAAGTTGGCTCCGTCTCAGTAAAAACCTCATTTAATGTGCAAACTGCCTGGCGGTAAAGCGACAAACGCGATCAGACCTCAACATTATGTTAAATGATGGCCAATGATATGGCCATGGCCGCCCAAGCTCCGGGCTGCGGGCTGCGGGGCCGTCGATTTGTCCGGCCTGAGATACAGGGAATAAAAGCGTGCGTGAACTGCTGTTGCGGCGTCCTGGGTCATTTGTCGAACCCTGTCGCTGCGCTATATTTGCTGTATAACCGTAGCCAGGGTTTCTCAGATTTCACGTAGCGCGATCAAAATTACGGCTTTTATGAGCACGGCATGCAGGAGAAAAGATGACATCACGGCCAGCATCCAGATTGCTGATTATCGATCCTTGCGGACGCATTTTACTGTTTAGGTTTATGCACCGCACGGATGCGCTGGCAGGAACCTCATACTGGGCAACGCCAGGCGGTGGCGTTGAACAAGGTGAGACATATGAGCAAGCAGCCGTCAGGGAATTATGGGAAGAAACCGGTATCATACGCAGCGACGTTGGCCGGTGTGTGGCAGAAAGAAATTTTGTAATGAAGTTACCGAGCGGTGAAATGGTTGCAGCCCAGGAAAAGTTTTACCTGGTGCGAGTGACTGACCATGACATAAGCATTGTGAATTGGAGCAGTAATGAAAAGAGTGTTATCAGCGGGCGCTACTGGTGGCATGCCGAAGAATTGAGCGCAATGAACGAAGCCGTTTACCCGCAGAATATTGCTGAGATGGTGAAATCGATTGGAGTGGATATTGAGAGCGGACATCCATAGTAAGACTGGATGCCGGCAAACACGCCTTAGCCTGATGAGGCAAGGCGAAATCCAGCATCCACATGAAGTCATCTTGGTGCGCATAATGTATATTATGTTAAATAAGAGGGATGAGTCTCAACGATATACGCGCGCTACGTTCGTAACCAGCCCTTTCACATCACTACGCCTATAATACCCCTACGCGTTTACCCATGAAAACATGTACAGTTTGAATGTACGCCAGACATGTACATTTTAAGAGAACAATCCATGCAAACCTATACCTCGACCCAGGCCAGGGCCAAAATTTCCACCGTACTGGATACTGCGTTAAAGGGCGAACCCGTTGAAATCACCCGCCGGGACGGCAGTGCCGCCATACTGATCAGCAAAGCAGAATTCGACGCTTATCAAAATGCCAAACTGGATGCCGAATTCGACGCCCTCATGCAACGTCACGCACATACTGTCCAGGCGCTGACTGACCGTTGATACGCTGGAGAACCTAACGGTCGACGCGGCGACCGGCGTGAAAACGGTTGACCAACTGGCGCAGTGCCTGCGTGAGCGCCTGGATCATAGCTGAATCACGGCAGGTGCGCCATTCACCGGTTGCCCGGCATAGGGCGCCACCTTATACCCGAGCCCCCCGCAGTGATAGCCGAAGGCTTGGCGTGCCACGATGTTATATCTATAAAATCAAATTTTTAACAATATCACCGCCGAACGGCAGTCAACGGATTCCAAGTCTATCCTATCGGTCAGGAAGATCTCTTTTCCGCTGAGAATATCGCGGTAGCGGCTATTGGCGAGCCGCCCGGGCAAAGCGATTTCCGCCTGGGTCAAGCGTTGCTGATGCAGTTGAGCTGGATTGTCGTACAGCATACCGAAGACAAGGCGAGGCGCGATAACGATCAGCGCATCGTCGCTTTCCGCCCGGGCGAAGGCAATGACGTTTTCTGCCTGTTTGCCGGTGGCGGTGAGCGGCAAATAGTCGCCGCGGCGAAACAGCGCCGTCTTCTGCCGGCGCAAAGGCAGGATCCTGGCGATGATATGCTGCTTCAATTGGCCGCTAAGCCAGCCCTCCTCCGTGGCGACGACAGGTTTTTCGCTCCCGGCAAGCAGACGTTCAAGGGCGGTAAAATCCGGTTCTCGCCGGTTGTCGGGATCGACGAGGCTGAAATTCAGCGCTTCGCTACCCTGGTAGATATCCGGCACGCCCGGCGCCGTCAGCTTGATGACCGTCTGGGTAAGGCTATTGACCAGGCCGGCGCGGATAAAGGGCTGCAGCGCGCCGGTGAAATCCTGTAAAAATGTTTGGTTGGCCGGCGAGAGCAGATGGCGGACATAGTCGAGCACGGCTTTTTCATAGGCGTCGTTGCTGTCATTCCAGTCAGTGCGCAGTTTTGCTTCCCGCAGCGCCTTCTCCACAAAGGCCAGAAACCGCTCTTCGAGCGCCTGCAGGCCCTTCCCGTCTTGCGGGTCGAGCGTCACCGGCCAGACACCGGCCAGCGCCTGGAAGATCATCCATTCGACCGCCGGTTTTGGCGCCGCGCCGTCGTCAAGCACGGCGACGCTGGCCTGGTTCATCCGGCGCCAGCGGGCAACGCATTCCGCCCAGCGCTCCGGCGCTTCGGTGAGCGTATATAGCCGTGCGCGGGCATCCTCGCCGCGTTTGGTATCATGGGTCGAGGTGCCTGACAGCGCATCCGGCTGCCGTTCGAGCCGCGTTTGCATTTCCGCGTGGAAGCGGTCGAGCGAGAAGGCGCGCGGCATCGGTTCGGCGCCCACTTCGTTCAGGGCCAGCTCCATGTTCTGCCGGAAGAATAGCGTGTCCTCCACCGATTTCGCCATCAGCGGGCCCGTCAACTGTTGGAAGCGGGTGCGGAAAGTGGCGGCTTCGCCGGAAGCGATATCCGAGACCTCGCCCGCGAGCAGGCGGGTCAGGAAATCGAGCGCCCCGGGGTCGGGAGCGTTCACGCTGGCTTTCACCTTTCCAGTCACCTTGCGCAGCATCTCATCGCCCGCCGGTGGCAGCCCTTGCGCCGTGCCATAGGTGCGGTAGACCGGGAAGGCGACCAACAGCTCGCGCAGAGCCGATCGGGCGGCGTTTTCATCCAGCGCCACCCTTTCCATCCCGGCGATCGCCATAACCAGCTTGAGGAGCGTGGTAAATTCACCCGCGAAATTCCTGTCCACCATCAGCAGCTTGGCCGCCCGCAGTTCGGCTTTCATATCCACAGGCCTGCCCACGACATCGTCATAGGCCTGCCGCAGCAGGTCTATCTTCTCATCGTCCACCAACACATCGGAGAGCGCGGCGATGAATTCGTAACCAGTGGTGCCGGAAATCGGCCAGTCCGGCGGGATCTGCTCGCCCTTGCCGAGAATTTTTTCCACCGTTATATAGCAGTCCGGCCCGGCTTCCTGCCGCAGGCGCTCAAGATAGGCTTTCGGATCGGCAAGCCCGTCCACATGATCCACCCGCAGCCCGTCGACCGCGCCGGTTTGGACCAGCTCGAGGATGAGCCGGTGCGTATCGTCAAACACGGCCTTGTCCTCAACCCGCACGCCCACGAGGCCGGTTATCTCGAAAAAACGCCGGTAGGACAGATCGCGCGGCGCATCGCGCCAGGACATCAGCCGATAGGGCTGGCGCCCGTGGAGCCGGGCAATCGCCCCTTTGTCGGTGAGATTCAGCACCTCGGCCTCGCGGCCCTGCCAGGTTTCGGCGGCAAGCGGGTAGAAGGTGTCGTAATAGGCGAAAGCGGGCCTGCCGGTTTTCGGGTCGGGCTTTACGGCAATCTCGTCGTTTTCCAGGGCGCGTTCGAACGTATCGCCGAGGAAAGGCAAGGTCAGGCGCTCGGACCAGTCGATGTCGAAATGCCGGGCGTAGCGGCTGTTTTTGCCCTTCTCTACCACATCGCGCCACCACGGATTTTCCAGCGAAGCGGCCATGTGGTTCGGCACGATATCAAGGATCAGGCCAAGCCCCGCGCCCTGCAATGTCTTTACCATGCGATCGAAACCTGCCCGGCCGCCGATCGAAGGATCGATCTCGTTGGCGTCGGTGACGTCATAGCCGTGGGTCGAGCCGGACGTGGCGGTAAAGACCGGCGAGGCATAGAGATGACTGATGCCGAGCCGCTTAAGATAAGGCACCAGGCCGGCGGCGCGGTCGAAGGTCATGCCGTTGCGGAACTGAATACGGTAGGTAGCGGTTGGAATCTTCACTTTGCGTCTCCCGGGGCAACACGGACAATAATGGCGTTTTGCGGCAGGTCATTTGCCGCTTTCGGCCAGGCGAATATCGTCTCGCCCGGCTGGTCGGGAAGCGGCTGGGGTGTTTTGCCGATATTGAGCGCGATGGACAGCGTGCCTTTCGGGTAGGTCCAGGTGACGGCAAGGAAACCCGGCGCGGTCTGCACCACGTGGCCGGCATCGCCGCGGGCGGTGCTGAGCAACGGCACCACCTGTTTCTGGCGCAGCGCCAATAATTCTTTGGTCAGCGCCAGCCAGCTTTTGCCCGCCCCGCTATCGCGCTTTTTCCAGTCAAGTTTCGACATGTCGAAGGTGGTCTGCGCGTTCGGATCGGGCACGCTTTCGCCCTCGTGGCCGGCATGGCCCGCGAACTCACGCGCGCGGCCCTCGCGCACGGCCCTGGCGAGGGAGCCATGAAAATCGGTGAAGAACAAAAAGGGATTCGTCTCGCCATATTCCTCGCCCATAAAAAGCAGCGGGATATGCGGCGAGAAAAGCAGCGCGGCGAGCAGAACCCGGGTACGGTCGGCGCCGGCCAGCGCAATCAGTCTTTCGCCCTGGGCGCGGTTGCCCACCTGGTCGTGGTTCTGGATGAAATCGACGAAGGCCGCCGGCGGCTGTCCCGTGCTTTTCACGCCGCGCGGCTTGCCGGTCTGCGCAGAGACCTCGCCCTGATAAGCGAAACCTTCCGCCAAAACGCGGGCGACCAGCTTTTCCGGCTCCCTGGCAAAGTCCTGGTAGTACGCATGCGTCTCGCCGGTGGCGAAGACGTGGACGGCATTGTGGAAGTCGTCGTTCCACTCGCCGGTGAAGAGCGGTACGGAGCCGTCCTCCCCGCGCGGATGCAGGAAAATGACGTTGCGGCTGTCCTCGGTCGTCAAATGGATCGGCCGGTCGGTAATGCCGGCGCGGATACGCTCGGCTATCTCGATCAGTACGTGCTTGGCGGAACTGTCCTCGATCTGGTCTATGGCGTCGAAGCGAAGGCCGTCAAGGTTAAATTCGTCCAGCCAGTAGAGCGGCGCTTCCACGATATAACGGCGGGCCGCGGCAACGTCATAGGCGATGCCGGCGCCCCAGGGCGTCTTGCGCTCCTTGTGGAAAAAATCCGGCGCCAACAGCGGCAGATAATTGCCCTGTGGCCCGAAATGATTAAGGACGATATCCAGCACCACCGAGAGACCATGGCCATGGGCGGCATCGATAAAGGCCTTGAAATCCTCCGGCGCGCCATAGACGGAATGCGGCGCGTAGAGCAGCACGCCGTCATAGCCCCAGCCGCGGCTGCCGCCGAATTGCGCGACGGGCATGACCTCGATCATGGTGATGCCGGTTTCGACCAGGTAAGGCAGCTTATCGATCGCGGCCTGGAACGTCCCTTCCGGCGTGAACGTGCCGATATGCATCTCGTAGACGACCGATTCTTCCCACGGGCGGCCGCGCCATTGCGTATTCCGCCAGCGGTAACGCGCCGGGTCGATGACGAGGGAAGGACCGTCGACATCCGCCTTCTGGGCGCGGGAGGCGGGGTCCGGCACGGCCGTGCCGTCGGCAAGGATATAATGATACTCCGCGCCGGGAGAAACCCCGGTGACCACCAGCTCAAACCAGCCGTCGCCGCTCGGGTTCATCGCCCTGTCTTCGCCGGAAAGCCTGAGCGTCACCTTGTCCTGTCCGGTCGCCCAGAGACGAAAGCGAACGACGCCGGCGGCGACGTATTCGGCGCCCCAGCTTTTGGTAAATGATTTGGATTTCATTCAATTGCCTCGTTTAACCCGGAAGTAAGCAATGGACGATACCGCCCCGTCTTATGCCGGTGATGCGAGTTTCACGTAGAACAATCATAGACGATTATGCAGGAAGTGATGTGCCGCTGCGACAGGCAGCGGTTATGGCGCGACGCCGGCTGTGGGCGCGTTAAGGGTAAGGCGCCCTTAGACCTGGGGCGCCAGCCATCGGTTTATCAGGCGGGAACCGAAAACATTGATCAACAGGCCCAGCATAATAACGGCAACGCCGATGATTTGCAGGATATTGAGCAACTCCCCCAATATCAGGGCGGCGCTGGTTAATCCCACCACCGGCACCAGCAGCGCGAAAGGGGTGACGCGCCAGGTTTCATAGCGGGAGAGCAGCGCGCCCCACAATCCATAGCCGATAATAGTGGAAATAAAGGCCAGATAAATCAGTGAAAATACCGTGGGCGCCTTAATATCCACGAGACTGTCGACGATGGTCTGCCGGCCTTCGAAGATCCACGAGCATACTAAAAAAGGAATAACGGGAATCAAGGCGCTCCAGACAACCAGCGACAGAATCGGCGTGTTGGGCGCGGCGGTCATGATGTTTTTATTGGTGATATTGCCCAGCGCCCAGCACAGGCCGGCGGTCAGCGTCAATAACATACCGAGCGGAGGAATGGCGGACAACGCGTTGCTCATGCCGCCTTCCACCAGCACCGCCATGCCCGCCGCGGCAATGAGCGTACCCAGGATTTGCATGGCCTTGATTTTTTCCCCCAGGAAAATCGTCCCCAGGATGATGGTGAAAAATACCTGTGACTGAAGGATAAGCGAAGCAATGCCGGTGGGCATGCCGATATTAATGGCGCAAAACAGGAAGGCGAACTGCAGGAAACTGATGGTCAACGCATAAAGCGCCAGCCATTTCAGGGGGATTTTAGGCACGGGGATAAAAAAAATAGCCGGAATGGCCACCAGCAGAAACCGCAGGCCGCCCAACAGGAAAGGCGGCATTCCGTGCAGGCCGACTTTGATAATGACAAAATTAACGCCCCAGATTATGACCACCAACAGTGCCAACAGCGTATCTTTTACAGACATCCCCGGTTCCTTCAATATTAATGATATTTAAGCTGATTATGCAATTTGCATCATTTACCCATTAAATTAAAGTACCTGCAAAACAACTTCATTTATACATACAGATGGTATTGAAATAAAACAGTACAGTCGGTTAGGAAAACGCGGGCGCCAAGGGTTTGGGGTTACGGCGGCCATGCCAAGTAGGGTTACCCACCGTAAAGGGATTGATTGCCGTGCCGCGCGGTTTCACTCCGGCAACTGCTGGCGACAGACCCTCAGCACCATTTGCCTTAGCCAGCGATGGGCCGGATCGACCTCTGAACGCGGATGCCACATCTGCGATACCGTAATGCCCGGGGTTTTTACAGGAAGTTCAAAAAGACAGAGCGAGCCCTGCTCGTCCGTGATAGTGATAACCGGTTGATTGATGAGAAATGACGCGGGCAGCAGCGCCACCAGGTCGGACGCCTGGGCCACGGCCAGCGCGGCGGGAAAGCTCGGCACCACGGCCGCGATCTTGCGCGTTAGGCCTAATTCGGCCAGCGCTTCGTCTACCGGTCCGGCAATCCGCCCCCGGCGGGAGGCGACCACGTGCCCGAAAGACGCATACAGGCTGGCGGTGACCTCAGGCTCCAGCGCCAGCGGGTGGTTTTTTCTCACCACACCTACGAACCGGTCCCTGAATAACGTCTGCAACCGTATTTCCGGGCCCATGGCCTCGGCTACGCCTATCTCAAGATCGGCCAGTCCTTCCCGCAAATAGCGTGGACTCTTTTCCGGCTTGGGCGCAAAACGCAGCCGCACGTGGGGCGCCGTCGCCGCCGCGGCGATAAGCAATGCGCCAAACGCCTCGACAAAACCATCGTTGGCGCGCAGGGTAAAGGTGCGGTCAAGCGAGGCTAAATTCAGTTCCGACGCCGCAGGCCGCAGTACGGCGCGCGCCTCCGCTACCGTCCGTTGCGTACGCGCCCGTATTTCCCCGGCATAGGGCGTCAATACCATGCCGCGCCCTGCCCTGACCAGTAAAGGATCGCCGGTGGCCGCGCGCAGGCGGCCAAGCGTGCGGCTCATGGCCGAGGCGCTTAATCCAAGCCGGCGCGCGGCGCCGGCCACACTGGTCTCGGCCAGCAGCGCATCCAGCGCAATAAGTAAATTGAGGTCGGGTTCAGTCATGAAGCATTGTATCCCGGCCGGAAAAATGAGGGAAGGCGTTGGATGCATGTTATCAGTGCAAATGCTGCGTCTTCCGCCCTGTATTGCGCAGGGATATAGTGACTGCATCCAACGTCAATAGCTGCATTGATGGATAGCTTATCGCCAGGCAGCGCACACGCAGAGGAAATAAAGCATGCCAACACCACCTTCCCAAAAGACGGTCCTTCTTATCGGCGCCTCCCGCGGCCTGGGCTTTGCGATGGCGGAAGAGTCGCTGAAACGCGGCTGTAGAGTAATAGCCACCGGGCGAGCCTCGTCTGCTGACCGTCTTTTTCATCTGGCTGAACGCTTTCCTGATTCACTTGAAGTAGAGACCGTGGATATTACGCTGCCCCAGCAGATTGATGCGTTACATGAGCGGCTCAGCGATCGGCGCATTGACCTGCTTTTTGTCAATGCCGGCGTCAAAAATAGCGATCGGGAAACGATAGCGGACGTGTCGACCGATGAGTTTATTCGCGTGATGGTAACGAACGCGCTGAGCCCGATGCGGGTTATCGAGGCGTTTGAGGACCTTGTTCCGCCGACGGGTACCCTCGGCGTCATGTCTTCCGGCCAGGGTAGCCTCGCCAATAACACCAATGGTCATTACGATGTGTACCGGGGCAGCAAAGCGGCGCTGAATATGTTTATGCGCAGCTTTGCTGCGCGGCACGAGGGCGATCCCAGAACGTTTTTGCTGATGGCGCCGGGATGGGTGCGCACGGATATGGGGGGGCCGGAAGCGCGGCTGACTATCGAAGAAAGCATCCCGGCCCTGCTTAACACCATTGAGGCCTATGCCGGGCGCACGGGATTACATTATCTGGACTATCTGGGAAGAACCGTCCCCTGGTGAGTCAACGCCATCGCTATCACGCCGTCTTCTCCAGCGCCGGCCCTCGTTTATCGTAGCCTGAATTGAGGTGATAACCCGGGGCCGGTGCCGCCGGCATTGCGTTATTGCTGTGATGTCTCGGACGTCTGCGGCGTCGCGGCAGCCTGCGATGTTTCCGTTGCCTGCGACGTCGCGGTAGCCTGCGGTGTTTCCGTTGTTTGCGGCGTTGCTGTCGTCTGCGGCGTCGCGGTAGCCTGCGATGTTTCCGTTGTCTGCGGCGTTGCTGTCGTCTGCGGCGTCGCGGTAGCCTGCGATGTTTCCGCTGCCTGCGGCGTCGCTGCCGTCTGTGGCGTCGCGCTAGCCTGCGATGTTTCCGTTGTTTGCGGCGTCGCTGTCGTCTGCGGCGTCGCGGTTGCCTGCGATGTTTCCGTTGCCTGCGGCGTCGCTGTCGTCTGCGGCGTTGTGGTAGCCTGCGATGTTTCCGCTGTCTGCGGCGTCGCTGCTGTCTGCGGCGTCGCTGCCGTCTGTGGCGTTGCGCTAGCCTGCGCCGCCGCCGTCTGCGGGACCGGATCGTCTTTCAGTTCGGTAAACACCGGTTTGCTCTTTACTACGGTATAAGCGATGTGTTTCGCACTGGTGGTCGTGGTGGTGATCTGCACCGGCGGAATGGTGACATGGCCAACCAGCGACCGGGCGTAACCGCCGATCTGATGCTTGCCCGCGGGTACATGCAGGGCTACGCTTTCGCCAGTGGCCAGAGCGCCGGCGTCGCTACCGTCGACGGTAACATAGATGGTCGCGCCATCCGCGGTGCGGGCGGGCACATGCGTCACGGTGACAAGCGTCGGGCCAGTGGTAAAGTCTGCCGCAGGTTTGTCAGCCGCGGGTTCGTCAAATGAGTGTTTTACGCAGCCGGTCAGCGCAAAAGCAGCCGCAATGGCGGCGAGGGTGAAACGGTTGATCATAGCGCGGTATCATCCTTTAGTGCTTTTTGTGATCTAGATCGCCAATATAACAGAAATCGATATTGAGATGAATGCGCCGGCCTGTGAACTAGGAGAAATCTGCTTATGGTTTTATGCCCGCGATGACGGGTAATTGCCCGGCCGAATGGGGATGGCGTACCGCACATGCAGTAACACCCTGCTCATCATTTAGGGTTTAGAATGAAACCAATAAATGACTGATATAGCGACAGGAAAACCTATGCCAACCTTGTATGACCCCATTAATATCGGCGCCATTGAACTGAGCAATCGTATCGTCATGGCCCCGCTTACCCGCATGCGCGCCGTCGACGAGCGCAGCCCCGGCGCCATCACCAAAGAGTACTATGTCCAGCGCGCCAGTGCCGGTCTTATCCTGACTGAAGCCACGTCGGTATCGCCCCAGGGCGTGGGTTATCCCAATACGCCGGGAATCTGGTCGGAAAAACAGGTGGCCGCCTGGCGCGAGGTGACCGACGCGGTGCACCAGGCCGGGGGCAAAATTGTCATTCAGTTATGGCATGTGGGACGGATATCCGATCCGGTGTATCTGAACGGAGAATTGCCGGTGGCGCCAAGCGCCATCGCGCCGGAAGGCTATGTTTCCGTGCTGCGGCCGCAAAAACCCTACGAGGTCCCCCGCGCACTGGAAACCGCAGAAATAGCCGGCATCGTGGCGGATTTCCGCCGTGGGGCCGAAAATGCCCGGCGCGCCGGCTTTGACGGCATTGAAATCCATGCGGCAAACGGTTATCTGTTTGATCAGTTCCTGCATGACGGTTCGAATAAACGCACCGATCAATACGGCGGCACCATCGCCAACCGGGCGCGTTTTCTGTTGGAAACCGTCGATGCCTTATTGTCGGTCTGGCCGGCGGAACGGTTTGGCGTGCATCTTAATTTAATGTCCAGCTCTTACTCAATGCATGATTCCAATCCCAAAGCCATGTTCAGCTATGTGGTCGAGGAACTGAATAAACGGCGGCTGGCGTTTATCTTCGCCCGTGAGTCATTGACTTTTCCGGACCGTTTCGGACCGGACTTAAGGAAAACTTTTTCCGGTGCCTGGATTGCCAATGAAGGCTTAACCAAAGCGTCCGCCGAAGCGTTGATAAGCCAGGGCGAGGCCGACGCGGCGGCGTTTGGCGGCCTGTATATCGCCAATCCCGACTTGGTGCGGCGCTTTAAGCAAAACGCCGCCCTTAACCCGCTTAACCCGCAGACGATCTATGCCGAAGGCGGCACCGGATATACCGATTACCCCGCCCTGGCCTGAAGGCAACGGGGATGCCGTCTCAAGCAGCCGCCACAGCATAAACCCGCCGTCCGGCGACCGGCGGCGGGCCGTGCGCAGGATCCGCAGCGCCGCCGGATAACGGCCTGGCTTTCAGAATTTATCCATCTTGACTCCACAGGAGGCAGGTGCCAGTTTTGATCTTTTGCTAGATAGCCGACATATTTATATGAGGATTATGAGATGAAAAAGATTGGTATTAATGGTTTTGGCCGTATAGGACGTTTGGTGTTGCGGCGCATCCTGGAAACCCGCAGCGAAGTAGAGATCGTCGCCATCAACGATCTTACCTCGCCTAAGGTCCTGGCCTATCTGTTAAAGCATGATTCCAGCTATCGCCATTTTGACGGTACGGTGGATTATACCGACGACGCGATTATCGTTAACGATAAAAAAATCATCGTGTATGCCGAAAAAGACGCCAAGAATATCCCTTGGGGCACCCTTGGCGTGGAAATCGTGGTGGAATCCACCGGGTTTTATGCCTCCGCCGAAAAGTCGCAGGCCCACCTGGACGCGGGAGCGAAAAAAGTACTGATTTCCGCGCCGGCCGGAGATATGAAAACCATTGTTTTTAATGTCAACTGCGACACCATCACGGCGGAAGACCGGATTCTTTCCGTCGCGTCCTGCACCACCAACTGCCTGGCGCCGATGGCTAAAGTCCTGAGCGACAGTTTCGGCATCAAAGTGGGCACCATGACCACCATCCACGCGTATACCGGCACCCAGTCGTTGGTCGACGGCCCGCGCGGTAAAGACCTGCGCGCCTCGCGCGCGGCGGCGCAAAATATTATCCCGCATACCACCGGGGCGGCGAAGGCGATTGGCCTGGTGATCCCGGAATTAAAGGGCAAACTCAAAGGCCATGCCCAGCGGGTGCCGACCATTACCGGCTCGGTTACGGAACTGGTTTCGGTGCTGGAGAAAAAAGTCACCGTCGAGCAAGTCAATGACGCCATGAAAAAAGCGGCCGAGGGGAATGAATCTTTCGGTTATACCGACGAGGAGATTGTGTCTTCCGATATCGTCGGCACCCACTTCGGCTCGGTATTCGACGCGACCCAAACGGAAATCAGCGAGGCGGGCGATGTGCAGTTGGTGAAAACCGTCGCCTGGTACGATAATGAGTACGGCTTCGTCACCCAGTTGGTGCGGGTGCTGGATAAAGTGGCGGCGTACTGATTTTCGCCCTCTCCCCGCCGTCCCCCGCAGGAGAAGGTCAAGGAGAGGGTGAATCAAGCCAGACCGTCGGTTAGCGATTGAGGCTCGCCCCGCCGCCTTTTTTCATTACCGCGCGGATTTCAGATTCGTGCACCAGATTTAAATCGCCGCTGACGGTCAGTTTTAAGACGCTGGCGGCAATCGCAAAATCAATCCATTCCTGGGCGGCGAAGTTATGCAGCAGGCTATGCATTAAGCCGGCGCCAAACGCATCGCCCGCCGCGACGCCTTCCATGACATGCATCTTATAGGCGGTGGACTCGTAAAACGCGCCGTCTTTCAGCAACAGGCCCATCCATTGACTGTCTTCCACGGAATGAATGTTGCGCAAGACGCTGGCCACGATTTTACAGTCCGGGTATTTTTGCGTTACCGCCAGCATGCCCTCTTTGAAGGACTCTTTTTGATCGATGCCACGCGACATATCGCCGTCAAAAGCATCAATCCCGAGCGTTGCGGCGAAATCTTCATCATTGGCGATGCAAATCGCGACATAGGGCATCAGCGTCGACATGACGCGCTGGGCTTTTTCAGGCGACCACATTTTACCGCGGTAATTCATATCGCAAATAACCGGGATATCATGGGCCTGGCAATACTCACAGGCGGCGGTGACAATCCGCTCTAATTCGGCTGAAATGGCCGGGGTGATGCCGGAAAAATAAAAATAATCGATATCGCTGAAAATCGCGTCCCAGTCGAATTCCGCCTGTGTGACCTCGGCGAAAGCACTGCCCGCCCGGTCATAGACCACATTGGTGGACCGCACGCTGGCGCCTTTTTCCAGGAAATAAATGCCTAAACGATTGCCGCCGCGCAGGACTTTCGTGGTATCGACACCGTATTTGCGCAATGTCGACAGCGCGGTTTCCCCCAGCAAATTAGCCGGTAATTTGGTTAAGTAGGCCACCTCGTCGCCTAACAGGGCTAAGGACACGGCCACGTTGGCCTCGGCGCCGCCATAGGTTGCTTCCAGAACATCTGATTGCATAATGCGATTGTTGCCGACCGGCTTCAATCGCAACATCATTTCTCCCAACGTTAATACTTTCATGCTTTATTCCGTATCCTTAAATGATTTTTACAGACGACACTATGCAGATAAAAAGCGGGCGCAAGCTTGATTAAAGGTAAAAAAACGCTGTATTTGGCGAAAAATTAACCACGCCAGGGCGCCGTTCCCCTGGCCGCGGCGGCCTGAACGCCAGGGCGGGACGGCATTGAGTGGGTAAAATGAATAAAAGCGCCGCCTGAGGTGTTAACTCCCCAGTTGCCCTCGTTGAGGATTTACCCATGCCGCGCTTTCTATCGCTATTACCGTTATTGTTAGTCTGCGCCGCCGCCGCGGCGGCCCCGCTGCACTACGACATCAATACCGTACCCACCGCCGTGGTCTTATCGTGGAAAGTCCTGGGCGCGGGCAATTCCCATGCGGATATTACCGGCATAACCGGACGGCTGGACCTTAATCCCCGGCAGGACGGCAATGCCCGGGTGGAAGTGACTATCCCCGTGGGCAATATTGATGCCCATAACGGGATACTGTCCGCTGAGCTTAAAAGTCCGCTATTTTTCGATCAGGCCCGCTACCCCAACGCGACGTTTACCAGCAGCCGGGTGGTGGCGGATGGCAAAGACCAGTATAAGGTGTTCGGCACCTTGCAAATCAAGACCATTAGCCACCCGGTTATCCTGGCGGCAAAATTGGTCTCCCTTAACGACCCCCGGTCCGGCGAACGCCATTTGACCTTTTATGCCGACACCGCCATTGCGCGGTCGGCCTTTGCCATGACGCGCTTTATTCCCATGGTCAGCGATCGGATCGCCATTCATATCATGGTCACCCTGCCCGCCCCCTCGGTGCCATCCGGCACGCCCGCATCATCCCTTGCCGTTGTCAGCTGTCATCCTTTTCCTGTTTGCCCAGGCCAAGCCGGCCGATAAACGGCAGCCGCAGCGCCGGCGTCAGAATATCCACCCCCAGGTTTAATCCCAGGATATTGACTTCGACGCCCTCTTCCACGCCCAGGGTAAAGCCCAGCACGCCCAGCAACGATACCTGCAGGCCTTTGCCGGAAGGAGGCAACCCGACAGGATGGGTCAAGGAACGGAAATCCTTGCCGATGGCATTGGCCGGCAGGTCCAGCTTGAGCTCCGGCACTTCCCGGCCGATATGGGCCAGGAAGGTGTTGCTGTTTGGGCCGGGCCAGCTGCGGTAGGTGCGGCCATAGGGATAGCGTTTGATAGCCGCTTCAATACGCGGGATCATGGCCTCGGCATGGGCGCCGCGATGATCCACCAGCAGCGTCGGACGCGCGCCGAACCAGTATCCGTCGGGAAGGGTGTAATTACGGCGCACCGCGTCAATCCCGCCCCAGCCGATGACCTCGTAGCGGCTGTATTGGCTGGCCCCCGCCGGCTTGAAAATAATCCAGGGATGGACGGCCACGAGTCCACGCCAGCCAAAAGTGGGCGCGGCATAGATTTGCACGATGGCGGTGTCGCGCAGCTGTACCGGATCCGGCGCCATCCCGGTGGAATCGCGCCGGGCCGTCCGCCAATCGCTGCCGGAAAAAACGTCGCCCGCCAGCGCTGCCTTGGCCAGACTCTGCCCGAAAGACAGTAATAACACACAGAGAAACCCAATACTGAGTAGTTTTAGAGAGCCCATATATCCTTTGTCAGCCGGCCGACCCCCGGTTAGGGGTAATAAGGGGCATGTCAGGAATAATATAAGCGCTTATGCGCGCGTGTACAAAATATACGCATCAGCGGGGCGGACAGGATGGCCCCGGCAGCGAGATGTTTTCGGCAACCGGGGCGAGAGGATAATTACGGTGGGTGTTTTCCCGGCGGCAAGGCGCCTCAGAAGTGATTAAAAATCCAGTACAGCCCGGCCGAAAGCAGGATTGACGCCGGCAGGGTCAATACCCAGGCCATCAGCAGGTTGCGCAGGGTGCCCATCTGCAGGCCGGATTTGTTGGCCGCCATGGTCCCGGCGACCCCGGATGACAGAACATGCGTGGTGGACACCGGCAGCCCGAAGGCATCCGCCGCGCCGATGGTGGTCATGGCCACCAGTTCGGCGCTGGCGCCCTGGGCGTAAGTAAGGTGCGTCTTGCCGATTTTTTCTCCCACCGTGACGACGATACGCCGCCATCCCACCAGGGTGCCCAGACCCAGGGCAATGGCCACCACCACCTTGACCCAGAACGGGATATAACGCGTTGCGCCGTCCAGCTCGTGTTTTAAGGCGTCCAGGTTTTGTCTGGAGCCAGGGGAGAGATTGAGCTGTTTTTCCGATTTCAGGCGCTTAATGGTTTCCGAAGCCAGGTACATATCCTTACGGGTATTGGATACCGACCGGGCCGGTATCTCGTTTACCGAACCATATTGTTTCAGTTCGGCGCCAATGGCCCCGGCCAGCCCGGCGAGCGCGGGAATGACGGCCGGCGTCAGGGTGTTGGTGCGGGCATAGCCGGTCAGGACGGCGCGGGCCGCCGGTTGGGGGCCGCCGGCGGGGAATTGGCGCAGCAGTTCGTGCTGCGTGGCCGTCGCCAGCGCGGCTACGCGCGGTATTTGTTCCGGCGGCATCGAGCGGTTTAACGCGTAGGCAATCGGCACGGTGCCGACCAGGATCAGCATAATCAGCCCCATCCCTTTCTGGCCGTCGTTGGAGCCGTGGGCAAACGACACCCCGGTGCAGGTTAAAATCAGCAGGCCGCGTATCCATAACGGCGGCGGCGAATTCCCCTGCGGCGCGGTATACAGCGCGCGATTTTTAACCAGCACTTTCATTACCAGCAGCAGCAGCGCGGCAAAGACAAAACCGATGACCGGCGATAAGAGCAGGGAATAGCCGATATTTATGGCCTGCGACCAATCCACGCCGCTGGTCCCGGTACGGCCGTGGATCAGCGCATTGGCGACCCCCACCCCGATAATGGAGCCAATCAGCGTATGGGACGAGGACGCCGGCAGGCCCAGCCACCAGGTGCCGAGATTCCAGATAATGGCCGAGAACAACAGGGCATAGACCATGGCGAAGCCGCTGCCGGTTCCCGCCTGCAGGATTAATTCCACCGGCAGCAAGGAAATGATGCCGAAGGCGACCACGCCGCTGGACAGCAACACTCCGAGGAAGTTGAAACACCCGGACCAGATCACGGCGACCATGGGCGAGAGCGAATGGGTATAAATCACGGTTGCCACGGCGTTGGCCGTGTCATGGAAGCCATTGACGAACTCGAAGCCCAGGGCGATTAACAGCGCCAGCCCCAGCAATAAGAACGGCACATAGCTGGTATAAGTGGCGCCGGCATCGGAAACATCGTTAAACAGATTGACGCCGGCAAAGGCGATGCCCAGCACCAGCAGCAAGACGAATAACACCACGGACGATCGGCTGTTTTTCTGGTAAATTTTGGGTTTGCCGCTGTCAAAGGAAAGGCTGGATCGGGCAGCGCTATTATCACTCATAATAATCCCCTGTCTCACATTCTCGTGCTGGATGCCTGTCAACGACATGTTGAGCGTGTCGGGTCATTATTCAGGGTTAAGATGAATTTTTGATGACGGCCGATTTACCGGGCGGCCATTAAGCGCCGCGCCGCCGGCGCAACAGGCTGAACAGCCGGCGCCGGCCCCGCCTACACCAGGGTATTGGCTTTCAGGATGGGTTGTAATTCGGGTAACCGGCCTACGTGTTCGGCCATGGCGAACAGCCGCGGCGCATGCTGTTTAAACCAGGGTTTCCTCGGCCCCCAATGGACAAGCACCGGCCAGTAAGCGTCAATTAATGTTACAACGTCACCGAATAAATACGGCCCCGCCCCCAGCTGCGTTTCCAGCCACAGGTAAAGACGTTCGCGGTAGCGGTCGGTGCTGGCGACCAGTTCGCCGGGCTGCCCTGGCGCCCAGCGTTCCGGATAATCGCCATAGGTAAAGGTGGGATAGACATTCGCCACCAGCCAAACAAGCAACCGGTAGAATTGCCGGCGATCCGCGGTGCCGGCCGCCGGCGCCAGATGGGGGTGGCTATCGAGCAGCAGCAGCGCGATGGCGGCGCTTTCGGTCATGATGCCGCCGTCGTCCAGCACCAGCGTCGGCACCTGGCATAAAGGATTGAGCGCGGCCAGGCTATCCCGGGCCGCGCCCGGCCGATCATAGCCGTCGACATTTACCCATTGATAAGGCTCGCCCGCCAGGGCGAACATGATTTCAACAATTGCCGATCCCGCGCCCGGCGCGCCATACAGTGTGAACATGATCACCTCATGCCTGCTATAACGTGGTTGATGGTGATAACTGTAGCGCGAAATAAGCAAAATGGCCCGGCGCCGCGTACCCGATGGTCATCAGGCGGTGGGCACCGTCCCGCCGTCGATAACATACTCCGCGCCGGTAATCGACGCCGCCCGCGCGGAAGCCAGGAACGCGATCAGATCGGCCACTTCCCCGGGCTGCGCCGGGCGGCCCAACGGGATGCCGCCGAGCGACTTCATGATAATCTGCTTACCGCCGTCATAATCGGTTCCCGCCTGTGCGGCGAGCCTTTGCGCCATCGCCACCGCGGCCTCGGTTTCGACCCAGCCGGGGGAAACCCGCAGCACGCGTACGCCATGGGGGCTGACTTCCTTCGAGAGACTCTTGCTGTAGGTGGACAGCGCCGCCTTCGCCGCCGCGTAGGCGGTGGTGGACTCGGGCAGCGGCAGCTGGCGCTGGATAGACGTGACGTGGATAATCACCCCGCGGCCCTGGGCCAGCATACCGGGCAGCAGGGCGCGATCGAGCCGTACCGCCGGGAAAAGATTGAGATCAAGCGCCTGATGCCATTCATCATCTCCCAGCGCGGCAAAGCCGCCGCCCGGGGCCGTCGACCCCCCCAGGACATGAACGATAATATCCACCCCGCCCAGCCTGTCGTTAACGGCGGCGGCGACGGCGCCGCAGCCCGCGGGCGTCGTCACGTCGGCGGCGACGAACATCCCGTCGGGCAGCGACGGCGGGCGGGTACGCGCCGTGGTTATCACGTTAGCGCCGCTTTGGCGGAACAGCGCGACCACGGCGGCGCCGATACCCTTGGTGCCGCCGGTAACCAGCACGCGCTGGTCTTTCAGTGCTAAATCCATAAGTTGCTCTCCGGTGTATTAAGCGTGCCTGCGCGACGAAACGAGCTGTTTTCATCGTGACCGCACATCACGTTGCCGTAGCGCGAGTATCGCCATATACTTTCCTTACCGCAAGAACGCACGAAAAAGTAAGTGACTAACCAAATGGTAAAGCACACCTATACGCCCCTGACCGCCGCCGTCGGCGTGGAAAACGTACTGCGGCTGCTGGAAGGCCGCTGGAAGCTGGTGATCCTGTTTCATTTGTTCGGCGGACAGGTACGACGCTATTCCGATCTGGAGAAACTGATCCCGACCATATCGCAGAAAATGCTGGCCCAGCAGTTGCGTCAGCTGGAAGGCGACGGCATCGTGCTGCGCCACGTCTATCCCCAGGTACCCCCGAAGGTGGAATACCGCCTGTCGGCATGGGGACAGGCGCTGTGTCCCGCCCTTGACGCGCTGCTGACCTGGGCGGAGCAGCGCGAGCATTTATCAGCGCCGGCGCAGAATGCGGCGGATGTCGGTTAATGCGGGATCCGCGGCGTTGCACGCTTATCCCGCATTGTCGCGCGCCGTTGCACCCTTATCGCGCACCGCCCGCCCGCCTGCCTCATTTTAGTACACACCCCTTTCCCTTAATGCCACCCCGGGCCGCTTGCGCAGCGGCGGCGCCCTGCGCGCGGCGAACATAACTGGCCTCGATCTTGCTTTGCAGTTGTACATGTATAGATAACTTCATTCACTGCCGTTTAAGGATCGCTGTCATGCCGTTGCGCACTATCAATGAAGAGAAAGGGACCGTCGACAACGCGTTGTTGCATCAGATCTGGTCGTTAATTGATGAGAAAAAGACGATATTTTGCGATCTCAGCGATCGGATATGGGCCACGCCCGAGGTGAACTACACCGAAATAAAATCCTCGCGGGCGCATCTGGAGATCCTGAAAGCGCAGGGATTTCGCGTGACCGAGGGGGTCGCCGGCCTGCCGACCGCCATGATGGGCGAAGCGGGCGCGGGCGGCCCGGTCATTGCCATTCTCGGCGAATACGATGCCCTGCCCGGCCTGAGCCAGCAGGCGGATGCCACCCAGCCGCTGCCGCTGGAAGAAGGCGGCAACGGCCACGGCTGCGGTCATAATATGCTGGGTTCCGCCGCGCTGCTGGCGGCGACGGCGGTCAAGGATTACCTGGCCGCCGAGGGCATCGCCGGCCGGGTGCGCTTTTACGGATGTCCGGCGGAGGAAGGCGGCGCGGGCAAGGGTTTTATGGTGCGCGCCGGCCTGTTTGATGACGTGGATATCGCCATCTGCTGGCATCCCGGCGCGTTTAACTGCGTCAAGGAGCCCAATTCCCTGGCCTGCAATGAAATCAACTACCATTTTCACGGCCGCGCCTCCCACGCCTCGGCCACGCCCCACCTGGGCCGCAGCGCCCTGGACGCGGTTGAGCTGATGAACGTGGGCGTCAACTACCTGCGCGAACATATGCCGAACAGCGCGCGCATCCATTATGCCATTACCGATTCAGGCGGCTTTTCGCCGAACGTGGTGCAGGCGAAGGCGACCGTGCGTTATCTGGTGCGTACCCGTACCCTGCCCGAACTGCTGGAACTCCTGGCGCGGGTCGACAAAGTGGCCGCGGGCGCGGCGCTGATGACCGAAACCACCATGAAACGCAATATCCTCAGCGGCGATGCCAATCTGGTGGCGAACCCGGTGCTGGAAGAACTGATGCAGTCGCACCTTGAACTGCTCGGCGGACCGGGCTTTGATGAGGCCGATTACGCCTATGCGGCCCGGTTTCAGCAAACCATGTCCGCCGAGGAAATCCACAGCGCGTTTCACCGCGCGGGCAAGGCCATGGCGCCTGGGGAAACGCTGTGCGATTATGTGCTGCCCCTGGATCGGCCGGCCAGCACCATGATCGGCTCCACCGACGTGGGTTCGGTCAGTTGGGTGGTCCCGACCGTGCAGGCGCAAAGCGCCACCTATACCATCGGCACCCCCGGGCACTCGTGGCAGTTGGTGGCGCAGGGCAAATCCACGCTGGCCCACAAAGGCCTGACCCATGCGGCCAAAATCATGGCCAGCACGGCCATCAGCCTCATAAAGCAGCCGGCGCTTATCGCGGCGGCGAAACAAGAGCATCTGCGCCAGTTGAACGGTACGCCGTTTATCAATCCGATCCCCGACGATGTCATGCCTCCCTTTCCCGGCAGCCACTGATGAGCGCCATTGTGGCCGGCTGCCGATTAAACGCTAAGGAGATAGCATGGCGGAGCTAGGTTTTTTCCAGACCCTGAGTTTTGGCCCTGAGGGATGGGGGCCGATGCTGTTGTCCGGCGCGCTGATGACGGTAGCCCTGGCGGTGTCGGGTTTTTTGCTGGCGGGCGTTATCGGCGCGCTGTTCGCCTGGGCAAAGATTAGCGGCAACCGGCCGGTGCGCTGTGTCGCCGATATCTATACCACCGTTATCCGCGGCATCCCGGACCTGCTGATAATCTATCTGCTGTATTTTGGCGGCAGCCAGGCGCTGACATCGCTGGGCAGGCTGTTCGGCGATGGGCAGTTTATCAGTTTCCCCGGCTTTCTGGCGGGCATGCTGGCGGTAGGCATCGCCGCCGGCGCACAGCAGACCGAGGTCTTTCGCGGCGCGTTCCTGACCATTGCGCCTGGCGAGCTGGAGGCGGCCACGTCATTGGGCATGACCGCGTCCGTGCGCATGCGCCGCATTATTATCCCGCTGCTGCTGCGCCACGCCCTGCCGGGCATGGGCAACGTCTGGCAACTGGTGCTCAAGGCCGCGGCGCTGGTGTCGGTGACCGGCCTGGCCGAACTGATGAACAAAGCGCAAACCGGCGCCGGCTCCACCGGCAAGCCCTTTGATTTCTACTGTGCCGCGGCGCTGCTGTATCTGGTGATTTCCGCCTGTTCGGGCTGGTCACTAGGTAAAGCTGAAACCTACTACTCGCGCGGGGTAAGACGCTGATGGACGTGGCATTTCTTTGGGAGACCTTTTTGCAGCTGATCCCCGGCATCCCGCTGACGCTGAAATTGGCTTTTTACTCGGTGGCCATGGGCTTTTGCCTGGCTTTCCCGCTGGCGCTGGCCCGGCTCTCGCCCTTTATCTGGCTCAGCGCGCCGGCGCGGTTTTATGTTTTTTGCCTGCGGGGAACGCCGCTGCTGGTGCAGCTGTTTTTAATTTATTACGGCATGAGCCAGTTTGAGGCGGTGCGCAATAGCGTGCTGTGGCCCGTCCTGCGCGAACCTTATGGCTGCGCGCTGCTGTCGCTGTCGCTGTGTACCGCCGCCTACGGCAGCGAGATCCTGCGCGGCGGCCTGCTTTCGGTGCCCCATGGCGCGTTGGAGGCCGCGCGCGCCTGCGGCATGAGCCGCCTGCTGGTGGTACGGCGCATTCTGTTTCCAATGGCGATCCGCCAGGCGCTGCCGGCCTACGGCAACGAACTGATTTCGATGGTGCAATCCACCTCCCTCGCCTCGATCATCACCCTGATGGACATTACCGGCATCGCCGCGCAAATCATTTCCAATACCTACCGGGCGCTGGAGGTCTTCCTGGTGGCGGGGCTGATTTACCTGCTGATCAATCTGATCATTACCCGGCTGGTGATGTGGCTGGAATACCGACTGACCCCGCATCTGCGCGCGCGCGTCGCCACGGTCGATAAAAAGCCGCTGGAGAATGCGCATTGAGTCATCCCGAACCTTTTTTGCGCCGCAAGGCGAATTTTTCCCCATTGATACAGGAGTTAAACAATGAAATTGGTAAACCTGGTACGCGCGTTGTGCATTACCACCACTCTGGCGACCAGCTTCGGCGGTCATGCCGAAGAGGGGAAAAAATGGACGGTGGTGAAAATCGCCACCGAAGGGGCGTTCCGGCCATATAACTTTACCAAACCCGACGGTACCCTGGATGGATTTGAAATCGATCTCTACAAAGTGCTGTGCGCAAAAATGAAAGTGGAATGCCAGATTATCGTACAGCCCTTTGCCGGCGTCATCCCGGCGCTGAACGCCGGAAAATTCGATGCCATCATGGACGGTCTGTCCGCCACCGAGGCGCGTAAAAAAATCATTGATTTCTCTGCCTCCTACAGTAATGCGGGACAAACCTTCGCGGTGCTGAAAAACAGTCCGCTGGCCGCCTTGCCGGACCTGGGAACCCGGTTTTCGCTTACCAGCGATGAAGCGGGCGCAAAAGCCGAACTGGACAAACTGACCCCGCTGCTTAAAGGCAAAATCATCGGCGTGCAAGGCTCCTCCATCGGCCAGCAGTTCCTGGAAAAATATTTAAAAGGCGTGGTGACGGTGCGCGAATATAAAACCACCGAAGAGCACGATCTTGATCTTAAATCCGGCCGGGTGGATATGGTCTTCGCCTCGGTCACCTATCTGAACGGCGCCAAGACCAAGCCCGGCAACCAGGATATCGTCCTGGCCGGCCCGCAGTTTATCGGCGGTATCCTGGGCAGCGGATCGGCGGTGGGCATCCGCAAAACCGATCCGGAACTGAAAAAGATGTTTGACGAGGCCATTGCCAGCGCCAAGCAGGACGGCACGCTGAAAACGCTGACCATGAAATGGTTCGGTATGGATACTACCCCGCAATAAAGCCCTTTCCCGGCCGCCGGGCCGGGACTCTCTTCTTTCGATACCCCGAATATTTGTCTTTTTTGCCGCCTATTCGGGCGTTTGATTTGCCTGCGTTCGATTTACAGTATCAGCTGATAGAAAAAAATTTTTATTCCCCGTCGGGTGTTACTTTTCATAGGTCCCTTTTGCGTGGCAAAAACATTTTTACGTAGCGGCGGTTTGCTTGATATTTATGCGTTGGGCGAACAGGGCCGGCCGGTGTATGCATCGGCGTTGGAAATAAGGGAAACGTTGCGTCTGCGGCAACGGCCGCGGATCGCCGACTGTCTGGCGATCCCCCAGCCCAACGAGGATGGCGATCGGATCGACTGGTATTCGCCGCGCGCGGGCAAGGTGTCCTCCTGGGCCGGCGCCAGCGATGCCGAACGCGCGTCCGCCCTTGCGGAATTGGAAGGCTGCCAGGCCGCCGCAGCGGGCCTTTGCCAGCGCGCCGCCGCGGCGGAAAAACCCTCACTCAGGCTGTTTGGCGCGCTGCTGTCGAAAGCCATGCGTTTTCCCGATCAGCATTATGTCTATCTGGTGGGCGGCAAACCGGTATTGACGTTCTGGGGTTTTGTCGGCACGGATAAAAAAACCGACGCCGATGCTTTTGCCAGCCTGCGCCCACCCGTCGATAACACCGTCCTGGACCCGGCATTGGTTACCGACCTGGCGCGGGATGTTGACCGCGCTTCACCACGCATCGCGGCCACCGCCCCCGTGGAAAACGCGCCGGCTGCGGCTGCGGCGGCACCGGCGCTATCGTGGCGGCGCATGTGGTGGATCCCGCCGGCGCTTGCCCTGCTGGCCATATTGGCGCTGCAAATCCGCGGCTGCGTCTCCCGCCCGCCGCCTGTCCTGTCCGCCTCGGCGCTGACCGCCCTTGAGGCGGAAAAACGCGCCCTGCCCGCCGCCAGTCCCCTGACCGACGCCCCCCGGCCGCCGCTGGAAAAACAGCTTTCCAGCGCCACGAACGGCGGGCTGAGGGCGTCAGACGCGGCCAATCCCGCCGATAAGGCGCTATCCTTAGATGCCGCCGCGGCGCAGCCAAAGCCCGCCGACGGCGCGGCGGCGCTGGCAAACGGCCCCGCCGCCGCGGGCGATGGCCGGATCAGGGCGTCCGCCCCCGCCATAGCGCCATTGCCGGATGTGCAAGCCGCGCCGCTCCCCGCCGCCGCGGCGCCGGAGGCGCTGGTCCCGGCCGTCGCGCCGGCCGCCATCAGCAAGAACGCGCTGGTTCTGCCGCCCGAGACGGTAAAAATAGGCTCGACGGATTTTCTTAACGGCGGCTGGCGCGCCACGGTGGATATCAAGGAACCACTGACCGGTAAGCCACCGAGCCTTAAATACCAGCTTAACCATGGCAAAGGCACGGTGAAAATCACCCATGGCGACGGGGTGACCTGCCGCACGGCGGTTGACGCCGGGCTGATGAAATCGGGCAATCTGATCATCAACAGCCGGGCCAAGGCCCGCTGCAGCGACGGCACCCGCTATCAAATGCCGGAAATCGTCTGCAGACAAGGCGCGAAGGGCGTCGCCGAGTGCAAAGGCCGTTATGACGCCAATACGGCTTTTCCGATAACGATGAAGCGCGAGAGTGAATAATAAATGCTGGCGACGATTACGGATTACCCAAAAAACATCACGCTGATTCGCGACAGCGGTATCCAGTTTCTGGATTTCGCCCTGACGCCCGGCTATAACGCCGAACTGCCCGGCAAGTTTGTCCGCCAGACCGCCAACGGACCCTTGCTGCGCCTGGATTACCACGCGCAGACCGGCAAATATTCCGTTCCGGTACCGGCGGGCGCGCCGCCGGAGGTGGTAAAGCCCGAGTTCAGTTTCAGCCTTGAGCAATCCCTGGCATTGCTGGACAAGCTCTGGCTGCCGCTGCCCGTGTTCCGCTTTATGCCCCCGCGCACCCTGCTGGGAGGACCGGATAATTGGGCGCGGGTGCGCATTTGCGCCCTGGATGCGCCGGACCGGCACGGCTTTACCCACCGGGTCAGCGTCGCCTTTGACACCCGGGTGTATCCGGCCGGCCATGCCGACGCCCCGGTAGCCCCCAACGAAAACGATATCCATAACGGCATCGGCTTTACTCTGGCGCACCGCAGCGACGAGCTGGGCGAATTTCTCGATCTTACCTGGGTCGACGGCTGGCTGCGCGAGGTGTTTACCCAGCAGGCATCGCGCCAGGACGATCGCAGCGCCCGGGAGATGGAGGTGGCGTTCCGTTCCTTTGAATATCAGGCCCATTATCTCAATTTGCTGGCGCTGCTGGGTGAACAGCTGCCTATGCCGGAAATAAAAATCAGCGCCGGCACGCTTCAGGAGCCGGTGGTAAAAGTGGATTTGATCCTGGATGTCGGCAATTCGCATACCTGCGGCGTCCTGGTGGAAGAACATGCCGATGAGCCCAACGGCCTCAAGCTTGCCTATGAATTGCTGATCCGCGATCTGGGCGAGCCGCAGTTTTTATATAACGAACTGTTTGAAAGCCGTGTCGAGTTTGCCCAGGCGCCTTTCGGCAAACCCGGTTTCTCGCTCGAAAGCGGGCGCGACGACGCCTTTCTCTGGCCCGCTATTACCCGCGTCGGCCGGGAGGCGGCGCGCCTGGCGCTGCAGCGCCGGGGCGTCGACGGATCCACCGGTCTTTCCAGTCCGCGGCGCTATTTGTGGGATGAGGAAAGTTATGCTCCCGGCTGGCGGTTCAGCCAGGGTGCTGGCGGACCGGCGCTTGAACCGCCGGCGGTGCAAGCGCCGTTTACCCACCTGATCAATGACGAGGGCCAGCCGCTGTACCTGCTGGCGCTGGACGACCGCCTGCCGGTCTTTTCGCCGCATTACAGCCGCAGCTCGCTGATGACGCTGATGCTGTCGGAACTGCTGGCGCAGGCGATAATGCAAATCAACAGCGTGGCGCAGCGGCTGAAGATGGGCCACGACGTGGCGCCGCGTCAACTGCGCACCATCGTCCTGACCCTGCCCTCGGCGATGCCGAAACCGGAGCGGGAAATCTTCCTCAGGCGGATGAACGAAGCGATTGGCCTGGTATGGAAAACGATGGGCTGGCATCGCGCGGACGAACCCTTCTCCTCCCCCAGCGACCGGGCCGGCAGCCGGGTACCGGCGCCCGAAGTGCGGATGGACTGGGACGAGGCCACCTGCGGCCAGATGGTCTATCTGTATAACGAAACCCAGGTTAACTTCGCCGGTCATACCAACGCATTTTTTGGCGCCATGGCGCGGCCGGATAAGGCATCCGCCGCCGGCAGCGCCGGCAAGACCCTACGCATCGCCTCCATTGATATCGGCGGAGGCACCACCGATTTAGCCATCACCCAGTACAGCCTGGACGACGGCAGCGGCAAAGATGTCAAAATCACCCCGCGGCTGCTGTTCCGCGAAGGTTTTAAAGTCGCGGGCGACGATATCCTGCTGGAGGTGATCCAGCTGTTTGTCTTGCCCGCCCTGGAGGCGGCGCTGCTCAGCGCCGGCCTGGACAACCCCGGCATGCTGCTCGCCCGGCTGTTTGGCGGCGACGGGCGCATGGACGGGCACAGCACGCTGCGTCAGCAGACGACGCTGCAGCTGTTTATGCCCGTCGGCCGCGCGATCCTGGCGGCCTATGAACGATTCGATCCCCTGGAAAACCGCACGGAAATCGATGCCGTCTTCGGCGAGTTGCTGACCCAGCAGCCCACGCCTGGCGTGTTGGCGTATATCCATGGCGAGGTGCAGCGCGGCCTGCCGGCGGATGCCTCGCCGTTCGATATTCTACGCGTCCCGCTCCAGATAAGGCTGGGCAAACTGCATGATGAGTTCCTGGCCAACCGCATGACGATTACCCAACACCTGCGCTCGTTGTCTGAAGTCGTCTCGCTCCACGATTGCGACGTGCTGCTGCTTACCGGGCGGCCGGCGCGTTTCCCTGGCATCCAGGCCTTGTTCCGCCACCTGCAGCCGCTGCCCAATAACCGGATTTTGTCGCTGGACGGCTACCATACCAGCGCGTGGTATCCCTTTAACCAGCGGGGACGCATCGATAATCCCAAATCCACCGCGGCGGTTGGCGCGATGCTGTGCCTGCTGGCGCTTAGCCTGCGTTTGCCGGGGTTCTATTTCAAAGCCGGTGACTTCCAGCCCTACTCCACCCTGCGCTATCTGGGCATGCTGGACGGCAACCACATCCTGGCCGATGAGAATGTTTTTTACCGCGATATCGATCTTGACGCGCCGGATTGCGCGCTGGACGCCACCGCCAGCTTTCGCATGCGCGGCGCGTTATGCCTGGGCTTTCGCCAACTGGATAATGAACGCTGGCCGGCCTCCGCGCTGTATACGCTGTCGATAGCCGATCCTGCGCTCGCCCGGCGCGTGGCCGGGGAAAGCGAACTGCGCATCAGGCTGGCGGTGGCGCAGGACACTTCCCGGGCGGGACCTGAGCGTTTCGAGATAGCGGAGGCGGTGCTGGAAGACGGTACGCCCGTGCCGCGGCACCATGTGCGCCTGACGTTAAATACCCTGGCCGACAGTGGTTCAGGCGCGACCGAATATTGGATCGATAGCGGGAGCATAGTGAAAAAATGAGTCAATTAATCTCTTCCCCGATACCGGCGCGGCGTAAATTAAACCCGGTTGCCAACCCGCTGGCTCCCCAATTGCAAAACCAGTTGCATAACCAGCTGCGCCAGGTACTGCAAGGCATCGACCAGGCGATCGACTGGATTGCGGCCACGCGCCGGCATGCGCCGCGCCTGGATATGGAAGCCGGCCGGCTGGGCATAAAACTGCGCCGCTGCCGCCTGCAGGCCAGCCATTTGTATAACGCGTCGCACACCGCCGGCGCCATTGGTTTTTTTGGGCAATCGGCGCGGGGAAAACTGCATCTGATCACGGCGCTGACCGTGGGGCAGGACGACCGGCTGTCCACCACGCTTGGCGGCAAACGGCTGGATGTCCTGTCCCTTATCGAGCCGCAGAGCCGGGCGTCAGGCCTGGTGCTGCGTTTCGCCCAGCGCGTACAGGCGGAAAACGCCGCCTATCCGGTCCAGCTGTCGCTGCTCAGTGAAGCGGATATCGCCATGCTGCTGTTTACCCTCTCCCTGCGTGAAGCCGGGGGCGAAAACACCGCCCGGGACCTGGACGATCGCGCGCTGGATGACCGCCTGGACCGGCTGCTCGCGCGGCGGCAGGTGGAACCGGTCGCCGGCATGAGCGGGGATGCCGTGGTGGCGATTTGGGATTATGTTTCCCGCCACGATCGGCGGCGGCAGAAACAGCTGGAGACGCGGTTCTGGCCGGCGGCGGTCGAGCTGGCGCCCTGCCTGAGCGTCGAGGATCGCGCCGAGCTGTTCTCGGTGCTGTGGCGAGGGCGCGCGGATTTGAGCGACGCCTACCGCCATTTTGCCGCTATCGCGCAGCATCTGGGCGGCGCGCAGCACGTGCTGGCGCCGCTTGGCGCGCTGGTGGACGATACGATGCGCCAGGCGGACGGCATCCTGGATATCGCGTCGCTGTCGCGCCTGCATAGCGCCGCCGACCCGCTGCTGCAGGTGATCCCCATGCTGAACGGCCGCGCGGGAAAGCCGGTTGAACTGACGATGGCCGAGCTGGCGATGCTGGCCGTTGAACTGTTGATGCCGCTGGATGCCGGCGTGAGCGGAAGCGGCGGCGCGCAGGTGGATTTTATCGATTTCGCCGGTATCGACGGCAGCCTTGAAACCACGGCGGCCACCGGCGCGGGCGGCGAGCCCGCCTACCCGCTGGCGCCGGCCCTGCTGCGCGCCCGCTGTGCTTATCTGCCCGAACGTTATACCGATGCCCAGACGGTGAATGTGCTGATGGTCTGTACCGCGGCGCAGGACCGCGCGGCGGTCGCCGAAGTCGGCAGGCTGCTGGATTATTGGGTCAGGCGCAGCCAGGGAGAAAACGCCGGGGTGCGCGGCCGGCGCAAACCCGCCCTGATCTGGGCGCTGACCCGCTTCGATCAACGTGTGGTCCACGGCACTAATTACGATGCCGCCGTGCAGCGCTATGTTGGCAATCCGGGCGATACCTGGGGCACGTTGCTGGCGATGGATTCGCGGGGCGTCAACGCCCTGGCGGCCTACCTCGCCCCTGCGGCGCAGCGCGAGGCGGGCCTGGAGCGCCTGGGCGAACAGACGAAGGCGCTGCAGGCGGAACTGGCCGAAAACCTGCTCGGCGAATGGCAGCAGGCCGCGGCGCAGGACGCGGAGACATTACCCAAACAACACGTCGCGCACACACTGCTTAAAGCGCTGCAGGCGCGCGCCGGCATGCACGGAGAACTGCTCGAGCACCTGCTGCCCACGCGTGACGAAATGCGCCGCCTCTACCTGCAGCTACCACCGGACGCCGCCGGCCATACCGAACCGGCCGCGGACGGCGCCGGCCCCTTTGGCGTCGGCATCGCCTTCGATCTGCTCAGCGCGCCCGAGGCGCCGACCGGCCAGGTCATCAACACCGCAGACTTCACCGGCGCGACGGACGACAAAATGTTTGCCCGCAATGTGCAACGCTATTGGATAAATCATTTGCGCAACCTGCCGGAAAACGCGCCGCTGCTGGCCTTGCTCGGTATCGCCAGGCCGACCATGGCCATGTTGATGGCGGAATTGATTACCGCCGCCATCCGGCTCGATATCCTGGGGTCGCTTGAGCACATGCTGATGGATATGGCGCCGGCGGGCCTGCCGCCTGAGAGCAAGGCCGATCGGCAGGTGGCGCGGGCCTTGGCCGTATTGGGTGATTTCGTCGCCTGGCTGGGGTTTACGCGGCTAAGCGACGCGCAACGGCCCGACAGCCGCATCAATCCCGGCCATAAAATTTTTACGCGCCCGGCGGCGCCCGGGCACGACATCGACGCGTCCCACCGTTTGACCCGGCTTAATGCCGCCCCGGTGAACAATACCGCCTTCTATGTCTACGACTGGCTGGTGGGCCTGAATATACTGATACGGCAAAATGCGGGATATGCGGGTGGAGCGGAAATCAGCCTTGAACAGCGCCAGCGCCTGGGCGCCATCATCAACCTGATCACAGCGGCCGAAGCCTAGAGCCGCTACCGGCTTGCCGGAGGCAATGTCGGCCGCCGGCGGCCGGGTTGGTATTTCCGGGCGGCTAGCCGCGTCGTCGCCGGACTGTCAAATCTGCTTACTTAAAATACCGGCTGCGACGCATGAGCCGCGCGCTTAGCCGGGATATACTTATCCTCCATGGACTCTTCCGGATGGTAAGGATAAGCCATCCGCGAACGATAGGCCCCGGGCGTCTGGCTGAACTGGCGCTTGAACGCCCGGCTGAAGGACTGTTGCGAATCGAAGCCGCTTTGCAGGGCGATATCAAGGATGCTTTGGTCCTTAAGACACAGTTCCGACGCGGCGCGTGACAGCCGGCGGGTGCGAATATAGGTGCCCAGCGCATCGCCGGTCACATTGCGGAACATCCGCTGTAAATGCCATTTTGAATACCCGGATTTGGCGGCTACGTGATCCAGAGACAATGACTTATCCAGATTGTTTTCCAACCATTCCATCAAATCCTGAATAATGACCTTCTGATTCATATAGACATTCCCCGTAATTGATAACCTTGCACTTACAATATGACCGGTCGTATTTTTAGTCAACCTCTTTTTATTAACGAACGATAATTTTATCATAAGCCGTTTGCCGGCGGCACGTCAATGACAGGCGGGCGCGGGAGAAAGTGCCGATAGGACGGGGTTTGCCGCCTGCCAGCGCGGCAGGCGTGTTAACAGCCGGGGATGGATTATTGTGACGTTGTCACTGATTTTTTTCCACGCACCGTACCGCGAGGTGGGCGGCTTTCGGTACGGTCATAAAGACGGCAATCGCGCCGGTGATAAGACACAGCGAGGCAATCACCACCGCGCCCTGGTCGATGGCGAAGCCCAGCCCCCAACGACTGGCGCTGGCGCCCAGCAGCAGCGCAAACGCCCCCTGGATCAGGTAGGCCACCAAATACAGCGCGGACAGCGTGCCGCCGCGAAGACGGGCGGGCGCATACATATTGATAAGCCCCAGCCCGCCCATAAACAACAGGCTATAACCGCACCCGGCGGCGATTAAAAAGGCCAGGAACAGCAGCAGCGAATGCCAGGATACCGACATCACCAGGCATGCCATGCCCGCCACCGTGCACAGACCGCCCAGGGCAATCGCGGTACGCGACGGCATACTTTTGCAGGCCAGTCCCACCACGCCAAGCACGATGGCGAACACCGACATGGTGGCGCCGTTAAGCAGCACGTTGGCGGAACCGATCAGATCCCGCGCTATCTTGGCGCCCAGCGATAACCCCACGGTGCCGATAGAATAGGCGCATGCCACCGCCGCCACCGCCGTCAGCACCACGCCGCCCAGGCCCGAGGGAACCGACGGCGTTCGCGGACGCCAGCGTCCCTGCCCCGGCACCGCGCTATGGCGCGGCAAAAACCAGGCGGCGGCAAAAATAGCCAGGATGATAACCAGCAGCAGCCAGAAGTTCAGCCGCGTGGGAAAAGGCGCGTACTCTATCAGCGCGCCGCCCACCAACGTCGCCAGCGCCAGGCCCACCGCCTGCGACACCGTGGTAATGGCGCTGGCTTTTTTGGCCTGGCCCTCGGCGCTAAACTCAATCATGGCGGCGGTGGACGGCCCCGCCGACAACCCCACCCCGATGCCCATGAAGACCCGCCCGAGATAAATCCACCACAAACCAGGCGCGACGGCGAACAGCAATACCCCGATAAGCGACGCCGCCAATCCCAACAACATGGTGGTGCGCCGCCCGATATAATCGGAAATATCGCCGAAACACACCAGGATGGCCACCACCACGATAGGATAGATGGCAAAGATAGTCGACGTTTGGGTGGTGGTCAGGCCCCATTCCGAGGCATACAGCGGATAGGTCATGGCGGGCGCGGCGCTGGTCCAGATAGTATGGCCGACAACGGCGGCGGCCACCCAAAAACTGGCCCGGCGTCCGAGGGTCAAGGTCCTTCCGGTCATGATAGGCTCGCAGTCAGGAAAAGAAACGGGCGTCAGGCAAACAGCGGTGGCGATTATTCCGGCGTCGGACGGTTTAATAACGGAAAGGCCACGGCGAAAAAATCATCCAGCGGCTGCCGACAACGGGCTATTTTCATGCGCACAACCGCGCCTTCCCAGCTATTGATAACAAAACGGGCCACTTTTTCCGCATCCAGGCTGGCGATAATGGTGCCGTCCTTTTGCCCTTCGCGCAGGGTCGCGGTCACGGCGGCGGTCCATTTTTCCAGCGACTGGCAAATGGCCTGACGCAGCAGCGGCGTGTTATCCGTCATCTCGGCGGCCAGGTTGCCGATCAGGCACCCTTTTTCATAACCGAAGTCGGCGTAATAGGCGGCCATGTACTCGAAATGCGCGCGCAGACGCTCAATGGGCGGCAGGCTGGCGTCTTCAAGGATTTCACGGTTCGAGTCCTGGCCGTAAATGGAGAGCACTTCCAGCGCCAGTAATTCTTTAGCTTTGAAATAGTTATAAAAAGACCCTTTCGGCACGCCGGCGGTATCCACAATATCCTGCACGCTGCACGCGCTGAAACCGAGCGTATGAAAACGTTCCAGCGCGGCGTCGACAATTTTATCGCGTACGCTTGGTTTTGCCATAAAAAACAGAGCCTCCAGATAACGAATACCGCATGATTATATAGACGACCGGTCGTATTTTGCAAGCGAAGCGTCCCGGGCGCACCGCCCGTTACCGCCAGGACGGCCCACGGCGCGGCGCGCTTTTCACCCGGTGAAAAGCGCTCCTGTCATCATAGCCTATTCTGTCAGCCATCTTTGCCCGTTGGTGCGATGGCCCGGGCGGCGGTCGCGTCAGTCCCAGGCGCGTCCCGTCCGCCCTTGAGCGTGCCGCCGGTGATGCGGCGAACCGTCCAGTAGAAGACCGGGGTAAGGATAAAACCGAACAACGTCACGCCCAGCATGCCGGCGAATACCGCGATGCCGATGGCATTGCGCATCTCCGCCCCCGCGCCCACCGACACCGCCAGCGGGGCCACCCCCATGATAAACGCCAGCGACGTCATCAGGATCGGCCGCAGCCGCAGCCGGCAGGCGCTCAGCACCGCCTGCAGCAGGCTGTCGTTTTCCAGCTCGCGGTCGCGGGCGAATTCGACGATTAAGATGGCGTTCTTGCATGCCAGCCCCACCAGCACCACCAGGCCAATCTGGGTAAAGACGTTGTTGTCGCCATGGGTCAACTGTACGCCGATCAGCGCGCACAGCAGGCACATGGGCACGGTCAGGATCACCACCAGCGGCAGCGTCCAGCTTTCGTATTGGGCCACCAGCACCAGAAACGCCAGCAGCACGCAGATGGGAAAGACATAAATGGCGGTATTGCCGGCCAGGATTTGCTGATAGGTCAGTTCCGTCCATTCAAAACTCATCCCATGAGGTAATTCCTGTTGCGCCAGGGCCTCAAGCCTGGCCTGGGCCTGGTCCGAACTGAAGCCCGGCGCCGGCGCGCCGTTGATTTCCGCCGTCAGGCTGCCGTTATAGTGGCTGATGCGATCCGGACCCGTGGTGTCGTAGGTGGTGACAAACGCGCCGATGGGAATCATCTGCCCGGCGGCGTTACGGGTCTGCAAATGGCCAATATCCTCGGCATGCATGCGAAAACGCTGGTCCGCCTGCACATTCACCTGGTAAGTGCGGCCGAAGCGGTTGAAATCATTGACATAGACCGAGCCGAGATACACCTGCATGGTCTCAAACAGATCGGTAAGCGAGACCCCTTGCGCCTTGGCCTTTTCCCGATCGACGTCGGCATGGATTTTCGGCACGCCAATCTGATAGGACGTGAACAATCCGGTCAGCGCGGGATCTTTGGCGGCGGCGGCGATGAGCCGTTGCGTTGCCTGGAACAAGGCGTCCGGCCCCCGATCGGCCTGATCCTCGATTTGCAGGCGAAAACCGCCGAGCGAGCCCAACCCCAGGATCGGCGGCGGCGGGAACACCGCCACATTGGCTTCGGTTATGCCGGAAAGCTTTTGGTTAAGCGTCATGGCGATGGCCCCGGCCGAAAGCGACGGGTCGCGGCGGGCGCTAAAATCATCCAGCGGCAAAAAGACCACCGCCGAATTGGTGCTGCGCACAAATCCGTTAATCGACAGACCGGGAAACGCGACCGCGTGGCTGACGCCCGGCGTATGCAGCGCAATATCGCTGACCTGGCGCACCACCGCCTCGGTACGATCGAGCGTGGCGGCGTCCGGCAATTGGATCACCGACACCAGGTAAAGCTTGTCCTGCTGGGGCACAAATCCGCCAGGCGTGCGCATAAACAGCAGGACGGTCAGCGCCAGCAGCCCGCCGTAGATCAGCAGCGCCACCGATGACCGGTGCAGTACGCGCGACACCACCCCGACATAGCCATGGGACAAGCGCACAAACCCCAGGTTGAACGGCCGGAACAGCCAGCCGAACACCCGGTCGATAAAGCGCTGGAAGTTATCCCGGGCGGCGTGATGCGGGCGCAGCAGCAGCGCCGCCAGCGCCGGCGACAGCGTCAGGGAATTGAAGGCGGAGATCACCGTGGAAATGGCAATGGTCAGGGCAAACTGGCGATAAAATTCGCCGGTCAGACCGCTGAGGAAGGCGGTGGGGATAAAGACCGAACACAGCACCAGCGCGGTGGAGATAATGGGGCCGCTGACCTCGCTCATCGCCTTATGGGTGGCCTGCACCGGCGCTAATCCCAGGGCGATATTGCGCTCGACGTTCTCCACCACCACGATGGCGTCGTCGACCACGATGCCGATGGCCAGCACCAGGCCGAACATGGTCAGGGCATTCAGGCCAAAGCCCATCAGCAGCATGACCGCAAATGTGCCCACCAGGCTTACCGGCACGGCGACCAGCGGAATAATCGAGGCGCGCCAGCTTTGCAGGAATAAAATCACCACCAGCACCACCAGGATGACGGCCTCGAACAGGGTATGCACGACTTCATTGATGGACTGATGCACAAAGCCGGTGGTGTTGTAGACGATATGGTATTTAACGCCCTGGGGGAAATCCTTCGCCAGCCGGTCCATGGTGGACTGGACGTTATCCGCCATCTGCAGGGCGTTGGTGCCGGGACGCTGGAAAACGCCCAGCGCCACCGCGGGCTGGTTGTCGAGCAGGGTACGCAACGAATAGTTGTCCGAGCCCAGTTCCAGGCGCGCCACATCGCGCAAGTGGATAATCTTGCCCTGCCCGTCGGCGCGCAGGATGATATCGCCGAACTGCTCTTCGGTTTCCAGCCGTCCCTGGGTCACCACGGAAATCTGGAACTGCGCCTGGCTGGCGGCGGGCGACCCGCCTACCTGCCCCGCCGCCACCTGGATATTTTGCTCGCGCAGCGCCGCCACCACGTCGCCGGCGGTAAGGGAGCGCGCCGCCAGTTGTTCCGGATCGAGCCAGACGCGCATGGAATAGGGCCCGAGGCCGAAGACGCTGACATCACCCACGCCATACGCGCGCACCAGCGCATCCTTGACATGCAGTTGCGCATAGCTTGCCAGGTAAAGCATGTCATAACGGTTATCGTCCGAGGTCAGGTGCACCACTTCAATCAGCGTGGGCGAGGATTTATTGGTGGTCACGCCGACCCGCTGCACTTCGGGCGGCAACCTCGACAGCACCTGCGCCACGCGGTTTTGCACCAGCACCTGGGCCTTGTCGCCGTCGGTGCCCAGCGCAAAGGTGACCGTCACGGTCAGGGCGCCGTCGCTGGTGGCCTGCGAGGATTGATACAGCATGCCCTCGACGCCGTTAATCGCCTGTTCGATAGGCGAGGCCACCGTTTCGGCGATAACGGACGGATCCGCCCCGGCAAAGGTGGTATTGACCACAATGGTGGTCGGCACCACTTCCGGATATTCGGCAATGGGCAACAGCGGCAGCGCCACTAAGCCGGCGGCGAAAATCACCAGCGACAGCACCACCGCGAACCGGGGCCGGCTGACAAAAAACCGTGAAATATTCATAATAATCTCATAGATAGGTAACAGGCCATGGCGCCGCTGCCGCGGATGCCTTTCATCAGGTCACCGCTAATCATGGGGAAGCAAGGCGGCCAGCGCGGCCGGCGACGTATCCGCAGTGGCGGCGTGCGGCGCCACCACGTCTCCCGGCCGCACTTTTTGCAGCCCGTCCACCACCACCTGTTCGCCCTCGTTCAGCCCGCTTTTCACGATGCGCCACTCGCCCACCGCCTGTCCCAGGGTAATGGCCCGATATTGCACCCGCCGGTCCTTATCCAGCACCAGCACATAACGTTTGCCCAGATCGGTGCCCAGCGCCTGTTCCGGCAGCAGGGCGACCCGCTGCACCTCGGAGGACACCAGGCGCACCCGGCTGAACAGGCCCGGCGTCAGGCTGCCGTCGGCATTATCCAAGACCGCCCTGGCCGCCAGGGTGCCGCTGCGGGGATCCACCACGTTATCCAGGAAACGCAGGCGCGCGCGGTGGGGAAAACCGTTTTCGCCCATCAGGCCGATAAAGACCGCGTTATCCTTGCCGCGCTGGGCGGCGGCATATTTCAGGTAGGCCTGCTCGTCCACATTGAACGCCGCGTATATCGGGCTATCGGAGACAATGGTGGTCAGCAGGCTGTCGGTGGTCACCAGATTGCCCCGGGTGATCAGCGCCTTGGAAATGCGCCCGTCGATGGGCGCGCTCACCTGGGTAAACGACAGGTTAAGCCGCGCCGTGGCCAGCGCCGCCTGCGCGGCGGCCACATTGGCCACCGTGACTTTGGCGTTGGCCTCCTGGGCATCCAGCTCGCTGCTGGAAATCGCGTTCACCACGATCAGCCGCCGGCTGCGCTCGCGGTTGGTCCTGGCGAGCGCCGCGTTAGCCACCGCCTGCTGGAGCCCGGCCTCCAGCCGGTCCACCTCCGCCTGATAGGGCCTGGGATCAATTTGGTACAGCACCTGGCCCTTATGGACACGCGCGCCGTCGTCAAACGCGATAGCATCGATAAAACCCCCGACCCGCGGCCTGACGTCCACGCTTTGGATGGCTTCCAGCCGGCCGGTAAAATCGTCCCATTGGCGTACCGGCTGGAACATCACGGTGGTCACCGCCACCGGGATCGCCTGCTGTGTTTGCTGCGCCGGGGCGGCGGGCTTACAGCCGGCGGCCATCAGGGCAGCCAGCGCCGGCAGCAATAATAGCGGCGCAAGGCGCGCGCCGTACTTGGGTGTGCTCATGGAACATCCTCTGCCTGAAAAGATAAAAGACGATAAAAGAGAAAAAAATAATACGACCGGTCGTATTGCAGAGCATGCAGGGTAAGCGCGGGAGGGTCAATAGAGGGCGGCGGCAAAAGGCACGATATTGCCGCTGGCGCGGGTCAGCGCGGGTTAATGGCCGCCGGGGCGGGCGGCAACCGCCGGATAGGCACGTTGCCGCACGCGGTGGCGTTTAATGGGCGGGCAGGACGATAGCGCTGTCCGCCAGCGTGCCCATGTCGTTATAAACGGCGCAGGCGGCGTCCACCAGATTCATGGCAAGCGCGGCGCCGCTGCCCTCGCCCAGGCGCATTTCCAGATCAAAATAAGGCCGCAGATCCAGATGGTCCAGGGCGATCTTCGCCCCTTTTTCCGCGGAAAGGTGCGAGGGGATGAAATAAGGCCGCGCCTGCGGGGCGATGCGGCAGGCGACCAGCGCGGCGGCGTAGGACAGGAAACCGTCCAGTATCACCGGGACCCCCTCGGCGGCGGCGCCCAGCATGACGCCGGCCATGCCGCCGAGATCATAACCGCCCACTTTCGCCAGCACGTCGAGGCCATCCCGCGCATCCGGGCGGTTTACGGCGATGGCGCGCTCCACCACCTCGATTTTATGCGCCAGCATGGACTGCGGCAGGTTGGCGCCGCGGCCGACGACGTCCTGCGCCGGCGCGCCGGTTAACACGCTCACCAGCGCGGCGGCGGGCGTGGTGTTCGCCATGCCCAGCTCGCCGACGCCGAATAAGGTGATGCCCCGGCCAACCGCGTCGGCGACCAGCGCCGCGCCGGTTTCAAGTACGGTGCGCGCCTGGCCGGCGGTCATCGCCGGACCGGTGGCGATATTGCCGCAGCCGCGGCCCATGCGCCGGTCCAGCAGTCCGGGCAAAGGCTGCTCGCAGTCAATGCCCAGATCCACCACGGTGACGGCCGCGCCGGCGTTGGCCGCCAGCACGCAGATCCCGGTGGTGCCCTTGACCATATTCGCCGCCTGGATGGCGGTAACGATGCGCGGCGATACCGCCACCCCTTCTTCGTATACCCCGTGATCGGCCACCATCACCATCATCTCTTTACCCGCAAACGCCAGCGGCCGGTCGCCCATAATGCCCGACAGCTGGACGGCAAGCGTCTCCAGGCGGCCAAGACTTCCCGGCGGCTTAAGCAAGCCGTCGAGACGTTGTTCCGCCCGCGCCATGGCCTTCTCGTCCAAAGGCCGGATGGCGTCGATGACCTGTTGCAGTGTTTTCATTACCTTCTCCTGGAAAATGGGTTACGGTTTCAGCGTGCGGGCATCATGGCCCGGCCGCTGTCGTTTAACTGGTTGAGTACACAAAATCCGTCGTTAAGCGTGACCTGGGTAAAGGCGTCCTGGCGGAAGGGAAAATGCCACATGGCGGCGGGCGGCATTCCCAGCAGCGTGGCCAGCAGTACGCCGAGCACGCCCTGATGGGCCACCAGCAGGATAGCGTCCGCGCCGTCCTGTTCGCGCAGGCGCGCGGCCGCAAGCCCCACCCGCTGCGCAAACGCCTGGAACCCTTCGCCGCCGGGCGGGGCCACATGCTGCCAATCGTCGCACCAGGCCGCATAACGCTGCGGATCCTGCGTAGCGAGATCGCGATGATGGCGTAGTTCCCAGGCGCCGAAATTCATTTCGTCCCATTCCTGCCAGGCCTCAGGCGGCATGCCGGGACGGATGATATCGGCCGTCTCCCGGCTGCGCCTGAGCCTGGAGGTCAGGACCCGCCCGAAGGGAATCTCCGCCAGTTGCCAGGCCACCCGGTGCGCCTGGAAGCGTCCCTTCGGCGTCAGGACCACATCGCTGACGCCGCAGTAAACGCCGTCGCGGTTGGCCTGGGTTTCGCCGTGACGCACTAAATAGAGTCTCATAGCGGAACGGCCAGGGCCGCGAGCAAAAACAGCCATTCGAATACCTCCACGCCGCAGCCCAGGGTATCGCCGGTCTGGCCGCCCAGCACCGCGTTAATCCTGGCGCGGTAGCCGTAGGCCAGCGCCAGGACGATAAGCGCCGCAGCAAGGCCGCGCAGGCCGGCAATCGCCAGGGTCAGCAGCATGCCGGCGAGCAGCGTCACGGCAAAATGATGACCGCTGATTTTGCCGATATAGACGTTGCCGAGCCCCGTTTCGCGGGCATAGCGCTGGTGATACATCAGAATGCTTATCAGGGCGCGGCTGACCACCGGAGCGGCGATGATATAGGGCAGCGCGCCGCCGGGATGCAGGCTTAGCGCCGCCATGGCCGCCAGCCGCAGGCCGATGGCGAATACCATGGCCAGCGCGCCGTTGGTGCCGATGCGGCTGTCGCGCATGATCTCCAGCATCTGCTCGCGCTTGCGCGCCGAGAAAATACCGTCGCAGGTATCCGCCAACCCGTCGAGATGAAAGGCCCCGGTGACCATGGCATTGGCCAGCACCGCCAGCAAGGCGGCCAGCGGCGTGCCGAACGCCGGCTGCGCCAGGGCGAAGACCAGCGCGCAGCACCCGCCCACCACCAATCCCACCACCGGCATCCAGATCACGCCGCGCGCATAGGCGTCCAGCGGCAAATCCCGCGTCCAGCGCGCGGGCACAGGCAGGCGGGTCATAAATTGCAGGGTGGCCAGAAAAGACGTCATTGTGTTGCCCCGCCGCGGCGATGGTGAGTATTTACGCAGGGATTGCCGGCAGGCTGGTCCCTCTGGTCGCCGCCTTTGATCGGCACCGGAATGCCGGATATCACCAGCCAGACGTCGGTAGCGGCGGCGGCCAGCCGCTGGTTGACCCTGCCCGCGATATCGCGAAACCGCCGGGCCAGCAGATTTTCCGGTACGATGCCCATGCCAAGTTCGTTGGTGACCAGCACCACCCGGCAGCGCGCGTCGGCGCAGGCGGCGATCAGCGCGTCGATGTGCCCGGCGATATGGCGCTCGATGGCGTCGAAATCCATCGCATCGGGCGGCGTGGCGCCCGCCTGGTCAAACAGCAGGTTGGTGATAAGCGTGGTGACGCACTCCAGCAGTACCGCCTCGACCCGGCCGGCATGGGCGCGGATCACCCGGTCAAGATCGCGATGGCCTTCCCAGGTCAGCCAGTGCGCGGGACGATCGCGGCGATGTTTTTCCACCCGCTGCGCCATTTCTTCGTCGGTCACCACCGAGGTGGCGATATACAGCACCGCGCCGCCGTCGCGGGCGGCAAGGCTTTCGGCCAGGCGGCTTTTGCCGCTGCGCGCGCCGCCGGTCACCAGTATCATGCCGGTTCTCCCGTCGCCGCCTGCTCACGCATAATACGGTACAGCAGCGGGATATCGATATGGGCGCGCATCTGGCCTGCCAGCGCATCAAACGACAGCTCCTTGCGCTCGCGCCAGCCGGTCACCGGCGTATCCAGCGCATCAAGGCCGCGCCGCTCGCGCAGCGCGTCAAGCAGCGCCCGGGTAAACAACGGGCTGTCGAACAGCCCGTGAATATAGCTGCCGGCCACGTCGCCCGCGGCGTTAACCGCGCCGTCGTCCTGCCGGCAGGGGCGGCCGTTTTGCCGTAATAACGTGGCGAAGGGACGCGCGCCGGCGCCAAGCGTGGTCTGGCCCATATGGATTTCATAGCCGCTCAGCGCCAGGCCGCCCGCGGCGGCGAAGATGCCCGCCGGCAAGGCCTGTACGCCGGCCTCCACCTGGGTGGTGATTTTACGCGGCTCGAAGCGGGTGTCGCAATCAAGCAGCCCCAGGCCGTCGGTTTCGGCGATGCCCGACTCGATGCCGTCGGTGACCCGCCTGCCCAGCATCTGGAAACCGCCGCAGATGCCCAGAACCGGCACGCTCTGTCCATGGGCGCGATGGATAGCGGCATCGATGCCGTTTTCCCGCAGGTAGGCAAGATCGCCCAAGGTGTTTTTACTGCCGGGAATAATCAGCAGATCCGGCACGCCCAGCGCTTCGCCGCGCTTTACATAACGCAGCCGTACATCCGGCTGCACCGCCAGCGCGTTAAAATCGGAAAAGTTGGCGATATGCGGCAACTGCACCACGGCGATATCCAGTTCACGGGCGCCGCCCAGGCGGTATTTATCCCCTTGCAGGGCGACGCCGTCCTCATCTTCCAGCGGCTCGTCGAACCATGGCATCACGCCCACCACCGGCACGCCGGTCAGCGCCTCGATTTGCGCGATCCCGGGCTTGAGCAGCGCCAGGTCGCCGCGGAATTTATTGATAATCACCCCCTTGACCCGCGCTTTTTCATCCGGGCGCAGCAGCGCCAGGGTGCCGTAAATGGCGGCGAACACCCCGCCCTTGTCGATATCGGCCACCAGCAGCACCGGCGCGTTCGCCTGTTGCGCCATGCCCATATTGACGATATCGCGATCGCGCAGGTTGATCTCCGCCGGACTGCCGGCGCCCTCGAGCACGATAATGTCGAAATCCGCCGCCAGGCTGCGGAATACTTCGCCGACCCGCGCGCGCAGCTGCGGCTTGTAGCGATGGTAATCCATGGCGTCCATGTGGCATAGCGCCTCGCCCATGACGATCACCTGCGATTTCCGATCGCTGGTCGGCTTGAGCAAGACCGGGTTCATGCGCACGTCCGGCTCAATGCCCGCCGCCTCGGCCTGGAACACCTGCGCCCGGCCCATTTCAGCGCCATCGCGGGTGATCCAGGAATTCAGCGCCATATTCTGCGCCTTAAACGGCGCCGCGCGGTGGCCGTCCTGGGCAAAAATACGGCACAGACCGGCTACCAGGACGCTTTTACCCACGTCGGACGCGGTGCCCTGCACCATGATTGACATCGTCATACTTTTGCCTCCCGGGATTGTTCGTAAAAAGCGAACAGTTCATCTTCCGTCTTCACCAGCGGCATGCCGAGCCGGGTATGCGCCTTGATGAGCCAAGGCTGGCTCAGCCCCGCGCGCGCCAGCATCGCCGCTTGCTGGAACACCTCCCGCTCGCTGCCCTCGGCCAGCAGGCGTCCCTGCGCCATGACATAGATGTAATCGCAGATATGATAAATCAGGTCGATATCATGGCTGGCGATGATGACGTGCCGGCCCTGGGCCGCGATGCGCTGGATAATGCCGATCATCGCCTCACGGCCCTGCGGATCCAGCCCGGCGGTGGGTTCGTCCAGCAACAGGTAATCCGATTGCATCACCAGCGCCCCGGCGATGGCCACGCGTTTTTTCTGGCCATGGCTGAGGTACTGGATCGGCCGGTGGCGAAAGCCGTTGGCCCCCACCAGCGTCAACGCCTGCGCCAGGCGCGCCTGGATGACCGCTTCATCCACGCCGAGGTTGCGCAGGGCAAACGCGATATCGCTGTCGATATCGGTATAGAACAGTTGGTGATCCGGTTCCTGGAACACCATGACCACCTGCTGGCGCAGCGCCAGCAGGCTGCGTTTATCATAGTCCAGCGGCTTGCCCCGCCACAGCACCCTGCCGCTTTGCGGCTTTTGCAAACCCAGCAGGTTCATGAACAGCGTGGACTTGCCGCAGCCGTTGGCGCCAATCAAGCCGGTGACCCGGCCGCGGCTGAAATCCAGCGTTAAATCGCACAGCGCCGGCTGATCCTGTTGCCAGGAAAAACAGAGTGCTTCGGTCGCTAACATCGTCGATCCTTATAAATGGAATTCGCCCTGGTACAATTTCACCTCCAGCGCGACGGACATTTCCCGGTAGCGGGTGATGACCCGCAGCATCAGCATGCCCACCAGCATCGCCAGCGAATGATAGCCGGTACGCAGCGAACAGTAACCGAAGCGCAGCGACTGCGCCTGGCGGATGGCGTTGGCCTCGTCAAGAAAGATAAAAATAAAGCGATAGCTTAGCAGGGTATGCTCGATCAAGAGCCGCGGCAGGCGGCAGCGTTTGAGGATCTGGATAATCTGGGTAAAAGGCGTGGTCAGCACGAATAAATAGGTGGCCGCCAGGGCGGTCATGCTGCGCCACATGGCCAGATTGGCCAACGCCAGGCCCTGTTTATCCAGCCCCAGGTACAGGCTTCCCAACCGCACGCTGTAGATCATACTACCGCCGGACCAGGCAAAAGATACCGCGATGCTCAGCAGGCTGACCGCCAGAAATCCCAGCGGCACGCTGAGCCAGCGCAGATAGCGCGCCAGGTTCACACGCGCCACATAGCAGGTCAAGGGGATCAGCAGCAGCAGGGTGGCGCATTGATACAGCGGCGATGTCAGCAGCGCAATGCCCAGCAAGGCCGCATAGAGAACGAACTTGCGCATCGGATCCCGCGCCTGCCAGCGGTTTTGCCAGGACAGGCGATCGATTTCAAGCATGACGTCCGTCCCGGCCGGCGTCATCTTCATCTTCGGACTGACGGCCGTCGCCGTAGCCTTCCCCACCGCGCTTGTTTTTGCCGCGGCTTTCCCTGCCGCGATAAAAACCGAGAATATAAAATACCACCCCGGTGCCGATCGAGCCTTGCAGGGTAAACAGCAGGCTTTCGATTTCACTGCTGGCGGGTTCATAGAGCGACGAAAACCAGGGTTTATAATTGGGCGCCAGGGTGCCTATCAGACCTTCCGCCTCGTTGTCCGATCCGCCGTAGCTGCCGCCATGGTTGATAAAAAACGGCATCACCATCAGCGCCACCACCAGGGAAAGCAATATCAGCATTTTTTTCATTTTAATGACTCCCGACGGTTAACAACTGCCGTTTGGTCAGTTGGTCGTAAATCATAACGGTTAACAGTCCTTCCGCGATGGCGATGGGGATTTGCGTCAGGCAGAACACGCCCATAAATTTCAGCGCCGAGCCGGTAAAGCCAAACACCGGATCGGGGAACGCCAGTCCCAGTTGCAGCGACGTCACCATATAGGTGGACAGATCGGCGAGCATGGCGCACAGGAACACCGCCACATCGCGCCGCAGGCCTAAGCGCAGCGACAGCCGCCAGACCACATACCCCACCATCGGGCCGACCACCGCCATGGAAATGGCATTGGCGCCCAGGGTGGTCAGGCCGCCGTGGGCCAGCAGCAGCGCCTGGAACAGCAGCACCACCGCCCCCAGCACCGACAGCACCCACGGCCCGAACATAATCACCGCCAGGCCCACCCCGGTGGGATGGGAACAGCTGCCGGTCACCGACGGGATTTTCAGCGCCGACAGCACAAAGATAAACGCGCCGCACAGCGCCAGCAGCACCTTGCGGTTGCTGTCCTCGGCCACAATCCGCCGCATGCGCGTCAGTCCGATCGCCAGACAGGGTAAAAACAGCAGCCACCAGGCCAGCGCCCACATCGGCGGCAGGAAACCCTCCATGATATGCATGGCGTACGCATCCTGCGGCACCACCAGCAATAACAGCGTCATGCCGGCGCCGAACGCGGACATCCCCTTGCCAATCTGTAGGTTCATCGGTTAACTCCTCGGTTATCCATTAAAATGCGCTGTTGCGGCGGCGGGCCAGCCTTTATTGACCACCACCGTGGAAAAATAAGGTAACGCCTGATCTGGCGGCAGGTCGCCCAGCGCGCGGAAGCACCTCTCCTGCGGCAACGATGCGTCCGCCATCAGCAGGGCGTGTTCCAGCAGGCCAAGGCGGCCCAGCAGCGCCTGGATGCGGGCAAAACGTCCATACACCTTCATCAGCACCACGCAGTCATGGGACAGCAGCGCCTGTTCCAGCGCGCTTTCATCATCGGTGCAGGCCATCACCGCCAGCGACTGGCTTTCCATCGCCAGCGGCATTTGCGCCCGGGCGGCGATGCAGGCGAACGAGGTGACGCCGGGAATAATGTCGATGGGTATGCGCCCCTGCAGCCGCGCCAGTAAAAATACCCAGGTGCTGTACAGCATGGCGTCTCCCAGGGTAATAAAACCCACCTGCAGCCCCTGCTCCACATCAGCGGCCATTTCGCGGGCCACCGCGTCCCACACGGCATCCTTTTCCCCGGCGTCCAGGCTCATGGGAAAATGGCGCGTCCTGATATCGACCCGCGCGGCGAGATATTCGCGCACAATACTCAGCGACAGGCTGTCGCCGCCCTTGCGTCCCGCCGGCGCGTACAGCACATCCAGTTGGCCGAGCACGCGGGCGCCGCGCACCGTAATCAAATCGGCGGCGCCCGGCCCGGTGCCGATGGCATACAGCCGGCCGGTCATGGCATCACCTCTTCGGTGACGCGATCCAGGAGATGATCGACAAACAGCTGCTGGACCAGCGGGTTTTCCCCCAACCCCTGTACCCAGCACCGGCATGCGTAGCCGGCACGCTGTAGTTGGCTTTTCCAGGAATCGGGCTCCCCGGACGCCATATCGTTGATGGCGTGATCGCCCGCCACCAGCATCAGCGGCATTAAATGCACCTTGCGTACCTTCTGGGCGTTCAGCCGCGCGATGACCAGTTGCAGATCGGGATAACTTTCCACCGCGCCGATAAGCGCGGGGATACCGCGCGCGGCCAGCATATGATCCAGGCATGCGTAGGCGGCGAACGCATGATGGCGGGTGCCGTGCCCCATAAACACCACCCGCTCGTCGTCGGCCAGCGCGGGCATTTGCGCCTGTAGCGCCGCCATCAGCCGCCCGTAATCGCGCTCGTCGTTAAGCAATGGCGCGCCGATATGCAGCCGGTCGAAACGTCCGCGCCAGGCCGCGGCGTGATGCAGGATTTTTTCGTACTCATCGCCGTTGATGATATGCAGCGACTGGATCGCCACATCCCGATAGCCCTGTTGCCAGAGTTTTTCCAGCGCCTGCTGCGGCGAATCGATAAACAGGCCGTCCCGCTGCGCCAGCTTGCGCATGACCATGCCGGAGGTGAAGGCGCGAAACGGGACGCGATCGGCGAATGCGGCGGCCAGCCGCCGTTCGCAGGCGTCGATATTGCGCTCGCGCGCCTCGGTGTAGGTGGTGCCGAAACTGATGGTCAACAGCGCTTTTTTCATGATGATTCCTTATTCGCCGTGCCGGCGGCGTTCAGCCACTGGTCCAGCCGGTGTTCAAACGCGTCCGGCGTGCTTATCACGTCATCCCACCGCATCAGCGGCCGGCGGATGACCACGCAGGGGATATTCAGCGCCAGGCAAGGCAATACCTTTTCGGCGTAGCCTCCTTCCCGGCCGGATTCCTTGGTGATCATGACCTCTGGCCGGTACTGGCGGTACAGGGCCAGGTTCAGCTCGCGGCTGAAGGGACCGGTCATGGCGATCACCTGGCTGACGCCCAGGCCCAGCTCCGCGCACTGGGCCAGGATCGCGGCGGTGGGCAGCACGCGGGCTATGAGGGTTTTGCCCGGCAGCAGCCTGACGTAATCAGCCAGCTGTTTGCTGCCGGTGGTCAGCAGGATGCGCTGTCCCAGCGCCGCCGCCGTCCGGCACGCCTGCTCTATCGAATCCACCGGTAATAAACGGGGATGCGTGATGGCGTCGATATCGCTGGGACGTTCATAACGCGTCAACGGCAGCGCCAGCGCCCGACACGCCGCCGCCAGATGTTGCGACGCCAGCTCGGCATAGGGATGGGACGCGTCGATAACCCAGCGCGCCCCCGAAAGCCACCCGGCCATGCCGGCGGCGTCCATACGGCCCACCTGCCTGGCGCCGCCCACGCCCGCCGCCAGCGCCTCGCCGGTGGCGGTGGCCACCGACAGGCTATAGGACACCCCGCGCCGGGCCATCACCCGGCATAACGCCAGCGCGTCGGACGTGCCGCCGAGGATATGCACCTGGGGCGCCGGCGCGCGGACGGCATCCTGCGCGCAGCCCCTCCCCCCGCCGCCGTCAACCGGCTCCCGGGCCGCAGCAGGTGGGCATATCCGGCCCGCCGTCACTGCGCGTCCGCCTGGATTTGATAGCCGCGCGGCGTGATCATCAGGCCATCACGGCAGTAGGTCGCCTGGTTGCCGACAATCACCAGGCAGGTCATGTCCACCGGCGCGAAGTCCATATCCCCGAGCGTCGTCAGCCATTTTTCCTGTTTTTTACGCCCGGCGGCACGTACCACGCCCACCGGCGTGTGCGCCGATTTATAACGGCCCATCAGGGCAAAGGCGTTGGCCAGGTGATCCGGCCGGCCGTGGCTGCGCGGATTGTAAAAGCAGATCACGAAATCCGCCTGCGCCGCGCACAGGATGCGCCGTTCAATCACCGGCCAGGGGGTCATCAGATCGCTCAGGCTGATATGGCAAAAATCATGCATCAGCGGCGCGCCCAGCAGTGAGGCGGCGGCGGTGCTGGACGTGACGCCGGGGATAAGCTTCAGTTGCACGTCCAGCCCCTGCGCCGTCACCAGTTCCAGGATCAGGCCCGCCATGCCGTAGATGCCGGCGTCCCCGCTACTGATCAGCGCCACCTTTTGGCCGGTGACCGCCAGATCGAGCGCGGCCTGGCAGCGTTCGATTTCCTTGCACATGCCGGTCTTGATCACCTGTTTGTCGCCGGTCAGGTGCTTGACCAGGTGGGTATAGGTTTTGTAGCCGACGATAATGTCGGCGTCGCGGATGGCGTCAAGCGCCTCCAGGGTCATCGCGGCCTGGCTGCCCGGGCCGATACCAATCACATACAGCATCAGCAGGAAACTCCTAAGGTTATGGTCACGCCCTGGGTACGCAGCGTATCGCCCACCAGGCGGCCGTTGCTCATCAGCCAGGCGACGGGTTGGGAGACGCTGCCGATGCCCACCACGCGCTTCACGAAGTCCGAGCCGGGAAATCGGGCGGCGGCCGGTTTCAGGGCATCGACGGAAAAAATCTCGAACGGCACGCAGCATTGATTGGCCAGATGGCGCAGCGCGGGTTCGTCGCGTTTAATCGCCACGCTGCCGATGGCGCGCAGCGCCAGCGGGTCGATATGCAGTCCCGCCAGTTGCCGCGCCAGCAGGTTCGCCACGGTGGACGGCGGCGTGTCGCGCCGGCAGCCGATACCCGCCACCACACAGCGCGGCACCAGTTTGTACACCGGCACCGGCACCTCCGGCACGCTGTCGTGCAAACTGACGTACAGCAGCGCGTCCAGTTCGGGCAAATCGTCCAGATCGGTGACCAGCACCAGGCCGCGGGTATCGCAATACTCTTCCGGCCAGCGCATTTTTATCGTCGCCAGCGACGTCTGGTCCCAATACAGCCCGACGCGCCCGCCGCACACCAGCAACTGGTTAAGCTTTTTCACCGTCTGGCGAAAATCCGTCATGGTGGCGTTCAACTGCTGCGCCAGGATATCCACCGCGGCCAGCTGGTTGACATCGGTTGCGGTGGTGACCACGGGCGTGGCGCCGATCAGCCCGGCGATATAGCCGGTCAGCGCGTTGGCGCCCCCCATATGACCGGACAGCAGGCTGATGGCATGGTGGCCGCGATCGTCGATCACCACCACCGCCGGATCGCTGAACTTATCTTTAATCAGCGGCGCGATAACCCGCACCGTCAGACCGGTGGCGCAGATAAATATCAGCGCCGAATACGTATTGAACACTTCCGCCACCGTATGGGACAGCGTGCCGTGAAACGCATCAAATCCCGGCTCCAGCAAACTCTGGCTGGTAAAACAGGTCATCGGGATCAGCGCCGACAGCCGTTTGGCCAACTGAACGCCGCCGGGGGTCAGGCAAAACAGGGCGACCGACTCAGGCTTGACGATATTCATGGGTGAATTCCGCGTGATACAGTTTGGAGTAGTGGTATTCGTCGCCCAGGAAGGCGCCCACCAGGATAAGCGCCGTCTTGCCGATGCCTGCCGCGCGGACCTTGCCGGCGATATCCGCCAGCGTGCCGCGTACGGTTTTTTCCTCCGGCCAGGTGGCCTTGAAAATCACCGCCGCCGGCGTGTCGCTGGGATAACCGCCGTCCACCAGCCGCTGCGCCACGCGCTCTATAGCCTGTACCGACAGGAAAATGGCCATCGACGTGCGGTGCGCGGCAAACGCTTCCAGCGCTTCCAGCGCCGGCGTCGGCGTGCGCCCCTCCATACGGGTGATAATCAGGCTTTGCGCCACTTCCGGCACGGTATACTCCACGCCAAGCTGCGCCGCGGCGCCGAGAAACGCGCTGACGCCGGGCACGGTGCTAAAACCGATATTCAGCAACGCCAGTTCTTCAATCTGTTCGCGGATCGAGCCGTACAGGGATAAATCGCCGGTTTGCAGGCGCACCACCAGCTTGCCGGCGGCGATACCCTCGCTCATATGGCCGATAATCTGCCGCAGGTTGAGACCGGCGCTGTCATAGCAGGCCGCGCCCGGCTTGCAATAGTCCAGCAGCGCGGGATTAATCAGCGATCCGGCGTAGATCACCACGTCCGCCGCGCATAACAGCCGGTAGCCTTTCAGGGTGATCAGTTCCCGGTCGCCCGGTCCTGCGCCGACAAACCAGATCAGCCGGCGGTCAAAGGGCTCTGTCATGAGTGTTCTCCTTGAGACAGGAAATAATAAAAGCGGGATTGTTCGGTTTAAAAAAGTGTCCGCTGCCCAGCGGGGCCAGGCTGGCAACCTGCATCTGGACGCAGTCCGCGCGAACGAAGGGCGCCTGGCGCAGCGCGCCCAGCGCCTCGCCGAGGTTCTCCTGCAAAATCAGGTTAATCACCAGGCGTCCGCCCGGCACCAGCAGTTCACCGGCCCAGCCGATAATCGCCGCCAGGTTGCCGCCGCTGCCGCCGATAAAAACAGCATCGGCGCTTACCGCCAGCGGCAGCGGCGCGTCGCCGGCCACGATGTCCATACGCTCGTCCAGGGCGAATTTGGCGCTGTTGGCGCGAATCAGCGCCAGCGCGTCGGGATTGCGCTCCACCGCCATCACCCGCAGCTGGGGGTAGCGGCTGGCCGCCTCGATGCCGACGCTGCCGGTACCGGCGCCGACGTCAATCAGCAGCCGAGCCTGCGCCAGCTCCAGCCGGTCCACCGACGCCAGCCGGATTTCGCGTTTGGTCATCGGCACCGGGCCGCGGATAAATTCTTCATCTCTCATCGAGGATCACCACCACGTTCATTGCATAATGCCGCGCCACCTGCGCGGGCGGCAGCCGGTGGATACGTTCATCGGGGTAGGACAGGTTTTCGCCGATAATCATGACCCGCGGCCGCTCGCGCGCCAGGATCTCGCGGGCGATTTCATAAGGACCGATGCGTTCGTCGGTGACCATCGCCACCCTGGGGTGCAGCAGCAAAAAATCAAAATCAGGCGCGCGGCCATGGCTGCTGGTGAGATAGACATCGTTCATCGCCATGCGCAGGCGTGAAAACAGGTATTGCACCGCGCTGATCCCCGGCTCGATATGCAGGTTTTCCGCCCCCATGCGCCGGCTCAGGTAATCGCCGATGCCGTACAATAGCGGGTCGCCGGAAGCCAGCACCACCGTGTCCACGTCGGGATGGGCGTCCAGCCAGGCCGCAAGCGCCGCCAGGGACGGGCCGAACGGCCGCTTTTCGCCCTGGAACCCAGGAAAACACGCCAGCTGGCGCGGGCTGCCGATCAGCACCGAACACTGCTCGATCAGCCGCCGGGCGCCGGGCGTCAGGTAGCGGCCATCCCCCGGCCCCAGCCCGACCACGCTTAACCGGGGCGCGTGCCGGTGGCCGTTATCGTCAACCCTCCTGTTCATCGGAAGGCCTCTCTCAGTTGCGCCGCCGGCCGGCTGCTGCCGAGGATCTGCTGATCGAAGGAGAACAGCAGCGCATCGCAGCGGGGCGGCGTAGAGGAAAAACGCAACAGCTCGGCCATGCGGGCGGCGACGCGCGCGGCAATGGCCGGGTATACCCGCTGCCAGCCGGCGGCGTCGATTAACGCCATCGCCTCCTCGGTGGTCACGCACGCCGCCACCTGATGCATTAGCGCGTGGGGGGCGTCGCACAAGGCCAGCCAGGCAATCAGCGTTTCCATGCGTCCGTCGGCGATATGGCTATGGGTATGGAAGATCCCCGCCGCCACCTTCACCAGTTTGCCGAAATGGCCGACCATCAGGATCTGGCGAAACCCCAGGCGCTCCGCCTCCTTAAGCATATAGCCGACAAAATTGCTCATAGTGACAACGTAACGTTTATCGATGCCCAGCCGTTCGCCGACGAAACGCTCGCCGTGGTTGCCCGGCACCAGGATCACCCGGTCCATGCCGTCGGCGCGCTTCATGCCCAGCTCAAGCGACAGGGATTTCTTCCAGCTTTCCTCCGACATCGGCGTCACGATGCCGCTGGTGCCGATAATGGAAATACCGCCCAGGATGCCCAGGCGCGCGTTATAGGTTTTCCGCGCCCGCGCTTCCCCTTCCGGGGCGAAAATCTCCACATCCGCGCCGCGATCCGGCCCGATGACCTCGCGCACCGCCGTCTCGATGGTATGACGGGGAGTGTTGTTAATCGCCGCCTGGCCGATAGCCAGGCCGATGCCGTTGCGGGTTACCCGGCCCACGCCGGCGCCGCCCTCAATGATAATGGCGGCATCGGCGCGCAGTCTTAAGCGGGCAAAAATCAGCATGCCGTCGGTGGCGTCCACGTCATCGCCGCCGTCCTTGCGAATGGCGGCGGTGGCCTCGCCGGGGCTTATCAACGGCAGCTCGACGTTCAGGCACAGCGTGACGCCGGACGGCGTCACGATGGAAACGGTATCTATCACCTGCTGGCGCAAAAGCATCTCGGCGGCGACTTTAGCCGCCGCGGTGGCGCAGGATCCGGTGGTATACCCCTTGCGCAGCGCCCGGCCATTGTGCCAGACCACGTCGTCCATCATGCCTCCCGCAGCTGATAAAGGAGGGCGTTGACGATGGCCGCGGCGATATTGCTGCCGCCTTTGCGGCCCAGCGCGGCGATGCAGGTCAACGGGCTGTCGGCCAGCGCCTGCTTGGATTCGCTGGCGCCGACAAACCCCACCGGCACGCCTATCACCCCCTGCGGCCGGTAATCCGACCGACCGACATGCTCCAGCAGGCGAAACAGCGCGGTGGGCGCGTTGCCGAACACAAACAGGCTGTTGTCCGGCTCCCGGCCGGCGCGCGCCACCACATAGTCCACCGCCGCCATTGAGCGCGTCATGCCCTGCGCCCGCGCCTGCTCGGCAATACCGGCATCGCCGATATAACAAGCCGCTTTACCGCCCAGCTGCGCCAGCGCGGTCTTATTGATGCCGGACAGCGCCATGGTGGTATCGGTATATATCGTGCAGCCCCGGCTCAGGGCGTCGGCCATGCGTTCAGCCGCGCCGGCCGAGAAATGCAGAATATCCAGCCAGTCGAAATCGGCGCTGGTGTGGATGGCGCGCAGGATGATTTTTTCCTGCCAGATATCCTGGAAACGGAAATCGGGACGCTCGCGGGCAATGATCTCCCGGATAATGGCAAAACTGGTGCGCTCGATTTGTTGCGGTTGTTTGATATAACTCATTCGCGTTACAGCTCCGGGCCTGCGCCCTGTTATACAGCCCTGTTAAGTCTCACCACCACCCTAATCCCGCGCCGCCGGCGCGGAGCAGGCACATCGTCGCCAGCATCAGCGCGGAGGCGACATACATCAAGCGGATACTGTGGATGATGTCGCCAAGGGCAATCTCGCGCCGCGCCTCGCCAATCCAGGGTTTTTCCACCCGGATGCTGAAATAATCATTGGGTCCGCCCAGCCGCACCCCCAGCGCGCCCGCCACCGTCGCCTCCGACCAGGCGCAGTTCGGGCTTTTATGCTGATAGCGATCGCGCCAGCCAATGCGCCAGGCGCCGCGCCCGTCCAGACGCAACAGGCCGGCGGCCAGCGCCAGCAGCAGCCAGCCCAATCGCGCCGGCAGCCAGTTGGCCGCGTCGTCCATTCGCGCCGATACGCAGCCGATGGCTTCGTACTGCGGCGTGCGGTACCCCACCATGGAATCCAGGGTATTGACCGCCTTATAGGCCATCGCCAGCGGCACGCCGCCGATAAACAGCCAGAACAGCGGCGCTATTACGCCGTCAACGCTGTTTTCCGCCACCGTTTCCACCACCGCGCGCATCATTTGCGGCCGCGTCAGGTGCTGGGTATCGCGGCCGACAATGTAGGACAGCTGCCGGCGCGACGCCGCCAGGTCGTCCGCGCGCAGCACGTAATAAACCGCCATGGCGGCATCGCGCAGGCAGCGGGTCGCCAGCAGGGTGTAGGTGAGCCAGGCGGTGGCCAGCCACTCCAGCGCGGGCGAAAAGGACAGCAGGCGCAGCAAGGCCCAGGTCAATCCCCCACTGCCGCCCACCACCAGCAGCCACAGCGCGCCGCCGCCGATATACAGCGCCCGGCGGCTACGGCAGCAACGGCGGATAACGCGTTGCAGGCCCGTGACGGCATGGCCTATCCAGCGCACCGGATGCGGCCAGTGCGGCGGATCCCCAAGCCACAGATCCAGCAGGTAGCCGGCGAGGTAGGCGCTCAAGGTCATAGCAGCTCGCATCCTTTATCCAGCCAGCGCCGCAGCAAGGCCGGGCGCTGGTAAAAATGCACATGCAGGTAGCTGGCGAGAAGCGTGGCGTCGCCATAACCGCCCGGCCACTGTTTTACCTCGCCGCCGGCGGCGCGTTTGGTAAGGGTAAACAGCGGCGGCTCATCGGTGATAAATTCGGAATGGTGAAATTCGTGACCGCGTAACGTTTCTCCCCTGGCGGTCAGCAGATTATCGGCCAGCGCCCGCCCCTCGCAATAGCCGAAACGCTTGAGTCCCTCGCTCATGCGGCTGACGCCGCGCAACAGGCCGACCATGGGGAAGACGCGGCCCTGCTGATCCTCCAGGGAAGTCCCCAGGTACATCAGCCCCCCGCATTCGGCGTAGATGGCCGTGCCCTGCAGACCGGCCCGCAGCAGCGCTGCCCGCATCGCGCCGTTGGCCGTCAGCCGGTCGGCGAAGAGTTCCGGAAAACCGCCGCCGAGGTAAATCATCTGGCACGCCGGCAGTTCCCGATCGTTTAGCGGGCTGAACGGCACGATACGCACGCCGATATCGCGCAGGAGCTGCAGATTATCCGGATAATAGAAATGAAACGCCTCGTCCTCGGCCAGCGCCAGCGTCAGCTGCGCATAACGCGGCGCGGCGGGCGGCGCGGGCAGGCGGCCCGCCGCGGGCTGGCAGTCGGCAAGACGCAGAAGACAATCGATATCGATATGCTGTTCCACCGCATCCGCCAGTTGGTCCCATTGCGCCTCCAGGCGCCGGTTTTCCTGCGCCGGCACCAGGCCCAGATGCCGGGAGGGCAATGCCCAGTCGCTGAGCGGCGGCAGATACCCCAGCACCGGCAGATCGCAGTAGCGGGTAATGGCGGTTTTAATCAGGTTGAAATGATTGGCGGAGGATACCCGGTTTACGATAATGCCGGCGATGTTGACGGCGGGATCAAACAGTTGAAAGCCCAGTACGGTGGCGGCGGCCGAGGTGGATACCGCCTTGCCGTCGATAATAAGCACCACCGGCACGCCCAGCTGCTTGGCCAGCGCGGCGCTGCTGCAGTCGCCGCCGTCGCTGCCCAGGCCGTCGTAGAGTCCCATGACGCCTTCGATAACGCCCACGTCGGCAGTTTGCATATGCCGGTTAAACAGGCCGTTAAGCGTGTCAGCCCCCAGCATATAGGCGTCCAGGTTATGCGAGGCGATGCCGCTGACCGCCTCATGCCAGCCGGTATCGATATAATCCGGCCCGCACTTGAACGGCTGCGCCCTGAGGCCGCGCCTGGCCAGCACCCGCAGCAGGCCGAGCGTCAGCAATGTTTTCCCGGTCCCGCTTTGCGCGCCGCCAATCAGTATCGCTTTCATCCGTATCCCGTAATGCCAGGGCGGGCCGAACGGGATTGTCGTAAGCAACGGCGGCGGAAAGGCGCTATCCCGACGCAGTCGTTAGGACAACCCGCTTCCCACCGAAGGAGTTGTTACCGAGCCGGTACGGCTCTTGTTATCAGGCAGGTCTTCTGGCTTTGCGTCATCCTCCTCCGGCCCTTCCCAATCATTTTCGATCAGTGGTGACGCCGGATTCGTCGGCATTACAGCAGCGGGGGCTGCGGAGGATTCACACCTCCTTCCCTGACGGCCTTGCGGCGCGTGCAACCTGGTAACATTGGCATTGGCGCCGCGCGGAAATGGCAAATCGTTGCCGGCGGCGCCCCTGTCATCGTTAATCTAAAGTATCTGGGGAAAATATACCCCGGATTGGATCAAAAAAAATGTTCGCCGGCGGTGATTTGATTAAAATTTATTGTCTGGGGATAACACTTTTTAGCTATCGGCAATTAGCCATGCCACGGCATGGCGCGATGAGCGGCCATTTTCAGCGGCGAAAGCCATAGCATTAAATAGCGTTGGTTAAATTTAAAAAATGAGATCACGATCGGCTGGAAATAATAACGTCACAATAATTAAAGCGACAAAAGGGAAAAAGGATTAATTACGCGGCATGGCGATATTTTTCGCCGGGCTGTTATTCAGCGCGGATAAACGCTGCTCACGATACGCCTGGGGGGTAATGCGATAGGCCTGGCGAAATACTTTGCAAAAATAGCTGGCCTGGGAAAAACCGAGGTTGCGCGCAATGACGGCGATGGACCAGTCGCTTTGCTCCAGCATCTGGCGCGCGCTTTCCATACGCTGCTGGTTCACGTAGGCGTTAAAACCCACGCCTTGGTATTTTTTGAATAATTTGCTGAAATAATAAGGGCTGAGATAGACCATCGCCGCCACGTCCTCAAGACGCAGGTCCTCGGAGTAATGACTGTCGATATAACGCAGCACCTTTTTCATTTTGCCGTCATGCGCGCTTGGGATCGCCGCCCGGTGCCCGGCGCTCGCCGGCGCGTGTTCCTTAATCACCACGAAATCAAGCTGTTGCTTAAGGTAATTATCAACGATGATTTTCAGCAAATCGGCGGAAGACAGCAGCCGGTCGTAATCGATAACCGGAATGTTCTCGAAATGCTCGGCCAGCACGCCGTTCTGGCGCCAGGTGAAGGAACTGCTCTCCTGCACTTCGGGCAGCTTGACGGTATCATTGATGCGCACCTGGCCGCACAGCACAAATCCCACCAAATGGCCGCCGATGACCAGGGGAATGGAAAAATCGGTCAACCCGGCGTGACAGCGGTAGATACAGGGCTGATTGGATTTAGAGGCTTCAAGTCCGCCGCAGCGGTCGCTCATGCGGCAGCGGCGGCCCATTTCCGGATCCTGGCGCAATGATTGGCAAAACGGGGTGAAATGATATAAATCCGAAACTTCCTCGCCGTGGATATTGACTACCACTACAGCCAAATTGGTGGCATTAGCGAAATCATGCGCGATTTTATTTATCAGTTCTGAATCCATAAAACTACCGGAATTCATATTATGCCCTCTCGCGCTTTACTTATTTTTAATAAACCAGTAACAAAAAAGATATATTTCGCCTGATTGTTACGTTTTAATGAAAGATGCAGCGATTACGACGCAATATCTTAAAGCCGTTTGGGATTTAATCATTTTTTCCTTATTCAAAACCGTGCTCTATCACACAATTATAGGATTGCGCCGGCACCCGGTCCTGAAGCCGGGTGCCGGCCGGGTTGCCCGGGGTTTAAGATTGCAGCGGCGGTTGTCCCGCCGCGTCCTGTTTAATATTGCCGGGCAAATGGGGCGCTATCAGGAAGCGGTATACTGCGGCGCCCAGGATCGCTCCGACGATGGGGGCGGCGATGGGCACGATAAAGTAGGGAATCTCGCGGCCTCCGGTCATCGCCACCTCGCCCCAGCCGGCAAAAAAGGTGAACAGCTTGGGGCCGAAGTCACGCGCCGGATTCATGGCGAAACCGGTCAATGGCGCGGTGGACGCACCGATCACCGCCACCAGGATACCGATCAGCAACGGCGCCAGCGGACCTTTGGGCACGCCGTTGCCATCATCGGTCAGCGCCATGATAAGCCCCATCAGGATGGAGGTGATGACGGTTTCCACCAGCGCGGCCAGCCCGACGCTGATGGCGCTTGCCGGATAAGTGGAAAAGATGCTGGCCAGGAACAGGCTCTCCTGGCTGCCGCGCACCATTTGGTGGGCCTGCTCGTAGAGGCCGAACATATTATGGTACAGCAGATAGGTCAGCGCCGCGCCAAAGAAGGCCCCCGCCACCTGGGCCAGGATATAAGGCAGCACTTTCCTGCCCTCGAAATTAGCCAGCAGCCACAGGGCAATGGTTATCGCCGGATTCAGATGGGCGCCGGAAATACCCGCGGTCAGATACACCGCCAGCGCAATGCCCAGCCCCCACACCACGCAAATCTCCCACAGGCCGAAGCTGGCGCCGGCAAGCTTGGCCGCGCACAGCACGCTGGTGCCGAAAAACATAAACAGCCCGGTACCCAGCAATTCGGCAACACATTGCCCTTTTACCGTTCGTAGAGTGTCGCTCATCGTAATTTTCCTGTATGAGGTCGAAATGAAATAATTATTAGCGTGAAATCGCATTGCTTCCGACTGACATTTTGTCTATTTTTAAAAAATGTTTTTAATGAACATAAGACCTTCAAGGCACTACGCTATATGCCCCCATGGCGTTTAGCAAAGTTATTTATCAATCAAATGAGATCTCGCCTGCAATTATCTTTTTACGTAACAAAAACAAGACATAAAATTTCGTTTTTTAAAATATAAAATAATCGCCACAGTCGATAATTTTTATGGGTCATAGGCGCTGCAAGCCTTGCCGCGCAAGGCATTGCCGTTTTTTCGCCATACTACATTATTGCTATGAGATTATTTTTTACCGTTAACGGGTCGCCGGCAAAATCACAGCCAACCCTGAATTTCAAGATCTATTATTGAATTATGGAAGGTAAAAAATTAATTGGTGTTATTGCACAAGTCGATAAAATCCAGCCAGGGTGCCGCATTTGCAAGTTGAAATGACAATTTTTTGCTATGCCACCGCCAATCATTTCTTATATTTTCACCCTAATCAAGCCACTATTTTTTATCGCTTATGCGTATATTTTACCTCGGACATCCTCAGAATTTTAATGATTGGTCGAGGTAATAAAAATGCAACAAGAAGCCCTGGGCATGGTGGAAACCAAAGGTCTGACCGCCGCGATTGAGGCGGCCGATACCATGGTGAAATCGGCCAATGTGTTATTGGTCGGTTATGAAAAAATCGGTTCCGGTCTGGTGACGGTTATCGTGCGCGGCGACGTCGGCGCGGTGAAAGCCGCCACCGATGCCGGCGCCATGGCGGCGGCCAACGTCGGTGAAGTGATCGCCACCCATGTCATCCCACGTCCCCACGCGGATGTGGAGAAATTTTTGCCTAAAGGTACCCGCGAATGAACACCGATAAGGTCATCGAGGCGATCCTGGCCCAGGTGATGGCGAAAATCGGTGACGACGCCCCCGCGGCGCCCCCTTCTCTCTCCCCATTGGAACGAGGTCCGGATATGTCGGAAAACACCTGTAACCTGACGGAATTCGTCGGCACGGCCATGGGCGACACCATCGGTTTGGTGATCGCCAATGTCGACAGCGCAGTGCTGACGGCGATGAAACTGGAAAAACGCTACCGCTCGATCGGTATTCTCGGCACGCGCATCGGCGCGGGTCCGCACATTATGGCGGCGGACGAGGCGGTCAAGGCGACCAATACCGAAGTGGTCAGCATCGAATTACCCCGCGACACTAAAGGCGGCGCGGGACACGGCTCGCTGATCATTTTCGGCGGCGAGGACGTGTCCGATGTGAAACGGGCGGTGGAAGTGGCGCTCAAGGAACTGGACCGGACGTTCGGCGACGTCTACAGCAATGAGGCGGGCCATATCGAACTGCAGTATAGCGCTCGCGCCAGCTATGCGCTGGAAAAAGCCTTCGGCGCGCCGATCGGCAAAGCCTGCGGCGTGATAGTCGGCGCCCCCGCCGCCATCGGCGTGGTGATGGCCGATACGGCGGTGAAATCCGCCAACGTCGATGTGGTTTCCTACAGCTCCCCGTCCAACGGCACCAGCTTTAGCAACGAAGTGATCCTGGTGGTCTCCGGCGATTCCGGCGCGGTGCGCCAGGCGGTGACCTCCGCCCGTGAAATCGGCAAGACCCTGCTCGGCACGCTCGGCGCGGTGCCGCATAACGATCGTCCGTCTTATATTTAACTCCTTGTGGGGGATGGCATGAAATCCAAGCGATTTGAAGCGCTGGCGAAACGGCCGGTTAACCAGGACGGTTTCGTCAAAGAGTGGGTCGAGGAAGGCTTTATAGCCATGGAAAGTCCCAACGACCCCAAGCCGTCGATCAAAATTGTCGACGGCAAGGTTACCGAACTCGACGGCAAGGCCCGCGCCGACTTCGATCTGATCGATCACTTTATCGCCAACTACGGCATTAACCTGGCGCGGTCGGAAGAAGTCATGGCGATGGATTCGGTACAACTGGCAAAAATGCTGTGCGACCCCAACGTGTCGCGCGCCGATATCATCCCGCTGACCACCGCCATGACGCCGGCGAAAATCGTCGAAGTGATGTCGCAGATGAACGTGGTGGAAATGATGATGTCGATGCAGAAGATGCGCGCCCGGCGCACTCCCTCGCAGCAGGCGCACGTCACCAATATCCAGGACAATCCGGTGCAGATTGCCGCCGACGCCGCCGAAGGCGCCTTCCGCGGCTTTGACGAACAGGAAACCACCGTGGCGGTGGCGCGCTACGCGCCGTTTAACGCCATCGCGTTGCTTATCGGCTCGCAGGTCGGCCGGCCGGGCGTGCTGACGCAATGCTCGCTGGAGGAAGCCACCGAACTGAAGCTCGGCATGCTGGGCCATACCTGCTATGCCGAAACCATTTCGGTTTACGGCACGGAACCGGTGTTTACCGACGGCGACGATACGCCCTGGTCGAAAGGATTTCTCGCCTCCTCCTACGCCTCGCGCGGCCTGAAGATGCGCTTTACCTCCGGTTCCGGCTCGGAAGTGCAGATGGGCTACGCCGAAGGCAAATCCATGCTGTACCTGGAAGCCCGCTGTATTTTTATTACCCGCGCCGCCGGGGTGCAGGGGCTGCAAAACGGGTCGGTAAGCTGTATCGGCATTCCGTCGGCGGTTCCCTCGGGCATCCGCGCGGTGCTGGCGGAAAACCTGATCTGCTCGTCACTGGATCTGGAGTGCGCCTCCAGCAACGACCAGACCTTCACCCATTCCGATATGCGCCGTACCGCGCGTTTGCTGATGCAATTCCTGCCCGGCACCGACTTTATCTCCTCCGGTTATTCGGCGGTGCCGAACTACGACAATATGTTCGCCGGCTCCAATGAAGACGCCGAGGACTTCGACGACTACAACATCCTGCAGCGGGATCTGAAAGTGGACGGCGGGCTGCGTCCGGTGCGCGAGGAACAGGTGGTGGCCATTCGCAATAAAGCGGCGCGCGCGCTGCAGGCCACGTTCGCCGGCATGGGCCTGCCGCCCATTAGCGACGAGGAGGTCATCGCCGCCACCTATGCCCACGGTTCGAAGGATATGCCGGCGCGCAATAAGGTGGAGGACATGAAGTTCGCCCAGGAGATTATCGAGAAGAACCGTACCGGCCTGGAAGTGGTCAAGGCATTGGCCGAAGGCGGTTTCACGGACGTGGCGCAAAGCGTGCTGGATATCCAGAAAGCCAAGATTGCCGGCGATTACCTGCATACCTCGGCCATTATCGTTGGCAACGGCCAGGTCCTGTCGGCGGTGAACGACGTGAATGATTACGCGGGTCCGGCCACCGGATACCGTTTGCAGGGCGCACGCTGGGAAGAAATCAAAAACATTCCCAACGCGCTCGATCCCAGTGAGTTGGGTTAACCAAGGCGGCCATGATGGAAATTAACGAAACACTATTACGGCAAATCATCGGCGACGTGCTCAGCCAGATGCAGCCGCTGGATAACCAGGTCTCCTTCGCCCCCGCGCCGGCGGCCAAACCCGCGGCGGCGGCGGCGCCCACCGGCGACGGCAAGACCTGCGATTTTCTCAAGGTGGTGGGCGACGCCCGGCCCGGCACCCATAAAGACGAGGTGATTATCGCGGTCGGCCCCGCGTTCGGCCTGTCGCAGACCGTCAATATCATCGGCCTGCCCCATAAGCAGATCCTGCGCGAACTGATTGCCGGCATCGAGGAGGAAGGCGTGCGCGCCCGGGTGATCCGCTGCTTTAAATCCTCCGACGTGGCGTTTGTGGCGGTGGAAGGCAACCGGCTGAGCGGGTCGGGCATTTCCATCGGCATCCAGTCCAAAGGGACGACGGTTATCCACCAGCGCGGCCTGCCGCCGCTGTCCAACCTGGAGCTGTTCCCCCAGGCGCCGCTGCTGACGCTGGAGACCTACCGGCATATCGGTAAAAACGCCGCGCGCTACGCCAAGGGCGAATCGCCGGATCCGGTGCCGACGCTCAACGATCAGATGGCCCGGCCAAAATACCAGGCCAAATCCGCGGTGCTGCATATCAAGGAAACCAAGTATGTGGTGACCGGCAAGCAGCCGCAGGAACTGAGCGTCGCCCTCTGAACGCCACGACTTTAACCTCTACGCGCCCGCCGCGGGCGATGCGCGAATTAAGGTAACGACGATGAATGCTGAAGCAATTGAAACCATGGTGCGTGACGTGCTGGCACGCATGAACAATCCGGACGCGGTGCAAACGCCGGCCCCGGCGTCCAGCGCGCCCAAGGCCTTCACGGCCGGCGTGGCGGATTATCCGCTGACCAATAAGCACCCGGACTGGGTCAAGACCGCCACCGGCAAAACCCTGGACGACCTGACGCTGGCCAACGTGCTTAACGGCCGCGTCACCGCCCAGGACGTGCGGATCACTCCGGAAATCCTGCGCATCCAGGCGGATATCGCCCGCTCCGCCGGACGTTCCCTGCTGGCGATGAACTTCGAGCGCGCCGCCGAGCTGACGGCGGTGCCGGATGAGCGGGTCCTGGAAATCTATAACGCCCTGCGTCCGTTCCGCTCAAGCCAGGAAGAATTACTGGCGATAGCCGGTGAGCTTGAGTCGCGCTACAACGCGACGATTTGCGCCGGTTTTGTCCGCGAGGCCGCGGGGTATTACCTGCAGCGTAAAAAGCTCAAGGGCGATGATTAACACCGGGGAACCGGCGGGCGGGAGCAACAGATGGGTTATATCGTAGGGGTGGATATCGGTAATGCCTCCACCGAGGCGGCGCTGGCGCAGGCCTCCGCCAGCGGGGCATTGACATTTATCGCCAGTTCGCTGGCGGAAACCACCGGTATCAAAGGCACCAAACGCAACGTGTTCGGGATTATGCAGGCCCTGAACGCGGTGGTGGCGCGGGCCGGCATCAGCATTGCCGACCTGACGCTGATACGGCTCAACGAAGCAACGCCGGTCATCGGCGACGTGGCGATGGAAACCATCACCGAAACCGTGATTACCGAGTCCACCATGATCGGCCATAACCCCAAAACGCCGGGCGGTCTGGGGCTGGGAGCCGGTATTACCATCGGCTTCGACGAACTGCTGACGCGCTCCGTGGAGGAGCCCTATATCGTCATAGCCCCCGCCGCGCTCGATTTTGCCGATATCGCCGCGATGATCAACGCGGCGGTCAAGGCCGGTTTTCGTATTACGGCGGCTATTTTGCAGCGCGACGACGGCGTGCTGGTCAGCAACCGGCTGGACCAGCCCATCCCCATCGTCGACGAGGTGCGTCATATCGAGCGCATCCCGCTCGGCATGCCCGCGGCGGTGGAAGTGGCCGCCCCCGGCAAGGTGATTACCCAGTTGGCCAATCCTTACGGCATCGCCACCGTGTTCAAGCTGAACGCCGACGAAACCCGCGCCATCGTGCCGGTGGCCCGTTCGCTTATCGGCACCCGCTCCGCGGTGGTGGTGAAAACGCCCAAAGGCGACGTCAAGGCGCGCACCATCCCGGCCGGACATCTGGAGCTGTATGCCGGTAACCGGGTAACGCGCATCGATGTGCACCAGGGAGCGGAAAAAATCATGGCGGCGGTGTCCGCCCTCGGCCGGCTCGACAACGCCGGCGGCGAATCCGGCACCCATATCGGCGGCATGCTGGAGCAGGTGCGCCAGACCATGGCGGAACTGACCAATAAGGATCCGTCCGCCATCGCCATCCAGGATCTGCTGGCGGTGGATACCTTCGTGCCGGTAAACGTTAAAGGCGGCCTGGCCGGGGAATTCTTTATGGAACAGGCGGTGGGCATCGCCGCGATGGTGAAATCCGATCGGCTGCAGATGATGGACATCGCCGACGCGCTGCAACAGCAGACCGGGGTCAGGGTCGCCATCGGCGGCGCCGAGGCGGAGGCCGCCATCCTCGGCGCGCTGACCACGCCGGGCACGCAGCGGCCGCTGGCGATCCTCGATCTGGGCGCCGGCTCCACCGACGCCTCGATCATCGACGGCAACGGCCGCATCGTCGCCACGCACCTGGCGGGCGCCGGCGATATGGTGACGCTGCTGATCAATTCCGAACTGGGGCTTGAACAGCGCCAACTGGCGGAGGACATCAAAAAGTATCCCCTGGCCAAGGTGGAGAGCCTGTTCCATATCCGCCATGAGGACGGCAGCGTGCAGTTTTTCGACCACCCCCTGCCGGCCGACGTGTTTGCCCGGGTGGTGGTGGTCAAGGAGGACGGCATGGTGCCCCTGCCGGCCGATCTGGCGCTGGAAAAAGTGCGCGTGGTGCGGCGCAGCGCCAAGCAACGGGTGTTTGTCGCCAATGCCCTGCGCGCGCTGGCCCAGGTCAGCCCGACCGGCAGCATTCGCGATATTCCCTTCGTCGTGCTGGTGGGCGGCTCCGCGCTGGACTTTGAAATACCGCAGCTGGTGACGGACGCGCTAGCCCATTTCCACCTGGTGGCCGGCCAGGGCAACGTGCGCGGCTGCGAAGGCCCGCGCAACGCCGTTGCCACGGGACTGGTGCTGTCATGGACCGGGGAGGCGGCGCATGAGCCTGCCTGATATCAGCCATCCGGCCATCATCGTCAGCCTGTGCGGCGGCGGGCGTCCCGGCTGGCAACAGCTGCTGCTGGGCATGGAAGAGGAAGGCATCCCGTATGCGCTGCATGACGCCGGCGATGACGCCACCCCGCTGGCCCTCCTGGCGCACCAGGCCTCGAACGCATCGCCGCTGGCGGTGGGCGTGGCGGTCGGCGCGCAGGATATCGCGGTGCACGATCCGCATTTACCCGCCGACCGCCCGCTGTTTGTCCTCAGGGACTATACGCGGCTGCCGGCGCAAGAAATCCGCCGGCTGGGCTGCAACGCGGCACGGCTGGTGAAAGGGTTACCGTTTAAATAATGCCGGGCAATCAACCACATCACGTCGCCCACAACAGGAGAGAAAGCATGAACAACGCATTGGGATTAATTGAAACTAAAGGGCTGGTCGGCGCCATTATCGCCGCGGACGCCATGGTCAAATCGGCCAACGTCCAACTGGTGGGCTATGAAAAAATAGGCTCGGGTCTGGTAACGGTCATGGTGCGCGGCGACGTCGGGGCGGTCAAGGCGGCGGTGGATGCCGGCGCGGCGGCGGCCCAGGGCATCGGCAACGTGGTCTCCACGCACGTTATTCCCCGTCCGCATTCGGATGTCGAGGGCTTTTTGCCCACCGCCACCCCGGTACTGGGTGAATAACCTGAAGGTGACCGCGTGAAAACCTCACTGGGTTTGCTTGAAGTCGCCGGTCTGGCGCTGGCCGTCAAGGCGGCCGACACCATGGCCAAGGCGGCGAACGTTGCCCTGACCGGCATCGAAAGGACCAACGGCTCGGGCTGGATGCTGATCACCATTACCGGTGACGTGGCGGCGGTCAATTCGGCCATTGCCAACGGCGCGGCGCTGGCGCGCCGGGAAAACGGCTGGGTGGCGCAACGGGTTATCGCCCGTCCCGCGGACGGTCTGGACGGCTGGCTGGACGGCGCGATAAAAACCCGGCCCGCCGACGGCGGCAACAATGCCCTGGACCGGCATGACGATATCGCGTCCGGCGCGCCGGCGGAATCAGGCGCGGTTGCGCTCGCAAGCCGCGCGGCGCCACCCGCGGCCAGTATCCCGGCAGCGGCGGATATCGCCCCGGCCGGCGCGATCGCGGCGGGAGAGGAACTCGCCGCACCGCCGGCGGCGATCCTCACCGCCCCGCCGGTAAAACCGGCGGCGGAAGTACGCGGCGAACCGGCAATGTTGCCGGACCTGCCTGGGCGGGTGCCGGGCGAATGTAATTTATGTCACGACCCGGCATGTCCGCGCCGCAAAGGCGACCCCCGCGCGACATGTATTCATGACGGAGAAAGAGGCTAAGTCAGATGGAAACATTGGAGTTGCAGTCCCTGGTGGAAAACGTACTGCTCGATATGCGGCGGCGCCCCGTGCCGCTTGGCGTATCGAACCGGCATTTGCATCTGTCCCTTGAGGATTATGAACATCTGTTTCCCGGCCGGCCGCTGATCTTCAAAAAGGATTTGTATCAGCCCGGACAGTTCGCCTCCGAGCAGGTGGTCAACCTCGTCGGTCCGAAAGGCACGCTGAAAAACGTGCGCATCCTCGGCCCGCTGCGCGGCCGGTCCCAGGTGGAAATTTCCCGGACCGACGCCCGGCTGCTGGGCATTGCCGCGCCGCTGCGCCTGTCGGGCAACCTGGACGCCACGCCGGGCATCCGGCTGGTCAGCGCCAGCGGCGAGCTGGAATTACCCCATGGCGTGATCGTGGCGCAACGGCATATCCATATGTCGCCCCTTGATGCGTTGCTGTTCGGCGTTAAGCCGGGCGATGTGGTGCGCGTAGCCCTGAACGGCACCGGCCGCCGGCTGATCTTTGACGATGTGGTGATCCGGGTGGGCGAGCATATGCGCCTGGAAATGCATATTGATACCGACGAGGCCAACGCGGCCGACGCCGGTGACAAAGGCGCCACCGCGGTTTTGCTGGGGCGCTGAGGATGGTTTGGGAAGGCGGGCGCGAACAATGGCTGGCGGAATGCGTCGTCCGGGTACTGCAGCGGCTACAACAGCGCCAGCGGGCTGAGCTGGTGCTGCCGCTGCCGCGCTTAACCCGCGACTGGCCCGCGAACGCCGCGCTGAACCATGCGCGTCTGCGGGTGACGCACACCACGCCGGCTTTTTGGCAACGGCTGGCCGGCGGCGGGGACGAAGATGCGGCGTTTGACGCGCTGAGGCGGGCCTGGCGCGACGGCATGCAGGTATGGCTTGAAATCGATAACGCCTGCTTCGGCCTGCTGCCGGTCGCCGGGCTGCTACGGCTGCCGCTGCGTTTTTGCGCGCCGGACGGCAGGCCGGTTCACCTGCTGGCGCGCCGGGTGGCGGGCTACGCCGATGTCCGACCGCTGCCGCCGGGATATCTCGTCGTGGCGCGCCATGTCCTGCTGACCGCATTGGCCAGGGATGAAATTGTTAAACGTCGTCTTCAACTTTACAGGCAGGACTAGAACATGCAACTGGCTCGCGTAATCGGTTCGGTGGTGTCGACGCAGAAAGCGCCTTCGCTGCTGGGTAAAAAATTGATGGTGGTGGAACCGGTCAATGTCGACGGTTCGGCCCCCAGCGGCTTCACGCAGCAGGAGGTGGCGGTGGATTCCGTCGGCGCGGGCGAAGGCGAAATCGTGCTGCTGGCGCGGGGGGCGTCGGCGCGCTGGGTATTCGCCGAGCCCAACCAGGCCATCGACCTGGCGATTGTCGGCATCGTCGACACCATTGTTCCTTAACAGAGGCCGGATCGGGAGCGGGTTATGAGCATCTATACCAAAACCGGCGATAAAGGCACCACCTCGCTTATCGGCGGCCAACGCATTAAAAAATACCACCCGCGCGTCGACGCCTACGGCACGGTGGATGAACTGAACGCCTGCCTGGCGGTGGCCGCCCATCAGGTGCGCGACGCGCAAAACCGACGTCTGCTGCGCGCCATCCAACAGCAGTTGTTCTGGCTGGGCGCGGAATTGGCCGACGAACGGCCCGGCCTGCGATCCGATAGCGTCCAGCGCCTGGGCGCCGAACAGATAACGCAGCTGGAGCAGGCCATCGATCGCTGCATGGCGGCGCTGCCGCCGGTCACGGGCTTTGTACTGCCCGGCGACAGCCCGGCCGGCAGTCAACTGCATTTGGCGCGCACCGTGGCCAGGCGCGCCGAGCGGCTGCTGGTGCAGTTGGCGGACGAGACGCCGGTGCGCGGCGAGGTGCTCGGTTTTATCAATCGGTTATCGGACTGCCTGTATGCGCTGGCCCGCTTTGAGGATCGCTGTGCCGAAACCGACGCCGTGGTCGGCGAGGTGCTACGGCGCTATCAGGCAAGCGCGGCGTCCACCGCCGGCCAGGCCGGTACGGACCCCGCCCCGCCTGACGGCGAAACGTCCGGCGAGCCGGAGGAACTGGACTTTATGCTGGTCCATGGCCTGTTGCGCGCGGCGATGGCGGCGGCCGGCGAACTGGCGGTGGCGGTGGTGATGGCCGTTGTGGATCGGCACGGCAATCCGGTCATCACCTATCGCATGAGCGGCGCGCTGCTGGCCGCCATCGATCTGGCGCCGAAAAAGGCCTGGTCCGCCGTGGCGCTGAAAACCGCCACCCATGAACTTGGCCCGGACATCCAGCCCGGCGCCGCACTGTATCAATTGGAAGCCTCATCAGGCGGCAGGATTGTCACCTTTGGCGGCGGATATCCGCTTTACCGCGCGGGCCTTCTTATCGGCGGGCTGGGCATCAGCGGCGGCACCGTCGACCAGGACCGGCACATCGCCCAATGGGCTATCACTCAATGTCATGTGGGGAAAGAGTCATGAATACAAATGAACTGGAAACGCTGATCCGCACCATAGTGCGCGAAAAACTCGAGCCGGCGCGGCGGGAAAAAACCACCTCGGCCCTGTTCGACCACGTCGATGAGGCGATCGAGGCGGCGCACGCGGCGTTCCTGGCCTATCAACAGTGCCCGCTGAAAACGCGCAACGCCGTGATCGCCGCCATTCGCCATGACCTGGTGCCGCATCTGCAGGTGCTGGCCGAACGCGGCGCCGAGGAAACCGGCATGGGGCGGGTAGAGGATAAGCTGCTGAAAAACCGCGTGGCGCTGGAAAAAACGCCCGGCGTGGAAGACCTGGTCACCGAGGCCATCACCGGCGACGAAGGCATGGTCTTGTTCGAGTACTCGCCGTTCGGCGTGATCGGATCGGTGGCGCCCAGCACCAATCCCACCGAGACCATTATCAATAACTGTATCAGCATGCTGGCCGCCGGCAACGCCATCTTCTTTAGCCCGCATCCCGGGGCCAAAAATGTGTCGCTGTGGCTTATCGAGCAGATCGAAGCCATTATTTTCACCGCCTGCGGCATCCATAACCTGGTGACCTGCCTGCGCGAGCCAAGCTTCGAGTCCACCCAACAGATGATGAAACACCCCCTCATTGCCCTGTTGGCCATCACCGGCGGTCCCGGCATTGTCAACATGGCGCTGAAAAGCGGCAAAAAAACCATCGGCGCTGGCGCCGGCAACCCGCCGAGCCTGGTGGATGAAACCGCCGTGCTGGATAAAGCGGCGCAGGATATCGTCAGCGGCGCCTCCTTTGACTACAACCTGCCCTGCACCGCCGAAAAAAGCCTGATCGTGGTGGAAAGCGTGGCCGACGCCCTGCTGTCCGAAATGCAAAAATGCGGCGCGCTGATGGTCGCCGGCGGCGATATCGACAAGCTGCGCAACGTCGCCATTATCGACGGCCACGCCAATAAGGCGCTGGTGGGCAAAAGCCCGCTGGCGCTGCTGCAGGCCGCCGGCCTGCAGCGGCCCGACAAGGCGCCGCGCCTGCTGCTGGTCGAGGTCGGCGCCGGCGACCTGTTTGTCTCGGTGGAACAGCTGATGCCAATCCTCCCGGTGGTGCGCGTACGTGATTTCGACAGCGGCCTGCAGCTGGCGCTCAAGGTCGAAGGCGGCCTGCACCACACCGCCACCATGCATTCGCAAAATGTCTCGCGGCTCAATAAGGCGGCCAGGCTGCTGCAAACCTCCATTTTTGTCAAAAACGGCCCGTCCTATGCCGGGATCGGCGTGGGCGCCGAAGGGTTTGCCACCTTCACCATCGCCACCCCCACCGGCGAAGGCACCACGTCGGCGCGCACCTTCGCCCGCCATCGTCGCTGTGTGTTGACGAATGCGTTCTCCATCCGTTGAACAAATTGCGTTGAGGTAAAGGAAAGACGATGAAACGTTTTGTCATCCCGACCCGCGTCTACAGCGGCATCGACAGCCTGGAGCGCCTGGAGCGCTACCGCGGCAAGAAAATCTGGGTGGTCTGCGACGGCTTCCTGGCCAAGGGCGGCGCCATCGCGCGCCTGCTGGCGCATCTGGACGCCGACCGGGTCAGCCTGTTCAGCGAGATCATGCCGGATCCGCCCATCGCCACCGTGGTGGCCGGTATCGCGCAGCTGCAATCGGTCAGGCCGGACGTGGTAATAGGGTTCGGCGGCGGGTCCGCCATCGACGCCGCCAAGGCCATGGTGTTTTTCGGCCGCCGGGTGGGCATCGCCATCGACACCTTTATCGCCATTCCCACCACCAGCGGCACCGGCTCGGAAGTGACCAGCGCCAGCGTGATAAGCGATCCGGCGCAGGGCATCAAATATCCCCTGTTCGACGATGCCATTTATCCCGATATCGCCCTGCTCGATCCGCAACTGGTGGTATCGGTGCCGCCGGCGGTCACGGCCAATACCGGGATGGACGTATTGACCCATGCCATTGAGGCGTATGTGTCCACCGGCGCCAGCGATTTCAGCGACGCGCTGGCGGAGAAGGCCGCGCAGCTGGTGTTCCGCTACCTGCCGGCCGCGTATGCCACGGGAGACTGCCTGCGCACGCGGGAAAAAATGCACAACGCCGCGACCCTGGCCGGCATGGCCTTCAGCCAGGCAGGGCTGGGTTTAAACCACGCCATCGCCCATCAGTTCGGCGGGCAACTGCATGTGGCGCACGGTCTGGCCAACGCGCTGCTGCTCACCGAAGTGATCCGCTTTAACAGCGCGGACGCGCGGGCGACGAAAAAATATGCCCGCCTGGCAAGGCTCTGTGGCCTGGCCGCCCGGCAAAACGACGATCGGGCCGGGCTAAATCAGTTGCTCAACCATATCAGCCAGTTAAAACGCGCCATCGGCATCCCCGCCGGCCTGGGCGCGCTTGGCCTTGGCGCGGAAAAAATACGCCTCGCCACGCCCCCTATGATCCGGGCGGCGTTAAGCGACGCCACGTTAACCACCAATCCGCGCCCGGCGTCGGATAACGATATCGGGGCGATTATCGGCGCCGTGATATAGCGAAAAACAGGACATTATGAATAGCGAGATAAAAACCGAGCGGGTCATTCAGGAATATGTTCCCGGCAAACAAATTACGCTGGCGCATTTAATTGCCAATCCCAATAAGGATATTTATAAAAAACTGGGGCTGAATGAGGATGACAATGCTATCGGCATTCTCACCATCACGCCCAGCGAAGCCTCGATTATCGCCAGCGATATCGCCACGAAATCCGGCGCGATAAAGATTGGCTTTATCGACCGTTTTACCGGCGCGGTAATTATTTGCGGCGATGTGTCCTCGGTGGAATATGCCCTGAAACAGGTGCTGTATACCCTGGGTGAGATGATGAAATTCACCCCCTGCGCGCTGACCCGGACCTGAGCCATGAAACGGTTGATGCTGCTCGGACCCAGTCAGTCGGGGAAAACCACGCTGTTGCAATGCCTGCGGGGCGATCCGCTGGTCTACCGCAAAACGCAGTCCATGGTTTACCTGGCCGACGCCATTGACAGCCCGGGGGAATATATCGAGAACCGCCATTTTTACAGCGCGCTGCTCTCAAGTTCCTATGAAGCGGATATCGTTGCTTTGGTACAAAGCCTCGACAGTGAAAACAGCTATTTTTCACCCATGTTCGCCACCCTGTTTAATAAACCGGTTATCGGCATTATCACCAAGGGCGACATTGCGGTCGATGAAAGACAAAAAGCCTTCGTTATTCATCAATTAAAGCAGGCCGGCGCGGATCCGCTGTTTCTGGTATCGGCCACCCGGCGGGAAGGTATTGCGCCACTGCTGACGTATCTGGAATAACAGTTTCGGAGTAACAGATGACACACCTAATTATGGCGGTGAATGCCGGCAGCTCGTCCCTTAAGTTCGAATTATTTGCCATGCCGGAGGAAATCACCCTGGCCAAGGGGCTGTTTGAAAGGCTGGGCAGCGGCAGCGCGCGCTTTACCCTGCGCGCGGACGGGGGCACACATCAGGCCGACGTAGCGCTTAACGATCACCAGCAGGCGGCGGAGTATTTACTGGATACCCTGCTGCAACGCGGCATCGTCGACTCCCTGGCGCATATCGACGGCGTCGGCCACCGGGTGGCCCACGGCGGCGAATATTTCAAGGATTCCGCACCTATCGACGCCGCCGCGCTGGAGGAAATCGACGCACTCGGCGCCCTGGCGCCGATCCATAACCCGGTTAACGCCAAGGGTATCCGCGCGTTCCAGCGGCGTCTGCCGCACGCGGTCTGCGTGGGGGTGTTCGATACCTCTTTTCACCAGACCATCAGCGAGGCCGGCTATCTTTATCCGCTGCCCTACCGTTATTACCGTGATTACGGCATCCGCCGCTACGGTTTTCACGGCACCAGCCATAAATACATCGCCGAAACCTGCGCCGGTCTGCTGGGGCGGAGGGACCTGCGCATCATCTCCTGCCATCTGGGCAACGGGGCCAGCATCTGCGCCATTAACGGCGGCCGGTCGGTCGCCACCTCCATGGGATTTACGCCGCTGGCCGGACTGATGATGGGCACGCGCTGCGGCGATATCGATCCGTCGATAGTGCCGTTTATCGCCTTGCGCGAAAATAAATCTGCACAACAATTGCTTGAGATCATGAATAACGCGTCCGGGCTGCTGGGCGTCTCTGGGATCTCCAATGACTGTCGTGATATCGTAAGCGCCGCCGAGTCGGGCAATCACCGCGCGGCGCTGGCGCTGGCCATGTTCACCGATCGCATCCGCAGCGCTATCGGCGCGTACGCAACCGAAATGGACGGCGTGGATGTGGTGATTTTTACCGCCGGCATCGGCGAGAACGCCGCCGGCATCCGCTGGCAAATCTGCCGCAATCTCGCATTTCTGGGCATCCGCGTGGACGAAAACAAAAACGAGCGTCACGCCACGTTTATCCAGCAGGACGGCGCGCCGGTTATCGTCGCGGTGATCCCCACCAATGAAGAACTGATGATCGCCCGCGATGTCATGCGTGTCGGTCTGGCGCAACCAAAAGAGGTGCAACATGTCGGGTAAGGTATGGCTGGTGGGCGCCGGTCCGGGCGATCCCGGGCTGATAACCGTGATGGGGCTGGACTGCCTGAAGCGCGCCGACGCGGTGGTCTACGATCGCCTGGTCAATCCACTGCTGCTGAAAGAAGCCGCCGCGCACTGCGTGCTGATCGACGTGGGCAAACGCGCCGATCACCACCCGATCCCGCAGGATCGGATTAACGCCATTCTGATCGAACAGGCGAATATGGGCCGCGAGGTGGTGCGGCTGAAAGGCGGCGATCCTTTTGTCTTTGGCCGCGGCGGCGAAGAGGCCGAGGCGCTGGTGCGCGCCGGCGTTACCTGCGAGGTGGTGCCGGGTATTACCTCGGCCATCGGCGGCCTGGCGCGCGCCGGCATCCCGGTAACCCATCGTGACTTCGCCTCCTCGTTTCATGTTATTACCGGGCACCTGCGCGACGGCAAGGATCCGCATAACTGGCGGGTGCTGGCGCAGCTGGACGGCACGCTGATTATCCTGATGGGCATGTCGCGGCTGGCGGATATCTGCCGGCAGCTTATCCTCCATGGCCGGGACGCGGATACGCCTGCGGCGGTGGTAATGAACGCCAGCCATCCGGAACAGCGCACCGTGCTGGCCACCCTCGGCACGCTTGCGCAAGAAAGCGCGCGGGCGGGAATGGCGGCGCCGTCGCTGATTGTCATCGGCGACGTGGCCGCGCTGACCTTGCTGCAATCGTTATGATGACGGCGGCGCGGCCGCCTGTTATATAATATTGGCGATATCATTGGCTGCGCGGCGTCCATGGCCTTGCCGGCAACCCGATAGATCTGCAGGGAGTTATTTATGGCGCAAGCCAATCAGCACGGCGGCAACGTACTGGACATGGCGTTAGCCTCGGGGGTGGATGAAGCCTCGATCGTGGATTTCAGCGCCAATATCAATCCGCTCGGCATGCCGCCTAGCCTCAGGCGGGCGCTGGCCGAAACGTGGGCGCTGGCGGAGCGCTATCCCGATCCGCTCTATCGCCGGCTGCACGCCAGGCTTGCCGCGCACCATGGCTGCCCGGCATCCTGGATCCTGGCGGGCAACGGCGCCACCGAGCTGATTTATGATCTCGCGTTCCTGCTGCGCGGCAAAACCGTGCTGCTGTTAAGCCCGGGTTTCGCCGAATATCGGCTCGCCCTGGAGGGCATGGACTGCCGCATCAGGGAATATCGGCTGGCGGAGCAAGATCATTTTCGCCCCGACCCTCGCCTGTTGGCGGCGCTCGGCCCCGGCATCGACTGCCTGTTTCTCTGCACGCCCAATAATCCCACCGGCCAGCTGATTGAACCTGATCTTATGCAGGCCATCACCCTGCGCTGCCGCGAACTGGCGATTACGCTGGTGGTGGATGAGGCTTTTATGGATTTCATCCCCGGCGGCGTCAGTATGATTGATAGCCTGTCCGGTTTGCCTGCGGTATTTGTTCTGCGTTCGCTGACTAAATTTTACGCCATCCCCGGCCTGCGGCTGGGCTATATGGTCAGCAGCGACGGGCAGGCGGTGGCGCGGTTGCGCGAACGCCGCCCTCCCTGGACCATAAACGCCTACGCCGCGCTGGCCGGTGAAGTGGTACTGGACGATGCGGATTATCAGCGTGATTCAAGGCAATGGCTGCAAGAGCAACAGGCATACCTGTTTACAGGACTTAACGCCCTGCCAGCGCTCAAGGTCTGGCGGCCGGCGGCCAATTTTATCTTTTTTCGCTGCCTGCGCCCCGGCCTCGATTTACAGGGTCTGCTGCTGCGACAGGGCTTGCTTATCCGCAGTTGCGCCAACTATGCCGGCCTGTCCGGCGAGTATTATCGTGTGGCGATCAAGGATAAGGCGGATAACCGCCGCCTGCTCGACGCCTTGCGCAAGGTGTTTGCCCATGATTAAACAATGCTGTCATTCCAGCGGCCCGTGGTATACCCATGGCTGAGGCACGCTGCCCCGCTTCCTGCGGCGAGCTGCTGCAGGGCTGGATTAACGGCGGCGAAAAGCTGGTGTCCTGCCCTATCGACTGGTTTAGCGAGGTGGAAGTGCGCGCGGGGCCGCCTATGGCGGATGAACGCCCGCTCAGCCGGCGCATGCTCGATCAGGTTATCAAGCATTTTGGTGTCAATCCCGGTGACGTGCCGCCGCTGCGCATCGAGCGCCGGTCCACCATTCCCATCGCCAAGGGGCTGGCGAGCAGCACCGCCGATATTGCCGCCACGGCAGTGGCCACCGCGCGCTGGCTTGGGCGGGAGCTTGATGAAATGACCCTGGCGCGGCTTTGCCTGCGGCTAGAGCCCACAGACAGCACGGTATTTAAAGCGCTGACGCTGTTTGACCACCGCCGGGGCACCTGCCATATTTCCCATCACTGGTTGCCCCAGCTCGATATCCTTATCCTGGAAAGCCCGCATACGCTTACCACCGCCGCGTCACATCAGCAAATTCACGATGATCAGCTTCGCGCGCAGGCGCAGCCGCTGCAAAATGCCTGGCTATTGTTCCAGCAAAGCTGCGTCGCGCAGTCTCCCGGCCAGCTGGGCGCCGCCGCCACCCTCAGCGCCCGGGCGCGTAATGCGCTGTTGCCGAAACCCGGGTTCGAGACGCTGCTGCGCTTTGTGGAACAGCAGGATCTCTACGGCCTGAACGTCGCCCACAGCGGCACCGTGGTGGGCCTGCTGCTCAATGCGAGGACACATGACACCGACAGGCTTATGGCCGCCCTGGCGGAAACCGGCCTCCTGCGCCACTACACCCGCCAGCATATTACGCGCCTGGTAGCGGGCGGCGTGCGTTAGCCCTATCAAAAAACAACATGCCCTATTAGGCAATTGACTACTTCATACCAGGCAATATACTTAGTATTACTTCCTATGTGATTATATTTTACTGGCTTTGATAAAATGTTTATTAATTTTATTTTTCAACCTATAACGAAGGGCTGACCTGCCGATATTTTTTGAAAGATATAAGGTCATCGCCCTCATTTATAAGATTCAAATATAATTTTGAGATAGCAATATAAGGAAGTGATTATTCCCGTTGCAGTTAATAAGCCAGAATATGACAGGGACACCGGGCAGCATCCCTGGAGGCGACGCCAGTGAAATAAATTTTTTTTCAGGTTTTTTTACTATCGCAATTTTTATATTGATAAATTGATTATCCCATCCATTTCAACAACGACGAGATATTAATTGAAAAATACTCATATTTTATGAAATCGCACATATTATAACGAGGAATTATACATGAAAAATTCATTTGTAAGTAATTGCAATCAACCCACTCTAGCCCCCCCATCAACAGCGGTAAATATACATTTAGAAAACGTTACGTCAACCACCGTCACGATACTCTGGGATATTAGCGAAGGCGCGCCAGTTCAATATTGGCAGATTTTCGACAGTGAGAGAAATGTGGTCATAAAATACATTCCGGGATTTCCCCATAGACTTTTTCTTACCGATTTATACCCCTATACCTTCTATACTATATTTATTGTTGGCATAGGCTACGACGGCACACCGAGCAGGCTCAACCGGCCTTTTCACTTTTTCACGAATGCGTTACCGGGTTCGTCGCGCCCGGGATGCGACCCGCACCGACATTGCCAGCCGCCGCGCCCGCCCTATAATCCGCCGCATCAGCACTGCGAGCCGCCGCGTCCGCCTTATTATCCGCCGCATCAGCATTGCGAGCCGCCGCGCCCGCCCTATTATCCGCCGCATCAGCATTGCGAGCCGCCGCGCCCGCCCTATTATCCACAGTATCAGCCTTGCAAGCCGCCGCGCCCGCCCTATTATCCGCCGCATCAGCATTGCCAGCCGCCGCGCCCGCCCTATTATCCGCCGCATCAGCATTGCCAGCCGCCGCGCCCGCCTTATTATCCGCCGCATCAGCATTGCGAGCCGCCGCGCCCGCCTTATTATCCGCCGCATCAGCACTGCGAGCCGCCGCGTCCGCCTTATTATCCGCCGCATCAGCATTGCGAGCCGCCGCGTCCGCCTTATTATCCGCCGCATCAGCATTGCAAGCCGCCGCGCCCGCCTTATTATCCGCCGCATCAGCCTTGCGAGCCGCCGCGCCCGCCCTATTATCCGCCGCATCAGCCCTGCGAGCCGCCGCGCCCGCCTTATTATCCGCCGCATCAGCCTTGCGAGCCGCCGCGCCCGCCTTATTATCCGCCGCGTCCGTCTGGTGAACATCAACGATATTAATTTACTACTCAATAACACCCTTCCAGCTGCCCGTTTAACGGGCAGCAAAAACAGGCAAACCAATAATGGGTTTGTTTTATTAATTTTATACTTTATCAATAAATAAAGATCATTAATTGAAATTGATGACAGGGGGAAAAACTCAATCCAGCATTTTAGCTATAATCATAATGATAAGCCAACATTTAAATAGTGAACATTGAGGGTATTATAATGCAAAATCAATTTTCCCTGGACCGCAATGCCCCTGTATTTTTGCGCCCGGCGGTTCCCGTAAACCTGAATCTCGCCATACTTACCGCGACCACCGCTATTTTAACCTGGGACGCTGGCCAGGGCGGCGCGCCCACCGCCTATTACCGCGCATTGCACGCGGGGTTTCCCGGGGGTTGGATAGCACAAACCCGCGGCGATGAGACATCCGTGTCAATTTGTTATCTTTCCCCGAACACACGCCATGATTTTTATATTTTTGCCGTAGGTTTTGACAATATATTAAGCGTAGCATCGGAACCGCTTAACTGTTTTACGCCGGAACAGGTTTATTCGTGGCCATCTGACGCCTGCGGCGCGGATTAATGTTACCCGCCAACGATGCCTTTACACCCACGCCGTTACCTCAGCGCCTGGGTGGACACAATGCGATCTATTTTAGCGATCCGTTTACCGTCCCAGATAAACTCATAATGCGCGCTTTGCTGGACGCTTTTCACTCCTTTCGGGGTAAACAGTCCCCAGCAGACCGCGCCCGGCCGGCGGACCGAACGATAGCGCAGCGCAGCACATCCATTGGCTTTCAAAGAGCGCCCCAGCTCCCTGGCGGCGGTATAGCTAAGCGGATCATAGACCACGTTGGCAAGCGGCAGCACCAGCGCGTCGTAAGCCGGCGCCGGATCGAAAATAAACACCAGGCCGCGCATCACCAGGCGATCATATTTCAGTCCATCGATAAACTGCCAGTAGCGCTCCTGGTGATAGGCCACCTCCGCCAGGGCGGTGGCCATCTCATCGGCAAGATACAACATGCCGAACGTGCCGTCGGAAAAACGGCTGCCCAGCGGATTAACATGGGTAAACGGCGCTACCGCGTAGGAACAGCCCGCAATGCCGAACGGAATTTCCCCGGCGGCCAAAAACGCCAGGTCGCCGGTTTCATTTTGCAGCCTGGGGTTGGTCAATGCCTGTAGCGCATAAAGGATGTCGAACTCTGCCTCGTCGGCCACATCCTCAAATAACGCGATCGGCGGATATTTAGAAGTAATCAGCCGGTAGCCGCGCTGTTGCGCGATCTCCAGGGCGGGCAGTCTGGGTGGGGCCGTGACTACCATTGCCCCCCCCGCAGCGCGTCCAGCTGTTTATGGACTTCGTATAACGTGCCGAAATGGCCGGTGCTGAGCATATCCAGCGGCCTGCGCCCGCTAAAATAAGGATTATGGTTGTTCAGCGCCATAAAACCATACACGTTTTCGGGGTTTTCGAATAACGTGCGCAGCGAGGCGTGGATATTGAGCAGGTAGCTCAAACGCTCCAATTGATCGTTGGTCAGCTGGGCTGCGGCCGGATCTTTCCTGAATTTATAAAAGGACGCTTTTGAGATCTGCAAAATGGCCTGCGCCTGCTCAGGGGTGCACCCCCATTTATCAAGGATAGCCATCACCGTTTTAAGCCCAACGGCGGCGACATGCCGTTTCTCGTCGTTAAACGGTAATTTGTGCGGCAATACCATTACTGAGCCCTCCGCTGTCGTCTTGGTATTATTATGGACCAATTATCAATATTAGTCTACCTAAAGACTATGACGGGCACTGAAACCACAGATCGGGCAGGATATCCAGCGATAGGGTTAAGCTATGAGGAAATACCTCTTTATCGCGGTACATAAACCTGATGGTGCCAAGCGAGGCGGTATAGGTTAATTCATTTCTGGCGGCCACATTCAGTAAGGTACAAGGCACGGTGCCGACACGCGATGCCAGCGTATTCTGCCTGACCAATTGGATATCATTAAGCTGGAAGAGCGGATTGGTCCCCGCGTTCTGCAGGCTGCAGCTATCGGCAAGATGCTCCAGCCGCTTGAGGGCCGGATCGTAGCTTTTATCGGCCGCCAGCGCCGACATCATCTGATTGAGCGCAATGATAAATTCATCATAAATCTGCCGGAGCACCTTCTTTTGGATTGTATAAGTCGCGATTGCCCTCACCGCGGAACGTTTATCTAAACTGTCGATGTTGCTTCGGGCGGCATAGTCCTCGACGGCGTGAATAATATCGTATAGATGGAGTTGTTGTCCCTGCCCTTGGCCCGCATTGCAGCCCGGGTCTTTCTTTTTAACGAGCAAATATTCGCCAAGCGTGGTATTCATGGTCCAGGGTCGCAAGGACTTTTTCAGCCGCAGGTAAAAGGGCTTTTGCGCAGGGGGATAGATAATAACTTCCGCGGTTTTTTGCTGATTAAATAACCGCAGATTCTGTTTATAGTCCCCCGGGGATACAATAAACGTACTGATCTCCTCCCCCGCTTTTATCCTTTGATAACCGTGGAAGCGATCGACGGCATTCTTGAGGATTTTGCTTAGCGATTCCACTTGGTCGCCGACGTGTTTCGGCAATCGTTTCAAAAAGCCGGCAATCACGTAGTTAAGCTCGTTGGCTATCAGGTTAAACGCCGGCTCCGCTTCCTGCTCCCGCCCTGTTTCAGCGTTGCCTGCGGGCAATGTAATCAGGGGGGACGACTCAATTTTCAACGTCGCCCCGTCCAGGCGATAATGTCTGGCCGCGGCATTGCGGGTGACGGGCAGCGTCTGCTTGAGCTCCTCGGTTAACGGCAAGGGAAAACACAGCAGGGTATTACCCGGTGCCGGTGTCATGGCAATGGGCATAATTTTGCTCTCCTGATAAGAAAATAAGGAGAAGCCGAGGTATTTTTGCTGCAGGTTAACCTGCCTGTCGTTGACGGGTTGCCCGGAAAAATACGTGGTGACCTCATTCGTTTGCTTATTGATATCAAAAATATTTACCGCGCCGCCTGCCCCTAAGGCGGTGCGCGGCAGCACCATAAAGGTGTTTGGATCGGCCATAAAACCCACCTGTGCCCGCAGCTCGCTTTTGGCTTCCAGCAGCAGGGTTGCCCCCTGGCCGCGGCAGGTTTTGGTTATCGCTTGCCGGATCAATTTCGCGAAATAAGGTGCGAGATGCTCTTCGCGATGCAGGGCTGCGCTTTGCGGAATAAAAATAGCGTCAAGCAGCAGGCCGATTTCCTGTTCGCAGACATCGATACTAAAATTGAATTGCGCGTTTTTGTTAGCCACCAGTATGGCATTAGCTTCTAAGGGCAATACCGTAGAGAAATCAATATTATTATAATTTAATAATTTACCATTCTCTTCTAAACCTTGGCCGGTTCCTAGAATAGCAATTAATGTCTTATAATTAATTTTGTTATAATTTAATTTGATACTTCCGTTGTCATTTTTGGTCAACGTTAACGATTGCCCCCGGCTATACCGGACCATGGCGCCGGTAAACCAGCCGGGCATAAAAGGCAGTCCGGCCGCGGCGATACCGAGAAAAAAAGAAGCATCGAACAATTTGTTCAGGGAAATCGATTCATTTTTTCCCAGCAAGGATAAGGTGTATCTTATTTTGTCGGTGATATCCTCCTTAGCGCTGAGATAAGAGGAAGCAGAAGCAAATAATTTGTTCATTCCTTTATTATTTACGAACTTATTTATTTCGCCGAACTCACGGGTGAAGGCATGAGTCCCGGTTTGTGGCGCGGCGACGCGTGGGGGCTGGGCGATTTTTCTGGTCAGGGTTTGCGCCAGGCATCGTACCCCGGGGTCCACCGCTTGCGCCAGTGCGATACCGGCACGTCTGCGATCGCCACGGTAGTTCAATGCTCTGGCGCGCTTTAGTCTCACCCTGAAATTATCAATGGTTTTAGCCAATAACGGGATCCGCCGGCTGCTGAATTTTCCCCAGCGGTAGTTGGTAAAAGGCTGGCCTGAAAATACCTTATCATAGGGGTTGTTTCCGGAGCCTGACGAAAAATTCTGCGGCGGTTTTTGGCTTAAATGCCTGATAGTGGCCTTCACGGCATCCACATGGTCGGCATCCAGGTAAAAAACGTTTAATTTCCCGTTGTGATTCACCGTTAGCTTAACCCTATTGAGTATTTGGCAAGCGGATAAAATGTTAACTGCCCCGGATAGGGGTAACCGGAGTTTTATCTCCCGGCGGCCCCGGGTGTGATCGTAACCCTGTGCCGGGATCGCCAGAAAAAGGCTGCCCTCTTTAAAGACCAATTCAACCGTCTTCCGATCATGGCTGTGTAAGCATAGATCATCCGGCATCCGTCCCGCTTGCGGCAATTTTTTCAGTAAAATGCTGATATTGAAACAGGCATCGAATCCGGCATTGACGTCGAGGGTAGTCGTGGTGCTGTCAGTACTCAGCGTTAATTTATAATAATCGGCCGCGCCTTTTTTTTTCCCTATCAGGCTGCCCTTATCATTGACGATTAATCGATCAAAGCGCAGGTCGTCATGGTCTTTAAAATCAACCGTGGCAATATAAAATTTTTTCGTCCCCTTGACCTTCTGCCAGGCGCCTTTGAAAAAATCCTTTTGCTTGCCTTTTACCAGTACTATCCTCCCTTCCTGGTCAAGGGTTATGCCTTGCTGCAAAAAGAAACCATCGCGCAGGGAACCGCTATAAACATACTGGGCGGCATCAAGCGCATAATCCGCGCCGGCGAGATCATAACGCAACGTGCTTTTTATAAGCACAAGATCAGACTCACTGTTTATATCAGGTAACGCTTCCGTACGACGTAGCATAAATGTCGCTAAGGGGGGATCGTTCTCCTTTGTTCCGCTTACGGCATTTAAAGCATCAGGAATCGATGCATATTGCAATGATAATTTTTCACCGTCATTTCTCGCGGTTTGAAAATTACGCCGCAACGTAGAATTTTTAGACAGGCAGAATTTTATGGCAAATGATTCAGATATATCATCCACATTATCCTTATAACAAGGATATGTATTATCTACATATTTCATAACCCTCCCTATGTTAGAGATTATTATTAACCGACTCTATTATTAGCGCAAGGAAACTGCATATTGACTGCGCCAGAATTCGCGCCGGTAATTATCAGCGTTAGCACTGGCAAGTGCTAATGAAATAATTTGATCAATATCTCAATTTTTTGCTAATTTCTGTATTTATTGGTCTCGATGCGCATATAACAGACAATAAATAGGCGCTGCGGAATAGGAGGAAGAGACGGATACCAGGAGCGGGAATGCCGCCGGCAACGGCAACGGCCATGTTGCGGCGCGGGAAGGGCCGCCGCACGTCCGGTTTGCAGGGGCTTAAACCCGCTTCATGGCGACGATAAACAGGCGCGGGAACGCCAGCAATACCTTGCCGTCGGCGCGCGCCGGATAAGCGTTAACCAGCGCCTGTTGATAGCGTGCGATAAACGACGCCTGCAGCGCATCGTCCAGCCGCTCCAAGAACGGGCGCAGGCCGGTGGCGCGCAGCCATTCCACGATCGCCCCCGCCGACGGCATGACATGGAAATAGGTGGTGCGCCAGATATCCACCGATAGCGCATCGGGCGCCAGCAGATCATAATAATCCCGCGCGCTTACTATCTTTACCCGGATACCCGCCGCATCGCCGATATGCTGCCGCCAGGGCGCTTCCTGAGCGATACGCCGCATTTCGCTGTGACTGGGCTCCTCACGGTTATCCGGCATTTGCACCGCCAGGCAGCCGCCCGGTGCCGTCAGGGAAAACAGCCGGGGAAACAGGGTCTCATGGTCCGGCACCCATTGCAGCGAAGCGTTGGCGTAAATAATGTCCTGAGCGGCGTCCGGCCGCCAGGCGGTGATATCCTCCTGGCTGAACCGGCACTGCGGCAGGCGTGCGCGCGCGTTGCCCAGCATGGCGGCCGAACTGTCGATACCGGTTATCACCGCCTGCGGAAAGCGCTCATGCAGCCCCTGGGTGGAGTTGCCGGGGCCGCAGCCGAGATCCGTTATCCGCGCAGGCGACGTCAGCGGAATGCGCGACAGCAGTTCAAGCGCCGGGCGGGTTCTCTCCGCCTCGAATTGTCGGTAAAGGGTGGGATTCCAATCTGTCATGGCGCGGTCCTCATCAATTAACGCCCCCGGCGGGCAAAACGCTCACGGTTCTCGCTACGGGCAATGTCGGATTTTTTCAGCGCTACGTAGCAGGCGCCGGCGCCGCCGTGGCAGGCCTGCGCGCTGCAAAACGCCTGTACTTGGTCAAACTGCGCCAGCCAGCGCGCCACGAAGCTGCGCACAATATTGGCATGACTGTCGTGATTACGCCCTTTCCCGTGAATAATCAATACCGTGCGCACGCCCGCGCGTTGCAGGCGCAGCATAAAGGCAAACAGATTCAGCCGGCAGGTCTCCACGGGCGCGCGGGTCAGGTTCAGGGTGGCCTCGATGGGATAGCGGCCGCCGCGCAGCTTATCAAGCACACCTTGCTGAATGCCGTCCCGCTTATAACTCAGGGGAAGATCGAGCGGGATGACGTCATGCAGGGCGGTGACAAGGAAATTATCGACAGCGTCGTCTGGCCGGCGCCTCGCCACCGGGGGTTTATGCCGCAGGAAAACCACGTTGGCCGGATCCTTTAGCGGTTTGACATCGTCCATGGCCTCTTTAAACAGATCTTCATCATTACAGGTCATTGTTGTCACTCGCGCTTACCGGGGCGACCGGTTTCGCCCTGGTGTTAATCAGTCACACATCACTTGCAGTACCGGTTTACTATAGACCGGCGGCGGCGTAATTTCACGGCCGGTCTATTTTCCTCCCCGACGGCGGCGGCCGCTCAGAGAGACGCGAAGGCGCGGCCGATCATCCTGGCCGACGCGGCGTAGGCCCGCTGTTCCTCAGGCGCCAGCGTCACCGGCAGCGTGCGCTCAATGCCCCCGGCCCCGACGATGGCCGGTTGGCCGATATACACACCTTCCCGCTCATCCCACGCCGACACCGGGAATACGGTCTGCCCGTCGGACAGCACCGCGTCCACCAGCCGCGCCGTGGCGGTGCCGATGCCGAAACTGGTCCAGCCCTTGCCCTGCAGAATTTCCCAGCCCCCTGCGCGCACCTGATCTTTCATTGCCGCCAGATCGGGCTGTTTATCGCCGGCCCATTCGCTGACCGGCAGCCCGCCGATGCGCACGGTGCTCCAGGCGACAAATTGGGATTCGCCGTGTTCGCCCATCACGTAGCCGCTGACGCTTTTGGGATCCACCGCGAAAAACTCGCCGACCACCCTTTTCATACGCGCGGTATCCAGCGACGTGCCGGTGCCGAACACCCGTGATGCCGGCAGGCCGCTTTCCCGCTGGATGACGGCGGCAATCACGTCGCAGGGATTGGTGATACTGATAATGACGCCGCTAAAACCGCTCGCCATGATGCGCGGCACCACCTGCGAGACCGTGGCGCTGGTTTCCACCAGCTCTTCCATCCGGTCTTCACGCAAAAGGGTCGTCGGCCCGATCGCCATGACCACCACCCGCGCCCGCTGCAGCGCGGCATAATCATTAACGACGATATGCACCCTGGACGCGACCAGGGACGCCATATCGCGCAGTTCCAGCCCCTGGCTGCGCGCCTTGGCCTCATTAGTGTCGATTAAGACGATTTCGTCGCACAGTCCCTGGGTCACCAGGGAAAATGCCGTATCGGCCCCCACATGGCCCGCGCCGATAATGCCTACTGTCCGCCCCATAGCTGTTATCCCCTGATGTTAAAGGTGTTTCATCCCCGTGTTTTTTTTACCTTACACCTTTTAAAACGCAAAACCCACCGGCAAAATGTCCCCCGCGCCCGGGATATTTTAGCTAAATGTGCACCAGGGTCGCTGGACACTTTATCATCGACACCAATTGATGGTAAAATTGACCCAAATCAAGTAATGCATGAGCGGCGAGATATGATCATCCAGGAAAAGCGTATTATCAGACGAATCCAGTCTGGCGGTTGTGCGATCCACTGTCAGGATTGTAGTATCAGCCAATTATGTATTCCTTTTACCCTCAATGAGCACGAGCTGGACCAGCTCGACAATATCATCGAGCGCAAAAAACCCATTCAGAAGGGCCAGGCGCTGTTCAAGGCCGGCGACGAGCTTAAATCGCTCTACGCCATCCGTTCCGGCACCATCAAAAGCTACACCATCACCGAGCAGGGCGACGAGCAGATTACCGGCTTTCATCTGGCGGGCGATCTGGTGGGCTTCGACGCCATCGGCGCCGGCCAGCATCCCAGCTTCGCCCAGGCGCTGGAAACCTCGATGGTATGCGAGATCCCCTTTGAAACCCTCGACGACCTGTCCGGCAAGATGCCCAACCTGCGCCAGCAGATGATGCGGCTCATGAGCGGCGAAATTAAGGGCGATCAGGATATGATCCTGCTGCTGTCTAAAAAGAACGCCGAGGAACGGCTGGCGGCTTTTGTCTATAATCTGTCGCGGCGTTTTGCCCAGCGCGGCTTCTCACCCCGTGAATTTCGCCTGACCATGACCCGGGGCGATATCGGCAACTATCTCGGCCTGACCGTCGAGACCATCAGCCGCCTGCTGGGCCGGTTCCAGAAAAGCGGCATGCTGGCGGTGAAAGGTAAATACATCACCATTGAAGACGGCGAAGCGTTGTCGGAGCTGGCCGGCACGCCGCAAAAGGTAAGTTGATAACAAGCATTTAGCCTCCGGCCGGGGACATAATTTTCTATTTTATTGATCCGGCTTCACTTCTCTTCTGTCCGTGATTGTTCCAATGAGTTACTCTTATTTTAACATTCTGTGGCATTACAGAAATGAAGGAGTCTCTTAATGGCCAAGTATCGCAATTTATTAGTCGCAATCGATCCTAACCAGGATGATCAGCCCGCCCTGCGCCGGGCCGTGTATCTGGTGCATCAATTGGGCGGTTCCATCAAAGCCTTCCTGCCCATCTATGATTTTTCCTACGAAATGACCACGCTGCTCTCCCCCGACGAACGCACCGCGATGCGCCAGGGCGTCATCAGCCAGCGTACCGCCTGGATAGAGGAGCAGTGCCAGCACTACTTGAGCAGCGGCGTGCCCATCGAAATCAAGGTGGTGTGGCATAACCGTCCGTTCGAAGCCATTATCCAGGAAGTCATCGCCCATAAACACGACCTGGTGCTGAAAATGGCCCATCAGCACGACAGGTTTGAATCAGTGATATTTACCCCGACAGACTGGCATTTGCTGCGCAAATGCCCCTGCCCGGTCTGGATGGTGAAGGATCAGCCGTGGCCGGAAGGCGGCAAGGCGCTGGTGGCGGTCAATCTCTCCGGCGAGGAGCCGTATCACGATCCCCTGAACATCAAGCTGGTCACCGAAACCCTGGCCCTGGCGAAACAGGTGAACCAGACCGAGGTTCATTTGGTGGGCGCCTACCCGGTCACGCCCATTAATATCGCCATTGAACTGCCGGATTTTGATCCCAGCGTCTATAACGACGCCATTCGCGGCCAGCATTTGATCGCGATGAAAAGCCTGCGCCAGAAATTCCAGCTGGATGAAAAATTCACCCATGTGGAAAAAGGCCTGCCGGAGGAAGTCATTCCCGATCTGGCCGAGCATCTGGATGCCGGTGTGGTGGTGCTGGGCAGCATCGGCCGCACCGGGTTTTCCGCCGCGTTCATCGGCAATACCACCGAATTGGTGATCGATCATCTGAAATGCGATTTGCTGGCTATCAAGCCGGACGACTATGTCTCGCCGGTGACGCTGGAAGGCGGCGATAAGTACGAATAAAGATCGGCGTGGGTTATTGGCTTATGCCGCCAATGCTCCCGTTATGCACCGGCCCGGTTATGCGCTCCAGGCGCAACCGGGCCTCGATCCGCTCCCGGCGGCTCGTGCCGGGGTCATTGGCGCCGTCAGCGCGCTTTATGCCGGGTTAAATGTCGCTTTACGCATTGCATTTATGCAGAAATTGCGTTGCTGTTGCCTTGGTGGACGGGACGTTGCATCAAGATACCGACAGTCGATAGTTTCCCCGAAACATGCCTGCTTCCATAAATAAAAAACACCATGTCATGCAGACTATGGTGTTGACGTTGATCCGGCATAGAGTGCGCTGGCTTTGCAAATCACGGCTGGATGAGCCGCCGGGAGCGGCGAAAGGACGGGCTGCGCCTGGAGCGCATCCCGTACGGTCCAAAGCTGTGATGCAGTGAAGCCAGGGACCGCGCAGCGGCGCGCGATCTGCCGGACGCACGGAGGTTAAGGAGGGCCAGGCGTATGGCCCTCCTTATCGCTTGCCTGCGCCCGGCTAAGCATATAGTCACCCAACGGATGGCAAGCGAAACCTTCACTGGCGCACCATAAAACACCGAGCAAGCGAAACCTTCGCGGCACTATCCCATCACATCATAACGCGCGCAAGATCGCCTCGACGCTGGCCTTGGCATCGCCAAACAGCATCTGGGTGTTTTCTTTGAAGAACAGCGGATTCTGCACCCCGGCGTAGCCGGTGTTCATGGAGCGCTTAAACACGATCACATTCTGCGCTTTCCACACTTCCAGTACCGGCATCCCCGCAATCGGACTGCGCGGATCTTCCTGCGCCGCCGGGTTAACGGTATCGTTGGCGCCGATCACCAGCACGGTGTCGGTGCTGCTGAAATCCTCGTTGATCTCATCCATTTCCAGCACCACATCGTAAGGCACCTTGGCTTCCGCCAGCAGCACATTCATATGCCCGGGCAAACGCCCCGCCACCGGATGGATGCCGAAGCGGACCTTGATGCCGCGGGCAATCAGCTTGGCGGTGATATCATGCACCGGATACTGGGCCTGCGCTACCGCCATGCCGTAGCCGGGGGTGATAATGACGGTACTCGAGCCTTTTAACAACTCGGCCACTTCTTCCGCCGTGGTTTCGCGATATTCGCCCATCTCGGTTTCTTCGCCGCCGCCGGAGCCGTCGGTGCCGAACCCGCCGGCAATCACGCTCAGGAACGAGCGGTTCATGGCTTTACACATGATATAGGACAGGATCGCCCCCGATGACCCTACCAGGGCGCCGGTCACGATCAGCAAGTCGTTGCTGAGCATAAAACCCGCCGCCGCCGCCGCCCACCCCGAATAGGAGTTCAGCATCGACACGACCACCGGCATATCGGCCCCGCCGATGGAAGCCACCAGGTGCCAGCCGAACACCAGCGCGATAATGGTCATCAGCAGCAGCGCGATGGATTGCAGGGCGACGCTTTCGGTCCTGACAAACAGCACCAGCAGCAGGAACGACACGACCAATGCCGCCAGGTTCATATGATGGCGGTACGGCAACATCAGCGGGCGCGAGGAAATTTTACCGCGCAGTTTGCCAAACGCCACAATCGAACCGGTAAAGGTGACCGCACCGATAAAGATGCCTAAAAACACTTCGGTCAGATGGATATTTTCCATCACCGCATTGATGATATCGCCATGATCGAGATAGCTGTTAAAGCCCACCAGGACGGCGGCCAGGCCGACAAAGCTGTGGAGGATGGCCACCAGTTCGGGCATTTCGGTCATTTCGACCTTACGCGCCAGGTAAACCCCGATGCTGCCGCCTATCACCATGGCGACGATGATCCAGCCGACATTGCCGGCATGGGGGCCAAAAATGGTGGCGATAAGCGCAATCGCCATCCCGCTGACACCAAACAGATTGCCCTGCCGTGAGCTTTCGTGTTTGGACAACCCCGCCAGGCTGAAAATAAATAAAATAGCGGCAACTATATACGCCGCCGTCACTAATCCTTCAGACATGGGTTTACCCCTTAATTTTTACGGAACATTTTCAGCATGCGCTGAGTCACGGTGAAGCCACCGAAAATATTGATACTGGCAATCAGCACGGCGATAAATGAAAGGAAAGACACCCATCCGCCATGGCCGATTTGCAGCAGCGCACCAACAACAATTATCCCGGAAATAGCGTTGGTTACCGACATCAGCGGCGTGTGCAACGCGTGACTCACGTTCCAAACAACGTAATAACCCACGATACAGGCCAGGGCAAACACGGTGAAATGCGACAGGAAATCACGCGGCGCCACGTTGGCCAGCCAGCCGAATAAAATAATCGCCAGCGCAATCAGGCCATATTTCAGGGCCGGCGAACTGGGTTTGGCAACCGGTTTCGGCAGCGGAGCGGCGGTCGGCTTCTGCGGCTGGGCGGAAACCTGGATCGGTGGAGCCGGCCAGGTCAGTTCGCCGTCTTTGACTACCGTGACGCCGCGAATGACCGTATCGTCGAAGTCCACCAGGATCTCGCCGTTTTTTTCTTTGCACAGCAGTTTCAGCAGGTTGACCAGGTTGGTGCCGTAGAGCTGGGAGGACTGGGTAGGCAAACGGCTCGGCAGATCGGTATAACCGATAATCCGCACGCCGTTATCGGTAACGGTGATGGTATCGGCCACGGTCAGCTCGCAGTTGCCGCCGGTTTGCGCGGCCAGGTCGACAATCACGCTGCCCGGTTTCATCGAGGCGACCATCTCTTTGGTGATAAGCTTCGGCGCCGGCCGGCCGGGGATCAGCGCGGTGGTGACAATGATATCCACATCCTGCGCCTGGGCGGCGAACAACGCCATTTCGGCCTTGATAAACGCCTCAGACATCACTTTGGCATAACCGTCGCCGCTGCCCGCCTCTTCTTCAAAATCCAGCTCAAGGAATTCCGCGCCCATGCTCTGGACCTGCTCCTTGACTTCGGGACGGGTATCGAAGGCGCGCACTATGGCGCCCATGCTGCCCGCCGCGCCGATGGCGGCAAGCCCGGCGACGCCCGCGCCGATAATCATCACTTTGGCCGGCGGTACTTTACCCGCCGCCGTAATCTGGCCGGTGAAAAAACGGCCGAATTCATGGGCGGCTTCCACTATGGCGCGGTAACCGGCGATATTGGCCATGGAGCTCAGGGCGTCCAGGGACTGCGCGCGGGAAATGCGCGGCACCGAATCCATCGCCATTGCGGTGATCTTGCTGGCGCTGAGTTTTTCCAGCAGCGCAGGATTCTGCGCCGGCCAGATAAAACTGACCAGTGTGCTGCCCGGTTTGATGAGCGGGATTTCATCATCCAGCGGCGCATTGACCTTGAGGATGATATCGGATTGCCAGACATCGGCGGTATCTGTAACAGAGGCGCCGGCCGCCAGAAAGGCCGCGTCTTCAAAACTGGCCAGTTTGCCTGCGCCGCTTTCAATCGCCACGGTAAAGCCGAGTTTGAGCAACTGCTCTACCGTTTTGGGCGTTGCGGCAACGCGGGCCTCATTGGCCAGGCGTTCTTTTGGTACACCAATACGCATAGCTTTCCCTTTTTTAACCGTTTTTTTTGAAGATAACCGTCATCCTGACCCAAAAGTCAAATGTGTCATACGGTAGACCCTGGGATCACCCTACAAGAGCCACACAATAACCTACTGAAAATAGTTTCAGCGGTCTATATTTTGTGCGGACAAACAGCATTTTCCCCTAAAATTGGCGTACTGTTTGCCCCTGCTCAAGCAATTGTTATTCACAGTGACATAAATTGCTGAGACACTCACCATTATTACATGCCATAATCGCCAGCTAATCTGTTATACATCAACAGTTCAGCATGTTTAGCCTGAAAGCGTTTGTCGAAAGGATTTTTTATGAAGCTGAAGAACACATTTTTGGTCTCTGCGTTACTCACTTTGACGGCGTTATCCGCGCAGGCAGCCCAAGAGCTGACGCCGGAAAAAGCCGCCAGTCTGCAGCCGTTTGACCGGATTACGATTACCGGGCGGTTTAACGCCATTGGCGACGCCAACGATGAGATTTCGCGCCGCGCCGATGCCAAAGGCGCCTACGCCTATTATATCCAGGGCATTAACGACGCCAACAACAGCGGCAACTGGCGCGTCACCGCGGACCTATATCATAAGGACGCCCCCGCCGCCTCGCAGGAAACCCAATACCGCTATTTTAACGGCGTAAAAGAACTGCCGCGCCAGGAAGCCAACCTGCTGGAACCGTATGACACCGTCAGCGTAAAAGGCTTTTTCCATAGCCAGCCTGATATCAACGACGCCATTTCCAAAGCCGCCCAGGCCAAGGGCGCGGCCTCATTCTTTATCGTGCGCCAAATTGACGCCAACGAAGGCGGCAATCAGTTTGTTACCGCCTACGTGTACAAAGCCGACGCCGCCAAGCGCGTAGTGCAAAGCCCGGACGCCATCCCCGCCGATTCGCAGGCGGGTAAAGCCGCGCTGGCCGCCGGCGGCGCCGCCGCCGCCAAGGTCGAAATTCCCGGGGTGGCTTCCTCCGAGTCACCGAGCCGTACCGTCGGCCGGTTCTATGAAACGCAATCCACCACCGGCGGTCGTTACACTGTAACGCTACCCGACGGCACCAAAGTGCAGGAAGTCAATAAAATCACCGCGGCGCAGATGGTGCCTTTCGATTCCGTGACCTTCACCGGCCATTACAACAGTTCAACCGACGTGGCGCATGAAGTCGCCCGGCTCGGCGCGAAAAAAGGCGCCAAATATTATCATATTACCCGGCAATGGGAACAAAACCAGAGCGGCGGCAACCTGACCGTCAGCGCCGATTTGTTTAAATAGCGAATCTGCTTGCGGCATGTCGTTGGCAGGCCGTAATGCAGGACAATGAGAATGACGCGCAGCGCGATGGGCAAGGGAACTTGCCCATTTTTATTGGCTGCCGTCAGGCGGCGGGATTTTCGCTTACCAGCGGCAGCACCACGGACAATCGCTCGTCATGCTGGTTAAGCAACAGCTGCTCGCCAAATTCCTGCTGGATTGCGCCGAGCTGCGCGCGATCCAAGGAATACGGCAGCTTGATATCAAAGCGTCCGATACCCTGCTGCTGCGCCAGGGCAATCAGCCTGATGACATTGGTTTCATCATTGACCTGGGTGGACAGGACTTGCAGCGCCAGGGCCTTCAACTGCTCCTGCCGGGTTTGGACATGTTTCTGCGGGGTTTTAGTGACAATGCCGAAGATGGGCATTACGCCATAAATCGCGTCGATGAAACTCCAGCGTTTTTTGCAACTAGCCGAAAGATAATTCGTATAATCAAAGCAGAGTTTTTCGCCTTGACCGGCCGTCGCACGCAGATGATTAGCCATCTAGCCCGTTCCTCTCGTGACCAACCGAAGTTGAATGCCCGTGTTCGAAAAAGTGGCGATTATTATAGCATATCGCGATCAATAATAGGCGAATCAGCGCCAGATGCGCCCATCACTTAATGGTAAAATTTTGTGCCGCCGGTCCTCCCTTATCGCCGCCGCGGTTCGGCCGCCGGTAAATCGCACCGGTAAAAACCATTAACGCTTATCCGATGGCGCAACATCAATACAGGCGGTATGCTCATGGCGGCTACCGATAACCTTCACCTATTTTAAGCAGATTACTGGCGTTATGAACACGATCGTTTTTGTTGAAGATGATACCGAGGTCGGCAACCTGATTGCCGCGTGGCTAGGCAAACATGACTTCGAGGTAACCATAGAACCCCGCGGCGACCGGGCGCAGGAGGTGATAACCCGGCTTAACCCCGACCTGGTGCTACTGGATATCCTGTTGCCGGGCAAGGACGGCATGACCATCTGCCGCGATCTACGCCCGGTATACGAAGGTCCGATCGTGCTGCTGACCTCCCTGGACAGCGATATGAATCATATTCTGGCGCTGGAGATGGGCGCCAACGACTATATCCTTAAAACGACGCCGCCGGCGGTACTGCTGGCGCGCCTGCGCCTGCACCTGCGGCAGAATACGCTTATCCCGCGCCCCGCCGCGCAGACGCCGGCCACGACCGGCAGCGTGCTGCACTTCGGCCAGTTGAGCATCGATCTGATTAATCGCGAGGTGATTTTAGGGACCGAAACCATCCTGCTCTCGACCTCGGATTTCGAGTTGCTATGGGAGTTGGCCACCCACGCCGGCCATATTATGGACCGCGAGGCTTTGCTCAAAAACCTGCGCGGCGTCAGCTATGACGGTTTGGACCGCAGCATCGACGTGGCTATTTCCCGATTGCGGAAAAAACTTCATGACAACGCGCTGGAGCCGTTCCGGATTAAAACCGTGCGTAATAAAGGCTACCTGTTCGCACCGAATGCGTGGGAGAACGCCGGGTCATGAGGAAACTGTTCATTCAATTTTATCTGCTGCTGTTCGTCTGTTTTCTGGTCATGACCTTACTGGTCGGGCTGGTGTATAAGGTGACGGCCGAACGCGCCGGCAGGAAATCAATGGACGACCTGATGAAAAGCTCGATTTATCTGCTGCGCAACGAGCTGCGCGCCACGCCGCCGCGCGATTGGAATAAAACCATCAATAAGCTGGATCTTAACCTGTCGTTTCAATTGCATATTGAACCGCTGAAAAAGTACCAGTTGAATCCCCATGACGATCTGCGCCTTAGACGTGGCGAAATCGTCGCCCTAGACGATGAATACACTTTTATCCAGCGCATACCGCGCAGTAATTATGTGCTGGCGGTCGGCCCCATACCCTATCTGTTTTTTATTCATGAAATGCGGTTACTGGATTTGGCGCTGCTGGTCTTTATCGGACTCTCCCTGGCGTTTCCGGTATTTATCTGGATGCGGCCGCACTGGCAGGACATGCTGCGGTTGGAAACGGCGGCGCAGCGCCTGGGCGCAGGGTTCCTGGAAGAACGCATCCATTTCGACAGCGCATCAAGCCTGCTGCGTCTCGGCGTAGCCTTCAACCAGATGGCGGATAATGTTAATACCCTGATCGCCAGTAAAAAACAGCTTATCGATAATATCGCCCACGAGTTGCGCACTCCGCTGGTGCGGCTACGCTATCGATTGGCCATGAGCGAAGGGCTGTCCACCGCGGAGCAGGAACGGCTGAATCATGATGTCAGCCAGCTGGAAGGCTTGATTGATGAGCTGTTAACCTTCGCCCGGCTCGACCGGCCCCAGGTCACGCTTAACCTGGCGCCCATGGACCTGCCCACCTGGCTTACGGAAAAACTCAAGGACATCAGGTTATTGCATCCGGAACGTATTATCGGCCAGGAAATCACTGCCTCCGGCGATTTCGGCCAGGTCGATGCGCGGCTAATGGAACGGGTGCTGGATAATCTGGTGAATAATGCGCTGCGCTACAGTCGGGAAGCCGTTATGGTCCGGCTCGGCATCGAGCGAGGTTACGGCTTCCTGCAGGTTGACGACGACGGGCCGGGCATTCCCCAGGATGAGCGCCTGCGCGTGTTCGAGCCTTTCGTCCGTCTCGACCCCAGCCGCGACCGCAGCACCGGCGGCTGCGGGCTGGGTCTGGCGATCGTACGCTCCATCGCCCTGGCGCATGAAGGCCAGGTGGCGGTGAACGAGAGCCCGCTCGGCGGGGCCAGCTTTTTATACCGCTGGCCGGTAAACCAGGGCGCGCGCGACCCGCTGGCGCTGAAAAGCCCGCTGTAACCTGCGTGGCCGCGGGATGTCAGAAGATATCCGTGGTCGAGGTGGTGGATGGATACACGTAATTGTATGTTGTAACTAAAATACAACAGCGAGGGTGGTACCTCTTTGTTTCTCCGCCTGTACATTCGGTTACACGCCGAAACCAAACACTCACGGACAACGCGGCGTTAAATCCTTATTGTGTCTTCACCGGCCCCGAATCGGGGTTGTAAATAGAAACCGCAATTCTGAGGATTTGACAATGAAGAAAGTACTTGCACTGGTTATTGCTGCCGCCATGGGATTGTCCACCGCTGCGTTTGCCGCCGATACCACTACGACTACCGCTCCTGCCGCGACGACCACCACCACGACTACCGCTGCACCGGCTAAAACCACCACGACTACTCACAAGAAACACGTGAAGAAAGTGAAAAAAGCAGCCCCTGCGCAAACTGCCCAGGCCGCTAAAAAACACGTGAAGAAAGTGAAGAAAGCCGCTCCGGCGCAGACTGCCCAGGCCGCTAAAAAACACGTGAAAAAAGTGCAGCATAAGAAAGCCGCTCCGGCCGCTGCCGCTGCCACCACGACCCCTGCATCATAAGATGCGCCGCGCCTGAACCTGGTTTAACGCCGTTCAGGCCGGAGTCGGAATATCATGGCTGTCAGAGCTGATGAAATAGTCATTTTAGCGCATTATTATTGACTCACCGACACCCGGTTCGCCGGGTGTCGGTTTCTTAAGGCTTCGTCTATGCTGCGCCGATATAGGTATGAAATCATCCTGGGTTGCCTGATTATTTGCGCCGTTGTCAGCACCTTCTTTTTTATTTAAGTCCCTTCCCTTGCCCAGCGCCTGCGTATTTTCCGCCTTAACGGCGATCTGTTTTAGCGTGCTGAAACACAACGATTTTTCTCTGTATTCCCCTATTTATAAGCTATATTGAGATAATGTTTTTTCATGGATGATATCAGCACTTATCATAAGGCAAGCTTGTATATGCGTATTGTTCCGCTGTTGCTGTGGTGTTTGTTGCCTCTCGCTACCTTTAACGCCGCATCGGCCGGACTGAGTAAAGAACAGAAGGCGCTGTTTTTCGGCCATGACCACCGCCAGGCCATCACCCAGCCGGATGAATGGCCGTGGCAGGCCATCGGGCAGGTGGAGACCGCCAGCGGCAATCTCTGCACCGCCACTCTGATTTCTCCGCACCTGGCGCTGACAGCCGGTCATTGCGTGCTGACCGCGGGCGGCGTTATTGATAAAGCGGTGATGTTGCGTTTCGTGGCGGAAAACCAGCTCTGGCGTTATCAGACCAGCGCCATTGATACATTGGTCGACAAACAGCTGGGTCAACGCCTGAAACCCTCCGGCGACGGCTGGATCGTGCCGCCCGATGCGGCCGCATTGGATTTCGCCCTTATCCGCCTGACCAAAACATTTAAAAAAATCAAACCACTGCCGCTGTGGCAGGGCGACCATCAGGAACTGACCCTGCAGCTAAAGCAGGCCAATCACCAGGTCACCCAGGCCGGATATCCCGAGGATCACCTGGATACGCTCTATCGTCATCAGGATTGCCTGGTGACCGGCTGGGCGCAGTCGGAGGTGTTATCCCATCGCTGCAACACCCTGCCGGGCGACAGCGGTTCGCCGTTAATGCTGTATACCCTTACCGGCTGGCGTTTAATCGCAATCCAGAGTTCCGCCCCGCTGGGCAAGGACCGTTATCGGGCGGATAACCGCGCGCTGGCGGTGACCGCCATTCAGGATGGCCTGTCGGCATTGGCCGACAAACCGGGGAAAGCCTTGGCGAAGTGAAGGATTTTCAGCGTAGCCCGTTACATTTCCCGATTAACCCGCTATCTGTTCCATCGCCTGCAAGATGCGTTTTTCCGAGACGGGATAAGGCGTGCCGAGCTGCTGGGCAAAATAGCTGACCCGCAGTTCCTCAATCATCCAGCGGATTTCCCTGACATCCTCATCTTCGCGCCGCAGCGGCGGCAGCTTGTCCAGCCACTGGCGCCAGGCTTGCTGCACCTGCTCGACTTTCAACATCTGGGCGCGATCGCGATGCACATCGTTGGGCATTTTTTCCAGGCGGCGTTCCAGGGCCTGCAGATAACGCAGCGTATCGGGCAGCCGTCGCCAGCCGTTGCCGGCCACGAAACCGCGATAAACCAGGCCGCCCAGCTGCGCCTTGATGTCCGACAGCGCCAGGGCCAGGCTGATATCCACCCGTCCTTTCAGGCGTTTATTGATGGCGAACACCGCCGTCAGGATTTGCTCCACCTGCCCGGCAATCTCCACCACCGTCGGGTTCAGGTTGGCGCGCACGTATTCCTGCAGTTCGGCAAACTGCTCCTCGCGCCAGACCAGGCCGCCGCGCTGCTCGATAAGCTTGTCGACGCCGCAGGTAATGCAGTCGTCAATCAGCTCCATCACCTTGCCGAATGGATTGAAATACAGCCCCAGCTTGGCTTTGTTAGGCAATTTTTCATGCAGGTATTTTATCGGCGAGGGGATATTGATCAGCAACAGGCGCCGGATGCCCTGCCACATCGCCCGGCGCTGATCGTGCTCGGTTTCAAACAGGCGGATAGCCACGCTGTCTTTTTCATCCACCAGCGCCGGATAAGCCTTGAGCGAATAGCCGCCTCTTTTTTGCTCATAGCGCTCGGGTAAATCGCCAAAGCTCCACAGATGTAAATCACGCTGCTCCAGGCCGTCGTCGGCCACGGCGGAAAGGGTTTGCTGCACATTGTCTTTTAGCTGCAGCTTCAGCGCGTCGAGATCCCGGCTTTCTGCCAGCGTCTTATGTTTATCATCCACCACCCGGAACGAGATTTTCAGATGATCCGGCACCTGATCCCACTGCCAGGCGTCGCGGTCGATGCCCACCCCGGTCATGCGCTTGAGCTCGCGCTCCAGCGTATCGAGCAGCGGCCCGTCGGCGGGCGTGGCCCTGCCGAGAAAGGCTTCGGCGTAATTGGGCGCCGGCACAAAGTTACGCCGTAACGGCTTAGGCAGCGATTTAATCAGCGCAATGATAAGCTCCCGCCGCACGCCCGGGATCTGCCAGTCAAAACCGGCGGCGGTGACCTGGTTAAGTACCGGCAGCGGGATATGCACCGTGACGCCGTCCGCGTCCGCGCCGGGTTCGAACTGATAGCTGAGTTTTAATTTCAGATTGCCCTGGTGCCAAACGTTGGGGTAATCCAGGGCGCTTATCGCATCCGCGCCCGGATTGATCAGCATGCTTTTTTCAAAGTTAAGCAGATCAGGGTCCTGTTTGGCCGCGTCTCGCCACCAGCTGTCAAAATGCCGCGCCGAGACCACCTCCGCGCCGATGCGCCGATCGTAAAAGGCAAACAGCGTCTCGTCATCCACCAGGATATCGCGGCGGCGTGATTTATGCTCCAGCTCCTCCACCTCCGTCAACAGCTTGCGGTTGGCATGGAAAAACGCGTGCCGGGTCTGCCACTCGCCGGCCACCAGCGCGAAACGAATAAACAGTTCACGGCACAGCGCCGGATCGATAGCGCTGTAATTGACCTTGCGGCCGGCCACGATGGGCAGCCCCAGCAAGGTGACTTTCTCCACCGCCATCACCGATCCGGCCGCCTTTTCCCAATGCGGCTCGCTGTAGCTGCTTTTAACCAGATGCGGGGCCAGCGGCTCTATCCATTCCGGATCGATGCGCGCGGCAATGCGCCCCCACAGCCGGGTGGTCTCCACCAGTTCGGCCACCATGGTCCATTTAGGCGGTTTTTTAAACAGCCCCGAACCGGGGTAAATGGCAAAACGGGCGTTGCGCGCGCCGGTGTATTCTTGTTTTTCAGCGTCCTTTTGCCCGATATGGGACAGCAGGCCCGACAACAGGGCGCAGTGCAGGCCGCGATAATCCGCGGGCTGGGTATTGACCGGCAGCCCGAGGGTTTTTACCGTCTGTCGCAGCTGGGTATAGACATCCTGCCATTCGCGTACCCGCAGGTAGCTGAGGAAATCGACCCGGCACTGACGGCGGAACTGGCTGGAGGACAGCGTCTTCTGCTGTTCCTGCACATAATCCCACAATTTGACGAAGGCGATAAAATCCGATTCTTTATCGGCGAAACGGCGGTGTTTTTCGTCGGCGGCCTGTTTTTTATCCATCGGCCGCTCGCGCGGATCCTGGATGGACAACGCGGCGGCGATCACCATCACCTCGCGCACGCAGGCATTATTACGCGCTTCAAGCACCATCCTGGCCAGTCTGGGGTCGAGCGGCAGCTGCGCCAGCTGGCGGCCCAGCGGGCTAAGCCGGTAGCCGCGCGCGGATTCTGCCTCCAGCGCCCCCAGCTCCTCCAATAACCGCACGCCGTCCTGGATTTGCCGCTTGTCCGGCGCTTCCACAAACGGGAAGGCGGCGATATCGCCAAGGCCGAGCGCGGTCATCTGCAGGATGACCGAGGCCAGATGGGTGCGCAGGATTTCAGGATCGGTAAATTCCGGCCGGGAGAGAAAATCCTGTTCTGAATACAACCGGATGCAGATACCGTCGGATATGCGGCCGCAGCGCCCTTTGCGCTGGTTGGCGGAGGCCTGCGACACCGCCTCGATGGGCAGCCGTTGCACCTTGGTGCGGAAACTGTAGCGGCTGATGCGCGCGGTGCCGGGGTCGATAACATATTTAATGCCGGGCACGGTCAACGAGGTTTCCGCCACATTGGTCGCCAGCACGATACGCCGGCCGCTGTGGGACTGGAATACCCGGTTCTGTTCGCTATTGGACAGGCGGGCGTACAGCGGCAGCACCTCGGTATGGGGCAGGTTGAGCTTGTTCAGGCCATCGGCGGTATCGCGGATTTCACGCTCGCCGCTCATAAAGATCAGAATATCCCCCGGCGCCTCGTGGCTGAGTTCATCCACCGCGTCGAAAATGGCCTGGGACACATCACGGTCGCCGTCCTCCTCGCTCTCCACCACCGGACGGTAGCGCACCTCCACCGGATAAGTGCGTCCGGAAACCTCGATAATCGGCGCGTTGTTAAAATGGCGCGAAAAGCGCTGCGGGTCGATGGTCGCGGATGTGATAATCACCTTTAAGTCCGGACGTTTCGGCAATAGCTGATGCAGATACCCGAGGATAAAATCGATATTCAGGCTGCGTTCATGCGCTTCGTCGATAATCAGGGTGTCGTACTGCAGCAGTTGCCGATCCTGCTGTATTTCCGCCAGCAGGATACCGTCGGTCATCAGCTTGACCAGCGTGTTGTCGCTTATCTGATCGTTAAAACGCACCTTATACCCCACCGCCCCGCCCAACGGCACCGCCAGCTCCTGGGCGATGCGATCGGCCACGCTGCGCGCCGCCAGGCGCCGGGGCTGGGTATGGCCGATGAGACCGGTGATGCCGCGCCCCAGCTCCAGGCAGATCTTGGGGATCTGGGTGGTCTTGCCGGAGCCGGTTTCACCGGCGACAATCACCACCTGGTTATCGCGGATGGCCTGGAGAATATCCTGGCGTTTCTGGCTGACCGGCAGATTTTCCGGATAGGTTATGGCCGGGCGGGCGGCCAGGCGGTTTGCCGCGCGTTGCGCGGACGCCTGGATATCGGCGGCGATTTGCTCGGCGATAGCGGTCTGCGCCTCGGGCCGGGTGACTTTTTGCGCCCCCTGCAGACGGCGACGTAAAACTGTTTTATCGCGGAGCATAACCGACTCCAGCGAAGCGGACAGTGCCGCCAGCGATGACTTCACGATACCTTTCCTTATACTGCGACCGGATACAGGCGCTGTTCCGGCCCGAATAGAATGTGCTTATGCCGTTAGTTTACCATATCCCCGGCGCCGGCTTTAGCCGCCTTTCCCATCGTTCAGGAAATTCGAACAAACAGCTCGAAATATTGCGCTATCACTGCGGGAGGATAATCAATAGAGTGTTTCTCAACGCCTAAGGGTTAATGACCTATTGAATTATAAGGAACATCTGATGAGCAAAGTATTAATTCTTAAATCGAGTATTCTTGCCACGTTTTCCCAGTCCAACCAGCTGGCCGACTTCTTTATCGAACAATGGCAAAAAAACCACAGCGGCGACGAGATTACGGTACGCGACCTGGCCGCGCAGCCGGTACCGGTGCTGGACGGCGAGCTGGTCGGCGCCCTGCGCCCGGCCGACGCGACCCTGACGCCCCGCCAGCAGGAAGCGTTGGACTTATCCGATGAATTGATCAATGAGCTGCAGGCCAACGACGTGATTGTCATTGCCGCGCCGATGTACAACTTTAACATTCCTACCCAGTTAAAAAATTATATTGACCTGATTGCGCGCGCCGGCGTGACCTTTCGCTATAGCGAACAAGGCCCTGAAGGCCTGGTAAAAAACAAAAAAGCGGTGGTGCTGACCACCCGCGGCGGCATCCATAAAGACACCCCCAGCGATCTGGTGACGTCCTATCTGCGCCTGATGCTGGGCTTCCTCGGCATCACCGACGTGGAATTCGTGTTTGCCGAAGGCGTGGCCTACGGTCCGGAAGTGGCGGGCAAAGCCCAGGAAGACGCTAAAGCCGCCATCAGCCAGTTTATCGCCGCCTGATGCCGTGACGGCGGCCATGATGGGTAAGGTCTTCAAGACACCCTGCATCCCGCCGTACCTGAAATATTTCCGCGCGCGCGGCTCGTTGGCCATCAGTGCCGCTGCACGCTGATAGATAGATTGTAAAAGCGCATCCCGGATGCGCTTTTTTATTTGGCCGGCACGCAAGGCTGCGTCTGCGAGTCCTGACACAGCGTCGGCTGCAGCAGCGCCACGCTCTGTTTGTCCGCCTTGATGGTAATGTCGTGTTCGATTTTCACGTTCATGTTAATGGTAATTGGTTCGCTTGGCATCGCCAGCTCAATGCGCGGCACGCAGGCGGCGGCGCCCAGCGTCAACAGCAGGCCGGCCAGCTTATATCCTGTGTTCATCTCTCTCTCCTTGCTGCCCCGGCGGGGACGGTGCCGGCCTGTTTTTCCAGGGCCTGCTCCACGTTGGTGCCAAAGCGCAGGCTGCGCCACAGCATGAAAATATTTTCCTGATGATGGTAATTCAACCTGACCTCGCGCTGGGCATTGATTTGCGGATTGGTGCCGATAAAATGCGCCAGTAAATCCAGCTCGCCGTCGCGGTTCACGTTGACATCCGCCCGCAGACGGCTGATTTCCATATAACGCAGCCAGTTGATGGCCGCGCCTGTGGCCAGGTTGCGGCTGCCGATGGCGTCGGCGAATTGTTTATCCAGTCGCAAAGCCATCCGGTTGTCGCCGGCGACCCAGCCGCGGCGGATATACCCCGCCCGATCGCTAAAATGCAGCGGCAGCTCGCCGCTGACACGGCCGGAGAGGGCAAACTGTTTAGGTTTAAGCGCGGTGATCAGCTCGCTCATCTCAATGGATTTGACGCTGAGCACCGCGGCGTCGCGCTGAGGCAGGCTTAGCGGCGTAAGGTGGATCTTGCCGCCCAGCGCGTCCACATCCACGCCGGTGAGCGTCAGCGGACGACGTTCATCATAAGGGTAATACCCCTGTAGTCCTATCGCCAGGTTATTCAGCGTCACCGGGGTGATAATCGTCGCGACACGCAGGCTGACCGGCTGTTTTACGCCCAGTTGCCAGCGCTGGTCCTGCAAACGATAAGAAAGCCCGAGCGCAACGCCCGACAGATGATTTTCGCCCACCCACACCTCTCCCTGGCCGACGGTGGCATGTCCGCCGGCCAGGAAGCCTTGGCCGATAGCGGCGGAAAACGCGCTTTGCGCGTTGAATTGCCCGTCGCGCAGGGTAATGCGCAAATCCGGCGCCAGTAAGGTCTGAAAGACCTTCAGCGGCTGTTTCGGCCACCAGGCCTGCCCGCGCAGTCGGTTGCCGTCCCAGCGGCCGTTCAGGCGCACCGGCCCGGTAACGCCGGCCTGAAGCTGGCCTTGCCACAGAAAATCCTGCGGCGTGGTGCCGGTGAAACGCAGCGTCATCACCGGCCGGGGCAAATAGCCGCCGCGGGCAATATCGATCCGGCGGGCATTGACCCGCAGCGCGCCGCTGAAGGCCGGATTATGCTCCCCACGGCGCCAGCGCAGCGGCGCCGTAAGCGCCAGGCGCGGGACGGCAACGCTGACCAGACCGTAGTGGATTTGATCGAGGCCGCTGGACAACTCCGTCAGTTCAATCTGGTCCGCCAGCCAGGATCCGCGTCCCGCGATATCCCACCGCGCCTCGAACGGCGTCAGGTTGCCCCCGCCCCAATAACGCCAGCGCCACTCGCCCTTATCGGGCAGGAAATCCAGCGCGCGGCCGTCCATATGCAGGGTGAAGTGCCCGTAATCCGGCACGTTAGCCTGTAAGATGGCCTGCAATCGCCCGCTGAGGCCCCGGGATGACACCTGCACGCCGGCCAGGGGCAGGCGCGCGCTGTTAATGCTCAGCGCCTCGGAAATCAGTCCGGTGACGCGCAATAACGCCCCGGGCAGCAGCGCCAGGGTCGGATCGGTCAGCAATCCGCGCAACTGGCCGGGAATCGACGCGCTTAACGAGAGTCCCCCCTGGTTAGCCGTGCCGGTAAAACGGAAATCCAGCGCATTGTCACTCAGGCGCAGCGGGCCGGGGCCGACGGTCAATACGGCATTGGCCTTGCCGCGCAGGCCCTGGGTCAGCATATTCATGCGCGCCGTTAATCCCAGCGCGTCGGGACCGTCCAGCCAATGCGCCAGGGTCAGGGCGATATTGCCCGACAGGGGCTGGGTGGCATAGGGCCAGCGCCACTCGCCGTCGGTAATCTGCAGGTCATCGCCGGCGATGCGCCAGGGCAAGCGCGCCAGCCTGATATCGGTTTGACCGTCGGTCACCAATAACGCCCCCTGCCGCTGCCGCCAGATGATATCGGCGTTCACCGGCCTGCCGTCGGGCAAAACCAGGCCGGCGGTCAGTTCGCCCTGTTCCGGCGGCATCATCACCTGGGGCGACAACGTCATATCCCCGGTTAACCCGATGCGCAGCGCCCCGGATAATACCGCCGGTCGCGCGGGAAATAGCGGCGCCGGCTGGGGCGGCGCGGCTAACGACGCCGGCGCGGGGTTCTGTAAGCCGAAGGGCGCATTGAAGACCGGCAGCGCCGGTAAGGCCCGCGGGGGCTGCGGCTGCGCGCCGGTAAACGTCAAGTCGCTTATCGACAGTTGACGATCGCGCAACGACAAGGCCAGGCGCAGATGTTCATTGTGGTAATATGCCCGGGTGCCGGCGGCAAGATGCTCCAGTTCCAGTCCGCCGGCATAGGCCTGCCAGGGCGCCACCGTCAGGCGGCCGATGCCGAGCGTAAAGCGCGGCAGAACCTGCTCGACGGCCGCCCAGGTCAGCGGCTCGCCGCTTTCTTCACGCGCGCGGGGCGCATTACAGGTGCTGTCCACCGTTACCTGCCCGGCGAGGATGCGCCATGCGCCGTCCTGGCGCCGGGCGCTGATATTCTGGCCGGTTATCCAGACGCAGGACGGACGGTTTAACGCAAAGCCGGGCAGGATCACCGTCCCCTGATGCCAGCGCGGCCGGCCGGTCAGGGTAATATCGACATCGGCGGGCAGCACCAACCGCGCCGCCACCGGCAGCCAGAGCGGTAAAAAAAACCACCCCACTGCCACCGTCAGCCCAAGAAGCGCCAGCAGCAACAGGGCAACCGCTCCGGAACGGCGTAGAAAAAGGCCTGCGCGCCTGTATGCGCCTGATGCGTCGGTCATGACATTCCTTATTGTCCCTAAGCCTGCAAGATACCATAATTATATTCCACGCAACATTTTAGGTGATACGGCACAAACGCGTACTTTTATCCGTCTGAGAAGGATACATTGAATGATACCGCGCCACCTGCCGGCCGATCTTATGGAGTAGGACTGATGAAACTAGCCGTCTACAGCACTAAAAATTATGATCATAAATTTTTGTCACAGGTAAATGAACATGTTGGCTTTGAAATAGAATTTTTCGAATTTCAATTGACGCCGCGTACGGCCAAGACCGCTGAAGGCTGCGATGCGGTGTGTATTTTTGTCAATGACGACGGCGGGCGCGACGTACTGGAGGCCTTGGCCGAAATGGGCGTAAAGCTGCTGGCGCTGCGCTGCGCCGGCTTCGACAATGTCGATCTGGCGGCGGCCAAAGAGCTTGGCATTCAGGTGGCGCGGGTACCCGCCTATTCGCCCGAAGCGGTGGCGGAACATGCCATCGGCCTGATGATGTGCCTGAACCGGCGCATTCACCGCGCCTACCAGCGCACCCGCGACGCCAATTTTTCCCTTGAGGGCTTAATCGGCTTTAATATGCACAACCGCACCGCCGGGGTGATCGGCACCGGTAAAATCGGTGTCGCCACCATGCGCATCCTGAAAGGCTTCGGCATGCGCCTGCTGGCGTTTGATCCCTACCCCAGCGCCCAGGCCCTGGCGCTGGGCGCCGAATATGTGGATTTAAAGACCCTGTTCGCGCAATCGGATGTGATTACCCTGCACTGCCCGCTGACGCCGGAAAATCACCATCTGCTTGATCGGGCGGCTTTCGCGCAAATGAAGGACGGCGTGATGATTATCAACACCAGCCGCGGCGGCCTGATCGATTCGCAGGCGGCCATAGAAGCGCTGAAGCTGCAGAAAATCGGCGCGCTGGGCATGGATGTCTATGAAAATGAGCGCGATCTGTTTTTTGAAGATAACTCCAACGACGTAATCCAGGATGATGTGTTCCGCCGCCTCTCCGCCTGTCACAACGTGCTGTTCACCGGCCACCAGGCGTTCCTGACCGAAGAAGCGCTGACCAGCATCGGCGAGGTTACGCTGGAAAACCTGCGCCAGCTAAGCCAGGGCGAGCACTGCCCGAACCTGGTTACCGCCTGATACCCGGCCGGCCCCGCCTGATGATACGCGGGGCCGGCCTAAACGCGGCTGGGGGTTACCTGGCGTCAGTGATTAAGCCCATTCTCTCGATTAGCAGGCTCATTTTATCGATATAAGGACCCAGCCGGGTCAAATTCTCCTGTACCTCGGCTCTTATTGCCTCCAGCGGATAAGCGTCATTATTCAGTTCCCGCAGCCATTGCACATATCGGTCCATTACGTCCATCAGACGGTCGAACTGCCTCGGGCAGTTGATCTGTGTCGCGCCCCCATCCTCCCTCGCGCCGGCATTGATATCCTGTAGCAGGGCCTGCACATCCCGGCATAGCGCCTCGATACTTTCGCCAAACGCGCCGCATGCGGCAAGAAAATGGCTGGCAGACCATGAGCTCCCGGCAGCCAAGGCGGCGCCCGGTTCGCAGCACCTGATCTTTACCGGCACGACAGCGCCGGCGTCTTGCCCGGCGACAGCGGTGTCGCGCTTGCGCTGCCGGCCGATGCCGGCAGGCGCGAGGCTGATGTCGGCGGGCGCGTGGCTGACGGCCCGCGGCCAAGGCGCCCGCCGCCGGGCAGCATCATCTCCCGCCGGGGATAAACCGGCGGCATCAGGCATGGCGGGAGGGGAGAGTTTATTCAGAAATGGGTTCATAATAGCGTTTTATCCTTGATGGACGGGTAGCGATCCTGGCCCCTGTCAACGGCAGTTGCCAGCAGGACCACGATGTTATGCCATCAGGGGGCTCCCCGTAACGCTATCGGACCGGCGTTGCCCGAGGGTTCAGGCAAGAACGTATTGCCTGGCTGGGGATGGGAGCGGGATGCTTAAAAACGCTTGCCGTTGGCCAGTTGGCACATGCCCACCGTGGTGCCGTCAAGCTGGCGCGCCAGGGTCATGGTGCCGCCCGCGTTCATGCAGCGGGGGGTATTGGGCACGTCCACGCGCTGCGGCAGGCTGGCGGTGGTAGCCTGCTGGCCCATCTGCTCGGGCTCGTCATTATTGGAACTGCTGCAGGCGACTAATAATAGCGCGGATGTTGCCATCAACCACCGTGAAAACGTCATTAATCAGCTCCGTAATAATTGTACTAGGAATAGTCTGAAGCTTGCATTCTAGTCGCACAGCGTCTTGACGTCGAGTCTTGCGGGGCCGGTTTTACAATTATCCGCGCGCTTCATCGCACAAAAGCAAAAATCCCCTAGGGTTGCTACTGATATACTGGCGCCCATAAGGGGTAACCCAATGATTTATGGGTTATCAACCGTGAACAGAAAAGGTACAGCATGATCACCACAGACGGGAATAACGCAGTCGCTTCGGTGGCCTATCGCATTAATGAAGTTATCGCCATTTATCCGATTACGCCCAGTTCCACCATGGCGGAGCAGGCCGACGCCTGGTCCGAGGCGGGCACCGCCAATATCTGGGGCGATGTTCCCCGCGTCGTGGAGATGCAGTCCGAAGGTGGCGCCATCGCCACGGTGCACGGCGCGCTGCAGACCGGCGCATTATCCACGTCCTTTACCTCGTCGCAGGGTTTGCTGCTGATGATCCCGACGCTGTATAAACTGGCGGGGCAGCTGACGCCGTTTGTCCTGCATGTGGCGGCCCGTACCGTGGCCACCCACGCGCTGTCGATTTTCGGCGACCATTCGGACGTGATGGCGGTACGCCAGACCGGCTGCGCGATGCTGTGCGCCGCCAGCGTACAGGAAGCGCAGGATTTCGCCCTGATATCACAGATCGCCAGTCTCAATAGCCGGCTGCCGTTTATCCATTTCTTCGACGGTTTCCGCACCTCGCATGAAATCAATAAAATCGCGCCGCTGGCGGACGCCACGCTGAAAAGCCTGCTGCCGCAGGAGGCCATCGACGCCCATCGCGCCCGCGCGCTGACGCCGGATCGCCCGGTGATTCGCGGTACTTCGGCCAATCCGGATACCTATTTCCAGTCGCGCGAAGCCACCAACCCCTGGTACCACCAGGCTTACGACCATGTGCGCCAGGCCATGGACGCCTTCGCCGGCGCCACCGGCCGCCAGTATCGTCCTTTTGAATATTACGGCCATCCCGAGGCCGAGCGCGTGATTATCCTGATGGGGTCGGCCATCGGCACCTGTGAAGAAGTTATTGATACCCTGCTCGCCCGGGGTGAAAAGGTCGGCATCGTCAAGGTGCGGCTCTATCGCCCGTTTCGCGCCGATGCGTTGCTGGCCGAGATCCCGCCAGGCGTCAAGGCCGTCGCGGTACTCGACCGCACCAAGGAACCGGGGGCGCTGGCCGAACCGCTTTACCTGGACGTGATGACCGCGCTGGCGGAAGCCTACAGCCAGGGACAGCGGGATAGCCTGCCGCGTACCATAGGCGGTCGCTACGGCCTGTCGTCGAAAGAGTTCGATCCGGCCTGCGTGCTGGCGATTTTCAACGAGCTGTCCCTGCCGCGGCCCAAGCCGCGCTTTACCGTGGGCATCTATGACGACGTCACCAACCTGTCCCTCCCCCTGCCGCAAGCGGATTTGCCGCGCCTGGCAAAGCTGGAAGCGCTGTTCTACGGACTCGGCAGCGACGGCACGGTGTCCGCCACCAAAAATAATATTAAAATTATCGGCAACAGCACCCCGCTGTTCGCCCAGGGCTATTTTGTGTATGACTCGAAAAAAGCGGGCGGCCTGACGGTTTCCCACCTGCGGGTCAGCGAAAAACCGATTAACTCCGCCTACCTTATCAGCCACGCCGACTTTATCGGCTGCCACCAGTCGCAGTTTATCGATAAATACCAGATGGTGGAGCGGCTGCGCCCCGGCGGTATCTTCCTGCTGAATACCCCCTATGGCGCCGATGAGATCTGGGCGCGCCTGCCGCAAGAAGTGCAGGCGCTGCTGAAGGCGCGCCAGGCGCGGTTTTATATCATCAACGCGGCGCAGATTGCCCGCGAATGCCAACTGGGCGCGCGCATCAATACCGTAATGCAAATGGCGTTCTTCCAGCTGGCCGCGATTCTACCTGCGGACAGCGCGCTGGCGGAGCTGCAGTCGGCCATTGCCCGCAGCTACCGCAGCAAAGGCCAGGAACTGGTGGAGCGTAACTGGCAGGCGCTGGCCGCCACGCGCGAAGCCCTGTTCGCCGTGCCGCTGGAAGACGTTAACGATCGCAGCCCCATGCGTCCGCCGGTGGTCTCCGACGCCGCGCCGGACTTTGTCAAAACCGTGACCGCCGCCATGCTGGCGGGCCTGGGGGACGCCTTGCCGGTCTCCGCGCTGCCGCCCGACGGCACCTGGCCGGTCGGCACCACCCGCTGGGAGAAACGCAATATCGCCGAACAAATCCCGCTCTGGAAGCCGGATTTGTGTACCCAGTGCAACCATTGCGTCGCCGCCTGTCCCCATGCCGCCATCCGCGCCAAGGTCGTGGCGCCGCAGGCCATGGCCGCCGCCCCCGCCGGCCTGGCTTCGCTGGACGTGAAATCCCGTGATATGCGCGGCCAGAAATATGTGCTGCAGGTGGCGCCCGAGGACTGTACCGGCTGTAACCTGTGCGTCGAGGTGTGCCCGGCCAAGGATCGGCAGGATCCCGCCATCAAGGCCATTAACATGGCCTCGCGGCTGGAGCATGTGGAGGAGGAAAAAATCCATTATGACTTTTTCCTGGATCTGCCCGAGATGGCCGTGTCCCAGCTGGAACGCATCGATATCCGCACCTCGCAGCTGATTACACCGCTGTTCGAATACTCCGGCGCCTGTTCCGGATGCGGCGAAACCCCCTATATCAAGCTGCTGACCCAACTGTACGGCGACCGGCTGTTAATCGCCAACGCCACCGGCTGTTCCTCCATTTACGGCGGCAACCTGCCGTCCACCCCCTACACCACCAATGCGGAAGGCCGCGGTCCGGCGTGGGCCAATTCGTTATTCGAGGATAACGCCGAGTTCGGCCTGGGCTTTCGCCTGACGGTGGATCACCATCGCCGGCGCGTGCTGCGTTTGCTTGAAGAGCACGCGTCGCTGTTGCCGGCGGATCTGGTCGGCGAACTGCGGGCGGACGGCGTGGCGGTGGAAACGCGGCGCGGGCAGATAACGCGGCTTCGCGCCGAACTGCGCCCGCTGCTGCAAACGCAGAGCGTCGACGCCGGCTTGCTCCAGCTGGCGCAAGACGCCGATTACCTGGTGGATAAATCCATCTGGCTTATCGGCGGCGACGGCTGGGCCTATGATATTGGTTTTGGCGGGCTGGATCACGTTATGAGCCTGACGGAAAACGTCAATATACTGGTGCTGGATACCCAATGTTATTCCAATACCGGCGGCCAGCAGTCGAAGGCCACGCCGCTGGGCGCGGTGACCAAATTCGGTGAACAGGGCAAACGCAAAACCCGCAAGGATCTGGGCGTCAGCATGATGATGTACGGCCATGTCTACGTGGCGCAGATTTCACTCGGCGCCCAGCTTAACCAGACGGTGAAAGCCATCCAGGAAGCGGAAGCCTATCCGGGCCCGTCGCTGATCATCGCCTATAGCCCGTGCGAGGAGCATGGGTATGATCTGGCGCTAAGCCACGATCAGATGCGCCAGCTCACCGCCACGGGCTTTTGGCCGCTGTACCGGTTCGACCCCCGCCGCGGCGACGAAGGCAAATTGCCGCTGGCGCTGGACTCGCGCCCGCCCAGCAGCGATTTGAGCACCACACTGCTTAACGAGCAGCGCTTCCGGCGGCTGAATACCCAGCAGCCGGAGGTGGCCGCGGCCCTATACCAGGCGGCGGAAAAAGACCTGAAGGCGAAATATGACTTCCTGGCCCGCATGGCGGGTAAAACCGACGCGGCGGAATAGCCGACCGCCGGCGTTACGTTATCAACGCTGCGGGCCGGCAGGCGGCGAATATCGACGCCATGAGCGGCATGGACTTTCCAGTCGCCGCCACAGGGGTTATTATTAAGCATAATTTAGCGATTATTCAGGTACGCAATGGATCAGGGCGACGTGACCTTCGCGGTGCAGCAGCCGGCGCAGGACGTTTTTTATCTCTCATGGGTGGCCTATATTCGCCCCGTGGTGCTGTTTCTGGTAATGGGCGCCATCGGCCTTATCGTGTCGCAGTCTGCGCGCGACGCCAATTACATCCTGGTGGGCTACGGCATCCTGTTTGTGGCTATTATCAAGGTAATCTACGATTTTGCCTGGCGCAGGCGTTTCGTATTTTATTATGATGATGACGGCGTCTGGGTGTTCCGCGGCCTATTGCCGTGGAAAAAAGGCGTCGGCGGCGTCAAATGGCGCGATATTGACGAGGCCACGTTTGACACCGGGTTTTTCAGCTGGCTGACCAAGTCGTACCGGGTCCGCGTCGGCCACCGCTTTACCCAATCGAACGAAATCCTGGTAACCCACATCAAGCGCGGCAACCAGGCGGCGGCGGTCATCAACCAAAAGCTGATGCAGGATTTCCCCAACTGAAAGTGTTCAACGTCGCCGCCATAATCGCGTACAATCCCCGACAAGAGTCCTAACATCGCGGCGCCGCGGGCTTGGCGGCGCGCCGGTAACAGTCAAAGGCATAACCACCGTGGTCGACCAAAAAGAGCAGTACAACCTGAACAAGTTACAAAAACGCCTGCGCCGCAACGTCGGGCAGGCCATTGCCGATTTTAATATGATCGAAGACGGCGATCGCATCATGGTATGCCTCTCCGGCGGCAAGGACAGCTACACCATGCTGGAAATCCTGCGCAATCTACAGCAAAGCGCGCCGATCAGCTTCTCGCTGGTGGCGGTCAACCTGGATCAAAAGCAGCCGGGCTTTCCCGCCGATATCCTGCCCGCCTATCTCGATGCCTTGGGCGCCGAGTATAAAATCGTCGAGGAAAATACCTACGGTATCGTCAAAGATAAGATCCCCGAGGGTAAAACCACCTGCTCCCTGTGCTCGCGCCTGCGGCGCGGCATTTTATACCGTACCGCCACCGAGCTTGGCGCCAATAAAATTGCCCTGGGGCATCATCGCGACGATATCCTGCAGACACTCTTCCTGAATATGTTCTACGGCGGCAAGTTAAAAGGCATGCCGCCGAAATTGATGAGCGACGACGGTAAACATATCGTCATCCGCCCGCTGGCCTATTGCCGCGAAAAGGATATCGAGCGCTTTGCCGAGGCGCGCGCCTTTCCTATTATCCCCTGCAACCTGTGCGGTTCGCAGCCCAACCTGCAGCGGCAGGTGATAGGCAATATGCTCAGGGACTGGGATAAACACTACCCGGGGCGCCTGGAGACCATGTTCCGCGCGATGCAAAACGTGGTGCCGTCCCATCTCGCCGACGGCAGGTTGTTTGATTTCAGGCAATTGCATGCCGGCGGCGACATCATCGACGGCGGCGATATGGCGTTTGACCCGCTGGAACTGCCGGCGCAGCCCGCGGGCTGGCTGGCGGATGATGACGTTGATGCCCTGCCGCCTGTCGGCGCGCGCCTCGACGTCGTGGAAATAAAATAGCGCGGCTACCACATATGCGGCGGCGGGTCCTGTATCGGCTTGGGGTCGGGATTATAGGGCGGCTCCAGGGGCGGATCCGGCAGTGGGTTCGGGATCGGCGGCGGATCGGTCGGGATGGGTTCTTCCGGTATCGGATCGCCTGGAATGCTCATTCGATACGGAACCGGTGCCTGGCGCACCCGGGGTGTCATAGTCATAGGCATACTGTCCACCTCTTTAAAGGGTCTTATCAAAGCAGCGCGTTTGCTGCCGACTCACTTTAAGGATAGTGGGCAATTGGGGTAAGGACAAATCCCCGCCCTGCCGCCCGGTTAATATGCCCGCCGGGGAAAAACCAAAAAAAATGCCAGGTTAATAAACCCGGCATCGTATGAATTAAATATGCTATGCAATAATTCAAAAAAGGAAGTAAGACAATATGGAGCGCAACGCCCATCGCTTGACGTTGCATTCACCTGCGGGATCGATAGTGCCCCATCCCGCGCCCCTGCTTTTTGATATTGCTCAATATTAGCCGGCTTTTTTGCGTTTTTTGCGTAAATTTTGCCGCGCATCGCCGCCACGCTATGCATATGGCTATAACCATTTACGCCGTTTTAACCATAGCGCCACACAGAGCACCAAGATAATTAACGCCAGGCAGAAGATACTGAAACCATAACGCATATTGCCGCCGGGGATGCCGCCCAGGTTGACGCCAAACAAACCGGTAAGAAAGGTGGTCGGCAGGAAAACCATGGCCATCAGCGACATGGTATAACCGCGGCGGTTTATCGACTCGGCGGTAATCCAGTTAATTTCATCGGCAATCACCGCCGTGCGGGCAATGCCGCCGTCGATATCGTCGATGCCGCGCCCCAGGCGATCGGCGATATCCTGCATGCGCCTGCGGTCGTCATCCCCCATCCAGGGCAAATGCTCGCTGGCCAGGCGGGCGAAGACATCGCGCTGCGGCGCCATATAGCGCCGCAGGACAATCAGCTGCTTGCGCAGTTTCGACAGCTGGCCGCGCGGCGGGATCTGCTGGTCCAGCAGATCGTTTTCCAATACGATGATGCGGTCATGCATATCTTCAATAAACTCGCTGGTGTGATCGGTCAGGGTATCGCACATATCCACCAGCCAGTTGCCGCTGTCCACCGGCCCCTGTTTTTTCTGCAATTCGTCAAGCATCTCCTCCACCGCCTGGATCGGCTGGTTACGGGTGGTGACGATCAGTTTTTCCGTGATATAGATACGCAGGACAATCAGCTCTTCCGGGTATTCCTCGGTATTGAAGTTAATGCTGCGCAAAATTATCAGCGCGCCTTCGGGTATGCGGTTAACCCGCGGCCGCGTGCTGTTGCCGGCCAGCGATTCGCGCACCGGATCGGGTATCAGCGGCGACGTGGCCAGCCATTCCATGCTGGCCTGGTGTTCCGTATCCAGGTGCAGCCAGCAGGGATGGAGGCAATGCGCAATGTCCGAGGCCTCGATAGGCGTAATGCCGCCCTGGCCGTCTAATTGTCCGGCGTAGACTACGCCGTTGATATGCAAGGCTTCACGATCGAGTACTTCCAACTTTTTTTCCTTATTCGGCACGATTCGGCACGGCTTGATGTCAAGTCTAGCGCCAAACGAGAAGATATAAAGAATTATAAAACATCGAGGTTACGGCACGTGATGCCGGCACACCCGCTATGCGCGCGGATTGACGTCGCAAACGCGGTTTTTGCCCCGGCTTTTGGCCGCGTACAGCGCGGCATCGGCGCTGCGGATAAATGCGGCGGGCGTATCTTCCGGTCTCACCGGCATGGCGGCGTGGGCGCCGGCGCTGATTGTCACCACGCCAAAGGGGCTGGCGTCATGGGGGATTTGCAATTCATGCACCGCCCTGACCACCGTCTCGGCAAACGTACGCGCGCCGGCGAGATCCGTGCCGGGCAGAATAACGGCGAACTCTTCCCCGCCGTAACGCGCCACCAGATCGTTCACCCGGCGCGGCAGCGCCAGCAGCGTTTGTCCTACCCGCTGCAAACATTCATCCCCCGAGACATGGCCGTAGATATCGTTATATTTTTTAAATAAGTCGATATCGAGCAGGATCAGCCCCAACGGCGTCAGGTCGCGACAGGCGCGCTGCATCTCATTTTGCAGCACGATATCAAACTGGCGCCTATTGGCGAGGCCGGTAAGACCGTCATGCAGGGCCTGAACAGCCAGCTTTTGATTTAATTCCGTCAATAAGTCCCGGGCGATAAGCAGGTCTTTTTCCGAGCGCAGGCTGAAGTTAATTTGCCGCAGCAGCGCCCATGCCAGCAGGGTTAAAATGATCAGGATCCCCGCCCCGCCCGCCGCAAAAATAATACTGTCGGTACGCCAGCCGCGCAAAACTTCATTTTTAGACAAACCCGCCGCGATGACCAGCGGATACTGATCCAGCTTGGAATAGCCGAAGATGCGTTCCACCTTATCGTAATAAGAAATAAGCGTCGCATTGCCGGATTTGGCCCGCGGCAGCACATCGGTAAACAACGGGCTTTTGGCCATGCTCCGGCCGATGGCGCTTTCCTCATAGGGCCGGCGATATAAAATGGTGCCATCGGCCAGCATTAATACCAGGGCGGTGTCATTGTCGATGGCGAAATGATTGTAATACTCTTGGAAATAGCTGACATAGACCGTCGCCAGCGCCACGCCGCCGAAGCTGCCATCCTGGTTATTTATCCGGTGCGACACCGGAATGACCAGATCCCCGGTGGACCGGCTGCGGATCACCTTGCCTATATATAAGCTATTGTCATTATGAGCTTGGTGATATTTGAAATATTCGCGATCCGCATTATTGGCATGAGGCGGAATAATACCCGAAGCCGTCACCAGCCAGTGCCCCTGGGCGTCATAAATAAACCCGCCGTGCAGCTGCGGCAGGAGTTTAAGCTGCTCACTCATGACTTTTTGCAGGCGCGGCAGCCGCGCCTGCGACAGGCCGTCCGTGTCCAGGCGTTCCATCAAATCCTGCAGCGTAATATCCACCTGCAAAAAGGTGTCTTCCGCATGCTGGGAAAGGGCGCGCGACAGATTGGCGGAATCTTGTTCGGCATTCACCAGATCGCGCCCATGCGCATTCCAGATTTGCCAGGTATCAAGGAAAATAATGGCGCAGGCCACCACCACAATAAAAATAGCGGCATGGATCAGCAGCGAAGCATGATTGACGACCTTATGCAGCAAGCGTAAGGCACCATTCGGCGAATAATCCATCTATTCCTTGATTTTACAGGTTTTACATCAGCTGCGACGGCGTACTGTTATGCGCAGGAGGCAGGGAATTTCAGTTAAGTATTAAACTAATTAATGTAATTTGCAATTAATAACCCCACCCGGACAAGCCGGAGGAATAGACCGCGGAATTTCCAGGCCATGCGCGACAAGCGGAGTCCGCAAAATCCGTCAGAAATACCATCCGCGTCTTTGCCCCAAAAAGGCGTTGACGGCGACGGCAGATGCCGTCCAGCAAAATAATATAGCGCGACGAAGAGCAATAACCCGCAGAACTTCAGCGGGTTAACAGGGCTATGCGCCAAGCGGCGGACAGTGATAAAGCAACGGCGCGGACTTAGTGCTTGAGGATATACATCGTCTGGCTATAAGCCACATCTTCCGGATTGGTTATCGGATATCCCTGCACCCAGGGTTTGATCAAACGGCCGTTGGTATATTGGTAAATAGGCGCAATCGGCGCTTGCTCGGCTATCATATCTTCCGCTTTATTGTAATCCGCGCTGAGGCGCTGCGGATTGGTTTGCCGGCTGGCCTCGGCGAGCAGGCGATCATAGGCGGGATCATTAAACTTGGCGATATTGCCGCTATGGGTGGCGGTCAATAATGACAGGAAGGTGGAAGGCTCGTTGTAATCCCCTACCCAGGAAGCGCGCACCACGTCAAAGTTACCGGTATTGCGGCTGTCGATATAGGTTTTCCATTCCTGGTTCTCCAGCTTGACGTTTACCCCCAGCTTTTTCTTCCACATCGAGGCCACGGCGATAGCGATTTTTTCGTGACTTTCCGACGTGTTATACAGCAGGCTCAGGGTCAGCGGTTTCTCCGGGCCGTAGCCCGCCGCTTTCATCAGCACTTTTGCCTCGGCGTCCAGCTCTTCCTGGGAATGCCGCTGCAGGAAATTCTGCTGCGGCGTGAAGCCCGCGGTGACATCCGGGGTAAAATGCCAGGCGGGTTTTTCGCCGGTGCCGACCACTTTTTCGGCGATAATTTTACGATCAATGGCATAGGACAGCGCCTTGCGCACCCGCACATCGTCGGTGGGCGCGCGCCGGGTGTTGAACGCGTAATAGTAGGTGCCCAACTGGTCCGGGGTATAAACCTGGCCGGGAATATCCTTTAGCAACTGCTGGTAGCGGTTTTTGGGGAAGGATTCGGTGATATCAATATCGTTGGCCAGGTAGCGATTCAGGGCGGACGATTCCTGATTGAGCGGAATAAAGGTTACCTGGGTTAATACCGTATGCTGATGATCCCAGTAATGTTCATTGGGCGTGAGGACGATTTTTTCATTTACGACCCTCTCGTGCAGGGCGAAGGCGCCGTTGCCCACCAGGTTGCCGACCTTGGTCCAGTCGTTGCCGTATTTTTCCACCGTGGCGCGATGCACCGGGAACAGGCTGAAATTGGCAGTCAGGCTGGCAAAATACGGCACCGGTTTGCTGAGTTGCACCTTCAGGGTGTAATCATCCGGCGCGCTGACCCCAAGCCGTTCTGCGGGAAGTTTCCCGGCGGTGATGTCTGCTGCGTTTTCCAGGCCGGCCAGTTCGGCGAACCAGGCGAAGGAGGACAGGTTTTTCGGGTCGGCGAGACGCCGCCAGCTGTAGACAAAATCATTTGCCGTGACAGGGTCACCGTTTGACCAGCGCGCGTCGTGGCGCAGCTGGAAAATAAAGGTGCGGTTATCGTTGGTTTGCCAGCGGGTCGCCACCCCCGGGATAAGATTGCCCTTGGCGTCCTCATTGACCAGTCCTTCAAACAGATCGCGCACCACTTGGGCTTCGGGCAGGCCGACCACTTTGATCGGATCGAGGGAAGCCGGTTCATCTTTGATATGGCGCACGATGTGCTGCTGTTCGGCCAGCTGCGTGCCTTCGGGTACCGTGGCGGCCCAGAGATTGCCGCTCAGGGCGATAATAAACGACGCACATAAGGTAGGGTTGAAACGCGGCATGGCATTATCCTTGTTATCGTAACCGGTGCAGAGCGGCCCGGCGCTTTCCCGGTGTTTTTCCTGCCAGGGATAATAACGCCGGACGTTTTGCGCTAAAGTAGATGAATCAATGTAACGTATTATTTTCGGTCAGGAAACAGTATGGAGTTATTTCAACCACGCGCGCGGCGGGGAAAGCTGCCTTCCCTGGGCGAGCCCTACGGCCGGTCGGTGCTGGGCGCGCCGTTGCTTTTTTTCCCGGCCGCCGCCCCGGCCCCGGATACCGGGTTGATTATCGCCGGTACCCATGGCGACGAAACCGCAAGCGTGGTGGCGCTGTCGTGCGCGCTGCGCACGCTTGGCCATCCTGCGCGTCATCATGTGATCCTGGCGGTAAATCCGGACGGCTGCCAATTGGGATTGCGGGCTAATGCTAACGGCGTGGACCTGAACCGCAATTTTCCCGCCGCCAACTGGCGACCGGAGGAGACGGTGTACCGTTGGACCAGCAGCGCGGCGGAGCGGGATGTCTTGCTGTCCACCGGCGCCGGACCGGGCTCGGAGCCGGAAACGGCGGCGTTATGCCGATTGGTGGCGCGACTCGCCCCCGCCTGGGTGGCGTCTTTTCATGAGCCGCTGGCCTGCGTGGAAGAGGCCGTGCCATCGCCTTTGGGCGCCTGGCTGGCGGCGCGGCTGGCGCTGCCCTTGGTGACAAGCGTGGGCTACGAGACGCCGGGTTCGTTCGGGAGTTGGTGCTCAGATCGTGGTCTGTCCTGTATTACCGCCGAGCTTCCCGCCGTGTCGGCCGACGCCGCCACCGATCGTTACCTGGCGGCGCTGGTTGAGCTGCTGATCTACGATGGGAATGCCGGGTGAGAGACGCTCATACTTTAACCAGCCGGTTTTAAGTCCGGTGGTATCGGCGGCCATACCCTGCCATGGGCGTTCGGGCGGATGGGAAAACCACGCCCGATTCGACCCCATCGGCACGGTGTCCCTTTAACACGTCTTGTGTAGGTTTGGCGATCGCCGTCCTGGTAATATTGGGCTTACATGAAGATGAATGTCGCCATGGTGATGTCGCTGCGGCGGGGGTTTCGCTTGCCGTGCGTGAGGGTGCCAGCGTTAGGGCGCGCCAGGGCATATGTCGCTTTGGCGAAGGTTTCGCTTGCCGTGCGTGAGGGTGCCAGCGTTAGGGCGCGCCAGGGCATATGTCGCTTTGGCGAAGGTTTCGCTTGCCGTGCGTGAGGGTGCCAGCGTTAGGGCGCGCCAGGGCATATGTCGCTTTGGCGAAGGTTTCGCTTGCCGTGCGTGAGGGTGCCATGCGTTAGGGCGCGCCAGGGCATATGTCGCCTTGGCGAAGGTTTCGCTTGCCGTGCGTGAGGGTGCCATGCGTTAGGGTGCGCCAGGGCATATGTCGCTTTGGCGAAGGTTTCGCTTGCCGTGCGTGAGGGTGCCAGCGTTAGGGCGCGCCAGGGCATATGTCGCCTTGGCGAAGGTTTCGCTTGCCGTGCGTGAGGGTGCCAGCGTTAGGGCGCGCCAGGGCATATGTCGCCTTGGCGAAGGTTTCGCTTGCCGTGCGTGAGGGTGCCAGCGTCAGGGTGCGCCAGGGCATATGTCGCCTTGGCGAAGGTTTCGCTTGCCGTGCGTGAGGGTGCCAGCGTCAGGGTGCGCCAGGGCATATGTCGCCTTGGCGAAAGTTTCGCTTGCCGTGCGTGAGGTGTTCATATGTAGTGCCGGGCGCCGGCAAGCGACAAAGAGGCCGTACCGCGACGGCCTCCTTGACCTCCGCGCGCCCGGCAGATCGCGCGTCGCTACGCGATGCCTTCCGCCGCCAGTTCCCCCGTTATGCACCGGCCCGGTTAGCGCTCCCGGCGCAACCGGGCCTTTCGCCGCTCCCGGCGGCTCATGCCGGGGTCACAGGCGCCGTCAGCGCGCTTTATGCCGGTCCACATGTCGCTGTTGGCCATGCGTTTTATGAAGTGACTGCGGCGCTGTTGCTTAGGATAGGGACTGGCGTCGGGATAGGATTGACCATCATGGGATGCAATTGCTGTGGAATGCAGCTGACACAACGAAATGTTGGACATGCAGTCTTGCAGTCTTGCAGTCTTGCAGTCTTGCAGTCTTGCAGTCTTGCAGTCTTGCAGTCTTGCAGTCTTGCAGTCTTGCAGTCTTGCAGTCATCATTCAACTTTAAGCTTAAGTTTTAACAGTAAGCATTACGCTTTCAACCATTAGCCATTAGCCATTAACCATCAGGCTGTACACTTTAGCGCAAAATGAATACTGAGACCTTTCCCGGTAAGCACATACCGCTAAGAACCCCAAAACGCGGTTTTACTCACAGGCGATGGTGTTGACGTGGTGCCGGCATAGAGTGCGCCGGCAGCGCGCATCACGGCTGGATGAGCCGCCGGGAGCGGCGAAAGTCCGGTTTGCGCCGGGAGCGCATACCGGGCGGTCCACAAGCCGGGATGGGTGATGCCGGGCACCGCGCAGCGGCGCACGATCTGCCGGACGCGCGGAGGTCAAGGAGGCCGTCGCGGTACGGCCTCTTTGTCGCTTGCCGGCGCCCGGCAATACATATGAACACCTCACGCACGGCAAGCGAAACCCCCACTGGTGCAACATAAGCCATTTTGCCTTCCGCAAATGAAACCCCCACCGCGGCCACATAGGCCATTTTGCCTTCCGCAAATGACCCCCCGCCGCGGCAACATAAGCCATTTTGCCATCCGCAAATGAAACCCCTGCCGCGGCCACATAAGCCGTTTTGCCATCCGCATATGAAACCCCCACCGCGGCAACATAGGCCATTTTGCCATCCGCAAATGAAACCCCCGCCGCGGCCACATAAGCCATTTTGCCATCCGCAAATGCGCCCCCGCCGCGACTAAATAAGCCTCCCCGCCAGCCGCCAGCGCCCCCGCCACGATTGGCGAGGTCACTTACAAATTTTGGCGAAAAGAGCGGCGGACGGCAGACGAAGCCATTTTAGCCCAGGGTGATGGAGCCGCAGCCGAAATTGAGGTGCGGTTCGGCATCCAGCGCCAGCCAGGTCGGACCGTCGAGATCGATAAACCGCGCCCCGGGCGTCAGCGGCAACGCGGCGGCGATAGCGCGCGAGGTGCACAGCATGCAGCCGAGCATAATGCCGAAACCCTGTTCCCGCGCCTGTTGCGCCAGCAGCAGGGCTTCGGTAAGGCCGCCGGTTTTATCCAGCTTGATATTGATCATCTCATAATTATCCCGTAATGCGGGCAACTGCTGGCGGGTGTGGCAGCTTTCGTCGGCGCAGATGGGCAGCGGATGGATAAAATGCTGCAGCGCGGCATCCTGCTCTGCGGGCAGCGGCTGTTCAAGCATGGCCACGCCCAAATCCGCCAGCAGCTGGCAGCGGGACGCCAGCCCTTCCGGTTGCCAGGCTTCGTTGGCGTCGACAATCAGCGTGGCGTCCGGCACAGCGGCGCGGATGGCCACCATGCGCTCGGTGATAAGCCGGTCATCAAGTTTGATTTTCAGCAGCCGCGCCCCCGCCTGCCAGTAACCCAGCGCCGCCTCGGCCATGCGCTCCGGATCGTTGATGCTCAGCGTTTGCGCCATGGCGATGGTTGCCGGCAGCGCCACGCCCGCCCTTTGCGCCAGGGTTTGGCCGGCCAGCTGGCGTTCCAGGTCCCAGAGCGCGCAATCGACGGCGTTGCGCGCCGCGCCGGCCGGTAACAGCTGCTGTAATACGTCGCGGGTGATATCCTGTTCCACCGGATGAACCACGGCGGCGAGCTGTTCCATGACCGACTGCTCAGTTTCGCCATAGCGGGGATAAGGCGTGCATTCGCCAATGCCCCGGACGCCGTCCTGTTCTATCTCCACCACCACTACCCGGGCTTCGGTACGGCTGCCGCGCGCAATAACAAACGGCGTATGCAGCGGCCATGCCTCCGGATAGAAACGCATTACTCTCATTGTGACCCCTTAGATAAGCAATAATAAATCAAAACTAAACAACCCTGCCGGCAAACACAAGGTCATGAAGATATTTACGCGGCGCGGCGCGGGCGTCAGCTTTCGCCCTCTTCGCCGGATTTTTTGGCGCTAAGGCCGTATTCGCGCAGCTTATTGGCAATGGCGGTATGGGAAACGCCCAGGCGTTTGGCCAGTTTGCGCGTGCTGGGATAGGTTCGGTAAAGGCGGGTCAGCACGGAACGTTCGAAGCGTTTGCTGATCTCATCCAGGGACCCGTCGAGGATTTCCTCCGCCATGGGCTGCGTCAGGTCGAAATCCGGCAGATCAATATCGGCGACGCGCAGTTCGTCCCCGTCCAGCTGGGCCATGGCGCGGGTTAAAACATTTTTCAGCTGGCGTACATTGCCCGGCCAGGCGTAGCGGTTAAGCATAGCGGCCAGGTCGGGCGCGACCCGCGGGCGGGGGATGCCCTGCTCATCGCAGAACTGGGCGATAAACAGCGCGGCCAGCGGCATGATATCGTCCGGCCGGTCGCGCAGCGGCGGCAGGCTGAGCGTCAGCACGTTCAGGCGATAATAAAGATCTTCGCGAAACTGTCCTTTATGGACCAGTTCCAGCAGGTTTTTCTGGGTGGCGCAGTAGACGCGCACATCCACGTGCATTTCACGATCCTCGCCCACGCGGCGGAACGTGCCGTCATTAAGAAAGCGCAGCAGTTTGTTTTGCATGCTCGGCGACATCTCGCCAATTTCGTCGAGCAAGACCGAGCCGCCGCCGGCCTGTTCAAAAAAGCCTTTTTTGCCCTCAAGGGCGTTGGGATAGGCGCCGGCGGCGTGGCCGAACAATTCGCTCTCCGCCACATCATCCGGCAACGCGGCGCAGTTCAGCGCCAGGAACGGGTGTTTGCCGCGCCGGCTGCGCAGGTGGCAGGCATGGGCCAGCAAATCCTTGCCGGTGCCGGTCTCGCCGGTAATCAACAGCGGCGCATCCAGCATCGCCAGCCGTCTGGCGCGATCGAGGGTTTGGCGCATGGCCTGGCTGACGGCGATGATATGGCTGAATTCGCTATCATCGTTCGGCGCGTGTTCCTGCAGCTGACGTCCCATGCGCACGGCGGATTTCAGCAATATCACCCCGCCCACCGTGGCGGGCTGTCCGTCTTCGCCGGTCAGCTGAACGGGGGTGATTTCCAGCAGATAGTCCTGGCCCTGGATCACCACCCGCAGGCTTTCGGCGGCCTGCCGGCCGCTCTCAAGCCAGCGCACGACGTTAAAACCGCCGATCAGCTGGTTTACCGGCTGTTGGTGCAGTTGATCGGCGCGTTGGCCGAACAGGGCCAGCGTGGCCGGGTTAGCCAGTTCCACCCGGCCCTTAAGATCGATGGACAGCACCGGCTCCGGCATGGCGGCCAGGATGGCTTCCAGCGCGCGGTGCTCGCGCTCGGAGGGCATAAACGCGACGGTATGCACGTCGCAGACGCCGGGGATGCGGCGGATTTCCGCCATCAGCGCCCGAAAGGTGTCGATTTCAAGCGTAGTCAGATTAAGATGGATCCGCCCGCTGGGGTCGATTTCAATACCGCGCAAATCGATACCGCGCGCTACCAGTAAATCCAGCAATTCCCTGGCCAGACCGAGGCGGTCCTGACAAATAACTTCCAAACGCATGTACGCCTCTTACCCGTGATGACAATATTGGCTACATAATACGTGGCGACGCGTCCGGGATGAAGTCATCTGTCACAAAAAGTTGCCAGGATGGAAAATTTTCCGCCCGGCGCGGGCCACGGCGCAGCGGACGTGAGCATCAGGGGGCGGGTTTACGCTCCATCAGGCTTTTCAACTGGCCGATAATTTCCCGCCTATAGTCCCCCAGGCGCGGTTTGTCGCCCTCTATCCAGGGCAGCGGACGACACAGTTCCATGGCCTTGATGCCCAGGCGCGCGGTCAGCAGGCCCGCGCCCATGCCCTGGGCAACACGGGCGGAGAGGCGCGCGGTCAGGTCCTGCGACATCCAGTCCAGTCCCACTTCGCGCACCCATTCGCTGACGCCGGCAAAGGCGATGTTCAGCAATACCAGCCGGAATAACCGGATGCGGCTGAAATACCCCACTTCAATGCCATACAGCGCCGCCACCCGGTTGATAAGCCGCAGATTGCGCCAGGCGATAAACCCCATGTCTACGATGGCCAGCGGACTGACCGCGATCATCAGCGCGGACTCGGCCGCGGAACGGCTGATTTCCGCCCGCACCCGGCCATCGATGACCGGCTGCACTATTTTGGCGTACAGCATAACCACTTCACGATTGCTGTGGGTATCGTGCAGCATCGCCTGCCAGCGCCGCAATGCAGGATGGGCATCGTCAATTCCGGCCTGGCTGGCCAGGCGCAGGCAGAACGCGCGACCCTGGCCCAGCGCGTGGCTGCGCAGCAGCTCCCCGGCCCGGTCGCGTTCCCCGGCCCGTTGGCGCAGGCGATATAACCGCCGCCATTCGGTGGCCAGCGACCCGGCGCCCGCCAGGACAAACAGGGCGCCGGCGCCCAGCCCGCCCAGCGCCAGCCAGTCGTGCTGCTGCCAGGCGCGCGCGGCCCACAGCGCCCCCTGCGCCCCCGCGCTGACGACCAGCAGCCCGGTGCCGGCAATGACCATGCGGCGCCAGATACTGCGTTTCGGCCGCAGGGCGTTGACCAGCAGTTGCTCCGCCCGCCCTTCCTCATCCTGCTCCTGCTCCGGCGGCGTCAGCGGATGAAACTGCGCATCCTGTAACTGCTCAAAGGTGAGCTTGGCGCGCAGCGCGGGCTCCGCCGGCGGCGCCAGCGGCTTGTCCGGCTGTGGTGGAAAATCGATACGGGGCTTTACGGGATCGTTCATCGTAGTTTATCTCCCAATAAAAACTCCATCACCGCATCCAGGCGGATGTGCGGCAGCGGCCGGTCGGGGTCCATGGCGCGCGGACGGAAATTTTCGAAGGCGAATCCCTGTTCGCGCCAGAAGGCGGCGCCCGGCAAACGGGCCGGCACGTCGCCCGGATAAAAGGTCAGCGGCTGGTTGTCTTCCAGACGATGTCCGTTCAGGGCGGGAATGGCGCCGCCCTGATGATCGACCAGGCCGTTTTGCGTGGCCTGCACCGAGGCCAGTCCCGCACAGTCCATGGTGATGCCTTCGAACGCGGCATTTTGCCAGGCGTCCTGTACCAGTTGCTGCAATAGCGACACCAGGTTGGCCTGCTGATCGGTGGTGACGTGATCGGCCTTGCTGGCGGCAAACATCAGCCTGTCGATACAAGGCGAAAACAGACGGCGGTACAGGCTGCGCTTGCCGTAATGAAAGCTTCTCATCAATTGGGTCAGGGCCAGGCGCATATCGTTAAAGGCATGGGGGCCGCTGTTTAGCGGCTGCAGGCAGTCGACCAGCACGATTTGCCGATCGAACCCGGTAAAGTGCTGCTTATAAAAGCCCTTGACCACTTCCTGGCAGTAATAGTGATATCGCGCGCGCAGCATGCCGAGATTGGACGTTTTTGCCGCCTGTGCCAGCCGTGCCTCGCCGTCGTCCGTCACATCGGGCCAGGGGAAAAACTGCAGCGCCGGCGCGCCGGCCATATCGCCCGGCAGGACAAAACGCCCGGGCTGGATAAAGTGCAGGCCCTGGCGCTTGCAGTGCAGCAGGTAATCGGTATAGGCGCCGGCGATATCCGCCAGCGCGCGCTCATCGGCCGGCGCCAGTGGGTCAAGCGCGGCGCACTTCGCCAGCCACGGCGCCGCCCATTGCGCCCTATCGCCCTGCAGCAGGCCGTGCATCTGCCGCGACCAGGACAGGAAGTCCTGCTCCAGCATCGGCAAATCCAGCAGCCATTCGCCGGGGTAATCGACAATTTCCAGATACAGCGTGCCGGTATCCTTGATATGGCGCCAGAGGGAGTCGCGTGAACGATAGCGCAGCGCCAGGCGCATTTCGCTTACGCCGCGCGTCGGCACCGGCCAGGCGGGCGGCGTGCCGTACAACGCGGCGATGCCCTCGTCATAGACAAAGCGCGAAATGCCCAGATGGCGCTGGGGCACCCGCTTGGCCCCGAGCAAACGGCCGTCGCGCACGGCCGAAAACATCGGCAGGCGCGCGCCGTTATTGACCATCAGCAATTGATTGACAAAGGAGGTGATAAACGCGGTTTTGCCGCTGCGGCTCAGTCCGGTAACCGCCAGGCGCAAATGGCGGTCCAGGCCGCGGTTCAGCAACGCGCCGAGATCATTTTGCAGCCGGCTCATAACGCTTTCAATGGGTAAGGGGCATAAAAAAAGCAAAAAAACCGCACCGTGGCCTGAGCGAACATATATTCCTCCTGGTTGAAAGAAGTCTATTATGTCGCCCAATGGCCTAACAAACAAATTTCCGCCGCCGATGCCGGACGGGCGAGCTCACCTCCGGGCCGGCGCCGCGCCAACCGAGTAGTCCATGTGCTGCAAATCCGCCATAAGCGACGGGCCGGTCGGCTCCCACCCGAGCTGCCGGCGCGTCCAAACGCCTGAAGCCCGCAGATCCATGCCGGCGAACATGGCGAACCAGCCGAAATGCGGTGCCGCGTCCCCGCCCGACAGCGAAACCACGGGCACGCCAAGTCCCGCGCCGACCCATTGCGCGATGTCGCGCGCCGGTATCCCTTCTTCGGCCACGGCATGATAGCGCGCGCCCCTGCTGCCCTTGTCCAGGGCGAGCACATAGAGCTTCGCCACATCAAGCACATGGGCCGCCGGCCAGCAGTTGGCGCCGTCGCCGACATAGGCCGCCACGCCCTTTTCACGCGAGATGGCGATAAAGGGCGTAATCAGCCCCTGTTTAACGGTGTCGTGGACCTGAGGAAGCCGCACCACGCGCACGTCTATCCCATCCTCGAGCAGCGCATGGCCCGCCAGCTCGGACGCCACGCGCGGATTGGGATGGTTGGCGTTAAAGACATCCTCCGTCGCGGGCTGGCCGTGGCCGGCATCGCCCATGCCGGTACCGGAGGTAATGATAAGGGGGCGATCGGTGCCTTTAAGCGCGCAGCCCAAGGCGGCGATGGCACGCCGGTCCTTTTCGCAGTTCGCCGCGAAGTGGGCGAAATCATGATCGAATGCGGTATGGATAACGGCGTCGGCCGCGGCTGCCCCGGCGCGCAGGCTGTCGAGATCTTCCAGGGCGCCGCGATGGGCTTGCGCGCCGGCCGCCTCCAGGGCTTGGGCGCCGGCGTCGGATCTTGTCAAGCCGAGGACATGATGTCCGGCCGCCAGCAGTTCGGGTACAATGCGCGCGCCGATAAAGCCGGTCGCGCCAGTGAGAAATACGCGCATGAAATACCTCCTGTGTGGTCGTGCAGCAAGTATTCTCCTAAAGTCCGGGCGATAAAAGTAGTGGCTTTATCCTAGTATAAAGAGTAACAGGATCGCGGTATCCCCCGGCACGCCATCCCTTTCGCGCCTTGGCATGACATGCAGTGCCGGCAAGGCGTTACAGCTGGCGAAAGCGATTGCGCACGCCGAAGGTGTCGGAGGTGACGTAACGCTCTACCTCGCGCAGTTGCTGCTCGCTGTCCTGCAACTGCAATTCCAGCAGTTCGATCTGCTGGGCCGGCGGCATGCGCGAGCGGCCGGCCGGCGCTTCGTCAGCCGGCGCCGGCTCGAGCCAGTAGGCCAGGATGGCATAGGCGGCGAGGGTCAGCAAAAACAGGCCGAAGAACATCGACAGCACCACGATAATGCGCACCAGTTTCACCGGTACGTCCAGATAATGCGCCACCCCGGCGCAGACGCCTTTGAACATGCCTTCTTCCGGCCTGAGGTAAAGCGGCTGTTTAAAAGGTTGAGCCATATCATTGCCTCCAGTTGGGGTGTTCGGCATCCAGTATATCTTCCAGCGCCCGGATGCGCGCCTGCATGCGCGCCGCCTGTGCGTTGAGTTCGGCCAGGCGGCGGCTGTCCTGCGCCTGCAATGCCGAACCCTGCCTGCGGCGGCTGTTGTAATGCAGCCACAGCCATATCGGCGCCACGAACAGGATGAAAATGGTCAGCGGAATGGCAAGCACAATCGACACGGCTTCCATGATGGCTCCTTTAAGTGGCTTTTATTATTCGCTTTGGTTCATTTTGGCCTTCAGCGCCGCCAGCTGGGCGCTGATTTCATCATCCGCCCGTAATTCGGCGAACTGCTGGTCCAGCGATTTCTGCTTGCCGAAACCGACGCTTTCCGCTTCCGCTTCCATATGATCGATGCGCCGCTCAAACTGCTCGAAGCGGGCCATGGCCTCATCAATCTTGCCGCTGTCCAGCTGGCGGCGGATATCGCGCGACGAGGCCGCGGCCTGGTGGCGCAGTGTCAGGGTTTTCTGGCGGGCGCGGGTTTCCGCGAGCTTATTTTCCAGCTCGCCGATTTCGCGTTTCATGCGATCGAGGGTTTCCTCGATAACCGCAACATCCTGGCGCAGGGTGGCGATAATGGTCGTCAGGCGCTGTTTTTCCATCAGCGCGGCGCGCGCCAGATCTTCTTTGTCTTTGGCCAGCGCAAGCTCGGCTTTGCCCTGCCAGTCGGCCTGCTGGGTTTCAGCCTGGTCGATGCGCCGCAGCAATTGTTTCTTTTCCGCCAGCGCCTGAGCGGAAGTGGTGCGTACCTCGACCAGGGTGTCTTCCATTTCCTGGATCATCAGGCGCACCAGTTTTTCCGGATCTTCCGCTTTATCCAACAGTGCGTTGATGTTGGCATTCACAATATCGGTAAAACGAGAAAAAATACCCATAGCTTGATCCTCTATAAACAGTCATGGCCGAAAGATGTCGTCATCCTTCACCACCCTATCATTACAATTACCGTGCCAAGAGCGCTGATAATTTAATTTATTGATTTAAAATAACTTTTAAAATTGACGGCGCCGATGCGTCAGTTATAGTGAATATTATTACCAATTATTGGCGAAATTAACCATGACCGAGACCCATGATAATCTGCTGGGGCAATCCAATAATTTCCTCGAGGTGCTGGAGCAGGTGTCCCGCTTGGCGCGCCTGACCAAGCCGGTGCTGGTGATAGGCGAACGGGGCACCGGCAAAGAGCTGATTGCCCGGCGGCTGCACTACCTGTCGCCGCGCTGGCAAGGCCCGTTTATCTCCCTGAACTGCGCCGCGCTCAATGAAAACCTGCTGGATTCGGAATTATTCGGCCATGAAGCCGGGGCGTTTACCGGCGCGCAAAAACGTCACCAGGGGCGTTTTGAACGCGCCGACGGCGGTACCCTGTTTCTTGATGAACTGGCCACCGCGCCCATGATGGTGCAGGAAAAATTGCTGCGGGTGATTGAATACGGCGAGCTGGAACGCGTCGGCGGCAGCCGGCCGCTGCAGGTGGATGTGCGGCTGGTCTGCGCCACCAACGCCGACCTGCCCCGCCTGGCGAAAACGGGCGGCTTTCGCGCCGATCTGCTGGACAGGCTGGCGTTCGACGTGGTGGCGCTGCCCCCGCTGCGCGAACGGCCGCAGGATATCATGGTGATGGCCGAGCATTTCGCCATCCAGATGTGCCGGGAAATAGGGCTGCCCCTGTTCCCCGGCTTTACCGCCCGTGCGCGCCGCACCCTGCTGGATTATGGCTGGCCGGGCAATGTGCGCGAACTGAAAAACGTCGTCGAGCGATCTATTTACCGCCATGACACCACCGAACGGCCGCTGGACGCCATCCTGCTGGATCCGTTTGCGTCGGTAACGCCGCCGGCGGAGACGGCCGTCCCGGCGGCGGACGAACCGGCGTCCCTGCCGCTGGATTTGAAGCGCACCCTGGATCAGCAGGAGCGACTATGGGTGGAGCGCGCCCTGGCGCAAGCCCGTTATAACCAGCGCCAGGCAGCGGACCTGCTGGCGCTGACCTATCACCAGCTGCGCGGCATGATGAAAAAACACGGCATCAGGGTGGGCGGCGGGGAGTAACGATCAGGCAAAAAAAAAGCCAGCACCCAAGCTGGCTAAAATAATACTGGAAGCAATGTGAGCAATGTCGTGCTGACAACCGGCAAACGAGGCCTGTCGGTTGACAGCAAAACGATGATAATAGTTATCACTATCGTCTGTAAAGCATTTTGTTGATAATTATTCTCATTACCATACTATTATTGGGGTTCTTTTCGCCGCCTTGGCGCTTTTTAACCCGTTGCGTCAGCTATATTCGCGCCATGAATTGGGTGTCAAGGCAGAGTAAGGTAAACTGGGATCATTGCCCCATGAGATGTAAGTCGTATATGCGAATTAAATGGTTTTCCTGGCAGGCGTGTTTTGTGCCGGCATGGCGGCGCGCGTGGCGCCGGCATAGGGTGTCCCTGCGGTTACTGCCGTGGGCGCTCTTATTGACGCTGGGCGGCCAGTTCGCCGCGGCGGCGCCGCCGGATATACGTCAGAGCGGTTTTGTTTATTGCGTCAACGGACTGCTGAACACCTTTAATCCCCAGATGGCCAGCAGCGGATTAACGGTGGATACCCTTTCCGCCCAGCTCTACGATCGCCTGCTGGCCGTGGACCCCTACACCTACCGGCTGATACCGGAGCTGGCGCAAAGCTGGGAAGTGCTGGATAACGGCGCCACCTATCGCTTCCACCTGCGCAAAAACGTGCCCTTCCAGCATACCGCCTGGTTTACCCCGACCCGCGTGCTGAACGCCGACGACGTGGTATTCAGCTTTGCGCGCATGTTCGACCAGCGCCATCCTTATCATGACATCAACGGCGGCGCTTATCCCTACTTCGACAGCCTGCAGTTCCCCGACTCGGTGCACAGCGTGGTGAAGCTGGATAACGATACGGTGGAGTTCCGCCTGAACGCGCCGGACGCCTCGTTCCTGTGGCATATCGCCACCCACTACGCCCCGGTGCTGTCACAGGAGTACGCCGAACAGCTGAGCAAAGCCGGCCGCCAGGAGCAAATCGACCGCCAGCCGGTGGGCACCGGTCCTTTTATGCTGAACGAATACCGGGCGGGCCAGTATATCCGCCTGGTACGCAACGACCATTACTGGAAAGGCCTGCCGCGCATGGCGCAGGTGGTCATCGACCTGGGGGCCGGCGGCATCGGCCGGTTGTCTAAACTGTTAACCGGCGAATGCGACGTGCTGGCGTATCCGGCCGCCAGCCAGCTGACCATCCTGCGCGACGATCCGCGCCTGCGCCTGACGCTGCGCCCGGGGATGAATATCGCCTACCTGGCGTTCAACACCGCCAAACCGCCGCTGGACGATGCGCGGGTGCGCCATGCCATCGCGCTGTCCATCAACAACCAGCGCCTGATGCAATCGATTTATTACGGCACCGCGGAGACCGCGGCCTCGATTTTGCCCCGCGCCTCCTGGGCTTACGACAACGATGCCAAGGTGACTGAATATGACCCGGATAAGGCGCGCGCGATCCTGCACTCCCTGGGCAAAGAGCGCCTGGAGATGAGTTTATGGGTGCCGACCGCCTCGCAGTCCTATAACCCCAGTCCGCTGAAAACCGCCGAGCTGATCCAGGCCGATTTGGCGCAGGTAGGCATTACGCTTACCATCGTGCCGGTGGAGGGCCGGTTCCAGGAAGCGCGGCTGATGGCCAACAATCATGACCTGACCCTGGCCGGCTGGTCTACCGACAGTAACGATCCGGACAGTTTCTTCCGGCCGCTGCTCAGTTGCGCCGCCATTCGCTCCCAAACCAACTACGCGCACTGGTGCCAGCCGCAGTTTGATAATTTGCTGCGCGCGGCGCTGCTGTCGCAGCAACTGTCGGGACGGATGGACACCTATCGCAACGTGCAGAAAATGCTGGAGCAGGAGCTGCCGGTGCTGCCGCTGGCGTCTTCACTGCGCCTGCAGGCTTATCGCTATGATATCAAGGGACTGGTGCTCAGCCCCTTCGGCAACGCTTCCTTTGCCGGGGTATACCGGGAAGATAACGAGGAAAAGAAACCATGATTATCTTTACCCTGCGCCGGCTGGTGCTGCTGCTGATCACCCTGATCCTGCTGACGCTGGTCGCCTTCAGCCTGAGCTATTTTACCCCGCACGCGCCGCTTGGCGGCGCGGCGCTGACCGACGCCTATCTCTATTATTTCAACAGCCTGCTGCACGGGAATTTCGGCGTGTCGAGCATTAACGGCCAGCCCATCGGCGAACAGCTGCGCGACGTGTTCCCGGCGACGCTTGAGCTGTGCATCCTGGCGTTTATCCTGGCGCTGATGGTGGGTATTCCGCTCGGCATTATCGCCGGCGTAACGCGTAATAAATGGCAGGATGCGGGCATCAGCGTTTTCGCGCTCCTGGGTCTGTCGATGCCGGTGTTCTGGCTGGCCCTGCTGCTGACGCTGTTTTTTGCCCTGCACCTTGGCTGGCTGCCGGTTTCCGGGCGTTACGACCTGCTTTACCAGGTCAGGCCGGTCACCGGTTTCGCCCTGCTCGACGCGTGGCTGTCCGATTCCCCCTACCGCCATGAAATGCTGACCAGCGCCCTGCGGCACATGGTCTTGCCTATCACCGCCCTGGCGGTGGCGCCCACCACCGAGGTCATCCGGCTGATGCGGGTCAGCACCGCCGACGTGTTCGGCAGCAATTATGTCAAAGCGGCGGCGACCCGCGGGCTGACCCTGTTCACCATTATTCGCCGCCACGTCCTGCATAACGCGCTGCCGCCGATTATTCCCAAGCTGGGCCTGCAGTTTTCCACCATGCTGACCCTGGCGATGATAACCGAGGTGGTATTCAGCTGGCCGGGTCTTGGGCGCTGGCTGGTCAACGCCATCCGCCAGCAGGATTACGCCGCCATCTCGGCCGGGGTGATGGTGGTGGGGACGCTGGTTATCTGCGTCAATGTGCTGGCCGACGTGGTAGGCGCGCTGGCGAACCCGCTGCGCCATAAGGAATGGTATGCTCTCAGATAATATTTACCGCGAAAAACGCATGCCCAGCCCGCTGCGCCATATCTGGCGCATATTTTATCATGACGCCCTGTCGATGATCGGCTTCTATGGGTTTCTCGCCCTGCTGTTATTATGCCTGTTTGGTACGGTGGCGGCGCCCTACGCGCTCGATCAGCAGTTTCTCGGCTACCAACTGCTGCCGCCGTCCTGGTCGCGTTATGGCGATGTGTCGTTTTTCCTCGGCACCGATGACCTGGGGCGCGACGTGTTAAGCCGTCTGCTGACCGGCACCGCGCCCACCTTCGGCTCGGCGCTGGTGGTGACCATCGCCGCCTCGGTATTTGGCGTCACGCTCGGCGTGCTGGCGGGCATCACCCGCGGCCTGCGCTCGGCGGTGCTCAATCATGTGCTGGACACCTTGCTGTCGATTCCTTCGCTGCTGCTGGCCATCGTGGTGGTGGCGTTTCTCGGCCCCAGGCTGGAGCATGCGATGCTGGCGGTATGGCTGGCCCTGTTGCCGCGCGTCGTGCGCACGGTCTATGACGCGGTGCATGACGAACTGGACAAGGAGTACGTGCTGGCGGTGCGCATCGACGGCGCGTCGATGATGCATATCCTGCGCTACGCGGTGCTGCCGAATATCGCCAGCGTCCTGGTATCTGAATTTACCCGCTGCCTGTCGATGGCGATACTCGATATCGCCGCGCTGGGATTTCTCGACCTCGGCGCCCAACTGCCCTCCCCGGAATGGGGCGCGATGATGGGCGATACCCTGGAACTGGTCTATGTCGCCCCCTGGACGGTGATGCTGCCGGGCGGCGCCATCATGGCCAGCGTGCTGATCGTCAATATCGTGGGCGACGGTCTGCGCCGCGCCATGATCTCGGGGGTGGAATAATGCCGTTACTGGATATCCGTAATTTAACCATTGAATTCATGACCGCCGAAGGGCCTGTCAAAGCCGTCGACCGGGTGAGTTTTACCCTGACGGAGGGCGAGGTGCGCGGCCTGGTGGGCGAGTCCGGCTCCGGCAAGAGCCTGATTGCCAAAGCCATCTGCGGCGTCACCAAGGATAACTGGCGCGTCACGGCGGACCGGTTCCGTTTTGACGATATCGACCTGTTGCAGTTGACGCCGCGCCAGCGCCGGCGGCTGGTCGGACATAACGTCTCGATGATTTTCCAGGAGCCGCAGTCCTGCCTCGACCCCTCGGAAACCATTGGCCGCCAGCTGAGCCAGGCCGTACCGGGCTGGACCTATAAAGGCACCTGGTGGCGACGGCCCGGCTGGCGCAAACGCCGCGCCATCGAGCTGCTGCACCGGGTCGGCATCAAGGATCACAAGGATATCATGGGCAGCTACCCCTACGAGCTGACGGAGGGGGAATGCCAGAAGGTCATGATCGCCATCGCCCTGGCCAACCAGCCCAGGCTGCTGATTGCCGACGAGCCGACCAACGCCATGGAGCCCACCACCCAGGCGCAGATATTCCGCCTGCTGGCGGGGCTGAACCAGAATAACAACACCACCATCCTGCTGATAAGCCATGATATTCAGATGATGAGCAAATGGGCCAACCGGATCAACGTGCTGTACTGCGGCCAGACGGTGGAAAGCGCCACCTGCGAGGAGCTGATCGCCGCGCCGCATCATCCCTATACCCAGGCGCTGATGCGCGCCATCCCCGATTTCGGCCGCTCCATGCCGCCTAAAAGCCGGCTGAACACCCTGCCCGGCGGCATACCGTCCCTGGAAAACCTGCCCATCGGCTGCCGCCTGGGGCCGCGCTGTCCCTACGCCCAGAAAACCTGTATCCAAATGCCGCCCCTGGTGCCGGTGAAAAACCATTGGTTCGCCTGCCATTTTCCGCTCAACATGGAGGGGCAATAAGCATGGAAACCCTGCTGGAAGCGCGCAACCTGACTAAAACCTTCCGCTATCGCACCGGACTCTTTACCCGCCATCAGGTCGAGGCGGTTAAACCCATCAGCTTTATCCTGCGCGAGGGCCAGACGCTGGCGATTATCGGCGAAAACGGCTCCGGAAAATCGACGCTTGCCAAAATGCTGGCCGGCACGCTGGCGCCCACCGCTGGCGAGCTGTTTATCGACGATCACCCCCTGACCTTCGGCGATTACCGCTACCGCAGCCAACGCATCCGTATGATTTTCCAGGACGCCAGCAACGCCCTCAATCCCCGGCAGCGTATCGGGCAACTGCTTGACGTGCCGCTGCGGCTGAATACCGATCTTCCCGCGTCCGAGCGCGAGCGCGCCATAGACAAAACCCTGCGCCAGGTTGGTCTGCGTCCCGATCACGCGTTTTATTACCCGCATATGCTGGCGCCGGGGCAAAAACAGCGCGTTGGCCTGGCGCGGGCGCTGATCCTGCAGCCTAAGGTTATCGTGGCGGACGAGGCCCTGGCTTCGCTTGATATGTCGATGCGCTCGCAAATCATCAACCTGATGCTGGAACTGCAGGCCAAACACGGCATCGCCTATATTTATGTTACCCAGCATCTGGGTATGATGAAGCATATCAGCGACCAGATTATGGTGATGCAAAACGGCGAGGTGGTGGAACGCGGCAATACCGCCGATGTTTTGGCCGCGCCGCTCCATGACCTGACCAAACGCCTGATAACCAGCCATTTCGGCGAAGCGCTGACCGCCGACGCCTGGCGGCGCGACGGGGTTATCGCCTGATCGCGCACCTGGCCTGCGCACGCCGGGGCGCGTCACGTCACGCTGGCACCGGCGGGGTCTACACCTCCCCCGGCGATATATGTTACACTTCGCCGGTTTATCAACGTCGAAACGCAGCGTCGCCGGCGTCATGCCATAAAGACGCGGCGCGCGCATGTAATAATGATCACAAGGATTAATGCTATGGGTTTTCTTACCGGTAAGCGCATTCTGGTCACTGGCGTGGCCAGCACCCGTTCTATCGCATTCGGTATCGCTCAGGCGATGCACCGTGAAGGCGCCGAACTGGCGTTCACTTACCAGAACGACAAGCTGAAGTCGCGGGTGGAAGGTTTTGCCGCCGAACTCGGCTCCAGCATCGTACTGCCCTGCGACGTGGCCGAAGACGCCAGCATCGAGGCGCTGTTTGCCGAGCTGGCCAACGTATGGCCAAATTTTGACGGTTTTGTGCACGCCATCGCCTTTGCCCCCGGCGACCAGCTGGACGGCGACTATGTCAACGCCGTCACCCGCGAAGGCTTCGCCATCGCCCACGATATCAGTTCCTACAGCTTTGTCGCCATGGCGAAAGCCTGCCGCCCTATGCTGAACCCGAATTCCGCGCTGGTGACCCTCACCTACCTGGGTGCCGAACGCGCCATTCCCAACTACAACGTCATGGGACTGGCCAAGGCATCCCTGGAAGCCAACACCCGTTATATGGCCAATGCCATGGGCCCGCAGGGCATCCGCGTCAACGCCATATCCGCCGGCCCCATCCGCACCCTCGCGGCATCCGGCATTAAAAACTTCAAGAAAATGCTGGCCCACTGCGAATCGGTCACGCCGATCCGCCGCGTGGTCACCATTGAGGACGTGGGCAATACCGCCGCGTTCCTGTGCTCCGATCTCTCCTCAGGCATCACCGGTGAAGTGATCCACGTGGACGGCGGTTTCAGCATCGCCGCCATGGGCGAACTCGACGCCGAATAAAACCAGGCCCATTCTATGGCATGGCATGCCGTAAGGTTTGTGTCGCCTCGTGCGAGGGGTCGCTGGCGGCGTGCTTGTAAGGTTTATGTCGCCCCGGCGAGGGTTTCGCTTGCCATGCGTTGAGCTGTATATGTAACGCCGGGTGCCGGCAAGCGACAAGGCGGCCGTTTCGCGACGGCCTCCTTGACCTCCGCGCGCCCGGCAGGTCGCGCGTCGCTGCGCGATGCCTTCCGTCACCCATGCCCCCGTTATGCACCGGCCCGGTTTGCGCTCCCAGCGCAACCGGGCCTTTCGCCGCTCCCGGCGGCTCATGCCGGGGTCACAGGCAACGTCAGCGCGCTTTATGCCGGGACCTGCGTCGCTGTTGGCAATGCACATTAAGAAGCGATAGCAGCGCTGTTGCTTAGGATCGGATCGGGCGTCAAGATACGGTTAACTATTATGAAAGGCCATTAGCATAGCGAAATATCAGGCCCACAAGTGAGACATAAATATTCACCTCTTAGCACTCAGCACCCACCTCTTAGTTCTTAGTCCTTAGTTCTTAGTTCTTAGTTCTTAGTTCTTAGTTCTTAGTTCTTAGCTATTGGATATTGGCATTTAGCCGTTGGGAATTAATATCCTGCCCCTGGCGATTGGGTAAAATCAGAACTGTTTTTTCCCGGTAGGTGCATACCCCATATAACCTCAAAGCGCTATTTTGCCAACAGGCGATGGTGTTGACGTTGTGCCGGCATAGAGTGCGCCGGCAGCGCACATCTCGGCTGGATAAGCCGCCGGGAGCGGCGAAAGCCCGGTTGCGCCGGGAGCGCTACCAGGCGGTCCAATAGCCGGGATACGGCGCTGCCGGGGACCGCGCAGCGGCGCACGATCTGCCGGACGCGGGGAAATCAAAAAGGGTGGCGCGCACCACCCTTTTTGTCGCTTGCCGGCACCCGGCGATATATAGATCAACCGAACGCATGGCAAGCGAAATCCTCACCTGACTACCATAAAGCCCGGCCGCAAGCCGCCAGCGACACCCCCACCACCGTGCCCTAATTGCGTTGCGCCAGCCACTCCCGCGCAAATTCAAACAACGTCCTCGCCAGCGGCGTCGCCCGCCCGGCCTCCGTAATCACAATCGCGCTCTGGCGCTTCATCGCCGGCAGGCTTATCAGGGCCGAACGCAACTCAGGCGTCATCCCCGGCAACAAATGCCCGCGCGGCATCATCCCGCAGCCCAAGCCGGCGAACACCCCCTGCAACAACTGGAAAATCGACGCGCTCTCCAGCCGGATATGCGGACGCAGCCCGCCGGCGCGAAAATGCTCGTCAAGATAACGCCGGAAATAACGACTCGGCTCGGCCAAACACAATGGCAACGCCGCCACCTCCGCAAGGGTCAGGGTACGCCCCTCGGCCAACTGCGGAAAATGCCGTGGATGGAATACCAGCTCAACGCCGCGATCGGCAATGGCGGCCACCTGATAATGCAGCTCGGCCAGCAGCCCCAGTTCAAAAAATCCAATCCCAATATCCACGCTATGATTGGTCAGCGCCTCCAGCAACGGATCGGCGCTCAGCACCGTCACCTGGAACTCCAGCGCGGGATACTTCAGACGCGCATCATACAGCAGCTGCGCCAGCGGAATACCGCACTGCGGCACGATACCGATACGCAACGTCCCCTCCAGCCCCTGCTTAAGAGACTCCACGTCCAGCTTCAGCCCCTGGTACACCGACACGATTTCCCGCGCCCATGTCAGCACCCGCTCCCCCTCGGCGGTAAAGCCCTGAAAACTGTTGCCGCGGTGGATCAGGGCCACGCCCAATTCACGCTCCAGATTTTTCAGACGGGCGGACAGCGTGGGCTGGCTGACAAAACTGGCCTCGGCGGCGCGGCCGAAATGGCGTTCACGCTCAAGGTTACATAAATAGATAAGCTGTTTAATATCCATAGATTCTGACTGGCGGGGGCGCAGGAAAACAGTATAACATCATCGCGCCCGATGCCATGCCGGAACAGGCCACGCCGGCGGCCCGCCTCCGGCAATAGCACCGGAGGGCCCTCAGGTATTCACGCCCAGCGAGCTCTTGACGTCCTGGGCGATTTTTTCCACCTGCGGCCCATAAATAACCTGGACATCGTTAGCGCTGACGCGCTTCACGCCGCTGGCGCCGGTCAGCATCAGCGTGCGGTCGATCACCAGGCGCATATCCTTCACCCGCACCCGCAGACGGGTAAAACAACAATCGACGTCAGCGATATTCGGCTGGCCGCCCAAACCGGTGATAATATTCCCGGCGCGCTCATCGGCGCTCACCGCCTTACGCGCCGGTTCCTCCACTTCCTCGGCCTCGCGTCCCGGCGTTTCCACCCGCATGCGGATGATGACCAGCCGGAAAATATAATAATAAAGAGGAAAGTAGATTACCCCCAGCATCACCGGATACCACCAGTGGGTTTTCGCCCCGCCCAGAATGCCGAAAACCACCAGATCGATGGCGCCGCCCTGCACGTTGCCGATCATCACCTGCAGTATATCCATCAGCATAAACGACAGGCCGCTCAGTGCGGCGTGCAGCAAGTACAGCACCGGCGACACGAAGATAAAGCAAAACTCCAGCGGTTCGGTAATGCCGGTGGTGAACGACGCCAGCATGCCCGCCATCATCAGCGCCTTGACGCGTTTTTTATGTTCGGGACGTGCGCAGTGATACATCGCCAGGGCCGCGCCGGGCAGGCCGAACATCATTACCGGGATCTTGCCCTGCGCCAGGAAACGGGTGGCGTCGCGCACCACCTGATCGCTCAGCAGCCCGGGATGGGTCAGCGCGGTATTAAAGATATTCAGCGCGCCGACGATGGTCTGGTTATCCACCGTCGTCATGCCGCCGATGGGGGTAAAACGCACGGTCTCGTTAAGAATATGATGCAGGCCGGTCGGGATCAGCAGGCGTTCGCCGAAGCCATATAAAAACATACCGTACTGGCCGCTTTTGCCAATCAGCTGGCCGACCCAGGCAATGCCCGCGCCTACGGTGGGCCAGATAAACGACAGGCCGAGCCCCACCAGCGGCAACACCACCACCGTCACGATAGGTACAAACCGTCGGCCGCCGAAAAAACCGATCGCCGTCGGCAATACCTGGGTATAAAAACGATTATGCAGCGCCACGGTGATAAGCCCGGCGATCACCCCGCCCAACACGCTCATGTTATAGGTAAAAATACCCAGCATCGGAATAAATTCGGCGGAATAGACCAACGCCGCATTCTGGGCCATGCCGTGCGCGGTCAAGGCCGGCACCGTTGTGGTGGCGGCGGTCAGGCCCTGCGCCGCCAGGCTGGCGCTGACGCCGACATGCATGGCGATAAACCCGATCACGGCGGCGAAAGCCGCGGTGGGTTTTTCCGCCTTGGCAAGGCCAATGGCGCTGGCCACGGCGAAAAACAGCGGCAGATTGGCGAACACGGCGCCCGCCACCTGGCGGATAAACCCGATAACCAGTTGCGGATAATGCAGATTGGCGAACGCCTCGCCGGTAACCGCCGGATTCTGCAATGCCGCCGCCAGCCCGAGGAAAATACCGGCGGCGGCGATAACCGAAATCGGCATCATTAACGCTTTGCCAAATCCGTGGATTTGGCTGGCTAGGTCTTTCATACGGGGTAATCTCGTTGTGTCATCAAGAGGTTAATTATGCGTCAACCTGCGCCGCCGTCAGCCCGCAACGCGGCCCGATGAGCGGAATTTAGAGCGGGATCACAAATAACCACCCCCTGACCGCCCCCGCGATCGCCATAGTTCCGCTCTATGCTGCGATAACCGCATTCGATTAGACGCAACATACCGAACCGCTTAAACTTAACTTCATAAGAGCAAGGCGTTAAAGATTATTTAACATTCAGCCCGTATCATTCACCTGCGAATACCCATAATGAAATTTAAACCTGCGATAAAACCCTATACCGGCGCCGCGGGCGGCTGGGGCTCCCTGGAAGCCACCACCCGTTATGTCTTCGACAGTAAACAAGCCTTTAAAAATATCCGTAACCTGTTGCGGGTCAATAAATCCAAAGGGTTCGACTGTCCCGGCTGCGCCTGGGGCGACGACAATACCAGTACCTTCAGTTTTTGTGAAAACGGCGCCAAGGCGGTCAGTTGGGAAGCCACGCGCAAAGGGCTGGACGCGGCTTTTTTTGCCCAACACAGTGTCAGCGCCCTGTATCGGCAAAGCGATTATTTCCTCGAATACCAGGGCCGGCTGACCCAGCCGCTGCGTTACGATGCCCAGACCGATCGTTACGCGCCGGTAAGCTGGGAAGACGCGTTTGCCCTGATAGCGCAGCATCTGCGCGCACTGGACCATCCCAATCAGCTGGAGCTTTACACCTCCGGGCGCGCCAGTAATGAAGCCTCCTATCTTTACCAGCTGTTCGGCCGCATGTTCGGCACCAACAATTTTCCCGACTGCTCCAATATGTGCCACGAGGCCAGCGGCACCGGCCTGAAACACAGTATCGGCGTCGGCAAGGGCACCATCCACCTCAATGACTTCGAGCAGGCGGACGCCATTTTTGTCTTTGGCCAGAATCCGGGCACCAACCATCCGCGCATGCTGCACAGCCTGCGCCACGCCGCCGACCGCGGCGCCAGTATCGTCACGTTCAATACCCTGCGCGAACGCGGCCTGGAACGCTTTGCCGACCCGCAAAACCCGTTGGAACTGCTGACGCCCAAATCAGGACGCATCAGCTCGCGCTATTTCCAGCCCAACCTGGGCGGTGATATGGCGGCGGTGCGCGGCATGGTCAAGGCATTGCTGGAAACCCATCGCCGGCGCCTGGCGGACAACCAGCCGGGGCTGTTTGCCGCTGACTTTATCCAGGCGCATACCCAGGGTGTAGAAGCCTACCTGGCGGCGGTGGACGCCACCACGTGGGAGCACATTACCCGCCAGTCCGGCCTGAGTGAACAGCAGTTGCGGGAAGCGGCGGACATCTACCGCCGGGCCGAACGGGTGATCTGCACCTGGGCGATGGGCGTGACCCAGCATAAACATTCGGTGGCCACGGTACGGGAAATCGTCAACCTGCAGCTGTTGTTCGGCCAGTTGGGCAAGCCGGGTGCCGGCCTGTGCCCGGTACGCGGCCACAGCAATGTGCAGGGCAACCGCACCATGGGCATTGATGAAAAGCCCTCCGCCGCCATGCTCGACAGCCTGGCGGCGCATTTTGACTTCACGCCGCCGCGCGCGCCCGGCCACAGCACCGTCGAGGCGCTGGAAGCCATGCTGCGCGGCGAAATTAGGGTGCTGATTGCGCTCGGCGGCAACCTGGCGGCGGCGGCGCCCGATAGCGCGCGCACCGAGCAGGCGATCCGGCGCTGCACCCTGACGGTGCATATCGCCACCAAACTCAACCGCAGCCATTTGATTACCGGCGCCGACGCGCTGATCCTGCCGACCCTGGGCCGTACCGAACGGGATATGCAGGCCACCGGCAGCCAGTACGTCACGGTGGAAGATTCCTTTAGCATGGTGCATGCCTCGGAAGGGGTAAACCCGCCGATCTCCGGGCTGCAGCGCTCGGAAACCGCCATTGTCGCCGGCATCGCCCACGCGGTACTCGGCGGCGAAAAAGTCGACTGGCCGCGGCTGGCGGGCGATTATAATCTGATCCGCGATCATATCGAGGCCACCCTGCCCGGGTTTGCCGATTTTAACCGCCGCTGCGAACAACCGGGGGGCTTTTACCTGGGCAACGCCGCCGCCGAACTGCGTTTCAACACTCCCGACGGCAAGGCGCATTTCAGCGCCGCCGCACTGCCGGACACGCTGTTCCCGCAAATCGGCGCACGGACGGCGCCTTTTACCTTACAGACCCTGCGTTCGCACGACCAGTACAACACCACCATTTACGGTATGGATGATCGTTATCGCGGCGTTTACGGCCAGCGGGACGTGGTGTTTGTCAATCCGGAGGATCTGGCGACGCTGGGACTGGCCGACGGCGACCGGGTGGATATCGAAACGCTATGGCACGACGGCGTCGACCGTAAAGTCTGCGGATTCAAGGCGATAAGCTACGATATCCCGCGCGGCAACCTCGCCGCCTATTATCCCGAAACCAATCCGCTGGTGCCGCTGTCAAGCTTTGGCGACGACACCCATACCCCGACCTCCAAATCGGTGCCGGTGCGTTTGGTACGCAGCCCGGTGGCCGCCGACGCGCGCATTATTTAATCCCGTTTTCGCCGCTCAACCCGCCCGCCGTCCGCGCGGGCGGCTTTTTTCATCGGCAAGCGGGTGGTTATACTTGCCGCCGCCGGCCGATTCGCGTAAAACTGTCTGCCGTTATTGAAGCCTTTTTACCTTCTTATTTCTGGACATTATGTTTCAAGATAACCCGCTGCTCGCACAGCTAAAACAGCAACTTCACTCTCAGACGCCGCGTGTCGAAGGCGTGGTCAAAGGCACTGAGAAAGGGTTTGGCTTCCTTGAAGTCGATGCTCAAAAAAGCTATTTCATTCCGCCGCCGTTCATGAAAAAAGTCATGCACGGCGATCGGATCACCGCCACTGTGCGCTCTGAAAAAGACCGGGAAATTGTCGAGCCGGAAGAACTGGTGGAGCCGTTCCTGTCGCGCTTTGTCGGCCGCGTCCAGCTCAAGGACGACCGCCTGTCCATCGTGCCGAACCATCCGCTGATCCGTGAAGTCATCCCCTGCCGACCGGTGCGCGGCGTGGAGCATGCGTTCCAGACCGGCGATTGGGCGGTGGCGGAAATGCGCCGCCACCCGCTTAAGGGCGACCGGCAATTTTATGCCGAGATCACCCAACTGGTGACCGTCGGCGACGACCATTTCGCCCCCTGGTGGGTCACCCTCGCCCGGCATAACCTGGAGCGCGAGGCGCCGCCGATGCCCGCAGGGCTGGTGCTGGACGACGACAACCTGCCGCGCGAAGATTTAACCGCGCTGGATTTTATCACCATCGACAGCGCCAGCACCGAAGATATGGATGACGCGCTGTACGTCGAGGCGGGCGAAGGCGACGCGCTGGTGATGACTATCGCCATCGCCGATCCGACGGCCTATGTCAAGGCCGATAGCAAGCTTGACCTGATTGCCCGGGAACGCGCGTTCACCAATTATCTGCCGGGATTCAATATCCCGATGCTGCCGCGCGATCTGTCCGATAATGTCTGTTCGCTGCGTCCCAACGAACGCCGTCCCGCGCTGGCCTGCCGCGTGGTCATTAACGGCGATGGCTCGCTTGGCGACGAACCGCACTTTTTTGCCGCCTGGATCGAATCCAAGGCCAAGCTGGCCTATGACGATGTCTCCGACTGGCTGGAAGCGGAAGGCAACAGCGCATGGCAGCCCGGCAATCCGGCCATCGCCGGACAGATTCGGTTGCTGCAGCGCGCCTGTCTGGCCCGCGCCGCCTGGCGTCAGGCTCATGCACTGGTCTTCAAGGATCGTCCCGACTATCGTTTTGTCCTCGATGATAAAGGCGACGTCTTGTCCATACAGATTGAACCGCGGCGCATCGCCAACCGCATGGTCGAGGAAGCGATGATCGCGGCCAACGTCTGCGCCGCGCGCGTGCTGCGCGACGGCCTGGGGTATGGCGTGTACAACGTGCATAACGGCTTTGACGAGACCCTGGTGGATCAGGCGGTGGCGATCCTCGCCGCCAATGATGTCGAGGCCGACGCCGCCACCCTGCTGACGCTGCCGGGCTTTTGCGCCCTGCGCCGCCGGCTGGACGCCATGCCGACCTCCTACCTTGACAGCCGCGTGCGTCGTTTCCAGACCTACGCGGAAATCAGCACCGAACCCGGCCCGCATTTCGGCCTGGGGCTGGACGCCTATGCCACCTGGACATCGCCTATCCGTAAATACGGCGATATGATCAACCACCGCCTGCTAAAGGCGTTGATAAGCCAGGGCAGCGCCGTGCGGCCGTCGGAAGAGATTACCGTGCAGATGTCCGAACGCCGCCGCCTAAACCGCATGGCGGAACGTGATGTGGGCGACTGGCTCTATGCCCGTTACCTGGCAGGTAAAGCCGGCAGCGATACCCGCTATAGCGCTGAAATCATCGATGTCTCGCGCGGCGGCATGCGCGTGCGGCTTATTGAGAACGGCGCGGTGGCGTTTATCCCGGCGCCCTTTATCCACAGCGTGCGCGATGAACTGGTGTGCAGCCAGGAAACCGGCACCGTGCAGGTGAAGGGCGAGGAGCGCTACCGCCAGGGAGACACCATTGAGGTGACCGTGGCGGAAGTGCGCCAGGAAACCCGTTCGGTGATAGCCCGCCCAGTTTGATGGCGTAATAATTCAGGGAGGCTTACGCCTCCCCGGTTGGTTTGATAAACAGATGGGACGGGCAGTATTTGCCGTTAGATGTCAGTGATCCAGCCATGCATGGCGGGAGCGATCCAGTCACCCGTGTCATTATTTTTTTGCGTCCATCTACCCATAGGATGTTCCACGCGGCCACCCTTACCATTTTCATCTGCAATCCATTTACCAAACGGGTCCTCTATTTTCCCAAAAATATCAGTCTTAATGAATTTCCTAACACTGTGAAAACCATTTTTGGGGTCTTGCTGTAAATTAGCAGGTATAAGATCACCCGGTTTTTCATTGTTCAGATATAAGAAAAGTAATAGGGGTCCCGTAAAAATTAAAGTACCTGTATATCTCACCAGCGCTCGTTCCCGCTTAAGGCCCCATGTGATATTCGCAAAATCGGCATCATCGCTGAATAAATTTCTATTATAATTACTCAATGCTTCCAGTCGTTTATTTTTCTCTGTTTCATCTAACAGATTTAATGCTTCTAACTTGGCTGATCCATTCAATTTTTCTTGCGTACGTAAAATTTCCCTAACTTTTATTTGTGCGGTTAGACTGTTGTCGCCAGAATAACCACTCCAAAAATGCTTAAAAAAATCCATGAATTTTGTTTTATTAGGTCCCAATGTAAACTCTTTGCCTGTGTAAACAGCTTTTATTGCTTCCAAGAGAAAATTGATATCCTTGGCGTCTTTAAGGGCAGCAATAACACCGTTGATTACACCCACCTTAAAATCGTCATCAGACGTAGTCACACTATCATATTTGAAGAGTGAATCTACCGCAGGTTGCCCAAACTGATTATCAATTAATATGTCGCCCAAAGATTCGCTCAAAGCAATGTCAACATCCATATAGATACCGCCAAAATCCCTGAGTACGGACAAGCGCAAAACATCAGACGCCGCTGCGTAATTCTTATAGGGGGTATCCGCGCATTCTCTTAAAATTATAGCTTCAAGTTCATAGGGTGCCGAGTACCTCAAAATCTCAACACGAGCAAAGATCGCTGATGTTAATCCGACGGTCATCAGTTCCGAGTGCGTGCGCTTAGGATTATCAACCCATAGCTTAATGACATAATCAGGATTTAAGTCTACATTTCGTACAAGATTTATCATCGCTTCATAAGGAAAAGGTGCGTCACCCAACCAAATATGATGGATAATTTTTGGGATAACAAAACAGAGTGGATTGTTACTAAGGTCAAGATGTTGCAGCGAACCTGCGGATTGTGGTTTTATTTTAATGAAGTTATCCGCTAAATATAACTCTTCCAATGATGATCCCGACGCAATTGCGGGAAACGTCATAAGCCTGTTTTGGCTGGCTTTAAGTATCTTCAATGTATCTGGAAAAGAAGGCAATGTTTTCAGTACATTATTACCAACATTGAGCTCTTCGATATGCGGTGGTAAAACCGGCAGACTGGTTAAATTAAGACCGCTTAAATTCAACGTCACGCTGCCCGTCTCGATGCAGTTTTTTATTATGTCAGCCGCTATATCGCGACGTTCCCCAAAGCCGTTCCGGGCTTCACTTTTCCACAGGTTCAGTGCCTGATAATAATCGCCCTTCTCGCCAAAATCAGTGCTTTCATGCCGTAATGGAAATAATTCATTGGAGATATATGATAAGGTAATCAACTTTTTTATCCATAAAAAAATAAAAAGAAAAAAGTCCATTAAAAATCGGCTTTCTGTTTATGATAAAAGAATGCAGGTAATAAATAATGTTACTCTTACTATACTTGCGCAGTAGATTTAAAATCCGGCAGATAATAACAAAATCCATCACGAATATTTCAATATAATATAAACAAGGTGGATTTAAGTACCTGGGTTTTATTCTCAAACCGACACTCGCACCACCCGGCTAAACGGAATGTGGGCGACTCGCCTGCGCCTGTATACGGCTAACACCGAAAAAAAACGTTGTCGTATCTCCGGCATTTTATTTTGCCCCATAAGCAAAAACCCCTACTCGTTGGGTGTCCAACTTTCGGGGTTCACTTCACCTGCGGGGATTTTTATTTGCTACTGCTCATCGTCAGCGTTATCTTTCGGCGGCATTGGATTTCAGCGCGGCCTGCGCGGCCAGTTCTTCATCCATCAGGCTGACATGGCCTTTTCTCACGCGTTTGGAATACAGCGCGGTGATAATCGGCACGAGTATTGAGGTAACAATCACCGAGGTGGCCACCAGCGCGGTTGCCGCCGGCGCCATCGGCTTAAAGGCCGGCACCATTTCGGCAATCAGCACCGGCGTGGCCACCGCGGCCCCGGCGGAACTGGAGGCGGCAATACCCGCGGTACCGTCGCCGCCGCCGATAAACTTATCGGCCAGGATCAGCGGAATACCGGTGATGATAATCACCGAAACGCCCAGCAGCACGCCCAGCAGGCCGGTTTGCGCGATGACGTTCAGGTTAATGGTATTGCCGAGTGCGAAGGCGAAGAACGGGATCAGCGTCTGCACCGCTTTGCTGAAGAAATCCCGCAGCTCCGGGTCCAGGTTGCCCAGGGCAAACCCAATCAGGAACGGCAGCACCGCGCCGACGAACACATGCGGCTCGAAAGAAGCGATACCGGCGGTGCCCAAAATAATCATGGTCATCAACGGGCCGGATTCCAGCGACATCAGGACAAATGCCCCCGACTCTTCCTTAGTGCCGTATTGCTGCATTATGGAGGCGTACAGCCCGCCATTGGTCATATCCATGGAGGCGACCAGCGCCAGGGTGGATAAGCCGGCAAAGAAGCCGATTTCCACGCCGTTGGCCGGCAGTAAACGTGACGCTACCGCGGCGACCACCCAGGCAACGGCGATTTTGGTTACCACCAGCGTACCGGATTTACGCAAAACGGTGCCGGTGGCGCTGAGTTTAATTGACGCTCCCATGCAGAAAAACCACACCGCCAGAATAGGCACGGTGCCGGAGATCAGGCCGTTGGTAAATGATCCGAAATATTTACCCGCGTCCGGGGCAAAAGTATGACATAACGCGCCGATAAATAACGGCACGAGCATCATACCACCAGGGATTTTGTCAATTGCACGTTTGATTTGCATCGTGATTCCACCTAAGTTCGAAGTATTCCCATGAGTCGTAGGGCGCCGTTCCGTGGCCATGCCCCATTCATTGACGGGGTCAGTTGAGCGTTAAAGTAACCGGTTACATCCTGTAATACAGTGATCTGGAGCATAAAATGAAACAATGTTTCTTTTTTAAAAGAAGATCATTTTAATTGAATGGATATAAGGTTTCAAAATGAGATGAAGATCACGTTTCCGCCATCGTTCTGGTAAAGATAACTATCTGCCAGCCGGCGCGGCAAGGCGTCGCGCCGGCTGGCGCGGGTTTTCCGGGCTAAGTGTAGACAACGGCGCGGCGCGGCGCTGCGCATCAATAACACCAGGGAGGGGAAAGCATGGCGCTTGACAAAAAGCCTGAGGAGAGTATTTAGCCGAAGTGAAAAATAATGCGGATTATATACGTATATAAAACAATAATTATTATATTAATTAATTTAAATACAATAATGATAACACCCACTCCGCCAATGGTTAATTAATCACCAGGGACCAAGCGGGTGTCGTAAAGCAGGGCTATTGACCGTAATAGGCATTCTTGCCATGTTTACGCAGATAATGCTTATCCAGTAATTCCGGCTGCATGGCCGGCAGTTGCGGCGTCAACTGACGCGAGAAAATACCCATATAGGCCACCTCCTCCAACACCACGGCGTTATGCACCGCCGTATCAGCATCTTTGCCCCAGGCGAACGGACCGTGGGAGTTGACCAGCACGGCCGGGATGGCGGTGGGTTCGATGGCGCGCGTTTTAAACGTTTCGACAATCACGCGGCCGGTTTCCCATTCATAACGTCCCTGGATTTCCGCCTCCGTCATCAAACGGGTGCAGGGGATGGCGCCATAAAAATAATCCGCATGGGTGGTGCCCCAGGCGGGGATATCCAGGCCGGACTGGGCCCAGATGGTGGCATGGCGGGAGTGGGTATGGACAATGCCGCCGATGCCGGCGAACTCAAGATAAAGCACCCGGTGGGTATCGGTGTCCGATGACGGCTTTTTGCCGCCTTCGACCACGCGCCCGGTCTCCAGCTCCACCACCACCATATCGTCGCGGGTCATGGCTTCATAACCGACGCCGGAGGGTTTGATCACCATTAGCCCCTGCCCGCGATCGACCGCGCTGACATTGCCCCAGGTGAAGGTCACCAGATGATGGCGCGGCAAAGCCAGATTGGCCGCCAGAACCTGTTCTTTTAATTCGTTAAGCATTGTGTTGTCCTCAGAAACGCCATGAGGACATTGTCCCGGCAGCCGGACGCCACCGGTATGGTCAAAACGGCTGAAGATCCGGTTGTCTTCTGCTATTGCCCTGTTTTAGCGTGCCCTGACCGGTCCGCTTTCGGCCCCGTCATAGCGAATGACTTTATTTATAGCAATACAAGCTAAACAACCGAGTCGGTACTATAATAAATACTTATTATTGACACCTATGGAGAAGTTGACGATGACGAATAATTCAACAAAACGTATTGCCGCCGCAGTGTTAGCGGTCACCCTCGCCTTGTCGCTAAGTTCCTGCTCAAACTGGTCAAAACGTGACCGTAACACCGCCATCGGCGCGGGCGCCGGCGCCCTGGGCGGCGCGGTGCTCACCAATGGCAGCGGACTGGGCACGGTAGGCGGCGCCGCGGTCGGCGGTATTATCGGCCATCAGGTTCATTAATACCCTCACGGACGAGTAAAGCTTCATCCCCCATTGAGGGACGCGTTCCCGGCGCCGTCGGCGCCGGTATGACCGCCGTAGTCAGGCGCGCGTTTTTGGCGTAATCCTCGCCAGCCGCCGGCATAGCCTGCCGCCGCGCATCACCGTCATCCGCCGATGCTAGCCTCCGGCCAGTTTTACCTTCAGTCCCTTCGCTTCCAGCAATTGTTTTAATAACTCCCGTTTATCGCCCTGGATTTCGATAACCCCTTGTTTAACCGCGCCGCCGCAGCCGCATTTTTTCTTCAGCTCGGCGGCAAGCAGGGCCAGGGCGTTATCGTCCCCCGCAAGCCCGGTGATCAGGCATACCCCCTTGCCTTTCCTGCCGCTGGTCTGGCGCTGGATACGTACGATACCGTCCCCGGCGGGGCGCGGAGCGGTCTGTGGCGGGTCGTCGATGCGCCCGCGGTCGGTGGAATAAACCAACCGGCTGTTGTCGTCCATCAGGCTTCTCCCGTTTGCAATTGGCGTAAAATGGCCTGCAGCGCGGCGGCCGGATCGGCGGCTTGGGTTATGGGGCGGCCGATGACCATATAATCCACCCCGGCGCGCCGGGCCTGCAGTGGCGTCATGATGCGCCGCTGATCGGAGGCGTCGCTGCCCTGCGGGCGTATGCCCGGCGTCACCAGGCGAAAATCGCGGCCGAAACGGGCTTTAAACGCCGCCGCCTCCATGGCCGAACAGACCACGCCGTCCAGATGGCAGCGTTGCGTCAGCTCGGCCAGGCGCCCGGCATAGTCGGCGGCGGTATAAGGAATGCCCAGGCCGGCCAGATCCGCATCGGCCATGCTGGTCAGCACGGTGACGGCGATAAGCAGCGGCGCCTGGTCGCCATAGGGCGCAAGCGCCTCTTTGGCCGCGCTCATCATACGCTCGCCGCCGCAGGCATGGACATTTACCATCCACACGCCGAGCTCCGCCGCCGCCGCCACTGCCTTGGCCACGGTATTGGGGATGTCATGGAATTTCAGGTCGAGAAAAACATCAAATCCCCGGCGCCGCAGTTCGCGCACCAGCTCGGGGCCAAACCGGGTAAACATTTCCTTGCCGATTTTCAGGCGGCACTCGCGGGGGGAAACCTGGTCGGCAAAGGAGAGCGCCTGCCCGCGGTCGGCATAATCCAGGGCGACGATCACCGGCGAGGGGGTTGATATAAGATCGCTTGTCATGACGAGAACCTTTAATAATGTAATGCCTTAGCGGGGCAGCCTTGATTTATGGCGATATGTTACCTGCCGCCGGGGCAAATGCCTAGCCGTCAAGGCCGGCTTATTGCTCGTCGAGGCCGCGAATCGGCTTGATGGAGGCCCAGGATTTACAGGAAGGGCAATGCCAGTAAAGGCTGTGGGAGGTAAAACCGCATTTTATGCAGCGATAGCGGGGTTTGGTGCGGATTTGCTCGCCGACCATATCGCGCAGCACCTGCAGGCTCTCCTTGGCCCGGCCGTCTTCCGCCTCGTTAAGATGGAAATCCATCAAGCGGTGGAACATGCGCATGGTGGGATGCTGGCGCAGCTGTTGGTTGATATAGATCTGGGTGACCTCGGTGCCATCGTTTTGCTCAATGACGTCGGCCAGCAGCAGCTCAGCCGCCGCGCCGGTATTGAGCTCGACGCAGCGCCGCAGGTAATCGGCCCAGGCCTGCGGCTGATCCAGATGCTGGTAGCAGGTCTGGAGGATCGGCAGGGTTTCGCTGACCATCTCTTTATCCTGATCCAGCACCCGTTGCAATACGGCCACCGCCGCCGGGTAATCCTCCCGCGCCATAAAAATACGCGCCATCATGATGGACACCCGCGCGCAGTTTTTATCGGCCGCCGCGCCTTTTTTCAGCAACGCCATGGCTTTATCCAGATCGTCGCTGCCCATGGCCTGCAGGGCCAGTTCGCAATAAAAATGGGCAACTTCGATGCGCCGGTGATCCTTACCCAGCTTGACCAGCTTTTCGGCCGTTTCTATGGCTTTGGTCCATTCGCTGGTGGCCTGGTAGATTTGCAGTAGTTGCTGCAAGGCGCCGGTGCGGAAATCTTCTTCCTCGATAAGCTGGTTGAACATTTCCTCGGCGCGATCGTAAAAACCCGCCGCCATGTAATCCCGGCCCAGTTGCTGGATGGCCAGCAGGCGCTGTTCAAAACTCAGGGCGGTGCTTTCCATCAACGCCTGGTGAATACGGATGGCGCGATCCACTTCGCCGCGCGAGCGGAAGAGATTGCCCAGCGTCAGATGGGCCTCCACGGCGTTACTGTCTTCCTTGAGCATATCCAGGAACAGGTCCACCGCCTTATCCTGCTGGTTGGACAGCAGGAAATTGACCCCGGCGACATATTCGCGCGACAGGCGGTTGGCATCCTGTTGTTTATCCTGCTGCGCGCTCCTGCGCCCCATGTACCAGCCGTATGCGGCCGCCACGGGCAACAACAGAAACAGCAGCTCTAGCATAACCGGTTATTCCTTCGCGGCTGTGGGTACGGTCGTGGCGATGTCGGCGCCGGCCGCCGGCCGCTGCTCCAGACGCTTGATTTTGCGATCGGCGCGCAACAAGGCCAGACGCACGCGCAGGTAAAACAGGCCGCAGATCACCCAGCCGAGGATAAATCCCATCGCAAACAGGACCGTCAGCAACGTAGATACCCGGTATTGCCCCTGGGCCAGTAAATAATTAAAGGTAACGACCTGATCGTTATGGGCTCCAAAGGTGAAAGAAATAATAAAAATCACCAGAACCAGCAAAAATATCAGAGCATATTTCACATTTTTTCCCGCAAACCACGTTATTCGGATGGGCCGCGTCCATAAACCGGCGCCAAGATGGTATAAATTAGCATTTCCCGCGTTACGAAGGAAATGCTGTAGACAACATAACGGCATTATCTGTTGCCGACCTTCCTGGAAACCGTCTGCGCCTGCCCGATTCATGAAGCCGGTCTTAAAACTATAGGTGCCGCCAGCAGAAAACCCAACCGCAAGATCATGCACAGCTTGTTATTTATTCAGTTATGCATAAAAATGTAAGCATGAAAGGGACCCGTTGGAGAACGCCGCATGTCCAGACAAGACGAACAGCGTTTATTGGTTAAAATTGCGACGTTATATTACACGGAAAATAAAAAACAGGCGGATATCGCCGCCGCCCTGCATTTGTCGCAATCCTTCGTTTCCCGCGCCATCACCCGCTGCATCAAGGACGGCGTGGTGAAAATCAGCGTGGTGCAACCGCCGAATATGTTTATGGGCCTGGAGTCGGCCATCCAGCAGCGCTACGGCATCGACCAGGCCATCGTGGTGGATGTGCCCGATAACGCCGGGGCGCAGCAAATCAAGCAGGCCATCGGTTCCGCCGCGGCGCATTATATGCAGACCAGCATCCGGCCGGACGACCTGGTGGGCATTTCGTCGTGGAGCAGCACGCTGCGGGAAATGGTGGACAACCTTCATCCTCTGGCGGTCAAGGCGAGCGGCGTTATCCAACTGTTGGGCGGTGTCGGCCCCAACGGCAACGTTCAGGCCACCCTGCTCACCCAGCTGTTGGCCGATCAGCTCAACTGCAAGGCCTATCTTTTGCCGGCGCAAAGTATCGAGCGTTCGGTGGAGGACCGTATGCGGCTGGTCAACAGTAGCGAGGTGGCGGATGTGGTGGCCAAGTTCGGCGAGGTGGACGTGGCGCTGGTCGGCATCGGCGCCCTGGAGCCGTCGCAGCTGTTGATGAATTCCGGCAACTACTATCACGAAAAGATGCTGCGCCTGCTGGCGGAGCGCGGCGCGGTGGGCGATATCTGCCTGCATTATTTCAACGCCCGGGGCGAGGCGGTGCTCGAGGACGACGAGGATCCTGTCATCGGCATGCCGCTGCCGCAGGTGCGGCAATGCTCGCGGGTGGTGGCGCTGGCCGGCGGACAGGAAAAGGTCGCCGCGATTAAGGGCGCGCTGGAAGGACGGTATATTGATGTGCTGATAACGGATCGCCTGGTGGCGGAACAGCTGGTATAGCCCGCGGGCGCGTCATTGCCCCGTGGCCCGATGTGTGTAAATATTCCCGGTAACTTTCTGTTGTGGTGCCGCTGCCATGCTTTCTGTTCCCTTTCCCGTTATTACTGTATCCGCGCTGCTTTTCTTACTGGCACTGGCGCTGTTTCCTAAAAAACAACGCCACGGCGGTACGCTACGTTTCCTGGTTGCCTGCATAGTCCTCCTGTCTGTAAGTACGCTGCGCTGGGAATATCATTCCGCCATGCTGAGGAATATCCAGTCGGGGCTGGCGCTGCTTTTGCCGCCTGTCGCCTGGCACAGCTTCATCTCAATGACTGAAATCAACAGGCAACGTCATTGGCTACTGCTGTTCGTCCCTGCAACCCTCGCCTTTTTTATCAGGATATTCTGGCCGGCTGCGACAGATTTTATCTTGTTTATGCTATTTGCCGGCTACGGATGCAGCTTGTTGCGTATGGCATGGCAGGGAGAGCATAACTTCACGCTGAGCCGACTGGGCGAGTCATCGCATACCACAAGGATGGCTTTTTTCGCCGGCTGCTTCCTGTGCTTATCCGCGCTGACAGATCTTGCGGTGTCATTTGACTTCAGCATCACCGGCGGCAAACAGGCTCCTGTTATGGTTGTTATTTTTCAGGTCATGCTGCTGCCGCTTATCGGGGCTGCCATTGTCAGTGCAAGAAGTACGGCGGCGCTATCCGGATCGGCTGCCCGGGAAGCAACGCCACCTGCACGCGCCGTGTTACCCGCGGGAGAACTGGCGGGACTATATCGCCTGCTGGAGAAACAGGTGCGTGAATCGCAAATCTACCTCAATCCCGATCTCACACTCAGTCTTCTGGCCAGGAAAACAGGTGTGCCCGCGCGGCAACTTTCAGGTGCGGTAAATGCGATAAGTCAGTGCAACGTATCGCAGTGGATCAACGGTTTCAGGGTTGAACGGGCAAAGGAACTGCTGCTAAGCACCCCGATGCCCGTTACGGATATCATGCTGGAGTCAGGATTTATGACTAAATCTAATTTTAACCGCGAATTTCAGCGGGTTTCCGGCGTGTCTCCTACGGTGTTTCGCCAGCGGGCGCATGATAATCAAGCGACGCATTGAGAAATGCACTGATCTTACCCACCAGCGCCTGATGAATACCAGACCTGCTTGCTCCGCTACCGTCCCGGCAGACGATGCCATCGCCAGGGGATTCTTCATTGATAAGCGTTTCAGCGCCGGGCTTGCACAACGACATAAAACTGAAATGGGTAGCCCCATCAATGATGTCGAATTGTCTCCATTGCGGACGCATTGCGGCGGCAAGGTACCCTGATTCCTCTTCGGCTGGCAACGCCGCCAGCTGGTCCATCCGGGCCGCGAGGATCAGGACAGGCAGGCTAATATCATGCAGACTGCGGGGGGTAAACCCGGGGGCCAGCCCGAGATCGAGAGACACGACGGCTCTGATTCTTGCATCCCGGTGATCTGCAGATAATTTTTCCTGCGACAACGCTTCATCGATGCCCAGCTTGTCCGTTAACCGGCAGTCGCCCCGTTGTGGGTGTTGCCGGCAGTCGTGCAAAAACCGGGCAGGGTCAAAGCGTGCCCCCGCCAGCGACATGACGGTCCATCCTCCCAGGGAATGCCCCAACGCGGCAATCCGGTCTTTGTCCGTTGCCCCGAACAGTCCGGGAGAGTGAATGACTAGGTCGATAACCGCACTAAGATCGCGCGGACGCCGCCACAGCTGTTTAGCGTCTGCAGGATTTTGATTAAAGGTGGTGGTCCCCGGATGATCCGGGGCGGCGACAATATATCCCTGCGCCGCCATGGCCGCGGCAATCCAGGACAAATTCCGCCAGTTGCCATTGTAACCGTGTGAAATAACCAGGAGAGGGTGTGCGCCTGGCGCGGGCGGCGCATTGCGGATGACGGCAACGCCGATGAAAGCGGGATTATCCCCGGCCGATTCCGTTATTCCCGCGGAAGAAACCGGATACCACACCGCCACATTCAGCGCGTCCCCCTTCTGGTCCGACAACGGTAGCTGACGAAAGCCCGGGGCTGCTTGCACCTGTATACACAACAGCAAAGCAGACAATAAAAGAAACCCTCTGATGAACATCATTAATGACCCTGCGGTGATGAATTGTGCCGCAGTTATATTATGAAGTTCGGTATCAGGGCGCCCCGGAACACGATCGAGGTCGTGAATTCTGATTATTTTATTACCCTTTCCTAACGTCCGGCCATCGCCGGGCCTCCCTGCCCAGCCGGTGGTGAGTTAGGGTCTGGCATGCCAGTAACACTCTATGCCCAAATACTTGGTAAAGGCTTCATGCAGCACCGCCGCGGTGGCCGAATGGTTCATGGCCACATGGTGCTCGAAGCCCTGCTCGCAAATATGGCGCAGCAACGGTTCCATGGCCGGAATTTGTACCACCGCGCGACAGCCGACGGTATCAAGCGGATCGTTCACCACCGAGCCTTCACCGACGTAAGCCCGGACCTTACCGGTAAAATCATCCGACGACAGACGGAAGTAGGTCAAGGGGCCGGCCTTCATGCGCCCATGCACCGCGCCGCAGGTATTTTCGCAGCCGACGGTGGTGCCGATAATGTCCGCCGTGCCCATGGCCGGGTTTTCCAGGCTTTCACTGGGGAAGTTGCCGCAGTGGAACAGCACGCATTTGTCCTGCTCATCGCCGAAGTTATTATTCCAGTCGGCGATGGAGGCGGGCGACAGCGAACAGCTGGCCAGCGCGTACATCGACAGCGCCCCCATCACGTCCACTTCGCAGGCGCTGGGCATCAACTGCCCCGACATGACGCTCATGATGGAGCACACGTTGATGCCGAGATTTTCCTGCAACGACGTCCAGCACTGGATGGCGGTGGTGTCGATATCATTCGCCTGCACCCATTCGCTTATCACCACGAACAGCTTCGCCATGGTATGCAGTTTTTCCGGGGGAATGGCGCCGGTATCCGCGTTGTCTTTTAACAGCGCCAGCTTTTCTCCCACCCGCAGGTCGTTATCGGCCAGGTTGCCGACGCGGGTAAAAATTTCGGATAAATCCAGCGTTTCCACCGAGACGTTCATGCGCTCCAGCAATTTTTCACTGTAGCGCACGGTGTTGAAGGCGGCGGGACGCGCGCCGATGGCGCCGATACGCACGCCTTTCATGGCGTGTACCAGCCGGCAAAGCTGGGTAAACTGACGCAGGTCCTGGGCAAACGCGTCGCCCGCCACGGTACAGACATGGCGTTGGGTCAGGGTAAACGGAATGCCGCACTGGCGCAGATTGTTGCACAGCGAAATCTTGCCGCAGAAACTGTCGCGCCGGGTTGCCAGCCCCATTTTATCCAGACTGTCCTGCTCGGCCTGGATCAGCACCGGCACGGTCAGCCCCGACAGGCGAATCGCGTCCGCCACCGCTTTTTCGTCGCCAAAGTTGGGCAACAGCACCACCACGCCGTGAATGTCGTCGCGTCGCTGGCGAAACAGCTGCGCGCAGGCCTTGGCGTCCTGCCAGGTTTCCACCCCGCCCAGTTTGCTTTGGGTTTCGTCCAGCCAGACGATATTGATGCCCAAGCGCTCGAATACCGCCGCCGCGTCGCGACGCGCCTCCGTCACCAGATAGCTGGGAAAAAATCCCCGATTGCCGACGATCACGGCCAGGGTCAGATTTTCAATTATTTTTGTCGACATTGCTTTACTCCAGATAGGGTTAGTCCGGCTGATAACGGGCGCGCGCGACGGCCGTTTGCCAGAGGATATAGTTCTCGCGCATCTCCGCGGTCTCGGCGCGCGGTTCGATGTATTCCACTTCTCGGGGCAACGCCGCGATATGTTGGTTATCAGGCCACCAGCCCAGCGTCCTGCCCGCCAGGTAGGCGGCGCCCAGCGCCGATACCTCGGCGTTCAGATTGCGGATCAGCCGGCGCTGCAATAAATCGGCCTGGAACTGCATCAGCCAGCGGTTTTGCGTGGCGCCGCCGTCCACCCGCAAGGCCGGCAGCCGTCTTCCGGCGGCCCGTTCCATGGCAAAAAACACATCGGCGACCTGATAGGCGATGGATTCCAGCCCGGCCCGCGCCAGGACGTCCGGCGTGGCGGCATCGGTCAGCCCGCAGATCAGGCCGCGCGCCCGGCTGTCCCAGTAGGGCGCGCCCAGGCCGGACAGCGCCGGGACAAAAAACACGCCCTGGTTGCCCGCCGGGCTTAAGGCCATCTCGGACAGCCGCGTCAGCGACGTCACGCCGAGCAGTTGCGCCACCCAGGAAAGCCCGGCGCCGGTGTGGGTAATATTGCCTTCGAGCGCATACCGGATTTCGCCGTCATGCCAGGCCACGGTGGCGCTTAACCCTTCCCCACCGGCGCCGACGGCGTCCACCGCCAGCATCAGGGATGAGCCGGTGCCATAGGTGGCCTTGACGTCGCCGGCCTGGTTGCCGCCCTGGCCATAGAGCGCGGCGTGGGAATCGCCGATCAGGGCAGCGACGGGAATGCCTTGCGCCAGTCCGGGTACCTGTCCGGCGCGGGTATGGCCGTGCACCGCCGCCGAAGGTTTAACCGCCGGCAGGCAGGCGGCGGGTATCGAAAAAATCGCCAGCAGCCTTTCATCCCAGCGGCGCTCGTGGATATTGAATAATTGGGTGCGGGAAGCGTTGGCGTAATCAGTGCTGAACGCCAGGCCGCCGGTCAGTTGCCAGTTCAGCCAGGCATCCACCGTGCCGACGCACAGTTCTCCGCGGGCGGCGCGTTCCACGCCTTGCGGCAGCGCGGCCAGCATGCCGCGGATTTTCGCGGCGGGGAACAGCGGGTCGATGGGCAACCCGGTGAGCTGGTAAATCAGCGATGCGTGTTCGCTTGCGGCCAGCTCGCGGCAAAAATCCTGCGAGCGCCGGCACTGCCAGCTGACGACCGGCGTCAGGGGCGTGCCGGAAGCCCGTTCCCAAATCATCACCGACTCGCGCTGATTGCTGACGGCCACCGCGCTTACCAGCGCGTCGGGGACCTGCGCCAGGCAAGCGGCCACCGCCTGGCAGACCGCCTGCCAGATGGCAATGGGATCCTGTTCGGCCCAGCCCGGCCGGGGATGGTAAAGAACCAGGGGAACCGCCGCCTTAGCGAGGATCGCCCCCGCGCGATCGACGGCAATCGCCTTGGCGTTGGTGGTGCCCTCGTCAATGGCGAGGATGATGGGCGTCGTCATCGTCAGGCCCCCCGGCACACGCGCAGGGCGGTGCGCACCACGCCCGCGGCGTCAAAACCGTGATGGGCGCGCATCGCCGCCCGGTCCGCCGCGATGGCGTACTCGCCGTCGCCAATGCCCAGGCGCACCAGCGGAATGGCGCAGCCCGCCTCGGCCAGCACCTCTGCCACCAGGCTGCCGAGGCCGCCGTTGATATTGTGCTCTTCAAGCGTAATCACCCGTTGACTCTCTTTTAACAGCGCCAGGAGTTGGCGAGTATCGCACGGGCGAATAGAGGATACGTTGACGACCGCGGCAGAAATGCCCTGCTCCGCCAGCAGACCGGCGGCCTCCACCGCCTCGTGCACCGTCGAGCCCATGGCCACCAGCGCCACGTCGCCGCCGTGTTGCAGCATGTCGATTTGTCCCGGTTTAAAACGGTAACCGGCATCGTGCAGCGCGGGCAGCGCTTTGCCGTCAAGACGGATATAGACCGGCCCGACGTAAGACAGGGCATAATCGATAATCTGGCGGCATTCCTCAGGGGACGACGGCGCAAAGATCTGGATATTGCCGAAACCGCGCAGCACCGCGATATCATCGATACTATGATGGGTGCTGGCCAGCGGCCCATAGCTGGCGCCGGCGTTAAGCCCGAACAGCTTGACGTTGCAGTTGTTATAACAGACATCGATTTTGACCTGCTCGTTGGCGCGGGAAATCAGGAACGGCGCGGCGTTGCAGGTCACGGCAATCTTGCCGCCGATGGACAGCCCCACTGCGGTGCCCACCATGGTTTGCTCGGCGATGCCGACGTTGACGATGCGATCCGGGAACCGCGCGATAAACGGGCCGATCTTGGCCGTGGAGGTGGAATCCGCCAGCACCGGCACCACGTCCATGCCATTGTCTACCGCCTTGATTAGCTGCTCCACCATCACGCTTGCCAAATGTTCTGCATTACTCATCTTTTAATTCCTCCAACGCCTGAGTGATTTCATCCCCTTTGAATACGCGGTGATGCCATTCGGCCCGTCCCTGCGTAAAAGAGATACCCGCGCCCTTTTCGGTATTGGCGATCACCACGTTAGGCTTGCCGTTGGCCGGCAGGTTTTCCAGCGTATCCACGACTGATTGCATATCGTTGCCGGCGCATTCGGTCACGTTCAGGCCGAAGGCCAGCCACTTGTCGGCCAGGGGATCGGTATTCATGATCGAGCACGTCAGGCCCGCCAGCTGCAGTTTGTTTTTATCGTTGATAATGACCAGGTTATCCAGGCCGTAATGGGCGGCCACCAGCGCCGCTTCCCAGTTGCTGCCCTCGGCCAGTTCGCCGTCGCCGGTCAGCGCGAACACTTTCCTGGCGCTATGGTCGCGTTTGGCCGCCAGGGCGATGCCCACGGCCACCGGCAGGCCGTGGCCGAGCGCGCCGGTATTGAGTTCGATGCCGGGCGTCTTATGGCGCACCGGGTGGCCGGGCAAATGGGAATTGGCATGCTGGTAGGTCGGCAGCCAATCGATGGGGAAATAGCCGGCTTCGGCCAACGTGCAGTAATAACCGCCGACGCCGTGGCCCTTTGACTGGATATAGATATCCCGCGCGGGATCGTCTAGCCTGTCGGGCGCGCAGTTCAGCACGCGGAAATAAAGCGCCGTCAGGATTTCCACCTCGGAGAGGTCGGCGCCGGTATGGCCGCCGGCCGGGCTTCCGGCGTTCAACGCTACGATGCGGCGGCGAATCTGACGCGCCTTCTTGACCAGTTCATCGACTGATAATGAATAGGGGTTCATCACGTTACCTCTCTTTCGCTTGAAGCGAATTTTTACGCATAAAAGAATATTTATTCGAATAAGCCAAAAAAAACGCTACCCGCCGCGATGCGGGCGTAGCGTTATTCAGGCGCGCCCTCTTTAATGATTTTTTGCGAGACAATGGCCGCCTTGCGCTGCATGCGGTTTTGCATCTGATCGATAATCACCGCCACGATAATGACCATGCCCTTGATGACCATTTGCCAGAATTCACTGACGCCCATCATCACCAGGCCGTCCGCCAGGATGCCGATGACAAAGGCGCCGATCAGGGTGCCCACGATGGTGCCGCGCCCGCCGGCCAGGGATGTGCCGCCCAGGACCACCGCCGCGATGGCGTTCATTTCAAACGCGGTGCCGGTGGCGGGATGGCTGGCCACCAGCTGCGAGGACACCACGATCCCCGCCACGGCGGCGCACAGCCCCGAGATGGTGTACACCCAGACCTTGACCTGCTTGACCTTGATGCCGGACAGCTCGGCGGCGCGCTCGTTATCGCCGATGGCGTACACATGGCGGCCGAACGGCAGGCGGCGGGCGATATAGGCAATCGCCAGCGCCAGCACAAACATCATCCAGATGCTGTAGGGCACGCCGAACAGCGTTCCCGCGCCGATAAGATCAAATCCGGTGTTGCCCAGGCGCGGGTTGCCGTCAAGTCCCGGAAAGGTTTCGCCGTTGGAGAGCAGCATCGCCGCGCCGCGCACGATGTACATGGTGCCCAGGGTGCAGATAAAGGGCGCGACGTTATAGCGGGTGATAATCCAGCCGTTAATGGCGCCGATAAGGCCCCCCAGGAGCAGTACCGCCGGGACGATCACCCAGACGCTGGGAAATATGGCGATGCCGAACATCGGCAATACGATGCCCTGGGTCAGCATCCAGCCGGCGAACATGCCGCACAGGCCGAGGGTAGCGCCGATGGACAGATCAATGCCGGCGGTGATGATGACAAACGTGATGCCGAGCGCCAAAAAGGCGTTAATCGAGATGTGTTTCATCATGATGATGATGCTGCCGGTCTCGAGAAATCCGGGCACCGTGGTGGTAAAAAACCCCAGGATCAGGAATAACGCGATAAAAGTGCGCAATTTAAGCAGCAGCAGCAGCATATTTTCGCGCGAGCGAAAACGCCGGGTGCCCGTCAGGGGCGCTAATGTCGCGGTGTTGGTTGCTTTCATATCAAAACCCTTTTGCACTCGCCGAGACCAATGCCGATTCCTGGGCCGATTGACGCTCGACATTGGCCGTCAATTTACCGTTCGACATCACCAGAATACGGTCGGAGACCGCCATGATTTCTTTCAAATCCGAGGTGGAGAACAAAATGCCGATGCCCTTCTCCGACAACGCCACCATCATCTCGAACACATCCGCCTTGGCGCCCACGTCGATGCCGCGGGTGGGTTCGTCCAGCAGCAGCAGTTTCGGGTTGGTCAAAAGCGAGCGTCCGATCACCACCTTTTGCTGATTGCCGCCGCTCAGCGCCTGGATCTCCACATCCGGCGACGAGACCTTGATCGACAGATTGCCGATGGTGGTGGCCACCGCCTGCTGCTCCTGCTGGCGCATGATGCTGAAACCGTGCTGCAAGCGGCGCCACAGGCTGGCAATGGTCAGGTTGACCGCGACGCTCGAGGCCGGGAAAATACCGGTTTTTTTGCGATCTTCCGGCACCAGGCTCATGCCGAGCTTGATACGGTTGGCGGTGGGCATACGCGTCGACACCGGCAAATCCCCCAGCCAGATTTTGCCCAGATAGTTTTTTTCCGTGCCGAGCAGGCATTCAAACAGCTCGGTGCGGCCGGCGCCCATCAGACCGTAAATGCCGACGATTTCGCCGGCGCGCACGCTAAAGGACACGTCGTTGACCACGGGATGCCCGGCATCGTTAACGCTGGTAATATGATCGACCTGCAACACCGGCAGGCCAAAAGTGCGGCCCGGCTTGAGAAATGTTGTGACAGGGTCACCTCCCAGCATTTCCCGCACGATCCAGGGCACGTCGATTTCGCTGACCCGCGCCTCGGCCTGGAAACGCCCGTCGCGCAGAATGGTGATGTAATCGCCGATGGTCATCAGCTCTTCCAGGCGGTGGGAGATATAGATAATCGTCACTCCCTGGCGCGTCAGCTCGCGGATCACCCGGAACAGCACGTTGACTTCGGTTTTGCTTAACGCCGAAGTGGGTTCGTCAAGGATCAGAATATCCGCCTGTTCCGCCAGCGCCTTGGCGATCTCCACCATTTGCTGCTGGCCGACCTTCAGGTTGGCCACCAGTTCGCGCGGCGAGATAGGTTGATCCAGCCGATTCATCAGCTCAGCGGCAATGCGTTCCTGCCCGGCCTGATCGATCGGCCATAATCCCTTCTGATGCTCGCGTCCGAGAAAAATATTCTCCGCCACGTTCAGGTTTTCCGAGAGGTTCAGCTCCTGATGCACCATGCCGATCCCCTTGGCCGCCGCGTCCCGGGTATTACCGAAGCTTACCGGCTCGCCGTTAAGCAGCATCTGGCCGGAGGTAGGCTGCTGCACGCCGGCCAGTACGTTCATCAGGGTTGATTTACCGGCGCCGTTTTCGCCGATAATCACATTCACCTTGCCGCGATAGACGTTGTAGTCCACGTTATCCAGCGCCAGCGTGCCGGGATAAAGCATGGTGATGCCCTTGGCGCGCAGGATAATGTCCGGTGTCTCGCTCATTGTGCCGTCCCCCGTTTAAGCTCCAGCGCCACGGCGTCATCAATACTGTCCGCGCGCAGTGTCACCGCCGCCAGCACGTCCACCTGCTGCCCGACCCAGCCGCCATCCACCGCCGGCAGGCCGCTTAACGCCTGCTTATTGAGCGCCTTGGCCACCTGGGCAAACTGCACCTGGTTTTTAAAATCCTCAAAACGAAGAAAACCGGCGGCATCGCGTACGGCGTTGCCCCTGATAATCGGTCCCAACTGCAGGGTAACCGGCTCGTTGTTAACGCTAAGCGTCAGCTTGCGTTCCAGGCCGTCGGCATCCACCGCGGTCACCTTGCCGCTGAACCGGGTATAGACGCTCTTGCCGTCGACGCCCTTCACCTGCCCCTGGGCCTGCTTGAGCGCCGTCCAGTCAAGCGCCTGGGCGTGCGCGGCCGGCAGCACCTTCGGCGCCCAGAAGGCCTGCGCGATTTGCGCCGGCGTCTGGTTGGAATAATCCGGCCCGGCCGACGGATCGGCGGGGATAACAGGTTTGCCGTTACTGTCCAGACCGACCACGTCACAGGCCGTCAGCAGCAGCAGGATCACACATCCTATTCCCGTCTTGCGTAATGCGTTGAGCTGCATGTCGTCTCCCAATCAAGGGGCCGTCCGGCCCCTTGCCACAGGTGATTAGTTTTTCAGGCTAAAGGTCTTCAGGTTTTTGGCGTTGGTCTCGTCGATCAGCACGCAATCCATCAGTTGCTTCTCTTCTTTACCGGCTTTGCCGGTCTTCAGGTACACATCCGCCTGTTCCACCGCCATTTCGGCCTGCGCCGCGGCCGGCTGCAGCACCGTGGCCTTGATATTGCCCTTGGCGATTATCGAGTCGCGTACATAATCGCTGCCGTCAAAACCCACCAGGATCACGTCCTTGCGCCCGGCGGCCTTCAGCGCGGCTTCGGCGCCCAATGCCATGGTATCGTTGCCGGAGATCACGCCGGTAATATCCGGATTGGCCTGCAAAATGGATTCCATCCGGCTGAAAGCCTCGGTCTGGCTCCAGTTGGCGGTTTGCTGCGCCACCATCTTCAGCCCGGTATATTCGTCAATCACATCGTGGTAGCCCTGCGAACGCACGTGGGCATTGGTATCGGATTCCTTGCCCAGCAGTTCCACATACTTGCCTTTGCCGTTCATCAGCTTGACGAACTTCTCCGCGCCCAGCTGCGCGCCCTGGTAGTTATTGGACACGATCTGCGCCACCGCCACGCCGGTGGCATTGATTTCACGATCGATCAGGAAGGCGGGAATACCGGCCGCCTTGGCCTTTTTCAACGGCCCGATAGTGGCGTCTGACCCGGCGTTATCCAGCACGATTGCCTTGGCCTTACGGGCGATGGCGGTTTCAATCAGCTGGTTCTGCTTGCTGACGTCATCGTCATGGGACGCCACCAGCGTGGTATATCCCAGCTCGGTGGCCTTGGCCGAGGCGGCATCGGCTTCCGCCTTGAAGAACGGGTTATCATGGGACGGGGTAATGATGGCAATCAGGCCTTTATCCGCGGCGAAGGACGCCATGGATAATGACAAGAGGACGGCGGCAACGCAGGGTTTCAGTAGGAAGGTGTTCATTGTTGTTCTCCTGGATGAATACACGTGAATATATATTCACTTTTGATTTTATATTCAACTGGAGTGTGGCAAGTCCCCGCGATAATGTCCATTACGATTGTTGGGAATAGCGAGTGCTGTCACAAAAAGCAACAAGATGATTACATCGGATGCGGGGAAATGAAAACATGCCGCTGGGGTCGAATCGGGCGTGGTTCCCCCGCCCGCCCGCGACCTCGTGGCGCGCCAGGCTGGCCGGCACGGGACGGCATGCGATGAGGCTTATGTTTTTCCCGGCAAGGGTGCGTTTGCGAGAACGCGCCGCTGGGGCGGCAGCCGGCTAGGCGCGGGATTTAATATCCCGCGCCTCGTCGATTTTCGGCGTCAGCGGGCCAATCCAGCGCTGCACCAGCCAGCAGGCTAGCGTTATCATCAGCCAGCTCAGCACGGTTCCCATGACCAAATCCCGCGGCCAATGCATCCCCAGGATCAGCCGGCTGCACATGACCGCCACCGCCCAGATCATGATAATCGCCACCGAGGCGAAATGCCGGCGCGGCCACAGCAGCCCCAGCGCCAGCAGCGCCCAGCTGGCGGCGAAAATCGTATGCCCGGAAGGGAAGGCAAAACCGGTATCATGCTGCCAGTGCTTACGCAGCCACGGCGGGATCTGCTCCTCGTTCTGCAGCTCCTTTTTCACCCATTGCGCGCGCGCTTTAGGCGGGAGCGAATAAAACGCCCGATCGTCGATGGCGAAGGCGTTCTCCAGCCACAGCACATAGGGCCGCGGCTCCTGCACCCGCTCCTTGATAACCGTTTTCAGGCCCTGGCCCGCTAAAATCGTCACGCCCAGGATACAGGCCAGTGCGAGGGCGGGCTTTAAGCGAAAGCGCAGGCACCAGAGAAACCAGCCCAGCAGCAGCGCGCTGGTAACCATGCCCCACGGCGCGCTGACGGTTTGGGTTATCCAGAACATACCCCGCCACCAGCCGGCCTCATTGCCGGGATGCCACTGCCAGCCACTGACCCAGACCAAAAGTGGTATTATCATAAGTATTACCGCGCCCAGGCCGGTGCGTTTCGCTGTTTCAAACATAAAGATAATTTTCCGTTAAATGTCTTACCGCTGAACAGTTTAACGTCAGGGCGGCGGCAATTTTCCTAATAAGAACGATCGGTCGGTAAGCAATTGTGACAATCTAATGACTATTTTGCCAGCAAACAGGATTTTCAACCGTCAGTTTTCGGTAAATTTATGGCAAAATGCACTATTAATGAATCTTCGCGCACTCGACCGCACCATGCTTGGTCAGACGGCATCATCGAGAGTGAGATGAGCGACGATAAAGAAGTTTTGGAGAGCAACATGCAGCTTAAACGTGTGGCAGAAGCCAAACTGCCGACACCCTGGGGCGATTTCCTGATGGTGGGATTCGAGGAATTAGCGACCGGACACGATCACCTGGCATTGGTTTTCGGTGATATTACCGGCGTGGAACCGGTGCTGGCGCGGGTGCACTCCGAGTGCCTCACCGGCGACGCCTTGTTTAGCCTGCGCTGCGACTGCGGCTTTCAGCTCGAGGCCGCGTTAACCCACATTGCCGAGGAAGGCCGCGGCATTTTGCTCTATCACCGCCAGGAAGGCCGTAACATCGGCTTACTGAATAAAATACGCGCCTATGCGCTCCAGGATAAAGGCGCCGATACCGTTGAGGCCAATCACCAGTTGGGCTTTGCCGCCGACGAGCGGGATTTCACCCTGTGCGCCGATATGTTCAAACTGCTGGGCGTGGAATCGGTACGTTTGCTGACCAACAATCCGCAAAAGGTGGAAATCCTTACGGAGGCGGGCATTAACATTACCGAGCGCGTGCCGCTTATCGTCGGGCGCAACCCGGAAAATGAACGCTACCTGAACACCAAAGCGACCAAAATGGGCCATTTGCTGGATATTAAATAACGCCCCGCGGATGATGGGGCCGCGCCATCCGGCGCGCCCCTGGAGCCTGATTATGAGATCGGCCACCCGAATCCGGGCCCATGATTAAGGTATATTACTCTCTTTAAATACAGGGTTATAAACCATGAAGTTCAGTACCATGAACGACAGCGAAATCATTGCCGATCTCTGCTGCCGGATTAAGGATGCGCGCATTGAGCAGCGCCTGTCGCAAATTGATCTGGCGGAGCGTTCCGGGTTGGGCATCGCCACCATCAAACGCGCCGAAATGGGCGGTTCGGTCACGCTCAGCACGCTTATCTGCATTCTGCGCGGCCTCAATCGCCTGCATCAGCTGGAAGGGGTGCTGTTCGACACCGAAGTGCGCGCCTTTAACGCCCAGGTCAGCGGCGAAAAAGCGAACACGCCGCTGCGGATCCGCAAAAAAGCCGCAACCGTGGATGAAGCGGACAAACCCCTGGTGGAAAAAAGCGCGGATGCCTCTGCCGTCGACTGGTATATCTCCGCCGCCGAAAACAATATCCTGTGGTGAACCCCGGCCCTCCCGGCGGCGGGAGCACCTATCGCGGCGGTCATCGCCGCCTTCCCCGGCCCTGAGGCCGCAATGCCCGTGGCGGACCCGGACGCGGCCATCCTTGCCGCCGGGTTCAGCTGATTTCATGCCCCGCGCTATTCACATAACACAACCTTGATCGCCAGTCCGCCGCGCGATGTTTCGCGGTATTTGGCGTTCATGTCCTTGCCGGTTTCATACATGGTCTCGATAACCTTATCCAGCGACACGCGCGGTTCCGTGGTGCGCCGCACCGCCATGCGCGCGGCGTTAATCGCCTTCATCGCCACAATGGCGTTACGCTCGATACAGGGTACCTGCACCTGGCCCGCCACCGGATCGCACGTCAGGCCGAGGTTATGCTCCATGCCGATTTCCGCCGCGATGCACACCTGTTCCGGACTGCCGCCCAGCAGCTCCGCCAGCCCCGCCGCCGCCATCGAGCAGGCCACCCCGATTTCACCCTGGCACCCTACTTCGGCGCCGGAAATGGACGCGTTCATTTTATACAGCGCGCCGACCACGCCGGAGGCCAGGAAATAGCGCAGGTACGCCTCCGGGGTCACCGGCTGGATAAAATGATCATAATAGGCCAGCACCGCCGGGATAATGCCGCAGGCGCCATTGGTCGGCGCGGTAACCACCCGCCCGCCGGCGGCGTTTTCCTCGGCCACCGCCATGGCGAACATATTGACCCAGTCCATGGCGTTCATCGGATCGCTGGAGAAACGATCATTGGTAAACAGCAGCCGGTGCAGGCTGGAGGCGCGGCGCGGCACCCGGATCGGCCCCGGCAGCACGCCCTCGGTATTCATGCCGCGCTGCATGGCGTTTTGCATGGTGAGCCATACCGCGCCGAAATAGTGTTCGATCTCCTCCCGGGTATGCAGGGCCAGTTCGTTCTTCATCACCACCGCCGAGAGCGACAGGCAATTATCGCGACAGTGGCGCAACAGGTTCTGCGCCGAAAAGAAAGGAAACGGCACCGCCTGCTCGGATGGGATCTTTTTGCCGAAGTTTTCCCGATCGACCACAAACCCGCCGCCGATGGAATAATAGGTTTTGCTGTAAACCAGCGCATTTTGCCGGTAGGCATTGAACATCATGCCGTTTTCATGCAACGGCAGGTTCTCATCGCGAAACACAATGGCCGAGGCCACGGCAAAATCCACTTCGTGGCCGTCCGCCAGGGGCAGCCGCCCACGCTGCCGCACTTGCTGGATAAACTGCGGGATGGCATCCACGTCAACCGTATCGGGCGCCTTGCCGGCCAGGCCCATGATGATGGCGATATCAGTATGATGTCCCCGGCCGGTTAATGACAGGGAACCATAGACGTCCGCGCCGAGGCGGTCGATCGAGGAAAGCAGCCCCTGCGCCTGCAAATCATCGGTAAACATTTTCCCGGCTTTCATCGGGCCGACGGTGTGCGAACTGGAAGGACCGATGCCTATCTTGAAAATATCAAAAATGCTAACCATAACCCTGTCCTTATTATGCGGCGCCGAAGGTTTTCCATCGACATCCTCGGCGCGAAAAGCGGACCGGGCCCGAAGGACCCGGCTTGGCCATCAGCCCATCAGGCTGTAGATAATCGCCGACATGGCGATCAGGCCCATAAACACCACAAATACGTTGCTGAAGTGGCCGCTGTATTTTTTCATCGCCGGTACTTTCTGGATGGCGTACATCGGCATCAAGAACAACAGCATGGCGATAACCGGACCGCCAAGGGTTTCAATCATGCCGAGGATGCTGGGGTTAAGCGTCGCCACCAGCCAGGTGGTCAGCAGCATAAAGATGCCGGTGATGCGGTTAAGCTTTTCTTCGGAGGCGGTTTTGCCACGGCTGCGTAATGCTTTGATCATCATGCCGTTGAAGCCTTCGCGGGCGCCGAGGTAGTGGCCAAGAAAGGATTTGCTGATAGCGACCGTGGCGATAATCGGCGCCATCCATGCAATCAGCGGGTTGTTAAAATGATTGGCCAGGTAGGACAGGATGGAAATATTCTGCGCCTTGGCTTCCATCAGATCGGCGGTGGACAGGCTGAGCGCGCAGCTAAACACAAAAAACATCACCGTTACTACCATCATCACATGGCTGCAGGCCAGGATGCGGGAACATTTTTTCTCCGCGCCCACGCCATATTCCTGACGCTTGGCTACCGCAAACGAGGAGATAATCGGCGAATGGTTAAACGAGAAGACCATGACCGGGATCGCCAGCCATAGCGTGGTCATCAGACCATGGCCGGTGGCGGCGCCGGCAACGAACGCGTTATCGAATATGGCGGCGCTCCAGTTGGGAATAAGATAAAGCGCCAGCAACATCAATGCCGCGACAAAAGGGAAAACCAGGATACTCATCGCTTTGACAATCATGTCTTTGCCGAAGCGCACAATGGTCATCAGCCCGACAATTAATATCAGCGATAATATCGCCCGCGGCGGCGCCACCAAATGGAGCTGGTGGGTAATAAAGCTGTTAACGGTATTGGTGATGGCGACGCCATACACCAGACAAATAGGATATATTGCAAAAAAATACAGCAAGGTGATTAATTTACCCGCACCCACGCCAAAATGTTCTTCAACAACTTCAGTTATATCCTCGCCGCCATTTTTACCTGATAATACAAAGCGGCATAATCCGCGATGGGCATAAAAGGTCATGGGAAAGGCGAGAATCGCCATAATAATGAGCGGCAACAGCCCGCCGATGCCCGCATTAATAGGTAAAAACAGCACGCCCGCGCCGATGGCCGTGCCGTACAGGCCCAACATCCACATGGTGTCGCTTCTGCGCCAGCTGGAGGCGGAGGACGCCTCCAGCACCGATGCGCTTTCCGTGATGCTATTCATTATAGTGTTCTCCTCAGGGAACGATGAAATAAAAATGCCGCGAATATGTTAAAGATATTGCGCTAAGGTTAAAAATAACCACTCATGAAAATAGATTTTTATTTTCATCCGCAGGCGCTATCTTTCAGTGGCGGCATTCTATATCAAATGGAATTAATAATAACCCTGTAGGGATCACAAAATTGCAGGTATTAATTGAGAGGATAAAAAAACGGTATTTAAATTAAAATGTCAATATTAATACTTTATCACCGGTGCGCTGTAAGGGTGCTAATTTGATACTTTATATGCCAACATAATAACAGAATAACCTTGTCAGGCCAATAAATAAAATAATTAAGTCTGGCGATAAAAATAAATATGCCGGGGAAATAATATACCCGGCATCGCCAATGTCACGCAGATTCTGTCGTTTATTCGCATCCCGTCCTGTTCCGCCGCCCTGGCGGGCGGCGGGACGCGCCGGAGATTACAACATTTTGCGGATCACGTAGTTTAAAATGCCGTCATGGCGGAAGTAGGTCAGCTCATTGCCGGTATCGATGCGGCAACGTGCCGGCACCACGTCAATACGCCCGTCGGCATAGGTAATGCGCACCGGTACCGTTTGGCCCGGCGCGAGTTCGTCCAGTCCGCTGATGCTGATGCTTTCGTCGCCGGTCAGGCCCAGCGTTTTCCGGGTGACCCCCGCCGGGAATTCAAGCGGCAAAATGCCCATGCCGATCAGGTTGGAGCGGTGGATTCGCTCGAACGACTCGGCAAGCACCACCCGTATACCCAGCAGCCGGGGCCCCTTGGCGGCCCAGTCGCGGCTGGAGCCGGAGCCGTACTCTTTCCCGGCGATAATCGCCAGCGGCACCTGTTCCTGCTGGTAACGCATGGCGGCATCGTAAATCGCCAGCTCCTCGCCTGACGGGATATGGCGGGTAATCCCCCCTTCTACGCCCGGCACCATCTCATTGCGGATGCGGATATTGGCGAAGGTGCCGCGCGCCATCACTTCGTAATTACCACGCCGGGAGCCGTAGGAATTAAAGTTACCGGCTTCGACGCCGTTCTCGCGCAGGTACAGGCCGGCCGGGCTGTCCACCTTGATATTGCCCGCGGGCGATATATGATCGGTGGTCACGGAATCGCCCAGCATGGCCAAGATTCTGGCATGGGTGATATTTTCCACGGGCTTCGGCTGATGCTGCATATCGTCAAAAAACGGCGTCAGGCGGATATAGGTGGAATCCGGTTGCCAGTCGTAGGTCGGCGTGCGGTTGACCTCGATATTTTGCCATTGCGCGTTGCCGTTAAAGACCGCGCTGTATTCCTTGTGGAACATGGCGCTGTTGACCAGCGCCACCGCATCGGCGATTTCCGCCGAGCTGGGCCAGATATCCTTGAGATATACCGGTTGTCCCTGCGGGTCGGTGCCGAGCGGATCTTCGCTCAGGTTCACCTGCATGTTGCCGGCCAGGGCATAGGCCACCACCAGCGGCGGTGAAGCCAGCCAGTTGGTTTTCACCAGCGGATGGATGCGCCCCTCGAAGTTGCGGTTGCCGGAAAGCACCGCTCCCACCGTCAGGTCGCCGGATTTAATCGCCGCCTCGATGGATTCCTTTAACGGGCCGGAATTGCCGATACAGGTGGTGCACCCGTAGCCCACCAGGTTGAAGCCCAGGCGATCCAGATAAGGCGTCAGGCCGGCGGCGGCGAGGTAATCGGTCACCACTTTGGAACCGGGGGCCAGGGACGTCTTGACCCAGGGCTTGGTCCGCAATCCCTTGTTGACCGCGTTGCGGGCCAGCAGGCCGGCGGCCATCAGGATATTAGCGTTGGACGTATTGGTACAGGAGGTAATGGCGGCAATCACCACCGCGCCCTGGTGCAGTTCATGCTGTTGTCCATCCAGTTCAAAGGTCTGGAAATCAGGATGGTGGGTGCGCCGGGTGAAATCCAGTTCGTCGCTGGCGCGAAACGCGGCGGGCACGCCCGGCAGCGCCACCCGGTCCTGCGGACGCTTCGGTCCGGCAAGGCTTGCCACTACGCTTCCCATATCAAGCGTCAGGGTGCTGGTAAAGCGGGGTTCGTCGCCGTGGTGGCGCCATAATCCCTGCTGCTTGCTGTAGGCTTCCACCAGGGCGATTTGCTCCTCGGAGCGGCCGGTCAGGCGCAGGTAATCCAGGGTAATGGCATCCACCGGGAAGAAACCGCAGGTGGCGCCGTATTCCGGCGCCATATTGGCGATGGTGGCCCGGTCCGCCAGCGGCAGTACGTCCAGCCCGTCGCCGTAGAATTCAACGAATTTGCCCACCACGCCGTGTTTGCGCAGCATTTGGGTGACGGTAAGCACCAGGTCGGTGGCGGTAATGCCTTCATTGAGTTTGCCGATAAGTTTAAACCCGACCACATCGGGGATCAGCATCGAGACCGGCTGGCCCAGCATGGCCGCCTCCGCCTCAATGCCGCCTACGCCCCAGCCCAGCACGCCCAGGCCGTTGACCATGGTGGTGTGCGAGTCGGTGCCGACCAGGGTGTCGGGAAACGCCACCGCCTCGCCATCCTGCTCTTCATGCCAGACGGTGAGCGCCAAATATTCCAGGTTGACCTGGTGGCAGATGCCGTTTTCAGGCGGCACCACGCGAAAACGGCTGAACGCCTGTTGTCCCCAGCGCAGGAATTTATAGCGCTCGAGGTTGCGTTCCATTTCCAATTGGTTATTTTCGGCAAAAGCGCGATCGTCGCCATAGCTGTCGACGGTGACCGAGTGGTCGATAACCAGATCCACCGGCGAGAGCGGATTGACCTTATCGACGTCGCCGCCAAGGCGCTTTACCGCTTCGCGCATCGCCGCGAGGTCTACCACCGCCGGAACGCCGGTAAAATCCTGCATCAGCACCCGCGCCGGACGGTAGGCGATTTCACCGTCCGCGTGCGCGTGCTCAAGCCAGCCCGCCAGGGCGCGCAGATCCGCTTCGGTGACGATGTCGTCATCCTGGTTGCGCAGCAGGTTTTCCAGCAGGACCTTCATGGATTTGGGCAGCCGGTCGAGGTTGCCCAGCTGTTGGGCGGCGCGCGGCAGGCTGTAATAGCGGTAGGTTTTATCACGTATGACCAGTTGATCCTTACTGGCTTCTCGAATCGTTGTCGACATAGCTCTCCTCCAGACTTTTACTTCATTATAGTCATAACCCTATCCAGGTTGAGGCATTGCAGTAAACAATTTACAAGAATTACGCAACTTTTTCATAACATAAAGTGTGTTCACCGATGCGGTCATGCCGGTGCCGGCACCGGCGCGTCACTTTACCGGTAATTTAATATCCTTGAACATCGCTTCGATTTCTTCATTGGAGCGCAGGGCCACCGCCGTATCCACGACGTCTCGGGTGAGATGCGGCGCGAAGCGCTGGATAAAATCATACATGTAGCTGCGCAGGAAGGTGCTGCGGCGAAAGCCGATTTTGGTGGTGCTGAGGGCAAACATGGCGTCGGCGTTGATTTTTACCAGATCGGGGTCGGCCTCGCTGCTGACCGCCATGTTGGCGATGACGCCGACGCCCAGGCCCATGCGGACGTAGGTTTTAATCACGTCGGCATCGGTGGCGGTAAAGACGATGCGCGGCGTGAGCCCGGCGCGGTTGAAGGCGGTATCCAGTTCCGAGCGGCCGGTAAACCCAAAGGTGTAGGTGACCAGGGGGAACGCGGCCAGTTCTTCAATGGTGATCTGGTCTTTGCCCGCCAGCGGATGGGTGGGCAGTACCACGATGGCGCGGTTCCAGTGGTAGCAAGGCAGCATGACCAGGTCGTCGTAGAGGTGGAGCGCTTCGGTGGCGATGGCGAAATCCGCGATGCCTTTGGAGACCGCTTCGGCGATTTGCGTCGGCGAGCCTTGATGCATGTGCAGGGAAACGCGGGGGTAGCGTTCGATGAACCCTTTGATCACATCCGGAAGCGCGTAGCGCGCCTGCGTGTGGGTGGTGGCGACATAGAGCGAGCCTTTATCCGGATACGTATGTTCGCCCGCCACCGCCTTGATGGCGTCGACCTTGGAGAGGACTTCGCGGGCAATGCGGATGATTTCCTGTCCGGCCGGCGTAACCTGGGTGAGGTGTTTGCCGCTGCGGGCGAAGATCTGTACCCCGAGTTCGTCTTCCAGCATCCGTACCTGTTTGCTGATGCCGGGCTGGGAGGTGTACAGCCCCTCGGCGGTGGAGGAGACATTAAGGTTGTGGTTCACGACTTCAACAATATAGCGAAGTTGCTGCAATTTCATTTTTGTCATCCTGGCATAAATTTGGCGCAAGAGTTACTTGTCAGCGGCGCGGCCTGGGGGCGTTTTTTTTCCCCGGCGTCAGCGGGAAAGCTAATCTTGCAATTAATACTATTTAATCATAAAAAATCGCTATATATAACTTATTTATAAGACATAAAAAAACCAACCCGTAGGTTGGTTGATGATTGCCGGCCCGATTCGGCCCCACTGGCACGCTCTCCCTTGAACACGCCTGCATTAAGCGCAGTGTTGGCGGGCCTACCGCGCCATGGGGCGCTCGGTCGGGCGGGAACACCACGCCCGATTCGGCCCCATTGGCACGGTCTCCCTTGAACACGTCTGCTTTAAGCGCAGTGTTGGCGGGCCTACCGCGCCATGGGGCGCTCGGTCGGGCGGGAACACCACGCCCGATTCGACCCCATTGGCACGGTCTCCCTTGAACACGTCTGCTTTAAGCGCAGTGTTGGCGGGCCTACCGCGCCATGGGGCGCTCGGTCGGGCGGGAACACCACGCCCGATTCGGCCCCACTGGCACGGTCTCCCTTGAACACGTCTGCATTAAGCTCTGTGTTGGCGGGCCTGGCGCGCCGCGGGGCGCTCGGTCGGGCGGGAACACCACGCCCGATTCGACCCAATCGGCACGCTCTCCCTTGAACACGTCTGTATTAAGCGCAGTGTTGGCGGGCCTACCGCGCCATGGGGCGCTCGGTCGGGCGGGAACACCACGCCCGATTCGACCCCATTGGCACGCTCTCCCTTGAACACGCCTGCATTAAGCGCAGTGTTGGCGGGCCTACCGCGCCATGGGGCTCGGTTTGGCGGGAACACCACGCCCGATTCGGCCCCACTGGCACGGTCTCCCTTGAACACGTCTGCATTAAGCGCAGTGTTGGCGGGCCTACCGCGCCATGGGGCTCGGTTTGGCGGGGACACCACGCCCGATTCGACCCCATTGGCTAGGTCTGCCTTGAACACATCTGCTTTAAGCCCGGTGTTGGCGGGCCTGGCGCATGGCTACTTTTTGGTGACCTGCCATTTGCCGTCGATGTAGAACGCCGTCCAGCCGGTGGCCTTGCCGTCTTTTTCGGAAGAAACGTACTGTTGTTTGGTCTTGCGGCTAAAGCGCACCATGGCTTTGTTGCCCTCGGGGTCTTTTGCCGGCGCGTCGGCCAGGTAGCGCAGTTTTTCCGGCAGGCGATCTTTGAAGCGCGCCAGTTCCTCCACCAGCGGTGCCCGGGTTTCACGTGATTTCGGGAACGTGTTGGCCGCAAGGAATACGCCAGCCGCGCCGTCACGCAGGACAAAATAAGCGTCCGATTTTTCACACTGCAGCTCAGGCAGCGGCACCGGATCTTCTTTTGGCGGCGCAACATCGCCGTTGCGCAGGATTTTGCGGGTGTTTTTGCATTCCTCGTTGGTACAGGCCATGTATTTGCCGAAGCGTCCCAGTTTTAAATGCATATCGGAGCCGCATTTTTCACACTCGACCACCGGGCCGTCGTAGCCCTTGATCCTGAATTCGCCTTGCTCGATTTCATAGCCGTCGCAAAGCGGATTGTTGCCGCAGACGTGCAGCTTGCGGCCGTTGTCAATCAGGTAGCTGTCCATGGCCATGCCGCATTTAGGGCAGCGGCGACGGGCGCGCAGAGCATTGGTTTCGGCATCCTCGCCTTCCAGCAGATTGAGGGTTTCCGATTCCGGGATCAGATTAATGGTAGTCTTGCAGCGTTCTTTCGGCGGCAGTGAATACCCCGAACATCCCAAGAACACGCCGGTACTGGCGGTGCGGATGCCCATTTTGCGCCCGCAGGTGGGACAATCGATGCTGGTCATCACCATTTGGTTGAGGCGCATGCCGCCCTCTTCCGGATCTTTTTCCGCCTTTTCGAGCTGTTCGCTGAACTCCCTGAAGAATGAGTCCAGCACGGCTTTCCACTCGGCTTCGTTATTGGCCACCTGGTCGAGCTTGTCTTCCATGCGGGCGGTAAAGTCGTAGTTCATCAGTTCCCGGAAATTTTCTTCCAGGCGGTCGGTGACGATTTCGCCCATTTTTTCGGCGTAGAAACGGCGGTTTTCTACCTGTACATACCCGCGATCCTGGATGGTGGAGATGATGGACACATAGGTCGACGGCCGGCCGATGCCGCGTTTTTCCAGTTCCTTGACCAGGGACGCTTCGCTGTAGCGCGCGGGCGGCTTGGTGAAGTGCTGGCTGGGCAGTAATTTTTCCAGCCCGAGCGTCTGGCCCACGCTAACCGGCGGCAGGGTGCGATCTTCATCCCCTTTGCGCAGCGCGGGCATGACCTTGGTCCAGCCGTCGAAGCGCAGGATGCGGCCCTTGGCGCGCAGTTGGTAATCCGCCGCTTTGACCGTCAGGGTGGTGGAATCGTACTGCGCCGGCATCATCTGGCAGGCGACAAATTGGCGCCAGATCAGCTGATACAGCTTTTGCGCGTCCACTTCCATATCTTTTAGCTGTTCGGCCAGATTATTGACATCGGAAGGACGGATCGCTTCATGCGCTTCCTGGGAATTTTCCTTGCTGGCGTATTCATTGGCCTGCTTAGGCAGATATTTGGCGCCGAACTGTGCGCCGATGTAATCGCGCGCCATGGCCAGCGCGTCCTGGCTCAGGTTGGTGGAGTCGGTACGCATATAGGTAATATGCCCCGCTTCGTACAGGCGCTGGGCCAGCATCATGGTTTTTTTGACGCCGTAACCCAGGCGGGTGCTGGCGGCTTGTTGCAATGTCGAGGTGGTAAAGGGCGCGCCGGCCTTGCTGCTGGTGGGCTTGTCCTCACGGTCGGCGATAACATACTGCGCGTTTTCCAACTGCTTGACGGCGGCTTGGGTCTGCGCCTGGTTGACCGGCTTAAAGGGCTTGTCGCCATGATGGGTGACCTGCATCTGCAGTTGCGCCTTGTCCGACACCTTGAGGTCGGCGTGCAGTTCCCAATACTCTTCCGGCACGAAGGCTTTTATCTCGCGTTCGCGTTCGACCACCAGGCGTACCGCGACCGACTGCACGCGTCCGGCGGACAGGCCGCGGGCCAGTTTTTTCCACAGCAGCGGCGAGACCATGTAGCCCACCACGCGGTCCATAAAACGCCTGGCCTGCTGGGCGTTGACCCGGTCGATATTCAGCTCGCCTGGTTTTTTAAACGCCGCCGTAATGGCATTGCGGGTGATTTCATTAAATACCACCCGGCTAAAACGCTTGTCATCGCCGCCGATCACTTCCCGCAGGTGCCAGGCGATGGCTTCCCCTTCGCGGTCAAGGTCGGTTGCGAGATAGATATGGTCGGCGTTTTGCGCCAGCGCTTTGAGCTCGTTGACCACTTTTTCTTTGCCGGGGAGGATCTCGTAATGCGCTTTCCAGCCGTGGTAAGGATCAATGCCCATGCGATTGACCAGTGCGGTTTGCGCGTCGCTTTTCACTTTTTTCGTTTTGGTGGCGTCGGCGCTTTTTTTAGTGGCGGAACCGCTGGTGGGCAAATCACGGATGTGACCGACGCTCGATTTAACGACGTAGTCATTGCCTAAATATTTATTAATCGTTTTGGCTTTAGCCGGTGATTCAACGATAACGAGAGCTTTACCCATGTTTACCTTTACCTGAATGATTTCTTCTGTAATTAAGAAGCATTTTGTGCGCCAGACCCTGGCTGGGCATTTACTAATTTTATATTGCGGCAGCGCCGTCAAAAATCAACCTCTGTTCAGCCAGTCTGCTTTTTCGCCTTTGCCATGAGATTAACCTATTGAAAAATAAAATTAATTTATCAATACTTTCATTGAATATTGATAAATCAACTATTGATTGGGATGCGGTTATCCCCGCCAGTTGATGAAGGCCCACACTCTACATGATAAAAAAGTTGGTGCAACTTATTAGCGGCGCAAAAAATTTCCCGGGCGGCAAAAGCGTTTAAAAAGCCCGTTCGACGAATAAACCTTAGTCTGTTTGCAGCCAAACACAACCGGGGATTACAATAGGCCGGAAGACATCTAAGGAGTAATAGGTATGTACGCTAACACCACCCCCATTGATCGCAACAGCCTGCTTATTGAGGCTAACCGGATTATTCGCGCGCATGATGAATATATGCACGGCATGGAGGCCACCGAGGTAGAACAGAAAGGCGGCGTGCTGATTTTCCGCGGTGAATTCTTTTTCGATCAGGATGGATTACCCACCCGTAAAACCACGGCAGTGTTCAATATGTTTAAACATCTCGCCGTGGTGTTGTCAGAAAAGTATCACCTGGAGGAATAAATGACCCTCGCCCGGGCCGGTTTCCCGTTCCCGGGCGGGCGCAAACCGCCGGACATGCCCGCCCTCGGGGCGGGGAGCCGTCACAGCAGGGGTTTTTGGCCCCGTTGCCATAAATGCAACAGGCGCTGCTCGATACTTAACGCCGCACTGTCGGTAAAACGCGCAAGCAAACGTTTACGCCGCGTGAAACGCACGCTAATGACCTCATGGTTGGCCATTTCGGCAATCAGCAGATCATCGCTGGTGCCGATGCCGTCAACCAGACCATTTTCCCGCGCCTGGGTGCCGTACCAGTGCTCGCCGGTCGCCACCGCTTCAATATCAAGCGTGGGGCGCATGTCATGGACAAACTGCTTGAAGAGCTGATGCGTTTCGTTCAGATCCTGCTGGAACTTTTCCCGTCCTTCCGGCGAGTTTTCACCAAACAGGGTCAGGGTCCGCTTATAGGCTCCGGCGGTGTGCAGTTCCATGTCGATATCATTGCGCTTGAGCAGCCGGTTGAAGTTAGGAATCTGGGCCACGACGCCGATGGAACCGACAATGGCGAAAGGCGCGGCGATAATGCGATCGGCGACGCAGGCCATCATATAACCGCCGCTGGCGGCCACCTTATCCACCGCTACCGTCAGGCGGATGCCGCGATCGCGCAGGCGCTGCAGCTGCGAGGCGGCCAGGCCGTAGCCATGCACCACCCCGCCGGGGCTTTCGAGGCGCAGCAGCACCTCATCTTCCGGTTTCGCCACCGCCAGCACCGCGGACACTTCCTCGCGCAGCGAAGCGACCTCGCCGGCATCCATGCTGCCTTTGAAATCCAGTACGTACAAACAGGATTTCTGCGGCGTTTTTTCGCCATGCTTTGCGCGCGCGCGCGCCAGTTTCGCCTCGCCTTTTTCCTGCTTCTTATGCCGCTTGTGCCAGATACGCTGTTCGGCCTCGCCCATGCGCGCCAGCTGCATTTCGCGCTGCATCTCACGATACTGTTTACCCAGATCCGTTATCTGGATTTCGCCCTTGCGCCGGCGCTGCCGCTGACGCAATCCCATGACCAGCAGCAAAATCGCGCCGAAGGCCAGCACCACGGTGATGGTTTTTGCCAGGAAGAGTCCATAAAGAGTAATAAATTCCACGCTGTCGCCTTGCTGAATGTGTTTTCCGTTGCGGTCTATTCTAGCTAAGGCGCGGGTATACGTCGCCGGGAAAATCAGAATATTACGTAGGTTTACGTATATTAAGTCGGTAAACCGTTAACGATTGAAATGAGGTCAGGTTTCAGGCATAAAATGAGAGACCGTCGGGTAAAAAGAGCGCTAATATCACCTCCAGGGTGACGGGTTAGCAAAGGAGCGTCCCTTGTACTACCAGCCCAAACATGACTTATTGGCCGGCCGCATCATTATGGTGACCGGGGCCGGCGACGGCATCGGCCGCGAGGCGGCGCTGACTTACGCCCGCCACGGCGCCAGGCTATTGCTGCTGGGGCGCACCGAAGCCAAGCTGGCGGCGGTGGCGGGATTGATTGCCGGTGAAGGCGGCCAGCCGGCGCGGGTTATCCCCTTTGACCTGGCGGTGGCCGGAGCGGAGGATTACGCCTTGCTGGGCCAGCGGCTCGCGGCCGACTTTCCGCGCCTGGACGGCCTGCTGAACAATGCCGGCCTGTTAGGCGAAATCGTGCCGATGGCGCAGCAGTCCCCCGCCAGCTGGCAGCAGGTGATGGCGGTCAACGTGAACGCCGCCTTTATGCTGACCCAGGCGATGCTGCCGCTGTTATTGCAGGCGTCCCGGCCTTCCCTGATATTCAGCAGTTCCAGCGTCGGGCGCCAGGGACGGGCCAACTGGGGAGCGTACGCTGTCTCCAAATTCGCCACCGAAGGCATGATGCAGGTGCTGGCGGACGAATATCCCGCGGCTACCCTGCGGGTTAACTGCATCAACCCCGGCGGCACCCGTACCGGTATGCGCGCCAGCGCCTTTCCGGATGAAAATGCCGATCGCCTCAAGACCCCCGCCGAGATTATGCCCATCTACCTTTATTTAATGGGGGATGACAGCCGCCGCAAAACCGGGATCAGTTTCGATGCCCAGCCGGACCGTACACCGGGCCCGGCGTAATCATACAGGACCAGCGAATGAGTGAAGATAGGCACCAGCAGCGCCAGCAGCGTTTAAAAGAACAGGTGGATGCCCGTATTGCCGCGGCCACGGAGCAGCGCGGCATCGTCATTGTGTTTACCGGCAACGGCAAAGGCAAGACCACCGCCGGCTTCGGCACCGTGACCCGGGCGATAGGCCACGGCATGCGCGCCGGCGTGATCCAGTTTATCAAGGGGCAATGGCCGAACGGCGAAAGAAACCTGCTGGAGCAGCATGGGGTTGAATTCCAGGTAATGGCCACCGGTTTTACCTGGAATACCCAGAACCGGGTCACCGATCGGGCCGCGGCCCAAGACGTCTGGCGCCACGGCCTGCGCATGCTGGCGGACGACAGCCTGGATCTGGTGCTGCTCGACGAGCTGACCTATATGATCACGTACGATTATGTGGATTTACCCGAAGTGATAGCGGCGCTGAACCATCGCCCGCCGCGGCAGACGGTGATCATCACCGGCCGCGCCTGCCACCGCGAACTGCTGGAGCTGGCGGATACAGTCAGCGAGCTGCGCCCGGTGAAACATGCGTTCGACGCGGGCATCAAGGCGCAACAGGGCGTGGACTGGTGAGGCGGCTGCGGGACTGGCCCGGTCAATCAGACGGGGCCAGGCCGCGGCGGGATGGCGACCGGGAAGACGCATTGCGCGCCGCGGCCGGCCAAGCCGGCGTTTGGCGCGGGCGCCTGGACGGGCTTATTTGGTGCCGGAGTTGCGCTTGCTGCTTTGGCCGCCGCGCCGGGTAGGCGTGACCGTGCTGTGGCGTTTCACCGCCCGGCGGATTTGGTTGGCCTTCATACGGCGTCGCTCTTTCTCCACCGGCACTTTGGTGACGGTTTCCGGCGCCAGTTCCACCAGTTCGCGCAGATAGTTGATTTCACCCAGCGGCAGTTCAGTCCAGCCGCCGCGCGGCAAGCCTTTGGGCAGGGGAATGGCGCCGTAGCGGGTGCGAATCAGCCGGCTGACCTGCACGCCCACCGCTTCCCATAAACGCCGCACTTCGCGGTTGCGCCCTTCGATCAGGGTCACGTTGTACCACTGGTTCAGCCCTTCCCCGCCCTGGAAGCTCAGGGTACGGAACGCGCCCGTGCCGTCTTCCAGGGTGACGCCTTTGGTCAGCAGCCGCAGTTTTTCGTCGTCCACCTGGCCGAAGACCCGTACCGCGTATTCGCGCTCCACTTCCCGGCTCGGGTGCATCAGGCGATTGGCCAGCTCCCCGTCGGTGGTGAATAACAGCAGGCCGGAAGTATTGATATCCAGACGCCCAACCGCTATCCAGCGCGAGCCGTTGAGTTTAGGCAAACGGTCGAATACCGTCGGCCGGCCGTCGGGATCCCGCCGGGTGCAAAGTTCGCCTTCGGGTTTGTAATAGGCCAGAATCCGGCACACCGCCTCTTCTGACGCGGTGATGGAAACCACCCGGCCATCGACGCGGATTTTCATGGAACTCACGGCGTCGACCCGATCGCCCAGCGTGGCGATTTTGCCGTCAACGCTGACGCGGCCTTGTTCAATCAGGGATTCAACTTCACGGCGGGAACCATGCCCGGCGCGGGCCAGGACTTTTTGCAGCTTTTCGCTCATTGAGCAACCTCGGCTGTCGCCTTCACAGGCGTCGAATGGTGGCTTTCGCCATAATTTAGTAAGCTTATCAGTAACTTAACTGAAAGATAGGGGGCTATTTTACACTATGGTCCCGCGGATCACAATCCATAGTTTACGGTGACGGGGGCGGCGGTGTAAAAACGCCGCCGGCCGGCCGTTAAAGGAAGGGGGAAACATCCCCGACGCCTTCGCGCACCACCACCGGCGTGTCGTCGGTCAAATCGATTACCGTCGTCGGCTGCTGGCCGAGAAAACCGCCGTGAATCACCAGATCCACCTGTTTGCCCAGATGATCCTTGATCATTTCCGGGTCCGATTCCGCAAAATCGTTGCCGGGCAGCATCAGGGTGGTGGACATCATCGGCTCGTCCATGGTTTCGAGCAACGCCAGGGCAATGGGGTTGCTCGGCACGCGCAGACCGATGGTCTTGCGCTTGTCGTTCATCAGCCGCCGGGGGACTTCCTTGGTGGCTTTGAGAATAAAGGTATATTTGCCCGGCGTATTGTTTTTCATCAGACGGAACGCCTGGTTATCCACATGGGCATAGGTGGACAGTTCGGACAGGTCGCGGCAGACCAGGGTAAAATTATGGTTGCCGTCCAGCTGCCGGATGCGGCAGATGCGCTCCATGGCGGTTTTATCCTCCAGACGGCAGCCGAGGGCGTAGCCGGAATCGGTGGGGTAGACAATAACCGCGCCCTTGCGCAGCAGATCGACGGTTTGGTTAATTAACCGCGGCTGCGGGTTTTCCGGATGAATGGTAAAAAACTGACTCATTGTGACTCCTTATATAGTCTGGCGGGAGAACACCCCCGGCATACCGCGATTATCCTTCTGACAAGCCTTCTGCTACCGCCGACCGGCCGACCGGCCGACCGGCCAATCGCGCCATATCGGCTCCACGCCGCCCGGCAGCCAAAGTTTACGGCCAAGCTCGATCCAGGCGCAGGGCTGGTGAAAATCGGATCCCTGGGAGGCCAGCAGCCCGCGCTCGCGCGCATACCCCGCCAGCGCGGTTTTTTCCTGCGGCGACTGCTGGCACATGGCCACTTCGATACCGTCGCCGCCCGCGTCGGTAACATGGTCCAGCAGGCGTTTAAGCCATTTGGTCGACAGCTGGTAGCGGCCGGGATGGGCCAGCACCGCCTGTCCGCCCGCCTGGTGGATGGCGCCGACCGCTTCCTCGATTGTACACCACTGCGGCGGCACATAGCCGGTTTTACCCTTGGACAGGTATTTTTTGAATACCTTGGTCACGTTATCGGCGGCGCCGATGCTGACCAGGTAACGGGCGAAATGGCCGCGCGTGACCAGTTCATCCTGGGCCAAACGGCTGGCGCCCAGCCAGGCGTCGTGAATACCGGCGCGTTCCAGCCGCTCGGCGATGGCATGGGCCCGGGCCAGGCGCCTTTCCCGCTGGGCGCGCAGCAGCCCGTCCATGGCCGGATGCGCGTCATCGATACCGAGGCCGACAATATGGATCTCATGGTTTTGCCACTGGGTGGAGACTTCCACTCCGGCCACCAGCGTGAGGGGCAGCGCGCCGTCGTCGATCGCCTGCCGCGCCCCGGCGAGGCCGGCCACGGTATCGTGATCGGTCACGGCCAGCACGTCGACGCCCATGGCCACGGCGCGCGCCACCAGATCCGCCGGCGAAAGCTGGCCGTCGGAGGCGGTGGTATGGCTGTGCAGATCGTATAGGGTCAGCAACGATGATTTAACGTAGATCTCAGTCAACGATAGGCTACCTTCCAAAATGAATGTTCCTATCATAACGTCAAATGCCCGTGAATCGAACCTGTTAAATATTTAACTGTTTTTAAGCGGTGACTGTTGACATTTCATTGCTGAACTAGTTTACTAGTACACATTAAGACAACCAATGAGAATCTGACGATGATAACCTTAACCGTGGTAACGCTTCGCTGGTGGCGCACTTCCCTTTAGCGGGTGGTGTTATCATGCGTCGCTGTCGTCGGACAGAGCAAGATCCCTACTAACCCGCCTTTCAAGCGGGTTTTTTTATGGGCGATAATCAGGGAACACACTATGCAAGCCACACAACCTCAATTAGAACTGCTGCAGGCCACCGCCACTTATCGCGACGATCCTACCGCGATGTTCAACCAGCTTTGCGGCGCCCGACCGGCCACCTTGCTGCTGGAATCGGCCGAAATCGATAATAAGCAAAACCTGCAAAGCCTGATGGTGCTTGACAGCGCCATGCGCATTACCGCCCTCGGCCAGCGGGTTACGCTGCAGGCGCTGACCGCCAACGGCGCGGCGCTGCTGCCGCTGCTGGACGCCGCGCTGCCGGCCGGGGTTGAGGTGAACGCCCATCCCAGCGGCCGCGAGCTGGTGTTTCCGTCCGTCGGCAACGACATGGATGAGGATGCGCGGCTGCGCGGCCTGTCGGTATTCGATTGCCTGCGCCTGCTGCTGACCCTGGTGCCGGCGCCGGCGGATCAGCCGGATGCCCTGTTCCTCGGCGGCCTGTTCGCCTATGACCTGGTGGCGGGTTTTGAAACGCTGCCCGCGCTCAGCCAGGGGCAGCGCTGTCCGGATTTTTGCTTCTACCTGGCGGAAACCCTGCTGGTACTTGATCATCAGCAGCGCACCTGCCGGCTGCAGGGCAGCCTGTTCACTCCTCTGGCCGGCGAAAAACGCCGTCTACAGGCGCGCATCGAGCAGTTGCAGCATCAGTTGCAGCAGACGCCGGGGCCGATCCCCCACCAGGTGATCGACAGCATGACCCTGGAAACCGATCGCAGCGACGAGGAGTTCGGCCGCATCGTGACCAGCATGCAGCAGGCGATCCGCGCGGGGGAAATCTTCCAGGTGGTGCCTTCACGGCGTTTTTCGCTGCCCTGCCCGTCGCCGCTGGCCGCCTACCATACTCTGAAAGAGAGCAATCCCAGTCCCTATATGTTCTTTATGCAGGATAACGATTTTACCCTGTTCGGCGCCTCGCCGGAAAGTTCGCTGAAATACGATGCCGCCAACCGGCAGATAGAAATTTATCCCATTGCAGGTTCCCGTCCGCGCGGGCGCAGGCCGGACGGCACGCTGGATCGCGATCTGGACAGCCGTATCGAGCTTGAAATGCGCACCGATCATAAAGAACTGGCCGAACACCTGATGCTGGTCGACCTGGCGCGCAATGATCTGGCGCGCATCTGCGAACCCGGCAGCCGCTATGTCGCCGATTTGACCAAGGTCGATCGCTACTCCTTTATCATGCACCTGGTTTCGCGGGTGGTCGGCACCCTGCGCGCCGATCTTGACGCGCTGCACGCCTACCGCGCCTGTATGAACATGGGCACGCTGAGCGGCGCGCCCAAAGTGCGCGCCATGCAGTTGATTGCCAAGGCCGAAGGCACGCGGCGCGGCAGCTACGGCGGCGCCATCGGCTATTTTACCGGCAGCGGCCTGCTGGATACCTGTATCGTTATCCGTTCGGCCTATGTCGAGGACGGCATCGCCACCGTACAGGCCGGCGCCGGCGTGGTGCTGGACTCGGTGCCGCAGGCGGAAGCCGACGAAAGCCGCAATAAAGCGCGCGCGGTGCTGCGCGCCATCGCCACCGCACATCATGCCAGGGAGGTGTTCTGATGGCTGATATCCTGTTACTCGATAATATCGACTCCTTTACCTACAACCTGGTGGATCAGCTGCGCGCCACCGGCCACCGGGTGATGGTGTACCGCAACCAACTGCCGGCGCAGACCATCATCGGCCATCTGATGGCCATGGATAATCCCATACTGATGCTTTCCCCCGGTCCCGGCACCCCCGCCGCCGCCGGCTGCATGCCGCAGTTGCTTACGCGGCTGCGCGGGCAGATGCCGATTATCGGCATCTGCCTCGGCCACCAAGCGATTGTGGAAGCCTACGGCGGCTACGTCGGCCAGGCCGGGGAAATCCTGCACGGCAAGGCGTCCCTTATCACCCATGATGGCGCCGGCATGTTCGCCGGCATGCCGAACCCGCTGCCGGTGGCGCGCTACCACTCGCTGGTGGGCAGCGAAATCCCGGCGGGACTGACGGTCAATGCGCACTTTAACGAGATGGTGATGGCGGTGCGTCATGACGCCGATCGCGTCTGCGGTTTTCAATTTCATCCCGAATCCATCCTGACCACCCAGGGCGCGCGGTTGCTTAACCAAACCCTGGACTGGGCGCTGGCCTGAACGATAGGAACCTGATCATGCAACAGATATTGGAAAAACTTTACCGCGCCGAGCGCATCAGCCGCCAGGAAAGTGAACAGCTTTTTAGCCAGATTATCCAGGGCGGGCTGGAACCGTCGCAGCTGGCGGCGGCGCTGATCAGCATGAAAATCCGCGGCGAGCATCCGGATGAAATTGCCGGCGCGGCCACCGCCCTGCTGGCGGACGCCCTGCCGTTCCCGCGCCCTGATTATCCTTTTGCCGATATCGTCGGCACCGGCGGCGACGGCAGCAACAGCATCAATATTTCCACCGCCAGCGCCTTTGTCGCCGCCGCTTGCGGCGCACGGGTGGCCAAGCACGGCAACCGCAGCGTGTCCAGCCGTTCGGGTTCCTCGGACCTGCTGGCGGCCTTCGGCATCCGGCTGGATATGCCGGCGCAAGCGTCGCGCCAGGCGCTTGACGAGCTGGGAGTATGCTTTTTGTACGCGCCCCAGTACCACACCGGTTTTCGCCATGCCATGCCGGTGCGCCAGCAGTTGAAAACCCGCACGCTGTTTAACGTGCTCGGGCCGTTGATTAACCCCGCCCGTCCCCCGCTGGCGCTGATCGGGGTCTACAGCCCGGAGCTGGTGCTGCCCATCGCCCAAACGCTGCGGGTGCTGGGCTATCAGCGCGCAGCGGTAGTCCATGGCGGCGGCATGGATGAAGTGGCGCTGCACGCGCCGACGCAGGTGGCCGAACTCAATGAGGGCGAGATCGACAGCTATCAATTGACGCCGGAGGATTTCGGCCTGCGGGAACAGTCAATGGACGCCCTGCTGGGCGGCTCGCCGGAAGAAAATCGTGACATTTTGGCGCGGTTGTTACAAGGTAAAGGCGAACATGCCCATGAATTCGCCGTTGCCGCCAATGTCGCCTTGTTATTAAAACTATTCGGCCAGGAGAATCTGCGCGAAAATACCCAACAGGCGCTGGCGGCCATCCGCGGCGGCGGCGCCTATGAACGTGTTGTCGCGTTGGCGGCCAGAGGATAAGACATGCAGGATACGGTACTGACAAACATTGTCGCTGATAAAAAAGTATGGCTGGCCGAGCGTAAGCAACGCCAGCCGCTGGACGGGTTCATCGACGACGTGCGCCCCAGCACGCGCAGCTTCTATCATGCCCTCCAGGGTTCGCGCACCGTGTTTATCCTCGAGTGCAAAAAAGCATCGCCGTCCAAGGGCCTGATCCGCGAGGATTTTGACCCGGCCGCCATCGCCGGCGTGTACAAACACTACGCCGCCGCCATCTCGTGCCTGACCGACGAAAAATACTTCCAGGGCAGCTTTGATTTCCTGCGCCAGATTAGCCAAGTAGTACCCCAGCCGGTGCTGTGCAAGGATTTCATCATCGATCCCTACCAGGTTTACCTGGCGCGTCATCATCAGGCGGACGCTATTCTGCTGATGCTGTCGGTGCTGGACGACGACACCTACCGTCAGTTGGCCGCCCTGGCGCACAGCCTGGAAATGGGCGTGCTCACCGAGGCGATAACCGAAGAGGAGTGCCGGCGCGCCCAGGCGCTCGGCGCCCGGGTGGTGGGCATTAACAATCGCGATCTGCGCGATTTATCCATCGATTTAAACCGTACCCGCCGCCTGGCGCCCCTGCTGCCGGGAGTGACGGTGATAAGCGAATCCGGCATTACCGCCTATCGCCACGTCAGGGAACTGAGCCATTTCGCCAACGGCTTCCTGATCGGCAGCGCGTTGATGGCGGAACCGGATCTGGACGGCGCGGTGCGCCGGGTATTGCTCGGCGAGAATAAGGTCTGCGGACTGACGCGTCCCGAGGATGCCAGGGCGGCATATGACGCCGGCGCGCTCTATGGCGGCCTGATTTTTGCCGCCTCGTCGCCAAGGCGTGTGGATATCCCGCGCGCCCGCGCGGTGATGGCCGGCGCGCCGCTGCGCTACGTCGGCGTATTCCGCGACGCCGCCATCGAGGAGGTGGCAGGCAGCGCCGCCGCGCTGGCGCTGCATGCCGTACAGCTGCACGGCGACGAGGACCAGGCCTATATAAGCGCCCTGCGTCTGGCGCTGCCTTCCGCCTGCCGTATCTGGAAAGCCCTGGATATGCGGACCCATGCGCCGGCGCGGGATTTTAGCGCGGTGGATCGTTATCTGTTCGATAATGGCGGCGGCAGCGGTAAACCCTTTGACTGGTCGCTGCTGGACGGACTGCGTCTGGATAACGTCATGCTCGCCGGCGGGCTGGCGGCGGATAACTGCGTGGCCGCCGCGCAATTAGGCTGCGTTGGGCTGGACTTCAACTCCGGCGTTGAAAGCGCCCCGGGTATTAAAGATCACCATAAACTGGCTACGGTATTTCAGACGCTGCGCGCCTATTAATCGATTGCCCAGATCAACAAGAGACAGGAACGCATGACACTATTAAATCCCTATTTCGGCGAATTCGGCGGCATGTATGTGCCGCAGATCCTGGTACCGGCGCTGCTGCAACTGGAGGACGCCTTTGTCAGCGCGCAAAGCGACCCGGCATTCCAGGCGGAATTCAGCGATTTGTTAACCAATTATGCCGGCCGCCCCACGCCGTTGACCCTGTGCCGTAACCTGACCGCGGGCACCAAGACCAAACTGTATCTTAAGCGCGAGGATCTGCTGCACGGCGGCGCGCACAAAACCAACCAGGTGCTCGGCCAGGCCCTGCTTGCCAAGCGCATGGGAAAAACCGAAATCATCGCCGAAACCGGCGCCGGTCAGCATGGCGTGGCTTCGGCGCTGGCCTCCGCGCTGCTGGGGCTGAAATGCCGCATTTATATGGGCGCCAAGGATATTCAGCGCCAGGAGCCCAACGTGTTCCGCATGCGTCTGATGGGCGCGGAAGTGATCCCGGTGCACAGCGGCTCCTCGACGCTAAAGGACGCCTGCAACGAAGCGCTGCGCGACTGGTCCGGCAGCTATGAGCGCGCCCACTATATGCTGGGCACCGCCGCCGGTCCGCATCCGTTCCCCACCATCGTGCGCGAATTCCAGCGCATGATTGGCGAGGAAACCAAGGCGCAGATGCAGGAACGGGAGCATTGCCTGCCTGACGCGGTGCTGGCCTGCGTCGGCGGCGGGTCCAACGCCATCGGCATGTTCGCCGATTTTATCGATGAGCCGTCGGTACGTCTGATCGGCGTCGAGCCGGGCGGCCTGGGCATCGAGACCGGCCAGCACGGCGCGTCGCTCAAACACGGCCGCATCGGCATCTATTTCGGCATGAAGTCGCCGATGATGCAATCCTCCGACGGGCAGATAGAGGAATCCTATTCCATTTCCGCCGGCCTGGATTTCCCTTCCGTGGGTCCGCAGCATGCCTATCTGGACAGTATCGGCCGCGCGGAATACGTCTCGGCGACCGATGAGGAGGCCCTGGATGCGTTCAAGGCCCTGTCGCGCCATGAAGGCATCATCCCGGCGCTGGAATCCTCGCACGCGCTGGCGCACGCGCTGAAAATGATCAAGGCGGAGCCGGACAAGGAGCAGATCCTGGTGGTCAATCTCTCGGGCCGCGGCGATAAGGATATTTTTACCGTGTACGATATATTAAAAGCGCGAGGAGAAATGTAATGGAACGCTATCAGCAACTGTTTACCACGCTGCACAGCCGTAAAGAAGGCGCCTTCGTGCCCTTCGTCACGCTGGGCGATCCTAATCCCGGCCTGTCGCTGAAAATTATCGATACCTTAATCGAGGCCGGGGCCGACGCCCTGGAACTGGGCATCCCGTTTTCCGACCCGCTGGCGGACGGCCCGACCATCCAGAACGCCACCCTGCGGGCATTTGCCGCCGGGGTGACGCCGGATCAGTGTTTCGAACTGCTGGCCACTGTCCGGCAGAAATACCCCGCCATACCCATCGGCCTGCTGATGTACGCCAACCTGGTGTTTAACAAAGGTATCGATGCGTTTTATGCCCGCTGCGCCGAGGTTGGCGTGGATTCGGTGCTGGTGGCCGACGTGCCGCTGGAAGAGAGCCTGCCGTTTCGTACCGCCGCCATGCGCCACGGCGTGGCGCCTATCTTTATCTGCCCGCCCAACGCCGATAAAGACCTGCTGCGTGAAATCGCCTCCCACGGCCGTGCTTACACCTATTTATTATCCCGCGCAGGCGTAACCGGCAGTGAAAACCAGGGCCATGTGCCGCTGGCCCATCTGGTGACGACGCTTACCGAGTTCCATGCCGCGCCCGCGCTGCAGGGTTTCGGTATTTCCGAGCCGTCGCAGGTGCGCGACGCGCTGGCGGCGGGCGCGGCCGGGGCCATTTCCGGCTCGGCCATCGTCAAGATTATCGAGCGCAACCTGGAAGACCCGGCGGCCATGCTGACGCAGTTAAGCACCTTCGTCAGTAAAATGAAGGCCGCCACGCGCGGTTGATTTGAAAAAAATCATTTTATCCACAACACTCTAATGGCGGCGTATCAATTACGCCGCCATCCTGTAAGATGCGGGTGATATATTATAATAAATAATTCAAATCCAAGGAGAAAAAATGAAAAACTGGAAATCCCTTACGACACTTGCAGCAACCGCAATCGTCGCGGCCGTGCTGGCCGGCTGCGCGCCGACCGCCAAGACCGAAGGCACCGGCGGGTATATTGACGACACCGTGATCACGACCAAAGTGAAAACGCAGTTGCTTGCCGATGACCATTTAAAGGGCACCGAAATCAACGTCGAAACCTTTAAGGGCCGGGTGCAGTTAAGCGGTTTCGCCAGCTCGATGGCCGACGCCAACCGCGCCGTGACCATTACCCGCGGCGTCAAGGGCGTGCGTTCGGTGGAAAACGACATCAGTATCAAATAATCCCGTTGCCGGCGGCGCGCACGCGTCGCCGGCACGGTTTCAGATCCGCACCCTCGTTTTAGAAGCGATAGCCGACGCCGAACATAAATACCCAGGGATCGATTTGCGTATGCACTGATTGCTGCTGGCCGCCGGCCTTGAAACGCACGTCGGTGTCGATATCCATATACCATACCGACATATTCACCAGCCAGTTTTCATTGACGTTATAATCCAGCCCCGCCTGGCCGGCGATGCCCCAGGAGTGCTTGACGCTTAAATCGCTCAGTCCGGCGTCCTGCCCGGTTTGGTTAAAGTGCGCGTCGTAGAAGGTAGTATAGTTGATGCCCACCCCGAGGTATGGCCGCAGTTTATCCGGGGCGTCGCCAAAATAATACTGCGCCATCAGGCTTGGCGGCAGTTGTTTAACCGAGGCGATGTCGCCGGTGCTTTTCAGCCCGACATGGTGCTTGAAGGGCGTTGCCGCCAGCAGCTCCACGCCGATATTGTCGGTGACCAGATAACTGAACGTCAGGCCGAGCTGGGTGTTGTTATCCACGTTAAACTCGCCCATCCCCAGCACGTTATCCGAACTTTCACTCGGCCGTACCGTGGCGCTGCCCGCGCGAACAATAATATCACCCGCCTGATGCGCCTGCGCCGTTGCCGACAGCAGCGCGGCCGCCGCCAAGCCCATAACACACTTGTTCATGTCCCGCTCCTTGTTGAGATAATGCCTTTGCCACGCAAAGTTGATTCAGTTCACAAATGTTACTTTGGCACATCGTAGGGTAAATTTGAGCTGAACCTTGTTTATCATGTTTTATACCAAGGGATTGACTTGATTGAGATTGATCCAAATCAACCAGGACCGAAACAGGACAAAAAAAATACTTTGGCCCGGGCAGTTGCTTTCCCGCGCACCGGGCGTAAGTTAACAGACAGGCAAATCTGATTCGGCGCCGTGGAGTCGGCGGGTGACACGATGAGCGATAACAGTAATCCCTGCATGAGCTGCGGCGCGTGTTGCGCGTGGTTCCGCGTATCCTTTTATTGGGCCGAGGGCGATGACGGCGGCGGCCCGGTGCCCCATGCCTTAACTGAACCCCTTACCCCTTTCTTACGTTGCATGCGCGGCACCAACGAGCGGACGCCGCGTTGCCATGCCCTGGCGGGCGAGGTGGGTAAAGCGGTCCGTTGCACCATTTATGCCGGTCGTCCCTCGCCCTGCCGGGAGTTTGCCATGGCCGGCGACGGCGGGCGGCCCAACGACGCCTGCGATCGCGCCAGGGCGCATTACGGCCTGCCGCCGCTCGCAGCGCCCGCGCAGACGCTTATTAGGGTGGAAAATCAGCATCATCATGTCGCGGGGTGCCCTCCGGGGCATTAACAGGGTAGAATACCGGGCTGATAATTTAGAACGTTCTGCCAAGGAGCTCTACATGCCAATTATGGCAAGTACCCTGTATCGCGACATGTTGAATTTTACCCGTAACCAGTTTACCAGCATCATCCTGCTGGCCCTGCTGGCGGCGCTGATTAGCGTGGTGCTCGGCCATGCCTTATCGCCCAGTAGCGATCAGCTGGTCATCCTGAGCGCCGACGGTCCCGACATGGCCGACTCATCCAGCCTCAGCCTGCAGGAACTGGTGCAGCAAATGACGCCTGAACAGCAAAAAGTGCTGCTGAAAGCCTCTGCGGCGGGCACTTTCGCCGGTCTGGTGGGCAACGTCATCCTGGCCGGGGCGCTGTTGACCATGATTCGCCTGGTATCCGACCGGCAGCCGGTCAGCGTGCTGCGCGCCATCGGGCTGTCCGCGCCCATCCTGCCCCGCCTGCTGTTATTGGTATTTATTACCACGCTGCTGGTGCAACTCGGGCTATTATTGATTGTGATACCGGGGATCCTGATTGCCATAGCGTTCAGCATGGCGCCGGTGATTGCCGCCAGCGACAATCTGGGCGTATTCAAGTCGATGCGCCTGAGTAGTAAACTGGCTTTCGCCAATGTACGGCTGGTTGCCCCGGCGGTGCTGGTATGGCTGCTGGCCAAGGCGGCGGTATTATTGCTGGCGGCACAGTTTACCCAGGTGTCGTCGCTGGTGGCCGCGGTGCTGCTTAACGGCTTAAGTAATATTATTTCCGCACTGTTGCTGATTTACCTGTATCGCCTGTATATGTTGCTGCGCCAGGCCTGAAACCAAGCCGGCGTCACTTAACCAACCACGGATTTTTTTATGAAGCAGTTTCTGGATTTTCTGCCGTTAGTGGTGTTCTTTGTCTTTTATAAGCTGTACGACATTTATATTGCCTCCGGCGCGCTGATTGCCGCGTCGGCGCTGGTGCTGATTTATACCTGGATCCGCTACCGGAAAGTGGAAAAAGTCACCTTGCTGACGTTTATCATGGTTGCCATCTTCGGCTCACTGACGATGTATTACCATAACGCCGAATTCATCAAATGGAAGGTCACGGTCATTTACGGCCTGTTCGCCATTGCGCTGCTGGTCAGCCAGTTTATGCTCGGCAAGCCGCTGATTCAGCGCATGCTTGGCAAGGAACTGACCCTGCCCGAGCGCGTCTGGAACAATCTTAATATTGCCTGGGCGCTGTTTTTCCTGGGCTGCGGCGCGGCGAATATCTATATCGCCTTCTGGCTGCCGCAAAACGTTTGGGTGAATTTCAAGGTGTTCGGCCTGACCGGCCTGACGCTGGTATTCACCCTGTTAAGCGGAGTGTATGTCTATCGTCATATGACGGAAGACCAGAAAAACTCCCGTTGATCCCCCGGTCCGCCGCGGGGCGGACCGATGTCAAACCAAGCGGAACCCCTGATGAGCGACAATCCTTTTTTACCTTCCGGCGAGCTGGTGCTGCGCACGCTGGCCATGCCCGCCGACACCAATGCCAACGGTGATATTTTTGGCGGCTGGCTGATGTCGCAAATGGATATGGGCGGCGCTATCCTCGCCAAGGAAATAGCCGAGGGCCGAGTGGTCACGGTGCGCGTCGACGGCATGACGTTTTTGAAACCGGTGGCGGTGGGGGACGTGGTCTGTTGTTACGCCCGCTGTACCGGCACGGGCAACAGTTCGCTGAGCATTAACGTGGAAGTCTGGATCAAAAAAGTCTCTTCCGCCCCCATCGGCCAGCGCTACCGCGCCACCGAAGCGGCTTTCACCTATGTCGCGGTGGACGACGAAGGCAAGGCGCGTCCCCTGCCCGACGGCAAGCGCCACTTCGCCCCCGGCGGCGCTTAGCCGCCCGTTTTGCCCCAGGCGGCGGCCCGTGCTGGGCCTTGCGCGTACACCGCGGCCCGGCCTAGCTGCTGCTGACGCCCGACAGCTTAAACTCGATGGTCGTGGTCTGGTTTTTGCCCGGTTTGCCGCTCTGGTAGCGCCAGCGCCGGATCACCTGGCGAATTTCGCGCTCGAACATATTGCGCGGCGTGGCGGAAATGATACGCAGGTTTTCCACCTGGCCGCTATCATCGACATCAAACTGGATCTTCACCGTTCCCTCGATGCCCAATGCCCTGGCGCGCTCAGGGTAGCCCGGTTCCGGGCGGCTGATGGCTTTCGGGCCGGTATCGGCCACCGGTGCGGACGGCGCCGGCGCGGGCGCCGGAGCGGCACGTACGGGCGCCTCACGGGGTGGAGCGGCGAGCGGTGTCGGTTCGGCGCGCGGCTCGGTCACCTTGGGCCTGGGTTTAGCCGCTTCTTTATGCACCGGCTTGGGCTTGGGCAGGGGTTTCGGCTGCTGTACCGGCGCGGGAGGCTCAGGCGCGGGGATGGGATCCGGTTCGCGCACAGGCTCCGGGGCGGGTTCGGGCGCAGCCGTCGGCTCAACCTCGGGCGGTTCCACCGGCGGCTGCGGCGGCGCGGCCACCGGCTCAGGCTCCGGCGCCACCAGCGTAACGCTCATCGGCTGCTCAACCGCGGTCGGCGCGGTTATCTGGTTTACCGACGTATACAGCAATCCCGCCACCAGCGAGGTATGCAGCCCTGCGGACAAGACAAACGGCCACGAAAATCGACGGGTCGGTTTCAAAATTATCAACGCCATATCAACAAAAGTTTCAGTAAAGGTGAAGTTTAAATGCAAATAGCAATCATATTCAATAACTCAAAACAAACTCTTGCCAGGTTAACAGGATAAACCGGCAATTATCCCTGTCTGAACAACCGTCAGCGGCCAGGAAAATTTTTTCATTGCGCCGCGGGGTTCAATGTCTTAACGTAAATTACTTGAAATGAATCCATTCCTTTGGGAGTAATGCCCTTGCTCTATGTTATCTATGCTGAAGACGTGCCCGGATCCCTGGAAAAACGCCAATCCGTACGCGCCACTCATGTCGCCCGGCTGCAACTGCTACGCGATGAGGGTCGTTTACTGACGGCGGGCGCGCTGCCGGCGATAGACAGTAACGAACCCGGGGCGGCGGGATTCAGCGGCTCCACCATTATTGCTGAATTCGATTCCCTCGAAGCGGCGCAGGCATGGGCGGATGCCGACCCGTATGTCGCCGCGGGTGTTTATAAGCAGGTGCAGGTTAAACCCTACCGTAAAACCTTCTGATTATTACCCTATTGCATCCCGGCGCCGCCACGCGGCCCGGGCGTGAAATAACGCTGATTGCCCGCTAGGTTAATTTACCCGGCGGCAAAACCCATCAATCATTATCCATGCTTATCATTTATCCTCTCTATTAAGGAGGCTGCGCCAACGGATTTACCGGCAAACAACGCCATTATTTTCTCTGTTGGCCAGACCTGGATATCGCCGGGGCTATATATAATGCGTGCCAACCCCTGCCGTCGGTGAATTTGCTTTTCCCTTAATGCTATTTTTTTTCTGCCGCCTATTTTGGTCGCCTCTTTATTATTTCGCTTGTTACTTAACGCCAACTAATACTTAACGGCAATTAATGAGCGTAACGGCTATTAACCCCTTAAAATTGATAGAAATTACCGTGATCGTCCCGGCATATCATTATCATTTAGGAATTATCTTAGTATAAAAAATAACCAACATTTAATCAGACTCTTACCGGCCAAGACAGCATAAATATTCAGTTAATACGCGCCAGGGCGCCAATATCCGGTTTGTAGGCGCCGGCAATTTCTAATACTTTGGAATTGCTGTACTCCCCGTTAAGAAGTTAACAACCGGAGGTAAGTATGTTGAAGAAAATCTTTATGGCACTACTTGTTATGTCCGCCGCCGGCACCGGTACTGCTTTTGCAGCCGGCGCCGCGGGAACCACGGAAGCGGCTACGCAAAGCGCTTCCGGTGCCGCGACGGTCACCGATCCGGGATTGGTTTCCGGCTCGGTGGCCGCCATGGCATCCGCCAGCGACCCGGAAGGCACTGGGACGTCTACGTCGACGTCGACATCAACGACCACCGCCACACAGTGACAGAGACATCATAAGGAAAGGGATAATCCTGATTAAAACCGTAATAAGGAACTCAAATACGGTAAACCGGCCAAAAGCCGGTTTTTTTATCGCTGTTATTTAGCGCGGATCACAGACCATAAGACGTTACGGAAAAGAGCAACGAACGGCGCTGCTGTTTCAACTGAAGATGCCGCAAACGCGTCAGATGCCGATAGGTGCGGGACTGTGCTTCCACCCACTGGCTACGCCGGCGCTGCGCCTGCCTTAACATGCGCCAGCGGCTGACTTCATTTCTGCTTCTTTTCATGGCACGAACGGACTCTTACCGGATAATAAGGGCGCCATTATAAACCATTTTCCCGGACTGCCAAGGCTGTAACGCCGGCGCGGCGGACTGGTAAAGGGCGCGCGCGGGGCGAAAAAATTTCCTCTTTTCGCCCCGTATGCGTACACTCATGCTTAACGCCTTGCGAACAGGATTTTTCGCCTCTATGACAACTTTTTATACTGTAATCAACTGGCTAATAGTATTCGGCTATTGGTTGCTGATCGCAGGTGTCACCCTGCGGGTGTTAATGAAGCGGCGCGCGGTCCCCTCCGCAATGGCCTGGTTATTGGTTATCTATATCCTTCCCTTGGTGGGCATCATCACCTACCTGCTGTTCGGTGAACTCAACCTGGGCAAGCGCCGCGCGGAACGGGCCAAGGCCATGTGGCCGTCCACGGCCAAGTGGATGCATGACCTCAAGCAGTGCACGCGGATTTTCGCCACCGAAAACAGCGAAGTCGCCCGCTCCCTGTTCAAGCTGTGCGAGTTACGCCAGGGTATGGGCGGACTGAAAGGCAACCAGCTGCAGCTGCTTACCGGTACCGACGCCACCCTTAAAGCCTTGATCAGGGATATCGGACTGGCGCAGACTAATATCGAGATGGTGTTTTATATCTGGCAGGCCGGCGGCCAGGTGGACCAGGTGGCGGAGGCGCTGATGGCGGCCGCCAGGCGCGGCGTGCGCTGCCGTGTGATGCTCGATTCCGCCGGCAGCGTCGCGTTTTTCCGCACCCCCTACCCGGCCATGATGCGTAACGCCGGCGTCGAGGTGGTGGAAACGCTGCACGTCAGCCTGCTGCGTGTCTTTCTGCGGCGCATGGATTTGCGTCAACACCGCAAGATGGTGCTGATTGATAATTATATTTCGTACACCGGCAGCATGAACATGGTCGATCCGCGCTATTTCAAGCAGGATGCCGGCGTCGGGCAATGGATCGACCTGATGGCCAGGATGGAAGGCCCGGTGACGACCGCCATGGGCATTATCTATTCCTGCGACTGGGAAATCGAGACCGGTGAGCGGGTGCTCCCACCGCCGCCCGATGTCAATATCATGCCGTTTGAACAGGCGACGGGACATACTATCCAGGTCATTGCCTCCGGCCCCGGTTTCCCGGAAGGCATGATCCACCAGGCCCTGCTGACCTCAATTTATTCCTCGCGGCAGCAGTTAATCATGACCACGCCCTATCTGGTGCCGAGCGACGATCTGCTGCACGCCATTTGCACCGCGGCCCAGCGCGGCGTGGACGTGCATATCGTGGTGCCGCGCGATAACGACTCCCTGCTGGTCGGCTGGGCCAGCCGGGCCTTTTTCGCCGAACTGCTGGAAGCGGGCGTCAATATCCATCAGTTCGAGGGTGGCCTGCTGCATACCAAAAGCGTACTGGTGGACGGCCAGCTCAGCCTGGTCGGCACCGTCAATCTCGACATGCGCAGCCTGTGGCTCAATTTTGAAATTACCCTGGTGATTGACGATGATGACTTCGGCAGCGACCTGGCGCGGGTCCAGGAGGATTATATCGCCCGCTCCCGGCTTATCGACCCGCAGGTCTGGGCCAAACGCCCCTACTGGCAACGCATTGTCGAGCGCCTGTTCTACTTTTTCAGTCCATTGCTGTAAATTTAGCGAAGGCCATGATGTAATAGCGCCATGCAACGCCCTTGATGCCTCCGTGATACCCACACAGGACCCCGGTTATGGATTTGGACAATCGCCTGACAGATGATGAAACGCTGGAGCAGGCTTATGATATTTTTCTTGAACTGGCGCCGGATAACCTTGATCAGGCCGATCTGATTCTTTTTAATCTGCAGTTTGAACAACGCGGCGCGGCTGAGCTGTTTGACCCGTCGGAAGAATGGCACGAGCAGGTGGATTTTGACCTCAATCCGGATTTTTTCGCTGAAGTGGTTATCGGCCTGGCGGATGAAGACGGACAGGAGGTCAACGACGTTTTTGCGCGCATGCTGATCTGCCGCGATAAAGCGGAAAAAATCTGCCATATCCTCTGGAAAGAATAACTTCACAAGTGCCGCATGACATGCCAGGCCCGTTCTAGGCTGGGGGATTTCTGTTGCCGTGGCGGGGGTTATGCCGCTGCGATAGGGTTTATGTTGCCGTGGCGGAGGTTATGCCGCCGCGATAGGGTTTATGTTGCCGTGGCGGAGGTTATGCCGCTGCGATAGGGTTTATGTTGCCGTGGCGGAGGTTATGCCGCCGCGATAGGGTTTATGTTGCCGTGGCGGAGGTTATGCCGCTGCGATAAGGTTTATGTTGCCGTGGCGGAGGTTATGCCGCTGCGATAAGGTTTATGTTGCCGTGGCGGAGGTTTCGCTTGCCGTGCGTTCGGTGGTTATATGCAGTGCCGGGTGCCGGCAAGCGACAAAGAGGCCGTACCGCGACGGCCTCCTTGACCTCCGCGCGCCCGGCAGGTCGCGCGTCGCTGCGCGATGCCTTCCGCCGCCCATGCCCCCGTGATGCACCGGCCCGGTTAGCGCTCCCGGCGCCACCGGGCCTTTCGCCGCTCCCGGCGGCTCATGCCGGGGGCACTGGCGCCGTCAGCACGCTTTATGCCGGGACATATGTCGCTGTTGGCAATGTATTTTCTGAAGCGATAGCGGCGCTTTTGCTTGGATAGAGTTTGGCGTCGGGATAGGATTGACGGTTATGGGATGCAACGCGTATGGAAAAAAGCAGCTGGCACAGCGAAAAGCAGGTCATACAGACATGGAGTCATGCAGTAAGGCGTTAGAGCCGTCATGTAATAAGGCAGTAAGGCATTCATCATTCAGTTTTAAGTTTTAAGTTTTAAGTTTTAATAGTAAGCATTAGCCATTAGCCATTAGCCATTAGCCATTAGCCATTAGCCATTAGCCATTAGATTGTAGACTTTAGCCCAAATTGGATGCTGATATTTTTCCCGGTAAACGCATACCGCTGAGAACCCTAAAACATTAATTTACTCACAGACGATGGTGTTGACGTGGTGCCGGCATAGAGTGCGCCGGCGGCGCGCATCGCGGCTGGATGAGCCGCCGGGAGCGGCGAAAGCAAAGGGCGCGCCGGGAGCGCGTCCCGTGCGGTCCAAAAGACGGGATGGGTGATGCCGGGAACCGCGCAGCGGCGCACGGTCTGCCGGACGCGCGGAAGTCAAGAAGGGTGGCGCGAACCACCCTTCTTGTCGCTTGCCGGCACCGGGCAAGACATAAAACAACCTAACGCACGGCAAGCGAAACCCTCGCCGCAGCGGCATAAGTCTCTCCCACAAACGCCAGCAAAACCTCCGCCAAGGCGACGCAAACCACCAGCGAAATCCTCTCCGCGGCGACATAAACGTGGCGACATCCATCCGGCGCTCCAAAATCACCAGACCATATCATTGGTACGCCCGCTGGCACCCTGCTGGCGAAAAGTGGGTTTTATTCCCGATTATTGCGCCAGTTGGCTCACATCCACCTTAATGCAGGAGCACGCATGCCGAAAACTGCCCTGCAGTATCGGCCGCGTCACCGCGCACGCCTCGCCGGCAATCGGGCACCGGGTACGGAACACACACCCCGACGGCGGATTGATCGGCGACGGCAAATCCCCTTCCAGCAGTTGAATGGCCTTATTACGTTCCTTATCCGGATCCGGTATCGGCACCGCCGACATCAACGCCTTGGTGTAGGGATGCTGAGGATTATGATACACCTGATCATACGTACCCAACTCCACCGCGTGGCCCAGGTACATCACCAGCACCCGATCGGAAATATGCTTCACCACCGCCAGATCGTGGGCGATAAAGATCAGCGACAGCCCCATCTCACGCTGCAGCTGCTGCAATAAATTCACCACCTGCGCCTGGATCGACACGTCCAGCGCCGACACCGGCTCGTCGCAAATCACCAGCTTGGGTTCAAGTATCAGCGCGCGGGCGATGCCGATACGCTGACACTGCCCGCCGGAAAACTCATGCGGATACCGATTGATAAGATTCGGCAACAGCCCCACCTTCAGCATCATGTTGCGCACCTTGTCTTTCACCAACTGGCGCGGCATCTTCGGATGATAGGTATGCAACGGCTCGGCGATGATATCGCCGATGGTCATGCGCGGATTAAGCGAGGCCAGCGGGTCCTGGAAAATCATCTGGATATCGTTACGCGTCTCGCGCCACTCATCGCTGCTCATCCCCTGCAATTCCTTGCCCAGCCAGGCGATACGCCCGCTGGTGGATTTCACCAGGCCAATCAGCGCCCGGGCAAAGGTCGATTTGCCACAGCCCGACTCGCCCACCACCCCCAGCGTTTCTCCCTCGTACAGCCGCAGGGACACGCCGTCGACCGCCTTTAGGCTCTTGGCCGGTTGCCAGAACCACTGTTTATCGCCTTTCACCTCGAAATACACTTTCAGGTTTTCGACATCCAGCAGCACCTTTTTATGTTCGTCCATGGCATTCATACCAATTCCTCCAGGGGCTTATAGCAGGCGCGCAGACGCTCCGTGGCGAACCGCTCGAGGGGCGGCATGTTGACGCAGATATCCATGGCGTAAGGACAGCGCGGCTGGAACGGACAGCCCTCCGGCAAACGCAGCAGATTGGGCGGATTGCCGGGAATGGTCACCATCATGGTGGAACCGTCGGCATCCAGCCGTGGCACCGCCGACAGCAGGCCGATGGAATAAGGATGGCTGGGCTGGTAAAAAATATCGCGCGCCGTACCGTATTCCATGGTACGGCCCGCGTACATCACCAGCACGCGATCGCAGATGCCGGCCACCACACCCAAATCGTGGGTAATCATAATGATGGCGGTGTTAAACTCGCGTTTCAGATCGTTTAGCAAGGTCATGATCTGCGCCTGGACGGTGACATCCAGCGCGGTGGTGGGCTCATCGGCTATCAGCAGTTTCGGCCGGCACAGCAGCGCCATGGCGATCATCACCCGCTGACGCATGCCGCCGGAAAACTCATGGGGATACATCCGCATCCGCTTGCGCGCCTCGGGCATTTTTACCGCGTCGAGCATACGCACCGACTCTTCAAACGCCTCATGCTTGCTGATTTTTTTATGCATCAACAGTACTTCAATCAGCTGTTCGCCCACCCGCATATAAGGATTAAGCGACGTCATCGGATCCTGGAAAATCATCGAGATTTCCGAGGCGCGTAGTTTGTTCAGCTGCTTCTCCGGCAGGTTGAGAATTTCACGGCCATTAAAGGCGGCGGAGCCCTCAATACGCCCGTTGGCGGCCAGCAGTCCCATCAGGGCAAACGCGGTCTGAGACTTACCCGAGCCGGACTCGCCGACAATACCCAGCGTTTCCCCGGCCCGCAGGGTAAAGTTCAGGTCGTTAACCGCGGTCACATCGCCGTCGGCGGTGGCGAAGGTCACGCGCAAATCCTTAACGGTCAGCAATGCCGGCGCGGACGCTGCCGACGCCAGGGAGGGCGTCGGCGTTTTTGGGTCGATTATGCTCATCACGGCACTCCTTAACGATCTTTCGGGTCGAGGGCATCACGCAGGCCATCGCCGATAAAATTAAAACAAAACAGCGTCACCACCAGGAAAAAGGCGGGAAACATCAGCAGCCAGGGCGACACTTCCATGGAATTGGCGCCGTCGCTTAACAAGGCGCCCCAGCTGCTCAGCGGCTCCTGCGTGCCCAGCCCCAGGAAACTGAGGAACGACTCGAACAGGATCATGCTCGGCACCAGCAGGGACGCATAAACCACCACCACGCCCAGCACGTTGGGGACGATATGGCGCAGGATAATATTGCGGGTACGCACCCCGCTGACCACCGCGGCCTCGATAAACTCCTTGCGTTTCAGCCCCAGGGTCTGGCCGCGCACGATACGCGCCATATCCAGCCAGGACACCATGCCGATGGCGATAAAGATCAAAAAGATATTGCGACCGAAAAAAGTCACCAGCAGGATAACGAAAAACATAAACGGAAAAGAGTTGAGGATTTCCAGCAGGCGCATCATCACCGAGTCGGTTTTACCGCCGAGATAGCCGGACAGCGCACCGTAAAGCGTGCCCAGGATCACCGCCACCAGCGCGGCGGCGACGCCGACCATCAAGGAAATCCGTCCGCCGATGGCCACGCGCACCAGCAGATCGCGGCCGGAGGAATCGGTGCCGAAATAATGCGCGGATTCCATACTCGGCGCGGCCGACATCATGGCAAAGTCGGTATCGTCGTAACTGAATTGCGCCAGGGAAGGCGCCAGGGCGACAAACACCACGATCAGCGCCAGAACGATAAGGCTGGTTAGCGCGGCCTTGTTATGGATAAAACGCCGGCGGGCGTCCTGCCAAAGGCTACGGCCTTCCACTTGCAGCGTTTCGCTGAGTTTCTCCAGAGCCTCGCTATTTTTGTTACCAATCATCATGTGCGTGCTCCAGCTTAATAACGTATTTTCGGGTCGATAACCGCGTACAGCACATCGACAATCGCATTAAATAAAATCGTCAGCGCCCCGACCAGGATGGTCAGGCTTAACACCAGCGAATAATCACGGTTCAGCGCGCCGTTGACAAACAGCTGGCCGATCCCCGGCAGTCCGAAGATGGTTTCTATTACCATGGAGCCGGTAATGATGCCGACAAACGCCGGTCCCATATAAGAAATGACCGGCAGCAGCGCGGGTTTGAGGGCGTGGCTGAAAATAATGCGCCGCATGGGCAGTCCCTTGGCCCGGGCGGTGCGGATAAAGTTGGAGTGCAGCACCTCAATCATCGAGCCACGGGTGATACGGGCGATGCTGGCGATATAGGCCAGCGACAGGGCAATCATCGGCAGCAGCACAAACCTGGGCGCGCCGCCGTTCCAGCCGCCGCCCGGCAGCCATTTAAGCGTAATGGCGAAGATAAGCACCAGCAGCGGCGCCACCACAAAGCTGGGTATGACGACGCCGGTCATGGCAAAACCCATGGCCAGGTAATCCCATTTGGTATTTTGCCGCAGCGCCGCCATGACGCCGGCGAATACCCCCACCACCATCGCCAGTATAAACGCCGCCAGGCCTAGCTTGGCCGAGACGGGAAAAGAATTGGCCACCAAATCGTTAACCGAATAGTCTTTATATTTGAACGACGGGCCGAAATCACCGTGCGCCAGTTGGACCAGATACGCGCCGTACTGCTTTATCATCGGATCGTTGAGATGGTACCTGGCTTCGATGTTGGCCATCACTTCCGGCGGCAGGCCGCGCTCGCCGGTAAACGGACTCCCGGGCGCCAGCCGCATCATGAAAAATGAAATGGTGATCAATATGAATAGCGTCGGAATCGCTTCAAGCAACCGGCGGATAATAAACTTTAACATGCCCAATACCTATAACGTGCATTTATTCAAATCGTTCACTTGAACAGGAAAAACAGGGCACGGCCCGTGAAGACCCTGCCCTGTTGTCATCCATTACGCCTGGTTAATGTTTGATGATGTAAAGGTCTTTTACATACACATTATCCAGCGGATCTTTACCGGTATATCCACCAACATAAGGTTTCACCAGCCGGGCGTTCACATAGTAATACACCGGAACGATGGCGGAATCCTTATCCAGTTGCTGTTCAGCCTGCTGATACAAGGTTGTGCGCGCATCATCGCTCTTGGCGTCGACGGCGTCGGCAATCAGTTTATCAAAGGCCGGGCTGGAGTAATGGGCGGTATTGCTCGAACCATTGGTCAGCATAATGTTCAGGAAGGTGGTGGGTTCGTTGTAATCGGCACACCAGCCGGCGCGGGATACATCAAAGGTCCCCTGGTGACGGGTATCGAGGAAGGTTTTCCATTCCTGGTTTACCAACTTGACTTCCACGCCCAGGTTCTTTTTCCATATCGACGCAACGGCAATCGCCAGTTTCTTATGCAGATCGGAGGTATTGTACAATAAATCGAAGGTCAGCGGCTTATCCTTGGTGTAGCCGGCCTGCTCCAGCAGCTTACGCGCTTCGGCATTACGTTTGTCCTGGCTCCAGCCAAACCACTCCGGCGGGGTCAGCTTGGCGCCGTCGGTATACGGAGGCGTAAAACCAAAGGCGGGCAAGTCGCCCTGGGCCTTGACCTTGTTAACGATAATATCGCGATCCAGCGCCAGTTTCAGCGCAGTGCGCACGCGCACATCGGTAAAGGGCGCCTTTTGGTTATTGATTTCATAATAATAGGTACACAGATACGGATCGACATGCACTTCTTTCGGGATTTCGCGTTTCAGCTTCTGGAATAATTCGATCGGCAGATTGTTATAGGTCATATCGGATTCGCCGGCGCGATAGCGGTTCACGTCGGTTACTTCCGAGGAAATCGGCAGGTAGGTCACCTGGTTGATCACCGTCTTGGCATTATTCCAATAGGACGGGCTACGCTCCAGCACCAGACGCTCGTTGACGACCCAATCCTTTACTTTATACGCGCCGTTGCCGACCCAATTGGCGGGCTGGGTCCATTTTTCACCAAACTGCTCCACCACCTTTTGCGGCACCGGCGACATGGCGGGGTTGCTCAGTAATTTAGGAAAATAAGGCACCGGCTGGCTCAGGGTCACTTCCAGCGTCTTATCGTCCACGGCCTTAACGCCCAGGGTATCGGGTTTCATTTTGCCGGCAATGATTTCATCGATATTCACGATATGGGCGTACTGCGGATAGCTTTCATACGGCGACGCGGTCTGCGGGTCGGCCAGGCGACGCCAGCTATAGACAAAATCCTGCGCCGTCACCGGATCGCCGTTGGACCATTTGGCGTCTTTGCGCAGATGGAAGATCCAGACTTTCGAGTCCTTGGTCTCCCAGCTTTCGGCGGCGCCCGGCTGCGTATGGCCATACAGGTCGTTAATGGTCAGCCCTTCCAGCACATCGCGGTTGATATTGGATTCCGGCACCCCTTCTATCTTATGGGGATCGAGGGACTGTATTTCGGCGCCGTTGCCGCGCACCAATTCCTGTTTGTCGCTAAGCTGCACGCCGGCGGGAACGTCCGCGGCGAAAGAGGATCCTACCGACACGACGCCCAGTGCGGCAATGATGCCCGCCGCCAGCAGTGTCTTTTTCGTGATGTTGGTCATTATCAGTGCACTCCAGTTTTTTATTATTGCGTGGCCCCGGCTTTGCGGCACGCAGGTTCCCGTTAAACGGGTATGACAACTCCCACGCCAATTATGGTGAACGAAACCACAAGGCAAAGAAGCGGTATTCCTTATTGGTGAAGGCTATAAAGGAAACAAGCCGGCGCGGCGCCGGCAAAAACAGCAATCGGGTGGGACACAGGCCTGGCAAGAAGTTATTTACAGTTATCATGGCATCAAAAAATATCAGCCTTACATGGAAAAATAATTATTATTTAATCATTTGTTACATAAAAACACATAAGGTCAATTTATGGCCTGTAAAGAGAATAAACGCCTAATGATGCGTGAATAAACACTAATAACATCTGAGTAGCATTGTGACAAGACCCTTTGCCGCTTAGGCTGAAAAAAAATCCGGAAAATTCCGATAAAACCCGCTATCGTTTTGAAATAAAGCACGATTAATTTCCCATTATGCCGACAAAATCCCATTGCGCAGTTAATATACGCTGATGCTTTATGGTGCATTTTGGCCAATTCCGTGCATGTTTTGTCCTATTTTGATGCTGACCGTTATGAGCATCGCTGCGCGGGGTTAGGCAGGCAATGTTAAGGTGGATTTTTCTGGCGGCCTGCCGTTTTGCTTTCTCCCCCGGCGGTAAATCGCTATTTGGGGCGAATTTTGCAGCCAGTTTGTTAATTAATTGTAATCGTATTTATCCCGACATTTCATCGGTTAACGTAATTAAGGCACCTGTGTAACTTTTGCGGCTACCCCTCCCTGCTGAATGGAGTCAGCATGCATAATTTGTGATATGTATCACATATAACTGCGGTAATACTCTTTAAGATCCCTTTAACGCAAAGCCGGGTAAGCATAAAAAAGCGGCAATTTAACTGAATTTTTTGTTAAAGTAGGTGATTGAAGAAACTCATTAAGTAAAAAGCTCATTGTGCCAATGCATATCCCTGATTGGGCAGATAGACTAACTGATATAATATTAGTCATATATATCTTTGTGGGCGAGGCGGGCAGGCTTTTTACTTAAAGAGTTTAACAATCTAACCCAAAATTTTAACATTTATTAGGAGAGCATTATGGCTGTTACTAATGTCGCTGAACTTAATACGCTGGTAGAACGCGTCAAAAAAGCCCAGCGCGAATATGCCAATTTTACCCAGGAGCAGGTGGATAAAATTTTCCGCGCCGCCGCCCTGGCCGCCGCCGATGCGCGCATCCCCCTCGCCAAGATGGCCGTAGCCGAATCCGGTATGGGCATCGTCGAAGATAAAGTGATTAAAAACCATTTTGCCTCCGAATATATTTACAACGCCTATAAAGATGAAAAAACCTGCGGCATCCTGGCCCAGGACGATACGTTCGGCACTATCACCATCGCCGAACCCATCGGTATCATCTGCGGTATCGTGCCTACCACCAACCCGACATCGACGGCTATCTTCAAGGCGTTAATCTGTCTGAAGACCCGCAACGGCATCATTTTCTCGCCGCATCCGCGCGCCAAGAACGCCACCAACCGCGCGGCGGAAATCGTGCTTAAGGCCGCTGTCGCCGCCGGTGCGCCGAAAGACATCATCGGCTGGATAGACGAGCCGACCGTGGAATTATCCAACCAGCTTATGCATCATCCGCTGGTCAACCTGATCCTCGCCACCGGTGGTCCGGGCATGGTCAAGGCCGCCTACAGCTCCGGCAAGCCTGCCATCGGCGTCGGCGCCGGCAACACCCCGGTCGTGGTGGATGAAACCGCGGACATCAAACGCGTGGTAGCCTCCATCCTGATGTCGAAGACCTTCGATAACGGCGTCATCTGCGCCTCCGAACAGTCGGTTATCGTGGTCGACGAAATCTATGACGCCGTACGCGAACGTTTCGCCAGCCATGGCGGCTATATGCTGCGCGGCGAGGAACTGAAAGCCGTTCAGGGCATCATCCTGAAAAACGGCGCGCTTAACGCGGCCATTGTCGGCCAGGCGGCATCGAAGATTGCCGATATGGCCGGCATCAAAGTGCCGGGCAACACCAAGGTGCTGATCGGTGAAGTGACCGTCGTGGACGACTCAGAACCCTTCGCCCATGAAAAACTGTCGCCGATGCTGGCCATGTACCGCGCCAAGAATTTCGAAGACGCCGTGATCAAAGCGGAAAAATTGGTGGAGATGGGCGGCATCGGCCATACCTCTTGTCTGTACACCGACCAGGATAACCAGCCTGAACGCGTGAATTTTTTCGGCGACAAGATGAAGACCGCGCGTATCCTGATCAACACCCCGGCCTCCCAAGGGGGTATCGGCGACCTCTATAACTTCAAGCTGGCGCCGTCCCTGACGCTGGGTTGTGGTTCCTGGGGCGGGAACTCGATCTCCGAGAACGTCGGGGTCAAGCATCTCATCAACAAGAAAACCGTGGCCAAGCGAGCTGAAAATATGATGTGGCATAAGCTTCCTAAATCCATCTATTTCCGTCGTGGTTCATTGCCGATCGCCCTGGACGAAGTGGCCAGCGACGGCGCAAAACGCGCCTTTATCGTCACCGACCGCTATCTGTTCAACAACGGCTATGCCGACCAGATTACCTCGGTGCTGAAAAACCACGGCATTGAAACCGAAGTGTTCTTCGAGGTTGAGGCCGATCCGACCCTGAGCATCGTGCGCAAGGGCGCCGAGCAGATGATGTCGTTTAAACCCGATGTCATCATTGCCCTCGGCGGCGGCTCGCCGATGGATGCCGCCAAGATCATGTGGGTGATGTACGAACATCCGGGCACCCCGTTCGAAGAGCTGGCGCTGCGCTTTATGGATATCCGTAAACGTATCTACAAGTTCCCGAAAATGGGCGTAAAAGCCAGGATGATTGCGGTTACCACCACCTCGGGCACCGGTTCGGAAGTTACACCGTTCGCCGTGGTCACCGATGACGCCACCGGCCAGAAATACCCGCTGGCGGATTATGCCCTGGTGCCGGATATGGCGATTGTCGACGCCAACCTGGTGATGAACATGCCTAAATCCCTGTGCGCCTTCGGCGGCCTGGATGCGGTAACCCATGCGCTGGAAGCCTATGTGTCCATTATGGCCACCGAGTTTTCCGATGGCCAGGCGCTGCAGGCCATTAAGCTGCTTAAAGAATACCTGCCGGCCAGCTATCATGAAGGCGCCAAGAACCCGGTGGCCCGTGAACGCGTGCATAACGCCGCCACCATCGCCGGTATTGCGTTTGCCAACGCCTTCCTCGGCGTATGTCACTCCATGGCCCATAAACTGGGGTCGGAATTCCACATTCCCCATGGCCTGGCCAATGCTATGCTGATCTCCAACGTGATCCGCTACAACGCCAACGACAACCCGACCAAGCAGGCCGCGTTCAGTCAGTACGACCGTCCGCAGGCACGCCGTCGCTACGCCGAAGTGGCGGACCATCTGGGCCTGAGCAAACCGGGCGACCGTACCGCGCAGAAGATCGAGAATCTGCTCGCCTGGCTTGACGAAATCAAGGCAGACCTGGGCATCCCGACCTCTATTCGCGAAGCCGGCGTGCTGGAAGCAGACTTCCTGGCAAAAGTCGACAAGCTGTCGGAAGATGCGTTCGATGACCAATGTACCGGCGCCAACCCGCGTTATCCGCTGATTGCCGAACTTAAGCAAATCCTGATGGATACCTACTATGGCCGTAAATTCGTCGAACCCTTTGAAAACGCCGTCGCGGCGGCCAATGCGCCCGCCCCTGTCGGTAATATCAAAGCGACGATAAATGACGTCGTGAAATCCGAGAAGAAAGGCAAGAAAGTCACCAGCTGATACTGCTGATGCCTGTTAGTCCCCCGTTCCGGCGGGGGAAACGCCAAAAAGCCCCGTAAGGGGCTTTTTTGTGTCCGCAGCGCTATCACTACGCCCCCGCCTGGGGATGCGCGCTACGGCCCGCCTGGGCCGTTTAACGCGCTATCGCAACGCCAGCGCCGTACGGGGTATTCATAACTCCGGGTGCCCTTGCCTGCCTTTAGCCGTCCCCGGCGCGTCCCACCGCCCAGTCCTCAATACCGTTCCCGGCTTTCGCCGGCAACGCCGCCACTCGTAGACAAAGACCGCTGAAGGCCCCTAAAGGCCCCGACACGGGATTCCCGGGCCTGGGCGCGGCCGACGCCCAGGCCCGGTCATTGGCAGCCGCTGCGCGCCGCCTGGGCGGTTTAAGCGCGCGGGCTGCCTGCCTGGCGGATTCGCCGCCGGTCGGGACCGGCGCGAACCTAAGCCGACGGCGTCAGGCGCGTGTAACCTGGCACGGACACATCCTGTTCCAGCGCCTGTTTGTAATGTTTGCGGCAAACGGAGACATAACGCTCATCCCCGCCGATAACCACTTGTTGCCCATCATGCACGGGCTTGCCCTCGTCATTTAGCCGCAATACCCGGTTCGCCTTGCGACCGCAATAACAGATAGTTTTCAGTTCAATCAATTTATCCGCCCAGGCAAGAAGATATTGACTGCCGGGAAACAATTCCGCGCGAAAATCCGTTCTTAAGCCGTAGCAGAGCACCGGAATATCGAGCTGGTCCACGACATCGGACAACCCGTTAACCTGTTCCCGGGTTAAAAACTGGCTTTCGTCGACTAACACGCAGTGCAACGGCTCAAGCTGATGCGCCTGCGTGATGACGGCCAGTAAATCGGTATCGGGGCGGTATAGCTCGGCCGGCGAGGAAAGGCCGATACGGGAACGGACCTGCCCGCGCGCGAAGCGATTATCTATTTCCGCGGTAAATACCAGCGTACGCATGCCCCGTTCCTGATAATTATAGGAAGATTGCAGCAGCGCCGTCGATTTACCCGCATTCATCGCAGAATAATAAAAATATAGTTGAGCCATCAGCCCCATACCCCGGTGAAAAATCATGACATAATTAATATGACCATAAGTGTATCATATTCTTTAACACAAAGGCCCACCCCGCCCCGCGTCGGATTCACTCCCCCCGCCCTGCGCGGCGGTTGGCCGGGCCGGGTCTAATAAGGCGCCCCCGCCGCAATGAATAAAAATAGTGTAATTTTATTGAATCATTTACAGGCTACTTTACCATTCACCCTCCGGTCATTTGCCAGGCGCGCTTACCCCGGCGCCAGGTCGGACCTTCATTAACCGGCGGAGGTTAATGGGGGGCTTATAACCCTGCTATTTCCCCCTGATATAAACATGGCTCATAATGAAACGTCTTGTGCAATATGCGCTCCATAAAGTGCAGTAGGGGAAAAACGCAACATGGCGAATCAATTTGTCGTTACTCGCCCCAAGCCTTATATTTACTGTCGTTTGGCTGCGGTGGTTTAAAAAAAAGATTATTTTTTACTTTACTTACAAACTAGCTATTGCAGAAAAGAAACTACCGCTCTATTATTACCCCGACGCCCCATTTATATTATTCGAGATTAGGACAATGAGCGAAGCACTTAAAATTCTTAACAACATCCGAACTCTGCGTGCGCAAGCGAGAGAATGTACCCTGGAGACTCTGGAAGAAATGCTGGAGAAACTTGAGGTCGTTGTCAACGAACGCCGTGAGGAAGACAGCCAAGCACAGGCTGAAATCGAAGAACGCACCCGCAAATTACAGCAATATCGTGAAATGCTGATTGCCGACGGTATCGATCCGAATGAATTGCTGCAAACCATGAGCGCTTCTAAAGCAACGGGTAAAACCAAGCGTGCGGCACGTCCGGCTAAATATCAGTACACCGATGAAAACGGTGAAATCAAAACCTGGACCGGCCAAGGCCGTACGCCTGCCGTCATCAAGAAGTCTATTGAAGATGAAGGCAAGACGCTGGACGATTTCCTGCTTTAATCCAAATTACCGCTATTATAAATACCCGTTTGAATACTCAGCGGGTGTTTTTTTTACCGGTAAGCAAACCTCAGCTCATAATGTGCATAAATTATGAGCAGCATTATTAGCATAAGAAACATTTGGCGTTCGATCCGGGTGCCAGGCAATTTGTCCTTTACTGCCGCCGCCGGTGGAGTGATTAACCGTTAGCGGGCAGCGCTCACAAAAAGGCGACCTGAAGGTCGCCTTTTTGACATTAATCGCAACATCCCCCTAAAGTCATTGGTGATAATAATCACGATACCAATTGACAAAATGTTGTATTCCTTCCGCTACCTCCGTCTGCGGTTTAAAACCAATGGCTGCGTACAACGCCGCGGTATCCGCGCTGGTTTCAAGCACATCGCCGGGCTGCATCGGCAATAAATTCATCTCGGCCTTAATGCCCAGCGCATTTTCCAGCGCCTTGATGTATTCCATCAATTGGACCGGTTGACTATTGCCGATATTATATACGCGATACGGCGCGGAACTGGTGGCGGGAGACCCGGTTTCCACCGTCCATTGGCTGTCCGCCGTGGGAATGACATCCTGCAAACGGATAATGGCTTCCGCGATATCGTCTATATAAGTGAAATCACGCCGCATCTCGCCGCGGTTATACACATCGATAGGTCTGCCGGCAAGCATGGCTTCGGTAAATTTAAACAATGCCATATCCGGCCGGCCCCAGGGGCCGTATACGGTAAAAAAACGCAGACCCGTGGTTGGCAGTTGATAAAGATGTGAATAAGTATGAGACATTAACTCATTGGCTTTTTTCGTCGCCGCGTACAATGACACCGGATGATCCACCGTATCGTCGGTGGAAAACGGCATTTTACGATTGAGGCCATATACCGAGCTGGATGAGGCATAAAGCAAATGCCCGACGCCATTGTGACGGCACCCTTCCAGTATATTCAGATGGCCGATAAGGTTGGAGTCCGCGTACGCCAGGGGGTTTTCCAGCGAATAACGCACTCCCGCCTGCGCGCCCAAATGGATCACGCGTTCGAACCCTTCCCCGGCGAATAGGGACGCCATTCCCTGGCGGTCGGCTAAATCCAGCCGATGAAAGGTAAAGGCGGTGTCGCCCTGCAATTGCAGCAGCCGCGATTGCTTAAGGCGGACGTCGTAATAGTCGTTCAGGTTATCAATGCCGATGACCTGATGGCCGTCAGCAAGCAGGCGCCTGCTGACGTGATAACCAATAAAACCCGCGGCGCCGGTGACCAAAAATTTCATGGGGCCCCTCTTACTTATAAGACGCGAGCGAAGCCCCACGACCTATGGCGTAATACGTGAAACCACGGCTGGCCAGGCGTTCCGGATCGTACAGGTTGCGTCCATCGAAAATGACCGGCTGCTTTAACGCCGATTTCAGCATATCAAAGTCAGGCGCGCGGAAATTTTGCCATTCGGTACAGATAACCAGGGCATCAGCTCCCTGCAGCGCGGCTTCCTTGGTGCCCATTAGCTTCAGGTCGGCACGGTGGCCGTAGATGCGCTGGGTTTCGTCCATCGCTTCCGGGTCAAAAGCCTGTACCTGCGCCCCGGCCTGCCATAGCGCTTCCATTAATACCCGGCTGGAGGCTTCGCGCATATCGTCGGTGTTGGGCTTGAAGGAGAGGCCCCACAAGGCAAACGTTTTGCCCGCGAGATTGTCGCCGAAATGACGCTTGATAAACTGCGGCAGCTTATCCTTTTGCTGGTAGTTAACGTCTTCCACCGCCTGCAGCAGTTTGGGCTGGTAGCCGATATGCTCGGCGGTGCGGATCAGCGCCTGCACGTCTTTAGGGAAGCACGAACCGCCGTAGCCGCACCCAGGGTAGATAAAGTGATAGCCGATACGCGGATCCGAGCCAATGCCCTGGCGCACTTTCTCGATATCCGCGCCCAGCAGCTCCGCCAGGTTGGAGATCTCGTTCATAAAGCTGATCTTGGTGGCCAGCATGCAGTTAGCCGCATATTTGGTTAATTCCGCACTGCGGATATCCATCAGGATCATACGGTCATGATTGCGGTTGAACGGTTCGTAAAGTTCACGCAGCAGTTCAACCACGTCATCGTTATCGGTACCGACCACGATACGCTCGGGACGCATACAGTCGGCCACCGCGGCGCCTTCCTTAAGGAACTCGGGATTGGAGACCACGTCGAAAGTCAGCTTGCTGCCGCGCGCCTGTAGGGTTTCCTGCATAACGGCGCGAACTTTATCCGCCGTGCCGACAGGTACGGTGGACTTGTCCAGCACCACTTTATGATCGTCCATATACTGGGCAATGGTCCGGGCCACCGCGGTGACGTATTGCAGATCCGCCGAGCCGTCCTCGTCGGGAGGGGTGCCCACCGCGATAAACTGCATGATGCCGTGGCTAACGCCGGCCTTGGCGTCGGTGGTGAACTGCAGCCGGCCTGATTCGTAGTTCTGCTGCACCAGCGGGGTCAGCCCTGGTTCATAGATGGGGATGTTGCCGTTTTTCAGATTCTCGACTCTACGCGCGTCGACATCGACGCAAAGCACGTCGTGACCCACTTCAGCCAGTACCGCCGCTTGCACCAAACCAACATAACCGATACCAAACACAGTCACTTTCATGTTGAAATTCCTGGTAAAAAAATGCGCTCAAAAAAAAATCAATCCACGATGGTTTCTTTTAGCCATTGGGTAAATTCTTTGCCCAGGCTTTCATGACGAATGCCATATTCGACGAAGGCTTCCATGTAACCCAGTTTATTGCCGCAGTCGTGGCTCAGCCCCTTCAGGTGATAGGCTTCCACCGTTTCTTTTTCCATCAGCATGGCGATGGCGTCGGTGAGCTGGATTTCATTGCCGGCTCCCGGAGGCGTTTTAGCCAGCAGCGGCCAGATATCGGCGGACAATACATAACGGCCCACCACCGACAGGTTGGACGGCGCGTCCTCGGCGGCGGGTTTTTCCACCACGTTGACCATCGGCGCGCTTTCGCCGGGTTTCAATTCTTTGCCCTGGATATCCACCACGCCGTAGTTGGTTACGTCTTCCACCGGTTCAACCATGATCTGGCTGCGGCCCGTTTCGGCGAAGCGCGCCAGCATTTCGCTGAGATTTTCGGTTTTCAGGTTGGATTCGTATTCGTCGATAATGACGTCCGGCAGGATAACCGCCACCGGTTCGTCGCCCACCAGCGGATGGGCGCACATAACCGCATGTCCCAGCCCTTTCGCCAGGCCCTGGCGCACTTGCATGATGGTGACGTGGGGCGGGCAGATGGCCTGGATTTCAGCCAGCAGCTGGCGCTTAACGCGTTTTTCCAGCATGGCTTCCAGCTCAAAGCTGGTATCAAAATGGTTTTCGATGGAATTTTTAGAAGAATGGGTGACCAGGATAATTTCGTTAATGCCGGCAGCGATACATTCGTTGACAACATATTGAATCAGGGGCTTATCGACTAAAGGTAGCATTTCTTTCGGTATAGCCTTGGTCGCCGGCAACATACGCGTTCCCAAACCGGCCACAGGAATCACCGCTTTTCTTACTTTGGTATTAATTGCAGACATCAACCACCTCTCTCTTATCATCAAGATAATAAATTTTTTTATCTAATTTTAAACCTATCAAGTATATCAGTTTACGAAGAAGGTGCCTGATGAAAGGAGGGGTTTGTGAAGAAATTAGGACAATTACCCATTTTAGAACGGGTTATAAATTAATAACTTGGCTGGTCAAATAAACGGCAACCTGCAACGCATGCCGCAGGATGCGATTATTCCGTGGACAGCATTAACCGTAATCTGCCGCCCGCGCCCCAGACCTGGCACTGCCAGGCGTCGCAATGCTGGCTCACCTGGTTTAAATAGGCGCCGCTCATCGTGCCCAGCGGCACGCCGCTATTGAGCTGGATTTGCTGCTCATTGGCGCTGAGCGTGGCGTTCAACCCCGCCGATACCAAAATCAGGTTATTCAGGCCGCGGTGGTAGTACCCCACCAGCAGGGGAAACTGTCCGTCCAGGTTGGCCTTGCGCAGCAGTTGGTTCACCTGTTTCAACAGGGTGGTAAGCTCCGGCAGGCGATGGGCGCGATTGGCCAGATGCGCCTGCAGCAGCCCGTTAAACAAGGCGCGCAGCAGCAAGGCGGCCAAAACGCCTTTTTCTTCCGCCCGGGTCACATCCAGACAATAGAAGGCCAGATCGTGCTCGGATAAAGCGGCGATATCCAGCACCAGTCCAGGCTGCTCGGCCATGGTAAGTTGCCGGTAGGTCACCCGGCAGCGGGCAATATTCTGCTGCACCGGCGGCTGCAATTGCTTGAGCAGCTTAGCGGCGGCGCCGGGGTGCTGGCTTAAGGCGTCCCAATCCTGGAACAGTTGCTCTTCTTCGTCCACCTGCGAGGTAAACATATCGGGGTAAAGGCAGCCAAGCACGGTTTCCCGCAGACGGACAAAATCATCAAGGGGCTTGAGCAGCACATCCTGCACCCCAAGCCGCAGGACCTTGGCGATATCGGTCATCTGATCGGTACCGGAAACCACCAATACCGGCGTGGCGGCATCCACCGAGCGGAAACGCTCCACAAACGTCAGGCCGTTCATTTCGGCCATTTCAAGATCGCAGATTACCAGGTCCGGTTTAGTGATAGGCAGCATGCTCAGCGCTTCGCCGCCATGGGATGCTTCATGAACAACGGCCCCCAGCGACTGAAGAAATTGCGTCAGTACGGAGCGAAAAACAGCCTCGTCCTCAACAACTAAAATTTGTTTGTTTACTAACGGCTTCGCCATCAAAAACCTCTTTTTCCAATCAGCTTAACAGCGGCTCAAGCAGACCACTTTTACTTTTAAGAAATCTCAGGGGCTGATTAGTGTGTTGCTTATAATTTATGCGTTCCTGCGTTTGAACAGCAATCGGCTACATTGGTTACCGACCTATCCCCTGATACCCCATTCAACAAGCCGGATAACCTTCTCGACGGCGTTAAAATGATGTTGCTTAAGTAAGGAGCGTAGTAGTCATTAGGTAAAAATGCACCCTTTCCGGGCAAAATGATGGCGGTTTCGGCATATTTTGACAAGGATAAATAGCCTTTTCGTTGTAAAACCATATGCTTTTTTGTTCAAAATCATTGATTTTTTGCCTTGGCTTGAGGTATGGCATAAAATAGCGTCTTTACAGTCCGCGCGCCGTACCCGGCGCCGGATCTGACCGGTAGCAATGGTAATACAAGGCGGCTTTGCCGTCGTGACAAGAGGTGTTGTGGATATTCTTTGCCCATGCGATAGCGGCCTGCCTCCGGACCAGTGTTGCGCTGCGTTTATCAGCGGCGCCCGCCCGCCCCGGACGCCGGGCCAGTTAATGCGATCGCGTTATACCGCGTTCACGCAACGTAACGTCGATTACCTGATTGCCACCTGGCATCCGGACTGCGAAGCGGCGCGCTGGCGCGCTGAATTAACCGCCCAATGCGCGGTAACGCAATGGCGCGGGCTTGTGGTCAAGGCGGAATCCGCCGGCCGGGACGCGCAGGAGGGCTATGTTGAATTCATCGCCCGCTTTTTTGATGAGCAGCGGCAGCGGCCGGGCTTTATCCATGAACGTTCACGCTTTGTCCGCATGGACGATCGCTGGTATTATGTCGACGGCCTGCATAAGCAGCCCGCCAGAAACGAGCCCTGCCCCTGCGGCTCGGGTAACAAATACAAGAAGTGTTGTGGACGCTGACCCGGCCGGTTCGTTCCGGTATGCTTTTCATGACATATCATCGGCTTCGACAGGATCAGCAAGTTAATGCAGTCGCAAACTATACAAAGAAAAATTTTACGCACCATTTGCCCGGATGAAAAAGGCCTGATCGCGCAAATCACCAGTATTTGTTTCAGCCATCATTTAAACATCGTGCAAAATAACGAATACGTTGATCATCGCAGCGGGCGTTTTTTTATGCGCACCGAGCTGGAAGGCGTATTTGACGACGCGCGGCTGCTGGCCGACCTAGATCGGGTTTTACCGGCCGGCACGGTGCGCGAGCTGAACCAGGCCGGGCGGCGCCGCATCGTGGTCCTGGTGACCAAGGAGGCGCACTGCCTGGGCGATTTGCTGATGAAAAGCACCTACGGCGGGCTGGATGTGGACATCGCCGCGGTGATCGGTAATCACGAGACGCTGCGCACGCTGGTGGAGCGGTTTGAAATTCCCTTTCATCTGGTCAGCCACGAAGGGTTTACCCGCGAAGAGCACGATGCGCGCATGGCGGAGCAGATCGATGGCTACCACCCTGATTATGTGGTCCTGGCCAAGTATATGCGCGTGCTGACGCCTACGTTTGTGCGCCGCTATCCCAACCAGCTTATCAATATTCACCATTCGTTCCTGCCCGCCTTTATCGGCGCGCGGCCCTATCACCAGGCTTACGAGCGCGGCGTAAAGATCATTGGCGCCACCGCCCATTACGTGAACGATAATCTGGACGAGGGGCCTATTATCAGCCAGGACGTGATTAACGTCGATCATACCTATACCGCGGAGGATATGATGCGCGCCGGCCGCGACGTCGAGAAAAACGTCCTGAGCCGGGCATTGTACCGGGTGTTGGCGCAGCGGGTCTTTGTTTACGGTAACCGCACCATTATCTTGTGAGGGGTTCCAGGGCGGTTTTGCCGCCTTGTGCCGAAAAAAACGGCAAGTGAATCATTTAACGCAAGTTTGTTCTTTACAGTGCCGTCTTATTTGATATGATGCGCCCCGCTTGACCAGATATTCATTTCTGAGCCAGGTGGGGTTCCCGAGCGGCCAAAGGGAGCAGACTGTAAATCTGCCGTCACTGACTTCGAAGGTTCGAATCCTTCCCCCACCACCATCTGCATACGCCGCATACATTCCCACAGCACCCAGGATTACCGACTTCCCGTTGGGGAAGGATGAGAACCTTCGGCCAAGGTTCGAGCCGAGCGCAGCGAGACAACGATGCGCCAGCATCGGCCCGCAGGGTGAGGAGCGCAGCGACGAATATTCCTTCCCCCACCACCATCTGCATACGCCGCATACATTCCCACAGCACCCAGGATTACAGACTTCCCGTTGGGGGGAGGATGAGAACCTTCGACCAAGGTTCGAGCCGAGCGCAGCGAGACAACGATGCGCCAGCATCGGCCCGCAGGGTGAGGAGCGCAGCGACGAATCATCCTTCCCCCACCACCATCTGTATACGCCTCATTATTTCCCAAAGCACCCAGGATTACAGACTTCCCGTTGGGGAAGGATGAGAACCTTCGACCAAGGTTCGAGCCGAGCGCAGCGAGACAACGATGTGCCAGCATCGGCCCGCAGGGTGAGGAGCGCAGCGACGAATATTCCTTCCCCCACCACCATCTGCATACGCCGCATACATTCCCACAGCACCCAGGATTACCGACTTCCCGTTGGGGGGAGGATGAAACCTTCGCCAGGTTCGCCATCGTTTATAACCGTTTTTTTTTCTGCTACCATCACGTATCACTTCCCTGATGGCGCACAAAATGAAGTTTGTCTCCTTTAACATCAACGGGCTACGGGCCAGGCCCCATCAGCTCGAGGCCATTATCGAGCAGCATCAGCCCGACGTTATCGGCTTGCAGGAAACCAAAGTGCATGACGATATGTTCCCGCTGGAAGAGGTCTCCCGCCACGGCTACCACGTCTATTACCATGGCCAAAAAGGCCACTACGGCGTGGCGCTGCTGTGCCGCGAACAGCCGCTGGCGCTGCGCCGCGGGTTCGCGACGGACGAGGCCGACGCCCAGCGCCGCATTATCATGGCCGATTTCGCTACCCCGAAAGGCATCCTGACGCTGGTCAACGGCTACTTCCCCCAAGGGGAAAGCCGCGATCATCCGGTTAAGTTTCCCGCCAAGCAGCGTTTCTACCAGGATCTGCAACACTACGTTGAACAACACCACAATGCGCAATCCCTGTTGCTGATCATGGGCGATCTGAATATCAGTCCCACCGACCTGGATATCGGCATCGGCGAGGAAAGCCGTAAACGCTGGCTGCGCACCGGCAAATGCTCATTTTTGCCTGAAGAGCGGGAATGGCTGGGACGTCTGCAGACCTGGGGCATGGTTGATACCTTCCGCCAGCAATTTCCCGACAGCGCCGACCGGTTCTCCTGGTTCGATTACCGCTCGCGCGGCTTTGATGAAAATCGCGGGCTGCGCATTGACCTGCTGCTGGCGTCGCCGCTGCTGGCGCAGGCCTGCACGGCCACCGGCATCGACTATGCTATCCGTGCCATGGAAAAACCATCCGATCATGCGCCGGTCTGGGCGGATTTCACGCTGTGATTGCGCCGTCCCCGGCCATTGAGGTGGTGGCGGCCATTATCGAGCGCGACGGCCGCATTTTGGTGGCGCGGCGGGATGCCCGACGCGATCAGCCGGGCCTGTGGGAATTTCCCGGCGGCAAACAGGAGGCGGGGGAAAGCCAGCAGCAGGCGCTGCGGCGCGAGTTACAAGAGGAGTTGTCTATCGACGCCCAAATCGGCGCGTATATCGGCAGCGAACGCCTTACGCTGCCCGACCGCCATATCCAGCTGCACGCCTGGCACGTGACGGCTTTTAGCGGCAGGATATCGTTACACTGTCACAGTGAAATTGCCTGGCTTCCACCGGCGGTTGCCGCCACCTATGCGCTGGCGCCTGCGGATGGGCCGCTGTTACAGGCTTTTATACGTATACGCAGGCAATAAGGCGCGCGGCCAACGCCGGGCACAGGTATTTTTTATGGCCAAGCCGGCAGAAAAAATGTGACGGCGTCACAAAATACCTCAGGCGGCGCCCGCCTGGGGTTTTGGCGTACCGCGGGGCGCGCGCCGGAAGGTTTTTTTGCCTGTCGCGCCGGTATTTCCCTTAGCAGCGGCAGGCGGCAGGCCGCGCAATGACGGCGGCGCCGGCTGCTGTCGCGCCTGCTGGATAAGACTTTGCAGGGTAGCGGTCAGGGGCTGCATAAAATCCTCATAGCGGCACTGTTTTTCGCTGATTTTGGTCAGGGTCGCCTCCCAATGCGCGGTCATATCCGGGCTGGCGGCGCTGGGCGGCAGGGCATGGATCAGGCCGCGTCCCGTGGGGGTCGAGAGGATATTTCGCCCTTTTTTCACTAAAAACCCGCGGGTAAACAGCAGCTCGATAATGCCGGCGCGGGTGGCCTCGGTGCCCAGCCCGTCGGTGGCCCGCAGGATTTTTTTCAATTCCTTATCCTGCACAAACCGCGCGATACCGGTCATGGCGGACAACAGCGTCGCATCGTTGAACGGCCTCGGCGGCTGGGTCTCGCGGGACACCACTTCCCCCGACTCGCACAGCAGTTCATCCCCTTTCGCCACCACCGGCAGCGGCGTGCCGTCATTTTCCTCGTCGCGCTCCTTGCCGCCCAGCAGCGTGCGCCATCCAGCTTCCGCCAGAAAGCGCGCTTTGGCGACAAACTTGCCGCCGGCAATATCCAGATTGATCACGCAGCGGCGAAACATCGCATCGGCGCAAAACTGCATCAAATATTGCCGGGCCACCAGCGCATACACCTTATGCTCGTTTTCGGTGAGCGTCGTTTTGCCACCGCGGGCGGTAGGAATGATGGCATGATGCGCGTCCACCTTTTTATCATCCCAGGCGCGGTTTTTCTGGTCTTTATCCAGTGTTGCCTGCGTCATGAGGTCCGGCTGGTGGGCCTGGATGGCGTTAAGCACCGCCTGGCGCCCGGCAAAATGTTCTTCCGGCAGGTAACGGCAGTCCGAACGGGGATAGGTAATCAGCTTATGGGTCTCGTACAGGCGCTGGCAGACATCCAAGACCTGCTGGGCGCTAAGTCCATAGCGCCTGGCCGCCTCGATTTGCAGGGTTGACAAAGAGAACGGCAGCGGCGGCGCCTCGGCTTCCCGCTTATCCTGATACAGGGTTACGCGCGCCGGCTGGCCGGCGATACGGGTAACCACATGATCGGCCAGGGCGCGATGCAGCAGGCGTCCTTCCTCGTCCTGATAGGATTCGCAGGCCTCGCTGGGCACCCACAGGGCGACAAAGCGTTCTTGTGACGGTGTCACAATATGCGCCTTAACCTCAAAATAGGTTTTCGGCACAAAGTTCTCGATTTCCTCATCGCGCTTGACCACCAGCCCCAGCACCGGCGTCTGCACGCGACCCACGGATAATACGCCTTGATAGCCGGCGTTGCGGCCCAGGAGGGTATAAGCGCGGGTCATATTGATGCCGTAAAGCCAATCGGCGCGCGCACGCGCCAGCGCGGAAACGCACAGCGGAATAAATTCGCGGTTCTCGCGCAGACGGGAAATAGCCTTGCTGACCGCCTGCGGATTGAGATCGTTGACCAGACAGCGTTTGGCATTGCGACGTTTATCCCCGCTCAGCGCCAGGTAATCCAGCACCTCATCCACCAGCAGTTGGCCCTCGCGGTCCGGATCGCCGGCGTGGATCACTTCCGCGGCGTCGGCCAGCAGCTTTTTCACCACATTTAACTGTTTTTGCACCGATGGCCGCGGCTGCAGCCGCCATTTTTGCGGCACGATAGGTAAATCGGCCAGCGACCAGCGGGCATAGCGGCTGTCATACGCGTCGGGCTGCGCCTGCTCAAGCAGATGACCGATACACCAGGTCACCACATGGTCCGGTCCGCAGGCTATATAGCCGTCTCCCCGGCGGTGGGGCTGCGGCAGGACATCGGCAATCGCCCGGGCCAGGCTGGGTTTTTCAGCAATAAAAAGCTGCATCGCGCACCCTCTATTTTACTCTTACACAGGCCGCCAGGGCCGGATCTACGGGCATCAGGATACCACTGTTGGCCAGGCTGCGCCACGCGCCGCCGGCGCGCGGCGCGGGCACATCGCGCAACGCCGGCCCGCCGGGAACGGCTAGAAGTGACGCACGAACGGCTCCGTATCCGGCGCCAGGATAGTGGTGGAGGCTTTCAACTGCGGGGTACCCAAATACAAAAAGCCGACGATCTCATCCTGTTCACGGCAGCCGAACGCCTGTTTCACAGCCGGCGCCGTCGCCCACAGGCCGGTGCGCCAGATGCCGTTGAAGCCTTGCGCCAGGGCGGCCATCTGCATCGCCTGCACTGCGCATCCCGCCGAAATGACCTGCTCCCATCGTGGAACTTTGGTCTGGGTATCGCACCAGGCCAGTACGGCGATAATCATCGGCGCCCTGAACGGCGCCTGCCGGGCTTTTTCCACGCCCTTTTCGTCCAGCCCGGCCTCAAGTGCCGACTGGTGCAGCAGTTCGCTAAAACGCGTACGCCCTTCCCCGTCGATGATGACAAAGCGCCACGGCTGCAGCGCGCCATGATCCGGGGCGCGCATGCCGGCGCGGATAATATTATCCAGGACGTCGCCGGCGGGCGCCGGCTCGGCAAGTCGTGACGCCGAACGCCGGTTTAACAAAAGTTCTAATGCATCCATTACCTTACTCCTGATGGTGGGCACGACCGCTACGGTAACATATGCCCTTGGTTGGAAACAGTATGACGCTTTTTAAGCGGATTTTTTCTTATCTTTAATGCTGACTTTTAGCGGGGGGATCTTTAGGATACCTGACAACACACTCTCATCGGCATTGTGACGACTATTCAGCCATCGTAACGTTGATGGTTAAACGTTGCTGAGTTGATTTTAGATTATGATTCCTGCACACGTAGTTTTTATGGAGCACACATGCGCACATTGTGGCGAATAATATCCGGCCCCTTCAGATGGTGCTGGCGTTTGTTAAATTTCATCCGCGAATTTATCCTGAACCTGTTTCTTATTTTCATTATTGTCGTCTGCGTAGGTATTTACCTGCAATTGCACCGGTCGGCGCCGGAGCCGGGCAAAGGCGCCCTACTGGTGGATCTTACCGGGGTGGTGGTCGAAAAGCCGTCGGTCAATAATAAATTACGGCAAATCGGCCGTGAATTACTGGGCGCATCCAGTAACCGTTTGCAGGAAAACTCATTGTTTGACGTGGTGGATATGCTGCGCCAGGCAAAATCCGATGGCAACATTACCGGCCTGGTGCTTTCGCTGAAGGATTTCGCCGGCGCGGACCAGGCCTCGCTGCAGTATATCGGTAAGGCGCTGCGCGAATTCCGCGACTCCGGCAAGCCGATCTATGCCGCCGGCGACAGCTACAACCAGGCGCAGTACTACCTGGCCAGCTTCGCCAATAAAATCTACCTTACGCCCCAGGGCGCTGTGGATCTTCATGGCCTGGCCACCAATAATCTGTATTACAAATCACTGCTGGATAAATTGAAGGTCAATACCCATATTTTCCGGGTCGGCACCTATAAATCCGCCGTGGAGCCGTTCCTGCGCGATGATATGTCCCCCGCCGCCCGTGACGCCGACAGCCGCTGGCTCGGCCAGTTATGGCAGCACTATGTAGATACCGTGGCCGCAAACCGCCAGATCACGTCTGATCAGCTGTTCCCCGGCGCCCAGGCGATGGTGGCCGGCCTGCGGTCCGTCGACGGCGATACGGCGCAGTTCGCGCTGGCGAATAAGTGGGTCGATACCGTGGCCTCCCGTGTGGCCATCGAAGCGGAAATGACCAAGGCCTTTGGCTGGAACAAGCAAAAAAACGCGTTTAACGCCGTCAGTATTTATGATTACCAGACGCCGCGGCAACCGCAAAAAGGCGGCCAGATTGCGGTGATTTTCGCCAACGGCGCCATTATCGACGGCCCGGAAACCCCGGGGTCGGTCGGCGGCGACACGACCGCCGGCCAGATCCGCGACGCCAGGCTGGATCCCGATGTCAAGGCCATCGTCTTGCGGGTTAACAGTCCCGGCGGCAGCGTCAGCGCCTCCGAGATGATCCGTTCCGAGCTCGAGGCGGCGCGCGGCGCGGGTAAACCGGTGGTGGTTTCCATGGGCGGCATGGCCGCATCCGGCGGTTACTGGATTTCCACCCCGGCCAACTACATCATCGCCAGTCCCAGCACCCTCACCGGCTCGATCGGTATTTTCGGCGTTATCAACACCTTCGAGGATTCCCTGGGCAGCATAGGCGTCCATACCGATGGCGTCGCCACCTCGCCATTGGCCGATCTGTCGATGACCAAGGCGCTGCCGCCGGAATTTTCGCAGATGATGCAGCTCAACATCGAGAACGGCTACAAGAACTTTATTACGCTTGTGGGCAAGGCGCGGAACAAATCTCCCGAGGAGGTCGATAAGATTGCCCAGGGTCATGTCTGGGTCGGCAGCGATGCCAAGACCAACGGCCTGGTCGATCAGTTGGGGGATTTTGACGACGCGGTGGCGAAAGCGGCCGAACTGGCGAAATTACAGCAATACTACCTGAACTGGTATCTGGATGAGCCGAGCCTGCTTGATATGGTCATGTCGCAAACCAGCGCCGCGGTTTATGCGCATCTGCCCGTCATGATCCAGGCGTTCCTGCCGGCGCCGGCCGCGCAGGTTTCCGCCCTGTTTTCCACCCAGGCCAACGCGTTTCCGAAATTGAACGACCCCCAGAACCGTTACGCCTATTGCCTTACCTGCGGTGACGTCCAATAACCTGGCCGCCCCAACCGATACCAGCCCCGTCCGGGGCTGGTGTTATTGCCTGCAGGACGTATAATTAGCGTATTATCCCGTCAACGCCTGTCCCTTCATGTCAAAAAAATCCATTTATGTTGCGTATACCGGCGGCACCATTGGTATGCAACGTTCCGAAAACGGTTATATCCCGGTCTCGGGGCATCTGCAGCGTCAGCTGGCCCTGATGCCGGAATTCTATCGCCCGGAAATGCCCGATTTCACCGTGCATGAATACACGCCGCTGATCGACTCCTCCGATATGACGCCCGACGATTGGCAACATATCGCCCAGGATGTCGCGGAAAATTATCATCGCTATGATGGGTTTGTTATTTTACACGGCACGGACACCATGGCGTTCACCGCCTCCGCGCTGTCGTTTATGCTGGAAAACCTGAATAAGCCGGTGATCGTCACCGGATCGCAGATCCCGCTGGAGGAACTGCGATCCGACGGCCAGACCAATCTGCTCAACGCGCTGTACCTGGCGGCCAACTATCCCGTGAATGAAGTCAGCCTGTTTTTTAACAATAAGATGTTTCGCGGCAACCGCGCCACCAAAGCCCACGCCGACGGTTTCGACGCGTTTGCCTCACCCAATTTGCCGCCGCTGCTGGAAGCGGGCATCCATATACGCCGCATGGCCTCCCCGCTGCCGCCCGGGGGCGACGGCGTGCTTATCAGTCATCCGATCACGCCGCAGCCGGTCGGGGTGGTCACGCTTTATCCCGGCATTTCCGCCGATGTGGTGGGCAATTTTTTACGCCAGCCGGTGAAAGCGCTGATCCTGCGCTCCTACGGCGTGGGCAACGCCCCGCAGCACCCGGCGCTGCTGGATGAATTGCGCCAGGCGGTGGCGCGCGGAAGCATCGTGGTCAACCTGACCCAATGTTTTTCCGGCCGGGTCGATATGGGCGGCTACGCTACCGGCAACGCCCTGGCGCGGGCCGGCGTTATCAGCGGATTTGATATGACCGTCGAGGCCACCCTGACCAAACTGCACTTTTTATTGAGCCAGTCGCTGCCGGCCGCCGATATTTGCCGTCTGATGCAGCAAAACCTGCGCGGGGAGTTAACCGTTAAAGAGTGAACGGGAGAGATCTATGAACAGCGCCTTACTGTTGATCGATTTACAAAATGATTTTTGCCCGGGCGGCGCGCTGGCGGTCGCCGAGGGAGACGCGGTGATAAGCGTCGCCAACCAGGCGATGGCCTTTTGCCGCCGGTCGGGTTTCCCGGTGGCGGCCTCGCTGGACTGGCATCCACGCCAGCACGGCAGTTTTGCGGTCAACGCCGGCGCCCGGGTGGGCGATACCGGCATGCTGGACGGTCTCAGCCAGGTATGGTGGCCGGTGCACTGCGTACAGGATACCCCCGGGGCGCAGTTGCACCCGCAGTTGCATCAGCAATGGATTGACAAGAAGATCCTCAAGGGCCGCCAGCCCGAGATAGACAGCTACAGCGCGTTTTTTGATAACGGCCATCGCCAGCAGACCGAGCTGGATGACTGGCTGCGCGCGCTGGATATCACCCATCTGACGGTGATGGGGCTGGCGACCGACTATTGCGTAAAGTTCACCGTGCTTGACGCGCTGTCGCTGGGCTATCGCACCGACGTGCTCACCGAAGGATGCCGCGGCGTCAACCTGGACGCCGGCGACAGCCAAAGGGCGCTGGAGGAAATGCGCCGCCACGGCGCCAGGCTGGTGACCCTGGATGAGATGATGCGCGGCGTCTGAGCGCGAAGCGGCGCCGGCGAAGGATAGGCGTTTCCCGGCATGGTGACGCGGCCGCGCCTGCCGGGGTGGCCGCGCTATTCGGGCTTGATACGCGCCACCGGTCGCCCGGTCAGTTCCTCAAGCAGCTCGCGCTTGCTTTTCATCACGATTTGCCCGTCGGTGCCGATGCTCATATGCTCCGGCTGATGATTATGACGGGCCTGCCACAGCATCACCATTTGCAGGCAGTTATCCTTTTGTTCGGCGGTCAGGGGAACGCCGTCGGGCCATTTGCCCAGTTCCACCGCCGTTTTCAGGCGCTGGTAGATGTCAGGCGTCAGGTTAGCCAGTAGCGCATCAACGTCCACGATTTATTCCTTATCATAAGAATAATTAGCTGAATCGATAAAGCTTGCCTCCGCCGGCAGCGATACGCGCGGGTGTGTTACGTGCGAATCAGCCGTCGATTTCTTCGCCATTTTCCTGGTCCTTAAAACGCAGCGAAGCGGAGTTAACGCAAAAACGGGCGCCGCCGGGCTGCGGCCCGTCCGGGAATACGTGCCCAAGATGGGCATCGCAATTGCCGCAGCGGATCTCCACGCGATGCATACCATGGGAGTTGTCGTCCAGATAACGGATGGCGGACTCGTTAACCGGCTCGTAAAAACTCGGCCAGCCGCAGCCGGAGTCATATTTGGTTGCAGAAAAAAACAGCGGCGCGTTGCAGCACAGGCAGTGGTACTGGCCGGTGCGCTTATTTTCCAGCAACTTACCGCTATAAGGCGGCTCGGTGCCCCGCTCCTGCGTGACATGGCGCTGCATATCGGTCAGGTGGTCGGGGACGATGCGATCGGGATCATTTTTAGCCATACGTGCGATTCTCAGGCGGTGAATGAATGATAAGGGTTTTGAACCGGCTTATTATAACAAATAATTAACAACACCGGGATGATTTTTAGCTTAAACTAGAGGGCGAGAAACGACGTGAGCGGTAAGTGTGATGCATGTCACATTTAGCTGCCAGGTGCAGTTTAAATGGCGGGCTACGGCCCCCATCTTATTCGTAGCTGTGCGGGCGGCGGAACGGACAATTTACGTTCAAATGGTGTGATTACGTTTGATTTGCAGCAATAATTGACACGATTCCGCTTGACGCTGCGCGAGGTTTTTGTAAGTTTACAAGTAACCTTTTATTCACTAATAATTAGCTGGTGGAATATATGACTATCAAAGTAGGTATCAACGGTTTTGGCCGTATCGGCCGTATTGTTTTCCGTGCTGCGCAGGAACGTGACGATGTCGAAATCGTCGCCATCAATGACCTGTTAGACGCCGACTATATGGCTTACATGCTGAAGTATGATTCAACTCACGGTCGTTTCGACGGTACCGTGGAAGTGAAAGACGGCCATCTGGTTGTAAACGGCAAAACCATCCGTGTTACCGCTGAGAGAGATCCGGCTAACCTGAAATGGGGTGACGTTGGCGTTGACGTGGTTGCAGAAGCCACCGGCATCTTCCTGACCGACGAAACCGCCCGCAAGCACATCACCGCCGGCGCCAAGAAAGTGGTCCTGACGGGCCCTTCCAAGGACAATACCCCGATGTTCGTCATGGGCGTGAACCATAAATCCTATGATGGCCAGGATATCGTGTCCAACGCTTCCTGTACCACCAACTGCCTGGCGCCGCTGGCCAAAGTCCTTAACGATAAATTCGGTATCGTTGAAGCGCTGATGACCACCGTACACGCCACCACCGCAACGCAGAAAACCGTCGACGGCCCGTCCCATAAAGACTGGCGCGGCGGCCGCGGCGCGTCCCAGAACATCATTCCGTCCTCAACCGGCGCCGCCAAGGCCGTGGGTAAAGTTATCCCCGAGCTGAACGGTAAACTGACCGGCATGTCCTTCCGTGTTCCGACCCCGAACGTTTCCGTTGTCGATTTAACCGCGCGCATTGAAAAAAGCGCAACGTATGAAGAAATCTGCGCAGCGATGAAAGCAGCGTCCGAAGGCGAACTGAAAGGCGTAATGGGCTACACCGATGAAGACGTGGTTTCCACCGATTTCAACGGCGAAAAACTGACGTCGGTATTTGACGCCAAAGCCGGCATCGCGCTGAACAAGAATTTTGTAAAATTGGTAGCCTGGTACGATAACGAAACGGGTTATTCCAATAAAGTACTGGATCTGATTTCCCATATCGCCAAGTAATCATTGTCGATAAAGAACGGCTTATGGGGCGACAGCAATGTCGCCCTTTTTATTTGATTCCAATGCTTAACTTCACAAGGCTCATGTATGCATAACTCTGTTTTTGCGTTACCCGTCAAAGAGCAGCTCTCATCCTCCATCAGCTTGCGTCAGATGGATGAACTGCCGGTTATCGTCATCGATCATCCGCGCGTCAAGGCGGCGGTTACCCTGCAGGGCGCCCATCTGGTGGCCTGGCAGCCCGCAGGCGAAGAACCGGTGCTGTGGTTAAGCGACAGCAGCGAATTCAAGGATGGCGTGGCCATTCGCGGCGGCGTGCCCGTCTGCTGGCCCTGGTTCGGCAAGGTAGCCAGTCCCAACCATGGTTTTGCGCGTATCCTGCCCTGGCATCTCGACGTCCATCAGGAAAACGATCAGCAGGTCACCCTGTCCCTCAGCCTGCACGACAGCGCCGTTACCGAGCAATACTGGCCGAAACCCTTTACCCTGACCGCGACATTTGTCCTGGGCCGCACCTGCAGCATCGAACTGGAAGCCAAAGGCGATTTCCAGAACACCGCCGCCCTGCACAGCTATTTTAATATCAAGGATATTAACGACGTCAGCGTAAGCGGACTGGGCAACAGCTATATCGACAAGGTGAACGGCGGCGTTACCGCGCAACAGCAGGGCGACGTCACGTTCAGCGGCGAAGTGGATCGGGTATATACCCACCCGCAGGACATCAGCCTGATTAACGACCGGGGCAATAAACGCGTCATCGAAATCCATCATCACCACTACAGCGACGTGGTAGCCTGGAATCCCGGCGCGGAATTGGCGAAAAAAATCAGCGATATCACGGACGAGGGCTATAAAACCTATGTTTGCGTGGAAACCGCACGCGTCAATAAACCGCTGGTAGCCACGCCGGCCGCCCCCGCGCGCCTGGCGACGGTTATCAGCCTACGTAAAGCCTGACCGCGGCTTACGGCCCCATGGCGGCCAGGGCCGCCCACGCTAAACTGCAGCAAACCTGTTACCGGGAAAGCGTGCCGGTGGGGCCGGGCCGGTCCTCTCGGGTCGTCGCTAAGATCAGACGATATCCAGATGGGTTTTGCGCTGGGGCGCGGGAAACGCGCGATCCAATTCATCAAGGTGCGCCGCGCTCAATACCACCTCCAGCGCCCTGGCATTCTCCTTCACATGCGCCCGGCTTCCCGCCTTGGGAATAGCAATCACCCCCGGACGCCGTATCACCCATGCCAGTAACACCTGGGCCGGCGTAAGCGCCAGTTCGCCGGCGATACGCTGTACCGCCTGATTGTCCATCAACCCGTTACGCAGCTTGCCGGCCTGCGCCAGCGGACAGTATGCCATCACCGGCATTCCCCGTTCCTGGCACCACGGCAGCAGATCGTACTCAATACCGCGCGAGGCCAGATGGTACAACACCTGATCCGTCATACAGGCATCGCCGCCCGGCAGCGACCACAGTTCCTCCATATCCGCCACGTCCAGGTTCGACACGCCCCAACGTTTGATCTTTCCCGCCTGGCGCAGCGTCTCCATGGCGGCGATGGTATCGGACAACGGAATGCCGCCGCGCCAGTGCAATAAATACAGATCAAGATAATCGGTTTGCAGACGGCGCAGGCTGTTTTCGCATGCCGCCTGCGCCTTGGCGCCACCGGCATTCTGCGGATAGACCTTCGACACCAGGAACACCTCTTCGCGCCGGCCCTGTATCGCCCGGCCCACCACGCGCTCCGCGCCGCCGTCGGCGTACATTTCGGCGGTATCAATCAGGCTCAGCCCCAGGTCGAGTCCATACTGCAACGCGCGCGCCTCAGCCTGGATATCGCTGGACCGTTCGCCCATATACCAGGTGCCCTGACCTATCGCGGGCAGGGTATGCCCATCGGGAAAAATCACCTGTTTACTGGCCATAGTTCCTCCTGTTGTATAAAACACCGCGGGCGCACCTGATTGGTGCGCCCGCGCATAAATGCACCCCAATGAAGCATGGTGCGCACCATTTAAAAGCGGTAGGTCATCCCTACCCCGATAAGCGTCGTCGCGCTGGCATTCACCATCGGACTATCTTTCACTTCATCGCTCAACCGGGTATAGCGCGCCATCAGCGAGGCATTCCAGTTTTCGTTCAACGCGTAAACCGCCGTCAGCTCTAGGTACGGCGACCATCCGTCGTCGGCCTGGTATTCCGCCAAGCCGCTGCGCCTGGATTCATGCCGGCTGACGCCATAATAGTAATCGTTCTGGTTATCGCTGGCCCAGTTGGCGCCGATGCCGGGCAACAGGGTCAACCGGTCGAATGTAAAAGGATAAAGATAAGCGAGATCGGCGGTAAATCCATCGCTGTTATCCAGGATATCGCCCAGATAGGATGCGCGAACTATGCCCCATTGCGCCGTATACTTATAGCGCAGCCCCGCCATGGCGGTTCCGCGCCGCTTATCCAACTGCTTCATATAGCCGTAATCATTGTCGCTGGGCTTGAAGCCGAACGGCGAATATTCGGCCGTCAGCGACAGTTGGTTCTGCGCATCCTTCCACAGATAATAGCCGGCGCTCAGGCCTTGCAGGTAGACGCTGTCCCCGTCATAGTTAATGATGGGAAACGGGATTGTTCTGTCGTCGGCGCCTTTATAAGGGCTGGTGGCGTGCAGCGCGGATGCGCCCACGGACCAGGTGCCGGCCATTGCCACCGGGGCGCACAGGCCCAGGGCTACCGCGAGACTCAGTAAGGATAATGGGTGAGTTTTCACAATGGATGCTTCCCGTAGTGTTAAAAAAACGAACAAACCGCAATATAAACGTGAAGTGTAAAGTAAACCAACGCCGTTTGCCGATTATTTACAGAAAAGAACAATTAACGTCTAAATTATATCCTAATTTTATATACACTATGCCAAAATCGGTCCACAGCCCTACAGGCCGCGCCACACAGGGCTTTGGTAAAAAAACGTTAACTGAGTCATTGATATATCTTAAAAAAAGCGGTAACACATAAATGACATTTGCCAGATGCCAACTAAACTTTATTATAGAGAAAGGTTTTTCCTGAGAGCGGTAACAATAAAGTGCAAACAAAGTTGGCATAGTGGTTGCTGTACTTAGGAGAGATCGATTTTTTCAGGAGCACTAAATACTTATCCTAGCTCCTTTTTAACCTGTGCTAATAACGAAGGACGGGCATCGCTATGAACATATTTGACCAGTATCGTCAGCGCTACGAAGCTGCCAAGGACGAAGAGTTCACACTGCAGGAATTCCTTACCATCTGCCGCCAGGATCGCAGCGCATTCGCCAACGCGGCGGAAAGACTGTTAATGGCCATCGGTGAGCCGGTCATGGTCGACACCGCCCAGGAGCCACCGCTTTCCCGACTGTTTTCCAACCGCGTTATAGCACGCTACCCCGCCTTTGAAGAATTTTACGGCATGGAAGAGGCTATTGAGCAAATCGTGTCATATCTCAGGCACGCGGCCCAGGGACTGGAAGAAAAGAAACAAATCCTGTACCTGCTCGGACCGGTTGGCGGCGGTAAATCTTCCCTGGCCGAGCGTCTCAAGGCGCTGATGCAGCGGGTGCCCATCTACATCCTGAGCGCCAACGGCGAGCGCAGCCCGGTCAACGATCATCCGTTATGCCTGTTCAACCCGCAGGAAGACGCCAACATCCTCGAAAAAGAGTATAGCGTGCCGCGCCGCTATCTCGGCACCATCATGTCGCCGTGGGCGGCCAAACGCCTGCACGAGTTCGGCGGTGATATCACCCGTTTTAAAGTGGTCAAGGTCTGGCCGTCCATTCTAGAGCAGATAGCCATCGCCAAGACCGAGCCGGGCGATGAGAACAACCAGGACATCTCCGCCCTGGTCGGTAAAGTCGATATCCGCAAACTGGAGGACCACGCCCAGAACGATCCCGACGCCTATGGCTATTCCGGCGCCCTTTGCCGCTCCAACCAGGGCATCATGGAATTCGTCGAAATGTTCAAGGCGCCGATCAAGGTGCTGCATCCCCTGCTGACCGCCACCCAGGAAGGGAACTATAACGGTACCGAAGGTATCGCCGCGCTGCCGTTCAACGGCATCATTCTCGCCCACTCCAACGAATCGGAATGGGTGCAGTTCCGCAACAATAAAAACAACGAGGCGTTCCTTGACCGTGTCTACATCGTCAAAGTGCCTTATTGCCTGCGGGTTTCGCAGGAAATCAAGATCTACGAAAAACTGTTGGTCAATAGTGAGCTGTCGGAGTCGCCCTGCGCGCCGGGCACGCTGGAAACGCTGGCCCGTTTCTCCATCCTTTCACGGCTGAAAGAACCGGAAAACTCCAGTATCTACTCCAAAATGCGCATCTATGACGGCGAGAGCCTGAAAGATACCGACCCGAAGGCAAAATCCTATCAGGAATACCGTGATTACGCGGGGGTCGACGAAGGCATGAACGGCTTATCCACCCGCTTCGCCTTTAAAATCTTGTCGCGGGTATTCAACTTTGATCACGGCGAGGTAGCGGCTAACCCGGTACACTTATTTTATATCCTGGAACAGCAAATTGAACGCGAGCAGTTTCCGCAGGATATTGCCGAAAAATATCTCGAACATCTCAAGGGTTATTTGATTCCTAAATATGCCGAGTTTATCGGTAAGGAGATTCAAACCGCTTATCTCGAATCCTATTCCGAATATGGTCAAAATATATTTGACCGGTACGTGTCCTATGCCGATTTCTGGATCCAGGACCAGGAATACCGCGATCCAGATACCGGCCAGTTATTCGATCGGGAAGCACTGAATGCGGAATTGGAAAAAATTGAAAAACCGGCGGGCATCAGCAACCCGAAAGATTTCCGTAACGAAATCGTCAACTTCGTGCTGCGGGCCCGCGCCAACAATAACGGACGTAATCCTAACTGGACCAGTTATGAAAAATTGCGCACCGTTATTGAGAAAAAAATGTTCTCCAACACCGAAGAGTTGTTGCCTGTTATTTCATTTAATGCGAAAACATCTACCGATGAGCAGAAAAAACATGACGACTTTGTGGATCGCATGATGGAAAAGGGTTATACCCGCAAACAGGTGCGCCTGTTATGTGAATGGTATCTGCGGGTGAGGAAATCGTCTTGATCGCAGTAGCCGACATTGTCGTCACGCCGCCGCATTTGTGCTGCGGCGTGGCTGGCCGTAGTGGCTTATTGTCGAGGATTTCGGCATAAGTAAAGCTGGTGGACAATGTCGCCCGGAGGAAATATATGGCCTACTTTATTGACCGACGACTTAACGGCAAGAACAAAAGCATGGTGAACCGCCAGCGCTTTTTACGCCGCTATAAGTCGCAAATCAAACAGTCGATTGCCGGGGCCATCAACAAGCGTTCGGTTACCGATATAGAAAGCGGGGAATCGGTGTCGATTCCCAATACTGATATCAATGAGCCTATTTTCCATCAGGGACGTGGGGGCATGCGCCATCGGGTGCATCCCGGCAACGATCACTTTATCCAGAACGACCGCATTGAGCGTCCGCCCGCGGGCGGGGGCGGCGGCAGCGGCCAGGGCAATGCCAGCCAGGACGGCGAAGGCGAGGATGAATTCGTCTTTCAAATCTCGAAAGACGAATACCTCGACCTGCTGTTTGAGGACCTGGCGCTGCCCAATCTGCAAAAAAACCAGCATAAGCAGTTGAATGAGTACAAGACGCACCGTTCCGGCTATACGTCCACCGGCGTGCCGGCCAATATCAGCGTGGTGCGTTCGCTGCAAAACTCCTTAGTGCGGCGCACCGCCATGACCGCCGGCAAACGCCGCAGCATCCGGGAGCTCGAGGAGGAGCTGGCCATGCTCGCCAACAGCGAGCCGGCCCAATTGCTGGAGGAGGAGCGGATCCATAAGGAGATAGCGGAGCTGCGGCAGAAAATCGCCCGGGTACCGTTTATCGATACTTTTGATTTGCGTTATAAAAATTTCGAAAGGCGCGCCGAACCGTCAAGCCAGGCGGTCATGTTCTGTCTGATGGATGTGTCGGGTTCGATGGATCAGGCCACCAAGGATATGGCGAAGCGGTTTTATATCCTGCTGTATCTGTTTCTCAGCCGGACCTATAAAAACGTCGACGTGGTCTACATCCGTCATCACACCCAGGCCAAGGAAGTGGATGAGCATGAGTTTTTCTACTCCCAGGAAACCGGCGGCACCATTGTCTCCAGCGCGCTGAAGCTGATGGAAGAGGTGGTGAAGGAACGTTATGACCCCGCGCAGTGGAATATCTACGCCGCGCAGGCCTCCGACGGCGATAACTGGGCGGACGATTCGCCGCTGTGCCACGAACTGCTGGCCGGCAAGCTATTGCCGATGGTGCGGTATTATAGCTATATCGAGATCACCCGCCGGGCGCATCAAACCCTGTGGCGGGAATATGAAGATCTGCAGGCCAAATATGACAATTTTGCCATGCAGCATATCCGCGATCAGGAAGATATCTATCCGGTATTCAGGGAATTGTTCCATAAACAGGTTAACGAAAGATAAACGCAACTGTAGGTAAATCAGCCAGACTGCGGTTTTATTCTGGCTGATTTAGGTTTTGCCCCGCCCCGTTGCCACAACGCCCGTTGCCAGGCGTAGCTCCCGCCTCAGTGATGCCCTTCGCGGTAGATTTCGATGCGATCCCGGCCGTTTTGTTTCGCCAGATATAACGCGTTGTCGGCTTTTTTAATTAAGCGCTCATAATCGGGATGGCCGTCGAATATGCACAGGCCGACGCTCACCGTCAGGGTGATATTGCCACCGTCCGCCGGCTGGACCGGCCGCTCCGCGATGCGGTTGCGAATGGTGTTCAGTATGGAAACCGCCTGGCTTTCGGACGTTTCCACAAACAGCAGCATAAATTCCTCCCCGCCGTAACGAAAAACATAATCGCTGCTGCGTACGCTCTCATAGAGGGTCACGGCAATTTTTTTCAGCGCCGCATCCCCGGCATCATGACCAAAGCTGTCGTTAATGCTTTTGAAATAGTCGACATCCAGTATGGCGATGACAAACGGCGTGCCGGAGCGCATCGCCAGGGCGATTTCCCGGCGCAGTATGGTGGGAATAAAGCGCCGGTTCAGCAGATTGGTCAGGGGATCTTTGCCATTTTCAAATTTCGCCAGCTCGTCGAACAGCGTCGCCAGCAGCGTGCTGATCTGCTTTACCTGGTTACGCACGGTGCGCAGCAGTTGGTGGCGCAGTTCCGCTACCGCCACCCGATCGGCGCTGTAGGAGGCAATAAACGCGTCGGCGCCGGCCAACAATCCCTCGATGGCGGCGACTTCGTCAACGGATTCAAACACGTGCCGTCCTTTGTGCTGAAACCACAGCCCGAATTCCGCGTCTGCCAGCGGCACGATCTCCGCCAGGGGAAGACCGGTGGCGATGTTGTAGATAAACTGGTTTTCCCAGTTCAGCAACGCCGCAAGCTGGCGCTCCCGTTCGACATGGACGTTGTCGAGAATGGAGAATAAGCGGAAATTCTCCTTGTCCTTGGTGGTATTTTCATGGGACCGGGAATACGCCGTGGTCATGACTTCGATAGCCATATCCATAGCCAGGGATGAAAAGCGCATGGCGTCGTAACATAAGGCCAAATCGGTAATATCGCGCCGCAGAAGGATATAAAGGGATCTTTTGGCACGGCGGGCGCCGCGCGCCACCAGATCAATGGGGATGCCGATGCGGGCATGCACGTCGCCGACCTTACGCTGGACGCTGATCAATGCCGGCAGATCGGCGGCGGAACTGCTCAATACCGCCTTTAGCCATTGAACCAGCGTGGCATGCAGACGATCCTTGACCTGCTGGCTGGAAAGAAATAGCCGGGCGCTATCATCCCCCAGCATATAATCGTAAAAATCGTCCACCAATAAATCAATATCTTCATTTTTAAATGAAATTAATAGCTTATGTGCGGCCTCGCTGGTGATGGCAATCAAATCCTGCCATTCCTTCACGATCAGCATGTCGTAATATTGCCCGTCAAATTTCATCGGAATTTTTATTCAGTAATTCATTATCAGCGGTAATTTATAGTAACATGAATGAAAAACCCAGGCATGCGCCATAGCATGGGCGCTCCATTCAGACCCCATTGTCCAGCCGCCGGCCGATGTCGATGATTATCCCGGCACGGCCATGGCATAAAACCCTTTGCGTCGATTTTTAGCCATTATCCCGCGTATTGGACGTGAAATGCCTAAAAATAGCCTTTTGGCAAAAAACGGCTTTGTGGTTGGCGTGAAAGGAGGTAGTTTGAAAGCCCCCTCCATGCATAAACAGCGGCACCCATCACCGCCCGGCAATATTGTCTGGAACAGTAGCCTCTTATTTCCGTTCAGGATGAGCGGGAGCCGGCGAAAACAATAAAGGAGAGTTAGGTTGGACAGCAGCACCATCATCAGTTTATTTATTATTGGCTCTATTTTAGTGGGCGGCAGCATCCTGCTGAGTTCCCTCTCTTCCCGTTTGGGTATTCCAATCCTGGTTATTTTCCTGGCCATCGGCATGTTGGCCGGGGTGGACGGTATCGGCGGCATCGGTTTCGATAATTATCCGGTCGCCTACCTCATCAGCAACCTGGCGCTGGCGGTGATATTACTCGACGGCGGCATGCGCACCCGCGCCACCTCGTTTCGCGTGGCGCTGTGGCCCGCGCTGTCGCTGGCGACTGTGGGCGTACTGATTACCGCCGGACTGACCGGCATGGTGGCGGCCTGGCTATTTCACCTCAACCTGATAGAAGGGTTGTTGCTCGGCGCCATCGTCGGTTCCACCGACGCCGCCGCGGTATTCTCGCTGCTGGGCGACAAAGGCCTGAACGAGCGCGTCAACGCCACGCTTGAAATTGAGTCCGGCAGCAATGATCCCATGGCGGTGTTTTTGACCATTACGCTTATCTCGATGATCCAGGGACATGAATCCCATTTAAGCTGGATGTTCCTGGTGCATTTGATCCAGCAGTTCGGCCTGGGGATGTTGTTCGGCCTGGGCGGCGGCTGGCTGCTGCTGCAAACCATTAACCGAATTTCCCTGGCCCCGGGACTGTATCCGCTGCTGGCGGTAAGCGGCGGCATCATGATTTTCTCCCTGACCACGGCGCTGGAAGGCAGCGGCATCCTGGCGGTCTATCTCTGCGGCTTTTTATTAGGCAACCGGCCGATCCGCAACCGACACGGTATTTTGCAAACCTTCGACGGCATGGCCTGGTTAAGCCAGATCGGCATGTTTTTGGTGCTGGGGTTGTTGGTGACGCCCAGCGATTTGTGGATGATTGCGGTGCCGGCGCTGATCTTGTCGCTCTGGCTGATGCTGGTCGCCCGTCCGTTATCCATTTGGGTCGGGTTGCTGCCCTTTCGCAACTTTACCGCCCGGGAGCGGGTATTTCTCTCCTGGGTGGGCCTGCGCGGCGCCGTACCGATCATCCTGGCGGTATTCCCGATGATGGCCGGCCTGGACCACGCGCGCCTGTATTTTAACGTCGCGTTTTTTATCGTATTGATTTCACTTTTGCTGCAGGGAACGTCGCTGGGTTTTGCCGCCAGGCTGGCTAAGGTGGTGGTGCCGCCCACCGCCAAGCCTATCAACCGGGTGGGCATGGATATCCATCCCGAAAATCCCTGGGAACAGTTTATTTACCAGCTTAATGAGGATAACTGGTGTGTCGGCGCCGCGCTGCGCGATATGAAAATGCCCAAGCACACCCGTATCGCCGCGTTGTTTCGCGATAACGTGATGTTGCACCCCACCGGCAACACCCGGTTGAAAGAGGGCGATGTACTGTGCGTTATCGGCCGGGAACGGGATTTGCCGGCGCTGGGCAGGCTGTTCAGCCAGTCGCCGCCGGTGGCGTTGGATCAGCGTTTTTTCGGCGATTTTATTCTCGAGGCCAATGCCAGGCTGGAAGACGTGGCGGCCATCTATGGCCTCGATCTGCATGAGAAAGTGGAACATGAGCTGACGCTGGGCGCCTTTGTGATGCAATTATTGGGCGGCGGCGAACCGGTGGTGGGCGATAACGTCGTCTCGGAAGGATTGGTGTGGACCATCGCCGAAAAAGACGATCAGAAAGTGAGTAAAATCGGTATTAAAATCGCCGAAGAGCAGGTTTAACGGCGCCGCGGCAACGCAAAAACGTCGCCATCTGCCCGGATGGGCCGGTGCCAGCGCCGTCGGCACGGCGGACGGGGGGCGTCAATCCAGGGATTCGGTGGCGGCGTAGATTTTGGTCAGCACCTGCATGGCAACCTGGATATCCTGTTCGGTCACGTTTTCCAGGATCTCCTTACCGATGGCATCGGCTTCCATGCGCACTTTTTCGTACAATGCCTTGCCTTCGGCGGTGACCACCAGCAATTTCTTGCGCCGGTCCTGGGCGGTGGGAATGCGCTGAACCAAATCCAGCTTCACCAGGCGGTCTATCATGGAGACGATAGTGGCGCCTTCGACGCCGAGGATCAGCGCCAGTTCGCTTTGCGACAGCGGCGACTGCGCGCCGGCTATCGCCGCCACCGCCACCCAGCTGGCCTGGCTGAGCCCGAGATATTTCAAACGCCGGTCAATCGCCATGCGCAATGCCCTGGAAGTCAAATGCAACAATTTGGAAAAACTTTTATATTCCGTTTTCATAAAGGCGGGTAACAACATCAGAAACAATGTGACAAAAATTATCATATATTAGCCTGGATGACCATTTTTCCTCTTTCCTTGCCCGCCGGCTGCCCCTATTCTTAAGCTCGTTCTTAATATGTGGTTATAGATGCGAAAATTTCTGCTGCTGTTGCTGTCATTAGTATTGCTGGGTCCGCTGGGTATCGATCTCTATTTGCCCGTGATCCCGGGCATCGCCAAAGGACTGGGTACTCCGGAGTCCCTGATCCAGTCCACTATCCCGCTGTTTATCCTGGTCATGGGCGTCGGTCAGCTGCTTACCGGCCCCCTGGTGGATTATTTCGGCCGCCGGCCCATGGCGCTGGCGGGCGTGGCGCTGTACGGCCTGGGGGCCGCCATGGCGGCCCTGGCCCAACTGCCCGCGGTGTTCCTGTGCTCGCGGGTGTTGCAGGGCCTGGCGGTATGCTGTACCACCGTCGCCTTGTTCAGCTGCGTGCGCGACCGGCTCAACGGCGACGACGCGGCCCGCGCCTTCAGCTTCCTGAACGGCACGCTGAATATCGTGCCGGCGCTGGCCCCGCTGGCCGGCGGGCTGCTGGCCGAGTGGTTCGGCTGGCGCGCGCCCTTCTGGGCGCTGACTGCTTATGCCCTGGTGGTGCTGGCGTTGATTGCCCGGGGATTGCCGGAAACGCGCCCGGGCAATACCCTGCGCCGCCTGGGCCTGCCGGTGAACGCCTATCTGGCGATCCTCGGTCAGCGGCGGTTTCGGGTGTTTTCCCTGGTCAATACCGGCGCCATGGCGATGGCGCTGACCTATGTGTCGCTTTCATCCCAGGTGCTGATGGGGGTGGCCCACTTGACGCCGCTGCAGTTTTCGCTGGCCTTCGGCGCCAATGGGGGCTGGATTATGCTGGTCAGCGTCATCGCCAACCGGGTGATCCGCAAAGCGGGCCGCCCCGCCTGCCTGACCATCGGTACCCTGCTGATGGGTCTGGGCAGCCTGACGTTACTGACCAGCGTCGCCTGGACGCCGCTGATATGGCAAACCCACTGGCTGAGCTATATGCTGCCGGTGGCGATAGCCTGTTCCGGACTGGCCTTTCTGTTGGGCCCCGCCGCCAGCTACGCGCTGGAGCCGTATCCCGACCAGGCGGGCGTGGCGGCCGCGCTGAACGGCTTTGTCCAGATGGCGGGCGCGGCCGCCATCAGCCTGGCGTTTATCGCCCTGCCGCTGCCGCCGCGCCTGTCGCTGTCGTTGGTGATGTTATTGGGCGCGGTATTTGCCGGCCTCGCCCGCCTGCATACCCGGCGCTTGTCGGGGAGGCTGACGTCATTGCAGCAATAGCACCGGCGGCGGCGGCCCCGCCGCGCGCTCGTCAGGCCATTTTCGGCTCCACGCCCGCCCTGAAATTGCCGTCATAGCGGGCGACCGATAAATCGTCATAGGGAATCTCCGGCCGCGCGCCGCTGATGATATCCGCCAGCAGCCGCCCCGACCCGCAGGCCATGGTCCAGCCGAGCGTGCCGTGTCCGGTGTTGAGATACAGGTTTTTCACCGGCGTGGCCCCGACGATGGGCGTGCCGTCCGGCGTCATCGGGCGTAGTCCGGTCCAGAATGTGGCCTGCTCGATATGGCCGCCGAACGGAAAAAGATCGCGCACCACCATTTCCAGCGTATCGCGCCGGGCTTTTTCCAGGCCGGTGTTGAAACCGACGATTTCCGCCATGCCGCCCACCCGGATACGCCGATCAAAGCGGGTGACGGCTATTTTATAGGTTTCATCCAGGACCGTGGATACCGGCGCGCCCTGTTCATCGGCCAGGGGGATGGTCAGCGAATAGCCCTTCAGCGGATAGACGGGTATGTCGATCAGATCGCGCAGCATGGCGGTGGAATACGAACCCAGCGCCATCACATACGCATCGGCCTGCAGCAGCTCGCCGTCGCAGACGACCCCGGCCACCAGGTTGCCGGTGCGCATCAGGCCGGTAATAGTGCAATTATACTGAAATTCAACGCCCTGCGCGGCGGCCATGGCGGCCAGACGCTGGGTAAACAGCTGGCAATCGCCGGTTTCATCGTTAGGCAACCGCAGCCCGCCGCTAAGCTTATGGGCCACGCCCGCCAGCGCCGGTTCGACGTCGGCCAACTGATGGGCTTCCAGCAGGGCGAAAGGGACGCCTTCATCGCGCAGCACGGCGATATCCCTGGCGGCGGCGGCATACTGCTGGTCGGTGCGAAACAGCTGCAGCGTGCCGCCCTGGCGGCCTTCATAGGCGATACCGGTTTCGTCGCGCAGCGCCTTGAGGCAATCACGGCTGTATTCCGCCAGGCGCACCATGCGGCTTTTATTAATATAATAATGGTGGCTGTCGCAGTTACGCAGCATTTGCCACATCCAGCGCAACTGGTGATCGCTGGCTTTCAGCCGGATAGCCAGCGGCGCATGGCGCTGAAACATCCATTTTATAGCCTTTAACGGTACGCCCGGCGCGGCCCATGGCGCGGCATAACCGGGGGAAATCTGTCCGGCGTTGCCGGCGCTGGTTTCCTGCGCCGGTCCGGGCTGCCGGTCAAGCACCCGCACTTCATGCCCCGCCCGGGCAAGATACCACGCGCTTGCCACGCCGATAACGCCACTACCCAGAATGATGACCCGCATGATTATCCAATCCTATGGCGCCCATTGCGCAGCACAATAATAATGTAGTAGGGGAGAAAAAACGGTTAACCGGCCAGCGTTTCCTTGGCCGGCGCAAGCCGCGACATTGCTGTTAGCCCATCCTAAAATACTCAGCCGTGGGGTTATTTCAAGGGCAATACGCCATTAACCGGGGATAATCGCGCCGGGATTAAATTTGGCGCGGCGCCTGCGTCATTTTCATCTTGCACTAGGATTAATTATAAGCCAGCATGATGAAGTGCTGTCTGTAACGATGAGGTGCGCTGATGACGATTTCTCTTGACGAAAGTTTTAAGGATACCACTTGTCTTAGCGATGGACCCGACTGGACATTTGAGCTGCTGCAGGATTATCTGGACGAGATCGACCGGGTGGCGAAGCTTTATCGGCTGGACACCTACCCCCACCAGATAGAAGTGATCACTTCCGAGCAAATGATGGACGCCTATTCCAGCGTCGGCATGCCGATTAATTATACCCATTGGTCGTTCGGCAAAAAATTTATCGAGACTGAACAACGTTACAAGCAGGGCCAGCAAGGGTTGGCGTATGAAATTGTCATTAACTCCAACCCTTGTATTGCCTATTTGATGGAAGAAAACACCATGACCATGCAGGCGCTGGTCATGGCGCATGCGTGTTACGGCCATAATTCTTTTTTCAAAAATAACTATTTATTCCGCAGTTGGACCGATGCCAGCTCCATCGTCGATTATCTCATCTTCGCCCGCGGCTATATTACCAAATGCGAGGAACGCTACGGCGTCGAGCAGGTGGAGCAACTGCTCGATTCCTGCCATGCGCTGATGAACCACGGCGTCGATCGTTATAAACGTCCGCAGAAAATCTCGCTGCAGGAAGAAAAATCGCGGCAAAAGAGCCGCGAGGAATATTTGCAAAGCCAGGTTAACGAACTGTGGCGCACCCTGCCCCGGCGCGAAAAAGAAGAGTTGCCGGCCCAGGCCAGCCGCTATCCCCATGAGCCGCAGGAAAACCTGCTGTACTTTATGGAGAAAAACGCCCCGCTGCTCGAGCCCTGGCAGCGTGAGATCCTGCGCATCGTGCGCAAGGTCAGCCAATATTTTTATCCGCAGAAACAAACCCAGGTAATGAACGAAGGCTGGGCCACCTTCTGGCACTACACCATTCTTAACCATCTCTATGATGAGAAAAAAGTCACCGATCGTTTTATGCTGGAGTTTCTGCACAGCCACACCAACGTCGTCTACCAGCCGCCCTATAACAGTCCGTATTACAGCGGCATCAACCCTTATGCGTTAGGGTTCGCCATGTTCCAGGATATCAAACGCATCTGCCAGTCGCCGACGGACGAAGATAAGCACTGGTTCCCGGATATCGCCGGCAGCGACTGGCTGGAGACCTTGCATTTCGCCATGCATAATTTCAAGGATGAGAGTTTTATCAGCCAGTTCCTGTCGCCGAAAATCATGCGCGATTTCCGTTTGTTTACGGTATTGGATGACGACCACAATAATTATCTGGAAATTGCCGCCATTCATAACGAGGAGGGCTACCGGGCCATACGCCAGGAGCTTTCATCGCAATATAACCTGAGCAACCTGGAGCCGGATATCCAGATTTGGAATGTCGATCTGCGCGGCGACCGCTCGTTGACACTGCGCTATACGCCGCAAAACCGCGCGCCGCTGGCTAAAAGCCGGCGCGAAGTGATGAAGCATATTCATCGGCTGTGGAGTTTTGATGTCTATATGGAACAGGTCAATGACGATGGCAATATTGAGTTGATTGAACGCTGTCCGCCGCGGTCTATACCGCTGTGATGGCATGGGCGCCGTCTTGTAGAGGCGCCGCGTTTCCAATAGCGCGGCTACGCTTTATCGTCTGTATTCTTTTCCCATAACATTCCAAACGCATACCGACGCGTGCGCGCCGGCCGGAAACGGTTCTGCGGGCCTGTCAGGCGTTGAGGTTAACGCCTGAATTCGGCGATATCGCGCGGAATGGCGGACTGCATGCTGCTCCAGATGACGCCGCTTTCATTACCGTAATGGCGGACCAGATCGATAACCTGATCGTACAGGCCGTCGCGGCACAGCGCCGCCAGATGCGTGTAAAAGTTACGCGCCAGCTCGCGGGCCTGGGGATTGGAGAAATAATAACGTCCCACCCGCAGGTACATGCCTTTCAGGCCGTTCAGGATCAGGCCATATATAGGATTGCCCGACGCATAGGCCAGCTCGTGGAAAATACGGTAATCCATTTCGGTGAAGGCATCCGCCTGATCCTCCAGGTCTTTCGCCTGGGCCAGCACGTTCTGCGCCTTATCCGGATAAAAGCGTATCGCCATGCGGATAAAGATCGAGGCGATATTGGTGCGCACCGACAATAAATTATCAATCAGCTGCGGCACGCTGTCATGGTCCAGGCGGGCCAGGGTTTCCAGGATATTCAACCCGGAGGTTTCCCAGACATTATTCACCCGGGTGGGCTTGCCGTGCTGGATTGTCAGCCAGCCGTCACGCGCCAGCCGCTGCAGCACTTCCCGCAGGGTGGTGCGCGTAACGCCTATCACATCGGACAGTTCGCGCTCCGCGGGCAGGATTGAACCTGGCGGGAAATGATTGTTCCAAATACTCTCAATCAGATACTCCTCCGCAAAACCGGCAGGACTCTGCGCCTTAATGACCATAATGTTATGTTCCGTAGCAGCATGCGTATGTGAGCTAAAAACGGCCTAATGATATCAGAACGCGTGAACCCGATATACAGCGTTAAGGGATAGTAACAGCAAAACCCTGCCATATCCGGCAATAAAATGTCATGTCCGCCGCATTACCGGCGGGGTTTTCCTCCCACTGCGCATAACGGCCTTATTCGGCATGATTCCGCTGCGGCGATTCCCGCGCAGGCGGCACGACAAAATAGCAGCGGAAAAAGCAGAACACCATCAGATTGAATAAAAGGGAAACAAGTATGATATCAAGTGGCATATTCCTAAAAAAGAGGCTGGCTTCTGGCTTTAATTGATTTAAACTGCCTGTTTAAAAGCAACCAACCGGCCTGGATAATAATGTATGTTGCAATTCTTTAACCGCTGCTCAAGAGGGCGTGGTGCCTGGGTATTGCTGGCGCTTACCGCCTTCGCCCTGGAGCTGGTGGCGCTTTATTTTCAGCATGTCATGTTATTAAAACCCTGTGTACTGTGCATTTACCAGCGCTGCGCGCTGTTCGGCATTATGGGTGCCGGCATCGTCGGCGCCGTCGCGCCGTCGACGCCCCTGCGCTACGGTGCGCTAATTATTTGGCTCTACAGCGCCTGGGAAGGCCTGATGCTGGCGATGAAGCATACGGATATCCAGCTTAATCCCTCGCCGTTTGTCACCTGTGATTTTTTTGTCAGCTTCCCCTCCTGGCTGCCCTTGGATAAATGGCTGCCGTCCGTATTCAGCGCCACCGGTGATTGCGCGGTCAGACAATGGCATTTTATGTCCCTGGAGATGCCGCAGTGGATGATCGTGATTTTTGGCGCTTATCTCCTGGTCGGCGTGCTGGTCCTGATCGCCCAGCCGTTTCGCCCCAAAAAACGCGACCTGTTTAACCGTTAACCGGAAATCGACCGCCGCGCCTTCAGCTCTTCAGGCAAAACGGTGAAGAGGCCTCAATAATCACGTAGAGGGCGCCATGACAAAGACGCCCTGAGCATCGCCCGATGGCCGCAGGGACGTGCGGCGGCGTTTTATGAGCTGCGCCATGCCGGCGATGGCTGTTGTTACGTAAACCTGAGAGGGGGAACGAAATAAGCAAAAGTGAAATCGTACAAAAACACAGCGATTTCACTCGTGTCCGACCCCCTCGCCCGCTACTCTCCCTCCAGGTTCGCCCACATCGCCCCGCGGGGAGTCGCTCATGCCCGATACAGCCAAAAAAATTCAGTGGATTAATTCCCTTAAGGGGATCTGCATTCTGCTGGTGGTATTAAATCATGTCATTACCACCAGCTATATTCCCTCGCTCGCGCTGATTGACGCGCACCTATTTCTCACCCGCGCCTGGGTGGCGGTTAACCATTATCTGGTGCCGCTGCGCATGCCGGCGTTTTTCTTTATTTCCGGCCTGCTGGCCGCTGACAGCGTGATCAACCGCTCCTGGCATGAGGTGGCGACCAAGAAAGCGGTCAATCTCTTTTATCTTTACCTGCTATGGTGCGCCGTACAGTGGTTATGCGTGAGTTTCATCAACCGCGAGCTGGCGTTTGACGACTGGCGGCTGATGGCGCATAACGCCGCCTACGCGGCCTCCACCGGCCAATTTCTGCTGTATGTGGCGACCGCGATGTCCAGCCCCTGGTATCTGTACGCCCTGGCCATGTATTTTGTCGTCTGCAAACTGTGGCGACGTCACTGGCTGGCGCTGCTTATCCTGGGCGCGCTGCTGAATTACGCCTGCGTCCTGGGGATGGTGCCGTGGTGGGGGCCGGCAAGCGTGGCGCAAAACGGGATTTTCTTTTTTACCGGCTGTTTCCTGGGCGCACGCATCGTCGCCCTGCTGGCCGAGAGCCGCTCGCGGCGGATACTGTTGGCATCCCTTGCCGTCTTGGCGCTGATTCACGCGGTGCTTGCCATGGATAAGAGCCTGTTTACCAGCGCGCTGGCGGTGTGTATCGCCATACTGTGCTGCCAGTGGGTGAACCGTAACTGGTCATGGCATAACGAAGCGTTGCGGATGCTTAACTGGATAGGCAAAAATACGCTGCAGATCTATGTGCTGCATAAACTGCTGACCGAGCTGCTGGCCGTACCCATGCTGGGCGCGCTGGCGCGTTACCACGCGTTTGACCATCGCCTGTTCTCGCTGTTTTGGCTGGCGGCGTATCCGCTGGCGGCAACCGCGTTATGCACCGCGGGCGCGATCGGCATCTGGTGGGCGCTTAACCGCGGCGTCGGACGCGTACTGTTCCAATATCCGTCGCTGATGCGCGCGGAAAAGGCCCTGGGCTAAGCCCGCGCCGGGCGGCAGCTTAACGCGCCCAGGCCGGTTTGTTCAGGATATGGTCCTGCCAGTCGGTAACCTCGCTTTCCCGCACCGCGATATAACGCACCGAAATGCGTTCGCCGTGCATGGCGGCCTTGGAGCCGGTGATCAGCGGATGCCACTGCGGCAGGGGCTTGCCTTCCTCCTGCAGCCGATAGGCGCAGGTGGGCGGCAGCCAGTCAAAGGTGAGGAGATTTTCGCGCGTCAGCTTGATGCAATCCGGTTCATATTCAAAGCGCGTGTCGTAATGACGGCACTGGCAGGTCTTGATATTCAGCTGGTTGCAGGCCACGTTGGTGAAATAGACTTCCTCGGTGTCATCGTCAATCAGCTTATGCAGGCAGCACCGGCCGCAACCGTCGCATAACGATTCCCATTCATCGTCGGTCATCTCGGCCAGGGTTTTTTCTTGCCAAAAGGGGCGGCTTGTCATAATGGTATCCGGTTAAACGACGGGCAGCTATTTTAGATGCCGGCTTGCCGTGACGCAAGGCGGCGATGAAATCAGATTCAGATAACCCGGGTTTCCAGGGCCAGCTCGTTAAGCGTCACGGTAAGCCGGTCGCCGGACTGCAGCTTTGCCACGCCCTGCGGCGTGCCGGTCAGGATAATATCGCCGGGGCGCAGGGTAAAAAAACGGCTCATATAGGCGATAAGCGGCAGTATGGGCGTGATCATATCCCGCGTGTTGCCCTGCTGGCGCACGTCGTCATTCACCTTAAGCGTCAGCGTAGCCTGCTGCGCATCGCCAAACTCCGCCACCGGGATAAAGCCGGAAATCGGGCAGGAACCGTCAAAGCCTTTGGCTTTTTCCCAGGGTTGTCCGGCTTTCTTGAATTTGGCCTGCAGCTCCCTGAGCGTCAGGTCGAGCGCCACACCATAGCCGGCGATGGCGCGGGCCACATGGGCCTCATCGGCGTGCTTGAGCGGCATGCCGATCAGGACCGCGAGTTCCACCTCATGGTGCACTTCCCCCCAATCGGCGGGAATGGCGATGGGTTGGTGGATATCGCACAAGGCGGTCTCGGGTTTGATAAACAGCACCGGCTCGGTGGGCGTGGCGCTGCCCATCTCCTTGATATGGTCGGAATAGTTGCTGCCGACGCAGACCACCTTACTCACCGGAAAATCCAGTAACGCGCCTTGCCAATCGCGATGTTGATACATGTCCACAGTCTCCTGCCGGTAAATGATGAGTCGATTACATAGTAGTTTCCGCTATTATCATACCCCAGTCGCCGCAAACCTTCACGGCGGTCGTTATTGACCCAGGGCATCCGCCAGCGTGCCGATACTGAGGGCAAAATAATAAGAGCGGTTCCAGCGCATCAGGGTGCGGAAATTATCATAGACCAGGAACGCCCGGCTTTGATTGTCGTCCGGGATAACCACCCAGGCGCGCTGCGCCGAAGCCGGCAGGGAACTGCCGTCGGCCAGGCGTATGCCCTGCCCGCTCCAGGCGTCCACCGTTTGCGCCTGCGTGTCCTTCAGTCCGGCAGCCTGCGCCGGGAACCCCGCCGGCAGGCGGACCTCTTGCCCCCATCCCTGCCCCGGCTTCCATCCTTCCGTGGCCAGATAATTGGCGGTGGAGGCGAACACGTCCATCACATTATTCCAGATATCTATTTTGCCGTCGCCGTCGCCGTCGGCACCATAGCGCAGGTAGGAACTGGGCATAAACTGGCTCTGCCCCATGGCGCCGGCCCACGAGCCTTTCAGCTCACCGACGCCGATGTCGTTTTGCTCCAGGATACGCAGTGCGGCGAACAATTCACTTTTAAAGAACTTTTCACGCCGGCCCTCAAACGCCAGGGTAGACAGGGCGGAGACGACATCCTCACGTCCCTGAATCTTGCCGAAGCCGCTTTCCATGCCCCACAACGCCACGATAAAGCGCGCCGGCACGCCGTAACGGGCGCTGATGGTCGCCAGCTGCGGCTGGTAGTCCCGGTATTGGGTCCGCGCCTGTTCTATCTTCCAGGCCGGCAGCACGCGCTGCAGGTACTCATCCAGGGTGACTTTATTTTCCAGCTGGTTCCGATCGGAGCTGATGACCCGATCGACAAAGTGCGTTTGCGCAAAAGCCTGGTTCACGACGCCGGCATTAATGCCCTGGGCCAGCGCCTCGGTTTTTAACTGCTCCAGATAGGCGGGAAACTCGGCCGGATCACGGCTCTGTTGCGAGAGCAGGGTTTTGCCGTCCTGGGCGTCGGCCGCGGGCTTTGCCGCCGGCTGCGGCGCCACGGCCGCCTGCCCGGCGTTGGCGGCCTGGGGATGATGACTGCAACCGGCCAGCATAAGGCTGCTAACCAGGAGAGGGATGGCGGATAATTTCATAAGGCTATTTCCTTAGCGCGATATTTTTACGCGGGGCCACCCGCGCAGCCGAGATATTACAGGAACGTTATAATGCCATCATGGCGCATTCGCCATTAAATAGTGGATCAATGAACAGTTATTTTGCGCGGGCGTTATGATGCTGCGCCAGTAAATTTTCAACAGGCGGGGGTAATTGCAGATAAAAACCCTGATCGACCAGGCTTTGTTTGACTTTATTTATATCCGCCGCGACCAGTTTTTTGCTACCATTTAGCGGGAATAACATTGATAGCACCGGTTTACCGAATCGGGCCATGAGGTCGGGCGGCACCCGGGAAAAGTCATCTTTTTTTTCGATATAAAGATAAGTTTGATCTTGTTTGGTACTTCTGTAGATCACACAAAACATATTTTTTACCTGGTTAACATGGTTTAGTGTCTTGCCTGTATATAGCAGTAACTATAACATGCATGCAGTGCTTCGGAATATCGCTTACCGGTAGCTTACCGGGAAAATACATGAGTCAAGACTGAGTCAGGATAGATGTCACAGACGCCCATTGAGTTAAAAGGCAGTAGTTTTACCTTATCGGTAATTCATGTTCATGACGCCCAACCTGAGGATATTCGTCAGGCATTACAGGAAAAAATCGAACAGGCACCTGCTTTTTTGAAGGATGCGCCGGTGGTAATCAATGTTTCCACCCTGACGCGGGACACCGACTGGGAAGCGTTGCGCCAGACCATCCTGTCCACCGGCCTGCATGTGGTCGGCGTCAGCGGATGCAAGGATGACCGGCTGAAAAAAGCCATTGTGCGTAGCGGCTTGCCGCTGTTGAACGAGGGCAAGGCGCCCAAACGCGCCGAAAAGGCGGCGCCTGCCCTACCGGCGACGGCCTTGAAGACCCGGCGCATCGATAGCCCGGTGCGTTCCGGTCAACAGATTTATGCGCGCGATTGCGATTTGATCGTCACCAGCAGCGTCAGCGCCGGCGCCGAACTTATTGCCGACGGCAATATCCATATTTATGGCATGATGCGAGGCAGGGCGTTAGCGGGTGCGTCGGGAGATGCGCAGTGCCAGATTTTCTGCACCCACCTCTCCCCGGAACTTGTTTCCATTGCCGGTCAGTATTGGTTAAGCGATCAGATCCCGGCTGAATACGCGGGTAAAGCCGCCCGTCTCAGCCTGCAAGATAATACGCTTACCATTCAACCTTTAAATTAAGCCCTTGACAAGGAATCCATTATGGCACGCATTATAGTTGTTACTTCGGGCAAAGGGGGCGTTGGCAAAACCACATCAAGCGCGGCCATTGCTACCGGATTGGCCCGGAAAGGTAAAAAAACCGTGGTGATCGATTTTGATATCGGTTTACGCAACCTGGACCTTATCATGGGCTGCGAGCGGCGCGTGGTGTATGATTTTGTTAATGTCATCCAGGGCGACGCCACGCTGAACCAGGCGCTGATCAAAGATAAGCGCACCGATAACCTGTATATCCTGCCGGCGTCGCAAACCCGGGATAAAGATGCGCTGACGCGCGAGGGCGTGGAAAAGATCCTCAACGACCTCGGCGAAATGAATTTTGATTTTGTGGTCTGCGATTCGCCGGCCGGCATCGAAACCGGCGCGTTAATGGCGCTGTATTTCGCCGATGAGGCCATTATCACCACCAACCCGGAAGTGTCGTCGGTGCGCGACTCGGACCGTATCCTGGGGATACTGTCGTCAAAGTCCCGGCGCGCTGAGAATGGCCAGGACCCGATTAAGGAACATCTGCTGCTGACCCGCTATAACCCCGGTCGCGTAAACCGTGGCGATATGCTGAGCATGGAAGATGTGATTGAAATACTGCGCATTCCCCTGCTGGGCGTCATCCCCGAGGATCAGTCCGTATTACGGGCCTCCAATCAGGGTGAGCCGGTAATACTCGATGCTGAATCTGATGCCGGCCAAGCCTATTCAGACACGGTTGACCGCCTGTTAGGAGAAGAACGTCCCTTCCGCTTCATTGAAGAAGAGAAGAAGGGTTTCTTAAAACGCCTGTTTGGGGGATAAACCATGGCATTACTCGATTTTTTTCTCTCCCGTAAAAAAACGACAGCCAATATAGCCAAGGAACGGCTGCAGATTATCGTTGCGGAACGCCGGCGGGGCGATAGCGAGCCTCATTATTTGCCGCAGTTGAAACGCGATATTCTCGAGGTTATTTGCCGATATGTGCAGATCGATCCGGAAATGGTCTCCGTGCAGCTAGAGCAGCGGGAAGGCGATATTTCCATCCTCGAGCTGAACGTAACGCTGCCGGAAGCGGAAGAAACGCCGAAATGATCACCAGCCAATAATCCCCCTGCCGATACAGGGGGAAAAGAGCGCCTGGGGATTTATAATGCCGCGGGCAGGTCGGTGGTTGCCGCCTCGCCGTCGAGTATTGCGCGTAACCGCGCGCCAAACAGCGCTTCCCGCCAGCCGCTGAGCAATTCCGGCGTGCGCTGCCCCGGGGTCAGCCGCCAATGCCAGGTGAGTAATTGATTGATTTGCCTGCGCGACGCCAGCAGTTCCACGCTTAATCCGGATTCCGCGCTGGCAATGGCGATATGTTCCTTAATGGTTTTAAACAGCGCGCGATAGCCGGGTTTATCGATGAGATTAACCACCGGCTCCGGCAGCTGATCTTCCGTCATGGCCGCCGCCTCCTCCACCAGGGCGAGGAGCATTTTGCCGTGATAACGGATTTCCGGCCCGCTTAACCCCAGTTTGTCCAGTTCGCCCAGCGATCCCGGCATATAACGCGCCACCTGCCATAAATTTTCTTCCCGTACGACGAAGTTCACCGCCATATCCCGCTCGCGCGCTTTGCGCAGGCGCCAGGAGGCCAATTTTTGCAGGCACGCCAGTTGCCGGGTGCGCAACTGCCAGGCATTGCCGATATCGCGATAAGCCAGTTCCGGATCGACGATTTCCTGGCGCCGCTGGCATAAGGCGTCGCACTCCTGCCTGGCCGCGTCGGTCCAGCCCGCCGCTTCGGTTTCCCGGATCAGCTGATCGGCCATCGGCAATAGCCAGAACACGTCGGCCGCGGCGTAATCGCATTGCCTGGCGCTTAGCGGCCGCGCCAGCCAGTCGGTGCGGGATTCGCTTTTATCCAGCACCACCTGCTGGTAATCCGCCACCAGCGCGGCAAAGCCGCAGGACAGCGGGCGGCCATTGAACGCGGCCAGCACCTGGGTATCAAGCATGGGCACCGGCATCTGATCAAAGGAATGCAGGAAAACTTCCAGGTCCTCGCTGCAGGCATGCAGAATTTTCACCACCCCCCGGTCGGCCAATAGTTCCCGGAACGGTTGCCATTGCGAAATAGCCAGGGGGTCGATGAGCGATAACGTGTCACCATCAAATAGCTGGATTAAACCCAACTGCGGATAGTAGGTGCGGGTGCGGACAAATTCGGTATCCAGCGCCACCCGATCGTGCTGGCGGGCAAGCGCGCATATCCTTTGTAAATCTTCATCGCGGGTAATTAATTGGTAATTGGACACAGAGTTCTCTTACTGTCAGTCATGGCGGCAAAAAGCGTTTATCCGTGCTCGACGCGTAATTGCTTGCGCAGAATTTTGCCTACATTGGATTTGGGTAACTCAGCGCGGAATTCCACCAGTTTTGGCACCTTATAGCCGGTCAGGTACAAACGGCAGTGGGCAATGAGTTCCTCGCGGGTCAGGGAAGGCTCTTTTTTCACCACGAAAATTTTTACCGCTTCGCCGGTGTCATCGCTGGGCACGCCTATCGCCGCCGCCTCAAGCACTTTCGGATGCCGGACCACCGCATCCTCTATTTCATTGGGGTAGACATTGAAGCCGGACACCAGGATCATATCCTTCTTGCGATCCACGATGCGCACGAAGCCTTGTTGATCCACTGTAACGATATCGCCGGTAGAAAGCCAGCCGTCTTTCAGCGTCTCGGCGGTGGCTTGCGGCTGGCGCCAATAGCCCGCCATGACCTGCGGTCCCTTGATCAGCAGCTCCCCGGGCGCGCCGGGCGGCACGTTATTGCCGGCCCCATCCACCAGGCGGATATCGGTGGAGGGCACCGGCAGGCCGATGCTGCCGCTGAAACGGTTCAAATCATAGGGATTGCCGGTCACCAGCGGCGAGCATTCGGTCAAGCCATACCCCTCCAGCAGGTGCTTACCGGTCAGCGCATGCCAGTCATCCGCCACCGGTTGCTGCAGCGCCATCCCCCCGCCCACCGACAAATGCAGCGAGGCAAAATCCAGGCGACGGAACGCCGCGTTATGCAACAGGGCGTTGAACAACGTATTCACCCCGGAAATCGCCGTAAAATGGTGACGCCGCATGGCGTCGACCAGGGAGGCGATATCGCGCGGGTCGGTAATCAGCAGGTTACAGCCGCCCATTTCCACAAACAGCAGGCAATTTATCATCAGGGCGAAGATATGGTACAGCGGCAGGGCGGTGACCATCATTTCGCGCCCCAGGGTCAAAATAGGCCCGTAGGCGGCTTTCGCCTGCTCGAGGTTGGCGAGTATATTGCGGTGGGTGAGCATGGCGCCTTTCGACGCGCCGGTGGTGCCGCCGGTGTATTGCAGGAAGGCCAGCGAGTCGCCGTTGATAATGGGCGGGCTGAACTCCAGCCGATGCCCCTGCGCCAGGGCGCGGCGATAGGAAACCGCCTGCGGCAGGCGGTATGGCGGCACTTTGCGCTTAAGGTGTTTTACCGCCGCGTTGACCAGCGTGCGCTTCAACAGCGGGAAATGATCGCCCAGGCGCGTGAGTATCACATGGCGAATGGCAACCTCCGCCAGCACCTTCTCCAGGGTATGGGCGAAATTGTCCACGATAACGATGGCCGCCGCGCCGCTATCGTTAAGCTGGTGACGCAGTTCGTCCGGGGTGTAAAGCGGATTGACGTTCACCACCACCATGCCGGCGCGCAGGACGCCGAACAGCGCCACCGGGTATTGCAGGAGGTTGGGCATCATCAGGGCTACGCGATCCCCTGGCTGCAGGCCAATGACCCGCTGCAGGTAAGCGGCAAACGCCAGGCTGAGCGCGTCGAGCTGGCGAAATGTCAGGGTCTCCCCCAGGTTGATAAATGCCGGCAAATCGGCAAAACGGCGCGCCGCGTTGGCGAACAGAACGGCGATAGATCGGTAATGATCGGGATCGATATCCGTCGGGACATCGGCAGGGTAACGCCCGGTCCATATCCGCGCCATGCCCTGCCCTGTATTATCAATAGCCGATGTGCTCATCGCCGCCCCATATTGCCTGGATTCTTATCTGTAATGGTAATGGAACTGGGCAATCGGGTGGAAATCGATATCAGGATTGAGCGTTTCGTCACTATTCGGTCAGTACGGTTTCAACCTGGGCATTGCCGTAACCGTAGCCGTAGCCGACGCCCCACTCCGGCCCCCAGCCGCGGCCGTAGCGGCCGCCCCAGCCCCATGGGGACATCGGCGGCCCCATCGGCGCCACCACCTGTTGCGTCAGCTGCCAGCGTTTATATCCGTCCGCGCGCACCACTACAAAGGTATACTCCGCCTTGTCGACGGCGCCCTTTTCCGTGCCGGTGATTGGGCCGACCACGGTGACCCACTGGTGATTAAAGTCCATCGGTTCCAGGAAGCCGTTGATATAGGCCACCACCCTGCCGGTAGAGACTTGGTGCAGCCTGGGCCGCGCCGAATCATCCAGCGGCACAGAGGCTATTTCCAGCCGGGTGCGTCCGTTGAGATTGGTGACTTTAACCACTTTGCCGCCGAAACGGGCTTCCTGACCGACATACAGGGACGGCGCGTTAAGCACGCGCACCAGATCCTGCTGGGGGGTGGGCGAGGTGCCGCGCACGGCGTCCGGCACCGTGGCGCAGCCGGACAGCATCATGACCACGGCCAGGGCCGGCCAGGTAAAACGACGGCGCTGCGCGCTGCGGACAGTAGTTTGCTTAAACATCTTGCGCTAGATTCCTCATACCTTTAACGGTATACATGGGTTATTACTTTGACCCGTGGCGGCGGCATAAGTTGCTCTTTATTCGCGTCCCGGCAGCTTTTTCCACGTCACTTCATTGCGCAGATAGGTCGGCGCCTGCAATTCCACCGCCAAGGCCTCGCCCTGGCTTAAGCGTAGCACCGCCAGCGGCAACATATCCACGGCCGACGGCAGCAGGGTCTGGCCGTCCACGAGCTGCACGGCCGGCGGAGCGATAAGTCCGGGATAGGTTTGCCAGCCGGTGCCGGCCGTTGCCCACTGGCCGGCCAGTTCGGCGGCTTGCGGCGCCAGCTGATCGGGTTTAACCACTTTTTCGCCCGCTTCGCCCAACCATGCGCCGCTGTCGCCGCGCTGGTACTGCGCCCAGTAGACCTCGCCCATGCGGGCATCGATGGCGCACAGCACGCGGCTGATGCCGCACCGGCGCCAGGCGCCCTGCGCCAGCGCCGCCAGGGTCGACACGCCGATCATCGGCAGCCCGGCGCCAAGCGCCAGGCCCTGGGCGATGCCGATGCCGATGCGCACGCCGGTAAAGCTGCCGGGGCCGCGCCCATAAGCCAGGGCATCAAGCTGCGCCAGCTCGATGCCGGCCTCGGCCAGCAGGCTGTCGACCATCGGCAGAATGCGCCGGGTGTGCTCGCGGGGGGAAATTTCAAAACGTTCGCTGATTTCACCGTTGATCCAAAGCGCCGCGGAACAGGCTTCAGTTGCGGTATCGAGAGCTAAAATTCGCGTAGACATGCCAAACCTCAGGCGGGTGTAAAAGAGTGGTGCCGGACCGGGCGGGTATTGTAGCATACCCGCTGGGGCAAAGGGATACGGGATGCCTGCGGGGGCGAGGGGCAATATACGCCACCGGTCAGCGGTGTTGCAAAAAGTCGATGGCGCGCTGCAGCGAGCGGGTGCGCGGCGCCGGCGGCAGGCTGTTGAGGAAAATCTGGCCATAGGGCCGGGTCACCAGCCGCTGATCGCAGATGATCAGCACGCCCCGGTCGTCGCTGTCGCGGATAAGCCTGCCCACCCCCTGCTTTAGGGCGATGACCGCCTCGGGGATCTGCACCTCGGCAAAGGGATCGCCGCCGCGCAGCTGGCAATCCTCGGTGCGCGCCTTAAGCAACGGGTCATCCGGGGCGGTAAAGGGCAACTTGTCGATAATCACGCAAGACAGCGTATCGCCGCGCACGTCCACCCCTTCCCAAAAACTGTTGGTCGCCACCAGCAGCGCGTTGCCGGCGGTAACAAACTGCTGCAGCAGCTGGCGTTTGCCGGTCTCGCCCTGCAATAGCACCGGCAGGGTCAGCGTGGCGCGAAACTCCGCCGCCAGATCCCGCATCATCTGGTGAGAGGTGCACAGGAAAAAGCAACGCCCCCGATTGGCGATAATCACCGGCGCCAGCATCCGCGCCAGCTGCACCGCCGCCCCGCGCTGGTTCGGCTCCGGCAGGAAGCGCGGCACGCACAGCAGCGCCTGGGTCGCGTAATCAAACGGGCTGGGCAGCAGCAAGGTTTTTGCGTCTTCCAGGCCGATCCGCCGGGTAAAATGCTCCAGGCGATCGTTGACCGACAGGGTGGCGGAGGTAAAGATCCAGGTGCCCTCTTTTTCGCTCATCACCTCACGAAAGCGGGTCGAAACCGATAACGGCGTCAACGCCAACACAAAGTGCCGGGCATTGCATTCATACCAATAGCTGAAACCCGGTTCCTGGGTATTCTTCAGACGCTTGAGCCGCGCGCGGTACAGGCTGGCGCGTTCAAAAGCGGCATCAAGCAGCGCCGACCGTCCCAGCGCCAGCTTCGCCACGTCGTGGCATAATTCCAGTGCGTCATCAAGCAACAGCAGCGCGCGCTGCAGCGAAGGCTGGGTCAGCACGTCGCGCAGGTTGCCGCGAAAACCCGGTTCGCCCAGCGCCAGCCGGAAATCCTGGGTGCGGAAGGTAAGCTGATCGGCGCTCTTTTGCAATTGGGCCATATCGCGCACGTCGGTGCGGTAGGCAAGCGTCATGTCGCGCGCCAGATCCATGAGTTGACGGCTGGTGAGCTGCTGGCCGAAATACTGGCTGGCGATATCCGGCATCTGGTGCGCTTCGTCGAAAATCATCACCTCGCCGGTGGGGATAAGCTCGCCGAAACCGCCTTCCTTAACCACCATATCCGCCAGGAACAGGTGATGGTTTACAACGATCACGTCGGCCTCCATGGCTTTACGGCGCGCCTTGACCACAAAACACTCTTTGTAGAGCGGGCAATCGCCGCCCAGGCAGTTGTCGTTGGTGCTGGTGACCAGCGGCCATACCGGGCTGTCTTCGGCGATGCCGCCGCAGTTGGCCACGTCGCCATCCACCGTCTGCGACGACCAGTTGCGTACGCCCGCCAGCTCCGCCAGGGTTTCCGGCGCCATGCCGACCCCGCCGGCGAGCTGCTGCTCCATGCGCTCAAGGCACAAATAGTTGGAGCGTCCCTTCAGCAGGGCGACCTGACCCTGGTACGCCAGCGCCGCCGCCACTTTGGGCAGGTCGCGGGCATACAGCTGATCCTGCAGCGCCTTGGAGCCGGTGGAGATGATAACCTTGCGTTTTGAACGCAGCGCCGGCACCAAATACGCATACGTCTTGCCGGTCCCGGTGCCGGCCTCCACCACCAGCGGCTGTTTTGTGTCGATGGCCTGCGCTATCGCCTCGGCCATCAGGCGTTGCGACTCGCGCGGTTTAAATCCGGTGATGGCCTTGGCCAACGCGCCCTGGGGCGCAAAATCATCTGTCACGCTGTCTCTCTGTCATTCGGTTGCTGTCGGATTATGCCAAGGCCGGCGGTTGTCCACCACCTTCTTTGCTTAAAACGACACTATGTTATGCTGGCGGTTTACATGATGGCTTTAAGGCGAACAGTATGACCATTGAACGAATCGATCCCGGCGCGCGCATGTCCGAAGCGGTTGTCCACAACCAGACGGTATATTACACCAGCGTGCCGGAAAACCTGGATGGCGACGCCACCGCGCAAACCGCCGAGGCGCTGGCGATTATCGACCGGCTGCTAAAGCGGGTGGGTTCCAATAAAACGCGGCTGCTGGATGTGACCGTGTTCCTGGCCGACGGCGATGATTTCGCCGCCATGAACGCCGCCTGGAACGCCTGGGTGGTGCCGGGGAGCGCGCCGGTGCGCTGTACCGTCGAGGCGCGGCTGATGAACCCGCGCTACAAAGTGGAAATCAAGGTCATCGCGGCGATCTGACCGGCGCGCCGGTACCCGTGCGGCCGGCGGGGACGTTTACAGCGCCCCGTCCTCGTCGTCGTCGTCCTGTTCCAGGGCGGCGTTGCGGGCGTCGCGTTCATCGGCGTTGCGCTCGGCATAGGAACGATCGTCGTCTTCGTCGTCATCCCAGCGAATTGATACCCGTTCACCTGTATGGGTGGCGCGGATTTCATTGGATACCAGCCGGATGGCCTCGCCGCTGCTCATGCCGTCGGCCATCAGGGCCTGGATGCGCTCAACGGCCTGCTGCTGCTGTTCGTGATTTAACGCTGGCATATCGGTCAGCATGCGTGTTCTCCAGAGGGCGGGTCGATGCGTTATTATCTCACGCCGCCGCCCGCGATGCCAATCAATGCGCTTTATGTTCAGCCATGAAGCCGATATCATGCTGTTCGCACCTGCCAGGCGCTTATTGCCGGCAGACTGGACTGGATTACCTGGATCATAGTGTCGATATGTTGCCACAGCTGACTGCCTTACCCTATCACCGCGACGCCATTACCGCCCTGTTCGCCCCCCGCGCCGCCCGGCCCTGGTCGATGCTGCTGCACTCGGGCCATGCCGACCATCCGGACAGCCGCTTCGATATCATGGTCGCCGACCCGGTGGCGACGCTGACCACCCGCGGCGCCGTTACGGTGATTTCCCGCGACGGTCAATCGCATATGAGCGGCGGCGACCCGTTTATGCTGGTGCAACAACAGGTGGACAGTATGGGGATGCGTCCGGAAGCCCGGGACGATCTCCCTTTCCTGGGCGGCGCGCTGGGCCTGTTCGGCTACGATCTCGGCCGGCGCATTGAAACTCTGCCTGCCCATGCCCAACAGGATTTAACGCTGCCGGATATGGCCGTCGGCCTGTATGACTGGGCGGTGATTGCCGACCATCGCCTTGGCCGCCTGACCCTGGTGAGCTACCGCGATCCGGAGGCGCTGAAGCGGGATTTGCTGGCGCCGCCGGCACCCGAACCCGACCGGCCCTTTCGTTTAAACAGCGGCTGGCAGGCCAATATGACCCGGGGCGAGTATGGCGAAAAATTCCGCCGCATCCAGGAACATCTTTTGGCGGGTGATTGTTACCAGGTCTGTCTGGCACAACGCTTCAGCGCGGCGTTCGCGGGCGATGAATGGCAGGCGTTCCGTCATCTGCTGGAGCATAACGCCGCGCCGTTTTCCGCTTTTTTGCGCCTGCCCGGCCAGGCGGTGCTGAGCCTGTCGCCGGAGCGGTTCCTGCGGGTAAACGCGGGACAGATCCAAACGCGGCCCATCAAGGGCACGCTGCCGCGCCTGGCGGATGCGGAGCAAGATCGGCTGCAAGGGCAAAAACTGGCGGCATCGCCAAAAGACCGGGCGGAAAACCTGATGATCGTGGATTTGCTGCGCAACGATATCGGACGGGTCGCCGTCCCCGGCAGCGTCCGGGTGCCGGAGCTGTTTAAAATCGAGGCCTTTCCGGCAGTCCATCATATGGTCAGCACCATTACCGCGCGGCTGCCCCCCCATCGCACGCCGTGCGATCTGGTGCGCGCCTGTTTTCCCGGCGGGTCCATCACCGGCGCCCCCAAAATCAAGGCCATGACGTTAATCGACCAGCTCGAACCGCAGCGCCGTAATGCCTGGTGCGGCAGCATCGGCTACCTGAGCCGCTGCGCCACCCTGGACACCAATATCGCCATCCGCACGCTGCTCACGGAACAAGGGCGCATCTATTGCTGGGCGGGCGGCGGCATCGTCGCCGACAGTTGCGAGGAAGCGGAATACCAGGAAACCCTGGACAAGGTCGCCAAGATACTGCCGCTGCTGCTGGAGCTTAATCGCCCATGAACAGCACTGACCACACCCTGACGCTTACGGATTTCATCACCCGTTTCCAACTGCAGTTGCCGCAGCCCAGCGAGCCGGCGCGCAACCAGCGCCGGGCGGCGGTATTGATACCCATCATCTGCCATCACCAGCCGACGGTGCTGTTGACGCGCCGATCGGCGACACTGCGCAAGCATGCCGGCCAGGTAGCCTTCCCCGGCGGGGCGGCGGATAAGGAAGACGCGTCCTTAATCGCCACCGCGCTGCGCGAGGCCCATGAAGAAGTGGCCATCCCGGCCTCGTCGGTCAGGGTCCTGGGGCAACTGCCCCCGGTGGACAGCAGCAGCGGTTTCCAGGTCACGCCCATCGTCGGCCTGCTGGCGGCCGGCACCCGTTTCCGGGCCAGCCGCGACGAGGTGGCGGACATGTTTGAAATGCCCCTGCACCAGGCGTTATCCCTGGCCAGCTATACTCCCCTGCAAATACAGCGCCGCGCCAAAAACCTGCAGGTTTATTTTTCCTGGTATCAAAGCCATATGGTCTGGGGCATGACCGCGCAGATTTTGTATCGGCTGGGCCAACACATCCATCTTTAACGCACGTCCCTTCGTTCCCGGCCGCCGGTTGGGCCGCCGCTATCCCTACCAACCCGCGCCATGATGGTCATCGCGTCCCGGCAATAAAAGACTTCCCAACGCGATGAAAACCGTTACAATCTCCTATCTTTGCCATATTTGCGAAATATAACTCCATATTAATAATTAAACATAGTCATTTATATAGGTTGTATATCTCATTATTTCTGACGACAAAAAACCGTCTCCGGCACGCACGTGAAAGGAGATGATCCACGGGCAACGGCTTGCTTTCAGATTAGCCATAACCAGCATGACGCCAGGCCGCCCCGGGGTAGAGGACCGCTTCGTATCGGTCGTCAAACGCAAAGGAAGCGCTTTTTTGGATTAGTTTTTATCATGCGAAAGCGCAAGCCTAACCCGGCATGAGTCATTACAATTAACTGCATTACCCACGGGTATGCGTATTTTATCAGTTCTGAGGAGAGTCAACGTGATAAGCGTTTTCGATATGTTTAAAATCGGCATCGGCCCGTCCAGTTCCCATACCGTGGGTCCAATGAAAGCCGGTAAACAGTTCGTGGACGATCTCGTCGATAAACGGCTGCTCAATGATGTCACGCGCATCGCCGTGGATGTTTACGGCTCGTTATCGCTGACGGGCAAGGGACACCATACCGACATCGCCATTATCCTGGGCTTGGCGGGCAACCGTCCCGATACGGTGGATATCGACGCCGCGCCGGCCTTTATCCGCGACGTTGAGCAACGCCAGCGCCTGATGCTGGCCGGCGGGCCGCACGAAGTGGATTTTCCCCGCGAAGGCGGCATGGTATTCCACGGTTCCTACCTGTCATTGCATGAAAACGCCATGCGCATTCACGCCTTCGCCGGCGAACAGGTCATCTACAGCCAGACGTATTATTCCGTCGGCGGCGGTTTTATCGTTGATGAGGCCCATTTCGGCCAGCCGGTTATCGACCAGATCGCCGTGCCCCACCCTTTCGCCAGCGCCCAGCAGCTGCTCGACCAGTGCAAACAGACCGGTCTGTCGCTGTCGGGGCTGGTGATGCTTAATGAACTGGCGCTGCATAGCCGCGCCGATATCGGCAATTACTTCGCCGATATTTGGCAGACCATGCGCGCCTGCATCGATCGCGGGCTGAATACCGAAGGCGTATTGCCCGGCCCGCTGCGGGTGCCCAGGCGCGCATCGGCGCTCAGGCGCATGCTGGTCTCCACGGATAAGCTCTCCAGCGATCCGATGGTGGCGATTGACTGGGTGAATATGTTCGCGCTGGCGGTCAATGAAGAAAACGCCGCCGGCGGAAGGGTGGTCACCGCGCCGACCAACGGCGCCTGCGGCATCGTGCCGGCGGTGCTGGCTTATTACGATCATTTTATCGATCCGGTCACGCCCGAGGTCTACCTGCGTTATTTCCTGGCCTGCGGCGCCATCGGCATTCTTTATAAGCTGAACGCCTCCATTTCCGGCGCCGAGGTCGGCTGCCAGGGTGAAGTGGGCGTCGCCTGCTCCATGGCGGCGGCGGGACTGACGGAATTGATGGGCGGCAGTCCCGAGCAGGTCTGCGTGGCGGCGGAAATCGGCATGGAACATAATCTGGGGCTGACCTGCGATCCGGTGGCCGGCCAGGTACAGGTCCCCTGCATCGAACGCAACGCCATCGCTTCGGTCAAGGCCATCAACGCCTCGCGCATGGCGCTGCGGCGCACCAGCGCGCCGCGGGTGTCGCTGGATAAGGTGATTGAAACCATGTACGAAACCGGCAAGGACATGAACGCCAAATACCGCGAAACCTCGCGCGGCGGCCTGGCCATCAAGGTCCAGTGCGATTGATCGCATCACCCACACCCTGCTGGCCCGCTAACGCGGAACGTAAAGCAGACGTGTTCAAGGAAAAACGTGCCAATGAGGTCGAATCGGGCATGGTCTTTTCGCCCGACCGAGCACCCCATAGCATGTAGGCCCGCCAACGCCGGACTCAAGGCAGACGTGTTCAAGGGAGAGCGTGCCGATGGGGTCGAATCGGGCGTGGTTTTCCCGCCCGACCGAGGCCCCATGGCATGCTAGGCCCGCCAACGCCGGACTCAAGGCAGACGTGTTCAAGGGAGAGCGTGCCAATGGGGTCGAATCGGGCGTGGTTTTCCCGCCCGACCGAGGCCCCATGGCATGCCAGGCCCGCCAACGCCGGACTCAAGGCAGACGTGTTCAAGGGAGAGCGTGCCAATGGGGTCGAATCGGGCGTGGTTTTCCCGCCCGACCGAGGCCCCATGGCATGCCAGGCCCGCCAACGCCGGACTCAAGGCAGACGTGTTAAAGGGAGAGCGTGCCAATGGGGTTGAATCGGGCGTGGTTTTCCCGCCCGACCGAGGCCCCATGGCATGCTAGGCCCGCCAACACCGGATTCAAGGCAGACGTGTTCAAGGGAGAGCGGGTCACGTGTTTACTGTTCCTCTTCCTCCACCGGCGGCGCTATCCGTTCGATACGCACCAGCTCGATACGGTATTCCAGCATCTGCAAAATCGTAAACCGCCACTGGCCCAGCTCGATAACCTCACCCACCACCGGCAGTTGATCCCGCTCGGCCAGCAGCAATCCCGCCAGTGAAGCGACATTCTCGTGACCGCGGGTGAGTTCATTATCGTCCAACGCCTGACCCAAAGCGTGCAAATCAGTACCACCCTTTACCAGCCAGGCGTCCTCCTGCGCCACAATATCCGGCGTTTCGTCCTCATCCGGAAACTCGCCGGCAATGGCTTCCAGCACATCCAGCGGCGTTACCAGCCCCTGGATCACGCCAAATTCATTCGACACCACCACCAGGCTACCCCGCGCCCGGCGCAATACCCCCAGCAGGTTCAGCACATCCAGGGTTTCCGGCACCACGATGGCCGGATTCTGCGCGGCATACTCCTGCACATCTTCGCCTTTATCCAACGCCACCATCAGGTCCTTGGCGCGGACCACGCCGATCAACTGGTCCAGCTCGCCGTCGCACACGGGAAACATACTGTGCGGCGTGGCCAAAAGCGTAGCGCGCAGCTCCTCCACCGGACGCCGGCAATCCACCCAGGAGATTTCGTTGCGCGGCGTCATCACGCTGCGCAACGAACGCGACGCCAGGGACAGCACGCCGGTAATCATATAACGCTCCTCGTCGGCAAACTCCGCCTTAGGTTCGTTTGGCATCTCCTGCGCCCCCTCCTCGCGCAGCCTGGGCCCGCCCATCAAACGTAAAATGGCTTCGGCGGTGCGCTGGCGAATCGGCCCGCGTGCCTGGTTTTTAACAAAATTGCGCCGGGCTATCTGATTAAACAGCTCAATAAGCACCGAGAAACCGATGGCCGCGTACAAATAACCTTTGGGGATGTGGAAGCCAAAGCCCTCGGCTATCAGGCTCAGGCCTATCATCAGCAAAAAACTCAGGCACAGCACCACGACGGTGGGATGGGCATTTACAAAACGGGTCAAGGCCTTGGACGCCAGCAGCATAATGCCCATGGCGATAACCACGGCGGTCATCATCACCGGCAGGTTGTTGACCATACCGACCGCGGTGATCACCGCATCCAGGGAAAATACCGCGTCCAGGATAACAATTTGCACCACCACCGCCCAGAAACTGGCGTAACCGCGGTTGGCGTCATGCTGCACATCCTGGTTCTCCAGCCGTTCATGCAGCTCAGTGGTGGCTTTGAACAGTAAAAACAATCCGCCCAGCAGCAAAATCAGATCCCGGCCTGAAAAGCTGAACATGCCCACGCTCAGCAACGGTCTGGTCAGCGTAACCATCCACGAGATCAACGACAGCAGCCCCAAACGCATCAGCAACGCCAGCGCCAGGCCGATAACCCGGGCTTTGTCCCGCTTTTTCGGCGCGACCTTCTCGGCCAGGATAGCGATAAATACCAGGTTATCGATACCCAGCACAATTTCCAGCAGTATCAACGTCAGCAGACCCACCCACAGCGTCGGGTCCATTAAGAATTCCATTGGGCGCTCCAGATCGACAGTCCATTAAAACGGCGCAATAAAACACCGCGGCAGCACGCGTGGGCAAGCGGCGTCATGTCCGCAAAGACCGTAGAACGCGCGGCGTTTTCCCACAGAGAGGACACAGGGATGACGGGTTGGATTCCCGGCGGTGCGGGAAGGTGCGACCCGCGGCTGGCGCAACATGCCGGCGGAGCCTGGACGGGTAAAGGAGAAAACCATACATCAGGGGTGACGTTTTTTCGGTGACAGTCCATAGGGGGGGCTGTGGCCCATCGCTCCTTATCGATAAGTAAGACATTCAACTCTATCAGGTAACTTTGCGGACGCATAAAACTATTTTTGTCTGCAAGTTGTCATGCATGTCTTCTACACTGATTTGTGAGCTCATTGTTTTCCTCATGCACAAATAACTGAGCGCCGTCACAATTTTTATTTTTTTACACACTAAAATAAATCGCGTTTAACCGCTATTGATTCACATCTTCACATGAATCGTTTCAACACACACAGCGGACATCAAACAGGGTGGCGAATAAAAATACCCTGGCTAAGAAGTTAAAACCGCCCGTGCTCACTGGTAGCAAACACGCCAGGCGGTCTGACTGCTTAACCCAATTAGTTAACAGAGGAGGTATCAGTGAGTATTGCTATCATAATTGGCACTCACGGGTCAGCAGCCGAGCAGTTGCTTAAAACGGCTGAAATGATATTGGGCGCGCAAGAAAACGTCGCCTGGATAGATTTTGTTCCCGGGGAGAATGCTGAAACACTGATTGAAAAATATACCGCGCGCCTTGCGCAACTTGATACCCAGGAAGGTGTGTTATTTCTGGTTGATACCTGGGGTGGCAGCCCGTTCAACGCCGCCAGCCGCATTGTGGTCGATAAGGAGAATTACGAAGTCGTCACCGGCGTTAATATTCCCATGTTGGCGGAAACCTTTATGGCGCGTGATGACAAGCCGGGTTTTGCCGCGCTGGTGAACATCGCCGTCGAAACCGGACGCGCCGGCGTCAAGGCCCTCAAAGCGCCCGAACCGCAGACGGCGGCCACCCCCGCGCCGGTTGCCGCGCCAACCCCTGCCGCCAAACCGCATCCCAATGCCGGCGGTCATATGACCATCGGTCTGGCGCGCATCGATGATCGTCTGATCCATGGCCAGGTCGCCACCCGCTGGACCAAGGAAACCAACGTTAAACGCATTATCGTGGTCAGCGATGAAGTTGCCGCCGATACCGTGCGCAAAACGTTATTGACCCAGGTCGCTCCTCCAGGCGTCACCGCGCATGTGGTGGACGTGGACAAGGCCATCCGCGTTTACAACAACCCGGCTTATGCCAAGGATCGCGTGATGTTGTTGTTTACCAACCCCACCGACGTTGAGCGCGTCGTGGAAGGCGGCGTCAAAATCACCACGGTAAATATCGGCGGCATGGCGTTTCGCCAGGGTAAAACCCAGGTTAACAATGCCGTATCGGTTGATGAGAAAGATATCGCCGCGTTTCGTAAGTTAAACGATCGGGGAATTGAGCTTGAAGTGCGTAAGGTCTCATCGGATTCGCCGCTGAAGATGATGGATTTGATAAATAAACTCGGTAAATAAATTCGCCGGAAAAACTAACACCTACGAGCGTATCACTTTCCTGAAAAAAAGATTTACCGCTCTCTTACGTTTGTCAGAGGAGAAGTACAATGGAGATCACCACGCTTCAGATTGTGCTGATTTTTATAGTGGCCTGTATCGCAGGCATGGGTTCAATACTCGATGAGTTTCAGTTCCACCGTCCGCTGGTGGCATGTACGTTAATCGGCCTCGTGCTGGGTGATATGAAGACCGGTATCATCATCGGCGGTACGCTGGAGATGATTGCCCTGGGTTGGATGAACATCGGTGCCGCCGTGGCGCCCGATGCCGCGCTGGCCTCCATTATTTCCACCATCCTGGTCATTGCCGGCAATCAAAGCGTGGGTGCCGGCATCGCGCTGGCTATCCCGCTGGCTGCCGCCGGCCAGGTACTGACCATTATCGTACGTACCATTACCGTGGCCTTCCAGCATGCCGCTGACAAAGCCGCGGAAAACGGCAACCTCAGCGCCCTGAGCTGGATCCACGTCGGCGCGTTGCTGTTGCAGGCCATGCGTATCGCCATTCCGGCCGTGATCGTCGGTGTTTCCGTCGGTACCGACGCCGTCCACGCCATGCTCAGTTCCATCCCGGAAGTCGTGACCAACGGCCTGAACATCGCCGGCGGCATGATCGTGGTAGTAGGTTACGCGATGGTCATCAACATGATGCGTGCCGGCTACCTGATGCCTTTCTTCTATCTTGGTTTCGTCACCGCGGCTTTCACCAACTTCAACCTGGTTTCCCTGGGTGTGATTGGCGTGGTCATGGCTGTCCTGTATATCCAGTTGAGTCCGAAATATAACCAGACCAACGGCGGAAACGGCGGCGGCGCCAGGGGCGTTAACGATCTTGATAATGAACTTGATTAATAGGTGAGCGAAATGGTCGATATAACAACTGCTCCAAAGAAACTGACTCCCGGCGATGTGCGTGCTGTCTTTATTCGCTCGAACCTTTTCCAGGGATCATGGAACTTTGAACGTATGCAGGCGCTGGGTTTTTGCTTCTCGATGGTGCCGGTAATCCGTCGCCTGTATCCCGAGAACAATGACGATCGCAAACAGGCGATTAAACGTCACCTGGAATTCTTTAATACCCATCCGTACGTGGCGGCGCCGGTATTAGGCGTAACCATGGCAATGGAAGAACAGCGCGCCAACGGCGCTCCCATCGACGATGCGGCCATCAACGGCCTGAAAGTGGGCCTGATGGGACCGCTGGCGGGCGTGGGCGACCCCATCTTCTGGGGTACCGTACGTCCGGTGTTCGCCGCGCTGGGTGCCGGCATCGCCATGAGCGGCAGTCTGCTTGGCCCCCTCCTGTTCTTTATCCTGTTTAACGCCGTGCGTCTGGCAACCCGTTATTACGGCGTGGCCTACGGCTATAAAAAAGGCGTGGATATCGTTAACGATATGGGCGGCGGTTTCCTGCAGAAGCTGACGGAGGGCGCCTCGATACTGGGGCTGTTTGTCATGGGGGCGCTGGTGAATAAGTGGACCCATGTGAATATTCCCATGGTGGTGTCGCGTATCACCGGTCCGGACGGCCAGACCACGGTGACCACCGTGCAAAGCATCCTCAATCAGCTGATGCCGGGCCTGGTGCCGCTGCTGCTGACCTTCGGGTGCATGTGGCTGCTGCGCCGCAAGGTCAATGCGCTGTGGATTATCGTCGGCTTCTTCGCCATCGGTATCTTCGGCTACTGGATAGGCCTGCTGGGACTGTAATGGCAGTGATGCACACGTGGTAATGCGCAACCGGGGGCCATCCCCCGGTTTTTTTATTTTTCGCAAGGAGTCAGGATGTCTGTTACCGATATTGTCCTGCTGGTTATCATCACGCTGGCATTGGCGTTCGCCCTTTACGACGAGTTTGTCGTAGCCGGCATGCTTAAGGGCAAAACCCGGCTGAAAATCGGGCTTAAGCGCCAAAGCCGTATCGATGGACTGATATTTATCGGCCTGGTGCTGATTCTGGTGTACCAGAACATCACTAATAAAGGTACGGTTTTTACCACCACTTTATTATTAATCCTGGCATTTATGGCGACCTATCTTGCCTATATCCGCCGGCCAAAACTCATTTTCAAAACCGCGGGTTTTTATTATGCCAATGTTTTTATCCGCTATGACCGGATTAAAAATATGAACTTATCCGAAGATGGTTTTCTGGCTATAGATTTGGAGAAAAGAAGGTTATTGATCCAGGTTCAGCATCTTGATGATCTTGAAAGGATTTATAATCAATTCATGGAAAATAATTAACGTAATAACAACCTATAATATAAGGTTATCACCGCCGATGGCCTTACTGCGATGGGCCATGGCGAAATTTTTAACCTTACAATGTATGCTATTAAATAACCCCAAGGTTGATGTTTTTATAGGTATGCGATAAATAAGCGTATGCAAAAATGCTATTTTATTTTTGTGGTTGTTATACGGTAAATACGATGTTATGGTTTTGCGGTCATTAGGGAGTAGCCGGTTTCCACCATAGCAGGCGGAAATGCCCGTATCAACATACTCGTTATACGCCGCTCATCCGGCGTAAACGTGGTGCGGGCGACCATGACGGTCGGCGAGACTATAGACACGACGAACCATCGTGGGGTTGGGATGATGGTGAAGCGTGTATATTGGCTCCCAGCCGAGGCCTGATTATGATGAACCTGTCCGCGACCCTGATCCTTGCATTCGGCATGTCCATGGATGCCTTTGCCGCCTCCATCGGCAAAGGGGCCGCCCTGCATAATCCCCCCCTGCGCGAAGCGTTGCGTACCGGACTGGTTTTCGGCGCTATCGAAACCGTTACGCCGCTGATCGGCTGGTCGCTGGGGCTGATGGCCAGCCGCTATATACTGGCGTGGGATCATTGGGTGGCGTTTATCCTGCTGGGCTGCCTGGGCATGCGCATGGTGGCCGGCGGTTGGCGCCGTCAAACAGAGACCGCGCCGCGCCTGGGCCAGCATAGCCTGAGGGTGCTGGCGACCACCGCTTTCGCCACCAGCCTGGACGCCATGGCGGTGGGCGTGGGGCTGGCCTTCCTGGAAGTCAATATCCTGCATACCGCGATGATTATCGGCCTGGCCACCATGATCATGGCCACCCTGGGCATGCTGCTTGGCCGCTTTATCGGCCCATGGCTCGGCAAAAAAGCGGAAATTATCGGCGGCGCTATCCTGATCGGCATTGGCTGCAATATCCTGTATGCCCATTACGCCCAGGCCGCCCTGCCCGGCCTGTAGGGGCAGGTCTCAATCCTCCCGCCGCCAGGCGCGGATGATAAAATCGGTTTCGCAGGCAAACCGCCCCAGTCCGGCTAAGCGCGTCATGACCTCGGGCGTGGCGCGCCAGGCAAACGGGGTCATTTGCAGCAAACTGGCTGCGGCCTCGCCGGTCATCTCCATATCATAGCTCAGGCGGTGCGTGGCAAGCGCGGTGAAGCCGGCGAAATGCTCATCCTTTAACGGATGCAGCATGACCTGGGGATAGATGCAGGCTTTAAGCTGATAAAGATGCCGGGGTCCGGGCGCGACGGTGACCACCAGCCCGCCGGGCTTTATGACGCGATACATTTCAGCGGGATTGCAGGGCGCGTAAATACGCAATATGCCGCCGAGCGAACCGTCGATAAACGGCAGGCGCTGGGTGGACGCAACGCAAAACCGCGCCTGCGGGTAACGCTTCGCCGCCAGGCGCACCGCCGTTTTAGCGATATCCAGCCCATACACCCGCCCGCCTCCCGGACGTTGCGCCAGCGTCGCCGCAAGCGCCTGCGTATAATAGCCTTCGCCACAGCCGATATCCAGCCAGTCGCCGCCCGGCGCCCACGGCAGTTCGTCGACCAGCGCCATAACCCGATCGCGCATCGGCTGGTAATAACCGGCATCAAGAAACGCGCGGCGCGACTGCATCATCTCCTGGTTATCACCCGGCGCCTTGCTGCGCTTGAACTGCACCGGCAGCAGATTGACATAGCCTTCGCGGGCGCAGTCATAGCGGTGCCGCTGCGCGCAGGACCAGTAATTATCGGCGCGCGTGAGCGGCAGGTGGCAAAGGGGGCATTGATAGCAGGGCATAACCGGTTCCGGACGTAAACGCAATCAGGTGCGCATCTTACCGTAAATCCGGCGCGCCGGCAGCGGGAATGTCATGCCGGCGCCTCAGGAGGCGCCGGAGCCCGGCCTCGATGCGGTCACCAGGCGATTGTTGTCTTCCGGCAAGGCGTCGGGCTCCACATTCATGATGCGCAGCACCTCAGCCATAATGGTGCTGAAGACGGGCGCCGACACCGCGCCGCCATAATACTTACCCGCCTGGGGATTATTGATCACCACCACCAGCGCGAAACGCGGGCGGCTGGCCGGCGCGATCCCGGCGGTATAGGCGATATACTTATCAATATAACGGCCGTCGGGGCCGATTTTTTTAGCGGTGCCGGTCTTCACCGCCACCCGGTATCCCCTGACGGCGGCTTTAACGCCGCCGCCGCCCGGCAGGGCAACGCTTTCCATCATATGTTTCACCTCATGCACCAACGCCGGGTCCATGACGCGCTGGCCGACCACCGGCGGGTCGATACGGGTAATGGACAAGGGCCGGTAAACGCCGTCGCTGGCGATGGTGGCGTAGACCCGCGCCAGCTGCACCGGGGTGACCATCAGGCCATAGCCAAACGAGAACGTCGCCCGATCCAGTTCGCCCCAACGCATACGATGCGGCATCAGGCCGGCGCTTTCACCGGTCAGGCCGAGGTCGGTGGGCTGGCCCAGGCCGAAAGCGCGATAGGTATTGAGCAAGGCGGTAACCGGCATTGCCAGCGCCATGCGCGAGACGCCGACATCGCTGGATTTTTGCAGGATGCCGGTCAGGGTTAACTGCGGATAAAACGCTACATCCCGGATCAGATGGCCGTCAAGCGTATAGGGATGGGTATCGAGCAGCGTGTCTGGCTTGACGATGCCCTGCTTGAGCGCCGTCATCACCACCATCGGCTTTACCGTCGATCCCGGTTCGAAAATATCGCTGATGGCGCGATTGCGAAAATCGTCTTCGCCGGCCCCGGCGCGGTTATTGGGATTAAAGGTGGGATAGCTGGCCATGGCCAGGATTTCGCCGGTATTGACATCCACCAGCACCGAGGCGCCGGAATCCGCCTTATTGAAAGCCACCGCGTTGCTTAACGCCTCCTCGGTTTCACGCTGCAGCCGCAGGTCGATGCTCAGCGCCACGTTATGCGCGGGCGAGCTGTCGGTGGAGGAAAGGGTTTCCACCACGCGGCCAAACCGGTCCTTGCGCACCACCCGCTGTCCGGCCACGCCGGTCAGCAGGCGGTTGAAACTTTTTTCGATACCCTCGATCCCCTGATCGTCGATATTGGTAAAACCCACCAGATTGGCCGCCGTCTCCCCCGCCGGATAAAAGCGTCTGGACTCTTCTTTGCAATAGATGCCGGGCAGCTTTAGTTGCTTGATATAATCGGCGACGTTGGGTTCGATCTGACGCGCCAGGTAGATAAAGCGCATATGGGGATCGTGATTGATCCGGGCGGACATCTCGTTGAAAGGCAGGTTAACCGTCTGCGCCAGCGCCTGCCAGCGGGAGGACGCCGTCACCCCGCCCTTTTGCGCCACTTCGTTCGGGTCGGCCCAGATGGCGTCAACGGGTACGCTGACCGCCAGCGGCTGGCCGTTGCGATCGGTTATCATCCCCCTGGGTATCGGCGTCTGCTCCACGCGCAGCGAGCGCATGTTCTGCTGCGCCACCAGATTGTCCGGTTTGATCACCTGCAGCCAGCCGATGCGCATCAGCAACACGGCCAGTATGGCCGAAATACCGATACACATCAGACCAAACCGCCATTGAATAAAATTCTGCTTACCCTGACCCGGCTTCGTTTTCACACTGCTCTCTTATACGGCTATTTTTATTATCAGACGCATTAAAACCTATTCGCCGGAGCATGCGCGCAAAAACAATGCTACAAGGCTTGCTAATTTGCAACAAAGCGCAAATTTCCCTCTCGCCAGCCACCGATTGTTGCTTTGTTACAAACACCGGCGCCAGGAACGGATAAAATTACGCTACTCTATGTTTTCAGCGCGGGACATTATCGCAGGACATTATGACAGCTTATTCTCCCCTCATTGACGGCATCGCCGGCGTAAAACATGGTTTTGGCGATAAAGCCCATCTGATGCCGGAAAGGTTGCTGCCCTGGCAGGATACCCTGGCGGTAAAAAAACAGGTGCATGGTATTCAAATCCGCGAGGTTACGGGACCGGGCGAGCAGTGCGGCGAGGCGGACGGCGTGGTGACTTCCACTCCCGGCGTACTGCTGAGTGTACTGACCGCCGATTGCCTGCCGCTGCTGTTCGCCCGCCGCGACGGCAAAAAGATCGGCGCGCTGCACGCCGGCTGGCGCGGGCTGGTGGCGGGCATCATTGAACAATTCGCCGCCATGCTGCTGGCCAGGGACGATAATCCGGCGGAGTGGGTGGCGGCCATCGGTCCGTCGGCCCGCCCGTGCTGCTACGAGGTCGGCGAGAGCCTGGTGGCGGATTTTTTAGCGCGCCTGCCGATACCCGGCGCTATCGTGACGCCGGCGTACCGGCGTCTGGATTTGGCCGCTATCGCCCGGTATAAGCTTATGGCGGCGGGATTCCAGGCGGTGGACGATATCGGGCATTGCACGATTTGCGCCACGTGCGCGAACGGGGACGGAATGACGCAGGCAGGCACGCGCTTCGCGTATACCAGTTTTCGTCGCAACAGCGTAAAGCGCGCCATCGACCCCGCCTATCCGACCATCAGCGGCCGCAATCAGCATTCGGGATTGGTGATTTTGCCCGGTTGAGGACGTGATTCATTCTTAGTCACCCGACAGCCAGCGTCGCGGGGCGGCACAGGTACGGAAAACAGGAACAGAGGGAAGTGCGGGGAAGATGTCGGGCAAGAATGAAACACCCTGCCAGTGGGGCACTGGCAGGGGGAATTACATGTTATCCATCGGCCAAATGGCCAATTGCTGCCGAAGCGGCGTGGATTACAGAGCAGTTACATTAACTGCTGAAGGGCCTTTCTGACCATCCTGGATTTCGAATTCTACGTTCTGGCCTTCGGCCAGAGTTTTGAAGCCGTTACCCTGAATAGCGGAGAAGTGAACAAACACATCTTTGCTACCATCGGCCGGAGTGATAAAACCAAAACCTTTAGACTCGTTGAACCACTTCACTTGACCTTTGATCTTTGCCATCTTGCATATTTCCTTTGGAGTGTTTAAATCGCCCTGAGGCGAGACAGAGACAAACTGGAGTCGTTACTGCTTGAGGCACTAAGATTAGGATCGGCAGAGAAGCGGTATGCAACGATATCGTCTTTACGCAAAACTTCTTTACTGAAAATGCCATTCATATACAGAACTGTACCTCGTTTTACCCAAATGCGTTATCACATACTCTGTTATCAATGGCAAGCCATTTTTGAGCAGGGCCGGATATGTCGCACATAATTAAATCGTTCAGTAGCATTGGGAAGGTTATCAGCGCATCCAATAGTTGAAAATTTCGCCCATTCGATTACGAGGTTAACCACCGCGATGATTTCTGTACCATTTATCGATAACCTTAGCGCAAACACTTGTCAACGTCCAATGCAATATTCAAGAATAACTATTCATTTACTTAGAAAAGAAAACAAGAGGCATGGCTCACATTTTTTCAGATTTGCTTATACCCTAATCTGCTATCCATGGAATAAAATTTACACTGCGGGTTTTACCGAAACGGGATCCGCAACATGCCCGCCGGGCTGCGGCGCGGCGACCATGGCGGAAACGATGCGCCATCAGTGATCCCCAATATTGTGCAGCGCCGCCGGCGCGCAATCACGCCGGCGTTTAACCCGCCATTGCCGCGAGCGCGCCAGGGTTAATTTATCGCCATGACGGCAAACAGGTAAATCGGTTAACTCGGCCGCTAATAGAAACTTATTAATATAGGAAAAGGGTTTAACCAGATTTTTTTTAATATATTTTATATGACTAGCGTCATTATAATGAAATAAATAACAGGATAATGTGGATCCGGGACGGGTGTTAACCCGGGCGCGGACGTCCGGTGATATCCACCGCCGCCCGGCGGTCGCGGCTATTTTCCCCGGGCGTTTAGCGCCGGGATTATATCCCGGCGGCTAGGGCATTGTTACAGCGCTATTTTCCCACCGATTTTCAGCGCACGGAAATGCGGGTCTTTAATGCCCGCGTTTAATAAAGCCTGCTCCAGCTCCAGCGGCGGTTCATCCAGCGCTTCGTCCGCCAGTTCAAATACTCCCCAGTGGATGGGGATCACCCGCGGACAGTGCAATTGCTGATAGACGTCTACCGCGCCGGCGGGACTCATATGGCTCTCGCCCATGAACCATTCTGGTGCATAGGCGCCGATCGGCAAGGCGGCGACGCTAAAGGGTCCGAGCCGCGCGCCGATTTCAGCCAGGCCCGGACTGTAGCCGCTGTCGCCGGAAAAATAAAAACGCCAGTCTTTGGTTTCCACTACCCAGCCGCACCACAGGCTGCGATTGTGATCTTTCAGGGTACGCTGGCTCCAGTGCCGCGCGGGAACGCTGTGCAAGCGGATGCCATGGCTATCGACGCTGTCCCACCAGTCGCACTGTTTCACCGTGCGCACGCCGCATTTACGCAACCAGTCGCCCATGCCCAGCGGCGCCATGACCTGTATCGCCGGAAAACGCTTGAGCAGCTTTTTTAGGGTGCCTTTATCGAGATGATCATAATGGTTATGAGAATAGAGGATCATCTCAATGGGCGGTAAGCCGGCAATGTCCACCGGCGCCGGTGTTCTCCGGCGGGGTCCGATAAAGGGCAGCGGCGAGGCGCGATTGCCCAGGGCCGGATCGATAAGCAAATAGCGGCCCGCCGCGCGCACCATCAGGCAGGCATGTCCCAGCCACCATACGGCGTCCTCTTTGCCGCTGAAATCGGCAGGTTGCCACCAGCGCGCGATAAACCCCGGATAGCCGTCCCTGGGGGGTTTGGGCAGGCCTTGTTTTTTTCTCTCGTCCTGCCACTTCCTGTAGGCGCCGGGGGTTCTGGTCCCCGGTTCGATATTACGGAAACCTTCCGGGGTGTGGTGGGGTTTTGCGGCGTCATACCAGGGATTTTTCTTCGTCATCGTGTTCTCGATTCTCCCATTGGATGCAAGCCAACGGCAAAAATGCGCAGATTACCGGATTATGTGATGGCCGCCACCGCTGCGCCGGGCAGGATGGCATAGAATAGGCAAAAATTAGCGTTCGGCGATAAAATCTTTAAATAGAATGGGTTCGCCTGCCGGCAGCGCCTTGGCGCCGTTGTCGGAATTACCCGCCTGACCCAGGCGCAGCAGCAGTTCGGTCTGTTTTTTCTGCTGTTCAAGCAATTCATTGAGCAGCGCGATCTGTTCGTTGGCCCTGACGCTTGCGCGATTAAGGTAAAACCAGACCACTAGGCAAATAATAAAAAAAACCAATGCAATCGCCATCGAGGCGATATTAATGCTATCAAATCCAAATACGTTCATAAAGTGACCTTGCCACTGAAAAAACCAGAAGCTATCTTATCACTCCGCGGCCTTCATTGTACCCCGCAAGTCAAAATTGCCGCCCTCTTCGCCCCGCTTACCAGGGCATCCACTTGGTCACCAGGCATATGCCGCTGAAAAAATCACCGCCCTGATCGCAAAAACTGTTGAGGGCCGATAACCACAGCAGCAGGCAAAGCAGTAAAATGACCAGTATTGATATTGAAGTGTTTTTTTTCAAAACCCACGTCCTGTACCGTCGCAATACAAATATTCTAGCCAGCAAAACTTAAACGAATGATAACCACAGGGATTTCATTATCAGAATAATGATTTATAAAGCGGATGATATGGGTGGAAGAAAATAGGGTGCCAAGGATGTACCCCGGCAGACCCGCATCAGATTACGGACGCGCCGTCCGGTCAAACTTCAGATCGATAAGCGCGATCGCCTTTTCGATAGCCCGGCGGGTCACCGGATCCTGCGCGCCCGGGTGGGTGGCAAAATCAATATTTTTCAATTGGCCCGACATCTTTTCCCGGATCTCAACGGGTGCGATGACATCGATAACATCCAGTATCTGCTTGATAACCAACTGGCAGGCAACTAAATCGGAGACCAGTTCCTGGTTTTCCGAAAAGGGTTGGGACATGATTACGCCTCTCTGCGCTGGACCGCCGGTTAAAACGGATAGTGTTGATAGCCGATTTGCTGGGAGATATTCCGCGCCGCATCGTGCAGCATCTTCACATAATCGCTTTTACTCTCTTCCGAGAAGCGGATGGTCGGGAAGGATATACTCAAGCCGGCAATCACCACGCCGAAGCGATCAAAGATAGGCACCGCAATACAGCGCAGCCCCTCTTCCTGCTCTTCATTATCCTCGCCGAAGCCCTGTTCACGCACCAGATCCAATTCCGGCAGCAAAGCCGCGGCATTGGCGGCGGTACGCTGGGTGCTGCGATTAAACACCACGCCGGAAAGAATTTCCCGCGCCTCGTCCCGGTCGCGCCAGGCCAGCAGCACTTTGCCGATAGCGGTACTGTAAAGCGGATTGCGGCGACCGACCCGGGAGTACATGCGCAGGTTATACATGGAGTCGATTTTGTGGATATAGACAATGCTGTCCTCATCCAGCGAACCCAGGTGAATGGTTTCGCGGGTTAAGTTGGACAGCACGCGCATCTGGATATCGGCAATGCGAATCAAATCCACATTCTGCAAGGCCTTGGCGCCCAGCTCAAACAGCTTGAGGGTCAGAGAATATTTTTCCGACTCGCCTTCCTGCGACACGTAGCCGAGGGACTTCATCGTCTGCAAAAAACGATAGACCGTGCTTTTGGACATCATGACGCGCTGTGAAAGCTCGGTAATACCGATTTCCCGTTCCTCGCCCAAGGCTTGTAAAATGCCAAATACCTTTAATACAGACGATACGGAGTCGGGCTGTCTGTCTAAATCTGCTATCGCCATGGTGATAAAAGTCCTGATAATTGTTTTGTTTTAAAAAAAATAGAACATGATTTTTATTATAAAGGCAAGGCTGCAATTAACGCAATCACCATTGTCTTTGCAGGATGTTTTTAACCAGGCATGAACGTTTTATTACATTTATCCGAGTGCGCGACGGTCGCCGATCCCCTGTTTAATGCTAGGATAATGCTTTTAACGGGATGTTAATCCTTCATGACCCAGAACTCTGCCGACGGCCTGCCTGTCCCACAACGTTACGGCGCAATATTAACCATCATCATCAGCATCAGCCTTGCCGTTCTGGACGGCGCCATCGCCAACGTGGCCCTGCCGACCATTGCCCGTGAACTGCACGCCAGCCCCGCCGCGTCGATTTGGGTGATTAACGCCTACCAGTTGTCCATCATCATGACGCTGCTGTCCTTCGCTACCCTGGGGGATATTTACGGCTACCGGCGGGTCTATCAATGCGGGCTGGCGGTATTTACCCTGATGTCGATGGTCTGCGCCCTGTCGGACAATCTCTGGATGCTGATTGGCGCCCGCGTGCTGCAAGGACTGGGCGCCGCGGCGCTGATGAGCATCAATACCGCCTTGATACGCATAATTTATCCCTCGCGCCTGTTGGGGCGCGGCATGGCCATTAATACGCTGGTGGTGGCGGTATCCACCGCCGCCGGTCCGACCGTGGCCGCCGGGGTGTTATCCATCGCCTCCTGGCAATGGCTGTTCGCCATTAACGTGCCTATCGGCCTGCTGGCGTTTTACCTGGGCCGGCGGTTCCTGCCGGTCAATGCGCTGAAAAACCGCGGACAGCGGTTTAACTGGTTCAGCGCCCTGTTGAACGCCCTGACTTTCGGACTGCTGCTCTCGGCGCTCGGGGGATTTTCACAACGCGTCGGCGGCCAATGGATACTGCTCGAGCTGGCCCTGGCGGCCGTCATCGGCGTGTTTTTTGTCCGGCACCAGCTGCGGCAGCCTTGGCCGCTGCTGCCGGTGGACCTGTTTCGCATCCCGTTGTTCGCGCTGTCGATGGGAACCTCTATTTGTTCTTTTTGCGCCCAAATGCTGGCTATGGTGTCCCTGCCCTTTTATCTGCAAAGCGTGTTGAACCGCAGCGAAGTGGCGACCGGGCTGCTGCTGACGCCCTGGCCGCTGGCCACCATGCTGCTGGCCCTGGTGGCCGGAAGGCTGATAGGCCGCGTACATTCGGGTCTGCTGGGGGCCATCGGCCTGGGCGCCTTTGCCCTGGGCCTGTTTTCGCTGGCCTGGTTGCCCGCCATGCCCGGGGATGGGGAAATCATCTGGCGGATGATGCTGTGCGGCGCCGGTTTTGGTTTATTCCAGTCGCCCAATAACCATACCATCATCACCTCGGCGCCGCGCAATCGCAGCGGCGGGGCCAGCGGCATGCTCGGCACCGCCCGGCTGTTCGGCCAAACCTCCGGCGCGGCGCTGGTGGCGCTGATGTTTAATCTGTTCGGCGCCACCGGCACTCACGCGGCGCTGGTGCTGGCCGGGTGCTTTGCGACGGCGGCGGCGCTGGTGAGCGCGCTGCGCATTAAGCAGGGCAACCCTCAGCGCCAGGAAGACGACAGCTTCTCCGGCGCCGATTAGTCCGCCCCGCCGTTATTTGAGATAGGTACCGGCCCGCAGCGCCTCGATACGCTTATCCAGCGGCGGGTGGGACATAAACAGCTCGCTGAACGATTTGGTTTTGCCATTGATGCAAAACGCCAGCATGCTGCTTTCCTCCTGGGGCTCATAGCTGGTTTTTAAGCGCTGCAGCGCGGCAATCATTTTCTCGCGCCCGACCAGTCTCGCCGAACCGGCGTCGGCATGGAACTCGCGATGGCGGGAGAACCACAGGGTGATAATGCTCGCCAGTACGCCGAACACCAGTTCCAGCACCATGGACACGGCAAAATAAATCATCGGGTTGCCGTTGCTGCTTTCTCCTTCATCACGATTGGACGACAGGAAGCCCGCCGCCAATTGGGCCAGGATGCGCGAGACAAAGATCACGAAGGTATTCACCACGCCCTGGATAAGCGTCATGGTCACCATGTCGCCGTTGGCCACGTGGCTGATTTCATGGGCGATGACCGCCTCTGCCTCGTCGCGGCTCATATTTTGCAGCAGGCCGGTACTGACCGCCACCAGCGAGGCATCACGCCGGGCGCCGGTAGCAAAGGCGTTGATGTCCGGCGCCGGGTAGATAGCCACCTGCGGCATGGCGATGCCGGCCTGTTGCGACTGCCGCCGGACCATCTCCAGCAGCCAGCGTTCGGTCTCGTTGCGGGGCTGTTCAATAACCTCCCCGCCGACTGACCGCAGCGCCATCCATTTCGACATCAGCAGCGAAACCAGCGCGCCGCCAAAACCGAATAAACCCGCCATGATCATTAACCCGGTCACGCTGGAAGATTGTATCCCCGTCAGGCTCAGTACCAGACCGAATACCAGCATCACAGCCAGGTTGGTGAGTAGAAAGAGAGCGATACGCATCATAAGAAGGTGATTCCTTGAAAATAACGCCCATTGCGTTAGCCTTGATGGTATGGGCTTCCCTGGCGTTTTCAAGCATTGCGTGGCATTAAGTGCCTAAAAAGACATAACTTTACATTTTGTTAAGCTTTTTCCCGCCCGTATGCCGGTCATAAAAAAGGCGCCGTTAAGGCGCCTTGATAATCGACTCTATGTTACGTTACTTGACGGCAGCCGGCTGCGTTGCCGGTTGTGCGCTTTCGGCCTTAGCCAGATCCAATGCGATATGCACGGACTCGTCCAGGTAGGGATCGGGTTCGTGGTAATCCTTAGGGATAGCGTCCAGCGTCTTCACCGGTTTTTTACCCTGCCGCACCAGGCGTTCGTTGGTGCGCTGCAACCGTATGGCATCGTCCTCGTGATTTTCTTTCTCACGCTGTACCAGATTAAGGGAGACGATATTGCGCTTATCCTTCAAGGCGTGGAAACGGGCGATGTCCTGAGCGATATACTGGAATTCAGGATCGGCGGCAATCCTTTCCTGATGCGCTTTCAACAGCTCGGAGGAGAAAGGTTTCAGGTCACCGGTCTTGGTGAACGTGGCCGCCTTGATGCTGTCCCAGGGCAACGCGTTATCTTCAAATTTTTCACCGGTTTCAATGGTCTCGTCGCCGGTGGGCATGATGATGTCCGGCACCACCCCTTTACGCTGGGTGCTACCGCCGTTAACCCGGTAGAACTTCTGGATGGTGTACTGGATGGAGCCCAGCGCCGGCCAGTCCGGGCGCAGCATCTGATCGTAGATCCGGTTCAGGGAGCGGTATTGCTGTACCGTGCCCTTGCCGAACGTCGGCTCGCCGACGATCAGCGCCCGGCCGTAATCCTGCATGGCGGCGGCAAAGATTTCCGATGCCGACGCGCTGAAACGATCGACCAGCACCACCAGGGGGCCTTTGTAATAAACAATGCCGTCGTTGTCGCTGTCCTCGCGGATTTTGCCGTTATTGTCGCGCACCTGCACCACCGGGCCGCTGGGAATAAACAGCCCGGACAGGGAGACGGCCTCGGTCAGGGCGCCGCCGCCGTTGGTACGCAAATCGATGATGACGCTGCTGACGTTCTGTTTTTGCAGTTTCTGCAGCTGTACCTTGACGTCGTCGGTCAGGCCGACATAAAAACCGGGTATATCCAGTACGCCGACTTTCTGGCCGCCCACCTCTTTGACGGTGAGTTTCACCGCGCGATCCTCAAGACGGATACGCTCGCGGGTGACGGTGACGATGCGGGTCTTGGTGCCCTTGCCCGCCGGCAGTATTTCCAGACGGACCTTGCTGCCCTTCGGACCTTTGATCAGGGACACCACGTCGTCGAGCCGCCAGCCTATGACATCCACCATCGGCTTGCCGGTCTGGCCGACGCCCACCACGCGATCGCCGACGGTGATGGTTTTACTCTTCGCCGCCGGCCCGCCCGGCACCAGCGAATTAATCACCGTGTAATCGTCGTCCATTTGCAGCACCGCGCCAATGCCCTCCAGGGACAGGCTCATCTCGGTGTTGAACTGTTCGGTATTGCGCGGCGAAAGATAATTGGTATGAGGATCGATTTCATGGGCGAAGGCGTTCATGACCAGCTGGAACACATCTTCACTGTTGCTCTGCGCCAGGCGGCGGATGGCGAATTGATAACGTTTGGTCAGCACATCGCGGATTTCGTTATCATCCTTGCCGGTGAGCTTAAGGCTCAGCTGATCGTATTTAACCTTGGCGTCCCAGAGCTTATTTAGCTCCGCTTCGTTTTGCGGCCAGGGCGCCTTGCTGCGATCGAGCTCTATGGTATCGTTGCCGGTGAAATCCATCGGTTTGGCCAACTGGGCCAGGGCATATTCATAGCGTTCAAAACGCCGCTTCTGCGCCAGGTTGTAGAGTGCGTACGGCACGTCCAGCTTACCGCTTTTCAGTTCATCATCCAGCTGGTTTTTCTTATCCGCGAACTGCGCGATGTCGGAGGCCAGCAAGACATTATGGCTGTAATCCAGCATGTTGAGGTAGCGGTCGAAAATCTTGGCCGAAAACGCATCATCCAGATCAAACTGGCGATAATGGGATCGGGTGAAACGTGCGGTGACGCGTTCGCTGACGGTCTCTTGTTGCGCTTCTTCGTGAAGCTGGGGAATCTGGTCGGCGCGGGTGATTTTATTATCATTCGCCGATGCCGATCCCGCCAGTAACAACCCTGCAATTGCAGTTACTCTGACAAATTTGTTCATGCCCTGGTCGGCCTCCGTATCAGAACTGCAGGTGTTCTGCGCGCACAATCAAAGCCATCCCGGAAGAAAGCTGCACACGTACCCCTTCTTTGGCAATTTCCATAACCGTTGCTTCCATGGGATCTTTGCCCACCTTGACTTTGATTGCCTGGCCGATATGCAATTTTGATATATCGGTAACCGGTACCTGGCGCGCCGGAGCGGCCTGTTTAACCGGTTGTGATGCCCGGACGTTCTTAGCGTCGGTCTTGGCATCGCTCTTGGGACGATTGGCTGGGCGCGGCCTGCGCGGCGCGGCGGCGTCCTGGCCTTTTTTGGCTGCGGCGGCCTCGTTGGCCGGCGCGGCGCGGCGCGGTGCCGGCGCTTCGCCATTTTCGCGTTTTTTCGCCTGCTGGGCGGCACGTTGCTGCTGGACCCGTGCCTTGGCTTCCTCAAGCTGTTTGCGGGCATGTTCTACATGCTGCGCTTCCAATTCGCCACAGGGATTACCGTCAAGATCGACACGCTGGGCACCGAGTTTGATGCCGTACAGGTAACGCCAGCTTGATGTATAAAGCCGTAAAGCGGAACGCAACTGCGTCTTGCTCAGGCTGTCCTCCCCCTGGATGCGCGCGACCAGATCGGCAAAAATACCAATCTTCAATGGCCGTGCCTCGCCCTCGGCGGTGAAACAAAGCGGAAACCGCTCGGCCAGAAAGGCGATGACTTCTTTATTACTGTTCAACTTGGGTTGATTTTCCATGAATTTTCCTGATTACAACGGGTTTGCCAACCAGCGCAGGCATGAACAGGCGTCATTATAATGACGCCATCGGCAAATGCCACGTTATCTGTCTATCAATATAAAGTATTATTGATAAAACGTCGCAGATCGGTGTGCTCCAACTGCTGACAAAGCCGTTCCACCAAGGCTTTCAGCCCATCCTCGTCGTCCTGGTCGAAGCGATGGTAAATCGTGCTATCGATGTCCAGTACCCCAACCACGCGGCCGTCGAGGGTAATCGGCAACACGATTTCGGCATTACTGGCGGCGTCGCAGGCGATATGTCCGGGGAAGGCGTGTACGTCATCTACCCGCTGGATCCTGTTTTGCGCCACCGCGGTGCCGCAGACGCCCTTGCCCACCGGTATGCGCACACAGGCCACTTTACCCTGAAAAGGGCCCAGCACCAGTGTATCACCGTCAAGCAGATAAAAACCCGCCCAATTAACGCCATCAAGATGTTCGAAGAGCAATGCGCTGCAGTTGGCCATCGCCGCGATAAAATGCGTCTCGCCCTCGATCAGCGACGACATATTTTGTAGTAATTCAGCATAGCATTGTTGTTTTTTCATATTAAAACCAATAAATGAGCTAATCTTTCAAATGCCGGCCGTCAGGACCGGTCGCAATACCTTAAGCAATAAATGCCCACGGCCACAAGATTAACCCGTTATGACTTCACAAAGCCAGTATCCGCAGGTATGTTTGCGCAAACCTATCCGGCACTATCATGCCGGTGGCGATTGCCGTTTGATGGAATAAGAAAGGCAGGCATGATGGCGCGTAACCCCGCGAAGCGTCCCGGAATATGAAAATACAGCACATCCATTGCGCTCTCCCCCAGGGCCGCGATCAGCGCTGCGCCCAATGCGACGCGTTATTCATCCTGCCGGAATTAAGCCAATATCAGGATGCGTTCTGCCCGCGCTGCCGGGCAAAGGTGGCGGTGGGCAACGAGTGGGCCATTAACCGGCTGGCGGCCATGGCGGCGACCATGCTGCTGCTGATGCCGTTTGCCTACGCCGATGCACTGATTCGTGTGCGCCTGCTGGGAACCGCCATCAGCGCCAACCTGCTGCACGGCATCTGGCAGATGGCGATGCAGGGGGATCCCATCACCGCCAGCATGGTGGCCTTCTGCACCATCGGCGCGCCTTGCACGCTGGTGTTTTCCCTGCTGTACCTGTATTTCGGCCAACGGCTGGGCATGAACCTGCGCCCGGTGCTGCTGATGCTCAACCGGCTTAAAGAATGGGTGATGCTGGATATTTACCTGATAGGCATGGGGGTGGCGGCCATTAAGGTCAAGGATTATGCCGCCGTGACCACCGGCCTGGCGCTGCCGGCGTTTATCGCGCTGACGCTGTTAAGTATCATGACGCTGACGCATTTGAATATCGGCCAGTTATGGGAACGGTTTTATCCGCAGCCGGCGCGGCTGGCATTTCGTACCAATACCGCGGCCCTCAGGGTTTGCCTGGCCTGTAATTTTACCGGCTTAGCCGATGTGCGCGGGCGCTGTCCGCGCTGTCACGTGCCCTTGCGCGCGCGGCGCCGCCACAGCCTGCAAAAATCCTGGTCGGCGCTGATTGCGGCGATGGTGCTGCTTATACCCGCCAACCTGCTGCCGATTTCGATTATCTATATCAACGGCAGCCGCAACGAAAGCACCATCATGGCCGGCATCATTTCGCTGGCGGCGGACAATATCCCGGTGGCGGCCGTGGTGTTTATCGCCAGTATCCTGGTGCCGTTCATTAAAGTCGTGGTGCTGCTGACCTTATTAATCACGATTCATTTCAATGTCCGGCACGGCTTGAAAACACGTATTCGGTTATTACGTTTCGTGACCTGGATCGGGCGCTGGTCAATGCTGGATTTATTCGTTATCTCCATCACCATGTCGCTGGTGGATCGCGATCAGTTATTGGCCTTTACCATGGGACCGGCGGCGTTTTATTTTGGCGCCGCCGTTATTTTGACAATTCTTGCTGTCGAGTGGTTAGACAGCCGTTTGATATGGGATGCACATGCAACAAACGCCGACTACACCGACTAGCGCGGCCGTCAGGAATAAACGCCGCATATCGCCGTTCTGGCTGCTGCCTTTCATCGCCCTGCTGATTGCCGGCTGGCTGGTCTACAGCACCATCCAGGAACGCGGCTCCACCGTGACCATTGATTTTGTGTCCGCCGACGGTATTGTCGCCGGCCGCACCCCGGTACGCTATCAGGGCGTGGAAGTCGGCACCGTGCAAAATATCAAGCTGAGCGACGATTTGAAAAGCATCCGGGTCGAGGTCAGCATCAAGCGCGATATGCGCGACGCGTTGCGCAAAGGCACCCAGTTTTGGCTGGTGACCCCAAAGGCGTCGCTGGCAGGGATTTCGGGACTGGATGCGCTGGTCGGCGGTAATTATATCGGCATGATGCCGGGCAAAGGCGAAGAGGAAAATCATTTTATCGCCCTCGATACCCAGCCCAAGTACCGGGTGAATACCGGGGAACTGCTGGTGCATCTGCATGCGGATAACCTGGGTTCGCTTAATACCGGCTCGCTGGTGTATTACCGCAAGCTGCCGGTGGGAAAAGTCTATGACTACGATGTTTCCCGCGACCAAGGCGGCGTCAATATCGATGTATTGATTGACAGGCGCTTTACCGATCTGGTGAAAAAGGAGAGCCGCTTCTGGAACGTTTCCGGCCTGAAGGCCGATGTGGATTTCCATGGCGCCAAACTGGAGATGGAAAGCGTGGCGGCGCTGGTGAACGGCGCCATCGCCTTTGACTCCCCCGCCCAGGGCGAACAGGCCCGGTCCGACGACAATTATATCCTCTATCCCGACCTGTCCCACAGCCAGCGCGGCGTGATAATCACCCTCGACCTGCCTGATGGACAGAATCTCAGCGAGGGCCATACCCCGCTGCTATACCAAGGGCTGGAGGTGGGGACCCTGACCAAACTGACGCTGGGGAAAGATAAAAAAGTCACCGGCGAACTGACCATCAATCCGTCCATTGTCGATTTAATGCGCAGCGGCACTCGTATCGAAATGCATACGCCGCAGCTGTCGTTGAACAACACCAATCTCAGCAGCCTGCTTAGCGGCGTAACGCTGGAACTGGTGCCGGGCGGCGGCGAGCCGCAGCAGCATTTTACCCTGCTCGACAGCAATCATATGCTATTGCAGGAACCCGGCGTGCGCACCTTTAGCCTGACCGCGCCGCAAAGTTACGGCATCGACAGCGGCCAGCCGCTGACACTGCACGGCATCCCGGTCGGTAAAGTGGTGAGCCGCAAGCTGGTCGACAATCAGGTCGTGTTCGAGGCGGCGATCAAACCCGACTATGCGGATCTATTGCATAAAAACACCAAATTTATCGTTAACAGCCGGGTCGATGTGAAGTTCGGACTGGACGGCGTGCGGGTGCTTGGCACCAGCGCCCAGGAATGGCTGGACGGCGGCATCGTGGTTATTCCGGGCAACCAGGGGGCGCCGCTGGACCAGTATCCCCTTTATGGCAACCGGGAAATGGCGGAACAGGGTATTCAGGGCGACAAGCCCGCCCCGACGCTGACACTCACCGCCGATAGCCTGCCCGATATCCAGACCGGCTCCATTGTGATGTACCGCAAGTTCCAGGTGGGTGAAATCATCGACGTACGCCCGACGGCGAAAAGCTTCGATGTCGATGTCTATATCCATCCCCAGTATCGCAAATTACTGACGCCCAATAGTATTTTTTGGGCCGAGGGCGGCGCGCGCATGCAGATTAACGGCAGCGGCATTACCGTGCAGGCTTCGCCGCTCGACCGTGCGCTGAAAGGCGCCATCAGCTTCGATAACCTGGACGGAGCGGTGCTGGCGAAAGGCGCGCCGCGTAAACTGTATGGTTCGGAGAACGCCGCCCGCGCGGTAGGCAGCCAGATCGTCCTGCGCACCTATGATGCCAGTAAGCTGTCCCCGGGCATGCCCATCCGTTATCTGGGGATCGATATCGGCCAGTTGGAAACGTTAAAACTGTCCACCGAAAACAGCGAGGTTATGGCCCAGGCCGTGCTTTATCCGGAATATGTGCAAACCTTCGCCCGGGTGGGAACGCATTTTTCCGTGGTCACCCCGGAGATTTCCGCCGCCGGCGTCAATCATCTGGAAACGCTGCTGCAGCCCTATATCAACGTCGAGCCCGGCCGCGGCCAGGCGACGCGTAATTTCGAGCTGCAGCAGGCCACGATTACCGACTCACGTTACCTGGACGGCTTAAATGTCGTGGTCGACACCCCCGAGGCCGGCTCATTGCAAATCGGCACCCCGGTATTATACCGCGGCATCGAGGTGGGCACCGTAACCAATCTGTCGCTGGGTTCGCTGGCGGATCGGGTTTATGTCGCCCTGCGGATCAGTAAGCAATACCAGCATCTGGTGCGCAATAATTCGGTATTTTGGCTGGCATCCGGATATGATCTTAAATTCGGTCTCACCGGCGGCTCGGTAAAAAGCGGCACCTTCCAGCAGTTTATTCGCGGCGGCATTGCCTTCGCCACCCCGCCGACGACGCCGCTGGCGCCAAAAGCCGCCACCGGTAAGCATTTCGTCCTCAGCGAGGAAGAGCCTAAAGAATGGCATGAATGGGGCACCGCCATTCCTCCGCAGGGTTAAACAGCGCCGGTTGCGCTTGGAATAAGGTCAGAGTGCGCAAGAGACCGGAACGGGTGTGATGGGTAATAAGGCTAAAGGCGCCTTTACGATTATCCCGTCATACCCGCGCTTGCTGGTTTGCCCTCTTCCCATCGGGCGCGCGCTTTTAGCGTTTTGTGCGATCTTGGCTATGCTTAATACGTAGCTTGCCTCAGGAATGACCCTGGCGAGACAGCGTAGAAGGGCTAAAAATATGACCAAGACTACTGTCAAAATAGGAAGTTTCGAAGTCGACGACGCCGAACTCTCCGCCGGAGCGGATCGCAATGTCCAAAATCTCCTGCGTATTCCCTGTAAATCCGACCCCGATCTCTGCAAACAGCTTGACGGTTGGGATGAACATACCAGCATCCCCGCGATCCTCGACGGAAAAGAACAGGTGCTGTTCCGGCAACATTACGATCATGATAATGATGCCTGGATTATGCGCCTGGAATAATAGATTCAACCCCGCTGCACGGGCGGGCTATTCCCGCCGGGATACACCGTCGCCAGGGTTATACCCCTTTGCCGACCACTATCCCTCCTTCGCTATTGTTGTGCCCCCGCTGCAGACCCAGGGCGTAGATGCGCGCCCCATTGTCTGCCGCAGCTGGGCTATACTTCACGCTTACCAGAGATAAACCGGCAACAGGCCGGATGGCATTGTGTAAAGGGCTACCCGTCATGTATGCATTAATGATTTTTATCTGTTACCTGGGACAGGATTGTGAGGAAGTCTTCATTGGCGCCTATCGCAGCGAGACGCAATGTTTGTCGATCATGCGGGAACAGCGGTTGCGTTACGGCGGGTGTTATCCCATCGAACGGTTTATTGACGGCATCTGGCTGCCGGCCAGTGAATATGCCGATTTTTAAGCGGCAAAAAAAAAGTCAGCCCGAAGGCTGACGACTAAAGACAGTCAGGGAATATGTTACTGAGGGTTGAGTGCTATTCTACCGATCCCGGCCAACGCGGCAACCTATCGCTACGATAGCCGCGGGCGCCACGAACGGCCGCCTATGGGTATGTTTTATCAGCGCTACAGGAATACGTTATGATCAACAGTTTGGCTGAATTGGAACAGGTGCGCAGGGAATGTAAAAAAATGGTCACCCGCCGCGCCGGTTTATCCGCCGGAGCCGCGGTTATCCCCATCCCAGGTTTCGATATCGGCACCGATGTGTCGCTGCTGATGGCGCTGCTGCCGGCCATTAACGAGAAATTCGGCCTGTCGCCCACCCAGATTGAGCAATTGCATCCCAACCGCAAAAAATACACCCTGGTGGCGATCACCGGTATTGGCAGCCGGCTTATCGGCAGCACCGTCACCCGTGAGCTGGTAAAAATGGTGCTTAAACGAGTGGGTGTGCGGGTGGCCACCAAGTCGGTGGCCCGTTATGTGCCGATTATCGGCCAGGCCGCCGCCGCGGGATTGAGTTTCAGCGCCATGAAAGTCCTCGGCAACGCCCATATTGAGGATTGCTATGAGGTATTGAAACAGGTGCTGGAGACGCAGCCCGTGGAAAAGGCGGATTTTATCACGCGGGTCAATACCCGTGTCGCCGGACCGGGCTCAGATAGACAGTAATGGCTTATGGTAACGTTTTACGATATTTGCCCACTCCATGCTGGCGACGGGCACATTTTCACCGGTAAACATGCTCTTCGCCTCGTTTACCGGTCCAATCAATTCATCGAGAACCACACCTATGCGACGCGAAGGGTGGATTTGTCCCTCTATCAAATAGGCGGTTGAGATACTTTTAACCCGGAAAAAACGATCGGGCTGGTAGATATGCTCGAGACCCACCATCTGATTATTATCGCCTCTGATTACCAAGGGTATCGCCTGCCGGGCGTTTTCAATTTTATAATACACAATGGCCTGCCTGCGTTGGTCGCCCGCCAATCCTTGCCGATCGGCGCTGGCGGTTAATAACTTGGCAAAATTATCCCCGGGCGCGACGGTCAGAAAGGTAGGATAATTGGTGACTATATCCCCTGGGGCGATGATATCCGCCCAGGGAATGCTCTCGGTTGCCGGATACTGTCCCACCGCCAGATAGCTTCCCTCTTGCCTGGGAAAAGGGTGTTGCAGGGCACCGGTTAAATCCTCGTAAAGTAACCGGTCCGTCTGCGCCCACCTCTCCAGCGGTACCTGATGCCACAGATTTTCATTGATGCTGCTTTTGGCGCGCGAAAAACCCGTCAGATCCAACAGCAGGTTATTGTATTTATATATTTTTATGCCATTGGCCTCCAACGACCACAAATGCAATGCGATGGTCTGGCTTACCGACAGGGTTTGATAGACAGCCTGATATTGCGCGTAATCCAGGGGAGCCTGGGTAAGGGGAATACCCATTTCAGGGAACAATAGCGCTTCGCTTCCCGGATCGCCATAACGCGAGATATGCGCCGTACACTCCACGCCATAAAGAGAATGAGTCACCAGGGTATCGACGCTGGCCTGTTGGTTCCAGAGTCTTGCCGCCCGGCCCGCGCCACGGCCGCTCAGACCGGTATGCAGAATATTTTTTAAGCGCGTCGCCGCCGCTACGGGCACAGCCTCCAACCTGTTACCTTGCGCCAGAATATATTTTATCCCGAAGCGGTCGCCGGTTTGCGGATTGATCCTGACATAGACCGGCTGGCCAAGATAACGATCACCACCCAGTCTGACGATCGGGATATCACGCTCGAATCCCGCCAGGCGCCCGGTTTCAAAATGTTCGATACCGGCGGGCAGCGCGTCGCTCAGCGCGCTGCCGTCCAATTTCAGCATCAGCTTTTCCATGGTCGGGCTATGGCCGCGCAGTAATTTGGCGGCAAGACGTACCTGCAGCACTGACGCTTTACCCAGCATGCCCGCCATTTCAATACCGGGGTCTAAAGACCGGGCCAAAGCCAGCAGCATGCTGGTCAATGCCTTGCGGTCAAGCTCTTCGGCCAAGGTGGCCATGGCCACGTTGGCAAAGGATCGCAACCCCGCGCCCATGGCGATTTTCAGGCTATTTCCACCTGCGAAGCCGGCCATCCCCACACGCATTGAGGCCAGGCCGCCCATCCCCGCTTTTGTCAGTATCCGTGATGACAACGCTGCGGATTGCCCCGCCAGTGGGATGAAATTCAGGCCGTCCACAACGCAGGAGATTAGGGCCTCCTCCTGCCGGTGCGGGTTCCATTCGACACAATGATAAAATGGAATAAACGACAGCAGGAAACGTCTGAATGCTTCATGCGTGGTTTCCTCATATCCCCGGGTATAGAGCTGTGCGGCCAGTTTTTTTCTATGCTGCTTCACCAGTCTTTCGCTAACCGCGGCCAACGTTTCTTCAGGGGTTTTATAGAGGCCTTGCGCATTTTCACCGGCGTAGATATTAAGCCGATAATTTTTATCCGCCCCGGCCAGATTTTTTTTCATCAAAGAATAATAATTTTGCTTATCACGATCGATGCGTCTGATCCAATAGCCCGATTCATCGCGCCCCAACGCAAAAATCCGTTCCTCGCCGTTGCTGGCGGCCAGCAAAAGTTCGATGCCCGGCAAAAGCGGCACAGCAGGTTTCGCCCCGACGATAAAATATTCTACCGGCAGGCCGGTCTGGGGATTAAGCTCGGAAAAATCCGCTCCCGCCCGGCGGATTGTCGACATGGTGAAAAATTGCAGCTCCGGCGCCGGCAGCGACGTGACGGCATCCAGGATCAGCAAACGGTCGATAATGGCGAATTTATCGGCAATATCCTGGTTTTGCGCCGCGAAAATCTTATTAAGGTCAGGAAGATTCTCCAAAGACTTAGCGCTCTGGCGGCTGGCGGCCCCGGGCGGACAGGCGTAGCCGCCGGGATAGCTTTTGTAAACGGCCACCCTGCGCGCAGATTCATCCTTCGTCAGGCCGCCACAATGTTTTGTTAAGAGGTCCCCGGCCAGCTCCGTGCGCGACTTATATCCACTTATAGCGTCGCCGAACTGTTTAAACGGATTAACCGCTTTTTCCCTGGCTTTGCCGGATGAAAAAAAAAGCATCAGCGCATCTTGTTGGGTAGCAGCCGCGCGCACATCAATCCTACGGGCGGCATCCCTGTCTTCATCCAGCCTGGCGCTCAGATAGTGCATCAGCGCGGGGAACGTAAAAAGATCAATCAGACCGGCGGACAGCGATCCCATCATCATCAGCGCCGATAATGTGCAGCCGATTTCGATGACTTCGGCCGCCGCCATATCGCCGATGTCCACCGTGCTTTTAGCGGCAAAAGTAAGTCCGATATGCAGATAACACCAGTCCAGCGTGCCGAATACAAGCGCATGCGGGGGGATATCCTCCCGGAAAAAAAATAATGTCGGCAGGACCGGCGCGACAATATGATCGATAAGGTAACGATAACAGGGTGATTCACCGGTTGCCGCCGAACCGGCCGAAGCCGCCCCGTCGCCATTGAATAAGGCAAGCATGCTGTTAATGACGCCGCGACCGGCCTCCATATTTAAACCTGCTGAACCAAAGGCCGGATCCCGTGCCCCGGACGCCAGGAGACCCAGCATCTTCCGGGCCATGAAGCTTTCGATATCCGCCCCGAATATATTTTCCGCCATCCAGTCACTCACCACCTTGCTCATGGCGTTTCTGGTCAGCCTTTCACCCGGAGAAGCGCCGTAGAGACCGGAATCCAGCAACAAAACATAGGCGATCCTGGCCCTTCCATCGGGTGTGGCGATAAGAAAACGCGCCGTTTGGGCCACGAGATTCATTGCCGGAGGGAGTTGAGGGTTGCCGGTAGCCATGGCATGCCCTGAAAGCTTATCCAGTAACCTGGCTATATTTTCATTTTGCCGCCTCAAGTCGATGATAGGTTTATTATTCGACCAGCCCTTATTACGCTGTTCAATATACCGTGCCGCACGGATATCCTCCGCAGTATGAGGATCCGGCCCTTCTCCGGTCAGAGGTAAATCACGCCGCACCCTGGTTTCGGTATATTCCGGCGACACATCGGTTGCCTGGGGCATTTTATACCCCGCCAGCGCGTTTTTCCCCGCGGCATCCCCCGGCGGCGCGCCGGATGATTGATGCGGGCGCGCCAGCAAACCATAGGCATAAAGCAGTCTCGCGCCGATGTTTTTCACAGAGTTATTTGCGTACGCTGCGGGCGGCGCGACCCATAAGCTGGAATCATTACGCGCGAAATCTAATACGCCGAAAAGCATTTCGGCACCTTGCCGCTGGCGGGAGGTGATGTCATTGGACAATAATAATTGATTAATAGCCGGCTGATTTGCTTGTCGATGAACTGTGAATAATCCCATTCGATTTCCTTATTAAATAAACAGCATGCCTTATGAAGTTATTAACAAGTGATTTATCTAGAATGTAATATTGTGCATTACGTGCTCGCCGGTGCGATAAGTCGCCGTATCGCTAGCGCTGGGTTATGGGAAATACCTGACATTAAGCCGACCCCTTTAAACATTGGTTACAATAAACGTAAAATAGCGTTAAGCCTGTTCGGCTCGGGGTTAAGGCGCGCCAGGCAGGTCAAAATGAATGGTTTTGCCGGTAAAAAGATTTTTGGCGGCGGCCACTGGCTGGCTAATTTCTCGCAACACTACCGCCACACGTTTGGCCGGATACATCTCACCACCGACCAATGTTACGCTGCTAACACTTTCTACGCGGAAAAACGACCGCGGCGCATAGAGATATTCCTGCTCGGTGACGACGGTACTGGCTATGGGATAAGGCAGCGGAAGGCACGTGGCACCGTCTTTGATTTTATAATAAATCAATGTCTGTACCTGATTTTCCGCCGCTTCTTCGGCGGTCTGTTCGGTAAACAAGCGTGCATAGGTATCCTGCGAGGAGACGCTCATCAATGCCGGAAAATTAGTCACAATTTCGCCCGGCCCCAGACTGTCGCCCCAGGGATTAACCTGATTGGCTTGGTACTCAGCCACGCGCAAATATTCACCGGCCTGGCGAGGCAGCGGGCTGGCAATCGCGTCCAGCAAGCCCATAAATACCATTTTCTCCGCATGATCCCAGCGTGATACCGGATGGTTTTGATGCAGATGAACATTGATTTCGGCGTTGATCGGGGACAGCCCTATTTGCGCCAGATTTTTTTGTCCATCGTGATAACGGGTTTTATCGCCTTCTATCATGCTCCATACCCGCATGGCCAGTTTTTGGTTGTTAGGCAGGGCGTTAAACATCTCGATATAGGCCTTGCGTTCCAACGGCGTTTGCTGCAATGGGATGCCATGCTCGGGAAACAGGATGGTCTCAGCCTCGCGGGAGCCATAGCTTTCAATTTGAAGATATTGCGGATTAGGATACTGCGGCAATGGCATCACGATTAAATCATCATAGCTGAGCTGCGTATTCCACACTCTTGCCGCCCTGCCGCTCCCTTTACCGCCTAGCCCTTCCTGCAATATATTTTTAAGGTTCACCGCCGCTTTTTTCGGTACCCTAACCAGTTCATTCTTGCGCGTCAGCGTATATTTTATGCCGCTCGCCTCCCCCGACCGGGAATCAACCAGGAGATAAATGGTTTTGCGCCGGTAAGTATCGCCGTTTAACGGGATGATGGGGAAATAGCGCTGGGTTCCTTTCAACCGTGCGGTTTTATAAACAACGGGCTTTACCGCGTTACCGCCGGCATGTGCGAGCACGTCTAGTTTTGGCAGGATGGGCGCAATGTCTGGCATAAACCCGGCGACGGTTTTTAACGCGGCAACAAGCCGCCGGTTCACTGCCGCCCCGGCATGGAACATGACCTCCACCATGGCGGGATCGGCAAAGCGGGCTAAGTCCACCGCCAGGCTGATAAGCGCCTTTTGGCTCAGTTCGCCGGCGGCGGGCACCATGGCGTGGCGGACAAAATGCCGGGCACCGGCGGTTAACGCTTCGGTCAGGGACATCCTGGCCGCATAACTGGCCAGGCTGATACGCACCGCTCCGGCGGTCCCTATGCCGCCCTTCAGGGCCATACGGGAAACCAACGATCCCGCCTTACCCAGTAATGGCATCAGGCTGAAAACATCAAACAGGCAGGGAACTACCGCTTCCCTCGACTGGGCGATAATTCCGGAAATACAATCATGCAACGGTACTAAAGACGTTATCCCCTGCAGCACCTTTTCCTGAGTGGTGGCGTCGTAACCGCCTTTATCCAGTTGCAGTCGCAGATCATCCTGCGCCAGCCTGGACAAACTCAGAATTAAATCATCCAGTTGTTGCCCTGTTTTTTTTAATGTCGCGGCCTCGCTGGCGCCCGCGATGATTTTCAGGACATAATCCTGGTCTTTACGCGGCGTGATGTCATCCAGTAACGCATAATAATGACGCGGGTCGCGGTCGATGCGTTTTAAGCCGTAGGAAGTATCGCGTCGGTCAAGCGCAAAAATGTGTTCATCAGCGCCAGTAGTGGAGAACAATACCGCGCTTGCCGATAATGGAATGATATAAGTACTACGTGGAATGGTATGCGCTCCCAACACGCCTCGATATTGGTCATAAGCGGAAAAATGCGCGCTAGCCACCTTAACGGTGTTATTTTTAAGCAGTTGCAAATCCGTTGGGGACAGCGTGGCAAAGGCTTCCGCCAGCGTCAGCACGTCCACCGCGCGGAAACAGTCGACGATATGTTGATTTTGTTTACGAAACAGCTCATTAATATCAGGCAATAACTCAATGAGAGGATTAGCACCCGCGCTATTTTTTAAACAGCTATACTCATCGTGATTATTTTTATAGCTCTCCACATCAACGGCGTAATGACCGGTAGCCTCAGGCGCGCAGCGCTGATGTAAAATATCTTCGGCTAATTGGGTACGGGTGCGATAACCCCGCATGGCCTCGCTGAATTGGTTGAATGGATTATTACGTTCCTTTAGCAACCGGCTATCGTTGAAGAACTGCTCCACCGCCAGCCGCCTGACGGCGGGGTCGTCCATAACATACCTATCGTTTACCGGTTTGCCGTCACCAGTTTTATTTACCAGGAAATAAATGCAGGCGGGACGGATGAAAAAGCGGATCAGGCCGGGCGAAACCGTATCGGAAAGCAGCATGGCCTCCAGGGCTAAGCCTAAGGATGAAAGCGCCTGTCTAGACCATTGCCCCACGTCAAGATGCATTTCCTGAGCAAATTGCGTGCCTGCGTGCAGGTAGACCCAATCAATATCCCCGATATCATTCATCTTTCCGGCGGCATTATCCGCCGGCAAGTCAAGCGTGGGCATAACAGGCACGATGATGTGGCTGAAAATATACTTGACCGAGGCCACCGTCAGGGTTTTAAACATCGCAAAATGCTGATCAATCTTACGGTTTAATCCAGCAATATCAATCGCAAGACGGGGTTTTTCGCCATATTTCCCCGCCCCGGCATTAAGAATAATCTGCGCGATAAAATTATCCACCGTACCGTTGAGCACATTGCCGGCAACCCAGCTTTTTACCTGCTTCAATTGATAGTTAACGCTGAGATTTTCCCCCGGTTGGGCGCCAAACTCACCGGTATTACGCAATAATACCCGGGTTAATCCCGCTAAGCATTCTCCGGGCAGTGGCAGGCAATCGATCACCCGGTTTATCAGTGATTCTATTTGCGCGCCATCGTCCTTTCCCTGCCGGGAGACGACCTGCAAATAATTGGCGACATTTTCATTTTGTTTCGCCAGCGACGGCCTGTGTGCGGCTTTACGGCCCGCCGGCTGGCATTTGCCGCCAGGAAAAGATACCGCGCCGGTGTCTGTGCGGGCGGGGACGGCTAAGGTTGTAACAGACATTGCATTGGCATCCGCAGGATAATGAGCAGTGCTGTTCATCCTGTCCGGACGCGATAAGGCGTCATGATAGGCTCCCGGCACGGCGATAAACCGAGATGCGCTAGAGGCGTTACCATCAACCCTAGGGGTATCAGGCAGCATAGAGTGAGACAAGTACAAATAACGCAGCAGGTTATGCCCCAGCGTGGATTTGGATTTGCTGGGTCGGATGAACTGGTGGGCCGGTACTGGGTCGGTATTATTCAAAGATTTGATGGCGCTGAATAATTTCTTGGTTTCTACAATACCTTCATTGGTGGTTTCATTTTTTAGCAATTCATTTAACGATGTAATTGTTTCGGCGTTATTAGATATATACATATTAATCCTGAATAATGAGGAAAAATAGAAGAATGGCCATTATCACATAACTATTGGCGCTCATTAGAAATATCACACAAGCCAGTATTACAATAGTTATTCACCGAGACATAAAGCCATTTTGTCTATTTTTATAATCACTCAGTTTATTTTAATAATTATATATTCATCAAACAAATTGCATCAGCACCCTGGGAATTAACCCTTCACTTTATTCCGTTGTCCAGGCGTGCCTGAGCCGGGGAAATTGCGATCAACCACAAGCACGCCGCCTGTCCGCCTTAGCAGGCTTAATAGGGATGACGTGGCAAATTAACCGCGCGCCGGGCATCACGGCGCAATAGGAATTAAGTACCGATCGCGGGCGGCTAGCGGTAGATTGTGGCAGGCCGCTTAAGTCCGCGCAGGAGGTGTTTCGCCTGGCATAGCGCGGTGTTTTAGTCAGCAGCTTCGTTACGCTGGTTAAAGTGCGAGAGCAATCGCGTTTTGGCACGCCGGATTTCATCGGCGTCGGCATACATGACCGGTATGCTCTCCTGTGCGCGGTAATTTTCGGCGCCGATTTTGCTTATCAGAGTTATGGTTAATAACTCACCGTTACTGGTTTTCTCGGTGGTAAATTCCACTGTTTTATCCTAAGTCGCGTTATTTTGTCTTGCCCATTATAGCACCGCTGTTTGGTAATACCGCACAGGTTCCCGTCTTACATTCACCCAACGGCTCAACGGCAGCGCCGGGGACGGTCGTTAAGGGATGCGGCGCGCCCGTTTAAAACCGGGTAATGAAGCGGGTCAATCCTTACGGACGGTCATCATCATGCCATATGCCGGTGCGTAATGTCGCCGCAGAAAACTCCACATTGCGCCCGCGCCAGGGCAATGCCTGTCGCATACGCCAGGCGCTGACCAGCTTAAAACACCAGTAGCGCTCCGCGCCCTGTACATTCTCGCCGCTTGCCAACTGCCAGACGATCCGGGTTTCTCCCTGCAGATGCAAAATATCCCCCTGGGCAAAATCGATAAATACCAGCGCCGCGCGCGGTTGCGCCAGTAAATTACCCAGCGTGTTCATATAACGGTTGCCGCGAAAATCCGGGATCCACAGCGTTTCGTCGTCCAGATAAATAAATCCCGGCTTGCCGCCGCGATGTGAGATGTCCACCCCGCCCTCCGCCAGCTCAACGTGTGCGGCGCTGGCGACAAAGCAGGTATCGGCCTGCGCGATAAGGGTTCTGGCATCCTGGTCCAGAGCGCCGAGGCGCTCGATGGGGAAAAGGCGCGCGGGCGCGGGGTACAGCTCGCGTCGCTGGATATATTGCGGGCAATTGCCGAAGCTCTGGCGCGCAATAATCTCAATGCGGTTTTTATCCGTGCGCCCGACGAAACCGTTAACACGATTGCGGCGGCGATTGCTGAAATCCAGCCCAAGCGCGCCGACTGGGCGGCCGGTTTGCAGCGCGGCCTGGGCGGGATCGTCCAATCGGCGCTGTGAACTGATACGCAAATGCGTAGCGTCCGGCGCGCGCACGAACCCTTTCGGACCGCTAAATACCGTGGCAACCGGCCAGTCATGATCATCAAGCGTCGCGACAAACAGGTATGGCAGCGCGGCAAAAAATTCGCGGTGCTGCTCGGGCATGGTGGAATAAATGCCGCCGCTGATGGCGGCAAAGCCGGCCAGCGCCTGGGCGCGCAATTCGTCGGGATGAAACATGCTCACTCCTCCTGGGCGGTTTGCGGCAGCGGCAGCGACGGCATGGCGAAGAAACCTGGCAGCGCGGCGATGCGGGTGATCCAACGTCGGATTGCCGGATAGGGCGCCAGCGAAATGCCGCCTTCCGGCGCCGCGGCCACGTAGCTATAGCAGGCCAAATCGCCGATGGTGGGCTGGTCGGTGGCCAAAAACGCCCGTTTAGCCAGATGTCGTTCCATCTGCGGCAGAAAACGCCCGCTGATGGCCAGCGCCGCCGGATAATCCTCAGGCGCGGCAAATTGCACCACCATCCGGCTGGAGCCGGGACCATATCGTACTTCCCCGGCGGCCCTGGACAACCATACCTGTACCTGCGCCGCCGCCAGGGCCTCCTCGGGCAACCAGTGGCTGCCCGGCGCGTAGCGTTTTACCAGGTACACCATAATGGCATTGCTGTCTGTCAGGATCTTATCCCCATCAATCAATACCGGAATCTGGCCAACCGGATTCAGGCGCTGGAAATCGGCGGTGCGCCGTAGGGCGGCCGGGGCGTCGATAACATCATAAGAAAGCTTAAGCATACCTAGCAGCAAGGCCACGCGATGGCAGTGCCCGGAATGCGGGGTAGCGTAAAGTTGCAACGTTGGCATAAATACCTCCTGATGTGGTCTCTCCAGAATACTCTTGCGTTATGTGGAAAGAATGCGGGAATATGGCAATTGATAATTTCATTTATCGGAATAATTTATGGACCGGTTAGATGAACTGACTATTTTTGTGGCGGTAATCCAGCACGGCAGTCTGGCCGGCGCGGCCCGTAAGCTGCACCGCTCCGCACCGGCGATAACCCGTGCCATTGCCGCGCTGGAGCAACGGTTCGGCGCCAGATTGGTGGAGCGCACCACGCGGCGGCTGGCGCCGACCGAGGCCGGCCTGCGGCTGGCGGAGCGCGCCCGCGCGCTGTTGAACGATTACCAGGACGCGGTAATGGATACCGCGGAAATTCAGCTCACCGGTTTGCTGCGCATCACCTCTCCGGTACAGTTCGGCCGCCGGCATGTGGCGCCGGTGGTACTGTCCTTTCTTGAACGTTATCCGCATATCCAGATTGAGATGCTGCTGAACGACCGTAATCTCGATATGATCGATGAAGGGCTTGATGTGGCGATACGCATCGGCCATTTGCAGGATTCATCCAAAGTCGCGCGCAGGCTGGGCGAAGTCACACGGGTGATTGTAGCCAGCCCGGCGTATCTGGCCCGGTGCGGGGAGCCACGGGAGCCTGGGCAGTTGGCCGATCACGACACTATCGTCGGCACCCTACGCCCCGTTTTGCGTGAATGGCGCTTCGGCCCGCATGAAAATAGCGACCGGGTACGGTTAGCGCCGCGCCTGCTGCTCAATGATATAGAAACACAGCTGCTGGCGGCGCGCGCCGGTAAAGGCATTACGCGGTTGCTGTCTTACCAGGTGGCGGACGACCTGGCTGCCGGTACCCTGGTCCGGTTGCTGGCTGGATATGAACCTTTGCCGCTTCCGGTCCAGCTGGTGGCGAATAATGTGCAGCGCATGCCGCCAAAAGTCCGTGCGTTTTGGGATTATGCTTATCAGCAGCTCAGCCAATTGGGGCCGATACAGCCGCAGGGAATGTAACCGCCGCCCCCCAGGCTGACAGATGATGCGGATCATGCCAGGCGGAAATGCGCATCAAAAAGGGGCCTACTTATGCAGACTGGCCGCAAACATCGGCCAGCGCCATTCCCTCTGGTTCAATCATAGGGGATTTGCTTTAATTCCTTCACTCTCTCCTCGTTAAGTTTAGTGACGCATTCATTAGTAAAAACCTTATACGGATTACTATTTTTCTCGGCAACATGGGCCACCAGCTTGCAGTGATTCTCCCGGTAATTTAGCCAATTCCGCTGCGCCGCTAAAAATACGGCCTGGTATTCTTTTTTTACCTGCGCTTCGTTGGCGAAAACGCCTCGGATGCGTTTTTTCGCTGCGGCATATTCTTGGTTAAGCGCTTTCTCGGCGGCCACACGATTATCCAACGCACAGATATATACCTCAGAATCGCTGTTTTTCTTCGAACAATCAGCCGCCGCATGCGCTGCCCCGCTTAAGCATGTGAAACAAACGATCGTTCCCATTACACATTTCCGTTCCATTTCAACCTCGATATTACTGATATTTCCTGAGGTAATTCGCGCGCTGGCGACCCTTTTCATAAACCTTTAGCTGATCGTTAGTTTCAATGAAATGAATTAAAGCTTTAATATCATTACCCATACAGGCTTTCATTGTTCTTTCGAAGCCCAGGCCCTGATAGACAAAATCGACGGCGATGTCTCTGATAGCCGGTTTCAGCGCCTCCCAGGCGGTTCTTGCGGGGAAGCGCGCCGTTTTATATTCATAAATCGCTTTGGCCCGCAAAATATATGCCGGGTAGACCATCTCGAACAAGCGAGCCTGTGCCTCGCGGCTAATAACGCCGCATTCTTTTTTATGTTTAAGTACAAATTGCTGCGCGGACACCCCCTGAAGCAAGTTAGCACGCGAGATTATTTCTGCCCGGTCGGCGGGAATGCCCGCACGGGTTAACTCTGCAAAAATCGTTTTCTTGTTGCGGCCGCCCATATCGTAGCCGCGGCCCAGGGTCACACCGGAAACACCCTGGGGCCAATGCAGCTGCCGGCTAAAATAGAGACTGGAGGGATCATCATTGCCTTCGGCGTCAAATGTCACCTGCCCGGCGCTGACCGTCAGGCGCCCAGAATCAGCATGTCCGCTTTCCTGGCCTGTCGCTGTTGGCGAGTCAGGTGAACGACCGGCGGATAATTCTTTTAGCGTTTTGCCGGTTGAAGTGATCATCCCGTCAGGATGAGGGGGAGACGTGGTCTGAAAACGCTTCATCGCCCGGATGGTTTCATGATTGCAAGCGCCATCATTCCTGATTGAAAACCCGTTGGCTTGCAGCAGCGTTTGCACTGCCGCCACCTCTGCCGGATTATTTACGCCCCCATGACCAACGGACCCTGATATACGCATCATCACCTCCATTTGACTGCTGCAATTATCGGATTTAGTTCCAATGTACTTAATGGCCGTGGCAGATACATCCCTAAATGTATTTTTCTACAAACCCGTTTCAGAAGCATTGATGAATAAACCGAATTTTTATATTTCCCCGGTTAATGTCCATCATCAATAATTCCGTTAATATTCACATGATTTACAGATCATTTAAAAACATGGTTACAGATTTCATGGCGACGTTGTTTATTGCGTCTTATTCACTATCATCGCGCGGAAGAAGACAACGGGGCTACGAGCAATACTGGCAGCGCCAGGTCCTTTGACCCAACCGTGCCTGAATCCCTGCGCTGCCCATGATCAAGCGCGGCTGTGGTGGAAAAAAGTCAACGCCGTCGCTGCCTAGAGAGGGTTGAATGCCAGAACCCTCAAGGCAGTTTGGCGAGCCGCACGGTTTATCCCGCAAACAAAATAAATTCGAGCGGCCCCACTATGCCAACATGGGCAACACTGTTTTACTATGCCGCGGGTTGATTCGGTGTATTAATATTTTGGTCGCAGGCTGCCTGCCGCAAGACAACATCCCGTAAGACCTGACTATTTTTTATACATAAAGTATAAATATTTCCCTTAAGTCGCATATTTGCCACTAATAAAATTATTTAATGAATTACTATGCACTCAAAATAAAAATCCGACAAAAAATTTTAATTTACAAGGGCTATGTGTGACTTTAATTTTTAATAAAAAATAGAAATATAAATCGGAAGGGTTAGCATCTGATTTGTATGATAATTATACGAAAAAAAAATTATAATTACACGATTTTATAGGGGAAATTAATTTTAATGCAAATTTCCCCTCGCAATAGGGCTATACTTAAAACATTAAGAAACATAATCATTACTCACTTTACATATGAACTTCATATGGGATGACGAAAAGGAATCTTGAACGCTAAAACACCATCATTGCGCTAAATCGTCATACTACTAAAACGGTCACCTGTCAGCTCGCGCCACGGACACCTGCGTGAGAGCTGAGTTATGCGGTAAGCGTTGTTTTACGAAGAATGAAACAACCCTCAATAACGCCATGGCCCTGTGCTACGCCAAGCGCTGGCGTGTATTATACAAACAGTTGTTGCTGATAAATAGGATCATTGTGATTTTAAGGAGACAACAGAATGGATAGCAAAGAAATTTGTAAACATATTCATGATTTTAACTTCTCTTATTTATACTTGGCGCAACTCCTGATAAATCAGGACAAGGCCCTGGCAATGTTCCGCCTGGGTATTGATGACGCCATGGCTGATACGCTGAAAAATTTGCTGCCCTCCCAGATGACCAAATTATCGGAAGCCAGCCAGCTGTTATGCTTGTTTCGTTTCGATGAGCCTCAAACCATCAGATTGTTAACATGGGATTCTCGGGTGGACGACCTGCAACAACTTCATACAGGTATTTTACTGTCTGGGTCGTTAATAAAACATACAAGCGCAAAAATAATACCGTTGCCCCATAAAAAAGTACATCCATAATGAGCAAAAGCATTGTCCAGGAAGCAAAAGATATCCAGATAGCCATAGCACTTATTACCCTGGGCGCCAGGCTACAAATGCTCGAATGTGAAACGCAGATAAGCCGCGCAAGATTAGTCAACTTATATAAAGAGTTGCGCGGTAACTCGCCGCCCAAAGGGATGCTGCCATTTTCTACCGACTGGTATATGACATGGGAGCAGAATATGCACTCATCCACATTTTATAATATATTTCAGGTATTAAAGAAAAACGGTGACGCCGGCGATCTCGTGACAATTATCCAGGCTTACGGTTTATATCTTGAACAATGCCCGCTGTTGGATAATGAACCACCGCTTCTGAGCATAACCCGAGCCTGGATTTTGGTGCGATTTATGAATAGCGGCATGCTGCAATTAACGTCGTGCAATCATTGCCATGGCAAATTTATTACCTATGCCCATCATCCAATTCATGGATTTGTCTGCAGCTTTTGTCAACCACCGTCGCGTGCGGTAAGAAAACGGCAAAGCATTTCGGCCTTGCCGATGGTACAGTACTAAATGCGTGCCAAATCGTCACATTCAATCATTCTTAATGAGAAGCATAAAGGCTATTTTAAATGGCCTTTTCCTTCTCTTCATAAAATCAAACAGGCCGGTCATTACGCTCCCGGCCATTGTTATACATGTTAAGCTATCAAATGCCGTTGATATTGACGCCATGTGAATTTTCAGGATTGGTTGCAGAAGATTCCGCGTCGAGCAGGCTTAAAACACCAGGCTATTTACATTATGAGTGCATATCTCCTGCATCGGCCTCATGCACCCTTTCATTCACTGCCGTTTACAGCAATCCATACCCGTTTGCCAAGCCGTCTCGCCCCCCTTTACCGATCCCAGTTTGTCATCAATATCCAGCCTCAGGTTCCGTTTGATTGCTGAAGACGACTGAAACTGATAAACCACGTCGCTTCTTTCTATAAAAAAAGATCGAACACTCTTCACGCTGTTAAAAAAACCATAAATACAATAAGTTAAATAGATCATTTGAAAAGGTGTCTACAAAATGGCTACCGTAAATCATGACGATGGCCGCCTTGCCTATACTCAACATTATTGAGGATGCCAAGGTTGTTCAAGCGGACGGTACGAATTATTATCTATGACACCCTTCTCCCAAACTAACTTGCCGAACCTAGTAAATCCCCTCCCGTAACATGCTCTTTACGTGATGATTCATAGGTAAGCGGATGACGAACTCGCCTTGCCGTTCGACATTGACCTGACGATGCTGACTGCCGTGCCCATCATACTGATTTGGCAATATAGGGAACCGTTATGGAACTATTGAGGCACGCTCTGTCATTATACAGCCTCACACATGTTTCTCTTTTTGCATTATTAGCGGGTTGTTTTTGCAGGCTAATCTTGTCGGCCGGGCCGTCGGGTCCGGCTATTTTTTGACACCCAGGCAGGTTCCGTTTGCGGTGTTCTTCCATCAGCGAGTGACGGGCCGGCAGAATGCCGCAGGTTACCCACCCGGATTACGTGAAGCTGTTTTCAGCGTAGGGCAACAGTGATCCTACCCAGCAATAACGGACACAGCCCTAAGCGAGATTCTTTCGTTCCTATTGTTCCGGGCTTAGCCAACCATTGGCACTGTGCCGACGGTATCGGCCAGTGGCAACGCTTGCTTGCGAAATTCGGGCGTGTATTAATTATGTGGCTTATTTTTAACAGCTGTCGATTTCGTCATGGATCACCTCCGTCAATGAGTTTACCCCACTTAACAGCGTGTCCGTCAAATCTGGGTAGGATCAGTTTAGACCGGATATCAGTTTTCGGACAAATGTCGGGCAACTTCGGATGTTCAAATCTTATTCATATAAATCAATGACATAAAAAAGACCGAATACTATTCATATCTTAAAAAAAACATATTAAACAACTACTTATAAAAATAATATTTGTGATTGACTACAAAATGGCTACATCAAAAAAATCCATGGAGGTAGGCTATCGGCTATCGGCTATCGGCTATCGGCTATCGGCTGTAAATTCCCGTGCCAAAGTAGTATTTTAAGATAAAACTAATATTAATCAATGTGTTAACATAAAATGATTATATCACTAGATTATTATTAGCATATTGATTATATTATTGTGATTATTTTTTGAATTCACTGGTATAAATAATATGGAGTTGCTTAATAAGGTTTTTGAAAATTACTTCAACGACAAAATAGCTCTCAAAAATAAAGCTAAGTCTAAAGCTAGTGAGAATATAAAAAGCGTAAATTCAATCATACGAGAAATTCCAGATTTATTCAATAATATAATCAACTCACTGAAAAGAAAAGACCTACTAGTCCACGGTTCCATCGGGCAAGGAAATATGGCAGAGATCCCTTGGATAAGTATATTCAACAAAAACATTACATCCTCTGCTCAGTATGGCTATTATATAGTGTTATTATTTTCCGCAGATATGAATAAATGTTTTTTATCTCTTAATCAGGCTATTACTGCATTCACCAATTTATACGCGAATAAAGATGCATATTCAAAAATTCAAGAAGTATCAAGATTTGCTCAAAATTATATACCGTCAAAATCTAATCTTATAATTGGTGAGATTGACCTGTCTGCAAAAAAACATTTAGGCAAAGGTTATGAACTTGGATCTATAGCAAGTTTTCAATATACATCAACTATGGATGTTTCATTGGAAGTTTTTTCCGATGATTTATTATATTTATTAAACTGCTATGATTTACTTTTTGATAAGTTTGGTAGTTCGTTAGATAGCATCTTAGTATCATCAGAATCTCGTTTTCAAACTGAGGTTTTGGACATAGTAAACAAACGGCAGCAAAAAAAGATGAAAGACTCCGTTATCATTGACATTGCCTCGGATATCAATGGCGTGATGATTCCCGACAAGAAAAAAGTGAATGGTAGAATGATTTTTGTCCGTGATCCTTTAGTTTCCTCAGAAGCATTTTTCAAATCCAATTTTTCTTGTGAAGCTAACAAAAATCATCTTACATTTATATCAAAAGTTACTCAGAAAAATTTCGTTGAAGCTCATCATTTAATACCTATGAAACAGCAAAATGAATTCCTATTTTCTTTGGATGTAGTTGAAAACATTGTCACATTATGCCCGAATTGTCATCGTCTACTTCATCATGCAAGTTTTTTGGATAAACGTCATGTAATATCTAAACTCTTAGAAGAAAAAAAGGAAGGCCTAAAAAATAGAGAGATATTAGTAGAAATGGATGTATTGCTAAACTATTATGCTTGATTAGTCGAACTAAAAGAATTAAATCCATATTGCGATGCCATATGGATTTAATAAAAAATCAACTTTCTGGAATTTCTCCGGTCTCAAGCATTAGGCCGAACTCATCTTCATTTAGGATGATAACACCCTTCATTCGGGCTGCTGTGACTTTGGTCGGCCCAGCATTATACCCACAACATAAAAATTGCAGATTCTGCGTTACCGAGCTTCTCACCAATAGCTTATTTTCTTCCGCAAGAGTTATAAGGCGGTCTTTATCGTTTTTCTTGAAGCCGGTGAAACAAACTTCAAGCAAGGATGGCTTCTTTTTTGGGGAGGTAACATAATGATCATACTGCGATTTATCGAGTGTCTCGTAACGTGATAACGCATCATCAAGGGTATAAAACTCCTCGATAATGCGGTCTTTCCGAAACGTTTTTAGCGTATTTGACTGGCTGCATATTCCCTGAATGTGTAGTTCTGAATCACTAACCTGCAATAAAGAAAAAACCCTCACAATACGCTTAGCATTAATATAAATAAAATTTCTACTGGCCATAAATATCCTTATAAAAGTTGCTTTATGCAACCGGCCACTACCCCCCTTGCTTTAACCTCATCAACCGAACATTCGAACTCACCATCTTTACCCGTAACACGTAAACGGTTTCCTGGCCGCCTCGATACACTGTAAACGTCTAGTGTGCCATCGATATCTAGCAGCCATGTCCCGTTTGATAGTTCAATACTATCAAAACTGATCAACCACGCCCTATTCCCAGAATAGATATAGCGTAACGAATCGGCGCTTATGTCCTTGGGTAAAAACCGATTATCGACAATGCACTGTCCTTGCGGTTCAAGTTTGCCAGCGACCAATTGCAAACACTCCAACGTTATCGCCCCTGGGACTGAATTCTTTACACCTGCTGGCAGATCTTGCATGGCGCCTGAACCAGTCGAGAGCCATTCCAGGGATACACCGGTATCAAGAGCGCAAGCGATAACCACATCACCGGGGAAAAAATTGCGCCTTACCCAGGTACTGATTGTACCGGAAGAAATGTTTAATAAATCGCCAAGCTCTTTTTGAGTATCGAATCCGTAGGCATCGAGAATACGGCGCAGCACGGCTTTGCCGCCAGATGCCAGGATCTTGTCGTAGAGCGGTTTACCTTTCAGCGCCCTACTCGGCTGACTGGAGTTTGCTTTTGCAAGCTCACCCGTAACCAACCACCTTGCGTCCGCACCAGTATCAACAGAGCATTTCAGAATGACATTGCTTGGTACGCTATTACGCTGGACCCAATTGCTGACAGTGTTTGTCGGAATATCGGTGGCCTCACTAAGCGCCTTTTGAGTGGCGACGCCGTAGCTTGACATGATCCGTTCCAATACCAACGAAGCATTCCCGTCAAAATTATTAATATCCAATAAATACACTCCATGAGTATTTACAAACACACACAGCGTGATCTATAGTGACTACACACCACATGTAACACCATAGAACACAAACCACATACGGGAGATATTGCTTTATGGATTCAGAGAATGCAATGCCAAAACAAAGTTCAAGGCAAGTCTTTAAGAGCGAGATCATCTCTTCCTTGGTTGATTCGTTAACTCCGATACTGGGCAAATTCGTTGCCGAAGCAGTGGACCTGGCTGTCGATGACCATATGTCCTTAAAAATGGCGTCTCCCACCATTTCTAAAAAGGATTTTGCTGCCATCAATGGCATTAGCCATTCAGTGCTTGAAAAATGGATCGCTAATGGCGTCGTGCTACTGGCCCCTACTCCTACAGCTACCGTTCGAAGAATTCGCAAATGCGAGATAACTGGCGAAAAAAGCATTGTCGTGATGGAAAAACACGGCAACGCCCTTATCAACCTGGAAGCCTGGCGCGAGAAGAACCGCCAACAGGCTATCAAATGCCGCTACATCAAAGCCTAACTTGATTATTCAAGTTTCTAAGGATGGCAACCATGTTTGATTATCAAGTATCCAAACATCAAAATCTCGAAAATGCATGCCGATTGTTTGCAAATGCACACAAAGGCGAACTGACGCATATCGCCGAGCGTATCGGTATGAACCCCCAGGTGCTGCGCAATAAGCTCAATCCAGACCAGCCACATCAGCTTACCTGTCGGGAACTGCTGGAAATCACCGACGCCACGGAAGACGCCACGCTGATCGACGGCCTGCTGGCGCAGTTGAATTGCATGCCCGCCGTGCCGGTTAACGAAGCCGCCGCCGAGAATATCCCGGCTTATGTGATGCGGGCGACGGCGGCGATTGGCTCGGTAGCGGCGGAGACCGTTTCCACCGACCGCATGACCCAATCGCGCAAAACCGCTTTGCTTGAAAGCGTTAATTCCGGCATCCGCTATCTGTCCCTGGTCGGCCTGACGATGCATGCGCGGGTGCAATCCAACCCGGCGCTGGCACAAACCGTTGATGCACTTAGCGGCATCGGCGCTTCATTGGGGTTGAGCTGATGACTATATCCATTGCCGCACTGCTGAAGCAACAAAGCCCCTCGCGCCATTTCGGCCATGGCTGGATTGAATTACCCGGCGGCCAGCGCTGGAACCCGGGCCGCACGCTAACCGTTAAGCCGCGTGCGCATAGCGTTTTCAATAAATGGATGAACAAAAGAGAGGGCAATCTATGAATCACTATGCTTTTACCGCGTCGCATATGCAGGCTTTGCCGGTTAACCTGCGCGCCCTGATTGGCAAATACTTTGCCGGTTCCCGCTGGCAGGAAACCTGTGATTTTTATAACGCCTTGCCGGAACGCTACCGGGCAACCGTCTGCTTTCACGCGGGCCTGAAAAAACGCCATACCGTTATTTTTTTGCATGAACTGAACGACGCGGATCGGGAATGCCTGGTCAATGCCCTGGACGAGCTGCGCAAAGCGTTTGCCAAACACCGCAGGCATGAAGTCGGCAATATCGCCTATCTGCAACGCCTGACCATCAGCGAGCGCAAAACCCTATTTATGCATGCCGGTTTAACCGCGGCGGAATTTAATCAGCCTTTATGGCGCATCGATGATGCCGGGTGCCAGTGGCGCGGTACGTTACTTACCGCGATCCGGGAGTTGATAACCATTTTTGACGACGCGCCGACCATCCTGACCGCCATCAAACCCGAAGCCTATATCAGCAACTAATTAACCCCTTTTCAAACAAGACGCCTTATCGCGCCGGGCATGCTTTTGCCTGAATTCAAGGAATCAGAAAAATATGAACCGTTTTTCGCCGCAAATGATGCAACCCAAGCCCGACCTTGCCAGCCTGCAATCTGCGTTTGAGCAGGCCCGCCGCCAGGCATTGGCCGATGCCGCCGTGCTGTTTTCCAGCCACCTTGACCGCCTGGCCGCCCACGCGGATATGGCGCAACTGTCGGGCCTGGAAATTATCGACCTGCTGCGCCAGGAATCAGAAAAATTCAACCACGCCGGGTTCGATGCCCAGGCCCACCTTGCTTAAGGACGTTTAACCATGCCGGATATGCTTGATCACGTACAAGAACAACAGCTCGCGACCTTGGCCCGCCAGATTGCCGGGGCGCGTTACCAGGTCGTCGCCCATTCCGCCTTTGTGTGCGAAGACTGCAACGCCCCGATCCCGGAACCGCGTCGCATCGCGCTGCCGGGCGTGCAGTGCTGCGTCGGCTGCCAGCAAATCCGCGAGGCCCATAACCGCCATTACCGGCCGGGGCGGTAAGCGCATGAGGCTGGATATTGACGACCGTTACGCCATTACGCGCTATAAAGATGATTATGTGCTGAACGCGATAACCTCGGGCGAGCACGGGGAGCCTCGCCTGGCGGTGCTTGCTATCTACCAGACCCGCGTCGAGCTGGTCAGCGACCTGCTCAATCACGCCACCCGGCGCGCCGGGCTGGCGGATATCCCGGCGTTAATCGCTGAAACGCAGCGCCTGGCAGAACTCTGCCAGCGCGCTTTTGCTCTCCCCACGTTATGACGCCTGCCAGCCGGGGCCGCGCCGCCCCTTCACCTGTTCCCGGAGCCGACCATAAGCCAACGGTCGGCCCCTATCCCTGGAACGCTCCGCGCCCGGCTATCGCCGTCGATAAAAGAACGCTTACCCGTGAGCAACACCTCCAGGGGCAAGCGGTTTTATTTCGCATCCGCAGGACACCACGTTTTTTGCAGCCGTTCCTCGAAGGCCGTTACCAGTACCTGTTAAAAGCCCAGGGGCTGATCGCCGCCAATAAATTCCTGATGCTGACGGTGCACCAACGGCTATTGCCGCGTATCGAGGCGGTGATGAGCCGCAACGGCATGAGCGAGGACTATTCCACCCATTTTATCAGCGAGGCGGATAGCTATCGCCACCTGCCGGATATGGCGGATAAATCGCTGCGCAGATTTGCCGGGCGCATTGCCGCCCAATTGCGGGAAACCTACGAGCTGTTAAGCGATGCCATCGTGGCCGAGCATGATGGCGATAACGCCGCGCTATTTGATGACCAGGTGCAGACGCAGATTTTTGGCCAGGTGGCCGGGATGGCCCATGCCCTTAACGTCACGCCAATGCATTGGCAAGCCTACCGCAAGGGCAAACTGACGATGCGCAAGGTGTACTCCAGCATCGGCCGGCTGGTAAACGATGAATGGTGGGAGCGCCAGCTTAAAGCGCAGCGCACCCGCTGGCGCGAGGCGCTGTTGATTGCCATCGGCCAGGTGAACCTCAATATCGCGCCCTATGCCAGCAAACAGGCGGTGCGCGAGGTGCATTCCCGCCGCCTGGCGAATCTGGAATACCTGAAAAGCCGCGAGATTGAGAACGTTCAGACCGGCGAGCGCTTTGACCTGATCGATAAGGTGATGGCGAGCATTTCCAACCCGGAAATACGCCGCATGGAGCTGATGAGCACCATCGCCGGTATCGAGCGCTACGCCGCCGCCCAGGGCGACGTCGGCATGTTCCTGACCATCACCACTCCGTCGAAATACCATCCCACCCGCACCAAGGGCAAAGACGACCAGAAGACCGCGCAGTTTAACCGCTCATGGGATAAAGAAGCCTTTACCCCCAAGGACGGCCAGCGCTACCTGGTGGGGCTTTGGAGCAAGATCCGCACCGCGTTTAAAGACAACGATATCAAGGTCTACGGCATGCGCGTGGTTGAGCCGCATCACGACGGCACGCCGCACTGGCATATGATGCTGTTTACCCAACGGCCGCACCGCCAGGCGGTGATTAATATTATGCGCCGCTATGCCTTGAAGGAAGACGGCCAGGAGCGTGGCGCCGCTAAAAATCGTTTTGACTGCAAGCACCTTAACAAAGGCGGGGCCGCAGGATACATCGCCAAATACATCGCAAAGAATATCGACGGCTACGCCCTGGAGGGCGATATCGATCATGAGTCCGGCAAGCCGCTCCAGGGCATTGCCGCCGCCGTTACCGCCTGGGCGTCAACCTGGCGTATCCCGCAGTTTCACCCCATCGGCATACCCACCATGGGCGCTTACCGCGAGTGCCGCCTGATTCGGCATATCAGCCTCGCCGATAGTTTTGATGAACAAGTGGAAGCGGTACGAGCCGCAGCCGACGCCGGAGACTTTGCCGCCTATATGGAGGCGCAAGGCGGCGCCAATGTGGCGCGGGATTCCCAGACCGTGCGCGTGGCGCGCAAGACCAGCGACGATCTCAACGAGTACGACGAAGAGGTGCAGAAGGTGGTCGGCATTTTTGCCCCGCACCTGGGCGAAACGCATATCCATGAAACCCGGTTGACAGAATGGCGCATTGTCGCCCGGGCCGTTGACGTAAATTTGTTGACCTTAAAAAGCGGCTCTGCCGCGCCTCGGAGTCCTGTCAATAACTGTGGGTGGGGTGTTCGAAACGAGGGCGTTAATAGGCCCGCGAACCCACCCAAACAGGCCGTGGCGGTGCCCGAGAAACCAAGCCTGGGCGTAATCGACTGGCAAGATGACGAGGTCGTCAGATCGCTGGCGCGCTTCCTCAAACAAGACCGCCCGCCAATCCGTCGCTCGCAACAAAACTATGACCCGCGACGCATAAGGGAAAACGCCCCATCGGCGCGCATGACCAAAGACGAACGGCAACGGTTGCCACTGATTAAAGCGGATTTCTCTCGCCGGGGGATCGCCATCCCACCCTGGGAGCTTGAAGCTCTCGCCCGGGGAGCAACATTGCGACTCAATGGGGTAACCCATGTTTTACCAAAAACTAACGAATGGGAATTTGACGAACGAGAAGTAAGCGATTGATTCAATTAGCAAGCTAAGTAGTTGACTCGAAGTCATATTTTCATTTACTGTATATATAAACAGTGTCACATAAAAGAGGGATAATTTGACTTCAATACCGGGTACACACATAGCGCTTTCACAAATCCAGTTTCTGGCGGAGGCTATCCTGCTTATGCGTTGCGACCCAGACGAAATGCAGATAGCGATAGGATTGATAGCCGAGTTGGCGCAGCGGCAAATCGAAAGGAACCAATGGGAGGCCAGGCAAAAACTACACTGATTTTCATGCTTCCCAGGGACCGCCTCAGGCGGCCCCTATTTTACCGCCTAAATCGCCCGCTGACCGCTTTCGATATCTCACGGCATATATTCCCTTAGCATTTGCGTAAGCGCATATTAACTGACGTCCCTTACGCATTTTAGTTGATCAGCGTTCTTAACTTATTTGATCATCTCCTATAAAAAAATTTCCATATCCTAAAGTCTTTACTGTTCCTTACGATACTGGGTTTGACTGTCAACAATGTACCAGGCTGTGTGAAAAAACTGGCCAAAAACTGAAATGCGCGCGTCTATTCAAAATCTGAAATTAATCGATCGGTTAGCTTGAGCCGAATTTAACCTATGAGCGCTGTTTTTTGGCAGTCTAAGCAACCAAAAACGTTTTCACACAGCCTGAGCCAGAAGCGGACTTAAAATGATTCAAGAAAGCTCTTAATCGTGGTCAGTTTAGTTAGTCACCACAATCCGCTGACATTTTAAACAAAGCGGCGTTGCCCAGTAAAAGTTAGAGGTGTATATTTATCAGGCTGATCAACTAAACAGCACGCACCAATAAGGATATGAGATGGCTAATAGTTCAGAGTCTTTTGCAAGCGTAGATCAGATTACGTCCCGCCCAAATTTTTCAGCAAGCTTAGAGATTACCGTAGATAACTTTAGCTCGCTTATCGGTCGTTATCACCTTAGTGAAAGCGTTCAATGTCAAGTTAAAACCGAACACGGCCGCTGTGGAACAAAGCATCAACGCGGATATGTAGGTGTTACAAAACAGGGTAAGGAAGGTCTAATTGGTGGATTTTGTAGCGATAAATATTTTAAAGGGCATACACTATTTGTTCAGGAAAAAAATCGTATAGATGCTGAGATTGATAGAAGAGAATATATTGAGAAACTGAATGTTTATAAAGAAAATTTTCTTTCCTTGTCCGATACTTATGGTGCGCTTACCAAAAATATTCAAGCAATAAAAAAGAAAACCGACCACCTTTACAATGGTTTCCCAGACATTATTTTGACATATTTATACCAAGCCCAAAAAACAAAAAATTGGGATTTGAATGTTGATGTCCTACGCCATTCCCGAGGTGAAAAAGGGATGACAAGCAACTGGTATATTGAGAAACTTTGTACATTACCACCTTTACCATCTGCACATGAAATCAAAAGTTTGTTAAGTAGGGTAGAAAATCTAAAGGCTATTTATAGCGAAGCTTGCTCTTCCAATATAGAAGATCTATCAACACCAAAGTTAAAAGGTTATGTAAGAAGCCTTTCTGAATTTTCTGAGTTAGAAAATATTTATAAAAAATTTTATAAAGATGTAGAAGAATTTACTCAAGATCATACCTTGTGCAATTTGTATTATTCCTGCGCTAACAGTAAGGACAAATTAGCTACGATCAAAACAATTTTAACCCTCAATAGCCCCAATCCCTCAGAACAATTAGTAAGATCTAAATGCGAAGATATTGAGAGAATAACCAAAGAAAAATTCGATAACTGTCAAGTTAGATATAATAAGACAGTGATGAAATTTAAGAAAAACAATCTTGGTTAAGAAAAGCCCCGCTTGGGGCTTCTTTAATGCGAACAGGAGTCAAATGGATGCGAATATCCAACATTATCCTAGACATACGCCATTGCATGCATAGCGCGCATGATTTTGCATGTTGATCGCAGGTAAGGTGATAGTGCTTTAACCCTGCCCTTGCTTGAATCCATTTGGATCGGGCAAGCGCATGAAATGCGACCTGCAAAGCGGGCAGGCGAGGAGGGGGAAAGTTTGCGCGCTAACGTATCTGGAAGCATCCATTGCGCAAAACGTCCGCCACACCATGGCCTTATCTCCCCTTCCCCCGACCCGTTGACATGCTGGCAATGGCGCCTCACTGAGGCCCGATTTAATGCCCTACTTTTCATCCGCATAAAATCAATATGCCTATCAGTAGCCCTGCGCTTGTCCCATGAAAACCACTTGTCATGGTGTCAATTTGTGATACTATCATTTCATGAACAAACGACACCAGAAAACGCTGTCAGATGTGTTCGCCCGGCCGGTTAACGGCTCGATAAAATGGGCTGATATTGAATCACTTTTTATCGGCCTCGGCGCGGAAGTTCACGAACGGGAAGGCTCAAGGATTGCGGTGTTGTTGAAGGGGGAAAAGAAAATCTTTCATCGACCACATCCGAGACCCACCACTGACAAGGGGGCGGTTAACTCCATCAGGATATGGTTGGATAGCTTAGGAATTAAACCATGAATAATGTACTTAAAATCGATGGCCACACGGCTGTTATCGTCTTCGACCCTGACATCGAAATGTTTCGCGGTGAGTTTATCGGGCTGAATGGCGGCGCAGACTTTTACGCCTACAGCGTTGAAGAACTGAAAAAAGAGGGGGCGATCTCTCTGGCTATATTCTTGGATGAATGCAAAAAAGACGGCATTGAACCATATAAATCTTATAGTGGAAAAGTCACGACGAGGCTAACGCCAGAACGCCATGAGGCGCTGACTATGACGGCACAAGCCACGGGGCATTCAATCAATGATTTGTTAAATGAGGGGGCGGATTTAGTTACTCAGAAATATAGTTAATATTCATTGAGTTATGAGATTTCTCAACCTTTTCTCTCGATCGGTTTGTAATATTTTTGTCAATTGAAATGGTTATTTAATCTAAATTATTACACCAAGCGACTTAGTCATAAAAAACATAATAATATAATCTAAAGCGGCCTTGTTTAGCCTTGCGCATGAAGATAGTTTAAGCATATGATATCTAGCATCAACGTCTTGCACGAGAACTATCATGGCCGAATTAGGATCACAACCAAGCAGTGTGCAATCTATTTACACATGGTTCAATGATGGAAAATTATTAGTAAACCGTAGGTACCAACGAAAGTTAGTTTGGACGTTAGACGAAAAAAGAAAATTAATTGATTCATTGCTAAACAAATATCCAATCCCAGCCATTTTGTTAGCTGAAAAAGAGGGTAATCCTGGTACTTATGAAATAATTGATGGATTACAGCGCTTGCATGCGATTATGTCTTTCATAGAAAGACAATATTCAACATATGATGGTCGTTACTTTGACTTAAATAATTTCCCGACCGCAAAAACAAAAGCTGAGGATGGTAAATTTAACCCGACTAAGTCGGAAAGCATCATCTCTCCAAAAGAAGTCTCTACCTTACTTGATTACGCGCTCGCGCTATCAATAATGCGAAATGCATCTGAGAAAGAAGTAAATGATGTATTCGATAGAATTAATACGTATGGGCATAGATTAAGTGACCAAGAACGTAGGCAGGCTGGCGTTCAAAATAAATTTTCCAATATGGTTCGTGACGTAAGTTGTGCATTAAGAGGAGACATTTCCAGTGAAATTTTACCTCTTGAAGATATGCCATCAATAAGTATTGATCTTCCATCAATGAAGCATGGTTATGATATTCAAGCTGACGAAGTTTTTTGGGTGATGCATGGAATATTAAGGTCGACTGATTTACGTGATAGTATGGACGAACAATGTGTTGCAGATATAGCCGCTTGCATTGTTGGAGGAACATTGGTCGATAGATCAAAAGAAGCATTGGATGATGTCTATAATGAAGATCATTCAGAATGTACAAGAATTAATGCTGCTCTTAATGCCTATGGTGAAGTAAGATTTAAAGGAGAATTTAAGCATTGTATCGATGAAATACTAAAAACATGCAATCAACCTGATTTTATTAAATTAAGAACATTAGTTTTTAGCAAAAAAAATACAAATCCATTTCAGTCAATTTTTTCATTGATTATGATCGCTCTTCATGAATTAATTTTCAAGGAAAATAAAATTATTAGCAATTATGATTTGGTCAGAAATGGACTTTACCATATTGCTGATAATATCAGTACCGACCGAGGTTCAGTTTTACACGACGCAAGAAGAAGATTTGTTAACTTGGTTAAAGGTGCTATAGGAGATGGTTTTATTAATAATAAACAACCTCAACCTATTTACAACTCTCATTCAACGCTAGATGTCGAAGCATTAATACGTAGATCTGAAGCCGAACTGTCATTTTACGAACTAAAACAAGGTCTACTTGACCTTAGTGATAATAGAATAGTTGATACAAACCTGTTCACTAAAATAACTCAGACAATTTGCGGAATGGCAAATAATGGAAAATGTGGTGGAATTGCAGGAAAAATAATTATAGGTGTTGCTGATAAACTTTCTGATGCAAAAAGAATCAATACTCTGGATGGAATTAAAGCCCATAAAATAGGCAATCGCCATGTGGTGGGCATCTCTCGAGAATTTCCAATTCTAGATACAAATCCTGAAGGCTATGTAAGAAAATGGGCTGAAGCCATTAGGCAATCAACATTATCAGAACCATTAAAAAGCCAAGTGTTATCTAACATTGATTATATTGATTTTTATGGAAAAGGTTTACTTATTATAACGGTGCCTGAACAAAATGACGTGTCTGATTTAAACGACAAATTCTACTGGAGGGATGCAGATAATACAAAAGAAGCGATCGGTAAAGAGATCGCTATGATTACTAAACGCTTTAGTAGCAATTGAATCATTTATTATTATTTCAAGTCAAGGAGTAGTCTAAAAAACAGACTACTTCTTTTTTCAAAAATTCATTTATCTCTTTCAATCTTTGTTGGAGTGAAATTAATTCATTTCGAACAAATACCTGGCTAGCTTTTTCTACATCCCCAAACCCTCCCGCATTATCAGGTATGATCCCCATCATCTGCGGCGGCACCCGATGCGCGCTGAGCAAATCGTCCCTACTCGATTTCTTGATATTAAAAAAATCATCCTTGGTCGCCACTTCACTGAGCGGCAAAATCTGTATGCCGTCCTTTTTGCCGTTCGGCGCATACATAAACAGATTACGAAAATTTCCCAACCCTTTGGTGTCACGCATCGCCTTGCGCATCTGGTCGATATCGCTGCTGCTTTGCGCCGCGTCGGTCATATAGAGGATATATCCGGCATGGGCCCCATTCTGGTAATACTTGCGCCGAAATAGCGTGGCCGCCTCGTTAAGCCAGGCGGAATTTAATGCGCTAAGGTACTCCGGCAGGCCGTATAGCTCCTGGTTAATATCCGGCTCTATCAGGTGAAATACGCTGCCGGTCTCGAACCGATGCGGCTCTTTCCAGTATTGCACAAACCAGTAGGTCTCCGGCTCCACGCCCCGGCGGGTGTATTTGGCCGGGATGCATTCCAGGCGTAGCGGTTCGCCCAGCTGGTTTTTGCGTAGCTCCAGAAACGCATTGCCAAATACCAGGTAATCCAGCACAAAACGGCTGAACTCCTGCTGGCTTAACAGCGGGTGTGGAATATAGGTCGAGGCCAGGATATTGCGCTTAACGTAGATGGGTGAGCTGTGGTGTACGGCAGCGCGCAGGCTGCGGGCCAGGCCGTCAAAGCTTATCGGCGGCTCGTACCATTGGCCGTTGCCGGTGCATTCGATGTAATCGAGGATTTCCCGCCGGTCGAGCACCGGGATCGGCTCGCCGAAGCTAAACGCCTGCGCCTGCTGTTCCTCAGCCGGGGCCGTGGTGGTCTGCGCGGTGGATGGCTTGATGGCCCGGCGGCCTTTGCGTTGGCTCATTAATAAAACTCCAGAATATTAGGGCTGTGGCCGCCGTTGGCGGCGGTGAGCGGTTCATTTAACAGCGCGTGCATAATGGCCCAGGCCACGTCGGCGTGGCTGGCCTCTTCACTGCGGCTGGCCTCAAAGGTCGAGCGGTTGCCGCTGGCGGTCATAGTTTTGCGGATCGCCATAAAGGATTGGGTGATATCGGTATGCCCGGCGTCGTACTCCAGGCGGCCGCTGGTAATGGTGTCTTTGGCTTTTAGCACCATGGCGGTTTTGATTTCCGGCGTGTAGCGGATTTCACGGGCCGCCGGAAAGAACTGCTGCACCAGTTGGAATACCCCCTGGCCGATAGAGGTGGCATCGATGCCGATATATTCCACCACATAGCGTTCGGTCAGCTCTTTGATGGATTGGGCCTGGGCGGCAAAGTCCATGCCTTTCCATTGGTGGCGCTCCAGCACCCGGAACTGGCCGCCCGGCACCATCGGCGGCGCGAGCACCGCACAGCCCGCGCTGTCGCCGGTGTGCGACGGGTCATAACCAATCCACACCGGGCGATAGGCAAATGGCCGCACGGCATACGGGTTGTAGTCCTCCCACTCTTCCAGGCTGTCCACCATGCAGCGCTGCAACTCGGCGAACGGGAACACCGACGCTTTATCATCGACAAACTCGCACATCAGCAGGTTTTGATATTCCGCCGGGCTGTATTCGAGTGCGAGCTGATCCAGGTCGAAGAGGTTACAACCGCCGGTGAGCGCGTCCTCCACCGTGACAATCTGCCGCCACTGGCCGTCACCGCACAGCGCGCCCTGGGACAAATTGCTGTGGCTTAAATCAAGCTGGACGTGATCGGCCTTATTGCCGCGCCCTTTGTTAAACAGCTCGCCCGACCAGAACGGGTAGGCGCTGTGCGCCAGGCTCGACGGGGTGGAAAAATAGGTGGTGCGCCATTTTTTATGCAGCGACATGCCCGACGCCACCTTGCGCAGCTCTTGAAACTTCGGTATCCAGAAATATTCATCCAGGTACAGGTTGCCGGTGTAGCTCTGCGCGGTGCGCACGTTGGTGCCGAGGAAAAACAGCCGCGCCCCGTTGCCGAGCACCATCGGATCGCCTTTCAGGTCCACTTCTACCAGGCGGGCAAAGTCGATGATGTAGTTTTTAAACACATGGGCCTGGGCCTTGCTGGCCGACAGGAATATCTGATTGCGCCCGGTGGTCAGCGCATCGAGCAACGCCTCGCGGGCAAAATAATAGGTGGCGCCAATCTGCCGAGATTTGAGGATATTGCGGATGCGGTGTTGCAGCCCGGCCTGATACCAGCCTTTTTGATACCCGAACGACGTTTCGTGAAAGATGGATTCGAGCTGCTCCACCGCCTCGTCGCTAAACACATTTTTTTCTGGCGGCTTACGCTCGCCCTTATTGCGGTTGCGCACGTTGGGGTTAAGGTCCGCCTCGTTGCCGGTCTGGCTATAGCGATTCACCCGCGCCAGGCGTTCAATCTGGCGACCCAACAGGTCGATTTCTTTATAGTCGCCGCCCTCCTTTTTGGTTTTCATAATCAGCTGGATTAACCGCGCTTCCAGGCTGGTCTCGATGCGTGAAATGGGCGCGACCGCCTCCCACTGGTCGCGCTGTTTCCAGCTCTGCACGGTCGGCGCTTTAAGTGCGAGCGTCTCGGCAATCTGACGCACGGAAAAGCCCTGCCAGTAAAGCAGTGCCGCCTGGCGCCTCGGATCGCTGATGATGGTAGTCGGTGTCGTTATCATGGCGCTTAGGCTACGCGACTCACCCGCCCCCGCGCCCGCGCCGCCTGTTGTGCCAGCCAGACCACAACCCTGATGCGTTGTGGCGCCCCGCCTATCCCCGGAAACTAGCCCTGACCTGATTAACCCACCAAGGAAGCCGTTTCCGATGGCAAAGAAAGTATCGAAATTTTTCCGTATCGGCGTCGAGGGCGACACCTGCGACGGGCGCACGATTAACGCCGACGATATCCAGCAAATGGCCGAGACCTTTGATACCCGCGTCTACGGTTGCCGCATCAACCTGGAGCACCTGAAAGGCGTGTTGCCCGACGGCGCGTTTCGCCGCTACGGCGACGTGCTGGAACTGAAGGCCGAGCAGATCACCGATGATTCGGTGCTTAACGGCAAATGGGCGCTGTTTGCCAAAATCTCCCCCACCGACGACCTGGTATTGCTTAACCAGTCGCGTCAAAAAATCTATACCTCGATGGAAGTGCAGCCGAACTTTGCCAACAGCGGCAAAGCCTACCTGGTCGGTCTGGCGGTGACCGATGACCCGGCCAGCCTCGGCACTGAAATGCTGGCCTTTAGCGCCAGCGCCCAACGCAACCCGCTGGCGGCGCGCAAAACCGCGCCGGAAAACCTGTTCACCGCGGCGGTTGAGGTGGCGCTCGAATTTGAAGAGGTGACCGAGCCGGGCCTGTCGCTGTTTACCCGCGTCAAAACCCTGCTGACCGGCAAACAGACCACCGACGACGCCCGCCTGGCCGATGTGTTTAAGGCGGTTGAAGCGGTGGCCGAGCATGTGCAAGCCACTTCCGCCGAGCAGGACGGCAAGCTATCCACCCTCGAAACCACCCTGACCGAACGCCTGGCCGTGCTGGAACAAGCGGTGGTTACCGACCATAACCAGGTCGCCGCCCTGACCACCAAACTGACCCAAGCCGACAGCCAGTATCAGACCCGCCGCCCGCTGGCGACCGGCGGCCGCGAAGCGCCCGACGAGGTATTAACCGACTGTTAAACCCGGCCGGTAACAAAGCGCGTTAACCCGACTTCCCTGTTTAGGAAACCCGATGAAAACCAATACCCGTTTTAAATTTAATGTGTTTTTGACCCGCGTCGCCGAGCTGAACGGCGTCGGGGCCAGCGACCTGAATAAAAAATTCAGCGTCGAACCGACCGTGACGCAAACACTGATGACCCGCACCCAGGAATCATCGGAATTCCTCACCCGCATCAATATCGTGCCGGTGGCGGAAATGAAGGGCGAAAAAATCGGTATCGGCGTGTCCGGCTCCATTGCCAGTACTACCGACACCGCAGGCGGTGACGAACGCGAGACGGCGGATTTTGCCACGCTGGATTCGGAGGGCTATTTCTGCCAGCAGGTCAATTACGATTTCCATATTCGCTATAACACGCTGGACCTGTGGGCGCGTTACCAGGACTTTCAGACCCGGCTGCGCGACGCCATCATTAAACGCCAGGCGCTGGACCGCATTATGGTCGGCTTTAACGGTGTGAGCCGCGCCAAGACCTCCAACCGCCTGGCGAATCCGCTGCTGCAGGATGTGGCGGTCGGCTGGCTGCAAAAGTACCGCGACAACGCCCCGGCCCGGGTGATGAGTACCGCCACCGCCGAGGATGGCACGGTTTCCCCGACTATCCGCGTCGGCGACGGCTGGGATTACGCCAACCTCGACGCCCTGGTGATGGACGCCACCACGCAGCTGATTGCGCCGTGGTATCAGGAAGACCCGGAACTGGTGGTAATTTGCGGCCGCCAGCTGCTGGCCGATAAGTATTTCCCCCTGGTTAACCAAACGCAGCCCAATACCGAAACCCTGGCCGCCGACCTGATTGTCAGCCAGAAACGCATCGGTAACCTGCCTGCGGTGCGCGTGCCGTATTTCCCGCCCAACGCCCTGATGATCACCCGCCTGGATAACCTGTCCATCTACTGGCAGGAAGACACCCATCGCCGCCTGATTGATGAAGTGGCAAAGCGTGACCGCATCGAGAACTACGAGTCCATTAATGAGGACTTTGTTATCGAGGACTACGCCTGCGGCGGGCTGATTGAAAATATCGAGATGCTCGACCCGAAGGAAAAAGAAAAAGAGCCGGAAACCGAAAAGGTCGCCACGGTCATTGACTACGCCGCACTGGCTACCGCGACCGTTGCGGCGGTGAAAGCGGCGGAATTGGCAGCGCCCACCACCGGCACCGGAGCCTAAGCCATGCTAAGCCCCGCCCGCCGTCATGTACTGCGCCAGCATGCCATCGAGGCCGCGCAGCGGGGGGATAACCCGCTGCGCCACGCCACCGGCTACGAGCTGATGTTGCTCAAGCTTAACGAGGACAAACGCAAGCTTAAACAGGTGCGCTCCCAGGAGCGCAAGGCCGAGCTAAAACGCCAACTGCTGCCCGACTATGTGCCCTGGGTATCCGGGGTGCTGGATGAGGGACGCGGCGCCCAGGACGCCATCCTGATGACGGTGATGATTTGGCGGCTGGATGCGGGGGATATCCCCGGCGCGCTGGAGATTGCGCGTTATGCCCTGCATTACAAGCTGGTCACGCCGGATACCTTCACCCGGCCCACGCCCTACCTGCTGGCCGAGGACGTCGCCGAGGCGGCTATCCGCGCCCACACGGCGGGCGAGCCGGTGAATGTGGACCCCCTGCTGGCGACGCTGGAGTTAACCGACAGCGAGGATATGCCCGACCAGGTGCGCGCCAAGCTGCACAAAATCATCGGCTATGTGCTGCGCGACGCGGGCAAGGACGAACGGGCGTTAGACCATTTAAAACGGGCGTTTCAGCTGCATAGCCGCTGCGGCGTTATCAAGGACATCGAGCGACTGGACCGGCAACTGCGCAACGCCGCCGCCCGGTCGGCTTAACGAACGCGCCCCGCGCCGGGCGGCACGACAGGCGGCGAACAACTCGCCCAAAGGGGCAATCACTTGCCCTTTGGGACTGTACAAAGCCCGTCGTCCACCGCCCACCTATTTAGAGGGATTTATGTCGTCACTGGTGATACCCGCGCCGCGCCCGGAAGTCGAGGCCGAGCCGATAATCCAAAACACCTTTTTCTGGCCCGCCGTTGACCCGGCGGTGATGCGCGACATTCTGCGTTATGAGGGCACTATTACCCCGCTGCGCCTGCGTCACGCGGTGAAAAGCGCTATCGCCGAGGTCAACACCGAACTGTGGGAGTACCGCAAGGAACAAATGGCCCTCGGTTTTACCCTGCTGGCCGAGGTGCCGGCAGACCAAATAGATGGGGAAAGCATCAAGCTGTCCGAGTACCGGCGGGCGGTCAGCTCTATTACCGCCGCCAGTCTGGCTGAACGTTATCGCGGTTATGACGCCAGCGCCAACGGCGGCAAAAAGGCCGACGAGGTGGAAAGCCGCATTGATGAGCTGTGGCGCGATGCGCGGTTTAGTATCAGCAACGTGGCCGGAAAGCGGCACTGCATTATCGGGCTGCTGTAATGAAAATCCACGCGCTGCAAGGGGATACGGTGGACGCCATTTGCTGGCACTACTACGGACGCACCCAGGCGGTGGTCGAGCAGGTATTGGCCGCCAATGCGCGGCTGGCCGACCTGGGGGCCATCCTGCCCCACGGCACCGCGCTGGAGTTGCCCGACATCCCCGACGCGGCGGTTAAAGAAAGCCTTCAATTATGGGACTGAACCATGGAGCGAATTACCTCGGCGTTTGCCTATTGTGTTGCCGTGTTCCTGGCCTGGCTGGGGCGTATGTCACCGCAGGACGTGGCGTTTATGGTCGGCGCGGCGGTGGGCGTCGGCACCTTCTTAGTGAACTGGTATTACCGACGCAAAAGTTATCAGCTATTGGCCCGCAACGGGCTGCGCCGGGAGGTGTATGACGAACTCAACCGTTAAGCGCTGCGCGGTCGCCGCCGTCCTGGCGCTGGCCGCACTGTTGCCGCAGTCGAAAACCCTGCACACTTCCCAGGCCGGGCTGCGCCTCATCGCCGATTTTGAAGGCTGTCAGCTGTCGCCCTACCAGTGCAGCGCCGGAGTCTGGACTAACGGTATCGGCCATACCGAAGGGGTAAGCGCCAGCCGCCCCATCACCGAGCGCCAGGCGGCGGTGAATCTGGTGGCCGATGTGCAGCGCGTCGAAACCGGCATAGCGCGCTGTATGCCGGTCAGCCTGATGCCGCAGGCGGTGTATGACGCGGTGGTGGCCTTTGCCTTTAACGTCGGCGTGCGTGCCGCCTGTGGCTCCACGCTGGCATTTTTTATCAATAAAACCCAATGGCGCAGCGCCTGCAGCCAGCTAAGCCGCTGGGTATTTGTCAACGGTGTGCGCTCGGCGGGCATCGAGCGCAGGCGCAAAGCCGAAATGACCTTATGCTTGAGCGGGGCCTGATATGCGCCTGATGATTGGTTTACTCCTGGCGGCGGCCGTCGCCATCGCCGGGTTGTGGTGGTCCGCCGACGCGCTTAATGATGACCTGGAACAACAGACCCGCATCAACGGCACCCTGTCGGCCGGAATTGAAAGCCGCGATACGGCGATCGCCCGACTGCAAAAAGAAGCTTTAGACCAGGCCCGGGCCGAGCTGGCCCTGCGCCAATCCCTGACCGCCGCCGGACGCCTGGCGTTAACCCGCGAACAACGCATTCAAGGACTGCTTAATGAAAACCAAACCCTGCGCGATTGGTACGGCACTGCTTTGCCTGACGCTGCTGTGCGGCTGCACCAACGCCCCGCCTTTGCCAGCGCCGCAGATTATTTACGTTGGCTGTCCGAGAGTGAACAGCTGTCCGATGCCGGGGAGCCAACCCAAAAGTAACGGCGACTTAAGCGCCGATATCCGCCAACTGGAATCCGCCCTGGCCGCCTGCGGCCTTCAGGTGGAGGCCGTCAAACAGTGCCAGGAACAACATGATGCTCAAACCCGCGCAGCTGCGCCAGGCATTAACGGCCAGCGTGCCGCTACTGCAAAACAACCCTGATAACCTGCACCTGTTTATCGATAACGGCCGTGTGGTCTCGACCCTGGCCGCGTCGCTGTCGTTTGAATACCAATATCAGCTCAACCTGGTGATCACCGACTACGCCGGGGACGCGGACCTGATAATGGTGCCGGTGCTGGCCTGGCTGCGGGAAAACCAGCCGGACATTATGGCCACCGAGCATAAGCGCCAAACCGGCTTTACTTTTAAGGTGGACGTACTCAGCGACACGTTAAGCGATATCAGTATTGATTTGCAGCTTACCGAGCGGGTGATCGTCAAAGAGATTAACGGCGCGCTGCACGTTGACCATGTGCCGGAGCCGCCGCTGCCGGAAGACATTACCCGGCCGATGGCGCTGTATTTTCATAACGAACTGGTAAGCCGCTGGCATGAATGAATTAGAGCAGTTTGACCAACGCCTGGAAGGACTGATCGCCGCACTTAGCCCGCAGGCCCGCAAGGCCATGGCAGTGACCATTGCTAAAAAGCTGCGGACCAGCCAGCAACAGCGCATCAAACGCCAACAGGCACCGGACGGTACGCCCTATGTGCCGCGCAAGGTGCAACCGCTGCGCAAAAAACAAGGCCGGGTAAGACGGGAGATGTTTAGCAAGCTGCGGACTAATCGTTATATGAAAGCCAAAGGCGATAGCAACAGCGCGGTAGTGGAGTTTACCGGCAGGGTGCAAAGGATGGCGCGGGTGCATCATTTTGGGTTGAGGGATAAGCCGTTACCGCATAGGGAAAAAATTCAGTATGAGGAACGGCCACTGCTGGGTATGAACAAAAACGAATTTGTTGTTATTGAAGATATGCTGCTTAGCACACTTATTGAGTAACAGAGTCATTCAATGACTCATCTTTAGCTTTTTTCAGATTATCTTTCAAAGCAAAAATTTTAGTATTCAATGAACGATAATTAAAGTAGCTTATCCAAATAATAAAACCTGATATGGTAGCAATCAAACAAAAGATAATACGAGTTATTTGCGCGGTACGGGACTGTTGTATTGACTCAATTAGTTCCTCCTTGTCATTGATAAGTATGTTTTTTAAAAAAGCACAAGCCGAAACATTCATTCTTGAGGCATTCTTCTGTTCATCAAGATTGCCACATTGATAAAGAGTTATTTTTTCTCCGGTTTTTTTATTAATTATTTTATGTTCAGACATAAATGCTTGCTCATCATCTGAGTAAAAGGTTGTATAACCCATTTTATAATTTTCTGAAATTATTCCAATTGTAAGGGCAAATACAAAAAGAGTCGATACAATAATGAAGGCAAGTATTGAATGGGTAGAATCACTTTTTTTTAATCCCACAGGGCCGATTAATCCAGAAAGGAAACACTGCGATTTTTTAATCGTGCCTTTTTTTATCTCTGTATGTATTATAATCGCATCGGTAACGTTGTTTACATTCACTCCATCCAAAATTCTAAATCTTTGTAAATCATTGTCATCTTTATCAAGATCTTTTAGTTGTGGATTGTTGTACTCATATTTTAACAGCTTAAGTAATATTCTAATAAAAAAAGATACCCCTCCAGCCTTAATGAAAATAGTTAATGCAAATAACAATATAAGTATATTTTTATAAAGATCGATATTAAACGAAAATATTTCAATCACGGAAATTTCCCTCATGAATAACTGTATTAACACAATGATAACTTGTTCAATTTTTTGTACTTTTTGAATGCTATCATTTCTTCGTATTAACGCGGTAGTGTTGTGCCGTGATTCAGACATCCGTCATTAGTTGTTCCAAATTATCGCTTAGTACATCCTTTTTTTATGAAAACGATAGCTCAATCATCTGAAACTTTGCGCCTCCTCCGCAACCTCATCCGCATCGGCACCGTCGCCTTTGTCGATCTGGACAACGGCCTGTGCCGCGTGGACACCGGCGACAATACCACTAACTGGCTGCACTGGCTGACCGCCCGCGCCGGACGCACCCGCACCTGGTGGGCGCCGTCCGTTGGCGAGCAGGTGATCCTGCTGGCGCTCGGCGGTGAGCTGGATACGGCCTTTGTCCTCCCCGGCGTGTTTTCCGATGATTTTCCCGCGCCGTCGGCCTCCGCCGATGCGGTGCATATCGCGTTCCCCGATGGCGCGGTGATCGAGTACGAACCATTGACCGGCGCGCTGTTGACTACCGGCATCAAAACCGCCACGGTCAACGCCGCCGACAGCGTGGTGGTGACCTCTCCCCTGATCACCTGCACCGCCTCGACGCGCATCACCTTGGATACGCCGGAGGTGGTCTGTACCCACAAGCTGACCACTCAGACTATCGACATTCAGCAAGGCGGCGCGATGACCGGCAACCTGACGCACAGCGGCGGCAATCTCTCCTCCAACGGCGTGGTGGTGCATACCCATAAACATAAGGGCGTGCAGACTGGCGGCAGCCTGACGGATGGCCCGGCATGACCAATGCATCCTATCTCGGCATGAACCGCGACAACGGGAGCGCCCTGGCCGACCTGGCGCATATCCAACAAAGCGTGGCCGATATCCTGATAACGCCGATTGGCTCCCGGCCGATGCGCCGGGCCTATGGTTCGCTGCTGTCCGAGCTGATAGACCAGCCGCAGAATGCCGCGCTGCGCTTGCAGATTATGGCGGTGTGCTATAGCGCCATCCTGCAATGGGAGCCGCGTATCAGCCTGTCCGGCATCACGTTTCAATCCACCTACGACGGCAAAATGGTGGTCGAGCTGACCGGTAAAACGGTCAGCCAGGCCGCCGATATTTCCCTGTCCATTCCTGTGAGCTAACCGATGGCGACTATTGATTTGAGCCAGTTACCCGCGCCCCTGGTGGTCGAGGCGCTGGATTATGAAAGCCTGCTGACCGAGCGCAAAGCCACGCTGGTTTCGCTCTACCCGGAAGAGGAGCAAGCGGCGGTGGCCCGCACCCTGACCCTGGAGTCCGAACCCATCGTGAAGCTGCTGGAAGAGAACGCCTATCGCGAGCTGATTTTGCGCCAGCGCATTAACGAGGCGGCGCAGGCGGTGATGCTAGCTTATGCCAACGGGGCGGACCTCGACCAAATCGCGGCTAATTTTAATGTCTCGCGCCTGACGGTGCAGGTCGCCGACGATGCCGTGGTGCCGCCCCTGGCCGCCGTGTATGAGGCAGATATCGATTTACGCCTGCGCACGCCGCAGGCTTTTGAGGGGTTAAGCGTGGCCGGGCCGACCGGGGCTTATGAATATCACGCTTTGAGCGCCGACGGCCGGGTGGCGGATGCGTCGGCGCTCAGTCCGTCACCGGCGTGCGTGACCATCACCGTATTGTCACGCGAGGGCAACGGCGCGGCACCGGCCGACCTGCTGGCGGTAGTTGAGGCGGCGCTCAACGATGAGAACGTGCGCCCGGTGGCCGACCGGGTGACGGTGCAGTCCGCCGTCATCGTGCCGTATAGCATTAACGCCACGCTATACCTGTACCCCGGTCCGGAGGCGGAGCCGGTGCGCGCGGCGGCCGAGGCCAGGTTAACCGCGTTTATCACCGAGCAGCGTCGGTTAGGTCGGGATATCCGCCTGTCGGCGCTATATGCCGCGCTGCATGTGGAAGGCGTGCAGCGCGTTGAACTGGCCGCCCCGGCCCTGGATGTGGTGCTGGATAAAACCCAGGCCGCGTTTTGCACCGGCTACCGGCTCACGGTCGGCGGCTCCGATGAGTAGCCGCCTGTTGCCGGTCGGCTCCAGCGCGCTTGAAGTGGCCGCCGCCGAGGCCTGCGCCAAGCTGGGCGAGCTGGCCGTGCCGGTTCGCGAGCTATGGAACCCGGACACCTGCCCGCTACCGCTATTGCCGTATCTGGCCTGGGCTTATTCGGTTGACCGCTGGGACGAAGGCTGGAGCGAGGAAGCCAAACGCGCCGTGGTGCGCGCCTCGTTTTATGTCCATAAGCATAAGGGCACTATCGGCGCGCTGCGGCGCGTGGTGGAGCCGCTCGGTTACCTGATTAAAATCGTCGAGTGGTGGACGCATAACGAAACGCCCGGCACCTTTCGCCTGGATGTCGGCGTGCTGGAGACCGGCATTACCGACGAGATGTATAACGAGCTGGAGCGCCTGATAGACGACGCCAAGCCGCTGAGCCGCCACCTGGTCGGCCTGTCCATCAACCTGGATGTGACCGGCACCGCTTATGCCCGCGCGGCCATCTACGACGGCGACGAACTGACCGTGTACCCCTATTTCCCTGAAATCCTTACCGTGGCCGGCCAGCACTTTACCGGCGGCGCGGTGCATCTTATCGACACACTGCGAGTAAGCTCATGACGACAAAATATTATGCCCTGCTGACCAACCTGGGCGCGGCCAAACTGGCAAACGCCACCGCGCTGGGCACCCAATTAAAACTCACCCACCTGGCGGTCGGTGACGGCGGTGGCACGCTGCCTACGCCCGACCCGGCACAAAGCAAACTGATAGGCGAACAGCGCCGCGCCGCCTTAAATTCCTTGTCGGTGGACGCGGCCAATACCAACCAGATTATCGCCGAGCAAATTATCCCGGAAAATGAGGGCGGTTTCTGGATACGGGAAATCGGCCTGTTTGACAGCGACGGCACCCTGATTGCCATCGCCAACTGCCCGGAAACCTATAAGCCGCTGTTGCAGGAAGGCAGCGGGCGCACCCAGACCGTGCGCATGATTTTGATTATCAGCAACACCGAGGCGGTGACGCTAAAGATTGACCCGTCGGTGGTGCTGGCAACGCGCCAGTATGTTGATAACGCGGTTATCGAGGTCAAGCTTTACGCCGACACGTTACTCGCCAACCATCTGAAAGCCGCCCATCCCCATAGCCAGTATTTGCGCACGGCCAATAACCTGGCGGAGTTTAAAACCGCCGGGGCCGCGACGGTTGCCGCCGTATTGGCTAACCTGGGCTTAAGCAATATGGTGGTGCCGGTCGGTGTACCCATGCCCTGGCCGACCGCTACCGCGCCCACCGGCTGGCTTAAGTGTAACGGGGCGACATTTGATAAAACGCTGTATCCGCTGCTGGCGCAGGTCTATCCGGCCGGACAACTGCCTGATTTGCGCGGCGAGTTTATCCGGGGCTTTGATGATGGACGCAGCGTGGACAGCAACCGGGCGTTGCTCTCTGCCCAGGGCGATGCCATCCGTAATATCACCGGTGCGCAATCCTTTGTCGTCGCTTATAACGGCGCGTCTGCCGGTGCATTTTATAATAACGGGAAAAACGCCAATGAGGGCTTATACCCCGATGGCACGGTGATCACTGACGGGCCCCCGCTCGGCAATACGACCGTTGGATCTTCGCAAGGGGAGAAAATTTATTTTGACGCTTCGCGCGTAGTCCCGACCGCCGCTGAAAATAGGCCGCGTAATATCGCCTTTAATTACATTGTGAGGGTGGCGTAATGTCAGAACATAATATTGATACCAGGGATCAGGCCGAAATCGATGCTACCGGCCTGGCCACTGTCGCCGGGTGGCTCACCGTATATGCCATCAACCCCACGACGCGGGAATATACCGGCACCAGTGAAGAGTATTTACCGGTCGGCGTAGGACTGCCCGCGTTCAGTTTTATGGATAAGCCCGCTGTCGTTGCGGATAGTCAGGCGATAGTGCGTAATGCCGAGGGAGACGCCTGGGACCTCCTGCCGGATTATCGCGGTAACACGGCCTACAGCATTGAGACCGGCGCCCCGATTGTCGTAACCGCCCTGGGTGAACTGGATAATATGCTGACCTTGCTGGCTCCCGCGACCGGCTATGATAAGTGGAACGGCACCGCATGGGTAACAGATGAGACGGCGGAACACGCCGCCGCCGTCACGCAGGCGAATGCGCAGCGGGCAACGCTTATCACCGAGGCCAGCGCCAGGACGCAGCTTTGGCAAACGCAGCTGTTGCTGAATATTATCAGTGATACTGACAAGACATTGCTGACAGAATGGATGCGTTATATTCAGGAATTACAAACGGTTGATACTGCCATTGCCCCGGATATTAACTGGCCGGACGCGCCCCTATAATGGCAAAGCCCGCCAAATGTAGGCGGGCTTTAAATTGGCGTTATTTATTATGCCAATCAGGACATTTTAGAAAATAGAGCGTGTTTTCTCACATAGTCATAAAACGGCTTTTCGTGTTTCGCACGGTCTGTTTTTTTATCCTTTTTGTAGTCGTTGCCGATTTGAACCAGTAACGCCCTATTATCCTTGCTTTCATCGCGAGCCAGGTGATGACCGAGAACATAGTCCAACTCATGGTCCTGGCTGAAGTTAATAAAATCACCATCTTTTGGCGGCATAATATTATCCTTTCAGTGCGCATCGAATGGGTGCCTTTTAGCTATAGGACTATCTGCGCCTAAACGCCATGGCGTTTCCTGTTTATTCCAGACAAACATAATCAATATCAACTTCCCGGTTGTGTCATTGGCGATACGTCCGTTATGGCATGAAATTTATCCGCCATCCCGCCACCATAAAGACCTCAACTTACTACGGAGAGTCAACCGGATGGCTGATTATCATCACGGCGTGCGCGTCCTTGAAATCAACGACGGCACGCGCACCATTTCCACCGTTTCCACGGCCGTTGTCGGCATCGTCTGTACCGCCGCCGATGCCGACGCCGCTACCTTTCCCCTGAATACGCCGGTATTGATTACCGATGTGCTGACCGCCGCCGGTAAAGCCGGTAAAAAAGGCACGCTGTATGCCACCCTGATGGCGATCGCCAGCCAGGCTAAACCGGTCACCGTGGTGGTGCGCGTGGCCGAAGGCGAGACCGAAGCGGAAAGCACCTCCAATATTATCGGCGGCGTCGGTGCCGACGGGCGCTATACCGGCCTTAACGCGCTGCTGGCCGCGCAAAGCGAGACCGGCGTGAAGCCGGCGTGCCGGGCCTGGATAACCTGGAGGTGGCGACCGCGCTCGCGTCCGTCTGCCAGCAGCTGCGGGCGGTGGGCTATATCAGCGCCTGGGGCTGCAAAACCGTGTCCGAGGCCATCAAGTACCGGGAGAATTTTAGCCAGCGTGAGCTGATGCTGATTTGGCCGGATTTTCTGGCCTGGAATACGGTGACCTCGGCCAGCGATACCGCCTATGCCACCGCCTACGCCCTGGGGCTGCGCGCCAAGATTGACAACGACACCGGCTGGCATAAAACCCTGTCCAACGTCGGCGTTAACGGCGTGACCGGGATTTCCGCCCACGTGTATTGGGATTTGCAGACCACCGGCACCGACGCCGACCTGCTAAACCAGGCATGCGTCACCACACTGATTCGCAAAGACGGCTTTAAATTCTGGGGTTCACGTACCTGTAGCGACGACCCGCTGTTTGCTTTTGAGAACTACACCCGCACCGCGCAGATTTTGGCGGACACCCTGGCCGAGGCGCACCTGTGGGCGATGGACCGGCCCATGACGCCGACGCTGATACGCGACATGATTGAAGGGGTGAACGCCAAGTTCCGCGAGCTAAAATCCGCCGGATATATTATTGACGGCTCATGCTGGTATGACGCCGCCGCCAACGACAAAGACACCCTGAAAGCCGGGAAGCTGTTTATCGATTACGACTATACCCCGGTCCCGCCGCTGGAGGATTTGACCTTCCGCCAACGCATCACCGACCAGTACCTGGTGAGCTTTGCCTCCGCCATCAACAGTTAAGGAACCTTTATGGCTTTGCCCCGCAAACTGAAATTACTGAACCTGTTTAACGACGGTATCAGCTATATGGGCGTGGTGTCGTCCATGACCCTGCCTAAGCTCACCCGCAAGCTGGAGAACTATCGCGGCGGCGGTATGAACGGCGTCGCGCCGGTGGATTTGGGCCTGGATGACGACGCGCTATCGCTGGAATGGGCCATGGGCGGCATCGATGACTTGGTGCTGACCCAATGGGGCGCGGCCGGGGTTAACGCCGTGCCGCTGCGTTTTGTCGGCTCGTTCCAGCGCGACGACACCGGCGAGGTCACCGCCGTCGAGGTGGTGCTGCGCGGTCGCCATAAGGAGATTGATTCCGGCGACTACAAACAGGGCGAGGACACCGAAACCAAAGTCTCCACCCAATGCACCTATTACAAGCTGACCATCGGCGGCAAGGTGCTGATAGAAATCGACACCGTTAACCTGGTGGAAATCGTCAACGGCGTCGATCGCATGGCCGAGCACCGCCAGGCCATCGGCCTGTAATCAACCCTTACTGGCCTACTCTTTTCACTGCTAACTGAGAAATAAACATAATGAATAACCTGGTCAAACTGGATACGCCCATCAAACGCGGCGAGACGCTTATCACCGAGGTGGAAGTGCTGAAACCCAACGCGGGCGCGCTGCGCGGCGTTAGGCTGGCGGACGTGGCCAATGCCGATGTGGACGCGCTGTTAATTGTGCTGCCGCGCATCACCTCCCCGCAGCTCACCCAGCACGAATGCATGCTACTCGACCTGCCGGATATGGTGGCCCTGGCCGGTCAGGTGATCGGTTTTTTGTCGCCGAAATCGGACGAGACGGCATCCCCGCAGGCTTGACGGTGGACGACCTGATGGCGGATATCGCGGTGATTTTTCACTGGCCGCCGTCGGAGCTGTTCCCGATGACCCTGACTGAGCTGATCCACTGGCGGACCAGCGCCCTTAACCGTAGCGGACAAACCCATGAGTAACGCGCTCCAGCTCCAGGTGCTGTTAAAAGCGGTGGATAAGGCGACCCGGCCGTTTCGGGCGGTGCAGACCGCCAGCCGGGAGCTGGCCGGCGATATACGCGCCACCGAAAAAACCTTGCGCGACCTCGACCAGCAGGCCGGGAAAATCGACAAATTTCGCAAGGTCAAAGCGCAGCTCACCGCCACCGGTGCGGGCCTGCGCCAGGCCCGGCAGGAAACGGCGTTGCTGGAAAAAGCCTTTAACGACCTGGATAACCCCACCGCTAAACAAGTACGCGAAATGGACAAGGCCCGGCGCAACGTCGCGGCCCTGGAAGAGAAATACCGCAGCCTGCGCCAGTCGGTGAAATCACAACGCACCGAGCTGAGCGGCGCGGGCATCGCCACCAATAAACTGACCGCCGAGCAAAAGCGCCTGGGCGCGGACGCCGAGGCGGTCACCCGCACGCTGAACCGGCAGCGCGATGCGCTGACCCGCCTGAGCAGCCAGCAAAAACGCCTGACCCATATCAAGGAGCGCTACCAGGCGGGTAAAGAGATCGCCGGTAATATTGCGGGCAAAAGCACCGCCGCACTCGGCATAGCCACCGGGGCGATGTATGCCGAAGGCCGATTCCTGGCGCCCGGGGTGGAATTTGACAAGGAGATGTCCGGCGCGCAGGCAACCCTCGGATTAGCGAATAAAGATCCTAAGCTGCTGGCTATGCGCCAGCAGGCGCGGGATATCGGCGCGACCACCGCGTTTTCCCCCACCGACGTGGCGCGCACGCAAACCACGCTGGCCCGCTCAGGCCTTGACGCCGACGGCATCCTGACGTCCACCGGCACCACGGTTAACCTGTCGCTGGCGGGCAAAGTGGATATCGCCGAGGCGGCGGATATTGTCACCAGTATGCAGTCCGCGTTTCATATCCCGTTTAATGAAATCGGCCGGGTGGCGGATGTGATGACCAAAGGGTTTACCAGCTCCAACACCTCGCTGATTGACCTGGGCGAGGCGATGAAATATGTCGCGCCCATCGCCCGCGCCGCTGGCTCCAGTATTGAGGACACCACCGCCATGCTCGGCGTGCTGGCGTCCAACGGCATCAAAGGCAGTATGGCCGGGACCGGCGTCAGCGCGGTGCTCACCCGCCTGCAAGCGCCCACCGGTGAATCGGCCACCGCGCTGGATGAGCTGAAGGTAAAAACCCGTGATAAGCAGGGCAATTTTCTGCCCATTGAAGGCGTATTAAAAAACATCGCCGCGTCGATGAAAAAGAATAATCTCGGCACGGCGCAGCGGGCGGAATACTTCAAGGTGATTTTTGGCGAAGAGGCCATGAAGTCGGCGCAGAACCTGGTCGAGGCGGCGGAAAGCGGTAATCTCGGGCAGCGAAAAAACGACCTGTTGCACTCCAAGGGCAAAACGGAGGAAGTCGCCAAGGTACAAACCGACAACCTGGACGGGGATTTACAAAACCTGTCGTCGGCCTGGGAAGATATCCGCATCCAGATCTTTGACGGCCATAACGCCAGCCTGCGCAAGCTGACCCAATCCGCCAACGCCTGGCTCACGACCGTGGACGACTGGATGAAACGAAATCCGCAGCTCACCAATATGCTTACCGCCATGGCAGGCGTGCTGACCGCGCTGGTCGGCGGGCTGGCTATTCTGGGGCTGGCCGCCTGGCCGGTGATCACCGGGTTTAATATGCTGCTGGCCGGTGGTCAATTATTGGGAACCGGCCTGGCGGCCGTGGGGGAAGGCATCGCCGCCACCCTGGCCGCGTTAAGCTGGCCGGTGGTCGCGGTGGTGGCGGCGCTGATTGCCGGGGCGTTAATCGTGCGCAAATATTGGGAACCGATAAAGGCATTTATCATGGGCGTAGCTGAAGGCTTTTATGCCGTTGTCGGCCCCCTGATAGAGATTTTTGGCCCGCTAAAGCCGCTCCTTACCTGGCTAGGCGATAGTCTAAAGGGCTTATGGGCCGGATTCAAAACGCTGATCGAGCCGGTGAAAGCCACCGAAGAAACCCTGTCCAGCGCCACCAACGCCGGTAAGATTTTTGGCGAAGGCGTCGCCATGGCCCTGACCTTTCCCCTGACCGCGCTCAATATGCTGCGCGAGGGCATTGATTGGGTGCTGGAAAAACTCGGGCTTATCGACAAGAAGTCCACCGGCCTGGCGGATAAGGCGAAGGCCGCCGACCAGCCCCCGGCCGCACCGGCCACCGCCTACGGTTATAAACCGGGGGCGATGATTTACAATACCAACCCGATACTTGATCAGGTCAATCAGGTCAATTCGCCGCTTGGCGTGGTCAGTATCCCCGCCGCGCAGACCGGCGTCCGGGACAAACAGCCGGGTTTAGTCACCACCAACCCCCACCCGATATTAAAACGACCGTCTAAGGAGGCGAAACCGGTCGGCGATACCGTCACGCCTGGCGCGACTCAAAACCCGTCCGACCCGTCGCGCGCCGATGCGCCGCCGCTGATGAATACCATTCGGCAGGCGGATAAACCGATCCAGGCGCCGCAGGCCTCCCCGGCCACCGTTGTGCATGTCACGGTGCCGTATTCACCGACCAGCGGCGAGGGCATGACCCCGCAGGAAGTGGGGCGCATCGCCGCCAATGCCGCCGCCGATGAGTTGGATAAACGCCAGCGCCAGCAGCGCGCCCGTAGCCGTAGCAGCATGACCTATGAGGCCCAACCATGATGATGATCCTGGGGCTGTTTGTGTTCACCCTGAGCACGGTCCCGTACCAAAACCTTAACCGCGCGCTGGAATACCGCTGGCCGACCAACAGCCGGGTGGGGCTGATCCCGGCGGCGCAATTTCTCGGCCAGGATAACGACACCATTACACTAAGTGGCACGCTGTTGCCGGAGGTGACCGGCGGGCGGCTGTCGCTGCTGGCCCTGGAGACTATGGCCGCCCAGGGTAAAGCCTGGCCGCTGATTGAGGGCAGCGGGCGCATCTACGGCATGTTTGTGGTGACTGGTTTTAGCGAAACGCGCACGGAGTTTTTTGCCGACGGCGCGGCCCGGCGTATCGAGTTCACCCTTAACCTGATGCGGGTGGATGAAAGCCTGACCTCGATGTTCGGCGATATGAAAGCGCAGGCCGACGGCCTGCTGGGCAAGGCGCAAACGCTGGCCGATAACGCCAAATCCAAAGTGGGGGAACTCTGGTCATGATCGCTACCCTGATGCCGTCCGCCGGGGCCACTATCGCGCCGGATTTCCGGGTGCGGATGAACGATAAGGACATCACCGCCAACCTGCGGCCACGCCTGCTATCGATGACCCTTACCGATAATCGCGGCTTTGAGGCCGACCAGTTGGATATCGAGCTGGACGACGCCGACGGCCAGCTGCGCATGCCGGGACGCGGCGCGGTGGTAAGCGTATATTTGGGCTGGCAGGGCGAGGCGCTGACCGGCAAAGGGGATTTTACCGTCGATGAGGTGGAGCATCACGGCGCGCCCGATACGCTGACCATTCGCGCCCGCAGCGCGGATTTTCGCGGCACGCTGAATTCGCGGCGCGAGGTGTCCTATCACGATACCACCCTGGGGGCGGTGGTTGAGCAGATTGCGGCGCGCAATAGCCTGTCGCCGGTGGTGGCGGACACGCTGAAATCCATCGCTATCCCCCATATCGACCAGACCCAGGAAACCGACGCGGCGTTTTTAACCCGCCTGGCGGAGCTGAACGGCGTGGTGGCGGCCATCAAGGCGGGCCGGTTGATGCTGTTTAAGCCCGGCGGCGGCAAGACAGTATCCGGCAAAGCCATCCCGCAGATCAGCATCGAGCGCCGCGACGGCGACCGGCATAACTTTAGCATCGCCGACCGGGGCGCTTATACCGGCGTGAGCGCCAGTTGGCTGCATACCAAAGACCCGCAGCAGAAACAGGCCAAGGCAAAAACCAAAGTGCAGCGCAAAAAGAAAGTCCAGCACCTGCGCGCCTTGCAACATCCCCAGGCCAAAACCACCAAGGCTCAAGCGATAAAAACGCCTAAAACACCCGAGGACAAGCAAGGGGAATACCTGGCGGGAAGCGAGGATAACGTGTTTGCGCTGACCACCGTCTACGCCACTAAGGCCGCCGCCATGCGCGCCGCCACCGCAAAATGGAACAAGCTACAGCGCGGTGTCGCCGAGTTCTCGCTGACGCTTGCCATGGGCCGGGCCGATCTCTACCCGGAAACACCGGTGGCGGTGAAGGGCTTTAAATCGGTGATAGACGAGCAGGAATGGATAATCAGCAAGGTGACGCATAGCCTGAGCAATAGCGGTTACACCACTGCCCTGGAGCTGGAGGTATTGCTAAGCGATGTCGATTATGAGGCCGATGAAGAAAGTTAACTCGGAAAATCAAACTTAACTTGCTTAATCGAGTTTATTTGGTCAAAATTCGTTTTGTACCCACTGGATAGATAAGGCCACCCCAGATGATGCATTGCCCCCGCTGCCGCCACGCCGCACATGCCCGCTCAAGCCGCTACCTGAGCGAGGAAACCAAAGAGCGTTATCATCAGTGCCAGAACATCAATTGCGGCCATACTTTTGTCACCATGGAGACTGTGACACGATCCATTATGATACCCGGTAACGTTAACCCCGCCCCACCCCATCAAGAAAAAAGTTGCCAAGTACCTCTATGGATATAATAATCTCGGCTGGGGCAATTAGCCTCAGCCGAAAAATTTCTAAAATGGTATGTCTTCATCAAAATTATCAGGTGGGTTATTTTGTAAGTTAATATCCGATTGCTTATTACCTTTATAGTTATTCAAAATATACTCTATTCCCTCTTCAGTTATTGCATAAGAATAATATTCTTCCCCATTGTAATTTGAAATTTGAATAGATTTTTCTAAAAGCCTCATGCGTTCTAATTTTATTAATGGCACATGTAATTGAGTATCATCTTTCATTTTCACATAATCTTTTATCTCATGAACTGTCAGGCCTTCTGGCTTGCTAGTAACACTTTGAAGACACCCAAGAAGCACTTTGATATCCTCCTGTAATATATTGTATTTCCTAACACCCGCACTCGTTAATATTTGATTATCTTGTGCAGTATTAATATAAGCACCTAACCGTGAAGCGGCTTCTTGAAAAGAAGAACAAGCTTTTATAGTAGCAGATCTAATATCATTATCTGTGCGTTCTTCGTCATAATCTTCTGTATTTAAGCCAATTAGGTCTGTCGGTAAATGCAGTTCTTTATTACGAGGCTTAAGGATATAGCATCTTTCTTTACCTAATTTACCAATAAACAATCCAAACTCAAAGAGCACATTATCTCGCACAACTCTTTTTTCATGTTCTCGCATCATAGAAATATCTTCTGGAGAAAAAATAAAGACAGCAAAATCAACATTTGATGCTTTTATGATCAAATCATCCAGGGCATTTGAAGACAGGTTAAAAGTCGAGGTGCTCCAACTTGTAACTTGAAAATGATGATCCAAATTGAAAATAACAGCATTTGCAACATCAAGGTTTTCTTTGGAAGATGCAACGAAAATTCTTGGCTTGGTCATGGCAATCTCTCATTAAAAGTAATTTATCGTTGTGATTATTTGCACGCGAATTATTAATGATCTGTAGATCGACTAGTCCTTTTCTCGTCTATTGAGATTCTTTGATTAAAAAAACACCTAAGTAACAATTATGTTCATGTTTAAGAAGCAATGCAATAAACATTGATAACTGTTTTTATATACAGTACATTCACGCTTTTGTTTTAGCTGTGTTTACGATGACAATAAAAAAATTACCTACCGGGAAATGGATTTGTGACTACTACCCGAACGGCCGGAGCGGCAAGCGGGTAAGGAAGACCTTCACCACCAAGGGCGAGGCCACGGCCTACGAGCATTACCTGGTTGAAGAGGCCAAGGATAAGCCGTGGCTCGGGCAGAAAGAAGACCGGCGCAAGCTGAGCGAGCTGATTGATCTCTGGTATAAACTCCACGGCTGCTCGTTGAACGATAAAAAGGGCCGCCTCGGCAAACTCAATATTATCTGTAATGGCCTGGGCGACCCGGTGGCCTCGGCGCTGACCGCCAAGGATTGGGCGCACTATCGCGATCAGCGCCTGGAAGGTCATATCGATAACGGCTATAGCACCAGTCTCGCCACCCGCAAGGTATCCACCGGCACGGTGAACTGCGAACATGCTTTTTTAAGAGCGGTATTTAACGAGCTGAAACGGCTGGGCGAATGGCACCAACCCAACCCGCTGGAGAATATCCGCGAATTCGATCAGTCGGAACGGGAAATGGCCTGGCTTACGCCTGAACAAATTAGGCGCTTATTAGCGGCCTGCGCTACCCACGGTAATCCCGAGCTGACCTTGATAGTGCGCTTATGCCTTTCCACCGGCGCGCGCTGGAGCGAAGCGGCCAGCCTCAAGGCGTCCCAATTGTCTCCCTGCAAAATTACCTTTATTAATACCAAGGGCAAAAAAAACCGCACCGTGCCGCTGGCCCAGGAGCTGTATGACCAGCTTATTAAACGCGAGGGCAAATTATTCTCCCCCTGCTATAAACAATTTTACCGGGTAATAAGGCTGGCGGAGATTGAATTACCCGAGGGGCAAATGACGCACGTATTACGCCATACCTTTGCCAGCCACTTTATGATGCGCGGCGGTAACATCATCGTGCTGCAGCGTATTCTTGGCCATTCCGATATCCGCATCACCATGCGCTATGCGCACTTCGCCCCCGACCATCTGGAAGACGCGATCCATCTCAACCCATTAGCTGGTTTGAATGACTACAAAGTGTCTACAGGGCGTCATAGTGGGTAGAATACGGTAGAACAGGATGGGCTTAAGTGACTGATTTATTAGGTAATTGATTGATTACTCTACCCTTATAAAAAAAGACCGAATACGATTCCTGTTTCCGCTACATCCATATAAATGTCAATTTAATCAATAAATTATAATCATTTTATCGTTGTATTTTACTTACCAATGGTTACCCATACATTTATTACTTATCAGATACTTATCATTCTTTTCGGGTTGGCGACGGGAAAATTTCGGGCCACCTGCGGTAAATTTATATCACCGGATTATCATCAAACTCCCCTGTCCGCATGTCGTTCAGCACATATGTGACAACTCCAAAACACACGATCCCCTCCTCCTCGTCAAATCGTTCTAACCTCCCTGGATAGTCAAGTTGCTCTAACCCCCGCGCCGGGTATGTTTTATAGCGCCGCAACCTAAACCCACCGTCCATTTCAACGACGATTATAGTGCCGTCAACCGGCGTAATGGACCGGTCAACGACGAGTACCGCGCCCTTATAAATCCCATGTCTAACGCTGCTCTCGCCGGCGCGCATGAAGAATGTGGCCGACTTATGCGATATGCACAGTTCGTCCAGGCTGAGCGAAGCCTCGATGTAGTCCTGGGCAGGAGAAGGGAATCCCATAGTGCGCGCCTCAAATACTGTTGTTTTGTACAGTATATGCACGCCATGCAGATATTGTGAAGCGAAGCGGGTGCGGAAAAAGATAGGTGATTGAGCGACAGGGGAATTTAGTTTTGCGGCGGGTTTCGCAAGAATATCGCACCGTGTTGATGGGGGGCATTCAATTCGATACAGTGCGCGGGTACTTCCAAAGGGCCAGGGATGGCCCGACCACTTATACCGATATTCCACTGAGTGCTTGTAGTGCTCGCGCTTCTGTATAGAGTTTTGCCGCCATCGCATCTGTAACGGCTCCAGCAAGCACACCCACTTCAGCGGTAATCAGAGAGGATGTAGCATCAGGAACAGCTGGAGAATTCGGGGCATAACCGAATCGAATAGGTTGTGTTTTATTTCGTAACGACAAATCCCACGCTGACTGTGTTAATGTTTTATATAAAATACCCTTATACCCCGTATAAATTATCATCTGATAATTAAGAGCATCGAGAGACTCTAACCTAAAAACCCAATCACCTGGCGTTACGTTAGCCGCCTCTTCCGTATTGTTTAATGTGGCACGCTTAGTACCGTCAGCGGCGTCATAATAAACAAACCCATTCGCATACATCACTATATCTGAATTCCTTGGCGAAATTTCAGTTAGACAGGTTCCGAACCCTGTTCCTGTCGTCGCTTGGGATCCATCATTAAAAGGAATGGCATTCATTTTAGAATATGTTAAATCCTGCTGTTTATGCACAGAATAAATACTAACATTGTCCGTTGCCAATATATCTGATGTAAACCCACGATTTTTACTTGTGAAAATACCGTCAGGCGTAAAATAAGATATTGTCCCACTATTAGGGGATAGTGAAAACGTAGCGCCAGCTCCAGAAATATCAATTAAGCTGTTGATGTTATTTTTTGGATTGCACCGCCCAAGCCACGCGGGCAAATCGGCTTCAACAGCTAATATCCGCCTAACATTTGGATTGGCAATTACACCATCACTGATTGTCATAGTAGTCATATTATTTCACCCATAATTTTGCTAGTTGAGTAGATCCGCCATTTTGGCCCATAAAAAACTGGTCACCCCATTGTGGAACATCCAGGGTTAATCCGTAGTTATTCAAATCCGGATATCGCAAAAGGATGAAAGGAGGCCAACCGGCGGATTCCACCGGCTCTTGGATTGCAGAAACTGCCGCATTTGTTCTCCACCAACCCGGATCCACCATTCCATGAAATGTAGTTTCTAATAAATTAAATAGTTTTGCGTTTCTATTATAAACATCCTCACCTATTTGTAGTGCGAATTCACAAATCATGACAAGAGGTTCACTTGCGAATGAATGATATGAAAGGCATTTTACACCTCGATCAAGTTCTGTGGTCAGCGTCCCATTATCCTGTATGCGGTTCATCGCCTGGTCATATATGCCCAAGGCGAAATCCCTGTACGTGGTATTCCCCGTAATCACGTAACACATATAAACAGATGCTGCGCACCAATATGAATGGTTATTGCTGCTGGGGACGTAATTTGCAAAATCGGCAATCATAACGGCGCCCAAGTCTGTAAACCAATCTACGATTTCAGTTCTATACTGAAAATCAATTTCTTTTTTTGCAATCAAATACGACATGCCAAAATTAGGCACGCGCCAATGCCGGTCCTGGGATGTTCCCACCTGGCTACCGTTTCTGTTTGTCATTGATCGCCGCATAGCCCAGTCATACAGCCATCGGCCAGCCATACGCCCGGATGCGTTATCACCACGAATTGCATAATCCATGGCGAAAGTATAAAGGCCAATATTAAAGTTATCGAGATCCTTGCGTAAGAATGCACGGATAGCGGTATGACTTGGATCAACAGTCTGATTATCGGCTAAATATAAATTTGGCAGATTCAAATAAAAAACTGGCTCTGGGATTTCAAGTGAATTTTCAAGCCCGACACCAACATGGCCTGTTCTGAAATACTTAAACCATGGCCGGGAATTTATATCAGTATGAGCATCAGCCAGATATCTATCAGAGATCACCTCAATTGTATCGTGAACAGAACCGCCTGTTCTAACCCCACCCTTAGTATCAATATATAAAGGGGTACTGCCATTTTTATCACCCACACCGGCTAGCGGTTTTCGTCCGTTCGGCAAATCCCCATATTCGAAATTTTTAATCTGAGTCCTGACTACATCCACATTCTCCGCCACAGCGTCCACCGCAGCCTTGCCCACAGCCTCGGCTACCTCTACCGCAGCGCCTGCATTGTTCAGGTAATATTTAAAACTCGCTAATGCGCCAGTGCCTTGCGGAACGCGGAAAATCTGGTCGTAATTGGTATTAGCCAGCCCCTTTATCGTTCCGGACGGGTCTTCGGCAGAGATAAAAGATGTGTATGTAAAATCACCCGTATTTATTTGTTCCAATGCTAGCTCAAGACGATTTTTTAAATACAGAGTTCTATTGGCAAGTAGATTTGCTTGAAGATTAGCAAGACCACCGGCCCCGCCTAATGCCCGATCTGTTTGTTCCAACTGTCTTATCCCAGATTCCCAGTTGTCTTGCTCTTCTAAATTAGCCATCTAAGATCACCATTCATTCAGTTATTTCACTATCGGTTATGGGGCATCTACCCAAACAATATTTTTTACATCATCCGGACTATTGGCTGATTTAACCAGAGCCGTCAGCGTTACTAATTGCTGCTGCTGTTTATTTCGGAACGTCACAAAACCAGCCAAGACTGCCTGCGCCTGTTCCTGCGTGTGCGTTATAAACTCCCAGGCATCGTCCCCATTCTTGCACCATAGGTCGCCACCAGAAGCAGAGTAAGCGGTCTGTACCAGATTGGCCTGATCTGTTAATTGGCTACCGTAGACATATTCTTTTCCCATCGCGGATGACAAATATCCGCTAATGATTGCAGTGGCGCATGCAGTAGTAAGCATCGCTATTTGGTTGGCTTGTGACTCTGAAATAGAAATAACAGAATCAGTTACGACTGAGGTCTCGCTATCCCAGACCCGAGACCCCTGATTTTCGCATAAGTCTTTCCATTGCTCATCGGTTAACGCTATCGCACCAGATGGAATGATATTCACATCATCACTATAAAATGCTGTAGGCACACCATTGGCATCAAAAACGCCGTATTTATTTGTCATTATTAATACCCCACCGCAAAATAATTGTACGCAACGCCAGCGCCACTTGCGCTGCCACTCGATGCGGCGCTATAAAGATTAAATCCCGTTGTCGTTAACCCACCCACACCCGGAAACCCTGCTGGAGTTGACCCGGCGCCATTAGTTGCCAAAACGCGACTGCACGCGGTTGGGAATGCTATAGGAAATACGACAGCCACATTCCCTGAGCTATTTGTGGATGCCCCTCCCCATTGAAATACAATCCCGTTCGGCAACTTTACGTATCCTGCGCTGGATTTTTGTGCTGTAAATTGTCCAGTGGCAATAAGGTTGATGGCCGCAAGCAGCTGCGCATTATTGCTAGAATTTAGAGTAAGGCCAGCAGCCTCGACCACCCCTGCTAATTCTTCCTGGATAGAATCGAAGAAATCACTATTAAGAGCTGTTGCCTGCTCGCCAGTTTGCGGATTTCCTGATGTGAAGCCATTTTTACCCAAGCCAAATTTATCGACCTGCGCGGTACTCGTATCAATGCGATGCATGGGGGCTCGCTCCAGTAAAAGAGTTTAATAATAAGATAAGAATCGGTAGATTAGATAATTAAGCCAGTCTGCCCATAAGAGGCTTCACCATCATAGGAATAGTTGCCATTCAAGGGGAATCCTATTGGGCTGGGATATAGGAATATAAGGTAGGTATGCGATGGCGTGAGTTTATCCATTACGCATTCCATGACGGTATCGCCCCACGTTCTAAGGCTGGCCGTGCAATCGCTGACACAGGTCATTATATTTATATTAGTTTCAGTGGGAATATTTACTCGCCAATAATATCGCCATTCCGCACCATAAAGAGAATTAGTGCAGGGTGACGTGCAGTTAAACCCATCCTGGTCAAATGTCGTAATAGTCGCATCTCGATAACCCAGCGCAGCTAATTGGGCCAGGTAAAAATCTTTATTGATACCTCCAGTCACGTTGATCTTGGCGTCAAGTCGTTGCCGGCGTTGCGCCAGGGTTTGTATGCCTGCCGGCGCGCAGGAATCCGGCAACCCGGTAATAGTTTCGTAACGGTCAATCAACTCTGTCGTGGTTCGCGGGTCGATTTCTCGCATTAAATCTTGTGACCGCGTATGCACGGCGGCCAGGGATGGAGCCAGGCCCTTTAGAAGCGGGTCATCTGGATCCCATGCAGGGCCCCGTGGCAGCAGGCTGGAAAGGAGCGCGCTGTATTGGTCGATTAGCTCCATGCGACATCTCCCACTACTGGCAATTCAGCGGCCCCTATATCGATATCCGCAGATGGGCTGACCAGGATGTGCTTGTATTCCCCAGTAGCTACGCTGATAGCCTCGCTAATGCGCGAGAGGTAGAGTTTCCCGCCTGGCACCGCGTCTCGAAGAAACATAGCCTTCAGTTCAGCCAAAACAGCATAACGGACTGCCTCCGTGTCTGGGTTTAGGCTGATGTTAAAATTCACAGTTTTAGGTAGTGGTGCAAACACAGTCAGACTAGATCCAGCAACTGGCGCCAATGGTAGAATGTGCTCCCTCACCGCAGCAACCACCGCCTCATCGGGGATGGGGTTGTCCAAGTCGCTATTGGCCACCATCACGCCAACCGTTCCCGCGCCCGACCAATGCCGATACGTCCATGCGCGGGTAACTCCAGAAACCTCTTTAGCCCAAATAATATAATCAGCATCTGCGCCACCCTGTGGCGTGTAATACCACCGTTCAATAATTCTGGCCCGCCAATCATCCACCGACTCTATATCCGCTCCACCCTCTATTGTGTCAGCCTGGCCAGCAGACGGCAGACCGGTGATAGGGCTCACCAGGCGAACCGTAACACCATCATCCAGATTGCCGGTGACCCCCGCGTCAGTAGCCACTACCGGAATCCGAAGCACTCCAGAGGAAACTGACGCAGCTGCCGTAGAGGTGTATTCGATCAGGTCATCCGTTTGTATTACCGTGCCGGAGGAGACGGTTATGCTACTGGTGACCCCCTCCCAACGGACGAACCCGGAAGCGGCGGTAGCGTCCTTTCGCGGGCAGCGCTTCATGTTCCCATGGCGGGCAAGCCAGTCTTCGTCAGCCAGATCCGGTAGAATATTTCGCGCTAGATAATCCAGATACCCGTACAGCGTATGCACCGCTGCCGCCTGCACGCGTCCATATACTTCTGCATCGAGGCGGCGTAAAACTACGTCATCCTGAAAACGGGATAGCAAATCGCTGCGGATCGTGGCAATTAACTGTGGCAAGGTCGGCCGGTCAAAATTGCTGTCAGCCATTTAGCGCGCTCCAGATGTCGTCGAAATTAAGGTTATGGCGGGTGCCGTCGCTCTTAAATATCGCAATGCCGACGGCAAGTCGGTCCAGCCCTTGGCGCTCGGTAACAACGTCAACCCGCGCAGCTGCGCCATCATCGGTCATCCATTGCAGCGCTTCGATGACGTATCCTTTTGCCAGGATGGCGGTCTGATTGGTCAATTTGGCCCGACGCAATAAATACAGCCTGGAACCGATACGGTCGTTTTGTACCGTCGGATAACTATCTCCCCACCACCCTACCGGCTCCTCAACCACATCATCAGGTAAAGCGCGGCGCCAGGTGAATAGGGATATAACGACAGCGCGCGTTAACTGATCCAGCGGGGCTGTTACCGCCTGTTGCACACCATTGACGGTTAGTATCACGATGTGGACCCCATTTTTTGCGTGGGGGCGTCAGTGGTGCCGCCGCTGTCGCCGTTTTCTGAATGAGTGTGGCCATTGAACGTGCCGCGCATGGCCGACATAGTGCTGATTGAATCGCGGACCTCGCCGGTTCCCTCCACCAGTGGGGTGTCCAGGGTAATTTTTGTGCTGGCGTGGATAATGAATTGCTCGGTAGTGGCCTCGATGATGCGCCCGCGCTTCAAAATGATGCTGTCACCTTCGTCGGTATAAACGGCCACCTCTCCGGCAGCCAACCCCTTTATGCGGTAGCGCCTGTCGGCCACCACGATGATCACGCCATGGGAGCGGTCACCGTCTGGGAATACCGCGATGCCCTCTGCGCCTAAATGCGGCGCCGCGGTGAAACCGTAGGGTTCGAGATGCTCAATATTTTCTTTGGTTTCGCCGGCCATCAGCCCGACCTGCAGCATCTGGCATTTTGCGGCCGCATTCAGCCCGGTGACCACCACTCGCGCCAGCATATTGGATAGCGATCGGCTAATAGCGGTAATTGGTCCACTCATTAGAAATCTACCTCCGCTTTTTTAGTTTTACGTTTTTTTAGTTTTTTCGGCGTCGGAAGGTATGCATCCGGCGGGCCCACTCGCAATTCCGTAACTGTCCCCTGTCCGTCTTTTCGGTAGGTAACCTCTGCTATGAGCATGTCCAGGTTGTTAAACCCCAGCACCGGGTCATAAACGGGAACCAGCATGTTCGGCTCCCATAGTGCGCCATTCCCTTGCCTCCAGCCCTGAACGGTATATGTCACCTCATCAGTACGCGCTGCCCGGCGTTGCATCTCGAATTCCGCCCGTTCATTGGCTGTTTCGCCAGTGGCATTTCCTGTTTGCTTGATGATCATCGGGCGGTAGCGAGTGATGCCGCCATCGACGGTTTGCGCCCGTATAGCGCTGATTGTGGCCTCGCCGTAATCATCGTCTGTACCGGCGCGCTGTCCGGAAACGATGTACTGGGAAAACCGCTCCTTGATACTTTTTTCCGTATCGCAGGAAAGGATGTTTTCGCCCAGCACAAGAGCGGTTACGGTTCTTTTGGTGCCGACACCGCCAATTACTAGTTCGCCATTGGCGTTGTCATAAATCAGCACTTGCTGCATGCCGATCAGCTTATCCAATACCTCCATGACGGTTTCGCCATAATCCACCTGGAAATCACTGATGGGGCCGCCGTCATAACCTTCATTCACGACAGTGATGCCGAACGGGGCCGCCAGTTGCGACGCAATTTGCACCAGGTCGCGGCTGGCAAATTGCGTCAGGCTGGCGGAGCAGTCGATTAAATCCTCCGTTTTGCTGCGGCCAACGATGCCCACCGACAGGCTGTGGGCGTCATAGCGGACAGGGGTAGCATCGACATAACCGGTTATCACCTGGTCAGTGCCTATCAACACTTCGACTTTATCGCCATATTTAATGCGTGGCTGCATTTGGGCCGCGTCATCAGCATCACCGGGCCATTTCCGCGTGATCTCCACATTGAAATCGCGCGCAATGCGCTCCACGCCAGCAGATATGGATACAGAGGTCCAGCCAGCCCACTCACGCCCGTTAACGCGCAAAGTAACGTTGTTATCCATGTTCATCGGACGGGCACCCTCAACGCGGCCACCGGCACAAATCCGGGGTGATGAATGTTATTGCGCAGCGTGATATCCGTTTCCCGCGCGGCGGAATCGTACCAGTCGGCGGCCAGAACTACCGCCGGCAATACCTCGTTAGGTGTTCGCTGCGTTGTTTTGTCGGTCTGCGCCAGGCGCGCGGAAATATCTGCATTCACGTCAGCTCTGATCCGCGTAAGTGCCACAAAAAGCTGATCGTCTGTGGTTCGGGCCTGTTCCTGGTCGATAGCGTAATTCAAGTTATCCCTGATATCCGTCAGTTCGTCATAGCTCACCGGTTGCGCCTGAGTTGGCGTGTCATCATTGGCCGCCAGCACTGAAGGATGTGTGAGGTTTATCACCGGTGCATTATTTTGGCTGGCTGTAGTATTACTGTTCGCGCTGCTGCTGCGCGGCTGTGGTAACTGGGTGACGGTATAGGCCGCCTCGCTCAGCGCTGTGGTGCGGATAGCCTGAGCCACAGCATTGCTTTGCTGCGTGGTGGTCTGGGTAGATTTGCTGTCCGTTTTCCAAACACCACGTGGGGCAAGGTCATGGCCAGTAGAAACTCCGCTTAGGCTTTTGATGGAGCCTGTAAGATCAGAGGTATCGCCAGTAAGTCGGCGCGCGCTCCGCCACATCGTTTGCAGGCTGTTCACAAAGTCCATGCCGCTACTGGGCGGCGACAGTAAAACCGATAAATCACCCTGCAGTAATCGACTCGCTGCCTCAACGCCGGAATCTACATATTTGAATGCACTGTTGACGCTTTTTAACATTGCTGTCGCATTGGTCAGCATGCCGTTTTGCATAAAATCCGGCATACCGTCCATCCCAAACGACTTGCCGAATGCTGAACTGATGCAATCGTCCAGAACCGAACATGACGATATCAGTTTTGACGCAGTGGCCGCGCCAGAGGTAGGGAAAGATAACTCACCCGCTTCAACAAACTGGAGGGCTACGCGGCACATGCGCCCATCCTGCCCGCTGTGGCTGACCCGGATATCGCCATCAATGCAGACCGACATTTCCCCGTAGAACGGATGTACCAGGGTGCCAGGCCCGGCCTGCTCTATTGCCTCCAGCAGCTTATCCCGCTGGGCCATGTAATCATCACCTATCAGATAGGCTGCTACCGTAAACCTGCGAGTGGATCGGCCTAAATCCTCTGTATACGGCTTATCTCGGTTGGGATACTCATGGGTCTGCACCCGGCGGCCGAACGTGCCATCGTCATCAGTAACTTTAAATGGCACGTTGCGGAACGAGGCCGGCATTAAATTATCAATCCAGCTCATGCGGGCTCCAGAAATGAAAAAACCCACAGTGAAGTGGGTTAGTTATGCGCTAAAAGCGGAACGAAAAGTTATTCTTTGAGCTTCATTTTACTTCGAATGAATGGTTATAGCGTAAAAGCCGGTGGATTTAGCAAAAATAGCATTTGCCTTATCATTAAATGATTCAAAGTGTTGCACATCGTTGAATTTGTTTAGTTTATTTTCGAATATTGCGGCATTAGTACCGGTTAGATATTCATAAGCCTTGCCAGCTAGCGCCACATTATTTTTATTAGGCGTCCCGTCATCATTGAGATAAAACCAAATTATTATTTTTTCAGCGCAAGGGGGATCATAAACTGTTATATAAAACTGAGGCTCACCCTTTTTTTTGTTGTTATTGTCGAAGGCCTCTTCAATTTGTCCCTCTTTTCTAAAAAAGTACTGATGTTTCACCTGTCCATTCTCTTTTTTTATTTCTTTCTTTACGGGGATGGCACCGGTTGAGGAAATCAAACCCGCTTCATTAAACGCAGGGTAGCATTCCTCCGCCTGCGCTCCCATGATCCAAAAAGAAACAATAAAAAAAATGACATGTCTCATCAGGTTTCCAGTAATAGTTACTTAAATGAAAACCGATTATACCCAACGTCATACCCTAAACCAAATCCTGATTGGTTGGTTTTGCTGTCCTGCACCTTCATTCCTGGCGGTGCATTCTCAAACCGTACCGTCATCTCTCCGTTGATGTTGTTTTGCCCAGGTTTGAGGTATTGGTTAGTGGTATTTGTGGATATGTTAGGGGCGGATTTTCCCTGGCCTTCTGCTGCAGCGTCTTCATCATCGCCAAAGAAATAATTCCAGCTTTTCCCAGCCACGCCCTTTATCTTGTCCATTCCGTTCATCACAGGCTCAATGTACGGGCGTATCCTCTCCCACATATTTTTAAACCAATCAACGATGGGCTCCCAGTTTTTGATGATCTGTCCAAGCGGCGTATAGTCGAGAAAGAGTTGTTTGATCACGCCAAATCCGGCCTCAAATACAGCCTTGGTTCCTTCCCAAAATTCTGAGAAAAACGCCTTAATACCGTTCCATGCATTGGTTGTGGCGATAACTACTTTAGGCCACATGTTTTCAAACCATGGACCGATGACGCCCCAGTTAGCCATGATAAGCCCAGCGCCCATAGCAATTACGCGGATCATCACACCAAGTGGACTCATGCCCATTGTTTTGCTCAGCAAGCCCATCGCTATATTGGCTCCGAACAAAGCCAGCTTAAAAGCCACAAAACCGGCAGCAAGCCCGACCACACCTCGGATTACTGCCGGATTAGCTGCGGCGAAATCACTGAACCGGGCGGCCATGTCGCCCATCCATTTAACTGTGTCTTTGGTATTCCCAGCGAATGCACCGCCAATTGCTGCCAGTCCATTCACTGCTGTGCCCGTCATGGCATCCCAGAGGTTAGTCAGTGTGCCTAGCTGCTCATCAACACGTTTTTGCAGGCTGGCCTGCTTTATCATTCTCTTGGCGATATCATCATAGCCAGCCTTGCCCTTATCAATCAGGGCGCCAAGCACCTGCAGCGTTTCCGCGTCATCGCCAAAAATCTGCTTTATGATGGTTGTTTTTTGCTTCGTCGTCAGAGACTGCAGCTTCTGCAGTTGCACGAACATATTGTCCAGGCCGCCAAATTCGCCCTTTCCGTTGGTAAAATCGAGCTTAATCCCTTTCCGGCTCAATAATTTATTGGCTGCATTCATTTTTTTACTGTCAAAACCTCCCTGGAATATTTTGCGGAGCGCATTCCCAGCCGCCTCTCCTTGCATCCCCATTTGGTCCATCATTACAGAGATTGGAGCCAGTGCCTTCGCGGCAGTAAGTCCATCTTTGCTAACCATTTTCATAACAGAACTGGTCTTGGTGAAAAATGCCAACATATTCGTGTCATCGACACCCATATAAAATGCGCGCTGGATGGTGTCAAAAAGCCCCATCATATCTTTAGAGGCGGTGCCGGTGGCATCCTGCATCTTTGCAGCAAATTCTGCGGCGTCTTCTGGCGTTTTCTTCAACTGAACAGCAAGGTAAGCCGACGCCTCGCCAACCCCGTTGAGAATATTCTCAGCCGGTATGCCCTGACGCACTAGCATTTGCATCATGTTCTGAAAATCAGCCGTCGTGCCTGGTAATTTATTGCCAAGACCTACAGCCAATTTATTGATTTTTTCAAACGAATCTCCGGTAGCCCCGGACGCATCCATCATCGCGACCTTAAGCCCAGTGGCCGCATTTTCCGTCTTGGCATAGGCTACCATCGCGCCAGTAAGCCCAGCAGCCAGGCCAGCCGCCATAGGGATGGCCCCCTCAGCGCCTTTACTGAGATTTTTGCGAAACGAGCGGATATTTTTTTGCATCCGGGTTAACGCCGGCGACAACCGGTCAACGCCAGTGATCAGCGCCTTTAACTGAAAGCTATCCGCCATTTTCTATCTCTCTTTCTATTCGATTGGCCTGTGATTCGAGCAACTCCAGAACCTGAAATTGCTCGTTTAACATATCGAGGGGATTGATTCGCCAGTATTTGGCGCAATTAAAATACCGCTCTACAATCCCTTCAGCCGTCAGGCCTGGAGGAAAAAACCCGCGACCATCCATCCTGCAGTGTTGAGGTCGGATGGCGACATCGTGTCTACCGAACTCGGCGGGACATTACCCAGGCGGGCGATATATTTTGCCACCACGCCGGCCAGCAATTTTACCGATTCATCCGGGTTCATCTGGTAGGGATAACCGATCTCGCGCACATCCTTACCGGTAGGGTCGCGCAAATCAATCTGGGAGATTTCCTCGCCATGGGCGCTAATTGGCGTTGTCAGTTCTAAAATCATTGATAAAATCCTTCTTCACCGTGGAATTCGAGATCCGCCGTACCCTCTTCCGCGTTATGGTTTGCCTCGTTATGTAACCAGGCGTTGGAGAGGACATACACCATGCCGTTTGCCAACTCTGCTGTAATTGTCATTGCTGAAGAGTCGGTGATTTTGCTAACGGGAAACTTTGCAGGAACCTTGAATGTGCCTTTGACATAGGGTGCACGCCAGGTCTCTTTCCGGTCCACAGACCCGTCCAAGCCGATCACGTCGTCATTAATTTTGGTATTCATCGGCACCTCAATACCACCCGTCAGGGATAATTGCTGTCCGTCGATTTTGAAATAACACGTCCCCGCGATACGTCCGCTCATTTATGCGTCCTCTTCGTTATATTGCAGACGGAACTGGTTTTTTACTGCCAGCACACGCAATTGGTTGATGTAATCAGGCGGGAACAGCACGTCAACGCGGTTAGGATTAGCAGTGTTGCGTTCCACGATGAGATATTGCTTAAACAGGTCGAAATTCTCGACAATACCGTCCCGCTCCATCTGGCGGTAAGTGGCGCACAATTCCCCCTTAATAACGGCCGGTGTAACAATGGCCTGGCCGTCACCGAACCGCGTACCGTCGTTTGCCAATTTGTGACGGGCATACTTACTGGTGATTACCGATCTCAGTTGGCGCAGCACGTAGGCGCTGGTATGCAACGTTTCGCTGTCCAGGTAGCTGTTGTCCGCATCGCCCAGGCTGTTCTTCTGATACGTCGTGATGTCGCGCTCAATGAACAGTGATCCGCTCTCCGCATACGCCGTGGCAATGCCATGGGTCAGCAGGGATTGTTTTTCGGGCAGGATAAAACGTTTACCAGCCGGCGCAGGCAATGTACCGTTGATTTTACCGGTCTGCGTCGGCCGGGCCGGGTCATTACGCAGGAATACCGCTGCGCGGGCCGTGCGAGCCGCCGCGAGCTCGTCGGCAGCGGTCAGGATACCCGGCTCATAGCCGGCGACTGTCAGATGCTGATCGTTGAGCGTGGAGCCGAACGCCACCAGCGTGGATAGATCGCCGATTTTGGCCGTATATACGTGGCCGTAAATCTGGCGGGCATAACTCCACCGGCCCGTGTCGTCGTTCATTTCCGCGCCAATGGTCGCCAGAGAGGCGCTATCGCTGAATGGGAACGCGATGTAATCAGCCATCTCATCACCGAGGCCAGAAATCGCAGCAGACAAATCAGGCGCACCCGTTCCGCTCGCCATTGCTGTGATGGTCACATTCAGCCCGGCGGGGGTAACCTCGCCACCCTCGGCGCCATAATAATTAAGAGTGATGGGAATTTGATTTCCAGTCAGCCCTTTATTTTTTGCCGTGACGGTAACCACGCCAGCCGCAGCGGCAGCGGTAACGGGTAAATCGCTCACCGCGTTGATTGCGGCAGCCAAAGCCGTTGCTACCGTAGCGGCTGCATCCAGGGCAACAACGACAACCTGCACCCGCGTAGAGCCGATGTAGACCGACAGCGTTCCTGACTCCGTGGCAGCGCTGGTAATCGTCAGTTTACCGTTAGCGGCGACTCCCGCAGTGGGTTCAGGCGTTGCAATCACCCAGAGCTCACCGAACGGATCTACAGCGCGGTAGGCGGAAACCATGCGCGCCAACTGGCTGCCACGGCCCGCCATGGTCTTAGCCTTGGTTTCCCCAGGCATGAGCGTTAGCGTATTGAGCGCCATAGTGGCGTTGGACAGCGGATGCGCGATGATCAGCGCTGGTCCTTCAGTTTGCGCCGTGTTGGCCGCGCTGTTGTCCATCTCCGCATAAAAAAGCGGGACCCGTATAGAGTCCGGGATTGCGTTAAAACTTACGCTGCTTGTCATTTTGCCGCCTCTTCAGTCGGAATTTCTGGATCGACAACCGCTTTGCTGTCTTTTTTGGTTGCTGTGGTTTGGTCAGTGTCAGCCTCAGATTCTACAATCGTCGGATTGGGTAAAGTCACATCACCTGCAGTTAGCCGGCGGTGCCAGTAGGTGCTTTCGGTGACATTCCGGCCCTCTTTGGGCAATAGGTCACCTCGAGCCGGATCGGGAACTGTCCGGCCCCTTACGGGTTTCACAAACATGAGATTTACTCGCTGGTTTGAATGTTGAGATGATGCTCGATGCGACCATCAGGGCCGTCGCCTGGCTCGATAAAATCTACTTTTATGTCGATGTTATTTAACTCAGAGAGCGCCTGAAGGTCGTCCCACTGCCGGGTGTCCTCTTCGCCCAATTCAAACCTGGCGGAAAACTCGAACTGGTAATATAGGCGGGCACGATCTATATCCAGCAGATTACCCCCCTCGTACTGGATAGGGTTGTAATCTGGCTCAGGCTGCCAACCTACGAGGGCACGGATAATTTCGGCGCGCAGCGTATGCACGGCGTCATAGGTTGCGGCCTGGCCCTTCTCATCGACATTATTTGCGACAATGATTACGGCAAATCCGTCTGTCACATCCTGCCAGTAATCCGTCTGGGATTTGTTTTCTCCGACGTTATCATCCAGGGGTATCACGTAGGCGGCCGGCAGCTTCATTTTTGCCGCTTCAGGAATAGGCTTAAATTCTGCCGCACCGGCCACCCGGCCTTCAAAAGTCCGGCACCGCAGCCTCAGGGCGGCGATTATCAGAGATAATTTCATATGCCAGTATCCTTACCAGGTTTTACCGAGTCGCGCAGAGCATTGAATAGCACCGTTTCGGACCATTCGCGCTTATTCAGTAGCGCCTGGGTCATGAAGTTTCCACGTGGCGCCATGCGCCAGCCATCACCGCCACTCGAACCTTTCTTGTGTTTTTTGTTTCGCCTGGCGCCGGCGCGAACCCCATAAAAGAGATAGGCAGGATAAAATTCCCCGTCGATGGGTTTTGAACCTTTACCGCGCTTCTGGTTTGGTGCGATCCGGACCATGAACCCCGGCCTGCTACCGGATGGACGAGGCACATAAAACCCTACCGATTTAGCCAGCGCGCCAGACTGAAAGCCGGGCATTTCGCCAGCCTTGGAGATAGCGCGGCGGGCCACAATCCGCCGGGACTCTGCCAATAGCTTTTGCCCTATGGAGACAAACGCCCGCCGCACCCGTGCTTTGTTAAATGTCACGGTTTCGGCATTGGGGAAATCTACGTGCAGGTACATGCCGGACGTAGAATCAAATAATGCCATCGTCTACCCCCAACTCTTCGGCGCTGACAACAAGGAATTGCTTTTTCCCGTTGAGCCCCACCGTGCCCTTAACCCTATAAGCCAAGCCATCGATCACTATTTCATAATCAGTGGTGATGCCTTCTCGGTAGCGGATAATGATTTTGTGCGTAACGGCGTTATCAATCTGCTCACTACCGATGCGCACCGATTCACCCACCGGCGCCAGGCGGCACCAGGTGCGAAACATTTCGGTATAAACTGCCTGAACTCCCACCGTGCCGTCGTCCGTCGGCACATCTTCCCTCGTACGAAACAACGCCCGCTTATCAAGTTCGCCAATAGTCGGGTTACGGAATACCCCGGCGATTTCAACCTGGCGTCGCTGCGTCATGTTCCAAGGATCCGGTAAGGTTGAAGGAGATATTTAAAGGCCATAGGGACTTCTGATTGCTCGAAATCGGTGACGGAGCTGCGATGTTCGTACCAGTGCCCAATGATTTGGAGCATGGCCAGCCGCATAGCATCATTAAGTAAAATACCCTCCAGATCGAGATCTGGCACGACGTCGGCATAAATAGTGCGGTTCATAAAAGCCATTGCCCGCGCCTCGGCGGCGCCGGCTAAGAGCATCAAAAGCTCATCCTCGTCAGTAATGTCACTGTCGATTCGGCATTGTGCTTTTATTTGGGCAAGCGTCAGCAACATGGCGTCACCTTATTTGGTTTTCGCCTTAGCCTTAGCATCAGCCTCGGCCGGGGCATTTTCCTCAGCAGTTCCAGTTTCAACCGGTTTTTCTGCCGCTACATCAGCCGCCACCTCAGTGACCACCTCGGCATAACCCTTTTTGATCAACTCCCGACCGTGCTGTTCGAGCGTTTCAAACTCCTGGCCCGCCAGCACAACATCACGGTTTAAATAAATGGGCTTTATCGCTGTCATTTTCATGATTCAATCCAGAAAAAAGCAGCCCGAAGGCTGCTATAGATGTAATTACTGGCCGGAGACTGGCGGGGTAAAGGTGCCATAAATAAAGGCTTCCGGGCGTTTCACTGCCAGCGCTAGACGTTCCTCACAACGAATTGAGATCATGTTCTTCTCGAAGTCGTCGGCGTTTTCAGTACTAATCACCACGTTGGCATCTTCTCGATCGAAGATTTGCGCCGCGCTGCTGAATGCCCCGCACAGGAATTTACCCTGGAACGCGGCTGCCTCAGTGGCCACCACCGGCATACCCCACAAAGTCGGACCAGTAAGTGATGCTGGATTGGAAAGGATATAGCGGCCCAGAGTGTCCTTGGTCAGTTCGATCTTGGCCCAGTCGATAAAGTGCAGAACATGGCCGTCACAGGGCACACGTGCCAGTTGAACCTGCAGCATCGCCAGGCGCAAATCATCGATCCCGTTTTGCTGGGCAACCTCGAATGCAGGGGCATATGCGGTTGCCTGCGGCACAATGCCATCCAGATGCACGCCGGTACCGTCGCCGAACAGGATTTCCTGCTCTTCGACGTATTTCAGGCCGTAACGCAGTTCAACATCCACGTTGGATTGCAATTGCGGCATATCGTCCAAAATCTGCTTTGCGGCCTTGAACATATGAGCAATAGTGCGCACCGGCGTGATTTTTTCAGCATACTGAATATCACTGTACGGCTTAGCGGTGTTTTCAGCGACCACCCGAGCGTTATTGGTAAATCCGGTTTGTTGTACCCAGTAAATGGTATTGGAGATCGTGCGGCCCGGCGCAATCAGATCCCGGATAAACAGGCGCTGTTTCAGCCGTTCCAGAATACCGGGTTGACGATCCACCGGAACAATCTGCCCAGGGATGTTTACCGACAATAGCGCGGCATTCACCGGGATATTGACGCGCTTACCCCCTTCGATGCTGGCGGCAAATGCCTTCAGCGCTTCGGAGCTGACCACGGTCGAACCGATGGTTTCGATAACCGTTTTGGCGTTCGCCAGCGGCATTTGCGCCACATGCTGCTCCAGATCACCCAGTGCCGCTTTAAGAGTTTTTTCCGCTTCACGCAGCGCGTTAAGTTCCGCCGCCATTTTATCAACGGATTCTTTCGTCTGGGCGGACAATTTCCCAGAATTACGAGCCTCTGAGAGCGCCTCCTCCGCCTTTGCGTTGAATTTGCCGGTGGCATCATTGATGCTCGCGGTGACTTGCTTTAGGACATCATTTACTTCAGACATAGTTTCTCCAGAATTATTGGCACGCCGCCGTCAGGCCGCTTAAAGCAGCTTTCAGACTGGCTAAGGTTTCATTTTCGATATTGGTAGCGCTCGGCGTACCGGAGGTATCGGGCTCAGCGCCTGGCGTGAGCCCCGTTAAAGCTTTAAGTAATTTGCGGCGCTCGGCGCGCGGGGTGTTGGTCTTTGCCAGCAACGCATCCAGTTTGCGCAGCGCGGCGGCGGGGCTGTTGTCGCCGTTCTCAATTTCATCAGCTGGTAGCAAGTGATCGGCAAAGCCTTTCTCAACCGCGTCGCTACCAGAAATATAGGTTTCGTTATCCATCATGGTGGCCACGTCATCAGCGGCAAGGCCGCTACGGGCGGTATAGATATCTGCCATGGCTTTATCAAACGGCTCCATATCCGCCGCGGCGCGGATCAGGTCGTTGCGATTCCCCATCACCGCGACCCAACAATTATGGATCATCAGGAAGGCGCCACGCCCGATTTGCACCTCGTCGCCGGCCATGGCAATAACTGATGCGGCGGAGGCGGCGATACCCATCACTTTGACTGTAACTTTCCCGCTGTGCTCGCGCAGCAGGTTGTAAATGGCCAGACCCTCGAACATATCGCCACCGGGGGAATTGATGTTAACGGTTACGTCTTTGCCATCCATGGACCGTAGCGCACCAGCTATACGGTTAGCGGTCACGCCGTCGCCCCAGAAGTCCTGGCCGATGATGTCAAAAATAGAAATAGTGTTATCGGAAGTGCTGGCCGCCTTCACTCCGCCGTTCCAGCGGTCCATCGCGCCAGGTACCAGCTCACAGGATACCCGCGCGCAGGGGCGCCCCGCCGGCGCCGCCGGAAGGCTTTTAATTGTCATGAGATTTACTCCAGATTATGCGATGTTGCTGCCTTGATTCTGTGGGGACGAATGGCGTTCCGGGAATAGCCATGACTCCATGGCTGCGCGGGCCTGTTCTCCGTTTGTGGTGGGCTCTTTACCCAGTTGATCAAGTGGTGTCAGGTTGAGCTGAACAGTGTAGATATCGCCACCATCGATGGGCGGCATATTTTCCAGACGCCTGACGTCGTTACGGCTCATCCAGCCATTTTGCAATGCACTAGTGTAATAAGCGGCCCGCCCAGCACTGTCCGCACGCAAAAGCCCCTCCACGGAGAATTCGGCATAATAGTCCTCATCGTGGTTTAACATGCAACGGGAGATTTCTTGCTCAATGTTTACCAGCAGCGGCGTAAGCGTATGGGTCAGAAACTGCATATTCATACCATCAACGCTTGACGCCCAACTGCTTTGCTTATCCGCGTGCCCCACCATAAAGGGAGGAACCCGGAACCAGCGGCATATTTCCTCAATGCTATACGCGCGAGTTTGCAACATTTGCGCGGCTTCTGGGTTCATGGTGATACTTTGATAGCCCATATCGGCTTCAAGGACCATTGTTTTCCATGAATTATCGGACCCCCTGAAATTTTGGAGGCTATCGCGTATTTGCTTCCGTTGTTCCGGTTTTAACAAATCTTTTGAGGTTATGAATCCAGATGTCTGAAGGCCATTTTTAAAAAACTTTCCAGCCGATTCTTCTACAGCCAGGGCTGAACCAATGACATCCCGTCCCGTATGCGTCGGGATCATTCCACACACCCCATCGAGCCCAAAGCCTCGGATGTGCATCATGCGATCGACGGGTATCACGCGCTTACCGTTGATAATATCGGTATAGGTGTACTGCAGTTGGCCGTTATCCAACCGCTTTACATCCATGCCTTGCGGCAGTAAAGGGACCAGTGAGACCACTTTGCTGCCGATCATCAATTTTTCGACATATGCGTTACCGCGCAGACAGATGCTGGCCACCACCATTAGCATAAAACGGTGGGGCGTCATTTCTGTGTTGGGTTGTCTGCATAATACTTTGTAAGCCGGATGATCCTGCGCCAATTTCCTGGACCCGTCAGCCTGCCGGCTGTAAACCTTGAGAGGAAGTGTTGATATGGTGTCGCTCAACAACTTGACGCATGCCCACACGGCTGATAATTGCATGGCTCTTTGGGCAGTGACCGTCTGTCCGCTGCTGCTCGTTCCATTCCACTCCTGCCAAAATTCCCCCGTGGTAAGTCCAATCGGCAGCCCAAACCAGTTAACCAGGGCGGTTCTGAACTTCCCCAACTTTCGTTTTTGTTCCATCAGAAGCCTACTATTATCGGGTTGCTCAGGTAGCCGTCCATATCGCCTTTGGTGTCAGGCAGCATGGCCCGGCCAATCGCCATCATCAGCGCAACCGCACCATCAATTTTATTTTCGGCCGCCTGCTTGATAGGTTTGACGACATCGTCATTACCGGGAATGTTTTTGCCAATAACGTTACTGATACACCAGGTCATTATTGGGTTGCCATCGTGGTGGAAGCGGCCAGACTCGATCGCCGCCTCCAACTCCTTCATTGGGTCGCTCATGTTGGTGTAGTTCTGCACGATGATTATCGGGTTCAGCGCTTCATCGGCCAGCATGTGGGATAGCCCGGTGGCGCCGAATGGGTCGATTGCCGTTTCCTCAACAGGATTAAGCAAATTTGCCGCCTTTGTTTCTTCCAGTATGTAGCGGTAATCCACCTCCGCACCGTCAGTCGCGGTCAGCAGTTTCATGTTTACCCATTTTTGGAAACGCTCAGCACTACGCTGATCGTCAATGTCTGCGCTGTAAACAGTGTCGTATGGAACCCAGAACCTTGGCGCAATACAGTAATAATGTCGTTTCCCGTCGATATCTCGCGTGAATAGGCGCGCCATGCTATTCATGTCCAGCTTTCGCGCCAGGTCAAGAGCGAGTACGCAGGGTTGCCCTTCAAACTGCTCCAACGTCAGTGTGCTGTCCTCGCATTCACGCCAACTAACCATGTTATAAAATGTAGCCTTTGCCGAGACCCAGATATTCAGATGTTTGGTTTTGAAAATATTGGCCTGGCGGGCGTTGTTCATGGCGCGCTGCTGCTGACTGAGCAAAAACTCGCTGTAGACCGAGACCCCCATATTGGGATTTGCCTTCCGCAGCACGTCAGGAGATGTCCAGTCGTCTCCGTCATCCACCGTATAAATCAGACCAAACAGTTCATCGTTGGGCACTGTGGCATTAAGCATCTCAATGACTTCGCGGCGTTTGTCGTAACAAGGCCCTTCGATGTTATAGCCAGCCGTAGTGATTGCCCACATTAACGGCTGCCTCCGTGAACCCATGCCAGTCAACATGGTGGAATAAAGCGCGTCGCTTTCATGTTCGTGATACTCATCGACAATCGCGCAATGCGGAGAGGCGCCATCCCCCGGTTTACCGATAACCGGTTCGAACCTTGCGCCATCCTCATGCCGGCTAAGATTCGATGCGTTGACCTCGATACCGAACGCCTCCACCAGCATAGGCGTACGTACGCACATCAACCGTGCCGGCCGGAATACTTCCCAAGCTTGTTTCTCGGTGGTAGCCCCGGAATAGACCTCCGCGCCAAATTCGTTATCACAGGTGAAGCAAAATAGGCCGACGCCAGAAGAGATCACCGATTTACCATTTTTCCTTGGGATCTCGGTGTACACCTCGCGGAATCGCCGGAGCTTGGTCCCCTTTTGCGCCCAACCAAAGACTGAACAAACAATAAAAAGCTGCCATGGCTCCAGCGTAATAGGCATGCGCTTGTAGGCCCACTCCCCCTTGGTGTGGGGCAATAGCTGGATGAATCTTGCTGCCCTTTCGGCCAGATCTTTATCAAACCGAAAGCGGAATTTTTTGCTCTTCTCAGCGGCCAGATCGTCAATATGGCGCTGGCAGGCGTCTATAACATACCGGCAGGCAACAATCTTGCCGCGCACGACCTCGCGGGCATATTGATTAGCCGCATTGACGTTTGGGTAAGATTTTCGGCTCACGGTGTGATCATCCTGATGAATGGGTTCGAAGTTTTGGCTTTTCCGGCCAGGCCGATTAGTCGCTGGCGGCTGCTGGGGTCCAACCCAAGCATTGAGCCGGTGGCGTTCATTTCTGATTCCTGCTCTTTTTTAGCGGTAAGCTCAGGATTTTTTATCGGGCCACCGGTTGCGCCGGTGACGGTATTACCTTGCGTCGCAATATTCTTAACAGCCCGGCGCCAAAACTCATAAGCCACGCACCAGCGTTCCAGCACGGATAAATCAGTGACGCAAAGGATCCCCTGGCCGCATAACTCTGTTGTGGTCATTTGCCACATCACTACAGCCAATGGCAGTTTGTCTTCGATTAACCATTCCGGCGGTTCTACACTCTTGATCTGGGTAAATGCCGGCTCATCCTTGTTCAGGCTCCTCTTGCCGGGATTACCAGCCAGTTCTTTGCGGGCGGTAGGCTTGGCGCGACGCCCGGAACGGCCTGTCGCTCCAGCCATAATCGCTCCAGTTTTAATTTCATTTTTCGCGGGTATAAAAATCAAAGGGGGCGGGCAGTACGGAAAGCAGTAGCCCCTGAACTTTTTCCCCGCCCTCCCCTTGATTGATGATATCAATTCTCATCTGAAAGCGGTTTTCTCTCAATCTTTCCATAATTGATATTCATTCTCTTTTGAGTCGTTCTCTCGCCGTCTTCGCTTTGTGGCAAGGCCAGCATAGGCTTTCGAGATTGCTATCCTCATCAGTGCCGCCATGTGCCTTTGGTTTGATGTGGTCAACGCATTTGGCTTCGGTCGCCCTTCCCTGCCTTAGGCACTCCTGACAGAGATAACTATCGCGCTTGAGTATCTGCGGACGAATTATGTCCCATGTCCGCCCATAGCCGCGCTGCTGCCTGGTCATGCCTGGCTTGTAATTGCTCCAGCCTTCTCCGCGATGCGATTCACAATAACCGGATGGGTCGATGGTGGTGCTTGAGCAACCTTTCTTGCGGCAGGCGCGAGGTATACGGGCTGGCATTGGTGCTCCTGAATATAAAAAGCCATCAGCAACCATGCCCAGGGTGGGCTGAAAGGAGTTGATAATGACTTTGCTTGCGCATTAACTTTGGTTCTCATTGAAAACCAATGTTAATACGTTACTATTAGACTAATTTTTTTAAATACTCTCTTGTTTAAATATCAACTTACTTTGAGTGGTTTAAGCGTGACCCCATAATGACCTTGTTTTGACCCGTGGCCGCTCACAGCAAAATAGCCTCTAAGCTCATACCCTCCTACATTCCAATATAAATGATTATCGACAGTCCCTTCAATATTAATTGAAAGGGCTATGCATTTCCATATTGTTGGTTTTTCGCCTGCATCTAAAGGTTCAAGCTCTTCCAGCCAAATAGAAATACTTGACACTTTCACATTGGTATCAGGATTAATTCCAGAATAAAATTCTATTTCCTCTGATTCAAACCTAAGATTCAAGTAAATTTTTGAATCTATCCTTTTTGATAAAAAAATATTTAATTTTTTTAGATCGTCACTGAATGGTTTTAATACTAATGTTTGAAGATGGGCATTCCTTTTAGGGAAAGAATTTTCTCTTGAAACCCTATATGCTTGCCAAGCATAAAAAGTTCCCACCATTGAAATTATAACTCCAATTACCGCAACATAATCGCTCAAGCTCATAATAATAATCACTTAAGATGATAGCTAACAACACATCATAAACAATATTATGAGCTTTAACACTGACTAATAGTAAAAATTTGGATTCTGTTATGTAGAAGGTTGTGCTACGGCACGTACAAGTGCCATGATGCCGGTTTGAATATCGGTCTTACCGATAGCAGCCCAGCGCTTTGGCTCAGCCGCGGTGAAACGCCGGAATTCTTGCGCTTCGTCCGATGCGCCCTGATTTACGTTGAAGCCAGTTCCATGCTGTGCGTCACAAGCGTTCGCCAGTTTTACTTCATAATCGGTATCCAGCCGGCCAGCCAACTCGGCCTGTAGAGCCAGCAACTCAGCGCCCTTAGCCTTGATGCGGTTCATTAAGTCGATTTCTGCCTGGTTGAGTTCGCGATAGCCGGTGATCTTCTTATGTTGATTATCCATTGGTACCTCGTTACTGGGGATTAGTGCCACACACCTTGTCATAGGTGTCGTTGTGCACATTGATGGCCTTAACCGTTCGTGGATCCATTAGCTTGTAGTCGTTACCATGGGTGATGATTGGATCGAAAGCGGCACAGCCAGTGATGATCACTGGTGCCAGCTCAGTCTGGGGAGTTGTACTTTGACTGGCGCATCCGCTCGCGAGCAGCATCATCAGTAATATTGCTATTTTCGTTCTGCACATTCTTCGCTACCTCTGACACTTCAGCCTGTTTAGTTGCAATGGTTTGAATGGCCTGCTTTTCTGTCTCGACCTTATCGACTTTCGCCGCGGTCTCAGCCGTAGTCTTACCTTTTGAATGGCCCAGGCCGAAGGCAGTTCCGATAATACCCACCAGACCTACAAGCGCAGCGCCGATTACGGACAAATGGGAGAAAATCCAGGCGATGATAACTGTCATGGTCGTGGCCCTTCTTGTGATGTTGGCGGCGGTGGCGCGTCGGTGGCGATCTTTTTGTTTATAGAGTTCGCGCCCAGGGCGATGCCCATATAAGCAACGAACATCCATTCGGAAAGCTGGAGGTTATAGGCATACCAGGCGACAATGCCGGTAGCCACCAGGAAACCCAGCGTTGCATGAGTCTTGCTCATGGAGATTGACCCATCGCCTGAACTGCGCAGGATATCGAGAATTGACATTACGCCACCCTATTGGCAAGCCAGCCATATACAAATGTCTCGTTGGCAACCCGGCTTTCAGCCAGTTCGATGTATTTCGCACCCTGCAGGCAATTAAGCGAGCGAAGCATGATAACGAGGCTATTTGCTCCGCGGGACGAAAGGTAAGTTTTCAGCGCGGTAATGGTGCGCGGACCTACCTGTCCATCAGCAATCAGATCCGGATAAAGCTTGCCCTGGTTGTTCATCGCGTTAAGGCTGCGCTGGAGAAACTTAGCAGCAACCGATGGGCCCATATTCACACCGGTGTCGGTCAGCTCAACAGCGATCGGCATGGATACCTGCGCTACCTGGTCGAAGCGAGGGCCAGTCCAGTAGTCGGCGTCCAAGATGGCGATGGCCTGCAGCCGGGTCAGATTCTTCATATCGCCGGTGTAGCCATGTGCGCGAGCAGTTGTTTGCGTGATGCCCCAATTTGTCGGGCCACCAGCATCGTCAGGGTTATCAACGTAGCCGCCTTCCCTGCCGATAATCTCGTTGAAAATATCGTCTTTGGTCATTTGTCATTGTCCTCTACGGCCTGCTTGACCTTATCAGCCGTCTTGTCAGGCAACTGAGCGATCGCTTTATCGCGGGCCTCTGCGCGCTGGGCGAACTGCGCTTGGGCAATGCAATAGCCACTCACTACCCCGCCGAGGTGTATGCCCAGCGCTACGCAGAACAACAAAACCAGCATTCGCCAGGTGATGGTCAGTTCGCTGTTTTTGAATTCGAGGTGAATCATCGGGCGGCTCCCAGTTCAGAACGTAGGCGTGAAAGCTCTTCTGACATCGTTTTATTAACGGCGGTCAGCTCGTCAACTTTGCGGGTTAAATAGATCTGCGAACTTTGAATAATCTGCAGTTCAGCTTTCGTCGCGGCGAGGTCCTGATAATATTGCCGGATCAGTTCGTCTTTCTTTTCAATCTCGACATCACGAGCCTTGAGGTCGGCATTGCGTGCTTCCAATGCTATCTCCAGTCGGTCGATGTATTTACCCTGTTTTTCCAGAGTGTCCGACCACTGTTTATCGTTCGTGATGAGAGCCTTGCTGCTTGATAGGAATCTGCGGCCAAAAGCTGCGTAACCGCCAGCACCGAATATGATCGAAATGAATCCGCCTATCGCTGTTTCTTTGGAAAAAACTGAAGACACCAAGGCATTCCAATCCATAGCAGGCTCGTTATTTACCCGGTCACCCGGTGCATGTGTGTAGAAGCAGCCCACCAGCCACAATGGCAAGGAAAATACTGGGCGGACCGAAAATGAAAAGCTCTTTGTCAAAGGCACCCAGCAGCATGCCTTTTGCAGAGAACTATTTTTTGGATTTGATATGAAACCAGGTGAGCCATGTGCAAACTGACACCACCAGCAGCGCATCAATGGCCGCGCCGGCCAGCCTGGCAATAACACCGGCCAGGCACACCATCAGCAGAAAGAGAAATATCCTCCATTTCATGTTGGCTACTTCGCGCCGGTGATGCGGCTTACGTTTTTCAACAGGATGCTGGACGCGGTTTCGAGCAAATCATCACCGGCATCGGTATTGGCAACCACCAGCGTTTTGGTGCAAGGCACTTTGACCTTCGAATCGCTGAAGGTGCCTTCCTGGATAACGGCCTTTTTCAGCTCATAGACCGGCTTGCCGTTCGGCAACTTGTCATCGACGTGCCAGCCGTTCATATCAATCACCGTCAGGCCGCTGTCTTTTTGGTTGACCGCTTCCAGAAACTTGTTTGACTTATCCATGGCGGATACCCACAAGAAAGCGTCATATTCGCCGGTGGTGACCTTTGCCAGGGAGCGCAAACCGCCTTTAGCGTACGTTTCTGTCTTGGCATAATCCTTTTCCAGAGACTGAAGGTATTGCCAGGACGCAAACGATCCAGAGGCTGGTTCTCCTACAGCGATTTTTACGCCCTCTTTTAAATCGCCTTCATCGCTGACCTTGCCACCAGTCTTAACCGCCACAAAAACGCATTCGTCGGAAAGCTCCCCGATGATGTCCACCTTTTGCGCTTCGTTACCGTGGCGCTGGCGCCAGTATTGGAATGCATCCGCCTGGGTAAAACCGATCTGCGCGCTACCGGCGGCAACCTTATCAAGATTGTCGATCGAACCCTTGCTGGGAACGACCGTGACGTGATTACCATATTCAGCGATGGCACCAGCCAGGTTGACACCATAAACGGCGTTATAAGTCAGCCCCTGCTGTCCGGTAGTTATAACCACATCCGCAGCCGCCACGCTGGCGCTGATCGACATCGAAACCAGAATCAGGACAAAGAATTTTTTGAACATAGTGACTTTCCTTCGAGGGGTGAGCCAGCGCTCAGGAGTGACCAGCCCACAGAGTAGTCACACTGACCATCCCTATGGCTCACCTCTGAAAGGCTCTGTGGTTGAAATGCGCCGAGCGTGACGCGGTAATAAAAAGGCCGCCCGTTTAGGCAGCCTCAGTGCGGTAAAACATCGGTAGGTTTATTTAACTGGCGCTTTTTCAATCTCTTTTTGGGTCTGTAGGAAACGTTCTTCCTCCAGCTCCACCCCTATTGATTTTCGTCCTAGCGCCATAGCGGCTTTGATCGTTGTACCTGAACCCATAAAAAAGTCTGCAACCACATCGCCCGGGCGGCTGCTAGCCAGGATGATATGTCGCATCATGTCGGCCGGCTTTTCGCAGGGATGCTTGCCCGAGTACGATTGAACCGGCGGGAACGTCCAGACATCGGTATAAGGGACTTCTTTCGTTACTGCGAACGGTCGGCGCAGATTCAGGTATTGCTGGCGCAATTCGTCGTATTCCTCTACCAGTACGGCATAGTTCTCGCTCAGCACGTCATAACGTTCACGCAAAGAAGAGTGAAGCCCCGCCAGCGGGCAAGCTAAACCGGCGGCGTGCGCTTTTTTAGCGAACAGCTTTTGCAACGCTGCGTATTGCTCAGGTTTCGGTAGTTGCCACTGGCTTTCGGAAAACCAGTGAGAACACATCTGCGTGCCGGTTGCCGCGTTGATTTCTGCTGCTGAAATATTCAGGGCGGCGCGGGCATTGCGAAAGTAATCAATCAAGGGCTTAAACACCTGAGCTTTTAGCTCTTGGCATTTGTTCGCATAACCCACCTGGCCTTTCGCGTAACCCTCCGCGCCATAATGACCAGCAAATATGATCCGCTCCGTTGCCGGGAAAAAACATCGCAGATCCTCTTTGCGGCAACCTTTCCACTGCCCTGATGGTTTCGCCCATATGATGTGGTTGAACACGTCGAAGCGTTGGCGCACCAGCAATTCAGTATCTGACGCCAGGCGAGAGCCACAGAATAGATACATGCTGCCGGCCGGTTTCAGTACTCGCCAAAACTCCACCAGCATGTCGTCCAGCCAGGCCAGATAATCTTCAACGCTATCCCACTGCCGATCCCATGCGAGCGCCTTAACACGGTAGTAAGGTGGATCGCTTGCAATCAGATCGATGGAGTTATCAGGAAGCGTTTTGATGTAGCTGAGGGAATCGGCGTGAACGAGCGTAGCACTGTTTAAATTAACAGTATTTTTCATAGACCAGAAGCGTCCTTTTTGATAGGCTCACTTTGCTGTGTGCACATCAGCAGTGGGCCTTGGTTCGCTTGTGATCCCCGATACAGGCGAATGGCGGTTTTGATGTTAGCGCATCATTACCGCCGCCCATTTCACAAATTTAGATAGCTAATTCATCACGGCTTATTAGCTTAAGAGAGGAAACCTATGTATATCAAATCACCCTATCATATCCTGATGTTTCTACAACAGAATGGATATTCAGGACTTCATTATCAAATTACTACAACGGGGCTTAAAACTTTACTCACCCTTGACGGGAGAATGATTTGTTTCTACTGTCCAGGCAACCAAAGTTGGTATTTTATGCAAGGCTTACCAAAGAACATTCCACCGACAAATCGCCATCAAAAACGCGAGTCAGATAATATTTATAGTTTCATCGCTCATTCAAACATGTGTAACCCAAACTACATTGATACATTTCAATAAAAAACCCGGCTATTGGCCGAGTTTCAAATTTAAGTAAGCTACGTGACTAAGTAACCACTCTTACCACAATAATCTAATAAATGCGGACCGCACAAATATTATTTTTAACTTCATAGATGTTTTTTCTAACCACCAGCGGGTCCATTTCTAGCTGCACGTCCAGCATGGCGAGGCAACCCTCAATAAACCCTTCTGCCAATTGAAAATATATGCGTACCAGCTTTTCATCACACCTCATATAGCGCGCTAGCCGGCGTTTTGACATACCATGGATGTAATGCTTCTCGATCAGCTCATGTTCTTCCGGCCGCTTCAATTTAAGGCGTGCTACACAGGCATCAATGATCATGGCGTCGTCGTCACAACAGCTGTCCTGTATGGCCCCTTCCTTGAGCAGCCCTTTAAACCCCGCGGCAATAGGCGAGTAGTCCACTTCCAAGCGATACCGCGACCATACGCCCCACCGTTCCAGCACCAATTGAATATCACGCATCGTTTTCTCCACTTTCTTATTTTTTGCCGGTGGCAATCACGCCTATCGCCAGGGCTCTGTCCAAAACACGCAGCAGCATTGCTGGTTGGGTGTCGTGCTCTCGTTCAAACGTATGCATATCCCTATGCAACTCATCGTGGCAGCGCCTGCACAGCGGTATCACGAAGAGATCATGCGCTTTCGTTCCCATCCCACCCTGGCCGTAACCGATGATGTGATGGGGATCGTCTGCCTGATTGCCGCATCCCTCGCACGGCTGGGACTTCACCCACCGGGTGTATTGCTCATTCACCCAGCGCCGGCGCTTTGGCCGTAGCATGAAAGACTCCGGCGTTTCCGGATCTATTTTCAAGGCCAGCACCTGCTTTGCGGTTTCCTCCAGAACGCCTGTGGCCCGCCGTAACGGCTCGATATCGGACTCCCTCATAACGGATTTATGGGATTCTGGCTCAGGCCATTTCAGCACCCGGCGCGCCGGCCCCTCGGGCATTGCGAGAATGACATCATGCAGGGCCGCCCACCAGCAAAGCTCAGGCAAAGTGATTTGATGATGCTCCGGAAACAGAAACGCAATACGGGCCTTATCCAGAATCCACTCCGCCAGGTTGCGGGTGGCTATCTCCTCAAGCCGCGGGGAAGTCATCTGCCTCAAAATAGCGTCATGGTGCCAACACAATCGGACTGAGCCAGCGCTATAACGCTGAAATGTCACATTCTGCATGTGGTAATCAGCAGCTGGCCACTGGCATGTTTCTTCGCGCATAGCGAGCCATGATTCCAGCGAGTCCACGCCGCCAGCTGCGGAAATAACCCGAGGATCGGTGAAAAACTCCGCCAGCGCCGGATCATCGGCAAGTGCCTGGCTGGCATCGTCCATCCCACCAGCTGGCAGGCTTTTCATAAACTCCGGCTCATTGCTAATTAACACCCGGCCGGCAGTGAACATCGGTAACAGTTCACTACCGGGCCGGAACAATACCAGCCCCAGTTCTCGCTGCAGGCATGGGGTTAACAATGCCCTCATGCAGCCTCCTCGGCTTTGGCCCGGCACAACTCCGGCAGGTTAGCGCGCACCAGCGCTTCAGCGAATGGCGGCGGTACCGCGTTGCCGCAGCGCGCGACCTGCTTATCTTTGGCGTATTTGTTTCCCTTGTAGTCCTGATCGATGATGTACCAGGACGGGAAGCCCTGGGCGGCGTATAGCTCGTGGGGTTGCAGCATGCGCATGCCGATATCCACGATCTGATAATCAACGCCGGCGACCGTCACCAAGCCAAATCGATCATTAGACGTCACGGTATGCAGAGGATCGGTCATGGCGCAGCCGTCTTTATCTGTGCCGTAATACTTCAGCAGAAAGGCGCGAACCTCGCCTATGTGCAGTCCGCCGGCGGTGATGGTCGGCAAAGGCTCGGTGACAGGCTGGCCGTCTTTGCAGGTTCCGCGCAATTTAATCAGATGGGACGTGACCAGGGCAGAATCGGCTTTTGCTGTTACGGTTTGCACTGGTTCGCTGATGTCGCGCGGGCGGCTTTGTCCGGCCCGGCCGCCACACCCCACCAGCTGCGCGGAGACCAGTGCATGATGGTCTACCGTTGTCACTGTGTGTGCGGGTTCGTCCAGGCTGGCCCCTGGGCCGGTATAATTGCCGCCGAAGTGTTTAGCCAAGAACGCGGAAACCAGCAGATGTTCGGCTTTACTGGTCACCGTGGTGAGCGGGCCTTCCGGGCTGTAAGCCATGCGGTCCCCTCCGAAGCCTGTTTGCCCTATACGAGCGATAACCGGCGCCACTACGCAGGAGTGGTTGGTGTTGCATAGCGTATGCAGCGGCTGTTCTACCGAACGCGGTTTAGCCTGATATTTAGGCCCACCAGCGCCTGCTATTACCGGGCTGACCAGCGCATAGCCATGGGTTTTTGTTATGGTCTTCAGCGGCTCATCAATGGACTGGCCCCGGAAACAATCATAAGAACCGTCTTTGGTGGAGTGGTTGCACTTAACGATAAACGGCGTCGGGTTATCAATAACGAAGCGCTGGATGCCGCGCGCGATCCGTTTAAGCGTGTTCTCTGCCAGCGGCCGCTTGCGCTCGAATATGCTCGGGCATGGTAGGGACCAGTCTATGATTTCCGCCGCGGTGCGCCATGGTTTGAGTTTCCCGCTCTGGACCTCCAGTGATTTTGGATTGCCATGAGTCGGTACCGGCCAGGCTATAGCCGCGTCATCGCACCGCATTACCATGAAAAATCGCTCCCTGATCGTTGGAGTACCAAGATCGCTGGCGCGGAGCTCACGGAACTCAACGGTATAGCCCAGCCCGGCCACCAGCCGACGGCGGTCGTCACTGTCAGCAGCAATGCCGAGAATTTCGCAACATTCGTCCAATGCCGGATGATTGGCGGCTACGCCGGTCGTCAGCATCGCTACGAACGCCGCGAATGTTTCTCCCGCCCGAGCCGGGTCCGGGTGCTGTGTACCGTCATCAGCGGTCAGCAGCGGCCCCCAGGTTTTAAACTCTTTGACGTTTTCCAGTATCATTACCCGGGGACGTGATTTGAGCCCCCATCGCAGAGCAACCCAGGCAAGGCCCCTAATTTCTTTTTTTACGGGAGTACTACCTTTGGCCTTACTGAAATGACGGCAATCAGGAGAAAACCAAGCCAGCGCTACCGGCCTGCCGCTACAGGCCACAACCGGATCGACATCAAAAACTGATTCGCAATAATGCAGCGTGTCCGGATGGTTCGTGCTGTGCATGTCGATCGCGTTCTGGTCGTGATTAATGGCAATATCGACGCTCCGGCCGATCGCCATTTCAATACCCGTTGACGCGCCGCCGCCACCGGCAAAATTATCTACGATTATTTCCTTCATGCGGTTATTCCCATCAGTTTGGTCAGTGTGCTGGCCTGGTTGATAATGGCGGCCGTTGGTAGGCCATCTAATTTCATGCGGTTTATATGGCTGCGGATTTTGTTCTGCAGATCATCGGGTAGACTCATCGCGGCCGGCACCTGGTCGAAAATAAAAAGGACTTCCGCTGGCCAGACACGATTATCGGTTTCCGGTACCGGAATAATTTCAGGAATATTTTGTGGTCGGCTTATGCGTGCCGCCTCGCGCCGGATCTGCGCCAGGAATGCTTCTCCCTGCGCCTCCAGTTGATCACGGCTGACATAACCCATAGCCGGGCCGCGCCAAGTTTTATCGAAAACAACGATTGCTGCAGCAAAACCGGCAGTAGTCGCCAGTGGTTCACCGGGGGCAGGCCGATACCAAGATGGGAGGGCAAAGCCAACGCGACCACGAATAAATGAGACGTGATCCGCCTGCTCCGGCCACCAGATTTCGCCGGTTGCGGCTTTCACCAAAAAAACATACCGCCCGCCGCGCTTACGCATTTCAGCGGTGTGTTTCATGATGTGTCGCATGCCGGTGATGTACTTGCCCTCGTGCTTGCTGGCACGGGAATACGGCGGGTTTCCAAACGCAGCCCCATTGAGTTCCGCCAGGCGTGCCGACCAGTCCTGTTCCAGCGCATTATCCTCGGCAGTGTAATAAGCCTCGCATTTTGCGTTGCTCTCATCAGCGAACAGGTCAAGCACGAGTGGGCCGAACATGGCGTTAATACCCCAAAACAAAGCATCCGGCGTGCGCCACTGGTCACCTATTTCCTTGAGCTTATGGACGGGCGCAGACTTTATGGCGTCTAGTGCTTGGGCGTAGACGGCCCTGGTGATATTCGTCATACCACAGTTCCTTCCACCATATCGATTAGCTTTGCTTCTTGAATTCCTGAATAATCACCGCAAAACAGATTGCCGTAGGTGATGCAATGCGCCCGGCGCGCGGCCAATGCATCACGTAGTTTCTCTTGTGTATGAGGTGTTATATCAAGGACCGCTAACCATTGACGGGCAGCGCGTCGCCACATACGAGACGCTTCGAGCTGCTTGGCCAGGGCGATTTCCTTTTCCAGACGTGTTGTCATGATGCTGCCCCCAGAGTTGCGGCCACCAGCCGGTAGAAGTGGACCGCTTTGCCAGACTGTGGATCTTTGATAGCCAAGCGTTCTTTCTTGAGGCCATGAATTTCTGGTTTAACCTCGCGCAGCCGCGCGCTGATAGCCGCCTGAGTGTCGGCCACGCCGTACATCTGCAGCACCAGCAGTTCCAGATCGCGCAGGGTGCGCCATTTTGGGCCGGCAGCAGCATGCAGGACCCGGTGGAATTGTGATTCGGCTTTTTCTTTCATGCGCCCAGCGCGGATCAGGTCACGGATACCGGCGTTAATGTCGGATTGTTCGAAGATATCGACAGGAATACTCAGTTTCATGCTGCTTTACCCCCATTCAGGCGCTGGCTGCACTCTGCCCAGATTTTGTTCCAGGTGATCTTTGCGAAATCGGCACGCATGGCTTTAACGCTGGCGCCGTCGGCCTCTTTTCGGGCGGCAGTTTCTATGTCGCTTTTGGATTTATTGTCCAGGGTGAGTCTGAAATACCGCTTGTAGGCGGCTTCCCGCTCAGCGTTATCGCCTGCAGATGCTTTTTTGCCCCACTCGGCGCGCGGCGGCCGGCCGGCGGTTTCCCATTTGGTCGCCGACTGGAGATAACCGGGAAACTTGGTCGGCTGGAATAGTGTGGACGGGCGCAGATAATCCGTCATTTTCAGATCTTCACCCCACTTCTCGACGCTGTAGTCAACCACCAGCATCAAGTCGGCCATGGTGAAATCTTCCCGCAGCCGGGCGCGGATGTTGTCCAGGGATGATTTGCTGGTCTGGTACTTCGAGCCGGTTGTTCGGTTCAAGTGGGCCAGAACTTGTTTAGCATGATCGGTTATTTCGATTTCAGGGTCGGGCGCCACCGGCGGCTGACAAGGAGGTTTTATATCTGATGGATCAGGTGTTGATCTTAATGACGGATCGGGTCCAGATTCTGGACCGTCAAAACCCGGCTTTTCGCCTAAATCTGAACGTTCAGGATTTGAACCTTCAGATTTTGAACGTTCAGAATCTGAATGTTCAGAATCTGGACGGTGAGAATCAGCCGCGGCGGCAGCACTGCGTAGCTTTGCAACGTTCAACCGATAAACGTTTGTCTCGTTGCGATTGCCTTTGCGGCGGCGTTCCTGTTTGCTCAGCCAGCCGGCTTTTTCGAGTTCTCCTATGGCGGTGATAACGGTGCTTCGCCCTGCCCCAATCTGACGGGCAATAGTCTCAACACCGGGCCAGCAAATGCCCTCATCGCTGGAGAAATCCGCCAGGCGCGCCATGATCATCAGTTTGGCGCCCCGGATACCGGCATTCGCGCAGCCATCCCAGACCCAGCTGGATAACTTAACGCTCATACCAACCTCGTGAATTTATTCTTGAATTCTTTAACCGGCAGCGCGCATTCATGGGCATATCCATCTCGCATGAAGATGACGCGGTTTTTGTCGGGGTCCCATCCAACGACGTGCACCCGAATCCCATACCTATCCCTGTAAACGCGATCCACATTGACGCGATGGTCAGCCATAACACGACCTCCCCCTGCTCGTTGAATGCGCGCCAGGCGGTTTCCAGATCTACCCGTTCCGTCACCGGCTGGTAGTTGGCGGGCTGGCCCGGCTGATTTAAGATGAAGTCATACGCAAAGGGCTGACTCCGGTCGGAATTAACGAAAGGTCGGCAGCGGAATTGCCTGCCACCAGCGTTTACCGGTACACTGTTCATGCGTTGATTACTCCACAATATGTTTTCTCCGCGCCGACGCCCTGGGCTGCACACTCGGGGCGTCAACTTTTCTGACCTGGTCATTTGCGCGATCCTTTCTTGCGGCCAAACAGCGCCAGGATTGCCCTGATTTCCTCCTCGCGCGCTGCCAGATGTTTGGCATGGTGTATTTCAATATCCGCCGCTTCCCCTTCATCGATTACCCCGTCCGCCAATGCCTTTTGGATAATTAAATCGACCTGCCCACGTTCTGCGGCCGTCCTGATGCTTTTCTGGAAAAGCTCCACCTGGTCCAGCTCTTCAAATTTGGGAACGTCTACATGCATGCCGCCGCGGCGCCGGGAGAAATACTCCGCCAGGAGTGAAGTGCCGGAAATATCTTCCATGGCCTCCAATTCGTGGTGCTCGAAGAAGCGGCAACCGTTTTTCTCGTAAAAATTGTTGTTGAATTGGGTGATGGTCATGCCCAGGGCACCAGCCATAGCAGACCGACCGCCGGGGTAGGCTTTACACATTGCTTTGACGGTTTCTTTGATGTCTACCATGTTGATTTTCCTTTGGTAGTTATGCTCAGATGGTTTTGGATTTAGCATTGCCATAAATATCGGGACGAAGATCAGCCTTAGTTACTGTCCCGCCGGTGACTTCTTCTAGTTTCTGGGCTAACTCAAAACCTGCTTTTTTGTACCCCTTGAACACCAGACGCAGGTAACCAGGGGAAGTTTTTACTTGTTCGGCGAGGATCGCCCTTTCGCTTTTGGATAAAGCATCCCAAAACTCATTCATATATGTACCTCCGAGATACATTATGCACGATAAAAATGAACCTGCAAGACACTTGTACCTTTGTGGTACAAATTTTCTAATATGGACATGAAAACAATTGATGAAATTAGGCGTGAAAACGTCAGAAAACTTCGCGACAGCTCGGGGGGAAATACTTCTTTTTCCTCAATGATTGATCGTGAACCTACCCAGATAAGCCGAATTATCGGAAAAAATCCGACAAAAAAAATCGGTGATGATCTCGCTCGGCACGTGGAAGATTGTTTTAACCTTCCAACTGGTTGGCTTGATCAAGAACATCAAAATACTAATATCACAAATAAAATTGACGTTGTCGGTACTGAAGCAACCATAAGAATGGTCCCTGTAATTTCATGGGTTCAAGCAGGGGAATGGACTGAAATTGGCTATTCTGAAGGGGATGTGAGTTTGTCAGAGAGTTACCCCTGTCCCGTTCCATGCGGGCCGTTAACGTATATCCTCAGAGTAATCGGCGAGTCAATGATTACCGAGTACAACCCTGGTGATATGATTTTCGTTGACCCTGAGGTTCCCCCGACCCATGGGGATGATGTCGTAGCATTACTGCTTGAAACAGGCGAAACAACTTTCAAGCGGCTGGTCGAGGATGGCGGACAAAAATACTTGAAGGCCCTTAATCCCAACTGGCCTGAGCAATATCTTAAAATCAATGGCAACTGCTCGATAATCGGAACGGTTATTTTTTCAGGTAAACCACGAAGGCCACGATTAAAATCTTTTTAACCATACCATGCCCGCGTAAAGCGGGTATTTTTTTACTTGACAATGTACCCAACAGATACATAATGTATCCAAAGGAAACTATTTGAACGCGAAAGGTAGAAAAATTTGAGAACCCTCGCAAAGCTCGGATGGAAGTGGTGGGCAACCTTGATCGGGATACTGACCTTTGCTGTTGTCTGCAATGTGCCTTGGGAATTGATGTAGCTGACCAGATCCCATAACAGGCAAGAGCATTAACGCAGGTTGGCATGTTCGGGGGCGTTCATGATTAACCTGCAGTGCTCTTACCGTTGTGGTGATCAGGGGATTATCGGGATATCCCTCCCGGTAGCCGGTTCGACTCCGGCCGCCCACTTATCCACCGAGAGAGAACGCCCTTCGGGGCACGTTGTACCGCGGCGGATGGCCTGGATACCCGCGGAATGTATACAGGCCCGACCGGTCCCCGTTAACGGACCACCACAATCAAAGAGCGCGGGCGTGCAAAACCGTATCCGACTGGCGCAAGGCTAAACTTCCGGCCTAGATACATCAATCCCAATGATGGCGCCATAAAGTGGGAAGTTCGCTCTTTTTGATTGTGGTGAATGTGCGGGCTTGAGCCCATGGAAGCCTGCTGGCCGGGATCAGCTCCGGCCACCACAAATCGATCACTGTTGGAGGTGATGTTGTATTGCTGTGTGTTGTCCTTTGGCGGTGGTGTCAGCTCTTCAACTCAAAAGGGGTGAAGGTAATGTTCTGGCTGGCATTTCCGCCCTTTTTTCTCGCCTGCATAGGCAAGGGAATCTGCCCTGCCCTATGTATGTGGAGTATCACCGCGGCGTGTGCAGCGCCGCTATCAACGAGGGGTTAGGCCATGTCTGAACCAAATAATATCACCAATGTTCCAGACTTTTTTTCTGAATTAGACGCCGGCATCTTTGAAAACAAATTTGCTGCAGCACTGAATGACGCCGCGCTCGGGGCGCTCAATAATGGCGGCAAGGCCAAGGTAGTTCTGACGTTTGATATTGAACGCCTGAATAATTCCATCGAAGAAAAGCGGGTCCGGATCAAACACCGTCTCAGCTTTACCACCCCCACCCCGCGCGGCAAAACGTCCGAGGAAGACACCACGGAAACTCCGATGTATGTCGGCAAGCGAGGGAAGCTCACCATCCTGCAGGAAGACCAGGGACAGCTTTTCACTATCACCGGCCAGCCTGACGGCAAGCTCAATAACCAATAATTCATAAATTCATTTATCGAAGGACTCAACACATGTCGCAATCTATAGATGCAAGCGCCATCATCCAGATCCGGGATATGTCCCTGACCGGCGAACTGATAGGGGATTTGACCAAAGCAGATTGCCCGGTTGTCGCTGTACCGGATGGAGTGCAGCTTCAAAGTCTCGAATATCTCCGAAATGGCCGCTTCCGCTTTCGTGGGAAAATGGCTACCGCCAGCGTTCCTGACTTCGTGCGTTATTGCAAAGGGTATGAAGGCGCTGGCGTGCGTTGCTTCATAAATGCCGACGCTATGGCCGCTGTCACTATTTTCAATCTTGGCACCCTGACGGAACCGGGCCATGCAGATAATTCCGCGCGCCTGAAACTGGAAAAGACCGCGCCTTTTTCCTCACTACTGGAAATCGACGGCCGGAAGAAAGGCCAGAAAGAGCTGGCCGAATGGCTGGAAGACTGGAACGAATATCTACTGGCTTTCACCGCTGATGGCGAAGTGCTGGACATTAAAAAAGCGGTCGCCGGCGTGCGCCAGATTACGATCGAATCCATGATCAGCCAGGATCATGAGGAAAATGATTTTAGCGGTCACCGTTCTCTGATGCAGAGCGTTGAGGCAAAGAGCAAAGTCACCATGCCGGCGGCATTTGAATTTAAGTGCATCCCTTTCGAGGGCCTGGCCGAGCGCCGAATCCGTCTGCGCTACAGCGTCTTGACCGGCGGCGATGCGCCGGTGCTGGTCTTGCGGATTGTCCAGCTGGAAGCCGTAATGGAGCAAATCGCCAGCGAGTTCCGCGATCTGCTTGTGGCTCAGTTTGACGGCACCAGCGTCGAAACCTTTATCGGTGAATTTTCCGCTTAATGTAGTGATGCCCCATCCGGGGCATTTAATAAAAACAATCTTAATTGTTGCCTCCTGGCAAGGGCTTCGCTCATCCGAAGCCCGACCGCGTGCAGGCGGATAATGTGGAGTAATAACATGATTAATACCATTGTCATTGATACCGAGGATTTGGATCTAACACCCTCAGCGGTAATTTTGTCGATCGGCGGTTTTGCCTTTGATGTTACCGACATTCGCGATACACAATCTGCTATTTTTCAGATTGTCCAGGATCCTGAACTGGCGGAATATTCCGCCCGGGCGTTCTACGGTTTAGTTGACGTGTTTGATCAACTGATGATGTGCCGGACCGTTAGCCTGGGGACGCAGGAATGGTGGAGAAAACAAGGGGAGGATGCCCACGAGGCGTTGCTCGGCGAACGCCATAGCCTGGGCTCACAACTGCTGAACCTCAGTAGCTGGATTGCACAACACCGAGAGGCACGCATCTTTTTTCGTGGTACCGACTTTGATGGATCGATTCTTGAGCACGCTTACCGGATGTGCGGGATGGAATGCCCGTGGCGTTACAACGGTAAGCGTGACGTTCGGACTTATATCGATGCGATGACCCGCGGAATGCGGGGTTACCTGAAAGACCACCAGCCTTGTTTTTCAATGATCAAACATAACGCCCTTCATGATGCCATGAACGACGCTGAACAGATGGCTATTGCTTATCAACTCAACAGCCAGGCGGTGGCCAATGTTTAACGCAGAAATTTTGGCCCAGGTGCTGGCGATGAAGGAAAGCGGAGAACTAAATAGAATGGCTGGCAGCGGCATAGCCGGAATACTCGCACAGTTCGCCCTGACGGCGCTGACGGCTGAACGTGACGCCAAATTATATGGCGTCGGTTTTATAGTAAAGGGAGAAAGAGTTAACCCGCAAGATGTCGTCATTATCCATAACACCCCGCCCACAGTCGGCAACGTGCCTGATTATTTTCTAACTGTCATGGAGGAAGTTTTATCCATATCAGATCGCAAGCACGACGCATGGGACCGCGCTAAAGCAGCTATCGCAACCTGCCGTGCCTCCTCGCAGCTGATACCTGCAAGGATCAAGTTGCCAGCGGCATTCAACGTCAAGATGGGCGGTGATAAAGCTACCCGGGCAATGTTCCAGGGCATGAATATGATGCGTGAGGACTGCATAAAGGTTTTGCTCGCCGCCGGTATCGAGGTGGAGGAATAACGTGGAAATTGATTACGCCAACCTGAAAGCAGACTACGCCGCGGCGCTTGCCGCCGGCGATAAGCTGTATCTTGGTACAGAATGTGCCAAGCCTGGCCATGGCCGCGTGCGTTATGTCAGTGGCCGGTCATGCCGGGAATGTACGCGCGAGAAATGCGCGCGGCGCCATCTGCGCGATCGGTCGAGCAGGACAGATCACGAGGGGTTTACCCGGCCGGTTTTTGTCTTGGGAAACCCTAATCGAATCGGAAGGGGAATTTGAGATGGCAAAATTACTGAACCTGCAGGAATGGGCAAATGAGGTTTATTCAACCCCTCCCTCGCTATCAACGCTTCGTCGTTGGGTTAGAGAAGGACGGATCTATCCAGCGCCTGAATTACATGGCAAGGAATACAGAATCATTCCTGGGGCCATCTACGTGGACCCGAAGAAAAAAGCGCTGAAGCGCATTGCACCCCGCCAGAAACGGACTAGCTCAACTGGAACTTTGTTGGAGAAAATAGAGAATGGCGAAAAGGCCGGAACGTTACGACGCTAATTTGCCACGGAATTTGACCTTTCGCAAAAGAGATCACAACTACGCCTGGCGCAATCCTATTACCGGCCAGGAGTTCTCTCTTGGCCGGATTTCCCGCAGGGAGGCGGTTGCACAAGCGATAGAAGCTAACAACTATCTTGAGCAGAATTATCTGCCTTCAAGTTTGCTTGATCGCATAAAAGAAATACCTGACTTTAATTTATCACGTTGGCTTGATCGGTATTTTATTATCATGGATCGGCGTGAGTTAAAGCCAAATACCATGAAGGTGCGTAGAAATCAAATTGCCACTATAAAAGAGGAGTTTGGTTCTATGCCGCTGGATTCTATTACCACACGTCATATTGCAAATTTTCTTGAAGGGTATATTGAAAGCGGAAAGAAAAGTATGGCAGTTAGCCTTCGGAGCGTGCTTTCGGATATATTCAGGGAGGCTATCGTAGCAGGCTATCTTGAAAAAAATCCGGTTGATCCCACCAGAGCGCCGACACCGGATGTAAAGCGGGAACGACTTAGCTTAGATAATTTCCAGGCAATGCGTATTACAGCTGAACTATCGAGCCCTTGGATTAAGAATGCCATGGATCTTGCACTGTCAACGGGACAGCGCCGCGAAGATATCGCTAAGTTCAAATTCTCAGATATAAGGGAAAATCGGCTGTTCGTAGATCAAGAGAAAACTGGCGCGAAGTTGGCCATCCCCCTTGATCTAAAACTGAAAGCGGTCGGCATGGTACTTGGGGACGTCATTGATCAGTGCAGGATTAACAATCTGTCTGACTATCTCGTTTTTTCCAATGTACGCCGAGGCGGCCGTCGCCCCGGGCCACTGACAGCTGATGGTCTTACACAGGCTTTTTCAGGTGTCAGGGATGCAAGCGGGGTTCAATTCAGCGCCAACCCGCCTTCCTTTCATGAAATGAGGAGCCTGGCAGGCCGGTTATATGAAGCTGAATACGGCGAGGAATTCGCTCAAAAACTACTCGGCCACAAGAACCTGTCCATGACAAAAAAATATTTGGATGCCCGCGGTTCTGAATACGTAATGATTTAAACCGGATATTACTTTCGGGAATATTTCGGGATTTATCGGGGGATGCGGTAATTTATCTATATATATCAATGACATAAAAAAAGACCGAATACGATTCCTATATTCGGTCTAGGGAAATGGCTCTTGGGAGAGAGCCGTGCGCTAAAAGTTGGCATTAATGTAAGCTGTTTAGCCTTACACTTGATGAGTATAGAGACGCACAGGGATTTTTCCATCGCCGGCCTCGCATTACCGGCGCTATTGTTTCACCAAATGATAACTTTGTGATATCAAGCACACTTATGATTATTAACATATTAAACTATAAGCTCACTATACATATCCCTGCCCCGCAGCCGGCAAGTGGGTCCTATCCCGGCATCTCAGCCCGGTGCGTTGCACAATTGGCCGGCGCGCTCGACAAACGGCGCGATGCTCATCTTGTGCCCCGGATTAGCAGGGTCGTCCAGCAGGATGGCGTCAATGGGCGTCGCGTTGACCTGGCCGCTGGACATGGCACGGGTGGCCGGTTCATTGAGGGGATACTGCATCAGGGTGCTCATATTCAGCGCAAACAGCGAGCCGTCCGGGCGGCAGAGCAATTGCACCTCTTCTTTGGTAAAGGCCCATTGCTTGCCGAACTGAAACTTGCTGACGGTGATAATTTGCGCCGCGCTGACCGCCTGGGCGGTAAAGGCTAACAGCAATAACGCGATACTCCGGGTTTTCATGTTTTATCCTACTATTGGACCTGACGCCTGGGCGGCGCCAGGATGTGATCAGGGTTCAAGCGTGGCGAAAATACTCACCAAAATCAGTACCAGATTACCAAGAATCATCTCCGCAAGCGTCAGCAAGGTCAAGATACGAATAGCCGCGGGATGGTGGCGCGCCATGGCGGGAACCACGGCATAACGATTGGTTACCGCCAGGATCACCATCACCGCCACCACGGCTATTTTTATCAGCAGCAGCCGCTGGTACGGCGCCGACCCATCGAGCGGCCAATGGCCCAGAACCAGCGCGGTATTGACGATACCGGTGAAAATGACCAGCGCCACCGCAGCATGTCCGCTGCGCGAAAAACGAATCAGCGCGCGCAGCGCGTCCGGACGCGCCGTCTCGCGTAGCAGCGGCAGACAAAACAGCAGCGGCAGCAGCCCGCCCAGCCACCAGGCGGCGGAAAACAGATGCGCCATTTGATTGAGCCGCTGCATGACGCCGCGCAGTCCCTCGCTCATCGCCGTGTGGCCCACCAGCGCCAGGCTTGCCAGCAGGCCGGCCATGGCGGCGAGCAATGCCCGCTGCCTGATGGCGGTCATCGGCCCATGGCCCGCGGCCAACACCGCCGCCAGCGCGATAGCCATATGCCACAGCCAGACAGTGCCGAAGGCAGTGCCGAGCACCGCCGCCCAGATGGCGGGGGAAAGGGTTTGCGTCCAGCCGTCCCCCATTTGCCCGGCTTGCAACCCCAGCAGGACAACCGCCGACGCCAGGGCGACCCAGGCCAGAACGCGCAAGGGCGCGCCCAGGGATGCGCGCAGGCCGGCGCGCAGTGCGGGCGGCGCCAGGTACTCGCAAAACAGGGCGGTACCGAACGCCTGCATCACCGCCGCGATATGGAGATAGCGGCAGGCGGAATAGCACTCCGCCAGGCTTAGCATCTATTTAACGCTGAATTGATAATTGCCTTGGGTTTTATGACTGTCCACCGATACCACATGCCATTGCACTTGATACTCGCCGGCGGCCAGGGGCTTTTCAATGGGCACGATGACCTGCTTAGGGTTGGCGGGGTCGACCTTGATGGCGCCGGTGGGGATGACGGTGTTGCCGGGGCCGGTTAGCGTCAGGCCGCTGAAGCCAGGCTCGATGCCCTCGCTGAAGGTGAGCGTTAACGCCTGCGGCGCGGCGGTCATGGTGGCGTTGGCCGCCGGATATTGCGTTTTCAGGTGCGCATGCGCCTGGGCCTGTTGCGATCCCAACAAAGTCAGGGCAGTGACTAACAGCGTCAACAGGGGCGCGGTAAAAGGTTGGCTTGACATCGATGTCGTTTCCTAAGACTGAACGGGTATCCTGTCGGTTAAACCGACGCTTGGCGGTCCACCGCGGGAGCATTGCCGGTTATTCGTTTATTCTTGGGAAACAAAAAACCCGGCGCTGCTACCGGTTTGCCTGGACGCAAACTGATGATAACGGCAGCCGGGGCTGAAGTCGAGCAAACCACTGTCCGCGCGGGGATTTACATCGGCGCGGCCGTATTGTCGCCACCGTTCATTTTTTTCAAATCCTGATCGATAAAGAACAGTCCGCTGTTATTGGTATCCACCAGCGCCAGCTTGTCGAGGATGGATTTAAACAATTTTTCTTCTTCGTGCTGTTCGGAGACGTACCACTGCAGGAAGTTAAACGTCGAATAGTCCTGGGAGATCATCGCCGCATGGACCAGTTCGTTGATTTTCACCGTGATCATCTGCTCATGTTCATAGGTGCGCTTAAACAGCTCGGCCAATGAGGTAAAACCGGTTGGCGGCGCCTCGATTGCGCCCAGCACCGGCATGGTGCCGGTATCGTTGAGATAGTCGAACAGGCGGCGCATATGGTCCATCTCTTCCAGAGATTGGGTCTTGAGAAAGGCCGATGCGCCTTCGTAGCCCTTATCACTGCACCAGGCGCTCATTTGCAGATAAAGATTGGCGGAAAAAAATTCCAGATTGAGTTGCTCGTTAAGCTTTATTGCCATTTCTTGTTTTAGCATGGGCAGGCTTCCTTATGATGATTACGCCAATACGAATATAAACATTATGCCCAAATGCTAACAAAAATTACACTATAATTTAACCAATGAGTAATTTAATATTTTTTATGTATTAAATTCATAAGTTTATATATTTTTATAATGAGATTTTTTCTATAAAATCATTATTTATTAATGGTAGTGATAGGTATTCTTATTTGTATTATGAATACGCCAGGCCATTATTTCGGACAATGATAGCCATATTATTGCGTCGGCTGTTAATACAAACGATTATTATTTGTATCGCTGTCCCGCCGACCCTTGCGTTTTGCCGCGCAGTACCTTATTTTTAGCAGCATTGACCTTACAAGCGGCAGGAGGCGGTATGCAATATAATCTGGCCACACTGGGCAGCGAGGCGATGGACAAGATCAATGTCGATCTGGCCGCGTCCGGCGTGGCGTTCAAGGAGCGGTACAATATGCCGGTGGTCGCCGAGCATGTGGAACGGGAACAGCCGGAGCCTTTGCGCGCTTATTTTCGCGAACGGGTGGCCTTTTATCGCCAGGCGTCGCTGAATTTTTCCCGTTTGCCATATGAGCCACGAAAATAATTCGCCAATGGCCTATACTGGACTGGCAATGCCCCGGCACGTACCTGAACCAACGGCCGGAAGGCAAGCAGGCGCCGCGCGCCACGCCCGCGGTGCATGGCTTGCCGGCCCGCGCGGCGCTGTCCGCCGTGCGGCAAAATAGCACAAAATGACTTGATTATCAGTGCCAACAGGCAGTTAATCATTTCTACATTTCCGGTTCTTTTACAGAGAGGTAAATATGAGTAAGGGAATGGATCGTAAGAAAGACACCAAAAAGAAACCGCTGAAATCGCCGGAAGAAAAACGCGCCGACAAGCGTAACAGAAAGACCCAGCCTGATATCGTGTAAGGCTAACCCATATTAAACCCGCATCTGATGCGGGTTTTTTGTCGGCGCTATTCAGGGCATAATGGCTTTTTTATTTAGCCTTGGACAGGTAACGTCATGTCTTTTCGTGTTATCGATACCGAAACCTGCGGACTGGACGGCGGCGTCGTGGAAGTCGCCTCGGTGGACGTCGTTGACGGCCGGTTATGCAATGCCATGAGCGATCTGATCAACCCCGACCGGCCCATCGGCTACGAGGCCATGGCCATCCACCATATCACCGAAGCCATGGTCGAGGATAAGCCGCGTATCGCCAAGGTGATTGGCCGCTATCACGGCAGCCCGTATTACGTGGCGCATAACGCCGCATTCGACCGGCGCATGTTGCCGGAAATGCATGGTCAATGGATCTGCACGGTCAAGCTTGCGCGCAAGCTCTACCCTGGTTTGAAATACAGCAACCAGTACCTGCGCTATGCGCTGGGTCTCGAGGTCGCCGTGCCGGAGGGTCTCTATCCCCATCGCGCCCTGTATGATTGTTACGTCACCGCGGCCCTGCTGGTGAAAATCATCGGGGATTCCGGCTGGAGCGCCGAGCAAATGGCGGCCTTAAGCAATGAAACCACCCTGCTTACGACGTTAAAGTTCGGCAAATACCGGGGCCAGCCGATGGAACGGATCGCGCGCGAGGACCCCGGCTATTTGAAATGGATGCTCAACAACCTCAAGGACCTGTCGGCGGATATGCGTTACAGCATTAACCATTACCTGAAGCAGTCCTCAGACGCAGCGCATCAATAAATGAAATGCGCCGCCTGAGAGGCTTTCGCCGCCGTTTTATGCCGCCGGCGGCGCCTTGTCCGTCAGGGACAGGATAAAGGTATACTCCATGGCAATACCTTCGTAGCCTTTGAAACGCCCGGATTTGCCGCCGTGGCCGGAGTCCATGTCGGTACACAGCAGCAGCAGATTGTCGTTGGTCTTCACCGCCCGGAGTTTCGCCACCCATTTGGCCGGCTCCCAATACTGCACCTGGGAGTCATGTAAACCGGTGGTGACCAGCAGATGCGGGTAAGGCTGGGCGCTGACCCGATCATAGGGACTGTAGCGCTTGATATAGTCGTAGTAGTCTTTTTCCTGCGGATTGCCCCACTCGTCATATTCTCCGGTGGTCAGCGGTATGCTGTCATCAAGCATGGTGGTCACGACATCCACGAAGGGCACCTGGGCCACCACGCCTTTAAACAGATCCGGCGCCATATTGATCACCGCGCCCATCAGCAGGCCACCGGCGCTGCCGCCCATGGCAAAGGCTTGTTTTTCGTCCCCATAGCCGTTAGCCAGCAGATGCCGGCTGACGTCGATAAAGTCGTTAAAGGTGTTGAGCTTGTTGAAGAGCTTGCCGTCTTCATACCACTGCTGGCCTAATTCACCGCCGCCGCGGATATGCGCCAGGGCGAAGACGAATCCGCGGTCAAGCAGGCTCAGCCGGCTGGCGCTGAAATCGGGATCCATGCTGCTGCCGTAGGAACCATAACCGTAGACCAGCAGCGGATTTTGCCCGCGCTGGAACAGATCCTTGCGATAGACCAGCGACACCGGCACCTCGACGCCGTCGCGGGCGGGAACCCATAGCCGCTCGCTGCGGTAGTGCTCGGCGTCGAAATTTTTCACCTGCGACTGTTTCAGCAGCCGGCGCTCCCCGGTATCCATATTCAGCTCAAACAGCGTGGTCGGCGTGGTCATGGAGGAATAACCATAGCGCAGCCACGCGCTGTGCGGATCGGGATTGTAGGCCAGCCAGGTAACATAGGTGGGGTCGTCAAAGGCGATGCCCTTCTCCTCCCCGGTCTGCCAATGCATCTGCCGCAGGCTGGTCAGGCCCTGGTGACGTTCCTCCACCACCAGCCAATCGCTGAATAAGGTAAAGTTTTCCAATACCACATCGTCCCTGGCCGGGATCACCGTTTGCCACAATTTCTCATCGCCCGTTTCGCAGCGGTAGAGGGCGAAATTCTTGCCTTCGCGGTTGGAGCGGACGTAAAAATGGCCCTGGAAGTGATCCAGCGAATACTCATGGTCATGGCGGCGGGTCAGGAATACCTGCGGGCTGGCCTGGGGATCGTCGGCGTCCAGCAGCAGGATCTCGCCCGACGTGGTGCTGCCCAGCGCAATAATGATATAACGTTCCGACGTGGTTTTATGCACGCTGACATAAAATGTGTCGTCTTTTTCCTCATACACCAGCTCATCCTGGGCTGGCGAGGTGCCGACCCGGTGACGGTAGACCTGGTAGGGCAGCAGCGTTTTTTTATGCTTGCGCACGTAGTAGAGGATTTGTGAATCGCTGGTCCATTCAAAACCCGACGAGGCATCCTCGAGCACTTCCGGATACCACGAATCGCGGGCCAGGTTCTTGAAACGAATGCCGTACAGGCGCCGTGACAGAAAATCCTCCGCCGCCGCCATGATGGCGTTATCCGGACTGATCTCAAGCGACCCCATGGTATAGAACTCGCTTTGCGCCGCGCGCTTGTTGCCGTCAAGCAGGATCTCCCATTCGGCCGTTTCGGGCAGATCGGCGCGCTGGCGGGTATAGATGGCGTACTCATTGCCTTGCTCATAGCGGCTCTGGTAACGATAACCGCGCCGGACGTAGGGTACCGAGCGATCCTGCGGCGGTATGCGCTCCACCATTTCGGTAAATAAGCGGTGGCGCAACTCCTCATGGCCCTCCATCATGGCTTGGCCATAGGTATTCTCTTGGGCCAGGTAGTCCAGCACGGCCGGGTCTTCACGTTTGTCGTCGCGCAGCCAGTAATAATCATCGACGCGTGTCTCACCATGCACGGTCAGGTTATGCGGTCTTTTTTCAGCTATTGGGGGAAATCTCATACGCACCCTTCCTTATTTCTCATAAGAAACAGAGTGGCACGAATATGCCGGGTTGCCAAGCGCGGCCGATTTTATCGCCTGCGCCGGCAACGGGGGGTCAGCGTGGCGGGACGGCGGTTATCTGGGCTTTAAGCTGTTGTTCGAGGCCGGTTTTTACGTCATCAGGAATTTTCAGCGCCAGCGCCAGCGCATCCATATAGCTTCTTTCCATAAAATGATCGACGTCGACCACCGCGCAGCTGAGGTAATAGATCTCCAGGGCCTCGTCCTCGCCGTGAATATCCTGCGCCAGGCGCGCCGGGTCCAGCGGCTGGGCGATGGCGTCCTGGACCAGATGCTCCACATCCTCGCCCAGTCCCAACTGCTGCAGGTTGTCCCGAATGGCCCGTTGCTCATGGTCGTCGATGTGGCCGTCGGCCTTGGCGGCAAAGACCAGGGCCGTCACCAGCCGCTGCGTGCGACGGTCGATGGGAGTAGGAGGCTGGGTAAACTGCGCATCGTGCTGATGGGTTTCGCGCACGCGTTTTTTATATTGGTCCCAAAGCACCGCGCCTATCGCGGCGCCGCCGCCGATAAACAGGGCGTTCTTGCCCACCGCGCCCATCATCTTGCGTGACGATTTATTGGCCACCAGCAGGCCGGCCAGCCCGCCAAGCGCGCCGGGCGCCAGCAGGCCCGCCAGGTTGCCGCCCTGATCCCCCGGCCCGCTCTTTTGCTGGACCAGGGTCTGGATTTTCTGCAGCCACTGATTCATTGCCGTTCCCCTTTAGGTGGTGTATGCCGGACGGTGCCCGGCGCCACATGTCCTAACCTAGCGGATTTTGTGTCAAGTTGTTAAAAGGGTTTGCAAAGATAGCGTGGCCGCCGATGTCCGGACGCGCATTTCACGCCGCGCGTCCGGCAGGGAGTGTTATTGCTGGAGGGAATAACTTATTTCGCCTTTTTCACAATCAAGGTTCACAGCATAGGCGCGATCGGCGGTTTGCCCGCGAATTTTCAGCGGCGCCTGCCAGTTGTCGCCGTTGCCGGTGATATCCTCGGGGTTGACCTGGGCGACAATGGTATCGCCGCCCAGGGCCTTTTTATCGTCGTCGGTGTGGGGAAAGCGATTCTGGGTGTAGTCCTGTTTAATCAGCTCCGCCACCTGGGGGGCGTTGAGATCGGGACAGGCCGCAACCTTATACGTCTTCCCGGGCTGGCTTTTTTTGGCCGGTTCCTTCGCCGCCGGCGTTTTATTATCGGCGGTGGCCGGCGCGGCTTCCGCCTTGGCCTTCTCCGCCGGGGCCTTTTTAGCCGGCGCCGGTTTATCGGCGGCCGGGGGCTCCTCTGCCTGTTTTTTAACCGGGGCGGCGGCCGGCGGCGTTGCCGGGGCCGGCGCGGCGTCATTAGCCGGCGGTGTCTGTGCCGGAGCGGCGTTATTCGCCGGCGCCGGGGCGGCGGTGCCCGGTTGCGTATTCTGCGTTTGTCCGGCGGGCTGCTGAGTGGTGGACGCGCCTTCCGTGGACGTTTGCGAGGCGGCGGCCTGCCCAGCCGCCTGCGGTGTTTGATCTTCCGCGGCCGCGAGTGACGGCAGCAACATGCCGATGACGATGACGCCTAACAGGCCGATTCCCGTTTTATGCATAAAACCTCCACTTGTTCTGATTATCCGTTCTCAAGGTATTGAATGATAATAGCCGGTTAAAATTACGTTGAGAACGGGAATTATACGAACTATAACAAAAGCCGGGCGTTTTTGGCGGCGTCCAGGCCGATTCCCACGTCCTGCTCTCCCCTCATCGTACCGGCGCTGCTGCACGCGCAATCGTTTTCGTTTATACTGCGCGCAATTTTTATCAGGTCAGGGGAAAGCGGATGTTAATCATAGGCACGGCGTTACGTCCCGGCGCCACGCGGGTCATGCTGCTGGGCAGCGGTGAACTGGGCAAAGAGGTGGCGATTGAGTGTCAACGGCTTGGCGTCGAGGTGATTGCCGTCGATCGTTATGCGAACGCCCCGGCGATGCATGTCGCCCATCGCGCGCACGTCATCAATATGCTGGACGGCGATGCGCTCAGGGCGGTGATTGAACTGGAACGGCCCGATTTTATCGTGCCGGAAATCGAAGCCATCGCCACCGACATGCTGGTAGCCCTTGAACATGAGGGCCATCATGTGGTGCCCTGCGCGCAGGCCACGCGCCTGACCATGAACCGCGAGGGCATCCGCCGCCTGGCGGCGGAAACGCTGGGCCTGCCCACTTCCGCCTACCGTTTTGCCGCCGACCGCGCCGGGCTGGACCAGGCGGTATCGGCCATCGGCTATCCTTTGATTATCAAACCGGTGATGAGTTCGTCGGGTAAAGGCCAGAGCCTGGTGCGCGACGCCGCCGGCCTGGACGCGGCCTGGGACTATGCGCAGCAAGGCGGCCGCGCCGGCGGCGGCAAGGTGATTGTCGAGGGCCTGGTCCCCTTTGATTTTGAAATTACCCTGCTTACCGTCAGCGCCGTCGATGGTATCCATTTCTGCGATCCCATCGGTCATCGCCAGGAGGACGGCGATTACCGGGAATCCTGGCAGCCGCAGCACATGAGCGCGGTGGCGTTGCAACGGGCGCGGGATATCGCACAACAGGTCGTGACCGCCCTGGGCGGCCGCGGATTGTTCGGCGTTGAGCTGTTTGTGCGCGGCGACGAGGTGATATTCAGCGAAGTGTCGCCGCGTCCGCATGATACCGGCATGGTGACCCTTATCTCCCAGGATCTGTCCGAATTCGCCCTGCATGTGCGCGCCTTCCTCGGCCTGCCCGTCGGCGCGATCCGCCAGTACGGCCCGGCGGCGTCGGCGGTTATCCTGCCGGAGCTGACCAGCAGCGACGTGCGTTTCAGCGGCCTGGAGCAGGCGCTGAAAGCGCAAACGCAGATCAGGCTGTTCGGCAAGCCGGAAATCGGCGGCAAGCGCCGCCTTGGCGTGGCCCTGGCCATGGCGCAGACGGTGGAAGAGGCGGTAAAGGATGCCAAAGCCTGTGCCGCGGCGGTCAAGGTCAGCGGCTGATGCGCCAGGCCTGAACCAAAAAAAAAGCTCCTCTTGCGAAGGAGCCCTTATTACCTGCCTGAATGGCGGGAGCGGATGCGCGCCGGCTTAAAGCTTGGCGCCGGCCACCGCTTCTTTAGCCAGTTCGGTGATGCGCGCATAATCGCCCGCTTCCAGCGCATCGTTAGGCACCAGCCAGGAACCGCCGATACACAGCACGCTTTTCAGCGCCAGGTAATCACGGTAGTTCTTCGGTGAAATGCCGCCGGTGGGGCAGAAACGCACCTGCGAGAACGGACCGGCAATCGCTTGCAGCGCCTTGACGCCGCCGTTGGCCTCGGCCGGGAAAAATTTGAACTCGCGCAGGCCGTAATCCATACCGAGCATCAGTTCGGAAACAGTGGCGATACCCGGGATCAGCGGAATGGTACCCGCGACGGCCGCTTTCAGCAAGGGTTCGGTCAGGCCAGGGCTGATGGCGAACTGCGCGCCGGCAGCGGTCACTTCCGCCAACTGCTCGACATTGGTCACGGTGCCCGCGCCGACGATGGCCTCGGGCACTTCTTTGGCGATGGCGCGGATGGCGTCCATCGCGCAGGGGGTGCGCAACGTGACTTCCAGTACGCGCACACCGCCGGCGACCAGCGCTTTGGCTAAAGGAACCGCGTGTTCCAGCTTATTGATAACGATAACGGGTACTACCGGGCCTGAGGTCAGGATAGTTTCCGCGCTTGTTTTCCAATGCTTCATGACTTGCTGTCTCCGTATGAACATCATCACCGCGTGTTTAAGGCGTGGCACGCCAAAACACCGGGCTAAAAATTACCGGCGCGGGATCAACCCGGCACCGGTGGGGAATGCGGTGTTATTCAAACTCGTTCCAGGAACGGCCGTCCCGGGTAATCATGGCCACCGAGGCCACCGGCCCCCAGGTGCCCGCCTGGTAAGGCTTGGGCGCGTCATTGTCGGACGCCCAGGCTTCCATAATGGAATCCACCCAGGTCCAGGCCTCTTCCACTTCGTCGCGGCGCACAAACAGCGCCTGGATGCCGCGCATGGTTTCCAGCAGCAGCCGTTCGTAGGCATCCGCCAGATGTTCCTGGTTAAAGGTTTCACTGAAACTCAAATCCAGCTTGGTGGTTTGCAGGCGATGCTTATGATCCAGCCCCGGCACCTTATTGAGGATTTGGATATCCATGCCCTCGTCCGGTTGCAGGCGGATGGTCAGCTTGTTCTGCGGCAATTCCTGGTAGGAGTCGCGGAACAGATTCAGCGCCGGGTTCTTGAAATACACCACCACTTCGGAACATTTGGTCGGCAAACGCTTGCCGGTGCGCAAATAGAACGGCACGCCCGCCCAGCGCCAGTTGTCGATATCCACCCGGATAGACACAAAGGTCTCGGTATGGCTGGCCTTGTTGGCGCCCTCCTCCTCCAGGTAGCCCGGCACTTTCTTGCCCTGTACAAACCCCGCGGTATACTGGCCGCGCACCGTGGTATCGCGCACATTGGTGTGATCGATAGGCCGCAGGGAACGCAATACCTTCACTTTTTCGTCGCGGATGCGATCGGTGGTCAGATCGGATGGCGGCGACATGGCGATCATGGTCAGGATCTGCAGCAGATGGCTTTGGATCATGTCGCGCATCTGGCCGGCTTTATCGAAATAGCCCCAGCGACCCTCGATGCCCACTTCTTCCGCCACGGTGATCTGGACATGGTCGATAGTCCGGTTGTCCCAATTGCTGGCGAACAGGGAATTGGCAAACCGCAGCGCCAGCAGGTTGAGCACCGTTTCTTTACCGAGATAATGGTCGATGCGGTAAACCTGGCACTCTTTGAAATATTCCGCCACCTGATCGTTAATCACGCGCGAAGAGGCCAGATCGGTACCCAGCGGTTTTTCCATCACTACCCGGCTCGGCTCTTTATTCAGGCCGGCCTGGCCCAGGCCCTGGCAGATGGCGCCAAAGGTATTGGGCGGCATGGCAAAATAGTTAATGGTCACCCGGGCCTGCTGGTCGAGTTTTTCACCCAGCCGGTTGAAGTGCTTGGTCTCGTTAACGTCAAGGTTACAGAAATCCAGGCGGCCGCTGAGCGTTTTCCAGAGCTTCTCGTCGATGGTTTCCTTCATGAAGGTTTCCAACGCTTCGCGCACCACCTTGGTATAGGCTTTCACGTCCCAGTCAGCACGGCCAACGCCGATAATGCGCGTCTCCGGATGAATGGAACCGGCTTTCTCCAGCTGATATAGCGAGGGCAGCAGTTTGCGCCGTGCCAGATCGCCTTTGGTGCCGAAAATCACCAGATCGCATGCCTGGGCTATGGATGTTACCGCCATGTTCCTCTCCTCGTACAGGATGTTTGTAATTTTATTACATTTTAAATGGTTTTATTTTGATGCCGGCCAAAAGAATGCCAAAAAAACCGCGTGTAAACGCTTTTTTTCACCATTAATCACACCATGTCCGCCATGAAAATGTAATTTATTAACAGTTTTGTCAATACATTACACTTCTGAAAGTTAGACACAGCTCATAGTCTGGCAAAAAACCTGCCGTGCCGGTCAGATTAACTGCCTTTGCACCGCGCGTCGTAGTATATTTCATCAAATCGGTAATGATTTCTCCTTTGTGTGAAATCGGTTAAACCCATGAGCTATTAACTTATGAACATGCTGGAAAAAATTAACAGCCATATGGAATTGCTGAGTAAATCCGAGCGTAAAGTGGCGGACGTGATCCTGGCCTCGCCCCAGACCGCCATCCATTCCAGCATTGCCATACTGGCCAGGATGGCCGACGTCAGCGAGCCTACCGTCAATCGTTTTTGCCGCCGCCTGGATACCAAAGGCTATCCTGATTTTAAATTACATCTCGCCCAGAGTCTGGCTAATGGTACACCTTATGTAAACCGTAATGTCGATGAGAACGACGGGGTCGATTCCTATACTGTAAAAATTTTTGAATCCACCATGGCCAGCCTGGAACAGGTTAAAACCCGTCTGGACATCAGCGCCGTCAACCGGGCGGTGGATTTGCTGACCCAGGCGAAAAAGATTTCCTTCTTCGGCCTGGGCGCGTCCGCGGCGGTCGCCCATGACGCCATGAATAAATTTTTCCGCTTTAATATTCCCATCGTGTATTCCGAGGATATCGTCATGCAGCGCATGAGCTGCATGAATTCCAGCGAAGGCGATGTCGTGGTGCTGATATCCCATACCGGCCGGACAAAAATGCTGGTGGACCTGGCGCGGCTGGCGCGGGAGAATGACGCTACCGTTATCGCCATCACCTCCGAATACTCGCCCCTGGCCCATGAAGCCACGCTAACCCTGGCCCTTGATGTGCCGGAGGATACCGATGTCTTTATGCCCATGATATCGCGTATTGCCCAATTAACCCTGATAGATGTCCTGGCCACCGGGTTTACCTTGCGCCGGGGTGCGAAATTCAGGGATAACTTGAAGCGGGTCAAGGAAGCTTTACGGGAATCGCGCTTTGATAAAGCCGATTCAGCAGCGTATAAATTTGATTAATATCGTAAGATATGAACAATAACCCCTCATGGCAGCCCAGGCTACACCGGGCCGGTTCAAAGATGGGGAACGTCTCAACACAGCCGGACTGGCGGCAACGGGCGGCGATATCCAACCGCTGCCTGATAGTACCGCCGGTTTCGATGTTTTCGCTACACCAATAATGCCCAAGTCAACGGAGTTATCCATGTCCAGACGGCTCAGAAGAACCAAGATTGTAACCACCCTGGGGCCAGCCACTGACCGCGACAATAATCTGGAAAAAATTATTGCCGCCGGCGCCAATGTGGTTCGCCTTAATTTTTCCCACGGTACGGCGGAAGATCATTTCAATCGGGCCAACAAAGTACGTGAAATCGCCGCCAAGCTGGGACGACACGTGGCCATACTCGGCGATTTGCAGGGGCCTAAGATTCGCGTATCGACGTTCAGGGAAGGCAAGGTGTTCCTGAGCGTGGGCGATAAGTTTCTCCTTGATGCCAACTTGGGCATCGGCGAAGGCGACCGGGAAAGCGTAGGCATCGATTATAAAGGCCTGCCCGGTGACGTGGTGCCCGGCGATGTCCTGCTGCTCGACGATGGCCGCGTACAGCTAAAGGTGCGTGAAGTCCAGGGCATGAAGGTCTTTACCGAGGTGACCGTCGGCGGTCCGTTGTCCAATAACAAGGGCATCAATAAAATGGGCGGCGGCCTCTCGGCGCCGGCGCTGACCGAAAAAGACAAGGCCGACATCATCACCGCCGCTAAAATCGGCGTGGATTACCTGGCGGTCTCCTTCCCGCGCACCGGCGAGGATTTGAACTATGCGCGCCGCCTGGCCCGCGACGCCGGCTGCAATGCCAAGATCGTCTCCAAGGTAGAGCGCGCCGAGGCGGTGGCAAGCGACGAGGCCATGGATGATATTATCCTCGCCTCCGACGTGGTGATGGTGGCACGCGGCGATCTGGGGGTGGAAATCGGCGATCCGGAACTGGTCGGCATCCAGAAAAAATTGATCCGGCGCGCCCGCAAGCTCAATCGCGCGGTGATTACCGCCACCCAGATGATGGAATCGATGATCACCAACCCGATGCCGACCCGCGCCGAAGTGATGGACGTGGCCAACGCGGTGCTGGACGGCACCGATGCGGTAATGCTCTCCGCCGAAACCGCGGCCGGGCAGTATCCGGCGGAAACGGTGGCGGCCATGGCGCGGGTGTGCCTGGGCGCCGAAAAAATCCCCAGTATCAATGTGTCCAAACATCGCCTGGACGTGCAGTTTGATAATATTGAAGAAGCGATTGCCATGTCCAGCATGTACGCGGCCAATCATCTCAAGGGGGTCAGCGCCATTATCACCATGACCGAATCCGGCCGCACGCCCCTGATGATGTCGCGCATCAGCTCAGGCCTGCCTATTTTTGCCCTGTCCCGGCACGAGCATACGCTCAATCTTACCGCGCTCTATCGCGGCGTCACGCCGGTATATTTTGACAGCGACGGCGACGGCGTGGCCGCGGCCACCCATGCCGCCAACCTGCTGCGGGATAAAGGCTTCCTGATGTCGGGCGATCTGGTCATCATCACCCAGGGTGATGTGATGAGCATGGTGGGCACCACCAATACCAGCCGCATCCTGCTGGTGGAGTAATACCAGCCGCCCATGGCATGCTGTGCCCGCCAACCCCGAGCTCGACGCAGACGGGTTAAGGGAGAGCGTGCCAATGGGGTCGAATCGGGCGTGGTATTTCCGCCCGACCGAGCGCCCCATGGTGCGGTAGGCCCGCCAACCCCGAACTCAACGCGGACGGGTTAAGGGAGAGCGTGCCGATGGGGTCGAATCGGGCGTGGTATTCCCGCCCGACCGAGCGCCCCATGGTGCGGTAGGCCCGCCAACCCCGAACTCAACGCGGACGGGTTAAGGGAGAGCGTGCCGATGGGGTCGAATCGGGCGTGGTATTCCCGCCCGACCGAGCGCCCCATGGTGCGGTAGGCCCGTCAACACCGCGCTTACAGCAGTCGTGTTTAAGGGAGAACGTACCTATGGGGTCTTTTTTCTTGCCTGTTCTGGGCAATTAACGCTTATAGGGATCTTTATCGCCGGGCTTGCGCGTTTTCAGCAGTTTCAGGATCCAGGTATATTGCTCCGGATTCGGCCCCACCAGGTTTTCCACTTCCTCGTTCATCCGCCGGGCAATATAGCGATCGTCCTGGCCGGCAATATCGTCCATTGGCGGACGAACATAAATATCCAGCTGGCTGGTCTTACTGTTGTACACCGGAAATAGCGGGATTACCGCCGCCCGACAGATTTTCATCAAACGGCCGATTGCCGGCAGCGTCGCTTTATAAGTGGCGAAAAAATCCACGAACTCGCTATGCTCAGGCCCATGATCCTGGTCCGGCAGGTAATACCCCCACCACCCCTGCCGCACCGAGCTGACAAAAGGCTTAACCCCGTCGTTGCGCGCATGCAGCCGCCCGCCGAAACGGCGCCGCACCCGATTCCACATATAGTCCACCAGTTCGTTGCGCTGGTTATGGAACATACCGGCGACCTTCTGCCCGCGCGCCGACATCAGCATGGCCGGCACATCCACCGCCCAGCCGTGCGGCACCAGGAAAATAATATTGCGCTGCTGCGCCGTAGCCTGCGCAATAATCTCCTCGTGGTGCCAATGAACCCGGCTTGACAACCTGTCGGGATTCCGGCAAGCCAGCTCGGCCATCAGCACCGTGGATTGCGGTACCGTGGCGAACATATCGTCAATGATTTTTTCCCGCGCCGGTTCGCTCAGCTCAGGCAGGCAGTACAGTAAATTGGCCCGGGCGCGATGGCGCGCGCCTTTGGCGAGTTTACCCACCATCCGGCCGATGCCGCCCAATACCGGATCGCGTAAACGCGGCGGGATAAAGGTCGCGCCGGCGATTAAGCCGATACCGCACCAGACGCCCCAGTAGCGCGGGTGATAGAACTCGGTTTTAAATTGCGGAATGAATTCAACGGCGGTGATCTTGTTATCGTTTTCCATGCAACTCTCTTTGCTTTCAATCGCCCTGACGGTCGAAAACCCGTGCTGTCGATTGATGAGGCGGGCTCTATGTCCCTTCTTGGCATAATGTAGCGGTAATCATAAACATAAAACGGCAGCCGATCATCTATCGGCTGCCGTTAAGATAACATATCAGTCGAATTGAAGCTGCGGCATGGCTTGCCTGACCTGCGCCAGATAGTCCAGGCGCTCTTTGCCGCTCAGGCCTTCGGTAACCGGCAGCTTGGCGGTCAGCGGATTGACCGCCTGCTGGTTGACCCAGATTTCATAATGCAGATGCGGCCCGGTGGAACGCCCGGTATTGCCGGAGAGCGCAATGCGATCGCCACGTTTCACCTTCTGGCCCGGCTTCACCAGCAATTTCTTTAAATGCATATAGCGGGTGGTATATTGGCGCCCGTGCCGTATGGCCACGTAATTGCCGGCGCCGTCGCCGTTTTTGCTGACCACCACCTCGCCGTCGCCCACCGCCAGCACCGGTGTGCCCACCGGCATGGCGAAATCCACGCCGCGGTGCGGAGCGATATGCCCGGTGACGGGATTCAGGCGCCGGGGATTGAAGTTAGAGGATACGCGGAACTGCTTCATGGTGGGAAAACGCATAAAACCGCGCGCCAGGCCGGCGCCGTCGTTGTTGTAAAATTTACCGTCCTCGGCGCGGAAGGAATAATAATCCTTGCCGCCGGTGTTGATGCGCACGGCCACCAGTTCGCTTTGCTCGCTGCGCCCGTCGAGCATTTCCCGGGAGGTCAGCACGGCGAACTTATCGCCTTTTTGCAGCTTGCGAAAATCGAGCTGCCACTGCATAGCCTTAATGACCGCGCTGACTTCGGCGTTTGACAATCCAGAGGCGCGGGCGCTGTTGACAAAGCTGCCGTTGAGCTGGCCTGTCAGCGCTATATTTTTCCACTCGCCGGCCAGATTGGCCACGCTTTGTTTAAAACCGCCGTCAATACGGTCATAGGTGCGGGTTTCCCGGCGCGACATTTCCCAGGTCAGGCGCTGCAGTTCGCCGGCGTCGTTCAGGGTCCAGGAAATTTGCTGGCCGATCTTCAGATTACGCAGATCGGGAAACTGCTGGGCCAGTTGGCCGATATCGGACATATCGATGCCATACTGCGTCAAAATACTGCCCAGGGTATCGCCGGTGGACACCACATATTCATGGACGCCCGTTTCATCCGTCACCTTCTCGTCCAGTTCATCTTCCGGCGGCACGTCGTCGTCGTTATCGGCGGCGGATTGATCGATAGGCTCGCTGGCCTCGGGGGCCAGAGTGCGGGCTGGCGCGTCGACCACCGGCGCGGGCCGGCTGACGGTGGGTTCCATAACAGGGGAATAGACGTATGGCCGCCATACCGCCACGGCCAGGGTAACCACGGTGAGCGACCCCAGCATGACGCGGTGGGGTCGGGGCAGATTATTATACGCCAGCGTGATAGAGCGAAGTATCTGCTGCACTTATTACTATCCTCATGAGTTCTTCTCCAGGCAGCTCACGTACTGGTTCGTCAATTGCAGCAGGAAGTCAATGTAGCTTGCCTTGCCCAATGCGATACCAGTCCCCAGCGGGTCGAGGGTGCCGATACGCACGCTCGTTCCCTGGGCCACAGCGTTGATAACGGCTGGCCTGAATTGTGGCTCAGCAAATATGCACACGGCCTTTTGCTCAACCAACTGTGTTCGAATATGGTGTAATGCCTGGGCGCCCGGTTGGATTTCGGGATTAACGGTGAAATACCCCAAAGGGGTCAGGCCATAGTGTTGTTCGAAATAGCCATAGGCATCGTGAAACACGAAATACCCTTCTCCGCTTACCGGCGCTAGCATTGTAGCGATATTTTTGTCATTTTTTGTCAATGCCGCGGTGAAAAACAGCAGATTCGCGTCCAATTGTGATTTTTTTTCGGGCATCAGCCGCAATAATTGGTCGTGGATGGCGAAAGCGGCCTGTTTGGCAATCTCCGGCGACATCCACAGATGCATATTATATTCGCCGTGATGGTGGTCGTCCGCGTGGGCCGAATCCGCCGGGTCGTCGTGCTCCGCACCTTTTATCAGCAGCGGGCGGACAGACGGCAGCGTGGACAGCAACAGGTTTTTGTCCGCCGGCAAGGCCGCCGCCGGCTTACTCATAAAGGCTTCCAGTTCCGGACCGACCCAGACCAGCAGGGAGGCGTTCTGGATACGTTTGATGTCGGAGGGCCGCAGCGCATAGTCATGAGGCGACGCGCCATCGGGCAACAGGACATCGGTCGGCATCACGCCGTCGCCGATGGCGGAGGCTATAAATCCCAGCGGCCTGATGGAGGCGACGATATTAGCCCAGGCCGGGGCACTGGTCGCGGCAAGCGTCAATACGCCGGCCAGCAGCAGGCGTGGGAATTTTTTACTGCGGGAATTCATAGCGATAATTCTCTTCGGCAACGGTTGGGGGTGTGATATTATAACATTTTGGCTGTTTCGCAACTGTAATTCACATGACCAATCTGGTAACGCTTGACGGTATTTCCGTCTCCTTCGGGCAAAAACACGTCTTGAGTCACATCTCTTTAACGCTGCGCGCCGGCCGTATCCTGACCTTAATGGGTCCGAACGGCGCCGGGAAATCCACGCTGGTGCGGGTAGTGCTCGGCCTGATCGCGCCCACGGCGGGCGCCTTGTCGCGTACGGCCCGGCTGCGCATCGGCTATGTGCCGCAAAAAATCCATCTTGACGTCACGCTGCCGCTGACGGTCGGCCGCTTTATGCGCCTGCGGCCCGGGGTCGGCAAAGACGATGTGCTACCCGCGCTGGCGCAGGTCCAGGCCGCTCATTTGCTGGAACAGCCGATGCAGAAATTATCCGGCGGGGAAATGCAGCGGGTGCTGCTGGCGCGCGCGCTGCTCAATAAACCGCAGTTGCTGGTGTTGGATGAACCGACCCAGGGCGTGGACGTGAGCGGCCAGGTGGCGTTATACGATTTGATCGACCAAATTCGCCACAGGTTTGGCTGCGGAGTGCTGATGGTCTCCCATGATTTGCATCTGGTCATGGCGAAGACCGACGAGGTCTTGTGCCTGAACCAGCATATTTGCTGCTCCGGCTCGCCGGAAACGGTCTCCGCCCATCCGGAATTTATCGCCATGTTCGGTTATCACGGCGTCGAACAGCTGGCCGTTTACCGGCATCACCATAATCATGCCCACGATCTGCAGGGCCAGGTGGTGCGCCGGCGTGAGGACGGCCCGTTATGATTGAACTGCTGCTGCCCGGCTGGCTGGCCGGCGTATTGCTGGCCATGGCGGCCGGTCCCCTGGGGTCGTTTGTCGTCTGGCGCAAGATGTCCTATTTTGGCGACACGCTGGCCCATGCGTCGCTGCTTGGCGTCGCCTTCGGCCTGCTGCTGAATATCAATCCTTTCTACGCCGTCATCGCCGTGACGCTGGTGCTGGCGCTGATACTGGTATGGCTTGAGCGTTATCCTCAGCTGGCCATCGACACTGTGCTGGGCATCATGGCCCACAGCGCCCTGTCACTGGGGCTGGTGGTGGTAAGCCTGATGTCGAATGTACGAGTGGACCTGATGGCCTATCTGTTCGGCGATCTGCTGTCGGTGACCCTATCGGATATTTTACTGATTGCCGCCGGCGTGGCGGTGGTGCTGATACTCCTGGCCTGGCAGTGGCGGGCGCTGCTGTCGGTGACCATCAGTCCGGAACTGGCTCATGTGGATGGGATTTCCCTGCCGCGGGTAAAACTCTTACTGATGCTGGTCACCGCCCTGACTATCGGCCTGGCGATGAAGTTTGTCGGCGCGCTGATCATCACCTCGCTGTTGATTATCCCGGCCGCCGCCGCGCGCCGTTTTTCCCGCACGCCGGAACAGATGGCGTTACTGGCGGTAGTGGCCGGCATGATTGCGGTGACCGGCGGATTGACGCTATCGGCGTGGTATGACACGCCGGCGGGGCCATCGGTGGTGTTGTGCGCGTCGGTATTGTTCGGGTTGAGCTTGTTGAGTCGGCAGAGGGTGTAGCGCCAACCAACGGCTGATTAATAGCAAATAGGTGCCAGCGGCGGCGGCAATCAAACAACCCATACGGTAAACTGAGCGTTGTCCATGGATGTTGCTTAACGATAGGAGATACGCGTGATTATCGCCCAGGTAACAGACATTCATGCGGCCCAGGACAATGATAACCTGTCCCGGCTTGACCGCGCCCTTGCATGGCTGGACTTGATCAAACCCGACGGTTTGGTCCTCACTGGCGACCTGGTTGATGATGACTGGATCGACGGCTACACCGCGATTGCCGCCCGTCTGGGTAATCGGGCCTATCCTGCATTTATCCTGCCGGGTAATTCCGATAACCGCACCTCGATGCGGGCCATTTTCGGCTGTGCTTACTGGGCCGACGATGCTGTTGGCGCACTGCATTTTGTGGCGGATATCGAGGGTGTTCGCCTTATCGGCCTTGACTCAACGGCTAAGGGAACGTCAGCGGGAAGCGTGGATGAACATCTTCCCTGGTTGGAAAAAACGCTATTATCTGAGGGGCCGGCAACGTCAATGTTGTTTTTGCACCATCATGTATTTGCGAGCGGCATCCCGCCTATGGATCAAATCATGTGCCACGGGTCGGTGGCATTGGGTGAGTTTTTGCGAAGACAACCGCGACGCCCCGTCGCGATAGCGACAGGTCATGTTCATCGACCTGTCGCGGGTACACTGGCGGGAATACCCGCCTATATCTGCGGATCCATTTGTCCCGCAAATCCTATGTGGTTTGGCGCGAAAACCGTCCCACCGGCTAACGACCCGCCCGCGCTCATGATCCATCGCTGGGTAAACGGTACCCTGGTTAGCCATCATATTTCCGTTTGAGTCCGTGAATTGGGTGCGTCTGCTTTCATTTTGCGTGCTCACGCCCATAGCCGATTCCATGCGATATGCGTCATTCTCCTTATAAAGCAGCCGGTTATAGGACTGAGAGCAGAAGTCAGCACGCAGCATAAAATTGCTTATTAAGCCGTTGCTTAGTCGTTGATATTGATTTTGCTTCTGACCTTGAACGTGCTTTTGACCTTAGACCGGCATCAAGCGCGCTGACGGCACGGTGCACGACCGGACGAGCCGCAGGGATGCGGCGAGAGCTAAGGCCCGCGCCGGGAGCGCGTGCCTTGTGGTCCAAAGGGCGTGAACCGGGACGGAAGGCACCGCGCAACGGCGCGCGACCTGCCGGAAGCCCGGGGGTCGAGGGGGCCGGGGCGACTGCCGGCCCATCGTCGATTGCCCGCACGGGGCAATATATAACACCGCGACGTGTGGCAAGCGAAACTTTCCTCACTGTCGAAAAAGCATGTGCCCCACACGGCAAGAGAAACTCACCCAGCCGTCATTAAAAACATGTGCCCCACACCGGAAGCGAAACTTACTCAGCGTTCAAAAGGCGCCGACCCACACAACAAGCAAAGCAACGCCGCCTGTACCGTCGGCGATTAATGCCTCTCTAAAGCTCCCCGCGCACTATGCCAAAATGCTTATACGCAAACGCCGTCGCAATTCTCCCCCGCGGCGTGCGCTGGATAAACCCCTGCTGGATCAAAAACGGCTCGATCACATCCTCGATGGTTTCCCGCTCCTCGCCGATAGCCGCCGCCAGGTTATCCAGCCCCACCGGGCCGCCGATAAACTTATCAATAATCGCCAGCAGCAGCTTACGGTCCATAAAATCGAAACCTTCGGTATCGACATTGAGCAAATTCAGGGCGTTGACCGCCACATCATCGGTAATATTGCCCTCGGCGCGAACCTCGGCAAAATCCCTTACCCGGCGCAGCAGGCGATTGGCGATACGGGGCGTGCCGCGGGCGCGTTTGGCAATTTCATGGGACCCGGCCTCCGTGATGCTAAGCTCCAGGCATTGGGCGCTGCGTTTGACGATATGCTGCAAATCCGCCACCTGGTAAAATTCCAGACGCTGGACAATGCCGAAACGATCGCGCAGCGGGGATGTGAGGGAACCGGCGCGGGTGGTGGCGCCCACCAGGGTAAAGGGCGGCAGCTCGATTTTAATCGATCGGGCGGCAGGCCCGTCGCCTATCATGATATCCAGCTGGTAATCTTCCATCGCCGGGTAGAGTACCTCTTCCACCACCGGCGACAGGCGATGAATCTCATCGATAAACAGGACATCGTGCGGCTCAAGATTGGTGAGCATGGCCGCCAGGTCGCCCGGTTTTTCCAGTACCGGGCCGGAGGTAGTGCGCAGGTTAACGCCCATCTCATTGGCAACGATATGCGCCAGGGTGGTCTTCCCCAATCCCGGCGGACCGAAAATCAGCAGATGATCGAGCGCGTCGCCGCGCATTTTGGCCGCCTGGATAAAGATTTCCATCTGCTCGCGCACGTGGGGCTGCCCGATATAATCTTCCAGGGTTTTCGGCCGGATGGCCCGGTCGATAATCTCTTCTTCTATCACCACGCCGGCGGAAATCAAACGGTCTGCTTCAATCATCCTCTACCTCACAGCGCGGCGCGCAGGGCGTCGCGGATCATCGATTCGCAATCGGCATCCGGCCGGGCCACTTTACTGACCATGCGGCTGGCCTCCTGAGGCTTATAACCCAGGGATACCAATGCTGCAACCGCTTCCGCTTCCGGATCGGTATCCGGCTTGCCGCTGGCCGGCGCGGTAAGCGGCATATCGCTGCCGCCGCCCAGGGCAAACAGTTCGCCGTTCATGCCCTTGAAGCGATCTTTCATTTCCACCACCAGCCGTTCGGCGGTTTTGGTGCCGACGCCGGGTAATTTGACCAGCGCGTTGATTTCCTGCCGTTCAACGGTGTTGACGAACTGCTGGGCCGACATGCCGGAAAGGATGGCCAGCGCCAGCTTGGGGCCGACGCCGTTCACTTTGATCAGTTCGCGAAACAACGCGCGTTCCTGTTTGTTGGTGAAGCCAAACAGCAGTTGGGCATCTTCCCGCACGATAAAATGCGTATAAATGATCGCTTCCACGCCGGTTTCGGGCAGCGCATAAAAACAGGTCATGGGCATATGGATTTCATAACCCACGCCGTGGATCTCAAGCAGCACCAGCGGTGGTTGTTTTTCCAGAATGATGCCTCTAAGACGTCCGATCACAGTAACCTTCCTTTCAGGGCTTATTTGTCATATGGCGATGGCATGTTTATAACATAATAAAGGCTGGATGAATATCCAGCCGGTTCGGGCCGGGGGCGTCTTTACCCCAGGCGGCCCCGGGAAAGATTAAGGCGGCTGTTGCCTAGGCGCAGCGCGTTCTGGTTGACATGGCAGTGAGTAATGGCAATCGCCAGGGCGTCGGCGGCATCCGCCTGGGGGCTGGCGGATAGTTTGAGCAGTACGCGCACCATATGCTGTACCTGGCTTTTGTCCGCCGAGCCGGTGCCGACCACCGTTTGTTTCACCTGGCGCGCGGCGTATTCAAACACCGGCAGCTCATGGTTCATCGCCGCCACGATGGCGACGCCGCGCGCCTGGCCGAGCTTAAGCGCCGAGTCGGCGTTTTTCGCCATAAACACCTGCTCGATGGCGAAAAAATCCGGCTGGAACTGGGTGATGATTTCGCTGACGCCGGCATAAATGAGCTTTAGCCGGGTGGGCAGGTCATCCACCTTGGTGCGGATACACCCGCTGCCAAGATAGGTGAGCACCCGTCCCTGCTGGCGTAAAATGCCGTAACCGGTGATGCGGGAACCCGGGTCGATACCGAGGATAATCGTCATATCCGGGCACCGCCCAGGCTGCCGTCACACCGGAAGTCCGTCACAGCGTCGCCGCCACCTCGTCGGAGATTTCGCCGTTATGGTAGACTTCCTGGACGTCGTCGGAGTCTTCCAGCAGGTCAATCAGCCTGAGCAGCTTGGGCGCGGTTTCCTCGTCCAAATCGGCCTTGGTGGAAGGAATTAACCCCACCTCGGAAGAATCGGCGTGTAATCCGGCGGCCTCCAGGGCGTCCTTGACCCGGCCGAAATCTTCCGGCGTGGTGTAGACATCGATAGCGCCGTCGTCATAGGTCACCACATCTTCCGCGCCGGCTTCCAGCGCCGCGTCCATCACCTGATCTTCCGTCAGGCCCGGGGCATAGGAAATCACGCCTTTTTTGGTGAACAGGTAGGAGACCGACCCGTCGGTGCCCAGGTTGCCGCCGGTCTTGGTAAACGCGTGGCGGACCTCGGCCACGGTGCGATTACGGTTGTCGCTCAGGCACTCCACCATGACCGCCGTACCGCCGGGGCCGTAACCTTCGTACACAATGGTTTCCATTTGCGTATCGTCGTCGCCGCCGACGCCGCGCGCGATGGCGCGGTTAAGCGTGTCGCGCGTCATATTATTCGCCAGCGCCTTGTCCACCGCGGCGCGCAGGCGCGGGTTGGATCCCACGTCGCCGCCGCCCAGGCGCGCGGCGGTCACCAGCTCGCGAATGATTTTGGTAAAAATCTTGCCTCGTTTACTGTCCTGAGCCGCTTTACGATGCTTGGTGTTGGCCCACTTACTATGACCTGCCATAACTCTCTCCGAAATAAGCCTTCTCAGGCCGGATAAATAACAAATTCTTCAATCGCCTGCCGATTGCTCCAGGATTTGGTCAGTAAGGCCGCCTCGGCGGCCGGCAGCCAGCGGTAAGCCAGATGTTCGCTGATTGCGGGTACCCGTTCAGAGGGTAACGTTAAACTGAACCAATATTCTGTATTGCGCGTCACTCCCGGCGCATATCGGTGGCGCAAATGACTGAAAATTTCAAATTCGATACAACGCTCGCAGTCCCGCAGTTCAAGATGCTCGGCGTCGATATCGATGCCGGTCTCTTCCCTGACCTCGCGCCTGGCGGCGGCGCTCGGCGATTCACCGTCCTCAAGGCTGCCGGTCACCGACTGCCAGAACTGCGGGTCATCCCGCCGCTGCAACATCAATACCCGGCCGCTGTCGCCGGCGTAAATAACGATCAGCACCGATACCGGGCGTTTCCAGACCATTATTGCTGCCCGCGTTCCGCCGCTTCCTTGCCCTTGCCAATGACGGCAATAGACAATTCCGCCAGGGCGGCGGGGTTGCCGAAGCTCGGCGCGTCGGTCATCGGATCGGCGGCCGCGGTGGTCTTGGGAAAAGCGATAACGTCACGGATATTGTCGGTGCCGGTCAGCAGCATCACCAGGCGATCAAGGCCGAAGGCCAGGCCGGCATGGGGCGGCGTGCCGTATTTCAGCGCATCGAGCAGGAAACCGAATTTTTCCCGCTGTTCATGCTCGGTGATGCCGAGAATGCCGAACACCGTCTGCTGCATTTCGCTGCGATGGATACGCACCGAGCCGCCGCCGACCTCATAGCCGTTCAACACCATGTCGTAGGCGTTGGCGACGGCGTCCAGCGGCGCGGCCGCAAGCGCGTCGGGATCCATGGCCAGCGGCGCGGTAAAGGGATGGTGCATGGCCGCCAGGCCGCCCTCGTCGTCTTCTTCAAACATTGGGAAATCGATCACCCACAGCGGCGCCCAGCGCGTCTCGTCGGTCAGTTGCAGGTCGCGGCCCAGCTTCAGGCGCAGCGCGCCCAGCGCGTCGGTGGTGACTTTATAACGATCCGCGCCGAAGAACAGGATATCGCCGTCCTGCGCGCCGGTGCGGGCGAGGAGGGATTCAAGCACGGCGGCGTCGAGGAATTTGGCCACCGGGCTCTGTATTCCGTCGAGACCCTGGTCGCGCTTATTGACCTTGATGTAGGCCAGGCCGCGGGCGCCGTAGATTTCAATAAACTTGCCGTATTCGTCGATCTGCTTGCGGCTCAGCTGGCCGCCGCCGGGAACGCGCAGCGCCGCCACCCGGCCTTTGCTGTCGTTGGCGGGGCCGGAGAATACCTTGAACTCAAGGTCTTTCACCAGGTCGGCGACGTCGACGATTTCCATGGGGTTGCGCAGATCGGGTTTATCGGACCCAAAGCGGCGCATCGCCTCGGCATAGGTCATCACCGGGAACGCGCCCAGATCGACGCCTTTGATTTCCTGCCACAGGGTGCACACCAGACGCTCCATGACCTCGCGCACCTGTCCGGCGCTCATGAAGGAGGTTTCCACATCGATCTGGGTAAATTCGGGCTGGCGGTCGGCGCGCAAATCTTCATCGCGAAAGCATTTCACGATTTGGTAATAGCGATCAAAACCGGACATCATCAATAACTGCTTGAACAGCTGCGGCGACTGCGGCAGCGCATAAAACTTGCCTTTGTGTACCCGGCTGGGCACCAGGTAGTCGCGCGCGCCTTCCGGCGTGGCCTTGGTCAGCATCGGGGTTTCGATATCCAGGAAGCCCTCGCCGTCCATAAAACGCCGCACGACGCTGGTGATACGCGCGCGCGCCTTCAGGCGCTGCGCCATTTCCGGACGGCGCAGGTCCAGGTAGCGATATTTCAGCCGCTGCTCTTCGGTATTGGTTTGATTTGAATCGAGAGGCAGGGGTTCGGAGCGGTTGATGATGGTAAGCTGCGTCGCCAGCACTTCCACCGCGCCGGTGGCCATCTCTTTATTGATCTGGCTGTCGGGACGCGCCCGTACGATGCCGGTCAGCTGGATGCAAAATTCGTTGCGCAATTCGGCCGCGCGGCTGAACGCCTCCTGGCGATCGGGGTCGAAAAAAACCTGCGCCAGCCCCTCGCGATCCCGCATGTCGATAAAAATCAGACCGCCGAGGTCCCGGCGGCGGTTAACCCAGCCGCACAATGTCACTTCCTGGCCTACATGGGACAAAGTGATCTGTCCGCAATATACAGTACGCATAACGATATCCTTGATTTTCAGCCCATGCCGTCCCGCTCGGTAAAGCGGGCCAGGGCTGTTATTCATTAATGACGAAAGTGGCGGCGATGCATCGGTATTTTGCCGGCGTTCGAAAGGCGGCCATTATAAAGGAAATTCACCCGCAGGATAAGCCCGTCAGCACCCTGCGCGCCCCGGCTGGCTAAATAATTATTCATTAACATATTTATTAACAAAAATTCACCTTTGGGCGCTGTCATCCCCCCACCCGGATAACATACCCTCTTGCGGTGGCGATATGAACAGGCTGCGGCCTGGATCGAGGGTATTGTTATCAACCGGAGATATTTTATGCTTAAACTCGACCCCGCGCGCACCGCGCTGGTACTGATTGATCTGCAGCAAGGGATCCTGCCGTTTGCCGGCGGTCCATACAGCGGTGAACAGGTGGTGGCGAAAGCCGCCTCCCTGGCCGCGCGCTTTCGCGCCGCCGGCGCGCCGGTGTTCCTGGTGCGTGTCGGCTGGTCGCCGGATTTTGGCGATGCGCCGAAACAAACGGTGGATGCGCCCACGGGGGCAAGAAGCCTGCCGGAAGACTGGTGGGAATTCCCCGAACAGTTGGGCGTGCAGGACAGCGATATCCGCATCCAAAAACGCCAGTGGGGCGCTTTCTACGGCACGGATTTGGATTTGCAGCTGCGCCGGCGCGGCATCGACACCGTGGTGCTGGGGGGCATCGCCACTAATATCGGCGTGGAATCCACCGCGCGCAATGCCTGGGAAATGGGCTACGAGCTGGTGCTGGTGGAGGATGCCTGCAGCGCCCATAACCAGGAACAGCACGACGGCAGCATGCAAAACATTTTCCCGCGCATTAGCCGGGTGCGCTCCACCGACGACGTTCTGGCCGCCTTCTAGCCTGTGCGGGGATACCGCGCCGGTACACCGGCGCAGGCTGGCGCCCGGACGGCCCGGTGCCCGCTCCAGCGTTTATCTTTCAGGCTATCAGGGGGATGGCCGGGCCATCCCCCTGATAGGCGAAAATAGGGAACGTATTGCTGACGGTGGGGAAAACTGGCCGCTTACGACATTGACGCCTGTTACCGCGTTGCGATTTTTACAGGCCAGAAAAAAATGGACTCTAAAGGTAGCCTTTTTATATATTGGCTTTTTTTGTGCCGGAGATGTGGCACATCAATACCGCAGGCGTAGCTGCGGTGCTCGCAATAGCTACAGTAATTGCCGATGGCTTGGCCATAGGGGATATATTCCCTTTTCCCTGCGGTGAACACGCGGTATTACGCGGTCGCATTATCATCTTTTTTTCTCTCCGTGGTTAATAAATAGGCCGGGACAGGATTATCCATAAATTCGATTTTTCTCTATAATCCGTAAACCCAGCGACAACATGTTCTTGCGGGGTATGGCTGGGCGCCACGTTAAACGGCAGTGGGTCATGCAACGGGTTCCCCGTCCGGACGTTCCTGTTTTCCTGCTGTCGCAGCGTACGTATTGCCAGGGCGCCGGTGACTTTTCTGATGCCGATAAAAAAGTGCCCATGGCAAACGCGATGGCGAAGGGAATACGGGTTTTACCCGTGGCGTTATCGCCAATAATAACATTGAGGCGCTCCTCAAGTTGCAATTCCAATAATTCAAAGCATTTAAAATTTCTTGAAAAAGAGATTTAATTTTCATCGGATAATCCATTATGTCGTGTTTATTTTTATTATGCAGTAGTGTTGTATTAACGGCCATGGTAAAAATAGCAGCCTCGCTGCGCGCGGTATTAGCCCGTCCCCGGCGCGCGGGCAGCATAAATACGGGGCACCGTGCAGCTATAGCATTCATCTGTTATTATTAATATGCTAAGATATTTTATCAACCGCTTACGCTAAGGATGATTAACTCTCATGTTTATCGGCTTGCCGCAATGGCAACATAGCGCGTGGAACGCCATCGGCATTACCGGCCTGGCGGAGTATGCCCGTTATTTTAACTGCGTCGAGGGTAATACCACGCTGTATGCCCTGCCCGATCCGGCGCGGGTTTATGACTGGCATGCCATGACCACCGACGGTTTTCGCTTTTGCTTCAAGTTTCCCGCGGCTATCAGCCACCAGGGCGGCTTGCGCGATTTCCGCGCGCCGCTGGCGCAATTTTACCAGGTACTGGATCCCTTGGCCGGACGCATCGGCCAGTATTGGCTGCAGTTGCCTGCCGCCTTCGGCCCGGCGCAACTCGGCGACCTGTGGGCATTTCTCGATGCCTTGTCCGACGCGTTCAGCTATGGCGTGGAAGTGCGCCACCCGCTGTTTTTCGCCAAGGGCGACGACGAGCGGCGCCTTAACCGGGGATTGCAACAGCGCGGCGTCAGCCGGGTGATCCTCGACAGCCGCCCGGTGCATCAGGGCGCCGGCACCTCGCCCGCAATGCTGGCGGCGCGGCGGCAAAAGCCCAAGGTGCCGGTACATGCCGTGCTGACCGGCGATCGGCCGCTGGTGCGGTTTATCGGCAACGACGATATCGACGACAGCGCGCGGCTGTTTCAACCCTGGCTGGATAAACTGGCGTTATGGTCGCAAAGCCGCATCCCTTTTCTGTTTATCCATACGCCGGACATCGGCCACGCGCCGCGCCTGGCCCAACAAGTGTGGCCGTCCCTGGCGGCCAGGATCGGCGGACTCGGGCCGATCCCTCCCTGGCCGCAGCAGGACGCGTTGTTTTAACCTTGGCAAAACCGTTATTTTAAGCAGGATTTTAACGACAGCGCTGCACGGGCGGGATATTATTTGCCCGCTGCTCGTTTTCTGGGAAATGGAGTTAGAGATGGTGAGTGCGCTTTACGTGGTTTTCGGCGCCATGTTATTGATTAAATTATCATTGGATGTCGTTAAACTGCGAACGTTATATCGCGTGGCCTACGGCGACGGTGGATTTTATGAACTGCAGACGGCGATCCGCGTGCACGGCAATGCGGTGGAATATATCCCCATCGGTCTGGTGCTGCTGGTGATCATGGAAATGAACGGTACGCCGAACTGGACCCTGCATCTGTGCGGGCTGATGCTGATGGCAGGCAGAATCATGCACTCTCTGGGCCTGCGCCAGCGGGAATTCAGCTGGCGCCGCACCGGTATGAGCGCCACTTATGCGTCGCTTATCATGATGGTGTTGCTCAACCTCTGGTATCTGCCCTGGGAGCTGGTTTTCAGTTGGCGTTAAACCGCCGGCGGCATAGGGCGCGCAGACGCATGCTTTGTGCCGCTAATCTGTTAGAATAACGGCTTACCCTGAACAACCCCGATATTCCGATGACAAACCACGATAATCTTTTCTGCGCGCCCATTGCCAAATTGGGCGACTGGACCTTTGACGAGCGGGTAGCCGAGGTTTTCCCGGATATGATCCAGCGCTCGGTCCCCGGCTACTCCAACATTATTGCCATGATCGGCATGCTGGCCGGACGATTCGCCACCCCCGGGTCGCAGGTGTATGACCTCGGCTGCGCGCTGGGCGCCGCCACCCTGTCCATGCGCCGCAATATCACCGCCGACGATTGCCGTATTATCGCCGTGGATAATTCCGCCGCCATGGTGGAGCGCTGCCGCCGGCATATCGAGTCGTTTCGCGCCGCGACGGCGGTCACGGTTATCGAAGCCGATATCCGCGACGTGCCGATTACCAACGCCTCGCTGGTGGTGCTGAACTTCACGCTGCAATTCCTTGAGCCGGCGGATCGCCAACGGGTGCTCGACCACGTGTTTGCCGGGCTTAACCCCGGCGGCGCCGTGGTGCTGTCCGAAAAGTTAAGTTTTACCGACGCGGGCATCGGCGAACTGCTGTTCAACATGCATCATGACTTTAAGCGGGCCAACGGCTACAGCGAACTGGAAATCAGTCAAAAGCGCAGCATGCTGGAAAACGTCATGCTCACCGACACGGTGGAAACCCATAAGGAAAGGCTGCGCCAGGCCGGTTTCGGCCATGCCGAGGTCTGGTTCCAGTGCTTTAATTTCGGTTCTTTGATCGCCGTGAAACCGGAGAACGCGGCGTGACGGATTTTGGTGATTTTTATCAGCTGATTGCCAAAGGCCCGCTGAGCCATTGGCTGAATACCCTGCCCGCGCAGCTGAGCGCCTGGCAGCATGACGCGCTGCACGGCAAGTTCCGCCAGTGGTTCAACGCCGTCGAGCGTCTGCCCCTGCTGACGCCCCGGCGCCTGGACCTGCTGCGCGGCGTGACGGCGCAGGGCGAAACGCCGCTGCCCCCGGGGCAAAAAAAAGGCGTCGAGTCCTTATTGCGCCAGTTGATGCCCTGGCGTAAAGGTCCCTTTTCCCTTTACGATATCGAGATCGATACCGAATGGCGTTCGGACTGGAAATGGGAACGGGTCGCGCCGCATATCAGCCCGCTGGCCGGACGCGTTATCCTGGATGTGGGCTGCGGCAGCGGTTATCACCTGTGGCGCGCGGTCGGCGCGGGGGCGCAGCTGGCGGTGGGCATTGACCCGATGCAGCTGTTCCTCTGCCAGTTCGAGGCGGTGCGTAAACTGCTGGGCGGGGATCAGCGCGCCCATCTGCTGCCGCTGGGGATCGAGCAATTACCCGATCTGGCGGCCTTCGACACGGTATTTTCCATGGGGGTGCTGTACCACCGGCGCTCGCCGCTGGATCATCTGCTGCAGCTTAAGAACCAATTGGTCAGCGGCGGCGAGCTGGTATTGGAAACCCTGGTGGTCGAAGGCGACGACAGGCAGGTGCTGGTGCCGGGGGAACGTTACGCCCAGATGCGCAACGTCTTTTTTATTCCTTCCCCCGGCGCGCTGATGTTATGGCTGGAAAAATGCGGCTTTGAACAGGTACGGCTGGCGGATATGTCGCTGACCACCACCAACGAACAGCGGCGCACCGCCTGGATGACCAGCGAATCGCTGGCCGATTTCCTGCATCCCGACGACCCCAGGCTGACGGTCGAAGGCTACCCCGCCCCGCTGCGCGCCGTGGTGATTGCCCGCAAGCCCTGACGTTGCCGCGCCGCGGATAAAAAAAAGCCCCAAGAAAGAGTCCGGGGCTTGGTACTTGCAAGCATCACGTGGGTTAGTTCGTGTGCGCGGCAAAATCAGCGGTCAGGCCGGCCGGTGCGCGGATGAAGGTGTTGACAGCGCATGCTTCATCGCCGCCACCATATCGCCGTCGACGCAATAGCGGGTAAATTCATCCGTTTCATTGTCGACGCTCATGCTTACACCCGCTTTGCGGTAACGCATCCCGGAAGCAACCACCTGTCTTGCGGAACTGTGCAGTTCACGGATGCCGATTTGCTGGAACTTATGCAAATTGGTCAATCGCACGCCAGCGCCTGCCATAATGATTGGACCACGGCTTTGGGCGTTCAGTTCCCTTAATAATGCTAAACCTGTTTCGGCGCTCTGCTGCTGGCCGGAGGTCAGGATGCGCGTCACCCCGAGATCGGTTAACTGCTGCAGGGCCTGGTAGGGGTTGATACACATATCGAAAGCGCGGTGAAAGGTCACCGCCACGCCGGTACATTGCGCCATGATGCGCCGCATGCGCGGCAAATCGATATGCCCCTCCTCGTCCAGCACGCCGACCACCACGCCGGGAAACCCCATGGCGCGTATGGACGCTAAATCGTTAAGCATGCTGTCAAACTCAATTTCGCTGTAGCAAAAATCCCCGCCCCGCGGTCTCACCATGGGATGAACGGGCAGCGCCAGCCGCTCCCTCGCCAGCCGGAGCGTGCCGTGCGACGGCGTCAGCCCCCCTTCTTTCGGGGCCGAGCACAGCTCGATTCTGTCCGCTCCCGCTTGCTCCGCCGTTATTGCGCACTCAAGGCTATAGCAGCAGACTTCCAGTTTAGGCATTGTATACTCCTTATAGACGCCCCAGGATAACAGGCATTTAAAACACGGGCCTATGGCAGTCGCGATAATTTCTTATTTATCACCCAAGGAAATAACTATGGCATTCAACTTTGACGAAAGTATCGACCGACGTCACAGCGACAGTTATAAATGGCAAAAGTATCGCGATCGGGACGTGATCCCCCTGTGGGTAGCGGACACCGACTTTCGTTCGCCACCTTGTATTATCGAAGCATTGCACGCGCGCGTCGAGCACGGCGTATTTGGTTACGGCGCACCTCCCGCGGAGCTTGCCGCGCTGTTTGTCGAGCGCATGCTCACGCGTTATCAATGGCGCGTCAAACCCGAATGGTTGGTTTTTTTGCCGGGATTGGTAAGCGGCCTTAACCTGGCGGTACGCGCGCTGACGCAGGCGGATAGCAGCGTGGTGATTCCCGCGCCGATATATCCGCCGTTCCGCGCGGCGGCGCGCGGCGCGGAACGGGGACAGCGCCTGGCGCCGATGGTCCTGGCGGAGGAACGCTGGCGGGTGGATCTGGCGGCGATCGAACCGGAGATAGATGGATCGGAGCAATTGCTGATGTTATGCAATCCGCATAATCCGGGCGGCACCGTCTACCGGCGCGAGGAGCTGGCGCAGCACCTGGCGTTTGCGCAGCGCCACGATCTCCTGGTGTGTTCCGACGAGATTCACTGCGATCTGCTGTTGGAACCGGGCGTGGCGCATATCCCGTTCGGATCGCTCGGCGAGGATGCCGAACAGCGCTCCATCACCCTGATGTCGCCATCCAAGTCGTTTAATATCGCCGGCCTCGGCGCCTCGCTGGCCATTATCCCCAATGCGCGGCTGCGTATGAAATTTATCGCCCAGCGCAGCGGCATTGTGCCGAATGTGGATGTGCTGGCATATGTCGCCGCCACCGCCGCCTGGCGCGACGGCCAACCCTGGCTGGAGGAACAGCTCGACTACCTGCGCGGTAACCGCGATTGGCTGGCCGCGCGCATCAAAACCCTGCCGGGGTTAAGCATGGCGGCGCCGGAAGCCACCTATCTGGCCTGGATCGATGCCGGCCGGCTTGGGGTAGACAATCCCCAGCGGTTTTTCGAGCAGGCGGGCGTCGGTCTTTCCCCCGGCGCGGATTTTGGCGATCCCCGGTTTGTCCGGCTGAATTTCGGCTGCCCCCGCGCTCTGCTGGTGCAGGCCGTGGAACGCATGGCACGGGCGGTGCAGACGCTTGGCTAACGGCGCCCGTCCGCCTTATCGCTCACGATGGCGCGCAGGCTGTAGGGGTGGAACTTAATCGTGACCTGCCCATCGGTGACCGCCAGCGTGGGATTGGGCAACCGTTCTCCCGCCCCCGCCGGCGCGCTGTGTTTCAGGCTGATGTCGGGCGCCCCCAGGGCGGAATCGGCCAGCAGCGCCAGCGCCCGCCGCGCCAGCGTTTCCGGCGGTCCGGGCAGGACAATTTCGATATGCTCCCAGCCTTCATGGGGATAACGGCGCGGCCCCGGCCAGGGCAGTTCCACGCAGCCGATGCGCAGCGTCCCGACGGCGAGGGGCGACGGCAGCGCCAGCAGCGCGATGGCGCGACCATTGACGTCGTTTTTTTTCAGGCACTGGCCGCACTGCCGCCAGCCGTCGAACCAGCGCTGCGCCGTGGCGTCCTCATGGCAGCGCAGCGCGATATGATCGACATGATGATCGGCCAATTCCAGATGAAGGCGCGCGGCCAGCGCCGACAGCCGCTGTTCAAAATAGGCCAAATCAGTGACGAGATCCGCTAATTGCGGCACGGCGGTCCAATGCATCCTCATTCCCTTAATTAAAGTAGGTTTAAAATTAACGCACCAAAATAACGCGAGCTAAGAAATATCTTATTTTGATACATAACTTAATGTTTCTTTAATGATGTTTACCAAAAACACTTTTTATATTAACTTACCCGCTTGACGGCATGCGTAAGCGCCGCTGATGTCATTTATTAGCAATGAACTTTAAATGCTCAGTATTATCTTAAAGCGCTTTCGATGGATTGTATACGCCAGGTAATTACGTTATTTTCGAGATCGGTATTATTCTGAGTATATAATTATGATGTTATTAACATTGTGCATAATACTTGTTGTTATTGCGGTATTTTCAATACTTCAACATTTACGCACCCGGAATCGCAATCAGTTAGGCGCATCCAGAAAATCACGCAATCGTTAGCCCCCGCTTGCCCCACCGCGGGGTGAATCGCCTTGTTGCTGACCTTCTATCCAGCCCCCGCCCCACGTTAACTTGACACTGACCAGGCCGGTCATACTGACGCGACGCGCCGTTTATGGTATAAGCGGTGTTTCTTTTACTTTTCGACACGCGCCCGGCGGTTAGCCCCCCGCCGCGGCGCGCGGTCGGCTTATCAGGTAGCCGGAAACACGGGGAGGCGTTCCCCCCGCGTCCAGCGTTAGTAAGAAAGGTAATACGGTGAATATTCAGGCTCTTCTTTCAGACAAAGTCAGTCAGGCGTTGACGGCGGCCGGCGCGCCCGCGGCAAGCGAAGCGCAGGTGCGCCAGTCCGCCAAGGCGCAGTTCGGCGATTATCAGGCCAACGGCGTGATGTCGGTCGCCAAAGCCCTCGGCATGCCGCCGCGCCAGCTGGCGGAAAAGGTGGTTTCGCTGCTGGATCTTGGCGGCATTGCGGCGAAAATCGACATCGCGGGCCCCGGCTTTATCAATATTTTCCTGGACCGGGAATGGCTCGCGCGCCAGGTCGAGGCCGCGCTGGATTCCCCGCGGCTTAATATTACCCCCGTGCAACCCCAAACCATCGTGGTGGATTACTCCGCGCCGAACGTGGCCAAGGAAATGCATGTCGGCCATCTGCGTTCCACCATTATCGGCGATGCGGCGGTGCGCACGCTGGAGTTTCTCGGCCATAGGGTGATCCGCGCCAATCACGTGGGCGACTGGGGTACTCAGTTCGGCATGTTGATAGCCTATCTGGAAAGAATACAGTCGCGCGGCGAGCCGGAGATGCAGTTATCCAGCCTGGAAGAATTTTACCGCGCGGCGAAAAAAACCTATGACGAAGACGCCGATTTCGCCGAGCGCGCCCGCGGTTACGTGGTCAAACTGCAGGGCGGCGATGAATACTGCCGGCAAATGTGGCGCAAGCTGGTGGATATCACCATGGCGCAAAACCAGCAGGTCTACGATCGCCTGAACGTGACCCTTACCCGCAAGGACGTCATGGGCGAGAGCCTGTATAACGACATGCTGCCGGGCATTGTCGCCGACCTGAAAGCCAAGGGGTTGGCGGTGGAAAGCGACGGCGCCACCGTGGTCTATCTGGAAGAGTTCAGGACCAAGGAAGGCGAGCCGATGGGGGTCATCATCCAGAAGAAGGACGGCGCCTACCTCTATACCACCACCGATATCGCCTGCGCCAAATACCGTTACGAAACGCTGAAGGCCGATCGGGTGCTGTATTATATCGATTCCCGCCAGCACCAGCATTTGATGCAGGCCTGGGCCATCGTGCGCAAAGCCGGTTATGTGCCCCCGTCGGTTCCGTTGGAACACCATATGTTCGGCATGATGCTCGGCAAGGACGGCAAACCGTTTAAGACCCGCGCCGGCGGCACCATTAAGCTTGCCGATTTACTGGATGAAGCGCTGGAACGCGCCCGCCGGCTGATTGCCGAGAAAAATCCGGCCATGTCGCCGGACGAGCTGGAAACCCTGGCGCGGGTGGTGGGCATTGGCGCGGTAAAATACGCCGATTTGTCCAAGAGCCGCACGACCGACTATATCTTCGACTGGGACAATATGCTGGCCTTCGAGGGCAACACCGCGCCCTATATGCAATATGCCTATACGCGGGTGGCGTCGGTATTCAAACGCAGCGGACTGGATGAAAGCCAGTTGACGTCGCCGGTCAGGCTGGAGCAAGAAGAGGAAACGCTGCTGGCGGCGCGCCTGTTGCAGTTCGAGGAAGCCATCACCGTCTTGGCCCGCGACGGCACGCCTCATGTCATGTGCACCTATCTTTACGATCTGGCCGGATTGTTCTCCAGTTTCTACGAGCATTGCCCAATCCTGAACGCCGATAATGGCGGCGTTATGCAAAGCCGCCTGAAGCTGGCGCTGCTGACGTCACGCACCCTGAAGCAGGGCTTGGAGATGCTGGGCATCCAGACCGTCGAGCGGATGTAGCCGCGGGCGAACCCACGCCGCGCGGCGGGCATCATCGGCAATCGCGACGCCGCCGCCGACGTGCTTGGCGTGGCTCACAGGGATGTGAGCCACGCCCCTGTGAACAGCGTTAAACACCCAGGATCTCAGCGCAAGCTGGAGTTAGCTGACCGAGCGGGCAAAGTCCCTGATACGAAACCCCAGCGCCGCCAGGGTGGCGAAATACGCCACCACGCCCACCGCCACCACCAGCGCCAGACGCAGCAGCCTGGCCAGCATCGTACCCTGCGCCCAGTCGGGCATCACCCACAGCATGCCCAGCAGCGCTGCCGCCATCACCACCACCGCGATGATCAGGCGCACCAGAAACGGCAACCAGCCCGGCTGGGGCTGGAACATGTCTTTCTTGCGCAATTGCCAGTACAGCAAACCGGCGTTCAGGCAGGCGGCCAGGCCGATGGACAGCGACAGCCCGGCATGCTTGAGCGGGCCGATAAACACCAGGTTCATCAGTTGCGTCATGATTAACGTCACGATCGCCACCTTGACCGGCGTCTTGATATCCTGGCGCGAATAAAACCCCGGCGCCAGTACCTTCACCATGATAAGGCCGATAAGCCCCACCGCGTACGCCATCAGCGCCCGTTGCGTCATGGCGGCGTCGAAAGCCGAGAAGCGTCCGTACTGGAACAACGATACGGTAAGCGCTTTCGCCAGGATCCCGAGCGCCACGGCGCTGGGCAGCGCCAGCACAAAACACAGCCGCAGCCCCCAGTCCATCAGGCGGGAATATTCGTCATGGTTGCCGCTGGAAAAACTGCGCGCCAGCGAAGGCAGCAAAATGGTTCCCAGCGCCACGCCCAGCACGCCGGATGGGAATTCCATCAGCCGATCGGCGTAATACATCCAGGAGACCGAGCCGGAGACCAGGAAGGAAGCGAAAATAGTATTGATAATCAATGAAATCTGGCTAACGGATACCCCGAGGATCGCCGGCCCCATCAGGCGCAGCACCCGCCAGACCCCCGCATCCTTAAACTGGATGCGCGGCATCACCAGCATGCCGATTTTTTTCAGGTGCGGCAACTGATAGCCGAGCTGCAGCACACCGCCCACCACCACCGCCCAGGCCAGGGCCAGTACCGGCGGATGGAAGTGCGGAGCGGCGAACAGCGCAAAACCGATCATGCTGACGTTAAGCAGCGTCGGGGCAAACGCCGGCACCGAGAAACGGTTCCAGGTATTGAGGATGGCGCCCACCAGCGACGCCAGTGAAATCAGCAGGATATAAGGGAAGGTAATGCGCAGCAGGGACGAGGTCAGGATAAATTTATCCGGCGAATCGGTGAATCCCGGCGCGGTGACCATGATAACCCAGGGCGCGGCCAGCATGCCGGCCAGCGTCACCACGGCCAGCGCCAGGGTCAGCAGGCCGGCGATATAAGCAATAAAGGTACGGGTGGCTTCCTCGCCCTGCTGAGTTTTATATTCCGCCAGTATCGGCACGAACGCCTGGGAAAAGGCCCCCTCGGCGAAAATACGCCGCAGCAGGTTGGGTAGCTTAAAGGCGACAAAAAACGCATCCGTCGCCATACCGGCGCCGAAAATGCGGGCGACAATCGCATCGCGGGCAAAACCCAGCACCCGCGAGAACATGGTCATGGAACTGACAGCAGCCAGTGATTTCAATAAATTCATGGAGTTATTTTTCTACAGCGCCCGGATGCCGGGGTGAAGGGAACAACGTCGCTCCCGCCGGCACCCTGATCCTTTTATAAGTGCGCCTAGTCTACCCTGACTTCAGGAAATCGCTACTGCGAGTTGTTACGCGGCGTAAGTCCGCCCGCGACAACCCGGAACCCCGGGCCGGCGCGGACGGCAGATATTCCCCGTTCCCGGGGCAAGACCGCGTTATAACTTCAGCAACAGGTGATGGACGCCCCCATCGAGCGGCGCACGCGCCTGACGATCGCTAAGCGCCAGAGGCGCGTCGTTAAGTATCGCCTCGCTCACCCCGCGCGGATGCAGGCCGCTATTGGTGACTTCGATGGTGAAACGGGTGTCCAGCACCAGCACCTCGGCGTCGAAGCCCGGCCAGCCGGAAGGCAGGCACGGATTGATAATCAATACGTCGCCTTCCCGGCGAATACCGAGAATGCCTTCCACGCCGGCGCGGTACATCCAGCCGGCCGAGCCGGTATACCAGGTCCAGCCGCCGCGGCCGACATGGGGCGCCACGGAGTAGACATCGGCGGCGATAACATAAGGCTCGACTTTGTAACGCGCCACCTGTTGCGGCGTGCGGGCATGATTGATGGGATTGAGCAAGGCAAACAGCTCATGCGCCTTATCGCCCTGCTCCAACCCGGCGAACGCCAGGATGGCCCACATGGCGGCATGGGTATATTGGCCGCCATTTTCACGCAATCCCGGCGGATAGCCCTTGATATAACCCGGGTCGTGGGTGGTCTTATCGAACGGCGGCGTAAACAGCAGCGCCAACTTATCCTCGCGACGGATCAACAAACGATCCAGCGCGGCCATGGCCGTCGCCGCGCGCGTGGGGTCCGCTTCCCCTGAAAGCACGGACCAGGTCTGGGCGATGGAGTCAATGCGGCATTCATCGTTATCCTTGCTGCCGAGCCAGGTGCCGTCGTCAAAGGTTGCCCGCCGATACCACTCGCCGTCCCAGGCGTCGCGCTCGATCGACTGGCGCACGGATTCCTTGTGCGCCTGCCAGCGCGCCGCGCGTTCAGGCTCGCGGGCCGCAACCCATGGCATGAACAAAGTCAGGGTGCGGATCAGCAGCCAACCCAGCCAGACGCTTTCCCCTTTGCCCCCTTCGCCGACCCGGTTCATGCCGTCGTTCCAGTCGCCGGTGCCCATCAGGGGCAGACCGTGCGCGCCGGTAAGTTCCAGGCACTGCTCCATGGCCTGTACGCAATGCCGGTAGAGCGTCGCGCTCTCGGCGGCCACCATCGGCTGGAAGAAGGCGTCGTGTTCGCCCTCCGCCAGGAGTGGCCCCTCAAGATAGGGCAGCACTTCGTCCAGCACCGCCTCATCGCGGCTGCAGTTGATATAAGTGGCGACGGCGAACGACAGCCATACCCGGTCATCGGAAATGCGGGTACGCACTCCCTGGCCGGAGTGAGGCAGCCACCAGTGCTGTACATCGCCTTCCATGAATTGCCGGCCGGCGGCGCGCAGTAAATGTCCGCGCGTTTGCTGCGGCTGCGCGAAGGTCAGCGCCATGCCGTCCTGCAGCTGATCGCGGAAACCATAGGCCCCGCTGGCCTGATAAAAGCCGGAGCGGGCCTGGATACGGCAGGCCTGGGTTTGGTACAGCAGCCAGCCGTTAAGCATGATATCCATAGCCGGATCGGGCGTGGTCACCTGTATCGATCCCAGCCGCTGTTGCCAGTGGCCGGTCACTTCCGCCAGCACCGCGTCCAGATCGGCGGCGCGATAGCGTTCGATTAAGCGGCGGGCGCTTTCGGCCGAGTCGCTCTGGCCGATAAACCAGACCACCTCTATGCTTTGATCTACCCCAACCTCGATATGGGTTTGCAATACCGTGCAGGGATCAAAGCCCGCGCCGCAGGCGCCGCTCAGGCGACCACCGTTGACCAGCGCGGCGGGCGCCGCCATGGCGCCGTTGCGGCCGAGAAACTCGGTACGGTCCGCGCTGAACGCGTCCTGACGGCCGTCGAGGTCGGCAAACGCCACCCGGTTCTGGAAGGCGGTGCTCCATGAATTACGCACCAACACCGCGCCGGTGCTTTCATCATGCTCGCTGATGATAAACGGCCCGGACGCGCTGCGCGACGTGCCCAGTACCCATTCCACATAGGCGGAGACAGACAGGTGCAGCGTTTGATCGCTCAGGTTGCGAATGGTCAGCCGGGAGATCTTGATGGAATCCTCCAGCGGCACATACTGAAGCAGCGTTACCGCCGCCTCGAGGGTATTGTGTTCGAAGCGGGAGTAGCCGAAACCGTGGTGGGCGAGATAGCGACCGCCATCATTGATGGGATGCGCCGTGGGACTCCATAAGGCGCCGGTGACCTCGTTGCGTATATAGATGGCCTCGCCGCCGCTGTCCGCCACCGCATCGTTCAGCCAGGGCGTAAGCTGGTTTTCGCGGCTGTTTTGCGCCCAGGTATAACCGCTGCCCCGGGCCGACACCTGGAATCCGAAGTCCGGATTGGCAATCACATTGATCCAGGGCGCCGGCGGGCAGGTTTGCGCGTCAATCACAGTGACATATTCACGCCCCTGCCTGGCGAACCCGCCGGTGCCGTTGAAGAACGCCAGGTCCGCGGGCACGGGCAACGCGCCGGGCGTCGGCAGGCGCATCTTGCGCTGCGGCAGCAGGGAGACCTGCGGCAGCTCCAGCGAAGCCAGCTGCGAGCCGATGCTGCCGCGCCGCGCCAGCAGCGCCACCCGGGCGACGGACTGCAGCAGCATACGCGCTTCCTGGCTTATCAGATCCGCGCGCAGGGTATAGACGCCGCCGCGCGAGGCATCGCCGGTATAACGCGGGTGGGACTGGCTGCTGCGCACCGCCGTCTCAATGGCGATTTGCAGATCCTGCAAATAGGACGAGGCGTGTTCATTAATAATCACCACGTCGACGCTGAGCAACTTCATATGCCAATATTCATGGGCGCGCAGCAGTTGCTTCACCTGGGCGATATCCTGGATATCGTCGATGCGTAGCAAGACGATGGGGAGATCGCCGGAAATGGACAAGGGCCACAGGCCCGACTGGACGCCGGAACCGCGGATAATCGAGGCGGAAGGCGCGCGGAAACGCGAATCGGCATACAGCAACGGCGCGGCCAGGCGCTGGAAGTCGGCCGCTTCCTCGGCGTTGATATCCAGATGGCGCAGCTGTACCTGCGCCTGGGTCCAGGCCAGCGTTTTCGCCCGTTTGTAGGCGCTGCGGTCGTGGTGCTTATCGATGAGCTTCATCAGCTCTTCTTCAGAAGAGGCCACCAGCGTCCAGTAGGTTACCCTGACCGAGGTGCCCGCCGGAATACGGACCTGTCGCCGCAGGGAGAAAATCGGGTCCAGCACCGTGCCGACCGTATTGGACAACGGCTGCCGTCCCAGCACCGCGTCGGCATAGGTGGGCGACGAACCCTTGCCGATAAACCGCGCCCGGTCGGTTTCATATTGTGCGTCGGACAGGCTTTCGCCCTCCACGATAGCCAGATGCGCCGCCCAGACGTGGGGTTCCTGCGGGGTTCGGGTCCTGCGCGTGGCGACCAGGGCGGTAAATTCCGGCAGATAGCGGGTCTGCACAAACATTTTGGCAAACGCCGGATGGGCGGTATCGACATTCGCCGGCGCCAGCACAATCTCCGCATACGAGGTCAATTCAACTTCGCGGGTGCGGCGGCCGCTGTTGGTCAGCATGACACGACGCACCTCGCCGTCATCCTCGCCGGACACCAGCACGTTAAGCGTGGTGGTCAACGTGCGGTCATGGTGGATAAAGGTGGCGTCGTCCTCGCTGAAGATCACCTGGTTGAAAGACTTCCCTTTCAACGCCCGCACGCGGCGTTCGCTCAGCGAATCCGTTCCCTGGATTTGCAGACCGGCCGACCAGATCTTGCCGCTGCGCAGATCGCGGAAACGAATAAATGAACGGCTGTCGTCGCGGGTGACATCCTCGCGCCAGCGGGTAATGGCGATATTGCCCCAGCGGCTGTAGCCGCCGCCGGAGACGGTCAGCATAACGGCGTAATGACCGTTGGAGACCAGATGGGTCACCGGCGCGCCGGCGGGCAACGCGGAATACCGGCGCTGCGTAAGATACTCGTGGCCGGATTTGACCACCGCTTTTTTCACCTCTTCGGCATGCGGTTTGGTCAGGGCCACTTCCCTTGGCATGCGTTCTTGCAACAGCAGCTCGCTGGCCTGGATCATCGGCTCGCGATGGAAACGCGCGCGCATGGCGCCGTCAAGCAGGGCGTTATCCAGCGCCACGATAGTCATGCCCTGATGATGGGCCATATAGCTGCGCACGATAGCCACTTTCTGGTTATCAGGCAGCCTGGCGGCGGTAAAGTCCAGCGCTTCGTAAAAGCCATAATCGCCGCGCGCCCCGATCTTCGCCAGCCGCCGGTAATTAAGCAGTGCGCCGCGCGCATCCACCATCGACGCCAGGCCGGTGGCATAGGGGGCAATAACCTGGTTTTGCGCCAGGCCGCGCTGCAGCCCCAGCCCCGGCACGCCAAAGTTGGAATATTGATAGGTTAAATCCAAATCGCGCGCGTTGTAGGCGGATTCCGAGACGCCCCAGGGAATTTTCAGCATGCGGCCATAGGCCTGCTGATGGGCCACCACCACCCGGTTGGTCTGCTCCAGCAACGTGCCGGCGGCGGCGCGCATCACCAGGGACGGCATCAAATATTCAAACATCGACCCGGACCAGGAGATCAGCGCCGCGCCTTTACCGGACTGAATGGCGGCGCGGCTGAGGCGGAACCAGTGGCGCGTGGGAATGTCGCCCTTGGCGATGGCGAACAGGCTGGCCAGGCGGGCTTCGGACGCCAGTAAATCATAACAGCTGCTGTCGAGCTGGTTATCGGTGAAGGAGTAACCGATGGAGAGCAGTTTGCGCTCGTCATCCACCAAAAAGCGGAAATCCATGCCCAGCGCCAGCGCCCTGGCGCGATCCGCCAGTTGCTGCAGGCGTTCGTTATAGCTGTCCGCCGCCAACAGGCGATCGGCGTTAAGTCCGGCGATGCTGGTTCTCATCGCCTCCAGCCAGAACATCAGCCCCGGTTCCGGCGCGTCGTCGTGCGAGGCGTCATCAGTCGGTTCCGCCTCGGGGGATACGGCCAGATCGTTCATTAAACCGCAGGCCTCCTCGCTAAGCGTGGCGAGCGTGGGCAGCAAGGTATTATCGGGCTGCTGCCGCGCCAGCTGGGCGGCGATTTCATCCAGCAGGGCGTCGAGCGGCAAGCCGTCGATTTCAGGCGCCTTTTTTAACGCCCTGCGGATTAACAACAGATGATCCATGGCGCCGGCGCGCCAGCCCGGCGCCACCGGCGCGCAGCGCCATTCTTCGCAGGCATTGGCCAGGGCGATCAGGTGACCGGCCAGGTTGCCGCTATCCACCGACGATACGTAGGCCGGGGCCAGCGCCTCGAGATTGCGGGTCTCATACCAGTTGAAAAAGTGGCCGCGATAACGCTGCAGCTTATCCAGCGACGCGAAGGTTTCTTCCAGCCGGTCAAGCGTCGCCCCGGTGGACGCCCAGCCGAAATCGCGGGCCGCCACCGTGGACAGCAAATACAGCCCGATATTGGTGGGCGAGGTACGATGGGCCACCACCGGCCTGGGTTCTTCCTGGAAATTATCCGGCGGCAGCATATTATCCACCGGGGTAACGAAGGTTTCAAAAAAGCGCCAGGTCCGGCGGCCAATCAGGCGCAGCGTCTGAATTTCCTTATCGTTCAACGCCACTTGCGGCGCAATCACCGGCTCCCGGCTGGCCCATAACGCCATGACGGGCGACAACAGCCATAAAAGGGCGAACACGGCGACAAGCGGCCAGTTCCACGGCGCCAGCGCCAGCGCCAGGGCCGCCATCAGCAGTCCCAGCAGGATGCCGGCGGACATTTGCCGGCAAAACCCGCCCAACCCCAGGCGCGGGCTGCCGCCGGTCTGGGCCGACGTGGTCCATTCCAGCAGCTTGCGATGGCTGAAAAATACCCGTGATAATGAACGCACAATGGCGTCCAGCATATGCCAGGCGTTGTCGGCTAAAAACACGATCTGCATCAGGATGCGCAGCAGCGCATAGCGCAAATCGATGGCGACGTTATGTAAATGCTTGTGCAGCGGGATACGCCGCCGGCGCGGCAGCAGATCGCAGAAAATCGGCAATAGCGATGGCACGGCGAAGGCAGCAATCAGCGTCAGTACGCCCAGCGCGGCCGCGGCCGGCGGCAGCAGCCAGCACCAACCCAGGGCCAGCAGGCTGAACGGCGCCAGCAGCGAACGGCGCAGGTTGTCGATCATCTTCCAGCGGCCGACGGCGGGCACCGGGCTGATGCCGTTGCGCCCGTTCATGATCCAGGGCAATAACTGCCAGTCGCCACGCGTCCAGCGGTGCTGTCTTTTCGCCACCACGTCGTAGCGCGCCGGCGAGTCTTCCACCAGTTCCACATCCGAGGCCAGGCCGGCGCGGGCATAGATACCCTCAAACAGATCGTGGCTAAGCAGGGTATTTTCCGGAATGCGCGCGTCAAGCGCGGCGTCGAACGCATCGACGTCGTAAATGCCCTTGCCGGTATAAGATCCCTCGCCGAACAAATCCTGATAGACATCCGAGACCGCCGAGGCATAGGGATCCATGCCGCCCGGCCCCGAGAAGACGCGCTGGTAGATAGAGCCGTCGTTGCCTAGCGGCAAGGACGGCGTAATGCGCGGCTGCAGGATGCCATAGCCGCTGACGATGCGCTTTTTGCCGGCATCGAATTTCGGTCGGTTCAGCGGGTGAGCCATTTTCCCCACCAGCAGCAGCGCGGTTTCACGCGGCAGCCGGGTATCGGCGTCCAGGGTGATCACATAGCGCACCCCTTCCGGCACCTGGCTGCCCGGCAGGAAGCTGGTATCACGCGCGCCGCGCAGCAGACGGTTCAGTTCGTGCAGTTTGCCGCGTTTACGTTCCCATCCCATCCAGCAGGATTCGCGTTCGTTATACAGGCGGCGACGGTGCAACAGCAAGAAACGCGCGCCGGCGGGACCAGGGCCATGACGCTGGTTCAGCCGCTCGATGCCTTCCCGGGCGCAGGCGATAAGCTCCGCGTCCCCGGGCAGCGTTTCCAGCGGGGCATCCAGGCTATCGGAGAGCAGCGCAAAAGTGAGATCGCCTTCGCCGCTGGCCAGGTAGTGGACTTCCAGCCGCTCGATTTGCTCGGTGATGTCCTCCTGGTCGGTCAGCAGCACCGGCACGACGATCATGGTGCGCAACGCCGTCGGCACCCCGTCGGTTAACGCCAGGCCGGCCAGGGGCGACGCGCCGAGGCGCCAGTTGACCAGCCGGTTGACCAGCGCGCTGGCGGCATCGCTCAGGGCCGGCAGCGCCAGGATAATAAAGACCGCCAGGGCGCCGGCGCCGAGGCCCGCAGCCAAGAGCTTGCTCCCCGCCCATGCGGCCAGCAGCAGGCTTAACAGGATAATCGCCCCGCCGTAGCCGGCGATGCCAGGTTCAATGGCCATTCGGCTGATGCGTAAGCGCCAGGGCGGTTTAAAATCGATGGACTGCTCAAAGCGCCTGCGTCCGCCGGCAATCAGGTGATAACCGGGATCGCCTACGCGGGCGGCCTCGAGAGGATCGTTCTGGCTGGCCGCGGCTTCATGAGCGGCCGCCAGGACCTTATCCGCGATATCCAGCTCACTGAAGGACGATCCGCGCGACAGCTGCTCGATGGCGCTGCGGTAAAGATTGCGGGTGGTAAAATTCATCTCGTCAAAGGCGCTGTGCCGGCGTAAACGTTCATCCACCAGGCTGATGCTTTCAAACAGCGTCGCCCAGTCGATATCCGAGATCAGGCGCATGCTGGTGATGATATTGCGCACCGTGACGTTGGAGGCGCCCAGGCGCTGCTGGGCGTTTTGCACAATCAATTCGATGGAGCTGTCCTGCTGGTGAAGCTTTTCTTCCAGCCAGGCCAGGGACGGGGTGGTGCGGGGATCCTGGTTGCGCAGGCGTTTCGCCAGCTGCGCGGCAAAATGCTCATTAAGCGGCAAGGTATAGGCGGATAAATGCGCCGCCTCCATCGCCGCCTGGGCATTGCCTTTGGCCAACAGCTTATTGGCCAGGTCCTCGGCCTCCTGCCTGGCCTGGCGCCCCTCGCTCATCTGATCCGCCAGCCGGCGCAGGTTCTCGATAAGCACGATGCGCAGGGTGATGGCCACCGCCCAGAGTTCACCGATGGTGAGCGGCTGTACCCGCTGGTAGGCGGCGATAAAACGCTTGAGGTTTTCCGGATCGAAATGACTGTCGGTATGGGCGATAAACGCCCAGGCCACGCCGAAGACCCGCGGGTAACCGGCAAACGGCCCCTGCGCCAGTTTAGGCAGCAGCCGGTAGAAACTCGGCGGCAGATCTTCGCGGATTTCACGGATTTGCGCCTCGACCAGATGATAGTTATCCAGCAGCCACTCGGCGGCCGGCACCACGGTACGGCCTTTTTCCAGTTCCAGCGCGCTGGCGCGGTAGGCCGCCAGCAACACCGCGGCATTATCATTAAGGCGCTGGCGCAGCGGCGAGACGGTCGGCGGGCGGTCGGCGATCGCCTGGGCGGCCGCCAGGCTTTCCGCGTGCTGCTCAAGGCGTTCAACACCAAATAATTCTTTCCTGACCGGGGCAGGATCGTTCCACGGTGACGAGGCTTCACGAAAACGGTAGATCCCAGCAAGCAATTTTTTCATAGCAGCCTTAACCTGCGGCTTCATGCCACAGGCATTACGAAAATGTTATCGGTGCCAAATACGGCGTTATATCGCCAGCGCGCCAACTCGTTGCCGTTATCCATGACACGGCGAAATCCACCTTGCCATGGCGGCGATACAAACCCTGGAAAGAGGCGCTATGCGTCGCGCCTGGAATGAGACGCCCTTAAGGCTAAATAGGTATGTAGGAACTTATTGGGAGGCGCGTAAACGCCCCCCGGCCCGCCGCATTGCAGCGCGCCGACATCGGGTTCTCTGACTATGGACCATAAAAGTCATTTGCGCCAATAGCCTGATGCAATTATGCCTGGGCCGTCATGACAATCGTTGCAAACAGGCTATGACGCCATGTCCCGCCCCGGAAGGGGTTCGGACGGACCGGCGGGAACGAGGGTTTAACCGGCCGGCAGGCGCTCTATCCAGGCCTGCGCCATCAGCGCCTGCTCGCCGCTGGTTTCAGGCTGGGTTTGATGGGAGACCGCCGCGATAAAATGCGCCACCGCCCCGGTAAAACCACGCTGGGTCAGGATCGATTGCCAGGCGGGCACCGGCAGTTCGCTGATGACGCCCTGGCTTTCGCTGCGCCACACGCGCATCTCCTCGACGCGGTACACCGCGCCGGCGGTCACCGCGATCACCGTTTCGCTCTGGCTGCCGGCCTGGCGATGCATACTGGTGGTGACGGCGCAGCCCCGGTGCATAAAATGATGCTCGGCGTACAACATCTGTCCGGCGGCGTTATCCCGCAGAATGCCGCCGGTCAGTCGGGGCCCGCCGGCGGCGTCATTGGCCGCAGCGGCATGATCCCGCGCGCCGTCGGCAAGCCAGAGCGCGGTATCCACCACGTGCAGATAATCGTCCAGCAGCGTGAAGCCCATCGCTTCGGGACCGACGTTGTCCAGACGGTGTTTATCCATGCGGAGGGAGGCGGGCTGCCGCATCTGTTGTTTCAGCCTGAGGTAGAGCGGCGCGAAACGGCGGTTAAATCCTACCATTAGCGCCCGTTGTTTCCTGGCCGCCAGGGCGACCAGCCGTTCCGCCTGCTCAAGCGTCGCGGCCAGCGGCTTATCCACATAGACGTGCAGGCCCCGCTCCAGTAAATGGCTAACCACGGCAAAATGGCTGGCGGTGCTGGTATGCACGAACGCCGCGTCGCAGCGCTGCGCCAGGGCGTCCAGGCTGGGAAAGCTTTCGATGCGGTAAGCCGCGCACAGCGTGCGCGCCTTGGCCTGGTTGGGGGAAAACGCCCCGGCCACCTCCCAGTCCCCCGCCTGGCACAACAGCGGCAGGTAGACCTTTTGCGCGATGCCGCCGAGTCCGACAATCCCGATACGTAATGTCATAATGTCAATGCCCCTAAAAAACGCTTACCGCCCGGGCTTCCAGGCGGCATAGGTCAGTGCCGTCAATATATGGTCGCGCCATTGCCCGTCGATCAGCAGGTAATCCTTGGCATATCCTTCCCGCTCGAATCCCAGGCGGGCCAGTAGATTACCGCTGCGCTGGTTGTGCGGCATATAGTTAGCCATGATACGGTGCATTTGCTGATGGCGCTGCATATAGCGGATGGCGGCCTGCAGCGCTTCGAACATAAGCCCCTGCCCTTGCCATTTTTCGCCCAGCGAGTACCCGAGAAAACAGGCATGGAAGGAGCCGCGCAGCACATTGCTGAAATTGGCCACGCCGTAGACTTCGTTTTCCCCGGGATCGAGCAGGATAAAATAGTAGGCGGTGCCCTGCCGGTGCATTTCGGTGATCATCCCCAGCCGGGCCTGCCAGCCCGACGGAAAACAGTGGCTTTCATCGCGCACCGGTTCCCAGGGTTTCAGGTACGCCTGGTTGCCGGCATAATACTCCGCCAGGCGGTAAGCATCGCGTTCGTGGACCAAACGCACCACCAGTCTGGCGGTAACCAGTCGCACTTTTGGCGACGCCTGTCGATAGCCAAACATCTTCCCTCCGCTGTCCGGGCGATTATTGAATCATGTTTACCGTAGGGTCTGGGTACCGGCGTGATGCGCGGCGATGATACAACCCGGCGTATGTCACCATCATACAATCTCCCGGCGCCGATGTTATCCTGTTAACGCGCGAGAAGATGATCCCTCTCATAAATTAGCGTTTCTATTAATAATTTTCGATAAAAAATTATCCTCTTTGCCGGGCTATCGTTATGGACGCATTACGTTCAGAATAAGTGTTCTCGTAAAATTTCTTTTTGGTTTGTGGTGAAGCATGTCCTCGGTGTCGCAAGCTCGGAGCTTGGGTAAATATTTTCTGCTTATGGATAATATGTTGGTGGTCCTGGGCTTTTTTGTCGTGTTTCCGCTGATTTCCATCAGGTTTGTCGATCAGTTGGGCTGGGCGGCGCTTCTGGTCGGTATTGCGCTTGGGCTGCGTCAGCTCATCCAGCAGGGCCTGGGTATTTTTGGCGGCGCCATCGCCGATCGCCTGGGCGCCAAGCCGATGATTATTACCGGCATGCTGCTGCGCGCATTGGGCTTTGCGCTGATGGCGGTCGCCGATCAACCCTGGATACTTTGGCTTTCCTGCCTGCTGTCGGGCCTTGGCGGTACGCTGTTTGATCCGCCGCGCACCGCGCTGGTGGTCAAGCTGACCCGGCCCCACGAGCGCGGCCGCTTCTTTTCGCTGTTGATGATGCAGGACAGCGCCTGTTCGGTGGTCGGGGCGCTGATCGGCAGTTGGTTATTAAAGTACGATTTCCATCTGGTGTGCTGGGCGGGAGCGCTGATGTTTATCCTGGCGGCGATGTTCAACGCCTGGTGGCTGCCGGCATACCGCATCTCATCGGTGCGCGCGCCCATGCGCGACGGCATGCGGCGGGTATTCAGGGATCGGCGTTTCGTCACCTACGTGCTGACGCTGACCGGTTATTATATGCTGGCGGTGCAGGTCATGCTGATGCTGCCGATCCGCGTTAACGAAGTGGCCGGCCAGCCCGCCGCGGTAAAATGGATGTACGCCATCGAGGCGGTATTATCGCTGACGCTGCTTTACCCCATCGCCCGCTGGAGCGAAAAGCGCTTTAGCCTCGAATTGCGGCTGATGGCGGGTTTGATGATCATGACGCTGAGCCTGTTCCCCATCGGCATGACCGACAGCCTGCAGACGTTGTTCTGCCTGATCGGCCTGTTTTACCTGGGTTCCATTATTGCCGAACCGGCCAGGGAAACCCTGAGCGCGTCGCTGGCGGACAGCCGGGCCAGGGGCAGCTACCTGGGTTTCAGCCGGCTTGGCCTGGCCCTGGGCGGCGCCATCGGTTATAGCGGCGGCGGTTGGTTATATGACGTCGGGCACCGGCTGGACGTTCCCGATCTGCCCTGGATAATGCTGGGCCTTATCGGGTGCGCAACCCTGTTCGGGCTGTACCGTCAATTCCATCAGCGCCGGATTGAACCGGCCATGCTGAGCGGTCGCTGAGGATTGGTGGCCCGGCCCATGTTGTCCCATAATGTTTATTACCCTGTCCGGCGCGCGGCGGTATGGCGCGCCGCACGCATTTAACCAGGAGAACATGCTTCATTATGAAACTCTACATTTATGAGCACTGCCCGTTTTGCGTCAAAGCGCGGATGATATTCGGCCTGAAAAATATTCCTATCAGTCTCCAGGTATTGATGAACGACGACGAGGCGACACCTATCGGCATGGTGGGGAAAAAAGTGGCGCCGATCCTGCAGAAGGAGGACGGTGGCTATATGCCGGAGAGCATGGATATCGTCCATTATATCGACACCCATTATGGTAGCCCTTTGGTGACGGGGCCCGTCAATCCCGCTATCGGCAAATGGCTGGAAGCAAACCATCCGGCCGCCTATCCGCTGGTGTTGCCGCGTAACGTTAACGGCAAGTTTGCAGAGTTTGCCACTCCTGAGGCGCGCCAATACTTTATCAGGAAAAAAGAAGCGGCCAGCGGCAGCTTTGAGGAGCTTCTGGCCCATACCCCGGGGCTGGTAAAAAAAGTCAGCCAGCAACTGCGCGAGCTTGAACCGTTGATCCAGCAGTCCAACGCCTGTAACGGCGAGCTGTCCGACGATGATTTCCATTTGTTTGCCCGTCTGCGTTCCCTGACCATCGTTGCGGGGCTGGAATGGCCGACGCGGGTGGCTGAATATCGCGATAATATGGCCAAGCAGACTCAGGTTAATCTGCTTACCAGCGTAGCGCAATAACCTGCTTGCCCGCGCCTGGCCGCGGTACGCCGGGCGCGGGGCGTTCCTGAGGCATAGTGAGTTTTTTCCGGTGCGTGCGGCATGATCCGGCGCGCCATCCGCCGGGGCGAGACGGTTATCCTGTAATGAGCAGACGCCACGGTATTGAGGGTAGAGGACAGCATGAAAAATCGTTTCGTTGCATGGATTAAGCTGCTTTTCAGCTGCGTGCTGGCCGGCAGTTTATTAAGCGGCTGCAATAATTTGACGCAGTACAGCATCAGTGAGCAGGAAATAAACGCTTATCTGCAAAAGCATAACGATTTCAGTAAAAATATCGGCGTTCCCGGACTGGCCAACGCCCATATCGTCGTCACCCATCTGGCCAGCGAGATCGGCCGCGCCGAGCCCGATAAGGTGCGGTTATCCGGTAACGCCACGGTCAATGTCGATACCCTGTTCGGGTCGCAGCAGGCCGAGGCGACGCTGACCCTGCAGGCGCAGCCGTATTATGATAAGTCGCAGGGCGCGGTGTTTCTGAAAGATATGCGTCTGGTGGATTATCAGGTTCAGCCGGCTGATGTCGACACCACCTTTCGCGCTTTGTCGCCTTATCTCGACCATGCGCTGAAATCCTATTTTGATAATACGCCGGCGTATGTGCTGGACGCCAATCGCAATAAAGATGAGGCGTTGGTGAAAAAGCTGGCGCAGGGATTGGAGGTTAAACCGGGCAAACTGGTTATCCCGTTTGGGTGAGTCCCATCGGCATGCTCTTCCTTGAACACGTCTGCCTTGAGTCCGGCGTTGGCGGGCCTGGCATGCCATGGGGCTCGGTCGGGCGGGAAAACCACGCCCGATTCAACCCCATCGGCATGCTCTCCCTTGAACACGTCTGCCTTAAGTCCGACGTTGGCGGGCCTAGCATGCCATGGGGCCTCGGTCGGGCGGAAAAACCACGCCCGATTCAACCCCATCGGCACGCTCTCCCTTGAACACGGCTGCCTTGAGTCCGGCGTTGGCGGGCCTAGCATGCCATGGGGCCTCGGTCGGGCGGGAAAACCACGCCCGATTCGACCCCATCGGCAGGCTCTCCCTTTAACAGGCTTTATGCGGCATGGGTGATGGCGGGCATACCCTGCCATGGGGCCTCGGTCGGGCGGGAAAACCACGCCCGATTCAACCCCATCGGCAGGCTCTCCCTTTAACAGGTTTTATGCGGCATGGGTGATCGCCCTACTATTCAGCCGGGGTTTCGTCCAGTTCTTCGCGCAGCGCCTCAAGGGCTTCGCGGCAGATTATCGCCAGTACCCGATAAAAGTCCCCGGTGGCGCAGGCCTCCACTTTACCCAAAAACCGATCGCTCCAGGGCAGCAAATACAGATCGAACAGCTGGCTCTGGGCCTGGGTTTCATCCAATCGCGCATGATCTTCCAGCCACGAGCCGGCAAGAAGCAGCGCGCCGAAATGATCTGCCGGGCCGTCTCCGGCCGGCATGCCGAGCTGTTGCAGGAAGGCCACGACCTCGCCCTCATCCGCCGCCAGCCACGCCGAGCGCAGTGGCGGGACTTTTGCTTCGTCGCCGGTAAATAGCAAAGCGTATTGCGCGGCCAGGGCCTGCGGTTCGCAGCTTTGCTGCAGGCGGGCCAGCAGAGCGTCTTGCTCCAGGGGCCAATGGGCCGTCAGCTTGCCCTCGCTGATAAGCGTCATCAGCGGCGCCAGCATGGCATCCTGCGGCTGGCGGTAAAATAACGTTCCCAGCACCCGGCAGACCATGGAAAAATCATTCATCGTGTTATCCGTTTTAGTAAGCAAAGTAAAACCGGCGCCGACCTTGTCATAAAACGTCCCCTGACGCAATGGTGTTAATACCCATGCAGGCGATCAACCAGGCCAAGCGGCGTCTGTCCGGTCTCGATACGACGTATGTTATCGGCAATGCTGTCCATGGCCTGCGACGGCAGTGTCGTGGCGGCAATATGAGGGGTAAGCGTAATGCGCGGCGCCGCCCAGAAAGGATGATCGCGCGGCGGCGGCTCCTGCCGGCAGACATCCAGCGTTGCCGCGGCAATCTGCCCCTGCGCCAGAGCGGCAAGCAGGTCGTCTTCCACCATATGCGCACCACGGGCAATATTGATGATATACGCGCCGCGATTGAGGCGCGCAAACAGCGCGGCGTTCAGGATGCCTGTCGTCTGCGGCGTGTTCGGCAGCAGATTCACGAGTACCTGTACGCCGCTGAGAAACGCGTCCAGGCCTTCCCGGCCGGCAAAGCTGGCCACTCCCGGGATGACCTTCGCGCGGCGGCTCCAGCAGCGCACCGGAAAACCCATGGCGCGCACCGCCATTGCCGTTTTACCGCCCAGCACCCCCGCGCCGGCGATGCCGACAAGAAAGGTTTCCCTGGCGGGCAGCGCCAGCTCGCGCCATTCTCCCAGGTTTTGCTGCAGGGCATATTCATCCAGGCGCCGGTAATAGCGCAGCACCGCGGCGACAGTATACTCAATCATCTGCTGCGCCATGCCGGTATCTTCAAGCCGCATCAGCGGTACATTCGCCGGCAGCATATCCGGGTGCAGGCGCACCTGATCCATTAAGGCGTCCACTCCCGCGCCGAGGGCAAACACGCCTTTAAGGCCGGGCCGGCCGGCCAGCATCGCACGGGGAGGATGCCAGACCACGGCATAATCGGCCGGCAGGTCTACGCCCTCTCGCCACAATCTGATATCAGCGTCAGGAAATCGTTGCCGCAAGCCGTCGATCCACACCGCCGCGTTGTCCGTCGGGTGATAAAAAATGATCCTCATAATAAAACGCCTTTCCATCCCAGCTTTTTTTCACCATTTAACATACCGTTAGCCTGGGTAAAGCACAATCTTGCCAAACGGTATGACAGGTAACCACAGCGGTTGCCCATGCTAAAAATCGCAATCGCTAATACGCAGGCTGGCGCATATAGTCATTTTTTACTAGCAGTTAACATTTTGTGCCTTATTGCCTGGCCCTGTGACGGCTGATGCAGGCGTCATAACATAAAAAAGCTAAATTTAAGTGACAAAAAGTGAAATCATTAAGAATTATCTTATGCATGCGCTGGGTTGATTGCGGAATAAACATCGGGCGGTATTTGCTTGTGGAAAAGAATAAGCGAAAAAAAATTTACTCACTGGCCGATATTATTTTTCGCATTTTTTGTATGCGCTTGGACATGAATAATTATTCCGAACCGCTTAGGGTATAGCGTCATGATACGAATCAACTTTATGATCTTACGACAATAGTAGGACGGCTGGCGGTTGCACGCGTGTTTAGCCCGTCACCGCAAAAATCTGATATCAGGGCCTGCATGCCCTGAATGTAGGCTCCCTTATCCAGTCGGACATTTACAACTAAAAGTTTAAAATTAACGTTTATCTATTCCTCGGAAAAAGTAAATAAAACAATGAAATTTTATAAAAAAGCATGATTAACCCCATAAACTATTAGGTTTTGTAATTTCACTTGCGCAAAAAGGTACGATTTGATGTTTTTAAATTCAGATTTATTACCGTCGCGACTTCCCCGGTCTCGACTATTGTTTAAAAGGACTCAAAACGTACAACCTAACTACCAGGTATTGGAGAAATCTATGAGCAGGTAAATGAGTGATGAAAAAAATAAAATATCAGACAGTTACCCTTTATAACTCTTGAAAATTTTATGATCGCGTGTAGCTTGCGGATCAGCGATATGATAAGAAAAAAAATACTATTGAGGTATTTTGAGATGAAACTTACACAACCCATCACGATCAATCATCTTGATGTGACAATTGCGCCCAATATCCATAGTCGTCTGCGCTGGAAAGAGTACCAGATACTCAATTTATTAATCCAGAATTCACCAGCGGCGGTGACGCGTGCCGAGCTGGTTAATCAGATTTGGAAAGGAACCTATTGTTCGGATTCGACCATCAACCAAACGATAAAATCCATTCGCCAGAAGCTGGGGGATGAGAACCACGACATAATTAAAACCATACCGCGCATAGGCTATATCATTGAAGAAAAACAAATGGTTAATATTTTCTTTAACCCTCAATCCGTCGATGAATACGTACCTGAGCCCTTAAGACCGGAACCCGCGCAGGCCACAGCGGCTACGGCGGCCCGCGTGGCTTGCGAGCCCAATATCCAGGAAGCGGCCACCATGGAAGACGCGTTTTTTGACCAGCCCACCTGGGCATTGCCGCCGCCTTCGAGAATTACAAAAACCATTACCAGACCGACAGTAAATAGATCGAATCCGTTAAAAGATGTTTCTTCCGCTTTTGCGGCCAGGATTCAGCAAACCAAAAGTAAAATCATATTGGGATTAATGGCTTTTTTTATTTTATCTCCTTTGATAATGTATTTCTTTTCAACAATTAAAATCCCTTTCGCGTCTTATGCACTGGAACTGGCGCGGTTCAATAAAGTCAACGCGGTGACCCTGACGTGCCCGTTAGGTTATAATAGTTCTTCCAGTGACGCATTTTCCTGCAAAAGCCTGACGGTCAAATTCGACGGCGTTGCTTTCGATTGCCAGGCGTTAGGTGAAAAGTAGCGTTTCACTCCCTGACGCCCTCGTTATTTTCATAAAAAAAGCCCGAATAGATATTCGGGCTTTTTTATCCGCTAATGAAATTTCTCCTGCCGTTAAGTGAAATGAAATTCAGGTGAAATTATCCTTTTTTCAGTCAATTCTTATATTCCATGAAACTAAAATTATTTTTCTAAAAATTATTTTACTTTTTTTTATTTGCCTAAGTAAGCATAAAGCTATATTTTTCAATTACTCGAGAAAGTTATATTTCGGATACGTGCCTGTAGCTACCTTGTTAAGCAACTTTTAACAGCTCTATTGACATCGGAATTTTAGCCATTTTTACCCGAAGAGGAACATGAGAGCTATCATTTATAATTCATTGTGGATCATACTTGAGAAGTTATGCTTTGCAGGCGCAGGCATCATTTCAGCAATGTATATAGCCCGTTATCTTGGACCTGAAAATTTCGGTACGCTGAGTTATTTAGTTTCGATTATCGCATTGATATTGCCTTTTATACAATTGGGCAGTGACAATGTCTTATTCAATCGCATAGCAAAAAAACCGCACAGTGGCATGAACCTGATGGCAGCCTCGTTGCGTATAAAGTTTCTGCTGTTTATCATTTTCAGCGCGGGACTGCTCTTCTGGGCATATTACTCTGTCCCACGGCAACACTTTTATATTTTATTGATTTTATTACTGGGAACGTTTTTTACCTTAAGGGATATTTACAAACTGTATTACGACGCGACTCTGGCGTCCAAGGTTAACCTGATTATCAACAACACGGTATTGGTTATATTTGTGCTAGCCAACCTGCTGTTTGCCTGGTTGCAGCTAAGCTTGATATGGTTTGCGGTTTCCTTGGCGGGCAGAAGCTTTGTACCTTATATTGTGCGCAGGGTTCTATTTTATCGCCATCAACAGGCTAAAGGGATTCATTATAAAAGAAAGCTGAAGGCCAAATACAGCCGCTTTTATAATATCTATTTGCTGAAGGTGGGTTTGCCACTGGCTATATCCAGCCTGGCGATAGTGATCTATACCCGTATCGATCAGATAATGCTGGCGAAATTCATTGGTTATCATGCGGTGGGTATTTATAGCGCGGCACTGGCGATAAGCGGTGGCTGGGTGCTGGTTCCCATGGCGCTGATTACCTCGTTTATGAGCACCATCGCCAGCGAGCGCGATGCCAAAAGGGCCGCGGACCGTGTGCGCATGCTGTATATGGTCACCCTGGTACTGTGCGCGCCGGTGATAATCATTATAGGTTTTTTTAGTCACGATATCATACAGTTAATTTATGGTGCCGCCTATAAAGACTCGGCGTCCATCCTGTTGATATGTGCATTGACATCCCTTTGCAGCGTATTGGGCACCATTTCGTACCGGATAATATTGATGCATTCCGGCTATCATTTTGTCGCATTAAAGATGCCGGTTATCGCCTTACTGAACATAGCCCTCAATTATCACTTTATTCCGCTATTCGGCATAAAGGGCGCGGCGCTATCAACCTTATTATCCGAGGTCCTATCTCTGTTCGTGCTCAATGCGTTGTTCAAAAAAGGGTTAGTCACTTATCAGTTGCTCAGTGCCTATAAAAGTATTCCAAATTTTATAATTGAGGTGCAAAACTATGTTAAATCCACTCGTCAGGCAAGCGTTTAAAATGTTGCCAGATTTCTTGTATCATCAATTAAAATATGCGCGTGTATTCAAAAAATGGCCGAACATGACCCAGCCAACGACCTTTAGCGAGAAAATCACTATACGTAATTTTCGGCCTAAGCAGATTTACACAAACTTAGCGGATAAATACAAAGTTCGAGATTATATTGCTAACACCATAGGCGAAAAATATCTCATCCCGCTGCACGCAGTGTTCGACGTACTCACGGAAGAAATTTATGCGGCTCTTCCGCAAACCTTCGTTATCAAGGCCAACCATGGATGTGGTTTTAACTTAGTCGTGCACGATAAAGCGGATACCACCTTCGCCCAACTCAGTGCGTTAACCCGTTATTGGACTAAAACCAATTATTACAAAACCAATCGAGAAAAACATTATAAAAAAATCCAGCCCCGCATCCTGGTGGAGCACCTGCTGCAGGACGAGGGCCATATACCCAACGATATCAAGTTCCACTGCTTTAACCAGCAGGGTGAGATGCATATTTTTATCCAGGTTGACTACGACCGTTATGGTCTGCATCGCCGCGACGTATTTGATACTGAATGGCACAAGACCGATATCAGGATGGGCTTGCCGAACAACCCTATCCCTATGCCCGCGCCTAAGAATTTACCGGAAATGGTGACGCTGGCAAAACGTCTGGCGGCGGATTTTAATTATGTCAGGGTGGATTTTTATGAAGCCGAAGGCAATGTCTATTTTGGTGAGCTGACCTTTACGCCGGGCGGTGGCCTGTGCAAAATGTATCCGGAAGGGGTGCAGCACCAATGGGGCAGTTTTTTTACCGAGTAACGCCGGGGCCTGTGGTAGAAATGATAATAAATATAAGATGTCATTAAATGGTATTTTACTGCACCGATATCGCTGAGAGGCGAACCGGGAATAGCATTGTCTGCACACATGAACGGGCGGGCTATTCCCAGCTTTTTCGGCTGGGCGTTGCCGGCAGCATAATACTGAGGCTTGCCGCGCGAAATACCCCCTGCCCTCCCCCGCGCCGCACATTATTCACCCCTGACGGCAGGCCCGATGGCATCGCCACCGCCGCCAGACAAGCGATGCGCTCAAACCCTGAGCAAACAACGCATCCCTGATAAATTATACTTGACCGGAATGGGACGAATCCCTATAGTACCGCCCCGTTGACCCTTGGTTAACAGCGTGGTGAGGTGTCCGAGTGGCTGAAGGAGCACGCCTGGAAAGTGTGTATACGAGAAATCGTATCGAGGGTTCGAACCCCTCCCTCACCGCCAAAATTATTAGGGTCAAGCTGTTGTTAACAGCCTGGCCTGGCGGTAATAAAAAGCCCGGATGATTATCCGGGCTTTTTTTAACTCAATGATAAGGAGCCATACTGACGCCGCGTGCGTAGCGACCGTCAGCGATAGGCATTCAGCGTACGCTGGCACAGCGCGGAGCGAACGCAATCCTGTTTGCCGAAACGCACCACACCGATCATTTCATCCTCCTCGTTAAACCGCTCCAGAGCATCCGCCAGTCCGGATTTTACCCCTCTGGGCAAATCACATTGCGTAATATCGCCGTTGACAATAACCGTGACATTTTCTCCCAGACGGGTCAAAAACATCTTCATTTGGTTGACGGTAACATTCTGCGCTTCATCCAGAATAACCACCGCATTTTCAAAGGTACGTCCGCGCATATACGCAAAAGGAGCGATTTCCACCTTGCCAATTTCAGGGCGCAGGCAATATTGCATAAAGGACGACCCCAGCCGGCGCAGCAAAATATCATAAACCGGTCGGAAATAAGGGGCGAATTTTTCAGCAATATCCCCCGGCAGAAAACCCAGGTCTTCGTCGGCCTGTAATACCGGCCTGGTAACGATAATACGGTCAACCTCTTTGTGGATTAACGCATCGGCAGCCTTAGCGGCGCTAAGGAAGGTTTTACCACACCCTGCCTCGCCGGTTGCGAAAATTAACTGTTTGGTCTCAATGGCTGTTAAATAAGCTTCCTGGACTTCATTACGTGCCTCTATTAACCTGGTGTCGCGACTGTCGCGCGCCATGCCTATCGATTCAATCCCGCTCATATGAACAAGAGAAGTGACCGAGTCCTCTTCACGCATTTTGTGATTGCGTGATTCACGCCGGATAACGCGTTTAGCTTCGCGACGAGCTTTGATCACTACTTTTTGTCTTCCCATAAGTGGCACCTTACAGTTTGTTTCACCATTCACACAGGCATAGGCCTGGTGATTACGCTTCACATTCAGATGAGGTTGTGGCTTCCTTTAAAGCCAATAATAGCCATGAGATAAGATGACACGGCCCGTTGCATCCGCATGGACAATACGGACGTACCGGAGTGCGCATCAGTTGGAAAAAAGCAACGGAGTTGAGAACACAAGGGAACAATTACATTGCCGGTCGGCAAAAACGAAGTTGGAAACGAAGCGTTGAAATTACAACCGCCGACTGTTCCGGAGGCGATTGGTGCAGAACCTGGTATTGCCATCAGCCCATAAAAGGACACTGTCATTAGCGATCCCCGCAGTGAGGTTATGAATTTCGCATCTGAACAACTTTCTGAACTAGCTTGATGTCTTGAGTATAATGACATTGCATCACTTTGCGCTGGGATTGCAATATTTTTTTTAGCATTCGAACAAATAATAAGCAATAGCCGTTACGCTTGAACTGGATGACCTTAACCCAATAGCGCCCCCCGACTTTATCGCCTGCTGATATATCGCCCCACAGAACGCTTTTTCCCGCTGCGCTGGTAAATAACCCGCGGCTTACGTAAAACATCAATTATTACAAATTTAATCAAATAATCCCCGTCACGCCGTTCTTGCGCCATCACGCCGTTGCGGTTTACGGCGTCCAGGCGTCGCCCGCGCCAGGATTGCAACCTTATTAACTATAAGTTAATTGTTTATTAACCCGGTTGCACTTAGTTGCAACATTGGCGATAGTGATATCTCACATGCTCGCCGGGGATACAGCGATGGTAACCACTACGATGGGGGTAAAGCTTGACGATGCCGCCAGGGAAAGGATTAAAAACGCGGCGCGGCTGATTGATCGCACTCCGCATTGGTTGATTAAGCAAGCTATCTTCCATTACCTGGATGAGCTGGATAAGGGTCATGCCCCTGGGCAAGACGCCGCGTCCATGCCCGGGGACAACGACCCGGCGGAGCCGCCGGCAATAGAAACGCGCCAGCCATTTCTGGAGTTCGCCGAACAGGTATTGCCGCAATCGGTATTGCGCGCCGCCGTCACCGCCGCAGGGCGACGTCCGGAAACCGAAGCCGTGCCGTTGCTGATTGAACAGGCGCGCCATCCCGCCGCCGCGGCGCAGATAAGCCAATTAGCCCGCCGCCTGACCGAAACGCTGCGCCAGCAGCACAGCGCCGGCGGCCGCGCCGGCATGGTGCAAGGATTTCTGCAGGAATTTTCCCTGTCGTCGCAAGAAGGGGTGGCGTTAATGTGCCTGGCGGAGGCGCTGCTGCGCGTGCCGGATAAGGCCACCCGCGATGCGCTGATCCGCGATAAAATCAGCCGCGGCAATTGGCAGCCCCATATTGGCCGCAGCCGGTCGGTATTTGTCAATGCCGCCACCTGGGGACTGCTGTTTACCGGCCGTCTGGTGGCCACCCATAACGAGGGCAGCCTGTCGCGCTCCCTGAACCGTATTATCGGTAAAAGCGGCGAGCCGTTGATCCGCAAAGGCGTGGATATGGCCATGCGCCTGATGGGCGAACAATTCGTCACCGGCGAGAATATCGGCCAGGCGCTGGCCAATGCCCGCCGGTTGGAACAGCGCGGCTTCCGTTATTCCTATGATATGCTGGGCGAAGCCGCCCTGACCGAGGATGATGCCCAGGCCTACCTGCTCTCTTATCAGCAGGCCATCCATGCCATTGGCAAGGCCTCCAACGGCCGTGGCATCTATGAAGGACCGGGCATTTCCATCAAGCTTTCCGCCCTGCATCCGCGCTATGCCCGTTCTCAATACGCGCGGGTGATGGACGAACTCTATCCCCGGCTGCTGGCGCTAACCCTGCTGGCGCGCCAATATGATATCGGCATTAATATCGACGCCGAGGAGTCGGACCGCCTGGAGCTATCCCTGGATTTATTGACCCGACTGTGTTTTGAACCGGTGCTCGCCGGCTGGAACGGCATTGGTTTTGTCATCCAGGCTTACCAAAAACGCTGCCCGTTTGTTATCGACGAGCTGATAGACCTGGCGCAGCGCAGCCAACGGCGCCTGATGATCCGTTTGGTGAAAGGGGCGTATTGGGACAGCGAAATCAAACGCGCCCAGGTGGAGGGACTGGAAGGGTATCCGGTCTATACCCGTAAGGTATATACCGACGTCGCCTACCTTGCCTGCGCGCGCAAGCTGCTGGCGGTGCCGCATCATATTTACCCGCAGTTCGCCACCCATAACGCCCAGACGCTGGCGGCCATCTATCATTTCGCCGGGCAGAACTATTATCCTGGCCAATACGAATTTCAATGTCTGCACGGTATGGGCGAGCCGCTGTATGACCAGGTGGTGGGACCGGTGGCCGACGGCAGGCTGAACCGCCCTTGCCGCATCTATGCCCCGGTGGGTACCCATGAAACCCTGCTGGCTTATCTGGTGCGCCGGTTGCTGGAAAACGGCGCCAATACCTCATTTGTTAACCGTATTGCCGACAGCGCCCTATCCCTGGATCACCTGATTGCCGATCCGGTGGACGAGGCGCTGGCCATCGGCGAACGGGAAGGCGGCGTTGGCCTGCCGCACCCGCTGATTCCCCTGCCCCGTCGGCTGTACGGTCCGTTACGGCTTAATTCGGCCGGGATCGATCTGGCCAATGAACATCGTCTCGCCTCGCTCTCCAGCGCCTTGCTCAACGGCGCCAACCAGCGCTGGCGCGCCCACGCCGGCGATAGCACGTCACGCGACGGCGAGATATGGCATGCCGTGCTTAACCCGGCCGACGCGCGCGATAATGTCGGGGAATGCCGCGACGCCACCGAGGACGACGTCGAGCGGGCCATTGCCTGCGCGGATCACCACGGCGCGATATGGTCGGCCACGCCCTGCGCCGAACGAACCGCGGTTTTAAACCATGCCGCGGATCTGTTGGAACAGCGTATGCCCACCCTTATCGGCCTGCTGATACGCGAGGCCGGTAAAAGCTTTGCCAACGCCATCGCCGAAGTGCGCGAGGCCGTCGATTTCCTGCGCTACTATGCCGGCCAGATCCGGGAATTCGATCGCGACGGCTGCCGTCCGCTGGGGCCGGTGGCCTGTATCAGCCCCTGGAACTTCCCCTTGGCCATCTTTACCGGCCAGGTGGCGGCGGCGCTGGCCGCAGGCAACAGCGTGCTGGCAAAGCCCGCCGAACAAACGCCGCTGGTGGCCGCGCAGGCCGTCGGCATCCTGCTGGAAGCGGGCGTGCCGCCCGGCGTACTGCATTTCCTTCCGGGCGACGGCGAGACCGTCGGCGCGCGGCTGGTGGGCGACCATCGGGTGCGCGGCGTGATGTTTACCGGCTCCACCGCCGTCGCCCGACTGATACAGGCGACGCTCGCCCAACGGCTGGACCCGCTGGGACGTCCGGTGCCGCTGGTGGCGGAAACCGGCGGGATTAACGCCATGATCGTTGACTCTTCCGCTTTAACGGAACAGGTGGTGAACGATGTCATCGCCTCCGCGTTCGACAGCGCCGGGCAACGGTGTTCGGCGCTGCGTTTATTATGTATTCAGGAAGAGGTGGCCGAACGCACTCTGCGCATGCTGCGCGGCGCCATGGCGCAGTGCAGCGTCGGCGATCCGCAATGGCTTGCCACCGATATTGGTCCGGTGATTGACGCCCAGGCCCGGCAGGCTATAGAGGAACATATCGCCGCCATGCGCGAAGCCGGCCACCCGGTATGGCAGGGCGCCCATAACGACGGCGCCGGACGGCAATCCCTGGGCGCCGGTACCTTTGTCATGCCCACGCTGATTGAGCTGGACAGCGTGGCGCAGCTGGATAAGGAAGTGTTCGGTCCGGTCCTGCACGTGGTCCGCTACCGCAGCCGCGACCTGAACACCTTGCTTGAGCAGATTAACGCCGGCGGGTATGGCCTGACCCTGGGCCTGCATACCCGCATTGATGAAACCATAAACCGGGTAATGGAACAGGCGCGGGTAGGCAACTGTTATGTCAACCGCAATATGGTCGGCGCCGTGGTCGGCGTGCAGCCCTTCGGCGGAGAAGGACTCTCCGGCACCGGGCCCAAAGCCGGCGGCCCGCTGTATCTTTATCGCCTGTTATCCCAACGGCTGCCCGAGGCACGGCCCGACGCGCTGCGCGCCGGGGACGCGACCGGCAGCCCGTGCGCGCCGCGGCCGGCTTATGACGCCCTGATGATATGGGCCGGGGAGAATATGCCGGCGGAGAAGGTGCGCGCGCTCAGGCGCTTTGGCGAGCTGTCATTGGCCGGCACGGTCAGGATGCTCACAGGCCCGACCGGCGAGCAGAACAGCTACCGCATATTGCCGCGCGCACGCGTATTGTGTCTGGCCGAAGACAATAATGACCGGCTAACGCAACTGGCGGCGGTGTTAAGCGTCGGGTCCCAGGCACTGTGGCAGGACGGGCCGGAGACCCGCGTGCTGTATGACGGTCTGCCGGAGGCGGCGCAGGCGCGCATTGTCCTGCACGATGATTGGCTCAAGGCGGCGGATCCGTTTGACGCCGTGCTGTTCCATGGCGACTCGGACCGGCTGCTGGCGCTCTGCGGCACGCTCGCGCGGCGGCCCGGCCCCATTATCCAGGTGCATGGATACGCGCGCGGCGAGACGGCGATTTTACTGGAACGCTTATTAGTGGAACGGTCGGTCAGCATTAATACCGCCGCCGCGGGCGGCAACGCCAGCCTGATGACCATCGGCTAAACCTTCATCCCCGTCCGCCGCCATGGTATAGGCATGGCGTGGACGGGCACCCGGCCCGGCTATTAAAAATTACGCTGCCAGTTGAGATACTGATCGTATTTACGCAGGGCGATGCGGTAATTGCTTTGCCCTGCGTCCGGGACATCCTCAATAAGCATTTGCGGGCCGCTGGGACGCTCGAATTTATCATGGGGATAATTCCTGGCCGCCAATATTTCATCAAGGCGCCGCAGGCGTACCACATATTCGCGAATAGTACTGTGACTCATCGCCGTCTGTTCAAATAAATACTGTTTGAACGCTTTGATATCGAAATAGTTGGCTTCACTATTGCAAGAAATTACGCTGCAAAACCGGCACAGCGCCGTCAGCTCTTTATTCAGGCTTTGCCAGACGAGATCGTCGATAAGCTGGTCCATACCGGCGATGGCTTCTTTATTGATAATCTGCCCGCGAAACACCAATGTCATACGATCCAACGGCTTGCCGCACTGGCAGCAATGGGTTTGACAGTGCTTGAAATCTTTCAGGTAACGGCTCAAGGGCCGTTTTTTACCCACTTTGGCTAACATGTCGTTTTCCCTAGTGCTAAGAATAGGGCTTTCAATAGCGCATTGGACTTGCGCTATGGAAAGCTAATTAATATGTTTTAATATCTCTATCAGCGTGCTTAACAACGGGGAATTTATTATTCCCCTACCCGGCCGCTAATGATCGTTATTCAGGCGCGCGCGCAAACGTTTAATCGCCTGGCTATGCAATTGACTTACCCGTGATTCACCCACCTCCAGCACCGCGCCAATTTCCTTCAGGTTCAATTCCTCCTGGTAATACAGCACCAGGACCATTTTTTCCCTTTCCGGCAAACCGTCGATGGCCTCAATGACCCTTTCACGCAAATTGCTCTCCATTAATATCTGGAGCGGATTAGCGTCTTCGTGTCCCGGCATTAGATTATCGGCACTGTCGCCGTGATCTTCACACCATTCGTCATAAGAAAAGAGCTGACTGTTGTTGGTGTCGAGCAATATCTGCCTGTATTCCCCAAGCGTAATATTGAGCGTCTGGGCGACTTCCTGTTCAGTGGCAACCCGGCCCAGCTGCTGTTCGGCCTGATGAATGGCCTGCGCCACCTCCCGCGCATGGCGCCGCACGCTCCTGGGCACCCAGTCCCTGCTGCGCAGCTCATCAAGCATGGCGCCGCGAATGCGCTGCACCGCGTAGGTGGTAAAGGTCGTGCCCTGCAGGCAGTCGTACCGTTCCACCGCGCTCAACAGGCCTATCCCCCCCGCCTGCAGCAGATCGTCGAGTTCCACGCTTGCCGGCAGCCGCACCTGCAGACGCAAGGCCTCGTGACGGACCAACGGAATATAGCGTTGCCATAGGGACTGTTTATCTATTACGCCCGTGGCAGTATACAGATCGCTCACCATGACTATCCTACATTGATCCTCTTATCGATGTTATTATCCGGTTAGCCGGCACGATCAATCGGCTGAATAGTCGCTTAAATACCCCTCTATTTATATCCTGCCGGATCGAACGCAATTTACTTTATATAAACAGTGGCTTATCTTCGTCCGCGGCGGTATTTATTTCACATTGGCCATGATATAGCGAAAAAAAACCCCGCCTGGGCGGGGTTTTTACGCATTACAATGCGATGAACAAATTATTGCAGCAGTTTCAGCACGGTCTGCGGAACCTGGTTAGCCTGGGCCAGAACCGAGGTACCGGCCTGTTGCAGGATCTGCGCCTTGCTCATGTTGGACACTTCCGTCGCGTAGTCGGCATCCTGGATACGGGATTGCGCTTCGCTCAGGTTGCTGTTGGTGCTGGCCAGGTTGTTGATAGTGGAGTCAAAACGGTTTTCCACCGCACCCAGCTTGGAGCGCAGGGTATCAACGGTGGACAGCGCGCTGTCCAGGGCTTTCAACGGATCGGTGGTGGCGACGGCCAGCGATTTGCTTGAATCGTAAGCGGCGCTGGTAATCTTGCCGTCATCATCAGTAGTGACGTCAGCGGCGTAATACTTAACTTTATCAGCCGTGGTGCCGTCTGTCGTATCTTTGATAAAGTAATGGTTATTTTTATCTTGAACAATACTGACATTGGCCGAATCAATTTTCGAGTCTTTATTGGTATCGGTGGCAACGGAAACTGCAGCGGTAGTCGCAGCTTCAACCTTCGCGGTTAATACGCCAGAGCCGTCGACAGAAACGGTGGCGGCATAACTTTTACCTGCGGAAGTCACGACGGAGTAATTGCCCTTGGCGTCTGCAACCAGGGTACCGGCACCGATATTGGTCGCGTCGGCGTTACCGGCGGCATCCACGGTGGCAGCCAGTGAGGTGTAGGCAGCGGTGCTGCCGGCGGTTACGGTATTGACGGTTTTACCGGTCAAGTCGGTGTTAGTCACACCGGCGCCTACGGTAGCCGTTAATTTACCGGTTTTATCAATTGTGGTGGTGGCTTTATAAGCCTTGCCGTCATCACCTTCGATATAATAATCGGTACCGTCGGAAATTACCTTGGTGCTGGCGCCGATGGCTGCCTTGACAGGTGCATCAGCACCGGTCGCATCAGCGGCGGTCGCAGTAAGTGCGACGGTGCCCGTGGCGGCAACAGCGGTACCGGTTGACAAGGCGGCGGCGGACGTGGTGCCGTTCGGGCCGTTAACATTAAAGGTATTCAGTGTCAGCGTGGTGGAATCAATTTTTTGCAGATCGATATTGATCACTTCACCATCGTTGGAACCCACCTGGATTGACAGGGTTTTATTCTGGCTCAACACTTTCACGCCGTTGAAGTCGGTTTGCTGGGAGATACGGTCGACTTCAGAGAGGCGCTGCGTGACTTCGTCCTGGATGGACTGCAGGTCGCTGGCGGAGTTGGTGCCGGTTTGCGACTGCACGGTCAGGGTACGAATGGCCTGCAGGTTGGTATTGATTTCGTCCAGCGCGCCTTCAGTGGTCTGCGCCAGGGAGATACCGTCATTGGCATTACGCGACGCCTGGGTCAGGCCGTTGATATTGGAAGTGAAACGGTTGGAGATCGCCTGACCGGCGGCATCATCTTTAGCGCTGTTGATGCGCAGGCCTGATGACAGACGTTCGATAGCGGTACTCAGTTTGGACTGAGACTTGTTCAGGTTGTTCTGAGCCAGCAGGGAAATGCTGTTAGTATTGATAACTTGAGCCATGGTATATTCCTTTGAAATCATGCATCAGGACTGAGTAATTAATTCGGGCATCAATACGAGTAAGTGTTAATGGCCGTCCCACAAGGTATCGGCGAGCCGTCGGTAACCTTTAATGAAAAATGCAAATTTCGCCCTACCATTCCCCGCAACACCTTAATAGCCGGAATTAACCCCCTTCTTTTCCCCTCTACCCTCCATGACGCGGCAAAAATCGCGGTAAACTTCTTGCCGCCGGTGCCGATAACCGCTTCGCCTACCGCGTAATTATCAGGAGAGCAACATGACCAACATCAGTTCACTCGGCGTCGGGTCCAACCTGGACCTAAGCACCCTGCTGGATACGTTAACCACCGACGAAAACAAGCGGTTAACACCGATAACCAACAAGCAGACCAATATCAATGCCAAAGTGGCGGCCTACAGTACGCTGCAAACCGCGCTGGAAACCTTTAATACCGCCACCAAGGCCCTGTCCGATAACACGCTTTATACTAAAAAAGTGACCAGCACCACCGATGGGTTTACCTCGACGGCGGGCGACACGGCGGCCAGCGGCAGCTATAGCATTAAAGTGACCCAACTGGCGACGGCGCAGTCGCTGGCCACCAAACAAGTGTTTACCGATACCACCTCGCTTATCGGCGCCAGCAGCACCACCCGTAGCCTCAGCATTCAGGTGGGCAGCGGCAAGGCCGTGGCCATTCCCCTGACCGACGCGCAAACCACACTCGGCGGAGTGCGCGACGCCATTAATAAGGCCAACGCCGGCGTCACCGCCAGTATCGTCCAGTCCGGGGACAGCGGTTACCAGCTGGTCGTCACGTCCAACACCACCGGTACCTCCTCCAATGTCACCATGAGCGTCACCGGCGACGCTACCCTGAACGGCATCCTGGGCTACGACAGCAACGGCACCGACGCCGATAAAACCGCCGCCGGCATGAATGCCGCCGTGACGGCTCAGAACGCCAAGCTAACGCTGAACGGTATCGACGTCGAACGCAGCAGCAACACCATTACCGACGTGCCCCAGGGCGTTACCCTGACCCTGACGGCGGAAAATACCACCGCACAGAACCTGATAGTGCGCCAGAGCGCCACCGATTCAACCAAAGCCGTCGAGGATTGGGTCTCGGCGTATAACACCCTGCAAACCACCTTTACCACGCTGACAAAATATACCCCCGTAACGGCCGGCACTGCGCCGGACGCCAGCAATGGGGTTCTGTTAAGCGACAGTGTTTTAACGTCGGTAAAAAATCAGCTGCGCAGCGTGCTGGGCGCGGGCCAGAGCAACGACGGCATCAAGGCGTTAAGCCAGGTCGGCATCACGCTGAATAAAGACGGCACCCTGGCCACCGATGAGGCCAAACTGGTCAAAAACCTGGCGGACAATCCATCGCAGGTGGCGGGCTTTTTCGCCGGCGACGGCAAAACCACCGGAATGGCGACCCAAATGTCGTCCATTGTCACCTCGTTCACCGAGGACAGCGGCACCATCAGTGATACCAAGGACAGCCTGGCCGACGTGCTGACCGGACTGAACAAGCAGTACACCCAGGTTCAGACCAGCATCACCAATAATATTGCCCGCTATAAAAAACAGTTTACCCAACTGGACGTGCTGGTTTCGTCGCTGAACAATACCGCGACGTATTTAACCCAGCAGTTTGATGCCATTTCTAACATATCATCCAGCAGCAACTGATTGCCGCGGGCGTAAATTTCCGGGAGAAGGATAGTAACAATGTACGGTTCACATGCGTATGCCGTCGTGGGCTTGCAGAGCAGCGTCATGAGCGCCAGCCCGCATAAGCTTATCACCTTGTTATTTGACGGGGCGCTCAGCGCCCTGGCGAAAGCGGACATCTTCATGGCGCAGGGCAATATCGCCGCCAAAGGCACTGCGTTGTCCAAAGCGATCGAGATCATCGATAACGGACTGAAAATGGGTCTGGATATGGAAAACGGCGGCGAACTGAGCCATAACCTGGCCGGTTTGTATGATTATTTCTGCCGGCAGCTTATCCAGGTCAATCTGCATAACGATCGCGACCTGCTGCAGGACATCCGTCTGATGCTCACCGGGATCGCCGATGCCTGGAAGCATATTTCCCCGGGCGGCCCGCAACCCTAATGAGGAATATTCTGATTATCAGGTTCATGTTTCGTTTCTAATAATGGTTATCCCGACACGTCAGGGTGTGTGATAAAAATAGCTAGGAAATGAGCAGAATTAACCCAATTTATATGTCCGATACCTACTAGGATAGCCATGATGGATGCTTGCCCTTCTCTTTTAGCCCATTATCAGCAAATTCTTGCGCTAAGCGAAAATATGTTGTCGATGGCCCGTCAGTCAGAATGGGATGCCTTGGTCTATATTGAAGAAAAATATGTTCAGGCGGTGGCCAAGATCGCCGAACTGAATTCTTTGTTGGAAAATCCACTTTCCACCGTTATCCAGGATAATATTGCCTTGGTATTACAGCAGTTGCTGAAAAATGAACATGAAGTAAATCAATTGCTTCAATCACGCCTTGATCAGTTGAAAGAGCTCATCGGCCAGTCAAATCGTCAGCAATCCATTAACTCGGCCTACCATAAGTTTTCCGATCAGGCGTCTATGCTGCCGGGCGAGATAAAAAAATAACCGCCTGCGACGATATCAGGCGGGAATCATCCTAAAAAATGCGTCCAGGCCCACGTGGGAGGCAAAATTGTCATTTTCGCCTATATTTACAGGGTGAACACTCAATAAGGATGATAACAATGTTTGATAGAGCCAAAGATAAAGCGGAAGAAATTGCGGGCAAGGGCCAGGAAGAATTCGGCCGTGCTACCGGGGACAACGCGCTCCATCTGGAAGGGAAACTGCGTAAACGCGCCGCGCAGGCGTCTTACAGCGTGAACGACTGTATTGATCAGATTAAAGAAAAAACCGTCAATGATCCGATTCCGGCGCTGCTGATTGCCAGCGGCGTGGGTTTCCTGCTGGCTAAAATTTTAGGCCATCGCCGTCATTGATTCTGCCCGGTTGGCGCCGGGCGACGGCGTGTCCCACATGCGGTTGCCCGGTGTCGCGGTAAGCCCGCGGTTGTAAAAGCAGCAAGAGCTATACGGGTGGCGAAGTGTTATCATCATCGTCTCTTTATAGCCGCGGCGATTATTATGTCTATCCTTGATGCGCTTAAGGCGTTCGGCAGTACTTCAGTTAAAGTCACGTGCCCGGAATGCGGCAACGCAACCCAGCAACCCGCCCAAAAAGTACGCAAAAACATCACGTTAGTTTGTCCTAAATGCGGTCACTATTTTCTGCCGAAAGACAAATAGGCTTTGCCCTATTGAGAAATTCGCCCGCGCTATACCGCGAGCAACCCTATCGCCACGCCGATAAAAAAACGCCGGGTTTCGTCGCTTTCCCGCTCCTGCTCGGCGGCCAGGTACGCCATGATGGCGGCCGGATGAATCTTGGCGCCGCGCCGGTGGAGCGCCAGGCTGGCCTGGCCTATCAACAGACTTACCGTATCATGGGTGTGCCGCAACGCCTCTGCGGGTATTGTCATCGCCGTCTCCTATTTTCTCTTTATCATTTTGCCGGCGTAATGTTGCAGAAAAATGAACAGGGAATGGAAAGCGGCGCAGGGGATATGACGGCACACAACGGCGCCAGGCGAATAGAGTCATGATGGATAAAATCCGTTTTTTGGCCTGTCTGCGTATAAGTACGTTTTTTAGCGAAATCTATGAGCAAAATCGGTGCCGATCGCTGTTATCGTTTCCGTAGCAGCCCCCTTCACTTGCTACGGGAAGGCATATCGCCCCTTCTCATCCATGCGGGAATCATTACCACCAATACCACGTTAACCCACAGAGCGACCGCCTGGGCCGTCATTGACATGCGCATGCGCAAGTAGAACGGAGAGTGCCTGCATTGACGCCATGAACAGAGCCTATTTATCTTAAAGACAACAATCCCCCGGTAAACCGACGTAATGGCCTCCCAATCTGGTTTAGCCAGTTATTCTCGTAACCTTTTTATTCTGGTTGCCGATAAGCTATTAAACGAATAAGGGGAAATATATGAATTACGTATTTATTACTTTGCTGGGTTTACTTGGGTGTTGTTATGTTTGGTCTTGGTTGACCATCGGGAGTTACGGCCGTTTCAGATACACGAATAAGCGCAAAAAAGATGTTGGTTTGCATTTAATTCCTTGCAAGACGCCAAGGAATCGCGCTAAATCAGCAGCGATTTATAGCTCTTTGCGTAGTATTTTGAAAAAGCTCAAGGCCGACGGTTATGAGACTGTTTCTTTTGAGTCGCATCTCCTTGATCAACGTGGAACAGATATTATTCAAAAAATCATTACCCAAGAAGATCTTTCAATACTTTCAATATCCTACAGAAAGACACCGCTATGGCGGAAAGTTGTGATTCCCTACATCACATTTATTTTCAGAGCTAAGCGCGTGAAGATAAATAAAATGAGTGGGAAAATTGTCATCAAGTTGTGATACCTGATTCAGCCGCCCTGGGGCGACGTTTCAATGTAATATTGTAAGGAGTGGATCAATGTTATTAATTTCCTCATCGGCATGGAACGGGCAGAGCGGCTGGGCAGATGCAATCATGCCGCATTGGCCCTCTAGGGCGTTGCAACGGATAAAAAAATAAGCATCATTTACCGCAACAGTTACCCCGGCTATGACACTGCGGTCATAGGGTATAGGCACATTAGCACTCAGTTTGTCTGTATTCTCGACCGTGCTGCCACTATCAATCAGCACGCTCACACCTCGGCGCCCTTTTAACTGAGGAACGCCTGACGGCGCGGTGATAGATTATTGTCCAATGTCCGGGCGCTGGGCTTTAGGATGCAAAATCGGATATTTAAACTAATATTAATATTCCAAGGGGCAATATCAGTTTTCAACACAAGCAAAGGAGTTAATCATGAGCCTTTTCAGTTTTGTCAAAGAAGCAGGCGAAAAATTATGGGATGCCGTCAGTAATAGTGATGATGCGAACAAGAAACTGCAAGAACACATCAGCAAGCTGGGATTGCCAGGCAGTGATAAAGTTGAGGTCAAAGTCAACGGTGATACGGTTACAGCTACCGGTGCCGGGATTTCACAAGAGCTTAAAGAAAAAATTCTTATCGCTGCTGGCAATGTTGCCGGGATCACGAAAGTGGAAGACAACGTTACCGCGGTCGATAACGTCCCCCAATCGGAACTCTATACCGTCAAGAAAGGCGACACATTAAGCGCCATCTCAAAGCAGGTTTACGGTACTCCCAACGAGTACAACAAAATTTTTGCAGCCAATAAACCTATGCTCTCCCACCCCGATAAAATCTACCCCGGTCAGGTTTTGCGTATTCCAAAATAACCGGCTGCGTGGCTAACCGTTATATTCGGGGCAACCCTAACGCCATGACCTGAGAGCAGGAAACCGCCAGGCCCTCTTTTGAGGGATGAATTTATCCGGGTTCTTTAGTTCGTTGAACCCGCATTGCCTGTTGTATTCACCCCTATTGACCGCCATACACGCGCGGGACAACACGTCATCTGACATTATCGTTCTTTGCCCCACCCATGCCCCATGGAGAAACAGCGTGAGGGAATGGACATTACTATCAGTACGTCAGTGCCCCTACACGGACATGTTCATGATGTCCTGATAGGCCGCCACCATTTTATTTCTCACCTGGACGGCGGTTTGCAACGAAATGGAAGATTTTTGCATATCCACCATCACATCATTGAGTCCTAAAGCCGAATTGCCGGTGGCGAAGGCTTCCGACTGGACGCGAACCTGGTTTTGCGTATCGCTGGTTTTATCCAGCGCAGCGCTGAGCATGCCGGCAAAACCGCCGCCGGACTCGGGGGCTTCGCTAACGCCGCCCGCAGCCCTGGCGGCCTGCTGCAGTTGTTGAACCGCTGATTCAATCCCCTGAATAGCCATGACGTTTCCTCAATTTTAACGTTGGCTGCTACCTTAGCAGAACCCTTGGCGGCCTAAGGCGCTAAATAACGCTAAAACACCCGGTTATTTCAGCCATCGATTGTGTTGCTAAAGGCAAATAATGGCATCCACATTTATATGATGACCGCCGGCTATGCCCGTTAAGCACCGCAGGGAGAGTGATTTGTTATCAGCGATTAAGCAATACCGTTCAACTCATGGCGGAATGATGCGATGAGTACGGTTAAAAACGGTTCTACCGGACAGGGCAAGAATCCGTTCATGCCGATGCTGGAGCGGCTGCGCAGCCATCCTAAAATATCCGCGGCAATTGCCGCCGCCGCGATGATAGCGGTTGTGGTGGTACTGGCACTATGGGCAAAAAGCCCCGATTATCGGGTGCTGTACAGTAATCTCGGCGATCGCGACGGCGGCGATATCGTCGCGCAGCTGACGCAGATGAATATCCCCTACCGTTTTACCGAACAGGGCACCGCCGTGCTGGTGCCGAGCGAGTCGGTGCATGAAACCCGCCTGAAACTGGCCAGCCTCGGCCTGCCGAAGGGCGGCTCGGTGGGCTTCGAGCTGCTTGATCAGGAAAAATTCGGCATCAGCCAGTTCAGCGAGCAGATCAATTACCAGCGGGCGCTGGAAGGCGAGCTGGCGCGCACCATCGAAACCCTGGGACCGGTACAGTCGGCGCGGGTGCATTTGGCGCTGCCTAAGCCGTCGCTGTTTGTGCGTGAACAGAAAAACCCCTCAGCGTCGGTGACCCTGAACCTGCAGCCGGGCCGCGCGCTGGATGACGGCCAGGTTAACGCCATCGTCTATATGATCTCCAGCAGCGTGGCCGGTTTGCCGCCGGCAAGCGTCACGGTATTGGATCAGCAGGGGCATCTGTTGACCCAAGCCGACGCCAACGGCCGCGCGCTGAACGCGACCCAGCTGAAATTCAACAATGAGCTGGAAAACCGCTACCAGCGCCGCATCGAAACCATTCTGGCGCCGGTGGTGGGCAGCGCCAACGTGCATGCCCAGGTGACGGCGCAAATCGATTTCGACAGCCACGAACAGACCGAGGAACAGTATCAGCCGAACGGGCGCGACGATAACTCGGCCATTCGCTCCAAACAGGTGGCGCAAAGCGAGCAGTTGGGCGGTTCGCCGTTGGGCGGCGTGCCCGGCGCGTTATCCAACCAACCGGCCCCCACCGCCGTGGCCCCCATTGATAAGCCGCCGGTGGCCAATACTAACGGCCAGACTACCGCGCCCGGCGCCCGCGCCGGCGTCAGCGGGCAAAACGCCGCCCAGTCCAAGGCCACCGCCACACCGTCCAATACCCGGCATGATGAAACCATCAATTATGAGCTGGATCATAAGGTAGTGCATGTAAAACGCAGCGAGGGTAACTTGCAGCGTCTGTCAGTGGCGGTGGTGGTCAACTACCTGCCCGGCGAGGCCGGTAAGCCCGGCACGCCGCTTACGCCGGACCAGATCAAGCAGATTGAGGATTTAACCCGCGAGGCGATGGGGTTCTCCGCCGATCGCGGCGATAGTCTTAACGTGGTGAATACGCCGTTTGTCACCACCGAAGACAATGGCGGCGTGCTGCCGTTCTGGCAGCAGGCGTCCTTCTTCGACAGCCTGTTGACCGCGGGACGCTGGCTGCTGGTGCTGCTGGTGGCATGGATCCTATGGCGCAAGCTGGTGAAACCGCTGCTTCGGGTTAAACCCGAGGCGCCGGTGAACGCGGCGGGCGCAGGCGCGGCGGCGTCGGCAGCCCCCGCCGCCGAGGATGTGGTGGTCAGGCTCAGCCGCGATCAGCAAGAAGATCAGAAACGGGCGCAGCAGCGGGAAAACACCGAGGCGCGTACCCAACGAATCCGCGATATGTCGGATCAGGATCCCCGTATCGTGGCGTTAGTTATCCGCCAATGGATGAGCAGCGAACAATGAGCATGACCGGAACCGAAAAAAGCGCCGTGTTATTGATGACCCTGGGCGAAGACCGGGCGGCGGAGGTTTTCAAACATCTGTCGGCCCGGGAAGTGCAGCAGTTGAGCAACGCCATGGCCAATATGCACCAGACCTCGCATCAGGAACTGCTGGAGGTGCTGAAAGAGTTCGAAGCCGAGTCCGAGCAGTATGCCGCGCTCAGCGTGAATGCCGGCGATTTCCTGCGCACGGTACTGATCAAGGCGCTCGGCGAGGAACGCGCCTCCAGCCTGCTGGAGGATATCCTCGAAACCCGCGAAACCACCACCGGCATGGAAACCCTCAACTTTATGGAGCCGCAGAATGCGGCGGATTTGATCCATGAAGAGCATCCACAGATTATCGCCACCATCCTGGTCCACCTGCGGCGCTCGCAGGCCGCCGATATCCTGGCGTTGTTTGACGAAAAACTGCGCAACGACGTCATGCTGCGTATCGCCACCTTCGGCGGCGTGCAGCCGGCCGCGCTGGCGGAGCTGACCGAGGTGCTAAACGGCCTGCTGGACGGCCAGAACCTGAAACGCAGCAAAATGGGCGGCGTGCGCACCGCGGCCGAGATTATCAACCTGATGAAAACGCAGCAGGAAGAATCCGTCATCGACGCGGTACGCGGCTACGACCACGAACTGGCGCAAAAAATCATCGACGAAATGTTCCTGTTCGAAAATCTGGTGGACGTGGACGACCGCAGCATCCAGCGGTTGTTGCAAGAAGTGGAATCGGAGTCCCTGCTGATTGCCCTGAAAAATGCCCAGCCGCCGTTGCGCGAGAAGTTCCTGCGCAATATGCCGCAGCGCTCGGCCGAGATCCTGCGCGACGATCTGGCCACCCGTGGCCCGGTACGTATGTCGCAGGTAGAGAACGAACAAAAGGCGATTTTGCTGATTGTCCGCCGCCTGGCGGAAAGCGGCGAAATGGCGATCGGTGGCGGAGAGGATACCTATGTCTGATGCATTTAACCACTTACCCTGGCGCCCTTGGGCATTAAACGACCTGGCAAGTCCGGTGCCGGCGGACATGCTGCCGATCGCACTGGACGCCCAGGCGGACGATACGCAAATCCAGCAGGCGGCAATCAACGCCCTGCGCAACCAGGCCAAACAGGAAGCGCACCGCAGCGGTTACGCGGAAGGCGTTAAACAGGGGCAGCAGGAAGGTTACCAGGCCGGGCTGCGCGCCGGGCAAGAGGAGGGCCTGCTGCAGATACAGCGCGACCAGCAGCCCGCCGTCGCGCAAATGCAAATGCTGGTCAACGAGTTCCAGCATTCCCTTGACTCCCTTGACACCGTGGTGGCCGAACGGCTCGCACAGCTGGCGCTGACCGCCGCCCGCCAGGTGTTGGGCCAGGAGCCGGCCGGCGGCGGAGACGCCATGCTGCGCCTTATCCAGCGTTTACTACAGCAGGAGCCGCTCCTGAGCGGCAAACCGCAGCTGCGCGTGCATCCGGCACAGGTGGCGCTGGTGGAACAGCATCTGGGCGCGACACTGAAACTGCACGGCTGGCGGCTGATCCCCGACGACGAACTGCATCCCGGCGGCTGTAAAGTCACCTCGCCGGAGGGCGATATCGACGCCAGTCTCGCCACCCGCTGGCATGAACTATGCCGCCTGGCCGCGCCGGGAGACGTCTAATGGCCACCCGTCTGGGCCGCTGGCTGGACGCCATGGATACGCTGGAGCAACGTTTGTCCGCCACGCCGCAGATCAGGCATTACGGCAGGCTGACCCGCGCCACCGGCCTGATTATGGAAGCCACCGGCCTGCAGTTGCCGCTGGGCGCGCCCTGCCTGATTGAGCGCCAGGGCGACGCCGGCATGGTCGAGGAAATCGACTGCGAGGTCGTTGGCTTCAACGGCGATAAGCTGTTCCTGATGCCGCTTGAGGAAGTGGAAGGCATTGTGCCGGGCGCGCGCGTCTATGCGCGCCGGCGCGCAGACGGCCAGAACGGCAAGCAGTTGCCGCTCGGCACCGCCCTGCTTGGCCGCGTGCTGGACGGCAGCGGCAAGCCGCTGGACGGATTGCCGCTGCCGGATACCGGCTACCGCGCGTCATTGAACACTGCGCCGGTCAATCCGCTGCAGCGCACGCCGATTTACGATGTGCTCGACGTCGGCGTGCGCACCATCAATGCCCTGCTTACCGTCGGGCGCGGTCAGCGTATGGGACTTTTTGCCGGCTCAGGCGTAGGTAAAAGCGTACTGCTGGGCATGATGGCGCGTTATACCCAGGCCGATGTGATCGTGGTGGGGCTTATCGGCGAGCGCGGACGCGAAGTGAAGGATTTTATCGACAATATCCTGGGCCGGGAGGGCCTGGCGCGCTCGGTGGTTATCGCCGCCCCGGCGGACGTGTCGCCCCTGCTGCGCATGCAGGGCGCCTCCTACGCCACCCGCATCGCCGAGGATTTCCGCGATCGCGGCAGCCATGTCCTGCTGATCATGGATTCCCTGACCCGCTACGCCATGGCGCAGCGTGAAATCGCCCTCGCTGTCGGCGAACCGCCGGCCACCAAAGGGTATCCCCCGTCAGTGTTCGCGCGCCTGCCCGCGCTGGTGGAGCGCGCCGGCAACGGTATCAGCGGCGGCGGCTCCATTACCGCCTTCTATACCGTGCTGACCGAGGGCGACGACCAGCAGGATCCCATCGCCGACGCCGCGCGCGCCATACTTGACGGCCATATCGTGCTATCGCGCCAGCTGGCCGAGGCCGGCCATTATCCGGCCATCGACATCGAGGCCTCCATTAGCCGCGCCATGACCGCCATCGTGCCCGCGGCGCAGGAAACGCTGGTCAGGCAGTTCAAGCAACTGCTGTCGCGTTACCAGCGCAACCGGGATTTAATCAGCGTCGGCGCCTACGCCGCCGGCAGCGACGTACAGCTCGATCGCGCCATCGCGCTTTATCCGGCCATCGAGGCTTTTTTACAGCAGGACATGCATCAGCGTTGCGAATATCTGTCGGCCTGCGAGCAATTGCAGGGATTATTCAGTTAAGCCGGTTAACGAGGATCAATGAAAAGTAATGCACCGCTGGACGTTTTGCGCGAACGGGCAAAAGAAGAACTGGACAAGGCGGCGATCCGCCTGGGGCAAATCCGCCAATCCCATCAACTGGCCCGTAAACAGCTGGAGCAGCTACAGGAATATGAACGGGAATACCGGCAGAAACTACAGCGCGGCATGACCGAAGGCATGGCTTCGGCCAGCTGGTACAACTATCAGCAGTTTATCATCACGCTGGAAACCGCCATCGAACAGCACCGCACCCTGCTGGAACAATGGAGCCTGCGGCTGCAGCAGGCGGTTCAGGTCTGGCAGAACAAACATCAGCGCCTTAACGCATTGGTGACGTTGCATACGCGTCATCAACAGCTTCAGCTGGCGCATGATAACCGCCAGGATCAAAAACGAATGGATGAGTTCGCCCAACGGGCGTGCGCGAGGAAACACTCATGATAGTCGCAGTCAGTGACATTGCTTCCATGCAGGATACGGCCGGCGGCAACGGCGCTAAAAACACCGGCAACGCCGCCCCGGATTTCAGCGCCATGCTGAGCGGCAAGGTTAACGACCGCCAGCTGCCGGCGCCGGCAGCCGACGCCGGCAGCGCCCAGGCCGACGCCGCAGAGGACGCTCCCGTCGCGACCACGGCCGAACCGGCACGTCCCGACCTGCTGGCGGAAAAGCTGGCGGCCAAGCTGACCGGCGATGTCCCGGCCGGCGCCGTGAACGAGACGTTGCCGCCATCCGCCGGCGATACCGCCACCGCGCCAGCCGCCATGCCGGCGGCGACGGCACAGGAAGCGGACCCGGTCCTGAACAGCGACGCCGCCGCCCTGATGGCGTTGCTGGCATTGACCCGCCCGACGGTTGCTGACACGTCCGTGGCCGCCGCCGGCGTCACCGCGAATACCGATAGCGCCGCTGCCGCCCAGAACAGCGACATGGCCGTGGCGACGGTGCCACTGGCCCAGGCCGAAAACGCCGCCGCCCTGAGCGTCGGGACGAATAACGCCGCCGCCACGGCGGACAACGCGCAGAATACCGTTATCACCCCGGACGACGCCGCCGCGACGCCGCCGTTGACGTCGCCGGCAGCACTGGTGGCGGGTTTCGTTTCCGCCAAGACCGTCGACGCCACGGCGCCTGAGTTGAAAACCGTCCCCGCCGCCACGGCGACCAAGGGCAAGCCATCGCCCGTCGCCGATGCGGGATTACCGCCGCCGGCCGCCACCGCCGCGACCGGCTCGCCGGTCAATCCGGCTATCGCCGCCGGCGCCGATAGCGCTAAAGAAGGAACCGACCCGGCGGCCGTCACTGCCCTGCTCCTGAAAAAAACCACCGGCGTCCTGTCCGACGTGTCCATGCCTGGCGCCACGGCGCCGGTCACACCTACGCTGAGCGCCGCCGATGCGGCCGTCACCACCCCCGCAGCACCTGCCCCCGCGCTTATCAGCGCCCAGCTTGGCAGCGACGAATGGCGCCAGGCCATCGGCCAGCAGGTATTGATGCAGCTGCGCAACGGCCAGCAGAACGCCGAGCTGCGTTTACACCCGGACAATCTGGGCGCCCTGCAGATCAGCCTGCGCATGGATGGCAACAACCAGGCGCAAATCCATCTGGTCTCGGGACATAGCCAGGTGCGTTCCGCCCTGGAAGACGCCCTGCCGCAGCTGCGCGCCTCCCTGGCGGAAAGCGGTATCCATCTGGGCCAGAGCAGCGTCGGCAGCGATGCCACGCCCAATTGGGGCGGCGCCGGGCACGAGGCCGCAGGCAATGCCCGCGCGGCATCGGGATTCACCATTGACGCCGTCGCCGGGAACGCCAGCGGCGTTGTTGCGCCCGCGGCCACCGGCCGTCGCGCCGCCGGCATAGATACCTTCGCCTGATGCTGCAAACGGGCAAGTTAAGGCAAATTACCGCGCCTATTCGCGCTATTGAATTACGCGGGAGACGGGATAATTACCGTCAATAACCGGCATTTTACGGCAGTCGCCATGGAAAAATGCCGTCACGCTTACAGGAATACCTAATCGTTATGTCACAAAATGTGCTTCCTTCGGCTCGGAAAAAATCAAAATGGCTGATGGCCCTGGTGGTCATTGCCCTGGCTGCTGGCAGCGCGGCGGGTTACCTTTGGTGGCAGCATCGCCTGCCCGGTCAGACAGCTTTGGAGGCCCCGGCGCCCGTGGCGCCGATACCGATATTTTTATCGCTGGACACGTTCACCGTGAACCTGGTCAATCCGGCCAACGATCCCGATCGCGTGCTCTACATCGGCCTGACGCTGCGCCTGCCCGACGAACCCACACGCAAGGCGATGATTGATTTTATGCCGACGGTACGCAGCCGCATGCTGCTGCTGCTGTCCCGCCAGGACGCGGAGGCGCTGGCAAATGATAAGGGTAAACAGCAGTTGGTCGAGCAGATTAAATTGACTTTGAGTGAACCCTTGGTGGCGGGCCAGCCTCGGCCCGTTGTGAATGATGTCCTTTTCACTGCTTTTATCCTGCGCTGAACATCATGGGCGATAGCATATTATCCCAGGCCGAAATCGATGCGCTGCTCAATGGCGACGACGGTGAACAGCAGCCGGTCAGCGCGGGTATTGAAAACGATGTCAAACCCTATAATCCCAATACCCAGCGGCGGGTGGTGCGCGAACGGCTGCAGGCGCTGGAAATCATCAACGAACGTTTTGCGCGTTCGTTTCGCATGGGATTATTTAACCTGTTGCGGCGCAGCCCGGATATTACCGTTGGCGCCATCAAGATCCAGCCTTATCATGATTTCGCCCGTAACCTGCCGGTGCCCACCAATCTGAACCTTATCCACCTCAAACCGCTGCGCGGCACCGCCCTGCTGGTGTTTTCGCCCAGCCTGGTGTTTATCGCGGTCGATAACCTGTTCGGCGGCGACGGCCGTTTTCCCATCAAGGTCGAGGGCCGGGAATTTACCCATACCGAGCAGCGGGTGATCCGCCGTATGCTGAAACTGGCGCTGGACGGCTATGAAGACGCCTGGAACGCCATCTATAAACTGCATGTGGAATACGTGCGCGCCGAAATGCAGGTGAAATTCACCAATATCACCACTTCGCCTAACGATATCGTGGTCACCACGCCATTTCATGTGGAAATCGGCTCGATGGTGGGCGAATTCTATATCTGCATTCCGTTTTCCATGATTGAACCGTTACGGGAACTGCTGACCAATCCGCCGCTCGAATATTCCCGGGTGGAAGACCAGGGATGGCGGGAAAACCTGGTGAAGCAGGTCCAGCATACGCAGTTGGAGCTGGTGGCGAATTTTGCCGAGGTCTCGCTGCGGTTGTCGGAAATCCTCAAACTGGCGCCCGGCGACGTGCTGCCAATCGACAAACCCGATTACCTGATTTCCCATGTGGACGGCGTGCCGGTGCTGACCAGTACCTACGGCACCCTGAACGGTCAGTACGCGCTCAGCGTAAAACAACTTATTAACCCCGTATTGAACTCCCTTAATGAGGAACAGCCCGATGAGTGACCCTAAGAATCCGTCCGGCGCAGATACGCCGTCCGCCGACGATCTGTGGGCGGAGGCATTCGACGAGCAGCAGTCCGCCGGCAAGGAATCACCGGCATCCACCGACGGTATTTTCCACCAGTTGACCGCCGAGGATAATGCCGGCCCCTTGCAGGATATCGATATGATTATGGATATCCCGGTCAAGCTTACCGTTGAGCTGGGACGGACCAAAATGACCATCAAGGAGCTGCTGCGGCTGTCGCAGGGCTCGGTGGTGGCGCTGGACGGCCTGGCCGGCGAGCCGCTGGATATTTTGATCAACGGCTATCTGATTGCCCAGGGCGAGGTCGTGGTGGTGGCGGATAAATACGGCGTGCGCATTACCGATATCATTACGCCCTCCGAACGCATGCGCCGGTTGAGCCGCTAAATGACCGCCGCCCAGCCCCTCGTCACGGCCCACGCCTCGCCTCCCGCCGCCCATGAATTTAACGGCGCGGGCGCCCTTACCCAGGTAGCGGGCGCCTTGGGCGCCATCCTGCTGGTTATCCTCCTCGGCGCCTGGGTGGTGCGTAAGCTGGGCCTGGCGCCCGCGGCAAGGCAATCGCAACGGCTGAAAATACTGGCCAGCTGCTCCCTGGGCCAGCGTGAGCGCGTGGTGATGGTGGAGGTCGAGGGCACCTGGCTGGTGCTGGGGGTTACCGCGCAGCAGATTACACCGCTGCATACCCTGCCCGCGCCGCCCGACGCCACGGACAACGGCGTTGCGCCGCCGGACTTTCGCCAGCGGCTGCGCCAGGTGATGCAAAGGACGGGGAACGCCCGATGAACAGGTTGTGTCTCTGCCGGCCCGGAAACGGCCGGCTTATCGTTCTTGGGCTGGCGCTGCTGGCCGTCGCCCCGTGCGGTTGGGCGCAACTGCCCGGCATCATCAGCCAGCCGCTGGCGGGCGGCGGGCAAAACTGGTCGCTGCCGGTGCAGACGCTGGTATTCCTTACCTCGCTGACCTTTATCCCGGCCGCGCTGCTGATGATGACCTGCTTTACGCGCATCATTATCGTGCTGGGCTTGCTGCGCAGCGCCATCGGCACGCCTTCCGCGCCCCCCAACCAGGTTTTGCTGGGGCTGGGGCTGTTCCTGACTTTTTTTATTATGGCGCCGGTATTCAATACCATTTACGACGAAGCCTACTTGCCGTTAAGCGAAAACAAAATCAGCATGCAGGCCGCGCTGGAAAAAGGGGCGCAGCCGCTGCGCGCCTTTATGCTGCGCCAGACGCGCGAAGCGGATCTGGCCCTGTTTGCCCGGCTGGCCAAGGCGCCGCCGCTCGATGGCCCGGAAGCGGTGCCCATGCGCATCCTGCTGCCGGCTTATGTCACCAGCGAGTTGAAAACCGCCTTTCAGATCGGGTTTACCATTTTTATTCCCTTCCTGATTATCGATCTGGTGGTCGCCAGCGTACTGATGGCGCTGGGCATGATGATGGTGCCGCCCGCCACCATCTCCCTGCCCTTTAAACTCATGTTATTTGTGCTGGTGGACGGCTGGCAGCTGCTGCTGAGTTCCCTGGCGCAGAGTTTCTATACTTAACCCTTAACAAGACAGGCAAGATTATGACGCCGGAATCGGTAATGGCCCTGGGCCACGAGGCAATCTTAGTGGCGCTGGCGCTGGCCGCCCCGCTGCTGATGGCCGCCCTGTTCAGCGGCCTTATCATCAGCCTGCTGCAGGCCGCCACCCAGATCAATGAAATGACGTTATCATTTATCCCCAAAATACTGGCGGTGGTGGCCACCATCGTGATTGCCGGTCCCTGGATGCTCAACCTGATCCTGGACTATATGCGCACGCTGTTCACCAGCCTGCCCGCGCTCGCCGGCTGACGATGCTGCAACTGGATACCACGCAGCTCGCATTCTGGATCGGCCAGTATTTCTGGCCGCTGGTGCGTATCCTCGCGCTTATCGGCACCGCGCCGCTGTTTAGCGAAAAAATCATTCCGGCGCGCGTCAAGCTTGGCCTGGGCCTGATGGTGACCCTGGTGCTGTCGCCCGGCCTGCCGCCCATCAACACGCCGTTGTTTTCCATCGCCGGCTTTTGGCTGGCGACGGAGCAAATCCTGATCGGCACCGCGCTGGGGCTGACCATGCAGTTTGCATTTGCCGCCATCCGCATGGCCGGCGAAGTGATAGGTCTGCAGATGGGGCTGTCCTTCGCCACCTTTTTCAACCCGGCCAGCGGCCTGAATATGCCGGTGCTGGCGCAATTGCTTAATCTGCTTTCCCTGCTGGTGTTCACCAGCCTGAACGGCCATCTGTGGATGCTTTCACTGCTGGCGGACAGCTTTCATTCCCTGCCGGTATCCGGCCTGCCGCTGAACGCCAACGCGTTTATGGCGTTATGCCGCGCCGCCGGCATGATTTTCATCAACGGCCTGATGCTGGCCCTGCCGATGATTACGCTGCTGCTGACGCTGAATATCGCGCTCGGCCTGCTGAACCGCGTTTCGCCGCAGCTGACCGTGTTTGTGGTGGGTTTTCCGCTCACCCTGACCATCGGCATCCTCACCTTCGGCCTGCTGCTGCCGCTGCTGGCGCCCTACAGTGAAAAACTGATGGGGGAAACCTTCGATTTGCTGGCGGATATCCTGGCGGAAATGCCCAAGGGATAAAAAAAGGTATGCCATCCGTCGTTACCCGAATGGCATACCAACAGGGCCGGCACACATGATTACCCGCCCAAAATTACCCGCCAGAGCCACCGGACGGGTTTGGTGCCTGGTTATTGATTGGTCTGGAACAGCGACAGCTTCTGCATGGCGTTAAACGTGGCGTAGGACGCCTGCAGCGCCACCTGCTGTTTGCTGTAATCGGAAATCACCTGGTAGGGGTCCGCGCCAATCAAATCGTTAAGCCGGGTGGTATAGATAGTGGTCCGGTCGGTGCCGATGGTATCGAGCGTGTCCAGTTCATTGAGTTTGCTGCCTGTCGACGACTGCACCGACAAGACGTTATCCAGCGAGTTGGCCATGCCGCGCTGGGCCTTGGCCATATCGGCGGTGTACTGGGCGCGGGTGGCGTCATCCGCGTCGTCTTGGGGCGTGTTCAACGCGTTCAGCGCCAGGTTGATGGAATTGAAGACGTTGGTTTCACTGGCAGTACTGTCCGGTTCGACGGTATAACCGGCGGCCAGGCTGTCAAAAACCGTCTTGCCGGTATCGCCGATAGTCATGGTGCGGCTCGAATCCACGTCCTGGCTGACCGCCTCGGTGCCGCCGACGTAGGTGACGTTGCCGTCGGCATCCTGCACAAATGGCGCGGTCTCGGTCTTGTAGCCGGCGAACATATAGTTGCCGTTGGAATCTTGGGTATTGGCCAGCGTCAGCAGCTGATCCTTATAGGATTGCAGCTTGGTCGCCAGCGACTGCCGGTCCGAATCGCCCTGGGTACCGTCCCCGGCCTGCACCAGCAGCGTCTGGATACCCTGGATCGCGGTGGTCACCTGATCGAGCACGGTGCTCTCCAGCGACAGGCTGGCCTCGGATGTGCTGCGCGCCGCGGAATATTGCGCGCCCTGCGCCTGCATCTGGTTGACGGCCACCGCCTGCGATGCGGCGATGGGATCGTCGGCCGGGGAATTCACCCGGTTGCCGGTGGCCAACTGGGTGCCGGTGGCCTGCCATTTGCCGTAGGCGTTGGTAATGCTGTTCAGATTCTGCTGATAAATCATGCTGGTACTTAAACGCATGGTGTTTATCCTTTCCGCTTAGACGTAAATGAGTGGCCCGCGGGCCGTTTAACTGAGCGCCGATAGCAGCGAATTAAACACATCGCTGGCGGTATTGAGCACTTTGGCATTGGCCTGGTAATACTGCTGATAACGCGTGAGGTCGATATACTCCTCGTCCAGGTTAACGCCCGAGATGGATTGTTGCCGCTCGGTCAGTTGATCGACGATATTGGATTGCGCGGTGCTGGTCACGTCGGCGTTGCTGGTATTGGTGCCGATATTGCTCACAAGCGTCGCGTAGGCCGTGCTGATCGTCGCCGTTCCGCCAATCACTTTGGTGGTTTGCAGCGCCAGCAGCGCCTTCGCGTTGCGGTTGTCGCTTTCGCCGCCGGCGCTGTCGTCGAGACCGGCGGCAATCTTGGCCGGGTCGGTAATCGCCACGTTCAGGCTGTTGATGACATTGCTGACGGTATTGATAGTGTATTTATCGTTGCTCGCCGCCCCGCTGCTGATGGCGACGCTAAGCCCGTCGAAACTCATGGTGGTGTTGCCCGCGGCGTCGGTGACGGGCGCGGGCGTGAGGTCGACGGCAGCACCGTCGCTGGCGCGCGTTACCTGCCAGGCGCCGCCGGAATATTTGACATTATAATCGCTGGCCTTGACCGCGCTGGTATCGCTGTAGGTGACGGTCATCACCGCGGTGCCGGTATTTTTGCTATTGGCGCTGACGGTAGGGTCGCTGAAGCTGAAAAAATCCTCACCGGCATCGCCGTTAAGATCAACGCCGAGTTTATGCGTCTCATTAAAGCTGCCGGCCAGTCCCAGGGCAATCTGGCCGAGACGGTTGCGGGCATCGTCCAGGGCGCCGGAGCGGAAGCTGAGCAAACCGCCGACGCTGCCGGTGGTCAGGCTTTTTTCATCAATTTCGCTGGGGGTGCCGGTGCCACGGTCATAGGCAAGGGTGCTGCGCGACGGGTCGGCGCTTGACGTCACCGCCTTGACCTGGTAGGCGCTGCTGCCCTGCACCAGCGTCAGGCCGTTGCCGAAGGTCAGGTTAACCGAATTATTATCCTGGACGCTGGCCGTTACCCCGACGATGCCGTTAAGCTCGCTGACCAGCTGATCGCGCTGATCCAGCAGGGCATTGGACGTATCGCCCCCGCCCTGGCGCACGATTTGATCGTTAAGATTGGCGATTTGCTTGGCGTAAACGTTGATCTGATCGGCGCTGGAGGAAAGCTGCTGATTGATGCCGTCGTCCATATTCTGCAGATAGGTGTTGGCGCTTTTAAACTGGTTGACCAGGCTTTGCGAGCTGCTGATCACCGTCTGGCGCGCCGCGTTGTCCTGCGCGTTGCTGCTCAGCGACTGGATACTGCTGAAAAACGTGCTGACCATGGTGGACAGATCGCTGTCGGTGTTCGACAGCAGGGTGTTGATTTGCGAAATCTGGTCGTAATAACTGCTGGAGGCGGCATAAGTGGACGACGCGGAGCGCAGCTGGTTCACCACCAGGGAATCATAAGCGCGGCTGACGCCGGTCACCGAGACGCCGTTGCCGGAAATGCCGCTGGTCAGTTTTTCCGACAGCTGCGCGGTCTGGCGATTATAACCCGGGACGTACACATTGCTGATGTTGTTCGCCACCGCGTTCTGCGCGGCCTGCGCGGCCTGGATGCCGCTGGAGGCAATATTCACTAACGTATTGGACATCGTTTTTCCTTATGCCGGGGAGGCGATGACGCCCGGTTCATCTGCGACGGCGCGCTCCACCCTTTATATCTATATCGTCCGCACCGGGACAAACTTGAGCGCCGCGGCAAAAAAACCACGCGCCCCCGCTCGCCTAGAACAGCCCGCCCAGATCGCTACCGTAGGATTTGGCCGCCTCCTGGGCGCCGTGCTTCAATTGGGTGATAATCCGGATAAGCTTGGCGGCGTACGCCGGATCGGTGGCGTAGCCGGCGCGCTGCAGCGCATAAGCCCCGGCCTCCGGCTGGACGGCGTTCACCACCTCGCGATAACGCGGGTTGTCCGTCAGGACATGAATATAGTCGCCCAGGGCGTCCAGGTAGGAGTCATAGACCCGGAATTTCTGCTGCACCTTCACCGCCTGGCCGTTCTGGTATTCCGTCGTGGTGATGGTGGTGGTCTTGCCCTGCCAGTCGTCGGACGCTTTGATGCCGAACAGGTTGAAGCTGGTCTTGCCGTCGCCGGCGGGAATTTCCCGCTTGCCCCAGTCTGATTCCAGCGCCGCCTGCGCCATAATCAGGTGATGGGGAATGCCGCTTTGCCGGCTGGCAATCATCGCCGGGATCGACAGGCGTTCGGTAAAACTTGCCCCGCCGGGCGTTGCCGCCACCGGCGCCGGCGCGGATTGCTGACGATCGCGTCGCCAGTATTCTCCCAGCAGCGCGGGCGACATAAATTGCGCGTTAATGACGTTGGCGCTGACCGGCGTATCGGCCTGGGAAAGGGCTTCGGGAACGGGATTTTTCGCCGCCTCCGCCGCGGCGTTCTGACCGCCAAGCTGTTTAACCATCATATCCGCCAGGCCCAGCCCCTTGGCGGTGAGCTGTTGGGACATCTGCTGGTCGTAGAGGCTGGTGAACAGTTCCGTTTGGTCGCTTGAGAATACCCCGCCCTTGGGCAGCGCGGCGCGCATGCTTTTCAGCATCATCTGTACAAACAGACCCTCCACCTGTTTCGCCACCGCATTCAGCGCCTGCGGCGAGGACTGCGCCGCCTGGTTATGCAGCTTTTGCAGCGACTTGACGTCATAGGCGGCGGATGAAAAATCGGTGGTGGCGTTAAGCTCCATCAGATGATCTCCAGCGTCGCCTGGAGGCACCCGGCGCTGTGCATAGCCTGCAAAATCGACATCAGGTCATTGGGCGTGGCGCCCAGGGAGTTAAGGGTACGGATAACGTTGTTCAGGCTGGCGCTGGAAGTGACCTGCTGCAGCGAGCCGCCGCTTTGGTTAACCGAAATCTGCGTTTGATTGGTCACCACCGTTTGGCCGCCGCCAAACGGGGTATCCGGCTGGCTGACGTTTTGCTGGTTATTCACCACCACCGACAGGTTGCCCTGGGCCACGGCGCAGGTGTCCAGCATCACGTTACGGTTCATCACCACCGAACCGGTGCGTGAATTGATAATCACCTTGGCATCCATCTCACCCATGGCAATATTGATATCCTGGATTTGCGCCAGGAAACGGACCTGGCTGCTGTTATTGGCCGGCATCTGCAGCTCGATGGTGCGCGCATCCAGGGCGCGGGCGATCCCCATGCCGTTCTGGCCGTTAATGGCGTCGCTGATGCGCTGCGCCAGGCTGAAATTTTCCTGCTTGAGCTGCAGCGTCAGGACGCGGCTGGCGCCGAAGGTACTGGGCAGCTCGCGCTCAATCACCGCGCCGTTGTTAATGCGCCCGCCGGCCAGCTGGTTGATTTGCACTTTGCTGCCGCCGGACGAGGCGCCCGAGCCGCCCACCAGCAAATTGCCCTGCGCCAGGGCATAGACCTGGTTATCCGATCCCTTTAGCGGCGTCATCAGCAACGTGCCGCCGCGCAGGCTTTTAGCCGATCCCATGGACGAAACCACGATGTCGATATTCTGGCCGGCGCGCGCGAACGCCGGGAAATTGGCGGTCACCATTACCGCGGCCACATTTTTCAGCTGCATATTGGTGCCGCTGGGGACCGTAATGCCCATCTGCGAAAGCATATTGGTCAGACTTTGGGTGGTAAACGGCGTTTGCGTGGTCTGGTCGCCGGTGCCGTCCAGCCCCACCACCAGCCCGTAGCCGATCAAGGGGTTATCGCGAACGCCCTGGATATCCACCAAATCGCGCAGGCGCTCCGCGCCGGCCGGTTGTAGGCACATTGCCAGCGCCAGCGCGCAGGCGAGATACCGCCCGGCGATGGCGGCGGTTAACCGTAAGGGTAAAGTTGAAATCCGCATGGTGCCGGCCGCCTGTTAAAAGGGTGAAATATTAAGGAAGAAGCGCTGCAGCCAGCCCATTTCCTGCGCTTCGTTGATATAGCCTTTGCCGACGTATTCGATGCGCGCGTCCGCCACCTGGGTGGATACCACCGCATTGTTGCCGTTAATGGTGCGCGGGTTGACGATGCCGGAAAAACGAATATATTCGGCGCCCTGGTTAATGGCGATCTGCTTTTCGCCCACGACTTTCAGGTTGCCGTTGGCCAATACCTGCTGCACGGTCACGGTAATAGTGCCGGTAAAGGTATTTTTGGCGGTGGCGCCACCCTTGCCGTCAAAATCATTGGTGCCGGCGGCGTCCAGATCCACCTTGCCGTTGCCGATGGCGCCGGTCAGCATGGCGGGCGTGGTGGCCAGGTTGAGCGTATTGGACGACTTGCGCGCCGTATTGGCGGAGGAGCTTTTGCTGGCGCTGACGTTTTCCTGCAAGGTGATGGTCAGGATATCGCCGACGTTGCGCGGCCGCCGGTCCTCGAACAAGGGCTGGTAACCGTAGTTCATCGGCTGCACCGCCTGGAAAATCGATCCATTGGCAATGGGCATTGAAGCCGGCGCCGGCTGGGCGCTGGTTTCGCCTTCCACCAGGTTTTTATGCGGCATATACGCACAGCCCTGCAGCGTCAACAGGCCGAGCGCCGCCAGTACGCGCGCCAGAGGCCGGCCCGGAAACGCCGGCCTGGCTGCTGGCGATGCAAAGGTACTCTTTTTCAGTTTCATATGACCTGTCTATCCTGGCCGGCAAATCAGCCGCCGCGAAGCGCGGTTAATAGTGACACCGTCACTTAAAAAAATCCACCATAGTCGGCTATATGTTACGTTGTAACGAAATGCTGATTTAATGTTACAACGTAACCTATGCCTTTACCCGGTTTAGAGCTGCGTCAGCTTTTGCAGCATGGCATCAGAGGCGGTAACGGCTTTGCTGTTGATTTCATAAGCGCGCTGCACCTGGATCATGTCCACCAATTCCTCCGCCACATTGACGTTGGAGGTTTCCACGTACCCCTGGTACAACAATCCGACGCCATTCTGGCCCGGCGTGGATTCATTCGGCGCGCCGGAGCTGTCGGTTTCCTGATAGAGATTTTCGCCCAGGCTCTGCAAACCGGCCTCGTTGATAAAATTACTCAACGTGAGCTGGCCGACCTGGCTGGCGGCGGCCTGCCCCTGGGTGGTGACGCTCACCACCCCGTCACGGGCCACTGCGACGGTCAGGGCATTTTCCGGCACGGTAATCGCCGGCTGGATAAGATAGCCGCTGGAGGTCACCAACTGGCCGTTTTGATTGACCTGGAACGAACCGTCGCGGGTATAGGCGGTGGTGCCGTCGGGCATTTGCACCTGAAAAAAGCCTTTGCCGTTAATGGCGACGTCTTTGGTGTTTTCCGTCTGCTGAAGATTGCCCTGGCTGTGCAGGCGTTCGGTAGAGACAGGCCGTACCCCGGTGCCCAGCTGTAATCCGGAAGGCAGGGTGGTTTGTTCCGACGACTGCGCGCCAGGCTGGCGTACCGTTTGGTACAGTAAATCCTCGAATACCGCCCGCTGGCGTTTAAAGCCGTTGGTGCTGACGTTCGCCAGGTTATTGGAAATCACATCCATATTGGTCTGCTGTGCATCCAGACCCGTTTTGGCAATCCATAATGAACGGATCATCCGTTAATACTCCCGAAAATTAGCTAAGTGAAAGCAGCTGGTTGGCATGCTCCGCGTTTTGATCGACATCGGCGATAACCTTCATCTGCATTTCGAAACGCCGGGCGCTGCCAATCATATCCACCAGGGTTTCCGCGGTGTTGACGTTACTGCCTTCAAGCACGCCGGGCATGACCTTAATGGTCTCGTCGTTGGGCAAGGTTCCTCCCGTCGCGGCGCTGGCGGCGGCGGTAAGATGAAATAAGCCGTCGTCGCCGCGCTCCAGCTGGCTGGCGTCGGCGGGTTTAACCCGCTTAAGCTGCCCTACCGGCCCGATGGTGTTGGGCGCGTCGCCGTCGCCCAGCGCCGAAACGGTACCGTCGGCCGCAACCGTAATGGCCGATTGGGTCGGCACCGTCAGCGGACCGCCTTGCCCCATGACGGGATATCCCTGGATCAGCAATTGGCCGGTAGCGTCCACCTGCATATTACCGTTACGGGTATAGGCCTCGGTGCCGTCGGGCAGTTGCACCGCCAGCCAGCCCTGATCCTGAACCGCCACATCCAGGGGGCGATCGGTGTTATCCAATGGCCCCTGGGTCATCAGCGCGCCGGGGGTCGAGGCGACCACCAGCGTGCGCGTCGGCAGGGTCTGGCCCTCGATGGGCACCGCCCGCATGGCGAACAGCTGCGCGCGAAACCCCGGCGTCGAGGCGTTGGCCAGGTTATTGGTAATGATCGCCTGCTGGTCAAGGGTCTGGCCGGCGGCGCCCATAGCGGTATAAATTGCGTGATCCATTGGCTTATTCCGTCAGAGTGGTCAGCTTAAGTTGACCAGCGTTTGCATAATCGTGTCCTGCGCCTTGATGGTCTGCGCGTTCGATTGATAATCGCGCTGGGCGACAATCAGATTGACCAGCTCCTTGCTCAGATCGACGTTGGAGCTTTCCAGCGCTTCCGGGGTCAGCGAACCGAAATTACCGCTGCCGGCGGTGCCGACCACGGCCTGCCCTGACGCGGACGTGGCGGTCCAGACGTTATTGCCGTCGGATTTCAGCCCCTGAGGATTGGCGAAGTTGGCCAGCACGATTTGTCCCAGCAACTGGTTCTGGCCGTTGGAGTAGGTGCCGGTGATGGTGCCGTCGTCATTGATGGCATACTTGGTCAGATCGCCGGCGTAATAGCCGTTCTGATCCTGGCCGCTGACGCTGCTGGTCGTGGTGTACTGCTGCTGGGAACCCTTAAAGCTGATATTGAATGCGCCGGCGAGGGAGCCGTTAACGCCGCTCATAGCGACATTAAAATTATCGGTGCCGGTCAGTTGGCCGTTGGTGTCGAAGGACAGGGTGCCAAGATCGTCGACCGTGCCGGTGCTGTCGCTGCCGTCGATGCTATGCACTTTCCAGGTGTTATCCGCGGTCTTGACAAAATAAAAGCTCATATTATGCGGATTGCCGAGACTGTCGTAGGTGGTCAGCGGCTGCGCAAAACTATAGGAGGTGGTATCGGCGGCGCTGAACTTGGTGTCGTCGAGTATCGCCGAGCCGGAGTTGAGTTTCAGCGTCATAGAGCCGGTGGTGGTGGCTTTCGCCGTCATGCCGGTGGTCGGGATGGTGAGATTAACCGGATTGGCGCCCTGCTGTATGGTCGGCGGCGTGCCGGTGGCGGCATAGCCGGTCACGTTCAGGCCGCTGGTGGTAACCAGGTTGCGCTCAGGATCCAGATGCCAATCGCCGTTTCGGGAGTAATACACCGAACCGCTGGCGTCCGTCAGGCGGAAAAAGCCGCTGTTGGAAATCGCCACGTTCAGATTATTATCGGTGGTGTTCACCGTGCCGTCCTTGAAATTCTGCGACACCGAGGCCACCTTGACCCCCAGCCCCACCTGGGAGCTGGCGTAGACATCGGCAAAGGACACGGAAGCTGATTTAAAGCCGCTGGTTTCGGAGTTGGCGATATTGTTACCGATAACGTTTAAATTATTTGAGGCGGCATTCAACCCGCTGACCGCTTGTGAAAAACCCATTTGACTCTCCTGTGGTAAAAACACCCGGCCTGCCGCGCTCGACGGCGCCCGTGCCCATTAGATGATTTGACGAACCTTATCCAGCGTGATGTTGCCGGCCAGGCCAAGGTTCAGCTCCGTGCCGCCGGTGGCATTGTTGTTCACGCCATAGACCGCGGCGTATTGCAGCGGCGTGCTCACCACGCTGGCGCCGGCCGCCGTTGTCGCGGCCACCGTGAAGGTGTAGGCCCCTTCCGGTACGGCGGCGCCGGCATCGTTGGTCCCGTCCCAGGAAAAGCTATGCACGCCGGCGGTCTGCGCGCCGAGATCGACGGTGCGCACCACGGTGCCGGCGGAATCCTTAACGGTGACGGTGGTGGTGGCGGACGCATTATCCAGCGACACGCCGAACGGCGTGGTGGAGCTATCGGCGCCCACCAGAATGCCGCTGCCGTCGATCATCACGCCGTGGCCGACCAGGGTGGACGCCTGCAGCGACTGGCTGGTGGTCAGCTGACCGGAAATCGACCCCAGGGTGGTATTGAGGTTTTCAATGCCGCTGAGGGTGCTTATCTGCGCCAGTTGCGTGGTCAGTTGCGCGTTGTCCATGGGATTGGTCGGGTCCTGGTTTTGCAACTGCGCCACCAGCAGCTTCAGAAACTGATTCTGCAGGTCTGCGCTGCTGCTACTGGTACTGGTGGCGGCGGACGTGGCGGTGGTGTTATTGGTGTTAACGGTGGTGCTCATGGGTTGCTCCGATTATTGACCCAGCGTCAGGGTTTTTTGCATCAGGGTTTTGGCGGTGTTCAGCACTTCAATATTGGCCTGGTAGCTGCGCGAGGCAGACATGCTGTTCACCATCTCATCGACCACGTTGACATTCGGCATCCGCACATAGCCTTTTTCATCCGCCATGGGGTTGCCCGGCTGGAAGACCAGTTTTTCCGCTTCCGACGATTCCACCACCCCGCTGACCTGCACGCCCCCTATTTCTTGCCCGGCGGGCGCCGCGACCTGGAACACCACTTCCTTGGCATGGTAGGGCTGGCCGTCCGGCCCGGTGACGCTGTCCGCGTTGGCCAGGTTGCTGGCGGCCACGTTCATCCGCTGGGATTGCGCGGTAAGCGCCGATCCGGAAATAGCAAAAATCGAAGTCATACCCATGGGCTATTTACTCCTGTAGCACCGACATCATGTTTTTAATCTGTCCGCCCAGTACCGTCAGGTCGGTTTGATATTGCAGGCTGTTTTCGGCAAACTGCGTTCTTTCGCGATCCATGTCCACGGTATTGCCGTCCAGTGCCGGCTGGTCCGGCACGCGGTATAATAGTTCCCTGGCGGCGGGGGTGGAGGTGGACGCCTCGATATGGCGCGTCGACGTGGTGGTCAACGACAGTGAGTTGCCGCTGGCGCGTCCCTGCGTGATCGCTTTGTTTAATTCGCTGGCAAAATCGATATCGCGCGCCTGATAGCCCGGGGTATCGGCATTGGCGATATTGGCGGCAAGAATTTCCTGACGCTGCGCGCGCAGGTTGAGGGCTTCCTGCTGGAATTGCAGGGCGGCATCAAGCTTATCAATCATCATTATCCTAAGAAGGCTATACTGATTTATGCTTGCCAGCTTAGACGCAACATTCCCTTCCCTATCGTTGGAATAAGCATGAATTGCAGCGCTAATTTACCCATTGGCGGCAAACGGGGACCGGTACACTTGTTTTCCGGGGTTATCGCGCAAAGAGGCGGATAACAGCAATTCCTCCACCGACAAGGTCATGGCGTGAGCGGACAAAACAGACAACAGCCGGAGGGCGAACCCACGCGGGCGCCGGCGGGCGGTGCTTGGCGTATGGCGGCGCGGCGCGTAGCCAACGGTTTTTTGTATGGCATGGCGGGCGCCCTGCTGTTGTCCACCGGCGCCCGGGCGGCCGATCGCCTTACCGAGGGACTGACCGATTTTTTGCTGCGGCAATATGCCTCGCCGCCGGTCGAGCTGAAGGTGGTGGTAAAAACGCCGGCCGCCCGCCGGCCGGACTGCGAACAGCCGCAGTTTTCATTGCCCGCCAATAATCGCGCCCGGGGGAATATCAGTGTCCAGGTGATCTGCGGCAATCAAAAACGCTATGTGCAGGCCGAGGTGCAGGTCACGGATCGCTATCTGGTCACCGCCCGCGCCATTTCCGCGAACCAGACGCTGGCGCAGGGCGATGTCGTCTGGCAGACCGGGCGCGTGGACAACATGTCCGTGACGCCGCTCACCGATATGGCCTGGGTCTACGGAAGTCTCAGCGAACGTGCCCTGGGCAGCGGTCAGGTGTTGACCGCCGCCATGCTGCGTCGTCCCTGGCTGGTCAAAACCGGCCAGCCCGTGCAGGTCACGGCGCAGGGCGATGGATTTTCGGTGCAAGGCACCGGCAAGGCGATGGGCAACGCGGCGGTCAACGATCGCCTGCGGGTGCGGATGGAGTCCGGCCAGATGGTCGTCGGCCAGGTCACCCCTGATGGCGGCATCCGCATTGAGCCTTAACGGCCGCGCTGATTAAAAATTAAAGCTTTGGGTAATTTGACCGATAATTCAGGATAAGCCTTTAGCACCATTTATCCCCTACCTAAGCGAGATTGTATGAGTATTGAAAGTACGCGCCCGATACGACCCCTGTCCACCCTGCCGGGTAACGACCAGGGTACTGTCCAGTCGCCGAAAGCCAAGGCCGCCGCTCCCGCCGTCACGCCCGGCGAAGAGACGCGGGTTAAGCTGAGCGATGCCCAGGCGCAACTGCGCCAGCCCGGCAGCAATGACATCAACGTCGCCAAGGTGGAAAGCCTGAAGCAGGCGATCCGCAACGGTGAATTAAAAATAGATACCGGCAAAATTGCCGATGCGCTGATAGCGCAAACGCAATCGATGCTGGATGAATAAGCGACCGCCATGAACGAACTGGAACAGATCTGCGCCCGGATGCTGGGTATTTTGCAGCAATTGGAACTGACCCTGGTGGAGGAACAGCGTTTACTGAGCGCCGGCCAGGTGAATACGGCGTTGCTGCACCGGGTGACGGAAAACAAAAACGAGCAGTTAACCACCCTGCAGTATGTGGATCACCACCGCCAGCAGCAGGCGCAAGCCAGCGACGCCGGCAATCCTCCTTATGAGCCGCATCCCGGCCTGCACCGGATTTGGCTGGCCATCACGCGCCTGACGGAAGATCTCAGCCGCAATAACTACCGTAACGGTTTATTGCTGGCGCAGCACCTTAAGCATAACGATCAGGTATTATCGGTATTGGATGAATATCAAACCCAGCGCCGCATGTACGGCCCCGACGGCCAGGCCCTGGGCGGCAGCGCGCTCGGGCGCAAATTCAGCGTTTAATGTCTCCCTGGTAATTCACCAGCACCTGGTAGCGGTTTACTATCAGCGGTTGATTTATCACCCCGCGCCCAGCGACTTGTATCAATAGCGTCACCGGATTGTCCGCAGGCTGGCCAGCCATGGCGTCGCTGCGCCCGGCCAGGCCGTCCAGATAAACACATTTCCCCGGCATGCAGAGCGCCAGAACAACCTGTGACGGCAATGGCCGCCCGGTTTCTATCCGCCAGTTGATCGACGTGACGCGCACCCCGGCCGGTAAAGGCGCGAAGGGGCGCATCGGCGGGCTGCTTTTGGCGCTGCCGCGCTGGGAAAGCACCAGCATTTGCCCTGTCCCCTGCCATCCTCCCTGCGCGCCGCCCTTGATCTGATGTCCAAAACCCGCGGGGGCGTCCGGCGCCGCGCGCCGCGCGGCAAGATCCGCAGGCGGCATACGGACAGGGCCCGTACCGCCCCCCGGCGCCACCACTCGCGCGCTGATGCCAAGCGCCGCCCCGGCAGCCGGCACGCCATTGCCCAGTGCGGGCATGGCGGCGGCCAGCGGCGCCAGGCCGGTTAGCGCGCCCGCAACCAGATACCCCGCCAGCGGACGACGCCTGACCCGCTGCCGCCGCCCGGTCACTGGGTGGCGCCCAGCATGGAGGTCATGCGGATTTGCCGCTGGTCGCTGACCTCCAGGTTGGAGAGCACCGCCATCTGCGGCAGAGTACGGCGCAGAAAGCGCGCCAGCAGCGGGCGCAGGCTATGGTTGACCAGCAATACCGGCGGCGCGTTCAGGTTTTCCTGCTGCGCCAATACGTCCCTGGCCTGGGCCAGCACGCGATCCGCCATGCCCGGCTCCAGCCCGCCGCCGCTTTGCAACGCCTGCAGCAGGACGCGCTCCAGCGCCAGATCCAGGCCGATAACCTGGATTTCGCTGTCGCCCGGAAACCAGCGCTGGGTAATAGCCCGTCCCAGAGCCACCCGCACCACGACCGTCAACTCCGCCGGATCTTTTTGCACCGGGGCATGTTCGACCAGGGTTTCGATAATAGTGCGCATATCGCGGATCGGCACGCTTTCCGCCAGCAGGTTTTGCAATACTTTATGAAAAATCGTCAGCGACAGGGTGCCGGGAATAAAGTCTTCGGTCAGTTTCGGCATTTCCTGGGTAACGCGTTCCAGCAACTGCTGCGTCTCCTGACGGCCCAGCAATTCGCTGGCATGGATGCCGATCAGATGGTTGAGATGGGTGGCCACCACCGTACTGGCCTCGACCACGGTGTAGCCTTGTATCTGCGCCTGCTCTTTCAGGGCGCTGTCAATCCAGACCGCCGGCAGGCCGAACGCCGGATCGCGGGTCACGTCGCCGGCCAGTTCTCCCGCCGCGCCGCCGGGATTAATCGCCATCCAGCGGCCGGGGTAGGCCTCGCCGCGCCCCATTTCAACGCCTTTCAGCAGGATGCGGTAACTGGCGGGCTGCAGCTCCAGGTTATCGCGGATATGCACCACCGGCGGGAGATAACCGGTTTCCTGGGCGAATTTTTTGCGGATGCTGCGGATACGGCCCAACAGCTCGCCGTTCTGCTGGAAATCCACCATGGGGATCAGACGGTACCCCACCTCCATGCCCAACGGATCCTCCAGCTGCACATCGCTCCAGCTGGCTTCCTTGGCGAAGGCGTTTTCCTGCTGCGCCACCGCGGGCGGCGCCTCGGCCGCGGGACCGTCCATGGTCTTGCCACGCAGCCACCAGGCCAGTCCCAGCAGCATGGCGGTAAAGAATAAAAACACCAGGTTGGGCATACCGGGAACCAGCCCGAGCAGCCCCAGCACGCAGGCGCTCAGCAGCATCACCCGCGGATTATTGAACAGCTGGCCGACCATTTGCTGGCCGACGTCCTCGTTGCTGCCCACGCGGGTGACGATAACGCCCGCGGCGGTGGAGATCACCAGCGCCGGGATCTGCGCCACCAGGCCGTCGCCGATGGTCAGCAGGGTATAACTTTCCGCCGCGTTGCCCAGGCTCATGCCGTGCTGGATCATGCCCACCAGCAGCCCGCCGATCACATTGATCACCATGATCATCAGGCCGGCGATGGCGTCGCCGCGCACAAATTTACTGGCCCCGTCCATGGAGCCGTAGAAATCCGCTTCCTGGGTCACTTCGCTGCGCCGGGACTTGGCCTCCTCCTCGCCGATCAGGCCGGCGTTGAGGTCGGCGTCGATGGCCATTTGTTTGCCGGGCATGCCGTCGAGCACGAAACGCGCCCCGACCTCGGCGATACGTCCCGCCCCCTTGGTGATCACCATAAAGTTGATCACCACCAGGATAATAAACACCACGATACCAATGGCGAAATTGCCCCCCACCAGGAAATGGCCAAACGCCTCGATGACCCGGCCCGCCGCCGCGGTGCCGGAATGGCCGTGCAGCAGGATGATGCGCGTTGAGGCGATGTTCAGGGACAGCCTGAGCAGCGTGGAAAACAGCAGGATGGTGGGAAAGGCCGCGAACTCGAGGGTTTTGCGGGTAAACATCGCCACCAGCAGCACCATGATCGACAGGGCGATATTAAAGGTAAACAGCAGATCCAGCACCAGGGCCGGCAACGGCAGCACCATCATCGACAGGATCATGAGAATCAATACCGGCCCGGCCAGGATCTGCCATTGGATAGTCTTGAAATTCGAAGGCAAACGTAATAATGCTACCAGATTGGCCATATCACTCTTTCTCGTGGGCAAAATCCAGTGCCGCCGGCACCGGTAAATGTTCAGGTTTTTTCGGAATCAGGCCGCCCTGGCTGCGCCAGCGCTTGAGCTGGTAAACCCAGGCCAGCACCTCGGCCACTGCCGCGTACAACTGGGCCGGAATGGCCTCGCCGATGTCGCTGTGCCGGTACAACGCGCGGGCCAGCGACGGCGCCTCCAGCATCGGCACATGATGGGTTTCCCCCAGCGCGCGGATGCGCATGGCGATGTCGCCGGCGCCTTTGGCCACCACCTTCGGCGCGCTCATTTTACTGTCTTCATAACGCAGCGCGACGGCGTAATGGGTCGGGTTGGTGATGATAACGTCCGCCGCCGGCACGTCGCGCATCATGCGCCGGCGCGACATGGCGCGCTGCTGCTGGCGAATATGGTTTTTGACGTGCGGGTCCCCTTCCTGGTCCTTGAACTCGTCGCGGATTTCCTGGCGGGTCATGCGCAGCTTCTTGACATGGCTCCACAGTTGCCAAAAGGCGTCGAACGCCACGATGGGAATAAATGACAGGATAACCATCAGCGCGCAGGTGGCGATCAGGCCCAGGGCATCTCCCAGCGCCGCGATCGGCGATTCCAGCACCAGATGCAGCATGCGCGGCCAGTTATGCCACAGGAACCAGCCGGTGACCCACCCCGCCAGCAACGCTTTCAGAATGGCCTTGAACAGCTCCGACAGCGACTGGGCGGATACCACCCGTTTCAGGCCCGGCAGCGGATTAAGTTTTTTTAAATCAAATTTTATCGAGCCGGGATTAAACATCACCCCGCCCAGCAGCGACGGCGCTACCAGCGCCATCACCACCAGTCCGGCAAACACCGGCAGCAGCGCCCAGACGGTTTGGCCGATAAGCGATTCCACCTGGAACAGGATTTGCCGGTCGTCGCTGATAATACCGTGGTCAAAGCGCAATCCCTGGGCCAGCATCGCCGCCAGCTGACGCGCCAGCGGCTCGCCGCCCATCCATAACACGGCCAGCCCGGTCACCAACATCAATACCGAGGTTAATTCACGCGATCGGGGGATCTGTCCCTCTTCACGAGCCTTATCCAACCGGTGGGCGGTGGGGGCCTCGTTTTTTTCCTGATCGCTGTCTTCCGCCATCACTGTTCCCGAATGCGTTTTGCCATGGGCATTATCTTACCAGCATGACAAATTACGCCCGGACCGATGGCGGGAACAGCGCGTTAAAGCGACGGTTATTTGGCGCATAGGCGTAGCCCGGACGACGGTCCGGGCCGGGAGAAAGGATTTAAAAACCGAGGCTGTCGAGCAGGTCGTCCACCTGGCCCTGGTTGGCCACCACGCCGTCGACGCTGTGATCAAGCTGCGGGCCGTTGAGCAGGCCGTCGCTGGCGCGTTTGCCCTTCGCCGGCTCCGGCATGTTTTCCAGCAACACCATCAGCAGCTGCTTTTCTATTTCCTGGATCACATCCATCATGCGCTTGATCACCTGGCCGGTCAGATCCTGGAAGTCCTGCGCCATCATGATCTCCAGCAATTGGGCATGGGTAAAGGCGGTATGGCCGGGCACCTCGGCCAGGTAGTGCCGGGTATCGGTCACCAGCTCGCGCGCGTCGGCCAGTTCAATGGGGCTGTCGAACCACTGGTCCCAACGGGTGGTCAGCCCCTTGGCGCCACGTTCCATGGCGGTCTGCCGTGGTTGCGCCGCCTCGACGCAGTTCAGCGCGCGCTCAGCCGCCTGGGCGGTCATCTGCACCACATAATCCAGCCGGTCGCGGGCGTCGGGGATGGCTTCGGCGGCCTGGGCGATGGCCTGGTCGAGGCCCAGTTCCTTCAGGCTGTCGCGCAGCATACGCGTCAATTGTCCGATACGGGAGATGATATCCGTGGCGGTGGCGTTAACATTCGGCATGGTCGGTGTATTATTCATATCCCCTCCTGATTACATCCCCAGCTTTTCGAAGATCTTATTAAGCTTTTCTTCCAGTGTCGCCGCGGTAAACGGCTTAACCACATAGCCGCTGGCGCCCGCCTGCGCGGCGGCAATGATATTTTCCTTCTTGGCTTCCGCGGTCACCATCAGCACCGGCAGCGCGGCCATCGCGCCATCGGCGCGGATATTCTGCAGCAGGGCCAGTCCGTCCATATTCGGCATATTCCAATCGGAAATGACAAAATCAATCTTGTTGGCGCGCAGCTTGGTGAGAGCGTCGACGCCATCCTCGGCTTCGTCCACATTGTTAAAGCCAAGTTCCTTTAGCAGGTTACGGACGATGCGACGCATTGTCGCGAAATCGTCCACCACCAGAAACCTGAGTTCTTTGTCCGCCATACCTACTCCTGTTATTAACATGTAACCCGCTCGCGGGCCGCTAAATACGTAATGCCTGACCGCTGCTGATTTGCGCCATCATTCTCTGGCTCATCTGATGCAGCGGCACGGTTTCGTTGCTGGCGCCCATGGCAATCGCCTCGCGCGGCATGCCGAACACCACGCAGCTGGACTCGTCCTGCGCCAGGGTATAGGCGCCGGCGTTGCGCATCGCCAGCATGCCGGCGGCGCCGTCATTGCCCATGCCGGTCAGGATCACCCCGACGGCGTTGCGCCCGGCGAATTGCGCCACCGAATGAAACAGGACGTCCACCGATGGGCGGTGCCGGTTGACCGGCTCGCCGTCATGCAGCCGGATCTGGTAGTTGGCGCCGCTGCGGGCCAGCTCCATATGCCGGGCCCCGGGTGCGATGTAGGCGTGCCCCGGCAATATCCGCTCGCCGTCCTCGGCTTCCTTTACCGTTATCTGGCAAAGCTTGTTCAACCGTTCGGCAAAGGAGCGGGTAAATCCCGGCGGCATATGCTGGGTAATCAGCAGCGCCGGGCTATTGGCCGGCAACGGCTCCAGAACGTGGCGGATCGCCTCCGTTCCGCCGGTGGACGCGCCGATGGCAATCAGCTTCTCGCTGCTCAGCAGCGGGACATGGATGATCGGCGCGGCATCGGTCGAGCGCCGCTGCGGCAGCCTGGCGCGGGAGGCGGTGCGGATCTTCTCGGCAATGGCTTCGCTATAGGCCAGCATGCCGTCGCGCAGGCCGGTCTGGGGTTTGGTCACAAAATCAATCGCCCCCAGCTCCAAAGCCCGCAGGGTGATTTCCGAGCCGCGCCCGGTCAGTGACGACACCATCACCACCGGCATCGGCCGCAGGCGCATCAGTTTTTCCAGGAAATCCAGCCCGTCCATGCGCGGCATTTCCACATCCAGCGTCAGCACTTCCGGGTTTAATTTTTTAATCAGATCGCGGGCCACCAGCGGATCGGGCGCGGTGGCCACCACTTCCATATCGGGAAAACCATTAATGATTTCAGTCATTAATTGGCGCATCAGCGCGGAATCATCTACGCAAAGCACTCTGATTTTTCTCATATTCTTTCCTTAGTAAGCTGATAGACCGTTTGTCCGCGCAGCTTGAAATCCTGGCTTATCTGACTAAAATTTTCCGAATGGCCGGCAAACAGCAACCCGCCGGGCTTCAGCAACGGCGCGAAGCGGCGCAAAATGCGCTCCTGCGTCTCCTTATCAAAATAAATCATTACATTACGGCAAAATATCGCGTCGAAAGGCCCGGGCAACGCCCACTCTGCCGCCAGCAGGTTCAGGTACTGAAACCGCACCATGGCGTTCAGTTCGGGCCTGACCCGCGCCAGCCCGTCATGGGGACCGGTGCCGCGCAGAAAGAACCGCTGCCGCTGCACGGTGCTCAGCCCGCGCAGTTCTTCATGGCGGTACACGCCGGCGCGGGCTTTGTCCAACACCTGGGTATTGATATCGCTGCCGATAACCGACACCTGCGCCAGCGAACCCGTCAGGGTTTCCATCAGCGTCATGGCGATGGAATAAGGCTCCTCGCCGGTGGAAGCCGCGGTGCTCCAGACGCTGTAGGGTCCCGGCCGCTCCTTGGCGTGCCGCGCCAACACCGGGAAATGGTGCTGTTCACGGAAAAAGGCCGTCAGATTGGTCGTCAGCGCATTGACGAATATCTCCCACTCCGGCCCCTTGACATCGGCATCCAGCAGCGCCAGATAGGTGCCGAAGTCCGCTATATTCAGCGTACGCAGCCGCCTGACAAGGCGGTTATACACCATCTCCCGCTTATGGCTGGCCAGCACAAGGCCGGCCCGCTGGTAGATCAATTGGCAGATGCGCTGGAAATGCACATCGGATAAGGGCACCTGTTGTGCCCAGTTAGACCATTTTGCGGCAATTTCAGCTTGGTTTGACATAGGGTTTCTCGCTGCGCCGCGCTTGCGTTTGGCGTTAGGTTATGGACCCGAGTTGCCGGGTGCTGAGGTCTGAAGCCATTGGTTCATCCTGGTTTTCCTGCAGCTCATGCTGCGTTAGCCTGAATACCCGTACCGCCTGCATTAATGCTTCCGCCTGTGATTCCAGCGCATGGCCGGCGGCGGCTGATTGTTCCACCAGCGACGCATTCTGCTGGGTTGCCGCGTCCATTTGATTGACGGCGGTGGCGACCTGTTCAATGCCCCGGCTTTGCTCATCCGACGCCGAGGCGATTTCACCCATGATATCGGTGACACGGGCCACCGAACGCACGATTTCATCCATGGTTTCACCGGCGGAGGCCACCAGCTCCGATCCCTGCTGTACCCGGGTCGCCGACTCGTCAATCAACCCCTTGATCTCTTTGGCCGCCTGGGCGCTGCGCTGCGCCAGACTGCGCACCTCGCCCGCCACCACCGCGAACCCGCGGCCCTGCTCGCCCGCGCGTGCGGCTTCCACCGCCGCGTTCAGCGCCAGGATATTGGTCTGGAAGGCGATGCCGTCTATCACGCTTGTGATATCGCTGATTTTGCGCGAGCTTACGGCGATATCGGCCATGCGTTTAACCACGTTGCCGGTCAGCGTGCCGCCTTTTTGCGCGGTGCTGGATGCATCGCTGGCCAGTTTGCTGGCCTGGCGGGCATTTTCGGCGTTCTGCTTCACCGTCGAGGTCAGCTGCTCCATGCTGCTGGCCGTTTCCTCAAGCGCCGCGGCCTGTTGTTCGGTACGTGACGACAGGTCGTTATTGCCGCTGGCGATTTCCTGGATGCCGCTAAGCATGGCATCGGTGCCCTGGCGTACGGTCATCACCGTTTGCGCCAGTTCATCGCGCATCGTCTCCAACTGATGAAACAGCTGGCTGATTTCGTTGCGTCCGCTGACCTCGATACGGTTACCCAGGTCGCCGCCGGCAATGGCGTTGAAATGGCCGCTCATTACGGCCAGCGGCCGCAGCAGCATACGTTTCAGCCACAGCAGGGCCACCAGCGTCAGCAGCGCGGTCATGCCGGTCATCAGCCCCAGCATCCAGCCCGAACGGCCATAGGCGATGCGATTTGCCTCGCTGGCTTCGCCAATCACCCCGGAAAGCTGGGTCATATAGGCGTTGTACTGCAGTTCGAACGCATCCTGGAACTTCTGCGTGGGCTGGCCCATAAAGGCCTGGACATTACCGTTGTCCAGCATCTCTATCGCCTCATGCATCGCCTGGTCGAATTCCTTGAAACTCTTCACGGTCTTGACGCGCAGCGCCTGCTCCGCTTCGTTGTCCGCCGGATAGGCGTTGAATTCCTTAAACACCGCTTCCCCATGGCTCAGCCTTTTTTTGGCGTCCGCCATCAGGGGCAGGATCTGCTCAAGCGGCGTATAAGACGCAAAACGCGTTGCCGCCCGGTTCAGGGAATTACGGGTTTGCAGCATCTCCGACCAACTCATGCTCAGCGAGTTACGTTTCAGGTTGTCCGCCTCTACCTGATGAAAGTTCTCGCTACTGCGCCTGAAATTTTCAAACGAGAGTCCGCTGCTGACCAGCTGCATCAGGCCAAAGATCAAAACAATCATGATCAGGCTGGTGGAAATCCGTATACGCGTTAACATCATTAACCTCATGCCGGTGTGTGGCTTATATAATGCGTAGTTAGAAGGTTTCCCAATTTTCCTGCGACGTGCTTTCCGTGGTTTTTTTTGCCGTCGCGGACGAGGGCGTTTGCGGCACAGGGACCACCGCCTTTTCCGTCGCGGGCGCCGCCGCCGTCTCCAGCCGGAATACCGACACGGCCTGGGTCAACAGGCCGGCCTGCGCTTCCAGTTGAGCAGCGGCCTGGGCCGACTGCTGCACCAGGGCGGCATTCTGCTGCGTGGTGCGATCCATTTCCGCCACCGCCTCGCCCACCTGGTCGATACCGTGGCTTTGCTCATCGGACGCGGAAGAAATTTCGCCCATGATATCGGTCACGCGTGTCACCGCGTCGACAATCTCCGACATAGTTTCGCCGGCGCTTTCCACCAGCGCCGAACCCACGTCGACACGATTAACCGAATCGTCAATCAGTCCCTTGATTTCCTTCGCCGCCTGGGCGCTGCGCTGCGCCAGACTGCGCACCTCGCCCGCCACCACTGCGAATCCGCGCCCCTGCTCCCCGGCGCGCGCCGCCTCTACCGCCGCGTTCAGGGCCAGGATATTGGTCTGGAAAGCAATGCCGTCGATAACACCAGTAATATCGGCTATCTTCTGCGAGCTTCCGGCAATTTCATGCATGGTAGTGACCACGTTATCCACCACCTTGCCACCCTTTTGCGCGGTTTCCGACGCGCTCAGAGCCAGTTGCCGCGCCTGACGGGCATTCTCGGCGTTCTGTTTCACCGTGGCGGTCAACTGCTCCATGCTGGCGGCCGTTTCCTCCAGCGCCGACGCCTGCTGCTCGGTGCGCGCGGACAAATCGTTATTGCCGGCGGCGATTTCACCGGCGCCGCTGTAAATGGCGTCGGCGCTTTGGCGCACGGTATGCACGGTGCCGGTCAGCGCATGCTGCATATCCCGCAGGCTCTCCGCCAGCATGCCCATTTCATTACGGCTGTTTAATGTCAGCGCCTGGGTAAGATCGCCCGCGGCGATACCGCGGATATGGCTTATCAGATAGCGCAGCGGATGCAGCAGGATGCGGCGGATGCCGACCCACACCAACAGGGAAATCAGAATAAAAATGACCAGAACACCGCCCAGCACGCCGAGGGACTGGTTATAGGACTGCTGGTTCATGTCCACCGCGTCGTTATAGAGGCGGATATTCCCGGCCAGGTAACGGCTATAGGTATCCTCGAAATTATTTTGCACCGCCTGGGTAGGCTGCGCGTAAAAATCAACGATATTGCCGTTGCTCAATTGGGTATTGAGCTCAGCCAACGCGGAGTGCAGGGCATCATAGCGCTGTTTCATGGCCTGAATATTGGCTTCGTCCTGCCCTTCCTCGCGCGGCATCGCCATGAAATTACCGAAGGTCTGCTCCGAACGCCGCAGGGTCCCCACCGCTTCGGATAATAATTCGGTCACCGTTGCGCCGCTGCCCATTTTATTCTCGTCCATCAGGTAACGCACCGCCGCCCGGTTAAGGGTATTACGGGTCTGGACCAGGGCAACCCAACTGGCGCTCAGCGCGGTTTGCTGCTTACGCAGATTCTGATACACGCCAAAATAGTGTTGATCTTGTTTCAGCGAATGATAAAACACGCCTCCGGAGGAGAGTTGTAATAAACAAAAAATTATCAACACAAGAACTAAGCCGGTCACTACTCTTATTCGGTTAAACATGCCTGTTTTCCCACTACAACTGGTGCTAATTGTATCGGCAGGCAACCGCCAAACTTTACCGCTATCGTCAGAAATTAGCGCCAGGCCCGCGAGCACCCAGTACCAAACCGAGCCTGTTCAAGGAATAGCGTGCCAATGGGGTCGAATTGGCCTGCCCAACCGAGGCCCATGGCACGGTATGCCCGCCAACACCGCGCTTAAAGCAGACGTGTTCAAGGGAGAGCGTGCCAATGGGGTCGAATCGGGCGTGATTTTCCCGCCCGACCGAGCGCCCCATGGCGCGGTATGCCCGCCAACGCCGCGCTTAAAGCAGATGTGTTCAAGGGAGAGCGTGCCAATGGGGTCGAATCGGGCGTGTTTTTCCCGCCCGACCGAGCGCCCCATGGCGCGGTATGCCCGCCAATACCGCGCTTAAAGCAGATGTGTTCAAGGGAGAGCGTGCCTATGAGGTCGAATCGGGCGTGATTTTCCTGCCCGACCGAGCGCCCCATGGCACGGTATGCCCGCCACCACCGCGCTTAAAGCAGACGTGTTCAAGGGAGAGCGTGCCAATGGGGTCGAATCGGGCGTGATTTTCCCGCCCGACCGAGCGCCCCATGGCGCGGTATGCCCGCCAGCACCGGGCCTAAAGCAATCGTGTTAAAGGGAGAGCGTGCCGATGGGGTCGAATCGGGCGTGATTTTCCCGCCCGACCGAGCGCCCCATGGCGCGGTATGCCCGCCACCACCGCGCTTAAAGCAGACGTGTTCAAGGGAGAGCGTGCCAATGGGGTCGAATCGGGCGTGATTTTCCCGCCCGACCGAGCGCCCCATGGCGCGGTATGCCCGCCACCACCGCGCTTAAAGCAGACGTGTTCAAGGGAGAGCGTGCCACTGGGGTCGAATCGGGCGTGATTTTCCCGCCCGACCGAGCGCCCCATGGCACGGTATGCCCGCCAACACCGCGCTTAAAGCAGACGTGTTCAAGGGAGAGCGTGCCAATGGGGCTTATTTACGCCATGGCGACGCTATCCACCAGCGCCATTTCCTCGCTATTCAACAACCGCTCAATATCCACCAGGATAAGCATCCGTTCGCCCAGCGACCCCAGGCCCGTCAAATACTCAGTCGCCAGTGTCACGGCAAATTCCGGCGCCGGGCGGATCTGCTCGGCGGTCAACGACAGCACGTCGGAAACGCCGTCGACAACAATGCCCACCACCCGCTGGTACAGGTTCAGCACAATCACGACCGTATTGTCATTGTACATAACATCCGACTGCGCGAACTTAATGCGCAGATCCAATATCGGCACAATCACGCCGCGCAGATTGGTAACGCCTTTGATAAAGGCCGGCGTATTAGCGATCCGCGTCACCTGATCATAACCACGGATCTCCTGTACCTTCAGGATATCAATACCATATTCTTCATCGCCCAGCGTAAAGATCAGAAACTCCTGACCCACGGTTTCTCCGTTCAGCGCGGTGACGCTTGCAAGTCCTGCCATGGTTTTCACCTTTTAATCAGTCGGCTAAATAAGATAAATTAAGCAGCACCGGCCAACCGTTTACTACGGTTCAGGGCCTGTAGTGCGGACACATCGATAATCAGCGCCACGCTGCCATCGCCAAGAATGGTGGCGGCGGAAATTCCCGGTACCTTGCGATAATTGCTTTCCAGGTTTTTCACCACCACCTGATGCTGGCCGATAAGCTGATCCACCAGCAGGGCATAACGTCGCCCCGCGCTTTGCAGGATCACCACGATGCCCTGGGTCGGATCGGTCTTGGCGCCGTTGATATCAAACAAATGGTGCATTTCCACCAGCGGCAGGTATTCGCCGCGCACCTGCAAGACCTGCTCGCCGCCGGCAAGCGGGTGCAAATCGTCCGCCTGCGGCTGCAACGACTCCATCACGGTATTCAGCGGCAGGATAAACACATCCTGGTTTACCCGTACCGACATACCGTCCAGGATCGCCAGCGTCAGGGGCAGCAGGATGCGGATGGTGGTGCCTTTGCCGGCCTGGGACAAAATATCCACATGGCCGCCCATCGCCTGAATGTTGCGTTTCACCACATCCATGCCCACCCCGCGTCCGGAAACATCGGTCACCTGTTCGGCGGTGGAAAATCCCGGCGCGAAAATCAACATGCCCACTTCTTCGTCGGTCATGCTGTCGCTCACCGGCAGTCCCTGGGACAACGCTTTGGCCAGAATTCTTTCGCGGTTAAGGCCGGCGCCATCGTCGATCACCTCGATACAAATGTTGCCCCCCTGATGCTCGGCGCGCAGCTGCAGGTTGCCGACGGCCGGCTTGCCGAGCGCCGTACGGATATCCGGCGACTCAATCCCGTGATCGAGACTATTACGCACCAAATGGGTCAACGGATCGATAATACGTTCGATCAGGCTCTTATCCAGCTCGGTTGAACTGCCCTCAAGCGTCAGCTCCACCTGCTTATCCAGCTTGGCGGCGAGATCCCGCACCAGGCGCGGGAAACGGTTAAAGACATACTCCATCGGCATCATGCGGATCGACATCACCGATTCCTGCAGATCGCGGGCATTGCGTTCCAATTGCCCCATGCTGATCATTAAATCGCTATGTTCCACCGGATCCAGCGCGCCGGCGCGCTGGGCAATCATGGACTGCGTAATCACGAGTTCGCCGACCAGATTGATCAACTGGTCCACTTTCTCTACCGCCACCCGGATACTGGTATCAGCGGGTTTGACTCGTGCCGCGCCGGTATCGGCCTGTCTGGCCGGCGCGCCCGCGGCGTTGATGGGCGTGACATTGTCGGCGTGGCCGGCGTGCGCGATTTCGCCGACCTGGGCCTGGCCGGCGGCGGCCGGCAACGGGTTGGCATCGGGGGCTTCGGGGGCTTCGGCTACGGTCGCGGCGTCGGGCTCGGCGTCAAAATGAATCTGATCGGCATCCAGCACAAAACACAGCACTGCGCAGATGTCATCCTCGCTCACCGTGGTTTGCAGGCTGGCGCTCAGGCCGTCGGGCGTTTCCTCGTGAGCCAGCACCGTGCCGAGATTGCCCAGTTCCTCAAGCATCAGCGGAATTTCACTGGCTTTAAGGCCGCTAAGCCGTATGCGCAGCGCAGCATCCGCCGCGTCCGTTTGACCGGGACGCGGCGCCGCGTTCTGCTGGACATTGTCCGCCGCCTGTGCGACGGCGCCGTCGGCCGGCGCCACGGCGCCTTTAGCTTCCAAAGCCAGCTGGCGCAGCGCTTCGCAGATATAAGCAAAGCTTGCCGCATCAGGCTCCTGAGCCGTTTTGTAGGCATCTAATTGATCCTGCATGATATCTTTGGTTTCCAAAAACAGGTTAACAATCTCCGTGCTGAGGGACATCTCCCCCCGCCGCGCCTCGTCCAGAAGGTTCTCCAGCAAATGCGTGGTTTCCTGCAATACCGTAAAACCGAAGGTTCCCGCCCCGCCTTTAATCGAATGGGCGGCGCGAAAAATCGCATTCAGCTGTTCGCTATCCGGATTTTGCGGATCCAGTACCAGCAGGTGCTGTTCCATATCCGCCAGCAGTTCGGCGGCTTCATCAAAAAAAGTTTGGTAAAAAGCGCTTAATTCCATGCTCACGAAATCACCTCTGCTGTGAATCACGTTCGTTAAACGGCGAGGCAGCCGGAACGGAGGCCCCGGATGGCAAAGTAGCCGGGGCTGCGGCCGGTCCCCCGGATGATGAACTCGCCGGCGCCGCGTTGACGCCGGCATTGGTCTGCCGGGCGGTGGACGGCACAGGTTCCGCGGTTCCTGGCGGGGTTACCGCCGGCTCCCCTGCCGCTGGCGGCGCCGCGGGTTTCACTGGCGTCGATTCCGGTGTTCCCGGCGCCGCCGGGTCCGGAACCGGCGGCGTATCGGTAGCGTCCTTAAATGACGGCTGCTGCGTTAATCCTTTCGAGTTATTGATTTCCATCCCCTGGCTTTGCACGTTTTCATGTGCAATGCTCAGTTCCGTTTGCTTATTCAGCACCAGCAGGCTGATGCGGCGGTTAATCGCCGCGTCGGGCTGCTGCGGCGCAAGGCTCATGGTGGCGGCCATGCCCACCACCCGCAGGATTTTGCCTTCCGCCAGCCCGCCGGTGATAAGTTCCCGCCTGGACGCGTTGGCGCGTTCAGCCGATAATTCCCAGTTACTGTAGCCGCGTTCGCCATTGGCGTAGGGGGCGGCGTCGGTATGCCCCGATATGCTGATTTTATTGGGAATATCATTGAGGATCGGCGCGATGCCGCGCAGCACATCCCGCATATAGGGTTCCACCCGCGCGCTGCCGGTTTCAAACATCGGCCGGTTCTGGCTATCGAGGATCTGGATACGCAGCCCCTCGTCCACCAGATTGATAAGCAACTGGGGACGCAGCACCCGCAGGCGCGGATCGGATTCAATAAGCTGGTCCAGGCGCTCGCGCAGCTTGTTCAGCCGTTTCTTTTCCAGCTTGTCCAACAGATCGTTAATGTTCTTATGCACATCGCCCTGCTGACGTGTCGGATCCGCGCCGCCGCCGGGGATGGGACTGGTATCCGAACTGCTGCGATTGCCGCCGGTCAGCGCCACGCTCAGCGGGGTGCGGAAATACTCGGCGATGGAAACCCGCTCCTTTGGCGTGGCGATGGCCAGCAGCCACATCACCAGGAAGAACGCCATCATGGCGGTCATGAAGTCGGCATAGGCGATTTTCCAGGAGCCGCCGTGCTCGGCATGGCGTTTGGACCCACGCCGTTTGCGTACCACGATGATCGGCTGGTTTTTCATGCATCCTCTTCCACCGGCTGCTGTTTAATCGGTTCCCTGGCCAACCTGACATGCGCCTCCAGTTCGCTGAACGACGGGCGCTCGGCGGAGAACAGCGTTTTTCGCCCAAACTCCACGGCGATTTGCGGCGCATAGCCATGGATACTGGAGAGCAGAGTAATTTTGATGCATTGCATCATTTTGGTGCTTTCATCTTTCTTTTGCCGCAGCAGCGACGCCAACGGCGAGACAAAACCATAAGCCAGCAGTATGCCTAAAAAGGTACCTACCATGGCCTCAGCTATCATCGCACCCAGCTCAACGGCCGAGCGGTCCGCTGCGGAAAGGGCGTGCACCACCCCCATAACCGCGGCGACAATACCGAAGGCCGGCAGCGAATCGCCTACCTGCCCCAGACTGCTGGCCGGTATATCGCATTCATGCTCATAAGTTTCGATTTCCTCATCCATCAGCGTTTCAATTTCAAACGCGTTCATATTGCCGCCGATCATCAGGCGTAAATAATCCGTAATAAAGTCCATCAGATGTTTGTCGGCAAGAATACGCGGATAGAGTTTAAAGATGTCGCTCTCATTGGGGGAATCGATATCAAATTCCAGTACCAGCATTCCGTGCTGGCGCGCCTTGGCCATTAAACGGAATAATAATGCCATGAGGTCCATATAGAGGGATTTGTTATATTTAGAGCCACGAAATAACTGCGGGAAGGCCTTTATTGTCAATCTGATCGCTTTGCCGTTATTGCCGACAATAAAGGCGCCAAGGCCAGCGCCGCCAATCATAAGAAACTCGGCAGGTTGATACAGCGCGCCCAGATGGCCGCCGACTAAGGCATAACCGCCAAATACGGCGCCCATTACCACAAGGTATCCCACTATCACTAACACATCCGTTCTCCCGGTAAAAAGATGTCGGCCTGCACGCAGCACATCCGGGAAACCGAACGACGACAGTCTTGGCAAGCTTATGCCAGGATATCGTCGTGGATGTCGTCATCCGTTAGGATTGCCCATCACACCGCATGCTGCGCCTGCTCATCCAGCAGCTTGGTATTGATATCGGCCGCTACCGGCAAAAGTTTACGTCTTTTTACCGCCCGGGACGGCGGCTGGCACAAACTGCAGACAAACCCGTAAATGGGCTGATGAGCATAAGTGATAAAGTGGCCATGGCAGTGGCTGCACGGGGTTAGCTGCAGCATGCCGCTTTCGACAAACCGCACCAGGGTCCAGGCGCGGGTCAGCGCCAGTATCGGCTGTTCACCGTCCTGCTGGGGACACTGCTCAAGGTATAACCGGTAGGCCCTGATCACCGCTTCAACACCGGTGCATTGCCCGTTTTGCAGCAACACCTGGAAAATATTGTAAAACATCGACGAATGAATGTTCTGTTCCCAGGTCATGAACCAATCGGTTGAGAACGGCAGCATACCCTTGGGCGGAGGACTGCCGCGCAGCTCCTTGTACAATTTGATCAGTCGACCGCGACTAAGCTGCGTTTCGCTTTCCAACATTTGCAACCGGGCGCCCAACGTAATCAGCTCCATAGCCAGCTGAATATCCTTCGCTTCCTGGACAATACTTTTGCCGGCCATCGCTATGCCCTTTTCTTCGGCAGATGGTTGTCTTTTGCCGCCAGCCGTTCCTGTAGTTGACTAGATAGCAATATGCCGGTGTGGATTTGCTGTAATTCGTCCACGCGGGAATCCTGCGTTAATTGCGTAATGGTTTGGTGATCGTCAAAACGAAACAGGCACAATAGCTGATTCGTTTCGGCCAGTTTAACCATTTGCGGCAAGGTCAGTTTCAGTAAAACATCGGCCATGGTATCGTTAATCCCCAGCCGAAACATTGCCGACGCTTTTTCCTGGTTGATCAAACGCTGCGCCAATAATAAATATGATAAATTTATATCGTAAACATGTTTACGTATTTCACTCGTATTCATTTTCCCATCCCTCTAGACTATGTTTAAAAACATAACTTGGGTGATAAAATATCGCCCGGTATCCGGGGATTTTTCCCCTGGGTGGCTAATGAAATCAACGATACCGTACATACTTAAATTGTCCGGTAATCGAAGCGGCTAATTATAAAAGCCGTACCGTTAAATATTCTTGGTGTAAAATATGCCCAAAATTAACATGAATCATTAAGGTTTCTTCCGTGAAACATTTTTACAATTTAGTGAGATTATTCCTAATTGCGCCGCAACTCTAACGCCGATTCTGTCGTTCATACAATCTACCCCTGGGCAAATTTTAGATAAAGTGTGATCTAGATCACAGAAATTTAGCTTACTTGATCAGAATTGCTACTGGTCTGATGTGATTGCTGATCAAAAAATGAACACAAAAAAAGATTGCAACAAATTTTTAGCAAAAATCCCCGCACAATCAGCGGATTCATCTGATCATATTGATTTTGACAGAATATCATTCGAAAAAACAAATTCGCACCCTAAAATATCTTTTAAAATTAAATTCATCAGTATTAATGCTGTTTTTCCAGGATAAACGTCATGGATACATCAATAACATTATTGAAACATACCAACGGCTTTTGCCCGTCAGGGTCAGATTCTTTTGTATTAAAAATGAACGATTTTACAGGGGAATGTTAACAATGGAAGGAATGAGATTGGGGAGGGAAATGATACGTAAACATTTATGTGGCTGTTAAAAGGATGAGGGCGTGCCCACAACCCAAAATAGCCATGTATGATTATCATCGGCATACTTATTCAAAACTTGAGATAAAACTGATCAAAATATTCGCAAAATATGCAGTAACTCTTTATTTTAGATCGTTTTTTATACCAGGGGATTTGCAACGCCGCGACGGGTATTTATGTCCACGTCTGTTAGGGAAAATAAGGGTGATAACGCATAACGTTATCATACAGCTACAAAAATGCCGCCGTAATTCCGGTCCGGGTTTACGGCGGCGATACGTTGAGCAGGGCTATGTCACGGACCCCGGGGCAAGCGTCCCGCTGGCCGGGACCTATGCCGTTCCCTCCGCCCCCGGCCAGCGTAAGGGCGCGGCGGCGGGTACGGGACGATAGGCTTTAATGCGCCGCCGTGGTGGCCGGAACGGCTTTTAAGTCATTCAGGAACGATTGACGCCAGTGTACGATGTCATTTTTATTAATCACCTTCATCATTTCCGCATGGCGAGAAATGCGCTCTTCCAGCGGCATACAGAGCGCTTTATCCAGGGCGGCGGCGACACCGTCGCGGTCATAAGGATTCACCAGCAACGCCGAGGTAAGCTCATTGGCGGCCCCGGCAAAACGGGAAAGAATCAGTACGCCCGGATTGGCGGGATCCTGCGAGGCGACATACTCTTTCGCCACCAGGTTCATCCCGTCGCGCAGCGGGGTGACCAGGCCGACTTCGCAATGGCGGAAAATCTTCATCAGCAGGCTGCGTTCATAATGCTGGTTAAGATAGAATAACGGGGTCCATTCCAGCGTTGAAAAATGGCCGTTAATCCTGCCGGCTTCCGTCTCCAGTTCGTGACGAATATCCTGGTAGGCCTGGACGTCGCCGCGCGAAGTGGGCGCTATCTGGAAAAAACGTATATTGCCGCGGTGCTGTGGATAGTTCTCAAGCAGGGTCTCGAAGGCCTGGAATCGCTCCGGCAAACCTTTGGAATAATCCAGGCGATCCACGCTGATAATCAGCTTGCCGTTCATTTTATCCCGCAGATGCGCAAGCTTAGGCGGCAGCGCCCCTTCCGCCAGTTCACGGATACTGTCCGGTTCCACGCCTATGGGATACACGCGCACCGTGACCGATTTGCCATAGGCGGCAAAGCGGTCTTCATCCAGTTGCTCCACGTCGGTCACCAGCGACAGGTTTTCAATAAAGGCCAAACGGTCGGTTTCCGCCTGGAAACCGATGAGATCATATTCGCACAGCATTTCCAACAATTCTTTTCGCGGCGGCAAGGCATTGAATATTTCCGAGGTCGGGAACGGGATATGCAGGAAAAAACCAATGCGATTGGTCATGCCCAGCTTGCGGCAGGCGGCGGCGAAGGGTAACAGATGATAATCATGGATCCACAGGATATCGTCGTCTTCCACGAGAGGCTGCAAACGTCCCGCCAGCTTCTCGTTAACATGGCAATAACCGTCATAATCCTCACGCTGGTATTGCACCAGGTCCAGGCGGTAATGAAACGCCGGCCAGATAACGGTATTGGAAAAATTGAGATAATATTGATCATATTCGCTTTGGTTCAATGTGAACGCAGCAAACGTAATGTTGTCCTGCTGGTGTTTCTCCAAAGGAAGCTCTTCTTCGCTGATTTTGCCGTTCCAGCCGAACCATAAGCCGCCCGCGTCCTTCAGCGAATCCATAATGCCGACGGCCAGGCCGCCCGCGCTTTCTTTTTTACCTTCCATAGCCGCAATACGGTTCGATACTACTATTAAGCGACTCATAAATCCTCCCCAACCGAGCTTTTGGTTTTAATAGAATAATTATCTTGTTGTTTAAGCAATGACAATAGCCAAAGATGAACGTGCCCAACATCGTCCAAATGATAACGCGCCGCGGTAGCGCCCGGTCCGACCTTTATTGAGATGCCGTTCAGGGCGTTGACCTGGATAAATCCGGCTTCGTCCGTCAAGTCGTCGCCGATAAACAGCGGCGTTCTTCCGGCAAAAGGGCTTTCCTGCATAAAGGCCTGGATGGCGGCACCTTTGTCGACGCCCTTCGGCTTGAGCTCCACGACGCATTTGCCCGGCTGCAGGGCCAGTTCCGCATAACGGCGGGCAAAGGTTTCAGCCACCGCCATGATCGCGTCTTGATATTGCGGCGCCTGGCGATAATGCAAGGCATAGGCCATGCCTTTTGCTTCAACATGGCAGCCGGGAAATGCGGCGATGGCCTGCGTCAGTTCCCGTTCAAGCTTCATCGCCAGCTCCGGCGATAAGTCGGTGCGGTGGATTTCTCCGCGCGCGTCCCGGCGTTCAGCGCCGTGCACGCCGGCCGCAGGGCCATGCAGTGGCGCGCTGAGGGCGTCGAGTTCCGTTAAGGAGCGGCCCGATACCAGCGCCACGGCGCCCCCGCCGACGCTGGAGATGGCATATAAAGTCTGTTTGATATTATCGGGGATGGACACTAATTCGGGCCGTTTTTCAATGGGAGCCAGGGTGCCGTCCACATCAAAAAAACAGGCGAAGGTGTCCAAGGGTATCGGGGGTAGCGAATCACTGTCTGTCATACCTGTTATCCTCCTGTTACCGCGAGCGAGCAGCATTCCGGGCGCATCGCTGGATAAGTGGTTGCGCTACAGCGCATTAGCGCAGCCCGGATGACAAGTGGTAAGCGGTAACAAAGGAGTGAGAAGCATTGAGGTGAATTTTAAAATCGTCGTTCTCCTTGAAACTGCGCTGGCGTTATCGCGGAACATAAGGCGCAAAGAAAACGCTTTTGCATGGCCGGTAAGGCATGCTTTCTGTCCCACCTGTCCTTCGGGCGGCAGTGAACACTTTAGTTAGTATAGACAATAATTTTTGATCTGTCATAAATGGCGGCAAACGCCCCGCCCGGCCAAGCAATGGCAGGCAATACTTCAACGTTATAGATAGGTTCCATTTCATGATAGCGTCTCTGCTGGCCTAAATGCGGTAAAAGCGGCCCGGAAAAGTCAAAAATTGTATATAAAGTTAAATACGCCTTGACGTATAAGGCTAAAAAAAAGGCATTTTGCTCAAAAATCAGACAAATATAAACGATAATCAGTTTCATTTATACGCACATATCACTTAAGTAATTAATTATTAATAGAAAAAATCTGAAATAGCCATAGATCGGCGTCATATTGTCAACCGCCATGAACATAAAAAATCATACAAAAAAGTCCATGAATTTTTCTTATGTTTATTTTGACTAATTTGTAATATCATTTTCCGAACAAACCGCTTGCCTTTAAACGGAAGCGCCTGCCGCTTGGCAAAACGTGCGCAGTTCCTTCGCGTGGCGGCCAGCAAAAGCGTTACCTGCCTTGAACGGTGCATCGTTAGACTTAAGTCAAATTTATCGATTCACTTTTGGGAGAGCGGTCTCAAAAAAATATCGTTGAACTTAATTGTGAATTGTTGTTAAAACATTAGGTAACTGTGAAGCTTTATGAAATCTACAGGCCAATAAGAAGCATTTTATCGTTGCTAAAAACAGATAATCAAATTAAATGAGGGTGCGCTATGCCAACGATCATCATGGATTCATGCAGCTATACCCGCCTTGGTCTTACCGGATTTTTGACGGATACCGGTGTAAAAAAGCGCAATATCAATATCGTAGCTGATATCGGCCAGTTGCAGACAAAATGCACGCGCGTGAAGCCTGATGTGGTTTTTGTGAATGAAGAGTGTTTTATCCATGAACCGGATGCGACGGATAGAATCAAAAAGATCATTACCCAGCATCCCGATACGCTGTTTTTCATTTTTATGGCAATGACCAACATCCATTTTGAAGATTATCTGTTTGTGCGTAAAAACCTGATTATCACCTCGAAATCGATTAAGCCCGAGACGCTCAATTCGCTGCTTACGGGCTGCAATAAACATAAATGCCTGGATGACGGCGCCCACAAGTCGCCGGTGGATTTGAACCCGGTGCGGTTAAGCCAGACCGAATCCAATATGCTGCGCATGTGGATGTCCGGTCACGACACCATCCAGATATCGGACCGCATGCAGATCAAGGCCAAGACGGTCTCTTCGCATAAAGGCAATATCAAGCGGAAAATCAAGACTCATAACAAGCAGGTGATTTATCACGTCGTGCGGCTGACGGACACCGTAACCAACGGCATTTACGTTAACGTACGCTGACCATAGGCCCCGTCGCTTTAATGCCTGGGCGCGCGGGGGCTTTTCGGTATCAGGGCGCCGCCTGATACCGTTTTTTTACGTCGTACTAGCGCTCCTCCAGCAAGGGTTCAACAAAAATGCCGTCAGGATGGCTGGTCTCGTTAAAAAACCAAATGGCGGTAGGATAATCATCCAACGCCACCAGATACATCACCCCTTCGCTGAATTCTTCTATGGCCTGGATTTTGCCTTTACGCCGTGGCCCGCCATCGGTTTTCACCGTCACCCGATCGTGTAATTTCATGACTTACCTCTAAATATGCCCGATAGCTAGTTTAGTATAAAACACCCCGTCCAGTCAGCCCGTACCCGATCGGCCGGGACATTTATTCCACCCCGGCCAACGTACGCAAGGCGATCCAAACCCGCGGCAAAAGCTATACTTAACAGGCACGTTTTTGCTGGTCTTCACAGAGGGGAAACATCATGGCCTTTGCCAAAGAATTCAATGAACAGCTGCAGCGAGAAATAAGTATAGACGTGGATGCGTTGCTACAGGCGGTCAGGGAGGCGGCGCAAGGGGAAATACATGAACACCAGAGCAATGAACACGCCCATATGGTCACGGCCGACGGGCGCGAATTTAACACCTACGGCGCCCTGGCGGAAGCCTATGACCTGGATATACGCGATTATACCGTGGCGGAAGTCAATCGGTGACCATGGCGGCCTGGCGGCAGCGATAAACACAGAAAAAGACCCCGGCCGATCAGGCCGGGCGAAAAAAAAGCATATTCCTTTGCGGGGTGCATAAGGAATTTTAAAGTTCGTTACACTAGGAAATCAAATTACCCGCCCATAGTAGCGGCATCACTTAATTTGGCAAGTAACATAATGGTTGCTACTCTATCGCATTACGCGCCACAACCGCGCCAAAAAGGGTCGTCACGATGAAAAACACCTGGCTTCCCCGATAATAATTGTTTATTTTCATATGATTATTAAAAATAATTAGATTTTGCGCCCAATTTTTCCACGCTGGCCCAGCCGGTATTACGCGCTATTTTTTAGGATTATTCTTAATGATACTTTAGGAAAAATGCTGCTTTACAGCACATCGGCACGGTTAGCTTGACCCGAATCCGGCGAACATTTGCCGCTTCCGCGGCAATCCTTCGTATATACTCAGTTTTATAAGATGACGTCAGCCCATTGCCACAACTGTCAAAAAGGCGGGAAAAACATGCCAAGTCTCACCGACCCGTTAGTGGTCATAACCGATTTGGACGGGTCGTTGCTCGACCATCATACCTACAGTTGGCAACCTGCCGCGCCCTGGCTTGATAGGCTTAAGGCCCATCATATCCCCGTGGTGTTTTGCTCAAGCAAGACCACCGCCGAGATTGTGCCGCTGCAAGAGAGCATGGGGCTGTCGGGAACGCCATTTATTGCCGAAAACGGCGCGTTGTTACAGCTTGACGGCGAACTGTCCGGCAGGATCATGGGACAGGACTATGCCGCGGTACGCGCGGCGATGGAACGGCTGCGGCAGGAATACGGTTTCAAATTCTTCGGCTTCGGCGACGTTGATGAGAAGCTGGTCGGCGAATGGACCGGGTTATCCGCCCAAGACGCGCTGCTGGCGCAGCGTCGGCAGGCCTCGGAGGCCTTTATCTGGCGTGAAAGCGACGAGCGGCTGCGCGACTTTACCGACCTCCTGGCCAAGGAGGGCCTGGCGGTGACCCAGGGAGGACGGTTTTATCACGTGATGTCGCAAGGCAGCAGCAAAGGCGCCGCGGTGCGCCGGCTTTTGCAGCACTATCGTCAGCAGGACGGCCGCCCGTGGCAATCCATAGGCCTGGGCGACGGGCCAAACGATATTTCGCTGCTGGACGCGGTGGACTATGCGGTCATCATTCGGGGTTACACGAAAACGCCGGTCACCGTCAGCCCGCAGCAGCGGTATGTTTATCGCACCAACGCCTATGGACCGGAAGGCTGGTGCGAAGGGATGGATTATTTTATTACCTCGGCTTAATCAGAGTCGGATAACAATTTTAAGAAAAAAAAAAGCTTGGGGAGAAAACGCATGAGTGATTTTCATCAAAATGGAATTATCGCCAATTTTCACAACCTCTCCGATCGCAAGGTCGAGGAGTTAGAAACAGAGCTGCTTGGGTTTGCCAAAAAGCGCAAAATGGGTCTGATCCTGCCGTCGCTGTTTTCTGAGCTTGAAGGACCGGCGCTAGCCCATATCGTTGATGAATTGGCCAAAGTGCCCTATCTGGAGGAAATCGTTATCGGGTTGGATCGCGCCGACCGCGATCAATTCCTTTTTGCCCGGGATTTTTTTTCCCGGCTGCCTCAGCATCACCGCATTCTTTGGAATGACGGACCGCGGTTAAAGGCTATTGACGCCGAGCTGGAAAAAGAAGGACTTTCTCCCACCGAACCGGGAAAAGGACGCAACGTCTGGTTCTGCACCGGCTATACGCTGGCGTCGGATCGTACGCTGGCGGTGGCGCTGCACGATTGCGATATCGTCACCTACGATCGCGGCATGCTGGCCCGGCTGCTGTATCCCGTGGTCCATCCCAAATTCAGTTATGAATTCTGTAAAGGCTTCTATGCCCGGGTGGCCAACGGCAAGATGAACGGGCGCGTCGTGCGCTTACTGGTGGGGCCGCTGCTGCGTTCGCTGGAAAACGTCTACGGCCAATCCCCGTACCTGGATTATCTCAACAGCTTCCGCTATCCCCTGTCCGGCGAATTCGCCATGCGCACCCGCGTCATGCATGATATGAAAATCCCGGGGGATTGGGGGCTGGAGATTGGGTTATTGTCCGAGATTTACCGCAACTACTCGCCAAATCATATTTGCCAGGTGGAAATCGCCGATAATTATGACCACAAGCACCAGCCCCTGGCGGAAGAGGATGGCTCCGGCGGCCTTAAGCGCATGAGCAACGATATTATCCAGTCCCTGTACCGTAAGCTGGCCACGATGGGCGTCAATTTAACCAGCGACTCCTTCCGGGTGCTCAAGGCTACCTATTACCGCAATGCGCTGGACATCCTGGAGTTTTATCATCATGACGCCATCATGAACGGACTGAAATTCGACCAGCACAGCGAGGAGGCGGCGGTGGAATTGTTTATGCAATGCATCCTTGACGCCGGACAAGCCTTTATCGAACGCCCGAACGATAAACCCTTTATCCCGAGCTGGAGCCGGGTGCAATCCGCTTTCCCCGATATTATGCAGCGCATCTATGATGCGGTGGAGGAAGATAATAACGGCGACGTATAGTCGCGGCTGGCGGCAAACAGCGGGGCCGCTGGCATGCGGCCCCCGGTTTGCCCGCCAACGGCTTTCGTTATGCCGCAGGGTGATGAGTCATGCGCGGTGATACCCTGCTCATCATGTGGCTGGCTGTGCCATTAACCCGTTATTGTCTTTGTGCTAAACCGGTCATCGTCCGGGCGGAAAAGAATGATTATGCGCGAACTGAAACCGAATGAACCCCTGGTCGCCGCCCTTGCGCAGTGGATCGAGGATCATCTGGACCGGGATATCGCCTTGCCTGAGCTCGCCGCCCGGTCAGGGTATTCGGTATGGCATATGCAGGGCGTGTTCCGCGCGACCACCGGCATTGCCGTCGGTCGTTATATCCGCGAGCGCAAATTGACGGAAGCCGTCTATCGCCTGCGCAATAGCGACAACAGAATCATGGACATCGCCCTCGATTATGGCTTTAACTCCCAATCACAGTTCACGACGTTGTTCAAAAAATATTTTGGCATCACGCCGCAGGCGTGCCGTAACGATTGCTCGCTAATATTGCCATTAACGCCACCGCTGCGTTATTAAGCAGGAAGGTCAAGGATCGCCCGGACGAGGGCCTGTCTATTTCTGGATAAAAGTGTTATTACAAATGAATTAATTTAATTCACGCCACACGCGGGTCACGGCATTAGCGAGACTGCATGATGCTAATTAAATCAATGTCTTTGCTCTTTTAAATATTCACTTCATTACGTGATATTCAAATAAGCATATCGTTATTCAATTTTAATTTCCGCTTACACGCTAAAACATGACTGAAATAAATAGTAATTCCCCAAGTTTAGCGTACTATGTATAAGTAAGATTAATTTCCCTGGTGTAACTTAAGAAGTAATGTTGCCCGCTTTTTTCGGCGGGCTTTTTTACCACGCCCCATAACGCATTGATATACCATTCCTTTTTTCTGCCTCTCTTCTTGGAAGTCGCTAAGATTTTATTTTTTGAAATTATCATTTGTCTCTACAGGCGACTTTAAATATCAGCAACACTAATCGCACATCACCACGACACTGCCCGGCGTAGGCAAAATGCCCGTCGTTATCCAATTTATTATGCCGCGGGCGATCTTTCCAGCATACCGGGGAAGGCGCCTGGCATAATGTCAGGCGCTGTGGACAAAAATGCTTAAATTTTACAGCCTTCACAATCGTCCTCTGCCGAAAAGGCTTCCGGCACTTCCTTGGCTTTTTGTTCGGCATGTTCCTGCGCCTTGGCCAATTCGGCATCAATATCAAATTCAAAAATATCATCGTTCATGGTTCAAATATCCCGTTAGTGAGCACCGAGGACAGTATAACCAATTGCGTATAAAAACGTTAACCCTGCGAGCCCTGGATAAAAAAACCCGGCCATTGCCGGGTTACGTCGCGAAAAAAATGCAGGGTCAGATTTCGAGCCCTTTCTTGCTCTTCTTGTCCGCGCGCTTTTCCTTCAGTGTCTTCTCCGGTCTCTTCTTGGCTGACTTGTCCTTACCTCTACTCATAAACACCTCGCTTACTTGTCAGATTTAGGGGGTTGACCAAAAGACTTCCCGATAACACCCGGGCCACCTAGAGTTATCAAACCTGGACGCTAAATGCAAGAAGGAACGATTACCGCGCTTTATCGGGATGATCCTTCAGCCAGTTGTTCATGGTATCGATCTCGGCTTTTTGCGCTTTAATCACCCTCTCCGCCATCTGCCGCATCCGGGGGTCCTTACCGTATTTTAATTCGGTCTCCGCCATGGCGATAGCGCCCCGGTGGTGTGGAATCATACCGCGGGCAAAAGCGACGTCGGGGTCTTGGGCTTTCACCCCTTCCGCCATATCCTTATGCATGTCCTGCATGGCGGCCATATAGTCCTGGCTGGACTTACTGAGCCCGGCCGCCGACCCATGATCCATGTTCATGCCGGGCATGGCGTCGTCAGCCCAAACGGAAGACGACGCGCACGGCAAGGTTAACATCAACAGCGACAGCATCACGTATTTGCTCATATTCCCTCCTGTTATTATTTATGCCCGGTCTCGGTCGCGGCGTCATCCTGACCGATGATATAAGACTTGAACTGCGGCGACATCCAGGCGGTAAAACCATCGGCGGAACGGGTGATAAGATAAACCGCCAGACCCTGCTGCTCGGCCAGCGCCTGGGCTTTTTCGGTGCCCAGCACCATCAGTCCGGTATCCCAGCCGTCCGCTTCCAGGGCGGTGGGCGCGATAACCGTGGCCGACACCAGCTTATGTTCAATTGGCCTGCCGGTCGCCGGGTCGATGATATGCGAGAGCCGTTTTCCCTGCAATTCATAGTAATTGCGATAACTGCCCGACGTACTGATGCCGTGTCCCTGCAAATCGACTATAGCCTGGGCGCCGATTTCCCGATCGGTCGGCCGCTGGATCGCCACGCGCCACGGTATTCCCTGCGGCGAAAGACCGCGCGAGATCACGGCGCCCCCCACCGAGACCAGATAGCGGGTAATGCCGCGCCGTTCCAGCAGCGCGGCGAGATGATCGGTGGCGGCGCCCTCGCCCAGCGTGGACAAATCCACATACAGGTCCGGCAGATCTTTTTGCAGCCATTGCCCCTGGCTATCTTCGATAAGCCTCAGGTGGCGCAGCCCGACCCGGGCGCGGGCACTGTCGATGTCCTGCTGTTCGGGCAACGCCCGCGGCTGTTTATCCGGACCGAATCCCCAGAGATTCACCAGCGGCCCGACGGTGATATCCATGGCGCCGCCGGTTTTCACCCCGATACGCAGCGCGGTGGTGACAATATCGGCCATATTGGCGGTAATGGGCTGCGGATCGGTGCCGCGGTACTGGTTGAAACGCGACAAAACCGTGTCCTGTTGATAAGTCGACAATTCATGGTTGTCCTGCTCCAGTTGCCGGGCGATGCTGTCCTTTAATCCCTCTAGGGCCGCCGGCGGAGGCGCGGCCAGGGTGACGCGGTAAAAGGTTCCCATTGTCCGCCCTTCGGCGACCCACGCCTGCGCGGCGTCCGGCGGCGCGGGTCGGTCGCACCCGGCCAGCGTCAGAACCACCGGAGCCCCGATGATCAACAGTATTGCTGCATATCGCTTCATGAATTTCCCTGTTCCACCCTGAAATAAACCGGCCAGCGCCGCCAGCGCTATCTTAATACGTCTGACTGGCTTTGCAAAAATCAGACCGTCATCGGCGGGTATAAGAAAGAAAGCACGAGCCCGGCGGGGAACCGGGATCGTGCTGGGTGGAAACGGGACGGGCCGGCAAAAAACGCGGGATCAATGGTCCGGCTGCGTGCCGCCCTGCGCGTAGTTAAACATCCGCTGGACGATTTCGTCGGCACCTTTGATAATTTCGGAGAGATGTTTATCGCTGCGGTTCACTGCCTGGGAATAGGCAATCTCATGCGCCTCGTCTACCATGGTGATGATACGATCGCGGGTTTCGGCATCGATATTGCCCAATATCGTGGTAATCACCACTTGATAGGCATGGGACGTGACGGTAAGCAACTCTTCACGGGCTTCCAGCGCCTCGATGCGTTTGAGCAGCGCGTCATAAAGCGGATCGTTGGCCATATTTTCTCTCCCAGTGTCATTCGGGCAGGCGCCCGACACCCGCGGCCGCATTGGCCGGCGGATGATGTATCGGCTTTTTATTGTTATTGCCAACAGCCAGTATAGTCAACAAAAGATGGCGGGAGCGTGCAACGCCCGGCGGCGTTGCGCTGACGATCGCATGAGCGGCGCTAATCGGCAGAGACGGTGGGCGCATGGGCGCCATCTTGTCCCCGTTTGGCCCATTTGGCCCACAGCGCGGTGAGGATGGGCACCAGCACGGAGGTGACGATAACCGCCGTGGCCACCAGCGCCGTGGCCGACGCCACCTGGCTTTTAAATACCGGATTCATCTCGGCGATTAAAAACGGCGTGGCCGCCGCCGCGCCGGCCGAGCTGGAAGCGGCAATCCCGGCGGTGCCGTCGCCGCCGCCAATAAATTTATCAGCCAGGATCAAGGGAATGCCGGTGACGATAATAACGCCCACGCCCAGCAGGATCCCCAGCAGTCCGGTATCGCGGATCACCGATAAATCAATGGCGCTGCCCAGCGAGAAGGCAAAAAAGGGAATCAGCGCCGGCACCGCGCGGCCAAAAAATGCGCGCAGCTCATCATCCAGATTGCCCAGGATGAACCCGAGAATGAACGGCAGCACCGCGCCCAGGAATAGCCTGGGTTCAAACGATGCCACGCCGGCGGACCCGAGGATAATCATCGTTAACAGCGGACCGGATTCGATGGACATCAGCACAAAGGCGGCTGAATCTTCTTTACTGCCGTATTGCTGCATCAGCGAGGCATAGAGCCCGCCGTTGGTCATGTTCATCGACGCGGCCAGCACCAGGGCGGAAATGCCGGTAAAAAAGCCGCTTTGCACGCCGTCCAGCGGCAGGAAGCGTGAGGCAACCAGCGCCACCACCCAGGCAGTGAGGGTTTTAACCGCCACCAGGGTACCGGATTTTTTCAACACGACGCCGGATGCGCGTAATTGAATGGTGGCGCCCATGCAAAAGAACCAGACCCCCAGAATGGGCACCGTGCCTTTCAGGATGCCGTTCGTAAATGATCCGAAATACGCGCCCGCGTGCGGGTAGAAGGTATTGATAATCGCCCCGATGAACAGGGGAACCAACATTAACCCGCCGGGAATTTTATCTAAGCTTTGTTTGATTTTCATACCGCACCTGTAAGAAACGCCATGCCTTAAAAAATGAACCAATATTTCATTTTTGAATGATACGACGTATTCCTTCAGGCTAAATGTGATCTTCGTCACATAATATTTGTGATGCAAATCACCATTTGGCGCTGACAGCATGAAAGGATCATGTGACGTACATCACATTAGAGATGATCACCACTCTCGGCGCGTGGGGCCGGTGCCGCGACAGGGCGTTCGCGGGTTGTCAGCCAGCAGAGCAGCGAGCCGCAGCACACCAGCGCCACGCCCTGCCAGAACCTACCGGTGAGGTGGATATGGAGCAACGTGGCGGCAAACAGCGAGGACAGCACCGGGGTAAAATAGGAACAGGCGGCCAGCAGGGTCATATTGCCGTTGATGATGCCGATATTCCAGGACGCATAGGCGATACCCATCACCGCGCCGGTCACCAGCAGGGCGACGACGCTCGCGCCGCTGAACACCAGTCCCGGTTCGTTGCTGAACAAGTATTTCACCCATAGCAGCAGCGCGGTCAGGATAAAAAACAGCGTAACGCCATGTTGTCCGCCGGCAAACCGACGGGTAACATTGCAGTAGACCGCCCAGATCAGTGCGCCGCCCAGCGCCAGGCCATAGCTTAGCGGATTGGATAATACATTATCCAGCATATGCCGGGGCGTCCATCCGCCGTCGCCGCACATCAGCCAGACGATACCCGTCAGCGCCAGCAGCAGGCCGGTATAAACACCGGCACCGCCCTTTGCGCCGTTCATCATCATCGCCAGCAGTACGGTCAGGCTGGGCCAGAGATAGTTAATCATGCCCACCTCAATCGATTGTTCCCGGCTGGCGGCGTAGCCGAGCGACAGGGAGGAGCAGATCTCATAGCTGGCAAACAGCAGTCCGGCGGTGAGCATATACTTAAGCCTAAAGCCGGCAACACGCGGACGCGCCGCCAGCGCCAGCAGGAATACGGCGCTGACGGTGTAGATCATGGCCGCACCGCCGGTGGGGCCGAACTGCTCGCTCAGGCTGCGGATTAAGCCGGCCAGGGTGCTCCACAGCACGATTGCCAGCAGACCCAGCAGCGTGGCGCGCGTTTTGCGCGCGCCGCCACAAAGCGCTGCCACTAGGCTCGCACGGCCAACAGGCACAGCTTGCGTGTCAGTTCATAACTGGCGACAAAGGCGCTGACCGGCAGAAATTCAAATTGCGAGTGAAAATTGTGCGCGCCGGTAAAATAGTTGGGCGTTAACAGCCCCCGGGCGGATAGGGCTGCGCCGTCGGTGCCGCCCCGCATCGGCGTCACTTTCGGCGCGATGCCCAGTTCCTTCAGACCGGCGAACAGCAAATCGATGGCGCGACGATCGTCGCCGATGGCGTTGCTGATATTACTGTAGATATCGGTTATCTTGAACTCGACCTTTCCCGTTGGATAACGCCGGGCAATTTCTTCCGCCACCTCGCCGATACGCTGCTTGCGTGCTAAAAAACGATCCCGGTCAAAATCGCGGATCGAAATATTCAGCCGCGCCTGGCGCGCATTCGCCGCCATATCGTTAAACCAGAAATAGCCTTCCCGGCCCTCGGTATTTTCCGGTGTTTCCCGCCGGTCAAAATGACTGATGAACTCCTGCGCCATTAAAATCGGATTCACCAGCACATTTTTCGCCGACATCGGGTGCGCGGTCACCCCGGTCAGGGTCACCGCCGCGCTGGCGGCATTAAAATTTTCATAGACCACTTCGCCCAGCTCACAGCAATCGATGGTGTAGGCGAAATCCACGGCGAAACGGGCCGGATCCAGCGCTTTGGCGCCGCGCAAGCCGATTTCTTCGTCCGGGACGAAGGCAACGACAATATCGCCGTGGGGCGTATCCGCGTCCAGGTTTTCCAGCATGGTCATGATGGCGGTGACGGCGGCTTTATTATCGGCGCCGAGCACGCTGGTACCATCGCTGAAAATAATATCCTGGCCGCGATAGGGCATGATCTCGGGATGTTCGGCCACGCGCAGCCAAATATCCCGCCCGGCGTTCAGGCAGATATCTTCGCCGGTGAAACGCAGCAGCTGCGGATGAATCTCCGGCGACAGGCCGACATCCACCGTATCCAGATGGGCGATAAATCCGATGCGCGGCGCAGCCGGCGTGTTGCCGCGTTTCAACGCGGTGACGGTGGCGCGGTCATCGACCTGGATATCCTCCAGGCCTAAAACGCGCAGCTCCTGCGCCAGCATATCCGCCAGCTGTTGCTGTCCCGGCGTGCTGGGCAACGTGGTCGCCGCGGCATGGCTTTGGCTGGTCACCGCCAGGTAGCGGTAAAAGCGTTGAATCAACTGTCCGGCGATATCTTGTGGCATAACGATCCCCTGGCAAAAATGCAGTCTGCAAAAAAACGCCGCCCAAACGCGGTTTATCGCCCGGTGCGGGCGCCCCGTATTGATTCCGGCCGGGAGATAATATAAACGCTCCGGGCGCAGGTCTCCAGCCGGAATACGCCGGAGAAGCCCGCTTCTGCCGGTCCGCCTACGCGCACCGGCGATAACGTACCGGGCCCCAGACAGCACAATGCCCGCCGGAGCGGGCATTGTGGCGACAGGTGCAACCGCCGGTTTGCGAACCGGCGCGCGGTCCAGGCTTATAAGCCGGCCGGACGCGGCACTTCCAAATACTGGCCGTTGATACTACGACGATAATAATGCCCCTGGTTAACGTAAAAGCGTTCACCATTGAGGTCAAGCACCGTCATATTGCCGCTCATGCCGCCGGAGGCGTAAACCTGCGGCTGCGGCGGCGCGTCGACCACCACATATTGATTTTCCTGCCGCTGGTAGTAGATACCGTCAAGCACATAATACGTCAGGCCGGCGACCAGCACCGTTGCCGCCACGCCGGGCAGGAAATCAAATCTTGCGCCGCGATGCGGACCACCCCAACCGGGTCCCCGTCCGCCCCATCCATGGCCGCCGTGACCCCCGTCGTGCCAGCCGGGAGCGGCAAAACCCGCCACCGGCGCCAGGAGGCTAAGCGATAACACAAGGCTCAATAATTTTTTCATAAGGTACCTTTAACCTTCCCGCTTAAAAACACATGCTTAAAAAAAGTCGCCGATGCTCTCATAACAGACCTAAACGGATGAATTCGCAAGTGCATTTACGCATCTTTAGCCGGCTATAACAGAATCCTTACCATCCATTAATAATTGATCGCAACTGCAGGGTGCCTGCTCTGGACGCCCATTATGCAACGCCTGCAATGCAAATAAAGGGTTAAGGATGCAAGGAGTTGTAAACATATAATTTATATGAATATTGATAACGCTGCGATTAGCCGTTCTCATTGGAAGCCGACGACCGGCAATGTTATTTTTTAACCGTCCGCTCGCTCCAGAGCCGGCATATGTGATGTTGGGCACCCACAGTTTTTTTCGGTGGGTGTTTTTTTTATCCGCCCTTGGCGCGCGCGTTATTTTACCAGATCGTCAAGACGCTCGTCGACGATCCCGGCCGGTTCAAGATGCGCCAGTACCTCCGCCGCGGGAAACAGTTTCCTGACCGCCGCTTCCGCCGCGTCGCCGATTTCATGGCCCACATCTACCGACAGTTGGCCGTCCACCTCGACATGCAGTTCGACGAAAACCCGATCGCCGCCGTTGCGGGTGCGGATATCATGCACCCCGCGCACCCCCTCGCAGCCCAGGGCGGCGTCGCGGATACGCCGGCGATCCTCAGCGCCAAGCTCCTGGTCCAGCAGTTGCCGCAGGGCGGTAACGACCATGCCGCGCGCGTTCCAGATCATATAGCAGGAAATGGCCAGGGCGCCGATAGCGTCCGATCGGGTCCAGCCGAAGGCGCTGTCAAGCACCAGGGCGCACAGCACCGCCAGGTTTACCGCGATATCGGTAACGTAATGCGCGCGATCGGCGGCGATGGCCGTGGAGGCCGTTTGCCTGACGACAAAGGTTTGCATTGAAACCAGCACGGCGGTGCACAGGGTGCTGCCGATGATAACCCAAATGCCCAGCCCGTGCTGCATCAGCGGCTGCGGGTGGAACAGGCGCTGCATGGATTCCATGCCCAGCACCAGCCCGGCGCCGCCCAGCAGCAGCGCCTGCACAAACGCCGCCACGGCCTCAGACTTGCCGTGCCCGTAGCGATGGCCTTTGTCAGCGGGACGTTGGGCGTAAAAGACGCCAATCAGCGTAACCACCGAGGCCAGAACGTCGACCAAACCATCCGCGGCCGACGTCAACAGCGCCATGGACCCCGTCAGCGTCCACGCCCAGATTTTTACGACCACCATCACCAGAGCCAGGCTAAGCGACATCAGCGACGCCATGCGCGTCAGCGTCTTACCGGGAAGATTAAACAACATGACACTCTCTCCCACGGCTATTCTTTTTCTTCATATAGCTAACCGTTTGATATTGCGATGTAAGCGGGAATACGGATAAGACCGGACCGGGCTAGGTTATCATCAACCCCTGCCGCTGCCTATGGGATGCCATCAGGGTTATCGGTGCGTTTTTTTTTGGGGTGTGGTGGCCAGCGTGGCGCCAGTCACAGACCGGCAGGGGGATAACTGTTTGAATAGTGGCGGAGAGACAGGGATTTGAACCCTGGGAAGGATCGCTCCTTCAACGGTTTTCGAGACCGTCCCGTTCAGCCGCTCCGGCATCTCTCCTTTTTAGCGGTTGCTATCATGCCCTGTTTTACGGCATTTTAATAGTCCTAAACCTCGCCTGGCGATTCAAGTGACGACTTATCGAGCAACACGATGATAAAATGGCCATGGAAAAGTTCTACGCCATCCGCTGCAACCCTTGCCTTATGGCAAGAGGCGCTGGCGATCCCGTTATTTTCACCCCTCTGCGCCGCGGAGCGGCACGCTCTGGTAATGCTGGCCGGTAAGTTTCTCCAGCAGAAGAAATTAGTCCCCTTGCAGGGCCTGACCCTGGATGACGCGATGGAGGCACGTATCGCCCTGATGTTTGCCCTGCCGGTCTTGGGGCTGGGCATTGAGTGGCTGGACGGTTTTCATGAAGTGGTTATCTATCCCGCGCCGTTCGTGGTGAATGACGAATGGCAGGATGAGTATGGCCTGGTGCATCGCGGCGAAGCGGTGCATTCCGGGCAAAGTTGGGATCAGGGCCCTATCGTCCTTAACTGGCTGGAGATCCAGGACTCGTTCGATCTCAGCGGTTTTAACCTGATTATCCACGAGACCGCCCATAAGCTGGACGCGCGAAATGCCGGGGTGGTTAACGGCGTGCCGCTGATTTCCATCAGGGACGTGGCGCGCTGGGAAACGCTGCTGCACGCGGCCATGGAGGATTTGCAGGATGAGGTTGATCTGGTCGGCGAAGACGCCGCCAGCATGGATGCCTACGCCGCCAGCGATCCGGCCGAATGCTTTGCGGTCTTGTCCGAGTATTTTTTCAGCTCCACCGAGCTGTTAAACGAACGCTTCCCCGAACTCTATCGCTGCTTTACGCAGTTTTACCGTCAGGATCCCCTGGCGCGCCTGGACGCTCAGCGGCATGCCGGCACATGATTTGACCAAGGGTTGCGCAATCGCGCCGTAACATTTGTTTTTACGTTGACACGCCTGGAGGGGCCGGATATGATTCGCCCCGTTCTCGCAATTCCTCTGTAGTTCAGTCGGTAGAACGGCGGACTGTTAATCCGTATGTCACTGGTTCGAGTCCAGTCAGAGGAGCCAAATTTATGTTTTCATGCATCTTCACGAATCTTTATACGATTTAGATTCAACAAGTTAGTGTGAAAAGTCTTCCCGATGCATTTTCAGTTTTCCCTCCGCATCGGGAAAAATTGGTGGTCAGATTTGGGGTCAGGTGGGTTCGATGACAGAGTTCCCCCCAAATATCTCTTAACGACGCAAAAATCCGCAACTTAAAACCATCCGGAAAACCCTGTAAATGACCTCACCGGGACAATCACCACCTCCCGGGGAGGTGGCTTAACGCTGACAATAAATAAGCGCGACTTAACGCCACGCTCTGATTTAAATGCAGAATCCGTTTTCACTCGGTTACTACGGAATAGGTGTCAACAACGGCTCGCCAGCAAAATAGGTGCTGACATTTTCCAGCACCAGACGCAACATCTCTTTGCGCGTCGCCCAGGTAGCGCTGGCCCTATGCGGCGTGACAACCACATTTGCCCGGTGTAACAATGCTTGCGGGACTAGCGCTTCGTCGGTGAAAACATCCAGACCGGCTCCCCGAGAGCCCCCTCTCCGATGACTTCAACTAGCGCCCGCGCTCATCTACTATCGATCCACGGGAAATATTGATCAGAATGCCTTCTGCGCCCAAGGCATTAAATACATCTCGGTTAACGAGGCTGCGGGTTTCTGCACCACCGTTGGTACAGCCCACCAGAAAATCACGCGCCCCGGCCAGCGATAGCAATGTTGCATGGAAGGTGTAGTCCATGTCGGCAAGTGCGGCGCGATCCGTATAGCGATCGACATGTTAAATGCAACCGCGCGTTTGGCGATAGCACGCCCAATACGCCCCATGCCAATAATGCCTAACCGCGCCCCTGAGACTTTGCGGGTCCACGTATAACCGCCCTTCTGCCATGCACCCTGTTCGATAAAACGTTGTGCTCCGGGGAACTGGCGTGACGTTGCCAGTATCAACCCCATGGACAGATCTGCAACGTCATCCGTCAATACGCCGGGGTATGGGTCACAGCGATCTGACGCTCTCTTGCCGCGGCAACATCAATACCGTCATAGCCAACACCAAAATCGCTGATGAGTTCAAGGTTAGGTAATCATAATGCGCGCAATCCCGATGCGTGCACCACCACAAACGGAAGTTCGTAAGATACTACTAACACCGCGTGATGTTAATCAACGGGGAGCAGGTCACAGGGGCAAAAGATAGTCTGCCCCTGTGACCGAAAATTACGCGTCAGCACCACCTAAAACGTTGTCTAGTTGCATTTCTTTCAACACACGGTCTTGAATGGGTTGTTTAGCCGCGTTAATTTCATCAACCCCCCAAACTAAGCCAACCGCTGTGCGTGTTGGGCGTTTGCCTTTAGGCATATCGGCTAGCGCTAAATAGGCATCTACGACCATTTGTGGATCAGGTGCTTGATCGCTCTGCATAAATTTACCGAATTCTTCGAACAGAGCAGCAGGAATATCTGCTAATTCACCGTAGCTGTCCAGTATGTCTGTGCGTGACGGTTGTTGTCCTGCTGCACTTAGACCTGTAGGGAATGGGCCGGGTTGTACGATGGCGATATCGATGCCGAATGGTGCCACTTCGTAGCGTAACCCCTGGAGGTAGCCTTCCAAAGCGTGTTTAGTTGCGGCGTAGGTAGAAAAATATGGCGCTGAAATTTGGCCAACCATGGATGAGGTGTTGATGATCAGGCCTGACTTGGCTTCACGCATCGCAGGCAAAACTGCCTGAATAGTACGCATAGCGCCATAGTAGTTGGTTTCCATCTGCTCGCGAGCTTGGGCAATGCTAAATGCTTCTGTAATGCCAAGGTACATTACACCAGCATTGTTTAGCAAAACATCAATTTTGCCCGCTTTATCTAGTACGCTTGCAATGGCTGTTTTGACCGATTCGTCATTGGTAACATCCATATCGACTACTTGGATGGAATCGCTATACGCTTCCAATTCAGCCTTAACTGCAGCGTTCTTGCCTTCTGGACCACGCATCGTGGCAAACACTTGGTAGCCTTTATCTGCAAAATCTTTTACTGACTTTTGACCAAATCCACTGCTGCTTCCTGTGACCACGATGTTTTTCTTTGCTTCACTCATCTTTACTTTCCTACTGGATTGAAAATTAAATACCGGCTGGTATAATAAAAGTTAGTATACGATCTGTCAAATTAAAATACCGGGCAGTATAAAATGAATTTAAATCCAATCAAACCTTCAAGAGGGCGACCTAAGACCCTTGATCGTGACCATGTTTTAGATGTAGCAATGGATTCTTATTGGAAAGAGGATATAGGCAGTTTATCCCTCAATGAAATTTGCAGGAGATCTGGTGTATCGAAGCCTGGCCTTTATCGTGAATTTTCGAATGAAGATGGCTTGATGAAAGCTGTTCTTATCAGGTACCAGGAACAAGTGCTAAGTCCTGTGCAAGAGATGTTAAATAGTGACTCTCCGTTTCGAGAGGTACTTGACAATCTCGTGTCATTTGCCACGTCAGTGAGTTGTAACCATGAGTCTCCAATGGGGTGCCTTTTTGTAAAAATGCGTGAGGCACGGATGCAATTAGGCGAAGCAACTCGCGCACAAGTCGATTTCCTTGAGGAGCAAGGCTTATCCACTTTCAAAGAATGGGTGAAGCGCTCAAAAGCCAAAGGAGAGTTTTCTGCCAATATGTCTCCAGAGTTTGCAGCTACTTATATCGACGCACAGTTGATTAATGCTTCGTCACTGCTAGCTCATGGAGAAGATCCGCAAACTGTGAAGAAGATATTATTAGTCGCTTTTTCTATGCTGGGATGACTATTTCAGCCAGTTCAGAATATCTGAAAAAAGAACGCATTTTTATATCTGGGTTACATTAAAAGAGTGCTTACTTAACAATCTAGTGCACAGGGAAATTTTAGTAGCTTCGCCCCCTCCTAATTTCGTGAGAGGGGCGTTAACTTTGTAGTGGTCAAGCAAAACTGGCCACGGTTTTGGGGGGCAGTCCAGGAAACGCCTCAGGCCAAGATGGACTGGCGTTCAGCGCCTCGCCAGTTCCACTCTCCAGAACTGAAGTTAAAGCCGGTCCAGCTTGCTCTATAACCAGGTACATCCGTTGCCGAGGTCGCTTGCCGTCACAACGTGAATGACAATGTTTTGTTCAGGTGGATACGCCTGTTCCAGCGTGATTTTGGTGGCTTAGATTGAAACGCCGCCGTCGATGATGATTTCTGAACCCACGGTCCAGGCTGACTCATCAGATGCGAAGTAAAGTACCGCTTGCGCTACTTCCTGAGGCTTACCAAAACGACCTGCAGGGATGGTTGCAACGATATCTTTCATCACTTGATCATGATATTCCACTGGGATCCCCGCCTTATCGTAAAGCGGTGTATCAACAGGGCCTGGGCTCACTGCGTTGATACGGATCCCACGAGAAAGTAACTCGTTAGAAAGTGTTTTCGACATGTTCAGTAATGCTGCTTTGGTTGAGCCATAAACTGAAGAGTTCACTGGTCCCGTGTGAGCATTTACAGATGTATTAAAGACCACTGATGCAGAGCTTGCGAACACTGGCAGCAGCGCCTGCATTAGGAAGTAAGGACCTTTAACGTTGATATCATAAATGCGGTCGAACATCTCTTCTGTCCATACCTCAATTGGCATATACATTGATATACCCGCATTCAGGAAAGCGATATCCAGTTGTCCAAAGTGTTCCTTAACCGTTTGAGCCAGAGCTTTCTGTGTGTTCACATCAGCGGAATCAGCGCTCACGACTAACACATCATTACCAAGTTCTACTTTCGCCTTTGCGATAGAATCAGGGTTAACACCAGTAACAATTACGCGTGCACCTTCTGCAACAAACAGCTTCGCTGTTTCAAGACCAATACCACTTGTTCCACCCGTAATCAGTGCGCGCTTACCTTGTAATCTAGACATGTAAATATCTCCTGTTAGTTTTACAACTGATCGGCGAATGACCGATTTGATAGCCACTATATGCTCATGCTCATATTGTGATAAGATTGTGTTTTTAAATATGTTTCATGCATTAAAAGCATAAATGGGTTTTAGGATGGATAGATTACTTTTGATGACATGCTTTGTCCGTACCGCTGAAACAGGCAGCTTTTCCGCAGCCGGTAGGGATTTAGGCTTAGGGCAACCGAACGTGAGTCGTCATGTTGCAACCCTCGAAGAGCATTTGCAGACCAGATTACTTCACAGATCAACCCGCAAGCTTTCCCTAACTCCTGAAGGAGAACGTTATTATTTGGAAGCAAGGCGTATTCTGGAAGCCGTCGAAGAGTCAGAGTCTTCTTTCAGAGAAAATGTTACACCCACAGGGCTATTACGCGTTGCCTGCCCCACAGCATTGGCTCACACATTCTTAGTCCCGCACATCCCAGATTTTTTAGAACGCTACCCTGAGCTAGCACTCGATCTACAGATTAATGACCGCTATATCAATCTCGTTGATGAAGGGGCTGAGCTGGCAATCCGCATTGGACACCTGGAGGACAGTGCTATGCGTGCCCGCAGACTTGGCATGTTTGAGCGAGTCTGTGTTGCCAGTAACAAGTACTTAGCTAAACACGGAACCCCTAATACCCCAGAGGATTTAAAAAAACATGATTGTTTGATCTATACCTTGCTAACAACAGGAGCTACCTGGAGATTTCAGGATATCAATGTTCCTATTTCTGGTCGGCTCAGGGTCAATTCACCAGAAGCAGTACAGAAATTTGTCAATGCAGGGATTGGGATCGCACAGGGCCCAGAATGGCTGTTCGAGGAGGGACTGGAAAATGGCAACCTACAATTATTACTGACTGATTACACTGCATCCCCCGTTCCCATTCAGGCCGTTTATGTTGCTAATCGACTTTTACCAAAACGGGCGATTGTGTTCATGGATTTTGTTGCTGAAATTTTTGAAAAAAATCCCGCCTTCAAAGTGTACAACTCAATGAAATGAGCCTGAGATAACGAACATATCTGAATCATTTGTAAAATTTAGTCAATCTTAGGCTGTGTCCCTTAACCTAACAGTCGCCTGAGAAATAACCTTAAAGAATCCCGGCTTGGCTTAGGGTAAGCGTCAACTCAGTGACGTATTGACGCTTATTCGGCAGGTATTATAAGGTTCCACGGCAGGAGATCTTTGATCTTATTGATGGGATGATCCGCGATTGTCGCCAGTACATGGCGCAGATAGGCTTCCGGCTCCACGCCGTTCAGTTTGCAACTGCCGATCAGCGTATACATCAGCGCGGCACGTTCGCCGCCGTTATCAGAACCGAAGAACAGATAATTTTTTCGCCCCAGGCTCACCGCTCTTAACGCGTTTTCCGTGATGTTATTGTCGATCTCCCCCCAACCATCGGTGCTGTAATAACACAACGCCTGCCAGTGGTTCATCAGGTAGTTGAACGCCTTGGCCGTATCGGCCTGTCGCGGCAATGTGGCGAGCTTTTCCCGGTTCCCGCTCTCCAGGCCCATCAGTAACGGCCGGGAGCGCGCTTCGCGCACCTGTTGTCGTTCTTCTGCCGGACGCCCCCGGATGTCGGCTTCGATCGCATACAGCTCGCCGATCCGGTGCAGTGCCTCGGCGGTGGTCGGCGACGGATGCCGCACATGGATATCATGGATCTTACACCGGGCGTGGGCCATGCAGCCGACCTCGCGGATAGGGCCTTCTTCATACAGCGGGTTGAAGCCCGCATCCGCCAGCAACATTCCGCTGAACCGCGCCGGATAGGTTTGCGGATGCACCCCCTTGCGGTCCGGGCTGTAGGCGAACCACACCGCGGGCGGCAGCACCGAGCCGGCATTGCGGTCGTCACGCGGATTGCGCTTTATCCGATGAGAATGATTATCCAATTCATTTTGGCTGAATTGGATAACAGATAGGCCATATTGTGCAATGACACATTAGCATTCTATCCATATCATTTTAGCAGGCCATTTCCATTTTGACCCTATGCGCGAACTGCCGTGCCTCGCAATGCCAACGGGGGACGGCACCGGCAATACTAATAAGATGATCAATGCGACAAACATTATGTGTAACGCGTTGACGCCTACAAATACGGAAATTCAGCATGTTCAACAGGCACATCGCCCTTCTATTCGTATCACACCGCTATTATCCGCGCCCTGCGAAAGTCGCAACGTGCATGATGTATACGTTGGCTATAATCTCCCTGACATGCTTCGTTCTCTTTTCGCGCATGCTGCAAGCCGAAGAGATCACCGTTCATCATACTCAAGGGGTGACCCGCGTCCCGGTCAATCCCAGGGTCGTGGCTATTCTTGATATCGCCGCGCTAGATACCCTTGCCTCCATCGGGGTCGATGTCGCAGGCGTTCCCACGCTCAACTATCCACCTTATCTCGCTAAATTTGGAGAAAGCCGGTACCGGAAGGTTGGCTCTCTTTTCGAACCCGATTACGAAGCACTTAACGCGCTTTCACCTGATCTGATCATCGTGGGCGGGCGTTCATCGCCGAAGTACGCTCAGGTGGCGAAGCTCGCCCCTACCATTGATCTGACTCCTGACTTTCAACACCGCGTTGACAGCGCGATAGCGCATGCGCAGATCCTTGGAAACATTTTCGGTAAACAAGCTGAGGTCGCCCGTCGTGCCAGCACGTTGCGGGCATCAGTCGACGCGCTTCGGGCACGCACGGCAAAGATGGGGACAGGACTGCTGGTGATGACCAGCGGTGGTCGCATCGGAGCGCTCGGCCCGAAATCTTGGTTTGGGACACTGTATAACGACTTCGGCGTGCAACCCGTGACGCGCAAGCTTGATGAGGGTCCGCACGGTCAGGTGATCTCCTCCGAGTTCATTCTCGAAACTAATCCTGACTGGCTTTATGTCATCGATCGTGATGCAGCCATTGGGGAAAAGGGAGCATCCGCCAGACAGCTGCTGGATAATGAACTGGTTCGACAAACCAAGGCCTGGAAGGCTGGCCACATCGTCTACCTCGATCCTGTCGCGTGGTATATTGTTGGCGACGGACTGACCGCGCTTCAGTCGATGGCTGATGAAGTTTCCTTGGCAATAACCAAGACAAAATGACGCTTTCAGCACGCAAAACGTCAATGAAGGGACTTGTAATCGCACTGATCGTGGTCGGGTTGCTTTCCCTGATTAGCCTATTTATCGGTGCGACGACAATTTCGCCTGCATCGCTTTTAGCAGGCTATACCACGTCTACCACAAACATTTTACTGGCGAGCCGCATTCCGCGGACCGTTGCATTGCTCCTCGCTGGAAGTTCCATGGCGGTGGCTGGCCTGATCATGCAAATGCTTTCGCGCAATCGCTTCGTGGAGCCAGGCACAGCAGGGACGATTGAGTCCGCCACACTTGGGTTATTGCTGGCTGCTCTGCTGGCTCCCGGACTGCCTGTGCCCGCGCGCATGCTTGTGGCGTGTTTTACCGCCCTGCTGGGAACGCTACTGTTCCTTGTCATACTGCGGCTGTCACCCATGCGCTCGCCATTGATGGTCCCGCTCGTCGGTCTGATGCTCGGCGGCATAATTAACGCAGCGGCGACATTTCTTGCCTACCGGTTCGATCTTATTCAGTCGCTGGTCACATGGTCTACTGGGGACTTTTCATCGGTGCTGCGCGGCCGCTATGAACTGCTCTGGATCTCGTTTGTCGCCGCTGTCGTCGCTTATGTTGCAGCCGACAGATTCACGGTGGCAGGACTTGGGCAGGATTTCACAAATAACCTGGGCCTGAACTATCGGGTAACACTCATGACCGGGCTTGTTATCGTTTCGATCGCAACAGCTGCTGTGGTCGCGACAGTAGGCGCGATCCCCTTTGTCGGTCTGGTCGTGCCGAATATCATCAGCATGGTGATCGGCGACAACCTGCGCAGAGCAGTACCGTGGACCGCCACTCTCGGCGCCGGTTTCGTACTGAGTTGCGACATTATAGGCCGCTCCGTAACCCAACCCTTCGAGATCCCCGTGGGCCCCATTATCGGGATTGCTGGCAGCGTGATTTTCCTTTTCATCCTCAAACGAGGAGTTGCACGATTTGGCTGAATTTCAAGAAATGAGGCCCGGTATGGTCATCATTCTGCTCGTTATACTGACGATAATCGCATCAGTTGCATTCATGACCGTTGGTGCCGGAGGACATTGGTCTTTTGTGCTACCGCTTCGTGCGCAAAAGCTCGCAGGGCTGTTGTTGATTGGCTACGCAATGGCAGTGTCGACCGTACTGTTCCAGACCATTACCCAGAATCATATCCTGACGCCATCGATCATGGGCTTTGATGCGCTGTACGTTCTTATCCAGACCCTGGTGGCATTCACCATCGGCTACGTCCACGGCGCCGCCATCAACCCATATCTGCGCTTTGCCGTGGAGACATTCGTCATGGTCAGTTCAGCGGCCCTGCTCTATCGCTGGCTCTTCGCCGGAGGTCGCAGAGACCTGATGTTCCTGGCGCTGGCCGGTCTCGTGTTCGGCGGGCTACTGCGTAGCCTGTCGAATTTCCTACAGCGTGTCATCGATCCGGGTGAATTCGCCGTCCTGCAGGATCGCCTCTTTGCAAGCTTCAATCTTATCGACTCAAGCCTGCTGTCCATCGCAGCAATACTTGTCTTCAGCGTCTCGGTGATAGGCTGGAGAATGCGGCGTAGCTTTGATGTGCTGGTGCTTGGGCGAGACTCGGCAATCAATCTCGGCATCGATTACACCCGGACTGTTAGAACCATCCTGATGATAATTGCTATTCTCGTATCGGTCTCTACAGCGTTGGTAGGGCCGGTCACTTTCTTCGGCCTACTGGTCGCCAACCTGGCTTACCGTTTTGTCGGGAATGCGCGGCATGCTCTGATGCTCCCTGCCTCCGCGCTGATCGCGATGATATGTCTGGTTGGCGGGCAGTTTGTTCTGGAGAGGCTGTTTGGTTTTAATACCAGCCTGAGCATTGTCATTGAGTTCTTTGGCGGTATTGCTTTCATTATATTAATCATGCAGAGGGCGCGATGATCGAAACACACGCACTCACTAAACGCTATGGCACAACTACCGTCGTGGACAACGTCTCGGTGAGGATCCCCAAAGGCGGACTGACATCCATCATCGGCCCCAATGGTGCCGGTAAATCCACGCTCATGATGCTTATTAGCAGGCTACTGCCGGCAACGAGTGGGACCGTGAAGGTTGACGAGATGAATGTCGTTAACACTCCCACGGCCCTACTTGCGCAACGTCTGGCGATCCTGCGACAGGATAACCATATCAGCGTGCGCCTGTCCGTCAGTGACTTGGTCGCTTTTGGCCGCTACCCGCACTCGAAAGGACGTTTCACCCACGATGATCGAGGGCATATTGAGCGTGCACTGGAGTATCTGGGCATCACATCGTTGCGCGACCGTTTCCTTGACGAGCTTTCCGGTGGACAACGCCAGCGCGCCTTTATCGCAATGGTCCTATGTCAGGACACCGACTATCTGCTACTGGATGAGCCCCTAAATAGTCTAGACCTCAAGCATGCGACCGCTACAATGAAGATTCTTCGAAGAGCAGCAGACGAACTTGGTAAAACCGTCGTATTGGTGCTTCATGATATCAACTTTGCTTCGTACTATTCAGATCACATTATTGCGATGTCTGCGGGCAGAGTACACTATGAAGGTTCTCCTAATCATGTCATTACCGCTGAGCGTCTCGGTCAACTTTATGATATGAATATTAATGTCCATGAACTGTGTGGACAACGGATAGTGACTTACTACGAATAATACCCAGAATATTTTTTTAAACTTTGCCATTTTCAGAGGTCTGAATCGATGCTGATCGGTCAGGCATAACGTTATACCCATGCGCTTGAACAGCTTCCTTATTATTGAAATGAAATCCTTTTACTTTTCTGTGCGCGCTTTCTGAAAGAAACAGACACCCTCCTCCTTGTGCTCTATGGGCCGCATCAGGCCCGGCCTGGGTGTGAAAAGGATAAATACATTCCTCTTATAGCCAAACTATGGGGCAGGATCGTCTTATGGATGAGGGCAGTCCATTGTTTCTCAGGATTCGTGTCCGCAACAATAAATGTGTGAAAACGTAGTCAACAAATGGCTACGAATGATGGGCGACTACACCAAGACCGGTATCTGCGATCACGCATTTCAAGCTATGTCCTGACAAGGAATGACACAAGAAGCGTACTAACGAAGACCGGGGTAGAAAAACGACAAATAGGCTGAAAATGAATATAAAACGGCCGGATTTCCAAACTAAAATCAAAACACCAATGGTAATATTTATCATTCTCATATTCCATAAAGGACATGGCAATGCTTGTAATAGATGATTCAAGATTCCCTTTAGTGTGGTTGAAACAGGTCAATGATGAAAAGGAATTAAACAATAACAGTTTTGATGTTGAAAACACTTTTTCTCAGCTAAAAGCACTTTTTGCAAGGAAAACCCCTTTTATATTGATCAATGGAGATGATTATGGAAATGAGGAAAATCACGCGCATTCTAAAGAAGAAAAAATGATTATTGTTAAATGGATGAAAAACAACAAACCTGATGTTAGAAATTATATAATAGCTCAGGTCCAGGTCATCCCAAAGGAGAAGCAAACGATATTACTCAGCGCTTTTTCAAAAACATTTTCTAAATTTTGGGGCTTTCCTTTAATTATAGCCAGCAATAAAGACGCAGCAATTGAAAAGGCTCACGAATTACTTAAACGCATTGAAGATAAAAATTAAAAGCCATTGTTAATTTGAAAAAGCATGCTCAGTATGAGAAATAATTTAATGAAGAAAATATTACGATACACCATCCCCAGAGCATATGTATTAGACGTTATGCAAAAGCATCAGGATGCTTTTCTGGAGGTAAGGGATATCTATATTAATATGTACGATGAAAAAAAGATTAGTCTAAGCGTGGTTTATCGCGCATCCCGAGAATTGTATGAAGCCGGTCTATTGGAGAGACAACTGAATGAGAGAAGTGGACGAATCTCATACCGACATAAATCATCATATAGTTCACAAAAATTACATAACAGTGCAAATCATCAACTATTGACTACGCCAAGTCAATTAAATTCAGCTTAACCGCTGATTTTTAAAACCGACACAATAACACTCTTTGATGGACCCCATCATTCAGGCAATTGCACAATGCAGTGCTTTCGAAAAACAACATTTAACAACACGTAAAGAATGACATTAATAAAAATAAAACATGATTAACATAAGCGAAATAAATCACATCTAAAAAAGCAAGAATACCTCTCATATAATCACCTTTATAAAAGCAGTACCTAATTGTATTCTTTTATTGTATCAACACACCCATTAATATATTAATTCTCCAAAATACCGATAATTCCGCCATCCGTGTGTAAGCCTCAATGACCGCCTGGGGATAAAATCAATTAATTGTCTAATTGACCATCTGAATAAAATGAAGTTGAATATTAAATGGTAGACATAAATGAATCCACTATTAAGATTTATCAACTCGATTAGTTGCTTTTGAACCATCAGATTTTAATGAATAAAATTGTTAATTAGTAGAACACAATGGTGAAGATGATAATAATTTAAATAAAGCATATTTTAGCAAAAACCTTAAAAAAATCACAACAATTTAGTTATTATAATTGGAGATTTTTACGCTCACCTAGCTTAAAACTTTCCACTTCATATGGTTAATGTTATAATCTTAGTTATTCGACCAAGAGGTTTGAATTCTATGACAACTGATCGCTCATTTAATACAGTAAACCATTACGAAATTTCTGAAGTGAGAAATCCCTTTTTACCAGTTTTATCCATTAAATCAGATAATTTTACAGATTGCTGGGAACTCAAGCCACATCAGCATCCTGAAGCTCAACTAATATTTTCGCCAAAAGGAATTATAATATGTGAAGTAAAAAAATCAATCTACCTAATACCACCGCAATGTGCTATATGGATACCAACTAATACAGTTCACTCTACAAGAGGAGCCGGCAATACTAGCTGTTACTGCTTATTCATTGACACTACTAAAATAAAGGGGCTTCCTGAAGAATGTGCAACTCTTTCTGTACATCCTCTTTTGCGTGAATTGATTTTTTTTGCCTCAAATTTTAACGGCAAATCTACATTATCAGAATCCGAAAAAAAAATAATAGATGTATTAGTCGATCAGTTAAAAGCTACGACTAAACTCGAAGTTAGTCTTCCAATGCCTTCAGAATCGCGCTTATATTCAGTAACCAATGAGCTTATTAAAAGTCCGAATAATTCACTTAAACTTCATGAATGGGCGCTAAGAGTCAATATGAGTGAAAGAAGCTTCACCAGGTTAGTGCAACATGAGCTGGGCATGAGCTTTGGCAGATGGAAGCAGCAACTTCATATAGTTATAGCACTTCAGCGAATTTCCGAGGGGGATAGTATTACCGCTATTGCACTTGACCTGGGTTATGAAAATGCAAGCAGTTTTGTTACCATGTTCAAAAAAATATTAGGTAAACCACCGCTGAGTTATTTTAATGATTTAAAAAATTCATCTTCAAAACTTATCGATTTGCATGAAATTAAAAAATAGAAAGGGGGTGCCGTCCTCCCCCCGTTTTTATTACCTAAAAAGAATAATTCACAGCAAGCCAGTATCGTCTGCCATCTTCAACATAACCATAATCATCATAACGAATTTTTTTGTCGAGAATATTTGAAACACCAGCCTTAATATCTACATTTTTGGCGACTGCATAATCCGCTCCGATATCTAACATGGCAAATGAAGGTGCCTGGATAGGTAATATAGTCGCTTGTGCACCACCTACATTATCACTATCCTTTCCGCGAATATTTATTGCCAGCCAGGTTTTCAACCTCTCACTATATTGATAATTAACAGTACTATTGAATTGATGTTTAGGCAGTTTATTAAGTGGCTTCCCTTTATTTTCACCAGACTGCTGTTTTGAATAGGTATATGTATAGTTATTCGCAATGCTTACTTTTTCAGTAACAGGAAAAGCAAGTGAGGCTTCAACACCCCGAGTTACTGCTTTACCAATATTTGTATAGATAAGTGGGTAAGCACCATAAACATTAGGTACTGACAGACATTGGTTTTCTGGGCAAGATACTGTATCTATCTTGTCCTTGAACTGGTTATTAAATAATGTAATACCTCCTGTTAATCCTTCATCGTTGTCATAAAGGAGTCCCATTTCTTGGGTTATTGACTTTTCCGGTTTCAGATCAGGATTTCCGTAAACGTTGCCAACATAAGATACGGTACCAAACGATGTTGAAGTTTCTGTAATAGCCGGTGCTTTGAAACCACTACTGACGCCCCCTTTAATCGTCCAGTTTGTGGCAACATTCCAGACACCATAAATTCTCGGGCTCCAGTGACTCCCAAACTGATCATCATCATCAAAACGTACACCTGAAGTTAAAGTGAAATCTTCAGTAGCCAGCCATGCGTCTTCCAGGAACAAGGACTTTTCGGTACGTTTTAGATCTGTCTCACTGGATAGCTGATTTGATGTTCCATCATGTAACTTTTTAATACTAAGTTCTCCACCAAAGGTCAGGATATGGCTGCCTATATTTGAAGAAAGTGAGGATCGCATGTTTAAATTCTTTAGCCAAACATCCTCAGAACCTATCGTATAATCTTCGCTTTGGATATACGATTCTGTTTTTCCAATGGGCAAATAGCCAATATGATTTACAGAAAAACGGTTAACCTCAGTCTTTTTCCTGTAATCTGTCGGCACGCCAGTGACATAATTATATGCTGGGCTAATAGACTTCCCTACGGTCTGAGTTATATCCTGTTGTGTATGATTAGCTGTAAAAGTAATTTCTTGTTTATCCGAAGGGGTTAGTGTTATCTTGCCTGTTATGTTATCTCTTTTGCTACCTCGATAACCATTATAGATATCGTCTTCGTCACGCTTAGAATAATTTCCATAAGCCTGCATTGAAAGGATATTGTCAATCAATGGACCGGTTAAAAAGAAATTATTCTGAAATATATTACCCGAATCACTATGCTCCTGCATTGTAAAATCGGCGCCAATACTTCCTTGCCATTTATTTGAATTTTTACGTGTTATTATATTAATTACACCACCCATTGCATCTGATCCATATAAAGCGGACATCGGCCCTCGTATAACCTCAATATGATCTATTGCAGAAGCAGGAGGCATCCAGGCATTCATCTGACCATAGCCATCAAATAAACGGCTCGTATCCCTGGAGTCAATTCTCATACCATCGACCATATATAAGGTATAATCAGATCCCATGCCACGAATATTTATCTCCTTGTGATCCCCGCCAATCGTGGTAGTGATACCCGGAACCCCTTGGAGCAAATCTGCGATATCACGATAAGGTTTTTTTTGGATTTCTTCACTTGATATCGAAGTGACAGACGCAGGTGCCTGGCTTGTAGATTTATCCATTCCATTGGCGCTTGCGCTTACAACCATCGTTTCGTCTTTATTATTGTTATTAAGTTTATTTTCACTACCTTCATCAATCGGTGTTGCATGTGCCTGGGAAAAACAAGTAAGAAAATAAAAAACACTTAATTTCAATCGAAATGGGGCTGTTACTCGCGCTTTATTGAGATACATTTTACACGCCTTTATATGATAATGATACTCATTATTATTCAAGAGAAGGTAATATAATTAAATAAATTACAAAGCACATTGCTAAATTCGGTCATTTTATTCTTCTTTTCGGCCATTCTTCGGCTTCACCAAAACAAAAGCAGCCATCATTCACGTGATACGTTTTTTGTTTTAAACTAAGCATGTCCAGCCAAAATGATAGCTTCAGGAAGAAATTTGACTGGATGAGGCACTGGTAAGGTTTGTGAAAGTCGTATAATCGATTTTTCCATTTATAGACAAGGCAACAGCATGAAATTATATAGCCATAATTTTAAAGATGGCGGTGCCATCCCCGGCAAGAATAGTTTTGCCGTTTACGATCCTGAAAATAATATCCGTTTATCTGATAACCTTAACCCACACCTCCGCTGGGAAGATGTTCCCGCGGGTACGCAGTCGCTGGTGCTCCTTTGCCACGATCCCGATGTTCCTACCAGTGCTGAAAATGTAAATCAGCCAGGTAAGAGTGTCCCGGCATCGTTGCCCCGCGCCGATTTTTTTCACTGGTTACTGTTAAATATCCCGGCGGGTCAGAGCGAAATCGTTGAGGGGTCACAATCCCATGGCATTTCCGCTGGAGGCAAACAGGGTCCCTCTGCGCCAGATGGACTGACCCATGGCATAAATGATTATACCGGGTGGTTTGCCAATGATGAGTCGATGGCAGGCACCTACTATGGCTATGATGGTCCTTGTCCGCCGTGGAATGATGAAATAATCCATCATTATGTATTCACATTATATGCGCTCCCGACCCCGACATTGAACGTAGCAGGAGAGCTTACTGGTGCTAACATCCGTCGCACGCTGGAAAACAGCGACGTTTTGGCCAAAGCTACGCTGACTGGAGTCTACAGTCTTAACCCGGACGTGAAAGTGTAACGCTCAGCGTCTAAGCAGCAGGTAAACCATGACCAGAGAAAATAGGTTATTCGCATCAGATGAGAAATACGCCTTGAGCAGTGAACAATTTTCCTGGTCTGGTTTTTATGGCAGCAGCACCAGCCGTAATAATCTGGTTTCGGTGGCTTATCCGCAACTCAGGGTGGAGCAGAGTACCCCCTCTTTTTTCTTCTTTGAACCGACGGTGCTGATCGTATTAGCGGGAAGAATTGAGTTCCTGGCTTCGGGGGAAAACCATACATTAGCTGATAAGGCCGCCGTAGGTTTTATAGATCAGGGCGTGATTGCCGATTATACCAAATATCCCCCGAGTAATGACTCCCCGTTCCGGTCAATATTTCTCACTTTCAGTGCAGATGTGTTGGAATATTTTTATCAGTTTTTTCAGGGCGACATTTCCAGTGCCAAAAAGAAACCTCAGTTCACCACGGTTGATCTTAATAGCGCTCTACACGAATCATTGCGAACGTTACTGAAAAACCTGGATCAGCCGAGTCTTAGCGATGCAAGGATTCGGTTAAGAATTTTTGACTTACTGTTAGTCCTTGCCGAGCAAAATATTCATTTTACCCTTCCACAACGACAGGGCGTCTTCCCACGTTTAAGCCATCTGCTACGCGCCTCACCAGAAATCGGCTGGACTGCCCGCTCCGCCGGTGAAGCATTGGCTATGAGCGAATCAACCCTGCGAAGGCGGTTGCGCGAAGAGGGTATCCGCTTTGAGAAGCTTCTCGTGGATATACGCATGCACCACGGCTTATTGCTGATACAAACCACCAACTGGAACATGACGCAGGTGGCAGATGCCTGCGGCTACAAATCGGTTTCACGCTTCGCTGAAAGATTTACACAGCGTTTTGGCCTGTCTCCATCGCGGTTACGTTAGTACTTTCATTAGGGCCATGCGTTTTATAGGTAATAAGCACCAGATAAATTATCTTATTCATTGCGAATGTTATGAATAATTTGATTAACGTTCATTTTCATCAATATTGGATGAGGAGATCTCTTTAACGTAGTGCCTGATGACACCCCGGATCTACCGATTGAAAAACGCAATATTTTCCTGCAGCCAATCTGACAATGAGCGCGGGGGCAATCCAGTTAATTCTTCAACAGTCAAAGTGCGCTCAATCAGCACTGAATGGTTGAAAATCCGGTCAAGTCCAATAAGCAGTTCAGTGACAAACGGTGAAAGACCGTCAGCAAGTAATGCAGCGCGCTGTTCATTGGGTGAGCGGTCAATATAGGTGACCGTACGACCTAAAAGATCGGATAATTTCTCAGCAATCTCAGGCATTGTCCAGTTACGCGGACCCGTTAGGTGATAAGCACGTTGGGAGTTATCTGCTACTTTTTCAAGCAGCGCTACACGTGCCACCCCGGCTACATCGCGGGTGTCAATCAGATTGACGCGCCCGTTACTTGCAGCGCCCGCCCAGGTTCCCGCAGCGACCTGGCTTCCAGCACGCTTGAGTATATCCATGAAAGTAGTGGGTCTCAATATGGTTGAGGCCACAGGTTGTCGGGCCAGATGAGCCTCTATCACTGCATGCCATGCAAAAGGATTTATGGGCGTTGCTGGCCCCATCACCGAAAGTTTAACAATATGTCGCACGCCTGTTTTTACAGCAGCATCAATCAGTGCTATCTCATTAGCCACCTGTTGAGATGATGTCCCATGAGCGATGAAAAGCTTATCGGCACCTGCTAGCCCCCTTTCGAGCGTTGAGGGTTTATCAAAATTGACAACAACAGATGATACCCTGTCGGAAATATTTTCAGGTGTCTTCTGACGCGTGAGTGCAATGATCGCTACGGGATCTGATGCGAGCATATTGATTAAGTGTGAGCCGACCCGACCCGTGGCACCCGCGACAGCGATGCGAAGTTCAGGAACTTGAGTATTCGATTGATTAAGCATGGTGAACCCTTATTATATGATGGAACGATCAGTCCAGCAATCTTGGTACGATCATTCCAGATTGTCAACGGGGGATTTATGAGCGGTAAACCGCAATACGATGAAAGTGCCGTGTTGAATGCGGCGATCGGCGTTTTCTGGAGTCATGGTTATGCAAACGCCTCCATCAGCGACCTTACTGAAGCAACAGGTCTGTCCCGCTCCAGCCTTTATCAGCGATTTAAGGATAAGGACGGGCTCTTCAATGAGTGCCTCAGGCTGTATACGGACCGCGTCCTGTCTCGCATGAATTCAATTCAACTTGCGTCCCCAAGAGCAAGGGTTGAAGCATTGCTGCGTGAATTCCTTCCGGATAACGCTGGACTGGATAACCTCAGAGGTTGCCTGCTGTCTCGCAGCCTCAGTGAGCAAGCCGATCTTACCGCCGCAGGGAAAATGACGATGAACGTGGGGATTCGCCAACAGCGACAGATATTGTTAAACATTCTGGCGAAGGGGCAACAAACGGGAGAAATCGCGCAGGATATCAATCTGGAACTGCTGGCCTGGTATTACTTTGGCATTCTGCAGTCGGTGGTAAATCTGCCTTCAGCAGGCGCAAGCCGACAGACACTTTCACAGCTCATTGATATTTCAATGTCGGCCTGGCCAAAAAAACGAGATTACCCTCCGGATTCTGATGGATAACCTGAATGTGTATCATTAATAATATCAGGACTCGCGCTTAGCGGAGTTTAAGATCAGAAAGGGGTAGCGCGTCAACAGGCAACGTTTTGCTTAAACAACACATCGGGTTGTCCACCTTTTCTCATTTCATTCCAGCAACCTGATTAAATTGCCGCCTGGCTGCTTCGACTTCAGGCACCTTATTAAGCGTCCATTGGCGTAGTCCACGAAGCGGCATCCCTTTTTCCCTTTTTCCCTTTTTCCATGGTGAAGCGGCACTTTGGCTGGAAAAACGTTATTGATGCTGTGCACAGTGCAGGCGGCCGCATGGCGCCGCAGATCTGGCATACCGGTGCAGTGCGTTATATCAACGGCTGGGAGCCGGCAGCCCCTGTTGAAAGCCCGTCAGGTTTTGATGCGCCCGGAGACCCACGCGGCGTTGCAATGAGTGAAGAAGATATTGCGGATACCGTTTCGGCGTTCGTAAAGGCAGCGGCGGATGCCAAACGTCTGGGCTTCGACACGGCCGAAATCCATGGCGCTCATGGATTTTTAATCGACCCGTTCTTCTGGGCCGGTACTGATCTGCGTACGGACCGCTACGGTGGCCCAACAATCAAAGAACGTTCGCGCTTTGCCAGTGAGATTATCTCTGCCGTTCGTCACGCAGTCGGTCCTGATTTTCCGATTATCATGCGTGTCAGCCAATGGAAGCAGCAGGACTTCGGGGTACGAATTGCCGAAACCCCGGCGGTGATGGAAGAATGGTTATTACCGCTGGTTGAGGCTGGCGTCGATATCCTACACTGTTCGCAACGTCGATTCTGGGAGCCGGAATTCCCTGAAATTGATGGCGGAAACGGCCTGAACTGTGCGGGTTAGGCGAAAAAGTGACCGGCGCCGCGACGATTAGCGTAGGTTCTGTTGGTCTGGATAACGATGTGACTAATGCTTTCGCCGGAAAGGGATCGGCTTCTGCGAGCCTTGAGCGCCTTATTGAGCGCATGGAGCGTGAAGAGTGTGATCTCATCGCCGTGGGCCGTGCCCTGCTAAGCGATCCGGATTGGGTAACGAAAGTGGAAGATGGCAATTACACAGCATTGAGCGGATTTACTCCGGCATCCCTGGCTGAATGGGTTTAAGACTGCACGACAGGTGTTTCAAGTCTATTCATAAGGCGGCCCTGTAAATCGGGACCGTCTGGCAGGACTGACCCCGCCCAGATGGCCGTGCCGGCGGGTACGGTTGTAGAACACTTACACATAATCGAAGGTAATGGACGCAAAAACCAGGCCGTTAAAGTAACCGGCCTGTATAGGGATTAGGGTAGCGCCACCGCCTTCGACGCCGCCTGCGCAGAGGATTTATTACTGAAACCGGTCAAAGCGGTCAAGATGACGGCGATCACCAGTGAACCGCCCATAAAAACATAAGACGCCTGCGGCCCCTGGAAAACGCCATTCAGGTAGCCGACAATCCACGCCCCGACAAACGAGCCCAGCGCGCCGAAGCTGACGATAAACGCCATCGCCCCCGCCATGACATTGCGCGGCAACAACTCCGGCACCGCGGCAAAAAAAGGCCCATAAGGGGTGTACATCGCTCCGCCGGCGATCACCAGCAGCACGTAGGACAACCAAAAATGGTCGGCGCCCAGGGTAAAGGATCCGCAAAAACATACCGCCCCCAGTCCCAGGAACAACAGCACCACCAGCTTACGCTGCTGGAATTTATCGGAGAAATAGGAGGCGGTCAGCATCAGCGGCACCGCCAGCAGGTAAGGCGCGGCGGATAGCCAACCGGTGGCCACGATGCCCAACCCCGAGGCGGTCTTCAGGATCGAAGGCAGCCACATAATGAAACCGTACATGCCGATATTCCAGAAGAAATGGATAAACGACAACGCCAGCACCTTCTTCGAGCGGAACGCCTCGGCGTAATTTTTCACGGGTTTCATTTCCACCTGCTCGGCCGCCAGCGCAGCCTCAAGATCCTGCTTCTCTTGGTCTGTCAGCCATTTGGCGTCTTTCGGCCGGTCAACAAAGATAACCCACCAGATAACCGCCCAGACGATCGCCGGCACGCCTTCGATGATAAACATGCCGCGCCAGCCGAAGGAATTCACCAGATAACCTGACACAATCGACATCCACAACACCGTGATCGGGTTGCCTAGGAACAGGAACGTATTGGCTTTGGAACGCTCGCGCTTGGTAAACCAGTGGCTGAGGAACACCAGCATCGCCGGCATCACCACGCTTTCGGCCACGCCCAGCAGGAAACGGATCACGGCCAGCGCCGCCACGCTATGCACTATGCCGGTTGCAGTCGCCAGGATCCCCCACAATATCAGGCTCCAGAAAATCAGTTTTTTGGCGCTGCGCCGTTCCGAATAGATGCCGCCCGGCACCTGGAAGAAAAAATAACCCAGGAAAAACAACGCGCCCAGCAACGACGATATGCCTGGAGTGATATTCAGATCGTGCGCCAGTCCTGAGGCGGCGCCAAAACCGTAGTTGGCGCGATCGAGATAGGCCAGGCTGTAGGTTATAAAAGCCAGCGGGATCAGTTTACGCCAGCGTATCGGCGCTAGGTTCTGTGGCAAAAGTTGACTCATGTCGATATTCCAAGGGGGTTAATTATTACCGGTCAGTACCTGAAGCCGGAGTGTTTATCTTTCTTCATTGCCAAACACTACCTGTCACACAACATCTTGTATGACATCATTCATGTTTAAAAATGCGGCATTCTCCATCGCCGATCAATGACCAATCCGCCAAAATGAAGTGACGATCACATATTTTATTTTCAGCGGCTGGTTTCATCCTGACAGCATGAAAATGCGCTTTTTGGCTTCACAGCCCCCGCTGGGCGTGCTATACACAGGCATGTTGTAGGACAACGTATGCGACGGACACCATGAGCATTCAATCAATACAGAAACACAACGTGGTTAACGCGGTTTATGATCAGATCAAGGAAAAGCTGCTGGACGGAAGTTGGCCCCCGGGCAGCAAGCTACCTTCCGAGGCCGAACTGACCGCCTCGTTCAACGTCAGCCGCGTCAGCATCCGCAGCGCGGTACAGCGCCTGCGCGATCTGGGTATTGTCATCACTCACCAGGGCAAAGGCAGCTTTGTCACCAAGGACCTTAACCAGCAAAGTCTGTTAAACGAACACCAACCCATCATGCACCTGAGCCGCGAAGAGTTTCACGATATGATGGTGTTCCGCCAAACGGTGGAGTTCAAATGCATGGAGCTGGCGGTATGCAACGCCACGCCCGACGACATCACCGCCCTGGAACAGGCGTTGAACCGCATGCTGGTGAACAAGGACGACTACAAAAAGTATTCACAGGCCGACTTTGATTTCCATCTGGCGATCGCCAAGGCATCGCAGAACAAAGTGTTTTACAACGTCATGAATTCCATCAAAGACATCTACTACTACTATCTGGAAGAGCTGAACCGCGCACTCGGCATCTCGCTGGAAAGCGTCGAGGCCCATATCAAGGTGTTCATGGCGATCAAGAACCGAGACTCCTCCACCGCGGTGGCGGTGCTCAATGAAGCGATGTCGGAAAACGTGGCGGCGATTGAGAAACTGAAACAGTCGGCGCCGGACGCATAAGCGCCCGGCCGCTATAAGAGGATGCCATCCTCCTATGCCGCGCGTTCCCTATGGCCGCGACGCAGTCCCATCAGGAGTACGCGCCAGGGTCCAGGACGGGATACCACCGATACAGGGGTATTGCGCCGCTTTTTCCTCATTGATATCAATGCCCAGCCCCGGGCGGTCGCTCAGGTACGCATAACCCAGCTCGATTTCCGGGCAGCCGGGGAACACCTCTCGCAGCGCGTCGTTGACCGGCGTGTATTCCTGGATGCCGAAGTTGGTCACGCTCATATCCAGGTGCAGGTTGGCGCAAACGCCCACTGGCGAAATGTCACCCGGGCCATGCCAGGCGGTGCGCACGCCGTGGATTTCGCTCAGCGTCGCCAGCTTTTTCGCCGGGGTGATGCCACCGATGGTGCTGACATGGCAACGGATATAATCGATCAGGTTGTGAGTAATCAGCGGTCTCCAGTCATTGACGCTGGTAAACAATTCGCCCATCGAAATCGGCGTGGACGATTGTTGGCGCAGCATCTTCAGCCAATCGATATTTTCCGGCGCCACGGGGTCCTCAAGATAAAACATCTGGTACTGTTCCAGATTCTTGGCCAGCTGGATGGCGGCCATCGGCGTCACGCGCTCGTGCACATCATGGATAAATTCGATGCCGAAGCCGAGTGTATTGCGCAGATGGTCGAACAGGCGCGGCACGCTTTTCACGTAGGCATCCGGATCGAAATAAATCCCCGGCGTGCTGGCGCGCGGCGAGCGTTTCGGCTGAATATTCTTTGCCCGGGCCAGCCGGGTGGCGATAAGCTTCAGGTCGTCGGTACCCGCGCCGCCATACATGCCCATCTGGCAGCGGACGTACTGATAGCCCTCTTCCATGCGTGCGCGGACATTGTCCTCCACTTCAAATTCGTCGCTGCCGTCGGTATGCACGTACAGCGGAATGCCATCGCGGCATTTGCCGCCCAGCAGCTCATACACCGGCATGCCGGCCAGCTTGCCTTTGATATCCCATAACGCCATGTCCACGCCGGACAGCGCGTTATTCATGATGGGGCCGCTGCGCCAGTAACCGCTTACGCAGGCCGATTGCCAGATATCCTCGATGCGCGCCGGGTCCTTGCCAATCAGGAACGGCGCCATGTAGCCGTCGATGGCGCTTTTCACCGCCTGGATACGCTGGGTAAAGGTGGCGCAGCCCAGGCCATATAATCCCGGCTGATTGGTTTCTACCTTCACCACCGCCAGATCGATGCCGCCCGGGGCGGTCAGAATGGTTTTCACCGCGGTGATTTTCAAATTACTCACAGTCACTCCTTAAATTTAATGTTTGCCCGTTAACATCCGTGTTCATTTCACGGCGGCGTGTTCCCTCGCCTTAACCGCCCGGACACCCAACCGGCTAGTGTTATCAGATCTAGCATCTCATATGTTGTCCTACAAGTAATTTTTGTTATACCCGTAAAAATGAGCGACGCAAAGCCTGGGAATTCAATAATGTGTACCCGATCATAAAAATAATAATGCTGGTTTATATAGTTGTTTTAAAACATATTTATAAGAATAAAAAACATTAAGAGAGATTATTTTGTGATCTTCATTGCAAAAAATATCTATGAGCATTGCTTTAAGAAATTCATTACTTCACTTTAAATATGAATGATGTCATACAAGTTAACGAGCGATCTTTATCGCCAGGACCCCATAATGAGGAATTGCTATGTCTGCACTGTTTGATTTAACCGGGAAAACGGCACTGGTGACCGGTTCGGCACGAGGTTTGGGATATTGTTACGCCGAAGGGCTGGCCGCCGCTGGCGCCAGCGTAGTCCTGAACGATATCCGCGCGGAGCTGCTGGATGAATCGGTACAAAAACTCCGTGCTAAAGGTTATCAGGCGCAGGGCGTCGCCTTCGACGTCACCAATGAGGATGCGGTGGAAAGCGCGTTCGCCGCCCTGGAACAACAGGGGCTGCCGGTGAATATCCTGATTAACAATGCCGGCATCCAGTACCGCAAACCCATGGTGGAGCTGGAGCTGGAACAGTGGCAACGCGTCATCGACACTAACCTGACCAGCGCTTTTATCGTTTCGCGCGCGGCCGCGAAACGGATGATTGCCCGCGGCAACGGCGGCAAGATCATCAATATCGGATCGCTGACCAGCCAGGCCGCCCGCCCCACCGTGGCGCCCTATACCGCGGCCAAAGGCGGTATCAAGATGCTGACCTGCTCAATGGCCGCCGAATGGGCGGAATTCAACATTCAGACCAACGCCATCGGCCCCGGTTATATCCTTACCGATATGAACACCGCGCTTATCGACAATAAACAGTTCGACGCCTGGGTCAAAGCCAGCAACCCGTCAAAGCGCTGGGGCAAGCCGCAAGAACTGATCGGCACCGCGGTGTTCCTTTCCTCCACCGCGTCCGACTACATCAACGGCCAGATTATCTACGTCGACGGCGGCTGGCTGGCCGTGCTGTAACCCGCCCAGCCTGATCTGAATATACCTACGCCCACAGCATCGCCGCTGTGGGCTATATCCCTGTATCCGTCTGCTTATAAAAAAATGGTACCTTTTGACCAGGAAAATAAAATGAAAGCAACCAAGTCGCGATTCTTTATTTTGTCGCTGTTATTTATCGTAACGGCAATTAATTATATGGACCGGGCCAACCTGTCCGTCGCCGGCAGTAAAATCCAGGCCGATTTCGATTTAAGTCCCACCCAGCTTGGGCTGCTGTTCTCCATGTTCACCTGGTTCTACGCCGCCAGCCAGATCCCGGTAGGTTATGTGCTGGACCGCATCGGCTCACGCGTCCTGTACGGCAGCGCCATCATCCTGTGGAGCGTGTTTACCTTCCTGATGGGGTTTGCCTCGCATCACCTGTTTGCCACCGCTACCGCGTCATTCCTGATGTTACTGGGCTGCCGGGCCTTGATCGGCATAGCCGAAGCGCCCTCTTTCCCGTCCAATACCAAGATAATCGCCACCTGGTTTCCCGATCATGAACGGGCGCGCGCCACCGCCATTTATTCCAGCGCGCAATACATCGGGCTGGCGCTGCTCACTCCGGCACTGTCGTTTATCGTGGCGGAATTCGGCTGGCAAATGTCATTTTACCTGTCCGGCGCCGCCGGCGTCCTGTTCGGCATCTTCTGGCTGATGAAATACCGCGATCCGCAGCATAGCGTCAAGACCAACCGGCAAGAACTGGATTATATCCGCGACGGCGGCGGCTACGGTTCACTAAACCAGGCTAACGTCAGCGAAAAAGTACGCTGGGCCGATATTCGCTTCTTCCTGAAAAAACGCACCATCTGGGGTCTGTTTATTGCCCAGTTCGCCTGTTCCTCCACGCTATATTTCTTCCTGACCTGGTTTATCGTCTATCTGGAAAAGGGGCTGCACCTGTCGATCGCCAAAGCGGGCCTGGGAGCTTCCTTTCCATACCTGATGGCCATGGCCGGCGTGCTGTGCGGCGGCACCCTGAGCGACATGCTGCTGAAAAAAGGCGCATCGCGTACGCTGGCCCGCAAACTGCCCGTGATGTCCGGGCTGTGCCTGACCATGGTGATTTGCCTGGTCAACTATTTTGAAGACCAGCCCCTCATGGCCATTGCCATCCTGTCCATCGCCTTTTTCGCCAACGCCTTCTCCAATCTGGGTTGGGTGGTATGGAGCGACGTTATCCCGCGCAACTTTCTCGGCACCATGGGCGGCTGCCTGAATATCTGCGGCAACCTGTCCGGCATCATCAGTCCGATTGTCATCGGCGTGATCCTGCAGCGCACCAATAATTTCCAGTACGCGATGTGGTATATCGCCGCGGTCGCACTGGCCGGCCTGCTGGCCTACACCTTCCTGGTCGGGAAAATCGACGTGATCGTCCCGCCGAAATCAACTGAACCTGTCCGGCCGCAACCCGGCCCAGACGCACTTAAAATCGAGGTCAAATAATGAGCACCCATACAATCAGCTGCAAAGCCTGCTTCGCCTACGGTGAGAAAGATATTCGCGTAGAACAACGTGAGCTGGAATACCAGGATGAGGATGTGCTGGTGAAGGTGGACCGCGGCGGCATTTGCGGGTCCGACATCCATTATTACCAACATGGACGCGCCGGGATGTCGGTACTCAAACATCCCATGGTGGTCGGCCATGAGTTCGTTGGCGTTGTAAGCAAGGCGCCGGTGGACTCTAACCTGCGGGTCGGCCAGCGCGTGGCGGTCAATCCTTCGCAACCCTGCAACCATTGCGTGTTCTGCCTGGAGGGCAAGCAAAACCTGTGCTCCGCCATGCGTTTTATGGGCAGCGCGCAGTTCGATCCGCATGTTAACGGGGGATTCTCCGAATATGTGGTGGCTGCTGTAAAACAGTGTATTCCTTATGATGAGCACGCCGAACCGAAAGTCATCGCCTTTGCCGAACCGCTGGCGGTGGCGATCCACGCCGTTAACGCGGCGGGCACGCTGGTCGGCAAAAAAGTGCTGGTGATCGGCGCCGGGCCGATTGGCTGCCTGATCCTGGCCGCGGCGTTAAGCGCCGGGGCGGCCGAAGCCGTGGCGTGCGATGTCAGCGACCGCTGCCTGACGCTGGCCGCTCAGATGGGCGCCACCGCGACATTTAACCCGATGAATAAAGACAGCGCCGCTTTCTATCAGCGGGACCGGGGCTATTTTGACGTGGTGTTTGAAGCTTCCGGCAGCCCGGCGGCCATCAGCTCCACCGTCGCCCTCACCCGCCCGGCCGGCACCGTGGTGCAGGTGGGCATGGGCGCCAGCAGCGTAGAATACCCGGTGATGCCGATGCTGGTGAAAGAAATACGCTGGGTCGGATCTTTCCGTTTTATAAATGAGTTCGACACCGCGGTGAAATGGCTGCAGGACGGTCGCATCAATCCGCTGCCGCTGCTGAGCGGCGAATATCAGCCGGAAGCCATCGAGAGCGCGTTGATCGCCGCCGCCGATAAAACGACATCGTCAAAGATACAAATTAAATTCTAATATTTCATAAACTTATCTCTGGGAAAAACCAACCTCAGGTTTTCAACATGGGGCTGGTTCGCCGATAAAAAATCAGATTGCATCCACAAATACATACTGTTATAAAAATGGATTTATACAGGAATATGATAATATAGCCTCCCCAAAAATATATTATTTAAGCAAAACAGAACCGCCTTGCAAGGCATTATATCCGCCGATGTAGGTTACCTTAATAATAGAGTCCTGTTTTTTATTAAAACTCTTCCACGACATCATCCAGTGTTGCATGATCCCTGACGGATCCATGAACGATAACAGATAAATTTTTGTAATGAGTTACCTTGCTGGAGGCGAATGTGTTAACCAAAAAATATTTTTGATAACATCTATATTTTTGCTTCACTTATTTTTTCGAAAAAAAACAACGCACATTCAATGTCATAATTCATTTTTGGTAAAAAAATTGCACATCTTTTTACCAGAACTGGGAATTTTCGCCTCAAGGGTAACAAGGTCAATGGACATTTTTTGGCGTTCCATGAAAGCCACCGTGGACGCCATGAAGTCCACATTGGCATAATTATAATGAGGGGTAAACGGATGTAAGTTCGTCATACTGCTCACTCCTGATTGACCCTATTATCATTTATGCAAAAATAGCCTATAAACCATCTGGGTAGATGTGCTTTTAGTGCCCAATATCTGTTCGTTGTGCAATGCCGGCAGGCATTTCAGGATTATTGGCGACAGCACTTCCCATCGGCCGTCAAACATGAACCAACGGCTCGCCAAAAAACACCACTATCCGACCCGGCGAGCAACCTGATGCGCCGATATGCGCCGTCAGCAAGATAATCATTTTTCATATCCCTTAATAATCAACATCCGTTGATTATTGAGAAGAATAAATGATAGAGTCACCTGTCCAGGTCAGACTGAAAAAACAACAGGAATAGAGATAACGATGATAGCCGACACCCCCCGCAGACCAAGGGGCAGACCACGCAAATCGCAAGTACCGACATCGGATCGGATCTTGGAGAGCGCGCTCGATATTTTCTCCAGATTTGGGTTCGAGGGGTCGAGCTTGCGCCAGATTGCTTCAGAGGCCGATGTGGATGTCTCACTTCTCTCTCATAGTTTTGGCTCGAAACTTGGTTTGTGGCAAGCGGTCATTGACCATGTCGCTGAGCGGGTTGTCGCCGTAATACTTGTCATGGAGCAGGAAAAAAATGGCGACCTCTCGGAGGGTGAGTACTTTCGTCATGTCATGGAGCAATTGATCGATCTGATTTGCGACACTCCGCTGATGGCTAAATTTGTTGTCAAGGAAGTCGCCCAGCATGACGCGCGATCTGACTATGTTTACGAGCGATTGATCAAACCTCCTTATGATTTGCTTTTGCCGTTGCTCAAAAAGGCGCGTGAAGCCGGAGACATCGGCGATATCGATCCTGAGCTGTTTTTCTTTGTGTTCACTGGTTCAATCGCGATGACGGTGGCGACCCGAAGCTTCATTATTCGCTTTTCTCCGACCGCCGCTAAGGATGAAACATTCCGACGCGAGCTGAAGCGCACACTATTTGGTCAATTAACAATGATAAGATAAGTGAGAGTAGCCATGTCCAACTCCCAATTAAATATAATCAGCGTATTACTGGACTGGTTAGAAGATAACCTGGATCAGCGATTATTATTGGATGACGTTGCAGCAAAGGCCGGCTTTTCTAAATGGTATTTGCAACGCATGTTTAAGACTATTACTGGCCGTAACCTTGGAGGTTATACCCGGGAGAGGCGGTTATCCCAGGCAGCGGTGGCATTACGCTTAACGCGTCGATCTATATTTGAGATCGGGTATTTTTACCATTTCGACTCACAACAAATTTTCACCCGCGCCTTTAAACGGCAATTCGCCCAAACGCCGGGCTCCTACCGCTGCGCGTCAAACTGGCGGCTGGCGGGACTTTGTCCGCCTATATACCTTGACTTGACCAGGTTTCCCACACCTGATTTCATCGTCATCCCCGCGACCCGCCTGATCGGAGTGACCAAAAGATATCACAGTACCCTGGAACATTTTCAAGACTTTGTTCGCCGCGACTTGAGAACACCACTCTGGCATCAGTATCTGCAACAAGGAACACCTCTTTCACCGCTACTTTACGGACTGAATCGCATGCTACCGAGCGAGACACCAAGGCGTAATGGGGACATGACATTGTATTACACCACAGCCTGGCCCCAGGGGCAGTTGCCTGAACATCTTCCATCTGCGTCTCCGGTGGTTCTCGAAGGCGGTACTTACGCGCGGTTTACTTATGAAGGACCTGCCGGAGGGCTGCAAAATTTTATTATGCTGGTCTATAAGTCATCCATGCCGAGCTTGCGTTTGACGCGGAGTCAGGGTCCTGACATCGAACGTTTCTCATTCAATTCTCCTATTCAGTATTCGACTGATTATAATATAGTTTGCGAATACCTTATTCCAATAGTTGAAAAAGATTCCTATTTATCATGAGCATGTCATTTCCTACAGAATTGTGCATAAACAAATAGTCTCTTGATGACCAAATTGAGCAATTAGTAATATCGCTATACATACCAATTACCAAGGTATTGCTATTTATCTGGGCCGGGGCATTATTCATCACAATTGGCAATACGAGAGGAATAAAGTCATACATTTTATCAATTTTAGTCTTAAGCACATTCATACGCTAACAATTTCTCAAGTACAGCCTTTGTAAAACTGCGCACAGATTGATCATTCACTGTGCTGTTCTGACGGTATAATTTTAAGTGTGAAAGATCCAGCAGTTCAAACTGATTTGAGGTTAATATGTTTTTATATAATTTATTGTATTTATTGATTATTTTATTCCTTCTCGTCGTGGTTTTTACTGTTTTAGGTAAACACTTGAGTACACAAAATAAACATAAACTGAATGATCGTTTTCATAAATATAAACGTAAGCTTTATAATAATAAAAAATAATGTGAAATTTAAATGATGCTTGTGCTTGCTGAGGGCGTTTCCATCACAGTTGGCCCACCTTTTTTTACGCTTGTGGTCTGACAGGAAAACCTGTTCATGTGCGTTCCCGCACCGCTGGATTAACATATCTCCTCTTACATTAGCTAAGAATTGCCTGCCCATGATCGAGGCTGTAGATGTAAAACCTTCTTTTCTTTCCATATCTGCTCAGCTTTCTGTTGCAATTTAGAAAACACAAGCTTTTAAAATATGAAAAATTATAGTTAATCATTTTTGTTAAAATCTCTACACAAAGCAATTTTTGCACACTACCCACTGATTAATGGCGTTAGAATAACTCTTCATAAAAGGATTTCCCCCGTTATTCATGGATAGAATTTTGTACTAATTACCCACCGGAAACGGTGGATTTTTTTACTTTATACTGAAAGAGTTTGGGCTAATATTAATATCTAGACAGTAGACGTAATCTATCCTTATTAAGCCAGTCTAATCGGCGGATGTCTTTGGCGCCCAAGAGGCTAATACGATATTTTTGTTCTCAAATGATATAATCACATCAATAAATCATTATTTATACTAATGTGCGATTAGCAAGGGAACGGTCGTAACATGCAAGAGTGATCTTGCGAGGCCTCTGAAGATAATCACACCCGACTGGCAATGGCTATAAGCCCCTAGAATAATTAAATCAATATCATGCACCGCTGCGTACTGCAAGAGCACGGCGGCGGAGGGACGATCTTGTGATAACAATACATCAACAGCGACCTGAATTCCGTGCCTGCTGATAAAAAGTAAAAAGTCCGTGCCAAGCGAGTCGCCATGATGTGGATATTTTTCCTTTACGACGTCGACAACCGACACAGATTGTGCAGCGCTCAAAAATGGCAGGGAATCCATGATAGCCCGGCGTGACTCACGGCTACCATTCCAGCTGAGCATGATTCGTTTACCGATCTCCCCTATTGACACCGCCATCCATTTGGCACTATAAGGAATGGAACATCTGTAGCAAGTAGTATCGCTTGCGCCGACCAATTTTTTGGCAGTCCGTTGGTTCCAGGGGTACCAACGATGATCAGATCTGTATATAACAAAATTGACCTGAACTGCATGTCATCTGCGCTGTCTTTAATGATGTGAAACTCAGAATCAATCTTTTCACTGTGGGTGGCAGCGTTGAAAACCTCTCTCGCCTTTTTTAATGTCTCCTGCTCTTCCTCGCGCTGAAATCTTGTCAACTCAGTTGATGCATCACTGCCAATATCATAAATTTTAGATGGACTGGTCTCCCAGTAAGTTGGGGCGATATAGAGTCCCGCGAGATGAGCACCATAGCGGCGTGCGATTTTTACTGCGTAATCAAGCCGTGCCTGATTATTTAGTGAAACATCAATAAATACCACGATAACCTTTAGTAGCATATATATTGTCTCTAATCACATTGGACTAAATCATTATTTTCCATTAACAGGTGATGTGTTAATAAAAAGCAGATAATAGCTTTGTGTTTCATTTACATAATTGCAATAAAAATCTTGCTTGACAAATAATTCAATGATTTTATTTATCGGTCCAGACAGTTTTAATTCAATAATAGAGATCTGACGACCTTCCGCATCAAATGCTTTATTTAAAGATTCATATTCGATGAAAATTACATTTTTTCTTGAATCCAAAGAAAATTTCTCCAGGGCCAACCCGTCTTTTCGAGATATGCTAAAATCCTGCCATCCCAACAAACGCAACGACTCAATAACATAGCTGAACCGAAGTCGGTCTGTTTTCTTAACCATAGGAAACATGTAAAAAATATAAATAGAATGAAGTTGTTGCAGGAGATTAATTTGTATGCCTAATCGGCTGGCATGCGATATGAGATTGTCGATATCCGTCCCAATCATCTTCGGAAAACGCTTTTGCGTTTTCGCTGTGACTATCCAGTTTAGCAAAAAGAGATGCTCATCTAAGGGAGAATGGATCAGTCCATCTTGAATAGCAAGCCTCAGCGCTACCTGCGCACACCAGGAAAAATGAGCCAACGCTGGAAGTGTCTCGCCTGGTGTCGCCACGGCTATGTTCTCCATTAGGTAGAAAGACAAATGTAGTCTACTCAGAATCGGTGTAATGCTTGTGCTTAATGTGCCCTGAGTTCGGCACTAGGTAAAATCGCAGGTGTATGAGAGAGATTTTTTTTCTCTACTCTGAAATGCTATTTATTTATAATATTCACTCGTATCGGTGTCGATTAGAGAAAAAAGCATATCCAAAGCGGTGGCTCCTTCTTTTGCTGTCCAACCGTCTGTTGGCATTAAAATGCAATTCCTCAGGGCACCATAAAAAACAAAATAGACCAGGCAAGCCAGCGTTTGTACATGGGCATTCGTCCTTACTTCGCCGCGTGATTTACCAGATTCGAAAATATGACATAGCAATAGCATCAATTCTATCTTTTGCTGCGGACCTTGATGAGGCCGGCCTGACGCTGGATGACATACGGGTAGTCTATGCGCCGCCGAAGTATTCGCTGGCGCCAAGCGATCATCATGCCGCGGATGCCTGGATGATGTGGGACCCGTTGCTGAGCGATGCCGAACAGGGCGGCCGGCTTCGTGTGATTGCCAACGGCGTCGGGCGGGTGGACAACCATCAATTTTATCTCGCCGGCCGCTTTTACACGCTAGGTATGCTCCTGCGGGCTATTAAAGCCCGCGACGCGGTGTGGCGGGAATGATTTTACCCCTTACCCAGGCGCACCGGATAAGCGGTGTATTACTCTCCGGTGACTTTCTGCAGGACCGGAACCGGTGGTATTTCCTCGGCGTGTTCCAGACTCCCGGGGTCCAGGCGGAACGCTTGCGGATAAAACCGGGGATCGGAACGGCGCGGAGGCTCGGTCGAACGCCAGGTGTAGAGGCATTGCCCGCATTGAAATACGGTAAATACGCCCGGGACCGGGCTTTCAAACAAAACGTCCGTCTCCGGATGCTGGCAACGAGGACAAATCATCATATGTTCCTTTTCATTTATTATCGGATCAACGGTTGTTGGCGATCAGCGTGTTCAGCCGCTCGATCCAGCGGCCCGTTTCGGGAAGATCGCGCACCGGTAGACCGTAATTGCCGCGCGTGTCCGGAACGACGGGGGTCGTCGCATCAATGACCAGCTTGTCGGTCACGCCTGCGGGCGTCGAGCCGGGGTCAAGCGCGACCACCGACATATTGGGCAGTTGTACCAGATCGCCCGCGGGATTCACCTTGGTGGACAAAGCCCACATAACCTGGGGTAAATTGAAGGGATCGACGTCCTCATCCACGACAATCGCCATTTTTACGTAACCCAATCCATGGGGCGTCGTCATGGCGCGCAGTCCTACCGCTTTCGCGAATCCGCCATAACGTTTCTTGGTGGAAATAATCGCCAGCAGGCCATGGGTATACATGGCATTAACGGCCTGCACCTCGGGAAAATCGGCCTTGAGCTGCTTGTAAAGCGGGACACATGTTGCCGGACCGATGAGATAGTCCACCTCCGTCCAGGGCATGCCAAGATAAAGGGACTCGAAGATCGGCTGCGTTCTATAAGAAACCCGGTCGATCCTTATCACCGGCATCCGGTGCCCGCCGGAATAATTGCCCGTGAACTCGCCGAACGGGCCTTCCAGTTCGCGCTTGCGGCTTTCGATCACGCCTTCGATAACCACCTCCGACCCCCATGGGACGTCAAATCCGGTTAGCGGGGCCGTGGCGATCGGATAAGGCGCCTGCCGCAGCGCGCCCGCCATTTCGTATTCCGACTGGTCATAGCCCAAGGGCGTCGACGCCATAAGCGTGATGATCGGATCGTTGCCAAGGGTGATGGCGATAGGCAGGTCCTCGCCCCGCTCCTCCGCCGCCTTGAGGTGGATGGCGATATCGTGCACCGGCACGGGCTGGATGGCGAGACGGCGTTTGCCCTTGACCTGCATACGGTAAATGCCGACATTCTGCTTGCCGAAATTATCGGGGTCCTGCGGGTCGCGCGAGACCACCGCGGCTTTGTCCAGATAAAAACCCCCGTCGCCATCGTTGAGGCGAAACAGCGGCAGTATTTCAAAAAGATTGATATCGTCGCCTTCGACGCTGTTTTCCCGCCAGGGCGGATTTGCGCGGCGCTCCACCGATACGGGGAATTCGTCCCAGCGCCGGATGAATTCCGCAACCTGATCCTTGGTGGAGGTACCGGGAGCCATGCCCAAGGCGATAGCGTGGTTAGGCCACGAACCCAGGGTATTAAGCGCAACCTTGGCGTCGGTGAAACCCGCGATATTATCGAAATAAAGCGCCGGCGCTTTATCCCCGATCCGGCCGGCCGCATTGGCCGCCGCCGCCAGGTCCGGCTCGGCCTGGACGGAGTCTTTCACATGCAGCAGCTGGCCATGTTCATCCAGCGCCTGCAGAAACTGGCGCAAATCGTCGAATATCATGTTAAATCCCGTATCCAATGTGAAAAGGCGGGTCGACTCATCTACCCTGCCGTTTTACCCGGCGCCGGTCAGCCCTTCCCCAACGTCAGCGGCCCGCGATATAACGAGGATAAGTCGCATAAACGAAGCAAGGCAACAACATATAGTTCGTATACGAACTATATGTTCGGACGAACAGACTCCGCCCCAGGCTTCACGGAAAATTCTATTTAGTTCGTATACGAACGTCAAGCCCGGCATGCATCAATGGCGGGATTTGCTTGTGCACGCCAAACGTAGCGGAGATAATACCCGCCCCGCCAAACGGGCGTGAACGGGGAACTACCGGACAGGATATAGAGCGGATGTTTGACAAGACCTTATTCCACCTCATGCGCGTTGTCCTGCAGGAGCATACCGCCCGCTGGACCTTGCTGATGCCCGAACTAACCAAACCGCAATATGCGGTTTTGGAAGCGCTCGCCACCTCGCCCGAAGGACTCGATCAGGCCGCGCTCGGGCAGGCTAGCGCCACCACCAAGGCAACCCTGGCGGAAATGCTTGGACGCATGGAAACCAGGCAGCTGATTGTCCGGCACCCGGATGCCGCCGATAGCCGCCGGCGTCTTATCCGGCTCACCAAGCAGGGCCGCACTATGCTGAATCTTGCCCGACCCGTGGCTGAACAGGTCTCGGACAGCTTATTGCAGACGTTGTCCCCCGAAGAACGCGAGGCCCTGGTGCAAATTCTGGCCAAGATGAGACGCGGCATCCACGCCAAGGACACCTAGGGCGGACCGGCGCTGCGGGAACGGCGCGCCAACCGCGGCCGCGGTGACCCATCTGCAGCAACGCCCCCACCACGATGATCCCGGAAATAGCGTTGGTTACCGACATCAAGGGCGTATGCAGCGCATGGCTGACGTTCCAAACCACATAATCGCCCACCACGCACGCCAGCGCGAATACGGTAAAATGCGACAAGAACGCCTGCGGCGCCACGTTGGCCAGCCGACCAAACAGCACTATTCCTACCACCAGCAGAACGTATTTTTCCCAGGGCGCAATCGGCTTAGCCAAGGGTTTAACGATGGCTGCCGGCAGGGGCTTCGCCGGCTGCGCAGAGACCTCGATGGGCGGCGCCGGCCATGTAATCTCGCCGAGTTTAACCACCGTCACCCCACGGATCGTGCCAGTTCCGCCCGCGCATCCAGACTGAGGAAGTGCATTTCGCTCGACTGACACACCGCGAATAATGCATCGACGCCTTTCTCCAGATACCAGTCAATCAGGCGCGCCAGGCCGTCATAGTCAATGTGGTTATCGGGGGTAAAGGGAGTCAACATAACCGGCACAATACCTCCAATTTTAGTCATCTCATTCTCCTTGCACCACCGACTCGCCGCGGGCCAGTGCTGCCGCAAACGCGCCGTTAAAAGCGTCACCGGCGCCGGTGGTGTCAGCACTCAGCGCCGGAAAGCTGTGAGGCCTCGGTTTTATTCGGAGTGATCACATCGACATATTCCAGGCATTCCAACGCATGTGGCGAGAAAGAATTGACCTGCCCCCCGACTTTGCTCCGCTCATTATTGGGGTAGGGTCACACGGCCCGGCCTCAGGGGCGCAATCACCGTTCCCGGCGCGGGTCATTCCAAAATTTCTTATAAGCTTAGCGAATTTTGTCACTTGTGAAGGTCGTCGGTATTCCATGACAATCTATTAATGAGTGGACAATATGCCGAAACCGTTGCCAGACCGACGTTTGCCTAAGCGCCCTGACCGCTTCCGCCTTTATCTAATTTGAATGTTTATCTATCTAAGGTCTGCACGCAGGCCCCTTTGTCATATTTCATCTGGAGAGAAGCCTTTAATGAAGTTATCCCATGGTTTTATATCGCTTTTCATGATGGCGGGCGCGCATAACGCCTGGGCGGCCGAGCAGAATGTTCCCACGGCCAGTTCGTTTCACGTCAAGAGCGATGAAAGGCTGAAAAATAAACTGCCCGCCGATATTGTGACCCGGGGCTATATTATTGCCGGCACCAACCCCAATACGCCGCCCACTACTTTTTTCCAGGAAGACAACCGCACGCTGGCGGGACGTGAAATCGATATCATGAACGCCGTTGCCGAACGGCTGGGCGTGACGGTGCACTGGCAGGATACCGGCGGGTTCGACAACATTATTCCCGGGCTGAAGTCGGGCCGGTATGACGTGGCGCTGTCCAATATCAACGCCACCAAGGCGCGCTTGCAGCAAATCGATTTTATCGGCTATTACAATGCTTCCCGGCTCGGGGTTATTTCCCGTAAAGACGCCAATGTCGCCCCTTTTACCTCGTTATTGGCGGTGTGCGGCAAACAGGTCGGCGGCGGGGCCGGCACTACCCAGCTGACCCGTCTCGACGCCGCCAGCAAACAGTGCGTGGAGCAGGGCAAACCGCCGATTAACATCGCGGTGTTCCCAGACCGCCCCGCCGGGGTGCAGGCCGTGGTCAGCGGGCGCGTGCCGCTGTTTTTCGGCCCTTACGAAGGACTCACCTGGCAGGTGAACCTGGTGAAAGCGCTGGCCATGAGCGGCGAAATCAGCGTGGATGACGCGCCGGTTTCCATCGCTTTCCCCAAACAGTCGCCGTTGGAAGAACCGGTGCAGGCCGCGCTCAATTCCCTGATCCAGGACGGCAGCTATCAAAAAATTCTCGATCGTTGGGGGATCGGCTATGGCGCCGTGAAAGAAGCAAAACGAAACGAAGAGATATTCCAATGAACAGTACACCGCAGGAAACCGAAGCCGATGAGCTGAGGATTGTCGGCAAACGCTATTACGGCCGCTGGATCAGCGCGTTTTTCGTGCTGATCCTGCTGTGCGCCGCCATCCATTCTATGATGTCCAATCCCCGCTTCGAGTGGCAGACTATTATCGGGAGCTTTACCGAGGAATCCATCCTGCGCGGCGTGCTGATGACGCTGCAACTGACCGTCATTTCAGTCTTGTTCGGTTTTGCCTTCGGCACCGTGCTGGCGCTGATGCGCCTCTCGTCCAATCCGGTGCTGGTGGCGGTAAGCTGGGCTTATACCTGGTTCTTTCGCGGCGTGCCGATGCTGGTACAGCTGTTCCTCTGGTACAATATCGCCGCGCTCTATCCCAAGATTTCCCTGGCCCTTCCCGGCGTCGGCGCGCTGTGGAGCGCCGACGCCAACACCCTGATAAGTCCGTTCAGCGCGGCGGTGATCGCGCTGGTGATGCACCAGTCCGCCTATGCCGCGGAAATCGTGCGCGCAGGGATCCAAAGCGTCGGGCATGGCCAACTGGAAGCGGCGCGGGCGCTGGGCTATCGCCCGGCGCAGATCTTTCGCCACACCATCTTGCCGCAGGCGATGCGGGCCATTTTGCCGCCGGCCGGCAACGAAATTATCGGCCAGCTGAAGACCACCGCGGTGGTCTCGGTGATCGCGCTGCAGGATGTGCTGTTCTCGGCGCAAATTATCTACCAGCGCACCTACCAGGTAATCCCGCTGTTACTGGTGGCGACACTGTGGTATCTGCTGATGACCTCGGTCCTGTCGGTGGGCCAGTATTACGTTGAGCGTTATTTTAGCCGCAGCCTTACCCGCCAGCCAAGCCAGGATCGCGCGAAACGCAAGCTGTTGTTTTATAGCCTGAAGACCGGGAGGCTAAACAATGGCTGAGACTATCACCCTGCGCAAAGTCACCAAACGCTTTTCCGGCAACACGATCCTCGATAATGTGACCCTCGAGATTCCCGCCGGCTCGGTGACGGTGATCCTCGGGCCGTCCGGATCCGGCAAATCTACCCTGCTGCGGTGCATCAACCATCTGGAAAAGCTTGATGGCGGTACCATTCTTATCGGCGGAGAACTGGTGGGCTACCGGCAGAAAGGACAGGCGCTCCATGAATTAGGCAGCCGCGAGATTGCGCTTCAGCGCAGCCGGATCGGCATGGTGTTCCAGCAATTTAACCTCTTTTCGCACCGCACGGTGCTGCAGAACATCATCGATGCGCCCATGCTGGTAAAAAAACTGAGCCGCCAGCAGGCTACCAGCAAGGCGCGGCTGCTATTGCGGCAGGTCGGGCTGGCCGAACGGGAAAACGACTGGCCGCAGCAGCTTTCCGGTGGGCAGCAGCAACGCGTCGCCATTGCCCGTGCGCTGGCAATGGATCCGGCGGTTCTGCTGTTTGATGAGCCGACATCGGCGCTGGATCCGGAGCTGGTGGGAGAAGTGCTGCAGGTGATTAAAGCGCTGGCGCACTCAGGCATCACCATGGTAATTGTTACCCACGAAATTGGTTTCGCGCGTGAAGTGGCGGATAACGTCGTTTTTATGGAAGAAGGTAAAATTATCGCCGCCGGTCCGGCGAACCGTGTGCTGGACGATCCGCAAAATCATCGCGTGCGGCACTTTCTGGCAACCGTGCTGTAAATCACGGGCTTGCTATTTCACCTGGATACCCATGATGACCTCGACCCATCACAAAACCCACAGCTCCCATTGGGGGGCTTTCACCGCCCGCTGGCAGGATGACCGGCTGGTCATTACCCCGTTCAGCGGCGATCCCGATCCCAGCCCGCTGCTGCAGAACATTGCCAACGCCCTCAGCCATCAGGCGCGTATCGCTGGTCCGATGGTGCGGCGCGGTTGGCTGGAACAGGGCCCGGGCCCCGATAACCGCCGGGGCGCGGACGAGTATGTCGCCCTGAGCTGGCCGGAGGCCTATGAGCGGGTGGCCGCCGAGTTGCAACGGGTAGCGGGTGTATCCGGACCGGAGGCGATATTTGGCGGTTCCTACGGCTGGTCCAGCGCCGGACGCTTTCATCACGCCCAAAGCCAGGTGCATCGTTTCCTTAATACCACGCTCGGCGGTTACGTCCGCTCGGTCAACAGCTATAGCTCCGGCGCGTCGTCTGTCCTGCTGCCGCATATCATCGGCGATATCAACGAAATCGCCCGCCGCGGCGTCAGTTGGCAGGAAATCGCGCAGCACACCGAGGTCATGATCTCCTTCGGCGGCCTGGCGTTAAAAAACTCCCAGGTGGCCAGCGGCGGGATGAGCGAACACACTGAGCGCGGTTTTATAGACCAGGCGGCGCGGCGCGGCGCAACTTTTATCTCGGTCAGCCCGCTGGAAAGCGATCTGCCCGCCGAGGCCCGGGGTGAGTGGCTGCCGATACGTCCCGGCACCGACGCGGCGCTGATCCTCGCGCTGCTGCACATATTGGCAAACCGCCAGTGGATTGATGCGGCGTTCCTGGCACGTTACTGCGTCGGTTGGGAAAAGCTGGTGGCCTATATCCGCGGCGACGTGGACGGACAGGTCCGCGATGCCGCCTGGGCGGCGCCCATCTGCGGCATCCCCGCAGCGCGTATCGACGCGCTGGCGGCCCAGTTACATGGACGCAGGGTGATGGTGACCGTGGCGCACTCGCTGCAGCGGGCGGAGCACGGCGAGCAGCCGGTATGGCTCGGGCTCGTGCTGGCGGCGGCGTTGGGGCAGCCGGGACTGCCGGGCGGGGGCTACGCTTATGCGCTGGGCGCGCTGGGCCATTACGGCAAGCACCACAACCAGGTGGCATTCCCGGCGCTGCCGCAGGGTAAAAACGGTATCGACCGGTTTATCCCGGTGGCGCGCGTGGCCGATATGCTGCTGCATCCCGGTGAAAAATTCGTTTACAACGGGCGCCATCTTACCTATCCGACCATCCGGCTAGCCTATTGGGCGGGCGGCAATCCGTTCCATCACCATCAGGACTTGGCGCGCCTGCGCCGGGCGTTTTGCCGGCTTGATACGCTGATCGTGCATGAGACCGCCTGGACGGCAACGGCGCGTCATGCCGATATCGTGCTGCCCGCCACCATGACGCTGGAGCGGGAAGACATCGGCGGCGCACCGACGGACCGGTATCTGGTTGCCATGCAGCAGGCGGCCACGCCTTACGGCGAAGCGAAGGATGATTACGCCATTTTTACCGAACTGGCTCGGCGGCTCGGCCGGGAAGCGGCGTTTACCGAGGGACGCAGCGCCCGAGAATGGCTGGCGCATCTCTATCAGCAGATGCGTGAACGTCTGCGTGAACGTGACGTCAGCGTGCCTGATTTTGCCACATTCTGGCAGCAGGGCATCCTGGAACTGCCGCAGGATCGGGATGGAGGCCGGCTGCTGCGGGCATTTCGCCAGGATCCGGAGCGCAATCCGCTGCCGACCCCGAGCGGCAAAATCGAGATTTTCTCCCAGACCATCGCCGGCTTTGGTTATGCGGACTGTCCGGGACATCCGGTGTGGCTTGAGCCGCAACAACGGCCCGACGAACAGCATCCTTTTTATCTGATTGCCAACCAGCCCGAATCGCGTCTGCACAGCCAGCTTGATTTCGGACAGTACAGCGTCAGCCGCAAACGCGGCGGGCGCGAGATATGTTGCCTGAATCCCGACGACGCGCGGCGCCTCGGCATAACCACCGGCGACGTGGTTGAGCTGGTCAACGGCCGCGGCACGGTGCTGGCTAGCGCTGAGGTGAGCGCGCGTATTATGCCGGGGGTGGTACAGTTGCCGACCGGCGCCTGGTACGATCCGGTGGATCCGTTGGCGGAGAGACCCGTCTGCCGCCATGGCAATCCCAATGTGCTGACGCTGGACATCGGCACCTCTTCGCTCAGCCAGGGCTGCGCCGGTCAGATTACCGTGGTGCGCGTCGGCCGTTTTGCGGGCGAGGCGCCGGAAGTCAGGGTCTTTGAGCCGCCGGTCGCGGTGTCACGTCGGCCGGAAAGCAGCGGTGGGTAAGCATCGATTGCGGCACGGACATCATTAAGCGTGCCGGGGCGCGGCGGGCAGGGAGCGGCCGCGGCGCGCAAGTGAAACGCGGAGGCCGGCGGGATGAGTCAAGCGTAAAGCGCGTCTATCGGCGGGGCTGATGAAGCGCCGACAGGAGTAACGTCCCCAGCCGGGACAGCGCCGAGGGTGAATCCAGGCGGCTCAGGCTTTCGATGGCGTCGATCGTCGCATCCGTTTCACCCGCCAGGCAGCGCCGCAGCTTATGCGACAGGTCCACCGGATGGGACAGGCTCTCCCGGCGCGTCACCTTACAACGCAGCGGCGCATCGTGATGGAAAAATAGCGTCACCTGATGGAAACGGGCGGAGGGGTCCAGCTCATCGGGAGGCGCCAGTGGGTCGGGACAGCGGCTGACCCGCTGCGCCAGCGCCGAAATCGCCGGATTCACCGGCCCTTCGGCAAATTCCGCAAGGGTAAGATCATCAAGCAACAGGCCGGCGGCGATAACGTATTCCAGGCTAAAGCGCGCTTCCATACCGTTACGGGGCCGGCGCACCGAGGGCGCGAGATCGCCGCCCGGCGGAAACGCCACCTCGATATGATCAAGCCTATCCAGCAGCGCGTCGAGGGTATGGCCGCTGTCCAGCCACTGCCGGCGTAACCGGCGCGCCGCATCGGCGGCGCTGTGGGTACCGCTGCAGGCGGCATACGGCTTGAACTCCAGCCCGGGAGTGACAATGCGCCAAGGTTCGCCCCAACGGTCGGTCAACAGGTCCGGATCCTGTCGGCCGCCACAGCTGGCCGCCAGAAAATCCTCGATAATCCCGTCAGGCTGTCCGGAAAACCCCGCCAACGCGAGCTGGCAAGCGGCCACCGCGGCCTGCGCCGCCAGTCCGGCATGCAAGGGTTTCGCTGCGGAACCGGTCTGCGCGCGCAGCCCGCTGGCTTGAGTGGCGGCAATGCCCAGCATCACCGCCGTCGCACCGGCGTCGGCCTTCACCAGCCGCGCCGCCGCCGCCGTTGCCGCCAGCGTGCCCAGGGTGCCGGTGCTGTGAAAACCCATGGCGTAATGCCGGCGGCCGGCGGCCAATCCCAGCCGCCCCGCCGCTTCCACCCCGACGGCATAGGCGTCGAGAAACCTCGCGGCGCCGACCGTCGGATGCTCTGCGGCCAGGGCGAACAGCGCCGGCAGGATCACGGTGCTGGGATGGCCACGAAAGTCGGGGTGAAAATCATCATAGTCCAGCGCATGGCCGGCATAACCCAGCAGCAGCGCCCGCGTGCGCGCATCCCGGCCGTCATAGACCCGGCGCAGGCAAACCAGGCCGCTGTCAGCCACGCGTCCAAGCAGCACCGGGAGGGTCACCGCCAGATAGTCCAGCACTCCGGCCCGGGATTTTCCCCGCGCCGTTTCGTCTGGCCGGGTGTCGACGATAAGCGTCGCCAGCCGCCGGGTGAGCGTTTCGCTCATGCTACGCCAGCGACTTCAGCGCTTCGCCGGCCAGGCGCGCAAGATAACGGGCGGTGGGGAATAAAGCGCGATCGTCCACGCGAAATTTCGGGTGGTGCAGCGCATGGGGGCCGCCGGATCCGACCATCATGAAGGTGCCGGGCAGTTTCTGCTGGTAAAAGGCGAAATCCTCGCCGATGGGGCTGGCGTCGACGCGCCTTGCCTCAAAGCCGGTCTCGGTGGCCTGTTCCAGGGCAAAAGCCACCCATTCCGGCGTATTCACTACCGACGGCGGCCCGGCGTGCCATAAAAATTCCAGCTGCGCCCCATAGGCCTCGGCGATGCCTTGCACCAGCTGGCGGAAGCGCTGCTCGATAAGATCGCGCACGTCCTGGCTGAAAGTCCGCACCGTGCCCTCGATATAGGCGGTATCCGGGATCACATTCCATGTGCTGCCGCTGTGGACCTGGGTGATGGATACCACGGCATTGTTGTTGGACGGCACGTTGCGGCTGATCAGGGTTTGCACCGCGCCAATCAGCTGGCCGAGGATAATAATGGGATCGTTGCCCTCGTGCGGCTTGGCGGCATGGGAGCCTTTGGCGGCGATCTTGATCTCGAACCTGTCCACGCCCGCCGTCAGCGCGCCGTCCTTGCCGCCCACCACGCCCACCGGCAGGGTGGGATCGTTATGGATGCCGAAAATGACCGCGGCGTCGTCCAGCGCGCCGGTGGCAATCAGATCCGGCGCACCCAGGCCGGTTTCTTCCGCCGCCTGGAACAGCACGCGCACCCTGCCCTGTAATCCCTCCTCCCGGCGCTTGAGCAGGATGGCGGCGCCGAGTGCGGCCGAACTATGAAAATCATGGCCGCAGGCATGCATCACGCCGGGGTTTTCGGAGGTGTACTCGACGCCGGATTCCTCGTTGATTGGCAACGCGTCGATATCGGCGCGCAGTACTACCAGCGGGCCGGGCTGCAGGCCGCCGATTTCCGCCACCAGGCCGGTTTTTAACGGCAAGTCGAGAATGCGGATGCCCTCACGCTCGAGCGCGGCGCGGATTTTCGCGGTGGTTTCAAATTCCTGGTTGGACAGTTCGGGGTGCCGGTGCAGGTGGTGGCGAAAGTCCTGGATCTGTTGCGCCAGGTCCTGATACTCGGGAGGGATGGTCATTGCGTTACTCCATCAGTCAAAACGCGTATTGGCCCGCAGCCTGGCGGGCGCTGGCCGGACGCGGCCTGCCAGCATACCGCCGGGGGGATGCGGGCGCTGCGCCGGTAAATCACCTAAATAGAAAACTCGCTGGGGGTTTCGATATTGATCAACTGCCTCAGGAAGCGCCGGGTCTGCGGATTGTCGGAAAAATTGATGATCTGTTCCGCCGGCCCCTGTTCAATAATGTGTCCGTCCGCCATAAAGATCACCCGGTCGGCCACCTCTTTGGCAAACTGCATTTCATGGGTGACAATCACCATGGTGGTCTTGCGCTTGGCGAGCGTCTGAATCACCTGCAAGACCTCATGCACCCGTTCAGGATCCAGCGCCGAGGTGGGTTCGTCAAACAAAATCGCTTTCGGGTTGACCGCCAGCGCCCGCGCGATGCTGACCCGCTGTTGCTGGCCGCCGGACAGGGTCACCGGATACTGATGCGCCTGATCCGCCAGGCCGACCTGCTCCAGCAGCGACATGCCCATTTCCACCGCCTGCCTGCGGGGCAGCTTTTTCACCACCAACAGGCCTTCGGTGATATTTTCCAGTGCGGTTTTGTTTTTAAACAGGCTGTAGTTCTGGAACACCATCGCCGTCTGGCTGCGCAGGGCGTACTCTTCCCGGGTGGTATAATGCTCGGTATCAAGAGTGACGTCGTCAATCTGGATGATGCCGGATTCGGGTTTTTCCAGCAGGTTCAGGCAGCGCAGCAGCGTTGATTTCCCCGAGCCCGAAGGTCCGATAATGGCAACCACTTCGCCGGCGGCGATGTCGATGCTGATATTGTCCAACACTACCTGGTCACCAAAACGTTTATAGAGATTTTTGGCTGTGATCATAATGTCATCCTAGCGTTGCAGCGAGTGGCTAAGTTTTTTCTCAAGCAGGGCCTGCAGACGAGCGTAGCAGATGATTACCAGCCAGTACACCAGACCCACCACCAGGAAGGTTTCAAAATAGCGCAGGGACTCGGCCGCGATCATTTTGCCTTCCGCAAACAGTTCGGACACGCCCAGGGCAAACGCCACCGACGTTTCTTTGATCAGCGAGATAAAAGTGTTGCCGGTGGCCGGCAGCGCATTGAGCATCGCCTGCGGCAGCACGATGCGACGATAAATTTGCCCCTTGCGCATGCCAATCGACAGCCCGGCCTCGGTTTGGGTCGGATCTACAGAGGCCAGCCCCGCGCGATAGATTTCCGCCATATACGCCGACGTCTTGAGGCTAAAGCCGATGATGGCCGCCGCAGTGGCCGTCAGGCCGGTCAGCGAGGGAATAAGCTGCGGTAAGCCAAAGTAGATTATAAACAGCTGCACCAGCGCCGGCATGCCGCGAAACAGGGAAATATACAGCTCGACCGCTTTACTGAGCAGCCAGATTTTACTGGTGCGCAACAGCGACAGCATCAGGCCGACAACCATGGCGATGATCATGGATACCACCGCCAGAAACATCGTCATCGGCAAATAGCTGATGATGAGCGGGAAGACTTTAAGCAAATAGCTGATATCGATATTCATGCAGAAGCACTCAGATAACGCCCGCCGTCTGATACCTTGGCGGGCGTGAAAACGAGAACCGGCCTAGTGAGCCGCGCCGGCTGGAGGAGTGGTGATATCCTCGCCAAAATACTTAATTGACAGCGTCTTGAGACGACCATCCGCGCGCATGGCGTCAATTTGCCGATCAAACGCCGATTTAAGCGCCCGGCCGCTATCATCCTTATGGAACGGATACCCCACCGGCTCGACCACCAGCGGCGCGCCGACCAGTTTCAGCGGCAGGCTCTTTTCCTTGATCTCCGCCAGCAGTATCGGCCGCGCATTGACATAGGCGTCGACGCGCTTATTCATGGTGTCGGTCATGGCCCCGTCGCGATTTTCATACGTGCGAATGGTGATGGTATTGTCCCCGAACGCCTTCTTGAGGTTGGCCACGTGGTTGGAACCCAACACCCCGGCCACGGTTTTGCCTTTCAGATCGTCGAGGGTATTGATATTGGTGTTGGTACTGCTGGTGACCAGTTGGCTGCCGTAATAACTGTACGGACCGGAGAAATCATATTTCTCCCGGCGCGCCGGCGTGATGGCGACGGCGTTAGCCACCGTATCAAGCTTGCCGCCTTCCAGTTGCCCCATCAGACCGCTGAAATCAGCGTTGACCCATTCGACGCGATAATGGAGGTCTTTGGCGATTTGTTCGGTTAACTCCACATCAAAGCCCACCAGCTTACCGTCTTTTTTATAGGCGGTGGGGAAACTCAGCCCGGTGGCGCCTACGCGGATGGTTTTGGCGTCGGAACTCCCGCCGTCGCCCGGCTTGTCACAGCCTGACAGCAGGGTGGCGGCCAGCAGCGCGGTTAATACCATAGAACCTGTTTTCATTTTACCGCCTCTTGTGCCGCTGTGCGTTGCAGCCATATCGCATGGCGTGTTTCATCAAGTATTTTTTTCATATAAAGGGTGATATGACCTTTGCCTAAATCCGTCTTGTGCATCGGTTTGAAACCGCGCGCCTGATACATCTCGGCCAGCCAGGGGTGACTCTCGGCCGTGCCCAGCGAGACCGCCGGCGCCCTGAGCTGGCCCAACAGTATAGCCTGCTCCAGCCATTGCAGCATCTGGCTGCCCAGGCGCTGGCCGCGATAATCCGGATCGGCGCCGAACCAGCCGATATGCGGCAGGCCGAACGGACCGGGCAAAGGTCCCCACGGATAGCGCAGCGTCGCCGAGGCCACCAGCTTACCGTCGAGAAACATGCCGTAGACGCCATGCTCATCCAGATGACGGCTGACCCGCGCCAGATCCGCCGTGGCGGCGTCGAAGTGGATGCCCAACTCGCGGATAGGCGCATAGGCGGCGTGCATCAGCGCCAGAAATGGCTCCGCGTCCGCCACCGTGAGTTGGCGATACCCCGCGCTCATCTGGCCTCCAGGTCCGCAGCCGGCAGCAGGCCAGACGCGTTGGCGGCCAGGATCACCTCGTCGACCTTCTCCGGCGCGCTACCGAGATAATTAGTCGGGTCGAGCCAATGGTCCAGCTGGTTTTCCGTCACCGTGGCGCGCAGCGTCGGGTGCGCCAGCAGCACCTCTTTAAACGGGCGTTTTTGTTCATAGGCCTGCATCGAGCATTCATAAACCAGGTGATGGGCGGTTTGTTTGCCGAGCGTCTTGCCGAGTTCAAACATCACCTTTTCCGACAGCAGCAGCCCGCCCTGCAGATGCAGGTTAGCCAGCATTTGCGCTTCATTGACGGTAATGCCGCGTAGGATGCCCAGCGCGTTCTGCAACTGGGCGGACAGGTAAATGCAGATTTCCGGCAGGGCGATCCATTCCGCGCGCCAGCTCATGGCGTCACGCTCATGTTCCACATGCATCGACTCATAGATCAGGGCGGCGCTTTTCAGCACCGGCGCCGTCAGGCTGGCGAGACCTTCCAGCGCCGCCGGGTTGCGTTTATGCGGCATGGTGGTGGAACCGATTTTACCGGCGGAGAACGCCTCTTCGATTTCATTGATCTCGGAACGCATCAGGTTATAGAACTCATTGCCTATCTTACCCAGCGTTCCGCTGATCAGCACCGCCACCGAGGCAAACTCGGAAAAACGGTCGCGCGCCGCCTGCCAGCCGATATTGGGGGTGTTCAACCCCAGCTTGTCGAGCGTGAGCCGCTCAATCGCCGGACCCTGCGGGCCGAAAGAGGCGTAGGTACAGATCGCGCCGCTGATATTACCGGTCAGCGCGCGCGCTTTGATTTCCTGCAGGCGCGTCAGGTGGCGGACAAACTCATCCAGCCATACCGCGACCTTAAAGCCAAACGTTGTTGGCAACGCCTGCATGCCGTGGGTACGGCCGGTCATGGGGGTGTGCTGGTATTTTTTTGCCAGGCGCCTGAGTTCCACCGCCAGCAACGTCGCATCGCGTTCGATGATGCCAAACGCCTGGCGCAGTTGCAGCACGGTGGCGGTATCGACGATATCCTGGGTGGTGGCGCCATAATGAATATATTCACCGGCGTCGCCGCACTGTTTTTGCAGGGCGGCGAGGGTCGGCATCAGGGAATGTTTCATCTCGGCGGCGGATTGGGCAATGTCGTCAAGATTGAGCTGGCTGGCATCGGCGCGCCGGGCGATGGCTTGGGCCGCGGCCTCGGGGATCACACCCAGCTCGCCTTCCGCCAGGGCGAGGGCGACTTCTACCTCGATTTGCCGGGCCAGGCGGCTGTTTTCCGACCACACCTCGCGCATTTCCGGGGTGCCAAAGTTATTACCAATCAGGACAAAGTCAATCAAATGGGACGCCATACACTTCTCGGATTAAATAATTTTTTAAGTGTGGGACTATAGCACGGAAGAATAATGCGCCTTATAACAGAAATATATATCCTAATCCCAACGGGATATAGCAACACCGGCCGGGGAGCCGGTGGCGCATTAGCCTGGGATATAATCCTAAGGAATGTGGCGTTATTTCACCTGGCTCAAATCGTCGCCGAAATACTTTTCCGACAGCGCCTTCAACCGGCCGTCCTGGCGCATTTTATCCAGTTCTTGGTTATACAGGCCCAGCAGCCGATCGCCTTGCGGCGTTTTGGCAAACGGGAAGCTGACGCCTTCGTCCGTCAGCGCCGGGCCCACTAGCTTCAGCGGCAGCTGATGCTTGTTGATTTCTGCCAGCAGCACCGGCTTGGAGTTAACATAGCCCTGCACCCGGTTATTCAGCGTATCGCTCATGGCGCCGTCGCGGGTTTCATAAGTACGTATTACAATGCTATTGTCCGGGAACGCCGCGCGCAGGTTGGTAATATGATTCGACCCCAGCACCCCGGCCACCGTCTTGCCCTTCAGGTCGTCCAGCGAGTTGATATCTTTATTCTGCGTGCTGGTGACGATCTGCGACGAGTAGGTCAGGTAGGAAGTGGAAAAATTATATTTTTCCTGGCGTTTGGCCGTTACCACGAAATTATTGGCGATGCTATCCAGCTTGCCTGCTTCCAATTGTCCCAGCAGGCCGCTGAAATCGGCCGTGGTCCAGACGACTTTATAGCCCAGGTCGTGCGCGATGGTTTCCGCCACTTCCACATCGTAGCCCACCAGTTTATCGTTTTCTTTATAGGAACTGGGGAAACTTTGTCCCGTGGCGCCGATGCGGATCACCTTATCCTGCCCCGCCGAACCCGAATTATCGCAGCCTATCAGCATAGTAACCACGCCCATAACCAGCGCCAGCGCGGCCCATCGCGTATTAAAAGCCATTTTCATTGTCCTGTATGAAGAATGGCCGGGAATATACCATGTCGCGCCGGGCGCTTTTATATTCACCCGCTATAAGTTATATCTTCTAATAAGGTTACAAATGAGTGAGGAGATTTTATTATTTCTTGCTGACTTATGGTAAGCACTCCTAAGAAATCGACTAAGGTAATACCGTGCTCGCAATTAAATCGCCCCAAACCTATTACTCCCGACCGGGACTGTGCGCCGGTGTGGGCGGCCTTATCGCGCCCTTTGCCGACCGGGTCGCCATCATTACCAGCCCGCGCGCCTGGCAGGCGGTGGCGTCGCAGGTCGCCGCCAGTCTTGAGGCCAGCGGCATCGGTTATGACGTGAGTTATCTGCAAGGCGAATGTACCCGGGCTGCTGTGGCTGAACATCAGGCGCGGCTGGCCGGGCAGCCGGCGCCGTTTGTGATTGGCATCGGCGGCGGACGCGTGCTGGACTGCGCGAAAGCGGTGGCGGACGGCCTGGAGGGCGGCAATGTCGCCACCATGCCCACCATCGCCGCGACCTGCGCGGCCTGGTCCCCGATCAGTATTATGTATAACGAACGCGGCGGCCATGAAGGAACCCTGGCACTTAAACGCATGCCGGCGCTGGTGCTGGTGGACAGCGAAATCATCGCGCGCAGCGATGTGCGTTACCTCAAAGCCGGCATTGTCGACGCGTTGGCCAAATGGTATGAATTCCAGCCCTACCAGGCGAAAAACGGTGACAGCCTGGCGCTCAATTTTAAAATCCACGCGGCGGCCTTTGCGCGCGATATCTTTAACACCTGGGGCGAGCAGGCGTTGGCGGCCAACGCCCGCCAACAGGTAACGCCCGCGCTGCAAAAAGTGATCGACGCCAATATCGCCGGGGCAGGCCTGGCCAACAGCATGCGCGACGACAGCCCGTCGCCGGGAGTTGCTCATGCCATTCACAACCGGATGACCCATCTGCCGGAACTGCACGGATGGTTGCACGGCGAAAAAGTCGGGTTCGGCCTGCTGGTGCAATCCTTGCTGGCGCGGGGCAACGACGGGCCGGATGCCGAACTGCTGACACAACTGCGCCGCTATGACGCGCCGCTGCATCTTATCCCCCTGGGCGATCGTCTTACCGAAGCGGCGCGCTATATTGCCGCCAGTTTTAAGTTTCCGTCCGCCAGCGCGGCGTTGTTGCCCTTTTCGCTTGCGCCCGCGGCCATCGAACGGGCTGTTATCACCGCCGCCGACCAGACGTTCTGACGAGGGCGGCCGGCGGATACGCCGGCCGAACCTGACCTTACAGGAGTGTGTATGTCATCTCAACTTTCCCCGCCGCGTCAACTGAGGCTGGGACTGTTTGTCCAGCCGCTTGGCCATCATGTCGGCGGCTGGCGCGCCACCGGCGACCTTGGTTCGCCCACGGATATCGCCTGGTTGACGCGCATCGCGCGTAAGGCCGAAGACGCCAAATTTGACCTGTTTTTTGTCGGTGACGCGCTGGCCACCAGCGTACACCGCCTGCCGTCCACCATGGCGCGGCTGGAGCCGCTGACGCTGCTGGCCGCCCTGGCGGTCTCCACCCGTCATATCGGTCTGGCGGCTACCGCCTCCACCACTTTCAGCGATCCCTTTACGCTGGCCCGCGCATTTTCATCACTGGATCATATCAGCCGGGGCCGGATCGCCTGGAACGTGGTGACCTCGTATTCCACTGATGTGGCGCGCAACTTCAGCCGGGAAGATATGCCCGACCACGCGACGCGCTACGCCCGTGCGCGTGAATTCCTCGAGGTAGCCTTTAAGCTGTGGAACGGCTGGCGGGATGGGGCGGTGGTGGCCGATCGGGCCAGCGGCCGCTATTTCGACGACGACAAGATCCAGCCGATCAACCATCACGGCGAACATTTTTCAGTGCAGGGACCGCTGAACATTTCCCGCTCCCCCCAGGGGCGGCCGGTGATTATTGAAGCCGGGTCCTCGGCCGATGGCCAGACGCTGGCGGCGCAGACCGCCGAGGTGGTGTTCACCGCCAGCGCCTCCCTGGAGGAAGGACGGGCGTTTTATCGCAGCCAGAAACAGGCGGTGGCGGCCGCCGGACGCGATCCCAAAGCAGTGCTGATCTTGCCGGGGGTGATGCCGATCGTCGGCCGCAGCCGTGAGGAGGCCCGGGAAACCTGGCGTCAGCTTAACGCGCTGGTGGATATCGACAACGGGCTTGACCAGCTCTCCGCCCGCTTTGGTCTGGATCTGCGCGCCTACCCGCTGGACGGGCCGGTACCGCCGGTGCCGGACGGCGAGGGAAATCAAAGTCGCATCAAGCTGTTGACCGATTTGGCGGCGCGCGATGGCTTGACCCTGCGCGAGCTGGCGGCGGTGGCCGCCGGTTCCCGTGGACACCGGGTGGTGGTGGGCTGCGCCGGGGATATCGCCGACGACTTCCAGCAGTGGCTGGAGGCGGACGCGGCGGACGGCTTTAACGTGATGCCCGCGATCATGCCGGAACAGCTGGATCTGTTTATTGAACTGGTGATCCCGGAACTTCAGCGCCGCGGATTGTTCCGTACCGCCTACCCTTTCGCCACTCTGCGCGAGAACCTGGGGCTACCGGCGGCGACCTGAGCGCGGCCCAAGAGCCCCGCCCGTAAAGAACGTTTTTCAGAGGAACCACAATGAGTATCCAACTTTCGCGCCGTGTCCAGCGGGTGACCCTCTCCGCCAACGCCGCCGCCAAGCAACGTACCAATGAATTGAAAAGCGCCGGGGTGGATATCCTTGACCTGACAACCGGCGAACCGGATTTCGATACTCCCGACGCCATCAAGCAGGCGGCTTACCGGGCCATCGCCAAAGGTGAAACCAAATACACCGCCACCCCCGGGGTGCGCGCACTGCGGGAAGCCGTTGTGCGCAAGCTGGCGCGGGAAAACCGGCTGATCTATCCCCTGGCGGAAGTGGTTATCGCCAACGGCGCCAAGCAAATCATTTTCAACGCATTCGCCGCCACCCTGGATGATGGGGATGACGTGCTGGTACCTACCCCATACTGGCCCACCTTCCCCGACAGCGTGCGTTTTAACGGTGGCGAGCCGCGTTTCCTGCCCTGCCCTTTGGAGCAGGGCTACAAGCTGCTGCCGGCGCAGCTGGAACAGGCCATCGGGCCGCGTACCCGCTGGCTGGTGCTGAATACCCCGGGCAATCCCAGCGGCGCGGTCTATACCCACCAGGAGCTGGAGGCGCTGGCGGCGGTGCTGCGCCGCCATCCCCAGGTACTGGTGATGCTGGATGAACTGTACGAACATATCCTGTTCGACGGCCGCCGGCATATCGGGCTGCTGAACGTCGCGCCGGATTTGCGCGACCGCGCGCTGCTGGTGGGCGGCGTGTCGAAAACCTATGCCATGACCGGCTGGCGCATCGGCTACGGCGCCGGTCCGGCCACGTTGACGCAGGCCATGGTGGTCACCCAGTCGCAGATCTCCTCGGGCGCCAGCTCGGTGAGCCAGGCGGCGGCCCTGGCGGCGTTTGAAGGCGGCCTGGATTTCCTGCCGCCGCAGGTGGCCAGCTATCAGCGGCGCCGGGATACGCTGGTGGAATATCTTAGCGCCGTGGATGGACTGGAACTGCTGCCGCCCCAAGGCAGTTTTTTTGTATTTTGCCGTTGCGCGGGGTTGTTGGAACAACGGCGACCGGACGGCCGCCGGCTGGAAAACGAGGCGGATGTGCTTGATTACCTGCTGGAGCGCGGCGTATCAGGCATTGGCGGCAGCGCTTATGGCTTGTCACCTTATTTCCGCCTTTCCATCGCCACCGATGATGCCACCGTTGCCGAGGCGGGGCGCCGTATAGCCGCCGCCTGCGCCGCGCTTAAAAGCTAAGCCCTGCTACCCAGGCCTCCATCGCGTCGTTACAGGGCGGCCTTAACGCCACTCTCCGGCCCGTCGCCCCGTCCGGCCCACCTGCCGCGCGAAGAGCGCTGCCTGGGGCCGCACGAGCCGGCCTGTCCGCCTGCGGCGGCACCTCAAGCCGCTGGTTTTCTTGCGTTCTTTGAGGAGAATAAACCGCTTGGATCCCCATCATTTCATCTATTTCCCATCATGCCAGCGGCCCCATGCAGTCGGTATTACGTCGTAGATTTGTTTTCAGCGGACGCCTGTTGATCGGGACGTATTCTGAACCAGATGGTATACATTGCGGGCAGGAAGACCAGCGTGATAATGGTGCCGCCAAGCGTCCCGCCAATCAGGGTATACGCCAGCGTTCCCCAGAACACCGAGTGCGTCAGGGGTATAAACGCCAGAATGGCCGCCATCGCCGTCAGCAATACCGGTCGGGCTCGCTGCACCGTCGCCTCGACTACCGCATGGAATGGCGCCAACCCTTCCTGCTCGTTGTGATGGATCTGCCCTATCAGGATCAGGGTGTTACGCATCAGGATGCCCGACAGCGCGATCAACCCCACCAGCGCATTGATGCCAAAAGGCTGGTTGAACAGCAACAGCGTTGGCACCACCCCAATCAGCCCCAGGGGCGCGGTGAGAAATACCATCACCATTGCCGACATTGACCGCACCTGCAGGATAATAATCAACAGCGTCATGGCCATCATGATAGGGAACAACGGCGCCATCGCTTTGGTGGCTTTGCCTGATTCTTCTATCGGGCCGGCCTGCTCTATCCGGTATCCTGCCGGAAGCGTAGCGATGACAGGCTGCAATGCCTTCATGATTACCGTGGAGACATCCGGCGGCTGCAGGTTTTCAGCAATATCCCCCCGTACGGTAATGGTCGGGGTACGATCACGACGACGCAGAATGGGATCTTCCATTTGCACGTCCACATGACCAATCTGAGACAACGGGATACGCTGACCTGATGACCCCACCAGGGTAAAACCGGCTATTTTTGCCGGATCGAGCCTTATATCTCCTGCCGCACGTCCCATAACCTGCACCGAACGGATATCTTCACGCACCGACGTGATGGGTACGCCGGAGAGCAGGAACTGCAGCTGCTGAGCAACGGCATTTGATGTCAGCCCTACCGCCTGGAGACGGTCCTGATTGAGCGTAAAATGCAGCGTCGGCACCCGCGGCCCCCAGTCGGTGTTGACGGTCCTCATCATCGGGCTGGCCTGCATCACCCTTTCCACCTGGTCTGCGATTTCGCGCAGTGTGGCGGGATCAGGCCCCATGACACGGTAAGCTACCGGATAAGGTGAATACGGACCGAACACCAACTGAGTCACGCGCACGCGCGCCGCAGGAGCCAACCCGCCGGCGGCCGCGTCACGGAGTCGAAACTTGAGCGTCTCACGCGCCTCCTGACTGTCCGTCAGCACGACAATTTTCGCAAACGACGGATCGGGCAGCTCTGGCGCCATGGCCAGATAAAAACGCGGCGAACCCTGCCCTATGTAGGACGTAACGATTTTTGCCTCTTTCTGTTGTTTCAGCCAGCTTTCGATTTTCGCCGTTGCGGCACTGGTCTGCTCAATAGAGGTGCCATAAGGCATCTGCACTTCTACCAGCACCTCCGGTCGATCAGAGGTGGGAAAGAATTGTTTTTTTACCAGCCCCATACCGAGGATAGCGACAGTAAAGACGGCGATAACGGTACCAGCCACGAGCCATTTTCGCGCGATGACGCGAGTCAGCACGCGGCGAAAGCGGTTGTAATGACGCGTGTCGTAGATGGCCGCGTGTCCGCCCTCGACCGTTTTGATCTCTGGCAGCATTTTCACGCCCAGATAAGGCGTAAACACCACCGCCACCACCCAGGAAGCAATCAGGGCGATACCCACTATCCAGAACATATTGCTGGTGTATTCACCGGCGGTGGACTGTGCAAACCCATTGGGCATAAACCCGACGGCCGTGACCAGCGTGCCGGCAAGCATGGGGGCGGCCGTATGGCTCCAGGCATAGGCCGAAGCTTTGATGCGGTCGTAGCCCTCCTCCATTTTCACCACCATCATTTCAATGGCGATGATGGCATCATCCACCAGTAATCCCAGCGCCAGGATCAGGGAACCCAGCGTAATACGGTCAAAGTTTTTGCCGGAAGCCTCCATCACCACAAAAACCACAGCCAGCGTCAGCGGCACCGCAGCGGCGACCACCACCCCCACCCGCCAGCCCATGCTGACGAAACAGACCACCATCACCACGAGCAGCGCGACAAAGAATTTGATCATGAACTCGTCAACGGCGGAGCTGATGTTGACTGACTGATCGGTCACCTTCGTCAGCGTCATGCCCAGTGGCATGCCCTTATTGATGTTAGCCGTTTCCGCATCCAGCGCCTTACCCAGATCCAGACCGTTCCACCCCTCACGCATAACGATACCCAGCAGTAGGGCCGGCTCGCCCTGGTTTCTGACCATGAAGGTCGCCGGATCTTCGTAACCCCGTTCAACGGTTGCCACGTCCGAAAGCTGCAGCGTCCTGCCCTGAACGACGATGGGCGTTTTGCGGATTTTCTCCAGTTTGTCAAAGGCGCCATCCAGACGGATAAAGACCTGCGGTCCGCTGGTGTCAATGGAACCGGCTGGCGTCAGTACGTTCTGGCTGTTAAGGGCGGCGAAAATATCCTGAGGAGAAATGCCCAGCGTAGCCAGACGGTCATGCGAGAAGGAGACAAAGATGCGCTCGGCCTGCTCGCCAATAATATTGACCTTCTTAACCCCCGGCACATGCAGAAGACGCTGGCGCAACGATTCCGCATCGCGGACCAGCAGCCGCTGCGGCTCCCCTTTCGCCTTCAGCGCAAAGAGTGCGAAGGTCACGTCGGAAAATTCATCATTGACCATCGGCCCGATCACGCCTGCCGGCAGGTTCTTTGTTTCATCGCCGAGCTTCTTACGCGCCTGATAAAATTCTTCCTGAACCTGTGAAGGCGGCGTGCTGTCCTGCAGCGACAGCATGGTAAACGCCAGACCCGGACGCGTGTAAGTCTCACTACGGTCATACCACTTGAGCTCCTGCATACGTTTTTCAAGCGGTTCGGCCACCTGATCCTGCATTTCCTGCGCTGTCGCACCCGGCCAGGCGGAAATAATCGTCATCTGTTTTACGGTAAACGGGGGATCCTCCGCCCGCCCCAGTGCAAAGAACGACAGAATACCGGCGATCGTAATCAGGATAATCAGGAATAAGGTAATGGATCGCTCGCGAACGGCCAGCGCCGAGAGATTAAAGCGCCCGCTACTCATGGCTTACTCCCCGCAACGCTGTCATCGCCTTGCTGCGCCGTGCGTACGGTTTCACCGTCATGCAGCAAGTGCGCCCCCAGAGCGATGACCTGTTCACCCGGCTTCAGACTCCCGGTCACCCTTGCAGCGTCATCCCCAAGGCCGAGCACCTGAACCGGTCGCCAGGACACCCTTGCGGGCTGACCGGAAATGCCCCAGACGCCCGGCCCTTTACCAGGATCATAGAGTGCCGCTAAGGGCACCTGCAAGACCGGCAGCGTTGTTTTGTCTTCGGCAATGTGAAGCGTCACGGTAGACCCCAGCGGGGCATTAGCCAGCGCGCCCTCCAGCACATATCTCGCCTCAAAGGTGCGCGTCACCGGGTCAGCCGCATCGGAAAGAAGGCGAAGTTTTGCCGCAACCTGCTGATTACCGGTGCCGTAGAGCGTTGCCTGAGCCTCGCTGCCCGGCGCAGGTCTTAGCGTCTCAGGTAACTGTACGTCGGCCTCGCGCTGGCCCGCCCTGGCCAGCCGGATGACAGGCTGCCCGGCGCTGACCACCTGACCCGGTTCAGCCAGCGTATCCATGACCACACCATCGGCGTCGGCCAGCAGCACGGCATAGCCCGTCGCGTTTTGCGCCACATTAGCCTGAGCCTGGGCAGCGCTGAGCTCAGCTTTAGCCGTATCTGCCGCGGCCTTTATCTGATCGTAGGCCGATGCGGAAACGGCACCGGCAGCGACCAGACCACGGTAACGGGCTGCGTCATCAGCCGTTTGTCTGGCGCGCGCGCGCGCCGCCGCGACAGCCTGTTGCTGCGCCTGCGCCTGCAGGCCCAGGTCCACGGGATCCAGACGCATCAGCGGCTGACCGCGTTTAACGGCCTGACCGGTATCCACCAGACGTTCGAGAATTTTACCCTGTACCCTGAAGCCGAGATCGCTTTGAATACGGGCGACAACAACGCCGGTGAATGCGCGGGAGACGTCGACAGCGCTCACTACGGTCGCAGCCCTGACCAGAGGAGGCTGAGTCCGTGGATCGTCGGTGCCGGTAGTGTCGCCGCATGCCGCCAGGGCAAGCGGCAGCAGGCAAACAGCTAAGGTGGCGGGTTTAAGCCTGAGCATGGGTTCCCTTAATGAAGTCAACTGGACAGTAACCTCATTCTCAGACTAGTGACTAATAATGTCAATAGTCACATTCTAGGGCGATAGGCTTCTCAGTATGAGTGAGGACAAAAGTGCAGCGGCCGCCGGGGCCGTCTCCAGGTTGTATTGCAGTTGTACCGGACTGATATAAGGTCGCATGACCAGATATATGGCATGGGTAGCCTCATCGAGCGGCGTTTTCCGCTCAAATTCGCCCGTAAGCCGCCCTTCCTGAATGATCTGTTGAATGAGTTGCCGCAAACGTTCTTCATGTATTTGAGCGGAAGGCCATTTATCCTGCGCTGCCACAGCCGCGATGTCATAAAGCTTGCGATCGTGAAAAAATAAATCGCTGCCGGCTTCAGTGAGCGCCCTGAACAGGCGCCTTAACTTTTCGGATGCCGTCGGCGCCCCGGCGATCGCTGAATTGACAATCGCCATGATCATGTCCAGCCGGTTAGAGCAGATCACCTCGCCGATTGCCTGCTTGGAATCAAAAAACTTATAAATATAAGCCTTTGAAAAACCAATTGCTTTAGCCAGGTCTGACACGGTGGTTTTCTCATAGCCGAAATGCCCGAAGTGCTCCGTGGCGGCTTCCACGACCTGATCCCGAACGCTGTGGTCCGAAGGTCCCCGTGGGGGATGTACCGTTGTGTGTTTTGTCATTTTTCCAGCTTAGCTCAATAGCACCCGATTGACAACACGTGACCATTTGGTAATGTAGTCACAATACAAAATTGACTCAAGGCTTACCAATGTTCCTCCTGCGTACTCTTGCCCTGGCGGTAAGTACCGGCTTACTGGCAGGTTGTGCCGTCGGGCCGGATTATCATCGTCCCGATGCACCGCTTTCAAAGCAATATCTTTCTCAGCCCGCCGTGACGCAGAGAGAGGTATCCCGCCCCGCCAGTTTTGCTGTCTGGTGGGAGGGTTTTAACGACCCCCGGTTAAGTACGTTCGTGTCTGACGCGCTCGCCCAGAATCTCGATCTCGCTCAGGCAACGGCCAGAATGGCACAGGCCCGCGCCGGGCTTGGCGCGGCAACCGCTGCCCTCCTGCCTTCCGGTAACGTCAGCGGACAGGCCGCGCGGGCGTATCAGTCGGTCGAAACGCCGCTGGGCCAGGTCCTCAGCTCAACGCCGGATTATAATCGCTACGGCAACAGCTATGAAACCGATTTGAATGCCAGCTGGGAGATTGACATTTTCGGGGGACTGAGACGCGATCGCCAGGCCGCACTGGCTGATTATCAGGCCTCCGAGGCAGGCGTTTCCGCGGTCCGCCTTGCCGTTGCGGCCCAGACTGCCGATATCTATATCACCCTGCGCGGGTTACAGGCCCGGCTGGCCATCGCGAATAAGCAGATCAGTACGCAACAGGCGCTGCTGGAGAAAGTGCGACTGCTCCACTATAAAGGACTGGCTCCCGAGTATCAGGTGCGCCAGACCGAAGGGGCGCTGGCACAGGTTCAGGCCACCGTGCCGGTTCTGCGGACAGGCATCGATGCCGCGATGAATGCATTAGACGTTATGCTTGGCACCCCGCCCGGCACCCATCGCACCCAGTTGGCTACGCAGGAGGCCATCCCGCAGGCCCCGCAGATCACCGCAACGGGCACACCTGCCGACCTGCTGCGCCGCAGACCCGATATTATCGTGGCGGAGCGCCATCTGGCGGCCGCCAATGCACGTATAGGCGCCGCCGTCAGCGAGTATTACCCGACGTTTTCTCTCAGCGCATTACTCGGCAGCGCGACGGCGGTTTCCGGCGACAATCTGTTCTCCAGCGGCGCCAGCCAGTCGGCAGGAATACTGGGACTACGCTGGCGGCTCTTCGACTTTGGCCGTATCAACGCCCAGATAGACCAGGCGAAAGGCCAGGAAGCGGAGGCGCTCGCCGCCTACCGTCTTTCGGTGTTACGCGCCACTGAAGATGTTGAAAATGCCTTCTCCGCTCTGGTCAACCATGAAACGCAGACCGCCTTGCTGATGAGCGGTGAAAACGCCCTGGCAAGCGCTCGCCAGTCGTCTTTTATCGCCTACCAGCAAGGGACGGCGAGTCTGATTGATGTTCTCCATGATGATGAAACTCTGCTGCAGGCTTCCGACACCCGTGCGCAGGCTCAGACTGAGTCTGCCCGCGCCGCTGTCGCCGCGTTCAGGGCGCTCGGAGGAGGCTGGCAGCCGCCAGCAACCCAAACGGAGACGCCATGAGATGCAGCCTATTTTCAGGGACCCGAGTGCATTTACCGTCGCAGAGGTGGCCCACTTTTACCGCTGATAACACAGCGGAAAGATACTGATAGCCGGGGGCGTCATGAGCAGGATAGGGATTCTTGGTGTAGATGCGTTATCCGAAAAAATAATAACAGCATTATTTCTGGCCGTGCCCGACCTGCAGGTATTTCTCTCGCCCGGAAACGGTGAGCGGGCTCAAAGGCTGGCAAGGGCATTCCCATGCTGGACATTGGACGATCATCAGGCGGTAACTGATGAAGTTGAAATCATCATTCTCAGCGTTGCCCCCCACGCCTTAGCGGATATGGCAAAGCAGCTGAAAATGCGCAGTACACAGACATTAATTTCTCTGGTACCGGATGTTTCCTGTCAGACCCTGCGCATTTTGTTCCGGCACTCTGACTGCGTCAGGATAAAGCTGGCTTATGGCTTAGACATCGATAAACCGATAGTGCTCCTGACAAACGCCAGTGAAAAAACACAGCGTTTTTGTTCCCTGCTGGGCCAGGCCTGCGTAATGACTACCGATGCGGAATTTGATTTTTTGGCCGGTATTCAGCCGTAGATGACCAGTGAGGGATAGGTAGGGTTTCACGGCAATGACAAAGTACAGCCTTTATCAAAGAAAATAACACCGGCCAATGACGTAACCGTACGCGGTGAACGCAACAGCTTCCGGCACACCTTACACGACACAACTTGAGTGATTAATATGACAACCATCAATAAGGGATGGGTACTTATTACCGGAGCCTCTGGCGGATTTGGTGAAGAGTGTGCGCGTCAGTTTACCGCTCAGGAAAAATCGCTCATTCTGGTGGCACGGCGACTGACTAAGCTTGAATCTATGGCACAGGAATTACGCGAAAGTGACAAAACTGAAGTGATCGTTGAACAGGTAGATCTATCCGATATGTTTGCTATCAGCGATCTGCACAGTCGATTAAAGCAACGAAATATTGTGGTTGATACTCTTATTAATAATGCTGGCCAAGGTTTACAGGGCAGCTTTCGGGATCAACCACTCAATGAGACGCTGGACATGATTAATCTGGATATCGTGAGTGTGACTGCCCTGCGGCCTTGTAATCAGATAGCAGAACACGAAAACAGAGTCAGTAGTGCAACATTAGTTAGTTAATTATGTTCTTTGACATCTTTTACCTTACCCGACGACAATCTCCCCGGGCGGATTGCAACCCGCGAAAAACAATGGCCGATCCTGAACATGACGAATACTGAAAATCTGGATATTGAATTGTTACGAACCTTTGTCGCGGTGGCCGATTTACAAACCTTTTCCCGGGCGGGTACCCAGGTCGGCCGTACCCAGGGGGCCGTCACCCAGCAAATGCAGCGGCTGGAAACGCTGGTGGGCACCACCTTGTTTCAAAAAGAAGGGCGCAATAAGCAGCTCACCCAGCAGGGCCGGCAATTATTAAGCTACGCCCGGGATCTGTTGATCCTCAACGATGACGCCTTCCGATCGCTGAAAGACAGCCGTTTTTCCGGCGTGCTGCGCATCGGCTCCCCGCACGATGTATCGGAAACGCTGCTGCCCCCGCTGTTAAGCCATATTGCCCGCTGGGCGCCGAAGCTGAGTTTGCAACTGGACGTCGGGCGCAGTCCGTTTTTAATGGAAGCGCTGCACCGGGGCGAAATCGACATGACCATTTCCACCCGGCTGGACCCGGCGCTGGACGGGATTTTGCTGCGCACCTCCCCCACCGTCTGGGTGTGCGCCGCCCAGTATGTGCATGTGCCGCAGGAGCCGCTGCCGCTGGTGCTGGCGGATTATCCCAGCATTTTTCGCCGGGTGGCGGTGGAGGCGCTGGATGCGGCCCAGGTGCGCTGGCACCAGGCTTACACCACCTCCAATTTGCTGGGCATCAAGGCGGCAATCAAAGCGCGGCTGGGCATCACCGCGCGCAGCATCGAGATGCTGGACGGCGATATGCGCGTACTCGGCGAAGGGGATGGTTTGCCGCGCTTGCCGGACACGCAGTTTTATCTGTGGTGCCGGCCGGGCAGCGGTAATACCCTGGTGCGGCAAGCATTCGACGTGCTGGCCAACAGCCTGTCGGGGCAAAAACGGCTGCATGCCAACCGTTAAAGGAATGGTTAAGGGAAATAAATTTATCTATTAGCATTCCGGATGTATATCCGTCATGATCGCTCAAAACGATTTTATTTTTATTTATTAAAAACAGAATGTTATTAAGTCCTCTCTGCATTGCTGGCCCTTTAAGCGGTAAAAACGCATAAATATATCCGTTATTCGCATTTTCCGCTTTTCCCGGCCGCCTCTAGTATTGCTTCACCTTAAAAAAGGCCCATGTTGGCCGTGTGGAGCGGTATGAACAGACACTTATCCGGCGCAGAACGTGCAACCCGCGCCAGGACACCCGCGGAGATCCCGGGCAGTCCGCTTTATGAAGTGCTTAAACAGCCTTTCCTGCTGGGGTTATTTCTACCCATCCAAAGCGGCGGCTGGAGCCCGTCGACGCTGCCCCGCACCACCGACTGGCACTTTGAATACAACAAAGCCCTGACCCTGAAAGCCGAAGCGCTAGGGCTGGATCTGGTGTTCGGCCTGGCGGAGTGGAATCAAAAAGGCGGCTATGGCGGCGAGATCGGCTACCGGGCCAACAGCCTGGACCCGTTTATCACCACCGCGGCCCTGGGGGCGGTAACCAGCCGCATCCTGCTGATATCCACCCTGCATATCCTTTATGGGCCATGGCATCCCCTGCATCTGGCGCGCTTTGGCGCCACCCTTGACAGTATTACCGGCGGCCGCTGGGGACTGAATATGGTGACCGGCAACCAGGACAGCTATGCCAGAATGTTCGGCAGTCCGCAGATTGAACATGATACCCGCTACCGCATGGCGGAAGAATTTATCGGCTTCCTCAAAGCTTACTGGAGCAGCGAGGACAATATCACCCTTACCGGGGAATTCTGGTCCACCGAACAGGCGTATATTTCACCGCAGCCCAAATACGGACGGCCGCTGCTGGTTAACGCCACCGGCTCGGCGGCGGGCATAGAATATGCGGCGCGCCATTCCGATCTGGTGTTTATCACCAGCCCGGCGGGAGCGGAGATCGAAGCCTCCCTGGCCGCGCTGCCCGCCCATACCGCCAAAATCCGGGCCGCCGCCGCCGCCCGCAACCGCACCCTGCGCACGTTAATCAACCCTATGGTGATTTGCCGGCCGACGGAGCGGGAAGCCTGGGAGTACCACGACGCCATTGTCGCCGCACAGGACCACGTGGCGGTGGACAACTTTTTCGCCTCATTGAAAAAGCGCGACAGCCAGGCCTTCCTCGGCCACCAGCGCGATCAAAAAGCCGTCGGCGGCAATATCCAACTGGTGGGCGACCCCGCGCAAATCGCCCGTTATCTCCAGCGCCTGAAAGCCGCCGGGTGCGATGGCGCGCAGCTGACGTTTTATGATTTCGAACCTGACCTGGCGTATTTCGGCGAGGCGGTACTCCCCCTGCTTAAAGACGCGGGTTTACGGCGCTGAACCGGCTGGGTAACCATGATGACAGTATTATATTTCATAGCTCGGCGGATACTGCAGGCCGTTCCCATCGCCCTGATGGTGGTGGTGCTCAATTTTTTCCTGCTAAAAAGCGTACCGGGCGATCTGGCGGATGTTATCGCCGGCGAGGCCGGCGCGGCGACGCCCGAGTTTATGGCCCAGTTGCGCGCGCAGTTCGGCAGCGATCAGCCCCTGGCCGTGCAGTTCGTTTCATATTTAAAACACATCGCGCAGTTTGATTTAGGCTGGTCGTTCCGCTATAGCGCGTCGGTCAGCCAGTTGATCCTGGAACGGCTGCCCGCCACGCTGCTGCTAATGGGAGTATCGCTGGTGCTGGCGGTGATCCTGGGCATGATACTGGGGGTGATATCGGCGGTCACCAAACGCCCGTATGTTGAACGACTGATCGCGCTGTTGGAGACCCTAGGGTTTTCCATGCCGGTATTCTGGCTGGGCCTGATGATTGTCGTACTGTTCACCGTGCACCTGGGCTGGCTGCCGTCCAGCGGCATGAGCGAAATGGGGGCCGATCACCGCGGCTTCGCCCGCATTACCGATACCGTAAAACATTTGGCGATGCCTGCCGGCTGCCTGACCTTCAGCTATCTGGCGCTTTATATCCGGCTGATGCAGGAATCCGTACTTACCGTGGCGCTGCAGGATTTCATCCGCACAGCCAAGGCGAAAGGCTGTAGCCGCCGGCGCTTGATTTGGCGGCATATCGTGCCCAATGCCCTGCTGCCCATCGTCACTCTGACCGGCCTGCAATTCGGCGCCATGCTCAGCGGCTCGGTGACCATTGAAACCGTGTTTGCCTGGCCTGGCCTTGGTCAGCTGGCGCTGTCCGCCGTCACGACTCGGGATGTCAATTTGCTGCTGGGCATTTTGTTCGTCACCTCCCTGTTTGTGGTGATGGTGAATGTGCTCACAGAGGTGGTGCACGCCGCGCTGGACCCCCGCACCGGATTGGCGGGTAGCCGATGACTGAATTGTTGAGCGCCCTGCCCGGCGCATTACTCAAACGGCCCCGCGCCTGGCTGGGGGGATTGAGCCTGTTGCTGGTGGTCGCTATCGCGGTGTTCGCCCCGCTGCTGGCCGGGGACGATCCGCAGGCCATGGTGGCGCGCCCTTATCTGTTCCCCGGTCAGGATATCGCCCATGTTTTGGGCACCGATACCCTGGGGCGGGATATCTGGGCCGGCATCGCCTACGGCGCACGGCTATCGCTGCGGATCGGTTTAACCACCGGCTTGCTCACCGCGCTGGTCGGGTTGTTGATCGGCGCGGTCGCCGGCTATTTCGGCGGCTGGGTTGACAATCAGCTTATGCGGCTCACTGAACTGTTTCAAATTATGCCGTCGCTGATTTTTACCCTGGTGCTGGTGATTATCCTGGGCCCGACCGTCAATACCCTGACGCTGGGCATCGCCGCCACGTCCTGGCCGAACGTGGCGCGCCTGGCCCGGGGGGAAGCCCGTCGCCTGCGCAACAGCGACTTTATTCAAGCCGCCCACGTGATGGGGATGAGCGATTATCGCATCTTGATTGTCCATATCCTGCCCAACGCCCTGATGCCGGTGGTGGCCATGCTGGCGATGCTGGTGGGCCACGCAATCCTAACCGAAGCCGCGTTATCGTTCCTGGGACTTGGCGATCCGAACGTCGTGTCCTGGGGCAGCATGATCGGCCAGGGGCGGGATGTCCTGCGAAGCGCCTGGTATATGAGCGCCATCCCCGGCGTGGCGATTTTCTTTACCGTGGCATCGCTGAGCCTGCTGGGCGGCGCCATTAATGACTGGATTAATCCGCAGCGCGGGAGATTGCCATAATGACGTTAACCACACCCCTGCTGCAGGTGGAAGGCCTGCGGGTGACTTATCGCGCCCCTGGCAGCGAACCCGCCGCCCCCGCGGTCAAGGATCTGAGCTTTGAACTGGCCGCGGGCGAAACGCTGGCGCTGGTCGGCGAATCCGGCAGCGGCAAAACCACCACCGGCTATGCCCTGCTTGGCCTGTTGCCCGCGGCGGCGGCCGTCGAAGCCCGGCGCCTGGGTTTTGAAGGCACCGATTTGCTGCGGGCGGACGAACGCCGGTTGCAGCAGATCCGCGGCGGACGGATCGGCATGATTTTTCAGGATGCGCTTTCCGCCCTTAACCCGCTGATGAGCGTGGGCGATCAAATTTCCGAAGCGGTGCGGATACACCAGCGCGTCAACCGGCGCGCCGCCCGCCAGCAGGCGCTGGCACTGCTGCAAAAAGTGCGTATTCCCCAGGCAGAAAGCCGGCTGGACGATTATCCGCACCGCCTTTCCGGCGGCATGCGCCAGCGCGTGGTGATCGCCATGGCGCTGGCCGGCAATCCCTCGTTGCTTATCGCCGACGAACCCACCACGGCGCTGGACGTCACCATCCAGGCGCAAATCGTCAGTTTGCTGCTGACGCTGCAACGGGAACTGGGGATGGCTATTTTGCTCATTACCCACGACCTGGGGGTGGTGGCGGAAATGGCCGACCGGGTGGCGGTGCTGCGCTACGGCGAATGCCTGGAGCTCCAGAGCGCGTCCGCGCTGTACCGCGCGCCACGTCACCCCTATACCCGGCAATTGCTGGCGGCCCGGCCGCCGGTGGGAGGCCGGCCATGAATCCTGTTTTGCTCGATGTCCGGGATCTCAATGTGCGCCATCATACCGCCAGCGGCACCCTGATCGCCGTCGATGCCGTCAGTTTTCATATCGGCTACGGCGAAACGCTGGCGCTGATCGGCGAATCCGGCTGCGGTAAAACGTCGCTGGGCAAAACCCTGGTGGGCCTGCAGAAGGCCGACAGCGGGAAAATCCTGTTCCACGAGGTTAATCTGGCCCCGCTGTCGCGGCGCAAATTACGTCCCTGGCGCCAGGCGATCCAGATGGTGTTCCAAGATCCGCTGTCGGCGCTCGATCCGCGCCAGCGCGCGTATAAAGCCGTCGATTTGCCCCTGCGGCTGCACACCAGGCTCGACCGCGCCGGCCGGCAGGCCCGCATTCGCGAATTATTCGATCAAGTGGGGCTGGAGACCGCATTATTACAGCGATTTCCCCATCAGTTATCCGGGGGCCAGCGCCAGCGGTTAAATATCGCCCGCGCGCTGGCCCCCGCGCCGGAGCTGATTGTCTGCGATGAGCCGGTTTCGGCACTGGATGTCAGCCTGCAGGCGCAAATCGTCGCGCTGCTCGGTTCCCTGCAACAGCGCACCGGCGTGTCGTTTTTATTTATCAGCCATGACCTGTCGGTGGTGGCGCATATCGCCGGGCGGATCGCGGTGATGTATCTTGGCCAGATCGTCGAGATCCTGCCCAAAGATCGCCTGTGGACCCGGGCGGCGCATCCGTACACCCGCCTGCTGCTCAATTCCATCCCCGGCGCCAGCCCGGATACGCGACGGCTGCAGGCCATCCCGCCGGAAGATAGGGAGCCGCCCAGCCCGTACGCCCTGCCGCCGGGCTGCCGTTTCCAGCAACGTTGCCCGCTGGTGCAGCCGGTTTGCCGTGCGCTCGCCCCGCAGCTGCTTCCCCTTGATAAGACGCAGTCGGTGGCCTGCCATTTGCACAATCCGGCGATTATCCCTCCGGAGCCCGCCCATATCATTATCAGGAGTAGCCTATCGTGAACCCCCTTCATCATGCCCCGGACAGCGTGCCGGGATCGCCTGCGACCCCCGCCGGCCAGGATGGTCCGCCCACCGTCGACGCCCTGCTGGCCGCAGCGGATCGCCTGGCCGCGCAACTGGCCGAAACATCAGCCGGACGCGACGCCAACCGCGAACTGCCGGTGGCGGTTTTCGCGCAAATCCGCCGGCTGCGCCTGGGGGCATTGCGCGTCCCCGTCGCCTACGGCGGCGCCGGCGGCACCTGGCATGACGTGGCGCGCCTGTTTCTCCGTCTGGCCGCCGGCGACGCCAATATCGCCCAGGCCTTTCTTTCCCATTTCGTGGCGGTGGAACGCATACGACTGATGGGCAGCGAAGCGCAGCGGCAGGCATATCTGCCGCAGGCCGCGGCGGGCTTACTGTTCGGCGCGGCGACAGCGGAACGCGGCGGGCAGTACCGCGGCGAATTGGCCACGCGCCTGACCCGGCACGGCGAGCAGTACCGGCTCAACGGCACCAAGCAGTATTGTACCGGCGCATGGTATGCCGACCTGCTGAAAATCCGCTGTATTGACGGGGACGGCGCCATGATCTCGGCGCTGGTGCCGGCGGATCGCCCGGGCATCGTGCGTTTGGACGACTGGGACGGCATGGGGCAGCGCTGCACCGCCAGCGGCACGACCGAGCTGCGGGATGTGGCGGTCTTCGCCGGGGAAATCCTACCGATGGAGGCCTGGAAAACCCAGCGCCATCACGGCGGGGCCAGCGCCCAGATCATTCATTGCGCCATCGACGCAGGCATCGCGCTGGCGGCGCTGGACGATGCGGTTGCCTGGGCGCGCCGGGGGGTCAGGCCGGTGAAAGAGAGCGGCGTGCAGCAGGCCGCCGACGACCCGTATATCCTGCATGCGCTGGGACGCATGTCGGCCCGCGCCCGCGCCGCCGAAGCGATAGTGCTCAGCGCCGCCGATCTGCTGGAAACCGCCGCCGCGCTCCGCTTCGGCGCCGCGGGCGAATCCTCTTTGGCCGCCTGCGAAGCGGCTGCCGGCCATGCCTCGCTGGCGGTGGCCGAGGCCAAGATATGGTCGACCACCGTGTCGCTGGAAGTGGCGCAAATGCTGTTTGACATCGGCGGCGCCTCCACGACCTTGCGCACGCACAATTTCGATCGCCATTGGCGTAACGCCCGCACCCATACCACGCACGATCCCATTGCCTACAAATACCGCGCGCTGGGAGATTTCTACGTTAACGGCACCTTGCCGCCGCTGACTTTTTCTTATTAATCATCCGGGATGAAAACCTATGACAACCGATCCACGCAAGTTTAGCCGCCGTCAGGTTTTGGAGCTGATGGCGATTGGCGCAGGCACCATGGCGGCCTCGGGATTCCTGCCGTCGGCGCTGGCGGCCCAGGTGTCCGCCGCCGCCTCCGGGGAGGGCATCATCAAAGGGGGAACGCTGTTTGCCAACGTAAACCCCGAGCCCGCCGGCCTGGTGGCGGGCATTAATATTTCCAGCCCGGCGGTCGTGGTCTCGTCCAGCATTTTCGACGGGCTGGTAAGCTATGACAATAACTACCGGCCCCAGCCGCAGTTGGCCGAATCCTGGGAACAATCGGCCGATGGCAAAACCATCACCTTCAAGCTGCGCCAGGGCGTCAAATGGCACGACGGCCATCCCTTTACGTCCGCCGATGTGCACTATTCCATTCTGAACGTGGTGAAGAAAACCCATCCCCGCGGCGCCTCCAACTTCGCCAAAGTCACCGCCGTGGAAACGCCCGACGATTATACGGTAATTTTCCGGCTCAGCGGCCCCGCGCCGGTGCTCTGGTCGGTGCTGTTCGGCACAGAAACCCAGATTGTGCCCAAACATTTATATGAAGGCACCAATCCGCTGACCAACCCCTGGAACGCCAAGCCCATCGGTACCGGCGCCTTCAAATTCAAGGAATGGGTGCGCGGCAGTCATATCGTTTTGGAGCGCAACCCGGATTACTGGGATACCGGCAAACCCTATCTGGATCGCATTATCTTTAAAATGTTGCCGGACGCCGGCGCCAGGGGCGTAGCCTTGGAGAGCAATGAGATCCAATACGCGCCCAATAATCCAGTGGCCGAAAGCGACGTGGCGCGCCTGAGCCAAAACCCGGCGCTGCAATTGGATACCCGCGGCTGGGAAGTCCCCGCGCCGATTTTCTTTTTCGATTTTAATTTCAGGCGCAAAACCTTCCAGGATATCCGCGTCCGGCAGGCCTTCGCCCACGCCATCAACAGGCAGGGGCTGGCGGAGATTGTCTGGTATGGCCTGGCCAACGTCGCGGAAAGTTGCGTGCCGAGCTTCCAGAAACAATTCTTCAAGCCCGGCTTGCCGCAGTATGAATTCGATCCGAAAAAAGCCGAGCAATTGCTGGATGCGGCCGGGCTGAAACGCGGCGCCGACGGGGTGCGGCTGCGGATTAACCATATTACCGAGGTCTCTTACGGGCAGGTCTACCTGCGCGCCGCGGAATATATGCAGCAGCAGCTCAAACATATCGGCGTCGAAATGGAGTTGGTCAATCTGGAGCTGGCGGCCATGATCCGCCGGGTCTTCGGGGAATATGATTTCGATACGTTTTCCCAATGGTATTCCGCCTATCCAGACCCGCAAATCGGGGTCACCCGCCGTTTCTGGACCAAGAATATCAAACCCGGCACCCCGTCGAGCAACAGCTCCGGTTACTCCAATCCGGAAATGGATCGCATCATTGAAGGCATCCAGGAGGAAGGGGATGTGACCAAACGCAAACAGTATATCGATCAGATGCAGGAATTGGTGCAAACCGATGCCGCATCGATCAATTTACTGGAGCTGAAGTTCTTCGGGTTTTATTCCAAAAAACTCCAGGGCCTGCGCAAAGGGCCCATGCTGTTCTATTCAAGCCTGGCCGACGCCTGGCTGGAGAAATAACATGCCGACGACGTCCCTGACACCCCCATTATTAATGGCCCGGGCCCGCGAACTGGGCCAGGAGCTGGCCTGCCAGGCGGCGGAGCATGACCGCCTGGCCAAGGCCAATATGCCCGCGTTCGAGCATATCCGCCGGCTGCGCCTTGGCGCGATGCGCGTTCCCCGCCGCTATGGCGGGGCCAACGGCGAGATCGGCGATGTGGTGGCGCTGATGATTGCGCTGGCCAAAGGCGACCCGTCGGTGGCGCAATCCCTGCTGCCGCATTTTGTGTTTGTCGAGCGCACGCTGTTGATGGGTACGCCGGCGCAAATCACTGCTTATCTTGACCAGGTAGCGCAGGGGAAACTGGTGGGCGGCGCATCGGCGGAATTGGGCGGCGCGTTCCGCGGCGAGGTGCGCACGCTGCTAAGCCGGCACGGTGATGCGTATCGCCTCAATGGCCTGAAACATTACAGCACCGGCGCGCTGATGGGCGACCTGCTGAAAGTGCTGGCGGTGGATGAACAGGGCGAGACGGTGCTGGCAGTGGTGCCGGCGGATCGCCCCGGCATTATCCGCCACGATGACTGGCAGGGCATGGGCCAGCGCGGCACCCTGAGCGGCCGCACCGAACTAAATGACGTGCTGGTGGATGAAGCGGAAGTCATGCGGGCGCAGCGTTGGCAAACCGAACGGCATCACACCGGCGCCGCTTCGCAAATCCTCCATTGCGCCATCGAAGTGGGCATCGCCATGGCGGCGCTGGATGATGCGGCCGCCTGGGCGCGCGGCGGCGTGCGGCCGGTGAAGGAAAGCGGCGTCAGCCGCGGCCGGGACGATCCTTATCTGCTGCATTATGTCGGGCAAATCGCCGCTCAAACCCACGGAGCGCATGCATTGGTGCTGGCGGCGGCGGCGCAAATCGAGCTGGCCGCCCGGGCGCGTTTCGCCGGCGCCGGCGCGCAAGAGATAGAGCGGCTGGCCGTGGAAGCCTCCATCGCCACCGCCGAGGCGAAAGTTATCGCCACCGAGGCCGCCCTGTTCGCCGGCCAGACCTTATTCGACGTGGGCGGCGCGTCCACCACGCTGCGTAAGCATGATTTCGACCGGCACTGGCGCAATGCCCGCACCCATACCACCCACGATCCCGTGGCCTATAAATACCGGGCGATCGGCGATTATCGGCTGAACCACCGGGCGCCCCCCATCGGTTATGGCTATTGATGCCGTTATGGTGGGATAACCCGTTTCCAGACAATTCAGAGACCCTATGATTACCACTATAACTGCCAGCACCCTTGAACAATGGCTGGACGACAGCGGCGAACTGGCGCTGTTTGATGTGCGCGAACATGGACAATTCGGCGAAGGGCATCTGTTTTTCGCCGCATCATTGCCTTACAGCCGGCTGGAACCCGAGGCGGCGAAGCTGGCGCCCAACCCGTCGGTAAGAGTGGTGGTGTACGATGCGGGCGAAGGCGTGGCGCAGCGGGCCGCCCGCCGTTTGCGGCAACTGGGCTACAGCGCGGTGCATGTGCTGGCCGGCGGCGCCCAGGCCTGGGCCGCGGCGGGCTACACATTGTTCCAGGGGGTTAACCTGCCGTCCAAAACCTTTGGCGAATGGGTGGAAACACGGCGCGCCACCCCCCACCTGAGCGCCGACGAATTGGCGCGCCGGCAGGCCGCCGGCGACCCGTTGATCGTGCTCGACGGCCGCCCGTTTGAAGAATACCGGCAAATGAGCATTCCGGGCAGCATTTGCTGTCCGAACGGCGAACTGGGCGTCAGGGTCGACGCCCTGGTGGCGGATCGGGCCACCACCATTGTGATTAATTGCGCCGGGCGCACCCGCAGCATCATTGGAGCCCAGACCCTGATCGATCTGGGGATCGCCAATCCGGTGTTGGCGCTGGAAAACGGCACCCAAGGCTGGATGCTGGCGGACCGGCCGCTGGAACATGGGCAGCAGCGGCGTTATCCCGACGCGCTGCACGCGGATAACGCCCGGGTCCGGGCCGCGGAACGCCTGGCGGCCCGGGCCGGCGCGGCGTGGATCGGCGCGCGCGATATCCGGCAATGGCGGCAAAAAAACCATACCGTCTTTTTACTGGATGTGCGCACCGCCGAGGAATTTGCCAGCGGAAGTTTGCCCGGCGCCCGCCATGCGCCGGGCGGACAGTTGCAACAGGCCACCGATCAATACCTGGGGGTCCGAAACGCCAAAGTGGTGTTATTCGATAATGACGGCGTCCGGGCGCCGGTCACCGCGAGCTGGCTGCGCCAATTGGGGCATCAGGCCTTTGTGCTGAAAGGCGGACTGGCGCAAGGGCTGGCCGACGGGGTGTCCCTGCCCCGGCCGCAACCCGTCGGGGTCCCCGCCTGGCCAACGGTGAGCGCGCGCGAACTCGCCGGCGAGCTGGACCGGGGGCAGCCGGTGGAAATACTGGACCTGCGCGCCAGCCAGCACTACCGCAATGGCCATATCCCCGGCAGCCGCTGGTCGATCCGCCCGCTGCTGGATCGCTTGCCCGCCGCCGGGCCGGCAAAAATCGTCCTGCTGGCGGAGGATGCGGCCCTGGCCGCCTGGGCCGCCGCCGATATCCCCGCGCCATTGCAGGCCCGGGTATATTTGCTGGCCGGGGGATTTGCGGCCTGGCGGGACGGCGGCCTGCCGGTGGCCGTCACCCCCGACGCGCCCGCTGACGCCGAACGCATTGATTATCTGTTTTTCACCCATGACCGCCACGCGGGCAATAAAGACGCCGCCAGGCAATACCTGGCCTGGGAACAGGGCTTATGGGATAGATTACACGCCCGGGAACGGGCGGTATTTAAACCCCTGCCCGGGTAATAATGCCCGGCCGGGTTAGATTTATTCACCGCGCCACTGTAGGGATCGAGGCGCAACCCCAAGGAGGCCCTCAGGCCTCCTCTGGCGGATTTAATTCAGCGCAATACGGGCGACACTATCCGGCCCTTGGGTAGAATTATCTTTGTTAAACGCCTGTTTTAAAGAAACATACAGCGTTTCACCGTCCGCTGATACCAACAGGCTGTTCGGATGGGTGTCGAACGACCAGCTCTTTTTCAGCGCATAACTGGTGGCATCCAGTTGCAACACTTTCTTCGACCCACGCTGACTGATGTAGATCTCATTGCGTTTGGCGTTGAATTTAATCCCCAACGCATCACCTTCAATACGTTTGATCACTTTGCCGGTGCGCTCATCAAGCACCAGCGTGGTTTTGGCTTTCGAGTCATCGGTGACGAACAGGCGGCCGGTGGCCGGGTCTTCCGCCATATTGAGAAACAGATACTCTTGGCCATTATCCGGCCTCCAGCGCTGCTCAATTTTGTGGCTGCGCGGATTGATAACCACAATCTCACCCGCGCCATTGGCGGCATAAATGCGATCGGTCAGCGGCGAATAGATAATGCCGGTCACCCATTTCCCTGCGTTTTTGATGGTGGTTTTTACTTTGAAAGCGTGGGTGTCGATCACGGTAATGAAGCCCGGATCAGCCACACGACCGACATACAACTCGTCGCCGTGCAGGAATATCTCACGTGCGCCTACCGCATCGCCGTCTTTATCTTTACCGCCACCCAGCATCAAGCGTTGCAGCACTTTGCCGCTCTGCGCATCCACTTTGGACAGGCTACCATCCAGTGAATTGGTGGTATAGAACAGGCTACCCTCGCCATCGATGGCCATGCCGAAGTTTTTCAGATCGGTATGGGTCTCGCCTTTAGTCGCCAGGGTAGCCGGGTCGAGGCGATACAGTATGCCGCCGTTCACGTCCTTAAAACTCTGCGCACTGGCAACATACAATGCGTTGGCGGCCGCGGAATACGCCAGTTCATACAGCCCATCGCCTAATACACGCTGTTTAACTGTCTGATCAACCGGTGTTGCCGCAGCAGCAGCCACCGGACTTTCCGCTTTTTTGGCCGGCATCTGGCAAGCAGTCAGACTTAAAGAGGCAACGACCGCAGCAGCAACCGCGGCTTTGCCCGGACTGAAAAACGATTTCATTCTGTACTCCATCAATGGATGAACGGTTTCCGGCGGGCTATCGCCGCGCGGACAGGTCAAAGAATGAATGAGAATAATACACATTCGCGAAAACTAAGCAAATCCATTCGAGCGATGACGCGCAACGCCGCGTCCATTTACATTTAGAAATGAAACTTATTAATAATTATTAAAGCAAATGATTATCATTGGTATTCTCAACTGGTGCGCATTTTTACTTTCCGTGCTTCGCAATGGCAATCTTTTCCCGCTATTTCGGGGTCACCACCTAAAACAACAAAAGCAGTATGACAGCGGGTCACGCTTATTTCTGACGGGTAAGGTTATGTCTTTGAATCGCAAGGAAACTCGCGCCGAATCACGCGCGTCCGACATCCGTAAAACATTCACGATGTCGTTGCTGGCAATGGTGGTACATGCCCTGCTCAACCCAATGCCGGCGCAGGCAACCGAAACAGACAACACGACAACCACCGGCGATGACCAGCAGAAGCTGGTGGTGTACGCAAGCCCCGACAACAAGGTTGCAGAAGAGAAACAGGACTACCAGGTACCCACCACGCGCGCTGGGACCAAACTGCTGCTGACGCCACGCGATGTGCCGCAGTCCGTCAGCGTGATAACTCAGCAGCGTATGCAGGATCAGCAGTTGCAAACCGTTACCGATGTGCTAAATAACACCACAGGTATCACCAGCAACCTGGTTGACAGCGAACGCTCCGAGTATTTTTCCCGCGGCTTCAAAATCACCAACTTCACCTTTGACGGCATTCCCACTTCGGTTGGCGATGCGTGGAACTACGGCGACGCCGCTTCAGATACGGCGATTTATGACCGTATTGAAGTGGTACGCGGCGCCACCGGCCTGATAACCGGCGCAGGCAGCCCATCGGCGTCCGTTAACATGGTACGTAAGCATGCGGACAGTAAAGAGCCCACCGGCACGGTAAGCGCCAGCTATGGCAGTTGGAACAAACAACGCTATGTTGCCGATGTTGCCGGCCCGCTGAATGATGATGGATCGGTGCGAGGTCGTGTGGTGACAGGCTACCAGGATCAGGACAGCTGGCTGGACCGATATCAGAAAAACAAAAAATTTCTCTATGGCGTGGTGGATGCGGATATCACTGATCACACCACCCTATCGCTTGGCTACGACTATGAGGACGCCGACACCGCAAACCCCACCTGGGGCGGCCTGCCGATGTTTTACAGCAATGGTTCACTGACGCACTACAACCGCAGCCTGAACTCCTCCGCCGACTGGACGTCTTATCACACCAACGCGCGCAAAGCGTATGCCGACCTGGTACATAGCTTTGATAACGGCTGGAACGTCCACGTTAATGGTACCCACGCCCAGAACACTTTTAGCGATAATCTGCTCTATGTCATGGATTATCCGGACCAGAGCACCGGCGAAGGTGTGACCGGTTACGGCAGCATGGACCGAGGCAAGCGTGAACTGACCTCCGTGGATGGCTACGCCAGCGGTCCGTTCAAGGCGTTTGGTCGCCGGCATCAGTTGATGGCCGGAATCAGCTACAGCCGCCAGCATAACGCCACCTACAGCCAGGACGGCATTACCGATCCCGACAATTACAACATCGCCGCCAGCGATATGGGCGCGTTTAACAATGGCTGGAATGGCAATATCGCCGAGCCGGAATGGCAGGGCTGGTATCTGAACGCGGATGATGTGATCCGCCAGAAATCAGCGTATACCGCCGCGCGCTTCTCTCTGGCGGACCCGCTGGCGCTGATTGTGGGTGCGCGTTATACCCAATGGAGCACCAATGGCAGCAGCGGCGATATGGAAAAAAACAACATCACGCCGTACGCGGGCCTGGTGTATGACATTAACGATACCTGGTCGGCCTACGCCAGCTATACCTCGATCTTCCAGCCGCAGACCTATCGCGACAGCGCCGGCCGCTATCTGTCGCCGGTTACCGGTAAAAGCTATGAAACCGGCCTGAAATCCGCCTGGTTGGATGGGCGCCTGACCGCCTCGGTCGCGGTGTTCCGTATCGAGCAGAACAGCGTCGGTACTGAACAGAATGGTGTTTATGTCAATAACAGCAGTGAGCAGGCCTACAAGGCAACCAAGGGAGCACGGAGCAAAGGGGCGGAATTTGAGCTGAACGGCGCGCTCACCGATAATCTGCAGTTGACGTTTGGCGCGACGCGTTATGTCGCGCGCGATAAAGAGGGCCGTTATAATCCGGACCAGCCGCAAACCGATTTCAAATTGTTTACGCGTTATCAAATGCCCATGTTGCCGGACCTGGCCATTGGCGGCGGCATCAACTGGCAGAACCGCGTGTTTGAAGATGTGACCGGGCCGGATGGCAGCACCCGGCGCGTTTATCAGAGCAGCTACCCGTTGGCGAACCTGTTTGCACGCTACCAGGTCACCAAACAGGTAGCTATACAGGCAAACGTTAATAATCTGTTTGACCGTACCTACTACACCTATATGAACAACTACGTTTACGGCGAGCCGCGTAATTTCTCGGTCAGCGCGTCTTATCAATTCTGATGCAGAACCACCGGGCCCTGGCTTAACAGGGCCCGGTAGCTTTATTTATAGTCGGTCTAACCTTTAGAAAGCTCCGTCGTTCTTCTGACTGCGGTCATCACGCTGCGCTGCAACCCCGCGGCAAAATCGCTGTTGTTGAGTTCGTACAATCCGTTGATTCCCACACCGGCAGGCGAATTGTTGATGTCCATCAGTTGACGCGGATGCCTCCCGCTGGCTTTCAGCATTTCCACGCCGCCGATCAGATTCTCCCAAACCACTTTACTGGCCTGCGGCCGCGACAATCCGCTCAACACACCGGCATCCGTCAGCGATTCAATAAAGTAATACACATAATTCACCCCGGCGACGGCAAAACCGGTAAAGGCGTCAATGAGCCGTTCCTCGAGCAGCATCACTTTGCCGAAACTTTCCAGAAACGGCATCAGCGGCTCGGGTTGCACGTGCGGGTTGAACACCACGCCACTGTAGCCAAAACCCGTGTCAGTCAGGGTGTTGGGAATGGTGCGCACAATCGGGCGGGTAGCCCCGAACAATGTGCCCAGGCGTTCAAGGGTAACGCCCGCAATGATCGAAATGATGGTCGCCTGCGGCGAGGCGAGCTGGCAGATATGCTTCGCCACGCCGGCAATATCGTCCTGCGGACGGACGCCAAGCACGATGTATTCCGCCGCCGCCAGCGCTTCGCCGTCATTCAGCGGCGAAGCAAGCTGATAACGCTCGCGCAGCGCGGCAATGCGCCCGGCATCAATATCCATAAGCGTAATCTGGCTGGCCGAAACGGCCTGGCGGCTCAGGGCTGCGCGAATAATCGCTTCCGCCATCTGACCGGCGCCGACAAAATGAATCTGACTCATAATTGACTCCGTAAAAATGAAAACAGTGTGAGAATTAGTCTTTCAGCAATCTGTTCACCAGCGTTGCCCATATACCGATGCCCAGCGGGATAAGATCGTCGTTAAAGTCATAACGCGCGTTATGCAGGGAAGCAGAAGGGGTTGCGCCATCGGCGCCCAGCCAGAAATACGCGCCGGGACATCGCTCAAGCAGATAGCCGAAATCCTCCGCCGCCATCGACGGCGCATTATTGAAATGCACCCGCGTCACGCCGGGGGAATGCAGCGCCGCCGCGCGCACCGCTTCCGCCTGCTCCGGATGATTTTTTGTCACCGGATAACCCCATTCCCAGCGGACCTCGCCTCGCACGCCATAGGGCAACGGCACGGCGTTGACGTACTCTTCAATCAGCCGCCAGCAGGTGACGCGCGTTTCGTTGCTCAGGCAGCGCAATGTACCGGACATATGCAGCGTTTCGGGAATCACGTTGATAGCCTCCCCCGCCTGAAGCTGCGTCAGGCTGATCACCGTTTGTTCCAGCGGCGATAAGCGGCGTGAAATCAGGCTTTGCAGCGACAAAATAAGTTGCGCGCCGGCAACCACCGGATCGGCGCCTAGCTCCGGCATGGCGGCATGGCAGCCTTTTCCGGTCAGCGTGATATAGAAATTATCCTGGGAGGCCATCATCGGCCCCTGGCTAACGGCGACGTCGCCGACCGGCAAACCCGGCCAGTTGTGCAGCGCGTAAACACTGCTCATCGGAAAGCGTTCAAACAGCCCTTCATCCACCATCATCTTCCCGCCGCCGGCATTTTCTTCAGCAGGCTGGAAAATGAAATGCACCGTGCCGCGGAAATGACGGTTTTCACTCAGATGACGCGCCGCGCCAAGCAAAATGGCGGTATGTCCGTCGTGACCGCAGGCGTGCATCAGGGCAGGGTTTTGCGAGATATGAGCAAAATCATTCAGTTCCTGAATCGGCAGCGCATCGATATCCGCGCGTAAGCCAATCGATGGCCCTGCGCCGTTGCGCAGCGTCGCCACAATACCGGTTTCGGCAATGCCGCTGTGTACTTCCAGGCCGAAGGACAACAGACGCTCGCTGATTTTCCTGGCGGTACCGTGTTCTTTCAGACCCAGCTCAGGCCGGGCGTGGAATTCACGGCGCAACTGTTTTGCCTGGTCGATAATGTGTTGGGAAATGACGACCATAGATCCTCTGTGGTGATCTGCATTGATATATCGGTTTTTTCACAAATCCGGCGACAACGTCACAGCGTCTGTTTTTTACCGAAGTAAATACGTGCCAGCCCTTCTTTCGTCACTTCAACCGCATGTTCCGCGCTGAGCGAGACGTGCCGTTCAATTAACTGCGCGCCTTTGACAGCATCGCGGTGACGCAGCGCGGAGATAATGTCGACATGTTCATCGTAGGCGTTAATCCGGCGACTTGGCGTTTCCAGATCGATACGGCGGAAGAAACGGATGAGTGAGTTGAGGCTGTCGAGCATCTCGTACAGACGCGAGTTATGCGAGATGCGGGCAATTTCCATATGGAACTTCTCATCGGCTTTGGCTATTTCCGTCCAGTCAGTGATCTCACCGGCGTCCGGCTGTTTGTCGCTGATCGCTTCCCAGATAGCGGCGGTCACGGCGATTTCTTCATCCGTCGCGCGCTGGCAGGCAAAGCGGAATGTCGCCTGCTCAATCACCATGCGTACTTCATATAATTCGCGCACGCCTTCCGGCGTAATGTCACGGGCATAAAATCCGCGATTGGGGACAAAACGCATAAAACCCTCTTTCGACAGGCGGTTCAGCGCTTCCCGTACGGGTGTTCTTGACACACCGAGCTGGCCGGACAGCTCGACCTCATTAACACGTTCGCCCGGTCGGAAGTGGTAGTCGATAGCCAGTAGTTTGACCTTCTCGTAAACCTTCTCAACGCTGTCGGCACTGCGGGGCTTTTTCTTTGGAACAATCACTGAGTCTCCTGTTGCGCTTAATTTTTTTGCTGACACCGTGCTAATACTCAATATTTAACATTGCAGCAGATATTCAATAATAGGTAATGTTTAAAGTGATATCACAGGAATAAACTTCACTCAACACATGATTGCATACACTTTTGCGTTCACTTTAATTAATACTTATATATCAGGTAATTAATAACAATATGTTATTTAAGCCTATTATTTATCCATTAATTATCAAGTTGCACTATTGCAGTGCGACTGTTGCTCTAAAAAAGTGAAGAAATAGTCCTGTCGCGGAAAGAGATATTTTAAATCTGGATAAATGAATCATAGCGCCCTGCCCGGTTTAACCTTTTTTATTACACCTTTTTCCGTTGTTTTCCTTCATTATTTGATCTTTTTGCCCCACCCTTCACGCGTTGTTTTTTTAATAAGTGTACACATGGCATAAAACTTGCCTTTGAACATAAGTGTATTCACTTGTTTATTCACTTTATCGTAGTACTAAAAGCTCCGGAGAACCCTAATGAAAACCCGCTTTCGCCGTATCGTTATTCTGTCTGCGTTGACCAGCCTGCCGTTGCTGAGCGCCGTTCCTCCCGCTTTAGCCGATATCAAACTGGGCGCCATCCTGCCCTTAACCGGTACCAGCGCCAGCATTGGTGAAGATCAGCGTCGTGGTATTGAACTGGCCGTTGAGAAGCTCAATGCCAAAGGCGGCGTCGCGGGACAAAAGCTGGATGTGGTGGTGGAAGACTCGGCGGGAAGCCCGGTAACAGGGCTGAATGCGGTCAGGAAACTCACCCAGGTGGATAAAGTGCCCTTGGTCGTGGGCGATTTTTCCTCAAGCGTCACCATTCCCATCGGCCAGTATCTGGTGAAGAACAATCTGGTCCACATCAACATTTCCGGCACCAGCGCGGATGTACGAAAAATTGGCCAATCCTCTTACAGCGTGATCGGCCTGGATGATCTTTCCGCCCGTTTTTCCGCCGATGACGTGTGGAAACAGGGTTATCACAATGTCGCTTTTATCGCGCCGGATGGCGCTTACGGCCAGGGCATGGCGCAGCAGTTCAGGCAGGCGTTTGAAAAGCTGGGCGGTAAAGTGACGGCGAAAGTGCTGTACGCCAGCGGCCAGCCTTCCTACCGCCGCGAACTGGAGCAACTATCCCGCGCCAAACCTGACGCCTATGTCTACACCAGCTACGGCCAGGACGCCATCGTCCTGAACCGTGAAGCCTGGGAACTGGGCATGGGCAAAACGCCGTGGTATGGCATGTATCTGACCATGGCGATTGCCGATTCACCGGCGCAATACACCAACGGGCAGATCGGCATGGAAGTGTCCGGCATGGCGCAAAAAACCGACGGCCAGAGTTACGGCGACAACTATCAGCAGCGTTTCCACGAAAAACCCCGTTCCGTCTACGGCAGCTACGCCTATGACAGCATCATGCTGGCTGCGGCGGCCATCGATAAAGCCCACGACGCCAGCCCGGCGGCGCTGATCGCCGCCATGAAAACGGTCGCGCCGACATTTACCGGCATAACCGGCACGCTGAATCTGGACGCTGATAATCAGCGCCAGACCCAACCTTACCTGAAGGTGAAAGCCTTTAACGGCGAACCCGTAGCGCGCTAAGGTCACCGGCCGCGATCGTTTCCTTGTGTCATTTTGTTCAGGAAAGCATCATGTTGCAGTTTATTGTTGATACGCTAATCCGCACCGCCGATTTGTCCCTGGTCGCGCTCGGGCTGAGCCTGGTCTACGGTTTGGTACGGTTTGCCAATATCGCCCATGTACAGTACGCCATGGTCGGGGCCTTCCTGACCGCCGGCGGCATGAAAATGGGCATGCCTTTTTCGCTGGCGGTGTTGTTTTCAGCGCTGTCGTGCGGCATTTTAGCCGTGCTGCTGCATCACTGGGTGTTTCAGCGCCTGCTTAACGCCGGGGCGGCGAATGCCATGATAGGCTCCCTCGCCGTCTCGATGGTCATGATTGCACTGATATTAGGCGTCGAGGGATCGGCGCCCGTCAGCTATCACCTGCCGATCGGCAATACCTGGCAGTGGGGCGAAATCCGCATTTCCGCTGACGAATGCTGGAGCCTCGTCGCCACGGTCGCCATCATTCTTATCTTCAACTTTTTACTGTTTTTCACCCCGCAGGGGCGTTCCATTCGCGCGCTGGCCAGTAACCGCGAGCTGGCGGCGGCATCCGGTCTGAATGCCAAAGCCATCATCCACACCGTCAATATGATCGCCGGCATGATCGCCGCCGTCGGCGGCGCGTTGATCGCCATGAACGGCAGCGCCTATATCAACCAGGGAAATGACCTGATGCTACCGGTACTGGCAGCCGCCATTCTCGGCGGGCTGGGCAACCCGATGGGCGCCATTTTCGGCGCGCTGCTGATTGCCGTGACGGAAACACTGGTCACCAACATTAACTGGGGATGGCTGTATGGCGAGGAAATGGTGTTTATGCCAACTACCTGGATTAACGCGGCGTCGTTCGTGATGCTGCTGCTGGCCCTGCTGCTACGCCCTTATGGCTTATTCAACCGGGAGGTGCGCCGTGTCTGAATTTCTGTTGCATATTTTCTGCATCGCCGGCATTTACGCGATGATTGCGCTGGCGCTTAACCTGCAGGCCGGTTATGCCGGTTTGCTCAACTTCGGTCATATCGCGTTTGTCGGTATCGGGGCTTACGCCATCGGGATCGGCAGCCAGTTTTCCTTGCCTTTATGGCTGGTGATCCCGGCCGGGATCGTGCTGGCCATGATGGTCTGCGCCGTCATGGCGCTGCTCGGGCGTCAGCTTTCCGCCGATTACTGGGGGATCGCCACGCTGGCGCTGGCGGAAATCATCCGTATTGCGGTGATCAACGAAGAAGGACTGACCGGCGGCGGCCAGGGGATCGGCAACATTTCTGCGCCGTGGTCTACGGGTCTGCAACAACAGGATGTACTGATCTTCACCGTGCTGGTCCTGCTGTGTATCGCGCTTTGTACTGTTATCTCTGTACGCGTGGGCAACAGCCGGTTCGGGCGTGCTTTACGGCTGATGCGCGAACAGCCGCAACTGGCGATGTGCCTGGGATATTCACTGCTGTGGCTCAAATGCCGGGCACTGATGTGCAGCGCGGTAATGTGCGCTATCGCAGGGATGTTGCTTGCCTGGTACACCAACTACGTCAGCCCGGATTACCTGCTTTCTTCCGAAACCTTCCTTATCTGGAGCATGGTGATGATCGGCGGCATCGGCAATGTGCGCGGGGTGCTGGCTGGGGTGGTGGTGGTCGAAGGGTTATACAACTTTATTCCCTTCGCCAAAGACTGGCTGCAGATGAGTTCTGATCTGACCGGCGCGCTGCGCCTCGGGCTGGTGGGGCTGGTGATGCTGATCGGATTGTTACTGCGTCCGGGCGGTATTCTGCCTGAAAAGCTGAGGATCATGCCATGACGATATCTCTGTTCGTGGACAACATCAGCAAAGCCTTCGGGGGCAATCAGGTGCTGAAATCGGTCACGTTTAGCCTGCAAAAAGGCGAGATCCTGGGGCTGCTGGGGCCGAACGGTTCCGGAAAAAGCACCCTGCTCAACGCGATCTCCGGGTTTACCGCCATCGACAGCGGCACGATTACCGCCGGCGCAGAGCGCATCGACAAAATGCCCCCACACCGCATCATCAGGGCAGGCATTGCGCGCACCTTCCAGCTCCCGGCCATGCCGGCGAAAATGACGGTCATGGAGGTGGTGATGGCCGCCGGCACCCGTCATCACGGTATCTGGAACGGGCTATTTTCACTGCCTTCCGGGCGGCGGGCTGAGAGGAAAGATCAGATGAAAGCCACCGGATTGCTCGACACACTGCTATTGACCAAAGTACGGGATCTGCCCGCTGCGGCGCTTTCCGGCGGCCAGAAAAAACTGCTGGGCATTGCCTGTGCGCTGATGGGCGATCCGGACATCCTGATGCTTGACGAACCGATGGCCGGCGTACACCCGACACTGCGTCAGGAGTTGGTGGCGACGCTGCAAACCCTTAGCGGCAACGGTATTTCACTGGTTATCATCGAGCATGATATGCACTTTATAACATCGCTTTGCGAGCGTTGCATTGTGCTGGATCGCGGGCATATCGTCGCCAGTTGCCATCCTGATGATTTATCTAAAAACCAGGAAGTGCTGGATGCCTATCTCGGCGGCGCAAGCCGAGCCCTGAAGGAGGCCGTATGATCAGAATTCATGATGTCGTCGCCGGTTACACCCCGGGCGTGGATATTCTGCAGGGCATTTCGCTGGACGTTTCCCAGGCGGAAATCGTCACCCTGCTCGGGCCGAACGGCTGTGGGAAATCCACCCTGCTCAAATGCATCGCCGGGTTTCTGACGCCGCGCCATGGCGAAGTTCGCCTTAACGGCGAGGAAACCGGCACCATCCCGATCCACCGCAAAGTCCGCGAATGCTCGCTGGGTTTTGTTCCGCAGCTCGATAATGTGTTCAACAGCCTGAGCGTGGCGGAAAATCTGCAAACCGGCGGCCAGTTTTTGCCGCCGGCCAAACGTAAACGGCGCATGGAACAACTCTGCGAAATGTATCCTTTGTTGCGGAAAAAATGGCAGGCGCCGGCCTCGGCGCTGTCCGGCGGCGAACGGCAGATTCTGGCCCTCACCCGCGCGCTGATGCCCGAACCGGCCATTTTGCTGCTGGATGAGCCTTCAGCCGGGCTGTCACCGAAAATGCTCGACGAAGTATTCAGCGCGATTCAGGCCATCCGCCAGCTGGAAAAAGTCACTATTCTGATGGTCGAGCAAAATGCGATGGAAGCCCTGCATATCTCCGACCGCGCCTATATTCTTGCGCTCGGCAACGTCGCGCTGACCGGCAATGCCCGTGATTTACTTAGCGATACGCGCATGAGCGAACTCTACTTTGGAGGGCGCACCGCGTAAACCATGCTTTTATCCTCCACCCCATGTTCAACGACGCCAATACAAACAGATTGGGAGAATAGGCTATGTCTCAGTTAACCCCGGTGATCGATCACGCGGTGATCAATGTTGACGATCATCTTGACGACGCGCGGGCGTTATTTCTCCGCCTGGGATTTCAGTTGACCGCACGCGGGCATCACTCGATGGGTTCGAGTAATCATCTGGCGATTTTTGGCGAAAACTACCTGGAACTGCTGGGCTATGAACAAGATAACACCGGCGCCGCTAAAGGTTTGTGGCAACCGCCGTTGGGCTTAGCCGGTCTGGTCTGGAAAACGGGCGATGCCGGTGCGGCCTTTCGGCAGTTACAAGCCTGCCGGTTGGCAGCCGAGCCGCCGACCGCTTTTTCCCGCCGGGTTACCCTGCCCGATAGCCGCATTGTTGAAGCCCGGTTTTGCATCACCCGTATCGATGCCCGCCGGATTCCCAACGGTTTCAGTTTTTTCTGCCAGCATCTGACGCCCGATGCGGTATGGCAGCCAGCGTGGCGGCAACATCCGAATGGCGTGCAGGATCTTTGCGGGTTTGTGATGGTGGCGGACGATACGGAAAACGCCATGCAGATCTATGCGCAGCTGTTCGGGCCGCAACATGCGTTCAGCAAAATGGGCGGGGAATATTTCCTGCAGGCGGGGAAAACCCGGCTGCGGTTTATCACTCCCGAGCAAGCCAGACAGGCGTTTATCGCCCTGCCGGAGGATTACGCCGGGGAAACGAGAATGAGCGCACTGGAGTTTCGGGTATCGTCCCTGGCACAGGTAAGAGCCGTCCTGGAGAAAGGAGATATCCGGTTCAGCGCAACCCATAACAGGGTTGTTGTTTCCCCGGCCGCGGCATTTAAGGTCACACTGAGTTTTCGCGAATAAGTTGTAAGGCGCAGGCATTCAACACAAGGCCGCCCAGGGCGATTACTGGTCATGACAAATATCAATATATTGATATGTATGAATTTTAATTCTTGGCGTAAAAATTGCTTATCATCCTGTCAGGTTCTACACAACTGCGAACAGGCCAATGTCTTTATTTTATAAAAATCCCATTATCCACGCCGACTATGCCGACCCGGATATCATCAGGACCGGCGGCGATTTTTGGCTGGTGTCGTCCAGTTTTAATCACGTTCCCGGCCTGCCCCTGCTGCACTCGCGCGACTTGATCCACTGGACGCTGGTCAACCATGTGGTGCCGCGGCTGCCGTTTGCCAGCTATAACGCAGTGCAACCCGGCAAGGGCATCTGGGCCCCCAGTATTCGTTATCATGCCGGGCGCTATTGGGTTTTTTTCAGTACCCCGGACGAGGGTATTTTTGTCTGTCACAGCACCGATCCGCTGGGGGAATGGAGCGCGCCGCATTGCCTGCAAAAAGTGTCCGGCTGGATCGATCCCTGCCCGTTCTGGGATGACGACGGCCGCGCATGGCTGGTCCATGCCTTCGCCTATAGCCGCAGCGGCATCAAAAATAAGCTTCAGTTAATCGAGATGACGCCAGATGCCTCGCGTTTGCTGGATGACGGGCAGATTATTTTTGACGGCACGCCCTCCCATCCGACGCTTGAGGGGCCAAAGCTGTACAAACGCGCAGGCGAATACTGGATATTCGCTCCGGCCGGCGGAGTAAAACGCGGCTGGCAAACCGTGCTGCGCGCCGCCCGCCTTCAGGGGCCGTGGGAAAGTCGCGATGTACTGCACCAGGGCGACACCTCTGTTAACGGTCCACATCAGGGGGGCTGGGTGGCGCTGGAGAATGGCGAGGATTGGTTTCTCCATTTTCAGGATAAAGGCCTGTATGGCCGGATAGTTCATTTGCAGCCGCTGCGTTGGCTCGACGACGGCTGGCCGCTGATCGGCGAGACCAGCGACGAACCCGGCAAAGGGCAACCGGTGCTCATACATCCGATACCCGATTTGCCTTACTGCCCCGGCGAAATCCAGTCCAGCGATGATTTTGCCGACGGCCGCCCCGGTAAGCAGTGGCAATGGCAGGCCAATCCCGCTGACGACTGGATAAGCCCCGGCCGGCCGGGGCTACGGCTGCGCTGCGCGCCCTTAGCTGCCTGGAATGGCGTACCGGCGTTATATACGACGCCACAGCTCCTGCTGCAGAAATTTCCAGCCGTCCGTTTTTCCGTGTGCTGCGGCGTTACCCCGCACTTTCTGCAACCCGGGGATGAAGGCGGGCTGATGGTTTATGGAGAACGCTACGCCGCGCTGACGCTGTATCTAGAACAAAAGCGCCTATGGCTTGGCTTGCGCCATGGCTGGATAAGCGAGCGCGGTATCTTGACGGAGCACAGGGTGCCGGTCGCTGATGTCACCGATTATCGGCTTTTGGCGCTGGCCTGCGATGTCGGCGATGACGGGATTTGCCATTTCCGCTATCACGCCGCAGGGCAGGCCTGGGCAACGGTATCGCCACGGTTTTCCGCCGGCGCGGGAAAATGGGTCGGCGCTAAAATGGGTATCTATGCGGCTTCAACGAATCACCATTCCAACGGAAATATCCACTTTGACTATTTTACAGTTAAGAAAAAATAACGCCGGGGGCGGTAAATCCGCCCCACAGACGCTACAGCCCAAGGGATAAGCGATGGTAAATATGTTCGGACTGCCGGCGTATCCGCGCCTCATCGCCGGTTAAACGCATTGCAATGGAAAAGGCAAAATCGAACGCCGTCCCCAGCCCCCGTCCACTTAATAAATTACCGTCTTCCACTACCGGGGCGTCGACATACACGCCGTCAGTAACGGTAGCCGACAAAGTGCCGGAACAGACATAACGGCGTCCTTTTAACAGCTTATGCGGGGCAAGGACGCGTGCGGCCGCTGAGCATAGCGGGCAAAGCCATTTTCCCGCATTATCATGGCGACGAATAAAATCGATCGCGGCCTGGTTCTCAGCGAGGTTTTGCGCCCCGAGGGGGCCGCCTGGGATCACGACCGCGTCGTACAGCGCCGTTGGACTTTCGCTGATTAACGCATCAGCCGTTACATGCAGGCCGTGGTAGCTGACCAGCGTGCGAGTGGCACAGCAGGCCAGCATGGTTACCGCTATATCAAGCCGCTTTAGCACATCAAGGATAATAATCGCCTCGGCCTCTTCAAATCCCGGCGCCAATAATAGCGCCACCTGTTTTACTCTCATAGCGTTTGGGTGGGCCGCTCACCCACCCCCTTTATCAGAATAAATAATAGCGAATTCCTAAACGGAACCGCACCTGATTATCATTATTTTGATCCTGGTCCAGCCATGCCACTTCCGCATAGGGCATCCAATGCTGATTAACACGGTAACGGGCGACAATGCTCGGTTCCCAATGGGTTTTTTTACCATTGGAAGCATAATAATCGCCGGTATTAATGAAAAACTCAGGATTAAGCTGTAGCCATAATTTATCCGTGGCCTGATAGTTCAGGAACAGATCAATTTGATGACTATCATTATAATCCATTTCATTATTATAGTCCCTTTCCTGGTGGGTCATGTGATTATAACGATAACGCGTTGATACATTAAAAACTTTACTGAATTTATAATCCAGGCTGACATAGGGCGCCAGTTTGGTGCCGCCACTATCAATATCCGTTAAGCCACCTGGGGTAATACTCCATTTATCGGCTAAAGGTACCGGATACCATCCCTCATATTCCTGAAAAGAACTTCTCAACTGACCGAAATCCTGGCCCAAATCATACATTGACGAGACCAGCACACCAGCCCCATTATCAAAAATATGACCGGCGCCAATTTTATACTGGTTTTTCTCTGATGCGGTGGTATGTGCATAACGGTTGTCGATCCAGGTAGCGGATGCCATGGCGTTCAGGGTACAGCAGGCCACAGGCAGACCTATGGCCAGAAAAGTTATTTTTTTCATATTCTATCCTGCTCTTATTTTTGTTTGATCATTTGTGATAAACAGGGACCCACGGAAACAGCCATTCCGTGTATCAGCTTATTAAATGACAACGATATTGTTTATCTCATCAAAAAATTCATTACCTTATCCTTATCGGCTAAAAGAAATAAAGTTAAAACTTTTCGCCGACATGACAATAAAGCAATTGTTATGCCAGATTATTAATTTCTTTATTTACAATGGGTTATTTGTATATATCGTTATTTTTTCTACACTCCAAAAATAATACGCCCGCTATAACATTGTGTTTAAAAAACTCAGGGCAATCATCAACACTAAATTTGAACCTAATCACACTCAAATAATTTACTGTTAATAACAAAATGCTCAAGAACCTTTGCTGCCCCATCATGTTCGTTATTATCCGTCACCCAATCGGCCAGTGATTTTATTTCTGGCGCAGCATTGCCCATTGCCACCCCTACGCCGGCAAAGAAAAGCATTTCTTTATCATTTTGTTCATCGCCCACTGCGATAATATGCCTCGCTGGAATATCCAGACGTGCGGCCAAAGTTCGGCAGGCGGAACCTTTATGTACGCCCTTTTTCATCACTTCATAATAGTTAGGCTCACTGCGAACAAAATGATAGCATCCGGCGATATCCGCAGGGATCAATATCGGTAACGCGTCGATTTTTTCCTTTTGCTCGATAAACATCATTTTTGGCGGGCGGCGCGGCGTATTCTGCCAACCGTCTGGCAATGTCATCACCGGCAGTTGACTAAACAGATGCCCGCCCGCGTCTGAGGTGAGCGGAAAATCAGTCAGTAGCTGATTATTTTCGAGCATATAGCAGGCATACCCCAACCGCCGGCCGAGCTGACTCAATATCAGGACATCGCGGTGGTCGAGACATTCCTCGGCAATACACTGTCTTTGTTGCTGGCTCCAGATAATAGCGCCGTTACAGGCGATGACGTAACCAGGCATATCGCCCAACGGTAATTGCCGCAGCACATTGCGCACGCTGTCCAATGAACGTCCCGAGGCCAGGGCGATCGTGACGCCAAGCTTGGCTGCGCGCTGTACCGCGTCTTTGAACCGCGGGGTGAGTTTTTTTTGCGGGGTCAACGCCGTACCATCCAGATCAAAAACGACCAGGCGATAGCAGCTACCTCTCGCAGCAGCGGTTATGTCATTATCTGATGGCAAAGGGCTTCTCCTTGTAGCCAACGACTGAATTCCGCCAGTACACAGTCAGCCAGGCGCTGGGTTTCATGATTCAACGCGCCGGCGATGTGGCTGCTTAATTGGATATTCGGCAGTTGGTAGAGTGGCGAATCGGCCACGGGTGGTTCCGGTTTGGTGACATCCAGCAACGCGGTAAGGTCCGGGCGCCGGCTGAATACCTCAATCAGCTCCGGCTCATTCACCTGTAAGCCGCGCCCGGTATTGATAAACACCGCCCCAGGGCGCATGCGGCGAAACAAACTCCCATTCAGCACGCCGACATTATCGGGACGATTCGGCAGATGGTTGCTGATAACGAACGCCGTTTCAAACACCTGCTCCAGCGACACCGTCCGGCGCGCAGCGCGCGACGGCACGCTGACGACGTCAAGCTCGAATGGCGCCAGCAAGCCGGTTAACGTTTGTGCTATCGCTCCGGCGCCGAGCAATGCCACCTGTTCCCCATAAGCGCCGGGCGCAGGATGCCGGTTACTCAGGTCATCAAATACCGCGGGAGCGCCATAGTCGCGATGATTACGGAAATAGCCTTTGCAAGCCAGCAGGATCTGCGCCAGACAAAATTCCGCCACCGACACGGCGTTGGCCCGCCAGGCGCTGACCACGGTTATCCCCCGCGACAGCAATGGCGCTGAGAACGTTTGCGTCGTCCCGGCGGCGTAAAACACCGCTTTCAGTTTTGGTAATTGATCGAGCTGCCGTTCGCTCAGTGGAAACATTCCCCAACTTGAGAAGATCACCTCAACCTGCGCCAGCTTTGGTAATTCCTGCGCCAGCATATCCTGCGTCACGATACGCGGGTAAAGCCGGCATAGCGCGGAAAGCCGTTGCCAACGGCCACGGGAGAAAACGTGCAAAAATTTTTCAGGCTGGTTGGAAAAGCAGGCGGCGTGACAAAGCATATCCTGAGTCCATAAGTCATCCCCTCTTCGCATGAAAAGGGGATGGGGGTTAGACAATGCCGATGCCGGCGGCGGCGAAGCCAAGCACAATCAGCACAATAAGCACTTTGTTCGGGCTGACCTTTTTATTCAGCAGACGCAGGCAAACCAGCACCAGCAGGAGCGGAATCAACCCAACGCAAATTTTATCGAGGATCTCCTGCAACACGAACGGCTGCCCGGCAATGGTGGTTTTATACGTGGTGGTGAACTTTACCATCGAGGCGCTCATCGCCCCTACCATCATCAACCCCATGATGGAGGACGCCTTAGTGATGCACCCCAGCAGCCCAGATTGGGTGGCCTCGGCGATATATTTCGACCCGAGCCGGTAGCCCATGACCCCGCCGTAATATCGAATCAAATAGCTGGGAATGTTGTATATCAGCAGGAACAACAGCGGCCCGAGAGGGTTACCCTGCGAAGACAAGCCAATGGCTATGCCGGTGGCGATAATACGCAGCACGCCGTAAAAAAATGAGTCGCCTACACCGGCAAATGGACCCATCAGCGCCACTTTAATGCCGTTAATACTCGAGGTATCAAATACCGGATTACCGGCATTCTCCTTTTCCATCGATAACGTCAAACCCATAATAAACGGCGCCAGATGCTGGTTAGTATTGAAAAATTGGCTATTGCGCTTAAGCGCATCCAGATAGCGATGAGGCTCTGGATAGATTTTGCGCAGCATCGGCGCCAGCGCCCAGCCATAGTTCAAGCCCTCCATGCGGGTAAAATTCATCGCCCCCAGCAATTGGAATTGGCGGATAAATAACTGGCGGAACATTTTCTTTTCGTCTTTATCGCTGCTATAGGCGACAGTGTCTCTTATCTGGATATCAGTCATTAAAGAACCCATCCTTATCGTCGACGGAAACCGCATGCGCATTGCCGGCGTTTTGTTTGTTTAATTTGAGTTGATTGAATTCGTTAAAGCACAGGTAAACCGCTATGGAGGCGGCGATAATGGCGATACCCATGATCGGCAGTTTCAAATACGCCGCCAGCGCAAAACCAATAAAAAAGAAGGCGGCGATATTGCGATGCCAAAGCGCTCTAAGCAGGATGGCGAACCCCAGCGCCGGCAGGATGCCGCCCACCGCGGTCATGCCGCGCATCACGGTATCGGGGATGTTCTCCACCAGGCTGCGGATAACGTCGGTGCCGAACAGCACGCCGAAAAAGGCGATGATCGCAAACGGCACGCCATAAAACATCGTCATGCCAAAGGTCAGGCCCAGCGCCGCGCGATCATGGCCCTGTTCAAGCAGGGCGTCATATTTTTCCACCAGCGCGGTGTACACCAGCTTCAGCACCTGGTAGACAAACACCGCCAGCAGGCTTATCGGCAATGCCAGCGCCACGGCCACCGCCGGTTCGGCATGGGTCAGGATGGTAAAGGCGGTGGCCAGCACCGAACCCACCGCCAGATCGGCGGGCACCGAGCCGCCGATAGTGATGGTGCCGAGGAAAATCAGTTCCAGGCTGGCGCCGATAATGATGCCCTGCTGAAAATCGCCCAACACCAATCCCACCATGGCGCCGCAGACCAGCGGACGTTCGATTAACGGCTGGCCGAGGGTGTGGTCGAAGAATTTGGCGATATACATCACCAGAGCAACAAGTAATGCCGGAGTTAACATACTGTCCTCGCTTTTCAGGCGTTATTAAGCATCTCAATGAGATTTTTCACCGGGTGGGAAGGCAACACCTGGTAGTCCACTTTTACGCCGCACCCGGCAATGGCGAGGAAATCCGCCACGTCTTGCGGCGTCACATAAACGGTGTCGCTGATTTTGGTTTTAGCCGCCAGGTTATCGGTGATACGTCCGTAATTGGCGACGTTCAGGTGCTTGATGGCGGGTACTTGCTCAATCAGGCGGCGGGCATCGGCCACATTGTTGACGATCACCAGGATTTTCATGTCCGCGGAGCGCGGATCGTTAAGGGTATCCCCGGCGTCCTTAACCGACATGATGGCGCATTTCGCCGTATCCGGCGCCGCCATGCGCAGCGACATTTTCTGCACGTCGTTGGCCACGATCTGGTCGTTCGCCACGAGAATGCGGTTCACGCCCAGGTGCTTAGTCCATACCACCGCCACCTGGCCGTGGATTAATCGATCGTCAATACGAACCAATGAAATCATGTTTTTTTCTCCTGTTATTCGTCTTTACCAGTAGGGTGTCCAGATACGGGATAGGCGCACCAGCGCTTCGAAATAAAAATAATCGCCCCAGAGATTAGGCACATTAATGCCCATATTGCGGCCATGGTTGTATACCCCCTCGCGCAGCAGGCCGTCTTCATGATGCGCGAAATAATGCTGGTGCAGATTGCGCATCATCAGGCCGATAGCGTTGATATAAGCGGGGCGCAGCGGATCGCTGAGCGGCAGTTGTTTCAGTAATTCGGCCAGCCCGCACACCGCGATCGCGGCGGCGGAGGTATCACGGAATGCGTGGTCCTGCGGCTTGAATATCAAATCCCAATAACAGACATAGTCATCAGGCAAACGGTTAAGAAAGTAGTGGCTCAGCTTGCGCGACAGCTCGGTATAGGCGGCATCGCCGGTGTGATTAAAGCCGAGCGCAAAGCCGTACATCCCCCAAGCCTGCCCGCGCGACCAGCAGGAATCATTGCTGACCCCCTGATGGGTATCGCCGCGCAACGGTTGCCCGTTGTGGATATCCAGGTAGAAGGTATGAAAGGTGGAGGCGTCGTCGCGCACCAGATAACGTGAAGCCTGCGCCAAATGGCATCGGGCCGCCTCCCGCCACTGCCGGATGCCGGTTTCGTTCGCCGCCCAGAACAGCAACGGCACATTCAGATTACAGTCGATAATCATGCGCCCCTGGCGCGCCGGATCGCTTAAATCCCCCCACGCCTGGATAACGCCTGCGGTGGGGTTAAAGCGGCGGTACAGCAATTCCGCGGCGCGTAACGCCAGGTCGCGTGCACGTTCATTGCCGGTCAGCGTCCAGGCATTGACGCAGGAAAGCAGATACAGAAAACCCAGGTCGTGAGTATCCACTTTGATCAGCCGGTCGAGACGCTCCTCGAAGCTTACCAGCAGCCCTTGCGCGCAGCGGCGGTATTTGTCGTCACCGGTGACCTCCCAGGCCAGCCATAGAAGGCCGGTCCAAAAGCCCTCGGTCCAGTCCACTTTCTCTACCGCCGGGTAACGCCCGTCCCGCGCGCTGGCCGCTGGGAACGTGGCGGTAAAACGCGGCAACATGGCATCGATGCTTTTCAGCACGTCGCCAATCGCGGCCTGCAGCCATGCCGGCGTCAAATAGGATTGCCCCGCAGCGTAACGCGGGTCCAGGGATTCAAGCACGACGCTCATTGCTTTTCCTCCGCGGCGAAGAAATCATCGTCATCGCGGTTAGCGCCGCCCAGATTCTGGCGCGCGCTGACAATTTCCGGCAGCGTATTCATATACTGCATGGCCTGGGTGGCCATATGGATAGCTTCCGCGATGCGCGCCGCCGTTTCCGCGAGTTCCGACATGCAGAACTCCATCAGCATGATCAGGTTAGCGCCGCTAATCACATGCATATGGGGAAAATTCATCATCACTTGAATCGCCGTATTATTAACGCTACCGCCTTTCATATCGGTAAACAGCACCAGCTCATTGCCGCGCCGCGCCGCTTCCAACGCGATAGCGTTGAAGCGCCGTGTCAAATCAGCCGTGGAGCCAATGTCGCCACAGTAAGCGCATATGGGAGTGACGCCATGATCGTTGCCGATAAGTAAATCAAGCCCGGAAATAATGCCTTTAGCATACTGGCCATGACTGGCGATAAAGACCTCTCGCATTCCGCTTTCCTTAAATGATTACTGATAACCCGCCCTGGCAATGCAAGAGCTATGCCATTAAATAAATTTTGTTTAAAAACAAAGGATTAATTATTGTTTTCCACACTAATATTTCTGTTTAAAGCACTGGAAAACCGAGTGTGGAAACATGTGCCCGACGGTAAAGTATGCCGCAAGGCCAAAGGACAGGGTCACGCCGGCTGTGGGGCGATCCAGGGCTCCATGATTTCATAAATCATCAGAACCTCGGTGACGGGCAGCGCGATGTGATATTTGCGGTTCAGCGCCAGGAAAAAGGTGTCATGCCCTGCGACAAAGGCGTGTTGGTCAGCGGTTAGCTGCGCGTCATCACGGTTACGCATCCCGGCATTGACCATGACGCGTTCAATCATTAGGGCAAGATGCATAAATAAATTAATGCGCAGATAACTTTCGAAATGTATTTTATAAAAGGATTCGTACTGCTTAATGACCGCGTCCACCTCATCAATGATCACCACCGGATTGAGAAAGTTAAGCCTGCCGGCAACGCCTTCCACAGTAAATAATTTAACCACCTCGTCAATCATTGTTTCCAGTCCGTCCGAGGTCAGCAGATCGGTAAAATAGTCGCGGCGCAATACGGCGGTTTTCTCTTTAATCAGTTGTTCCACGCTTAACAGCGGAATATAGCCCGCATCCAGATCGGTGGTAGTGATAATAAGCCGCGTGCCGTTCAGCGCCGGGTCAGAGCGGGCGATTTTCCATTTCACATCGTCATATTCCATAGTGACGATATCAATCTGATCGCAGGCCAGATAACGCTGCACGATATCTTTGAGTTTGTGCGAGATGCCTTCGCCGGAAATACAGGTAATGATAATTTTATTTCCCGGCAGCACGCCGGCATAGTAGCGGGTTTCCACTTCATAGGCGCCTTTGACGCTGTCGATAATGTCCTTCATCGCCAGGCGTGACTGGATCTTTGAGGCAATATCCAGCGCCATGGCAGTGCTGACGTTATTGATCACCAGCAGTTCGCCATGCAGATGGAGTTTTATTTCCTCATAAATCGCCTTCAGCGACCCCATATCCACCAGGATTATCAATCCGGCGCTCTGCTTGATGGCGTCCAGGTGCTTGATCAGCATATCAATGATCTCGCGTGTCGAGGTCGCGTTGGGCATATCGAAAGCTTTAAATATATAACCGCCGGTCAGCTGATTGGCGATACCCGCCAGACTGGACGCCGTGGAGCGTCCGTGGGAAACAATCACCCCCTGGATGAGGTCATCGTCACCGGCCAGGGTGTTAAATGCGCTGCCGAGCAGCGGCGGCAACAGTAAAAAAGCCTCGTTAACGACGTGCTGTCGCAACAGGTCTACGCACTCACCGGCCAGCAACCGCGCCTTGCTGGAAACATAATCGGTTATCGCCCGCAGCTCATCGGCCTGTGCTGCGCCGCCGGCATGATGTAAAGCGTAATTCAGGCACAGCCAGACAGCTTTGCGGTGATCCTGACTGAACGTCAGGCCGGTTAAGTTCTCCAGCTCATTGATGGCATGCATGGTGTTTTGCCAGACATAACCGCTGTAAGGCGAGGCCGGATTCAGAACGCCGCCGATCGTCGTCAGCAATTGTTCCAGCTTGCGATTGAGCAACAGCGTATTGCCGCTGTGGCAGAACTCTTTGAAAATGACGTCATCGCGCATCGCTTTAGGCAGCAACATCGACACATCAACGTCACCGGCCCGGTCACGGTGGGAAATCAACAGCATTTCACCACCGCCGGAATGGAGGTGCGGCGAATTCAGGGTGATAAATTTCGCGTTATCCCCGTCGCTCCATGCGCTGGCGCACATCACCTTAATTTGGTTTTTCAATTCGCCGATATTGCCCCTGATCGGCGACATGACCAGTTGATGCATAAGGGCGGCATCCAGATGAATATCCCTTGCCAGGCTGCGTGCCTCGCAATGCAGAAAATACTCGACCTGCGCCACCCGTTCAGTGAGCGGACGTGAGATGAAATTCGGCAGCGTGACGCGCACCGGGATGCGGCGGCGGAAAGTATTGAGCAACACGGTATCAATATTTTCTGTGGTGGCGAAAATAAACCGAATACTGGCCGGACGACGGGTACGATTATCACCGAGGCGGTAGAAATAGCCTTTATCCATAAACAGGAACAGCTTTTCCTGGTTTTCGGCGGAGAGCCGGTGGACTTCATCAAGAAATAAAAAACCGCCGTCCGCCTCATCGAAGGCGCCGCGCTTCTCCCGGTCGGCGCCGGTGAACGCCCCCTTAATATAACCAAATAATGTGCCGGACAATAGCTCAGGATTATTGGCATAATCGGCGCAATTCAGCTCGATAAGCGGTTTATCCGCCGCGATGACGCCCCGTTCCAGCGCGTAGTCATATATCACGCTGGCGAGATGGCTTTTACCCACCCCGCTTTCACCGGCCAGCAGCACCGGCAGGCCGCCGGTGGGGTAATCTACCGCCGAGCGGCACATTAATACCGCTTGCGCCAGACTTCCCTCAACGCCAATCAGACGGCTGAAGGCATCCAGTGCTTTTTTTTCCACCCGCGCCAGCACGGATCGTGTTTGTGCCGTATTGACAAAAAAACGTACGGGCCGGGTGTTTTCTTTGATTAATTTCCCATCATCGCATAACCGATTGAGATAATGACTGATTACACTGCGGCCGATCGGCACTAAATTCGCGCAATCCAGCGCGGTAAAACCGCTGTGATTGCCCGAATAATGGGTCAATATGGACTGGTACAGTTTATCTTTTGCTGACATGGTCATGGTGACAATCCGTAAGAGAAACGATGCCCGGAAGGAATAGTTAGACACTAGACACTATTTTTCCCGTTAAACACTGAGCACTCTCCACCGAACTATAAAAAAATGAAACCGTGTTTTAACTATTATTTGATCTCCTTCACAATACCATTGCCCTCCTGCGGCGGCTAGGCCTATGCCCGCCGGCCGTCTCTGTGCCGTCATAACCTGCTATGCCGTCAGGCATCTGCACGTCCTTATACAGCGTCAGCAGTGCCCCGCCGCCCGCTGGGGGATAACGTCAGACGCTGACGCGGGAGAGTGAATTCGGCTATCCTGAGAGAGGTGATATCATGTAACAAGGAAAGATTATCTATGCTCCGCTCCGCATTTTTCATTCGCCTCATCAGCATAGTCACGCTGTTGCATGTGTATATCGGCGTGCGGCTCATTGCCGCCTTGCCTGTCGGCACGCCATTCAAATGGCTCGCGGCGCTGCTGCTGGCGATGTCTGCTGTGCTGATCCCGGTCGGCATGGCCGCGCGCAATATAAAAAAACAGCCGCTGTCGGACCGGCTGGCGTGGGCGGGATTACTCACGATGGGCTTCTTCTCGTCGCTGCTGGTGCTGACAGCGCTGCGCGATATAGTGTTGCTTTTGCTGCATGCCGTGGACAGTTTGCCGGGCGTCACCGCGGCGACGGCGGAGTTCACCGCCGTCAGCGCGCTGTGCGTACCGCTCGTTGCCATACTCCTCACGCTGTTGGGCGTTTACAACGCGCGCCGGAACGCGCCGGTGAAAAATATCGACATCCCTATCGCGGGACTGGCGGCGGGGCTGGACGGCTTTCGCATCGTGCAGATCAGCGACATCCACATCGGCCCGACCATTAAACGCGGTTATGTCGAGAAAATCGTCGCAACCGTGAATGCGCTTGAAGCGGACCTGATTGCTGTGACGGGCGATGTCGTCGATGGATCCGTGCCGCAGCTCGAGGCGGATACCCGCCCCCTTGGCGCGTTATCGGCGCGGCACGGGACCTTCTTCGTCACCGGCAATCATGAATATTATGCCGGCGCGGATACCTGGATCGCTGAGTTTCGCCGGCTTGGCTTCCAGGTGTTGATGAACGAACATGTGGTGGTTAACCACGGCGGCGCGCGCGCCATCGTGGCGGGCGTGACGGATTACAGCGGCGGCAACTTCGACCCGGCGCACGCAAGCGATCCGCAGAAAGCCATGCGCGGCGCCCCTGGCGATATCCTGTTCCGGCTTTTGCTTGCCCACCAGCCACGCTCTGCGACGGCCGCCTCGGAAGCGGGCTTCACGCTGCAATTGTCCGGCCACACGCACGGAGGCCAGTTCCTGCCGTGGCAGTTCTTTGTCCGTTTGCAGCAGCCGTTCGTACACGGGCTGGACAAGCTCAACGATCTTTGGGTATACACCAGCCGCGGCACGGGCTATTGGGGACCGCCGATACGACTGGCCGCACCCTCTGAAGTCACGCTCCTGCGCTTAGTGGCGCATCCGCCTGCCGGTTGATGGTGGGCGCCGTGATGGGGTACGGCGATGCGCCACCCTCCCTCGCCCGTGGAGACGGTTTGAAGCGCGGGCGATGGCCAATATAAGAGACCATGAGGCCCTTTCGCCTAATATAAGTGATCTTCTTTCATTATCTTTACCTGAAATCTATTACTTCTTAACATAAATAAAAATGCTGCTTAAGACCGGATCGATATGTGATTTATTTCACATATCCAGCCATCAAATTTATTTATAACTTGATCTAACATTCGCTGGTTCCTTGAGCCGGTATAGTCTGTTTTACCATCACCGGTTTTCAAGAGGCCCATCATGTCCAGCGCAAATTTTCTCCAAACGGCTAACGAGGCTGGGATAGATTTCAAGAAAATCGTCGATACCCTGGAATGCCCTATCTATATAACCAACTCCAGCGGCGTAACGGAATATATCAACCTGGCTTACCTGCGGGAAAACCCCATCATAGAGGCTGATGCCATCCTTGGCCGGAGCATTGACGATATTATTAAAGAAGGAAAATATTTCAAAAGCGCGATTACCACCGAAGTCCTCAAACAAAAGAAAGAGGCCATGGCGTTTTTTGTTCATCATCTGTTACCGGAAAAAATGGCTTTTGTGTCAGGTATGCCGGTGCTTGATGAAGAAAACGAGATTGAACATGTGGTGTCTATCTTGTATGCGCAATCTTTTTTCCAGAAACTGCATGCCAAATTCAACTATCCGATTTATTCATTCGAATCCTATCATGAACCATTGGAAAAAATAGCAGGGCCGGCTTCCCCACCTTTCGCTAATTTTATCGGCGTCAGCAGACCGATGGAAGAACTGAAGCGGATTATGCTGCGGGTCGCAAAAACGGATGCATCCGTTTTAATACGCGGAGAATCCGGCACAGGTAAAGAAGTGGTGGCTGAGAATATCCAAAAACTAAGCGCGCGGGCAGACCGGCCTTTTATCAAGCTTAATTGTGCGGCAATACCGGTCAGCCTTATAGAAAGTGAGCTTTTCGGTTATGAAAAAGGCGCATTCACCGGCGCCGGTTCAGGAAGAGCCGGTTTTTTTGAGCAGGCCAACGGCGGAACAATATTCCTGGATGAAATCGGCGATTTACCCTTCGAGGCCCAGGCGAAATTGTTACGCGTCTTGCAGCAAAAAGAAATCGTCCGCTTAGGCGGAACTAAACCTGTCAAACTGAATGTGCGCGTCATTGCCGCCACCAATGCCGATCTGGATAAAAAAGTCGCCGAGAGAAAATTCCGTGAAGATCTTTTTTACCGCATTAACCTTATTCCGATTCATCTCGTCCCTTTACGGGAAAGAAAAAGCGACATTCCGTTACTGACTGAATATTTCCTGCATAAATTTGATGCTCTTTATAACAGAATAATCAGATTCCCCGCCCCGACGTTGACACTGTTAGTCAATTACGCCTGGCCGGGCAATATCCGCGAACTGGAAAACATCATTGAATATTTGTATATTTGTTCCGAGGAAAATTTCATTACCGAAGAAATCATCTCTCCGCTGCTATGCAAGAATGAACAGCATCCGCAACCTGACCATCTGGATGACGAAGCATTGAATTTTTGCGCCAGGCAACTGCGCCTTAACCATACCCTGCCGGATATTCTGTCGCAAATTGAAAGGACTGTATTGGCGCTGGCCCAGGATAAATATAAAACCACCTATCATATCGCTACCGCCCTGGGCGTATCCCAGCCCACCATCGTCAGGAAAATGCAATCCCTGGGGCTGGGACGCAGAAGGTTCGGTACGGATACGAATATGATTTGCCATCAGCAATGATAACCGTAAACACATTTTGCCGGCGCCAGGACGGGCCGGCAGTTTTCCCTGTTCGCAGCCCTCACAGACCAAGCAGTTTTTCCAGCATGACGTTGACCTGGATCCAGAATGTGTAGCCATCCTCTGGTTTGACGTTGGTATAGGCATACTGGTAATTGGTGTTGTTCCAGACCCGAGACCCGGTCATCGTTAAATTGACCTCCGGCGTGAGCATAAAGGAAGCGTCGATACTTAACTGCTGTTCGTTACGCGGCACCTGCCACCCCGTTCCGCCCAGGGAATCGTACATATCCTGCAAATAACGGTGTTCGCCATCCGTCAGCCTGCCCCAGCGGAAAGTCAGGCCGTAGCTGTCATCGGGACGGCTCTGCCAGGGGCCCGACCAGATAAGCCCGACATCAGCCAACGTGGCTATTCCCGTGTAGGCATCCGATTGCAGGGTTTGCGACCAGCTGCCGTGCAGACTTACGGCGCTGGGCGCGGGATTGTGGGGATCGGCCCCGCCATCACGCCGCCATAAGGCTTTTTTTGCCGTAAGATAAAAGCCGGAAACCCCTTTATGGGTAATCACCGCCGAGCTGCCGTCGTATACCTTCGAGGTGCCGTTCACCGTGGCGTAGGCATCGTTGTATTGCAAATTATTGTGGAACGCCAGGACCTCCCAGTTGAAGGGATAGGGCTCCTGCCGCCAGCTGGCGCGCCGCGCTAAATTAGCGACCAGCAGGGTACTGCCGGTATCTAAGTCGTCGTCCCACCGTTCCCAGCCGTTGGTGAACGGAAACGCCTGGTAGGTACGCCAGACACCGATATTGGACTCCAGCGCCGGCGTAAAGTGATAGCTGGCGCGTGCGCCCCAGCCGGCGTAAGGCGCGGGGGCGAACCCCGCGGTTTTATTCAGTACGGTATTTATACAGGACGACGGCACGTTACAGTTGCTGAAACCGACAAACTGGCCGGGATTGCTCTTGCCCAGTTCAATGGAGAGCCGATCGTTAAACAGTTGCTGTTCATAACCGAAACGCAGCAAATGCGAGACCTTGGGGATATAGGGCGGCGGATCGCCGGCCAACATGCCGCCGGCGTTATTGCCATAGAGAGTATTATGGGCGAAGGGCACCCATAGTTGCATAAAGTGGACCGTGCCGCCGGGTATGAATCCCATACGATCGAGATCGAAATCCGCGCCGGCAAAAAACATCGTGTAGGCCTGCTGCTCGTCGGTGGAAGTCCCCGCGCTGGGGTTGCCCAGCCAAAGCTGAGAGGCCATGATATGTGGGGTAACGCCGTGCTCCGACAGCCATCCCCCGGCATCGGACAGCGGCCGTCCTGAAGATTCCGCGTCGCTGGCGGCAAACGCCGCGCTGCTCGTCAGCGCTATGCCGCAGGCGATCGCGCCGGAACATAGCATTCTATTCCATATATTATGAGGCGTTATTTTCATTGTTCTATCCCATTGAGGTAATAGGACGGAAACGGCCGGCCACGAATATATTCAATGACGGCCCAACCGCGATAGCATGCCCTATTCCGGGCGCGCTATCAGCGCGTTGTTTTTCCGGCTCTGGTTATCATCGATAATTACATTTTGTTAAAACATCAGATGTCATAACTACCTAATATTACTGGCAGTCAGGATTATTCTTTAAATAACCGCGTTATTACTTCTGCGTTTCCTGCACAAAAACATCGCCATCGTTTTTATCCAGGCGTAAAAAAATAAAGCAACATAAAAACAAACCAAAACTCATCAATAAAAATGACACATGGTAATTTTCCAGCCCCCTGGCGTTAGCGGCGTAGTTAACATAATGAAGCACCGTAAATGTTAACGTAACGCTTATTATGATTGAAAGCAGCTGGCTCAGTATCAGCAAGCTGTTGCCGGCGTGATAGGTCTCATCAGTTAACTCGCTGAACGTCAGAGTATTCATGGTGGCATACAGGACAGAAGTAAACACCCCCAGAATAAATATCAATATAACGACGCTATCCAGCGAGCCGTTCAACCCAGGAAGAGTCAAAGAATAGATTAACGCAGCACTTACCGTCGTCGCGATAAGCAACAAACACCGGTAGCCGCACCATATCAATGCCGGGCGCAGCAGGAACCGGGCGCTTATCGAACCCGACGCCAGCGACAGCATAATGATACTGACACCCCTCGGTGAATAGTTAAATTCCCGTTGCAGCATCAGCGACAGGACTAAAGGTACCGACGCTATAAAAATCCGCACGCAAATATTACTGGCTATGCCTACGGCAAAGGTTCTGTGACGAAACAGCGAAAGAGTGAATAGCGGATCATTGGTATTATCTTGGTGGTTTTTATAGCGATATAACAACAGCATTGCTATTAGGAAGAATATAATTACCCACATTCCGGTAAAATAGTGTTTACCGATGCCCAACAAGCCAAGCAAGATTAATAACAATGCCGGTACCACCAGCATAAATCCTATGGTATCGAATTTTCCCCGCATACTTGATGTTAGCTGTTCGGGCATATATTTTTTTGCCAGGACGACACAGATCAGGCATAGAGGAATATTTACCAGAAAAATCATGCGCCAGGAGCATGTGGTTATCAGCAGTCCGCTTAGCGGCGGTCCCAGCAGCGTTCCGCCCAACCCCAATAACGTGATCTTATTTAAGGCGGATAATTTATCCGCCGGGAGGGTCGTTTTTAAAATGACCACGCGCGTCACCGGCAGCATTAGCGCTCCCCCAATGCCCTGTAAAAAACGCGCCAGGATAATGGCGGTTAACGTATCCGCCGCGGCGCACAAAAACGAGCCAAGGCTAAATAAGCCCAACGCTAAGAGATAGATTCGCCGATAGCCGTATGTATCCGCCAGCCAGCCGCATACCGGCGTAAAAACCATCACTGTCAGCATATAAGACACCACCACCATCCCCATGCTAAGGGAGGACTGATGTAATGCCTGCGCCATGGAGGGGATAGCCAGATATAACATGGTGGTATCCAAAGATTGCATAAAAAAAGTTAATGATGCAACGCTCACAAGCCAGGTTAAGTTGTTCATTTATGCCATTACCATCTGTCCCGCATACAATATAAACATGCGCAGCATAAACACGCTGCCCAATGCGACGCCCGACATCGATAGCCAATAAACTTTATGGGAGGTGATACGGCCTGCGCACAGCAACCTTAAAGCCATAGGCAATACCATACCCAGTCCCACCACGCCAAGCCAAAACACGGCCCCCCAAAAACCGCTCAGGGCATTTAACGCCGCGGCTTCCTTTTGCCCGCCGCCAAAAATCAGGCCGATAAAGAAAACCGCCAGCAGGCCAAGCTCGGTCAAGATAAGCGGCGGTTCCAGTCGATGAATAAAAGCCAGGGACGGCGAATAAACCGATTGTTTACAGAACGCCAGTCCGCAAAATATCGCCATGGCCACCCCGGATGTCAGGCCGGAGACCAGGAAAAGCAGAGGCAATACCGGGTTATTCAATAACGGATAGGATTTCAGGGCCAGCAAGAGGAAGCCGGTATAGACCCCGAGCAGAATGGCCAACAAAAATACCGCCATATCAAGCCGGCGTTCCCATCCCGCGATGAAAAAAATAATCCGTTTCAGCCATCTTGATTTAATCATATCAAGGAGGTATTGCTGATAGATGGCGATAATCCAGAGTATGAGCACCGCCATATAAACCTGGAATAACATTACCCCCAGCGACATAACCGAATGGGGATTATAAAACACCATCAAATACCAAAAAGTCCACGAACGCGCCAAATGGAAAATAAGGATCACCAGCCCAAGAACAACCGTTAAAGGCGCAATAACTACCGTCGCCTTGATAATGCCGTCGCTGCCGGCATTTGCCACGAGGAGTTGCCTTTTAAGCAAAACGGCTATGATAACCATGCCTGATGAAATACCTATTAATAATAAGTAAATGGCAATGGGCCAATCCCAGACCAGGGTAGCGAAATGAAACGCAGTGTTCATCCTCGTATCTCTCCAAATTTGCCGGCGATATGATAGAGCTTGGGGTGAGTGCCTAAATATACTTTTTCACGGTATACCGTTTTGCTGGCGATGAGTTTGGCGATATCGCTGTCGGGATCGTCCAGATTACCGAAGGTCAGCGCCTTCACCGGGCAGATCGCCACGCAGGCGGGGGGCTTGCCGGCGGCCAGATTGGTATCACGGCAAAAATTGCACTTATCCGCCGTCTTCGTCAGCGGATGGATAAAGCGCACGTGATAGGGACAGGCGGCGATACAGTACCGGCAGCCAACGCACCGATCGTGGTGGACATCAACAATGCCCGTTGTAGCGTCTTTATAAGAAGCGCCGGTAGGGCAAACCGCAACGCACGGCGGGTTATCGCAATGCTGGCAGGATTTACGCTTGAACTGCCGCGAGGTTTTATCCATCTCCCGGTACGTGCCGTTATCCAGAATATCCAGCCGTGTGACTTCCTCCGGAACATTATTGACTTTGTGGCAGGCCCGGACACAGGCACGACAGCCAATGCAGCGGGTTTCGTCATGGATCATGCCGTAGCGGATATTACCCACAATGAGAGTTTGCGGATTAATGACCTCCGCCAGAATACGGTTAATTGAATTGGCCGCCAGCACGGCTCCGCCTATTCCCATAATAAACCCGCGACGCGACACGCCCATAACGACCCCTTATTTAAATATAATGCGCGAGCAATGCTTCATCCCTTGCCGGTATCCTGAAGCAAGGTATTATGCTCCTGTATTTCACCAGCCCATTTGACTGTATAGGGTACAGTTTGAAGACACTGTTTAGCCCTCTCGCCCTGCTGATATTAATGAGCGGCCGCGATGGTTTCCGCCGCGCTTTCCCCGGCAATGCGGCCTGAATTCAGAGCAAAGCCATTAGCTAAGCCTTCATAAGGCGGATAAGAGGGTCCGCTGTAAAAACCTCCGGCGACATTGCCCACCGCATATAATCCCGGGACAGGTTTGGCGTTAATATCGGTGACCTGTAATTTGGCGTTAACCCTTACCCCACCGATGCTGCTTAAACTCACCACCTGGGTTTCAAACGCATAGAAGGGTCCGGTTTTCACCGGATAAATCAGATAATCCGGTTTTTTGCCAAAGTCCGCGTCAACTTTGGCTTTGATCAGATCGTTATAACGGGAAACGGTTTTCTCCAATTGGCCGGCTTCCACACCCATATTTTTTGCCAGTTCTTCCAGTGTCTGTCCTTTGAAAATATTTTTACTTTTACCCCCATCGACAGCGGTATCCGCCAGCGCCGTGAAATCGCCGCCCTTGGGAGGATTGGCCGGACCGGCGCCGGATAAAGGAAAGGGGAATGTTTTTTTGGTATAGGCATTCAAAGTCTGATTATCGAGAATTATGTAATATTTACCGCCCACCGAATAAGACACATTTGCCCAGTACGCCGAATCATACACCAGGCCTTCATCGCCAAATCGCTCACCGTTGGCGTCCACCCATAATAATGGTGATTTCAATAACCAAATAAGGGGACTATCATTTTCGGCATTGCCTTTATCGGCGGAAGCTGACGAAGTAATTCCCACCAGTTTACAGGCGTGAATCAATGCGGAATGAAAGTTCCACTCCGCCCCGCCGGCGGCCCAGGCCATTTTGAGGCCTTCGCCCTGATTCGGCCAGGCCAGGATATGAATATTCGGTGTATCCATCACGTCCCGTATTAATTTTTCATTACCGCCGAACCCGCCGCTGGCGATGATAACCGCCTTGGCGTGGACGAGTAATTTGCCACCGTCCGCCTTTTGCGCAATGACGCCGGTGACTTTGCCGTCTTGTTCCTGAATCAATGATGTCACAGCGGTACTTTTGAGCAATTCTCCGCCATATTGCTGGAAGTCGGCATAGAGACTTTTATAGGCGGCATTGGTATTGAGATAATGGTGGTAAATATCAGACTTGATAGGATCATCCATGTGCGCCTGCTGTAATTGGTTGGTGTCTTTGGCGGCGGTCTTAATCTCCAGCTTCACGCCATGTTTTTCCATCCAGTCAGCCGTTGAACCGGACTTATACACAATGGCTTTAGTCAGCGGGCCATTGGATAAAAAGTGGTTATAATCCAGCAGCCGGTGCGTCAGGTCCTGCGGGGTATATTTCATCCCTAAGGATTTTTGCAGCGCCGATCCCACGGCAAAAAAGCCGCTGGCCATATTGCCGCTGCCGCCCACCACCGCGGATTTCTCAATCACCAGCACCTTAGCGCCTTTTTCCGCCGCGGCCAGCGCGGCGGCGGTGCCGGAAGTGCCGCCCCCCATGACCACCACATCCACTGTTTTTTCCTCATCGGCGACAGGGACGGCGGTTTTAGCCGATACGCTGGTATATTTGCCGATATCCGCACCGGCCTGCTGCAAGGCCGCCTTGGCGGCTTGTTTAACGGCATCGCTGGTTTCGGTGGCGCCGGTCATGCCGTCGACGTCCAGGCTTTGGCGGTCAACGATGGCCTTGGCGACCTGGGGACCCGCCACGCCCCCCAGTTCAGGGGTTTCTCCGGAGGCGTCAGCGACGACGTTTTTAATCGTTCCCGCTTGATCAATGGAAACCGTGACCCTGACATCACTTTCCTTGCCTTTGGCCGCAGCCGTATAATCGCCGGCGGTAACAGCCGCGTTGGCCGACAGACCCGCAGAGCAGCCCAGAATGAGCGCAACCAGTGCTGATAAGCTTTTTTTCACGTAATCGTTTTTCATAGAATATCGTTCCGCTTATATAGGTTTTATCTACCCGCGATATTGAGCAAAGTTAGTGCCAATATTAATCCACGTCCGAATTTATCGGGCACATGACCTAAAATGATTGCAATTGGCTTTATTACGCGTCATTTCCAACTTCGCCGCACTTATTATGTCGGTTTTCAATCCTGGCTATAAAAAATATCGTCAAAGCCGGGATATAAAACCAGCCCGTAAAAACAGTAATCATCCATTTTTGTATTTTTAATGCATTTATGAATTAAGACCTGTACTCGGCCTTAAATTATTCCCGTTTTTATTTTTTAAGCCCCTATTTTCCCCCTGACGGTAAGACATATGTCACAAGCGTTCCACCACGATCGCCACCCCTAATCCCCCGCCGACACACAGGGTTGCCACGCCGAAGGTTTTGTCCCGGGCCGCCAGGGCATAGAGCAGCGTTACCAATATCCTGGCGCCGGAGGCGCCGATGGGATGGCCCAGGGCGATGGCGCCGCCATTGACGTTGGTTTTGTCTTCATCCAGCCCCAGCTCATGGCCCACCGCGGCGAACTGCGCGGCAAAGGCTTCATTGGCCTCGAACAGGTCAATATCACCGATACCCAGACCGGCCCTATTCAGTGCCGCGCGCACCGCCGGCACCGGCCCGATACCCATAAACGCCGGGTCGACGCCGCAGGTGGCATAACCGCGGATCCGCGCCAACGGCCTGATATCGAGTGCGCGGGCCCGGGCTTCGTTCATTACCACCAGCGCGGCCGCGCCGTCATTGATGCCGGAGGCATTCCCCGCCGTGACGCTGCCCTCAGGCGCAAAGGCCGGACGCAGCCTGGCCAGGCCCTCGGCGCTGACATCCCCGCGCGGATGTTCATCCGTATCGAAAATAATGTCGCCTTTTTTGCCGGGCAAGATCACGGGCAGAATCTCATTACGGAACGCGCCGTTGCCAATGGCCGCCACCGCCCGCTGCTGCGAGCGCAGGGCAATCTGATCCTGCTCCAGCCGGCTGATGTTATACCGGACGGCGACATTTTCCGCGGTGATGCCCATATGGTATTGATTAACACTGCAAAACAGTCCGTCATGCACCATGCTGTCGATAATGGCGCCTTCCCCCATCCGGTAGCCCCAGCGGGCTTTATCCAACAGATAAGGCGCCGCCGACATATTTTCCATCCCGCCGGCCAGGACAATCTGCGCATCGCCCGCGGCGATAGCCTGGGACGCCAGGATGACGCTTTTCAAGCCGGACCCGCAGACGACATTGACGGTGGTCGCCGGGGTCTTTTCATTAATGCCGGCATGCAGCATCGCCTGACGGGCCGGGTTTTGGCCCAATCCCGCCTGCAGGACATTACCCAGGAAAACCTCGTCGATAATATCGGGCGGGATACCGGCGCGCCTGAGGCTTTCCAGCGCCACCAGCGCGCCCAACCGGGGGGCGGCCAGCGACGCCAGACTGCCGCCAAAGCTGCCGATTGCGGTACGCACGGCACTGGCAATAACAATTCCCGTCATATTGACCTCCTGCTGAATCTCATTATATTTCTCCAGGAAACCCTGTCTTATTAGAATGCCTGTTACGATTTAATCAGCGTCCGCTTTATCCCGATGAATAATCGCGGCAATTATTATTTCCGGCACATTGCCGGCGGTTGTTTTTGATAAATTCATCCTATTCAGGTTCGGGTAAAAACCTATTTGATTCTCTTTTCGCCATTAACGAAGGCCGGGGTGTTCGCCGGATGTTGGCGTCAATGTTCCTATCGGCGTCACATCGGTTTGCCAAATCAAAATCAATGTCACGGCGCCGACCCCTACCAAGAGGAGATAAGCGCCGGTATATCCCCCCAGATAGGTCAATCCCAGCGCCAGAATGGAAAATGCGAAGCAGCGTACAATGGACTGGATGGGCGCGATAATGCCGATGGCCCGGATATAGGCTCTGCGCGGAAATTTAGTGGCAATCAGCGCGGTACTTAAATTGGTGGCGCCCGCCAGGCTAAAACCGATCATCAGCAGAGAAATCCACAGGGTCAGCGTATTAAATTGGACGATGTTGATAACCACCGATACCATCCACCACAAGGTGTAAATGGAGATGGCCGCTTTAATGCCCACCTTTTGGTTTAGCCAGCCCCAGCCATAGGCGCCGAAGGTGCCGAACAGCGCCGCCAGGGTCATATAGAAGATGGCGGTGCCCAGTTCAAATCCCATGCCCATCAGGCGGGGCACAATCTGGCTCACCACCCCCACCAGCATGATATAGATACCGCCGGTGGCGATGCCCATGAACCAGACGTCCTTCATGCGAAGCAATTGACCGGTGGTGACCGGGCAAATGTAGTCTGAATGCGCGCGAATCCGTTCGGCCAGTTCCTCGGCGGTAATGGGCGCATTGTCCGGCGCGCAGCCGATGTCTTCCGGTTTGTTGGCGGCAAATAGCGCCACCAGCAGCGCGGTGGCGAACATCAGCAGCGAGACGCCCCAAAAGCCGTTATGCACGCCAAACCATGAGAAACACCCGGCCAGCACCGGCACGAAAAAGGCGCTGGAAAAGGTTTGCCCCATGGTGCACCAGCCCAGCGCCAGGCCCTGTTTACGGATAAACCAGTTGGCGATAAGAGCGGTTCCGCCCAGATAGGCGAAACCGGTGCCGAAAAAACAGACCCCGGCAAACAGTACGGTAAAACCGGTTAGCGTCCCCCAGTAGCCCAGCAGGCCGAAACACAAGCCGCAGGCGATAAGGCAGAAAACGATATTAAATTTCGGTCCCTTCTTTTCACACAGCTTGGCGCACAGGGGCCCCGCCAGGATTGAAGCCCAGGAGGCCGGGGTCGCCAGCGCCAGCAGCGCGTTGTACTCCAGGTTAAAGGTGTTGGATAAGGCGGGCAGGATCACATTCAAGCCATGCGTTACGGCGCCCGCGGCCAGCCAGAACATCAGGGCCTGGAAACAGATAATGGTCCATCCATGGAAGCCGAAACTGCTTTTGGTGGCGGAAAGATGATCGTCCCCCCGGGTAGTAAGATCGACAGTCTTCTGTGGCAGCGCCAGGTGTTTTTCTTGCCCAGTCATAATGGTCAGCTCGTTGTACGCAGTCGGGCCGCGCCCGGGGATGCGTAGTGGGTTTATCGGGATGTTGCGCACGGTTGCCGGTTTTCCGCCCCGGTTTCGACGTCATCGCCCGTGTCGTGATCTGGCGCAAATCTACCTGGAGCGCTTTTTATCACGGTGTCCTCCGGACGCTATATTTCCATGGTTTTCAAGACATCGGCCACAATCAGCCGCGGCTCGACCTGACGCTGGATGTCCTGTGGGGTCAATCCCGCCAGGAGTTCCACCAGCACCAGCCCGTCCGGGGTAACGTCAATCACGCACTGTTCGGTAACGATATGATTGACACAGCGTTTGCCCGTCAGGGGATAACTGCAGGCGTTGACGATTTTGCGTGCGCCATCTTTAGCGCAAAGCTCCATGGTGATAATGACCTTGCGGGCGCCGTTCACCAGGTCCATCGCCCCGCCCATGCCGAACACCCGGCCGGGCTGGGCCCAATTGGCCAGATCGCCGTTTTGCGCCACTTGCAGGGCGCCCAGCACCGACGCCGCCAGTTTGCCGGAACGGACCAGGCCGAAGGACTCCGCGCTGTCGAATGAACTGGCGCCGGGCACCGGCGCAAAACGCATGCCGGTGGCATTGCAGAATCCTTCCGTCGCCAGCATGCCCGAAGTGAGCAGACCCATGCCCACCAGGCCGTTTTCGGTATGGAACATTACGCCGGGCTGCGCGTAGTCGCCGCACAGGCTGGGAATGCCGATGCCCAGGTTGACCACATCGCCGGCGGAAAAATACCCTGCGGCACGCTTTGCTATCCTTTCACGGGCATTCATTGTCTTTCTCCTCGCGTTGTCAGGATCTTGTCCACATAGACGCCCGGGGTCACGATGCGATCCATGCCGTATTCCTCCAGGTCCACCAGCATGTCCGCATCCACCAGGGTTACCCTCGCCGCCTTGGCCACCAGTGGATTGAAGTTGCGCATGGTGCCGCGATAGGTCAGGTTGCCCAGCGGGTCGGCGGTACGGGCGCGCACCAGGGCGATATCCGCCCGCAACGCGGTTTCCAGCAAATACAGTTCTCCGTTTACCACCACCCGGTGTTTCCCTTCCTCGACTACGGTACCCAGGCCGGTTTTGGTCAGAACGCCCCCCAATCCCGAACCGCCGCAGCGGATCCGCTCCGCCAGGCTGCCCTGGGGCACCAGTTCCAGTTGGAGTTTTCCCGCCGCCACCAGCGCCACGGTTTCGGTATTGCGGCCGATATGGGAGGCGATAAGCTTATCCACCAGACCGTGATGAATCAGGCGGCCGATGGTGAGGTCGGCGTCGCCCGAATCGTTGGCAATCAGCGTGAAGTGCCTGGCGCCGCTGTCTATCACGCATTGGATCAGGTGATTGGGTACGCCGCAATTGGCGAACCCGCCGCAAATCAGCGTCTGGCCGTCTTGAAAAAGACGGGTGATGTCATCGGCTAAGGCATATTTTCCCGGCATGATTAATTCCTCGTCAGCAAAACCGCCACGCCCTGGCCGCCACCGACACAGAAGGCGATAACGGCCTTGTCCAGGTTGCGGCGCTTCATTTCATACAGGGTTTTCGCGGTGAGGATTGCCCCGGTGCCCGCCAGGGGATGTCCCAGGGCGATGGCGCCGCCATTGGGATTGACCCGTGCGGGGTCCATACCGATTTCCCGGATGCAGGCCAGCGATTGAGCGGCGAACGCCTCGTTCAGCTCCCATAAATCGATATCGCCTACCGCCAGTCCCGCCTGCTTTAGCAGTTTGGCGGTGGCGGGAACCGGTCCCAGTCCCATCAGGTTGGGATCCACTCCCGCCGCCGCGTAGCCGCGAAAGACGCCCAGGATCGCGTGGCCGTTTTTTTCCGCCAGCGAACGTTCCATCAGCACCATGGCACCGGCGCCGTCGCTCATGGGCGAGCTGTTGCCGGCGGTCACCACGCCGTCTTGTTTGAAACTGGGCCGCAGGGAAGCCAGGGCGTCCAGGGAACAATCGGTGCGCAGCGGCTCATCGCGCGACACCTGGGTTTGCCGGCCTTTTTTGTCGGTTACGGGCACCGGCACAATCTGCTCCTCAAACCGGCCCGCCTGCCAGGCGGCGCCGGCCAGCCGGTGGCTGCGCAACGCGAACTCGTCAAGCTGGCGGCGGGACAAACCGTACCTGGCGGCCACATTTTCGGCGGTGATGCCCATGGGCGGGTTGCCCAGACTATCCGGCGACGTATGGATATCGACAAAGCGCGGCGGCTGTACCGCATAGGCGCTGTCGGTTTTTTCCAGCTGCCAGGTGCGGCGGGAATCGCTTTCCACCCCGCCGGCGACAATAACGTCGGCGAAACCGGCCGCGATCTGGATAGCGCCGTAGGCCAGCGCGTTCAGCGACGCGGCGCACTGACGGTCCAGGGTTATCCCCGGTACGGAAACCGGCAGCCCGGCCTCCAACGCCACCATGCGGCCCATGTTATTGATTTCGTTATTCATCAGGTTGGCGAATATCACATCATCAATGCTTTCCGGCTCGATGTTCGCGCGGGCCACCGCTTCCCTGACGGTAAGTGCGCCCAGGATATGCGCCGGTACCGCCGCCAACACGCCGCGGCATTTACCCACCGGGGTACGAACCGCCGATACTATGACTGCGTCTCTCATAACAACCTTCTTTTGCATGCCTGCAGGACCCGCTGGGCGGGCCCGGGTAAGGCCTGGTTTATAACGGCCGGAGCCCCAGCAGTTTTCTTGCCTGTTCGGGTGTGGCCACCTCTTTGCCGAACAAGCGGATTGCCTGTGCGGCGCGCTCCACCAACTGCGCATTGGACGCTTTTACGCCCTTGCGGAAATAGACGTTGTCTTCCAGCCCCACGCGGACATGCCCGCCCAACGCTATGGCGGCGTACAGCATGGACATATGCGCCTTGCCGACGCCAAATGCCGACCAGGTGGCCTCGGGAGGGATGTGCTCACGGAGATAAAGCAGGTTCTCTACCGTGGCGGGCATTCCCCCCGGCACGCCGAGGCAGAATTGATAATGCAGCGGCCCGGCCAGCTTGCCCTGTTCGACAAAATACCCGGCGATGCCCAGCATGCCGGCATCGAAAATCTCCACTTCGGGTTTGATGCCCCGGGCGGTCAGCACCTCGCCGAGAGCGCCTAAAAACTGCGGGGAATTGATAAACACGCCGCCGGGCATCCAGTTAAAGGAACCCGCGTCCCAGGACGCCATTTCTATCCCGTTCAGGTTGGCCACATGCTCCTGCCGCTGCTTATCGCTGGCCCGATGGTCGCCGGAGGTGGTGCAGTTGATAATCACATCGCAGTCATGGCGGGCGCGCAGCAGACGGATGGTTTCGGCAAATTTTCCGCTGTCCATCGTACCCAGCCCCCGATCGTCGCGCATATGGAGATGGACGATGGCGGCGCCCCGCTGCCAGCAGCGGTACGCGTCCGCGGCAATTTCTTCGGGCGTCAGCGGAATATTTTCATTGATGTCTTTTGGTGTCACCGCGCCGGTCAATGCGGCGGATATGATGACGTCGTTCCCTGTATTCATGGACCTGCCCCGCTTGCGATTGGTAGGAATTTTTGCCGGCAAAAGGATGCCCGGACGCACCGGCAGGCAACGTGACGTGCCGGTACGCGCGCCGCCGGCAACGGTGCCGCGGCGACAATAATCAAATGCGCCGTGTCGTTTTCCGGTATGGCGACCCGGCGACTGGCAATGGCGGTTCATCCCTCACCGGATGCCCCGTTACTTGATTTCGTCTTCTTCCTGGCCGCCGTTGACGCGCGGACGTATGACCTTGCCTTTCTTCTCGGCCGCCTTGACCAGCTCAGCCTCTTCGTGCGCCCAGTGCCAGTAATTGACTTCGTGGGGGCTGTGTTCGGTGGCGGTGACGAACATTTCGGTGGAGAAGGCGTTGCGCAGCTCATTGGCGATATCTTCTTTCCATGCTTTTCTGAGCTGCTGAGTGGTAATGCGGCGGGTGACGCGGCTGCCGGTACGCATAATAAGTTCGGCGATTTCCTGCGCCCGCGCGTAGCAGGATTCCGTATCCGGACAGATCTCGTTAACCATCCCCAGGGCCAGGGCCTTGCGGGCCGTGATGATCTCGCCGGTCAGTTCCGCATAGGCATATCTCTTGCGGCCCATCAGTTCCCGCCAGGCGATGCCGATGCCGTCACCGGGCACCATGTTGACGCGAAAGTGCATATCCGTGGTCCACGCATCTTCGGTGCAAAGGGTAAGATCGCTGAAAAGCACCAGATCGGTATGGAAAGCGGCGCCGTTCCATACGCCGATGGTGGGCACTTCCACATCGAATACCTGGCCTTCGATATCGTTGGTACCGTCATAGTATTGATACTCGTACATCTTCCAGGCTTCTTCCGGCGCGGAGTTGAACTCGGTTGCCGGGCCCCAGTTGCCCTTATCGTCAAGCCGGCCGATGCCCTTCATAAAGTCCTTTCCCGTCCCGCCCAGGATGATGACCTCGTTATCGGGATCCCTGCCGGCCCAGTCGAAAAAGTAATGAAGAGCCTGGTGCGCGGGCGCCCCCCATTGCAGGCTGTCGCCGTTGGTATGCAGTCGGGCTTCGAGAATGCCGTTTTCCCGTTTCATGGTGAAGCAGTGTTTCAGTTTCTCCGCATACTCTTCGAAACGCATATGGGGAATTGTTCCCAATTCCTTATGGGACATTTCTTTTCGTTTTCCGTGATCAGACTCGTAATTGGCTTTAATTGCCATGGTTTACTCCTTTATAGCTTTATTAGAATCTCTTGGAAGCAACACAGGTTTAAATGATGTGATATACATTTTAGGTCCGGTGCTTTCGGGCAATAAAAACGTACCATCGCTGTACAAATGGTGGAAATTCTTTTTATTTTTCCGGCTATGCATTTTCGACATAACCATTGTGGCGATGTTACCGCAGGCGCAGATTTTGCCTGAAGAACATAGGTGACCCGCATCATAAAAAACAAGAAAATAGCGTATTGCGCATGCCGATTGCCATTAAGGGAACTGGACTATATTCAGCATATTTATCAATAGGAAATTAAATTCTTTCACAGGCGGAAAGAGGAGGCTAAATATTACGCGCAAGAGGACCATAAAGAGATATATAGCTATATGATAAAATGCAATGAAGGTTTGATATAGCGCATTGGGGAGGGTAAGCGGGATGGCATCTTAATTTACTGTTTTAAGAAAGATTTAAACTCTTTCAAAAATATGGCCACCGAGGGATTGGTATTTTTGCTGTCCCACACCAGTTCCAGGTTAAACCAGCAGTCCTGTTCGGCAATGTCCAGCATAACGCAGTTCTGGCCGGTCAGGTATCCGCGGTGCCTGGGCATCAGGAGCACCGCGCGGTCGCTAAATTCCAGGTTAAAGCAGCAGGTCTTAAGATTGGGGTATTCTTTATCCAGGGTGAAATCAATGTTACGAATGGTCAAGAAACGGGTGCTGTATTCATCGGACAAGGAAAATTCCCGGGGATCAATGCGCATTATCGGCCATTCGCTGACCTCACGCAGGGAAACGCTGCCGCGTCCGGCCAGGGGATGGCATTTATTGACCACCGCGCACAGCGGATCGGTTTGAAAAGGCAGCGTGCAAAATCTCGATTCATTGGCCATAAAATTAGGCCTGATAAGAAATCCCATGTCGCTGGCGTGATTATCCAGTAACGCGAGGGCCTCATCCAGCTCGCTGTCGCGGCATTCTATAAGGATATCGTTATGGGTGGCGCGGAACTGCGTCAGGAAAGTAATCAAGAATTTCTGGATGGCTTCCCCCAGAAACGTCACGGCAAGCCGGCGGCGGCTTTTGCCGGTAAAAGAATGGATCGCCGATATGGACGTCTCATACTGTAATAATATTTTCCCTGCTTCTTCGGTAAATAATTTCCCCGCGGTGGTCAGTTCGACTTTATGTGTATCGCGTTTAAAAAAACTAGCGCCAAAATATTCTTCCAAGTATTTCATATGCCGGCTTAATACCGGCTGGGTGATATTCATTTTCTGCGCGGCTTTACTAAAATTCAGTGTTTTCGATAATAAAACGAATTCATGTAAAAGTTGTGTTTCCATGATAGTTCTCTAGCCACTGAATAATACATATCCTTATCCTACTGGAGAGCCACCGGCTAAACCGTGAGACTCATCAAAGGCTTTACTCCGCCAGGGCTTTCGTTATGAAGTTTTCGCATAATCGCCATTAAACGACGGCATAAGTCAGACAGATGTAATTAAAATGTGAGTTAAATGTGTACTGCCGGGCGCAGGTTGCGTGATAGGGCCAGGGTAGGATGCGCGGCCAAATATTCGCCCTGTTACCGGGTGACGCCCGTCCTTGCTTTTCCATTTCATGCCTAAGCTCAGCCATATTTAATCTTTGACCCGCGCTGGCGGGGTTGTTAGCTTTTTTGTCTGACAAAAGAAATAGCCTTTGCGGGATGACAGACCATGACATCTGAGGTTTTAACGGATATTTTAGGGGAGAAGCTGGTGGGTTGGCGCAGGGAGCTGCATCAATATCCGGAATTATCCAATCACGAATTCCAGACGACGCAAAAAATCAGGCAATGGTTAAGCGAAGCGGACATCCCTCTCCTGCCGCTCGCGCTGAACACCGGCGTGGTCGCGGAAATCGGCCGTCGCGACGGGCCGATCGTCGCCTTGCGCGCCGATATCGACGCCCTGCCCATTGATGAGCAATCGGACCGGCCGTTCAGTTCACGTAACCCCGGCGTCATGCATGCCTGCGGTCATGATATCCACACCTCGATTATGCTGGGCGCCGCGCTGCTGCTGAAGGAGCGGGAGGCCGATCTGGCCGGTAAAGTCCGGATCCTGTTCCAGCCGGCCGAGGAAACCTTCGACGGCGCCCGGCAACTTATCGACGCCGGCGCGCTGGAGGGCGTGAGCGTGATCTTCGGCGGCCATAACGCCCCCGATTTACCGGTGGGCGAATTCGGCACCCGTTCCGGGCCGCTGCATGCCAACGTCGACCGCTTTGAAATCCTGGTTAACGGTAAAGGCGCCCATGCCGCCCGTCCCGAGGAAGGCGTCGACAGCATCGTGCTGGCGGCGCATATCATCACCGCGTTGCAAACCTTGCCCAGCCGCGCCTTTAGCGCCCTGGAATCGGTGGTGTTAAGCGTCACGCGCATCAACGGCGGCAATACCTGGAATGTGCTGCCGCAGCAGGTGGAACTTGAGGGCACGGTGCGCACTCATAATACGGCGGTCCGGGCCAGGATGCCGGAAAAAATCACCCGCCTGATTGAACATATCGCCGCCGGCTTCGGCGCCCATGCCGAATTGCGCTGGCACGCCGGGCCGCCGGTACTGGTAAACAGCGCTGAATGGGCGGATTTCACCAAGGACGTGGCGGCCCGGGAGGGTTATCGGGTCCACGATCTGCCGCCGCTGATGGGCGGCGAAGACTTTGCCTTTTATCTGCACCGCTTGCCCGGCGCGTTCGTCAATATCGGTTCGGCCAGCGCCTTCGGCCTGCATCATCCGCGTTTCGATCCCGCGGAAGCGCTCATCGCCCCGGCGGCGCGCTATTTCACGCGCCTGGCGCATGAGACGCTGCATAAGCTGCGGCGCTGAGCGTCGGGAGCCGATAGCGCGCGGCCGGCGCTCAGGCGCGGCGCCGGGGGCCGGCTACAATCGCTGGCCTCCGCTGGCGTCGATGCGCTGCCCGGTTATCCAGCGGCCGCCCTCGCCGGCCAGAAACGCCACCACTTCCGCGATATCTTCCGGCTGGCCCACCCGGCCCAGCGCCACGCTTTGGCCGATCACCGCCGCGGACTGCGGATCGGCGGCGCGCGGGTTCATCGCCGTGGCGGTCGCGCCCGGCAATACGGCATTCACCGTGATGGCCCGGCTTCCCAACTCAGCCGCCAGCAACACGCCGAGGCTTTCCAGCGCCGCTTTTGCGGGCGCATAGGCCGCCATTTCCGGGAAAGCGGCCCGGGTACTCATGGAGGAAATATTGATTATCCGCCCGCCGTCCCGCAGCAGCGGGATGGCGCGCTGGATAATGAAAAACGGCGAAATAAAATTGACCTGCAGCGTATCGGCCAGCCGCTGCGGCGTGACTTCCGCGATAGCCGCCCGTCCTCCCTGCCCGGCGTTATTGACCAGGATATCAAACCGCGGCGCGCCGAAAAGCCGGGTCAACTCAGCCTGCAGGCGGTCCATCAGCAGCTGCGCGCCCGTGCTCTCTTCCAGCGATGCCTGCAGGATAAAGGCGCGGCCGCCCGCCCGTTCAATGTCATCGGCCACGCGCGCCGCGTCCTCCCGCGCACGGCGATAATGCACGGCCACCGCCACGCCCTGTCGGGCCAGCGCCAGCGCAATGGACCGGCCGATACCGCGGCTGGCGCCGGTGACCAGGGCTATTTTAGGCATGGTCCGGCTCCGTCGCTGCCAGGGGGTTATCCCACCCCTGGCGCGCCTCCAGCAGGCGCGCCAGTTGCGTCAGCGCATGGCGGTCCACTTTATTGGTGCCCGCCCAGGGCAATTCGGCCAGGAAGGCGATACGCCGCGGATGCTGGTAGGCCGGGCCGTGCGCGAGGGCATACTGCTTTAAGGCATCCGGGCTCAGGGCGCTGTCGGGCTGTAGCACCACAAACGCCACCGGCACCTGACTGCGCTCCTCATCGGGCAGCGGTACCACGCAGACCTGACGCACATGGGGATGGGACTCAAGCGTTTTCTCCACCTCCACCGGAAAAATATTCTCGCCAGAGCAGACAAACATATCATCCGCGCGGCCGGTAAAATAATAAAATCCCTGTTCATCGCGTCGCATGACATCACCGCTGTAATACCAGCCCCCGCGAAACACCTGGCTGCTTTTTTCCGGCAGGCCGAGATAACCCGGGGTCACCGCCGGGTTGCGCATGCAGAGCACGCCGTCGTTTTCCGTTTCCCCGTCCACCAGCTTCACTTCTCCCGCCGCAAGCGGGTATCCCAGCGCCAGCGGCGGAGTGGGCAACCCGTCGGGATGAGGACCGAACACCGCCGGCCCCGCCTCGGTGGTGCCATAACCGTGGGTGATGGTCGCCGTGGGAAACGCCTGCTGGATACGGTTGAGCAACGAGAGCGACATGGGGGCGGACCCGAGCATCAGGCGGTTGAGGGCGGAGTAATCCCGCCCGGCCAGCAGGCGCGGATCGCGCAACAGCCGGGCGAACATGGTCGGCACGGCGGTGACGATATTGATACGGTAATCGGCAAGGGCGGCGGCATAGCGCTGGGCGTCGAATGCCGGCAGCACCACCAGCAAGCCGTTAACCGCAAAGACCCGTTTGGTGAGAAATAAGCCGTTCATATGAAACAAGGGCTGCGCCAACAGGTAACGCGCCTGCGGCGCGTCCGGCTCCACGCCGCCGCTGCGGGTGGCCTCCAGCGCCCACAGCTGCCCCTGGTGGGTCAGCGGCACGCCTTTCGGCCGGCCGGTGGAGCCGGAGGTGTAAAGAATCATCGCCACCTCCCCCGGCAGGGGTTGCACGGTGTCGAAAGCCTGCGGCTTGATACGCCGCCGGAAAGCGTCCTCGCCGTCGCCGTCAAAGTTCACCAGCGGCAGTTTGCCTTTTAAAAGCGCGTAACGCGCCTCGTCCACAAACGCCAGGCGAATTTGCGCGTCGGCCACCAGGTATTCCAGCGTCTCGATCGGTACTTTGATATTGAGCGGCACCGCGACCAGCCCCGCCCGCATAATGCCGAAATACGCGGCAATGTATTGCGCGCTGTTAAGCGAGGCGATGGCGACGGTACTGCCCCGGGGCAGGCCAAGATCGCTCAGGTAGCGGGCGACGCCGCCGGCCAGCTCATCAATCTGCCGATGGCTCCAATGGCGCGGGCGGGCGGGATCGCCCAGGTCAATCAGCGCATCACGCTGTAAATCCCCGCGGCGGACGATCAGATCGCCCAGGTTGTGGTGATGAAACGGCATAGCGACTCCTTTATAACGCCGGTGGCGGTAATTGCGCGGCGTCAACGTCAAATAAGGGAAAATGGCAGGCGACCTGTCGTTGGTCGCCGCCGGCGCGCAGCGGCGGACGCTCCACCCGGCAATGTTCTTTGGCGCGCGGGCAGCGGGTGTGAAACGGGCAGCCGGGCGGCGGGGAAATGGGGCTGGGCAATTCGCCCGTCAGCAGGTTGCGGCTGCGCGCTGCGCGGGGATCCGCCACCGGCGCCGCCGCCAGCAGCGCGGAAGTATAAGGATGGGCGGGTTTGGCCCACACCTGGCGCGTGGGACCGCTCTCAACGATGCGTCCCAGGTACATGACCAGCAGCCGGTCGGCGATATATTCCACTACGGAAAGATCGTGGGAAATGAACAGGTAGGCCACGCCGGTGCGCTGCTGGATATCGCGCATCAAGTTAATCACCTGCGCCCGCACCGATACGTCCAGGGCGGAGACCGGCTCATCACAGATGATAACCTTAGGCTCCAGGATTAACGCCCGGGCAATGCCGATGCGCTGACGCTGGCCGCCGGAAAACTCATGGGGAAACCGTGAGGACGCCGCCGCGGGCAATCCCACCAGTTCCAGCAGCTCGCCGACCCGCCGCCGGATTGCCGCCCCCTGCCAGCCCGCCGCCTCAAGCGGCCGGCCGATGCTTTTTCCCACGCTTTGGCGCGGATTAAGCGACCCCTGCGGGTCCTGGAACATCATCTGCATATCCGCCCGATAGGGTAGCAAGGCTTTGCGGCCTAAATGGGTAATGTCGGCATCGCCGATATGTATGCTGCCGCCGGTACTGGGAATTAACCGCATCACCGCCTTGCCCAGGGTGGATTTGCCGCAGCCCGACTCCCCCACCAGCCCGACGGTTTCACCGCGGCTGAGGGTCAGATCCACCCCAGACAGGGCGAATACCCGCCCGTCGCGGGTGGGATAACCAACCTGCAGATTGTTTACGCTAAGCAATGGTTTCATCAGTGCCGGCCTCCGTTGATCCAGCGTAGCGGCGCGGGCTGCGCCTGCGCTTGCGTCACCAGGCAGGCGGCCCGGTGCGCCGGACGCAGAGGCGTCAGCTCCGGCCGCTGCAGGGCGCACGCGGGCGTTGCCTGCCGGCAGCGCGCCGCAAAAGCGCAGCCCGCGGGTAATTCCGCCAGGGCCGGCACCCGTCCCGGGATATCCACCAGCCGCTCATCCGGCCGTCCCGGGGTCGGCGTGGCGCGCAAGAGTCCCTGCGTATAGGGATGCAGCGGATAGTCGAACAGTTCCAGCACCGGCGCTTCCTCGACGATTTTGCCGGCATACATCACCGCCACACGCTGGGCCATGGCCGCGACCACGCCCAAATCGTGGGTGATAAGCATCAGCGCCATGCCGGTATCCGCCTGCAGCTCCCGCAGCAGCGCCAGTATTTGCGCCTGTATGGTCACATCCAGGGCGGTTGTGGGTTCGTCGGCGATCAATACCGCCGGCTTGCAGGCGATGGCCATGGCGATCATGACCCGCTGCGCCATGCCGCCCGATAATCGATGCGGATATTCATCCATGCGCCTGGCCGGGTCGGTAATATGTACCTGCTCCAACAGGGCGACGCCGCGGCGCCAGGCTTCGCGCCGCGACAGGCCTAAATGCACCCGCAAGACCTCGCCCAGCTGATCGCCGACGGTTTTCACCGGATTAAGCGAGCTCATCGGGTCCTGAAAAATCATCGCCAGCCGATTGCCGCGCAGTTGCCGCATCCGCCTTTCGCCCAGCGCCACCAGATTTTGTCCTTCAAACCGTATTTCTCCGCCGCTCAAATGCGCCGGGGGGGTGGGCAGCAGCCCCATCAGCGCCAGCGCGGTAAGGGATTTTCCGCAGCCCGACTCGCCCACCACCGCCAGGGTTTCGCCAGCCGCGAGGGTCAGGGAGATACCGTCCAGCGCGGTCACGCTGCCCTGGCGCCCGCGCAGTTCGACGCGCAGGTCGCTGACCTCCAGCACGCTGCTCATAGGCGATCCCTGAGCTTCGGGTTCAGGGCATCGTTCAGCCCGTCGCCAATCAGGTTCAGCGCCAGCACCGCCAGCATAATCGCCACGCCCGGCACCGCGCAGATATACCAAGAGGAGCGGATAAGCGTGCGCCCTTCCCCCACCAGCCGGCCCCAACTGGCCAGATTGGGATCGCCAAGGCCGAGGAAGGAGATAACGGATTCGTACAAGATCGCCCCGGCAACCACCAGCGACGACAGCACGATCACCGGCGGCATGACATTGGGCAGGATTTCGCCCAGGGCGATGCGCAGATTGCCCATGCCGCAGGCCCGGCACGCGAGCACGAACTCGCGATCCTTGAAGGACAGGAATTCGGCCCGGGTCAGCCGGGCAATGGGCTGCCAGGAAACCAGGCCGACGGCGATAATAATGTTTTCTATCCGCGGGCCCAGCACCGCCACCACGGTCAGCACAAACACCACGTTGGGAATGATCTGGAACAGCTCGGCGATGCGCATCAGCACTTCGTCGATCCAGCCGCCAAACCAGGCGGCGGCGGCTCCCACGGCCACGCCGAGCGTGGTGGCCACCAGGCTGGCCACCAGCCCGATAAGCAGGGTGGCGCGCGCGCCGTGGACGATAAGCGCCATGATGTCGCGACCCAGGGAGTCGGTGCCCAGCGGATAGCGCCAATCGGTAAAGGGCCAAATCTCCGGCATGGCCACAATGCGCAGCGGGTCGACGGGATAAAGCCAGCCCGCCAGCAGCGCGGCGGCGGCGATGACCAACACAATCAGCGCGCCGCATACCGCGCCGCGATGGCGGCAAAACCGGCGCAGCAGCGCCAGGCGCGGCGCGGCGGCGGGCAACAGGGGGACGACTACAGACATATTTCAGCTCCCAATCCGCGGGTCCAGGCGGGAATACGCCACGTCCACCAGGATATTCACCACGATCACCACCAGCGAGCTAAGCACCAGCACCCCCATCACCACGGGAAAATTGCGGCTCATCACGCTGTCGAACAGGACCTGGCCGATGCCGGGCCAGCTGAACACGGATTCCACCACGACGCTGCCGCCCAGCACGGTGCCCAGTTGCAGGCCGAACAGGGTTACCACCGGCAACAGGGCATTGCGCATCATATGCCCGGTTATTACCCGCAGCCGGCTCAGGCCCCTGGCCCTGGCGGCGCGCACAAAATCCAGCTGGGCGATTTCCAGCATCGAGGCGCGCATCACCCGCGCGTAGGTCGCGGCATAAAACAGGCCCAGGGTCAGCGCCGGCAGCACCAGATGATGGACGATATCCGCCACCCGTCCCCAGGGCCGCTCATCGGCGCCGATGGTTTCCATCCCGCCCACCGGAAACCAGCCGAGTTTTACCGAGAACAGAATAATCATCATGATGCCGAGCCAGAAACCCGGCGCGGCGAAACACAGCACCGCCAGCGCCGATATCAGTGTGTCCCAGGCGCTGTTGACTTTTATGGCGGCCAGCACGCCGGCGCCGACGCCCACCATCAGGGCCACCGCGATGCTTGCCAGCATCAGCAGCAACGTGGCGGGCAGGTGCGATAAGATGACGTCCAGCACCGGCAGGTTGTGCCGGTAGGAAAAACCCAGATCCAGCCGGGCCACCGCGCCGATATACTTCAGCAACTGCAGCCAGGCCGGCTGATCCAGCCCGTATAACGCGCGCAGCCGCTCGATCATCGCCGGGTCGGTAACCTGCTGTTCTGCGGTCATCACGTCCAGCAGGCTGCCGGGCACGCATTTCATCAATACGAAATTGATGATGACCACCCCGAGCAGCAGCGGCACCGCTTGCAACAGGCGGCGCAGAATAATGCGCATCATGCCGCTACCCCGCCAGCCAGACGTCGTTCAGGGACGTGCCCTGGACATTGGCATCAGTGGTGAAGTTGCGGACGTTGGCGCGCGCCAGGGTGTAGGACTGCATTTCCACCAGAGGCACGATGGGCACGTCGGTGCTGGCCAGCCGGGAAAATTGCTGGATCAATGCGCGGCGTTTGGCCTCGTCCACCTCCACTGTGATAGCGCTTACCAAGTCGTCCATCGCCGGATTGCTATAGCCGGTGGCGTTGCGGAAAGCGGCGCCTTTAACGATGCCGTCGCTGGTAAAAAACTGGGTTACCGTCGGTACCGGCTCCAGCGGGGCGGTAAAGTTGGAAATAGCGATATCATAATCGTAATCGCTGTAAATGCGTTTCAGCGCCGTGGCGCGATCCACCGAATCGAGCCGCACGGTGATATTGAGATCTTCCAGGGCCTGTTTCAGGTATTGGCCCAGCTTGGCGTTCTCCTCGAACCAGGCCGCCGCCAGCAGGTTGACGGTAAACCGGCTGCCGTTTTTCACCGGCAGGCCGGCGGCATCCAGCAGGGCGGCCGCTTTTTTAACGTCAAATTCATAGCGGGGCACGTCGTCGGTGAAAAACAGGCTGTTGCTGCTGAAAATCGGCGCCACCGCCGGTTTCCCCCAACCAAAATAGATCGTGTTGACGATGAAATCACGGTCGATGCCATGCAGGATCGCCTGGCGCACTTCACGGCGCTTAACCACCTCGCGCCGCTGGTTAAACTCCACCGTTACCGTCCAGGCGCTGTTTTCATACCCGCTGGTATCAAGCACCACCTGGCCGGTTTTCAGCAAGCGGTCGATTTCCCTGGCGGGCACGGGGTTCGAATAGCCGAGTCCCAGTTCCCCGGTTTCCAGGGCGGCGGTACGCGACGCCGCGTCGCTCCACCACCTGACCAGCAGTTTGTCGAGATAGGGCTGGCCGGGCGACCAATAGCTATCGTTGCGGCGGTATTGCACATAGCTGCCGCGCGTCCATTTATCGAAAATCCATGGGCCGGTGCCTACCGGCTGGTTATTCAGCGGATGGGTCAGAATGTCCCTGCCCGCGTATAAATGTTTCGGCAGCAGCAGTTGGTATTGGCCCGCCAGTATGGATTTGAGGAAAAATTCAGGTACCGGATGATCAAAACTCAGCCGTACGTGATGGGCATCCAGGGCGGTGGCGGCGTTCAGGGCTTTCAGGGCGATACCGGCTGAAATGGCCTTCCAATGCTCGACAACGTTGTAGACGACGTCGTCCGCGGTAAAATCGGCGCCGTCATGCCATTTCACTCCCTGGCGCAGGGTGATGTCATAACTTTTATAGTCGGCGGCAGGCACCACCGATTCGGCCAGCGCCGGCTGAAAATGCAGCGTATTGTCGAGCTTCAGCAAACGCTCCAGTATTTTGGTTGACGTCTGGAAAGGCGATGAACCGCCGCCGCCCGGCACAAACAGCGCCTGAGGCTCAAGTCCCCCCCAGGAGATGACCAGGGTACCGCCGCGGCGCGCCGCGCCGCCCGCCACCTCGGCGGCGCTGGCGTTGGTCGCCAGCCCCAGGCCGGGGATGCCGCTGGACAACGCCGCAAGCGATCCCCCCACCCCCAGGATGCCGAGGAATTTACGCCGTGAAAAATGTCCGTTCATGATGAAACTCCCGGTTGTGCAACGCCGGTGGCGTAGCTTGCGCGGCCGATAGCCAGTAATTGTTGTTGTCCGTTAAATACGTCCACGTCGGCGACGCCGACGGTACGGCCTGAGCGCCTGACGCGGGCCACCACCCGCAGGGAGGTATTCACCGCCGGGCGCAGGTAATCGACACGAAAATTGATGGTGGGCAAACCGGTTCCGACCATCATCGCCAGCGCGAAGTCGCCGACGGTATCGATAATCGAGGCCAGCGGTCCGCCATGCCACTGGCCGCTGCCGGCGCTGCGCTCGAACTCCGCCCGCATCGGCACCGTTACCGTCAGGGTCTGCTGATCGTAATCCACCGCCTCCACGCGCAGCTGCAGCCAGGCGATAAACGGCGATAATCGGAACTTTTCCTCGATTTGCGTTTTGCTCAGCCGCGCGCTCATACCACCACCACCTTGCCGATCACCTGGCGTTGCTCCAGCGAGGCCAGCGCCTGCGCGCCCTGCTCCAGCGGCCATTGGCGATCGATCAGGACGTTAAGCCGTTTGTCGCGCACCTGATCCAGCAACTGATGCAGGTCATCGCGCTCCCAGCCATTGGCGCCGCGGATCTGCAATTCATAGGTCCAGATGTAGCGCAAATCCTCGACGGGATTAAAACCGGCGGTGGCGCCGCAGGTCAGCAGCCGCCCCCCCACGCGCAGGCAGCGCAGGGATTTAACCCAGGTATCGCCGCCGGTAAAATTGACCACCACATCCACGCCGCCCGGCACGGCGGCGTGGCGCGACCGCGCGGGCTTGCCGAAGCGCTGGAACACTTCTTTGGCAAAGTCCTGTTCGGTGTAGCGGATGATATGGTCGGCGCCGACGGCGCGCAGGCGTTCGGCTTTCTCCTCGCTGCCGGCGCAGGCAATCACCTGCGCGCCGGCCAGCTTCGCCAATTGCACGCAACAGACCCCGACGCCGCCGCTGGCGCCGAGGATCAAGACCTTTTCCCCGGCCTGTATCTGGCCGATAGTCACCATCATGCGCCGGGCGGTGCCGTAGGCCACCGGCAGCGCCGCCGCTTCCACGAAGCTGATTTCATCGGGCAAAGCGATCAGCTGATGGGCCGGCACCCGGCATAGTTCGGCCAGGCCGCCGTGGGTGGTCTCGCCCACCAGTCCGCCGTCAACCCGGTTTATCGGGTCCACCACCACGCGGTCGCCGATATGCCAACCGGTCACCCCTTCGCCCAGGGCGACGATCTCGCCGGCCACATCCAGGCCGATAATCAGCGGCAGGGGCAGCGTAATGCCCGGCATGCCGCGCCGGGTAAACACATCATGGTAATTGAGTGAGGAGGCGCGCACGCGCAGCACCACATCCCCCCTGCCGGCGATGGGATCGGGAAAAGCATTTTCCAACCGCAGCTTCTCGTTACCGCCATGTTCACGTAATACGATGGCTTTCATGCTTAACGGACCTTAAAATAAAGAAAATCAAGAGGCTGCGAACAGCAGGGCGACATTGAAGGCGCGGTCGGCGCTAACCAGCAAGGTATCCGGCGCCGGGGATAAGGCCTGGATGCCGCTGCGCTGAAAATAGTCGGTGGTGGCGCTCAGCGATGAGACCGCAAATTCCAGCGCCACCATGCGCTCGGCGCCGTTTTCGCCTGCCGGGACCGGCCCATACAGCCCGGCGGCCCGCTGCGGGGTGATAAATCGCACCCGGGTTTTGCCCGCCTGCAGCCAATAGCCGCCCTGGCCGTCGTCATGAATAGCCTTATGACCAAACAGCGTGCCGTAAAGGCCGGCCACCGCCGCGGGGTCGGCCGCGGCAATCACAAAGGCGCTGATATCGACGACGCCGTTGGGATGCCGGCGCCATGGGGCGCGCCAGACCAGTTCCGGCGTTTCATGCTGGCAAAAAAAACTGCGGCCGTTTTTTACCCGCCCGGCGGCCAGCCTGACGGTACGAAAACGGGCTTCAGGCCGGCTGCCGTCGGGCAGCGTCACGGGACGGAAAAACGAGGCGGGGGGATCGCCGGCCAGGCCGACGGATTGCAGATGGCGGTAGACCGCATCGGCGTCAGTGGTTTTCCACACCAGGCCGGTGAGCCCGAGGGGCGCGTTCCATAGGTCCTGGCGTTTATCGGCGTTGCCCGCCTCAAACCCCAGCAGCTCAAAATAGTTTTCGCCAAAAATGGCCAGATGGTTGCTGGAGCCCAGGGAATGGTGACCGCGCGGCGTCAACTGGAACCCTAAAAGCGTAAATAATCGCTGCGTTTCATCAAGCTTGCCCGCGACGTTAATCACCGCGTGATCCACTACCGGAATTAAGGCATCCATTAACTTTTACCTGACTATCCAATAACTAAACAGAGGTATAACTCTAACCAAGGCATGGACGGATGCAAAAGTACAAATCCGGTAAAGGTTAACCGGAAACCGGCTAACCGAATCGCCGCCAGTCGGGTGGATGCGTCAGGGTATTGCTGGACGTCGGGAACGGCGCTCAGTGCGCCAGGGTAAACTCGGAAAGGGGCTTTGCGGGGGACAACGAAAACGACGCCTTCATATCGCGAACCTCTTCCATGGGGCTGCGGCCAAAGAATCGCTTGAATTCGCGACTGAACTGCGAGGGGCTGTCATAGCCGACCCGGGACGAAGCGGATGCCGCGGTCAGGCCATCACGGATCATCAGTAGCCGGGCCTGGTGCAATCGCGTCGACTTGATGTACTGGATGGGCGATGTTTGGGTCACCGTCTTGAAATGGGCATGAAAGGCAGGCACGCTCATGCCGGCTTCGCCGGCTAAATGCGCGACATCCAATGACTGCGCATAATCGGCATGGATCCGGCGCAATGCCTTGGCAACGCGGCCGAACTGGCCCTGATGCGCCAAAGCCGCCCGCATGGCGCCCCCTTGTTCCCCGACCAGTACGCGGTAATAAATCTCCCTCACCACCGCGGGGCCCAATATGTGCGCGTCGCGCGGACAGGTCATGATTTCAAGCAATCGCAGCGTGGCATCGGCCAATGCGCCGCTCAGCGGGGTTGAGGCGATACCCAAGGGCATGCCGGGCAAGGCCTGTGGGCCAGAATGATTTATTTGCAACATCAAATCGGCCACTTGCGTCAGATCTAAGCTTATGGCGACGGCCAGCATCGGCTCGGATGCGCTCGCCTCGGTTTGGGTGGAAAAGGGCAAGGGCACCGACAATACCAGGTAATGCTGGGCGTCATAAACATAGACATCGCTGCCAAGAAAGCCGCGCTTACGTCCCTGACAAACAATCACGATGCTCGGTTCGTATAAAACGGGCGTTCGTCCCAAAGGCCGGTCCGAGCGCATAAAGCGAACGGCATCCAGCGCGGACAGCGTGTAGCCCTCATTGGGCGCCAATTGCATCAGCAGCGCCGACATCCGCTGGGTGGTGGTGTCCTCGATTGCCGCCATATGCCATCGTCTCCCGTTGCGGCCGTTCAGAGGAATCAGCCATCGTTTCGCCAACCTTAAGGGAAATAAATCACCAGCGCAATAGGAATAGGCAATGATGCAATAGCCATGGCTATTCCCGCAACGGCGCCCCGCTCCTACTATAGGCCTTCGGCCCGTTATTGTTGCCAGGACACAGGAGGCACCCGTCATGAATCACAACAGGTACGTCGGCGTTTGGGTGACAGCCGATGGCTACATTCGCCATGAGCTGCTTGCCAACGGCCGCTACGACGAGGCCCGGGGCACGCGCAAAAGCGCCTATCGGGGCAGCTACCGCATTGAAGGCGATCATATCCTGTATTGCGACGATACCGGCTTTTCCGCCGACGGCGACTTCCGTGACGGCGTTTTATACCACGCCGGCATGGTGCTGCGCCGCGAGATAACCCACTGAAAAGGAGTTAACCATTATGACCGTAGCTACAGAATCCAAAGTCATCCTTATTACCGGCGCCAGCAGCGGCATCGGCGAGGCCACCGCGCGGCTTCTCGCCAGCCAGAAACACCAGCTCGTCATCGGCGCCCGCCGCACGGAGCGGCTGGCCGCACTGGCCGGGGAGATCCAGGCCGGCGGCGGCTCGGTCTGCTTTCGGGCGCTCGACGTCACATCGGCAAAGGACGTCGATGACTTTGCCAGGTTTGCCCAAGAGACCTTTGGCCGCATCGACGTCATCGTCAACAATGCGGGCGTCATGCCGCTTTCGCCTCTGGCCGCGCGCAAGGTGGACGAGTGGGATCGGATGATCGACGTGAATATCCGCGGCGTCCTGCACGGCATCGCGGCGGTGCTGCCCGTCATGACGCAGCAGGGCCATGGCCAGGTGATCAACGTGTCTTCCATCGGCGGGCTGTCGGTATCGCCCACGGCGGCGGTGTACTGCGCAACCAAATACGCGGTACGCGCCATCTCCGACGGCCTGCGCCAAGAGTCCGACGCGATCCGCGTAACGGTTATCTGCCCGGGCGTGGTCGAATCGGAACTGGCCGACCAGATTTCCGACGAAACGGCCCGCAACGCCATGCGCGAATTCCGCCGCATCGCATTAACGCCGGATGCCGTCGCGCGCGCCATAGCCTATGCGATCGCGCAGCCCGACGATGTCGACGTTAGCGAAATCGTCGTTCGACCCACGGCCAGTCCCTACTGATTTTATCAACCCTTCGCAGTTGCAAGGGGTGCGCGGGATATCCGGAATATCACGCAAAACGTCCAGCATGGACAAAGCAGGCTATCCCGTCGGCGCGGTGGCCATGACCTTAATCAAGGGACATATCATGAAAACAACTGAGAAAATAGGGTTCATTACGGGTGCGTCGTAAGGCATCGCCAATGAACTGGCATTGCAGAAGATGCAGGATGTGCGTGCAGACATTGATGCCTGGCAGGGAACGGCGCAAGCGACCGACTTCACCGATTGACCGCCTGCGCGCGCCATTTAACGGGCCCGGGGGGGAATGAGGTAAAAGACGGCCGCCTGATATTGCGGCGCTGGCATGTCGGCTATTGCGGCCGTTGATCTTGCCGAGACTGTCGTTGATACTGGCATACGCCCGGATTGTCCCGCCCGCAACGGCGCCATAGGCGGGGCGCCGCAAACCTATCCCGGAGAGACTATGTACACAGACCAGCGCTTTGCCGCTTTCCTGTTCGATATGGACGGCACCCTGCTCAACTCCATTGCCTCGGCCGAACGCGTCTGGTCGCGCTGGGCCGCGCGGCACGGGCTGGACGTGGCGACGTTTCTGCCCACCATCCACGGGGTGCGCAGTGTCGAAACCATTCGCCGCCTGAACCTGCCGGGCGTCGACCCCGAGGCCGAGGCCCGGGCAATCACCCAGGCGGAGATCGAGGATACCGACGGCATCGTCCCGATTGCCCATGCCCCGGATTTCCTGGCCGTGCTGCCACCGGACCGCTGGGCTATCGTTACATCCGCCCCGCGGGAACTGGCCTTGCGCCGCCTGCGGGCCGCCGGACTGAGGGTGCCTGCGCTGCTGATAAGCGCCGAAGACGTGGTCCGCGGCAAACCCGCGCCTGACTGCTACCTGATGGCCGCCGATCGGCTGGGGGTCGACGCCGGCCGGTGCCTGGTATTCGAAGACGCGCCGGCCGGGATTGCCGCGGCTGAAGCGGCGGGGGCCAGGGTGGTGGTCATCACGGCGACGCACCGCCATCCGATGCGGGTTCGCCACCTTGCCCTGGCGGATTATGGCGAATACCGGGCAGCGGCGGATACCGGCGGGCTGATACTGGCGCGGCGGTAAATCAGGGCGGCGGCATGGCAAGGCCAGGTCGGGTGCGGCAAGCCTTGCCAACCCTTCCTGCGGAACCTGGGCTGGGGCGCCACAGGCGCTATACCGCGCCGTGGCCCTCCCCGCGCGCCCGGTTCACCCGTACCAGGCATATCCCCTGGGCACGCGCGAGAAGCCGGCCGCGGACAAAGCGTGCGCGACCGGGCTGCCATGCGCCGGCCGGCCGTCGACATCCTCAAGCGTAAACACGCGGCGTTTCTCGCGCTGCAGCGCGGCGGCCAGCGCGCGCAAACCGCTGGCCCGCCATCCGATGTCGTCGTTATCGATAAAGGTTAACAGCTGGCGGCCGCTTTGCGCCAGATAGTATGCCAGCCTGCCGTTGCAGATCACCACCATGGCGCCGACGCGCCGGGCCGGACGCAGGTCTGCCGGGTTGGACGGCCAGGGCAACAGCCAGCCGAAGGGATTGGCCGGATCGCTGGCCGACAGCGCCACCGGTTCGCCGGACGCCGCATCCGTTTGCGCCAATTCACGCAGGCGTTCTATACAGTCCTTATCGGCAAACTGCGCGGCGCCCAGGCCGGTGATAAAGCGCCCACGCAGCACGCGGCCCGCCTCTTCCATCCGCCGCAGCACCGGCATCAGCGCGGGAAAGCCTCCCGGCACCTGCTCGGCCATCGCCACGCCGCGGCTTACCACGCCATAGCGGTCGAACAGATTCTCGACCTGGGTCAGCATCCTGAGGGTCGGGCTGGCCGCCTCGCCGGCCAGCAATGACCAGCGGCCGGCCAGGACCGCATCGCCGAACCGGGCGTTCCGCGCCGATATCGGTTTGGCCGGCGCCCACACCGGTACCCAGCCCGCCACCTGGCGCCGGTGCCGTGGGACGCGGGCCGGGCGCGAACGGGTGGGCGGGCGTATCCCCGTCAGCGCGCGCAGCGGCGACCAGGTGTCGCTGGTGAGACGGCCTTGCCAGACGAGATCCCAAACGTTTTCCGCCATTTCAGCGGGCGATATTTCCGCCCCGGCCTCCAGGCGCGTCTGGACGAGCGGCGCCAGCTGACGGACAAAATAGGCGCCGCCATCGGCCAGCACGGCGAGAATGGACTGTTGCAGCGCGGAGGCGGTTGACGCGCCGGCCTCATCATTCACCCGCGGCAGCGTTGCGCCGGCGTTTTCGCGCAGATGCAGGGAGACCAGTCCATCGTCGTCGCCAAGCGTGCCATGGCCGGCCCAAACCACCTCGCCGGCGGCAATCAGCTCATCCAGCATCGACGGATGATAGTCATGGACCCTGGCGGGCAAAATCTGGCGTTCCCACAGTGAAGCCGGCAACGCGACCCCCGCCAGTTGCTCGATGACCCGGGCGACGCCCTCGACGCCTTCAAATGCGCCGAGCGCGGCGGACGGGTCGGGATCCGACGCCGGCGCGGCGGCGTCGGTCAGTACGCCCTGGCGCTCCAGCACCAGCCGCACCACGGCCTCGCGCGGCACCGGCCGGGTCGCCTCGCGCGCCGCCTGCAAAGAGCGCGCCCGCAAACGGCGGAATACCTCATCCCACACCCACCGACGCTGCTGGCCGCCGTCGGCGGGCGCGCCGGAGTCGGTGTCCGGTCCGGGCCCGCCCGCGACGTTGCAGGGTAACACCCTGCCCTGATCGCGCAGGCGCTCCAGTTGCTCATTCACAATGGCCACGCCCAGCCCAAAGTGCGCCGCCGCCTGCGCCGCGGTAAAAGGCGCGTGCGTGCGCGCATAGCGGCTGAGCAACTCGCGCAGGGGATCGCCGGCCGCCTGCAAAAACGCAGCCGGAATGCCCGGCGGTAAAGCTATCCCCAGCGCATCGCGCAGGCGGGCGGCATCTTCTATGCCGGCCCAGCGCGCCTCGCCCGCGATGCGCACGGGAATAATCCGCGCCGCCGCCTCCAGCTGCGCCAGATAATCGCCGGCACCGTCGCCATCGGCCAGGCGCGCGGCGATTTCCGCGCGCGACAGGGGACCGAGCTCGCGCAACAGGTCGGCCACCCCTTCAGCGCCCTTTGCGCGCCGAGCGGCGGCGGTGCGCTGCAATTCCTGACCGACCCGTTCCACCACCCGGGGGTCGAGCAGCTCGCCAAGCTCCACCTGACCCAGCAGTTCGCCGAGCAGGCCGCTGTCCAGCGACAGTACGGACGCCCGTCGTTCCGCCAGCGGCGCATCGCCCTGGTACATAAACTCAATGACATAGCCGAACAGCAGATTAGCCGCAAACGGCGAGGGGATCTCGGTGGTAACCTCCCGCATGCGCACCGCGCCGTCATTGATGCGCTGCATCAGCGCCTGCAATGCCCCCAGATCATATACGTCCTGCAAACATTCCCTGGCGGTCTCGATGATCAGCGGAAAATCGTCATGCTCCCGGGCAATTTCCAGCAGCTGACCTGCGCGCAAGCGCTGCTGCCACAACGGCGAGCGTTTGCCGGGGCGCCGGCGCGGCAGCAGCAAGGCGCGCGCCGCGCATTCGCGAAAGCGGGCGATAAACAGCGCCGACTGTCCCACCGCATCGGTGACGATTTGCGGCAGCGTGTGGGGATCGAACACAAAGAGTTCCGCGCCGGGAAGTCGGCCGACGCTGTCCGGTATGCGGACAATAATACCGTCGTCGCTGGCGACGACGGCGGGATCGACTTTTAAACGCTGGTGGACGCGCGCGGCGATGGCCAGCGCCCAGGGGCCGTGCACGCGCTGGCCATAAGGCGAGTGCAGCATGACCCGCCAGTCGCCGCTCTCGTCGCGGCAGCGCTCAATCACCAGCGTTTGATCGGTGGGCAGCACCTCGGTGGCGTCGCGTTGCTCCGCCACCAGTTCGACCAGATTAGTGATGGCGTTATCATCCAGACCCGCGGCCTTAAGCCGCGCCGTCAGCGGGTGGTCCTGCGCCAACGGGCCGCGGATGCCCGCCGTCGCCGCCTCCGCCTCGCGCAGGAAGACGCCGATGGCCTCCCCCAGTTCGGCCGGCCGGCCGGCATTGTCGCCGTGCCAAAACGGCAGGCGGGCGGAGCGGCCCGGCGCCGGGACCACCACCACCTGATCGTGGGTAATCTGCTGGATGCGCCAGGAGGTGGCGCCCAGGGTTATCACATCGTTGACCCGCGACTCGTAGACCATCTCCTCGTCAAGCTCGCCGACCCGACGCGCGCCGCTTTTTTCCTCGCCTTGCGGCAAGACGACGCTGAACATGCCGCGATCGGGAATGGTGCCGCCGCTGATCACCGCCAATTGCTGCGCCCCCGGGCGGGCGGTAAGCAAACCGCTCGCCCGATCCCAGACCAGCCGCGGGCGAAACTCGCCGAACGCCTCCGACGGATAGCGGCCGGCCAGCATATCCAGGGTGGCGTCGAAGGCGCTGCGCGGCAGGGCGCGAAACGGATCCGCGCGCCGCACCCGCACGAACCACTCCTCGATATTCAGCGGTTCCATGGCCACCGCGGCCACGGTCTGCTGCGCCAGCACATCGAGCGGGTTACGCGGCGGGGCCACGGATTCCAGCCGTCCGGCCAGCATGCGCTCCACCGTCACGGCGGCATCGATCACATCACGGCGGGTACGCGGATAAACCACCCCGGAAGAAATGCCGCCCACCTGATGGCCGGCGCGCCCCACCCGCTGCAGCGCGCTGGCGACCGTTGGCGGCACGCCGACCTGGATAACCTGATCCACCAGTCCCATGTCGATACCGAGTTCCAGGCTGGAGGTGGCGACCACGCAGCGCAGCTCGCCGGATTTAAGCGCCATTTCAATTTCCGCCCGCTGCTCTTTCGACACCGAGCCATGATGGGACCGGGCGACGGTCGGCGGTTCGCCGGCGGCGCGCTTGCCGGTGCCACCCGAATTAGAGAGATAATGTGCGGCCGTCTCCTGCTGCAATGGCGAGACGGCGGCGCGCTCGGCATAGCGTTCATTGAGCCTGGCCGTCAGTTTCTCGGCCAGGCCGCGGGAATTGGTAAAGACAATGGTGGAACGGCAGGCGAGGATTTGCTCGAGGATGCTGGCTTCCACATGCGGCCAGATCGACCCCGCGCGCCCGGTAGCCCTCATCTCCGGCGCGGCGTCGTCGCGCGCCGGTATCGCGGTCATATCCTCCACCGGCACCACGATGCGCATCGCAAGGGGCCGCCTGGACTGAGGGTTAACCACCGTCACCGGCAGCGCGCCGCCCAGGAAACGGGCCACGCGTTCCACCGGGCGCACGGTCGCCGACAGGCCGATACGCTGCGCCGGCGCGGGCAGCAAAGCATCCAGGCGCTCCAGGCTCAGCGCCAGATGCGAACCGCGTTTGCCGCCGGCCACCGCGTGGATCTCGTCGATAATCACCGTGGTCACGCCGCGCAAGGTCTCGCGCGCCCTGGAGGTGAGCATCAGATACAGCGACTCGGGCGTGGTGATCAGGATATCCGGCGGCCGTCTTTGCAGGCCGGCGCGTTCAGCGGCGGGCGTGTCGCCGGTGCGCATACCCACCGTCAGCGTCACCTCGGGATCGCCGCGCCGCCGGCGCCTGGCGCTGACGCCATCCAAAGGCACGCTCAGGTTGCGCCGCACATCGGCGCCCAGCGCCTTAATGGGCGAAATGTAAACCACCCGGGTGGCGGTCTGGCGCGCGCGCGCGGGGTCGCGTTCGCGCTCCCGGAACAATCCATCGATGGCGTGCAGAAAGGCCGCCAGCGTCTTGCCCGAACCGGTGGGCGCGATGACCAGCGTGCTGTCGCCGGCGCCAATCGCCGTCCAGGCCGCCTGCTGCGCGGGCGTGGCCGCGTCGAAGGTGGCCGCGAACCAGTCCCGGGTGGCGGGCTGGAACCGGCTTAGGGGATCGGGCGCTGTCTCTCCTGACGTCAGCATCGCGTGCCAGCGCCTGACGGCGCAGTAATGAAACCATGGCGGGGATAAAGAGTTAAAGACATGGCAAGACGTTCCTTTTAAGCTCCGTAAAGCCAACCACCACCGCCTTCCCGCCCCCGGGGCGGGCAAGTAGAGGCGGGACTTGGCAGGCAACAAATAAAAGCTTAGCACCTTGCCGCCGGCGCCATGTCTTTTTACAGTGATATCGTTGATAACCTTCTACAAAAATCTTAAGCCAAACCCCCCGCTATTTTTGTAGTCAAGAGTGAAAAGCCAGCCGACCCGGCACGGACTGGGCATGACCAGGCGCGCGCGGCGGCCGCGTGGCCGGCATTGGCGTTTTGTGACGCGGATCATAACAAATTCCCGGCAGCAGTTTTCTCTATGTCTGCGGCAGCTAATTTAATTTTTATCAGCAGCAATTGGGATATGTTAGCCCTAGCAATCACCGCCCCTAAGGGATATTAATGGATAAATTTTTATATGGCGTCGCTTATTATCGTGAATATATGCCAGAAGAAAGACTTGATGATGATATCAAGATGATGAAAGACGCTGGAATAAATTATGTACGTATAGCGGAAAGCACCTGGAGTACTTACGAAAAACAGGATGGCATATTTGATTTTTCATCTGTACTGACAGTAATGGATAAAATGCATAAAAACGGCATTGCCGTTATAATAGGAACACCCACTTACGCCATCCCGGCATGGCTGGTAAAAAAACATCCTTCCGTAATGGCCACGACGCCTCATGGCATCAATAAATACGGGCCTCGACAAAAAATGGATATTACCAGCCCTATTTATTTGCGATATGCGGAAAGAATTATTCGCAAGCTGATGGCGGCGACAGCACATCATCCCGCCGTGATTGGCTTTCAAATCGATAATGAAACAAAATATCACGAAACATCCGGCAGCCATGTACAGCAAGATTTCGTTAAATATCTGAAATCAATTTTTAATAACGATCTTGATCGGTTAAACAAAGCGTTCGGTCTTGATTACTGGAGCAACCGCGTCGATGCCTGGGAGGATTTCCCTTCCGTGGAAGGCACCATCAATGCCAGCCTGGGAGCGGAATTTCAAAAGTTCCAGCGCGGGCTGGTTACGGAATTTCTCCACTGGCAGGCAGGTATTGTCGGAGAATATAAATCAGACGCGCAGTTTATTACCCATAATTTCGATTTTGACTGGCGCACATATTCTTTTGGCATCCGAAGTGAAGTGGACCATTTTGCGGCGGCCGCTACGCTGACTATTACCGGCATTGATGTTTATCATCCCAGCCAGGATCGCCTGACCGGGGCGGAAATCGCCTTTGCCGGCGATATTGCCCGTACCACAAAGGACGATAATTACCTGGTGCTGGAAACGCAGGCGCAGGCCTTCAAGGAATGGACGCCTTATCCGGGCCAGTTGCGGTTGCAAGCCTTTAGCCATATCGCCTCCGGGGCCAGGCTGGTGGGCTACTGGCACTGGCACTCCATTCACAATTCCTATGAAACCTATTGGAAAGGGTTGCTTAGCCACGATCTGCGGCCCAACCCGGTTTATCATGAAGCGCAACGTATCGGGCGAGAGCTGGCGCAATTGTCGCCGGCGCTTGTGGGCCTGAAAAAAACCAATCGCGTGGCGTTGCTGGTCAGTAATGATAGCCTGACGGCTATTGACTGGCATCCTTACCGGGGTCATCAGTTTGGCCGACCCACGGAGCATCAGTATAACGATGTGTTCCGCGCATATTATGACGCTTTATACCGTCTTAATATCGAAGTGGATATTCTCAGCGCCGACGATGCGCGCATCGACCGCTACGATTTACTGGTGGCCCCGCTACTCTACGCGGCATCGGACGCGGTGCTGACCCGCCTGAACCAATATGTCGCCGCGGGCGGCCACATGATTTACTCCTTTAAATCCGGCTTTGCCAACGAGCATCTGAAGGTCAGGACCCTACCCCAACCCGGCATTATTTCTGAGGCCTGCGGCGTGACCTATCAGCTGTTTGCCGCGCCGGAAAGCGTGTCTCTCAGCTCCGATGTGCTGCAATTAAACGCCGCAGACGCCAGGATAGAGGACTGGATGGAGCTGTTGGAAGCCGACACCCCAAGCGTTGAAGTGATCGCACGCTACCAGCATCAGTACTGGGGTAAATATGCGGCAATTACCCGCAACCGATACGGCAAAGGTTCCGCCGTGTATATCGGCTGTCCGCTTTCGCCGGCCGCGTTGGAACAACTGTACGCTTATGTGCTGGGCGATCTTCCGCTGGCGGCGGAACTGTCCGGACATCGCTTCCCGGTGATCCGCAAACGCGCCGAGACGCGCCGGGGTGAAACGGTGCTGTTCTATCTGAACTATTCACATCAACCGCAGCAATTTTCCGTGCCGTGCCGCCGGGGAACAACGTTGTTGAATAATAATGCGGTAAAAAAAGGCGACATTATAAATCTCAATGACTGGGACGTTGCCATTATTTTGGTGGAGGAGGAGTAATGCGCGAAAGAATTCAAAACGAGGACCTAGAGAAAATCAGGTTTTCCGAACGGCTGGCTTTTGGAATCGGCGATTATGGCACCAATCTGACGTATACCTTGATGGTGACCTTTCTGGCGTATTTTTATACTGATGTTGTCGGCGTTTCCGCGGTAGTGGTGGGTTCGCTGATGTTTTTCGCCCGTGCTCTTGACGGCGTAATATGTATATTTATCGGTATTCGTATTGATAAAACCAACACCCGCTACGGCAAAGCCCGCCCCTGGTTGTTATGGACCGCGGTGCCCTTCGGCCTGTCGGCGTTCCTGATGTCGACCGTGCCGGATATTAGCTACGGCGCCAAGGTGGCTTACGTTTGCGTTACCTACCTATTGGCCAACATCTTTTTTACCGCCAATAACATCGCCTATGGATCCATGCTGGCGCTGATCACCCGCGACGCTTATGAACGCGGTATCCTCAGCGTATTCCGCAAAGGGCTTTCCACCTGCGGTTCACTGACTGTCGGCGTCTGTACCCTGCCGTTAGTGGCTTTCTTTGGCAATTCGGCCACGTCATGGATCATCGTATTCGGCATTTACGGTTTTTTTACCGCGCTGTTTTTGCTGATAACCGGTATGGGCACCCGGGAAAGGATACGGCCGGTGCGCCAGGACAATACCCGCCATATTACCGCGGGACAGGTAGTGCGCTCGATGCGCGCCAACCGTTACTGGATCATGATTTTCTGTTACCTGCTGGTTACCTTTACCAGCCTGACGGCGCTGACGACCGTGAGCGTTTATTATTCCAAATATATTCTGCAGGATGTTACGCTTATATCCTATATCAGCATGGCGCAATATATCCCAGGATTGCTTACCTTGCTGGTAATCCCCATGCTGATGAAGCACCTGGGCAAGCGCAAACTGGCCATGCTGGGACTGGTGATATGCTGCGTCGCCTATCTGATCCCGTTATTAAATAAGCAGGATTCGCTGTTTATTATCATCTCCACCGCGGTGCGCAGCGTGGGCTTTTGCGGTATCGGCGCCACCATGTTCGCCTTTCTGGCGGATACGATTGATTATGGTGAATGGACCACCAAACTGCGCCTGGAAGGGATCCTGTTCAGCGCCGGCACCCTAGGCCAGACCCTCGGCATGGGGCTTGGCACCGCCAGCGTCGGCTGGATACTCGGCGCCGTCGGTTTCGTCAGCGGGGGCGCCGCCGCCCAAACGCAAAGCGTGGTGTATACCATCGAGTTTATGTTTATTTTCTTCCCGCTTATCCTGGCGGCAATTAATTTACTGATTTTGTATTTTTATAAATTGGATGCTATCTATGACCATCTGGCGGTGGATTTATCGGCAGGGCGCTATCGCCCTGATTGATACCGGGCGCAAAAACAGATAAACAGATATTGTAGCTATTATCATAATGCAATGGACAGACAGGATATCGGGGATTACCCATGGTGAAGATGAATGATGCCGATATGGTAAATTTTTCGCCGCTGATGAAAAGTTTTACCTTCAATGCCTATATGGTATCGGGGTTTACGCCAATTTCACCCGGCAGCAAGCTGGACTTTTTCATAAACCGGCCCAACGGCATGAAAGGATATATGCTTCATCTGACGCAGAAGGGCGAAGGATTGATCCATACCCCTTCCGAGCCTTTTATCTGTCGCCAGGATGATATGCTGCTGTTCCCCCCCGGCATTCCTCATCACTACGGCCGGGCCGAGGGCAGCACCGCCTGGGACCATCTGTGGATTTACTTTATCCCCCGCCCCTATTGGATCGACTGGCTGCATTGGGATGCAACCGGGGACGGCATCGGCAGATTGCGGCTGGATGACAATGTCGAGGACATGACCTTGCTGTTTAAGGAGGTCATCCACCACAACGCGGCCAACGAATCGCTGGCGGACGCGTTGGCGATGAATGCCCTGGAACGCATTATCCTGATGTGCTTCGAGCGGCAGCCCATAAGCAATCGTCATAATCTCGACCCCCGGGTGAAGTCGCTCTGCCAGTACGTTAATGAACATATTGACGAAGAAATCCGCATCGATCATCTGGCGCGCATGACATTTTTATCGCCGTCGCGCCTGGCGCATCTGTTTAAGCGCGAAATGGGACAAACCATCTTTGCCTGGCGGGAAAAGCAGCGCGTTTCCCGCGCCTGCGATTTATTGCAGAAGTCCCATCTGTCCATTGCGCAGATTTCGCTGGCGGTGGGTTATGACGACCCGCTCTATTTTTCCCGCATATTTCGCCATCATCTGGCCGTCAGTCCACGCGATTATCGCAAAAAGTTCGAGAAGATGCCCAGTATATGACATCGTCCACCAGATTATCGGCTATCTGGGACGCGGCCACGCCGGCGCCCAAGGCACACATCATTTCTGAAAAAGCGTCCACTGGGCGAAGATCCGCAGCGACACCCGCGGATTGATCGTATAGCCCGTGACGAGGCGGCATCAGATCAGATATCTTCCAGATCAAGACCACGCGTTTTCGGGCCGAACACCGCAATCACGCCCATCACAATCAGCATGCTGACCACGATAAACGCGATGACGCCCTGCACGCCCGCATGCTGCAGCAACAGGCCGATAATGATGCTGCTGAACACCGTCGACAGCCGGCTGAAGGAATAACAAAACCCCACGGCGCGGGCGCGGATAAAGGTGGGAAACACCTCCGACTGATAGGAATGGTAGCTGTAGGTCAGCCAGGCGTTGGACCAGGTGACAAAAAAACCGCATATGATAAGCAGCAGCGGATTATTCTGCACCGCGAACAGCGCGCCGAAAATAACGGTCACCAGGCAGGATAAAACGATTTGCCATTTATTTTCCATTTTATCAGCGTAAAGGCTGCATAACAGGGAACCCAGCGGATACGCCAGGGTGATAAAAAAGGCGTACAGCAGACTGTGGGTAATGGTGGCGCCCCGGCCCGCCAGCAGCGCCGGCAGCCAATTGCCGAAACCGAAAAAGCCGATGGCCTGGAAAAAATTCATCACCGACAGCATCAGGGTCCGGCCGCGATAGGGCGCGGACCAGATGTCCCGGAAGGTGCCGGCTTTCGCCGTCGCCGGCGCCTGGTCGCGCCGGGGGAAATCAACGGCGGCAGTAATGCCGCAGCGTCTTTCCATCTCCAGCATCACCTCGCGCGCCTCGCGGTAGCGCCGCTGCTGCACCAGCCAGCGCGGCGATTCCGGCAATTTCTTGCGCACCAGCCAGATGACCAGCGACGCCACGGCCCCGGCGATGACCACATAACGCCAGCCGGTCAAGCCGAAAATAGTCTGCGGCACCAGCCACCAGGACATCAGCGCCACCGCGGGCACCGACAGGAACTGGATGAAAAACGAGAAGGCGAACGCCTTGGTGCGCAGACCCGCCGGGGTCCATTCCGCCAGGTAGGTGTCGATGGTCACCAGTTCGATGCCCAACCCCACGCCCACCATAAAACGCAGGAAAATAATCCACTCCGCCTGATGCTGAAAAGCCAGGCATAACGAAAACAGGCCGTACCAGGCCAGGGCGAACATAAAGGTCAGCCGGCGGCCATACCTGTCGGCATACGGACTGAGCAGGCTGGCGCCGATAAACAAGCCGAGGAAGGTGGCCGAGGCGAACGCTGCCTGATCGGAGACGCCGGTCACCCCCTGCGCGCCGGTATGGAAAATGCCTTCCGCCACCAGTCCGCCGCTGATATAGCCGGTCTGGAACAAATCATACAGCTCAAAAAAACCGCCCAGGGCCAGCAGTATGATAAACCGCCACAGGCCGGCGGTTGCCGGCAAGGCGTCGATGCGAACCGATAAATCTTCTTCATAAATGGTTAATGGGGCCGCCATCTCGGCATTTGAAACGTACGCGTCACTCATTGTTAACCCTGCCATAACAAACATAAGCTTGCATGTTAATGGCTTTTTACTGCGGGAAACAACTCCCTTTAGCAAGATAGTGTATCGCCGCTGCCCGGATTGCCTTCGTGACGCCGGTTAGCCCGGGGAGGACCGCCGCCGCGCCGTCGTCCCGGCCCAGCCGATGCGCATGGCAAGCCGCAGGGTCCCGCCCGGCGCCAGCACCGCCAGTCCCGGCATGCCGGGCTGGTTATGGGCGTTCACCGGATGGGTTTGAGGTTCCAGGCAGATAAAATCGCTGTTTTGCGGCTGATAGACCATCAGGATATCCGTCGCGCTGTCCAGGGTAACGGTGGCGCCGCTGCCGGCATCATGCAATACCGCCCTGCCGGTCCAGCCGGAAAAGGCATTATTCATCCAGCCCGCCCCCGGCAAGCGGGGCGTGGCGAAATCCCAGCCGCTGGGCACCTCTTCCCGCCAGTCCGCCGGCAGGTGATGGGCGCGCTCCGGCCAGTAGCCCCGCGCCTGAAACCACAGCGTCATGGCCGGGGTTTTGCAAAAAAACGGATGAAACCCCAGCCCGAAAGGAAACGGCTGGGCATCGGTATTGGTGATGCTCAGGGTGGCCAGCAGGGCATGGTCCCGCAGTTGATAGCTCAGCTGCGCACGGTAACGGCAGATGTCCGTCAGCGTGCGGGAGAGGGAAAACGCCACCGCGTCGGGCGCAGAGTCCGCCACCGTCCAGGCCGACAGCCAGCCGTCGCCATGTAAAAAAAACCGTTCGTCCCAGGGCGAGCGGGGAAAGGTGATCGTCCGCCCCCGCCAGTTGAACGCATTGCCCTCCACCCGGTTCGCCAGCGGCAGCATCGGGAATAAGGTGCACTCCCCCGGCGGCGCCAGGGGATCCCGTGCCGGGCGCAGGATCGCGATCCCGCTGCGGGTGGCCAGGCTTAATACCGCGCCGCCCTGCGCCCGGCACCGCAAGACGAGCGCCTCGTTACTTAGCGTGATGCTGTTCATAATCCAGCTCCGCCTGGTCGCCGAAGCGTTGTTCCAGCGCCTCCAGCGTGACGCCTTTGGTTTCCGGCACCTTGCGCCAGATAAAGGTAAAACCCGCCAGGCAGATAACGCCGTAGAGCAGGAAACTGCCCGACGCGCCCAGCGCGGCGTTTAACAGCGGGAAGGTGTAGGTCAACAGGAAACAGGCCACCCACAGGGAAAAGGTGCCGACCGCCATCGCCATGCCCCGTACCCGGTTGGGGAAGATTTCCGACAGCAGCACCCAGGTGACCGGCGCCAGGGTCAACGCGTAAATGGCGATGGCCACCAATACCAGCAACAGTACCGGCAGGCCCAGGATGCCCATGGCGTAGGCGGCGGCGATTAAACCGTAGATAATGGTCAGCCCCAGCGACCCCAGCAGCATCAGCTTGCGGCGGCCCAGCTTATCCACCAGCGGCAGGGCGATAAGGGTGAAAATCAGGTTGATAAGGCCGGTGGCGACAATGGATTTGAGCGTATCGTTGATATCGAATCCGGCGGAGGCGAAAATTTCCTGCGCATAATTGAAGATCACATTAATGCCGCACCATTGCTGGAATACCGCCAACACGATGCCGATGATCATCACCGGCCTTACCCGGCGGGAGAACAACTGCGGCAACCGTACCCGGCGGGTACCGTCCCCGGCCATGGACTGGCGGATCTCCGCCAGCATGGTGCGGGCGTATTGGGCGTTGCCGATTTTGGCCAGCACTTTTTCCGCCTGGTCGAAACGGCCCACTTTCACCAGCCAGCGCGGCGACTCCGGCACCATAAACAGCAGCAGCAAAAACGCCACCGCCGGCACCGCGCCGGAGCCGAACATCCAGCGCCAGCCCATCTGGCCGTTCCAGGACTGGGCGATGTCGGCCATGCCGGCATGCGCCGCCACCGGCTCGGCGATCATCAGATTCACCAATTGGGCGGCCAGCACCCCGATAACGATGGTCAACTGATTCACCGCGACAAAAATACCGCGTTTTTCCGCCGGGCTGACTTCGGCGATATACATCGGCGATAATGCCGACGCCAGGCCGATGCCCAGCCCGCCGATAATGCGAAACGCCACGAATAAAGAGAAATTATGCGCCATCGCCGCGCCCCAGGCCGACAGGGTAAACATCACCGCCGCCAGCAGCAGGGGCAGCTTGCGGCCAAAGCGCTCGGACAAGGTGCCGGAGGCGATGGCGCCCGCCACGCAGCCCGCCAGGGCGGAACTCATCGCCCAGCCGGACTGGGCCGGATTGGTAATACCAAAATAGGCTTCATAGAACGGCTTGGCGCCGCCTATCACCACCCAATCATAACCGAATAGCAGACCGCCGCAGGCGGCCACCAGGCAGATAGCCCAGACGTAGGGTAAATTCAACGGACTTGTGCTTTTCATGAGACCACCCCTATTGGTTTTGTTGTGAGCAGTCCTGCAATTCGCCGGTCAGCGTAGGGGCCAACACCGCGAATAACTGCGCCTTATCATGGTTGGGATTACAGGCGAGCAAGGCGTCGAGCTGCTGTTGCCAGCGCAGGGTATCGCCGAGCCCAAGGGCTGCCAGGGCGCCGACAAACAGGCAGTGCTGACGGTGGTTTTGTGCCGGGTCATTGTCCAGCACCACTAAATCGGGCAGGGATACCGCAAAGAAGTCCGTCGCCACCGGCCGGTCGAGGGCGGCGTCGGACCAGTGCCGCAGGGCGGTAAAGAGGTCGTGCGCCTCCCGGACGCGGCCCAGGCGCGCCAGCGCCGCGCCCTGGTAGAACACATAATCCACCGGCTGATCGTTGTAATAACGGCTTTCATTGATCTCGCCGTTGCCCCGTGCCGCCCGTTGAAAATGCGCCCGCGCCTGTACGTCGTCCCCCAGGCGCTGCGCGCAAATGCCCAGCCAGAAGTAAATATCGTTGTCGGTTTGCCCTACCAGCCGCCCTTCCCCCAGGTTCGGCGGATAGCGCAGCGCCGCCTGCAGGCTTAACGACGCGGTATGCGGCTTACCCGCCGCAAGCGCGCCATGGGCCTGGCGAAGCTGCGCGATCAGGTATTGGGCGGTCACTTTGCCCTCGCCGCCTTCCCAGGGGTGGAAGACATGGGACAACAGCACCGACAGCGCTTTTTCCACTTGCCCGAGCTGATTATATAAACTCAGCAGCTCGGCAATCAGGTCGTCGCGCCGGAGGACCACAGGCATATGCGCCGTCAGTTTGGCCAGGCGTTCCGCCGGTTTGACCCCGCATAACCTGCGCAGGCAATCCCCTTCAAACAGCAGGCGCGCGTCGGTGGGGGCCAGGGTGAACGCCTGTTCCAGATGGCGGGCGGCCAGCCGGCGATCCTGTTGTTTATTGAAATAGAAAACCCCCAGGTCGCGCCAGACGCCGGCAAAAGCGGGCTGCAGCGCAAGACTGCGCCGCCAGCAGTCCACCGCCCGCGGGTAGTTGCGTTTGCTGTAATGGAAGCACCCCAGCAGATACTGGGCGAAATAGCACTCAGGCAGTTGTTCCAGCATCGCCACTTCCGCCAGTTGGTTGGGGAACCGCACCAAGCGGCCGAAGTTATCCCGCGCCTGCTGCAGTAACGCCAGGTATTGCCCTGGCGAAAGCGTCCCTTTTGCCAGGACGGCGCGTAAATACAGCGGCAGGGTTTCCCGGCTGTCGAGCAGCGTCAGGATGGCGAGGGCCTCGTCACGCAGGCCGAACGATAGCAGGGTAGTGGCGATGCCCAGGGCGTTAACGCCCCGATCGCCGGTGACCCGGCGCAGCTCGGCAAGCGATGCTTCCTGGTTATCAAACAAATAACGCAGGGCAAACAGCACATAATGCAGGGGATAGACCTGCAGTTGCCGTTCAATATACGCCAGGCTTTCAGCCGGCCGGCCGGTGCGTTGCAGCAGGACGGCCCTCAGCGCCAGCAGCGGATAATTGGCGCCGTTGCTCAGCAGGCTCTGGTCGGCAAAGGCTAACGCGTCCCGCCACTGCCGGCGGCGGGCGGCGATGCGCGCCAAACCGAAAAAGCCCCCTTCCTTGCCGTTGCCGCTCCAGGTCGCGCGATAAAAATCTTCATAGGCGCGATCCCATTGCCGCAGGCGTTCCCAGGCGTAGGCGCGTATCAGGCTGGCGCCGCCGTCCTGCGGATTTTTATTCAGGCGATGGCTACGGGCTAAAGCGGCATCGGCATAGGCGATCGCCTGCTCATAGCCGGCACGGTTATACTCTTTTATCGCCAGCGCCAGGTTGCAACGGTAGTCGCCGGCGTCCAGGGCCAGCCCTCGCCGGTAATACTCGTCCGCGCCCTGTCCGGCATGGTTATATTGTTCCAGGTGCTGGCCGATAAACCAGGCTTCGTCGGCGCTGTCGATATCGGCGGGCGGGCGCGGAGGCTGGGCCGGGGCCGGCAAAGGCGCGTCCGTGGGCTGGTGCTCAAGGTAGCTGAGGACCACGTTATTCTGCGTATCCCTGAGTTCGATGGACAACCGGCCGGAAAAATCGCCCGCTAATTCTTCCTGTAACGCCTGGGTGGGGGTCAGGTCCACCGTGATATCCAGTAGCGGCGCCGGCAGGCGCTGGTCGCGGATAACCAAACGATACCCATGCAGTATCGCCACCGCGTAGAGCCCCCATATCAATCCCGCCGCGGTTCTTTCCAGTTTCAGGGCGGCGGTGGTATTGGCGTTTTGCAGCGTGCCCAGGGTATTGTAAGGGAGGAAATTCTGCACAAAGCGCTTTTCTTCCCCGGCATCCAGCCAGCTGAAATCCGGCTGGTTATCGGTAAATACCCCGGTCATCAATTCAATATAGGGGCCATTGGCGTCGGTCAGGTTAGCGTCCCAGGCGCGGCCGAACTCGCCGTTGCCCCAGGTCCACTGTTTTTTCCCGGGCGACACATGATGATCGGCAATATGCAGTAAGCCGCCCTGCTCATCATGGCTGTAAGCGCCGACAAAATCGTAGTCCGACTTATAGGCCATATACGAGGTCGGCACCGGGATATTCTTGTAACGGGAAATATCCACCCCGGCGGAATAATCGACTTTATAGTAGGTGCCGGTGGCGATGGGAAACGTGGATACATCGCGTTTGCCGTGATCAAATACCGCGGTGACATCGGGCGGAAAGATGCTTTGGTGATCGTCGCCGCCTTTTACCGCCGGATTCGCCCACCATAAAAAATGACGGGGCGTATCGTTGCCGTTGAAGATCCTGGCCGAAATTTCGATTAACGCCCGATCCGGATACAGGGTAAACCCGGTCATGACCTGCAGGCCGCGCATAGGCTCCAACTCACCCAGCCAGACCGTGCAGGCGCCGTCCTCGCGCTGCTGCAGCCGGTAATCCACCGGCATATAGGTGGTCGGCCGGTGATGCTGCGGCCAGTTGAATTCGATGCCGCCGGATATCCACGGCCCGAGCAGGCCCACCAGGGCGGGCTTAATCACCTCGTTGTGATAGACAAAATCGCGCTGTTTGATCTTGTCGTAGGCGCGCTGGATACGCCCGCCCAGTTCCGGCAACAGCATGACCCGCAGATAATCGTTTTCCAGCCACAGCGCCTGATACTCCCGCGGCGCTTTTTCCCCGGTCAGGGTATCCGTTACGCCGTAGGGATAGACCGCGCCGGACGATCCCTGGTACACCCGATGTTCCAGAAACATCGGATGCGTATCCTGCCCACCGGTCAGGTAAGTGGGAATCGACACGCTTTCCCGCCACATCTTCACTGTACCTGTCATAGCCGCCTCAATTAAAGTTTTGATTAAACAAATCAGAGGAGGCAGTATAAAGGACAGTTTGTGGTCAATATTCGTCAAGCGGTCACGCAATACAGTTAAGTGAGTTGAGTGAATGAACCTCTGCGGCATGAACAGCCATATGATGCGCGGTCATAATAAAGCAGTAATAATCAGCCACTTATACCGCGAAAAAATCGCCAGCAAGTCTACGCTGGCACGATTAAGTCAATTGAGCATCCAGGCGGTGAGCAATATTCTGGATGAATTGCTTGCGGAGGGTTATTTGTGCCGTTCAGCACGCAATTTGCACAAGCGCGGCAACAACAGCGGCAGCTTCCAGATCGCCACCCGGGGCAATATCCTGTGCCTGAATATCTCGCCTTTTTTGATTGAAAGCGTCCTGGTGGATGGTCTGGTACGTCCGCTGCAGCCCCTGCGGCAGCAGCCGACGCGGATTGCCACGCCCGGGCAATTGGCGCAGGAAATCGAGCGGCAGTACCATGGATATCGCCAGCATGATCCACAGACGCCGCTGCGCATTGCGCTGTCCATCCACGGCCAGGTCAATCCGCGCACCGGCGTGTCGGAAAGAATGCCCCAGGCGTTGTGGCACGAGCCCGTTGAACTGCGTTATCTGCTGGAAGAGAAACTGGCTACCCGGTTGTTGATGGACAATGATTGCGTGATGCTGGCGCTGGCGGAGAAATGGCAGAACCGGGCTAACGCCGGTGATTTTTGCGTTATCAACGTCGATTACGGCATCGGCTCATCCTTCGTTATCGATCGTGACATCTATCGCGGTACGCTGTTCGGCAGCGGCCAGATCGGCCATACCATTATCGATCCCGACGGGGCGGCCTGCTCGTGCGGGCGCTACGGTTGCCTGGAGACCATCGCCTCGCTCTCTTCCCTGAAGAAAAAGGTCAGGATGCAGTTAAAAATGACCCCGGACAACGACCTGGAAAACCAGCAGATCACCACCGCCTGGCTGCTGAGTGAATTCCACGCCGGCAACCCGTCGGTGCGCCTGCTGGTGCAGAACGCGGCGCGGGCGATCGGGCTGAGCCTGTATAATTTCCTCAATATCCTGAATATCAACCGTATTTATCTCTACGGCCGCAGTTGTCAATTCGGCGCCGACTGGCTGGCGATCATCCATGAGCAAACCCGCTATAATCCCTTCGATCACGCCGAGACCGCCATAGACAACGCGACACAGATTCTGGTGGGCGGATTGAGCCGGCAACAACAGGTGATGGGCATCGGTTTTCTCTATGCCGAGGACATCCTGAAAAACGGACTGTTCGATCGCGCCGCGCCGGAGGTCCAGGCGCGGCAGGAGTGACCGCGCTGCGCCCGAACGGCGGAAAACGGCCGCCGGCGCTACTGGCGCGTCAGGCGCAGTCCGTTCGCCACCACCAGCAGGCTGGCCCCCATATCGGCGAACACCGCCATCCACATGGTGGCCATGCCCAGCATGGCCAGGATCAGGAAGGCGGCCTTGATGCCCAGGGCCAGCGTAATATTCTGCACCAGCACCCTGCGCGTGGTGCGCGACAGGCGCACGAAGCGCACGATTTTATTCAGGTCGTCATCCATCAGCGCCACATCGGCGGTTTCAATGGCGGTATCCGTGCCCGCCGCCCCCATGGCAAAACCGATATCGGCCCTGGCCAGGGCGGGGGCATCGTTGATGCCGTCGCCCACCATGCCGACCTTGCCCTGGCGCGCGTACTCCTCCACCGCGCGCAGCTTGTCCTCCGGCAGTTGATCGCCCAGAGCCTCGTCGATGCCGACCTGGCTGGCGATGGCGCGGGCGGTATGGGCGTTATCGCCGGTCAGCATCACGGTTTTGATGCCCAGGGCCTGCAGCGCCTTGATGGCGGCGCGGCTGCTTTCCTTTACGGTATCCGCCACCGCGAACAACACCAGTACCCGTTCGCCGTCGCTGAGCATTATAACGGTCTTGCCCTGCGCCTCAAGCGCGCCAAGCCGCGCCTCCAGCTCGGGCGTACACACCCCCAGCTCATGAATCAACCGATGGTTGCCAAGCTGGTACTGTACGCCATCCACCGTACCGCGCACGCCGCGTCCCGGCAGCGCGCCGAAATCGGCGACGTCCGGCGGCGGCGCATCATTGCCCCGGTCCGCCGTCGCCACGGCGCGGGAGACCGGGTGATCGGAGCGGGAGGCGATGGCGACGGCGACAAGCACCGGGTCCCGCCCCTCCCCCTGCGCCAGCGGCACGGTATCGGTCAGCGCCGGTTTGCCATGGGTAATGGTGCCCGTCTTGTCCAGCGCCAGCCAGGCGAGCTTGTGGCCTTCCTCAAGATAGACGCCGCCCTTGATCAGAATACCGTGGCGGGCGGCCGCGCCCAGGCCGCTGACGATGGTCACCGGCGTCGAGATCACCAGGGCGCACGGGCAGGCGATAACCAGCATCACCAGCGCCCGGTAGGCCCATTCGTACCATCCGCCGCCGAACAACAGCGGCGCCCCCAGGGCGATGGCCAGGGCGAGGACAAACACCGCCGGCGTATAGATCCGCGCGAACCGGTCGATAAAGCGCGCGGTGGGCGCGCGCGCGCCCTGCGCTTCCTCGACCGCATGGATAATGCGCGCCAGGGTGGATTGGGTGGCGGCGGCCGTCACCCGGAACTCAAACGCGCCCGATCCGTTAATCGTGCCGGCGAACACCGTATCGCCGGCGGTTTTTTCCACCGGCAGGCTCTCACCGGTGATGGGCGCCTGATCCACGCTTGAGGTGCCGTCCGTGATCACGCCGTCGAGAGCGATGCGCTCGCCGGGTTTTACCCGCACGATCCGGCCCGGCGCAATATCCCCGGCGGCCACGTCGGCCCAGCCGCCGTCCGGCAGCCGCACCGTCGCCAGTTCAGGGCTGAGCTGCACCAGTCCGCGGATGGCGTTGCGCGCCCGGTCCAGGGATTTGGCCTCGATAAGCTCGGCCAGGGTAAACAGCACCATCACCATGGCCGCTTCCGGCCATTGGCCAATCAACATCGCCCCCGTGACGGCGATACTCATCAGCGTATTGATATTCAGATTGCCGTGGCGCAGCGCAATCCAGCCTTTCCGGTAAGTTTCCAGGCCGCAGACGGCAATGGCCGCCAGCGCCAATACCGCCCCCGCCCATTGGGGCCATCCCGCCCAGTGGCACGCTTCCGCGCCCAGCGCCGCCGCGCCCGCCAGCGCCAGCGGCCACCAGGGTTTAGCCGCCGGCGTCTCCGGCGGCCGAGCGTCCACCACCGGGCTGCTGTCCATGCCCAGCGCGCGGATCGCCGCCTCGACGGCGGGCAGGGCGCCTTCGCTATGAGCGACGGTCAGCACCTGCCGCATCAGGTTGAACTCCATGCCCTGCACGCCGGGCATACCGCCCAGCGCCTTGCGGATCATGCCCTCTTCCGTCGGGCAATCCATCTGGGCGATATACAGGCGGCTGATCAGGCTGCCGGCGGGAAAGCCGGCCGCGCCCGGACTGGCCGCACTGGCGGTGGCGGAGTGCGCCGCATCCGTCCGGCAGCAGGGCTGAGGCGGGTTATCCTGGCCTAATGGCCCTGAAACACGGGCGCGACAGCAGTCGCGGGGAGTGGTGATGGGGGTCATGCGCTGAAAAGCCATGTTGTGCTCCTGTTAGCATCCGTTATGGCGTATTGCACACCCTGAAGCTACTATAGAGTCAAGCCATATAATAAAGGAGCCCGTGATGAAAATCGGTGAAGTCGCGTTAACGGCGCATTGCACGGTGGAAACCGTGCGTTTTTATGAAAAACAGGGTTTGCTGCCCGCCCCCCTGCGCACCGCGGCCAATTACCGCAGCTATACGCCGCAGCACGTGGAGCGCCTGCGGTTTATCCGCCACTGCCGCGTGCTGGATATGACCCACGGGGAAATTCGCCAGTTGCTGGATCTGGTTGAAAAGCCCGATGCCGGATGCGGCGCGGTCAACCATCTGCTTGAGGAGCATATCGCCCACGTGGAGGCGCGCATCGCAGAGCTTACCCAGCTTAAGGGGCAGCTTACCGACCTGCGCCGGCGCTGCCAGCGGGAACAGCGGGTGGATGGCTGCGGCATTGTGCAAGGCATTGCGGCAATGGACACCGGGCCGGCGCCGGAGCGGCATACGCATTTGGGCTGAATGTCCGATCTCGGCGGATGAACGGGGTAACCCGCCGCCCAGCGCTAATTATCTTAGACGCCTGACGCCGTCGGCAGGACGAGGACATTGCCGGGGCCGGCATCGGCCGCTTTACCCCTCGCGGTTGGCGACATGAGGGGCAAACCCTGGCTCCGCCGGGAGGCAGGATGCCGCGCCACTCAGCGTGGTTGCTTTGCCAAGCCCGTGGCCAGGAACGCGCGCAGCCTTGCCACCCCCTGTGCGAGCCTGTCCTGCGAACTGGCGAAACACCAGCGGATACAGCCCTCGCCCGCCGGGCCGAACGCACTGCCCGGCGCCAACCCCAGCCCGGCGTCGGCCACCAGCGCCTTGCACAGCGCCAGGCTGTCCCGCAGCCCCGCCACACGGAAAAAAAGATACATGGCGCCCTGGGGCAAGGGCGTTTCTATCTGCGCAAAGGCGCTCAGTTCGCGGTGGAGAAAATCCCGCGAGGCCTGGAATCGGGACAGGGTGTCGCGCAGCGCCGCCTCCCCCTGGCTGACCGCCGCCAAGCCCGCCTTTTGCACGAATGCCGGCGCGCAGCTGCTGTTATATTCGATTAATTTACCCATATCCTCTATCAGCGTATCGGGCACCACCATCCATCCCAACCGCCAGCCGGTCATCATCCAACTTTTGGAAAAGCTGTTAATCACGATCAGTCGATCCCGCGCATCGGCAATATCAAGAAACGACGGCGCACAGCGGTTTGCGGGCATGTCAAACACTATGCGGCCGTAGACCTCGTCGGAGACAATCCAGATACCATGCCGGCGGCAATGCGCCAGCACCATCGCCTGCTGCGCCGCCGACATTACCCAGCCGCTGGGATTATTCGGCGAGTTAATCACCAGCGCCCGCGTGCCCGGCGTCAGGGCGGCAAGCAGCGTCTCCATATCCAGGTGCCAGCGGGAGACGTTTTGCGGTTCACGCAGCAGCCGCAGCGGCACTTCCGCCACCCGCGCGCCGAGAATTTTCGGAATTTCAACCAGGTTCGGCCACACCGGCGTCACCACCACCACCCGGTCGCCGGGACGGTAAAGCGCCTGCGCCGTCAGCATCAGCGCCGACACGCCGGAATTGGTCACGGCAATGCGGTTTTCGTCCACCGGCCGGTGCCAGGACGACAGATAACGCGCCAGCGCCTCGCGCAGCGCCGGCTCGCCCAGGTTGGGGGTATAAAACGTCTCCCCCGCCGCCAGCGACGCCTGCGCGGCGGCGCAGATAAACTCCGGCGTGCTGCGATCCGGTTCGCCAAACCAGAACGGCAGGATATCCTCGCGGCCAATAGCGGCGTTGGCCACCTCGCGGATGGCGGAAAAACGCAGATCGCGCACGCCGGACCGCATCAGCGGCGCATCATCGGGGCCGGGCGGCAGCGCGCCATCGTCTGACAGTGACATGTCTTCGCCTTGTAAAAGATGAACGGCCGTGACCGTCGTCACGGGATTGCCCCAGATTAACAACGTTCGGCTGAAAAAGGGAGGCCGGCGCGCTGATATCCCGCCGGCAATATATTATTCCGCCGCGCCTTCCCGCGCGCGCCGTGACTCGCGCCAGCGCGGCTGGTCGCAGATATTGCCAAGGAACTCGATTACCACGTGCGCGCCCAGGTAAGACGTCACGCCGGAGCCGACATCCAGCAGCGGGTTGACCTCGACAAAATCAAAACCCACCACCTGATAGCGTTCGGCTATCGTCTTCAGGCTGTCGCGCAATTCGGCGTAGGTCATGCCGTCCGGCTCCGCCGAGACGCAGCCCGGCACCAGCGACATATCCAGCACATCCACGTCGATGCTGACATACACCCTGGCGTTTTCCGGCAGCAGCGCGCCGATACCCTGCGGCCCGATGCGCCGGAACTCGCCCATCGGAATCACCCGGTTTCCCCCCTCAATCACCTGCTCAACGATTTCCGCGCTGTGGCGCAGGCTGCGGATGCCAATCTGCGTCAGGCTGCTGGCCTTGGCGCGCTCCACCACATGGCGGAAAGCGTGGCCGTTGGTGTATTGCATATCCTGCTCCAGCGTGCCGTAATCCGTATGGGCATCAAAATGCAGTACGTGGATATCGCCGTCAAACGCACGGAACACCGGGTAGGTAATCGAATGGTCACCGCCCAGGATCACCGGCAGCGCGCCGCCGTCCAGGATGTGCTTAACCGCGTCGGTGATAAGCTCAAAGGTTTTTTCAACATTGGTGGGATGGATATCCACATCGCCGGCGTCCACGATCAGCCCGCCGCGGACCTCCTCGCCGAGGAATTCCCGCTTTTCCTCCGGGGAATAATAACCGCGATGCTCGCTGCAAAAACGCAGCGAGTGCTCGCGTAGGGAGCGCGGCGCCATACGGGTGCCGGGCATAAAGGGCGAGCCCTCGTCGAAGGGAATGCCCAATATGGCGATGGCCGCGTCCAGTTGGGTGATATCAGGCGCAATCCTGGCGCGTAAAAACGAAGGAATGCCGACAAACGGCCGGTTGACTCGGGACATGATGTTACTCCTGGGTAGAGGGATTATCGCGCCCCGACGCATAGGTCAGGGTCAGAAACTGCCGCAGGCGGGGATCGCGCGGGGAACCGACCAGCTGTGACACCGGCCCTTCCTCGACAATGCCGCCCTCGCACATAAACGCGAGGCGTCCGGCAACGTTCACCGCAAAACGGATATCGTGGGTGACAATCAGCATGGCCATGCCGCCCTGCGCCAGCGAGCGCAGCAGCGTCTGCACCTCGCCCACCAGCTCCGGGTCAAGCGCCGAGGTGGGCTCGTCGAACAGCATCACCGCCGGGTCCATCACCAGCGCCCGGGCAATCGCGGCGCGCTGCTTCTGCCCGCCGGAGAGCTGCCAGGGATAGCGGTCGGCTACCTGGGACAGCGCAAACTGCGCCATTTGCCGTTCCGCGCGCGCGTGGGCTTGTTCACCGCCGCGGCCCAATACCACCCGTTGCGGCGTGACGATGTTTTCGCGTACGGTGAGGTGCGGCCACAAATTGAACTGCTGGAATACCATCCCCAGCCGGGGGCGCAACATATCGATCTGGCGCCGGGACTGGTGGCGGATGATTTCCCCTTCCCGCCGCCGGCCGAAAGGGGCGCCGTTGATCTCGATAAAACCTTCATCCGGCGTTTCCAGCCAGGTCACGCAGCGCAGCAGCGTGCTTTTGCCACAGCCGCTGGGGCCAATCAGCGCCACAATTTCACCCGGGGCAATATCCAGATACACCTGATTAACGGCGCAGACCTGGCGAAAGCGTTTGCTGACAGCGGTGACGCGCAGAGCGGGCGGATTATTCATGGCATGTTCCGCCAGTCAAGGGAGAGGTAACGCCGGGCAATAGCACTGCGCTGTATAGCATGGCGGCTGGGTTGGCCGCCGCCCAGCTCCACGCGGCGGGCAATCTCGGCGACAAGCGCGGCGATAAGCCAGTACAGGGCGGTAATGGCGATAAACACCTCGAACGGCGCGAAGGTGGCGCCCTGCACCACCAGGCCTTGATAGGTGAGTTCCGGCACGGTGATGGAACTGAGCACCGCCGACTCCTTCATCATGGTCAGCGTCATATTGGTGGTGGGCGGCACCACCGCGCGCAGGACCTGCGGCGCGATAATATGGCGCATGGCCTGCGCAGGCGACATGCCTATCGCCCGGGCGGACTCAAACTGGCCGCGCGGCAGCGCTTGGATGCCGGCGCGCAGGATCTCGCCGTAGTAGGCGCTGGCATAGAGCGCCAGCGCCAGGGTACCCACCACCTCGGCCGGCAGACGCAGGCCGGTATAGGGCAACCCGTAATACACCACGAACAGAAAAATAATAAACGGCGCGCTGCGCAGGCAGGCGATATAGAGACCGATCGGCGCGGCCACCACCCGCAGCGGCACCAGGCCGAGTAGCGCCACCGCCATGCCCAGCAGGTAGCCGATGGCAAAGGCTATCAGCGTGATTTTCAGTGTCAGGCCGGCGCCCTGCAATAATAGCGGCCAGTAGGGATAAAGCACGGTGAAATCAATATGCATACGTTATACCCGGGCGTCCGCTGCCCTGGCCTCCAGGTAGCTGCCGATGGCGCTGAACGCCAGATTGATCGCCAGAAAAATCAGCGCCGCGCCAAGCAGCGTTTCAAACGGCCGGTAATTACCGCCGGCAATTTGCTGCGCGGTGCGCAGCACGTCCACCACGGTAATGACCGATAGCAAGGCGGTGCCTTTGACGATAATCGTGGCTTCGTTGACAATGACCGGAATCATCCGCCGGAACAGCTGCGGTAAGACCACGCATTGCCATATGGCGCGTGGGGGCAGACCGAGCGCCGCGGCAGCTTCGATATGCCCCGGATCGAGGGTGGCAAGGCCGCCGCGCATGGCTTCGGCCAGGAATACGGTACTGTTGAGGGTAATGGCGATTATGCCCGCCGCCTCGGGGCTGAGGTCCAACCCCAGGGCCGGCAATACGTAATAACAAATAAAAATCTGGATCAGCAGCGGCGTGCCGCGCACAAAGCTTATCAGCACCGCGGACGCCCTCCCCAGCCAGACGATTTTTTTCGCCCGCAACAGGGTAAACCCGGTTGAGAAAGCCAGCACCAGCAAAAAAATAATCACGGCCAGGCTAAGGTTGACCCATGCCGCCTCCAGTAAAGGCGGGAAACTGGAAAATAACGTTTGCCAACTGAATTTCATCGCCGGGTCTCCGCGTTCGGTTTAACGAAAATTATTGCGCGCCGGGGGGAAGATAGCCGCTATCCGGGATGTCCATGGTAAAATCGAACCATTTTTGCTGAAGTGTCGCCAGGCGCCCGTCATCACGCATGCTGCGGATAACGCCGGAGATAGCATCGCGCAAATCCTTATCTTCCGGGCGGGTGACCCAGGCCAGGTAGTCATAGCCGCCCTGGTTGGGAATCGCCGTCATCAGGTCAAAGGTATCCGGCCGCTGTTTTACCAATACCGCCAGGCTCGGCAACGATTGCACCACCGCGTCCACCTCGCCGTTGGCCAGCGCCATATACGCTCCCTGGAAATCGGTAAACAGCTTGAGCTGCTTATACCCCGCGCCGCCGTCGGCCTTCAGTTTGGCGTCCAGGGCGCGCGCCACGGGTTCGGTGGACGACGCCAGCTGGGTTGCCACCACCTTGCCGTTAAGATCGGCCAGCTTGGCCAATGCGTCACCCTTGCGCTTGAGCAGATACGGCGCGCCGTTGGCAATGGGCAGGGTGTAGGCATAACGCTTGGCGCGCTCTTCGTTAATCCCAACCGTGGTGGCGACGAAATCAAACTTACCGGCCAGCAGCCCCGGCAAAATGCCCTGCCAGGGCAGATCCAGCTGTTTTACCTTCACTCCCAGCGTCTTGGCCACTTCCACCAGGATATCCGACCCATAGCCGACGATTTTGCCATCCTGCACAAACTCGAAGGGGGGAAACGCCGCCTCGGTGCCGACGGTAACGGTGCCGGTGCGTTTGATTTTTTCCAGCGCGGTTTCAGCCGAGGCCTGGCCGGCAAGCAGCCCAAGGCCGGCGCACAGCAGTACCAGCCGGACAATAAACAGGTGACGGGTTTTACGCATGATTAACTCCCATTGAGGACCGGTAAGGTGGCGTCAAGACTGCGCCGTGACAAAATAATCCGCCCGCACCGCCGCGCCGATCACATTCACCATCAGGCGCGCGGCGGTAATACAGCTGATATGATTCACATCTTTGGCGGGGGTAATTTCGACGATATCCATGCCCACCACTCTGCCCTTGCGTACCAGGGCATGGATCAGGCGGCGCACCTGATGAAAGGTGAGGCCGCCCGGCGCCGGGGTTTCCACCGCGGGCATCACCGTAGGATCCAGGCCGTCCGCATCGATGGTGATATAGAATTGACCGCCGTCGGGGATGCGGTCGATAACGGCGTCGATGCCCGCGTCGTGGACCTCAAAGGCGGGAATGATATGCGCGCCATAGGCCAGCGCCGCGTCCACTTCCTCGGTGCGGGCGCTGCCCTGGGCGCGAATGCCGATCTGGAAGATTTCGCCGATATGGGCCATTTCTGACGCGCGGCGGATGGGGCTGGAAAGACCGTTGCGTACGCCGTTCACCTCATTGCGCCAGTCGATATGCGCATCGATCTGAATCAGGGTAATCGGCCCCCGGCCCTCGAACGCCGCCAGGATGGGAATGGGGATGCCGTGGTCGCCGCCCAGAGTAATGGGCATGGCGCCGGCCGCGAGGATTTTACGGATCGCCTGCTCGGCGCGCGGGGTATGGCTGCTAAGATCGGCGGGATCCGCCAGCACATTGCCCACGTCCACCAGCTTGATCGGCCGGTTATCCAGGATCGGGCCGCCGACGTCGAAATCATACTGATCCTTGCCCTTGCTGACGGTGTCGCTTACGGCGCGCACTGCGTCGGGGGCATGGATCTGATCGTTGCTGATGGCATGAGGGGCGTAGGCATTGCCATAGGGCAGGCCGATAATGGCGATATGCGCGTCCAGGTGGTCGAGATCGGTGGACACCGGCGATCGCAGGAAGCCCTGGGGGCCGTGGGAGGGCGGAACGGTAAGGGGTTGCGACATGTGCTGCTCCTGAAGGATGGGTAACGCTTGGGAGTATAGATCGGTTGCCGGCCGCGCTTGGTAACCGCCGGTGAACCTATGCGTGTATGGCGTACACCCTTTTCGCCGGCAACATGCATCCGGCCCGCTCCCGAGCCCCAGGATGGGGCATGCCTGCTCAGATAAAGAGCAGCCGTGGCCGGCGGTGACGCATCACCGCCGTCTCCCGGCATGGCATTTATCTTGCATGTTGTATTTTGCGCGTCGTTTTTTGCGCACGTTTTTGTTGCAGGGTCCATTGTTAGACCCACTCTGACCGCTCTCAGGGCGCACGTTAAGCGCGCCTTCCGATGTAGCCCCGACGTTAGGCAGCGAAACATGAATCAATCCGCCAAAAATCTTAAACCCGTGCCGCCTCTGACGGAGGCCGATCTTAAACTGCTGCGCATCTTCCGCATGGTCGCCGAGGCCGGAGGTCTGACCGCGGCCGAGGAGGCGCTGAACATCGAGCGGTCCACCATCAGTCGCCATCTCCAGAACCTGGAGGCCAGGCTGGGTGAAAAACTCTGCTTTCGCGGGCCGGCCGGTTTTCAACTGACGCTATTCGGTGAAAGTGTCTTAAGGGCATCCAGCCTGGCGGACGATACGCTGAAAAAAATACGTGACGATCTGAACGACGCGCGTAATATCCTGGCGGGCGATTTGACTATCGGCATCGCCGATAACTGCCTGTCCAATTCCGGCTCCAAGGTGTCCGAGGCGCTGGCGGCATTCCGCTCCATCGCGCCGGACGTCACCGTGCATCTGTCTATCCATCAGCATGATTCGCTGCTCACGCACATGCTTGACCGGCAATTGCATATTGGCATCAGCGGCATGCCGGAGACCAACCGGCAGTTGCAAAGCGTGCCATTGTTCAACGAGGCGTTCCGCCTCTACGTGGCCATCCCCTTCGGCCAGCCGTCGCCCGGGATGGCGGATTTGATTGACCAGAATTATGTCCTGGTCACCCGCGATCGCGATCCCTACAGTTCCCGGTTAAGCCAGCGGCTTAATATGAAACGCAAGGCCGTTGCCTCGGGACTGGAGGCGGTCGCCACCCTGATTGCCGCCGGCGGTTATGTGGGACTGTTGCCGACCCATTACGTGCAGACGCTGTCCCAGTTCTATTGTTTTGTTGAAGTCGCGGATGCGCAAACGTTCGCCTATGAAGTGACGTTTTCGCTGCTGTCGCTGCGGGGGCATCCCCTGCCCCCCAGCGGCCAGCGTTTTATGCGTTTATTGCTCAATTTAATGCACCAGGATACCCGCGGCGGGTTCCCGCTGAAGGCGGCCAGCTAACGCCCGCCTATCGTGCCGCGCCGCCAGCGACGCGGCCGGAGCCAAGCCACGCCACGCGTATTACCGGTTGCTCGGCGCCGCCGTCTCCGGTATCCATGGCCCTTTCACCTCCCCGCCGGGAAAATCGCCGGTGAGAATACGCAACAGCATGTCGCGCGGCGTGTTATCGCCCTGCCCCTGGATGCTGACGATGTCCTGTGGACAGGCGGAAAACGCCACGTAGCAGTCCATTTCGGCGCGCAGGATAATGTAATCCCCCGGACGCGTCACCGTCGGCAGCGTGCTGAGCGTGATGCCGTCCGGCTGCACGCGAATATTCATAAACACATTAAACGAGGCGAGATTGCCGTGCGGCAGGGCAACGCCCAGTTCCGCCAGTCCTTGATGCAGGTTATCGTGGCAGTTGCGATGCGGCTCCGTGCAGCCCAGCAGCTCATAGCGGCGCGCGTCGCAGGCCGCCATAAAGGTGTCGTGCACGCCCGGGGAGGTATCCGCCACCAGGGTCAGGATCGGATGGCGCTGATTGGTGATAAAACTGTCGCCCACCACCGGATTCAGGCGCTGGTTCCAGACCCGCGTCGCCTCCATGCACATGTACTCGCCCACGTCGCGGGCGTTATAAGCCCAGCAGTCCGCCACCTGGGTGCCGTGCAGGTTAATCAACTGCACCGCTTCACCCGCGGCCAGGCGGATCGCCTTGCCGTGGCGGGCGGGGATCAGCCGCTCATCGCGGCAGGTAAATTGTGCTTCCATTGGTCTTCTCCAGGTTAATTCGCCGTACGGCGGCTATAGCGCGTCATGCGCCGCTCCACCCGCCGGGCCAGAATGTCGATAACATTGTTAAGCAGCCAATAACACAGCGCCACCGCCAGATAGATTTCCAGCGGGGCGTAGGTGGCCGAGATGGCCTGCTTGGCGGCGTACATAAATTCCCGCACCGAGACAATCGACAGCAGCGCCGAGTCCTTGATCAGGCCAATCAGCAGACCCGTCAGCGGCGACAGCATCTGCGGCAGGGTTTGCGGCAGCACCACGTCCACCAGGGCGCGGGTCCGGCTTAAACCCAGCACCCGCGTGGCTTCCCACTGCCCGCGCGGCAGGGCCGCCATCGCGGCCAGGATCACCTGCGCGACATAGGGAGCGTAATAGAGCGTCAGCGCCAGCACGCCCACGGTGGGCGACGAGAACGTGATGCCATATTCAGGCAGCACAAAATACAGCAGATAAATCACCACCAGCAGCGGCAGGCCGAGGGTCAGCGCGCGATAGGCGCGCAGCAGCGGCTGCCAGAAAGGCGGCGCGCGCAGCAGACACCACGCCAGCAGCGCGCCGGCAAGTCCCGCGCACCATGCGGCGATAAGACTCAGCAACAGCGTGATTTGCATCCCCGCCCACAGCGCGGGAGCCGACGAGGCAATGGCATGCCAGTCCATTATACCGGTCTCCCTTTGCCTTCGAGATAACGCGCCGCGCGCAGCAGCGGCAGGGCAATCAGCAGATAGCCGAGCGCCACCAGCAGCAGCACCTGGGCCGGCTCGTAGCTGCGGGCGATGACGATCTGCCCGGCGTAGGTCAGCTCGGTCAGCGCCACCACCGACGCCAGCGGCGTGGTTTTCAGCAAAAGGGTAAATTCGTTGACCAGCATGGGCAGGCTGGCGCGCATCACCTGCGGATTGACCACATACCACCAGGTGAGCCAGCGTCCAAGCCCGAGCGTGCGCGCCGCCTCCAGCTGTCCTGGCGTGACCAGGCGCCGGTTGACCCGCAGGATTTCCGCCACATAGGCGCCGCTGTTCATGCCGATGGCGATCGTCGCCGCCAGCAGCGGTTGCCCGCCCAGCCCGAGCCTGGGCAAGGTAAAAAACACCACGAACAGCTGGACGATGGCGGGCGTGCCGCGCATCAGGCTGACATACAGCCGGCCGGCAAAACGCGGTACCCCGCCCCGCCGCAACTGCAGGTAGCAGCCCAACTGGCCCAGCGCCAGGCTCAGCAGCGCCGCCAGCATCGTCAGTTGCAGGGTGACCCACAGGCCCCGCGCCAGCTCCGGCAATCCGGCGCTGACCTCAGCATCCAGCCCCATGGCTACCTCACTGAGCCGGAAAATCGGTCAACGCTTCCGCCGCCGATAGCCGCAGCGGCGCCGGACGGTCATTACCCTCGATCCCTGTGCAGCAGGCGCTGACGATAAACAGCGTATCCATCACCACCCGGCAGGTGATGCTGTCGCCGGCCCGGGTCTCATTAGGCCGCGGCGCGATAGCGCCATTGCGTTCCAGGTCCACATGCATAAACAAATTGACGGGGTCGGGCAGTTTCGGCACAGGCATCTTCAGGCGCGCCAGTTCGGCGGCCACCGCGTCCATACAGCCCTGCTGCCCGGCGTAACCGCGTCCGGCCAGCCACGCCGTGGTGGAGCCCGGCAGCAGCAGATCGTGGCGGCGCACGCTATCCTTGCCGAGCACCATAACCGGCCGGCGGCGGTTATTGACCAAACGCATGCCCGAGCCGAGCAGATAGCTGTTGCTAAAGACGCGCGTGTGATGCACCGACAGCCAGATCCCCGGATCGTCGACGCTGAAACCAAATAGCGAGGCGACCGCGCCGTCGCCCAGCGCGGTGATGCGCAGCAACTGTCCGCGCACCACGCGGATAGCACCCGCCGCGCCCGGCATCACCATGACCGGCTCCGCCAGCGAACGCGTGGTTTTTGGGGCGGCAACATCCTCTTTCATCAGTAACATATCAGGCCTCGCCGGCGTTGGGTTGATCGGAGATAAGGATATCGATGGGGGTCACCTGTAGCCCGTTGCCGGGAATAATGTCTTGCGGACAGGACGACACGGCGCAGACCAGATCGCACAATGCCAGGAAGGTAATGCGGTCCCCCGCCCGGCTATGCGGATCGGTCACCTCCATTCGGCCGTCGGCGGTGACCGGGCCATTCTGGAACAGGTTGAACGGTTCCGGCAGGCTGTAGTAGGTAACGCCAAAGCCGCGCATGCCTTCCAGCAGGTTATCGACGCAATTGCGATGCCCCTCGACGCCGAAGTCCACGCTGAACCGAGTACGGTCGCAGGCCGGCACGTTGGCGTCGTGAATGCCGATGCTGTCGTCGATAATACGCAACATGGCGCGGTTATCGCTTGACCAAAGCGCGTCGCCCGGCTTAAAGAACAGCGAGCGCAGGTGTTGGCGCGTATGCACCGGCGACAGCTTCTCGGCGGGATTCGCCGCGTTTACCGCCACAAAATCCGCCGCCTGCTGCCCCTCGCTGTCGATAATGGTGAGATATTGCCCTTTACGGACGGTGAATGCCCGGCCGTGCCCGGCGGGGACATGAACCTGTTGCTGACACATGCCTTACTCCTGCGGAATGAAATTATCGGCCGGCACCGTAAAGGTGGTGCCCAGGTATTGGGTTTGCAGCCGTGCCAGTTCGCCGGTTTTCTGCATCGCCAGGATACGGTCGCTGATAACCTTGTTCAGCGTGGCGTCCTCTTTGCGGGTGGCCCACGCCATCCACTGCGATGGGCCTATCTCGCCCACCTGCGCCACCTTGCCGGGATATTTTTTCGCGACAGGCGCCAGCACGGCGATATCGTCAATCACAAAGTCGGCGCGTTTGGTCATCAGGGTGCTGACGGTCTGGTCCAGCGTATCGACGCTGATGATGATGATAGGTTTAAGGCCTTTGCCTGCCAGTTGGTCATTAAAGGTTTTCAGCAGTTGTTCCGGCACGCTGGCGCTTTTTGCCGCGCCGCGCAGCCCCGCCAGGTCTTCCACTTTCAATGGCTTAGCGCTGAAATGGCCCGCGTCGGCTTGGCGTACCAGGATACCGTTGACGGTTTTACTGAAGGGCACGGTAAACAGCACCTTCTTCGCCCGCTCGGCGGTGACGTTAAGGGAGGAACCTTCGGTGTTGAAGGCGCCGGAGATCAGCCCGGGAATAATGCCGCTGAAGGCGGTTTTCTGAAACTCCAGTTTCACCCCCAGTTCTTTGGCTACCGACTGCATAATGGCGGCGCTGTAGCCGACCACCTCGCCCTGGTCGTTGGTGTATTCGTAGGGGGGAAAGGTGGGATCGATACCGACGGTCATTTTGCCGCTGGATTTGATATCGGCCAGCGTATCCGCCTGGGCCGTGGCGCAGTAAGCTCCTAAGGCCAGCAGCGCGGCGGCGAAAAAGGCGATTTTATTCATAAGGGTCATATCCTGGTGTGGTGGCGATGTCTAACAATTAGGCAGCTTTCATGCCACTTTTTACCGCCATCGTTATCCGCGCCGGGAGAGAAACCCTTTTTTCTGTATAAAATCAGAGTGAAACTATTGTTTCTTTATCATTATATTTTATTTCTTTTGTTTCTTAAGGGTCGTTTACAGCCGCGCCGGACCGGCGGTTGCCGCGCCGCCGGCGCACCATCCCCGGGCAAAATCTTACGCTAATGCACCATGACGATCGGTTATTCCAGCTCATCAAGCCACTGGTGCACGGATTCGATCAGCGCCAGCTGATCGTTGCGGGCTTTGCCCCGCTCGCGCGCCACCAGCGAACACAGTAGGTTGCATACCCCCGAGAGCGACGCGGTGCTGTCAAAGATCAGGCTGCCCTCGGTGTGGCAGCGAATAATCCAGGTCGCCTGTTTCGAGGGTTTGCCGGAAAGGACGTCGGAGAGGTACAGCATCGGCACCCGCAGCTCCGCCATGGCGTTCATCGCCGCCTCCAGGGCGGGCATCCGGCGGCGCAGGCCGACGCAGATCGCCACGTCCAGCGGCCCCAGCACGGCAAGGTGCTCCGCCAGCGAATCGCCGGCGCGCGGCAGCAGCCTCACGTCGTGGTGAACATGGATCAGATCGCGATAGAGCATGGCGGCAATGGTCTGGCTGAATCGCCAGCCCATCACCACCACCCGGCGGGCGCCTGCGACCGCTTGCGTGATGTCGCCCAGTTGCTGCGCGTCCAGCGAGCGGTAGGTATTGACCAGGTTGGCCACCTCGCGCTCCAGATGGTTTTGGATCACCGCATCCAGCGGCGAGCCGGATTGAAATTGCTGCAGGTAAAGGGGCGAGCCGCTGTTTTGCATATCGCGCGCCTGCCGCCGGGCCGCGTCGTAATTGTCATAGCCCAGATGGCGGAAAAAACGCGTGGTGGTGGCTTTTGAGACGCCGGCGCTCCGCGCCAGCTCGGTGGCGGTATTCATCGCCAGTTGGCCCGGCGCGGCCAGAATCACGTCAGCCAGCCGCTGCTCATGGCTGGAAAGCTGCTCCCAGCATTGACGGATGCGGTTCTCAAGGGAGGCGGTTTTCACACTCATCAGATTTGTTGCCCTGGATAAATAAATCTCATCCTGCACAGAGTGCGCCGACTTGTCATCAGGAAAGTGCGCGCCGGCTGTGCGATAATGGCGGCAGCGCATGCTGACAAGAGGCGTCGGACGCCATGGAGCCGAGGTATGATGAATCATCCCCACATTGAGCTGGCGTGGCTTGAAGACTGCACGGCCCTGGCCGAGAGCCTGAATTTTTCACGGGCCGCGGAGCTGAGGCATGTGACGCAGCCGGCGTTCAGCCGGCGCATTCAGGCGCTGGAGGAGTGGGCCGGCACGCCGTTGTTTGAACGCAGCCGGGGCGGCGTCAGGCTAACGGCCGCCGGTGAGGTGTTCCACCCGCAGGCGGTGGCTCTTCTGCGCGCGATTCAGGATCTGCGGGCGAAAACGCTGGAAGCGGCGGGCAAAGGCGCGCAGATGATCATTTTTTGCGCAACCCATTCGCTGTCCTCTTTGTTTTTCCCCCACTGGCTGCGTGAAAGCGGCATCACCCCTTTGGATGGCCAGGTAAAGCTGGTGTCGGACACCTTGCTGGCCTGCGAACGCCTGTTCCTGCGCGGCGATGCGCAATTCTTGCTGTGCCATTCCCATTCGGATGCCGGCCGCGGGCTGGAGAACGCGCACTTTACCAGCGTCCAGGTCGGCGAGGATATCCTGCTGCCGCTTTGCGCGCCCGACGCCACCGGCAAACGGCCGAAATGGTCCCTGGACGACATGGCCCGGCCGATACCGTACCTGTCCTACAGCACTGATTCAGGGCTGGGCCGGATAATCGCCACCCAACGGCACATGACCGCGCAGCTGGCAAAAATGGACAGGGTTTTTACCTCCGATCTCGCCGCCACCCTGCTCGCCATGGCCCGGGCCGGAGACGGCGTGGCCTGGCTGCCCAGGACGCTGGCGCAGGCGGATCTGCTCAGCGGCGCGTTGGTCGCGGCGGCGGTACGGGACCGGCGCCTCGAGGTACCGGTGCAGATTAGGGTGTTCCGCCCAGCATCGTCGATGACCCGGGCGGCGGAGCGGTTATGGCAGGCCATCGCCGGCCAGGGCCCGCGCTGACGCGGGATGCGCGGACAGCCATGCCGGCGCGGTATCATGCGTTACCGGGCGCGCGGGCGATTATTCGGCCAGCGCGCGCATCACGCTTATCAGCTCGGATTTCCCCTCGAATCCGATGCCCGGCAGCTCGGGCATCGTGATATAGCCGTTGTCAACGGTCACCGCATCCGGAAAACCGCCGTAGGGCTGGAACAAATCCGGATAGCTTTCGTTTCCGCCAAGCCCCAGCCCCGCCGCGATATTCAGCGACATCTGGTGACCGCCGTGCGGGATACAGCGCGACGCCGACCAGCCGAACTCCTTCAGCACCGCCAGGGTGCGCAGATACTCCACCAGGCCATACGACAAGGCGCAGTCGAACTGGAGATAATCCCGGTCCGGGCGCATGGCGCCGTAGCGCAGCAGGTTACGCGCATCCTGGTGGGAAAACAGATTTTCACCCGTCGCCATGGCGCCCGGGTAAAAGCCGGCCAGGGCGGCCTGCAGGGCATAGTCCAGCGGATCGCCGGCCTCCTCGAACCAGAACAGCGGATACTCGCGCAGCATTTTGGCGTAAGCGATGCCGGTTTCCAGATCAAAGCGCCCGTTGGCGTCCACCGCCAAACGGGCGTCGTCGCCGATCTCATGCAGTACGGCGGCGATACGGCGGCGATCCTCGTCGATTGGCGCGCCGCCGATTTTCATCTTCACCACCGTATAACCGCGGTCCAGATAGCCGCGCATCTCCCGGCGCAGCGCGACAAGATCCTTGCCGGGATAATAATAACCGCCGGCGGCGTAGACAAATACGCGGGGATTGGCGTCTACGCCGTGGGTGTCCGCCAGCAGCCGGAACAGCGGCTGGCCGGCGATTTTCGCCGTGGCGTCCCAGAGCGCCATATCCAGCGTGCCCACGGCCACGGAACGCTCGCCGTGGCCGCCCGGCTTTTCATTGGCCATCATCAGGTCCCAAATCCGGTGGGGATCGAGATTATCGCGGTTAGGATTAAGCACGGCGTCGGCATCCGCCCGCAGGATACGGTCGCGGAAACGTTCACGGATAAGGCCGCCCTGGCCATAGCGCCCATTGGAATTAAAGCCGTAGCCCACCACGCGCCGGCCGTCCTTAATCACATCGGTGACCACCGCCACCAGGCTGGTGGTCATCTTGCTGAAATCGATATAGGCATTACGGATAGGCGAGGCAATGGGTTTGGTGATTTCAACCACGTCGAGAATTTTCATTATTATCTACCCCGGGGATACTGGTTCGGATGTCGCGGCGATTGTAGCCCCGGGGTGCGCCGGCGGCTAATGCCGGTTGCTATTGTCGCTATGCGCGCAAAGCATGACGGATGGGCGCGTGTTGACCGCGCGCATTGCCCGATTTAACACGGAGATCACAATCATACTAATTTCCTATGACGGCATTGCCGCCGTAAAATCCGCGCCGACGACGGTCAAATGTCTGGTATTAATTCACTGTTTCCTGACGATAAAAAAGCAAATGCACCTACCCTTCAGTTGCGTCAACCCTATTGATTTTAATGATTTTTCTGTGAATTAGCCGGTTGACAGGGATTGTCATGTCATTCAATTATCATGACAACCTATCGGCAACCAGAAAGAATAAACATGCATTGGGATCAGCATGGGCTTGTTTCCGGCCCGCAGCCATTATGGTGGCAAATCGCAGACAGATTACGCCGTGAAATCGAATTCGGCGGATTTAAGCCCGGCGAGGCCCTGCCTTCGGAAACCCTGCTTAACCAGGTGTTCGGGGTCAGCCGCACCACCGCGCGCACCGCGCTGGATAAACTTGAGCAGGAGGGCTTAATCAGCCGCCGCGCAGGTAAAGGCTCCATCGTGCTGCCGCCGCAGGTGGTCCAGCCGCTGAGCCAGATGTCGAGTTTCGCGGAAGATATGCAGCGGCGCGGTTTCAGCGCCGGCTACCAGACCCTCGGCGCCCGCATGGCGGTTCCTCCCGCCGATATTGCCGCCGCCCTGCGCCTGCAGCCCAACGAAAAAGCCTTTATGTCCACCCGGCTGTTAAAAGCCGATGACATGCCGATGGCGTATTCCCACAGCTGGCTGTCGCCCGCCCTTTTTGTCCATCACCCGACGCCCGGGGCCGACGACCTTGACCGCCAGTCGCTGTATGTCTGGCTGGAACAGCGGTGCGGCTGCCGCATCGTCGGCGGCCAGGAAACCATCAGCGCCGCCCTGCTCAACGGCGAACTGTCCCGCGCCCTCCAGGTGGCCAGGGGATCCGCCTGCCTGGTCGCCCGGCGCCTGAGCTACGACGCGGACCAGCGCCCGGTGGAATATGTGACGGTGCATTACCGCGCCGATCGCTACAGCTTTACCATCGATTTGGTGCGTAAATCATGATGGCCGGCAAAGGATTGTTTGTCGGCGATATCAGCCTGGATACCACCTTCGGCATGGATCATATCCCGCAGCCCGACGAAAAAGTCCTGGCGCGCATCAACAGCGAGTCCGCCGGCGGGGTGGTGAGCAACGCCGCCCTGGCCTGCCGCCTGGCGGGCGCGGACGTCACGCTCGCCGTTGAAACCGGCGACGACCTGGTGGCGGATCCCCTGCTACATGGCCTGCAACAATCCGGCCTGCGGATTATCAGCCGCAAAAGGCCCGGACGGACCTGCCGCGCCGTAATCCTCCTTGAGCCGCACGGCGAAAAACGGCTGCTGCTGGAGCCGGGCGTCTCGCTGTATCCCAGCCTGGCATGGGTGCAGGCCCTCGATTTACGCGGTATCGACTGGGTGCATACCGCCGTGTACGGCGAGGGGGCGTGGCCCCTGATTGAACAGTGCCGCCGGGCCGGCTGCAAGTGGTCGATTGACCTGGAGCCCGCCACCTTCGCCGGCGGTCTGGAACCCCTCTATCCCCTGCTGTCCGGCGCCGAGGTGGTGTTTTGCAACCAGCGCGCGCTGCGCCAGCTGGGCGATAACGCCGTGGCGCGGCTGCTGGCGCTGGGCGTAACGGCCGTGGTGTGCACCCTTGGCCCGCAGGGCGCGCGCTACGTCTCCGCGGTTCATGACGTGAGCGCCCGCGTACCCTTCGACCCGGTCATCGTGGACACCACCGGCGCGGGCGATTGCCTGGCCGGATGGTTTATCGCCGGGCGCCTGGCGGGCGAATCCCTACACCAGTCGCTTACGCGGGCGGTCTTTGCCGCCACCTACAGCTGCGGGGGCATGGGCGCGCAGCCCTCTTACCCCAGCCACGCACAGCTTATGCATTATCAACGCGCCGGCACGCCCGATGGCGATGCCCGCGCCCCGACAGACGAGAGATAAGATGGCCGGACCACAGGTACTTCCCCAAAAACCCGACATGCTTGCCGCGCTGTTCCCGGTAAAAAAACCGGTAATAGGCGTCATACATTTGCAGGCCCTCCCCGGCGCGCCGCGTTATAACGGGCAGGCAATGAAAGACATTTTCGCCGCCGCCGTCGCCGACGCCAAAACCCTGGCGCAGGGCGGCATCGACGGCATTATTATTGAAAACGCCAGCGATCTGCCCTTTTGCCGGCCGGAAAATATCGGCCCGGAGACGGTGGCCGCGCTGACCGCCGCCTGCATGGAAGTGCGCGCCGCGGTGGCGACGCCCATCGGCATCACCTGCGTGGCCAACGGCGCCATTCCCGCGCTGGCCATCGCCAAGGCGGTCGGCGCGCGCTGGGTACGGGTCAATCAATGGGTCAACGCCTATGTGGCCAATGAGGGCTTTATCAACGGTCCCGCGCCGGAAGCGATGCGCTACCGGTCGATGATCGACGCCCGCGATGTCGCCATTTTCGCCGACGTGCACGTCAAGTTTGGCGCCCATGCCATTACCGCCGATCGCGGCATCGCCGAGCAGGCCACCGACGCGGAATGGTTCGACGCCGATGTGCTGATCGCCACCGGCACCCGCACCGGATCGCCCACCGAACCGACCGAGGTGAACGACGTGCGCAACGGCACCAATTTACCGGTTATCGTCGGTTCCGGCCTGTCGCCGGCCCAGGTGCCCGCGCTGTTCAGCGCGGCCGACGGCGCCATTATCGGCCAATGGCTAAAACACGACGGCGCCTGGTGGAAACCGGTGGATGCCCGCCGCGTGGCGCAGTTAATGCAGGCGGTGATGCTGGTGCGGGAGGGCAAATGACGCTGCTGACCGGTGAAACCGACGTATTCTCTTCCCAGCCGTCGACCTCGGCGCGCTGCGTGGTGGCATTTTTGGCCAAACGCCAGACGGACGCGGGCGACGCGGTGTATCAGCGGCAACATTATCAGGCGCTGATGACGCTGCTGGATCAGCTGCGCGGCGAAGGCTGGCTGTTGTCTTTCCGCGCCATGTTTACGCCGGCCGACCAGACCCTCCCGGCGACGGCGCTCGACAGCGGCGCCCTGCACGAATGGGATATGGCCGGCGCCTTTGAGGCGCCGTCCCTTGACGCCGCGCTGGCGGGAACCGTACGTCTTGAACAGGCGGGCTGGTCGCGGCTGTTCGCCACCCAGTGGCTGTTAGGTCCGCGTGAATTCGCCACCGTGAACGGCGGCGGTGCGGATATCCGGCGCCCCTGGGGGTTTATGGCGCTGTGGGAATGGAACGACGCCTGGTGCGAGGCGACGCCCGCCGAACGCACGGAATATGACGCTGAATGCGACGTCGCGTTTAAAGGCGATCTGGCGCTGAATATCAATATCGCCGGCCGTCATCGCCTGGACTGGGCGCATAGCTGGCATCACCTCGGCATCTGGGAAACCGACAGCCTGGACACTGTCTCCCGGGCCATTACCGGCCATCAGGACGCCGCGGATTTTAAATTCACCACCTCACGCCACGTCACCGGCAAGGTTCGCCCGCTGGCCGACCTGCTGTTGCCCGCCGGCGCTTAAGGAGCCCCTATGTCAGAGAGTATTTGGATCCATTATGCCCGCCCGCGCTCGCGCTGGTATTTACTGACCGATGCCGAACAACAGGAAAAGCGGGCCCGGTGGCAAGCGCTTGCCGATCGGGCGGCGACCGACGGCGCGCGGTTTATGGGCCGCTACCATATTCGCGGCCAGCATGATTTCGAGACCGTCGAAGTGTGGAATTTTCCCGACGCGGAAGCCGCCTTCCAGTATTGGTCCGGCCTGACGGGCGCGGCCTACAACCAGTGGTTCGCGTTTGCCAATAACATTGGTCTTGCGGTGGAGAAACACGAAAATGACCATCCCGGTACTTGAAGCCGTGGCCATCAGCCGACACTTCGGCGGCGTCAGGGCGCTGGAGCACGTGGATTTCCGCGTCTATCCCGGTGAAATCTGCGCCCTGATCGGCGATAACGGCGCGGGGAAATCAACGCTGACGAAAATTCTCTCCGGCGCCGATCGGCCCGATGAGGGCGTGATTAGAATCGACGGCCGCGAGGTGGTGTTCGCCTCGCCGGGGGCGGCCCAGGACAGCGGCATCTCCACGGTCTATCAGGATCTGGCCCTGGCCCCGGAGCTGACGCCGGTGGAAAACCTGTTTTTAGGCCGCGAGGAACTGCGCGGCGGCCCGCTGGGCAGGCTGGGCATGCTCAACCGCGCCGTCATGCGCCGCAAAGCGGTGGAACAGTTCGCCCGCCTGGGCGTCAATCTGCGCTCGCTGTCGGTGCCGGTTTCCTCGCTGTCCGGCGGCCAGCGCCAGTCGGTGGCCATTGCCCGCGCCGCCATGTGGGCCGGACGGGTGATTTTTATGGACGAACCGACCGCCGCGCTCGGCGTCGTCCAGACCGAGCGGGTGCTGCAGCTGGTGCGCCAGGTGCGCGACGCCGGCCTGGCGGTGGTTTTGATCAGCCACAATATGCCGCAGGTCCTGGAAATCGCCGACCGGGTCGAGGTGCTGCGCCTGGGCAAAAGCGTGGCGCAGATGCCGACCAAGGGCCTGCGGGTGGAAGATCTGGTGTCGGCCATGACCAGCGGCACCTACGGCAGCGCGGAGGCGGCGCCATGAACAAAACCTTAGTAAATAAACCGGCGCCTGGCGCTGAACACCCCGCCGGAGCGCGTGATACGCTGGCGCGGCTGATCGGCGGCGGCTGGATATTTATTCTGCTGATAGCGCTTATCGCGCTGTTCGGCGTGCTGCGCCCCGAACAGTTCGGCTCGGCCTACAACCTGGCGCAAATCGCCATTAACGCCGCCATTTTGCTGGTGCTGTCGGTGGGGCAAACCTACGTCATCATCGCCGCCGGCATTGATTTATCCGTGGGCGCGGTTCTGGTGTTTTCCTCGGTGGTTTCCGCCCAGGCGATGCTGTCTCTCTCAGGCCAGGCGGGCAATACCTTCGGCACCACCGACGCCGGCTGGGGCGTGATTGCCGCCGGCAGCCTGGTGGCGGTGGCGGCCGGGCTGCTGTGGGGCGCGCTCAACGGTTTCCTGGTGGCCGTGGCCAGAATCCCGGCGCTGATTGTCACCCTCGGCACCTTCGGCATGGCGCTTGGGCTGGCGCAGGTATTTTCCGGCGGCATCGATGTGCGCGCCATGCCGGAAAAGCTGGTGGATGTGGTCGGCGGCGGCGCCGTCGCCGGTATTCCGGTGCTGGTGTTGATCGCGGTGGCGGTGCTGGCCGTCGCCGCTTTTGTACTGCACCTTACCCGCTTCGGCCTGCATGTCTTTGCCGTCGGCTCCAACCTGGAAGCGCTGCGGCGCGCGGGCATCAATGTTAAAGCGCGCCTGGTCGCCATTTACATGATTTCCGGCGCGCTGGCGGGCGTGGCCGCCATCATGTCCAACGCGCGTTTTTCCACCACCACCATCGGCGGCCACGCCATGGATAACCTGGCGACCATCTCCGCCGTGGTGCTGGGCGGAACCAGCCTGTTCGGCGGCATCGGCAGCGTCGCCGGAACCATTATCGGGGTGTTTATCCCCATTATCCTGCTAAACGGTTTTGTCATCCTCGGCATCCCGCCGTTTTGGCAAACCGTGGCGATGGGCATGGTACTGATCCTGGCGGTCTGGATTGATCAGCTCAAACGCCGGGCCCGGGATCGACGTTAACCGCAGGTCACGCTACAGGCACGTTTGCCTGACCTGCGTCGCGAATAGGAAGGGCCGGGGTTTCGCACGCCATGGCCATGCGCCGTGCGCGCATGGCCACCACGCGGTTCGCCATTCCGCCCGCAGGCACGGTTTTATTATCAGTCAACTCAGGTTTCAATCACTTCCTAAGGGGAAATCATGATGCGTAACACCATGGCATTCGCTGTTTTATCGACCTTAACCCTGGCGCTGGCGCCTCCCGCCCTGGCCGCCGGACAAGATCATACCGTCGCGCTGGTCCTGGGGGTGAAGGGGAGTCCTTTTTATCAGGCATTACAGTGCGGCGCGCAGGAAAAAGCACGGCAGATGGGCGTTACCCTGCAGGTTTCCGCCCCCGATCAGTTTGCCGCCGACAGCCAGATCCCGGTGGTGAACGCCGTTACGGCGACCGCGCCGGCGGTGGCCGCGATTGTGCCGACCGATGCGCAGGCCCTGGTGGCGCCGATGAAACAGCTGGCGGCGCGCGGGGCAAAAGTGCTGACCGTCGACCAGACGCTCAATGACAATGGTTTCCTGGCGACGGAAATCATCTCCGACAACGAGCGCGGCGGTAAAATGGCCGCCGAGGCGATGAATACGCTGCTCGGCGGCAAAGGCGAAGTGCTGGTTATTACCCAGCCGCCGGGCTCAAGCGCCCAGGACGCGCGTGAAAAAGGTTTTGCCGAACAGATCAAAACCTATCCCGGTATCACCTACCTCGGCCCGCAGTATCAAAGCGACGACCCGCAGAAGGCGGCGGAAATCATCACCTCCACCCTCTCCGCCCATCCTCGGCTGGCGGGCGTATTTTCCACCAACGATCAGGGCGCCATCGGGGCCGTAACCGGCCTGCGCCAGGCGGGCGCGGCGAAAAAAGTCAAGGTGGTGGCCTATGACGCCGCCACCGCCGAAGTGAGCGCGCTGAAAAACGGCACCATCAACGTGTTGATTGCGCAGAACCCCAAACAGGAAGGCGAAGCGGTCATTACCACCGCGCTGGCGCTGCTGGCCGGCAAGCCGGTGCCGAAACAGACGCTGACCGATCTGGTGACCATTACTGAAAACGATCGTCAAAAAGCCGATAAATACGAATATAAAGCCGACTGCCAATAAGCGCCGGCGCTGGTGGCGCCGCTTAACGGCGCCCTGGCCGCGACGAATAATCATCGATCCGCGCATCCGGCGCCCCGTGGCGGGAAGCCCGCCGGTTGCCCATCAGCCTGCCTTGCCCACTACCAGCCCGGCAGTGGATAAAAACCAATACTAATTAATTAATATGTTTTTTTAAAAAGCACAAATATTGCCATATGCTGGTTTATTCCGCCATTTAACTTATTTTTTTAGCGTTAAATTTTCAGGAATACGTTTTTTTAGCAGCTTGTATTTATTATGGCCGATCCGCCACTGCCGGGTTGTGAAAATAGCATTTTACATTTAAGTTTTCAGTGAATAACTGATTAACGCCTGCCGCAGCCAGGGTGTCATAGCCCTTATCCGGCAGGCGGGCATTTAAGGAGGCAGCGATATTTTTTATTAAGCATAATTATTAATCTGCACATTATAATTGCTGATTATAGCGCTGATTAGCGTTGTAACCGGCGTTATCGGTGTGACAACGTTAATCACGTTGATATTAACTGCGTTATTATGAAATGGAGATTCGAGAATGGTGAGTAATTCCCCTTGCGCTGGAAACATGCATTTTATTCATGCCTTCGAGGCCGCGGCGAAGCGCACTCCGCAGGCTATTGCCCTAGTGGTGAATGACCAATCCATCAGCTACGCCCGGTTGCAGCACATGGCCGGCCATTATGCGCAACAGCTGGCGCATAAAATGGACGCCAAAACGGACGGCATTCTCCTGTGCCTGCCGCGAGGTGTGGAGCTGATGGCATCCTTGCTGGCCTGCCATTACCTCGGGGTACCCTACATCCCGCTGGATATTTGCACCGCGCCAGGCCGCGTGATGAAAATTTTGGCGGCCTCGTCCTGCCTGTTGACCTACGACAGCCGCGCGGGTCATATCGGCGGCGCGGACGGGGCTGATGTGGCGACCTTTAGCGCCGTTGCGCAGATAAAACCCGTTCCCGCGGAAAATCCGGCGCCGGCGGCTTATCGTATTTATACCTCCGGCTCCACGGGCGAGCCGAAAGGGGTCAGCGTGGCGCATAGGGGGTGCAGTAACCTGATCAACAGTTTCAGCCGGTTGCTCGAGGCCGGCGGCGAGACCCGCTGGCTGTCGGCAACCTCGGTGTCGTTTGATATGTTCTACCTGGAGTATGCCGTGCCGCTGGCCAACGGCGGGACATTGTTTCTGCTCGACGATGCGCAAACGCATTCAGTCCAGGAGATTGCGTGGCAGTTAATGCGCTGTCAGCCCGATATTTTCCAGTCGACGCCGTCCATGCTCAAATGTCTTTTACCCTATCTGCAGGATGATTGGCGATTCAACCGGCTCCTGGTGGGAGGAGAACCCTTGGGACGGCAGTTATCCGCCCGGCTGTCGGCGCGCGCGCGCTGGTTATGCAACCTCTACGGGCCGACGGAAACCACTGTCTGGTCAACGGCGCATGTCATCACCCGCGCCGGCGATAATCGCATCGGTCGTCCAATCGACCATACGCAGATAAAAATTCTGGATGACGCGCGGCGCGAGATGAAGGCGGGGGAACCAGGTAATATTTTCATCGGCGGCGCCGGGGTGGCGTTGGAATACCTTAACAACCCTGCCCTGACCGCCGAAAAATTCATTGCTCTTCCCGGCGAGCAGACAGAGGGGCGTTTTTATGATACCGGCGATATCGGTCTAATCGATGCGGAAGGCGTGCTGAATTACCTGTACCGGGATGGCGATTTTTATAAGGTCAGCGGGTACCGTATCGACTGCGCCGAAGTGGTGGACGCCCTGGAGAAATGTGCCGGCGTCGCGGCGGCGGCTGTCGTTGTCCTGGAAGGCGATGGGGATGATGAATCGGTGATCGTCGGCTGGCTGAAAATGGACAAACCAGGGCAAGGGATTGATACGGGAGCCATTCGCCTGGAACTTGAAAATGAGCTGGGTCATTATATGATTCCGCGCTATTTTTATCCTATTGACGATTTGCCTTATTCCATCAGCGGCAAGCTGGATAAAAAAGCCTTGATCACCATGACCAAAACCAAGATCAAAGAAATGGAGCACATTGTGATGGGGCAAAAAAACGCGCCGGGAAAAGACGCCTTAAATCATCCATTAATAGATATTTTGGGTCATTATATAAATATTGACGGTATGTCGCTGAATGATAATTTTTTCCATCGCGGCCTGTCCTCCATCCAATTGGTCTCCTTCCATCTTGAGCTGAAACAATTATATCCCGATATTAATTTGCACGACCTGTGCGCGCGCCCAACGATTAATTTACTACTGGCGCCTTATCATTAATTTCTAGCGCGCACCGCCTTATATTCTACGTGGAAAAGCGCGGATATAGGGCGATATTACGCGCAGCTTCGCAACAGGTCGGCCGGCATCATGCGCGCAGCCTCTCCCGCACGCCGCGCGGCAACCGGCCCGCGTCAAGATGGTCTCCCGCCTATCCTCGCCCAAATGTACCGCTGCGAAACACTACGCCACGCCTTTTGGTCCGACCAATAACAAAAAAATTGTGACTATTGCAGGCAAATCAATAAAAAAGCCCATGAAGCGTTGCTATTTGTTATCGATTCATTAATTTTATGTATCAAGAGAATTGCTTAAATGTTTTGGTAGGACCAATTTTGTGTAACAGCCAGCCCGTTGGCGACCATTTCATTCACATTTTTTTCATGACCAAGGCCAAGTTTGCTGTCTGCGCCAACCCTATTCGCCGGGCAGGACGCGCCCGGGCGGCCCGGCGCATACCCACCGACGGACATCGAGTCACAGGAGAGCATGACATGCCAATCTGGCCACAAAATTACGACCCGCTCGGCAATATCTGGCTATCGAGCCTGGTCGCCGTGATTCCCATCGCGTTTTTCTTTTTTGCGCTGATTAAATTACGCCTGAAAGGCTACCTGGCGGGCACTATTACCACCATCCTGGCCCTGCTGGTGGCGCTGCTGTTGTTCCGCATGCCGCTCGATCGGGCGCTGGCCTCGGTGGTTTACGGCTTTTTCTACGGCTTATGGCCGATTGCATGGATTATCATCGCCGCCGTTTTTGTCTATAAGATTTCCGTCAAGACCGGCCAGTTCGATATCATCCGCTCCTCTATTTTGTCGGTTACCCCCGATCAGCGCCTGCAAATGATGATTGTCGGTTTTTGTTTCGGCGCGTTCCTGGAGGGGGCCGCCGGATTTGGCGCGCCGGTGGCCATTACCGCCGCGCTGCTGGTGGGGCTGGGTTTTAAGCCGCTGTACGCCGCCGGCTTATGCCTGATCGCCAATACCGCGCCGGTGGCCTTCGGCGCCATGGGCGTGCCGATTATCGTCGCCGGGCAAGTGGCCAATATCGACCCCTTTACTATCGGGCAAATGGTCGGCAGACAGTTGCCGTTCCTGACCATTATCGTGCTGTTTTGGATCATGGCGATCATGGACGGCTGGCGCGGGATCCGGGAAACCTGGCCCGCGGTCCTGGTGGCGGGGATCTCCTTCGCCCTGGCCCAGTATCTGAGCTCGAATTTCATCGGGCCCGAGCTGCCGGATATTATCGCCTCGCTGGTATCGCTGGTATGCCTGACCCTGTTCCTGCGCGTCTGGCATCCGGCGCACATCTTCCGGTTCAGCGACGGCGGCCAGCCGGCCCAGCCGGCACCGGCCGTGACCTATACGGCCGGGCAAATCGTCCGCGCCTGGATGCCGTTTATTTTCCTGACCGCCACGGTAACCCTCTGGAGCGTGCCGCCGTTTAAAGCGCTGTTTGCCGCCGGCGGCCCGCTGCAAAGCTGGGTGGTAAGCATTTCCGTGCCCTTCCTGGATAAGCTGGTGGCAAAAACGCCGCCGGTGGTGGCGACGTTCCTGCCGTACCCGGCGGTGTATAAGTTCGACTGGCTCTCGGCCACCGGCACCGCCATTATGGTGGCGGCCTTTATCTCGATCGCCTATCTGCGCATGAAGCCGCGCGCGGCGCTGGCGACATTTAAAGAGACCCTGCGGGATCTGGCGCTGCCTATCTACTCCATCGGCATGGTGCTGGCCTTTGCCTTTATTTCCAATTATTCCGGCCTGTCCGCGACGCTGGCCCTGGCCCTGGCGCATACCGGCCGGGCGTTTACCTTTTTCTCGCCGTTCCTCGGCTGGCTGGGCGTATTCCTTACCGGGTCCGACACCGCCTCGAACGCCTTGTTCGCCGCGCTACAGGCCACCACCGCGCAGCAGATCGGCGTATCCGACGTGCTGCTGGTGGCGGCCAATACCACCGGCGGCGTCACCGGCAAAATGATTTCGCCGCAGTCCATCGCCATCGCCTGCGCGGCGGCGGGGCTGGTGGGCCATGAGCCGGATTTATTTCGCTTTACGGTGAAGCACAGCCTGATTTTTTGCAGTATCGTCGGGGCTATCACTACCCTGCAGGCGTATATTTTGCCTTGGATGATCCCATGACCTTACCTGATGATATCCGCGTGGCCGACCATATCGCCCTGCGTCTCAAGCAGTTGATAGCGGAGCGCGGGCTGGCCGCGGGCATGCGTCTGCCGGCCGAGCGCCAGCTGGCATCCCAGCTTGGCGTATCGCGCTCATCGGTACGCGAGGCCATCCAGCAACTCAGCAGCCAGGGGTGGGTGGTCAGCCGTCGCGGCGGCGGCACCTACGTTCAGGATGATTTTCATCAATGGTCCGGGCAGCGCATCGTCCTGCCGCTGAAAATGCTGATGGCCGAGGATCCTGATTATCGTTATGACGTACTGGAAGCGCGGCTGGCTATCGAGGCCAGCACCGCATGGCACGCGGCGCGGCGCGCCACCGACACCGACAGGGAACGGCTGCGGATGTGTTTTGACGCCACGCTGCGGGTCAGCGAGAGCGACGATCCCGATCTGGCCGCGCAGGCCGACGTGCGTTTTCACCTGGCCATTGCCGAGGCCTCGCACAACCTGGTGCTTTTGCAAACCATGCGCGGTTTGTTCGAGCTGCTGCAATCCTCGGTAATGCAAAGCCGGCGGCGCATGTATACGGTGCCGGTGATTTTCGCCAAATTAACCGAACAACACCATGAATTGCTGCAGGCCATACTGGCCGGCGACCCCGAACGCGCGCGCAGCGCGGCGATAACGCATCTGGAGTGCGTCCATACCACGCTGAAAGCCCTGCACGAAGACGAAGCCCGGCAGGCGCGCGTTACCCGCCTGGCTTATCAGGATACCGACACCGACATGATGCGAGAACAGGATACATGATCATTTCAGCTGCAACCGATTATCGCGCGGCGGCCCAACGTAAGCTGCCGCCCTTTTTGTTTCACTACCTGGACGGCGGCGCCTACGCCGAATACACCTTAAGGCGCAATGTCGAGGACCTGGCGCAGGTGGCGCTCAGGCAACGGGTGCTCAGGAATATGTCGCAGCTGAGCCTGGAGACGACGCTGTTCGGCCAGCGGCTCGCCATGCCGGTCGCCCTCGCCCCGGTCGGACTTTGCGGCATGTATGCCCGGCGCGGCGAGGTCCAGGCCGCCAGGGCCGCCGCAAGCAAGGGCATCCCCTTTACGCTGTCCACCGTCTCGGTCGGCACCATCGAGGAGGTCTCCTCCGCCATAACACAGCCGATGTGGTTCCAGCTCTATGTGCTCAAGGACCGCGGCTTTATGCGCAACGCGCTGGAGCGCGCCAAGGCCGCGGGTTGCTCGACGCTGGTGTTCACGGTGGACATGCCGGTTCCCGGCGCCCGCTACCGCGATGCCCACTCGGGCATGAGCGGGCCGAACGCGGCGCTGCGCCGCTATCTGCAGGCGATAACCCATCCCGCCTGGGCCTGGGATGTCGGGGTGCGCGGACGTCCCCACGTGCTCGGCAATATCTCCGCGTATGTGGGCAAACCCACCGGCCTGGAAGACTATATCGGCTGGCTGGCGAAAAACTTCGATCCGTCCATCTCCTGGAGCGACCTGGAATGGATCCGGGAATTCTGGCAGGGCCCCATGATCATCAAAGGCATACTTGACCCGGAGGATGCCCGGGACGCGGTACGCTTCGGCGCGGACGGCATCGTGGTGTCCAACCACGGCGGACGCCAGCTCGACGGCGTGCTCTCCTCCACCCGCGCGTTGCCCGCCATCGCCGACGCGGTCAAAGGCGATATCGCTATCCTCGCCGACAGCGGTATTCGCAACGGCCTCGACGTGGTGCGCATGATTGCGCTGGGCGCCGACACCGTGCTGCTGGGGCGCGCGTATATCTATGCCCTGGCGACGGCAGGGGAACAGGGGGTGGCCAACCTGCTCACGCTTATCGACAAGGAAATGCGCGTGGCCATGACCCTCACCGGCGCCCGCGCCATCGCCGAGATCACGCGCGAGTCGCTGGTCCGGCATTCTATCGGTTAATGATTTCCGGCGGGATCGGCTCGCCATGGTATTTTTGATAAATAGCGTTCAGTTTGCCGTTTTTCAGATTGGCGGCAATCCACTCGTCCAGTTTGGCTTTCAGCTCCGGCTGCCCTTTCGGCACCCCGATCGCCAAATCGAACACCTGCAGGGTCATTTTCGGCTCAAACGCCAGCTTCGGGTTCTGTTTTTTTATCTGGTTAACCAAGGTGGCCGACGTCGCCACCGCAAAAGCCTGCCCGCTCACCGCGGCAGTCACAAGCGTCGCGTCGTCGTCATAACGCTGCACGGTAAAACCCCGTTTTGCCGCTTCCGTACTCAGCTGCGTATCCTGGGTGGTACCGCGCGTCACGGTAATCGCTTTACCTTTCAGGTCGTCCCAGCCGCCGATTTTTGTCGCCGCGGGCGCGCCGATAACCGACCGCAATCCGGCATAAGCGCGTGTAAAATCGATTACCTGCGCCCGCTGCGGCGTTACCGACAGGGTTGATATGACGATATCCGCCTTACCCGTTTGCAGATTGGGGATCCGCGTCGGACCGGTGGTCTCGATAAACTGCAGTTTCAACCCCCAATCCTGCGCCAGCAACTGCGCGGTTTCCACATCCGACCCTATCGGCTTCAGGCTGGCGTCCAGCATCCCGGAAGGGGGAATGGACAAATCGGTCGCCACCCGCAGCGTGCCCCGCTCCTTGATCTCCTGCCAGGCGTTGGTCGCCGCCGCGGCGGGATTAAACGCCAGCCACAAAAACAGGGTGCCCAACAAAGCCAATCGTTTCATATATCGCATAGTTTTCTCCAGGGTTACCTGACGGGCCAACGCCGCCGGCTACAGCTCGTTGGCGATAAAATCCTGCAGCGCCGGGGTGGCGGGCTGTTTTAAAATGGCGGCGCCGCCGCTTTCATGCACGGCGCCCTGGTGCATAAACACCACTTTGTCGGCGATGCGCCGGGCAAAATTCATTTCGTGCGTCACCATGATCATGGTCATCCCGCTGCCCGCCAACCGTTCGATAACACGCAGCACTTCTCCGGTCAGCTTGGGATCGAGCGCGGAGGTCACCTCGTCGAACAGCATCACCTTCGGCTTCATGGCCAGCGACCGGGCGATGGCCGCGCGCTGCTGCTGTCCGCCGGAAAGCTGCTCCGGATAGCTATCCGCCTTATCAGCCAGACCCACCTGCTCCAGCACCGAATGCGCCAGGCGCCGCGCGTCGGCTTTCGATTGTTTTTTAACCGACATCGGCCCCAGCGTGATATTTTGCTCAATGGTGAGATGGGGAAACAGGTTATAACTCTGGAACACAATGCCGACATCCTGACGCAGCTTACGCAGGTCAAGATGGGGATCCTCGACGCGATGGCCGCACACCTCGATGCTGCCGCCGTTAATCTTCTCCAGCCGATCGATACAGCGCAGCGCGGTGCTTTTCCCCGACCCGCTGGCGCCAATCAACGCCACCACCTGCCCCCGATCCACGGAAAAAGACACATCGTTAAGCACCGGCACCGCGCCAAAGCTTTTTTGCACCTTATCAAGCACGATAATCGACATAATGATTTCCTTTAACGCTTAGGCCATTCTGGTCAGCGCCGCGTTTTGCCGCGCCGTTTTTTTAACCATGGCGCGGCGTTCAAGCCTGCGGCTTAATACCGACACCGGAAAACACAGGCAAAAATAGAGCAAAGAGACAATCAGATAGGTAATAAACGGCTCGAAGATCGAGTTATTGATAAGCTGCCCGGCCCGCGCCAGCTCGACAAAACCCACCACCGACGCCAGGGAGGTATTTTTGATGATCTGCACCGAAAATCCCACGGTGGGCGGCGTCGCCAGCCGCACGGCCTGCGGCAGTATCACCTTGAACAGGCGCTGGGCGCGGGACAGCGCCAGGCATTCCGCCGCTTCCCACTGCGCGCGCGGCACCGCCTGCAGGCAGCCGCGCCAGATTTCCCCCAGGTAAGCGCTGGCGTACAGGGTCAGCGACACCCCGGCGGCAAACAACGGGGAAATACTGAACCCCAGCGACGGCAGGCCGAAATAAATCATAAACATAATGATAAGCAGCGGCGTGCCCTGGATAAGCTGGACATAGGCGCTCACCAGAAAACGCACGCCGCGCAGCGGCGCGATACGCCCCAGGGCCACCAGGAAACCGACCAGGCCGCCGCCGCCGAAGGCCATCAGCGACAGGATCAGGGTCCAGAAGGCGCCCTGCAGCAGGAACTGGATATGCGCGGGATTAAGGGAAGAATTCATGTCTCGCTCCTCAAAGCGGGGTGCCAAGGCGACGGCGGCGGGGAAAAGCCGCCAGCCCCACCAGCCAGAACGCAAATCGCATCAGGAACGACAGGGCCAGGTAAATACCGGCGACGACAAAAAAGGTTTCAAACGGCCGGTAGGTCTCCGACTGGATAAAATTGGCCGTGGCGGTCAGTTCCTCCGTCGAAATCTGCGACGTCACCGACGAGGCCAGCATCAACAGAATAAACTGGCTGGTCAGCGACGGATAAACCCGTTCTATCGCCGGACGCAGCGCCACATGCCAATATTGCTGCCAGGTGGATAACCCCAGCGTTTCCGCCGCTTCCCATTGCCCCGGATGGATGGACTCAAAGCCGGCGCGCATGATCTCCGCCGTATAGGCGCCGACGTTTATCGTCAGCGCGATCACCGAGACGGTGAACGCCGTAAACGAAAAACCCAGGCTGGACAGCCCGAAATACACCAGGAAGATCTGCACCAGAAACGGCGTATTGCGAATGGCTTCGATATACACCCCCGCGATACGGGAACACCAGGCACACTCGGAACGGCGCGCCACCGCGCATAAGGTGCCTATCAGAAAACCGAAAACGGTGGTGATGACCGCCAGCTCGGCGGTGAGCAGCGCGCCGTCCCTCAGCATCTGCCATTGCGTGAATATCGCCGTGAAATCAAGCTTCATAACCCGCTACCTATTTTGTCGCCGCCGCCGTTTCCCGCCCGGTGATCCGGTCGTAAACCCTGAACAGCGCCTGGTTGCCGTTAGATCCCTCGCCGTGGGCCTGCGCGTCCTGGTATTGCGTCGCCACCAGCGCGGTGGCCGGCAGCGGCACCGGACGCTCTCGCGCCGCGTCCAGCACCAGACGCAAATCCTTCATCATCAAATCGATGCGAAAGCCGGCGGAGGTATCGCCCCCGATCATGGCCGTGCCCAGTTTGTCGAGCATCCAGGACGCCGCCGACCCCCCCAGCAGTACCTCGCGCATCTGGCCAAGATCGATGCCATAGGCGCGCCCCAGCGCCAGCGCCTCGCAAATGGCCTGGATATTGATGGCGCATATCAGCTGGTTGCACAGTTTCACCGTTTGACCGGCGCCGGATTGCCCGACATGGTTAATGGTGGTGCCCATTGCCCGCAGAAAGGGTACGGCGCGGGCGAATCCCGCGGCGTCGCCGCCGACCATAATGCTCAGGGCGGCGTTTTTCGCCCCCGCCGGCCCGCCGGATACCGGCGCGTCCAGCATGATCACGCCCTGCGCCGCCAGCGCCCGGCTCATGGCGCGCGTCGCCTCCGGCGCGATAGTACTCATATCCACGTAGAGGCCGCCGCGCGGAGGGCACGCCAACAGTCCCCCGTCGCCGCGCACCACGGCTTCCACCTGCGGCGTGTCGGGCAGCATGGAGATCACGATATCGGCGTCGGCGGTGGCGTGCGCCATATCCCGCGCCGGCTGTACCCCATACGCCGCCAGCGCCGCAACGGCCGCCGGCAGCACATCATAGGCGCGCACGCTAAAGCCGGCCTGGGCGAGGTTACGCGCCATCTCGCGTCCCATGACGCCCAGGCCGAGGAAACCGACGTTGCCTTTTGGTGTTAAATCATTCATGTGATTGCCTCCCCCAGGATCAGTCCTGCTGTTCAAGACGGTTAAGTTTGTCGACCCGGCGGACAAAGTCCTCATCACGGACAAACCGGGCCTGCAAAAACGCGTCGACCAAATCGCGCGCCAGCCACGATCCGACGATTTGCGCGCCCATGCACATCACATTGACATCATCGTGCTCCACCCCCTGGTGCGCTGAATGGATGTCGTGGCACACGGCGGCGCGGATGCCGTTGATTTTGTTGGCGGCGATCACCGCGCCCACGCCGGTGCCGCACACCAGGAGGCCTCGGCGCCCGGCGTCCTGGCGCACCTTAGCGCACAAGGCATGGGCGATATCGGGAAAGTCGACCGGGTCGGGCGTGTGGCTGCCGATGTCGTCCACCTCATGGCCGGCGGCACGCAGCCAGTCGGCCAGTTCCAGCTTCAGCCGGAAGCCGGCGTGATCGCTGCCAATAACGATATTCATTCGGGTTTCCTTCTGCGGTCGTGGTTTAGTCGGTAAAAGGCGCCGCGCCTGCCATGCGGATGGTGGCGCGGCGGCGAAAGTCCGCGCCGATCTCGAAATGGCGGGCCAGCAGTTCGTCGGCGCGCGCTTCGTCGCGCCCGACGATGGCGGCAAAAATAAGCCGGTGGTGATCGATCAGGAACTCCTCGATGCCGTCCACCTGGATAATCTGTTCACGCCGGTCCAGGTGCGAACGCATCATCAGCGCGCTGATGGACTGGTAAATACTGATAAGCGTCGCCGAGCCGGACGCCAGCACGATAGCTTCATGAAAGTGGAAATCCGCCAGGCCGCCGACTTCCGGGGTATGGATAGTGTCGATGATGGCGCGCAGGCATTCGGCCAGCCGATCGTAATCCCCTTGCGTGGCCCGGCGGCATGCCAGGCGCACCGCCTGCCGTTCAATGGCAATACGCGCCTGCATCACGTCGTCAATCACATCCGCCTGATGGGCCAGTACAAAAGTGAAAAATTCACCCAGAATCGACACGCTGGGTTTTTTCACCACCGTGCCGATACCATGGCGGATCTCCACCGCGCCAATCATCGCCAGGGCGCGCAAGGCCTCGCGCAGCACCGGCCGGCTTACGCCGAGCCGGGCGGAAAGCTCACGCTCCGGCAGCAGGCAGTCCCCCGCCTTGAGCTCCCCCGACAGCAGTTGCTCGCGCAGAAATCCGACGACCCGATCGTAGCCGTTGCCGGTGTCCTGTTTCCCGTTCCCGCGTTTAATCGTCATCTGTCATTCATCAGCCTTAACCAGTGGTAATACCAATGGTAGATATGTTAATGAAAGATTAATGTGATGTTATTCACAGTTGCTTTTTGGTCAATAAGATGGCGATCACAGATTTGCCGCGAAAACGGAAAAGGGGAAATTCAGGCCGTGGTGGGGCGCATTAGGCGATATTGGCGAAGCGGGGGGCGGTTAATGCTGCGCCAGGATCGTCGTCAGCAGGCCGGGGAAGCGGTCCTGCATATCATCGCTGCGCAGCGTATTGATGTGCGTGGTGCCGACATTATGGGTATAGACCAGCCCGGCATCGCGCAGCACGCGGAAATGATGGGAAACGCTGGATTTGGGGCGGCCGCCGTCCAGTTCGCCGCAGCTGGCCTCGCCCAACTGAGCCAGGCGGCGCACGATGTCCAGGCGCAACGGGTCGCTCAAGGCGTAAAGCACGCGTTCGAGAGCGAATTCATTTATCGACGGATGTTTAAAGGGGCGCATGGGGCGACTATAGCAAACGGCTTGTCAAAAAGCCATAATTCGAATATTATCGAATTACAGAATAAGGCTACAGTAAATCATCGCGCCAACAAATACAGGAACCCGAACCATGTCAGCACTCTTTCAACCCTTTAAACTCAAGGATGTTACGCTGCGCAACCGCATCGCGGTGCCGCCCATGTGCATGTATTCCGCCGATGAAGGCCTGATCAACGACTGGCACCAGGTCCATCTGGCCGCCCTCGCCCGCGGCGGCGCCGGGCTGGTGATCGTCGAGGCCACCGCGGTCTCCCCCGAGGGGCGTATCACCCCAGGCTGCGCCGGCATCTGGAACGATACCCTGGCCCAGGCCTTTGTGCCGGTGGTGCGGGCCATCAAAGCGGCGGGCGCGGTGCCCGGCATCCAGATCGGCCATGCCGGCCGCAAGGCCAGCGCTAACCGGCCCTGGGAGGGCGATGACCATATCGCCGAGAGCGACCCGCGCGGCTGGCAGACCATTGCGCCGTCCGCCATCGCTTTTGGCGCCAATTTGCCGAAAGTGCCCAAGGCCATGACGCTTGACGATATCGCCCGGGTGCGTGATGATTTCGTGGCCGCCGCCCGCCGGGCGCGCGACGCCGGATTCGAATGGCTGGAGCTGCATTTCGCCCACGGCTACCTGGCCCAGAGCTTCTTCTCGACCCATTCCAACCAGCGCGACGACCAGTACGGCGGCAGCGCCGTTAACCGCGGCCGTTTCCTGCTGGAAACCCTGGCGGCGGTACGCGAAGTCTGGCCGGAACATTTGCCGCTGACCGCCCGGTTCGGCGTGCTGGAGTTCGACGGGCGCGACGAGCAGACCCTGACTGAATCCATTGACCTGATCACGCGCTTCAAACAGGCCGGCCTGGATATGCTCAGCGTCAGCATCGGGTTCTCCACCCCCGACGCCACTATTCCCTGGGGACCGGCTTTTATGGGCCCGATCGCCAAGCGGGTACGCGGGGACGCGGATATCCCGGTCGCCTCCGCCTGGGGATTCGGTACGCCGGACCTGGCCGAAAAAGCCGTTCAGGACCAGCAATTGGATCTGGTCATGGTGGGCAAGGCCCATCTGGCCAATCCCCACTGGAGTTATTACGCCGCCCGTGAACTGAAGATTGAACGTCCCTCCTGGACGCTGCCCGCCCCCTACGCCCACTGGCTGGAAAGATACTGACGCCGGCGCTAACCGTCGTCCCGGCATCAGGGCGGCGGTTAGCCTGAGAGCGGCAATTCCTGATGCAGCGCGGTGCGTGGTGTGCCCACCCGTGGTGCATCCTCTCCCTCCATGGCGGTTGCCTTAATGATATCCCCGGCATTGACGGCCGGGCACTTCGCACGCCCGCAACAAATCCCTGAAATTCCAGTCATCTGCAACGTTCGATTAAAAAAAGAGCGAACCAATAAAAAATTGGTTCGATTTGTGCTTGATGGTGATGAAAGGTAATGAGTGATGGCGTGCGTTCCGGCGGAACAGCGCGCCATCAGGGCGTTATCGACACGATTATGGCAAATCAGGGTGTGAGTCATGACAAAACAGCCGTCGTCCTTCTCCGCGCTGGAACAGCTGCGCGCGCTGATCCTGCAACACCCCGCGCCTGAGCTGCCGCTGCCCACCGAGCGGGAGCTGGCGCAACGCTATCAGGTCGGGCGCCGGGAGATCCGCCGCGCGCTGGACGTACTGGAGATGGAAGGCAGGGTGTGGCGCAAACAGGGCAAGGGCACCTTCCTGGGTCCCGATGCCCCATCGCAACCGCTGGTGCTGCAAGGCTTGCCGCGCCAATCGACGCTGCTGGAGGTGATGGAAGCCCGTCTGCAGCTGGAGCCGGGGCTGGCGCGCCTGGCCGCCCTGCGCGCCACGCCGGAACAGCTGGCGCTGATGGCGCGCCTCCAGGAGCGGATGCAGGTGCTGGCAACCGATGACAGCGATCAGCACGAACTGTGGGACAGCGCCTTCCACCGGACGCTGGCCGAAGCGGCCGGCAACCGGCTGCTGCTCGGCCTGTTTGACGCGCTGGACGCCATACGCCGCGACGACAGCTGGCGCCATCAGCGCGAGAAGGCGCGCAACCCGGCGCGGCTGGACAACTATAACCGGCAGCACCAGCGCCTGATCCGCTATCTCCAGGCCCGCCGGCCCGAGGAGGCCGCCGCCGTCATGACCGAACATCTTCTGGCGCTGCAACAGGCGCTGATCACTGTCCTGTCCATCGACAAGGAGCCTCAAGCCTGATGACGATCCCCATATCCCCCGCGCCGCCGGTGCTGAATATCGCCCATCTGCGGGTGCGCTTCCACGGCTCGCCGGCCAGCGTGCTCGACGATATCTCGCTACATATCCAGCCGGGGGAGACCCTGGCGCTGGTGGGCGAATCCGGCTGCGGCAAAAGCGTCACCTCGCTGGCGTTAATGGGCTTATTGCCCGACAGCGCCCGTATCGACCAGGGGGAACTGTATTTTAACCAACACGACCTGCGCGCCCTGTCGCCGCGGCAATACGCCAACCTGCGCGGCAATCAGCTGGCCATGATTTTCCAGGAGCCGATGACGTCCCTTAATCCGGCGTTTACCCTGGGCGACCAATTGGCGGAGGCGGTGATGCGGCACCAGGGCGGCAGCTATCGCCAGGCCATGGCGCGCGCCGGGGAGATGCTGGCTTTGGTGCAGATTCCGGCGCCGGAGCTGCGCCTGAAGTCGTATCCGCACCAGCTTTCAGGCGGCATGCGCCAGCGGGTGATGATCGCCATGGCGCTGATCAACCGGCCGCAATTGCTGATTGCCGACGAACCCACCACCGCCCTGGATGTCACTATCCAGGCCGGTATCCTCAGCCTGCTTAACCAAATCAAGCAGGACACCGGCACCGCCATTTTACTGATTACCCACAATCTCGGCGTGGTGGCGGAAGTGGCGCAGCAGGTGGCGGTCATGTACGCCGGCCAAATTGTCGAAACCGGCAGCGTGGACGACATTTTCAGCGACCCGCAGCATCCCTACACCATCGGACTGATGGCCTCGATGCCCAGCCTGTCGGCCCGCATCGGCAAATTGGCCACCATTCCGGGGTCGGTGCCCACCGCGGATGCCATGCCCGCCGGCTGCCGCTTCGCTACCCGCTGTCCGTTCGCCGACGAACGCTGCCACCGTTCCCGGCCCGATCTGCGTCCGGTCGCCGCAGGCCATGAGGCCGCGTGTTTTTACGCGCCGCTTGAACACCATTTCGCGCCGGGAGCCAGAGCATGAGCCAGCCGATCCTTGAAAGCGTGGCATTGACGAAAATCTTTCAGGGCCCTAAAGGCCTGTTTACCCGCCAGCGCCAGGTGCACGCGGTGGATCGGGTATCACTGAAGGTCTGGCCGGGCGAAACCCTGGCTATTGTCGGTGAATCCGGCTCCGGCAAATCCACCCTCGGCCGGCTGCTGCTGCGCCTGCTGACGGCCACCGAAGGGCGGGTTTTCTACCAGGGCAATGATATCGGCATGCTGCCCGCCGGGCAGTTGAACCAGCTGCGGCGCGAGCTGCAAATCATTTTCCAGGATCCGTTCGCCTCCCTCAATCCGCGCATGACGGTGGAGGAGATTGTCGGCGAGCCCATCTGGCTGCATGAGCGGATTTCCCGGGCGCAGCGGCGGGAACGGGTGGCCGAACTGCTGCGCACCGTCGGGCTGCCGGCCCTGTACGCCCGGCGCTTTCCCCATGAATTTTCCGGCGGGCAGCGCCAGCGCATCGGCATCGCCCGCGCCCTGGCGTCCAAACCCACGCTGCTGCTGGGGGATGAGCCGGTTTCCGCGCTGGACGTGTCGGTACAGGCGCAGGTGGTCAACCTGCTTGAGAGCCTGAAAGAACAGTTCGGCCTGACCCTGATCGTGGTGGCGCACGGACTGGCGGTGATCCGCCATATGAGCGATCGCGTCGCGGTGATGTACCTGGGGCAAATCGTCGAAATCGCCGCCGCCGATGATATTTTCGATCAGCCGCTGCACCCCTATACCCGGGCGCTGATTGCTTCAGCGCCCCAGTTAACCCCAGGCGGCCGGCAATCCGGACCGCTGCTGACGGGGGATTTGCCCAACCCGTCGCAGCCGCCGTCGGGATGCCGTTTCCATACCCGTTGTCCCCATGTCAGGGACGTCTGCCGGCAGCATGAACCGCCGCTGGAACCCGCCGGCGATCGGCGCCAGGTGGCGTGTCACCGCTGGCGGGAACTGAACAGCGATCGCAGCGTTATCGTCATGGCGCCGCCGTCGGCGGCTTTCCTGCGGCGGCGCGCGCTGTTTGTCGACGCCGCGGCCCGTAAACCCTAACTGCCACAAGGAATCTATGCTCATGAACTCCCGTCACAAGCTTTATACCGCGCTGAGTGGTTTGGTGTTGCTTGGCGTCAGCGGCCAGCCGTATGCCGAAAGCATTTTGCGTATCGGTCTGGGCAGCGACCCCGACATGCTCGATCCCCACCTGGCCCGGACCTATTATGGCCGATTTGTCTTCGCCGCCATGTGCGACCGGCTGGTGGATGTGGATGAAAAGCTGCAGGTGGTGCCCGGCCTCGCCACCGACTGGCAGTACAGCGATGACGGCAAAACCCTGACCATGAACCTGCGCCAGGGCGTGACGTTTCAGGATGGCGAAGCCTTTAACGCGCAGGCGGTGAAATTTAATATCGATCGTGCACTGACCCTGCCGGGATCGCTGCGCAAAAGCGAACTGTCCTCGGTGGCGTCCGTCGAGGCCACCGGCCCCTATAGCGTGACGTTTCACCTGAAGAACGCCGACGCCGCGCTGCTCTCCCAGCTCACCGACCGGGCGGGCACCATGCTGGCGCCCCAGGCCGCCGCAAAGGAGAACTTCGCCGCGCACCCGGTATGCTCCGGTCCCTACCAGTTTGACAGCCGGGTGCAGCAGGACCGCATTGTGCTGACGCGCTATGGTAATTACTGGAATAAACAGGCCTACCACTTCGATAAAGTGATTTTTATGCCCATTCCCGACTCCTCGGTGCGCCTGGCCAACCTGCGCGCCGGCGATCTGGATCTGACCGAAGGCATTGCCGCCAGCGATGTGAAAACCGTCGAGGCCAATCCCACGCTCGCCCTGGCCAAGGTGACTGGGCTTGGGTATATGGGGCTGACCTTTAATATCGCCAACGGCAAGGCCAATCCCAGCGATCCGTTTGCCAAGGATGCGCGGGTACGCGAAGCGTTCTCCCTGTCTCTGGATCGCGACGCCATTAACCAGGTGGCCTTCGAGGGGCAATACACCCCGGCTAACCAGCCGTTCTCCACCGTCAGCCCTTACCATGTGGATTTGCCGGTGCCGGCGCGGGATGTGGAGAAAGCCAAATCCCTGCTGGCCGCCGCCGGGGTCGCCACGCCGGTGGAAACCACCCTCCTGGTGGCCAACAGACCGGATGCCCAGCAGGTGGGCCAGGTCATCCAGGCCATGGCCGGCGAAGCCGGGTTTAATGTCCATTTGCAAACCTCTGAATTCGCCACGCTGCTGGATCGCCAGCAGCGGGGAGATTTCCAGGTCAGCATGTCGGGCTGGTCCGGCCGTCCGGATCCGGACGGCAGCATCTATTCGTTTATCCACAGCAAAGGCAACCTGAACGACGGGCGCTACAGCAACCCGCAAGTGGACGACTGGCTGCAACAAGCCCGCGCCACCTCCGACCAGGCCAAACGCAAAGTCCTTTATAGCCAGGTGGTGGCGCAGTTGCAGCAGGATATGCCGCTGGCCTATCTGTATTTCGAGCCGCGCATTTTCGGCATGACGAAAAAAATAACGGGATTCAAACCCTATCCCGACGGGTTGATCCGCCTGGCGGGTATGCAACTGGCGCCGTAGCGCATCGAGAATCCGGGAGCGATGATGTTAGAACTGATTGGCAAGCGCGTATTGCTGGCGATACCCACCCTGTTTTTAGTCAGCATTATGGTGTTTTCGCTGCAAAAACTGCTGCCGGGCGACCCGGTGGTGGCCATGGCCGGCGAAGAGCGCGACCCGGCGGTAATCGCCATGCTGCGCGCTAAATACCGCCTGGACGACCCCATTCCCGCCCAGTATTTTTACTGGCTGCGCGACGCGCTGCAGGGCAACCTGGGCATTTCGCTGCGCACCCAGGAACCGGTGACCACGCTTATCGCCAGCAAGCTGCCCGTGACCGTCGAACTGACGCTGCTGGCGATGATCATCGCCATGGCGCTTGGCATCACCAGCGGCATTATCGCGGCGGTGCGCCGGGGAACCTGGGTGGATTACAGCGCCAACTTTATCGCCTTGTCCGGCATCTCCATCCCCAACTTCTGGCTGGGGGTGCTGCTGATCCTGCTGTTTTCCGTCAAGCTGCAGTGGCTGCCGGCCTCGGGGTTCGTGCCGCTGACCGAAGACCTGGCGCAAAACCTGCGCACCCTGCTGCTGCCGGCGTTGGTGCTCGGCACCGGGCTGGCGGCGACGCTGATGCGCCATACCCGTGCGGCGATGATAGCGGTGCTGAAGGCGGATTATATCCGCACCGCCAAGGCCAAGGGCCTGTTGCCCAAGCGGGTGATCCTCAAACACGCGCTGCGTAATGCGCTGGTGCCCATCGTCACCCTCACTACGCTGCTGTTTGGCGAACTGCTCGGCGGCGCGGTGCTTACCGAGCAAATCTTCACCATCCCGGGTTTCGGCAAAATGATTGTCGATTCGGTGTTCAACCGCGATTACGCGGTGGTTCAGGGGGTGGTGTTGGTGGTGGCGATGGGCTTTCTGCTGCTTAATCTGCTGGCCGACGTGTTGTACGTGCTGATCAATCCGCGCATGAGGGGAGAATAATATGTCGCAGGTGCTTACCGACACGGCCGCGCCGGCTACGCCCAGGGCGGGCAGCCGGGCGATTAAAAAATTCATCGCCAATAAAAGCGCCGTGATCGGGGCGGCCATCGTGCTGGTTTTTGTCATCATCGCCCTGCTGGCGCCGTGGCTGGCGCCCTTCGACCCGATCAAGGCCAACTTTCTGGCGGTGCGCAAACCGCCGTCGGCGCTCTACTGGCTCGGCACCGACGAACTGGGCCGCGATATTCTGTCCCGCCTTATCTGGGGCGCCCGCACTTCGCTGACGGCCGGCTGTATTTCAGTGATTATCGCCATATTTATCGGCGTGCCGCTGGGGCTGGTCGCCGGCTATTGGCAGGGAATATGGGATGGCGTTATCTCCCGTGTTATCGAGGCGTTGCTGTCCTGTCCGTTTTTGATCCTGGCCATCGCGCTGGGGGCGTTTCTCGGCCCGAGCCTTATCAATGCGATGATCGCCATCGGCCTGTCGGTGATGCCGATTTTCGCCCGCCTGACGCGCGGGCAGGTGATGAGCATCCGCAACGAGGAGTATATCGAGGGCGCCCGGGCCATCGGCTTGCCCGACCGCTGGATCGTACTGCGTTATGTGCTGCCCAACGTGTTGTCGCCGATTATGGTGCAGGCGACGCTGGCCATCGCCTCGGCCATCATTACCGAAGCCAGCCTGTCGTTTTTGGGACTGGGGCAACAGCCGCCCTCTCCCTCCTGGGGCGCCATGCTCAATACCGCGAAAAATTACCTTGAACAAGCGCCATGGATGTCGATTTTTCCCGGACTGGCGATTTTTATTACCGTCCAGGGTTTCAACCTGCTGGGTGACGGGCTGCGCGATGCGCTGGATCCGCGCGACAATTAACCAACACAGGATTACACGATGACATCACCACTGGATTTCCAGGTAGCCTACCCCTCCCTGCGGCCGCCGATGATGGGTCGCAACGCGGTCTGCGCCTCCCAGCCGCTGGCGGCCCAGGCGGGGTTGCGCATGCTGCTGCAAGGCGGCAACGCCGTGGACGCCGCCGTCGCCACCGCCATGGCCCTGACGGTGGTGGAACCCACCGGCTGCGGCATCGGCAGCGATGCGTTCGCCATCGTCTGGGACGGCAAACAACTGCATGGCTTAAACGCCTCCGGCCGTTCTCCCGCCGCCTGGAAATATGAAGATTACGCCCATCTGCCGGCCGTGCCGGAACTGGGCTGGGACGCGGTCACCCTACCCGGTGCGGTGTCCGGCTGGGTGGAACTCGCCCGCCGCTTCGGCTCCCTGCCGCTGACGACGCTGGCGCAGCCGGCCGTCGAATATGCCCGCGACGGTTTTCCGGTATCGCCCCTGATTGGCGCGTTATGGCAGCGCGGCGTCGAGCGTCTTGGCGGCCAGCCGGGATTTATGGCGTGTTTTGCGCCCGGAGGACGCGCGCCGGCCATCGGCGAGCTGTTCCGTAATCCGGCCCAGGCCAGGACATTGGAACTGATCGCGCAAACCGAGGGCGAAGCGTTTTATCGCGGCGAATTGGCGGCGAAAATCGCCGCTTTCGCCCGCCAGCATAACGCCGGCCTAACGCTTGAGGACCTAAACAACCACCGGCCCGAATGGGTCGAGCTGCTCTCGCGCCCCTTTGCCGGCGGATCGGTACATGAATTGCCGCCCAACGGCCAGGGCATCGCCACCCTGATAGCCCTGGGCATCCTGGAGCACTGCGGGATCGGCCGTTATCCTCCCGACTCGGCGGCGGCGCTGCATCTGTCCATTGAGGCGATGAAGCTGGCGCTGGCCGACCTGGAGCGTTATGTGGCCGATAGCGATCATATGGAATTCGAGGCCAGGCATTTATTAAGCGATGCGTACCTGCAACAGCGCGCCGCGTTAATCGATCCCGCCCGGGCGGGGGATTTTGTCTTCGGCGCGCCGCGGCAAAACGGCACGGTCTATCTGTCCGCCGCCGATGCCGGCGGCATGATGGTATCCTTTATCCAGTCTAATTATATGGGGTTCGGGTCCGGCGTGGTGGTGCCGGACACCGGCATCAGCCTGCAAAACCGCGGCGCCAGTTTTGTGCTGGAGCCGGGACATCCCAACTGCCTCGCCGGCAACAAGCGCACCTTCCATACCATTATCCCGGCGTTTGCCCTGGACGGCGCCGGACAGCCGCTGATGTCGTTCGGCGTCATGGGGGGATCCATGCAGGCGCAGGGCCATGTCCAGATGGCGCTGCGCATCATGCAGCACCGGCAAAACCCGCAGGCGGCCATTGACGCGCCGCGCTGGCGGGTGGTGCGAGGACGCGAGGTGATGGTGGAACCGTCGCTGGACCGCAATACCCTGGCGGCCCTGCGCGCCATGGGACACCAGATAAGCGTCGAGGACCCGATGCAGATCCACAGCTTCGGCGGCGCCCAGGCCATTATGCGCGACGCGCAGGGCGTGTATATCGCCGCCACTGAAAGCCGCAAGGACGGGCAGGCGCTGGTATATTAACCCACAGCCCGCCCCTCCGGCGGGGATGTCGACATTGCGCAGCCGTTGCGGCGCCGGCCGCGCATTCAGCGGCCGACGTTCTTTTGCATGTCGGCCGGATAACGCTCGCCCTGTACGCTGATATTCGCCACGGCGCTTTCGATGGCGCGCAAATCATCGGGGGTGAGAATCACCTCGACGGCGCCCAGGTTTTCCTCCAGGCGGTGCAGTTTTGTGGTGCCCGGGATGGGCACAATCCAGGGTTTGCGCGCCAGCAGCCAGGCGATGGCTATCTGCGCGCGCGTGGCCTGCTTGCCCGCCGCCAGCTCGCCGAGCACGTCCACCAGCGCCTGGTTGGCAGCACGCGCCTCGGGTGTAAAGCGTGGCACGATATTACGGAAGTCGTTGCCGTCGAAGGCGGTATCCTTGCTTATGGCGCCGGTGAGAAACCCCTTGCCGAGCGGGCTGAAGGGCACAAAACCGATGCCGAGCTCCTCAAGCGTCGGTAAAATCTCCTGCTCCGGCTCCCGCCACCATAAGGAGTACTCGCTTTGCAGGGCGGTAACCGGCTGGACCGCGTGCGCCCGGCGGATAGTCTGCGCGCCCGCCTCGGACAGGCCGAAATGCTTCACCTTGCCTTCCTGGATCAACTGTTTCACCGTGCCGGCGACATCCTCGATGGGGACGTCCGGATCGACGCGATGTTGGTAAAGCAGGTCAATCACCTCGGTCCGCAGGCGCTTTAGCGACGCCTCGACCACCTGCCGGATATGCTCCGGCCGGCTGTTGAGGTGCTGTTTGCCGTCCGGACTCGGCAGGTCGAAACCGAATTTGGTGGCAATCACCACCCGATGGCGAAACGGCGCCAGCGCTTCCCCCACCACGTCTTCATTGGTAAAGGGACCGTACACTTCCGCGGTATCGAAAAAGGTCACCCCGCGCTCAACCGCGGCGCGGATAAGCGCGATGGCCTCAGGCCGGTCTTTCGCCGGGCCATAGCCATGGCTCAGGCCCATGCAGCCCAGGCCCAGCGCCGAGACTTCCAGATTGCTGTTGCCGAGTTTTCTCTTTTGCATTTTTTACTCCTTAAAGTTCCTGGCTGGTCGGACGGAACAGGATTTCGTTAAGATCCCCGTCTGGCGGATGGCAAACGCCACGACGCTGGCGAACGAGACCGTGGGGATGGCGTGCTGTTCATGAAAAGCCCTGGTATAGGTTATTTTCAATACCTTAAGGCGGGGCGGCTTTGCGCCGGGTGATCTTCAATCGCCCGTTAACGTTAGCAGAAGGACGGTGGCGGGGTTAGCGGCGCGAAGGAAATGAGCTTATGAAATGGATTCATAAATGTTGTTGCAATCTCCCGGACTGAGGTCTGAACGCAGCCAGGCATATATGTATAGAATAAGGGCAATGCAAATGATGCGCACAACGCAGGCGGCGTAATGTTACGAGAAAACTTCAATGACCTCATTTCTTTCCTGGTGGTGGCAAAGGAACGCAGCTTCACAAAAGCGGCGGCGAAACTGGGGGTTTCCCAGTCGGCGCTAAGCCACGCCATGCGCAGCCTGGAAGAACGCCTGGGGCTCAGGCTGTTAACGCGCACCACGCGCAGCGTGGCGCCGACCGAAGCGGGCGAACGCTTGCTCCATTCGCTGGGTCCGCGCTTCGCCGACATCGAGAGCGAGCTGGATGCCCTGGGTGAAATGCGTGACCAGCCGGCGGGCAATATCAGGATAAGCGCCGGGGAACATGCGATGGATTATGTCCTGTGGCCGGTCCTGAAACGCTTCCTGGCGGGGTATCCGGATATCAATGTGGAAATTACCGTGGATAACAGCCTGACGGATATCGTCAGCGGGCGTTATGACGCCGGCATACGCCTGGGTGAACAGGTCGCCAAGGATATGGTCGCCGTGCGTATCGGGCCGATGATGCGAATGGCGGTGGTCGGCGCGGGCACGTATTTGGACCGGTATGGCATACCGGCGACGCCGCAGGAATTACAGCATCACCGCTGCATTAATATGCGCCTGCCCACACTCGGGGGCAAATATGCCTGGGAATTTGAAAAAGCGGGCCATGAGCTAAAGGTCCGCGTCGACGGCCAGTTAACCTTTAACTGCCTGCGTCAGCGGATTGATGCCGCCATCGCGGGATTCGGTCTGGCATTCGTACCGGATGATACGGTGCAAGAACCCCTGGCGAGCGGACAGCTGATCCGGGTGCTGGAAGACTGGTGCCCCGCGTTCCCGGGATATTACCTGTATTATCCCAGCCGTAAACAGCATACCACCGCCTTTGCCCTGTTTATCGACGCGATACGCTTTCAGCAATAACCGCGCGCGCGCTGCCCCTTGACGGTGCAGCGCGCGACAACCCGTCCGCCGCCAAGCCGGGCCATGACAAGCATTACGCCGGCCTGTTCGCGTAATCCCCTGAAAAACAAAGACACTCATTCTTTTTTGCCGTTGGCGTGGATCTTGCTGCAGGTTAAGTCGCCATATGGCTTCTCAAGCAACGACCCGGGCGCAATGCGCTTTCTCCCATAGATAGGGTGATCATAACTAGCCAGGGGTTATCCGATGGAACTGAAATGGTTGGAAGATTTTCTCAGCGTTTCTCAGTGCTATAGCTTTACGCGGGCGGCTAATGAGAGAAACATTACCCAGTCCGCGCTAAGCCGCCGGATCAAGCAGCTCGAAGAGTGGCTCGGCGTGCCGCTGTTTGATCGCAAGGCCTACCCGATCCGCCTGACGGCCGAGGGGCAGGATTTTCTGCAAACCGCGGCGGAAATGGTGTTTTCCATGACCCGGCTACGCAACGATATCCGCGAGCGTCATATGCATAAGCACGCCATCGTGCATTTCGCCACGCTGAATACGTTGTCGCTGACGTTTTTTCCGTCCTGGATTAACGCCGTCGAACCCTCCCACCAATACGGCTATATCCGTTTATGCGATCAGCAACCTTCCTTCAGCGGCAATATCTCCCTCCTGCTCGACGGTGAAACCGATTTTTTGCTGACCTACGCGCACGACTCCGTGCCGTTGATGAAACAGTTGCAACGTTTTCCTTATCTCGAACTGGGCGAGGAACGGGCCATCGCCGTCTGCGCGCCGGACAGCGGCGGCAAGCCGCTTTATCCCATTGATGAGAGCCGGGCCGCCGACGGCGTCCCGGCGCCTATCCCCTATCTTAGCTATGGCAAACGCTCATTTTTCGCCCATGCGCTGAGCGCGCTGTTCGCCACGCGCCCGCTGCCGCTGAAGACCATTTATGAAAATTCAATCTCCAGCGGCCTGAAGGCCATGACGATTTCCGGCTGCGGCACCGCCTGGTTGCCGTCAAGTTTGATCGATGAAGAACTCGCCGCCGGTACCCTGATCCGCGCGGGCGACCGCAGTTGGGATATCCAGGCCGGCATTCGCCTTTACCGGCTGGAAAAATTCCGCAACATCCAGGCCGAGCGCCTGTGGAACCGGGCCGCCCTGCTGCACCGGACCCACGCGGCAGCCTGAGCCGCGCCCACGCGCCGGGCGGTTTAATCAGCCTGGCGATCCACTGTTTCCCTGCCTTTCAACGGCCGGGGCGGGCAATTATTTCCGTGATAAAAACACTATATATCAAATAAATAATTTCCCCTGACGCCACAAAACCATGCCGCGGCACGCTATGCAATTTTGGAATAGGCCAGTTGAAAGTCTCATTGGATCTTTGCCGCCGATATCCACATCCTGAACGGGTTCCCATTATTTTTCCGGCCCGACACATCAACAACAACCCCATCCACCGGCACGAGGATATTCAGGTGAATAACGCAACAGCGCAGCAGAAAGCATTGGTCTGGAACCTGGTCGATGTAAAGAAAAACCTGTTCACCGCCCTGAGCGATCGTATCTGGGGCATGCCTGAAATCGCCTATACCGAATACCGTTCGGTGGCCGAACATACCGACATGCTCAAGACCCAGGGTTTTCGCGTCACGGAAAATGTCGCCGGCATTCCCACCGCCGTCATGGGGGAAGCCGGCCAGGACGGTCCGATCATCGCCATACTGGGTGAATACGACGCGCTGCCGGGACTGAGCCAGGTCGCCGGCATCGCGCGTCCGGAACCGATTCCCGGCAACGGCCACGGCCATGGCTGCGGTCACAACCTGCTCGGCTCCGCCGCCATGCTCGCCGCTACGGCGATTAAGGACTGGCTGGCGCAAACCGGCGCGCCGGGCCGTGTACGTTACTATGGCTGCCCGGCGGAGGAAGGCGGCGCGGCAAAATCCTTTATGGCCCGCGCCGGCGCGTTTGACGACGTGGATATCGCCATTACCTGGCATCCGTCGGCCTTCAGCGAAGTGGCGCGCGCCGAATCCCTGGCCAATACCCGTATGGACTTTGTTTTCCACGGCCGCGCCTCCCATGCCGCCGCGTCGCCGCATCTGGGCCGCAGCGCGCTGGACGCGGTCGAACTGATGAACGTCGGCGTCAACTACCTGCGTGAACATGTGCCCTCTGATTCGCGCATTCACTACGCCATGCTCGACGCCGGCGGCATCGCGCCGAACGTGGTGCAGGCGCGCGCGGCGGTACGTTACGCTATCCGCTCCCGTGACGTCCATGCCATGTTCGCCCTTAATGAACGGGTGAAAAAAGTGGCGGCGGGCGCGGCGATGATGACCGAGACTACGGTGGATATCAGCATCATGAGCGCCGTCGCCAACCTGCTGGGCAACGAACCGCTGGAGGACGCCATGCAGCGTAATTTCGACCTGCTGGGTCCCCTCGCCTTCGACGATGCCGACAAAGCCTTTGCCGCCGACATCCAGGCCACCCTGTCCCCGGAGGATATACAGAGCGCCTATCGCCGCATCGGCATGAAAACACCGCCCCAGGCCGCCGCGCTGTGCGAATTCATCGTGCCCCTGGACGCGGCCGGCGAACTGATGCTCGGCTCCACCGACGTTGGCGACATCAGTTGGGTGCTGCCGACCGTACAGGCCCACGTCCCCACCTACGCCATCGGCACGCCGGGCCATTCTTGGCAACTGACCGCGCAGGGCATGATGCCCGCCGCGCATAAGGGGCTGGCCTACGCCGCCAAGGTGATGGCCGCCACCGCCATCGATACCCTGACCGATAAGGTCCTGCTGGCGCAGGCGAAAACCGCGCACTACGAACTCACCGCGCAAACGCCTTATGTCTGCCCTATTCCCGCCGACGTGCAACCGCCGCTGCAACCGCGCCCGGCCGAATGACGGTTTTTGTCTGTCCCGTCGCCGTCATGCCGCGGCGCATTTTCGGCGATTCGCCATTTCTCTTCACAGGAGCGGAATTTATGCGCACTACCCGCAGACGTACCCTGAACACCCTGATCGCGCTGACGCTGGGATACGCCCTGCCGCCCCCGGCGGCGCACGCGCAAACGCCGCCGGATTCACTGGTGATGGCATGGAATATCGATGCCATCAGTACCTTTGACCCGGCGCAGATCGGGGAGGTGGTCACCAATGAAATCATTAAGAACACCTGCGATACGCTGGTCGATTTCGACCCCAAAGATGAAGCCAACGTGATACCCCGCCTGGCGAAAAGCTGGGACATTGCGGCGGACCACAGGCAAATCACCTTCCATCTCAACAGCGGGCTGGCGTTTCCGTCAGGCAATAAAGCCACGGCGCGGGATGTGGCCTGGTCGCTGCAGCGGGTGGTGCTGCTGGGCTTCGGCAATTCAGCCACCCTGACCGAATTCGGCTTTAACAAAGACAACGTTACCCAGCGTATCACGGCACCGGACGACAATACGCTGGTGATGACCTTCGACCGGTCGTATCCGGCCAACCTGGTGCTGCAGGCGATTGCGGCCAATAACGTCTCCACCACTCTTGATCGCGCGCTGGTCGAGCAAAACGCCGTTAACGGCGATATGGGCAATAAATACCTGACCACCCATACCGCCTGCGTCGGTCCCTACCAGCTGATGCGCTGGAACGCCGGTGAAGGCGTCATGCTGCAGGCGAATAAGCCCTATTGGGGCGCCGCCCCCAAACTGCAGCGCATCCTGATCCGTCATGTGGCGGAAACCGGCACCCAGCGTTTGCTGCTGACCCAGGGCGACGTGGATATCGCGCGCGATCTTGCGCCGGACGATCTGCGTGATTTGGACCAGGGCGGCCAGGTGAACATCGATAAGGTGCTCAAGCCGCAGCTGTTTTTCTGGACCTTTAACAATGAGGATCCCATTTTCAAAAATCCCCAGGTGCGCCTGGCGATGCGTTACCTGATTGATTACCAGGGGCTGGCGTCCACCGTGATGCCGTACCTCGGCGTGCCCCGCGCCAGCTTCGCCCAGCTCGGCGCCTACGGCGCGCTGGATAAAGACGCCGGACAGCCGTTCAGGCTCGATCTCGATAAAGCCAGGCAGCTGTTAACCGCAGCCGGTTATCCCAACGGCTTTACCGCCAAACTGATTATCGGCACCCTGCCGCACTCCGCCCCCATCGCGCAAAGCACCCAGGAAAACGCCTCGAAAATCGGCGTGAAACTCACGATTGAAAGCATGGCCAACGCCCAATTGTTCAGCCGCGTGCGCGGACGTGAGTTCCAGAGCGCCATGATGGCGTGGCAGACCTCGGTACCGGACGCCTATGGCAACGCCTCGCGCCTGGTTTTCAATCCGGACAACGGCAAGGAGGCCAAAAATACGCAATATCCCAGCTGGCGCGCGGCCTATTTTGACCCGGCGATGAACCAGCAGGTCACCGACGCCCTGCTGGAGCCGGACGATCAAAAACGTATCGCGCGCTATCACCAGTTGCAGGAAGAGCAGATGCAGCAGGGCCCGATGGCGATCATGTTCCAGATGTACAACACCGCCGGGCTGACCAAACAGGTGAAGGACTGGACCTGGAACGGTTTTCGCGTGTATTACGCCATGGCGGCTAAATAACCACGACGATAGGGTCGTTTTCACGCAAGGAGTCACCGATGTCGCTAATCGATCCGGCCGCCACGGCCGAACACCCGGCCGACCCGCTCTGGCTCAGGCTGGGCGGGCACGGCGCGCGGCTGGGCAAGCTGCTGGTTTCCGTGCTTTGCACGCTGTTGGGACTGGCGGCGCTGACTTTCTTTATCGGCCGTCTGCTGCCCATTGATCCGGTGGTGGCGGTGCTGGGCGATAACGCCAGTCAGGAAGCCTACCAAAAAATGTATCGCCTGCTGGGGCTGGATAAACCGCTGTGGCAGCAATTTTTACTGTATCTGCAACACGTCGCCAGGCTGGATTTCGGCAACGCCCTGACCACCGGACGCCCGGTCATCGAGGATATCGGCCGGGTATTTCCCGCCACCCTGGAGCTGGCGAGCCTGGGGGCGATCATCGGCACCTGCCTGGGTATTCCGGCCGGCGTGTTCAGCGCCATGTACCGCAATACCTGGTTTGATCACTGCATCCGTTTTATCGGCCTGCTCGGCCATTCCGCGCCGAATTTCTGGCTGGGGCTGATGGGACTGGTGCTGTTCTACGCCACGCTCGGCTGGATCGGCGGGCCGGGGCGCATCGACTTTATCTATGAATTCGACGTGAAGAGCGTGACCGGGTTCTATCTGGTGGACACCCTGCTTGCCGGCAACTGGGCGGCGCTGGGCAACGTATTCAGTCATCTGATCCTGCCGGCGTCGATCCTCGGCCTCAGCGGCCTGTCCTACATCAGCCGCATGACCCGCAGCTTTATGATTGAACAACTGTCGCAGGAATATGTCATCACCGCCCGCGTCAAGGGGCTGTCATGGGCGCGCAGCGTATGGGTCCATGCGTTTCGCAACGTGGCGGTGCAGGTGGTGACGGTGGTGGCGCTCTCCTACGCCTTTTTGCTCGAAGGCGCGGTGCTGACCGAAACCGTCTTCGCCTGGCCCGGTTTCGGCCGGTATCTGACCAACGCCATGCTGGCCGGCGATATGAACGCGGTGGTCGGCTGTTCACTGTTGATCGGCAGTATCTTCGTGGGGATTAACCTGCTTTGCGATCTGCTTTACCGCATTTTCGACCCGCGCACCCGTCAGGAGCAATCATGACCGATTCGGCTAAACCCCGGCTGACCCGGCAGTCGCGCCGCGCGCTGCGCGCCTGGCTGGACGCCCCCGTCCCCGCGACGCCCTGGCAGGCGCGTATGCAGCAGAGCCTCAATCAATGGCGCCGTTTTTGCCGCAATACCCCGGCGCTGTTCGGCCTGGCGGTGATGATGATCATTACCGTCGCCGCGCTGTTCGCCCCCTGGCTGGCGACCCATAATATCTACGCGCAAAACCTGCAGCTGCGCCTTGCCGCGCCCGGCGCCGGCTACTGGCTCGGCACTGACGAACTCGGGCGCGATATCTACAGCCGCCTGATCTACGGCGCGCGCATTACGCTGTACATCACCTTCCTGTCGGCGCTGATCGTCGGACCGATAGGCCTGCTGGTCGGCACCATCGCCGGCACCCTCGGCGGCTGGGCCGATACCCTCTTGATGCGCATCGTGGATATCTTCCTGGCCTTCCCGAGCCTTATCCTGGCGCTGGGGTTTGTCGCCGCGCTCGGACCCGGCATCGAAAACGCCATCATCGCCATTTCGCTCTCCGCCTGGCCGCCCATCGCCCGGCTGGCGCGCGCGGAAGCGCTGTCGATCCGCAAAATGGATTACGTCGCCGCCGTGCGCCTGCAGGGCGCATCGCAGATGCGCATTATCCTGCGCCATATCATCCCCATGTGCCTGCCGTCGGTAGTGGTACGCCTGACGCTGAACATGGCGGGGATTATCCTCACTGCCGCAAGCCTTGGTTTTCTGGGGCTAGGCGCGCAGGCGCCCAGTCCCGAGTGGGGGGCGATGCTGTCTTCGGGGCGACAGTTCATGATGACCAACTGGACGATTGCCGCCATTCCCGGCCTGTCGATTCTTCTCACCAGCCTGGCCTTTAACCTCTTCGGCGACGGCCTGCGCGACGTTCTGGATCTGCGCCATGACTGATACCCTGCTGGAAGTGCGCCACCTCAACGTGGTGTTTAAAGACCCTCATCGGGAACACCACGCCGTACGCGATATTTCGTTCGCCATCGGCCGCGAAAAAGTGGCCCTGGTCGGTGAATCCGGCTCCGGTAAATCGCTGACCGGGCGCGCACTGCTGAAACTCACGCCGCGGGGCGCCCGCGTCAGCGCCGAAAAAATGCGGCTGGGCGATACCGACCTCCTGCTTACCGGCGAGCGTGGGATGCGCAAAATCCGCGGTAAACGCATTTCGATGATAATGCAGGATCCTAAATTTTCACTTAATCCGCTGATGCGCGTCGGGCAGCAGATCAACGAGGCCTACCGTACCCACTTTAACGTCGGCGAACACGAGGCGCGGGCCAAGACGCTGCTGATGCTGGACGCGGTGAACATCCGCGATCCGCAGCGGGTTTTCAGGCTTTATCCGCATGAGATTTCCGGCGGCATGGGCCAGCGCATCATGATTGCCATGATGCTGATACCCGAACCGGATCTGATCATCGCCGACGAGCCGACATCGGCGCTGGACGTCACCGTGCGCCAGCAGGTGCTGGGGGTGCTTGACGCCCTGCTGGAGAGGCGTAAAACCGGCCTGTTGTTTATTACCCACGACCTGGGCCTGGTGGAAAAGTTCTGTGACCGGGCGCTGGTCATGTACGGCGGGCGCATTCTGGAGGAAATCGCCGCCGATCAATTGCATAACGCCCGGCACCCCTATACCCGGGCGCTGCTTGCCAGCCAGCCCGATCTGCGCCATCCGGTGGATATGCTGGCGATCCCGGCGCGCGATCCGGCATGGCTGACCGGCCCGGTGTATCGCTATGGAGAACAATGCTGATGACCTGCGCGATAAACGACCCTTCCCGCCCGGCGCCGGCCCAGGCGCAGGACTATACCCCGCCGCCTGCCGCCGAGCGGATGATCGAAACCGTCGATTTAGGCATCGCCTTCGGCAAGGGGCGCCTGCGCAAGCAGGTGATGGACGGCGTTTCCTTCAGCATCGCGCGCGGCGAAAGCTACGGCCTGATCGGTGAATCCGGCTGCGGCAAATCCACCCTGTTGCGCGCACTGACCGGCCAGAACGCCCATTATACCGGCGCCATCCTCTACCAGAACCGCGAGCAGCATCCGGTGCGCGACAAGGCGTTTTACCGCCGGATCCAGATGGTATTCCAGGATCCCTACGCGTCTTTGCACCCACGCAAGATGGTGTATCACACCCTGCTGGAGCCGCTGGTGATTCACGGCATGGATCGGCGCGAGGCGCGTATCTCCGACGTGCTCCATGCCCTGGGCCTCGGCGACGCCTTTCGCTATCGCTATCCGCACCAGCTCTCAGGCGGCCAGCGGCAGCGCGTGGCGCTGGCCCGGGCGCTGATTATCGAGCCGCAGGTGTTATTGCTGGACGAGCCGACATCGGCGCTGGATGTGTCGGTGCAGGCGGAAATCCTCAACCTGCTGAAAACCCTGCGCCGCGAGCGCAACCTGACCTATTTGATGGTCACGCATAATCTGGCGGTGGTGGCCCATTTATGCGATCGGGTGGCCATCATGCACCAGGGCAAACTGATCGAGGAGATGACTGCCGACGATATCCGGGGCGCCAAGGCGACCGAGCCCTACACCCGGCAGTTTCTCGCCGCCAGCAGCCTTTAGCGCCCAGGAGCCGGTTATTATGACGACGACTCACGCAAATCAGGCCAGGGACGCCCTGCTGCTGCGCTGCGACAGCCTGGACAGCGACGCGCTGCTGATCCTGCGCGGCGGCGTTAGCCTGCTGGAATATGGCGACATGCGGCGGCGCTTTCTTTGCCATTCCATGCGCAAAAGCTTTCTCAGCGCGCTTATCGGCATCCAGGTAGCGCGCGGCGGCTTCGACTTATCGCTGACGCTGGCCGCCCTCGATATCAACGATATAAACGCCCTGAGCGACGTTGAGCGCAGCGCCACGCTTTATGACCTGCTGACGGCGCGATCGGGTATCTACCACCCGGCCAACTATGAAACACCGTGGATGACGCGGATCAAACCCCCGCGCCACAGCCAGCCGCCGGGCTGCCGGTGGAGTTATAACAATTGGGATTTCAACGCCCTGGGCAGCGCTTACCGACAGCTGGCCGGCATGGATATCCACCGGGCGTTTTTCGAGCAGATAGCCCAACCGATCGGTATGGCCGACTTCAGGCCGCAGGACGGCTGGATGGAACCGGGAGCGCATTCGCGACACGCGGCCTATCCGTTTCGCCTGTCGACCCGCGATCTGGCCCGTTTCGGCCAATTGTTTCTGCAACAGGGCCACTGGCGGGGCAAACAGATTATCCCGGCGCAATGGGTGCGCCAGAGCCTGCTGCCCTATTCCCACGCCGGCGATCGCGGTGCCTACGGCTATATGTGGTGGCTGGCCCGTGACGGCGTGGCATTGCCCGGATGCCTACTCCCAAGCGGCAGCTATTTCGCCTACGGCGCGGGGGGACATTACTGCCTGATACTGCCCGCCCTGGACGCCGTGGTGGTCCACCGTGTGAATACCGACATCGCGGGGCGCGAGGTCAACCGTTTCCAATTCGGCCAGTTAATCAATGCGGTGCTGGCGTTCCTGGCCGCACTTTCGGGAGAACAAACATGAACGTGATTGAAGCCATTGCCGCCTGGAGCCGCGCCCAGACCGGGTTCAGCGACACGGCGCGGGAGCGGGCGCGCCTGGCGATTGTCGACACGCTGGCCTGTCTTTATGCCGGGCGGCGCGATTTTTCCGCGCTCGCCGTGCGGGCGGCGGGCGAGATGTACCTGCGCCACGGCGGCCGGGCGCGCGTGATCGGCGGCGGCCGCGCCCCGGCGGCGATTGCCGCGTTTATCAACGGCACGTCGGCACACGCCATCGACTATGACGACAACTTCGGGCCGGGCATGAGTCACGCCTCGGCGGTACTGGTGCCGGCGCTGCTGGCGGTGGCGGATGAACTCGACGCCGGCGGCGGGCAACTGATCGACGCCTATCTGATCGGCCTGCAGGCGCAGGCGTTTATCGGCGCGGGAGTGGGGCCTGCGCACTACACCGCCGGCTGGCACGGCACGTCGACGGTCGGCTGCATCGGCACGGCGGCGGGCGTCGCCTGGCTGATGGGCCTGGACCAGGACGGCATTGCCCGCGCCTTAAGCAACGCCGTCAGTTTTGCGTCGGGCATCAAAGGCCAGTTCGGCACGCCCATCAAACCGCTGCATGCGGGCTGGGCGGCCCGCAACGCGGTGGACGCGGCCGTATTGGCGCAACAGGGCATGCGCGGCAGAATCGATATCCTCGAGGCGCCGCAGGGATTTGGTGAAATGTTCGGCGGCGCCGCGCCCGCCGGCTGGGACATCCCGGCCATCCTCGGCACCCGGCTGCACAGTATTGACGGCGTGGGGGTAATGCCCAAGCGCCATCCCTGCTGCGGCTCGACGCATATGATTGTCGATACGCTGTCCGACCTGCGGGAGGCCCATGATTTTACCGACGCCGACGTGGTCTCGGTAGAAACGCTGGTCGGCATCGCCAACCGGCGCAACCTGGCCTATACCGTACCGGAAAATGAGATGCAGGCGCGTTTCTCAATGCACTATTGCGTCGATACCTGGCTGCGCCACGGCGCGCTGAGCGTACAGGATTTTACCCCCGCACGGGTAGCGCGGCAAAGCGATCCGGCGCGCCTGGCCCGCGTCAGCATGCGCGCCTACAGCGCGCAGCAAGAGGCCGCTGTCCCGGCCGGCGACAAGCTGCCGCACCGCGTTACCCTCACCCTGCGCGACGGACGCCGCCTGGAAGCTGAGCGCCGCCTGGCGAAAGGCAGCAACGCGGAACCTTTTAGCGAAGGCGAGCGCAGGCAAAAATTTATCGACTGCTGCACGGACCTGGATCACGCGGCCGCCCTGTTCGACGGGCTGAAAAACCTGGGGAACGCCAGGGATCTCGGCGCGCTGGAGGCGCTGATGATGGGATAACGATGCGGCGCCATGCGCCCTATGACAGCGCGGTTTTCCGCGGACCCGATAGCCGCTTAGCCCGCATCAACCCAAACGCTGACGCCGGCGGCGCGGCATCTGAAGATACCGGCGCCGGTCTCATCCAGCGTCACCGTCGCCTCATGCTGCCCGAGGTAATCCCGCAGGCGCCCATGGGCAAAATCAGCGCCAAGCCGCAGGCGTTTTTCGCCCTCGCCGCTGTTGGACATGATCACCACGCAGCCCGGCCGCTCGCCGGTGCCGTGGCGGTGAAAGGCCACGCAGTGCGCATCGTCGAAATAGTCGGTCTGCCGGCCGTGCGCGTACAACTGCCGCGCGCGGATTAACGCCTCCAGCCCCGGGATCGCCGGCAGCTCGATGGCGCGGACATTGCCCTCCTGGTCTTTATCCTCATAGGACGCGCCGAACAGATCGGGATAAAACACCGTCGGCACGCCCTGCTCGCGCAGCAGTATCAGCGCATAGGCCAGCGGTTTGAACCAGGGCGCCACCGGCGCCTCCAGCGCTTGCAGCGGCTGGGTATCGTGATTGTCCACCAGGGTGACGGCATGGGCCGGGTCGGCGGCCACCAGGGTATCGCTGAACACCTGCCGCAAATCAAATTCCGCGCCCTGCGTCGAGGCATGATGGAAGTTCATTTGCAGCGGCGCGTCGAACAGCATGGTTTTCCCCGCCACCTGCTCCAGATACTGCAGCAAGATCGCCGTTTTATGCGACCAGTACTCGGCGATAACCAGCATTGGCTGCGCGGCATCGGCCTGGATTTGGTCGATCCAGTCGCGGTAAAACCAGGCGGGGATATGTTTGACCGCATCCAGGCGAAAACCGTCGCAATGGGTTTCATTCATCACCCACCGGCCCCAGTGGGCCAGTTCGGCCGTGACGGCCGGATTGCGGAATTCGATATTGGCGCCCATCAGATAATCGTAATTACCCAGTTCGTCGTCCACCTCTTCGTTCCAGCCGTCGCGGGTATAGTCATTGACGATTTTGAAAATGCCTTTTTCCGCGGGATCCTCTATCAGGTCGATGCCGCTAAAGCACTTATGATCCCAAACGAACTGAGAATATTGGCCCTGCCGGGCGGGAAAGGTGAAACGGGTCCAGGCGGTGGCATCTATCGCCTGGTCTTCTATTTCTTCCCGGTCCTCGATTTCAACGCGATTGACCTGAATGCGTTCCTGCTCGTCGGCGCCCATTTTATGGTTCAGCACCACGTCAAGCAGTACGCCGATATGATGGGATTTCAGCGCCGCGATGGCCGCCAGCAGCGCCGCTTTGTCGCCATATTTGGTGGCCCGCCCGCCCTTTTGATCGAACTCGCCCAGATCAAACAAATCATAGGTATCGTAACCGACGGACTGCGCGCCGGTATCCGCTTTATAGGCCGGGGGCAGCCATACCAGGCTGATGCCGATGTCCGCCAGCCAGCCCGCCCGTTCGGCGGCTTCATGCCACAGGGTACCGCCGGCGGGATAATACCAATGAAAAAACTGCATCAGCGTCGGGTTGTGCATCCGGGACTCCATCATTAACAGGATAAAGACAGTATGGAAGAAACCCGGGCGACCACCGCACTTATTTTTCCGCCCGCCCGCTACAGGGTATCGGCGGCCCCTTCCTGCATCCTTTCCTCGTTATGCAGCCGCTGGCGCCGGCGCAGATTGGGGAACCAGGCCATCCACAGTCCCACCACCACCAGGGTGCCGATACCGCCCAGGGCCGCGGCCGGCACCGCGCCCAGCCATGCCGCCAACAGGCCGGACTCGAATTCGCCCAGTTGGTTGGAGGTATTGATAAATATCGAATTGACCGCGCTGACCCGGCCGCGCATGGCGTCGGGGGTATCCAGCTGGACCAGCGCGCCGCGAATCACCATGCTCACCATATCGAAGCCGCCGAGGGCGAACAAGGCCAGCAGCGACAGCCAGAGCGCGGTGGACAGCGCAAACACCAGGGTCGCGATACCGAACCCGGCCACCGACAGGAACATGATCATGCCCACGTTCCGCTCAAGCGCCCGGCGGCTCAGCCAGAAACCGACCAGCAGCGCGCCCAGCGCCGGCGCGCCGCGCAGCAGCCCAAGCCCCCAGGGGCCGGTATGCAGGATATCCTTGGCGAAAATCGGCAGCAGCGCGGTGGCGCCGCCCAGCAGCACGGCGAACAGGTCCAGCGAGATCACCCCCAGCACATCGGGGCGGGCGCGGATAAAGCGCACCCCGGCGAAAAGGGTGGCGAAACTGGCCGGTACGCGTTTGGGCGGCGCCTGCTCGTAGCGCAGGCGGGCGACCATCCAGATCGACACCAGGTACAGCGCGCCGATGGCGATATACACCGTACCGGCCCCGGCGACATAAAGAAAACCGCCCAGCGCCGGACCCACCATCATCGCGGCCTCGCCGGAGGCGGCATTGGCGGCCATGGCGCGCGCCAGCATCGACGGCGGCACCAGCGCCGGCAGCATCGACTGCAGTGCCGGCGCCTCCATGGTTTTGGCCACGGCGATAAAAAACACCAGGCCCAGGATAGCCAGCTCATTGGCATAATGCATCAGGGTCAGCGCCGCCAGCGCGGCAATGGCCAGCCATTCGGTTATCTGGCCGAATAATACGATGCGCCGGCGATCGAACTGGTCGGCAGCATGGCCGGCGGGCAGCGCCAGCAGCACCGACGGCAGGAACTGCGCCAGGCCAATCAGGCCGAGGTCAAACGCGCGTCCGGTCATGGTATAGATTTGCCAGCTCACCACGATGGACAGCATCTGGAAACCGAAGGCGGAGCCGGTGCGGGCCAGCCAGAATGCGACAAAAGACGGATGCCGCAGCAGCGAGTCCGAGCTGGCGGAAGCGGAAGAATGCATGGCCAATCCTGTTATCCGGTAATGAACAGACTGATCCGGCCGAAGGACATGCCCCCGGCCGGGCCGGTTAATGCGGGGAGTTTAATAAGCGATTGTTTGCTAAAACAGCGTTATAAATTTGCCCGGCGCAATAGCGACGCTACCGAAAGCGGCAACGCCAAACGTGGCGGCGGCGGGAAGACCCGCCGCCACCGCTAACAATATCGCTGGCGGCGGCGAATTAATCAAGCGGTTAGCAACAGCGCCGGTGGCCCGGCCGCCGCCGCGCCGGCGCGGAAAACGGCGGCGTCAGGACCCGCCGCGCGCAAGGGAAGGCGACGCCGCGCGCGGTTCCTGATGGGGGCGATAGACGTTTACCGCCGCCGCCAGGCGTACCGTGCTATGGGACAATTCTTCAGCGGATTGGGCATATTGCTCCACCATGGCCGCGTTTTGCTGCGTGGTCTGGTCCAATTGGCCGATGGACTGGCTTATCAGGGTCAGGGCCATGGTCTGTTCTTGCGAGGAGGTGCTGATCTCGCCGATAAGGCTCGCCACCTGGCCCGCCTGCTGGACGATATTATCCATGGTGTCGCCGGCGTTTTGCACCAGTTTGCTCCCGTCCGTTATCCGCTCCACGCTGGTTTCAATCAGATCCTTGATTTCCCTGGCCGCCAAGGACGATCGCTGCGCCAGCAGGCGGACCTCGCCGGCCACCACCGCAAACCCGCGGCCCTGCTCGCCAGCGCGGGCCGCTTCCACCGCGGCGTTAAGCGCCAGGATATTGGTCTGGAACGCAATCCCTTCGATAACGGCGATAATATCCACGATGCGGCGGCTGGAATCGCTGATGGCGCCCATGGTACTGATGACCTCGGTCATCCTTTCCCGGCCCTCTTCGGCGGCGCTGCTGCTCATTGCCGCCAGCGACCGGGTTTCATTAACGCTGTCGGCGCTGTTGCCGACGCTCGCCATCAGCTGCTCGGTGGCGCTGATAATCTGCTGCAGGTTATCGCCCGCCTGCTCCGTACGCACTTTCAGCTGCCGGTTCCCCGCGGCGATTTCACCGCTGGCGTTGCTGATATCCTTGATCTGGCCGCTGACGTCGTCCGTCAGGGAGCGCAGGTTCAGGCCCATCTGGTTAACGCTGCGCAGCAGGTAGCCGATTTCATCGACCCGGTTGAAATAGACATATTCCCCTCTCTGGCAGGACGACAGTCTTTGCGCCTGCGCCAGGATGACGGCTATGGGTTTTCCCACCTGCCGGTGCAGCCAGCCGGAGGTCACCGCCAATCCGCCCAGGGTGACGGCGCCAAGCGCCGCCGGTCCGAGCGCGAACACGCCGGCGCCCACCGCGGGCAGCGCGGCGGCCATCAACAGCGCAAGGCGCAAACGCCAGCGCAAGGGCATTTTTTGCAGCAGCGACAGCGGCGCGAGCCAACCGGTGCGCACCAGCAGTCCCCGGTACAGCGCCAGGCGGCGGCGACCGGCCCTGCCGGAATTCATATCCTGATATAAGGCCGACGCCTGTCTGACCTCCTCGGCGGTCGGGGCGATGCGCACCGAGAGATACCCCGTGGTCTGGCCGTTATGGCCCGTCGGCGTCGCATTGGCGCGTACCCAATAGAAGTCGCCGTTCTTACGGCGGTTTTTGACCAGCGCCGACCAGGAATGCCCCGCCCGCAGCGTATGCCACATATCGGCAAACGCCGCAGGCGGCATATCGGGGTGGCGGACAATATTATGAGGCTGATTAACTAAATCCTGATAGTGGTATCCAGACGCGCTGACAAACGCCGCATTGGCATAAAAAATAGTACCTTGGAGATCGGTTGCGGATTGTAATGTTGTTTCACTGTCAATCTTATACTCACTGAGAGTAACGGGATTGTTAATTCTCATCTGCACCTCATTAATAGGCGGATAAATAGACGCGGGGGCTTCAGCTCAATCGGCCCGAGGTGCAAAAACTTTATTATTATTTCAGCCGATGGGCTTATTTATCCTTAACGCGGCATTAAATAATGGTTTTAATATTTATTATTACAAATCAATAACATTGCGGCAATAAATAATAGCCTTGCGCTGGCGGGAAATAATGAAAGCGGCGGCGGGGTTTATTAAGAATATACTCAGGGGTCCACCATTATTTAGCGATGACGGGCCATTGCGGCGCGGGGGCCGGCTATTAATATAATAGCCGGCCCCCGGAGGATATTATTTCGCGTCCGGCAAGGCATAGGCGATAAGATAATCGCCAAGCTTGGTGCCGAATGAACCGTGGCCGCCGGCGGCTATCACCACGTACTGCCTGCCGTTGGCCTCATAGGTCATCGGCGTGGCCTGGCCGCCCGCCGGCAGGCGCGCTTCCCATAGCGCCTGGCCATTGGCCACGTTAAACGCGCGCAGGTAGTTATCCGCCGTGGCGGCGATAAAGGCGACATTGCCGGCGGTGGAAATAGGGCCGCCCAGCATCGGCATGCCCATTTTGAACGGCAGCGGCAGCGGCGAGCTGTCGCGTACGGTGCCGATGCGTTTTTTCCAGACAACCTCATTGGTCTTCAGGTCCAGGGCGGAGATATATCCCCACGCCGGCTGTTTGCAGGGGAAACCCAGCGGCGAGAGGAAGGGGTTCAGCGTCACGCCGTAGGGAACGCCGTATTGCGGCTGGATGCCGACTTCGGAACCCGTCCCCCCCTTGGCCTCATCCGGCTCCATCGGATTGCCCGGACCGCGCGGGATAAGCTTCGAGACGAAGGGCAGCGCCATCGGGTTGGCGACGGCAATCTGACGGTCGGTATCAACCGAAATACCGCCCCATTCAAACATGCCGAGGTTGCCGGGGAACACCAGGGTGCCCTGCTCGGAAGGCGGCGTAAACGGCCCCTCATAGCGCAGCTGGTGAAACATCACGCGGCAGATCAGCTGATCGTAGATGGTGGCGCCCCACATATCCTTGCCGCTCAGGTTTTGCTTGGGACGGTAGGTCAATTCCGAGAACGGCTGGGTGGGCGACAGGCGATCGCCTTTGGCCGGGCCCTGCGGCACCGGGGTTTCCGGCGCCGGCACCACCGTTTTGCCGGTACGGCGGTCCAGCACAAAAATATTGCCGGTTTTCGCCGGCACATAAATTACCGGTATCTTATTGCCGCCTTCATCGGTGATATCCGCCAGGGTCGGCTGCGCCGGCACGTCCATATCCCACAGATCGTGATGCACGGTCTGGTAGAACCAGGCCAGTTTGCCGGTGGTGGCGTTCAGCGCCAGCAGGCCGCTGGCAAACCGCTCCATTTCCGGCGTACGGTTGCCGCCCCAGATATCGGGCGTGGCGACGCCAATCGGCAGATAGACTAAATCCAGCTTGGCGTCATAGGCGGCCGGGGCCCAGGAATTGGGCGAGTTCGGGGTATAGAGCTGCGCGCCTTCCGGAATGATGTTGGGGTCCTTGCTGCCGGGATCGAACGCCCACAGCAGCTTGCCGCTGTTAACGTCAAAACCGCGGATCACCCCTGACGGCTCGCGGGTGGAATAGTTATCGGTCACCGCGCCGGCAATCACGATCACATTACCGGTGACGATCGGCGGCGAGGTAGGCTCGTAGCCGCCGGCTTTGGGAAACGGCATATTGTTTTGCAGGTTCAGCTTGCCGTTGTCGGCGAAATCCGGACAGAGTTTGCCGCTCTGGGCATCCAGCGCATACAGATGGCCGTCGTTGACCGGCAGCAAGATGCGGCGGGCGCAAAGCGCCGGCGGCTGGCCCGCGGCGTTGGCCTGCGCCGCATCCGGCGTTTCATGGTAGGACACGCCGCGGCAGGTGACATGCTGGAACGACGGATCGGTTTTCAACTGCGGGTCGAAGCGCCATCTCTCTTTGCCGGTGGCGGCGTCCAGGGCAAACAGCTTCTGGTGCGGCGTACACAGGTAAAGCAGATCGCCGATTTTAATCGGCGTCACTTCATCGGTCAGCTCCGCCGGATCGGCGGCGGTTTTCATATCCCCGGTGCGAAACGTCCAGGCCTCCTTCAGCTGGCCGACGTTTTTATCATTGATCTGGTTGAGCGGCGAATAGCGCGTCCCTTCCTGGGTGCGGCCATAGGCGGGCCAGTCGCCGTTGGCGATACCGTTGGCGCTTTGGGCGGAGGACGCCGTCTGGTCGGCGCTCAGGGTACCGTTGATTTCCTGCGGGTCGTTAAAGACCGCGTAGACCAGCACCAGCACGGTAATCAGCAGCGAGGCCAGCAGGGAGCCGCGCGCCAGCGCGTCCCTGGCCGCCAGGCGGCGGTAGATAAAGGGCAGCGCGATCCACAGGCCGAAAAAGAACGTCACGTCCAGGCGCGGCGTCAGCGCCCAGAAATCGGTGCCGACCTCCCAGAGCGCCCAAACCGTGGTGCCGAGCAGGAAAATGGCGTACAGCAACAGCGCCGCGGGGCGGCGCCGGTACAGCAGCCAGGCGGTAAGCAGCATCGCCAGGCCGGCGATGATGTAATACGGCGAGCCGTGAAGCGTGGCCAGCCAAACGCCGCCGATCAGCAGGTAGAGGCCGCTCAGCGCGGCGAATAATGCCGTCAGTATGACGAGTGTCCGTGATAACACTGTCTGTTTTTGCATAGGATGCACCTTACCAAAATGTCATGTCGATGATGTAAAGATTAAGCTAGATAGGTCAAATAGCTCTTGTTATGCCATGATTATTCAAAAACGTAGCTTAGGGTCGCGCCGCCGCCCCAGTTGCGGCCCTCGGCCGGCTCGAAATAGCGCCCGTTGCCTTCATTGACGATCACCGAGCCGACGTAGCGGCGATCGAACAGGTTATCCACCCGGCCAAACACATCCAGCGACCATTTACGCCAGTTCACCCGGTAGCCGGTATTCAGGCTGGCGACCGTATAGGACGGCGCCTGGGCGCTGTTCTGGTCATCGGCCTGGATAGCGCTCATATAACGCACCTCGGCCCCCGCATGCCACCCCGCCTCGGGCCGCCATTCCAGCGCGGCATAACCCATATTGCGGGCGATGCCCGGCAGGCGATTGCCCGCCGGCACCCGTTCATCCGGCGTGCAGCCGTCGGACGCGCAGGTGGCGTTGCGGTAGGTGGCGTCCAGCAGCGTCCATGCCATTTTCAGCCGCCAGTCCAGCGCAAACTGCTGATCCAGCGCCAGCTCCAGGCCGCGGCGGCGGGTTTTGCCGGCATTGGCGTAGCTGGTGCGCCCGCCGGTGCTCTCGGCGACCACCAGTTCGTGGTCGGTATTGGTCTGGAACACGGCGGCGGTCAGCAAGCCGTAGCCGATACGCGTCTTACTGCCCAGTTCAAACGTATCGCTGGTGGCGGGCTTTAGCGCGGTGTTCAGGCCCGGCTGGCCGTCGGGGCGGTAGGAGAGTTCATTAATGGTGGGCGTTTCAAAACCGCGCCCGGCAGAGAAATACAGGTTCCAGGCGGGGTTGACGGCATAATTCAGCGAGCCCATCGGCAGCAGGCGATGATAGCGGGCGCTGCCGCTGTCGTCGCCGTTGGCGCCGGTGATGTAGTAATCGCGGGAATCAAAGCTGACCGTGCTGTAGCGCAGCCCGGCATCCAGCGTCCAGCGCGGGGTCAGGTTCCAGGTGGTTTGCAGGTAGGGATCGAGATTCCACATACGGTTTTTCTCGTTGCGCCGCAGGGCGCCCTTTTCCCCGTAGGTGATGCCGTCGTCCCGGGCAAGATAGTTTTCGAACCCCTGGCGCCGCTCGGTCATGGTTTCATAATCCAGCCCGCCGGTAAGCGTGACCGGTACCGGCCCCAGGTTATCCTGGTGGCGCCAGCGCGTATCTATGCCCTGGTATTTACGCTCCAGCACGATAACGCCGCCGGCATGGTTGGGGTTGAGCTGCGCCGACAGGGGAATGGACTGGTACTGGGTGGTATGGCGCTCGCCATGGTACGCCAGCATGGTCAATTGGTCATTGGCGCCCATCTCGCGCTGATAGCGCAGCCCCGCCTGGGTCTGGTCCAGGGTCTTGCGGGTGTTGTACTGGTCCGCGCGCGGCGACTGGCGCGGGTTGTCATGCCATTCGTCCGCCGTCAGGCCGCCCGGATCGCCGGCGTCCACGGACACGCTGTTAAACATCAGCGTCAGCGTGCTGACGTCATCCAGGCGCACGCCCACCTTGGCGTTGCCCAGATTTTTCTGCGTGGCGCTGTGATCGCGAAAGCCGTGGGTGGTAAAGCGCGAGGCGGATACCGCGTAGTTCACGTCCCCGGCCTGGGTGCCGTCGCCGGTGGCGCCGGTGGCCTTGACGCTGTTGCGCCAGGTGCCGTAGCTGCCGTAGTAGGTGCCGGCCTCAAGCGTCGCCGGCTGGGCGCCGGTCTGGGTATCGATATTCACCACGCCGCCGGATGCGTTGCCATACAGCGCCGAATACGGGCCGCGCAGCACCTCCACCTTATCCACCGAGTTAAGATCGATATTCGAGGTCTGTCCCTGCCCGTCCGGCATGGTGGCCGGAATGCCGTCCACATAAATCCGCACCCCGCGCACGCCGTACATCGAACGGCTGCCGAAGCCGCGCACCGACAGCTGCAGATCCTGCGCATAGTTTTGCCGGTTTTGGATTTGCAGGCCGGGCACGCTGCCCAGTCCTTCCGACAGGTTTACCTGAGGGCTGCCGTTGCGCAAATCCTGGCCGTCGACGACGCTGACCGCCGCCGGGGTATACAGCTCGGAAAGGCCGCTGCGCGGTTTCACCACCATCAGCGTCGAGGACGGCGGATCGGCGGTCGCGCCGCCGTTCGGGGCGCCAGCCGGTGTCCCGGTGCCGGCGGCTTGCGCAAAACATACCGCCGCCGGCGGTAACAGAAACAATGGTGTCAGGAGCAGCGCGGATGTTTTCGTGTTCAATGGCGTGATTCGGTAAGAAAAGTTTATAGGTCAAAAGTATAGAGCGACTTTACCATTTTGCCTTAGTGTCAAGCTATGTAAAGATGTTGAGGAAATGTTAATGCTTGCCGCCTGTGGCCGGCTTAAGCCGGCGGCGGGCCGGCGTCCGGGAGCAAAAATCGCCATAACGGTGCAAGGTATTAACATCCCCGCCCGCGCCCGCGGCGACCGCGGCGCGCCGTCCTGGCGGCGGCGGCGGGTTTTACCTGTGGCGCCAGTAGGTTAGGCGCGCCGGGACATAGGGAGAAAAATGCGCGGTTTCCGTGCAGCGCCATCCCTGTCGCGGTGCAGGGAGAGATAATTTTACCCCTTGTTTTTTATTGAAAAAACGGCGTTGACAACGCCATATTTTCCTTCTTATAGTGAGCCTGACTTATCCGCAAGAACGCCAACGATGTCGGCTTGTGGTTATGGCAATAGAGCCCTGCAATGTCATGTGACGTTGCTGGGTTTTTTTTTGCTTTTTTTTCAGACCTTCAACGCCCGGGGTAACTATGTCCAGAATGAAATGTCACTACGCTACGCTTTCACTCGCCTTGGCGGCCGCATTGGCCATAACCTGCCCGGGTGTGGCGGGCGCCGCGGAAAAAGCGATTAAAATCGGCTTGCTGGAAGACGCGTCGGGCAACTTCGCCCTGCCCGTTATTCCTAAGATCCACGCCACGGAGCTGGCGGTGGAAGAAATCAACGCCAAGGGCGGTATCATGGGACGCCCGGTTGAACTGGTGAAATATGACACCCAATCGGACAATACGCGCTTTCAGCAAATGGCGCGCCGCCTGATTAAAAACGACAAGGTGGATGTGATTTTCGGCGCGTTCTCCAGCGCCTCGCGTGAAGCCATCAGGCCGATCATGGACCGCGAAAAACAGCTCTACTGGTACAACAACCAGTACGAGGGCGGCGTATGCGACAGCAACGTCTTCGTCACCGGCGCGGTGCCTGAACAGCAGTTCTCGACCCTGATCCCCTGGATGATGGAGAAGTACGGCAAAAAAGTGTACACCATCGCGGCGGACTATAATTTCGGGCAGATCTCCGCCGAATGGGTGCGCAAGATCGTTAAGGAAAACGGCGGCACCATGGTGGGCGAAGAGTTTATTCCGCTGAGCGTATCGCAGTTCGGCCAGACCATCCAGAACATCCAGAAAGCCAAGCCGGACTTTGTGATGACGCTGCTGGTCGGCGCCAACCAATCCTCCTATTACGAGCAGGCGGCGGCCGCCAAACTCAACCTGCCGATGGGCAGCTCGGTGAACGTCGGCCAGGCTTACGAACACAAGAGGTTTAAAGCGCCGGCGCTGAAGGATATGTATGTCACCGCCAACTATATCGAGGAAGTCGACAGCCCCGCCAGTAACGATTTCAAAAAACGCTTCCACGCCAAATACCCGAACGAGCCTTATATCAATCAGGAGGCCGCCAACGCCTACGATGCCGTTTACCTCTACAAGGCCGCGGTGGAAAAAGCCGGCGGCACCGATATGACGGCGGTGCGCAAGGCGCTGGAAAGCGGCGATATTTGTACCGACGGTCCTTCCGGCAAAGTCTGCATCGATCCAAAGAGCCACCATCTGAGCCATACCATCTACCTGGCGCATGTGAAGGCCGATCACTCCATCGAAATCCCGAAGGTATGGAACGATATCAAGCCTTACTGGCTGGGGGACGCGGGCTGCAACCTGCCGGTGAAACCCGACGCCAGCCAGTACACCCCGTCCAATCCGCCCAAGGCGTAACGCGGGACTGTAACGGGGAAATCGCCGCGGGACGCGGCCTTCCCCGACGTTATTCCTATTGATGAGGATGGCCAGCGGATGTTCACGCTCTCGTTTATCTATTCAATGATTTATCAGTTCGGCGATAACTTTGCTTATCTGGTGCTGGCGGCGCTGGGGCTGGCGGTGATTTTCGGCATGATGGGGGTGATTAACCTCGCGCATGGCGAGTTCATCATGTGCGGGGCCTATGTCACCATCTTGATGACCAAGGCCGGTCTGCCCCTGCCGGTATCGATGCTGCTCGGCACGCTGGCGGCCGCGTTTGCCGGCGGCGTAATAGAGCGCCTGGTGGTGCGCCATCTTTACGGCCGGCTACATGATTCGGTGGTGGCGACCTGGGCCATCAGCCTGATCGTGCAGCAGGCCATGCTGCTGATCGCCGGCCCGTCCCTCGAGGGGCTGTCCACCCCGCTCGGCTCCTTTACGCTCGGCGACTATTCCTTTGCCACCTACCGCGCCATTTTGCCGCTGATCGCCATCGCGGTGCTGCTGTTGCTCTACGCCCTGTTCTTCCATACCAATTACGGCGTCTGCGCCCGGGCCACGATCCAGAATGCCCGCATGGCCTCCTGCCTGGGACTGGAAACCGACCGCATCTATACGCTGACCTTTGCCCTGGGCGCGGGCCTGGCCGGCCTGGCCGGGGCGATTTACGCGCCGACGCTGACCGCCGTCCCGACCATGGGCAGCAGCTTTATCGTGCAGGCGTTCGTATCGGTGGTGGTGGGCGGGGCCAATGTGCTGGTTGGCACCATTCCTGCAGCGGTGGCGCTGGGGGCCATTCAAACCGGCCTGAATTCATGGTACGGGCAGCTCGCCGGGCAAATCGGCCTGCTGGTTACCGCCGTACTGGTTATCCGCCTGCTGCCCAACGGCGTCGGCAGCCTGTTTACCCGCAACCGATAGGAGCTGACCTTGACCTTATTATCCCGCTCCCCCGCGGCCGACGCCGCGACAAGACCGGCTTGCGGCCGGCGCGCAACGATTGCCCTGCTGGTGCTGGCGGCGGCATTAGCGCTGCCGCTGGTGGTCGACGGCGCCACCGTCGGTGACTTTTCCTATTTCCTGCTGTGGACATTCTGCGCCATTGGCCTTGCCGCCATGTGGGGCCACGCGGGCATCCTCTCCTTCGGCCAGACGGCGTTCTTCGGACTGGCCGGCTATACCTACGGCGTCATGACGCTAAATTTCGGCGACGGCGCCCTCTCCACCTGGGCGGGGCTGGCGGTGGCGCTGGCGGTGGCCGCCGCCGTCGCGGCGGCGCTGGGCTACCTGATGTTTTACGGCGGCGTGACCGGCATTTTTATCGGCATCGTCACCCTGTCGTTTACGCTGGTCATGGAAACCTTTATGTCGCAGACCGCGGGGCCGCAATGGGCTATCGGCACCGCGCGGCTCAACGGCTTCAACGGCATGTCCGGCATGCCGCCGCTGGCGCTGCCGTGGTTTGACGGCGCGTCGTTCCCGCTGGAGGACAATGCCTTTTATTATCTGGTGGTCCTGTTGCTGGCCGCGGTGTATGCCGCGGTGCGCGGGCTGCTGCGCTCAAACTTCGGCCTGACGCTGGCGTCGATCCGCGAGAATCCGCGGCGGGCGGAAATGCTGGGGATAGACATCCGCCGCTATCAGCTGCTGGTGTTTGTGCTGGGCGGCGTGTTGTCGGGGCTGTCCGGCGCGCTTTATACCTTGTGGGGGTCGTATATCACCCCCTCTTCGATGGGTCTGACCGCGGCCGCCATGCCGGTTATCTGGGTGGCGACCGCCGGGCGCAGGAATATTTTCGGCACCGTGGTGATAACCGCCCTGTTGGTATGGCTGTCCCAATGGCTGGCCATCTACGGCAGCGAATACGCGATGATTTTGCTGGGCGCCATTCTGCTGTTTGTGGTCCTGGCGGCGCCAAACGGCCTGCTGCCCTGGCTGGGCGGGAAAATCACGCGCGCCGCCGGCAGAGATAAGGAGACGCATGATGAGTCTTGATAGGGCGGACCAAACGGATCGGGAACCCATCCTGGAAAGCCGGGGATTAAGCAAACGCTTCGGCGGCATCCGGGTCATCGACGGCGTGGATATGCAAATCCGCCAGGGCGAGGTGCGCTGTGTTATCGGGCCGAACGGCGCCGGTAAAAGCACCTTTTTTAAACTGCTGACCGGCGAGCACGCCCCAAGCGACGGCGAGATTCATTTTCTCCGGCGGCGCCTGGATAAGCTGGCCCCCTTCCAGCGCATACGCATGGGAATGAGTATTAAGTTCCAGATTCCCGGCATCTTCGCCGACCTTACCGTGGCGCAGCATCTGCAATTGTCGCTAAGCCATCTGCGCCCGGAGGCGCGCCCGAATGCCGCCGGCGTTGACGAACTGCTGGAGCGGTTCAAGCTGACCGCCGAAGTCCGCCAGACGGCGGGTAATCTTTCCCACGGCAAAAAGCAGTGGCTGGAAATCGCCATGGCGGTGTCGCTGCAACCGCGCCTGCTGATGCTGGATGAACCGGTGGCCGGTCTCTCGATCGAGGAGACCTATCTTACCGGCGAACTGATCAAGCAGATGCAGCGGGACGGGCTGACGCTGATGGTGGTGGAACATGATATGACCTTTGTGCGCCAGATTGCCTCGCGGGTGACCGTGCTGCACGGCGGCAGGGTGTTCGCCGACGGCGACGCCGCGGCGGTGCTGGCGCGCGACGATGTCGCGGATATCTATTTGGGGAAAGCCGGATGAATGACGTCCTTTTGCAAGTCAACCAGGTCAGCGGCGGCTACGGCGGCAGCCTGGTGTTGAACGGTGCGAGTTTATCGCTTTACCCGGCGGAGGTGCTGGGCATTATCGGGCGCAATGGCGTGGGTAAAACGACGCTGATGCGCGCGCTGATAGGGCTGATGCCGCTCAGCCAGGGCAGCATATTCCTGGGGGAAACGGATATCACCGCCGCCGCCCCCCAGCGTCGGGCCAGGCTGGGCATCGGCTATGTGCCGCAGGGGCGCGAGGTTTTCGCCGGCCTGACGGTGGCGGAAAATCTGCGCGTCGGCATGCAGTTCGTGCGCGAGCACCGCGAGCTGGCCGATGGCCTGCTGGAGCAGGTGCTGGATTACTTTCCGATCCTGCGCCAGCGGCTGCGGCAGAAAGCGGGCACCATGAGCGGCGGCGAGCAGCAGCAGTTGGCGATTGCGCGCGCCCTGGTCGGCGCGCCGAAAGTGCTGCTGCTCGACGAGCCTTCCGAGGGCGTACAGCCCTCGATTGTCCATATCATCGCCGACACGCTGCTGCGCATCGCGCAGGAGCTGCGGGTGGCGGTGATCCTGGTGGAACAGGATATCGCCATGATCCAGCGGGCGGCCCGGCGCTGTTGCGTGATGGATAAAGGCCGGGTGGTCGACACGCTGGATAAAGCCCAGCTCTGCGATGACCAGATCATGCGGCGCCACCTGGCGCTTTAACCCCGACGGCCCGCGCCGGGCCCATTATGATTGAGAAGAGGACGACCTGATGAAATGGCTTGACGATTCAATTATGTACCAACGCGGCGTCGGTTCCGGCCGCACGCCCGTCACGCATCATCTGACGGAAGAGATGCAGAAAGAATTTCACTACACTATCGGACCTTATTCCACGCCGGTGCTGACCATAGAACCGGGCGATCGTGTGATTGTCGATACGCGCGATGCCTTTGAGGGCGCCATCAGCTCGGAGCAGGATATCCCCAGCCAGCTGCTGAAGATGCCGTTTCTGAATCCGCAAAACGGCCCGATCATGGTCAGCGGGGCGGAGAAAGGCGATGTGCTGGCGGTGCATATCGAATCCATGCTGCCGCGCGGCGCCAACCCGTATGGCATCTGCGCCATGATCCCGCATTTCGGCGGGCTGACCGGCACCGATCTTACCGCCATGCTCAACGATCCCCTGCCGGAAAAAGTGCGCATGATTAAGCTCGACGGGGAAAAAGTCTACTGGAGCCAACGCCACACCCTGCCCTATAAACCGCATATCGGCACGCTGAGCGTTTCGCCTGAAATCGACTCCATCAACTCGCTGACGCCGGATAATCATGGCGGCAATATGGATGTGCCGGATATCGGTCCGGGCAGCATTACCTATCTGCCGGTACGCTCGCCGGGCGGACGCCTGTTTATCGGCGATGCCCACGCCTGTCAGGGCGACGGCGAAATCTGCGGCACCGCGGTGGAATACGCCTCGGTAACCACCATCCGGGTCGATCTTATCAAAGGCTGGCGGCTGGCGTGGCCGCGCATGGAAAATGCCACCTCGATCATGAGCATCGGCAGCGCCCGCCCGCTGGAAGACGCCACCCGCATCGCCTATCGCGACCTTATCTATTGGCTGGTGGAAGATTTCGGCTTCGAGCAGTGGGACGCCTATATGCTGCTCAGCCAGTGCGGCAAAGTCCGCCTGGGCAATATGGTGGATCCGAAATACACCGTGGGCGCCATGCTCGATAAACATCTGCTGGCGTAGTTTCTTTACGTCCCGGCGCGGGCGCGTGCCGGGATACGGCTTCCGACCCTTTCCACCGGGTTCCGTCCCGGCCAACAAGCAGGTGCACATGGGTTCAGCAACACCGATTAATATTGGCTTACTCTACTCCACCCTCGGGGTGACGGCGGCGCAGGAGCAGTCGCAAATGCGCGGCGCCACGCTTGCCATCGAAGAAGTCAACCAGCAGGGGGGGATCCACGGCCGGATGCTGAATGCCATCCATCTCGATCCCCACTCGCAGGACAGCCGGTTCCGCCAGTTGGCCGAGCAGCTGATTGTCGAACACAACGTCAACGTGATTTTCGGCGGCTACACATCCAGCAGCCGTAAAGCCATGTCGCCGGTCGTGGAGAAATACCAGCGTCTGCTGTTCTATCCGCAGTTCTATGAGGGGTTCGAATTTTCCGAGAATATCATTTACGGCGGGGCCGCCCCCAACCAGAACTGCGTGCAGCTGGCGGACTACCTGGCCAGCCGTTTTGGCGCGCGGGTTTATATGATTGGCTCGCGTTATGTCTACCCCTACGAATGCAACCGCAATATGCAGGAGCTGATATTGCAGCGGCCGGACGGCGCGGTGGTGGGCGAGCGCTATCTGCCGATGGACGCCAGTTACGACGCCTTTCCGCCCATCATGGCGGAGATAAAACACAAGCGGCCGGATTTTATCTTCAGTACCGTGGTCGGCCAGACGGTGCCTTTTCTTTACCAGGCTTATCATGCCGCGGGCATCGACCCCGAACGCATGCCCATCGGCAGCCTGAACACCTCTGAAACTGAAATCGCCATCATGGGCGCGGCGCTCGGCGTCGGCCATTTTACCTCGGCCACCTATTTCCAAAGCGTGGAGAGCGCGGCGAATACCGCGGCGCTGCGCCGTTTCCACGCCAAGTTCGGAGAGGATATTCCCACCGATATGAACTGGGAAGCGTCCTACAGCCAGGTCCATCTTTTCGCGCGCGCGGCCAGGGAATGCCGCAGCGATCGGCTGTCGCGCCTGATGCCGGCGCTGCGCGGCTGCGAATACGACGCCCCCCAGGGACGCGTGCGCATCGATCCGCTCAACCAGCACACCAGCCTTTACCCGCGTATCGGCCAGGCGAACGCGGCCGGCCAGTTCACCATTCTCCAGGAGTCGCGTCGCCGGGTGGCGCCCGACCCGTATATGACGCATCAGATCCAGGGCGACTGGATCACCAAACAGACGAAAATGGAGCCGCCCAATGCGCCTTAATACGTCGCGCACCAGCGCGGACGCCTTGTTATTAAGCCGCGGCATCCGCTGTACGGTGCTGCATCCGGATAACGAGGACGGCGAAACCCTGACCAATCACCTGCGCCGCATGGGTTTCAAGGTGCGCGCCTTCTGGCCGGTGCCGGAACACCTGCCCGCGGATACCGACCTGATTTTCCTGGCGCTGCGATCCGATCTGCCGGAGCCGGAAGTGCCGTGGCTGGACCTGGGCAAACACGCGCTGATATCGGTGATCGAGTACGAAAACCCCACTTTTATCGATACCGCGCTGCGGCTGGGCGCCGGCACCACGCTCACCACGCCGGTGCGCGCCACCGGCCTGCTCTCGGCCATGGTGTTCGCGCTGCATCACGCCCATCGGCGGCGGCAGATGTCCGACCGTATCGAGCGCCTGGAGAAAAAAGTGCTGGGCCTGCGCCAGGTCGGCGAGGCCAAGGGTATTTTGATGCGCATGCACGGCATCGGCGAGGAGCAGGCGTATGAGATCCTGCGCCATCAGGCCATGGATAAACGCATCACCGTGGAAGAGATGGCCCGCGCCCTGATCCAGGCCAACGATATCTTTTCCTGGACGACGCCCGGCACGCCCGGCGGCCGGAAATAACACGCCGTCATGACGGCGACACACTGACTGATGAAGAGGATAACCATGCCTGCACACCCTTATCTTGCCGCCGCCGTTCAGTTTGAGCCGACGCTTGCGTGCAAAGAAGACAATATCCAACGCCTGCTCGCACTGGTGGAAGAGGCCGCGCAACGGGGCGCCCGGCTGATTACCACGCCGGAAATGGCCACTACCGGCTACTGCTGGTATGACCGGCGGGAGATAGCGCCGCTGGTGGAATCCGTACCGGGCGCCACGACGGCGCGGTTCGCCGCGCTGGCGGCGCGCTACCGGTGTTATATCGTGCTGGGCATGCCGGAGGTGGATGAGGAAACCACGCTTTATTACAACAGCGCGGTGCTTATCGGTCCGGACGGGATCGTCGGCACCCACCGTAAAAGCCATCCCTATATTTCCGAACCGAAGTGGGCGGCGGCGGGCGATCGCGGGCATCAGGTCTTCGATACGCCCCTTGGCCGCATCGGCATGCTGGTGTGCATGGATATTCATTTTCCCGAAACCGCGCGCCTGCTGGCCCTGGACGGCGCCGATATTATCTGCCATATCAGCAACTGGCTGGCGGAGCGCGCCCCGGCCCCTTACTGGATCAGCCGCGCCATGGAAAACAGTTGCTATCTGCTGGAGAGCAACCGCTGGGGACTGGAGCGCGGCGTGCAGTTCAGCGGCGGCAGCTGCCTTATCGAACCGGACGGGCGCATTGCGGCGGTGGTGGATTACGGCGACGGCATCGCGCTGGGGGAAATAGACCCGGCGCGCAGCCGTGAGCGCCGGGTGCTGGGCGAGCCGGTGTTCAGCCAGCGCCGCCCCGATTGTTATCATCAATTGCTCAGCGACAGCTTCCTGTGGAATCCGCAGGATTTTTTCGGGCTGTACGGCCACCGTCCCCTGCCTGCCGGTAAGACCAGCCGCATCAGCGTGGCCCAGTTCTCACCGGGCGCCCGGGTGGCCGACAACCTGGCTTGCATCAGCGCCATGGCGCGGGAGGCGGCGGAGCGGCATGGCAGCGAACTGGTGGTCTTCCCGCAGCGTGCGCTGACCGGGCCGCTGGCGGGCGGCGCCGGCGCGCTGCCGCTCGACGATGCGGCGGTCGGCGCGCTGATCCGCCTGGCGATGACCCTGCGGGTACATCTGGTGATCGGCATGGCGGAGCGGGACGACAACGGCTGCTACAACACCCAGCTTCTGCTCGGTCCCGCGGGCATGGTGGGCAGCTACCGCCAGATGCACCTGTCCGCCGAGGACCGCGCATGGGCCAACGCCGGCGATGACTGGCGGGCGTTCGACACCCCCCTGGGCCGTATCGGCCTGCTGCTGGGCAATGACGCGCTGCTGCCGGAGCCGGGCAGGATCCTGGCGCTGATGGGCTGCGATATCATTGCCTGCTCGGCCGCGCTGAAAGACGGCTTTACCGGCGCGCATCCCGGCAGCCGGGTGCGGCAAAATTACCCGATCCCCACCGGCGCAGATCCGCTCCACTGGCATCTGCTGCGCACCCGCGCCGGTGAAAATAATGTCTATCTCGCGTTTGCCAACAGCATTAACGAGGCCGGCGACGCGGGAGGCTTCAGCGGCGTATTCCAACCCGAAACCTTCGTCTTTCCCAGGCAGGAGCGCGTGATGTGGCGGGAACAGGGAACGGCGACGCAAACCATCGATACCGCGTCGGCCGCCGGCGGCGCTTATCCCACCAACGTCACGCGCCGCAAGGACCTGGTGGCGATGCGCCAACCCCACCATTATCTGGGGTTGATCAAGTAACGCCGTGGGGAAAAATCCTGCGCCGCCGGCAGGATGTCAGCCCTTACTATTAATGGGACGAGATATAGAGTCCGGCGGGCTGCGCCGGCGGCACGGCAAAATGCGTTTTCATGCGCCGGACCTCGTCCACCGGACTCAGGCCGAACAGCCGTTTGAATTCCCGGCTGAACTGCGATGCGCTTTCGTAGCCTACCTCGACACATGCCGCCGCCGCGGTCATATTGTTGCGCACCATCAGCAGGCGGGCCTGATGGAGGCGCAAGGATTTCTGGTATTGCTTCGGCGAGGTATGGGTCACCGCCCTGAAGTGGGAAAAAAACCCCGGCACGCTCATGCCCGCTTCATTCGCCAACTGCTCAACCGTTAACTGCCGGTTAAAGGTGGCGTGAATGCGGCGGATCGCCCGGGCAATCTTGCCGAACTGTCCGCGCATCGCCAGCGCCGATCGCAGCGCCCCGCCCTGCGGCCCGCTCAACACCCGGAAATAGATTTCCCGCATCAGCGCCGGACCGAGGATTTCCGCCTCTATCCGATCGTCCATGGCTTCCAGCAGGCGCAGCACGGCGTCGCGCAGTTTGCCGTCCATCGGCGTCGACATCAGGCTTTCCGGTTTGGCCGGGGGTCCGGCGTCCGTCTTCAGCTGGTCAATCTGCAGCATCAGGTCGGCGGCGACGGTAAAATTCAGGTGCATATAGATGGCCAGCAGCGGCTCCTGCGCGCTGGCGTCCGTTTCCATGGTAAACGGCACCGGCACCGCCACCGCCAGGTAGTGCCGGGCGTCATAGCAGTAGATCCTGTCGCCAAGGTATCCCCGCTTTCTGCCCTGGCAGACGATAACAATACCCGGATCGTACAGCACCGGCACCCGGCTAAGCGGCCGGTCGGAACGCAGGAAACGCACATCCGGCAACGGCGACTGCGTATAGCCCTCCGCGGGCGCAAGTTTAGCCAGTAACGCCACGATGCGATCCTGGCGGTCATTCGCGGCAAAATGGTCAATTGTCATGGGCGCCGTCCGCTCTGCGCTGATTGAATACCCTAGCCTGAGAAAATAGCATATTTATAGTTTCAGGCAACATATGCCGACTAAAGGGCATCTCCATTCGCTGCCAATCCTATTACTATGCAAATCACCGGCGGCGCCGGTTAAGACCTCTCCCGGTTCGGGACGATGATCCTTGCCGCGCCGGCCGGATTGAATATCCAATCAGGGGAGCAGGCTATGAGTGATGTAAAAACAATTTTTATTACCGGCGTCAGCAGCGGCTTCGGTCATGCCTTGGCCGGGCGGGCCATGGCGGCGGGTCATCGCGTCGTCGGGACCGTGCGCGGTGACGCGGCCAGGCGGGAATTTATCGCGCGGGATCCGGCGCATGCCGTGGGCCGCATCCTGGATGTCACGGATGTTGCCGCGGTTAACCGCGTGGTGGATGACATTGAATCCGCCGTCGGCCCCATCGACGTGCTGGTCAACAACGCGGGTTACGGCCATGAAGGCATCCTGGAGGAATCGCCGCTGGAGGAAATGCGCCGCCAGTTCGACGTAAACGTGTTCGGCGCCGTCGCCATGATCAAGGCGGTGCTGCCGTATATGCGTAAACGGCGCGCCGGGCACCTTATCAATATCACCTCCATGGGCGGTTTTATCACCATGCCGGGCATTGCCTACTATTGCGGCAGCAAGTTTGCGCTGGAAGGGATTTCAGAGACGCTCGGCAAAGAGCTGGCGCCGTTTTCCATCGCGGTCACCGCCGTGGCGCCCGGTTCGTTCCGTACCGATTGGGCCGGCCGCTCCATGGTGCGTTCGCCCAGGAGCATTGCCGATTACGATGGGCTGTTCGATCCCATGCGCAAGGCGCGGGAAGAGAAAAGCGGGCGCCAGTTGGGGGACCCGCTGAAAGCGGCCGATGTCATCCTGGCGCTGATCGCCAGCGCCAGGCCGCCGGCGCATCTGCTGCTGGGCAGCGACGCGCTGGCCCTGGTGCGCGCCAAGCTTAAGGATTATGCGGCGCAGATCGACGACTGGGAAAACGTGACGCGGTCGACGGACGGCTAGCGCATCCCCTGGCCAACGCGGTGGTTATCTGGACGACAGGGTGACCAGAGGGCCCGCGCCGCCCTGGCGCGCCCGCCCGACCGCCTCACCCAGTTGCCATACCGCCATGGCGTAATGGGTGCTGTGGTTGTAGCGGGTAATGGTGTAAAAATTGGGCAGTCCATACCAGTATTGATATTGGGTACCGAAATCCAGGCGCAGCAGGCTGGCTTCCTGATAACCGCCGAGGGATCCCTGCGGGCTCAGGCCGGTGGCCGCCAGGGTGGCTACCGGATAACGGGTCTGGAAACCCTGGTCGAGGAACGGCGCCTGGCCGCTGGCGGGCACCGCCACCGCGCCGCCCTCGACCCAGCCGTGGGCCTTGAAATAGTTGGCGACGCTGCCGATGGCGTCCACGGGATCCCACAGGTTGATATGGCCGTCGCCGTCAAAATCAACCGCATAGCTTTTAAACGACGAGGGCATAAACTGCCCGTAGCCCATGGCGCCCGCATAGGACCCGCGCAGCGCCAGCGGGTCGTCCCCTTCGCTGCGGGACATCAGCAGAAACGTTTCCAGCTCGGAGGCAAAATAATCGGCGCGGCGCGGATAGGCAAAGGCCAGGGTGGCCAGGGCGTCGATAATGCGCGTCTTGCCCATGACCCGGCCCCAGCGGGTCTCCACGCCGATGATGCCGACGATAATTTCCGGCGGCACGCCGTAGACCTGGCGGGCACGCTCCAGGGCATCGCTATACTGGTTCCAGAACGCCACGCCGTTTTGCACATTGTCGGGGGTAATGAACTTACTGCGGTAGCGCAGCCAGGCGCCGTTCGGGCCCGACGGCGGCAGGCCGACCGGCGCCTGGCGATCCATCAGCCGCAGCACCCAGTCAAGGCGCTGGGTCTGCGCCAGGACATCATGCAACTGCTGGCGATCGAAGCCGTGCTCGCGCACCATTTTATCGATAAAAGCCTCGGTGGCCGGGTTAGACGCAAAATCCCCGGCCAGGAGCGGGCCGGTATGCTCCGGCCGCAGCAGGAATCCGCCTTGGGCGGGGCTGCCGATAGGAAGATTTTCCGCCGGCTTCGGCTTGCTGCTACAGGCGGAAAGTAAAGCGAGCAGGGGAAGCAGTGTCGCCAGGTAACGCATCGGAGATCCATAAACCACGCTAATTAAGTTGGTGTCTATGGTAAGCCATTGCCTGGCGCGAACAAACAGAAAAATAATCCCGGGCGTATGAAAGGGGCAAATGCGTTTTCCGTTACGTTTTTCTTCCTGCCGCGACGGTCTGCAATAATGCCATGCGATGCTATGATGGACAATATTGCTCCCGAGCGGGCATTTGGAAACTAAAGGAGTCATGGTGAACAATAACGATGCAGGAAAAAACCTCACTGCCTCCCAGGCGCTTGATAAACTCGATGAACTGTATGACGGCGCGGTGACGGCGCTGCGCGAGGCCATCAAGGCCTATATCGCCCAGGGCCGATTGCCCGACGCCCAGGCGCGCGCCGGGGGGGCGTTCAGCTATCCCGAACTGCGCGTCACCTGGGACGGCGTGACGCCCGGCAATCCTAAGGCCCGGGCCTTCGGCCGCTTTACCCATCCCGGCTGCTACAGCACCACCATTACCCGTCCCGCGCTGTTTCGTCGCTATCTGGCGGAGCAACTGGCGCTGCTGGCGGGGGAATATGCCGCCACCATCGATGTGGTGCCGTCGCGGCTGGAAATTCCCTTTCCGTATGTTATCGACGGATCGGACCTGGCCCTGGACCGCTCGATGAGCGCCGGAATAGCGCAGCATTTCCCCACCACCGAGCTGGCGCAAATCGGCGATGAAACCGCCGATGGGCTGTTCACCTCCGGCAATGTCTATCCGCTGTCCCACTTCGACGCGCTGCGCACCGATTTTTCCCTGGCGCGCCTGCGGCACTATACCGGCACGCCGGTGGAGCATTTCCAGCCCTTTGTGCTGTTTACCAATTACACGCGTTATGTCGATGAGTTCGTGCGCTGGGGCTGCAGCCAGATTGCCGATCCGGACAGCCCCTACGAGGCGCTGTCCTGCGCCGGCGGCACCTTTGTCACCGCCGATACGGCCAACCCCGAGCAGGCGGTATCGGACCTGGCCTGGAAAAACCATCAAATGCCGGCGTATCATCTGATCTCGCGCCAGGGCCGGGGGATTACGCTTGTCAATATCGGCGTCGGCCCGTCCAACGCCAAAACCATCTGCGATCACCTGGCGGTGCTACGCCCGCATGCCTGGCTGATGATCGGCCACTGCGGCGGCCTGCGCGAAAGCCAGACCATCGGCGATTACGTCTTGGCCCACGCGTACCTGCGCGACGATCATGTGCTGGACGCGGTGCTGCCCCCCGATATTCCCATCCCCAGCATCGCCGAAGTGCAGCGCGCGCTCTACGACGCCACCAAGATGGTCAGCGGCATGCCGGGCGAAGAAGTGAAGCAGCGTTTGCGCACCGGCACGGTGGTGACTACCGATGACCGCAACTGGGAACTGCGCTATTCCGCCTCGGCGCTGCGCTTTAATCTCAGCCGGGCGGTCGCGGTGGATATGGAAAGCGCCACCATCGCCGCCCAGGGCTATCGCTTCCGGGTGCCCTACGGCACCTTACTGTGCGTGTCCGACAAACCCCTGCACGGCGAAATCAAGCTGCCGGGGCAGGCGAACCGCTTCTATGAGGGCGCCATATCCGAGCATCTGCAAATCGGCATTTGCGCCATCGAACAGCTGCGCGCCGAGGGCGATCGCCTGCACTCACGCAAGCTGCGCACCTTTAACGAACCGCCGTTTCGCTAGTAGTGACGGTGTAACAATCACCCCGCCCGGCGCCCCACCTCGCCCGCCGCTTAAGTGACATTGTCACACACGTCGCGGTGGGCGCTTTCCCGGCGTCCGGCATGCCGGACGCAACAATTTCGCGTTCGCCGGCGGATACCTTTATACTGCCGGCCATACACCTTGGAGCGCGGGAAAAATCCGGTAATGATGAACAACGATGTGCTGCGCAGCGTGCGCTATATGCTGAACCTGCATAATGACCACTTATTGGCCATTCTGGCCCTGGCGGACACAGTGATTACGCCGCAGGAAATCGCGGCGTTTGTGAAAAAAGAAGACGAACCGGGCTACCTGCCCTGTCCGGATGTGGTGATGGGGTATTTTCTCCATGGCCTGATTATCCATAAACGCGGCAAGGACGACAGCCGGCCGGCGCCGAAAATTGAACGGAAAATCAATAATAATATTATCCTGAAAAAGCTGCGCGTCGCCTTTGCGCTGAAGACCGACGATATCCGGGATATCCTGCAGTCACAGGATTTTAAGGTTTCCCAACCGGAGCTGACCGCCATGCTGCGCGCGCCGGATCATAAAAATTTCCGTTTGTGCGGCGACCAGTTCCTGCGCTATTTCCTAAAAGGACTGGCCGCCCGGCTGCGTAAAAGCGGAGCGGCCGCGCCGGGCGCCGGCACCTAGCGGCAACGCTGCCTGCCGGACCCTTGACGGCGGCGTTGCCGCAGCGCCACGCCACCGGCGCTAGGCTTTTTTACCCGGCAGGATGCCGTCGAAGATTTGATGCGCCGTATCGGCAATCACCTGCCCCGCGCCGCGATCGCCCTTTGCCAGCGAGGACATAAAGGCCTTGGCCTGCTGCCAGGTGATATGCGGCGGCAGCGGCGCCACCTCGGGGTCGGTTTTCACTTCCAGCACCACCGGCCGGTCGGCGGCCAGTGCCGCCGCCCAGGCCGGCGCCAGGGCGTCGGGATCGTCGACATACAGGCCTTTCAGTCCCAGCGACTCGGCGAACTGCGCATAACCGACGTTGGGCACCGACTGCGTGGCCGGATAGCGTGGATTGCCCTCCATCACCCGTTGTTCCCAGGTCACCTGGTTTAAATCCTCATTATTGAAGACGCAAATCACCAGCCGGGGATCCTGCCAGCCCTGCCAATATTTCTGGATGGTAATCAGCTCGGCCATATTGTTCATCTGCATCGCGCCATCCCCGATCAGGGCCACCACCGGTCGCGCCGGATGGGCGAATTTCGCCGCGATGGCATAAGGCACCGCGGCGCCCATGCAGGCAAGGCCCCCGGACAGCGAGGAGCGCTGTCCCTGCTTGACCCGATAATCGCGGGCATACCAGTTGGCGCAGGAGCCCGAGTCGGAGGTGACGATGGCGTTATCGGGTAATAAAGGCGACATTTCCCACACCACGCGCTGGGGATTGACGGGGTTAGCCTTGGCCATGGCGCGTTCTTCCAGGGTCTGCCACCATTGTTTGATATTACGGGCAATATCTTCCTGCCAGCCGCGATCCGCTTTGTGCGTCAATAGCGGCAGCAGGGCGTGCAACGTTTCCACCGCATCGCCGTGCAGGTTTACCTCCACGGGATAACGCAGCCCAAGCATGGACGGGTCGATATCAATTTGCACCGCGCGCGCCTGGCCGTCACCGGGCAGGAACTCCGCCCAGGGGAAACCGGTGCCTATCATCAGCAGCGTATCGCACTGCTGCATCATATCCCATGACGGTTTGGTGCCAAGCAGCCCAATCGCGCCGGTGACGAAGGGCGCATCGTCCGGCAGCACGTCCTTGCCGAGCAGGGCTTTCGCCACCCCGGCGCCCAGAAGATTAGCGGCCTGTACCACCTCCACGGCGGCGGCGCGCGCGCCGGCGCCAATCAGGATCGCCACTTTTTTGCCCGCGTTCAGCACGTCGGCCGCGCGCTGTAAATCAGCCGGATAAGGCACGACGCGCGGGCGCTGGTAGCCGGGGCCGGAACGGGTAAAACCGTGCGCCTGCCGCGGCTCCTGCCAGGGTTCGTCCTGTACGTCTTTCGGTAAAATCAGCACCGTAACACCGTTCTGGGCCACGGCGATGCGCACGCCGCGATCGACCAGGTGGCGCAGCTGAGCGGAGGTAGCGGCTTCCTGCACAAAATTGCCCACATCGGCAAAAACACGATCGAGGTTCAGCTCCTGCTGATAATTTGCACCCCGGGCGGTGGCTTCCGCCTGGCCGGAAATGGCCAGCACCGGCATATGATCCATTTTGGCGTCGTACAGCCCGGTAAGCAGATGGGTGGCGCCTGGGCCGCCGGTGGACAGGCAGACGCCAAGCTCTCCGGTAAACTTGGCATGGGCGCAGGCCATAAAGGCGGCCATCTCCTCATGGCGCACCTGGATAAATTCGATGCCCCGGCCGTTTTTCCCGGCGCGCTGCAATGCGCCGAGCACACCGTTGATACCGTCGCCAGGGTAGCCATATATGCGCGTCACGCCCCATGCCTGCAGGCGTTCGACAAAAAAATCGCTGGTTAACTGGGTCATCATAATCCTCGCGTTCAGAATGTGCCGCTGAACTGTTAAGGATAGACGACCCTGCCGTGAGTGATTAAGCGCCGCTGTTTTTCCTAACCGTCGTGGCGGTCATTTTTATCCAGCGATGCGCCCCGCTCCAGGCTCTTAATCAAATCAATCCGCCGTTGATGGCGCCCGCCCTCAAATTCCGCCGCCAGCCATTGCCCGACGATCATCTTCGCCAGCTCGCTGCCAACGACACGCGAGCCGAAAGCCAGGATATTGGTATTGTTATGTTCACGCGACAGTTTGGCGGAATACGGTTCGCTGCATGCCACCGCGCGGATGCCGTCGATTTTATTCGCCGCGATGGAAATGCCGATGCCCGTGCCGCAGATCAGGATGCCCAGGTCCGCCTCGTTTGACAGCACGGCGCCGGCGACCCGTTCGGCATATAAGGGGTAATCGGTGCGATCGGAGGAATGCGTTCCTTTATCAATCACTTCAATCGATGCCGATTGCAGGAATTCAATGATATCCGGCTTGAGAATCAGCCCGACGTGATCACAGCCAATCGCTATTTTCATTTTTCGCCTCTGGGTTAAAACGGTGTTCGCAGCCGCGCTGCGCTGGAGGAAGGCACAGCCGGAAAACTTTACAAAAATTTTAATTTATGTGATATTTTTATTTTGTGAGAACAGTCAAATAAGTAAGATAATTATTATATTCATATAAATCAGCCATTTTAAAAACCTCCCTTGGAGATACCGTTATCATTCTTTTCAAAATAAACTATTCCGTGAATTTAACCCGTCATTTTGCCCAGCGTTGCCTCCGGGATAAGTTTAGGTTATTACCGGCGCGCGGTTTTTTACGGCTATGGTTAAGGGGAATGCATAGTGGCTCATCCGGAGGGAGGTAAGAATGAAAATAGCCGTTATCGGTGGCGGAGTGATCGGGATGTCATGCGCGCTGCACCTGGCGCGCGCCGGGATGCAGGTCAGCTTATTGACGGAAAAAAAGCTGGCTTCCGGCGCTTCGGGCCGTTCACTTTCCTGGTTAAACGCCGCGGGCCCCTGGCCTGACCATTATTACCGGCTCAGGATGGCGGGAATCGATCGCTACCGCACCCTGTACCGCAGCAATCCCGCGGTAGACTGGCTAAAATTCGATGGCGGGATATTCTGGTCTGATGAAGATGAAGTGCTGGCATGGCATGCGATTGAGCAACGGCGCGGCTATGATTCCGTGCTTATTCAGGCTGATGATCTTAACCGGCTCGATGCCGCCATCGTCCCCGGCGCGGTCAAAACCCATGGCATTTATAATGCCGGGGAAGGCTGGGTCAGCCTGCCCGATCTGATTGCCCATATGGCGGCGGAATTTAGCGAACGTGGTGGCGCCATTATCGAAGATGCGGGCAAAACCGTGCCGCTGATCGATGCGCGGGGGGTGGCAAACGGCGTCACCTCAGCGCGCAAAGGCGACTATGCGTGCGACAAAGTCTTGCTGGCCTGCGGCCCCTCCACCGTCCAGGTGTTGGCCGGTATGGGCATCTCTCTGCCGGATGGGTCGGTGTTATCGATGCTTGCCATTACCCAGCCTGCGGACAGTCGCCCCGCCGTGGTGCTGAATACCCCCAGGGTGGCCATGCGGCCCAATCCCGGCAATACGCTGGCGGTGGAACACGGCTGGTGTACCGATGATATCAAAGAAGATGAGCATGGGGTTTGCACCGTGCCGGACGATGTCCTGCAACAGCTGTTAGCCGAGGGTGATCACGTGCTGAATACCGGTTCACCGCTTAAGCTTGCCGGTTATAAAGCCGGCTGGAAACCTGTTCCCGCCGATGGTTTCCCGGTACTCGGCGAGCTTGAGCAAGCCCCGGGGTGCTATGTCGCCTTTACCCATTCAGGCGCCACGCTGGCATTGATTATCGGCGAACTGCTCGGCCGGGAAATCGCCACCGGTGAATTGCACCCCATGCTGGCGCCGTTCCGGCCCGGCAGATTCCAGTCCCCATAGCCCTTGCTGGCCCTCACGCTGAGCTGAAATGATAAAGCAGGCCGCCATGTTTGTCGCCTATCGACAGCGCCGGCGCTTGCTGCCTGATGGGCCGTCCTGTTGTTTTCGCTACAGACGTTATAAGAAATAAGGCTATCAATCCCCGGTAGGGTCACGTCTGCAATCCATGCAATAGACGATTAATTTTGTGATGCCATGCTGATTTTTACTTTCACATACTTGTATGGTAGTACCGGCGCACGTAATTTGAGCTTTACGGGCAGCCCTCAGGCATGCCTTGGAAACCGATTCGTTGTTAACAGGAGATGCTATGCCACTGGTGACATTTGACGAAATGAAACACACCGTTAAACAGGCGTTCCTGAATGCCGGTTTAAATGAAGTACAGGCGGATACCTGCGCTCAGGTTCATACGCAAGCCAGCTGTGACGGTATTTTTTCGCATGGCCTTAACCGCGTCGCGCGTTTTATCGATTATGTCAACAAGGGGTGGGTTGATATCCACGCCGCGCCTGAAAAAGTCAAATCCCTCGGCAGTATCGAAATTTACGACGGACAGCGCGGTATCGGCATCACCAACGCCCTGTTTGCAGTTGAACGAGCGATGGCGCTGGCCGCCGAGCATGGCGCCGGCATTGTGGGCCTACGCAACACGACGCACTGGATGCGCGGCGGCACCTATGGCTGGAAAGCCGCTGAGAATGGGTATGCGGCAATGTGCTGGACCAATACCGAATCCTGCATGCCCGCGTGGGGGGCGAAGAAACCACGTCTCGGCAACAATCCCTTCGTCATGGCGGTGCCGATGAAAGAAGGCGCCCTGGTCCTTGATATGGCGATGTCGCAGTATTCCTATGGCAAGCTGCAGGTGACGCGCCTGAAAGGGGAAAAACTGCCTTTTCCGGGGGGATTTGATAAAGACGGCAATCTCACCGATGAACCGGGGCCGGTGGAAGAGTCAATGCGTATTCTGCCCACCGGTTACTGGAAAGGCTCCGGTATGGCGGTGCTGCTGGACACGATGGCGGCTTTCCTGACGGCGGGCGCGCCAACCAATGAGATCGATAACATTCAGCAAGGGAGTTGCACCGGCGCGAGCCAGGTCTTTATGGTATTTGATCCCACCCATTTCGGCGGCAGGGAATTCAGCGAAAATATGGCTGCAAGCGTCGCCCAGTACGTCAAGACGTCGGAACCGGCGGAAAATCAGCGTGAGGTGTTCTTTCCAGGGGAAACGTCGATGAAAAACCGGGCGTATTTCACCGCCAACGGCATCCCCGCGGATGACAGCGTATGGGCTGAGGTGCAGCAACTGGCGCAACGGTAACCGTCATGATGACGGGTCATATTACGCCTTAAAAAATCCGGCGTTGCGCTACCGTCCGCGGTCGACGAGAGGCTGGACATGAGCAGCGCCAAGGACAACCAGCCGCTTATAAAATGATTAATTATCAGTATATTTATTTTTTAGTAAATCACTGTAGAGGGTGAAATTTTCCGGGTCAAAACACACGAGATGAATAGCTTCGATCACCGGATAAGTATCTAACCAGGCGGCGGTAGCCTCTAACGAAATCTCAGCGGCTAACCGCTTGGGGAAGTGATAGACGCCGGTGCTGATATTGGGGAATGAAACGGTTTTGATCGGGTATTGTTCGATAAGTGCAAAACAGCTCAGGTAGGTATGTTTCAATAATTCCGCTTCCTGGTGTTTACCATCGCTCCAGTGCGGGCCAACCGCGTGGATCACATACGTTGCCGGCAAATTACCCGCGCCGGTAATCACGGCGCAGCCGGTCTTACAACCGCCCTGCCGGTTTCTGATGTCACGACATTCGTCCAGGATCGCGGGCCCGCCGGCGCGGTGTATGGCGCCATCCACGCCGCCACCGCCGAGCAGGGAAGAATTGGCGGCGTTAACAATGGCGTCCGCGGGGATTGTGGTGATATCGCCTTGCAACAGGTGAATTTTATTTATCATGGTTTGGAATCCTTACAATAGCGCCGGCGGCTTATTTCGCCCAAGCCAATAGCCTGCACGTCCTTAACTACGCTGCTATTTTAACTCATTCCGACGGGATCCCGGCTTTTCATGCGCATAACCGCCATAACACTGCGGCGCGCGCCCTACCCGCCGGAATGGGCGGGCATCGTCGGCATGGCGCCCGGTCTGGTGCAGACATATGCCGCCACTGTGTTGGCCGCCTGGTTAATGTCCGCCAGCGGCGCGCCTCGCAGCGCCATGACGGCGGCAACGGCGGTAAAGGCATCGCCGGCGCCGACCGTGTCCACCGGCGTGACTTTCAGGCCGGGATGACGGTGGCTGTCATCGCCGCGCAGCAGCAGGCTGCCCTTATCGCCGCGGGTATATATCAGCATCTCGAGCTGTTCATGGCGCCGCAAATGCTGATAGAACCCCTCGGGGTCGCGCGGCAGGCCGAACAGGGCGGCAATGACCGGCAGTTCCTCGTCATTAAGCTTTAGCAGGTGGGCGTGACGCAGGCAAAAACCGAGGGTGGGCGGCTGGTAATGGCCGGCGCGCAGGTTGATGTCCACCAGGATTTTCGCCTGTGGCGACAGCAGCCCCAGCAACTGGCGCAGCAGCCGCTGGTTGGGGCCGTAGCGCTGCACCAGGCTGCCGAAATACAATACATCCGCGGTGCGCAGATGGTTGAAGAGCGTGACGTCCGATTGGATATCGTCCCAGGCCACCGGGCCGATAATGTCGTAGTGCGGCACGCCGCGCCTGTCCAGCGTCACCTCCACCGTGCCGGTGGGATAACGGGCGCTGCGCTGTATATGGCCGGGAACGCCGCGCGCCGCCAGTTCGCTCACCAGCGCATCGCCCGCCTTGTCCCGCCCCACGGCGGAAATCAGCCGGGCGTCGGCGCCTGCCTGTGTGGCGTGATAGACAAAGTTTCCCGCGGCGCCGCCGATTTCGCGGCCGCCGGGAAAACAATCCCACAGCAATTCTCCCAGGGCGATTATTTTCATGTTCTGTTCCGTTGCGGTTTTCAATCCATAGCGGATTTTCACCTAAGCATAGCCGCTGAAGCCGGTCGGTTAGGCGATGTGCCTCGCAAACTGATAACTTTCCGCAACATGATGGCAACAAAACCGTTTACGATCGCCGGCGCGCCCCTGCCCATCCGGGCCGGTATTTTTAACCATCATGGCGCGATGCCATGCCGTAAAGGGGAATGGTGGTTCCGGGGGCGGGCGACATTGCCGCGGCGGGGGTGTCGTTTGCGGTGCTTTGGCTTGGGGCAGGGTTTATGTCGCCTTGGGGAAGGTTTCGCTTGAGGGCTTTGGCTTGTGGTAGGGTTTATGTTGCCACGGTGAAGGTTTCGCTTGCCGTGCTTTGGCTTGGGATAGGGTTTATGTTGCCACGGTGAAGGTTTCGCTTGCCGTGCGTGAGGTGTTCATATGTATTGCCGGGCGCCGGCAAGCGACAAAGAGGCCGTACCGCGACGGCCTCCTTGACCTCCGCGCGCCCGGCAGGTCGCGCGTCGCTGCGCGATGCCTTCCGCCGCCAGTTCCCCCGTTATGCACCGGCCCGGTTAGCGCTCCCGGCGCAACCGGGCCTTTCGCCGCTCCCGGCGGCTCATGCTGGGGGCACAGGCGCCGTCAGCGCGCTTTATGCCGGGACATAGGTCGCGGTCAGCGATGTGATGCATAGGGCATCGGCGCCGCTGTGGGCTAAGTGGAGGACGAAAGTGACGAAGGTATAGTAGACAAAGAAACGGCTAATCTTCGCGGGATGCAAAAGGCACAGCAACAGGCAAGTCATACATACCATTTTACATGCCGTCAGCATTCATATGGTAATGCAATGCAGACGGCATTCGCACAGCCAGCAGTCATTAAGTCATTGAGTTAGGAAGTCAGGAAGTCGGTATTTCATGCTGCCGGCAATTATAGTCATACCACCCTGTAGACAGGCGTGAGGCATAAACGTGCGGCAGTGAGCTATAGCTAGCAGGCTGCGAGACTTATACCAAATTGGCCAAATTTATAGCGCTGTTTTTCCCGGTGAGTGCATACCGCTAAGTACCTTACACCGCTGTTTTGCTCACAGGCGATGGTGTTGACGTGGTGCCGGCATAGAGTGCGCCGGCGGCGCCCATCGCGGCTGGATGAGCCGCCGGAAGCGGCGAAAGCTAAGGGCCGCGCCGGGAGCGCGTCCCGTGCGGTCCAAAAGCCGGGATGGGTGATGCCGGGAACCGCGCAGCGGCGCACGATCTGCCGGACGCGCGGAGGTCAAGGAGGCCGTCGCGGTACGGCCTCATTGTCGCTTGCCGGCGCCCGGCAATACCTATGAACACCTCACGCACGGCAAGCGAAACCTTCCCCCGAGGCAACATAAGCCGCCCCGCAAGCCGCAAGCGAAACCTTCCCCGAGGCAACATAAGCCTCCCCGCAAACCGCAAGCGAAATCTTCCCCAAGGCGACATATGCCCTGGCGCACCCTAACGCATGGCACCCTCACGCACGGCAAGCGAAACCTTCCCCACGACAATATAAGCCCCACGCAAGCCGCCGGCGCCCCCCGCCAAGTCAGCCGCTTTACATGTAAATGCAGGAGTCAATGCCTGGCCATTTGCCCATGGCACGCTGCCCGCGCCGCAGCCCTAAAACAAAAATAATGGGGCCATGACCGGACAAAACCGTGGCCCGGCAAGACGGTTACTCAGGCAATAACGATATCGCCCCGCGGATAGCAGCTGCACGCCAGGACATAGCCGGCGGCGATGTCCTGTTCGCTGAGCGTCATGGTGCTGGTGGTACGGTAGTCCCCCTGCGCGATATGGGTTTTGCAGCAGCCGCACACCCCGGCGCGGCAGGCGGCGTTTACCCTAATGCCGTTGGACTCCAGCGCCGCCAGCAGCGACACGCCCACCGGCGCGTCCACCGTTTGCAGGGGGCGGGGATGAGTGATCTTCAGCCGGGCTCCACCGCCCGCGCCGGCGTCGGCAGGCGACGTATGAAAACGCTCCTGCAGGAAGCGGCCTGCGCCCAGCGCCAGCGCGACCGCCTCCTGCTGCGCCATCCAGGGCGCGGGGCCGCAGGCCATTACCGTACGCGCGGCGATATCCGGCGCCAGTTCGCGCAGCGCGTCGCGCGCCAGCCGGCCGGGCAGGATATCTCCGGCGGCGCCCTGCTCGGCGAACACCGTCAGCCGCAGCCATTTCCCTAACGCCGTCCAGGTGGACGCGGCGATGATATCCCGCGGCGAACGGACGCAGTAGATAACCCGCACATCCGCTTGCGGGCGATTGGCCGCCAGCCAGCGGCACATGGACAGGATTGGGGTGACGCCACAGCCCGCCGCCAGGAACAGGTAGCGGTTATCGACATGGCGCAGGCAGCTGAAATCGCCCTGCGCCGCCGACAGCCACAGGTTATCGCCGGGCTTGACGTCCTGCGTCAGCCAGCCTGAACCCGCGCCGTCCGCCAGCCTGCGCACGGTCAGGGTGATAAACCGGCTGGCGCCGGGCGCGGAGGACAGCGTGTAGGCGCGCACTTCCTCGCTGTCGTTGATGGCGACCAGGGCGTACTGTCCCGGCTGGTAGGGATAAAAATCGTGGTTTATCAGCGCCAGCGTCCAGACATCGGGCGTTTCCTGGATGATATGATGTACCTGCATGCGGTACGGGCACAGCGATGACGGCGTCGTCATGAAAGCCTCTCCTTATGTCCGGCTCAGGCGGCCAGGATAGTGTGCAGATCCTGGGTCGCGGTGGTAATCGAGCGCATGCCGAACTGCTCGTTAAGCACCGCCATCAGGTTTTCCGTCAGGAAACCGGGCGCCGTCGGTCCGGTATAGATATTTTTGACGCCCAGCGAAAGCAGGGTCAGCAGGATAACGATCGCCTTTTGCTCGAACCAGGACAGCACCAGGCTCAGCGGCAGATCGTTCACTCCGCAGCCCAGTTTTTCCGCCAGTTTTACCGCCAGCATAATGGCGGCGTAGGCGTCGTTGCACTGGCCGACGTCCAGCAGGCGCGGCAGGCCCTCAAGGGTGCCGAAATCCAGCTTATTGAAGCGGTACTTGCCGCAGGCCAGCGTCATGATCAGGCAGTCATCGGGAACGTCGCGCGCAAAATCGGTATAGTAGCTGCGCTCATCGCGGCTGCCGTCGCATCCGCCGACCAGGAACACATGGCGCAGTTTTTTGCGCGCCACCAGGTCGATAACGGTATCGGCCGCATCCAGCAGCGTCTGGCGGCCAAAGCCGACGGTAATCAGGTGTTCGATTTCATCATAGGGAAAACCGGCCATCTGTTGGGCCTGGGCGATCACCGGGGCGAAATCCTCGCCGTCCAGATGTTTAACGCCCGGCCAGCCGACAATGCTGCGCGTCCAGATGCGGTCGTTATAGTGGCCGACGCTCGGATCGATAATACAATTGGACGTCATCACCACCGGCCCCGGGAAACGGGCGAATTCCGTTTGCTGGTTTTGCCACCCGCTGCCGTAATTGCCGGCCAGGTGGGCGAACTTTTTCAATTCCGGATAGCCGTGGGCGGGCAGCATTTCCCCGTGGGTGTAAATATTGATGCCCTGCCCCGCGGTTTGCTCCAGCAGCAGGCGCAAATCCTTCAGGTCATGGCCTGAAATCAGGATGGCTTTACCCGCCACAGGGCGCACGTTAACGCTGGTGGGTACGGGGTTGCCGTAGGCCTGGGTCTCGCCGCGATCGAGAATGGCCATTACGGCAAAGTTCATTTTGCCGATCTGCATCGACTGCGCCAGCAGCTCGCCCATATCGGCCGGCCGGGTACCCAGCCACGCCATGATGTCATGATACTGGCGGTAAATATCCTCATCGTACTGGCCCAGCACATGGGCGTGTTCCATATAGGCCGCCGCGCCTTTCAGCCCGTAGAGGCACAGCAAACGCAGGCCGTGAATATCCTCGCCTACCGCGTCCTTATCCGTATTCAGGGCGAAACGCTGCGCCTGCGCCTGCAAATCGGCAAGCGTCAGCGAGGGGCATTGCAGTTCCGCCAGCGGATGCCCGGGGTTAACCGTCGGTTCAACCCGCAGGCAGCGGGCTTTCAGCTCATCACGCAGAGCCAGGGTTTGCTGGATATAGGCCACGATGCGCGGCGAGTCGAAATTGACATTGGTCAGCGTGGAAAAAAAGGCGCGCGGCGCAAAACTGTCTATGCGATGGACGATAATCCCCAGCCCGCGCGCGGCGACCGCCCAGGCGGACAGGCCCTGCAGCGCGGCCACCAGCAGATCCTGCAGATCCGAGGTTTCCGCCGTTTTGCCGCACATACCCTGGCTATAGGAGCAGCCGTTGCCGGCCGGGGTACGGATGGTTTGTTCACATTGCACACAAAACATGATCGCTTCCTTATATTATTCATTTTAAATGCATGTTTAAGGTTAAACGCGGAGGGACGGGAATGACAGGGCTTTTGCCGCTATCCACCACTTGTTTGATATAACGCAATATTTGGCGGCGCGGGAAAAAGACGATACGGCGCAGGGATGAAGCAACCGCTTGTTTTAACGGTAAATAAGATTATGGCAGCGTGTTTAGCCTTCGATATCGATCAGGGTGAACAGTTCTTCGATTTGCCCCCGCCGGCTTAATAAGTCCGCCAGGGTATAGCCGTCCAGCACGGCGTAAAAGGCATTGGTGGCCCGGGCCAGCACCCCCGGCAGGCCGCAAGCCGGCGCGACAACGCAGTTGGCGCAGTCGATAAGGGCGTCGCCTTTCTCCGTGTGGCGGATCAGCGCGCCGATATTGATATCCTGCGGCGCGCGGCCCAGCCGGATGCCGCCGTTGCGCCCGCGCAGGGTGTCGATATAACCCAGCCGGGCCAGATCCTGCACCACTTTCATCAGGTTATTATGCGAAATCGCGTATTGGCGCGAAATTTCGGCAATGGACGACAATTGGCCCTGATGGGCGCCAAGATAAATAATCACCCTGACGGCATAATCGGTATAACGCGTGAGTTTCATAACGGTACCTGCGATGTAATGGATAAAAGGGTATCACATCGGCACGCCGGATCGCCTCCTTTTATGCCCTGTCCCGTGAGCGGCGGTACAGTATCTCTTCCTCCCGCCCATCAGCTGTTACCCTTAGAGCAGGCGCAAACAAAACTGCTACAGGAGCTGACATGACCGCATTTCCCCGTAAAAGCGATTTCCCGGTCAGCCGGGCGCGATATTATCTGGAACCAGGGCCCATTGTCCTGATTACCTCCGCCTGGCAGGGCAAAACCAATATCATGACCCTGGGCTGGCACGTGGTGCTGGAATTCTCCCCCTCGCTGGTCGGCTGTATGATTTCCGGCGGCAATCATAGCTTTGACCTGATCCGCCAAAGCGGCGAGTGCGTGATCAACCTGCCCACCACCGCCCTGACCGATACCGTCGTGGGCATCGGCAATACCAGCGGGGCGGATATTGATAAATTCAGCCATTTCGGCCTGACGGCGGCGCCCGCGCGCCGGGTGAAGGCGCCGCTTATCCGCGAATGCCACGCGCATTTTGAATGCCGCCTGCATGACGACGCCATGGTGGACCGGTATCATTTTTTTATTTTCGAGATAGTCAAGGCGCACGCCGCGGCGACGCCAAAGCACCCGGAAACCTTGCACTATACCGGCGACGGCGTGTTTATGGTGGCCGGCAAGGTTATCAGCCGGCGCGGGCTGTTCCGTCCGGATATGTTATACCCCTGACGGCCGCCGGGGCGGGTGTACGCCATAACCAAAAAAGCCCGGTTTCCCGGGCGTGCGTTCTTGTCAGCCGGCCGTGGAATCACAGGCCGGTCTGCTGCCAGGCCTGGTATAGCAGCGAATCATCCGCCGGCAGCGCGGACAGCGGGATAAGCTCCCCCTGGGCCACATCCGCCGTCAGGGTTTTATTGGCCAGCAGGTAGAACGGCGCGACGCCTTTGGCATCCGCCCTGGCCAGCAGGCGGGCGCTGACATGCTCAATGGAGTGATGGTGGCCGCCCATGCTCAGGGTTTCGCCTTTTTTCAGCGGACGCTCGGCGAAGCCCGCCATTACCGCATGGACCTGCTGGTTAACGCCGCCGGACGCCCGGCGGTGCAGAACGGCCGAAAACAGGCTGTGCGGCGACTCCAGCCCCATAATATGGTACGGCAGGTAAATACAGGCGTACTTCAGATTCTTGCTGACCACATGACCTTTATCCGCCAGCATGCGCCAGGTCTCCGGGTCCTGGCAGCGCACGATGATAAACACCCCGCCGCCAAAGCTGACCTCGTCATCACGCCGCAGACAGTTGAATACATCCACCACGCCGGTCCGGGTCAAAATACCGCCGTCTTCCTCGGGGATAAAGATATCGGCCAGCTCGCCGATATGGCAAAGGGGATAATTCAGCGCCGGCGTAGCGGGCACGAACCCGATGGAATTGGCCACCACGTTCATTTCGCAATAGTCGGGGGTGGCGCTTTGCGGCAGCATCGCCAAGGCCTCGGCCCGCCGGCGCAGCGTGCCTTTGATATCCTGTTCATCCAGCTGCCACAGATCGGCCAGCGCGGCGGCGTCCACCTGGGTGCTGGTATAATCCAGCCTGCCGGTGGCCGGATGGTAGATATAGTCATATTCGCTGGACTTGCCGGCGGCGATAATTTCAAGCCCCAGCACCCTGGCCCAGGTGACCAGGCCAATCAGGTTGCTGGGCTGATCGCCGTCCACCGTGGTATAGACCGCGTGGTGTTTAAGCGCCAGTTGATTAAGCCAGGGGCCGGCGACCGAATCGGTTTCCTTACTGACCATACCCACGTGGACGCCGCGTTTTAACGCGCTGACGGCGATGCTGACGCTGATATCCGGTTTACCGGTGGATTCGACCACCATATCCAGATCCAGGGCGTCCAGCAGAGCGAAGTCGCTGATAATGGCGGTTTCCCCGGCGGCCTGGGCCGCCGCGGCTTCAGCCGGCGTGCCGCACAGCCGGTTTTTATCATGGCGGTAGCGCAGATCGCCGAGCAGATCCCGCGTGCCCTGGGTATTGATATCGCACAGCGCCACGATATCGATGGCCGGAATATTGCGGCACTGGACCAGCAGCGAGCGGCCGAAACCGCCGCAGGCGCCGGTAATGGCCAGCCGGATACGGCGCCCTTTCAGTTCGTCAAATAACAGTTCGTAGTTCATTACGCTTACCTCGGATTAAATGTAGGGCGGCGTTAGCCGACAATCAGGTTAAGCAGCAGGACAAACGCCAGTCCCAGCGCCGATTGGAAGGAAACCAGCAACGTCCAGCTTTTCAGCGTCTCGCCCACGGTGAGATGAAAATATTCTTTGAACAGCCAGAAACCAGAGTCGTTAACGTGCGACAGCATCAGGCCGCCGGTGCTGGTGGCCAAGACCAGCAGTTCCAGGTTGACGCCGCTGTTGGCGGCCAGCGGCGCGATAATCCCGGCGGTGGTGACCACCGCAACCGTCGCGGAGCCGATGGCGATGCGGATGAGCGCCGCCACCAGCCAGGCCAGGATCAGCGGCGAAATATTCCAGTGTACCGCCCAATCGGCGATCAGGGTGCTGACATGGGTGGCCAGCAGCATCTCTTTCAGGCCGCCGCCGGCGCCCAGGATAAGGATAATCACCGCGCAGGGGCCGAGGCACTTGCCGAGCATCTTCTGCAACTGCGCCATGGTGAAACCGCTGCGTATCCCCAGGGCGTAGAGGGCGAACAGCACTGCGATCAACAGCGAAACAATCGGGTCGCCGATGGCGTTAACCGCTTCATACAGCGGATTCTCCTTGCTGATAAAGCCGATGCACAGCGAGCGCGTCATCATTAACAGCGGCGGCAGCAGAATGGTCAGCATCGCCAGCCAGAACGACGGGCTGCGGGTGGTTTTGCCGGCCTGCTGTTCTTCCTGCGCGTCCCCGGCGCCGAAGCTCTGGCGCCCCAGCTCCGGAAAGTATTTCATGGCGAAATGGGTGAATACCGGGCCGGACAAGGCCGCCATGGGCACCGCGATAATCAGGCCGAAAAACATCGCCATGCCCGCATCGGCATGATAGGTGGTCATGGCCAGCGTCGGCGCCGGGTGCGGCAACAACAGACCGTGCGCCACGTACAAACCGGCGGCCATGGGAATGCCGATGCGCAGCAGCTGGCTATGGGTGCGACGGGCAATGGCGTACACCAGCGGCACCAGCATCACGAAACTGACGTCGAACAGATGAGGCAGGCCGATGATTAACGCCGCGACGCAGATAGTGGCCGGTATGGCGCGCACCGGCCCCAGGCGGATAAAGGTATTGGCGATTTTGTCCGCCCCGCCCGATTCCAGCAATAATCCGCCCAGCATGGTGCCGAGCCCGACCACCAGCCCGGTGGATCCCAATACGCCGCCGAAGCCTTTTTCGAAGCTTTTGATCGTGGCCGTCGGGCTAAGGCCCGCCGCCAGTCCTAAAAATCCGGCGGTGATTATCAGGGCTAAAAAAGGATGAAATTTAAAATAGGTAATAAGGACAATTAACAAGGCAATGGCGCTGATTAAAGCAAAAAATTGCGAAATATCGAATTGCATATCCCCTCCGGACAGATAGAGTACAGATCATTATTATTTTTTAATCGCCCAAGAATGATTGGCGCGGTGTGTTATAAATTATTGGCTTAACGGTATATGACTTTTTCCCATAGGCTTTCCGGCATGCTCCTAACTAATGGCTTTATGTAACCGGATCGGCAGCTGCCGTAATCGGTTTTCAATGTCATCGGGCAGCTGATCGTCATAAATAATATCGGTCAGCTGCGCCAGTGGGCATATATGGAACATGCCATATTTGCCGTATTTACTGCTGTCGGTCACCAGGATATTGCGCCTGGCGGAGGCCAGCACCGCCTGCTTGACCTGGGCTTTGCCTTCGTCGGGCGTGGACAGGCCGTGTTCAATATCCCAGGAACTGGTGCTGATAAACGCAATATCGATATTCAGGCCGCGAATAAACTGCGCGGCGCTATTGCCGACGCAGGATCGATTGCGCATATCCACCTGGCCGCCGGTATGAAATAAATTGACGTGCGGCATTTTCATTAAAAAATCACTAATTGTGAAATCATTAGTAATAATGGTTATCTTTTTTAATTTCGCCGCGATACAGCGGGCAATTTCAAAGGTGGTGGTACCCGCGTCCAGATATATAACCTGCCCCGACTCAACCAGTATTTCCGCCACCGCGCCAATATGGCGTTTGCTGCGGTGATGCAATAACGCTTTTTCCACATAGGGCAGTTCCTGTTTCAGCGCCTCGTTGAGTTTAACCCCGCCGCTTATCACCGTCACCTTGCCCTCGTTCTCCATAAACTGCACGTCGCGGCGAATGGTCATATGGGACACATCCAGCAATTTGGCCAGATCGCCGATGGTCACCCTGGCATATTGATGCAGGTGGCTGTAGATAAAATTACGGCGTTCATCGGGCAACATCGCGACGCCCCGCGTTAGGCTTTTTTAAAGGTCCGTTCCAGCTCTGCAACTTGTTCACCTGTTAATGTCACCATGCCATAAGGTAGCAGTGTAATATACAGACGCGCCGTGTCCTCAAGTTCTTCCGCGTTGAACACCGCTTCCAGCAGGCCGGCGCCGCCGATTACCGGCCCGTGGTTAGCCAGCAGCATGGCGTTATGCGTCGGAGCGAGATCGCCAATCGCCTCGGCAAGGCCGGGATGCCCGGGGCGGAAATACGGCACCAGCGGCAGCTTGCCGACGCGCATGACGTAATAGGGCGTTATCGGCGGCAGGCAGTTCTCGGCGTTCAGGCCGGGCATACAGGACAGCGCGGTCAGCGCGGGCGAATGCAGATGCACCACGCCGCCGATATCGGGGCGTCGCCGGTAGAAATTCAGGTGCATTACCGACTCCTTGGACGGCCTGGCGCCCGCGATATGTTCTCCCGCGGCGTTGAGTTTGCTGAGCGTCGCCGGGTCCAGGGCGCCGAAGCTGGAGTTGGTGGGCGTCACCAGGAAACCGCCGTCGGGCAGGCGGCAGCTGAGATTTCCCGCCCCGCCGCTGCTGTAGCCGCGCATAAACATGGAATGGGCCAGCGTCGCCATTTGTGCGCGTAATTCGGCTTCCGTCATTGATAAAGCTCCTGTGCCTGGTTAAAAAAATCTGTCTCGCCAAAATTGCCGGACTTCAGCGCCAGCCATAAAGGCCGCTCGATATCCCTGACCCAGGGCACGCCGGGGGCGATAGTCCGGCCAATGGCAAAGCCGCTCACGCAGAGCCGTTGCGTGATAAGGCTGGAGGTCTCGCCGCCGGCAATAATAAATTTACTAAAACCCTGCTGAAACAGGGACAGCGCGATATCGGCAAACAATCGTTCGATGGCGGCGCCGGTGGCGGCGACGCCGTAGCGGGCCTGTACCGCCCTGACCACGTCGGCGGCCTGGGTGGCGAACAGCATGGGCGCCGGCCGGGGGGGTTGATCCATCACCCATTGCGCCAGCTCCCGCGCATACAGCGCGCCGTTCTCCAGGCAGCGTGTGACGTCGATCGCCCGGGCGGGCGCCTGACGGCGATAGTGCTCAACCTGCGCATTGGTCATGCGCGAGCAACTGCCCGACAGCACCACGGCGCGTCCCGTGGCCGGCGGCACGGCCTGCGCCGCCGCGCTGTCGCGGTGGCGGGGCGAAAGCGCGGCCAATGCGCCGGCCAGGCCCGAACCACCGGTCAGCAGCAGGTCGTCCGGCAGGCTTTGCGCCAGAAGCGTTAAATCAGCGTCGTCGAGCACATCGGCAACGAGATAGCGCCGCCCCTCGCGCCGCAGTTCCTCCAGGCGCTCCCGCACGGCCCGGGTCCCCCGGCGCAGCGTCGCGAGCGGGAGCAGCCCGGTTTTACCCGCGGCCTGGGCGTCCATCACCCTTAACAGATTGGCGTCGGTCATCGGCGTGAGGGGATGGTTTTGCATGCCGGATTCGTTCAGCAGCCGCCCGTTGACAAACAGATAGCCGTGGATCACGGTGCGGCCGTTGACCGGCAGCGCCGGGCACAGGATGGCAAGCGCAGCCCCGGTCTCGGCCAGCAGGGAATCGGTAACCGGGCCGATATTGCCGTGCGGCGTGGAATCGAAGGTGGAGCAATATTTAAAGTAGATCTTCCGGCAATCCTGTACCCGCAACCACCGGCACGCCGCCAGCGACTGGCTTATGGCTTCCGGCGCCGGGCAGGAGCGGGTCTTCAGGGAAATCACCACCGCGTCAACGTCTTCCAGCGGCAGCGGCTGCTGCGGGATACCGTTAAGCTGGACCACGCGCCAGCCGGCTAGCGCGATAAAACTCGCGATGTCGGTGGCGCCGGTAAAATCATCAGCAATAACGCCTAACGATAACGTCATTTCCTGTCATCCGGGTTGTTGTGAACATGTGTGAAATTTTGTACGTATTGGCTTCACATTGAGATGATGGCCATCACAAAAGCGTAACGGAATTATAGCGCTTAATTGGAATTAACTAATTGATAATAGTATATTTAATCATTTATCCGCTTTTCACAACAATGTGTGAATCTTCGCATCAGCCGGAACAGCGCCTTTTATCCCCCTGCCGTGCGGCGCCCCAGCTGTCCAGGCCTGGTCCTTAAAACAATCAGGCCCGCCCGGTTCACGGGCGGGCCTGAGGCGATGGCCAGGCGGCAATACTCTTACCCTGCACGTTAAACGCCGGCTTACCTGAACGCGGCGAAAGCGTCCCGGATCTCGGACTCCGGCAGTCCGACGCCGATAAACACCAGCACGCTGGCCGGCTGCTCGTCATCGCGCCATTCCCGGTCCCAATCGGCGTTATACAGGCGTTGTACCCCCTGGAACAGCAGGCGCCGGGGGTCGCCTTCGATGGCTAAAATGCCTTTATAGCGTAATAGATTATCGGCATAAGTCGCCAGCAGGCCTTCCATAATGTCCGATACCGTCTGCAGCGCCAGCGGCCGCGCCAGGTTCACCACGATGGAGCGGATGGCGTTTTGCGGCTCGATAAGCGGCCGGTAACGCGGCCGGGCCACGGTCAGGTTATCATTCAGGATAAAACCCTCGACGTTAAACAGCCGATCCAGCCCTATCTCGCCGTTGACCACCCGGTACACGGGCGCGCGGGCGTTGATATGCTGCAGGCGCGCAATCAAATCGCCGCTCTCGCCGGCGATATCGGTTTTGGTGAGCAGGATGCGATCGGCAAATCCCACCTGGGCCTGGGCCAGGGCGAACTCGTTCAGCTGTCCGTCGGCATGCACCGCGTCCACCAGGGCGATCACGCCGTCAAGCAGGAAACGCTCGCTGATAACCGGATGGGAAAAAAAGGTCTGGATCACCGGTCCCGGGTCGGCCATGCCGGTACATTCAATCACCAGGCGGGTAAAATCGACCTCGCCGCGATCGATGCCCGCCAGTAAATCCAGCAGGGCATCCGCCAGCTCGTTGGCGCTGGAGCAGCAAATACAGCCGTTGCTTAAGGTGGTAATGCGGGTGGCGCGATCGCCCAGGAGGGTATTGTCGATGGGGACTTCGCCGAATTCATTTTCTATCACGGCGATCTTTTCGCCATGGTCGGCATGCAGTATATGGCGCAGCAGGGTGGTTTTCCCCGCGCCGAAAAAGCCGGTCAGGATGGTGGCCGGCAGCGGCTGGTCCATGCTCGAATCCTCGTGTGTCAACAGCAGCGAAAACCGCCCTTGCCGTTACCGCCGTAGCGCGCTTCCTGACGATCGCGGAAAAACGCTTCGTAGTCCATGACCGGCTGATCGGGATGATTGGTCTTCATATGCTGGACATAATAATCATAATCCGGAATACCGACCAACATCCGGGCAGCCTGTCCCAAATACTTACCTGCCTGACCCAAATTTCCAAACATGCGGTATCTCCAGTGTAAAAACGCCCGCATAACCACCGGTTATGCGGGACAGGGCTTATGATGCCGTATCAGTGGCTGCTTGAGGTGATGATACCCCCTTCCGGCACGGCGACATACGCCGTTTCCTTATCCGTGCGCGCGGCGTTGCCGCGGGCTTTCAGCGCCGTTTTAATACCATAGAAGATTATGCTGTAGACAACAATCAGGAACAGGACGCTTAAGCCGGCATTGGTGTAGTTATTGACGACTATGTGATGCATGTTGCTAATCTGTTGTTCCGTTAGCCCGGCGCCCTGCTCGGCGATGCGGCGCTTGTACAGGCTGGCCTGGTACAGGAACCCTTCGAGCTGCGGATTCTGGCTGAACAGCTTAAGCCCCAGCGCCCAGGTGGTGCAGATCAGCAACCAAACCGCCGGCACCACCGTTACCCAGATATAGCGGGTGCGTTTCATCTTGATAAGCACCACGGTGCCCAATACCAGCGCGACGGCGGCCAGCATCTGGTTGGAGATGCCGAACAGCGGCCACAGGCTTTTTACCCCGCCCAGCGGATCGACCACGCCCTGGTACAGCAGATAGCCCCACAGGCCCACGCAGCCCGCGGTGCCCACCATGCCGGCCAGCAGCGAGTCGGTTTTTTTCAGGAACGGGACAAAATTGCCCAGCAGGTCCTGCAGCATAAAGCGGCCGGAACGCGTGCCGGCATCCAGCGCCGTCAGGATAAACAGGGCCTCGAACAGAATGCCGAAATGATACCAGAAGCCCATATCGGCGCCCGGGATGATCTTATTAAAGACATGGGCAATGCCCACCGCCAGCGTCGGGGCGCCGCCTGCGCGGTTAAGCACCGAAGGCTCGCCGATATCCTGCGCGGTTTGCATGATTTGCTCTGGGGAGATAACAAAACCCCAGGAGCTAACGGTGGCGGCCGCATGGGTGGTTACATCGCGCAGCGAGGACAGGATCAGCGGCGCGTCCGAGGTGCCGAGGCGATGCAGGTCGGGCATGGTGATGCCCAGCGCCGCCGGCGGGGTGTTCATGGCGAAGTACAGGCCGGGTTCGATAATCGACGCGGCCACCAGCGCCATGATGGCGACAAATGATTCCATCAACATCGCGCCATAGCCGATAAAACGGGTATCGCTTTCGCTGGCCAGCAGCTTGGGCGTGGTACCGGAGGCGATCAGGGCATGGAAACCGGATACGGCGCCGCAGGCGATGGTAATAAACAGGAAGGGGAACAGCGCGCCTTTCCATACCGGGCCGGTGCCGTCGATAAACTGGGTCATCGCCGGCATCTTCAGGTCGGGATTGATGATGACAATCCCCACCGCCAGGCCGATAATCACGCCGATTTTCAGGAAGGTGGCCAGGTAGTCGCGCGGCGCCAGGATAAGCCATACCGGCAGCAGGGCGGAAACAAAGGCATAGCCAATCAGGGTGTAGGTAATGGTGGTGTCTTTAAAGGTCAGCGCCGGTCCCCAGTACGGGTCGTGGGCAATCACGCCGCCAAACCAAATGGCCAGCAGCAGCCCCACCACGCCGATAACCGACACTTCGCCCACCCGTCCGGGGCGCAGGAAGCGCATATAAATGCCCATGAACAGGGCGATGGGCACCGTCGAGCAGACGGTAAACACGCCCCACGGGCTTTCGGCCAGCGCTTTCACCACGATCAGGGCCAGCACCGCCAGGATAATAATCATAATCAGGAAACAGCCGAACAGGGCGATGGTGCCGGGGACCGGGCCCATTTCCTCCTTGATCATCTCGCCCAGCGACACGCCGTTGCGGCGCGAGGACATAAACAGCACCATAAAGTCCTGCACGGCGCCGGCGATAACCACCCCGGCCAGCAGCCACATGGTGCCCGGCAGGTAGCCCACCTGGGCGGCCAGTACCGGTCCGACCAGCGGACCGGCGCCGGCAATGGCGGCGAAATGATGGCCGAACAGGACGTTCCTGTTGGTCGGCACGTAGTTCAGGCCGTCGTTATTGACCACCGCCGGCGTCGAACGGGTGGGATCCAGCCCCATCACCCGGGTGGCGATATACAGGCTGTAGTAGCGGTAAGCCACCAGATAAACGGCCACGGACGACACCACGATCCACAGGGCGCTGACATGCTCGCCCCGGCGCAACGCCACGACGGCCAGGCAGCAGGCCCCGATAATGCCGATGATAAGCCAGGGGATATGCTTGAGGATATTATTTTTCATCTCGATGCGGTCTTCTGTTATAGGGTACATGTGCGCGTACTCTAGGCCAGAATGGATGAAAAAAGAGGCAAATTATTATTAAGCGGTCATATACGCGGGCGAACGGTTAAATAGCCCGGCGAACGGTCGGGCTTAGCCCCCGGCGCGGTCGCCCGGAGCCGGCGAAAAGTCACCCGACGCGCCTGGGGGCGGCGCCCAGCGTATGGTCCATCAGCGCCAGGGCATGTTCAACGGAAGGCGCTGATAGCGAAAACAGCAGGCGATAAACCACCGGCGCCACCACCAGGTCAATCAAGGTATCGCTATCCACAATCGCCTCGCCGCGCGCCAGGGCGCGGTCGCGGATAACATCGAGCTGCTGGCGGATAAATTCCGCGCATTTCCCGGCGTTGCCCGGCGCGGCGCAGCCGAGGATATCGCGCATCATGGCCCGGCCGGTCTCGGAGGCCAATTCATCGATGTATTGTTCCAGCCACGCGCGCAGATCTCCCCGATACGACCCCGTATCACGCGGCTCGCCATCGGGACGCACCCGCGCCAGCGCGACATCGGATAATAATTGCGCCAGATCGCCCCAACGCCGGTAGAGGGTGGACGGCGTCACGCCGGCGCGGGCGGCGATGGCCGGCACCGTCAGTTCGCCTGGCCCTTCCTGTTGCTGTAATTCCCGTACCGCCCGGTGCACCGCCGCCTGTATGCGGGCGCTGCGGCCGCCGGGACGGACACCGCTTTTGTCAGCCATGGCTGATGACTCCTGTTCCTGCCAGAGGATGACCGCCGGCGTCCCAGGCGCGCCGCAGGGTACTGCCGCCCGGCACTAACGCAAAATATTTGCGTTAGTGCCGAGTATCCTCTAGGATGTATAAAAGCTAATAATTTGCGTTTATTATACGAGCACCGCCATGCCCAAATCAACCGTTACCGCGTCAAACCACACCGTCCCGGGCCGTTTCCAGCCTGATTTAGCCGCGGCGGTACATACCGCCACGCTGATAACCTTTTACGCCGCGTCCAGCGCCCCTACCCCGCTCTACCGGCTTTACCAGGTCTCGTGGGCATTCTCGCCGATGCTGCTGACCACTATCTACAGCGCCTATGCCCTGGCCCTGCTGGCGTCGCTGCTGAGCGCCGGCGCCCTGTCCGACTATATCGGCCGGCGTCCGGTCATCAGCCTGGCGCTGCTGCTGGAGCTGTCGGCCATGGGGGTGTTCCTCGGCGCCGCCGGCCCCGTCTGGCTTATCGTCGCGCGGGCGTTGCAGGGATTGGCCACCGGACTGGCGTCGGCGGCCCTGGGCGCGGCGCTGCTGGACCTGCATCATGAGCGCGGCGCGTTGACCAATAGCATTGCGCCGATGACCGGCATGGCCCTGGGGGCGCTGGGCGCCTGCGCGCTGCTTCAGTTCGCGCCCGCGCCGCTGCATCTGGTCTATGCCCTGCTGCTGCTGGTCTTCGCGGCCGAAGCGGCGCTGACCTGGGGCACGCCTGAAACCGCCGTGCGCCGTCATGGGGCCTGGGCCTCGCTGCGGCCCAGCGTGGTTATTCCCGCGCAGGCGCGCGGCGCCCTGCTGGCGGTAACGCCGGTCAATGTCGCCATCTGGATGCTGGGCGGTTTTTATCTGTCGCTGATGCCGTCTCTGATCGCCAAGGTTACCCACTCTACGTCGGTCTGGTTGGGCGGACTGGCGGTGGCGGCGCTGACGCTCAGCGGCGCCGCGGCGATTATGGCGGCCCGTGGCCGTACCCCTTTCGCCTCGTTGCTGGCGGGCGCCGTGATGCTGGTGGCGGGCGTGCTGGCGATCCTGCTGGGGGCCAACCATGGCATGGCATCGGTGCTGCTGGCCGGATCGGTTATCGCCGGCGTGGGGTTCGGCGCGGGTTTTCTCGGCGCGCTGCGCACGGTGATGGCGCAGGCCGCCCCCGCCGAGCGGGCCGGACTGATGGCCGCGTTTTATGTGGAATGCTATCTCGCCAACAGCCTGCCGGCCATTGCCGCCGGCTTCCTGGTGCGCCGCGCCGGCCTGCTGGCGACGGCCAATATTTACGGGACGGTCATCATCGCCTTATCGCTGGCGGCGATGGCGCTGGCGCTGGCCATCCGGCGGCGCAGCCGGATCATGGCGCGGCCGTCGTGCCCCGCAAACAGCTGATTGCGCCCGCGTCCACCGGCGCGCCCTTGTCCCGGCGCCTGCCGGCGGCAGGACGGCAAGGGCTATTTTTTCGTGCCCAGATAACGGTACACCACCGCGATATCCTGGGCGCCAAGACCCGCGTCCACCGCCTGGCGCCATACGCCGGCGATAGTGCGCAGGCCTGGCATGGCGCGGTTCCCCGCGGCGTCAAGGGCCAGATTGGCGTCCTTGAGCGCCAGCGACAGCTGCATTTGCGGCGTATAGTCGTCGGCCTTGATCATCGCGAGTTTGTTTTTCACATAGGGCGCCGCCAGCGGGCCGCCTTCCAGCGCATCCCAGAAATTATCCGGTGAAAATCCCAGCGCCTGCGCCAGATCGACGCTCTCCGCCACGCCCTGCATCATGGCAATCAGCCAGGCGTTGACCACCAGTTTCATGCGCGCGCCGGCGCCGGCGGCCCCCAGCCATTGCGTGCCCCTGGCGATGGCGGCGAATACCGGCTCGACGGCGGCGGCGCGCGCGCGATCGCCGCCGGCCAGCACGGTGATCTGCGCGTTTTCGGCCGGGGCCTTGGTGCCGGATACCGGCGCGTCGATAAACACCACGTCCGGACGCGCCGCGGTGACGGCCCGGTAAAGCTGGTCGGTGGACTCGACGCCGATGGTGCCCATCTGCGCCAGTACCGCGCCCGCTTTCAGAGCGGCGAGTATCCCGTCCCCGCCGGTGATCACCGCTTCGGTGGCCACCGCGTCCGTAAGCATCACGATAACCACGTCGGCGTTCCTGGCCGCCTCCCGCGCGCAATCGCACAGCGTCATGCCCGCTGCCGCCAGATCCTCGCCGCGCCCGGGGGTGCGGTTCCAGCCGCGGACGGTAAAGTTTTTCTTAACCAGATTGGCCGCAAAAGCATGGCCCATGGCGCCCAGGCCGAGCACGGCAACGACGGGAAGCGTGTTCATGTTAACGATCCTTTTGTCTGCGATTTAGCATAACTTTACCAAGGTTAGCGCTTATCGGCAAAAACGGCGGCGCCGCGACGGTCATGGCGGGACGTCCGGCGGGAGGACCGGCGCGGTGGTTATTTTCCCGCCAATAACAATTTAATATTTCCTTTAACAACCGTGAAAAGCATTTGCAACCCCGTTAATTTGAATGATAATACCCACACAAAAAATAAGGCGTAAAGCACTCTCTCTAAGCGCAGTGCATAACCCGGCCCGTCACTGTAAATCCGGGTTTTGTTTCACGGAATTATAATGTGATACATGTCGTATTCAGGAGCGTTCATGCAATTCAGCAGACGGCAATTCTTTAAAATCTGCGCGGGCGGAATGGCGGGCACCACCGCCGCCGCATTGGGTTTTGCGCCGGATATCGCGCTGGCGGAGACCCGTCAATATAAGTTATTGCGCGCGCACGAAACCCGGAATAACTGCACCTACTGTTCCGTGGGCTGCGGTATATTAATGTATAGCCTGGGCGACGGCGCCAAAAACGCCAAAGCCGCGATTTTCCATATCGAGGGCGACCCGGACCATCCCGTGAGCCGGGGATCGCTGTGCCCCAAGGGCGCCGGCCTGGTGGATTTTATCCACAGCGACCAGCGGCTGAAATATCCCGAATACCGCGCGCCCGGTTCGAATACCTGGCAGCGCATCAGCTGGGAGGACGCCTACGAGCGCATCGCCCGCCTGATGAAGGCCGATCGGGACGCCAACTTCGTCGAGAAAAACGCCGCCGGGGTGACGGTGAACCGCTGGGTGACCACCGGCATGCTGTGCTCGTCCGCCGCCAGCAATGAAACCGGCATGCTTGACCAGCGCATCACCCGCGCGCTCGGCATGCTGGCCATTGATACCCAGGCCCGGCTGTGCCATGCCCCTACCGTCTCCGCCCTGTCGCCGACCTTCGGCCGGGGGGCCATGACCAATAACTGGGTGGATATTAAAAACGCCGACGTGGTGCTGGTGATGGGCGGCAACCCGGCCGAGGCCCATCCGGTCGGCTTTAAATGGGTGATGGAAGCCAAAACCAAGAACCATGCCCAGGTGGTTGTGGTCGATCCGCGCTTTAACCGCACCGCCTCGGTGGCCGATTTTTACGCGCCCATCCGCGCCGGCGCCGATATCGCCTTCCTGCTGGGGGTAATCAACTATCTGCTGAGCAATAATAAAGTTCAGATGGAGTATGTGAAAGCCTATACCAACGCCAGCCTGCTGGTGGGCGAAGCGTACCGTTTTGACGACGGCCTGTTCAGCGGCTACGACGCCGACAAGCACCGCTATGATAAATCCTCCTGGCAGTACCAGCTGGATGACAACGGCTTTGCCCGGCGCGACGCCACCTTAACCGATCCGCGTTGCGTCTGGAATATGCTTAAAGAGCACGTCAGCCGCTACACCCCCGCAATGGTAGCGCGCATCTGCGGCACTCCGCAGGCGGATTTCCTGAAGATTTGCCACATTCTGGGTGAAACCAGCGCGCCGGACAAAACCGCCACCATCCTGTACGCGCTGGGCTGGACCCAACACACCACCGGCGCGCAGATTATCCGCACCGCCGGCATGATTCAACTGCTGCTGGGCAATATCGGCATGGCCGGCGGCGGCGTCAACGCGCTGCGCGGCCATTCCAATATCCAGGGGTATACCGATCTCGGCCTGCTGTCCCTGCGCCTGCCCGGTTATATGGACCTGCCCTCGGAAAAACAGACCACCCTCGCCGACTACCTGGCGCAGGCGACGCCCAAGGCCCTGCTGCCGGATCAGGTGAATTACTGGAAAAACACGCCGAAGTTTTTTGTCAGCCTGATGAAAAGCTTTTACGGCGCCAACGCCACCAAAGACAACGACTGGGGTTTCGACTGGCTGCCGAAATGGGATCAAAGCTACGACGCCCTTAACTTTACGCAGATGATGAGCGAGGGCAAGGTCAACGGTTATATCGCCCAGGGCTTTAATCCGGTGGCGGCGTTTGCCGATAAAAATAAAGCCTCCGGCGCGCTGTCGAAACTGAAATACCTGGTCATCATCGATCCCCTGGCGACGGAAACCTCCAGTTTCTGGCAGCACCACGGCGAATTTAACGACGTCGATCCGGCCGCCATCCAGACCGAGGTGTTCCGGCTTCCCTCCAGCTGTTTTGCCGAGGAGAACGGCACCATCGTCAACTCCGGGCGCTGGCTGCAATGGCATTTCAAAGGCGCCGAGCCGCCGGGAGAAGCCCGTAACGACGGGGTGATCCTGGCGGGGATTTTCCTGCGCCTGCGCGCGATGTACGCCCGCGAGGGCGGAGCCAATCCGGCGCCGCTGATGAATATGGCCTGGGATTATCACGATCCCGCTGACCCGACGCCGGAGGAACTGGCCCGCGAAAGCAACGGCCGCGCGCTGGCGGATCTGAAGGACGACCAAGGTACGGTTATCCTGAAAAAAGGCCAGCAGCTGGCCGATTTCTCGCAGCTGCGCGATGACGGATCCACCGCCAGTTTCTGCTGGATTTTCGCCGGCAGCTGGACCGAGCAGGGCAACCAGATGGCGCGGCGCGATAACAGCGATCCGTCGGGGCTGGGCTGCACGCCCGGCTGGGCCTGGGCATGGCCGCAAAATCGCCGCATTTTGTATAACCGCGCCTCGGCCGATGCCCAGGGCAAGCCGTGGGATCCGAAACGGGAACTGATCCACTGGGACGGCGCCCGCTGGACCGGGATTGATATTCCCGACTACGGCAACGCCGCGCCGGGCAGCGGCGTGGGTCCTTTTATCATGCAGGCCGAGGGCATGGGCCGTTTGTACGCCATCGATAAGCTGGTGGACGGCCCCTTCCCGGAACACTATGAACCGGCGGAATCGCCCATCGGCACCAATCCGCTGCACGCCGCGGTGATAATGAACCCGGCGGCGCGCCTGTTCGCCGCCGATCGCCTGCGCCTGGGCGTGGCCGCCGATTTTCCGTATGTCGCCACCACCTATTCCATTACCGAGCTGTTCCGCCACTGGACCAAGCATGCGCGCCTCAACGCCATCGTCCAGCCGGAGCAATTTATCGAAATCGGCGAGAAGCTGGCGGCCAGCAAGGGCATCAAGGCCGGCGACAGCGTCAAGATTACCTCCAAGCGCGGCTTTATCAAGGCCAAAGCGGTGGTGACCAAACGGATCCGCACCCTGCTGGTGGACGGCCGGGAAATCGATACCATCGGCATCCCCTGTCACTGGGGCTATGAGGGCACCACCAAAAAGGGATTCCTTGCCAATACCCTAACGCCCCACGTCGGCGAAGCCAATTCGCAGACGCCGGAATATAAGGCCTTTCTGGTCAATGTGGAAAAGGTATAGGGGATAGGACATGGCAATGCAATCACAGGATATTATCCGTAAATCCGCCACCAACGGCTTAACCCCCGCGCCGCGCGCGCGGGATTTCCAGGATCCGGTGGCCAAGCTTATCGACGTCACCACCTGCATCGGCTGCAAAGCCTGCCAGGTGGCCTGTTCGGAATGGAACGATCTGCGCGACGAGGTGGGCATCAACGTCGGCGTCTACGACAATCCCCTCGACCTGAGCGCAAAATCCTGGACGGTGATGCGCTTTTCCGAGGTGGAACAGGACGGCCGGCTGGAATGGCTGATCCGCAAGGACGGCTGCATGCACTGCGCCGACCCGGGCTGCCTGAAGGCCTGCCCGGCGGAAGGGGCTATCATCCAGTACGCCAACGGCATCGTGGATTTCCAGTCCGAGCACTGCATCGGCTGCGGCTACTGTATCGCCGGCTGTCCGTTCAACGTGCCGCGTATCAATCAGCAGGACAACCGCGCCTACAAATGCACGCTGTGCGTTGACCGCGTGGCGGTGGGCCAGGAGCCGGCCTGCGTCAAGACCTGCCCCACCGGCGCCATCCATTTCGGCAGCAAAGAGGATATGACCACCCTGGCGGCGGAACGGGTGGCCGAGCTGAATACCCGCGGTTTTCATCATGCCGGCCTGTATGATCCGGCCGGGGTCGGCGGCACCCACGTCATGTATGTGCTGCATCACGCGGACCGGCCGCAGCTTTACCACGGCCTGCCGGACAACCCGGCCATCAGTCCCGCGGTCACCTTCTGGAAAGGGGTATGGAAACCGCTGGCCGCCGTCGGCTTCGCCGCCATTTTCGCCGCCACGGTATTCCATTATGTCGGGGTGGGGCCGAACCGCGCCGAAGATGACGATAACCATCAGCATGACGAACCTGATCACGAACAGGAGCCACGAAAATGAAACAGCAACAGCGGATTGTGCGCTACAGCGCGCCGGAGCGGATCAATCACTGGATCGTGGCGTTCTGCTTTGTCCTGGTCTCGCTCAGCGGCCTGGGCTTTTTTTTCCCCTCGTTCAATTGGCTGATGAATATCTTCGGCACGCCGCAGTTGGCCAGGATCCTGCATCCGTTTGCCGGGGTGGTGATGTTTTGCGCCTTTATGCTGATGTTCCTGCGTTACTGGCGGCATAACCTGATCAATCGCGATGATATCTACTGGGCAAAGAACATTCATAAAATCGCCCTTAACCAGGAAGTCGGCGACACCGGGCGGTATAATTTCGGCCAGAAATGCGTGTTTTGGGCGGCGATTATCAGCCTGGCGCTGTTGCTGGTAAGCGGCGTGATGATCTGGCGGCCCTGGTTTGCCGGGTATTTCCCCATCCCGCTTATCCGCGCCGCCCTGCTGGTGCATTCGCTGGCGGCGGTGGGATTGATTATGGTGATTATGGTGCATATCTATGCCGCCCTGTGGGTCAAGGGCACCATTACCGCTATGGTGGAGGGCTGGGTGCCGGCGGCCTGGGCGAAAAAACACCATCCGCGCTGGTATCGCGAGCTGCAGGAAAAAAACGCCCTGGCGGCGGCCAGCCGCAAGGAGGGGCGCTGATGGCAATCCATATCGTGCCCGAACACCGCTTATCCGCCCGCCAGATAGCCGCCACATCGGCGATCAGGCCGCTGCTGGCGGCCGACCTGCCGCGTCTGTATCAACAGCGCGCCGATCGGCTGCTGCAGTTGGCGGCGGATCACCCGTTCGGTGATTACCTGCGTTTTGCCGCCGGCGTGGCGCGGGCGCAGCTTCGGGTGCTCGAGACCCGGCCGCTGGCGGACGGGGTTAATCCGCCCGCTGCGGCTGAAGGCGCGCTTGCGCTGGATGCGGCGACGTTTGCGCGCACGCCGCAGTGGCGCGACATGCTGCGGGCGCTCATCGCGCTGCTGCTGCCCGACGCCGCGCCCGCCGTGCGCCAGGCGCTGGACACTCTGTCGTCGCTGCCCGACAGTATGCTGGAGGCCGAGGCGCAGGCACTGCTGAGCGGGGATTTTGCCCGGGCGGACAGCGCCCGCGCGCCATTCGTATGGGCGGCCCTGTCGCTGTACTGGGCGCAGCTGGCCGGGCGGATCGGCGGCCAGGCCGTGGCCGACGGCGGCCGGCGGCAATATTGCCCGCTCTGCGGCACCGCACCGGCGGCAAGCGTCATCCATGGCAAAGGCGGCGTACCCGGCCTGCGCTACCTGCACTGCGCATTGTGCGAAAGCGAATGGCATCTGGTGCGGGCGGTGTGCAGCAGCTGCGAGCAGACCGACGACCTGGCCTACTGGTCGCTGGACGCTACCCAGGCGGCGGTAACCGCGGAAAGCTGCGGTCATTGCCGCAGCTACCTGAAAGTGATCCGCCAGGATAAGGAGGCCTGCGCCGAAAGCCTGGCCGACGATCTGGCCTCGGTTATCCTGGATGCCAAACTGGAAGAAAAAGGCTTTAGCCGCAGCGGCATTAATCCGTTTTTATTCCCCGCCGGCTAAAACGCCTCCCGTCCCGCGTGTTGCTTTAGCGCCGCGCGCGGGGTGTCTGTTCTTTACGGGACGGACGCCTTGATACCGCATGACGACAATAATTGGCGCGCCGGGGCAATCAGCCGGGTGTTGCCGAACCGGCGTCTCCTTCTGCTATAGTGGGTTTATTCTGCGATGACCGTCAGTCCAACGTGAGAAGAGCCGCTTATGTCAAACAACTTCCATTCCCTCTACCAGCATGGTTTTGCCCGCGTGGCGGCCTGCACCCTGCCCTGCGCCCTTACCGAGCCGTCGGTCAACGCCCGCGCCATAGCCGAGACCGCCAATGGGCTTGACGCCCGGGGCGTGGCGCTGGCCATTTTCCCCGAATTATCACTGTGCGGTTATTCCATTGAAGACCTGCTGTTGCAGGATGTGTTGCTGGACGCGGTGGAGCGTGCGGTGGCGGAACTGCTCGCGGCTACCGCCGGCCTGACGCCGGTGCTGGTGGTGGGCGCGCCGCTGCGCCACGCCGGGCGCGTCTATAACACCGCGCTGGTGCTGCACCGCGGCCGCCTGCTGGGGGTGGTGCCTAAATCCTACCTGCCCACCTACCGGGAATTTTATGAACGGCGGCAGTGCGCGCCGGGGGATATGGCGCGCGGCACCCTGTCATTGGCCGGCCAGGAGGTGCCTTTCGGTCCCGATTTGCTATTCAGCGCGCGGGATGTGCCCGGCTTCGTGCTGCACGTGGAGATTTGCGAGGATTTCTGGGTGCCGATCCCGCCGAGCGCCGAAGCGGCGCTGGCCGGCGCCACCGTGCTGGCCAATCTGTCCGGCAGCCCGATCACCATCGGGCGCGCGGATACCCGCCGCCAGCTGTGCCGTTCACAATCCATGCGCTGTCTCGCCGCCTATTTGTATGCCGCGGCGGGCACCGGCGAATCCACCACCGAAGTGGCGTGGGACGGCCAGTGCGTGATCTATGAAAACGGCAGCCTGCTGGCGGAAACCGAACGCTTCGCCGTGGCAGGGCAAAGCGCGGTGGCGGATATCGATCTGGATTTGCTGCGCCAGGAACGAATGCGCATGGGCACCTTTGACGATAACCGCCGTACCCACGAAGCGCGGGTCGGCGCGTTCCGGCGGATTTCATTCGACCTGGCGCCCGTCGCCCGCGATATCGGCTTCGAGCGGCGGGTGGAGCGTTTTCCCTTCGTGCCCGCCGATCGGGAACGGCTGGCCCAGGACTGTTACGAGGCCTATAACATCCAGGTCGCCGCCCTGGCGCAGCGCATCACCGCCACCGGCATTAAACGGCTGGTGATCGGCGTCTCCGGCGGTCTGGATTCCACCCAGGCGCTGATTGTGATCGCCAGGGCGGCGGACCGGCTCGGGCTGCCGCGCGAAAATATCATCGCCTGCGCCCTGCCCGGCTTCGGTACCAGCGCCGGCACGCATAACAACGCCGCAAGCCTTATCAACGCGCTCGGCGTCACCCACCGTGAAATCGATATCCGCCCCGCCGCGCAGCGCATGCTTGAGGATCTGGGCCATCCCTTTGCCCGGGGCGAAAAGGTCTATGATGTGACATTTGAGAACGTACAGGCGGGTTTGCGCACCGATTACCTGTTCCGCCTGGCCAATCACGAAAACGGCATGGTGGTGGGCACCGGCGACCTGTCCGAAATGGCGCTCGGCTGGTGCACCTACGGCGTCGGCGACCAGATGTCCCATTACCATGTCAACGCCGGCGTGCCCAAAACCCTGATCCAGCATCTGATTCGCTGGGTTATCTCGTCCGGCCAGTTCGAGGCGCCGGTCATGGCCACGCTTGAGGCCATTCTGGCGACGGAAATCTCGCCGGAGCTGGTGCCCGCCGACGACGCCGGCGAGTTGCAAAGCACTGAATCCCTTATCGGCCCTTACGATCTGCAGGATTTCAGCCTGTTTTATACCCTGCGCTACGGCTTCCGGCCGTCAAAAATCGCCTTTCTGGCGCTGCACGCCTGGGGGGATGCCGCCGCCGGCGATTGGCCGCCGGGTTTCCCGCAGGAGAAACGCCGCGCCTATCCGCTGGCGGAAATACGGCGCTGGCTGAAAGTATTCCTGGTGCGCTTTTTCACCCTGAGCCAGTTTAAGCGCTCGGCCTCGCCCAACGGACCGAAAGTCACCGCCGGGGGCAGCCTGTCGCCGCGCGGCGACTGGCGCGCGCCATCGGACGGCAACGCCCGAATTTGGATTGAGGAGCTGGAGGCGCAAGTGCCGGAGCAATAAGACGACCAGAAGATTTGGCTCAACTGACGGCCGGCAATCTTCCGCCATGTCAGCGACGGGGATCCGCCTGAACACGATGCCGGCTTATGCCGGCATAAAAACATGTCGGCGCCGGTTTGCGCCGTCCTTCTCATTCACGCGACGCCATGCGTTAATTCAGCTACGCTTATCTCCGCTCTGGTCAAGTCCGCGCCACGCGAGTAATGTGAAATCATTAGACCCTGCTGGTATACGGGCGCGCATCGCATTTATTTTTTTCCATTAGATCCAGGCTGGAGACTTAAACATGACCGAGAACAAAGCCACCCTCGCGCTTGACGCGCAACGTTCCATCGAACTGGATTTCAATGCCGGTTCGTATGGCCCCGCGGCCCTGGATATCAGCCCGTTTCGCCAGGAAGATCTCTACACCTACGACCCGGGTTTCGTGAATACCGCCGGCTGCGAGTCGGCCATCACCTATATCGATGCGCGCAACAGCATCCTGCTGCACCGGGGTTTTCCGGTCGACCAGTTGGCCGAGCACTGCACGTTTCCCGAGGTCTGTTATATCCTGCTGCACGGCCAGGCGCCGTCCAGGGACGAATATGACCGCTTTACCGAGTCCATCACGCGCCATACCATGATTCATCAGCAGATGACCCGTATGCTGAGCGGCTTTCGCCGCGATTCGCATCCCATGGCGCTGATGTGCGCGGTGGTGGGCGCGCTGGCGGCGTTCTATCACGATGCGCTGGATGTGGGCAAGCCCGAGGACCGGGAACTGGCGGCGCTGCGGCTGCTGTCGAAAATGCCCACCGTGGCGGCCATGTGTTATAAATATTCCATTGAGCAGCCGTCGGTCTATCCGCGCAACGCGCTGTCGTACACCGGTAACTTCCTGCATATGCTGTTCGCCATCCCGGCGGAAAAGTACGAGGTGAATCCCGTGCTTGAGCGGGCCATGAACCGCATCCTGATTTTGCATGCCGACCATGGCCAGTGCCCGTCCACCACCACGGTCAGAACGGCGGGATCCTCCGGCGCCAATCCTTTCGCCTGCATCGCCGCGGCCCTGGCGTCCATGTGGGGACCGCTGCACGGCGGCGCGAACGAAGCCTGTATGCGCATGCTCGAGGAGATAAGCACCGTCGACCGCATCCCGGCGTTTGTCAACCGGGCGAAAGATCGCCACGACTCCTTTCGCCTGATGGGCTTCGGCAATTCCATCTATCACCATTTCGATCCCCGGGCCGCCATCCTGCGCAAAACCTGTCATGAAGTGCTCAACGCGCTGGGCATGGAGGACAACCTGCTGCAGGTGGCCATGGAGCTGGAGCACATCGCGCTGACCGATGCCTTTTTCCTGGAAAACAAACTTTACCCCAGCGCGGATTTCTATACCGCCCTGATCCTCAAGGCCATGGGGCTGCCGTCGTCCATGTTTACGGTGATTACCGCCGTAGGACGCACCACCGGCTGGATTGCTCATTGGAATGAAATGCACAGCCAACCGCTGAAAACCTGCCGGCCACGCCAGGTCTATACCGGTGAGGAACGCCGTGAATTTGTCTCCAAACTCTGACGCCGGCGACGCGCCGTCCGTGGCCGGCGCCCTCGCTACCCTGAATCCAGAACAGCGCCAGGCGGTGGTCACCACCGAAGGCGCGTTGCGGGTCATCGCCGGCGCCGGCACCGGCAAAACCCGCACCCTGACGGAACGTTACTGCTACCTGGTCTCGACGCTTGGCATCGCGCCCAGGAATATCATGTGCGTGACCTTCACCAACCGGGCGGCCAATGAGATGAAGCGGCGGGTGCGCGCTGTGCTGGGCGATCGGGATCTCGGCACTATCTGCACCTTCCACGCCTTCTGCGTACAGCTGCTGAAAGAAGATATCCATCTGCTCAACTATCCGCGCAACTTTATTATCCTCGACATGGAAGACCTGAAGCAGATCCTGCTGAAGATTTTCGCCGATATGGGACTGACGCTGCGCGACACCACCGTGAAACGCACCCTGGACGAGGTGCTGGAAGCCAAAAAACTGTATGCCACCACCTATATCGACGATATCTATCAGCTCAACAACGAACAGCTGAAGGCGCGCTTTGCCGATGCCCGGGATCGCGACGAGGAAATCTTCCTGCGCTACCTGTATGAGCAGAAGAAATGCTTTGGCTGCGATTTTAACGATCTGATTAATTTCGCCACCTGGATCCTGGAGACATTTCCCGCCGTGCGGCAAAAATGGCAAAACCGGATGCAGTACGTCATGGTGGACGAGTTCCAGGATGTCAGTAAACGGCAGTACAAGCTGGCCAGGCTGCTGGCGGGCAGGCACGGCAACCTGTTTATCGTCGGCGATCCCGACCAGACCATCTATTCCTGGCGCGGTTCCCATCTGCGCCTGTTCCTGGATTTCGACAAGGCGTATCCGGGGGCGGAAACCATCGCGCTCGGCACCAACTATCGCTCCACCCCGGAAATCCTGGCCGCCTCCAACTGCCTGATTGAAAAGAATGAAGTCAGGTTTCCCAAGACGCTGCGCGCGGTGAAGCCCGGCGGCTGGCGGCCGCGGTATTTTCATGCCAAAAGCGATAAGCTGGAAGCGGAATGGATAGCCGGCGAAATTACCCGGCTGCGCAATACCGGCGTGCCGCCAAATCATATCGCCGTCCTGTACCGCGCCCATTACCTGACGCGCGCCCTGGAGGAACGGTTTATCGACCGCGGCCTGCCCTACAAAATATTCAGCGGTATCGAGTTTTATGGCCGGCGTGAAATCAAGGATGTGATCTGCTATCTGCGTATGGTGACCGCCGGCGACGACGTGGCCTTTCTGCGCACCGTAAACGTGCCGGCGCGCAAATTCGGTAAAAAACGACTGGAAACGCTGGCCGCCTATGCCGAGGCCCGCAGCCTGTCCCTGTACCAGGCGCTGAAGGAAAACCTGGACACGGCGCTGTTGACGGGCACCGGGGTCAGGCAATATGTGGCCGCCATCGAACAGGTACGGGCGCAGCGCGCGGGGTGGTCGCTGGGCAATACCCTGCAGACGCTGCTGGATTTGAGCGGCTATGAGGCTTTCCTGCGCCTGCAGGGCGATCAGGAGCGGCTGGATAACGTGGCGGAGCTTAAACGCGCGGTGCAGGCCGCAGGCGAAGACGAAGAGGCGACGCTCGAGGACTTCCTGGCGCGGATTGCGCTGTTTACCAGTCTGGATAATGAAAGCAAGACCGACGCGGTAAAGCTGATGACCATTCACGGCGCCAAGGGTATGGAATTCCCGTATGTGTTTGTCTGCGGCCTGAACGAAGGGGTATTTCCCGGGCGCAAGATAAGCTCCGCGCAAGAGATGGAGGAGGAGCGCCGCCTGGCCTATGTCGCCATGACCCGCGCCATGGACGGGCTGTATCTGAGCGACTCTGAAGGGGTGGCCAATGACGGTATTTTCAAATATCCGTCGCGGTTTATCTTTGATGCCGGCAGCGAGAACGTGGCGTTTGATGTTCCGCTGGATCAGGCGCTGATGAGCGGCGGACACAATGTGATGACCGCGGACGCGGCGTTGCCCGCCGCCGGCGCGTCCCGCTTTCGGGCGGGTGATCGGGTGTCCCATGGCGTCTTCGGCTGCGGCACTGTTATCGCGGTGGACGGGTATGAAAGCGCCTATTCCATTAAATTCGACGGACTGCCCACCGAGCGCAGCATCCAGTTCGGCGCGCCGCTGATCCGGCTGGAATAACGCCGGCGCAAGCCGGGCCAGAGGGTCTGGGCTACACTGAATAATGAAATAGATTTTTATTGCAAAAGGAGTGCAATGTTGGACTACGCCGAAGAACAATTTCCCCCAAGACACACTCAACCGGTAGCGAGCGATCGGCAGGTCTGGAACTGGGCGCAAAACGCCACGCTAGGCCCGCGCGCGAACGTACGCCGGCCGGGGAGCGAAGCGGAACTGCAGACGCTGGTCGCCGATGCGCGCGGTAAAATCAGGATCATGGGCAGCCGGCTGTCCACCGGCAGCCTGCTGCGCGCCGACGGGCCGCAGGATATGCTGCTGGATGCCGGCCAAATGCAGGGGCTTATCCACTCGACCGCGGATACGGTCACTTTCGCCGCGGCCACCACGCTGCAGCAGGTTTATCAAACCCTGACGGCGATGGGCCGCATGCTGCCCTCCTCCCCCGGCGTTATTGCCCTGCAAACCCTGGCCGGCGCCATGGCCACCGGCACCCATGGGCAAGGACTGGGGCAAAGCTCCATCGCCGATGAGGCGCTGCATATCCGCATGGTGCTGGCCGACGGCAGCATCGCCGGCTTTGATCGCGATCACCCTTATTTCGGCGCCGCGCAACTGGCGCTTGGCGCCCTGGGCGTGGTGACCGAAGTCACGCTGCGCACGATACCGGCGACGCTGTTCACCTGTTTCAAAAGCGCCTGCGGCGCCGGCGAGCTTGAATCCCTGCTGTACGATTGGAATGAAGGCTATCCGCTCAGCAAGGCGTGGTGGTTTCCCGAGGAGGACAAAGTCCACGTCTGGTCCGCCCGCGAGGCCAATGACGCCGAGGGAAAACGCTACCGGGAAAACGGCTGCCGCACCCTGTCGCTCTCCGCCGGCGATCAATCGATGAACGCCACGGTGGAGCGCACGCTGGGCCATATGCGTACCGATACCAAAATCCGCGGCCGGGACGGCACGCCGTTTAAAACCGTGGCGCGTTTCAAGGATTTTTCCGACATTACCGGCGATGTCTACCAGCTGTTTTGTCGCGGTATCGCTACACCGCAAATCAATATTGAAATCGGCATCCCGTTTCGCCGCGCGGGCGAGGTGATCCAGAAGATAAAACGCTGGTACCGGCAAACGCACCCCCATATGCATTACCCGGTGATCCTGCGCTGTACCGGTCCCTCGAGCGCATGGCTCAGTCCCGCACATGGCGAAGCCACCTGCTTTTTTGGTTTTGTGGTGTATTACGCCGAGGACGGCACCCTGTCGCGGGACGGCGTGCATTTTCTCAATGAAGTGGAGAAATTGCTGGCAAACGAAGGGGGACGGCCGCATTGGGGAAAATATTACCATCCCGCCCTTTATCAGTGGCGCGAGCGCTATCCGCGCTGGGAACAGTTCCGCCAGGTGAAAGCCGCCCTCGATCCGCACGGAAAATTCACTAACGCGCTTATCGCGGATCTCTTCACGTCATGACCGCGTGATATGGCCCGAGGAACGACGATGAAAGCCTGGATAACCTTATTGACCGATCCCGCTTACCTGGCCGGGGTCAGGACGCTGCATCAATCATTACAGGACACGCATACGCGTTATCCGCTGGTGGTCATGGTGACCGCCGGGATTGGCCAACAGATCCGTGACGACCTGACGGCCGAGGGCTGCGATGTGCGCGCCGTTACCCCGCTCCGCCCGCGGGACGGGGTGGCCGGCGGCTACGCCTACGCCCGTTTCGCCGAGGTATGGAGCAAGCTGTGCGCCTGGCGCCTGACCGGGTTCAGCCGGCTGGTGCTGCTCGACGCCGATATGCTGGCGCTGAAAAACATGGACGAGCTGTTCGATATCCCCCTGCCGGCGGGCGGGATCGCCGCCTGCCACGCCTGCCGCTGCAATCCCAACCATATTGCCACCTATCCCAAAAGCTGGGTGCCCGCAAACTGTTATTATACCTACAGCGCCAACCCCGCCGCGCTGCCCGCTGATTTTTCGCCGTATTTTAATTCGGGTATTATCGTATTGACGCCTGGGGAAAAAACCTATGACGAACTGGCCGGCCAGGTGGCCGCCATTACCGATCTCGCCGCGTATCCCTTTCCCGAGCAGGATTTGCTCAACGCGTATTTCCAGGGCCGCTGGCTGGCGCTGCCGTACGGCTATAACGCCCTGAAAACGCTATCGGTTCACCACGCGGCCATGTGGCGGATGCCGCAGGTCAAAAACCTGCATTTTATCTTGGACAAACCCTGGCAATACGCCCCGGATCAGCCTGACGCCCGGCACGATCCGTATTATCCCCTTATCGAGCGTTGGTGGATGACCTATCGCCGGCTTGCGCCGAACAGTCGCTGGTAATTGGCGCTTTCCAGGGTCATTTCGGCGATGCCCCGGAGATAGTCGTCATCCATGCTTTCGCGGTAGATGATGTCCGGCACATGCTGCCTGGGGATGGTTTCCCGGCACAGGCGAAAAATATCGGCCGTCATCTGCGGCCCGAGTCCCGCGCCGGTCACGGCGATGGTGCCGGGGTTAATAATGGAAATCAGTGAAATAACCGTATCGGCCACGGTGCGCGCCAGTGCCCGCCCGGCGCCGGGGCGGTTGAGGCAGGGCAAATGGGCAATTTCGCCGGCAAACTGCGTGGCGCCTTCGAGCGCCTTGCCGCCGACGATAATGCCGCAGCCGGGGCAGTGTTTTTCCGGAAACATCAGGTACGCGAGGGGCTGGTCTTTGCTCAGGCGCCGGTTTTTATAAAAACCGTAGGCGGTAAAATTCATATCGTTGCCGATGCGGATAAAGGCGGCGAACCTGGCCGCCAGGATATCGCGCAGCGCCACATCCTCGAAGGCGGAGATATCGCAGGTCAGCACCCGCCCGTCCACTATCACGCCGGGCAGGCCGATACCTATGGCGCGCACGTTGTATTGCGCCGTTTTGCCGTGGATAAAGGCGATAACGCTGGCGGTATCGGCGCTGGGCAGCGTTTCACGGCCGCCGGCGACGAGGGTGCCGATAGCCGTGGTCAGCGTATAGCCGTAGACGTAATGACCATGCTCCCCCGCCACCGCGAGGCTGAACACATAAAAAAAATGCTCATTATAGATAAAACGCTGCGCAGGTCGTCCGCCGCTGGACGCCTCAAGCGCCTCGTGCAATATTTCACCGCTGGCGCATAAGCTGTTCAATATCGTCCCGCAGGTCGCCAAGCTCAGGCCCGTCGCCTGGGCCACGGTCGCTTTGGTGCCGCGCCGAAGCGCTTTCATCGTTTCAATGACATGGGCAACGTTAATCAGCTTCAGTTGCTGGGTGTTGCTGGTCAGCGGATAATCCATAAGCCCTCGTCGCTATCATTCACGCATACCGTGACAATATACCTTCCTGCGGCGCATAAACCTCCTTTTATCCGGCGTCGCCGTCAGGCCGCGCCACTATGTTACCGTGATTTGATCCGCCCTAAAGCGGGCCGCGGTAAAAAAAAACCGCGTCACCCGCGCGGCGCCCTAGGTTCTGCGTCGTCGGGGCCGCCAAATTGCAGCGGGCGCCGCAGCCAGGGCGCCAGGAACGATGTCAGGCGCCCGGTCGCCGGGTGGCGGAACAACCGCCCCGGCTCGCCGCTTTCCACGATGGCGCCTTCGGCCATAAACACCACCCGGGTGGATACCTGGGCGGCAAAGGACATTTCATGGGTCGCCATGATCATGGTGATGCCCTGGCGCGCCAGCCCGCCGATAACCTCCAGCACCTCCTCCACCCGTTCCGGGTCCAGGGCGGAGGTGGGCTCATCCAGCAGCAGCAGCTCGGGTTCCAGCGCCAGCGCGCGGGCAATGCCGACACGCTGCTGCTGGCCGCCCGACAGCCGGGCCGGCCAGGCGCCGGCATGCTCCGCCATGCCTACCTGCGCCAGCGCGGCGGCGGCAGCGCGGCGCGCCTCGGCGCGCGGCCGCCTTTTTCCCAGGATCAGCGGCGCGGCGACATTCTCCAGCGCCGTCATATGCGGCCACAGGTTAAATTGCTGGAACACCATGGCCAACGGACGCCGCACCCGCGCGATACGCGCGGCGCCGTCCCGATCCCCTGCCGCCCGGCCCGGGCCGCGATAGCCCAGCAGGCGGCCTTTGATCAAAATTTCCCCCCGGTCATAGGCCTCCAGGAAGTTCATGCAGCGCAGCGCGGTGGTCTTGCCCGATCCCGACGGCCCGATCAGGGTTATCACCTCACCGGCGTGCACCTGCAGCGTGATATCGTTCAGTATCCTCCTGGCGCCGAAAGACTTGCCGACGCCGCGCAGTTCAAGGATGGGTTGCCCGGTCATAGGGGTATCCTCCGGAAAATAAGTGGCGGCCAAGCCAGCCGACGGCCAGGCTTATCCCCTGCGCCAGCAGCCAGTAACCGGCGATAAGCAGGGCATAGGGCAAAAAATAGCTATAGGTGCTGGCGGCAATGCGTCCGGCGGCCATGGTCAGCTCGGGCAGGGTGATAATCGATGCCACCGCGCTTTCCTTCACGGTTAAAATCACCTGGTTGCACAGCAGCGGCAGGCTGAAACGCAGCGCCTGCGGGGTCTCGATATGCCAGAAACTTTGCCATGGGGAGATGGCGTGGGCCCGGGCGGCGTCCAGTTGCCCGCGGCCGATGCTTAACCAGGCGCCACGGAAAATTTCGCCGAAATAGGCGGCGCTGTAGAGCGTCAGCGAAAGAATGGCGGCGGGCAGCGCGCCGAGCATCACCCCCAGCGCCGGCAGGCCAAAATAGATCACCGATAGCTGGGCCACAAAGGGCGTGCCGCGTATCAACCACACATAAACGCGCCACGGCGGGTACAGCAGCCGGCAGCGGCTGCACAGCGCCTGCAGCGTAAAACCGCCCAGGGCGCCAGCCGTCGCCGCGCTCAGGCTGAGGGCCAGGGTCATGGCCATGGCCTGCGCAAAATCAGGCAGGTACAGCAGGATATCGCTCACGAAGGCTCCTTGCGCCAGCGCTGTTCCAGATGGCGGCCCGCCAGGGCCAGCAGGCTGGTCATCACCAGGTAGACCAGGGCGACGGCGAGATAGGCCGGCAGCATCCGGTAGCTTGCGGACGCCAGTTGCTGCCCGACCCGCATAACATCGGTGATGGCGATGACCGAGACCACCGCCGACGCTTTGATCACATCAATCATCTCCGAAATAAACGCCGGCAGCGTCGGCCGCAGCGCCTGCGGCAGGCGAATATGCCAGAACGCCTGCCAGGGTCCCAGGCCGCAGGCCAGGGCGGCATCCTGTTGCCCGGCGGGAACGGCCGCAAAACCGCCGCGCAGGATTTGCGCTTGATAGGCCGCGCTGTTAAGGGTGAGCGCCACGGCGGCGGCGGCCCAGGCGCCGGCCTCAACGCCCAGTTCGCCGGGCAGGTAATAGCACAGCAGCACCAGGACCAGCACCGGCGTACTGCGAAACACGCTGACATAAGCGCGGGCCAGGCCGCGGCAAGCAGGCCGACGCGCGCTCTGCAAACAATAAATGCCGGTGCCGGCGAAAAAGCCGCATAGCATGGCGGCAGCGCTGAGGGAGGCAGTGGTTGCCGCCCCGCCGGCAAGCATCGGCAGCCAGGAGGCGAGCAGGTGGCAAAACTCAGTTAAGTCGTCCATGCCGCGCGCCTTGTCACACATCGGGTACCGGCATTTTATCGTGCGGCAGCGGCGTTTCCACGCCGAACCATTTCAGCTGCAGGTGCTTGAGGGTACCGTCGCGGTTGGCCTCGGCGATGCCGTCGCTAAACAGTTTCACCAGGCTGGCGCTGTCGGCATCCTTGCGTCCCGCCCAGGCGAAATAGGTGGTGGGCCCCAGCATCGGCCGCATGACGGCGAACACGCCGGGGCGGCTCTTGATAAGCGGCCCGAGATTGGCAAGGGATTGCGCCACGCCGTCGAGACGTTGATTGGCCAGGTCGGCATAGGCCTCGTCAAAGGCGATGTATTGCCTGATCTCTTTAACGCCCGCCATGCCCTGTTCCCGCAGCCGCTGGTCGACCGCCTGCAGCACCCGCAGGTGGCTCGAGCCGGCCACGGTGCCCACCACCTTACCGTTCAGATCCGCAAGCGTCGTCAGCGCGGCGTCGTTTTCGCGCTTTAGCAGCGCCACCGTGGATTCGCCCACCGGCACGGTAAACGCGAAACGCGCCATCCGCGGCCGGTCCACCATCATCGCCGTGATCATGAAATCGAATTTTTTGGCATCCAGCCCGGGCAGGATGCCCTGAAAAGGCAAATCCAGCTGTCTGACGCGCACGCCCGGCAAATGTTTTTGCAGGATATGATGCATCAGATCCACGTCAAAGCCGATAATGTTGCCGTCACGCACCATTTCAAAAGGCGCGTAGCGGGCCTCGGTGGCCACGGTCAGGACTTTTTCCGCTTTAACGCGCGCCAGCAAATCCGCGCCGATGGCCGGCGGGATCAGCGTGCCGGCGACGCAGAACGCGGCGGCGCAAAAGGTCATGATGTATTTTCGCAAGATCATATCCACTCCCGTCAGGACAAATGGCGCGCGGCGCGGCCGAAGAGGATAGATTAACTTTCTGTAATTGAATGGTTAATGAATTGAAAGCGTAAAAAAGACTTTTTCGGCCTGGCGGCAACTAACGTTAGGCATTTGGCAGCCGTTCATTTTATTATCATTACCGCGCCAGCACGTCGTCTTGCAGATAGAACCGCCGGACCTCGTCTAACCTTGATTGAACGTTAACCAATCGATCGTAAAAAATAGCCTGCTGATTTCAATGAATACTCCAGATGTTTCCCGTTCGACCGCCTGGCTAAGAGTCATTACCCTCGCGTTTGCCGCCTTTATTTTCAACACGTCCGAGTTCGTGCCGGTCGGCCTGCTGACCGATATCGCCCAGAGTTTTCAGATGGAGACCGCCCAGGTCGGGCTGATGCTGACCATCTACGCCTGGGTGGTGGCGCTGATGTCGCTGCCCTTTATGCTGCTGACCAGCCATATTGAACGGCGCGGCCTGCTGGTGATGATCTTTGCCCTGTTTATCGCCAGCCATATCCTCTCGTTCGTGGCCTGGAACTTCACGGTACTGGTGCTATCCAGAATCGGCATCGCCCTGGCGCATGCGGTATTCTGGTCTATTACGGCATCGCTTGCGATCCGCGTCGCGCCGATGGGTAAAAAAACCCAGGCGCTGAGCATGCTGTCCACCGGCACCGCCCTTGCCATGGTGCTGGGACTGCCGCTGGGCCGCATTGTCGGCCAGTTGCTGGGCTGGCGCATCACCTTCCTGGTGATTGGCATTTTCGCCCTGGCGACCCTGGTCTTTATTATCAAACTGCTGCCCAAGCTGCCCAGCGAGCACTCCGGTTCGCTGAAAAGCGTGCCCATGCTGCTAAAACGCCCGGCGCTGATGTCGCTTTACCTGCTGGCGGTGCTGATCGTCACCTCGCATTACACCGTCTACAGCTATATCGAGCCGTTTATCCGCCATGCGGCGGCGCTGGGCGATGATTACACCACCTTACTGCTGTTGATTTTCGGCGGTTCGGGCATTATCGGCAGCGTGGTGTTCGGCGTATGCAGCAATAAATATCCCACCGCCCTGCTGGTCACGTCTATCGTGCTGGTGGTCGTCTGCCTGCTGGTTCTGCAGCCCGCCGCCGGGTATAAAATCAGTTTTGCCGGCCTGAGCGTGATTTGGGGCATGGCGTTTATGGCCATCGGCCTGAGCATGCAGGTGAAGGTACTGGCGCTGGCCCCGGACGCCACCGATGTGGCCATGTCGTTGTTCTCGGGCATCTTCAATCTGGGCATCGGCGCCGGCGCGCTGTTGGGCAACCAGTTTATCCTGCGCGCGGATCTGGCGTATATCGGCTATCTCGGCGCCCTGCTGGCTATCGTGTCCCTGGCATGGTGCCTGTTTATCTTCCGCCGCTACGCCGCGGAGCTGCGCCGGGCCTGACCGTTCGGTTCGCCGGCGGCGCGGGCATGGCCGATAGCAAAAAATCGTCAAGGACGGCAATGTGTGATGGCTTTCTCGTTTCGCACGCCGGGATTTTGTTACTTCTAAACCAGGCATGGCGTGGCGGCCGTTTTGTCGTGGGCTTTTTCCGGCCATGGCGGCGCGGCGGCGGGACAGACGTATCGGCGGCAGGGCGTGAAAAGCACTTATGAGTATTTTTGTTTCCAAGAAGCTGGTGAATTTTATCGTGTTGGCCCAGACCAACAATATCGCCAAAGCCGCCGAAAAACTGCATATGACCGCCTCGCCCTTCGGTAAAAGCATCGCCGCGCTGGAGGAGATGGTCGGTTATGAGCTGTTCTCGCGCACCGATAACAGCATCAGTCTGAACAAGGCCGGGCAGGAGCTGTACCAGATGCTTTATCCCATCTACCAGCGTCTGGCAAGCATCGACGCGGATATCATGCTGGCCGCCAGCCACCATCAGAAACACTGCGTTATCGGCATCGACACCGCTTACCCGACGATGATCTTCGATCAGCTTATCAGCCTGGGCGACAAGTTTGACGGCTTCACCACCAAACCCTTCGATTTTAATGAAAACGATCTGGTTTCCGGCCTGCTGGACCATGACGTGGACATGATTATTTCGCCGCAGCAGGCCTCGACGCGCATCGCCGAAATGTCCAGCATGCTGATAACGCCGCTTGAACCGCTGCGGCTGGGATTCCTGGTATCGCGCATCCATGACAATGTGCAGGCCAGCGTGCTGCTGCATACCCTGCCCTGGCTGCAGATGCGGTTCCAGCACCGGGCCAATTTCGAGTCGCTTATCGACTCGCATTTCCGTTATGCCGGCATTACCCCCACCATTATCTATCGTCCCTACAGCTTCCTGGCCAAGATCAGCGCCGTCAGCCGCGGGCAATTCCTGACAGTGGTGCCCCATTTCGCCTACCGGTTTGTCAATCCCGCCAGCCTGAAATACTTTGACGCGCCCAATAAGCCGATGTACATGCCGGAATATCTCTATTCGCTGCGCAACTGTAAAACCCTCGGCCGGCTGGTGGCTGCCATTGAGCATGACCGCAACGGCACCACCGCCGATGAGCCGCCGTCCTCACACTAGCATGCTGCCGTACTGTTCCAGGTTCTGGTACAAATCGAAGGCATGGGCCAGATCGTGATGGATATGGCCGCTTTTACCCCGCGCCAGGTAGGTATACAGATAGTCCCGGTACATCGGATGGGCGCAGTTGCCGATAATGGCCTCGGCGCGCTGGATGGGCGACAGCCCGCGCAGGTCGGCCACGCCGTGTTCGGTGATAATCACTTTCACACTGTGTTCGCTGTGATCCACATGGGAGCACATCGGCACGATGGTGGAGATCTTGCCGCCCTTGGCAATGGACGGCGCCATAAAGATGGATAGATAGGCATTGCGCTCGAAATCGCCGCTGCCGCCGATGCCGTTCATTAAATTGACGCCGGCCACATGGGTGGAATTGGCATGGCCGTAGATGTCGAACTCCAGGCCGACATTCAGGGCAATGACCCCCAGACGGCGGATGATTTCCGGATTATTGGAAATTTCCTGCGGCCGCAGCACGATGCGCTCGCTGAAAAAGCCCATATTCTGATAAATCCGCTCCAGCACCGAGGGCGGCACGGTGAGGCTCGAGGCGCTGGCGCCGATAATCCGCTCCTGCTCGAGCAGTTCGATGACCGAGGTCTGCAGCACCTCTGAATACATCATAAACGGCGGAATATCCGGATTCCGGCCCAACACCTTCAGCACCGCGTTGTTGATATTGCCGACGCCGCTCTGCAACGGCAGGAACCCGTCGGGAATGCGTTTGGCGTGCAGTTCCTTCAGCAGAAACTGCTCGACGTTGCGGGCGATTTGCAGGCACAGCGGATTCTCGTTGCCGAACTCGGTAATCTGGTCCGCCAGATGGGTGGGCACCACGGCGATGATTTTTTGCGGGTCGATTTGCACATAATTTTCCCCAACCCGATCCAGGGTATGGAAAATCGGCACCATGGTGCGCAACGGCGGCGCGCCGAGGGAAACGATATCGCTCATCTCGCGGATGCGCGGGGAATGATAGTCGTTAAGCTCAATAATGACCCGCCGCGCCTGCTGCAGGTAGACCGGCGCGTTACCGATGCCGCTGGTCAGGTACACCCGACCTTCCCTGGTCACCGCCGAGGCTTCGATAACCGCGATATCAATCGGGCCGAAAAAGCCGTAATTGACCATTTGCGCCACTTCGCTAAGATGCAGGTCGACAAAATTCACCGCGCCCTGGTTTATCTTATCGCGCAGCGCAGGCGCGGTCTGGTACGGCGCGCGCCACTCCACGGCGTCGGCTTCCGCGAGCTGGTTGTCCGCCAGCGCGCCGATGGACGCCCCGGTGAGCAGTTTGATGCGATAAGGCTGTTCCCGCAGGTGCAGCGCTATCGCCCGCCGGGCCATGGCCGCGGGCAGGGCTTTGGGGGCGCCGGCCGGGGTAAAGCCGCTAAAGGCCACCATATCGCCATGGGAGATTAATTGCGCGGCTTCATCCGCCGTCATTACCGTAAAATCCTGGTTCATCCTGATCACTCCTTGCGCCTGTTCACCGCGCGGCTTAGTGGCCGATAAAATTCGCCTTGCGTTTTTCCATAAAGGCCGCCATCCCTTCCTGGTAATCCTGGCTGTCGTACACCACCCTGCGCAGCCCCTGAATACGTTCGAACTCATCGGAATTGAGGGTATGGGCTTCGCCGAGTACCCGGAGTTCTTCCTTGATCACCGCCACCGCCAGCGGCGCCTTTTCAGCAATCACGCAGGCCATGCGCATCGTGAAGGACTCCAGCTCGGATGGATCGACGATATGGTTAAGAATGCCGACGTTCAGCGCCCGTTCGGCGGAGATCGGCGCGGCGGTAAAGATAAGCTCCTTGACGATATGAAAACCGGCGTCGCGAATCAAGTTATGGATGCCCACCAGGTTGTAGGGCACCCCCAGGTTGACCGGGGTCATGGAGAAGGTGGACAGGTTGCTGGAAATAATGATATCGGAACTCATGATCAGTTCAAACGCCCCGCCCCAGACGCTGCCTTCCACCATGGAGATAATCGGCTTGGGAAATTTCTGGATGGCGCGGGTGATCTGGCGCAGCGGGTCGTCGTAGGCCAGCGGGTCGCGCCGGGTTTTCGGCAACTCATAGATATCATGGCCGGCGGAGAAAACCTTGGAGCCTTTCGGCGCGCGCAGGATAACGCAGCGGATATCGATATTATTCAGATCTTCCAGCGCCTGCAGGATATCGCGGATAAACACCGCGCTCAGCGCATTAAGCTTTTTGGCATAGTTAAACTCAATAATACCCACCCGGTTTTCGATCAGCACTTTGACAAATTCGTACGCCATAATTCATTTCCCTTAATGGTTTAATTTTTCGACAATAAAGTGGGTGACGTTGTCCACGCCGGCGCGCGGCGATATACGGTGGTTTTCCACCTGCTCCAGCGCCTGCCGGTACCGGTCCTGGATATCGCCGCGGGCGAACAGGGCCGCCAGGGTGTTTTCCTCGATCTGCCTGCGCATGGCATCCAGCTGCTGGCGTTTGCGCAGCGCCATCAGTCCGTTATCCACCGCCATCCGATCATAAAAATCGCCGACGGCGCGCCAGAGCTCGGCGATGCCCCGCGCTTCCAGGGCGCTGCAGGTCAGCACCGGCGGCGTCCAGGTCGGATATTTGCGCCGCATGATGGCGAGCGAGGCCCGGTACATGTGCGCAGTGAGCGCCACCCGGGCGCGGTTATCGCCGTCATCTTTGTTGATGACGATAATATCGGCCATTTCCATAATGCCTTTTTTGATGCCCTGCAGTTCATCGCCGGCGCCGGCCAGCTGCAGCGAGAGAAAACAGTCCACCAGTTGGGCGATATCCACTTCGCTTTGCCCGACCCCCACGGTTTCCACGATCACCAGGTCATAGCCCGCCGCCTCGCACAGCAGCATCAGTTCGCGGGTACGGCGGCTGGTCCCCCCCAGGTAGCCGCCGGTGGGCACCGGGCGGATAAACGCCCGCTGCGCGCGGGAAAGCAGCGACATGCGGGTTTTATCGCCGAGGATGCTGCCGCCGCTGAGCGGGCTGCTGGGGTCGATGGCGATAACCGCCACTTTCAGGCCCAGCGTCAGCACGTAACCGCCCAGGGCCTCGAGAAACGTGCTTTTGCCGGCGCCCGGCACGCCGGTAATACCCAGCCGTTTCGCCCGGCCGGTATGGGGCATGATGCGGTCGAGCAGTTGCGTGGCCAGCGCCTGATGCGCGGGGTGGACGCTTTCGATAAGCGTCATCCCCTGCGCCAGGGCCACCCGATCGCCCGCCAGCAATTGCCCGACAGTCTGATCCAACTGGCCGGCGCTAAGCATGGCAAAGCCCGATTTTATCCAGCACATCGCGCACGCTGGCCAGCATCGGCGTGCCCGGCCCGTAGATGGCGGCCACGCCCCGGCGGTAGAGGAAATCATAATCCTGCGGCGGTATCACCCCGCCCGCCACCACCTTGATATCCTGACGGCCGTAGCCGGCCAGCGCAGCCACCAGCGCCGGAATTAGCGTCTTATGGCCGGCGGCAAGCGAAGAGGCGCCGATCACGTGCACGTCATTTTCCACCGCCAGTTTGGCGATTTCCTCCGGCGTGGAAAACATCGGACTGAGATCGACGTCAAACCCGAGGTCGGAGTAGGCGCTGGCAATCACCTTGGCCCCGCGGTCGTGGCCGTCCTGGCCCATTTTAGCCACCAGAATGCGCGGGCGGCGCCCCTGTTCGGCCAGGAAGCGGTCGGTGGCGGCCTTGATCTGATCAAATTCCGCCGCGCCTTCCGCGCTCTGGTGGTAACTGTTGGCGATAACGCCGGTCACGCAGTTGGTCTGCACCAGGTAGCGGCCGAAGGCGTCCTCGATGGCGGTTGAAATTTCGCCGAGCGTGGCGCGGCTGCGCGCGGCGTGGATCGCCGCTTCCAACAGGTTGCCCCCGTCGCGCGCCGCCCGGCTGATCATGCCGAGCGCGTCGGCAACGGCGGCGCCGTCGCGGGCGGCGCGGATTTGCCGCAGGCGTTCGACCTGTTCCTGGCGCACCTTGACGTTATCGATTTCCAGCACCGAGGTGGCGTCTTCCTGCGCCAGCTTGTATTTGTTCACCCCGACAATCACCCGTTTGCCCTGGTCGATAAGCGACTGCTGGCGGGCGGAGGCTTCTTCAATCATGCGCTTGGGCAGGCCGGCCTCAATGGCTTTGGCCATGCCGCCCACCTCGCCTATCTGGCGGATAATTTCCCGCGCCGCCTTGACGACCTGGTCGGTGAGATTTTCCACATAATACGAACCGGCAAGGGGATCGACGGTACGGCACACCGCCGATTCTTCCTGCAGGATAATTTGGGTGTTGCGGGCGATGCGGGCGGAGAAATCGGTGGGCAGCCCCAGCGCCTCGTCAAAGGCGTTGGTATGCAGCGACTGCGTGCCGCCCAGTACCGCCGCCAGCGCTTCGACGGTGGTGCGGATGACATTATTGTAGGGGTCTTGTTCCGTCAGGCTCCAGCCCGAGGTTTGGCAATGGGTGCGCAGCGCCTGGGATTTGGGGTTGGTGGAACCAAAACCGCTTACCGCCTCGCTCCATAAATAACGGGCGGCGCGCAGCATGGCGACATTCATAAACAGGTCCATGCCGATGCCGAAGAAAAACGACAGGCGCGGCGCGAAGTCATCTATATCCAGGCCGGCGGCCAGCGCCGCCTGGATATATTCAATGCCGTCGGCGATGGTAAACGCCACCTGCTGTACGCAGTTGGCCCCGGCTTCGCCCATATGGTAGCCGCTGATGCTGATGGTGTTGAATTTGGGCATATTGCCGGAACAGTAGGCAATAATATCGGAAATAATGCGCATCGAGGGTTTGGGCGGATAAATATAGGTATTGCGGCAAAGGTATTCTTTTAAAATATCATTTTGGATGGTACCGGTCAGCGCTGCCGGCGGCACGCCCTGCTCTTCGGCGGTCACGATATAAAACGCCATGATGGGGATCACCGCGCCGTTCATGGTCATGGACACCGACATTTTATCCAGCGGGATTTGGTCGAACAGTATTTTCATGTCTTCGACGCTGTCGATAGCCACGCCGGCTTTGCCGACGTCGCCGGCCACGCGTTCATTATCCGAGTCGTAACCGCGATGGGTAGGCAAATCGAAGGCGACGGAGAGCCCCTTTTGGCCGGCCGCCAGGTTGCGGCGGTAAAAGGCGTTGGATTCAGTGGCGGTGGAAAACCCGGCATACTGGCGAATGGTCCAGGGCTGGGCGGCGTACATCGTTGCGCGGGGACCGCGCACAAAGGGCGCCATGCCCGGCAGCGAACCGGTGACCTCCAGGTCGGACAGGTCGTCGGCGGTGTAAAGCGGCTTGATGCTGATTTCTTCCGCGGTGAGGGTAGTTAAATCGTCGACGCTTTTGCCCAGCCGTCCCAATTCTTTATTGGCAAGTTTTTCCCATGCCTCTGTTTGCGACATTATATTTCTCCGGATGGAATAGAATTATGTTTATTTCATCGGTCTGCCAGTGCCGGGCAATAGTCCGCCTTGGCGGATAATCCCCATCCAGCCTTGTGAGGTTAAATACAATAAGGCGTTGCTATCTTCGTGGTTTAAAACCAATGCGATTAAAATGCCCTGCGTTAATTCGTCATAATGGCCCGCATAACTTTCGATGAAATACCTGGGATTATAAATAGCACCGCCGGGCGAGTTTTACAGCCTCAAAAAATGCATGCTGAGCAATCATTATTTGCCGTATGGGAAATAGCGGGATTTGGCGGGTTCGCTCACTCTTTAACGCGTCTGCGTTGCGGGCGGGGCCTGCGGGGCTTATTTTTTGATTGCAAGCGCGCCATGGGGCTGGTGCGGTCTGGCAATAAGGATGCCCGCTGGGGTGAATGTCGCCGTGGCGGGGGATTTTTATCGCCGGAGCTGGGGGGTTTATGTTGCCACGGCGGGGGTTTCGCTTGCCGTGCGTTCGGTGTTTATATGCAGTGCCGGGCGCCGGCAAGCGACAAGGAGGCCGTAGCGCGACGGCCTCCTTGACCTCCGCGCGCCCGGCAGGTCGCGCGTCGCTGCGCGATGCCTTCCGCCGCCAGTTCCCCCGTTATGCACCGGCCCGGTTAGCGCTCCCGGCGCAACCGGGCCTTTCGCCGCTCCCGGCGGCTCATGCCGGGGGCACAGGCGCCGTCAGCGCGCTTTATGCCGGTCCACATGTCGCTGTTGGCCAAGCGTTTTATGAAGTGACTGCGGCGCTGCTGCTTAGGATAGGGACTGGCGTCGGCATAGGATTGACCATTAGGGATGCAATGGCGATGGAATGCCGTCGGCACAGCAAAATGCAGTCAGGCAGTAAGACATTCATTATTCTGTTTTGCATATTGAGTTTTGAGTTTTAGCAGTAAGCGTCAGCTTTTAGCTTTTAGCTTTTAGCTTTTAGCTTTTAGCTTTTATCTCTTAGCTCATATCCCAAATGGGTGCTGATATTTTTCCCGGTAAGTGCATGCCGCAAGAAACCTAAAAACGCTGTTTTACTCACAGACGATGGTGTTGACGTGGTGCCGGCATAGAGTGCGCCGGCAGCGCCCATCATGGCGGGATGAGCCGCCGGGAGCGGCGAAAGTCCGGGCTGCGCCGGGAGCGCATCCCGGACGGTCCCAAAGCCGGGATGGGTGATGCCGGGAACCGCGCAGCGGCGCACGACCTGCCGGACGCGCGGAGGTCAAGGAGGCCGTCGCGGTACGGCCTCTTTGTCGCTTGCCGGCACCGGACACGCCATATAACCACCGAACGCACGGCAAGCGAAACCTTCGCCGAGGCAGCATAAGCCTTGCCTCCCGCTAACGCACGGCAAACGAACCCTCGCCGAGGCGGCATAAGCCTTGCCTCCCGCTAACGCACGGTAAACGAACCTTCGCCGAGGCGGCATAAGCCTTGCCTCCCGCTAACGCACGGCAAACGAACCCTCGCCGAGGCGGCATAAGCCTTGCCTCCCGCTAACGCACGGCAAACGAACCCTCGCCGAGGCGGCATAAGCCTTGCCTTCCGCTAACGCACGGCAAACGAACCCTCGCCGAGGCGGCATAAGCCTTGCCTCCCGCTAACGCACGGCAAACGGACCCTCGCCGAGGCGGCATAAGCCTTGCCTCCCGCTAACGCACGGCAAACGAACCCTCGCCGAGGCGGCATAAGCCTGGCCTCCCGCTAACGCACAGCAAACGAACCCTCGCCGCGGGGGCTATAAGCCTCCCCCGAGCCGCCGGCGTTACATCCAGCGACGGCGCGTGGGACGGCGTCAGAAGTGGATTACGGTGCGAATGGATTTACCTTCATGCATTAAATCGAACGCGTCGTTAATCCGCTCCAGCGGCAGGGTATGGGTGATAAAGGGATCAAGATTGATTTCACCGGCCATGGCCTGCTCCACCATGCCCGGCAACTGCGTGCGCCCCTTGACGCCGCCGAAGGCGGACCCGCGCCATACCCGGCCGGTAACCAGTTGGAACGGACGGGTGCGGATCTCCTTGCCGGCGCCGGCTACGCCGATAATGATGCTTTCGCCCCAGCCCTTGTGACAACACTCGAGCGCCGCGCGCATAACATCGACGTTGCCGATGCATTCAAAACTGAAATCCACGCCGCCGTCGGTGAGTTCGACAATCACCTCCTGGATCGGCCGCGCATGATCCTTGGGATTGATGCAATCGGTGGCGCCCATCGAGCGGGCCAGATCAAATTTACCCGGATTGGTGTCGACGGCGATAATCCGCCCGGCCTTGGCCTGCACCGCGCCCTGGATCGCTGCAAGGCCTATGCCGCCCAGGCCGAAAATGGCGACGGTGTCGCCGGCCTTGACCTTGGCGGTGTTATGCACCGCGCCGATGCCAGTGGTGACGCCGCAGCCGAGCAGGCAGACTTTTTCCAGCGGCGCCTGGGGATTGATCACCGCCAGGGAAATCTCGGCCACCACGGTATATTCGCTGAAGGTACTGGTGCCCATATAGTGATAAAGGGGCTGACCGTTATAGGAAAAACGGGTGGTGCCGTCCGGCATCAGGCCCTTACCCTGCGTAACGCGTACCGCCTGGCACAGGTTGGTCTTGCCGGAGGTGCAGAATTTGCAGACGCCGCATTCGGCGGTATAAAGGGGAATGACATGATCGCCGGGCTTTACGCTGGTTACGCCTTCGCCCACTTCCATTACAATGCCGCCGCCCTCATGGCCCAGCACGGCGGGAAACAGCCCTTCGGGGTCGTCTCCCGACAGGGTGAAAGCGTCGGTGTGGCAGACGCCGGTGTGGGTAATCCTCACCAGCACCTCGCCCTTTTGCGGCGGCGCAACGTCAATCTCAACGATTTTGAGAGGCTGGCCCGGCCCGAAGGCAACGGCTGCACGAGATTTCATAAGGTTTCTCCAATCATAAACAGCACCGGTCAACATCTTACCGTCGACGGCGTCATTACTTCAAATAGGAACGCACCAGGCTGGCGACATCGTTAAGCCGGGCCGCCTTCTGCGCCGGCGTCAGGTCTTCCTCGCCCAGTTCGTCGCGGATATGAATTTCCATAATTTCAGACATCAGGCCGTGGGAAGCGCCGCGGATGGCGGCGATCTGCTGCAGCAGCGCGCCGCAGTCGACGCCCGTTTCCAGGCCGCGCTCCAGCGCCTCCACCTGCCCTTTGATGCGCCGGACCCGCAGCAGGACGCGTTTTTTATCTTCAGCTGAACGAGGCATTTCCCGACCCGTATGAAAATATAGTATAGGGGGGTATAGTATAGATAAAGAAAAAAAGATCAAGCCATTCGCGCGCGGCGCGCAACATAAGCGCTCGTTGCCCCCGCCCGATCCGGACAACGATCGGAGATGAAAACACGCGTCCGGGCGTCAATCGGCCGATGGCTTCGATAGGGTAATACCTTGAGAAATAATTCCGTGGGGGACTATACTGCATGCACAGGATATCGCGTTAGATCCTTCACATCACCGGTCGTTTCATAAGGACAGCATTATCATGAGCGTACAGACAGCCGCACCGTCGTCGATCAAAACGGTTAATCCCGCCACCAATAAAATCGAAAAGCAATTCGACGTTATGTCCGACCAGCAGATCGAACAGATCCTGGCCGCCGCCGACGCCGCCTTCCAGCAATGGAAAAAAACCCCGTTCGCCGAGCGGGCCAAACTGCTGCATAACGTGGCCGCCATTTTGCGCGATCGCCAGGATGAGCTGGGCAAGCTGTGTACCATTGAAATGGGCAAACTGCACGCCGAAGGCGTGGGCGAAGTGCAACTGTGCGCCGATATATTTGATTATTATGCCGATCACGGCGAACGGTTCCTGGCCGACAAGCCCCTGGAAACCGGGATTGGCAGCGCGTTTCTCAGCTATGACCCCCTCGGCGTGCTGCTGAGCGTGCAGCCCTGGAATTTCCCTTTCTACCAGATCACCCGTTCGGCGGCGCCGAATATCATGGCCGGGAATACCATGGTGTTGAAACACGCCTCCAACGTACCGCAGTGCGCGGCCATGATGGAGCGTATCTTTATCGATGCCGGCGCGCCCGTGGGCGTTTACACTAATCTGTTCGTGCCCGGCGCCAAGGTATCGCAATTAATAGGCGATAAGCGCATCAAGGGCGTGTCTCTGACCGGCAGCGAGGCGGCGGGATCAAGCTTTGCCGCCGAGGCCGGCAAACATGTTAAGAAATCGACCCTGGAGCTGGGCGGCAGCGACGCCTTTGTGGTGCTGGCGGATGCCGATCTTGATCTGGCGGTAAAAACCGCCGCCATGGGACGTTTATGGAACGCCGGCCAGGTCTGTGTGTCGCCCAAGCGTATTATCGTGCTGGAAGACGTCGCCGAGGCATTTATCGCCAAGGCGCGGGCCATTTATGAAAAGATCAGGATCGGCGACCCGCTGGATCCGTCCACGCAGCTCGCCCCGCTCAGCAGTGAAAAAGCGGCCGGGGAGATCGTTGAGCAGGTGGCAACCGCAGTGAGGGAAGGCGCCAAACTGATCTACGGCGGCCACCGCGTGGACCGGCCGGGCGCGTATATGGAACCGACCATCCTCACCGGCATCAAACCCGGCATGGCGGCCTACGCCGAGGAAATCTTCGGACCGGTGCTGTGCGTGTATGCCGTCAAGGACGAGGCGCAGGCGATTGCGCTGGCCAACGACTCCATCTTCGGCCTGGGGGGCACCGTCTTCGGCACCGATACCGCCAGGGCCGTGGCGGTGGCGCGGCAAATCGATTCCGGTATGGTCTATATCAACCATACCACAGGTATTGCCCCGGAGCTGCCGTTTGGCGGCACCAAAAACTCCGGCTATGGCCGCGAACAATCCCCGGCGGGGATTCATGAATTCGTCAATGAAAAGCTGATCCGCATCACCACGCCCGACGCGCCTTATTGATCCTACCCGGGGCCGGCATGGCCCGTAAATCACGCCTGTTTCCTGCGGCTAACGCGCCGGGGGAAACAGGCTGCCCGGTTCATTCCCCCCGCGGATTCACCGTGCGCCGACCGTTGACCGCGCCTGCGCTTATTGCCGATATCAGCGTGATAATTACCGGTGTTTTTAAATTAAAACGGCATTTCATTATTATGAATATGAATAATGCCGTGCTTTGCCGCACGGAGAATATCCACGCCATTACAAATTTAGTTTAATTTATCAACTAATCGTGGAATACTAACCCGGCCGAAAAAGGGATGCCGCAGTTGGGCAAAAACATCTCTCTCCATAATTTTTTAATTTATTATGCGGCGAAATACCTATAAATTGTGATCACCATCGCAATATTAAAATTAAAAATTATCTAAAACCCATATTTATGATCCACCGCACAGACTCCATGTTCCCACAAAAATAGTCCTAATCCCGGCTCTAATATTGGTCATTTGCATAATGACTTACCCTGGCGCCATTTTTATACTGCCTGCTCAAATTACGGATGGCGATTGATACCTCTTCTTTTTTACGTATCGCGCCGATACCCATTCAACGTATACCCAGTCCCCTACCGACAGACAGTATTTTAATTATGAGGCCTATGGCGGCGGCGACAATTCGCCGGGAATAAATGCCTTAGGCGCGCAGCGTTAACGCGGAGACATCGTATGGCAATCGAGTCCACTTTGGACCAAAAAGGCAGGACCCACGTACGTTATGTGGTGCTGTTATTTATATTTATTATTACGGCGGTTAACTATGCCGACCGGGTTACCCTGTCGATAGCCGGCACAGCGGTGTCCCACGATTTGGGGCTGGATGTGGTCAACCTGGGCATGATTTTTTCATCGTTCGGCATCGCCTATCTGTTGATGCAAATCCCCGGCGGCTGGCTGCTTGACCGGTTCGGGTCGATTAAAGTCTATAGCTACAGTTTGTTTTTCTGGTCATTGTTCACCCTGCTGCAAGGATTCGTCGGGGTGCTGTCGGTGCCGATGGCGGTCTTTTCGCTGTTTATGCTGCAGTTCCTGCTGGGCTTCGCCGAAGCCCCGGCTTTCCCGGCCAATGCCCGTATTGTCGCCGCGTGGTTCCCGGCCAAGGAGCGCGCCACGGCGTCGTCGATTTTCAACGCCGCGCAGTATTTTTCCCTGGCGATTTTTTCGCCTTTCCTGGGCTGGCTGGTCTATGCGTGGAGCTGGAAACACGTCTTTACCGTCATGGGCGTCATCGGTTTTATCCTGACGTTTCTGTGGATAAAATTTGTCCATAACCCGTTTGAATCCCCCTACGCGTCGCGCGCCGAGCTGGATTATATCGAGCAGGGCGGCGGCGTGGTCAATATGGACAGCAAAAAGGCGAAGGATAACGGACCGAAATGGAACTACGTTAAGCAACTGCTCACCAGCCGTATGATGCTGGGCATCTTTTTCGGCCAGTATTTCCTCAACACCATTACCTGGTTCTTCCTGACCTGGTTCCCCATCTATCTGGTGCAGGAAAAAGGGATGAGCATCCTTAAGGTAGGCATCATCGCCTCCATTCCGGCGTTATGCGGTTTTGTCGGCGGTATTTCGGGCGGCGTGGTGTCGGATTTCCTGCTTAAGCGCGGCTGTTCGCTTACCTTTGCCCGCAAGGCGCCGATCGTGTTCGGCATGCTGCTCGCATCCAGCATGATCCTTTGCAACTACACCGATAATACGGTGCTGGTGGTGGCGCTGATGGCGCTGGCATTCTTCGGTAAAGGCTTCGGCGCGCTGGGCTGGCCGGTGATTGCGGATACCGCGCCGAAAGAGGTGATCGGCCTGTGCGGCGCCATCTTCAACGTGTTCGGCAATGTCGCCTCCATCGTCACCCCGTTGCTGATTGGTTTTCTGGTCAAAAATCTGCACTCGTTTAACAGCGCGCTGATTTTTGTCGGCTGCTCGGCCATTATGTCGATGCTGTGCTATTTGCTGGTGGTGGGTAAAATCCAGCGGCTGGTGCTGAAAAACGTTCCGGCGTAATCCTGTATAGGGGGCGGGCGGGAAACCCGGCCCGCCCCCCCTCATCCGCCTATTTTCCCTCTCCCCTCCCCCTTGACGCGCCTGGACATCCTTTCCCCGGCCCGTGCCTTTTGCCTGTTGATCAGAAATCGTAGCCCACGGTGGCCACCAGCGAGCGCTCCGCGCCCCAATAGCAATAGCCGGTGCCATAACAGGCCGCCACGTATTTCCGATCGGTGAGGTTATTGGCGTTAAGCTGCACATAGGCCCCCTTCCACTGCGGGTTCCAGGCGGCAAGATCGGCGCGTAGCGAAACATCCAGCAGGGTCACCGACGGCACGCGCCGCGTGTTTTCATTATCTGCCCACTGCCGGCCGATATAACGCACCCCGCCGCCCAGGTTGATGCCGTAATCCGCCTGGTACTGCGCCCAGAGCGACGCCATCTGATCCGGCGTGACATAAGGCGTGTTGCCGTCGTTGCCGTCCACGGCGTCCCTGAAGCGTACCCGGTTATAGGTATAGCCGGCTATGCCGGCCAGACGCTCGGTGAGCTGCGTGCGGGCCTCCAGTTCAATCCCCTGGGAATGTACCTTGCCCGCCGGGACATAATAGCTGCCCTGCACGATACGGTTGGCCACATCTTTTTGCGTCAGGTCGTAAACCGCCAGGGTATACAGCGACGAAGTACCGGGGGGCTGGTATTTTATCCCGGCTTCGTACTGCTCGCTGGTGGTCGGTTTCAACAGGTTGCCGTCGGCGCCGGACAAGGCCTGCGGCGTGACGGCCTGGCTAAAGCTGACATAAGGCGAAATGCCGCTGTCAAAGGCATACAGCAGCGACCCGCGGCCGCTGATATGATCGTCCTGGCGCCGGTAGGTGGTGTCGGTATTGAACGTGGTATTTTTGGCCACGATGCGATCGTAGCGCCCGGACAGATCCAGGTGCCATTTATCCAGCGTCATCTCATCTTGCAGATAGACCCCGCTTTGTGAGTAGCGGCGTTTGGCATCGACGCGCGTGACGCCCGGCACGGTCAGGCCGTAGTCGGTGAACAGCCCCGGGCCGCCGCTGACGCCGGTGAGCGCATTGAGCGGGGTGGCGTAGGCGCTGTCGTCCCACAGGTCGTTGGTATATTCATGGTATTCACCGCCCAGCACCACTTTATGCTGTAGGTCGCCGGTGCTGAAATCGGCCACCAGCTGGTTATCCATGGCGTAAGCGGCAAGCGAGGACGATTCGCCGGAATAATAGCGGTTAAGCAATGTACGATCGCTGTTCCAGCCAATCTGGTAAACCTGCTGCTGGTCGACGTTGGCATGGGTATAACTGCCGTTGGAGCGGATTGACCAGACGTCGTCGATGCTATGGTCGAATTCATAGCCGTAGATTTGCTGGCGGCGCTTAAAGGTATTCAGGCTGCTTTCGCCGTCAAAAAACCCGCGGTCCAGCTTGGCGCCGCTGCTGGCGTACAGGCTGCCGTCCGCCGGCACCGCGCTGTGATAACCGCCCGACGGATCTTTTTGCAGATAGGCTTTTAACAGCAGCGACGTGTTGCCGTCCGGCTGCCATAACAGCGACGGCGCGATGGCATAGCGTTCCTCGCGCTGGTGATCGTACTGGGTATCGCTATGGCGCGTGATGCCCGTCAGGCGGAACGCCCATTGATCGCTGACGGCGCCGGTATAGTCGAACGCCGCGCCGGTGGTGGCGTTATTGCCGGCCATCAGCTTGATATGCCCTTCGCTGGCAAAACGGGGGCGTCTGGACGTCATCATCACCAGGCCGCCGGGAATGGTCTGGCCGTAAAGCGCCGACGACGGACCGCGAATCACATCGACGCGCTCCAGGAACCAGGGATCGATTTGCAGGTTGTTATAGCTGCCGCCGTCGCTCATCAACCGCAGGCCGTCCAGGAAGGTATTATTGGTATCGCCGCCGTGGAATCCGCGCAGGGAAACGGTCTCGTAGCGGGTCGCGCCGCCGGCGAAGTTGGTAAATACCCCCGGCGTATAATTCAACGCGCTGTTCACCGTCAGGGCGGCCTGATCGTCCATTTGCCGGCGCGTCACCACCGACACCGACTGGCCGGTGGTAATCAGCGGCTGATCGGTTTTGGTCGCTCCGCGGCTGGTGTTGGCTGTGTAGCCCCGGGTCGGCGCATCGGCGCTGTCGGCCGTCTGGGCCGCGGTAACCACCAGGGTATCCTCGGCATAGGTGAATAACGGCGCCGCGAAAGCGAGTGAACACAGCAGAGTGGAACGTGTTAAGCGCAAGACCCTTCTCATTGTATCTTTCCATTGACAGGTGAATGAAATTGAAACTAAATGAGAATTATTATCTTTCTTATTTATTGATTCAAGAAATAATTTAACACATTTAAGGAATTGGCCGGAACGGCAAGGCTTACGCGGGGCGGGATGGCGGCTGCGAGACGTTGCTACGCCTCGATACGGCAATGGAAAGGGTTAGTCTAAGATGGCCTGGCGGCGGTAGGCTTAACCCCGTTTTTGCCAGTCGGCAGCGTCTTTTTCTTCTTCTTTTTCTTCTTTTTCTTCTTTTTCTTCTTCTCCTTCATTCGACGCCAGACGCATATTGGCCGATGCCGCGTGCGAGACATACAGCGCCAGCAGCGCGGCGGCAAACTCATCGTCCAGCGTGTAGAAATAGCATTCGGGTACGTTCAGGATGCGGGCAAACGCACAGCAGGTTTCAAAATTGGGACGATATATCCCATTTTCATACTGACTAATTCTGGAACGGGCGGTGGACTCATCGATGCCAGCCATGACCGCCAGCTTTTCCTGTGTCAGCTGGGCCCTGTGCCGGGCTTCTTTCAGGCGTTTTGGAATCATCTTCAAATATGAGTAAAGTTAGCTTGATAATCTGTTTAGCATCACTTAACATCAGAGTTGTTTAGAATAACTAAACACTTTATAAGAATAGAACACACATCAGGGTGAGGGCCGGCAATTGCCGGCCTGATTTTGTGCTGTGTGTAACGCCATCATTCCACTCAGTAAATTTCCCCTGCCCCGCAAAAATCCCGTGCTTTTAATAATTTCCGAGTTTTTTGATCTTTTCTGATTGCTATGACCGCCACGCAATGTCAATCAGGGGTTTACACCCGGTGGCACAGATTGCCGTGGTAGTAATAATTTATTAATGCCAAAAATTGTGAGTTTAATCACATTGAAACGCTTGCCGCCATCCCGCACAATGTTCCGCGGACAATTGCTTGAGATAATTTCAAAACAATGTTTTATTAAAAATAAATAAAAACTATTTTTTTTGAAATACATGAGATCAGTCACAACGGTAACCTCATGAAATTGGTTAGCATTGCCCCTCTTTAACGATGTCACTGGTAAGGAATAACCATGTATAAAATTGCAGGCGCGGCCCTTCTTTCATTGCTGTTGAGCAGCAGCTGTTTCGCCCAAAGCGCCGATGCCACGGCGGTAACCAAGGCGGTGGAAACCATGCGTCAGGCCATGGTCAGCGCCAAGAAAGCCGATCTGGAGAAAGTGGGCGCGCCGACGCTGAGCTACGGCCACTCCAGCGGTAAAATCCAGAACAACGCCGAATTTGTCGATGCCATCGTCACCGGTCAATCCAAATTCCTGACGCTGGATCTCAAAGACCAAACCGTGCAGGTCGACGGCGACGTGGCCATCGTCAGGCATATCCTGCAGGCGAAAACCGCAGACGGCGGCAAGCCGGGCGAAGTGAAAATCGGCGTCATGCAGGTATGGCAGAAAAATGCGGCGGGCGCCTGGAAGCTCCTGGCGCGCCAGGCCTATTCATTGCCTAAATAAACCCCTGCCAGCGCGGCTCTCGGATATGAGGGCCGCTGCGTCGTTTTCCCCGCGCCCACCGGGCTTTCCGCTGTAAAAAAAATGTAACTTTTTGTCAACGCAAAAAGAATTCATCTCCTGCTTTTTAGCCGAGCGGTGAAGTTTTACTGTTTTAAATCAATTGATTAAAAAAATAATTTCTTGTATTTCGCCGTTCAATTCTTTTTACCCGCACCACCCGCCGGCGCGGCTTGTCACAAAACGGTAATGAAATCTCGCGCCGTAGCGGATTAATTGCTATACAGATAACTATCACCCATCCCTTACCGGAAGACCGCCTTGAAACGCTGCTGCTATAGCCGGAGGTATTTCCCTTACTGCCCGATGGAGGGAGAACAATGTCAGCGGAAACCCTGTCGATAGTATTATTTATAGCGGCGGTTATTATTTATTCAACGAAAGCCAAAAAAAATAAATATTTGTTTTCATTAGTGCTGTTTGTTTTAGGTATTTATATTCTGCTTAATTTAGTCAGGGTCGCCAGTAATTACTTTACCGGCGCCGGCATCAATGATTCGGTGCTGTATACCCTGACCAGCAGTTTAACCGGCGCCGGATTAGGCAAGTACATCCTGCCCTTTGCCGGTTTCATCCTGGCTTCCCTGCTGGTGTTCAGCCTGATGTCATGGCTGTTGCTATTCAGAAAAGCCGGCGGCGGCCGTACGGCTTACGGCCTGCTGGCTCTCGTTTTGGCCGTGGTCGCCGTGATTGCCACGCCGGCCAGCGGTGAAATTGCCGGCCTGGTTAAATCCCAGTTGGCAAGCGGCGATACGGACTTTAATACCTATTACAGAACCCCGTCCAAAACACTGGCGAAAGACAGCCCCAACCTTATTTATATCTATGCCGAAAGCCTGGAAAGAACCTATTTCGATCAGGACGCCTTTGCCGGTTTAACCACCGAGCTTAACAGTCAGAAAAACGATGCTATAGATTTCAGCAATACTACCCAATTGCCCGGCACCGGCTACACCATTGCCGGAATGGTGGCGTCGCAGTGCGGCATTCCGTTATTCGCCCCCTTTGACGGCAATGCCTCAAGTTCGTTATCGACCTTTTACCCCCATGATATTTGCCTGGGCGATATACTGCAGGCTTCCGGTTACGATACCTATTTTTACCAGGGGGCCGATATGGCGTTTGCCGGTAAAGGCCTGTTCCTGAAGTCCCATGGTTTTGAGCATATCTATGGTTTCCAGGAGCTTAAGGGACTGGTCAAGGATCCCGACTACCGCAACGAGTGGGGCTGGTATGACGATACCCTGCTGGATCTGGTCTATGATAAATTTATTGCGCTGTCGCAACAAAAACAGCGGTTTGCCTTATTTGCGCTGACCGTCGACACCCATCATCCGGACGGATATATTTCGCGATCCTGCACCAATCGCTCCTATGCGTATGACAATATGGAAAACAGCTCCCTAAGCGCCGTGGCCTGCAGCCAGGAGCATATCGCGGGGCTTATCAAAAAAATCCGCGCATCGGGCTATTTCAAAAACACGGTGATCGTGGTGTCTTCCGATCACCTGGCCATGAACAATACCGCCTATGATATTTTAAATCAGCACGACAGAAAGGATCTGTTCTTTATCCTGCGCGGCGACAAGGAGCAGCCCCAGGTCAGTAATGTCAAGCGCAGCACGCTGGATAACGGCGCGACTGTATTGGATGTGCTGGGGGGCGATAACTATATCGGCCTGGGCCGGAGCAGTTTATCCTCCACATCGTTATCAACCTATTTTTTAAATCTCGATGATAAGATAACCGCATGGATACCGGATGTTATCCGGCAGTGGGATTTCCCGACCAAGATAAAAAAATATAAAATTGATGTAAATGCCAAAACCATCGGCTTTTCCGGCGTTCAATTTAAAATACCGTTGATTTTAAAAATTGATAAAAATAATATTGAGCCGATGTTCGACGTGTATTTATCCGCACCGTTAAAACAGCAATTGGCGAAATTGAATGCCCGGGATAAATTTTTATGGATTGATGACTGTAATAAAATGGCCGATATTTGGGATCCATCGCTGAGCCAGGTAACCAATTATTGTGTCGCCGTCGGCAACCTGAGCACCCAGCCGAACATCGTTAAAATCGACTCCGACGTGTATCGCGGCAAGGTGTCGTTCAAAAAACTGCCGCAGGGCGATGAGGCGCAGTTTGAGCAGACCGTCGGCAGACTGAACTTATCCGCTCCCGCGACAAATTAACCCCCTTGCACCGGACGGGGGTTGCAGCGCCGGTGATAGCGCCCGCCGGTTTAGCCTGCCGCCCCTGTCCCGGCGATAAAATGCCGCAGCGATGGTTATTTATTAAACATCCTCATGCTGCGGTTTGATAAAATATCCCGCGCCACCGGCTTCAATTCATTTCTTATTGTCTTGAGTAATAATTATTATTCTTATTTAAATCGCGCGCGGTGCCGCGCCCGCGCCCCGTGTTCACTGGCATAAATGCCCGCCGGCCACTGGCCCGATAGGTCATAAGTTATTCTTATGCTTAGTGGTGATAAACATATGCTTTTTTATACGTGGTTAATTATCGTTGCCTATGTAATATTCCTCAGCAGAAAACCAGCGCCATGGAATAACCCCATGAAGTGGTTAAATTATATTAAAATTATATCAAGGAAAAGCAAATGGCCTTATTCATTAATAGCCGGCCTTCAGCGTTATCGCTGCTGACTGTGTTAGCGTTAGGCAGTATCGTCTCCGTTGCCGCCCATGCCGACCAGTTGGCCAATATCAAGCAGGCCGGCGTTATTCGTGTCGCCACCTTCGATTCCAACCCGCCGTTTGGTTCCGTCGATGCCAAAACCCATAATATCGTCGGCTACGACGTGGACTTTGCCAAGGCGCTGGCAGACGCGCTGGGCGTGAAGCTGGAGCTGGTGCCCACCAATCCGGCCAACCGCATTCCTCTGCTGCAGTCGGGTAAAGCCGATATTATCGTGGCCGACATTACCATCACGCCGGAGCGGGCCAAGGTCATTGATTTTTCCATTCCCTATTTTGTCACCGGGCAGCAGTTCCTGGTGCCGGTAAACTCGCCGGATAAACTGGACGGTTACGCCAACGCGCGTATCGGCGCGGTAAAGGGCACCACCGGCGAGCAGGAATTGCATCATCATTTCCCGAATGCGCGCGTCTTGTCCTATGATGATATTCCGCTGGCGCTGACGGCGCTGCGCAACGGCAACGTGCAGGCCATCACCCAGGACAGCACCATCCTCGCCGGCCTGCTCGACGGCGCGCCGGATAAAGCCAAATATAAAGTGCTGCCGGAGCTGCTGAGTAAAGAAGAGATAGGCGTCGGGGTGAAAAAAGACGAGACCGCGTTGCTGACCTTCGTTAATAACGAGCTGCTGAAACTGGAAAAAAACGGCCAGGCTACCTCCATCTATAATAATTGGTTCGGACCCCAGACCAAATCGCCTCAACCGCGTCTGTTTACCATAACAGCGAAATAATCAGGCTGAATCAATGCAATCCCAGTACGACAATCTGCAACCATCCGCCGCCCCGGTGGCGGATACCCCTGCCCCACATGCCATCCCCGCCGTCGAGTTCCGCCAGGTTGATAAATTTTTCGGCCCCCACTACGTGATCCGCCAGGTGGATTTCAGCGTCGGACGCGGCGAGGTGGTGGCGATTTGCGGCCCCTCGGGGTCGGGGAAATCCACCCTGATACGCCTGATCAACCAGTTGGAAACCGTAAGCGGAGGTGAAATTCTGATCGACGGCCATCCCACCTCGGCGTTGAAAGGCCGCGCGCTGCGTGAACTTCGCACCCATATCGGTTTTGTGTTCCAGCAGTTTAATCTCTACGGCCATCTTAACGCCCTGGATAATGTCAGCCTGGCGCTGATCACCGTGCACGGCTGGACGCGAGCGAAAGCGCATGCCAAAGCGCAGAGTCTGCTGGAGCGGGTGGGATTGGGCGATAAGGCGTCTTTTCTGCCGGCCCAACTGTCCGGCGGCCAGCAGCAGCGGGTAGCGATTGCCCGCGCCCTGGTCACGGACCCGACGTTGATTCTTTTTGATGAGCCGACCTCGGCGCTGGACCCGGAAATGATCGGCGAAGTGCTGCAGGTAATGCAGGAACTGGCCCATAGCGGCATCACCATGGTGGTGGTCACCCATGAAATGAGCTTCGCCCGCGAAATAGCCGATCGGGTGGTGTTTATGGACGGCGGCGTCATTCTGGAGCAGGCCGACCCGGAGACCTTTTTCAGCGCGCCGGTGCATCCGCGCGCGCAGCGTTTTTTGCAGAAGGTGCTTAATCCGCTGCATGCGCGCCTGGAGGAGAGCTGATGGCCTGGCACCTGGATTGGGCCGGCGTGCTGACCGGCCAGCCCTGGCAATGGATCCTGTCCGGCTTTGCCGCCACCTTGTACGTCACCTTGTTCGGTTGCCTGGCGGCGACGCTGATAACCCTATTGATGCTGGCGCTGCGCCTGGCGCCGGGGCCGATTGGCCGCGCCCTGGCGGCGGCGTTTGTCTCGGTGTTTCGCAACACGCCGCTGCTGGTGCAATTATTGTTCTGGTATTTTGCCGCCTGGGGCGCGCTGCCGCAAGGCGTGCGCCTGTACATCGGCGATATGCACCCCTGGTCGATTCTGCCGGGCAACGTCCTGTGGCTGGCGCCGGAATTCCTTTGCGCCGCCTGGGGATTGTCGCTGTTCTGCGCGGCGTTTTTGCTGGAGGAAATCCAGGCGGGGTTGAACTCCGTGCCGCCGGGACAAACGGAGGCCGCGCTATCGCAAGGGTTCAGCCAGTGGCAAATCCTGCGCCATGTGCTGTTGCCGCAGGGACTGCTCAATGCCTGGCAGCCCCTGGTCGGGCAATACCTGAACCTGATGAAGCTTTCGTCGCTGGCCAGCGGCATCAGCTTCGCCGAATTGACCTATCAGATAGGCCGGGTGGAGAGTTTTAACGCCCACGCGCTTGAGGCGTTTGCGGTGGGCACCGGGCTTTATCTGCTCTTGGGCGTGGCGATGGGATCCCTGCTGATATATGTGGGCCCAAAGCGCCGCGACGGCAGGCAACCGCTGTTGCCGGCGGCCGGCCTCGATGCGCCGCCGGCCGGCAACCCGATAAGCGGAGCGCGCCATGACCTTTAATATCGACGTGATCCTCGCTAACCTGACCTACCTGCTATGGGGACGCCTGGCCGACGGCCAGCCGGGCGGCGTGCTGCTGACGCTGATGATGGCGCTGTGCGCCGGCGCGCTGGCGCTGGCGCTCGGCGTCACGCTGGCGTGCCTGGCCTGGCGCTATCCGGGCTGGACGCGCCGGGCGCTGTTTATCTGGGCTGAAATCATTCGCGGCATTCCGCTGATTTTTGTTATCTTCTGGCTGTTTTTCCTGCTGCCCATCCTGTTCGGCGGCTCGATACCCGGTCCGCTGACGGTGATTCTGGCCCTGGCCTGGTTTACCTCGGCGGCGGTGATGCATACCACGCTCGCCGGCCTGAACGCCCTGCCTGCGGGACAGGTGGAAGCGGGCCTTGCCTCGGGACTGGGCGAGTGGCAAATCCTGCGCCGGGTTTTATTGCCGCAGGCCATGCCCAATCTGCTGCCGTCTTATATCGGGCTGATGGTCTCCCTGATCAAGGATACCTCGCTGGCGTTTATCGTTAACGTGCCGGAGCTGACCACCGTGGCGGGCCAGGTCAATAACCGCGAACAGATCTATCCCACCGAGATTTTTATCTTTATCGGCGTCATTTATTACCTGCTGTGTTATGGCCTGTCCCTGCTGGCCACCCGACTGGGCGCGCCGAAGCCGCTGTCCCGGTAGCGCCCCGCCCGGCGCGTGGGCGGATGCTGCGCCATCCTTACCCGGCGCGGGCGCAATCGCCGGATTCGCTCCCGCGCCGGGCACCATTACAGCATATGGCGCCGGGCCTCGGTCCGCACCCGGTGAAGCACCTGTTGTTTAATGTCGCTGTAGCCTGGGGCCTGCGCCAGGGTCTCGATATCCCGCTGCGGGCCGAACGGCACCCGCACTTCCTCAACGATTTTCCCCGGCCGCGCCGACATCACCAGGATACGGTCGGCGAGAAACAGCGCCTCTTCCACATCGTGGGTGACAAATAAAATCGTCGTGCCGGTTTGCTTCCAGGCGGCGCGCAGCAGTTCCTGCATCATCATCCGGGTTTGCGCGTCCAGCGCGCCGAAGGGTTCATCCATCAGCAATATGTCGGGGTCGGGCAGCCAGGCCCGCGCCAGCGCCACCCGCTGCTTCATGCCGCCGGACAGCTGCCAGGGCGCATGCTGTTCAAAACCCGCCAGTCCCACCCGCTGAAGCCAGGCATTGGCGTCGGCATCGGCCGCCGCCTTTTTCCGGCCCGCCATGCGCGCGCCGAAGGTGACGTTAGCCAGCACCGACAGCCAGGGAAATAAATTGGGCTGCTGGAACACCATGCCCCGGCTGGGATGCGGCCCCCTGACCGGCCGACCCGCGCACAAGATCCGCCCTTGCCGTACCGGCGTAAAGCCGGCAATCATATTCAGGATGGTGGATTTGCCGCAGCCGGAGGGGCCGAGCAATACCACGAACTCCCCGGCGGCCAGTGACAGCGAGACATCGTCCAGCACCGTCAGGGGCGCCTGCCTGCCGGTAAAAACCTGCGTAATATGTTCAACAGAGATATGTGCCGTCATGCGTCCTTCCCCGCCCAGGGCACCAGCCATTTCTGTACTCCCACGATCGCCAGATCCAGCATATAACCGATGGCGCCGAGCAGCAGGATGCCTATCATCACGATATCGGTGCGCAGATAGGCGCTGGCGTTGATCACCATCCACCCCAGGCCCGACGTAGCCGCCACCAGTTCGGCGGCAATCAGCGACGTCCAGCCGACGCCGATGGACAGCCGCACGCTGGTAAACAGCTCGGGCAAGGTATCCGGCAAGACCACCCGCCAGAAAATCTGCCGGCGCGAGGCGCCCAGCGTCTGCGCTACGCGGATGCGGGCATCGCCGATGCGCTCCACCGCGGCGGCGGCGCCCACCACCACGCTCAGAAAAGTGGCGATAAAAATAAGGAAAAATTTCGACGACTCGCCAATACCCAGCCAGACCACCGCCAGCGGAATAAGGGCGATTTTCGGCAAGGGCCGCAAAAACTGCACAAACGGGTTGAGCGCGGCGGCGATGGGCGCCGACAACCCCATCAGCAGACCCAGCGGGATGCCGCACACGATGGCGACGGCAAAAGCGCTCAGCGCCCGCGCCAGGCTCACCGCGATATGCTCCCAAAGCGGCACCTGGCGGTAGCCGTCGCGCAACAGCTCAACCGTAGTTTCTGCCAGATCCGACAAAGGCGGCAGCAATAGCGGGTCGACCCATCGCCGTTCCCCGGCGATTTGCCAGAGCAGGAAAAACAGCGCCACCGAGGCGACGCTGATAGCAAGATGATGAACAACTTTCATAACGGTATTTATTTACCCGCGGCCTGGCGGATATAGCTGGAATTAATCGCCCCGCTCCAGGTGGCCGGGATATCCCGTTGACGTACCTCGCCGGTGCTCTCCAGGAAATGGGCGGTTTTATTCACCGCCTGTCCGATGCCGCTGCCGTCGGTATTGGTGCCGTCGCCCAGCCAGGCGGCGGTGCCCTGCTCGGCGATGGAGGGATATTCCAGGCCGGACAGGGTATTGGTGGCGGTGGTGACGGGCGCGCCTACTTCCCGGGCGACAATGGCGGCGGCGGCATCGGGGTCGCGGCGGAATTCATCCACCTTTTGCTGATGTACCTTCAGGAAGTTGGCCACGATCTCAGGATATTGCCGGGCAAAGGCTTTGCGTACCACGTAGTTGTTATAAATCAGATAACCGTCCTTTTGCAGATCCTTGGTGGCGAACACCTGATGGCCGCCGGACGCTTCCAGCTCCTGGGCAAAAGGCGCCCAGACATAACCGGCGTCGATATCGCCGCGTTTCCAGGCCGCCACCAGTTCCGCCGGGCGCAGCGGGATCAGGGTAATCTTGCCGCGATCGAGTTTATGCACTGCTATCGCCGCTTCCAGCGCGTACTGGGACGTGGAGTTGGGCGGGTAGCCCACACGTTTGCCCTCGATATCCTGCAGGCTATTGATGCCCGGTTTGCCGATCAGGCGCTCATAGGTGGCAATGACGCCGGAAATGCCGACGATTTCCACCGGCAGCTTGCGCACGATGCCGGCGGTGGCCGGGCTGGAACCAAAATTGGCGATATCGATGGCATCGCTGGCGAAATAATTCAGCGCATCGGCGCCCGAGGCGAACTGCACCCACTTCACCTTGGTGCCCAGCGCTTTTTCCAGACTGCCGTCCGCCTTCGCCAACATCAGCACTTGCGAACCGCCGCTGTAGGCAATCCGCACTTCCTGCGGCACCGCCGCAGCGGCAAAGGACGGGGATAATGACATTAACCAGCTGGCCGCGCCAAACGCCGCCGTTATTATTTTATGCATAAAATATCCTGTGAAATGAAAGCGAGTCATTTTATTGTTAGGCCAGTAGCACGGGGCACAGTATAAAGGCAAAGGCTCTGCCTTATTTAGCTAAGATATGAATATTCAAAGTGAATAACTGACTATATGCCGGCCAATACGCTCAACACCGTCGATATGGCGATAAATTAGGCAGTCGTGAAAAATAATTCTTCTTCTCTTCCGTCAACGCTGTAGAAAAAGAGAATATTATTTCATCAATCTCTTTTCAATAGACTGAAATTTATACTTTTTATATTTTTGACTTGATTATAACCAAATAATAGGACCCCACGAATTGGGCGCTTTGGTAATATTCCGCTTATTTCTAAAAAATAACCGCACGGCAACCTTCGTCCAGAAATTCACTAAGGTTATGCGCTATTTTCATTTTAAGCTCAATTGCGAAATAGTGTATGGTTTTGCGCATGTCCTAATACTATTTATCTCATTATGAGGTTACCCATGACCACCGATACCCTGATCAAACGGATTGACGATGCCATTGATCGGCAGCGGGAAACGTATATTGCCGTCAGCCAGGATATACATGCGCATCCGGAAACCGGCAATAATGAATATTACGCCAATAAGATCCTTACCGGCCTGCTGACCGCGGCGGGATTTACGGTGACATCCAACGTGGCCGGGCATGAAACCGCATTTCACGCCGTCAGGGATAGCGGCAAACCCGGGCCGACGGTGGCCTATCTGGCGGAATACGACGCCCTGATCGGCATCGGCCATGCCTGCGGACACAATATTATCGGCGTGACCAGCATCGCCGCCGCCATTGCGCTCGCGGAAACCTTGCCGGAAACCGGCGGCAAAATCGTGGTATTGGGCACCCCGGCGGAGGAAGGCGGGCTAAAGGGACCGGGCGGGCGAAACGGCAATGTCAAAGCCCGTTTTGTCGAACATGGCTTCCTGCGGGGAGTGGACGCGGCGCTGATGATCCATCCCGCCGGCCGCACGCGCCTGTCGGGCCCGTCGCTTGCCAATAATCATCTTTATTTTAATTTTTACGGCAAGCCTTCCCATGCGGGCAGTTCCCCGCATCTGGGCATCAACGCCCTGGACGCGGTGGTGCTGCTCTATAACGGCATCAGCGTACTGCGCCAGCAGCTGCCTGCGAGCGTTCGGGTACACGGCATTATTACCGATGGCGGCCAGGCCCCGAATGTGATCCCGGAATTCGCCGCGGCGCATTATTACATCCGCGCCAATACCCGCGAGGAAGTGATAGCGCTGGAGCCGCGCATCCGCGCCATTGCCGAGGGGGCGGCGCTGGCCACCGGCACGCGCGTGGAGATAGAACACCAGGTGGGTCCGCGCGATTTTCGCATTAACCACACCTTGAATACCCTGCTGCTGGATGTCCTGTCCGCCCATGGCGAACAGGTGGATCTCACGCCTAAAGAAGGTCTGGGGTCCACCGACGCCGGCGATATCAGCCATGCCGTGCCTACCGCGCATCCCTATATCAAGATAGGTCCCGATGACCTGATAGGCCATACGGTGGCGTTTCGCGAAGCCGCCAATTCCCCACGCGGCTACCAGGCGCTGGTGACCGGCGCCCGGGTGCTGGCTAAAACCGGCTACCGGCTGCTGACCGACGCGCATCTGCTCGAACGTATCAAGCAGGAGCAAGCATGAGCTTAATCAATACCATGCGGTTCCATGCCGCCCTGTTTTTACTGTGCGCGGCCCTGCCCGGGTACACCGCCCCGGCCACCGGCGGCGGCGCCCTGAATATCGCCTACGGCAACCGGCCCGGCACCCTGGATCCTTATCTGACCACCAATAACGCCACCTCGGATGTCGACCGTCATATTTTCGAAGAGCTGTTCGTGATTAACGATAAGTTCGAGCCGGTGCCGGAACTGGTCGATCATTACCAGCTCAGCGACGATCGGCTGGTGTATACCTTTACCCTGCGCGACCATATCGTGTTCCAGAACGGCCAGCCGCTGACCGCGGACGACGTTGTCGCCTCCATGAACCGCTGGCTGGCGTTGTCCACCCAGGGTAAAGCCAACCTGCCGGGCGCCGCCTTTACTAAAATCGACCCGTTGACCGTGCAATTGACCCTGAAAACGCCGTCGCTTATCACGCTGAATATTCTGGCCGATGTGAAGAATATTGCCGCCATCATGCCAAAAAGCATCATAGATAAGGCCAACGAGACGAAAAGCCCGGTGACCGAGCTGATTGGCACCGGCCCCTACAGGCTGGCGGAGTTCAAACAGGGCGAATATCTGCATCTCGCCCGCTTTGACGGTTATGTTTCCCGCAGTGAACCGGCCAGCGGCCTGGCGGGCAAAAAGAACGCCTATGTGAAAGATATTTTTTTCCGGTATGTTACCGATGAATCCACCCGGCTGGCCGGCGCGCTGACCGGCGAGTACGATCTGGTGTTTAACCTGCCCAAGGACAATATCGACCAGCTTAAACAGGCGCCGGGCATTCAGTTATTTGCCCCGGAATCCGGCGGTTCGCTTATCACCTATTTGTTCAATAAGAAAACCGGACCCTTCGCCGACGTCAAGCTGCGCCAGGCGTTTAATACCGCATTGGATGTCAACAGCGTCCTGCTGGCCGGCTATAGCGACCCGCGTTTTTTCAGCGCCGATTCCTCCCTGGGATTTCCGCAGCAGGTGGATTGGTATAGCGGGGCCGGCAAACCTTACTATAACGTCAATAAGCTCGACGAGGCCCGCAGGCTGGTCAAGGAATCCGGCTACCAGGGGCAGGAGGTGGTGATTATCGCCACCAAGGAATATGCCGAACTCTACAACCTGGCGATCGTGGCCCAACAGGTGCTGAAACAAATCGGCGTTAAATCCCGGCTGGATGTCTATGACTGGCCGACGGTATTGCAGCGCCGCCAGGACCCGAAAAATTTCGACCTCTGCGCCCTGGAATTCTCCATGCGCCAGGTGCTGCATCAATATCCGTTCCTCGACTCGCGGGCCAATTTCCCCGGCTGGTCCAACAGCCCGGACATCGACAGCGTTCTGGATCGCATTAAGCAGGCGCCCTCGCTACAGGATGCCAAACCGCTGGTGGACAAGCTGCACGTCCTGACCTGGCAATACCTGCCGGTGATTGTGCTGGGCCATACCCAGCCTGAACCCATTGCCGTCAAGGACGGCGTCAAGGGCTACGCGGACCTGATCGGCCCGATTTTATGGAATGTGCAGGTCCCGGATAAATAACCTTTGCCCGGTCGGTTTTTTAGCGGCCCGCTGACGGCCCGGTTACGGCGGGCAAGGATAAACAAATGGTATGGTATGCGTTACACCGGCTGTTGGCGCTGATCCCGGTATTGCTGGTGGTGGCGGTGGTGGTGTTCTGCCTGGTGCATCTTGCGCCGGGCGATCCGGTGCTGGTGGTCCTCGGCAATGACGCCCGGCCGGAAGACGTGCTGGCGATGCGCGCCAGGCTCGGCCTTAACCGGCCGCTGGTTGAACAGTTCTGGCTATGGTTTTCCCGCATCCTGCAAGGCGATCTGGGGTACTCCCTGTTTATGCGGGAAAGCGTGATCACGCTGTTCATGCAGCATCTTAGACCCACGCTATCGCTGGCGTTGCTGGCGCAGGGCATGGCCATGCTGCTCGGTATCCTGGGCGGCGTCGCGGCGGCTTACCGGCGCGGGCGCTTAACCGATCGCCTGATTATGGCGCTGGCGACCTTCGGGCTGTCGATTCCGGGCTTTTTACTCGGCCTGTTCCTGATTTTCTTTTTTGCCGTCCATCTGCGCTGGTTTCCGGTGATCGGCTATAAATCCGGCCAACTCAGCCTGTGGCAAAACCTGCATTACCTGTTCCTGCCGGCGCTGGCGCTGGCCATCCGCATCGCCGCCCTGCTGGCGCGCATGACCCGCGCGGTCATGCTGGACGTGCTTCATGAGAACTACATCAAGACCGCGCGGGCCAAAGGCGTTCCCGAACGGGGGGTATTGCTGCGCCATGCGCTTAAAAACGCCTGGATCCCGGTACTGAATATCTGCGGCGAATCCTTTGGATCGCTTATCACCGGCGCCATCGTGATTGAAAGCGTGTTCGGCATTCCCGGCGTCGGGTCATTGATTATCGATTCCATCGAGCGGCGGGATTTTACCGTGATCCAGGGGTCGGTGCTGCTGATTACCACCAGCTACGTAGTGATTAACCTGCTGGTCGATCTGTCGTTTGGGTGGATCGATCCGCGCCTTAAGGTGAAGGCGTGATGCGCCGCCACCCCGCTTTTTCGCAACGCATGGCGCCCGCGCCATGGCAACCAGGAGGGCCGCGCCATGACGGGATTGTCGCGTCATAAAATGATGCTGGCCGGCGGCGTGATACTGCTGCTGCTGGTCGTGCTGTCGCTGGCCGCGGGGTATTTCAGCCCCTACGATCTTTATGCCCTCGATCCGCTCAGCCGGTTAAAAAGCCCGACCGCGCAGCATTGGTTCGGCACCGATAACTTTGGCCGCGATGTGTTGACGCGCGTGGCCTACGCCATTCGCATCTCCCTGCTGGTGGGCATGTCGGTCACCGCGGCCGCCGGGGTATTCGGCTTGATAACCGGCCTGCTGTCCGCCTGGTACCGGCCGGTGGATCTGATCGCCATGCGCGTTTGCGACGGCCTGTTTGCCTTCCCTTCCCTGTTGCTGGCCATTGCCATCGTCGGCATCCTGGGGCCGAACACCCTGAATGTGGTATTGGCGCTGTCGCTGGTATATATCCCCTCCATCGCGCGGGTGGTGCGCTCGGCGGCGCTGGTGATTAAGGAAAAGAATTATATCGAGGGCCTGAGGGCCCAGGGCGCCACCGACGGGCGCATGATCTGGCGCCATATCCTGCCGAATGTGATGTCGCCCTTTATCGTGCAGATCACCTTTATTTTTTCCGTGGCCATTCTTACCGAGGCGGCGTTAAGTTTTCTCGGCTCCGGTGTGCCGGCGCCGATGCCCAGCCTGGGCAATCTGCTGCTGGAGGGTAAAAAAGTGATCTTTACCTCCTGGTGGATGACCTTTTTTCCCGGCATCTCGATCGTTATCCTGATCTTAGCCCTTAATATCCTCGGCGACGGCCTGCGCGACCTGCTGGATCCCACCATCCGCCCCTTGCCGCGACGCGTGCTGGGCATGTTAAGAGACAGGCCTTAGCGTTATGGCAGACAGTATGATACCCGGCGCCCCGCTGCTGGCGGTGAATGACCTGGTGGTCAAAATAGCCACTGAACAGGGCGTTGTCAGGCCGGTGCGCGGTATTTCTTTCGCCGTGAAGGCGCATGAAACCCTGGGCATTATCGGCGAATCCGGCTGTGGTAAAAGCGTCACCGCCGAAGCCGTTATGGGGCTGCTGGACCCCCGCATCACCGAGGCGCAGGGCAGCGTGCGCTTTAACGGCCGCGATTTGCTGGCGCTATCGCAGCGCGAGCGGCGCGCCATCCAGGGCAATACCCTGTCGATGGTTTTCCAGGATCCGCTGTCGAGTTTAAACCCGCTCTTTACTGTCGGCCGCCAGATCGGCGAGAGCCTCCAACTGCACGCCGACCTGTCCCGCCGGCAGCGGGCCGCGCGGGTGATGGCGCTGCTGGAACAGGTGGGCATCCCGGATCCGGCGCGTTGTTGCGCCGCTTATCCCCATGAAATTTCCGGCGGCATGCGCCAGCGGGTGATGATTGCCATGGCCGTGGCCTGCCATCCGGCGCTGCTTATCGCCGATGAGCCGACCACCGCCCTGGATGTGACGATTCAGGCGCAAATCCTGCAGTTGCTGGAGTCGCTTAAGGCCGCCAACGGCATGGGCATCATTTTGATTACCCATGATTTGTCGGTCGTCGCGCAAATGTGCCAGCGGGTAATCGTCATGTATCTGGGTGAAGTGGTGGAGGAAGCCGACGTCATGACCTTATTCGACCGGCCCCGGCACCCCTATACCCGGGGTTTGATGGCGGCAATCCCGTCGCTGCGCGGCGCGCGTCAATCCCGGCTGACGGAAATCAAGGGCAGCGTGCCCCCGCTTACCGACAGCCCGGCCGGCTGCGGCTTCGCCCCCCGCTGCCCGTTTGCCGGCGCCATATGCCGGCGTCATCCGCCGCTGGCGGCGATAAGGGATGGCGGCGCGACCGCCGGCCCGGAGGCTTCGCGTCATGCCGTTCGCTGCTGGAAAGCCGAAGAACTCGACCGGGAAACAGTATTATGAACCCAACTGCCGTTTACCCGCCGCCGCTGTTGCGCGTTAGTCACCTGACGAAAAAATTCAAAGTCCGCCAGGGTCTGCGCACTCGCTGGATCACCGCGGTGGATGACGTTAGTTTTCATGTTGATGAGCGGGAAACCTACGCCTTGGTGGGTGAATCCGGCAGCGGCAAAAGCACGACCGGCAGGACGCTGCTGCGGCTCACCGACGCCAGCGCGGGGCGCGCCGATTTTGCCGGCCGCGATATTTTCAGCCTGTCGGCGGCGCCCCTGCGCGCCCTGCGCAAAGATATACAGATGATATTCCAGGATCCGCTGTCCTCCCTGGATCCCAAGCGTACCATCGGTTACAGCGTGGCGGAGCCGTTAATTATCCACGGTATCGGTAATAGCGCCGAACGCGAGGCCCGCGTCGGGCAACTGCTCGCCAGGGTGGGTTTCAGCCCGGCGGACGCCAAACGCTATCCGCACGAATTTTCCGGCGGACAGCGCCAGCGCGTGGGCATCGCCAAGGCGCTGATCCTCAATCCCCGGCTTATCGTCTGCGACGAGCCGGTCTCGGCGCTGGATGTTTCGATTCAATCGCAGATCCTGAACCTGCTGCTGGAACTGCAGCGGGAAAATGGTCTTGCCTACTTATTTATCGCCCACGATCTCAGCGTTGTGCACCATATCGCCGATCGCATCGGCGTCATGTACCGGGGACGCCTGGTGGAGGAAGCGCCGGCGGATGCGCTGTTTGCCGACCCCCGGCATCCCTATACCCGCTATCTGCTGGCCTCGATACCGCCGTCGCATCCGCGTTTGAAAACCGTCGCCGCCACGCCCGCCCTCCGCGCCGATACGGGGCCGCATACGGGCCGGGGCTGCGTCTTCAGCGGCAAATGCCCGCACGCGATGCCACGCTGCTTTACACAGTTGCCGATTGATCGCCGCGTCGGCGACAGGCATCATGTTGCCTGCCATCTTGCCGGCTGATCGGCGCGCGCCGCAACGCCGGGGCGGGCGGGCATGTTTTCTAACCAATCTGGATTGTCATGGCCATTGTGAAAGATAACCACCCTGAACAGGCTTTACCGGTCGCCCGCGCCGGCCGCAAAGTGCTGGGCGCGGCCAGCCTGGCGCATTTATATCATGATGGCGCGACCGACATGCACTACCTGCTGTTTGCCGTGTGGCAGCAGCAGTTCGGCCTGTCGATGATGCAAATCGGGCTGCTCAAGACGCTGTTTTCAGGCTCGCTGGCCGTCTGGCAGATTCCAGCGGGCGAACTGGGCAAAGCGTTTGGCGAGCGCAGGCTGTTAATCGCCGGCACGCTGCTGTTGTCCGCGGCGTTATTTTTATATGGTTTCTCCGGCGGCATCCTGCCGCTGATGGCGTTGATTATCGTGGGCGGCATGGGCGCCAGCGTGCAGCACCCGTTGGCATCAAGCTATATTTCACAGTATTTTACCGTCCGGCAGACCCGGCTGGCGCTAAGCACCTATAACTTTTTCGGCGATGTCGGCAAGTGCCTGATTCCCAGCGCCATTTCTGGTTTATTGTTACTCATCGCCTGGGGCTGGTCGGTACGGGTCATCGCGGTTGCGGGCATCCTGGTGGCCGTCGGCCTGCGCTTTTTGTTGCCCCAACGCGTTGCCGGACAAGCCGGCGTTGCGCCGTCGCCGGGACGGGAAGGCGCCGCCTATCAGCCGCTGCCCCGCGTCCCCGAGGCCAGACGCCGGTTAGCCTTTATCTCCTTATGCGTTATCGGCAGTCTGGATAATGCCACGCGCGCCGGCACCCTGACGTTCCTGCCTTTTTTACTGGCCGCCAAGGGCGCGACGCCCGCCGGCGTCGGCTTCGCGCTGACCACCATTTTTATCGGCGGCGCCTGCGGCAAATTAGTCTGCGGCGCACTGGCGCCCAGGCTTGGGGTATTACGCACCGTGGCCGTCAGTGAAATATTCACCGCCGCGCTTATTATTGCTCTGTTATTTACCCCGTTAACCGCCAGTTATCTGTTGCTGATTCCCTTAGGCATCGCGCTAAACGGCACGTCTTCCATCCTGTACGGCACCGTGGCGGAACTCGCCAAACCCGGCCAGCAAACCCGCGCTTTTTCCATTTTTTATACCATCTCCCTTGGCTGCGGCGCCCTGATGCCTATCGTCTACGGCGCGCTCGGCGATCGTATTGGTATCGTTCCCGCGCTGAATATCGTGGCGCTGTTGCTTATCGGCGTGCTGCCGCTGCTGCTGCCGTTAAGGGTCATCAGCAAATAAAATTTTGCGGATGATGGATTAAAAAAAAAGGATTTTCGCCCTCCAGCGGTTATATTCTACCGATAGTTCAGCGGCCTTACGGCAACCCATGTTCTGTCCGCCGCTGTTTATTTAGCGGATTAAGCGGGGCGCCATGGCTGCGGCTGTAACAATTTTTATCTTCACGATCGTATTGGTTATCTGGCAGCCCAAGGGACTAGGCATCGGCTGGAGCGCCATGCTCGGCGCCGGGCTGGCGCTCGCGAGCGGCGTGGTAGAGGTGGCTGATATCGCCGTGGTGTGGCGGATAGTATGGAATGCCACCGCCACCTTTATCGCTATTATCATTATCAGTCTGTTGCTCGATGAGTGCGGTTTTTTTTCCTGGGCGGCGCTCCATGTCGGCCGCTGGGGAAACGGCCGTGGCCGGCTGCTGTTCAGCTATACCATTCTGCTGGGCGCCGCCGTATCCGCCTTGTTCGCCAATGACGGCGCAGCGCTTATCCTCACGCCAATCGTGATGTCCATGCTGCTGGCGCTGGGGTTCAAGCGCAGCACCACCCTGGCGTTTGTCATGGCGGCGGGTTTTATCGCCGATACCGCCAGCCTGCCGCTGGTGGTATCGAACCTGGTGAATATCGTCTCGGCCGATTATTTCAAACTGGGTTTTAATGCCTATGCCTCGGTCATGGTGCCGGTCAATATTGCCGCCGTGGCCGCCACCCTTATTACGCTGCACCTGTTTTTCCGGCGTGAAATACCGGCAAACTATGACGTCGCGCGCCTGCCTGCGCCGAAGGATGCCATTCGCGACCCGGCCACCTTCCGTACCGGATGGGTGGTGCTGATCCTGCTGTTGGGGGGCTTTTTCGGCCTGGAACCGCTGGGCGTTCCGGTCAGCCTGATCTCCGCCGCCGGCGCGCTGATCCTGTTTGTGGTGGCGAAAAAGGGCCGCGCCATCAATACCGGCCGGGTGCTGCGCGGCGCACCCTGGCAAATCGTTATTTTTTCCCTGGGGATGTACCTGGTGGTGTATGGCCTGCGCAACGCCGGTCTGACCCATGCGCTGTCCGCCCTGTTAAGCCGGTTCGCCAGCCAGGGCCTGTGGGTGGCGACGCTCGGCACGGGATTCCTGACCGCGTTCTTATCTTCCGTGATGAATAACCTGCCCAGCGTACTGGTCGGCGCGCTGTCGGTGGAAGGCAGCACCGCCACCGGCGTGGTTAAACAGGCGATGATTTACGCCAATGTCATCGGCTGCGATCTCGGGCCTAAAATCACCCCCATCGGCAGCCTGGCCACCTTGCTGTGGCTGCATGTGCTGGCAAAAAAGAATCTGAGCATTTCCTGGGGTTATTATTTTCGCGTGGGAGTGGTAATGACGCTGCCGGTACTGCTGGTGACGCTGGCGGCATTGGCCCTGCGCCTGTCGTTACCCTTTTAATGCCAGGCGCGGCCAGCGGCTATTCGCCGGTCGCGCCGGAAGATCAGTTTTTCATTACAGCATATTTACCCGGCCCTATCAGCATAATCACCAGGCCGCCGAAAAAGTAGAGCGCTTCCGTTTCCAATGCCCAGGCGCCGACATCCGTGAGTTTATAAAAATGCCCCATGCCAACCAGCAGGGTAGCCACCAGCAGATTAAAAGCGATAATAAACGCCGCCGGCCGGGTCATAAACCCGACAATAATCATGATGGGGGCAATAATTTCGCCGATAAAGGCGCCATAGGCGATAAAACCGGGCAACCCGTGGCTTTGCAATAAATCAGCGATCCAGCCGACGCCGTGCTGGGTTTTGGCGTAACCATGAAATAACAGTAGTATGCCGAAGGTCAAGCGTAACAGAAGCTTACCCGCGTTGGGGCCATCCACGAAACGTGCAAATCCATTATTAATAGCAGTAAGCATAAGGGTTATCTTCAATAATATTCGTAACAATGTAGGGCTACGTTACCCGATATCCTCTCCGGCATCTAATCAAATAAACTGATAGAGATAGTCAAAAAAGTATCATGTTATTTAATCTGATGACGCCGACAGCAATATTGTCGCGGTTGATAAATAAAAGCATGAGGAAAATAGTTCAACCTGCCGTGGGTAATAATACCGCGATGGATTATAGCCGCGCCCGGTCAGCCGATCCCCGCCTGATGCAAATCGTGCAGATTAAGCGCGCCGACCAGGCGTCCCTCGGTATCCACGACCGGCGCGGCGGTGATATGGTGCTGGTGCAACGCCGCCAGCGCCGCCCCGGCCCGCCATTCCTGCGGCAACCGATAGCCCGGCTGGGTCATGGCATGCCCGACGCACTCGTCCAGTCCATGTCCTTTCACCAGCCAGCGGCGCAGATCGCCGTCGGTAAATACGCCCGCTACCCGATTTTCGCTATCGCATACCGCCACCAGGCCAAGACCGGTTCGGCTCAGTTCCAGCATGGCGTCCAGCACGCTGTCCTGCTGCTTGATCCTGGGCAAACGGTCGTCGCGGCGCATGACATGATGCACCCGGTTCAACAGACTGGCCCCCAGGCTGCCGCCGGGATGCGATCGGGCGAATTGCTCGGCATCGAATCCGCGGTAACGCATCAGCGCCATCGCCAGCGCGTCGCCGATCATCAGCGTGTTCACCGCGCTTGACGTGGGCGCCAGCCCCATCGGGCAGGCCTCCCGCTCAACGCTGATATCCAGCACGCAGGCGGCGGCCTGCGCCAGCGGTGAATCAAGGTTGCCGGTAATGGCCACCACCGGGATACCGCTTTCGGCCAGCAGCGGCAAAATCAGCCTCAGTTCCTGGGCGCGGCCGGAATAGGAGATAAACACCACCACGTCCTGGCTGCCTATCATGCCCAAATCGCCGTGCAGCGCCTCGGCGGGGTGGACAAAAAACGCCGGCGTGCCGGTACTGGCCAGCGACGCGGCGATCTTTTTACCGATATGCCCCGATTTGCCCATGCCGGAAATCACCACCTTTCCCCGGCAGCCGAGCAACAGCCGGCAGGCGCGCGTTACGCTGTCGTCCAGGCGGTCGCGCAGGCGCCGCGCTTCGGCGATCTCGATATCGAGGGTTTCCCGCGCGTACGCCAGCAACCGGTCACTCATCGTCTTCTCCCACCAGCATCACTTCAATGCCCCTCTCCCGCAGCGCGGCCAGGTACACCGGGTTAATATCGCGATCGGTGATCAGCAGATGGACGGCGTCCAGTTCGCAGACCACGTTGGGGCTTTTACGACCGAATTTAGAGGAATCCACCAGCAGGATGAGCTGCTGCGCCGCGCGGCACATGGCCTGGCTAACCGTGTGGACTTCGTTGAAGGTGGTCACGCCCGCGTTCAGGTCCACCCCGTCCGCGCCGATAAACAATTTATCGAAACTGAAATGGGAAAACGCCGCTTCGGCCAGGCTGCCGTGAAACGATGCCGAGTTTTTACGATAAGTCCCCCCCGGCATCAGGATGGTCTGATCGTTATCCAATTCTACCAGTTCATTGACAATCGTCAGGCTATTGGTCATCACGGTGATATTATTGAACTGCGCCAGATAGGGCACCATTTGCAGCACGGTACTGCCGGCATCGAAGATCAGGGAATCGCCGTCGTTAATCAGGCCGGCGGCCCGGCGGGCGATTTGTTTTTTCTTGGCGGTATTGATATGGGTCTTGCGGTCGATGGGCTGATCGCCCTCCTCCCGGCTTAATACTACCCCGCCATACGTGCGGATAACCGCCCCCTCTTCTTCCAGCAGGGTTAAATCCTTGCGTATAGTGGTACCCGTGGTGGCAAAACGACTGGCAAGATCCTCCACGGCCGTTTTACCGTGCGTTTGCAGGTATTCCAGAATTGCCGCATGGCGTTGCTTTGGTTTCATAACAATTTCCGAATCGATTGGCGAAATAGCCACTGACGGAGATTATACCTTGAATACCATTCCAAATGAAAGATACCACCTTTTAAAATGAAAATATCATCATTTCGGTTCAATCGCTAAAGACAGCGCGGTTTGCAATGCCGGATCGCGCGGAAATATGACATACGCAATGAGCTGTGCTTTTGACAGGCCGATTAACGCCGTCAGCCGCCGTGGCCGGGCAAATACCGTGATGCCGCGCAGGATAAAACCATCGCATACCCGCTGCTCGCCGTCAAAAGCCAGCGCCAGTACCACCCTGGCCTTAAAGCGGCCGGCGGAACGGCCCACGCCCACGTGTCCCCGCAGGCACAAGGCGTCGAAAGCGCGGTTGAAACTGCGGATTTGCCATCCGCCCAGGATAATCTGGCCTATCCAGGCCACGATCGCGATTGACACCAGCAGCGCCGTTGCACTCATCCGGGCATCTCCTCCAGGAATAATTGCCCCGCCGGAGGCTTCCGGCGGGGTGGGTGCGGGTCAGAACATCACCTGCCCGCCGGTAATATTAATGGATTGCCCTGTGCAGTAAGAGGCTTTGTCACTGGCATAAAACAGCAGCATATTCAGCACATCCTGATACTCGCAGCCGCGTTTCAACGGCACCTTGTCGATATAATACTGTTCGACCTGATCCGCGCGCAGGCCAAGCTTTTTCGCATATTGCGGCAACAGCGACTGGAACATCGGCGATTTAAGCAAGTTGCCCAGCATCAGCGAGTGAACGGTGATTCCATACTCCGCCAGATCCAGCGCCAACGATTGAGTCAGTCCCACGCCGCCGAACTTGGCGGCGCTGTAGCCCGAATTATGCTTACTGCCCACTTTACCCGACTTGGAGTTTATCTGGATAATCCGCCCGGCGGTGCCGTCACGGATCATGAGTTTGGTAAATTCGCGCGCGCACAGGAAATAGCCCACCAGGTTCACCTGCAACGACAGATCAAAATCCACCAGTGCAAACTGGGTGATGGGCGCCGCCTTGGCCAGGCCCGCGCTGTACACCAGCAGGTTGACCTGGCCGAACTGCTGGTCGACCTGCTGCGCCAGACGCGTCACGCTCTCTTCATTCGTCGCGTCCGCGCCAAAACCAAATGCCGTTCCCTCCCCCAGGCGGGCGTTGATATCCGCCGCCACCTGCCAGGCATGCTGCGCATTTAAATCGGCCACCGCCACCCGGTAACCGGCCTGCGCCAACCCTGCGCATAAAAAGGCGCCGAGGGTTTGACCACCACCAATGACTACCGCAACCTGCTTCATACACGTGCTCCTACAGAATAATAAATCAAGACAAAATGGCTAATACGCTGCCGACGGGGATATCGGCCGGGGTCGGTCCCGCGACATGGACGGTGCCGGGATATTCCGCCTGCCCGGCGCCGTCAAAACGGATGGTGATATGGCCCAGTTCGCGCAGGTTACTGGTCGCCACGTCGCCCACCGCGGTGATGGGGAACGCCTCGTTCGCCAGGGTCAGCGTCTCGCCGGCCCGCAGCTCGCCCTGCATATCGCCGTGGCGGTGGATAAAACAGTAGGACTCGATATCTTCCGGCGCGCCCTCGCGGAAGGTAATCAGCATATTGTCGGCCAGCGACTCGCGCGCGTTTTCGCCGACGCGGGTAAAGATGGTCTGGTAAATCGTCTGCATACAAACACCCTCATCAAAAGACTTCATTGGTAAATAAAACCGGATACCGCCCAGGCCAGCAGAACGGTCGGCGCGCCGGTCAGGAAACGACCGACCAGTACCGACGGCACCCCCACCCGGACCGTATCCTGCTTGGCTTCGGCCAGCGACAGGCCGACCGGGATAAAATCGCAGGCCGCCTGGGCGTTGATGGCGAACAATGCCGGCAGCGCCAGATGGGGGGGAATATGGCCTTGGCCTATCTGTACGCCGACCAGGACGCCGATAACCTGCGCTATCACCGCCCCCGGGCCGAGAAACGGCGATAGCAGGGGAAAGGAGCAAATCAACGCCAGCGTCACCAGGCCGATGGGGCTATTGGCCAGCGGCGTCAGGCCATGGGCGATAAAATCACCCAGTCCCGAGGCGATAATGATGCCGATAAGCGCGGAGACAAAGGCCATAAAGGGCAGTATGGTTTTCAGCACGGTATCAATGGTTTCGCGCCCGGCCTGGAAAAATACCGCCACCACCGATCCCATGCCCATGCCGACTTTCGCCAGCAGCCCGTCGCTTTGCTCGGTAATTTTTTTGCTGGTGTCGTAATCACGGCCGGCGCCCTTGGCCGCCGTGCCGGTATCCCTGACGCGCTCGTTGGCGGCCTGCGGCTGCGGCGACGCGTTGGCCGCCTGGGTATCATCATCCGCCAGCAGTTGGATATTCTGCTCACGCACGCCGGAGACATAAATGTCCTCCAGGATAAATTGTGCCAGCGGACCGGAGCGGCCGGTGGCATGGATATTGACCGTGGGAATGCGCCGCTTGGGGTAAATGCCGCAGCGCAGGGTGCCGCCGCAGTCAATCACCACCACGCCTATCTCATCCGCCGGCGGTTCCCCTTCCTTGAATCCGTCCACCGCCGGCCAGCCGGTGAGCCGGCTCAGGCGATCGACAATCGCCGGACGCGTGCCCGCCGTGATGTACACCACTTTTTTGCCCGGCACGGCCTCAATCAGCAAGGGCCCGCCCCAGCCGCTTTCGCCTTTTTCAATACGGATAAATGTATTCATCGCCTTCTCCTGGGATTACAAGCGGACATGCTGATCAAGTTGGATATGCATTTTGCGTTCAAAAATCGACGTGGTCAGATCGGTTATCCACCCGCGGAAAAAGTTGGTGAACATGCCGACCAGCAGGTAGCTGACCGCCAGCGGCCCCAGCGGCAGGTTCAGCGTGGTCAGCCCGTTGGCGATGCCGAGATAGACAAACAATTCGCCGGGGTTGATATGGGGAAACAGGCCGTTCATGGAGTGGCAGCTGTAAGAGGCGGCGGCGTAATAGCTGGGTTTGTATTTTTCCGGCATAAAGCGGCCGAGGCTTAAGGTCATCGGATTGCAAAAGACAAAGGTGCCGATAACCGGCAGCAGCAGATACCGCGACAACGGATTACCCGCGCAGCGCTGCGCCAGACGTTCAATCCTGCTCTGGCCCACAAAAACGATCAGGGCATTCATAATGACCAATAAACTGATAAGCAGCGGGAGGATGCCGGTAACCATGCCGACAAACACCGAACCGCCTTTTTGAAACAGGCCGATAAACCACTCGGCGCCGTGGGCGATCACGTCAATCATAATTTTCTCCATTTCGGGGTACAAACAAGGAAAAGCACCTTTGGCAATACGGGCGTCGATATACTGCGCTGCTTAAGATAGGCGACTTAGGTTATGGTTTGTTAGATATACGTCACGTTTTGAAAGTTATTTCTTTTGAAATGAAATATTATTGATCGTTTTTGTAATCTTAATGAAATGCTGATAATGACATTGCGGGGATCAGGGTCCTGAGGGGGCCGGCGGAACGGGCAAAAGAAGGAACAAGACGGCGCGCGTTAAGTGCCAAAACCGATACCGGCGCCATCCGGACATTTTCACTTGAGGTTAATCTGAAAGCGACGGCTTTTACATTGCCCCTGCGCCGGTGATAAAACGCTATATTCTCTTTAGTTCAACATCAGCATTAGCAGATTATTTCGCACAAAAATCATCGCCAACCGGATGCCCCTCGCCATGCGCCTCAACTACGCGTTGCCGCCAGCCTGATGAAGTAAAGATAGCGATAAGAATGTTAACCCGCCGTTACCGGGTTCTTCACAATGCCGCCATTCCATGTAAAACTGGATCCGCCGATTTCATCACCAAAAATAATTAAACCGGCCTGGTGTCAGGAGGGTCACTCCAGGAGCAGACCATTCCCCATCCTCTTTGGGCTTATTAATTTAAATGCTACCCCTTGGCGTAATCATGAATACTTCCAGCATTAAGGTTTTACTGGTTGAAGACGACGAACCCATGCGCATGGAGTTCGAGTCCATGGTGTTAAGCCATCCCCGCCTGACCCTGGCGGGAAGCGTCGCCACCCTGGGCGAGGCATGGGCGTTGCTGCGGCATACCGATCCCGATGTCGCCATCATCGATCTGGGCCTGCATGACGGCGACGGTATTGAATTGATCAAGTCGCTGCAGCAGCAGGCGGCGCGCACCGCGGTGCTGGTCGCCACCATCTTCGGCGACGAGGCCCATGTTATCCGCGCCATCGAGGCCGGCGCGCGCGGATATCTGCTCAAAGATACCGCCATTGATGAATTCGCCCGGGCGGTGGAGCTGGTGCACGCCGGCGGCGCCCCGCTATCGCCGCAGATCGCCCGCCATTTGCTTAAACGGTTCGAACCGGCGGAAAAATCCAGCGCCGCGGTGCGCCCGGATGGCCTGACGACGCGGGAAATCGATATCCTGCGGCATATTTCCCAGGGTTTTACCGTGGCGGAATCCGCACGCATGCTGAATATCTCGACGCATACCGTCGCCACCCATATCAAGAATATCTATAGCAAACTGGCCGTTCATAATCGCGTGGAGGCCATTATCCAGGCGCGGAACCAGGGCCTGATCTAATGCGCCCGCTCCTTCGGCGACGCGGGCTGTGGGCCGGGCTGGCGCTGCTGCTAAGCCTGACCCCGCCTGCGGGTGCGTCTTCTTCCCCGGCCGGCGGCGCCGACGCGGCGCTGGCAACGCGGCTGTTGGATCGCGCGGAGTTTATCTACAGCCGCGATGCCACGCCGCCCGCACGGCATGGCGAGACGGTAGCATTACCGGATAACTGGCGTCTGCGCATCCCGGCGTTTAGCGGCATTGCCTGGTATCGGCTGGATTTCCATCTTGACGCGCCGCCGGCGCAGCCGCTGGCCTTATACCTGCCGCATCTATCAGTGGCCGGGGAAGTCTGGCTTAACGGTTCGCTGCTTAACCCGGGCGTGCGTTTCAACGATGCCGCTGGCCGCCACGTTGAACCCATGAAGGAATCGCCATTATATATCGTGCTGCCGGTCGGGTTGTTCCGCAGCGGCGCCAATGAGCTGGCCGTCAGGCTGGAAGGGGACAGCGCGCTGCGCAGCGGGCTTTCCGCCATCCGCCTGGGGCCCGCGCTGGCGCTGCGTGACCTGTGGTTTGAGCGGTATCTTTTGCAGGTCATCGTCCCCTATGTCCTTCTGGTGCTGATTGCCGGTTCCCTGTGTTTCCTGGTGGCCTACACCTGGCGGCAAAAGCGCGTGTTCATCATCCAATTCGCCCTGCTGGCCTCGCTGGCCACGCTGCTCGCCTATCTCGCCGACCTGGCTATTCCCCTCGGGGCCCAGGAAGGGTTGCGGGTGATGATCACCACCATTATGTATTGGGCGCTGTGCGTGGCGGGTTATCGCCTCTGCGGCGCGCGGCTGCGCTGGTTCCCCCCATTGCTGCATGGCCTCACCCTGCTGACGGTTATCAGCGTCGTGGCGCTGATGCTGCTGGGCAAGGCGACGGATCGCGCCTGGCTGATAACCTGGCCCCACGTACTGCTGCGCCTGGTGCCCATCGCCCTGCTGCTGGCGCGGGGCTGGTCAACCCGTTCGGTAAAGCTTATCGCCCTGTCGCTGACCGCGCTGATATGGACGCTCAGCGTCGCCCAGTCTTATTTGATTATTATGGAATGGTTGCCTTGGGACAGTTTTCGCTGGAGTTTTGTCGGCGCGCTGCCGTTTTGTTTTGTCATGATCTATTTTTTTGCCGAGCGGTTTATCATCGATCGTGAAGGCAGCCAGATCGAAAAGCGCGCGGCAATTATCGCCGAACGCGCGCGCATCCTGCAGGACATGCACGACGGTATGGGAGCGCAGCTGATAACCGCGCTGCGCCTGGCGCGCCGCCGCGACACCGACCCGGAGGAACTGGCCCGCCATATCGAGGAGTCGTTACAGGACCTGCGTTTGATTATCGACTCGCTGGACCTGGCCGAGCATGATCTGCTGCCGCTGCTGGGCAACCTGCGCTTTCGGCTGCAGCCGCGCCTGAGGGCGCTGGGCATTGCCCTGGAATGGGATGTGGCGCCCATTCCCGCCCTAAACTACCTGACGCCGGCGTCGGCGCTGTCCATACTGCGAATTGTGCAGGAAGCCATTAATAACGCGCTGCAACATGCGCAGCCTTCCCGGATCCGCATCGAGGTCAAACCGATAGGCGATGAGGTCATGGTGCGGGTCGCCGACGACGGCCACGGCATGCTGCCCGATCTTATCCGGCCGGGTTCGCGCGGACTGGCGGGCATGCATGCGCGCGCCAGTAAGCTTGGCGTGCGCCTGAGGGTACAGGGTGGACCGGGGGGTACCGAAGTGGCGTTATATCTGCCGTTTTTGGGCTAGCGTCTTTATTATAATCAGGAGAATACCGTAAACAGGGTATGCGCCCCCACCCTTGATTACGTACACTTTGCATCAGTAGGATGCTGGTTGCCGCACATTGCGCGGCAGGTTGTGGGCATGCTGCGTTTACTGCAGGTTATATCATTAGATACACAGCATAGTTAGATTACGTTAATATTGCACTAGGTGATAAAATGCAAATCATTTTACCTGTAATAGGTTTAATCTTGTTAATGGTTTTAATGGTATTTTCATTATTAATGCATCAAAAAAATAAAAGCAAAACAAGATTACCCAACAGATATACCGAAATCAAAGCCAGAAAACGGTTGCGCCTATTTCATTAAGAATAGGATTATCCTTACAAAGGCAAAAGCTATTCCACCCGGTGGCGACACGGGGTGGAATATTTTCTTTATTATTTCCCACCCCTTATTCTTTCATGGCTTCCTCCCCCAAGGTTCTATTGCCAAGCGCCCCCTACCGGCAGCGGGCCGTCGGGATAAAAACCGGCGCATCGCCACCGGCGCGCGGGCAATGCATTGCAGGGTAGCGTTTACGCTTCAGTTTCCTTAAGATGAAGGTATCATCTGATGGCAAAAAGGATTGGCTCGCATCGAGGATCCCAGGGGTGACGCGATGACGGGCGATGGCACATTTTGCTGTACTTTTCTTATAGGGCTTAATTAATGGAAACGATTCTCAGGCACCTTCCGGTCAACCAACGCGTAGGTATCGCCTTCTCCGGGGGCCTGGATACCAGCGCCGCGCTGCTGTGGATGCGCCAGAAAGGGGCGGTCCCTTATGCCTATACCGCCAATCTGGGCCAGCCGGACGAGGACGATTACGACGCCATCCCGCGCAAGGCGCTGGCCTACGGCGCGGAAAAGGCCCGCCTTATCGATTGTCGCCGGCAACTGGTGGCGGAGGGCATCGCCGCGCTGCAGTGCGGCGCCTTTCACAACAGCACCGCCGGCGTCACCTACTTTAACACCACACCGCTGGGCCGCGCCGTCACCGGCACCATGCTGGTGGCCGCCATGAAGGAAGACGGGGTCAATATCTGGGGCGACGGCAGCACCTACAAAGGCAACGATATCGAGCGCTTCTATCGTTATGGTTTACTGACCAATGCCGAGCTGAAAATCTATAAACCCTGGCTGGACACCGACTTTATCGATGAGCTGGGCGGGCGCCATGAAATGTCGGAATTTATGGCCCAGGCCGGGTTCGATTATAAAATGTCGGCGGAAAAAGCCTACTCCACCGATTCCAACATCCTTGGCGCCACCCATGAAGCCAAGGAACTGGAGTTTCTTAATTCCAGCGTAAAAATCGTCAATCCGATCATGGGCGTCAAATTCTGGGACGAAAGCGTGCGGGTCACGGCGGAAGAAGTGACGCTGCGCTTTGAGCGCGGCCTGCCGGTGGCGATTAACGGCGTCGTCTTCAGCGATCAGGTCGAGCTGATGCTGGAGGCCAATCGGGTGGGCGGCCGCCACGGGCTGGGCATGAGCGACCAAATTGAAAACCGCATTATTGAAGCCAAGAGCCGCGGCATCTATGAGGCCCCCGGCATGGCGCTGCTGCATATCGCCTATGAACGCCTGGTGACCGGCATCCATAATGAGGATACCATCGCGCAATATCACGCCAACGGACGCCAGCTCGGCCGCCTGCTTTACCAGGGCCGCTGGTTCGATTCCCAGGCGCTGATGCTGCGCGACTCGTCGCAGCGCTGGATCGCCAGCGAGATCACCGGCGAAGTCACGCTGGAACTGCGCCGCGGCAACGATTATTCCATTCTTAATACCGTATCGGATAACCTGACTTATATGCCGGAGCGCCTGACCATGGAAAAAGGCGATTCCGTCTTCTCGCCGGAAGACCGTATCGGCCAGTTGACCATGCGCAACCTGGATATCGCCGATACCCGCGAAAAGCTGATCAACTATATGAGCACCGGCCTGCTGTCCGCCAGCGACAACAGCGGCCTGCCGCAGCTGCAGGATAAGACCGGCAAATAATAGTATGATATTTTCTGATAACCGGCGCTGTATTATCAGCGTGGGTTATCAGCCGCACCGCCTGCCACCGTTAATAATCCACGTCAAATATCGTTCATTTTGTATTTAATTTATTTACCCTAACAATATAGCTACAGTAAATTCAATTTCCATAAAACCCGATTTATTTTACTCCGCGTTATTTTTAGCGTATTAAAGGCATGGTTTATTACTTTGCAGAAATAGTTACCATGCTTATTGAAAACGAGAACGCTACAAATTACCTGCCAACGGATAATGCCCTTTCTTCCATCAATGGTAATAATGGGACTTCCTTAACCAACAAAATCACCGCTATCAATAACGGCGGCACCACTTCACTTAATAAAGAAATTCTCGATAGCACATCACATTCTGTGGATAATCCGGGGTCGAAGCACGCCGCGGTTTGGTCAAAGGCCATCGTGCAGCAAGGGCTGAATGAAGCGGCGCCCCTCCCCGGCCCTGACACGAGCAACGAAGAGGATGAATTTTGCATTTTTGACGTTCCGGCGCCAGGCGCGGGCGACACGTCTCCCGTTAAAGCACTCTGCCGCAATACCGAGCTGCCGGGTGGCCTTCAACCGCCAGAGTTTCGACAATCTTCGGGGAAAAATGCCATTTATAACATCCGTCTCGAAACCTATATCCAAGATACGCTGCTCACGGAGGTTAACCATCGCGGCAGACCGCCGTTTTGGTTAAGGCCGCTGGCCACCGTCGCCTCCTGGCTGGGGTTTCATGGCGTGGGTCAAACCAATTGCGTGTCATGCGCCACCGCGGTGGCTGACACGTTTAAAACGGGCACATTACACGGTGCCATACCCGATATGCGCGGCGGTAGCCTCAATACGTTTGAAACCTGCCAGGACGTCGCCATGACGCGATACGACTCGGTCGCGCAGTTAGCCGATAAACTCAAGAATTGCGGCGATATTAATGCGGTAGTGGCCTTGAGGAGACCGTCCTGGTACAAGCTGTTCAGCTCGGTGGACGGGCACGCCGTCAATATTGTCAAAGCCGGCGATACCCTCCATCTGATTGACGCGCAGAAAAAAATTCACATCCCCCTCGATGGCACCCTTGATCAGGGCACCAAATATCAGAAGCTGCTGCGGTTTATCGGCCCGATGTCGGCCGACGAGGGCGCTATTACCCTGGCCGATATCGGCTTCCCCCTATCCGCAAAACGGTAAGCCGCATCCTGGCGCCGGCCCGTTCTGGCGCTGATTCACTTGCAAGATGATAATTGATACGTATTATCAATTATCATCATTTTATTGCCGCGGCACCTATTATGGCTGTGAATCCTTCCCGTCCTGACCTGTCCACCGGCGACACGCCCCGGCCGGATATCCATACCGGCTGCTGTATCGTCGGCGGCGGGCCGGCCGGCCTGATGCTGGGCTACCTGCTGGCCAGGGCCGGCGTCGCCGTCACGGTGCTGGAAAAACATGTTGATTTCCTGCGCGATTTCCGCGGCGACACCATTCATCCTTCGACGCTTGAGATACTGCATCATCTCGGTCTGCTGACGGACTTCCTGGCGCTGCCGCACCAGCGGGTGGAGAAACTGCGCGGCGAATTCCACGGCGAGACCGTGACCCTGGCGGACTTTTCCCGCCTGCCGACCCGGTGTAAATTTATGGCGTTTATGCCGCAGTGGGAATTTCTTAATTTCCTGGCGCAGCGCGCCGAAGCCCTGCCGTGCTTTACGCTGCTGCGCGCCACCACGGCGCGGGAACTGCTTACTGCCGGCGGGCAAGTGCGCGGCGTGCTGGCGACCGGGCAGGACGGTATCACGCTGCGTATCCACGCCGCCCTGGTGGTGGGCGGCGACGGACGGCAATCCATGGTACGCGCCGCCGCCGGCCTGCCGGTACGTGAATTCGGCGCGCCGCGCGACGTGATATGGCTGCGGCTGCCCAAGCAGGCCGACGACACGCAACAGGCCAGCGGCCACGGCGGCCCGAAAAATAATTTTATCATGCTCGATCGCGGCGACTACTGGCAGTGCGGCTATAGCATCGCCAAAGGCAGTTTTGACACCCTGCGCGGGGAAGGACTGGCGGCCCTGCTGCGGCGGGTGGCGGAGGTCGCGCCGTTCGGTTATGACCGCCTGGCCGGCGCCGTCGCCGACTGGTCGCAGCTTAAACTTTTGGTGATACGCATCGATCGTCTGCAGCGCTGGGCCGCGCCGGGGGTCTTGTGCATCGGCGATGCCGCCCATGCCATGTCGCCCATCGGCGGCGTCGGCGTTAATCTGGCCATCCAGGATGCCGTGGCGACGGCCAATCTTCTCAGCTTTCCGCTGTCGCGGGGCCGGGTCACCTTGCGTCAGTTAAATAAGGTGCAGCGGCGCAGGCGTTTTCCCACCTGGGCGTTACAATCGCTGCAAATTATGCTCACCGGCAAAAACAGCCGGCCGCGGGATCCCGCGCGCAAACCATCCGCCATCGGCGGCTGGATGCGGCGTCAGCCCTGGGTGCCGGCGATCGCCGGCCGCATTATCGGCCTGGGTTTTCGCCGCGAGCTTCCCCGGCCCTTGCCGTCGGCGACGCCCGGATCCCCCCGGTAGACACCGGCAGGCACCCGCCCGGCCGTTATCCGGTCATTTATTCCACAAGGAGACGATATTGATTTTGTCCGAATTCATTATTCCCGGCATGCTGATCCGCGATCGCCTGGTCACGGTGCCGCTGGACTGGGCGCATCCCGACGACGGCCGCACCATCAAGGTGTTCGCCCGTGAAGTGGTTGATCCGATGCAGCGCGACGCTGATTTACCCAGGCTGGCCTATATCCAGGGCGGCCCCGGCGGCAAAGGGCCGCGCCCGTCCGCCGGCGGGCCGGTATGGCTTGCGCAGGCGCTGAAAACCCACCGCGTGATCCTAATCGACCAGCGCGGCACCGGCCGCAGCACGCGGGTGGAAACCGCCACCCTGGCCGCGTTTGCGCATGCCGGCGCCGCCGCGGATTATCTCTGGCTGTTTCGCGCCGACAGTATCGTGCGCGACTACGAATACCTGCGCGATCGCGTATTCGGCGGCGGCCGCTGGGAAATCCTTGGACAAAGCTATGGCGGTTTTATCGCCTTAAGCTACCTCTCCATGGCGCCGCAAGGCCTGGCGGCCTGCTATATTACCGGCGGCCTGGCCGGGCTGGACGCCGATGCGGATGAAGTCTATCGCCGCACCTATCCCCGGGTCGCCGCAAAAAATGAGAAGTACTACCGGCGCTACCCGGATGATGGTGCGCGCATCGCCCGGCTGGCGGACGCTATCGCGGCGCAGGATATCCACCTGCCGGACGGCGATCGCCTGAGCGTGCGCCGCCTGCAAACCCTGGGCAACGATTTCGGCCTGGCGCCGGGGTTTGAAAATATTCATTGGCTGGTGGAGGAAGCCTTCAGCGACGTGGAGGAAACGCGCTTATCCGACCATTTCCTCGCCGCGGTCATGGCGCTGACCTCCTATGACGGTAACCCGCTCTACGCCGTGCTGCAGGAAATTATCTACGGCCAAGGCGAACAGGCCAGCCGCTGGAGCGCAGAGCGCATCCGGGCGTCGTTTCCCGAATTTTCCCCGCAGCGCCGCCCGCTGCTGTTCACCGGCGAGATGATGTATCCCTGGATGTTCGAAGAGATCCGATCGCTGCGCCCCTTCCGCGAGGTGGCCGGGATACTGGCCGAACGCGGCGGCTATCCGCCCCTGTACGATCCGCTGCGGCTGGCGGCCAACGAGGTGCCGGTGGCCGCGGCTATCTATCATGACGATATGTTTGTCGATGCCGGGCTATCGCTGGATACCGCCGCCAGGGTCGGCAACCTGCAGGCCTGGGTGACCAATGAATACCAGCACGACGGCCTGCGCCAGTCGGCGTCGGTGCTAACCCGGCTCATGGAGGATATCCGCCTGCACGGCGGGGCCATCCGCTAAAGCGGACCGCTAGTCCTGGCCTGGTCGATACTGCAGGCAATAGACATTATGATCGACATAGCGATCGCCGATTTTTTCCGCCCGCACCTGGCAATAATCGAATTCAAACCCCAGCCGCTGGGCCAGCCGGTTGCTGGGGCGGTTTGCCACCCCGCAGCGGATGATAAAAGTGTCCAGCTTGCCCGTTTCGCCATACCAGTACATCAATGCCTTAACGGCCCGCGACATCACGCCCCTGCCTTCAAAGCGCGCGGCCAGCCAATACCCGATTTCCGCCTGTTTATCATTAATAGTGTTAAAGGAGAGGATGCCAGCGATATCCCCATCCCAGCGCACCACATACACGGCCGAACGGCCGGCGGCGAAATCGGCGCGGTTATGGCGGATATTGGCCAGGGTATCGCCGACGTTATTAATCAGCGGCGGCCAGGACAAATGGCGGCCCAGCCGTTGACGCTCGGCATGCACCAGATCAAAAAGGGCCTGCGCGTCGCTTTCTTGTTGTAACGCGAGCATGAGCGAGGGGGGACTGATAAGTTCACGGTAATCCAGCATGCCGGTTCCTTATTATGACAAAAAGACGTTGAGCGTCTTGAGCCTGAAAGATTATATCGCCATGCCCGGCACCGGCGTCAACACCGGCCGGCCAGCGAAAAAGCGGGTTAAATTCTCCAGCACCCGTTCAAACATGGCGTCCAGCGCCTCCGGCGAGCGCGCGGCCACATGGGGCGTCAGGATAATATTGTCCAATGCCAGCAGCGCGGCGGGCACTTCCGGCTCACCCTCCAGCACATCCAGCGCGGCGCCGGCGATGGCGCGGCGGCGCAGGCACGCGATCAGCGCCCCGGTATCCACCACGCTGCCGCGGGACACATTGACCAAAAAACCGTCCGCACCCAGCGCCGTAAGCGCCTGGGCATTGATCAAATGCCGGGTCGCCGCGCCTCCCGGCGTGCATACCACCAGGAAATCCGCCCAGCGCGCCAGCGCGTCCAGACTGTCGCAATAGCGGTAATCGCTGTCGGCGCGCGGTGTGCGGCTATGGTAGGCCACGTCCATATCAAACCCCCTGGCGCAGCGTTGGGCGATTTTAAGGCCGATATTGCCCAGGCCCAAGATCCCCACGCGCCGCCCGGTCAACTGCGGCCGGGTTCGCCGCGCCTGCTGCCATTCCCCGCGATGGACCGCGCGATCGAGGTCGGGGATATTGCGCACTATCGCCGCCAGCAGCGCCACCGCGTGGTCGGCGACGGCGGTGTCGTTGGTGCCGGCGCCGTTGGTGACCATAATGCCGCGCGCCCGCGCGGCGTCCAGATCGATCTTTTCAAATCCCACCCCCTGACAGCAAATCAGCCGCAGGTTAGGCAACGCGGCGATATGCGCCGCGCTCAGGCCGATGGAGCCGATGGTCAGCACGGCCTCCACCCTGGCCGGATCGATACTGCCGTCAGCCGGCAGGATCGGACTATGCTCGTTCTCGCGCAACGCGGGACACAGGCGGAAACCGGCCTGCTCGAAGGCGGGACGGAACGCGGCGGGGATATCGACATGCAGCAATAACGAAATAGGCATAGGTCACAGGAGAAAACGAAGCATATTTATAACCATACATGAGATAGTTGACGCATAAAAGTAGCCATGCTCTTAAATAGCGCCTGACGTCTTCAGGCCGATGCCGTTTACTGAACACGCCTTTAGGGTAGCCCGGCGCTTATTTCCCTGCCTGCGCTTTTTGCGCCTTGAACTGGGGATTCACCAGCATAAAGCCGCCATCGATAATAAACGATTGTCCAGTGGTATAGGCGGCGCCTTCGGACCCCAGCCAGGCAACCATCGAGGCTATTTCATCGACATGGCCCGGGCGTCCCAAAGGGATGCCGGGCTCTTTGGCGGTCCAGGCATCCTCTTCGCGCATATCATTGATTGGCGTGGCTATCATGCCGGGCGCCACCGCGTTGACCAGTATGCCGTAGGGAGATAATTCCAGCGCCATGGATTTGGTCAGGCCGCCAAGCCCGTGCTTTGCCGCCGTATAGGCGACGGCCGCGGGCAATGGGGTATGTTCATGAACAGACGTGATATTGACTATCCGCCCGCCCTGCCCTTGTTTGACCATGTGTCTTGCGGCGCGCTGCGCGCAAAGAAAAGCGCCGTCCAGCACAATGGAGAACGTCGAGCGCCAATCTTCGTAGGACAAATCCAGAAACGGCGCACCGGCGCTGGCCCCGGCATTATTTACCAGCATATCAAGACGGCCGAAAGACCGGCTGAACTGGTCAATAACCTCCGCCGCGGCGGGCAACTGGGTCAGATCCAGCTGCAATACCTGGGCCTTGCGGCCAAGTTTTAACACTTCACCGGCGGTATCCTCAGCCCCACGCTGGTCTGAATGCCAGGTAATGCCGATATCAAAACCCTGTTTTGCCAAGGCGATGGCACAGGCTTTGCCGATCCCCGAGTCCGATGCCGTGACCACGGCGACGTTGCTTGCAGACTGAGTCATGGTGCTCTCCTCTGATAAACCGACGCGAATATCTTTATCGTTTCAGGACAATTGTCGGTTTCAAAAGTATAGCCTTTCAGCCGGAATCTTCCGGAACGCGGCGGGACGTCTGGGCGGCGGCTGGAGAGACATTTTTTTACCCTTTGGCTATCCTTAGAAAAACCTCAGAAAACGTACTACGTTATGTGCCCCTTTAATTACCAACAGGATTTTGCCAATACGGATTTCCGCCGCCATCCCGAACGGTATCAGGTAGGCCGCGGCGAGCAGGGCGTACTGCTGGTCGAGCCTTATAAAAGCGAGATTCTGCCGCACTGGCGTTTTAAAAACGCCGCTATCGCCAGGACGTCGGCGGAAAAAATCCATGCTCTTTTCGAGCAATACCGCCGCCAGGATGATTTTGTCGGCATGGATATGGCGCGCAAATTTATCCAGATGGGCTATACCCGCGCCCGGCGTTACGCCAATCATCAGGGCGGCAAAAAATACGCCGCCGACGGCACCGTGCTGCCTTACATCGTTGACAGGCAAAAAGCCGATGCCGCCGCGGTATTTAAACACTATTGGGATCTGCTGCGCGCGGATGAGGATTACCAGCAACGCAAAAAACATCATCAGCGGTTGTACGGCTGACCGCGTGCCCAGCCCCCATTTGCCGCCTCGCTGATGATGTGCCACTTTGTCATCACTATAATTTTTATAATGGGTTTGTATTTTTGATGGTCAACTTGGGAGACACCGAATGGAGATGTTGAGGAACCTGAATTTTTTCCGCCTTATCACCTCCGGCGATTTTTGGCTGAACATCGCCATTATTATCGCCGCCACCCTGATCATCCACTGGATTATCTCGCGCACGATCCAACTGGTGGGTCGCCGGGTGAAGCAGTGGAGCACCGGGCGGCACAGCGCCTTGTACCAAATTGCGGTTGAGATGCTGGACAATACCAAGCGGTTGCTGATTCTGTGCACCGCGTTTTTGATCAGCATGCGTTTTATCGAGCTGCCCGGCACATGGCACAGCGCCCTGGCGCACGGCTGGTTCCTGGTATTCGCCATCCAGATTGCCCTGTGGCTGGACAGCGCCGCCCATGTCTGGTCGCAAAAGGTGGTCAATCAGCCCGGCGCGGTGCGCAATACCGTGACCATGGTGATCCTGGGGGTAATGATTCGTTTGTTGATATGGGCGCTGATGCTGCTGTCCATCCTCGGCAATGTGGGCGTCAATATCACCGCGCTGGTGGCAAGCCTCGGCGTCGGCGGTATCGCCATTGCGCTGGCGATCCAGACCGTGCTGAGCGATGTGTTCGCCTCGCTGGCCATCGGTTTTGACAAGCCCTTTGTTATTGGCGACTTCGTGGTGTTCAATGATATCGCCGGCACCATCGAGCATATCGGGCTGAAAACCACCCGTATCCGCAGCCTGAGCGGCGAACAGATTGTCTGCGCCAACGCCATACTGCTGCAGCAGACCATCCATAACTATAAGCGCATGCAGACACGCCGCATCGTGTTCACCTTCGGCCTGGCCTATTCCACGCCCCCGGATAAGCTGCGCCTGGTGGGGCCGATGATTAAACGCATTATCGAAGAGATTGAGGAAACCCGTTTTGACCGCGCGCATTTCCTGTCATTCGATAATTTCCGCCTGACCTATGAAGTGGTGCATATCGTCGCCAGCGCCGATTATAATAAATACATGGATATCCAGCAGGAAATCAATATTCGCCTGATGGAGGAACTGGCAAAAATGGATATCAAGCTGGCGATACCCACGCAAAATATTTTATTTACCGAAAGGGAATTCCCGCAGATAAAGGTACTGGAGCCAGGATTGCAGGAAAAGACGGCGGCGCCGCAGTAAATCACGCCGGGATATAAAAGACAGGAAGCGTGTTGATAATGCCGGCCGGGGACAGCCACGCTGCCGCGGGTCTACCGGCCGGGATCACCGGCGCGTATCCCCGCGCAGGCGCGGGGCGCGTCGTCACGAAATATTCAGCGATACAATTCGGCATCGCCCGACCACGTGCTGGAATCACCCGGGTTATCCACGCCGATAATACGGTAGTAAGGGGCATTTTCCTCCCTGGCCTTTTGCCGCAGCGCGTGCACCGCGTCGTCGGTGGAACCGGCCAGCCCGGACACTGACACCGTGCCGATGCTTTGATGCCCGGCCGCCTGCTGCTGGTTGATTTCCTGCGCAGCCTGACTGGAAAAAGAGATACCGGCGACGATGGCGGTAAATAGATAGGGTAATAGTTTCATAATCAGGTCCTCAGTGAGACGGGATCATCGGCCCCCGCGCCGTTTTCTGGTGCCGGCGCGGTGCGATCATCGAGGCTTGGTAATAACAGCGTTACACCAGAACGGTATAGCGGTAAAAATAAGAGTAGGCCAGGACGGCATCCACTGATATCGGGTGAATGTAACTTAATTTAACGGTGGCCATATATTAACAAAGTTTATACGTCTCCTTTCCCCCTTTAATTTACAGCCAAGCGGGCCTCTCTTTTTTTTACTATTGAAAATCATCATATTTTAAATCTATGCCCATTCTCACCGAGAAGGGTTCATGTCAGCGTTATACAGCGTTGACAAATATTTACCTTAATAAGATACATTGGCTCACAGATGGTTTGAATATTACAATGGTATTTATAATCGGCATTATATTAATGACAAGGCCGTGTCCCATTTCCCGCCGAGAACGCCCCTGACCGCCGCAAGCGGTTTGGTAACAAATTTCAACATATTCCTTTATTGATGAACCCGCCGGTAAATCCGATACTTAGCCTGTATCCGCATAAAATTGACGGGTGTGCAATATCAATGTTTAAGGAGATAACATGGATACCGAATTATTGCTGCGTATCGCCCTGGCCGGCGGGTTAGGCGCATTGATCGGGGTGGAACGCCAGCTTCGGGCCAAGGAGGCGGGGTTGCGTACCCATATCCTGGTATGTATCGGCAGCGCGATGTTTATGATTGTCTCCAAATACGGTTTTGCCGACCTTCTGGCGGACAGCCATAATATCACCCTCGACCCTAGCCGGATCTCCGCCCAGGTGGTGAGCGGCATCGGATTTCTCGGCGCCGGCACCATTATGCTCAATAAGCAGTTCGTCCGCGGCCTGACCACGGCGGCCGGGCTATGGGTCACCGCCGCCATCGGACTGATTGTCGGCAGCGGCATGTACGCCATCGGCATTTTCGGCACCCTGATGACACTGTTGGTGCTCGAGGGCATTCGCCAATTAAGCAACCGGCTTATCGGGCGGCGCTATATGATCATGCTGTCGCTGTCCCCCGCCAGCATTGAACTCGCCATGCAGGCCTTGAGAAAACTGCATATCCGTGTGGTGCGGTCGTCGGTAGTACGTAACGAGAACGACGCCAAAGACTGCAAAATGACGCTGGAAGTCATGATGCGCACCCGCTATAAACCGGTGGAAGTCTATCGCCAGTTGCTGGGCGTTGAGGGGATGCATAAGATTGACATTCGCTAGCCCCGCCAAAGCTAACCGCATTCTGGCCGTTTTGCAGTATAATGCCGCCAATCCCCTCCACCCCACACTTATGGCGAGCTTTTTATCAAAAATAATAGCCTTTCCCGATTCAGTCCGCGCCGTCCTCCCGCCCCGATGCGGGGGCCAAGGCGCGTCATTTTATTCAACAAACCTTACGACGTCCTGCCGCAGTTTACCGACGACGCCGGACGCCTGACGCTGAAACACTATATCCCGGTACCGGATATCTACGCCGCCGGGCGCCTGGATCGCGACAGCGAAGGACTGATGATCCTGACCAACGACGCCAAATTAAAGACCCGGCTGACGCAGCCGGCGGAAAAAACGGCTAAGATTTATTACGTGCAGGTGGAGGGCGAGCCGGAAGACGCCGCGTTAAAACTCTTGCGTACCGGCGTCACTTTAAGCGATGGCCCCACGCTGCCCGCCGGCGCGCAGCGCGTGAAGGAGCCGGCCTGGCTCTGGGCGCGCACGCCGCCTATCCGCGAGCGCAAGGCCATCCCTACCTGCTGGCTTAAAATCACTTTATATGAAGGCCGTAACCGTCAGGTCCGGCGCATGACCGCCCATATCGGCCACCCTACCCTGCGGCTTATCCGCTATCAAATGGCGGATCAGACCCTGGCGGACCTGGCGCCGGGCGAATGGCGCGAAGTGCAGTTGTAAGCAAAAGTACCATCACGGATGCCCGACCAGGGCATCCCGCAATCCGCAAGCGTTAAGGAGCGCGCATGTTCAAGCCGCATGTCACCGTTGCCTGTGTAGTCCAGGCGGAAAATCATTTCCTTATCGTCGAGGAAACCATTCATGGCAATCCCCGCTGGAACCAGCCGGCGGGCCATCTGGAGGCGGACGAAACCATCATCCAGGCCGCGCGGCGCGAATTGTACGAGGAAGCGGGCATCCACGCCCAGCCCCAGGCCCTGCTGCGCATCCATCAATGGATCGCGCCCGATAAGACACCGTTTCTGCGCTTTTTATTCGCCATTGATTTACCAGAGCGCATGACCGCCATTCCCCAAGACGACGATATCGATCGTTGCCTGTGGCTGCCGGCGGATGAAATCCTGGCCTCGGATTTGCTGCGCTCGCCGCTGGTGGCGCAAAGCATCCTGTGCTATCAACAGGATAAACGCTATCCGCTGGAGATGCTCACCGCGTTTCAATGGCCCTTCGCGCTCTAACGCTCTTTCCGTCACCCCGGCGCGGTGGCGCGCGGGGTGCCTGGCGTGGTAAAATCCGCCCCCTCGTATCATCAGCGCGCAATGTGACATCAAGGCGCGCGCGCCCGTTTGTGAGAATCCCATGTCAGAAAACAGTCAGCTTAAAGTGATCGTCGGTATGTCCGGCGGTGTTGATTCCTCCGTTTCCGCCTACCTGTTGCAACAGCAGGGTTATCAGGTGGAGGGACTGTTTATGAAAAACTGGGAGGAGGACGACAATGAGGAATACTGCACCGCGGCAAGCGATCTGGCCGATGCGCAGGCGGTCTGCGATAAATTGTCCATTCCCCTGCACACGGTGAACTTCGCCGCCGAATACTGGGATAACGTGTTTGAACTGTTCCTGGCCGAATATAAGGCCGGGCGCACGCCCAATCCCGATGTGCTGTGCAATAAAGAAATTAAGTTCAAAGCCTTCCTGGAGTTCGCCGCCGAGGACCTGGGCGCTGATTTCATCGCCACCGGCCACTATGTGCGCCGCCGGGATGAGGCGGGTAAAAGCCAGCTGCTGCGCGGTCTCGACGACAATAAAGACCAGAGTTATTTTTTATATACCCTCGGCCACAGCCAGCTGGCGCAGTGCCTGTTCCCGGTGGGCGAACTGGCCAAGCCGGAGGTCAGGCGCATCGCCGCGGAGCTGGGACTTATCACCGCGGCCAAGAAAGATTCCACCGGCATCTGCTTTATCGGCGAGCGCCGGTTCCGCGAATTTCTCGGCCGCTACCTGCCGGCCCAGCCCGGCCCGATCCTGACGGTGGACGGACAGCGGGTCGGCGAGCACCAGGGGCTGATGTACCACACCCTGGGCCAGCGTAAGGGGCTGGGCATCGGCGGCACCCGTGACGGCAATGACGAGCCCTGGTATGTGGTGGACAAGCTGATGGATGATAACATCCTGGTGGTGGCCCAAGGCCATGAGCATCCGCGTCTGATGTCGGTGGGCCTGGTCGCCGGGCAACTGAACTGGGTGGACAGGCGGCCCCTGGCCGGTCCCCTGCGCTGCGTGGTGAAAACCCGCTACCGCCAGCAGGATGTGCCCTGCCTGGTAGAGCCGCTGGCGGACGGGCGGATCAACGTGCTGTTCGACGCGCCGGTGGCCGCGGTCACGCCCGGACAGTCGGCGGTGTTCTATCTGGGTGAACTGTGCCTGGGCGGCGGCGTTATCGAGGCCCGGTTGCCGCTGCAGGAGTGATCCTGATCTGGGTTTACCACGCGATTTGTGGCATGATCGGCGGCAAAGACACGACAACCATTTTATCGCCGGGATAAGTCCGGCCGGCGGCTGAATGCCCCCATGCGTGATTAAACGCCGCCGCATCATCAGGGAAGTGTACAGGAGTAACCTTGGCTAAGAATTATTATGATATTACGCTGGCATTGGCCGGGATCTGCCAAAGCGCGTTATTAGTCCGGCAATTGGCCAATAAGGGCGTGTGCGACGACGACGCGCTCGAAGTCTCGCTGCGCAGCCTGCTTGATCTTAACCCGCCCACGACGCTTAGGGTATACGGCGACCGGCCGGCGAATCTCAAGCCCGGGCTGGAAGCCATGGCGGGCATGCTTAACGCCTCGCGCGAAGGCGTGGGAGCGGAGATAACGCGTTATACCCTGAGCCTGATGGTGCTGGAGCGTAAACTGCATGCCAATAAAGGCGCCCTGGACGAACTGGCGAAGCGCATCGGCCAGCTTGACCGCCAGCTGTCTCATTTCGAATTAATGTCAGAGACCCTGATAAGCGCCATGGCGTCAATTTATGTCGACGTCATCAGCCCGCTGGGTCCACGTATCCAGGTGACCGGCGCCCCGGCCATGCTGCAGAACCTGCAGGTACAGGCCAAGGTGCGCGCAGCGTTACTGGCCGGCATTCGTTCCGCCGTGCTGTGGCAACAGGTGGGCGGCGGCCGTTTGCAACTGATGTTCGCCCGCAATCGCCTGTTTGAACAGGCCCGGCAAATCCTTGCACAATGTTGAAATCTTATCCCAGGAGTCGCAATCGATGGAATTATCCTCACTGACCGCCGTTTCCCCCGTTGACGGCCGCTACGGCGACAAAGTCGACGCCTTGCGCGCTATTTTCAGTGAATATGGCTTGCTGAAATTCCGCGTCCAGGTGGAAGTGCGCTGGCTGCAAAAACTGGCGGCATGCGCCGATATCAGCGAAGTCCCGGCATTTGACAACCACGCAATCGCTTACCTTGATGATTTGGCCGCCAACTTCAGCGAACAGGATGCCGCGCGCATCAAAACCATCGAACGCACCACGAATCACGATGTGAAGGCGGTGGAGTATTTCCTCAAGGAACGGGTGGCGTCGGTACCGGCGTTGCACGCGGTCAGCGAATTTATCCATTTCGCCTGCACGTCGGAAGACATCAACAACCTGTCGCATGCGCTGATGCTGCAAACCGCCCGCCGGGACGTGATCCTGCCCTATTGGCGTAAAATCATCGACGGCATCAAGGCGCTGGCGCATTTGTACCGGGATATTCCGTTGTTGTCGCGTACTCACGGACAGCCCGCCACCCCGTCCACGGTCGGCAAGGAAATGGCGAACGTGGCTTATCGTATGGAGCGTCAGTACCGGCAGTTGTCGCAGGTGGAAATCCTCGGTAAAATCAACGGCGCCGTGGGCAACTACAATGCCCATATCGTGGCGTATCCGCAGGTGGACTGGCACCGGTTCAGTGAGGAATTCGTCACCTCGCTGGGTATTCACTGGAATCCCTATACCACCCAGATCGAGCCTCATGACTATATAGCCGAACTGTTCGACTGCATGGCGCGGTTTAATACCATCCTGATTGATTTCGACCGCGATATCTGGGGTTATATTGCCCTGAACCACTTTAAACAGCGCACCGTGGCCGGTGAAATCGGCTCTTCCACCATGCCGCACAAGGTGAATCCGATCGATTTTGAGAACTCCGAAGGTAATCTGGGGATGGCTAACGCCATCATGGGCCATCTGGCGGGCAAACTGCCGATTTCACGCTGGCAGCGCGACCTGACCGACTCCACGGTGCTGCGTAACCTGGGCGTCGGCATCGGTTATGCCTTAATCGCCTACCAGTCCACGCTCAAGGGCGTCGGCAAACTTGAAGTCAACGGCGATCGTTTGCTGGCGGAGCTGGATCAGAACTGGGAAGTGCTGGCGGAGCCGATCCAAACGGTGATGCGCCGCTATGGCATTGAAAAACCCTACGAAAAACTTAAGGAGTTAACGCGGGGCAAACGCGTTGACGCCGCCGGCATCCAGGCCTTTATCGACGGCCTGCCGCTGCCGGAAGAGGAAAAGACCCGGCTGAAGACGCTGACGCCGGCCAACTATATCGGACGCGCCGTTGCCATGGTCGATGAGCTGAAATAATGCCCGGCGTGTGAAATGCCCTAGCGAACGCTCCGGTTAAAGCTCCGTTGAACATAAGTTTAGCCATCCTCTGGGATACTCTCCCAAAAGACGTCCATCAGCCCAGGGGATTGTTTTTACAGATTGGCAGAGACGGGTGATTCAGGCTCGTTACTGGTGCTTTAACTTAGGAGTTGCGATGCGAGTTCTGGTTATAGAAGATAATTCTCTTCTTCGACATCACCTGACAGTACAAATGCGTGAAATGGGTCATCAGGTCGATGCCGCCGCCGATGCCAGAGAGGCGGATTATTTTTTGCATGAACACCCACCTGATATCGCCATTGTCGACCTCGGCCTGCCCGATGAAGACGGCTTGAGCCTGATACGCCGCTGGCGCACCCATCAGGTAAAAATCCCCATTCTGGTACTCACCGCGCGCGAGGGCTGGCAAGATAAAGTCACCGTGCTGGAAGCGGGCGCGGACGATTATGTGACCAAGCCTTTCCATCTGGAAGAAGTGGTGGCGCGCATGCAGGCCTTGATGCGCCGTAACAGCGGACTGGCTTCGCAGGTCATTACCCTGCCGCCGTTCCAGATTGATCTGTCGCGCCGCGAACTGATGATCAATAACGAACATATCAAATTGACCGCGTTTGAATACACCATCATCGAGACGCTTATCCGCAACGCCGGCAAAGTAGTCAGCAAGGACTCCCTGATGCTGCAGCTTTATCCCGACGCGGAATTGCGCGAAAGTCACACTATCGATGTCCTGATGGGGCGATTGCGAAAAAAAATGCAGGCCGATTATCCGTATGAAGTGATCACAACGGTTCGTGGGCAGGGTTATCGTTTTGATGTTAATTAAGATCTATGGCCCACTTCCCTTATCAACATAAGAAGCCCTTCTCGCTTCGCGTCAGATTCCTGCTGGCTACCGCCTGCGTGGTTCTGGCGCTTTCCTTATGCTACGGCATGGTGGCGGTCATCGGCTACAGCGTCAGCTTTGACAAAACCTCGTTTCGCCTTCTGCGCGGTGAAAGCAATCTGTTCTTCAGCCTGGCGCAGTGGAAAGACAACCAGCTGACTATCGCCGTTCCCCCCAACATCGACATTAACTTTGCCGCCCTGGTGCTCATCTATGACGATAAAGGCCAAATCCTTTGGCGCCAGCGCTATGTGCCGGCCCTGGAAACACGGCTGAAACCCGAGTGGCTGGCAAAAACCGGCTATTTCGAGCTGGATACCGATACCCGCACCAGCAGCGCGGTGCTGGGCGACAATCCCACCGCGCAGGACAAACTGAAAGATTTCGACAGCAGCGACAGCAACGCGCTGACGCACTCGGTGGCGGTGAATCGTTACCCGGCGACCGGGCGGCTGCCCCCGCTGACCATCGTGGTGGTGGATACCATTCCCCATGAACTGCAGCGCACCGACCTGGTCTGGGAGTGGTTCAGCTATGTGTTGCTGGCCAACCTGCTGCTGGTGGTGCCGCTGCTGTGGCTGGCGGCGCATTGGAGCCTGCGCCCGATCAAGGACCTGGTGCAGCAGGTCCGCGAACTGGAGGGCGGCGAACGGGACCGGCTGGATGAAAATCCGCCGCGCGAACTGGGCATTCTGGTGCGCAACCTGAATATTCTGCTGAACAATGAGCGCCAGCGTTACCAAAAATACCGCTCCACCCTGTCGGATCTCACCCATAGTCTGAAAACGCCGCTGGCGGTGCTGCAGACGACGCTGCGCTCCCTGCGCACCGGGAGGGAAACCAATATCGAGCTGGTGGAACCGATCATGCTGGAGCAAATCAGTCGTATCTCGCAGCAAATCGGCTATTACCTGCACCGTGCCAGCGTGCATTCCGATCATAACGTGCTCAGCCGCGAACTGCATTCCGTACCGGCGCTGTTGGACAGCCTGTGCTCGGCGCTCAACAAAGTGTATCAGCGCAAGGGGGTCTCCATTTCACTGGACATCTCCCCTGAACTGACCTTTATCGGCGAAAAGAACGACTTCATGGAGGTGATGGGCAATATCCTCGACAATGCCTGTAAATATTGTTTGGAATTTGTCGAGATCAGCGCGCGCGCGAACGAAAAAGAGCTGCACCTGCTTATCGAAGACGACGGACCTGGCATTCCCGCTTCTAAACGCACCCTGATCTTCAAGCGCGGTCAGCGCGCCGATACCCTGCGCCCGGGACAGGGCCTGGGTCTCTCGGTTGCGGCGGAAATCCTGGAGCAATATGAGGGCGATATCATCGTCGGCGAAAGCGCGCTGGGGGGCGCCCTGGTGGAAGTGATCTTCAAGCGCCAGCAGGGTTACCAGGACGACGACTGATCTACGCAAGCGGCCTATATTTTGATAAAGAAGCGCGTCCTTGGCCTATTTTATAGCGGTATTTTGCGGCATGTCGGATAATTTAACCCCCGTAGCCTACCGGCTTCCGTTATAATCCAGACAGGGTCCCTCACGGTGGAATAGGCTATGGATTATCAACTCGATCTTGACTGGAATGACTTTTTACAGCGCTACTGGCAAAAGCGGCCGGTCATCATTAAACGCGCTTTCAAGAATTTTATCGATCCCTTAACGCCGGATGAACTGGCGGGCCTGGCAATGGAAACCGAGGTCGACAGCCGCCTGGTCAGCCATGAGGACGGGCGCTGGCAGGTCAGCCATGGGCCTTTTGAGAGTTTTGATAAACTGAGCGAGACCAACTGGTCCCTGCTGGTCCAGGCCGTCGACCATTGGCATGAACCTTCCGCCGCGCTGATGCGCCCTTTCCGCCAATTGCCCGATTGGCGGATCGATGATCTGATGATCTCTTTCGCCGTGCCCGGTGGCGGCGTCGGCCCTCATTTTGATCAGTACGACGTGTTTATTATCCAGGGACAGGGCCGTCGTCACTGGCGGGTTGGCGATAAAAAGGCGCTGAAACAGCACAGCCCACATCCGGATCTGCTGCAGGTAGAACCTTTCGACGCCATTATTGATGAAGAAATGGAGCCGGGCGACATGCTGTATATTCCGCCCGGTTATCCGCACGAAGGGTATTCGCTGGAAAATGCGCTTAACTATTCGGTAGGCTTTCGCGCCCCCAGCGGCCGTGAGCTGGTCAGCGGTTTTGCCGATTATGTCCTGGCGCAGGAACTGGGCAGCCAACGCTATAGCGATCCCACCCTGACACCGCGCGCCGACCCGTCCGCCGTTCTGCCGGAGGAGATCGATGCGCTGCGCGCCATGATGATGGATCTGGTTCAGCAGCCGGACAGATTTAATCATTGGTTTGGCGAGTTTATTTCCCAGTCGCGCCATGAGCTGGATATCGCCCCGCCGGAACCGCCTTACCAGGCCGGCGAAATATACGATCTGCTGCAACAGGGCGACCAATTGCACCGTCTCGGCGGCCTGCGCGTATTAAAAGTTGGCGAAGAGTGTTATGTCAACGGCGAACAGATTGTCACCCAGCATAAACAGGCGCTGGCCGTATTGGCCGGCGCTTATGTCATTAGCGGCGCGCAGTTTGGCGCGGCGCTGGATGATCCTTCGTTCCTGGCATTGCTGACGGCGCTGATCAATAGCGGCTATTGGTATTTCAAGAACTAAAACAATGGATTGCAGCCTCTAGCGCGGGTTGCTGTCAAACCCGCTGCAGGCCGACGTACACCAGGCCCGGTTTCCACCGGGCTTTTTCTTTATGCCTTATGCGGCAGGCCTTTCGCGCGCAACGCGGTCAGCTCGGCGATGCGCATAATCACCCGCACCGCTTTTTCCATGCCGTCCTGCGAGGCAAATTCATGTTTGCCATGGTAGTTATACCCGCCGGTAAATAAATTCGGACACGGCAGCCCGCGAAACGACAGCTGAGCGCCGTCGGTGCCGCCGCGGATCGGTTTCATTATCGGTTCCAGACCGCACTCGCGCAGGGCCTGCTGCGCCAGCTCGATGATATGCGGATGCTGCGCCACCTGCTCATGCATATTGTAATAACTGTCTTCAATAGTCAGTTCGATATAGCAATCCGGGTGTAGCCCCTTCCCCAGTTCTTCGGCGGTGGTGATCATAAACTGCTTGCGGTCTTCAAAACGCTGACGGTCGAAATCACGCACGATATAATGCATTTCCGCCCGGTCGACGCTGCCTTTCATACTGTTCAGGTGATAAAAACCTGCGTAGCCTTCAGTAGCCTCGGGCGTTTCGTCGGCGGGCATGCGCTGGTGAAAGCGCGTGGCCAGCGTCAAGGCATTCACCATTACCCCTTTGGCGGTGCCGGGATGCACGTTGTTACCGACAATTTTTACCAGCACCGACGCGGCGTTGAAGTTTTCATATTCCAGCTCACCGATGCCGCCGCCGTCCATGGTGTAGGCCCACTGGGCGCCAAAACGCTCGACATCAAAAAACTGCGCGCCTTTGCCGACTTCCTCATCGGGGGTAAAGCCGATACGGATATCGCCATGGGGCAGCTGTTTCTCCTTGATGCGCACCATAGCGGTAATGATTTCCGCTATGCCTGCCTTATCGTCGGCCCCAAGCAACGTTTTGCCGTCGGTAGTGATCAGGGTATGGCCCATCAGCTGATGCAAAACAGGAAACATTACCGGCGAGAGTATTTCATCACCGTTGCCCAAGGCGATATCACCACCGCGATAATTCTCGACGATCTGCGGATTGACATGTTTGCCGGTAAAATCCGGGGCGGTGTCCATATGGGAAATAAAGCCGATAACCGGCACCGGCCAGGCGACATTGGCAGGCAACGTCGCCATCAGGCAGCCATGATCGCTTAATGTCACCTGTTCAAATCCCAGGGCGGACAGCTCTTCCTGCAGCACATGAGCCAGTTTCCATTGCCCTTCGGTGCTGGGGACTTGTTTAACCCCCGGTTTTGATTGGGTATCGATGGAAACGTAATGTAGAAAACGATCGAGTAATTTGTCCATTTTTTCCGCCTGTCGCATCACTGGCACCTATTATGGGTAGCGATGATTTTGCAAATATTGTGTCAGGTCAGTTTTCATGGTTTTGACCTGCAAAAAAGCATAATTGCCTAAGCATAGCGTATTCCGTTTGCCGGCAGAACCTAAACCGGCGGGGTTTGACCTGAAGCATGATTTTATATCCTAGCGGGAAAGGGGTGTTGCCGGAGAATGCCATTGGCAGCCTGCGGGGGGCATATAGTGTGTAGGCTGGGATCGGCGGTTGCGCTTGCCGTCAGCGGGGCGGCGTATGTTGGCTGGGGGATGTTGTGCTTGCCGTCAGCGGGGTGGCGTGTGTTGGCTGGGGGAGGTTTTGCTTGCCGTCAGCGGGGCGGCGTGTGTTGGCTGGGGGAGGTTTTGCTTGCCGTCAGCGGGGTGGCGTGTGTTGGCTGGGGGAGGTTTTGCTTGCCGTCAGCGGGGTGGCGTGTGTTGGCTGGGGGAGGTTTCGCTTGCCGTCAGCGGGCGGCGTATGTGGGCTGGGGGAGGTTTCGCTTGCCGTCAGCGGGCGGCATATGTGGGCTGGGGGAGGTTTCGCTTGCCGTCAGCGGGGTGGCGTGTGTTGGCTGGGGGATGTTGCGCTTGCCGTCAGCGGGGTGGCGTATGTTGGCTGGGGGAGGTTGCGCTTGCCGTCAGCGGGGCGGCATATGTTGGCTGGGGGATGTTGCGCTTGCCGTCAGCGGGGTGGCGTGTGTTGGCTGGGGGAGGTTTCGCTTGCCGTCAGCGGGGCGGCGTATGTCGGCCCGTGCGGGCAATCGACGAAGGGCCGGCAGTCGCCCCGGCCCTTTCGAATCCCGGGCTTCCGGCAGATCGCGCGCCGCTGCGCGGTGCCTTCCGTCCCGGCTGCCGCCCCTGGGACCGCACGGTACGCGCTCCCGGCGCGAACCGTGCTCTCGCCGCCTCCCTGCGGCTCGTCCGGTCGTCCGCCCTGCCGTCAGCGCGCTTGATGCCGGGTCAAGGTCAAGGTCAAGGTCAAGGTCAAGGTCAAGGTCAACATTAACATCAACATCAAAAATAAAATCAGATTGATGACCTTAGGCAAGTCTGTGGAAATACTGTCTTGCAGGACCAGACTTTCGCACCGCCTGCACGTATTTACCCACTGATATAACAGTTAATTTAGACTCCAGTAGTCCACAATATTATTATTATCAAAGGTGACATAGAAACGATTGCCGTGGATTTCAGTATTGCCGCTCATTTTCCCTGATACCTTGTTAGCTTGAGAAGAGGCTGAGCTGGCTGTACCAGCCAATCCTAGGGCACTGGAAATCGCGCCGGTACCAGGAATAAAACCGGTTAAACTGGATGCATCGCTTAGCGCGCCGTTTTTATGATAAACCCAGGTGACGCCATTGGATGATTTCTCATTTGAATCCGGTACGCCATACAAACTTTGAACTTGCTGTTGCGTGGTTTTACCCTTGATAATATGAGACTCAACGTAAGATGTGCTGAACTTATCTTCCCCTCCCATCATTCCACCCGAGCAAGCTGTAAGCGCGAGTACCATCATCAAGCCAAAAGCAGCCTTTTTCATTTTTATCTCCAGATATTCCTATAGTAAAAAAAAACAAACGAGCCAAACGAATCATAAATTTTTGTAACATGAAATTAATTAATATCCAACAATTTATCTTCACAATTTAAAAAATAATGCTTTACCTATTGATATCTAAGCAATAAAACATTCTGGGTTTGTAAAGAAAATGTGAGGAATGTCAATAATTGATTGCGCAGGCTGGATGAGATAATGCGCAGGACAGGCAATGGTGCGGCTCGCAGTTATTGATGTAGGGAGAGTCTTCTGGGACCATTTTAATTAAGCATTATATTTTAATTAATAGGCTTTTTATAATTTTTCACCGTAGGCGACAGTAATATTGCCGTCGTAATATATCGCTTTTTTGTAATGAAATGGCGTTTAATCCTGGCGCCATCGAGAAGACCGATACGAATAAAACCTCAGACCGGGCGCTTCAATAAGCATTGTGACGCGGGACAGGTTTTGCCCTTGGCGCAGTCATGGCAAGCGAAACCCTCGCCGAACGACCAGATCCCGACCAAGCCCAAAGCAAACCTTACCCTCGCCGCGCGTCCCAATCCCTGGCAGCGGCAGTTCTCCTCAACGCGCTACAGCGTCCCGATTTATCCCCGCTGCTCCACAAAGCCCTCAATAAACCGCGCCACATATGCCGGCACGCATTCGCTCGCCGGACCGTAAATCCGCTCCTCGAACTGGCTCTCCACCTGGCTGGGCTCGAGGTTGAGCTCCACCGTCCTGGCCCCGCTTATTCGCGCCTCATGGACAAACCCCGCGGCCGGATAAACATGGCCGGAGGTGCCGATCGCCAGGAAATAATCCGCTTTGCCAAGGGCGTCGTATATGGCATCCATGCCCAGCGGCATTTCGCCAAACCAGACCACGTGCGGACGCAGCACCGCCGGGAATTGGCAGCAATGACAACGGTCGGTTTCCGTAATATCGTCGGTCCACTCGATAATCTGGCCGCTGCTGACGCAGCGCACCTTGAGCAGTTCGCCATGCATATGGATCACGCGCCGGCTGCCGGCCCGTTCGTGCAGGTTATCGATATTCTGCGTGACCAAAAGAAAATTATCGCCCAGCATCTGCTCCAGCTCTGCCAGCGCCACGTGGGCGGCGTTGGGCTTGATTTCCGGCTGCTGCAGCTGGCGGCGTCGGGCGTTATAAAACGCCTGCACCAGCTGCGGGTTACGCTGGAAGCCCTCAGGAGTGGCGACATCCTCGACCCGATGCTCTTCCCACAGGCCATCGGCGGCGCGAAAAGTACGAATACCCGATTCAGCCGAGATCCCGGCGCCGGTAAGCACCACTACAAAAGGTTTTTTCATCTTGGTTACCGCCATGGTGTCACGGTGAAAAATACGTGAGCGCAATCGCTGCTGCCTGAGCCGTTTACTTTTACGAAACCGGATTAACCGGCGATGAATACGCATGCTGCTGATTCCTTAATGCATGGCACGGATAGGCCGCAAGGCGTTTATAAACCGCTGAGCACTCTTGCCGGGTCGATACGGCTGGCCCGCCGCGCCGGATACCAACTGGCCAGCAGGCTAAGCAGCAGCGCCGTGCCCAGCACGATCGCCACGTCAAGCCAATGCAGTTCGGTTGGCAGGAAATCGATATAATAAATATCACCGGATAATAAATTATGCCCCAGCAAACGTTCGATCCCTTTAATCACATCCGTGAGGTTAAGCGCCACAAGCACGCCGGCCACCACGCCGCTCAGGCTGCCCGTAAGGCCGGCAAGCAGGCCATACCAAATAAAAATAGCACGGGTTAAGCGGTCTTTGGCGCCCAGGGTACGCAATATCGCAATATCGGTGCTTTTATCCTTAACCGCCATCACCAGCGTGGAAACAATGTTAAAGCACGCCACGCCAATCACCAGCACCATGGCCAGGTACATGATGGCGCGGATCATCTGGATATCCCGGTACATATAACCGTAGGTGCCCATCCAGCTGCGGATATACACATACGTTTTCGTCACCTCGCCCGCGTCCCGCACCAGCTTATTGGCGATGAAGGGATTATTCACCTTAATGGCGATGCCGCTGACGTCCTGGCCTTTATCCAGGTACTGCTGGGCATCCGCCAGCGGCACCATGGCAAAGCTGTGATCCAGCTGGCCGCTGAGCGCCAGGATACCGCTCACCTGCAGGCGGATACGCTTTGGCTCCAGCAATTTCATCTGCGGATCGCTGTTGGGGATCATCACGGTCAGCCAGTCGCCCTGCTTGACATCCAGGGCTTGCGCCACCCCCTGGCCGATAATGATCTGCTGCTTACCGGCGCTGAACGCCTGCCAGGCATTATCCTGGACATAGCGCGGCAGCGCGCTCAGGTTGGACTCTTGCCGCGGGTCGACGCCTTTGATCTGGATGGCCTTGAGCTTAACACCCCGCTCCACCAGGCCGGTGAAAGTGATGTAGGGCGCCGCCGCGGCGATGCCCGGCACTTTTTCAATCCGGGTTAATATCGCCGGCCAGTCGGTAAAAGGCGGGTTAACCGGCTCGATTTCGCCATGCGGCACTACCGCTAAAATACGGTTATTCAATTCACGCTCAAAGCCGTTCATGGCGCTCAGGCCGATAATCAGTACCGCCACGCCGAGCGCGATGCCGACGGTGGAGATAATCGAAATCAGCGACACCATGCCGCCGCGACGCCGGCCGCGGCTAAAACGCAGCGCAATTTGCAACGAAAGCGGAAATCCCCTCATTCCTGCGCCCCCAGCAGGTCGCCGTCCCGCCGCAGCTGGCCGTCGCGCATTTCCAACTGACGGTTCAGGCGCCGCGCCAGGTGAAGATCGTGGGTGACGACTAAAAATGCGGTGCCCTGGCGCATATTCAGTTCGCCCAGCAGTTCAAAAATACTGTCGGCGGTGCGCTGATCCAGGTTGCCGGTAGGCTCGTCGGCCAGCACCAGCGCCGGATGGTTGACCAGGGCGCGCGCTATCGCCACCCGCTGCCGCTCGCCGCCGGATAACTCGGCAGGACGGTGATGGCCGCGTTTATCCAGCCCGACCGACGCCAGCATTTCCCGCGCGGTAGCCTTTGCCTGCTGCGGCGTGGTGCCGCCGATAAGCAGCGGCATGGCGACATTTTCCAGCGCGGTGAAATCCGGCAGCAAATGATGGAACTGATAGATAAACCCCAGCCGGCGGTTACGGATCTCCGCGCGCGCCTGGGAGGATAAGGCCGTCAGCTGCTGGCCTTCAAAAATCACCTCGCCGGAGGTCGGCTCGTCCAGGCCGCCGAGCAAATGCAGCAGGGTACTTTTACCCGAGCCCGAACTGCCGACGATGGCCATCATCTCGCCCGGCAGCATCGAAAAGGACACGTCGCGCAGTACATCGGTAAACAACTTGCCTTCCTGGTAACGCTTACTCAAATTGTTACACTGCAACAAAGGAGCATTATTCATAACGTAAAGCCTCAGCGGGATGAACGGCGGCCGCGCGCCAGGAAGGATAAAGCGTGGACAGTAGCGCCACGACCATCGCCAGCACGGCGATGGTGGCAACCTGCAGTGAGTCGATATCGACCGGCAGCTCCGCGCCATCGAGGAAAGCGCCGATCACCGGCATTAAATTATTCAGTTGGCTGGCCAGCAGCACGCCCAGGCCGGTGCCCAGAAGGGCGCCGATAATGCCGGCGCCGGCGCCCTGCACCATAAACACCAGCATCACCTGGCGCCGGGTCAGGCCGAGGGTCTGCAGAATGGCCACCTCACCCTGTTTTTCCATTACCAGCAGGCCGAGCGAGGTGATAATGTTGAACGCCGCCACCGCCACTATCAGGCTCAGCAGCAGGCCCATCATGTTCTTTTCCATGCGCACCGCCTGGAACAGCTCGCCTTTGCGCTCGCGCCAGTCCTTCCATTGGGTGCCTTCGGGAAGCCGCTGGCGGCTGACCGCCTCGACGTCCAGGGGCTTTTGCAGCCACAGGCGCCAGCCGGTGATATTGCCGGCCGGGTAGCGCATCAGGCGCGAGGCGTCCTGCTGGTTGGTCAACAGCTGGTATTGGTCCACCTCGCTGTTGGCGGCAAAGGTGCCGGCCACGGTAAACAGGCGTTGGCTGGGAATGCGGCCCATCGGCGTAAACTGGCTTGAGCCTGGCACCATTAACCGCAGCTGATCGCCGCGTTTCACGCCGAGTTGTCCCGCCAGCTGTTCGCCGAGGATAACCTGGTAACTCCCGGGCTGGAGCGCATCCATATGGATGTTGACCAGGTAGCGGGCCAGCGGTTCGGGATCCTGCGGATTGACGCCCAGCATGACCCCGACGGCTACGCTGCGCGCGCTTTGCAGCACCACGTCGCCGGTGGTCAGCGGCACGATACGGCTGACGCCCTTAAGCGCACCTAGCGCCGAGGGCGGAATGCGTTTAGGATCAAGCGAGCCGCCGGGGGTGGTAATCAATGCCTGGGGCATGACGCCGAGAATGTTACCTTCCAGCTCGCGCTCGAAGCCGTTCATCACCGATAATACGGTGACCAGCGCCATGACGCCGAGGGTAATGCCGATGGTGGATAGCCAGGAGACAAAGCGCCCGAAGCGGTCTGATGCCCGCCCGCGCATGTAGCGCAGGCCAATATATAATGCGACAGGTTGATACATTGAATTCCGTTTGGATGCCGGTTGCCAAAGCAAAGTGATCAAGGATAATAAAGGGTCGTACCCTATTATGGAACTACTAACCGCCGCTACCGCCGGCTTTTATTCTTGTTAGGCTGCCTAACATAAGCCATCATGCTCAATGCACGCACGTTTCGCCATAGTCCATATCGTATTGGCCCCGGCGCAAGAGAAGAGATCTGACCACTGTTTATGTCCGAACAATATCGTTATACCTTACCCACTAAACCCGGTGAACAACGTTTATTGGGTCAACTCACCGGCGCCGCCTGCGCCGTCGAATGCGCCGCTATTGTCGATCGCTACCCCGGTCCCGTGATGCTGGTGGCGCCGGATATGCAAAACGCCCTGCGCCTGCACGACGAAATCCGGCAGTTTACGCGCCATCCGGTGATTACCCTGCCCGACTGGGAAACCCTGCCTTACGACAATTTTTCCCCGCACCAGGAAATCATATCCGATCGATTGTCGACATTATATCAACTGCCGGCCATGGATCGCGGGGTCATTATCCTGCCGATCAATACCCTTATGCAACGGATATGCCCCCATTCATTCCTGCACGGCCACGCGCTGGTGATGAAAAAAGGCCAGCGCCTCTCCAGGGACAAGCTGCGCGCGCAGCTGGAGCAGGCCGGCTACCGCAGCGTGGATCAGGTCATGGAGCACGGAGAGTACGCCACGCGCGGCGCCCTGCTCGATCTTTATCCCATGGGCAGCGAAGAACCGTACCGGATCGATTTTTTCGATGATGAAATCGACAGCCTGCGCATTTTTGATGTCGACAGCCAGCGCACCCTGCACGAAGTGGATCAGATAAACCTGTTGCCGGCCCATGAGTTTCCCACCGACAAAACGGCCATTGAGCTGTTCCGCAGCCAATGGCGCGAACAGTTCGAGGTCCGGCGCGACGCCGAGCATATCTACCAGCAGGTGAGCAAGGGCACCTTGCCTCCGGGCATCGAATATTGGCAACCCCTGTTTTTCAGCGAACCGCTGCCGGCATTGTTCAGCTACCTGCCCGCCAATACCCTGCTGGTCAATACCGGCGATCTGGAAGCCGGGGCCGGGCGGTTCTGGGCGGATGCCGTGGCGCGTTATGAAAACCGCCGGGTGGACCCGATGCGGCCGTTGGTGGCGCCCGAAATGCTGTGGCTACGGGTCGACGGGCTGTTCAGCGAGCTGAAAAACTGGCCGCGGGTACAGTTGATCGGCGAGCGGCTGGACGCGAAAGCCGCCAATATCAATATGGAATATCAGCCGCTGCCGGACCTGGCGGTGGAGGCGCAAAACAAAGCGCCGATGGATAAATTACGCCGGTTCTGCGAGCAGTTCGACGGCTGCGTGATTTTTTCGGTGGAAAGCGAGGGACGGCGCGAAACGCTGCAGGAACTGCTGGCGCGCATCAAGATCAACCCCAAATTAATCGCCCGGCTCGATGATGCCCAAGGCCCCGGCAATTACCTGATTATCGGCGCCAGCGAACGCGGTTTCATCGATCAGTTCCGCGGGCGCGCCCTGATATGCGAAGGGGACCTGCTGGGGGAAAGGGTAAGCAGGCGGCGTCAGGATAACCGCCGCGCCATTAATGCCGATACCCTGATCCGCAACCTGGCGGAATTGCATCCGGGCCAGCCGGTGGTGCACCTGGAACACGGCGTCGGCCGCTACGGCGGCATGACCACCCTGGAAGCCGGCGGCATCAAGGCCGAGTACCTGATCCTGACCTATGCCGGCCACGATAAGCTGTATGTGCCGGTTTCCTCGCTGCATCTGATCAGCCGCTATTCCGGCGGCGCCCAGGAGAACGCGCCCCTGCATAAGCTCGGCGGCGACGTCTGGTCGCGCGCGCGGCAGAAAGCGGCGGAACGGGTGCGCGACGTGGCGGCCGAACTGCTGGATATCTATGCGCAACGGGCGGCGAAGGTGGGCTTTGCTTTCCGGCAAAACCGCGAGAATTACCAGCTGTTTTGCGAGGGTTTCCCCTTTGAGCCCACGCCCGACCAGGCACAGGCGATTAACGCGGTGTTAAGCGATATGTGCCAGCCTCTGGCCATGGACCGCCTGGTGTGCGGCGATGTGGGGTTCGGCAAAACCGAAGTGGCGATGCGCGCCGCGTTCCTGGCCATTGAGAATCATAAGCAGGTGGCCGTGCTGGTGCCGACCACCCTGCTCGCCCAGCAGCATTTCGATAATTTCCGCGATCGTTTCGCCAACTGGCCGGTGCGCATTGAGATGATTTCCCGGTTTCGCAGCGCCAGGGATCAGGCCCAGGTCCTGGAGCAGACCGCCGACGGCAAGGTGGATATCCTGATAGGGACCCACAAGCTGCTGCAAAACGAGATTAAATGGCGCGATCTGGGCCTGCTGATTGTCGACGAGGAACATCGCTTCGGGGTGCGCCATAAAGAACGCATCAAGGCGATGCGCGCCGATGTGGATATCCTGACCCTGACCGCCACGCCCATCCCGCGTACCCTGAATATGGCCATGAGCGGTATGCGCGATCTGTCCATCATCGCCACGCCGCCCGCCCGCCGGCTGGCGGTAAAAACCTTTGTGCGCGAATACGACAGCCTGGTGGTGCGCGAGGCTATCCTGCGCGAAGTGCTGCGCGGCGGGCAGGTTTATTATCTGTACAACGATGTAGAAAATATTGAAAAAGCCACCCATCGCCTGCAGGAACTGGTGCCGGAAGCACGTATCGCCATCGGCCACGGCCAGATGCGGGAACGGGATCTGGAGCGGGTGATGAATGATTTCCATCACCAGCGCTTCAATGTCCTGGTCTGCACCACCATTATTGAGACCGGTATTGATATCGCCAATGCCAATACCATTATCATCGAGCGCGCCGACCATTTCGGGCTGGCGCAATTGCACCAGCTGCGCGGCCGTGTGGGGCGCTCCCATCACCAGGCCTACGCCTACCTGCTGACCCCGCCGCCCAAGGCCCTGAGCCAGGATGCGTTAAAACGCCTGGAGGCCATTGCGTCGCTGGAGGATCTGGGCGCGGGTTTCGCCCTGGCCACCCACGATCTGGAAATTCGCGGCGCCGGCGAACTGCTGGGAGAAGACCAGAGCGGCCAGTTGCAAACCATTGGGTTTTCATTATATATGGAACTGCTGGAGAGCGCGGTGGACGCGCTCAAGGCCGGGCGCGAACCCTCGCTGGAGGATTTAACCAGCCAGCTCACGGATGTGGAGCTGCGCATGCCCGCCCTGTTGCCGGAAGACTATATTCCCGACGTCAATACCCGTTTATCTTTCTATAAACGCATCGCCAGCGCGCCCGATACCCGGGAAATTGAAGAGCTGAAGGTGGAATTGATCGACCGCTTTGGGCTGTTGCCCGATCCGGCGCGTCATCTGCTGGATATCGCCGGCCTGCGGCAACGGGCGCGCAAACTGGGTATCAAACGCATCGAGGGCAATGAAAAAGGCGGGTTTATTGAATTTAGCGAGAAAAACACCGTGGATCCGGTCTATCTTATCGGCCTGCTGCAGCGCGATCCCAAGACCTTCCGTCTCGACGGCCCGACGCGGCTGAAATTCATCAAGCCCCTGACGGAACGGCTGGAACGACTGCAGTATGTGGATCAATTGCTGGCGGGACTGGCTCAACATCAGGTTCCCGCCTGAGTCCGTGACTGCCCGGACCGGCTAGTCCCGGGCAGTCACGCAGCGGCTCGATGCGGATGACGGCCACCGGCGCTGTGGCGATTGCGGTACTAGACCTGTTTGTTCAAATCCAGACGGCCTTTGCCATCCAGGGGAATCTGCGTGCCTGGATCATGATCCATGCGGATTTTCCCCTGTTCATCGCCGATCTTGTAGGTAACATCGTAACCCAACAGCTTCTGCGATTTATCATAAACCGTCTGGCAGCGCTGCTGGGTGGTGGTATAGGTGTCGCGATTTTGCAGATTGCCCTGCACCTGGTTGCCGGTGTATCCGCCCGCCAGCGCCCCCGCCACCGTCGCCACGTCCTTGCCGCGCCCGCCGCCGAACTGATGCCCTAAGACGCCGCCCGCCACCGCGCCGAGCAAAGAACCGGCGATTTTATTTTCGTCCTGCACCGGACGGCGATGGGTAACGGCGACATTCCGGCATTCCTGGCGGGGGGTTTTAATGGTTTCATTGATTGGCGTTGCCGTGACTACCTGCGCATATCGCGGACCAGAGGAGAACACATCCAGTCCGGCAACCGCCGCAATCCCTGACGCCGCGGCGATCCCGATACCGACACCGGCCAACATTGATTTATTCATGGGAAATCCTCCTGAAGTAATAACCCACGCATTCACTGGCAGCAACCGGATCCCAGAGGCAGTCGATTACGCTAACTACGCCTGGGTTAATGACTGCCGGCCCTCTCCGGACGCTAGCGCAAAACGGAACTCATGGACTCCTCCGGCACGGCGTGCGTGATTCGCCCACCGGATGAACCGAAGTCTGCACAAAGCAGGCGACAGCGGCAATAAGACTATTAGCCAAAATAGGGCATTTATGCATGCGCCTAAGCCAGTTTGGGATAATTCCTAGGGGTTTAAGCGCCATTATCGGCGTTTTATGCTAAGGGTAAGCATTGCTAATACAATATGTTAGCGCCGCAAACCGTGTGATTGCCGCGTCAGCTTGGGCATATTGCAGGGAAAGGGGGCGCAGAGGCATTAGCCGGGCAGATTTTCCTGCCCGGCGGCAGGCTGGCGCCGAACCCGGCGCAGCCGTATCAGAGGGAATGACTGCCTGCAATTAATGCAGTTTTAAATGCGGCCGGATCACACGGTTAATCCGCCCCACCAGCACGATAAGCCCGGTTTTGAACAGGCCGTGCAGGGCCACTTGATGCATGCGGTACAGAGAAATATACACCGCGCGGGCGATACGGCCCTCTATCATCATGGAGCCGCGCATCAGATTGCCCATCAGGCTGCCCACGGTGCTGAACCGGGATAGCGATACCAGGGAGCCGTGATCCTTATAGACATAGGGTTTCAGTTCCCGGTCTTTTAACAACGCCAGGATATTAGCGTACGCCCGGCTCGCCATTTGGTGCGCGGCCTGGGCGCGCGGCGGCACAAACCCGCCGGCGGGTTGCGGACAGGACGCGCAGTCGCCGATGGCGAAAATCGCGGGATCGCGGGTAGTTTGCAGGGTGGGCGTCACCACCAGTTGATTGGTGCGATTGGTTTCCAGCCCGGCGATATCCTTCAAGAAATCCGGCGCTTTGATGCCGGCCGCCCAAACCATCAGTTCCGCCGGAATAAACTCGCCGTCCTTGGTGGTCAGCCCGCCGGGCCCGGCACTGGTCACCAGCGTCTTGGTCAGGACCCGGACGCCCATTTTCCCCAGCTCATGGTGAGCCGAGGCGGAAATACGCGCGGGCAACGCCGGCAGGATACGCTCGCCCGCCTCGACCAGCGTCACGTTCAGCGCCTGGTTATCGAGGCCTTTAAACCCGTAGCTGTGCAATTCCTGAACCGCGTTATGCAGTTCGGCCGACAGTTCCACGCCGGTGGCGCCGCCGCCGACGATGGCGATATTCACGCGCTCATCCGGGCCGTGCGGCTGGGTGGAAAACTTCAGGAACAGATTGAGCATTTCATTATGGAACCGCTGGGCCTGCGCGGGATTGTCGAGGAAAATACAATTTTCCTTCACCCCGGCGGTGCCGAAGTCGTTGGATACGCTGCCGAGCGCCATCACCAGGATGTCATAAGGCAGCTGGCGCACCGGCACCAGCAGATCGCCGTGGGCATCGCGGATTTCATCCAGCTGCAGCGTTTTATCGTCGCGGTTAATATTGCTCAGGCTGCCCATCTGGAAAAAAAAGTGATGATTGCGGGCATGGGCCAGGTAGCTGATGGCATCTACGCCTTCATCCAACGAACCGGTGGCCACCTCGTGCAGCAAAGGTTTCCATAAATGGCTGTGATTGCGATCCACCAGGGTGATGTCCGCCTTTTTACTGCGGCCCAAGGCGGATCCCAAACGGGTGGCGAGTTCCAGGCCGCCGGCGCCGCCGCCAACGATAACAATCTGCTTCAGGGGTAATGACAAAATAACCTCCAAATGTAAACCAATCGTTAACTAAGAGTAAAAATAAATACCCTTATAAAACACGTGGTTACCTTCAAATAAACTGTTGTTGCTGCAAGATTACCATGAAGGGTCATTTGGTCATACCAAAATTGATATAAATCAATTTTGGCCTAATAAGGCAGAGAATAAAAACGCAACCGGGCACCTGCGCACAGGCGCCCTGATGCCGGTTGGCCGGGGCGCTTAACCCAGCGCCTTGAAACTCTGGATCCTCAGCACATGGGGGGCGATATTTTTGAATTTATGGCTTTGCTCCTCATCCCAGATAATCTCGTAAAACGGCGCCAGCAGCGCCGCGCTGCGGCGACTGTCCAGGGCTTCATCATTGCGCGAAAGCAACACCAGGCAGCGGTCGCGGTTTTTCTCGCGGAAGTTCTCCACGCATTTGGTGGCGATATCCACGTACTCTTCCGGACGATCGATTTTGCCCGGCATATTCTCATCCGGAAATAAATTCGGATTAACGATCACCTGGCGCATGTCGCACAGGAACCCGATGCGCTCCGCCCAGAACCCGCCCAGTCCGACGCCGCAAATCAGCGGACGCTCGTCATCGGTCAGTTGCTGCATCTTGTCCACTTCTTTTAACAGATGCTGCATATCGTGGCGTGGATGACGGGTGCTGTAGCTTATCAGCCGCACATCGGGGTCGATAAACTGAAGCTGCAGCACTTTTTCATGATTACCGGGACTGTTGGAATCAAAACCATGCAAATAGATAATCATCACTATCCTCGTCGCTCAATAAGTCCGGACGCTGAACGTCAGTGGTCCGGGAATTCTATCCGCCGCTGTTTTTCCTCGGCCCACTGCGCTCCCAGCAGCGTAAGCTGTTGATGCACCTGCCGCCAGCGCGTGGAGCCGAGCAGTTCCTTACGGGAAATCACTCCCCGATGGTATAACGTCTCGAGAACGTCGACTTTGATCGGTGACAGATTATCCAGCACCTTGATGGCCCCGGCGCGGTTATTGCACACCAAAATCATATCGCAGCCGGCATCCAGCGAAGCCTGCGCCCGCTCGGCATAGCCCCCCATCACCGCCGCGCCTTCCATGGAGAGATCATCGGAAAAAATAATACCGGCAAAGCCCAGCTCGCGGCGCAGAACCGTCTTCAGCCAAAAAGCGGAAGCGCTGGCCGGCAGGGGGTCCGCCTCGGTATAAACCACATGGGCGGGCATAATGGCGTCCAGCGCGCCGCGCGCGACAAGCGTGGTAAAGACGTGCATATCATGGGCGCGAATCTCGTCCAGGGGACGGCCGTCGACGGGCGTTTCCTTATGCGAGTCGGCGGTCACCGCCCCGTGGCCGGGGAAATGCTTGCCCGTGGCCTTCATGCCGGCCTGATGCATGCCGGCGATAAAATTTTCCGCCAGCTCGATGGCCGGCTCCGCCTGATGGTGAAAGGCGCGTTCGCCGATAGCCAGGCTGCCATGCCCGATATCCAGTACCGGCGCAAAACTGATATCGATATCCATGGCGGTCATTTCCGCCGCCATCAGCCAGCCGGCGTCGCGGGCCAGGGCCGTCGCCTGCGCCATGGGGCGCAGCGCCGCATACGCCTGGGCGGCGGGCAGGAGGGTAAATCCTTCACGAAAACGCTGTACCCGGCCCCCTTCCTGGTCCACCGCCACCACCAGCCGCTGGCGCGACGCGCGGCGAATTTGCGCTACCAGCGCTGCCAGCTGATCGGGATCGTGATAGTTGCGGGTAAAAATAATCACGCCGCCCACCATCGGGTGCTGCAATATTTCACGCTCTTCGTTATCCAACTCATAGCTGGCGACATCTAACATCAATGGACCCACGACAACCTCGTTCAAAACGGTAAACCCAAATGGCGGCGCAGCGGCGCCGCATGCCGCAAAAAATGCCGTTGGCGCGTTTGCCGCCAGCGGACTTCGTACCACATCAACATCAGGTAATCGACCCACGGCGCCCAGGCGGCAATGCGCCGCCGGAGAACGGCCGTGGCATAGCCAGGGGAGCTTGAGCCGGCCTGGTAGGCGCGCAGGAAATCCGCCTGCAGACCTTCGTCCAGCCCGTTGCCGCGAAACAGCGCCGCCAGTTCCAGGGCGATATCGCCGTCGCCGGCGTATTCCCAGTCAATCAGCCGCAGCCCGCCGTCAGGCGCGCGCAGCACATTGCCGGGGTGGATATCCATATGCAACGGCGCGCAGCACAGCGGCGCGGGCATTTTGGCGCGCATAAACCGCTGCTGCAGCCGCAGCCAGGCCGGACAGCGGCGCGCCGGATCGCTGGCCTGCCAGTAGGCGGCGTACCGGGCCCGCAGGGCAATAGGATAACCGTGGCGCGGCCCGCGATGCAATTGCGCCAGCACGGCGGCAAGCTGGCCTCCGGCAACCGCCGCCTGCCACCCGGCCGGCGTCAGGCATTCCCCGGCAAGCCACTCCAACAGCAGCCATTGCGCCGTACCGGCCAGCGGCTTTGGCGCCGGGGTGCCGGCGGGCAAGCGCCGCAGCAGGCGATATTCCCGCCGCCGGTCCACGCCCAGCAGCCGTTCAGACGGCGTCGCTTCCCGCGCGATGAGATCCCCACCCGCGGCGCTGACCCGCCAGCTGGCGCCGGTCAGGCCATGCACCGGCGCCACCCTCCGGCCGGCGACATTCATCGCCGGCACCTGCGTCAACAGAACATCAAGGGAGACGCTACTCTTGCGCAAGCCCTTTACCCGACCAGACAATCTCGCCGGATTGCACCAGCATTAACTGCATCTCGATGTCGGGCAGTTTTGCATCGCCATTGGCGTCGCTGTAAAGCACATATTGCGCATTGAGATAGCGCGCCAACCCTACCGCCTTGCTGCGCGACTCCAGACTATCGTCCACCGACAGTCCCAGGGTCTGCTTGGCCGACGCCATCTGGTCCTGGCTGATGATGGTAAAGGTCTTATCCGCCGCCAGGGCGCTGTAGATTGCGGCGGTAGCTTTGCCGGTCTGTATGCTGCCATTGGTATTGTTTTTCATGCTATTGATCAACAGTACGCTGCCAGGCGCGATCCCCTGGGCGCCAAGCATTTGCTTGACCAGCGGCGCGACGCTTGCCGGCCAATCCAGAGTCCTGAGCTTAGGCGGCTGCGGTACCGGCTGCGGCTGTGGCTGCGACGGAACCGGCTCAGGCGCCGGCACCGGCTGGGCCGGTTCAATAGTGGCGGGCGGCTGCTCCGGTTCCGGCGCGCGCGTCGGACATCCGGTCAGCACCAGCGCGGCTAATGCGACAAAGAGATACTTTTTCATCATCCATCACTCAAACATAGGTTACAAAAACAGATAGAGGCGAACGCGCCTGGCCTCGAGATTACCGGTGATGGATTCAACGGTGACATCGGCGCCCGGCGGGATCACCAGTGTACGGGTAGCGGGGAAAGGCAGTACGTCCAGACCCTGCGGGTCGTACCAATAAAACCGGTAATTGACGGTAACGGCATGATCCTGTCCGTTGCCGATCGTGGCGTGCGCACGGCGGCGGCCCTGGTCGTCGCCGATGGTGGGCGCTTCGGCGGTAATCCCGGCCGTCATTACCGACGGATCCATAATCAGCGTCTGCCGATCGTTAATCATCAGCGTCTTGTTATGACTGGCGGTACAACCCGTGATAAGCAGCAGCATGGCTAAAAACGGCGGCGTAAAACGCATAGGCCTCCCCGATTGCTTGTGTGTCCCATCGCCCTGCGGCCGCTCAAAAATTCACCAGCGGACCGAGCGCCCTGCCGCCGAGAAGATGCATATGCAGATGATAGACTTCCTGGCCGCCGTGGCGGTTGCAATTGACTATCAGGCGAAAGCCGTCTTCGGCGATGCCTTCCTGCCGGGCAATTTTGGCGGCGGCGGTAAACATGCGGCCCAGCGCCGCCTCGTGTTCGGCGGTAACGTCGTTTACGGTTGGGATCAGGATATTGGGTACGATCAGGATATGGCTTGGCGCCTTGGGGGTAATATCACGAAAGGCAGTAACCAGTTCGTCTTGGTAAACGATTTCCGAGGGTATTTCCCGGCGAATAATTTTACTGAAAATAGTTTCTTCAGCCATGACATCTTTCCTTGTATCAAAACAGGTTAGTGCATGGAGTATGAGCGACTTACCCCCATTATTTCAACCTTGGGATGGTTTTATTACAGCGAGGGACGGTACGCGCGGGTACGGTGGGCAAAAGCATCAATGGCGTGCACATGTTATCGGCAGACTATAAGGGAGGCCTTCGCCCCCCTGTGGTACTGCCGCACGCGTTATAGCGCCATCATGACACGCTATGGCGCATATATTCATCCATATCGGTTTTCAGGTTATCCGACTTGGTGCCGAATATCGCCTGTACCCCGGAGCCGGCCACGACCACGCCGGCCGCGCCGAGCAATTTCAGCCCTGGCTGGTCCACCTTGGAAATATCCGCCACGCTGATGCGTAAACGGGTAATGCAGGCATCCAGGTTGGTGATATTGTCCCGGCCGCCGAACGCCTTGACCAGCGCTCCCGCCATTTCCGTGCCGCCCTGGGCGATCTGCTGGCTGCCTGTCGCTTCACGGCCGGGCGTTTTCAAATCCAGTTTGACAATCAATACCCGGAAAAGGGTGTAGTAAACCAGGCCGTAGAGGATACCCACCACCGGGAACAGCCAAATGCGGCTGCTGTTGCCGCTCAGCACCACAAAGTCGATCAGGCCGTGGGAAAAGCTGGTGCCGTCACGCATGCCGAGCAGGATACATATAGGAAACGCCAGGCCCGCCAGGATGGCGTGGATCACGTAAAGAATGGGGGCCACAAAGATAAAAGCGAATTCAATCGGTTCGGTAATGCCGGTCAGGAATGCGGTCAGCGCGCCGGAAATCATGATGCCGCCCACTTTGGCGCGGTTTTCCGGTTTAGCCGAATGCCAGATGGCAATCGCGGCGGCCGGCAGTCCGTACATCTTGAACAGGAAGCCGCCGGACAGCTTGCCTGCGGTGGGGTCGCCCGCCATATAACGCGGTATATCGCCATGGAACACCTGGCCCGCGGCGTTGGTGAACTCGCCCACCTGCATCTGGAACGGCACGTTCCAGATATGATGCAGGCCGAAAGGCACCAGCGCGCGTTCCACCAGGCCGTAGATGCCGAAGGCCACCACCGGGTTCTGGTATGCCGCCCATTGGGAGAAGTCCTGGATGGCCGACCCGATCGGGGGCCAGATAAAGGATAAAACGACGCCGAGCAGGATGGCGATCAGGCCGGAAATAATCGGCACGAAACGTTTACCGGCAAAAAAGCCCAGGTATTCCGGCAGCTTGATGCGGTAAAACCGATTGAACATATAAGCGGCGATGGCACCCGAAATAATGCCGCCCAATACGCCGGTGTCGGCCAGATGCTTAGCGGCGATTTCCTGCGCCGGCAGGCCGAGAACCAGTGGCGCCACTACCGCCATGGTTTTCACCATGATGCCGTAGGCCACTACCGCCGCCAGGGCGGAAACGCCGTCATTATTGGTGAACCCCAGCGCCACGCCGATGGCGAAAATCAACGGCATATTGGCAAAAACCGAACCGCCGGCCTCCGCCATGACATGGGAAACAACGGCGGGTATCCAGCTGAATTCAGCGGAACCGACGCCGAGCAGGATGCCGGCAATCGGTAATACGGATACCGGTAGCATTAGCGATTTACCTACTTTTTGCAGGTTGGCGAATGCGTTCTTAAACATAATGATGAATGCTCCTAGTAATAATGCCGGATCCGCCCGCGCCAGGGCGCGAGCTCAAATTGCGCTGGCTTTTTGTCTTATGAACCGCTGGGGTTGTATTTATTACGCAGTGTAAAATAAATCGCCGGCCGGGTGTTTGATGATAATCACGTTTCACTGACGCCGGCCAAACGCGCCATGACACCGGCGCCCATGGCCATGACGCGCGAGGTGATTAAAACATCCGCAACCCGCCCCGGCGCGCGTTTATTTCACCCCATTACGCGCTGGAAATACCGCCGGACTCAACTATGCGCGGCGAGGCGCGCGGGATCAACATGAAACAACCGGCCGAAATTCGCGGTGGTGGCCTGCGCCAGTTGTTCCACCGTCACGCCTTTCAGGCCGGCCATAAAATCGGCCACGTCCCGCACATAGGCCGGCTGGTTTTCCTTGCCGCGATACGGCACCGGCGCCAGATAAGGCGAATCGGTCTCCACCAGCAGCCGGTCGAGCGGAACATAGCGCGCCGCCTCGCGCAGCGCCTCGGCGTTGCGAAAGGTGACGATGCCGGAAAACGAAATATAAAAACCCAGGTCCAGCAGGGTCTTGGCGGTGGCGATATCTTCGGTAAAGCAATGCAGCACGCCGCCGCACTCCCCCGCCCGTTCTTCATGCAGGATAGCCAGCGTGTCTTCCCGCGCCGAACGGGTATGCACGATTACCGGCTTGTTCACGGCCCGGCCGATGCGGATATGCTCGCGCAGCGCCGCCTGCTGTTCGGCCTTATTATCCTGCTGGTAAAAATAATCCAGCCCGGTCTCGCCCAGGGCCACCACGTTGTCGCCCGCGGCCAGGCGCCTGAGTTCGGCAAAATCATAGGGCTCATCCAGATTCAGCGGATGGACGCCGCACGACATCAGCACCTCGTCGCGCTGGCCGATCAGTTCGCTCATCTTGCTAAAACCCGCCAGGGTGGTGGCCACAGCCAGCATCAGATGAACATCGCGCGCCTTGGCCTTGGCCACCACGTCGGCAACATCGCGATGCAGGGTCTCGTAATTCAACCCGTCAAGATGGCAGTGGGAATCGACTAAAAACATGACATTACCTTTTTATAGAGTCCAGGGATGGGTGCGCCCGTCCGGCGCGCCGTTTTCCCAGTTAAGCAATTGATTGGTCAGCAACAATTCGCGGTTAACACCGGCAATCTCCCGCCACTGCCGCCGGCACTGGAGCCACTGCTGCAATTGATGATGCAGGGCGCCGGGCTGGAATCGCGCGGCCAGCTCGCCCACCAGCGCCAGCTGATCCTGGTTGAGCATAAACCCGGCGGCGCCCTGTTGCCATTTCAGGGCGTCCGTGAGCAGGCTGAGCAGCCAGTATACCGGTTCGTCATCCTTGTCCTTGTTTAACAGCGGCAATAGCCTCAGAAAATCGCCGTCGGCAAGCGCGCGGCCCAGCCCGTCGCACAGCGCCGCACGTTCCGCCCAGCGGCCCGGCTGCAGAAGCTCCAGGGCGCCGACCGGCGCACCGCTGGTAAGCCGCAGCGCCGTGCGCGCCTGCTCTTGCGCCGTGATGCCCTGCTGCTGGAGCCACCGCAGGCCGGCCGGCTCTTCCGGCGACGGCAGGTGCCAGTACAGACAGCGGCTGCGCAGGGTGGGCAACAGGTGCGACGGTTCGCGGCAGCCGAGCAGGAAAAAGGTGCGGTCAGGCGGTTCTTCCAGGGTCTTGAGCAATGCGTTGGCCGCCGGCTCGGTCAGTATTTCACTGTGGGGCAACCAGACCACCTTGGCCCCGCCCTGCTGCGCATGATGGTAGAGCGGGTCGATAATCTGGCGGATATTATCCACCCCCAGGCTCAACCGCCCTTTCTCCGGTTCGGGCTGATAAAAATCGGGGTGGGTGCCGGCCAGCATCAGGCGGCAACTGTGGCAATGGCCGCAGCTTTTGATGCCGTCCGGCCGCTGGCAAATGAGCCAGCGGCTCAGGGCATAGAACAGCGATGACACGCCGCTGCCCTTGAGCGCATGGATAAGCAAAGCGTGATGGCCCTTGCCCTCCTGATAGCGGGCGAGAATCTGCCGGTAGGGCGTATTCAGCCACGGATACCATTTCACGGCCGGGACTCCGGCGCGTCCAGCCAGCGGTTCAGGCTGGCGCGCAGCGCGTCGCTAACCTGCGCCAGCGAACGGCTGGCGTCAATGGTAACGATGCGCGCATCCGCCGCGGCCAGGGCCTGGTAACGCGCCCGGATGCGGTCAAAAAAGGCCAGCGACTCCTGCTCGATGCGATCAAGCTCGCCGCGCGCCCGCGCGCGCTGAAGGCCAATGGCCGGGGGGAGATCCAGGTACAGGGTTAAATCGGGGCGGAAATCCCCCAGCACCAGGTCGCGCAGCGCCGTCAGCAGTTGCGGATCCACGCCGCGGCCGCCGCCCTGGTAAGCCTGGGATGAGAGATCGTGGCGATCGCCGATTACCCACGCGCCACGCGCCAGCGCGGGTTTGATCACATTCTCCACCAACTGGACGCGCGCGGCGTACAGCATCAGCAGTTCCGCTTTATCGGTTACCGGCTCGTTGTCGATACCGTCCTTGATTAAGCGGCGCAACGCTTCCGCCAGCGGGGTTCCGCCCGGCTCGCGGGTAAAAACCACATCAGTGATGCCACGGGCCCTGAGCGTCTCCACCAGCACGGCGATGGCGCTGGTTTTCCCGGCGCCCTCAAGCCCTTCAATCACGATGAATTTACTGTCCATGGTTTTCCTTTACGCTTTCACGATATTGCTGTACGGCTTGATTATGGCTTGCCAGGTTGGTGCTGAAAATATGGCCGCCCTTGCCGTCGGCGACAAAATAAAGATACGACGTCTTGGCAGGATGCGCGGCGGCCTCAAGCGACGCCTGTCCCGGCATGGCGATCGGCGCGGGGGGCAGTCCGGTAATCAAATAGGTATTATACGGCGTTGGCGTCGCCAGGTCTTGCTTGCTGATGATACCTTTATAGCTCTCGCCCATGCCGTAGATCACCGTGGGATCGGTTTGCAGGCGCATGCTCAGGCGCAGGCGGTTGATGAATACCGAGGCCACCTTGGGGCGTTCGTCCGCCACACCGGTCTCTTTTTCCACAATCGAGGCCATGGTCAGCAAATCCAGCGGCGTCTTGTACGGCAGTCCCGGCGCCCTGTCCCGCCAGACTTCATCCAGCGTTTTATCCATCCGCTGTCCCGCGCGCTTTAACAAAGCGATATCGGGGGTTTGCGCGGTATACAGATAGGTATCGGGATAAAAGCGCCCTTCCAGCGTGGACGATGGCTCCCGGCCCAGCAGGCCGGCTACCTGATCCGCCGCCACCCCGTCCAGGGTATGTTTCAGGTAAGGCGCCTTGGCGATAATGGCCAGCCACTCCTTAAACGTGGACCCCTCGACAAAACGGATGGAAAACTGGGCTTCCCGGCCGCTGGCTAATAACGCCAGCATCTGGCGCACCGTCATGCCGGGTATAAACCGGTAAGTGCCCGCCTTGAAGCTGGCCAGCTCCGGCTCCAGTTGCCACAGCGCCGGCAGCCAGCGGGTACGCTTGACGATATGCTGCTGGCGCAGCGCGGTTTTCAGCCCCTCGCGCCCGGTGCCGGCGGGCAAGGTAAAAATAGTCTCTTGTTTAATGACCAGCGGCGACGCGGCGAAATGCTTGACCTGGTACAGGCAAAACGCGATGCCGGCGGCCAGCAGGAGGATAATGGCGATAAAAAACGTTTTTTTCATGCAATAACTCAGTTAACAGTGCGGGCTGACGAAGTCGAACAGGGCCCTGGCGGGATAGCGGCGCTGCGCGATACGGTTGACCGGCAATACCGGCATCAGCGCATTGCAAATGATCACTTCCTCGGCGTCATCGAGCGCGGCGGCCGGCGCCTCGACCTGTTGCAGGCTGAACGGCGAGGCCGCAAGCAGGCGCATGATATGACGCCGCATAACCCCCGCCACGCCGGCATGGGTCAGCGCCGGTGTATAAACCCGATCCCCGGTGCGCCAGAAAATATTCGCCGCGCAGCATTCAACGATAAAACCCTGCGTATCAAGCACCAGCGCCTCCTCGGCGACGGCATCCCGGTCCAGGTGAGCGCGGATTAATACCTGCTCCAGGCGGTTAAGGTGCTTTATGCCGGCCAATAGCGGACCGCGGGCCAATCTGACTGGACTCAGGGCAAGGCTGACGCCGCTTTCGCGCCAGGCGACATAATGCGCCGGCGCGGCCGTATGGGACATAATACGTAACGGCGCATCGCAACCGGCCGCGCTATACCCCCGGCCGCCGCTGCCGCGGCTGATGAGTACTTTGAGCACGCCTTGCTGTCGGAGTTCCGCCACCCGGCGCATTTCGCTGGTTAATAACCCGCGGTCCAGCGGCGCAAACAACAACCGCTCGCCGGCCTCGGCCAGCCGGTCCAGATGGTAGGGCAGTAAATCGATCGCACCCGCGCGTATGCGCGCGGTGGTAAAAAAACCGTCGCCGAATTGGGTGGCGCGATCGTTTACGGGCAATTGGCGCCGGGGTTTTCCGTTGATCCAATACATAGTTCACCTGGTAAGCGGTCGCCGATGCGGCAATGATAAAAAAATGGCCCGATAAACGGGCCATTAGGCATCACTCTACGATTATATCCGGCGGAATACCAGTGACCCGTTGGTGCCGCCGAAACCGAATGAGTTGCATAACGCATATTCCATTCCAGGCACCTGACGAGCTTCATGGGGCACAAAATCCAAATCGCACTCGGCGTCAGGGTTGTCCAGATTAATGGTGGGCGGAATAGCCCGATCGCGCAGCGCCAGTATGCTGAAAATAGACTCTATCGCCCCGGCGGCGCCCAGCAAATGCCCGGTCATCGATTTCGTGGAGCTGATCATGACCTTGTACGCATCCTGGGCGAACACGGATTTCACCGCGTAGGTTTCAGCTTTATCACCCACCGGCGTGGACGTGCCGTGCGCGTTGATATAGCCGACCTGCGACGGGGTGATGCCCGCGTCACGCAGGGCGTTGACCATGGCCAGCGCCGCACCCGCGCCGTCTTCCGGCGGCGAGGTCATATGATAGGCATCGCTGCTCATACCAAAACCCACCACTTCGGCGTAAATTTTCGCACCGCGCTTTTTAGCATGCTCGTACTCTTCCAGCACCATGACGCCGGCGCCGTCGCCCAGCACAAAGCCGTCACGGTCACGATCCCAGGGGCGGCTGGCCGCCTGCGGGTTATCATTACGGGTAGACAGCGCGCGCGCGGCGCCGAAACCGCCGACGCCCAAGGGCGTGCTGCCTTTTTCAGCGCCACCGGCCAACATGACATCCGCATCGTTATAGGCGATTATCCTGGCGGCATGGCCGATATTGTGCACACCCGTGGTACAGGCCGTCGCCACGCAGATACTTGGTCCGCGCAGTCCGCACATGATGGTCAGGTGCCCGGCTATCATGTTGACGATGGTGGAAGGCACAAAAAAAGGACTGATTTTGCGCGGTCCGCCATTCACCAGGGCGGTATGATTTTCTTCAATCAATCCCAACCCGCCGATGCCCGAGCCGATTGCCGCACCGATACGCGGCGCGTTTTCCTCGGTGACCACCAAGCCGGAATCCTGCATGGCCTGGATGCCGGCCGCAATGCCGTACTGTATGAAAATATCCATCTTGCGCGCATCTTTGCGCGACAGATAATCTTCACAATTAAAATTTTTCACTAAGCCAGCAAAACGTGTTGCATAGGCAGTAGTATCAAAATGGTCGATCGGGCCGATGCCACTCTGTCCGGCTAGGAGCGCGCTCCACGTAGATTCTACGGTATTGCCGACAGGAGACAACATGCCAAGTCCGGTCACAACTACTCGACGCTTAGACACGCTTGTCCTCCAAGGAGGGAAAAAAGACACTGTGTGGGACAAAAAACTTAGGCGGTCGAATGACCGCCTAGGGATGTTCGCTTACTGCTGGCTTGCCTGAATAAAATCAATAGCTGCCTGGACAGTAGTGATTTTTTCAGCTTCTTCGTCCGGAATTTCTGTATCAAATTCTTCTTCCAGCGCCATTACCAGCTCAACGGTGTCGAGAGAATCAGCGCCGAGGTCATCGACAAAAGAAGCATTGTTTACGACTTCTTCTTTCTTAACACCCAGTTGCTCAGCGATGATTGCCTTAACGCTTTCTTCGATAGTGCTCATACTCTTAAATTTCCTATCAAAACTCGCTTTCGCGATGGTTTTCGTAGTGTATAAAATGTTGAAAAAGATGCAACTAAATCCCGGCTGGTCAAACCACGATTTTATGCTATTTTGCGGTGTTTACCACAAATAACGCAAATGATTTTCGTGCTTTTTACAGCATATACATGCCGCCGTTGACATGTATCGTTTCACCGGTAATGTATGCCGCCTCGTCAGAGGCGAAAAAAGCAACAGCACTGGCAATTTCTTTCGGATCGCCAAGACGATTTGCCGGAATCCGGGACAAAATGTCCGCACGGTGGTCATCTGTCAACGCATCTGTCATATCAGTCGCAATAAAACCGGGCGCCACCACGTTTACCGTAATGCCGCGCGAGGCGACTTCACGGGCCAACGATTTGCTAAAGCCGATCAATCCGGCTTTGGCGGCGGCATAATTCGCTTGCCCGGCGTTACCCATAGAGCCTACAACAGAACCGATAGTAATGATTCTGCCGTAACGCTTTTTCATCATCGCGCGCATTACCGCCTTGGACATGCGGAAAACGGATGTCAGGTTTGTATCAAGGATAGACTGCCATTCGTCTTCTTTCATGCGCATCAGAAGATTATCACGCGTGATTCCGGCATTATTCACTAAAATATCAGCTTCGCCAAATTCTGCGCGCATTTTCTCTAAAAGAGAATCAATGGATGCGATGTCAGAGACATTAAGTTGCAGCCCTTTGCCCCGGTTGCCCAGATAGGCGCTGATGGCGTCGGCGCCCTGCTCGCTGGTGGCCGTGCCTATGACTGTTGCGCCGCGTTCGGCCAGCAATTCAGCGATAGCGCGACCGATTCCGCGGCTGGCGCCGGTGACCAGGGCGATTTTACCTTCAAAGCTCATTGCATTCCCCATGATTATTGCCCAAGCGCCGCTGCCAGCGACGCCGGATCGTTTACCGCCGCGCCGGAAAGGGTGTCGGCGATGCGTTTGGTCAAGCCGGTGAGCACTTTGCCCGGCCCCGCTTCCAGCACCTGGTCGACCCCTTGCGCGGCAAGGTATTGCACCGTTTCAGTCCAGCGTACCGGATTATACAGCTGGCGCACCAGGGCCAGGCGTATCGCGTCCGGATCCGTCTGCGCCACCACGTCGACATTATTCACCACCGGCACCCTAGGCGCGGAAAAGGCGATGTCCGCCAATGCCAGCGCCAGCTTATCCGCCGCGGGTTTCATTAACGCGCAATGCGAAGGCACGCTGACCGGCAGCGGCAGCGCACGCTTCGCGCCGGCCGCCTTGCAGGCCGCGTTCGCGCGCTCGACCGCCTCTTTATGGCCGGCGATAACCACCTGTCCGGGAGAATTGAAATTAACCGGCGACACCACCTGTCCCTGCGCCGACTCGCGGCAGGCCTGCTCAATGGCGGCATTGTCGAGGCCGATAATGGCCGACATGGCGCCGATACCCGCGGGCACGGCTTCCTGCATCAGTTTGCCGCGCAGTTCCACCAGCCGCACCGCCTGGGCGAAATCAAGCACCTCCGCGCAGACCAGCGCCGAGTATTCGCCCAGGCTATGGCCGGCCAGCCATGACGGCTGTTGTCCGCCCTGCTGCTGCCAGACGCGCCAGATGGCCACCGAGGCCGCCAGTAGCGCCGGCTGTGTCTGCCAGGTTTTATTCAGCTCTTCCGCCGGGCCTTGCTGGGTCATCTGCCAGAGATCATAACCTAAAGCGGCGGACGCTTCTGCGAAGGTGGCCTCAACCAGCGGAAATTGTGCCGCCAGTTCCGCCAGCATACCGACGGTCTGGGATCCCTGGCCCGGGAATACCATTGCCAATATTGTCATTTTTTTTTAATTCCTGTTAATTCAAAACCGAATCAATGCCGAGCCCCAGGTAAAGCCGCCGCCGAACGCCTCCAGCATCACCAGCTGCCCGCGCTTAATACGGCCGTCGCGCACCGCCTCGTCCAACGCCAGCGGTACGGAGGCGGCGGAGGTATTGCCGTGCCGATCCAGGGTCACCACCACCTTATCCATGCTCATGCTCAGGCGTTTTGCCGTGGCGGTGATGATACGCAGGTTGGCCTGGTGCGGCACCAGCCAGTCCAGCGCCGAGTGGTCCAGTTGATTGGCGTTCAGGGTTTCATCGACGATATGGGCCAGTTCGGTCACCGCCACCTTGAACACTTCATTGCCCGACATGGTCAGGAACGCAGGGGCCGTCGGATCGATGCGGCTGTGGTACGGCAGGGTCAATAGATCGCCATAGCGCCCGTCCGCGTGTAAATGGGTCGATAAAATGCCAGGCTGTTCGGAGCGGCCGAGCAGCACCGCGCCCGCGCCGTCGCCAAACAGGATCAGCGTACCGCGATCGCTGGGATCGAGGGTGCGGCTCAGGGTATCGGAGCCGATCACCAGCGCATAATCCACCGCGCCGTGTTTAACATATTGATCCGCCACGCTCAGGGCGTAGGCAAAACCGGCGCAGGCCGCGGCCATATCGAAAGAGATGGCGTCCCGAAGGCCTAGATGATGCTGGATTTCGCACGCCGAGCTGGGGAAGGCATTGCTCGACGAGGTGGTGGCGACGATGATCAAACCGATCTTGCCCACCTCGACGTCCGCCATTTCCAGCGCGCGCTGCGCGGCGATGAAACCCATGGTGGAAACGGTTTCATCCACCCCGGCGATACGGCGTTCACGAATACCGGTACGCGTTACGATCCATTCGTCGGAGGTATCGACCATTTTTTCCAGGTCCGCATTCGACCTTATTTGTGCCGGCAGATAACTGCCGGTACCGAGAATCTTTGTATACATGTACGCTTAATCACTCTTGGGTAATACCGCATCTAGGCGAGCGGCAATCCGCTCGGGAATCCGCCGCTCCACCGCTTGCATTGCCTGATCGATAGCGACAGCGAACGCGCGCTGATTCGCCGCCCCGTGGCTTTTGATCACCGTGCCACGCAAACCTAACAGGCAAGCGCCATTATATTGGTCAGGATTAAGATGGCCGAATTGGCGCGCGAGGCGTTTTTTCACCCAGCGTTTGACAAGTTTCATCAGCCAACCCTGCCTGCCGCCGTCCCCTGAGGATTTAAGCAAAGACAGAAAAAGTCTTATCACCCCTTCCATGGTCTTTAATGTGACGTTGCCGACAAACCCATCACAGACCAGCACATCGGTCTTCCCTGTCAGCAACTCGTTGGCTTCAAGATAACCTATATAGTTGATTGACGGAATACTTCTCAGTATCGCCGCGGCCTGGTGGATATTATCGAGACCCTTGGTCTCCTCCTCGCCGATATTAAGCAGCGCCACCCGCGGGTTAGCCACGCCCACGATATCCTCCGCCATCACCGCGCCCATAATGGCGAACTGGGCCAGCATCTCGCCATCGCATGCCACATTGGCGCCGAGGTCCAGCACGACCGTCTTGCCCCGCTGCTGGTGCGGCAGCACGGTCATCAACGCCGGACGCTCGATGCCGTCCAGCGGTTTAAGCAACATTATCGCCAACCCCATCAACGCCCCGGTGTTGCCGGCGCTGACACAGGCCTGGGCCTTTCCATCCTTGATCAGCTCAAGCATGATGCGCATTGAGGTGCCGCGGCTGGCCCTGATGGCCTGGGATGGTTTGGCGTCACCGGCAATAACAGATTCGGCGGGAACAACCGTCAATCGCTCAAGTAGAACGGAATCAGTTTTTGCCAGTAAAGGATTTATCGCAGCGGGACTGCCGACAAGCAGCAATGCTAATTGCGGATGAGAAGCCAGTGCCTGCAATGCAGCAGGCACTGTTACGGCGGGACCGAAGTCGCCGCCCATAGCATCTAACGCCAGGGTTAGACGTATCAATGTATCGCCTTGGAATTACTTGGCGATAACTTTGCGACCGCGGTAGAAACCGTCGGCGGTGATGTGGTGACGCAGGTGGGTTTCACCGGAGACTTTGTCCACTGATACGGTAGAGGTGGTCAGCGCGTCGTGTGAACGGCGCATGCCACGGGTAGAACGGGTGGGTTTATTCTGTTGTACGGCCATGGACCTTACTCCTTAAATTACTTTCGCTTTAAACTGGCTAATACGGAAAACGGGTTAGGTTTTTCAACCTCGGACGGCAGCTTGCCGAACACCTGCTCCGCGTCGGACACTTCACAGTGTTCAGTATCATGAACCGGTGCGATCGGCAGCGAAAGAATAACTTCATCTTCAATCATTGCCAGCAGGTCTATCTCGCCAAAACCATCGACATAAACCGCCTCATACGCTTCCGGCAATGCCTCAGCCTGTTCGTCGGTGACAACCGGGCTGAAACAAAATGTCGTGTGCACCTGATGCGCGAACGGCTGGTTGCAGCGCTGGCACAGCAGCGTCACCGCTACGTCCGCACTGCCATCGATCACCGCCAGGCGCTGATTATCAATATTAAATGACAACGACGCCTGAACATCACTATCCACACTTACCACGGATTCGGCAATACGCTTTACCTGCTCAGGCGCATAGACACCAGCATAGTCCAGGCGTTTCTGTGCAGTACGGGCCGCATCGATAGTCAGGGGTAATTTTACTTTTTGCATAGGGCGCGCATATTAACTTTGTAACGGCATAGAGTCAAAGAAAAAGGCCATATTTACCTGCCTTTATCAATATTCGCTTCCGAAGCGGCGAACAGTTTAAAATGACGCACGGAAATACGCCATCGTTGGATGAAAAAATATGTGCAAAATTGTCTTGGCTTCATCGTCGCCGTTTCGCCGGGAGCTAATGGAAAAATTAACCCTGCCGTTTATCGCCGTCGCGCCGGACATCGACGAAACCAGGCTTGCGGACGAATCCGCAGACCACATGGTGCTGCGCCTGGCCGAGGGCAAAGCCCGCGCGCTGGCCGGCCGATACCCCGCTCATCTGATTATCGGCTCCGATCAGTGCTGCGTGCTTGAAGGCCGCATTACCGGCAAACCCCATACGCACGAAAACGCCGTCGGCCAGCTACGGCAAGCCAGCGGCCGGCGCGTGACGTTTTATACCGGCCTGGCGCTGCTTAACAGCCTGACGGGCAGGATCCAGCGTACGGTAGAACCCTTTCATGTCACTTTTCGCACCCTGAGCGAGGCGGAAATCGCGGGTTATGTGGCGCTGGACCAGCCGCTGCACAGCGCGGGCAGCTTCAAAAGCGAGGGGCTGGGCATCAGCCTGTTCGACGCGCTGGAAGGGCGCGATCCCAATGCGTTGATCGGCCTGCCCCTGATTGCGCTTGGCGGGATGCTGCGCAACGAGGGCATCAATCCCCTGCTCACGGACGCGCAGGCGCGCTTGCGCTAGCAGGGCCGCAGCAATCGCCGGCGGGATGGCGATACCGTCGCCCCATTTCCTGCGCGCCGCCTTATTTATCGTTGGCGCGCAGGTAAACCAGGCAATGGCGCAAGCCTTTATCCAGCGGCGCCTCTATGCGCATGGTCTCGCCGGTGGCGGGATGATCGAAGCGCAGGGCCGCGGCATGTAAAAACAGCCGGTGCAGGCCCGATCCCTTGAGCTGTTGATCAAATTGCGCGTCGCCGTAACGATCGTCAAAGGCAATCGGGTGGCCGGCATATTGGGCATGGACGCGTATCTGGTGCGTGCGGCCGGTCACCGGGCTGGCTTTTACCAGGGTGGCGTGCACAAAACGTTCTTCTACCTTGAAGCGCGTTTCCGAGGGTTTGCCGTCGCTGCCCACCCGCACGATGCGCTCGCCGCTGGCGAGGATATTTTTCAACAACGGCGCGCTGACCGTCTTGGTCTGCGACGGCCACTCTCCGGCGACCAGCGCCAGATAGTCCTTCTGCATGCCTTTCATGCGCAGCTGCTCGTGCAGTAAACGCAGGGCCGATCGTTTTTTGGCCACCAGCAGCACACCCGACGTATCCCGATCCAGGCGGTGAACCAGTTCCAGGAACCGGGCATCGGGGCGCAGCGCGCGCAGCCCTTCAATGACGCCGAAACTTAAGCCGCTGCCGCCGTGCACCGCCGTACCGGAAGGCTTGTTTAAAATCAGCAGGTGATCGTCTTCATACAGCACCGCTTCCGCCAGCGCCGCCACTTTGTCCAGCAGCGGCGAAACGGTGTTTTCATCCGGCGCGGACTGACGCACCGGCGGAATCCTGAGCTCATCGCCGTCCAGCAGCTTGTATTCGGGCTTGACCCGTTTTTTATTGACCCGCACTTCCCCTTTTCGCACGATACGATAAATCATGCTCTTCGGTACGCCTTTTAATCGGGTACGCAAAAAGTTGTCGATCCGCTGGCCTGCTTCATCCGCGGAAACGGTTATAAACTGTACGCCTGCATTATTTTCATTCATGGGACGCGATTCTAAATATACCGCCAGCATAGCGCCACTCCTTTTTCTGTGCTTAACTGTGCTTTAATTGGTAAAAAAGTTTTTCGGGTGGATTTCGGCTGCGCAGCAGGCAGGCCAGGCAGAAATGTAACCATAAGTCGGAATCTTGTTGCCAAGAGGTAAAGTCGCCTTGCTATATAGGTGTCAGCGGTGGAATAATGCATAAACTTTCCACTCTGCGCCCGTTAAAGGCGAGAAATCGTGGAATTTTTAAATTTGCCTGATCAACCATACACGCAGCAATGGCGTAAGACGTAGTGATTAATCAGGCAGTTAGCGGGCTGCGGATTGCAGCTTGGCCGGCAAAAGGAATTCGTTCTGGCGACCGTTATCAGACGCTATTCCCGCTGTAAATGCGCTGTCTTTCTCTCTGAAAACAGGCTACCGAAACAATGCGCCCCTCTGCGAGCGACAACCGTGAGGTTGACGGCTCGCGACAAGTCACGGGGCCGTCGGTTATCGCCCGGTCATGCGTTTTTTTGCCCGCAGCTCTGATGCCAATGCATAAAAAAGAGTAAGTTAAGATGAAGAGAATGTTAATTAACGCGACTCAGCAAGAGGAGTTGCGCGTTGCTCTGGTAGATGGCCAAAAGCTGTATGATCTGGATATTGAAAGCCCGGGTCATGAACAGAAAAAAGCTAATATTTACAAGGGTAAAATCACCCGAATTGAGCCGAGTCTTGAAGCGGCGTTTGTCGATTACGGCGCCGAGCGACACGGATTTCTTCCCCTGAAAGAAATTGCCCGCGAGTATTTTCCCGCGCAATACGCCTCCCACGGCCGCCCCAATATCAAGGACGTGCTGCGTGAAGGGCAGGAAGTCATTGTCCAGGTTGATAAGGAAGAACGCGGCAATAAAGGCGCCGCGCTCACCACCTTTATCAGCCTGGCCGGCAGTTATCTGGTGCTGATGCCGAACAATCCCCGCGCCGGCGGCATCTCCCGTCGTATCGAGGGTGACGATCGCACTGAGCTGAAGGAAGCGCTGTCGTCGCTGGAACTCCCCGACGGCATGGGCCTTATCGTCCGTACCGCCGGCGTGGGTAAATCCGCCGATGCGCTGCAGTGGGATCTGGCGTTTCGCATCAAGCATTGGGAAGCGATTAAAAAAGCCGCCGAAGGACGTCCCGCGCCCTTCCTGATTCATCAGGAAAGCAACGTCATCGTGCGCGCCTTCCGCGACTATCTGCGTCCGGATATCGGCGAAATCCTGATCGACAATCCCAAGGTGCTCGAAAAAGCGAAAGAACATATCGCCTCCCTCGGCCGCCCCGACTTCAGCAGCAAAATTAAATTGTACAGCGGCGAAATTCCGCTGTTCAGCCATTACCAGATTGAATCGCAAATCGAATCCGCCTTCCAGCGCGAAGTGCGCCTGCCGTCCGGCGGTTCCATCGTTATCGACACCACCGAAGCGCTGACCGCCATCGATATCAACTCCGCCCGCTCCACCCGCGGGGGCGATATCGAGGAAACCGCCTTTAACACCAACCTGGAAGCCGCCGACGAAATAGCCCGTCAATTACGCCTGCGCGACCTGGGCGGCCTTATCGTTATCGACTTTATCGATATGACCCCCGTGCGTCACCAGCGCGAGGTGGAAAATTGCCTGCGTGAATCAGTGCGCCAGGATCGCGCGCGCATCCAGATCGGCCGCATCTCGCGTTTTGGTTTGCTGGAACTCTCGCGCCAGCGCCTGAGCCCGTCGTTGGGTGAATCCAGCCACCATGTCTGCCCGCGTTGCGGCGGTACCGGCACCATTCGTGATAACGAGTCGCTGTCGCTGTCCATCCTGCGCCTTATCGAAGAAGAGGCGCTGAAAGAGAATACCCACGAGGTGCATGCCATCGTGCCGGTGCAGATTGCCTCGTATCTGCTCAATGAAAAGCGTGATTCGGTCAACGCCATCGAGCGCCGCCAGGGCGGCGTGCGGGCGATTATCGTGCCGCACGATCAAATGCAAACCCCGCATTACGCGGTGCTGCGCGTGCGCAAGGGCGAAGAAGCGCCAACCTTGAGCTATCTGTTGCCGCAACTGCACGAAGCGGAAATGGCCCAGCCGTCCGAAGAACCGGCGGCCGAGCGTAAGCTGCCTGAACAACCCGCGCTGGCTGCTTTCGTTATGCCGGATTCGCCGCCGATGTCGCCTGAGCCGGTGATTGAGGAACCCGCGCCGGTAGCCCGGGAAACCAGCGTCAAGGCCGTCGCCAAGCCCGAAAAATCCGCTGAGCCGGCTTCCGCCGGGTTATTCAGCCGCGCGGTAAACCGCCTGAAAAGCTGGTTTAGCGATCCTGAGGAAGATACCTCGGTAAAAACCGCCGAACCGGTCCTGCCGAAGGAAGAGACCCCTGCCGTAGCCGAACCCGCCGAGGCGCCGCGTCGCCAGCAGCAGGATCGCCGCGGCCAGCGCCGCCAGAATGTCCGCCGCGATCGTAACGGCGAGCGTGGCGGCGAGCGTGAGCAGCGCGCGCCGCAGGAAGGACGCCAGCCGCGTGAAGCGCGTGAGCCCCGTGAACCGCGCGAACGCCGCGAACCCCGTGACGATGCGCGTAGTAAAGGCAAACGCCAGAACGCGCCGGTCGAGACCGAGATGCTTGACGCCGTGATAGCCGAGAAGCCGCAGACCGAGGAGGAGCAGACGCAACGCCGCGAACCGCGCGCCGATCGTCCGCGCCGTCGCCAGGAAGACAAGCGCCAGCCGCAGGAAGCCAAACCCCTGCCGGTTGAGGTTGAGGCCGAGCCCGAGATGATCGAGCCCGAAGCCGTAGCCCTGGCCGAACCGGTGAACGATGACGATAAACCGACGCCAATCGTTCCGCGCCGCCAGCGTCGCAATCTGTCCCAGAAAGTGCGGGTCACCGATGACGCGGCCGACGTTACGCAGGTCGCCGCCGCGGGCGAAAGCGTCCGCGAAGACACCGGCTCGCAGCCGGATATCAGGTTCCAGGCCGGCAGCGCGCCGACCCCTGACATCATGTTCCAAACCGAGGACGCTCCGGCGCCCGAAGGGCTGGACAACAGCGCGCAGGAAGGCCGCAACGGCAACGAAGCGGGCCTGCCCCGCCGTTCGCGTCGCTCCCCGCGCCATTTGCGGGTCAGCGGCCAGCGTCGCCGCCGTTATCGTGACGAGCGTTATCTTGGGCAATCGCCGATGCCGCTCAGCGGCGCGGTGGCCTCTCCCGAGATGGCGTCCGGCAAGGTCTGGATCAGCTATCCCATCACGCCTGTCGAACGTTTTGAACAAAACCCGTCGACGGTGACGGAACTGCCGGAACCTGTCGCGACGACCGCGGTAAACGTCATGCCGCTGCCTGAACCGACCACGGCGGGGGCGGAAAACACCGCGCCGTCACAGGTCGCCGATGCTACCGGCAGCCAGGGCGGCGGCAACGAGCACACCCGTGACCGCGACGTGGCCAGCGCCCTCGACAGCATTGTCGACAGCAGCACCGTCGCCGGGCCGGCAGGCGTCGCCACCACCGACGCCCTGGCGCCGCAGGAATTGCCCGCGGCGACCCTGGTTCCGCTTGAGCCGACCCCGGCCCAACTGGCGGCGGCCGATGAGGTACCCGATGTCATCCAGGCGCAAGATCGCGGCGTGGCGCAGGACACCCTGGCCGCAGCCCAACCGGCCGCGTCCGTGGCGGATACCGACGCCGCGTCGTTTGCCACGCTGGCCCCGGATCTGACGGAACAGGAACAGCCGGCAAGCGTAACGCCGCCGGCTGTCGCGAGCCAACCGGCCGTTGTCCTGCTTTCCGATGATATCATTGCCGCCTTGCAGGTATCGCGTCTGTCGCCGCCACGCCAAGTAGCGGAAGCCGCGCCGCTGGTCAGCGCCCCGGTGGCACCGCACGCTACCGTCGCCGATACGCAACCGGCCCTGGCATCCCCGGCGGCGGACGCCGCCGGGGCGCAATCGGCCCACGCAGCGCCGACGCCGGTTGCCGACGGGCAACCGCAACCGGCCCCCGCTATCCCGAACGGACAGCAGGAAGTCCAGCCAGAAGACGACAAGGCGCAGCCCATTCTTAAACAGCATGTCAGCGCCCCCATGACCAAGGCCCCTGCGCCCGTTTACAGCCCGGCCCCCGAGCCTGTGAAGCAGTGGCAGCGTCCGGAGTACCGGTTCGAGGGACGCGGTTCGGCGGGCGGCCACGCGGCCGCAAATCAGGCCGCCGCCCCGGCGACCCGGCCAACGCCGAAGGACGACGACTGATATTGCCATCCAAACCCGCTGCGGCGGGTTTTTTTATAATGCAACTTCCGCCCGATATGCTTATTCTAATACCCCGCCGTTAATCTGATATTGACCCGTTTGTCCGTACTCAATAGCCGGAGCCTTATTCATGACCGCACAGCCGACAGAACTCCATATCCGCCGTCCCGACGACTGGCATCTGCATTTACGCGACGACGATATGCTGCGTACCGTATTGCCTTATACCAGCCGCGTCTTTGGCCGGGCTATCGTGATGCCGAACCTGACGCCGCCGATTACGTCCATAGAACAGGCCGTTGCGTATCGCGGGCGGATACTGGCGGCATTGCCCGCCGGCCACCGTTTCCAGCCTCTGATGACCTGCTACCTTACCGATACGCTGGATAAAACGCAGTTAGTGACGGGATTCCAGCAAGGCGTTTTCAGCGCCGCGAAATTATATCCGGCCAACGCCACCACCAATTCCAGCCACGGCGTGACCAGTGTCCCCGGCATTTACCCCCTGCTCGGCGCCATGGAAGAAATCGGCATGCCGTTGCTGATCCACGGCGAGGTCACGGCGCCTGAGATTGATATCTTCGATCGCGAGGCGTGTTTTATCGATCGGATCCTGGAACCGGTACGCCGGCGCTTTCCGGCGCTGAAAATTGTCCTGGAACATATCACTACCCGCGAAGCGGCGCAGTATGTACTGGCCGCGGACAGCCATCTGGCCGCCACCATCACCCCGCAGCACCTGATGTTCAACCGCAATCATATGTTGGTGGGCGGAGTACGGCCGCATCTCTACTGCCTGCCGATCCTGAAACGCAATACGCATCAGGAAGCGCTGCGCGCCGCCGTTGCCGGGGGCTGCGATCGACTGTTCCTGGGCACCGATTCGGCTCCGCACAGCCGCGACCGCAAAGAGTGCGACTGCGGCTGCGCCGGCGTGTTTAATGCGCCTAACGTTCTCGCCGCTTATGCCACGGTATTTGAGGAAATCGGCGCCTTGGCGCACTTTGAAGCGTTCTGTTCGCTGAACGGCCCACGCTTTTATGGGCTGCCGCCGAACGATGATTTCATTACCCTGCGTCGGCATACCCATCTGCAGCCGGACAGTATTCCGCTGGGCGACGACGTCCTGGTGCCGTTTCTGGCCGGACAGGCGCTGCACTGGTGGGTGGAAGCCTGATGGACGCAAGTCGATGCCGATGGGCTTTATCAGTATCCGCTGTAAAATAAAAGCCTGTTGGCGCTTGCACTGGCGACGGCGACACTGTATAAATAAACAGGCGTTGATACTATGAGAAAAAATATGCGTATCGAAATTACTCTTGCTAAAGCGACACCGCTTCCCGCAGGCGCGCTTGAGGCATTGACCAAGGAATTTACGGCCCGGATTGATAAACAGTTTACTGATTCCCATGTCCAGGTGCGCTATGCGGGCGCCAACGGCATCAGCGTTATGGGAGGCAGTAAAGAAGACAAGGCGCTGATCACCGATATCCTGCAAGAAACGTGGGAAAGCGCCGACGATTGGTTTGACTCTCAATAATAAGAAGTTTGTACTGTCGCTTCGCCGGGATTCATTCCCGGCTTTTTTATGCCAAAAATTCTGTTAAACGAGGCTTTTAGCGAATTTTTGCGCTTCCCCTATTGGCAAATGCGTTTTTCTGGGCTGTAATCACCCCAAGCAGCGCATTGTGCACAAACCGTCCCGGGGAGAATGCCTATATGATTGCCAATAAACCTGAAGAAGCAATGACGTTCGGCGAACTGCTGGCATTAATTGGCGAGCAGCAGCGCAGGCTTAATGTACTGGAGATCGCGTTTTCTTACCTGTCATTCAGCCTGGATGAAAAAGCCAATCAGTTACTCATCCACAACCTGATGCTGGAATCCCAAAACCAAAACCGCGATGCGATCATGCAAAAATATTTCGCCCAGCTGGCCGAAGAGCTGGCCAAACGCATCGGCCCGGTAATTCCGCCCGCCGCCGTCTAATTCCATCCACACGCCCACCCCGCCCACGGTAGCCAATACGTCGTGGCCTCGCGCTATTTCTGATGACGCGTTTAACGAAATAGTACAAAAGTTAAAAAAAATCGTTCAATTAGCAAAAAAAGTGACAAACAAGGGTATACTTAAATTGCTCGCTAAAATGGAGCCGCACTGAGCCTCAAAGACACTCTTTGTTTTATTAAACGAGTCAGAAAAAGGGGTATTTATGGACAGAAAAAACGAGATAATCCATACCCATCCATTGGTCGGCTGGGACATCAGCACCGTAGACGCCTACAATGCCATGATGATCCGCCTGCATTACATCAATTCCCCCAGCCAGGCCACCGAAGATGCGGAAGTGGACAGAACCCTATGGCTGACCACAGATGTCGCGAAGCAATTGATTTCGATCCTTGAAGCGGGCATCGCCAAAATTGAAGCAACGGAATATCACGATATTGATCACCGAAAACATTAATCTCGACCACTACCCCTCAGGCACCCGCTGCTTTGCACCGGGTGTTTTTTTTATTATGCTGGGGCCATGTTTCCGCCAGATGACAATGCCCTCCTAATTCCAGATTTTTCCCCGTATCCTCGACCTGAGGGTTTGAGCGGGGCCCAGCAGGAAAAATGAGCATGGTATACGATCTGATTATTATCGGCAGCGGTTCCGTGGGTTCCGCGGCAGGGTTTTACGCTACCGAAGCCGGCCTCAATGTGTTGATGATTGACGCCGCGTTCCCCCCCCACCGCGGCGGCAGCCATCATGGCGATACACGCATTATCCGCCATGCCTATGGCGAAGGGAAAAAATACGTTCCCCTGGCGCTGCGGGCGCAAACGCTCTGGGAAGAGCTCTCGGCGCGGGGCGGCACGCCGGTGTTTCACCGCAGCGGCGTACTTAATCTGGGACCGCGCCAGGCGGAGTTTATCAAACGGGCCATCGACAGCGCCCACGCCTATAAACTGCCGTGCGAAATACTCAATGCCGGCCAGGTTGTCGCCCGCTGGCCGGCGTTCAGCCTGCCGGATGATTATCTTGGGGTCTTTGAACCCCAGGCGGGTTATCTCAAGTCGGAGCTGGCTGTGGCCACTTATATCCGCCTGGCCGAGCAGGCCGGCTGCGCCCAGCTGTTTAACTGCGGCGTTACCGATATCAGCCATGGCGCCATGACCTTCGACATCACCACGGTGGAAGGCAGCCACTACCAGGCGCATAAGCTGCTGGTCTCGGCCGGCACGTGGGTGAAAACCCTGCTGCCGTCGCTGCCGGTGCAACCGGTGCGTAAGGTGTTTTCCTGGCATCAGGCCGACGGGCGCTTCAGCGAGGACAATCATTTCCCGGCGTTTACCGCCCTGACGCCGGACGGCAGTCAATATTATGGCTTCCCGGCCATCAAAAACGAACTCAAGGTGGGTAAACACGACGGCGGGCAGATGATCGACGAGCCGGGACAGCGCACGCCTTTCGGCAGCCATGCGGCGGACGGCAATGAAACCTTTGGTTTTCTACGCTATTTCTTGCCGGGGGTCGGCGTTTGCCTGAGCGGCGAAGCCTGTACCTACGATCTCTCGCCGGATGAGGATTTTATTATCGATACCCTGCCCGGCAACGACGACCTGCTGATCATCAGCGGCCTGAGCGGCCACGGCTTTAAATTCGCCAGCGTGCTGGGCGAAATCGCCGCCGGGTTTGCCGCCGGACGCGAGAGCGGCTTTGACCTTTCACCCTTCCGGCTGCGGCGCTTCGGATAAGGCTTACCCGCCGCTGGCGGGCAGCCCGTGCCTTGCGCCGCGTGCGGCTTTAACGGCCGCCGTTTTCCTCAGGCCGATCCTCGGGCCGGGTCAACGATAAACGCTGCCGCGATTTATTAAAGATTTTCATCCCGTTCTCGCGGCCCGCACGCCGCGCCCGCTGTTCTTCCGGCGGCAGCGCCAGTTCGTCGCGGCAGATGGGGCTGCAGCAGCCTTGATAACGTTGCGCGCAGTCCGGGCATTGGATAAACAACAGATGGCACCCCTGGTTCCTGCAGTTAACATGGGTATCGCAGGGCGCCCCGCACTGGTGGCAATGGGCGATGACATCAGGCGTAATACGCTCGCCAAGGCGCTCGTCGAAGACAAAATTCTTGCCGGTGAATTTCAGCGGCAAGCCCTGCTCCCTGGCCCGCCGGGCGTACTCGATGATGCCGCCCTCCACATGATAGACATTGGCAAAACCATGATGCCGCATATAGGCGCTGGCTTTTTCGCAACGAATGCCGCCGGTGCAATACATGACGATATTTTTGTCTTTGTCCTTTGCCAGCATCTCTACCGCCCTCGGCAACTGCTCACGGAAAGTATCCGAGGGGATCTCGATGGCGTCCTGGAAATGGCCGACCTCATATTCATAGTGGTTGCGCATATCGACAAATACCGTTTCGGGATCGCCGGCCATGGCGTTGACCTGCTCGGCATTCAGGTAATGGCCGACATTGGATGGGTCAAAGGTCGGATCGCTGATGCCGTCGGCAACGATGCGTTCCCGAACCTTCATGCGCAGCACCCAGAAGGATTTGCCGTCATCATCCAGGGCAATATTCAGCCGCAGCCCGTCCAGCGACGCATCGGCGGCATACAGGGCGGTTTTAAAGGCGGAAAAGCGATTTTGCGGCACGCTGACCTGGGCATTTATCCCTTCAGCGGCGATATAGACGCGGCCAAACACGCGCAACCCCGTCATGACTTGATACAAATCATCACGGAAGGCCCGCGGGTCGGCAATACGAAAATATTTGTAAAAAGAGAGAGTAACGCGCGGCTCGGTTTCGGCCAGCATCAGCGCCCTGAGCTCGTCGTTCGATACGCGGTTATGTAACACTGGCATGGTGTACTTTCCTGTCGCTGGGGAAAAAAAGCATTTATCGTTGGTTTAAAAGCACATTAACTTGCTAACGTTACATAATACCATGGTTATGACATAACAAATCGCCATTATAGCGAACATTGTTAATCAAATGTTTATTAGGGTTACTATATAGAGGCAATGCAATGAGCCAGCTTTTCTCCCGCTATGACATCGGCCGGCTTACCCTGGCCAACCGCATCGTTATTGCGCCGATGTGTCAATATTCCGCCGATGAAGGCAAGGCAACCTCCTGGCATCAGATTCACCTGGGGCACCTGGCGCTGTCCGGCGCGTCCCTGCTGATCGTGGAAGCCACCGCCGTCGCGCCCGCGGGGCGCATATCACCGCGGGATCTCGGCCTCTGGGACGACGGTACCGAACAGGCGCTGGCGGACGTGGTAAAAACCGTCAGGCAGCATTCGTCCATCGCGCTGGGGATACAACTGGCTCATGCCGGGCGTAAGGCGTCGACCCGGGTCCCCTGGGAAGGCGGGGACAATATCCATCCCGACGCGGGTGGCTGGCAAACCTTGGCGCCATCCGCCCTTTCGTTCGCCGCGTCCGACTTTCCACCGCGGGCCATGACCGGCGATGACATCGAGGCGCTGAAAGCCGATTTTGTCGCGGCGGCCCTGCGCGCGCAGCGCATCGGCTTTGACCTGATTGAGCTACATGCGGCCCATGGCTATCTGTTGCATCAATTTCTCTCGCCGCTCGCCAACCGGCGTACCGATCAATACGGCGGCAGCCTGGAGAACCGGCTGCGCCTGACGCTGGAAGTATTCCAGGCGGTACGCGCGGCGGTAGCCGCCGATATCCCGGTGGGCGTGCGTATTTCCGGCTCCGACTGGGTGGACGGCGGATGGGATATCCAGCAATCCATTGCGTTGGCCAGGGCGCTGCAAGACCTGGGCTGCGACTACATCCACGTCTCAAGCGGCGGATTGTCGCCGCAGCAGAAAATCCCGGTCGGTCCCGGCTACCAGATTCCCTTTGCCCGGCAGATTAAAGAAGCCACCGGCATGAATACTATCGCGGTCGGGCTTATCACCGAACCCGAGCAGGCGGAAGCCATTGTCGCCACCGGCGAGGCGGATATGATTGCCCTGGCGCGCGCCGTACTTTACGATCCCCGCTGGCCCTGGCATGCGGCGGCGAAACTCGGCGCCAAGGTCCACGGCCCCAAACAGTACTGGCGCAGCGAGCCGCATTATGTGAAGGATTTATTTCTCAAGGAATAACCCGGCGGCACAGCGCCGTATGCCCGGCGCAACATGTGCTCACTTGAGAAAATTTAACTTTGTTTGCCGGGCTGTTTATTTCCCCTTTTTGAAAAAGATGCCAGAATAAAATGTAGTATGGCGGAAATATCGTCTTTGGCCGGTAATTCCGCTTTTTACACCTAAGATGCCGAGATCCCATGACACATATTCCAACTTTTAACCGTTCTTTGCTGCATCCCCGTTATTGGATAACCTGGGTTGGCATCGGCCTGTTATACCTGGTGGTATTGTTGCCCTATCCGCTGCTTTATCGTCTCGGCACCAGCCTGGGGCGCCTGTCGATGCATTTTCTCAAGCGCCGCGTCCATATCGCCAGACGCAACCTCGAGCTCTGCTTCCCCCATCTTTCAGGTACGGAAAGAGAAGCGCTGCTCATCAAAAATTTTGAATCCGTCGGGATGGGCCTGATTGAAACCGGCATGGGGTGGTTTTGGCCCGACTGGCGCGTCAAGCGCTTATTTCACGTGTCCGGGTTGGAAAATATCGATCTGGCCCGCCAGCATAACAAAGGGGTACTGCTAATCGGCCTGCATTTTTTGTCCCTGGAGCTGGGCGCGCGCATCTTCGGCATTTACAATCCCGGCATCGGCGTCTATCGCCCCAACAACAACAAGCTGATTGATTGGCTGCAAACCTGGGGGCGCATGCGCTCCAATAAATCAATGCTGGACCGCTCGGATGTCAAGGGCATGATCCGCGCCCTGAAAAACGGCGAAATTATCTGGTACGCGCCGGATCATGACTACGGCCCGAAAAGCAGCGTCTTCGCGCCGCTGTTTGCCATTGAGCAAGCGGCGACCACGTCGGGCACCCATGTGCTGGTCAAACTCGCCAAACCGGCGGTTATCCCTTTTGTGCCGCGGCGTTTACCGAACGGCCGGGGCTATGAGCTGCTTATCCTGCCTGATGAGGACGCCCTGCCCGTTGACAGCGACGTGGCCACGGCGACCCACATGAATAAGGTGCTGGAGCAGGCCATCCTGCTGGCGCCCGAGCAGTATATGTGGCTCCACCGCCGCTTCAAGACCCGGCCGCCGGGCCAGCCGTCGCTATACTGACGGCGAAGCGGCGGCGCTGTCCGGACACCCGTTTTACCCGCGGGCGTTGCGGCTGCCAAGGACGCCGGGCGCGGCGTTTTGCCCCCGCCGGATGGTGCAAAACATGCCCCGCAAATTGCCCCATGCCCCGTTTGAGCGCATACTTTCACGCTACTGCTCAATTCCCGGCGAGAACGCCTTCGTGCCCTGTCAACGTATCTGACCGCCGTTATCTTTGTTATTAGGATGTTATGACGCCGGTACCGGAACCCATCAACTGGAAACGTAATCTGTATATTGCCTGGCTCGGCTGTTTTCTCACCGGCGCCGCCTTTAGCCTGATCATGCCTTTTTTACCGCTCTATGTTGAAATGCTCGGCGTAACCGATGCCCGGGAACTCAATATCTGGTCGGGGGCGGTATTCAGCATTACTTTTCTGTTTTCGGCCATCGCGTCCCCGTTCTGGGGCGCGCTGGCGGACCGGAGGGGACGTAAGCTGATGTTGCTGCGTTCGGCGCTGGGCATGTCGATCGTGATGGTGCTGATGGGCATGGCGCAGAATGTGTGGCAATTTTTGATCCTGCGGGCGCTGCTGGGCCTGTTGGGGGGATTTGTGCCCAACGCCAACGCTCTTATCGCCACCCAGGTGCCGCGCAATAAAAGCGGGTGGGCGCTGGGCACGCTCTCCACCGGCGCCGTCAGCGGCGCGCTGATTGGCCCGCTGATAGGCGGCCTGCTGGCGGACCATTACGGCCTGCGGCTGATATTTTTTATCACTGCGCTGGTCTTGTTTATCTGCTTTATCACCACGCTTATCTATGTGCAGGAGCGCTTCACGCCGGTGCTGAAAAAGGACATGCTTACCGCCCGGCAGGTGTTTGCTTCGCTGAAAAAACCCCGCCTGGTGCTGAGCCTGTTTGTCACTACCATGATTATCCAGGTGGCCACGGGTTCCATCGCGCCCATCCTGACGCTGTATGTCCGCGAACTGGCGGGCAATATCCAGAACCTGGCGTTTATCAGCGGACTGATTGCGGCGGTACCTGGCGTGGCGGCCCTTATCAGCGCACCGAGACTGGGACGCTTGGGTGATAAAATCGGTCCGGAGCGGATATTGATCGCCATGCTGGGGCTTTCCATCGTACTGCTGATCCCGATGGCATTCGTGCAGTCTCCCCTGCAATTGGGAATACTGCGTTTTTTGCTCGGCGCCACCGACGGCGCCCTGCTGCCCGCGGTACAGACCCTGCTTATCTATAACTGCACCAATCAGGTCGCCGGCCGGATATTCAGCTATAACCAATCTTTCCGCGATGTGGGCAACGTCAGCGGCCCGCTGATCGGCGCCGTCGTCTCCGCCAGCTACGGCTACCGCGCGGTATTTTGCGTAACCGCGCTGGTGGTGTTGTTTAACGTGGCCTATTCATGGTGGAGTTTGCAATACGGCCCGTCCCGCATACGCATACCCGGTGAATAACGCCGGCGCTTAGCCGGCTGACGCCGGCGGCGTATCCGCGGCCGGATGAGGCCCCTTGTCCATAGGATGTTCGGGTACGCGCTCCACCGAAACCCGCACCCGATAATGGCCGCCGTTGGCCGCCGGTAAAATGCCGTTAAGCTTTTGCAGGGTGTCGGCCGGGTTATCGGTTTGCACCGCCGCGCAGAACAGTTCCCCGCCGCGGCAGAAGCCCGGCTCATGCGGCGGCAGCCGGCCCGGGGGCTGGAATAGCATCGGCACCGGATAACCCGCGCCCGGTCCTTCCTGGTGCATGGCGGCGGCAGGCCCCTGGTCCGGCGCCGCGGGCGCGGCCAGGACGGAAAAACTCAGCGCGGCGACAGTGCAGGCCAGAGCGGGCAGCGCGGCGCTTAACAATGATTTACGGCTAGCAGACATGCTTTTTACTCCTTAGGACGATTCCAGCCTTTACTGTAGCGCGTGCCGGTCCGCCGCAAAGCCTTTCCCGCCCGTTTTTGCCAAACCTTTACCTAACCTTCACATTTCATGCAGTGTCTTACACCCCGTAATGCCTCCATTACGCGAACCGTTGCGTGTCGCCGTAGCGTTTTCCCCGTCGTTGACCCGCTAGCAAAGATTGATATCCATTCCGACTTGAAAGTTTCCAGACTGCGACAACAATTACTGTTAGGCCCGAACAGGGCGAGGCGACAGTCAGACCACACCGACGATCACAGGAGAGCCATAATGAGCATGTACGCAACTCTGGAAGAAGCCATCGATATGGCGCGGGAAGAGTTTATCGAATCTTCCCGTGAAAACAGCAATGACGATGAAGACCCTGCGGTACATCAGTTCAGCCTGCAAAAATATATCATGCGGGACGGCGAGATTATGTGGGAAGCTGAATTTATGGCCGATGAAAACGAGGCCGCCGAGGCCCTGCCGTTTCGCATCGGTGAAGCCGCCCAGGCGATTTTCGACGGTGATTTCGACGAAGCGGAGCTGCGCGCCGAATGGCAGGAAGAAAACACGCTGCACGAATGGGACGAAGGTGAGTATCAGTATGAGCCGTCATTGGACACCGAGGAGGGACAAACCGCCGCGGACGAGTGGGAGGAACGTTAAACCCACGGCCAAGCCCGCGGGGAAAATCCATCGGCGGCGCGGCGTCTAGCGATAGGGGCCGTGCCGCATATCCACCGGCAGCAATATCGTGTCCACCACCATCGACAGCGGCAAATCGATGATGGTGATATATTTCCAGGGCGTATCGCGCAAATCCCACTGCACGCCGGGGTAATATTGATGGCCGTGGCCTTGCCCCGGAAACGTGCGGCTGATGATGCTGCCGCAACCGGTCAGCAGGAACAGGACTAGCGTTAACAGCAAAATCCTACCCATAGCGAAGTGTCATCCCTGTAGAGCCGTTAGCGGGCGGCGGGTGTTATACCGGCCGGTGAGGCTCGGCACGGCCGGATCGCTGTTTATCCACCGTATAGGATAGGGTCGCCAGCAGGCACAGGCAGTAGCCGAACAGTTCGCTACCCTCCTCCACGGCATTTTTTATCGCACGCAGGTAATTCTCATCCAGCAACGAGCGCCAAAGCTCGCCGATGCCCATCAGGCGCGAGAATACCAGCACATTCAGCAGGCCGGCGCAAACCAGGCCATAACTGGGATGTCCGAAATATCCCGCCAGTCCGCGCAGCGCGCGTTTAGCATCCGCGGCGGCAAAGGCCAGGCAAACCAGCGCAATCGCCGTGGCCACCCAAAACCACGAACCGTGGCGGATGGCATCAAAGGCGAAATCCATTTCACGCACCAGCATACAGGCAAAGAACCCCGCCACCAGCAGGCTGCTGGCGCGTAACGCCGGATTGCGCATCAGCCACAGGTGCAGGGCGACGATGGCCGCCAGCACCAATTCCTGGGCGACTTCGGTCAGGGAGGACTCCTTGACGATATCATGCAGGAAGTGGAGATCGATAAACAAAAATGACGTAAACGCCGCTACCACCGCCGCATATAAGACAAAGGAGCCCATTTTTTTGAGTATAAACAACATGTCGTATTGCATCAGGCGCCCCGTTATTCCGCAAAGGCCAAAATTTTAGCGGCGAGCGGCGCCTTCCGAGTAGCAAATAATGCTAACGCCGTCTTATTTTTGCCCGATGAAACCGCCGGTTACCGTAACAGGCGTCATCGCCGTTATCAGGACAAAAAAAAACCGCCCATCAGGGCGGCTTAAGTATAGGACGGGAAGACGTTAACTTTTCTTCCAGGCCAGCCAGGTTTCCGGCCGCGACCATACGCGCAAATGCAGACGCGACAGGACCACCGGATCGCTTATCACGGCCAGGCGCTGCGGACCACTCATGGCGTCGGGACCGCTTTGCAGGGCCAGTTGCACATGCTCGTCACGCACGCGCTCGATAGCCTGGCTGATACCGTGCCGCGCAGTGGCCATTCCCACCGCCAGGGCATTGTAAGCCGGATCGACCACCGCATGGCGGAAACCGTCGGCCAGCGCCCGCGCCTGGTTGCGCCGCAAATAGGTTTCGGTATCGACCAGTTCCTTCGGCGGCGAGTATTCCTCGGGGATCAGGAACAGGCTGACGCGCTGTGAGGCCAGGCCGAGATTGGCCCGGCTGGAGAATACCGACACCCAAGGCGACAGGATCAGCGAAAACACGATGGGCGACAGCCACCAGAGAAAACGCAAATCCAGCCAGGCCATGCCGCTGGCCCATACCAGCCCTAACAACATCTGAGGACCGTGGCGTACAAAGGATTCGCTCCAGGGCGTGGCGTCATCGTCACGCTGCGGGGAGTTCCACTGTACCGACCAGCCCAGGAAGGCGCTGACCACGAATACGGTATGGAACAGCATGCGCACCGGGGCCAGCAGCACGGAGAACAGCATTTCCAGCAGCATCGAGCAAAACAGGATAGCCGCCCCGCCATACTCCTTGGCGCCCTTGGCGATGATTAAAATAACGCTGAGCAGCTTGGGCAAAAACAACAGCACCATGGTGGTGGAGAACAACGCCACCGCCAGTTCAGGCCGCCATTGCGGCCACACCGGGAACAGCTGGCGCGGCTGGAGAAAATACTGCGGCTCCATCAGGGTATGCACCACCTGCAGCGCGGTGGACAGCGCCAGGAACATAAACCACAGCGGCGCCGATAAATAGGACATGACGCCGGTCAGGAATACAGCCCGGTGAACCGGATGCATGCCCTTCACCAGGAACAACCGGAAATTCATCAGGTTCCCCTGGCACCAGCGCCGATCCCGCTTAAGTTCATCCAGCAGATTGGGCGGCAGTTCCTCGTAGCTGCCGGGCAGATCATAAGCTATCCAGACCCCCCAGCCGGCACGCCGCATCAGCGCTGCCTCGACAAAGTCGTGCGACAGTATCGAGCCGGCAAAGGAGCCTTCACCCGGCAGCGGCGCCAGGGCGCAATGCTTGATAAAAGGCTCGACGCGGATAATGGCGTTATGCCCCCAATAATGGGACTCGCCCAATTGCCAGTAATGCAGCCCGGCGGTAAACAGCGGACCGTAGACCCGGGTGGCGAACTGCTGGCAGCGCGCGTACAGCGTGTCCATGCCGGACGCCTTCGGCGCGCTTTGGATAATGCCGGCGTTCGGATTGGCTTCCATCAGCCGCACCAGGTTGGTCAGGCAACCGCCGCTCATAACGCTATCGGCATCCAGGATCACCATATAGCTGTATTGCTTGCCCCAGCGGCGGCAGAAGTCGTCAATGTTGCCGCTTTTACGTTTTACCCGGCGGCGGCGGCGGCGGTAGAATATGCGGCCGAATCCGCCGGTTTCCTGGCAGAGTTCCATCCATGCTTTTTGCTCGGCGATGCAAATGTCGGCGTTATAGCTATCGCTCAGGATATAAACGTCGAAATGCTCAATCTGTCCGGTCGCTTCTACGGATTCGTAGGTGGCGCGCAGACCGGCGAACACACGCTCCACGTCCTCGTTACAGATGGGCATGATAAGCGCGGTACGGTGCTTGGGATTGAGCGGTTCGTCGCCGGTGGTGCTGGCGGAAATACTGTATTTGTCATGGCCGATCAGCAACTGCAGAAACCCCATAAGGGCGGTCCAGAAACCGGCCGAAACCCAGCAGAATAATATCGCGAACAAGATCAGGATGCCGCTTTGCAGGATATACGGCAGCAGTTGCAACAGCGATCGCAGCCAGTCCTGGTTCAGCATATCCATCGGATCGATCAGCGCCCAGCCCTGATAAGGAAGAATAGTCTTCATATACCATGTGGCGATGGCGGTCTGGAACAGCGTCAGCGCCAGCAGGATATAACGGCGTATCGTCCCTACCCGGCGCCAGTTGCCTTCTTCGCGGGCCGCTTCCTGCTTGTGGCGCGGCGCACGTGTGTGGCCGCGCATCGCGTCCCAATAGCGCACGATGGGGTTGGTCAGCCAGGGTTCGGGAAACATCGGCGTGCGGGTAATGGTGGGCATGGCCTTGATGGCGGTGCGCCCCTGGCTATCCTCCACCACTACATCGTCGCGGCTGGCGGCGTCCGGCCAGGCCATTTTCAGCCTGGACTTTACCGAGTACAGCGCCGCGTTGTCTTCATCTGCGGGAAGGTCGATACCGGGGGCGGAACCCCCGAGATCAACATGCAGGGATGCGAGGGAATGACTGCCATCCGGCGGCACCTGTGCGCGCAAAGTGCCTTTTTGCTCGGCAGAAAGGGGCAAAGCCTCGATATAATCGAGGCCGGGTTCAGTTAAATTATTCATTGGCAGGTAGCAAGTAGCTCCAGGTTTCGGTCAATGTCTTATCGCCGTTCACCAATGCGGCGCGCATCTCGGTGGGTTGTTTTTCATCTTTCACGCGCAGGCGCAGTGTCAGACGCCAGCCGTGCGTCACTGAATTATAGCGGACATTGTTTTCGACCACTTCGGCATTATCGCCCACGCTGATTTGCGAGGCCACCGGGGTATTGTCTGGCAGATCCCGCAATGGCTGCCCGACAAAATCCACCTGGAACGCGGTGGTGCCGTCCGGCTGGCGAATCAGGTTGGACTGCTTGACATCCCCGGCGGAACGCAGGGTTTGTTTCACATAGGCGAACTCGGGAGTGTGGATTTTATCCTCATCGCGGGAAAAGTGCATCCGGTAGGCGATATCAAAGGGTTTGCCGACTTCCGGCAATTTTTCCGGGGTCCAGAATGCCACGATATTGTCGTTGGTTTCATCGGCGGTGGGAATCTCCACCAGTTCAACGTGCCCTTTGCCCCAGTCACCGTGCGGTTCAATCCAGCCGCTGGGACGCAGATCATACCGATCGTCCAGATCCTCATATTCTGAGAAAGAACGGCCGCGCTGCAATAAACCGAATCCGCGCGGGTTTTCCACCTGGAAAGTGCTGACGGACAAATGCTTGGGATTATTCAGCGGGCGCCAGATCCATTCGCCGTTACCGGCATGGATGGACAACCCGTTGGAATCGTGCAGCGCCGGACGATAGTTCATGGTCGGCGAAGGCTGGTTAGGTCCAAATAAAAACATGCTGGTCAGCGGCGCCAGGCCCAGCTTGCCCACTTTATCACGCAGGAAAACCCTGGCCTGCACATCGACGCTGGTATCGCGTCCCGGATAGATGACAAACCGGTAAGCGCCGGTGGCGCGCGGTGAATCCAGCAGGGCGTAAAGCACCAGGTGTTTATCGTTCGCCTGCGGCCGTTCAATCCAGAACTCACGGAAACGCGGGAACTCCTCGCCCGAAGGCAACGCGGTATCAATGGCCAGGCCGCGGGCGGATAACCCATAGACCTGCCCTTTGCCGATAACGCGGAAATAGCTGGCGCCCAGCATGCTGGCGATTTCATCGCTCTTGTCGGCCTTATTGACCGGGTAGAGGATCTTAAACCCGGCGAAACCCAGGTTCTTCACCAGTTCGGGATCATGATTCACCGAACCAAAGGTAAACAGGTCCGGAGTATATTTAATCTCGGTGACTGCGGAGGACGTCACTTCGTTGATTTTTACCGGCGTGTCGAAATACATCCCCTGATGGTAAAACTCCAGTTTGAACGGGGTCTGCTGATCGTGCCAGTATGACTTTTCATGATTGAATTGAATCTGCTGGTAATCAGCAAATTTCATTTCACGGAATTGAGAAGGCAAATTGCTTTTAGGCGCCTCATAACCTTTACCAGCCAGTTCCTGCGCTTGTTTAGCCACATCGTCAATAGTAAATGCCCATGAAGGCAAAGCGTATAACGACAACAACACCGTTGCTCCCAGCAAACGGAGACTCGCTTTGGGTAACTTGACGAAAAATTTATTATTTGGCACATCCCCCCCTATGCGTGTGCTCTTAATCATTCAAAGCAATTTTAATTGATAAATCACTTCTCGGACAGCACGGTACAGCGATCGTTCCTCACCTTTCCCTTACCGGGTCAGCGTTTGATCAATAGGCTATAAAGCAAGCTCATCTACCGGTAAAAGATAGTCTAAAACAGCACATTCCAACAATCGGTACCGCCCGCTGATTTTACCTGACCCACCAGCGGGGGGTTAATCATTTTTGACATAAACGCAAAGTTATTAAAAAAAGAGGACCTTAAAGCCGCTGAATGCCCCTTAACCGGGGAAAAGGCGCGGGCGGCCTTTCCCACCGACCGCGCCCTGGCGGCAAATTATTTTATTTCACCGGTTTTATAGGAAAAATCTTATTACATTGTATTAGCCATATTGGCCGCTTTCCGGCTGCCGATTATAATAGCCAATCGACCGGCAAATGATAAAGCGCGCGAATAAGCCAGCGCTCCACTATATTGGTGGCCGGTTCCCGCCGGTGAATCACCTCGCGCTCCTCTTGATATTCGCGCCAATACATTTTTCCCTGTTCATCCAGGCAAACCTGGTACGCATTCTGGCGCAGGGTGCCGATAAACAAGCGGTGTATGGTTTCGGCCAGCTCTTCGCTGCCGATAACAAAGCCCATTTCGGTATTGAGCATGGCGGAGCGGGGATCAAAATTAAATGAACCGACAAAAACCTCCCGGCTGTCGACGCTAAACGTCTTGGCATGCAGGCTGGAGCCGGATTTACCGGTCAGGCCGCGGTCCCGCGGCTGGTGCTGTTCCGAACTGTTGCGTTTCAGTTCATACAGCTCGATGCCATGGGTCAGCAACGCCCTGCGCCATTTGGCATAACCGGCATGCACAATCGCCACGTCGTTGGCGTTAAGGGAATTGGTCAGAACCGCAATTTTCACCCCTTTGGCGGCGAGGGCGGCCAACTGCTCCACCCCGGCCCTGGTGGGCACAAAATAGGGTGAAATAATATCCAGGCGTTGTTCCGGTTCATCAATAACGCTTTTTATCCGGCTGGTGAGCAGGCCATGATCGGCAACCTGCCCCAGGGCTTTGGCCGGGTCGTCGCTGAGCAGCCGCGTCCTGGCCCAGATAAAAGGCAGGCTGCCGGCCTGCAGCTGGACAAAAAAATCCGCCCTCTCCAGTCGTTTGACATAACGTTCGGCGTGGGGATTTAAACTGATCTGTCCCATCATGCTGCTGATGCTGTTCTTGCCGCCCAGGCGGGAAGAGCGTACCGCGCGCGCCACAGGGCAAACCGAAGGGCAATCCCAATAGCGCTGGAAATCGCGTCCCACCTGCTCCACCACCGGCCCTATCGCAAGCACGTCGAGATCGGTAAACAACTGTTCGCCGCCGGCGCTGAAATAGGCATCGCCCACGTTGCGGCCGCCGATGATCGTGGCCTGGTTATCAACGGTAAAACTTTTATTATGCATGCGCCGGTTCAGGCGCGAAAAATCGGTCAGGTAGGAAAACGCCCGCACCGTGCGGGTCTGGAAGGCGTTGAACAGACGGACCTCGATATTCGGATGCTGGTCGAGGGCCAGCAAAATCTGGTCCAGGCCGCGGGTATTGTTATCGTCAAGCAGCAACCGTACCTTGACGCCGCGATCCGCCGCGCGCTGCACCACGCTATACATCAGCATGCCGGACATGTCCTTGTTCCAGATATAATATTGCAGATCCAGGGTCTGCTCGGCCAAATCGGCAAGCTTCATGCGCGCGGCAAAAGCATCCAGGCCGTCCGACAGCGGATAGATGCCGGATTGTTCGGGGTGGACGTGCGTCAGACGCGAAATGGCTTGGCCGATACGCGCGTTAAGTCGCTGCATAAAAAAAGCCCGAAGAAAAAGAAGAGGCCATAATACTCCATGTAGGTATAAAGGAAGACATTTCATCATAGCCGCGCCCCGGACAATTGCCCGCCCGGATGATAATGATGGTGGTTGTGCGCCCGCTAAGTTTGTAATGAGGATCGCAAAGTAGGCGATAGCCAGAACCTTATTGATCGTAACCTGTCTACTTTAAATGATATGTCGTACGGCCTCGGTAGGTAAAGGCTGTCATGGAAAGGGGGGAAGTCCGATGCAAGATCAAATCACGCATGAAATACCACCCATGTATAAACCGTCGCTGTTCCAAAGCTTTTTGCAGGGGGGCTTTGACTGCTCGACCGAGGTGCGCGGTGACGGGCGCCGCCTGGACCTGATTCTCTCCAGTGGCCATGAGATGCTGGCCGCGAAGGACTACGCGCAGCTGGCGGAACAGAACCTCACCACCGTGCGCGACGGCCTGCGCTGGCATTTGATCGAAGCGGTTCCCGGCCAATACGACTGGTCGAGCTTTTTGCCGATGCTGCATGCCGCGCAGGTGAACCATGTCCAGGTGATATGGGATCTGTGCCATTTCGGCTGGCCGGACCATGTCGATGTATGGCAACCCGACTTTGTCGAGCGCTTCGCGCGTTTTGCCGGCGCGGTGGCCGCGCGGGTGCGCGACGAAGGTATCGCGGCGCCCTGTTATACGCCGATAAACGCCATTTCTTTCCTCGCCTGGGCCGGCGGCGACATGGCGCATATTCAGCCCATGGCCGCCAATAAAGGCAAGGCGTTGAAAATACAGTTGGTCAAGGCGACCCTGGCCGCCATTGACGCCATTCGCGCGGTGGACCCATCGGCGCGCTTCCTCCAGCCTGAGCCTGTGGTGCATATCAACGCGCCCGAGGGCATGCCCGAGCAGGAATTGGATGCGGAAACGCTGCGGCTGGCCCAGTTTGACGTCTGGGATATGCTCAGCGGCAAACTGCGGCCGGAGCTTGGCGGCGGCCCTGGCTACCTGGATATTCTGGGCGTTAATTACCGCCCCGGTAACCAATGGTTCCACCAGGGCGGGGCCATCGATTTCGAAGACAGCCACTACCGGCCTTTCGCCACCATCCTGCGGGAAATCTCCCAGCGCTATCAGCGGCCGCTGCTTATCGCCGAAACAGGCGCGCAAAGCGATATGCGCGTACCCTGGATGCGCTATATCTTCGAGCAAACCGTCCTGGCCATGAAAAACGACGTGGCGGTGGAAGGGATTTGTATTTATCCGGTGGCGGACTACCGTAGCTGGAGCGGCGAGAAGCATCAGCCGTTCGGGTTGCTGGGCATGCAGGATGTCAACGGCTGCCGTTCGCTCTATGAACCCCTGGCGCTGGAAATTCGCAGCCAGCAGATACGCCTGAAAGGCCTGCTTGAAGATAGCCTGCCTGATGAGCGGGCCATGCCGGCCTGATGCAGGGGCGAACACGCATGCCGGCACGGCGCGTGGCCGGATAACCGGCTGGGCGCCCTTGCCGGCCGCCCCTTCCCGCCGGCAAGGGGCGGATTAGAGCGAAGATTCCGCCCGTGCGTTAGCGTTATAACAGGCGCCGGCATCCACCGCGGGGGGGTTATGCCTTACGTCATAAAAATAGGCGATGCCGAATAATACCGACACCACGATTAAGACCGATATTAACAACCCGATAATGGCGATCAGTTTGGTATCATCCAGACTGCTGTTTTCCATGTCTGTTCCCTCCATTTGCCGCTGCGGACTTAAATAATCCACAGCGTCACTACCATGACAAAGCTGATAAGCGTACCCGCTGCTATGGCCAGTACCGCAATCGCGAACTGAGCGTCACCCAGCGTTTCCCGATACGCCCTGTCGCGCTGAACAAAACGGCTCTTTTTCACACGGGTTTTTTATTCTACAGAATATTAACAAGAAGACCTGCCGGGGTAACCTGGCGGCAAACCGCTTATAAAATAAGCGAATCATTGATGCGATGCAAGGGACAACGTCCGCAGCGCCGCGTGAATTATCCGCGGGGCCGCGCCGGGTTGCGGCGCCGCGGACAGGCTGATGTCAGCAAACCCCGAAGTCGCCGTCTTCCTTATACAACGATAGCTCTTCCGGTTTGAACTGTTTCGCGTTCTCCACGCCGGAATCCATCATGCCGCAGAATACGATGCCGTTTTCTACCTTAACCACGCTCATTGCCGGTCCGCCTTTAATCGGCTGGACCACATCGCCGGTTTCAAAAGCCATATCACTCCTCCTCGCCCGTGGGCGGTTATCGGCCGGGCCGGGGATGGGCCAGGCCGGCTGCCTGTCCTTCCAGCGTACAAGCCATGATGGCATACGTCAAAGGCCCAAAGGGTAAAAGAAATTGAAGAGACACAAGCTCAACGCGAACGCCTTGCCCATATGGGTTAAAACCGCTGTTGCGCCTTACACATGCCTTATATTGGGAATGGCACGCTATAGTACTTTTTAAAATGAATTTTTTTTGCCGTGAATTTTTGATGACAAGTTGATAAATTAGCCCGATACTTAACGCCTATTCACTATTATCCGGTGATGCGGCGGGCCAGTAGCCTACCGCATAACGCAGCGATAACTGACCCTGACGACGCCATGATCCAGAAAAATAAATACTCAACCGATTTTGCCAATGCCAAGCTTGATAAACAGGGCATGGCGCTGCATTCCGGCTGGATTGTCGCGTACTGCGCCCATCCGGTGACGCGGGAATATCTTTGCGCCACCGTGGAACATCTCTGCGCCGGGGCGCGACTGCCCGCCTTTAGCTATCAGGACAAACCGGTATTGCCCGCAGCCAATATGGCGCTGGTCAGATCGCTGGACGGTAAGCGTTGGGAGGCGGTGGCCGATTTACGCGGCCAGACCGCTTATCGCATTAGCGACGGAGTGACGATCCGCATTGATTTCCTGACCGCGCTGCCGCCGTCAATGACGCTGCTGGCGCCGTTAAATAGCACCGATCGCTGGGATGGCGATAAATGGATCGATTCCAGCCTGCTAATGCCGCACCTGCCCAAGATCGTCAGTCGTCCTCCGTTACTGCTGAAATAGCGTTTCCCCCGGCGTCCGGCTCATGGCGAACCGCGCCGGAGAACCGGCGGCCCCGGGGGCTATGACCGCACACGAAAACGCGCCAGGGTCTCTTCATCCAACTGGTAGTACTCCCCTTTCAGCTCCGCGCACAGCTTACTCATAAACGTGACCAGATAATCAATGTTGTAGGCCGCCATTCTGCGCCCCATCTCCGTTTGCATGCTATCGGCCAGGGTCAGCAATTTGGTTTGGAAATGATCAAAGGTATAACTGGTATCGTCAAGCGGGCGATGCAGGGCCAGCGGGTCCTCCGCATGGAACAGGCCGCGGCCCAATTGCCCCGCCACATGAAATACCCGCGCCAGGCCGATGGCGCCCAACGATTCAAGCCGGTCGGCGTCCTGGACGATTTTCGCCTCCAGGGTCTCGGGCGTGATGCCCGCGCTGAAGCTATGGGCCTCGATGGCATGGGCTACGCCCGGATAAGCGCCGGCCGGAAAATCCGGAAAATGCTGAGCCAGGATCCTTATTGTTTCCCGGGCGGCTCGCCTGGACGCCAGATGACGATCCGGATGGTTTTTCGGCAGGTTGACCACATCATGAAAATAACACGCCGTTAGAACGGTTAATTCATCGGCGGCCGAGAGATGCATTATCTTCTGGGCGGTATGCCATACGCGGCTGAAATGAGCGAGATCGTGCGCTTTATCGTCTTGCGGAAAGTGTTTCTCCAAATACTCTTTAAACCGGCGTTCCCATTCGTGCAGTGCCATATTTCCTCCTGCCAGCTATTAGAAGCTTATTATATCCCGTGCTGATGCCTCTCCCGATGATTTCCCGCTCCAGGCCCGCCCGCTGCCGGGAGGCCCTGAGCCGTCGACCCACATCCTGTTTAATCGGGGGGTTAATAGTAATAAGCCACATCCGGCGCCGCGCTTCAAGCATTAAACTGAAGGAGCGCCGGCGCGCAATAACCGGATGTCATTGCCCAACCGCCAGTATCCGGGCGATAAAACGTCCCGCCATCGCCACGCTGTCCGCGTTCAGGCTATGGCCCAGCCCGGGCGGAATATGGGAGGTGACGTCCACGCCCAGTCCGCCCGTCCCGCCAGGCCATGTTCCGTCATCAGCCGGCTCAGGGTGGCATCGAATGCGGGCCTGGCCGCCGCTACCCGTTCCGGGCGATTTTGTTCCGTGACGCCGGTAATGCTGAACCATTGGCGGCCCGGTCCCTGTTCAAAAGAAAAAGGCGCGTCCGGCGCCGCAAACGCCGTTTCCGGCAGATTTGGCCGCCAGATGCCGCCCAACGGCGCCATACCGTCGCCTTGACTTCCCATGCCGTGCAGCATGATCACCACATGTTGGCTCATGGATAATGCTCTTATTTTCTCTGTAACCCGCTGTAAGAAAATAACAATATCCAAGGCGCGCGGGGCCATGTCCCAGCGCCGCGCCGCTTGCCGCCAGCAGACTGCTGTACCCAAGGTTACACATATTATTTCCCTCTTTGGCCGTTGTGAACATATAATGCCCATCCGGTCATCCGCGAGCCGGAATAAACTTTCCAATTACTGCCAGTGTGGCGATAACATCTGACTAACTATGAAAATGAATATGCGTGCAATCTTTACGGTAATTCTGGCAATGGCTGCCTTCAGTCACTCAGCCTTTGCCGTGGTATACCCTCTTCCGGCCGGCACCAGCCGCCTGGTAGGGGAAAATCTGGAAATAGCCATCCCCCAGGACAGCAAGTTACCGCTGGAGCATTTTGCCGCGCAGTTCCAGATGGGCCTGAGCAATATGATCGAGGCCAATCCGGGAGTCGACCCCTTCCTGCCGTTGCCGGGCAGCAAGCTGATTATTCCCCATCAATTGATTTTGCCCGATACGCCGCATGAGGGCATCGTGGTAAACAGCGCGGAAATGCGTCTTTATTACTACCCCAAAGGCACCAATACGGTAGTTGTATTGCCCATCGGCATCGGCGAACTGGGCAAAGATACGCCGGTTAACTGGGTGACCAGCGTACAGCGCAAGAAAAATGGCCCAACCTGGACGCCGACCAAGGCGATGCATGCGGAATACGCGGCGCGCGGCGAAACGTTGCCCGAAGTCTTCCCGGCCGGCCCGGATAATCCGATGGGTTTGTATGCGCTTTATGTCGGCCGCCTGTATGCCATCCACGGCACCAATGCCAATTTCGGCATCGGCCTGCGCGTGAGCCACGGCTGCGTACGTTTGCGTGCCGACGATATCAAATATCTCTTCGATCATGTCCCGGTCGGCACCCGGGTGCAATTTATCGACGAACCGGTTAAAGCGACCGTTGAACCTGACGGCACCCGTTATCTCGAAGTGCATAATCCCCTGTCTTCCACAGAAGAGCAGTTCAATTCTAACGAGCCGGTGCCCATTACCCTGCCGGTAAGCGTGAGCAAAGTGCTGGTCGACCAGGTCGTCAATCAGGATTTGGTTAATGCCGCCCTGCAAAATCGCGCCGGCATCCCGGTAAACGTATCTGCCGCCACAGCCACCCCGCCGGTGGTGATGCCAGTTGCCGCACCGGCGGAAAATACCCCGGCGGCGGCACCGGATTCCGCCCAAGGCTCCGGCGCATCGGCGTCCGGCGCCACGACGCCAGCCCCGGAGGCGGCGCCGGCGCCCATCACCGCGCCTGACACCAACACCCAGGCCGTCGCGCCCGACTCAGCCTCTGCGGCCACGACCGCGCCAGCAGGCCAAACCCAGCAGACCGGTACGATTAACTAAACCGCCCCGCGGCAACCCTGGCATGGACGCCGGGTTGCGCGCTTTTGCTTGCCCCCCGAAAACCCCTCGTTAACCACGTCGCTTTGCCGATGTTAATAAAACCTGCGCTGGATAATCGCGATGTCATCACTGCGGGTGAACATTGCCGGTAAATTTAATTTATGGATTAGTGGGAGAGAGATTAACCGCAAGCCAGGCGCGCGGCCCATAGCCACGCCGGCGCACAACCCCGCGGTGAATTGCCCCTTCATGCCTGTATCGGCACGGCGGCTCGCCGATAGCATCCTTTACCAATGGCTAAAGGTGAACGTTATTATTACTTAGGGTATAAATATATTGATTTCATTCATTGAAATTCAGAATAAAAAAAATTAAACATTAGAAAATAAAATCCAACAATAATATAAATGTAGCATTTAAATAAATTACCTTATATAGACAATATTCGTGACATACATTCCAATTAATAAAAAAACAACACAATGCGTTGTTTAAAAATGAAATCTTCATGAAATAAATGCGGTTATGACGTTATGATAATAACTTATTCGGTAAGGTTCATTTGCGTCCGTATTCAAAACGCAGTGTCACCCTGCCCGGGTAAAACCACTTTCATTTCACTTCACTCAGCCGTTGGGATTATCCTGGCTACAGGAGTTTATAATGCAAACCGATATACCGCATTCAGCCGAACCAGCTCGGCGCACCGTATTAAAACGCGCCGCGGGTCTTTCCGTTTTAGGGATAGCGGGCGTTGTAGGCATGGGCTTGCCCTCACTATCCTATGCAGCCGCATTGAGTAAAGCAGAGCGCGATAAGATGACCCCGGATCAAATCATCGAGGGTCTCAAGCAAGGCAATATCCGCTTTCAAACGGGGAAAGCGCATCAACATGACTACCTGGCGCAAAAACGCGCCAGCGCGGCTGGACAGTATCCGTCGGCGGTGATTCTCAGCTGTATCGACTCCCGCGCGCCAGCGGAAATCATCCTGGATACGGGCATTGGAGAAGCGTTTAACAGTAGGATCGCGGGCAATATTTCCAATGCCGATATTCTCGGCAGCCTCGAGTTTGCCTGTGCTGCGGCCGGGGCCAAAGTTATTGTGGTCATGGGGCATACTGCCTGCGGCGCGGTGAAAGGGGCTATCGATAATGTTGAGTTGGGTAACCTGACGGGTCTGCTGGATAAAATCAAACCAGCCATTGATAAAACAGAATATACCAAGGAGAGGGTGAGCAGTAATGATGAATTTGTCGATGCGGTAGCGGCGACCAACGTAAAACTCACTATTGAGGAAATCAGGAAAAGCGATATTCTTCATAAACTTGAGTCCGAGGGCACTATAAAAATCATTGGTTCCATGTATCACCTGAACGGCGGAAAGGTAGAGTTTTTCGCCTAACCTGTCGCTACAGCCCAGCCAGCGCCGGGCTGTTAGCATTTTTCGTTATTCGCGCGGTAAAAGAATACGCTCATTCATCAGCGCGTAAGCGGCCCCTAATTACAATTACTCATAATTAATACGCTAATTGCAAGAGCATATACATCGTTAATATTATTCTCATGTTTCTATTGACGGTCTGGTTGCCATCCCGGCGCTACTTTTATTCAATAATCATTAAAATATAGTCAATTTAATTATGTTTAATAAATATTTAATCATTTTATGCGATTGTCTTACCGCATTCCTTTGTTTTATTTTGGTTTCCTACTGATTCCTTTGGCGTACGGGCATTTATGCCCGTTTTTTTTATCCTGTCACCGGCTGTTGCTGGGTCATCCTGTCCGCCCCGAAACCCAAGCACAGGATTCAGCAGCTTCAAACGGGATAACTCTCCTCAAGAATTGTATGACAAATTAAGTATATGTGATGCACGTCACTATTTTTAGCAAAAGTTACTCATAAAATAGTGACAGATATCACAATTGAGCTAAGGAAAAATGATGGACATAACCCAAAAAACCGATGACGTATTATTACGCATCTGCTGGCTGTTTGTACTTGGCGGTATTATCTTTGGCGGCATCTTGTTTAAAATGTTTTGGTAGTTTGTTAATAAAAAGAATTTTTAGTGATCTATTATGCCGTCCCTTTTCAGCCTCTGGGGTGTTTTGTTGATATATCGTCACGATTGCATTCTCTCAGGACAAATCGTGCGGCCGTAGCGTTGAAAGCAATACCCGCCTTGCCCGGCCTTTGCGCACCGGATAAGGTGACACTGACAAACGACCCGCAATCTGTTCGGTATAAGTGCTATGATTTGATCATTGCCACTTGCCAGGATTTACGATGAAATTACTCATCCTCCCCATTGCATTAAGCCTGCTACTGTTAACGGGCTGTAGTGGGGCTGCGGGCTCCTTGTTCAGAATCATTCCTGCGGATACCGACGTTTGTCCTCATGGCCACAACGTCTTTACCAATCAATGTAATCCTTAGCATTAACCATGATCAAGCGTGCCCGTCATTATTATGTAAGGCATGATCCTGTTTGCGCTGTATTCCGAGGGAAGCGGCAGCTGCAGGGGAAGGCTCGCGCGGGGTAGCATCCGTTCGGGCGTGATGGATCCACCGAACCATTGCCATGCATTGGCGATATGATCCGGTTTCTTGCTATTTTTTTATGTATGTTTTCAATCTTCACAATACGGTGCCGATATAACAGAGAATTCATTCACTCAAGGTCATCAAGATGGCATATGCGGCGTTTGTGCTTATTGGGTCAGGAATCGGTCTAACAGTCATCATCTTTTTGATTTACAGAATAGAATCCATGACTGGTCACTTTGAATCCTATGAGTTTATCGACAAACGGACCAATCATGTCACTCTGCATATGAAGCCGTCGTCTATCCCGACCGATCCGAAGCACGCCATAAGGCTGATAAGATCATTTATCAGGACATTAGATTATTTGCATACCAACAATTACACGCAGGTCAGTTTTTGTACGCATTTGCTTAACGAAAGGCGGGTTAAAAGCCTGAGCCGGATCTTAAGCAAGCATGGGTATTTTATCAGCCATACGTTTTGCCTTAAAACCTCAGTACGGCATCGCCGCATCACCTTCTGGACGACATTGTTATACAGCTGGAAAAGGATAAAGGTAGCCGACATGTCATGGGATATGACCATCAGGCTGAAATAGCGGCGGCAAATAACACCCATTTTCACCGTCGTCCGGCAATCGCATCGCCCGAAGCGCCATCCGCTGGCCCGAGTTAAAACAGCACTCTGTCCTGCTTTAGCCTCCAGGTCGCCTCTCCCGACCCGCTGACGGCATGCCGACGGCGCACCCCTGGTTATAGCCTGCCATGACGCCGCCTTGATTCTGGTAAATAAGTCACAGCACGTAGCGCGTTAATCAGCCATGATAAAGCGACTGACGCGAAGGGAGGTAACGACTATGCAAGTCAAATTCGATTGGCATATGTTTTTGCTCGGCTTATTCACGCTATGTGTTCTTATCGCCCTGGCGGTAGGCTGAGATGACGGCGGCTGCCGCAGCCTGCACATCGAGCCGGCGGCGGGAGAATGTATCCACCGCCGTCAGAAGGACACGATGTCCGGCGGTGTGCGGGCAATACTGGAGACGACGGCCACTTATCCTCTGACAACATCCGCGCCCACGGGACGGCGTCCATGTCCGCTACTCCCCCGGGGCTGGAGGGTCAATTAATCTTCAGCATCTGCTTAACATCATTTTTATTGCTCTGCTGTTCATTACCATGGGCATCGGTATAACGGATCATGCCCGTATCATTATCAATGTCGGGTTTACACTCGGTTACCATCATATGCCCGTCGTTAGTGCTGCGTGCGTAGCTACTTGAACTGCCCCCAGCATGGTTGCGAGCACCATGCTGAATAAAATAAATAAAGCCTTATACATAATACGCTTCTTTATTTGTTTAATTATTGAGTTAGCATAGAAAACCTGACGCAGTATTGATGCCCGCCCTGGTGCTAATCATGGCACTGATTAACCGAAAATAGCATCATCGTGCCGCACGCGGGCTTGCAAACTTGCGCCACGATGAAAAAAACCAATAAGGAGTGATTAAACATGAAACGGCGTACCGGACTTTGCATGCACACCACAATTTTTGCCGCGTTGCTTACCGCCTTTTCGCTTGCCGCCTGCAGCGGTGCAGAAAAATCAGCCGCCACGCAAAGCGCGGTCAAACCGCTTACCGCTGATGACACCTGCATGGCTAACAATTTCAGGAACCTGATCGGCAAACCCGAAAGCGTCCTGGACGGTATGCGTTTTTCAATGCCCATGCGCCTTATCAAGCCCGGCCAAGCCGTCACTATGGACTTTGATCCGAAACGGCTGAACTTTATGTCCAACAAGGAAGGCATCATCACCAGCGTCCATTGCTCTTGATATCAGTTCTCGCGGGCACTGCATGCCGCCCCGCCACCGCGCAACGGTTGGACAGCGGACATTCCGCGGTATCGCCGGAAATGACCCTGAAACTTTCGGCGGTGCTTGGCAGCTCGGCGAAGTTTTGGCTCAATCTCCAAATCAATTACAGCCTTTGGGTAGCCCAGAAAGAAGTTGATATCTCACAGCTACACCGGTTGGTTGCAGCCTGATGACTGCGGTACTCTCCCATAGCTTCCCTGCACTTGTGTGTCTCGCGAGTAAAGATGCATGAGTAACCCGGTTAAACCGCGCTTATTTATCAACTCGACAGCTATTTTTGCAGGTCGCAGATCATTGGGACAAAGTGAGTAGCCTTAGTATTTTTATTTTGAAATGATATTATGAAAGCCAAACCCCAGGCATAAAAAACCGCCTATCGGCGGTATCAACCTGCTTTTCTACTTTGTTTTTATTACGAATTCCGGGTAGTACCCGGGACGGGACTTGAACCCGTACAGCCATAAAGCCGATGGATTTTAAAAACCTTCATAGCTTTATATAAATCAAGGCGTTGAATAAATACAGCACCTTATAAACCATCATATGGGTTTATCTGGGTGATTGCGGCGGCGGTAGTCATTATTCAGCGCTAAACTGCCATTCTCACTAGCGCATCCCGCATATTGCATTCTTACAAAATGCCATCTAAAATAACCCAAACCTTTAGGTTTAGGTTGCCCATGCCAACAATTTTCAGGTTTAAAGGATGGCGGGTGATGATTTACACCATGGATCATTTACCTCCGCATGTACATGTTATAGGAACCAATGGCCAGGTTGTTTTTGTTTTGCTAAAAGACAACATTGAGCTGAGAGAAATGATTGGCGTAAAACCTAAGGAACTCGCGGAGATCGAGAAGGAGCTTCTTAAACAACTGCCACAACTACAGTCAGCATGGGAGCAAATCCATGGCAACTAAAACACAAATCGATGCAGCCGTGCAGCGCGGCCAGGAAACGATGAATAGCCCGTTACGTGCCATTGCGGCCCGCTATGATGCCAAATCGCAACGCGTCATCGTAACATTAGTATCTGGTATCGAATTGGCCATACCGCCGGCGATTGTTCAGGGATTAAGCACTGCTAGCGCTGCGGAACTGACAGACATAGAGATTACGCCTCTGGGGAACGGACTTTACTTCCCGGCTATTGACGCCGATGTGTTTATCCCGGCGATAATGGATGGCTATACAGGAACCAGCAAATGGATGGCACGCGAACTTGGCCGCAAAGGAGGTTCCGCGACCTCCGAGAAGAAACGCGCTGCCTCAAAGGCGAATGGCAAGCTTGGCGGTCGGCCAAAAAAAGTAAACGTGGCTTGAATACCAGCGGATCATGGCGTCACCGCATGGCCTCCGTGGCGTTCAATCTTTGCAAAATCAGTGTATTCATCTAATATTTCAGGCGATATCATCGTCACAATAAATCAGCATTGTCAGGATGTAGTCATATTCTGGTTTTGGCGGCAAATCCCAGGCATAAAAAAACCGCCTATCCGCGGTATCAATTTGTTCATACTACTTTGTTTTTATTACGAATTCAGGCGTGGTACCCGGGACGGGATTTGAACCCGTACAGCCATAAAGCCGAGGGATTTAAAAACCCTCAGTATGATATTGAAATCATAGAGTTACGTATAATCAGCCGGTTGCAAATCATGATGGCGGGTTAATTTGGGCTGATGCGGATTGTGTAGTCACTATTTGAATGAAGATACTCATTCCCGCCACTCCCCCGCTAGCATACAATCAAAAAAGTGTTGCGTGCTGAGGAACAGTGTTATATTGTTCCTTAGTACGCAACACCCAGAGCCACTTCATGATTAAAAGCTTTTTGCACAAAGGATTGCGCCTGTTTTTTGAGAAAGGGTCAACCGCAGGTATCAACGCGCAGCAGTCTGGTAAACTCCGCCTACGTCTAGCGGTTATCGATGCGGCGGAAGATATCAAAGATATTGACCGGCCGGGATATTGCCTTCACGCGCTTACTGGGGACAGGAAAGGCCAATGGTCTATAACCGTTACGGGCAACTGGCGCATTACATTTGAATTTATGGATGGCAACGCCTATGTCATTAATTATGAGGATTATCACTGATGACTATGTTTAATCCGCCGCACCCAGGTGAAATCATTGCAGAAACCCTGGACGATCTTAATATCGGCATTCGTGAGTTATCCCGCGCACTGCATGTCGCCCCTTCCACCGCACAACGGCTGGTGAGCGGTCATTCTGCGGTTTCTCCAGAAATGGCCCTGAAACTTTCAGCGGTACTTGGCAGTTCGGCGAAATTCTGGCTCAATCTCCAAGACAATTACAGCCTTTGGGTAGCCCAGAAAGAAGTTGATACCTCACAGCTACACCGGTTGGTTGCAGCCTGATGACTGCGCTACTCGCCCATAGCTTGGGGTAAAGATGCTTGAGTAGCCCGGTTAAACCGCGCTTATTTATCAACTCGACAGCTATTATTGCAGGTCGCAGATCATTGGGAAAAAGAGAGGAGCTTTAGTATTTTTATTTTGAAATGCTATTACGACAGTCAAACCACAGCCATAAAAAAACCGCCTATCGGCGGTATCAACTTGTTCATACTACTTTGTTTTTATTACGAATTCTGGTGTGGTACCCGGGACGGGACTTGAACCCGTACAGCCATAAAGCCAAGGGATTTTAAATTCTGCATCTTTAAGTGAGTAAACAAGGAGTTAATGCATTTTTTCCTAACATGCCGGTTTTAACGATCAATTCAAATCAAGGGGTTAACCACACCGTGCGCATTATCTTAGGCGCATAAATACCCTATTTTGGTGAAATGAAATTTAATTTGATTAATTAGTGAACACTTCATTACCGGGCGTACATTAAGATAGTTACCAGCCTGTTACTATATAGTTTATTAAATGTAATCCATTAAAGAAGACTTAGATAACGTATGGCAGCAATGAGATGCTAGTGGTAGTATAACTAAATAATTAGCATGATCATTAGTGGAGTCCTGACATAATGTTAGGGATAATCAGATTTTTTCTCGCGAGTTCCGTCATCCTATTTCACTTAAGTGCAAAATTTCCAGATCTGGGTTTGTATGCCGTAAACTGTTTTTATGTCATTAGTGGCTATTTAATCACGTTAATTCTTAATAGAACCTATAAATTTGAATTTGCTCCATTTGCGTTAAATAGATTCCTTCGTTTATTTCCTACATACTGGTTTGCGTCTATCACCAGCATTGTTATTATTTATTTCGCGAATAACCCTACCACCTTTCATCCTTCGTATGGGCTTCATTTTTCATTTAAAGAAATCATCAGTAATATTTTTATGATACCGTGGGCCTTTGTTTCAGATGATATTATTATATCTCCATTCCAAACATTTACAACTCCAGAATTTTTAAACTTTAACGGTTATATGTTTAGAGCCGTAACTTCCTCTTGGTCGGTTGCCGTAGAGATTGTGTGTTATTTTTTCCTTTGGCTATTTGTGGCAAAAGGACCTAAAAGAGCCTGTTTAATAATAATAGTGAGTTCTATGTATCATTGGTATTCACTTCATCATAATGAAAGTACTATCGCTACTTACTCCCCTTTTCTTGCTGCTATGTTACCCTTTAGCATTGGTTCCTTAGGGTATTTTATTTCAGCTTTTATCGAAAAAATAAGACCAAACATAGGTAAAGAATTTAGACATCAAATTGCTTATTTATTAATATTTATTGCTGCTTTTCTTATAAACTGGCTTATCGGATGGCTCGAAGGGAAAACCTTAGCGTCGTTCTATTATTACTTCAATAATGTCATTGCTTTATTTGCAGTTATTTCCTTACATGCAACTAAGCTTCCTGATCGTTTTAAGAATTCCGGCAAGTTTTTTGGTGACATGTCATATCCCATATTTTTATGTCAGTTTTTCTTCGGCCTTGTTGCTTGGAGTATTCTTGGCGAACCCGAAAACACAAGAGGTTGGTATATATTTTTTATTGGATACTCCTTTTCTTTGCTATTTGGATACATATCGATATTACTGATAGACAGGCCAATTTCTAAAATAAGAGATAAAATAAGACCGTAAATTAAGCCCCCAATTGGGGGCTAATCATTTACGCATTTACCAGCTTACCGTTAATTGTCGTGAATTTATCATCATCATAAAACCCGCCATCTGACTCATTATAATACATCGCAGGTTGACAGAAAATGCCCTCTTTAATTTTCACTAACGAAAAACCCGACAAAGTAAATGATGTTTCCGCCACGATGATATTGATAATCAAGTTGCTACCACTTTTAATCTGTGCATAATTTTCTACTGACATCGCTTACCACTCCACAATGATTATACCAGGCATGCCTTCGCCACCGGGTTTACCGGATGAAGTCGGTGTATCTATATTGTTTGCACCGCCGCCACCGCCGCCACAACCATATCCATAACCACTTTTACCCGCGCTGGTACTCGCTCCTGCGCTGGCACCGCCAGCCCCCCCTCCGCCATATTGCGTACTTCCCCCTTGACCGGCAATTCCGTATGTCGTTGCAGAACACGAAACCGAGTTGCCGCCTTGTGGGTAACCGTCTCCGCCGATTCCTCCATTAGCGATACTTGCTGAATATTGCCCTGCGCCACCCCCCTTACCTCCGGCCAAGGTAAGTAACGCACCAAACGAAGAATTACCGCCATTTCCTCCGGCGGACGCCGCGCCACCAGAACCGGCAGCACCAGAGGAACCAGCCGATCCGATCGTAATGCTGATAACATCACCGGGCAGCACTGGAATAGAATATTTCACCACGCATTGGCCGGCACCACCGCCCCCACCGCCTGATGCTGCATAGGAAGCAGAAGCACGGCCGGCGCCGCCGCCACCGCCTCCACCAGCCGCACATCCAGAAAGGTAAATGGTATAAACCCCCTGTGGTACCGTAAACGTTCCGCTGCTGGTAAACTTTTGCAGGCGCCCATTAACAATCGATCGCAGTGCCGCCAGTAATTGAGCGTCGTTGGTAGGATCGAGAGCCAACCCTCCCCCCTGTACAACATTTGCCAGCTCACGCTGTATGGTATTAAGCCAGGCCGCATCCAAAATAGTAGGAGAAACGCCACCGGCAACGTTGCCATTGGTCCATTCTCCGTTGATATCAGCGGTGTTAGTAATATTGCCTATTTTTTGCATAGCAGATCTCTCGCTAGATAAAGCGGTTTAAAAAGGATAATTAAGAGGGTTAGTTGGCGTAACCGAATTTAACGATGGTATGGGATGGAGCCAGGGCTGATAACCGACATTCAAGCCGTTTGTTTCCCCACGACCGAAGCGGGTCGCCGCAATAGCTTAATCCCGCCTGAGCATAAATGACGGTGGTAAGCGGTGCGGTCACCAGCCAGACGAAAGGCCAGTTTTCTCCGTTTAACGCATCACCGCAGCGCGACATGCCGGCCCGCGCCTGGCGATATTGCGTGATGGTAATGGAGTAGCCCAGCGCTGCGGCAACGCTAATAAAATAAGCGTTCGACTGGCCGCCGGAACTAAACAGTTTCGCGACGACTGCTTTTTGGCGCAGCACCATGCTGTCGGTTTCACCTATGGCGCAGTCATCCGGCAACCCCAGGGTGTTTTCCCATTCCTTGAGCAATATCGTGGCGGTGCGCGGGAAGGCGCCGGCCAGCAGCGCCATGGCGGCATCGTCGCTGCGTTGATAGCTATTCCCCAGCGCGCGAAGCACCGCGTTTTGTACCGTGCCGTTTTCACGCGGCCATGCTTGCCCTGGCGGCAGCAGTCCCTGCAACGCCGCCGTATAATCATCGGCTGAAAACTGGCTCATAAGTAAGTGACCTTGCCCAATACCGGCAACCCGCCGGTGTCCATAGTGATATTGTCGGTCGGTGCGGTGAGGATAAACCCCTTGGTGCCGGTCACGTCACCGATCGCCGCCAGAAGGTCCGATAAATAGATGGTGCCCCCCGGCGCGCCATACTCGAAAAACACATTATCGATCGCCGTGCTTATCGCGGTCGTGGTATCGCTTGATGCGCCCGACAGCCCGCCGATAGTGAAATCCACCGGCGTTTTGATCGGCGAACACACATACACCAGCGCCGTGGTCGGCTGTAACGGAAAAATATGATCGGCCACTCGCCCTTGGTCGCCATCGGCCTTAACCGCGCCCCAGACATCAAGCTGGGAAATGCCGTCGGTGCCTACCGGGGCGGCCAGGGAATGATCGTTGTTTACGTCTGGATTTTTCTAATCACGGTGATACAAGGGAAGTGGTATCGGCGACAGTTGCCTGTATTTCCGGTGCGGTAGATAAGGATGGATTAACAACGCTGCTATCAACCGCAGGCATCAATTTCTTCACGCTATTATATGTAGCGACACCCGAGTCGATAAAAAGGGATAGGTCATTTTTCACCGTTTCCCAATCCGTATTGACGCCATCAGCGGCAACGGATAATACAGCCAGCACGGTATTCTTTTTTGTCTGGCCGGTCCCGGCGGAAGTGGCATAAGCGGCTTCGACTTTTTCAATCAGATCGCTTGCCAGCGCGTACAGCTTTTCAGCGCCGGCAACAACGGACAAACTGGATGAAATGGCGGTAGCAATGGAGCTTAAAGAGAATGACATGGTGATATCCTTGGCAATGATGGTATGAGTGGCAACAACGAGCGGTTGAACCGGCTTCGGCTCTTCCCTTTGGGTTAGGCAGGTTTCAGGGTTGGCATAGGGCGCTATCCGGCTGGTTTTCAGGTAGGCAATCAAGCTGGTAATCAATCGCCAATACTCTTTTATTACGATGAACAGATTCATAACAGCGCGCCCTCGGCAATTTTCAACCTGCTGCGTCGGTCACTCAGGCCATTAGTGCCGCCGTTAATAACCTTGGTCATTTGGTTAAAGTCACCGTTATCGGCATATTGATTGAGATTATGCCATTGCCAGAACCAACCGGCTGACCGGGCAGCGTATTTGTACACCAGCAGCAGGTCAGGATTTGCCACCAGATCAATGCCGAGAGCGTTTCCGCATTGCCGGTAGTTATCCAGGAAAGTCACCTGCTTTAACCCCGCCCCGAAATTTCCAGCCATCGCCTGGGGCTTTATTGCCGTAGCGGCCCTGGTAGACCAAATTGGCAATGGCGGTCTGTTGTGCCGGCCTGTCACCGCTTCGCCCAAGCATTTCGCATTGATACGCGCTTAGCCGGCCAGCGCAGGTGTCTTTTAGGCCCTGGATAGAATAATTAAACGATTCGGCCAACGTTGTGAAGCCCGCCGATTCACAGCCTATTTGTGCAATAAAGGCGGCTTGGCGTTTGGGGGTATTGATTTCAAACTCGACCATGGTATCGGTGAAAGGCGAAAACCAACGCGCAGCAAGCCCCGCGCTGAGGTTAGCCGTGCGCTGAAATTGGTTAAGATTCATGGTTATCTCGATACTTTGAAAATTTGGACGATATTGCCGCCGGTTTTGATAACGGCCCCGCAGATCACGGCGTTAATAAATATCTGCATCCAGTCCACCAGCACGTATTCACCCAATAGCGTGCGGATCGGATAAGAACCGTAAAACACAATCAGGATATAAGCCAGCCAACGTCCCCATGGCCGATGGGTGGCCCCGTTGCGTTTAAACAACATCAGGCGCAGCGCAATCATGCCGCAGATGATCGTATTCAAGATTAGCAGCGTTTCACCCCCGTTTGGGATAATCAGTACTATCTTGTCAGCCATCCTTACCTCCCTTCCCTGAAGAGGATAAAAACGCCCCGAGGCTGCCCAGCAATTTTGCCGTCCCGCCACCGATACTGCTCGCCATCAGAATTTTGATGGCCATTGCCCCCGCCACCAGCGCGCCGATAGAGTCAGGCAATCGGGTATGTAACAACAAAACGGTGGTGATAATTTCCGAGGCTGGGCGGCAAGCTAGTACGCCGAATACCAGGCTGACGATAAAAAATCCCAACCGCTTAGGGACGGTGAGATCGGCAGCCGATGTGACGAAAAAAACCGCGCCGGCGAAGGAACCGATAACCACTGCCGGGTCCAAACCACTAAACCAACCCAGGGTGGCGACACCGGCCCCCGTTGTCACGACGGCAGTTGCAGAGACCGGCTCGGACATGATGATTCCCTCGTTGTTTGTCCTCATTGAGGGTATAACAAGGCCACCCGCAAGCAGCCGCAGAGTCATTAGAAAAATAATTAGATTTTACTTGCCTTGATTAGATATTTATCTTATTATCTAATCATCCCAAGCGGATATGTTCTTATAAACGAGGGAATATGGTTAACGTCCGATGGTCGAGGAAAGCGCTTAAGCAAATGGGCGCAATCGACAGCAGGTACCGGAAAACCATCGTAGAAAAAGTAAATAGTTTGGCATCGTTCCCCAGCGTTCAGCTTGATATCAAGAAGATGAAAGCCGTTGATAACCAGTACCGATTGCGGGTGGGCGATTACAGAATTATTTTCGAGATTGACGACGGTGAACCGGTAATTTGCACCATTCAGGCAGTGAAGCGTAGAACATCAACAACCTATTAGGCGGGGAAACCCGCTATTCCTCACACGACATAACGCGAAAACAGAGAAACCCGAATATGTCTAAAATACAGTACATCAATGACGTTTCAGGTCGGCCGCAGTTCGTGGTGTTACCGATAGCGGAATATGAAAGCCTGATCAATGACGGCTGGGAAGATATTCCTTACCACGCCGACAAACACGACGATGAAACCGTTCCTGGTGAAGTGGTTGCCATCATGGTTGATCAAGATGTCAGTCTGCCGGCCGCGTGGCGTATCCATTCAGGATTGTCACAATACGATGTTGCCGAAAAACTCGGCACCACTCAGTCCGCCGTGTCGCAGTGGGAATCCGTGGACTCAAAACCACAGAAAAAAACCCGTGAAAAGTTGGCGGCGCTGTATGGCTGCCGACCGGAACAGCTAACGCTTTAAAACGTGGCCCCAGTAGGGGCTATTTGCTCGACCTCTTTGACGGTCTGCAGAAAACGTTCTTCCTCCAACTCCACGCCGATAGCGCGGCGACCGAGCGCCTGCGCCGCTTTTATCGTGGCGCCGGAACCCATAAAAAAATCCGCTACCACATCGCCGGGCCGGCTGCTGGCCTGAATGATATGCCGCATCATGTCGGCCGGCTTTTCGCAGGGATGCTTGCCTGGGTATGACTGAACGGGCGTAATGTCCAAACGTCGGTATAAAGCACATCCTTGGTGACAGCGAACGGCCGGCGCATCTGCTGGTACTCCCGGCGTAACGATGCATATTCAATGGCAAGGCCGGCGTAGGTTTGTTGCAACATCTGATATTGCGCCGACAAACGTACGGTAGGTTGCCCGCGCCGGCAATCGAGCGCTCCACCAGCTGCATGGCGGCCATTTCCATGCTGAATATCAGCATCCCGCCGCCGTTGCGCGTTGCGCCCTCCACCATGGACAACAAAATCTCGGTTTTGCCCATACCCGGCCGTCCGGCCAGTAGCACCAAATCCTGGCGGTTGATGCCGCCCAGCATGGCGTCCAGCTAGGGAATACCGGTCATCAGGTTGGTGATGCTGGCATCGCTGCTCATGCGCTTATCAATCAAGTCCATGTAGGACGGCAGAAGATCTTGGATATGCACCGGAATGATATCGCCGCTGTCGGTGGTTAGCTCGACCAGGTTTGCCAACGCGCCTTCAATCACCTGGTCACGCTGTTGCTGATTACGCGCCTCTCGGATAGAGTCGGCCATTCCCTGAAACAGGGCAATCGCTTTGCGGGTAAACCAGCTTTTGCCGGTCAGCTTGGCATAGCCTTTTAGGTTGGATTCCACCGTCGGCTGCCGCATGGCCTCAGTGAACTCGGAAAGGCTGTCGCCGCCCAGGGCCTCGCTTAACAGCAGTCCGTCGATAACGCCCAAACTCAGGGCGTGTTTTTTGATTTCTCAATACGCCGTGCGGTAAAACCCGATGTTAAATGCCTCATCCGGCAACGTGGCCAGAACATCCAGGGCGTCGGGTGAGGCGCCGCTTTTCAGCAGCCCGCCGATAGCCGACAAGTTTGACGCGACCTATTCCCTGGTTCGTAATCTTGATGGGCTGGCAAAAAACTGTGATGAAGAGGCGGCGCGGCTTTCTGCCCGCAAAAAAAGCTTCGAAACGCAGGCGAAAAATCTTAAGAACTATATTTTAAACTGCTTACTTGCCGCGACTCAGGACAGTTTGAATACTACCTCCGATACATTTACCGCCGCTAAAGGTTCGGCCAGGGTGATTATCGACAATGAAAGCCAATTGCCCGATGAGTTTGTCGATATCAGCGTGATAACGGCACCGGATAAAAAAGCCATCAAGGACGCCATTGATACTGGCGTCATAGTGCCTGGCGCGCATATTGAAACAAGCCCCCGCTCGCTGCGCGTTCGATGAAAGATACTTGTAAATATGTATGGCGCCCACTAAGCGCAACGGATTATCAATTCCACAAGACATAACAGGCGGGAAATAACATGTTGCAAACCTATTTGGCGCGCGGCGATGTGCGACCGCATGGCTAGCATGGTGGAATCCCACAAGGAGACCATCATACAACCATGGCAACCGGGCATTTGCCTGCTTTCAGCATTAGATATGAAAATCGGACGATTATTTTTTACTGCCCGTAAACAGCAAATGATTCAGCAGGATATCGCCGCCTGCGAAGCGGCAGACCAGGCGATAGAACGATTGAGAGAAATAACGAGGCAAGGCCATGAAAGACGATCACGACACCATCACCTTAAAAGAAATGATTGAGATAACCGGATTCCGTTATAAGTCCAAGCAATGCGAGTTGCTTAAAAATGCCGGCATCTTCTTTATCAAAAAAGCCGATGGGCATCCCTGCACCACGTGGGGCCACTTTATGAACCCCGGCGGCGCGCGACGCTTCGTCGAAAAAATAGAAAGCCAGGAACCTAACTTCGAGGCGATGGATTGATGTCAGGGAAACGTAAGAATCCGGCCGACCGCGCGCTACCATCCCGCGTCTATCGGGGAAAAACCAAATATGAATTCCACCCGGCGCTGGGTGGTTCAATATCATTATGTTCTCTTGACGCCCCGCTATCCGAGATGTGGAGCCATTTCGAGCGGGTGAATAGCAAAAAGCGGGTTATCAGTGATTTTACCGGATTAAGCGAAGAGTTTTTCCACTCAGCGGATTTTGGCGAACTGGCCATCGAAACGCAGAAGGATTACCGTAAATACGCCACAAGGTTGCTGAAAGTGTTTGGTGAAATGGAACCGAATAATATCAAACCTGAGCATATCAGAAAGTATATGGATAAACGTGGGGTCAAAAGCCCAACGCAGGCAAACCGGGAGAAAGCCTTTCTGTTGCGCGTTTACCGCTGGGCCTATGAACGCGGCAAAGTGAAAATGAACCCCTGCAAAGGGGGTAGACAATTCAAGGAGGTTTCCCGCGATCGCTATATTTCCGATGCGGGATATCAGGCTTTATACTCCATCGCGCCGGACGTTGTGCGCGCCGCTATGGAGCTGGCTTACCTGTGTTGCGCCCGGCAGGCCGACATATTGTCGCTAAAGCGCAGCCAGTTATTAGCCGAGGGGATTTTTATCACTCAGGGTAAAACCGGCAAGAAACAGATTAAGGCATGGAGCGATCGCCTACGTCGCGCCATCGCTATAGCTGAAGGATTACCGCAGTCCCCTGGCGTGACCAGCCTGTATATCCTTCATCAACCGTCCGGCCACGGTTACAGCCGCGATGGGTTTAACAGCCGCTGGCGTAATACCAAACTCACCGCGGCGGCCACGTTTCCCGATCTAGACTTTGACTTTACGTTTCATGATTTGAAGGCTAAAGGCATATCGGATCTGGAGGGTACATTGGCAGCAAAACAGGTGATTTCCGGGCATAAAAACGCCTCGCAGACGGCGCGCTACGATCGCAAAACCGAAGTGGTCCCCGTCGTCGGCGGTCAAAAAAAATGAATAGTTATGCGACTCACAAAAATCATGTTAGGAAGTGATGTTAGCAATGCAGGAAATCAGGCATAAAAAAACCGCCTATCGGCGGTATCAATTTATTCATACTACTTTGTTTTTATTACGAATTCTGGTGTGGTACCCGGGACGGGACTTGAACCCGTACAGCCATAAAGCCGAGGGATTTTAAATCCCTTGTGTCTACCGATTCCACCACCCGGGCGTCGGGGAATAACATATTGGAGGCGCGTCCCGGAGTCGAACCGAGGTGGGCGGATTTGCAATCCGCTGCATGGCCACTCTGCCAACGCGCCTTTGCTGCCTCTTAAAAAGGCTTCGTTGTACATCTGGAGCGGGAAACGAGGCTCGAACTCGCGACCCCAACCTTGGCAAGGTTGTGCTCTACCACTGAGCTATTCCCGCATCGATGAAAGCTACTTGTTTTAACTTACTAATTTTTACTGTTATCGTCTGGCAATCGGTCGTTGCTCTCGATGCGTTGCATTCTACTGACCTGACGTAGCGAGTCAATAGAATTATCGCGCCCAGGCGCCTGTTTGTTGATTTTTACGGCGCTTCGATCAGTGTTCGAACAAATCATGACGGGCGGCGTTCAAATACTGAAACATCGACCAGAATGTCAGTACCGCGGCAACATAAAGCGCGGCGATGCCGATACCGGTGACGATCTGCTCGGGGCGCCAGAGCAATGCAACCAGCGCCAGCATCTGGGCGGTGGTTTTCACCTTGCCGATCCAGGAAACGGCGACGCTGCTGCGTTTGCCAATCTCAGCCATCCACTCGCGCAGCGCCGAAATAATGATCTCACGAGCGATCATCGTCGCCGCGGGCAGCGTTATCCACCAGGAATGAAAATGTTCCGCCACCAAGACCAAGGCGATGGCCACCATGACTTTATCCGCCACCGGATCCAGGAACGCGCCGAAACGCGTCGTTTGCTTCCAGCGACGTGCCAGGAAGCCATCAAACCAGTCAGTGACCGCCGCCAGGATAAAGATCAACGCGCAGGCCAGGGGCGCCCAGTAGAAAGGCAGGTAAAAAGCCAGGACGAAAAAAGGTATCATTACGACACGCAACAATGTAAGCCAAGTCGGTATATTCAATTGCATAATGCCACGTTAACTATCTGGCTGGACGGAGATAACGAGTATGTTGCTACATCGCCGTTAGTGTTTCAATGCATTAAAAATTTTTTCTGCCAATGCGTTCGAAATACCGGGCACCTGAGCAATTTCCTCAAGACTTGCGTTCCGTAAAGGCTGCAAACCGCCCATGTATTTTAACAGGGTTTGTCGACGTTTAGGGCCCACACCCTCAATTAATTCCAACGCGCTGGTATTTTTGACCTTTGCGCGTTTGTTGCGGTGCCCGGTAATCGCATGGTTATGCGAATCATCCCTGATATGCTGGATGACGTGCAGGGCTGGCGAATCAGGCGGCAGCGATATGCCTTCGCCGTGGGCTTTGAAAAACAGCGTTTCCAACCCGGCCTTACGGTCGGTGCCTTTGGCCACCCCCAACAAAATAACACGTGATTTATCCCAGGGCACATCCAGCTGGGCAAACACATCAATCGCCATCCCCAATTGTCCCTTGCCGCCGTCGATAATCACCACATCGGGAATCTTGCTTTCCTCCAGCGCCTTGCCATAGCGGCGGCGCAATACCTGGGTCATGGCCGCGTAATCGTCCCCAGGGGTAATGCCCTCTATATTGAAGCGGCGGTACTCGGCCCGCACGGGTCCATTGGCGTCGAACACGACGCAGGAAGCAATGGTTTGTTCCCCCATGGTATGACTGATGTCAAAACATTCCATCCGCTTGATGGCATCCAGGCCCAGCAATTCCGCCAACGCCGCCAGACGCTGATGAATCGTGGACTGCTGCGCTAACTTTGTCACCAGCGCCGTTGCGGCATTGGTACGCGCTAATTTCAGATAACGCGCGCGATCGCCGCGGGGGTGGGACTGGATGTGGACTTTACGACCGGCCAGTTCGCTTAACGATTCCGATAACAAATCTTTTTCCGGCAGGGAAAAATCAAGCAGAATTTCCCCGGGCAATGTCCGCATCTGGCTGCCTTGCAGGTAGAACTGACCGACAAACGTCTGCACCACTTCGGAAAGGTCGGTTCCTATCGGCACTTTAGGAAAATAACTGCGGCTGCCCAAGACCTTGCCCTGCCGGATGAATAACACGTGCACGCACGCCATTCCGGCATCGAACGCCACGCCGATAACGTCGAGGTCCTCATGATCCCCCGTAACAAACTGTTTTTCGGTGACCCGTCTTACCGCCTGTATCTGATCGCGCGCCCGGGCGGCCTCTTCAAAATTCAACGCCCGGCTCGCCAGCTCCATGCGCTCGACCAGCTGATTCAGGACCTGCTGATCCTTGCCGGATAAAAACAAGCGGACATAATCAACCTGATGTTGGTACTCCTCATCGCTCACCAGTCCTTTAACGCACGGCCCCAGACAGCGCCCGATCTGGTATTGCAGGCAGGGGCGGGAACGGTTGCGGTAAACGCTGTCCTCGCATTGCCGGATGGGAAACAGTTTTTGCAACAGCGCAAGCGTTTCCCGCACGGCGTAGCCGTTGGGAAAAGGACCGAAATACTCGCCCTTGGCATGCTTGGCGCCGCGGTGAAAGCTCAGGCGCGGATGCGTATCGCTGCTAAGGAAAATCAACGGGTAGGATTTATCATCCCTGAGCAAGACGTTATAACGCGGTTGGAACAACTTGATATAATTATGTTCCAGTAACAGCGCCTCGGTCTCGGTATGGGTGATGGTGACGTCGATTTGGGCGATGAGCTTGACCAAGGCTTCGGTTTTGCGACTGGAAACCTGCAGACGGAAGTAACTCGCCAGACGTTTTTTCAGGTCCTTTGCCTTGCCGACATAAATGACAGTGTCCGTAGCGTCGTACATTCTGTAGACGCCGGGCTGACTGGTGACGGTTTTAAGAAATTCTTTAGGATTGAAGCTGTCAGTCACTGCTTAATAAACTCTCCGCATTAAACAACCCGTGCCGAATGGCCAGATGTGTTAACTCAACGTCTCCACCGATGTTAAGTTTACTAAACATTCTATAACGATAGCTATTAACCGTTTTAGGACTCAGGTTGAGTTGTTCTGAAATTTCATTCACTTTTTGCCCCTTCGTGATCATCAGCATGATCTGCAGCTCGCGTTGGGACAAACATTCAAACGGGGTCTCAGTCTGTGGCTCGAGCTGGCTCAAGGCCATTTGCTGTGCGATATCAGAAGCGATATAGCGTTTGCCTGCATTGACGGAGCGGATGGCACAAATCACTTCCTGAGGCGCCGCCGCTTTGCTTAGATAACCTGCGGCTCCCGCCTGCATTACTTTAGCAGGTAATGGATTCTCAGTGTGAATGGTGAGCATGATAACTTTAATATCAGGTGAGAAGCGTATGATCTTACGGGTAGCCTCCAGACCGCCAATACCCGGCATGTTCATATCCATCAGCACGACATTTACACAGTTGCTGCGACACCATTTTACCGCATCTTCACCGCACTGCGCCTCGCCAACCACTTTAAAACCTTTGATATCATCAAGAATACGGCGTATCCCTGCACGCACCAATTCGTGGTCATCAACAAGAAAAACGCTTATCAAAGATAAAATCTCCAAAAAAAGGGAGTGATGTAAAGCGAATCAAATATTTATGACTTAATATTACTGCTTTTTAAGTAAATAATGAATATAGATATCCGCTTATACTATAAAAATTCAGCAGTGCCACCTGTTGATACTCATTTTAGACAGATCGGTTAAGCTACGGCAAGAGAATTTAACAACATTCGCTTGACTGTTTCACAATCCTTTGATGGCGCTACCCTCGCCTTCCGTATTGGTATTCAGTCCACAGTTTATATCGCTTAAAAGTTGACCGTCGCACAAAATAGTGAAAAGACATTAAAAACAATGAATTAAAAAAAATAATTATAAAATTACATATCAATAAATCATACTTTTTGAAAAGATATTCATTAAAATATTAATTAGTTATTACTTTCGAACTTACATTTTACGCTATCGAGCGCATATTGCCGCTTGCGGATGAATGCCTCGCCGGCCCATGCCGCTTTGCCCGCGGTAAATTATATCCCTGGCGGGAGCAAATTTTTTAACCTCTTCACTGAAGATACTCCGGTGTTTCGTTAAATATCCAAAACAAATCTGTTATAATTGGCACTGAAATGGTGTTGATACGGCCTTGCCACTGCAACCGGATCGACCGAGACCACATTAAATTCCAGGAGACCCAATGGGCAATGTTGAATTTTCCACCGACAATGATAACGCCGTTCTGGCGCAGGAGCTCAATTGCATGAAGGCCATGGTGACATTGATACTCAAAGCCATGGGACAAGCCGACGCGGGCAAAGTCATTATCAAGATGGAAAAATATATCACCGAGCTGGAAGACCCGGCGCAGGCGGATGTCTTCAGCAATACGATAAAACAGATCAAGTACGCCTATAAGCAGTAGTCGTTCAGGCGCATACCCTGGCAGGGTGCCTCTTAACCGATGCCAGGGTAAGCGCCATAGGCCACAGCGGACCTGAAGTAAACCATGCTAAAATGCCAATCCTGACTTCAAGTACGTTAGTGATTCCATGAATTTATTACTGAAAGCCTTGTTGGGCGCCGCAATTGTCGTATTAATCGGGGTGCTGTCAAAAACGCGCAACTATTATCTTGCCGGACTGCTTCCCCTCTTTCCCACCTTTGCGCTTATCGCGCATTATATTGTCGGCGGCGAGCGCGGCATCGATGCGCTGCGCACCACCATCCTGTTCGGCATTTGGGCGGTGATCCCCTACCTGATCTATCTTATCTCCCTGTATTTTCTTATCGGTTCCTGGCGGCTGCCCTATGCCTTATTTGGTGCGGTCTTATGCTGGACGGCCGCCGCCTTGCTGGTGATCATCGTTTGGCAACGCTATTATGCCGCGGGTTGACCGCCTTACCGCTATCAATCTTATTTTCGTATTGATTTCATGGCGAAATCCATACTGGATTTAATTAAAAGCAGGCTATAATCAAAAAAAATGGCAGGAGTAAACGATGAAAAAGGCATTGTTTTTAGCGATGATTGCGCTGGCGGGATCGATTCTTACTGGCTGCGTTGAACCCCGGGCCTCTTCCGATCCGGTGCCACAAGGCAGCCCGCAAAATGTCGGAAATTGTACTTGCAGCAGCCTGGTAACCTGTTCTTGCGGTTCGAGTACCAAACCCTGATATGAATCTGCGATAACGCGAACGCCAGGGCTTGGATGATAGTGAGCCGAACCTTGGCCTTCAAAGTGAGCGTAGCCAGACTACTTGCGATTCGTTCATATTTTCCAGCGCCCACAATTCGTGATGCTCTTTGCGCGCCTGGTTGGGCGTCAGGCCATAAGCGGAGAAAAACAGACGGTTAAACGCGGCCGGTTCAAACTGCCAGTAATAGGCGATTTCGGCCACCTTCCACTGTCGATATTGCGGTTTAAGTAACATTCGCGTTGCGGCGACGATTCTCTTTTTGCGGATATGGGCGACAATGCCGCCAAAAGGTTCAAACAACCGGTAAAGCGAGGAGCGCGACAAACCGAATTTTTGACAGATCAATTCCGCGCCGAGCGCCGGCAAACGGAGATGCTCTTGAATAAAGTCGCAAATCCGCGTGATGATATGTATTTTCGTGTCCATCATGATGGGCTGAATGATTGCGTGAGTAGAGCGTATGGCTGAAATAACAAAGTCGATCACAGGCCTTGCAACCTGGTTTACCTCACTGTCGCTGAAATTAGCACTGTGGCTCATCAAGGCGGCAATATTAGTGGCGATAAGGCGGCTCAGGAAATCTTTTTGGGGAATTATTTTTCCGTGTAGTTGACAGCAATCATCAATTTCCGAGAGCAGCGCGCGCGGGATAGCCACGTAAAGGACATCGACATAATTCGACTTGCGCCCTTCTTTCATCTGCATTTTAATCGGCTGCAATACGTCGAGTAAAATAATATCCCCAGGGGAAAGCTCAATATCAACATACCCCGCTTTGCCTTCAATACCCCCCTCTACCACGACCATCAAAATAAAATGGTCATTTAAATTATCATATTTGTGCGGTAAATTAATGAGACTTTGGCCAGTAGACCGCAGTCGCCCGCAAATAAACACATCAAAATGATGAGCCTCGACACTCCAGGTAAGCTGTTCAGCCTGGCTATGCGAAAAATTGGATTCAAGCAAGGCGGCGTTAACACCCGAGCGCCAACGATCGATTTTAGATGTAATGCCTTCTGTCGCAAGGGATTTATCGAGGATAATACGACTGCTGTGGTTAGTCATCTGAATGCTTATGTCGAGTAAAAGACCCTGCGCCGGAAAATAAACTACGACGCAACCATACTATATGTCTAATATCATAAACAGGCATGACATGTTGCGAAATCAACCATAAAATAATAACAAGTATAATTATTATACACTATAATCTTTAGCTTTTTATTTTGCAAGAGATCTTTTTTAGGATGGGCCAGCGTGAACGCCTGACAGTAACGACCGGTATCGCATCACTATTCATAACATAAGCCTGTAATTGCCTGGGGTTTGCTTCCCACCGCCACGAGAACCAGAGAGTCACAGCATAAAACACATCGTCGGCATTGCTAAGAAATCCCGTCAATAACAAAAAAATTGATCTACATCCATAATAACGGCCGCTGAAGGGCGCAGTATTCGTAGGCCAACCCATTTAGAGTGGCAAATGTCGTTATCTATGGTTAAGGAATAAGCATGTCCAAGAAACCTGTTGAAAATTCAAGCAAAAAAAACAATGCGTCCACTGCTGAGCTAAAGAACGGCAAGAACGAAAACCGGTCTGCCGGCAACGAAGCAGGCAACGCGCAACCCGCACAAACCAAGCAGGGTCATGACAGAGAACAAAACAAAAAATCCCACGAAAATAAACATAAATAATTCATTTTTTGTAGGTATGTGTTAAACGTTATACCGGATGCCGCTTATTTCCGCCATCCGGTTTTATGTCCAGCTAGTGGCCCATTGGCCGCAATTTGATATTTTTCCTCGTTGCCAGTTTTCTGATGCTATCCAGCACATTCCTGACCCGGCGCTGCGCCAGCCCTGCGTGCGCTTGACAGTATTTTTCCTAAGTGAAAATGTCATTAAACCTAGTACTTATTATAAATAACAATTTTCCATTTAGATAATTACTTAAAATTATATTAAAGTTAACGCATTGATATTATTGAATTAAAACATAATGCCAAATACTTGCCAATAAAAATAATTCATATTGCTATGTAAATTCAACGGAGTAACGTTATTAGCGGTATTGATCAAAACTTAAATTTTCTACAAGGAATCAATACCATATAAAAATGGTAAGATTATTCGCAAACAAAATGTAAATTTGCGCTTTTCCGCCAGCTCTTCTAACCTTTATTTACTGGTGATAAGGATTACTTATACCACCAACTCATCATCTCGGTTTGGCGCTATTTTTATTGCCATTCTTCAGATGAATCTTATTAATCGTTTTTAATAAATTTAGGTGAGTATTATGGCAGAACATCGTGGTAGTAACGGTAACTTCTCTGATGATAAACAAAAAGCGTCGGAAGCGGGTAAAAAAGGCGGCCAGAAGAGCGGCAGCGGCGGCGGTGGCTTCAAAAACAATCCTGAAAAGGCATCTGAAGCTGGTAAAAAAGGCGGTTCCAGCAGCCATAAATAATGGCCGCTCATCTCTGCCCACCGCGGGTTATGGCAATCTCCTGCCCAAGATTCTTATAACCCGGATTTATTCTCTATTTTAATAAATGTTTAAGGACTTATCCATGCCTGTAAAATTAAAATAGAGCAATCACTGATGCCCTTTCGCTCTGCGAAAGGGCATTAAATTTTGCAACTCCCACGCCTTTAACAGCTTGGCACCCACGAAAACTTTACCTTCAGATCATGTATAGCGCCGGATTCAACGCCTTTGTGATATGGCCATACTCACTTATTCACACCGCATGCTGAAACTCGCCATCAGCTGAAGCAGTCATCAGGTAAACATTGACTTTTTGATTAGTTTTTAATCAGCATGCATTCATTCACACGACGACAGCCTGGGAAATCGACAAAAAACTTCTCCCAGAAACCCATAATGGATTTAAAAAAGTTGGCGTGATAGCGATATCGACACTTTTAGGATATTCGCATACATTATGTTATGCCTGCTTAAATAATAAGCCGAACTAATAATGCGCGGTATTTTTATTCGCGGATACAGGATTGCCGTGAGGCGATATTGGGGTTTTGGTGAGTCTAAAATTGTAATACAGATCACAACAGGGAGGGGGTTGTTGGTGGGTCGTGCAGGGTTCGAACCTGCGACCAATTGATTAAGAGTCAACTGCTCTACCAACTGAGCTAACGACCCAACGCCGTGCATTATTCTCTAGTTGAGCCCTCCTGTCAAACGCTTCGTGGTGTTTTATAACAAAAATGCGCAAACACGCGTTTGGCAGCTTATATTTGGTGGAATTATGGCCACACTTAACCACTTGTTAACAAAGGCGATTACATATTAGCCATGTTGATGACAGATCATTTTGCGGTTTTTTTTGCCATGGTACGAAATAGCGACGGACAAATCTGGAAACGCCTGCGGAATAAGGCGGAAAAATGTGCATGGCTGCTAAAACCACACTCCAGAGCAATATCCGCCACGCGCAGCGTGGTGGTGAGAAGCAGCTCACCGCTTTTCTTGAGCCGTTTTTCCATTAACCACTGTTTGATCGGCATCCCGTATTGTTGATAAAAGACAACGTTCAATTTGGGGGGGGAAATGCCCAGCTCCCTGGCATATCTGGCCACGGCCCACTGTTTCAGGTAATTTTGTTCAAAAAAGTCCAGTAACGTATTATTCATATTGACGCCGACAAATTGACGCAACAGGTGCGAAAAATAACATTTGTCAATGCCAAGGCAATAGAGGTACAAAAAGCAGCTCGGTAAACTGTTTGCCATACGCATGAGTTTTTCTGTACTTTCGATAATCAAACTATCAATAGGGAATGACCGATACAAGATTTTATTTGCATACCTAGAATCTGTTAGAGAATTTTCCTCGAAAATAATGTCCTGACGTAAGTGTAATAAGTCTGCCGGGTAACAGCGGATAAAGACTGCATCGTCATTATCTTGTTTACCGGTGATAATTCTCTGGTCCGCCACGACAATATAATTTTTTTTAATAATATGGCATTCCCCTTCAACACGTAACGAACCGTTTTTTTTGAAAAGAATAAAATGCATAACGTCCATTAAATTTTTAAGTCCTCACTATCTCGCAGCGTGCTATTTTTGACGTCTATATCTACCTGACCAGAGTTCAACCTAAGCATAATAAAGCCGTTATTGGTCGGTGAGTTCTGACCTGTTACGCGATGACTGGCCATTACGCTGGCACACACCGGTTAGCTGGCCTGACGCCCCACCGTTTTTTGCTTACGACAAAGAGGGTAATGTGCAAAGCGCAGGTAAACATAAACGACGGGATCTGCCCGCCGGCATAAGATGCAGGCATAGATGTTCCTGCACACAACGCCGGCGCCAGGCAATAAGCGCCGGTCAACATCCCGGGTTGGCGGAAAGGGCCGGCCCGGTGCCGGGCGTTGGCACCAGAGAAAAATTCAGGACATGATGACAGTTACCTTTCAGGGTACATAAGGCCTTATGATGGGCAAAGGACAGGATCGTGCCAGGCCATATGCGACTCCATTGACAGGTTTTGTACGTCACGACGCGCTCTTGTCGCAAGTGCGGGCGCTTTTATTCAACTATTTTTTTTAAACTCAACAAAATTTGATTAAAGTCATTAAATTTATGCCCACTCAATGATTTTATAAGGTCAGTGGTTTGTTGGTTATGTCAGTGATGCGCTTCACGCAAATGCTGCATTATCTAAAATTCATCATTGAGATCGGGAGTTTTTCCATGTCCATTATTCGCACGCGGCTGAAACTATTTGGTGGCGACACGGTTGTTGTCCATTGTTCCCAGAAATGCAATATTCATTTGCTCTGTGAAAATCAGCAGCCTACCGAGCCATCCGCCCTGGGATTCAGCGATATCCCCGGGGTCAGCAACCGGGCGACAGCCTATCTGGGCGTGCCATACAGCGGGTTATGGAGTGTAGTGATTGATGCGAAAAGCGAAAGCCCGGAGCATTCCGTCAGTTATCTGCCGGCATAATACGCGCGACCGGTTCGCCTGTGAAAAACCGTGGGGTCGAACCTGAATTGGCCTGCTTCCCAATAATAACCAGCACCCGCTGCTCGCAAAAAAATTTTGACGCATAAAAAAACCGCCGGGTTTCCCCGGCGGCCGGTGGTCATGTCCATTGCGGTTTAAGACTGGCGTCCGCTATTACTGCTGCGGCCGCCTTTTTCACCGGCTCTGGACGCACGCTGCGGGTCATTTTTGAAATTTCCCCCGCTGTGCTGACCTCCTTTCCTGCCTGCTTCTGATGCTCTTTCACGATCTTCCGCAAAGTTACCTGAACCGCCACGATGTTCGGTCATTGTTAACCTCCGAGTTAAGTTAAGAGAATCATAGGGCATAATGAAGATAATCATCTTGAAGCATTATCTTCATTAAGACGCTGGTTCACAAAATCAAACAGCGTATTACCAACGCCTTGATAAACAGTATAGCTAATCCTGCAGCCGACAGGCAAAATATTAATAATATGAAACAAAACACCGATGAAAAAACTTTATTATTTCAACGGGCTAATGTAATGCATTGAACCTAAATAAATTTTGTCGAAAGGTATTACTATTGCCCCTGGGAATCAGAAATATTTATTATCATTTATCGGCTTTATGAATACCCTGTTCATCGTAAGGCCAGCCACCGCAAAACCAATCCATTATAATTCATTTGCATAGTGTGGCTAAACTATTATGGTTAAAGACAATCAGGCGGATTCACCAGGCAGGATCAGGCGATACCCTATCATCCCAGCGATCAAGGCATCAGCAGGCTGATGCCCTATCTTCTCACCGATAAGGAAGCACTTATATGGCTAAGATTCTGGTACTTTATTATTCTATGTACGGTCACATCGCCACCATGGCCCAGGCGGTTGCCGAAGGTGCGCGCAAGGTAAGCGGCGCCGAGGTCACCGTAAAACGGGTGCCTGAAACCATGCCGCCGGACCTGTTTGCGCAGGCGGGAGGAAAATCCAGCCCAGATGTCCCTGAAGCCAGGCCGCAGGAGCTGGCCGATTATGACGCCATCATTTTTGGCACTCCTACCCGCTTTGGCAATATGAGCGGACAAATGCGTACTTTTCTCGACCAAACCGGCGCTTTATGGGCCGCCGGAGCGCTTTACGGCAAGATAGGCAGCGTATTTACCTCCACCGGCACCGGCGGCGGACAAGAACATACCATTACCTCTACCTGGACGACGCTTGCCCATCACGGCTTTATTCTGGTGCCTATCGGCTACGGCGCTAAACAGCTGTTTGATATCTCGCAGGTGCGGGGAGGGACGCCCTATGGCGCGTCGACGCTTGCGGGAGGAGACGGATCGCGCCAGCCTTCGGCCCCGGAATTGGATATTGCCCGTTACCAGGGCGAATATGTCGCCGGTATTACGTTAAAAATGAAAAGCTGATCCCTGACCCGCCTTGTTGCGCCAGCCGCGAGCGCCGTTCCCCAACACGGCGCCGCTTGTCAGGCCATGCGGGCAGGAAGGCGGTCTGCCCGTAATTGCACTATAGTTCAGGTTGTATCATTAATAGGTATATGCCTCGCACCCACCCACCTTATAAAATTCATTAAGGAGAAACCATGGCGGATAACATACAAGCATGGGCTGAGATTCGGGAAACGTCCCTTGAAATTGCCGAAGCTATCTTCCAGGTCGCTGATAACGATGAGGCCCTGGCGCAGAAAATCTGGGAAGATGGCAGTGATGAAGCGCTGGAAATCGCTTTCGCCAAAACCTCGAAAGACACGCTTTTTTGGGGTGAGGAAAGGGTTGAACGTAAAAACGTTTAGAGGTCTATAACCCTCCCAAACATCTGCCCGGTGACAGGAGCAAACAGACGATGCCACACCGGGCACTGCCATGCCGGCGCGATAGAGTGCAGATGGCCTTGGCATCATTAGCCTTCATAACGAAAACGCTGGCCCGGTGTTAGTCGCCGGTAAACAGAGTAATTAATTTAGTAAAAGGCCATTGAAAGAAAATCAAAAAAAGTGACATTAAATATTAAAACCTTATTTTATTTTTACCTCGAGCCGTGGGCTCGCTGTTATTAAAATAAATTAACCGCGAAAGGTTTTTATAACATTTCAACCCTATCCCCATGCTAACTATAGGGTTTATATCGTTTTTCCGTTGCATCATCTAATGTAACTTATAATAGATGCCCGCTTAAAAACTTAATATTCCTCGCAAAATGGATATTTTTATAGCGATCATTATCCAAGCTGCCAAGAAGCTGTTATGCTAGCCCTCTTTGGGACGGCTATGCCGGTAATGAATGGTTAGTTTCTATATTACATAGATCCAAGATGCATGTTTACCAGACGCTGATGATTAACGCCCGGAAGAAGGTAAACGGGCTGCGTATTTTATTCCGATTCGCCGCGCGGGTATTTTGATGCTGATAATATCCCGGCAATCATAACCAATTCATTTTCTGAGATTATCATCTCTTTTTAACGGATAAATGCAATTTTATGGGTAAAGTTGATTTTTTAATGAGGCTGAGGCGCTGCAATACGGTTGAAACGCTGGAAAAAGTCGTCGAACATATGAAGGATAGACTGCCGGAAGCGGAACTGGTCGAATTCTACGGTGCGGCGGATCACCGCCTTGCGGAGCTGACGATGGGAAAACTGTATGACAAGGTCCCCCCAACCGTATGGCAATACGTGAGATAAGCGTCAGAACACCCGCTTAACAGTGCCGTTTTAATACGTCAGGTGCTATAGGGTTCATTGTAGCGGTGCCAACAACGCCGCCATCCCGATATCAGTGGCGCCCTGAGAGTCACCTCTCGCTGAGCTGCCCACGATCAGACATGACAATTTACGCAACTGGCTTTGCTGCCAAGCACCAGCTGGCCCTGGTGGTTTTGCAAACGGGTAACCTAACCAGCAACGGCATTAACTCACTTTCTGCTGGCGGTCGCTGTCGTAACGCTTGCGCAAAAACTCATAGCCCAGCTCTGTTATACCGCCTGCTACCAGCACCTTGGAAAAGGTTAATCGCTCCGTAAAATCGGCAATGCCAAACTGGCAATGTTCCACCAATCCTTCACTGTCCGCATAACTGATAGCTTTGGCTATCGACTGAAAGGCGTCCATTGCTTCCTGAGTACCGGCTTCGGGGAGAAACAATTTTTTACCCGCGCAGATTTCTTCCAGTGCATTTTCGAGGATTAACCCTAGTGTCTTCATAATTATCAACCTACTAATGAAAAACTACAGCTGAGCGGCCTATTCGCAAGACCCAATAATTATCTCAATCTTAAAAATAGTATATTCGTCAGGGCCAGGAATGCTCGCTCAAAAAAACAATTTATAATATCTCTCTAAAAATAGTACTTTAAATAGTGAAAAATATTTCTTCCCTGAAGAAAACCCTCGTTTTATCGGCTTCTGGCGGCAACACAAGCGGGCTGATGGGCGAGGGCCCCCATAGCGCTATATATAAAAAAATATAACGCCAGACACAAAGTGAATGCCGGTTGGTTCTGAAAACCGTGCGCTGTCAACGACGTTTTGCCACGGCCGTGATGCGCTCGATATTGCTGCCGAGCAGATCAAGATCGGATTTGTAGGCAATATCCGTTCGTTGCCGCATCTCGTCAAGGGCTGTTTCCACCGTGGTGATAACATCCTTTTTTTGAGCCGGCGCCAGGGCTGAAATCAGCGCGGCGACTAATATTTCCAGCGATTCAACCGTGGCGTGCAGTTCTTTTTCCGCCGCTTCTTTTTGGGCAAGCGTGATCAGCAATTGGGACAATAAGCTGTTCATTAGGGTTCCTTTAATGAAATCGGGTGCGAGCGCGCTTTAATAACGTTTAAAGCGGCTCGCATTTTTTAGCATATTAATTGATTAGATTAATTTATATCAAGCAAATATTGATAGTGGACAGCATAGCGTCCAGGACACGCGTGATGTGGATAACAGGTAAAAAAAAACGGCACCCGTTGATACCCGGGTGACCGTTTCATCGTGGCTGCCTAGGTCCACTCAGGCTAGCTGGCCAGCAGCAATGCCTGTTTTTCCTGGGCGGGTTTTGCGGAAGTCGCCAGGGACGTCAGCAGATTCTTGACCACAGTAGCCGAAGGGGAAAGGGGCAAGCGCGACGACATGTTCAAGGTGAGGGGTAAAGGCAAACCAGGGCTGACGATCCGCGACATCCAGGCGTTCGCCGAACGCACTACGGCCGAGGCGGTGGATTCTGGCAGTACCGCCGCGCCCATGCCGCTGGCCACCGCGGCGGTCAATGTGGCGATGGAATCTATTTCACCGATGATTTTCGCACTCAGGCGCCTTAAGGAGAAAGCCTCATCCACGCGTTTGCGGATAGCCGAAAAATCACATGGCAGGAACAATTGCCGGCTGGCGACATCGTGCAGTTCGATACTTTTGCCAGGATTGTCCTGGGTGCCCACCAAATACAGATCTTCCTTTAGCAACGGCAGGCTATTAATGCCTGAATAAATGGCCGGGTCATAATGAACAGCTAAATCCAGATGCCCGCTACTCACCTTTTCATTCAGCACCGTAGAGCTATTTTCATGCAGATAGACCGTTAACTGCGGATATTGGTCTCTGACGGATTGCAACAAAGGCATGATAAGCGGACAAGATGACGTACCCGGCGCCAGGCCGATGGAAACTTGCCCATTCAAGGTTTGGTCAACGTTGCAGACGGCTTTTTGCGCAAGCTCGCATTGTTGTAAAATAGCCCGGGCATGCGAATAAAGAATTTTGCCGGCTTCGGTGGGCGTTACCCCCCGTTTGGTCCTCACCAGCAATTTCTGGTCGAGTTCACTTTCCAGCGTGGCAACTTGCTGACTTAGCGCGGGTTGTGCAATATGCAGGACTTCCGCCGCCTGTGTCAGGCTACCGATATCGACGATTTTCACAAAGTATTTTAGTCGTCTTAAATTCATTTCTGCCTCCGTCGCAGCTTTGCCATAACTAACGAAGAGAATTAATGCAAGAAGCAGACCAAAAAATATCGTTTTACTTAAATTTAACCATTAAGCAAAGTTTACAGTTAAATAAGAATAAGTTATGGCGAACACTGTCTTCTTTTAGCGCGCTTCTCCGGACGGGACGGCAGGGTTGCAGCCCGTTTGCATCGTGCCTGTGCACCATAAAGACGCATGCCATCCCCCTTGATTACCATAACAACGCCTAGCGCCGGACAAAGACGCATGGTAAGTCCGGAAAATAAGTATTGCGCCGCAGGAGGCTGGACTGCCTGGTATTGTATTGGGATAGTGTTTGGGATGGGGCGGGAAATACAGGGAAAGATGGCGGAGGAGTAGAGATTCGAACTCTAGAACGCTTGCGCGTCGCCGGTTTTCAAGACCGGTGCCTTCAACCACTCGGCCACTCCTCCGCAACGAGGCGAACTATAAACAGAGTCGTTTCTGTTGTAAAGCGCGTTTTGATCCAATCGCTTGAAATTTCATCCATAATGATGCGGGAGAGTATTTTATAGTCTGTTGACTCATCGCCGGGCGGTAAGCCGCCGCCGCCCGCGTCCGCAGCGTAAAGAAGGGTAAAACGATTTTGCCGGGCGCCGGCAACCTATTAATCTAACAATCGAATACCTGTCAATACACCCTAAGAGGCTATCCCATGGATCGTTTGGTCGCGACAAACTCGCGTGAGCATTCGCTATTAAGCACACACAAAGTGCTGCGTAATACTTATTTCCTGCTGTCGTTGACGTTGGGCTTTTCGGCATTGACGGCCACCGCCAGCACATTGCTGCAATTACCCGCGCCGGGTCTTATCCTGATGATGGTCGGGTTTTATGGCCTGATGTTCCTGACCTACCGCTTGGCTAACAGCCCGGCGGGAATCGTGGCGGCTTTCGCGTTTACCGGTTTCCTGGGTTATGCGCTGGGTCCCTTGCTGAGCATGCTTCTTAGCTCGGGCGCCGGCGACGTGATCATGGTGGCGCTGGGCGGCACCGCGCTGGTCTTTTTTGCCTGTTCCGCTTATGTCCTGACCACCCGCAAGGATATGTCGTTCCTGTCGGGCATGATGATGGCGGGATTCGTGGTGCTATTGGTGGCGGTAATCGCCAATCTGTTCCTGCAAATTCCGGCGTTGTCCCTGGCGATAAGCGTGCTGTTTATCCTGTTTTCGTCGGGTGCCATTTTATGGGAAACCAGCAATATCATCCACGGCGGCGAAACCAACTATATCCGTGCGACGGTGGGCCTGTATGTCTCGCTGTACAATATTTTCGTCAGCCTGCTGAGCATTCTTGGCATTATGCGCAATAATTGACCGCTGGCACGGCCCCTTCCCGATACCCCGCTTCGGCGGGGTTTTGTTTTTCAACAGAACAAAATTTGTTATTATGGATGCGCAATCGTTTATTGATAACGGGAAGATGTGATGCAGTTTAATGGCGTGGAAATAGCGACCGATACGCAGGGTTATTTGAAAAACAGCGCGGATTGGCATGAGGCGCTGGCGAGGGAGATTGCCTTGCGGGAACACATCGAGATGACGGAAGCCCATTGGCAGGTGATTCATTTCGTGCGCGACTTCTACTTGCAATATAATACCTCCCCCGCCATCCGGATGCTGGTCAAAGCCATGGGGCAGAAATACGGTGAAGAGAAAGGCAATAGCCGCTACCTGTACCGGTTATTTCCGCAGGGGCCGGCCAAGCAGGCAACCAAAATCGCCGGATTGCCTAAACCGGTCAACTGCATCTGAATCAATGACGGATTTGGAATCCGTTAAAATCGACGGCGTTTTTCGGTTCGGTCAGGATACGCTCGATCTGCGCGCCGCGCGGCCCTCCCTGTTTTAACCACGCCAGCAGTTTTTCCACCTGCGCCGGTTCACCGCAGACCATGACTTCGACGCCGCCGTCGTCCTGATTGCGGGCATAACCCGAGAGACCCAGTTGTCTTGCCTGATGCTGGGTTGAGTAGCGAAATCCTACGCCCTGCACTACACCATAGACGTAAACGGCGGTACATACCTTGTCCATCATTTCCCCCTCGCGTCGGCTAATGTTTGCAATTGACTGCGCTTATTCGCAAAATGGCGCTCCATTTCTCAGGTTTAGTATACCTTATGATGACAAAACGTCTTTTCCTGGCCAAAGGCCGTGAAAAATCACTGCTCCGCCGCCACCCCTGGATTTTCTCCGGCGCCGTTCACCGCCTGGAAGGGAAACCCCAGTCTGGCGAAACCATCGATATCTGTGATGATAAGGGTAACTGGCTGGCCCGGGCGGCGTACTCGCCATCCTCGCAAATCCGCGCCCGCGTCTGGACGTTTGTCGCCGACGAAGAAATCGATGTCGAGTTTTTTGTCCGCCGCCTGAACGTCGCCCAGGATTTTCGCACCAGGCTGGCCGCCAGGGATGGGCTGGATGCTTATCGGCTGATAGCCGGCGAATCCGACGGCCTGCCGGGCATTACCATCGATCGCTACGGCCGTTTTTTTGTATTGCAGCTGCTGTCGGCCGGCGCGGAGTATCACCGGCCGACGCTAACGCTGGCGCTGCAACGTTGTTACCCCGATTGCGCTATTTACGATCGTTCCGATGTCTCGGTACGAAAAAAAGAGGGCCTCGAATTAGCCAGCGGGGTGATTGTCGGCGAAACGCCGCCGGAACTGCTGGCCATTCGCGAGCATGATATGGCGATCCTGGTGGATATCACCCAGGGACATAAAACCGGTTTTTATCTTGATCAGCGTGATAGCCGCCTGGCCGCACGTAAATATGCCGCCGGCCGGCGGGTATTAAATTGTTTTTCCTATACCGGGGCCTTTTCGGTGTCGGTACTGCTGGGGGACTGCCTGCAGGTCACCAGCGTCGATACGTCCCAACACGTGCTGGATATCGCTAAAAGCAATATTGAACTCAACCATCTTGATGTGGATAAAGCCGAATTTGTCCGTGAAGATGTGTTTCAGCTGCTGCGTAAATATCGCGAGGAGGGACGGCAATTCGATATGATCATCATGGACCCGCCCAAATTCGTTGAAAATAAAAACCAGCTGGCCAGCGCCTGTCGCGGTTATAAAGATATTAATATGCTGGCTATGCAATTACTGGCGCCGGAAGGCATTTTATTAACCTTTTCCTGTTCCGGCCTGATGACCACCGATCTGTTCCAGAAAATCATCGCCGACGCCGCGCTGGATGCCCACCGGGATATGCAGTTTATCGAGCAGTTTCGCCAGGCGGCCGACCATCCGGTCATGGCGCCCTACCCTGAAGGACTCTATTTGAAAGGATTTGCCTGTCGCGTCATTTGATGGCGTTAGCGCGTCCCCCCTTGAAATCGCCCACTTATCCCCCATATTTAAGATAAGGCGGTATTTAGGCACTTACCATGACGCCATACCGGGCGCATTTCGCGGCATTGTTGAGAACGCTACACTATGCCGCGCAGGTACTACATCGCGGGGGATTGATATGATAGCCAGCAAATTTGGAATCGGACAACAGGTTCGTCATAAGTTATTGGGATATTTAGGCGTTGTCATCGATGTCGATCCTGAATACTCATTGGAAAAACCTTCTCTGGATGAAATTGCGGCTGACGATAAGCTGCGTTCCGCGCCCTGGTACCATGTGGTTATGGAGGACGAGGAAGGAAAGCCGGTCCATACCTACCTGGCTGAAATCCAGTTGGGGTACGAGGCGACGCCGGTACATCCCGAACAGCCCACCCTGGACGATCTGGCGGAATCTATCCGCCAACAGCTCCAGGCGCCCCGGCTGAGAAACTGACCCAGCGGCTTGCGGCGGGCCCCGCCCGCCGTTGCCGCAGTCAGCCGCTTACAGGCGGTGCTGCGCTGCAAGCAGCCGCACAATCCATGGCGCTGAAAAAACCGGTGTCTATTTTGCCAATCCCAGGCGCGGGATTTCAATTTTCGGGCAGCGATCCATCACCACCTTCATGCCGACATTCTTCGCCAGCACCGCCGCCTGCTCGTTAATCACGCCCAATTGCATCCAGAGTACCTTGGCGTCAATGGCGATGGCTTCCTGGGTCAGATCATAGACCGCTTCCGAACGCCGGAACACATCCACCATATCCACCTTGACCGGAATCTCCGCCAGGCTGCCGAAGACCTTTTGACCCAGGATTTCCCCGCCGGCAAGCGCCGGGTTAACCGGGAACACCTGATATCCCTGCTGGAGTAAATACGCCATGACGCCGTGGCTGGCCCGGGCGGGATTATCACTGGCGCCCACCAAGGCAATAGTCTTTACAGAAGTCAGAATATCGGCAATATCACTATCGGTCATGAGGCTTCTCCGGTTGCATTTATTGAGTTAAGTGTATACCAAGGCACAAAAATTTTGATAAAACGAACCGGTATAATGATTTCAAAATAAAATTATTTGTGACTAAATGATACAAAAACATTATTATCCGCTAATCAGTTCCGCTTCATGAAGCCAGCGCTGTAGTAAGGAGAGAGAATGCGTTTCCTGATCGCCCTCGTTCTCGGGATCGGCCTGTTTGCCGTTTTCCCGGTCCTGGCGACGACGCTGCGTTTGCCCGCGGAGATTGAGTTATTGATTGTCGACGGCTCGCCCATTGGCAGCACGCTGCTGCGGGGCGCCGACAGCCTGGAGCTGGCGCGGGGCCGCCATCAACTGGTGCTCACCGTCAGCGACCGGGGGTCTGCGGCCACGGCAAGCCGGCATGCCTATACCTCACCTTATATTGTTGTCCAGTTCCACACCCGCAATGCCCGGCAATTAACCTTCCAACTGCCGCCCCTGGCCACACCCGAGCAATGCGACCGTTTCAGCCGCCAGCCGCTAATGCGGCTGATTGATCAGAACGGTGACGCCATCGATGCCACGTTCAGCCGTCTTATCGCCGATCGGGAGGCATTGCTGGACGCCCTGCGTGGTTACAATCTTAACCGGGAGCCGCAGCCGGACGCGTCCCCGTAACGCCATTGGCGCTAACCGGGGATAAGGTTGCCTTCCCCTGGCCCCGGGCGCGCCCAAGGCCGGTCCGGCACGATATATCCGGGCCGGGGTTTATTTTATCGTAATGCCGGTTTACCGCTTTGCAGTGAAACGGAGTTTCAGTAGTCTATAGACAGACTATTCTATTGAAGGGACAGGAAATGGAGTCAATTAACCGCACCATCGCCGTACGTAAGCATATTGCGTTGGTGGCGCACGATCACTGTAAACAGTCGCTGCTGAACTGGGTGGAAATCAATAAGGATCTGCTGGCGCAGCATATTCTTTACGCTACGGGGACCACCGGCAACCTGGTGCAGCGCAACACCGGCCTGCCGGTGCACAGTATGCTCAGCGGCCCAATGGGGGGCGACCAGCAAGTGGGCGCGCTGATTTCGGAAGGGAAAATCGATGTGCTGATCTTTTTCTGGGACCCGCTGAACGCCGTGCCCCACGACCCGGACGTTAAAGCGCTGCTGCGCCTGGCCACGGTGTGGAATATCCCGGTCGCCACCAACCGCTCCACCGCCGACCTGCTTATCAGCTCGGCACTCTTCAGCGGGGAAATCACTATTGAGATCCCGGATTACCAGCGTTACCTGACGGAACGTTTACAATAAGGCACGGGCCAGGGCCATCCCCCAGCCGGGCGCCCCTGGCCCCACGGTTAGGGTTTTTTGGCCTTCGGCACGCCCAGGCGCGCCAGCTCATCGATAAAGGGCGACGGATGTTCATTATCCGCCAGCAGCCATACTTGCTCTTTTGCCCGGGTCAGGGCGACATATAACAGGCGGCGTTCCTCGGCGTCGGGAAAATCTTCCGGCAGCGGCAACAGCGCCTGTTCAATCACAGATTCCCGCGCCGGCGCGGGGAAGCCGTCCTTACCTTGCGCCAATCCCAGGATAATCACATACTGCGCCTGCTGCCCTTTGCTGCCGTGGATGGTCATGAAATCAAGATTCAGCGTCGGCCAGCGGGTGGCGGCTTTATCCAGCTGCGCCGGGCGCAGATAGTGGTAACGGGCCAGCACCAGGATCCGCTCATCGGGGCGCGCGTAGCCGCTGAGCTTGTCCAGCAGCGCATCCAGGGCGTCGCCCGGCAGAATCATCACCGATTTTTTGGTCCCCTTGGCAAGGCTGTTAAGCGGTTTTTTCAACTGATGGGGATTTTGCAGCACAAACGCATTGGCCACTTCGCCGATACGTTGGTTAAAACGGTAGGTCGTATCCAGCGCGCACAGCGCGCCTGCGCCAAAGCGCTCGCCAAAGGACGTGGTCAGGGCAAGCTCGGCGCCGCTGAACCGATAGATGGACTGCCAGTCGTCGCCGACGGCAAACAGGGACGTCCTGCGGTTTTGCTGATACAGCGCGTCCAGCAGTCGCGCGCGCTGGGGCGAGATATCCTGGTACTCATCCACCAGGATATGTTTCCAGGGACTGATAAAGCGGCCTTTTTGCAAAATATCCACCGCCTGGTGTATCAGGCCGGAAAAATCAACCGCGCCCTCGTCCTTGAGCGCCTGCTTCCAGGCCTTTAACAGCGGCGCCAGCAGCCGGACACGTTTGGTAAACAGATCGCGGATCTCTTCCGGCGCCTGTTCAATCATTTGCGCCTGGCTGCCGCCGTGCATGCGCAACAAGCCTATCCAGCGCTCTATCCGCACCGCCAGGCGCTGCGCCAGGCGCTCATCGTGCCAAAAATCGTCTGCGGGAATTTCCCAACCGAGTTCATCGGCGATCCATTGCCGCCATCCTTTCGCCTGCGCCTTTTTCTGCGCGCACTGTTCACGCCAATGGGCGACCAGTAATTTGCGCCGCGCCAGGGTATCGGTTTCCAATGCGCTTACCACCGGGGCTTTTTTACTGCCCTGGCGGATGATAAACAACGCCAGGGCATGGAAAGTCCAGGCCTTGACCCCGTCAACCTGCAATCGCGACCGGATGCGCTCGTCCATTTCCCGCGCCGCCTGCCGGCCGAATGCCAGCATCAGGATCTGTTCCGGCAACGCTTCTTGACGCCGCAACAGCCAACCGGCGCGCGCCACCAGCACCGAGGTTTTGCCGCTGCCCGCCCCTGCCAATACCAATAACGCGTTTTCGCCATTGATGACGGCGCGGCTTTGGGCAAGGTTCAGCGGCGAGCTTTCCACGGTATTGAAAAAATCCTGATGCGCTATCAGCATTTTTTCGCTCCACTGCTGGTTGCGCTGCGCCACCATTGCCGGCCCCTGCTCCAGCCACGCCAGACAGCGGTGATAAGACGCGCGGCAGGGTTCAAACTCATCCAGGCGCGTTACCGGCAGCGGCAACGCGGCGAAGGCTTCACGAATACTTTCCTGCAAAGCCGCCAGTTGATGCAGCGCAAACCAGCTGTCCCGGGAGGTCGCCTGCTCGATGGCGGTGATCTGCTGATGCAGGACGGTGGCGCAGATGCCGCTCATCTCGCGGCTCCATTCCTGCCAGGCCTTCTGCAGATAATGGTGAAAGCGCTGCGTCTCCTGCCATTCGGTGCCATGCAGGCGCACCACCTTGTCCTGCGGCAGCACAAACTCCAGTTCTCCCCAGACGATACCCCGCTTGCAATGGATGGCGACGATTTGGTTGAAAGGAATCAGGTATTGATGCTTATCGCCGCTGACCTCGACGCCGGCATGGAGCAGCCGCACCCGGTTGTAGGGATGCTGGGCGAGGTGCTTGCCGAACGAGGTGGATTTCAGTTCCATAAAGGTATGCCCGGGTTCCGTATCGTTTATGCGTCGGGACGTAGTGTACCCATTTTAACTTGTTCTGCTCCAGCCTGGAAATCAGGGTAGAATAACCGTTATCCTGTCGGGATAAACGGTTTTAATAACAGAATTGTGAATTGACACTTTGGGGACTATGCGTACTTTACTTAATATTCTGAACTTTGTTTTAGGTGGTTTTTTTACCACGCTGGCGTGGCTTCTGGCCACCGTGCTCAGCGTGGTGCTGATCTTCAGCTTGCCTTTTACCCGCTCCTGCTGGGAGATAACCAAACTCTCCCTGCTGCCTTTCGGCAATACCGCCGTGCATGTGGATGAACTTTACCCGGAAAACCGCAGCGCGGTACTGTCATCGGGCGGCACGCTGCTTAACGTGGTGTGGTTTGTCCTGTTCGGCTGGTGGTTGTGCCTGTCGCATATTCTTACCGGCATTGCGCAATGCCTGACGATTATCGGCATTCCCCCGGGCATCGCCAATTTTAAGCTGGCCGTTATCGCCCTATGGCCGGTGGGACGCCGTGTGGTTCCCGTCGAGCTTGCTGAGCAGTTGCGTGCGCATCCGGACCGCCGTTTCTACCGTTGAAGCCATCATAAGGATAGAGTGTGGGATACAGTGTGCTGACATTTGCACCGGGCTTGCGGCGTTTTGCCTTCAGCAGCCGCTGGCGCTACAACCTGCGGATTTTTATTGCGTTGAGCGGCGCGGCGGCGCTGCCGTGGTGGCTGGATATGGCCACGCTCACCATTCCCCTTACCCTTGGCGTGGTTGCCGCGGCGCTGGCGGATCTCGACGATCGCCTAAGCGGCCGGCTGCGCAATCTGCTTATCACCCTGGTGAGTTTTTTCATCGCCGCGGTATCCATTGAACTGTTGTTCCCTTATCCCTGGCTATTCGGTATCGGCCTGGCCGGCTCCACCTGCGGTTTTATTCTTTTGGGCGCACTCGGACAGCGTTACGCCACCATCGCGTTCGGCGCGCTCTTGATCGCCGTGTATACCATGCTGGGGGCCGCCATGTACCAGACCTGGTATCTGCAGCCGGCGTTACTGCTGACGGGCGCCATCTGGTACAACCTGCTGACCTTGTTCGGCCATCTGCTGTTTCCCATCCGGCCATTGCAGGATAACCTGGCCCGTTGTTATAGCCACCTGGCGCACTATCTTGATGCCAAGGCCAACCTGTTCGACCCGGATACCGAAGACGACGACGACGCGCTTATCGAGGTGGCGATGGCGAACGGCAATCTGGTGCAGGCGCTGAATCAAACCAAAGCGTCGCTGCTGACCCGGCTGCGCGGCGATCGCGGCCAGCGCGGCACCCGCCGTACGCTGCATTATTATTTTGTGGCCCAGGATATTCATGAACGGGCCAGTTCGTCCCATGTGCAATACCGGCAATTGCGCGAACAGCTGCGTTACAGCGACGTGCTATTCCGCTTCCAGCGGCTGCTGGCGATGCAGGCCCGCGCCTGCGAAGCCCTATCACAATCGATCCTGCTGCACCAGACTTACCAGCACGACAGCCGTTTCGAACGCGCCTTCAGTCATCTGGATGCCGCCATCGGCCGTGTCGTGGCGCCCAGCCAGATAAAAGCGCTGAAACATCTGCTGAACAACCTGCGCGCTATCGACGCGCAGTTGTCCACCATTGAGTCGGAACAGGCGGTTGCCCGCAACAGCCCGGAAGAGAACAATCTGGCCGACGATAAGCTGACCGGCTGGAGCGATATCCGCATGCGCATCAGCCGCAACCTGAGCCCGGACTCGGCGCTGTTTCGCCATGCCGTGCGCATGTCGCTGGTGCTGTGCGTCGGTTATGCCTTTATCCAGCTCAGCGGGATGCGTTACGGCTATTGGATCCTGCTGACCAGCCTGTTCGTCTGCCAACCCAACTACCAGGCGACGCGTCGCCGGCTGGCGTTAAGGATAATCGGCACGCTGGCGGGTATCCTTATCGGCCTGCCGATCCTCTATTTTGTCCCGTCCATCGAAGGTCAACTGATCCTGATCGTGGTCAGCGGTACGCTGTTTTTTGCCTTTCGCAACGTGCAATATGCCCAGGCGACCATGTTTATCACCCTGCTGGTGATGCTGTGTTTTAACCTGCTGGGCGAGGGATTCGATGTGGCGGTGCCGCGGGTGTTCGACACCTTTGTCGGCTGCGCCATCGCCTGGGCCGCGGTCAGCTTTATCTGGCCGGACTGGCGTTTTCGCCGCCTGCCGGTGGTGGTGAACAACAGCCTCGCGGCCAACTGCCGCTACCTTGACGCCATTCTGGTGCAGTATCATCAGGGCAGGGATAACCGCCTGGAATACCGCGTAGCGCGGCGGGATGCCCATAACCGCGACGCGGAGCTGGCCTCGGTGGTATCCAATATGGCGGCGGAGCCGAGAACCCGCAGCGAGCTGCTGGAGTCGGCGTTTCGCCTGTTGTGCCTGAATCACACCCTGCTGAGCTACATCTCGACGCTTGGCGCGCACCGGGAGCGCATTGTTGACCCGGCGCTGATGGCGGTGCTGGACGATGCCGTCTGTTATGTGGACGACGCGCTGCAATGCCAGGAGCATTTCGCGCAGCGGGTGGAACAGGAACGGGAACGGCTTATCGCGCGCATCCAGCGGCTGTTGCCGGACCCGGAAGCCAGGGAACAGCTGGTTTTGCAGCAAATCAGCCTGTTGCTTGATTTGCTGCCGGAACTGATTGAGCGTAAACAGCACATAGAAAAACAGTGACGGCGCCGCATGCCGCCGCCGGGCGGCATGCATTAACCGGCGGCTAGCGGCAGGGGAGCCGCGAAAACCAGTCCAGAAGCTCGCTGCGCTGCACCTGGGGCAACGCGGCATAGTGGCGCCCTGACAATGCCCCTTCCAGCGCGAGCAGCACGGTGACGCCCAGGTTCCGCTTGATTTTACGCAGTTTCAAATAGCTGCTTTTGGCGCCGTAATAGCGCAAGGCATCGATATCCCTGATACCGGCCTTCCATAACAGGCGCTCGATACCCTGCCCGATATTGGGCAAATCCTTTAACCGCAAGCTGGCCGCCTTGATGCGCGTTTCCTGCCTGGCCTCGTCGATGGCGCGGCGCGCCAGGTCCAGCAGCGTGTGTACGTCTTCCCACAGGCGTTCATCGACGTGATAATAGTTAAGCGCCACCGGCAGGCCCCGTTTGGTATAAATCAGCCGGCTCATTCCCTGCCCGAGGTAGATATGCTCGCTTTGCCGGGTGCCGCGCAGGTACAGTTCGCCGTCCAGAATCAGGCCGAACATGATTTTATCGGCGGCGATGCTGTACCCGCCGAACTGTGAACGGGTGGAAATATCACCCAAGGGAGAAAAGCAGTTTTTAGCCTGTGCAATGCGGCATTTATGTAGTACTTCCATGAACTTCTCCTTGTTGTGGACCGCGAGATTCCTTACTCAAAATTCGCAACAGCCCATAAAAATACGGTATTTTCCCAGCGGTTTTCAACTTAATCTCGGCGCGACGATCATTAAGTGGCAATTCTGCGAAGGTCATTAAATTTTTGATTGATTTTCGCGCCAAACCTCTATACTGTGTTTTTATACAGTGACACAGGGGCGGACACAAAATGCAGACTCAATACCATGCCAATTCTTCTCGGACGCAGCCAAGCCAGGGTGAACAGCCGATCGACAGCACGACGGCCCGTCCGGAGCAGGGTTTTATCAGCGAAGTGGTTTATTTCGAGGATCAGCCGGTTGTGGGGAATATTCTGTTGCCGTTGCTGCGTCTGCTGGGCACGCAGTCGCGCTGGCTGCTCTGGCTTACGTCGTCTCGCAGATTGAGCCGCCCCTGGCTTGAACAGTCGGGCCTGCCCCTGGAAAAAATGGTGCAGTTGCGCCATCGCACCGCGTTCGATACCGTCGCCGCCATGGAGAAAGCACTCTGGACGGGGAATTACAGCGTCATTTTGGGCTGGTTTCCGACGGAATTGACGGCGGATGAGAAAATTCGCCTGCGTGACGCAGCGCAGCATGGCGGCACTTATGGGTTCATCATGTACCCGCAAAATGAGGTTTGCCGGAAATCTGGACAGTTTTCAGGCTTAAAGATTCATTCTACTTTGTATCATTAAGTAAATTTAAGATTAATCTCATTAGGGGCGTCGCATCTTGTGATTTCCGCCCCTGTAACTCAGAACAATCCAGTATATACGCGGTTCCCCGCCCGCAACGGCGCCTAAAGCGATATCACTTTTTTCGTCCCTATCATCAATAAAGCCTATATGAAACGCTGTTTTTTATTAGCGGCTTACTACATCTTACTTGTAAGTTTCCTACTTCGTTGTAGACTTTAATTCGCCAGGGCTGCTCTATAACGCCTTTTAAGGGCGATGTACAAACCCAGAGCATGGACACTGGCAATGGAATATTTAAATTAGCTTTAAGAGCTCATTGCCTATTTGGATGATAACGAGGCGCAAAAAATGAAAAAGACAGCTATCGCACTTGCAGTGGCACTGGCGGGTTTCGCGACCGTAGCGCAAGCCGCTCCGAAAGACAACACCTGGTACACCGGTGGTAAACTGGGCTGGTCCCAGTATCACGATACCGGGTTCTACGGTAACGGTTATGACAGCCGCATCGGCAATGGCCCAACCCGCAACGATCAAATCGGCGCAGGTGCTTTTGTTGGTTACCAGGCTAACCCTTACTTAGGGTTTGAACTGGGTTATGACTGGCTGGGTCGTATGGCCTATAAAGGCAGCGTTGATAACGGTGCATTTAAAGCCCAGGGCATTCAGTTGACCACTAAACTGAGCTACCCGCTTAACGATGACCTGGATATCTATACCCGTCTGGGTGGTATGGTATGGCGTGCTGACTCCAAAGCTAACTATGCTAATGGAGCCGGTGGTCGTCTGAGCGACAACGACACTGGCGTTTCTCCGTTGGCGGCTGCAGGTCTTGAATACGCAGTAACCAAAAACTGGGCAACCCGTCTGGAATACCAGTGGACCAACAATATCGGTGATGCCGGTACCGTTGGCGCCCGTCCTGACAATGCTCTCGTGAGCGTAGGTGTTTCCTACCGTTTCGGTCAAGATGAAGTTGCCGCTCCTGCACCGGCTCCTGCCGCTGCACCGGCTCCTGTTGTCCAGACCAAACACTTTACCCTGCGTTCCGACGTGCTGTTCGGCTTCAACAAATCTCAGTTGAAACCTGAAGGCCAGCAGGCTCTGGATCAGCTGTATTCCCAGCTGAGCTCGATGGATCCTAAAGACGGTTCTGTTGTCGTTCTGGGCTATACCGACCGTATCGGTTCTGAACAATACAACCAGAAACTGTCTCAGGCTCGTGCGCAAAGCGTAGTGACCTACCTGGTATCCAAGGGTATCCCTTCCGACAAGATTTCCGCACGTGGCATGGGCGAATCTAACCCCGTCACCGGCAATACTTGCGATAACGTGAAACCGCGTGCAGCGTTGATCAACTGCCTGGCACCGGATCGTCGCGTAGAAATCGAAGTGAAAGGTATCAAAGAAGTGGTAACACAGCCGCAGGCTTAAGTGTTGTCAGCTTCATAAAAAAACCCCGCCTGGCGGGGTTTTTTATTGTCCGTCCCACCCTATTTCCCCGCTAGCCCTCTTCACCCAGGATGGCTTTCAAATCTTCTTTCAGGGAAGACATCTGCGTGGCGTATTTCTCTTTACGCTCGGCATCTTCCAGCAGGTTAACAATGGTTTCCGAGAGGGTTTTACCCCGCCGCTGCGCCAGGGCCGCCAACCGTTGCCATACCAGGTATTCCAGGTCGATGGATTTTTTGCGCGTATGCTGATGCTCGGCGTTGAAATGACGTTTGCGTCTTGCCCGTATCGTCTGCTTCATCCGGTTGTCGAGCGCAGGATTCATATTCTCCCGGATCCAGAGAACGATGTTGTCCGGTTGATGCTCATAAAGCATCAAGGTGGCGACCGCTTCCTCCGCCGCGCTATTTTCTTCATGCCGGGTGATTCGTTCACCTTCACGATGTTTTTTTACCAGATAGGTCCATTTCCATCCGGTTTCCAGATTTTCAAGCTGCTGGTATTTCATATATCGCCCACCCGTGACCGTGTAACGTTAGACCAATAATAGCAGTTCCGCGCGTAAAATTTCTAACATTCGTTTCATTCCGCCTATTTTTTAATCATACACGGCGACAAGTTTCCCTGAATCGCCGATGAATGCAAGATGCGTGAGACTCGGAGAGGGGAATTCTTGTATAATCCCCGTTTCCCTGTTTAGCGACGTTACCGATTACCTTGACCATTAAACAATTAGAATGGAAATATTTAATTCCCGAGCTTTCGCCTTTCGAAGCGGTGTTTGCCCAACCCTCCCAGCCACTGCCAGCACCCATGGATGTGCTGCAGCCTCGTTTGATGGACGGCCTGACGCAATTTTGCCACTCCCGCTCGCCGAGCCGTTTTCTGCTGCTTACCGCGCAGGAAGATGAGGAATATTTCCAGTTAATCACCGAGACGGTTAAACAGCTGCTGCCCCAGGGCGAAAGCGTTATCGGCAGCCGGTATGTCATTACGGGTAATGGCGTGACAGTGCAGCCCGCCACCCGGCGCGACGATAATTTTGCCGGGCGCGCCAGGGGGCTGTACCAGCCCTGGATTGAACATGAGCAGTTATTCGGCTGCGTCAGGTGCTACCGCGACGTACTTGATCTGCAGCCGGGCAAGATGCATGAAGCCAATGGCGGGGTGCTGGTGCTGGGCGCCAAGGCCCTGGCCAGCCAGCCGTTAATGTGGCTGCGTCTCAAGCAGATGATATTGCAGCAGCGTTTCGACTGGCTGGCATTGGACGAAACCCGTCCGCTGCCGGTGTCCATACCGTCGATGCCGCTCGATCTGCGCCTGGTGATCATTGGCGATCGCGAGTCGCTGGCCGACCTGAACGATCTGGAACCCGATCTGACCAAACTGGCGTTGTATGCCGAATTTGAGTCCGACGTAAAGATCCTGGCGGCCGAGGATATGCAGAACTGGTGCGCCTACGTCAACAGCCTGCTGCGCACCCTGGCGCTGCCGCAGCTGACCCCTGACGCCTGGCCGGAAATGGTCAGGCAGGCGGTGCGCTACAGCGGCGATCAGTACCAACTGCCGCTTTGCCCGCATTGGCTGACCCGGCGTTTCAGGGAAGCGGTGCTGTATAGCGAGCAGGGAGCCATCACCGCCGAGGCCCTGTATAACAGCAACCGGACCCGGATCTGGCGTGAAAGTTATCTTACCGAGCGCATGCAGGATGAGATATCGGAAGGACAGATCATGGTTGAAACCGAGGGCGCCATGGTCGGCCAGGTCAATGCGCTGTCGGTGCTGGATTTCCCGGGCCATCCCCTGCCGTTTGGCGAGCCCTCGCGCATCAGCTGCGTAGTCCATCTCGGCGACGGCGAAATTAACGATGTTGAACGTAAGGCCGAGCTCGGCGGCAATCTTCATGCCAAAGGCATGATGATCATGCAGGCCTTCCTGATGGCGTCCCTGGAACTGGACCAGCAGTTGCCCTTCTCCGCGTCGCTGGTGTTTGAGCAATCCTACGGTGAAGTGGACGGCGACAGCGCGTCGCTGGCGGAATTGAGCGCCCTGATAAGCGCCCTGTCCGGCAAACCGATAGTGCAGCAGATTGCCGTTACCGGATCCGTGGATCAGTTTGGCCGCGTCCAGCCCATCGGCGGCGTGAATGAAAAAATCGAAGGTTTCTTTGCCCTGTGCGAGAGCCGCGGGCTTGATGGTTCGCACGGCGTGATTATTCCCGCCGCCAATGTGCGCCATCTGTGTCTGCATGAAGAATTGGTCGAAGCGGTGCGGAATGAGCAATTCCATATCTGGCCGGTGGAGACCATTGATGAGGCGTTGGAGTTGCTGACCGGGATCCCCTACGATCACGAGCAGAAGCCCAATCTGATTGCTTCAATACGCGAGCGCATCGCTTATATTAATCAGCACGAACGCCTGCGTTTACCCTGGGGATTCCGCTGGCTTAACTGGTTCAATCAGAGCTGATGGACTTGTCCCGGGTAAGGATGTTGGTTAATGTGCGTGATTCATTAATAAAGGTTTGGATAACATGGTAGATAAACGCGACTCATATACAAAAGAAGACCTGCTTGCCTGTAGCCGCGGGGAATTATTCGGTAAAGAAGGCCCGCCGCTTCCCGCGGGAAACATGCTGATGATGGACCGCGTGGTTAAAATGACCGAAGACGGCGGCAGCCATAATAAAGGTTACGTCGAAGCAGAATTGGATATCCATCCCGATATGTGGTTCTTCGGTTGCCATTTTATCGGCGACCCGGTGATGCCCGGCTGCCTGGGGCTCGACGCCATGTGGCAGTTGGTGGGATTTTACCTCGGCTGGCTGGGCGGTGAAGGCAAAGGCCGCGCCTTAGGCGTGGGCGAAGTGAAATTTACCGGCCAGGTGCTGCCCAGCGCTAAGCGGGTCACTTATCGTATTCATTTCCGTCGGGTAGTGAACCGTCGCCTGGTGATGGGTCTTGCGGATGGCGAGCTGCTGTGCGATGGTCAGGTTATATACACCGCAAGCGATTTGAAAGTCGGTCTGTTTAAAGATACCGGCGCATTCTAAGCGCCTGGATATGAAACCTCCGCGAAAGCGGAGGTCAATTCCTTTGCTGACAAGTGGCTTACAACGTCACCGACCTGTCCTCCATGGCTTTTCGCCAACCTCCCAACCAGTGAGACCGTGCATCCAGGGACTGAAAAGGACATATCTCACTTGAGCGTCCGGATAATCCCGCTTGATAACCACGTGAATGTGCGCGTTCAAGGCGATCTCGTTTTTGTCTCTTCATGCCGTGTTTCCCTCATCTTGTTTGGTGGAAAGAAAACGGTAATCACATTTCTGCAATTACCCTTTATCTTTAGCGATAAAAGAGTAAGAAATCAACGCAGCATTTCACAAAAGCGTCATACCAAAAATGCATAATGGGCACATTTTGCCTAAAAGGTTGGCGGTTACAGGCAGCTTAAGCTACTGAAAATCGGCTGAACTGCGCGCCTGGAGAGTTAAGGAATCTTAACCTGCCGAGGCGCGTTTTGGTTTTAGAACGTTTTGTTATTAAGGCAGCCGGGAAATTTGTGCGGCCGCTTCCTGGCCGATTTGCTGCCAGCCCTGCGCCAAGGTCCTGACCAGGGCGTCATAGCCGTCCTGGTCCTGTTTCAGCGTCAGGATGAACGGGTGGCGGGTCACCTGGCTATTATGCGTCAATACCCACTCGCCCTGAATAACCGCCCGCCCGTCGTAACGGCCGTGAAAACCGGTGACATTGAATTCCAGCGTATCCTGATCTCCCTGCCCCTGGCTTGCGGACACCAGCACGCCGGGAAGCCGATTGCTTAAATGGGCGATCATGGTTTGCTGCAATTGCTGCTCCAGCGGACTGGCCCACAGGTTATTGCTGGCGGTGACGTAGCGCACGTCGCTTTGCTGGTAGACTACGCCGCTGCCGGCCAGATAATCCGACACGTTAACCCGGGAGAGCCATATATGCCGCGTGACGCCGGTGGACGGCAGTCCCTGCCCGGCGTTGTCCTGGGCCGCGACCGGCAGTTGGTAATAATGCTTGTCGCTGTTGCCGCCGCAGGCGGCCAGCAATAACGCCAGCGCCAGCAGAATCCCTTTTCTCATCATTTCGCCCTCTTCGGCTTCGGATCTTTGCCGCTATCGGCCTCGAACACCAGCGCGTTGCTCTTGTTGTTCAGCGTGCGCAATACCGGCTGCAGTTCCCGCAGAACCTGATCGAGTCGTTGCATATTATCCACCATTTTATTGTAGGCCGGGGAACCGGGCTGGAACCCTCTCATGCTGCTGTTCAGTTCGCGCAAGGTACGCTGCATATCCTGCGGCAATTGCTGCATCGACTGGCTACCGGTAATCTGGTTCACCGATTTCAGCGTCTTTTGCAGCTCGCGCAGGGTACTCTGGCTTTGCGCCAGGGTACTGGTGGCTTCACTAATCATCGGGTTGAGCGGCAGGCTATTGATCTTATCAAGAGTCAGCATCAGCTTCTGCTGGATTTGCGCCAGGCCGCCGCTGGTGGTCGGCAGCACCGGATAACCGTTAACGACTTTCTCGCCGTCCCAGGGCTTGGCCTGCGGATAAAAATCAAGATCGACGAACAGCGAGCCGGTCAGCAGGCTGGCGCTTTTTAACGAGGCGCGCAGCCCGTGCTCGCCGGCTTCCTTGATGCGGGAATTAATATCAAATTTGTCGCCCAGTTTGCCGGCCAGGCGGTCTGGTTCAATGCGGATCAGCACCGGTATCTGGTAATTATCATCGATAGCCTGCTTGATCGCCGTCTCAAGGAACGGCACCTGGGCGACGGTGCCCAGGCGGATGCCGCGAAACTCGACCGGCGCGCCAGGCTGCAGGCCGCGGACGGAATCATTGAAGAACAGCAGATAATCCTTATGCACCGTATACAGCGAATCAGAGATGCTGTTCTTATTATCAAACAGCTGGAAGGACTGGTGTTCAGTCGCGCGATCGCCCAGATCCCAGCCGGTGGGTACGTCAAAACTCACGCCGCCGCTGAACAGGGTGGTCAGCGACCCCATCTCCACCCGCATTCCCTGGGCGGACATATCAAAAGCCACGCCGCTGTCTTTCCAAAAACGCACATTGGTGGTTACCAGGCTGTCGTAGGGCGCGCTGATAAACAGCTGGTAGCGCATTTTGCGCTGTTGCGGATCGAAGTAGCTGGTTTGTACCGTGCCGACCCTGAAGCCGCGGAACAGCACCGGATCGCCGGCATTGAGCTGCCCGGACTGGTCGCTGTCGAGCTCGACGCGAATACCCTTGGCATCCGGCGAGGCCAGCGGCGGCGAGTCAAGCAGATTAAAGGTGTCGGCGTCCTCGGCGTTGGCGCCGGGCTGCAGCTGGATATAGGCCCCGGACAACAGGGTTCCCAGGCCGGAGATTCCCTCGCGGCCAATCTGTGGCTTGACGACCCAGAACGCGGAATCGCGGCGCAACAGCTTTTCCATGCCGTTATTGATGCGGGCTTTGATTTCCACCTGCTGCAGGTTATCGCTTAGCACCACGCTTTCCACCATGCCGACGTCGACGCTGCGGCTTTTGATGGCGGTTTTGCCGGCCTCGATACCTTCCGCGCTGGTGGTGGTCAGGGTAATGACCTTACCCTGGTGACTGAAGTGGTAATAGAGGATCCACGCGCCTATCAACACCGTCACGATCGGAATGATCCATACCGGCGACCAGCGCTTGATTTTCTCCACCTGGGCGACGTCGTACTTATTGTCCGTCAACGGAAGACTCCTTTTGGTTTTTACTTTCGGTCCGATCCCAGATAAGACGCGGGTCGAACATCTGCGCGGCAAACATGGTTATCATCACCACCATGGCAAATAACACCGCGCCGATGCCCGGTGTAATACTCATTAACTGCCCCATCCTCACCAGCCCGGACAGCACCGCGATCACAAAGACATCAATCATCGACCAGCGGCCGACAAATTCGACGATTTCATAGAGAAAATGCATCCGCTCGCTGTCGCGCCGGCCTCTGTCCGCGCGCGCATCCCAGCACAGCCAGGCCAGGGCGATCATTTTCAGGGTCGGCACCATGATACTGGCGATAAAAATCACCATCGCCACCGGATAGGAACCGTCATCCCACAAGATGATCACCCCGGCGATAATCGTCGAGTTAAGTTTGCTGCCCAAGCCTTCGGTTATCATGATCGGCAGGATATTAGCCGGGATATACAGCATGATGGAGGTCACCAGCAGCGCCATGGTCCACTGCAGGCTGTTATGCCGCCTGGCGTGCTCACGGGTACGGCAGCGCGGGCAGGTACGCTGTCCGGCGGGCAGGATCAGGGTGCAGCAGCTGCACGCGCGGATCCCCTGCGCCAGGCCGCCGACCCCCGGGCGCACCCTGGTCACCGGCGACACCGCCGGCATGATGTTATCCCATAGCCAACGCTGATCGATGCATTGGAATGCCCGCTGCTGCAGCAGGCAGAACAGGCAAAACGGCAGAAAGCTGATGCCTACGCCGATATCGCCGTAGGCCATCAGCTTGACAAAACTGACCAGCACGCCCGCCAGAAAAATTTCCGCCATGCCCCAGGCGCGCAGGGCGAACAGCGACTTGGCCAGGAAAGCCTTCAGACGAAACGACAGGGGAAACCCAAGGCACAGGAGGATGATGGCGACCATGCATACCGCGGGGATGAGCTGGACAAACAACAGGAACAGGCTGGCCAGGCTGGCGAAATGATCCGCCACCATGATCCCGGGAATTTGCGGCAGGGTAATCTGACGTCCGATGCCCGACACCTTCATATTGACGAAAGGAAATAAATTGGCCAGCACCAGCATTATCAGCGCGCTGATGGCAAACATCACCGGCTGGAGGCGCGGGTTGGACCAGCGGCTTATCAGGGTATTGCCGCAGCGGGGACAGACGCCTTTCTGGCCGTCGGTCAATTCCGGCAGGGCCACCAGGAGATCGCAATGCGGACAAAGCACGTACTTAGGGTGATGGACGGCAGAACACATGCATTTCTCCTCATAGCACCGATGCCGTTTGGCGGCCCGATCGGGATTCCCACCGTTCCCGATCGGGTTCATGTCACTCTTTTGGTCCGTTCTTTAACGCTTCAAGCTCTTCCCAGCGGGCAAAGGCCGTTTCCAGCGCCTGTTCGGCGCCGGCCATGCGCGCAATCACCGCCTGGGTTTTTTCGTGCGGCTGGCTGAAAAAATCCGCGTCCGCCATTTCGGCCTGGAGGGCATTGATTTCCTGCTCCAGGCGTTCAATCTCCTGCGGCAACATGTCCAGCTCACGCTGTAGGTTATAACTCAATTTGGCGGGGACGCGCTTCGCATTAAGCGGCTTTGGCGCCTCGGCGACGCGATTTTTTTCGGCATGGGCGGGCGCGGCGCGCAGCGAGCGCATATTTCGGCGCTGGTTCTGGGCGTCGAAATAGCCGCCGACAAAGCTGCTGATTTGACCTTCCCCTTCAAAAATCCAGCATTCGGTCACCGAGTTGTCCACGAACTGACGGTCATGGCTGACCAGCAGCACCGTGCCCTGGTAGCCGTCGATCATCTCTTCCAGCAGTTCCAGCGTCTCGACGTCCAGGTCATTGGTCGGTTCATCCAGAATCAGCAGGTTACTGGGATTGAGGAACAATTTGGCCAGCAGCAGCCGGTTGCGCTCGCCGCCGGACAAGGCTTTTACCGGCGTCATGGCGCGCTTGGGGTGAAACAGGAAATCCTGCAGGTAACCCAGCACATGGCGCGAACGGCCGTTGACCATCACTTCCTGTTTACCTTCGGCCAGGTTGTCCATGACCGTACGTTCGGGATCCAGTTCGGCGCGATGCTGGTCAAAATAAGCCACTTCCAGCTTGGTGCCGCAGTGGATGCGTCCGCTGTCCGGCTGCAGTTGGCCGAGCATCAGTTTTAACAGCGTGGTCTTGCCGCAGCCGTTAGGGCCGATCAGGGCGATTTTATCGCCACGCTGTACCTGGGCGCTGAAGCCGCTGACCAAGACTTTATCCGCCAGGCGATAGCTGACGTCTTCCATTTCAAAGACGATTTTACCCGAGCGGGTGGCTTCCTCCACCTGCATCTTGGCGCTGCCGATAACCTCGCGCCGTTCGCTTCTTTCATTGCGCAGCGCCTTTAACGCGCGCACGCGGCCCTCGTTACGGGTGCGCCTGGCCTTGATGCCCTGGCGGATCCACACTTCTTCCTGCGCCAGTTTCTTGTCAAACTCGGCGTTTTGCAGTTCCTGTACCCGCAGCTCTTCTTCCTTGCCTTCAAGGTATTTGTCGTAATTGCCTGGCCAGGACACCAGCTTGCCGCGATCCAGATCGACAATGCGCGTCGCCATATTGCGGATAAACGAACGGTCATGGGAAATGAAAATAATGCTGCCGGGGAAACTTTTCAGGAAGGTTTCCAGCCAGTCGATGGTTTCAATATCCAGATGGTTGGTCGGTTCATCCAGCAGCAAGACCTGGGGCTCGCAGACCAGGGCGCGGCCGAGCGCCGCTTTACGCAGCCAGCCGCCCGAGAGGGCCGACAGCTCGGTATCGGCGGTCAGGCCCAGCTGTTCCAGCACTTCGTTGATGCGTTTTTCCAGATGCCATAAATTCTGGTGGTCAAGGATCTCCTGCAGACGGCCCATTTCCATCAGGTTTTTATCGCTGGGATCCTGTTCCACCAGATGGGAAACGGCATGGTAGGCCTTCAGCGTTTGCGCCTGTTCCTGCACGCCCTCGGCGACGAAATCATACACGCTGCCGCTCACGTTGCGCGGGGGATCCTGCTGCAGGCGGGCAACGATGGTATCCTGCTCGAAAATCAGTTGCCCGTCGTCCAGCGGCACTTCTTTGCTGAGGATTTTCATCAGGGTAGATTTGCCCGCCCCGTTGCGCCCGACCAGGCAGACGCGTTCGTTACGTTCTATATGAAGCTCGGTATTATCCAGCAACGGCGCATCGCTGAACGATAGCCAGGCGCCGGAAAGGCTGATTAATGACATGGCGTTTATTGATCCTGATCGGCATGGCTTATCAGCCAGCTGTTGTGAATATGGCGATTACGGGCGAAGTCCTGGGAGCGTGTTTGCTCGGTGATGGACCGCGCCTTCAGGCCGAGGGCCTGTAATCCTTCGGCATCCAATTGGAAACCGCGTTTATTATTGGAGAACATCATGGTGCCGCCCGGGCGTAACAATCTTTTCAGATCTTTCATCAGCACCAGGTGATCCCGTTGCACGTCGAAGCTTTCAGACATGCGTTTTGAATTGGAGAACGTGGGGGGATCGATAAAAATCAGATCGAAGGTTTCCTGCGACAGTTCAAGCCAGGACAGGCAATCAGCCTGGATCAGGCGATGCTGCTTGCCGACCAGCCCATTGCTGCGCAGGTTTTTTTCCGCCCATTCCAGATAAGTGCGCGACATATCCACCGAGGTGGTGCTGCGCGCGCCGCCGATGCCCGCATGCACGCTGGCGCTGCCGGTATAAGCGAACAAGTTGAGGAAATCCTTGCCGCGGCTCATCTCGCCCAGCATTTTACGCGCGATGCGATGATCGAGGAACAGACCGGTATCCAGATAATCGGTCAGGTTGACCCAGAGTTTGGCGTCATATTCGTCCACCAGCAGAAATTCGCCCTTCTGCGCCAGCTTCTCGTACTGGCTTTTGCCTTTCTGCCGCTCGCGGGCCTTCACCACCAGTTGGCTGGCGGGGATATCCAGCACCGAAAGGGTCGCCGAGATGGCGTCGTAGAGTCGCTGGCGCGCTTTTTCCGGCTCAATGGTTTTTGGCGCCACATACTCCTGGATCACCACCCATGAACTGTAGCGATCGATGGCGACGTTATATTCGGGCAAATCGGCGTCATAAAGACGATAACAATCCAGATGCTGCTTGGCGGCCCATTTTTCCAGGCCGCGGATATTTTTACGCAGCCGGTTGGCGAAATCGGGCGCGATGTCGCGGGCGACCGCCACGTTCGGCGTCTCGGCCAGCAGGTAGTTTTTCTGCTCGCAGTCCAGCGGGCCGTTTTTTGCTTTAAACGAACGCTCCGCGCGTAATTGCAGCGCGCTTAACAATACCGGCGACGCGCTGAACAGCGACAGCCGCCAGCCGCCGAACCGGCTTTTCATGATGCGCCCGAGCAGATTATACAACGCGATCAGCGCCGGCTCGCTTTCCAGCCGCTCGCCATAGGGCGGATTGCTGATCACCGTGCCGGTCGGGCCGTCAGGCTGCGGGTTGGCCAGATTAGCCACATCATTAACCGAGAAGGTGATCAGATCGGCGATGCCTGCGTGACGGGCATTGGCGCGCGCTTTTTCCAGCACGCGCGCATCGTTGTCGGAGCCAAAAAAGCGTGAAGCGGCGCCGGCCCCCGCCGCGGCGCGCGCGCGCGCCGCGGCCAGCACATCCTGCCACAGGGATTCGTTATGGCCGCGCCAGCCGTAAAAGCCCCATTGCTGACGCAGCAGGCCGGGCGCACGATCCGCCGCCATCAGCGCCGCTTCGATCAGCAGGGTGCCGGAGCCGCACATCGGGTCCAGCAGCGGCGTGCCCGCGTGCCAGCCGGAGCGCAGCACGATGGCGGCCGCCAGGTTTTCCTTGAGCGGCGCCTGGCCCGCGCCGTCGCGGTAGCCGCGCTGGTGCAGCCCGCCGCCGCTCAGGTCCAGCGATACCATGGCATGGTCGCGGTGCAAAAACACCTGCACGCGGATATCCGGCTGCTGTTTGGCCACGTCCGGACGCTGGTCCAGGGCATCGGCGAAACTGTCGACGATGGCGTCTTTTACCCGCAGGGTGCCGTACTGGCTGTTGCGGATAGCCTCATTGGTGCCGCTGAAATGCACGACAAAGGACTTATCCACCGAAAAAATCGCCGGCCAGTCGATACCCCGCACCCCTTGATAGAGGTCATCATCGCTGAAAACGTCAAAATCGGTCAGCGGCAGCAGGATGCGCGAAGCCAGGCGGCTCCAGAGCAGGCTTTGGTACAGCAGCCGATCGTCGCCGTGAAAGTGCACCCCGCCCAGGGCTATTTTACAGTCGAGCGCACCCAGTGCTTCCAGCTCGCTTTTTAACAGTTCTTCTAAACCTTGTGCCGTACTGGCAAAGAGTGCGTTCATCATGTCACTTATCATCAAAAAGAAAAATCGTTGGGCATTATAGCTAATCCCGACCCATTGTCATAAAGTTGGCCCAACAGAGTGTTCCGGCAGGGAGGCAAAGTGGTCAGTTTATCGCGGTTATATATTCATCCGGTGAAATCAATGCGCGGTTTGCAGGTATCCCATGCGCTGGCGGGCGCCGAAGGTCTGGCCTTTGACCGGATATTCATGGTTACCGACCCGGACGGTACTTTTATTACCGCCCGCCAATATCCGCAAATGGTGCTGTTTACGCCGGTGATGGTACAAAACGGCCTGCACCTTGGCGCGCCGGACGGACAAAGCATGTTGGCGCGCTTTGCCGATTTCACGCCTGACGGCCGCCCCACCGAAGTCTGGGGCAGCCATTTTACCGCGTATGTGGCACCCGAGGCCATCAATAACTGGTTAAGCGGCTATTTAGGTCGCGCGGTGCAGCTACGCTGGACCGGGGAGCAAAGCCACCGGCGGGTCAAACGCTATCCCGGCATACCGCTGTCGTTTGCCGACGGTTATCCCTTTTTGCTGATCGGCGAGGCCTCGTTCAGGGATTTGCAGGGGCGCTGTCCCGCCGGCATCAATATTACCCAGTTCCGGCCGAATATGGTGGCGGCGGGCGCGGCGCCTTTTGCCGAGGACGGCTGGCGGCGCATTCGCATCGGCGACGTCGAGTTCGAGGCGGTCAAGCCCTGCAGCCGCTGCGTGCTCACCACCGTGAGCGTGGAACTGGGCCGTAAACACCCGGCGACGGAGCCTTTACGCACCTTGCAGGGCTACCGCACCGCCGATAACGGCGATGTGGATTTCGGCCAAAATCTGATCGCGCGCTCCAGCGGCATCATCCGCGCCGGCGACATGATTGAAATACTGGCGGAACAGGAGCCCAGGCGTTACGGAGGCGGCGCGGTAAGCGCAACCCTGGCGGCGCCGGTGGACGGCGAGCGGCAGGTGATGATTGATTACCAGGGACGGCGCTTTCGCGGCAATAACCAGCAGGTATTGCTGGAGCAGCTTGAGCAACAGGGGATTCACATTCCTTATTCATGCCGGGCAGGCATCTGCGGCACCTGCAAGGTAAGGTTGCTTGAAGGCGAGGTCGCGCCGCTGAAAGCCAGCGCGGTCGAAGAACCCGGCCAGGTGCTGTCCTGCAGTTGCATACCCAAAAGCGATTTGCGTCTTGGCTAACTTCCGGGCGGCATACGCGCCCCGCATACGCCGAAAGGCGGCTACACCGCGGCGGCGTACTGGATATCGTCCTGGCGCGGGTAAGGTAATAACCGGTCGTGCATAATTTTGATGGCGTCGCCCAGCACGATTTTACGCGCGGCCAGGGTAAGCTGCGCCTGCGCCAGCACGCACAGGCTGGCGTTATCGCCCGCTTCCGCCACCAGCAGCCGCGCATATTCGCCATTGTCATTCAGGCGCACCAGCACGTCGTCGCCCATCACGGGATGCCAGTTCAACGGCGTGGGCTGCGGCCGGAAATGCCAGCTCTTCGGCATCAGTGGTTTGAGGAAGCGCACTGCCACCAGGGCATTGAGGATAAGCTCCGCCTGCTGTTCTTCCTTTAACGGCAGCGCCCGACACTTTTCGGCTAAGGTAAAATAGAGCGCGGCGTCGTCTACGCAGAATACCGTTTCGCTAAACGCATCGGGCGTCAGTGTCTTAGCACAAAAGCGTGAACGGAATATCATACCGTCAGCGAGATCCAGCATCATCCGATCATGCTCGGCATCATAAAACCAACGCCAATTATCGCCGGGAGTGAATTTCATCTTTAAATCCTTTCATCACGTCGCAATCGATTATGAAATATCCTGCAAAGAATTTTAGCGTTTAGAAAATAATTCTACGGATAAATTAACAGCAAACGGATAAAAGATAAACGAGCCTGGGGAATAAATAAACCCCCCAAGCCGTTTAATGAGAAAAAAATGATCAAATATGGGTAACAATGTCTTTAATCAGACGGGGACCGTGAAAAATAAAGCCGGAATATATTTGAATAAGCGCGGCGCCGGCGTCCATTTTTTCCCTCGCGGCGATCAAGGAATCAATTCCCCCTACCCCGATGATGGGCAATTTGCCGTTTAATTCACGGAACAGTCGGCGAATCACTTCCGTACTGCGCGCTTGTAAGGGACGGCCGCTTAACCCGCCGGTCTGGTTGCAATGGTTCAGGCCCTGCACCAGGTGCCGGTCGGTGGTGGTGTTGGTGGCGATGACGCCGTCGATATTATGACGGACCAGGCTGTCGGCAACCTGGACCAGCTCTTCGTCCGTCAGGTCGGGGGCTATTTTGACCGCAACCGGAACATATTTGTGGTGATACTTTTGCAGTTCGGACTGCTTATTCTTAATCGCCAACAATAAATCGTCCAGCGCTTCGCCGAATTGCAGCGTGCGCAGTCCCGGGGTATTGGGGGAGGAAATGTTTATCGCTATATAGCCGGCGTAAGGATATATCTTATCCATGCACAGCAGATAATCCTCCTTGCCCTGCTCCACCGGCGTCGCCTTGTTTTTGCCGATATTGATTCCCAACACGCCGCCAAAATGGGATTTTTTAACGTTTTCAACCAGATAATCCACGCCTTTATTGTTAAATCCCATCCGGTTGATCAGCCCTTCCGCCTCGACAAGCCGGAACAGGCGTGGTTTATCATTACCGGGCTGCGGACGCGGCGTTACCGTGCCGACCTCGATAAAGCCAAAACCCATGGCGCCGAGCGCGTCGATGCAATCACCATCTTTATCCAGGCCGGCGGCGAGTCCCAGCGGATTCTTAAACGCTATCCCCATGCAATTGACCGTCTTGGTCGGCACCGACTGGCGCACCAGAAACTCGAATGGCGTGCCGCTAATTCGGCGCAACTGCTGGAAGGTTAATTCATGGGCACGTTCTGGATCGAGCTGGAATAAAGCCTGTCTGATGAGGGGATAAAACATATCGTCTCCTGATATCCCGGTGGCAACCGGGGCGGTATTATCAAGTATCGGGCGCGGAAAAGAAATCAAACGGCGTAAAAAAAGCGCGATCGCTCGCGCCAGATCAAAAAAGCCCCCTTGCGGCGGGGTTATGGCGCGTCGGCGGGGCGCCATAACCCCGCCGCCGCCGGGCTAACCTAACGCCTTGGTAATTTTTTCATACAAATCCCCGGACAGATTCGGCAGCGCCTGCAACGTCGCCAGCGCCTCGCGCATCAATGCCTGACGCGACTCATCGTAACGCCGCAGCCGGATCAGCGGCTCGATAAGCCTTGAGGCCACCTGCGGATTACGCGTATTCAGCTCGACCAGGATTTCGGCCAGGAAGCGGTAGCCGCTGCCGTCGGCGGCATGGAACGCCGAGGGATTGCCCGCGCTGAACGCGCCGATGAGCGACCGGATACGATTAGGGTTGTTCAGGCTGAAGGAGCGATGGGTCAGCAGGGATTTAACCTGGGCGAGCACATCGTCGGCCGGGCTGGTGGCCTGCAGGGTAAACCATTTATCCATCACCAGGCCGTCATGATGCCAGCGCTCGTCGAACTCGGCCAGCAGCGTCGCCTGGCACGGCAGCTGCGCCGCCACGGCGGCGGACATCGCCGCCAGCGCATCGGTCATATTGTCCGCCGCGTGATACTGCGCGGTGGTGAGCCTGACCGCCCGATCGTGTTCGCCGAACGCCAGGTAATACAGGCAAATATTGCGCAAAGCGCGCTTGCCGATATCCGCGTGCACGACCCGGTATACCGGCGTCTTGTTGGCCTGGTAAACCGCCAGCAGCTCATCGGCCAGCTCCGTCGCCAGACAGCGGATCAGCGCCTCATGCACTTCATGGATTGCCGCCGGATCGATAACGCTGAATAATTCCGCCATCTCGTTTTCGCTGGGCAGCGTCAGGATCTGCGCCGCCAGCGCCGGGTCGAGGGAGGGGTCGAGCAACACGCCCCGGAAGGCATCGGCCACATGCAGCGGCAGGCTCAGCGGCAGGCCCTGGCTCACGCGCGCCACGCTCAGGCGAATATAAATCGACAGCAGGCTCTGCGCGGCGTCCCAACGGGAAAACTCGTCGGTGGCAAAACGCATCAGCAAGGTAAGCTGCTGATCGCTATAGGGGTAATCGAGCTTCACCGGCGCGGAGAATCCGCGCAGCAGCGACGGCACCGGCAACGACGGCACATCGTCAAAAATAAACGTCTGCACCGCGTCGGTGATATTCAGCACATTGTTCACCGGCCGGCCGTCGCGCCGCAAAGGAATCACCTGGCCCTGGATATCATAAAGCTCGATATCCAGCGGAATATGCAACGGCAGTTTCTCTGCCTGATCGGCGGTCGGCGGGGTCATCTGGCTGACGTGCAGCTGATATTGCCGCAACTCGGGGTTATAGTCATCGCGCACCGACAATACCGGCGTACCGGACTGGCTATACCACCGGCGGAACTGGGTCAGGTCGATACCGGAAGCCTGTTCCATGGCGTTGACAAAATCATCGCAGGTGGCGGCGGATCCGTCGTGGCGCTCAACATACAGCCGCATCCCGGCCTGGAACTTTTCTTCGCCCAAAAGCGTATGCAGCATGCGGATCACTTCCGCGCCCTTTTCATAGACCGTCAGGGTATAGAAGTTATTCATCTCGATAACCTTCTCGGGACGAATCGGGTGGGCCATCGGGCTGGCGTCCTCGGCAAACTGCGAGCCGCGCATCACGCGCACGTTGCCGATGCGGTTCACCGGGCGCGAGCCGAGATCGGCGCTGAATTCCTGATCGCGAAAGACCGTCAACCCTTCCTTCAGGCTCAGTTGGAACCAGTCCCGGCAGGTGATACGGTTGCCGGTCCAGTTATGGAAATACTCATGGCCGATAACCCGCTCGATATTCAGATAATCACTATCGGTGGCGGTCTCAGCGCGCGCCAGCACATATTTGGAATTGAACACATTCAATCCCTTGTTTTCCATGGCGCCCATATTAAAGAAATCCACGGCGACAATCATAAAGATGTCGAGATCGTATTCCAGGCCGAAGCGGGCTTCATCCCAGCGCATCGCCTGCTTAAGCGAGGTCATCGCCCAATCGGCGCGATCCAGGTTGCCGCGATCGACAAACAGCTCCAGCGCCACCTCGCGTCCGGAACGGGTGGTGAAACTATCGCGCAGCACGTCGAAATCACCGGCCACCAGGGCAAAGAGATAGCAGGGTTTAGGGAACGGGTCCTGCCAGACCACCCAATGGCGGCCGTCGGCCATTTCGCCGCCGTCAATGCGGTTGCCGTTGGACAGCAGGAAGGGATAGCGTGTTTTGTCGGCGATAATGCGGGTGGTAAAGCGCGCCAGCACGTCCGGGCGGTCCAGATAATAAGTAATATGGCGGAAACCCTCCGCCTCGCATTGCGTGCACAGGGCGTCGCCGGACAGGTACAGCCCTTCCAGCGCCGAGTTCTGCGCCGGATGAATCACATTCACGATGGTAAGGGTAAACGCCCCGGGCAGCTGTTCAATCACCAGCAGCGGCCCTTCCTGACGGTAGTGCGCCCAAGGCTGCCCATCGATGCTGACGTTAAGCAGCTGCAGGTCCTCGCCGTTTAATACCAGCGGCGCTCCCGCCGGTCCTTTCCTGACAACGTTACTGACCGCCGTTACCGTAGTGGTTTCGGCGTTAAGATCAAACTCCAGGCTGATATCGGTGATGGTATAATCCGGCGCACGATAATCATGGCGGTATTTTGCTAGCGGCTGTTGAGTCATAATTAACCTTTTGGCATCGTCATTGATTTCTCTGTGATAAGTCTATTCCTGTTAAGACCATGTTGCCATTGTTAAGCGGCATGGCCCGTTAAAATGCCCGCGCAGGGGGTTGAAAAAGATCGTGACGCTGCACCACGGGTTTTATCATGTCGTTTCAGCCCGGACGGCACGTTTAAGCCTCGACGTTGCAGCGCCATTTATGATTTGATGTGACTACACTTACAGAACAAGCCGGGTACACTTCAGTCGATTTGCCATTTATCCGACTGTATTTATGTGTCGCAAGAGGATGCTGTAGCGCGCCATGACTTTAGCCATTGAGCCGATTTTAACGTCGATACTTGACACTGATGCCTACAAGTTGCATATGCAGCAGGCGGTTTATCATCGTTACCATGATGTTACGGGTACCGCCGAGTTCCGCTGCCGCGGCGACGATATGCTGGGCGAATACGCCGCCGAGATCGGCGCGCAAATCGAGCTGATGCGTAACCTGGCGCTGAGCGACGAGGAATTCGCCTTTCTCTCGGCGCTGCCTTTTTTCCACCAGGATTATCTGGCGTGGCTGCGCGCGTTCCGGTTCGACCCGCGCCAGGTGCGGGTGCGCGATCATAACGGCAAGCTCGATATCCGCATTACCGGCCCGTGGCGTGAGGTGATCCTGTGGGAAGTGCCATTGCTGGCGGTCATCAGCGAAGTGGTCCATCGCCGGCGCACGCCTTTCGATGTGCGCGACATGGCGCTGACGCAGCTGCGGCAAAAACTGCAGCATTTCCGCGACCGCAGCCGCGATATCGACATCTCCCGTTTCAAACTGATGGATTTCGGCACCCGCAGGCGGTTTTCGCGCCAGGTCCAATTCGATGTGGTCCGCGAGCTGCAGCGGGACTTCCCTTATCTCATCGGCACCAGCAACTACGATCTGGCCCGGCGGCTGTCGTTAACGCCGGTGGGCACCCAGGCCCATGAATGGTTTCAGGCCCACCAGCAGATAAGTCCGGTACTGGCCAATAGCCAGCGCGCCGCGCTTCAGGCCTGGTTGGACGAATACCCCGATCAGTTGGGCATCGCCCTGACCGATTGCATTACCATGGATGCGTTCCTGCGTGATTTCGGCGCCGGTTTTGCCACGCGCTACCAGGGATTGCGCCATGATTCCGGCGACCCGGTGGAATGGGGAGAGAAGGCGATTGCCCATTACCAGAAGCTGGGGATCGACCCGCTGACCAAGACCCTGGTCTTTTCCGACAGCCTTGACTTCGACAAGGCGCTGGCGCTGTATCGCCACTTCTGGCAGCGGATTAACCTGGTGTTCGGTATCGGCACCCGGCTAACGTGCGATATCCCGGCGGTTAAGCCGCTGAATATCGTGATAAAGCTTGTGGAGTGCAACGGCAAACCGGTGGCGAAACTGTCCGACAGCCCCGGTAAAAGCATGTGCCAGGATAAAGAGTTCGTCCGCGCGCTGCGCAAGGCCTTTGATTTACCGCTGGTGAAAAAAGCCAGCTGATGCTTGCCCTACCCCGCGCCGGCTCCTCTTCCGGCGCGCGCATCGCGCCTCATTGTTCCCCTTACCCGGCGATTGTTTGCGCCCGCAGGCAAAATCTGTCATTAAATGATGATTTTCGCTTGTGTCCTTCTGCCCGCCAAGTAACATATTACAGCTTTCGCCGCGGCGATAATGTTTAATCCCCCATCACAATGAGTTAAGAGAGTCATTTATGAGCGTAGTGCCTGTAGTCGATGTACTGCAAGGGCGCATACCTGCTGACAGTGAAGTCACTGTATATGGTTGGGTGCGTACCCGGAGAGATTCTAAAGCCGGTATCTCCTTTCTCGCCGTCTATGACGGTTCCTGCTTTGATCCTTTACAGGCCGTCATAAATAATAATCTGCCGAATTACAAGTCGGACATCCTGCGCCTGACCACCGGCTGTTCGGTGGCGATCACCGGCCGGGTGACCGAATCGCTGGGCGGCGGCCAGCGCTTCGAGATCCAGGCGGACAAAGTGGACGTGCTGGGCTGGGTGGACGATCCCGACACGTATCCGATGGCGGCGAAACGGCACAGCGTGGAATATCTGCGCGAGGTGGCGCACCTGCGCCCGCGCACGAATATGATCGGCGCCGTCGCCCGGGTGCGCCATACCCTGGCGCAGGCCATCCACCGCTTTATGGATGAGCGCGGCTTCTTCTGGGTCTCCACGCCGCTTATCACCGCATCCGACGCCGAGGGCGCCGGTGAGATGTTCCGCGTCTCCACGCTGGATTTTGAAAACCTGCCGCGCACCGCCCAGGGCAAGGTTAACTTTGATGAAGACTTTTTCGGCAAGGAAGCGTTTCTGACCGTCTCCGGCCAGCTGAATGCCGAAACCTATGCCTGCGCGCTATCCAAGGTCTATACCTTCGGCCCGACGTTCCGCGCCGAGAACTCCAATACCACCCGCCATCTGGCCGAGTTCTGGATGATGGAGCCGGAAGTCGCTTTCGCCAATCTGGATGATATCGCCGGCCTGGCGGAAGCGCTGCTGAAATATGTCTTCCAGGCGGTGCTCACCGAGCGCGCCGACGATATGAAATTTTTTGCCGAACGCGTGGATAAGGACGCCATTACCCGCCTGGAACATTTTGTGGCATCCGATTTTGCCCAGGTTGATTATACCGAGGCGGTGGAGATTTTAATCGCCTCCGGCCAGCCCTTCGAAAACCCGGTCTCCTGGGGCGTCGATTTGTCCTCCGAGCATGAACGCTACCTGGCGGAGAAACATTTTAAAGCGCCGGTGGTGGTAAAAAATTACCCCAAAGACATCAAGGCGTTTTATATGCGTCAGAACGACGACGGCAAAACGGTGGCCGCCATGGATGTGCTGGCGCCGGGAATCGGCGAAATCATCGGCGGTTCACAGCGTGAAGAACGTCTGGACCGGCTTGACGATCGTTTGGCGGAAATGGGGCTGAATAAAGAAGATTATTGGTGGTACCGCGATCTGCGTCGTTACGGCACCGTGCCGCATTCGGGTTTCGGACTCGGGTTTGAACGTTTGATCGTTTATGTCACAGGAATGCAAAATATTCGTGACGTAATCCCCTTCCCACGCAGCCCGCGCAATGCGAACTTCTAATTTTCTTCTTAAAATATAAGAAAAACATATATATAACTTCTGGAGGCCAGCGATGCTGGCCTTTATCTTTTCAAAGTTTGAGTTCTCTCACAAAGTTCCGTGAAATTTACATCTTGTAACACACGGTTTCCCGCTGAAACATCATTGCGACCTTTGTAGCATTTTCCATGTGGATTAACAGGTCCACGAATGGAACACTGCGTGCAGACACAGGAAGACACCAAACTCTCAATAATGTTTCATCTAGAAATGTTAGCGGCAGTGGCAGGTGTCCGAATAACACCAATGAGGGTAGTAATAATGATGAAGCGCAATCTTCTTGCAGTGGTAATTCCGGCCTTGTTGGCTGCTGGCGCGGCTAATGCGGCCGAAGTTTATAATAAAGACGGTAACAAACTGGATTTGTACGGTAAAGCTGTCGGCCTGCATTACTTCTCTAATTCCAACGACAATAGCTTTGCGGGCGACGGCGATCAGACCTATGCGCGTCTCGGCTTTAAAGGCGAAACCCAGATTAACGACCAACTGACCGGTTACGGCCAGTGGGAATACCAGTTTAACGCCAACCACACTGAAGGCGGCTCCGACGCGCAAGACGGCAATAAAACCCGTCTGGGCTTTGCCGGCTTGAAATTCGGTGACTACGGTTCATTCGATTACGGCCGTAACTACGGCGTAGTGTACGACGCCCTGGGCTGGACCGATATGCTGCCGGAGTTCGGCGGTGATACCGCCTACTCCGATAACTTCTTTGTTGGCCGTACCACCGGCGTTGCCACTTACCGCAACACCAATTTCTTCGGCCTGGCCGACGGCCTGGATTTTGCCTTGCAGTACCAGGGCAAAAACGACCGTACCGGCTCTGATTTCGGCCGCGCTAACGGCGACGGCTACGGCGGTTCCGTATCATACGTTTCTCCTATCGGCTTAGGCATCGTAGGCGCTTATGCTTCCTCCGATCGTACCGAAACGCAGAACGCCTCGCCGATTGGCCAGGGCGACCGTGCCGAACAATGGGCAACGTCGGTTAAATATGACGCTAACAATATTTACCTGGCTGCCACCTACGGCGAAACCCGTAACGCAACCCGTATCACCGCGCCGGTTACCACTGGCGGCGTGACTACCGGTGTTGATGGCTTTGCCAATAAAACCCAGGACATCCTGCTGGTTGCCCAGTATCAGTTTGACTTCGGTCTGCGTCCGTCCATCGCTTACGGCCAGTCCAAAGCGAAAGATGTTGAAGGCATCGGCGACACTGATATCCTGAAATACTACGAAGTTGGCGCTACCTACTACTTCAACAAAAACATGTCCACCTATGTTGACTACATCATCAATAAAGTTGATGACAACAACAAGCTGGGCATGGGTACCGACGACACCGTGGCACTGGGCTTGGTTTACCAGTTCTAAGCCGACACGGACGTCCTTGCAGCGCATCATAACTGCAGGTCAAGATAAAGAAGCGGGGTGGCTGCCCCGCTTTTTTTTTGCTTTTTTCCGCCAATGCCGTCCATTTGCCCTTTTCCGGTAAATTCCCTTGCGCCGTCACAGCGTTTTTTTCCCCAGCCTGTTGGCAAAGCACGTTTCTGGCGGTAACCTGATAACACTCTACGCTCACCTTTAGTTACCTTCTGGAACCCTTCATAATGTTTGAAACTATCCCCCTGGCCGCCGCCGATCCTATCCTTGGTTTGCTGGACGTTTTCCGTGCCGACGATCGGCCCAATAAAATCAACCTGGGCATCGGCGTGTATAAAGATGAAACCGGCCAGACACCGGTGCTCACCAGCGTCAAAAAAGCCGAACAATTGCTGCTGGAAAACGAAGTCACCAAAAATTATCTCGGCATCGACGGCTTGCCGGCGTTCGCCCGCTGTACCCAAACGCTGCTGTTCGGCACCGGCAGCGCGATTATCAGCGCCAACCGCGCCCGCACGGCGCAAACGCCCGGCGGCACCGGCGGGCTTCGCGTCGCCGCGGATTTCCTGGCCAGCAACACCACGACCCGGCGCGTCTGGATCAGCACCCCCACCTGGCCGAACCATAAAAATATCTTCGCCGCCGCCGGTATTGAAACCGCCGACTACGATTATTACGACGCCGTCAGCCACCAGCTTAACTTCGCCGGCATGCTGGCAAGCCTTGAGCAGGCCCAGGCCGGCGACGTCGTGTTATTCCACGGCTGCTGCCATAACCCCACCGGTATCGACCCGACAGAGGCGCAATGGCGGACACTGGCCGAGCTGTCGCGGAGCAAAGGCTGGCTGCCGTTATTTGATTTCGCCTACCAGGGGTTTGCCCATGGGCTGGAAGAAGATGCGCAGGGCCTGCGTATCTTTGCCGAGAACCATGCGGAAATGATTATCGCCAGTTCGTATTCCAAAAATTTCGGTCTGTATAATGAGCGCGTTGGCGCCTGCACCCTGGTCGGCGCCGATGCCAACACCGCCGATAAGATCTTCAGCCAGCTAAAATCCTGTATTCGCGCCAATTATTCCAATCCGCCGGCCCACGGCGCCGCGATTGTCGCCACCATTTTAGGCAACGAGGCGCTGAAGGCGCTGTGGGAGCAGGAACTGACCGAAATGCGCCAGCGTATACGGCGCATGCGCCAGCTGTTCGTCAATACCCTGCGGGAGAAAGGCGCGCAGCAGGATTTCGAGTTTATCAATGCGCAAAACGGCATGTTCTCGTTCAGCGGCCTGACCAAAGATCAGGTATTGCGGCTGCGCAGCGAGTTCGGCGTGTATGCGGTGAACTCTGGCCGGGTGAATGTGGCGGGCATGACCACCGGGAATATGGCGCAATTATGCGAAGCCATCGTGGCGGTGCTTTAACGGCGTGTAACCGCATAACGTGCGCGTTTACGGGCATCGGCAAGGTTTGCCGGCGGGGTGATGTCTGTTGACCGGGCGCGGTTTTGGCGACCGGGGTGGCGGATGTCGCGTCGCCTGGGCGCCGGATTGTCCCGGTGGCAGCGAAAGCACCGGCCTCCTGCTCATTGATTAAGAATAAGCAGGAGGCGGGTCCGTCAACAGTCAGAACCGCCTTAACCGGCGGTTTTTTTATCGCAGGAAAGGATTGGTCAGGCGTTCATGGCCAAGGGTGGACATAGGTCCATGGCCGGGCAGAAAATCGATATCGTCGCCCAGGGGCAGGAGTTTGGTGCGAATAGAATTGATTAAATCCTGATGATTGCCGCGCGGAAAATCGCTGCGGCCAACCCCGCCGTAAAACAGCACATCGCCCATCAGGATAAAATGCGCGGCGGCGTTATAAAATACGATATGTCCGGGAGTGTGGCCCGGGCAGTGCAGGATGGCGAAACGCTCTTCGCCGACCAGGACCTCGTCGCCCTCTTCCAGCCAGCGATCCGGCGTCAGGGGCCGGCAGTCATCCAGGCCGAACATGCGGCTTTGCTCCGGCAGCCCCGCCAGTAAAAAAAGATCTTCGCGCTGCGGGCCGACAATGGGCACGCCATAATGGGCCGCAAGCCCGGCGGCGGCGCCGACATGGTCCAGATGGCCATGGGTCAGCAGAATTTGTTTTATCGCAACCGGTTTTTCCGCCACCGCCGCGATAAGCCTGGCCGCGTCGCCGCCGGGATCGACCAGCGCCGCTTCGCCGGTTTTGTCACACCATATCAGCGAACAATTCTGGCTGAAGGCGGTAACCGGGACAATATGGTATTTCATCATACTTCATTACTCTCTGTTTTCGCCTGCCGCCGCTACCCGGGGCCCGGCGATAACAGGCTCACCAGGCTCTAACCGGACCGGTATCGATATGGACGAAGTTACTGCTGGGATAATAGCCTACCCCGCCCATGCGCATTTTCATGGCCGCCTTGCGGATGTTGCTCAGCTGCACGCCCTGGATATGGAAATCCATCGCTTTACCCAGCGTATGGTAGCTGTGCTTGGCCACCCCGGAACTGTGCGCGCGCAGTTCGTTGTTGGTGTCCACCGAACGGTAACCTGAAATCAATTGTACCGGTTTGTTGGTATCGAGCATCATTTGCAGGCGGTAGATATGATCAAACAAGCGCGGATCGATACTCGTCACTTTATTGGCGCGGTAATCACGGAAAAAATGATTAAGGCGCGACAATTCCGAGGCATTATACCCTTTACCGTTAAAGAATTCGGTTTTTAATGTTTCTCCGGTGTTCAGGTTATTCAGCGAGAGAATACGGGGCCTGGGCGTAGAAAGCATGGCAAAGGAGGTACTGGGCAGCAAGGCGACACCCATTGCGGCACAGCTTAACGTCAAGAGTTTGCGGCGGTGATGATTTATATGATCCATGAGCGAAATAACCAATCGGCATAAGGAAACGAACGTATTGCACATAAGCGCACCGTCGGGAACCATAACCGCAGTTATTGGTGCAGTCAACCAACGCTTTGTCAAGGTTTGCAAAGGTTCACAGAATAGGCGGCCGGCGCGTTATCGCTCCGGCCGTAAATAATTCTCATTCGTTCAGCAGGTTATTGCAGCAGCCGCTGCGCATTGGCCAGGCTTTTGGCCCCTACTTTTATCGCGGAATCATAATTGTAAATATCTGTACGAAATTGTGGTTTGCCGTCATCAGCCACCCAGGCGGTAAGATAAAACAGATTCACCGGAATTTGGTGGCGTATCGGCACATAGGTGGTATTGCCTTCCTTGAGCGTGGCGCTAACCCGCGTATCGCCCCAGCCGGCGTCCTGCAGCAGCATATTGGCCAGGTCGGACGCCTTGTTGACCCGCACGCAGCCCGAGCTGAGCGCGCGCATATCGCTAAGGAACAGATTATGGTTGGGCGTATCGTGCAGATAGATGGCGTCCGAACTGGGCATATTAAACTTATACCGCCCCAGCGCGTTGTTGGCGCCCGGATTCTGGCGCAGCCGGAACGGGAAATGGGCAGGGGAAATCATGCCCCAGTCCAGGGTGCCGGGATCGATGGCCTCGGCGTCGCTGCTCCAGCCCGACAGAACGGTAAAACCGTTGCGCTGCAGGTAACCGGGATCGCGCATCGCCTTGGGGACGATATCCTGCCGCACCAGCGAGGTGGGGACATTCCAGGGCGGGTTCAGCACCACGCTGCTGAGCGCGCTGCGCATCAGCGGGGTTTTGCGGCTTGGCCGGCCGACAATCACCCGCGATGAAAGCACCTGGGCGCCCTGCTGATAATACACCAGCGAAAAATTGGGGATATTAACCTGGATACCGGTATTGATACGGTTATTCAACAGCCGCAGGCGCTGTATGTTCAATGCCAGCAGCGTCACCCGCGTTTGCGGCGACACGTTCAGCCAATCCCGTGTCTGGCGGCCGATAACGCCGTCGGCCGTCAGCCCTTGCCAGCTCTGGAAGCGTTTTACCGCCTCCACCAGATCGGAAGTATAGGCCTTATCCTGCGGGTCGACCGTCGCCACCACGGCCGGATCGGACGTCGAAGCGGACGGCGCCAGGGAATCGGCCGCCGGGCTGACCACCACCGACTGCTGCCCATCCGTCACCGGAGGGGTGGTGCGCACATCCGCCGGCATATTATCGGCGGTGGGCAGCGGGGTGGCCGACGCCGGCAATATCATGCCGCTACGGTGCAGGATTTCGCGCAGCGCCGGGATATCATCGCTTAGCTGCCCGGGGCGCAGGCTTTCATTGCCATTGAGCTGGGGCCAGGGATGATTATCCGTCAGCATGGTTTTCAACGCCTGGTGCATCTTGGGATATTGCGGGTGCTGCGGCGCCAGGCCGGCTATAAAGCGCGTGATGCCGCCGTCTTTAATCGCGTGCTGCCAGTGCTCGACCGCCAGTACCGGCGGCGGCGCCAGGCGATACGGCTTGTTGTTGTAAAGCCAGACCTCGCCGTTTTGCTCCACCCCGGTGACAAATTGCAGGTAGCCGAGCATGGCGTCGGACAAGATGACGTCGCGCGCCATAGGACTGATATCGGGATTGGTCAGCCATTGCGCCCAGGAGATAAATTGCGGCTGGACGCCGGATAGCGCCAGTTCGGCCAGTTGCTGCTGGAATTGCTGGATGGCATCGCGATCCTGCCACATGGGCTGGTTATGCCGGGCGGCATAAAGCGCGTTAAGCTCAGCGGAATAATAGGGCTTGACGCCGGCGGGCAGCACCGCCGCCAATGCGGACGGACTGTGGCCCAGCGTCTTGGTATCCGGCATGATGGGGGCGGTGGCCACCTGAGCGCGGACGGCCAGCGGGATCAGGCTTGATGCCAGCAGGCAAGCGAGAAGCCCACGTCGCCATAACACATAATTGGTGAGTAACATCCCATGTCCCCTGTATGCAGAATTGTTAATTATTATCGTCTTATTATTTACACTCAACTTTACCTTAGTATATAAGCAGAAAGCCAACTCTGCGCTGTCTGTATGCGGCTTAATGTGTAATCGTTTCTCCGGTGCGCCTGTTTACCCCGGCGCGGCATAAAAAAACCGCCCTAAACCCGGCATGGTCACGGGAGGGCATGCCGTTGGGGTCGAATCGGGCGTGCTTTTCCCGCCCGACCGAGCGCCCCATGGCACGGTAGGCCCGCTAACGCTGAACTTAAAGCAGGCGTGTTACAGGGAGAGCGTGCCAATGGGGTCGAATCGGGCGTGCTTTTCCCGCCCGACCGAGCGCCCCATGGCACGGTAGGCCCGCTAACGCTGAACTTAAAGCAGGCGTGTTACAGGGAGAGCTGGCCAGCACCTCAGGAGGTTTCCTGCGCCGCAACGACCGCCGGCACCGGCGGAATATCCCCGCCAAACCCACGCAAGCCCACCACATGCACATGTTCCTGATTATTGAATACCTTACGTACCAGTTTATACGTGGTGCCTTTTTCCGGGCTGATATTTTCCGGCGCGGCGATAATCAGCTGCATCTGCAACCGGTCGCACAGCTCAAACAGCGTGGCGATGGATTTGGCGTCAAGACGCGCCGCCTCATCAAGGAATAACAGGCGGCAGGGGGAAATATCCTTACCGCGCAGGCGGCTGGACTCTTCTTCCCAACTCTGCACCACCATCACCAGGATCGACATACCGGTACCGATGGCCTCGCCGGTGGACAGCGCCCCGCTCTCCGCGCGCAGCCAGCCGTCGGCGCCGCGGTTGACCTCCACTTCCATTTCCAGATAGTTGCGGTAGTCCAGCAATTCCTCGCCGATGGTCTGCGGCGTGCGCTGCCCCATATCGATATGCGGATTCAAACGCTGATACAACTTCGCCAGCGCCTCGGAGAAAGTCAGCCGGTTGCTGCTGAACAAATCCTGATGCTGCTCCTGCTGCTCGCTCAGCACATCAAGCAGCGTGGCGTGGGCTTCGCGCACGTTCACATTCAGCCGCACGCTCTTCACCTGGCCGAAGCTGACCGCCTGCAATCCCTGGTTGAGCATGCGGATGCGGTTCTGCTCGCGCTGGATGGTTTTGCGAATAATGTTCGATACGCTCTTGGAACTGATGGCCAGTTTCTGTTCGCGGGCCGTCAATTCCTCGGTCAACCGGCTCAGTTCAATTTCCATTTGTTCAATGGCGTCGACCGGATCGTCGGTACGGATGATATCCTGGCGGATACGTTCGCGCAGATGCTGGTAAACCGCGATAAAGAACTGGATTTTCCGCTCCGGCCGTTTGGGATCTTCCGACAGCCGCAGCACATCGCGCAGATGCTCGTTATCCGCCACCGCCAGGCGCAGGGCGCCCAACGCCTTGTCGGACATGGAGCGCAGTTCTTCCGCCTCCAGGTAGGCCAGTTCGCGCCGGTGCAGCCGGCGTTCGACGCCGTTATCCCGCACCAGGCGCATAACCGCGCACCAACCGGCCTTGGCGGTCACCACCTGTTCGCGCATCTGATGATAATCGCGCTCCAGCTTGGTCAGTTTTTTGCGCAGGGCGTCCATCTCCGTTTCGCAGAAGGTCAGCTGTTTCTCCAACTGGTTGCGCCGGCTGCGGTTCTGGCTCAGGGCGGCGTGCAATTGATCGCGGCGCTCCTTGGCGCGGGCTTCGGCGCTGGCATCGGCCTGTACGCCGATATCCTGCAGTTCCTGCGTCAGCTCGGCAAACATATCCCGTTTGGCGTCGTAGGCGCTTTTCAGCGAGGCCAGCACCTGGTTTAGCTGGGTCAACTGCGCCTGATGCTGGCGCAAGGCGTCGCGCGCCCGGCTGCGCTCGGCCTCCGCCTGCTCCAGGCGCTGGCGCAGCTTGTCGTTCAGATCCGAGTTTTCCGTCAGCATGCCGGCGGAATCGGAATAGCTGAAATGGGCGCGGCGCTGCACCACCTCGGTCAGGGCGAACGCCTGCTGCTTAGCCTGGCGCTGCGCCTGCTGCGCCTGCTGGTAATCCGCCTGCAGCTGCTCGTGCTGCTCGGGGTCGCTTTGCAATACCGCAAGCAGCGGCTCCAGCTGATCCAGCGCATCGCGGTGGCGCTGCAAATAACGCACCGCGTCCTGGGCGTCTTCCCACTCTTCGCGCACGGTGTCGAGACGATCGGCCAGCGTCTCGTCGCCCAGCAGGCTGATGCGCGGGATCAGTCGGTTCAACAGGCCAAGCCCCTCGCGCGCCTGTTCATATTGCTGGCGCTGCTGCTGGTTCTGGCCCTCATGATCGCTGAGCAGGCGTTCCAGCTCGCCGCGCCGGCCACCCAGGCGGCGGATCTCGGCCTCGGGATCGTCTTCAAACGCCACCGCCAGATGGGTGCCGACAAAACGACCGAACGCCTGGTGCAAACGCTGGATTTTCTGCACGTCAAACGACAGGGTGGCGTACCGTTCCGCCAGCGCGTCGCGCTCTTCGTTAAGGATTTCCAGGCGTTTCTCGCGCGCCGCCCGGCCGAACAGCGGCACCGCCGGAAAACGGGAATACCGCCACTGGCGATCGGCCACCTTCACCAGGACCGCCCTTTCCAGCTCCTCGATACCGAATACGCTATCGTCGAACGACTGCGGGTCACCCTCGATCAGGTAGAGATCGTCGGGACATTCGTCCAGGCCGTCAAGCTGATCGCGGATGCGCGACAGGTCGGGAACCACGATAGCGTGGCGCGAGGGTCCATACAGCGCGGAGAAATAAGGCGCGTCGTCAAAGGTGACATCATCATAGATTTCCGATAACAGCACGCCGCCAAAACGTTCCGCCAGGGTGGCCAGACGCGGATCCTCGCCGCCCCCCGGATGGCTTAGCCGCTCGATCTGGTCTTCAAGCGCGCGTTTGCGCCCCGCCACCTCGTCGCGCTCCACGGTGGTTTCGCGCTCGCGCTCCAGCAGTTGCTGCATATATTCGGTGACGTGCGAGCCGTTCTCAAGCCGCTCGCCGCTTTGTTCCTCAAGCGCGGTCAACGCATCCTGCGCCGCCAGCCAGGCCGGCGCGCGTTGCGTCAGCAACTGCAGCCGCTGCAGGATCTGATCGAGCTCCTGGCGTAATGCCATACGCCGCTCCCCCGCCTCGGATACGCTGAGCGACAGGGTTTCCACCCGCGCTTCCAGCTCCTGCTGCGCAGCTTCCAGCTCGTCCGGCTGGTAATCGGCGCCGATACGTTTACCGAATTCCGTCAGCAGGCGCTGGGCTTCCTGCTGCTCGCGCAGACGCTGCTCCAGTTCATCAAGCTGGCTGCGCAACGGCTGCAGCCGCTCGGCCTGATGCGTGAGCGACGCCGCATCGCGCAGCAGCTCGCGGGCGGTTTGCCAGGCTTCGCTCCTCGCCACCTGCCCGGCGATTTGTGTCACCAGTTTAAAGGCATGTTCGAACTGGCCGTGCGCCGCCTGGGCCACGCTCAGTTTTTGTTCCAGCCCGAGCAGAACGTCGGTGGCTTCCTGCTCCCGCGCCTGGAAGACGTCAAGCTCCCGCTCGGCGTCCACGGCGCCAAGTCCGGGCAGGCCGCAAAGTTCGCGGGCGCGGTCCAGCGCCTGCAACGCCTGTTGATACTGGATGGCGCGCGTTTGCTGCACGTCCAGCGCCTGCTGGTAATCCGCCAGCTGGCTTTTCAGCTCATCGACTTCCAGTTCGGCGGCCTCAGCGCGCGCCTCATGGTCCTGATGCAGGTCCTGGGCCTCGGCCACCACCTCGTTTTGCTCTTCCAGCCGGAAGGTCAGCTCGTCGATATCATCACGATAGCGGCTGATTTTATCCTGCTGGCGCATGGCGGTCTGCACCAGGTTTAAATGGTCGCTGGCCGCCTGGTAGTCGGTTTCCAGATCCGATTCGCTGCCGGTGGTTTCTTCCAGTTCGCGCGCCATGTCCACATGGCGGTATTGTTCCACTGCCAGCGATTTGCGGCTGCCGAGCAGATCGCGCCGCAGGCTCAGCGCCTGGTCAAGATGGATGCGCCGCTCGTTGGCATGACGCATGTAGTCGGCCGCCACGTAGGATGTGGCTTGCGAAATCAGGTGCTTAAACAGGTCGCGATCGGACTGGGTAACGCGTATCGCTTCAAGCGTCATGCGGTTTTCGCGCAGCGCCGCTTCCATATCCTGGAACGCTTTGCGCACCCCGCCGTTCTCCGGCAACAGATAGTCGCGCAGCGAGCGGGTGATGGCGCTGGAGATACCGCCGTACAGCGAGGCTTCAATCAGGCGGTAATATTTGCTGCGATCGGCGGCCGAGCGCAGACGGCGCGGAATAACGCCTAAATCAAACATTTGGGCGTGATAGTCGGTAATGGAATTGAACACCTTGAACTGTACGCCTTCGGTTTCCTCCACCCGCTCCTTGAGTTCCTGCAGGCTCAAGACCCGCGCCTGGCGATCCCCTACCGCCTGGGTCAGGATTTCCGTAGGCATAACCGCGACCGGCAGCCCCTGGATCATAAAGGGTTTGATATCGACTTTGCGATCGCGCCCGGCGATTTGCTGCAACCGTACGCCCACCAGCACCCGCTGATGGCGGGAGTTGATCACATCCAGCGCGGCGTAGCAGACGCCGGCGCGCAGCTTGCCGTGCAGCCCCTTGTCGCGGGAACCGCTGGTGGCGCCGGCTTCGGTGGTATTACGGAAATGGAGCAGCGTCAGGTCCGGGATCAGGGCGGTGATAAAAGCCGCCATGGTGGTGGACTTGCCCGCGCCGTTGCCGCCGGACAGGGTGGTCACCAACCCGTCCAAATCAAAGGTACGGGCGAAAAAACCGTTCCAGTTAACCAATGTCAATGAGCGAAATTTACCACGTTCAATCATGCCAGTTCATCCTCGGCGCTTTCCGACGATCCGTCATTAAGATTGCCATTGTCGTCGTCCTGCTCGTCATTTAGCGATAAGGCCTGTTCAATGGGCATCGCCTCCCCGTCGCGGATCATGCGCAGCTGCGCCTCGCGCGCGTCATCGCCGCTGCGTACATCGGCGCCGAAGCGAAACACCGACTCGGTAATGCGAAATTTCGAGGCGTCGTTGCCCATAAACCACACCATGCCCAGACGGCGCAGGCGGTTAAGCGACGTGCGCACCTTTTCCTGCAGCTTCTGCCGGTCGAGATCGGAGCCGGTGGAACGCTGGTTAACAAGCTTAAGCAGTTTGTTTTCGTCCGCCAGACCAAGCAGTTCGTCGTAAAGCTCCTGCTGGGTAAAAATCCCTTCATGGGCCAGGCGCTCGGGGCTGAGATAGAGATAACACAGGATTTTACCCACCATCATATCCAGCTCGGACAGAACCGAGCGCGGAATCAGCGTGGTGGACCGCGGGCGCAGGTAAAAAAAGCCTTCCGGCGCGCGCACCAGTTCCACATTGTAGCGGCGGTAAAAGCTCTCGAGCTCCTCCTGGAAATCCATCAGGAACGCGTGGTTGTCCAACTCCTCGACGCCGATATGGCGGCCGGAGCGCAACAGACTGTCGAGAGCCGGAAACAGGGGATTCGACAGGGCTTTTGCCAGCTTGACCGGCATGGTTTCTTCAATACTTATCGATGACATGGGCCTGTACCTTAGCACCGTAATCGTTGATTGCCTGCCACTGCGGCGGTAATCCGGAAAAGTCTGATCCGGCGACACCCAGACGTACTGCCTGATCAACTAAAATACGCGCGACGTCGAAATGGCGCGCGCGCGGGAAACGGGCCAGGTAATCACGCATAACCTGGCCGAGATCCAGCGGCAGATGCTGCTGCGGGTACTGCGCCAGCGCCTGGTCGATCATGGCGGTCAGCTGCTCGCGGATCTCGTTGAATTCTTCATATTCCATGTCCGGCGGCAGTTCGCCGGTCACCTCTTCGCTGCGCAGCGCCAGTTCCTCGTCGCGCATGTCCAGCAGACGGTCGGCGTTGGCATAGGTCAGCGCCCAGGGATGGTCGAAATAGTTCTGTACCGACTGGCGCAGCCGCTGGGCGAAGACCCGGTTTTTATCCATATCGATGGCGGTGCGGATAAAACGGTGCACGTGGCGATCGTAGCCGATCCACAGATCTATCGCCTGCTGTCCCCAACTGGTAATCCGGTCCAGCTTGTTTTGCAGATCAAAGACCAGCTTGTCGAGAAAGGCCAGATGCTGATGGCCGAGGATCGAGTCCTGGATACGCAGCAGGTTGGCCTGTAGCTTATCCCCCGCCGCCTCAAGGGTATCCTGGAGTTCCCGCAGGGTACCGGAGGTTTCCGACAGCAGCTGCTCGCAGCTGGCGATGGCGGCGCGCCAGTCCTGGTTGAGCAGCGCCGCGATGTCGTCCTTCACCGACTGCTGCTGTTCGTCCATGATGCGCTGGGTCATGTCGATGCTGTCGAAAATTTCCGCCACCGAATACTTCAGCGGGGCAAATACGTTGCGGTGCCAGTGGAACTCATCACCGTCCTCTTCCGCCGCCTCGGCCGCACGCTGCAATTCCTGGGCGACAATGGAGAGCTGCACCGATAACCGCAGCGTGGAAAATTCACGCTGGCGAATATAGTAGTCGCTGATGCCGATACCCAGCGGCGTGAGGCGATAGATGGCGTTGCCGTCCGCCAGCTCGCTGACAAAGCGGTTGAGCAGGCGTTGGCGCACCAAATCGTTGATGGCGTTGTTGGCGCGCACCGCCACCGTTTCGTTGGTCTGCGCAAACCCCTGGCTGACGTGACGAAAGGCGTCCACCAGATCGACTTCGCTCATTTCACCGTCCATGCGTTCGCTGTTAAGCGTAGCGATGGCCAGCACAAACGCCAGCCGCTCAATGGGCAGCGAGAGCGAGAAGTCATTTTTCCGGGCCCAGGCGACCAGTTCCGGTACAGTCTGGGAAAATTCACTCATAATTCATCCTTCAGGGAGGGTTTATGCGCCATGACGTGGATGTAGCGCCCCATGCTGATAAAGGGTTCCTGCCGGCAATACCGTTGTTCCATCGCCAATAAGGCCGGAAAATCATCTTGTTGCTGCTGCTTGTTTTGCAGATAGTCATGAAACACCCGCACACCGCTTTTGCCGCTGAGCGTCATGCCCATGGCGGTCAGCCAGCCGAACACCTGTTCAGGATCGCAGGGATGGTCCGGCATCAGGGAGCGTTTTTTTCGTTTCGGCATCCCGGCGGCGACAAATTCAATATTGCCCAGGATCATATTACGCATGACCAGACCGTGCTTATTGTAAAACATTAATGACAGAGCGCCACCTGGCGCCAGGCAATCATACAGCCCTTGCAATAACGCGCGCGGCTCGCTTACCCATTCCAATACCGCATGCAACAATATCAGATCGGCCGGCCTTTCCAAATGGGGCGCGATATCCTGCGCGGCGCTTTGCACAAATTGCATGTGATCCATCACAGACCGCTCCTGCGCCGCTTGCCGCGCCCGCTCAATCATGCCGGACGACAGATCGCACAGCAGCACCCGGTGCCCCAGGGCCGCCAGCTGGCAGGCCATACGGCCCTCGCCGCCGCCGGCATCGAGGATATACAGCGGGCGGGCGGGCAGCCGCGTCAGCAATCCTTCTAAATCCTGCCAGACCACCGCCTGGCGGATATGCCCTTTGGTGGTGCCGTAAATATTGCGCGCAAATTTTTCAGCAATATCGTCAAAATTGCGGTCCTGCATAATCAATGCTCCGGGCACGACGGACGGGAAAGGCGTTTTTACCATAAACCCGCCGTGAATTGACTATTTTGTCACAGGCTGACTTAGAATGAATCTTTATGGCGCCGGATTGCGCCTGGTTGACTACATTTCATCCAATTGGAGCGTTTTCCGATGCTTTTTGACCTTAAAAAAATCGTCGGCGGGTTATTGTTGCCGCTGCCGCTGCTGATTTTGCTCATGGGCGCCGGGCTATTACTGCTGTGGTTCACGCGCTGGCAGCGGACCGGTAAGGGTCTGGTGACCCTGGGCTGGTCGGTTTTATTGCTGCTGAGCCTGCAACCGGTGGCCGACAGCATGCTGGCGCCGCTGGAGGCGGCATACCCCACCTATCACGGGCGCCAGCCGGGTATCGCCTACGTGGTGGTGCTGGGCGGCGGATACACCTTTAATCCCTTATGGGCGCCCAGTTCCAACCTGATTAACAACAGCCTGCCGCGGGTGGCCGAAGGAATTCGTCTTTATCATGACCATCCCGGCGCCAAAATGGTATTTACCGGCGCGGCGGCGCCGGGCAATCCCGTCAGCAGCGCCGAAACGGCGTCAAGGGTGGCGCAAAGCCTTGGGGTGCCGGCGGGAGATATTATCGTGCTGGAGGCGCCGCGCGACACCCGCCAGGAAGCGGCAAGCGTAGCCGCCCTGGTGGGCAAGGCGCCGTTTTTGCTGGTCACGTCTGCCAACCATATGCCACGCGCCATGGGGTTTTTCCGGGCCCGGGGGCTGACCCCCATCCCTGCCCCGGCCAACCAGTTGGCGATCGACAGTCCGTTAAACCCGTGGGAAAAGGTGCTGCCGTCGCCCCTATGGCTGGGGCATGCCGACCGCGCCTGGTATGAAACCCTGGGACGCGCCTGGCAAAAAATAACCGGCGACAGCGACGCGCCGGCATCCTGATTGATGCCGCCGTACCGGGGCGATAGCGCCGCGCAAGGCGGGCGCTATCGCCGGCGCACGTCCGTTTAATCAAGCCAGGGGACGAGTTCGCGACCGGCCAGGTCGAATACCGCGCGGTCGAGCAACCCGGTGTGGATATAGCGCGCCGCCGCTTCCCAGATACCGTATAGCCAGCGCCGGTAGAGGAACGCCTCCGACACCGGCGCCTTGCTCAGGTAATGGTAGAGCAGCTCGTTCGCCATGCCGTCCTCGCACAGGCGGAACAAATCGTACTCGCGCGGCGCCCACAGCATGGTGCCGGGATTGAGCATGGCGAGCAGTTGATCGGTGCGCTGGTCCTTGAGCATGCTGCGCAGCGTGAGGTTGCCGTGCACCAGCACGCTGTTTTCCTGATAATCGGCAAACAGTTTTTCACGGCTCTGGCGGGTGCGGAACAACAGGTTGCGGTCTTCATAGGTCAGCAGCGGCGCGGAGACTTTCAGCAGCGTCGACCAAATCACTTCGATGCGTTGCGCATACCAGTTGGGCCAGGTATTTTCCTGCGTGCTGTCCACCGTGCCGACGTAGCCATGGCTGTCGATACGGTGCCAGGCCAGCATGCTTTCGACAATCTGATCTTTCAGCAGCTCCCAGCGCTGCGGCGTACGGGTTGGGGCTTCCACCGAGACCCCGCGCAGGCGTTCCATCAGCAGCAGTTCCTTATACGGCGCCTGCTGGGTTACCACCAGCCCGTAGACCGTGGGCAACCGCACTTCGCCCTCGCGGGCCAGCATGGAAAGCTTGTACGCCTCCTGCTGTGCGATGCCTTGGCAGATATAGCTTTTTGCCAGCAATGAAAGCGGATGTCCTTCCTTATCATACATAGCATAAAGATGCGCATAAGGTTGTTCGCTGATCCGCTCCAGACGGCTCAGGGATTCCCCCAATACTGCGCTTAACTCAGCTTTCAACTGTTCCATGACAGACTCAACCTTTATATAATGGACAAACGTGTGAATAACAAACACGGGCCATCATGCTGGCTTCACCGGCAAACTTCTTCGTTTCAGATCAAGATTTAGCGGAATATCAGCGGTTATGGCGCATCAGTTCGCGCACGCGCAGCAGCTCTTCCGGCGTATCGACGCCGATGCCCGGCACCTCTTTCGCCACCGCGACATGAATCTTTTCGCCATACCACAGTACCCGCAGTTGCTCGAGCATCTCAATCTGCTCCAGCTGGCTTGGTTGCCAGCCCACATAACGGCGGATAAAACCGGCGCGATAGCCATAGATGCCGATATGGCGCAAAAAGGTGTCGCCGATGGTCGCCCGGGAAACGGTGAAACGTTCACGTTCCCAGGGGATGGCGGCGCGGGAAAAATACAGCGCGAAACCCTGGGCATCCATCACCACTTTGACCGCGTTCGGATTAAAGGCTTCCTCGGCGGTGGTGATGGGCACCGCAAGCGTGGCCATGCCCGCCTGGCAATGGGCCAGATTATCAGCCACCTGGCGGATAATGACCGGCGGGATGAGCGGCTCGTCGCCTTGCACATTGACGACGATCTGGTCATCGGGAAATTGATAGCGGTCGATCACTTCCGCCAGGCGTTCGGTACCGGAGTGATGATCGGGGCGGGTCATGCAAACCTCGCCGCCCGCCTGGCGGACGGCATCCACCACGCCGGCGTGATCGGTCGCCACGATAACCCGGTCCGCGCCGGATTCCTGCGCGCGCTCCATGACATGCACCACCATCGGCTTGCCGTTAATATCCGCCAGGGGTTTGCCCGGCAGGCGGCTGGAGGCGAACCGCGCGGGAATGATAGCCACGAAACTCATTGATTTGTCTCGTCCAATGTCAGGGCGCGGGCCTCGCTCTCCAATAATACCGGTATACCGTCCCGGACCGGATAGGCCAGGGCATCCGATTTACAGATGAGTTCCTGTTTTTCTTTATTAAAATACAGCTTGCCGTTACATACCGGGCACGCCACGATTTCCAATAAACGGTGATCCATGTTTCCTCCAGCATACACACCCTGCGATGCGTCGATGGCCCAGAGAATAGCATAATGCGGCGGCGGGCGGGAATGCTTACGGCGATTAGCTGCAATTGACGTCACAACGATTGACGCAGGCTATTAACATTTTTGCAAAATAGGGTTGATCCATGCACAGGAACGGCGTAATATTTTTTGTGAGCTACATCACACTTTAGACATTTAAGAGACAAACCTGCCATGAAAAAATTAAATAAAATAATTGCTTTGTTTGCTAATTTTAGCCGCTAAGCAAAAAATAACATCGCTCTCTCGGCCCGATCATCCCTGATGACCGGGCCGATTGTTTTTTCGCCGCAAAAAAAACGCCCCCTTATCAGCCCGCCCGGTTCCGGCGTGATTGACGCTAGCGCTTTTGCCGCGAGGCGATAATCGCCCGCTCGATAGGCGCCAGCAGCGCCTGCGCGTCCCGCTCCGGCAACTGGGCGCTTACCGGCAGATACCACCAGTTGGCCTGGGCGAAAGCGCGGCATTTCACCGCGTCTTTTTCCGTCATCAACAGCGTCTGGTGCGGCAAGGCCAGCGGCGCCAATTGCTCCAGGCGATAAGCCTGATGATCGCCGAAGGCAATTTCACCTTCGGTGACCACGCCAAGGGCGCGCAGGGTGGCGAAAAACCGCGGCGGATGCCCGATGCCCGCCATCGCCACGACCGAGCGCAGTTGCCCGGCAGGCCGGGTTTCACCGCTGGCCAAATTGACCGCGTCGCCCGGCACCAGGCGCATGGGAATCTCACCCGGTAATGCCTCGCCCCCGTTGACAATCACGGCGTCGACGCGTTTCAACCGGCCGGCCCGCTCGCGCATGGGGCCCGCCGGCAGCCACCAGCCGTTGCCAAAACGCCTGACGCCATCCACCACGACCCATTCGATGTCCCGCGCCAGCGCATAATGCTGCAGGCCGTCATCGGTGATAATCACATCCAGCGGCCGTCCGGCCAACAAGGCCGCCACCGCGTCCGCGCGCTTAGGCGCCACCGCCACCGCGGCGCCGGTGCGCTGGAAAATCAACACCGGCTCATCCCCCGCCTGTCGGCTGGTGGTATTGTCGTCCAGCAGCAGCGGGTAGCCGTCGGCCCGCCCGCCGTAGCCGCGGGATACCACGCCGACCCGCCAGCCGCGCCGCTGCAAATGCTCCACCAGCCACAACACCACGGGTGTTTTGCCGTTGCCGCCGGCGGTCAGGTTGCCCACCACCACCACCGGCACCGGGAAGCGGTAGGTTTTACGCCATCCCAGGCGATAGCCCAGCTTTATCAGCGCGCTGACCAGGCCGTATAGCCAGGATAACGGCAGCAGCAGCCAATACAGTTTCGACCCGCCGAACCAGATGCGATCAATCATTGCCGAACTGCATCCGGTGCAGTTGGGCATACGCGCCCTTCTGCGCCAGCAGGTCCTGATGCGAACCGCGCTCCACGATACGGCCGTTTTCCACCACCAGGATCTCATCGGCTTTTTCGATGGTCGACAGACGATGGGCAATCACCAGCGAGGTGCGGTTTTTTTGCAGCGCGTCCAGCGCCTTCTGGATGGCGCGCTCCGATTCGGTGTCCAGCGCCGAGGTGGCCTCGTCAAGGATCAGGATCGGGCAATCACGCAGCAACGCGCGGGCAATGGCGATGCGCTGCCGCTGTCCGCCGGACAGCAGCACGCCGTTTTCACCGATGACCGTATCCAGGCCCTTATCCATTTTGGCGATAAAATCCATGGCGTACGCCATGCGGGCCGCATTCTCGATTTCCTCGCGCGAAAACCGGTCCTTGCGGGCATAGGCAATATTGTTGGCGATGGTATCGTTAAATAAATGCACATTTTGCGAGACCAGCGCCACCTGATCGCGCAGCGATGACAGCTTGTATTCCCGCAGGTCATGTCCGTCCAGCAACACCGCGCCCTCCTGGACATCGTAAAACCGCGTCAGGAGGTTGGCGATGGTGGATTTGCCGGATCCGGAACGCCCGACCAGCGCCACCGTTTTGCCCGCGGGGATGGTCAGGCTGATATGTTCAAGGGAGGGTGTTTCTTTGCCGGGGTAATAAAAAGTGACGTCGCGGAATTCAACATGGCCTTCGGCGCGTTCGATTTCCAGCGTACCCTCATCCTTCTCCTGCTCCATATCCAGGATGGCAAACAGGGTCTGGCAGGCGGCCATGCCCCGTTGGAACTGGGAATTAACGTTAGTGAGCGATTTCAGCGGGCGCATCAGTGCAATCATGGATGAGAACACCACGGTAATGGTGCCGGCGGTCAGGTTTTGCATCACGCTCGGGAAACTGGCGGCATACAGGACAAACGCCAGTGCCAGTGAGGCGATAAACTGGATCACCGGGTCGGAGACCGACGAGGCGGAAACCATTTTCATGCCCTGCTGGCGCATGCGGTTGCTGACATGGTTGAAACGTTCGTTCTCGACCTTTTGGCCGCCGAAAATCAATACTTCCTTATGGCCTTTCAGCATCTGCTCGGCGCTGGTGGTGACCTGCCCCATGGTGTTCTGCATATTTTTGCTGATATTGCGAAAGCGTTTCGACACCTGGCGGATGGCAATGGAAACAATGGGGGCGATAACCACCAGGATCAGCGACAGTTGCCAGCTGTAATAGAACATCATGATAAACAGGCCGATAATCGAGGCGGTTTCGCGGATAACGGTAATCAGCGCGCTGGATGACGAGGAGGCCACCTGTTCCGAATCATAGGTAATGCGCGACAGCAGGGTACCGGTGGATTGCTGATCGAAAAAGGACACGGGCATGCCCATCATATGGCTGAACAGCCGGCGGCGCATTTGCATCACGACTTTGCCGGATACCCAGGATACACAATAACTGGAAACAAAACCGGTTGAACCGCGCACCACCATCAGGCCGATAACGGCCAGCGGCATCCACACCAGGATGCTGTTGTCGCTTTTGCCGAACCCGTCGTCCAGCAACGGCTTGAGTAATGACAGCATCAGGGTATCGCTGGCGGCATTCAGTATCAGGGCGATGGCAGAGACTATCAGGCCCGCCTTAAAAGGGGAGATCATCGGCCATAGGCGACGGAACGTCTGCCAGGTGGAGAGATCTTTATCATTAAGCATGCATTTAACCAGCGCTGAGTCTAAATAGCCGACCATTCTACTCATTATCGGCGTGGACGCCAAACCACTGGTGATACCAACGTGGCATAATTTGCTCCCGATATCCTTTTATCACCCAATTATTGTCATAAAAATGAATACTGACCTGACCTGAGCGGGCGGTATCATGCCAGGCGATGCCTTCCTGCCGGTAACGCTCCCTGATGAGCGGCGCGGGCAGGCGCCAGGGATTAAAGCGCGCCGCCGACGCCAGCGCCGCCGCTGGACGCACCGCGCGTAAAAAGGCCCGGGTGGACGAGGTTTTGCTGCCGTGGTGGGGGATCTGGAGAATATCGGCGCGCAGCCGGCCGCGGGCGGTCCTGAGCAAGGCCCGCTCGGCCGGCGCCTCGATATCGCCGGTTAACAGCACGCTGAACGCGCCGTCCTCTATTTTGATCACGCAGGAATCATCATTGCCGGCTTTTTTAACCTGCGCCGGCGGCCACAGGACGCTGAACGTCAGTCCCTGCCATTGCCAGCGCTGTCCCACGACGCAGGGAAGATGGCCATTGCCGCGGTAAGAGCTGGCGACCGGCACCCCCGGGAACGCCCGTTTGAGGGTGCCGAGCCCGCCGATATGATCCTGATGGCTGTGGCTGAGGTAAATACCTTCCGGCGACAGACCGCGCCAGGCCAGATAAGGCAGGATTTCCGCTTTGCCGATATCGCCGCCGCGCCAGCCGGCGCCGGTATCATATATCAGCGCTTTACCATGGCGCTCCACCACCACCGCCAGCCCGTGGCCGACGTCCAGCATATCCAACCGCCAGCGAGGCCGATCCGCCCTGTCGCGCGGTGCCAGCAGCAGCGCGCCGAGCACCAGCATATTGAGTCGATAGGTGCGCCACCAGCCGAAACGCCAGATAATCACCGCCAGCCAGCCGCCGATGCTCCACAGGATGCCGGTTTCCGGCAAATCCCGCCACCCACGCTGTAGCGGCGCCAGCGGCATAAAGACCAGCGTCAGCGATTGGTCGGCCAGATACCACAGCAGACGGCTCAGCGGCGGCAGCATGCCCAGGCAGATTGCCGCCAGGATCAGGGGCGTGGTGATAAACGACACCAGCGGCACCGCCCACAGGTTGGCAGGCAGCGACAGCGGATTAACGCCGTGGAATAATCCCCATTGCAGCGGCAGCAGCAACAGGGTCATGCCGGCCTGCAAATGTATCCAGCGCAGCCAGGCCCAGCGCAGCCCGGACTGGAAACGCGCCGGCAGCGGCGCCCACTGAAACCAGAAAATCAGCGCCGCCACCGCCAGGCATGACAGCCACAGGCTGCTTGACAGCACGCTAAGCGGGTCGGTAACCACTATCAGCGCCACGCACCACAGCCAAACCTGCCAGGCCCCGCAGCACACGCCGCGCATACGCAGCAGGAGCCATAGCGTCAGCGCCAGCAGCGCGCGGATGGCCGGAAAATTCACGCCAGAAATCCATACATACCCCGCCGCGGCCAGCCAGCCGATCGCCAGCGGCATCACCGGGCCGACCCAGCGCCCGGGCAGGACAAACTGGCCGCCGCGCGCCAGCAGCCAGCCAAACAGGGCCGCCAGTGAAATATGCAGGCCGGATATGGCCATCAGATGTGCGGTGCCGGTTTGCTGTAACAGCAGGCGTAGATCCTCCGGCATGCCCCAGCTTTCGCCAAACCCCAGCGCCAGTAAAATGGACGGCCAGCGCAGATCGGCGAACCGGGCGGCGGCGTTGTCGATAAGCCTTTGCCGCAAGCCGCAGCGGGCGTCTTCCACTTTGGCTTTGACGACCCGGCCCACCAGCGGTTGATGATTGGCGACGGCCCAGCGCTGGCTGTCAAAACCGCCCTGATTGAGCCGGCTATGCTGGGGGCGCAGCTTCAGCATCATTTTCCACTGCTGCCCGGCGCACCAGCGCTCCGGCAGCGACGCCCAGCTGATGGCGGCATGGACCGGAGGAAACACCCGTTTGCCCCCGGCCTGGGTTATTTTAATCACCGCGCCCGCGCGCGGGTTATGCCCATGATGGATACTGACGATATGGGCGCGCACGATAGCCCTGGGTTGGGATAATAGCGCCGTCTGCTCCAGTAATTGTATGGCGCAAAAACCGCTCCAGGCGAACGCGGCCAGAAATACCGCCGCTAAACGGCACCCTGGAGCGGGAAATAAGAGCAAGGCCCAGGCGGCCAGCGCAACGCCATGCAGCGCGGTGGGGGCCGGCAATACGGGTAAAAAGCCCAAGGGCACTATGCCGGCTATGGCGCAAAACGCCATATGGTTAACGGATAACGGCATCAGTAATAGGGTCCGGCAATCATCGGCGTGCCATCCTGGCGACATGACAGTGACGCCGAGTATTGTCCATGCCATCGGTCGCCGCCATCAGGGGTATGTGATAAGGCGATGCCGCTTCAGGACAATAAGATAGCCTTAACAGCCGGGCGCGCCAGGCTGCGCGCAAGCGCGCATTTGCCCTGGCGCAACCGGCGGCGCTTTTTTCACCGCCGCTGACGTCCAGGCATAAAAAAAGACACCCGAAGGTGTCTTGTTTGCGGCTGGCTTACAACGCCGGTGGGTCAACGCCCGCAGGCATTATGAGCCATAAATATTGGCGCGGTCGCGCAGCTCTTTGCCGGGCTTGAAATGGGGGACATATTTGCCTTCCAGTTCAACCTTATCCCCGGTTTTAGGGTTGCGTCCGACACGCGGTGCACGGTAGTGAAGTGAAAAACTGCCGAAACCACGGATTTCAATGCGCTCACCGCCGGCGAGGGTGGTCGCCATATGTTCGAGCATCTCTTTCACAGCATCCTCGACGATTTTTGCCGGGATATGAGCGTGCTGTCCAGCAAGTCTTTCAATAAGTTCAGACTTGGTCATAGTTCCTCCAAGTGCGCATTCCAGCGGATAAAGCAGGAACACGACCCAACTTAGCTACCGTCCAGGAGCGGCCGTCTCGCCGCTCCCCCATTATTATTCGCCTTTAGCTGCCTTGAACGCTTCAGCCATTGCACTGGAGAAATTGCTGGTATCTTCCTGCTTGTTGGTGCTGTTCACAGTGGCGATAGCATCTTTCTCATCAGCTTCATCCTTAGCACGAACGGACAGGCTGACAACGCGGTTTTTACGATCAACGCCGGTGAATTTAGCTTCAACGTCGTCGCCCACGTTCAGGACCAGGGTAGCGTCTTCAATGCGGTCACGCGATGCTTCGGAAGCACGCAGGTAACCTTCAACGCCGCCAGCTAATTCAACTGTAGCACCTTTAGCGTCAACTGCAGTGACTTTACCGGTAACAATGGTACCTTTCTTGTTCAAAGACAGGTAGTTATTAAACGGATCTTCAGCCAGTTGCTTCACGCCCAGTGAAATACGTTCGCGTTCTGCGTCAACCTGCAGGACCACGGCCGCGATTTCGTCGCCTTTCTTGTATTCGCGCACGGCTTCTTCGCCGGCAACATTCCAGGAGATGTCGGACAGATGAACCAGGCCGTCGATGCCGCCGTCCAGGCCGATGAAGATACCAAAGTCAGTGATTGACTTGATCTTGCCTTCGACGCGGTCACCCTTATTATGGGTTTCGGCGAACTGCTGCCATGGGTTGGCTTTGCACTGCTTGAGGCCCAGGGAGATACGGCGACGTTCTTCGTCGATATCCAGAACCATGACTTCAACCACGTCGCCCACGTTAACAACCTTGGACGGATGGATGTTTTTGTTGGTCCAATCCATTTCGGAAACGTGAACCAGGCCTTCGACGCCTTCTTCGATTTCAACGAAGCAGCCGTAATCGGTCAGGTTGGTCACGCGGCCGGTGAGGCGGGTGCCTTCCGGGTAACGTTTGGCGATAGCCACCCACGGATCTTCGCCGAGCTGTTTCAGGCCCAGGGAAACACGGGTACGTTCACGGTCGAATTTCAGGACCTTAACGGTGATTTCATCGCCGACATTGACGATTTCGCTCGGATGCTTAACACGCTTCCAGGCCATATCGGTAATATGCAGCAAGCCATCGACGCCGCCCAGATCGACAAACGCGCCATAGTCGGTAAGGTTCTTGACGATACCCTTAACTTCCATGCCTTCCTGCAGGTTTTCCAGCAGCTGATCGCGTTCCGCACTGTTTTCGGACTCGATCACCGCGCGACGGGAAACCACCACGTTGTTACGTTTCTGGTCCAGCTTGATAACTTTAAACTCAAGCTCTTTGCCTTCCAGATGCAGGGTATCGCGTACCGGACGCACGTCAACCAACGAACCCGGCAGGAACGCACGGATGCCGTTCAGTTCGACGGTGAAACCGCCCTTCACTTTGCCGTTGATGATGCCGGTAACGGTCGCGGCTTCTTCGTAGGCTTTTTCCAGCATCAGCCAGGCTTCATGGCGCTTGGCTTTTTCGCGAGACAGCAGGGTCTCACCGAAACCGTCTTCCACCGCGTCAAGCGCGACGTCGACCTGATCGCCAACCTTGATTTCCAGCTCGCCCTGAGCATTTTTAAACTGCTCAATAGGAATAGCGGATTCGGATTTCAGACCGGCGTCAACCAGTACGACATCTTTATCGATGGAAACAACGGTACCGCGCACGATGGAACCGGGACGGGTTTCGATTTCTTTCAGGGATTCTTCAAAGAGTTGAGCAAAAGATTCTGTCATATTTGATAATCTTCAGGTGTTTTTGATTAACGTCCATCCGGCATCCTGCTCGATGGGGTTGTTTTACACGCCCTATTGCCAGTCCCTGCAACGGGGTAGTTGTTTCCAAGGCTACGACAACGCCAGTATACGCCGTGAATGCGCCAATGCCTGAGCTATCACTTCATCGATAGTCATGCGGGTGGAATCCAGTACCAGAGCATCTGATGCCGGAACCAGCGGCGCCACCGGGCGGTTCCTGTCGCGTTCGTCCCTTTCCTTTATCTCGGATAAAAGGCGTTCAAAGTTAACACTAAAGCCCTTTTCCTGCAACTGCCGCATGCGGCGGTGCGCTCTTTCTTCCGAGGACGCGTCGAGAAAAATCTTCACCGGCGCCTCGGCAAACACCACGGTGCCCATATCCCGGCCGTCGGCAATCAGGCCCGGCGCCTCGCGGAATGCCCGCTGCCGACGCAGCAGGGCCTCGCGCACCCGGGGAAACGCGGCAATCTTGGAGGCGGTATTGCCCACCTCCTCGTTACGGATTTCACCGCTGACATCCTCGCCCTCGAGGATGATTTCCAGCTCGCCCGCCTGTACCTTGAAGCGTACGTCGAGATGCGCCGCCAGCGGCACCAGCGCTTCCTCCGCGTTGATATCGACCTGGTGGTGCAACGCCGCCAGGGCCAGGACGCGGTAAATGGCCCCCGAATCCAGCAGATGCCACCCTAATGCTTCCGCCAATGCTTTACACAGCGTGCCTTTCCCTGCACCGCTCGGTCCGTCGATGGTGATCACCGGGACTACTGCTGTCATTGTTTTCTCCTCTCAGCGGTTTGATTCTGGTTCCATAAATAATGAATTTACTATGATGCATTATACGCATCATAAGGAATAACGGTTACCCTTCGGCGTCAGGATCGTGAAATTAAGACACCGCGCGCGCGTTTTCATTCACCGGCGCGCCGCACGGCCGGTGAATAAACGGGAAAAGCGGGTTACGCCAGGGTGCTGATGGCGGCCAGTTGGCGGAAATAATCGGGGAAGGTTTTATTGGTGCACTTCGGATCGCGGATAGTCACCGGGGTATCGGACAACGCCACCAGGGAGAAGCACATCGCCATACGGTGATCGTTATAGGTGTCGATCGCGGCGGATATCAGCCTGGCCGGCGGCGTGATGGCGATATAGTCCTCGCCCTCCACCACGCCGGCGCCCACTTTGCGCAGCTCGGTGGCCATGGCCGCCAGCCGGTCGGTTTCCTTGACGCGCCAGTTGTAGATATTGCGCAGGGTGGTGGTGCCGCCGTCGGCGAACAGGGCGGTGGTGGCGATGGTCATGGCGGCGTCGGGAATATGGTTCATGTCCATATCGATGGCGTGCAGCCCGCCCCGGCGGCATTCGATAAAATCATCGCCCCAGCGGATGGTGGCGCCCATGCGCTCCAGCACATCGGCGAAGCGGATATCGCCCTGCACGCTGTTTTTGCCGATACCGGTAACCCGCACCGTGCCGCCGCGGATGGCCGCCGCCGCCAGGAAATAAGACGCGGACGAGGCATCGCCCTCCACCAGATACTCGCCCGGCGAGCGATACTTCTGGCCGCCTTGCAGGTAAAACACCCGGTAGTCGTCATGGCGCGCCTGTATGCCAAAGGTTTTCATCAACGCCAGGGTGATATCAATATACGGCTTGGAAACCAGCTCGCCTTTGATGCGGATGGTGGTATCCCCGGCGGCCAGCGGCGCCGTCATCAGCAGGGCGGTGAGAAACTGGCTGGACACGCTGCCGTCGACGGTAATATCGCCGCCGCGAAAACCGCCGCGCAAACGCAACGGCGGGTAATTTTCCTGCTCCAGGTAATCCACCTCCGCGCCGCCCTGGCGCAGGGCATCCACCAGATGGCCGATGGGACGCTCTTTCATGCGCGGCTCGCCGGTCAGGGTAATGTCATGCCGGCCCAGGCACAGCACGGCTGCCAGGGGCCGCATGGCGGTGCCGGCGTTGCCGAGAAACAGCGACAGCGGCGCCGGCGCGGTCAGGGCCTGCCCCCGGCCATCGATCTCGCATGTCCTGCGATCGTCGCTTAACCGGCAGACGACCCCGAGCGCGGCCAGGGCATCGAGCATATGGCGCACATCGTCGCTGTCGAGCAGATTGGTCAGGCGGGTGGTGCCGTCGGCCAGCGCCGCCAGCAACAGCGCCCGGTTCGAAACGCTTTTCGAGCCGGGAAGATTAATGGTGCCATCGACAAGTGCCACCGGTTGTAGGGTCAGGGATTCCAGCATGTGAAGCGCGTTCTCCAGCAAAAACAAAAACTCAGGCGATTATAAACCCGCACAACAGCGTGAAGCGGGGGTAATAGGCAAGGAGGGCAAAGCGCGGCGCGCCGGGAACGCCTTAAAATAACGCACAGGCGTTGACCCGCAGGGCGGCTCTCACGGATGAGAGCCGCAACGGCGCGCCGGAGTTTCCAAGGCGGTATTTACCGCGGCTTAACGACCCGGCCCATCCTGCCCGTCAGTACGGAGTTAGCCATGGCGCCGGGCGAATCCATCCATAAAGGACACCAGCGCCTCGACGCCCGCCAGGGGCATGGCATTATACAGGGAAGCGCGCATCCCGCCCACGACGCGATGGCCTTTCAGCGCGTGCAGCCCCGCCGCGAAGGATTCATCCAGGAACAGTTTATCCAGCGCCGCATCCGCCAGTAAAAAGGGCACGTTCATGCGCGAACGGTTGGCCGGGGCGACATCGTTGCGGTAGAAATCGCTTTGGTCGATGTAATGATACAATGTATCCGCCTTGGCCTGGTTGCGTTTGTCCATTTCCACCAGTCCGCCCTGCGCCTTCAGCCATTTAAATACCAGGCCGGACAGGTACCAGGCAAAGGTGGGCGGCGTATTGAACATGGAGTCATTCTCCGCCAGCACCTTATAATCCAGCACCGACGGCAGCTCGCGCCGCGCCTTGCCCAGCAGGTCGTCACGCACAATCACCAGCGTCAGGCCCGCCGGGCCGATATTCTTCTGCGCGCCGGCATAGATCACGCCAAAACGGCTGACATCCAGGGGACGGGACAAAATAGTGGAGGAATAATCGGCGACGACCACTTTATCGCCGAAATCAGGCAATTCATCAATCGCCAGGCCGTCGATGGTTTCGTTCGGACAGTAATGCACGTAGGCGCCGTCGGCGGATAAGTTCCATTCGCGCATGGGCTTAATCGCGCGCAGGCCGTCAATCCGTGTTTTGACGTCGATAACCTTCGGGTCACAATATTTTTGCGCTTCGCTTATGGCGCTGTGCGCCCAGTAGCCGCCGTCGATATAGTCGGCGCTGGCGCTGTCGCCCAACAGATTGAGCGGCACCGCGGCAAACTGCGCCCGCGCGCCGCCGTGGCAGAACAGCACCTTATAATGGTCCGGAATACTCAGCAGCTCGCGTAGATCCTGTTCGGACTCCCGGGCCACCTCGATAAATTCCTTACTGCGATGGCTGATCTCCATCACCGACGTACCCAGACCGTGCCAGTTGCACAGTTCCTGCTCCGCGCGCCGCAAGACTTCCACCGGTATCATTGCCGGACCGGCGCTAAAATTGAACACCTGATTCATTTCCATCCACCACGTTGGCCAAAAAATTCGTTAATACTCATTCTATCGTTTTTATCACTCGCATCGGGGCGTCGCAACGGTTATTGCTTATCGGGCGTAATTTCAGCGCCGCCACCCGCACCCGGTCTTAACGGCGCCAGGGCGGATAAAACCGGCCGCTGCCGCGCTCACGATCGGGGGAATACATGGAGGCACGGCAGAAAACACCGTATTATGCGCCTTTCAAGACAATAAAAAGAGAACCTGCATGTCACAAACATTTATTCCCGGTAAAGACGCCGCCCTAGAAGACTCCATCGCCCGCTTTTACCAGCAGCTCGGCGCGCTGGGATTTAATATCGAAGAGGCTTCCTGGCTCAATCCCGTGCCGCACGTGTGGTCGGTGCATATCCGCGATCGCGACTGTCCGCTGTGTTTTACCAACGGTAAGGGCGCCAGTAAAAAAGCCGCCCTGGCGTCGGCGCTGGGCGAGTATTTCGAGCGGTTGTCCACCAACTATTTTTTTGCCGATTTTTATCTTGGCGCCAGTATCGCCAATGACGGGTTCGTGCATTATCCCAACGAGAAATGGTTCGCGCTGCCCGCCGATGGCCGTTTGCCGTCGGGTATCCTCGACGATGGCCTGCGGGCATTTTACGATCCGCAGCAGGAACTGACCGCGCCCGCGCTGGTCGACCTGCAATCAGGCAATGCCGCGCGCGGCATCTGCGCCCTGCCGTTTGAGCGTCAGTCTGACCGGCAGACGGTGTATATCCCGGTGAACATCATCGGCAACCTGTATGTCTCCAACGGCATGTCGGCGGGCAATACCGCCAATGAAGCTCGGGTGCAGGCATTGTCGGAAGTGTTCGAGCGCCATATAAAGAACCGGATTATCGCCGAGTCCATAAGCCTGCCGGCTATCCCGCCGGCGGTAATGGCCCGCTATCCCGGCGTGATCGAGGCCATCGCCCGCCTGGAAGAGGAGGGCTTCCCGATTTTCGCCTATGACGCGTCGCTGGGCGGGCTGTATCCGGTGATGTGCGTGGTATTGTTTAATCCCGCCAACGGCACCTGCTTCGCCTCGTTTGGCGCGCATCCGGACTTCGGCGTGGCGCTGGAGCGCACGGTAACCGAATTGTTGCAGGGCCGCAGCCTGAAAGACCTGGATGTGTTCACGCCGCCGACCTTTGACGACGAGGAAGTGGCGGAGCAGACCAATCTGGAAACCCATTTTATCGACTCCAGCGGCCTGATTTCTTGGGATCTGTTTAAGCAGGATGCTGATTACGACTTTGCCGACTGGGACTTCAGCGGCAGCACCGGCGACGAATTCACCACTCTGATGGCCATTTTCCAGCGCCTGCACGCCGAAGTCTATATCGCCGATTACGAGCATCTGGATGTGTATGCCTGCCGCATCCTGGTGCCCGGGATGTCGGATATCTATCCGGTTGAAGACTTGCTGTTGGCCAATAACACCATGGCCGCCCATCTGCGCGCCACCCTGACCAGCCTGCCCGGCAGCCGCTGGCCGAAGCAGCGCTACCTGGCGCTGATAGAGCAACTGGACGACGAAGGGCTGGACGACTTCACCCGCGTCCGGGAACTGCTGGGGCTGGCGACCGGCAGGGATAACGGCTGGTTTACCCTGCGCGTGGGCGAGCTGAAGGTGATGCTGGCGCTGGCGGGCGGCGACCTGGAGCAGGCGCTGATGTGGACCGAATGGACCAGGGACTTCAATGCATCGGTTTTTACGCCGGAACGCGAAAATTTTTACCGCTGCCTGCATAGCCTGCTGTTGCTGACCCAGGAACCGGACCGCGAGCTGGAGCAGTATGTTGCTGCCTTTGCGCGCATGTACGGCCAGGCCACGCTTGAGCGCGCGCAGGCGGCGCTTAAGGGCGAAAACTGTTTTTACGGCTTATTCGATATCGACAGCGACCTGCACGCCCTGCCCACCCACCGCGCCCTGCTTGCCGCCTATGAAAAGCTGCAGGCGGCCAAACGCCGCTATTGGCGCCCGGCATAAGGTTACGCCGGCGCGCCGCTGCAAACCGCCGATCCGCCGCGCCGGGACGGTGAACATCCCGGCATCACATGCACGACCGTCGGGCACCGCGCCCGGCGGCCATGACGACGGCCCGCCGTGCCCGTGGGCCACAAGATAACCCTGCATTTTTTGTGCCTTGCGCGTATAGTAGAGCCATAAATAGGAAGCCGCGATGAAGATAACCGCGCGATTATTGACGTTTCCTTTTTAGCGTCATTGTTTCAGGAAAGTAAAATCCGGCAAAATAATAGGTCCGGATGAAACAAATTACCCACATTAATGGCTATTTCATAACGCGTCAAAATGTACAAAAAATGTGGTCTTCAAATCTTTATGTAATAATTAAAATTTATTTTTTCTATATTTATCAAATATTTGAAATAAATGAGACGTCTTATCTTGCCTGTCAAGGGGGATTAAGTTTGGGCCATTATGATCTATATCAATTTTTGCTCTATACTCGTTTGTTAGAATTAGGTCGTTAATTAATCCAACGAGAGAGTTTGTGTGAAGTCTGACAACCCTTTTGACCTGAAATTACCCGATGCCATGGCGAAAGTTGCTGAAGAGGCGGGCGTCTATAAAGCAACCAAGCAACCGTCAAAAACGTTTTTTCTGGCCATTACCGCCGGCGTTTTTATTTCCATAGCCTTCGCGTTCTATATTACAGCTACCACCGGTGCCGGCACCATGCCTTACGGCATCTCCAAGCTTATCGGCGGTATATGCTTTTCGTTGGGATTAATGTTGGTGGTGGTTTGCGGCGCCGACCTGTTCACCTCCACGGTGCTCATCATGGTGGCGAAAGCCAGCGGACGCATCACCTGGGGACAGCTGGTTCGCAACTGGATCAACGTCTACATCGGCAACCTGTTCGGCGCGTTGTTTTTCGTCGCCCTGATTTGGTTCTCCGGTGAGCATATGGTGGCAAACGGCGCGTGGGGCCTTAACGTTTTGCAAACCGCCGATCATAAAATGCACCATACTTTTATCGAAGCGGTATGTCTGGGGATCCTGGCTAATCTGATGGTCTGCCTGGCGGTGTGGATGAGTTATTCCGGCCGCAGCCTGACGGATAAAATGTTCGCCATGATTTTCCCGGTCGCGATGTTCGTTGCCAGCGGTTTTGAGCATAGCATCGCCAATATGTTTATGATCCCGCTGGGCATCGTTATCAAGAATTTCGCAGCGCCGGAATTCTGGCAGGCCGTTGGGATGGCACCAGAACAGTTTTCACACCTGACCATTAGCAACTTTATCATCGATAATCTGATACCGGTTACCATCGGCAACATTATCGGCGGGGGGTTACTGGTAGGGTTGACGTACTGGATGATTTATCTGCGCGGTGGGAACAAGCATTAACCTGTTTGTCTCGCATCGTAAAGCCGGGTTTCAAGAAATCCACATTAGAAGGTAGGTATACAATGACCGATCTGAACACAAAACTAGCCACTGCTTGGGAAGGTTTTAGCAAAGGCGACTGGCAGAATGAAGTCAATGTTCGTGACTTTATCCAGAAAAACTATACCCCCTATGAAGGCAACGAAGCCTTCCTGGCAGGTGCTACTCCCGCCACCACGGAACTGTGGGGCAAGGTTATGGAAGGCATCAAAACCGAAAACCGCACCCATGCGCCGGTTGATTTTGATACGGATGTTGCCTCTACCATTACCTCCCATGACGCCGGTTATATCGCCAAGGGCCTGGAAAAAATCGTCGGCCTGCAAACCGACGCGCCGTTGAAACGCGGCCTGATTCCGTTCGGCGGCATCAAGATGGTTGAAAGCTCCTGCAAAGCGTATGACCGCGAGCTGGATCCGGAAATCAAGAAAATCTTTACCGAATACCGCAAGACCCATAACCAGGGTGTGTTCGATGTCTATACTCCGGACATCCTGAAATGCCGTAAAACCGGGGCCCTGACAGGTCTGCCCGATGCCTACGGCCGTGGCCGCATCATCGGCGACTACCGTCGTATCGCCCTGTACGGCATCGACTTCCTGATGAAAGATAAATTCGCCCAGTTCACCTCTTTGCAAAGCAAAATGGAAAACGGCGAAGATCTGGAAGCGACTATCCGTCTGCGTGAAGAAATCGCCGAACAACATCGCGCCCTGGCGCAAATCAAGGAAATGGCCGCCAAATACGGTTGCGACATCTCCGTTCCGGCAACCACCGCGCAGGAAGCCGTGCAGTGGACCTACTTCGGCTATCTGGCCGCGGTGAAATCCCAGAACGGCGCCGCCATGTCCTTCGGCCGTACCTCGACGTTCCTTGATATCTTTATCGAACGCGACCTGAAAGCCGGCAAAATCACTGAAGAACAAGCACAGGAACTGATTGACCACCTGGTCATGAAACTGCGTATGGTCCGTTTCCTGCGTACCCCGGAATATGACGAACTGTTCTCCGGCGACCCGATTTGGGCCACCGAATCCCTGGGCGGCATGGGCGTTGACGGCCGTACCCTGGTTTCCAAGACCAGCTTCCGTTTCTTGAATACCCTGTACACCATGGGACCGGCTCCTGAACCGAACATGACCATCCTGTGGTCGGAAAAACTGCCGATCAGCTGGAAGAAATTCACCGCCAAGGTGTCTATCGATACGTCTTCCGTACAGTATGAAAACGATGACCTGATGCGTCCCGATTTCAACAACGACGATTACGCTATCGCCTGTTGCGTCAGCCCGATGGTTGTCGGTAAACAAATGCAGTTCTTCGGCGCCCGCGCCAACCTGGCCAAAATGGTGCTGTACGCAATCAACGGCGGCATGGACGAAAAAGCCAAAATCCAGGTTGGCCCTAAAACCGCGCCAATCATGGATGCCGTACTGGACTATGATACCGTGCTGAGCAGCATGGACCACTTCATGGACTGGCTGGCTAAACAGTACGTCACCGCGCTGAACGTCATTCACTATATGCATGACAAGTACAGCTACGAAGCCGCGCTGATGGCGCTGCATGACCGCGACGTATACCGTACCATGGCCTGTGGTATCGCCGGCTTGTCCGTTGCCGCCGACTCACTGTCCGCCATCAAGTACGCCAAGGTTAAGCCTATCCGTGATGCCGAAGGCATGGCCGTTGACTTTGATATCGAAGGCGAATATCCGCAGTTCGGTAACAATGACTCACGCGTCGATGATATCGCCTGCGACCTGGTGGAACGTTTCATGAAGAAAATTCAGAAACTGCCGACCTACCGTAACGCGGTACCGACCCAGTCCATCCTGACCATCACCTCGAACGTGGTTTATGGTAAGAAGACCGGTAATACCCCTGATGGACGTCGTTCAGGCGCGCCGTTCGGACCGGGCGCCAACCCGATGCACGGCCGTGACCAGAAAGGCGCCGTCGCCTCGTTGACCTCGGTTGCCAAACTGCCGTTTGCCTATGCGAAAGACGGTATTTCCTACACCTTCTCCATCGTGCCTAAAGCATTGGGTAAAGATGAAGATGTGCGCAGGGCCAACCTGGCGGGCCTGATGGACGGTTATTTCCATCATGAAGCCGGCGTTGAAGGCGGTCAGCATCTGAACGTGAACGTGATGAACCGTGAAATGCTGGTGCAAGCCATGGAACATCCGGAAGACTACCCTAACCTGACCATCCGTGTGTCCGGCTATGCGGTACGCTTCAATTCATTGACCAAAGAACAGCAGAAGGACGTCATTACCCGTACCTTCACCGCGTCAATGTAATTTCCCTCACCGTCTGAAAAGGCGTAAAATAAAGGCTCCACGAAAGTGGGGCCTTTTTTAATCAAATGGAGAAAACCCCGCAATGTCAGTACTTGGTCGCATCCATTCGTTTGAATCCTGTGGTACCGTCGACGGCCCCGGCATCCGTTTCATCATTTTTTTCCAGGGCTGCCTGATGCGCTGTCTTTACTGTCATAACCGCGACACCTGGGATACCCATGCCGGCAAGGAAATCACGGTTGAAGAAATCATGAAGGAAACGGTGACCTACCGTCATTTCATGAACGCGTCCGGCGGCGGCGTTACCGCGTCCGGCGGTGAAGCCATACTGCAGGCGGAATTTGTGCGCGACTGGTTTCGCGCCTGCCATGCCGAGGGCATTACCACCTGCCTGGATACCAATGGCTATGTCCGGCGCTACGATCCGGTCATTGACGAACTGCTGGACGTCACCGACCTGGTCATGCTGGATATCAAGGAAATGAACGACGATATCCATCAAAACCTGGTGGGCGTGTCCAACCACCGCACGCTGGATTTTGCGCGCTACCTGCAAAAAATCAACAAGCGTACCTGGCTCCGTTATGTGGTGGTGCCGGGATGGTCGGACGACGATAAATCCGTGCATATGCTGGGCGAGTTCACCAAGGACATGGCCAATATCGAAAAAATCGAGCTGCTGCCCTACCATGAGCTGGGTAAGCATAAATGGATTGCCATGGGTGAAGAGTACAAGCTCGACGGCGTTAAGCCGCCCTCTACGGAAATCATGGAACGCGTGAAGAATATCCTGGCCGGCTATGGCCATAAAGTGATGTACTGATCATGATGTCCCCCATTGCCCCCGGGGGATATGATCGACCACGCATTCACGGCCGGCCGGGATGATACCCGGTCATTCATCCCAAATCCCGCCCCCGCCCCTCTTGCTCCGGTATCGCTCCGGGCCACGCCGTTTCGCGGCGCCGGTGATATCCCGCATAAGACGCCTGGTATAACCGGGCTGTGTAAGGTCTTCTTTTTTCACGACAGGAGTTGTTACACCTTTAGGTGCTAAACAGGCTCATTATTTTTAGAGAACTGGGAGCCTATGCCGTATTATTGCCTTTTTGAACAATTGAAAACGATACGTTAACTATGAAAGCTTCACCCATTAAAGCTGCGGGCTGGCGGGAAATCTGGCAGTTGATTAAGCCGTTTTGGCGTTCCGAGGAAAAATGGCGCGCCTGGGGTATGCTGGCGGTGATTATTATCCTCTCATTGTCCACGGTGTATATCAGCGTACTGTTCAATGAATGGAACCGGGTATTTTATGACGCGTTGCAAAATAAAAATTTTGCGGTGTTCAAAAGCCAGCTGATCAGGTTCACCTGGCTGGCATTGTTATTTATCCTGATCTCCATCTATAAAATTTACCTCACCCAGGGCCTGCAAATGTATTGGCGGCGCTGGATGACGCGGCAATATATGGCGAAATGGCTGCATCATCATGCCTATTACCATACCGAGCAACAGCAGACGGTCGATAACCCGGATCAGCGTATCGCCGAAGACCTGAACGCGCTGACCAGCGGCACCCTGTCGCTGGCCCTGGGTTTACTCTCAAGCGTGGTGACTTTTGTTTCTTTTATTTCCATTTTATGGTCGGTGAGCGGACCGCTGTCGTTTACCCTGAGCGGGCATCTGTTTACCGTGCCGGGGTATATGGTGTGGTTCGCCATATTATATGCCGGGCTGGGATCGCTGCTGATTTGGTATGTGGGCAGACCGCTGGTGCGTTTGGGTTTCCAACAGGAAAAATTTGAGGCTAATTTCCGGTTTGGCCTGATTCGTATTCGCGAAAATAATGATGCCATTGCCCTTTACCAGGGCGAACCCCGGGAAGCGAACCTGCTGGACAACAAGTTCGAAGCCATCCGCGCCAACTGGTGGTCCATTATGCGCGTTAGCCGGCGGCTGAATGTGGCCAGCAATTTCTATGGTCAGTTTGCCATTATTTTCCCGATCCTGGTGGCGGCGCCGCGTTATTTTTCCGGTGCCATCCAGCTTGGCACGCTGATGCAGATTTCATCGGCGTTTGGTGAAATACAGGGCGCGCTGTCATGGTTTATCGACGCGTTTAATCAGTTGGCCAACTGGAAAGCCTGTATTAACCGGTTGGCGGGGTTTAACGCCGCGGTGGAGCGTCACAGCAGCCAGAAGACGGCCATTACGCGCGACGACGCGACGGATACCGCCCTGGCGCTGACCGGCCTGAGTTTAACCATCCCCTCCGGTCGTGTCCTGTTCCACGACGCCACGCAAGCCATCGCCCCGGGCGAACGGGTGCTGATCGCCGGCCCCTCCGGCTGCGGCAAGTCCACCCTGCTGCGGGCCATTGCCGGCATCTGGCCTTATGGCGCCGGGAATATCAGCCTGCAGGCGGGCAAAAAAGTGCTGTTTTTACCGCAGCGCAGCTATATCCCTATCGGTAACCTGCTCGAAGCGCTGTGTTATCCGGAAGCGCCGGATCACTTTACAGAAGATCATATGCGCGCGATGCTGGACCTGTGTCGTCTGGGTCATTTGCAACCCATGCTGCACCAGCAGGCCAACTGGAGCCACTGGCTATCGCCGGGCGAGCAGCAGCGGCTGGCGTTTGCCCGCGCGCTGCTGATCAAACCGGATATCCTGTTTCTGGATGAGGCGACCAGCGCACTGGATGATGAGAACGAACAGTTGATGTACCGCCTGCTGACGGAGCGGCTTCCGGGGATCACCCTGATAAGCGTCGCCCACCGTAACAGCGTTGCCCGTTATCATACCCGGTGCTGGCGGTTCGAGCGCGGCGAGGATATGGACAGCGCGGTGCTTAACCTGAGTCCGCTGCCGCGGAGCAGCTAATTGACCGGGCCCAAACCGGGGCCTTGCGTCGGTTGGCGCACCGGCCGCCTTGATGGGGCGCTACGCTCGGGGATTGGGTATGTTGGGTTGTTTAACGCTGGGCTGGTGAGGGGATGTCGCGGCGGCGGGGTGGTGTGTGTCACGGGGTGAGGTGGTGTGTGTCACGGGGTGAGGTTTTCGCTTGCTTTAGTTTGAGGGGGCTATGTATTGCCTGGCGCCGGCAAGCGACCAGAGGGACCGTACGCACGGTCCCTCTGGACTCCCTGGCGTCCGGCAGATCGTGCGCCGCTGCGCGGTTCCCGGCAGCGCCCATCCCGGCTTTGGGACCGCACGGGACGCGCTCCCGGCGCGGCCCTTAGCTTTCGCCGCTCCCGGCGGCTCATCCCGCCGTGATGCTCGCCGCCGGCGCACTTTATGCCGGCACAACGTCAACACCATCGTCTGTAGGTAAAACAACGTGTTAGGGTACTTAGCGGTATGCGCTTACCGGGAAAAACATCACATTTATTTTAGGTCGGAGACTACCGGCTTGTAGGTGAAGGTTGGTGCTTGGTGGTTGGTGGCTGGTGGCTGGTGGTTGGTGGTTGGTGGTTGGTGGCTGGTGGCTGAAAGTGTAATGCTTACTGTTAAAACTTAGAGCTTAATATTGAATGATAAACACGTTGCTGCCTTAATGTATGCCTGCCTGACCGATAAGTGTACCTCTGTACGACCTGCTTTTCGCAGCGCCAGCGGCATGCCACACCCATTGCATCCCATAAGGGTCAATCCTATCCCGACGCCGGTCCTGTCCCAAGCAACAGCGCCGCAGCCACTTCATAAAACGCATGGCCAACAGCGACATGTGGACCGGCATAAAGCGCGCTGACGTCGCCTGTGCCCCCGGCATGAGCCGCCGGGAGCGGCGAAAGGCCCGTTGCGCCGGGAGCGCATAACGGGCCGGTGCATAACGGGGGCATGGGCGGCGGAAGGCATCGCGCAGCGACGCGCGACCTGCCGGGCGCGCGGAGGTCAAGGAGGCCGTCGCGGTACGGCCTCTTTGTCGCTTGCCGGCGCCCGGCGCTACATATAACCACCTAACGCACGGCAAGCGAAACCCACTCCGGCGTATCATACGCCGCCCCACAAGCCCCAAACGAAACCCACGCCGCGATAACTTACACCGCCCCGCAAGCCCCCAGCGAAACCCACGCCGCGATAACATACACCGCCCCGCAAGCCCCCCAGCGAAACCCACGCCGGCATATCATACGCCGCCCCGCAAGCCTCCAGCGAAACCGCCGCCGCGGCAAACCGCCTACCACGACCAAAACGCACCGGTTTACCGCAACCGCAAGACCCCAAACGGGGCCCTGTTTTATTCAGGCCGTCGCCACCGGGGTTTGATGATGATCCGGTTTGCGCAACAGCATTGCCAGATAAACCAGCGCCACCAGCGCAATCATAACGAACAGCACGCGGTCGGAGTAGCGTTGCATCAATAATGCCGTGGCGCTCGGCCCCAGCAGGCTGCCGACCGTATAGCTCAGCAGCAGCGCCTGGTTCATCGCCACCAGCTCATCCGGGCTGACCTTTTCACAGGCCCAGGACATCGCCACCGGATAAAGGGTAAAACCCGAACAGCCCAGCAGGAACAACGCCGGCGCCATGGCCGCGTGGCTGAGCATCGACAGGCTGCCGATAATGACCATAAACACCTGTACCCGCAAAATCATCAGGCGGCCGTAGCGATCCGCCAGCCGGCCGATAGGCCACTGGCCGAGAATACCCGCGCTGACCAGCAGCGCCATCCAGTATCCCACGCTGCCGTCGCTGAGCCCTTGATGGGAAAGATAAAGCGGCAGCAGGCCATACAGCGACCCCAGCACCACGCCCGAGATGATGCAGCCGTTGATCCCCAAGCGGGCGTTGCGACGCCGCAGCATCGGCCAGATGGCGATCCGGGGGGCATCCATGCCCTGCCCCTCGATGCGGTTGAACAATAACGGCAACACCGCCGCAATCATCAACGTGGTCGCCCAGGGCAATACCGATATCAATGCGGTGGAGACGCCGCTGAGCAGCAGTTGGCCGATCACCGTGCCCATATAATACACCATCATATACGCCGCCAGCAGTTGCCCGCGGGTATGGGGAGTACCGCTGCGCATCAGGGCGCTTTCCACCACCACCCAGATCAGCGCGCAGGCGATGCCGGCCACGAACCGGAACAGCACCCAGGTGCCAAAACCGATGGAAAGGCCCAGCCCCAGTGTCGCGACGGCAAACAGCAGGCATGAATACTGATAACTGCGGTTGAAACCCACCGCTTTAATCAATGCTCCCGCCAGCAGGGTCCCCACGAGGTTACCGCTAAAATAGGAGGAGCCGACCAGCCCGATTTGCCAGGTGGGCATGGCTTCGTGGGACAGCCACAGCGGCACCAGGGTATTTAATACCGCGATGGAAATGGTCAACGACAGCAACCCGGTGAGTAGCATTACCACCGGGCGGGAATAGACGGACATGATGAATAAACCGGACTCAACGCGCAGGAATTGGGCGCATCATGCCACTACGGTAAAAAAAGTCAATCAGGCGAAATAAGCGCCAGCATTTTTTGATAGTGTTCAGGCAATTAGCGGCCCCATGACGCAGCTGACGCCAACATCGCATACTTCATCCGGGATAAAAATCAGGGTACCGAACGTAGGGTTGCCCTGTTAAAGGGAGAGCGTGCCAATGGGGTTGAATCGGGCGTGGTATTTTCGCCCGACCGAGGCCCCATGGCGCGGTAAGCCCGCTGACGCCGCACCTGCACTTGACGTGTTAAAGGGAGAACGCCAGTGGTGATTAGCCGATATGGGTCAGGCCGTTCATATACGGCGCCAGCGCCGCCGGGATTTCAATGCGCCCGTCGGCCAACTGGTAGTTTTCCATTACCGCCACCAGGGTGCGCCCCACCGCCAGGCCGGAGCCATTCAGGGTATGCACCAGGCGTGGTTTTTTATCTTCTTTGGCGCGGTAGCGCGCCTGCATGCGCCGCGCCTGGAAATCGCCCATATTCGAGCAGGAGGAAATTTCCCGGTAGGTATTCTGCGCCGGCAGCCAGACTTCCAGATCGTAGGTCTTGCTCGAGCCAAAGCCCATGTCGCCGGTGCACAGCAGGATCTTGCGGTAAGGCAGGTTCAGCAGTTGCAGCACCTTCTCCGCATGGCCGGTCAGTTCCTCCAGCGCGCGCATGGAATCTTCCGGTTTCACCACCTGGACCAGCTCGACTTTGTCAAACTGGTGCATACGGATCAACCCGCGCGTATCGCGGCCGTAGGAGCCGGCCTCGGAACGAAAGCACGGGGTATGGGCCGTCATCTTCAGCGGCAGTTGGTCTTCTTCCAGGATTTCGTCGCGCACCAGGTTGGTCAGCGGGACTTCCGCCGTGGGGATCAGGGCATAGGCGCTGGTGTCGGCTTCTTCGCTCAGGGGCTGGGTATGGAATAAATCCCCGGCGAATTTCGGCAATTGGCCGGTACCGAACAGCGATGCGTGGTTTACCAGATAAGGAACATAATTTTCCTGGTAGCCGTGCTGCTCGGTATGCAAATCGAGCATAAATTGCGTCAGCGCGCGATGCAGGCGGGCAATCTGCCCTTTCATCACCACAAAACGCGCACCGGTCAACTTGACGGCCGCGGCGAAATCCAGCCCGCCGGCCATTTCCCCCAGGGAAACATGGTCGCGCACGTCGAAATCATAGCGACGCGGTTCGCCCCAGCGGCTGATTTCTTCGTTTTCGGTTTCATCCTTACCAGAGGGAACGCGGTCGTCCGGAATATTAGGCAGCGACAGCGCCACGTCGCGGATGGCGGCTTGCAAAATATCCAGTTCGGATTTGGCCGCCTCGAGGCGATCGCTCAATCCGTTGACTTCCTGGCGCAATGGCTCGATATCCTCGCCACGGGCTTTCGCCGCGCCGATCAGTTTGGAGCGGGAATTACGCTCGGCCTGCAATGTTTCGGTTTCGACCTGCAGTACCTTGCGCCGCTCTTCGTGTTTACGCAGCGTATCGACATCCAGGGTAAAATTTCTGCGAGCCAGTTTCTCGGCAACTGCGTCTAGCTCATTGCGCAGCAGATTGGGATCGAGCATGCTAGTCCTGTGCTTATTGTTATCAGATTGATGTATATGACTTCGCGACGCCGTCAGAGACTATCGCGGCAACGGATTTTCTATCGCTAACCTTACCGCAACGGCCTGGTTATCGGTAGCGTTTTGTTGGGCTATTTTGATCCTGCGCGCTAAGCCAGGCAAGCTTTTCGCCAATTTTTCCTTCCAGTCCGCGCGGGCTTGGATAGTAGTAGCGGGTGTGCGCCATCTGCTCGGGAAAATAGTCTTCGCCGGCGGCATAGGCGTTCGGTTCATCATGGGCATAGCGGTATTCGGCGCCCAGCCCCATTTCCTTCATCAGCTTGGTGGGGGCGTTGCGCAGATGCTCTGGCACATCATAATCGGCGTTTTCGCGGGCATCATGCATCGCGGCTTTAAAAGCGGTGTAAACCGCGTTGCTTTTTGGCGCGCAGGCCAGATAGACAATCGCCTGGGCAATCGCCCGTTCCCCTTCCGCCGGACCGACGCGGGTAAAACAATCCCAGGCCGCCAGGGCAACCTGCATGCCGCGCGGATCGGCATTGCCCACATCCTCCGAGGCGATGGCCAGCAGGCGGCGCGCCACGTAAAGCGGATCGCCGCCGGCGGTGATGATGCGCGCATACCAATATAGCGCCGCGTCCGGCGCGGAACCGCGCACCGATTTATGCAGCGCCGAAATCAAATCATAATAACGATCGCCCTTATTATCAAAACGGGCGTTGCGCTCGCCGGAAATTTCCTTCAGCAGCAGCGGCGTAAGCACCCGGTTGCCCTGGGCATCGGTTTGCGCCATATCCGCCATCATTTCCAGGCTGTTGAGCGCGCGGCGTGCATCGCCGTTCACCCACTCCGCCAGCACCCGGCGCGTCTCGTCCGGCAGCACGATATTCTGGCCGCCATAGCCCCGCTCCGTATCGGTCATGGCCTGGGCCAGCACCTGTTCGATATCCCCGGCGGTAAGCGACTTCAGCAGGTAAACTTTGGCGCGGGAGAGCAGCGCGGAGTTAAGCTCGAACGAAGGGTTTTCCGTAGTGGCGCCAATCAGGGTAATGGTGCCCTCTTCCACATGCGGCAGGAAGGCGTCCTGCTGGCTTTTATTAAAGCGATGCACTTCGTCGACGAACAAGATGGTGCGGCGGCCGGCATCACGATTGTGGCGCGCGCGCTCGATCGCCTCGCGGATTTCCTTGATGCCCGAGGTCACCGCCGAAATACGCTCCACATCGGCGTTGCCGTAACGCGCAATCAGCTCCGCCAGCGTGGTTTTTCCGGTACCAGGCGGCCCCCACAGGATCATGGAGTGCAGTTGCCCGTTCTGGATGGCGCGCGGCAGCGGCTTGCCCGGCGCCAGCAGATGCTGCTGCCCGACATATTCTTCCAGCGTTCTTGGGCGCATGCGCGCGGCCAGCGGCTGGAATTCGTTATGGGAAAAATCAAGCGACAGATTGCTCATTTTTACCTCACTGACGCTGATCGTCCAGCGTCACGCCCTTGGGAGGGGTAAAACGGAATTTGGCGTCATCCACCTGGCCGTTATTCTGGCTTTTCAGCTGGTAGGCGCTGCGCTGCCCGTCCTGCTCGACGGCGGTAAAGCTGTTGATGGTGCCGCTGGCGCTGACGTCGATGGTAAATTGCTTCAGGTTGCCGCTGGCGGTCTTGGGCGTCAGCTCAAACCGATCGTTGGTTTGCTTGACGTTGTATTGCCGCCAGTCGTCCGGGCTGTTGCGGGTAATCAGCATAAACGGCGTATTGCCGGTGGCGTTTTTCAGCCAGGTGGCGGTGGCCTGTTCGACAAAGGGATTATAAAACCACAGCGTTTTACCGTCGGAAATCAGCAGGCTCTCATCCGGCGCGGTCATATGCCAGTTAAACAGATTCGGCCGTTTTACCCACAGTTCGCCTTCGCCTTCCTGCACCGCGCCGCCGTCCGCGCTGGTCACTTTCTGGGTGAATGCGGCATGGAAACTGTTGACCCGATTCAGGCGGCTTTGCAGCGCGCCGGCATCATCGGCCAGCGCCGGCGCGGCAACCACGGCGCTAAGCAGGCAAGCGACTAATAACCTTTTATTCATTATAAGCATTCCTTGAAAAATGAAAGGCGCTACATCCGGGCCGGCAAGAAATAGACCAGCCGGAAGGCGGCACCCTGATAGGCTTAACTTTATCGGAACAATGACGGGAAGGCATAGGCCAATCCTCTGAAAACCTGCCGCTTTACGCATCTTTGCACAGGGGGTTACCCCCCTGGCGGTCAAAGCAGGCCTGTCATGGGCACCAGCGCGTTAATCCGGCGATGGCGGGGCCAGTACTTCACGGTTGCCGTTATGGCCCTGCGAACTGACGATGCCCTGGATCTCCATTTGCTCGATGATGCGGGCGGCGCGGTTATAGCCGATGCGGAACTGGCGCTGCACCCCGGAAATCGAGGCGCGGCGCTTGTCGACCACGAACTGCACCGCCTGATCGAATAACGGATCCAGTTCCTCGTCGCTGTCCATGCCGCCGGGACCGGCCTCACCCTCTTCGCCCGCGCTGGTGATGCTGTCAATATACTGCGGCCGGCCACGGGCCTTCCAGTCGCTGACGACCGCGTGCACCTCCTGGTCGCGCACAAAGGCGCCGTGCACACGCACCGGTATGGAAGAGTTGGGCGCCAGGTACAGCATATCGCCCATGCCGAGCAATGATTCAGCCCCCGACTGATCGAGAATGGTACGGGAGTCGATTTTACTGGACACGGTAAAGGCGATACGGGTCGGGATATTGGCCTTGATCAGGCCGGTTATCACGTCAACCGACGGCCGCTGGGTCGCCAGCACCAGATGGATGCCGGCGGCGCGGGCTTTCTGGGCCAAACGCGCAATCAGCTCTTCCACCTTTTTGCCCACCGCCATCATCAGGTCGGCGAACTCGTCCACCAACACCACGATATATGGCAGTTTTTCCAGCATCGGCGGCGAATCGGCCATGCCGTCGCCCGGTTTCCAGAAAGGATCCGGCACCGGCCGGCCCATGGCGATAGCCTGTTCAATACGTTCGTTATAGCCGGCCAGGTTACGCACCCCCAGGGCCGACATCAGTTTATAGCGGCGCTCCATCTCGCCCACGCACCAGCGCAGGGCATTGGCGGCGTCTTTCATGTCGGTGACCACTTCGGTCAGCAGGTGGGGAATGCCTTCGTACACCGACAGTTCCAGCATTTTCGGGTCAATCATGATAAAGCGTACCTCTTCCGGCGTCGCTTTATACAGCATGCTGAGGATCATGGCGTTGACCCCCACCGATTTACCTGACCCGGTGGTACCGGCCACCAGCAGATGGGGCATTTTGGCCAGATCGGCAATCACCGGCTGGCCGGCAATGTCCTTGCCCAGCACGATAGCCAGCGGCGAGACGGTCTCGCGGAATTTATCGCAATCCAGCACTTCGCGCAGGTATACCGTCTGGCGGCGCTTGTTCGGCAATTCCAAGCCGACGTAAGGTTTGCCGGGGATCACTTCCACCACCCGCACCGCCACCGCCGACAGGGAGCGCGCCAAATCCCGCGACAGATTGGAGATGCGCGCCGCTTTCACGCCCGGCGCCAGGTCCAGCTCGAAGCGAGTAATAACCGGACCGGGAGAAATACCGACCACCTCGGCCTTCACGCGGTAGTCCGCCAGCCGCGCTTCAACCAGCCGCGCGGTTTGCTCCAGCGCGAACATATCCACCGGTTCGTCCTCCACCGGCGGCGACGTTAACAGGTCCAGCGTCGGCAGCGGCGTGGTGGGCTTGTGCAACGGTTGTTCATTACGCATCAGGAAGGGATGGATCAGGCTGTCCATGGCGGGCGCCGCCGGCTGAACCACCGCGCGCCCCCCCACCGGCGACGGCAATGGCGCCGGCGCGGCGCCTGCCCCTAGCCGTGCCGAAGGCTGGACATGCCCGTCCGACAGCGCGTCCTCACCGTCGGCCGGATAATCCTCTGCGCGGGAATGAGCCTGCTCGTCATAACCGCCGGGAACATGCCCGGCCGCGGTCGACGCGCCGGAACCGAACTCGTGACCAGGCTGCGTGGAGGGCGTAAACCGGGCTGCGAGAGTATCATCCACCCGATCGGCCCGCGGCGGCGGAGCGAACGCCGCAGGCGCATCAATGCCGGCCGGCGGCGAAACCGGCGATGTCGGCATGGCCCGTTCGTCGGCGTCCGCCACGTCACGCATCTCCTGCCGGCGTTGAAATTCGGCGGCCAGCTGCTGTTGCTGCCAGGCGTCTTCTTCCTCGTCGTCGCCCTCGGTCCCGGCCGCGCCATAGCGTTGTTCCTGCTGCTGCAGAAATTCCTGGTGCAGCGCCGACTGCTGGGCGGCGGCTTGTTCTTCCTCGGACTGCGGCGCCTGCGACAGCGCGTCTTCTTCCTGCGGGCGTTGCTGCGCCGTCGCCGTCGCGTTGCGCTGCGACGGCAGCTTGATGCCAAACGAGGCAAGCTCCCGGCGCGTGGGGATGCGTACCCGGTTAGGACGCGGCAATTCAGGACCGATGCCCTGCTTGACCTGCGGATTTTCGTCGCTGGTGGCGCTGAACGCCGGCATAAAGGTCAGCGCGGCGGCGTCATAAGGCGGCGTGGAAGCAGTGACCTGCCCGCTGCTGCGCTGCGCCACGTTGAAATCGTATGGCGTGTGCGATTCGTCACCGTCGTGCTGCCAGTCGCCCATCTGCGGACCATCATCGTCTTCATCGGGAAAGCCGCCCTGGGAAGGAGGAACGGACGGTGCGTCCGGCAACTCAAAACGATATTGCGGGATAGCCTGCGCGGACGCCGACTGGGGGGCCGGCGCGGCGGGCTGCTGGGAGTAGACGGCGGCAGGCGCGGGGCCGGCCGCAGGGGCCGCCACCGGCGGCGACACCGCGCCCGGCGGCGGGACGGCCAGCGGGTCGCCGGTCTGCTCGGCGAGCTCCGGATGGCTGGACGTGGCGGAAGGCCCCGCCACCGTGCCGATAGCCGCGGGAGCGGCATCAGGCTTGGTCCCGGCGGCATCAGGGCCGGAGGTCGCCAGCAGCGGGTCAAGCGCGTCCAACGCTTCGGCGCGGACCGCGTCGTCCCCTGCGGCCTCCAGGTCTTCGTCATCGTACTCGTCGTCGTAGTCCCGCTCGTCGCGGCGGGAGCGGTTCGACATAAATGTCAGGCAACCCATGACCACGCCGCCGATTTTTTCGGCAATGGTGAGCCAGGACCAGCCGGTAAACAGGGTCAAGCCGGACGCCCATACGCAGAGCAGGGTCAGGGTGGCGCCGATGCCGTTAAACCACGGCAGCATGGCGTTGCTGAGCAGGCTGCCGATCACGCCGCCCGAGGCAAAGTAATAAAGATCGTCGACATTGAGCGCGGCCAGGCCGCATGAGGTCAGGATCAGCGCCAGGGTCCCAATCAGCCGCAGCGACAGGGCAAAATAGTCCACATAGTCCTGCTCTTCCCGCTGGCGAAACGACGTCCAGCAGAAAATCAGCATCAGCGGCGGAAGGGCATAGGCCAGCACGCCGAAGGTGAAGAACAGCGTATCGGCAAACCAGGCGCCGATGCCGCCCCCCAGGTTATGGATAGGACCATGCCAGGCAGTTTGCGACCAACTGGGGTCGGAAGGGTTGAAACTGACCAGGGAAATCATCAAATAGAGGGCAAAAATCGCCATGACAATCAGAACAGCCTCGAGTAACCGGCGACTGCTGCTGAGCGTTTTCAATTCAACTTCTTTATCTTCTGTATATTCCTGGCTCAAGAAAGGCTCTCCAGGGTTATCTATGCCGATATAACCGATATAATAGCTTAATAACAGCGCCGGCCGTCATGCCGCCGGCGCTGAAACTGTATGAATGCACAGGAGTGTAACCATAAAACGTGAAATTTGCACCTGTGTTATGACTTAGCGTGTCTTAATGACCAGCCGGTTGCTCTGCTTCACTTCTTCCATCACCACGTAGGTACGCGTATCGTTGACCCCCGGCAGGCGCAACAGCGTCTCGCCCAGCAGTTTACGATAGGCCGACATATCAGGCACCCGCGTTTTCAGCAGATAGTCGAAATCACCCGAAACCAAATGGCATTCCTGAATTTCTTCCAGCTTTTGTACGGCGGTATTGAATTGCTCAAACACATCGGGCGCACCCCGGTTAAGGGTAATCTCCACAAACACCAGTAAAGACGCATCAAGATAATGTGGATTAAGTAAAGCGGTATACCCTTGGATGAAACCCTGGCGCTCAAGACGGCGCACGCGTTCCAGGCAAGGTGTTGGGGATAATCCAACCCGTTTAGAAAGTTCGACGTTTGATATCCGGCCATCCTTTTGCAACTCATTGAGGATGTTACGGTCAATACGATCGAGATCCTTTCCCGGGCGCTTTTTATTGTCTACCATTATTATTGTCTCTCTTAGTACCTTCCCTGTGCTTGCCACACCCCTGCCGACTTCAATGTATCAGGGTTTGCTTTAAGACCCGTTGTCTGTTTTATTTTAGGGCCAACTGTTTCAACTGCCTTGCTAACTGCCTGTCCGAAACCAACGCATCATTTTCCTTACCCTGATGTTTTCGCAAAAGCGCAGCGTATTGTCAAAGTAAAACGATAAAAATCAGAACAACATGCCGATTAAATCCTGCGGAAACACATTGTCCGGGGCTTAAGGGCTCTTTTTAGCCCGATAATGTCCTAATTGATGGTAAAATCCGCCTATCGATAGTCCATAACGATGATAAAAATCGCCAACAACTTTTTGCATCCTTTTCATTGTCTGGTAACTTTCTTATCATCGACGAGTTGGGATCTAAGCGGTGAGTTAAACGAGGAAAATATGTCTACGGCGAAACACAGTAAATTAATTATCCTGGGGTCGGGACCGGCGGGATATACCGCCGCGGTTTATGCCGCCCGCGCCAACCTGCATCCGGTGCTGATAACCGGTATGGAACAAGGCGGCCAGCTGACCACCACCACCGAGGTCGAGAACTGGCCGGGCGATCCGGAAGGGCTGACCGGGCCTTCGCTGATGGAGCGCATGTACGCCCACGCCGTAAAATTCAACACCGAAATCATTTTCGATCATATTAACCAGGTCGATTTACAAAACCGCCCTTTCCGGCTGACCGGCGATACCGGTGAATTTACCTGTGACGCCCTGATTATCGCCACCGGCGCATCCGCGCGCTATATCGGCCTGCCGTCGGAGGAAGCCTATAAGGGCAAAGGCGTATCCGCCTGCGCCACCTGCGACGGTTTCTTCTACCGCCAGCAAAAAGTCGCGGTGGTCGGCGGCGGCAATACGGCCGTGGAAGAAGCGCTGTATCTGTCCAATATCGCCACCGAGGTGCATCTGATCCACCGGCGCGATATCTTCCGCGCGGAGAAAATCCTCATCGATCGCCTGATGGATAAGGTCGCCAGCGGCAGTATCGTGCTGCATACCGGCCGCACCCTGGAAGAAGTGGTGGGCGATGAAATGGGCGTGACCGGCGTGCGGCTGAAGAACGTCGTCAGCGGCGTGGTCGACACGCTGGCGGTCGCCGGCGTATTTATCGCCATCGGTCATCATCCCAATACGGCGATTTTCGGCAACCAGCTGGAGCTGGAGAACGGCTATATCCGCGTACAGTCCGGTATTGCGGGCAACGCCACCCAGACCAGCATTCCGGGCGTATTTGCCGCGGGCGACGTGATGGACCATATCTACCGCCAGGCGATTACCTCGGCCGGCACCGGCTGCATGGCGGCGCTGGACGCTGAACGTTATCTGGACGGGTTGGTGCCGGTAAACGATCGGTAAGGGCGTTTCGAGGCGCGGCGTTGATGCGCGGTTCCTGTCGCCACAACCAGCCCGTTTTTTGAACCGCCCGGGACGCGCTCCCGGCGCGACCCTGAGCTTGAGCCGCTCCCGGCGGCTCATCCAGCCGGGCTTTGTGCCGCCAGCGCACGCTATGCCGTTACAACGTCAAAACCACTGTTTGCAACGTTAACGCTTTCTTTTTGTTTTATGTGATATTTGATGCCGGGAGGGGATGGCGCGACTGCCATCCCCTTGTCGCATGCCGGCGCCCGGCATACCATGAAAACGCCCAACTTATGGCATGCGAAAAAGCGGCAGAATTTCATATCCCCACGGCGCCGTCCAGTCGGCTGAAATGCCGTTGCGCCCGCAGGCAAAGGTCCCCTGATAAATGTCATTATTATTTTCACCTCCGCCGCAACAGGGTAATATGTCGGCACGCTGGAGAACGCCTGCCCTTTTCCGGCTTTTCGCTTCCCCACATGGGATTTTCGACTTACATACACATCACACCGGCTGAAATTGTCTTCAATGAATAAAAACCGACAGCAAGTGCTTGTCCGCTGGCTCAAGTCGCAAAGCGCGCTGGTAAAGCGCTGGCTTCGTTTCTCTTTACTGCTGGGCCTGCTGAGCGGCCTGGTTATCATCGCCCAGGCCTGGGTATTGGCTTATCTGCTGCAGGCGCTGATTGTCGGGCAGCAGCCGCGCGAGGCGCTTACGGGCTGGTTTATCGCCATGGCGGCGCTGTTTGCGCTGCGGGCGTTGGCGGGCTGGCTGCGCGAGCGGGTCGGTTTTATCGCCGGACAGGTGCTGAGACGGGAAATACGCCGCCAGGTGCTGGATCGGCTGGAACTGCTGGGCCCCGCCTGGATCCAGGGCAAACCCGCCGGCAGTTGGAGCAGCCTTCTGCTTGAGCAGATTGAGGACATGCAGGATTATTATGCGCGCTATCTGCCGCAGATGTATCTGGCGGGCCTGGTGCCGCTGCTGATTTTACTGGCGGTGTTCCCGGTGAACTGGATGGCCGGGCTGATATTATTTTGCACCGCGCCGCTGATCCCCTTGTTTATGGCGCTGGTGGGGATGGGCGCCGCCGACGCCAACCGCCGCAACTTCCTGGCGCTGGCCCGGCTGTCGGGCTATTTCCTCGATCGCCTGCGCGGCCTGGACACGCTAAGACTGTTTGATCGCGCGCAGGCGGAAACCGAGCATATCAGCCGCGCCACCAACGATTTCCGTTTACGTACCATGGAAGTCCTGCGGCTGGCGTTTCTTTCCTCCGGTGTGCTGGAATTTTTTGCCTCGATTTCCATTGCGGTGGTGGCGGTGTATTTTGGCTTTTCGTATCTCGGCGAGCTTCACTTCGGCAGCTACGGCACCGGCGTCACCTTGTTCGCCGGTTTCCTGGTCTTGATACTGGCGCCTGAGTTTTTTCAGCCGCTGCGGGATTTAGGCGCTTTTTACCACGCCAAGGCCCAGGCGGTGGGCGCGGCGGAATCGCTGGTTGCCTTTCTCGAGACCGACGTGCAGTCGCAGGGCGCGGGTCTCGCCGCGCCCGTCCTGGGCCCCATCGGCCTGCGCGCCGAACAGCTGGTCATCATGGCGCCGGACGGCACGGCGCTGGCCGGCCCGCTGAATTTCACGCTGGAACCCGGCCGGCGATTGGCCATCGTCGGGCAAAGCGGGGCCGGCAAAAGTTCGCTGTTACATGTGCTGTTGGGATTCCTGCCCTACCAGGGTTCATTGCGCGTTAACGGCCATGAGCTGCGCGACCTGTCGCCGTCGCATTGGCGCAGCCAACTGAGCTGGATCAGCCAAGACCCGTTCCTGCCCGCGCCGACGCTGAAGGATAATATCCTGCTCGGGCGGCCCGACGCGGATGCCGCCGTTCTAAAACAGGCGGTGGAGCAGGCCTATATCAGCGAATTTTTACCGCTGCTGCCGCAGGGACTGGATACCGTGCTTGGCGACAATGCCGCGCGCCTGTCCGTCGGCCAGGCGCAGCGTGTCGCCCTGGGACGCGCCCTGCTGCAATCCCCGGCGCTGATGCTGCTCGACGAACCGACCGCCAGCCTGGACGCCCACAGCGAAAAGCTGGTCACGGCGGCGCTGGACCGGGCATCCCGGCGGCACACCACGATACTGGTCACCCATCAACTGGCGGATATCCGCGATTTCGATGATATCTGGGTCATGGGCAACGGCCAAATCGTGCAGCAGGGACGCTATGCGCAGTTGGCCTCTTTACCCGGCCCCTTTGCCGACCTGCTGGCCTATCGTCGCGGAGGACTCTGACTATGCGCGTATTATTCCCCTTCCTGGCCCTGTATCGCCGCCATGCCGGCCAGATTGCCCTGGGCATGCTCCTGGCCATCGTCACGCTGCTGGCCAGCATCGGCCTGCTCAGCCTGTCCGGCTGGTTCCTGGCCGGCTCGGCGCTGGCGGGCATGGCGGGCTTATACAGCTTTAACTATATGCTGCCGGCCGCCGGGGTGCGCGGCGCAGCCATAACCCGCACCGCCGGCCGCTGGGCGGAACGGGTGGTCAGCCATGACGCCACTTTCCGCGTCTTGCAGCATTTGCGCATCTACACCTTTCAAAAAATCCTGCCGCTTTCCCCCGGCGCGCTGGCCGGTTTTCGCCAGGCGGAGCTGCTTAACCGCCTGGTGGCGGATGTCGATACCCTGGATCACCTCTATTTACGCGTCCTCTCGCCCCTGCTGAGCGCTTTTGTGGTGATTCTGGTGGTCACCGTGGGGCTAAGCTGGCTCGACGCCTCCCTGGCCCTGACATTGGGCGCAATCATGCTGGCGGTGCTGCTGATCGTCCCTCCGCTGTTCTATCGGGCCGGGAAGCCGGTGGGGGAAGCGCTGACCCGGCTGCGCGCCGATTACCGGCAGCACCTGGCCACCTGGCTGCAGGGCAATGCCGAACTAACGGTTTACGGCGCCGCCGCGCGCTACCGCGGGCAATTGGACGAGACTGAACGGCGCTGGCAGCAACGTCAGCGGCAGCAGGCCAACCTGGCCGCCCTGGCGCAGGGGATGCTGACGCTGATAACCGGCATGGCGGTCACCTTGATTTTGTGGCTTGCCGCCGCCGGCATCGGCGGCGACAGTCATCCCGGCGCGCTGATTGCGTTGTTCGTGTTTACCACGCTGGCGGCGTTCGAAGCGCTTGGCCCGGTAGCCGGCGCCTTTCAGCATCTCGGCCAGGTTATCGCCTCGGCCGGACGTATCGCCGACGTCATCGGCCGCGACCCGGCGGTGGTTTTCCCGGCCGACGGACCGGCGGCCGGCGGCGATGCCGCGCTGGTCCTCGACGCCGTCGGTTTCCGTTATCCCGATCAGCCGCTGCCGGCGGTTGCCGGGGTGTCGTTGCGGATAAACGCGGGAGAACATATCGCCATCCTGGGCCACACCGGCAGCGGCAAATCCACCCTGCTGCAATTGCTGACCCGCGCCTGGGACGTGGACCGCGGGCAAATTCTGTTAAACGGTCAATCCCTGGCGCGCTGGAGTGAACCGGCGCTGCGCGCCATGATGAGCGTGGTGCCCCAGCGGGTGCATATTTTCAACGCCACGCTGCGCGACAATCTGCTGTTGGGCGCGGCCCAGGCGGACGACGCGCGGCTGGCCCATATCCTTTCGCTTCTGGGGCTGGACAAGCTCCTGGAAAACCAAGGCCTCGACGCCTGGCTGGGCGAAGGCGGACGGCAGTTATCCGGTGGTGAACAGCGGCGGCTCGGCATCGCCCGCGCCCTGCTCCACGACGCGCCGCTGCTGCTGCTCGACGAACCGACCGAAGGGCTGGACGCCGCCACCGAACGGCGTGTATTGGACGCGTTGCATCAGTTGGGCCGGGCCAAGACCCTGGTGATTATCACCCATCGGCTGCAGGGCCTGGATATGATGGATAGAATTTATGTCATGGATCGGGGCGGGATCGCTGAACAAGGCTCCCATGCGACGCTGATGGCGGAAAAGGGGCGGTATTTTCGTTATCACTCTCCGGGTGGCGTATAATTATCGCTAAAGCGGACGGTTGAGGAGAATAAAAAATAAGCGCTATGCGACTGTACCGGCTTTCTCCGGATTCAATACGATTTCCCGCGCCGACATCCGCGCTGCATGAACCCAACGGGCTGTTGGCCTTCGGCGGGGATCTTTCCCCCGAGCGCCTGCTGGCCGCCTATCAACTGGGCATTTTCCCCTGGTACTCGCCGGGGGATGCCATCTTGTGGTGGTCGCCGGATCCCCGCGCGGTGCTGTTCCCGGAGGAATTCCATATCAGCCGCAGCCTGAAACGTTTTCTCAGGCACAGCCCGTTTCGCGTTACGCTCAACCAGGCGTTTGCCGAGGTGATCGCCGCCTGCGCCGAACGGGGCATAGAAGGCACCTGGATTGGCCCCGAGGTGGTTTTGGCCTATCGCCGCCTGCATGCCCTTGGACAGGCTCACTCGGTGGAAGTCTGGCAGGGCGATGAACTGGTGGGCGGTATGTACGGCGTGGCGCAGGGCGCCCTGTTCTGCGGCGAATCCATGTTCAGCCGCCGGGACAACGCGTCCAAGACGGCGTTGCTGACTTTTTGCCGTTTCTTTAGGCAACAAGGGGGAAAACTGATAGACTGTCAGGTATTGAACTCACACACGGCCTCGTTAGGCGCACGGGAAATACCACGACGCGACTATCTGACCCTGCTGAGTCAGTTACACCCTTTAACGCTGGCACCCCATTGCTGGCAACCACAAACCCTCTCTGCCGGCAGCGTAGACAGCGACCCCGATCGTTGTGAATAATGCGGCGTTCTTCATCACTTCTTTACATAATGAGGGTTTTTCGGCATTATCTTGCCGGTTAAAAACTATGGTATTTAAACCTAGAGGATTCGATGGCCAAAGAAGACAATATTGAAATGCAAGGCACGGTACTGGATACATTGCCTAACACCATGTTCCGTGTGGAATTGGAAAACGGGCATGTGGTAACCGCTCATATCTCCGGTAAAATGCGCAAAAACTATATCCGCATCCTGACGGGCGACAAAGTCACTGTTGAGCTGACCCCGTACGACCTGAGCAAAGGCCGCATTGTCTTCCGTAGCCGCTGATAGGCTTCCTTACCGCCGATATGCGCCGTGCGGGCGTTTATCCGCGCCGACCTGATACTCCATAATGATACCTGCCGGTGCCGGAACACGGCCCGGCCCCCTGTCGCGCAGCCGGACCTCGTCCGCCGCCGCTCCGCTGGGGGAATAAAAAAAGGCGATGCAGCGCATCGCCTTTTTATCTTGCCCGTTACCCGCTGATCGGGGTTTAGTGGACCACGCCTTCCGCTTTGCGTTTTTGCGCGCTGAGGAAATGGTAGGTCAGCTCTTTCTTGTCCTTGTTCAGCTCTACGGTGACTGAACCGCCATCGACCAGCGACCCGAACAGCAGTTCGTTGGCCAGAGGCTTCTTCAGGTTCTCCTGCATCACCCTGGCCATCGGCCGCGCGCCCATGGACTTGTCATAGCCCTTGGTGGACAGCCAGTCGCGGGCTTCATCGCTGACTTCCAGCGACACGCCCTTGGCATCCAGCTGCGCCTGCAGTTCCACGATAAACTTGTCTACCACCAATTGGATGATTTCCGGCGACAAGTGATTAAACCAAATCACGTTATCCAGGCGGTTGCGGAATTCGGGGGTAAAGATCTTCTTGATCTCGCCCATGGCATCCGTACTGTTATCCTGCTGGATCATACCGATAGACTGGCGCGTGGTTTCCTGCACCCCGGCATTGGTGGTCATCACCACTATAACGTTGCGGAAGTCCGCCTTACGGCCATTGTTATCGGTCAGCGTACCGTTGTCCATCACCTGCAGCAGCAGATTGAACACGTCCGGATGCGCTTTCTCGATTTCATCAAGCAGCAGCACGGCGTGCGGATGCTTGAGGACCGCATCGGTCAACAGGCCGCCCTGGTCGTAGCCCACATATCCCGGAGGCGCGCCGATCAGCCGGCTGACCGTATGACGCTCCATATATTCGGACATATCAAAGCGCAGCAGCTCGATATCAAGCGCTTTCGCCAGTTGCACCGTGACTTCGGTTTTACCCACGCCGGTCGGACCCGCGAACAGGAAGGAACCTACCGGCTTATGATCCTGGCCCAGCCCGGCGCGGCTCATCTTGATCGCTTCGGTCAGCGCCTCGATGGCCTTATCCTGTCCGAACACCAGCATCTTCAGGCGTTCGTTCAGGTGCTTGAGCACATCGCGATCGCTGGAGGAGACGGTTTTTTCCGGAATCCGCGCGATACGCGCCACCACCGATTCGATATCCGCCACGTTAACGGTCTTTTTACGTTTGCTCACCGGCATCAGCCGGCTGCGGGCGCCCGCCTCATCGATAACATCGATGGCCTTGTCGGGCAGATGGCGATCGTTGATGTATTTCACCGCCAGCTCAACCGCCGCGCGCACCGCCTTGGCGGTATAACGCACGTCATGATGGGCCTCATATTTTGGCTTAAGCCCGGTCAGGATCTGCACGGTCTCTTCCACCGACGGTTCGGTGATATCAATTTTCTGGAAGCGACGCGCCAGCGCCCGATCCTTTTCGAAAATATTACTGAATTCCTGGTAGGTGGTGGACCCCATGACCCGGATCTTGCCGCTGGAAAGCAGCGGTTTGATAAGGTTAGCCGCATCGACCTGACCGCCCGAAGCGGCGCCGGCGCCGATGATGGTGTGGATCTCATCGATAAACAGGATGCTGTTTTTATCTGATTCAAGCTGCTTGAGCAGGGCCTTGAAGCGCTTCTCGAAGTCGCCACGGTATTTCGTGCCGGCCAGCAACGAGCCGATATCGAGTGAATAAATCGTGCAGTCGGCGATAACCTCGGGCACGTCGCCCTGGACGATGCGCCAGGCCAGGCCTTCCGCAATCGCCGTTTTACCGACGCCGGATTCGCCCACCAGCAGCGGGTTGTTTTTACGGCGACGGCATAATACCTGTACGGTACGTTCCAGCTCCCGCTCACGGCCAATCAGGGGATCGATCCCGCCCACCCGGGCGAGTTGGTTAAGATTGGTAGTGAAATTTTCCATACGCTCCTCCCCGCCTGCCTGCTCTTCGTTAACCGGATTTTCAGGGCCGGGTGCCTGCGTTTCATCTTTACGGGTGCCGTGGGAGATGAAATTCACTATGTCGAGCCGGCTGACATCATGCTTACGCAGCAGATAGGCCGCCTGGGACTCCTGTTCGCTAAAAATAGCAACCAGGACATTGGCGCCGGAGACTTCACTGCGTCCTGATGACTGGACATGGAACACCGCGCGCTGCAATACGCGCTGGAAGCTGAGCGTAGGCTGCGTATCGCGCTCTTCGTCACTGGTCGGTAAGGTCGGTGTGGTCTGTTCGATGAATGCTTCGAGCTCCTGGCGTAACGCCACCAGGTCAACCGTGCACGCCTCGAGCGCTTCCCGCGCAGAAGGGTTGCTGAGCAATGCCAGCAGCAGATGTTCCACGGTCATAAACTCATGCCGGTGCTCGCGCGCTCTGGCGAAAGCCATATTTAAACTGAGTTCCAGTTCTTGATTGAGCATTGGCACCTCCCCAAATTGATTGCCTGTTCAGGCCTTTTCCAGCGTACAAAGCAACGGATGCTCATTTTCCCGGGCATAACGATTAACATGAGCGGCTTTGGTTTCGGCGACTTCGGCGGTGTAGACTCCGCAGATAGCCTTGCCGTGATAATGAACCGTAAGCATCAGTTGCGTTGCACGTTCAACATCATAAGAAAAGAACTTTTGCAGTACGTCAATGACAAATTCCATCGGAGTGTAATCGTCATTGATAAGTATCACTTTATACATTGATGGGGGTTTTACCGCATCTTTCAATAGGTCTTCGGCAAAATTCTGTTCGCCTGGCCTTTCGCTTGTGTTACCCATCGCCTTTCCGTCAATACGTTGCTCTTTCTTGATATACCGCTGCAACCGCCGGCTACCCCGGAGCGCAGCCCCATCATGGTTAACAGTCTACCATTAGATGTTCAAAACCGCCGCCTGCTAAAACCTATAACAATAATAGGATTTTGATCGCGACCGGCGCCTTGAGATTTTGTCAAAAAAGCGTCAATATCGTTACCTGCTTCAAAGTTTAGTAATGTCATCAGCCAACTCCTCCAGCATCCTCTTGACCTGTGCTTCCTATCCTCTAGAGTGTACTTGCGTAAGCCGCTGCTGTTTTGACCAATCAGGCTTACGACGTCAACAATCCTCATCACATATAAGATTCGGTTGCGAGGGATGTAGAAGCATGGAGACGGGTAAAGTAAAATGGTTCAATAACGCCAAAGGTTTTGGGTTTATCTGTCCTGAAAGCGGCGGCGAGGATATATTTGCGCATTACTCAACAATCCAAATGGACGGTTATCGCACGCTCAAAGCCGGGCAAGTGGTCAGATTCGACGTTCATCAGGGTCCCAAGGGGAACCATGCGAGTCTGATTGTGCCTGTTGAAACCGAGACTGTTGCCTGATGACGCGCCTCGCGATTAATGCCTAAGGATGCTAGTGAAATGCCAGTGAATCGCTGGCATTTTTTTCGCAAGCTGGTCCCTGCATACTCAAGGTATAACATTTTTCTTTTAAGACGCAAGCATAATTATATCAGTAGCAATCACTAAATCGCCTTAGGTTTTCCCCGCGCGCGCTGATTCCCTCCTCCCGCCATCTCACCCCCGGCTGACGCGATATCCTGCGGTCCAAGCCCTGCACCATAAACATATGGTAAACAAGTTATTATCTCTTCTTCATCCCCCCGCCATATTGACCAACCGTTTAACAAGGCCTTGTTGAAATAGGCTTTTGTTTTAAACCAGGTCATACAGATATGTCACAGCTTGTATCCAGTCTGGAAAAACCGGATTCATTAACCGGTTGGCAATTGGCGCTGGCCCTGTTTTTCGGCAAGCTGATGCCGGGCGCGGCTTGGGCCCGCCCGGTTTATCGCTGCAAGTTCATGCTCCGCTATCTCTGCACGTTCGCGTATTCCGCGCCCTGGCTGGCATACCTGGCGCAATCCCCGCTGTTGCCGCAGATGCTCGCCTCACAGCCGGGGCTGCCCTGTAAGCTGCACCGCCCCTATCTCGCCGCGAACATGCGCCGTAAACAACGGCTGGACGCCCTGCTGTTTCACTACACCTATACCCAGGCGCACCTCCCCCCGTCCCTGCTCAACGGACACCTGACGGGCGCAGGCATCATCCTGGCGGAGCTTGCGGCCAGGGACGGGCGGCGTTTTTACCTGCGCCTCGACTCGCTGGACCATTTAAACCGCGAAGGCGAGGCCACCGTGCTGCTTACCGATGAACACCATGTCATGCTGGCCGAGATAACCTTTGCCATTACCCCCGGCCAGGGTGCCACGCTCTTTATCGGCGGCCTGCAGGGGGCGGGGCGGCAGGTGGCCCACGAGGCGATACATGCCGCCACAAAATCCTGCCACGGCCTGTTTCCCAAGCGGCTGGCGCTCGAGACGGTAATGCTGCTGGCGGCCAACCTGGATATCCAGCGCATTCTCGCCGTGGGCAATAATAGCCATATGTACCGGGCGCGGCGTTACTCTTCTAAAAAAAGGCGGTTCCTGCACGCTGACTACGACAATTTCTGGTTATCCCTCAATGGTCAACGCGACGAACAGGGTTATTTCCATCTGCCATTAAGCATCCCGCGCAAGCCTCTGGAAACAGTGCCCAGCAAAAAACGCGCCGAATACCGACGCCGATATGAGCTGCTGGACCAGCTTGCCCGACAAATCAACGCGCATTTCGCCAGGGACTAGCCGGCTGCCGCCTGGTCCCAGGCGGCAGCGCCGTGCGTACTTATCACGTTCATCCGCGCAAGACACCATCGCCCCACGCCGCCTTTACAGTTATCCCGGTTTTGGTTAGTTTAAGGCAGCTTTCCCCGCCGCACAAAAGGATGTGACCCCACTATGTATTCCGGCCTGTTGATTATTCTCATTCCTTTACTCCTCGGCTACCTGTTGCCACGCCTGCGCCAAGGGGTGCTGCGGGCCGCCAACCGCCTGTTGAGCGCGATGGTCTATATCATTCTGTTCTTCATGGGCATCAGCCTGGCATTTTTAGATAACCTGGCCAGCAACCTGTTGCTGATTGCCTGGTATGCCGGCATCAGCGCCCTGTGCATCCTGACGGTTAACGGCGCCGCGCTGTGGTGGCTGGAGAAGCGCGCGCCCTGGCCGGCGCCCACCCATCAGGACACGCCTCCCTCCCGGCTGCGCATGGCCATGGATTCGCTCAAGCTCTGCCTGGTGGTGGCGGCGGGATTTGCCATCGGCCTGACCCAATGGCGCTGGCTCAGCGTCGCCTCGCGCGCCAGCGAATTCGCCCTGATCCTGCTGCTGCTGCTGGTGGGGATGCAGTTGCGCAACAGCGGCATGACGCTACGGCAGATACTGCTGAACCGGCGCGGCGCCAATATCGCCCTGGTGGTGGCTGCCAGCGCGATGCTCGGCGGCGCCGGCGCGGCAATGATCCTTGGGTTGCCCCTGCTTACCGGACTGGCCATGGCCTCTGCTTTCGGCTGGTATTCCCTTTCCGGCATTTTAATGACCGATGCCTTTGGCCCGGTGGTGGGCAGCGCCGCATTTTTTAACGATCTGATACGCGAGCTGCTGGCCATCATGCTGATTCCCGGGCTGATGCGCCGCAGCCGCAGCGTCGCCCTGGGCCTGTGCGGCGCCACGTCGATGGATTTCACGTTGCCGGTGCTGCAACGCAGCGGCGGCCTGGAAGTGGTGCCGGCGGCCATTGTGCACGGCTTTTTATTGAGCCTGCTGGCGCCGGTTCTTATCGCGCTATTCTCCGCCTGACCGGCCAGGCACTGCACTTCCCCGTTTAAAAGGACTAAGCTTTACCGGCATGGGATTTTTTTGTCTTAGTCCCGACTCATTTTAAAGGGGAAAGCCATGAAACAAACCGTTGCGGCAGCCATTGCCAAAACCCTCGAGCAAGCCGGCGTCAAGCGTATCTGGGGCGTCACCGGCGATTCGCTTAACGGCCTGAGCGACAGTCTTAATCGCATGGGCACCATTCAATGGATGGGCACCCGTCATGAAGAGGTGGCGGCCTTCGCCGCCGGGGCGGAAGCCCATGTCACCGGTCAGCTGGCGGTGTGCGCCGGCTCTTGCGGGCCGGGCAACCTGCATTTGATCAACGGGTTGTATGACTGCCACCGCAACCAGGTGCCGGTGCTGGCGATTGCCGCCCATATTCCCTCCAGCGAAATCGGCAGCGGCTACTTCCAGGAGACCCACCCGGAAGAACTGTTCCGCGAATGCAGCCATTACTGCGAATTGATTTCCAATCCGGAACAACTGCCCCAGGTGCTGGGCATCGCCATGCGCAAGGCCATTCTCAACCGCGGCGTCTCGGTGATCGTGCTGCCGGGGGACGTGGCGCTGAAACCGGCGCCGGAAGACTATCAGCCGTCATGGTATACCCCGCAGCCGTCCCTGAGTGTCCCGCCGGTGGGCGAATTGGAAAAACTGGCCGCGGTGCTGAACCAGGCGGAAAATATCACGCTGATGTGCGGCTGCGGCTGCGCCGGCGCCCATGATGAAGTGGTCAGGCTGGCCGGACTGCTCAAGGCGCCGATCGTCCATGCGCTGCGCGGCAAGGAGCATTTGGAGTGGGATAATCCCTATGATGTCGGCATGACCGGCCTGATTGGCTTCTCATCCGGTTATCATGCCATGATGAACGCCGACACGCTGGTCCTGCTGGGGACCCGTTTCCCCTATCGCGCCTTTTATCCCACCAACGCCAATATCATCCAGATTGATATCGATCCGGGCAGCCTGGGCGCCCATTGCGCGGTGAATATGGCGCTGGTCGGCGATGTCAAATCCACGCTGGCGGTACTGTTGCCGCGCTTGACGGAGAAAACCGGGCGCCATCATCTTGATCAGGCGCTGGAGCATTATCACGCCACCAGGGGGGATCTCGATGCCCTGGCCAAACCCAACGGCAATAAACCTATTCATCCGCAGTACGTGGCGCAGCAGGTCAGCCGCCTGGCCGCCCGCGATGCCATCTTCACCTGCGATGTGGGTACGCCGACCGTATGGGCGGCACGCTATCTGGAAATGAACGGGCAGCGCCGGCTTATCGGCTCTTTTAACCATGGCTCCATGGCTAATGCCATGCCGCAGGCCCTGGGCGCTCAGGCGGCCTATCCCAAGCGCCAGGTGGTCGCCCTGTGCGGCGACGGCGGCTTCACCATGCTGATGGGCGATTTTTTATCCATGGCGCAGATGAAGCTGCCGGTTAAGATCGTGATTTTCAACAACAGCGTGCTGGGCTTTGTCGCCATGGAAATGAAGGCGGGCGGCTATCTGACCGACGGCACCGACCTGCAGAACCCCGATTTTGCCGCCATCGCCCGCGCCGCCGGGATCAAGGGCATCCGGGTGGAAAAATCCGCTGATCTTGACGCCGCGCTGGAAGAGGCGTTTGCCACCGACGGACCCGTGGTGGTGGATGTGATTACCGCCAAGGAAGAACTGGCCATGCCGCCGCAGATTAAATTCGAACAGGCAAAAGGTTTCAGCCTGTATATGCTGCGGGCCATCATTAACGGCCGCGGCGATGAAGTGGTAGAATTGGCCAAAACCAACTGGCTGCGCTAGGGCCCGGTATGATACGCCCGGCATCAGGGTCCCTTTGCCGGGCGGCGGCATCATTAGGGCACAGGTGTTAACGCCCGTATCAAGAACGTAACGGAGTGAGCATGATTGATCTACGCAGTGATACCGTCACCTTGCCAAGCGCCGCCATGCGCCGGCTGATGGCGGAAGCCGAGGTTGGCGATGATGTTTATGGCGACGATCCCACCGTGGCGTCGCTCGAAGCCGACGGGGCCCGGCTCAGCGCCAAAGACGCGGCGCTGTTTTTCCCCAGCGGCACCCAGGCCAACCTGGTGGCCTTGCTGACGCATTGCCAGCGCGGGGAAGAGTACATCGTCGGCCAGCAGGCGCATAATTACCGCTTCGAAGCCGGCGGCGCGGCGGTGTTGGGCAGTATCCAGCCACAACCGCTTGACGCCGACGCCGACGGCACCCTGCCGCTGGATAAGGTGGCGGCGGCCATCAAACCCGATGATTTTCATTTCGCCCGCACGCGCCTGTTAAGCCTGGAAAATACCCATAACGGTAAAGTGCTGCCGCAGGAATACCTGCGGCAGGCCTGGCAGTTTACCCGCGACCACCGTCTGGCGCTGCATATTGATGGGGCGCGCATTTTCAATGCCGTGGCGGCGCTGCAGATCCCGCTCAGCGAAATCACGCAATATTGCGATACGCTGACTATCTGCTTATCAAAAGGACTGGGTGCGCCGGTGGGTTCGCTGCTGTGCGGCGGCGCGGATTATATCCACCAGGCCCGGCGCTGGCGCAAGATGGTGGGCGGCGGGATGCGTCAGTCGGGGATCCTGGCGGCGGCGGGCCGTTACGCCCTTGAGCATAATGTGCAGCGGCTGCGCGAGGATCATGATAACGCCCGCTGGCTGGAACAGCGGCTATCGGCACTGGGCGTTGAGATCGTGGCCCCGGGCGCGCAAACCAATATGCTGTTTATCCGCCAGCCGGCGGAATTGGCCGCCAAACTCGGCCCCTGGATGAAACAGCATGATATCGTGGTGGCCGCCGGCACGGTTACCCGCCTGGTCACCCATTTAAATATCAGCCGCGCCGATCTGGAAAAGGTGGTGGGCTGCTGGGAGGAATTCCTGCGCCATCAGGCACAGCTATCCGGCGCCCCGCTCACCGGCGTGTATTTCCAGTAACGCATCCAGGATCGCCTCGGTTTCCGCGTCCGCCAGGCCGCGGAAATCCCGCGGGCGAAAATGCATCTGGAACGCCGCCAGCGCTTTTTGCTGCAGCGCCGCCGGCAGTTGCGGCGCTACATCGTAACCGTATTGCGCCATCCGGGTCATTATGCCCGCCATCGCCACCGGCGAGTTGGGGTCGCGCCCCGCCAGGTAATGCTCTACCCGCCGCGTATCCGGCCAGACGCCAACGCCCGCCGCCGCCAATTGCCGCCAGGGGAATAACGGGCCGGGATCCTGTTTGCGCCGCCAGGCGATATCGCTGTGCCCCACGACATTGCCTGGCAGGATATGATACCGGCGGATGATATCGCGGCTCAGGGCAATGACCAGTGCGATTTGCGCCGGGGGATAGGGGCTCGCGCGCGCGCCCGTCAGGGTACGCCGGTACCCCTGATTTTCGATTTCAATGCCAATCGACGTATCGTTAAGATGCGTGCGTCCACGCCAATAGCTTTCGCCCGCGTGCCAGGCGCGTCGGGACTCATCCACCAGCCGTAGCGCGGTGGGGACGCCCGGCGCCCCTCCGGGCACCGCCGGGATAAGATAGTGGGCGCTGACCTGCTCGGCGGTCAGGGTGCTCAGCGACGCGGCGAAATCCTCGGCGGTATAATGGATCACTAAAAACTGCACCCGCTCATCCGCGCCATGCGCGCGCCGTGAATCGTCCACCCGGTAAGCCGCCTCATGGGCCGGCGGTGTTATTGCCTGCTGGCAGCCGGCGATGCACAGGATTAACAGGGTCATGGCCCACCATGGCATCGTTGGTTTCGGCCCGCCGGCCGGACAGCCCGGCGCGCCGCTGCTCATCATGCCAATATCCATCAAGCACCTAATCCTGTTGAGTCATATCACCCGACGGTGACGCGCTGTAAATGATATACGCCAGGTATCGGGCCGGCTATCCTGTTTACGATTTAATTATTTTCAACGCTGTCGCCAGCAACGCATGCCGCGGCTGATAAATATCCTTTCCCCTCGGCGCGAAAGCAGCGCTCGGGATTTTCCGGTCTTGACAAGACCAAGGATTAAAAACCGCTACAGGCGCGTTAATCCATAAAGAAATTGATGATTTACAGGCGCCACCGCAAGACGGCAAAAATGATGAAATACCCGCCGATTGCCCTGAATTAATGCAGATTAAAAAAATATCAGGAAATATTGAGCAATAACATCCACTTGAAGTTTAATGCAAGCGCATTCTCCAAGGATGATAAAGATATTCACCCGCACAATACCTTGGGATAAAATGATTTTAAGACCGCTATCCCACCCCATTGCCCGCCAGAATAACGCCAGGCGCCATCTTAACCGGGCCTGGCGCGTCCCCGTCTTTAGCCAAACGTGCCGATCCTCACACAACCATCTGATTTTTAATTATACTCGATGGTACTGATCTCTCGCCATCCTCTATCGTGAAGGTTAATAATGAACAATAAGCTTTATGCCCTCTTGCCGCTGGCATTGATTCTTGCCGCATGCACCCAGGTCGATCCGGCGTTTAAGGATATCGGCACGCGCAGCGCACCCTGCGTCGACGGCGGGCCGGATACGGTGGCGCAGGCGTTCTACAATCTGCGCATCGCGCAGCCGCAGGGCAAACCCAGCGTCTCGCAGCTGGGGCAGTACCGCCCTTACCTCAGCGAACGGTTGTTCCACGTATTGACCACGGATCGTAAAGCGCAGGCCAAGCTTACCGCCTTGCCGCCCGGGGATATCTTCAGCAGCCAGGCCGACGGACCCGCCACGGCCGAGGTTCACAGCGCCTCGCGTATCCTCAATACCGATGCGAAAAATATCCCCCTGCGCGTAGACCTGTCCCGCAGCCAGGGCAGCAACGGCCAATCGGTGCGCTGGCAGGATGAAGTGCTGATGATCCGCGAAGGCAACTGCTGGGTGCTGGACGACGTACGCTACCTTGGCACGCTATCTCCCCATCCCGCCGGCACCCTGCGCCAAACGCTGGAAGAACGTTAATCGCATGTAGCCAGCGGTTCTTGCTGCCGCTGGCGCCAGCGGGCGCTGCGCCCGCTGCCCGCTGGGCTAAAATGCAGCACATCGCGGCAATACGGCGGTGAGGAATGACGTTTTGTGCTGTTCGTGATATTATTACGCCCCTAAATGTAAATTTTAATCGCGGCAGATTGCATCGACAGGCTGTCGACGTTAACATCTGCCGCCTTAATGGCTATTCAGTTTCTTCGCATGAGTATTCAACTAAACCGCATTGACTGTTTTTACGGCGCCACCCAGGCGCTGTTTGATATCACCCTTGACTGCCCGGCGGGAGAAACGCTGGTGCTGCTCGGCCCCAGCGGGGCGGGTAAAAGTTCTTTACTGCGGGTACTCAACCTGTTGGAGATGCCCCGCGCCGGTCAGTTGTCGATCGCCGGCAACCATTTCGATTTTATCCAGGCGCCCGGCGAGAAAGCCATTCGCGAACTGCGTCAAAACGTCGGCATGGTATTCCAGCAATACAACCTCTGGCCGCATTTAACCGTGCGGCAGAATTTGATCGAGGCGCCCTGCCGGGTGCTCGCCCTGTCGCGCGCCGTGGCCAACGAACGGGCGGACAAGCTGCTCGATCGCCTGCGTTTAACCGATTTCGCCGATCGTTTTCCCCTGCATTTATCCGGCGGCCAGCAGCAACGGGTCGCGATAGCCAGGGCGCTGATGATGGAACCGCAGGTGCTGCTGTTTGATGAGCCGACCGCGGCGCTGGACCCGGAAATTACCGCACAAATCGTCAGCATCATTCGTGAACTGGCCCAAACCGGCATCACGCAGGTGATTGTGACGCATGAAGTAGAGGTAGCGCGTAAGACTGCCAGTCGCATCGTGTATATGGAAAACGGCCACATTGTGGAACAAGGCGATGCCACGCATTTCGCCACCCCCCACACCGAGGCGTTTGCTCACTATTTGTCGCATTAATTGTTGGAATAAAAAAATGAAAAAATTGATTATTGCCGCAGTGCTGGCCGGAATGACGTTTTCCGCCGCCGCGGCGCAGACCATTCGTTTCGCCACGGAAGCCTCTTATCCTCCGTTTGAATTTGTTGATGCCAATAACAAAATCCAGGGGTTTGATATCGATTTGGCCAATGCGCTCTGCAAACAGCTTCAAGCCGAATGCACCTTTACCAACCAGGCTTTCGACAGCCTGATCCCAAGCCTTAAATTCCGTCGTTTCGACGCGGTGATCTCAGGCATGGATATCACGCCGGACCGTTTGCAGCAGGTGACGTTCAGCCAGCCTTATTATGAAAACTCCGCCATTTTCGTGGCGCAAAAAGGCAAATTCGCCGATCTGGCCGCGTTGAAAGATAAGCGTGTCGGCATGCAGAACGGCTCCACCCATCAGAAATTCCTGCTGGATAAACATCCTGAAATCACCGCCGTGCCTTACGACAGCTATCAGAACGCCATCCTGGACTTGAAAAACGGCCGTTTGGACGCCGTCTTCGGCGATACCGCCGTGGTCAATGAATGGCTGAAGAAAGACGCCGACCTGGCCACCGTCGGCGATAAAATCACCGATAAAGCCTATTTCGGCACCGGCCTGGGCATTGCCATGCGCCTGAACAATAATGAGCTGCGCGACCAGTTCAATACGGCGCTGGATAAAGTCAAGCAAGACGGTACCTACCAGACTATCTACCAGAAATGGTTTAAGCAGTAATCGCCTTTCATGAATGAACTTCAACCCATAGCCAGCGCCGCCGGGACCACCGTCGGCCTGGCGCTGTGCGCGCTGGTGGCCGGGCTGTTTCTGGCGATGTGTTTTGCCGCCTGGGAATCCGTCCGCTGGAGATGGCTGGGGCTTATCGGCACCGCCGTGGTGACGCTGTTGCGCGGCCTGCCGGAAATTCTGGTGGTGCTGTTTATTTATTTCGGCGCCTCGCAGCTGCTGGTGATACTTGCCGACGGCTTTAGCCTCAACCTGATTGCGGCGCGTATTCCGGTGCGCCTGCCGATTGATAACTTTAACGTCAGTCCCTTTGTCTGCGGCGTGATTGCCCTGGCGTTGCTGTATGCCGCCTATGCCTCGCAAACGCTGCGCGGCGCGCTGAAAGCCATCCCGCAGGGACAGTGGGAGTCGGGCCAGGCGCTGGGCATGAAAAAAAGCACGGTTTTTTTCCGCCTGGTGATGCCGCAGATGTGGCGCCATGCGCTGCCCGGTCTGGGCAATCAATGGCTGGTGCTGTTGAAAGATACCGCGCTGGTGTCGTTGATAAGCGTTAATGACCTGATGCTGCAAACCAAAAGTATCGTCAGTTTCACCCAGCAGCCGTTTACCTGGTACCTGGTCGCGGCGGCGGTGTATCTGGTCATCACCCTGTTCAGCCAGATCATCCTGCGGGCGTTCGAGCGCCGTTCCACCCGTTTCGAGACGAGGGATTCCTGATGCTGGCCTACCTGCCCGAACTGCTGAAGGGGCTGCCCACCAGCCTGACGCTGACGCTGTGCGCCATCATCATAGCCTTGCTGCTGGCGCTGCTGTTTACCCTGGTTATCAGCCTGAAGACGCCGGTGCTGACGCCGTTAATCAAAATCTACATTACCCTGTTCACCGGCACGCCGCTGCTGGTGCAGATATTTTTGATTTATTACGGGCCCGGGCAATTCGCCGCCCTGCGCGCCATTCCCTGGTTATGGGCGCTGGTCTCGCAGCCATGGCTGTGCGCCATGGTGGCGCTGGCGCTTAACAGCGCCGCCTACAGCACCCAGCTCTTTACCGGCGCTATGCGCGCCATTCCCGCCGGACAATGGCAGTCATGCGCGGCGCTGGGCATGTCGCGCCTGCAATCCCTGCGCTTATTGATGCCGTTCGCCATCAAGCGGGCGCTGTCGTCCTACTCCAATGAAGTGGTGCTGGTGTTTAAAAGTACCTCGCTGGCCTACACCATTACCCTGATGGATATCATGGGCCATGGGCAGTTAATGTATGGTCGCACCTACGACGTCATGGTGTTCGGCGCCGCAGGCATTATCTATCTGTGCGTTAACGGCGTGCTGACCCTGCTGATGCGTTTGATCGAGCATCGGGCGTTACGGTTTGAACGACGTAACTGAGGGAATGCGTTGCAGCAGAACCAGCGTCTCGTAATGGGCGGTATGCGCAAACATATCAAATAACTGCGCCTTGACGATACGGTATGCCGGCAGGGCCTGCAGATCCCGGGCCAGGCTTTCCGCCTGGCAGCTGGAGTAAAGAATATACGGGGGCGCCATGCTCTCCAGATAGCGGCATAAATCCGCGCCAATGCCGCGCCGGGGTGGGTTGACCAGCACCAGATCCGGCACCTCCGCCCTTGAGCGCGCGAACTGGGTGGAATCCAGCGCCTGGAACATCACCTGGGTCAGCCCCATCAGCTGCGCCGACTGGCGCGCGCTGGCTATCGCCTCGGCGCTGATTTCAATGCCGGTCAGGCGCATATTCGGGCGCGCGCAGTGCAAACCAAACCCCCCCACCCCACAAAACAAATCCCACAGGCTGCTGATTTCCAGTTCGCCGACCCACTGCCGGGCGGCGGCATACAGGCGCGCGGCGACCGACGGGTTGGTCTGGAAAAAACCGCGCGGGCGGATAAACAGCGGCACATCATTGAGCCGTTCCGCCAGCGCGGTATCCTCGGTCAGGATGATTTCAGTTTCACCTTCAAGAATGGCCATATGCACCGGCTGGAGATTCACCGATATCACCTGAAGCTGGGGCACACGCTCCCGCAGCCAGGGCAATTGGGCGCGCAGCGCGTCCAGCTTGGCCTGCGAGCGCAGCACGAAACGCAGCATCATGCCGCCGTCATGCCGGCTTTCGGTCAACAGCAGGAATTTTAACTCGCCGCGCCGGCGCGCCACGTGATAAGGCGTCAGGCCGGCGCGGGCGATAACGTGCTTAAGCACGCCGAATACCGGCGCGAAGGTGGGGGGGTAAAGCGGGCAGGCGCAGAGATCCAGCGGCTCTCCGTCCCGCGCCATGATGCCTAGCACCGGGCGTTCTACGCTGCCGCTTACCACCATTTTCGCCTTATTGCGAAACGCCGCGGGCGGCGAAGCCACCGGCGCCAGCCACTGCGCCACGGGCATGGCCGACAATAATCCGGCCAGGGCGGCCTGTTTATCCGCCAGCTGCTGCGCATAGGGCTTATCCAGCCACTGGCAGGAATGGCATCGATCCGCGCTGAAGAGTTCGCAATGCATAGATTTTCTGGCCGGTTAAACGGGCGCGCATTGTACCACCGGTTTTAGGTAAAAATCACCGGCCGCGTTTAAAAAACCGCCGGCTGGAGATCGGCGCGAATAACAGCAGCACGATCACCATATCCGGCAGTTTATGCATCAGCAGTTCGCCGGAGATCTCCGCGGCGCTGGCGCCCGGCAGCGCGAACATTTCAGGATAAAAACCATTCCAGGTGGCCAGGAACAAATAGCCGGCGCTCAGGCCCTGGCACCCGGCAAAATACCAGCGCGCCCAGGAATGACCGCGCATCACCGCAAATCCGCAGCGCAACTCGACGAACAGCACCGTTAGGCTTGCCAGAAACAGCAGCGTCAAATCCCACGAGCGGCTGCTGGTCTCGATAAAGCTGCGCACCCCCTCCACGCCCAGGTTGCTGGTCAACATCAGCATGCCCAGGCAGCGGGTGGCGACGATGGCGCTGCCGGCGACCAATACCGCCACCGGCACATTACCGCGCCAGCGCGTCCGTTCCGCCGCGGCGCGCTTTAGCATACGCCAATGCAGCGGGCCCGTATTGCCATCCCTCAGGATGTCCGACATGGCCTTTCTCCTTGTTATTACGCCGTATTAAACAGCGGCACACGGATAAAGACTAGCAGTAATCTGCGCAATCAGCCACGGGCCGCCCGCTGGCGATCCCGCAGGCGTTGCTTTTCAGCGCGGGACATCAGCCACCAGGCGATCAGGCCGATAACGCCGACCACGCCCAGGATGATGGTGGCCAGGGCATTGATTTCCGGATTTACCCCCATCCTGACGCTTGAGAACACCAGCATCGGCAACGTGGTGGCCCCCGGACCGGCGACAAAACTGGCGATGACCAGATCATCGAGCGACAGGGTAAAGGCCAGCAGCCAGCCGGATACTATGGCCGGGGCAATCATCGGCAGCGTTATAATAAAAAACACCTTGATGGGCGTGGCGCCCAGATCCAGCGCGGCTTCCTCGATGGAGGCATCCAGCTCGCGCAGCCTGGAATTGACCACCACCGCCACGTAGGCGGTACAAAACGTCACGTGCGCCAGCCAGATGGTGAACATGCCTCGCTCCGCCGGCCAGCCGATGGCGTGCCCCAGCGCCACGAACAGCAGCAGCAGCGACAGGCCGGTTATCACATCCGGCATCACCAGCGGCGCGGTCAGCATAAAGGCGAACCCGTTGGCGCCGCGAAAGCGGCCGAAACGCACGATCACCACCGCCGCCAGGGTACCCAGGATCACCGCCATGGTGGCGGTGGCGGCCGCCAGCGTCAGGCTGAGCGACACGGCGCTTAGCATCGCCTGGTCATTGACCAGGACGCCATACCACTGCGTCGACCATCCGGCCCATACCGTGACCAGTTTCGAGCTGTTGAACGAGTAGATGACCAGCATCAGCATCGGGGCGTACAAAAAGGTAAACCCGGTGATTAAAATCACGATGCGCCAGGGCGAACGCACGACAGGTAGCGTATTCATGCCCGATCCCCCAGGGTTTTATTCTGATGTTTATGGAACCACATAATCGGCACAATCAGCAGCAGCAGCATGATAACCGCTACCGCGGACGCCACCGGCCAATCGCGGTTATTGAAAAATTCCTGCCATAAAATGCGCCCGATCATGATGCTGTCGGGGCCTCCGAGCAGCTCTGGAATCACGTATTCGCCCACCGCCGGAATAAACACCAGCATCGAGCCGGCGATAATGCCGCCTTTGGTCAGGGGAACAATCACCTGGAAAAAGGTTTTCATCGGCCGGGCGCCGAGATCGAGCGATGCCTCCACCAGGGAATAATCCAGCCGCGTCAGCGCGGTATAAATGGGCAGGATCATAAACGGCAGATAGGCATAGACCACTCCGATATATACCGCCAGATTGGTATGCAGGATCACCAGCGGCTGATCGATAACGCCGAGCCACAGCAGGACGTTATTGAGAATACCGTTGTTTTTCAGGATCCCCATCCAGGCGTAGACCCGGATTAAAAATGACGTCCACGACGGCAGGATAACCAGCAACAGCAGGATATTGCGCGTCGAGGGTTTACTGTGGGCCACCGCCCAGGCCATCGGGTAGCCTATCAGCAGGCAGAAAAAGGTGGAAACGGCCGCGACCTGCAGTGATTGCAGATACGCCTCGATATACAGCGGATCGTCCAGCAGTTGCAGGTAATTGGCCAGGTTCAGCGAGATATCCAGCTTACCGTCGAGCCAGCTGACCAGGTCGGTGTAGGGCGGGATCGCCCGGGCCATCTCCGCCATGCTGATTTTGAAAACAATCAGGAACGGCAGCATAAACAGCAGCAACAGCCACAGGTAAGGCAGAAAAATCACCGCCTTGCGCCCATGGCGCATCTGCAGCCTTGTCAAGATGCGGGGGGTGTTGACCCGCTCGACGGCCGGCGGGGGCAGTAATTTTTCGTCAGATGCAGACATGATGTTCCCCTGTCCTATACCGTCAGCACAACACAGCTGTCCGCATCCCAACAGAGACGCACTTCATCCCCCCAGGTCGGCGTGCCTTTTCGGTAACGGTGCGCATTTTGCAGCTGCGCGCTGATGGTCTGGCCGCTTTGCAGCAGCACATGGTAAATGGAGAGATCGCCGAGATAGGCGATATTGACCACTTCGCCGACGGCAAAGTTAAAGCCGTCCGCGGGCACCTCCTCGCACAGCATGATTTTTTCCGGCCGCAGCGCCACATGCACCGGCACGCCGTCAACCACCGACACATCGGAATTCACCTGCAGCGGATGCACCAGGCCGGGACTTTGGATAATGAGCGCATCGTCGTGACGCTCAACCAGCAGGCCGTCGAACATATTGACCGAACCGATAAATTCGGCGCTGAAGCGGCTGTTGGGATGCTCATAAATCTCTTCCGGCTCGCCGATTTGCACAAACTTGCCCCGGTTCATAATGGCGATGCGTCCGGCCATGGTCATGGCCTCTTCCTGATCGTGCGTGACCATCACGCAGGTCACCCCGACGCGTTCCAGGATATCCACCACTTCCAGCTGCATGCGGTCGCGTAATTTTTTATCCAGCGCGCCCATCGGTTCGTCAAGCAGCAATAGCTTTGGCCGTTTAGCCAGGCTGCGCGCCAGCGCCACGCGCTGGCGCTGGCCGCCGGAAAGCTGATGGGGCTTGCGGGCGGCGAATTCCTGCATATGCACCATCGCCAGCATCTCCGCCACGCGTTGCTTAATCTCGGCGCGCGGCAGTTTATCCTGCTTCAAGCCGAAGGCAATATTCTGTTCCACCGTCATATGCGGAAACAGCGCATAGGACTGGAACATCATATTAATGGGCCGTTGATACGGCGGCATATGGGACAGGTCCTGGCCGTCGAGCACAATCTGGCCATGGGTGGGTTGTTCAAAGCCCGCCAGCATCCGCAGCAGCGTGGATTTACCACAGCCTGACGCGCCCAATAAAGCAAACATTTCCCCTTTATAGATCGTTAAACTGACATCATCGACCGCCGACTGGCCGTCGAAGGTTTTGGTCAAATTACGAATCTCCAGCAATGGCGTTACCATTTTCTGGGTTTTGGGCTGTGGGCGGGGTATAGCATCGTTCACTGACATGACTCTCCGGAACAGAAGAAACGGATAATCGTTAATCGTCTACCGTCTCTGAAATAGCATAACAGGCGGTATGAAACCGCCTGTTGGTTAGCATAATGTCAACCCTGCGGCGGGCAGATTACTTGCCGCTTTTTACCTTGGTCCAGGCACGGGTGATAACCCGGTCTATTTGCGGCGGCTGAACTTTAAGGCTAAATAATTTAGCGCGCACCTCGGGCGGCGGATAAATGCCGGGATTATTGCGCACCTCTTCATTGACCAGCGGCGTGGCCGCTTTATTGCCGTTGGCATAGAATATCTGATTGCTGACCTGGGCAATAACCTGGGGGTCCATCAGAAAATTAAGGAACTGATAGGCCTCGTCGGTATTTTTGGCGTCGGCCGGAATCGCCAGCACGTCAAAAAACGCCAGCGCGCCTTCCTTAGGAATACTATAGGCGATATGAACGCCGTTCTTCGCTTCCTTCGCGCGATTTGCCGCCTGCATCACGTCGCCGGCCCAGCCGATGGCAACGCAAATGTCCCCATTTGCCAAATCGTTGATATATTGCGAGGAATGGAAATAACGGATGCTGGGGCGCAGCTTTAACAGCAGATCGGTGGCCGGCCCGGTATAATCCGCGGCGTTGGCGCTGTTCGGATCCTTGCCCAGGTAATTGAGGACGGTGGCGAATATCTCCGAGGGCGCATCAAGGAATGAAACGCCGCAGCTTTTCAGCTTCGCCAGGTTTTCCGGTTTTAACACCAGATCCCAGCTGTTTACCGGCGCGTCCGCGCCCAGAATGGCTTTGACCTTATCGACGTTATAGGCAATGCCGGTGGTAGCCCACATATAGGGAATGGCATATTTGTTATCAGGATCATGCTGGCTGATAAGTTTCAATAATTCCGGATCCAGATTTTTATAATTCGGCAGTTTACTTTTATCCAAAGGCTGGAATACCCCGGCGGTTAACTGTCGCTCCAGGAAACTGGCGGAAGGCACCACCACGTCAAAGCCGGTACTGCCGGCCATCAGTTTACCCTCCAATACTTCATTGGAGTCGAAAACATCATAGATGACTTTTATGCCGGTTTGTTTTTCAAAATCCGGCACGGTGTTCGGCGCAATATAATCCGACCAATTATAGACATGCAGCGTTTTTTGTTCCGCACCTGATGCGGTGACGGACGCAGCCATCAGCAGGCCGGCAACTATACCCGACAACCATTTTTTACGTTGGGTGAACATCCGTTGCTTCCTCCAAATCCCGGTCAATAAAAGATATTTCTGTATAACGTCGCCGGTATACAGTGCTTAAATAAGCGCAGCGGCTGTTGGCGGCACCGTGAATAGCCGATCCCCCGCGGACGCGCGCGGGGAGATAACGTTATGAAAACGGTTGTCCGACGGATCACGCGCAGCATCGCAAGCATAACCGCAGCGCCACTGCGACGCCAGCGATCCGCAAAAAAAATGGCTTTAATCGATTAATTATTCACTAATTAGTGAACAAATCTGGTATTGGACGCATAAATGACAAAGGATCTGCGCTCGCGCGGGCGCAACGACAGCATAAATGATGGGAAGGTACCGGGAGGGCACGCCGCCTGCGGCAGGCGGCAGATCAATGGATAACCGGAAGGGTATTTTTGGCGTCGGCGGGCTGTTCTTCGCCGTCAATAAACAGCAAATCATTGGCACGCGCTTCCAGAATCAGCATGGAAATCTGTTCTTCGGACTGCTGCATAAAATGTTTAAACTGACCAAAGGTCACGCCCACCTCAATGCTTAACGCCTGGCACGCCACCAGCTTGGGCAAGTTATCGTCCTGAATATCGATAAAGGCCTTCACCGTCAGCGAACTGGCATTTATCTGACTTAAATCCCCCACCAGCGCTATCAGCGCGGTGGGACGCACCTCCGCCAGGGCGGAAAATAAAATGACGTTATCGACCAAATCAACTTTGGCATCGAAGATACCGTCAAAATTTTGCATATGCGGCAGATGCAACGCCTGGCAGGAGTCACACTCGAAAAACGTCAGGCTGAGCTTTTCCAGCCAGCGTCTAAGGATGTCCAGATCCGGGACAACAAGTGAATCCATGAAGGCCAACCTCTAAATGAAAAATGCGAAACGGGGCATAGCTTACGGAATAATCGTCAAAGGTGCCATGGACAAACGCAGGAAATTATTTTAACAGTCGGCCCGGCCGGTTATCCGGGCGTAGCGGCGCGCGGCGCGCTATTGCGCGGCAAACAACATCATATTGATTTTTAATAGATAGCTTTCTCATTAATCACCATAGGTCAGACCAATGTCCGCCCCCCGGGACAAAATCTGAAAATGCTCTTTTTGCCGCGGGTACGGTGGATTTACAAGGTATTGCCCGGTTTTAACATTTTCTGGCCGTGCTGTTCGATGTATTCAATCATCATTCCGGCAATATCGGTGCCGGTGGCGGTTTCCACCCCTTCCAGGCCCGGCGAGGCATTGACCTCCATCACCAAGGGCCCGCGCCGCGCCCGCAGGATATCGACGCCGGCCACATCAATCCCCAAAGTGCTGACCGCCTTGATGGCCACCGCCCTCTCCCGGGGGGTAATGACAATTTTGCGGGCCGAACCGCCCCGATGAAGATTGGAGCGGAAATCTCCCGCTTCGGCCTGGCGTTCGATAGCCGCCACCACCCGGTTGCCCACCACCAGGCACCGGATATCGCAGCCTTTCGCCTCCTGAATATATTCCTGCACCAGAAACTGCGCCTTCAAGCCGCGAAAGGCGTCGATAACACTCTTGGCGGCCTGGGATGTTTCAGCCAGCACCACGCCGATGCCCTGAGTGCCTTCCACCAGCTTTACCACCAGGGGCGCCCCGCCCACCATGGCAATCAGATCGCCGGTATCGTCCGGGGAATCGGCAAAGCCCGTCACCGGCAGATCGATGCCCTCTTTCGCCAGCAATTGAAGGGAATGCAGTTTATCCCTGGCGCGGGTAATGGCCGAAGAACCGTTCAGCGCATAGCTACCCAGCATTTCAAACTGGCGCAAGACCGCGGTGCCGTAAAAGGTGATGGCGGTGCCGATACGCGGGATAACCGCATCGTAATGCGCCAGGCGATTGCCGCGGTAATGAATGGCGGGCGCGTCACAATTGATGTTCATATAGCAGGAGAGCGGATCGATGATATCCACGCTATGACGTCGGGATTCGGCCGCTTCCCGCAGTCGCCTGCAGGAAAACAGGGTGCCGTCCCGGGATAAAATGGCTATTTTCACGGTTTACCCAGATTGATCATAGTGGACCGGCTCATAATAATCCGCCCGCGGGCGCGGGTCGAGAAAAGTTTAGCGTCCAAAGACGGTTTGCACGCGTATGAAACAGATAGGCGGGATGCATTGGACTAAAAGGTATTTTCTGCTTTTTTTTGACGCAGGTCACAGGCATAGTAGCTGACAGCGAAAAGCATAACCGAGTGCAAAGATTCGTTTCGTTTTTTCTTTTATGCGTTAAGGAGTGTATATGTTTGCTGTCATTTTTGGACGTCCGGGCTGTCCTTATTGTGTGCGCGCTAAAGAGCTGGCTGAAAAACTGACCGCTGAACGGGATGACTTCTCTTTCCGTTATGTCGATATCCATGCGGAAGGCATATCCAAGGCCGACCTGTCGAAAACCGTCGGCAAACCCGTGGAAACCGTGCCGCAAATCTTCGTCGATCAGGTTCATATCGGCGGCTGCACTGATTTTGAAGCTTACGCGAAAGAAAACCTCAGCCTTTACCAGCAATAATCCGCACTGCTTTATTACTGCATCACTGCGATGGAAGCCAGCCCGGGCTGGCTTTATTCTTTTACGCCGCCGTCAATGCGCCGCCCCTTTGTATATCACGCCGGCAAAGTAACACCCCAGCGCGCCGCAGGCGCACCAGAATACCGCGCTTAACATGTAGGCAAGCTGATACCACAGGCTGATGGATAAACCATGTCCGAGGTAAAACAGCAGCAGGCAAAAAGGCGAAGCGATCAGGGCGCCCACGATCGGATTGATGATTTTATTCTCATGCAACAGCAGGCTGCCGACGATGCCGGGCAGTAAAAACAGCAGCAGGCCAAATGCCGCGCCGTGATCCCCGGTCTTCATCACTTCGAAGCCGCTGACCTGGCTGGCAAAGATTACGCCGAACAGTACAGCACTGCTTATGGTTCCAGCCCAATGCCGGTAGAGCGCCATTTTTGCCTCCCATAATTCACGCTGTGATCAAAACGCCATAGAAAAAAAACGCGGTTTCCCGATGATGAATGCCGCCCAATTCATCCCGGCCGCCGGTCATCGGCAGAAAAATGTTTACCGCGATAAAATGGCGTATATTTTCCCGGCGACAAGGGAAAAACAACGCCAAAGGCAAACGTCCGGTAACCGTCAAATCCCGGTACGCTTCCCTGGCGGCAATAATGGTGTATTCTCAGATTTTATTCTAATGAATATACTTGATAATCTCATAATTATCAAATAGTTGCTGGTAACAATAAAGTTATGGTCCATGCTTATTAAGGTGGCCGATTTGTTACGCAAGAATGAAATTTTGTTATTCATTGTGAGAGAACAATCACACCCCGATGGACATATAATACCGATGATACGCTTCCAACCTTGTCATTAGACTGACTTTTTTACGGTAAATAAAATAATTTCTTTTTTTGCCCGGGGCGCGGCGCTGAAACGCTTTTTGCCACCATCAGACCCTTTCTATCCATGGCGGCGTCGCAATAAAATGAAAATTTCAGTTTTTTCTTATGATGACACGTCGCCCTCTTACATTAATTTTTTTACATAAACAGCAGCCACCGGCCGCGCGCGCCGCGCCGGCCGTACGCGTTGCCGGCTGCTGCCGTACGGCGCGGGCGCCGACGCATAAGCCCGGCGCTCATGGCGCCGGTCGGAAATGAGATTTTTTTGATCTAACGCAGAACTTTCGCTTATGGCCGCAGTCTGAATATGTGCCACTGCTTTTCTTTGATGTCCCCAAATTGAGGAGCCCGATCGTCCCGCCTATTAGGTTCAAGACTTTCGGGTTTTTTATTGTCCGCCATTCCCCCGGTCATAACGGTTGCCTGGCGCATCGAGCGGCGGTTTCCCCGCTACAACCTGCACCTCTGCGCCCCTGCGCTGACGCCGCCACCTGCAGGCCGGACAGCGATTTTTTAGTCTGGTCGTTGGGCCGGGGCCGTATTATCCCCTATTATTCCACGAAAAATGACTAATTCAATTACAGTAAATTAATTAAAAGATAATTCATAATAACAGCAATAATAAATGGCGACATTAGGTGCTTGGCCGCATAATAGCGTTATAGGGGTGCAGGCTATTGGGCAGGCATTAATCTCATGACGGCGGCAGGTCGAAAAAAACGCCGCCGATGCCAAAAAATATTATTATATTAAAGCGTTAGATAACTTTAACGTTAATGAACCATTACAAATATTATAGCAGGAGTTATTATTATTACGCATTAACCTAACCCGTACTGCACCATTAAATAATCGACTTAGATCAAAAAAATCAACATAGCGCATGAATATCCCGAACAAATTCTATATTATGTCCATCTGATCTCACCGCCCAATATTATTTACCTGATGACTCGCTCTTACTGTTTTTCGTAACTGCTATTGCAATAAAAGCGGCTATGTAATAAGCCTTTGCAGTTTATATATTATTCGTTCCGCTTTGTTTTTTGGAGATATAATGGATACAACTCAAGCCACCACGGAAACACTGGCCCATCGGACCGCGTCGGCATCCTGGAGCAAAACGGATGCTGTCTGGATGATGGGGCTTTATGGCACGGCTATCGGCGCCGGGGTGCTGTTTTTGCCCATCAATGCGGGTATCGGGGGCCTGGTGCCGCTGATCATCATGGCGCTGATTGCGTTCCCCATGACCTTTTTCGCCCATCGCGCTTTATGCCGCCTGGTGTTGTCGGGCGACGGCGCGTGCCGGGATATTACCGACGTGATTGAGCAACACTTCGGCGCCCGGGCGGGCCAGGTGATTACCCTGCTTTATTTTTTTGCCATTTACCCCATTCTGCTGGTCTACGGCGTCGCCATCACCAATACCGTCGACAGTTTTATTACCCATCAATTGCACCTTACCGCGCCGCCGCGCGCGCTGCTGTCGTTGATCTTGATCATGGGCCTGATGACCGTCATCCGCCTGGGTAAAGAGATTATCGTCAAGGTCATGAGTATGCTGGTATTTCCCTTTGTCGCGGTGCTGTTGTTCCTGGGCGCGTTCCTGATGCCCCACTGGAGCACCGACATTTTCCATACCGCCCTGCCGCTTCGCGGCACAGGAAACGGCGGGTTATGGCATACCCTGTGGCTGGCGGTGCCGGTGCTGGTATTCTCGTTTAACCATTCACCCATCATTTCCGCCTTCGCCATGTCGAAAAAAAAGGAATACGGCGATAACGCCGAGCAAAAATGCTCGCGCATTTTATTATACAGCAACATCCTGATGGTGCTGACGGTGATGTTTTTCGTTTTCAGCTGCGTCCTTAGCCTCTCGCCCCAGGACCTGGCGCACGCCAAAACGCAAAATATCTCCATCCTGTCCTTCCTGGCCAATCACTTCAACAATCCCTTTATCGGTTTTTTGGCGCCGGTCGTGGCGTTTGTCGCGATAACCAAATCCTTCCTCGGCCATTACCTCGGCGCCAGCGAGGGCTTTATCAGCCTGCTGGATAAGGCGCTGCGCAAGCCGGGCAGAACCGTCCATGAGGTTACACTGCACCGGCTGACGGGGCTGTTTATGCTGGCGTCGACATGGCTGGTGGCGACCATCAACCCCAGCATCCTGGGTATTATTGAAATGCTGGGCGGCCCGATTATCGCCATGCTGCTTTTTCTGCTGCCCATGTATGCCATAGCCAAGGTGCCGGCCATGGCCCGCTATCGCGGCGCGGCCAGCAATTATTTTGTTTGGGCCATAGGCTTTATCGCGCTGTCGGCGATTCTGTATAAGCTGCTGGAATAAGGTGGGATAATGCCTCCCGCTGGGAGGCATCATAATAACGGAAGACGAGACGGCCTATTTGCCAAACCAGCCGTGTATGGTCTGCAGGATCCAATCCCAGATGTTGCGGAAAAAGCCGCCTTTCTGCACTTCATCGAGCACCACAAGCGGGCGTTGTTCGACAACCTTGCCGTCCAGTTGAAAATCAATGGTTCCTACCACCTGGTGGCGAGCCAGCGGCGCCTCAAGATGAGGAGACGCCAGGGTAAATGACGCCTTCAGGTTTTTCATCTGGCCTTTAGGCAAGGTAACAGACGCATCCTGCGCCACGCCCAAGTCCACCTCACTGCGATCGCCGAACCAGACCCGCTGGCGGGTAAAGGGTTTGCCGGCGGGAATCAGCGTCAGCGTTTCATAAAAATTGAAGCCCCAGGTGAGGATTTTTTCGCTCTCGCGAAAACGCACCCCGTCGGTGGGCGCGCCCAGCACCACCGAAATCAGCCGCATGCCGCCAGGGGTGATAGCCGACGCCACCAGGTTATGGCCCGCGCCATCGGTATAACCGGTCTTGATGCCGTCCACGGTGAGATTGCTGTTCCATAACAGCCGGTTGCGGTTGAGCTGTTTAATCTTGTTATAGGTGAATTCTTTTTGTTTATGCAGGGCATATTCGTCCGGGACATCCCGAATCAGCGCCTGGCTGATGATCGCCATATCCCGCGCGGTGCTGTATTGCCCTTCGGCATCCAGCCCATGCACGGTGAGGAAATGGGTATTTTTTAATCCCATGACGTCGACATATTTGTTCATCAGGCTGACAAACGCATCCTGACTGCCGGCGACATAATCCGCGAGGGCGATACTGGCATCGTTGCCCGACTGGATCACCACCCCGTTGTTCAGATCCGCCACGGAGACCTGCTCTCCGGGCTTCAGGAACATCAGCGACGAACCGCGCAGTACCGGGTTACCCGTGGCCCAGGCATCCTTGCCGATGGTGACTTTATCCTGCTCCGTGATTTTTTTGGCCTTCAGGGACTGCCCAATCACATAGCTGGACATGATTTTTGTCAGGCTGGCGGGGTCGAGACGCAGATCGGCATTTGACTCCGCCAGCACTTTGCCGCTTTGATAATCCATCAGGATAAACGCCTTGGCGTTTACTTCCGGCGCGGCGGGCGGCGTATCGGCCCGGGCTGCGGGGATGAGGGCCAGCACCAGCAGTGCGCCCAGGGTCAGGGTGGTTTTTTTTTGTGGAAAAATGTCATTCTTCATGGCGTGGCCAGAGTATCCCTTCAACAATGGTAACCGCGTTACTCACGGTAGAGATCCCAACAGAGTTTGATGACAAAGCCATACCTTGGGATGATGGGCAAAACCATAAACATAGCGATGTTCCTGATCATCATACCCGTTTTAAATTTGTGTGCTGGTTTGTCAGCCGTGCAAACACATTAAGTCTATGCGAAACAGTTCAACTTTGCCGCAACGGCGATCAATTTTCAGCTCTTTTTACATTTTTTTATCTTACCGCCGCCTGACGGCGGGCGGCGGTTTAGCGTTTACTGCGCCGGTCGGCGCGTTGTGCCAGGGCGTCGCCCAACACCTGGACTATCTGGACTAAAATAACCAGCGCCACCACGGTAATGATCATGACGTTGGTTTCGTAGCGGTAATAACCAAAACGGATGGCCAGATCGCCCACCCCGCCGCCGCCGACAATCCCCGCCATGGCGGAATAGCCGATAAGGCTGACCAGGGTGATGGTCAACCCGCGTAATAGACCCGCCAGCGCCTCCGGTAATAACACCGTGCAGATGATGCGCATCGGGCTGGCGCCAAAGGCTTCGGCAGCCTCGACAATGCCGGGATCCACTTCGCGCAGCGCGCCATCCACCAGACGGGCATAAAACGCGATGGCCGCCACGGATAACGGCACGGCCGCGGCGATGGGCCCGATGGTGTTGCCCAGCAACAATTGCGTTAACGGCAGCAGCAGCACCAGCAGAATGACAAAGGGTATCGAACGGATGATATTTACCAGCACCGTGCCGCTAAGATAGAGGGCGCGGTTTTGCCAGAACAGATGGCGGTCGGTGACATAGATGAGAAAGCCCAGCGGCAGGCCGCCGATAATGGCAAACAGCGTGGCGATCCCCACCATCTGGAAGGTTTCGCCAAACGCGGCAAAAAGATCGAGCCATAAATCAGCCATGCAGCACCTCCACGCGCGCGGTATTTTCCTGGATATAGGTGACCGCCAGGGCAACCTGTTCCGGCCGGGTGGGATGGGTTAACAGCGCCACCAGCACGCCCAACGCGCGGTAGCCGATATACTCAATTTTTCCGTGCAGGATATTCACCGACACGCCGAAACGCGTGGCGACATCCGACAGCACCGGCTGCTCGGCGGAGGCGCCAACAAACAATATTTTCAACAGGGTACCGCGTAAATCCTGCATTAAGCGGGGCGGCAGCTCCAGATTAAAGGTATGCGAAACCAGTTGCCGGGTAAATTCGTGCCGGGGCGTGGCGAAAATGTCAAAAACCGCCCCTTCCTCCACCACTTTCCCCCCGGTCATCACCGCCACGCGGTCGCAGATGGTCTTGATGACCGTCATTTCATGGGAAATCAATACAATGGTAATGCCGAGGCGGACATTGATTTCCTTAAGCAGTGTCAGTATCGATGCCGATGTTTCCAGATCCAGCGCCGAGGTCGGCTCGTCACACAGCAACACCTCAGGCTGGTTAGCGATGGCGCGCGCGATGCCGACCCGCTGTTTTTGCCCGCCGCTAAGCTGTGCCGGGAAGGCCGCCGCCTTATCGGCCAGGCCCACCAGCGCCAGGATTTCCGGTACCCGCCGGGCGATGTCACCGGAGGATTTGCCGGCCGCCCGCAGGCTGAAGGCGACGTTCGCCGCCACCGTGCGCGTATGCATCAGGTTAAAATGCTGGAAAATCATGCCGATTTTTTGCCGTTGCCGGCGCAGCGCGCCGCCGGAAAGCGCACTGACCCGGACGTCGTTAACGATAACCTCGCCGGCGCTTGGCCGCTGGAGCAGGTTGATGGTGCGCAGCAGCGTGCTTTTGCCCGCCCCGCTGGCGCCGACGATACCGTAGATTTCACCACGTTTAACCCGCAGGCTGACGTCGTCCACCGCGCGGGCGCCCGGTTGCTTTCCCTGGGGGAAATCCACGCTGATATGGTCTAACTGAATCATTATCCGCATACTCCAAAATCACATCCAAAGCGGAAAACCGCCTGCCGGACAAGAGTGCCGGCAGGGGCTTGGTCAGGGTTTAACCTGGGGGGCGGCCTGCATCCATTCGGGTTTCTGGAATTGGCTGAACATCGAGCCGGGTTGGTTAATCACCGCAGCATACGCCGGCGATTCCACCGCGGCCTTGATGTCTTTGACAAAAGGTTTATCCAAATCGTCGGTGCGTACCGCAATGACATTTTTCAGATTTTCATCCAGCGTTTCCAGCGCCAGGGCCGATGACATCTTCAGGCCCGCGGCAATGGCAAAGTTGCCGTTGACCAGCGCGCCGCTGGCGCTGTCAAGGGTGCGCGGCAACTGGGCGGCCTCCAGCGGCTTGAATACCAGGCCGCGCGGATTCAGGGCGATATCGCGTTCGGAGGCTTTAGTGGGGTCGATATCCGCCTTGATTTTAATCAGACCCAGTTTTTCCAGAAAACGCAGGCCGCGCGCCAGGTTGGTGGGATCATTTGATAGCGTGATGATATCGCCCTTCTTGAGCTCGCGGATAGCAGTGATTTTATGCGAATAGAAACCCATGCTGGCGGTGGGCACGGTGATAAGTTTACTCACCTTCAGGTTTTTGTCGGCGGCAAACTTTTCCAGATACAGCGTATGCTGGAAAAGATTGGCGTCAATACTGCCGTTGGCCAATGCCATATTCGGCTGCACATAGTCGCTGAACTCCCGCACCTCCACCGTATAGCCTTTTTTTACCAGCTCAGGCTTGATGGCCTGCTTCACCATATCCCCATAAGGACCCGGCGCGACGCCGAAGACAATGGTTTTTGGATCGCTGTTCGCCTGGGCCAATTGCAACCCCAGGGCAAACAGCCCTACGGATAAAACCGCGCGCACGATTTTTATCACTGTCATAACGATACCTTTCCCTAAATGAATGGACCCGGCCAATGGCCGTAAAACCCAAGATTAAAGCATAATTCCCAGGCGGACATCGCGGATTCTTGCCGCGCTATTTTTTTTTGAAACAAAATATCGTTTAAAGATGCATGTTTAGATAATTATCAATTAGCGCAATAGTTTACAGGTTATAATTTATGAAGACCGGTTAAACCATGAAGATATGTCCGGGAAAAGCTCATTTTCTTTTTATGCGCTAAAATCAGGCTTAATACGGCGATAAAAGGCGGAGCAGGTAAACCGGTTTTTTTACGGCATAACCCCCTGTTAGGCCACGCTGAAGATTGCCCAACTATTTAGAAAAATATAACGGAGAAGGCGCAATGTTGACAATCTGGGGTCGTGAGAATTCAGTGAACGTGAAAAAAGTACTGTGGTGCGCCGCGGAACTTGAACTGGCGTTCAACGTAATACCGGCTGGCGGCGAATACGGTAAAAACAAGGATCCGCTGTTCCTGGCGTTAAATCCCAACGGCCTGGTGCCCTGCCTGCAGGATGATGATAACGATTTGGTGCTCTGGGAATCCAATACCATCGTACGCTATATGGCGGCAAAATTCGGCCAGGACCAGTGGCTATTAGCGGATGCGGCGGTACGCGCCGCCTCCGAAAAATGGATGGACTGGACGTTATCCAGCCTGTCGCCGGCGTTACAGCCGGTGTATATCAATCTTATCCGCACGCCACCGGCCAAGCGTGATAAACAATTGATAGAAAACGGCATTAAACGATGCGAGGAATTATTGGATATCGCTGAAACCGCTCTGGAAAAGCACCCCTATTTTTCCGGGGAAAAATTCGGCATCGGCGACATTCCCATCGGATGCCTGGCGTATAACTGGTTTACGCTTGATATCGAGCGCAAACCACGTACCCATCTGCAAACCTGGTATGACGCCATTTCTTCCCGTCATGCCTTCAAGACGCGGGTCATGCTGCCGCTGAGCTAACCCGGGCCTGCCGCCCCCGGCCGGCATGATGACGCGATGCGGGCCCGGCCGGAAGGGCCCGATCCCCGTGGCGGCCGTTGCCCGCCATGCGTGCGTTACGCCGTTCAAAAGACCCCAGCCATCGGCTATCAGGCCGCTGGTTATTCCAGCCCAAGCCTGAGTAATTTACCGTCCCGCTCGTCGGTGAGCACGTAGACGAAACCGTCGGGACCCACGCGCACATCGCGGATGCGCTCATGGCGATCTTCCAGCAAGCGTTGTTCAGACTTCACAACGTCTCCCTTTAGCGTCAGTCTGATTAACGCCTGTTGTTTTAATGCGCCGATAAACAGCGAGTTCTTCCACTGCGGAAATCGATCGGCGTTATAGAACGCCATACCGCTTATCGCCGGCGATTTTTGCCAATACCAGGCGGGTTGCACCGTGCCCGCGACCACACCGCCCTGCGCTTCGGGGATTTTCAAACCCGAGTAATTAATGCCGTAAGTGGCGATCGGCCAGCCAAAGTTAGCGCCTTTGGCGATGATATTCACTTCATCGCCCCCCTGAGGGCCATGTTCATTCTCCCAGATGACGCCGGTCCAGGGATTTAATGCCATTCCCTGCGGATTGCGATGCCCCAGGGACCAGATTTCCGGACGGGCATTATCGTCGTGGACAAAAGGATTATCCGGCGGTATTTCGCCATCGGCGGTTAAACGGACGATTTTGCCCTGGTGTTTGGTCATATCCTGCGCCGTGGGGCGGCGATTATTTTCGCCCAGGCTGATAAACAGAAATCCTTGCCGGTCAAATACCAGCCGTCCGCCAAAATGCTCGCCGCTGGACAGTTTGGGCTGCTGGCGGAAAATCACTTTAAAATCGGTCAGTTGCTGGTTATTTTCCGATAAACGGCCATACCCGACCGCCGTCCCCGCGTCGTCTTTGCCCGCTTCGGCATAGCTAAGATAAATGCGCCGCGACTGTGCAAAATCCGGGGCCAGGACCACATCGAACAGCCCGCCCTGGCCGTGGGCGTAGACCTTTGGCACGCCGGCGATGGGGGCCGAAAGGGGCTGGCCGGGCTGCCAGTAGCGTAGCCGTCCCGGTCGTTCGGTAATCAACATACCGCCGTCCCGCGGCAAAAATGCCAGGGACCAGGGGTGATCCATACCCGTGAGCAATTGGGTGACCTGAAGTTCCGCCGCCATGAGCCGGCCGCTGAAAAACGCCAGGCCGGCCGACAGCAGCAGAGGTGTTATCCAACGCATGGTGTTCTCTCCATTTTATCGTTCCCCTTAAGCGTAGAAATGACCCGCCGGTTGCGCGATAAATCACCGCCGGATTTACACTTACTGACATTACCGTTATTCCCTCGCGTGGTTCCCGTGCCCAATCGCACGATGTTTTTAGTTTCATAATTAATAAATTGCATGTTATTAATTTATAAATAACTAAGTTATCTTGAAAATTGATACCCCCTGCCAGACAACACTGAGATTACCCGCTTCGATGGGTTGAGTCATAGACAGTTTCGGAATACGACAAGGAGAAACAATGCATACTGTAAAATGCGGGTTCGCCGCTTTGACCCTCAGCCTGCTGCTAAGCGGCTGCGCTCCTCATCAGCAAGCCGCCGCGCCTGAGACGGCACAGCAAAAGCTCACGGAACAAACGGTATTTGCCGTTAACTGGATGCAGCAATCGGGCGAAATCAGCGCCCTGTCCTACCAGGCTTTTAATACCGCCGAAACGGCATTTATCCAAGCCAAGGCCCGCCCCGGCCTGAAGAAGGCGGTGGTGGTGGATCTGGATGAGACCATGATCGATAACAGCGCCTACGCCGGCTGGCAGATCAAGCATCACCAGCCCTTTACCGACGCTACCTGGAGCAAATGGAACCAGGCGCGCGAGGCCAAGGCGCTGCCGGGCGCGGTGGCGTTCTCCCACTATGTGCTGGAGCACGGCGGTCGTATTTTTTATGTCTCCAACCGCGCGCAGGCTGACTACACCGCCACGGTGGATAATCTCAAGGCGTTGGGTTTTGCCGACGTCAGCCCGCAAACAGTATTATTGAAACCTACCGGCGGCAGCTCCAATAAGGTTGAGCGTTTCGCGGCGGTGGAAAAACAGGGCTATGATATCGTGGTGTATGTCGGCGATAACCTGAATGATTTCAGCGGCGAGACCTATCATAAACTGAATACCCAACGGCGGGATTTTGTTAACCGTCACCAGGAGGAATTCGGGCGCAAATATATTGTGCTGCCCAATCCCAGCTATGGCGATTGGGAGGGGGGCATGGCGCAGGATTACTTTAAGGTGAATGATGAGGGCAAGGTGAAGATCAGGGAGGAGAGAATTGATGCCTGGGATGGGAAATAGGGAAGGATTGGCACTGCGGGTAATGGTCCGTGGCAGTTGCTTTTATCATTGACTGTCGCTTCTGCCAATGGCATTTATTTTTGGCACTGGCTCTTGCTATAGATAGTGCCATTTTCTATTGCCACCTGCTTTTGACCTTCACCTTCACTTTGATTTTTACTTTGATTTTGATTTTGACTTGGTCGTTGATTTTGACATTGACTTTGACTTGGTCGTTGATTTTGACGTTGACTTGGTCGTTGATTTTGACGTTGACGTTGGACCGGCATCAAGCACGCTGACGGCACGGTTCACGACCGGACGAGCCGCAGGGATGCGGTGAGAGCTTAGGCCCGCGCCGGGAGCGCGTGCCGTGCGGGCCGCAGGGCGGGAGCCGGGACGGAAGGCACCGCGCAGCGGCGTGCGATCTGCCGGTAGCCCGGGGGTCGAGGGGGCCGGGGCGACTGCCGGCCCCTCGTCGCTTGCCCGCACGGGGCACCATAAAACACCGCCGCCCGCGGCAAGTGAAATCCCCACCTCACCCACAGACATCCCACTCCGGCAAGCGCCCCCCTCACCCGTTGACAACCCCACTCCGGCAAACGAAATCCCCACCTCACCCGCAGACATCCCACTCCGGCAAACGAAATCCCCACCTCACCCGCAGACATCCCACTCCAGCAAGCGAAATCCCCACCTCACCCGTTGACAACCCCACTCCGGCAAACGAAGCCTCCGCCTCGCAAACCCACCCCATCAGCACCACCAGTAAAAGCCAAAAAGCGCACGCGGCCCCCGCCAGGGCACCCTTCTCCTTAATTCTTTAACTTCGGATCCAGCGCATCCCTCAACCCATCCCCCAGCAAATTAAACGCCAGCACCGTCAAAAAAATCGCCAGGCTCGGGAAAATGGCAATATGCGGCGCCGTCACCATATCCGCCCGCGCCTCATTTAGCATCGCCCCCCATTCAGGCATCGGCGGCTGCGCGCCCAGCCCCAGAAATGACAAACTGGCGGCGGTGATAATCGAGGTGCCGATACGCATGGTAAAATACACCACGATGGAAGACATCGTCCCCGGCAGAATATGGCGCAGCAGGATGGTGCGGTCCGACGCGCCGATACTGCGCGCCGATTCAATAAAGGTCTGGTGCTTGAGCACCAGCGTATTGCCGCGCACCAGCCTGGCAAACGCCGGAATGCTGAAAATCGCCACGGCGATAATCACATTCGCCATGCCGCTGCCCATAATCGCCACCACGGCGATAGCCAGCAAAATACCCGGAAAGGCAAACAGCACGTCGCAGATCCGCATAATCAGCCGGTCCCACCAGCCTTCATAAAACCCGGCCACCAGGCCCATCACCGTGCCGATGACCATGCCGAGCAAGACGGAAAAAAAGCCCGCCGCCAGCGAAATGCGCGTGCCCATCAGGATACGGCTGAAAATATCGCGCCCCAGGGAATCCACCCCCAGCCAGTGCATGGCCGACGGCCCTTCGTTAAGCCGGTCATAATCAAAAAAGTTTTCCGCGTCAAACGGCGCCAGCCAGGGCGCCAATAACGCGCTGATTATCAGCAGCAGCACAAATACCCCGGCCGCCAGCGCCAGCGGCTGCTGTTTAAAGCGCCGCCAGAACTCGCTCCACGGCGTGCGCACGCGATGAGGATTAAGCACCGGCATCGCCGCCAGGGCGGCGTTTCGTCGCCAGAATTTCATCGCCGGTCCTTACTGATACCGGATAGACGGATTGATTGCCGCATATAACATGTCCACCAGTAAATTAATAATGATAAATTCCAGCGAAAACAGCAGTACCTCGGCCTGTATCACCGGATAATCGCGCATCTCCACCGAATCCACCAGCAAACGTCCCAGTCCCGGCCAGTTAAATACCGCCTCCACCACGATCGAACCGCCCAGCAGAAAACCAAACTGCAGGCCCATCATGGTCACCACCGGAATCATAGCGTTGCGCAGGCCATGTTTTACCACCACCCAGAATTCGCCCACGCCCTTGGCCCGGGCGGTGCGCATATAGTCTTCCTGCATCACCTCGACAAAAGAGGCGCGGGTAAAACGCGCCATGATGGATGCCACCGCCGCGCCGAGAGTAATGGCGGGCAGGATATAATGCCGCGGCGTGTCCGCGCCCACGGTGGGCAGCCAGCCCAGACCGACGGAAAATACCTGCATCAGCAGCATGCCCAGCGCAAAGGCGGGAAAAGAAATCCCCGAGACCGCAAGCGTCATGCCGATGCGGTCCGGCCAGCGGTTACGCCATACCGCCGAAACGATGCCCAGCGCCATGCCCAGAATCACCGCCCACGCCATACTGGCGACGGTCAGCCAGAATGTGGGCATAAACCGCGAGCTTATCTCGGCGCTGACCGGCCGTTTCGACACCAGCGAGGTGCCGAAATTGCCACGCACGGCATTGGAGATAAAATGGACAAACTGCTCCGGCAAGGGCCGGTCCAGCCCCAAATCCTGGCGCACCAGCGCCACCACCGAGGCATCGGCGTTCGGCCCCGCCGCCAGCCTGGCCGGATCGCCCGGCAGCAGGTGGACAAACAGGAACACCAGCACCGCGACGATCAGCAGGGTCGGGATCAGCCCCAATAAGCGCTTAATAAAATAATTCAGCATTCTGCCGGGTTATTTCATATCAGCGTGGGTGAAATCAAATGAACTGTCCGGCATGACATAAAAACCGGTCAGATTCTTGCTGCGCGCGTACAGCATTTTTTCCGTCAGCAGGAATACCCAGGGTGCGTCAGCCCAGATTTTATCCTGCGCGTCTTTATACAACCGGGTTTTCTCGGCGCGGTCGGTGGTTTTCAGCGCCTCGGTCAAATCTTTATCCACCTGCGGATTACTGTAAAAGGCGGTATTGAAGATGGCAGGCGGCGCGGAGGTGCTGGCGAACAGCGGCGTCAGGGCCCAGTCGGCCTCGCCGGTGGACGCGGACCAGCCGGTATAGAACATGCGCACGCCGGTTTCGTTCACCCCTTTGGCCTCGACCTGGGCCGCGCGCTGGCCGGCATCCATGGCGGTAACGGTGGTTTTAATCCCCACCTGGGCCAGCTGTTGCTGGGTAAACTGCAGCGCCTTCTGGAAGGTGCTGGTATTGTGCGATGACCACAGAGTGGTGGTGAACCCATCCGGATAACCGGCTTCCTTCAGCAGTTCGCGCGCCTTGGCCGGATCGTAGGGCCAGGGTTTATATTTAACCGCATAATCAATGCCTGCGGGCAGCGGCCCTTCGGCGGGCACAGCATAACCGGCATAGGCGACTTTGATCAGCGCGTCTTTATTAATGGCGTAGTTCACGGCCTGGCGCACCCTGACGTCGTCAAACGGCTTTTGCGTTACATTCAGGCTGATATAGCGCTGCAGGATGGAGGGCGCCGACACCACATCCAGCTTCGTGCTTTTTGCCAGTAAGGCCGCCTGTTCGTAAGGGACCGGGAAGGCAAAATTGGCTTCGCCGGTTTGCAGCATCGCCGCGCGGGTATTGTTGTCCACCACCGGTCGCCAGGTGATGCTGTCGAGCTTGGCGGCGTCTTTTTGCCAGTAGCCGTCAAAACGCTTCACTTTGACAAAATCGGTCTGGTTCCACACCTCAAATTCGTATGGGCCGGTGCCCACCGGATGAAAGCCGATTTCCTTGCCGTATTTTTGCAGTGCCGCGGGGGAAATCATCGCCGCCGCCGGATGGGACAAATTATTGATAAACGGCGAGAACGGCGTTTTCAGCGTAATTTTTACCGTTAACGGGTCGACCACCTCGGTCTTGTCGATCATTTTGAACAGATTGTAGCGCTTGAGATGGTTGTCCGGATTGCTGGCGCGATCCAGGTTCACCTTGACCGCTTCGGCATTAAAATCAGTACCGTCCTGGAACTTCACGCCTTTATGCAGCTTGATGGTATAGGTGAGGCCGTCGGCGCTGGCCTGATAACTTTCCGCCAATACGTTAACCTGCTTCATATCCTTATCGAAGCCAAACAGCCCCTGGTAGAACGACTTGGCCACCGCCTGCGACAGGGTATCATTGGCGTCATACGGGTCCAGGCTGGTAAAGTTGGAACCCACTGCAATCACCGCGTCCTTGGCCGCCCAGGCCGGTACCGATGCCAACGCGCCCATCACCGCCGAGGCGATAAGCATATTACGCTTAACCGTGTTTTTTATCATAAGGTTGCACTCTCCAAGAATATCCCTGTCAGTAGGCGCCGCCGATCGGATGACGGGCCACATAGTGCCCCTCCCCGACCTTAACCAACGGCGCAACGATTGGTTCATCTCCCAGCGCCCTGACGGGGCTGGGAATCTCATCTACCAGTAAAGCATGTTCCGGCCGGCGGCGCGTGGGATCGGGAACAGGCACCGCCGACATTAATTTGCGGGTATAAGGATGCTGCGGGTTGGCGAAAACCTGGCGACGGGGTCCGATCTCGACGATTTGCCCCAGATACATGACCGCCACCCGATGGCTGACCCGCTCCACCACGGCCATATCGTGGGAAATAAACAAAAAGGCAATGCCGAATTCACGTTGCAAATCGAGCATCAGGTTAATGATCTGCGCCTGTATCGAGACATCCAGCGCCGAGACCGATTCATCGGCCACCACCACCTTAGGATTAAGCGCCAGCGCCCTGGCGATACAGATACGCTGGCGCTGGCCGCCGGAAAACTCGTGGGGATAACGCTGGGCATGTTCGGGCAGCAGCCCTACCCGCGTCAGTAACGTTTCCACCCGCCGTTGCGCTTCCTGGCCCTGCGCTACGCCGTGCACCAGCAGCGGTTCCATAATCGAATAACCGACGGTGAGCCTGGGATCGAGCGAGGCGTACGGATCCTGGAAAATAAACTGGATATCGCGGCGCAGATGCTGCAATTCATGTCCCGTGAGCGCGGTAATCGACCGGCCGTTGAAAATAATATCGCCGCTCTGGCTCTCCACCAGGCGCAGCAGCGAGCGGCCTGTCGTGGATTTTCCGCAGCCGGATTCGCCCACCAGCGCCAGGGTTTCGCCGGGATACAAGGAGAAACTGACTTTTTCCACCGCGTGCACCCGGCGCCGGACACGGTTGAAAATACCGCCGCGGATATCAAAACCGGTGACCAAATCCTTGACCTGCAAAATCGGCGCGGCGCGCGGCGGCACGGTATCTTGCCCCTTGGCCGCGCTTAGCGCGGGAGAATCCGGCGCCCTGGCCGCGGCCTCGATATCCGCAGGCGCGGCGTCCTGTGGGTTGAGCAGCGGAAATTTCGCCGGGAAATCGCTGTCGGCCATCGAACCCAGCTTCGGCACCGCCGCCAGCAAAGCCTGGGTATAGCGGTGACGGGGGTGGGCGAACAGCGTGTCGACCGGGGCCGACTCCACATCATTGCCCTGATACATCACCAGCACCCGGTCGGCCATTTCGGCCACCACGCCCATATCATGGGTGATAAACATCACCCCCATTTGCATTTCACGCTGCAGGGTGCGGATCAACTGCAGGATTTGCGCCTGGATAGTCACATCCAGGGCGGTGGTGGGCTCATCGGCAATCAGCAGCGCCGGCTTGCACGACAGCGCCATGGCAATCATCACCCGCTGGCGCATGCCGCCGGAGAGTTGATGGGGATAGCGATCGAGCATGCTTGCGGCGTTGGGAATGCGCACCAGATCCAGCATGTGCAGCGCCTCCTGCCGGGCGCTGCGATGGTCTTTGCCCTGATGCAGGCGGATGGATTCGGCTATCTGCTCGCCCACCGGAAACACCGGATTCAGCGACGTCATCGGCTCCTGGAAAATCATCGCCATATCGGCGCCGCGCAGGCCCCGCAACGTGGATTGTCCGGCCCGGGCCAGATCAAGCACCTCGCCGCCACGGCGACGAAACAGCATGACGCCGCTGTCCACCCGGCCGCCGCCCAGCTCCACCAGCCGCATAATCGATAAGGCGGTGACCGACTTTCCGGAGCCGGACTCGCCGACAATCGCCAGGGTCTCGCCGCGGTTGATGGTAAATGAAATACGCCGCACCGCCTCGATGCGCTGGCCTTCATGGGAAAAATGCACGCTCAGGTCACGCACCGACAATACCTGTTCCTCCGGTAAACCGGGCGCTGCCGCCGGTGACGGAACCGGATGGCGTCCTGTTGCCATAGGATCGACCATCAGCGGTAGATGCCGATATCGGGCGTAGCGCCGACATAACCGACGCCGCGGTACATACCTTCGCTATTGAACGGCAGCGCCACGTTGCCCGCAGCATCCACCGCAATCAGCCCGCCGGAGCCGCCAAGAGCCAGGATCTTATCGAAAATCACCTGCCCGGCGGCTTCCTGGAGCGACAGTCCGCCGTACGCCATGCGCGCACTCACGTCATAAGCGGCCACGCCGCGCATAAACACTTCACCGCTGCCGGTACAGGAGATGGCGGCGGTGGCGTTATCGGCATAGCATCCGGCGCCGATAATCGGCGAGTCTCCCACCCGGCCGGTCTGTTTGTTGGTCATGCCGCCGGTGGAGGTGGCCGCCGCCAGATGGCCGAAACTATCGCAGGCCACCGCGCCCACGGTGCCGAATTTTCGGTCCGGATCCAGGGGATCGCCGCCTGACGGGGCATCATGATCGAGAATGGCGCCGGCGTCATCGGCCAGGGCGCGCTGCAGTTGGGCGTAGCGTTCGGCGGTATAATAAAATTCCGGTTCCACCCGCTCCAGGCCGCGGGCAAACGCAAAGGCTTCCGCGCCATCGCCGGTAAACATCACATGCGCACTGTGCTCCATCACCGCGCGGGCGGCGAGGATGGGATTACGAATATGGGTCACGCCGCATACGGCGCCGGCGGCAAGCGTGTGGCCGTCCATAATGCTGGCATCGAGCTCATGACCGCCCTGGTGGGTAAACACCGCGCCCTTGCCGGCGTTGAACAAAGGGCACTCCTCAAGCAGGCGCACAGCCTCGGTCACCGCGTCGAGGGCGGCGCCGCCCGCCGCCAGGATAGCCTGTCCGCGCTCGACGATACCGGCCAGCGCCTGGCGATAGTGCTGTTCTTTCTCGGTGCTCATGGCCTGGCGCGCAATGGCGCCGGCGCCGCCATGGATAACTATGACTGCTTTGCTCATCAAATAACGTACCCTGCAATCGGTGGTCAAGGGACGGGGCGTCCGGCTGGCGAAGCAGCGAAGGCCCCGGACAATCTTTAGTTGTTAATTAAATAAATGTGACATAGAACTATTTAGTTATTATTTTTGACTATATTAACCCAGCCCGCCAGTGTAAAGCGGAAATGTCACTATTGACGGCATCAACAATAATGGCCTTTCGTTAGGTAAAATCGCCGCTTAAGCTTAGCTAAAAAGCGGCAAAGCCAATCCCTTGCGCATTTACTTCCCCGCCTTATTTTTTGGCATAGGTTTTCTGGCATAATAAGCCACGGCATACTTGCCCTTCCGGCCGCTGGATTAACGGCCGACGCTACAGGAGTTGATATGGCATCCTTGAATTCGTCCCTGCTTACGCTTGAACAGGCGCTGGAAAAAATGCTTTCCCGGGTCGGGCCGCTCGCCGAACGCGAAACGCTGGCGCTGACCGACGCCGCCGGGCGCATCACCGCCGCCGCGGTAATTTCCCCGGTAAACGTTCCCCCGTTTGATAATTCCGCCATGGACGGGTATGCGGTGCGCCTGGCCGATATCGCCGCCGGCGCGCCGCTGCCGGTAGCCGGTAAAGCGTTTGCCGGCAAGCCCTTCGCGGCCGATTGGCCGCCGGGGAGCGTGGTGCGCATCATGACCGGCGCGCCCGTTCCCCCCGGGACGGAGGCGGTAATAATGCAAGAGCAGGCCGAATTATCCGGCGATGGGGTGTGTTTTACCGCCCCGGTAAAACCGGGACAGAATATTCGCCGTATCGGCGACGATATCCGCCTGGGTGACCAGGTCCTGTCCGCCGGTCGCGCATTGGGGGTGAGCGAGCTGCCGCTGCTGGCGTCGCTGGGCATAGCGGACATCAACGTGGTGCGACGGCCACGGGTGGCGCTGTTTTCCACCGGCGACGAATTACAGCCCATAGGGGCGCCCCTGGCCGCCGGGCAAATCCACGACACCAATAGGTTCGCCGTACGCCTGATGCTGCGCCAGCTGGGCTGCGAGGTTATCGATCTGGGCATTATCGCCGATGACGCCCAGGCCCTGCGCGCCGCATTCCGCCAGGCGGACAGCCGGGCCGACCTGGTGATTACCAGCGGCGGCGTGTCGGTGGGTGAAGCGGACTATACCAAAACCATCCTTGAAGAACTGGGTGAAATCAGCTTCTGGAAACTGGCGATGAAACCCGGCAAACCCTTTGCCTTCGGCCGTCTGGAGCACGCCTGGTTCTGCGGTCTGCCGGGCAATCCGGTGTCGGCGGCGGTGACGTTTTACCAGTTGGTGCAGCCGCTGATAGCCAGGCTCGCCGGGCGGGCGCACTGGCGGTTACCCGCCCGGCTGCGCGCCAGAACGCTGACGCGGCTTAAAAAAACGCCCGGCCGGATGGATTTTCAGCGCGGCGTGTTCCATACCACGCCCCGCGGCGATATCGAGGTCGCCGGCACCGGCGCGCAGGGATCCCATGTTTTCAGCTCCTTCAGCGCCGCCAACTGTTTTATCGTGCTGCCGGCCGAGCAGGATGACGTGGCCGTGGGCGAATGGGTGGATATCGAACCCTTTAATCATCTGTTGTTATCATAGGGCCGGACCGTGGCGGACGAATTAACTCATGCGGAAATGCTGCGCTACAACCGGCAAATCATGCTGCGCGGCTTTGATTTTGACGGCCAGGAACGGCTGAAAAACGCGGGTGCGCTGGTGGTGGGCCTGGGCGGGCTGGGCTGCGCCGCGGCGCTGTATCTCACTGCCGCGGGCATAGGACAGCTCACCCTGCTGGATTTCGACATTGTGGCGCTGTCCAATCTGCAACGCCAGATACTGCACGACGATCGGCGCATCGGCATGGCTAAAGTCGATTCCGCCGCCCTTGCCCTGGCGTCGGTTAACCCCCATGTCACTATCGCCACGCGCAACGCCGCCCTGGACGACGAGTCGCTGACCGAGCTTATCGCGCAGCATGACGTCGTGGTGGATTGCACCGATAACGTGACGACGCGCGAGCAGCTCAACCGGCTGTGTTTCACCCGCCAGACGCCGCTGGTGTCCGGTGCGGCGATCCGTATGGAGGGGCAAATCAGCGTCTTTACCTACCAGCCCGGCGAACCCTGCTATCGCTGCCTGAGCCGATTGTTCGGCGCAGGCAGCCTCACCTGCGCGGAATCCGGCGTGATGGCGCCGTTGGTGGGCATTATCGGCTCGTTGCAGGCCATGGAGACTATCAAGCTGCTGACAGGGTTCGGCAAGCCGCCGGCCGGCCGGCTGGTCATGTATGACGCCATGACGCTGCAGTTTCGGGAGATGGTGCTGCCGCGGGATCCGCATTGCGCCGTGTGTGGGACGGCGTCGCCCGGCTGAGAGGGAAATCGCGTTTGGCGCGGGCGGCGTTGCTCCGGCGAACACTGCGCGGCAATAGGAGAAATGGAACGGCCCCGCGCAACCAGGGCCGGCGCTTAAAACGGCGTTTAAACCGTCATCAGCTTAGTTTAAACCCTGGCTGCGCAGGTAATCTTCATAGTTACCGCTGAAATCTATCGCTTTTTCCGGCGTTAATTCCAGGATGCGCGTCGCCAGCGAACTGACGAATTCGCGGTCATGGGACACAAATATCAGCGTCCCCTGGTACAGTTCCAGCGCCGAGTTCAGCGACTCAATGGATTCCATATCCAAATGGTTGGTGGGTTCGTCCATCAGCAGGATATTGGGTTTTTCCATCATCAGCTTGCCGAACATCATGCGGCCCTTTTCGCCGCCGGATAAGACGCTGACCGGTTTATTGATATCGTCCTGGCTGAACAGCAACCGGCCAAGGATGCTGCGCACCGCCTGTTCGTCGTCGCTGGGCTGTTTCCATTGGCTCATCCAGTCAAACACGTTAATGTTTTCGGTGAACTCGCTGGAATGATCCTGGGCATAATAACCGATGCTGACGTTCTCGGACCACTTGATGGTGCCGCCCACCGGCGGCAGCTCGCCCACCAGGCTTTTCAGCAGGGTGGTTTTACCGATGCCGTTGGGACCGAGCACCGCCATCTTTTCGCCCACTTCCAGCATCAGGTTTATTTTACTGAACAGAGGCGGCTGGCCGTCATAACCCTGGGTCAGCTGCTGTACTTCCAGGGCGTTGCGGAACAATTTTTTATCCTGCTCGAAGCGGATAAATGGATTCTGGCGACTGGACACCTTCACCTCGTCCAGCTTGATTTTTTCAATCTGGCGGGCGCGGGAGGTTGCCTGGCGTGATTTGGACGCATTGGCGCTAAAGCGGCTGACAAAGGACTGCAATTCGGCAATCTGCGCCTTTTTCTTGGCGTTGCCGGACATCAGCTGTTCGCGCGCCTGGGTGGACGCGGTCATATAATCGTCGTAATTGCCGGGATAGATGCGCAGTTCACCGTAATCCAAATCCGCCATATGGGTGCAGACCATATTCAGGAAGTGCCGGTCATGGGAAATAATGACCATGGTGCTGTTGCGCTCGTTCAATACCTGCTCCAGCCAGCGGATGGTATTGATATCCAGGTTATTGGTAGGTTCGTCAAGCAGCAGAATATCCGGATTGGCGAACAGCGCCTGCGCCAGCAGCACGCGCAGTTTCCAGCCAGGCGCCACTTCGCTCATCGGACCGTAATGCTGCTCAAGAGGAATGCCGACGCCCAACAGAAGCTCACCGGCGCGCGCCTCGGCGGTATAACCATCCATCTCGCCGTACAGAACTTCGAGATCGGCAACCCGATAGCCCTGCTGCTCGCTCATCTCGGCCATGGCGTAGATGGCGTCGCGCTCTTCTTTCACCGCCCAGAGCTCGGCATGGCCCATGATGACGGTATCAAGCACGGTATACTGTTCAAAGGCAAACTGATCCTGGCGCAGCTTGCCCAGGCGTTCATTCGGGTCAAGGCTGACATGGCCGCCGCTGGGCACCAGGTCGTCCCCCAGGATTTTCATCAGGGTGGATTTACCGCAGCCGTTGGCGCCAATCAGGCCGTAGCGATTGCCGCCGCCAAATTTTACGGAAATATTTTCGAATAGCGGTTTGCTACCGAATTGCATGGTGATGTTGTTACAGATTAGCAAAAGGAGGTACTCTTCATTAAAAACGTGACATTAACCACATTATGCCACACTCCGCTGTAAAATTGCTCTCTCTGTGTGCACCCATGGCCATAAGCATTAAAATTGGCGTGCCCGACGCGGCCCCGAGCCCGATTGGCGCACCGCGGCCCGCGTTCGCGGCCGGCAAAACGGCCCCTGATGGCCGCAACTTACGCGCCTCTTTCGGCCCGCTAACCAATATAAGGCATTATTATTTGATTTAATATTTTGTCATATTAACATCATCAATAAATATCAGGGTTGTCATATCATAAGGGTATACCTTATTTACCCGCCGAGCAGGATAAATACAGTGTCATTTCGCCAGCATCCCGCCAGGGCGACCGCTAATAATGCATAACCGATAAATAAGGGCGTCCCGTCAGGCAGGATAAAAGAGAGACACTATAGCGGTGTGGCATGCCATAGCCCATTATTCCCGGCTCACCATTGCCCTTCTTTAAAATACTGCTCTGGCGGCAGGAAGAATATAAAAACGCAGCGGCGCTATGAACAGCATGCGCGCCCTGATACGGGCCGGAGGGTGGATGGGCGATACGGGACAAGTGTCGCTGCCCAAGTAGGGAGGGCGCGGCCGGGATAAAAAAAAGCATGGCTGAAATGCTCAGCCATGCTTATCATGTCCACACCGGGGTCGTTAACCGGAAAACCGGCGCCGCCCGATCGCAGAAGGGAAATTAGAAGCGGTAACCAACGCCTGCGATCCAGGTGCCAACGTCTACGCTGCGGATGCGGCTTTGTTCGTAGGAAACGTCAAACGCGACATTTTCCATCGGGTTGAACTGCAAGCCTGCGCCGTATGCTACGCCAACGTCGCTGGTGCGGTGTGAATCGCGGCCGTCTTGCGCGTTGTCGGTAAATTGGCCCACGCCCATGCCGACTACGCCGTATACGCTGGCCCAATCGTTAATGCGGTAAGCCGGACCGGCGGTGATGCCGTAGTAAGTGCCTTTTTCGTAGGTGCCTTGTTCAGCCTGGTTCTTTTCCAGGTAGGTGAAGGAGCTGATCATGCTCCAAGGCGCGCTATCATCCATTTCATAACGGTACTTCAGGTTAAAACCCGATGCCTTGTTGATGACGCCCTGCATATCACCTTGGGCATAACCCGCGGAAACGGTGCTTTCGCCCGCAGTCGCCGAACCCGCCGCTACTGCCAATACACAAGCTAACGCTGAAAGACATGCAATTTTGTTCATAACCACCTCAAATGTGAATTTACGTCCTAACCATGAAAATATAACAAAAAGTAGCACGAAACTCTGCTTAATAAATGTTGTCCAAGTAAACGTATCGTGTAACATAAGTTTTCAAAGCTTTCTATCCCATTCATTTTACTTATGTTTTGTGCTATATGTCACAAATCAGACTTTACGTATCCTTACAACATATCCAGATTAATCCGAACTGAATGACTAAAAAATAGACCACTATCGTGCAATGCGCGTGATTTTTTTTCACAACTCATGTCGCCGCCCTCATATTTTCTGCTCATAAAAACCGCCACTACTATTTAATTATGTTATTACGGCATTTTGGAACACAAAATGCATCTCCTTTCACAGCCGTTCTGCCTGATTTTCAGCGCCTGTTTCTGCGGCACGCTGTGCTGAACCAGAGACTTTTTGCTATAATAATTATTAGAGGCATTATTTTAAATGAAAACCATTTGTATTACCGGCCCGAAACAACAAAACGCGGTTGTGATGCCGGGAGTACTCTCATGGTTGATGTCTTTTATCCTGCTAAGCTGTTTAATGCGTTCAGCGGTGGCGACACTGAGAGGTATCGGCGATATGAGTGATAGGATGCAGGATTGCGAAACGCTGTTATACTTTATGCCTGAACGAAATTAATAATGATCAATTAAGAGGATGATTAATGATGAGTACCGCTAAACTGGTTAAAACGAAATCTTCCGAACTTATTTATACGCGTAACGATCTGGAAGAGTCGGTCAAGGTCTCCAGTATCGCGCTGTTAAACCGTCTGGTGATCGAGTATGTCGACCTGGCGCTGATCACCAAGCAAGCCCATTGGAACATGCGCGGCGCGAATTTTATCGCGGTACACGAAATGCTTGATGGTTTCCGTACCGTTATCCAGGATCATCAGGACACCATCGCCGAACGCGTGGTCCAGCTAGGCGGCGTCGCCTTGGGTACCGTACAGGTCACCAATGACAAGACCCCGCTGACCAGCTATCCGACCAATATCCACAGCGTTCAGGATCATCTGAAAGCGCTGGCGGATCGTTATGGCGTGGTGGCGAACGACACCCGCAAGGCGATTTCCGAAGCAGAAGACGACGAAGATACTGCTGATATCTTGACCGCCGCTTCGCGCGATCTGGATAAATTCTTGTGGTTTATCGAGTCTAATATCGAATAATACCTTGCTTCGCCGGTGGGTGCGATGCACTAGCGCCGGCTAATCAGTTGAATGCAGCAAAAGCCGGCAGCGTAATGACCTTGCCGGCTTTTTTGACTTTTCACACCGGCTTAACGGGAGGAGCGATCCCATGGCAAGCGGCTGGGCGCCGGAAGGCGCGGTACAAGATCAAATCGATTCCACCATCAACGACGCGGTGCAGCGGGCGCGCAGCGCTTTGCTGCAAGGAGAAAGCGCCCATCATTGCCAGGAGTGCGGCGAACCTATTCCGCAGGCGCGGCGCGCGGCGTTGCCCGGTGTGCAGCTGTGCGTGCATTGCCAGTCCGAACAAGATAAAAAACAGCTGGCCCACAGTGGCTATAACCGCCGGGGAAGTAAAGACAGCCAGTTGCGCTGAGCGCTCCCTGAGTACACTATTATTGCAACCTCGCCACGCCGGGGATTGCCGCCCTTTCCCACGCGATCCCACGTGTTAACCACGGTGCGAAGCCCGCTACCGGCGGCACAGAAGCCGATGCCCGTCGCCGGCGTAAATGTCCATAGTGTTGGAGAAACCATGAGTTCATCTTCCCGTTATTATTATGAACCGCGTCACGGGCACGGCCTGCCGCACGATCCGTTTAACGCTATTATCGGTCCGCGGCCTATCGGCTGGATTGCCTCGGTCGATAAGCAAGGGCAGCGCAACCTGGCGCCGTATAGTTTTTTCAACGGTTTTAACTACCATCCGCCGATCATCGGATTTTGCAGCGTCGGCTGGAAGGACAGCGTGGCCAATATCACCGCCACCGGGGAGTTTGTCTGGAATTTGGCGACCCGCGAACTGGCCGATGCGATGAATAACAGCTCCGCCTCGCTGCCCGCAGGACAGGACGAATTCAGCTTTGCCGGCCTGACGCCCATCAAGGGAACGCGGGTGGCCGCGCACCGGGTCGCCGAAAGCCCGGTCAATTTTGAGTGCCAGTTAACCCAATGCATCCAGTTGCAGGACGCCCAGGGCGGATTAATCGAAAGCTGGCTGATATTGGGTGAAGTCGTAGCGGTACATATTGATAAAAAGCTGTTTAACGAGCAGGGCGTATACCAAACCGCCGCCGCGCATCCCATACTGCGCGCCGGAGGGCCGAGCGCGTATTACGGCATTTCGGACGAGCAGCGCTTTGATAAAGTGCGTCCGGACGATCGCCCCGCGCGTTAACACCAGGGCGGCGGCCGCTTTGTCCGTCAAGACACGCCGGTCACTGTCCATCAAATTTACTGATGCAATTTATCAATAATCACGGCTGTAAAATCCATGTAACAAGCGTATCATAAGCATCCGATATGATATTATTTACAGCGTGATTATTATGAAACGTACAATCCTTGCCAGTCTGCTTGTGATGCTCAGCGCTGCGGCTTACGCCCTGCCCGCCTATCGGCTGCCGGATATGCCGCGCAACCCGCGCGCGGACAGCGCCTGCATCAATAAAACCACCGCCAGTACCGCCGGCAATTGCCCGCGCCAGGTTTTTTCCCCGGAAAAAAACCAGGCTATCGAAGGCTACAGCCCGGTTTATCATAAAAACTGATCGCAGCGGCTTACCCGCGGATCAATACGCCTGACGAATCGCCGCGGCAAACTCCCGGCACATCTGCTCATCGCCCTGCGCGTTGGATGCCAGCACCCGCTCGCCGTCGATAACGGTGATGACGGCGTCCAGGGCAAAATCGGCGGCCGGCTGCGGCCGCGCCATCCCGCGCGCGATGGTCTCCTGCGCCTGACGCCAAGCCTGATCCGCCGTCTGGTTGCAGGCCGCCGCCAAATACAGCGGATTAAATCCCTCCCCGGTCAGGCTCCTGAGCGTATCGTCATGGGCGACGCTATTGCCCGGATGCCAGTAATGGGCGGCAAGATCGGGCCCGATGGCCGGGTTATCGGTGAGATACCCGTCGCGCTTAAGGAAAAACTGCCGGGTTTGCTCCACGGCCATCAGCGCCAGCAGATAGCCCTGATAAGAACAGGCGGACTCTTGCGATAACAGATGCGGAATCGCCATCGTCGGCCGCGGGCTGCCGTCAATCCCCAGGATGCGTTGTTCTGTTTCCCGCGCCAGCCGCGTAATGGCGTCGGGCGTCAGCTGGTCATCGTCCCATTGATACAGCGCCCATTCAAAATAAGGCACCAGCAGGATATGGCGCTCGTTAAAGGCGCGCATAGGCTGGCGCGCGGCGATGGCGGCCTGGATCAGCGCGTCCGGCGGCGGCTCGCCGTTGCCGTTAAGGGCATAGCGTTTCAGCCAGTCGGCGTCGTCCAGCAGGCTGTCGCAAAACATGGACTGCGTTTCAGCGTAGGCCATAGAGGTGGGCGGAAACTCCTGGGAAAAACACGGGGCGTTCTGGCGGATATTGGCAAAATGCGCCGCGTGCCCGCCCTCGTGAAACAGCGTATTGATACCGCTGATGCCGCTGCCGATCTGGTCCGGTTTGGCCAGGCTGGTAAAATTGATGCGCGCCGGGACCCACTCGCCCTGGCGCCGGAACGGCGGCACGGGGGCATGCATAAAACCGTTTTCGTACTTATCCTTGCGCACCAGCAGATCGAGCTGCAACCGCGCGCCGTTAAAGCCGATATGCAGCCGTTTAAAGCTGTCCACCCAGCGGCCCAGGGACTCGGCAAACGGCAGGTAGGGATCCAGCTGGCGGGTCACGTCGCCGGCGGTGCGGTAGCGGATATTCCAGGGTTGCAGCGCGTTCTCGCCTTTTACCGCCGCCAATTGCCGCAGGCTGCGTAAATTACCCTCCCGCGTCTCCCGTTCAAACCGATCCAGAATGGCGAACAGCTGTTCCGGCGTCATCCGCTCGGTTTTATTGACCTTATAGTCAAAGTAATTGCGATAGCCCATCTGGCGGGCAAAGCGGTTACGCAGGCGCACCAGCGCCGGAAAACCGTTATGCAACAGCCATTGCTCCAGCTCGCGCAGCGCCTGCTGCGAGCTCTGGCGCGCTGATTCATCGGCGTTATTGGCCTGATTGGTCATCAGTTCGCCCAACGAGGCCGCCACCCGTTCGCCCTTATCGTTGATATGGGTCAGCGCCAGGGTTTTGCGCCGGGCGTAGAGGTCGTTTTCCGCGGCGATAAGGTCATCCATCAGGGTCTGCGCCCGGGCATCCTCAATCACGTTGCAGTCAAAAAAACGCAACCAGCCGCGCAGTCCGTGCAGGGTGTCGTCACGTTCCCGGCCTGGCGGCAGCAGTTCCAGCGCGGCGATATGACGGCGAATTTCCGCCGGGCGCGCCGGCGCCGCGATAAACCGCTTATACGCTTGTTCCGCCGCGGCGAAACGATCCGCGACGTCCTCGCCGCCGATGGCCATATAATGCTGCCAGAAAAGGTCTTCCTTGGTCTGATGAACCGCCAGGTAATCGCGGTTCAGCGCGTTAAAATACGCTACTGCCTGTTGCATAACATCTCCTGATAACAGGTATTGCTTCATTTCTCAGTCAGGGCGAAAGGCGCTTGCCCATGCCGCTCTGGTTCAGGGTACGCCGTCAGTCGTGGGGTATCGCGCGATCGACAGTCGCCAGCGCCTGGTCAAGCGCGGGAGCTTGCCCGGTGGCAAGCAATATGGCGGCCAACTGCAGCCGGATAGCCTCCGGCAAGGCGAATTCGCCCCGCAGGCAGGCTTCGGTCCAGCGCGCGGTGGTCAGCGCGTCGCGCGCGCGCGGCAGATTTTCCAGCGGCGGCAGCGGATGGGCCAGCGGGTCCAGTATGACCTGCTGCCGCCCTTGGTGCAGGGCATAGATTTTCGCCAGACGCTGCGGATTGGCGTAGGTTTCGCCCTCGGTGCCGTTCATCAGCAGGGCGCTGCTGTTGATGGCGTTGAAAAAGGCGGCGATACGGGTGATATATTCCGGATGCGATACGCTGCACAGGCGCCAGTGCAGATGATGATGGAACGGCGTCGCCAGTTTGGCCAGCGTATGGGCGCTGTTGCGTACCCCCATGCGCCAGCGCAGCGTTAACTGGGCGTCCAGCGCCGGGCACAGATGGCCCACCGGGATAAATACCGGCGCACGCGCCATGACCAGCGCGCTTTGCGCCGCCAGAGGGTTATCGTGCCAGGCTATGCCCAGGGCGCGGAAAATTTCCGCGCTGGTCACCCGGCCCGGATCGTCGGTAACGCCGTGCACCACGACCGGAAAGCCGAGGCGCGCGAGCGCCATCGCCAGCAATGGCGTCAGGTTGGCCTGTTTGCGCGCGCCGTTATAGCTGGGAATAACCACCGGCGGCGGCATATCCGCCGGCGCCTGCAGCGCCATCACCCGCTCCTGCATCGCCTCATAAAAGCCCAGCATCTCTTCTTCGGCCTCGCCTTTGATACGAAAGGCAATTAATAGCCCGCCGAGCTCCAGCTCCGGCACCTCTCCGGCCAGGATGGCGCGATAGAGTGCAACAGCGGTGGATCTCTCCAGATCGCGGGCATGATTTTTTCCCCGTCCGACTTCTTTTATGACCTTGCTATAATCCATAACCGACCGTTTCCAATACGCATGTAAAGTTCAACCTCTGCCATCCGCCGCGATCACGCGGATGTCTCAATCCACAATACCTTTCATTAACGCGCTAATAAAGTGCTTCAACTTATTCCTAGCAAATACAGCGCCGGGATAGGGATAACCGGGTTCAGCGTCGCCGCGACCATGCCGCGCATAACCTGTCCTATGTCCGGTCTGGGCCCGTCGCTCGCGCGGCACGCCTTGCCGCTAAAAATTTAATATTCTTTACTGAAGTTTAATTAAAAAGGCCAAAATGGCTCTCTTTTATAACCGGACTTGTAGATAACGCTCAATGAGTAGTAAAAACATCGAATGCAACATTGATGCGTGATATAAAAAAATGACTTTTTTACCTTTCTATTTTGTTATTTATTATCAGGAAAACATTATGCATATAACGGGTATGAATTCCTCCTTCTTTACGAAAATCACATCATGGAATGAGGGCCAGGTTACACTCAGGACCCATGTATTAACGTCCGTGATCAAAAAACTGGTTAATATCAGGAGCTATTCGGCAAGGGCTGCAGCTAAATCCAGCATGGATAGCGAGGAAAGCTATAATGCGCTAGCGGAAGACGACGATAGCGTAGCCGCGTCAGAGTCAAGGAACGGCGGCGGTTCCTCGCCAGGCCGAGGGGTTAAATCTTTTATACCGGCCTTCGTCGGTTGTAACAGTAAACGTTATGATCTTAGCGCCGCGCAAAAAAACAGGGACGCCGCTTACGACCAGCTTCAGTTGAAAAGGCATCTGCCGCTGGAATTATTACACGACCGACCGGTCGATCGCGAAACCTTTATTGGCCAAACCGCGGAAGGCATAGTGAAAGAAATGAAATCCGGTTTATTGAAAGAACAAAAAGATAAACTAGAATGGAAATCAAATGAATTTGCACTTTATCTTCCGGCGCAGATAAATAAAACCATCGATCAGGTCATGGACGCCCGGCTTAAGGAAAATAAGCCGTTGAATCTTACCCCGACGTTTAACCGGGATATTATCCAGCAGGCCATGACCAAAACGGGAATTTGGCGCCAATATGCCCATATCACCCGCATTGAGAACGGCTCCGCAACGTCCACCGTCGCGGTGGTAAGGCTGTATATGAATAACCATCAGATGGATTGCCCTGACCTTATTCGCCCTGTTGCCGACCGGGTGTACGAAAGGCTGTTTAACTGTCCGGGGCTGGTGGCGCGGGTTACCCTGGCCGCGGAACATGCCATAGCGCAAAAGCTGGACAATGAAAGCCGTGCCTGAACAGGCGGCTCATCCAGCCGCCCGCCGGTTTCTCAGCCCTTGGCCGTGACAGTCCCGGGCTTGGCATCGGCCGGCATCGGCATCGGCGGCTGCTCGATGGGAAAGACCGGCAGCGCCGCCAGCAGCCGCGCGCCGTAGGATTTGGTGATAAGACGCCGGTCATAGATAACGATTTCACCGGTGCATTCATGGCTGCGGATAAGCCTCCCCACCTGCTGGATAAGGTTAAACGAGGCGCTGGGCAGGCTTTGCACCTCGAACGGATGCCGTTTCTGGGTTTTCAGCCACTCCCCTTCGGTCAGGATCACAGGGCTGTCGATGGGCGGGAAGGCGATTTTGTGGATATGCACCTGGGTCAGCAGTTCGCCCTTCAGGTCGAGCCCCTCGGCAAAGGACTGCAGGCCAAGCAGTACGCTGGTCTTGCCCTGATCCACGCGCCGGCGGTGTTCTTCAATTAAGCGATAGCGCGGCTGGTCGCCCTGTACCAGCAGTTGCAGCCGCAGATCGACGACATGGGTCAGGAAAAGCTGCATCGCGCGATGGCTGGCAAACAGGACCAGCATGCCGCGATGCGCGCCGGCGGCAAGCTCAGCGCGGAAAAAGGCCGCCATTTCGGCCAGATGTTCGCCCTCCCGCGCCATCACCGGTTCGTTGTGCATCTGCGGGATCACCAGTTTGCCCTGATGGCGATGATCAAACGGCGACCCGAGGGTAACAAAACGATCCCCCGCCCGTTCCTGCAACCCCGAAAGCTCCTGCAGCCGGGCAAAACTATTAAGCGATCGCAGGGTGGCGGAGGTCACCACCGCATGGGGTATCTTCGACCAGAGCAGCTTTTCCAGCTGATCGCTGACGCGGATGCCGACGCAGTGCAGGAAGATATGCGCGCCTCCATCGGACATTTCACGGGTCAGCCATTTGGAGATCGGCGCATTGGATGCCTTATCCTGCGCCGCCAGCTTCCATAACCTGCTGGCCGATTCCCAATAACCCAGGGTGCGGCTGGTATGAAGCAGCGCCTGGTGCAGGCGCACAATATCCTGCTTGCCCGTTTTCTCGCTCAAATCATTCAGCAGGAACTCAGTCAGCATGCGCAGCGCGTCGGTAAGCTTGAACAGCCGCGCGGCCAGCTCGCTCATGGCGATGGGCAGTTGCCCCATGGCAAAACGAAACTCCCCCGCCACGCTGTCCCTGGGCAGCACGAAGACCGCCTGCCGTTCGAACAGCGCCACCAGTTCCTGGATTTCAGCGCAGTGGTTCTTCAGGCGTTCACCGCCGCTGAGCAGGGGCGGCTTGGCCGGCTTGAACTGCGCCAGGGTCTGTTCGGTCTGGCGCATAAACAGCTCCAGCTGATGGGCGATAAATCCGGCGGTGATTTCGCCGCTCATTTCCAGCGCGTCCCGCGCCACGTCGGGCAAATGATGCCCCTCGTCGAGCACCAGCAGCATATGCTTGGGATTGGGCAGTACCGATTCGCTGTCGAGCGCCGCCATCACCAGCGCATGGTTGGCCACCACGACATCGGCGCTTTCAATTTCCTTGCGGGCAATAAAAAACGGACAGTCGCGGAAATAATGGCAATTACGTCCGAGACAGTTCGCTTTATCGGTACTGAGTTTACCCCACAGCCCGTCGCTCACCGACTTGGGGTAATGATCGCGCAGGCCATCCCAGGCGAAGCGGGCCAAGTCCTGCTGCATTTTGCCGCATAACGTGCGCTCTTTACCGTCGGCGGGGACCAGGCCGTCATCGAGAAACAGCTTCAGGTCGCCCTGGAATACGTTGTCCGCCGCCATGGCCGCCAGGTTGCGCGGACAGACATAGCGCCTGCGGCCGAAGGCGGCGGTAAATTTCAAATCCGGGATCAGCTTTTTCAAAAGCGGCAGGTCTTTACTGAAAATCTGGTCCTGCAGCGCCACGTTGGCGGTGCTGACCACCAGGGGCTTATCCTCGGCGCGGCTGATGGCGATGCCGGGGATGAGATAAGACAGCGTTTTCCCCACGCCGGTGGGCGCCTCAATCACTAAATGGCGTTCGATATCCCCGGACAGCGCTTTCGCCACTTCGGCAATCATCTGGCGCTGCGGCGTGCGGGATATAAAATCCGGGATATGTTTTTGCAGCGCTTTATACCAATCATGGATTTGCGCTTTGGTAGCGACGGACAGCGGCATGAGCCTTTATCTTCTCAATACGGGATGGGGTTATTGTCCCACAGACCGGCTCCGGCGTCAGCCTTATGCTGTATATATCTGCAGTTATCAACCGGTATTGGAACCGGGATCCAGCCCAGACGGCCAGGGGCCGCGGGCGGGTTGAGGCGCATAAGCCACGCCTGGGGTGTCACCTGCGCCGCCCCATCGCGCTTGTATCGCTGCGCGCAGCACTTATAATGAAGTGAATCGCGACCTTAAGGAAGGGTATGAATCTTATCAAAGCGGGCGTGTTCGGCCTGATCTCATTGTGCGCCCTCGGCGCCATCGGCGGCGTCATGCTGGCCGGTTATATCGTCATCGTCCATAGCTGAGGACGTCCCTGCGGCCATCAGGTAGGGTGAAAACAGCGCAGCCAGCGTTCGAACAGCATATCGCTGATGACCGCCAGCAGGGCCACCAGCATCGCGCCCTGTAGAATATAGGCGGTATTAAAGCCGCTCAGGCCGATGATTATCGGCGAACCGAGCGTTTTGGCGCCCACGGTGGAGGCAATGGCGGCGGTGCCGATATTAATAATCACCGAGGTGCGGATGCCGGTGATGATAACCGGCGCGGCCAGCGGCAGCTCCACCCGGCGCAATATTTGCCAGCGGCTCATGCCGGCGCCGGTGGCGGTTTCCAGAATGGATGCCGGCACCGTTTCAATGCCGGTGATGGTTCCCTGCACAATGGGCAACAGGCCGTAGAGCACCAGCGCGATAATCGCCGGTTGTTCGCTAAAGCCCATCACCGGCACGGCGACGGCCAGCACCGCCACCGGCGGAAAGGTCTGGCCGACCGCCACGATGGTTTCCACCAGCGAGCGAAACTCCCGGCCGGCCGCCCGCGTCACGCCGATACCGGCGCCGACGCCAATCGCCACGGCGATAAGGCTTGATAGCAATACCAGTTGGACATGGGCCCAGGCCAGCGAAGCAAAGCTGTCCTGCAGATAGACCGGACGATCCAGCGCCGGAAACAACTGCGAGAATAGCCAGTCCAGCCTGGTCATGCCGAACATCAGCGCCAGCAGCAGCAGCGCGCACCATAACAGCGGATCGGTAATTACCCGGCGCAGCATGCTATTCCTCCTTCCCGGGTTTGACCAAATCGCGGAAATGGAGCACGCCCAGCGATGCGCCCTGCTCATCCACCACCGGCAGCAGTTCGGTCTGGCGGGAGACAAACTCCGACAGGGCCTCGCGCAGAGTCATGGCGGCCGCTATCGGTTTGCCGGGCAAGCGCTCGCCTTTGCGCGCATGGCTCCCCGCCGCGCCCAGCGCCAGTAATTTAATGCCGATATCGCTGCGGCCGAAAAAATCCCTGACAAAGACATTGGCCGGCTGGGTGAGTAAATGACGCGGCGTACCCTGCTGGATCACCTGCCCCTGGTCAAGCAAGACAATGCGGTCCGCCAGCGCCAATGCCTCGTCGATATCATGCGTCACCAGCACCACCGTGCGGCCGGACAATTGGTGAATACGGGCAATTTCCGCCTGCAGCGCGGCGCGGGTAACCGGATCGAGCGCGCCGAAAGGCTCATCCATCAGCAGCACCTCCGGATCGGCGGCCAGGGCGCGCGCCACGCCCACCCGCTGCTGCTGCCCGCCTGAAAGCTGGTGGGGATAACGGCCGCGGAACTGCGCCGCGTCCAGATGCAGCAGTTCCAACAATTCGGTGACGCGATCGCGTATTTTAGCCTTCGGCCACTTCAGCAGCTGCGGCACGGTGGCGATATTCTGCTCCACCGTCCAATGCGGGAACAGGCCGATGGACTGGATGGCGTAACCCATGCGCCGGCGCAGTTCCTGCGGTTTAAAACTGTGGATCTCATCGCCGGCGAACAAAATCTTGCCCTGGTCATGTTCAATTAAACGGTTAATCATTTTAAGCGTGGTGGACTTACCTGAGCCGGAAGTACCAATCAGCACGGTAAACTCGCTTTCGGCAATGTTCAGGTTCAGGTCTTCCACCGCCGGTTTGCCGTGAAAAATTTTACTGACATGTTGAAATTGAATCATTGGTGTACCGTCTCAAGAAAAGAGATGATCAGTTTAAACAACGTGTCCACCAGCACCGCCAGCGCGATAGCCGGGATCACCCCAAGCAAGACCAGCTCCAGCGCGCTGCTGAGCAGGCCCTGGAACATGAGCGCGCCGAAACCGCCGGCGCCGATCAGGGCGGCGATCATGCCCATGCCGACGGTCTGCACGGCGATAATGCGGATGCCCGAGAGGATCACCGGCAGCGCCAGCGGCACCTGAATACGGCGGAATATCTGCCCGCGGGTCATGCCCATGCCCAGCGCGGTTTCAATCACCTCGGCGGGTACCTGCGTCAGCCCGGCGTTCACGCTACGCACCAGCGGCAGCAGCGCGTACAGCACCAGGGCAATCAGCGCCGGCGCCAGGCCGATACCGCCTACCCCCGCGTCGCGCAGCCACGGCCAGGCGGCGGCCAGGCCGCTGAGCGGCGCAATCAGCAGGCCGAACAGGGCGATGGCCGGTATCGTCTGGATAATGTTGAGGGTGGAAAACAGCGCCGGGCGCCAGCGCGCCGAGCGATGACAAAGCAGCCCCAGCGGAATGCCGATAACGATAGCCGGCACCAGGGTGCCGAACAGCAGGGTCAGATGTTCGCCCAGCGCCTGCTGGAAAATCTCCCGCCGGTTGGCATATTCGATAAATAACGACAGTTGATCCAGCCGCCCGGTCCAGATCAGCGCCACCGGCGGCAGCCAGATTTGCGCATTGGCCACGACGCGCAGCGTATGACTGGCGGTCGCGCGGCCGATGGCGTCGGCGGCGATCAGCAGGCACAGCGCGAGCAGCAGCCAGAAACCGCTGCCGAACGAGGTGCGCGCCAGATGCCCGCCCCGCCCGGCCAGTTGCGTGGCCGTGTCGCCGGCCAGCGCCACCAGGCACCACAGCAATACCTCCGCCAGCAGCATAACCGCCAGCTGCGCGCGGCGCGAGGGCGCGACAAAACACAGCGCCACCAGCGCGGCAACCGGCGCCAGCAGCAGTAACCACCCACCGCCCAGCAGGGCGGCCAGCCCGATGCCCTGGCCTGACATCAGGCGGTTCGGCGCATAGTTGACAAAAGGCAGCCAAACGCCCGCCGCAATCGCCAATAGCGACAGGGTCAGCAGGACGCGGTTTTTAACCACGCAGGGCGGCTCTCCCCGGCGCCGGGAGGGTTAGGATTTGACAAACCCTTTTTGTTTAAGATAATCCGCCGCCACTTTGCTGGCATTCTGTCCTTCCACCGCGATGCCGGCATTGAGCTTTTGCAGCGTCTGGGTATCCAGCGAGGCGAATACCGGTTTCAGCCAGGCCGCGATATCAGGATGCTGTTTGAGCACCGCCTCGCGGATGATGGGCGCCGGCGCGTAAATAGGCTGTACGCCCTGCGGATCGGCCAGGGTATGCAACCCGAGCGCGGCCACCGGCCCGTCGGTACCGTAGGCCATGGCGGCGTTGACGCCGGACGTCTGTTCGGCGGCGGCCTTCAGCGTCACGGCGGTATCGCCGCCGGCCAGCGACAGCAGCTGATCCTGCTGCAGTTTAAAGCCATAGGTTTTTTCAAAGGCGGGCAAGGCGTCGGGGCGTTCGATAAATTCCGCCGAGGCGGCCAGCTTGAATTTGCCGCCGGCTTTCAGATAACCGCCCAAATCGGCCAGTGAATTGATATTTTTACTTTTGGCCAGGTCCTCGCGGATGGCGATGGTCCAGGTATTATTCGCCGGCGCCGGTTCCAGCCAGACAATATGATTCTTGTCATAATCGAGTTTTTTGACTTTCTGGTAACCCGCGTTGGCGTCTTTCCAGGCGGGATCTTTTTCATCGCTGAAGAAAAACGCGCCGTTGCCGGTATATTCGGGGTAGATATCTATTTCGCCGGCGGTGATGGCCCCGCGTAATACCTGGGTGGTGCCCAGTTGGGATTTATTGATGGTCTTGACGCCGTGGGACTCCAGAACCTGGACAATGATATTGCCGAGCAGCGAACCTTCGGTATCGATCTTCGATCCCACCCGCACCGGCGAATCGGCCGCCTGAGCGCCGGCGGTCATACCCAGCATGGCTGCGGCAAGACACAGCGCTCGTCCGTGATGAAAAAAATTGACCATGATTTTCATTCCCCTCAGAGGTATTGGTAAATTATCCGCAGCGGTTGAACGGATATTATGTTCTTGGAAGAATAGTTCAAATTAGAATTTATTCATTAAAAAAGAAAGCATAAGAATAGAACCGAAAGTATGGAGACAACATTAAGGCTCGCGGGGAGATCGCGGGCAGAATAACCTTAACCGGCGCGCTTTAGGCGCATAAATTCGGTTATATGGCCTGGAATGGCGGCCAGCGTCAGCCTGAACCAGGGCGTGTACCGCGCCGGACGCGCCTTGATATCCGCCAGCACCGCCGGCAATGCCTGGTAACGACAGGCCATGGCTTCTTCGGGATTAAGCGTCGGCGCCTGCGCGCTGACGCCGAAAAAAACATGATCGAATTCATGTTCTATCAGCCCATTGGCCAGCGGCAGGCGGTATTGCAGCTTAAACACCGGCGTCAGGGCGCAGCGCAGGCCCATTTCCTCATGCAGGCGGCGCCGGGCCGCGGTCTGGGTATCCTCGTGGGGCATGGGATGGCCGCAGCAGGTATTGCTCCATAAACCGCCGCAGTGGTATTTGCCGGCGGCGCGCTGCTGAAGCAGCAGCTCACCGCGTGGATTAAAGAGATATACCGTGATCGCCCGATGCAGCAGCCCCTCGCGATGCGCCTGGAGTTTTTCCATCCTGCCCACGCACTGATCGCGCTCATCGACGAGGACGACTTCGGTAAACGCCATGATAGTGTCTCATTAAGCCCCTGCAGACGCCTATTTTAGCGGCAATGATGGTAAAAATCTGCGCAACGGCGGGGAATAAACGTTACGCAGCGGCATATTTTGCAAAAAAGCATGTCCGCAGCGACAGGCCCTTGAGGCTCACGGTAGGATGATTACTGCAGGGTAAACCTCGCGGTTTTGACCCGGGCGGAATCCAGCCCCACCATCACCTCGAATTCGCCCGGCTCGGCGGCAAACCGCATCTGCTGATCATAGAATTTCAGCGCGGCGGCATCCAGCCTGAACGTCACCGTTTTTGCTTCCCCGGCCTTGAGGAACACTTTCTGGAAGCCTTTTAATTCCTTCACCGGACGGCTTAACGATGCCGCGATGTCGTGTACGTAGAGCTGGGCCACGGTATCGCCGTCGCGATGGCCGGTATTGGTCAGGGTGACGCTGACGGTGATACTGCCGTCGCGCCCAAGCGTAGTGCTTGACAGCGCCGGCGCCGATACGTCGAAGGTGGTGTAGCTCAGGCCGAAACCGAACGGATAAAGCGGGCCGTTGGCCTCGTCATAATAATGCGAGGTGTATTTATCCGGTTTGTCCGCCAGATAGGGCCGCCCGGTGGGCAGGTGATTATAATAGGTTGGGATCTGCCCCACCGAACGTGGGAAGGACATCGGCAGTTTACCGGACGGGTTGTAATCGCCAAACAGCACATCGGCGATGGCGTTGCCGCCCTCGGTGCCGCTGAACCAGGTTTCCAGCATGGCGTCCGCCTGCTGGTTCTCACGCACCAGCGCCAGCGGCCGGCCGTTCATCAGCACCAGCACCAGCGGCTTGCCGGTGGCCTTAAGCGCGTCGATAAGCGCGCGCTGGCTGTCTGGAATGGTGATATTGGTACGGCTGGACGCCTCGTGGGCCATGCCCTGGGATTCCCCTACCGCCGCGATGACAACATCCGCTTTGCGGGCAGCCTTGACCGCTTCGTCGATCATCGCCTGCGGCGCGCGCGGGTCGTTCTTCACCGCCTGATCGTAGGAATTCAGGTAAGCGAGCATATCCTTATGATCGGTAATATTGGCGCCCCGGGCATACACCACGGTGGCCTTGTCCCCCACGGCGTTGCGTATTCCGCGCAACAGGGTGACGGATTGCTCGGGCCGCCCGGCGGCGGACCAACTGCCCATGATATCCCGCTGGCTGTCCGCCAACGGCCCCACCACGGCGATAACGCCCTGTTTTTTCAGCGGCAGGGTATGCAGGCGGTTTTTCAGCAATACCAGGCACTGGCGCGCCACCTGGCGCGCCGCGTCGCGGTGCAGGCGGCTTTCGGCGTTGGTGTCCTGCGGATCGCTGCCCACGGGGCCCAAATGGCTGTAAGCGTCGCGGAACAGGCCCATATCGTATTTGACATTGAGCACGTGGCGTACCGCTTCGTCAATTTCCTGCTCGCTGACCCCGCCGCTTTTCACCAGCTGCGGCAGATAGCGGATAAAATATTCGTCGCTCATGCTCATGTTGATGCCGGCGTTAAGCGCAATTTTTACCGCCTCGATGGGCGAACTGGCCACGCCGTGTTTGATCAATTCCTTGATGGCGCCGTGATCGCTGATGGTGATGCCGGTAAAATGCCATTGCTTGCGCAGAATATCCTTTAACAGCCAGGCATCGGCGGTGGCCGGAACGCCGTTTACGGTATTCAGCGCCACCATCACCCCGCCGCTGCCCGCGTCAAGGGCCGCTTTATAAGGCGGCATATAATCCTGGAACATGCGTTGCGGGCTCATATCGACCGTATTGTAATCACGTCCCCCCTCCACCGCGCCATACAGGGCAAAATGTTTTACCGACGTCATCAGCGCGTGGCGATCGCCCGGATTCTTACCCTGGATGGACTGCACCAGGGTGCGGCCGATTTCCGCGGTCAGGAACGTATCTTCGCCCAACCCTTCGGAGACCCGGCCCCAGCGCGGATCGCGCGTGACGTCCACCATGGGCGCCCAGGTCATGTTAAGTCCGTCTTCGCTGCCCTCATAGGCGGCGATGCGTCCGCTGGTGGCTACCGCATCAAGGTTCCAGCTGGAGGCGAGCCCCAGGCTGATGGGGAAAATAGTGCGCTGGCCGTGGACGATATCATAGGCGAAGAAAAGCGGGATTTTCAGCCGGGGCAATTGCATGGCCTGATCCTGCATCTGGCGGATATCCTGGCGGGTCACCGTATTAAAAATAGCGCCCACCTGGCCGTTTTTGATCATCTCCCGGATGGCTTCCTTCGGATTTTCCGGCCCGACGCTGATAAGTCGCAGCTGGCCGATTTTTTCCTGCAGGGTCATTTTTTGCAGCAGCGCGTTAACATAAGCGTCGCGGGGCAAATCGGGAGAAGGAAGCTGGGTATCGTCCGCCAGGGCGGGGTGAAGCGATAATGCTGCAAGCAGGCTCAGTGAACACAGCCATTTCATATCGTTGTTCTCATACTCGCGAAAGCGTACCGGGCCCGGCGCCCGCTACGGATATTCTGGTTAATATGCCATAAGGCATCGCAGTGCTCAGTGTAGACCATCACGAACGCGAGTGGGTAAGGTTAAATTATTGAAAGCGTTTGTTTCTGGATAAGAATATCGTTAATCGGCCGCGCGCCCGGGATGCGTCCGGCGACGCCGCGGCGGCCGGACCGGCTGCCGGCAAAGCGCCTTTCTCATTATGTTCACATTGACGCCGCTCCGGGCGTATATTCATTATCCATATGCGCCAGTTTACATGAGTCCGTATCCCGTCCGTGGGTATAAAATCAGTTTGCTTCGCAGAGAAAAGGATATCGTTATGCCGCACACTTCGCCTTATCTATCGCATGCGTTTTTAGAACAGCTTACCGCCATCGTCGGTAAGCGTCATGTCCTGACCGATAGCCGCCAGACCCAGCGTTATTGCAAGGGATTCCGCTCCGGCAGCGGCCCGGCCCTGGCGGTGGTGCTGCCCGACTCGCTGCTCTCGCTGTGGCGGGTGCTGGAAGCCTGCGTGGCCGCCGACAAAGTGATTATCATGCAGGCGGCCAATACCGGCCTGACCGAAGGCTCCACGCCCAACGGCTCCGATTACGATCGCGAGGTGGTGGTGGTCAGCACCCGGCGCCTGGATGGCGTACAGCTGATCGACGAGGGCCGGCAGGCAGTGGCCCTGGCGGGCAGTACGCTTTATACGCTGGAAAAGGCGTTGAAGCCCCTGAAGCGGGAACCGCATTCGGTTATCGGCTCCTCATGTCTCGGCGCGTCGGTCATCGGCGGCATTTGCAATAATTCCGGCGGATCGCTGGTCAAGCGCGGCCCGGCCTATACCGAAATGGCGCTGTTCGCGCAGCGAGATGAAGACGGCCAATTGCGGCTGGTCAACCATTTAGGCATCGATTTAGGCACCACGCCGGAGCAGATCCTCACCCGGCTGGAGAACCGGCAATATTCGGCGGCGGACGTTCAACCGGCCGGGCATGCCTGCTCCGATCATGATTACGCCGAACGGGTGCGCCAGGTGGATGCCGCCACCCCGTCGCGATTTAACGCCGACCAGCGCCGGCTGTTCGAGGCGTCGGGCAGCGCCGGTAAGGTGGCGGTGTTCGCCGTGCGCCTGGATACGTTTCCCGCCGAGGAACGCCAGCAGGTCTTCTACATCGGCACCAACGACCCGCAGGTCCTGGCCCGGCTGCGCCGCGACGTCCTGTCCGGCTTCGCCAACCTGCCGGTGGCGGGCGAGTATATGCATCGCGATTGTTACGATATCAGCGCCACCTACGGCAAAGACACCTTTATCATGATTAACCGGCTCGGCACCGACCGGATGCCGTGGCTGTTCCAGCTAAAAGGCCGTATCGACGCCACTCTGAACGCCCAGGCCTGGCTGCCGCCGCAGCTCAGCGATCGTTTCCTGCAGTTGGCAAGCCGCCTGTGGCCGCAGCATTTGCCGCCGCGCATGACGGCGTTCCGCGAGCGTTATGAGCATCATCTGCTGCTGAAAATGTCCGGCGACGGCATTAACGAGGCCGAGGCCTACCTGAAAAACTTTTTTGCCGTGGAGCCGGGGGATTATTTTATCTGCACCGACGACGAGGGCGGCAAGGCTTTCCTGCACCGTTTCGCCGCCGCCGGGGCCGCGGTGCGCTATCATGCGGTACACAGCGATGAGGTGGAGGATATCCTGGCCCTGGATATTGCCCTGCCGCGCAATGAAACCCAGTGGTTCGAAACCCTGCCGCCGGACATTGACCGGCAACTGGTGGCCAAGCTTTATTACGGTCATTTCATGTGCCACGTCTTTCATCAGGATTATATTGTGCGTAAGGGGGTCGACAGCCATGCGTTGAAAGCACGGATGCTGGCGTTGCTTAATCAACGCGGCGCCGAATATCCGGCCGAACACAACGTTGGCCATCTTTACCAGGCCAAGCCGCAGCTGGCGGCGTTCTACCGGCAGATCGATCCCACCAATACCTTTAATCCCGGCATCGGCAAGACCTCCAGGCTAAAGCTTTGGCGCGAGCCCGGCGCGGAGCAAAAGCAGCCCTGACGGCGACGCTTTCCGCCCCCAGGCGTGCGCCGCCTTCACGGGGGGCTTGGCAAGCGCGATGACCTTTGCAATACTGCTTGGCAGTGTTACAAGTCATGATCGGTCTATACAGGCGTTGACAATCCGTTATGCGGCGCCGTCCGATGCCCGATGGCAAGGCCGGCCGCGCTTCAGCGGCAATCGTGATATTCAGGGACGATCGGTTCTTCATTTTTCAACAAGGCATCGACTCTGTTATGAAATATGTCATCGTGGGTACAGGTAACATCAGCCGCACCTATCTCAAGGCGCTGGACGCATTGCCGGCAAGCGAAGCTGTGGGGTATATATCCCGCAGCAAAGCGGCGGGCGCTACCGTTGACGCATTACCTTGCTGGCCGGCGCTGGCGCAAGTCGATCGGCCGTTTGACGCCGTTATCGTCACCACGCCCAACGCACTGCATCATCAAAGCGCCATCGAGGCCGCGCAGCTGGGCAAGCATGTGCTGGTGGAAAAACCGCTGGATATCACCCAGGCCGCCATGGACGATATGATAAGGGTTGCCGCGCGGCACCAGGTGGTGTTGGCCGTGAGCTACCAGCGCCGCACCAATCCGGACAACCGGGCCATTAAACGCCTGCTTGAGCAGCAGGCGTTCGGCCGAATCTATTCCGCCGACCTGAGCTGCCGCTTCTGGCGCGATCAGGCGTATTACGACAGCGCGGCATACCGCGGCACCTACGCCGTTGACGGCGGCGGGGTCTTTATCCAGCAGGCCAGCCATAATATCGATAACTACATCTGGTTTTTCGGCATGCCGGAACGGGTGCAGGGAGAGCTGGACACCTTCGCGCACCAGATGGAGGCCGAAGATCACGGCGCCGTGGTGTTGCGCCATGCCGACGGCATGATCGGCACCATCGTCGCCTCCACCTGCGCCCCGCCGGGATACCCTCCGCGCCTGGAGGTCAGCTGTGAAAAAGGCACCTTTACCCTGCTGAACGACCGGATCAGCGCCTGGCACATCGCCGGCCTCGACAATCCGGCGGAGCAGGCGGAACCGGCGCCCGATGACGGCGCCAGCAACCCGGCGGTGACCGACACCTCCCGCCACGAAGCGGTGCTCGAGGATTTCGAACGGGCGGTTACGCGGGGCGATACGCCGTTGGCCGCGGGCATAGATGCCCGGCGCGCCACCGACCTTATCCTGCGGATTTACCGCTGTCGGACGGAAAACCGTTGATGTTCCGGCTCAGAGCGGCCCGTATCGATGAGTTGAGCCGACTCACCGAGCTCTGCGTGCAGTCGACGGCCTTATTGGGCTATGACGACGCGTTGCGGCAATCCTGCCGCGATAAGCTGACTTTTCGCCCGGCGGATATGGAAAACTCGCTGATTTGCGTCGCCGAGGCCGGCAATGCCTTGCTTGGCGCCGCCCAGTTGCTGCTCCAGGATGAAATCGCCCTGCTCGAACGGCTGTTCGTGGCGCCGGACAACGCCAATACCGGCATCGGCAAAATGCTGTTCGGCTGGTCCATCAACGCCGCCCACCGGGCCGGCGCCGAACGGTTGCTCATTGATTGCCATCCCCTTGCCGCCGGCTTTTACCAGCGCATGGGCGCGCGCGCGGAGGGCACGGTCGACACCGGCCTGCTGCCCGGTCAGCCAACGCCGCGTTTTCGCATTACCCTGACCCCCTGCCGGGCCGCCGCCAGGTAGCGGCCCGGCAGGCCGGCGGGATGCGCGTATTGGGCAGCGGCTTACCACCCCACGACAGCAACGGAGCGTGACATCGTGTATCAATTGCATATTGCCAATAAAAATTATTCGTCCTGGTCGCTGCGTCCCTGGCTCTTGATGAAGACGCTGGATATTCCGTTTGACGAGGCGCTGCATCCTTTCCAGTCGGGCGACAATCATCATCTTTTCGCGCATTTTTCGCCCTCCGGGCGGGTGCCGGTGCTGTATGACGGCGCCATGGCGGTATGGGACTCGCTGGCCATCGCCGAATACCTGGCGGATACCCATGCGGGCATCTGGCCGGAAGAACGCCAGGCCCGGGCCTGGGCGCGCTGCGCGGCGGCGGAAATGCATGCCGGGTTCGGCACGCTGCGCAGCCTGTGCCCGATGAACTGCGGCGTGCGGGTGCGTTTGCGGGCGATTCCCGACGCCCTGCGCGCCGATCTGACGCGCCTGGATGCGTTGTGGCAACAGGGGCTTTCCCGTTTCGGCGGGCCGTATTTGGCGGGCCGCGAATTTAGCGCCGCGGATGCGTTTTTTGCCCCGGTGGTATTCCGGGTGCAGACCTACGACCTGCCGCTGTCGGCCGCCGCGCAGGCATGGTGCCGCACCATGCTGGCGCTGCCCACGCTGGCGCAATGGTATCAGGATGCGCTGGCCGAGAAGTGGCGCGAGGCCTCGCATGAGGAAGAGTCGGCGAACCAGGGAGAGATTATTGCGGATCTGCGCGGCCGGGCGGAGTAGCGCCGGCCGCGGCTGGCACCTTAATCGACCTGTTTGTCCCGATCGCCGGCGCCATTTTTCGCCGTTTGTCCGGACGGATGGGTTTTGGACTTCTTAAATGCCGTCTGGCCGGGCTTGGCGGCTTTGGTTTTTTTATACGCCGTCTGGCCGGGTTTGGCTTTACCGGAGGCGGCCGTTTGTCCGCGCCTGGCCTTTTGGACGGCAGCCGTCTGGAGAGCGTTGGCGTTGCCGGCCTTTTTCGCCGTTTGCCCCGTCGCATGGCGTTTCAGCGCTTTATTGCCGGACTGTTTATTATTGGCCAGGGCGCGATGGGCCGCGGGTTTATAGGCCGAGCGGGTGGAGCGCAGCGCCGGTGCTTTCGGATAGACCTGCGACGGCAGCGCCGTGGCCTGGCCGGTTTCCAGCCAATTGCGGATACGGCTGGCATCGGCAAAATGGGTATATTTACCGAAGGCGTCCAATACCACCAGTCCCACCGGGCGATGATTGATCACGGTGCGCATCACCAGGCAATGCCCCGCCGGATTGGTAAAGCCGGTTTTGGTTAACTGTATGGTCCAGTCCGGACGATAAACGAGATGATTGGTATTACGAAACGGCAGGGTATAGGACGGATTGCTGAACGTCGCCATGGTCTCGTGCGTCGTGCTGAGTTCGGTAAGCATCGGGTATTGCTGGCTGGCGATAAGCAATTTTGACAAATCGCGCGCCGTCGACACGTTATTGAATGACAAACCGGTAGGCTCGACATAATGGGTATTCATCATGCCCAATGAGCGCGCCTTGGCATTCATCGCGGCGATAAACGCCGAATAACCGCCGGGATAATGATGCGCCAGGCTGGCGGCGGCCCGATTTTCCGAAGACATCAGCGCCAGCAGCAGCATATTGCGCCGGCTAATTTCGCTGCCTACGCGCACCCTTGAAAACACCCCCCTTAATTCCGGCGTTTCATGGATATCCACGGAAATTATTTCATCCATGGGCTGCTGCGCGTCCAATACCACAATGGCGGTCATCAGCTTCGACAGCGAGGCAATAGGCACCACTTTATCCGCATTGGAAGAATAAAGCAGGTGATTATCCGTCATATCAAAAACAATCGCGCTGCCGGAGGCAATTACCAGCGGCGAAACCAGGGGCGCCGCCTGTGCGTCGACGGCGGCCTGTGCATCGTTAATCATCACATTTGTAAGCGTTAAAAGAGACACGCCAAAACAAGCGACACGAAAAAAAGATAACATTAGCCATTACCTGAAAGATACTGCGGGACCGCAGTTGATGACGACATAGTATATCCGATTCTCCCCAAACGAAAATCGCTTAACGCCTGTATTTTTTTGTCACCAAAAAAGGCGGCGCCTTGATTGACAACTTTCAGCATTGCGCAACATCGCAGAAGATATTATTTCACCATAATTAATCAATTAATGACCTATTAATGAATAACAAACAGGCAATATTCAGCGATATCGCCCGCCAATTTTGCTTAGCGGGCGATCGGCGGGGAATAGCGGCAATTGCCCGGCTTTTTTCCGGTAAACGGAGTTAATTACCTTTTACAGGCAATATGTTTATTCGGGCCGCGGACGCGGGGCTTTTCTATTGACCAGTAGCAGGAAAAGCGCGCCGGCAATGATATGGCAGCCCCAGATGGTTATCCCCATGGTCACCGCCGACGTGCCGCCGATGCCGGTAATGGGGACGCTTACCGCCCCGAGGGCGAACATCGCCACGCCAATCATGGCGGAGGCGCTGCCGGCATTCTGGCCCTGGGTTTGCATCGCCAGTGAGGAGGCCAGCGTTCCGATCAGGCCGTTGATCATAACCGAAAAAAACAGGGCCGCCAGGATAAAGGACAGCGGCAAACCGAACAGGCCGCACAAGAGTAAAGCGGTGGAGGCCGTCCCCGCCACGCCCAGCCCCCAGGTCAGCACCCGGTATTCGCCGATCCTGGCGCTGGTGCGCGCGGCGATCTGCGAGGCGGCAATCAGGCCCAGGCCGTTGACGGCAAAACAAAAGCTGAAGTCCTGCGGGCTCAGGCCATAGAGCTGCTGCAAGACAAAGGGCGAGGCGCCGATATAGGCGAACATGCCCGCCATGCTGAACCCCTGCGTCAGGCACAGCCCCATAAACTGCCGCTGCCGCAGCAGGCGACCCAGGCCGCCGAAAACGCTGAGCAGCGGCGCCTGGCTGCGCCTGGCTGCGGGCAGGGTTTCTTCCAGCCGCCAGGCGCTGAGCGCCAGCAGCGCCGACGCCATCACCGCCAGCACGATAAACAATCCGCGCCAGTCCAGCCAGGCCAGCAGCGCGCCGCCCAGAACCGGAGCGCCGATGGGCGCCAGCCCGTTAACCAGCATCAGCAGGGCAAAAAACCGGGTCAGCGCAATGCCGCTGTACAAATCCCGCGCCACCGCGCGCGACAGTACCGCGCCGCCCGCGCCGGCCAGCCCCTGTACCAGCCGGGCGGCCAGCAGCTGGCCGATATTTTGCGCCAGCGCGCAGGCGATGGAGGCCAGCAGCAGTATTAGCAGGGAAAACAGCAGCGGTCTCATGCGCCCCAGCTTATCGCTGAGCGGGCCGAAAATAAGCTGCCCGGCCCCCAGGCCCAGCAGGCCGGCGGTGAGGCTCAGCTGCGCGGAGGCGGTATTAGTGGCAAGCGAGCCTGCCAGTTGCGGCAGGGCGGGCAGGTAAAAATCGGTACATAAGGGGCCGAGCGCGGCCAGCGAGCCCAGCACCAGGGCATAACCAAGCTGTCGTTGTGCGAAAGCCATGAACGCGGATATCCTTTTTCCCGCCGGACAACCTCGGCCCGGCGCGGGCGACACCGTGCCGCCCCTGGCGTTTAATATAGCAGTTGCACAAGGGTAGTGGCGATATAGCTTCCCGGCCGATCGTCGCGGCCGGCCCTCATCCTGGCGTAAACGGTGTAGGTACGGGTTACCGTGGCGTTGGCCGCCAGGCTGTAGCCGTCGGTAATGGCCCCGCCGCCGCCGTTTCCCCACACCTGCTGGTAATTATCGGAGGTATAGAGCTGATAACCGGCGTTATGACCGCCGGCCGACATTTGCCGTTGCCCCTCCCCCGCCGGCCCGTCAAGCAAAATCCGGTAACTGACGTTGGCCGCCGCCGCGCCGGTACGGCAGACCACGGTCAGGGTGGCGGTGGTCTGCCGCGTGGCGCCGTCGACCCCCGCCAGCGCGCCGAAACTCAGCGGCGTGGCGGCGATGGAACAATCGTAGGCCAGCGCCGGACCGGAGAACAGGGCGCAAAGCATAACGAACCAGGCACCCCTTACGCGTGTTAAAAACATATTCAGGCTCCCGTATTACAGGTCAGGGGGCCGATTTGCGGCAGCACATTGGCCTGGGGATGATAATCGAAGCTCAGGGTACAATCGGGCCTGCCCGACGTTTCGACCTTAAGCCGGTTGTGTTCCGCCAGATTCTCGAAAAACGTCTGGCCGTCGTAGCCGACCATGGCCTGGGCGCCGCTGTCCACCAGGGTCGCCACGCTGCCGAGCGGCAGGGGATGCCGCTGCGTGTCCACCAGCAGCAGGGTGGCGCCGCGGCTGCGGCGGATGGGAAAGCGGGCGATCACGCCGGCGCGATCGCCCGGCCTGACCATCAGCACGTCATTGGTGAGGGCGACATCCATCGGCACATCATTGGGGTCGACGGACAGGCGGTTGCTTTCGTAGGCGCGGATATCCTCGATAAACATCAGTCCATGGCCGTCGGTCTTGCCCACCGGGCGGTTTTCCTGCAGGACGGTTATGCCGGGTAAGCCGTCGGTATCCACCAGCGCGAAGCTGTCCTGAATGGTATTGGCGGCAAAAACATGACCGCCGATGGCCGCCAGGGAGCCGCGGGCGGAAGCCCGGACCGCGTGGCCGTCATTGCCCTGCTCGGCGTCGGCGCCGATAAGCCCCCAGTCGGCTTTATATTCCAGCCCGGCATTTTGCCGCGACACCGCGCCGTGCTGCTCAGCCAGGTTCCAGCCAATATCGCCGTGCCGTACCGCTGATTGCTGCGCCTGCAAGGTTTGCGTGCTGTCGCCCTGGCCGACGCTTACGCTGGTACTGATATTCGCCCGCGCGCCGAAAGGGATGGAGATGCCGGCAAACAGGCTATTGCCCTTATCGTAATCAAAATCATGTAATAGCGTGATATAGCCAAACGCCGCCAACACCGGCAGCGGGGCCGAATACGTGGCCGAGAGGGTCGAGGTTCTTATCCGTTGGGACTCATAATTATAACTGTTGTAGTAATTAACTAATTTGCGCGCATAGACCAGGCCGAACGAACCGTTGCCGGGATAGACCGGGAAACCAAGGCTGGCGCGCAGGGTGGTGCCGGCGGTATTGTCGCCATAGGCCGCGGCGATATCATAAAAGCCGGCATTCGCCCTGAGCGCGCTAAAGCCGTAGCTGAAGCTGTGCATCATATGGGAAAAACCGATGCCGTACTGCTGCCCCTGTTTTTCGCCATAACGACTGGCGGCCAGGGAACCGGACAATACCCCCGCATCGCCGATCAGCAAATTGGCGCCGCCGCCGCCCATCACCAGTTTTTGCGTGGCTTCCAGATGGGTCTCCAGCGTCACCGCCGGCCATACGCCCCGCCGGTAGCTCACCGAGGCCGCGCCGCCGGTATAATCGGCGGACCGGCTGGCATACTCACGCCGCACCGTGCCGGCTTCCACCGACAAGGACTCCAGTCCCTGTCTCAGCATCGCGTTGCTGGCGTAAAAAGGCAGGGTTTGCGTGGTCTGCCGGCCGTTGGCGTCCTTCACCACCATGGAGACGTCGCCGCCGCCGGTGGTTACCGGCAGCGAGGTGATGTCAAACGGCCCGGCATCCACCTGGCGGGTCATCTGATGCAGGCCGTTGACGTAGATATCCACCGACGACGGGACCGCCACCTCGCCGCTGATGCCCGGACGGGGGAACGTCACGAGATCGGGGCGCAGGCCGAAATTGGTGGTCATCTGCATGCCGCCCATGCGCACGGGACGGGTCCAGTCCAGGCCGCCGCTGATATAATCGCCGGCGTTCCAGGTACGCAGGGTGGCGACATCGGAATAGCTGTAGGTGCTTTCCAGCCGAACCGTGCGGTCGAGATAAGGACTATGGGTTTGAATGGCGCTGTTGGCCAGCACGCCGCTATCGCCGAACAGCCGCAGATCGCCCAGCAGGCTATGGCTCTCTTCGCCATGATACTCGGTCACCTGCCCGTCGTAGTTCAGCACCGCGCCCCGATCGCTGTGGGGCGCGCTGTCGTCGGGGGAAAGGCTATCCGACGAAAACTGCTGGGCAATCTGGTCGCCGGACGGCACCTGTAAAAACAGCATCTGGGCGTTTTCATCCAGCCGCCAGGTCCAGCCCTGGATGCTGTTTAGCGCAATCAGGCCGCCGCCGGTGTCGGTATAGGCGCCGGTGAGTTTCAGCCCGGAGGCGGTAATCTGCGCGCGGGTCAGCAGCAGGGCGCCCGGCTTGCCGGCGACTTCCTGGATATTATCGTGGATGCGCCCGTTAACCACGACATTGAGCAACAGGCTTTGGCCGGCATCTGCCGCGGGCGCCGTTTCAGCGCCCCACGCCAGTATCGGCCATAGCAGCGCCAGGGCCAGCATGCGGCCTGGCCGGCGACGCCGCCCGGCGGCTGTCAATGCGTCGGGCCGACATTGACCCATTGATCCGATTTATCCTGGGGACCGGGGTTTTGCACATGTATCCGGGTCCCGGTGGTCAAGACATGTTTGGGATCGCTGATAAGCCAGTGCTGTTGATTGCCCGCCAGGATATAGGGCATGCCGGGGCCGGTCAGCTTCAAGCGTTCGCCGCCGACGGTGGTGGCGCTCACGTTATAGAGCATACTGTGTTTAAGGCCCAGGTTATTCGCCACCAGCATCATGCCGTCGCCCTGGCGCTCAATCCGCCACTGCACATCCGCCGCCGCCGGCTCCGCGCTCAGGGAAAATACCGGCACGGTAAAGCGTATCGCCAGTTGCACTTTCGCGTTGGCGCGATCGGGGATCTGATCAAAAATAATACGATAGGATTCCTCGCCTTTGCTTGCCGGCTCGCGCAGCAGCAGCCTGACGGTTTGTGATTTTCCGGCGGGAATAGTGGCGAACGGCGGGCTTACCGACAGTTTGTTGGTGCTGACGAAGCTGTCGTTATTACCCTTTTGCACCCAGCTGTATCCCCGGATCTGGATAACGCTTGGGGTATCGGCATTATTGGTCAGGGTAAAACTGGCGGATCGGTGCGCGGACGACAGATCCTGACGGATGGGAACGATAGCCAATGCCTGCGCAGAAACCTGGGGCACGATGGCCCACAGGCTTGCCAGCATAAGCGCCCGGATAAAATGATTGTTACGGGGCATAGTGGCTGATCTTGTATTAATAGGTAACGGTTACGGCGACGGTATCGGTATAGTCACCGACCGCCGAGGTGAGCTGGTTGGCGGCGATTTCACCGTACACGGTAATATTCTGCTCACCGCCGGTGCCGACGCCCGCGACGGTATCGTCGCCGGTGGCTTCACCCCAGTTGGTGGTATGTTCGATATTCTGGTATAAGCCGTAGTTCAGCGTCGAGCCGGCCACTGAACCGGTCATGACGCGCACCGCGGTGGTGGCGTCGGTGCCGGTGCCCGCGCCCAGCGCAACCGTATACGGCGCCGCGTTAGAACAGGTCAGCGATAAGGTGGCGGTGGTATCTACCGCGTCGGTACCGGTATAGGCCGGGAATGCCATGGCGGTAGTGGCGATAGTACAGGCTGACTGCACCTCGGCGGTAACCGCGATATTGGTGGTGGCCGTACCGGCCGCGAAAGCGGAAGAAGCCACGGTGGCGCCGAGGCACAACAGAGACAAAGCACCGACTTTAAAAAGACGTTGGCTGGACATGATATTTCCTTGAAAGAAGCGATATGCGATATGAATGGATTTGGCGCGTTAAACCGGCCATTTCTCGCGGTTATTTTAACCGTTAAAAAGAAGGCGCGGTAATGTTAACCATCGCAAATCCGGACGGAACACCTGCTTTAACGGCCAAAACCATTAATAATCATTTTGTCTGCGGAAAATATTAACCATTGCGCGGGATAATGGCCGAATGGGAATAATAGCGGCTGGATTGACCATTATTTTACGCTAGCTTATATAGAATGAATTACAGTTTATATTTTGATTTTGCCGGTATTAACCAATGCGGTTACTCAACAACGGCGTTTTCCTGTAATTCCCGCAGCCAGGAGGGAATGGCGCGGCCGTCAAACAGGGCCGCATACAAGGGGTAATCAAGCGTGGGCGTAAGCGTGCCGGGCTGTGTGCGGTATTGGTGCGGGCTGACGTTAAAAAACTTGCGGAACATGCGCGCCAGTTGCTGGCCATCGTGCAATCCGCCGCGCCGGGCGATCTTGTCGATGGGCAAAGCGCTGTCGAGCAGTGCCTGACGCGCTAATTCCAACCGGAGCAGCAGCAAAAAAAGATACGGCGAATAGCCCACCTCGAGCGTGAAATGGCGGCGAAAACTGCGCTCGCTCATGGTCATGAACCGCGCCGATCGCTCCATGCTTAAATCCTCGTCAATATGCTTCAGCCACCAGAGCGTCACCCGATGGGCTATCGTGTCATGACGGGTGAATATCTGCGCCGTGACCGGGGTATTATCGCCGAGTCGCAGCATTCGTTCGCCGTCCTGGGTGGGACGAGCCAACGGCAACGGCCCTTTCAGCAGCAGCAACGCCAGTTCACGCAAATTGATATGTTCGCTGGTGGTCAGGATATTGCCGTCAATTTGCAGCGCCGCCGGCATATTGACATTGACCAGCGGATAATGCTCGGCAAGATACGGCGCCAGCGCGGAATGGGTGGTCGCCTGGCGATGGTCCAGCAGCCCGGCCGCCGCCAGGCGCAGCACGCCGGATCCAAGCGCGACGATCTGTCCGGCGCCGGGACAAGCCGCCTGCAGCCAGCGGGATAACAATTCATTGGGCGCGGCCGCGGCCGCCCGGGTACCGTGGGCGATGATCAGCAGATCGGGACTGAGCGGAACCGGCCCGCGCACCGTCAGCGTTTCCGCGTGGATTAACCGGCTGGCCGGCGAAGATATACGTCCGCCGACCGCCGAGTAGATCTGCGTAACGAAGTGTATTTTTTGTCCGCCGTGCCGTACGGCAAAATCGTTTAAGCCCGCCAGCATTTCCAGCAGCTTGACCATTTCGCCGAGAAAGCAGCCGGGATAGGTGAGGATAATCACCCGGCGCACCCGGCTGCGCCCGGGCAGGGCCAGCAACGCGCCCGCGGGGTCATCATCACGCAGGGGGAAGGCGGCGGCAATAGCGGGCATGGCGGTCTTGGTCATGATTAACGGTATCCCGCAGGGGGTGTCATTAACGGTTTGCCACGGTAACAATTGACAGACGGAGCAGTTCGTCAATACCCGGACGGTGAACTTCCTGTTAACGTAAATAATCCTTGTTACCCGGAAGCATGGCAGAAAAAATAGCGTAACAAACCCTGTTTAAATCAGCTTAAAAGATTGACTGGGCGCTTTTATTAATGCCATAAAAGTAAAGCACAGCGCCGTTTCAGGATAAAACAGCCGCCAGAAAAAAAATAAAACCATCGCCAACCCGCGTTTATATGGCGCACTGACGCAGGGTTATTTGGCTTAAATCCGGAAATTAATATGTGCCGTTCAGGCTCTGAATGCAATTAATTTATGATATAAAACAGACCAGAAAAGCATTATTGACTCTAAACGTCGTAGAAATGATATTTTTTAATCGTGTTTATTTTCAGGATGAGTAAAATCCTAAAACACCCCGGTTTACGCCTGCCTTTGCCACGGCGGCGACATGAGAATCGCAGCGCGTCATGGCCGGCATATAGCTCTTCGCCAGCGGCACCCTGACGCCCTGACATAAATTTTAACGCTTTTCCCATTTTTTGCCCGCGCGCGGGCTTTCTTTTTAAACCAAATAGGATAATTAATTGTTTTTTATAAGGTTATAAATCACCTGTTGACGCCCCCAAGGCAAGCACAGGAAAACCGCGACTTTTTTTCCCTTTGCTATAATTCGTTTCACTACCCCCTTAACCCCTTGTTTAACACCGGCGCAGCACTCCGCTGCCGATATTTTGATGAGGCCTATGGACAGCAATAACAATAGCGAATCCAATAACGCATTGCCCAGGCGCGCCGCCGCCCAAGGCGATGACCAACAGGGAAACGCCGGCCAGGCGGGCCGGCAATCACAAGACAGCGGCGACCTGACGCCAAAAAGTCAGGATCGGGCCGACCAGAACACCCGCAGGAATAACGACACAGGACGGGATAGCGCCGGCGGCGACAACGAGGCACACGGGGATGACGGCGACGGCGCGCAAGAAACGCAGCGCAAGCGCCCCGGTAAAAAACCGTTGATTATCCTTGGGGTGGTGGTGCTGATCCTGATTGTGGTCGGCCTCTATTTTTGGCTGACGACCCGCAACCAGGAAACCACCGATGATGCGTTTACCGAAAGCGACGCGGTGACCGTGGCGCCGAAAGTCGGCGGTTACGTGGTTAACCTGGCGGTCAGGGATAACCAGCGGGTGCATAAAGGCGACCTGCTGCTGCAAATCGATGCGCGGGATTATCGTGCCCAGCACGATCAGGCCCTGGCCCAGTTGGGGCTGGCCGAGGCGCAGCTTCACCAGGCCGAGGCGCAATTGGCGCTGTCCAGGGTGCAGTACCCGGCGCAACTGGCCCAGGCCCAGGCCCAACAGGCGCGGGCCGACGCCAATCTGCAAAATGCCGAAGCGGAATTCCGCCGCCAGCGCGGCGTGGATCCCCGCGCCACCACCCAGCAAAATATCGATACCGCCAGCGCCCAGGTGCGCGCCGCGCGCGCGGATGCCGCCAGCGCCCGCGCCCAGGTGGAGGTGGCCGCGCAGGTCGCCCTGCAGATCAACCAGGCCGAGGCCACGGTTGAAGCCCGGCAGCAGCAGGTACGCCAGGCGAAGGCCCAGTTGGAAACCGCCGATCTGAACCTTTCCTATACCGATGTCCGCGCGCCGTTCGACGGCTATGTGACCCGGCGTAATGTCCAGCCCGGCATGCTGGTGCAGGCGGGTAGCGCCTTGTTTTCAGTGGTCTCGCCCGACATTTGGGTAATGGCGAACTTCAAAGAGTCGCAGCTCGAACGCATGCGCCCCGGCAATAAGGTGGAGATTACCGTCGACGCCTTTCCCGATATGAAGCTGCAGGGCCATGTGGACAGCGTGCAGCAGGGCACCGGCTCCCGCTTCTCGGCGTTCCCGGCGGAAAACGCCACCGGCAACTTCGTCAAGATCGTTCAGCGCGTGCCGGTGAAAATCGTTATCGACAGCGGACTGGACGCCAATACCCCCCTGCCCCTGGGCCTGTCGGTGGCGCCGAAGGTATTGCTGGAATGAGCGGTGAACGCAACTGGCAGCCGGCCAGCAATCCCTGGCTGGTGGCGATGGTGGTGACGCTGGCGGTGTTTATGGAAATCCTCGACACCACCATTGTCAACGTGGCCCTGCCCCACGTCGCCGGCACGCTGTCGTCCAGTTACGATGAATCCACCTGGGTGCTGACCTCCTATCTGGTGGCCAACGGCATCGTATTGCCTATTTCGGCGTTCCTCAGCCGGGTGTTCGGCCGTAAACAGTATTTCCTGTTGTGCATTGCCATGTTTACCCTGTGCTCGTTTCTGTGCGGTATCGCCACCGAGCTGTGGCAAATGATACTGTTTCGCGTATTGCAGGGATTTTTCGGCGGCGGGCTGCAGCCGATCCAGCAATCGGTACTGCTGGATTATTTCAAGCCGGAAGATCGCGGCAAGGCGTTCGGCCTGTCGTCTATCGCCATCATCGTGGCGCCGGTGGTCGGTCCGACGCTCGGCGGCTGGATCACCGATAACTACAGCTGGCGTTGGGTGTTCCTGATCAATATCCCGGTGGGCGTGCTGACCCTGCTGGCCATTTACCAGTTGCTGGAGGATCCCCCCTGGGAGCGTAAGGTGAAAGGTAAAAAACTCAGCATCGACTTTACCGGCATCGGCCTGATTGCATTGGGCCTGGGCTGCCTGCAGGTAATGCTGGACCGCGGCGAGGACGACGACTGGTTCACCTCCGGTTTTATCCGGCTGTTCGCGCTGCTTACCGTCATCGGCATCGTCGGCGCCGTCTATTGGCTGTTGTATGCCAAAAAGCCGGTGGTGGATTTGCGCTGCCTGAAGGATCGTAATTTCGCCGTGGCCTGCCTGCTGATGGCCGGCATGGCCATGATCCTCTACGGCAGCTCGGTGGTGATGCCGCAACTGGCGCAACAGGAACTGGGTTATACCGCCACCCTGTCCGGGCTGGTGCTGTCGCCGGGGGCTATTCTGATTGTCCTGTCGATCCCGCTGGTATTAAAGCTGATGCCGATCGTGCAAACCCGCTGGCTGGTGGCCTTTGGCTTCCTGCTGCTGGCGCTGTCGTTTATCTATTCGCGCCATCTGGTGCCCAACGTAGACTTCAATACCCTGGTGATGATGCGCAGCGCGCAGTCCATCGGGCTGGGTTTCCTGTTTGTGCCGTTGACCACCGTCGCCTTCGTCACGCTGGCGCCGCGGCTGAATGCAGACGCCTCGGCGCTGTTTACCATGTTCCGCAACGTGGCGGGGTCGGTGGGCATTTCGCTGTCCACCGCGGCCATCACCGAGCGATCCCAGGCCCATAGCGCCGCCATGGTGCATAATATGTCGCCGCTTAACGAACAGTTTCAACAGACGCTGAACCGCACCGCGGCGGCAATCCGCGATTTTTCCCACCAGATAGGCGATCCGATGCAGCTGGCGACCGGCCAGATGTATCAGCAGATGATATCCCAATCACGGATCCTGGCGTATATCGACGTCTTTTCCCTGTGCGCGGTGGTGGCGTTTATCCTTATACCTTTTTGTCTGTTGCTTTCGCCCGTCAAGAGCGAAGGCAATGCGGGAGCACATTGATATGCCGGTTTGTTTCCTGGCCGCCCGGCGGCGGCATCGCTCATTGATAGGGCGTTTCAGCCTCGGCGTGGCGCCGTTCGTCCTGGCCGCCTGCGCGGTAGGACCGGACTATCAGCCGCCCCATCCCGTCACCCCCGCCGCCTTTGCGCCGGCCGGCGATAAATCCGGCGCCGCGGTCACGCTGGCGTCGCAGCCGGACCCGTCCTGGTGGCGCAGTTTCAACGATCCGCAGCTCGACAGCCTGATCGCGCGCGCCATCGCCGGCAACCTTTCGCTGCAACAGGCGGTGCTGCGCATCGCCGGCGCGCGTGAACAAAGCGTGCAGGCGGGGGCGGCCGGTTTGCCCGCGGTAAACGCCAGCGCCAAGGCTACCCGGCAGCAGTTGGGCCTGAAGGGTGAACTTGAATCCTCCGGCGTCAACCTCAGCGATGAAAATACCAGCCCGGAGATTGCCTCAGGGCTGGATAGCCTGTTCAGGCCGGTCAATCTTTACCAGGGCAGTTTCGACGCCAGCTGGGAAATTGATCTGTGGGGCCGGGTACGTCGCTCGGTGGAGGCGGCGAACGCCCAAACCCAGGCCGCGGTCGAGGGACGCAACGACGCGCTGGTCTCGCTGGAGGCGGAGGTGGCGCGGACTTACCTGCAGTTGCGCGGCGCGCAGAGCGTGGCCGCTACCCTGGAAACACAAATTGCGGTGGCCCAGCAATCGGCGGAACTGACGCGCAGCCAGCAGCAGCACGGCCTGGCCCCGCAGTATGACGTGGAAAACGCCAACGCCCAGCTTGGTTCGCTGCGGGCGCAACTGCCCCAGTATGAAGCGCAGCAGCGCCAGGCCATGAACGGCCTGGCGGTGCTGCTGGGCCAGCCTCCCGGCACCCTGGATCACGAGCTGGCGCCCGTCAAACCCCTGCCGGCGGTTCCCGCGGCGGTGCCGGTGGGCGTGCCATCGACGCTGGCGCGCCGGCGGCCGGATATCCGCCAGGCGGAAGCCAACCTGCATGCGGCCACCGCCAATATCGGGGTTTCGGTGGCGCAGTTGTTTCCCGATCTGTCATTGACCGGGCAGTTCGGGATGCGCAATACCGATGCGGACTACCTCACCCACTGGAGCAGCCATTTTTACAGCTTTGGTCCCCAGGTTTCCCTGCCGATATTCCAGGGCGGCCGGCTGGTGGCCAGCGTGAAACTGTCGCGCGTACAGCAGGCCAATGAAGCGCTTGCCTATCGCCAGGCAGTGTTGACCGCCCTGCAGGATGTGGAAAATGCCCTGGTCAGCTACCGCACCGATCGGCAGCGGGTCGAGGGGCTGGAGCAAACGGCCGCCTCGTTGCAGAATGCCTTCGATCTCGCCAGCGCCAGCTATCGCCAGGGCATCAGCACTTTTATCAACGTGCTGGACGCCCAGCGGCAGCTGGCGCAGGCCCGGCAGCAGGCGGCCAGCGCGCGGGTGCAGACCGGCACAGATCTGGTGGCGTTATATAAAGCGCTCGGCGGCGGCTGGGAGCCGTATCAGAATATGACGCTGCCCGACTACCCGGTTTTTGGTCCGGCGGAGTCGGGAAACACGCCGGTGCAATTGACTAATAAATCGCCACAATCTTAGGCGCAAGCACAAATCGGCCTAAAAATGTGTCTTGGATCACATATTTTTGTAGCGCAATGCAACCAAACAGGAGAAAATTACACCATCTTACAAATGGGGGGTGGGTTGTCATGGGTACTCTTGCCGCAGGCTTCGTGATGATGCGCTGGGAATTGCTCAGCGCGGTGATGATGTTTTTCGCCAGCACGTTAAATGTCTTTTGCCGTAAAAGCAGCCACAATGCGCTGGCGTTTATTTTCAGCGGCGTCGGCATCAGCATGGCCTGCTGGTTTGTCACCGGACTGCTGGGTATCACGCTGTCGGTTGAAATGGTCTCCTGGCGCGAAGCCTGGGATAACCTGAAAGATATCGCCACGTATGTGGTTTCCCATACGCCGCCGGAATGGCAGGTAAACTGACCGTCTCCGCCGGCCGTCCCCGGGCGGGGTAGTAGCGCTGACCGCTCCCTGCCCGCGCCACAAAAATAGCTTGCCCGGCGCTGTACCGATTGGTACAGTCAGGATTCCCGTTCTCCTGACAAGGCATCCATCATGGCAAACCTGGTCCCTCCCTTTACCCCTGACACCGCCGCCGCTAAAGTCCGTATGGCGGAGGACGGCTGGAACAGCCGCGACCCGCAGCGCGTATCGCAGGTGTATACCCTTGATACGCAATGGCGCAATCGCGCGGAAATCGTCACCGGCCGCGACGAGGTGGTGGCGTTCCTGACGCGTAAATGGGCTAAAGAACTGGATTATCGGCTGATTAAGGAACTGTGGGCGTTTACCGGCGCGCGCATTGCGGTGCGTTTTGCCTATGAATGGCATGACGACAGCGGCAACTGGTTTCGCTCCTATGGCAACGAAAACTGGGAGTTCGATGCCGCGGGGTTAATGGCCCGCCGTTTTGCCTGTATCAACGATCTGCCCATCGCCGACGGCGACCGCAAGTTTCACTGGCCGCTGGGACGGCGCCCGGATGATCACCCCGGTCTGTCCGACTTTGGCCTCTAGATGACCGACCACAACGCGGATAGCGCGGCGCTGGTAGCGCAAATAGCCGACGTATTCCGTGAATGCGGCTTCGAGGGCGCGTCCCTGAGCCGTATCACCGAACGCACCGGCCTGGGCAAAGGCAGCCTGTACCACTTTTTTCCCGGCGGCAAAGACGCCATGGCGGCGGCGGTACTCACCCAGGTCGAGGCGTGGTTTCACCGCCACATTTTCCAGCCGCTGGCGCGGGATAACGCGCCGGACGCGCTTGACGGCATGTGGCGGGCGGTGGATGCGTATTTCCTGTCCGGACAGCGCATCTGCCTGATGGGGGCCTTTGCCCTGGACGGCACGCGCGATCGATTTGGCCATGCTATCGGCGTGTATTTCCACCACTGGATCAGCGCGCTGCAACAGGCGTTGCAACGGGCCGGCGTCGCAGTTCCGGCGGCGGGCGAACTGGCCGAGGACACCGTCGCCGGTATCCAGGGCGCGTTAACGCTGGCGCGAGCCATGAATGACACCGATCTGTTTATCCGCGGCACGCGGCGGCTGCGGGCACGGCTTATGCTCGCCATACCCTTTCACCATCCTTGATGCCGTCTTGCGTGCCGGCACGGCGGATCGGACCTGTCCGCCGCGCGGCATGGCCGCCTGCGGGCGGTTATTTTCCGTCCCGGGCGGCGAACATGGCGCGGGCCGCTGCTGCAACCACGGGTTGACGCGTCGCCACAGTGGCGGCGATACGCGCCGCCACCGGTTCCCGCACCGATCCGGGGGCGGTTTCCGGCCGGCCGGCGTTAAACGGCGGCGCCGGCGCGTATTCCAGTCCCAGCTGGATAGCCTCGGCGGTCGCCTGGTCGAAGACCTGGTTAATCACCGCCAGCGCAAAATCCATGCCCGCGGTTACGCCGCCGCCGGTGATGATATTACCGTCCTGCACCACGCGGCCCGCGTCGGGTATGGCGCCGAACAGCGTTAACAGATCACGCCAGGCCCAGTGGCAGGCGGCGCGTTTACCCACTAGCAGCCCCGCAGCGCCCAGGATCAGCGACCCGGTACACACCGAGGTGATATAGCGGGCGCCGCCGGCCAGCCGGCGGATATCGGCCATAAACACCGGGTCCGCTATCATCTCGGTACTGCCGGCGCCGCCCGGCACGCAGAGGATATCGCACCGCGCGATAGCCGCCAGATCGGCCAGGCCGGAAAATACCAGGCCGTCGGCGCTTACCGGCCGGCCGGCCGTCGAGGCGGCAATCACCCGGGTATCCGGCAGACGGGAAAAGAACTGGTGCGGGCCGGTGAAATCCAGCTGGGTAACGCCGGGGTAAAGCGGCATGACGATAATCAAGGACTGCTGCATCATTCTTTCCTCATGACGGTAACCTGTTATCAATAGGCCTGGCGCGGGACGATTACCGCCTTAAAACTCAATTTCGCCGGCCTGGCGTACGCTTACGCTATGCGGCCCGGCGTTAAATCCATCCAGCAGGGCATTATGATGGGCGATGATCTGTGCAAAGCCGAGGGCGCCGCTGTCCGCGGTGGTATGGCCGTCGCCGGCCAGGACCACGTCATACCCCAGGGAAACCGCGCGGCGTACGGTGGTATCGACGCAAAACTGCGTCATGCATCCCCCCGCCACCAGGCGCGTGACGCCCAGGCGCTGCAAACAATCGGCCAGATCGGTGGCATAAAAGGAATCGCAGCTGCGCTTATGCACCACGATATCCCCGGGCGCAGGCCCCAGGTCCGCACGGATGCGCCACCCTTCCCCGCCCCGCGCCAGCCGGTGATCGCCGTCGCCGTCGTGCTGCACCAGGATAACCGGCGCCCCGGCGGCGCGCGCCCGCAGCTGCAATGCCGCCAGCCGCTGCGCCACCTCGCCTAACCGCCGATCGAGCAGCGGCTGGCGAGCCGCATCGGCCAGCCCGTGGAGAATATGGTTTTGCATATCAATAATCAGTAATGCCGTGGTCATATTACCCTCTTATGCTGCAAGTTCAGGCGCCGCGCACGGCGGGGAAATGCGCCAACCCGCCGGACGACGGGATAGGCATGGCGCGCGCGGGCTATTTAATCTGGCGAAAAACAATGCCATTATGCCATATCGATCTCACCGGCACCGTGGCGACTAGAAGGACATCTATGCTGAAAATTCTGGGCAAGTCAACTTCCATCAACGTGCGCAAGGTCTTATGGACCTGCGTGGAACTGGGTATCGATTTTGAACGGGAAGACTGGGGGAGCGGATTTAAAGATCCCCATGACCCGGCTTTTCTGGCGTTAAATCCCAATGCCATGGTGCCGGTCATCCTGGACGGGGATTTTGTGTTGTGGGAGTCCAATACCATTATCCGCTATCTGGCCCGGGCCTACCGGGGCGAGGCGTTATATCCGGCGCCGCCGAAAAGCCGGGCGCGGGTGGATCAGTGGATCGACTGGCAGGCCGCCGAACTCAACCCGTCCTGGAGCTACGCCTTCACCGCCCTGGTAAAACGCTTCGCCACGCATAACGACGCGCAGCGCATTGCCGGGTCGATCGCCGCCTGGTCGGGGACGATGACCATCCTCGACCGGCAGTTGGCCGCCACCGGCGCTTACGTGGCGGGAGACGCCTTTACGCTGGCGGATATTCCCATCGGCCTGTCGGTGAACCGCTGGTTCTCCACCCCCATCACCCATCCGGAACTGCCCGCCGTCAACGCTTATTATGAACGGCTCAGCCAGCGTCCGGGCTATCTGGCCCATGGCCGCAACGGGATGCCGTAAGCGGCGCGCGCTGAAATATAAAGTGCTTACGGCAGTTTCAGCGCCGTTTGATCCACATAGGGTTTCATCAGCCCGTCCGCCTCCTGCTGGGCATCGCGCGCCGCGTCGTCCACCTTGCGCGATTTGTCGGTCACCAGCGATGCCAGCTGGTTTTCGATGGCCTGGCGCACCGCCACGGTCTCATAGGTGGCATACCAGGGATGTGCGTATTGCAACTGCTGCAACGCCACCGCCGCGCGCGGGTCCTGGGCCAGGTACGCTTTCATTTCCGGCGTGTCGTAGGCCGCCATGCGCGGGGCGAAATAACCGGTAAAACGGCTCCAGGCGCCGTTGACCTCCGGGCTGACCAGGTAGGTCATAAACCGGTAGGCCGCCTCTTTCTGCGCTTCACTGATACCTTTGAAACTGACCAGGCTGGCACCGCCGATAATTACCGCCTGCCGCTCCTTGGCCGGCAGCATCGCGACCTCCAGGGTGAAATCGCGGCTGTTTTCCCGCATATACCCCAGCGCCCCGGTGCTGAGCAGCGCCATGCCCAGCTTGCCGGAGAAAAACGCGGCGCCTATCTGTTTGGAATTCAATACTCCCGCCGGCATCACCTCATCGCGATACACCAGGTTCTGCCAGAACTGCAACGCCCCGCGCGTGCTGGCGCTGTTGTAATACACTTCGCCCGGATAGGCGGCATTATTAAAATTACCGCCGTTGGCGTGGGTCAGCGCCGAGAGCATCCAGCCGCCGTAATCATCGTTGGTGGAAGGGATCATGATGCCCCACTGCCCGGTATTTTTATCGGTCAGCTTTTTGGCATCCGCCACCAGTTCCGCCCAGTCGCGCGGCGGATGGCTGATGCCAGCCTTGGCAAACATGTCCTTGTTGTAATACAGAATCGGCGTGGAGTTGTGGAAGGGAATGGCGTAAGTCTGGCCCATCACCTGGGCGTTTTGTTGTACCGCCGGGAAGAAGTTTTTTTGCAGGAAGTCGGTGGCCGACTGCTTTTGCGGCGCAAATTTAAACAATTCGTCCATCGGCAGGATTTCATTTTTCAGCGCCAGATCGACGGTAAAATTGGCCGACATAATCACCAGCGCCGGCGGCGAACCAGCCTTGGCCGCCGATTCGGCCTTCATTTTGGTGGTGTCGTAGTTGCCGGTAAAAATACCGCGTACCTCCACCTGATCCTGCGACTGATTGTATTCCCTGATGACGCGGGTCATCTCGGTGGTCAGCTTGCCGTCCACCGGCGCCGGGAACATAAAATCAATGGTGTCTTTCGCCAGCGCTCCATGGCTTAACGCCATGCCGGTCAGCATCACTAGCCAGCCATATCTTTTCATTTACTGCTCCTGTAATAAATTGCGTTGGCTCGACACCGCGAACAGATAGCTGTCGCGGGACGAAAAAGAGAGGTTCAGGTCCTGGCCTACGGCGGCAACCGCGCCGCGGTTTTCCCGACGGTACTGCACCCGCCCCGCCGGGGTATCCAGCGTGATAAGGTATTCCGCGCCGTGCAGTTCGCGCCGCAGCACCCGGCCCCGCAGCGCCGCACCCGGTTCCTGCGGGTGTTCCGTCAAATGCTCCGGCCGGATACCGAAAAACACCGCGTCTTCACCATAGTCCGGCAGCCGGGCAATCGATTGCCCCATCAGCCAGACCTGCTGGTCATGCACAGGAAGGCGCAGGATGTTCATCGCCGGCGTACCGATAAAGCCGGCCACGAACATATTGGCCGGCTGCCGGTAGAGCGCCTCGGGCGTGCCCGTCTGCTGCAGTCGCCCGTCGTTGAGCACCGCGATCCGGTCGGCCATGGTCATGGCCTCGATCTGGTCGTGGGTCACGTAGACGGTGCTGGTTTTCAGGGTATGGTGCAGCGCCATGATGCCGTCGCGCACTTCGCCGCGCAGCTTGGCGTCAAGATTGGACAACGGCTCGTCCATCAGGAACAGCGCCGGCTCGCGCACGATGGCCCGGGCCATGGCCACCCGCTGGCGCTGGCCGCCCGACAGCTGCGCCGGCTTGCGATCCAGCAACGCCTGCAGTTGCAGCAGCCCGGCGACCTTCTCGACCCGCTGCGGGAACTGCGCCTTCGGCTCGCCGCGCATTTTCATGCCGAACAGAATATTGTCCCGGACGGTCAGATGGGGAAACAGGGCGTAATTCTGGAAGATCAGCGAAAAGTTACGCTCCCGGGGCGGACGCGCGCTGATATCCACGCCATCCAGCAGAATCTGCCCGCTGGTGGCGCTATCCAGCCCGGCCAGCAGGCGCAGCAGCGTGCTTTTGCCGCAGCCGGACGGTCCCACCAGCACCAGAAACTCCCCGTCCCTGATCTCCAGATCGATATCCCGCAGAACATCGGTCCCGCCAAATTTTTTTCCTAAGCCTTGGACGACAATGGCCGACATCAGCAGCCCTCGCCCGGACAACTGATGCGCGAGTCGTAGAGCCAGGGACCGGCGTAATTGGCCAGGGAATGGTAGCTGGTCACCAGGCCGACGCCCGGCACCAGGTTATGCATCATCATGGCTCCCGGCTCCAGGCTGTAAAGCGGACGCGGATCGGTATGCATATAGGGCACCTGGTGCACGGTGGCGGGCGCGGAACAAATCAGCGCCTGGCGAAATTGGGTGGCGATCATCCGGTGGACATGGCCGCAGAATACCCGGGTCAGCTGCGGAAACCGTTCTATCAGGGCCAGCAGCGCCTCGCCGTTGCGGCAGGCGATGGGATCCATCTGCGCCGAGCCGAACGCCACCGGCGGGTGGTGCATAAACACGTAGCTTTCCTTATCGTCGCGGGAAAGGCTCTTTTCCAGCCAGTCGAGGGTAAAATCGCTCAGGTGCCCCCAGGACGCTCCGGCCACCGATGTATCGATAAACAGCAGACGCACCGGGAACTCATCGACTTCATAGGCCATATTGTCCGGATCGTGGCCCAGCCGCGGGCACAGTTCGCTGAAGGCATCCAGAAACAAGGCCTTATTGTCATGGTTGCCGGGGATCAGATACAGCGGATAGTCAAGCTGGCCGAGGATATGGCGCGCCAGGCGATATTCAGCGGGTTCGCCGCAGTTGACCATATCGCCGGTAATGATGACCGCGTCGGGACGTTCCGCGAGGGCGTTGACCCGGTTGATGATTTCCGCGTTCATGGCGTTAACATCGATAAAATCATACAGCCGGGCTCCCCGGCTGCGGAAATGCATGTCGGACAATTGGGCGAGATACATCGCTATCCCCTTATTTAATACCGGAAAAACCAAAACCACTGAGAAAGTGCTTTTGGCATAAGATAAACGCCACCATCAGCGGCAGGCAGACCATCAGCGAACCGGCGCTGATCATGCCCCACTGCCCGCCGGATTCCGCCCCCATGGCAAAGGACGCCAGCCCCACGGTAAGCACCTGCTTATCGGGATCGTTAAGCACCATCAGCGGCCAGAGAAATTCGTTCCAATGATAGGTAATGGTCACGGCGGCAAACGCCATCAGCGCGGGACGGGTCATGGGCAGCAGCACATACAGCACCACCTGCCACCAGCGGCTGCCTTCCATCAGGGCCGCATCCTCCAGTTCGCGCGGAATATTCAGAAAGGCCTGGCGCATCAGGAAGACGCCGAAGGCCGACGCGAAGTACGGCATCATGGCGCCGGTCAGGGTGTTGAGCAGGCCAAGCTGGTGCAGGGTCATCATATTGGGCACCATCAGCATCACCGGCATGATCATCAGCTGGATCAACAGCAGGTAAAACAGCAGGGTTTTACCGCGGAATTCATGGTAGGCGAACACATATCCGGCGGTGGTGATGGTGACCAGCTGTACCAGGAAGGTCCCCAGCGCGAAAATCAGCGTATTGGCATACAGCCGCAGCCAGTCGGCGCTGTCCCAGGCCCCGGCAAGCGTGGCCAGCGTCAGCGGCCGGCGCGGCACCAGCGAGGCCATCGCGGATGAAAAACTGTCCGGGCTGATGGCGGCGGAAAACATCCACAGCAGGGGCGACAGCCACAGGAAAGCGGCGCACGCCAGCAGCAGGGATAAGGTTCGCAGCGGAAACGACGGGTTAGCGCTCATAGTGCACCCCTTTTTCCAGGGTGCGCAGATTCAGGATGGAAATCACAAACAGCGCCACCACGGTAAAAAAGGTAGCGGCCGAGGCTTTGCCGAAATCATGGCTGTTATTGGCCAGATCCTGGATGTAATACAACAGCACCGAGCTGGCGTGATTGGGCCCGCCCTGGGTCATGATGGCCACATGATCGATTTGGGTAATGGAATACACCAGGGCGATAATGATGACAAAGTTAAGCGTCGGCCTGAGCAGCGGCAGCTGGATGTACCAGAATATCTGGCGTTCCGACGCCCCTTCCATCAGCGCCGCCTCGCGCGGCGACGCGGGCAGGCCTTGCAGGGCGGCCAGGAAAAACAGCATATAATAGCCGGCAAATTTCCAGATGCCGACCAGCGCCAGGGCAAACAGCGCGCTATTGCCCATGCCGAGGTAATTAATGCCCATGGGGCCGGCGACCTTAGCCAGGTAATAGTCCAGCAGGCCCAGGTTGGGAATAAAGATAAAGGTCCAAAGCGTAGCGGCGCTGACCAGCGGGATAATGGTGGGGAAAAAAAACGCCGCGCGCAGCAGCCGGTTGAACCGGGTATTGCGCGCCAGCCAGACCGCCAGCGACAGCGCCAGGATCACGCCGGGCACCACCGTCACCAGGATATAGAGCAGATTATTGCCGACCGAGAGCCAGAACACCCGGTCCTGGAACAGGCGGACAAAATTATCCAGGCCGACAAAGGGCGGGTTATCGGTGGCAAGCCGCGAGTCATACAGGCTATCCACCAGCGAGCGCAACAGGGGAAAATAGGTGAAGCCGGCTAAAAATATCAGGGTGGGCGCGAGCAGCAAATAGGGAAACAGGCGTTTTAACATAAATAGACTTCTGCACAGCTTCAGCAAGTGGCCCCTATGCTAAGGGCCATGCTTGACAGTTTTAAGACAATGAGATGACGGAATCAAGATCCCCGGCCGCGGAAGCTACCGCGCTACGATGCCGGGGCGGCGCCGCAGGCGCCAGGAGATGGACGCAAGGCTATCCCAGCAGGCCGGCGCCGACGTTTATCGACAGGCCGAGGATGGCGAGGTTGAAGATAAAAGAGATGACCGATTGCAGCAGCGCTGCCTTGCGCGCCTCGGTGGTGCCGGTGGCGATGTCCGCGGTCTGCGAGGCGACGGCGATGGTGAACGAGAAATAGAGAAAATCCCAGTACAGCGGTTTTTCCGGGTCTTTGGGAAACAGCAACGGCACTTCAGCAACATCCCGATCGCGGTAGAACAGATGGGCATAGTGCATGGCAAACGCCGTGGGCAGCAGCGCCCAGGAGACCACCAGCGTCACGCCGGTCAGGATCAAATGCCAGGCTTTCACCGAACCGGAAAGCTGTTTCACCGTGCTCAGCTCCAGCAGGATCACCAGTACGCTGACCATACAGGTCAAGGTCACCAACGCCAGCACCGTGCTGGCGCTTTCGTCCTGGCGCAAGGCGATGGCGTGCATATCCTCCGGCCCGGCGCGCATCATCTCCCACCACAGGAATACTAAATACAGCCAGGCGAGGGCGTTCCAGCTTATCATCAGGCGCAGCAGCGTGGAAAACTGCGCGGGCAGGCACCAGTAGCAGATCACGCCGGCGGCGATGGCGATCAGCAGCCGGGGCCGCGCGGTAAAATAGTGCTTAACGGGATGGAGAAAACGCATGTGTCTGGCCGGACCTTAGTAAACGTGGCGATAACCGGCTGGCCCGCGGCAAGGGCCCCGGGCACCCGGCACGGCGGGGATGAGCGTAAAATAGAGCCTGCCGGTGAAAAAGACAAGGAACCGCCGGTAATATAGTTCCTTTAACGCCGGATAGGGCCGTGCGAAGGAGGGTGCGGCCGACGTCATGCCGTTAGCGTCCCGCGTCCGGATAGAAATCGGTCCGGCGCGGGATAGCCTAGCGCGCCGCATCCTTGGGCAGGGCATAAGCGACGATGGCGTCTCCCGGCTCGGTACGCAGGCCGCCATGGCCGCCGGCGGCAATCACTACATATTGGCGACCGTTCCCGCCCAGGTAGGTCATCGGCGTCGCCTGGCCGCCCGCCGGCAGGCGTGCCTGCCAAAGCTGTTTGCCGGAAGCCTCGTCAAAGGCGCGCAGATAGTTATCGGCCGTGGCGCCCATAAAGACCAGGCCGCCGGCGGTGATGATATTGCCGCCGATGCTGAAGATACCGGTCGGCAACGGCGCATTGGTATGGGTATTAAAGATATTCATATCCCGCGTGGTGCCCACCGGCCGCTCCCAGGCGATTTTCCGGGTCTGCAGGTCAATCGCCACCAGTTTCCCCCAGGGCGGCGCGCTGCAAGGAGCGCCGAGCGGGGTCAGCCAGGGTTTGACCACCGCCGCGTACGGGGTGCCGTACTGCGGGCCGACGGAAAAATCTTTGGGTTTGGGATAGGGCTGTTTGCTGCCCCAGCCCGCCCAGGGTTTCATCAGCCCCTTGTTGATCGCCTCGGCGGCGGGCATGGTCTCCACCGTAAAGGGGATGTAGCTGGTATTGGCGATAAGCAGGTGCCGCGCCGGGTCGATGGAGGCGCCGTACCAGTCCATCACGCCGTCAAAGGCGGGATACGCGATAGTGGTGCCAAGCGTGGGCGGCGTGTACTGGCCATGATAGATGGCGCGTTTAAACTGGATGCGGCACCACAGCTGATCGAGCGGCGTGGCGCCCCACATATCCTGCTCTTTCAAATCGGCGGGCGAGAGGTTCGGCATACCCACCGAGTCCGGCTGGGTGGGGGACAGCGTATCGCCCGGCAGCAAGGGCTGCGTCGGCACCGGTTTTTCAATGACCTGCGCCAGCGGTTTGCCGGTGGCGCGGTCCAGCAAAAACAGCTGGCCCATTTTGGTGGTTTGCACCAGCGCATGCACGCTGCCGACGCCGTCGGGCGACGGCAAATCGACCAGCGAAGGGCCGATGGGCAAATCAAAGTCCCAGACGTCGTGATGCACGGTCTGGAAATGCCAGCGCTCCTTGCCTGTCTCGATATCCAGCGCGACCAGCGCGCTCGAGTATTTATTATCGAACGGACGGCGGGCGGCGCCGTAGTAATCAGGCGTGGCGTTGCCCAGCGGGATATACACCAGCCCGAGATCGGTATCGGCGGTATAGGTGCCCCATCCGTTCGGCGTGCCGCGCGTGTAGGTCTCGCCCGGCTTGAGCGGCGCGGTGGGATCCGGCCGGCCCATATCCCAGGCCCAGGCCAGTTTGCCCGTTACCGGATCATAGGCGCGCACTACGCCCGACGGCTCGCCGCGCGCCTGGTTGTCGTAAATCCACCCTCCCAGCACCACCCGGTCCTTCACCACCAGCGGCTGCGAGGTAATAAAATGAAAGCCGGGCGGCACATCGCCCATCTGGTCGGTCAGGCTGACAAATCCGCGATCGCCGAAATCGTCACAAGGGCGGCCGGTATCCGCGTCCAGCGCCATCATTTGCGCATTGCCGGCGGTGGTGATTATGCGGCGGGCGCAGGCCTGTCCCGTATCGGCCGGCGCGGCATAATACGCCACGCCGCGGCAGGCGAGATATTCGTTGGCGGCGGTATCCGTATGCGGGTCATAGCTCCAGATGGGCTTGCCGGTGGTGGCGTTCAGCGCGATAACGCGACGATGCGGGGTACACAGATACAGACGATCGCGGATCTTAATCGGCGTTACCTCGAAATTAAATTCCCGGCCGTCCTTATCCTCGCCCTCGCGCGGCAGATCGCCGGTATCATAACGCCAGGCGGGCTGCAATTGGCCGACGTTAGCGGGGGTCAATTGCGCCAGGGGGGAAAAGCGCTCGCCGGCGGCATTGCGCCCGTAATAGAGCCATTGGTTACGCTGCGCGTCCGGGAACGTCGCCGTTTGCGGCAATGGCGCCGCAACCGCCGCGTTATGGACAAACCGGGTCTCGGTGACGTGGAAGCCGGCCCCAAAAATGCCGAGGATAGCGGCCAGGTAGATCACCCCGGCCGCCGTGGCCCGGCGTCTGTCGGAACGCAACGGGAATACCGGCCGGGTGATAAACGGCATGCTGCACCACAAGCCGAGCAGCGCCGGCACCAGCAGGCGGGGCAGCAATTGCCAGCCGTCAAAGCCGACTTCATAGACCGCCCAGGCCAGGGTGGCGATAAAGGCCAGCAGATACAGCCACCAGCCGGCCGCCTGCCGACGGGCAATCATAATCCCCGAGGCGGTGAGCGCCACACCAGCCAGCGGATAATAAAACGTGCCGCCAAGCGTCGCCAGCCAGGTTCCCAGCCCGATAAACGCCAGGCCGAAAAGAGCGATAACCACACCGGTAATACCGGGAAAGGACAGCAGACGACGCAGCATAGATACTCCTGATGCACCACAGGTTAAAGGGAGAGTGTGTCGATGGGCCATAGCGGCCTTGAGGGTTACGGCCATCAGGTTTATGGTCTTGCGCGGTGGGCCTGGTGCCGCCAAACGGACCCGCGCGCCATGCCGGCGGCAAAGCCGGGTTAACCCCGATTAACACCCTGTATAACCATAGCAAAACGTTGGCTTTTTGAAGGGAAAAAATGCCTATGGCGGCGGCATGGTTACGCGCAGCGGCTCCCGGCTTGCGTCTGGCGGCCAATCACCCGGGCGATGTCCGCGGAGGTTTTTAAAACCCTGATGTCGCCAAACAGCGTGGCGGCCTCGTCATACTCCTGGCGCAGGAAACCCAGCCATTGCTTGATGCGCGCCACATGGTACAGGCCGGTGTCGCCCTGCTTTTCCTGGCGCACATATTTTTGCAGCAGATCAACCACGTCCGGCCACGGCATCCTGGGTTCACGATATTTTATTACCCGGCTCAGGTTCGGCAGGCTTAGCGCGCCGCGCCCCAACATCACCGCGTCGCAGCCGGTTACCGCCAGGCAGTCGCTGGCGCTTTTCCCGTCGCGGATTTCACCGTTGGCGATCACCGGGATGGTTAAACGCCGGCGGATTGCCGCAATCGCCGGCCAGTCGATGCATTCCGCTTTGTAACCGTCTTCCTTGGTCCGGCCGTGGACCACCAGTTCAGTGGCGCCCGCCTGCTGGACCGCGTCGGCAATTTCCATGCTGCGGTGCGGGGTATCCCACCCCAGGCGGATTTTTACCGTCACCGGCAGATGGGCCGGTACGGCGGCGCGCATGGCCTTGGCGCCCCGGTAGATAAGCTCGGGATCTTTCAGCAGCGAGGCCCCGCCGCCGCTGCCGTTTACGGTCTTGGAGGGACAGCCGCAGTTGAGATCCACGCCCAGCGAGCCGAGCTGCACCGCGCGCCAGGCGTTTTCCGCCAGCCATTCGGGATATTGACCCAACAGCTGAACCCGCACCGGGGTACCGTCGGGCGTCCGGCTGGCATGATGCAGTTCCGGACAGAGGCGATAAAAGGATTTGACCGGCAGCAGGCTGTCCACCACCCGCAAAAATTCGGTGATGCAGAGATCGTAATCGTTAACCTCGCAAAGCAGTTCCCGCACCAGCGAATCGAGAACGCCTTCCATCGGTGCCAATAATACGCGCATAAAGTACCCGGCCGGAAAGAAGCGCCATAGTAGGTGATGAGGGGTGGCAAAATCAACGCTTTTACCGCCCTGCCCGGCGGCAAATGGCGCCTATAAAAAAACCGCCGCGCTTGCGCGGGCGGTCTGCTGATCGGGTGTCAGGGGTAAATACGGGGCGGATACCGCCGGTCGCATGACCGGATGCCCAACGCGGGTAAGCGGCGCCAGGATCCGCCTGCAACCCTGGGTCAAACCAGGGCTTCAGGCCAGGGGGCGCGGCTTATTTCTTGCCGCGGCTGTCGCGTGCGCCTGAACCCGCGTAAGCGGAGGAACCGCCGGCCGGGCGGCGCGGCGCGGCGCCACGTCCCGGCTGCGAGGCGCCTTCGCCTGTACGGCGGCGCTGGGGCGGACGACCCTCGCGGGCTCCGCCTTCGCGCGCGCTGTTGCCGCTGTCGCGGGCGCCGCCGCCGTTACCGGACGACGGGCCACCGCGGGAAGCGCCGCCACGGGACGGTCCGCCGGAACGGCTGCCGCGGCCGGTTTGCAGCGGCTCGGCCTTAATGGTCGGATCCGGCTCATAGCCGGGCACCGCGATGCGCTGGATCGGTTTTTTCAGCAGGCGTTCGATATCGCGCAGCAGGCCGAGTTCATCAACGCAGACCAGCGACAGCGCCTCGCCGGTGGCGGCGGCGCGGCCGGTACGGCCGATGCGGTGCACATAGTCTTCGGCAATCAGCGGCAGCTCATAGTTGACGACATGGGGCAGCAGATCGATATCCAGGCCGCGCGCGGCGATATCGGTGGCCACCAGCACGCGCACCTGGCCGGCTTTGAAATCGGCCAGGGCGCGGGTACGTGCGCCCTGGCTTTTATTGCCATGGATCGCCGCCGAAGTGATACCGTCTTTATTCAGCGCTTCCGCCAGTTTATTGGCGCCATGCTTGGTCTTGGTAAATACCAGCACCTGACGCCAGTCGTGCTTGCCAATCATATAAGACAGCAGCTCGTGTTTGCGCTTTTTGTCCACCAGGTGGACACGCTGTTCAATCTGGTCGGCGGTGATATTGTCGCGTGCGACGGCAACCGCGGCCGGATTGCTGAGCAGGGTATTGGCCAGCACCTTGATGTCATCGGAGAAAGTGGCCGAGAACATCAGGCTCTGTTTTTTCGCCGGCAGCAGTTTCATGACGCGGCGAATATCGTGGATAAAGCCCATGTCCAGCATACGGTCGGCTTCGTCCAGCACCAGAATTTCCACGCTGGACAGATCGACGGCACGCTGCTGCGCCAGATCCAGCAGACGGCCGGGGGTGGCGACCAGCACATCGACGCCGCCGCGCAGCTTCATCATCTGCGGGTTAATGCTCACGCCGCCGAAAACCACCAGCGAACGGATGGAAAGATGGGCGCTGTATTCCACGACATTTTCGCCAATCTGCGCGGCCAGCTCGCGAGTCGGGGTCAGGATCAACGCCCGTACCGGACGGCGACCTTTCACCGCCGGGCTCTGCTGGGTCAGCAGTTGCAGAATAGGCAGGGTAAACGCGGCGGTTTTACCGGTGCCGGTCTGTGCGCTGGCCATGATATCGCGGCCTTGCAGCACAAACGGGATAGCCTGGGATTGTACCGGAGTCGGCTTGTCATAGCCCTTCTCGGATAACGCACGCAAAATCTCGGCACTTAGGCCAAGTGATTCAAATGACATAATAATGAAAAACTCCAGATCCGCCCCGACGTCGCCTGTCCAGTCTGCGCTCAGGGGGATAATCAGATGGGAGGCAAAGCCTTACCATGGTGAACGGACAAAAACTATTGAACGGATTGTAGCAAAATTACCGGCAAAATGGGATGGGTATCAGGTAAATAACTGTAATCTACCCCGCCCAGCCGGCGTCCCGCATGGCTTTTGTTGCTGAAAAACCAGAGAAAAATGCTCTAAACATTAATGGGCATTAATAAACTTATCCAGGAATTGTTTGGTTCGCTCGTGCTCGGGATGGGTAAAAATCGCCTTGGCCGACCCCTGTTCGGTGATAACGCCGTGGTCCATGAATATCGCCCGGTCGGCCACATCGCGGGCAAAGCTCATTTCATGGGTAACGATAATCATGGTGCGTTTTTCTTCCGCCAGCGCGCGGATGGTGTTCAGCACTTCGCCCACCAGTTCGGGATCCAGCGCCGAGGTGGGTTCGTCAAACAGGATCACCTCGGGGCGCATGGCCAGCGCGCGCGCAATGGCCACCCGCTGCTGCTGGCCGCCGGAGAGGCGCTTGGGATAAGCGTCTTCCTTGCCGCTCAGACCCACCTTGGCCAGCAGTTCCCGGGCGCGTTCGATAGCCTCGGCGCGCGGCTCGCCCTTGACGACCACCGGTCCTTCGATAATGTTCTCCAGCACCGTACGGTGGGGAAACAGATTAAAGCTTTGGAAGACAAAGCCCACCTGCTGGCGCAAGGCGCGGATTTGCCGTTTTTGCGCGCTGAGCGGCCTGGCGCCGTCAATGACGATCGACCCGACCTGGATGGTGCCGCTGTCCGGCTCCTCGAGTAAATTGATGCTGCGCAGCAGGGTGGTCTTGCCGGAGCCGCTGGGGCCGACAATGGCCAGCACGTCGCCGGTATTCACTGACAGGTCGATGCCGTTCAGCACCCGTTGGCCGTTGAAGGTCTTGACCAGCTGCTTGACTTCAATAGTACTCATTACGACTCCCGATCGTATCAGCGCGTGTCACTATCCCCGCGGGGCGACTGTTTAAAACCCAGGGCGCAGATTATCATGAGCGCGCGCCGGCCGCATCAGGCAAACGCCGCCGCGCGCGCGGCAACGGCATTTATACGCCGGGATGATAGGCAAACAGCGCCGGCGCGCCGCCGGTATGGATAAATATCACCGGCTCCGGGCCGATGCGTTTTTGGTCGATGGCGTCGATAAGCCCGGCCATGGCTTTGCCGGTATAGACCGGGTCGAGCAACATTCCTTCCAGCCTGGCCAGCAGCTTGACGGCCGCCAGCCCTTCATCGTTCGGCGCCCCGTATCCGGGCGCGAAATAGTCATCCCAAAGATGGATGGGCGCCAGCGGCGCGGTGAATTCCAGCGCGTCGGCCAATTGCCGCTGCAAGGCGGCCACTTTCGGACGTTGCTGCGCGTCGGTCCTGGAAACCGTTACGCCGATAAGCCGGGTTTCCGGCATCAGCGCCTGCAGGCCCAGCGCCAGTCCGGCATGGGTGCCGCCGCTGCCCGAGGCGGTGACGACATAACCGGGGGCGAGCTGGCCGGCGCACTGATGGGCTATTTCCAGCGCGCAGCCGACATAGCCGAGCGCGCCCAGCACATTGGAGCCGCCCACCGGCACCACATAGGGGCGGAACCCTTGCGCTTCCAGGCGTTCGGCGGTATCGGCCAGTTGCCGATCCGGTTCGTCCAGGGCGTCGCACATTATCACCTCGACGTCGAACAGATCCAGCAGCAGGCGGTTGCCGTTGGTAAGATAATTTTCCGCCTGGGTGCCGATCGGGTTCTCCAGCAGCGCGACGCAGTGCAGGCCGAGCTTAGCCGCCACCGCCGCCGTTTGCCGTACGTGGTTGGATTGAATGGCCCCGGCGGTCAACAGCGTATCGGCCCCCTGGCGCAGGGCGTCGGCGGCGAGAAATTCCAGCTTGCGCAGTTTATTGCCGCCCATGGCCAGGGGCGTCACGTCATCGCGCTTGATGTAGATTTCCTGTCCCAGGTGCTCGGATAAGCGCGGGAGGAATTCAAGGGGGGTGGGCGGACCGATGAGATCGAGGCGGTGAAAGTTGGCAAGCTGCAGGGATAGATCCATTTTCGGCTTCCTTTAACAGGATCGTTTTTAAGTCGGTGGCGGCGGGCATGCCGTGCCATGGGGTGCTCTCCCTTTAACACGTCTGCTTTAAGCGCGGTGCTGGCGGGCATACCGCGCCATGGGGCGCTCGGTCGGGCGGGAAAACCACGCCCGATTCAACCCCATTGGCATGTTCTCCCTTTAACACGCCTTATGCAGCATCGGTGATCCGGGCCTGGCGCGCCATGGGGCGCCCGGTCGGCCAGTCTTACCGGCGGTTGCCAAAAATACGCAGCAGCATCAGGAACAGGTTGATGAAATCCAGATACAGGGTCAGCGCGCCGACAATGGAATATTTACGGTACTGATCCTTGTCGTCGATGGAAAGCTGTGCGCCCATGTTTTTCAGCTTCTGGGTGTCGTAGGCGGTCAAACCGACAAACACCAGCACGCCGATATAGGTCACCGCCCACATCAGCGCGGTGCTTTTCAGCCAGATATTGACCACCGACGCCAGCACGATGCCGATCAGCGCCATAAACAGCATGCTGCCGAAACCGCTTAAATCACGTTTTGTAGTGTAACCATAGATAGACATCACGCCGAACATGCCCCCCGCCACCACAAAGGTGCCGGCGATGGATGAGGCGGTATAAACGATAAAGATACTCGCCAGCGTCAGCCCGGTTAGGGCGGAGTAGAGCATAAACAGCCCGGTGGCCACCGTGCCGCTGAGGCGGTTGACCATGCCGGAGATCACGAACACCAGCGCCAGCTGGGCGATAATCAGGCCAAAGAAGGTGATCTGGCTGGAAAACACCAGGTTCAGCACCGCCGGCGTGCGGGCGGCGTACCAGGAAACAAAGGCGGTTAATAATAATCCGCACGTCATCCAGCCATAAACCTGGGCCATAAAAGGCTGGATGCCGGCATCAGCGCGTTCAACTATCGAACCCTGGGAACGGGGAAATCGGTCCATGACTGTCACCTTTAACGTAAACGGAAAACACAGGCCGCGAAGGCGACCCACCTGAAAACAGCATACCACAAAAACCGGGGGCCGAATCAAAGGCCCGGCGCAAAATCACCGGTGCGAGGTTCTCTTCAGGAGGCCTGCCACCGGTCAGCGGCCTGGCGATCGCTGTCGCGCGCATCCACCCAGCGGCTGCCCTGGTCGGTGGTTTCACGTTTCCAGAACGGCGCGCGGGTTTTCAGGTAATCCATGATAAATTCGGCGGCGGCGAACGCCGCCCCGCGATGGGCGCCGCTGACGCCGACCAGCACGATCTGCTCGCCGGTGGCCAGCGCGCCGACCCGGTGGATGACCGTGACGCGCCGCAGCGCAAAGCGTTGCCGGGCCTCCGCCACGATTTCCGCCAAGGCCTTTTCAGTCATACCGGGGTAGTGTTCGAGGGTCAGGGTGCTGACCTCGTCGCCCAGGTTGCGGTTGCGTACCTTGCCGGTAAAGGTCACCACCGCGCCGTCGTCAGCGCAGTCCGCCAGCCAGGCGTACTCCCGCGCCATATCAAAGGACTGCGGGCCGACGCTGATACGTGTGTCTGTCATCTCATCCATAGCGGCTCAGCCCCCGGTCACTGGCGGGAAGAACGCCACTTCATCGCCACTGGCCAGCGGATGCTCACGCGGGACCAGCGCCTGGTTTACCGCCGTCAGCAATTGGTCGGCGTCCAGGGCCTGCGCCCAACGGTCGCCGCGCGCCATAAGCGACAGGCGCAGCGCCTCAACGCTTCCGTAGTCATCATCAAGCCGCAGGCTGTCGACCCCCACCCGCTCCCGCACCTGGGCGAAAAACAGCACGGTTATCATAATGCCTCCGCCGTGAAAACGCCGGATTTGCCGCCGCTTTTCGCCAGCAGCCTGACCGGCCCGATAACCATATCCTTCTGCGCCGCTTTGCACATATCGTAAATAGTCAGCGCCGCCACCGAGGCGGCGGTCAATGCTTCCATCTCCACGCCGGTCTTGCCGGTCAGGCGACAGAGGGTTTCGATGCGCACCCGGTGGCGGGCGGTTTCCGCCGTCAGGTGGACCTCGACCTTGCTGAGCGCCAGCGGATGGCAAAGCGGAATCAGTTCCCAGGTGCGTTTGGCGGCCTGGATGCCGGCGATACGCGCGGTGGCGAAGACATCGCCTTTATGATGCTGGCCATCGACGATCATGGCCAGCGTCTCCGCGGACATGGTGACAAACGCCTCGGCGCGGGCTTCGCGCAGCGTCTCGGCCTTGGCGGAGACATCCACCATGTGGGCTTCGCCGCTGGCGTTAATATGGGTAAATGATGACATACTCTTCCTTAACCGCCGATAAATGACAAATTGCGGGTACCGCCGGTATTGCCCTCATGCAGGAAATGGGTCTGCTTCTTCAGCCGCAGGCCGCCCGAAATACGATCTTTGAGCCTGTCTAGCCCCCGATCGTCCCCCAGCAGGTCGCGCAGCGGAATGCCGTCCTCGCCGAACAGGCAAAGATGGAGATCGCCGACGGCGGATACCCGCAGGCGGTTGCAGCTGGCGCAGAAATCCTTGGCATAAGGCATGATAAGGCCGATCTCACCCTGGTAATCCGGATGGCGGAACACCAGCGCCGGGCCGTCGCTGCGTCCGCGCGGCTGAAGTTCCCAGCCCATCGGCTCCAGCCGCCGGCGAATTGTGTCGCCGGATACATGGCGGGTGCGGAACAACTCGCCGCCGTCGCCGGTTTCCATCAGTTCAATAAACCGTAATTGGATGGGCCGGGTTTTTATCCAGGCGAGAAAACTGTCAAGATGGATATCGTTGACGTTGCGCATCAGCACGGTATTGACCTTGACCTTACTGAAGCCGGCGGCAAAGGCGGCATCGATGCCGGCCATCACCTGGCGGAACTTGTCTTGACCGGTGATAAGCCTGAACTGGCGCGGGTCCAGGCTGTCGACGCTAACGTTCAGCGCCGTCAGTCCGGCGTCGCGCCAGCCGGCGATATCGCGCTCGAGCCGGTAGCCGTTGGTGGTAACCGCCAGGGTATGGATTTGCGGATGGGATCGCACGGCGGCGATAATATCGCGGAAATCTCGCCGCAGCGACGGCTCGCCGCCGGTCAGGCGCACTTTTTCCGTGCCCAGTTCGGCGAAGGCCTGGGTGACGCGCCGGATTTCATCCAGCGACAGGAAACTTTTATTGGTATTGCCGTTGGGACGGTAGCCGTCGGGCAAACAATAGGTACAACGAAAGTTGCAGACGTCCGTGACGGACAGGCGCAAATAGTAAAACTTGCGCGCAAACGCATCGATAAGTTCTGGCACCGTTAAACACCTTTCCAAATACGGGAGATGCGGACATTTCTATCCTGCACCCTGGTGGCTGTCGCCACGGCCTGAACGCCATATCGCTCGCAGGAGCCACTTAGGCGTAAAGGCTAGGAGTTGGCCTTCCCGACGCCGTCATCAGCGCGGTAAAACCTGGTTGAAAATTATTCTAGCCCTAATTGTTACTGGACGCTATGGCCGCAAGGAGAAATTTCGCTATATAAACAAATATATAGCGTTGAAATCATGCGACTTTCTCTCCGTCGTTACCCTGGCAATATCATGATAGTGCGAGCCGCAACCCGTATCTGGCGCCGGCATTTCGCTTTTGCCGCGCCATCGGCTATGTTTAGCATAACAAGAACCCCGCTCGGCGCCGGCGCGCTTACCACCGGCCATGGCGTGCGGCGTACCTGGCCTGCGGGCGCCGGGGGTTTTATCACGTGGTTGCAAGGAGAGGTATGCGTAATCGCACCCTGGCGGATCTCGATCGGGTGGTGGCACTGGGCGGCGGACATGGCCTCGGCAGGGTGATGTCCGCCCTTTCCCCGCTGGGGTCGCGCCTGACCGGCATTGTCACCACCACCGACAATGGCGGTTCCACCGGGCGGATACGCCAGTCAGAGGGCGGCATCGCCTGGGGCGACACCCGCAATTGCCTCAATCAATTGATTTCAGAACCCAGCATCGCGGCGGCTATGTTTGAATACCGTTTTAACGGCCAGGGTGAACTGGCCGGCCATAACCTGGGCAACCTGATGCTTAAAGCGCTGGATAACCTGAGCGTGCGCCCGCTGGAAGCCATCAACCTGATCCGCAATATGCTCAAGGTGGACGCCCTGCTAATCCCCATGTCGGAGCAGGCGGTGGACCTGCTGGCGATCACCGGCGCGGGGGAAACCATCCATGGCGAAATGGCGGTGGACAGGCTGGCCGAACTCCCCGCCAGCCTGCGGCTTACCCCGCAGGTCAGCGCTACCCGCGAGGCGTTGCAGGCTATTGCGGCGGCGGATCTTATCCTGATAGGTCCGGGCAGCTTTCTGACCAGCCTGATGCCGCTGCTGCTGCTGCCCGATTTAGCCCAGGCGCTGCGCCGGACCCAGGCGCCCATGGTCTTTATCGATAACCTGGGGCGGGAACTGAGCCTGGCCGCGGCGAACATGAGCCTGCAGAAGAAACTGGCCATGATGGAGCAGGCCATCGGCCGGCAACCAATAATCGCCGCCCTGGTCACTGGCCCGTCCGCCGATACCGGCGGCATCCGCGATCGTCTCCTGATCCGCCAGCCCCTGGCCGCCGCGGACGTGCCCCATCATCACGACCGTCTTCTGCTGCGCGCGGCGCTGGACCACGCCCTGCAGGCGCTGGGCTGAGCCGGCGCGGCCGATCAGGATATGGCGATAAAATGCTCGCGCAGCGCGTGGATTTCGTCGCGCACGCTGGCCGCTTCCTCGAACTCCAGATTTTGCGCGTGCGCCTGCATTTTTGCTTCCAGCTCGGTGATTTTTTTATCCAGCGCCTTGGGCGTCATGTCGCCGTAATGGGCCGCCGCTTCCATTGCCTTGCGTTTTTTCTGCTTGGCGTGGGCCGGCGACTGGCCCAACTCCATAATATCCGCCACCGATTTATTGAGCGCCTGGGGAATAATGCCGTGTTCCTGGTTATAGGCGTGCTGCTTGACGCGCCTGCGCTCGGTTTCATCAATGGCGCGGGCCATGGACGGGGTAATTTTATCGCCGTACAGGATCGCTTTGCCGTTAAGGTTGCGCGCGGCGCGGCCAATGGTCTGGATAAGCGAGCGCTCGGAGCGCAGGAATCCCTCTTTGTCGGCGTCCAGGATGGCCACCAGGGAGACTTCCGGCATATCGAGCCCTTCGCGCAGCAGGTTGATGCCCACCAGCACGTCAAATTCGCCCAGGCGTAAGTCGCGGATAATCTCGACGCGCTCCACGGTTTCGATATCCGAATGCAGATAACGCACGCGCTCGCCGTGCTCCTCAAGATATTCGGTTAAATCTTCCGCCATGCGTTTCGTCAGGGTGGTGACCAGTACCCTCTCGTTGATCAAGACCCGTTTACGGATCTCGGAGAGCAGATCGTCCACCTGGGTGGTGACAGGGCGCACTTCGATCAGCGGATCGAGCAGGCCGGTCGGCCGCACCAGCTGATCGACCACGTCGCCCCCGCACATTTCCAGTTCATATTTGCCCGGCGTCGCCGAGACATAAATGGTCTGGGGCGCCAGCGCGGCGAATTCCTCAAATTTCATCGGCCGGTTATCCAGGGCGGAGGGCAGCCGAAAGCCGTACTCCACCAGGGTTTCCTTACGGGCGCGGTCGCCGCGGTACATGCCGCCGATTTGCGGTATCGTGACATGGGATTCATCAACGATCAAAAGCCCGTCGGCGGGCAGGTAATCGAACAGCGTGGGCGGCGGCTCGCCCGGCCCGCGTCCGGAAAGAAAGCGTGAGTAGTTTTCAATCCCGGAGCAATAACCCAGCTCGTTCATCATTTCCAAATCAAACTGCGTGCGCTGCGACAGGCGCTGCTCTTCTAGCAGCTTATTATTTTCCAGCAGGTTCTTGCGGCGATCCGCCAGTTCGACCTTGATATCTTCCATCGCCTGCAGCAAGCGTTCGCGCGGCGTGACATAGTGGGTCTTCGGATAGATGGTGTAGCGCGGAACCACCTGATCCACCTGGCCGGTCAGCGGATCAAACAGCGACAGGCGCTCGACTTCGTCGTCAAACAGCTCCACCCGCAGCGCTACTTCATCGGATTCCGCCGGGAAGATATCGATGACTTCGCCGCGCACGCGGAACGTGCCGCGCTGAAACGCCTGATCGTTGCGGGTGTATTGCAGTTCCGACAAACGGCGCAGGATAGAGCGCTGATCGATAATCATGCCGCGCGTCAGATGCAGCATCATCTTCAGATAGGCGTCCGGATCGCCGAGGCCGTAGATGGCGGAAACCGACGCCACCACAATCACATCGCGCCGCTCCAGCAGGGCCTTGGTGGCGGATAAGCGCATCTGCTCGATATGCTCGTTCACCGAGGCGTCTTTCTCGATAAAGGTATCCGAACTGGGCACGTAGGCTTCCGGCTGGTAATAGTCGTAATAGGAAACAAAGTATTCCACCGCGTTATCCGGGAAAAACGCCTTCATTTCCCCATACAGCTGGGCGGCCAGCGTCTTGTTGGGCGCCAGCACCATGGTGGGCCGGTTCAGATCGGCAATCACATTGGCCACGGTAAAGGTTTTGCCTGAACCGGTTACCCCCAGCAGCGTTTGATGGGCCAGGCCGTCCAGCAAGCCTTCCTCCAGACGACGTATCGCCTCCGGCTGATCGCCGGACGGCTTGAAACTTGACTGCAGTTTAAACGCTTTACTCATATCTCGTGGGCTACCTGCTGAGGAACATGTTTGAGTATGGAAACAGAGCGGCGATTTTACCAGCGCGATAGCACTGGATACAAAACCAGTATTATAATACGCTATCCGCTCAAGGGTGCAAGAGTATTGACCCATCGGCCGGTACGGTTCGATCCGACAGGATCGTACCAGGGGTGATTTTATTACAAATCGTTATGAAATTAATAAAGAGGCACCTAATGATGCAATTTGACACATCGGTGATGCGCCTCCTATAAATTCGCTTGATTTTAATTAAGCGTTTGTATTTATAACATTTAAAAAAAACGTGGAGAATACAAGCAAATCTCCACGAGGCCGCGCCCGCTCTCGTCTAGCCGGGCTTTTCTAAACCTAATGCACACGGTTATCCACAGGAATAGTGGATAAGTCTTACCGCCCCGCTGGCGGCGTGAGTTCCGCAATGCCGACATTGATGACAGGCAAATGACAAATGAGGCTTTTTTTAGCTATTTTTCATCTGCAATAAGACTTTTCTTATGCCAAAAAGGACTAATGCCTGCCAGCAAATGCGTCAATGTCTTTAGCCAAAAATAGCCGCTAACGCACCGGTATAGTGCTTGTTTAGCCGCGGATTATTGAATTGCACCATGGAAAACTTTCCCGGCACCGTGAGCGGGCAAAAGGCCGTGGTTGCAACGGGCCCTACCCGGATTCGCTGTGCCGGCGTACCCTCGCCCCGCCCCGATGCTCCCCCCTCCCCCTCTCGTGCGCGGCTGCGCCAAGATTGGCCTGATAGTTGCTTGCTAAATTTGGCAAGAGCTAAAGCCTGGCGGATAGCCGTGAGTCGCAAGCGACAGGATACCGTCCATCATGAATGTGAAATAACAGTGAAAAGAGGGAGGAAGGATTCTTATGTTACGTTTGCACGCGGTGAATCAGTTTTTTGGGTCAAAGCAGATCTTGCGGGACATCAGCATGGAACTGCCCGCCGGCCACTGTACCTATGTCTTGGGACGCAACGGCGTCGGCAAGACCACTTTAATCAACTGTATCATGGGTCATCTGCCGGTCTCAAGCGGCACCGTAACCTGGCAACAGGCCGGAGAGGCGGAACTGAACTTACTTCAGCATCCGGTGGAGCGGCGCGCGGCGCTGGGGATCGGTTATGTGCCCCAGGGCCGTCAGGTCTTTTCGCAGCTGAGCGTGGATGAGAACCTGCGCGTCGCCCTCTTGGCGGGCCGCAATAAAACCCGCCAGGTTCCCCCGATGGTGTACGAATTGTTTCCGGGACTGCACAATATGCGCCATCAGCGCGCCGGGGATTTAACGGAAAGCGGGCAACAGCAGCTGGCCATTGCCCGCGCGCTGGTGCTGGAGCCGGAACTGCTGATCCTGGATGAGCCTACCGGGGGTTTCCAGCCGTCGGTCGTGGAGGAGATAGGCGTTAATATCCGGCGGCTGCAGCGCGATTTCGGCCTGACGCTGCTGGTGGTGGAACAGCAGTTGCCCTTTACGCCGGCCATCGGCGATCGGTTTTGTTTACTGGAAGGCGGATGTAACGTCGCGCAGGGTACGCTGGATCAGCTGGATGAAAGCCTTATCCAGACCTATCTTGCCGTATAAAAGATCAATGACGAATATAAGACGCCGGTTTATGCCTCATTTCACAGCAAGCTATCATGCGGTTTTTTCCCACGGCCGGGACATTCAGCGCCATTAACGTCCCGGCGGTGCTTGTCATCTCCTGCCTTCCCCATTTCCGTCCGTACCGCTAACGTCCCCCTACGCGCCGTGCCGCGCCAGCAATGGCCCAAGATCGATATAGTCCGCAAGCGCAGCCGTGCCCGGATCCGCCAGCCAGGGTATTTCACCCAACAGCGGCGCATCGAGCCGCTGGCGCAGCGTCGCCAGGTAGTCGGCCCGCCGGTGCGGCGCTGGCGAGAGATCGTTGGCGATCCACCCCGCCAGGGGCAGTCCGCACTGGCGTATCGCCAGCGCCGTCAACAGCGCATGGTTAATGCATCCGAGCTTCAGCCCGACCACCAGGATCACCGGCAGACGCTCGGCCGCCACCCATTGGTCAAAGGTCAGGGTGTCGCCAAGCGGGGTGTACCATCCCCCCGCGCCCTCGACAAACACCCACTGCGCCTGGCGCGCCAGTCGGTCCAATCCCTGCGACATGACGGCCGGATCAAGGGTGCGGCCCTCATCCCTACAGGCAAGGTGGGGCGAGGTCGCCGCCAGCAGGGCCAGCGGATTGACCTGCGCATAGGGCAGGCTGATGCCGCTGTCGGCCAGCAACGCCAGCGCGTCGTCGTTGCGCGCGCCGTCGGCGGTCTGCCGGCAGCCGGCGGCTACCGGCTTATAGCCCGCGGCGCGCCATCCGGCCCGTTTCGCCGCCTGTAGCAAGGCGCAGGTAGCCAGGGTTTTACCGATATCGGTATCGGTGCCGGTAATAAAAAAACGTTTCGTCATGATAATCAGTCCCGATAGATCAGGCCGTAGATCAATTGATAACTCAGCGGCAAACCCGCCGATTGCCGTTGCCATGCCGCGTCCAGACGTACAAGACGCTGCCGCCCGGTCAGCCCGGGGGTGCGTCCGTCACGCAGGTAACCTGCGCCCACGCCTTTCAGGCCGTGCAGCAGCGCCGACAGATGCGGATAATGCAGGGTATGGCGCGCCGCGCTCAGCCGGTGGCGGTACGGCGAAAACGCCCGCTCGATCGCCCCGGCCGTCAGGAAGCGGTTGATATGGACCGCCTGGTCCACCTGCGACCAGGCCTGCTGCAATTCCCCAAGCGATCCCTCGGCCAGCGTGGAAAGGGCAATCAGGCCGCCAGGGCGGGTGACCCGATAAAACTCCGCCAGTACCCGGGGCAGGTCGTCACACCACTGTACCGCCAGGTTGGAAAAGCAGATGTCCACACAGGCGTCGGCCAGCGGCAAACGTTCGATATCGCCGGCCAGGTAGGCCGCGGCCGATAGGTTACGCCGCGCCTCGGCGAGCATGGCGGGCGAAAGATCCAGCGCCACCACCCGGCTGCCGGCCTCCTGCCAGCGGCGGCTGAACCAGCCGGTGCCGCAGCCGGCATCCAGCAGGCGGCGCCCCGGCTGTTCGCCCAGCAGCGCCATCAAACGTTCGCCGCTGTCCCGCTGCAGGGCGGCATGACGTTCGTACCCCACCGCTGCGCGGCTAAAGGCGCGGGCGATGCCCGCTTTATGCGCATCGGTGTGCATGATCCAGGGCCTCCAGTAATTTATCGATATCCGCATCCTGATGCGCGGCGGTGAGGGTGATGCGCAGCCGGGCGCCGCCCGGCGGCACCGTTGGCGGTCGGATGGCGGTAAGCCAGCAGCCTTGTTCGCGCAGGCTGGCGCTGAGGCGCAGCGCCAGCTGATTATCCCCCACCAGCAGCGGCTGGATAGCGGTGTCCGATCGGCCGAGCGGGTAACCCAGCCCGGCGGCGCCCTGGCGGAACCGGTCGATATTGCGTTGCAGGCGGGCGCGAAGCGCATCACCGGCGATGATGGCGTCCAGGGACGCGTCGATAGCGCACACCTGGGCCGGGGGCAAGGCGGTGCTGTAGATAAGATGGCGGGCAAACTGCAGCAGATATTCCGCCACCGGCTGCGCGCATAATATCGCCGCGCCGCCCACGCCGGCGGCTTTACCGAAGGTCACCACCAGCAGTTCCGGATGGCACCCCTGCGCCCAGGCGCTGCCCCTGCCCTGCTCGCCGAGGACGCCGAAGCCATGGGCATCGTCAACCAGCAGCCAGCCGCCGGCGTCGCCCATAACCTGGTGCAAGGCGGCCAGCGGCGCGCCGTCGCCGTCCATGCTGAATACGCCCTCGGTGACGGCCAGCCGCACGCCCGGGCACGAGGTTTGCGCCAGCCGCGCCAGGGAACCGGCGTCATTATGCTGGAAACGGCGCAGCTGTGCCGGCGCATGCGACGCGGCTTCCAGCAGGGAGGCATGGCTGAGTTTATCCGCCAGGATCTGATCGTCCTTGCCCGCCAGCGCGCAGATCGCCCCCTGGTTGGCGGCATAGCCGGAGGTAAACAACAGCGCGCGCTCGTAGCCCAGCCAGGCGGCCAGCCGTTGCTCCAGCGCCTCGTGGCACGCGCTGTGGCCGGTGACATGGCCGGAGCCGCCGCTGCCTACGCCGTGGCGCGCCGCGCCGTGGCGCCAGGCGGCGACCAGGCGCGCATCGCGGGCCAGGCCCAGGTAGTCGTTGCTGGAAAAATTCAGATAGCGGCGCCCCTGGTATTCCAGCAGCCGGTGATTGCCGTCGGCGACGGCCCGGCGCTTGCGGTAGGCATCGGCCTGTTGCCGCTCGCGCAGGCCCCGATCGATTTTGTCAGCCCAGTCCATCAGCGCGCCGCGTTGTAAAATTGCGGCGTATCGGCCGCCAGCAGCTGTGCTGCCAGCTGCTGCTGGCGCCGGTTATCTCCCGCGTCGGTGTGGTGGTGCTGCGGATTAAGGCCGAGTTTGCGAAACAGCGCCAGATCCTGATCTTCCCCGGGATTGGGCGTGGTCAGCAGCTTGCAGCCGTAAAAAATGGAATTGGCGCCCGCCATAAAGCACATCGCCTGGGTCTGCTCGCTCATCTGCTCGCGCCCGGCGGACAGGCGTACATGGGAGCGGGGCATCATGATCCGCGCCACCGCGATGGTACGGATAAAATCGAACGCGTCGACTTCATCATTTTCCGCCAGCGGCGTTCCCTTGACCTTAACCAGCATATTGATCGGCACGCTTTCCGGCGGCTCCGGCAGGTTGGCCAGCTGCACCAGCAGGCCGGCGCGATCGGCGATGGTTTCACCCAGGCCGACGATGCCGCCCGAGCAGACCTTGATGCCCGCGCCGCGCACTTTATCCAGGGTATCCAAGCGATCCTGGTAGGTACGGGTGGTGATGATCGAACCGTAGAATTCCGGCGACGTATCCAGGTTATGATTGTAGAAATCCAGGCCGGCGGCCGCCAGCCGTTGCGCCTGCGTTTCGCTGAGCATGCCCAGGGTCATGCAGGTTTCCATGCCCATGGCCTTGACGCCCTGCACCATTTGCTCCAGATACGGCATATCGCGATCGCGGGGGTTTTTCCAGGCCGCGCCCATGCAAAACCGGGTGGAGCCGGCGGCCTTGGCCTTTTGCGCCGACGTCAGCACCTGTTCCACCTGCATCAGTTGCTCCGCCGCCAGGCCGGTATTATACCGGGCGCTTTGCGGGCAGTATTTGCAATCCTCCGGACAGGCGCCGGTTTTAATCGACAGCAGCGTGCTGACCTGGATTTGATGGGGATCGAAGTGCTGGCGGTGAACGGTCTGCGCTTCAAACATAAGATCCATAAAGGGTTTGGCAAACAAAGCCTGGGCCTGCTGCAATGTCCAGCGCGGGTTATGTTGCATGGGGTTATCGTCTCGCGTTACCGGCTTAAAATAGTTTCGCTAGTGTAAGTCAAGCCGTTATACTGTCAACCAAATATTCTCTATTCCGGTTTACAACTCATTGATGATTGCCGACGATCTGATTTTCGACCAACGCCATATCTGGCATCCCTATACCTCCATGACCCACCCGCTTCCGGTGTATCCGGTCGTCGCCGCCGCGGGCTGCGAGCTGGAGCTTGCCGACGGCCGCCGGCTGGTGGACGGCATGTCCTCCTGGTGGGCGGCGATCCATGGCTATAACCATCCGACCATCAACCAGGCGGTAGCCGCACAGCTGCAGGAGATGTCCCACGTGATGTTCGGCGGCGTTACCCACCCGCAGGCCGTGGCGCTTTGCCGTCGCCTGGTCGCCATGACGCCCGCGCCGCTGGAATGTGTATTCCTGGCGGATTCCGGCTCGGTGGCGGTGGAGGTGGCGATTAAGATGGCGCTGCAATACTGGCAGGCGCGGGGCGAGCGCCGCAAACACCTGGTGACCCTGCGCCGGGGCTATCATGGCGATACCTTCGGCGCCATGTCGGTGTGCGATCCGCAGACGTCCATGCACCGGCTATACCAGGGTTACCTGCCGCAACATGCTTTTGTCGCGGCGCCGCAGTGCCGTTTTGGCGAAGCGTGGCGGGAAGAGGATGCCGATGAGCTTGCCGCCCTGCTGGCCGGCGGGGAACGGCCGGCGGCGGTGATCCTGGAACCCATAGTGCAGGGCGCCGGGGGCATGCGATTTTATCATCCCACCTACCTGCGGCGGGTGCGTGAACTGTGTGATCGCTACGATACGCTGCTGATCGCCGATGAGATTGCCACCGGTTTCGGCCGCACCGGCAAGCTGTTCGCCTGTGAGCATGCCGGCGTCGCGCCGGATATCATGTGCCTGGGCAAAGCGTTGACCGGCGGTTACCTGACCCTGTCCGCCACCCTGGCCACCCGCGCGGTAGCCGATACCATCAGCAACGGCGAGGCGGGCTGTTTTATGCATGGCCCGACTTTTATGGCCAATCCGCTGGCCTGCGCCGCCGCCAACGCCAGCCTGGCGCTGCTGGAACAAGGCGATTGGCCGGCGCAGGTGGCGGCGATTGAACGGCAACTGCAGGCGGGGCTGCTGCCGTTGCGTGACCATCCGCAGGTGATCGATGCGCGGGTGCTGGGCGCCATCGGCGTGGTTGAAACGTGTTCGCCGGTTAATATGGCGGCGCTGCAGCGCTTTTTTGTCGACCGCGGCGTGTGGATCCGCCCGTTTGGCCGCTTAATTTATCTGATGCCGCCCTATATTATGCCAGAACGACAGCTGTCCCAGCTGATAAGCGCGCTTGCCGCGTCGCTGGACGAACCGGCCCATTTTTCCGCCTGAGTGCCCCTGATGATAAGGGCGGCCGGCTGAGCAGGCTAAGGGACCATGCACTATGATCAACACTTGGCCTGATGTCTTTAAACAAGAAAACAGGGAAATCAGATGAACCAGAATAAACACATCAACCGGCGCATTGTCCTGGCCTCCCGTCCGGCGGGCGCGCCGGTGCCGGATAATTTCCGCCTGGAAACCGCCGCGGTACCGCAGCCGGGCGCGGGTCAGGTGCTGCTGCGCACCGTTTATTTGTCGCTCGATCCCTATATGCGCGGGCGGATGAACGACGCCGAATCCTACTCGGCGCCGGTGGCGCTGGACGCGGTGATGGGCGCCGGTACGGTGGCGCGCGTCGAGGCCAGCAACCATCCTGATTTTGTGCCCGGTGAGTGGGTGCTGAGCTACAGCGGCTGGCAGGATTATGCCCTGACCGACGGCAGCGACGTAAAAAAGCTTCAGGGCGATCTTCTGGAGCATCCCTCATGGGCGCTGGGCGTGCTGGGTATGCCCGGTTTTACCGCCTATATGGGCCTGATGGATATCGGCCAGCCTAAAGCCGGCGAAACACTGGTGGTGGCCGCCGCCAGCGGCGCGGTAGGCTCGGTGGTCGGCCAGGTGGCGCGGCTGAAGGGCTGCCGCACGGTGGGTATCGCCGGCGGCAAGGATAAATGCCGCTACGCGGTGGAGACGCTGGGATTTGACGTCTGCCTCGATCGCCGCGACGCGGATTTCGCCGGCCAGCTGGCGCGGGCCTGCCCGGACGGCATCGATATTTATTTCGAGAACGTCGGCGGCGCGGTGTTCGATGCGGTGCTGCCACTGCTCAATACCTCCGCCCGTATCCCATTGTGCGGGCTGATTGCCAACTACAATATGCAAAACTTGCCCGACGGCAAGGATCGCCTGCCCTATTTACAGGCGCTGCTGTTGCGCAAACGCATACGGATGCAGGGGTATATCATTACCCTGGACTACGGCCACCGTTACGACGAATTTATCCAGGCGATGGGGCCTTGGGTGAGCGAAGGCAAGGTGCGGATGCGCGAGGACATCGTCGATGGGCTGGAGCAAGCGCCGCAGGCCTTTATCGGCTTGTTGGAGGGCAAGAACTTCGGCAAGCTGGTGGTGCGGGTGGGTAGCGATCGGCCATAGCGTTTTTACTTGAACGCCCCTTCTTATTACGATGACCCAACGACGGAGATAATCGATGAAAGTTGCAATAGTCCTGACTTCGCACGATAAATTGGGCGATACCGGCAAGCCCACCGGTTTCTGGCTCGAAGAGCTGGTGGCGCCGTATTATATTTTCCACGACGCAGGTATCGAGATTACCCTGGCCTCGCCCAAGGGCGGACAGCCGCCGCTTGATCCCAAAAGTGACGACGCCGACGCCCAGACCCAGGATACCGAGCGTTTCCGTACCGATCGCGCGGCCCAGCAGGCCTTGGCGAATACGGTGAAACTCGATACGTTGGACGCGGCGGATTTTGACGCGGTATTTTATCCCGGCGGCCATGGCCCGCTGTGGGATCTGGCGGAAGATCGGCATTCGATTGCCCTGATTGAAAATACCTTTGCCGCCGGTAAACCGGTAGGCGCTGTCTGCCATGCGCCCGGCGTCTTGCGCCATGTTAAAAAGCCGGACGGCACCCCGCTGGTGGCGGGGAAACGGGTAACCGGTTTTAGCAATAGCGAGGAAGAAGCGGTGCAGTTAACCAAGGTGGTGCCGTTCCTGGTGGAGGATGAGCTTAAACGGCTGGGCGGCGATTACCAGAAGGTCGACGATTGGCAGTCATTGTCGGTTATAGACGGCCATCTGGTCACCGGCCAGAATCCCGGCTCGTCGGCGGCCACTGCGCAAAATGTATTAAAATTGCTCAATTGCTGATAAGGAGCGGATATGGCTTTTACGTTACGCAGTAACGATCTGCGGGATGGCGAAAAGATGCCTGAGCGCCATGTGTTTAACGGCATGGGCTATAGCGGCGAGAATATCTCGCCTCATCTGGCCTGGGACGGCGCGCCCGAGGGAACCAAGAGTTTTGTGATTACCGTTTACGATCCCGATGCGCCTACCGGCTCCGGCTGGTGGCATTGGCTGGTGGCCAATCTGCCGGCCGATACCCGGGCGCTGCCGCAGGGGGCCGGGTCCGGGCTGGTGAACCTGCCGGCCGGGGCGGTACAGTGTCGTACCGATTTCGGTAAAGCGGGTTATGGCGGCGCGGCGCCGCCGCAGGGCGATACCCATCGTTATCAGTTTAGCGTACACGCGCTGGACGTTGAGAGCATTGAGGTGGATGAGCACGCCAGCGGCGCAGTGGTGGGGTTTAACGTGCATTTCCATTCATTGGGCAAGGCGTCGCTGACCGTCACATATAATTAGCGGGCGCGTGCTCCCTTAACAGGCCTGCTTTGGGTTCAGGGCTGGCGGGCCTACCGCGCGGTCGGGCGAAAAACCACGCCCGATTCAACCCCATTGGCACGCTCTCCCTTGAACACGTCGGCCTTAGGTAGCGGTGTTAACGGGCCTACCGCGCCATGGGGCCTCGGTCGGGCGGGAAAACCACGCCCGATTCAACCCCATTGGCGCGCTCTCCCTTGAACACGTCGGCCTTAGGTAGCGGTGTTAACGGGCCTACCGCGCCATGGGGCCTCGGTCGGGCGAAAAACCACGCCCGATTCCACCCCATTGGCGCGCTCTCCCTTGAACACGTCGGCCTTAGGTGCGGTGTTAACGGGCCTGCCGCGCCATGGGGCACGCTGTCTTCAACACGCTGGGATTAGCGTTCGAGGATCGACACCCACATCGGTCCCTGCCCCACCGGGTAGCGCGCCAGCGGCGTTAACCCGCCGGTATCGCCTTCGATGCGATAGACTCCGATATGCCCCGATTTCTGCCCAGCGGCGACCAGGAAGCGGCCTGCGGCATCGATATTAAAGCCGCGCGGCTGGGTTTCGGTGGGCTGGTAGCCCAGCACATCCAGGGTGCTGCCGTCTTCCGATACCGCAAAACGGGTGATGACGCTGGCGGTGCGATCGCAGCCGAACAGGTAACGTCCGTCCGGGGTGATATGGATATCCGCCGCCCAGCGGGTATCGGCGAATCCCGGCGGCATCAGATCCAGCGTCTGGATAATACGCGGCGTGTTTCCCGCATCATCCAGGGCATAGACGTTGACCGAGCTGTTCAGCTCATTGAGGCAGTAGGCATAGGGGCGGTGGGGATGGAACACCATGTGGCGCGGTCCGGCGCCGCTGACCGTGTTCACCGCCTCGGGCCGGCGCGGCTGCAGCTGGCCCGAGGCCGCGATATCAAACAGGCGGATGCGATCTTCCTTCAGGCAAGGCACCCATAAAATCCGGTTGGTCGGATCGACATTGGCGGAATGGCAATTAACCAGGTCGTCCAATACCTGCAGCGGCGCGCCGGCGATGCCGTTTTCATCGATGGGGCTGACGCTGACGCAGCTTTTGCTGTAGGAGGCGCAGAACAGAAAACGCCCCTGGCGATCGGTGCTCAGATGGGTGGGGCTGCCGGGCAGCGGCGCCATAGCGGCCTCGGTCAACAGGCCTTGTTCATCGATGTGGTAACTGACGACACCAAAATCAGGACGCACGCCGAGGTAGAGATGGGTTTTAGCCGGGTTTATCGCCATCGGCTGTCCCTGCCCCGGGGTGTCAACCACCTGCAGCAGGCTCAACTGGCCCTCCTGATCCATTTGCCAGACATGCAGCTGCTGACTTTCGGGACTGGCAACATAGACGATCTGCTTCATGGGTTCTCCTTTATTTGCATTAGCGCCTTGAGCATTGATAATAGGTGAATAATGGGCTCTCCGGTTAGCATCTCACTGTTGTTGTTTGTTATCCACCGACATTTTTCACGGTTTTCGTCACCTGGCTTACGGTGTACCATCTGGCATGACTTTACTTATCCGCATAATGAGAAAACTATGACCTATCGCGTAATAGCCCTGGATCTTGACGGTACCTTGTTGGATCGACAAAAAAGAATTCTGCCGCAATCGCTTAAGGCCCTGAATGATGCCCGTGCGGCGGGGATGGAGGTGGTGGTGGTGACCGGCCGCCATCACGTGGCAATCCATCCTTTCTACCAGGCGCTGAAGATTAGCACTCCCGCCATATGCTGTAACGGCACCTATCTCTATGATTACCAGCAAAAAAAAGTCATCACCGCCAACCCCCTTGAGAAAGCTCAGGCCCGGCGGGTGCTGGAACTGCTGAAGCAATATGATATCCATGGCTTGATTTACGTGGATGACGCGATGATCTACGAACAACCCAGCGATCACGTGATCCGTTCGCAGGCCTGGGCCGCTACCCTGCCGGAGGCGCAACGGCCGAACCTGCTGCAGGTGGACAGCCTGTTCGCGGCGGCTGAAGAGGCAAACGCCATCTGGAAATTCGCCACCTCCTATCCGGATACGGTAAAGCTTCGCGCCTTCGCCGGGGTGGTGGAGCAGGAAATGGGGCTGGCCTGCGAATGGTCCTGGCACGATCAGGTGGATATCGCCCAAACGGGCAATAGCAAAGGCAAGCTGTTGCAGCAGTGGGTGGAATCCCAAGGATGGAGCATGGATCAGGTCATTGCGTTTGGCGACAATTATAACGATCTGAGCATGCTGGAAGCCGCGGGCCTGGGCGTGGCGATGGGCAACAGCGATGACGCCATCAAGGCGCGGGCCGATGTCACTATCGGCGATAATGAATCCACGGCCATCGCCGATTTCATCTACCAGCGGGTACTGGGTTAACGCAGCGGACGGTTAAACCGGACAGCGTAATCACGCGACGCCGGGTCATTCCCGTCCGGGGGCCATGGGCCGGGCAGGAAACGGGCGCGGCCGTATTTACGCGTTGATCGATACGCTTTTGATCTGCGCATAAAGCGCCATGCCCGGGGCCAGCGCCAGTTCGTCCCTGGCCCAGGGACTGATCCGCGCCCAAAGCGTATGGCCGTCGATTTCCAGGCGTACCTCAATTTGGTCTCCCACCGTCAGGCATTCGCGCACGGTGGCGGGCAGGATGTTGCGGATACTGCTGCGCGCGGGCGGCGCCATCACCAGGGAAATATCGGTGGCGGCGACACGAATGCGCAGCGCGCTGCCTGGCGGCAACGCCACCCTGCCCACCCACAGCCGCTCCCGGCCGAGCGACAGGGCGGTCATGGCGTAGTCCGGATGCTGCTCATCCACCCTGACCTCCAGCACGCTGCTTTGCTCTTCGCGCGGCAGCCAGGGCCGCAGCGCGCTGCTGGCCCATACCGTCTCCAGGCTGCCGAAGGCTTTCAACTGGCCGTTATCCAGGATCAGCACGCGTTCCGCCAATTGCAAAATTTCCTCCATGCTGTGGGTCACATACAGGATCGGGATTTTCACCTTGACGGCCAAACGCTCCAGGTAAGGCAACAGCTCGCGCTTACGCGGCAAATCCAGCGACGCCAGCGGCTCATCCATCAACAGTATTTCCGGCGCGCTCAGCAGCGCGCGGCCGATGGCGACCCGTTGTTTTTCGCCGCCGGAAAGCGTGAGGGGAAAACGTCCCAGCAGATGACCGATGCCCAGCAATGAAATAATGGCGTCGAACTCCGGGCGCATCGAAGCCGCCATGCCGTAAAACAAATTGCCGCGCACCCGATAGTGGGGAAATAGCCGGCCGTCCTGGAAAACATAGCCGATCCGCCGCTTCTCCGGCGGCAGGGCAATGCGCCGTTCGGAGGAAAACAGGGTGCGTCCGTTAAGGATGATATGCCCGCGCTGCGGGCGCGTCAGGCCCGCCACGGCATTGATCAGCGAGGTCTTGCCGGCGCCGGAAACGCCAAACACAGCGGTAATGCCGCTGGCGGGTACGTCGGCCTTGACCGCGAGGGTAGCCTCGCCGAGCCGTTGGCTAATATCGATCTCGAGCATCAGCCCCCCAGCCGCCTGCGGCCCCATTTGGCCAGCCAATCGGCGACAAGCAGCGACGCCAGCGAGAGAATAATGGCCAATACGCACAGACGTCCCGCCGCCGCTTCCGCGCCGGGCGTTTCAATGAGCGTATACATGGCCAGTGGAATGGTGCGGGTTTCCCCGGGGATATTGGAAACAAAGGTGATGGTGGCGCCAAACTCGCCGAGCGATCGGGCAAAAGCCAGTACCGTCCCTACAACGATACCGGGAAAGGATAGCGGCAGCGTAATAGTGAAAAACACCCGCCAAGGGCCGGCGCCCAAGGTACGGGCCGCCTGCTCCAGCCGCAGATCGATGGCCTCGAGCGACATGCGGATGGCACGCACCATCAAAGGGAACGCCACCACCGCCGAGGCCAGGGCCGCGCCGCGCCAGCTGAAACTAAAACTGAAACCCGTAAGCTGATACAGCCATGCGCCGATAAAACCCCGGCGCCCGAGCGCGATAAGCAGCAGATAACCGATCACCACCGGCGGCAGCACCAACGGCAAATGGATAATACCGTCCAGCAACGCCTTGCCGGGAAAGCGCCAGCGCACCAGTATCCACGCCATCAGAATGCCAAAAGGCAAGCTGCAGGCAACCGCCAGGAGCGATACTTGCAGACTTAAGGCAACCGCCTGCCACTCGTACTCGGTCAGCGGCATTATCTCGGGGTAAAGCCGTTCTGTTTAAACACCGCCGATGCCGCCGGGGTTTTCAGGTAGTCATAAAAGGCCTTGGCCGCCGGCGTGGCGTTATCCTTGATCAGCGCCATGGGATATTCCACCGGTTTATGGCTGTCTTTCGGGAACGTGGCCACGACTTTAACCCCTTTACTGGAAAGCGCATCCGAGCCATAGACGATACCCAACGGCGCTTCCCCACGTTCAACCAGCGCTAATGCGCCGCGTACGTCGCTGGCGCGGGCCATCACCGGCGACAGCTGATCCCAGGCGCCCAGGTTCTGCAAGGCTTCCTTGGCATAAATGCCCGCCGGCACATGATCCGGATCGCCAACCGCCAGTTTCTGTCCCTTCAGCAACGATGTCCAGTCGGTCTTTTTATCGATGGTGAACGGCTTGAGGGCGCTTGATGTCGGCGCCACCAGCACCAGTTCGTTACCCAGCAGGGTATAGCGGGTATCGGTGACAATCTGTTGTTTATTCTGCGCGTAGTCCATCCACTGCTGGTCGGCGGAGATAAACATGTTGGCCGGCGCGCCCTGCTCTATCTGGCGCGCCAGCGTAGAGGAAGAGGCAAAAGACGAAACGATCTCGACTTTATGATCCCGTTGATAATTTTTGGCGATATCCTGCAAGGCATTGGTCAGCGACGCGGCGGCAAATACCGTGACTTTATCCGCCGCCGGCGCGGCCAGCGCCTGAAAGCCCAGCAACTGCACACTCAGCGCCGCGGTAAATGCCGCACCGGCAATCCATTTAGAACGTAAAGTAGTCATAGCTCACCTTGAATGATCGTTATGCAAAAAATAATATAACGCACGATCACTTTTGTCATTAGTTATTGTAGGGATTAATGAAAGGTTACGGCAGGCGAAAAAAAACGCGCCGCGGTGCCCTGGCCCGGAACACCGCGGGAAGAAGTGACTATCGGTCGGTTTTGATAGCGGCCGCGTCCCGGGCGCGATCCAGCGCCAGGGTAATCAATTTATCCACCAGTTGCGGATAACCCAGCCCGCTGGCTTCCCATAATTTTGGATACATGCTGATGGAGGTAAAACCGGGGATGGTATTCACTTCATTGATGATGATCTCCTGCTCCCGCGTCAGGAAAAAATCCACCCGCGCCATGACCGCGCAGCCCAGCACCCGGAAGGCGGCCTGGGCGATCAGGCGTATTTCATCGCTAACGGCGCTATCCAGCTGCGCCGGGATCTCCAGTTCCGCCTGTCCGCCCTTGAGGTATTTAGTGTCGTAGGCATAAAATTCGTCATTGGCGACAATCTCGCCGCAGACGCTGACGGCGGGGGTGTCGTTGCCCAATACCGCCGTCTCGATTTCACGCCCATCGATAGCCGTTTCAACCAGGACCTTGTGATCAAAGGCAAAGGCCATAATCAGCGCTTGCCGGAATCCGGCGGCATCCACGACCTTGCTGACGCCAACCGAGGATCCCTGGCTGGCCGGCTTGATAAACAGCGGCAGCCCCAGCTGTCCCACAATAGCATCAAAGTCCGCCGTGGCGGAATCGGTGCGGTGGAGCGTGACCGACGGGGTCACCGGCAGGCCCGCGTCGCGCAGCACGCGTTTGGTCATGTCTTTATCCATGCAGACCGCGGAACCCAGAACATCCGGCCCGACAAAGGGCACGCCCAGAACCCGTAGCAATCCCTGGATGGATCCATCCTCGCCGGCGCCGCCGTGCAGCACGGAAAAAGCCACATCAATGGCGGGCAGCGCTTCGCCGCTGGTGATATCAATCAGCTGCGCGGCGTTTTGCCCCGGCACCACCGCCAGATAACGGGCCGAGGGAGCCAGTTTTATCCGCGCCGGGTCGTCGGGATAAAGCAGGTAATCGGCTTCATTGCACAGGGTCCACCGGCCACGCTTATCGACACCGATTAATGTCAGATCAAATTTGTGCCTGTCGACCGCATTAATCACGTTAATGGACGACCGTAACGAGACTTCGTGTTCGGTGGATTGCCCGCCGAATAGCACCGCCAGCCGTTGTTTGCCCTTTTCCGCTTGTTCCATCACATCCTCTTTGATCGTTAAAACATCACTTCAACGCCAACAGAGTATTAGCCGAAAGTGTGCAAGTAAAGCCTAGGATGGACTTGAAGGGTAAACAGGTGCCGCGATACCATTTTCGACGCGAATTAGGCGCGAACCCCGCATTGTCAATGGCTGATGGCCGGTCTGTTCAATATGAATCTCACCGTGTTATTTCTCGCCGGAAACAACTTATTTCGCCGCGTTTATGGCGGTTGTAACCTTATACCGCGTCGACATCCTGACCGGCGGGTATAGCGGCGGCATCGCATAAGGACAACAGGGCAATGCAGTCATCTTCCAGGGCGGTAAAGAAGGTGGTTAACGACATAGTGCGCAGCTTGGCCTGCAATAGCGATGTTTTGAGCATCGCGCGATCATTGCGCCGCGCGGCAAGCCTGGCATCGGCATAGCTGGCGAGAAGGCGCGTCAGGCGTTCATTAAAGATCTCATCGGCATGTTGATCGTCCCGGGCATTAAGCAGCTCAGTCTGATCGATTCCCATATGTCCGGAAATTGAAAAAATCGCGTTCTTTATTTCCTCGAAAGAGTGCTGGCTAACCATTATTATGTTTCCCAGATATATTGCTAATCAAAGAATTTCACACCATACAATTAACGAAACTGGTCAACGAATGATTAATAATCTTTTATTTCTGTTTCGTTAACGTCGCTATTGCATACGCTAAAATCATGCTTCGTTCAAAAATGATACTATCACTGATTCTTAAATGAATGTTTAACGAAAAAGAAAATCTACCGAACGCCTAGACTAAAGCATAGAAAAAATGGCGCATGGTCCCGACGAACACTGAATGAAATGGGCATTAGTATTGAAGTACTGGCAACGCATTTAGGAATAGAAAATGATGAATACCGCTTTAAGATCATCCTTACTCATGGTAATAATGTTAACTGCGCCTGCGTGTTATGCTGTAAAAAACAATATCATATTCAGTAATATTTGTGAGCCATTAACTACATTAAATATAAACGGTGAAGTCATCCATCACTTACTTATTGATACAGGCGCCACCGGCGGCATACACCTAAAAGAAAATATCCTTAACTCTCTTCCAGGCAATCCCGCACAATACATAAAGAACAACAGATACGTAGATGTTTTCGGTTTACCGATAATAACTTTATTGATAAACCGGCATGAAAAAGCCCCGAAACGGGGCTTTATTGGCAAAACAGGCTCACCGCGCGAATGATTACCACCAAAGCGGCACAGGCCCGTCACCATTAATGCGCATCGGCACCGCGCTTATCATCGGCATGGGGATCACGCTTCTGTTTAGGCTGGCCGATTTTCGAGATAATGTTAAACAGCTCGCCCAGGCCATAGATTGATCCAAGAATGATCACCATCACGATGGGCACCATCAGCACTACCATTAGCAAACTTTCCAGTAATTCTAACATCTTCACCTCGTATCATGCCGCTGCCGCCGGCGATGTTGCTATGATTATCCCCCTTTATACCAGTTTATGGCGCGGCAACTTAGGCTTTTTATGTTATACCCCGCAGAAAGCGCACGCGCGGCGACAGGTCATTTGCCCGCCGGCGTAAGATCGGCGACAATTCGTAGCCATCAACGCGCGTCACCCAGCGCAACGTTTAATCTCATACAAGGCGCACAGGCATGCAGGCCGAAATTCTTTTAACCCTGAAACTCCAGCAACGCCTTTTTGCCGATCCGCGGCGCATCGCCCTGCTCAAGCAGATCAAACACACCGGCTCCATCAGCCAGGGCGCAAAACTGGCGGGCATCAGCTATAAAAGTGCCTGGGACGCCATCAGCGCCATGAACGAACTGGCGGAGCAGACCCTGGTGGAACGCGCCACCGGCGGCAAAGGCGGCGGCGGCGCCACTCTGACGCGGTATGCGGAGCGGCTGCTGCAGCTTTACGACCTGTTGGGGCAAATCCAGCAAAAGGCCTTTGACGTGCTGCAGGACGACCCGTTACCGCTTGATAGCCTGTTGGCGGCCATTTCGCGCTTTTCGCTGCAGACCAGCGCCCGCAACCAATTTTTCGGCACCGTGCTCACGCGCAGCCATCAGCAGGTGCAGCAACACGTCGATATCCTGCTGGCGGATGGGCGCACACGGCTGGCGGTGGCCCTGACGCAGCAAAGCGCCGACCGGTTGCAGCTGGTGCCGGGGAAGGAAGTGCTGCTGCTTATCAAAGCGCCCTGGGTGTCGGTGCGCGCGGGCCATGTCGCCGTCCCCGGCGCCGATAATGTCCTGCACGGCACCCTGGCCCATCTGGAAGAAGGCGAGGAGAACGACGAGGCGCTGCTGAAGCTTGCCGGCGGGGAAATCGTCTGCGCCACCTTGCCAAAAAATGCGGCGGCCGAACAACATTTGTCGGCGGGACTGCCAATCACAGCATATTTTAACGCCGACCAGGTCATCATCGCCACGCTGTGCTGAAAGCGCGCCCGCGCATTGACTTTAGGCGGTAAAAAAAAGATGCTGACGACATAAGTTGCATAAAAAGGAACAATCAATGTCGTCATTGCATATTTCGCAAGGGTCGTTTCGTCTTAGCGATACACGCCGGTTAACTATCGGAGAATTGACGCTGCGCAGCGCAGAGCGCTGGGCCTTTGTCGGCGCCAACGGCAGCGGCAAGTCCGCCCTGGCCCGCGCCCTGGCCGGTGATTTGGCGGTGTTGTCCGGCCTGAGGCAAAGCGATTATCAACGCATCTCCCGGCTTTCACTGGAGCAGTTGCAAAAACTGGTCGAGCAGGAATGGCAACGCAACAATACCGATCTGCTGAGCGATGGCGAGGAGGACACCGGGCGTACCACCGCAGAAATCATTCAGCAGGATATCAGTGACGCGGCGTTATGCCATGAACTGGCCGGGCGGTTTGGCATAACGCATTTGCTATCGCGCCGCTTTAAATACCTGTCGACGGGTGAAACGCGTAAAACCCTGCTGTGCCAGGCGCTGATGGCCCGGCCGGACCTGTTGATCCTGGATGAGCCCTTCGACGGATTGGATGTCGCCTCCCGGGCGCAGCTCGGCGATATGCTGCGCGTCCTGGCGGACAGGTCCATGACCCTGGTGCTGGTGCTTAACCGGTTTGACGATATCCCCGACTATATCGATAACGTCGGCATCCTGGTGGATTGCGCCTTAACCTGTACCGGCGATCGCGCCACGCTTTTGGCCGAGGCGCTGGTGGCGCAGCTGGCGCACGCGGAATCCCTTTCCGGCATGCGCCTGCCGGAAACCGAAGCGCCCAGGCTAAACGTCGCCCTGCCCGCCGACCGGCCGCTGATCACCCTGCGCAACGGCGTGGTCTCCTACCAGGATCGGCCGATCCTGCATCATCTTGACTGGGAGGTATTGCCCGGCCAGCACTGGCAAATTGTCGGGCCGAACGGCGCCGGCAAATCAACCCTGCTCAGCCTGGTAACCGGCGATCATCCCCAGGGTTACAGCAATGACCTGACGCTGTTCGGCCGCCGCCGCGGCAGCGGCGAAACGATTTGGGATATTAAACGGCATATCGGCTATGTCAGCAGCAGCCTGCATCTGGATTACCGGGTCAGCGCCAGCGCGCGCAGCGTGATTTTATCCGGCTTTTTTGATTCCATCGGCGTCTACCAGGCGGTGTCCGACCGCCAGCAGCAGCTGACCGGCCAATGGCTGCGACTGCTGGGGCTGGAGGCGACGGCGGATGCGCCGTTTCACGGCTTATCCTGGGGACAGCAGCGCCTGACGCTTATCGCCCGCGCCCTGGTCAAGCACCCTGCCCTGCTGATTCTTGACGAGCCGCTGCAAGGGCTGGACCCCCTTAACCGGCAACTGGTGCGCCGTTGGATCGACGTGCTGATCGGCGAAGGCGAAACGCAGCTGCTGTTTGTTTCCCATCACGCGGAAGATGCCCCGCACTGTATTACGCACCGGCTGACGTTCGTCCCCCAGGATGATGCCTATCGCTATCAGATCGATGACCTGCGCCGTTAGCGCTCCGGCGCGACGTTAACCCCGCATCGCCGCCCTGCCTGGCGGCGATGCGGATGATAGGCCGGTGGGAACGCTCTCCCCTTTTCCGGCCGGCCTTCCTCATTCCTACGTGATTATCCTGGCCAACCTCTGATTTTGCCTGAGGCATGGCGCGCGAAAATGCGCTAATATTGAGTGTAATCGATTTCATTTTTTATCGGTACGATCACCTTTTTTCGGTTTTAGCCATGCTAATTTACCGCGATGAAAGGTTACAGGAGTCATAAATGTCTATATTAGTCACGGGTGGTAGCGGTTACATTGGTAGTCATACCTGCCTGCAGTTGAGCGCTGCCGGTTTCAGCCCGGTCATTTTGGATAACCTGAGCAATAGCAAACGCAGCGTGCTTGAAACAATGGCGCGCCTCGGCAAGATAACACCCGCGTTTTACCACGGCGATGTCCGAGATAAGGCGTTATTGGCACGCATTTTTGCCGAGCATGCCATCGATGCCGTGATTCATTTCGCCGGTTTGAAAGCGGTGGGCGAATCGGTGCAAAAACCCATCGACTACTATGATAACAATGTCTGCGGCACCCTGACGCTGGTGGCCGCCATGCGCGAGGCGGGCGTCAGGAACCTGATCTTCAGCTCTTCGGCCACCGTATACGGCGATCAGCCCGTGGTCCCCTATGACGAAAGCCTTCCCACCGGCCAGCCTTCCAGCCCCTATGGCCGCAGCAAGCTGATGGTCGAGCAGATCCTGGCGGACGCGCAGCGCGCGCAGCCGGAGTGGAGCATGACATTATTACGCTATTTCAATCCGGCCGGCGCCCATCCCTCCGGCGATATGGGCGAAGACCCGCAGGGCATTCCCAACAACCTGATGCCGTTTATCGCCCAGGTTGCGGTGGGGCGCCGTCCATCACTGGCCATCTTCGGTAATGATTTCCCCACCCATGACGGCACCGGCGTACGCGACTATATTCATGTCATGGATCTGGCGGACGGCCATGTCGCGGCGCTGAAGGCGCTGCGGGATAAACCCGGTACCCATATTTATAATCTTGGCGCCGGCGTCGGGTACAGCGTGCTGGACGTGGTGAAAGCCTTTAGCAACGCCTGCGGCAAACCGGTGCCATATCATTTCGCGCCGCGCCGCGAAGGCGATCTGGCCGCCTATTGGGCCGCGCCGGATAAAGCCGCGCGTGATTTGCACTGGCGGGTCAGCCGCTCGCTGGAAGAGATGGCCGCCGATACCTGGCGCTGGCAGTCGCGCCACCCGAACGGTTATCCGGATTGAGTTTCAGGAGAAAGTATGCAACATTTTAACCCCGTCGATCATCCCCATCGGCGGTACAATCCGCTCAGCGGACAATGGGTTCTGGTCTCGCCGCACCGCGCCAAGCGCCCGTGGCAGGGCCAGCAGGAAACGCCGTCGGTGCAAACGTTGCCCCGGCACGACCCCGACTGTTTTCTCTGTCCGGGCAATACCCGCGTATCGGGCGATAAAAACCCCGACTACACCACCACCTACGTATTTACCAATGATTTTGCCGCGCTGATGACGGATACCCCGGACGCCCCGGCCGGCGATAATCCCCTGATGCGCTGTGAAAGCGCGCGCGGCACCAGTCGCGTTATCTGTTTTTCCCCCGATCACAGCAAAACCCTGCCGGAGTTATCTTTGCCGGCGCTGGAAGCCGTGATCAAGACCTGGCAGGAACAAAGCGCCGATCTGGGACAGCGCTATCCCTGGGTGCAGGTATTTGAAAATAAAGGCGCGGCCATGGGATGCTCCAACCCCCATCCGCACGGCCAGATCTGGGCCAACAGCTTTTTGCCCAACGAGGCCGAGCGCGAAGACCGGCTGCAGCGCGACTACTTCTTGCAGCAGCATTCCCCGCTGCTGATGGATTACCTGAAGCTGGAACTGGCGGACGGCGCGCGCACGGTGGTGGAAACCGAACACTGGCTGGCGGTGGTGCCCTACTGGGCGGCCTGGCCGTTTGAAACCCTGCTGCTGCCCAAGGCCCATGTGTTGCGTCTGGACGACCTGGACCCCGCGCAAAGCGCCGATCTGGCCGTGGCCATTAAAAAGCTGACCAGCCGTTACGATAATTTGTTCAACTGCTCCTTTCCTTATTCGATGGGCTGGCACGGCGCGCCCTATCTTGAGCAGGACAATAGCCACTGGCAGCTGCACGCACACTTTTATCCGCCGCTGTTACGTTCGGCAACGGTGCGGAAATTTATGGTTGGTTATGAAATGCTGGCGGAAACCCAGCGTGACCTGACCGCTGAACAAGCCAGCGATCGCCTGCGCGCGGTCAGCGATATTCATTTTCGGGAATCCGGAGTAGCACAATGACCTTAAAAAACACCACCGAAGCTGTTTTCCGCCAGACCTACGGCTATGACGCCACCCTCACGGTACAGGCTCCCGGGCGCGTTAATCTGATTGGCGAACACACCGACTATAATGACGGTTTTGTACTGCCGTGCGCCATTGACTACGCCACGGTTGTAAGCGCGGCAAAACGTGATGATCGTCAAATCCGGGTTATTGCCGTGGATTGTGACGGCGAGCAAGACATTTTTTCCCTGGATGAGCCAATTTTGTCTCATCCGACCCAGCAATGGTCCAATTATGTGCGCGGCGTGATCAAACATTTACAGCAACGCGACCCGCACTTCGGCGGCGCCGATCTGGTGCTGAGCGGCAACGTCCCGCAGGGCGCGGGCTTAAGCTCGTCGGCCTCGCTGGAAGTGGCGGTGGGCAAGGCGATACAAACGCTTTATCACCTGGCGCTGGATAACGTCGCCCTGGCGCTGAACGGCCAGGAAGCGGAGAACCAGTTTGTCGGCTGTAACTGCGGCATTATGGATCAGCTGATCTCCGCGCTGGGCAAGGATAACCACGCGCTGCTGATCGATTGCCGCACTCTGGGCACGCGCGCGGTGCCGATGCCGGATAACGTGGCGGTGGTGATTATCAATTCCAACGTCAAACGCGGTCTGGTGGACAGTGAATACAATGCCCGCCGCGAACAATGCGAAACCGGCGCGCGTTTTTTTACCGCCGATAAGCTGCGCGATGTGGAATTAAGCCAGTTCGCCGCCGTAGAGCATGAATTGGATCCGGTTGTCGCTAAGCGCGTGCGCCATGTCCTGACGGAAAACGCGCGCACGCTGGCGGCGGCGGATGCCCTGGCCGCGGGCGATTTGACCCTGATGGGCACCCTGATGGCGCAGTCCCATGCCTCGATGCGCGACGACTTTGAGATTACCGTGCCGCCCATCGATACCCTGGTGGACATCGTGAAGCGGGAAATCGGCGATCGGGGCGGCGTGCGTATGACCGGCGGTGGTTTTGGCGGATGCGTGGTGGCGCTGATGCCGACGGACCGCGTGGACGCGGTGCGCCAGGCGGTCGCCAGCCAGTATCAGCAAAAAACCGGCCTGAAAGAGGCGTTTTATGTATGTCACGCGAGTGAAGGAACAGCCATATGCTAAAAGAGTATGAATCAGGTATCGCCCCTGACGGCCAGCCATTCCAATGCGTCACCCTGGGAACCGAACAGGGGATGCAGATTACGCTGATGGATTGGGGCGCCACCTGGCTTTCGTGCCAGCTGCCGCTGAAATCCGGCAATAAGCGCGAGGTGCTCCTGGGCTGTCCGTCGCCGGAGGAATATACCCGCCAGACGGCCTACCTGGGTGCCACCGTCGGCCGCTATGCCAACCGTATCGCCAATGCTACCCTGACCCGTAGCGGCGGCACCTGGCCGCTCAGCGCCAATCAGGGCGCCCATCAGCTGCACGGCGGTCCGCAGGGATTCCACGCCCGCCGCTGGTTATGCGTCGAACATACCCAGACCTCAGTGCTGTTCCGGCTGCAATCCGCCGACGGCGATCAGGGGTTTCCGGGTAATTTGGTCGCCGAAGTGCGCTATACCGTTAACGACGACGGCCAGGTGGCCATTGACTATCGGGCGACGGTGGATAAAGCGTGCCCGGTAAACCTGACCAACCATGCTTATTTCCATCTGGACGGCGCCAATAGCGATGTGCGCCAGCAAAAACTGCAGATTTACGCCACGCAATACCTGCCGGTGGACAGCGAAGGCATTCCCTGCGCGCCGTTAACCGATGTGGAAAATACCGGCATGGATTTTCGCCAGCCCAAGACCATCGCCAGGGATTTCCTGCGCGATCGCGATCAGCAGCGCATGAAAGGCTATGATCACGCCTATCTGCTCTACCCCGCCTGCACTGACGGCGAGACGCCGGCCGCCCAGTTGTGGTCGGCGGATAATCAGGTCTTGCTGAAGGTGTATACCACCGCGCCGGCGCTACAGCTTTATACCGGCAATTTCCTGGCCGGCACGCCGGCGCGCCAGGGCGGCGATTATCAGAACTACAGCGGCGTGGCGCTGGAAAGCGAATTCCTGCCGGACAGCCCTAACCATCCGGAATGGCCACAGCCGGATTGCTGGCTAAAACCCGGTGAAACTTATCATTCATCAACCCGTTATCAGTTTGTCGCGCTCTGACTGCTATCGCTGAACCATTTATTTCGCTATGTTTGACCTTATGCGGTTGCCGCCCCACCCGGCCAGGCAATATAATGCTAATAGTATTCATAAAAATCTTTAGACTTTAAGGAGTCAAGCGATGGCTGTAACGAAACTGGTTCTGGTACGACACGGTGAAAGCCAGTGGAACAATGAAAATCGTTTCACCGGCTGGACGGACGTCGATCTGTCCGACAAAGGCCGTACTGAAGCGAAACAAGCGGGTAAGCAGCTGAAGGAAGAAGGTTTTATCTTCGATTTTGCTTATACTTCCGTTTTAAAGCGCGCCATCCATACTTTGTGGAACATCCTGGACGAACTGGATCAGGCCTGGCTGCCGGTGGAAAAATCCTGGCGCCTGAATGAACGCCATTACGGCGCGTTGCAGGGTCTGAACAAATCGGAAACCGCTGAAAAATACGGCGACGAACAGGTAAAGCAATGGCGTCGTGGTTTTGCCGTCACACCGCCGGAATTGAGCCGCGATGACGAACGTTTCCCCGGCCACGATCCCCGTTACGCAAAACTGACCGCGGAAGAGCTGCCGACCACTGAAAGCCTGGCGCTGACCATTGAGCGCGTCACCCCCTACTGGAACGATACAATTTTACCGCGCATGAAAAAAGGCGAGCGCGTTATTATCGCCGCGCACGGCAACTCGATCCGCGCCTTGGTGAAATTTCTGGATAATATGAGCGAAGAAGAGATTCTTGAGCTGAATATCCCGACCGGCGTACCGCTGGTGTATGAGTTCGACGAAAACATGAAACCTGTGAAGCATTACTATCTGGGCAACGCCGCGGAAATCGCCGCCAAGGCCGCCGCAGTAGCCAACCAGGGTAAAGCGAAATAACCCTGTAAATCCCCCCGGCGCCCGCGCCGGGAGAATAAACGCCGCAAATCCGCGTTATTTGCCGGATAAGCATCATCCGGCAATATCCTTTCAGGCAGCAGGGTTAACGTCCCGGCCCGCCGCCAGACGCCGTGCCCGTACCGCCTGGGCCAATTGGTTTAACATCGCTTCGGTATCCGGCCAGCCTATGCAGGCATCGGTAATGCTTTTGCCATAAACCAGGGGTTCACCGCTCTCAAGGCTCTGGTTACCCTCCACCAGGTGGCTTTCCACCATGACGCCGATAATGCCCTTTTCGCCCGCCGTCAGCTGCGTGCAGACATCCTGCGCGACCTCCATTTGTTTTTTGTACTGCTTGCTGCTGTTAGCGTGGCTGCAATCTATCATCACCTGGGCGGGCAGGTTGGCCTTGGCCAGCCCCACTTTTACCGCGTTAACATGGTGAGCGCTGTAATTGGGCTCCCTGCCGCCGCGCAGAATGATATGGCAGTCGCTATTGCCGCTGGTGTTGACGATGGCGGAATGGCCCCACTTGGTCACCGACAAAAAACAATGGGCGGCGCCGGCGGCATTGATAGCGTCAATGGCGACCTTGATGGTGCCGTCGGTGCCGTTTTTAAAACCCACCGGACAGGAGAGGCCTGAGGCCAGCTCGCGATGCACCTGTGATTCGGTGGTGCGCGCGCCGATGGCGCCCCAGCTCATCAGATCCGCGACGTACTGCGGGGTAATCATATCCAGGAACTCGCCGGCCGCCGGCAGGCCGGTATCGTTAATATCCAGCAGGAGTTTACGGGCAATGCGCAGGCCCTGGTTAATCTGGAAGCTGTTATCCATTAACGGGTCATTGATAAGCCCTTTCCAGCCTACGGTGGTGCGCGGCTTCTCAAAATATACCCGCATCACTATTTCCAGATCGCCGCTCAGCTGCTGGCGCAAAGCAAGCAAACGCGCGGCATATTCTGTGGCCGCCGCGGTATCATGAATCGAGCAGGGGCCGATAACCACCAGCAGGCGGTCGTCGTTGCCCTTGAGGATCTTGTGAATTGCGGCGCGGGCGCTTGATACCGTCCTGGCGGCGCGCTCGGTGGCGGGGAATTTTTCCAGCAGCGCCACCGGCGGCAGTAACTCTTTAATATCTTTAATTCTTAGATCGTCGTTAAGGTAATTCATAGGGGGTCCGTTTTCTCTCCACGCGGCTGCGCTTATTCATAACATCTTGAATTTTTGCCGTTTAATCTCACTGGCGGGATTGATACTGTACACATGCTTTCAAGCCTTTCGCCAGTAAATTGCCTTGAAATTTGATAACTCCCGATTCTTGGCTATCCTTAAATAGTGATAAGCCAACGATAACGGGAACTTAAAAGCCCCGCTCTTTCGGCTTACCATTTCCTTGCGAGGCCATTGGGTGCGCCTCGGTGAGGTTTTGCGCCCGCTAAACATGTCAAAATGCGGGTTTGATAATCACCCCTGGCACGAAAGAGGGAAAATAATATGCAAACCACTACCACGAAGAAAATGGCAATGTTGTTTATTACCGCTGTAATGACCCTGGGCAGCGGTGCGGCCATGGCGGCAGATTCCACAGCAGCCGGCAGCACCAATTCCAATAATGGCCAGCAAAACCAATCTGGCGGAGCCGGTTCTAAAGAGAATACCGCGCCAAATGGCGTCAGCAACGACAAAATCAATACCGGCGGCACCGATACCTCCAAGACCGGCAGCACCGACGCCACCTCTGATTTAAACGCCTCCGAGGTACACAAAAATACCATGTGTAAAGACGGCCGTTGCCCGGACACCAATTCCAAAGTTGAAACCGGCCAAAGCGGCACTACCGAGGCCACTAAAACCGACGGCACCACCAATTAAAAACTGAACCGGCAGGCTTCCCCCTGCTTTATTATTCAGCTTTTTCAAGAGAAATCAGGTTACAGCCTGGTTTCTTTTTTTATGTATTATGGCTGCTGAGCGGCATTATCCAGCGCGTTTGTTATAAACAATAGCATCAAGGCGCCAAACCGGCGCAACGTTCCGCCGCCCGCGGCATTTATTATTACCGCCGCCGTTACCATAATAACCTGAGAAATCCCTACGGCAACCCTTCGTTTCTCGGCTACTATCTTGGTAGACAGGTTGCGCTTTTACAGGAAAATGCATGGCATCGACACATAACCCTTCGCCATCCCATGCCCAGGAGCATGGGACGCAGGCGAACAACAATAATAAACGCCTGATGGCGGCCTTTGCCGTAACGGCTGTTTTTATGGCCGTGGAAGTGGCGGGCGGGCTGCTGTCGGGATCGCTGGCGCTGCTGGCCGATGCGGGGCATATGCTGACCGACGCCGCCGCGTTGTTGATGGCCTTGCTGGCGGTACGGTTCGCCCAACGTAAACCCAGCAGCAGCCATACCTTCGGCTACCTGAGATTGACCACCCTGGCGGCCTTCGTGAACGCGCTGGCCCTGCTGTTGATTACCGCGCTGATTGTCTGGGAGGCGATACGGCGTTTTTACCAGCCCCATCCGGTGGCCGGCTGGACCATGATGATTATCGCCGTTGCCGGCCTGTTGGCCAACCTGCTGTCTTTCGTGCTGCTGCATGGGGGAGAAGGTGAAAAAAACATCAACCTGCGCGCCGCCGCGCTGCATGTGCTGGGGGATTTATTGGGATCGGTCGGGGCGATTATCGCGGCGGTGGTGATATTGATGACCGGCTGGATGCCCATCGATCCGATCTTATCCATCCTGGTCTCGTGCCTGGTGCTGCGCAGCGGCTGGCGGCTGATGCGCGAAAGCCTGCATGAGCTGCTCGAGGGCACGCCCAGCCGCATAGATATCGAGAAACTGAAACGGGATCTGTCGCTGAATATTCCCGAGGTGCGCAACATCCATCATGTCCATATCTGGCAAGTGGGCGAAAAACCGGTGATGACCCTGCATGCGCAGGTGATTCCGCCCTATGATCATGATGCGCTGCTGCATCAAATCCAGCATTTTCTGCTGGACCATTATCACATCAGCCATGCCACCGTGCAGATGGAATACCGCAACTGCCCCGAGGACGATTGCGGTATCAACGACGGCGGCGGGCTGGCCCATGCCCACCATCATCATTAAGCGTTGCCGGTAACCCGTACCTTAAGCTCGGCGGCAAAGGCGAGCATGCGGTTTAACGGCACCAGCGCCTTGACACGCAATTCATCCGGCACATGGACCTCATGGGCAGCCCCGCCCTGTTCAAGGCCGTCAGCGACGGCTTTCAGGCCGTTCATGGCCATCCAGGGGCAATGGGCGCAGCTGCGGCAGGTGGCGCCATCACCGGCGGTGGGCGCCTCAAGCAGGGTTTTATCCGGACAGGCCTGCTGCATTTTATAAAATATGCCGCGATCGGTCGCGACGATCATTTGCTGCTGCGGCAGGGTTTTTGCCGCCTGGATCAGCTGGCTGGTCGACCCGACCGCATCGGCCATGGCGACAATGGCCTGGGGCGATTCAGGGTGTACCAGCACCGCCGCGTGCGGATAAAGCCGTTTCATATTGAGCAATGCCTGGGTCTTGAACTCGTCATGGACGATGCAGGCGCTCTGCCAGCATAAAATATCCGCGCCGGTCTGGCTTTGTACATACCTTCCGAGATGCCGGTCCGGCGCCCAGATGATTTTTTCCCCCAGGCTATCAAGATGCTCGATAAGATCAACGGCGATGCTGGAGGTGACAACCCAGTCGGCGCGCGCTTTAACCGCCGCCGAGGTATTGGCGTAGACCACCACGGTGCGGTCCGGATGGGCGGCGCAAAACGCGCTGAACTCCTCCACCGGGCATCCCAGGTCCAGCGAACATTCGGCCTTCAGGGTCGGCATCAGCACCGTTTTCTCGGGGCTGAGGATTTTCGCCGTTTCCCCCATAAACCGCACGCCGGCCACCAGGAGCGTGGTGGCGGGATGCGTGCTGCCAAACCGCGCCATTTCAAGCGAATCGGCCACGCAGCCGCCGGTCGCCTCCGCCAGCGCCTGGATTTCCGGGTCGGTATAATAATGGGCGACCATAACGGCGTTGCGCTGTTTCAGCAAGCGCGCGATCTTGGCGTAATAGAATTCTTTTTCATCCGCGTTCAGGGCGCGCGGTTTGGGTGGGAAAGGATAGATGGCCGCATTGACATCCAACACTTCGCTCATTGCTTATATCCTGCTGTGTTCCCGCGCATGGGCTGGGCGCCGTTAAAGGCGTTTGCACAGTCTATGCAGCGCGTGTGTTTTATATACTAAACAAAATAATCAATTTTTAACCAAATGTCCTGTTAATTTTGTATTTTTTTGTGTTTTTGTTTAGTTAATATGACTTTGGTATGCAGGCAGGCGCTGAAGGCAAAACATTAATGGATTTTACGGCGCCGCACCAGTCGATATGTGCGATACAGGGCGCAATGTCGCAAAATTCTTGTGGATAACGCTGTCTCGCTGCGCTCGGCTCGAACCTGCGCAGGTTCTCATCCGCACGACGAGTGCGCTATGTAAATACGTATAGTGGAGTCAAACCTGGGGAATTTTATAACAATGGTGGGTCGTGCAGGATGACTCGGCCGTTGGCCTCGCCCTGCGGGTCGTTGCCGTACCGGCAACGCTGTCTCGCTGCGCTCGGCTCGAACTTGCGCAGGATCTCATCCGCACGACGAGTGCGCTATGTAAATACGTATAGTGGAGGCAAACCTGGGGAATTTTATAACAATGGTGGGTCGTGCAGGATGACTCGGCCGTTGGCCTCGCCCTGCGGGTCGTTGCCGTACCGGCAACGCTGTCTCGCTGCGCTCGGCTCGAACCTGCGCAGGTTCTCATCCGCACGACGAGTGCGCTATGTAAATACGGATAATGGCGACAAGCTTGGGGAACTTTATAATAATGGTGGGTCGTGCAGGATGACTCGGCCTTTGGCCTCGCCCTGCGGGGCGTTGCCGTACCGGCAACGCTGTCTCGCTGCGCTCGGCTCGAACCTGCGCAGGTTCTCATCCGCACGACGAGTGCGCTATGTAAATACGTATAGTGGAACAAACCTGGGGAATTTTATAACAATGGTGGGTCGTGCAGGATTCGAACCTGCGACCAATTGATTAAAAGTCAACTGCTCTACCAACTGAGCTAACGACCCCTTGGCGGGATTTACTGTGTGGCGACCGGATAGTGGTGGGTCGTGCAGGATGACTCGGCCTTGGCCTCGCCCTCCGGGTCGTTGCCGTACCGGCAACGCTGTCTCGCTGCGCTCGGCTCGAACCTGCGCAGGCTCGAATCTGGCACAACTCCTGCGCTATACCACACTAGCGACGGTGTTCATAAAACTTGATATCTGCAAAATTGGTGGGTCGTGCAGGATTCGAACCTGCGACCAATTGATTAAAAGTCAACTGCTCTACCAACTGAGCTAACGACCCTGATATCCGTTATTTTGCTGGCGCCCGGGATGTCACGCTTTCCCGTGGCAACGGCGGCATATATTACTTTCTAAAATTTTCTGCGCAACCTAAATTTGCACAATAGCGTTCAACTGCTTGATCTTCGAGCATCCAGGCCTGAATCCGGCGGGTAATACCCGCAAGAGGCCTGAATGGTTCAAAGACTGGACAGGCGTTTTTGCGCTTGTTTGGCAGAATCCGTGTTGGGATAAAGTTTGATAACCTGCTGGTAAACGGCCTTGGCTTTGTCGGTCTGGCCTTTTTCCTGCATGATTACCCCAACTTTAAACAGGGCTTCGGAGCTTTTGGGTGATTTGGGGTAATTTTTAACGACCAGGGCAAAATAATACGCCGCATCGTCCTTTTTACCTTTGTTGTAATTCAACTGACCCAACCAGTAGTTGGCATTGGGCTGGTAGGTTGAATCCGGATAACGTTTAACAAAATTCTGGAATGCCGTGATGCCTTGATCGTACTGTTTTTTCTCCAGTACCAAAGCCACCGCCGCGTTGTAATCGGTATTGGCGTCACCGGTGCTGCCGCCGGCCGAAGAGGCCGCAGGAGCCGCCGCATCGGCGCTGGCGCCAGTGGACGGGGTTGCCGCGCCGCTGTTGTCCGCACCGCTGTCAGGCGTGGCCGCAGCCGCATCCTGGCCGCCTTTGCTGCTCAGGCTGTCCATTTGCTGATAGATTTGTTTCTGGCGCTCCACCACTTGCGAAAGCTGGTACTGGCTTTCCTGGATTTGACCCCGCAAGGAATCGATATCGCGCTGAGTGTCGGAGAGTTGTTGCTGAAGTTGAGTTAATAGCTGACCGTGAGCGTTGGAAATACGCTCAAGTTGAGTGACCCGATCTTCCACCGAGCCGGAGCCGACATTACTGATTGGCGCTTGGGCGGTAGCGGCCCAAGGGGCCGCTACGCCAACCAGCAACGACAGACTTAACAGGTAATGTCTGAAGTTACCGCTCATGCAATTCTCTTAGTATACCAGTACGGCACGACGGTTTTTGGCATAAGCCGATTCGTCATGTCCCAGCACAGCCGGCTTCTCTTTACCGTAAGATACGATAGAGATCTGGTCGACAGAGACGCCTTTACCCTGAAGATACATCTTCACGGCATTGGCGCGACGTTCGCCCAGGGCGATGTTATATTCCGGCGTACCGCGTTCATCCGCATGACCTTCTACGGTCACTTTATAGGATGGGTTGCTGCGCAGGAAGTTAGCATGTGCGTCCAGCATCTGGGCGAAATCAGAACGGATATCGTACTTATCAAGATCGAAGTAAACGATATTGTTCCGTTGCAGTTCTTGCATCTGCAGACGCGCTTGTTCTTCGGAAGAAGAATTGGCACCGCTCGCATTGTCCATACCAGTGCCAGCGCCCATGGCAGAATCTGCGCCATTGTTAGCGCTTTTGTGGGAACTACACGCGGCGATAGCCAGTACAGGCACGGCCAGCATCAGCCCTTTTAGCACTTTGTTCAGTTGCATCTCATTTTCCTTTTATAGTTTGCCATACATATTTACACATGCATCACAGATTCGGAGACCAGGCAGGAAATTTGACCTGTCCATCAGTCGCCGGAAGACGCGCTTTGAAACGCCCATCAATCGAAACCAGCTGTAGCACGGAACCCATCCCTTGTGTAGAGCTGTAGATAACCATGGTGCCATTGGGTGCGAGGCTAGGTGTTTCATCCAGGAACGTGGCCGTTAAAACTTGCACGGCTCCCGTCGCCAGATCTTGTTTAGCGATATGCTGAGCGCCGCCGTTGCTGCTGACCATGACCAGGAACTTACCGTCCGCGCTCACGTCGGCGTCCTGGTTCTGGGAACCTTCCCAGGTCAGGCGCTGCGGGCTACCGCCGTTGATACCCACTTTATACACTTGCGGACGGCCGCCCTGGTCCGAGGTATACGCCAGGGTCTGGTTATCCGGGAACCAGGTCGGCTCCGTGTTGTTGCTGCGACCGTCGGTCACTTGCGTTATCTGGCCGGAGCCTAAATTCATCACATAAATATTTAAACTACCGGATTTCGACAGGGCGAAGGCCAGCTTGGAGCCGTCCGGCGAAAAGGCCGGCGCGCCGTTATGCTGCGGAAAGCTGGCAATCTGCCTTACCGTTTGTTTATAGACATCCTGCACCACCAGCGCCGAGCGCCCGCTTTCAAACGTCACATAGGCCACCTTGCTGCCGTCAGGCGACCAGGCCGGCGACATCAGCGGCTGGGGAGACCGGTGGACCACAAACTGGTTGAACCCGTCATAGTCGGCTATGCGCAGCTCATAAGGATACTGCCCGCCGTTGGTTTGCACCACATAAGCGATACGGGTGCGAAACGCGCCCTTGATCCCGGTCAATTTTTCAAAAACGCCGTCGCTGGCGGCATGGGCACCGTAACGCAGATCGGATTTTTTCACTTTAAACTGGTTTTGCTCCAATACCGCGCCGGGGTTGCCGGAGGTATCAACCAGTTGGTAGGAGATGACAAAATTACCGTCGGCGCTGGGTTGGATCTGCCCCACGACAACCGCGTCGATACCCAGGGCGGTCCATGCCGCCGGTGTGACTTCGGCGGCCGTAGCGGGCTGCTGCGGCATACGCGCCACATCGATCGGGTTAAATTTACCGCTGTTGCGCAAATCCGCGCCGACAATGCCGCCGATGTCCTCGGGCGCGGCGCCCGGTCCCGCCCATTTAAACGGAACCACGCCAATGGGCCGCGCCGAGTCAACCCCTTGCGTGATCTCAATTCGCACTTCCGCATGCAGCACGGATGCCCATAAAATCATTAAACCTAGCGCTACTCGAAATGCCTGCTTCATTTCATCTCCCATACCGAGGCGATACGCCACGATAAATTAGCAGAATTTTAACTAAACCACGTAAACAAAACCATATACATCAGGTAGACAACATAGTCTAAATCTTAAACCATCACCGGTATATTTTGACTTCTTTACCCATTATTGCGGTTTAAAATCAATTGGCGCATTTTTGAATACTTCATAAACGGCCTGACTTGGCGGTTTCGGTATTTTAGCCAGTTTCGCCGCCGAGACAGCCGCCTGGCATAAGGCCGGGTCGCCCCCTTCGGAAGAGACCGAGATGACCATGCCATCAGGAGCCAGTTTCAGGCGCAACACACATGTCTTGCCGGCGAATGAAGGATCGCTGTAAAACTTCGCTTCGATGGCCGCTTTAACCTGGCCCGCGTAACTATTTATTTCCGCGCCCGACGCCCCGCTCTCCTTGCTCGCGCCCGTGCCTTTCGGCTTACTGCCCCCGGTTGGCCCGCCGCCGGCTTTGGGCGCGTTTTTCGAATCGGTCAAACCACCCAGTAAATCATCGACTTCATTAGACTCTTTTGCAGCGGCGGCGGCGGCGGCTTTTTTCGCATCCCCGGCCGCTTTTTTGGCTGCTGCTGCGGCGGCCTTGGCTTCAGCCGCGGCGGCGGCTTTATCCTTGGCGGCCTGTTCGGCCTTGGCCGCCGCGGCGGCGTCTGCTTTTTCCTTGGCCGCTTCGGCTTTGGCGGCGGCCGCTTTGGCCGCGTCGGCCTTGGCGGTGGCCGCCGCTTTTTCGGCGGCGGCGGCTTTGGCGGCTTCCGCCTTGGCGGCCGCCGCTTCCGCGGCCGCTTCTTTTTTCGCGTCTTCTACGGCTTTCGCCTTGGCGGCCTGCTCGGCCTTGGCCTGCGCTGCCGCGTCAGCCTGCTTTTTCGCCGCCGCCGCAGCCGCCGCGGCCTGTTTACTGGCCTCGGCTTCCGCCTGTTTTTTCGCTTCGGCGGCGGCTTTGGCCTGCTGCGCCGCCTCGGCCTTGGCCTGGGCTGCCGCGGCTTCCGCCTGCTTCTGCTGTTCCTTGGCCTGCTGGGTGGCGGCTTCCGCCTGCTGCTTTTGTTCCGCCGCCTGTTTAGCGGCTTCCGCGGCCTGTTTTTGCTGCTCCGCCTGCTGTTCTTTCTGCTGCTGCGCCGCTTCCTGCGCCGCCAGCCGATCTTTTTCCAATTCTTTCAGGCGCTGCTGCTCGGCGGCCTGCTTTTGCTGCAGCTCTTCCGCCTGCTGTTGCGCCTGTTTTTCCCGCAGCTGCGACGCGCGCTGAGCGTCCGTCTGCTGCTGCTGTTGACGGTTATACTGCTGCACCACGGCACCGGGATCGACCATAACCGCGTCGATGGACGAGCCGCCTCCGCCGCCGCCACTGGATTCGAGAGTCTGCGTGTAGGAACTCCAGACCAGTAACCCGATCAGGAGAATATGCAGAACAATCGAAATAATAATGGCGCGTTTGAGCTTATCGTTCTGTTCGGTTGCCTTTACCACAATCGATTCCCACAAACAGATTTGCCAGTTAAATCGCGCATGATCAGCATGCCGTTAAATGGGCTGGGTCATCAGGCCCACCGACTTCACGCCGGCCTGATGCAGCAAATTCAGCGCCTTGATAATCTCATCATAAGGCACGTCTTTCGCGCCGCCGATAAGGAATACCGCTTTGGGATTGGCCGTAATGCGCGAGCGCGCCTCGGCCACCACCTGCTCCGGCGGCAACTGTTCCATACGGTTGTGATCCACCACCAGGCTGTACTGGCCAACACCCGATACTTCGACGATCACCGGCGGATTATCATCGCTGCTGACCGCTTTTGAATCCGTCGCGTCGGGCAAATCCACCTCGACGCTCTGGGTGATAATGGGCGCCGTCGCCATGAAAATCAACACCAGCACCAGCAGCACGTCAAGCAGTGGAACAATGTTAATTTCCGACTTAATTTGATTCCGACCACGTCTGCGGGCCATGTTCTCCCCTCCTTCTACTTAGCGCTATCGCTGCTGGCGAAGGCCTGGCGATGCAGGATGGCGATGAACTCTTCGGTAAAGTTGTCGTAGTTCTGGTCCAGCTTGTTCACGCGCTGGCTAAGGCGGTTATAGGCCATCACCGCCGGAATAGCGGCGAACAGGCCGATGGCCGTGGCGATCAGCGCTTCGGCGATACCGGGAGCAACCATTTGCAGGGTGGCCTGCTTAACCGCGCCCAGGCCGATAAAGGCATGCATGATGCCCCAGACGGTGCCGAACAAGCCGATATACGGGCTGATGGAGCCCACGGTGCCGAGGAAAGGAATATGGGTTTCCAGCGCTTCCAGCTCGCGGTTCATGGAAATCCGCATGGCGCGCGAGGCGCCTTCCACCACCGCTTCAGGCGCATGGCTGTTGGCGCGGTGCAAACGGGCGAATTCTTTAAAGCCGGAATAAAAAATCTGCTCGGATCCCGTCAGCACGTCGCGGCGGGTCTGGCTTTCCTGATACAAGCGGGACAATTCAATACCGGACCAGAATTTGTCCTCAAAGGCTTCCGCCTCGCGGGTGGCCGTGTTTAAAATACGGGTGCGCTGGATGATGATCGCCCAGGATGCAATGGAAAAGCACATTAAAATCAACATGATCAGTTTAACCAGAAAGCTTGCTTTCAGGAACAGATCAAAAATGTTCATGTCAGTCACTGCTTGAACTCCGCGACAATAGACTTAGGAAGCGCGACAGGCTTCATTTGGTGTAGATCAATACAGGCTATCAAAACATCCGCCTGGCTGAGAAGTTGCCCTTCAGCGTTCAGGATGCGTTGCGCAAAAGTCAGAGAGGCACCGCGCATTGAGACGATTTCACTTTCTACTTGCAGCAAATCGTCCAGACGCGCTGAGGCGAGATAGTCCACCGTGATGCGCCTTACCACAAACGCGATATTCTCGCTGAGGAAGGCATGCTGATGGAAATTATGCTGGCGCAGCATTTCGGTACGGGCCCTTTCGTAAAAAACCACGTAGCGTGCGTGATAAACCACACCCCCGGCGTCCGTATCTTCATAATAGACGCGTACCGGCCATCGGAATAACGTATTACTCACTGTACATCCCAGCAACGCAAAACAACGGTGCTTACTATACGCAAGAGCAACACCGTTTGGAATGGATTACCTCGGATGAATGAAAATAATTATGGATAAAGCGGGCACCGGCGCCGCGTGGGACGGGCAATGTAAAGAATATAGCGCAAGTGCTGACAAAAAGACCCGGCATTATACCCGTTGTGTTAATGAAATGCGGGAATAGTGAAATAACCTATTGCGGCGACGGGCTTTATTCGCAAAGGCTGTGCGGTGAAATGCGGTCGCTGAAACAACGCTAAAAAACAGCGTTGTTTCGCTTGGCTGTTTAGAGAAATAAATAACCCAGCGCGATGGCCAGCACCACTATCGCCGCCAGCGGCAAAAACGCCAGCCGCCATCCCCATCGGCGCGCGCGAAAACCCACGCCGTGGATAACGCCTGTGCATACCGCCCAGACAATCAACAGATTATGCCAGGCGGTGAGCGAACTGGTGGTGGAGGCAAAACGCGCCGGCATCCAGAAGACGCAGCCGGCAAGCGCTAGCGCCATGATAAGCGACAGCAGCCGCAACGGGCTGCTGTCGGTCAGGCGGTAGAGGAAATCGGTAACGGACCTGATCACTTCAGGTCGTTCTCTACCCGCTCACCGTCGGACCCGACGACGCCCGGCTGGCTATCTTCATGATGCTCCAGCGCGAGGGCCGTAATAATACCGAAGGCGCAGGCGAGCAGCGTTCCTAATATCCAGGCAAAATACCACATTTTTCAGCTCCTTCCTCAGTACAGCGTATGCGCGTTTTGTTCGATATGCTCTTTGGTAATGCGGCCATACATCTTGTAATAACACCAGATGGTATACAGCAGCACAATCGGCACAAAGATAACGGCGACGATGGTCATGACCTTCAGCGTTAGCAGGCTCGAGGTGGCGTCCCATACCGTCAGGCTAGCTTCCGGCATGGTGCTCGACGGCATGATAAACGGAAACAGGGTAACCCCCGCCGTCAGGATGATGCACGCCACGGTCAGCGATGAGAAAATAAACGCCCATGCGCCTTTGCCGAGCCGGGAACACAGCAAGGTCAGCAGCGGCAATACTACGCCCAGCGCGGGAATCGCCCAAAGTAGCGGGAAGCTGTGATAATTCGCCAGCCACGCGCCGGCTTGGTGCGCGACGGTTTTATTCAGCGGATTGGACACGGCGTTGGTATCGATGACCGAAGTGATGGTAAAACCGTCGATGCCGTTAACCAGCCACACGCCGCCCAGCAGGAATGCCACCATGGATACCAGGCTGCTGATTTGCGCGACGGTACGCACCCGCACCAGCAGATCGCCGCTGACGCGCATTTGCAGATAGGTCGCCCCCATGCCGATAAACATCGCCAGGCTGACAATGCCCGCCAGCAAACCGAAGGGGTTCAGCAATTGAAAGAAATTGCCGGTATAAAACAGGCGCAGGTATTCATCCACGTGGAAAGGTACGCCCTGCAGCAGGTTGCCGAAGGCGACGCCGATCACCACCGGCGGCACGAAACTGCCGATAAAGATGCCCCAGTCCCACATGCCGCGCCAGCGCGGATCTTCTATCTTGGAACGGTAATCAAAACCCACCGGGCGGAAAAACAGCGAAGCCAGCACCAGGATCATGGCAATATAAAAGCCGGAAAACGCCGCGGCGTACACCATCGGCCAGGCGGCGAACAGCGCCCCCCCGGCGGTGACCAGCCAGACCTGGTTGCCTTCCCAGTGCGGGGCGATGGTATTGATCATCACCCGGCGTTCGTTATCCGTTCGGCCAAGGAGGGGCATCAGCATGCCGACGCCCATATCGAAACCGTCGGTTACGGCAAAGCCTATCAGCAGGACACCGATGAGCGCCCACCAGATTAAGCGTAATACTTCATAGTCAAACATGGCGTAGGCTCCTGTTAATAGACTTTCTGCGTGGCGAGCGTCGGCTGCTCGAAATGATAGCGGCCGGTATGCAGGCTGCTAGGCCCCAGGCGCGCATATTTGAACATCAAATACATTTCGGCTACCAGGAACAGGGTATAGAGTCCGCAGATAAGCCCCATGGAGAACAGGATATCGCCGGCGGTCAGGCTGGAATTGGCCACCGCGGTCGGCAGTATTTCGCCGATAGCCCAGGGCTGGCGGCCGTACTCCGCGACAAACCAGCCGGCTTCGATGGCGATCCAGGGAATGGGAATGCCGTACAGCGCGGCACGGTGCAGCCACGGCCGTTGACCGATACGGTTACGCACCACGCTCCAGAAGGACATGGTGATGATAATAAGCATCAGCACGCCGCCCAGCACCATGATGCGGAAGGAGAAGTACAGCGGCGCCACGCGCGGGATAGAGTCGTTGGTGGCGCTCTGGATCTGCTCTTCGGTCGCGTTGGGGATGTCATCCGTATAGCGTTTCAGCAGCAGGCCATAGCCCAGATCCTGTTTTATCGCGTTGAACTGGGCGCGCGCCGCCGGATCGGCATGGCCGCCGCGCAGTTGCTGCAACAGCTCATAGGCTTTCATGCCGTTGCGGATACGGATCTGATGCTGCACCATCAGATCCTTGATGCCGGTCACCTGGCGATCCGTCGAACGGGTCGCGATAATGCCCAGGGCAAAAGGGATCTGGATGGAGAAGTTATTGCGCTGGATGGTCTGATCGGGAATACCAAACAGGGTAAACGCGGCCGGTGCCGGCTGTGTTTCCCATTCCGCCTCGATGGCCGCCAGTTTGGTTTTTTGCACGTCGCCCATTTCATAACCGGATTCATCACCCAGCACGATAACCGACAACACCGCCGCCATGCCGAACGCCGCCGCGATGGCGTAAGACCGTTTGGCGAAGGCGATATCCCGGCCTTTAAGCAGGTAATAGGAACTGATGCCGAGGACAAACATGGCGCCGGTACAGTAGCCCGCGGCCACGGTATGCACGAATTTCACCTGCGCCACCGGATTGAGCACCAGATCGGCGAAGCTGACCATTTCCATACGCATGGTTTCATAGTTGAAATCCGACGCGATAGGGTTTTGCATCCAGCCGTTGGCCACCAGTATCCACAGTGCGGACAGGTTGGAACCTAACGCCACCATCCAGGTAACCGTCAGATGCTGCGTTTTGCTCAGGCGATCCCAGCCGAAGAAGAACAGGCCGACAAAGGTGGACTCCAGGAAGAAGGCCATTAATCCTTCGATGGCCAGCGGAGCACCAAAAATGTCGCCGACGTAGTGGGAAAAATACGACCAGTTGGTTCCGAACTGGAACTCCATGGTCAGCCCGGTGGCTACCCCCAAGGCAAAGTTGATACCAAACAACTTGCCCCAGAATTTAGTCATATCTTTATAGATTTTTTTGCCGGACAGGACGTACACCGTTTCCATGATGGCTAATAAAAACGCCAGCCCCAGGGTGAGTGGGACAAACAGGAAATGGTACATCGCCGTTAGGGCAAACTGTAACCGTGACAGTTCGACGACATCAAACATGTTGACTCCTTGCTCCTCGCAGGATGGTTCCCACGTGCGGTAATCTGGCGCCCTGGCGAAACAAAGCGACGCAACAACCCGCGGTGAATAATAAAGAGTTTATAATTGTTCCCGACAATCGGTTCGGCCGGCCAAAAAACAACGCCCAGGCGTCTAAGCGGTAAACCGACGACGGATTTTAATGAAACGCACTAACCGGATTTAAACCAACCATATAGTACCCCTCAACTTACTCAGGATAAATACCTTTTTTCGTGATGCAGGTTAGGAAATCACCTCTCGATCAAATCCGGCCTTACCCGACATCGGCAGTAAAATTGCGCCAGCGCAAGTTATCCTGATTTGAACATAAAACGCCATCAAAAATCATTGATTTATCGCAATTTTTCATCACGTATGTTAAATATTGTTATTTATTTATTCTATAAAAGCGTTAATGTTAAAAAACTGTAATTAATAAGATCGCGAAATTAAGTTAAAAGAAAATAAAACCCAAGGGATATTTTTTATTTGTTACGTTAGCATTATTGGATGGCCTAATCATGCAATAGAAGCGCGCTATGATAATGATGAATTTAATTTGCAATAAATGTGATGAGGCGACGAATAAAAAAAGGAAGTGACAGACGCTTCGGGCTAGGGCGCCAATACGATGATACGGCTAATGCATCATGCTGCACGGCGGGCGGCGGGAAACGGCGAGGAGGTTGTGCACCCCGATCCGGCGATCGGGCGTGAAACGGCGGATAAAAGCCGCCTACAATGTACGCAGCGCCTGCATAAACCGCCTTATTTTACAGTCGGTATCGGCAAACCCCCGTTGCAGGTTCTGCTCAATGCACAGACCCGAAAAAAATACCGACACCATTTCCGCCAGGATCTCCGCGTCGGTGCGCGTCTCCTCCGCCCTGATATTCTCCACCAGCAGCGGGCGTATCGTTTCACGCAGTTGCGTAATGATGTCGATGGCGCCGGCCGGCAACAGCGCGAATTCACGCATGGAGTTAACCGCCAGACAACCTTGCGGGCAAACACTATCCTGAGGCTCCGGGGAGCCGCAGGACAATCGCAAAAACGCCTCGATATTGCCCCAGCCCTGGGGGCGGGCCCTTAAGGCAGCATGCACGGCGCGCCGATCGATATAGTGGCGCAGACACGCCAGGAACAGGTCGTCCTTATCTCTGAACTCGGCGTAAAGGCCGGATTTATTCACCCCGCTCGCCTTTTCGAGATGCGCCAGGGTGGTACCGGCGAAGCCGTGCCGCCAGAAGACGGGGATCACCTTCTCCAGCACACCCTCACGACTGAATTTTTTTTGTCTGCCCATGGCGCCCATTATGCCTAACTGAACCGACCAGTTCAATTAGTTCCATAGCGCGCCAGGCCCGGCAACGCCGCGCCTAAAGCAGACGTGTTCAAGGGAGAGCGTGCCAATGGGGTCGAATCGAGCGTGCTTTTCCCGCCCGACCGGGCGCCCCATGGCACGGTATGCCCGCCAACACCGATCTCAACGCGGCATGTTAAAGGGAGAACGTGCCAATGGGGTCGAATCGGGCGGGCTTTTCCCGCCCGACCGGGCGCCCCATGGCATGCCAGGCCCGCCAACACCGATCCCAAACAAAAGTGTCAACGGGCGCGGCGCACTTATGACAGCAGGGTTTTCAGCGCGGTGCCAATCTCCGCCAGGCTGCGCACGGTTTTTACCCCGGCCGCTTCCAGCGCGGCGAATTTCTCGTCCGCCGTGCCCTTGCCGCCGGCGATAATCGCCCCGGCATGCCCCATACGCTTGCCTTTGGGCGCGGTAACGCCCGCAATATACCCCACCACCGGTTTAGTGACATGATCCTTGATATAGGCGGCGGCTTCTTCTTCCGCGCTGCCGCCGATTTCCCCGATCATCACAATCGCCTCGGTCTGCGGATCCTGTTCGAACAATTTCAGGATATCGATAAAGCTCGAGCCGGGGATCGGATCGCCGCCGATACCCACGCAGCTGGACTGCCCCAGCCCGGTATCGGTGGTCTGTTTCACCGCTTCATACGTCAGGGTCCCGGAACGCGACACAATACCGACCCGGCCCGGTTTATGGATATGGCCGGGCATAATACCAATCTTGCATGCGCCGGGGGTGATAACGCCCGGGCAGTTCGGCCCAATCATCCGTGAGCCGCTCTGTTCCAGCTTGGCTTTCACCACCAGCATATCCAGGGTCGGAATACCCTCGGTAATGCAGATAATCAGCTCAATGCCGGCGTCCACCGCCTCGAGAATGGAATCTTTACAAAACGGCGCGGGCACATAGATAACCGAGGCGGTAGCGCCGGTTTTTTCCACGGCCTCACGCACGGTATTGAACACCGGCAGGCCCAAATGCTCCGTGCCGCCCTTGCCCGGCGTGACGCCGCCAACCATCTTGGTGCCGTAGGCCAGCGCCTGCTCGGAGTGAAACGTGCCCTGGCTGCCGGTAAATCCCTGGCAGATAACCTTGGTATTTTTATCGATTAAAATGGACATTATTTTCCCTCCACCGCGGCAACCGCTTGTTGTGCCGCGTCGGTCAAACTGGTGGCGGCAATGATATTCAGGCCGCTCTCGGCCAGGATTTTAGCACCCAGCTCGGCGTTGTTGCCTTCCAGACGCACCACCACCGGCACGTTGACGCCCACATCCGCCACCGCGCCGATAATGCCTTCGGCAATCAGATCGCAGCGCACGATGCCGCCGAAAATATTCACCAGCACCGCTTTGACGTTTTCATCCGACAAAATGATCTTAAAAGCCTCGGTAACGCGTTCCTTGGTGGCGCCGCCGCCCACATCCAGGAAGTTGGCCGGCGAACCGCCGTGCAGTTTAACAATATCCATGGTGCCCATGGCCAGGCCGGCCCCGTTCACCATACAGCCGATATTGCCGTCAAGCGCCACGTAGTTCAGTTCCCACTGCGCCGCCTGGGCCTCGCGGGCGTCTTCCTGGCTCTTATCGCGCATTTCCCGCAGCTCCGGCTGGCGGAACAGGGCATTGCCGTCGGCGCTCAGCTTGCCGTCCAGGCAGACCAGATTGCCTTCCTTGGTGATAACCAGCGGATTAATTTCCACCAGCGCCAGGTCCCGCTCCAGGAACAGCGCGGCCAGGCCCATGAAGATTTTAATGAACTGCCCGACCTGCTTGCCCGACAAGCCCAGCTTAAACGCCAGCTCGCGGCCCTGGAACGGTTGGGGGCCGGTCAGGGGATCGAGGGAAACCTTATGAATCAGGTGCGGCGTCTCTTCCGCGACTTTTTCAATTTCCACGCCGCCTTCGGTGGAGGCCATAAAGACCACGCGCCGGGAACCGCGATCAACCACCGCGCCCAGGTAAAGTTCCTTATCGATATCGGTTGCCGCTTCCACCAGGATTTGGTGGACCGGCTGGCCCAGGGCGTCCGTTTGATAGGTCACCAGGCGTTTGCCCAGCCAGTGTTCGGCAAAAGCGCGGATTTCTTCCTTGCTGTTAACGACCTTGACGCCGCCGGACTTGCCGCGGCCGCCGGCGTGAACCTGGCATTTTACCACCCAGGGACCGGCGCCGATCTTGGAGGCGGATTCTTCCGCTTCCCGTGGCGTGGTGCACGCAAAACCCGTGGGGGCAGGCAGACCATACCGAGCAAACAGCTGTTTTGCCTGATATTCATGTAAGTTCATGATGTTGTTTCCATCTTCGTCTGGGAGTGTCGGCGGCGGCGCACTTCAGCCGCCCTCGAGTGGTGCTTTCCGTAGGCGCCTTGGCGCTACGTCCCGCAGGCAACCTGCCGGCCGCGGCCCGGGGTTTCCCGGCCCGCGGACGACGATTGCTATACATCAAGCAATAAGCGCGTCGGGTCTTCCAGCATCTCTTTGACCGTGACCAGGAAACTTACCGATTCCTTGCCGTCGATCAGACGGTGATCGTAGGACAGCGCCAGGTACATCATCGGCAGGATAACCACCTGGCCGCCCACCGCCATCGGCCGATCCTTGATGGCATGCATGCCGAGGATGGCGCTTTGCGGCGGGTTGATAATGGGCGTGGACATCAGCGAACCGAATACGCCGCCGTTGGTAATGGTAAAGTTGCCGCCGGTCAGCTCTTCCACTTTCAGCTTGCCGTCGCGCCCCTTAACCGCCAGTTCCTTTATAGCTTTTTCAATATCGCCCATGCCCAGCGCGTCCACGTCGCGCAATACCGGCGTGACCAGCCCGCGCGGGGTAGATACCGCGATGCTGACGTCAAAGTAGTTATGGTAGACCACGTCTTCGCCGTCGATGGACGCGTTAACTTCCGGGAAGCGCTTCAGGGCTTCCACCACCGCTTTGATATAGAAGGACATAAACCCGAGGCGGATGCCGTGGCGTTTTTCAAAGCCATCGCCGTACTGCTTGCGCAGATCCATAATCGGCTTCATGTTGACCTCATTAAAGGTAGTCAACATGGCGGTGCTGTTTTTGGCTTCCAGCAGCCGCTCGGCGACCCGTTTGCGCAAACGGGTCATCGGCACGCGTTTTTCGCTGCGGTTGCCCAATCCGGCAACAGCAGGCTCCGGTGCCGGCGCCTTGGCAACCGGCGCCGCGGCGGGAGCCGGTTCGGCTTTTTTGGCGACCAGGTGTTTGTCCACATCCTCGCGGGTGATGCGCCCGCCGACGCCGCTGCCTTTAATCTCTTCAGCTTTCAAATCATGTTCGGCGATCAGGCGGCGAATGGCCGGACTCAGCGCTTCGTTATTTTCTTCCTCCAGGCCGGCGGTGTAGCGCTGCGCCGGGGTGGATTCCTTGCTCTGCGCTTTTTCCGAGGTTTCCTGGCCGGAACTGTCGCCGGGACGCAGGCGTCCGAGCACCTGGCGGGAGGTGACGGTAGCGCCTTCATCCTCGAGCAGGGCATCCAGCACGCCCGCCTCGGGCGCGGGAACTTCCAGCACCACTTTGTCGGTTTCGATTTCCACCAGCACTTCGTCACGCTGGACGCTATCGCCGGGCTTTTTATGCCAGGTGGCGACGGTTGCATCGGCAACCGATTCAGGAAGATCGGGAACCAGAATATCTACGCTACTCATTATCTATCCTTATATTTAATTAACGTTCAGCGCGTCATTGACCAGATTTTTTTGTTGTGTCTGGTGCACGGACAAATACCCAACCGCCGGCGAGGCGGAAGCCGGGCGTCCCGCGTAACGTAGCGATGCACCCGGAGTAATCACCTCAAGGAAATGATGGTGGCTGCAATACCAGGCGCCCTGATTAAGCGGCTCTTCCTGGCACCAAATAAAGTCCTGGACATGGGCAAAAGGTTGCAGCGCATCCCGCACCGCCTGGTGCGGGAACGGGTATAGCTGCTCGATACGCACGATGGCCACATCCTGCTGCCCGTTCTTGCGCCGTTGCTCCAATAAATCATAATAAACTTTACCAGAACAGAGCACGACGCGCTTGACGCCCTGGGGATCCAGGTCGTCGATTTCGCCGATGGCGGGCAGGAAGCTGCCGTACGCCATATCCTCCAGCGAGGAGATGGCCAGAGGATGACGCAGCAGCGACTTCGGCGACATCACAATCAGCGGCCGACGCATATTACGCAGGGCCTGGCGCCGTAGCATATGATAAATCTGCGCCGGCGTGGAGGGGACGCAGACCTGCATATTCTGTTCGGCGCACAGCTGCAGATAGCGCTCCAGGCGGGCCGAGGAGTGCTCCGGCCCCTGCCCTTCATAGCCATGGGGCAGCAGCATCACCAGCCCGCACATCCGTCCCCATTTCTGCTCGCCGGAGCTGATGAATTGATCGATCACCACCTGGGCGCCGTTGGCGAAATCGCCGAACTGCGCTTCCCAGATCACCAGGGTGCGCGGCTCGGCGGTGGCATAACCGTACTCAAACGCCAGCACCGCTTCCTCCGACAGCACGGAGTCCCATACCCGGAAGGTGCCCTGGCCATTGTGCACATGCGCCAAAGGCGTATAGGTGGAGCCGTTTTTCTGGTTATGCACCACCGCGTGGCGATGGAAGAAGGTGCCGCGCGCGGTATCCTCGCCGGACAGGCGGATCGGCACGCCCTCATCGACCAAAGTGGCGTAAGCCAGGGTTTCGGCGCCGCCCCAGTCGAAAGGCTTGCTGCCGGCGGCCATCAGGGCGCGATCGCTATAGATTTTGGCCACCCGCGGCTGCATTTCCACGCCTTCCGGCACTTCACTGATTCGGCGGGCCAGCTCCTGCAGGCGTTTGGGCTCGACTTCGCTGGGATAGGCTTCGTCCCAGTCGTGATTGAGGAAGCGCTGCCAGGTAAAGGAGTGCATATTCATCGGCCGCCACTCTTTTACCACGCACTCGCCGCGGTCGAGCGCGTCGCGATAGAGATTCACCATCTCGGTCGCATCTTCCAGCGTGGCGACATGATCGCGTTCCAGGCGATCGGCATAAATCTTGCGCGGCGTCGGGTGTTTCTTGATCTTATGGTACATCAGCGGCTGCGTGGCGCTGGGCTCGTCCGCCTCGTTGTGGCCGTGGCGGCGATAGCACACCAGATCAATCATCACGTCGCGCTGAAAGGTATTGCGGAAATCCAGCGCCACGCGGGTCACAAACGCCACCGCTTCGGGATCGTCGGCGTTGACGTGGAAAATCGGCGCCTGGACCATCTTGGCGATATCGGTGCAATACTGGGTGGAACGGGCATCATGGGGATTGGACGTCGTGAAGCCGACCTGGTTGTTGACCACGATACGCACCGTGCCGCCAACGTCATAGCCACGCGCCTTGGACATGTTCAGGGTTTCCTGCACCACGCCCTGCCCGCTGATGGCCGCATCCCCGTGCAGGGTTATCGGCAGCACCATCTTGCTGCTTTGCTCGCCGAGCCGGTCGATACGCGCGCGCACCGAACCGCCCACCACCGGGCTGACGATTTCCAGATGCGACGGGTTGAATGCCAGGGCCAGATGGACGATGCCGCCCTCGGTCTCCATGTCGGAAGAAAACCCCTGGTGATATTTAACGTCGCCGGTGCCCAAATGCTCTTTATGCTTGCCGGCGAATTCGTCGAACAGGTCCTGCGGCTTTTTGCCGAGCACGTTGATCAGCACATTCAGCCGGCCGCGATGGGCCATGCCCAGCACCACTTCCCGGGTGCCGTTCTTGCCGGCATAACGGATCATTTCCTTCAGCATCGGGATCAGCGCGTCGCCGCCCTCAAGGGAAAAACGTTTGGCGCCGGGGAATTTGGCGCCCAGATAGCGCTCGATGCCTTCGGCCGCCGTCAGCTCGCTCAGGAACCGTTTCTTTTCGTCGCGATCGAAACTCGGCTGCCCCACCACCGATTCGATATGCTGTTGGATCCAGCGTTTCTCCTCGGTATTGGTAATATGCATATATTCGGCGCCGATGGAACCGCAATAGGTGCGTTTCAGCGCGTCATACAGGTCGGCCAGCTTCATGGTTTCCTTGCCGATGGCAAAGGAACCGACGTTGAAGGTTTCCTGGAAATCGGCTTCCGTCAGATTATGGAAAGCCGGATTTAAATCAGGCACCGTTTCCTGCTTCCATAATCCCAGCGGATCAAGGTTGGCATGCTGGTGGCCGCGGAAACGGAACGCATTGATAAGCTGCAGGACTTTAACCTGTTTGGAGTCATTGTCCGGGTCGTTGACCGAAGACGCATAACGGGTTGCGTCCTTAGCCAGGCGCCGGAAATAATCCCGGGTTTTGGAGTGAAGCTGATCGGGGCTGACGCCGGCGGTGGGCAGCTGTTTAAAAATCGAACTCCAGCTGTCGTCCACGGAGTCAGGATCCGTTAAAAAATCTTCATAGAGCTGCTCTATGTAGGACTGGTTCGCCCCCGCCAGGTAGGAGGAATCCAGCCAGGCCTTCATTGCGCCGTTCTGCATTATGATCCCTTAAGCTTGTTAGCTTCAGTTTTCGCCGTGGTTAACATGTAACGTATTTGCCTTTACTATCAGGCGCTATGCTGTACCAGCAAGCTCTTGATATGCCCGATGGCTTTGGTCGGGTTCAGTCCTTTGGGACATACGCTGACACAATTCATGATGCTGTGGCAGCGGAATACGCTGAAAGCATCGTTCAATTCATCCAGCCGCGCCGCCCTTTCGGTGTCGCGACTGTCAATCAGGAAACGGTAGGACGCCAGCAGGCCGGCCGGACCGATAAATTTATCCGGGTTCCACCAGTAGGAGGGACAAGAGGTCGAGCAACAGGCACAAAGAATACATTCGTATAATCCGTCCAGTTTTTCGCGCTCCTGCGGCGTTTGTAAATGCTCCCGGGCCGGTGGATTCCTGCCGTTATTCAACAGGTAAGGTTTAATCTTCTCATACTGGGCATAGAACTGGCCCATGTCCACCACCAAATCACGCACCACCGGCAACCCGGGCAGCGGACGGATGATCACTTTTTTATCGCCTTTGCGCAGGGCGGACAGCGGGGTGATGCAGGCCAGGCCGTTCTTGCCGTTCATGTTCACGCCGTCGGAGCCGCAGACGCCTTCGCGGCAGGAACGGCGAAACGCCAGGGTCGGATCCTGTTCCTTCAGCTGGATGAGCGCATCCAGCACCATCATGTCGTGGCCTTCGTCCACATCCAGCTGGTAGTCCTGCATGCGCGGCTTGTCGTCGACATCAGGATTATAGCGATAAACCGAAATTTCAACTTTCATTACGTAAGCCCTCTGCCTTTAGTAGGTACGCACTTTCGGCGGGAACGCCGGGCGTAATGTCGGCTGCATATTCACCTCGCGGCGGGTCATGGTGTCGCTTTCCGGCAAATACAGGCTGTGGCACAGCCAATGCTCGTCATCCCGATCCGGGAAATCGAAGCGGCTGTGGGCGCCACGGCTTTCCGTGCGGTAATTGGCGGCCACCGCCGTGGAATACGCGGTTTCCATCAGGTTATCCAGCTCAAGGCATTCCACGCGTTGGGTATTGAATTCGGTGGAGGTATCGTCCAGGCGCGCGTCATTAAGCCGCTCGCGGATGGTTTTCAGCTCGGCCAGGCCCTTGGCCATGGCATCGCCTTCGCGGAACACCGAGAAATTATTCTGCATGCAGGCCTGCAGCGCCTTGCGGATATCCACCGGATTCTCGCCGGTGCGATTGTTGTTCCAGCGGTTGTAGCGCGCAAGAGACGCGTCGATATCGTCGTCGCTGGCATCGCGAAACGCCCCCTGCTCCGCCAGGGATTCCTGCAGATGCATGCCCGCCGAACGGCCGAACACCACCAGATCCAGCAGGGAATTGCCGCCCAGGCGATTGGCGCCGTGTACCGATACGCAGGCAATTTCACCCACCGCGAACAAGCCGGGGATCACCACGTCGTTGCCCTGGGCGTCCACCGTTACCGCCTGTCCGGTGACTTTGGTGGGAATGCCGCCCATCATATAGTGGCAGGTGGGGATAACCGGGATCGGTTCTTTGATAGGATCGACGTGGGCGAAGGTACGGGATAATTCCAGAATACCCGGCAGGCGCGATTCCAGGACTTCCTTGCCCAGATGATCGAGCTTGAGCTTGACGTGCGGCCCCAGCGGGCCGTCACAGCCGCGTCCCTCGCGGATCTCGATCATAATGGAACGGGCGACCACGTCGCGGCCGGCCAAATCCTTGGCGTTCGGCGCATAACGTTCCATAAAGCGTTCGCCGTCCTTGTTGAGCAGGTAACCGCCCTCGCCCCGGCAGCCTTCGGTGACCAGTACCCCGGCGCCGGCGATGCCGGTAGGATGGAACTGCCACATTTCCATATCCTGCACCGGCACGCCGGCGCGAAGCGCCATGCCGATACCGTCGCCGGTATTGATATGGGCGTTGGTGGTGGATTGATAGATGCGTCCGGCGCCGCCGGTGGCCAGAATGGTGGCCTTGGCCTTGAAGTAGACCACTTCGCCGGTTTCAATGCACAGCGCGGTGCAGCCGACGAAGGCGCCGTCCTGGTTTTTCACCAGATCGAGCGCATACCATTCGGAAAAAATGGTGGTATGGTTTTTCAGGTTCTGCTGGTACAAGGTGTGCAGCAGCGCGTGGCCGGTGCGATCGGCGGCGGCGGCGGTACGCGCCGCTTGCCCGCCGCCATAGTTGAGCGACTGGCCGCCGAAGGGGCGCTGGTAGATGCGGCCGTCGTCCAGACGGGAAAACGGCAGCCCCATATGCTCCAGCTCCAGCACCGCTTCCGGGCCGGTCTTGCACATATATTCTATGGCATCCTGATCGCCGATATAGTCGGAGCCCTTGACGGTATCATACATATGCCATTGCCAGTCGTCCTCATGGGTATTGCCGAGGGCGACGGTAATGCCGCCCTGGGCCGACACCGTATGGGAACGGGTGGGAAACACTTTGGAAACCAGGGCGCAGGAGAGGCCCATTTGGGAAATCTGCAGCGCTGCGCGCATGCCGGCTCCGCCGGCCCCGACGACTACAGCGTCAAATTCTCTTACTGGCAAACTCATTTACGCACCCCACACCACGACGGTTCCATAAAGTAAATACACCAACAATACGATCACAATCGCCAGTTGCAGCAACAAGCGCAGCGCCAATACTTTGATGTAATCCGTTAATACCTGCCACATGCCGATCCAGGTATGCACCAGAACGGAGAACAGGGTCAGCAGGGTAAAGACTTTCGTCATGGGTAAGGCGAAAAAACCGCGCCAGACATCGTAGGTCAGGCTGTCGGCGAAAACGACGAACCCAAGCAGGTAGATGATGTACAGGCAAATTACGATGGCGGAAGCGCGAACCAATAACCACTCATGAACTCCGTTACGTCCCAGTGCCGAAGCATTGCTTACCATACGAGTACTCCCGCCAGTATTGACAGCACAATTGTGATCACAAATGTAACATTTGCCGTTAATTTACCCATGGCAAATGTTTCGTCCAGATAGCCGAAATCCATCAGCATGTGGCGAATTCCGCCGATGACGTGATACGCCAGCGCGGTTAAAATGCCCCAAATAATGAATTTGACGAAGAAGCTATCCATGATGGCGGCGGCCTGGGCGAAACCTTCGGCGGAGGAAAGCGACAATCCGAGGATCCAGAGCAGAATGCCGACGGCCACAAACGTGATGACGCCACTGGCACGGTGGAGAATAGAAGCTATCGCAGTAACAGGAAACTGGATCGTTTGCAGATCCAGGTTGACAGGCCTTTGTTTTTTCACGGTTTTGCCCACACAGCTATTATTATTTTTCCTTCCTCCGGTCCTGGGTGGATTCAGACAGCGTTAAGGCTAACCATGACACGTCATGTGCTCAATAAACAAATCCCTTGTGCTTAAATGACGCGTTAAATAACGCTGGGTGCTCCTACAACAGGGACTTCCGGAGACCTTTGTGAAGTATATGGCTTTCACATAATGATTACAATTACCCTACAATTTGTTTGGTAACATTTAGGCTGTTTAGTGACCTGGGTCACGAATTTTACAATTACCTTAAATCTATATAACCGCATTGACAAAAAAGCAACAATTCAATTACAAATGGCGCGGCGGATATGCTATAACCGATGCAAGTAATGGCCGAGACGCTTTCGCCGCGACAAAGATTATGCAACAGTGTGAAGCGAGTCTTAAACTTCGCGGTTAAGACTTCCGTTAAACTAGCTAAAATTAATATCAGTAAATCTTCAACAACCGGGAACCGCCGTTCTTTCATCCTGAACGGGAATAACTTGCATCATCCTCACGCTCTGTGCCCTGCATTGCATTAAGTCGGAGCGACGGACTGACAATAAAAGCGCAAGGCCCCGCGGGCATGCCGGTATTCCACGGTGGGAGATTTATCATAAAAGCGCTAAGGAGATTGTAATGGCAGACAATAAAGCGACGCTGAACCTACCCGGTGAAGCGCCAATCGAACTGGACGTATTGACCGGAACCCTGGGTGCCAAAGAAATCGATATCCGCACCCTGGGCGGCAAAGGTTATTTTACCTTTGATCCCGGCTTTACCTCCACCGCATCCTGTGAATCTAAAATTACCTATATTGACGGTGACGAAGGCGTTTTATTGCATCGTGGCTATCCTATTGATCAACTGGCACTACACTCCAATTTTCTTGAAGTCTGCTACATCCTGCTGAACGGCGAAGCGCCGACCCGGGAGCAGTATGACGAATTCCGCGATATCGTCACCCGCCACACCATGGTGCATGAGCAGATTACACGTCTGTTCAACGGCTTCCGCCGCGACTCGCATCCGATGGCGGTATTATGCGGCGTGACCGGCGCGCTGGCGGCTTTTTATCATGATTCGCTGGACGTTAATGTCGAGCGCCACCGCGAAATAGCGGCGTTCCGTTTATTGTCCAAGATGCCCACGGTTGCCGCGATGTGTTACAAATATTCCATCGGCCAGCCGTTTGTGTATCCGCGCAATGATCTTTCCTATGCCGGTAATTTCCTGCATATGATGTTCTCCACGCCGTGCGAGGAGTATGTGGTTAATCCCGTCCTGGAACGCGCGATGGACCGTATTTTGATCCTGCACGCGGATCACGAGCAAAACGCCTCCACCTCCACCGTGCGTACCGCCGGTTCGTCGGGCGCCAATCCGTTCGCCTGTATCGCCGCGGGTATCGCGTCGTTATGGGGCCCGGCTCATGGCGGCGCCAATGAGGCGACGCTGCGGATGCTGGAAGAGATTTCAAGCGTCGAGCATATTCCGGCGTTTATTGAACGCGCCAAGGATAAAAACGACTCTTTCCGTCTGATGGGCTTTGGTCACCGGGTTTACAAGAACTACGATCCGCGCGCCACCGTGATGCGCGAGACCTGTCATGAAGTGCTTAAGGAACTGAAGCTGTCTGACGATTTGCTGGCGGTGGCCATGGAGCTGGAGCATATTGCCCTGCATGATCCGTACTTTATCGAGAAGAAGCTGTATCCGAACGTGGACTTCTATTCGGGTATTATCCTGAAGGCTATGGGCATTCCGTCGACCATGTTTACCGTGATTTTCGCCATGGCGCGTACCGTGGGTTGGATTGCCCATTGGAAGGAAATGCATGACGACGGCGTTAAGATTGCGCGTCCGCGTCAGCTGTATACCGGGTATGATAAACGCGAATTTACATCGCAGATCAAATAAGTCTGGCGAGCCATGGGCGCTGGATCGGGCGGGAACACTACGCCCGGTTCGGTCCCACTGGCACGGTCTCCCCTGAACACGTCTGCTTTAAGCCCGGTGTTGGCGGGCCTACCGCGCCATGGGGCGCTCGGTCGGGCGGGAACACCACGCCCGATTCGACCCCATTGGCGCGTTCTCCCTTTAACACGCCTTGTGCAAGAACGGTGTTAGCGGGCCTACCGCGCCATGGGGCGCTCGGTCGGGCGGGAAAACCACGCCCGATTCGGCCCCATTGGCACGCTCTCCCTTCAACACGCCTTGTGCAAGAACGGTGTTAGCGGGCCTACCGCGCCATGGGGCGCTCGGTCGGGCGGGAACACCACGCCCGATTCGACCCCATTGCCACGGTCTCCCTTGAACACGTCTGCTTTGAGCCCGGTGTTGGCGGGCATACCGCGCCATGGGGCGCTCGGTCGGGCGGGAATACCACGCCCGATTCGACCCCATTGGCACGCTCTCCCTTTAACACGTCTGCTTTGAGCTCGGTGTTGGCGGGCATACCGCGCCATGGGGCGCTCGGTCGGGCGGGAATACCACGCCCGATTCGACCCCATTGGCACGCTCTCCCTTGAACACGTCTGCATTGAGTCCAGCGTTAGCGGGCCTACCGCGCCATGGGGCTCGGTTTGGCGGGAACACCACGCCCGATTCGACCCCATTGGCACGGTCTCCCTTTAACACGTCGGCATTGAGTCCAGCGTTAGCGGGCCTACCATGCCATGGGGCGCTCGGTCGGGCGGGAAAACCACGCCCGATTCGACCCCATTGGCACGGTCTCCCTTGAACACGTCTGCTTTAGGTTCGGCGTTGGCGGGCTTAGCGTACCATGGGGCACTCGGTCGGGCGGGAAAAGCACGCCCGATTCGACCCCATTGGCACGCTTTCCCTTTAACACGCCTTGTGCAAGAACAGTGTTAGCGGACCTGGCATGTCAGACGCCGCTTACGCGGCGTTTTTTTATGGTTTAGCTGAGCGCGCCGCCGCTAATCTTTACATCATGGTCGGTTTGCAGCGCGGTGCGGATGGCAATGTCCAATCCCATCGTTATGATATCCGCCGCCATGCTGGGCGCATCGGCCAGCGCCGCCGCCTGCTGCGGCAGGTAGGGCGTATGGATAAATCCTCCCCTGGCGCCATAGTCCAGTTGGGCCAGGCGATGCAGCAGGCCGTACATCACATGGTTGCAAACATAGGTACCGGCGCTTTGCGATACCTCGGCCGGGACGCCCGCATCACGCATGGCCTGGACCATGGCTTTGATGGGTACGGTGGCGAAATAGGCCGCCGGTCCGCCGTTAATGATCGGCTCGTCGATGGGCTGCTGTCCGAGGTTATCGGCAATGCGCGCATCATCGATATTAATCGCCACACGCTCCACCGACAGGCGCGCCCTGCCGCCCGCCTGCCCCACCGCCAGGATAAGCGCGGGCCGGTGGCGATCAATCAGGTCGTTAAGCATTTGCACCGAGCGGCCATAGACACAGGGCAGTTGACAGGCGATGACGGTGGCGTCGCCAAGGCGACGTTGATGGAATTGTTTTACCACTTCCCATGAGGGATTGATCTGTTCGCCCCCAAAAGGCTCAAAACCGGTCAGCAGGACGGTTTTCATACTCCACTCCCTCGTATTGTCGACGACTATCAGCACCGCTATTTTCAACAAAGTGTTTTTTTATCGCGGTTTATCTTGTCATCTTTTCAGGGCCGGCGCTTAGCCCGTTACATCATAAAATAGAGCAGGAAAATATTGACCGCCAGTAGCGTTAAACCGGTGGGTATTTGTGCTCTGATCACCGCATAGCGGTCGGGTAATTCCAGCAGCGCCGCCGGCACCAGGTTGAAATTGGCCGCCATAGGCGTCATCAGAGACCCGCAGTAGCCGGAAAACATGCCGACCGCCGCCATCACCGCCGGGTTGCCGCCGTGCTCAAGCACCAGGATCGGGATACCGATGCCGGCGGCCACGATGGGAAACGCCGCGAAGGCATTGCCCATGATCATGGTCAGCGCCGCCATGCCCACCGCAAATACCGCCACCGCGATAAAACGATTATTTACCGCCAGATAGGTTTCGGTGAGGTGCGCAATCGCGCTGCCGACGCCGGCGCTGGTGAACAGCAGCCCGAGGGTGGCGAGGATCTGCGGCAGGATAAATGCCCAGCCGATGGAGTCAAGCAGACGCCTGGCCTCCTGTACCGACTGGAGCGGCCGGTCGTGGGTATACCTCAGGGCAAGAAGCAGGCCGATGATACAGCCGCAGGTCATGGCAAACAGCGTCACCAGGGTGGCGTTATTGCCGGTGCCGAACAGCCCGTGCTGTAGCGCGGGAAGGTTATTGAACAACAGTACGCCAGCCACCGTCACTACCGGGATAACCAGCGCCGGAATAAACAGGCGATTGCCCAGACGGCGGGCGCTTTCTTCACGCTCTTGCGCGCTGCGCCGATGATAGCCGCCCAGCCGTACCCCGCCGAAACCGGCAATCAGCGCCATCAGGATCACCAGCACGCCGACGCCGATATGCAGCGCGCGCTGCGCATCGGCTCCCGGCCCAAGAAACCGCGCCGTCAGCGCATAGCTCCAGTCGCCAACCAGGAACACCAGCCCGTAAAGCCCCCAGAAAACGCCCGTCAGCCAGCGCCGGGGGTTGGCTTTGTCGCGCAGCGACATCACCGCGACAATCAGCAGCACTACGCCCGCCAGCCAATAGAGATAGTTTTGTTGAAACGTCATTTTTCGCTCCCCGCCGACTGTAATGCGGCCTGGTTGAGCGCCGTGAGCTGTGCCGCCAGGCGCTGGTCCATGCGCCTGAGGCGAAACGCGTGGATCAGGAAGGCGAAGATGGCGGTGGGCACGCCATACAGGGCGATATGCAAGGGTTCGGTCTGGATGCCAGCCGATTCCAGCATAAAATTGTGCATGAAAATAATGGCGCCGAAGGCGACAAAAATATCCTCGCCAAAAAATAACCCGACGTTATCGGTGGCGGCCGCCATGGCGCGCAGGCGGTAGCGTACGTCCTGCGGCAAATCGCCATAGCGGTTTTCGCAGGCGCCTTCGGCCATCGGCGCCAGCAGCGGGCGCACCATTTGCGGATGACCGCCCAGGCTGGTCAGGCCCATGGCCGCCGTCAGTTCGCGCGCCAGTAAATACACGATCAGCAGCCGCCCGGCGGTGGCGCGCTTGATTTTGGCGATCCAGTGCTGCGCATGCTCCTTTAAGCCATGGCGCTCCAGCAAACCGATTACCGCCAGGGGGATCAATAAAATAAACGCCAGGTTACGGGTGGCTAAAAATCCCGAACCGAGTTTTTCCAGGATGGCGGTGATGGGCATATGCGCCGCAAGGCCGGTGATGACGCCGGCGATAATGACCACCAGCACAGCGTTCACGCGCAGCAAAAATCCTATGATAATCGCCAGGATGCCCAATAAAGGCCAAAGGTTTACCGCCTGTTGCATGATGAGATCCTCGAAGACGAATAAAAAGAATGAGTGGCACAACGGGCCCATGGGCGTCAGATTACCAATAAATCAGCGGCGCGGGAGATAGGGAATACCTATAGAAGACAAGAGGGTAATAACGCGACGCCGCTGATCCGGCGGCCATGCCTGGTCAGCGGGGCAAGCGCGCGGTCATGACGCGGCGATGGGGATGCCCTGGTCGAGAAAACAGGCGTGTATGCGCCGGGCAAACGCCAGCGCGTGGGGGCCGTCGCCATGCAGGCAGACGGTATCCGCCCGCAGCCTGATCCACTCGCCCGCAGGCGTGCGGACCCGGTTCTGGCGTACCATCTCCAGCGTACGCGCCAGGGCCTGGTCCGCGTCGGTAATCAGCGCGTCCGGCTCGCCGCGGGGCACCAGGCTGCCATCCCGGCGGTAATGGCGATCGGCGAAGACCTCGTGCCTGACGGTAAGCCCCAGGCGCTCGCCGGCCTTGATCAGTTCGCTCCCCGCCAGGCCCACCAGGCGCAGGGACGGGTCGACGTCTTTGACCGCGCGGGCGATGGCCTGCGCCAGGGCCGGATCGCGCGCGGCCTGGTTATAGAGCATGCCATGCGGTTTGACATGGACCATACGCCCTCCCTGCGCACGGGTGATAGCCGCAAGCGCGCCCAGTTGATACACCACCTGGGCATAAACGGTTTCCGCCGGCAGCGCCATCGCGCTGCGGCCGAAGTTTTCGCGATCCGCAAAGCTTGGGTGGGCGCCGATGGCGACGCCATAGCGCAGCGCCCAGGTTACCGACTGGCGCATGGTGTCCGCATCGCCGGCATGAAATCCACAGGCAATATTGGCCGAGCTTATCAGCTGCAGCAACGCTTCATCATGCGCGCCGCCTTCACCCAAATCGGCGTTGAGATCCATTAGTTCACCTTTGCGCGTGTTCCGGCCGGCGGCGTAGACGGTACCTCCTGCTGCCGGGTAAGTTCAAGCTGCCAGGCGATCTGCTCCAGGTAACGCTGCTGATCGAGCCAGGCCCCCTGGGCCTCTTCCAGCGTACACTGGATAAAATGGATCGGCTCGCCCAGGCGGATCTGCGCCAGATGGAACAGATCGGCGGCAATAACGCAGGCAATACGGGGGTAGCCGCCGGTCGTCTGGGCGTCAGCCATCAGCACGATAGGCTGGCCGCCGTGCGGTACCTGCACTACTCCCGGCAGCAAACCATGCGAAAACAGCTCGCGATCGGTATTGCGGATAAGCGTCGGGCCCTGCAGGCGATACCCCATGCGATTGCTTTGGGGGCTGAGCTGCCAGCTGGAACGCCAGAAGGCATCCTGGGAATCAGCGCTGAATTCACGGTATTCAGGGCCGGGCAACGCGCGCACCCGGTTGCCGAACAGCAGTTGCCTGATACCCATTTGCCGGGTCGGCTGATATCGCGGCTGGCCGGCGCGCAGTACATCGCCGTCGCCAATCATCCGGCCCTGGTGGCCGCCAAATCCCGCTTTCAAATCGGTGCTGCGTGAGTTAAGCACCACCGGCACGTCGAAGCCGCCGGACACCGCCAGATAGCTGCGCATGCCGTGTTTCGGCGTTCCCAGCTTCAATGTCTGGCCAGGTTGGACCTGGAAGCGCCAGCCGGTCCAGACCGGTTGGCCATCCAATTGCGCATGGCAATCCGCGCCGGTCAGGGCCACCCAGCCCGCGGCGGTAATATCGGCGCTGAATTGGCCAAGGGTAATTTCCAGCACGGCGGCTTGCGCGTCATTGCCCACCAGCAGATTGGCCATTTGCATGGCCGGCAGATCAAGCACCCCGCCCTGGCTGATGCCAAGGTTACGGTAGCCGGTGCGCCCCCCGTCCTGGACGGCGGTCATCATGCCGGCGTGTATAACCTTCAACATACGCCCTCCTTTTGCGGCACGAAGCGCACATTATCACCGGGCAGCAGCAGCGTCGGCGATGTGTTCAGCGGGTCAAACAGCTTAAGCGGCGTGCGGCCGATAATTTGCCAGCCGCCGGGTGTGGCCAGCGGATAAACCCCGGTCTGTTTACCACCGATGCCGACCGACCCCGCCGGTACGGACAAGCGCGGCTCGGCGCGGCGAGGGACGGCCAGGATCTCCGGCAATTCGCCCAGATAGGGAAATCCCGGCTGGAAACCCAGAAAATAGACGATATACGCCGCACCCGCATGGCGCTCCACCACCTGCCGCGGCGACAGGCCGGTTTGCTCAGCCACCCAGGCTAAATCCGGGCCGCTTTCGCCACCGTAAACCACCGGAATCTCCACCTCGCGCGCTTCGGGGGTGATGGCATCGCTCTCTTCCCACCACATTTGCAAACGCTCGATGGCATCCAGCGCCGACTGCTGGGGATGGGTCAGCAGCACGGTGAGATTATTCATGCCGGGAATGGCCTCGCGCACCTCGTCGTGGTGCGCCAGACGTGCGGCCAGCCCCCAGATCCGCCGCTGGCTCGCCAGGGTAACCGGGGGTTCCAGCTCAAGCACCACGGCGCGCTCACCTAATAAATAACATCTAGCCCGTTGCAACCAGACCTCCTGAAGACCTGTTTCGGCGCCGGCTACGGTTTCGCTATGTACTTTTTAAGAAAATTATAAGCCGGTTAACCAATGGTTTATTTGCAGGTACTGTAAAGCGTTTCCGGGCAAAATGTAATAGCCGCCGGTCAAGCCGGATTGGGAATATCGATAAACGTCACGTCAAAACCATGCGTTCGCGCCAGCCAGTCGCCCAGGGCCTTGATGCCGCCCCGTTCGGTGGCGTGATGGCCGGCGGCAAAAAAATGCAGGCCCATTTCCCGGGCGGTATGGATGGTTTGCTCCGACACTTCGCCGGTTATAAACGCATCCATCCCCGCGCGCGCCGCCTGTTCGATAAACCCCTGCCCGCCGCCGGTACACCAGGCCAGGCGCGCGATCAGCGCCGGCGCGTTATCGCCGCAGTGCAATACCTCGCGCTCAAGGCGCATTTCCAACCGGCGAAGGAGCTCCTGCGCGCTGACGGCGGGATTCAACTCACCCCACGGCACCAGCGGCTCCAGCTGTCCCTTGACGCTGATATCCAGCAAGGCGGCCAGTTGGGCGTTGTTGCCCAGCTCAGGATGGGCGTCCAGGGGCAGATGCCAGGCAAACAGATTGATATCGTGCGCCAACAGGGTTTTCAGGCGCCGGCGTTTCATGCCGGTAACGACCGGCGGCTCATTCTTCCAGAAATAACCGTGATGCACCAGAATCGCATCGGCATGATGTTCCACCGCCGCGTCCAGCAGCGCCTGGCAGGCGGTAACGCCGGTGACGATACGTTGCACCTCGGCGCGCCCCTCTACCTGCAGGCCGTTGGGCGCATAGTCCTGGAAGGAAACGCTGTTGAGATGCCGATGGATAAGTTGTTCCAATTCATTGTTACGCATACTGAGAATACCTTCTGTCGCAAGAACCCCGACGTTTACCCCGTCCCGGAGCTCAGCCCCAGGTTTTTGGCGGCTTGATACGCCGCCAGGGTGGTTTGGCGTGCGCTGCCATGATCAACTATCGGCCGGGGATAATCCAGTCCGGCGTGGCCGGCCCCGGGCCAACGGTGAGGTTCATGCACATAGCTGTCCGGCACCGCCGCCAGCTCCGGCAGCCAGCGGCGGATAAACACGCCCTGTTCATCGAAGCGGCGTCCCTGGGTGGTGGGATTGAAAATACGAAAATACGGCGCGGCGTCGGTGCCGGTGGAGGCGGCCCATTGCCAGCCGCCATTATTGGCGGCAAGGTCGCCGTCAATCAGCCGGGAGATAAAATACCGCTCGCCTTCGCGCCAGTCGATAAGCAGATCTTTTACCAAGAAGCTGGCGGTAATCATGCGCAGCCGGTTATGCATCCATCCGGTTTGGTTCATCTGGCGCATGGCGGCATCGACGATGGGGTAGCCGGTATTGCCCTGCTGCCAGGCGGCAAGCAGGACGTCATCCCGGCGCCACGCCACATGGCGGGTCCAGCCGATAAACGGCTGGTGCTTGCATAGGGCGGGATATGCCACGATCAGGTGACGATAAAAATCACGCCAGATCAGCTCATTGAGCCAGGTAAACGCGCCGCTGTCGGCATGTTCCAGCACCAGGGGATAAGCGCTGCGCAGGCGATTATAGCACTGGCGCGGGGAGAGTACGCCCAGCGCCAGATAGGCGGACAGCCTGCTGGTGGCGTCCTGGTAGGGAATATCGCGCATCTTGCGGTAGTCCTGCATTTGCTGATGGCAAAAGGTACGCAGCCGCGACAGCGCGACGTCCTCGCCCGCGGGATACGCCTCCCCCGGCGCCTGCCGGGGATAATCAAACGGGGCCAGGTCGTCCGCCGTATCAGGCGCCGCGTTTATCCGGCGCGACGGCGCGGGCAGGCATTGCGGATCGGCCTCGGCCAGCTTGCGCAGAAAGGCGTTGCGAAACGGGGTAAACACTTTATACATGCCGCTGTCGCCGGTGCGCACGCTGCCGGGCGGCAGCAGCGTACCGTCGTCAAACCCCTGGCATATCACCTGGCCGTCCAGGGCCTGCTCCAGCGCCCGATCGCGCCGCTGCTCGTTAAATTCGTACTGGTAGTTGTAGAACAGCGCGTCAGCCTGTTGCCGCCGGCAGAAATCCGTGAGCCATGCCACCGAGGCATTAAAATCGGGACATTGATGGTAATGCAAAGCAATGCCGCGCGCCGTCAAGCCATGGCGCAGCGCCGCCAGATTATCCAGCAGGAAAGCCGCCTGGCGCGGCGCCATGCCGTGCAGGCGCCATTGCTCCGGCGTGGCGATATAGACCGCCAGCACCCTGGCGTCAGGATCACGGCAGGCGGCATAGAGCGCCGGGTTATCGTGGAGGCGTAAATCCGCGCGCAGCCAGACGAGATGTGTTTTCATGGGCTCTTCCTTGATAACGGTAAAGGGCGGTCAATGCCCGTAACGTAGCCGCAGGGCTTCCGGATAGGGTTCAAAATAGCGTTGCTGCGCCAGCCAGGCGTCAGGATATTCGGCCATATAATGCTTAAGCAGCGTAATCGGCGCCAGCAGGGGCTGCATGCCCTGCCGGTAGCTGTCGATGAGCGACGTCAGTTCCTGGCGCTGTTTTTGCGTCAGGTAACGATGGAAGTAGCCCTGCGCATGCATCAGGACATTGGTATGGTTCGGCCGTGTAGCGTTGTTCGACAGCAGCGCCATCAGTCGGTTACGGTATTCCAGGGCAAAACTTTCAAGCGTAGCAAAGCGATCCATGGCTGCGACAAACGGCCCTATCTGCCGGTACTGCGGCTGGGAATGAGCCAGCAGCAGCAATTTATAACGGCTGTGGAACGCCATGAGCCCGCCGCGCGTCAAGGGCTGTTGCAGCAGTTGATTAAACTCGTACAGCGTATAAACCCTGGCGACGAAATTCTCGCGCAGTTGCGCGTCGTGCAGCCGGCCATCTTCCTCCACCGGCAGCCACGGCAATTGCCGCATCAGTTCCCCGGTATACAGGCCGACGCCGTTTTTGCGCGCGCCGGCGCGATCGTAGACCCTGACCCGTTCCATTCCGCAACTGGGCGATTTGGCGCAGACGATGTACCCGCATAGATCGCCCAGCTTTTGCACCTGCTGCTCGGAAAACGACTGCATCGGCTGCGTCAGATCGTCGTCGTTTTGGTTTTTGCCGGTGCGCATGGCGATGCGGCCCTGCTCGTCCCTGACCAAACGCAGCGCCGGCCGGGGGGTGGGCAAACCGATGGCCATTTCGGGGCAGATGGGCGCAAAACGCACGTAGGGAGCCAGTTCGTCCATGGCAAACGCGAAGCGGCGGTGTCCGCCGTCAAAACGGACTTTTTCTCCCATCAGGCAGGCGCTGATGCCGACGGGGATTTTATTGCCCATGCATGACTCCCACATATAATCGATCGTTAAGCAAAGCGTAGACGATTATCCCCGGACCCGCGGCGGGTTTGCGACAAAAGTCCCGCAGGTTAAAGCGCGGGCCGCCGATGCCGGCGTAGCACGAAGAGTGCGCTTTTTTAGCCCATAAAGCGTCTTGTTTAGCGTAATTTTACGCGCCGCGCCGCACGCTTTGCGCGGTTGCGGCAATGTTCCCCGGCCGACGCGGGATCGTATAGAGATAAAGATTCACCGCGCGGGGATATACGCGGATAATACCCAGGCGAGCAGGCGCTTTTTTTATGTTACCCTGCCGCTGGACGCGCCCGCCCGCTATGACGCCACAGGAGGAAACGTGAGCACCCTGACTGCCAATATCCTGATAATCGAAGATGAGGACGCCATCCGCCGTTTTGTCCGCCAGGCGCTGGAACGCGAAGGCTACCGGGTATTTGAGGCGGCCACCATGGAGCGCGGCTTGCTCGAGGCGGCCAGCCGCAAACCGGATCTCATCATGCTCGATTTGGGGCTGCCGGACGGCAACGGCGTGGATTTTATCCGCGATTTACGTTTGTGGAGTTCAATCAGCGTCGTGGTGCTGTCGGCCAGAAGTGACGAACAGGATAAAATCGATGCTCTGGACGCCGGCGCGGAGGATTACCTGACCAAGCCCTTCGGCATCGGGGAACTGCTGGCGCGCGTACGCGTCGCGCTCCGGCGTCCGCTGCGCGGCGATGAAAAGCCCGCGACGGTGAATTTTGCGGCGGTGAGCGTGGATCTGGCCAACCGCCAGGTGACACGTGACGGCGAGCTGTTGCATTTAACGCCCATCGAATTCCGCCTGCTGGCCGTCCTGGTTGCCCATCAGGGCAAGGTCCTCACCCAACGTTATCTGCTGGGCGAGGTCTGGGGGCCCAACGCGGTGGAACATAGCCATTATCTGCGCATTTACATGGGCCATCTGCGGCAAAAGCTGGAGCGGGATCCGGCCCAGCCCAACCACCTGCTGACCGAGACCGGCATCGGCTACCGTTTTATGCCCTAGGCGGCTGTATCAGCCTGGCGTTAACCCGCCGCGCCCGGTCCCTTCTTCAACAACTGCATAAAATCGCGAAACGGTTCACGCAGCGGCGCAAACAAGGGATGTTTGCGATGTTCCATCATCACCTCCGAGAACAGCTTGAGGCCGATGGCGAAAGACGCGGTTTTCTCAGGTCCGAAGGCCAAATCCTCCCGCCCCTGTAAACGCGTCACGATGCCCAGGATTTCATCGTGGTTTTCAACCTCGAACGACAGCGCGGGCATATCCAGCGGCTGGCCGTGTTTATCGGCGATGGGCGCCACGGTAATTTTGTATTTATATCCCGCCATGATTTTCCTCCGCCGGCGCCGCCAGCACCTGCGCTATAGTATTAACCGCCTCCAGCAAGGCGGTGTTTATCCGCTCGACCTGCGCCGGCGTCAGGTCGGCGCGCAGCATATTGCCGCGTAACAATCCCTTTAATTGCCGCATGCTGTCGGTTATGCCCGGGATCAGGCTGCCTTCCCCGCGTTTGCCTGCCTGGGCGAGCCGCTCGAACAGGGCGGTAATCGCCGCCTGATGCCCGGCCAGCTCTTCCTCGCCCGCCGGGGTAATCTGGTAGTTCTTACGGCTCTGGCCTTCGGCGGTGACCGACATCAGGAAGTCCTGATCCACCAGCAGGCTCAGGGTCGGGTAAATTACGCCTGGACTGGGAATGTACAACCCGGAAGAAGCCAGCTCGATTTCCTTGATCAGCTCATAGCCGTAGCTGGGTTTGCGGGCCACCAGCGCCAGCAGGATCATGCGCAGATCGCCATGGCCGAACAGACGCTGCGTCCTGTGTTCGCCGTCATGGTGCCCGTGGCGCTCATGGTGTCCCCTGCCGCCATGCATACCGCCACGGTCGTGCAAGGCATAATGATGATGATAAAGCATGGTTCTCTCCCGGTTATTTAGATATATCTAAATTAACGCATAACAAAAAAAAAGCAATAAAAGATATATCTAAATGAGGATTTTTTTATCTGCGCGCCAGTATCACCGGCTGCCTGGCGGCGCTGAAACGCAAAAAAAGGCGCTGATAAATCAGCGCCTTGGATAATGAAAGCTCCCCCGTAACGGCGGGTATGGCGGCGGCGCGAGATGCGCCGACCGCCGGGCGGGCCTTATTGTGCCCCGGCCAGTACTTCGCCGACGATTTCCACCGCCTCGCGTTCGATTTGTTCCCGGTGCTTAGGCCCCAGGAAGCTTTCGCAATAAATTTTGTAGGCCTCCTCGGTGCCGGACGGCCGCGCGGCGAACCAGCCGTTTTTGGTCATCACCTTCAGGCCGCCGATGGACGCGCCGTTGCCGGGCGCCTCGGTCAAGCGCGCGGTGATGGGGTCGCCGGCCAGGGTGCTGGCAGAGACCATTTCAGGTGACAGCTTGGCCAAAACGGCCTTCTGCGCGTGGGTGGCCGACGCCTGGATGCGGTTATAGCTGGGCGCGCCGAAACGTTGCGCCAGTTCATCATAGTGCTGCTGGGGATTTTTACCGGTGACCGCGGTAATTTCCGCCGCCAGCAGGCACATAATGATACCGTCTTTATCCGTGGACCAGGGCTTGCCGTCAAAACGCAGGAACGAGGCGCCGGCGCTCTCTTCGCCGCCAAAACCCAGGGTGCCGTCGAACAGGCCGTCGACAAACCATTTAAACCCGACGGGCACTTCCACCAGACGGCGGCCCAGATCGGCCACCACCCGGTCAATCATTTCACTGGAGACCAGGGTTTTGCCCACCGCCACGTCGGCGCCCCACTGCGGACGGTGCTGGAACAGGTAGTTGATCGCCACCGCCAGGAAATGATTGGGGTTCATAAGACCCGCCGGGGTAACGATGCCGTGCCGATCGTAATCCGGATCGTTGGCCAGGGCCAGGTCGAACTTATCACGCAGCGACAGCAGGCCGGTCATGGCCCATTGGGACGAGCAGTCCATGCGGATAATGCCGTCGTGGTCGAGATACATAAAGCGGAAGGTCTGGTCGATTTGCTCGTTCACCAGCGTCAAATCGAGTTGGTAATGCTCGGCGATGCGCTGCCAATAGGCAATGCCGGACCCGCCCAGCGGATCGACGCCCAGTTTCAGTCCCGCTTTTTTGATGGCCGCCATGTCCACGACCTCGGCCAGCCCCGCCACATAGGACTGCACCAGATCCTGCGCATGGATATGGCCGCTGTTCCAGGCCGCGTCCAGCGACTGGCGCTTAACGCCGCGCAAATCGTCCGCCAGCAGGGCATTGGCGCGCTCTTCGATCACTTTGGTCAGATTCGTGTCCGCCGGTCCGCCGTTAGGCGGATTGTATTTGATGCCGCCATCTTCCGGCGGATTATGGGACGGGGTGATGACAATGCCGTCGGCCTGGGCGCCGCCGGCGCGATTGTGCGTCAGGATGGCGTTGGACACCGCCGGCGTCGGGGTAAAGCCGTTGTCCTGCTGGACGATGATTTCCACGCCGTTGGCGCTGAGTACTTCCAATACCGAAATAAACGCCGGTTCGGACAGCGCATGGGTGTCCTTGCCCACATAACACGGGCCGGTAACGCCCTGCCTGGCGCGCTCTTCGGCAATGGCCTGGCTGATGGCCAGGATATGGGCTTCATTGAAACTGTGGCGCCCCGCGCTGCCGCGATGGCCTGAAGTACCGAATTTTACCGCATGCGCGGTGTTGCCCGGCTCCGGACGCAACACATAATACTGCGAGGTTAACTGCGCGACATTGATTAAATCGCTTTGCCGGGCGGGCTGCCCGGCGCGGGGGCTATTAGCCATCGGTGCTTCTCCCTTGCCTGCTGTTGATCAAATGGTACCGCAAACTTTATCGGTCAGTTCCACGGGGAACTGCATTGCCAGCATAATGTGTTCCACCATGCTCCGTTTACGATCGGTGTTGGTGTTGGTGATAACCCAGTAGGGCGTTTGCGCTACCTGCTTGGGTTTAGTATGGCTGCCATTTTGCAATAATGTCTGCTCATCAGCGGCAAAATAAGTACGGGTGCGGCCGTGCAGGATATCCGCCGCCTCGGTAAATTCGGCGGGCGACAGGCTATACAGGGTGGACAGCACCAGCATAAAACGATCAACCGCCTTGCGCTGCTCGGCGTAGCTGTCGGAAAGGAGGAGCTCACGCATGGCGCGCACGCGATCGCGGGTCGCAGACACGGCCTGCGTCTTGAGGGGCGTTTCCGGCGGCGGCGCGCTGCGCGCTGCGGCGCTGGCCTGAGCATTAAATTTCAGCATCCGGCGTAAAATATCCGAGGCGCTTTCGCCGATATGCTGCGTATGGCTGGCGATATAGCGGTAAAGGTCTTCGTCGACTTCAATTGTTTTCATCTTTATCCGGGGCTTTCTTCTCATAAATCAATCAAAAGGATTATACAAGCTAAACCTGCCCCGCGAATAGCGCTAGTATCCGGCTTCGGTAAAAAGTCGGAATTTCCCCCGAGGGCCTTCCTGGCGCCGCCGGTTTTTTTACGGCCGCGGGACGGATAACTCATGATAGGCTATCAGGCTCTGTTATCGCCATGAGGATCAGGATGAAATTACACTATCGTCTGCAACCTGCCCGGCAGCCGGGTGAAGCACTGCCGGTGATATTGCTGCACGGGCTGTTCGGTAGCCTTGATAACCTGGGCGTGCTGGCCAGGCCGCTTGGGGAACACCACGCCACCCTGCAGATTGATCTGCGCAATCACGGCTTGTCCCCCCATGACCACGATGCCGGTTACGCCGCCATGAGCCGGGACGTGATCGAATTGCTTGATGCGTTGCATATCGACGCCGGTCACCTCATCGGCCATTCCATGGGCGGCAAGGTCGCCATGACCCTCGCCGCCCAGGCGCCCGGCCGCGTTGCGCGGCTGGCGGTTATCGATATGGCGCCGGTGGCCTACCCCACCCGTCACCATGACAACGTCTTCGCCGCGCTCAGGCGCGTCGAGGCGGCGGGCGTCACACAGCGCACGGAGGCGGCGGCGCTCATGCGCCATGACGCCCTTGATGAGGAAACCATCCAGTTTTTGCTGAAATCCTTTCACCAGGGCCGGTGGCGGTTTAACGTCGAGGCGCTGTGGGATAACTATCCGGCGCTTATCGGCTGGCGGGAGTCGGCGCCCTGGCTAGGGCCGGTGCTGTTTATCCGCGGTGAAAAATCGCCCTATCTGGACGACGGTTACCGCCAGGCGATCCAACGCCAGTTCCCCCGGGCGCGGGCGCATGTGGTCGCCGGCGCCGGTCATTGGGTTCATGCGGAAAAACCCGCGGCGCTCATGCGCGCCCTGGCCCGTTTCCTGGAAGAATAGGCCGGGCCGCCGCCGGGATTAGCGCCGGCGAGTTTAATATTGTCGTTTGCTACCGGGCTGGGGTAACATGGCCCGCTGTGTTTTATGGCAGCCCCGGCGTACATAAAACATAACGTTACGGGCGATGCGCGTCCGGCGGCGTAGCCAGCCACGCCGCCGGACGGGGTTTGCCCGCCTGCTTCTTGATGCACAATCCCTTCATGACCTATGGCAAAAGAACAAACGGACCGCACCACCCTGGATTTATTTATCGATGAGCGGCGCCCGGGAAGACCGAAGACCAACCCCCTGTCCCGCGATGAGCAGTTGCGCATCAACAAGCGTAACCAGCTGCGCCGGGATAAAAAGCGCGGCCTGCGCCGGGTGGAGCTGAAAATCAACGCCGAGGCGGTGGATGCGTTAAATGAGCTGGCCTACCGGCAAAACCTGTCGCGCAGCGAGCTGATCGAATTGATTTTACTGGCCGAGCTTGAACGGCAGCAAGGCGCGGATCCGCATCCGGAGTAAACTTGCCGGCCCGGTAAAGCGCCATCCCGTCCAGGGCCCAAGGCCGCGAACGGGGCAAATTTGCGACAAAACCCGGCCGGCGAGTTTCTCCCCGCATAAGGGTCTGCTATGATTGCCGCAGAGCATCGCTGATTCTGTTACGGAACATATCCATAATATTTAAGAGGTTTTCAAATTCATGGCAACTGTAGGCATTTTTTTTGGCAGTGACACCGGCAATACCGAAAATATTGCCAAAATGATTCAGAAGCAACTGGGTGCGGATGTTGCCGAAGTTCATGACATTGCCAAAAGCAGTAAAGAAGACCTGGCGCGGTTCGACACCCTGCTGCTCGGCATCCCGACCTGGTACTACGGCGAAGCGCAATGTGACTGGGATGATTTTTTCCCCACCCTGGAAGAAATAGATTTCTCCGGCAAAAAAGTGGCGCTGTTCGGCTGTGGCGATCAGGAGGATTACGCCGAATATTTCTGTGACGCCATGGGCACCATTCGCGACATTATCGAGCCCAACGGCGCGACCATCGTCGGTCACTGGCCCACCGCCGGCTATCATTTCGAAGCGTCGAAAGGACTGGCGGACGACAATCACTTCATCGGCCTGGCCATTGACGAAGACCGCCAGCCCGAGCTGACCAATGAACGCGTGGACGGCTGGGTGAAGCAAATCAGCGCTGAATTGCAGCTCAGCTAAAGTCAAGCCGTGCGGGAGGGTGCCGTCGCGACGGCGCCCGGCAAGAGAATCGGTTGCCGTCATGGCGTCGGGACGGCGCCGCCAACCTCACTGATAACTAAATCCTTTCAAATTAATAGATACAAGTTTTTAACTTTTATCCACAACGCGGTACAATAGCGCAGCGGTTCCACCCTTTTTAGCAAAATGTTGCAGAATTCGCCCCCTGAAACGGGCTATAGTTGTTAACAAGGCGCGGTTTTCATTTTGGACAGGCAGTCTTATAATGAGACGGCGTCACATTTTTCGGGCCGACCGATGTTATAGGCTAAGTTAGCCTACAATCAGATTATCAAAGTAACAGGACTAAACCCGCATGACTGACAATAATATTGCATTGAAGAAGGCCGGCCTGAAAGTCACCCTTCCCAGACTGAAGATTCTGGAAGTGTTGCAAGATCCGGAATGCCATCACGTCAGTGCGGAAGATCTGTACAAAAAACTGATCGATATGGGTGAGGAAATCGGCCTGGCCACGGTATATCGCGTGCTAAACCAATTTGACGACGCCGGTATCGTAACCCGCCACAATTTTGAAGGCGGCAAATCCGTTTTTGAACTGACGCAACAGTATCATCATGACCACCTGATCTGTCTGGACTGCGGCAAGGTTATCGAATTTCGCGACGAGTTCATCGAAGCGCGCCAGCGTGATATTGCCAAAAGGCACAATATCAAGCTGACCAACCATAGCTTATATCTGTATGGGCATTGTGAAATCGGCAACTGCCGCGAAGACGAAACGCTGCACGATCACGCCGATATGCTCAACGGCGTAAAAGAATAACCGCGGCGCGGTCCGTTTCTCCAAAGCGGCTGTTATCGCGCCGCTTTCTCACCCTGCAACGATTTTTTCAATGAGGCTAAACGCCGCCCGTCCCCTTCCCTGGTAACGTTTCCTTCCCGAAGCGCGTCGACAAGCGTCGTATCCGCCAATCACCGCCGTGCTCACCGCCGGCAAACTCCAGAAAACTTCACAGAAAATAAAAATAAATAAAGAATAAATAGAGGCCCTGGGACGCTATTTTGGGCTAATTTGCGTAATCCATTGAAACGACAGCGTTTTTATTGCGATTTTTTCACCGGGTAAATTATTCTGTGAATCTGATGATAAAGCTATTTTTCGCTGTCAGCAGTAAGCGACAACAAAAGATACATTTTAATTATATGATTTTATTGAATTAATATAGCCAAAAATACCTTCCTGAAATTAACCCGGATCGATGACTCGATTTTTACACAAAAAGTTAATTTATAAATTAATAAAAAACGTGAAGTTCGCAGCAGATTTTAAACTTTCGCCATGGTGATATAGTGACAGGCAATGTTAATCACCAGAGATAGTCCAGATGAATGATGCGGAACTGCAAAACGATATGCCGCGCGGCATAGGCATTGCTCCTTATATTCGTATTAAACAAGAAGGCATGACTGAAAACGAAAGCCGGATAGTGGAGTGGTTTTTATCTCCCGGCAACCTCACCGACGTCTCGGGGATCAAAGAGGTGGCCCTGAGTCTGGGCCTGTCGGAAGCCATGATTGTCAAGGTGTCGAAAATTCTCGGTTTCAGCGGCTTTCGCCAGCTGCGCAGCGCCATCGTCGAGTATTTCGATCATGCCGACCATGATATCACCGCCGAACTCTCGCCCACCGACAGCCCGGAGGATGTGGTCAACAAAGTGTTTAACCTGACCGTACGCACCATTGTCGAAGGCCAGGCGATAGTCGACGCCAACGTCATCCAGCAGGCGGCCCAATGCTTTTTTGCCGGCCATCAGCGCGAGCTGTACGGCGTCGGCGGCTCTAATTCCATTTGCGCGGACGTGCAGCATAAATTCCTGAAAATCGGCTTGCGTTGCAATGCCTACCTGGACGCGCATTTGATGATGATGTCGGCCTCCCTGTTGCAACCGGGCGATGTGGCGTTGGTGGTATCCCATTCGGGCCGCACCAGCGATCTGAAACGGGTGGTGTCGATTGCCAAGGATAATGGGGCCAAGATCATTTGTATTACCCATAGCAGCAATTCCCCCATAGCCCAGCTGGCTGATTTTAATATTTGTTCACCGGCGCCGGAAACGCCGTTATTAGGCAGAAACGCTTCGGCCCGTATTTTGCAGCTTACGCTGCTGGATGCGTTTTATGTCTCGGTAGCGCGGCAGGATATCGAGCTGGCGAATAAAAACCTGGAAAAAACGAGTTCCATTACCAAGTACCTGAAGCGTGATTATAAATAATTCTCTTTTGGAGATAGAATAATGAATAAATTTCTTAAATTGGCCGGTGGCGCCGCCTGTGGACTGATGTTGTCCACCGTGGTCCACGCGGCAGCCGATTACGCCGTTGTTCTTAAAACATTATCCAACCCTTTCTGGGTAGAGATGAAACAAGGCATTGAGAAAAAGGCCCAGGATCTCGGCGTGACGGTGGATATATTCGCGTCACCGTCGGAAGGCGACTTCCAATCGCAATTACAATTATTCGAGGATTTAACCAATAAGAATTATAAAGGCATCGCCTTTGCGCCTTTATCGGCGGTGAATCTGGTGATTCCCGTCGCCAAGGCTTATCAGAAAGGGATTCACCTGGTTAACCTCGACGAAAAAATCGATTTAGCCAGCCTGGCCAAGGCCAAGGGCAACGTCGAAGCCTTTATCACCACCGATAATGTCGCGGTCGGCGCGAAAGGCGCCAAATTTATTATCGATAGCTTGGGCGCCCAGGGCGGCGAAGTGGCCATTATCGAAGGCAAGGCCGGCAACGCCTCGGGCGAGGCGCGGCGCAACGGCGCGACCGCGGAGTTCAAGGCCAACAGCCATATCAAGCTGGTGGCCAGCCAGCCGGCGGATTGGGATCGCATCAAGGCCCTGGACGTGGCGACCAATGTGCTGCAACGTCATCCCCAGCTGAAGGCCTTCTATTGCGCCAACGATACCATGGCGATGGGCGTGGCGCAGGCGGTGGCCAACGCGGGACAGACCGGCAAGATCCTGGTGGTCGGCACCGACGGTATTCCCGAGGCGCGCAAGATGGTCGCCCAGGGCATGATGACCGCCACCGTGGCCCAGAATCCGGCGGAAATCGGCGCCAACGGCCTGGCCATCCTGGTGAATACGGTGAAAGCGGGCAAGCTGATTGCGCTTGATGCCCAGCCGAAAATTGAAACCGTCGATTCTATATTAGTCACCAAATAGTCCAGGTGCCGCAAGACCGCCTATTCCCGCCGTCTTGTCATTAATCCGGAGAGTAATATGAGCACTCCATATATTAAAATGGAGGGGATCGCCAAATCCTTTGGTCCCGTCCAGGCGTTGCAATCAGTTGACCTGGAAATATACCCTAATGAGATACATGCTTTATTAGGTGAAAACGGCGCCGGCAAATCAACCTTGATGAAAATACTTTCCGGTATTTACGAACCGACTGCGGGGAAAATAATAATTAATAATGTTGAGTACGCGAAGCTTGATCATAAAGTCGCTGCCAGATTGGGCATTGGAATAATTTACCAGGAATTAAGCGTTATCGATGAATTAACCGTGTTGGAGAATTTATTTATCGGTCGTCTGCCGGTAAAAAAAGTGTTCGGCGTAAACGTGGTGGACTGGCACGACATGCGTACCAAAGCGGCTATTATGCTGCTGCGCGTGGGGCTGAAAATACGGCTTGACGAGAAGGTCGGCAACCTGTCCATCAGCCAAAAGCAAATGCTGGAAATCGCCAAGACCCTGATGCTGGACGCCAGGGTGATCATCATGGACGAGCCGACCTCTTCCCTGACCTATAACGAAGTGGATTACCTGTTCCTGATCATGAACCAGCTGCGCCAGGACGGCACGGCGATTGTCTATATTTCGCATAAGCTTAACGAAATACGCCGCATCTGCAACCGCTATACGGTGCTAAAGGACGGCAGCAGCGTCGCGTCCGGGCAGATGGGACAGGTGACCAACGATGATATTGTCCGGCTGATGGTCGGACGCGAGCTGCAAAACCGCTTTCGCTCCCTTAAGGAGAAGGTTGGCGGCGACACGGGGGACGCCGATATCATCTTTGCGGTGGAGAATATCACCAGCCGGGATAAACGCCGGGTCAAGCACGTCTCCTTCCAGGTAAAAAAGGGCGAAATCATGGGCTTTGCCGGACTGGTGGGGTCGGGACGCACCGAATTCATGAACTGCATCTTCGGCGTGGAACCGAAAAGCAGCGGCAAGGTGATGCTGCATAACGTCGATATCACGCCCTCTTCGCCGCTGGACGCCCTGAAGAAGGGCATGGGATATATCACCGAAAGCCGGCGTGAAAACGGCTTTTTTGATAATTTTTCCATTGCGCAGAATATCGCCATCAGCAAAAGCCTTAAGGATGGCGGCTATAAAGGTGCTCTGGGATTATTTAATCCGGATAAGGAAAGGCAGCTGGCGGAAACGCAGCGGCGGCTGCTATCGCTGAAATGCAGTTCGGTGGACCAAAATATCACTGAGTTATCCGGCGGCAACCAACAAAAGGTATTGATATCAAAATGGCTCTGCTGCGAGCCGGAGGTTATTATTTTTGACGAACCTACCCGCGGCATTGATGTCGGGGCCAAGGCGGAAATTTATAAGGTGATGCGCACATTGGCCGCCACGGGAAAAACCATATTGATGGTGTCATCCGAACTGCCGGAAATCATTACCGTATGCGACCGTATCGCAATATTTTGCGAAGGGACATTAGCCCATATTCTTGACAATAATGAGAGTATCGGGGAAGAAGATATTATGACGTGGGCTCTGCCACAAAGCTGAGGGAAATAAAAATGGAGAAGGCCACCTTTAACTTCCAAAAATTCTGGGATCAGTACGGCACGTTTTTTATCCTGGCGATTATTGTTGCCATATTCGGCTCTATATCCAGTGAATATTTTCTGAAAACCAACAATATTACCCAGATCCTGGTACAGAGTTCGGTAACGGTCTTGATCGGCATGGGCGAGTTTTTCGCCATCCTGGTGGCGGGCATCGACCTGTCGGTGGGGGCTATCCTGGCCTTGTCGGGCATGGTGACCGCCAAGCTGATGCTGGCGGGTCTTGACCCGGTCTCCGCCGCGCTGATTGGCGGGGTGGTGGTCGGCGGGCTATTGGGCGCCATCAACGGTTGCCTGGTTAACTGGACCGGCCTGCATCCCTTTATTATTACCCTCGGCACCAACGCTATTTTTCGCGGCATCACCCTGGTCATTTCCGATGCCAACTCGGTGTACGGCTTCTCATTCGGCTTTGTTAACTTCTTTGCCGGCAGCGTGCTGGGTATTCCGGTACCGGTGATTTTTGCTTTGATCATTGCGGTTATCCTGTGGTTTATTACCGCGCGCACCCGGCTTGGCAGAAATATTTACGCCCTGGGCGGCAACAAAAATTCGGCATTTTTTTCCGGTATCGACGTTAAATTCCATATGCTGGTAGTGTTTATTATTTCCGGCATCTGCGCCGGGCTCGCCGGCGTGGTATCCACCGCGCGCTTGGGCGCGGCCGAGCCTTTGGCCGGCATTGGCTTTGAGACCTATGCCATCGCCAGCGCCATTATCGGCGGCACCAGTTTTTTTGGCGGCAAGGGACGAATATTCTCGGTGGTAATTGGTGGTTTAATTATTGGCACGATTAACAATGGCCTTAATATTCTTCAGGTGCAAACGTATTACCAATTAGTTGTCATGGGGGGATTGATTATCGCCGCCGTGGCTTTAGATCGACTTATCAGTAAATAGGTAACCGATATGAAGATATCCCCTTCTTTAATGTGCATGGATTTATTAAAGTTTAAAGAGCAAATTGAATTTATCGATCGTCATGCGGATTATATCCATATCGATATCATGGACGGGCATTTTGTGCCCAATCTGACGCTGTCGCCGTTTTTTGTCGAGCAGGTCAAGCGCCTCGCCAGTAAGCCCCTGGATTGCCATTTAATGGTCACCCATCCGGAAGATTATATCGACAGCCTGGCGAAGGCGGGCGCCGGCATGATTACCCTTCATCCGGAAACCTTGTCCGGCCAGGCCTTTCGGCTTATTGAGAAGATCAGGTCCCTGGGATTGGGCGTGGGATTGATACTCAATCCTGAATCGTCGGTGGAGATGATGAAATATTATATCCATCTGGCGGACAAAATTACCGTCATGACCGTCGATCCCGGTTTTGCCGGCCAGCCGTTTATCACCGAAATGCTGGAAAAAATAGGCCAGCTCAAGGCATACCGCGAGAGCCACGGTTTGCGGTATGAAATTGAAATTGACGGTTCATGCAACCAGCGCACCTACCGTTCGCTGATCGCGGCGGGCGCGGATGTCTTTATCGTCGGTTCTTCCGGCCTGTTTAATAATGCGCCGGATATCCACCAGGCGTGGAAAATGATGACCGACCAAATCCAGGACGCGCGGAAAGAGGCCAGCTAAGATGAAAAACAGGCGGTTGGTGATAGTCGGCGTGGATATGGGCGCCACCCATATCCGCATCTGTTTGTTATCGCCCGATGGCCAGGTACTGGTCACGGCGAAAGAGAGCACTCTGCCGGTAGTGGAAAGCGGCCTGGCGGAAGGATTGTCGGCTTTTATCGGCCGCTTTCTCGTCCAGCGCGGCGCCGGGGTCGCCGCAGTGATGATTGGCTTTCCCGCGTCCATAGCCCGGGACAGGAAAACCATCATGTCCACGCCCAACCTGCCCTGCGCCACCCGCGAATTTGTGGATCTGGCGGCAGAACTGGAGCGGCGCCTGCAATGCCCGGTGGCCTTTGAGCGTGACGTAAACCTGCAGCTGTTTTATGACGTGAGCGAGCAGCGCCTGGGGGATAAGCTGGTGCTGGGATGTTATCTTGGCACCGGGTTCGGGTTTGCCATTTGGCTCAACGGCGCGCCTTATGTCGGCGCGCATGGCGTGGCCGGCGAACTGGGGCACATTCCCCTGGGCGATGACGGCGCGCGCTGCGGCTGCGGTAATACAGGCTGCCTGGAAACCGCCTGTTCAGGCGTGGCGCTGGCGCGATGGTATCACGGCGCGGCGCATGACTACGCGCTGTCCGATATTTTCACCTGCGCCCATGGCGATAGCTATATTACCGGCTTTATCGACACGGCGGCCAAGGCGATTGCCACCGGCGTAAACCTGTTTGATCCCGATCATATCCTGCTGGGGGGCGGCGTGATGGATATGGTGGATTTCCCCTACGATCGGCTGATTGCCAGGGCCGGCGACTTTATTCGCAAGCCGTTGCCCTATGAGGAAATCATTTTTGCCAAAGCGTCCTCGTCGGCGTTTAACGGCGCCATCGGCGCCGCCAGGCTGGGACTGCGGGTCGCGCAGGCGGCGTGCGCCGCCGGTTAGGCTACGCGTCGCACGCAGCGCCGCGGTCGATACCGCGGCGCCGGCGCGGCGTCAAACGGCGGTTTTGGTCCAGGTATCGCGCAGGCCTACGGTGCGGTTAAACACCGGTTTTTCCACGCTGAAATAGCGGCTGTCGGCGCAGAAATACCCTTCGCGTTCAAACTGGTAGGGCTTGCCCGGCAGCGCCTCAAGCGCGCTGGCCTCCACAAAGCCTTGTTTGATGACCAGCGACTCCGGGTTCAGCGTCGCGAGGAAATCATCCGCCGAGGCGGGGTTAGGGTCGCTGAACAGGCGATCGTATAAACGAAACTCGGCGGGGACACCGTGGGTCGCCGAGACCCAATGAATCACCCCTTTCACCTTGCGCCCATCCGCCGGGTCCTTGCTCAGGGTCTCCGGATCATAGGTGCAGTAAATGACGCTGATCTCGCCCTGCTCATCCTTGTCGATACGCTCCGCCTTGATCACATAGGCGTTGCGCAGGCGCACTTCCTTGCCCAACACCAGGCGCTTGTACTGTTTGTTGGCTTCCTCGCGAAAATCCGCCCGATCGATATAAATCTCGCGGCTAAAAGCCACCTGGCGCTCGCCCATCTCGGGTTTATTGGGATGCGTCGGCATGGTCACGGTTTCCTCGTGCCCGGCCGGCAGGTTTTCTATCACCAGTTTTACCGGATCGATCACCGCCATGGCGCGCGGCGCGGTTTCATTGAGATCTTCACGGATACAGGCTTCCAGCGCGGCGATTTCCACGTTGTTTTCCTGTTTGGTGACGCCGATGCGCCGGCAGAATTCACGAATGGACGCGGCGGTATAACCACGGCGCCGCAGGCCGGAGATGGTCGGCATGCGCGGGTCGTCCCAGCCCTCGACAATATTCTCCGCCACCAGTTGGGTCAGCTTGCGCTTGGACATAATGGCGTATTCAAGATTGAGGCGCGAAAATTCATACTGACGGGGATGGCAGTCGATAGTGATATTGTCCAGCACCCAGTCATATAAACGGCGGTTATCCTGGAACTCCAGGGTACACAGCGAATGGGTGATGCCTTCGAGGGCGTCGGAAATACAGTGGGTGAAGTCATACATCGGATAGATGCACCACTTCGAACCGGTCTGGTGGTGCTCGGCAAATTTAATGCGGTACAGCACCGGATCGCGCATCACCATAAACGGCGAGGCCATATCGATTTTAGCCCGCAGGCAGGCGCTGCCCTCGGGGAAACCGCCGTTGCGCATAATGGTAAACAGCGCCAGGTTGTCCTCGACCGAGCGATCGCGAAACGGACTGTTCCGGCCGGGCGTGGTGAGGTTGCCGCGGTATTCGCGAATGGCGTCGGGTGAAAGCTCATCCACATAAGCCAACCCTTTATTGATAAGCTCGATGGCATAGGCATGCAGCTGATCGAAATAATCGGAGGAGTAATGGATATTGCCGCTCCATTTAAAACCAAGCCACTGCACGTCTTCTTTGATTGAATCGACGAATTCTATATCTTCTTTCACCGGGTTGGTATCGTCGAAGCGCAGATTGCATTGGCCCTGGTAATCCTGGGCGATGCCGAAATTCAGGCAAATGGCCTTGGCATGGCCGATATGCAGATAGCCGTTAGGCTCCGGCGGAAAACGGGTATGCACCGAATGGTGCTTACCGGTTGCCAAATCTTCGTCAATTATTTGACGAATAAAATTAGTTGGGCGGGCTTCTGCCTCACTCATATTGCATTTCCTCTACGCGAACGCACGACATTCATTATGCTTATGTTCCAACAAGCCACGTCCCGACACAACCGTTAGTTGCAGAAATTCTTATGGCGCCGGGCGCGGTGCCGCGGCCGTCCTGTCGCCCTGACGGACAGGCTGGGTAACCGGGAGGCTATATTAGCATAGGCGCAACTGCGCCGGAGGATAACCGGGAACAGAATCGGGGGAAAAACGCCGTGTCGGGGAGAAACGGACTCCGGCGCGCGAACCGCACCGGAGCCGGGTAACGAGGGCGGCCTTATTTGGCGGTAACATCCAGCAGCGGTGTTACGCCTGCGACCACCGCGCCGCTGGCGATAGCGGTAATGGCGCCAAACTCATCCATATTGCTTATCACCACCGGGCTTATCATCGAGCGGGCATTGGCATTGAGATAGTCCAGATCCAGCTCCAGTATCGGCTGCCCCTGGGTGACCTTGCTGCCCTCTTCCACCAGGGACGTAAAACCCTGTCCCTGCAGTCCGACGGTATCAATGCCGATATGCACAATCACTTCGGCGCCGGCGTCGGTTTCCAGGCAGAACGCGTGATGGGTGCCGAAGACCTTGACCAGGGTGCCGTTAGCCGGCGACAGCACCAGTTTCCCGGTCGGGCGGATGGCGACGCCGTCGCCCACCGCTTTGCTGGCGAAGGCTTCGTCCGGCACCTGATCCAAGGGTACGATATCACCGGTTATCGGCGACGTCAGGCTAACCACCACCGGGCGCGCCACCGGCTCATGAACCACCGCGGCCGGCTGCGCCGCCGCGGGTTGGGAAACGGAGCGCGACGCCGCGACCGGCCCTTCGGCCAGCACGGTACGCATGGCGCCGGCGATAATTTCGGCTCGGGTGCCGACAATCACCTGCACGCTTTCCTTATTAAGACGGATAACGCCCTGGGCGCCGAGATTTTTTGCCAGGGAATCGTTGACCAGCGACGAATCCTTCACGTTCAGCCGCAGACGAGTGATACAGGCGTCAATGCCGGTCAGGTTTTCCGAGCCGCCCACCGCGCTGATGTAACGGCGGGCCAGCGCCTGGGTTTCACCGGACTTGGTGGTGGCCATGGCCGGTTCGACGTCGACGTTATAGCCGTCGCTTTCGTCGCCGGCGACCGCCAGTTCACGCCCAGGAGTCAGCAGGTTGAAGCGTTTGATGGTAAAACGGAACACCAGGTAGTAAATAACAAAGAACACCAGTCCCTGCGGGATCAGCATATACCAATGGACCGCCAGCGGATTGCGCGAGGAAAGCACCATATCCACCAGGCCGGCGCTGAAACCGAACCCCGCCATCCAATGCATTTGCGCGGCGATGAATACCGACAGCCCGGTTAACAGGGCATGCAGGAAATACAGTACCGGCGCCACGAACATAAAGGAAAATTCCAGCGGTTCGGTGATCCCGGTAAAAAAGGCGGCAAACGCGCCGGCAATCATGATCCCGGCCACCTTGCTTTTGTTTTCCGGACGGGCGCATTGATAAATGGCCAGGGCGGCGCCCGGCAGGCCGAACATCATGATCGGGAAGAACCCGGCCTGGTAACGCCCGGTAATACCGACGATGGCGGTGCCCGCGTCAATGGACTGCTGGCCGCCGAAAAATTTGGGAATGTCGTTGATGCCGGCCACGTCGAACCAGAACACCGAGTTCAGCGCGTGGTGTAATCCCACCGGGATTAACAGCCGGTTAAAGAAGGCGTAGATACCGGCACCCACCGAACCGAGCTGCTGGATATGCTCGCCGAACGATACCAGGGCGTTAAACACCAGCGGCCAAACGTACATCAGGATAAAGGCCACCAGGATCATGACGAAGGACACCAGGATCGGCACCAGCCGCCGTCCGCTGAAGAACGACAGCGCCTTGGTCAGCTCGACATGGCTGAAGCGGTTGTACAGCTCGGCGGAGATAATCCCCACCAGGATGCCGACAAACTGGTTATTGATTTTACCGAAGGCCGCGGGCACATCGGCCAGGGGAATATGCTGGATCATCGACACGGAAGCCGGCGCGCACAGCGTGGTGACCACCAGAAAGCCGACCAGGCCGGATAAGGCCGCCGCGCCGTCTTTGTCCTTGGACATGCCGTAGGCCACGCCGACGGCGAACAGCACCGACATATTTTCTATAATCGCCGATCCGGCCTTGATAAAGAAGGCCGCCCAGGCGCTGCCGCCGCCCCAGCCCACCGGGTCGATCCAGTAACCGACGCCCATCAGGATGGCGGCGGCGGGCAACGTTGCCACCGGCACCATCAACGCGCGGCCTATTTTTTGAAGATAACTGAGTATATTCACCTTGATTCCCCTTTTGACCTTATCGATCAACCCACAATGTAGGCTGTCTAACCCTTGCCTGCGAAAACCGCGCCTGACGAAGCTGCTCATACGCAGTGTAGAAAGTTTAATTTTCAACGCAAATTAATTACCGGTATTATGTGATTAGAATCACCTTGAACCGGTAAGATTTGTGACTTATTCTACTAAATATGTCAAACTTATTTTGCATCGCGAATAATCAGCTTATACTTTTGCCGTGCGGTCAGAGCGCCCTGGCTCCCGCTATGTAATGCCTGCGCGCTAACGTTATACTGTTAACACCGCTGCGGACACCCGTTTTTATCTATTAAAGAGGTCAGTCATGAGACTTATTCCGTTAGAAACCGCCGCCGACGTCGGCAAATGGGCCGCTCGTCATATCGTCGAGCGCATCAATGCCTTCAAACCCACCGCCGCACGCCCTTTTATTCTCGGACTGCCCACCGGCAGCACGCCGTTGGAAGCCTACAAATATCTTATTCAGATGCATAAAGCGGGCCAGGTCAGCTTCGAGCACGTGGTGACGTTTAACATGGATGAGTACGTCGGCCTGCCCGCCGCCCATCCGGAAAGCTATTACACCTTTATGCATCGCAATTTCTTCGATCACGTGAATATTCCGCGGGAAAACATCAATCTGCTCAACGGCAACGCCGATGATATCGACGCGGAATGTCGCCGCTATGAAGAAAAAATCAAGTCGTACGGCAAGATCCATCTGTTTATGGGCGGCGTCGGCAATGACGGGCATATCGCCTTTAACGAACCCGCCTCCTCCCTGGCGTCGCGCACCCGCGTCAAGACCCTGACGCTGGAAACCCGCCGGGCCAATTCCCGTTTCTTTGACAATGATATCGAGCAGGTGCCGCGTTTTGCCCTGACCGTCGGCGTCGGCACGCTGCTGGACGCCGAAGAAGTGATGATCCTGGTCATCGGCCACAACAAGGCGCTGGCGCTGCAGGCGGCGGTGGAAGGCAACGTGAATCATATGTGGACAATAAGTTGCCTGCAGCTTCATGCTAAAGCGGTGATGGTGTGCGACGAACCCTCCACCATGGAGCTGAAAGTGAAGACGGTAAAATATTTCCGCGAACTGGAAGCCGCCAGTACCCTGAGCCTGAAAAACAGCTGATTGATAACCGGGAGCGAACGATGTACGCATTTACCAACGGCCGGATCTTTACCGGTCTCCAAGTCCTTGAACATCACGCGGTAATCATCAATGACGGGGCAATCGACGCGGTCTGCCCGCTGGATTCGCTGCCGGCGGATATTGAGCGGCGCGATCTCGACGGCGCCATCCTGGCCCCGGGATTTATCGACCTGCAGCTTAACGGCTGCGGCGGCGTGCAGTTCAATGATTCCCTGGACGCCCTGACGGTGGAAACGCTGGAAATCATGCAGCGCGCCAATGTCAAATCGGGCTGCACCAGCTTTTTGCCCACCCTGATTACCAGCACCGATGCGTTTATGCGCCGCGCCGTCGAGGTGATGCGCGCATTCCTGGCGCAGCATAAGCACCAGGCATTGGGCCTGCACCTGGAAGGGCCTTACCTGAATCCGATAAAAAAAGGCACGCACGATCCGGCGCTGATGCGCAAGCCCTCGCCGGAAATGGTGGATTACCTGTGCGCCAACGCCGATGTCATCGCCCAGTTGACCCTGGCGCCGGAACAGGTCGACGCCGGGATTATCCGCCGGCTAAGCCAGGCGGGCATCATGGTGTCGGCCGGTCATTCCAACGCCACCTATGATGAGGCGAAAGCGGGTTTTGCCGCCGGCATCGGCTTCGCCACCCATCTGTTCAACGCCATGCCGCCCCTTACCGGACGCGAGCCCGGGCTTATCGGCGCAATTTACGACACGCCGTCGCTCTATTGCGGCATCATCGCCGACGGACTGCACGTCAACTACGCCAATATTCGCAACACCAAACGCATCAAGGGCGATAAACTGGTGCTGGTCACCGACGCCACCGCGCCCGCCGGCGCCGATAACCAGATTGATCGGTTCATTTTTGCCGGTAAAACAATATACTACCGGGACGGCCTGTGTCTGGATGAAAACGGCACCCTGAGCGGTTCGGCGCTGACGATGATTGAAGCGGTGCGCAACAGCGTGGAATTCGCCGGTATCGCGCTGGATGAAGCATTGCGCATGGCGACCCTTTACCCGGCCCAGGCCCTGGGCGTGGCGGCGCAGTTGGGTACCTTGCAGGCAGGCAAGGTGGCTAACCTGACGGCGTTCACCCGCGATTACCGGATAACCAGGACTATCGTTAATGGCGACGAAGTTCTCTGATGAGCGAGTAATAAACCGATGACCCCAGGCGGACACGCCCCGATAGGAAACGTTGACCTGGTCAAACAGCTCAACAGCGCTGCGGTGTACCGCCTGATCGATATGTCGGGGCCGATTTCGCGCATCCAGATTGCCGAACAAAGCCAGCTGGCGCCGGCCAGCATCACCAAAATCACCCGTCAGCTGCTGGAGCGGGGACTGATCCGCGAGGTGGACCAGCAGGCTTCCACCGGCGGCCGGCGCGCCATCTCCATCGTCGCCGAAACCCGCGCCTTCCAGGCGATTGGCGTGCGTCTCGGTCGCCATGACACCACCATCACCCTCTACGATCTGACCGGCAAATCACTGTACGAAGAATTCACCCCGCTGCCGGAAACCACGCAGCAGGCGCTGGAAGCGGCGCTGTTCAGCGCCATAGCGCGTTTCCTGGAGCAGATCCAGCGTAAATCCCGGGAGCTCATCGCCATTTCGGTGATCCTGCCGGGCCTGGTGGATCCGTATTCCGGGGTGGTGCGTTATATGCCGCATATCAGCGTGAGCGCCTGGCCGCTGGTGGAAAATTTGCAAAAACGCTTTCATCTTACCGCTTTTGTCGGCCACGATATTCGCAGTCTGGCGCTGGCGGAGCACTATTTTGGTGCAACACAGGACTGCGCGGATTCCATTTTGGTTCGTTTGCACCGCGGCACCGGCGCCGGGATCCTGGTCAACGGCCAGATTTTTCTCGGCAGCAACGGTAACGTGGGGGAAATCGGCCATATCCAGGTCGACCCGCTGGGCGAGCGCTGCCATTGCGGCAATTTCGGCTGCCTGGAAACCATCGCCGCCAACGGCGCCATTGAAAAGCGGGTGCGCCACCTGCTCGACCAGGGCTACCCCAGCAGGCTGACGCTGGATAATTGCCAGATCGGCGCCATTTGCAAAGCCGCCAATCGCGGCGATACGCTGGCCTGCGAGGTTATCGAGCAGGTGGGTCATCACCTGGGCAAAGCGGTGGCCATCGCCATTAACCTGTTCAATCCGCAAAAAGTGGTGCTGGCCGGTGAGATTACCGAAGCCCATAAGGTGTTGCTGCCGGCGGTGCAGCGCTGTATCGATAATCAGGTACTGAACGGTTTTCGCCAAAATCTGCCGGTGGTGATTTCCGCGCTGGATCACGGCTCCGCCATCGGCGCCTTTGCGCTGGTCAAGCGCGCGATGCTTAACGGCGTATTGCTCCAGCGCCTGCTGGAAAACAGCTGATTGCCGGGTCATCGGGTTTTATTGCATTTACGATCGGTCAAATTTGCCGGTGTTTTTCCTTCTTTTATTGATGATTATTGATAATTAGCCGCTTAAAAATGAATTATCACCAGCAGCATGGCTTTTTTCATTGATTGATCTTGAATAATGGTGTCATTTTAGTGCTAAATCGATGTCAACAGCAAAGCATTAGCCCCGAGACCGGCCTAAGGAAAAGAGAATGTGTTCTATTTTTGGTGTACTGGATTTGCAATCGGATCCGAGCGAACTGCGTAAAACCTCGCTGGAAATGTCGCGTCTGATGCGTCATCGCGGTCCCGACTGGTCGGGAGTGTTTGCCAGCGACCAGGCCATCCTGGCCCATGAACGCCTGTCCATCGTCGACGTCAATACCGGCGCGCAACCCTTATATAACGCCGCGCATACCCATGTGCTGGCGGTGAATGGCGAAATTTATAACCATCAGGCGCTGCGCCAGGAGCTGGGGGACCGCTATGCGTTCCAGACCGGTTCCGACTGCGAAGTGATCCTGGCCCTGTACCAGGAAAAAGGACCGGCCTTCCTCGACGATCTGCGCGGTATGTTCGCCTTCATTTTGTATGATACCGAGAAAGACGCCTACCTGATCGGCCGCGACCATATGGGCATTATCCCGCTATATATGGGGCATGATGAAAACGGCACGCTGTATGTGGCGTCGGAAATGAAGGCGCTGGTGCCGGTATGCCTGAGCATTAAGGAATTTCCCCCGGGAAGTTATCTGTGGAGCCAGGACGGAGAAATCCGCGAATATTACACCCGCGATTGGTTCTCTTATGACAACGTGAAGGACAACACTACCGATAAAGCGGCGCTGCGCGACGCGCTGGAAGAGTCGGTCAAAAGTCATTTGATGTCGGATGTGCCTTACGGCGTGCTGTTATCCGGCGGGCTGGATTCATCGGTTATTTCCGCCATCACCAAGAAGTATGCCGCCCGGCGGGTGGAAGACGGCGCGCGCAGCGAGGCCTGGTGGCCGCAGCTGCACTCTTTTGCCGTCGGCCTGGAAGGCTCGCCCGATCTGCGCGCCGCCAAGGAAGTGGCTACCCATCTGGGTACCGTGCATCATGAAGTGCATTTCACCGTGCAGGAAGGCCTGGATGCCATCCGCGACGTGATTTACCATATCGAGACCTATGATGTCACCACCATCCGCGCCTCGACGCCGATGTACCTGATGTCGAGGAAAATTAAGGCGATGGGCATCAAGATGGTGCTGTCTGGCGAGGGAGCCGACGAGGTTTTCGGCGGTTATCTCTATTTCCATAAGGCGCCGAACGCCAAAGAGTTTCATGAAGAGCTGGTGCGCAAGCTGCAGGCGCTGCATATGTATGACTGCGCGCGCGCCAATAAGGCGATGTCCGCCTGGGGCGTGGAGGCGCGCGTGCCGTTCCTGGATAAAAACTTCCTTGACGTGGCGATGCGTATTAACCCGCAGGATAAAATGTGCGGACACGGCAAAATTGAAAAGCATGTACTGCGCGAATGTTTTGCGTCCTACCTGCCGGAAAGCATTGCCTGGCGGCAGAAAGAGCAGTTTTCCGACGGTGTGGGCTATAGCTGGATCGACACGCTGAAGGAAATGGCCGGCAAGCAGATTACCGATCAGCAATTGGCTAACGCGCATTTCCGTTTCCCGTACAATACGCCGACGTCTAAAGAGGCTTATTTTTACCGGGAAATCTTCGCGGAGCTGTTCCCGTTGCCAAGCGCGGCGGAGTGTGTGCCGGGAGGTCCGTCGGTGGCCTGTTCCTCGGCGAAGGCCATCGAATGGGATGAGTCGTTTAAAAATATGGACGATCCGTCGGGACGGGCGGTGGGTGTGCATCAGTCCGCGTACTAAAGCTATCGGCACGCTCTCCCTTTAACATGTCTGCGTTAGGTCCGGTGTTGGCGGGCCTGGCATGCCATGAGGCACTCGGTAGGGCGTGAACACCACGCCCGATTCGACCCCATTGGCACGCTCTCCCGTGAACTCGTCTGGGTTGAGTTCAGCGTTGGCGGGCCTGGCATGCCATGGGGCGCTCGGTCGGGCGGGAACACCACGCCCGATTCGACCCCATTGGCACGCTCTCCCTTGAACACGGCTGCGTTAGGTCCGGTGTTGGCGGGCCTAGCGCACCATGGGGCGCTCGGTCGGGCGGGAACACCACGCCCGATTCGACCCCATTGGCACGCTCTCCCTTGAACACGGCTGCGTTAGGTCCGGTGTTGGCGGGCCTAGCGCACCATGGGGCGCTAGGTCGGGCGGGAAAACCACGCCCGATTCGACCCCATTGGCACGCTCTCCCTTGAACACGTCCGGGTTGAGTTCAGCGTTGGCGGGCCTGGCATGCCATGAGGCACTCGGTCGGGCGGGAAAACCACGCCCGATTCGACCCCATTGGCACGTTCTCCCTTGAACACGTCCGGGTTGAGTTCAGCGTTGGCGGGCCTGGCATGCCATGGGGCCTCGGTCGGGCGGGAACACCACGCCCGATTCGACCCCATTGGCACGCTCTCCCTTGAACTCGTCCGGGTTGAGTTCAGCGTTGGCGGGCCTGGCGCGCCATGGGCCGCGCGCCCTTTAACATGTCTGCTTTGAGCTTAGGGTTATTATCAAACTCACCGGGCCTTTACGGCCCGGTTTTTATTTGTTTGAATAGGAAAATCAGGCCTTATGCGGTTTTTATCATCAGGTTGCTCATAAGCCAGACAAACAGCATGCGCAAAGCCTGATTACCGAAAAAAGGTGTTGACTGGATTTCTGCAACTACGCATAATGCGCCCCGCAACGCCGAATGAAGGTCACGCGGAAAGATGGCTACGTAGCTCAGCTGGTTAGAGCACAGCACTCATAATGCTGGGGTCACAGGTTCGAATCCCGTCGTAGCCACCATACTTTGCGGGAGTGGCGAAATTGGTAGACGCACCAGATTTAGGTTCTGGCGCCGCAAGGTGTGCGAGTTCAAGTCTCGCCTCCCGCACCATGATTTCGGTTACGCAGCGGATGGGGTATAGCCAAGCGGTAAGGCAGCGGGTTTTGATCCCGCCACTCCCAGGTTCGAATCCTGGTACCCCAGCCATTAACCTCGCCCGGGCGAGGTTGCAAGCGGGAAAAGTTGCAAAAACGTTTGGATGATTGGGATATAGCCAAGCGGTAAGGCAGCGGGTTTTGATCCCGCCACCCCCAGGTTCGAATCCTGGTATCCCAGCCAAAAAAAAGTTGAAAAAGTTTTTAAAAAGTATTGTAAGTCCCGAATTTTTAAGTATAATTCGGCTACGTAGCTCAGCTGGTTAGAGCACAGCACTCATAATGCTGGGGTCACAGGTTCGATTCCCGTCGTAGCCACCACATTTTTGGGGTATCGCCAAGCGGTAAGGCAGCGGATTCTGATTCCGCCACCCCAGGTTCGAATCCTGGTACCCCAGCCATACAAAGACTGCGCAAGCAGCGAAAAGCGGGGCGATTGTCGAAAGACATCGCCCCGCTTTTTTTATGCGTGTCTTCTGCCCTTCCTTTCAGATCATCCTTGCAAAGGGTATCAGCCCGTCGCCGCGCGTTAGCAAAAAAATCAGGATTATCCTAATTATTTTGCAACTAAACGCGGCGCAAGTAATCCCAGATCATGGTATCGGCCATATTGTTAAGGGCACAATCACCGACGATTTCGCGCGGGAAACGGCATGTGGCCTTTCACAAAAAGATCGTTGCCCGAGCTAGTCGTTTAATTAAGCAGGTTTCAGGGAGCTGTTCTCGTCTTTGGTGGTGCGCTACATAAGGTAAATTCAAGCACGATCAAATGATAAATTGACCATTATTCATTGGGACTCAATGATGATTAACTTTAAAACAGCAAGTATTGAAGAGTTGAAAATAGAATATAAGCGCCTGGCCAAGCTGGTGGGCGATATGCCCTTCGGCACCAAAAAAGAGTTTTACCATCTTCCGGCGATCCTGGCCGACGATGAAAAACCGCTGGCGGTGGCAACGGGCCTGATGGGCGGCAATACCTGGCTGATTACCCTGACCAACTACCGGATTATTTTCCTGGATAAAGGCATGGTTTACGGTCTGAAGCAGGTTTTCGTCGATCTGGCGAGCGTGGTTTCCGTAAGCGGGCGCACCAAGATGATGACCGGCAGCATTACCCTGAGCACCACAGGTCAAAACTATACCATCGAGAATGTGATGAAAGGTGCGGTCACCCCGTTTACCAATATGGTGAATATCGCACGGGAAACGCTCAGCCAGCAGCCGCAGATGCGGCAGGCGGCGGGCACCCGTGCGCAATATGACGTGATCACCCAGTTGGAAAAACTGGCGGCGCTGAAAGAACGCGGCATTTTAAGCGATCAGGAATTCAGCGTGCAAAAAGAGAAAATCCTGGCGATGTAACGCCCACCTGCGCTTAGCGGGACATGCAGGGGAAAGCGCCATCCCGGCTGATTGTCCACGCCTCTATTATCGCTTAAGCGCAGGCGCAGGCGGTGTTTTCTGTGCCGTCCGGCATGAAAAGCCCGCCGGATAAGATCGCCTAAGCGTCCTTTGGTCCGCCTGGCAGCAGCGCGCGCATCAAATGCTGACTGCGCGGCAATAAGCCTATCTTAAGGCCAAGCGGCTTAAATACCCGGTTTAATATCGACAACGACTGGCTGCCCTGGTCTCGTTCGATATCGGATAGAGTACGACGGCTGATATTGATCTGGATTTTGGTCGTCATCCTGAAAAGTATCGATCCAGATTTCGTTGTTGGCGGAGCAACGTAATAATAGTTTTGGCGCCTCCTCACCAGCGCCAGTGGCGCCACCGCCCGCCGCGCCCATCTGTTGTGCGTATTCTAAAAAATCAGTATTCCGCTCGGCCACATCCTGTACGGTAAACCGAATTTGATTAATTTGTTTAACCGCGGGTAAATCGGTTAAGGATTCCTTAATGCGCATATTTCCCACGGGAGCAATAACGCCTGACCGCAACCGAGCGCTATCTTGTTGGGTTGACGGCAGGCCTTGATCGGTAGTTTTCCATGAGTACCGCAGGCAAATTGCTACTACAGGCATGCTCATCATCCCGTTCCATGAATTCCAGCGCATAATCAAACGCGTAACCGAGTAACGTTAAACTCGCGCGTCCTTGGTCAGGTTCGGAAAATATGATAGACGCGGCGTCCTGCCATCTTCCTTCGACAAAAATTTCAATAGTCAATTTCATGGACACCTTCAATGAGCAATGTTTTGCTCTTTTAGCGCTAACGTTTTTAAAATGGCAATTATTTTGCTCAAAAAAATCTTAAATGAAAAAAAATGAGCAATATATTGCTCATTTTTTTGCTGACAACGCCCGACGCTACCGCCAGTCAGAGACCCAGGGCATATTTCAGCGCCCGGACTTTCAGCGGGCCGGCGCGCTGAGCCAGGAACAGGCCGAGGTTGCGCGCCAGCCGGACCGGCGGCAGCCGGTTGCTGAAGGCGCTATAGAAGAGATCCATGCCGCTTTGCATCAGCAGGTTGTCGCCGTAACGGCGATGCTGATAGCGCTTTAAGATGCGCAGCTCGTCCCAGGGTTCATCATGATCGCGCGCGCCAATCACCACCGCGGCCAGCGCTTCAGCGTCGCGAAAGCCCAGGTTTACGCCCTGCCCCGCCAGCGGATTTATGGTATGCGCCGCATCGCCGATCAGCGCCAGGCCCGGCCGGACATAGTCCCTGGCATGGCTGCGCACCAGCGCAAAAGCGCCCGCGGCGTGCACCTTCACCGCGCCCAGGCGGGTGGGAAAGGCGGCCAGCACCTCGCGCTCCAGGGCCGCCGGCGGCAGGGCCTGCAGTTGGCGGATACGCGCCGCGCTGTCATACCACACCAGCGACGCCCAGTTATCGTAGAGCGGTAAAAACGCCCGGGGACCGTCGGGGGTAAATTCCTGCCAGGTGACATCCTGCTGGCCGTACGGGCATGCGACGGTTATCAGCATACACGACTGGCGATATTGCCAACCGACGGTGCCGATGCCAGCCCATTGCCGTACGTTGGACCGGGCGCCGTCGGCGCCGATCAGGAGCCGGGCGCCAACCGTTTCGCCGTTATCAAGCGTCAGGCGCCAGTTGCCGCCGTCATAACGCATTTTCGCCAGGGCGGCCGGCGCGCGCAGCGTCAGATTGCCGCAGTCGGCGCAGGCCTGCCACAGCGCCCGCTGCAGCCGGATGTTTTCCACCATAAAGCCGAGTTCCGGCAAATGCAGCGCCGCGGCGTCGAAGGTGACCTGGGACTGCGCCCATTCCCAGGTTTCCAGGCGGCGGTAGGGTACGCGGACATGGGAATCGATACGGTCCCACGCGCCCACGCGGCGCAACAACGCCGCCGACGCGCAGCTGATAGCCGAAACGCGCAAATCAGGCGGGGCATCCGGCCGGGGCTCCGCCAGCCGGGCATGGTCCAGCACCAGCACCCGTATACCGCCCTGCGCCAGCATTAACGCCGCCAGGGCGCCGACCATGCCGCCCCCCGCCACCACCGCATCATAGGCTATTTCGTTTGTGTTCATCTCGGCTATGCTTGTGTCTGTGATTAAACATTTGCTTAGTGTACCGCAATTTTTCATTATGAAAGAGGAGCGAAGGCTCAGCCCTCTGGTCACAACCACGCCAAAGGATTACAATACGCGCCCTGCATGAGCCGAAGGGCTTTTTCGCACCCTAAAATAATGCATCAAGTAATGGCAAGCCGATGACAAAAAAACTGCATATCAAAACCTGGGGCTGTCAGATGAACGAGTACGATTCATCGAAGATGGCCGACTTGCTGGATAGCACCCACGGCTACCAGTTGACGGATAACGCCGAAGAAGCGGACGTGTTGCTGCTCAACACCTGTTCCATTCGTGAAAAGGCGCAGGAGAAGGTATTCCATCAACTGGGCCGCTGGCGGGCGCTGAAAGAAGCCAATCCGGATTTGATCATCGGCGTCGGCGGCTGCGTGGCCTCCCAGGAAGGCGCGCATATCCGCGAGCGCGCCCATTATGTCGATATTATCTTCGGGCCGCAGACCCTGCACCGCTTGCCGGAAATGATCAACCACGTGCGCGGCACGCGCAGCCCGGTGGTGGATATCAGCTTCCCCGAAATCGAAAAATTCGACCGGCTGCCGGAACCGCGCGCCGAGGGCCCCACCGCGTTTGTCTCCATCATGGAAGGCTGCAACAAGTACTGCTCGTTTTGCGTGGTGCCCTATACCCGCGGCGAGGAAGTCAGCCGTCCCTGCGACGATATCCTGTTCGAGATAGCCCAACTGGCGTCCCAGGGCGTGCGCGAGGTCAACCTGCTGGGGCAGAACGTCAACGCCTACCGCGGCGCCAGCTTCGAGGGCGATATCTGCACCTTTGCCGAACTGCTGCGCCTGGTGGCGGCCATCGACGGCATCGATCGCGTGCGTTTCACCACCAGCCACCCGATTGAATTCACCGACGATATCATCGACGTCTACCGCGACACGCCGGAGCTGGTCAGCTTTGTGCATTTGCCGGTGCAAAGCGGTTCCGATCGCATCCTGACCATGATGAAACGCGCCCATACGGCGCTGGAATATAAATCCATCATCCGCAAACTGCACAAAGCGCGTCCCGGCATCCAGGTGAGTTCCGATTTTATCATCGGTTTCCCCGGGGAAACCCAGGCCGACTTCGAGCAGACCATGAAGCTTATCGCCGATGTTAATTTCGATACCAGCTACAGTTTTATCTACTCCGCGCGTCCCGGCACGCCGGCGGCGGATATGGTGGACGATGTCGGCGAAGACGAGAAAAAGCAGCGGCTGCATATACTGCAGCAACGCATCATTCAGCAGGCGATGCAGTTCAGTCGCCAGATGATGGGCACGGTCCAGCGCATCCTGGTGGAGGGCACCTCGCGCAAAAGCGTGATGGAGTTGGCCGGCCGTACTGAAAATAACCGCGTGGTGAACTTTGAAGGCACGCCGGACATGATCGGCAAGTTTGTCGATGTCGAGATCGTCGATGTCAATCCGAACTCGCTGCGCGGCGTGGTCGTGCGCACCGAAGATCAAATGGGCCTGCGCGTGAGCGAAAGCCCGGCCTCGGTGATTGCGCGCACCCGCAAAGAGAATGAACTCGGCGTCGGGACCTTCCAGCCGTGATACCCTCCCTGCCCGTTAACGGGCGGCCTCCCCCGCCGCCCGGTTCTGCCTTTTCTCCCCCGGTTGCTTTTCACTTATCGTGCCCCAATATTAATTTAATGATCCGCGTCCTTGACGCTGGTGACGGTTTCCTTCATTTATGAACATGGTCAGCCATAATCTACTCCCTAACATGGCCTGAAAGGCCCAGAGGAAAAGTTTGAACGTCGACACTAAAGAAATCATGCTGGAGCCTGCGGACAATAAGCGCTTAATGAGCCTCTGCGGGCCGTTCGATGACAATATCAAACAACTTGAGCGCCGGTTGGGCATTGAAATCAATCGTCGCGACAACGTTTTCAAACTGGTCGGCAAACCGCTGTGCGTGGAAGCCGCCGCCAATATCCTGCTGACGCTGTACGTGGACACGGCTCCGGTGCGCGGTGTTGTCGCCGATATCGAGCCGGAAAAAATCCACCTGGCCATCAAAGAGAGCCGGGTGCTGGAGCAAACCGCCGAAAGCGTGCCGGACTTCGGCAAAGCGGTGCATATCCAGACCAAGCGGGGCGTTATCAAACCCCGTACGCCAAACCAGGCGCAGTATATCGCCCATATACTCGATCATGATATTACCTTTGGCGTCGGTCCGGCCGGTACGGGTAAAACCTACCTGGCGGTGGCCGCGGCGGTGGATGCGCTGGAGCGCCAGGAAATACGCCGCATCATGCTGACCCGCCCGGCGGTGGAGGCCGGTGAAAAACTCGGTTTCCTGCCCGGCGATCTCAGCCAGAAGGTCGACCCGTACCTGCGTCCGCTGTATGACGCGCTGTTCGAAATGCTGGGCTTCGAGCGGGTTGAGAAACTGATTGAACGCAACGTGATTGAAGTCGCTCCGCTGGCCTATATGCGCGGTCGTACCCTGAATGACGCCTTTATCATCCTGGATGAAAGCCAGAACACCACCATCGAGCAGATGAAGATGTTCCTGACGCGCATCGGTTTTAATTCCAAAGCGGTCATTACCGGCGATATCACCCAGATCGACCTGCCGCGCAATGCGAAATCAGGCCTGCGGCACGCCATCGAAGTGCTGGCCGACGTAAAGGAAATCAGCTTCAACTTCTTCCATAGCGAGGACGTGGTGCGCCATCCCGTGGTGGCGCGCATCGTGGTGGCGTATGAAGCCTGGGAAGCGGCCGATCAGAAGCGTAAAGACGCGTTGGGCGAACAGCGCCGGCGTGAAGCGCAGGCCGCTTACCACGGGAATATCCCGCCGGCCGCCGGCGATAACCAGGAGCCGGCCAAATGAGCGGCGTCATCCTTGATTTACAGGTCGCCTGCGCCGATCCGGCCGGTTTGCCCGATGAAGCAACCTTTATGCGCTGGCTGGAAGGCGTGCTGCCGCAGTTCCAGGACGAGGCCGAGGTCACCATCCGCCTGGTGGACGACGCGGAAAGCCACGAGCTGAACCTGACCTACCGCGGCATGGACAAGCCGACCAATGTACTGTCATTTCCCTTTGAAGCCCCGCCGCAGGTGGAGCTTCCCCTGCTCGGCGACCTGATCATCTGCCGCCAGGTGGTGGAACGGGAAGCCGGCGAACAGGACGTGCCGCTGGAGGCGCACTGGGCGCATATGGTTGTCCACGGCTGTCTGCATCTGCTAGGGTATGATCATATCCAGGATGAGGAAGCCGAGGAAATGGAGGCGCTGGAGGCCGACATCATGCAGGCGTTAGGTTATCCCGATCCCTATCTGAACGAAAAAGACGACTGATAAACGACGCCGGCCCCGGAGCGGGGCCGGTTTATACGATCCATTTATCCACTACGAGTGAAATTAACTAAACGCCATGAGCGACGACCATTCGCAAAGCAACGACAGCCCCAGTCCCAAAAAGGGCTTTTTTACCCTTATCCTTAATCAGCTGTTTCACGGCGAGCCAAAAAATCGCAATGATTTACTGGAGCTTATCCGTGATTCCGAACAAAACGAGCTGATTGATCCCGATACCCGCGATATGCTCGAAGGCGTTATGGATATCGCCGAGCAGCGCGTACGCGATATCATGATCCCGCGTTCCCAAATCGTGACCCTGAAAAACAACCAGTCGCTGGAAGAGTGCCTGGATGTGATCATTGAATCCGCGCATTCCCGTTTCCCGGTGATAAGCGAAGACAAGGATCACATCGAGGGGATCCTGATGGCCAAGGATCTGCTGCCGTTTATGCTCAGCGATTCGCAGCCGTTCAGTATGGATAAAGTGTTGCGCCCCGCCGTGGTGGTGCCGGAAAGTAAACGCGTCGATCGCATGCTGAAGGAGTTCCGGTCCCAGCGCTACCATATGGCCATTGTGATTGACGAGTTCGGCGGCGTTTCCGGCCTGGTCACCATTGAAGACATCCTGGAGCTGATCGTCGGCGAAATCGAGGATGAATATGATGACGAGGAAGACCGGGATATCCGCCAGCTTAACCGCCATACCTTCACCATCCGCGCGCTGACGCCGATTGAGGATTTTAACGAAACCTTCGGCACCCACTTCAGCGACGAAGAAGTGGACACCATCGGCGGGCTGGTGATGCAAGCCTTCGGCCATCTGCCGGCCCGTGGTGAAACCATTGAAATAGATGGTTATATTTTTAAGGTCGCCATGGCCGACAGTCGGCGTATCATCCAGGTTCATGTTAAAATCCCCGACGACTCACCCCAACCGATAATGGAAGAATAAACCTTACATGGCGAGCGCATTGCGACTTGAGCGCCAGTGGGTACGTGCGTTGCTGGCGTTATTGACCGGCGCCTGCGGTACCCTGGCGTTTTCACCTTATGACTTTTGGCCGGCGGCGTTAGTCTCGCTGGCCGGGTTGCTGGCGGTGACCCTTAACCGCACGGTGCGGCAGTCCGCCTGGCTCGGTTTTTTCTGGGGCTTTGGGCTGTTCGGCACCGGCATGCGCTGGATTTATGTCAGTATCGACCAGTTCGGCGGGCTGCCCGTCCCGGTGAATATCGGCCTGGTGGCCCTGCTGGCGGCGTACCTGGCGCTGTATCCGATGCTGTTTGGCGGCGTGCTGGCGCGCATCTGGCCGCGCACCTCGCTGTGGCGGCTGGCGGTTGGCGCCCCGGTGCTGTGGCAGGTGACGGAATTCCTGCGCGGCTGGGTGATGACCGGCCTGCCGTGGCTGCAGTTCGGCTATACGCAAATCGACGGTCCCCTGAAGGGGCTGGCGCCGCTGTTCGGCGTCGAGTCCATGACCTTTTTCCTGATGGCCGCGAGCGGCCTGGCGGTGGCCGCCGTGGCGCTGCGCGCCCCCCTGGCCGGCATTTGCGCGCTGGCGGTGCTGTTGCTGCCCTGGCCGCTGCGCGGACTGCACTGGTATGCCCCGCAGGATGCCAGGACGGTGGCTGTGGCCATGGTGCAAGGTAACATTGCCCAATCGCTGAAATGGGAACCCGACCAGGTACGGCCGACGCTTGACGTGTACCTAAGCCATACCCGTCCGTTCCTGGGCAAGGCGCAGATGGTGATTTGGCCGGAATCGGCCATACCGGATGACGAAACCGCCCAGGGGCCGTTCCTGACCGAGCTGGATGCGCTGTTGCGTGAAGAGCGCACCAGCCTGGTCACCGGCATTATCGACACCCGCAGGACAGCGTCGGGCTATAATTATTTTAACAGTATCCTGGTACTGGGGGAGCAAACGCCTTACCGCTACCCCAGCCCGAATCGTTATGCCAAGCATCATCTGGTGCCGTTCGGTGAATTTGTGCCGCTGGAAACCCTGCTGCGTCCCCTGGCGCCGCTGTTCAATCTGCCGATGTCGTCATTCAGCCGCGGCAATTATATCCAGCCGCAGCTGAGCGTTGCCGGCATGAAGCTGACTGCGGCCATTTGTTATGAAATCGTGCTCGGCTCGCAGGTGCGGGATAACTTTCGGCCGGATACCGATTTCCTGCTGACCATTTCCAATGACGCGTGGTTCGGTCATTCCATCGGCCCCTGGCAGCATTTCCAGATGGCGCGCATGCGCGCGCTGGAACTGGGGCGGCCATTGTTGCGCAGTACCAATAACGGTATTACCGCGGTGATCGGCGCCGATGGCGCCATCGAAGCGATGCTGCCGCAGTTTACCCGCGACGTGTTAAGCGCGCGCGTAACGCCGACAACCGGACTGACGCCTTATGCACGCTTTGGCGACTGGCCGTTGTGGGTGCTGACGCTGCTGCTGGGGTTTGCCGCCGTGGTCTTTGGCCGCCGGGCGCGTTAGTAGCCACGGTTTAGGTCGCCATGGTGAGGGCTTCGCTGGCGCTTGCGGGGAAGCGTATGTTGCCATGGTGAGAGTTTCGCCGGCGCTTGCGGGGAGGCTTATGTTGCCATGGTGAGAGTTTCGCTGGCGCTTGCGGGGAGGCTTATGTTGCCACGGTGCGGGTTTCGCTGGGCTTATGTTGCCGCGGTGCGGGTTTCGCTTGCCGTGCGTTAGGTGTTCATATGTCTTGCCGGGTGCCGGCAAGCGACAAAGAGGCCGTACCGCGACGGCCTCCTTGACCTCCGCGCGCCCGGCAGGTCGCGCGTCGCTGCGCGATACCTTCCGCCGCCTGTGCCCCCGTTATGCACCGGCCCGTTATGCGCTCCCGGCGCAAACGGGCCTTTCGCCGCTCCCGGCGGCTCATGCCGGGGGCACAGGCGCCGTCAGCGCGCTTTATGCCGGTCAACATGTCGCTGTTCGTACTGCATGTTATGAAGCGATAGCGGCGCTGTTGCTTAGGATGGGACTGGCGTCGGCTTAGGATCGACCGTGATGGGATGCAACAGGTATGGAATGCAGCTGGCACGACGAAAAGTTGGACATGCGGTCATGCAATAAGGCGTTCATCATTCATGCAACTTAAACCTTACGCTTTAAGTTTTAACAGTACGCATTACGCTTTCAGCCATCAGCCATCAGCCATCAGCCATCAGCCGTTATACTGCAGACTTCAGCCCAAAATAAATACTGCTATTTTTCCCGGTAATCACATACCGCGATGAACCCCAAAACGCTACATTGCTCACAGGCGATGGTGTTGACGTTGTGCCGGCATAGAGTGCGCCGGCAGCGCGCATCTTGGCTGGATGAGCCGCCGGGAGCGGCGAAAGCTAAGGGCCGCGCCGGGAGCGCGTCCCGTGCGGTCCCAAAGCCGGGATGGGCGATGCCGGGGACCGCGCAGCGGCGCACGATCTGCCGGACGCGCGGAGGTCAAGGAGGCCGTCGCGGTACGGCCTCTTTGTCGCTTGCCGGCACCGGACACGCCATATAACCACCGAACGCATGGCAAGCGAAACCTTCACCGCGACAACATAAGCCCAGCGAAACCCGCACCGTGGCAACATAAGCCTCCCCGCAAGCAAGCAAAGCCCCCACCGCGACAACATAAGCCTCTCCGCAAGCAAGCAAAGCCCCACCACGGCTGGCTGCTTCATATTTAAATTCAGGAGCAAAGGTTCATCTCTCTCTGTTATGGCGTGCTACATTCGCGGCAGCCCTATATCAAAAATGTGGCCCGCGCCCTCTTTAGCGCGTCCGCCTTGGGTCCGGCGCCGCAGCCCTAATGCGCGTGCTAATTATTGTTAATCAAACTCATTGCTGTTATCGTGCCACTTGTAACATCCTCGTGACATATTGACCAAAGAGCCTCTGAATGAATCCCGATTCCCGTTATCTGCTAACCGATCCCGCCCAGCTGCGCGAGCATTATGCCCAACCCAACAAAGCGGTGGTGCAAAAACAGATCGATCATCTTGATGCCTACGCCCGCCGGCTGATTGCCCTGTCGCCGTTCATGATCCTCGGCACGCAGGGCGCACGCGGCATTGACTGCTCGCCGAAAGGAGGCGAACCGGGGTTTGTCCAGGTAGAGGATGATAAAACGCTGCTGCTGCCGGATCGTTCCGGCAACAATCGCCTCGATGGCCTTAGCAATATCCTGCACAATCCCTTTGTCGGCATGCTGTTTCTCATCCCCGGCTGGCTGGAGGGATTCCGGGTCAACGGCCGCGCGCGGATTTCCGTCGACCCGGCGCTTTGCCTGCGTTTTGCCCACAACGGCCAGCCGGCGAAAAGCGTGATTATTATCAGGGTGGAAGAGGTCTTTATTCACTGCGGTCGGGCAATCAGCTTCGCCGGACTGTGGGATAACGCGAAACATGTCGACCCCGCTCTGCTGCCCGGCGCGCTGGAAATCTTTAAAGCCCATGTCGCCCTGTCGGCCGCCGGCGCGCAGCCGGCCTGATTCCGCCGCTGCTCCGTTCGGGGGCAAATAATTTGTCTGGCATGGATTTTGCTGTATAACGTTGCGAATGTCGTTAAAAACTGTTTTTTTATGAGTGATTTTTGCCATCCGTGCGCTGCAATGGTGCGCTTATCGCACTTAGATTGTGCAATGAGGCGTCATGCGCCACGCTTTGGTGCGTCTGAACTCACAAAACGAAAACTTTTTCATTTCAAAACATTTACATTCGGCTATTTTTTAACGGTAATCCGTTTTGATTTTACGCTTTAGGCTGGTTCCAAAGCTTAACGTGATACTCATGATTGCGGCGCGCTTACCCCTTGAGCGCCGTAGTGACAGCAAAGGAGTTGGAAAATGCAAATGCGCAAATTGGCTTTATCATTACTGGTACTGGGCATGGCCGGCAGTATGGCCCATGCGGAAGACCTGACGGGCACCCTGAAGAAAATCAAAGATAACGGCGTGATCGTGGTGGGCCATCGGGAATCGTCCGTTCCTTTTTCCTATTACGACAACCAGCAAAAAGTGGTGGGTTACTCCCAGGCTTATTCCGATGCCATCGTGGACGCGATTAAAAAGAAAATTGACGCACCTTCCCTGCAGGTGAAGTACCTGCCTATTTCCTCGCAAAACCGTATTCCGTTGCTGCAAAACGGTACCTACGATTTCGAATGCGGTTCAACCACCAATAACCTGGAACGTCAAAAGCAGGTGGATTTCTCCAATACCCTGTTTGTGATCGGCACCCGTATCGCGGTGAAAAAGGGCAGCGCCATTAAAGACTTCCCCGACCTCGCCGGCAAGACCGTGGTGGTCACCGCGGGCACCACGTCCGAAATGCTGCTCAACAAGCTGAACGACGAAAAACAAATGAAGATGCGCATCATTTCCACCAAGGATCACGGCGATTCGTTCCGTACCCTGGAAACGGGGCGCGCGGAAGCCTTTATGCTGGATGACGCCCTGCTGGCGGGCGAACGCGCCAAGTCCAAGAACCCGGATCAGTGGGATATCGTCGGTACCCCGCAGTCCAAAGAAGCCTATGGCTGCATGATGCGCAAAGACGACCCGCAGTTTAAAAAGCTGGTGGACGACACTATTGTTTCCATCCAGACCTCCGGCCAAGCGGCAAAATGGTATGACACCTGGTTTAAACAGCCGATTCCGCCGAAAAACCTGAATATGAATTTCGATATGTCCGATGACGTCAAAGCGCTGTTCAAAGCCCCTAACGATAAAGCCGTAAACTAATAACGACAATAAGGGCGGGTGACTCCCCGCCCTCTCGATTGCAGGAGGCCAGGACAGACAGACGCAGCGCGGTCGTTCCCCGCGCTGCGGATATCAAGGTCTTCGTCAATCTTCAGGGTAGCGGTGCTACCCTTTTTTACCGGAGTTTTTTATGTCAATAGATTGGAACTGGGGCATTTTTTTTGAAGCGGCCCCTTTTGGCAACACCACCTACCTCGGCTGGCTGTGGGCGGGATTTAAAGTCACCATCGCCGTCTCGTTTTGCGCCTGGATTATCGCGTTGCTGGTCGGTTCGCTGTTCGGCATCCTGCGTACCGTTCCAAATCGTTTTCTTTCCGCTTTAGGAACCTGTTACGTCGAGTTATTCCGTAACATTCCTTTGATCGTGCAGTTCTTCATTTGGTATCTGGTGGTTCCCGAGCTGTTGCCGGTCAATATCGGCACGTGGTTTAAGTCGGGCCTGGACCCGAATGTCCAGTTTTTTGTCTCCTCCATGGTGTGCCTGGGATTGTTTACCGCCGCCCGCGTGTGCGAACAGGTACGCGCCGGCATCCAGTCGCTGGCCTCCGGACAGATGGCCGCCGGGCTGGCGATGGGCCTGACCCTGCCGCAAACCTATCGTTATGTGCTGCTGCCGAACGCTTATCGCGTGATCGTGCCGCCGATGACCTCGGAAATGCTTAACCTGGTGAAAAACTCCGCCGTGGCCTCCACCATCGGTCTGGTGGATATGGCGGCGCAGGCGGGTAAACTGCTGGATTATTCCGCCCATGCGTACGAGTCTTTTACCGCGATAACCCTCGGCTACCTGATTATTAACGCGGTGATCATGTTTGCCATGCATCTGGTGGAGAAAAAAGTACGTCTGCCCGGTCATATAGGAGGTAAATGATGTACCAATTTGACTGGAGTACCATCGTCCCCAGCCTGCCGTATATGCTGCAGGGCATGGCGCTGACGCTGAAAATCACCTTTACCGCCGTGTTCTTCGGCATTATCTGGGGCACCGTGCTGGCGGTCATGCGCCTGTCGCCGCTGTGGCCAGTCAGCTGGTTCGCCAAACTTTACGTTAATCTGTTTCGATCGGTACCGCTGTTGATGGTGCTGTTGTGGTTTTATCTCGTTGTGCCGAGCTTTTTGCAAAAGGTGCTGGGACTGTCGCCGCAAACCGATATCCGGCTGATTTCAGCCATGGTGGCCTTTTCGCTGTTTGAAGCCGCCTATTACTCGGAGATTATCCGCGCCGGCATTATCAGTATTTCACGCGGCCAGGCCTCCGCGGCGCTGGCGCTGGGCATGACGCCCTGGCAGTCCATGCAATTGGTGGTGCTGCCCCAGGCGTTTCGCGCCATGGTGCCGCTGCTGCTGACCCAGGGCATTGTCCTGTTCCAGGATACGTCGCTGGTGTATGTGCTAAGCCTGGCGGACTTTTTCCGCACCGCGTCGTCGGTGGGCGAGCGCGACGGCACGCAGGTGGAAATGATCCTGTTTGCCGGCGCGGTTTATTTTGTAATCAGCCTCAGCGCTTCCCTGCTGGTGAATTATTTGAAGAAAAGGACGGTTTGATGATTTCCCTGAAAAATATTTCTAAATGGTACGGTCATTTTCAGGTTCTGAACGATTGCTCAACCGAAGTGCAAACCGGCGAGGTCGTCGTGGTCTGCGGTCCGTCCGGGTCGGGTAAATCGACGCTGATCAAAACCGTCAACGGGCTGGAGCCAATCCAGCGCGGCCAGATTATGGTCAACGATATCGCCGTCAACGATAAGCGCACCAACCTGGCCCAACTGCGCGCCAAGGTGGGCATGGTGTTCCAGCATTTTGAACTGTTTCCGCACCTGTCGATCATCGACAATCTTACCCTGGCGCAGGTGAAGGTGCTGAAGCGCAACAAGGACGCCGCGCGCGAAAAAGGCCTGAAACTCCTGGAGCGGGTGGGATTGTCCGTGCAGGCCAATAAATTCCCCGGCCAGCTTTCCGGCGGCCAGCAGCAGCGGGTGGCCATTGCCCGCGCCCTGTGCATGGATCCGGTGGCGATGCTGTTTGACGAGCCGACGTCGGCGCTGGACCCGGAAATGATCAATGAAGTGCTGGACGTGATGGTGGAGCTGGCGCAGGAAGGCATGACCATGATGGTGGTGACCCATGAAATGGGCTTTGCCCGCAAAGTGGCCAACCGGGTGATTTTTATGGACGAAGGTAAAATCGTCGAGGATACGCACAAAGAAGCGTTCTTCCAGCATCCGCAAACCGATCGCGCCCGCGACTTCCTGGCGAAAATACTGCACTAGCCGCCCGCGGCGGCCTGTCGCCATGCTGCGGGCAGGCCGCGCCGCTATTGGAACGGACGGCGGTGGAACTGATCAAACCCGCATTCCGGGCAAAGCGGCAACGTTTCCGGCGTGTAAAACGCCAGCGAATGATGGCAACGTTCGCACACCAGGTTGCCCAGCCCGACCACTTCCCCGCTGTTGTAGACGCCGTGATGGCTGACGTCTTTAAACACTTCCTGCCACTCCAGCTGGGTTTTATCGGTGATGTCCGCCAGTTCCTGCCACAGGCTCTCCTTGATGACCCGCGTAAACACGCTGTCGTCATCCTGCGTGCGGCTCTCATCATAGCTGCGGGCGAACTCTTCCAGATCGCGGCGCACCGCCCGGGTAACGTTCTCCACTTCCGCCGGCGTCAAATCGCCGGTGGCCTGCAAACGCAGGCGCGCATCCTCAACCAGCGTATCGATATTCCTTTCGCCCTGCTCAAGCTGTTGACTCAGCGAGGCCAGCAATTCGCGGTAATATTGCGCAACCTTATCCATCGTCTTCTCCTGATTTCCGCCAGCATCACCCGAAATGGCCTTCTGGCCGGGACTAAATTGGTATCATGCTGATAATTTTAGCCTATAACGGTAAACTCATTCGGTATAAAGCATGGCGCAACGCAATAATTCGGCCGGATCCGGGCTTATGTGGCAGAAATACGCATCCGGGCGGCGCTGGGTGTTGTTGCCGCCGTTGCTTATCAGCTATGCTATGCGGATCTTTTGTTATCAACGCTCGGTAGACAACGCGAGCGTAGCTGTATTTTCACTATAGGACCACTGGCTGCCATGCAAGAGCAATATCGCCCGGAAGAGATAGAATCCCACGTCCAGCTTCACTGGCATGAACACCAAACCTTCAAGGTTACCGAGGATACGGGCAAGGAAAAATATTACTGTCTTTCCATGCTGCCCTATCCCTCCGGCCGCCTGCATATGGGCCATGTGCGCAACTACACCATTGGCGATGTTATCGCGCGTTATCAGCGCATGCAGGGCAAGAACGTGCTGCAGCCCATCGGCTGGGACGCCTTCGGCCTGCCGGCGGAAGGCGCGGCGGTCAAGAACAATACGGCGCCGGCGCCCTGGACCTACGACAATATCGCGTATATGAAAACCCAGCTAAAACTGCTGGGCTTCGGTTATGACTGGGACCGGGAGGTCACCACCTGCCGGCCGGAATATTATCGCTGGGAGCAGTGGTTCTTTGCCCGTCTGTACGAAAAGGGCCTGGTCTATAAAAAGACCTCGGCGGTCAACTGGTGTCCCCATGACCAGACGGTGTTGGCCAACGAGCAGGTGATCGACGGCGGCTGCTGGCGCTGCGGCACCAAGGTCGAACGTAAGGAAATACCGCAGTGGTTCGTGAAAATCACCGCCTACGCCGATGAGCTGCTGTATGGCCTGGACAACCTGGAAAGCTGGCCCGAGCAGGTGAAAACCATGCAGCGCAACTGGATCGGCCGCTCCGAAGGGGTGGAAATCCGCTTCCAGGTGGCGCACAGCGAGGAAACGCTGTCGGTCTACACCACCCGTCCCGATACCTTTATGGGCGTGACCTACCTGGCCGTCGCCGCCGGGCATCCGCTGTCGCTGGCGGCCGCGGCCGCCAACCCGGCTCTGGCCGACTTCATCGCCGAATGCCGCAATACCAAAGTGGCCGAAGCCGACATGGCGACCATGGAGAAAAAAGGCATGGCGACCGGCCTGTTCGCCATTCATCCGCTAAGCGGCGAATCCGTGCCGGTATGGGTGGCCAACTTTGTCCTGATGGAATACGGCACCGGCGCGGTCATGGCGGTGCCCGGCCACGATCAGCGCGACTGGGAATTCGCCACGAAATACCACTTGCCGATTAAAGCGGTGATCCTGGACGCCGGCGGCGCCGAGCCGGATTTAAGCCAGCAGGCCATGACTGAAAAAGGCGTGCTGTTCAATTCCGGCGAATTCGACGGTCTCGACCATACCGCGGGCTTTAACGCCGTCGCCGATAAGCTGGTGGCGGCCGGCGTCGGCGAGCGTAAAGTCAATTACCGCCTGCGCGACTGGGGCGTTTCGCGCCAGCGCTACTGGGGCGCGCCTATTCCGATGGTCACCCTGGAAGACGGCACCGTCATCCCGACCCCGGACGATCAGCTGCCGGTGCTGCTACCGGAAGATGTGGTCATGGACGGGATATCCAGTCCGATAAAAGCCGACCCCGAATGGGCGAAAACCACCGTCAACGGCCGGCCGGCGCTGCGCGAAACCGATACCTTCGATACTTTTATGGAATCGAGCTGGTACTACGCGCGTTATACCTGCCCGCACTTCGACAGCGGCATGCTGGACCCCGCCGCCGCCAATTACTGGCTGCCGGTGGATCAATATGTCGGCGGCATCGAGCATGCCATCATGCATCTGATGTATTTCCGCTTTTATCATAAGCTGCTGCGCGACGCCGGCCTGGTGAGTTCCGACGAACCGGCCAAACGCCTGCTGTGCCAGGGCATGGTGCTGGCGGACGCGTTCTATTACCTGGGTAGCGGCGGCGAACAGATCTGGATCTCGCCGGCGGATGTCGAGGTGGAACGCGATGAAAAAGGCCGTATCGTCAAAGCCACCGATAAGGATGGCCGCGAGCTGGTCTATGCCGGCATGAGCAAGATGTCCAAATCGAAAAACAACGGCATCGATCCCCAGATCATGGTGGAAAAATACGGCGCCGATACCGTGCGTTTGTTTATGATGTTCGCCTCGCCGGCGGAAATGACGCTGGAATGGCAAGAGTCCGGCGTCGAAGGGGCCAACCGCTTTTTGAAGCGCGTGTGGAAACTGGTCTACGATCATACGCAGCTTGGCGCCGCCGGCCGGCCGGATGTGGCCGCCCTTGACGAGGCGCAGAAATATTTGCGCCGCGAACTGCATAAAACCATTGCCAAGGTCAACGACGATATCGGCCGCCGCCAGACGTTCAATACCGCCATCGCCGCTATTATGGAACTGATGAACAAGCTGGCGCGGGCGCCGCAGGACACCGCGCAGGATCGCGCCCTGCTGCAGGAAGCGCTGCTGGCGGTGGTGCGCATGCTGTATCCGTTTACCCCTCACGCCAGCTTTGCGCTGTGGCAGGCGCTTGGCGGCGAAGGCGATATTGACAGCGCCCCATGGCCGGTTGCCGATGAAACGGCTATGGTAGAGGAAGCGAAGCTGGTGGTTATCCAGGTCAATGGTAAACTGCGCGGAAGAATTACCGTTCCCGCCGACGCCGACGAAGCGCTGGTGCGTGAACGCGCCGTCCAGGAACACCTGGTGGCGAAACACCTGGAAGGGTTCACGGTGCGTAAAGTGATTTACGTGCCTGGCAAACTGCTTAACCTGGTTGTGGGTTAAGACAAGGAGGCGTTGTGCGACATCGTACTATAGCGTTGTTGCTGGGGCTCGCGGTGCTGGTTACCGCGGGCTGCGGTTTTCATCTGCGCGGCACCACAAAAGTGCCAAATGAATTAAAGACCTTAACCTTTAGCAGCTACGATCCCTACGGACCGCTGACCCGGGCCGTACGCGCCCAGTTGCGGCTCAGCGACGTCACCATCGTCAAGGACAAGGATCCGCGGGCCAAAACCCTGCCGTCGTTGCGCCTTACCAGCTCGATGGAAGACCGTTCTACGGTATCGGTGTTCCAGGATGGTAAAGCCGCCGAATACCAGCTGGTGCTTGAGGTGGAGGCCCAGGTGCTGACGCCGGGTAAGGATATTTTCCCCATCCGCATCCGGGTATTCCGTTCGTTCTTTGACAACCCGCTCACCGCGCTTGCCAAGGACAATGAAAACGACATTATCCGCCAGGAACTGCGTGAACAGGCGGCGCAGCAGTTAGTGCGCAAACTGCTGGCGGTCCATGCCGCGGTTGAAGCCAACGACGCCGTGGACGCCACGCTGCAAAAAACGGCGCGGGCCAATGCCGTCACCGGCGCCAAGGGAACCACCGCTACCAACACGGACGGCGCCGCGGGCATTGAAGTCATTCAAACGCCGACCTCGGCCACGGAAGAGCAATGATCAGGCTTTACCCGGAACAGCTGGGCGCGCAGCTGAAGGAAACGCTGCGCCCCTGCTATTTGCTGTTCGGGAACGATCCGTTGCTGCTGCAGGAAAGTCAGGATGCGATTCGCCGCCAGGCGCAATCGCATCAGTTCAGTGAGCATTTCAGCATTACGCTCGACGCCGCCACCGACTGGGATGACATTTTCAGTCTTTGCCAGGCGATGAGCCTGTTCGCCAGCCGCCAGACCCTGCTGTTAATCCTGCCGGAAAACGGCGCCAGCGCTCCTATCGGCGAAAAATTATTACTGCTTTCCACCCTGCTCCACCCGGATTTGTTACTGATGCTGCGCGGCGCCCGCCTGACGCGCGCGCAGGAAAACAGCGCCTGGTTCAAGGCGCTGAGCAAGGATGCGGTATTCATCACGTGCGCCACGCCCGAGCAGGCGCAGTTGCCCCGCTGGGTGGCGACGCGCGCCAAAACCATGAACCTGACGCTGGACGATGCGGCCAGCCAGCTGCTGTGCTACTGCTATGAAGGCAACCTGCTGGCGCTGTCTCAGGCCCTGGAGCGTTTATCGCTGGTCTATCCCGACGGCAGCCTTACCCTGCCGCGGGTGGAAACGGCGGTTAACGACGCGGCGCATTTTACCCCCTTCCATTGGGTGGACGCGCTGTTGGGCGGCAAGAGCAAACGGGCGGCGCACATCCTGCGGCAGTTACGCCAGGAAGCCAGCGAGCCGGTAATCCTATTGCGCAGCCTGCAACGGGAGGTATTAACGCTGCTGGCATTGCATCGCGATATGCAACGCATGCCGCTGCGCGCCCTGTTTGATCAGCATAAAGTCTGGCAAAATCGCCGGGCGCTGCTGACCCAGGCACTGCAGCGCCTGTCATCCCGCCAGCTGCATCAGGCGGTCGGCCTGATGGCCAGTATGGAAATCGCCCTGAAGCAGGATTACGGCTATCCGGTCTGGACCGATCTGGAAGCCCTTTCCCTGCTGCTGTGCGGCAAATCACTGCCCGAGACCCTGATAAATGTCTGATATCGCCGACACCACGCCCCGCGCCGCAGCGCAGGCCGGACGACTGACCGCTATTTTCGGCGGCACTTTTGACCCGATTCATTACGGCCATATCAAACCGGCCATCGCGCTCGCCAGGCTGGTGGGTCTTGAGCGCATCACCCTGCTGCCCAATAACGTGCCGCCCCACCGCCCGCAGCCTGAGGCCAGCGCGCAGCAGCGCCTGACCATGGTGCAGTTGGCGATAGCCGACACCGCAGGCTCGCTGTTTGATATCGACGACCGCGAGCTGCGGCGCGACAATCCGTCCTGGACGGTGGAAACCTTCGAAACCCTGCGCCGCGAGCGCGGCGCCGACGCGCCGCTGGGTTTTATCATCGGCCAGGATTCCCTGCTGACCCTGCCGCAATGGCACCGGGGCCTCGAACTGCTCGATACCTGTCATCTGCTGGTTTGCGCCCGGCCGGGATATGGCGGTAAGATGGCGACACCGGCATTGCAAGCCTGGCTCGAGTCCCGGTTAACCGAGGATATCAGCCGATTGCACCGGCAGGCCGCCGGGCTTATCTATCTGGCGCCGACGCCGGAGCTGTCGATTTCCGCCTCATTGATTCGCGAACGCCGCCACGCCGGATTGCGCTGTAACGATATGCTCTCGCCATCGGTGCAACGTTATATTGATGAACAGGGCTTATATCGCTAGTGAGCGGCCCATGCTATACTGCGCGGCTTAATTCTTCGGCTGAAGCTTAGGCTTTCTCCCGCCCGCCGCCTATGGCGTGCCGGTCCCGGCCGTAAGATCCCGGTCAGTCAGTTCTGGCATATCCGCCAGGCAGCCAACCTCTACATTTGCGGTGTCCATCGCGACAACGCATGCAAAGCACACCGAAGGGGGAACCTTTGCAAGGTAACACGCTCAAAGATTTCGTCATTGATAAAATTGATGATTTGAAAGGCCAGGATATTATTTCCATCGACGTACGCGGTAAATCCAGTATTACCGACTGTATGGTGATCTGCACGGGCACGTCCAGCCGTCACGTGATGTCCATTGCCGATCATGTCGTACAGGAGTCCCGCACCGCCGGCCTGATGCCCCTGGGCGTCGAAGGCGAAAAGGTCGCCGATTGGATCGTGGTCGACCTGGGCGACGTGATTGTCCATGTCATGCAGGCGGAAAGCCGCAGTCTTTATGAACTGGAAAAGCTCTGGAGCTGACCGGTGAGACTCCAGCTGATCGCGGTAGGCACCAAAATGCCGGATTGGGTACAAACCGGTTTTACCGATTACATGCGCCGCTTCCCCAAGGACATGCCGTTCGAGCTGAATGAAATTCCGGCCGGCAAGCGGGGCAAGAATGCGGATATCGGCCGCATCCTGGAAAAAGAAGGCGAACTGATGCTGGCGGCCGTGGGCAAAGGAAACCGCATCGTGACGCTGGATATCCCGGGCGTCCCGTGGGAAACGCCGCTGCTGGCGCAACAACTGGAACGCTGGAAACAGGACGGCCGTGACGTCAGCCTGCTGATCGGCGGTCCCGAGGGGCTGGCGCCGGCGTGCAAGGCGGCCGCGGAGCAAAGCTGGTCGTTATCGCCGTTAACCTTGCCTCATCCGTTAGTTCGGGTGTTAGTCGCGGAGAGCCTGTATCGTGCCTGGAGCATTACCACCAACCATCCATATCACCGGGAATAAACCGGTGAAGATGTATAGAGTGAAATAACCCCGCGGAATGAAAATAGATCATAACCCCTTTCGCGACTATTCAGCTGAGTCGGCACTGTTTGTCCGCCGGGCGCTGGTGGCATTTCTCGGTATCCTGGCGTTAAGCGGGATATTGATCGCCAATCTCTATCACCTGCAAATCACCCGTTTTGAAGACTACCGCACCCGCTCCAATGAAAACCGCATCAAGCTGGTGCCTATCGCCCCCAGCCGCGGCATCATTTACGATCGCAACGGCATCCCGCTGGCGCTGAACCGTACCATTTATCAGTTGGAGCTGATGCCGGAAAAAATGGATGACCTGCAGGGGACCATTGATGCGCTCAGGCCGATTGTCGATCTGACCGACGACGATATCGCCAATTTCAAAAAAGAGCGCAGCCGTTCCCACCGCTTTACCTCCCTGCCGCTGAAAGTCGGCCTGACCGAGGTGCAGCAGGCGCGCTTTGCGGTAAACCAGTTTAATTTTCCGGGCGTGGAAGTCAAAGGCTACCAGCGGCGCTATTATCCTTACGGCTCGGCGCTGACCCATGTCATCGGCTATGTTTCCAAAATCAATGATAAAGATGTGGAACGGCTGGACAAGGACGGCATCCTGGCCAACTATGCCGCCACCAACGATATCGGCAAGCTGGGCATCGAGCGCTTTTACGAGAATACCCTGCACGGCAAGACCGGTTACGAAGAGGTGGAAGTCAACAACCGCGGCCGGGTTATCCGCCAATTGCATGAACAGCCGCCCCAGGCCGGGAAGGATATCTACCTGACCCTGGACCTGCACCTGCAAACCTATATTGAAAAACTGCTGGCGGGCAGCCGCGCGGCGGTCGTGGTGGCCGACCCGCGCGACGGCGGCATCCGCGCGCTGGTATCCAATCCCAGCTACGATCCCAACCTGTTTGTCGACGGCATCACCAGCAAGGATTACCGCAACCTGCTGCAGGATGAAAACCGTCCGCTGATCAACCGCGCCACCCAGGGGGTCTACCCGCCGGCCTCCACCGTCAAGCCCTATATCGCGGTCTCCGCCCTGACCCTGGGCACCATTAACCGCAGCTATTCCCTGTTCGATCCGGGCTGGTGGCAATTGCCCGGCTCGGATAAACGCTATCGCGACTGGAAAAAATGGGGGCACGGCCGGCTTAATGTCACCAAGGCGCTGGAGGAATCGGCGGATACCTTTTTCTACCAGGTGGCCTATGATTTGGGCATCGACCGGCTATCGGAGTGGATGTCGAAGTTCGGCTACGGCTCCTATACCGGCATCGACCTGTCCGAAGAGCGCTCCGGCGTGATGCCGACCCGTGAATGGAAACTGAAACGCTTTAAGAAGCCATGGTACCTGGGCGATACCATCCCGGTCGGCATCGGCCAGGGGTACTGGACCGCCACGCCGGTGCAAATGTCCAAGGCCCTGATGTCGCTGATTAACGACGGCGCGGTGCGCATCCCGCATTTGCTGTACAGTACCCGGGAAAACGGCCAGCTGGTCCCCTATAAGCAGCCGGAACATACCCAGATCGGCGACCCGCATTCCGGTTATTGGGAAGTGGCCAAGGACGGCATGTACGGCGTCGCCAACCGGCCCAACGGCACCGCGCGCAAAAGCTTTGCCGACGCGCCGTATAAAATAGCCGCCAAATCGGGTACCGCGCAGGTGTATGGCCTGAAGGCCAACGAAGTGTATAACGCCCACAAGATCGCCGAGCATCTGCGCGATCATAAGCTGATGACCGCGTTCGCCCCCTATGACAAGCCGACAGTGGCGGTGGTGGTGATCCTGGAGAACGGCGGTATCGGTCCGGCGGTGGGCACCATTACCCGCCAGATTCTGGACCATATCATGCTGGGCGACAATACGACGGATTTACCGGCCGAGCAGCCTGCTCCGCCCGGCACTGAAGGTGATTAGCCATGACCGATAACCAGCAAAACGGGGCGTTCTGGAATAAGCTCCATATCGATGTGCCTTTTCTATTCCTGATCACGCTGTTGCTGGCGTACAGCGCCATGGTCATGTGGAGCGCCAGCGGCCAGGATGTCGGCATGATGGAGCGCAAAATCGGCCAGATTTTCATGGGCCTGCTCGTGATGCTGGTATTGGCGCAGGTGCCGCCCCGGGTCTATGAGGCCTGGGCGCCATACCTTTACATTATCAGCGTGATCCTGCTGGTGGCGGTGGACGCCTTCGGCCAGATCAGTAAAGGCGCCCAGCGCTGGCTGGATTTGGGATTTGTGCGTTTCCAGCCCTCGGAAATCGCCAAGATCGCGGTGCCGCTGATGGTGGCGCGCTTTATCAACCGCGACAGCTGTCCGCCTTCGCTGAAAAATACCGCCATCGCGCTGGTGCTGATATTCCTGCCCACGCTGCTGGTGGCGGCGCAGCCCGACCTCGGCACCGCCATCCTTATCGCCGCCTCGGGGCTGTTCGTGCTGTTCCTGTCCGGCATGAGCTGGAAGCTGATCGGGGTGGCGGCGCTGCTGGTGGCGGCCTTTATTCCGATCCTGTGGTTCTTCCTGATGCATGACTACCAGCGCGATCGCGTCATGATGCTGCTCGATCCGGAAACCGACCCGCTGGGCGCCGGTTACCATATTATCCAGTCCAAAATCGCCATTGGCTCCGGCGGGCTGAGCGGCAAGGGCTGGCTGCACGGCACGCAGTCCCAGCTGGAATTCCTGCCGGAGCGCCATACCGATTTTATTTTCGCCGTATTGGGCGAGGAACTGGGACTGATTGGCGTTCTGGTGCTTTTAGCGTTATACCTGTGCGTAATCATGCGCGGGCTGGTGATCGCCGCCAAGGCGCAGACCACCTTCGGCCGGGTGATGGCCGGGGGTTTGATGCTGATTTTGTTCGTTTATGTATTCGTGAATATCGGCATGGTAAGTGGTATCTTACCGGTGGTCGGCGTTCCGCTGCCGCTGGTGAGCTACGGCGGCTCGGCATTAATCGTGCTGATGGCGGGGTTTGGTATCGTCATGTCGATACATACTCATCGGAAAATGTTGTCTAAAAACTTATAGAGGTGAGCAATGCGGAAGGAATGGCACTGGATCGGCGTGATGGGGTTATTGCTCACGGCCTGTAGCTCGACAGAGACGACGCAGCAGCAGCAGGCGCCCGCCGCGGCCTACAACGGGCCGGTGGTGGAGATAAGCGGCGTGGAGCCGCGCTATGAGCCGTATAACCCGGCCACCAACCAGGACTATGACGTCAACGGCAAGACTTACCATATTATCAAAAACCCGCAGAATTACAGCGAAACCGGCCTGGCCGCCTGGTATGACGCGGAATCCAGCGGCAGCAACGTCACCGCCACCGGCGAACAGTTCGATGCCGGCGCCCTGACCGCCGCGCATCCGACCCTGCCCATCCCAAGCTATGTGCGGGTGACCAATATCAGCAACGGCCGCCAGCTGGTGGTGCGGGTCAACGATCGGGGTCCCTACACGCCCGGCCGCATTATCGATTTGTCGCGCGCGGCGGGCGATCGGCTGAACATCTCCAATAACAGCAAGGTACGCGTCGACTTTATCCAGGTTGCGCCGGACGGCACGCTGTCCGGACCCGGCACCGTCGGCACCGTGGTGGCTAAACAGAACTACGCGCTGCCGCCGCGGCCCGATCTGGGCACCGGCGCGATGGGTACCCCGGTCATGCAATCGTCCACGCCCGAAGCCGATAGCGGCGCGGTCCGCCCGGTTGCCGATCCGGTGCCGGCAAACGCGCCGGCGGACGATGACGCCACCGGCGCCCCGGTAGCCGCCGGCGGTGGCGGCGGTCACGGTTTTCTCGGCGCCCCGTCGGCACTGCCGCCCGGCGTGATTGAATCCAGCCAGCCCGAACCCACCGCCGCCGCGCCGGTGGCGTCGCAGCCGTCATCCTATTCCGCGGGCGCCTCGACGCATAGCACGGCCGTCGTCGCCCCGCCGTACGTCACGCAGCCGCCGCCCGTTTCAGCGGGCGCTACGACGCATACCACGGCCGTCGTCGCGCCGGTGGCGTCGCCGGCCGCGTCTTCCGGCCGCTACGTGATCCAGGTCGGCGCTATTGGCGACCGCCAGCGCGCAATCAGCTGGCAGCAAAGCCTGAGCCAGAAATTCGGCGTGCCGGGCAAGGTCACCGCCAACGGCGCGCTGTACCGTGTGCAACTGGGGCCGTTCAGCTCCCGGCAGCAGGCCGCCGGGTTGCAGCAGCGCCTGGTCAGCGAAGCGCAGCAGCAATCGTTTATCACTACGGCGACGGAATAGCCGGGGCGCGGGCCGGCTGAAACATTCTTAAAAGGTTCTCCCCGCCAGGTTACGGATTGCCTGATGCCGGCCTTTTTTACTTCTGCTATAGTGTGGCACGATTTTAACTTACTCCCACGGATGCTGTTGTCCTGACATGAATAAAGTAATGAGCCATCTTTTATTCAGGCGCTTAGCCTTAAGCACCCTTATTGCGCTGATCCCTCTTTCCAATAGCTACGCCGACGATGTGAATCTGAAGACCATGATTCCCGGCGTGCCGCAAATTGATGCCGAAACCTATATCCTGATCGATTACAACTCCGGCAAGGTACTGGCGGAGCAAAATGCCGACACCCGTCGCGATCCGGCCAGCCTGACAAAAATGATGACCAGCTACGTCATCGGCCAGGCGATAAAATCGGGAAAGATCACCCCTAACGATATCATCACCGTCAATAAGGACGCCTGGGCGACCGGCAATCCGGTATTCAAGGGTTCGTCGCTGATGTTCCTTAAACCCGGCGATCGCGTGCCGGTATCGCAGCTTAACCGCGGCATTATCCTCCAGTCAGGCAACGATGCCTGCGTGGCCATGGCCGATTACGTCGCCGGCAGCCAGGACGCGTTTGTCGGCCTGATGAATAACTACGTGAAAGCGCTGGGCTTGCAAAATACCCAGTTCGAAACCGTACACGGCCTCGATGCCCCGGGCCAGTACAGCTCCGCCCGCGATATGGCGCTGATCGGCAAGGCCCTGATCCGCGATGTGCCGGAAGAATACGCCACTTATAAAGAAAAAGAATTTACCTTCAATAATATCAGGCAGATGAACCGTAACGGCCTGCTGTGGGATACCGGGTTGAACGTAGACGGCATCAAAACCGGCCACACCGACTCCGCCGGTTTTAACCTGGTCGCCTCGGCCACCGACGGTCCGATGCGGCTGATTTCAGCGGTGATGGGCGGCCATTCGCCCAAGGGCCGCGAAAGCGAAACCCGCAAGCTGCTGACCTGGGGCTTCCGTTTCTTTGAAACCGTGGCGCCGCTGAAGGCGGGCAAGGAATTTGCCGCCGAGCCGGTGTGGTTCGGCGATACCGACAGCGTCAAGCTGGGCGTGGATAGCGATGCTTACCTGACCATTCCCCGCGGCCGCATGAAAGATCTGAAAGCCAGCTATACTCTAAGCCAGAAGGAATTGCATGCACCGCTTGCCAAAGGCCAGCAGGTAGGCACCATCAACTTCCAGCTGGACGGCAAGACCATCGATCAGCATCCGCTGGTGGTCCTGAACCAGGTGCAGGAAGGCAATATTTTCAGCCGCATCGTGGATTATATCAAGCTGATGTTCCATCATTGGTTCGCTTAATGCCGCCACGGCTTGTCAGCGGCAAATCAGCCCCCATATAATAGTAACAGAGCGCTCCCGCCCCGGCGGGAGTGAGTTTGATGGCCAGGCCGTGCCCACGGGCACGATGGGCAGGATCGTAAAGACGCCGTAAATCCCTTCCCGGCGCTGCGCGTTATTCTTCTTACCCATCCTACCCGCCGCAAATATCCGCCAGATGCAGTGGCAGTCACGCTACCGGAGTTCCAATGAAAACCAAACTGAATGAACTGCTTGAGTTCCCCTGCTCCTTTACCTATAAAGTGATGGGCACCGCGCGTCCGGAACTGGTCGATCGCGTGGTCGAAGTGGTACAGCGCCACGCGCCGGGCGATTATACCCCCCAGGTCAAGCCGAGCAGCAAAGGCAATTACCATGCGGTGTCCATTACCATTACCGCCACCCATATCGAGCAGGTCGAAGCGCTCTATGAGGAGTTGGGCAATATCGAACAGGTCCGCATGGTCCTGTAAACCGGGAGTCGCCTGTGCCACAGGAAACCATCATAATCCGCCAGCTTGGCCTGCAGCCCTATGACGTGGTGTCGCAGGCCATGCACGTCTTCACCGATCGCCGCGACGAATCCACGCCGGATGAAATCTGGCTGGTCCAGCATCCGCAGGTATTTACCCAGGGGCAGGCCGGCAAGGCAGAACATATCCTGGCGCCGGGCGCCATTCCGGTTATCCAGAGCGATCGCGGCGGCCAGGTCACGTTTCACGGCCCCGGCCAGCAAATCCTCTACGTCCTGCTTAACCTTAAACGCCGCAGGCTGGGCGTGCGCCAGTTGGTGACCCTGCTGGAAGAAACGGTGGTGGAGACCCTGGGGCGTTTTGCCATCGCGGCGCGCGCGCGCGCGGACGCGCCGGGCGTCTATGTGAATGATGATAAAATCTGCTCGCTGGGATTACGCATCCGCAAAGGCTGTTCGTTTCACGGACTGGCGCTGAATATCGCCATGGATCTCTCGCCCTTCCTGCGAATCAATCCCTGCGGCTACGCCGGACTGCGCATGACCCAGGTAAGCGATCTGGCGCCGGGCACCCGCGTGGACGACGTGGCGCCGGTGCTGACCGGGGTCTTCCTGCAACGGCTCGGCAATCCGCCGGCCCGCATGCTGCCCTGGTATCTGGAGGATTACCCTCCCCTTGCGGACGCAATCCAGCAATAATCGCTTTTTTGGGCTGAAAGCGAACGGTTAACCATGTTATAATTTTTGATGTTTTATCAAATTTAGTTGAACAATCACGTAACAGCGTGTGTGATAACCTGCATGCTGGCACATTCGGGACGGGACCTGCGAGATTATGAGTAAACCGATACAGATGGAACGCGGCGTTAAATACCGCGACGCCGATAAAATGGCCTTAATCCCGATTAAAACCGTGGCGGTCGAGCGTCAGGAGATGCTGCGCAAACCGGAATGGATGAAGATTAAACTGCCGTCGGACTCCACGCGTATCCAGGGTATTAAAGCCGCCATGCGCAAAAACGGCCTGCACTCCGTCTGCGAGGAAGCGTCGTGCCCCAACCTGTCCGAGTGTTTTAACCATGGCACCGCCACCTTTATGATCCTCGGCGCCATCTGCACCCGCCGCTGCCCGTTCTGCGACGTCGCCCATGGCCGTCCAACCCAGCCCGACGCCAATGAGCCGGAAAAACTGGGCCAGACCATCGCCGATATGGGGCTGCGCTACGTCGTCGTCACCTCGGTGGACCGCGACGACCTGCGCGACGGCGGCGCCCAGCATTTTGCCGATTGCATCACCGCCATCCGGGCGAAAAACCCCTCCATCAAGATTGAAACGCTGGTGCCGGATTTCCGCGGCCGGATGGATCGGGCGCTGGAAATTCTCAACGCGGCGCCGCCGGATGTGTTTAACCACAATCTGGAAAATGTGCCCCGGCTATACCGCCAGGTGCGCCCGGGCGCCGACTATAACTGGTCGCTGAAACTGCTCGAGCGTTTCAAGGAAGCCAACCCCGACCTGCCGACCAAATCCGGACTGATGGTGGGGCTGGGCGAAACCAACGCGGAAATCGTTGACGTCATGCGCGATCTGCGCCGCCACGGCGTGACCATGTTGACCCTGGGCCAGTATCTGCAGCCCAGCCGTCATCACCTGGCGGTGAAGCGTTACGTCAGTCCGCAGGAATTCGACGAGATGAAAGCGGAAGCCATGGCCATGGGCTTTACCCATGCGGCGTGCGGTCCGTTCGTGCGCTCGTCCTACCATGCGGACCTGCAGGCCAAGGGCATTGAGGTAAAATAACCGGCGACATATCCGGTTACATTCTGACTGCGGCCAATAAAAAAGGATGGTTGCGATAACCATCCTTTTCCGCGCCAGGTTTACTCTTTACGTTCTGTAACCTGGGGCGCCACGGTATCATCAGCCTGCGTTTTCGGCGCGACCGCATCATCGCTACCCATCGCTTTCTTGAAACCTTTGATAGCCGCGCCCAGGTCGCCGCCCAGGCTGCGCAGCTTATTGGTGCCGAACAGCAGCACAATCAAGGCGCCGATGACTAATAATTTGGTAATACTTAAACCTTCCATACTCACCTTCTTGCTTAACGCTTGCTGATAAAACCAGCGATTGATACATGTTAATCGCTTTTTACCGCTATTACCCCTGCATTACAAGAGATATCTGTAACAGTTTTACATACCGGGGCGTTATTCCCGCTACGCCCCGCCCGGTTACAGGAACCGGCTGAGAAAAGCGCGGGTGCGCGGATGCTGCGGATTGACCAGCACATCCTGTGGCGGCCCCTCCTCCACCACCACGCCCTGATCCATAAACACCACCCGATCCGCCGCCTCGCGGGCAAAGCCAATCTCATGGGTGACCACGATCATCGTCAATCCCTGATCCGCCAGGCTGCGCATGGTGGCCAGCACCTCGCCCACCAGCTCCGGATCCAGCGCCGAAGTCGGCTCATCAAACAGCATCAGCTTAGGCCGGATGGCCAGCGCCCGGGCGATAGCCACCCGCTGTTGCTGGCCGCCGGAAAGATGGCGGGGATAGGCGTCGGCCTTTTCACTCAGTCCCACCGTTTGCAACAGCTCGCGCGCGTAACGCACGGCGTCGCGGCGGCTCTGTTTATGTACGCCGATCGGCGCTTCGATAATATTTTGCAGCACCGTCATGTGGGGATAAAGATTAAACTGCTGGAAAACCATACCGATTTCCTGGCGCTGGCGTGCAATGGCCCGCGGGGACAATTTATGCAACACGCCTTTGCGCAGCTCGTAGCCCACCTGGTGATCGCCGACGATAATCGAGCCCTGGTTCATATCTTCCAGATGGTTAATACAGCGCAAAAAGGTGGATTTCCCCGATCCGGACGGTCCCAGGATCACCACCACCTCGCCCGGCAACACGTCCAGGCTGATACCCTTAAGCACCTCATGATCGCCATAACTCTTGTGCACGTCCCGGGCGCGTACCAGCGGAACGGAAGTTTGCTGAACCATTATTTTTCTCCTGCCACGCTATCCGCCGGCGCGGCCTGGCGCCGCCGGGTCACCGTCTCGCTGCGGCGGGTGCCGCGGGCGTAATAACGCTCGATGGCGGACTGCGCCACGTTCAGCACCGAGGTAATGATCAGATACCAGATCACCGCCACCATCAGCATCGGCACCACTTCAAAGGTGCGGTTATAGACCGACTGTACCGAATAGAGCAAATCGCCCATGGCGATGACACTCACCAGCGACGTGGCTTTAATCATGCTGATCAGCTGGTTGCCGGTGGGGGGAATAATCGACCGCATGGCCTGGGGGATAATAATGCGCCGCAACGCCCGGCTGCGGCTCATGCCGAACGCCTGGGTGGTTTCCACTTGGCCGGTATCCACCGACAGCAGCCCGGCGCGAATAATCTCCGCCATATAGGCGGCCTCGTTGAGCGCCAGGCCGGCAATGGCGGCGGTAAGGGGAGTAATGAGATCGTTGGTGTTCCAGCTGGCGTATACCGGGCCGACAAACGGCAACCCGAGGGTCACATGCGGGAACAGCGTCGACATGTTGTACCAAAAAATCAGTTGCACCAGCAGCGGCGTGCCGCGGAAGAACCAAATATACAGGCCCGCCAGCCCGCGCAACAGCCGGTGATCGGACAGACGGGCCACCGCCAGCAGCAGCCCGAGCAGCACCCCGAGCACCATGGAGATCACCGTCAGGCCCAGGGTCACGCCCAGACCGCGCAGCACCGACGCCTCGGTAAACCAGGCCCTGACCACGTGCCATTCAAAGTTTTTGTTGTTGGCGACCACCCAGACCACATCGGCGGCAATCAACAACACCACTACCCATAACACTATATGGCCCAGCCGCCCCGGCGGACGCGCATAACGCACGTCGCGCTCGGTGTCCGCGGGCGTCGGCGTGGCATCGGTAGCACGTCCGGTCATGGTTTCGCACCTGGATTGCTGGCCAGGTTACGGCCCGGCGCCTTGAGCATATTGTCCTGTAGATGCCATTTTTTCATGATGGCGGCATAGGTGCCGTTGGCAAACAATTTTTGATAGGCTTCCAGCACCACCGCGCCGAACGGCGAATCCTTCGGCACTACCGACCCCTGGAACAGATCGCCAAAGCCATTGGCTTTACCCTGTCCGCTTAATTCCAACTGCCCGTTGGTTTGCGCCACAAAATAGGTCAGGGGCGCCTGGGAGGAGAAAAAGGCGTCGACCCGGCCGGAACGCACCGCCAGCACCGACGTGGGCTGATCGGTAAAGGAGGCGACGGTCACCGGCGCCTTGCCCGCCGCGACGCAGGTGGCGGACTGTTTGCGGATGACCTGCTCGGCTGAACCGGCCGCCATGACCGCGATGCGCTTGCCGCAGGTATCAATCAGGCCGTTGATGGTGGCCGGATTGCCCTTAGGCACGGCGAACACCACGAATTCCTGCACAAAATCGATAAAATCATTTTTCTGTTCCCGGTCGGGAAAATCGCCGACCGGGCCGATAGCCATCTGGTAGCGGCCGGAATTAATGCCGCTCAACACGCCGGACAGACCGCTGACCGACGCGTGTTCGATCTTAACGCCCAGCAGCTGCCCCAGCGCCTGGGCTAAATCGGCGCTGGCGCCGTCCAGGGAATGGGTGCTGGTGGCAATCTCATAGGGAGGGAACGATCCGTTATTAACGGATATAATCCGGCCCGACTGCTGGATATCCTGGGGTAACTTAGCGTGCAGCGCGGTATCCAGCGCCTGCACCGGCAGCGCGTCATCCGCCAGCGCGCCGCCCGACAGCGCCAGGCAGAACAGGGCAACCAGCCGTTTTTTCATTACATTCATTGCATTTCCCCTGATGTCGATAACCTATTGATGATTGCAGCTCGCGTCTTAGCGCTCGCGCAGCTGCGGCGCGGCGAAACAGCGGTTTTCCAGCACCGGCAATACCCGCCGCGCGTGGGCGACCCGCTCGGCATCCAGCTCGGCGAACACCAGCGCCGGCGCTTCGGCGGCATGGGCAATGGCAACGCCCAGCGGATCGACGACCATGCTGTTGCCGATGTTGCGCTCGCCGCATTCTCCCACCGCCACCATATAACAGGTGTTCTCCAATGCCCGCGCGGTGACCAGCACCTCCCAGTGCATTTCCTTCAGCGGCCCCTTGACCCAGGCGGCAGGCAGCACCAGCACCTGGGCGCCATCCAGCGCCAGCCGGCGCGCCAGTTCGGGAAAGCGCACGTCATAGCAGGTCATCAGCCCTACTTTCATGCCCGCCACGTCCACCAGCGGCGGCACCTCGCTGCCGGGCGTGACGTTTTTCGATTCCTGCACGGCAAACGCGTCGTAAAGATGCAGTTTGCGATAGCGGGCGATAATTTCGCCGTGGCGAATAGCGATCAGTACATTAAACGCATGCCCGTCGCCGGTGGGCGTGTGCACGCTCATCATGGTGGTAAGCTGGGTGCCCCGGCTGGCGGCGCACAACGTGCTGACAAACGGCCCGTCCAGCGGCTGGGCCGACTTGAGCACTAAATCCGGGTCGGCGATATCCCGCGCCAGGATGCCCTCGGGCAGCACCAGCAAATCCGCGCCGCCCGCCAGAGCGCGGTCCATCAGGTCGAGGCAGGTTGCTAAATTGGTTTCCCATTCCCGGCTCACTGCAAATTGTCCTAATGCGACTTTCATTGTCCGTCCTCCTGCAGATTATGATAATGGGTAAGGAAAGAGTTCCGTCGGCGTAAGGCAACGTGACGTCAGTCCCTGCTCAAAAAGCTCAGCGGCAAAGTCCGCCACCATCCGCTGGTTGGCGTCAAAACCGTTTCGATTCCAGTCCGCCGGCAGGTCGCGTGCGGTACGCGCCAGATCGTCCATCAGCCAGGGCGTGGTATCGGCATACTTGACCCGCTTGTCGTGCCACAGACGGGCCGACTGCGTAATGATATCGCTCAGCGCCTGGGGCAGCTCCGGATGGGCTTGCGCCAGCGCCGGCTTGATGCCCAGCACATGGATTCCCGGGATATACCCCACCGCGTTAAAATAATCGAGTTCCGCCTGGCGAAAATCCTCCTGCAACTGGCGCAGATCCGAGGCGGGGGAAAAAAATCCGTTCGGCATAAAGGGAGTGAATACCGCGTCCAGCTCCCCCGCCCGTAATAAGGTCAGCAGCGGCCGCTCCCCGGGCGCGGCCTCGATACGCCCCGTGCGGCCGAAGCCGGCCAGGCGGTCGACCACAGGATGATCGTCTGTCAAACGGCCCACATACCAGGTGGCGTCATCGATACCCACCCCTTCGCGCTTCAGCAGGGTACGGGTCCAGGTATTGCCGGAATCCTGCCAGCCGGTCAGCCCGATACGTTTGCCGCGCAGTTGTCCGAGGGTGGTCAGCGGGCTGGTCTTGGTGGTGATGATGCAGCGTTGCCGGAACCCGCGCATCAGGAAGTGCGGCAGCGCCAGCAGGGAATTATCGCCGCGGGCGACCGCCTGGGCATACCGGCTGAACGAGACTTCGCCTGCGTCAAAGTCGGCGCTGGTGGCGATGGAGTCCACCAGCGTGCCCACGCGATGGATTTCCAGGGAAAAACCTTGCGGCCTGAGATCGCCCAATGCCAGGGGAGTAAAATAATCCCAGTCCCTGACCGCCAGCCTGATAGTGTATGCCACGTTGTTCCCCCATGCCGGCGTGCTTTCTTTTACCGGACATTAACAGTTGTAGACCATTTTGGTTTCGATTGATTAATTTCGATACTAAAACCACTTTGTTCAATGTACAATGTTAACTTTGTTACTGTACAAAGTTTATTCTTATGGATAATGCTCTTGAGGCCGGCTGGCTGGCCGAACGCATCCAGGATCGGACGATTAAAGGTATTGCGCTGGCGACCGCGGCGCTTATCGGCAGCGGCGCCATTGCCGTAGGCGTACAGCTGCCGGCGGTGCGCGAACTTGCCGGCCTGCTGGATGTCAGCCCGGCAACCGTATCCGCCGCCTGGGGGCAGCTGCGGCGGCAAAAAGTCATCGCCGGCGCCGGGCGCAACGGCGTATGGGTGTGCGGCAATATCGTCACGCCGCGGCCGGTGCGGTTCGAGGCCATCGGCAATTTCGGCGACAATATCATGGCCGACCTGACCCTGGCCGCGCCCGATCCGGCCTATTTGCCGGATCTGCGCGAGGCGCTGCTGCGCGGCGGGAGGGCGATAAACCTCAACAGCTACCGGCGCGAACCGATAAGCCAGGTATTGCAACAGGCCATCGCGCCGCGCTGGCCCTATCCCGCCGAGGCCTACCTCGCGGCGGACGGCGGTTTTGACGCCATGTACCAAACATTGCAAACCCTGATTATGCCCGGCGCCACGGTGGCGATTGAAGATCCCACCGCCACGCGGTTGCTGGATATGCTGGATAATGTGGGCGCGGACATTATCGCCGTCCCCTGCGATGGGCAAGGCCCCACCCCCGCGGGACTTGAGGCGGCGCTCAGGCGTAATCCGGTAGCCTTTATCTACCAACCGCGCACCCATTCCACAACCGGCCATACGGTTAGCCGGCAGCGCGCCGACGATATGGCGCATTTACTGCGCGCCTGCGCGACGCTGATAATTGAGGATGACGGCATCGGCGAGCTGTCCGCGCATCCGGTCCACAGCCTGGGCAATATTTACCCGCAGCGTACCGTGCATGTACGTTCATTTTCCAAAGCCTATGGCCCGGATTTGCGGCTGGCGGTTATCTCCGCTTCCAGTGATATCATCCGGCGTATTCAGTCGGTACGTAACTTCGGCGCCAGCTGGACCAGCAGGATATTGCAGGAAGCGGTGGCCTGGATGATGACCGATGGCATTACCCAGCAGACGCTTGCCGCCGCCCGGCATTGTTATGCCCAGCGCCGCCGGGCGCTGTTGCGCGCGCTGGCGCAGCGTGGGGTGGTGTTGCCGGATCGGGACGGGCTGAGCATCCAGATCCCGGTGCCGTCGGAGCAATATGCCCTGGTGACGCTGGCGGCTCACGGTATCGCGGTGATGCCCGGCAAACGGCATAGTATCGGACCCAGCCGCTTTATCCGGGTATCGACGTCCCTGCTGGAAGCCGATCGGGTCGAGCTGGTGGCCGATGCCATCCAGTTGGCCTGCCGCCATGGCGACGACAATACTGTTCAGTAAAGGAAAGTAATGTATAATCGCGCCAGGAGATGACATTCCTCCTTTAACCGCCGTTTTTGGCTGATGATGTCTACGTTTACCTGCTCGGGTTGGGGGACGTAGTCATTGTGTTCGCCCTGCTGAGTTTTTCATTCCTTAAATTAATTAAAAAGGTTCTTATGTTTACCCTTTTATCAGCCGTGTTTATTGGTGGGGGGATCGGCAGCGTATTGCGCTGGTGGCTCAGCCTGAAGCTCAGCGGCAGCGGTTTTGCCATTCCTGTCGGCACCCTGGCGGTTAACCTGGTCGGCGCCTTTACCATCGGCCTGTTTATGGCGTTGTTTCTCCGTCTCACTCATATCGACCCGTTCTGGAAACTGTTTATCACCACCGGTTTTTGCGGCGGCCTGACCACTTTTTCTACCTTTTCGGCGGAAGTGGTTACCCTGATGATGACCGGGCAGATGCTTTGGGCGGGGGTGAATATTCTGCTGAATCTGGTCGGTTCGCTTGCCATGACGTTGTTGGCAGTGGGATTGGTGAATCTGTTCGGCCCGCCGGTGCCGTTATAAGGTGGCACACTCTCCCTTTGACACGCTCGTTGCAGGATTTGTGTTAGCGGGCCTACCGGCGCCATGGGGCGCTCGGTCGGGCGAAAACCCCACGCCCGATTCGGCCCCATCGGCACGCTCTCCCTTGAACACGGCTGCATTAGGTTCTATGTTGGCGGGCCTGCCGTGCCATGGGGCGCTCGGTCGGGCGAAAACCCCACGCCCGATTCAACCCCATCGGCACGCTCTCCCTTGAACACGCCTGCATTGCGTTCGGTGTTGGCGGGCATACCGTGCCATGGGGCGCTCGGTCGGGCGAAAACCCCACGCCGATTCGACCCCATTGGCACGCTCTCCCTTGAACACGGCTGCATTGCGTTCGGTGTTGGCGGGCCTGCCGTGCCATGGGGCGCTCGGTCGGGCGAAAACCCCACGCCCGATTCGGCCCCATCGGCACGCTTTCCCTTTAACACGCCTGCATTGCGTTCGGTGTTGGCGGGCCTACCGTGCCATGGAGCGCTCGGTCGGGCGAAAACCCCACGCCCGATTCAACCCCATCGGCACGCTCTCCCTTGAACACGCCTGCATTGCGTTCGGTGTTGGCGGGCCTACCGTGCCATGGGCCGCTTTCCCTTTAACACCTTGTCGCTCAGTTCGGCGATTACGGGATTTCAGGCATAAAAAAAACCCGCATTAAGCGGGTTTTTCAGAATACTGGCTATCTTAAATAGCTGTAACGTCAGCAGCCGATGGGCCTTTGGCGCCGTTAGTGATTTCAAATTCAACGCGTTGGCCTTCGGCCAGCGTTTTGAAACCATTACTCTGGATGGCGGAGAAATGAACAAACACATCTTTACTGCCATCTTCAGGAGTAATGAAACCGAATCCTTTAGATTCATTGAACCACTTAACGCTACCTTTAATCTTAGACATCAAACTTACCTTTCAATAAATGATAGACACAAACTCTGTGTCGGGTAGTAGTACAGCAAGTGGCAAGCCCTTTGTCCAGCTTAAGATCGCTAAAACGTGACAAGAAATAGTAAAATAAGATTTTAACCAGGCATCAGCCTGCTATTGCATATTATAGACCAGGGAAACCGCCGTCTTGGTATCGGTGTGTTTCGGCGCGCTATCCGGCGTGGTGCTGTTATAAGTGACATCATAGGTCATCTTCAACGCAAAATGGCTATTGATGGCCACGCTCAGCCCGGTTTCGGAATTCGCCGTGATATCCTCGTTACCAAGAATGGAAACGCCCTGGATAAATTGCGTGCTGTCGGTCAGCTGATAAGCATAAGATGCCGCACCGTAGGCCAATGCCTTGGTCTGGCGACCGCCGCCCTGGAATTCATCGTGCCTTACGCCGGGACCCGCTTCCAACCGCAGGTGGCTGACCGGTCCGTTCAAGACCTGCCGGCCGTAACCCGCGGTCAGGGTTGAACGCGAGCGATAACCGTTGAAACGATCGCTTAACCAGCTGCCCTGCGTAAACAGGAAATTATCATCATCCAAATTATGACGCGCACGCGCACCGGCCTGATACTTTTCCGAAGAGCGTTCATCATCGGTTGAGTTATTTGCCGCTTCGGCCCAGATACTGTAGGCATTGGTCGGCTGGAACCAGGTCATGGTGCTGCTTGCCGCCAGTGAAGAGCTGGTGGAGTTGCCGGACTGCGCGTTGTAGCCGGCTTGAAGATTGCCGTCGAAACTTTTTTTCGCAGTGGAAGGATCGTCCAGTGCGGTAAAGATATCCGTATCAGCAAAAGTCGAAAAACTAGCCAGGGACATTCCCAGGATAGTCAGAAGCCATACTGCCCGAGAGCGGCCATTGCGTAACATAATTTACCTATCAAATGATTTTGAGGTTTTTAAACCAGCGAGTAACGAAAGGCTGATAGTGTAACGAATCGACACGGCAGGTGTACTGGTAATTTTTTGTAATATTGGTAACAAAAATTAATACACCGCGGTTTTCTTATCACCCGCCTACGGGTCCCCAGCCGGGATAAACACAAAAAAACGAGTCTTTTCAGCGTACTTATAAAATAAATTTTAGTATTTTGGCACTGATTTCGCACTCTTGGCGCTTACAATGGATCCGGACTATATTTTAGGATTAATCCTAAAAGAAGCCATCTCACTGTCGCCGCAGCATATTGTCGTCAACACCGCCTTCTCGGCAACAATTATCGCTTTTGCTCTACAAAAATTAACTTTTAAGCAACAAATAAATTGCGCTTATCATCGTCATCCAGAATAGCGCGCTGAATAGGAAAACCATTGCCCAGGCCCTATAGTGCGTAATATGCATTTTCGCGGATCCATGAACTCATGATATTAAAGCCGCTAGTATAAGAACATCCGCAGGGCGCGATGGCAGGATAAAAGAGGTGAATTGGCGTTATTTCAAACGATCGGCCTGCGTCACCGGCCGGGAGGCAAAACTGACGCCGTGCCCGGCCACGCCGCACTTATATATAGAGGGACAATTCGCCCAACGGACGCGTCTTAAAGCGACGGTGCATCCAGAGGTATTGGTCAGGCGCGCGCATGATTTCCTGTTCGACGATTTTATTCATATAGCAGGTTGCGGCCATTTCATCGTCCAGCGGATAATTTTCCAGCTGCGGCTGGATCAGCAGACGGTACCCCTTGCCGTTCTTTTTACGGATCAGCACCACCGGCACCAGCTTCGGCTGTGCCAGCCGGGCCAGCGTATAGGTGCCGCGGGTTGTAGCCGCCTGGTCAACCGCGAAGAAAGGGGCAAAAATACTGCCGCGCGGGCCATAATCCTGATCGGGAGCAAACCAGACCGTTTCGCCCTGCTTGAGCGAATGGACCATGCCGCGTAAATCCTTGCGGTCCAGCATCGCCTTGTTGGACCGCATCCTGCCCCAGGTTTGTACCAGTTCCATGGCTTTATTATTATGGGGACGGTACATGGCCATCATCGGCTGGCACAGCCCCATGGCGCGTCCGCCCAGCTCAAGGGACATAAAATGGATGCCGATGACCATAACCCCCTGGTTATGTTCGTTCGCCCGCTGCAGATTGTGCAGGCCGAAGACGTCAAACCAGCGTTTAACGCGGGCATCCGACCAGAACCAGGCCATGCCGGTTTCCATTAAGCCCATGCCGGCGGAGGTGAAATTATTGATGATAGTCCGCTCGAGCTTCTGCTTATCCATATTGGGAAAACAGAGTTCCAGGTTACGGCGCGTAATCGCGGCCCGGCGTTTCAGGAATGGCATCGATAAACGGCCAAGCCAGCCGCCCAGGGTATGCAACACCGGATAAGGCAGTTGCACCAACAGGAAAAGCACTCCCAGGCCGAACCAGGTCAGCCAGTAACGCGGGTGGAGGAGCGAAAGCGAAAATTTTTGCGGGTATGCCATTTCATTGATTCTTCATAAAGTTGTTGGGAACACCATTCAAGGCGCTCCATCAATCCTGGTCCTGATCGTTAAGCCAATAATCGCCGGATGCTATCAGCGCGAAGATCTCATGGTTTATTGCTAAAGGAGGCGAAGAGCGGCATTGACGGCGACCTCAAGCATCCCAACAAGCGCGCGGGCAAACCAAAACAGGTATTCTCAGTCATCAGACATCCGCACAGGAGGTAACGATAAAAGGCGCTTATTTTCTTAGGCTGCCCAGCCTAGCGATTCTGCAGATATATTACCATACGCCGGCGGCGGATTTACCAAAAATGACAATAGGTTATCTTCCCGTCCCGCCTGGCCGGACATAGTTGATAACGATTACAGGCGAAAAACCGACATTCAGGCGCCACGGTTTTCCGCCTCAGACCGTCACGGCAAGCCCCCTGCCCCTACAGCGGTCCGCCTAAGATGGTGTCGGCCAGGCCGGTAAGAATATTTTCCCCGGTTTCATTTTCCAGATCTTGATACCAGCGGCGGGTGGCCTGGGGATCTTTGCCATGGGTAATATCGCACCGCTTGCGGGCTTTCAGCACCAGCGACCTGACCCGCTCCACCCGCTTTTCCTGGTAGCGCAGCAGGGCATCTTCAATGCCGAGAGAATGCGTGCGCAGCGCCAGCGCCAGTACCACGGCGTCTTCCATCGCCGCGCAGCCTCCCTGCCCGATGTCAGGCGTGGTGCTATGGGCCGCGTCGCCCAGCAGGGCCACCCGACCGCGCGTAAAGGTGCTGAACGGCTCGATATCATGGATTTCCACCCGATTGACGCCCAAGGGATCCAGCTGCGTTATCAACCGCTGCACCGGCGCGCACCAGCCGGAAAAATACTCCCGTAAAGCTTCCCGCGCCCGGCCGCGCTCCTGTTCCAGCCCTTTTGGCAGCGGCACGTCAAAAAAATAATAAAAGCGCCGGCCCGCCACCGGCATCAGCGATACCCGCTTGCCCTGGCCGACAAACGTGGTCCACTGGTTAGCCGGCGCGATGTCCTCGTCGACGGCTACCAGGCCGTTCCAGTTGACGTAGCCCGCATAGCGCCGCGCCACCCGGTGGCCCAGCACATAATCCCGCGCCAGAGAGTGGGTGCCATCAGCACCGATAAGCAGATCGCCGGTAGCGGCGCTGCCGTCCGCAAACCATGCCGTTACCTGGGAGCCATTATCCTCAATGCGCGTCAGGCGTTTATTGAGAAAGACGCGCTCGCGGCCGAATTCATCCAATAACATGGCTTGCAGCTCGGCGCGGGCGGTGGGATACGGGAACTCACCGACGCGCTCCACCAGCGGGCGCAGGGGAAAACGGGTCAGGATTCGCCCGGTACGATAATCCGCGTATGCCATAGTGGCCATATCGCCGCCAAGGGCTTTTATCTGTGGGCCAAGACCCAAAAAATTCAGACATTTAACACCATTAGGCCAAATGGAAATGGCCGCCCCCACCGGCTTGATATCCGTGACCGCTTCATAGATTTCGGTTTGATAGCCGACATTGCGCAGCGCGATGCCCGCGCTGGCGCCCCCCATCCCCGCACCAATGATAATCGCTTTCATCGTAATGTCCTTTTATTGGCAAGCCCTCCTTCGTGGAAGCAATTTGAATGCCATTATTATAATTTATTGATTTTAAATAATTTTATTCAAATTTAAATTTTAGCCACCTCGACACGGCCCTGGTTTGCACTATGGGAGACCGTTTACGGTTGCTGGCCAGAAACCCCGGCCGGGCTGATTTTTGCACAGGCCTTTATATATACTCAGTATTTATTTATACTGAGTATATAAAATACCGACAGAGAGGTGTAACCCGCGCGTCCGCCAGGGAATCGCGCGCACGCCAGGCGACCGCACATTGCCAAAAGCGCCGCAGACCTGCGTGCGCAAATCCGTCTGGTGCCGCCAGTTTTTTTTACCGTCAACGCATAACCAAGGCCGCTCGCCTTGCGTTTTTCCAGGGGAGTTTTTTATGAAAGCAGTGCAATTCAGCGCATACGGCGGTCCCGAAGTCCTGCAGGTGGCGGATATTAACGAACCCCACGCCGGTCCCGGCCAGGTGCGGATTGCCGTCCGGGCCGCCGGCGTCAACCCTTCGGACGGCATGAAGCTTCGGGCCGGCTGCTGGCGCGGCCGGCCTATTGCGCTGCCTTCGGGCATCGGTGTCGAGGGCGCGGGCGTGGTGGATGAAGTCGGCGAAGGCAGTACCGACGTTAGCCTTGGCGATGCCGTCTTCGGCTACGGCATTAACACGGCGGCGCAATACGCGGTTCTGACCCATTGGGCCCGCAAGCCCGACGGCCTGCCGTTCGCGCAGGCGGGTGGTTTCCCGGTGGTGGTCGAAACCGCGACGCGCATTCTTGCGCAGGTTGGCGTGAAGGCCGGCGAAACGCTGCTGGTGAACGGGGCGGCCGGTGGCGTTGGTTCCGCGGTAATCCAATTCGCACGTTACCGCGGGATCATCGTCATTGGCACCGCGAGCGCCCCGAAGCATGAATACCTGCGCGGGCTCGGCGCCGTCCCGACAACCTATGGCCCGGGCCTGGTTGAAAGAATCGGCCACATCGCGCCGGCCGGCGTCAATGCCGCACTCGATCTGGCCGGCCCGGGCATCCTTCCCACGCTTATCGCGCTGGTCGGCGATCCTTCCCGCGTTCTTTCCATTGTTGATGCCACCGCGCCGCTGCACGGGGCGCAGGGATCTTTCGCGCCACAGAACCATCCTGAACGGGTCTTGTCCGAAGCGGCGCGGCTGTATACGGAAGGCGTGTTCCACATGCCTCTGGATAAGACATTCCCGCTTGAACAAGCCGCAGAGGCATATAAACGCAGCGCCGCAGGACATGCCGCGGGCAAGCTGGTGATCACCCTTGGTTGAATGACCTTAATGAAGATGGGATGCAAAAAGGGCCGGAACCGGCGGCGCGCCGGGGTGTTGAAGCAGTGGCATTAGGGCGTGCGGGTTAAGAACCCGCACGCCGGCTGCAGCATTAGCGCGCCATAACGCCCGCATCGGCGCTATGGGAAGCCATAGCCGCCGATGACTATTTTTGCCGTCTTTCCACGCCGCTGGCCTTCTTATGGGTCTTAGCCGGCTGCGGCTTGGCGACGGCCTCATCGGCAAAGGCATAGTCGCCATCGTGATAGACCACAAAGGCCTGGCATTCGACGGTCGGCTTTTGCACGCGATGCAGCGTTAAGCGGCTGAATTTCATGACGCCGTCGTTTACGGTCACCGTACTGTACTCGTTCTTGACATTGACGTTGTACAGATTGTCGCCGCGCCAGGTCAGCTTGCCCCGCCGCGCGATGGTGCGCTGCCATTGACGGCAATCAAGGGTGTCGCCCGACCGGGTCACGATAAAAGTGGCGATGGCGGCCGGATCGGCCAGCTCCTTTTGCGGCCCGGTGGTCATCCACACGCCGGCCACGTCCGCAGGCGCGGCGGTTTTGGCCGCAGAGGGATAGTCGGTATAACCGGCGCACCCGCTCAGGGTCAATGCCAGCAGACCCCAGACACAATTTTTCGTCATACCCATATCCTTATTAAGTCGAAGCGGAATTTTAGCATTAAAATTCGCGAAGACATAAAAAAACCCCGACAGAGTCGGGGTTCGGAATCTTTGGGTTGGGTTAGGGTTACTTGACTGCTCCGGCCTGGGCCATCATCGCTATCGCAAGAACCTTACCACAGCCTCAGCTGTATATTACAGCGCAACGACGTTAGTTGCAGACGGGCCTTTCTGGCCTTGTTCGATGTTGAACTCGACCTGTTGGCCTTCGTCCAGGGTTTTGAAATCATTGCTCTGGATTGCAGAGAAGTGAACGAACACATCTTTGCTACCGTCAGCAGGGGTGATGAAACCAAAACCTTTACCAGCATCAAACCATTTTACTGAACCGGTCATTTTATTAGACATTGTTGTTTCCTTTTAATAGGGCCGCCATAAGGCGATTGTGGTCTGCTTGTCAGGATTTACTTATGGGAGCACTAGAGAAGGAAATTCCTCGGAGATACGGTATATTGAAATATCGTCTTTACCGGAACAACTTTACTAAAATGACATTCATAAATAGGTCTGTACTACAAACCGATGACGCTATTTACACATAGTGCGATGGTGATAGCAAGCACTTTTTCTATTATTAATTTTTCAACCACTAAATGTTGCATAAATGAACATATATGCTAAATACATCGAAACGGAGCCGTGCAAATCATTAATAAGCAAGCTAAAAATAATTTATCGCACGCCACGGGATAACAGAAGGCTCGTGGCCAAACGGCCTCTTTCGCTGTGGCGGTGAACACTTTTTTTAGTTGGAAGCCTGAAGGTTGCTGCAGGATAAACAAACGCAGTAGGGACAACAGCACTGACTACCAGACCTGAAGAAGTGCCCCCGAAGGGGTAGTTCATCAGACGGCGATAATTTGATCCGCGACGATGGAATAACCGCCGTTCCACTCCATGCGTCCGGTAATGGTCAGACGTTCGCCACGTAAATGCGCCATCAGTTCCAGCGCCATGATGTCGAAGCCGACCACGGTGAGGGGATACGAGCTGCGCTTATCGCTTTCCGCCAGGATGGTCGCTTTTACCATAGGGCGGCCGGTGTTGCCTTTGATACGGCTCGGGGACTTGGTAATGACGCCTGACAACGTTGTGGTGATGGGTTTGGTGTTGGTTTCGATAGGTTGCTGATTACTCGAATTCATGACAGGTATACCTCCGCATTTTCATTTTTCGCCTGAAACGACATTCTATTTTACCTGATTACACACCGTTTGTGTGAGTGATTGTGTAAGTATCGCGCAGAATTATGCCGATAAGGCGGCTGATCCGCCGCTGCAGGGGACAAGATGAAAGCATTTACCCGTCGCCTGCACTGTGCCTGCGCATGCTGTATCCCCGCCCGGGCTGGACGAACGGACGGGGCAGGATAATTATGCACGGTATTTTTCCAGTAAGGCCAGGGCAATGGCCTCGGTTTCAGCGTCCGCCCGACCGGAAAAATTTGCGGGGCGAAAATGCATCTGGAATGCGCTGATAACCCGGATGGTTTCCTCATCGGCCTTGCCATGGAGCGGCAGGCTGTAACCGTATTTAACCAAGGCGCGCTGGATGTTAGCCACCGGCGCGTCAGCTTCCGGCGCCCTGCCCGCCAGATATTTATCCACTACGTGTTTATCTGGCCAGGCGCCGATGCCGCGCTCGGCCAGTTGGGCCCAGGGGAACAGCGGGCCGGGATCGGTTTTCCTCAGCGGTGCGATATCGCTATGCCCCACCACGTTATCGGGGCGTATCTGGTAGCGCCGGATAATATCTTCAGCCAAACGCGCCACCAGCTCGACCTGTTCGGGGGCGTAGGGATACCAACGCTTCCCCGCGGCCGATTCGGTGAAACCCGGATTGACGATTTCGATACCGATAGAGGTATCGTTAAGATTGCTACGCCCGTTCCATTCGCTTATCCCTGCATGCCAGGCGCGCTTGTCCTCGGGCACCAGCTGCTGCGCCACCGCCTTGCCGTTGATCAGCGGGGGAGCGGACGATACCAGATAATGCGCGCTTGCCGTGCCCCGTGTCAGCAAAGCCAGCGACGCCTGATCATCAACGGCGGTATAATGCATAACCAGATAGCGCACTCTCTCATCCTGGTTTAACGACGCTATAGACGTATCGACCCCATAGCCGCCGCGATCGGTTATCCCCACCCTGTCGGCGCAGCCGGCCAGCATCAACGCCACCGCGAGGGACAGGCCCGCGAAAGATTTTTTATTTATCACCTTGATCTCCTAGTGAAACAAAAATCTTAGCGTTCCCGTCATTAACTCCGCCTAAACACTATTTGATATTGCCGGTTAATCCCGTTGCCAATCCCCTTGTTACTGAAGTCTCCACCCGATAAAAAAGAAGGGTGAAGCGATTATCATTGTGATAACCAATTGGGAATAAACTCCCGCAGATAGAGAAAAAATTTGACTTTATTCAGCATTAGCCACTGCCGATTTAACCTATCCACTACGGGAATATTAATTTTCACCTTGCCGCCTTTTCCTGTGAAATGTTATTAACGTTATCCCCGGCATGTTTTTTCGCACTATCCGTAACCCGCGATGGCAACGTCTTTATTATTCCAGCATAGAATGATTTTCATCATTGGCATCTTCACTTAAAAGTCATTTAAATCATAATATTACACTTTTTGGCATAGATTAAATTTCCTATGGCAGCGATAAGAAGGCGCAACAGGACTTTATGATTTGATTATTTGGCTTAAGTTAGCTTTTTTTATTTATTCTTTATACGCTGTCGCCATCATTTTTTATGACGCCAATATAAAAAATAATAATTACGATTTTCAGGCTAAAGAATTCTCACCTTAAGCCGTTAATCCTACTGGCAAGACATATTAGCCAGGCTTGATCAATTCGCCGATCAATTTTATCACCAGAACAATGATGAAGCGGCAACGATGAAAATTAACATTCTTTTTACTTTATTTCCTTTGTTGTTATCGGCATGTACCGGTGTCGGCCATTACAAAGTTGATCAGACCGCGGAAAATAAAGCGGACTTCCATTTTATCGGCATTCCCGTCCTGGCGGGGGCCATCGGCTCCAGCTTTCCCCTCACCGCGAAGTACAGCCTGACCGCCGGACATGTAGCGAAGATGATGATGGTCAAGGTAAAGGCTTACAACCCTCTGTGCGATGTGGCCATTATCTACCACGATAATACCGGACGCGCCTTGCCCAAGCTTGAGACGGCGGGCAAAGGCGATAAGCTCAGACTGTATGGGTACAACGCCTATACCGCGATGCCAACCTCTTCAAGCGGTGTGTTAAAGGAGTTCGGCTGGTGGGATAAACCCGGCACCAGTTGCCTGGTCGGCCTGAGCGACGCCGGCGGCGTGCCGGGAATGAGCGGCGGTCCGGTTTATGCGCAGGATGGCGCGATAGTCGGGGTGTTCACCGCGACGCATCCCAAGCGGAATCAGACGATGTTCGTTCCCTACCAGGAAATTGCCGGCTGGGTCACCCGGGAAACCAAAAGTTAACGGCTATCATCGATTGCGCCACCGTACTGACACAGGCGGCGCCCCATCATTCTCCCGCCGTCTGACGCCCTTTCCTCGTTAGCGCCTACCGCCGTTATGGCCGGGAAGGGTTGCTCATTATTTAACAAAGCATTCTCACTAATTTCATAACATTTGATATGAAAAGCCTTGACGTGCACATTCCCACCCTTTAATTTCGTAACGTTAATTACGAAATTAAAGTATCTCCTTATACGGAACCACAACCGGGATTTTCCCTTAACTTACAACCAAGGTGACAGCATGAGTCAATCACTCCAAGGTAAGATAGCGTTGGTCACGGGCGGCAGCACCGGAATCGGACTGGGCATTGCCAGGCAGTTTATCAATGAAGGCGCGTTTGTCTTTATCACCGCGCGCCGCCAGGCGCAGCTGGATGACGCCTTGGCCGAACTGGGTTCTAACGCCTTCGGCATCCAGGCCGACGTCGCCGACCTCGGCGCGCTTGATAACCTTTTCGCCCGCATCAAGGAACACAAGGGACACTTGGATATCGTGGTCGCTAACGCCGGCGGCGGTGAGCTACTCGGGCTGGCCGATATTACCGAAGAACACTACGATCGCACGTTCAATATCAACGTGAAAGGCGTGCTATTTACCGTACAAAAATCGTTGCCCCTGCTGGCAAAAGGCGCGTCGGTGATCCTTACCGGCTCAACCACCTCTGCTATCGGTGGGAAAAACTTTAGCGTCTATAGCGCGACAAAAGCCGCCATCCGTAATTTTGCCCGCAGCTGGATACAGGATCTGGAAGGACAGGATATCCGCGTTAACGTCTTAAGTCCCGGTCCGGTCAAAACACCGGGATTGCTGGGCCTGGTGGAGTCCGATCAGCAGCAGGCCCTGGTGGACAGCTTCGCGGCGCTGGTGCCCCTGGGAAGAGTGGGCCACCCGGATGAAATCGGCAAGGCGGCAGTATTCCTCGCCTCGGATGCGGCAAGTTTCGTCAATGGCGCCGAACTGTTCGTCGACGGCGGCCAGGCGCAAATCTGACACCCGCCAACACCGAACGCAATGCAAACGTGTTAAAGGGAGAGCGTGCCGATGGGGTCGAATCGGGCGTGGGGTTTTCGCCCGACCGAGCGCCCCATGGCGCGCTAGGCCCGCCAACACCAAACGCAATGCAAACGTGTTCAAGGGAGAGCGTGCCGATGGGGTCGAATCGGGCGTGGGGTTTTCGCCCGACCGAGCGCCCCATGGCGCGCTAGGCCCGCCAACACCGAACTCAACTCAGACGTGTTCAAGGGAGAGCGTGCCGATGGGGTCGAATCGGGCGTGGGGTTTTCGCCCGACCGAGCGCCCCATGGCGCGCTAGGCCCGCCAACACCGAACTCAACTCAGACGTGTTCAAGGGAGAGCGTGCCGATGGGGTCGAATCGGGCGTGCTTTTCCCGCCCGACCGAGCGCCCCATGGCACGGTATGCCCGCCAACACCGAACCTAAAGCAGACGTGTTCAAGGGAGAGCGTGCCGATGGGGTCGAATCGGGCGTGGGGTTTTCGCCCGACCGAGCGCCCCATGGCGCGCTAGGCCCGCCAACGCCGAACGCAATGCAAACGTGTTAAAGGGAGAGCGTGCCGATGGGGTCGAATCGGGCGTGGGGTTTTCGCCCGACCGAGCGCCCCATGGCGCGCTAGGCCCGCCAACACCGAACTCAACTCAGACGTGTTCAAGGGAGAGCGTGCCGATGGGGTCGAATCGGGCGTGGGGTTTTCGCCCGACCGAGCGTCCCATGGCGCGCTAGGCCCGACAACACCGAACGCAATGCAAAGTTGTTAAAGGGAGCGCGGGTTTGCCGGCCATGCCCGCATGGCAGTATCCACCACGGCGCGAGCTTCATGCGCCGAAATACCCTCCTTGGCCTTAATGGACAAACCATACAGCACCGTGGCAAAAAAGCCGGCCAATGCGCCGGCATCTGTCTGCGCCGGGACGTCGCCCTCGGCGATACCCTGCGCGATGCGCCGGCACAGCGCGCGCTCCGTCTCCTGTCGGGCCTCGTTAACGATTTTCCGCACCGGCTCCGACGCAGCGGAACAGTTGATAACCGAGAGGGCCAGCATGCATCCCGGCGGCGTACTGGTATCGGCAATACTCTCAACCGCCTGGCTCAATATGCGTTCAACCGCCGCCCGCGCGGTCTTTTCCTTCAACGCCTCGGCCTGATACCGGGCCGGACCATCGATATAACGTGCGATAGCCTCCAGGAACAGATGCTCTTTATCGCCGAAAGCACTATAAACACTGGGCGTGGTAACCTGCATGACCTTCAGCAGCTCGGCCATGGAAGTGGACTCATATCCGCGCAGCCAGAACAGACGCATCGCCCGATCCAATACCGCCTCGCGATCAAAAGAGCGCGGCCGGCCGCGCGGCTTGCCTGCAGAGGGTTTTAAGGTTTTCATAACGATCGATTCTAAATTATCGCCGCCGCCACGGCAAGCGACAGATAACACCCGGCCCCGCGTTTAAACGCTACGGACAGCGGCATATTCGCCGCCCGGCTCCCCGGCGCCGACCGAGGCAAAATAGTGCGGCATCTCACCCGCTATTATGATCAATATCTCACAACCGTGTAATAAATAATGCTTATATAGTGGCAAGCGCTAGTATTACTCGCCGGCAACAATAATTACATAATCCTATTTATTAATTAATCTGATGCATACACAGCCATATTATCATCCTTTGTCATGGACGGGGGGCTGGCTTTTTTCGCCGTTGCCGGAACATTTTATATTAGGGATAGCACCGCAGGCGCCTGGCCATCATGACTAAAGCCAACGTCTATTATGGATAACCTATACGACGCGTGCTTTATTAAAACTATTTAATATGAATATAACCCTACGCATAATTTCGCCTATGCCGTATAAAGTCAAAAATAACAGAGGTGCATAATGACCAGAATATCACTCATCATTACCGTCTCCCTGGCGGTCCTGAGCGGATGCGCCGCCAACCGCACCTCATCCGGCGATACCTTCACCGCCGCGCAGGCCAGGCAGATCCATACCGTCACCTACGGCACATTAATCTCTGTACGCCCCATCACGATACAGGGCGGTAATGGCGAAAACGCCGCCGGCACCATCGGCGGCGGCGTTATCGGCGGCTTTTTAGGCAACACCATCGGCGGCGGATCGGGCCGCGGCCTGGCCACCGCCGCGGGTGCCGTAGGCGGAGCGGCGGCAGGCTCGGGGATACAAAGCGCAGCCAATCGCAGCGCGGGCGTAGAGCTTGAAATCCGCCGCGACGACGGTTCGACGATTATTGTCGCCCAGGCGCAGGGCCCCAGCCAGTTTTTTGTCGGACAGCGTGTCGCCATTGCCTCGGGCGGCGGCAGGGTCACGGTTTCACCACGCTAACCAGGCCACTGCCCCACTGCCGGGGCGATGTCGTTTTATAGGGAGTTATCATTATGCTTTTGCGCATGTTCCGCCGATGGATGGTCCGTTTGCTCATGGTTGCGGTTATTCTCGGTCTCGCTGCGTTTGCCATCAGGATCTATGAGACCGAACGCGGTCCGGAACTCCAGCTGTGGCACACGTACGTGCCACAGGATATGCACGCCGATGAGATTGATAAGGCGACCTGGGCCGATTATATCGCCGCCGAGAATAAACTCTTCCAGTCCGTGCGGGAAAATGTAACGGATAAACTGGATATCAGCCAGCAGACACCCTTAAACCGCTATTTTTCCGGCAGCCCGATTTTCCCCGATCGGTTTGCCACTAACTGGAACCGTTCTTATATATTGATGCCGGAGGGGACGCCCAAGGGGGCGGTGGTATTGCTGCACGGCCTGACCGACACGCCTTATAGCCTGCGCCATATCGCGGAAAGCTACCGCCGGCAGGGTTTTGTGGCCATCGGCATCCGTATGCCCGCGCACGGCACGGTGCCCGGCGCGCTGACCGATGTGCGATGGGAAGACTGGATGGCGGCTACCCGCCTGGCGGTACGCCAGGCCAGGGTGCTCGGCGGCGATGCGCCGTTGCATATCGTCGGGTTTTCCAACGGCGGCGCGCTGGCCATGAAATACGCGCTCGACGCGCTGGAGAATCCGCACCTGACGAAACCAACACGGATCATTTTGCTATCGCCCATGATAGGCGTAACCCGTTTTGCCCGCTTCGCCGGCGTGGCGGGGTGGCCGGCCCTGTTCCCCGCGTTCGCCAAGGCGGCCTGGCTGGGTATCGTCCCCGAATTCAACCCGTTTAAATATAACTCTTTTCCGGTCAATGGCGGCCGGCAATCCTTTGAGCTGACACGCGCGCTACAGCAGCAGATCACCCAGGACGCCGCGAATAACCGCCTGGACGCCTTGCCGCCTATCTTGGCTTTCCAGTCGGTAATGGATTCTACCGTCAGCACCCGCGCCGTGATTACCGCGCTGTTTGAGCATCTGCCGGCGAACGGCAGTGAAGTGGTGCTGTTCGATTTGAACCAGGCAGAAAGCTTCGGTCCATTGCTCCGCACCTCCTCCTACCTGGCGCTGTCGCGCCTGTTACCGCCGCCGCCGCGCCGCTATACCACCACCATCGTCACCAATGTCTCCTCCGATAGCCTTGATACGCTGGCGCGCACTACGCTCGCCGGCCAGACGGAAGAGTCGACCGAGCTGTTGGGCATTCAGTATCCGGCGGATATTTTTTCCCTCTCGCACGTGGCGCTGCCCTTCCCGATGAACGATTCGCTCTACGGGCGCTTTCCGCAGCCGAAGGATCAATATGGCATCAGTCTGGGCGCGTTTGCCGCCCGCGGCGAAAGGGCGGTGCTGGTAGTAGGTTTGGACTCCTTAATGCGGCTCGCGTCCAATCCCTTTTATCCCTATATGTTGAAAAGGATTAACGCCAAAATTGTTATGGACGCGCAATAAAACCGATTAGCGCGAAGCTTATTCCCTTTTACCTGATCGGCGCCCGCGGCAGGCGAACAGTTTTTATTGGTAATAACCGCAAGCCAGCGTTTATTTATCGGTAAGTTTAACGTTCTCTTTATAACCAGTGTAATGAAATAGTGAAGTGTGAATAGCATCTCGATTTCCAAAAATATAACTTATGAATTAATGAGTGTGGAAATAATGTCAAATAAACAATATGTGGTGTTGTTTAATATCGCTGCGTTTCTGTCCACCGCCATGACGATATTGCCGTTATCGGCCGCGCCGCCTCCGGCTGTTACCATCGCGATTATTGAGCAACGGGCGCCGCAGCGCGTCCATTATTACCTGGGGCGCATCGAGGCCATCCAAGCGGTGGATGTGTTGACCCGCACCGAAGGGTTTATCGCCCGCAGGGAGTTCGCCGACGGACAATTGGTCACGGCTGGCGAAGTCTTATTCGAGATCGATCCCGCCCTGCACCAGGCCTCGGTCGCGCAGGCCCAGGCCCAAGTGGACAGCGCCAATGCCGGCGCGCGGCACGCCCAGGTCAATCTGACGCGGATACAGCGCCTGGGGGAACAGCGATCCGTAAGCCGCGCGGATGTTGATGCGGCGGTGGCGCAGCGGGACACCGCCAACGCGGCGCTGTCACAGGCGCAGGCTACCCTGCGCCTGCAGGAACTGCAGCTCGGTTTTACCCGCATCCTTGCGCCCATCGGCGGGCGCATCGGCCACAGTCATTTCAATACCGGCAGCCTCATCAACCCGGCGAGCGGTGCGCTGGCGCATATCGTCCAGCTTGACCCCATTCGGGTGGCGGTGGCCATCAATGAACGTGACTATATCACCGTTGCCTACCGGCATACCGGCGACGCCGAAGATCTGTCCGCCAGCGGTTATACCCCCCGCCTGCAATTGGCCAATGGCCAGGAGTATGCGGAACCCGGGGTTTTTGAATCGGTGGATAACCAGATTGACAGCCAGACCGGCACCATCACCGTGCGGGCGCGTTTTGCCAATCCCCGTCATCTGCTGCTGCCCGGGGGCGTGGTCAACGTCGCGCTGGTGGCCGGCCCCGCGCAGCCGGTGGTCATGGCGCCTATCGCCGCGCTACAGCAGGACCGGGAGGGTTTTTTTGTCCTGGTGGTCGACGGCCGCCAGCGGGTGGAAGTGCGTAGGGTGGTTACCGGCAGCCAGTTTGAGCAGGAATATGAGATTAAAGAAGGATTGACCGCCGGTGAACGGGTTATCGTCGACGGCTTGCAGCGCGTACGGCCTGGCATGGAGGTCGACGCCACCCTTGCCGCCCCATCAATCGATACCTCAAGGTAAGGGACGCGCCATGCTGCATTTTTTCATCCGGCGACCGAAGTTCGCTATTGTTATCGCGGTGGTGACCGCAATTGTCGGGCTAACCGCCTTAACCGTCATACCGGTAGAACAATTTCCCACTATCGCGCCGCCGGTGGTCTCGGTCAGCGCCACTTATCCCGGCGCCAGCGCCCGGGATGTGGCCGAAGCCGTGGCCTCCCCCATCGAGGCCCAGGTCAATGGCGTCAGCCATATGCTCTATATGGAATCCAACAGCGCGAATAGCGGCGGCTACCAGCTCAATATCACTTTCGCCACCGGCACCGATCCCGACATGGCGGCGGTGGAGGTGCAAAACCGCATTGCCCAGGTCAGCGCGCAGCTGCCCGCCGAAGTGAATAATAACGGCGTGACGGTACGTAAGCGCTCCTCGAATATTTTGCTGGGCGTGAACGTATTTTCGCCTAAGCATAGCCATGACAATCTGTTCGTCAGTAATTTTACCAGCCTGCGTATCCGTGATGCCATCGCCCGTATCAACGGCGTCGGCGACGTGCAAATCTTCGGCGCTCGCGATTACAGTATGCGCATCTGGCTGGATCCGCAGCGCATGGAGGCGCTTAACGTCAGCGTACAGGATATCATCCAGGCCTTGCGCGATCAGAATATCCAGGCCGCCGCGGGTCAAATCGGCTCGCCGCCCATCAGCTCCGGCCAGCAGCGTACCCTGACCATCAGCGGCCAGGGACGTCTGCTGGGCGCGGCGCAGTTTGCCCAGGTCATTATCCGCACCAATTCCCAAGGCGGCATGGTGCGGCTTAGCGATGTGGCGCGGGTGGACCTGGGCGCGCAGAATTACCAGGTTAACTCAGCGCTGAACTCAACGGACGCGGCCTTTATGGGCGTGTACGCCGCGCCGGGCTCCAACGCGCTGAATGTGGCCAATGCGGTCAGGACGGAAATGGCGCGGCTGGCGCACACCTTCCCGCCGGACCTGGTCTATGAAATTAAATATGACTCCACCGTCACGGTCACCGCCACCCTCGATGAAATCGTGATCTCGCTAGGACTGACGCTGGTGGTAGTGCTGGCGGTGGTTTTTTTATTCCTGCAAAGCCTGCGTGCGACCTTTATCGTGGCGCTGACGATACCGGTGTCCTTGCTGGGCACTTTTGCCGTGCTGTTTATCTTCGGTTACTCCGCCAACACCCTCAGTTTGTTCGCCATTATCCTGGCGCTGACGGTAGTGGTGGATGACGCTATTGTGGTGGTGGAAAACGTGGAGCGCCTGATGTCGCAGGATGAAACGCTGACGCCGTCGACGGCAACCGGCCAGGCAATGATACAAATCGCCGGTCCCATCATCGCCACCACGTTGGTACTGCTGGCGGTATTTGTGCCTATCGCCGTCCTGCCCGGCATTACCGGGGAGCTATACCGGCAATTCGCCATTACGCTGTCCGCTGCAGTCATCTTGTCGAGCATCAACGCCCTCACCCTCACCCCGGCACTGTGCGCCGTCTTGCTATCACGGCGCGAACCGCCGGTAACCGGCATATTTGGCGGTTTTAATCGCGGCCTGAACGCCATTCGCGACGGTTATGTCCGCCTCGCCCGGATGACCGGGCGACACGCCGCGATCAGCGTGGTGATATTACTGACGGTGGGCGCGCTCACCTGGTTCGGCTATAGCCGCTTGCCCAGCGCTTTCCTGCCTGATGAAGACCAGGGATTTTTCTTTGTTAACGTACAGCTTCCGGACGGGGCCTCGTTGTCCCGTACGCAGCGGGTCATGGACCAGGCATATCAATTGATACGAGCGAATCCCGCCGTCGCGGATGTCATTAAAATTACCGGCTACAGCCTGCTTAGCGGCGGCGGCGCGCCCAATACCGCTTTCGCCTTCGTCTTGCTGAAACCCTGGGGCGAACGCGCGCATGTCGACCAGGTGTTGCCGACAATCCAGGCCCAGCTATCCACCCTACCCCAGGCGATGATCATGGCGTTTAATCCGCCGGCCATCAGCGGCCTGGGCAGCGCCTCCGGCTTCGATTTGCGCATCCAGGCGCTGGAAGGCCAATCACCGCAGGCGCTGGCACAGGTGGCCGGCGCCGTGATCCTGGCCGCCAACGAGGATCCCCGGCTAAGCCGGGTATTTACCACCTTCAGCGCCTCGGTGCCTGAGGTAGGCCTGAGTATAGACCGCGAGCGGGCCGCCCTGCTGCAAGTGCCGGTGAGCCGCATTTTCACCACGCTGCAAAGCGCGATGGGCGGAGTGAACGTAGGCGATTTTCCCCATAACGGCCGTATGTTTAACGTACAGTTGCAAAACGACATGGATTTTCGCCAGCGGCAGGAACAAATCGGGCAGATCAGCGTGCGCAGCGATAGCGGCGCCTTAGTGAGGCTGGCAAATCTGGTCCGTCTGAGTCCGGTACTGGGCGCGCCGTTTATCGCCAATTTTAACCAGTTTCCGGCGGTGACGGTCAACGGCTCGGCCGCGCAGGGCATAAGCTCGGGCCAGGCGATGAACGTCATGGAAAAGATTGTGCGGCAAACGCTGCCCGCGGGTTATGGCTATGCCTGGAGCGGCATGTCCTGGCAGGAACAGTATGCCGGCGGGCAGGCGGTATTTATCTACGCCGCCGCACTGGTTTTTGCCTATCTATTCTTGGTGGCGCAGTATGAAAGTTGGAGTATTCCGCTGGTAGTGATGTTATCAGTGCTGTTTGCCATGGCCGGCGCGGTGGCGGGGCTTTTTGCCATGGGCTTTGCCAACGATGTCTACGCCCAGATCGGTCTGGTGCTTTTGATCGGGCTGGCGGCGAAAAACGCCATACTGATCGTTGAGTTTTCCAAAGCCCGGCGGGAAGAAGGCGCCAGCATTTCCGACGCGGCCCTGGACGGCGCCCGCCAACGTTTTCGCGCGGTAATGATGACGGCCATTTCATTTATATTCGGCGTCATGCCGTTGGTGCTGGCAACCGGCGCCGGCGCGATGAGCCGGCGCATTATCGGGGTAACGGTTTTTAGCGGCATGCTGTTGGCCACCGCCCTCGGCATCATTATCATCCCCGCGCTCTATTGGCACATCCAACGGCTGCGCGAGTGGGTGAAAAGATAACGCAGTCTCCGGCACGCGCTTCTTTATACTAAGGTGCTTGTATGCAGCTTATCCAAAAGGTTATCTACTATTTTTTTATAAACCGGATTAAACTCCCCGGTCTCATCCTCCCTCACATCCACATTCACTTCACCAATGGTTTGATCGGTGAAAAAGAAAAAAAACTTATCATTTCGCTTCAAAAACTTGCAAGCAAAATAATAATAAGAGTTGTTGCTTTTATCATTGGTGTCTTCTAATGCGATGCGTATGGTAAAAGCGATAGACAACTCTTTCGACTTGTTTAATTCTTGGGCGTCCTTGACTAAGAACTCCTTGTTTATCCCCTCGCCGATGGCGATATAACTTCCTTCAGACCCATCAGGAAGATAAAAAAGGTTTGTTTCAATACCTAAATAGTCGAGGAATCCCGGGACAAAACCGCGTAAAGCGCCATGGAGATGGTCCCAATAATGTGTGCGCGAAATGATATAGTCTTCATAGGCCTTTTGTATTAGTGCATAATTGTTCATGGCTGTGTCCAAAGTAAAAAGAGTCGTGCTACCAGTATAATCATCTTTATTGTCGCTGCACCGCTGGCTGGCTGGCATGCCGAAAATCATTTACAGACCGCCGTTAAAAACCTATGGCCGGTAGTGAAGCACAGCCGCCACAGCCCTGCGCAGTGGTTTCGCCAAACGGGCTAAAAGCCTAAAGGTTTTTCAGTATTATCAAGCAACATCCGACGATATTACCCACAAAATCCTGTACTGCCTACCATCAAAACCATGGCATTATAGACGATGTCTTCGCCGGCGGCACGCGATGGTGCATCTGCCGCCAGACGTTACCGGCAACGCAGTTTTCTGTAGAAGGTTAACCTATTGCAAACGTGATGTTGCCGTTGCGTATAGGATGCGTTTTGAACTCGGCAACCCGATGGGCAAAGAGGAAAACCTATGTGGGTGGTGAAAGGAGACAGCGTCTGCCTCGAGCACGGCAAACGCCTTATTCTTTGGCTTAACATTGTCGCCTATTTATTGTAAAGGATCTTATTCAGCCTCTTCCGCTACGTTATTTCCGTAGAGACGCTTTTGCCTTTCTTAATTAGGCTATTCCGTCGCATCGACATTTTCCAATAAAAAAACGCGGCTGTAGCCGCCAGTCATAATAGTCGCTGGAATGGACACCCTGCACAAGACAAAGCAGGTGAACCCGCCTGCCTTGGCCGTTGTCGACGGAAAAAACGGACCTCAGGCGGGAGCCCTGGTTATTAAACATCTTGGGATACGATGGACAGCGCATGAACACCTCCGCATCATTTTGAATGACGCGGAGATGTCGACCAAACCTGCGCGATAAACATCACGATTAGAATCTTAACTGTAGGCTCATGATAACAATACCAGGCAGAAGAATCCCCGACCTTACACTGACATGGCTATTCACATCATACTTAACGCCATGATATATATAGGGAGCGAAGCCTATACCCGTTGCCCGTTTAATATCCTGGTAGAACCCATCATCGCCACAACGCTCAAAGGGCGTAAATACAAACTCCCCCGCGTAGGCGTATAGCCCTTCAAAGCTCCACTGGTTGCGCCTTACCCAGTTTTTTCCCATACCCAGCAATACGCATCTATTACTTTCACTATTGATAAAAGTACCAGCAAAAAAACTGTAATCCGAATTTTTATGCACTTTTCTTTCTATGGCAACCAGTTGGTTCTTAAAGTACTGGTTATCCCCCTCCTTCGGGGCATAAATGTGATACGCAAAGGAGGCGGTATCTAATGAATAGAGATCCAAATCGTTCGCAAATGCTTGTGAAAAGCAAGACATCAGGCACATAAAACATATGAATTTTATCCACCGGGATTTACCAGACAATTTTACCTCCCTATTCCAGAGACTGGCATATTGCTTTTACTGTTCCTAACAAACCCGCGTTGATACCCCATTTTTTAGTTTCTGCGCCGAAGAAAACCCGTCCCTAAACGCAGTACCGCTGACCTAAAAATACATTTATATCAAATGATTATATCCATAAGCTCACCTATAAATGGATAACACTCATGTCTTTTTGTTTAATAAAATATTACAACATGATGTTTTTAGATGTTTTTTACAAAAAAATCAAGCCATCGGAATGCAGGCTTCAAGCATAAGCGTTACTTTAGCGGCAGGACGGGATAATCCCGATATCATGCAAGAAGCTGAAAGTTTGATGTGGGCTGACTGCCTGTAATTTTTATACATTGCCACGGTGTGGCATTGGCTGGATTTAGTCTTGCCGTTATTAATGGGGAGAATCAATGGCGCAAAATAGCGGTACGGGTTCTGGCACTGTGATTTCATTGAACCGCGGGGCAGTATCGGGGGTGGCTCGCGGGGATGCGGAAACCTATAAGGGTCAACCGCTACCAGGTATAAAGCAAAATTTATGGTGGCGGCACGCACCCGTATTGTCCATTGATTCGCAGCGTGTTTCGTATCACAGCAGACAATTTGAATCCAAATGGTACGCCCTACTGGATTCGAACCAGTGACCTACGGCTTAGAAGGCCGTTGCTCTATCCGACTGAGCTAAGGGCGCACTGCGGGAAGTTGCTGGATAACGCGGATTGGATTATACGGAGCGGACCGGTCGAGTCAATGGCTTTTATGACAACGGGTGGTTCGCTGGACAAAAGGATTTCATTCAGTGCCTGACAGCGGGCCGCGCTTCTGCCAAAATACCCCCCATCTCAGCATGATTACACTGATGGATTGCCGATTCTGATGGTCGCTAAACTTATTGATGGTAAAACTATTGCTCAGCAGGTCAGGGATGAAGTGGCCGTGCGGGTGCGGCAACGCCTGAGCGTCGGGAAACGCGCGCCGGGACTGGCGGTGGTATTGGTCGGGGAAAATCCGGCATCGCAGATCTACGTCGCCAATAAGCGCAAAGCCTGCGAGGATGTCGGTTTTGTCTCCCGCTCCTATGAATTGCCGAGCACGGTCAGCGAGGCCGAACTGCTGGCGCTTATCGATACGCTTAATGCCGATAAGACGATTGATGGTATCCTGGTGCAACTGCCGCTGCCTCCGGGCATGGATAATATCAACGTGCTGGAGCGCATTGCGCCGGATAAGGATGTGGACGGATTCCACCCTTATAATGTCGGCCGCCTGTGCCAGCGGGCGCCATTGCTGCGGCCCTGCACCCCACGCGGCATCATCACCCTGCTGGAACGTTATCAGATCGAGACCTTCGGGGTGAATGCCGTGGTGGTGGGCGCATCCAACATCGTCGGGCGGCCGATGAGCCTGGAACTGCTGCTGGCCGGCTGCACCGTCACCGTCACCCACCGGTTTACCAGGGACCTCCAGCGTCATATCGAATATGCCGACCTGCTGGTGGTGGCGGTGGGCAAACCCGGATTTATTCCCGGCGAATGGATTAAACCCGGTGCCGTGGTGCTGGATGTCGGCATCAGCCGTCTTGCCAACGGCAAGGTGGCGGGCGACGTGGCCTTCGAGGCGGCTTCGCAGCGCGCATCCTATATTACGCCGGTACCCGGCGGCGTCGGTCCTATGACGGTCGCGACCCTTATTCAAAACACTTTGCAGGCATGTGAAGACTTTCACGATACAGCATCTTAACGGCGGAACACGATGGAAACTTTCTCACTTGACGGCCATCCGTACATTGAACTGTGCGATTTACTGAAGATTCAGGGTTGGTGTCACAGCGGCGCGGCGGCGAAAACCGCCATTTATGGTCAGCAGGTCAAGGTCAACGGTGCGATGGAAACCCGCAAGCGATGCAAGATCGTCACCGGGCAGCAGGTGGAATTTTTAGGACAGGTGGTTAAAGTCGTCGAATAAACCGCTATCGGCCCGGCGCAGGATATCCGTATGCCGCCGGGGCGTGAGGCGCTATAAACGACAAGGGCGCGGAAGAACCGCGCCCTTGTCGTATCCACAGCCGTAAGACACAACGCTTATAGCCGGCGCATGCCGCGGCGCAAAACCGCCTTCAGACCCGGCAACACGACGGCGAGGCGCTATTATCCACGCCGCCAAATGGTGCCGCCGGCGCCGTCTTCCAATACGATGCCCAGTGCGGTCAGTTTTGCGCGAGCCTCGTCCGCCAACTGCCACTGTTTATTGTTGCGCGCATCGTTACGTTGCTTGATCAGCGCCTCGATCTGTTCGGTTTCGCTGATATCCACCCGGGCGCCGTTTTGCAGGAACTGCTCGGGATCTTGTTCCAGCAAGCCCAGGACATTAGCCAACCGGCGCAGCGCCGCCGCCAGCCCGAGCGACGCAGGCGGGTTTTCCACTTTCAGGCGATTGACTTCGCGGGCCATCTCGAACAACACCGAATACGCTTCCGGCGTATTAAAATCATCATCCATGGCGGCGGTAAACTGGTCGACAAACGACTCGCCGCCGGCGGGCACGGCCGCTGTATCAGTACCGCGCAGGGCGATGTAAAGCCGCTCAAGGGAGGATCTGGCCTGTTTGAGATTATCTTCACTGTAATTCAGCTGGCTGCGGTAATGGCCGGACATCAGGAAATACCGCACCGTTTCCGCATCGTAATATTTCAGCACGTCGCGCACGGTAAAAAAGTTATCCAGCGATTTGGACATTTTTTCCCGATCGACCATCACCATGCCGGAATGCATCCAATAATTGACATAAGGCCCTTCGTGGGCGCAGCTCGACTGGGCGATTTCGTTTTCGTGGTGGGGAAACATCAGGTCCGAACCGCCGCCGTGAATATCGAAATGATTGCCCAAATGCTTGCAGTTCATGGCCGAGCATTCCACATGCCAGCCCGGACGCCCCGGTCCCCATGGCGACGGCCAGCTGGGCTCGCCTTCCTTGGACATTTTCCACAAGACGAAATCCATCGGGTTGCGTTTGACATCGTCGATATCCACCCGGGCGCCGGCCTGCAACTGCTCGAGATCCTGACGCGATAACACGCCATAGGTGGGGTCGGAGTCCACAGCGAACATGACATCGCCGTTGGCGGCCTGGTAGGCATGGTTTTTTTGCAGCAAGACCGCCACGATGTCGATGATATCGGCCATGTGCAAGGTCGCGCGTGGTTCTTCATCCGGACGCAGAATATTCAGGCTGTCGAAGTCCCGGTGCATTTCAGCGATCATACGGCCGGTAAGCGTATCGATGCTTTCATCGTTGGCATGGGCCCGTTTGATGATCTTGTCGTCAATATCGGTGATGTTACGCACATACTTCACCTCATAACCTTTAAAACGCAGGTACCGGGTAACGACGTCGAAGGCGACAAACGTCCGGCCGTGGCCGATATGACAAAGGTCATAAACGGTGATGCCGCACACGTACATACCGACTTTACCGGCATGAATGGGTTGGAAATCCTCTTTTTGACGTGTCAGGGTATTATAAATCTTCAGCATCGACATTCATTCCATGGTGTTAACGGGTACGTGTGTATAGCGACAAGTTGAGACAGGGTATTTTCCAACAGCGTATTGAACCCTGAAGGCGTCGGTAATGCAAGGACGGGGCCCTGGTTTTCAAACGGCGGGTTATCCCCGGCCAACAGCACGGCCTGGCTTGCCAGAATAACAGAAATGGTCATCCGCTGCGGTGAATGCTGACTCCATGGCAGACTTATGTTATAAATCCAGTCTGCTTGATCACTTCGTGTGAGCAACTCTTTTACCGACTCGTAGGACAACTATTTATGGTCACTCTTCATACCAATCACGGCGATATCGTTATTAAGACCTTCGCCGACAAAGCGCCGTTAACCGTTGAGAACTTCCTGACCTATTGCCGTGACGGCTTTTATGATAATACCATTTTCCATCGCGTTATTAATGGTTTCATGATCCAGGGCGGCGGTTTTGAACCCGGCATGACGCAGAAAAAAACCCGCGCCACCGTGAAAAACGAAGCCAACAATGGCCTGAAGAACAATCGCGGCACCCTGGCCATGGCCCGCACCAACGATCCGCATTCCGCCACCGCGCAATTCTTTATTAACCTGGTGGATAACGACTTCCTGAACTTCCGTTCCGAACGCCCGGACGGTTGGGGATATTGCGTTTTCGCCGAAGTAACCGACGGTATGGATGTTGTCGATAAGATTAAAAACGTGGCGACCGGCAACAGCGGCCCGCATCAGGATGTACCGAAAGAAGATGTGATCATAACCGGCGTGACCGTAGACGAATAAATCGTTGCCATGGCAACCCTGTTTGTTGCGGATATTCATCTTAGCGTCCAGGAACCGGCGATTACCGCCGGTTTTCTGCATTTTTTGCAACGGCAGGCCGTCCACGCCGACGCGCTCTATATCCTGGGCGATTTGTTCGAAGCCTGGATTGGCGATGACGACCCTTCCCCGCTGCACGGCGAGATAGCCGCGGCGCTGAATGCGCTGGCGCGCCGGGGAATACCCTGTTTTTTTATCCACGGCAACCGGGATTTCCTGCTGGGCCGGGATTTTGCCGCCGCCAGCGGCATGACGCTGCTGCCGGAAGAACAACTGCTTACCCTGTACGGCCGGTCGGTGCTGGTTCTGCACGGCGATACGCTGTGTACCGATGATCAGGCTTATCAACGCTACCGCCGGCGAATCAATCAACGTTGGCTGCAGCGCCTGTTCCTGGCGCTGCCGCTGAGATGGCGCCTGCGCATTGCCGGACGGATGCGGGCCAGCAGCCAGCGCGCCAATATGACGAAATCCCAGACGATTATGGACGTCAGCCAAGAGGCGGTTACCGCCGCGCTTGTGCGTCATGGGACCGATTGGATGATCCATGGCCATACCCACCGGCCGGCGATCCATGCCGTGCAGACCGCGGCGGGCATCGCCCATCGCGCGGTACTGGGCGCCTGGCACCTTCAGGGATCGATGATCCGGGTTACCGGGGCTAGCGTCGAGCTGATTGAGTTCCCCTTCGATTAAGCGGCGCAATTTATAGCGCCGGCGGCTACGCAACCGTTTTCCTCTCCAGGCGCACATGATATGCTCTACGCCCTCTTCTTTCTGATAGCCTGCGCCGGGCGCATTGCGGCGCAGGCTGTGGGAGAGCGGTCGGCAACATTTACAGGAGCACCACGCGCATGCAATCCAATCTTGCCCCGGCAAAAATCGCCATCGTCATGGGGTCCAAAAGCGACTGGGCCACGATGCAATTCGCCGCCGACATTCTCGCCACGCTGCAGCTTGCCTGTCATGTGGAGATCGTCTCGGCGCATCGCACCCCCGACAAGCTCTTCCGCTTTGCTGAACAGGCATCCGCCGCCGGGTTTGAAGTGATTATCGCCGGCGCAGGCGGTGCCGCCCATCTGCCCGGCATGCTGGCGGCAAAAACGCTGGTGCCGGTACTTGGCGTGCCAGTGCAGAGCGCGGCATTAAGCGGCGTCGACAGCCTCTATTCCATTGTCCAGATGCCGCGCGGCGTGCCGGTGGGTACCCTGGCGATCGGCAAGGCCGGCGCGGCCAACGCCGCACTGCTGGCGGCGCAGATCCTGGCGTTGCACGATCGGGAATTATCCGCCCGGCTGGCGGCCTGGCGTGTGGCGCAGACTGACGAGGTGCTGGCGCATCCCGATCCGCGGGAGGAAGCATGAAACCGGTTTGTATCCTGGGCAACGGCCAGCTTGGGCGCATGCTGCGCCAGGCCGGCGAGCCGCTGGGCATTGCGGTCTTCCCGGTGGGGCTTGACGCCGATCCCGGCTCGGTGCCGGTGGCGCAAAGCGTGATTACCGCCGAGATCGAGCGCTGGCCGCAGACCCCCCTTACCCGCGAGCTGGCCCAGCATAATGCCTTTGTTAACCGCGATATTTTCCCGCGGCTTGCCGACCGGCTGACGCAAAAACAGCTGCTGGACAGCCTGAGGCTTGCCACCGCGCCCTGGGAAGAACTGACCGCGGCGGCGCAATGGCCGCAGGTGTTTGCCTCCTTTGGCGACCTGGCCATCGTCAAGCGGCGCGTGGGTGGCTATGACGGGCGCGGCCAATGGCGTCTCGTACCCGGCGAAGAGGCGGCGCTGCCCCAGGAGTGCTACGGCAGTTGTATCGTTGAGCGCGGTATCGCCTTTTCCGGCGAAGTTTCGCTGATCGGCGCCCGCGGGCATAACGGCGATAGGGTGTTTTATCCGCTGACGCATAACCTGCATCAGGACGGCATCCTGCGCACCAGCGTGGTTTTTGCCCGGCCGGACGACAGATTGCAGCGCCGGGCCGAGAGCATGCTCTCGGCAATAATGCATGAACTAAAATATGTCGGCGTGATGGCGATGGAATGTTTTATCGACGGCGATGATCTGTTGATTAACGAGCTGGCGCCACGGGTGCACAACAGTGGGCACTGGACGCAAAACGGCGCGTCCATCAGCCAGTTCGAGCTGCACCTGCGCGCCATCCTCGGCCTGCCGATGCCTAAACCCACCGTCACGGCACCGTCGGTGATGGTTAATCTTATCGGCACCGACTGCAACACCGAATGGCTGGCCGAACCGCTGGTCCATCTGCATTGGTATGAAAAAGAGGTGAGGCCGGGACGTAAGGTCGGCCACCTGAATCTTAACCATAGCGATCCCGCCGCGCTGAGCCTGGCGTTGGAACATCTCGCTCCAATGCTACCAGTGGAGTATTACAGCGGGCTGGAATGGGCGCGGCAAAAACTGGCCGAATTGGGCTGAAAGATCGCGGAGAGACTCACTTAAAAAGGCCCCGGCGGGGGCGGTGAAGTTCATGCCAGGCCGGTGGGGTTTCCGCCGGCCATGCATCGAGCGCCCCCTGTATTGCCCGGCGCAGGCAATACAGGGAGACACCTAAGCCTTGCACATGAAATAGTTGCCCAGGCGGCATGCGTCACACCGCCGGCAAAATTGTCCCCCAAATAACATCACGCTTTGCGCATCAGACCATAAAATCTTTCAGCGCGCCATTAAGCGTGGCGCTTGGGCACATGGCCCGGCTGGCCAATTCCGGCGACGGATGATAATACCCGCCGATATCAACCGCCTTGCCCTGTACCTGGTTTAACTCGGCGACAATCTGGCCTTCGTGTTCGGCAAGGGTTTTCGCCAAGGGGGCAAACTGATCGCGCAGCTCGGCATCCTCATCCTGCCCCGCCAGCGCCTGCGCCCAATACAGCGCCAGGTAGAAATGGCTGCCGCGATTGTCCAGCTCGCCGGTTTTACGCGAAGGCGATTTATTGGTATCCAGGAATTTACCGTTGGCCTGATCGAGCGTTTTCGCCAAAATTTTCGCCTTGGCGTTGGCGCGGGTGCTGCCCACATGGTCCAGGGACGCCGCCAGCGCCAGGAACTCGCCCAGGGAATCCCAGCGCAGGTGGTTTTCCTGCAGGAACTGCTGGACATGTTTTGGCGCCGAGCCGCCGGCGCCGGTTTCAAACAGGCCGCCGCCGCTCATCAGCGGCACGATGGACAGCATCTTGGCGCTGGTGCCCAATTCCATGATCGGGAACAGATCGGTCAGGTAGTCGCGCAGCACGTTGCCGGTCACCGAGATGGTGTCCTTGCCCTGGCGGATGCGATCGATGGAGAACTGGGTCGCTTCTTCCGGCGACATAATGCGAATATCCAGCCCGCTGACATCGTGATCCTTCAGGTAACGCTCCACCTTGCGGATCATTTGCGCGTCATGGGCGCGGGCCGGGTCAAGCCAGAAGATGGCCGGAGTATTGGATTCACGGGCGCGGTTAACCGCCAGTTTCACCCAATCCTGGATAGGCAGATCCTTGGCCTGGCACATGCGCCAGATATCGCCGGCCTCGACGGATTGTTCCAGCAGCACGTTGCCCTGCTCGTCGGTAACCTTGACTACACCGTCCTGTTTGATCTGGAAAGTTTTATCATGCGAGCCGTATTCCTCGGCCTTTTGCGCCATCAGGCCCACGTTGGGCACGCTGCCCATGGTGGTCGGATCGAAGGCGCCGTGCCGTTTGCAATCGTCGATCACCACCTGGTATACGCCTGCGTAGCAGCGATCCGGGATCACCGCCTTGGTATCATGCAGCTTGCCGTCGGCGCCCCACATCTTGCCGGAGTCGCGGATCATCGCCGGCATCGAGGCGTCGACAATGACATCGCTCGGCACATGCAGATTGGTGATGCCTTTGTCGGAATTGACCATGGCCAACTGCGGCCGCACCTGGTACAACGCCTGGATGGCCTGTTCGATTTCCTGCTGGCGGTCGGCGGGCAGCGCCTTGATCTTGGCGTACAGATCGCCGATGCCGTTATTGACATCAATGCCCAGCGGTTTGAGTTCGTCCGCGTAGCGCTCCAGCACATCCTGGTAATACTCAGCGACAAACTGGCCGAAGATGATGGGGTCGGAGACTTTCATCATGGTGGCTTTCAGATGCACCGACAGCAGCACGCCCTGTTTTTTGGCATCCTCAAGCTGTTCGGCGATAAAGCGGCGCAGCGCCTTTTTACTCATCACCGACGCGTCGATAATCTCACCGGCATTCACGGCGGTTTTGGCTTTCAGTACCTGTACCGCGCCGTCTTTGCCCACCAGCTCGATTTTTACGCTGCCGTTATCGGCAATCAGTGCGGATTTTTCGCTGCCGTAAAAATCGCCGTCGCTCATATGGGCAACGTGGGATTTTGAGTCGGCGGACCAGGCGCCCATCCGGTGCGGATGCTTGCGGGCATAATTTTTCACCGACAGCGGCGCGCGGCGATCGGAGTTACCTTCGCGCAGCACTGGGTTTACCGCGCTGCCTTTGATTTTATCGTAACGGGCATTGGCTTCTTTTTCGGCGTCCGTGGCGGGTTCATCCACATAGTCCGGCACCTTGTAGCCCTGCTGTTGCAGTTCCTTGATGGCCGCTTTCAGCTGCGGCAGCGAAGCGCTGATATTGGGTAATTTTATAATATTGGCTTCGGGGGTGACGGCCAGTTGGCCAAGCTCGGCCAGGTGATCGGCGATTTTTTGATTTTCGTTAAGGTATTCCGGGAAGTTGGCGATGATGCGCCCGGCCAGCGAGATATCGCGCGTTTCCACCGCGATGCCCAGGGATTGGGTGAACGCCCTGATGATCGGCAGCAGGGAATAGGTGGCCAGGGCCGGGGCTTCATCAGTAAGCGTATAGACGATCTTCGAGGTTGTGGACATTTATTACGTTAACTCCTCTATATCATAGCGATTGCAACTATCTTGAAGAGTGCGGGACCGTTGCGTTCACCGTCGGCACCATCCGGGAGCATAGGCGGAAAAAAACGATTTCCGGGAAACACTTCCAGGTGCTTCAGTTGGGCAGAGTGGGTCTGCGGAATGATGGTGTACCAGGCCGTTACTGTGCAGTAGACGGCCGGTAACTGTCAACCGGGTTGTCACTCTGTTGAACATCAATTGTTTCATTAATGTTCACATATTGTAAAAATTAGCCCTGATATTGCCGGTGAGCGCCTTTTTTCCCCAGCAGGCGCTGCCCCAGCACGGTGCCGCAGGCGGAAAGCAAGAGCGCGCCGCACAGCGGAACCATCCACCACAGGCGATAATCCGGCTCCCAGGGAAAATCGAACACTTTACGCTGCAACAGCCCCAGGGCCACCTCCGCGCCCGCCGCCGCCACCACGCCGGATACCAGTCCCAATAATGCAAACTCATACCACAGCGTGGCCCGCAGCAGCGTTTTCCCGGCGCCAAGCGTGCGATAGACCACCAATTCCTGCTGGCGCTGGCGCATGCCGACCTGTACCTGCGCCAGCAGCAGCAGCCCGCCGCACAGTAATACCAGTATCACCATGATTTCCAGCGCCCGGCTGACCTGTTGCAGAACCTGGCCGATCTGTCCCAGAATGGCACCGATATCCAGCAGGCTGAGCGTGGGAAACTGGCGGTTTAGCTGTGCCGGAAAAGCCGCGGGGCCCTGATAACGGAAACTGGTCAGCCAGGTTTGCGGCTGGCCGTCCAGGGCGCCCGGAGGAAAAATAAAGAAAAAATTCGGCCGCAGGCTTTCCCAGTCCACCTTGCGCAGGCTGGTGATCCGGGCGCTGAAGGATTGGGTATCGCCGGTAAAGGTGAGCGTATCGCCAAGCTTGAGCTTGAGCTGGTCGGCTACCTGCTGTTCCATGGAGACTTCCCCCGGCCCCGGCGGCCAAACGCCCGCCACCAGCAGGTTGTGATCGGGCTTTTGCTCCAGCCAGGTCAGGTTCAGCTCGCGGTTTACCGTCCGTCCGCCCGCATCGTTCTCATGGATCAGGTCGGTGGCTTTTTGGTGATTAATTTCCGTCAGCCGGGCGCGGATGATCGGGTAAAAGGTGCCTGGCGCTACCCCGTTGCGCTGCAGAAAGTCCCTGACCTGCGGCACCTGATCGCCGGTCATGTTCAGCAAAAAGTAATTAGGGCTTTCCGGCGGCAACTGCTGCCGCCAGCGATCGAGCAAATCTCCGCGCATCACCAGCAGCAGCGCCAGCAGCATAAACGACAGCGAGAACGCCGCCAGTTGGGTCAGCGTTATCCAGGGCTGTCGCAGCAGGCGATTCAGCGCCAGGCGCAGCGCCAAACGCCGGACCACCAGGCGACGCAACAGCCATAACGCGCCCCATCCCACCGCTGCCAGCAGCAGGGACAGGACGCCCATGCCGCCGGCCAGCGACCATAACAGGCCGTTGGCGCCGACGGTGAGCAGCAGCAGGGCCAGCACGATAATCAGCATTACCGGCAGATAGATACGCAGCGGCCAGAAGGTTTGGGTAGCGTCGCGCCTGAGCACGCGCAGGGGGCGGGTTGCCAGCAACTGACGATAAGGACGCAGCCCCACCAGCAGAGAAATCACCACCAGCGCCCCCAGGGACCATAACCACGGCCAGCCGCCGGCGGGCGGCAGTTCGGCAGGCAGGACCGGCGCCAGCATCCGCATCAGGGCCGCTTCAAATAATAAACCGATCACACTGCCGCTGACGCCGGCGAAGACCAGCAGCGAGAGCCATTGGCCGACCACCAGTTTCATCAGCGCGCGCCTGCCGGCGCCCAGGGTTTTCAGCACCGCCACCAGATCGCCGCGGCTGCGGCAGTAATGCCCCATGGCCACCGCCACCGCCGCCACCGACAGCAACAGCGTCAGCAGCGCCGACAGCACCAGGAAGGACCGCGATCGTTCCAGGGATGAATTCAGCGCGCCGCTGGAATCATCCATGCTGTACCAGCGCTGGGAAGCGTCGAGCTTCGGCGTCAGGTAGCGTTCGAAACGCTCAAGCGCGGGCGGATCGCCGGCAAACAGATAGCGCCAACTGACCCGCCCGCCCGGCTGTACCGCGCCGGTGGCGGCCACATCCGCCAGGTTGATGACGATGGCCGGCGCGGTCTGGAAGGGATTAAAACCGCTGTCCGGCTGCTGGATAAGCTCGCCGGCGATGCGCAACGTCGCATCGCCCACATCGAGCGGATCGCCGATTTTCAGCCCCAGCAGGGCCATCAGCCGCGGCGCCACCAGGACGGTCCCCGGTTGCGAACGCAGGCCGGCCGGGCGGGTCGTCAGCGTGCCGTACAGCGGATAGAGGGCGTCGGTGGCCGTGACATCGGCCAGTTGCGCATTATCGCCGGCGAAAGTCATGGTCATAAAGCGGATCTGCCGGCTTACGGCCAGGCCGTCATTCGCGGCCTGCTGCAGCCAGCCCTCGGCCACCGGACCCGACGCGCGTAATACCCGGTCGGCGGCCAGGAATTCGCGGCTTTGCTCGCCGAGCCCTTTTTGCATGCGGTCGCTGATATTGCCCAGCGCCAGCACGCAGGCAACGGACAACGTCATGGCCAGCCAGACAATCAGCAGCGACGGTGAACGCCATTCACGCCAGAACCAGCGACCGATCATGCCACCTCCAGCAATTGACCGTCCTGCAGGCGCAGGCGTCGTTCACAGCGCGCCGCCAGCTGCGTATCATGCGTGACCAGGATAAGCGTGGTGGCGTTGTCCCGGTTAAGCGAGAACAGCAGATCGGCAATACGATCGCCGGTTTTACGATCCAGGTTGCCCGTCGGCTCATCGGCAAACAGCACCTGCGGGCGGCCGCTGAACGCGCGGGCCAGCGCCACGCGCTGCTGCTCGCCGCCGGAAAGCTGGGCGGGCAGGTGTCCCAGGCGCCGCGCCAGGCCAAGCTTATCCAACAGTTCCAGCGCTTGCTCCCGGCTTTGACGTTCGTTTTCGCCGCGCAGCAGGGCGGGCAGTTGCACATTTTCCAACGCGGTCAGGGTGGGCACCAGCATAAACGACTGGAAGACAAAACCGATGCTTTTGGCCCGTAGCCTGGCGCGTGCCTCTTCGTCGAGCGACGCCAGTGGTTGCCCCAATAAACGCACCTCCCCTTCACTGCCGTCGTCCAAGCCGGCCAGAATGCCGAGCAAGGTCGACTTGCCGGATCCGGATTCGCCGATCAGGGCAATTGTCTGGGCGGGTTTGACAAGCAGCTCAACTCCGGTAAGGATGGAGATCTGGTTTTCTCCCTGACCGACGTGTTTATTAAGATGATGAACTTCAAGAACGTTTTCCGCGGGCATTTTCTCTTCCTTTTCCTGATGGCGTTATTGAGTGTACGTGCAAACGCCGCAGACACCTTATTGATTTTGGGCGATAGTCTTAGTGCCGGCTACCGGATGCCGGCGACACAGGCCTGGCCGTCCCTGCTTAACGATCGCTGGCGCAAGGAGTCGGACAATATCCGCGTCGTCAACGGCAGCATCAGCGGCGACACCGCGACACAAGGACTGGCGCGCCTGCCGGGCCTGCTGGCGCTGCACAAGCCGCGCTGGGTCGTGATTGAGCTGGGCGGTAACGATGGCCTGCGCGGCTTCCCGCCGCCGTCAATCGCCGGCGATCTCGCCAAGGCCATATCACAGGTTAAATCGGCGGGCGCGCAGCCCCTGCTGATGCAAATCCGGCTGCCATCCAATTACGGCCGGCGCTATACCGAGTCGTTCAGCGCCATCTATCCGGCGCTGGCGCAGCAATATAACGTGCCGTTATTGCCTTTTTTTATGGAACAGGTGTACCTGAAGCCACAATGGATGCAGGATGACGCCATTCATCCCAACGCGGATGCGCAGCCTTTTATTGCCGAATGGATGTCCGCCAGGCTGCTGCCCCTACTTAAACATGATTTCGCCTCCGGCGGAGCGGCCAATGGGTAAAGTTATGCAAAAAACCGTCGTTATCACCGGCTGTTCCAGCGGCATCGGCTGGGTGGCGGCGCAGGACCTGCGCCGGCGCGGCTATCGGGTGCTGGCGACCTGCCGTAAACCGGCGGATGTCGCCCGCCTGGCCGCCGCCGGGTTTGAAACGCTGGCGCTTGATCTTGACGACGAGCGCAGCGTCGACGACGCGTCGGCGCGCATCCTGGACCTCTGCGGCAAGCGGCTGTACGGTTTATTCAACAATGCCGGATGCGGGGTATACGGACCGCTGGCAAGCCTTTCCCGCCGCCAGTTGGAACAGCAGTTCGCCAGCAATCTTTTCGGCACCCATCAGTTGACGCAGCGGCTATTGCCGGCCATGCTGCCCCACGGCGAGGGGCGCATCATCCAGACCAGTTCGGTAATGGGGCTGGTAAGCACCCCGGGACGGGGCGCCTACGCCGCCAGTAAATTTGCCCTGGAAGCCTGGTCGGATACGCTGCGCATGGAACTGCACGGCACCGGTCTGTGCGTGAGCCTGATTGAGCCGGGGCCGCTCAGCACCGCCTTTACCCGCAATGTAAACCAGTCGCAGGCGGATAAACCGGTGACCAATCCCGGCATCGCCTCACGATTTACATTGCCGCCAGAGGCTATACTGCCCAAACTACGTCATGCTTTGGAGCATCCACGCCCCCGATTGCGTTATCCGGTGACCCTGGTCGCCAGCGGTTTGTCCCTGCTGCGCCGTTGGCTGCCGGGCCGTTGCCTGGATATGATTTTACGCGCCAGCCATTGAGGCGGGGAAAGATGCCCCAATATAGTGCTAAAACGGGAGAGAGAATTTCATGTTAGCTCAAGCCACCATTATTGATATTAACGAAGCAAACCTACAGCAGACGCTCGAACTGTCCATGTCGCAGCCGGTGCTGTTCTATTTCTGGTCGGAACGCAGCCCGCATTGCCAGCAGATGACCCCGGTTATCGATAAACTGGCGCAGGAATTCGCCGGGCAGTTCGTCCTGGCCAAAGTGGATTGCGACGCCCAGCAGGCGCTCGCCGCCCAGTTCGGCTTGCGCGCCATCCCGACGCTCTATCTGTTCAAAGACGGGCAGCCGCTGGATGGTTTTCAGGGACCGCAGCCCGAAGAGGCGATTCGCGAACTGCTGCTGCGCGCCCTGCCCGATCCGGCTCAGCTGAAAATGACCGAGGCCAGCGACCTGATGCAGCAAGGACAGTATGCCGAAGCGCTGCCCCTGCTCAAGGAAGCCTGGCAGCTGAGTGACAAATCCAGCGAGGCGGGCCTGCTGTTGGCGGAAACCTATATTCAGCTCAAGCGCACCGAGGATGCCGAAGCCGTGTTGGCGGTTTTTCCGCTGCAGGATAAGGACACGCGCTACCAGGGCCTGATGGCGCAAATCGAACTGATGAAGCAGGCGGCGGATACGCCGGAAATACAGTTGCTGCAACAGCAGGTGCAAAACGCCCCGGCGGACGCGGGGCTGGCGGTGCAACTGGCGCTGCAATTACACCAGGTCGGCCGCAATGAAGAAGCGCTGGAGTTGCTCATCGGCCATTTGCGTAAAGATCTTGCCGCCGCCAACGGCGATGCGCGCAAGACCCTGATGGATATCCTGGCCGCGCTCGGCACCGGCGATGCCTTAGCCGCCAAATACCGCCGCCAGCTTTATTCCCTGCTCTACTAAGGGTTCCCCGGGCCAATGGCGCCCGGCTACACTCTGCTTATGCCGCCGGGCGCGCATGAAATGCGTGCCTGCGTCACTGATTCCCCCCGCTTGGCGCGTCTTTGCCCCGGCAAAAGCGTACTATTACATTAGTGTTGAAAAGAGTGTGTCATGCTAAATACGTGTGAAGAAGATGTCGCACCGGCCGCGCTAGATGGCGTTATTATTTTCTCTCATGAAATGGAGATTTCACCATGGAGATTTCACCCATGCTGACGGTAATCCCAATTATTATTGTCCTGGCCCTGATCATCGTCTGGGCGGGGATAAAAATTGTCCCTCAGGGATACCAATGGACGGTTGAGCGTTTCGGCCGCTATACCCTTACCTTAAAACCCGGGCTGAACCTGGTGGTGCCGTTTATGGACCGGGTGGGCCGCAAGATTAATATGATGGAACAGGTGCTGGATATCCCCTCGCAGGAAATCATCTCCAAGGATAACGCCAACGTGACCATCGACGCCGTGTGTTTTATCCAGGTGGTCGATCCGGCGCGCGCGGCCTATGAAGTCAGCAACCTCGAGCAGGCCATCCTTAACCTGACCATGACCAACATCCGTACGGTGCTCGGTTCCATGGAACTGGACGAAATGCTGTCGCAGCGCGACGGCATCAATACCCGTCTGCTGCATATTGTCGATGAAGCCACCAGTCCCTGGGGGATTAAGGTCACCCGTATCGAAATCCGCGATGTGCGCCCGCCCGTCGAGATGATCGCCGCGATGAACGCCCAGATGAGGGCCGAGCGAACCAAACGCGCCAATATCCTGGAAGCGGAAGGCGTGCGCCAGGCGGCCATTTTACGCGCCGAGGGTGAAAAACAGTCCCAGATCCTCAACGCCGAAGGCGAACGACAGGCGGCATTTTTGCAGGCGGAAGCCCGCGAACGCGCCGCCGAGGCGGAAGCCAGGGCCACTAAAATGGTGTCCGAGGCCATCGCCGCGGGCAATATCCAGGCCATTAACTACTTTGTGGCGCAGAAATACACCGATGCCCTAAAGCATATCGGCTCCGCCAACAACAGCAAGGTTATCATGATGCCGCTTGAGGCCAGCAATCTGATGGGCGCCATCGGCGGCATCGCCGAACTGCTTGGCGAGAGCAAAACCGGCCGGGGTAAATAACCATGCTTGCCGCGCTGGTCGTCCATCCGCACTGGTTTTGGATTTCGCTCGGCGGTCTGCTGCTGGCCGCGGAAATGTTGGGCGCCAGCGGATATTTATTGTGGAGCGGCGTCGCCGCCGTACTGGTGGGGCTGGTGGTATGGGCCGTGCCGCTAGGCTGGGAGTTGCAGGGCGTGGCCTTCGCATTGCTGACTATCTGCGCGGCGCTGGGATGGTGGTACTGGCTGCGCTCGCGCACCAAAGCGTATCCGGCATCGCTGCTGAACCGGCGCGGAGAACAGCTGGTCGGCGTCAAGACCACCCTTGCGGAACCCCTGGTGAACGGGGTGGGCCGGGTACGCATTGGCGACAGCACCTGGCGCGCGCGCTGCGATACGGATCTGGCCATGGGCGCCACGGTCGAGGTGATCGCGGTGGAAGGCATTACCCTGCGGGTGCGTCCTTATCATGAACACGCATGAGGCCGCCCGCCGTGGCCCGCGGCAGGTAGCAGGGTCGTTATTCCCGGCGGGCGCCGGCGGCGCAGCAACCCGACAGGTTATTGATAATCGGGCATTCGGCGCTATCGTCGCCGGGACAACTTTCCGCCAGGATCAATAAATGACGGCGCATGGCCTCCAGTTCCTCAATGTGGTGCTCGATGTCTTTGACCTTACGCAGGGTGCGTTCCTTGACATCGGCGCTGTGGCGCAGCGGGTCGTTAAACAACGCCACCAGCTCGCGGCACTCATCCAGGTTAAATCCCACCAGCCGCGCCTGGCGCAGCAGCGTTAGCTCCTCCACATGGCGCGCGTTATAGCTGCGATAACCGTTATCCCGGCGCACCGGCGGCGTTACCAGCGCCTTATCCTCATAAAAACGGATCGCTTTACGGGTTAAACCGGTTTTTTTCGCCACATCGCTGATATTCATGGTTCCCCCTTGACCTTCCCCTTGCGGCAAGGTTTAAGCTCTATTACAACGACTTTTCCACGGCGCAGTCAATCAGTTCGGCACCCTTATTACCGCCGGTAACGACCCGCCGCCTTTTCCACCAAGGAGTTTTCAATGTCACAGACCATTGTGCTCGCCCTGCAGGGACTCTCCTGCGAACATTGTATCAAACGGGTCCGGGAAGCCCTGGAATCACGCGATGACGTGGAAAGCGCCCAGGTGGCGCTGGATTATGCCACGGTCACCGGCGCCGCGACGGCGGCGGAGCTTATCGCCAGCGTCAAACAAGCCGGCTACGAGGCCGCGCCCGCGGGCCGGCCCGATACCGAACTCCAGCTTTCCGGCCTGAGCTGCGGCCATTGTGTAGCTACTACCCGTAAAGCGCTGGCCGCCGTGCCGGGCGTCAACGCCGCCGAGGTCACGTTGGATCACGCCGGCGTTTATGGCGCGGCCGATCCGGCGGCGCTTATCCGGGCGGTGGAGCAGGCTGGCTATCAGGCTATCCTTGCGGGGAATATCGCCCACCCAAAAACTGAGCCGCTGACAGGCAACACTTCAGCGCCGGATATTCTGGCAGCGGCGACATTACCTCCGGCAACGGCTCCGGCAAGTACCGATACCGATGACAGCCTGCATCTGCTTATCAGCGGCATGAGCTGCGCCAGCTGCGTCCTGCGCGTTGAACGGGCCTTACAGCAGGTGCCTGGCGTTGGGCAGGCGCGGGTCAACCTGGCGGAGCGTAGCGCCCTGGTGCTGGGAGCGCCCGACGGCGACGCGTTGATTGCCGCCGTGGCGCGCGCCGGCTACGGCGCGGAAATTATCCAGGATGACGCCCTGCGGCGGGAGCGCCAGCAGCAGACGGCGCTCCAGGCGACGCGTCGTTTCCGCTGGCAATCGGCGCTGGCCCTGGCGCTGGGCGTGCCGCTGATGGCGTGGGGACTGTTCGGCGGCAGTATGACGCTGACGCCGGAAAGCCGTCCGCTGTGGCTGGTCATCGGCGTTGCTACGCTTGTGGTGATGGCGATCGCCGGCGGCCATTTTTACCGCAGCGCCTGGAAGAGCCTGCGAACCGGCAGCGCCACCATGGATACCCTGGTGGCGTTGGGCACCGGCGCCGCCTGGCTTTACTCCATCAGCGTCGCGCTGTGGCCGGACGTGTTTCCGATGATGGCGCGGCACCTCTATTTCGAGGCCAGCGCGATGATCATCGGGCTGATTAACCTGGGCCACGCCCTGGAGCAGCGCGCGCGCCAGCGCTCGTCCCAGGCGCTGGAACGCCTGCTGGATCTGACGCCGCCCATGGCCCGGGTGGTCGAGGCCGACGGCGAACGCGCCCTGCCGCTGGCCGAGGTGCGCCTTGGCATGATCCTGCGCCTGACCACCGGCGACCGGGTGCCGGTGGACGGCGAGATTACCCAGGGCGAGATCTGGCTGGATGAGTCCATGCTGACCGGCGAACCGGCGGCACGGCATAAATCCGCCGGCGAAAAGATCCATGCCGGTACCGTGGCGCAGGACGGCAGCGTGCTGTTCCGGGCCGACGCCATCGGCAGCCAGACGACGCTGGCGCGGATTATCCGTTTAGTACGCCAGGCGCAGAGCAGCAAACCGGCCATCGGCCAATTGGCGGATCGCATTTCGGCCATCTTTGTTCCCGCCGTGGTGGCGATAGCCGTGATCAGCGCGGCCATTTGGTATCTGGTGGGCCCGCAGCCGCAGATGGTCTACACCCTGGTGATCGCCACCACGGTGCTGATTATCGCCTGTCCCTGCGCCCTGGGGCTGGCCACGCCCATGTCTATTATCGCGGGGATCGGTCGCGCGGCGGAGTTCGGCGTGCTGGTGCGCGACGCCGACGCGCTGCAGCATGCCACCACCCTTGATACCCTGGTATTCGATAAAACCGGCACGCTGACGGAGGGGCGGCCGCGGGTGGTGGCGGCCGAACCGGCGGCCGGTTTTGTCCTGGAGGATGTTGTGGCGATCGCCGCCGCGCTGGAGCAAGGCTCCAGCCATCCCCTGGCGCACGCCCTGGTGGCCTATGCCGGCACGCGGGCGCTGGCCGGGGTTGGTGATTTCCGCACCCTGCGCGGCCTGGGCGTCAGTGGCGACGTCGCGGGGAAGCGGGCGTTGCTTGGCAACAGCGCGCTGCTGCAACAACAGCAGGTCGATATCGCCGGCCTTGCCGCGCGGGTCGCCTTTTGGTCTGAGCAGGGCGCCACGCCGGTATTGCTGGCGCTGGACGGCAAGGCGGCGGCGCTGTTCGCCATCCGCGATCCGCTGCGCGACGACAGCGTGGCCGCGCTGCGCCGGCTGCATGGCCTGGGTTATTCCCTGGTGATGCTGACCGGCGATAACCCGGCTACCGCCGGCGCGGTGGCCAGGGAAGCCGGCATCGACCGGGTGATCGCCGGCGTCCTGCCGGACGGCAAGGCGGAGGCGATTAAAACGCTGCAACGCCACGGACACCGGGTGGCCATGATTGGCGACGGCATCAATGACGCCCCGGCGCTGGCGCAGGCGGAAGTCGGCATCGCCATGGGCGGCGGCAGCGACGTGGCGATTGAAACCGCTGCCATTACCCTGATGCGCCATAGCCTGCACGGGGTAGCCGATGCGCTGGCGATAGCCAACGCCACGCTGCGCAATATGAAGCAAAACCTGCTTGGCGCATTTATCTATAATGCCCTGGGTATTCCCATCGCCGCCGGCGTCCTCTATCCCTTTACCGGCACGTTGCTCAGCCCGGTGGTGGCCGGCGCGGCCATGGCCTTATCGTCCATTACCGTGGTCAGCAACGCCAACCGCCTGATACGCTTTAAGCCCAAAGCGTAACGCCTTACACGGGCGATGATGTTAACGTTAAGGACTTGTCACGCAACGGGAGTGGTATGCAATGAGGAGCTTATTACGGCGCATGGCGACCCTGCTGGGTTTTTTGCCCGCGGAGCAGTACGCCTGGCCCGGCATGGACGTCAGCCTGTCCGATCACCGCCGGCTGCATATGGTGGGCAGCATCCATATGGGCACCCGTGATATGGCGCCGCTGCCCGCGCGCCTGCTATCCCTACTGCGCCAGGCCACGGCGCTGGTGGTGGAAGCGGATATCACCGCCGGCTCGCCGTTGACGTCGGTGCCGCCGGTGGCTACCCCGCTCAGGGATCGTCTGTCCGCAGACCACTATCGCATTTTCAGCGACCTGTGCGCCGAATATCAGCTGGACGGGGAGACGCTGTCGGCGTTGCCCGCCTGGCAGATCGCCCTGATGCTGCAAGCGCGCCAGGCCGAGCGGCTGGGGCTGCGCGCGGACTACGGCATCGATTATCAGCTGATCCAGGCGGCCAGGGACATGGGCAAGCCGGTCATTGAACTGGAAGGGCCGCAGGAACAGCTGGACCTGCTGCTGCAGCTTCCGGATCAGGGGAATGCCCTGCTGGAGGATACCCTGCGCCATTGGCATACCAATGCGCGCCTGTTGCAGACCATGATCGGCTGGTGGCTCGACAGCAGGCCGGTCAACCTGGATAAAGCCTTTCCCGCCACCTTCAGCGCGGATCTGTATCATTATCTGATGACCGAACGCAACCTGCGCTGGAAACAGCAGTTGCAGGACCTTCCCGCCGGCGGCTATGTGGTGGCGGTGGGCGCCCTGCATTTGTACGGCGCCCAAAGCCTGCCCTCGCTGCTGCGGCGTTGAGTTTTTGTCCGGCGGGGCATTTACCCCTTGCCGCGACTACGTTAACCTGAATTATTATTTATTCATTAAGTATCTTATTGGTATTCGGGACGATGTTATGACGCCTGCGGTTAATATATTGGAAAAAAACCATATTGCATTCACGCTCCATCCTTACCAGCATGATAGCGATGAAACCCATTTTGGCGCGGAAGCGGTCAGCAAGCTGGGACTTGACGCGGCCCAGGTTTATAAAACCCTGTTGGTGGCCCTGAACGGCGAGGCCAGGCAGTTGGCGGTGGCGGTGACGCCGGTGGCACTGCAGCTGGATTTGAAAAAAGTCGCCAAGGCGCTGGGCGCGAAAAAAGCCGAAATGGCCGACCCCCTGCTGGCGCAAAAGACCACCGGCTATCTGGTCGGCGGCATCAGCCCGCTGGGACAGAAGAAACGCCTGCCGACGGTCATTGACGCGCCGGCGCAGGCATTTGCCACGATATTCGTCTCAGGCGGCAAACGCGGCCTGGATATTGAACTCAGCCCGGCTGATTTGCGCCAGCTGCTGTCGGCGACATTTGCCGATATCGCTAAACGCGACGGCCAGGATAAGGGTGCGCCACTCGCATGACGTTACGCGCCACCGATTCGCTGTCTGCGCATACGGGGGGACGGCGCACGCTGTTCCCGGTCCTGGCTGCCATCAGCGTCGCCCATCTGCTCAACGATATGGTGCAATCGCTGATCCTGGCGATTTACCCGCTGCTGCAGGCGTCGTTTGCGCTCAGTTTTACCCAGGTCGGTATGATTACCCTCACCTACCAGATTACCGCCTCGCTGCTGCAGCCGCTTATCGGCGGCTTTACCGATAAATATCCGCAGCCCTACTCGCTGCCCATCGGCATGGGTTTTAGCTTATGCGGCATCCTGATGATGGCGGCGGCGACCAGCTTTCCAATGGTGCTGGTCGCCTCGGCCCTGGTCGGCACCGGCTCGTCGGTTTTTCATCCGGAATCGTCCCGGGTGGCGCGCATGGCGTCCGGTGGGCGCCATGGCCTGGCCCAGTCGCTGTTCCAGGTCGGCGGCAATTTCGGCGCCTCGCTCGGTCCGCTGCTGGCGGCGGTATTTATAGCGCCTTATGGTAAGGGGCATCTGGCCTGGTTTGCGCTGGCGTCGCTGTTGGGCACCATCATCTTGCTGCAGGTGGGCAAATGGTACCGCGGCGCCATCAGGACGCCCGCGCCGCAACGCGCCCAGGCGGCCAGCGCATCGCCGCTGCCGTCCCGGCGGGTAGCCTGCGCCATTGCCGTGCTGCTGGTGCTGATCTTCTCCAAATATTTTTATCTCACCAGCATCAGCAGTTATTACACTTTCTACCTGATCCATAAGTTCGGCCTGTCGGTACAGGCGGCGCAGATGCATCTGTTCGCGTTTCTGTTTGCGGTGGCGGTCGGCACCGTTATCGGCGGGCCGGTGGGCGATCGCATCGGCCGGAAATACGTGATTTGGGGTTCGATCCTCGGCGTCACGCCGTTTACCCTGATGCTGCCTTATGCCTCCCTGGCGGTAACCGGCGTGCTGACCCTGTTTATCGGCGTCATCATCGCCTCGGCCTTTTCCGCCATACTGGTGTATGCCCAGGAACTGCTGCCGGGCAGGATCGGCATGGTATCGGGGCTGTTTTTCGGCTTCGCCTTCGGCATGGGCGGGCTTGGCGCTGCGGTGCTTGGCCATATCGCCGATAGCACCAGCATTGAATATGTCTACCAAATCTGCTCGTATTTGCCTTTATTAGGCATTCTGACCGCTTTTCTGCCTGATAATAGCTAAAAGTGTTTTTTGTTTCCCACGAAACTGTTTCGCTGGGAAACCACAGGCCTTGCCCCGCACGGTAATAGCGTAAAAAAGTGATGAAACTTTCGTCTTGACCCTTTTTTCGTCGCAAAAGCTTTTTTTCGCCTCTTTGCTATAAATTCCTACACAAAGCCCCATCGAATACCATAAACTCAATATGTAAAACTTTGTTTCTAACCCCCCTTAATGAAGGAGTTGGGATGCATCATGCCACACCGCTCATTAATACCATCGTGGGAGGACTGGTCCTGGCTTTCCTGCTGGGCATCCTGGCTAACCGCTTTCGCATTTCACCCCTGGTAGGCTACCTGGCGGCCGGCGTGCTGGTCGGTCCGCATACCCCCGGTTTCGTCGCCGATACGTCGCTGGCCCCCGAACTGGCCGAGCTGGGCGTGATTTTGCTGATGTTCGGCGTGGGGCTGCATTTTTCGCTGAAAGACCTGATGGCGGTGAAATCCATCGCCATTCCCGGCGCCATCGCCCAAATTGCGGTGGCAACGCTCCTGGGCATGACCTTTTCCCTGGTCATGGACTGGACCCTGGCCAATGGGCTGGTGTTCGGGCTATGCCTGTCCACCGCCAGCACCGTGGTGCTGCTGCGCGCGCTGGAGGAGCGGCAGCTTATCGATAGCCGGCGTGGCCAAATCGCCATCGGCTGGCTGATTGTCGAAGATCTGGTCATGGTGCTGACGCTGGTCTTGCTGCCGGCCTATGGCAAGCTGCTCGGCGGCGAAAGCGAAACGATGCGGCAGGTGTGGCTGGATCTCGCGCTGACGCTTGGCAAAGTGGCGGCCTTTATTACTTTGATGATCGTGGTGGGGCGGCGGATTGTGCCGTGGGTACTGGCGAAAAGCGCCAGTACCGGCTCCCGTGAGCTGTTCACGCTGTCGGTGCTGGCCATGGCGCTGGGCATCGCCTTCGGCGCGGTGGAATTGTTCGGCGTCTCGTTTGCGCTGGGCGCGTTTTTCGCCGGCGTGGTGTTGAATGAATCGGAGCTAAGCCATCGCGCCGCCCATGACACATTGCCGCTGCGGGACGCGTTTGCCGTGTTGTTTTTTGTCTCGGTGGGTATGCTGTTCGACCCGCTGATCGTTATCCACGAGCCGCTGGCGGTGCTGGCCACCCTGGCCATTATCCTGGTCGGGAAATCGGCGGCGGCGTTTGCGCTGGTAAAAATCTTTGGTCACTCCAGTCGTACCGCCATGACCATTTCAGTCAGCCTGGCGCAAATAGGCGAGTTCGCTTTTATTCTGGCGGGACTCGGCATTTCACTTGGCATGTTATCGCCGCAGGGGCAGAACCTGGTGCTGGCCGGGGCGATTTTGTCGATTATGATCAACCCGCTGATGTTTGCCCTGCTTGAGCGCTATCTGGCACGGCATGATAGCGAGGACGAAAAAACCGCCGAAAGGCAGGCCGGGGAGGAGATCCAGCAGCCGATGGAAGTGTGTCATCACGCGCTGCTGGTCGGTTACGGCCGGGTCGGCAGCCTGATCGGGGCGAAACTGGCCGAGGCGGGCATGCCGATGGTGGTGATTGAACATAACCGGGCGCGTGTGGATACGCTGCGCGGCCAGGGAATCAATGTCGTGCTGGGCAATGCCGCCAAGCCGGAAATACTGTCCCTCGCGCGCCTGGACTGCGCCAGCTGGCTGTTGCTGACCATCCCAAATGGGTTCGAGGCCGGGGAAATCGTCGCCCTGGCGCGGGAAAAACGCCCTGATCTGCGCATTATCGTGCGCGCGCATTATGACGACGAGGTGGCGTATATTACCGAACGCGGCGCCACCCGGGTGGTGATGGGCGAGCGGGAAATCGCATCCAGCATGATTGCCCTGCTCCAGTTGGACGCCGCCAAAATCCCCTACTGATCCTTAGCGCAACTGCTCGCTGACCAGTTGGCGCATCATGTCGATGTGGGCGGGGTCGTCATTCAGCGCCGGGATATAGTGGAAGGCGTCGCCGCCGGCGTGGGTGAAAATTTCACGATTCTGTTCCTTGATTTCTTCCAGCGTCTCAAGGCAGTCGGAGGAGAATCCCGGGCATATCACTTGGATATGCCGGATGCCCTGCGCCGGCAGGTCTTTGAGTGTCAAATCGGTCGCCGGCGTCAGCCAGGGATCGCGGCCAAAGCGCGATTGGAAGGTCATCATCACCTTTTCCGGCGGAAAATCGAGCGCGGCCACCAGCGCGCGGCGGGTGTCCTCGCAGCGCAGCGGGTAGTCGTCCCCTTCGCGGGCGTAGCGTTGCGGGATGCCGTGAAACGAGATCACCAGGCGATCCGGTTCGCCGTGTTCGGCGAAAGACCGGCGGACGCTTTGCGCCAGCGCGGCGATATAGGCCGGATGCTCGGCGTAGTCGCGGATAAAGCTGATGGACGGCAGGGACCGGTAGCGGCCAAGGATGCGCGCCACTGCATCCCAGATGGACGCACTGGTGGAACTGGAGTACTGCGGGTAGAGCGGCAGGATCACCAGTTTGGTGATACCGGCCCCCAGCAGGCGTTCGAGCGCCGCCGGCAGCGATGGACTGCCATAACTCATCGCCAGCTCCACCTGCGCGTCCGGCAATACGGCGGCCAGTGCCGCCTGCTGGCGCCGGCAAAATACCATCAGCGGCGATCCTTGTTCCATCCAGATGCTTTTATACAATTTGGCTACCCGGGGTGAGCGCAGCGGCAGTATGACGCCGCGCAGCAACGGCCACCACAGGATACGCGGGGTATCCACCACGCGCCGGTCGCTGAGAAATTCGGCCAGGTAACGCCTTACGGCCTGGGGTGTCGGCGCCTCCGGCGTGCCCAGGTTTACCATCAGCACGCCATATTTTTCCTGTTTCATTCCCTGCCCTTCCTTATATGGTCAATAAGCCAATTCCCTGTATTTAAAAGGGATTAACCGGCGGTTATCGCCAAGTTATTGTAGCGCAAAAGTGGCGGCCGGAAATTGTTATCGGCGCCGGGGATGCAAATCATTACGATAGGCGGCAGGGCGATGATCGTGGGGAGAGGGGCATTGGCGGAGGCGCGGCGGACAAGAGGCGCCAGGCGTAGATACCGCCTGGCGTATAATGCGCGGTAATCAGCCCAGGATCGCGGCCAGTTCTTTGCTGACGGCGGCGACCGGTTGGGTGCCGTCGATTTTACGGTACTGGGTGTGGCCGGCTTCAGCTTCTTTCAGGTAATAGCCAATCAGCGGCGCGGTTTGCTGATGGTATTCCACCAGGCGTTTGCGCACGGTTTCTTCCTGATCGTCTTTGCGGGTGGTGAGCGGCTCGCCGGTGACGTCATCCTTGCCTTCGTGTTTTGGCGGATTAAATTTGACGTGATAGACGCGCCCCGACGGCGCATGGACACGGCGGCCGACGATGCGATCGATAATCAGTTCATCCGGCACGGCGAATTCCAGGACATAGTCGACGTTGATGCCGGCGTCCTTCATGGCGTCCGCCTGCGGAATGGTGCGCGGAAAACCGTCGAGCAGGAAGCCGTTGCGACAGTCGTCCTGCTTGATGCGTTCTTTGACCAGCGCAATCACCAGTTCGTCGGTGACTAGTTTGCCGGCGTCCATGATAGCTTTGGCTTTTTTACCCAGTTCGGATTGCGCTTTTACCGCGGCGCGCAGCATGTCGCCGGTGGAAATCTGCGGTATGCCGTACTTTTCCATAATGAATTGTGCTTGAGTGCCCTTACCAGCGCCCGGAGCGCCCAGCAGAATGATACGCATTGCGTAAATCCCCTTGCTAACAAATGTAAAAAAATAAGAAAACGCTAAACCTTACCACTACTGGGTATGTTTCCTCAAGGAAAGGGCGCAGGGAGAGACGGTTTAACGGCGCTTTCAGAATCCACCCCATCGGCACGTTCTCCCTTGAACCCGTCTGCGTTGAGTTCGGTGTTGGCGGGCATACCGCGCCATGGGGCCTCGGTCGGGCGGGAACACCACGCCCGATTCGACCCCATCGGCACGCTCTCCCTTGAACACGTCTGCTTTGAGCCCGGTGTTGGCGGGCATACCGCGCCATGGGGCGCTCGGTCGGGCGGGAACACCACGCCCGATTCGACCCCATTGGCACGGTCTCCCTTGAACACGTCTGCTTTGAGCCCGGTGTTGGCGGGCATACCGCGCCATGGGGCCTCGGTCGGGCGGGAACACCACGCCCGATTCGACCCCATTGGTACGGTCTCCCTTGAACACGTCTGCTTTGAGCCCGGTGTTGGCGGGCCTACCATGCCATGGGGCGCTCGGTCGGGCGGGAACACCACGCCCGATTCGACCCCATCGGCACGGTCTCCCTTAAACACGTCTGCTTTAAGCCCGGTGTTGGCGGGCATACCGCGCCATGGGGCCTCGGTCGGGCGGGAACACCACGCCCGATTCGATCCCATCGGCACGCTCTCCCTTCAACACGTCTGCTTTAAGCCCGGTGTTGGCGGGCCTACCGCGCCATGGGGAGCTCGGGCGGGCGGGAAAACCACGCCCGATGCGACCCCATTGGCACGCTCTCCCTTGAACACGTCTGCTTTAAGCCCGGTGTTGGCGGGCATATCGTGCCATGGGGCCTCGCTCGGGCGGGAAAATCACGCCCGATTCGACCCCATCGGCACGCACTCCCTTGAACAGATCTGCGTTGAGTTCGTTTTGGCGCATGTTTTTCCATAGTATAAGGGCCAGGTTAACCTGGCCCTTAGTGTGCTGGTAAATATACCCGCGCGGCGTTATGCGCTCAGCAGTTGGTTCATGCGGCGGATAAACTGGTTAGGATCGTCCAGGGTGCCGCGTTCCGCCAGCAGCGCCTGATCGAACAGCAGCTCAATCCATTCGTTGAAGTGGCTCTCTTCGTTAATGTCGGCGGCGCGTTTGACCAGCGCATGATCCGGATTGAGTTCAAATATGTATTTGATCTCGGGCGCGGCCTGGCCAGCGGCGGCAAACAGCTTCGCCATTTGAGTGGTCATATCGTCGGCCGCGGTGGTGACGATGGCCGGGGTATCGGTCAGGCGGTGCGTGAGACGCACGTCCTTGACGCGATCGCCCAGGAAAGTCTTGACGCGCGTGACAAACGGCTCAAGCGCTTTTTCCGCGTCTTTTTGTTCCTCGGCGGTCTCTTCGTCGGCCAGCTTGTCGAGCGTGGCGTCGGTTTTGCTTACCGACTGGAATGGTTTACCTTCAAACTCGGTCAGGTAGCTCATCATCCACTCGTCAATGCGGTCGGAAAGCAGCAGGACTTCGATGCCCTTTTTGCGCAGCAGTTCCAGATGCGGGCTGCTCTTGGCGGCCGCGTAACTGTCGGCGGTGATGTAATAGATCTTTTCCTGGCCTTCCACCATACGTCCCAGATAATCCTGCAGCGATACGGTTTGCGCCGAGCTGTCGGTATGGGTGGACGCAAAGCGCAGCAGCTTGGCGATGCTTTCGGCGTTGGCGGTATCCTCGCCCGGGCCTTCTTTCAGCACCAGGCCGAACTGCTGCCAGAATTTCTGGTAGCTTTCGGCATCGTCCTTGGACAGCTTATCCAGCATCTGCAGCACGCGCTTGGTCAGCGCGCTTTTCAGGTTCTGGGTAACGCGGTTATCCTGGAGGATTTCACGGGAGACGTTCAGCGGCAGATCGTTGGAGTCGATCAGGCCTTTGACGAAGCGCAGGTAGTTAGGCATAAACTGCTCGGCGTCGTCCATGATAAAGACGCGCTGGACATAGAGCTTCAGGCCATGTTTATGATCGCGGTTCCACATATCCCACGGCGCCTGGCCCGGTATATACAGCAGGCTGGTATATTCCTGCTTGCCTTCGACGCGATTATGGCTCCAGATCAGGGGATCGCTGAAGTCGTGGGAGAGGTGTTTGTAGAATTCTTTGTATTCCTCGTCGCTGATTTCGCCCTTGCTGCGCGTCCACAGCGCCTGGGCTTTATTAATCTTTTCCCAGGTGACGGTGGCTTCTTTTTCTTCTTTAGCGGCATCGGCATCGGCGGCTTCATCGTCCACGGCCTCCGCCTGGGCGCGGGTTTCGATCTCGACAGGCAGGGCGATATGATCCGAATATTTGCTGATGATGCTGCGTAAACGCCAGTCATCGAGGAATTCGTCTTCGCCTTCGCGCAGATGCAGGGTGATTTCGGTGCCGCGTTCGGGTTTGGTGATATCGGCAATGGTGTAATCGCCTTCACCGGCTGATTCCCAGAAAACCCCTTCATCGGCGGAAGCGCCGGCGGCGCGGGTGCGCACCGTGACTTTATCGGCCACGATAAAAGCGGAATAGAACCCGACGCCGAACTGGCCGATCAGCTGGCTGTCCTTGACCTGATCCGAACCCATGGACTCAAGGAAAGCCTTGGTGCCGGATTTGGCGATCGTACCCAGATTGTCGATAACCTCTTCGCGCGTCATGCCGATGCCGTTGTCGCTCAGAGTCAGGGTGCGTGCTTCTTTGTTGCTTGACAGGCGTACCCGTAGCTCGCCGTCCCCCTCATAGAGCTCCGGCTGGGATAAAGCGCGAAAACGCAGTTTATCCGCCGCATCCGAAGCGTTGGAGATCAGTTCGCGTATAAAAATTTCTTTATTGGAATAAAGTGAGTGGATCATCAGCTGAAGCAATTGTTTAACTTCAGATTGGAATCCGCGGGTTTCTTGTCCTTTCATATTTATACTTACCTCAATCCAAATAGCTATCAATCAGGCGGGTGTAGATACTGCAATGATGAACAGATGGGGATTGCGGCGCAGGAATTCAAGCACAAAAGGTAAAAAAAGGGGCGGAAAAGACGGCGCGGACGCGCCGCCGATTTAAAATTTAATCGGGTGGCGTCCCGCCAGCGAATGGGACAGCGTGGTACCGTCGACCATTTCCAGCTCACCGCCCACCGGCACGCCGTGGGCGATACGGGTAGCCAGGACCTCAAAATGGGCGCACATCTCGGCAATGTAATTGGCGGTGGCGTCGCCTTCCACCGTGGGATTAGTGGCCAGGATCACCTCGGCGATATCCTCGCTTTCCAGGCGCTCCTGCAGGCGATCCAGGCCGATATCGTCCGGACCGATGCCGTCCAGCGGGGACAGATGCCCCATCAGCACAAAGTAGCGGCCGGCGAATTGCCCGGTCTGCTCGATGGCATGAATATCCGCCGGGCTTTCCACTACGCAGATCTGCCGGGTTTGCCTGCGCCTGGGATTGGCGCAGATGGTGCAGATGTCCTGCTCGGTAAACGTCCGGCAATCGGCGCAGTGGCCGATCTCAGACATGGCGCGGGTGAGCGCCTGCGCCAGACGCATACCGCCGCTGCGATCCCGCTGCAGAAGCTGGAAGACCATGCGCTGGGCCGATTTCGGCCCGACGCCGGGCAAGCAGCGCAAGGCTTCGGTTAACGCCTCTAGCAATGGACTGGTTTGCATCAGAACGGCATTTTAAAACCAGGAGGAAGCTGCATGCCGCTGGAGACGGTAGCCATCTTTTCCTTCTGGGTTTCGGCAATACGGCGCGCCGCGTCGTTAAAAGCCGCCGCGATCAGATCCTCGAGCATATCCTTGTCGTCGTCCAGCAGGCTGGGATCGACTTCAACACGACGGCAGTTATGCGCGCCGTTGATGGTAACCTTGACCAGGCCTGCCCCAGATTCGCCGGTAACTTCCAGTTGGGCGATCTCTTCCTGCATCTGCTGCATTTTTTCCTGCATCTGCTGGGCCTGCTTCATCAGATTGCCCATTCCGCCTTTACCAAACATACATTTCCCTCTCTCGTAGCGTCGAACCGCAGGCGGCATCTCTCTACGCGCCGTGCGGCAGTTAAACAGGACGGATGCTATCTTCATCCAATTCGGCATCAAAAAAACGCTGAAGCGTCTGGATATTATTATCCGCGATAATCGCCTGGCGCGCCTGCATCAATTTTTCTTCATATATGGCCTGTCGCCATTCCAGCGGGGTACGTATCGCCGGATTATCATCTGTCACCACGGTTAATTCAACCGGAGCGCCGAGTTCTGTGCTTAGGGCCTCGGCCAGCGTTCCCTGGGAAATGGGGGAATTAAGGTGCTGCTGCGCGGAACGCAGGTGCAGGCAGACCTTGCCCGGCGCCAGATCTTCCCGGAAGGCGTTTAACGCCAGTTGCTGTACCAGCTTGGGGATCTTTAGCCTGTCCACCAGCGCCGCCCAAGGATCGCGCACGATGGATTCCTCGGCCAGGCGGGCCGCCAGCTCAGGCGTTTTTTCATGCTCCAGCGCCGTGCGCAGGGCCTTGGGCGTCGCCACCGGATCGCTGTCCTGCGTGGTCTGAATACTGGCCTTCCAGCGATAGGCCTCCGGTTTGACGGCTTTGGCGGTCCCTGGCTCCTTGCCGCCGGCGGCCTGCCGCTGCTGGGCCTGTTCGCTGACCGTGGCCAGGCGCTCCAGGGCGCTGTTCGCGGGCCGTGGCCTGGCCGGCGATGTATCGTTCTTTTTTACGTTTTGGTTGCCGTGGCGTTGTAATAACGCGGTGCGCGCCAATAGCAATTGCGCGGTACTGTCCGGCAGCGACGCCGGCGCCGCAGGCCGATCCGCGGAGGCCGGCGCGGGAACATGCCCGGCCGCGTCATCCGCCTGATAAGCGTACCTATCATCACCGGCATCGTCGGATGCCGGGTCGCCGGCCATATTCGCGTACTGCTCGGCGGCGCTGACCCAGTCATCCGGCATATCGGCGCCGGCATCGTCCCGCATTTGGGGCGTGGGGATGGAAACCGCCTGCCCGGCATGGCCCGGCGACGGCGCGCCATGTTCCAGGCGCGGCGGCCTGGCCTGATCCGACGGTGGCGCGGCGTTTACCTGAGGGGTCGGTCTGGCCTGATCCGACGGCGGCGCGGCGTTGACCTGAGGGGTCGGCCTGGCGTGATCCGACGGCGGCGCGGTGTGTACCTCAGGGGTCGGCCTGACCTGATCCGACGGCGGCGCGTCGTTATGCGGCGTCATTTGCCGGCCACGACCAGGCGCGGGAACCGCGTTATCGGGCGCCGGCTGCCGGTTATTTGTACGTTCCGGAGCTAGAGCGACGGATTCAGCCGTTTTTTTTTCCGTGTTCTCCCCCGCCTGCGGGGTGAGATCAATGATGCGCGGGTGGAACGCCAGCGCGCGCAGCAGGGTCATTTCGACCCCCATGCGGCGATCGGGGGCAAACGGCAGCTCTTTGCGTCCCACCAGCAGCGTTTGGTAATAAAGCTGCAAATCCGCCGGGGGAACGATCCGCGCCAGCTCACGCAGCCGGGGCGCGATGGCGGCGTCATCCTCGTCATCCAGGGCATCCGCAACCAGTTGACCCATGGCGATATGGTGCAGCAGCTGGAGCATATCCACCAGCAGGGTTTCCCAGTCCACGCCGCGGGAGGCGCACTGGGCCAGCTGCGCCATCATGGCGTTGCCGTCCGCCGCCGCCAGAGCCTCTATCAGCGCCAGGGGTTGTTCAGTGTTAAGGGTACCCAGCATGTCGCCCACGGTCTGGGTGGTGACCTGCCCCATACCCATGGCGATTGCCTGATCGGTCAGGCTCAGGGCGTCGCGCAGGCTGCCGTCGGCGGCGCGGGCCAGTAGCTGGAGGGCGCGCGGCTCGCTGTCGATATTCTCTTCACGCAGGATATGCTCTAACTGCGCGCGAATCTGGCCGATATCCAGCGCCTTGAGATGAAACTGCAGGCAGCGGGACAGGATGGTTACCGGCAGCTTTTGCGGGTCGGTGGTCGCCAGCAGGAATTTCACATGGGACGGCGGTTCTTCCAGCGTTTTCAGCAACGCGTTGAAGCTATGCCGGGAGAGCATGTGCACTTCATCGATCAAATAGACCTTGAAGCGGCCGCGCGCCGGCGCATATTGCACATTGTCCAGCAGATCCCGGGTGTCCTCCACCTTGGTGCGCGAGGCGGCGTCGATTTCAATCAGATCGACAAACCTGCCCTGCTCGATTTCACGACAGTTGGCGCATTGACCGCAAGGGCTGGCGGTGATGCCGGTTTCGCAATTAAGCCCCTTGGCCAGCAGGCGGGCGATAGTGGTCTTGCCGACGCCGCGGGTACCAGAAAACAAGTAGGCGTGATGGACCCTGCCCAGTGAAAGGCCATTGGTCAGCGCCGTCAGAACATGTTCCTGACCTACTACATCTGAAAACGTCTGCGGACGCCATTTACGGGCAAGAACCTGATAGCTCATGGGTCGCGAAATATGTCGGTGGACAGGGAGGTCATGCTAACACAGCCTCGCACCGGAGCGCGAGGCTGATATGATCAGTGCCCGGCGAAACCCACCAGGCTGTAACTATTGACGGCCAGGCGCTGCAGGCGCGCTTCGCCGCCGAGATCGGCCAGGTTGATAATAAACGCCGCGTCCTTGACCTCACCGCCCAGCCGGCGGATTAATTTTATCGTAGCCTCGATAGTACCGCCGGTGGCAAGCAGGTCGTCGACCACCAGTACCCGATCCCCTGGCGCGATGGCGTCCTGATGGATTTCCAGCTTATCGACGCCGTATTCCAGCTCGTAGCTTTCGCTCAGCACCGCGCGCGGCAGCTTGCCAGGCTTGCGCACCGGCACGAATCCCAGCCCCAGCGCCAGCGCCACCGGCGCGCCGAACAGGAAACCGCGCGCTTCGGTGCCCACCACCTTGGTCAAGCCGTGGCCGCGATAGTGATTCACCAGCAGTTCGATACTGGCGGCATAGGCCTGGGGATTTTCCAGCAGGCTGGTGATATCCCGGAAAAAAATACCCGGTTTGGGGTAATCGGGAATCGTTTTGATACTGTTTTTGATCAATGCTAGCTGTTCGGCCATCGCGGTCATAATGTATGCGCCTGAAACGAAAGAAATCATAATCCGCGCGGACGCGTTATCCTGAACAACCACGGTACATCGCGTTTTAACATGGGCTGGCAGGACCGACCGCGCACGAAAGCGCTCAAATCTATGCAAACTGGCGGAAAAATGCAACCACCGAGGGCGACTCATTTAGCCTTTTGTTGCGTAAAGTCAACCATGGACGCACGGCGTGATTTCCGGCCTATTCCGTACCGGTTTTGCATCCCTGTTAACATACCGCGGCCCCGGAATATTTTCATCTTTCTTTGCCCGCCGGCGCGCTGTTCAGGACAGGCGCGAACGCGGTATCATGGCGGCGACAGGTTAATATCTTTTTTTTCGCGGTTTTTACTCAGGAGAAGGGCGTGCATTCATCCAAGCTCCTCGTCACGTTAAGCGACCAGTTCAACACGCTGGCCGGGCGGATCGAGGCGGCCGGACAGGAGACGGTGTCCCAGTCCCGCTTTGACCACCAGCTTTTCCAGAGCCGGGGAACCCGCCTTGACGACTATCTGGCCGAAAGCCGCCAGACATTGCAGCGCCTGACGCTGACCGTCGAGCAGGGTTACACCGAGCGGGTGGCCTGGCTGGCGCAGCGGCTTATCGATCAAATGACCGCCCTGGCGCGGGAACTGGCCACACAGGACTTGCGGCGCGGCCAGCCTGCCAAGGCCGCGCCGGTGGATTATTACGCCCGGCTGAATGAACATCAGGACTATGAGCGCCGGCTGCTGTCCATGATCCGCGACCGGGACAGCCTGCGGCAAAGCACGGGCGATTATGCCCGTACCCAGCAGTTGCAACAGGAAATCGCCGCCCTTGAAGGCCGGCTGGCCCGCTGCCGGCAGGCGTTGGCGCGCATTGAGCGTCTGATCGAGCGCAGGGAGAATGGACTGGAAAAGGGTTGATAGCACGTGCTGTCACATTTTGTTTATTCGCTCATTATAAATTGCTTCATGTTTTCATCTATACTGGTAGTTTTCGTCTACTCGACAACGCATTCAGGAGAGACCTGTGGCGCTGGAAGATGAATCCCCCGAGATTAAACTGGCGGTCGATTTGATTATGCTGCTGGAGAGTAACGATATGGAGCCGGAGCTGGTGTTGGCGGCCCTGGAAATTGTGAAAAACGATTATGTCATCAAGGCGCGCCGCGGGGAAGAATAACCCTGCCCCAGCCGGGCGGCTACTGCGGCAGCGCCGCCGGGTCGTGACGCAGGTTAGGGCTTAGCCGCAGCATATCCATAAAGGCGGCGATCAGGATGCGGGAGCCGCCGGCCAGATCAAAGGTGCCGGGCACGAACAGCCAGTTTTCCATCAACCCGGTCATATAGGCGCGCAGCAGGATGGCGGCGCGGCGGCAGTGCAGACCGGCCGGCAGTTGACCGCATTCTATGCACCGGTTGAGCGTCTCTTCAATGCGTTCATAACATTCGGCGTATAATCCTTTGCGGACTTCCTGGAACAGTTCCATTTCTCCGACAAATTCACATTTATGAAAAACAATTTCCATTAAGGCGCGCCATTCGGTATTGGATACGGTGGACTGCAGAATGTAAATCAATGTCTCGGTTAAGACATGTAGTGGATCGTCGGGAAATTTTGCCTGATACTCTAGCTCTAATGCCAATATCCTAGCTTCAGCGGCATGCCAGATCTCATTAAATAACTCGACTTTATTCTTGAAATGCCAATAAATAGCACCACGGGTTACCCCTGCCACCGTTGCGATATCGGTGAGCGACGTTGCGGAAACCCCGCGCATTGAGAATTCCTGGACTGCGGCATCCAGAATATGCTGGCGCGTTTCCTGGGCCTGCTGTTTGGTTTTTCGTGCCATAGCGCTTTTTTTGGTTGTCTTTAGATTTACATACATTCGCGAATGTATGTACCATAGCATAAGGCTAATTGTTACGCAGCAATGGGTTTGTAGGCTTGTGATCAATTGATCAATTTTTTCAAATCGGACTCTTGAGGTTTATCTATGAACAAAAACAGAGGGATTTTGCCTCTGGCAGCCGTTCTGATGCTTTCAGGCAGCTTTATTCTCATTGGATGTGACAATAAAGACGCTAAACAGGCAGGAAATCAGCAACAGGCCCCGGAAGTTAGTGTGGTGACGGTAAAAAAACAATCATTGAATGTCACAACTGATCTGCCTGGTCGTACCGCCGCTTTCCGTGTTGCCGAAGTCCGGCCCCAGGTTAATGGCATTATCTTAAAACGCAATTTTGTCGAAGGCAGCGACGTGCAGGCTGGCGTCTCCCTCTATCAAATTGATCCGGCAACCTATAAAGCGGCGTATGACAGCGCCAACGGCGACTTAGCCCAGGCGCAGGCCAATGCCAATATCGCCCGTGTCACCGTCAATCGTTACAAAAAACTGATCGCCACCAACTTTGTCAGCCGTCAGGACTACGATACGGCGGTCGCCACCATGCAGCAGAACGACGCCGCGGTGCTTGCCGCCAAAGCGTCGCTGGAAAGCGCGCGCATCAACCTGGCTTACACCAAGGTCACCTCGCCTATCAGCGGCCGCATCGGTAAATCCGCCTATACCGAAGGCGCCCTGGTCACCAATGGCCAGACCACCGCCATGGCCACCGTTCAGCAGTTGGATCCGCTCTATGTGGACGTAACCCAGTCCAGCAACGATTTCCTGCGCTTAAAACAGGAACTCGACAGCGGCGCCCTCAAACAGAAGGACGGAAAAGCGGCCGTGCGGCTGCTGATGGAAGACGGCAGCGAATACCCGCAGCCCGGCACCCTGGAATTCTCCGATGTCAGCGTGGATGAAACCACCGGCTCCATCACCCTGCGCGCCATTTTCCCCAACCCGCAGCATAGCCTGCTGCCCGGTATGTTTGTCCGCGCCCGTCTGGAAGAAGGGACCAACGACAATGCGTTACTGGTGCCGCAGCAGGGCATAACCCGCAATCCCCGAGGCGAAGCGACCGCAATGGTGGTGGGTCCTGACAATAAGGTTGCCGTACGCCAAATCACCGCCCAACAGGCGATCGGCGATAAATGGCTGGTCACCGCCGGCTTACAGGAAGGCGACCGCGTGATTGTCAGCGGCCTGCAGAAAGTCAAGCCGGGTGTGCAGGTCACGGCCAAGGAAGCGACTGATGAACCGGCACAACCGCAGCCTGACGCCGCCAAAAAGTCTTAATAGGAACGGGTAAACGATATGGCTAAGTTTTTTATCGATCGCCCCATTTTTGCATGGGTGATTGCCATCATTATTATGCTCGCGGGCCTGCTGTCTATCTTGCAGCTGCCCATCGAGCAGTATCCGGCCATCGCGCCGCCGACCATCCGGGTCACCGCTACCTATCCGGGTGCCGACGCGACGACCCTGCAGGACAGCGTAACCCAGATTATCGAACAGAATATGAACGGTATCGATCATCTGCTGTATATGTCGTCCAGCAGCGATTCATCCGGTACCGCCACCATATCGCTGACATTCGATTCCAGCGCCAATCCGGATATCGCCCAGGTGCAGGTGCAGAACAAACTGCAGTTGGCCATGCCGCTGCTGCCCCAGGCCGTGCAGAGCCAGGGGGTGCAGGTACAGAAGTCCAGCGCCAGCTTCCTGATGGTGGCCGGGTTTATCAGCGACGATAAAAATGCCACCCAGCAGGATATCGGCGATTATGTCGGCTCCAAAATCAAGGATCCGATAAGCCGTACGCAGGGCGTGGGCGAAGTGCAGCTATTCGGCGCCCAATATGCCATGCGTGTTTGGATGGACCCCAATAAACTGAACAACTTCCAGCTTACCCCGGTGGATGTGGTCAGCGCATTGACGGTTCAGAACAACCAGATTGCCGCCGGACAGCTAGGCGGAGCGCCGGCGATTAAAGGCCAGCAGTTGAACGCCTCGATCATTGTGCAAAGCCGCCTGACCAACGCCGAGGAGTTCGGCAAAATCCTGCTCAAGGTCAACGCCGACGGCTCGCAGGTACGCCTGAAGGACGTGGCCAAGGTTGAACTGGCCGGGGAAAACTACGACGTTATCGCGCGCTTCAACGGCCAACCGGCCGCCGGGCTCGGGGTTAAACTGGCCACCGGCGCCAACGCCCTTGATACCGCCGACGCGGTTAAAGCGGAGCTGGCCCGGCTGCAGGCGGATTTCCCGACGGGATTAAAAGTCGTTTATCCGTACGACACCACCCCGTTTGTGAAAATCTCCATCCAGGAAGTGGTGAAGACCCTGGTGGAAGCGATCATCCTGGTGTTCCTGGTCATGTATCTGTTCCTGCAGAACTTCCGCGCCACGCTTATCCCGACCATTGCGGTGCCGGTCGTCTTGCTGGGCACCTTCGCCATACTGAGCGCGTTCGGCTATACCATTAATACCCTGACCATGTTCGCCATGGTGCTGGCGATAGGGCTCCTGGTGGATGACGCCATCGTGGTGGTGGAAAACGTCGAACGCGTCATGGGCGAGGAAGGCCTTAGTCCCAAGGAGGCGACGCGCAAATCCATGGGCCAGATCCAGGGCGCCCTGGTGGGCATCGCGCTGGTCTTGTCGGCGGTATTTGTGCCGATGGCCTTCTTCGGCGGGTCGACCGGCGCCATCTACCGCCAGTTCTCCATTACCATCGTCTCGGCGATGGTACTGTCGGTGCTGGTGGCCATGATCCTGACCCCGGCGCTGTGCGCCACCATATTAAAACCGGTCAAAAAAGGCGATCACGGCACCACCAAAGGCTTCTTCGGCTGGTTTAATAAAAAGTTCGATCAAAGCACCAATCATTATACCGACAGTATCGGCCATATCCTTAACAGCACCGGACGCTACCTGATCATCTATCTGCTGATTGTGGTCGGCATGGCGCTGCTGTTTATTCGCCTGCCCTCCTCCTTCCTGCCGTCGGAGGATCAGGGGGTTTTCCTGAATATGGCGCAGTTGCCGGCCGGGGCCACCCAGGAGCGCACCCAGAAAGTACTGGACCAGATGACCCAGTATTACCTGACGAAAGAAAAGGATAACGTCAACTCGGTCTTTACCGTTAACGGCTTCGGTTTTGCCGGGCGCGGCCAGAACTCCGGCATCGCGTTCGTCAGCCTGAAAAGCTGGGATGAGCGCAAAGGGGCGGAAAATAAGGTCCCGGCGATCATTGCCCGGGCCAATGGGGAATTCTCTCAGATAAAGGACGGTATCGCCCTGGCGTTTAACCTGCCGGCTATCGTTGAGCTGGGTAATGCTACCGGCTTCGACTTCGAGTTAATCGATGAGAACAACCTGGGGCATGCCAAGCTTACCGAGGCGCGTAACCAGCTGTTCGGTATGATTGCGCAGCATCCCGATACCTTAGTGGGCGTGCGGCCAAATGGCCTGGAGGATACGCCGCAGTTCAAGCTGGATGTGGATCAGGAGAAGGCTTCGGCGTTGGGCGTCTCGCTGGATGATATCAACACCACTCTGGGCGCGGCCCTGGGCGGTAACTATATCAATGACTTTACCGATCGCGGCCGAACCAAAAAGGTCTATGTCCAGGGCGACGCGCAGTACCGTATGCTGCCGCAGGACATAGGCAACTGGTTTGTGCGCGGCACCAATGGACAGATGGTGCCGTTATCGGCGGTGTCCACCTCGCACTGGCAGTATGGCTCGCCGCGCCTGGAGCGTTATAACGGCTTGCCCTCGATGGAAATCCAGGGTGAGGCGGCGCCGGGCAAGAGTACCGGTGAAGCCATGGCGCTGATGGAGGAACTGGTGGCTAAGCTGCCCGCCGGCGTAGGCTACGATTGGACGGGGATGTCCTATCAGGAACGGCTATCCGGCAACCAGGCCCCGGCGCTGTACGCCATCTCGCTGATCGTGGTGTTCCTGTGCCTGGCGGCGTTGTATGAAAGCTGGTCCATCCCCTTCGCGGTGATGCTGGTGGTGCCGTTGGGCGTGGTCGGGGCGCTGCTGGCCGCCACTTTCCGCGGTATGAATAACGACGTCTATTTTGTGGTGGGGCTGCTGACCACCATCGGGCTGTCGGCGAAAAACGCCATTCTTATCGTCGAGTTCGCCAAGGACTTGATGGACAAGGAAGGCAAGGGATTGGTTGAGGCGACATTAGAGGCGGTGCGCATGCGTTTGCGTCCCATCCTGATGACATCGCTGGCCTTTATCCTCGGCGTATTGCCGCTGGCCATCAGCACCGGCGCGGGGTCGGGCTCGCAGAACGCCGTCGGCACCGGGGTAATCGGCGGTATGATCACCGCCACCTTGCTGGCAATATTTTTCGTACCGGTGTTTTTTGTCGTGGTTCGCCGCCGCTTCGGTAACAAAAGCGACGAACAGCGGGAACAGGATCGCCCGGTGAATAATCCTCAGTTGGATAATCCGCACCGTTAAGCACCGTTTAACCATCGGGCCGTTGACGCGGCCTGATGGTTCAGTCAAGTCCCGAGCCGCGCAAGCGGCTTTTTTTATGCCTGGCTTAGGCCGACGGCTTGAGGGGGCTTGACCCGATGGCGAAAAAGAGGATAATAGTTATGATATAACATAACTAAATGAGGTGAGATATGAAACCTGGCATCCATCCCGACTACCGTACCGTGGTGTTTCACGACACCAGCGCGGATGCTTATTTTAAAGTGGGTTCGACCATCAAGACCGACCGTACCGTGGAGCTGGACGGGAAAACATTCCCCTACATCACGGTGGAGGTGTCATCCGAATCCCATCCCTATTACACCGGCAAGCAGCGGATCGTGGATAAAGAAGGCAGCACCGCGCGCTTTAACCAACGCTTCGGCCGTTTTTTCACCAAGTAGTCATTATTAGAAGAGGCGTGGTTATCATGCAGGTATTAAGCTCGTTGCGTTCCGCCAAGACGCGTCATCCGGATTGTAAAGTCGTTCGCCGTCGCGGCCGCATTTACGTCATCTGCAAATCCAATCCCCGCTTCAAGGCGGTCCAGGGCGGGAAAAAGAAAAAATAACCGGCGCCGGTTACTCAGTCGGTCAAAGGCCTCCGCTGGAGGCCTTTTGTTTGCCGCCGGCGCGGCCGGCGATGGCGGCACGCAGGTTATTTTTTTGCCTTGCCGGCAGTGAAATAATGCCGGCGCAAAATCATGGTGAAACTGCCGCGCGGTCCTAACAGTACCGAAATAAAAAAGATCAGGCTGGCGGTAAGCACAATGGCCGGGCCCGCCGGAATCGAGGCGTAGAACGACCACAGCAGCCCTACCCAGGCGCTAAGCAGGCCAATCAACAACGCTATCAGCAGCGTGCCCGGCAGATGCCCGGACCAACAGCGGGCGGCCACCGCCGGCAGCATCATGAGTCCCACCGACATCAGGGTGCCGAGAATTTGAAAACCCGCCACCAGGTTAAGCACCACCAGCGCCAGGAATAAGGCATGGATCAGGCGGGGATAACCGCGAACGTTTATGCGCAGGAACGCCGCGTCGAAGGCCTCAATAATCAGCGCGCGATACATCAGCGCCAGGCAAAGCAGCGTAACGGTGGCAATCAGGCCGACAAACAGAATGGCCTGGCTATCGACCGCCAATACGGTGCCAAATAACAGATGAAGCAAATCGACGCTGGACCCGCGCAGGGATACCAAGGTCACGCCCAGGGCCAGCGATCCCAGATAAAAACCGGCAAAGCTGGCGTCTTCCTTCAGGACGGTGAGCGAGGTCACCCAGCCGGACAGCACCGCGACCAGTAATCCGGCGATAAATCCGCCGATGCCCATGGCCATCAGCGACATGCCCGACAGCAGATAACCGATGGCGACGCCGGGCAATATCGCGTGTGATAAGGCATCCCCCACCAGGCTCATCCTGCGTAGCGACAGGAAAACCCCCAGCGGAGTGGAACTGAGCGAAAGGGCAAAACAGGCCACCAGCGCACGCCGCATAAATCCAAGCGAGAGAAAGGGGTCGAATAAGAGGTGAAGGATCATGATGCGGCCTGATGGAAGCAACGATCGGTGGACCAGGCGGCCCGGGGAGAAAACGCGTCCGCGAGGATCGCGTCTGTCGCCCCCCAGCGCGTGTGCCGGCCGGACAGCAGCAGGGTTTGTGGAAAACGACGGACTACCAGGGCGTCGTCGTGCAGTACCACGATAATGGTGTGGCCGGCCTTATGAAGCTGGTCGATGACATCCATCAATAATGCGCAGGTTGGACTGTCAATCCCGCTGAAAGGCTCATCCAGCAATATCAGCGGCGCCTGCTGCACCAGAAGGCGGGCGAACAGCATACGCTGGAACTGGCCGCCTGATAGTATTTCAATCGGGCTCGTTGCCATTGATCCCAGACCGACGCGATCCAGGGCGTCATGGATGCGCGCCATGGCCGTCTTGTTAATACGCCGCAGCAATCCGATGGCCGGCCAACAGCCCATAGCGACCACTTCAAACACCCGCAACGGAAACTGACGGTCCAGCTCTGACTGCTGTGGTAAATAGGCGATACGGGGTTTTTGCCCTGCCGAGAACGAAAGGCTGCCGCCGATAGCCGGCAAAAGTCCGGCAATGGTTTTCAACAGGGTCGATTTACCGGTGCCGTTGGCGCCGATAACCGCGGTCAGGCTGCCGGCCTCGAATTTGCCGTCCAGGGCGTCGATAATAGCGTGCCCGTGGTAGCCGATACATAACTGTTCAAATGTCATCATGGCAGTAAGGATGCCCAAAAGATACCCAGCCAGAGGACACACAGCAGGGCCAGGCCAAATCCTATGCGCCGTAACCCGGAGGCGCACATCAGATTGTCAGGCGTGGGGTCGGTGGTTTTGCTGATAGAGGATCGCATGAAAACATGCCTTCATAAAATGTTATACTATAACATATCACGTACTGGGAGGCTTGCCAACATCCCTCCGGCGTTTAACTGTTAAGGAACCGCCGGGTTTGAACGGTTTAGCAACGTATTGTCATAATTTTATGGCAATAAGGGATGAGTATTGCGACAAGAAATGGTAAAAATAAATATAATAAATACCATAGCGGCGGAAATGAGTGTTTACCCGTTGCTTGCTGTGTGCAAATAGCTGCTTTATCACCACCACGTTGACTGCTGGTAACCATCGTCGCCCACAGGCTTTCACCGTTTGTGCAATTAGTGTTAATGAAATTGCAATAGGATATGACGGTAAGATAATGTAAGCTGATAGTGCCAAACTGCATAAAATCTTCTATCTTTAAATAGGGCGCGGGAACGCCGATGATACGTGGGCGTGCCTCAATCCCATCTTAAAGATGACGGTAATTTGTTTAGCGTTAGGAGGGCTGATATGGATGAGTATTCACCCAAACGACATGATATAGCACAGCTTAAATACCTCTGTGGCAATCTGTATGATGAGGGCATTGCCAGTTTGGGCGATAGCTACCATGGGTGGGTTAATGACCCGGCATCGGCGATTAATTTACAGATGAATGAATTAATCGACCATATTGCATCTTATGTGGTCATTTTTAAGCTTAAACATCATAATGAAAGCGATTTGGTCGATCATGTAGAAACCTTCCTGGACGATACTTTTACCTTATTTAGCAGCTACGGTATCAATAATCTGGATGTGCAACGGTGGCGCAAAAGCCGTTCACGGCTATTCGGAACTTTCTCAGAGACTGAACTCTGTATTTCCTGAAATAGTAAATGATATTTTAACATATGAGAGAACCCAAAAGGCCAATATGAACAAGATCGATTATTTAATGCGGTTACGCAAATGCAGAACCCTGGAGACGCTGGAGCGGGTGATAGAGAAAAACAAATATGAACTGTCCGACGACGAACTGGAGATATTCAACTCTGCGGCCGACCATCGTCTCGCGGAACTGACCATGGACAAACTCTATGATAAAGTTCCGGTATCGGTCTGGAAGTATGTTCGTTAAACAGCCATTAAGTGATACTTAATATCAACATTAATAAAAATTTATGTTCATATAGGTGTATTTATCACTCCTTTTTTATCACCGGCTATTCCGTGTTGTGACGCAGATTATCGCGCTCCCCAAGTGTAAACGTGCGCTCTTATGCGTGTTGACGCGCCCCGGGTATGCCCTGGATTGGTAATAAAAACACGAATAAATATGCCATAGCAGCTATCACGGCGTAATGCCGGATAGCCAGTGCTTTATTTTAATAGACGCTATTATGCAAGGTATTCCATCCTTTAATTTTTCCCGGCAATATATCAACGGACGTTATTTCATCGACAAGCGCCATAGAACATCCTATTGGCCCGGGCTATCGACTAATTAATAACGGCGGCTGGTTGAAAAAACAGCGGACCTTGCATCCATAAAGAAGCATTGATGAAAAATGGGAGAATAATGGTGGGGCGTTTGATTGGGTGGAGGCCCCGCCAGCAACATCCCGGCACACACGTCGCCTGCTACGGCTGCTTCCTTCCGGACCTGACCGAGTTCACAAGTTAGTGTTGCGGGAGCACCAACGGGGCCTCCATTGACGGCTCGTTTTTCCCGAGCGCGGGGCATTATCAATGATGCCCCGCGCAATTGCAAGCCGATACGCGCCAAGCGCTGTTTTCTTGGGCAATCGCCATCCGCGCCGTGGCCCTGTCCTATTTTAAATCCTTTTTGACCCTGCCGGGTTATGCCAATATGCTGCCTTGGGCTTAATGAATTCTGTGCCATACGATGAATGAACCAATTGATACGTTTCGCCAGCGGGTATTCCAGATTGTCGCCGCCATTCCTTCCGGCCACATTGCCACCTATGGCGATGTGGCCCGGCTGGCGGGATCTCCGCGCGCCGCCAGACAGGTCGGGGGCATACTGAGCCGGTTGCCCGCGGGTAGCCGCCTGCCATGGCATCGGGTGGTTAACCGGCACGGCGGCATTTCACTGCCAGGCGAGGGTTATGAACGGCAGAGAACCGCCCTGGAAGCGGAGGGCGTGGAATTCGGGCGCGGCGGTAATATCGACTTGTCCCGCTATCGCTGGGTCTTGTAAAACGCCGGCCAGGCTGGAACAGCGGGCCAGGGAGAGGAGAGGCCGCGACACGTTAAATACCTTAGTCTTGGCGGGGATGATGATTTGTCGCCATGGCGCTAGGGCGTGAGCGCGTCTCACCTCCCTGTGAGACACTCAACCTATCGCCACCAGAGGCGTTGTTCAGTGTTGTTCAGTAACGTCTCAAGCCGTTGTGCCCAGGCACGCGACGCTTTAGCCGGCATAAACGCCGCCAACACCGCGGCGTTTAGCACCATCCCAAGAGACCTTACAACTGGTTAGGCGCGGGAACACTGCTGGCCGGCGCCACCTGGGTGGGAGAGGTCAGCGGCACGGTAGATGCCGCCGCGGCGCGTGTCGGCATGGCCACGGCTTCCACCGGCACCAGCGTCAGATCCTGTTTGGTGCCGCCGTTGTTGATAACCGTCTTCACCTGCTCGGTAATAAACATTAACCGGCCATCGACGGTAATCGCCGCGCTTAGCAGGATGCGCGCATTGGGCTGTATTTGCGCCGGATTAAACGGCAACACAAAGCTGAACGGCGCCTGCTTACCTTCCGTGCGTACCACACGTTGCGCAATGACGGTAGACGGCGTATCGCTTATCGAGGCATCGGACAGCGTTACGGTCAATACCGCGTCGGGAGGCAATGCGATCCGTTGCCTGATCCAAACGGTGCCGGAAACGCTGGGTTGCCTTAACGCTTCGGCTTGTTCAGCGGTGCCCGGGGTTTTGAACGCCGGGGTAGCCACCTGATGGCCTTTATCAGCGCATCCCGCCAAGGTGACCGCTAGCGCAGCGCCACCTACTACTTGCCAGAGTTTCATGATTTATCTCTCCTTCTTATTATTAGCTCATCATTTCACCGATACCAAGCGGCGGTGAAGTCTTGGTGGCTGAACCACCTAATGATTTAATCATGGCACAGAATCCTGATATTTTCCTGTCGGTTGCATTCGCACCGGACACGTTTGCGGTTATGCTCATTAAAGCGGGCTGTCATGGCCGGCCTGGGAGGTTCGGTGCCCCGACGCTATGCCGGCACCCGTCATGCGTTTACCCGCAGTGAAGACCCTGGTTACTGGAGCGTAGTTATGACCCGTAAAATCGATCATCTATTGAATCTGATCACCCTGGAAAAGCTGGAGGAAGGCCTTTTTCGCGGTCAAAGCGAGGATTTGGGCCTGCCGCGGGTCTTCGGCGGGCAGGTGGTGGCCCAGGCTTTGTACGCCGCGCGGCAGACGGTCCCCCCGGCGCGGCATGTCCATTCCTTTCACAGCTATTTTTTACGCCCAGGCGACGTCAGCTTGCCCATTGTCTATCAGGTGGCCGAGCTGCGCGATGGCAACAGTTTCAGCGCCCGTCATGTCAGCGCCATTCAGCAGGGCCTGCCGATATTTTACCTGACGGCCTCGTTTCAGGCGGAAGAAACGGGCTTTGAGCACCAAAGCCCGATGCCCCAGGTGCCCGCCCCCGAGGGGTTGCCCTCGGAGCGGGATATCGCGCTGCCTCTGGCCGCCGGCCTGCCCGAGCCGCTGCGGCGAAAACTGACCGGTGAAAAGCCGATAGAAATGCGTCCGGTTGTTTTCCATAACCCGTTTAAAGGCGCCGTGGAAAAACCCGTGCGTTATGTTTGGCTGCGGGCTGCGGGCACACTGCCGGATGACCGTGAATGCCATCAATTCCTGCTGGGCTACGCGTCCGATTTTAACTTCCTGCCCACAGCGCTCCAGCCGCATGGCGTGGGGTTTCTTGAGCCCGGGGTGCAAATCGCCACCATTGATCATTCGATGTGGTTCCATCGCCCTTTTCGTTTTGACGATTGGCTGTTATATGCGATAGAAAGCCCTTCGGCGTCCGGCGCGCGGGGATTTGTGCGCGGACAGATTTTCCGCCGCGACGGGGTGCTGGTAGCCTCGACGGCGCAGGAAGGCGTGATGCGGCACCATGGGGTGTGAACCCACCCGGCCCGCCCGGCGCTTTGCGCAAATGAAAACAGGGGCGATAAATCGCCCCTGCTGATTTTCCATGGCCGGTTATCGTGCCCCGGCGCTGCATAGAAAATTATTCGTTATAGGCATTTTCGCCATGGCTGTTGACGTCCAGGCCTTCGCGTTCCTGTTCTTCGGACACACGCAGCCCCACCACCATATCGGCAATCTTGAAGCCGATAAAGGCCACGACGCCGGACCAGACCAGACAGACGATCACGCTGAACAGCTGAACCCAGAGCTGGTGCCCCATGGTAACACCCTGAGCGTAACCCACGCCGCCGAGCGAGGCGGAAGTGAATACGCCGGTCAGCAGGCAGCCTACGATACCGCACACGCCGTGCACGCCGAATACGTCGCAGACATCATCCACCCGCAGCCATTTTTTCAGGGCAACCACACCCCAAAGCCCGGCTACGCCGCCCACCAGGCCAATGACCAGTGCGCCACCGACGCCGACGGTGCCGGCGGCAGGAGTGATGGCGACCAGACCGGCGATACAACCGGAGCAGGCGCCCAGCAAGGAAGGCTTGCCGCGCAGCATCCACTCAACAAACACCCAGGACAGGATGGCGCCGGCGGTAGCCATGACGGTATTGAGGAAAGCCAGTGCGGCAATTTCGTTGGCAGCGCTGGCGGAACCGGCGTTGAAGCCGAACCAGCCGACATACAGGATCGCGGTACCGGTAAAGACCATCGGCAGGTTATGCGGCTTAAACGCTTCCTTGCCGAAACCTGAGCGTTTGCCCAGCATATAGGCACCCACCAAACCGGCACTCGCCGCATTGATATGAACGACAGTACCCCCGGCGAAGTCCAGCGCGCCCTGCGCCGCCAGATAACCGCCTGCCCAAACCATATGCGCCATCGGCAGGTAGGAAAAGGTCAGCCATACCAGCACAAAAATCAGCACCGCGGAGAAACGAATACGTTCCGCCAGGGCGCCGACAATCAGACCGACGGTAATACAGGCAAACGAACATTGAAACGCGACGTGGATCAGTTGATAGAACGTACCGGTCAGCGCCGTCAGCTCAATATTCTTCAACATGGTCCAACCGAACCCGCCGAAAAACGGATTGCCCTCGCTAAAGGCCAGGGAGTAACCGTAAATCAGCCACAGCACGCAGACCATGGCGAAGGTGACCGCAACCTGGGTCAACATCGACAGCACGTTTTTGGCGCGCAGCAGGCCGCCGTAAAACAAGGCAATCCCCGGTAAAGTCATAAACAGCACCAAAGCGGTGCTTATCATCATAAAAGCGTTATCGGCCTTGTCAGCAACAGGCGCTGCGGCCATGGCCCATGTCGGCAACAATGCTACTGCGCCGAGGCTGGTCAATGAGACAAGTTTCTTCATTTTCATTCATCCCTATCCACAAAATTCGCGCGTGTGTGTCGTTAAAGTGCTGCTTCGTCGGTCTCTCCGGTACGAATCCGGATGACCCGTTGTAGCTCAGCAACAAAAATCTTGCCGTCGCCGATCTTTCCGGTATACGCCGCTTTACTGATGACATCGATAACTTCATCTAGCTGATCGTCGGCAATGGCGATATCAATTTTTACCTTGGGCAGGAAATTAACGCTGTATTCGGCCCCGCGATACAGCTCTGCATGGCCCTTTTGCCGTCCAAAGCCTTTGACCTCGGTGACCGTCAGCCCTTGAATGCCCACAGCAGAAAGCGCTTCTCGCACGTCTTCTAATTTAAATGGTTTAATCACCACGGTTACCAGCTTCATATGTTCCCCCTCAAGAATTTGGATCTGAACTCGCGATCGCTACGCCTGAGTAAAGCAAAGCATGTGCCACAAATGTTTTGAAATAGAAATTTACCGTTGGACGCCCGCCGATACAGCAAAACCCGCCTCAGGCGCAGCATTGGCTCCGGCGACGCGCAAAAATATACCAGCGAGGCGCACTGTATTAGTGCACTACGCCAGATTACGGTGCAGAAAGGGGAATATCGGCGCCGGGATGCTCAATCCCGGTGCGCGCTGCGCTTAAGCGCCCAGCATGCTTATCCGCGGCTACCCACGGGCGGCACATCCGTCGCACATCGTCAGCCGTGCCCCGCGCCGGCCACCCTGACGTCGGCGGCGAGCGCCCTGCCGGCCTGCTGCAGTTGATACATCTGGAAATAGCGGCCCTGCTGCGTTAACAACGCCTCGTGGGAGCCCCGCTCCACCGCTTCGCCACGGTGTAGCACCAGAATTTCGTCAGCCTCGACGATGGTGGATAAGCGGTGCGCGATAACCACCAGGGTGGTCTGGTGGCGGATAGCCGCCAGCGCCCGCTGGATCGCCTGCTCGGTGCCGGAGTCGATATTGGCGGTGGCCTCGTCGAGGATCAGGATTTGCGGAGTGAGGACCAGAACCCTGGCCATGGCCAGCAGCTGTTTTTGCCCGACCGACAGGGTATTGCCCTGCTCGCCGAGGCCGGCGTGGATGCCGCCCGGCATGGATCTGACCAGTTCCGCCAGTTGCACCTGTTCCAAGGCATGCCAGGCCCTGGATTCGCTGATATCACGCCCCAGGGTAATATTGGTGAATACAGTGTCCGCCATGACCACCGGGTCCTGCTGGACGATGGCGACGCCTTGCCTGAGCACCCGGTGCGACAGGCTGGCGATGGGCCGGCCGTCGAGCAACAGCGCGCCCTCGCTGATGGGATAATAGCCCATCATTAAATTAGCCAGGGTGCTTTTACCGCTGCCGGTATGCCCCACCAGCGCGATAAAGCGCCGGGATGGCACCGACAGGGAAATATGCCGCAATACCGGCGTGGCATTGCGGTAGGAAAAGCTGAGGTCGCGAATATCAATACGTCCGCTGATCAAGGGCCGGTCGTCGTCGCCGTACTGCTGCCGGTCGCCGTCCATCAGTTCAAAGATGCGCTCGCCCGCCACCACGGCCTGCTGCAGCATCGATTGCTGGGTGGTCAGTTCAATCAGCGGCTCATTTAAGCGGCCGAGATAATTGATAAAGGCATACAGTACCCCGACCCCGACGGTGCCCGCCGGGCTGAAGCTAAACAGCATCAGCAGCCCGCATAATACCAACGCCGACAGCAGGCTCAGGAGCGGGCGCAGCAAAAAGCCCTCAAGCCTCAGGGTCTGCATCCGCGCCAGGTAATGGGCGTGGCTGGCTTGCGCCAGCCGTTGGCCGAAACGCCCCTGCTGGCGAAACTGCTGGATGACGCTCATGCCGCTTATCGCTTCATTAAAGCCATTGTTGATATCCGCCAGATAGGCGCGCAGGCGACGCACGATCGGGGTGCTGAAATGCTGATACACCGTCATTACCAGCGCCACCACGGGGAAGATCACCATCGAAATGGCGGCCATGCGCCAGTCCAGCATAAACATCGCAATAAGCATGGCGCCCACCAGGGCGATACAGCGCAGCACCGTCGCCATCACCGTGACGTAAAGATCCTTGACCACCTCGGTATCATTGGTCACCCGCGAGATAAGCTGGCCCACCGGCTGGGTATCAAACGCGCTCAGCGGCTGGCGCAGCGCGGCATCCATTACCTCGGTGCGCAGTTGCTGCACCACGTCGAGCGCCGTTTGGTTGAACAACAGCGCCTGGTAGTAGCGCAGGGACGCGGACACCATCTGCAGGGCGATATAACCCAGCGCCAGCCCGGTCACCAGCAGCGGCGGAAAGGTTTTCAGCGGTACGACCCGGTCGATAAAAAAGCTGATCACCACCGGGCCGGCGACTTCCGCGCCGGCCGCCAGCCACAGCATGACCACCGCCAGCGTCAGCGGTTTGCGGTAAGGCCGGCTGTAGGCCAGCAGCCGTTTCAGCGTCGGCCACAGGGTTTGCCATTTACGCATCGGCCGCCTCCTGCCCGTCCGGATCGGCGCTGAGCGCTGCTTCCAACTGCTGGTAGCGGAACATATCCCGATACCAGCCCTCTTCCTGCAGCAGATGCTGATGTTCGCCCCGCTGGGCAAGGGTGCCGTGGCGCAGCACGACGATTTCATCGGCCGCATTCAGCGCCGACAGCCGGTGGGCGGTAATGATCAGGGTACGTCCCTCGCCCCACTGCCTGAGATTGCGCAAGATGGTATGTTCGGTACGCCCGTCCACGGCGGAGAGCGCGTCGTCGAATATCAGGATTTCCGCCTCCAGCAGCAGGGCGCGGGCAATGGACAGACGCTGTTTTTGCCCGCCGGACAGCATCACGCCCCGCTCGCCCACTTCGGTTTCATAGCCCTGCGGCAGCCGCAGGATATCCTCATGCACGCAGGCAAGGGTCGCCGCCCGCTCGATTTGCTCCCGGGTGGCGTCCGGCCGGCCGAGGGCGATATTACGCGCCACGCTATCGGAAAATAAAAACGGCGTCTGGCTGACCACCGCCAGGCGGCTATGCCACTGATCAAGGGAGACATCGGCAAGGGACATACCGTGGAAACGGATCTCGCCCCGGGTCACGTCAAAATGCCGCTGCAGCAGCGATAACAGCGTGCTTTTACCGGCGCCGGTCGGGCCGCAGATACCCAGCACCCGTCCCGGCGCCAGCCGCAAATGGATATTATTCAATGTCGGCTGCGGCGTGTGCGGATAGCTGAAGCTGTCGACGTCGACCTCAAGGACGCCGCGTCCGGGGGGAAGCATTTCCTTACCGTCCCTGACCTGAGGAGCCTCGTCCAGCGTTTGGCGGATCCGGCTATAGGCGGCGCTGCCCCGCTCGACAATATTAAACATCCAGGCTAATGCCAGCATCGGCCAAATCATCAGGCCCAGATACATAATAAAGCTGGTTAACTGCCCAAGCGTCAGCAGATCGTTCATCACCATCCAACTGCCGCCCCCGATGGCCAGCAGGTTAGAAAAGCCGACGGTCAGGTAAATGGTGGGATCGAAACGCGCGTCAATGCGCGCCACGCGCATATTTTTTGCGCCGGCGTCGGCGGCCACCTGCACAAACCGCTCCGACTGGTATCCCTCCAGACCGAAGGCCTTGATCATGCGGATGCCGGTAAGGCTTTCCTGCGTTTGGTTATTGAGTGACGAAAACGCCGCCTGGGCGGTTTTAAACCGCCGGTGCAGCTCATCGCCATTGTGTTTAATCAGCAGCGCCATGACCGGCATCGGCAGCAGCGACAGCAGGGTAAGCTGCCAGCTTATCTGCACGCTCATCACCACCAGCACCGACAGGCCCATCACCAGCGAGTCCACCAGGGTCAGCACCCCTTCCCCGGCGGCGAATACCACCCGGTCCACGTCGTTGGTGGCGCGCGCCATCAGATCGCCGGTGCGGTGGCGCAGATAAAAACCCGGCAGTTGATGGCTGAGCAAATGATAAAAACGGGCGCGCAGCTCCACCGCCAGCTTATAAGAGGCGCCGAACAGCAGCACACGCCATACGTAGCGCAGCAGGTATACCAGCACGGCGGTAAACGCCATGACGCCCAGCCACATCATGATCATCCGCGTGGAGGCCCGATGCTCCGTCACGCCGTCCACGATAACCCCGACCAGTCTGGGCGGGATCAGTTGCAGTATGGCGATAATGATCAACAATAAGACCGACCCCAGATAACGTCGCCATTCGCGGCGAAAATACCAACCTAATTGTGCAAATAATCTCACGCAGTTTTATTCCAAACCTATTGAAAGTGACCCGCCGCAGCGAAAGATAAATTATAACGGCAATACGGTGGTATTTTTGATTTGTTCCATGGCAAAACTCGAGGTCACATCGATGAGGCCAGGCACGCCGTTCACCAGCCGCTTATAAAAGTTGTCGTAGCTCTTCATATCGCTCGCCACCACCTGCATCAGGTAATCATACTCGCCGGCCATGCGATAAAAGGCCAGCACTTCCGGCATTCCTTTAACCTGCGCCACAAAGGCCTGATACCAGTCGCTATTATGCTGCTGTGTTTTAATCAGCACAAAGGCGGTCAAGGCCAACCCCAGCTTTTCATTATCCAGCAGCGCCACCTTAGCGCGCACGATACCGGTTTCCTCGAGACGTTTAAGACGTTTCCAGCATGGTGTGGAGGTCAGGTTGACCGCATCCGCCAGCGTCTGAAGCGAAAGCGTACAGTCTTGCTGCAGCAATGAGAGTAACGTGCGGTCAGTTTTATCTAGCATAAGTATCTTTTGGAGAAAATATTTCTCTTATCACACGTTAATCGAGTGAAAAAGGCAACTTATTTTTTCTTCATCCCCGCTATGCTGTGAACCCCCCCTTCCGCATTAAGGATAATTATTATGACCGCGCCCTGGGTGAAACAGGCCATCAGCGAAATCCAGTCTGATTTCCAGCGCTCCGCCGATACGCATTTAATACGGTTTCAGCTGCCGGCGTTTCCGGGCATTTTTTTCTATCTGAAAGATGAAAGCACCCATCCCTCGGGCAGCCTAAAACATCGGCTGGCCCGCTCGCTGTTTTTATACGGCTTGTGCAACGGCTGGATAAAGCAGGGCACCACCATTATCGAGGCCTCGTCAGGCAGCACGGCGGTTTCGGAGGCCTATTTCGCCCGGCTGCTCGGCTTGCCTTTTATTGCCGTCATGCCGGAATGCACGGCTAAACGTAAAATTGAACAGATTACTTTTTACGGCGGCCGCTGCCATTTTGTCGGGCATAGCGCCATGATCTATGACGAAGCCAAAGCCCTGGCCCATGAGTTAAACGGCCATTATATGGATCAGTTTACCTACGCGGAGCGCGCCACCGACTGGCGCGGCAACAATAATATAGCGGAAAGCATTTTTCGCCAGATGGCGCAGGAGCCCTGCCCGGAACCCGATTATATTGTTATGAGCGCCGGCACCGGCGGCACGTCGGCCACCCTCGGGCGCTATATTCGCTACCAGGGTCATAACACCCGGCTGGTGGTGGTCGATCCGGAGAATTCCGTCTTTGCTGAATATTTTCATCACCGGGACGCCGCGCTCACCGCAAGCATAGCCAGCCGGATCGAAGGCATCGGCCGGCCGCGCGTGGAGCCGTCGTTTATTGCCGATGTGATTGATGAAATGATCCAGGTACCCGACGCCGCCACCATCGCCACCCTTTACTGGCTCGAGCCTATCCTCGGCCGCCGGGTGGGGGCGTCCACCGGTACCAATATGTGGGGCGCGCTGCAACTGGCCGTCAGGATGCGCGCCGAAGGAAGGCAAGGCGCCATCGTTACGATATTGTGCGACGGCGGGGAACGCTACCATGACACCTATTATCAGATGGAGTGGGTACGTGAACATATCGGCGACCTGAGTCCCTGGCAGGATACATTGACGGCCCTCTAAGTGCGGGAAAGATGCCAAATGGCCACGGAGGCGTTACCATAAGGGCCGTGGCTCCTTAAATTGAGTAATACAATGACACAAGCGGTGGTGGTTTTTAGCGGCGGGCAGGATTCAACCACCTGCCTGATCCAGGCCTTAACGCACTATGACGAGGTGCACTGCGTTACGTTTGATTACGGCCAGCGGCACCGGGCTGAAATCGACATAGCGCGCGCCCTGGCGCTCAAGCTGGGCGCCCGCGCGCACAAAGTCATCGACGCCGGTTTGTTAAATGATCTGGCGGTCAGCAGCCTGACCCGGGAGAATATTCCGGTGCCCGCGTTTGACCCTGGCGCCGGCGGCGACGCCTTGCCCAGCACCTTTGTGCCGGGCCGTAATATTTTGTTCCTCACCCTGGCGGCCATTTATGCCTATCAGGTGGGGGCGCAAACGGTCATTACCGGCGTGTGTGAAACGGATTTTTCCGGTTATCCCGACTGCCGCGATGAGTTCGTCAAGGCGCTGAACAATGCCGTCATCCTGGGCATGGCCCGCGACATTCGCTTCGCCACCCCGCTGATGTGGCTGAATAAAGCCGAAACCTGGGCGCTGGCCGATTATTACCGGCAATTGGATTTGGTGCGTCAGGAAACGCTGACCTGCTATAACGGCATCAAAGGGGATGGTTGCGGCACCTGCGCGGCGTGCCATCTGCGCGCCAAGGGCCTGGCCGACTATCAGCAGCATCGGGAAAGGGTCATGGCGGCGATGAAAGCCAAAACGTCGCTGCCATAATCATGCTACCCGCGCGCCCAGTCTTTGCCGTCGTTAGCGGCTGTGGCGCCATGGTGCGGGAACAAGGTGAGGTGGGCAGACTGATGGATTGAAGACAGGCGTTGGTATCAGAGGGTATATCTTCCCCTCTGATTCACAAATAACGTTATGTTATGACCGCAGTTAACTCGACGGCCCGGTCAAATGGCCTCTGGCTATTTTTTCTTTGATTTTTTTTTAGTGTTGGCATTCAGTAACGCGCGCAGCTTTTTTACTTCACCGGTGGTAAAAGGCTGCTCGGTAAGTTCTTCGGTATGTTGATTATCAACATCGGCGGCGACATGCTCTTTGTGTGCCGCGTTTTTAGCGTGGCGCTTTGCCTCGACCCCGCCTTCAACGTCATCCTCAATCGTGCCGTCCAGGCTGCGCTCTAGCCTTGCGCTGATTTCCGCACTCATGGAAACGCTTTTACTCGCGGCCAAGGACTTCAATTTTTCCTTTAGCTCGAGAGGCAATTTAATCGTTAAATTAGCTGTCTCACTCATAGTGCTTTCCTATTGATAGAAGAGTCACTAACTTAGGAAAGATACGGCCCGATGTCCACACTGTCATAAAAATTTAATATTGGCGCATCGCCTGTGGCCGGGGGTCGGCGCTGGAAAACATTTTCCCCTGGCGCTGAAACCCGGCCGGCATGTCAGTATTGATCCCCTGTTTTATTCCACGATGATTAACTCTTTGATTTGCGAGAACGTGGATGGGCCGATGCCTTTGACTTCTTTCAACTGGTCGGTATGGGTAAAGGGTCCCTTAGCCTCGCGGTAGTCGATAATGGCCTGCGCCTTTTTAGGCCCGATGCCTTTCAGCGCGCTCACCATGTCCTCAGCCGACGCGGTATTGATATTGATTTTTTCATCGCCGAAGTCATCCGTTTGGGTGCTTTTATCTTCGGTATCCGACGCCGTTTGCGTCGCGTCCTGGCCTGCGGCCGGTTCGGCGGCGTCTTCTTTGGCCGCTTCGCCGGATACGGGCGGCGTGGTCGCCGCTGCGGACAGGGTGGTGGCCGCGCTGTCGCCCTCACTGCCGCTGTCGCTGGTGTCGCCGTGCTCCGTGGCGCCGATGACCTTGATGATGCCGTCGCTAGCACCGCCGCCGTCCGCCGGAACCTTAGCGGCTTTTTCCCCTGCGCCGTCATGGCTGACGACAACGGCATCGCCGGATTTATCCCCGTCCGCCACCGAACACCAGGCGATGCCCGAAAGGGCGAACAGGCTGGTCAGTAACACCAGGCTCAGAGTACGTTTCATTGGAGTTTTCATAACATGACGTCCTTGTGATTGCTTGCCTTGGGTCGTGGATAACCACACGTTATGCCGTGAGATACCGGCACGGCAGGCAGGTTGCCTTAAGGGTATTACCACGGCAACCAGGGAAATTGAACCATGCAAAAGGCCGCGAAAGCGGCCTTTGGTCATTACACTATGTTCAGTATTTTTATGAGCGTTATTGCATTTGCGCGCCGGTGCCCATCTTGATCTTGGCTTCGGTACGCAGGTTATTGAGCAGCGCGTCGAACGTCACGCCGGTCATGCCCTGGCTAAGCTGGCTGACCACCTGGCCGCGCTGCTGCTCATCAAGCTGGCGCGGCGCGACCTTATCGAGCGCCACCAGGACGATATTGCCCTGTTCATCCTCCGACATGCCGTAGGAGGAGGCGTTCGGCTGGGGATGCGGCAACGTGAAGATAGCCTGGGTCAAACGATCGTTCTGCCGCGTCGAGTCAAAGGTTTTCACCTCGCCGAAGCTCAGGCCGGCGGCTTTCATCGCCTCGGCGCCCTTACCCTGCTTGAGCGCCGCCAGAATTTTTTCGGCGTCGATGCGGGCCTGTTGCAGCGCCTTTTGGCGTTTCACCTGGTTTTCCACCTGGGCGCGCACCGCGTCCAGAGGCTTGGTGCTTTCCGGTTTATGCTCGGCCAGGCGCAGGACGAAAGCCCGGTCGCCGTCGACGGTGATCACATCGGAATTGTTGCCGGGAGCGCCGTTGACGCCCAGCAGCGAACCGCCGAAAAGCACCTGTTTCACGGCATCGGCGTTCAACGCTTCCGGTACGCTGTCGCGGGTAAACCAGTCGGTCTGCACCGCCTTGACGCCCGCGGCCGTTTCGGCCGACGCCAGTGATTCGTTATCGTTGCTGGCCGCGTCGCTGACCTTTTGCTGCAAGGCGTAATACGCGTCGATGGCTTTTTCCTGTTTCACTTTCGCCGCCACGCCGTCGTGCACCTCGGCCAGCGGCTTCACCTGCTCCGGCTGGATATCGGTCAGTTTCGCCACCAGGAAGCCCACCGAGGAGGTGATCACGCCGGACAATTGGCCCTTATCGGTCAGGTTGGCCTGTTTGAGCTCGTCCACCGTGGCGTCAGCGTCCATCCAGCCGATATCACCGCCGTTTTTCGCGGAAATAATGTCGGTGGAGCGTTGTTTGGCCAGGGCGGCGAAATCGGCGCCTTTTTGCAGTTGCGCCAGGATAGCCTGGGCGTCAGCATCAGTTTTGCTCTGGATTATGGCGTAACGTTTACGCGCCGGCTGTGAGAACTGGTCTTTATGCTGGTCGTAGTAGGCCTGGATTTCCGGTTCGCTCACCGTGGTTTTCGCCTGCATCGAGGCGGCATCCAGGGCGATATAGGACACTTTGAACGACTCGGGCTGGACATAGGTGTTTTTATTCAGGTTATAGTGGTTCTGGATCTCTTCCGGGGAAGCGGTTTGCCCGGCGAGCAGCGCGTTGATATCGAGCGTCGCCAGGCGCGCCTGACGCTCCTGGATGGCCAGCGCCATCAGCCGGTTGGTCTCTTCCGGCAGCAGGAAACCGGTGCCGCCGAGCCCCTGGATCAGCTGCTGCGTCAATAGCTGCTTGCGCATCAGCTGCGCATACTGATCCGGCGTCAATCCCATGCTGGCGATGATTGAGCGGTATTTTTCATTGTCGAAATTGTTGTTGGTGCGAAACGCCGGGATGGCGAAAATCGCCTCCTTGACCTGTTGATCGCTAACGGCAAGCCCCAGGGTTTGCGCATATTGGTCCAGCAGGGTCTCATCAATCAGCTGCGACAGCACCTGGCGGCGCATCTGGAGCATGTAGCCTTCGTTGGCGGCCAGGGCCGAGAAACTGTCCCCCAGCGACTCCTGCTGGCGGTTGCGCTCGTTTTGCACCGCCTGTTCCAGCTGGGCACGGCTGATTTGCTGGCCGTTCACCTTCGCGGCGTAATCCCCGCCGCCGCCAATCAGATAGTTGCCTACCCCGGTCAGCACGAATGAAATGGCGACAATGGCCAGAATAATTTTGAGCACGACGTGATTGGCGGCCGCGCGTAAATTGTCCATCATAGTGTGACAACACTCCGCTGTAATATGAATGAAACCTTTGCGCCGGCAGTAAGATCCGCCTTCATGCCGTAGCTCCGAGAGCTGCTGCGCGCTAAAGCTATTCCTCTGACAACCGAAATGCGCAACTGTCAGGGAAAAATAAAAACAAAAAAGGCACATCAAAAAAGATGCGCCTTGTATTCTACCCTACCCGTTCCCCTGCGTCAGGTAATAGTTTGACGCGAAAAACAGCGGTGCAACAATCAGTTGACAGCGTCTTTCAATCCTTTGCCGGCACGGAAACCGGGTACTTTGGCAGCCGGGATACTTATTTCTTTACCGGTTTGAGGATTACGGCCGGTACGGGCGGCACGCGCTCGCACCGTAAAGGTGCCGAAACCCACCAGCGCAACATCATCTCCCTGTTGCAGCGTTTCGGTAACGGAACCAATAATGGCATCCAATGCACGTCCGGCAGCCGCTTTGGAAATATCAGCACCTGCGGCAATCTTGTCGATCAGTTGTGACTTATTCACTCTTTCATCCCCTCTTGAATTCTCTCGTCGCGGCGGAATTTTCCTTAAACGCGACAGCGCAGCTGTTATATCAAGCCTGTTATAGCATGGCAAGCCAAAGCCGGATACCGACCAGAGCCGCCAGCTACCTAACTTAACGGTACAAAAAAAGGCTGGCAAGTGGGATTTCACCTGCCAGCCCGTTTTTTAGCGGTATATGTTACTTTACGCGCTTATTTTGCCGCCGCGGTGGCGATTTCCATGCCAAAAGGCGCATTCTGCAAGGCCAGGGTCAAGACCTCGTCAATCCGTTGCACGGGGTGGATATCCATATCGTTGATCACATTTGCCGGCATATCTTCCAGATCGCGTTTATTCTCGTAAGGGATTAACACGGTCTTGATGCCGCCGCGATGCGCCGCCAGCAGTTTTTCCTTCAATCCGCCGATCGGCAATACCAGCCCGCGCAGGGTGATTTCGCCGGTCATGGCCACATTGGCTTTCACCGGATTGCCGGTCAGGCAGGACACCAGGGCGGTACACATGGCGATACCGGCGCTGGGGCCGTCTTTCGGCGTTGCGCCTTCCGGCACATGGACATGAATATCGCGTTTCTCGTAGAAATCGTTATTAATGCCCAGCTTATCCGCCCTTGAGCGCACCACGGTCAGCGCCGCCTGGATGGACTCCTGCATCACTTCGCCAAGCGATCCGGTATAGGTTAATTTCCCCTTTCCCGGCACGCACGCGGTTTCTATGGTCAGCAGTTCGCCGCCCACTTCGGTCCAGGCCAGGCCGGTAACCTGCCCCACCCGATTCTCGCCCTCGGCGCGGCCGTAGTCGAAGCGTTGGACGCCCAGGTAATCCTTAAGGTTGTCGCCGTCGATATGGATATGCTTGACGCTTTTATCCATTAACAGCGTCTTAACCGCTTTACGGCATAACTTGGAGATTTCACGTTCCAGGTTACGCACGCCCGCTTCACGGGTGTAATAACGGATAATGCCCACCAGGGCGCTATCGTCGATGGTTAATTCGCCTGCCTTCAACGCGTTGCGATCGAGCTGTTTTTGCAGCAGGTGTTCGCGGGCGATATTCAGCTTTTCATCCTCGGTATAGCCGGACAGCCGGATCACTTCCATACGATCGAGCAGCGGCGCCGGGATATTCATCGAGTTGGACGTCGCGACGAACATCACATCGGAGAGATCGTAATCCACTTCCAGATAGTGATCGTTGAACGCCACGTTTTGCTCGGGATCCAGCACCTCCAGCAGGGCGGAAGCCGGATCGCCGCGCATATCCGACGACATCTTGTCGATTTCGTCGAGCAGGAACAGCGGATTTTTTACGCCGACCTTGGACATTTTCTGGATAAGCTTACCGGGCATGGAGCCGATATAGGTGCGACGGTGACCGCGAATTTCCGCTTCATCGCGCACGCCGCCCAATGCCATGCGCACGTACTCGCGCCCGGTGGCCTTGGCAATCGACTGTCCGAGCGAGGTCTTACCCACCCCCGGCGGTCCTACCAGGCACAGGATCGGCCCTTTTATCTTGCTGACCCGGCTTTGCACCGCCAAATATTCGAGAATGCGGTCCTTGACCCGTTCAAGGCCATAATGATCCTTATCCAGCACTTCCTGTGCCTTGACCAGATCTTTCTTGACCTTGGTGCGGGTATGCCAGGGCACCGACAGCATCCAGTCGATATAACCGCGCACCACCGTGGCCTCGGCGGACATCGGCGACATCATTTTCAATTTTTGCAGCTCGGCTTCGGTTTTTTCCCGCGCCTCTTTCGGCATTTTTGCCGCTTCAATCTTGCGTTTCAGCGCTTCGTTTTCATCCGGCGCGTCGTCCATTTCGCCCAGCTCTTTCTGGATGGCTTTCATTTGCTCATTCAGATAGTACTCGCGCTGGCTTTTTTCCATCTGTTTCTTGACGCGATTGCGGATACGTTTTTCGACCTGCAGGAGATCGATTTCCGATTCCATCATCGCCATCAGGTATTCCAGCCGCTCGGTAACGTCCGCCATTTCCAGCACCGACTGCTTGTCGCTTAATTTGAGCGGCATATGGGCGGCGATGGTATCGGCCAGGCGCGCGGCGTCATCGATGCTGTTCAACGATGTCAGCACTTCGGGCGGAATTTTTTTATTCAGCTTGATATAGCCTTCAAACTGATTAATCGCGGTGCGCACCAGGACTTCCTGTTCGCGCTCATCGATTTCGGGCGTGGCAAAATATTCAGCCTGGGCGGCAAAATGCTCGCCGCTATCGGACAAAGTGGTTATGCGGGCGCGCTGCAACCCCTCGACCAGTACTTTAACCGTACCGTCGGGTAGCTTCAGCATCTGGAGAATCGAAGAGACGGTCCCGACTGAAAAGAGATCGTTGATACCCGGTTCATCCGTAGAGGCTTCCTTCTGCGCCACCAGCATGATTTTTTTGTCGCTATCCATGGCTGCTTCAAGGCACCGAATCGATTTCTCCCGCCCGACAAACAACGGGATGACCATATGCGGATAGACCACCACATCGCGCAGAGGCAATACGGGGATTTCTATGCGTTCGGAACGCTCAGCATTCATAGAGCTCTCTCTTAGTTTAGCTTCCGCCAGGTTTAGGGGATTCGCAAAACTCGGCCGTTGCCAGTTTCAACAAATAGGTAATTGAGTATATGGGGGCGAATCTTTTACATTCAACAGCCGGGATAACGGAAAAACAAATGGGGGACGGAATCCCCCACTTTTTTACTTTTTGCCGAATATCATCATTCAACTGATGGATTATTCACCGGACGCCTGCTGGGTTTCATGTTTACCATAAATCAGCAAGGGTTCCGACTGGCCTTCAATTACCGCTTCGTCGATCACCACTTTCTCGACGCTGTCCTGCGAAGGCAGTTCATACATCGTTTCAAGCAGCGCGCCTTCCACGATGGAACGCAGGCCGCGGGCGCCGGTTTTGCGCGCCATGGCTTTCCTGGCGATAGCCGTTAGGGCTTCGTCGCGGAATTCCAGCTCCACGCCTTCCAGATTGAACAACGCCTGGTATTGCTTGGTCAGGGCGTTCTTCGGCTCTTTCAGGATTTGGATCAGCGCGTCCTCGCTCAGTTCATTCAGCGTGGCCAGCACCGGCAGACGGCCGATAAACTCAGGAATCAAACCGAATTTAATCAGATCTTCCGGCTCGACCTTCGTCAACAACTGGCCTTCGGACGCCTTCTGGGCGCTGCCTTTAACCGTGGCGCTAAAACCAATGCCGCGCCCGGTATCCACACGCTGCTCAATCACCTTGTCCAGGCCGGCGAACGCGCCGCCGCAGATAAACAGGATCTTGGACGTGTCCACCTGCAGGAATTCCTGCTGCGGATGCTTGCGTCCGCCCTGGGGCGGAACGGCGGCGATGGTGCCTTCGATCAGTTTCAGCAGCGCCTGTTGCACGCCCTCGCCGGACACATCGCGCGTAATCGACGGATTGTCCGATTTGCGTGAGATCTTATCGATTTCATCAATATAGACGATACCGCGCTGCGCCTTCTGCACATCGTAATCGCATTTTTGCAGCAGTTTCTGGATGATGTTTTCCACGTCCTCGCCGACATAACCCGCTTCGGTCAGGGTGGTGGCATCCGCCATGGTAAAGGGCACATCCAGGAAGCGCGCCAGCGTCTCCGCCAGCAGCGTTTTACCGCTGCCGGTGGGGCCTATCAGCAGGATATTGCTCTTGCCGAGCTCAATGCCATTAGTGGTATCACCGTTACGCAGGCGTTTGTAGTGGTTGTACACCGCCACCGCCAACACTTTTTTGGCTTTTTCCTGGCCGATAACGTAATCGTCCAGGTGATGGCGAATTTCATGGGGCGTCGGCAGAGCGCTGCGTTCGCGATGCGGAGCCACCTCTTTGATCTCTTCGCGAATAATGTCATTGCATAAATCGACACATTCGTCGCAGATATACACTGACGGCCCTGCGATCAGCTTACGCACCTCATGCTGGCTTTTACCGCAGAAAGAGCAATACAGCAGCTTTCCTGAACCGTCTTTGCGCTTATCTGTCATCAGTAAACCTCTTTCTCTAGTCTTTGTCCCGCAGGCCAACCACGGCGGCAACGCGACTGCTTAACGTAAAACCGGCGTTTGAGTGGTGTTAGTCTACTCGAATGACTCAATACTGTAACTATAGTCTATCGGTATTCAGAATTACGCCGTCAAATCGCGTTTGCTTAATATGGAATCAACCAAACCGTAGTCTACCGCCTCTTCGGCGGAGAGGAAACGATCGCGTTCCGTATCTTTTTCTATCGACTCAAGAGAGCGGCCGGTATGTTTGGCCATCAGTTCGTTCATGCGCGCCTTGACCTTGAGGATCTCCCGGGCATGAATCTCGATATCCGTGGCCTGGCCCTGGAAACCGCCCAACGGCTGATGGATCATCACCCGCGAGTTCGGCATGCAGAAACGTTTGCCCTTGGCGCCCGCGGTCAGCAAAAACGCGCCCATGGACGCGGCCTGTCCCATACAGAACGTGCTGACGTCCGGTTTGATAAACTGCATGGTATCGTAAATCGACATGCCGGCGGTAATCACGCCGCCCGGTGAATTGATATACAGATAAATGTCTTTTTCCGGGTTTTCCGCTTCCAGGAACAGCATCTGCGCCACGATCAGATTGGCCATATGATCTTCAACCTGGCCGGTCATGAAAATGATGCGTTCTTTCAGCAGGCGGGAAAAGATATCGTATGAACGTTCACCGCGTGAAGTCTGCTCAACCACCATCGGCACCAGGGCCATATGGGGTGCTTGTTGTTCTATTTCGCCACTGTATGACATTATCGTCTCCTAGATAAAATTCGCTCGGCGTCTTTATATTTTCCGATTCTACTTGAGATGAAGCGCGATCGCCATGCTCAAGCCGTCGGGCCGCCTTGGTGTCGGACGGATGTAATCAGCCAGGGACGTATCATTGTCTGGGCTTTATAATCCCATCTATATAGCTAATTGGGGTATGAAACGTCCCTTTTCAAGCGCCCGCCGCATTTTCTTTAACGGTTTTCGTTATTGTCTTGCCGGCGCGGCGCGGCGCCAATCCAGTTTTAGCATCGCATCCTCTTTTAATATAGCGTTAATTACTGAATGTTATCATCGTGAAGCACAAACCAACAAAAAGCCCGCCATCGGTTGATGGCGGGCTTTTAATGACAAACACATCGACCGGCCGGGAACACGTTTGGCCGGTCGTTTATCAGGCCGCGGTCGGCTGATTCATCAGCTCGGTGAACGTGGTGGGTTTTTCAACCACTTTGGCCTTGGCCAGCAGGGCTTCAACCGCCTGTTCTTCCAAAGCGACGTTACGCATATTATTCATCATTTCCTGATTCTTCGCGTAAAACTCAATCACTTCGCGCGGGTCTTCATAAGCGGAGGCCATTTCCTCTATCAGGGTTTTCACCCGTGAATCGTCCGCCTTCAGCTCATTGGTCTGGATAACCTCGCCCAACAGCAAGCCTACGCGCACGCGGCGTTTCGCCTGTTCTTCGAACAATTCGCGCGGCAGCTCCAGCGCCTGCTTTTCATTACCGCCGAAGCGCTGTGCCGCCTGGCGGCGCAGCACGTCGATTTCGCCGTCGATAAGCTTGGCCGGCACATCGATTTCGTTAGCGTTGATCAGGCCGTCGATCACCTGGTTCTTCACGCGGTTGCGCACGGCGTTTTTCAGTTCGCGTTCCATGTTCTTGCGCACTTCCGCGCGCAGGCCTTCGATGGAACCGTCGGCCACGCCGAAACGTTTAATAAACTCTTCGGTCAGTTCAGGCAACTCGCGCACTTCGACTTTTTTCAACACTATCGAGAATTTGGCCGCTTTGCCTTTCAGATTTTCCGCGTGGTAATCTTCCGGGAAATTGACGTCGATATCAAAAGACTCGCCGGCTTTATGGCCGACAACGCCCTCTTCAAAGCCGGGAATCATGCGGCCCTGTCCCATTGCCAGGACGAAATCGCTGGCCTTGCCGCCGTCGAATTCTTCACCGTCGATGGTACCGGAGAAATCAACGGTGACGCGATCTTCCGCTGTTGCGGCGGCATCGCTTTCTTTCCAATCCGCCTGCTGCTTGCGCAGGGTTTCCAGCATCTGGTCGACGTCGGCGTCGTTAACTTCCACGATCGGCTTTTCGACTTCAATGGCGTCCAGGCCTTTCAGCTCCACTTCCGGATAGACTTCAAACTCTACGCTGAAGGTGAAATCTTCGCCGGCCTTGTACTCGCCGGGTATATAGCTGGGCGCGCCAACCGGATTGATCTTTTCCTGGATAATGGCGTCGACGAAGTTGCGCTGCATAACATCGCCGAGTACGTCCTGACGTACCGACATGCCGTAACGCTGCGCAACGATGTTCATGGGGACTTTACCTTTACGGAAGCCGTCGATGCGAACCTTCTTGGCGACATTCACCAATTCGCTTTTTACCGCTTGCTCTATGCTGTCGGCGGCAACGGTAATTGTTACACGACGCCCCAGGCCTTCAGTGGTCTCAACAGAAACTTGCATCTTGTTACCTCAAAAAATCACAGTGCTCGGTCAACGCCAGAAGCCGTTTTCAAAGAAGCGGTCATCCAGGTCCACTGACGTGAAAATGGCCTCTGAGAACCGGGAGGTCTGAGTGAACAGATACCTGTTCCCCGTCGTCGTCAGAAGCATCCCGAATACATTCCGGAAATATAAGACGCGGCATTATAGCGGCATAGAGTTTATGAGTCGAGAACAGTGCGAAAATTGCCGCATACAGAGCGCCATGGCGCACAAAATTCAAAAAAACCGGGCGTCGCGGCATGCCAGGCCCGCCGACACCGCAGCGAATCACGCCGTGTTTAAGGGAGAGCATGCCGATGGGGTCGAATCGGGCGTGGTGTTCCCGCCCGACCGAGTGCCCCATGGCGCGGTATGCCCGCCAACACCGTTCCTAAAGCAGACGTGTTCAAGGGAGACCGTGCCAATGGGGTCGAATCGGGCGTGGTGTTCCCGCCCGACCGAGCGCCCCATGGCGCGGTATGCCCGCCAACACCGCGCTCAAAGCAGACGTGTTAAGGGAGACCGTGCCAATGGGGTCGAATCGGGCGTGTTATCCCGCCCGACCGAGCGCCCCACGGCATGCCAGGCCCGCCAACACCGCAGCGAATCACGGCGTGTTTGAGGGAGAGCATGCCGATGGGGTCGAATCGGGCGTGGTGTTCCCGCCCGACCGAGTGCCCCACGGCATGCTAGGCCCGCCGACACCGCAGCGAATCACGGCGTGTTCAAGGGAGAGCATGCCGATGGGGTCGAATCGGGCGTGGTGTTCCCGCCCGACCGAGTGCCCCACGGCATGCCAGGCCCGCCGACACCGCAGCGAATCACGGCGTGTTTGAGGGAGAGGATGCCCGCCAACGGCGGACGCAAATAAAAGGTAATCAGTTCAGGCGATAAGCCGGGTGCCCCGGCACGGCGGCGACGCGGGAACCGCGTTCTGCAGGCTGGTCCACTCTTTCAGGGTATAGGCATGCAGCGCAAGCGCATGAACCGGGCCGGCCAGTTCTTCCGCCAACACGGCATACAGGGAACGATGGCGGGTTAAGATGCGCTCGCCAGTAAAGTTTTCGCTCACCACGATCACTTTAAAATGGCTTTCCGCACCCGCCGGCACATTATGCCGGTAGCTCTCATCCACGACTTCCAGGAAAATCGGATCAAACGCCGCCCTTATTTTTGCTTCAATCTGCTCGCGAAACATTTCATTCTCCTTACTGCGTAGGCCGCGTGCCCTGCACTGTCAATTAAACTTTAGCTGACTTTTTATTAACTCATAGCACTATTATCATAAATTTTTGTCTTAAAAAGCCGAAACTTCAGCCTGGTTTAACAGTATATGGAGTGACGAAACGGTTAAAAAGACATTTTTTGCCGAGCCCCCGCCCACAGCGGGAAAATCGGACATGACGCAATTTAGCGTGATTCAGATCTTCCCCCGGCCAGTGGCGATGATATGATGAGAGCAATATCTCTCACCCCTAATGCATCTTAATGATTGAGAAGGCGATTATGCTTAAAAAATTGTTTTTCCCCTTATTGGCCGCGCTGTTGCTCGCCGGCTGCGCCGGCAAGAGCAACACCCTCGACATCACGCCTAAAATCGAGTTGCCGCAACAGGATCCGATGATTCGCGGCGCCACCGTCAGCGTCAACGGCGCCGATCAGCGCACCGACCAGGCGCTAGCCAAGGTGAACCGCGACGGCGAACTGGTCGTCCTCACCCCGTCGCGCGACCTGCGCTTCCTGCTGCAGGAAGTGCTGGAAAAACAGATGACCGCCCGCGGCTATATGGTTGGACCGAACGGCGGCGTCGACCTGCAAATTATCGTCAACAAACTGTATGCGGATGTATCCCAAGGCAATGTGCGCTATAACATCACCACCAGCGCGGATATCTCGATAATTGCCCAGGCGAAAAACGGCAATAAACAGATAAAACATTACCAGTCCACCTACAATGTCCAGGGCGCGTTTGTCGCCAGCAATCAAAAAATCACCAATGCGGTGAACAGCGTGCTGGGGGATGTCATCAGCGATATGGCGCAGGACACCAGTATCACCAACTTTATTAAACAAAACGCCCAGTAATTTTTGCCTTATCCTGCCCGCGTTCAGGCGGGCAGCCGCCGGTCCCGCAACGCCAATGAGACAGCAGAAAGCCGCCCATGCCTAATCACCAGCTCAGCCTCGCCACCCTCGCCCAGCCGCGATCCCTCATGTTATTGTGCCTGGGCTTCGCCTCGGGGCTGCCGCTCGCGCTCACATCAGGCACGCTCCAGGCCTGGATGACGGTGGCCGATGTCGATTTAAAGACCATCGGATTCTTTTCGCTGGTGGGGCAGGCGTACGTGTTTAAGTTTCTCTGGTCGCCGCTGATGGACAGATACCAGCCGCCGCTGCTGGGCCGGCGGCGCGGCTGGCTGGTGATAACCCAGCTGTTGCTGATGGCCGGTCTTATCGCCATGGGCACCCGGGATCCGTCGCGCGATCTGATGCTAATGGCCCTGCTGGCGGTATGGGTGGCGTTTTGCTCCGCCTCGCAGGATATCGTGTTCGATGCCTATAAAACCGATCTCCTGGCGCCGCAGGATCGCGGCACCGGCGCGGCGGTGTCGGTGCTGGGCTATCGCGTCGGCATGCTGGTATCCGGCGGGCTGGCCCTGTGGCTGGCAGATCGGCTGCTGGGCTGGCAGGCCACCTACTGGCTGATGGCCGGACTGATGCTGATCGGCGTGATCGTCGCCCTGCTGGCGCCGGAGCCGGACGACGCGGTTCCCGCGCCGCCGACCCTTGAACAAGCGGTGGTGGCGCCGCTGAAGGATTTTTTCGGCCGCAATAACGCGTGGCTTATCCTGATGCTGATTGTCTTTTATAAGCTTGGCGACGCCTTTGCCGGCAGCCTTAGCACCACGTTCCTTATTCGCGGCGTCGGTTTTGCCGCCGGGGAAGTGGGGGTGGTCAACAAAACCCTCGGCCTGCTGGCCACCGTGGTGGGCACCCTGGCAGGCGGCCTGCTGATGCAGCGCCTGTCGCTGTTTCGCGCCCTGATGCTGTTCGGCCTGCTGCAGGCGGTCTCCAACGCCGGTTACTGGCTGCTGGCGGTTACGGATCGGCATATCCTGACCATGGGCGCGGCCATTTTTGTCGAGAATCTTTGCGGCGGCATGGGAACCGCAGCCTTCGTGGCGTTGTTGATGACTTTATGCAACAAGTCCTTTTCCGCCACGCAGTTTGCCCTGCTGTCCGCGCTGTCGGCGGTGGGCCGGGTCTATGTCGGCCCCATCGCCGGCTGGTTCGTGGAGCTCCATGGCTGGGCCTGGTTCTATGTCTTTTCCATCATCGCCGCGTTTCCCGGCCTGCTCCTGCTGCTGTTATGCCGTGAAACCCTGCGGTTTACCCAGGAAACCGACAGTTTCCTGCGGCGCGACGGTTTTATCGGTCCCTATCGCTGGGCGCTGCGGCTGCTGATGCTGGGCGCGGCGCTGCTGGCCATAAGCCTGCTGCTGCTGGCGCTGCAGGCCCTGGGATGGCTGGCGTCCGGGTCCATTACAGGTTTTTTGTGGGAATCAGGGGCGATGTTGCTGGCTTTGGGTATACTAAGCGGGTGCTGGTGCGATTTTATATCAATGCGGCGCGCCAAAAACGCCGTTTGAGTCGATTAAAAAATAAGCGTTGTGTTGCCGACGCAATAACTGGCGAAAAAATAGCCCGGATAGCGGGGACATATTTTTTGTATCGGAATACGATATTTTTTTATGCCAGTAATGTGACAATTTAGTCAATCTACTATTTTCAAGCGGTCATATTTGCCGGCTTGTAGTTTATTTGTCTAAAAATGCTACTGCATTGTTAATGCAATGATACTAAAACTGCGGTGTTATTCTTTCTAAGGCGGATAAAGCGGCGGTTTGGTTTATTTCTCTCTAAGCCTTTGTGGATATTCATGTTTTGTTATAATTTCGGTTGCCAAAGATTTCATTTGCAAAAAGCGGAAACATGTTTCTGACAAAAGCTTAAGCGTGTTTACAGTACTGCAACCTTCCCGTAAAATGCCCACACACAAGAAACGACATTAAAGCCCTTTTTTTATTGAGGTCGTTAGATGAGACTCAGGAAATACAATAAAAGTTTAGGGATTCTGTCATTGTTTTGCGCCTCCGCCCTGCTGAGCGGTTGCGATATGGCGTTAATGAATCCCAAAGGACAGATTGGACTGGAGCAACGTTCACTCATACTCACCGCCCTTGGGCTGATGTTATTAGTGGTTGTACCTGCAATCGTCATGGCAGTGGTTTTTGCCATCAAATATCGCGCGTCCAATACCCAGGCGACGTACAGCCCCAACTGGTCCCACTCCAGCAAAGTGGAACTGGTGGTGTGGACTGTCCCGATCCTGATCATTATTTTCCTGGCGCTCCTTACCTGGAAATCAACCCATGCGCTGGACCCCAGCAAGCCGATTGCCTCCGACGCCAAGCCCATCACCATCCAGGTGGTCGCCATGGACTGGAAGTGGCTGTTCATTTATCCTGAGCAGGGCATCGCCACCGTCAACCAGATAGCCTTCCCCACCAACGTGCCGGTCAGGTTCGAAATCACCTCCAACTCGGTGATGAATTCGTTCTTTATCCCGCGCCTGGGCGGCCAGATCTACGCCATGGCGGGCATGAACGCCACGCTGCATCTGATTGCCAACGAATCCGGCTCCTATGACGGCATCTCGTCGAACTTCAGCGGCAGGGGGTTCTCCGGCATGAAATTCAAGGCCATTGCCACGCCGGACCAGCAAGGGTTTGATGATTGGGTGGCCAAAGTTAAAGCCTCGCCGGAAACGCTCACCACCATGGATGCCTACGAACAGTTGGCCGCGCCCAGCGAATTCAATCCGGTTGAGTATTTCTCCAGCGTTAAGCCTGACTTGTACCATGCGGTGATTGATAAATTCATGGGCAAGGGCAAGAGCATGGACATGACCCAGGACAAGGACATGGACATGAGCATGAGTGAGCACTCTCACGCGGGAACCGAGGAATAACTACGATGTTGGGAAAATTAACGCTGGATTCGGTTCCGTACCACGAACCGATCATTATGATCACCGTCGCCGCCATTATCGTCATCGGCGCGGCGCTGGTGGCAGGCATTACGTATTTCGGTAAATGGGAATATCTCTGGAAAGAGTGGTTCACCACCGTCGATCATAAAAAAATCGGCGTCATGTATATGATCGTGGCGTTCGTCATGCTGCTGCGCGGCTTCGCCGACGCCATCATGATGCGTTCGCAGCAGGCGCTGGCCTCGGCCGGCGAGGCCGGCTTCCTGCCGCCGCACCATTACGACCAGGTGGTGACCGCCCACGGCGTCATCATGATCATCTTCATGGCCACCCCGTTCGTGGTCGGGCTGATGAACCTGGCGGTGCCGCTGCAAATCGGCGCGCGCGACGTGGCCTTCCCGTTCCTGAACTCACTGAGCTTCTGGTTCTTCGTGGTGGGCGTGATCTTGATTAACGTCTCGCTGGGCATCGGCGAATTCGCCCAGACCGGCTGGGTCGCCTATCCGCCGCTGGCCGGCAAGGAGTACAGTCCCGGCGTCGGGGTCGACTACTGGATCTGGAGTATCCAGATAGCCGGTATCGGCACCACCCTCACCGGCGTTAACTTCTTCGCCACCATCATGCGGATGCGCGCGCCGAACATGCCGATGATGAAAATGCCGGTCTTTACCTGGGCCTCGTTGTGCACCAACGTGCTGATCATCGCCGCCTTCCCGATCCTGACCGTGACCATCGTGCTGCTGACCCTGGACCGCTACCTCGGCACCCATTTCTTTACCAACGACATGGGGGGCAACATGATGATGTATGTCAACCTGTTCTGGGCCTGGGGCCATCCGGAAGTGTATATCCTGGTGCTGCCGGTGTTCGGCGTGTTCTCGGAAGTGGTGGCCACCTTCTCCAAGAAGCGGCTGTTCGGGTATACGTCCCTGGTATGGGCCACCATCGCCATTACCATCCTGTCGTTCTGCGTGTGGCTGCATCACTTCTTCACCATGGGCTCCGGGGCCAACGTCAACGCCTTCTTCGGCATCATGACGATGATTATCGCCATTCCGACCGGGGTTAAAATCTTCAACTGGCTGTTTACCATGTACCAGGGCCGTATCGTCTTTAACTCGGCCATGCTCTGGACCGTCGGCTTTATCATCACCTTCTCCATCGGCGGCATGACCGGGGTGCTGCTGGCGGTGCCGGGCGCCGACTTCGTGCTGCACAACAGCCTGTTCCTGATTGCCCACTTTCATAACGTCATCATCGGCGGCGTGGTGTTCGGCTGCTTTGCCGGCATGACCTACTGGTGGCCGAAGGCCTTCGGCTACACCCTGAATGAAAAATGGGGTAAACGCGCGTTCTGGTTTTGGATCGTCGGTTTCTATGTCGCCTTTATGCCGCTGTACGCCCTGGGCTTCATGGGCATGACCCGTCGTCTGAGCCAGCAGATTGATCCGCAGTTCCATGCTTTGCTGCTGGTTGCCGCCGGCGGGGCGGCGTTAATCGCGCTCGGTATCCTGTGCCAGGTCATCCAGATTGTGTTGAGCGTTATCCAGCGCGATCAGAACCGCGATTTGACCGGCGACCCGTGGGGCGGACGTACCCTGGAATGGTCCACCTCCTCGCCGCCGCCGTTCTATAACTTTGCCGTGGTGCCGGATGTCCAGGATCACCGCGACGCCTTCTGGCAGATGAAGGAAGACGGCACCGCTTACCAGAAACCGGCGTCCTACGAGCCGATCCATATGCCGAAAAACACCGGCGCGGGCGTGGTGATCGCGGCGTTCAGCCTGTTCTTCGGGTTTGCCATGATCTGGCATATCTGGTGGCTGGCGATTATCGGCTTCGCCGGCATGATCGTGACCTGGATTGTGCACAGCTTCAAGGAAGACGTGGACTACTACGTGCCCGTCGCGGAAGTGGAACGCATCGAAAACCGTCATTTTGAACAAATCAGCGAAGCGGGCCTGAATAATGTCAACTGAGATCTTACATAATCACGATCACGTAGACGCCCATGCCGGTCATGGGCACCACGACGCCGGGGCGATCAAGGTCTTCGGCTTCTGGATTTACCTGATGAGCGACTGTATTTTATTCGCCACGCTGTTCGCCACCTATGCCGTACTGGTCAACAGCACCGCGGGCGGTCCGTCGGGTAAGGAAATCTTTGAACTGCCGTTTGTGCTGGTGGAAACCTTCTGCCTGCTGTTCAGCAGCATTACCTACGGCATGGCGATACTTGCCATGAACAAAGGCAATAAAAGCCGGGTCAACGCTTGGCTGGGCCTGACGTTCCTGTTCGGATTGGCGTTTATCGGCATGGAACTGTATGAATTCCATCACCTGATTGCCGAAGGCAACGGCCCGGACCGCAGCGGCTTCCTCTCGGGGTTCTTTACCCTGGTGGCGACGCACGGTCTGCACGTGACCTCGGGACTGATCTGGATGGCGGTAATGATGGTACAGGTGGCGAAACGCGGCCTCACCGCCACCAACCAGACCCGGTTGATGTGCCTGAGCCTGTTCTGGCATTTCCTTGACGTAATCTGGATATGCGTCTTTACCGTGGTGTACTTGATGGGGGCCATGTAATGAGTAGTCATGCAACAACCGGGCACGGCGGCGCCAGCCACGGCAGCCTGAAGTCGTATCTCATCGGTTTTGTCCTGTCGATCATCCTGACCGTCATTCCTTTTGTCATGGTGATGAACGGCTCGGCGACCAAGACCACGCTGATTGCCGTCCTGGCGCTGTGCGCCGTGGTGCAGATCATGGTCCACCTGGTGTATTTCCTGCATCTGGATCGCTCCTCCGAGCAGCGGTGGAACGTGGTGGCGCTGGTCTTCGCCGTACTCATCATCGCCATTCTGGTTGTCGGTTCCCTGTGGGTCATGCTGCATCTGAACTACAACCTGATGAGCCATTAACCGAGCGTAATCCTGATGATTAAGCAATACCTGCAAGTAACAAAACCAGGAATTATTTTCGGTAATTTAATTTCTGTCATCGGCGGATTTTTGCTGGCCTCCAAAGGCCAAATTGACCATGCCTTATTTTTCGCCACCTTAATCGGTGTCTCGCTGGTGGTCGCCTCGGGTTGTGTTTTCAACAACTTTATCGACCGGGACATTGATAAAAAAATGGAAAGGACCAAGAACCGGGTCCTGGTGAAAGGACTTATCTCCCCGCAAGTGACCCTGGTTTACGCGACTGTGTTGGGTATCGCCGGTTTTGTGCTGCTGTACGTGGCGGCCAACCCGCTGGCCATGTGGCTGGCGGTGGCGGGCTTTATTGTCTATGTGGGCGTTTATAGCCTGTATATGAAGCGCAAGTCAGTTTATGGCACCCTTATCGGCAGTTTGTCCGGCGCGGCGCCGCCGGTTATCGGCTACTGCGCCGTCAGCGGCCGGTTCGATATGGGCGCGTTGATTCTGCTGCTGATTTTCAGTCTCTGGCAAATGCCGCATTCTTACGCCATCGCCATTTACCGTTTCAAGGACTACCAGGCGGCGTCAATCCCGGTGCTGCCGGTAAAACGCGGCATATCGGTGACCAAAAACCATATTACCCTGTATATTATCGGGTTTATGGTGGCGACGCTGATGCTGACCCTGGGCGGTTACGCCGGCTATAAATATTTTATCGTCGCGGCCGCGGTCAGCGTCTGGTGGCTGGGCATGGCGTTGCAGGGCTATAAATCGGCCAACGACGACAAGGTCTGGGCGCGCAAGCTGTTTATTTTCTCCATCGTGGCGATCACCTCATTGAGCGTGATGATGTCCGTGGACTTTATGGTCCCGGCCAGCAACAGCCTGTTATCGTACGTCTGGTAAAATCCGCATTGACCTATGGCTGGCAAAGCCCCGGTTTTGCCAGCCCCCTGCCCCGCCATCGACACCCTTTCGCCGCCATCTGTTACATCTGTTAAAAGACGTTCCGTTTACCCGGTTCGCACGGCGCATTAAAATGATGTGGGTAGCTCTCTTGAGGTAGTAATGAACGATACTAAAATGACCGGCAGCGAACTGCGCGCCACCTGGGGCTTGGGTACGGTGTTCTCGTTACGCATGCTGGGCATGTTTATGGTGCTACCGGTACTGACCACTTACGGTATGGCATTACAAGGCGCCAGCGAAGCCCTGATTGGGCTGGCCATCGGCATCTATGGCCTGGCGCAGGCGCTATTCCAGGTACCTTTCGGCCTGATCTCCGACCGGGTCGGCCGCAAGCCGCTGATTATCGGCGGGCTGCTGGTGTTTGCCCTGGGCAGCGTTATCGCCGCCCTCACCGATTCGATCTGGGGCGTCATTTTAGGGCGTGCGCTGCAGGGATCGGGGGCCATCGCCGCCGCCGTTATGGCGCTGCTGTCCGATTTAACCCGCGAGCAGAACCGCACCAAAGCCATGGCATTTATCGGCGTCAGCTTCGGCGTCACCTTTGCCATCGCCATGGTGCTGGGGCCGATAATAACCCATGCCCTGGGCCTGCATGCGCTGTTTTGGGGTATCGCCCTGCTGGCGCTGGCGGGCATCATCATCACCCTGGCCATCGTACCGGCGGCGGATAGCCATATGCTTAACCGCGAGTCCGGCATCGTCAGAGGAAGCTTTAGCAAGGTGCTGGCCAACGGCCAGCTGGTTAAGCTCAATATCGGCATTTTTTGCCTGCATGCGCTGCTGATGTCGAGTTTCGTCGCCCTGCCGCCGATGATGGCCAAGGCCGGCCTGGCGCCCGCCGATCATTGGAAAGTCTATCTTATTACCATGCTGGTATCCTTTGCCGCGGTAGTGCCATTTATCATCTACGCCGAGGTTAAGCGGCGGATGAAGCGGGTATTTATGATCTGCATTACCCTGTTGCTGCTGGCGGAAATCGTGCTGCTGGCCGCGGGGCAGCATTTGTGGACGATATTTGCCGGCATCCAGATTTTTTTTCTGGCGTTTAATGTGATGGAGGCCATCCTGCCCTCGCTTATCAGTAAAGAAGCGCCGGCGGGTTACAAGGGCACCGCCATGGGGGTCTATTCCACCAGCCAGTTTCTTGGCGTGGCGGCCGGCGGCAGCCTGGGGGGATTATTGTATCAATGGCATGGGGCGTGGCTGGTATTTACCTTTGGCGCGGCGCTGGCGGCGATGTGGTGGGTTATCAGCATTTCGCTTAAGGAACCGCCTTATGTCAGCAGCCTGCGCATTACCTTGTCGGAACTGGCGGTTAAGGATGGCGCGCTGGCGGAAAGACTGAAAGCGCAGCCTGGGGTTACCGAGGTGGTGGTGGTGGCGGAAGAACGGAGCGCCTATATCAAAATTGATACCAAGCAAACCAGCCGATTAGAACTCGAACGGTTGATAAGCTTGGTATAAACCAAATTTATTAGGGTCTCTACTTAGGTCTTGGATTGAATAAATCCCAGGCGCTGTCCGATAATGAAAGCATATGAGTATAGGGTTCAAAAGTGTATAGCATCATCTGCGGCAGCCCAAAAATAACGCCATGGATTCAATCGGCAAAAGACGCCATCAATATATTGATAACGAAGACCCGCCTTACCTAGCTCACTGAAAAGGCTATTTAAGTTGGCAAATTTATAATCAATTACGCCTCTGGCGGGGAACACGACGTCCACATTATACCGTTGAGATAGATGGAATAGCGTCTCATATGCTTGTTCTTCGATTTCCAAGCTGTCTTCAATTGGATATTGCATAAGATTATAATTAATTACATAAGCCCCAGGAAGAACAATATTCCTTGATTGATAGCTACTATCCATAATGCCAACCAACCCAGGATCATTAAGAAATCGCCCTTCGCGCCCAAAAAAACGGACAGCGGTGCCATCAGAAACCTCAATACGTTCACCACTAAAAAATGGTTGAGCCCCATGGGCGTCAATGATTAATCGATCGGAATATTGCGAGCCTCTGAATATAATAAAATCTTCGCCTAACATTTCCCCACCCGCAGCCAATGCAGCCCTATTAGCAGCGAGTACCGACAACTTCGCACCCGCCGCCGCCGCACCCAAGGCTCCTAATCCACCGAGGCCTGTCCCTAATGAAACCCAACCGAGAATAGCTGATGTACGCGGATTCGATCCTTCTAAAGCAGCCGAAGCAATTCCGGTCGCGGCGGAGGTGAGCTCAAGTAAACCTGCCACCCCATATAAGGCCATCACGCCCGCGGTGGCTGCCGCCAATGAGTAGCCGAAGGTAGGTATGGCTAACACTAACCCTATCACACTAAATAAAACGGTAAATGCTAATCTTCTGCTTAAGTGACCATCCAAATCAATGCCGTTTATTGGATCATTGTTGCAATAGACGTAGGGGTTTATGCCCCCCGCACCAAATGGGCTGAGGCTGTCGGGGCTGTTAAAGCGCATTAAAATCGGGTTGTATGAACGGTAGCCATTGCCCAATGGGTAAGCGCCGGTAATAGCATCGCGCAGCTCACCCTTAAATCCCGGCAAGGCTGGATCCTCCGTTTGACGGTAACCCCATGGGGTGTACAAATGGAGTTCGGTATTAAAGGTGGCAGTAACGTCAAAACTTACGCGGCCGGTTAAAACTACATTTAGCAATCTATCTCTCGCCATTTCTGCCATGTCTTCAAAAAAGCCGTTGGCTCTTGATATCTTTAACCATTTAGCAACCCAGGCAGTATCATTGGCATCAGCATCACGTTTCAACTGTGGTGTATTATGCTCGTATATAATGTTACTCACCGGCTGATGATCAATTTCTTCTTTTGCCAGGCGATCCATGCCATCATAATCATAATTACCTGAATGCTCAGGTGAATGGGCTTTTACTAGCCGCCCGAGAATATCGTACTGCAATGTACGCCCCGCCTCGTCCACATCCATTCTCCCATTAGCATCATAGTGGAGTGAAATTAACGGGGGATAGACTGGAGCACTGTGTGAGACCGAGGTCAATTGAGTAGGATCATCCGGATTGTCATAATGAAACTCCGCATAATCATCTCCATAAAAAAAATGCGTGTGACAGCGGGTCATATTATTCAATGCATCGTAGGAAAAATTCTGTTCATCAAATTGTTGACCATAAGCATCCGTGGCAAACTCCTGGCTTTCACTTTTCATATGAATAAGCCGGTTACACTCGTCATATTCGTATAATTCATGGTTTACAAGTTTTTCATCCAAAGTGATCTTTTTATCAAGAATATTCCCATTTCGTTCATAAAAATATTCTATTGTTAGTTTCGTTTCCTTGAAATTGGTTTGAAAATCCGCTCCCATAACAATTTCACGTTTATACTCACGACTGAACTCATCATAGGAAAATTTGGTATTAACGTAAAAATCAACATAACCATCGGTATGGTTTAACTCGGCCACGCGGCCAAAATCATCGTAATCCGTTTTAGTGTAAGAATTAATATTTTGACCTAATATTTGTTGACCTGTTTGTTTAGAGTACCAAAAAGAACGTTCATAAGTGAATGATGGATTATCCCCTGACAGACTACCTTTTTTTTCAGCGCCCAACAATGTCCAATCGAATCTAATACTAGCGTTGATGTCAGAAGAAAAATCTTCTTGCCCAAGTTGCCCAGAAGGTGAATAAAACCAGCGTTGCATAATCCGCCCCCGGCCTACCGGATAGTCAACATTTTCACTTGTCGAAGCTTGTATTTTCCCGGCCAGGGTATTCCAGGAATATACTTTGTATAGACTTCGATCGGCTACTAAACTGACCACATTGCCCAATTCTGGAATATATTGATATTCAAGTGATTGTCCCGCCGGGGTGGTTACTACGCTAGGTTTAGGATTAGCACCAATATATTCATAAGTATATCTGCGCCCGCCAGAAACGGACTCCTTCAAACGTCCCAAACTATCGAATGCCTGCGTGCCTAATATCGTCACGTTTTCCTGTATATCTTGTACACTAACTTCGGTTACGCAGGGTTTATCAGTATGGACGGCATACTTTCGTAAAGTTGCATTTTTATCAGGCAAACCTACCATAACTTGCCTATGAAACGCATCATATTCGTAATGGGTGACATAGCCTTTTTCGTCTTTGTACTCACGCAGCAAGCCGTAGCCATCATATCTTGAGCTAGTTTCAGAATAAACGCTGCCATCAAGACTAATACATGATTTTTTTAGCGGTTGCATCCCTATATTAAAATCGATCCTGATATCGCCAAGTTTTTTATTAGGATCGGTGGAACTGTATTTTTTCAAGGTTGCCTGAAGTTTAATCGGATCAAACTGTATTTCCTCATGGGTTCCGTCACTGCGTCTTATCACGCTGACATTTCCCCAAGGTTCATATTCCATGGTAGCTGTAATACTTACGCTTTCTTCTATTTCATCAGGTGTGGGAACAAAGTGGTCAGTCAGGGTATTAGATAAAACCTGGCTAATAGCATTATATTCCTTACTTTCGATCTCAAACCATTCATCGCTTTCGGCGCGATCAATATTATTGGATGCCTTTTTAACTGGCCTTCCTAGACCATCAAACCAGCTGCGTATCTTATTGCCGGAAGCATCGGTGGTGGTTGTCACCCCAAAATTACCGTCACAGTTTCTCTCTATGTAGTAATCTAGTGTGCTTATACGTTGATAGGCGGTGCCGGGATTTTGCGTGTGCCGGATTAAACGGCCCAACAAATCATAGTCATAATTGTGTTGACTGTTTTGCGCATCGACTTCTGACAGCACGCGTCCGGTGCAAGAAGAGGTTCTGCTGGCGGTGGCATAGGCTAGGCCATCATAGCCGGTGTCATCCCTGGATATGACTAAAATAACACCCGACAAGAAATAGGTAAATTGTGTGGTGGCGGGATAGCTGTGATCGCCATCGATAAACGTTTTGACCCTCCGTTCTAGCCTGCCATGCATTGGGTTGTTGTTAAGAGGGCTGCTTATATAGAATAGTTCCTCGCTGGTGATAAGTACCTCTTCTGATTTCACCGATTCATGGGCATAAAAGTGGCTTTTTTTCGGAACAATGGACCAGGCGGCCGGTGCATTATCTATTGAGGGAAAACTTTCATATTCATGTACTGTCACTGTATATTCAGTAATAAATTCCCGACTAGAAGGTTTGATGGTTTGTTTATATAAATAGCGTACAAACCCCCAGGGATCTAATGTCTCTGGATGCTCCTTATTATTCTGATAATATTCATTTTCGATAATCATACCATCGGGATTTTGCTGCCAAACTAGGTTGCCGCCTTCGTCGTAGCGCGTTTCGGTAGTTTCCACCCTGGTGATTTTATCCGGAGATATGTAGGTTATTTTTTGAGTGGACGCCAGCTGATATTGACTGGGCTGGGCATCAAAAGGCTCTGTCAAATTAGAATTAAACACAGTTTCTTTTTTAGTGACATAGCTTTTTGAGTCACGCGTTACCGTTTTTATCACTTCTATATCATTATGCAATACATCAAATACATATCGAATACTAATGGTATCAGCACCGTTTGTATATTCTTCATGTTGATAGTATTGATAATCAAAAAGATACTGACTATGCTCAAGCAGATAGTCACGATAGTGTACCCAAAATTGTTCAGGGGAGTGACCGCCAAGAAAATTGGATAAAGAGTAGGTGTAGTTGCTGGTGATGAGGGGAGTTTTACCGCCGATGCTTGTTACCTTTTTCGATACTCTCGGTAATGCCGGTAAATACGCGCTAGTAGGGAAGACCGTTGCGCTATCTTCATAGGTTATTTCATACGTAATATCAGGATCGGCATGCATTTTTGTAAGTAAGCGGTAATGAAGAAAATTAGTATATTCAAATTCGGAACTCGCCAATATTTCGTTTTCGCTTAAGGTCAACACTTCGCTAAGACTATTATGGTCATCAAATCGTAATGCGAACGAAATAGATTCTTGGGTGCCCGGCCAGGCAGTTATTAAAGTAAGCCGATCTTCGGGGAGACCACTTTGATTGAAATAATCAATTCTTAAGGTCCCAAAATCATTGTCGACTATGGAAGTCAACTTAGGCATCGTATTGGAGTCGACAATATCCCATTGAAACATCAACATTAAACCAAAGGGGTTGTAAATCCTCAGGACAACTTTGAACGTGTCCATCTTTTGCGGGCTGCCTAATTCTTCCACTATGCCATTTTTCCATATAATCCGATAACCGTTTTCTGTTCTAACAAAATGGAAGTTAGTCAGTTTTTTTTGTATCACCTCAATGCCTTGTGGGGTTTCGATGACACTATATTGTTCACCTGAACTCAGTACTAAAATCCCATAGGCAGTATCATAATAAGAATAGCCAAGATGAAATCCTAAGCCAAAACCATAATTAAAGCTACCAAACCCATTATAGCTGAGCGCGACCTGGAAAACGGGCCCTAATCCCGCATTGCCCACCAAGTTCACTAAGGGCAAATAAACATTAAACATGCCGGTACGCGGATTGACCGTGGTTTGATTGGCATCGCTATAATTAAATGCCTGGGATGAAAATTGTCTACTCATGATGACACCTCACCTACTGTTGCTATTATGACAAATTTTTCACAGTGAGTAACAAACGGTATAAGTACTTTTCGCGTAATGTGAGAAAGGTATAATCATTTATTCCCGCGTGAAAAAATTTATAGAAATTAAGAAATAAGGCTTAAAGCATATAAATACTGTCGACTCGCTAACTCTTGGGGAAAGCATTATGATGCCCACGCCAAAACGACATTAAGCCTTGGCGTTAGACTTCACACATTAATGCCACCAATCGTTTAAATAATTTTCTGTTAAGTTAAAAACGCTAAAGAAGATCACTGTAAAATCAATGCATACATTTATGTTATATAAACAGATATGTTATAAATTTTACATAGAGTGACTTTTTAATTAATATTACTCGTTCCTCTACAAAGATATCTATTCCCCATAGTGATAGCAAACAGAGGGATTCATTTCAATAGGCATGCATTGATTATGCAAAAAAGGGTATTCAGGCGGCATTTTTTGATACGCTAAAACTAAAAACCGCGCCCGCTCTATTTAATAACAGACGCCTATCTTATTAAGTTATATAGATTAAAATGGGCAAGTCGCCCTGCCGTCAGCCCAGCACTTAATCGCGAAAATTAGTAAACTGAAACGGCTGGCCCAGCTCTCCGCCTTTGACCAGCGCCATGGCGCCCTGCAAATCATCGCGGGATTTGCCGGTAACCCGTACCTGCTCGCCCTGGATTTGCACCTGTACCTTCAGCTTGCTGTCTTTGATCAGTTTCACCAGCTTCTTGGCCAGGGTGGATTCGATGCCTTGCTTGAGCTTGGCCTCGACGCTATAGGTTTTGCCGCTGCGCGCCATCTCGTCCGGCAGCTCTATCGCCCCGCCCTCAATACCGCGTTTGGCCAATTTTTCCCGCAGGATCTCGACCAGTTGCTGCACCTGGAAATCGGATTCGCTGGTGGCGGTGATGCTTTGGTTTTTTTCATTGAGCTCAAAACTTGCCGGTACGTTGCGAAAATCCCAGCGGGTGGTGAGCTCGCGGCTGGCATTCTCCACCGCGTTGCGAACTTCCTGCATATCTATTTCTGAAACGATGTCAAATGAGGGCATAATGTGTCTCCGGCTGCCATTCTTTGGTTAGCATCATACCCGCTTGGTTTGCCAGATACAAAATACTGTCCGCGGCGTCGGCAAAAAAATGAATAGGCCTAAAACGGCCCTTGATAGGCAGCGAATATGTCTATAATCAGAGCAATCTACGCGCAGGCAGGCGCTGGTTGGCTTAATGCATAGCAAAGGTTAAAACATGAATATTACCGTTCTCGGGTGTGGCGCCATCGGCCAGTTGTGGCTGGCCGGACTGGTGAGCCAGGGGCACAACGTCCAGGGATGGCTGCGCGTGCCGCAGTCGTCTTGTACGGTGGATGTGGTGACGCCCCTGGGGGAGAACGTGCGGCATCAGTTGCCCGCCAACAACGCCGCGCTTTTGTCCGGGAGTGATCTCTTGCTGGTGACGCTGAAAGCCTGGCAGGTTTCCGGCGCCATCCGCACGCTGTTGCCGCAGCTCAGGGCGGACTGCGCCATTTTATTGCTGCATAACGGCCTGGGCACCCGCGAAGAGCTGCCTGCGCTTACCCAGCCGTTGTTGCAGGGCATCACCACCCACGCGGCTTATCGCAGCGAGAGCGGCAGCATTATCCATGTCTATAACGGTACCACCCGTATCGGCCCGCTGACGGAAAACGCGCAGTCCATCAGCCACCTGGCGGAAAAGCTGCACGAGGCGTTGCCGGATGTGGCCTGGCATAACAATATCGCCGCTTCCTGCTGGCTTAAACTGGCCGCCAACTGTGTCATCAACCCGCTGACGGCGGCCTATGAGTGCCGTAACGGCGAGATAGAACAGTATATCGATCAGATCGAAGCGCTGTGCCGCGAAGTGGCGATGGTCATGGATCGCGAGGGATACCATACTTCTTATGAAAGCCTGCTGTTTTACGTTGGGCAAACCATTAAAAGCACCGCGGGCAATACGTCGTCGATGCTGCAGGATATTCGCGCCCAGCGTCATACCGAGATTGACTATATTAATGGTTACCTGGTGCGGCGGGCGCGGGTACATGGCCTGAGCGTACCGGAAAACCAGCGGTTGTATGAGCTGATCAAACAGAAGGAGGACCACTATGGGCGTCTCGGCGATGGTATGTCTGGCGACTGGGAGTGAAGAAACCGAAGCGGTGACCGTGATCGATCTGCTGGTCAGGGCCGGCATTGAGGTGACGGTGACGGGCGTGGGCGTGGGCAACGCGAGCCATGGGATTGTCTGCTCGCGCGGAGTACGGCTGCTGGCCGATGCCCCGCTGGCGACGGTGGCCGGCCGGGCGTTCGACGTTATCGTCCTGCCGGGCGGCGTCAAGGGCGCCGAGGCCCTGCGCGACAGCGCGGCGCTGATTGATTGCCTGCGTCTGGCAAGTCGCGCCGGCAGACTGATTGCCGCCATCTGCGCGGCGCCGGCGTTGGTGCTGGTACATCATCGCCTGTTTCCTGATGCCGCGTTAACGGGGTTCCCGGCGTTGAAAGACCGGATCCCGGCGTCGCAATGGCGGGACGAGCGGGTCGTTTACGATAAAACGGCGAACCTGCTGACCAGCCAGGGTCCGGGTACGGCGATGGAGTTTGCCTTGCATATTATCGGGCTGCTACTGGGCGGAAGCAAAGCGGCGGAAGTGGCGGCGCAGCTGGTGCTGCCTGCGGGCATACGGGATTTCGCCGGGTAACTCACTCCGGGATCCCGGCCGGCGATGGCGAACACGCTTGCCGTTTGCCGTATTTAGCGTACGGCAAACGGCCGGGACGCGGCTTTAAGGCCGGTAAACCTTGACGTTGTGAAAGCCCTGCTCGCGCAGGTACAGCGCCTGCAGCCGGCTCATGACGCCCCGCTCGCAGTACAGGAGATAGGACTTGCTCTGGTCAAGCGTGCCGAACTGGGTGCCGAGCTTATAGAACGGCAGCGCCTGGACCACGATGTTGTCCATCAGCAGCGGCTGGCTTTCCTGCTCGTCCACCGGACGGATATCCAGCACGATATCATTGCCGCCGACGTCGGCCGCGGTTTCCACTTCCTCCACATCCTGGCGGGTCTGCTCGATGATTTCGCGGATATCTATGCTGCTGGCCTCCGCCACCGCCCGTTCGAGCACGCTGAAGTCAAAATGCGCTTCTTCCTGCTCGATACGATGCTTTACGGCCCTGACCGTCGGACTTTTAGAAATTACGCCGCAATATTCCGGCATGGTTTTGGCGAATTCCTCGGTGCCGATGGCGCGCGCCGTATTGATGATCTGCTCTTTATCATGGGAAATCAGCGGCCGCAGCACCAGCGTATCGGAGACGTTATCGATCAGGCGCAGGTTGGTGAGGGTCTGGCTGGAGACCTGCCCCAGGGCTTCACCGGTCACCAGCGCCTGGATGCCGAAGCGTTCCGCCATTTCCGATGCCGCGCGGATCATCATGCGCTTGAGCACCACGCCCATTTGGCCGTCATCGACTTTTTCCAGGATTTCGCCCACCACGGCGGCAAAATCAATGGCGATAAACCGCACCCGGTGGGAACTGCCGTAGCGGTTCCAGAGATGATGCGCCACCTGGCGCACGCCGATTTCATGCGCCGCGCCGCCCAGGTTAAAGAAGCAGTAATGCACCCGGCAGCCGCGGCGCATCAGCATATAGCTGGAAACGCCGGAATCGAAACCGCCGGAAATCAGCGACAGCACATCTTCCTGGGTACCGATAGGGAATCCGCCAATGCCTTCATAGCGCGCGGTGATAAGCAGCAGGCGATCGTCTTCGATTTCCAGGTGGATGGTTTCTTCGGGATGGTTGAGCCGCACGCGGGTGCCGGACACGTTCTGGTTCAGGCCGCCGCCGACGTAGCGTTCCACATCCTGCGAAGTAAATTCATGGGTGCCGCGGCGTTTTACGCGCACGCAAAATGTTTTATCCACCAGCCGGTCGTGGTACTGCGCCAGCGTCTGCACATAAATGTCGTGCATATCCGTATAGGTGTGTTCTTCCACCGCCAGGATATGATGGATGCCGGGAATACGGGTCAGCGCCTCGCAGATAACCGGGCGCTTGCTCTCGTCCTTGGCGCGTACGATGATATGATCCCAATGACGCACCACCGTCAGGGACTCGTCATAATGTTTCATGACGTTGCGGATATTGCTGGCGAGAATTTTAATAAAGCGCAACCGTACCGACTGGCTTTTTATCGTAATTTCCGGAAACAGTTTGATGATAAACTTCATGGCGATAGTCGTTATGTGATCAGAAGAAAAAGGTAACGTAGCGGAACACGTCATATAATAAGATAGGGATAATCCGGCGCAGTACGCCTGGATATTACCCTTAGCATCCGAGGCGCGCAGTATATCACTTTACGCCGCGGCATTGAGCCCAATTTGCTTATCATCGCACTCTGGGCTAACGTTGTCTGTTTTCATATGCCATGCCCTTTACGTTGGTGAAAAAATCGTTATGCCGAAAAAAACCGAACAGCCCGCCAGTTTTGAAACTGCACTAAAAAAATTGGAACAGATTGTCACCCGCCTGGAATCAGGCGAGCTTCCGCTGGAAGAGGCGCTGAACGCATTTGAACAGGGCGTGCAGCTGGCGCGCCACGGCCAGCAGACCTTGCAGCAGGCGGAGCAGCGGGTGCAGATATTGCTTAGCGACGAGAACACTGCGCCGCTGACGCCGTTTACCCCGGACGCGGAATAAACCATGGAGTTCGCGCTGCAGCTAAAGGCCTGCCATCTGCGGGTCGACGGGGCGCTGGACCGGTTTTTCGCTTCCCTGGATCCCCGGGAACCGCTGACCCAGGCCATGCGCCACGGCGCGTTACTGGGCGGCAAGCGCCTGCGGCCGTTCCTGGTTTACCGTACCGGCCAGCTGTTCGGCCTGCCTTTGGCGGACCTGGACGCGCCGGCGGCGGCGGTGGAATGCATCCACGCGTATTCCCTCATCCATGACGACCTGCCGGCAATGGACGACGACGACCTGCGGCGCGGTCAACCGACCTGCCATATTAAATTTGGTGAAACCACCGCCATCCTGGCCGGGGACGCGCTGCAAGCCCTGGCGTTTTCCATTCTGGCCGACGCGCCGATGCCGTCGGTGGCGACGCGGGATCGCCTGGCGATGATCTCGGCGCTGGCCCAGGCCAGCGGCGCGGCCGGCATGTGCCTCGGCCAGGCGCAGGATTTGGCGGCGGAAGTGACGCCGGTCAACCTGGCGGATCTCGAGACCATTCACCGTTATAAGACCGGCGCGCTGATCCGCTCGGCGGTAACCATGGGCGCGCTGGCGGCCGGGGAACCGGGCCGTGCGGCCCTGTCCTTCCTCGATCGTTATGCCGCCGCCATCGGCCTGGCGTTCCAGGTCCAGGACGATATTCTCGACGTGGTGGGCGATACCGCGACGCTTGGTAAACGCCAGGGCGCGGATCAACAGCTGGGCAAAAGCACCTACCCGGCGCTGCTGGGGCTTGATAACGCGCGCGCCAAGGCACATGATCTGATCCAGGAGTCATTGGCGGCTTTAACGCATGTCGAAAGCCTGGGTTATGATACGTCGGCCCTGAACGCGCTGGCACGGTTTGTCATTGAACGCGATAAGTAAAAAAAAGCGTCTTTTTCCATCCCAGATATGAGTATCCGATGAGTATTGATCTGACGAAGTACCCGACGTTGGCCTTAGCCGAAGTACCCGCCGAGCTGCGGCTGCTGCCGAAAGAGAGTTTAGTGAGGCTCTGCGACGAGCTGAGGCGGTTCCTGCTGGACAGCGTCAGCCGCTCAAGCGGCCATTTCGCCTCGGGTCTGGGTACCGTGGAACTTACCGTTGCGCTGCATTATGTCTATAACACCCCGTTTGATCATGTGGTGTGGGATGTCGGCCACCAGGCCTATCCGCACAAAATCCTGACCGGACGCCGCGACCAGATCGGCACCATTCGCCAGAAAGACGGCCTGCATCCTTTTCCCTGGCGCGGCGAAAGCGACTATGACGTGCTGTCGGTCGGCCACTCCTCCACCTCCATCAGCGCCGGGCTCGGCATGGCGGTGGCCGCCGGACATGAAGGCAAAGGGCGCCGTACCGTGTGCGTCATCGGCGACGGCGCCATTACCGCCGGCATGGCGTTCGAGGCGATGAACCATGCGGGGGATATCAAGTCGGACCTGCTGGTGATCCTCAATGATAACGAAATGTCGATCTCCGAAAACGTCGGCGCGCTGAACAACCATCTGGCGCAGATTCTTTCCGGCAAGCTGTACTCTACCCTGCGCGAGGGAGGCAAGCGGGTGCTGTCCGGCATTCCGCCCATTAAGGAGCTGGTCAAGCGCACCGAGGAACATATCAAGGGCATGGTGGTGCCCGGTACGCTGTTCGAGGAACTGGGATTCAACTATATCGGCCCGGTGGACGGGCACGATGTGCTGGGACTGGTGCATACGCTGAAAAACATGCGCGCCATGAAAGGCCCGCAGTTCCTGCATATCATGACCAAAAAGGGCAAGGGGTACGCCCCGGCGGAGAAAGATCCCATCAGCTGGCATGCGGTGCCGAAATTTGATCCCGAGACCGGTACCCTGCCCAAAAGCGCCGGCGGGCTGCCCACCTATTCGGCGATTTTCGGCAACTGGCTGTGCGAGACGGCGGCGACTGACGATAAACTGATGGCAATCACCCCCGCCATGCGCGAAGGCTCGGGCATGGTGCGCTTTTCGCGGCAGTACCCCGGCCAGTATTTCGACGTGGCCATTGCGGAACAACATGCCGTGACCTTCGCCGCGGGCCTGGCCATCGGCGGTTATAAACCGGTAGTGGCCATTTACTCCACCTTTTTACAGCGCGCCTACGATCAGCTGATCCATGACGTGGCCATCCAGCGTTTGCCGGTATTGTTCGCCATCGATCGCTGCGGCATCGTCGGCGCCGACGGGCCGACCCACCAGGGCGCGTTTGATTTATCCTTCCTGCGCTGCGTGCCCCACATGGTTATCATGACGCCGAGCGATGAAAACGAATGCCGGCTGATGCTGCATACCGGTTATCACTATCAGGACGGGCCGTCGGCGGTGCGTTATCCACGCGGCAGCGGTACCGGCGCGGCGCTGGCGCCACTGGCGCCGCTGGCCATCGGCAAGGGGATCATCCGCCGCCAGGGCGAAAAGATCGCCATCCTTAACTTCGGCACCCTGCTGGCCGACGCGCGCGTCGTCGCCGACGCGCTAAACGCCACCCTGGTGGACATGCGTTTTGTTAAACCGCTGGATGAAAGTCTTATCGAGGAACTGGCCGCCAGCCACGAAGCGCTGGTGACGCTGGAGGAGAACGCCGTCATGGGCGGCGCCGGCAGCGGCGTGAATGAATTCCTGATGCACCAGCGGCTGCTGGTGCCGGTCTTGAATATCGGCCTGCCCGATCGGTTTATCCCGCAGGGCAGCCAGGAGGAAATGCGCGCCGCGCTCGGGCTGGACAGCGCCGGGATCCAAGCCCGGATTGAGCGCTGGCTGGCCTGAGGGTTTGGCGCGGCGCCTTAGGTAAGCCCGGTGCCGGCGGGCCTACCGTGCCATGGGGCGCTCGGTCGGGCGAAAAAACCACGCCCGATTCGACCCCATCGGCATGCTCTCCCTTGAACACGTCTGCTTTAAGCGCGGTGGTGGCGGGCATACCGCGCCATGGGGCGCTCGGTCGGGCGAAAAAACCACGCCCGATTCGACCCCATCGGCATGCTCTCCCTTGAACACGTCTGCTTTAAGCGCGGTGGTGGCGGGCATACCGCGCCATGGGGCGCTCGGTCGGGCGGGAAAATTACGCCCGATTCGACCCCATCGGCGCGCTCTCCCTTGAACACGTCTGCTTTAAGCGCGGTGGTGGCGGGCATACCGCGCCATGGGGCGCTCGGTCGGGCGGGAAAATCACGCCCGATTCGACCCCATTGGCACGCTCTCCCTTGAACACGTCTGCTTTAAGCGCGGTGGTGGCGGGCTATTTTTCAGTGATTTTCCTGCCATTCGCCCGATGCTTCAGGCTCCGTTTCCGGACGCGACAGCATGGCGGTGGCGATACCGTTGCCCAGGACGTTGATGCCTGAGCGTCCCATATCCAGCACATGGTCGATACCCATCAACAGCAGGATACCCGCCACCGGGATATTAAAACTTGGAATGGTGGCCGCCAGCACCACCAGCGCCGAGCGCGGCACGCCGGCAATGCCTTTGGACGCCAGCATCAGGGTCAGCATCAGCATGGTGATTTCCGCGCCGGTGAGCCGGATGTTATAGGCTTGGGCGATAAACATGGCGGCAAACGAGCAGTAGATCATCGACCCCACCAGATTAAACGAATACCCCAGCGGCAGCACAAACGAGGCGATATTGTTCGGGCAGCCGAAACGCCGCAGCTGCTCGAGGGTCTTGGGATAGGCGGCCTCGGAGCTGCTGGTGGTGAACGCCAGGATCACCGGCTCTTTCAGCATGCTCAGCAGGCGAAACGTGGCGGATTTCAACACCAGGTAACAGAACCCTATCATCAGCACGCAGCACAGCGCGATGGCCAGGTAATAGCCGCCGATAAACGACGCGTAGCTTTTCAGGATGCCCAACCCTTCGTTGGCGATAACCGACGACACGGCGGCAAAGATGGCGAGCGGCGCCATATACATCACATAGCCCGTCACCTTCAGCATGATATGGGAGACCACGTTCAGTCCGTCCGCCAGCGGTTTATTGAATTTCTCCCCCAGCGACGCCCCGGCGATGCCGAAGAATAACGAAAACACCACGATTTGCAGAATTTCGTTATGCCCCATGGCGTCAACGATGCTGGTGGGGAAGGTATGGGCAATAAAGGTCTTGAACGACATGCCGCTGGCGGCAAGGCCGGTATCCACCGCCTGGGCGGGGATTTGCAGGTTAAGGCCGGCGCCGGGCTGCATGAGGGTGACCACCGTCAGCCCGAGCAAAATGGACACCACGGAGGACGAGATAAACCAGAGAAAGGCTTTGCCGCCCAGGGCGCCGATGGCCGAAGTATCGCCCATATTCATGATGCCTACCGTCAGCGTGGTAAATACCAGCGGCGCAATGACCATCTTAATCAGGCGCAGAAAGATGTCGGTTAATAATGCAATATTGTCCGCATAGGCGTGCGCATTCTCCGCGCTGGCAAACTGGTGCACCAGGGCGCCCATGACGATGCCCAGCAGCATAAAGGCCAGGATAAAGGTGGTTAACTTATTAGATTTAGACATAATTTCCCGGTGTTCAATGTACTACGCGTTTATAGTGACGAGGGGTTGAGAGTAAGTCGCACAATCATCCTTAATGAAGAGGTAAGATTCCATGCAATGGGTCAAGGAAAACCGCATTAATGGGTTTGCCGGCCCGGGGGCTGGATGGCAATCACCCCGCCGCCCATAACAATCTGACTATAATGTAATGATTAACATCACCCTCAGGAGAAAAACATGCAGTTTACCACGCTTGGCAAGACCGATCTTCGCGTATCCCGCCTGTGCCTGGGTTGTATGACCTTTGGCGAACCCACAAGGGGCAAGCATGCCTGGACCCTGCCCGAGGAAAGCTCACGGCTGTTGATAAAGCAGGCGCTGGAGCTGGGTATTAATTTCTTCGATACCGCCAACAGCTATTCGGACGGCAGCAGCGAGGAAATCGTCGGGCGGGCGTTAAACGATTTCGCGCGGCGCGAGGACATCGTTCTCGCCACCAAGGTCTTTTTCCCCATGAGCAATCTGTCGGGCGGCCTGTCGCGCGCCAATATCCTGCAATCCATCGACGACAGTCTCTCCCGCCTCGGCACCGACTATGTCGATCTGCTGCAGATCCACCGTTGGGACTACGACACGCCGCTGGAGGAGACGCTGGAGGCGCTGCACGACGTGGTGCAATCCGGCAAGGCGCGGTTTATCGGCGCGTCGTCGATGTACGCCTGGCAGTTTGCCCGCGCCTTGTATACCGCCGATTTGCATGGCTGGACCCGTTTTGTCAGCATGCAGGATCAATACAACCTGATCCAGCGCGAGGAGGAGCGTGAAATGCACCCCCTGTGCCGGGCCGAGGGGATCGCGGTGCTACCCTGGAGCCCCCTGGCGCGCGGCAGGCTGACCCGCCCCTGGGGCGAAACCACCGCGCGGGAAGCGTCGGACCTGGTCAGCAAGGCGCTCTATGATAACAGCGCCGACGCCGACGCCCGCATAGCCGAACGCGTGGCGGCCATCGCCGACAGCAAGGGCGTGTCGCGGGCGCAGGTGGCGCTGGCGTGGGTGCTGAGCAAACCGGCGGTTACCGCGCCGATCGTCGGCGCGTCACGCGCCGAACAGCTTGACGACCTGGTCGGCGCCCTGGACGTTATCCTGGATGAGCAGGACATTGCCGAGCTGGAAACCGCCTACGCCCCGCATTATCCGGTCGGTTTTCAATGATCCGCCGCCGGTGGGCTAACCGGCGGCCAACCCCGCCCGCCATGGGCGGGGTACCGTCCTGATGCCGCCCGGCGGATTCGCCGCCCCATGCCGGTAGCCTCCACCGACGTATCGGGTTCATGCCGGCGCCAGGCGTACCGATACATCAGGTCAGGAACAGCGGCCAGTAATGGCCCACGGCGAAAATTATGCCGGCGCCGATAATACCGGCCACGATGTCATCAATCATGATCCCCATGCCGCCATGCACCTCCCGATCGAACCAGCGGATCGGCCAGGGTTTCCAGATGTCCAGCACGCGAAACAGCACAAAGGCCGCCGCTACCCAACGCCAGTCGTTGACCGGCAAGGCCATCAGCGTAATCCACATGCCGACGAATTCATCCCAGACCAGGCAGCCGTGATCGTGCACGCGCATATCCCTGGCGGTCTGGTGACAGGCATAAACGCCCAGGCAGATGCTTAACATGACCACCAGGGAGTAGAGCTGCCAGGGAAGCTGGATTATCAGGCACCATAAGGGGATTGCCGCCAGGGAGCCGGCGGTGCCGGGCATCCAGGGAAACAATCCGCTGCCGAATCCGGTGGCCAGCAGGTGCCAGGGATTGCGCAGCCTTACCCGCCCTTTGGCAAGGGCCATTTCCATGGTCATGGCTTACTCCTGATTAAAATGGTCAAAACCTTGCCAATCGAACGTGACCGGCTGATTATCGCGCAATAATTGCAGGCCTTCGCTACGCGGCCCAATCTGGCCGATGCAGGTAAAATCGGCGCCGGTATGGCCTAAGGCGACATCGAGCGCGCCGCGGTTTATTTCGGGCACGGTAAAGCAGAGTTCGTAATCTTCGCCGCCGCCCAGGGCCCAGCGCAACGCCTGCTCCGGCGTGGCGTGGCGTCGCAGGGCGGTGGAATAAGGCAGATCGTCCAAATGGATGCGCGCGCCGCATTCGCTCCTGTCGAGGATATGCCGCAGGTCGGAGACGAGGCCGTCGGAGATATCGATCGCCGAACTGGCCAGATCGCGCAGCGCCTGCCCTTGCAGGATGCGCGGCTGGGGACGCAGGTGGCGCCCCAGCAGGTATTGGCGGTCCCGCGGCGAATCGACATCAAGCCGGTTTTGCAGGATAGCCAGGCCGGCGGCGCTGTCGCCCAGGGTACCGGTGACGTAGATCCAATCGCCGATGCGCGCGCCCGAACGGGTGATGGCGCGCCCCGCGGGGATCAGCCCATGGATGGTCAGCGTCAGGCTGAGCGGACCGCGCGTGGTATCGCCGCCGATCAGCTGCATGCCGTAATAATCCAGCTGTTCATACAGGCTGTCGCTATAGGCGGCCAGCCAGGATTCATCAACGTCGGGCAAGGTGAGGGCGAGCGACAGCCAGGCGGGATCGGCGCCCATGGCGGCCAGGTCGCTGAGATTTACCGCCAGGGATTTATAACCTAGGTCGGCGGGAGAGATATCCGGCAAAAAGTGAATACCCGCCACCAGGGTATCGGTGCTGACCGCAATCAGTCGTTTTTCATCAACCGACAGCAGTGCACAATCATCGCCGATGCCCAGTACCACATCGCGCCGAACGCTTCTTACGCGATTGAAATAGCGGGCAATAAGGTCAAATTCGCCACAGGCCATAACCTATCCAAATAGTGTTGTCTATGTTATTGCGGAAAAGGGCCGCGGCCGGAGAACCGGCCGGAAAAACGTTACTTCCTGTTGGGACGGATATGCGGGGCCGCTTTGTCCAGCACGCCGTTGACAAACTTATGGCTTTCTTCCGCGCCGAAGGTCTTGGCCAGCTCAATCGCCTCATTGATGGCCACTTTATACGGCACGTCCAGGCGCTTGCTTAATTCATACAGCGCCAGGCGCAAAATGGCGCGCTCCACATGGCCCAACTCGTCAAGCTGACGTGAAAGGTAGGGTGCCATAAGCTGATCCAGCTCCGCTGCATGCGTCGCCGTACCGGTATACAGCTCGCGAAAATAAGCGATATCCACATCCTTGACATCCTGCTCCGCGAGGAACTGGACTTCAATATCCGCGATATCGTTATGAGATAACTGCCATGAGTAAAGCGCCTGAACGACACATTCACGGGCACGGCGACGAGCAGCAGGTTTCACGAATTTCCCCTTTACTTACGCTTTGATAGCTTTCAGTACGTTAATCATTTCCAGTGCGGTCAACGCTGCTTCCGCACCTTTGTTGCCGGCTTTGGTGCCGGCCCGTTCTATTGCCTGTTCAATGCTTTCCGTCGTCAGCACGCCGAAGGCCACGGGCAGCCCACTGCTGATGGCGACGTCCGATAAACCGGAGCTGCATTCGCCCGCGACATATTCAAAATGCGCGGTGCCGCCACGAATTACCGTGCCAAGCGCCACCACGGCGTCAAATTTTTTACTATTGGCCAATGCGCGGGTTGCCAGCGGCAGCTCGTAGGCGCCCGGTACCCAGACTACGGTGATATTGTCGTCTTTCACCTGGCCGATACGCTTGAGGGCATCAATAGCGCCTTCCAGCAGGCTGTCATTGATGAAGTGGTTAAAGCGCGCAATCGCAATCGCTATGCGGGCATCCGGAGTGGCGACAACACCTTCAATAACGTTCATGGCTTTCCTTCAATTGACAAATGGCAGTAATTGCCCACAAGGGGGCGGATTCTAACATATTCTTTTGCCCGCTGCTCGGGCCAATTACTGCTCGTGGCGCGGTTTAAGCCGCAGGCGGATATCCGGCCCGACCTGGCACAGGTCGGTAAAGTCAAACGCCGGCGCCTGCGCCAATGTCTCCAGTCCCGGCAGGTCGCATAACCCGCGCGCGCCGGCGCCGAGCAGCCTGGGCGCCAGGTAGACGATCAGTTCATCCACCACCCCGGCGTCAAGCAAGGCGCCGGCAAGCGAAGCGCCGGCCTCGACCCACAGGCTGTTTACCTGGCGCCGGGCCAGCAACATCAGCAGCGCCACGATATCGATATGCGCCGTTCCGCCCGGCGCGCCTGCGGCGGCGGGCACCGTCAGCTGTTCGACGTCCTGTGGCCATGGCTGCGAATCGGGCCGCAGACGGGCGAGCACGGTCTGTCCGGCCTGGGCCACCAGACGATGCCGGGGCGTAACCCGATTCCGGCTATCGATAACCACCCGTAACGGCTGGCGCAGCGATGCCTGGGGATACATCTCGCGAATGCTCGGCGGCAGTGAGTCCCAACGCACCGTGAGGGCGGGATCGTCGGCCAATACCGTGGCGGCGCTGGATAAAATGGCGCCGGCCTGGGCGCGGAAAACCTGCACATCCCGGCGGGCCTGGGGCGAGGTTATCCACTGGCTTTCACCCGAGGCCATGGCGGTACGGCCGTCAAGGGAGGCGGCAAGCTTGAGCTGCACATAGGGAAAACCGGTGCGCATGCGTTTGAGAAACCCCGGATTCAGCGCCTCGGCATCCTTCATCATCAGACCGTGCTCAACCGATACGCCGGCCTGGCGCAGGAGATACATGCCGCGCCCGGCAACCTGGGGATTGGGATCTTGCATCGCCACCACCACCCGCGCCACCCCGGCCGCCACCAGCGCGTCGGCGCAAGGCGGCGTGCGGCCGTGATGGCTGCAGGGCTCAAGGGTAACGTAGGCGGTGGCGCCGCGCGCCGCGTCGCCCGCCATGCGCAGGGCATGGACTTCGGCATGGGGCTCGCCGGCGCGCAGATGGTAGCCCTCGCCGACAATATGCCCGTCGCGCGCAATGACGCAGCCGACGTTGGGATTGGGCGCGGTGGTAAAGCGGCCGCGCCGCGCCAGCTCCAGCGCGCGCGCCATGTAGAGTTCATCAAGCGGCATAGCGTGGTCCTTAATCCTGGAGGCGGGCGATTTCTTCGCCAAATTCGCGTACATCCTCAAAACTGCGGTATACCGAGGCAAAACGGATATACGCCACTTTGTCGAGTTTTTTCAGGGCGTCCATCACCAGGTTGCCGACCATTTTACTCGGGACTTCCCGTTCCCCGGTCGCGCGCAGCTGGGATTTGATATGGTTGATGGCCATTTCGACGTCGTCGGAATTTACCGGCCTCTTTTCCAACGCTTTCAGGAATCCGCCGCGCAGCTTGTCTTCATTAAAGGGCTCGCGGATCTCGTTACTCTTGATAACCCGGGGCAGGACCAGCTCCGCCACCTCAAAGGTGGTAAAGCGCTCATTGCAGACCAGGCACTGGCGCCGGCGCCGGACCTGGGAGCCTTCACCCACCAGGCGGGAATCAATGACCTTGGTATCGACTGCGGAACAAAAGGGACAATGCATAAGGCGTCCTGCGCGGCTGAAACGGATAAGGTAGTTTAGCGCGAACCGCGCCGACAACAAAGAGGGCCGCCGCCGGTAACCGCGGGATTCGGTATCCCCGCCTGCTAACATTTCATGACTTTCCGCGTGTTCCGGGCTAAGCTGTATTTAACTGACAGAAAAAGGAAACTGTTGCTATGACAATCAGTTATCGTTCGCTTTACGCCACCCTCGCCCTGCTGTCCCTTGCGGGTTGCGCGCAACAACCGAACCCTAAAATCCCCGAATTGAAAAAGGAAATCGGCCAGCTTAACCAGCGCCTGCAATACCTCAACGATCAGGCCTCGGCGCTGATGCAGCAAAACGCGCTCAATGAGCAGTCCACCAGCGGCGTTTATCTCTATCCGGCGGCGCAGGCCGCGGCGCAGGTGGACAGCGCTATCGGCAGGCTGCAGGTCAGCCTGGGCGCGGTGGAAACCGAGGCCAACGGGTCGCGGGCGCTGCTGAGCATCCGCACCGCGGACGGTTCGGCGCTGCCCCCGTTCCATGCGGTGGTCGATTGGGGCCAGGTGGATCCCGCCTCCGGCAAGCCGCTGACCGCCGATACGCTTAGCCAGCCGATCGTGGTGCCGGCTTCCCTGCTGCCGAAACCGGAAGCCACGCTTGAGCTGCGGCTCAGCGGCCTGACGCCGGAACAGGTGGGCTTTGTCCGCCTGCGCGATATCATCCGCAACGCCCCCGAGACACCGCCCGCCCCCGATGCGGTAAAACCACTGTCGCGGCAGTAGCCGCGCCCGCCCGCCGGTAAACGGCCATAAAAAAACCCCGCTGCTGCGGGGTTCCTGAATGTCATGCCGGCAGCGCCTTTTATGGCAGCAGCGAAGGCTGATCGGCGCCCTCTTTCTCGACTTTCTGCTGCATCATGTGTTCGCGCTTCATTCCCAGCTTCAGCGCCAGGGCGGAAGCCACATAGATGGAGGAAACCGTACCGATGGAAACGCCGATAAGCATGGTCAGCGAGAAGCCTTCCAATATCGGACCGCCAAAGATAAACAGCATCAGCACCACCATCAGCGTGGTGGCCGACGTCATGATGGTCCGGCTTAAGGTCTGGGTCAGGGACACGTTGATGATTTCATAAGAACTGCCGCGGCGGATCTTGCGGAAGTTTTCACGAATACGATCCGAGACCACGATGCTGTCGTTAAGCGAATAACCGATGACCGACATCAGCGAGGCGATAATGGTCAGGTCGATTTCCACGTGGAACAGCGACAGCACCCCCATGGTGATCACCACGTCATGGGCCAGCGCCAGCACCGCCCCCAGCGCCAGGCGCCATTCGAAGCGGATGCCGACGTAAATCAGGATGGAGATCAGCGCCACCAGCAGCGCCATGCCGCCGGCCTGCGCCAGATCGTTGCCCACGCTCGGCCCGACGAATTCGATGCGTTTGACTACGGCGTTCTGCTCGAAGGTCTGGTTGATCACGCCGAGCACTTTATTGCCCAGTTCCTGACCCGCGCCATCCTGCACCGGCGGCATGCGCACCATCACATCGCGGCTGCTGCCGAAGTTTTGGATCAGCGGCTCCTTGAAACCGGCTTTCTCCAGCGCGTCGCGCATGGCGTCCAGATCGACGGTTTTCTCCAGGTTCAGTTCAATCACCGTACCGCCGGTGAAATCCAGGCCCCAGTTAAACCCCCTGACCGACATGATGGCGATCGAGATGACCAGCAGCGTAATCGAGATACTGAACGCCACATAATCCCAGCGCATAAAGTCATAGACTCTACGGCCGTAATTCAAATCTTCAACACTATGTTGCTGAGCCACAGCCCACTCCTAAATTGACAGCTTGTTGATGCGTTTACCGCCGTAAAGCAGGTTAACGATGGCACGCGTGCCGACAATCGCCGTAAACATCGAGGTGGCAACCCCAATCGCTGTGGTAATGGCAAAGCCCTTGATAGAGCCGGTGCCGACCGCATACAGGATAATGGCGGTAATCAGCGTGGTGACGTTGGCGTCAACGATGCTGGAGAATGCGCCGCGATAGCCTTCATGGATTGCCTGCTGGACCGATCGTCCGTTTTTCAGCTCTTCCTTGATGCGCTCGTTGATCAGCACGTTGGCATCCACCGCCACCGCAAGCGTCAGCACGATCCCGGCGATACCCGGCATGGTCAGCGTCGCCCCCGGCAGCAGGGACATGATGCCCACGATCATCACCAGGTTGGCCACCAGCGCGGTGGTGGCAATCAGGCCGAATTTACGATACCACACCACCATAAAGACAATGGACGCCACCAGTCCCCACAGGCAGGCTTGCAGCCCCTGGGTAATATTCTGCATGCCGAGGGTCGGACCGATGGTACGCTCCTCGACAATCTGGATCGGCGCAATCAAAGCCCCGGCGCGCAGCAGCAGCGAGAGCTGGCGCGCTTCATTCGGATTGTCGATGCCGGTAATGCGGAAGCTGTTGCCCAGGCGCGACTGGATGGTCGCGACGTTGATAACCTCTTCCTGTTTCACCAGGATCGAGCGGCCGTTGGCGTCTTTTTTACCACTGTCCTTATATTCCACGAACAGCGTCGCCATCGGCTTGCCGATATTGTCCTTGGTGAAGTTGGACATATTGGTGCCGCCGGTGCTGTCCAGCGAGATATTGACCTGCGGGCGGTTATATTCATCGGCGCTGGAGGTGGAGTCGGTAATATGATCGCCGGTGAGGATAACGCGTTTGTAGAGGACGACCGGCTGGCCGTCACGGGTGGATTTCACTTCGGAATCCCCCGGTACCCGGCCGCTGGCGGCCGCGGTGCGGTCTACCGTGCTATTGACCAGGCGGAACTCCAGGGTGGCGGTGGCGCCGAGGATTTCCTTGGCGCGCGCGGTGTCCTGGATGCCCGGCAGTTCAACCACGATACGGTCGGCGCCCTGGCGCTGCACCAGCGGTTCGGCCACGCCGAGCTGGTTGACGCGGTTACGCAGGATGGTGATGTTCTGCTGTACCGCGTATTCCCGCGCCTCGCGCAGGCGGGTATCCGCCATGACGGCGCGCAGGCCGGTGTCGCCGACGCTGCTGAACACCAGATCGCGATGGCGCGGGGTCAGGTAGGAAACCGCCTGGTCGCGGGCCGCCGCGTCGCGAAAGCCCACTTCGGTGCCATTGTTGTCGGTTTTACGCACGGTGGCGTAGGGGATCCCTTTTTCACGCAAATCGGTGCGCAGGGTATCCATGGTCTGCTCCTGGAGTTTGCCCAGGGCAGTATCCATATCCACTTCCATCAGGAAATGGACGCCGCCACGCAGATCCAGGCCCAGTTTCATCGGTTCGGCGCCCAGCACCGATAACCACGGCGGGGTGGCCGGGGCCAGGTTAAGCGCAACGATATAATTTTCGCCAAGCGCGTTTAACAACGCCTCGCGGGCGCGCAACTGCACGTCCGGATTGCTGAAGCGCGCCAGGATGGCGCCATTTTCCAACGCAATAGACTTGCTGGTGATATTTTGTTCTTTTAACACATTCTGGATCTGGACCAGCGTCGTCTCACTGGCGGCGGCACCGCGCGCGCCAGTGATTTGTACGGCCGGATCCTCACCATATAGGTTTGGAAGCGCATACAGCAGCCCGACGACCAGCGCCAGGATCAGCATGATGTACTTCCATAAAGGATAACGGTTTAACACGGCAGTTCCCTTCGGGAAAATCGTTAATTACAGCGCTTTCATCGTACCTTTCGGCAGAACGGCGGCCACGAAATCACGTTTGATGACCACTTCGTTGGTATCGTTGAGCGCGATGGCGATATAGCCCGTGTCCGCGACTTTGGTCACGCGTCCGACCAGGCCGCCGGTGGTCAGCACTTCATCACCCTTGCCGATGGAATCCATCAGCTTTTTATGATCTTTGGCGCGTTTTTGCTGCGGACGCAGGATCATAAAATAGAAAATCAAACCAAACACCACCAGCATGATCACCAGAGAGTAAGGACTTCCCTGGGACGGGCCGGTGGCTGCGCCGGCGGCGTCAGAACTGAAAAAGCTCATTTAAATTCCCTCATTGTTATATAACTCAACGGCTAACGGCGGAACGGGTAACCCCCTCCGACCATAAAATTCTTCCACGAAACGCCCTAATTTACTCTCATCGATGGCCTGGCGTAAACCTGCCATCAGACGCTGATAATACCGCAGGTTGTGGATGGTGTTCAGACGGGCACCCAGTATTTCGTTGCAACGGTCGAGATGATGCAAGTACGCGCGGCTATAATTGCGACAGGTGTAGCAATCACAATGCTCATCCAGGACCGATGTATCGCTTTTATGGCTGGCGTTGCGGATCTTCACCACGCCGCCGGTGACGAATAAGTGGCCGTTGCGCGCGTTGCGGGTTGGCATGACGCAATCGAACATGTCGATACCGCGCCGCACCCCTTCCACCAGATCCTCCGGTTTGCCCACGCCCATCAGGTAACGCGGTTTATCCGCCGGGAGCTGCGGGCAGACGTGCTCCAGGATGCGATGCATGTCCGCTTTCGGCTCGCCCACAGCCAGGCCGCCCACAGCGTAACCATCAAAGCCTATCTCTACCAGTCTTTTTACCGATACATCTCGTAAATCTTCGTAAATACCGCCCTGGATTATGCCGAACAGCGCATTTTTGTTTTGCAGTTGATCAAAACGCTCGCGCGAGCGGGCCGCCCAGCGCAGCGACATTTCCATCGATTTTTTCGCGTAGTCGTGCTCGGCCGGGAAAGGCGTGCATTCATCGAAGATCATGACGATATCGGAGCCGAGATCGTATTGGATCTCCATCGATTTTTCCGGACTCAGGAAAATCGCGTCGCCGTTAATCGGATTGCGAAAATGCACGCCCTCTTCGGTGATCTTGCGGATATCCCCCAGGCTGAAGACCTGGAAGCCGCCGGAATCGGTCAGGATCGGGCCGTGCCACTGCATAAAATCATGCAGGTCGCCGTGCAGTTTCATAATTTCCTGCCCCGGCCGCAGCCAGAGATGAAAGGTATTGCCCAGCAGGATCTGCGCGCCGGTTTCGGCCACTTCCTCAGGCGTCATGCCTTTTACCGTGCCGTAGGTGCCCACGGGCATGAACGCCGGGGTTTCCACCGTGCCGCGCTCGAATGTCAGGCGCCCGCGGCGCGCCAGGCCGTCAGTGTTGATTAATTGATACTTCACTCGTCCTCCGGCACCGGATAAACAGTCCGATGCGGTCATTGCCGGCACCCTATTGTCCCGGCAAAAAAAAGCCCGGCGGATAGCCCCGCCCGGCCGGTTATGCTTCCCCGATGCTTTCCTGCGCCGCCCGGGGATTGGCGGTGATGAACATGGCGTCGCCATAGCTGAAGAAACGGTAGCGTTCGTTAACCGCCGCCTGGTAAGCCGCCATAGTATGCCGGTAACCGGCGAAAGCGGATACCAACATAATCAGGGTTGACTCAGGTAAATGAAAATTGGTTACCAGCACGTCGATAACGCGAAAGCGGTAACCGGGGTAAATAAAGATATCGGTGTCGCCGAAAAATGGCGCCAGGGGTCCATCGCCGGCGGCCCTGGCGGCGCTTTCCAGCGATCGCACCGAGGTGGTGCCCACCGCCACCACCCGGTTGCCGCGCGCTTTGCAGGCCAGTACCGCGTCCACCACCTGCTGCGGCACTTCGGCGTATTCAGTGTGCATGACGTGTTCTTCAAGCTGGGAGACGCGCACCGGCTGGAAGGTTCCGGCACCGATATGGAGCGTGACAAATGCCATTTCGACGCCTTTGCCGCGCAGCGCGTCCAGCAGGGGCGCATCGAAATGCAGGCCGGCGGTGGGCGCCGCCACCGCGCCGGGACGTGCGCTGTAGACCGTCTGGTACAGCTCGCGATCGGCGGCTTCGTCCGGGCGGTCGATGTAGGGCGGCAGGGGGATATGCCCGGCATCGTTCAACAGCGTCAAGACGTCCCGTTCTTCGTTGAAACGCAGCTCGAACAGGGTATCGTGGCGGGCCACCATGGTGGCGCTAATGCTCTCATCGTCGCCCAGCTGCAGCGCGCTTCCGGGCTTGGGCGCCTTGGAGGCGCGCACATGGGCCAGTACGCGGTGTTCGTCCAGCACCCGTTCCACCAGCACTTCGATCTTGCCGCCGCTGGCCTTGCGGCCGAACAGCCGCGCCGGAATCACCCGCGTATTGTTGAATACCAGCAAATCGCCGGGGCGCAGCTTATCCAGCAGATCGGTAAATACACCATGGCTTATCCCGCCCGTCGGTCCGTCGAGGGAGAGCAGGCGGCAGGCGCTGCGCTCCGGCTGGGGATAATGGGCAATCAGGTTTTCAGGAAGATCAAATGAGAAATCGGCCACTCGCATTTCGGTTCACTTTACGCAAAAAACAGGCGGCTTAGTCTAGGGCTATGCGGCGGCGCCTGCAAGAAATAAGCGGATGCCAACCTTTTTTAACCTATACTCATGGCATGAATTTTCTTGCCCATCTTCATCTCGCCTCCCTGGCGCAAAGCTCATTACTGGGCAACCTGATGGCGGACTTTGTCCGCGGCAATCCCGACGGCCAGTTTCCGGAGCCTGTGGCGGCTGGCATTCGTATGCATCGCAGGATTGATGTCATTACCGATAGCCATCCCGAAGTGAAGGCCGCCAAGGCATTGTTCAGCCCCGATTACCGGCGGGTGGCGCCGATTGCGCTGGATGTGGTGTGGGATCATTTCCTGGCGCGTCATTGGCGGCGGGTCGAGCCTGAAGTGTCGCTGCGGCGTTTCGTGCAGCGGGTTGAAGGCGAAATAAAGCCCGCCCTGCCGGGGACGCCGGAGTCCTTTCAAGCGCTGAATGACTATTTGTGGCGCGAGCGCTGGCTGGAGCGTTATGCCGAGCTGGGTTTTCTGGCGCCGGTCTTTAACGGTATGGCCAGCCGCCGCCCCAGGCTTGTGGCGCTAAGCGGCATCTTTCCGGAAATCGAACTGCATTACACGGCGCTGGAAGCCTGCTTCTGGCGTTTATATCCGGATTTAATGCAAATGGCGGGCCGGGGAGCCGGGAGTTTGTAAGTTTCGTTTGCGCTTCATCGTTAGCGATTTTGCCCTTTCACCGGAAGGGGTTATTTTGTATTATAAATGTTGAATTATAAGCGCTTCAATTGGTCAAAGCTATCTCACCGATTGGCGCCATGGCCTTTTACACCCGGGCGCGAGACCTTATACTGGCCCTCGTTTTGTTTCTTTTGTTAGCAACTCACTTAACCGCTTTTTACAGGAGTACTCATGGTACTGGTAACCCGTCAAGCCCCAGACTTTACCGCCGCAGCTGTATTGGGCAGCGGTGAAATCGTTGAAAATTTCAATCTGAAAAGCCATATCAAAGGCAAACCCGCCGTTATCTTCTTTTGGCCGATGGATTTTACGTTCGTGTGTCCGTCCGAGCTGATCGCTTTTGACAAGCGTTATGCTGAATTCCAGAAACGCGGCGTGGAAATCATCGGCGTGTCCTTTGACTCCGAGTTCGTTCATAACGCCTGGCGTAAAACCCCGGTGAACGAAGGCGGCATCGGCGAAGTGCAGTATCCGATGGTGGCCGACGTTAAGCATGAAATCATCCGGGCCTATGGTATCGAACATCCGGAAGCCGGCGTTGCGTTGCGCGGTTCGTTCCTGATCGATAAAGAGGGCGTGGTGCGTCATCAGGTGGTCAACGATTTGCCGCTTGGCCGTAACATTGATGAAATGATGCGTATGGTTGACGCGTTGCAGTTCCATGAGGAACATGGTGAAGTGTGCCCGGCCCAATGGGAAAAAGGCCAGGAAGGGATGGGCGCGTCACCGGAAGGCGTGGCGAAGTATCTGTCGGAAAATGCCAGCCGTTTGTAATAGTCTGTTGATTTTGCCCGCTTAAAGCGCGCGCGATAAATACCGTCGGATAACCGGCGGTTTTTTTATGCCTGAATACAATTGATGTATCGGCACGCTCTGCTTTGGGTTCGGTGTTGGCGGGCATACCGCGCCATGGGGCGCTCGGTCGGGCGGGAACACCACGCCCGATTCGACCCCATTGGCACGGTCTCCCTTAACACGTCTGCGTTGAGCGCGGTGTTGGCGGGCATACCGCGCCATGGGGCGCTCGGTCGGGCGGGAACACCACGCCCGATTCGACCCCATTGGCACGGTCTCCCTTGAACACGTCTGCGTTGAGCTCGGTGTTGGCGGGCATACCATGCCATGGGGTGCTCGGTCGGGCGGGAATACCACGCCCGATTCGACCCCATTGGCACGGTCTCCCTTAACACGTCTGCTTTGAGCGCGGTGTTGGCGGGCATACCGTGCCATGGGGCGCTCGGTCGGGCGGGAACACCACGCCCGATTCGACCCCATTGGCACGGTCTCCCTTGAACACGTCTGCGTTGAGCTCGGTGTTGGCGGGCATACCATGCCATGGGGCGCTCGGTCGGGCGGGAATACCACGCCCGATTCGACCCCATTGGCACGGTCTCCCTTGAACACGTCTGCGTTGAGCGCGGTGTTGGCGGGCATACCATGCCATGGGGCGCTCGGTCGGGCGGGAATACCACGCCCGATTCGACCCCATTGGCACGGTCTCCCTTAACACGTCTGCTTTGAGCGCGGTGTTGGCGGGCATACCGTGCCATGGGGCGCTCGGTCGGGCGGGAACACCACGCCCGATTCGACCCCATTGGCACGCTCTCCCTTGAACACGACTGCTTTAAGCTCGGTGTTGGCGGGCATACCGTGCCATGGGGCGCTCGGTCGGGCGGGAACACCACGCCCGATTCGACCCCATCGGCACGGTCTCCCTTGAACACGCCTGCTTTAAGCTCGGTGTTGGCGGGCATACCGTGCCATGGGGCGCTCGTTCGGGCGGGCATACCGTGCCATGGGGCGCTCGGTCGGGCGGGAAAACCACGCCCGATTCGACCCCATTGGCACAGTCTCCCTTGAACACGTCTGCTTTAAGCTCGGTGTGGGCGGGCATACCATGCCATGGGGCGCTCGGTCGGGCGGGAATACCACGCCCGATTCGACCCCATTGGCACGGTCTCCCTTGAACACGTCTGCGTTGAGATCGGTGTGGGCGGGCCTAGCGGGCGGTTGCCAGGCGGCGGTTTTTATGGCGTTGCATCAGGGCGTAGCTGGCAAGAAGCAGCACAATCCAAATCCCGCCGACATATAACGAAATACGCGTCACCGGGAAATAGCCGATCAAGCCGATGATAAACAGCAGGAACAATACACCCGCCGCCGAGGTCAGCGCGCCGCCCGGCAGGGGGAATGCCAGCGCCTTGGCCTGCTGTGCGCCGAGTCTGCGCCGAAAGCCGATTTGCGAGCACAGGATCATGATCCACACCCAGACGGTGGCAAAGGTGGCCAGCGACGCGATCACCAGGAAAATATTTTCCGGCATGATGTAATTCAGGTAAACCGCCAGCAGCAGCGCGAACATCATCACCAGCACCGTGACCCAGGGGATGCCGTTACGCGATACGCGGGCGAACATCTTGGGCGCGTGTCCCTGGCCGGCCATGCCGTGCAGCATGCGCCCGACGCCGAACACGTCGCTGTTAATGGCCGACAGCGAGGCGGTCAGCACCACAAAATTCAGAATGCCGGCGGCGGTATGGATCCCCAGCTTCTGGAAAGTGAGCACAAAGGGGCTGCCTTCGGTGCCCACCTGATCCCAGGGATAGATGGACATGATGACGAACAGCGTGCCGACATAAAAGACCAGGATGCGCCAGGGCACGGAGTTGATTGCCTTAGGGATCGATTTTTCCGGTTCATTGGCTTCGCCCGCCGTGATGCCGATAATTTCAATGCCGCCATAAGCGAACATCACCATTTGCAGCGACAGGATCATGCCCATTATCCCATGGCTGAAAAAACCGCCGTTGGACCAGAGATTGTGGATACCGGTGGGCTGTCCGCCGTTGCCCAGCCCCCAGATAATGATGGCGAACCCGGCCACGATCATCAGGATGATGGTGGCCACCTTGAAGAACGAGAACCAGAATTCCATTTCGCCGAAGGCCTTGACATTGAGCAGGTTGATGGCGCCGATTATCAGTACCACGCTCAGCACCCAGACCCAGTGCGGCACCGACGGAAACCAGACGCCCATATAGATGCCGAAGGCGGTGACGTCGGCGATGGCGACGATGAGGATTTCAAAGCAGTAGGTCCAGCCGGTAATATAGCCGGCAAGCCCGCCAAGGTTATCCTGGGCGTAACGGGAGAAGGACCCGGCATGGGGACTGTGTACCGACATTTCGCCAAGTGCGCGCATGATGATATACGCCACCACGCCGCCAATCATATACGCCAGCAGTACGCTGGGGCCGGCCATTTTAATGGCGTCGGCGGAGCCGTAAAACAGCCCGGTGCCGATGGCGGAACCTAAGGCCATAAATCGGATATGGCGGGTGGTAAGACCCCGTTTTAATGCGGAGGGTTGTTGTTGCATGACCCATTTACCCTGTTTTTTCAGTCAAAAATAGCCGCGGGACGACCCGCGGTGAATAATGCGCGCAAAGGTTATAACCGGACGGTGGCCTTATGATGCGCGGCGTATTTATCATAGAACGCGACCAGGATACCGATGGTAAGCGTGGGCGGCAGCCAGGCCAGGCCTTGGGCCGACAGCGGCAGGTGCTGTATCCACGCGGGCAGCCAGACCTGGAATGACGAGAGCTTGACGGCATCGACGCAGCCGAAGACCAGGCTTATCAGCATCGCCGGCGCGATAATCCGGGTGCTGCTGCGCCACCAGCGCAGCGTGAAGCTGAGCAGGATAAGCACGATGCACGGCGGATAAATCGCGGTCAGCACCGGAATGGAGAATTGGATCAGATGGCTCAGCCCGAGGTTGGACACCAGCATGGAAAACAGACCGAGTATAAACACCAGCGTGCGGTAGGAGAGCGGCAGATGTTCGCTGAAAAACTCGGCGCAGGCGCAGGTCAGCCCCACCGCCGTCACCATGCAGGCGACGAAAATCAGGATGGCGAGAAAGCCGCTGCCCGCATTGCCAAAGGTATACTGGACGTAGGCGTGCAGGATTTCGGCGCCGTTTTGCGCCGACGGCAGCAGCACGCTGCTGCCCGAACCCAGTTTAAACAGCGTGATATAGACCGCCGTCAGCCCGACGCCGGCTATCAGCCCGGCCAGTATGGTGTAGCGGGTCAGCAGCGCGGCGTCGTTCACGCCGCGCGAGCGGGCCGCATTGACAATCACGATGCCGAATACCATGGCGCCCAGGGTATCCATGGTCAGGTAGCCGTTGACAAAACCGTTGGAGAACGGCATATGGGCATAAGCGTCGGTCGCCGGGATGGGATTGCCCGCCGGCCACAGCAGCGCGGCGATGCCCAGGACCGCCAGGGCAATCATTTTCAGCGGCGCCAGGATGTGCCCGACCGTATCCAATAAGCGGCCGGGATAGAGCGAGATGGCGATGACCAGCGCAAAATAGACCAGGCTGTAAAGAAACAGCGGCAGATCCCCCTGGCCGGTAAACGGCGCCAGCCCCACGGCGAAGGATACCGTCGCGGTGCGCGGCGTGGCGAACAGCGGCCCCACCGCCAGATAACATACCACGGCCAGCAGCAGTCCCGCTTTTCTGCCGATGGGGGAACTGAGGGCGTCAATGCCGCCCCCCACCCGGGCCAGGGCAATCACCGTCAGTACCGGCAGCCCAACCGCGCTAATCAGGAACCCCGCCGCGGCCCACCAGACATAAGGGCCCGACTGCAATCCCACCATCGGCGGGAAAATGATATTGCCCGCGCCGACAAACAAGGCGAAGGTCATAAAACCCAGGGCGAGGATATCTCTGATGCTTAAACGCTGGCTCATGGAATAATGTAATGCCTGTCTGGATGCGAAAAATAAGTAAAACCTATGACGACTCATGCCGGTTATGACATCACCAACAGCAGCGGGATATCTCGCGGGCCATGGCGTAATGGCCTGTTTGCCGGGACCGGAGCGCTAAAAGGGTGCAAAACGGCGTGAAGCATGCAATAACCGGCGCAATTTAAACGTTTAAAGCGCGGTAAGGCAATAGTTGAAGATAAAAGCAGAATGATAAGCCAAAAAAATACCCTAAAAGCAGTGAATACTTTCATAGCCTGGGTAATTTCTGCTACAAGATAGTTGAAGGGACGCGCTTTTAACTATAACAGAACGGCATGGATACCGGTGGCACCCCCGGGCCGCCCCTTAACCCGCGGCGACCATGCCCGCCCGCGGTATTTTGCCGCGGGCGGGATAGCCGGGCGCTGGCGTTACCAGGCGCGGCCCGCAACATCCAGCACCAGCCGCAGTTTGTCCCATTGCTGGGCTTCGGTCAGGCTATTGCCTTCTTCCGTCGAGGCGAAGCCGCACTGCGGGCTCAGGCACAGCTGGTCCAGGCTGATATAACGGGTGGCCTCGCGCAAGCGCGCCAGCACCGCCTCAGGATCTTCCAATTCACCGGTTTTGGAGGTGATAAGGCCCAGCACCGCCTGCTGGCGGCCGGGTTTGATAAACCGCAGCGGTTCAAAACCGCCGGCGCGCTCGGTGTCATATTCCAGGAAAAAGGCGTCGACCTTGACCTCGCCGAACAGGATAGGCGCCACCGGCTCATAACCGCCCTCGGAAATCCAGGTGGAGCGGAAATTGCCGCGGCAAACATGCAGGCTGACCACCAGATCGTCCGGTTTGCCCGCCAGCGCTTGATTGATCACATCCGCATAAATGCGCGCCAATTGCCGCGGATCCTCGCCGCGCTCGCGGATCTGGCGCTGCTGGTCCGTCGAGCACAGATAGGCCCACACGGTATCGTCAAGCTGCAGGTAACGGCAGCCGGCATCGTAAAAGGCGCGGATAGCGTCATGCCAGGCCTGGGCAAGATCGGCGAAATACGCCGCCAGATCAGGGTAGACGCCGGCGTCGATGGCGCCGCGCCCGCCGCGAAAATGCATCACGCTCGGGCTGGGTATGGTCATTTTAGCCACCGCATCGCCGGCCACGCTGCGCAGATAGCGGAAATCCGCCAGCATCGGATGCTGGCGGAACGCCACCTTGCCGGTGACCTTAATGCTGCGCGCCTTGGTCTGCACCCCGGAAAACTGGATACCCTGGTCGACGTCGTAGCCTTCCACCCCGTCCAGCCCCTCAAAAAAATCGAAATGCCACCAGGCGCGGCGAAACTCGCCGTCGGTGACCACCTGCAGCCCCAGACCGCGCTGCAGTTCCACCACCCGGCGGATCTCGGTATCCTCGACGGCACGCAGCTGCGCGGGAGTAATGGCCCCTTGCTGCAACTGCTTGCGGGCCTGCTTAATCGCCTCGGGGCGTAATAAGCTGCCCACCACATCAGCGCGAAAGGGAGGCGTATTTCTTTGCATGTTTGAACTCCGGCGTTATTTTGCCGGCCTGGACAAGGCCCGCAAGATAATAAGATTTAGTGAATAGTTCAGGATGTAAACATTCCCGGTGGGCAATAGTTTCCGTCGGTGACATATAGACATCCGGACGTCTATAATGCCCGCATCCATACTAGCACGCGGCGGCGCATCGCCATGGCGAAGAAAATTCACCCGTGTTGAACATTATTCATGATCACCCGCGGGCGACGGCCCACCCTGCCGACACACCTCATTGCAGCCCGATATCCCGGCGCGCCTGTAGCCTTATGGGTTCAGGCAAGGGCTGGTAGCCGCCCTGGCGGGCGAGGCTTTGGCCCTGGGGCGACAAAATACGGTCCATAAAGGCGGCGGTGACCGGCGCCAATGGGGTATCAGGGGGCTTATTCAGATAAATATAGAGATAGCGCACCAGCGGATAGTCGCCGTTAAGCAAGGCCGACTCGTCCGGCGTCACCTGGCGGCCGGCCTCGTCGGTTAACGGCAGGATCCGCACGCCGGCGGTATGAAACCCCATGCCGGCGTAACCAATGGCGTTGCGCGACGCGCTTACCGCCTGCGCCACCGAAGCCGACCCGGGCAGTTCATTGACCGATGCCAGCAGGTCACCGCCGCACAGCACGCGCTGGCGGAAAAAGCCATAGGTACCGGAGGCGGAATTGCGGCCATAGCGCAGCAGGGCCATATCGGCCCACCGCCCGGTTAGGCCGAGCTCCCCCCAGCGGGTGACGGCAGGGGCGTCGCCGCAGCTGCGGGTGATGGAAAAAATGGCGTCCAACTGGCGCAGGCGCAACCTGGGCAGGGGGTTATCCTGGTTGACTATAATCACCAGCGCATCCAAGGCCACCGGCACCGCCAGGGGCGGGTAGCCGTAATGGCGCTGGAACGCGGCGATTTCAGTCGCGTTCATCATGCGGCTCATCGGCCCGATTTGCGCCGTTCCCGCGGCCAGCGCCGTCGCCGCCGTCGCCGATCCGCCCGCCTGGATCTGCACGCCGACATCCGGATAGTCATGTCTGAAATCCGCCGCCCACAGGGCCATCATATTCGCCAGCGTATCGGAACCGCTGCTGGTGAGGCTACCCGACAGCACCGACAGCGGCCGCGCCGCCGCCGGCAGGGTCAACAGCAGGCAGAGCAGCCAGCCCAGGGTTTTTACAGCTTTTATCATCGGGATTTGACACGTGAAGGAGAAGTGGGGTTATTTTCGGCCAGGACGGGGAGGACAATCAACCGGTTGGGCAAGGTAAAAAAGAAGCGGGTACCCGCGCCCGGCTCGCTGATAACATCAAGATGGGCGTCATGATTGCCGAGCGCGTGCTTAACGATGGCAAGCCCAAGGCCGCTGCCGCCGGTCTGGCGCGAACGGGCTTTGTCAACCCGGTAAAAACGCTCGGTCAGGCGCGGTAAATGCTCCGGGGCGATGCCCGGCCCGTTATCGCTGACCTGAAACTGCGCGCCCTCAGCGGTACGCTGCCAGCACACCTCGATGCGGGTGCCCGGCGGCGTATGGATGACCGCATTGTATATCAGGTTCGACATCGCGCTGCGCAGCTGATCCTCATTGCCGCGCACCAGCAACTGTTCATTAACCCGGAACACGATCTCATGCCGTTCCTGGCTGAGCGCCCCGGCGCTTTGCTGCAGGCGCTTGAGAATGGCCGGAATATCGACGCGTTCATTGACCTCGCCCTGCGGCGCGGCCTCGATACGGGATAACACCAGCAACTGCTTGACCAGACGCTCCATGCGCTGCGTCTGATCCTGCATGGTGTGGATGGCCTTGGCGCGCATGGCTTCATCCATATCCTGGTCGTTCATCATTTCCAGATATCCCTGCAACACCGTCAGCGGCGTACGCAGTTCATGGCTGGCATTGGCGAAAAAGTTGCGCCTGGCGCCTTCCAGCTGGCGCATCTGGGTCACGTCGCGGGCCACCATTAACAGCTGGTCGTCGGTATAGGGCATCACGCGGAATTCAACGTAACGTTGCTTATTGAGCAGCAGGGTCAAGGGGCGCTCGAACGACTGGCCCTGGATATAGCTGTTGAATTCAGGATAGCGCAGCAGGTTAAGGATATGCTGGCCGTTGTCTTCCGGCCAGCGAAACCCGAGCAGCTGCTGCGCCAGGCCGTTGCACCAGAAAATATGGCCGTCGTCGGTCAACATCACCAGCGCATCAGGCAAGGTTTCCGCGCCGCTGCGAAAGCGTTTGAACAATGTCGCCAGTTCACGCCGCCGCCGCCGGTGGCGCAACTGCATCTGATGCAGGCCATAGAACAGCGGTTCCCAGCTTCCCCGCCCTTCCGGCGGCGTATGCCGGAGATCGACCCATAACCAGCGGGACAGCCGCAGTTGGTAATAATAGTTGCGCACCAGCGCGGCCAGCAGCGCCGCCACCAACAGCCAGGCCAGGTGGCCGACAAAAAGCGACAACAGCAGGGCCGGCAGGCAAAACAGCCCCAGTTCCAGCAAAATCTTACGCCAGGATAAACGTTCCAGCACCGGCAGAGCTCCCCTTATACCGCGCTAATAGCGCGCGGAAAAACGATAGCCGGTGCCGCGGACCGTCTGCACCATCCGATCGTGACCGCCGGTTTCCAGCGCTTTGCGCAGGCGGCGAATATGCACATCAACCGTCCGGTCCTCAACATACACATTAGTGCCCCAGACATGATTTAACAACTGTTCCCGGCTATATACCCGCTCGGGATGGGTCATGAAAAAGTGCAGCAGTTTAAATTCGGTCGGTCCCATCTCCAGGGCCAGTTCGTTGGAGGTTACCCGGTGCGACGACGGATCCAGGCTTAGGCCCTGCAGTTCAATCTTATCTTCCACCGCCATCGGCGAAATACGGCGCATCACCGCCTTGATCCTGGCCAGCAGCTCCTTGGGCGAGAACGGTTTGGTGATATAATCATCGGCGCCCACTTCCAGCCCCCGCACCCGGTCTTCCTCCTCGCCGCGCGCGGTCAGCATCATGACCGGAATATCGCGGGTCAATACCTCGCGTTTCATATGTTTGATAAATTGTATTCCCGAACCGCCTGGCAACATCCAGTCGAGCAATACCAGATCCGGATAAGGCTCCGCCATACGGCTGACCGCCGTGCCGTAGTCTTCGGCTTCGATGGGCTGGAAGCCATTCTGTTCAAGTACGAAGCACACCATTTCACGAATCGGCGCTTCGTCTTCCACGACTAATATGCGTTTTGCCATTTTTTCCTGCCATTAATCTCTGCGGTTAACGTGCCCGGGCATTATGCGTCACTTTTATGACAGATTTATTAAAATCAGCCCATCGTGCCAGAAGCATAGCGGATGGCGGTTTTTTTTCGTCCCGGGTTGCCAAATTAACAGCTTTACGTCGGCATCGCCCGGGGTAAGGTTTATACTCTCGCCCTGACTTTTGCACTCTGGCTGGAGCGTCATGCGGATCATTCACACTTCTGACTGGCACCTGGGTCAGTCGTTTTTCACCAAAAACCGCGCCCGGGAGCATCGCGCCTTCCTGCAATGGCTGGTGGCGCAGGTGGCAGAGCGGGATATCGACGCGGTGATCGTGGCCGGCGATATCTTTGATACCGGCACCCCGCCCAGCTATGCCCGCGAACTGTTCAACCGTTTCGTGGTGGCGTTGCAGCCGACCGGTTGCCAGCTGATCATACTGGCGGGCAATCATGACGCGGTGGCGACATTGAACGAATCCCGGGCGCTGCTGGCCTGCATGCATACCCGGGTTATCGCCGGCGGCGGGTTCGGCGCCCGGGACGATGACGACAACGCCGACGGCGACCGCGAAGACAGCGGCGGGCAACCGGTTTTTGTACTTAACGATCGTAGTGGAAAGCCGGGGGCGATACTGTGCGCCATCCCCTTTTTACGCCCGCGGGATGTGCTGACCAGCCGCGCCGGAGAATCGGGGGATGATAAACAGCGGGCGCTGATGGACGCCATCGCCGCACATTACCAGGCGCTATATGACCGGGCGCTGGCCCTGCGCGCCCGGTTGCCCGGCCGGCTGCCGATTATCGCCACCGGACACCTGACCACGGTGGGCGCCGCCACCACCGATTCGGTACGCGATATTTATATCGGCAGCCTGGACGCGTTTCCCGCCCAGCTGTTTCCTCCGGCGGATTATATCGCCCTCGGCCATATCCACCGCCCGCAGTGCGTGGGCGGACAGCAGCATATCCGCTATTGCGGTTCGCCCATCGCCTTGAGTTTTGATGAGACCGGGCAGCCCAAGCAGATCAATATAGTCAGTTTCGACGCCGGGGGCGTGGCGGACATTTCCCCGGTTTTGATCCCGGAGACCCAGGCCCTGCGCCTGATAAAAGGCGACCTGGCGGACATCGAGGCGCAGTTGCGCTCGTTTAGCGATTACCCGGGGCCCACGCCCGTCTGGCTGGATATCGAGGTGGTGACAGACGCCTGGCTGAATGATATCCAGCAGCGTATCCAGCAGTTGGCGGCCGATTTGCCGGTGGAAATCGTGCTGTTGCGCCGTAACCGCGAGCAGCGGCTGTCGGCACTGGCGCGCCGGCAACGGGAAACGCTGGTCGAACTGAGCGCCGGGGACGTGTTTGAGCGGCGCCTGGCGCTGATCCCCTCCCCCGCGCCGGAGAACCTGGACGCCATACGCTTGCTCTATCGCCAGGTAACGGCGGACGTACAGCAAGGCGCCGCGGCGGAAAACCCGCCGGCGCCGGATGCCGCAACCAAAGGAGACGCCCGGTGAAAATCCTGACGCTGCGGCTGAAAAACATCAATGCGCTCAGGGGCGAGTGGAAAATTGATTTTACTGCCGACCCCTTCGACCGCGCCAGCCTGTTTGCCATTACCGGTCCCACCGGCGCCGGCAAGACCACTATTCTTGACGCCATCTGCCTGGCGCTGTATCACCGCACGCCCCGCCTGGACGCGTTGCCCGGCCAGGAATTGATGACCCGGCTGACCGCCGAATCGCTGGCGGAAGTCGAGTTTTCGGTCAAGGGCGTGGGCTATCGCGCCTTCTGGAGCCAGCGCCGGGCGAAAAACAGCCCGCAGGGCAAACTGCAAAACGCCAGGGTCGAACTGGCGCGTTTGGCCGACGGCGCCATCCTGGCGGATAAAATCAGCGATAAGCTGCGCCTGACCACCGAACTGACCGGCCTGGATTTCGCGCGTTTTACCAAATCGGTGCTGCTGGCGCAGGGGGATTTCGCCGCATTTTTAAACGCCGATGCGAAAAATCGCGCCGAACTGCTGGAGGAACTGACCGGCACCGATATCTACGGCCGCATTTCCGCTGAAATTTTCGAACGCCATAAAACGGTGCGCGGGGAACTGGAGGCACTGCGTACGCGCGCCGCCGCCATCGAACTATTGAGCGAACCCCAACTGCGGGAACTTGACGCCGAGCTGGATAGCCTGCGCCTGGAGCAGGCCCGGCTGAACGCCGAACAATCGCAGTCGCAACAGCATCACGCCTGGCTGGAGCGGCAGCGCCAGTTGACCGGCGCCCTGGCGCAGGCACAGGCCCAGCGCCAGGCCGCGCAGGCGGCGGCGCAGGAAGCACAGGCGCCGCTGGCGCGACTGGCGCGCGGCGAACCGGCGGAATCCCTGCGCCCCCTGCTCGACGATCGGCAGCGCAGCGCCGTGGACCTGGAACGGGCTGAGCAGGAGCTCGCCCGCGCGTGCGCGCTGGAGCTGCAAAGTCAGCAGGCGCTACAACCGCTGCGGGAGCAGGCGGATACCGCCCGGCGGCGCTGGGAGCAGCACGCCCGGCATCAGTTGGCGCAACAGCAGTTGATAAACGACCATCTCGTGCCGCTGGACCAGAAAATCGCCGGGCTGGAACAACAGGCCGCGCAACAGGAGGAACAGCGGTTAGCCCAAACGGAACAGCAGCGGAAACGACAGGCGCTGCAGGCGCTGAAACAACAACAACATCAGGAGGCCGGGCAACAGGCGCAGCTTGTCGCCCGCTATCTGCTTGAGCATGCCGCCTGCCGGCAATGGGGCGGGCAGCTCCCCCTCTGGCGCGAGCTGTTTGCCCGCCGCCGGCGCGAACAGCGCGACATCGACGAACTGGCCCGGCAAGACGCGCAAATCATGCGGGAACTTGAACAACTCGATATTGCGCGCCAGAAGGAACTCAGCGCGTCGCAGGCCTGCCGGCAGCGGGTAATGACCTTCACGGCGCAGTTGGCGGAACGTCAGGGCCTGCACGATGAGCAGGAATCCCGGTTCCCGTTGGCCGCGCTGCGCGCCGACTGGCAACACAGCCAGCAGCAGCGCGGCCGGCGCGCCCTGATGTCGTCCCTGCTGCCGCAAATGGAGCGTGTAAGCCGCGATCTGGCGGCCAACCGCACGCGGGAAGATCAACTGCGGCGCGACTGCGACGATATTACCGCCGCGCTGGCGGCGCTGCGGCGCGCCGAGGCGGATAAGTCCGCCCTGCTGGACGAAATGACCGCGCGCCATCGCCTGGAAATGCATATCGTCTCGCTCGGGGAACTGCGCGGAGCGTTGCGACCGGGGGATCCCTGCCCCCTATGCGGCGCCACCGAGCATCCCGGCATCGCCCTATACCAGGACCTGCAGCCGCAACACACCGATCGGCGGCGGCAGGAACTGCTGCCGGAGGTGGAGCGGCTCAAGGCCGAAGTGGTGGCGGCGTTTACCCGTCTCGAGATGCTGCAGCAGGAGCAGCGCCAGGCGACGGCGCAACAGGTACGCCTGCAAGAGGAACTGGCGTTGCTGGACGACGCCTGGCGACAGGCCGCCGCCGGGCTGGATCTGGCGCCCGGCGAACACGCCGCCGCCTGGCTGGCTGAGCAGGACGCGCATGAGCAGGCATTGGCCCGGCAGTTGGAGGCGCGTGAACAGGACAACCAGGGGCTGCAGGCGGCCCGCGACGCCCTTGCCCAGGCCGACGGCGAATGGCAACGGCTCGACGCCCGTCTGGCGCTGAATGCCCAGCAGAAGGATGCGGTGACCCAACGTCTGCGGCAAACGCAGCAGCGCCGTCAGGAACAACAGCAACGGATGGACGAACTGGCGGCGCAAAGCAGCGAGGCTCTCGCCCAACTGGGACTGACCCTGCCGGCGGATTCCGCGGTTGACGCCTGGCTGGCCGAACGCCAGGAGGAGTGGCGGCAGTGGCAGTACCAGCAAGAGCGCGAACAGACGCTGAAAAACGACCTTATCGCGCTGGAAGGCGAACTGCGCGGCCACCGGGAAGCCCAGGCCGAACTGGCGCAACAGTTGGCCGACCTCGCGCAGCGGCAGCAGACAACCGGCAACGCGCTGCGCCTGGCGCGTGAAGAACGCCGCAAACTGGCCGGCGATGACAGCGTGGCGCAGCTCAACGCCCAACTGAGCACACGGGCCGGGGAAGTGGAGCGGGACCGGCGGCAGTCCGAACTCAGTGTACAGCAGGCGCAGGAAAAGCTGCATCTGCTGGCCGGTGAAATCCGCTCGCAGCGGCGGCGGCTTGAGGAACTGACTCAACAAGCGCAGCAGGCGGCGACGGCGCTGCGGCAGGCGCTGGCAAACAGCCCGTACGCCGGGCTGGCCGAGCTGCAGGCGGCCCTGTTGCCCGGGCAGGAGCGGGACCGGCTGCGTGAGCTGCGCGAGAAAATAAAGGAAGAGCGGCAGCGCGCGGAGGTGATGTGGCAGCAGGCGGAGCTGGCGCTGCGGCAACACCATGACGATCGTCCCGCCACCCTGGACGAGGCTGCCGACTCTGCCGCCGTGGAGCGAACGTTGGCCGATATTAAGGCATTATTATGGGAGCTGGCGCGGCGGCAAGGCCAGCTACAGCAGCAACTGGCAAGCCACCGCCAGCGCCAGCGCGATCAGCAGAGCCTGATGGCGGAAATCAGCGCGGGCGAAGGCCGCTACGCCGACTGGAGCTATCTCAACGAGCTGATTGGCTCCAAAGAGGGCGACAAGTTCCGTAAGTTCGCCCAGGGTCTGACGCTTGAGCACCTGATTTATCTGGCGAACCAGCAGTTGTCCCGCCTGCACGGCCGCTATCAGCTGCAGCGCAAAACCGAGGCGGAGCTGGAGCTTGAAGTGGTGGACACCTGGCAGGCGGATGCCGTGCGCGACACCCGCACCCTTTCCGGGGGCGAAAGCTTTCTGGTGAGCCTGGCGCTGGCGCTGGCCCTGTCGGACCTGGTCAGCCACAAAACCCAGATTGATTCGCTGTTTCTCGACGAGGGCTTCGGCACGCTGGACGCCCAAACGCTGGATATTGCCCTGGATGCGCTCGATTCGCTTAACGCCACCGGCAAGATGATAGGCGTCATCAGCCATGTGGACGCCATGAAGGAACGCATCCCGGTGCAAATCAAAGTGAAAAAGATCAACGGCCTGGGCATCAGCAGGCTGGAGGCGCGTTATGCGGTGCGCCCGGAATAACGCGGCGCCGGCGGAATTCATCGAACAAGGCGTAGAACATCGCTTCGGTGTCGACAAAATCATGAAAACCGGAGCGGCGCGCCTTACTGCCGTCGGCAAACATATCGTAATCCCAGGAGAACACGAAATCGGCGAACGGCCAGCCCGACACCGCCTGATAATCCGGTGCGGATAAACGGTGCCGGCGGGTTAATTCCCGCCAGAGTTCCGTTTTATCCACCATGACTTCCTTTAGCGGCATGGGCAATGGCGGCGCCAGATCCAATTCAAAATAGCCGGCAATTTTCGGCCACAGCTCACTCCAGCGGAACAGATCGCCGTTATTGATGTTAAACGCCTGGTTGCCCGCCCGGGGCTCGGTGGCGGCCCAAAGCGTGGCCCTCGCCAGCAGCCCCGCATCGGTCATTTCCATCAGCGCGTGGTAAGCGCCCGGTTTGCCGGGAAAACGCAGCGGCAACCCCAGCGCCTTGCAGATGGAGGCATAGACGGCAATGCTCATGGCCAGGTTCATCGGATTGCCCAGGGAAAAACCGCCCACCACCCCCGGCCGGATGGCGGACCAGGTCCAGCGTTTATTGCGCTGGCGTTGCTCCAGCCAGGTTTGTTGCGCCACGTTGAATTCCGGCGGCATATGCCCCGCATCGGTTTCCCGCGCCGGTGTCTTAAACGGCCCCAGGTGCGCGCCATAGACTTTATAGCCCTGCATCAGGCTGACATGCTCCAGTTTCCCGGCAACCGGCTCGATTGCCTCAACGACGTTTTTCAGCATCATCATATTGGGAACAACCAGTCCCGCCCAGTCGGACGCCTCCTGGTAGGCGGCGTAGAAAATATGGGTAATGCCGGTCAGCGGGCGCAGCGCCCGGCCCGTCGCCTGCGCGTCCAGCAAATCCACCGCCAGGTAGCTGACGCCGGGCCGGTCGCGGCCGCCGCGGCGCGACAGGCCGATAACCTGCCACCGCCGGGATTCCAGTTCCGCGACGAGCCGGCCGCCGATAACGCCGTTGGCGCCCACCACCAGGGCAATCCGATTATTTTGCATGTGTTTTCTCCGCTGAAAAAAGACGATGCGTCACTATAATTGATAAGGAAAAAAGTGATAATAGGACCATAACCACTATCAGTTATAAGTAAAACTAATAGACGGAACACCATGGATAAACTCACCGCGATGCATACCTTCGCGCGCGTGGCCGAGCTGGGCAGCCTGTCCGCGGCAGCGCGCGATCTGGGCCTGACGCAGCCCGCCGTAAGCCAGCAGGTGGCCGCCCTGGAAAAACTGCTGGGCACATTATTGCTCTATCGCACTACCCGCTCCGTCACCCTGACGGAAAGCGGCAGCCGTTATTATCTGCAGGCCAGGCAGATCCTGGCGGCGGTAAATGAAACGGAAGAGACGCTGCGGGGGCTGAACCAGAGGCTGGAGGGTCATTTGCGCATCCATGCGCCGACGGGCCTCGGCCAGCAGTATATCGCCCGGCTGGCGCTTGATTTTCAGCAGCGCCATCCGGATATCGTTATCGAACTGCTGCTGGACGATCGGGTGGCGGATGTGATCAGCGAGGGAATTGATGTCGCGCTACGTCTCGGGGAACTGCGCACCGCCGGCACGGTGGCGCGCAGGCTCGGCACCCTGCAGCGCGTCCTGGCCGCGGCGCCCGACTATCTTGCCAGGCAGGGCGCGCCGCAAACCCTGGCGGAATTAGCCGATCGTCCTTACATTCGCTACAGCGGCCGTGGCGACGGCGCCGGACTCACCCTGCTGGGCCCCAGGGGCGCGGAGATGTTGACCGTCCGGCCGGTGTTCCTGGCCAATAATACCTTTACGCTTATCCAGGCCATAGAAGCGGGACTCGGGATAGGCGGCGTCCAGTTACCGCTGATCCGCCGGCAGTTAACCGCCAAAACCCTCGTACGCGTATTGCCCGACTATTATTTTCCGCCGATGGCGGTACATGCGGTGTATCCCGCCGCGCGCTTTATTCCCGGCAAGGTCCGGGCCTGGGTGGAGTATCTTGCCGCCGCCCTGGCGGACATTCTGTAGACGCCGCGGCCAGGTTGATTTTTGCCGATTTTAGCGCCGGGATGCGCTATCATGCGCGCTGCGTTTGATTAACCCGCACGCTTACCGACGTGCCGGATCAGGGATCTCACTTTATGTTTTGGTTTAAAAATATCATGATTTACCGCCTGAACCGCGATATTACGCTGTCGGCGCAAGAGATGGAAAAACAGTTGGCGGCCTCATCATTTACCCCCTGCGGCAGCCAGGATATGGCCAAGTCGGGTTGGGTATCTCCGCTGGGCGACAAAAGCGACGCGTTAACCCATGCCGTTAATGACCAGATATTGATTTGCGTGCGCAAAGAAGAAAAAATCCTGCCGTCTTCCGTGGTCAAGCAAGAGCTGAACGGCAAGATCGATAAGCTGGAAACCGAGCAAAGCCGTAAGCTGCGCAAAACGGAAAAAGACGCGCTGAAGGATGAGGTGTTATTCAGCCTGATGCCGCGCGCGTTCAGCCGCTTCAGCCAGACGTTCATCTGGCTGGACACCGTCAAAGGCCTGGTGATTGTCGACGCCGCCAGCGCCAAGAAAGCCGAGGATGCCCTGGCGCTGTTGCGTAAATCCCTCGGCTCGCTGCCGGTGGTGCCCCTGACACTGGAAAACCCCATTGAGCTGACCCTGACGCAGTGGGTGCGCGGCGGTGAACCGCCGGCCGGATTCCTGGTGCAGGACGAGGCCGAACTCAAGGCGCTGCTGGAGGACGGTGGCATCATTCGCTGTAAAAAGCAGGATTTGGCCAGCGACGAAATTGCCGCCCATATCGAGGCCGGCAAGGTGGTGACCAAACTGGCGCTGGACTGGCGGGAACGGGTGCAGTTTATCCTGGCCGACGACGCCACAATCAAGCGCCTTAAGTTTTCCGATACCTTACGCGAACAGAACGACGATATCGATCGCGAGGATTTTGCCCAGCGTTTTGACGCGGATTTTATCCTGATGACCGGCGAACTGGCGACGCTTATTGAAGAATTGACCGTTGCCTTGGGCGGCGAAGCCCAGCGCTGAAAAAGGTTGCTGGCGGGAGTAACGAGGCCAGGATCAGACGGGTAACAACACCGTGAAGCCGTGCTGTTTTTAGCGGGGCCGCGCCCGGACGCGCAGCGATGGCGCCCATCCGTGCGCGCCATTGTGCGGTCCAACGCCTGTGGCCTTGGACCAGGACCACCACGCTACCGGCGGATGAGTCCATGACGCGTTATGCTTTCCGTTCTCCCTGCCCGGCGACTTATGCGCCGGTTTGCCGGCATTGCGGGGCAAACCATAGCCTGCCCGCGGTTTTGCCCCATTATTTGCTCATATATTTACATAAATACGCGCTGGCTTCCGCCACCTGGACAATAAATTCACTTTGCGCCGGAACAAAGAATTTTTCGCCGGGCATAAAGACCTGCCAATCGTGGGAGCCCGGTAACAATGCCCGCAACGCGCCGTTAATGACGGTCATTTCCTCGGGCTGTGCCGTGGTGAATGTGTATTCGCCGGTTTCCATCACCCCCACGCTGGCGCGGCCGATGCTGGCGGAATCAAAACCAATGGACTTTACCTTCCCGGCAAAATACTCATTTACATTCAGCATAGATCCATTCCTTTCGATAATATTTTCAGTACTTCATAGTAAAAGCACGATCGTTGATTTGTCACGCCTTATTACCGGGAAATGCCGGCCGGCGTGCAAAAAAATACCCGCGGATAAGCGCGGCGGATTCACCGGCGAGAAAAAAGAAAATAACCGTCTTAGGGGAAGATAATTAGCCGGACCGGGAAAATTGATCCGATCCGGCTGGCAGGGAATTCAGGTCTTGTCTTCGCCCTGGTAGCGCTCTTTCGCGTCCAGCGCCTCGTGTTCGGAATCATGCTCGCTGATAAGCGTGTCGGGCTTGGGATGATCGGCCCGCAGCTCAAACACCGTCTTGGTTTTACCCGGCGGCCCCTTCTCTTTTTTAACGATATGGGCTTCGCGGGGATAAGGGGGTTTACTCGCCATAATCACTTCCTTATTTTATGATTTGGTCGGGTAAGTATAGGTCAATCCCCAGGGTTGCGCATGGCGCCGCGTTATCCGGCGGCGCAGGGGTGGAGCTGCTGCAATATCGCCGACACCACGGCTTCCGGGGAAGAGGACGCATCCAGCACATGGTGGGCCGCATCCTGGTATAACGCTTCCCTGGCCAGCAGGATTTCAGCGATCTCCTCGGCAATCGGCCGCCCGGTCAGGCTTGGCCGCTGGTCTTCCTCGGGAAACGCCTCCAGGCGCCGCGCCAGGACCTCAGGCCGGGCATGGAGGTAAATGACCGTGCCGTTCGCCCGCATAAACCGGCGATTGGCCTCCGCCAGCACAATGCCGCCGCCGGTGGCGATCACTTTGCGCCCGCCGGCAATCGCGCGCAGGATAGCGCTTTCCCTTGCCCGGAATCCCGCCCAGCCCTCGCTCTTGACGATCTGCGCCACGCTGCGGCCGGTGGTGCTCAGCAACAGCTGGTCGGTATCCATAAACTCAAATCCCAACACCCCGGCCAGCGCGAGGCCAACCGTGGTTTTACCGCATCCCCTAGCGCCAACCAAATAAATGGGCTGTGTCATTAACCGCATATCCTTTTATCCAACGACTTTTTCAGTCCAGCTGCGCATCATAGCATTGACTTCGCACGCGCACTAACCGGCGAACGGCCTTTGGGCGAAAAGTCGCGGGCCGGGCATGCGACGCCCCGCGGCCGCCGCATGCCAGCTTATTACATACCATATTAATTACAGGATTGTCCCTTACGTCGGCCGGAACCGGCAAAAAAAGACCGGCGATCGCGCCCGCGCAACGGACAGTTTTTCAGGAAGGCCCTCCCAGACGGGCACGCCCGGGCCGGCGGCCTCGGTTAGCTTTCCGGCTCCACCACTTCCGCCACGATGCGTTTCGCCTGCTGCAGCGTCAGTTTCTCCCTCATCTTGATAAGCAAGGTACCCGTGGTGCGCATACGACCGGTGCCGACCACCGCCACCAGTTCATCGTTGAGGGCATACAGCGCCACAAAATCATCGTTATCGGGCGAGCCGGTCATGTCGATGGTATCCCATTTCCCGGCATGGCCAAGATACTCATAGCGCACGCCATAATGCTGGGTCCAGAAAAACGGTACGGAATCATAGATCTCATCCTGACCCGCCATCACGCTTGCGGCCACGCGGCCATGCTGCTGGGCCACACGCCAATGTTCAATGCGCGTGGGTTTGCCGTTAAGCGGAAACGTGGCGATATCGCCGATGGCAAAAATATCCTGGCCCGCCGACATGGAGGCGTCCACATTAAGGCTACCGTCTTTATTCAGCGGCAGATCGTCAATAAACCCGGTCGCCGGCGCCACACCGGTGGCCAGTAGCACCAAATCGGCCTCGATGCGCGTACCGTCTTTCAACACTACCGCCTCCACCTGACGCTCGCCGGTAAACTCCGCGGGCAGGCCTTCGACAAATTTCACGCCTTTCTGCTCGTGACGCCGCCGGAAGAAACTCGCCAGCTCTTTGCCGAACTGTTTCTCGAACGGCAGCGGATGCTCGGCTATCACCGTCACATCCACATCCTGCTTACGGAACGCCGCGGCGACTTCCATGCCGATAAAGCTGTTGCCGATAATCACCAGGCGTTTTTCCTTCTCGACGGTGTCTACCAGCACGGCGGCCTGCTCCCAGCTTCGCAGGACCTGGATGCCGAACAGCGCCTTGCCGGGCAAATCGGGGCGCTGCGGGATGCCGCCGGTGGCCAGCAACAGCTGGCGATAAGGAATCATCGTGCCGTCTTCCAGCCGCAGCTGATGCTTGGCGGCGCTCAGTTTTTCGACGTTGCCGTTAATACGCTCGATTTTTTGCTGTTGATAAAAATCATCGTCCAGGAGCGACGGCACCTCGTCGATATCCATATCTCCCTGCGGAACAAATTTGGACAAGGTGGTGCGATCGTAAGGCGCCTGTTTTTCACGTTCGATAACCACCAGGCGACCGTGATAACCCTTTTCGCGCAGCGCCTTAATGGCGGCGCTACCGCCGGCGCCGACGCCCAGGACCACCAGCGCATCCTGGGTCGTCACCTTATCCAGCGGCCCCGCGCCCGGTTCCGCCTGCGGGTCGACCCAGAGCTTGCCCTGTTCAATCTTGACCGGATAACGCTTTAAATCGCGCAGGGAGGGAGGTTCGCACAGCGCGCCTTCCTCAATGGTGAATACCGACTTATGCCAGGGGCATATAATCTTGCCTTCGCAAAGCGCGCCTTTTTCCAGCGGAGCGCCGGAATGGGGACAGGTGGCTTCGAGGGCGAAAACCCGATCTCCTTTTTTTATCAACAGAATATCGGTATCGCCCAGGCTGATTTTTTTGGGTGCCAATTCCGGCAATGCGGTTAACGACATCACTTCTTGATAGGCCACGATAGGCTCCTTCTTGTTAAAGACCATACAGTCTGGAGTGCTATGATTAAGCCTAGCAGCTAAACGCCGGCTGTGAAGTCCGGCGAAGGGAGATGATGAAGCGGGTAAGCGCAGCGCCGCCGGCTAGTCGCTATTGAAGAGATCGCGCAGCCAGGCAATGATTTTTTTCAGCGCCCGGCCCAGGGCGCCGATATCACCGCCACCGTTTTGCCGCGCCATGCCGCCCAAGATGCCTCCACCGGCGGCGGGTTCTTTCATCATGGTTAATCCTTCCTTTGCCTATAAAGGGAATGGGAATTATCCTGTAACCTTTATTTCCAGCAAGGCGGTTGAGGATAATCATTCTTATTATTTGTTCACGCGCCGGTAATAATGAAAAAGGATTAAAACGTAATTTGATTTAGAATACTTTCAAAAAAAGCCGACAGACCGTGCCAGGCGGACTGTCGGCTTACAGATAATAGATAATTATTCCGGATATAGTTATTTACCCGTTACTTCATTCAGCCGTAAGCGTATTTTTTCACCGGGCTGATGCAAGGTTAAGGAGATGATAAGCGAAATAACCAGCAGCACCAGGATCAGTTGGAAGGTGACGATAAATCCCCCGAACAGCGAGGCCACGATTGAGCCGATAATACTGCCGATGCCGAAGCCCAGGTAAATCACGCCATAGTTTTTGGTCAGATTGTTCAGGCCGAAGAAATCACTGACCAGCGACGGGTATACCGTAATGGTGCCGCCGAAGCTGAAGGCCACGCAGGCAATCGCCATAAAAAACAAGACCGGGCTGAGATGCACAAACAATAACAGCGCCATGCCGAGCAGTGAAATTCCCTGCGCCAGCGAGACGACCCGCATACGCGACATCCGGTCCGACAGCACGCCGAGCACCAGGCGTCCGCCCAGGTTGGCCGCTGCGATAATCGTCACGGCATTGGCCGCAACCGCCGGGGTTAAATGCACCAGATTCTCGCCAATATCTTTCGCCACGCCGATCACATACAGCCCGCTCATGCAGGCGGTTAAAAACATCAGGGCCAATAACCAGTATTGCGGGATGCGTACGCACTGCGCCAGGGAAAAATCGCGTGTTGCCCGGGTCTTGTTCACGCTTTGTTGCGGCGCATCCTTCATTAATAAGGCACCGGCGATGACCAGCAACATGGCAATCAGTCCCCAAAGCATAAAGGTGGTTTCCAGGCTGTATTGGGCCAGCAGGCGGCTGTTGATATATTTAAATCCCAGGCTGCCCAAACCATAAGCGCCGATGGCGCAGGCGGAAATCACCCCTTTACGCTCCGGAAACCATTTTACGCAATTGGATAACGTCATCAGATAACCGATGCCGTCGGCAAACCCCACCAGCAGACCGGCGGAAAGCCACAACATCGTCAGGTTGCCGGCATACGCGGTCAGGCAAAACCCCGCGCCCAGCAAAACACCAGCGCCCAGCGTAACGTTACGCACGCCAAAGCGGTCCTGAAACCTGCCGGCCACCGACGACGCCAGCGCCAGCGCCAGGCTGAGCAGTCCGAACGCAAACGCCACCTGGCTGACAGGCTGATGCAGCTTATCGGCCAACGGACCGTTGAACAGGCTCCAGGTATAAACCGACCCCAGGGCGAACTGGGTCATAATGGTCCCGAACAATGTAAGCCACCGCAGGTGGGTCGCATATTGCGTATTCATATTCTGCCTCGCATTAACAATTCTTTTAGAATCGATGCCCGTAAAACGGGTTAACTGGCTTTACTATAAAGGCGCGGTTAACGAGGCGGTCTAAATGCGGCATGAGATACCGTTAATAAGGAATGAAATGCACGCCTTGGGGTATGAACGGCATAATTACATGTTACGGCGGTGGCAAGCAGGGCAATATTGCTGTTTATCGGTTGCGAAAAATAGGCAATTATTAAACGCCATGGGCAATAACGATCCTTTAATTAACACATTTTACTCTATGGTAAATTTAACCCTGGAACGGCAACCAAAAAAATAATAATATTATTCGCCGGCGCGCGCCGGCGGTATGGCGGGCGGCTATTCCTCCCCTGATTCGCTCTCAGGTGTTTGGTAATGATAATAGTTGACGCCAATACGGATAATATCGCGCCCCTGCGATTTGCGGTGCCGGTTACTGTCGCGCAGCGAATAAATGCACCCGCAGTACTCCTGCTGGTAAAACTGCTCGCGCTTGCTGATATCGATCATGCGCGCCGCCCCGCCCTGCTTGCGCCAGTTGTAATCCCAATAGCGCATGCCGGGGTAGTGGCTGGCGGCACGCTGGCCGCAGTTATTGATCTGCTGCATATTCTTCCAGCGGGAAATGCCCAGCGAACTGGAGATGACGCTAAAACCCTGTTCATAGGCATACAGCGCTGTGCGTTCAAAACGCATATCAAAACACATGGTGCAGCGGATCCCGCGCTCCGGTTCCCGCTCCATACCCTTCGCCCGAGCGAACCAGTTGTCGGTATCATAATCGGCATCAATGAAGGGCACCTGGTGCTGGTCGGCAAAGCGGATATTTTCTTCCTTGCGGATCAGGTATTCACGCTGGGGATGGATATTGGGATTGTAAAAAAAGAGGGTGTAGTCGATACCGGAAGCGCTAAGCGCTTCCATCACTTCCCCCGAGCAGGGCGCGCAGCAGGAATGCAGCAGCAGTTTGTCGGCGCCCTGCGGCAGTTTCAGTAGCGGTCGGATGAAGTCGGCCATGGGCGCTTTCTCTAAGGTCAGATAAAGAGTCTGGCTGGCCAATATAGCACATATCCCGGGCGGGTTGGCGGCGCGGGGTTTAACAAGGAGTATCAAATAGTTATTAACCGCCGGTCTGTCGACCACAAAAAAAACGCGGCCGGCCCGGCACACTTTCCCGGCATCCCCCCGCCCGGTGTGTGGACTGGTAACACATTTCTAAAAACCTTTACGCATGGCGCCTTTATGATTCGCCAATATGAGACTAGATTTAAAGAAAGCGCAGCCCGTTGCGCATGTGAACAAGGTTATAGGGTCATTACCATGCAATCAGAAGAGCAACGTATTATCGAGGGCCTTTTTCAGCGTCTGAAACAGGCGGAGCAGAAAGCCGGCCCCCGCGACGCCGAAGCGGATCGGCAAATCCAGGAATTTATCCGCCAGCAGCCCGCAGCCCCTTATTATATGGCGCAGTCGATATTGATCCAGGAAGCCGCGCTTAAGCGCCTGCACCAGCAGGTACAACAGCTGGAATCCGAGCTTACCGCCTTGAAAAACGCGCCGCAGCCAAGCCAGGGAGGATTTCTCAGCAACCTGTTTGGCGGCGGGGCGGCCCGGAACGCCCGTGCGCAGCAGCCCGCCCCCGCCTGGAATAACCAGCAGCAGCCACCGGCTCCCGGCTATGGCGGCCAGGCCGCGCCGCCGCCCGGATACAACGGTTATGCTCAGGGATATAACCAGCCGCAGGCGGCGCCGCGCGGAGGGGGCTTTCTGGCCGGCGCGCTGCAAACCGCCGCCGGGGTCGCCGGCGGTGTGGTGCTGGGCAACATGCTTACCGGCATGTTCCATAACAGCCAGCCGCAGGAGATAGTCAATGTTATCGATCAGCCCCTGGATGCCGCCACCGATCCCCTGACCAACCAGGATTTCTCCAGCGACAATCTCGATACCTTCAATGATGTCTCTGGCAACCCTTTCCCGGGCGCCAGCGGCACTGATGATACGTTCGCCAATAATGATTATGGCAACGATACCAATGCCGATAACGGTTTCGGCGCGGACAACGGCTTCGGTACAGATGACGGTTTTGGCACGGATGACAGCTTCGGCGTGGACGATGGCTTCAGCGACGACGATGATTTTGTCTGATCGCCGCCGACCGCGGGGAAGAGGCCGGCTGTAGCCTGGCCGATAAGCAGGGTGGCCGGGTCGCCGCGTTACGTTCCCTGCCCGGCATACCCACTTCAGGGTATGCGCATCGTTGTCAGCAGTCTGGGCCCACGCTTAGCGTGGGCTTCTTTATTGACAACGCGCAATCAAGACCGACATGGCATCGTACCGCGCTGGTAATCAACACTCACGCCGGTTATTTATGTTCATGCCACGGCAAATTATTCCGCCATATAAATTCTTGGAAAAAAAACCTCCAGCGCCTACACTAACTTTATCTATTTATATTTAACCCCTGAAAAATAATTCTAATTATTGAAACCATACTCTTTGGCTATTCTATTTCTTTCGTCCTGTCTCGTGTCAGTAATTTTACTTTATCGCAGGGATAGCAATCATAAGTGGATTTTATTTATTTAAATATATAATGCCGGATATTTACGCGCGCATTAGATGTTATTTGGTCGAGCGCACCGGCAGCCGGACGGATCGTGAATTAAGCCAGAACACAGGGTCAAATATTTTCGCCTGGCGCACGAACCCTCTTTACCCTATCTCTGAAAGGACCGGTAATGATGCGCAAAACAACTGTAGCGATGCGATTTACCCGTGATGCTTTAGCTTTATTTATTACTATAACAAGACAATTTGAATTAAAAATAATAAATAAATTTAATATAATAATGATGGCCGCTATATGGTTTTTTTTTACCGCTCCGGGCAACACCTGGGCGGCGTGTACCCCCCCGCCGACGAATGGCAAAACCACCACCTGTACCAACTTGTCGGTACAAACCGACACCGTCGGCAACGGCCCGGGGATGAATGATGTGAATCTTCTGGTGCTGCCTGCCGCCAGGATTGAAACCGGTACAGTCACCGCCATCACGTTTGACACGGGCGCCACGATTGCCATTCAGGCACGCGCGACGGTGCAAAACGACACGGATGGCCTATCCGGCGCCGGTGCGTGGGGGCTGGGTCACAATACCATTGAGTTTAACAATAATAACAACTTAAACGTAGAAACCGGCGCCCAGGTCTTGGGCCTCGGGACGTCACCCACAAATGACGCAATTACTGTCATGGGCAGCGGAAATAGCATTACCAACCGCGGTTTAATTCAAGGCGCGGGCAGGTCGGCAATCTGGTTTGCATCCGCCGATCCCGACATCGGCAGCAATGTTATTGACAACTACGGTACCCTCAGAGCCATGGACCCGGCAAATACGGTTATCGGCAGCTCCGGCACCGCGGTGTCCTTGACCAACCATACCGGCGGGGTAATTATCGGCAATATCGCCTTCGGTCCCGGTAATGACCGTTTAACCCTTGAAGGAGGATCGACGCTTACAGGTAATATCAGCGGCGGCGAAGGCGCCAATGCCCTGGTGCTCAATAGCGTGGCCGGATCGCCGCCCGCCGCGGATCTGCTGTCGGGCGATATCACCGATTTTCAAACCCTGACCAAAAATGGCGATGGGGAGTGGCGGTTAACGGGCAATATTAAAAACACCGGGTCTGCGGCGCCGTTAATAGTCAATGTTAATAACGGCATATTGACTCTCACCGGCGAAAACACCTACACCGGCGATACCGTTATTCACGGCGCAACGTTAGTCGCCGGAGGCGCTAATGCCTTCAGCAGCCGGTCGGCCTATACCGTCGCCCCGGCCGGGACGATGAATTTACAGGGTTTTAACCAAACTATCGCCAGCATGAACAATGCGGGTACCATTAACCTTAACGGTGATGGCGGAACCGTACTTAACGTGACGGGTGATTATGCCGGCAATAACGGTCGTCTTAATTTTAATGCCCGGTTATCTGATGATGCGACAAAGACTGAAAGACTGATTATCGGCGGTAATACGTCCGGCACGACCCTGGTCAGCGTCAATAATGCCGGCGGCGGCGGCGGCACCACCGTGGACGGTATTGAACTGATCTCGGTCAACGGCGTCTCGGACGGTGAATTCTTGCAATCAGGCCGTATTGTGGCGGGCGCCTATGATTATACCCTGACGCGCGGCGCCGGAACTGATGCCGCGAACTGGTATTTGCATAGCTCGGTCGAGGATCCGAATCCGGGGCCCGGCCCATCGCCAGAACCCGTCCCCACCCCAGAACCGGGACGGGTTGAACGTCCGGAGGCAGGGAGCTATACCGCCAATCTGGCCGCCGCCAATACCCTATTCGCCAACCGTTTGGATAATCGTCAGGGCATGGCTCACTATACCGACGCGCTGACGGGCGAGGACAAGTCCACCAGTCTGTGGCTAATCAATGAAGGCGGTCATAACCGTTCCCGTGATGACGGCGGCCAGCTCAGAACCCAGAGCAATCGTTATGTACTGCAACTGGGCGGCGATATCGGCCAGTGGAGCAGCAGCAGCCTCGATAGTATTCGATTAGGTGTTATGGCCGGCTACGGCAATGCTAAAAGTAATACCGGGTCACGCGTATCCGGCTACAGTGCAAACAGTGCTGTCGACGGGTATAGCCTGGGTATCTACGCGACCTGGTACGCCAATGCGATGGACAAAACGGGTTTATATATCGACGGCTGGACACAATATGGCTGGTTTAACAATAGGGTGTCGGGCCAGGATTTAAACGATGAAGAGTATAAGTCCAAAGGAGCCAGCGCCTCGCTTGAAAGCGGTTATACCGTTAAGGTTGGCGAAAACGCCGCTAAAAACACCACCTATTATGTCCAGCCCCAGGCCCAGGCCATCTGGATGGGCGTCAAAGCCGACGATCATACCGAAGCCAACGGCACCAGGGTATCGGGAGAAGGTGACGGCAATATCCAGACCCGTTTGGGCGTTAAAGCCTATATGCACACTTACAGTGAGCGGGACAACGACAAGGATCGGGCCTTTCAGCCCTATGTCGAGGCTAACTGGATCCACAATTCGGATGATTTTGGCGTCAGCATGGATGGGATAACAGTCAGCCAAGACGGCGCGGCCAATATCGCAGAACTTAAGCTCGGGGTGGAAGGACAAATTAACCGCAATGTTAATCTTTGGGGCAACGTTGCACAACAGGTTGGCAATAAAGGCTACAGCGACACCACCGGCATAGTGGGCGTGAAATACCGGTTCTGACACGAAACCCGGCTCAAGATAAGCACGGTAAGCCCGCCAACCCCGATCTCAACGCAGTCGTGTCAAAGGGAGACCGTGCCAATGGGGCCGAATCGGGCGTGGTGTTCGCGCCCGACCGAGGCCCCATGGCGCGGTAGGCCCGCTAACACAAATCCTGCAACGAGCGTGTCAAAGGGAGAGCGTGCCGATGGGGTCGAATCGGGCGTGCTTTTCCCGCCCGACCGAGGCCCCATGGCGCGGTAGGCCCGCTAACACAAATCCTGCAACGAGCGTGTCAAAGGGAGAGCGTGCCAATGGGGCCGAATCGGGCGTGCTTTTCCCGCCCGACCGAGGCCCCATGGCGCGGTAGGCCCGCTAACACAAATCCTGCAACGAGCGTGTCAAAGGGAGAGCGTGCCAATGGGGCCGAATCGGGCGTGGTGTTCACGCCCGACCGAGGCCCCATGGCACGATAAGCCCGCCATCACCGGGCATATATAGCGTTGTTACTTACCGCGGGTTTTGATCACTGCCTCGGCCACCGCTTTCGGCGCTTCCGAATAGTGCTTAAACTCCATGGTATAAGTGGCGCGCCCCTGCGACATAGACCGCAGCGTGGTGGAATAACCGAACATTTCCGCCAACGGCACTTCGGCACGAATAAGCTTGCTGCCGAGAATATCTTCCATCCCCTGCACCATACCGCGCCGTGACGACAAATCACCCATCACGTTGCCCATGAAATCTTCCGGCGTTTCCACTTCCACCGCCATCATTGGCTCCAGCAGAATTGGCTGCGCCTGGCGCATCCCATCCTTAAACGCCATCGACGCCGCCATACGAAACGCATTTTCGTTGGAATCGACCTCATGATAGGAACCGAAAAACAGCGTAGCTTTCACATCCACCACCGGATAACCGCCCAAAACGCCGGAGGTCAAGGTATCCTGAATACCCTTATCGATAGAGGAAATATACTCGCGCGGCACCACCCCACCCTTGATGGCATCGACGAATTCATACCCTTTCCCCGCCGGCTGCGGTTCGATTTTCAACACCACATGCCCATACTGCCCACGGCCGCCGGTCTGCTTAACGTACTTGCCTTCCACTTCTTCCACGGTCTTTTTGATGGTTTCACGATAGGCCACCTGCGGTTTACCCACCGTCACCGCCACGCCGAACTCACGCCGCATACGCTCCATCAGGATTTCCAGATGCAGCTCGCCCATGCCGGAGATAATGGTCTGGCCGGACTCCTCGTCGGTCTTGACGCGAAACGACGGGTCTTCCTGCATCAAACGCCCCAGGGCAATACCCATTTTTTCCTGATCGACCTTGGTTTTAGGCTCGATGGCCTGTGAAATGACCGGATCGGGAAAAACCATACGTTCAAGGATAATCGGATGATCCGGATCGCACAGGGTATCGCCGGTGGTCACATCCTTCATGCCCACGGTGGCGGCGATATCGCCGGCATGCACTTCCTTAATGTCTTTACGTTCATTGGCATGCATTTGCAGCAGCCGGCCCAAACGCTCTTTCTTTCCCTTGACCGGATTGTAAACCGAGTCGCCGGTGGCAATCACGCCGGAATAAACCCGGAAAAAAATCAGCTGGCCGACAAAGGGGTCGGTCATGATCTTAAACGCCAGCGCGGAGAACGGTTCGGTATCGCTGGAATGACGTTCCGCCTCCTTATCGTCCTCGTCATGCCCGCTTATTGCCGGCACATCAATGGGCGACGGCAGATAATCAACCACCGCATCCAGCAGCGCCTGAACGCCTTTATTTTTGAACGCACTGCCGCACAGCATCGGCACAATTTCATTGGCGATGGTCCGTTTACGAATGGCGCCCTTGATTTCGTCTTCGGTAAGCGTTTCGCCATTGAGGTATTTATTCAGCAGTTCCTCGCTGGCTTCCGCCGCCGCTTCCATCATATGGTTGCGCCATTCCTGGGCCGGGGCCAGCAGATCTTCAGGAATATCCTGATAGGTAAACTTAACCCCCTGGGTAGTATCGTCCCAGACAATGATTTTCATTTTGACCAGATCGACCACGCCCTGGAAACCCTCTTCCGCACCCACGGGAATCTGGATCGGCACCGCCACGCCTTTCAGGCGTTTGGCAATCTGGGTCTGGACCCGGAAGAAATCCGCTCCGGTGCGATCCATTTTGTTGACGAACGCGATGCGCGGCACTTTATATTTATTGGCCTGGCGCCACACGGTTTCCGATTGCGGCTGCACCCCGCCCACCGAGTCGTAGACCATCACGGCGCCGTCGAGCACCCGCATCGAACGTTCCACTTCGATGGTAAAATCCACATGCCCGGGAGTATCGATGATATTAATGTGATGTTCCGGATAATTACCGGCCATCCCTTTCCAGAAGGTTGTCGTGGCAGCTGAGGTAATGGTAATGCCGCGCTCCTGTTCCTGCTCCATCCAATCCATCGTCGCGGCGCCATCATGCACTTCACCGATTTTATGGCTGACGCCCGTGTAAAACAAAATACGCTCGGTGGTGGTGGTCTTGCCGGCATCTATATGCGCACTGATGCCGATGTTGCGATATCGCTCTATGGGAGTTTTACGGACCATACAATTACCTTAAATGCCCTACAGGACAAAACCTGCTGTTTAACCGTCCCCGCCGGCCTATGGCGACGGGGCATATGTAATAAAAAGTCTTATTAACGCAATCCCAGGCTTTCCGGCAATAGGGTTAAAAAATGCCGGCGCGCTTTGCCAGAATGCTCCTTTTGCGCCCTGTCTTCAATGTCAGCCACGGCTTTATTGCCATTACCGTCGCCGCCCGCTCTGCGCGCGGGCTGCCGGACGGCCGTTAATCAAAATGCCGCGTCTAGCGGCAGACGCCAAAACCGCGCATGCCGAAATGGAAATGATTGGCGTGGGCGGCGTTGTAATCGGGACCGAGCGAATTGCCGAAAAAAGCGCAGCTTTGCATAAACACGTCACGTAAATAATCACCGGCCGGATCCTGGCGCCGCCACTGTTGCGACACCGTAATGCGCCGTCCGTCGGCGAGGATAAAGCCCGACACATCCAGCGCCTGCGCGCCTGCATGTTCGCTAAGCCGCCCCTCGCTGCGGTGATAGATGTTACGACACGCATAGCTGCCAAGATGATCAATCCGAGCTAAAGGAGACGCAAGACCTGCCGCCGCCAGGGGCGCCGCCGCCTGGCCGACAAACATGGCGCTGCTCAGCGCCAGCGGACAGCTGGCGAGAAAACTGGAGCTAAGCCCGACCGGGCCGAACCCGCGCACCCTCACGGGCGACAATAGCGGGCAAGGTCCGGTGGTATCGGCGACCTTGCTGAAAGAAAGGCGTCCGGCGGCGCTTGCCCTTTCAAGCGCCGCCAGGCAGGCCGGAGGATCGGCAGCCAGCCGTTTAAGTTTGTAGCGGGTGATAAACGTCGGCGGATCGCTGACCGACAAAGGCAAAAAAGGGTCATAGCCGGGCGGCAGCAGGGGCCGGATACGGGGGGCTAATGCCGTTAACAACACCACCAGAACCAACAGGCAGGTCAGCAGTCGCACCTTTACTTCACCCCTATAGCGTTAAAACCGGCCCATCGCCGACGTTGTTAATCAGTATAGACGTAGAAGTAATTAAGTTATTGCCACATGATTCAATTAGTAATTTTGAAAGTGGTTGTACTGATGTTTATTTGTACTGGCTATGATTAAAATGAAGGCGATACCCAGCTTTACGCCATCGAACTCATCCATCAACTAAGCTGTTTGATTTGCTGTGAAGTCTTTGCCCGCCCCTCTGTGCGGGCTTTTTTTACGCCCGCCGGCGGCCAGGCCCGCTCTTCATGTCCGTCATTACCGCCTGTATTGAACAGTTGCTGAGCAATCACCCGCCGGGATGCGAAAATTGTCGCTATGCGTATTTACGGATCCGGTATTTAGGTCCATACTTGCGTCGGTTTCATGTAGCAATGAGCTAGACTTTACGCCTCGAACTTCGGTTCGGGGCATCCTACCCGCTTCATCCTCCTGTTTTTCCCAACCCTTTTCCCGGCTTACTCCTCGCCACAGCATACTTTATCCAATGGTAAATCAACGCGCTGCAGACCATCCCGGCATCATTGCGGTGGATATCCCGCTCCGGCAATAAAAGCGTCCTTTACAGGTTCCGGCATCCCGGAAAGCCTGGTGTCGCCCAACGATGACGGATGTACTTCGACCTCGGCCGGCCTGAAGGCGTACTCGCCCAGCCATTCAGCATAACCCTGCACGACAAAGCCGCCGTTGCGCCGTTGATAGGCGGCCCGATCGGCCAGATAGACCCGGCGCAGCGCATACCAGGGCACGGCGGGTAAATCATGATGGACTAAATGATAGTTCAGGTTAAGAAATAGCAACCGCCAGGGCCACGCCGCCTCGTTGATAACAGAGCGGGCCTGGGGATCGCGGGCGGCGCGATGCTCCATAAACGAGCGGATTTTGGTGATGGCCAGGGCCGGATAGCTTATGGCCAGCAGAAAATACCCTACCGGCAAACCCGATGACGCCACCCAGTGCAGCAGGGCCAGCAGCAGCAGGCCATGCATAAGCCACATCCCGACAGCGCGGCGATTGCCGCCGGCCACGGCCGCCACCATGCCGCGCAGCGCGCGGTAGATATCCAGCGCCGGCCCGATAAGCACACGTCCGGCCAAGGTGTTACGTACCCGGACCAGACGCCGCCGGAGCGCGGAAAATCCCTGCCAGCTCTCGCCGCTGAAATAATAGCCCTCGGGATCCTCCACCGGATCGGTCAAATGATCGTCGCGGTGATGGCGCAAATGTGAATCGCGGTACAGGCCATAGGGATACCATACCGCCAGCGGCAGCAGGCCAAACAGTTGGTTCAGCCACGGCAGGCGCGTAGGATGACCGTGAATCAGCTCATGTTGCAGCGACAGATACCAGGTAGTGAACCAGATAAGCAGCGGCGTGCCGACCCACGGCCCCAGCGCCGTCCAGTAATGCACCGTGCCGAACCACCCGGCATAAATAAGCGCGATCAGGCCCCAGGTCGGCAGTTCCCAGCGCCACAATCGGGTGGACGCCAGTTGCCTGATGCGATCGCGCTGGCCGTCATGCAAATAGTGCGCGGTTTTTCTTCCTGGCTCTGACATGGCGTCTACCCCGGTGGTTTTTTTGTCAGTATTCATCACCCCGGCGGCGCAACCAACGAATTAAAACGGCAATAGAATGGCGGGAAATGAGATAAGGGGCCTCAGCAAGCACCACGACGAAAGATCAGGTTATAGGTGTACCGCCGGCGCTGGGGGCATTAAAAAAACACCATCCTGATTTTATAAAAAATATAATAATCATCTATAATTCATTACGTAGGATGATCGTCCGCGCAATATTCTTGTCATTACCGGCGTTTACGAAGTTATTTCCCTCTGTTAATATCCCATGCAGGACCTGACAACAGGCATGGCAAAATACAATAACGGTTATTTTCAAACTACAATCATATTATTTTATTGATAGTGGTTCGCTTAAACGCCATCGGAGCATAATGGGTAACATTATTTCGCAAACGAGTATTGCCTGCACGTTTTCTTATGGCGCCAACCTGTGCGGCAGGGAAACACAGCCACGGCAGAATAACTATCGGAACGCGTTGGTCCTGGCAAGACCCGCTCCTGTTCCCCTTTTTACCCGCCACGTCACTATGGCCGGCGATGAATCGCGCGCTGATAGCGGCGCCGCACCAGTCGCCGCCGTTGATACACCGGGTGACCGCGGAACAAACGCGCCGCAAGGCGATGTCCGCGCCCTCCTTGCCGCCAAGGGAATGGGAACAGACAGTTTCGAGCAGGAATATTCGCAGCGCAGTCTAGCCCTTTTTTTTGCCCTGGCGGGAAAGTCGGCGCACAAGGTTAAAAACAAATACCATAACCGAAGGGATAAAAATTATTTATATTTTATTAAAAGTTATGCTGAATTACATTACCTGGTGCAAGATTACATTAAGAACAACCCTGAAAAAACCATAATAACCGCGCCTATTTATTTTAGTATCATGAAAGAAATGGGTGTTATCTTAGCAACGGACATCTATGATCAACGTTCGCATTTTAACACCGGGAAAACCGGCCGCCTGCAGGATAAACTGGAGAGCATCTCCGAACGTCTGCGGGAATGTCTAGACAAAATGTTTGCCAACGTATTTAGTCCAGGCAACCATCTGCTAAAATATCTCGTCGTGCCTTTTATGAGTAAATATCTGGCCCTGGCCCATAGCCTGTCGGAAGAGACATTTATTACGGATCTCCCTGCTGAAACAGCGCTTGGGCAATACTTGCATGAAAGATTGCTACAGGCACGCAATGAGCACATGTCAACGCCAAGAGAAACTAATAATATCAGTGCCATAATACAAATGGGAGAAGACATCAACCTTATTAGCCGCTCAGTAAAATTATTTCTTGCCTGAAGTTTTATATCTCGCCGTATTGATAAGCAAAAACCTCATGGCTCATGAGGGTCGGCGGGCTTTCGACCCGGCATTATCGAACCATTCCTGCCATACCCGGGCAACAGAAGGTTAAACATCAGGCAAGGTCTGCCGATAACCTTAGCGGGACTTAAGTATGTCATGGGAAATCATGAAGAATGAACAGGACTGAGCGCGATAATTTGCACTACTTATGCAAAGAAGATCCTGAATTTGCCATTTTTTATCGGGAATTTCGGACAAATCATGCTCGTCCGTTATCCGAACACCGTATCGCGCTGTGCGGTTTACGCGGTACGGGCAAACGCGTCCTGGAGAAGGTATTGCCTGCCGCCATCAGCGGTAATGCGCGCACGGCCCTGAGCGACCGCCATTCGCCAGAAAAAAGCGGCGTTGATCACCCCTCCCGCCGCTGTCTCTTTATCGACGATATCAACGACTCCCCCGCCGGCGCGCTGGCCGGCGCTATCGGCGCGGACTGGATCCTGTATGTCCACGGCGCGGGCCAGCCGGGGCTGGCTCAGCCGGAAATCCGTTTTCTGGCCGCCTTGCAGAACCGTTTTCCCGATCTCGGGCGACGGCTGATAATGATACTGCATGACGAGGAGGGGAAACCGCGCGAGACAACCCGTTGCGCATTGGAAAACAGCCTGGCGCCGCTGCTGCCCCATCCTCCCCGCCTTATTACGCTGTCCCTGGAGGATCATCTTATGGACGGCGACAGAAACAACGCGCTGAGCGGGGAAGTACGACGGCAGTTGGATGATTTGATCGCGTGCTATCCCGGGGGGCTCGCCGCCGCCCGCGCCCGCGCCGCCGCCGCCCTGCTGGATTCACTGGATTATTTTGTCGGCCGGGCGATAACAAGGCGCGAACAAAGGTTAACCGGCATTAATGATGACCTGGACCAGGCATGCGCGCTTTGGCGGCAGGACCTGCTTATCGTCGATGACCTGCTGCATCAGCGGATAACCCAGAACCAACCACTGTGACTCATTTCAGAGGAAGTTGATATGCGATGGTCAGATATTTCTTTTGTCAGTGCCGCCCTGGGCGTTTTCGCGGATATCGGCGCCGGGCGGCTAAGCGGCCTGCCGCCGGCCGCGGGAGTTCGGGCGAAGGACCGTCGTTTCAGGCCGGCGCAGGCGCCGGCCCGTGAAGGCACTTGCCGGGAAAATGAGATTGTCGCGGATGCGAAAATCCAGCTGTTGGGCTTCTACCGCCGTCATCCACGGATGATTGTGCATAATGAATCAGCTTATATTCCGCTGACTTATGCCGCGCTTAGCCATTTTGTCAGGCAGAACAAAAACCAGCCCCTGCCTGAGCTGCTGGCGGCGTTGGCCAGGCTGATTCCCGGTACCGACATAAGCCCGGTCCGGCGCGGGCAGACGGCGCGGGCAAACGCGCTGCGGCGAGAGATTAGCGCGCTGAATGATTTCAGGGCGCGGCTGGCGGCGGCGCGCGCGGGTCAAGACGCTGGCCATATACCTTAAATTAGCCGTTGTCAATACTTTATGTTGGCATGGGGAATTAACGCAACGGCAGAATGAGGCGAATTCCGCCGTCATCCAGCATAATAAAGGATGCTAATGTAAAAGAGATGAGATTAAGGATAATGAGTGGAACGTTTAAGTGATTTGCGACTTTTTATCGAAGCGGCGATGTTGGGCAGTTTTTCGGCGGCGGGACGTAAGCTCGGTTGTTCTCCGGCGGCGGCGAGCGCCTGCATCGTGCGTCTGGAGACCGGTCTCAAGGTGCGCCTGTTTGAACGGACCACCCGCCAGCTCAGGCTGACCGACGAGGGCAAGCTGTTCCTAAGCTATAGCCAGCGCGCCGTGGAACAGCTTAATGACGTCACCGAGCTGTTGCGTTCGGGCAAGGATGACATCAAAGGCGCGATACGCATTACCGCCCCCTCCGATGTTGGCCGCAATCGTCTGATCGGCTTATTGGAGCGCTTTCGCCAAGACTTTCCCGCCATTCACTTTATTCTCTCTCTGGCCGACGCCACGACCGCCCCGATCGGCGACGACATTGACATCGCCATCCGCTATGGACAGCACGACGACGCCAGCATGACGGCCTATAAACTGGCCGACAGTCATCGGGTGGTATGCGCTGCTCCGGCGCTGCTGGCGCAATTGGATCCACCGCTGGCCCCCCCCCATTTGCAGGCATTGCCGTCCATTGCCCTGATTAATACCTTGGGCAATCAGGAGCCATGGGTTTATCGCGATGAAGCAAAAATGCCGCGGCAGCTGACCATGACCCCCGCCTACACCACCAATGACGACGACATCAGCCGCAAATGGGCCGTCATGGGATACGGATTCGCTTATAAGTCGATCCTGGATATCAGTGAAGACCTGGCCGCGGGCCGGCTGGTGACGGTATTGGATCAGTATTTTATCGAACCGGCGCCCCTTTTCGCCTTGTATAACCGGAATAAATTCCAGCCGCCCCGCATCAAACGGCTACTGCACTTCCTGGCTGAAAACCTGGCATAACCGCAGGCCGACGGCAGTTTGCCTGCCCGATATCGCCGGCGCCGCGTGAGGACCGCGTCACAAAGACGCACGGGTTCGCCTTGCCCCGCTTAACGCCGCAACCATCATGACCTATCATTCATTCAGACGCACGCCTTCAGCATCATCAGAAGCGAACTTATGTCGCGTCTTACGGCCGACGGAGATAAGCTGGTGAACAGGTTGTCCCGCGCCATGTCCTCGCATTTTTTTCTGGAGATTATTATGCATATTGATTTATCGGGAAAACGCGCCATCGTCACCGCCTCCACCGGCGGCATCGGTTTTGCCATCGCCACTGGGCTGGCGCGCGCCGGCGCGTCAGTGGTGATTAACGGCCGCAGCCAGACCACGGTAGACAAGGCGCTGGGCCAGTTGCGACACACGGTGCCGCAGGCGGCGGTTGAAGGCGTGGCGGCTGATTTGTCCGATGCGGCGGGCGTGGCTACGCTTACCGGCGCCGTACCCGCCGCCGATATTATCGTCAATAACGCCGGCATTTACGGCCCTAAGCCTTTTTTCGACGTGGATGACGATGAGTGGGAGCGTTATTTCCAGACCAACGTTATGTCCGGCATACGACTGGCGCGTTTTTACCTGCAAGGCATGCTGGAACGCGACTGGGGGCGCATCGTGTTTATTTCATCGGAGTCGGCGCTTAATATCCCGCCGGAAATGATCCATTACGGGGTGACCAAAACGGCGCAGCTGGCCGTCGCGGGCGGGCTGGCCAAACTCGCCGCCGGCACCGGGGTCACGGTAAACTCGGTACTGCCCGGCCCAACGCTGTCCGAAGGCGTGCGCGAGATGCTGAAGGATTCCGCCCGGGATGCGGGCGTGAGTATTGAACAGGCGGGAACCGATTTTGTGCGCACCCACCGGTCAACCTCTATTATCCAACGGCTGGCGACCCCCGAGGAAGTGGCCAACCTGGTGGTATATACCTGCTCCCGGCAAGCATCGGCCACCACCGGCGCGGCGCTGCGGGTGGACGGCGGGGTTATCAACAGTATCGTCTAGCGGCGACCTGAACTCCGGCCCTGCCGCACCTCTGGGATGCGCGCGCGATATCAGGCATAATCACTTCACTAACTTGTTAAAAAGATGTGAAGGTATTGCTATGCACGATGAGTTAAGCGCAGAAATAAAGCAAAAAATCCTGCAATCCACCACCACCGTCGCCAAGGTGGTGTTTCCCACCACCATAAACCATCATTCGACCCTGTTCGGCGGCACCGCCCTGGCATGGATGGATGAGGTTTCCTTTATCACCGCCACCCGCTTCTGCCGCAAACGGCTGGTAACGGTATCCACGGAAAAAATCACCTTCAGCCGGCCCATTCCTTCCGGCACCATTATCGAGCTGGTGGGCAGGGTAAGCCGGGTGGGCAGGACCAGCATCACCGTGGATGTCGCCATTTTCCTTGAAGATATGTACGCGGCGGGCCGGGAGGAAGTGGTGCGGGGGCAGTTTAATTTTGTCGCGGTGGATGAAAATGACAAAGCGACCCCGCTGTTATAATCCCCGCCCCGGATTGACGCGATGTGTTAAAACACGTCGCCGGGATTGTAAAAAAATGCTCTTTTTTATGTGATGCGCATCACAAATATTTGCATTTATGTGACGGAGGTCATATTATTACCTCATCAAACGCAAACACGTTACAGGCGAACAAACCTGGTGAGGGAAAGCATATGAAATTCCGTAAATTCCTGAAAAAAATTCTGCTGTCATACGTTAATACCGTGAAAGACGTACCGCCCGGTGCCATGTATTAATTTCCATGACGTCAAAAAAGCTGCCGCGGCAGCTTTTTTTTTGGCAAAAAAACGCTGATGAAATCAGGCCTGGAGAAATTCAAGCAGCGCGGCGTTCACCTTATCGGCATCCACGGTACACATACCGTGGGACGCGCCGGCCAATACTTTTAACGTGGCGTCGGGAATGATCTTGGCTGATTTACGGCCCGAAACCTCTAGCGGCACGATTTGATCGTCATCGCCCTGCAGCACCAGGGTCGGCACGTCGAATTTTTTCAGATCCTCGGTGAAATCCGTCTGCGAGAACTGCTTGATGCAGGCATATTGCCCGGCGATGCCGCCCGCCATCCCCTGCAGCCAGAAAGCATCTATCACCCCCTGGGAGAGTTTGGCGCCGTCGCGGTTATAACCATAAAACGAGACCGCGAGATCTTGATAAAATTGCGATCGATCCGCCGACACGCCGGCCCGGATACCGTCGAAAACCGTTATCGGCACGCCCTCGGGATTCGCCGCCGTTTGCAGCATCAGCGGCGGCACTGCGCTTATCAGCACCGCTTTGGCCACGCGTCCGGTACCATGGCGACCGATATAGCGCGCCACTTCCCCGCCGCCGGTGGAATGGCCGATAAGGATGGCGTCCTGCAGATCCAGGCTGGCGATAAGGGCCGCGAGATCATCGGCATAGGTATCCATATCATTCCCGTCCCACGTCTGGGCCGACCGGCCATGGCTGCGCCGGTCATGGGCGATAACCCGATAGCCCTTGTCGGCAAGGAACATCATCTGGCTGTCCCAGGCATCGGCGGTCAGCGGCCAGCCGTGGGAAAAAACCACCGGCTGGCCGGTGCCCCAGTCCTTATAGAATATCTGCGTCCCGTCATCGGTTGTGATAGTGCTCATGTTGTCTGATCCTTTTTTCGGGTGAGTGGGGATAAGAGCCGCCGACGCTATCGTCAGCATTGCATACGGGGCATGAGAACGCCTGGCGGGCGCCATCAATTTCCGGGTCAACCTATCAAGATTAGGAACGAAAAGAGTAAGCCGCCATCCGCCGCCAAAAGATAATGGCGGCTTGATGCCGGCAAAAAGAATATGCAGGCCTAAGTCACGGGAAAATCAATGTGATTCCGCGCTGTCCCAATACTGGTATTGCGTGGCCGTGCTGCGGTGTCGTCTGATAATCGACTGCGGTAAAATTTCCGTGTCGCTGCCATAACTCAGGATGCAGTTGCCCACGTCGTCGTTGCGCTGGCACTGCTCCACTTTGGTGAGCTGGCTTACCGGCGTCCGTGACACCGAGAAAGAACCCGCCTCCCTGCCGTCGGCATCATACTGATAACGGGTTTGACCATGGTTCGAACGCATCGAGATGAAATAACCTTTTTTATCATAGGCGTAAATATATTCATCGTTGCTGAACGCGTCGGTGCCCCGCGCCGTGCTTTTGACCAGACGCAAATTATTATCGTAGTCATAGGTCCCGGTGGTAAATCCGGGCCGCTCGTTAATAGTAAAGGCATCGGTCGAGGAGGTGATCACGCCGTTTTTACCGGTAAAAAACCGGCTTTTGCCCTGCTTATGGTTAACCAGCGTTGGCTTGCCGTCTTGATCGAGAATGATGGCGATATCGTACTCGCTCTCCCAGCCATCAGCGGATTTTACCGTGTGATTAGACATGCGCAGGGTCATGCGGCCCTCCGTTTTGTGGTAATCGTACGCTTCCTCGATAAGGGCGCCGCAGGTGTCGAAACTGATGCTTGAGCGGGCCTGTTCATCCAGATCTTTTCCCACCATCCCCGCCACCACCAGCCGGATGTCGCCTTTGGCGGTGCCGCTCAGCATGATGAGGTTATTACTGTCATTGATATTTTTTTTTGCCGCGGGGCATTCTTTTTCAGCCGCGGCCGCATTGACGGCCAGGCCGGCCAGCAGGATCAACACCGGCAATCGGTAAATTGGATTAATCATATGTTTTCCCAGGCATACCTGCGATTCGGTTACCATCAAAAATCAGGTAATTACAGCGGCGAACAGGATTTAGCGCACCGTAAAAGTATACCCCGCCAGGCAGGCCGGCGCCATGATTACGCCCGAATACGGCGGCTCAATGCCGCCCCGATCGACGCGGCGCCGTTTTTACCGCGAGAAACCGTCAAAGCAACTTGCATTCGCTCCGGAAAAAACTGTATATTTACCCAGTATAAATAAAAGGATAGATCATGCATGTTGAACTGATTTACGACAAAAGAAATTTTACCGCCTTGCCCGACGCCGGCGGTCTTATCCTGGCCGAGCTGACCAAACGCGTACAGCAGGTTTTCCCTGACGCCGAGGTCAACATCAAGCCGATGCAGCGCAACGGCCTGGATACGGATGCCAGCAAAAGCGATAAAGCCATCCTGGCCCGCATCGTTGAGGAAATGTTCGATGACTCGGCGGAATGGCTTACCCTTGCAGAATAACAGGGAGTCAACCGCATGCCCCGGCGCCCGCCGGGGCTACGTTATCATGTCCCCTCTCCGATGAAATCCCATAGGTCCAGCCCGGACAATGCGGGTAGTCCCGCGCCCTCCCCCGGTTAATCAAGCCTGGGTGCCGGTATCGCCCGGCGCCCCGGCGTTACAACGGCGGAATAAGGGTATTGCCTTTCTGCGCGGCCCGCTCAATGGCTTTGGTCTGCCGCCGCTGGAAATACAGATTGGTGAAATAAGTGGCTATGCCAATCACCACCCCGAGGATGATGGCGATTTTGTCCCAGTCCAGATGGCATAGCCAGGTACCGATGTTGCCGATAGCGATAAGAAAACCGGACATAGAATAGGCTCCTGCGGTAGTCAATTTCCCGGGCATACGCTGTTCTCCACCTGTCGCGCAGAGCTTGCCCCCCGTTCAGGGACAATCCCCGGCGGACGTTCATTGCTCAATGATCCTTGCCTCGCTGATGCCGCCGTAATCGCCGCAAAAACAGTTGCCGTTCGTAATGCATTTTTCCCTACGGGCGATAAATCCTTCGCGCAGGCGTTCATGCGTATCCGGCGTAATATCGATTACCGCCAGCCACTGGCGCGCGGCGCGCCGCCATAACCGGCGGCTCTCCAGCCGCTTGGCCAGGGTGATTGCTGTTATTAGTTCCGTCATCGTGGGTACCTCCTTCTCCAGCACCGCGCCGGGCGAGGGTTGCCGGGGTGCTTTTTTATGTCCGGAGGCCGCACCCCCGACATCATGCGTAGGATATGTTGTCTTTTTGCTTCATAAAGACCTTGATGTCAGATATACTGACCTTTAAATAGTAGGATATCTGACATAAAAAAGTCAATAAAACTTACATCAGATAATGGTAGGATAACCGACATGGAAATGAGCAATCGCATTCGTGCCAGGCGCAAAGAGTTAAACATCACCCAGCAGGTCCTGGCCAACCTGGTGGGGGTCAGCCGCGTCACGGTGACGGGATGGGAGTCGGGAGATTACCAGCCCGGCGGCGCCAATCTCCAGGCGCTGGCCGCAGCCTTGCAGTGTCGCCCCGCCTGGCTTGTGGACGGTAAAGGGGAAGCCGGCGCCGGGCATCCGCCCCTGCCGCCAACCGCGCGTTTCGGCATTAAGGAAATCCCGTTGTTATCCTGGGTGCAGGCCGGTATTTGGACCGAATCGGAAAAACCCGTCACCCTCGATGATGCCAGGGATTGGATTTATACCACGGCCTCGGTGTCGGAGTTCGCTTTTGCCCTTAAGGTCAGGGGGGATTCCATGACCAATCCCCATGGCGCGCCCAGTATCCCCGACGGTTCGGTGGTCGTGGTCGATCCCGATTTTGGCGGCAGTGATGAAGCCAACGGTAAGATCGTGGTCGCCCAACTGGAAGGCAGCAACGAAGCCACCCTGAAAAAATTCACCACCGACGGCCCGTTTAAATATCTGGTACCGCTCAATCCCAACTATAAAATGCTCGAAGTAAACGGCAACTGCCGGATCATCGGCGTCGTCAAACAAATCATTATGGATTTGTAAGCCTTGCCGTATCACCGGCAGGTCGGTTTTCAAACCTGAACGGCTTTATCTGCCGGCGTCAGTTTTGCGACATCGCGCCGGCCTTCTTCCCTTTTGTTACATCGCGCTTTGGCCGCCATCCACCACCAGCGCCTGTCCCGTCACATAGGAGGCGCGATCCGATAGCAGGAACAACGCGACCTGCGCCATTTCTTCCGGTTCCGCCATGCGTCCCAGCGGGATGCCCACGGCATAGGGATGCGAGGCGTTGCCTTGTTCATCGGTGGTAATACGGCCCTGCGTCATCGGCGTGCGGGTGATGGACGGATTAATGGAATTCACCCGGATACCGGCCGGCCCAAACTCCACGGCCGCCGCGCGGGCGAGCGAGACTATGCCGCCTTTGCTGGCGCTGTAAACCGTCGTCCCGGGCTGGGCGATGTTCGCCAGTACCGAACCGTTAAAGACAATCGCGCCGCCGCCTCCCTGACGCTTCATCTGAGCGACTTCCGCCTGCAGGCAAAAGAACGCCGCTTTCAGGTTGGTGTCAAGAACGCGATCCCACAGCGCTTCGTCGAGAGAGTCTATCGGACCGCCGCCGGACACGCCGGCATTATTGAACGCGCAGTCCAGCCTGCCGTAATGCGCCGCCGCCTGCTCAATGACCGCGGCGATAGTCTCTGTGCGCGTCAGGTCCGCCGCAATAAATAATGCGCTGCCGCCCGCCTTGACAATCTCGGCCACCACGGCGCGCCCGGCGTCTTCCTGCCGCCCGGTTAACACCACCCGCGCGCCTTCGCGGGCGAACAGGATAGCGCTGGCCCTGCCGATGCCCGACGTGCCGCCGGTAACCAATGCCACCTTACCTTGCAGTAAACCCATGGTTGTTCCCCTGTCTCTGTTGTTATGATTTAGCGGAGCGGATAATGCGTTGCCACGTTATTTAGATGATGACTGACATCTAATTTCGATTATATGTTGATCGACATCTATTATGTCAACGACGGCCGGCGTTATTTTTGCGCGGTGAACAAAGAGGGGGAATGACGACAAATTAAGGACGCAAGGCATTGGCTACATCCGGGCGGATGCAGCATCCTGAGACAAGGCCACCGCCGGGCTAACCGAACAGGCGACGCTGATACGCGATCAGCTTATGGCCAGACGTGAATCCAGCAGATGCCCGCGGCCAGGATAAAAAAAGCCATAAAGCACAGCGTTGTTACCTGGGAGTAAGTTAATTCGCATTTATTTTCGGTCATATTTTTCCTCGCTAATAAAACATGCCCATACCATCGCCTTGACCTCCGCCTTTCCACGGCCCTAAAAACCGGGACATGCGCACGACTGCCGCTGCACGACGTGTTATTGCCGCCGTTCGCATCCTATAAAGCTATACCAGCGTGCTAACATAATATCAATATCCTATTGGCAAAGCGTTGGATGAATACACGCCCTGACGCCGTGCCGGGGTTTATCCGCCCTGATGAATCTCTTTGCCTGGCGCGCGGCGCGGTTCATTGCTCGTTGGCGCAAGCCCGCCACATGGCATCGAATCCTGCCGCCTTGTAGGCCGCGATTTCATCCGTTCCGCGCGCTGCAAATTCCATCGTGGTTTGCGCCAGCGCCATAAATATCGCCTCGGCAAAAGCCGACTGCCCTGTTATAAAAACATGATTGAAAAAACAGGCATCGGACAGCGCCTTTAAATCCGGAAACAGTTCGGCCACGCTGGCGAGAGTGGCGGGACTTATCTTTTCAGACACGGCCAGCTGGCGCATCGCTTTATTAGCGGCTGGGTTAACCAAGCCCCACTCGATATAACTGTTCCATACAGCGCGCGCGCGCTCCTTAATCGGCCCGGCGCGGTTATAATCCAGCATCATCGCTCCGCACAGGTTTTGCTTGAGGTGCAGGTAGAGTGCATTCAGCAAGTCGTCTTTGGTAGCGAAATACCGGAACAGCGTGCCTTCGGCGACACCCGCCCTTACGGCTATGCGCGCGGTGGACGCGCCCAACCCAAACTCCGCGACCGTCACCGTCGCGGCCTCGAGCAGGGCAAGCCTTTTCTCTTCACTTTTCGGGCGAGCCACGCGGCACCCTCCTTTTTCGTCATCAAAAGATAGACCCCTGCCGCCTTATCGTCTGGCAATCAACGGTTTTTGCCGCAACGGGCAAGATCATATTGACGGTAAATCCGTTCCCCCTATAATGAGTATGTAATCACTCATATTCAAGCCATTTTACCATGCCCGCCCGTAGCGCCAAGGCATACTCCGCCAATAGAACGTTAGCCCAACGGTCGTGATCACCATGTTATCAGACAGATCCAGCGGTTTTTCCTCTTTTTTTTCTCTGCCGGCATTCGGTAAATTGCCTGCGGGAAAGCGTTTTGAGCGTATCAGCGCCTCCGTTAACTTCACCGACGGCGAGTTTCGTAACCCACTGCCCACGCCCCAGCTGACAGAAGGCGCCGGATATGTGGCGCTGTTATGGGAATTTATTTTCGGTAGCCGTCAACGGGTGAAACCCGCGGGTGCCCTGCCGATGGTGAAAACAGACCTGAAAGCGCTTGATGCCGGCCAGGATACAGTGCTATGGCTGGGGCATTCGTCTTATTTTATGCAGCTTGGCGGCCACAGGATCCTGATAGACCCGGTATTCAGCGCCTACGCCGCGCCCTTTTCTGTTTTTAACCGGGCTTTTAAGGGCGACTATCCGTATTCCGCCGCGGATATGCCCGAGATCGATTACCTGATTATTTCCCACGATCATTGGGATCATCTGGATTATCCCACCCTGACCGCCCTGAGGACAAAAATAAAAACCATCCTTTGCCCGCTGGGCGTCGGCGCGCATTTGGAATATTGGGGATTCTCACCGGAGATTATCCATGAATCGGATTGGGACCAGGAATGGGTTTTTGCCGCCGATTTTACCGTCCATGTCCTGCCGGCCCGTCATTTTTCCGGCCGTGGCCTGGCCCGCAACAAAACGTTGTGGGCCAGCTTTATGCTGGAAACACCGGCCCGCAAGGTTTTTTACAGCGGCGACAGCGGCTACGGGCCGCATTTTGCCGCTATAGGCGACCGCTTTGGCGCGGTCGACCTGGCCATTATGGAGAATGGGCAATACGACAAGAGCTGGAAGTACATTCATATGATGCCTGAGCAAGTTGCCCTGGCGGCGACGGACGTGCGCGCCGGCGCGCTGTTGGCCGGCCACTCCGGGCGGTTTTGCATGTCCAACCATGCCTGGGACGATCCGTACATCCGCCTGTCCGCCGCCAGCCGGGATAAAACCTACAGACTCTTGACGCCGGCGATTGGCGAAGCCGTGTTGCTGGACCGCCCGGGGCAGGCATTCACCCGGTGGTGGGAAAAGACTGACGGTTAAGCGGGCTGCTTAAGCGCGGCGTTATGGAAGCCAATATAGCGGGCATAACGCGCGGGTTTGAGTTGGGTCAGGTCAACCAGCACCAGTCCGTCTATACAGTTGTTGAACGCGGGGTCGCTGCCGAAGTCGATAAATTGCACGCCGCCGGTGGCGCACAGTTCAGAATACTGCTTGTACAGCGGCGGGATACTGCAGCCAAAATGACTTAACAACTGCTTCAGCTTTTGCAAATCCGCCTGATAATCATCCCCGGTAAATTGCGCCAGCACCTCGGGCAGCGACGCCGGATAGGGCCGCCGCGATGTCGCCAGCGGCAGCGCCGGGGCAAAATAGAGTCGGTAAAACGCGACCAGTATATCCCGCGCCGCCAGCGGCAGGCCGCCGGAAATCGACACCGGGCCGAACAGATAGCGGTATTGCGGATAGGTAGCCAGATACGCGCCAATCCCCAGCCACAGGTAATCCAGGCCGCGCTTGCCCCAATACCGGGGCTGGATAAAACTCCGCCCCAGCTCGATACCCTGATCGAGAATGGGATCCATTTCATGGCCATAATGGAACAGGCTCTGGCTGTAGAGACCCGCAATGCCTTTTTGCTTAATGTGCCCGGCGGTGGGAATAAAGCGGTAGGCGCCGATGATCTCCAGCTCCTGCGGATCCCAGAGCACCAGGTGATAATAATCGTCGTCATAGCTATCGAGATCGCGGCGGCGGCCGCTGCCTTCCCCGACGGCGCGAAAGGCGATTTCCCGCAGACGGCCCAATTCGCGCAATATCGGCACGTACTCTTCGCCGGCGCGCCGGTATAAATAGATGATTTTGCCATCAGGCGTCCGGCCCAGCGTTTCGCTGGCGGACAGCGCGCGCTTCAGGACGGCGCGATCTTCGGCGCGGGCAATGGCCGACTCGGTGGCGAACAAACCGTCTTTACCCAGCCCGATGCGGTAAACATGACGGCGAAAGCGTCCGGCCAGGACATTGACGTCGGTATGGCCATCATGCCAGTTGGCGTAGGGTATGCGCGCGCCGATATGTAATTTAAGGCGGTTGCCGCGCTGGCGGAACATCTCCCGCACCAATAACAGCGAGGACAGCGGGCGGTAAAGCAGCGAACACAGATAAAACCACGCGCTGTTGCCGCCGCCGATATGCACCGGCACGACGGGCGCACGGCTTTTGGCGGCCAGACGGATAAAACCGGTGCGCCAGCAGCCGTCACGTACGCCTTTGCTGCCAAGACGCGAGACTTCTCCCGCCGGGAACACGATCAGCACGCCCTGGTTATCGAGGTGTTCCTGCATCAGCGCCACCTGCGTACGGCGCGTGCGGTTGCCCATATTATCCACCGGGATCATCAGGCTGCTTAACGATTCCACGCGCGACAGCAGCCGGTTCGCCACCACCTTGACATCGCTGCGCACCGACGCGACCGCGCGCAGCAACACCAGCCCGTCGATGGTGCCGATCGGATGGTTGGCCACCACCACGACCGGACCGTAGCTGGGGATTTGCTCAAGATCGCGCTCGGTCAGTTCGCACTGGATATTTAAAAATTCAAGGATCTGCTCCACCATGTCCAGTCCCTTCAGATGCCGGTAATTATCGGCTAACTGATGAAACTCTTTTTCTCGAAATAGCCATTTCAGCAGCCTGAGCTGCCAGGGCGCGGTTTTATGCCGTGGGTTCAGATCCTGAAGCACCGTTTCCATGCTAAACATAGGAACACCTCCAAATGCGTTCCTCCGACCATAAACAGCATCGATGACAACGACATGGCGGGCAGATGACAGATTGGGTAATCCCTCATCTGCGGCTCAGGACCGCTGCTTCGCGAACGACACAGCCGCTCGCGGCCATGTCATGCTTAACAGGCAGCCAGGTGTCCGTTGCCGTAGTCGGTAAACTGCTGCGGCGGACTTTGCCAGCCAAGCGGCTTGATGGGGTCCGGGCGGGCCATATCGGTCAGCAGACTGTGGAAATCCCGTTTTTGGCTGACGTCCGGCATGGGCACCGCGCTCAGCAGCCGGCGGGTGTAGGGATGACGCGGATGATGCAATACCTGATCCCGTGGGCCAATCTCGACAATCCGGCCGGCGAACAGGACCGCGACCCGATGGCAAATGCGCTCAACCACCGCCATGTCATGGGAAATAAAGACATAGCTGAGCCGGTACTCCCCGCGCAACGCCTCCAGCAACGCCAGCACCTGCGCCTGCACCGACACGTCCAGCGCCGATACCGATTCATCGGCGATGATAAGCCGGGGGTTCAGCGCCAGCGCCCGGGCAATGCAAATACGCTGCCGCTGGCCGCCGGAGAACTGGTGCGGATAGCGATCCATGACACCGGCCGGCAACCCGACCTGTTCCAGCAGCTGGCCCACGCGCGCGCGTCTTTCCTCCCCGCGCATGCGCTGATGGATAAGCATCGGCTCCCCCACCAGTTCAAAAACCGATTGGCGTGGATTAAGCGCGGCGTACGGGTCCTGGAACACCATCTGGATCTCCTGGCGCACAGCGTTGAGCGCGTCCCCTCGCAGGCCGTTAAGTTCCTGCCCGGCCAGCCGCGCGCTGCCCTCGAACGGCACCATATTCATCAGCGCCTTGCCGAGGCTGGACTTACCGCAACCGCTTTCGCCCACAATGCCTAAGGTCTCTCCCGGCCAGAGATCAAACGTGACGTTATCCACCGCAAAGACCTGGCGGCGCGGGCTAAAGCCCTCCCGGCGCACCGGGAAACGTACCGTCAGGCGGTTTACCGACAGCAGCGGCTCGGCATGCTCCACCGGGGCAATCGGCGGCGCGCTGCCCAGCACCGGCACCGCCGCCAGCAGCTTGCGGGTATAGGCTGCCCGCGGCGCGTGGAACAGCTGCGCCGCCGGGGCGCGCTCCTCGATGCGTCCCTGGTTCATGACCACCACGTCATCCGCCATTTCCGCCACCACCCCCATATCATGGGTGATCAGCAATACGCTGGTATTGAACTCCCGCTGCAGCTCGCGCATTAACTGCAGGATTTGCGCCTGGATGGTGACATCCAGCGCGGTGGTCGGCTCATCGGCAATCAGTACACGAGGTTTGCACAGCATCGCCATGGCAATCATCACCCGCTGGCGCATCCCGCCGGACAGTTCGTGCGGGTACTGTTTAAGACGCTTTTCCACCTGGGTGAATTTTACCGCGTCCAGCATCTCCACGACCCGCATACGCCGGGCACGGCGATCGAAGGGTTCATGGCGTTGCAGCGTTTCCTCCAGTTGTTGCCCGACGGTCATCAGCGGGTTAAGGGAGGTCATCGGCTCCTGGAAAATCATGCCGATCTGCTTGCCGCGCAGCGGCTGCATCTCAGGATCCGACAGGCTCAGCAGATCGCGGCCGTCAAATACAATGGCCCCGCCGGGCACGCTCGCCTCATTGGGCAGCAGCCCCATAATGGCCAGGGACGCCAGGGATTTGCCGCTGCCCGATTCCCCGGCGATGCACAACGTTTTGCCCGGCAATAATGCAAAGCTGACATCATCCACCACCCGGCGGGAGCCGAATTCAATTGACAGACGCTCCACTGAAATCAGGGCTGGCTGCATCGCAAGTACCTCACTGTAAAACCAGTTTCGGAAAGTAGAACGACACCACCCAGTTCGGCATGTCGACAATTTCACTGATGCGGAGATCGCCGCAGACCGAGCACAGCATATAGGCATCCTCCGGGCTCATATGCTGCTCCCGGCACAGGGCGTCGATACAGTAGCGCAGCGCGTCACGGGCGGCGGTCATCAGATCCGGACCTACGCCGGTAAATACCTCGTATCCCGCCTTGTCGAGATGATCGGTCACCGGCCCTGGGGTGGAAAAACGCGGCGTGGCCAACGGCATGTTTTTTACCACCTCCAGTTTCACCACCGCGTCCATGGCGCTTTCAATCGCCGTGCCGCACACCTCGCCGTCGCCCTGCGCGGCATGGGTATCGCCGATCGAAAACAGCGCGCCCTCCACTTCCACCGGCAGGTAAAGGGTACAACCCGCGTTGAGATCGCGAATATCCAGGTTGCCGCCCACCCGCCTGGGCGGCACGACGGAATGCAGGCCCGCCTCGGCCGGCGCCACGCCGATGGTGCCGGCAAAAGGCTTCAGCGGCACCCGTCCATGGCGGCCAAACGCGCAGGGCGCCAGCGTGGTTTTATCGTAATGCCATAAGGCCAGCGCCGGCGTGGTGAACTGATCCGCCAGCAGCCCGAAGCCGGGGATATTGGCCGTCCAGCCGAAACCGGAGGGGCGGAAGGCGTCGATAGTCACTTTCAGCACATCACCCGGCGCGGCGCCTTCCACGTATACAGGACCGTTAACCGGATTGATTTTGTCAAACGGCATGGCGCCGACATCGGCGGCGGTGGATTGCGGCGTGAAAAAACCGTTGGACGAGTCAAGACAGTGAAACTCAAGCGTGGTGCCGGACGCGACGCGGGCCTCGGGGACAAGGCTGTTATCCCAGCCGAAATGGTGCTGCGCGTGATGAATGGTTTTAACCAGGCAGTTTTGACACATGCCATCTCTCCTTCAATAGCGGCGAACCGGTGCCGGCCGGCCCGCCAGGCGGATTATTTTTTCCAGATATAGTCATAGTTGACCGGAACATGCACCGGGTCGACGTACAGCGCGTCCTCCCCGCCCATATTGGCGGAACGTACCGTGAAACGTTTTTCGTTAAAAATGGGCACCCAGGGCGCATCATCCATGGCGCTGATGAAAATTTTGCGCCAGGCGGCGATACGCGCGTCCTGCTGATCGGGTTTGGCCATGCTGTCGGCTTTTTCGGCTTCGGCGTCCAGGGTTTTATTACAGTAGCGCGCCCAGTTCCAGCCGCCATCCACCGCGCCGCCGCAGCCGAGGATCGGTCCCCAGAAGTTGGATGGATCCGGGAAGTCGGCAATCCACGCCATGCCGCCGGACCAGACCATCGGCGCCTGATCGGCTGAACCGCCTGCGGCAATGACGTTGGCCTGGGCCAGAGATTTAATGCTGGCGCGAATACCCACCTTGGCCAGATCCTGCTGGATAGACTGGGCGATGCGCGGCTGCGGATCGGTATTCATCACATACAGTTCGGTGCTGAAACCATTGGCAAACCCTGCCTCGCCAAGCAGCTGTTTGGCCTTCGCCACGTCATAACCCAGCCCTTTATAGGCGGTGTCATAGCCGGGCATCGCCGGGGGTAGCGGCTGGTTGGCCGCAACGGCGCGGCCGTTGATAATGCGCACGATACGATCTTTGTTGATGGCCATATTGACCGCCTGACGCACCTTCAGGTTATCGAACGGCTTTAGGGTGGTTTTCATGGTCAGGTAACCGGTCTGGAGCTGATCGCCGGTCACCAGCAGCCCCTTATATTTGGGGTCTTGCTTAAATTGCAGGAACCGGGCCGGCGGCACGCCGTCACCGGCGATATCCACTTCCCCGCGCTCAAGGCGCAGCAGGGCCACCGAGGGATCCTGCCCCACTTCAAAGGTGATGGTATCAAGGTGCGGCAGACCACTGCGGAAGTAGTTGGGATTCTTCTTGAACACCAATTCCTGGCCAAGCTTCCATGTGCTCAACTCAAAAGCCCCGGTGCCAACCGGATGTTTGCCGAAATCCGCGCCCCATTGTTCCACCGCTTCATGGGGAACGACAGAAGCGAAATTCAGCGCCATCACATGCAGGAAGGTGGCATTCGGCGCCTTGAGGGTGATCTTGACGGTATAATCGTCCGGCGTTTCAATACCGGCAAGGTGTTCCGCTTTACCGGACGCCATATCATCGTAGCCGGCAATGGAGCTGAAGAACCCGGCCCCCGGGCTTTGGGTTTTCGGATTAACGGTGCGCTCCAGCGAGTATTTCACGTCGGCAGCCTTCATCTCGCGGCCGTTATGGAACTTCACGCCTTTGCGCAGCGTAAACGTATAGACCAGCCCGTCATCAGAGACGGTGTAATTTTCCGCCAGGTCGTTGACCAGGTCGGTGGTGCCCGGTTTATAATCCATCAGGCCGTCAAACAGGCTTTTGATCATCGACCAGTTCTGCCAGTCATAACCAATCGCCGGATCAAGCGTCGCCACGTCATTCTGATACGTGACCACCGCATTGCCGCCCTGCCTCGCCTCCTCCGCATGGGCCGCCCCGGCGAAACATGCCGCCGCCACCGCCATCATCACTAAGCGCTTTTTCATGGTCTTCCCCTCGAGTTCTTGATATCAATGCGCGGATCCACCCATGGCAGCAGCAGATCCGCAATAAGGTTGCCGCCGACAATCGCCACCGCAGATACCGTGGTAACGCCGACAATTACCGGAATATCGACCTGCTGGATCGCCTGCCAGGCCAATTGCCCGATCCCCGGCCAGCCAAACACCGACTCCACCACCACCAGCCCGCCCAGGAAGATGCCGATATCAATGCCAATCATCGGGATCAGCGGCAATACGGCGTTGGGCAGCACATGACGGAACAGCACCCGCGCCCGGCTTAATCCTTTGGCCCGGGCGGTACGGACAAAATCCTCATGGAGGACGTCAATCATCATTGAGCGCAGCATGCGCGAATACCAGCCGCTGCCCAGCACGCCAAGCGTCAGCGCCGGTAGCGCCAGGTGACTAAAACCGCCGTAGCCACCCATCGGAAACCAGTCAAGCACCGCCGAAAACAGATACAGAAACAGCATCGCGGCGATAAATTGCGGTGCGGAAACGCCAATAAACGAGAAGGCCATCAGCAGTTTGTCGAGCACGGTATTGCGTTTGACCGCCGCCAGGGTGCCGAGGGTAATGCCAAGTAAAAGTTCGCACAGGATCCCCGCCGCCATCAGTTCCAGGGACGGGCCGATGCGCGCAGAAATCAGCGCGCTAACCTCGCTGCGCTGGATAAATGAACGGCCGAGATCGCCATGCAGCAACCGCAGCAGATAGTGGGTATATTGCTGCCAGAACGGCAGGTCCAGCTCCAGTTGATGGCGGATGCTGGCGATCACTTCCGGGGTGGCGCTGCGCCCGGCAATCTGGCGCACCGGGTCCGCGGGCAGTAAAAACAGCAGCATATAGCTGATAAAGGTCACACCTAATAAAATCAGGGCGGCGTGCAGCAAACGACGGCTTATAAACGGCATCACAGACCTCGTTTCAGGGTGGGATCCAGCGCATCGCGCAGGGCGTCGCCGACGATATTAAACGCCAGCGACAGCAATACGATTGCCGCGCCAGGCAGGAATACCAGCCAGGGCGCCGACGTAAAATAGGTCTGGCTTTCAAAAATGATATTGCCCCAGCTCGCCATCGGCGGTTGTACCCCGACCCCCAGGAAGGAGAGCGTGGCTTCCAGCAATACGGTGGTGGAGATGCCGAGGGTGGCCCAGACCAGAATGGTGGGCACCAGGTGGGGAATCAGATGCACGATGAGGATTCGCCACGGTCCGGCGCCTATGGTGCGCTCCACGGCGACAAAATCACGCGCGCTGAGTGCGACGGTTTCGGCATAGATCACCCGCGCAATCTGGACCCAGTTCACCATGGCGATGACCAACGCGACGATCCACACGCTGGGCTGGAAAATCGCGGCGAGGGCGATAGCCAGCAGCAGCGCCGGAAATGCCATCATCAAATCGGTGATACGCATCAGCAGATTGCCGATGCGCCCCTGGATATAGCCGGCGCATAGACCGACCACCACGCCAATCAGCACCGCCATGCCATTGGCGACCACGCCCACCAGCAGGGAGGTGCGCGCCCCCCAGATAAGCCTTGAGAGCAGATCTCGGCCCAGCAAATCAGTACCGAGCCAGAAGCCGCGATCCGGCGGCAGCGGCGCGCCGTCCAGGCTCAGGCCCTCGACAAACTGCTCATCCGGGTCGAACGGGGCCAGCCAGGGGGCGAACAGCGCCGCCAGTATCACCAGCACAATAAACAGCACGGACAGCAACAGCATCGGACGGCGGTATAAACGCAATAACATGGTTAACCTTCTCCCAACCGTTGTTGTTGCCGGAAAGCGAGGTATTTTTCCGCCGCCTCTTCCATACGCAGGTTGTGGCGCATGGCTTCGCCGCGCAGCCCGGCCCATGCCTGCTGTTCATCGCAGTTACCGTCCACCATCAGCGCCGCGACGGCCCGGCTCACCACGGGCATGGCGCTGACGCGCAGGCGTAGCTGCATCAGTTGTTCCTCCTGCGTCGTAAGCTGGTGGCGCAGGCCGATAGCCATCATCAGGGTGGTATAGATGGCGCGTTGATTAATCGGTTTCGGCAGTAGCGCGGTCGCGCCGAGCAACAGCGCCCGTTGGATTTGCGATAAAGCTTCATGGGACGTCAGCACCACGATGGGCACCGCGCGTTGTCGCAGCATCTCCAGGGTCCTGGGACTGGCGAAATATTCCAGCTCCACCAGCGCGGCGCAAACCGGGCCAGGCGGCAGCGGGCCGTCGGCGCAAAGCGTAACCCAGCGCCCGCCCATGCGCGGCAGGCATTTTTCCAACGTCGCCAGCGTGCGGGGGTCGCAATCCACTAATAACAGCGGCCGCGTGTCAAAATCCGGAGGGGAGAGTGTCTTCATTTTACGATCCTCAATACGGGCCGCGTCGATGCCGGGGCAAAAGCAGCCTGGAGATCCGTCGCCGTTAAATACGGGTCGGGCGCGACCGGGTGCGACTCGCTGTACAACAGGTGAAACGCGCCGTGGCGCAGTTCCGCGATATGGCAGGGCAAAAACGTGTGGTTATTGCGTGACGAGACAGACAGGGCGCCGAGGGCAGTTTGTTGCCCGTTAAGATACAGCGCCCGGCGGATGGCGTCCGGATCGCTGTCCATGGACTGTTGCAGGGCGTTGGCGAACAGTTTTACCGCCAGCCAGGCCCCGGTGTAATAGTGGGAAAAACGGGTCCAGCCATGCAGCAATTGTTGCCGATGACAGAAGGCGGTATTGGTGGCGGCAAAAAACGGACCGCAGGAGAGCAGCCGCAGCGCGCGTATTTCCCCCAACTGGCTGGTTTCCGCTTCGGTCAGGTTGCAGCTTAATACCGGCAACATCCGGCCGGCCTGGGCGCAGAGCCGATCCAGCCGGCGTAAAAAGGCATAAGAAGACTCGCCAACCAGGTTATTGAGTACAAAATCCGGCGCGGCCCGCAGGGTCTGCTCCGCCAGTTCCTCCACCGCGGTATGACCGAGATGCAGGTATTTCTCCGCCAGCACCTCGCCGCCGGCAATCTCGATCGCTTCCCGGGCGATGCGGTTGCTTTCCCAGCCCCAGACATAGTTTGATCCCGTCAGCCAGGCGCGTTTGCCGAATTCCCCCAGCGCCAGGCGCAATAGCGGCAATAATGTCTGGTTGGGACAGCCGCCCAGATAGATAACCTGCTCGCTGCTCTCATATCCTTCATACGGACAGCCGTACCACAGCAGGGCATTATGTTGCTCCAGATCGGGAATGATTTCTTTACGGCTGGCGGACGTGATAGTGCCGAAGATATGCCGCGCGCCGGCGCTTATCAGCCGTTCGACCCCCGCGCTATAGGCGCTAAGATTACCCGCCGGGTTGATATGGGTGGCGTTCAGGATATACGGAAAACAGGGATCGGCATTGGTTTCCGCCAATGCGTGACGCATCCCGGCCAGCGCGCTTTCCGCCATATGGCGGTAGGTGCCTTCGGTGGAAAGTAAGATACCGACCTCAATCACTGCGCGCATCTGCTGCCTTCCTCGCAAAAAAAAAGCCTGACCACCCGCAAAGGGGATCAGGCTTCATTACCTGTAAAGGTTAAATTTTCACAAGACTTATGGGACCGTGCCCCGGCTTGACACGAAGGAATATGAAAGAAACGTGCCAATTTGCAATAAATAGCAATAACAAGGCGTTAATCAAATGTACCGGCGGACGATGCCCCATAACGGGGCAGTGATACACCATAATAGAACATTCAGCGCCGGCCGCGTGAGGCGCAATACCCCCTCTTATCGCCAGGGTTATCGGATACCGAAGGCCTTAGGTTTGGGCGTTTGCCCGAAGCTGTCTTTTTCCAGCGTGAACATAATCAATCACTCCGTCGTAAACAGTCATTGCCACTCTCACGATCACCCTAATCTGTTTATTGCCGGCACCAGCGTGATGCCCTCCACCTCCTGCATGAACCCCACGCTTACCGGCGCGGCATTAAGCCTGCGTTTGGCGGATCATCTGCTGAAGGTGGTAAAGGTATAAGTTAAGCGTTAAATTCTGCCGCGGCTTGCTTCCCGGCGAGCCGCGGTGTTATTTTTTAGCGTAAACCCGCCCGAAGGACCTTCACGGATGAGTACTTACCATTTAGTCGATCCCGAACTGCAGCCATTATTATCACAACTGGAACATCCCACGCTTGATGCCCAGGTCCTGCCGGCGATGCGCGCCCAACGGCAGGCGGCCGCGCTGGACAACGCCGCGCGCGACGATGGGCTGGCGCTGTCCATGACCGAACATTTAATCCCCGGGCAGGACGGCGCGCCGCCGGTGCGGGTGATGGTTATCGCTCCGCTCGCGGTGAAAAAAGGCCGGATGGGCATCCTCCATATCCACGGCGGCGGATTTCTGATGGGTAGCCCGGAACAATCGCTGCCGCTTACCCGCCTCACCGCAAGCCGGCAGGATTGCGTCGTTGTCTCGGTTGATTACCGGCTGTCGCCCGAGACGCGCTTCCCCGGTCCGCTGGAAGATTGTTTTACCGCGCTGGCCTGGATGGCGCAATACGCGGGTGAACTGGGCGTCGATCCCCGGCACATCGGCGTGATGGGCGACAGCGCCGGCGCGGGACTGGCCGCCGGGCTGGCGCTGCTCGCCAGGGACCGTGGCGCACCGGCGCTGGCTTTTCAGAACCTGATGTACCCGATGCTTGATGACCGCACGGTGGTGGAGACCGATCCTAATCCGGTAACCGGCGAATTTATCTGGACGCGGGAAAGCAACCGTTTCGGCTGGCAGTCGTATTTGGGCGCCGAGCCGGGCGGCGAGGATATTTGCATGTATGCGGCGGCGGCGAGAGCGAATGACCTGGGCGGTTTGCCGCCAGCCTGGATTGGGGTGGGCACGCTGGATTTGTTTCTCGACGAAAATCTGGAGTATGCCCGCAGGTTAATCCGCGCGGGCGTGCCGGTAGCGTTGAACGTTTACCCCGGCGGGTTCCATGGTTTTAACGGCGATCCCAACGCGGATATCGCCCGCCGCGCCCGCAAAGACCGGCAGCTTTCTTTAAGCCGCTTTAACCCGGCACAACCGGGGGCCTAATGATACAGGCAATCCCAAACGCATGCCCATGCGACCGCTCTTGCCCTGGAGCCCCTTTTTTGACCAGAGGGAATGGCCCGGCATCGCTTATCTGAATCCGGCCCCCGGCTGACTCAAATCGTATCTTGATTACGACTGGCCCTCCGGCCGGTCCGGCATGCCCTCATGTGCGCCAAATTCCTGCTCTGGCGGTGACACCCAGCGGTCTTTGCGCGTCAATTCATATTGCTGGTTTTTTGGGTAATGGATCCTGTTATCGGGTTTGGACGCCTCGCCGACCACCAATAGCCGGACTTCTCGTTCGCTGTTATTGATAAAGGTATGGCAGATGCCTGTGCCGGCTGGGAATCCCACCGCTTCACCCGGCGAGAGCTGATGCATAACGCCGTTTATCCAGACATGCGGATGCCCTTCCAGCACATAGATAAACTCCTCCTCCGCGCTTTCAGCATGGGGATAGGTGGTCCGGCGCCCCGGCGGCAGCCGTTCATGATGAATACCAATCCGGCTAAGGCCAAGCATTCGGCCCAACGGCGCGCCAATCGACATGCGCTCGCCGCTATCTTCATAGGCCGCCACGTCGTCACCCTCCAGCTCACGCCAATGCCTGATAAATTCCGGACGCATATTGTGATCCTCCCTTACGCTGATTGTATCGTTAGAAGCCATTATTCAAAAAAATAGCTCAGAATAGGTTTACTTGGGCGGCATATTTACAAAACGTCTCAGTTACGGATATTATATATCCGTAACCGTCGTTGTGTTGTAACGGATAAAATCATGATCCTCAAGAGTCAGGTCGAGTGGGCCCTCCATTGCTGCGCCCTGCTCGCCGGTATGCCGGCGGAACGCTATCTGTCCACGAAAACCCTGGCGGAATTTCACGGCCTGCCGAAGGAATATCTGTCGAAAGCGCTGCAAAGTCTCTCCCAAGCCGGCCTGGTCGCGACCACGCTCGGCCCGGGCGGCGGCTACCGGCTGGCCAGGGCGCCGGCTGAGATCACCTTCCTGGATATCGTCGAAGCCGTCGAGGGTAAACGCCAGACGTTTATTTGCAATGAAATACGGGGCAACAACCCCTGCCGGGCAAAGGGAACCTGCGACAGCAAACCCTGTCCGATAGCGCGCATCATGTGGGATGCCGATGCGGCCTGGCGCCATTCCCTCGCGGGCGTAAGCCTGGCTTCCCTCGCGTTGACCCTGGCCGAGGATGTCCCGGACGACCTGCTCAAACGCACCATGGACTGGCTGCTGGAACGCTCCGGCTGACACCGCGTGCGCCCTATCCCGCGCCGTTGTTCTTTCACCATGCTACCGGGACATCGCCGGATCGGCCCCTACCGCCGTCATCAGGAAATCCAGCACCGCCTTGACGCGCAGCGGAATATTGCGGCGCGAGAGATAGACCACATGCATGGGCAACCGGGACGGCGGAAAGCCTGGCATCACGGCGATAAGCCGGCCCGTCGCGATATCGGGGCCGGCAACGAGATGGGACAGGATCGCCAGCCCCGCACCCGAGAGCGCCGCGCGATACACCGCCAGCGCATTATTGGAAATCAGCCTTGGCGCCACCCGCACGGCCGTCTCCGCCGAACCGTCGGAGAATGACCAGGTCATGCCCTCCCCGCCGCGATTGTAGTAAAGACACTCATGGTGTTGTAACTCCGCCGGCGCGCTTGGCGCCGCGCGCCTGGACAGATAGGATGGCGCCGCCACAAGAAACGCCGTTGTCCACCCGATATGCCGGCAGATCAGTCCATTCGCCAACACCGGCCCCAGCCGGACTTCGAGATCAATCCCCTCTTCCAGCAGGTCAGACGGGTTTTCCCGCAGCACCAGTTCAACGGACAAACCGGGATAGGCCGCCAGAAACGGCGCCAGCAGCCCGCCCAGATACATCCCCAGCGGCCCCGGCACGCTCAGGCGCACCTTGCCCGAGGCGGCGGCGCAGCCCAGGCCGGCCGCGTCGCCCAGTTCGTCGACGGCCGCCAGTACCCTTAGCGCAAAAGGAATAGCCCGTTCCCCCTCGGCCGTCAGCGCCAGACCGCTGGTGGTCCGGTGCAGCAGCCGGATCGTTAAATGGCTTTCAAGCGCCGAAACCTGCCGGGAAACGGCTGGCTGGGTGACACCCAGATCGGCGGCGGCGGCGGAAAACGAGCCGGTTTCGGCGACGCGCAGAAAGCTGCGCAAGGCGGATACAATGTCCATAAGGTCGCTCCATACTTTTGGTTATAGCCCCTATGCCGCCGTCTCGCTGCGGCGCAGCTTTACAGGCGCTTAATTAAGGATATTATATATCCATAAGGATAACAAATATCCTTAATCACCCGGAGAAATGACAAATGACCCAACGCCTCAATTATGCCCAGTTGTCCCCCGAGCAGTATCAGCAACTGATCGCGTTCTCGGCCGCCGTGCGAAACGGCGTTATCGAGGAGGGAATTATCGATTTGATCGAGGTGCGCGCCTCCCAGCTTAACGGCTGCGGCTTCTGCCTCGATATGCATATCAAACAGGCGACCATCCGCGGAGAGTCCGCGCTGCGCCTGCATCACGTGGCAATCTGGCGCGAATCCCCCCTATTCCAACCGCGCGAGCGCGCGGCGTTGGCGTGGGCCGAATCCCTCACCAAACTGTCGGGCGATGTGCCGGATGAGCTCTATGAACACGTGCGCGGCCAATTTTCCGAAAAGGAAATTTCCGATCTGACTTTCGCCGTCATGGCGATTAACGCCTGGAATCGCGCCGGCGTGGCTTTCCGGGCCGTACCGGGTTCGGCCGACAAGGTATTCGGTCTCGACAAGGCGGGTTTGCGTTAAGGCGGCCGATTCGCGGCTTTCGTCATATCACGACAAAGCGCCCCGTGGCCGGGGCGCGAGGTAGGCAATGATGAAAATCGTTATCAATGGCGGTACCGGCCAGATCGGCGCTCCCTGCGTCACCCTTTCCCGGGCACAATAAAAACGGTTTGCCCTCGTCCCAATGACACGCCAGTATTGCGCCCGGGTTATTCCAAACCCAGTCGCTCCTTGCGCCAATGCTATTATGTGACGCATCTCCTGATCTTGCCGTTTAAACGGTAATCGGAAAAAAATTTTCCCTTTTTTAGGCTTTTTTATGAGCTTTGCGTGATAAACACCGTTCCTCATTTCATATTATGGGTTCCGGGGTAAGACTTGATGAACAAAAGCGAAAGACAAAAAGCGATTCGAGTTAAGCTGGTGAGGGATAAAAATGTCTATGTCGCAGAGCTGGCGAAAGAGTTAAGCGTCACTACGCGCACCATTCGCAATGATCTGAAAGAATTGAGTTCACATGCCAACTGCATGCTATTTCACGGCGGCGCTAAGTTAGCTGAGGTCGCTGATGAATCACTCTTTGAGAAATCCGTCATCAATACCATTCTCAAAGGCCTGGGTGACAGCAGCATGGATTCTTATACGGAATCCGATCAACAAGAAAAGCTTCTCGACGACGGCATCTATATTCTCGGCTCGTTCAATGTCGATATAGTATCGGAAACAATGATGTTGCCGCAAATAGGTCAAACCATCCGGTCATCGTCCACTCATTTTTATGCCGGCGGCAAAGGAACCAATCAGGCGGTGGCGGCAGCGAAAATAAATAATAACGTTCATCTGGCAATAAAATTGGGAATGGATGAATTTTCAGAGAAAGCGAGAAAATACATTACCAATACTGAAATTTCCTCGTTCACTATTTTTGAAAATGAAATAGCTGCCACGGGGATCGCCATTGTCTGGGTTTCCAATACCACTGGCGATAACATGATCAGCATCGACCTTGGCGCCAACGAAACCTTTACACAAGAAGATATTTTATTCGATTTAAATATCATCCAGAGCTGTAAAGTATTTTTAACCCAGCTGGAGAATAATTTTCCCATTACCCGCTTTGCCATTATGCAAGCTAAATCATTTCAGTGCGTAATAGTAGTGAATCCTGCGCCCTACGTCTCGGAAGTGAAGGAAATATTGCATTTAATTGATATTATCACGCCGAATAAAATCGAGGCGGAAGCGCTGTCCGGCATCGCAATCACCGATATTCATTCAGCAAAAACCGCGGCGAAAAGCATCCATAACCAAGGGGCTAAATGTGTCATCATCACGCTCGGCGAGCGGGGTTGTTTATTATTTGACGGCGATATTTTTACCTATGTTCCCGCCTATAAATCAGCGGTAATGGATACCAGCGGCGCGGGAGATGCTTTTACCGGCGCATTGGCCGGATGCATAGCCAATGGTAAAAAATTAACCGATGCCGTGCGATATGCCTGCGCGTTCGCCTCCCTGAAAGTCGAGCGTAAAGGGGCATCAAATATGCCGAACAGCTCGCTGGTTTATCATCGAATGCAACAATAGATTCTTATTGGCTGTTTCACCGATAAAGGAGGTCTTTTCATTTATACCCACGTTTTGCGTACCGTTGCCGGCGGAACGGGGTATACGCACAACAGGGCTGTGGCAACCGCAACGCTGTTGTCTTTATAGTGTCTCTCTAGAAAGGATAATTTCATGAAAAATGTACCATTTCTTAAAGTTATAGGTGCCGTTGCGGTACTGGTGTTTTCCGCCGCCGCTGCGTTGCCGGTTTCCGCCGCTGACACGCAGCATCACAAACCCAAGATCGCGCTGGTCATGAAATCACTGGCAAATGAATTTTTCCTGACGATGGAAACGGGTGCGAAAGATTACCAGAAACAACATGCCGATAAATTCGATCTTATTTCCAACGGCATTAAAAATGAAACCGACACAGCTAATCAGATTCAAATTGTGGAACAGATGATTGTGTCAAAGGCGGACGCCATTATTATTGCCCCGTCGGACTCCAAAGCCCTGGTACCCGTGGTTAAAAAAGCGATTGATGCCGGCATTATTGTTATCAATATCGATAATCAGTTTGATGCCGCCGTTCTGAAGGACAAAGGCTTAAATGTGCCCTTTGTCGGCCCGGATAACCGTAAAGGCGCTAAAAGCATCGGGGATTATTTAGCAAAACATCTTAAGGCCGGCGATCAGGTGGGCATTATTGAAGGCATCCCTACCTCGACCAATTCCCAGCAGCGCACGCAGGGCTACCAGGATGCCATGGCGCAGGCAGGCATAAAAGTCGTGTCGGTACAGTCCGGACAGTGGGAGATTAATAATGCCAATGCCATTGCCGCGGCGATGTTAAGCGAATACCCCAATATCAAGGCGTTATTGGCGGATAACGATAATATGGCGCTGGGCGCGGTTTCCGCGGTTCGCGCAGCCGGGAAAAAGGGCCAGGTCCAGGTGGTGGGCTATGACAATATCGCGGCGATCAAACCGATGCTGGCCGATGGGCGGGTATTGGCGACCGCCGATCAGTTTGCCTCTCAGCAGGCGGTTTTTGGTATCAATGCCGCGTTAACCGCCCTGGAAAACGGGAAAAAGCAAAGCGAACTGGCCAGCAGCGTAGAAACGCCGGTCAAACTGATCGTCAAGCAATAAACACCCGGGCCGCTGAGCGGTGCTGATGCCTGGGACCGGAATATCCCTGTGGTTTAACGTTGCCGCTCACGCCGCGGCAGCGTTAAACGCCAAGGGTTAGCGCCAAACAAAGCGCACCTGTTCCCGGTATTTTGACCCGCCCGTTAACGCAGTTATGCTGCCATCACCGGATAACCCTGAATATGACAGACCGGCATGAAATTCTAGCAATAAAGGGTATCGGCAAAACCTATAGCGAGCCGGTGCTGACGGATGTGAACCTGAAATTATACCCGGGAAAAGTCCTGGCGCTGACGGGTGAAAACGGCGCGGGTAAAAGCACGTTATCCAAAATAATCGGCGGCCTGGTCATACCCACCACGGGCACTATGCTGTACCAGGGCCAGCCTTATACGCCGGCGAGCAGAAAAGACGCGGAAAAAAGAGGTATCCGCATGGTGATGCAAGAGCTCAACCTGCTGCCAACCCTTTCGGTGGCGGAAAACTTATTTATCGATCAATTACCTCACCGCGCGGGCTGGATCAATCGCAAACGCCTGCGCGACATGGCCCGGCCGGTAATGGCGCTGGTGGGCCTGCAAATGATTGACCCGGATACGCTGGTCGGTGAACTTGGCCTGGGCCATCAGCAAATGATTGAGATTGCCCGTAACTTAATCGGTGAAAGCCGCATCCTTATTTTAGACGAACCGACAGCGATGCTGACCAGTCGCGAAGTCGAATTATTGTTCAGCCAAATTAAGCGCTTTAAGCAGCGCGGCGTCTCGCTTATCTATATTTCCCATCGTCTGGATGAACTGGCGATGATTGCCGACGATGTTACCGTCTTACGGGATGGCCATGTCGTGTGCACAGACGATATCAGACGCTACAGCAGCGACCAACTGGTGTCGTTAATGGTGGGTCGCGATCTGGAAAGTACCCTGGATATCAGCGCGCGCCGGCAGGGCGCGCCCATTTTAAAAGTAGAGCACTTCAGGCGGGGTCATATTATCCAGGACGTTTCATTGACCCTGCATCGTGGCGAAGTCCTGGGGATCGGTGGATTGGTTGGCGCGGGACGGACCGAATTATTGCGCGCCATATTTGGTGCGGACCCGGTGGAGCACGGGCAATTATCCGTGGGCGATCCGCTGCTGCCGGTCACCCTTCGCTCCCCCGCCGACGCGATCCGCCACCGGATTGCGCTGGTTACCGAAGATCGCAAAGGCGAGGGGTTGCTATTGCCGCAGTCTATCGCCGCCAATATCTCCCTGGGAAACCGCGATAAAATAAGCCGCTTCTCCGTGGTCAACGCGCGCCATGAACAGCGTTTGGCGCAAAAACACATCGACAACCTGGGCATTCGCGCCACGGGCAGCGGCCAGCCGGTCGAAAGCTTGTCCGGAGGCAACCAGCAGAAGGTGCTGATCAGCCGCTGGCTGGAGCGCAACTGCGACGTCATTTTATTTGACGAACCAACGCGCGGGATAGACGTGGGGGCCAAACGGGATATCTATTTACTCATGAATGAGCTAACCCAGGACGGCAAAGGCCTGATCGTCGTGTCCAGCGACCTGCGCGAATTAATGCTGATTTGCGACCGTATCGCCGTCCTTTCCGCCGGGAAATTAGCAGGCCTGTTTACACGCGGCGCCTGGACGCAGGACGGTATTCTGGCCGCGGCATTTTCCGGCTATCAACAAACAGAAAAGGTTGCCGCCACCCAGGCCGGCCCAGGGAAACCACTCGATGCGTAAAACACCATTATCTCATCACACCGGGCCGCTGAATAGGGAATCACTACAGGCGGAAAAAAGGTTATCGCCCTCTACCTGGCGGGGCCTGAGCAGTTATCTGGGACTGATCGGCGCGCTGCTGGCGATGATCGTGCTGTTTTCCTTTCTCAGCGATCATTTTTTAAGCATGAATACCTTCAGCACCATTGCCAATCAGATCCCGGATTTAATGGTGATGTCGGTAGGGATGACCTTTGTGTTGATCATCGCGGGCATCGATCTTTCCGTGGGCTCGCTGCTGGCATTAGCCGCCGCCGTTGTCAGCGTCACCTACCTCAATCTGCACTGGAATCCCTGGCTTGCCGCGCTGTCGGGCGTGGCGCTGGCGACGCTCGTGGGCTCGCTTACCGGATTTATCACGGTCTTCTGGCGTATCCCTTCGTTTATCGTGTCGTTGGGCATGCTGGAAATGGCGCGGGGAGCGGCCTATCAATTAACCGATTCCCGGACGGCCTATATCGGTTCAATTTTTGATTATCTGGCCGATCCGATTGTCCTTGGGATCTCGCCATCGTTTGTGATCGCCGCCCTGGTGATTTTATTAGGGCACCTGGCATTAACCCGTACCATTTTCGGCCGCCATCTTATTGGCATCGGCACCAATGAGGAAGCCGTACGCCTGGCGGGAATCAATCCCGGTCCCTATAAAATCGCGGTATTTGCCCTGATGGGGGGATTATCCGGCCTGGCGTCGCTGTTCCAGGTCGCCCGTCTCGAAGCGGCGGACCCCAACGGCGGCGTGGGTATGGAACTGCAGGTGATAGCCGCCGTCGTCATCGGCGGCACCAGCCTGATGGGCGGACGCGGTTCCGTCATTTGCACCTTCCTGGGCGCTTTGATTATTTCAGTGCTGGCGGCGGGACTGGCGCAAATAGGCGCAAGCGAACCGCGAAACGGGTCATTACCGGCGCGGTCATCATTGTGGCCGTGGTGCTGGACACCTACCGCAGCCAGCGGCAAAAAAAATAACGCCCCGACCCGGTGCCGCGCACGGCACATCCGAGGGCATAGACATCGGCTCTGTTGAGCTATGCCCTGATGAAAACAGCGGCCCCCCCCCCTCTTTAACCTAGCGCCAGGAGCCGGCGACAGGTGATTTTAACGCGGCGTCAGTTGGCTGATAAACAACCCCGCCGCGCTGACCGCATCAATGGCTATCTTGCCTAAATGACGGCGGATGCTGTCGGCCAGGGCGATGGTGGAAAACCCCGTACAGGAAAAAGCAATGACTTCCGCGCCCTGGCGATAAAGCGTATCGGCGCAAGCCAGCGCGCTTTCCCGCCCCTGCGCGCTGAGAAGATCCGTCGTGTTGAAAACCCCTTCCGGCCGCGCATAAACCACCGCTTCGCCAAGCAGTTGTTTAAACGGCGCCGGCGCGCCGGCCCCTATCCCCATCACCGCCACAGGACGTTTAAGCATGGCGGCCACGCTTGCGGACGCGCTGCCGGCGCCGATGACGGGAATGGTCACCGCCCGGCGCAGTTCCGCCAGTCCCGGATCGGCCGCACAGCTCAGGAATAAGGCATTACAGCCTTCCGCCTGCAGCGCCTGTCCCAGCGCGATAATTTTCGGTATTGCCAGGGACTGGCTGGCATCGTCATAAATACCTTGGCGTTGGTCGGGGATGCAACGACTCAGGGAGATCGTCCCATACTGCTGTTGGATCAGACGGCCATGCTCTTCCACAAAGGCCCGATCGTCATGGGTTAAGACTCTGATAATGCCCAGCATAAAAAACTCCTGTTAAACATCACAATAGCCCGCGGCCAGAACGTCAGCATACAGGGTAGCGCCCGTAAACGATAACGCCGGCCGGCAGTGATCTGTTTAACCTTAGCATCATCCGTTCCTAGGATCCCGCTCCCTGCCGATAGGCACGGCTTTTCACTTTTTCAGCCGCTGTTTTCCCGGCGATGAAAGCATGGTCGGAATTATAATACTCCCATTCACTGTAGCGCCCTGACAGCACGATATCGTGAAGCAATAGCCACTGACGCACCGTGGCAATATTCTGTTCACGGGCATGATCGTAAATCACGTAGGCATAAGGAATGTCAATTTGGTTAGCCGTGATAACAGTATCCTCCGCGCTAAACATCCCCACGGCAATACACTCGGCGATGCACCTGTCGATAAGCTGTTTTCCTTCTGCGGGGAGCGGTTTAAGCGGTGAATAGCTTATTTCGCAGGTCAATCCGCACCCGCCGGGAGGGTTGCATAAGGGGCTGGCGTTGCCCTGGACGAAAATCCGATGAAAAACGGTATTGCCGGCAAAATAAATCCAATGTTTATCGGTCAAATTGGCGCGACCGATACCCAGGTTAACGCAGCGGACCGACACATGGCGTAACCCGGCCGCCGCAGCCCTGACGTCTACAGGAACCTCGTCTCCGATGATGCGTATCAATTCCGGCAGCGGCATGGTGCTGATCAACTGCTCATAACTGTATTGCCTGCCGTCGGCCAGGACGGCGATATGCTGGTGCGCCAGGATTTGCTTCACCTCGGCGCCGGTTTCAACCGTACCGCCGATATGCGGCAGGAAACCCGACATCAACGCCTGAAAGCCGCCACGCAGCGGATACCCGAAGCGGGCATTAGGTCCCATGGGCTTGGCTGTCCACCCCAGGGCGCCTTCAATGATTTGCGCCAGGTCAGGCAGCGGCACACGCCCGCCCAGCCAGGAGGTTTCCATATCCGCGAGCGGAACCGTCCATAATTTCTTATTGTAAGGAATGGCGAAATGCCTGGCGATGCCCGCACCCCAGGTCCGGTAGATAAACTGCTCAAAATCTTCTTTCCGTCCATGCCGGTCGGTGGCGCGGCCAAGAACAAAATCCGGTACCGCGCCATCGGCGCAGCAGTCCGTATGCGTGCCATGCTCCTCCACGCCATGGGTAACGCAGCGTTCTGTTAGCATCGGCGCGCCGGCGGCGCCGGGCGGTTCATAACGCGCCGCTATCGCCCCAAGGATACATTCCTTTATGATAGCGGCCGGCAGTCCATGCAACGCGCCCTGAAAAGGATAACGGGTGTAAATACCGTCGGTGTAAATCCATGCCTCACGCTCTTGCCAATGGATATTATCGCCCAACAGCATGTCATACATGGCGAGGACATAGGGATCATTGGAAAACATGATATGTCCTGCATAATCAAAGGTGAAGCCGCGATCTTCGACGGAGCGGCACCATCCGCCTACCGTCTTGTTGCGTTCAAGCAGCAGTGCGCCCGAACCATAATGATATGCAGCGCTCAGCCCCGTCGGCCCCGCGCCGAGGATAAGACAGCGGACGGGCGATGCGCTTGCCGGGTGGGGCGGCGTCAGCCGTAAAGCCGGCTTTACAGGCGATCCTTGCTCCGCCTGCGCGACAGGCGTGTCCGCTGTAGGACGAGATGGCGAAACGGTCAGCTCATTTTCTATTAACTCATGCATCGCCTGCGCTGTTTTGTCCCAGGAGGTCGCATCAACAATGGCTTTCATTTGCTGCTGTTGCCTTGCCCGGGATGCCGGCGGTATCGCCAGCGCGTCTTCACAAGCGCGAATAAAGCCTGCGTGATCCTGTCCAATAGCGACGACATGACCATAAGGTTCCTCAACATCGGTAATGGCGCTGCTCACCACCGGCAATAACGCCGCCATATATTCAAGCACCTTGGTCGGGCTGATAAAACGCGTTGATGCGTTCAGGGCAAAAGGCATTAAGCAGACATCCCACCCGGCAAGAAACTGGGGCAATGCCTGATAAGGCTGCATGCCAAAGTAATGAATATTGGGCCGCTGGGGAAGGAAAGCAGGATCTATTTTGACTACCGGCCCAACCATTATCAACTGCCATTGCGGATGCGCGTCCGCCAGGGCCGCAAGCAAAGCCAGATCCATGCGTTCATCAATCACGCCGAAATACCCCAGCCGCGGATGGGGCAGGTGATCCTGGAGCGGATGATGATTTGTCCTGTCCCGGGCTTGTTCAAAATGAATGGTATCCACGCTGCTGGCAAAACAGTGCACATTAGGGTGTCGCCCCGCCTTGGCGGCATATAAACTGGGCCCGCCGGTAAAAACGATATCGGCACGCGCCAGCAAGGCGGATTCGCGTTGCATAAGTTGTCTGGGCGCTTTTTCAAATGCAGACAGCTCATCCATGCAATCATAAATAACCAGCGCAGGAGTAAAGACAGCCAGTAACGGCAACGCCATAGGCGTATAAAACCAGACGATGGGCATCTCGTTTTCTGGCATTAACTCAGCAAGAAGCTGTTGAATATAGGGAATCTGGCTATCATGGAAACCTGCGGCCTGTATAGGCGTATGCGGCTGGACAACAGTGATATTCGGCGCCGGGGTCGTTATATTCAGGCCAGGTTCCAGCAGAGAGAAAATAGGTTCTTCTATAAAAAAGATTCGATAATGTTGCGCCAGGCGCGTCATGAGATGCTGAGGGCGCTGAAAAACGAAATTCCACCGCAGATGGCTAAAAACGTATATATTTTTCATAATATAAGTATTTTCTCCGGCGCTTGCTAATACGCCTAATTGTCTTTGGAAAAGCGCCAGCATATGCTGGGCTCGCAGGAGAGCAGAGGCATAAACAGCATCCAGTATCCGAGCCAGCGGGTCCGGCCCCTCACGGTCGAGGTCCCATAATCCGCTATGGTGCCAGACGTTTTTATTTTCCCAGTCAGGTCGGTCGATAATGGGATAAAGACAAATGCCCAGCAGCTCGACTCCCGCTATTTGCGCCTGGGCGATATCGGCGGCAATCTGGCCTATCCAGGCTCCGCGTCCGCTGCCCACGTGACTGGTTTCCGCCAGGAGTAGGGGTCGTTTGTAGCGATGGTAGAGCTCTTGTAACATATCGTGCAGGGGACGGCGCCGCGGGTCGCCCAAATGCCAGAAGAGCCGTTGGTTATTTTCGCTTTCCCATTGGTTATCATGATAATAATTGGCTCCAATGATATCCAGATAGCGCGGCGCGCCGCCCAGTTCAGGCGCGCTAACGCCTGACAGCATGTCCCAGGATTCAAACTGGGCGGCTTGCCAATCAGCGGCCTGCCGCATCCCCTCAGGCCGGCTATCCGAAGCCACGGTAAAAATAATCGGGTCACAATGTAGAATCCGCGCCCGCGGATCCGCTGCCCAAATAGCATCACATGCGGCAAGACATGCCCGAACCAATTGGCGTTTACTTGATTTTCCTATCTCCACCCCGGGCGGCGCTGAACATGAAAATAACCCCACCGAAATTCCCCAACTGGTAAAAGAGATTTCATTTATCGGCGAATAGACGGGGGCATGGGAATAATAGGGCCGTAGAAACGCGGCCACGGCGCCGCATAAACGGGCGAAGCGGGAAACAAAGTCTGGCGAAAACACATCAATATCTTCCGGCCAACCGTAATGGCATATCGTCCAGCATAGTTGCATGCCTGATTTATTTGCCGCCGCCATCCGGACCGCCAGGGAAGAAAAATCATAACCCTCCTTACTTTCAACCAGGCGCCAGCCGACACTTTCTCGAACCGTGGTGATATTAAATGCCTTTAACGCGTTATAATCCTGCAGAACGCGTTCTATATGCCCGGTTGCCTCGTTTAATGCAAGTATTTCACCCAGCCGGTTACGATGATCCGCAGCTTCAAATCCCGCCTGCCAAAAACTGCTGAAAATAGTCATGCCGCCGCCTCTAGATTTTAAAACTTTATCTCTTTGTTAATCGGCCGTGGAAATTATGCGTTCTAACTAATATTCAGGCATGGGGCATGAAGACCCCGCTGACTTGCCGGATAACAAAATTCAAATAATTGATATTTTTTATTTAAAACAGAAATACAGACGCCGAATGCCTGTCACTAACAAAGCATATCCATGAATAACGCGTCTCGCGGCAAAATGGCGGGAGAGACTTAAACAAAGCTTACCTTTCTTTTACCATACTATAGAACATGGCGAAATTTTCGCTAACCCGTCATGTATTATTTTTTACAATTATTATCTAGCTATCTGTTTTTAATAAAAATTAAATATTACCGCTGCGCTTAAATAAGATTAACACCTTAGAAGATATAACTATTTATCTTAAGTGGCGTTAAACAGTACCAGAGTATTGTTCGCGATAGTGCATTGCGATAGTGCATTATAGATGCACCGCGGTGGATTATATTAATTTTTACAGCAGCTTATCGATGCCGTTAAGGATAAGGCATTATCCGCTGAATACCGCCATGATCAGCGTTTTCGCAGATCCCCCTGGCGATGACCCCAGTCGCCTGACGCTGCGCAGGCGCAAAGCGGTGGCCGGTTATTGCCTTAGTAACGCCAGTTACGCCACCGTGGAATCGTCAGCAGAACCCGCCATCCGGCCAGGGACAAGCCTGGGCTATCGCCCACATTTCTTTTGCCCGTTTCCAGCCGCGGTTCTGACTGCCGGTATGCTCGCCTGGACAAGGCCTTTTCAGCGTAGCGGCCATGCCGCCGACCCGGGATGGGCTTTGCAATATTCCAATAGTCCGAAAGCTGGCCTGCGATTATGTCTATTAGCAAAACTTAACTACGCTTATTCTTGTCGATAATTAAAGGAGGGAAAGTTATGTCTGAGATCACAAAAACCAATAATGATACCATCGGTGATGTTGCCGACAAGGCAAAGAACAAAGCAGAACAATTCGCTGGGGCTGCCCAGAAAAAATTCGGCGAGGCCGTAGATTCCCCCGAACAAGAAGCTAAAGGCGCCGCCAGGCAGGCCACGGCGAAAGTCTCCGAAGCATTAAACGATGCGGCTGCCGGTGTTAGGGAACATGTCCGTGAAAACCCGCTGGTGGGACTTGCCGCCATCGGCACCATCGGACTGCTGCTCGGCTTTATCCTGGGCCGCAGCAAATAAGATCATGGGGCGTGTCCAGCGCCCCTTTCCTTCCTGGATTCACCCACACTGCCCGTGACGATCGTTGCCGGGCCCGCTCCAAGCAGCCTTGGTAATCATTACCGCTGTTTCTCCGCCGGCAATGCCCTGTCGCGTCGATGCGTTGGTGCGCGGACATCCCTGAAAATGCCATTCACGGCGCCTGTAATCTATTCGTCAAGGAACCAATAACCCTGATTAACCAGCGCGGTTAACGCCGTAACGAAAGCCGGGTTGTCCAGCGCCTTGCCCAGCGCTTCCTTACCGATAAGGGTGTGGCGGCACAGGGCGTCGGCGCCTGCGGGATCGGCCGTTTCCAGCCGTTCGCTGTTGACGAAAAAGCTCTCGCCGACCTGCAGGACCCGCAAGCCGCCCAAGCGCGTCAGAACCTTGCCCGCCATAAGGGCGCCGACAATCTCATCTTCCTTGTAGAGCGGCTGTGCGGGCGCGATATCCAGCTCGTGGCGCGGGGTCGTCGCGAAGCGGCCAAACCACTGGGCAAAATCTTCCGGCTGATTGATCATCTCGATCATCATCGCGCGCAGACGGTCCAATTCAGCATTTTCGACACGGCCCGGATGTTCCCGGCACGTTAAATCAGGATCGCTGTAGTGCTCGCCGCCCAGATCGTTTTCCAGCGCATAGTCGGCGAAGCTGCTGATTAAATCCCTGCCGTTTGGTCCGCGAAAGCCTACGGAATAGTTAAGGGCGGTTTCGTGAGTGAAACCGTCGTGCGGAAAACCGGGCGGAATGTATAAAATATCGCCGGGCGCAAGGTCTTCATCAATGATGGGCATAAACGGCTCGACGTGCAGCAGCGCCGGATGCGGGCAAAACTGCTTCAGGGGCAGTTTAGCGCCGACACGCCAGCGGCGGCGTCCCATCCCCTGGATGATAAAGACATCGTACTGATCGATATGCGGTCCGACGCCGCCGCCCGGCACGGAAAAAGAAATCATCAGGTCGTCTAAACGCCAGTCCGGCAGCACGCGAAACGGACGCACCAGCTCGGCAGACGGGGCATGCCAGTGGTTAACGGCTTGGGCCAAAAGCGACCAACCGGTTTCTCCCAGATTATCAAAATGCTCGAACGGCCCATTGCTGGCCTGCCACTGGCCATTTGCATGGCTGACCAGCCGGCTGTCAACCTCTGCCTCCATCGCCAGGCCGGCCAATTCGTCCGGCGTAATGGGATCGACAAAATCCGGGAAGGCGTTTTTTAATATAACGGGTTGTTTTTGCCAATATTTCTCTAAAAACTCGGGCCAATTGAGATTAAGTTGATAAGCCATGCTTGCACGCCAATAAGAAAACAAACGGGCCTGATTATAAAGGGCCGCACGCGGGTGCCGCCTTGTCATGGGTCAACCTGGGCGTTCAGCAAAGCAAAATAACCGCCGCCGTCAAAAGATGTCCTGCGCGTTTTCCCACGCTAGTAATGCGTGACGCCATCTGGAGTAATTGACTGATATTTTACCATATTTATTCAAGACATCAGTGAGGTAAAGCTGAACGACTGACGCTTGCAGGCCCGGAGGAGGATGCCGGGCCTGCGACAATAGGTGCAGTGATTGAGAACCCCGTTGATAAGCGCGCTATGGTACAGCCTCATCGTCCCTGATAGCGCCGGGGTCCCAGGCAATAATGATTAAGACTGAGCGCCGGTTTATCCGCGCCCGACAAAGGGCATATTGCTGGCCATTACCGTCATAGTGAGAATATTTGCAGATAAAGGTAAAGCCGCCATGTGGCGCACCGCGTCAGCAATATATTTAACGTCGACCATCGGTTCCGCCGCCGTGCGTCCATCCGCTTGCAAAACGCCTCTGGTCATCCGTTCCGACAACGTGGTCAACGCGTTGCCGATATCAATCTGGCCGCAAACGATATTAAACGCGCGCCCGTCCAGAGCAATGCTTTTCGTCAAACCCGAGACGGCATGTTTACTGGCAGTATAGGGCGCGGTGAAGGGCCGGGGAGTATGTGCGGAGATCGAACCGTTGTTGATGATACGTCCGCCCTGGGGCGTTTGTTTCCTCATTAAACCGAAGGCCGCGCGGGCGCAAAGAAATACACCGGTGACATTGGTATTGATGGCATTGAGCCATTTGTCCAAGGGCAATTCATCCATTGGAACGGCGGGCGCATTGACGCCCGCGTTATTAAACAACACATCAAGGCGGCCATACCGTGCCGCGATTTGGGCAAATAACGCTTCCACGCTTTCAGGGTCGCGAACATCTGCGGTTATGGCAATCGCCTGCTGTCCCGCCGCCTTTGCCGCATCCTGGACTTCAAGCAGGGGCTCAATGCGCCGCCCGGTGAGAACAACGGTAAATCCGTCCTGGAGCAATCCCAAAGCAACGGCTCGGCCTATACCGCTACCGGCGCCCGTGACGAGCGCTATCCTGGCGTTTTCTACTTGCTGTATTGACTCGGACATACCTATCTCCTGTAAATTGCATTACCTGAATTATACCAACATGCTCAAGTGGATTTTGAAAACCGCTTTTAGTATGGATGTATCATTACCGCTACGGCCTCGAGTCCGATGGATATCATCAGGAAAAAAAATACCAAACTCCCCCGGCCCTATGGTTAAAACATCTTGCCGAGTGTTGAGATCGTAATAAATCATATCGCTACCTGGCGTTTTGTCTTCTGTTATCTTTACGCCATCATCCACGCGAGAAAAGCCAATCTTTTCCTCCCCAGACAACAAATACTGAAAGTCAACATATTCCACATGGGATTCCGGTTTACATTCACTCAGGTCAATGGTGTCGTACGATTGCATAAAAAAGAAGAGCTTATCAGGAATTATGATGTGTTTACCCACCATAAGACCGGCTAAATCATTGTTGCGTATATAATCTATTATTGTATTGAACACCGGATGAAATGCGCTTTGTTCTTTATTCCAGTCGGCCAGTTTACTGAATATCATTGCGTATCCCTTCAGAATGAATCATGACGTCGTCATCAACCGGCAGTAAGTATAAACAATCCGTAAGACATAACAGATGTTATTACACCCACAACCCTCGTTTGTGCCATAGCGTTAAACCACTGCCAAGCAAATGCAACATTACATTTACACTAAGACGTTTTTTGCTGCGGCATCCCATATAAATCGCACCTAAAACGGAAGATCGTCAGAAAAAACCTCCGCAGGAGATTATTCCCTCTGCCGGGTATTTACCGTGCACTTTTTTTGCCAATGTTACTGCGATAATGCTGAAGTATATTAAGTATAAATCAAATTGCTGGCCCAACGGTTATGCAAATGCACATTTTTAAAAATTGATCAGCGCGACAATCTAGGCAATTGACCGCTTATCAGTGACCGATATCACGAAAACAAACCCATTGCGACTCTCTATTACACTTTGAGCGAAACAGCCCGCCGCGGGTTGACTGTTAAAATCCGTTAACGTCGCGCAGGCACCCTCATTGGCCCCGCGCAGACTTTATCATTGCGCTTGAGCAAGGCATCAGCACTATTTCTTTTTAACCAGGGTAACGCGATACGGTTATAACAAAATGAGACGGTAAACACATGGACACAAGTAAACCATAAATCAATTAACATTTATATGTGATGACTATCATATAATTGATATAAATTTTCAAAATATCATTTATTTTAAAAATGATGCGACATATTACGCATATTTTTCCAATATAACGTAAATTCAAATTTATTGTTCAAATTTGGGATTTGCATCAAATTATCTTGGCTTATGTACCAATTTTATAATTTATCTTTGAGCTTTTGCCCAATGCTGTTGTTTACATATCTTTGCATAGTGACTGCAATTAAATAATGAAAAGATAATATGGATGCTGATCGATTATAAACAACGGCTGTTTCTGGTATCAAAATGTCGATGTTACCCATCCGTATGTTAATTGCTTGGGGTGTTATTAGTCACATTGCCTGCAAATGTTAATTTATATCATCATGGGATGAGGATAATTCGCTGCGCCGGATTAGCCGTCACGTTATGTCGCTTTAAACTTTAAACGGGATATGTTATGGACACTAAAAAAATAGAAGTAATGGTTATTTCGCCTCTTCCCCCGGTTATGCTGGACGAACTGGCAGAGACATTTACCATACATAATTATTGGTTGACGGAAGACAAAGAAGAATTATTAAGCCAAACCGCCACGCGGATACGCGGGGTGGTGACCCGATCCCATCTTGGAATAAATAGAAGAATTATCAATGCCTTGCCTCAGCTGGAGATGGTGTCGATTTTTGGCGTTGGCCTGGATGCCGTCGATCTGGATGCGGCGCGTGCCCGTAATCTGGTGGTGACGAATACACCTAAGGTCCTCAGTGAATGTGTGGCGGATACCGGTTTGGCGCTGATGTTAAGCGTCTCTCGCCGTATTTGCGAGGCCGATCGTTTTTCCCGTTCTAAATCCTGGTTAAATGGACAATTTCCTTCCGCCTCACGGATGCACGGCAAAATATGCGGGATTGCGGGCCTGGGCAATGTCGGGCAGGCGGTAGCAACCAGGGCGCAGGGTTTTGGCATGCCAATACATTTTTATGACCCCTATTCCAAAGAACAAAACTTCAAACGTTTCGATACCCTGGTGGCGCTGGCGGAATCCTGTGATTTTTTAGTATTGACCCTACCGGGTGGTGCTGAAACTTTCCATGCGATAAACAAAGAGGTATTACAAGCCTTGGGTAAATCCGGGATCTTGGTAAATATCGCCCGCGGCACTGTTGTCGACACTGCGGCATTGATCGAGGCATTAAATAATAAGGACATCTTGGGTGCGGGGCTAGACGTATTTGAAGACGAGCCCGTTATCCCGCGTGAGCTGTTCCAATTTGACAACGTTGTCCTTACCCCCCACCTGGCAAGCAACACCGTTGAGACCCGTACTGATATGGCAAACTTAGCGGTGCGTAATATCAGAAGCTATTTCGAAGAAGGGCAGGCTATTACGCCGGTAAAATAATTCATCTCCATGGTGACTGTTATTTTCGCCTAAAGCTTCTCATGTCTATTTGCTTTTATATTATTCATTTTTTATGAAGGGATATTTTTGCACATAGATATACTTACAAGGAACTCTCTATGAGCGCTGTCATGCTTGAAAAAATGCCTGACCATTCTGCCCTTAAGAAAAAATGGGCCAGGATCGGCATTTGCGTTTTGTTTGGCGCCATCATTTGGAATATTCCCATCCCGATTGGGTTTACGCCTCAAAATTGGCATTTATTTGCAATATTTTTTTCCACCGCTTTCGGTTTTATGCTGCAGCCCCTGACGTTGGGGGTTATTACCATTGCATCCCTGGTTGTCGCGGCGATGTTTGGCGTTTTGGATGTCAAAGGGGTGCTGGTCGGCTACAGTGCCGATGTGGTGTGGCTTATCGTCGCTGCGTTTCTCTTTTCACGCGGCTTGATTAAAACCGGCCTGGGCAACCGGATTGCTTATGCCTTGTTGCAGCGCTTTGGCAGCAGTTCCCTTAAGCTTGGCTATACCCTGGCATTCAGCGATGTCCTGATAAGCTTTTGCGTTCCCTCGGCGACCGCGCGCTGTGGGGGCATCATGTTTCCCATTGTCCGAAGCGTAGCGGAGGTCAGCGGCTCTAAACCCGGCAGCTCCGCCAGGAAACTGGGGGCGTACCTCGTGCAGACGGTGGTACAAGTCGACAGCGTTGCCGCCTGCCTGACCCTAACGGGGCAAGCCGGCAATCTGTTAATGGTGGCGTTTGCTTCCAAAATCGCGGGCATAGAAATTTCCTGGAGCATATGGGCAATGGCGGCGTTTGTGCCGGCGCTGTTTTGTCTGTTGATCATGCCGTATTTGCTGCACAAGATTTACCCACCTGAATCGAACCAGACTCCGGAAACCAAACAGATTGCCAAATCGTCGCTTCAGGCCATGGGCAAAATGTCTTTTAAAGAAATTTTACTTTGCATAATCCTGGTATTGACCATTATCGGTTGGGGCACCAGCGGAATGACTAAAATCTCCGCGACCGTTATTGCCCTGGCCGGCGTCTGTCTTATGTTGCTGGCGGAAGTCATCGACTGGAAGGACGTGATCAATGAAAGTGGCGCTTGGGACACGCTGGTGTGGTTGGGCGGTATGTACGGCTTGGCGGAAAATTTATCAAAATCAGGTTTCTTTAAGGTATTTGCGGATTGGGTACAGGTCAGCTTATCGGGTATGCCGGTTCTGCCCGTATTGATCATACTGGTCAGCATCTATGTTTTTTCTGCGTATTTCTTTGCGGGGGGGATCCCGCATATTCTCGTCATGTATCCAGCATTTATAACCGTAGGCATTGCTGTGGGCGCACCGCCGATGCTGGTATGCTTATTATTAGCCTTTTGCTCTTCTTTATATCAGGCCATTACGCATTATTCGTCTGGCCCGGCGGCAATATTTTTTGCTGGAGGATATATAGGACAAAGGGAGTGGTGGAAGTTAGGTTTTATCGTGACCTTATTTAATGTGTTGGTATGGTCAATACTGGGCGCTTTCTGGTGGAAGATCATCGGACTTTGGTAACATGGCAATATTGAGCATCAGGCCCAGCCGTCATGCTGGGCTTTTTTTATCGGTAATTATCCACGGAGTTGCATGAGGCAGGGTTCTGAATCCCGCTGCCTCACCTTGACTTTTTTACGCGGGTTAGAAACTTTGCCAGCCTTCTTCCATCTCCGCTGTCTTTTTCTTCGTTGTCAGTCCATAAGGTGACGATTTCGCCACTCCTGTCGGGCTTAGCGCGGAGGGGGATTTTCCCGTTGACGGTGATTCGATAACAAACGTGGCTACCAGCTGATTGAGGACGGTGGCCTGCTCCATTAGCGAGTGCGAGGCGGCCGAGGCTTCCTGTACGAGTGCCGCATTCTGCTGCGTCACGTCGTCCATCTGGTTAACCGCCTGGTGGACCTGGCCAATACCCAGCATCTGCTCTTTAGCGGCGGCCGCGATTTCATTCACCAGGTCTGCGACCTGACTGATTGCGTCCTTCATACCGGCCATATTCTGCCCGACTTCTTCCGCCTGACCCGCCCCTTTCTCCACGAAACTCATGGAAGACTCAATCAGCACTTTGATCTCACGGGCTGAAGACGATGAGCGCTGTGCCAGACTACGGACTTCACCGGCAACGACTGCAAATCCGCGCCCCTGTTCCCCGGCCCGCGCCGCTTCAACTGCGGCATTCAGCGCCAGAATATTGGTCTGGAAAGCAATACCTTCAATAAGCGAGATGATATCGGTAATTTTTGCAGAACTGTTCCTGATATCGGACATTGTGCCCAGCATGGTGCTGACCTTAGCTGAGCTGTCTTCCGAGAGCCGGCGGGCATTCTGTGAAAGCTGGCTTGCCATACCGGTATTTTCGGCAGTCTGCCGTACCGTTTCACTCAACTCTGACATGCTGGCCGCCGTCTGCTCCAGGGAGGCAGCCTGCTCTTCGGTACGGGACGAAAGGTTCTCGTTGCCTGCCGATATCTGCGTCGAGGCCGTAGTGACGGATTGGGAGGACGCGCTCACGGACAACAGCGAGGCGGCAACATTTTCCACCAGGGCATTGAATGCTTTTGCCGTCAGGCCAATTTCGTCTTTACGTGAATCATCCGCCCGCAGGGTCAGGTCCAAGCGGGAACTGGCATTCTCCATGGTGGAACGCATGGCGTTAAGGTTTCTGCGGATACCGGTTATCGTCTTCACACTGAATAAGCCGAGGATAAGGATCACCAGTGCCGACCCGCCAATCATGCCCCGTAACGTCAACTGATAGATTTGGGTATTCTGATTTTTGAGCGTTTCACCGACGTCTACGTTCAACTGCAACTGCTTCATGTAGCCGGCGATGAGGCCGCGGGCGGCTTCACCTACACCGGCGTCGCCCTGGAGCTCACCGAGGGAGACCGCGTTATTCTGCTCACGGGAGCCTTTCAGGAAGGCCGGCAGTTTGTTCTGGATATCTTGTATGCTGGCCAGGCCAGCCTCCGTCATTTGCCGGTCGCTGTCGTTGGAAATTTCGTTATCCAGATAGAACTGATTGAGAGACTTCAGATTACTTACCAGCTCGCTGAGTTTTTTCTCAACTTTGGCTTGTCTGGCCGGGTCGGTTACGCTCTGATGCCGGTACATCCAGATAATCAGCTGGTTGCTGCCATCCACCATTTTGCTTAAGTCGATAATGGAAGGAACAGTATTGCTCTGGACATACTGAAAACGTGCCTGAAATCCTGTTACTACCAGAACGGCCACAATCACCAGGGCAATAAGTGAGGCTGACAGCAGAGAAAAGACCAAGAACAGACGCTGTGTAATTGTCATATTTATTTTCACCTGAGATGTGCCGGATAGAAGGGCTGCATGTCGTAAACCATTCAGCAGCCCTTAACTATCGGCGTCAGACAGAAAATAGTTAATTAAACTTGCCATTATCCCGAGATTGACCCAAGACCGATTTTTTCTCCCGTTAAAAGCAGAATTCCGGCAGGCTAAACCCTCCCCGAAGAAGAGGTAATGATTGAAGACGGGCACAGACATTCTAATCAATCCAGCCAGATACGGCCCCTGGACTGTCAGCGTCATAGATAGCATTGAGCGTAGGCTTTAACATTTGACATTGCCCGCATAAAAAAGCCCACCAGATGGCGGGCGAAAACGAAATGGGGCAATTAAATAATGACAGGGTGAGAATAGGTGAGGAAGGTGACGGCTGGATGACAGGCATGAAATAGCCCGCGCGAGGGCCGGTTTCAGCCTGCTTCAGGGCAAAAGCAATGTGCTCTTCGGTACAGCGGATCTTTTTCATGTCTGGATTGTTTTTTTTAAAGAAAAGGGGGACAGAAAATTCCCGTTTAGCCTGGTCCTGATTACTGCGGGGAAGATCAGTCTGGTAGATAATGGGAGATAAGAAACGGGCTACACTGCTTAGTATACGGGCTGTTAATTTATTTCGGTAGACTTGGGAAAAGTTTGAAATGGTGCCGATAATAGGAGTCGAACCTACGACCTTCGCATTACGAATGCGCTGCTCTACCAACTGAGCTATATCGGCATGATGAAGCTGTGTCATGCGGGATGAATCTCGGTGGGACACGTTATGCAAAAGCGGTGAAAGAGTCAATAGGCGGGCGCGCGTATGCCGATAAAAACAGCAAATAGCCGTTTAAGATCAACCCGCGCCTACATTATCGCCACTTATCCTGCCATACCGCGCCGCGTCATCGCTGACAGGATGCTCTATAGTAAGTACTAACTATTATTTTCCCATAAGTCTGATGGACTCTGTCAGCGCTGCCCGGAGGAATCAATGCAACTGCAAGGCATCCATCATGCCGCACTGGCGGTGAGCGATATGGATCTTATGCTGGCATATTATCGCGACGCGCTCGGCATGCGGCCTCACCCCATTAAACGTAACTGGCTGAACGCCGGCCGGGGCTTTTGCCTGCACCTGATGCCGTCGAACGGCACGCTGGCGCCACGCGATCCATCTCGGCATATCGCCTTCCAGGTGGGTGACCTTAACCGCTGCGCCGGCTTTCTGCTTGCACAAGGACTCCAGCCATACCAGATGTCCGTCACGATGGAAGTGTATTATCTCACCGACGGCGCCGGCCAGCTGGATAACGGTATCGGCACGCTTTTCCTGGATGACCCGGAGGGCAATACCCTGGAGTTTATAGAACGGGGCCGGGGAATATTCAGCGCGTATGATGATGGGTTGGAATAAAAGAACGGACGCGATGGCGTTGCCAAAAAACAGGCCCGGCCGCCTGCGCATCGTCAGGCGCCGCCGAGAATAGTTGCGGCGCCTGACGGTAATGATAGAAGTAAGCGCCTGCTATCACGATAAGCGTCTTAACGCACTAGGGGCCTGGCCGGTATCCGCGCCACAGGAGCGATTGCCGCCACCGGCGCCCGTCCCCGTCCGGTCCTGGCGGGCGCTAAGGCCATCAACACCTGAGCGCTGTCACGCCCGGCTGAGATTATCCCCATACCCAACCCATTTATAGGTAGTTAGCGCTTCCAAACCCATCGGGCCGCGCGCATGAAGCTTTTGGGTGCTTACCGCCACTTCCGCGCCCAGGCCGAACTGGCCGCCGTCGGTGAAGCGAGTGCTCGCATTGACATATACCGCCGACGAATCCACCTCGCGCACAAAGCGTTCCGCGTTAGCCAGCGACTGGGTGAGAATGGCATCCGAATGCTGGGTGCCGTATCTGCGGATATGATCGACCGCCTCGTCAAAGCCTTTCACCACCTTGACGTTCAAATCCAGAGACAGCCATTCATCCTGATAATTGGCCTCCTCCACCGGCACGCAGGCCGCCGGACCGTCGGCCAGGAACGGCCGCGCGCCGTGGTCGGCATGCAGCGTCACGCCTAGGCTGTGCATATGCCTGCTTAAACGGCTCAGGAAGGCCGGCGCGACAGCCTCGTGCACCAGCAGAGTCTCCAGGGAGTTGCAGGCGCTGGGACGCTGGATTTTGGCGTTCTCGATAACCTTGAGCGCCGGCTCAATATCGACGGTCTCATCGGCATAGATATGACATACGCCGATACCGCCGGTAATCACCGGGATCGTGGAATTTTCGCGACATAACTTATGCAGCCCCGCCCCGCCGCGCGGGATCAGCATATCCACGTAGCGATCGAGCCTCAGCAGTTCGTTCACCAGGGCGCGATCGGGATTATCGATGGCCTGTACCGCGCCAGGCGGCAACTGGCAGTCCACCAGCGCCTGCTGAATAGCCTTGACGGTGGCGGCATTGGTGCGGTGGGTCTCTTTGCCGCCGCGCAGGATCACCGCGTTGCCGGTTTTCAGGCATAAAGCCGCCACGTCCACCGTGACGTTGGGGCGCGCTTCATAAATCACAGCCACCACGCCCAAAGGTACGCGGCGTCGTTCCAGCTTCAGGCCGTTGTCCAGTTGGCGGCCGTCGATCACCTGGCCGACCGGATCCGTCAGGCGGCAAACCTGGCGCACGTCGGCGGCGATGGCGGATAAACGCGCCGGGGTAAGCAGCAGACGGTCCTGCAAGGCATCGCTCAGGCCGTTTTGCCGCGCGTCGGCCATATCCAGCGCATTGGCCGCCAGGATATCCCCGCTTTGCGCTTCCAGGCGATCGGCGATGGCCAGCAGGGCCCGGTCTTTGTCGGCGCTGCTCAGCACGGCCAGTTGCCAGGATGCCGCTTTGGCGTCTTTGCCCATTTGCTCAAGCATAGCTACTCCTTAATAAATAATCATATCGTCGCGATGGATGGCGACCGGCCCGTACTCGTAGCCGAGGATGGCGCTGATGTCCTGCGAATGGCGGCCGGCGATCATGCGCAGCGCGTCGCTGTTGTAACGGCTGACGCCATGGGCCAGATCCTGGCCGTCAAGACCGCGGATACGCACCACCACGCCACGGGAGAAATCGCCGTCCACCGAGCGGATGCCCTTGGGCAATAACGAGCTGCCCCGCTCGCGGATCGCCGCCAGCGCGCCGTTATCGACGGTGATATCCCCTGCCGGCGGCGGCCCGAACAGCCAGCGCTTGCGCGTTTCCAGCGGCATTTGCTGCGCATGGAAACGGGTGCCCACCGGCCGATCCGCCATCATATCGCCAATCACGCCCGGCTTGCTGCCGGCGGCGATGACCACATCGACGCCGGCCCGGCTGGCGACGTCCGCCGCCTGGATTTTGGTCGCCATGCCGCCGGTGCCCAGGCCCGAGACGCTGTCGCCGGCAATGGCGCGCAGGGCGTCGTTAATGGCCGTGACCTCGGTGATAAGCGTAGCGTCGGGGTTGGTGCGCGGGTCGGCGGTATACAGCCCGGCCTGGTCGGTCAGCAGCAGCAGTTTATCGGCGTCGGCCAGAATGGCCACCAGCGCCGAGAGATTATCGTTATCGCCCACCTTTATTTCAGCGGTGGCCACCGCGTCGTTTTCATTGATAACCGGCACGATGCGGTTATCCAGCAGCGCGCGCAGCGTGTCGCGGGCGTTGAGGAAACGCTCGCGATCTTCCATATCCGCGCGGGTGAGCAGCATCTGGCCGATATGGATGCCGTAAATGGAAAACAGCTGTTCCCAGAGCTGGATCAGGCTGCTTTGGCCGACGGCGGCCAACAGCTGTTTTGACGCAATGGTCGCGGGCAATTCCGGATAGCCCAGGTGCTCGCGACCGGCGGCAATGGCGCCGGAAGTGACAATCACAATCCTGTGGCCGGCGGCGTGCAACTGCGCGCACTGGCGCACCAGCTCGACGATATGGGCGCGGTTAAGCCGGCGCGATCCGCCGGTCAAAACGCTGGTGCCCAACTTCACAACCAATGTCTGGCTGCCATCCATAACATATCTACCGTAATAAAGTTAAAAAGGCGTGCCTGGTCTTTATAAAAAGAAAAAGCGTTATGCCCGCCAGCATAACGCGAAATAAGATAAAAAGCAGGTGCGTGATGGCGTTAGTCTTTCAGGACAAAGGGCTCTTCTTTGAAGTTATCCGCCGGTTCCAGCGTCATCTCAAGCGACAGGATATAAGCGCGCAGGCGGGTATGAAAAGCGCGCAGCGAACTTTCCAGCTTATCGATTACCGCCGGATCGCTGATTTTTTCCTCATTCCAGCGACCCGCTTTATCGAACATGCCCAGATGATAGGCATAGGTATAACGGTTCTCTTCAGCTTCCAGATCGATCCACCATCCCCAGAATTCACGTTTTTCCGGCGAGGGCTGCATATTGATGCATACCGCCAGGCAATCAAAGAAAAAATGATTGTCGCTGCACTGCCCTTCGCGGATATAGGGGCCGAGCGCGGTAAATCCTTTCATCAACCTGCTTTTCGGATGTCCACTTACTAACGCCATGCTGATAACCTCAAATGCCTCAAAATGAATACTGACTTCTTTATGTAGCAAATCTATAGGATTAAGCAAACTTACTTAGTCACATTTTGCCAGCCAGTCGCGGATTTCGAGCAGCGCCCGATGAAAATTCTGATACACCGGCGCCGATTTTATGCGAAATAAGGTGCCGGACAACGATGACGACGCGATAAGCGCGGCCTCTTCCTTCGGGCTAAAGGGATCGTTATCCCAAAAGCCGGACAGCATCGGCGTTGGGCAGCGCCTGCCCAGCAGTCCCTGGATCTTGAGCGAATAACGGCTCAGCTCGATTTTCAGCGCCGCATCCGAGGCGTTGGCCATGCCCATGCGGCTGGCCAGCACGTCCATATACATATCCGGCGCCTGATCCTGGCGCGCCGGATCGGTAAGCAGCGCGTGCACCACCGGTCCGAGGCAGGCGACGCCGCGCAGGCGCCGGGACTCCAGATACGCCAGCCGGACGGCGATATTGGCGCCGAAACGAAACCCGAAAGCCATGACGCGCCTGGGGTCGACCCACGGAATATCCGCCAGGCCTTTTAACACCTGCTGGTGGAGAAAGCTGGAATCCTGGTTCAGGGTCCATTTCGACGAAAAACCGATGGACGGCATATCAATGGTCAACATTGCCAGGCCCGCCGGGGCAAAATAGTCATGGAACAGGCGGTAGGTGTCGTTTTGCAGCATATCCAGGCCACCGCACACCAGTACGGTGGGAAACGGGCCTTTTCCCTGCGCCGGCAAATGCAAAAATCCCGTCACGCTGCCGCCGCCGGCAACGGGGAAGGTCAGCGCTTTCAGCTCATAGCTGAGCCGGGAGGCGGCTTCCTCCCAGGCGCGGTTGGCCAGGGTTTGCGCCTGTTCCGCCAACAGGTCGCCGCACAAATGGGGATACGCGGCCACGCTGTAGAAATTGGCCGCCTGCAGCCAATGCCGCCCGGCAAGCGCGGCATCCGGCTCATCCATGCCGCGCTGTTGCCACGCCATGCCCTGATGGGACCACTCATAAATCCAGTTGCCGGGCCGGTAGCCGATCACGGTATCCAGCAGGCGATCGTCGGTCCTTTCGCTTTTGCTGGCGGCGATACGGGCCAGCACCTCTTCAATCTCCCAGGGATCGATACCGCGCCAAATCCACAGCAGGCGGTTGATCATGCGATACCAATTACCGGGGTTGGTGCCCTCGAGGGCGGCGAGGATGGCGGCTTGCCTGCCGATATGGCGCGGCCGGGTGACCAGTGTCGAGGTTTCCTGTTGCTTGAACGTGGGTTTAAACAGTACTTCGCTCAGATTGGTGCCGCTCATTGAGCTATTGCCTCCATCAGCCAAAATCTATGAATGAGGGGTTATATTAGCAAGATTGCTCATTGCGCGACAAATAAACCAACGCCCGGCATGGTGCCGGGCGTGCGGTCGGGAATCATCCCCGGATTAACGGCCGTGAAGCCAACCCGGGGCGAGGGTGCGACGGACTATTTCCCCGCTGTTTATTTACCGACTAACGGGGGAATAAACACCACGCCCATATCCCATGGCTGTTCGATCCAGGTGTCCTGAGGAATATCGACCATATAGTCATCCACCAGCGGCCGGCCGGCGGGCTTAGCGAAAATCGTCACGAAATGGGCTTTGGGGTACATATCGCGGATGGCTTTGGCGGTGCCGCCGGTATCCACCAGGTCGTCAATGACGATAAAGCCTTCGCCGTCGCCCTCGGCGCGTTTAAGCACCTTGAGTTCGCGCTGGTTGTTATGGTCATAGCTGGAGATGCAAACGGTGTCCACGTGGCGGATATTCAGCTCGCGCGCCAGCAGCGATCCCGGGACCAGGCCGCCGCGGCTGACCGCGATAATGCCCTTCCACTGTTCTGCGGGGAGTAGCCGTTGGGCCAGTTTCCGCGCCTGAATTTGCAACATGTCCCAGGTTACGACGTATTTTTCGCTCATAAATGCTGTCCCAGCCGGATTGGGTCGGCTTAAAAGTACAGGGAAAAAAGGTTGCGCGAGATTATAAAGACGCCACCGCCGAAATACCAGCGCTACCTCCCTTTTTAACCGCGGTTTCCCACCCGGGCAAAGTAAAGTGGTATTCTTTATTTCTCTTTGGTAACCATCCGACCGTCTGCGGGCTGTTTATTAATGACCAGACCGGGTCTTACGTTGTAACAGGAGTTTTTATCGTGTCTGAACTGACTCAACTTTCACCTCAGCCGTTATGGCAGATATTCGCCAAGATCTGCTCGATTCCCCATCCCTCTTATCATGAAGAAGCGCTGGCTACCCATATCCTGCGCTGGGCGCAGGAAAAAGGCTTGCATGGGGAGCGCGACGCGGTCGGCAATGTCCTGCTGCGCAAGCCCGCCACGCCGGGGTATGAGAAACGCCAGCCGGTGGTGCTGCAGGCGCATCTGGATATGGTGCCGCAGAAAAACAGCGATACCATCCATGATTTTACCACCGATCCCATCCAGCCTTATGTCGACGGCGACTGGGTCAAGGCGCGCGGCACCACACTCGGCGCCGATAACGGTATCGGCATGGCCTCCGCGCTGGCGGTGCTGGCCGACGACAGTGTGCAGCACGGCCCGCTGGAAGTGTTGCTGACCATGACCGAGGAAACCGGCATGGCGGGCGCCTTTGGTTTACAGCCGGGCTGGCTGCAGGCCGAGATCCTGATCAATACCGATTCCGAGGAAGAAGGCGAAATCTATATGGGCTGCGCCGGCGGGGTTGATTTTAAAACCGTCCTGCCCCTTGAGCGCGAGGCGGTGCCGGCCGGCTACCAGATCCTCAAGCTGACCGTTAAAGGACTGAAAGGCGGCCATTCCGGCGGCGATATCCACCTGGGACTGGGCAACGCCAATAAACTGCTGGCCCGTTTCCTGTCCCGGCACGCGCAAAAGCTGGATATCCGCCTGCTGGATCTTAACGGCGGCACGCTGCGTAACGCCATTCCGCGCGAGGCCTTTGCCACCCTCGCCCTGCCGCAGGAAAACGCCGAGAGCCTGAACGCCCTGGCGCAGGAATACCTTGCGGTCATCAAGGCCGAACTGGCGGCGGTTGAAAAGAAACTGGCGATTGAGATTGAGCCGGCGACGTCGGACGCGCAGGCGCTGACCAAAGCCTGCGGCGATCGGTTTATCGCCCTGCTTAACGCCACGCCCAACGGCGTGATCCGCATGAGCGACGACGTCAAAGGCGTGGTGGAAACCTCGCTGAACGTCGGCGTGGTCTCGATGGCGACGGATCAAGCGATGATTCGCTGCCTGATCCGCTCGCTTATCGACAGCGGCAAGGAAGAGGTGGTGGGCACGCTCACCGCCCTGGGCCAGTTGGCCGGCGCCGAAACAGCCGCCAAGGGCAGCTACCCGGGCTGGAAACCGGACGCCAATTCGCCGGTGATGCATCTGGTGCGCGAGACCTACCAGAAGCTGTTTAACAAAACCCCCAATATCCAGGTGATCCACGCCGGTCTTGAATGCGGTCTGTTTAAAAAACCCTATCCGCGCATGGATATGGTGTCCATCGGGCCGACCATTACAGGACCGCACTCCCCGGATGAACAGGTGCATATTAAAAGCGTCGGCCAATACTGGATATTGCTTACCGCGCTGCTGAAAGCCATTCCTGAAAAGCACTAAAGCGTAACGCCCCCGCGCCTCAGGGAAGAGGCCGGTGGCGCAAATCGTCTTCCCAATTAAGCATGAGCTGACGCTCGATTTGCGGATCCAATAACGTCACATGCAGCCCCACCAGCCGCACGCCGCGATCGCCGCGCCGCTGCTCCCAGGCCTGCCGCGCAATATGCAGCAAATCCTCTTTGTTCAACTTCGGCCAGACATGCTCCTGGGTGGTCTGCTGGAAATCGGCGAACTTCAGCTTAATGCCCTGCCGGGCGATATGCAGATCCGGCCTGACCCGGCCAAGGCGTCGCTCCAGTTCCGGATAAAGCTGTTCGATAATGGCCTCGCACTCCACCCAGGCGACGATATCTTCCGCCAGCGTGCGCTCGACGCCGACGGATTTGCGCAGGCGATCGGACGAGACCTCCCGTTCGTCGATACCCTGTGAACGCTCCCAGATCACCCGGCCGAATTTACCAAACTGCCGCAGCAGCGTCGCCAGGTCACAGCGTTGTACATCCAGGCAGGTCGTTAAGCCCATGTCGGCGAGTTTTTTGGCGGTGACTTTACCCACGCCGGGTATTTTGCCTAACGGCAACTGCGCCAGAAAAGCCGGCACGTCCCCGGGAGTAATCACATACTGTCCGTTGGGCTTATTCAGGTCCGAAGCAATCTTGGCTAAGAATTTTACCGGCGCCACGCCCGCCGAGGCGGTAAGGTTCAGCTCGTCGGCAATCTGGCGGCGGATGGCCTGGGCCATCAGCGTAGCCGACCCGCTGTGATGATGGCTGTCCGTCACATCCAGGAAAGCTTCGTCCAGCGACAGCGGTTCAATCAGCGGCGTATACTGGCTGAATATATGCCGGATATGTTCCGAGGCTTCTTTGTAGGCCGCCATGCGCCCGGGCAGCAGTTTTAAATGCGGGCAGAGTTTCAGCGCCATGGCGGTCGACATGGCGCTATGCACGCCGAATACCCGGGCCGGATAATTAGCGGTGCTGATGACCCCGCGCCGGTCCGCCCGGCCGCCGATGGCGATGGGGATATCGCGTAAAGTCGGATCGTCGCGCATTTCCACCGCCGCGAAGAAGCAATCCATATCGACATGTATGATTTTACGCATTTATCCCCCTTAACTGTACAAGTATACAGTAAGGCGACGAATTTATACAAAACGTATCTTGATAAATATACAGGCAGTGATATCTTGTCGCTGTTTTAGTTGTTTTACTTGCCGTTTTTTAAAGGGTCCGCCGACAACGCCCCGTTGCCCGGCATCTTTATTATTTTGACTACGCAGGAATGATAATGGGCAAAATCGCACTGTTGTTTGCGATATTGTTTTGTATACCGGCCATGACGTCCGTCAGTTATGCCAGTGAGCAGGCGCAGACGCAGGTATCGAAAGAATTAAAAGCACAACTATTAGGCTCACCGGTTTTTATTCAGATCTTCAAAGAAGAACGAACGCTTGAACTGTATGCCAAAATGGGTAATGAATACCGCATGCTGGGCAGCTACCGCATTTGTAATTTCTCCGGCGGCCTGGGTCCGAAACGCCGGGAAGGGGATTTTAAAAGCCCGGAAGGGTTTTATTCAATTACCAACCGTAACCTAAATCCGAACAGTCATTATTATCGGGCGATAAATATCGGTTTTCCCAACGCCTACGATCAATCGCAAGGCTATTCCGGCGCGATGCTGATGATCCATGGCGACTGCCGCTCTATTGGCTGTTATGCCATGACCGATGGATATATCGCCGAAATTTATCATTATGTGGAAGCCGCGTTGCAAAACGGACAGGCCCAGGTCAATATCCATATTTTCCCGTTCCGGATGACCGAGGCAAACCTGCAGCGCCACCGTTTTTCGACGTATTATCCTTTCTGGCGTTCACTTGAACCGGGTTATGCCTATTTTGCCCGCTACCACCAGCCGCCGGCGGTGGCGGTCGTCAACGGTCAATACACCATCAACGCGCCGCTGCAGTTAAACAGCGGCACCCCGGTAATTTCACAGTTCGCGCTCTCCGAAACGAAATAATACGCTCTCCCCTGGCGCAATCTTGTGCCAGGTTTCATTCCCCGTCAGCGGCTGCGTGGCGATAACGGTGACCACGTCGTTTGGCGTGGTCTGCTGCTGGAAATCGATCTCCACATCCTGGTCAAGCAATGTCGCCTTGCCAAACGGTGCCCGCCGGGTGATCCAATACAGATTCGTGGAACAATACCCCATCACAAAACGGCCGTCCGACAGCAACATATTGAAGATGCCCTTTTGCCGCAGCTCGCCGGCAAGCACCGCAATATAGCGAAATACCGCCGGCCAGTTAGCCGGGGTGCGCGGATAGCGCGCCGCCAGCCGGGCCAGCAGCCAGCAAAAGGCATATTCGCTGTCGGTTTTCCCCACCGGGCGATAACAGCCGGTATCCAACTGGCGAAACCCCCGCAGCTGGCCGTTATGGGCGAAGGTCCAGTTGCGTCCCCACAGCTCGCGGGTAAACGGATGGGTATTTTCCAACGACACCTTGCCGCGGTTGGCCTGGCGGATATGCGACACCACCGCGCAGGATTTAATCGGATAATCCTGCACCAGCCGGGCGATAGGCGAATTGAAACTCGGCAACGGATCCTTGAAGGTCCGGCAGCCCATGCCCTCGTAAAAGGTGATACCCCAGCCATCCTTGTGCGGCCCCGTACGGCCGCCGCGTTGTACTAACCCGGTAAAGCTGAAGCAAATGTCCGTCGGTACATTGGCACTCATCCCGAGCAGTTCGCACATGACCCGTCTCCTATGCCAGGGCGTCTGAACGCCGTAATTACGCGCCCGCCGCCATCTCTTTTTCAATCAGTTGGATCAGGATATGGATCGCCTTGATATGGATTTCCTGAATACGATCGGCATAACCGAAATGCGGCACACGGATTTCCACGTCGGCGGTGCCGGCCATCTTGCCGCCGTCCTTGCCGGTGAGCACGATGACTTTCATGCCTTTGGCGCGGGCCGCCGCCACGGCGCGGATGATATTGGCCGAATTGCCGGACGTGGAGATGCCCAGCAGGACATCGCCTTTATTACCCAGCGCTTCCACGTAACGTGAAAAGACAAAGTCGTAGCCAAAATCATTGCTGACGCAGGACAGGTGGCTGGGATCGGAAATGGCGATGGCCGGATACGCCGGGCGGTTATCGCGATAACGGCCGGTCAGTTCCTCGGCGAAATGCATGGCGTCGCAATGGGAACCGCCGTTGCCGCAGGAGAGCACCTTGCCGCCGGCTTTAAAAGAATCGGCAATCATAATGGCGGCGTCTTCTATCGACTGCAGATGGCGATCGTCGCTGAGAAATTTGGCAAGCGTTGCCGCCGCTTCGTTAAGTTCACTACGAATCAAGTCCTGATACATGGTTCCCTCGGTATAGGCTGGCTAATTTAATCGTTATCCCAGCCATCAGTTTACCGGATCGGCTAAACCACGAGAAGCGAAGTTAATCCCGTGCCCTTGCGTTACCACATGGAATTTGCAGTTTAGAGCCAGGATGGAATGGTGATGCCGCAAAAAGCAACGGCGAAGCAACGACGGCGGAGACTATGCCCGCCGGCGCTGCGCCCAACGGCGGCGCTTGCACCGGCGGGCCTGGCGCCGGCCGGTGGGGTTGCATTCACGCCATGACCGTTACTTCACCAGGGCCTCGGTGGAAATGCTGATAGCCACGGCGTCGCTGACCATAGGCACATATTTGTCCATGGCAAAATCAGAGCGCTTGATGGTGGTGGTGGCATTAAACCCGACCGCCTGTTTTTTCGCCATCGGATGCTCGCCTTTTTTGTTCAGCACCGCGTCCAGGATCACCGGTTTGGTGATATTTTTAATTTTCAGTTCACCGTAAACTTTATATTTATTGGCGCCCTCGCTGACGATTTTTGTGCTGCGGAACGTGGCCAGGGGGTAAGCGGCCAGATCGAAATAGTCCTTACCCTTGAAATCGTCCGTCAGCGCCTTGACGTGGGTATCCACCGTGGCAACCGGAATAGATACATCCACCGTCGAACGGGCGATGTCGGCATCATCCAGATGAATATTACCGGTAACGTTTGAAAAATCAGCGGTCGGATTGGAAAAGCCAAAATGGTTCCAGGAGAACACCACTGAGGTGTGCGCGGGATCCATGGCATAGGTCTGGGTCGCCGCCTGGGCAAAACCGGAAAGCAGCCCAAAGCCGATAACCAGGGGTGCTGCGATTCTTTTTGCGTTAATCATCTGTCTCTCATTCCGTTGCGGTTCAAAGAAGCAATTATAGTGGCCTTTTTAAGCACCGCATGCTGCCGAAAAAATTTGTCCTATTAATTCAGTCGTTTTGACCGACTGAAATGTCATCGGGCCAAAAACAGAAGAGTGAGAGTATGTTATCGCTTTTGCGCCGTTTAGGTGCTGCGATATAAAACTCGCCCAACGGCGGATTTAGCCGTTTAACCATCTAAACGTCCCGATTGTTAATTATGCTGAGCGTGTTATATTGAGATAAAAACCGGCTTTTAAGAGTGGTAATTAGCCATGAGCAGCATCTACGTTCCGCAAAGCAAACTCCCCGCCTTGGGCACCACTATTTTCACCCAGATGAGCGCGCTGGCGCAGCAGCACCAGGCCATCAACCTCTCGCAGGGGTTTCCGGATTTTGACGGCCCGGAACATCTTAAGGCGCGGCTGGCGTACCATGTGGCCCAAGGGTCTAATCAATATGCGCCGATGACCGGCGTACCTGCGCTGCGTGCGGCGATTGCCGATAAAACCGAACAACTGTACGGCTGGCGGCCAGACCAGGATCAGGAGGTTACGGTCACCGCCGGGGCCACGGAAGCCCTGTTCGCCGCCATCAGCGCCCTGGTGCGCGCCGGTGATGAAGTGATCTGCTTTGATCCCAGCTATGACAGCTACGCCCCGGCGGTCACCCTGGCCGGCGGCGTGACCCGGCACATTGCGCTGACGCCGCCGTCGTTTCGCGTCGACTGGGCGGCGTTTGGCGCGCAGCTTAACGATCGCACCCGCCTGGTGATCCTGAACACGCCGCATAATCCCTCCGCCACTGTATGGCGGGACGACGATTTCGCCGCGCTTTGGCAGGCCATCGCCGGGCGGGAAATCTATGTGCTCAGCGACGAGGTGTATGAACATATCTGTTTTGCCGCCGGCGGCCATGCCAGCGTGCTGACGCACCCCGAGCTGCGCCAGCGCGCCATTGCCGTCTCGTCATTCGGTAAAACCTACCATATGACCGGCTGGAAGGTGGGTTATTGCGTGGCTCCGGCGGCGCTCAGCGCCGAAGTACGTAAGATTCATCAGTACCTGACCTTTGCCGTCAATACCCCGGCGCAGCTGGCGCTGGCCGATATGCTGCGCGACGAGCCGCAACATTGGCGACAGTTGCCCGCGTTTTACCGCGACCGGCGCGATCACCTGGTGCAGGCGCTGGCGCCGAGCCGGCTGGAGTTGTTGCCCTGCGAGGGCACCTATTTCCTGCTGGCCGACTATAGCGCGGTCTCGGATATGGATGATGTGGCGTTCTGCCGGTGGCTCACCGTGAACATCGGCGTTGCCGCCATTCCCTTGTCGGTGTTCTGCGCCGATCCCTTTGCCCACAAACTGATTCGGCTGTGTTTTGCCAAACAGGATGCCACCCTTGATGCCGCCGCGGAGCGTTTATGTCAACTTTGAATATCAGCCTGTTGCAACAGCCTCTGGCCTGGATGGACGGCGAGGCTAACCTGGCTCATTTCGACGGCCTGCTGGCCGAAGCCCAGGGACGCGATCTGATTATCCTGCCGGAAATGTTCACCACCGGCTTCGCCATGGAAGCGGCCGGCCGCGCGCTGCCGCAGGGCCGGGTGGTGGCGTGGCTGCAACAATGGGCCGACGCCACCGGCGCCATGATCGGCGGCAGCGCGGCCATCGGCACGCCGGAGGGCGCGGTAAACCGCTTTTTGCTGGTGGAACCGCAGGGTCGGGTTCATCTTTATGATAAACGCCATCTGTTTCGCATGGCGGATGAGCATCATCACTACCAGGCCGGGCAAAAGCGGGTGGTGGTGGACTGGCGCGGCTGGCGCATCCTGCCGCAGGTTTGTTATGACCTGCGCTTTCCGGCATGGTCGCGCAACCGTCAGGATTACGATCTGGCGCTGTATGTCGCCAACTGGCCGGCGCCGCGCGCGTCTCACTGGCAAACCCTGCTGGCGGCCCGCGCCATCGAGAACCAGGCCTATGTCGCGGGCTGCAACCGTGTCGGCACCGACGGCAACGGTCATCAGTACAGCGGCGACAGCATGATTATTGACCCGGCGGGTAACGTGCTGGCCCAGGGCGGGCCGGGGCGGGCCGAGCGCCTGGATGCCACTCTATCCCTCGCCAGCCTGCGCGAGTATCGCGCGGCGTTTCCCGCCTGGCTCGACGCCGATAGCTTTACGCTTGATGCGCCCGCGCCCGGTGCCGCCGGCCTGGCTTAACTGCCCTGGTAGGTGGACCAGCCGTAGGGATTGATCAGCAGGGGTAAATGCAGATGGTCCTGCTCTTCGCGCACAAAAAAATCGATTATTGCCGAGCCGTATAAGGCGCTGATGCCCTGTTGGGCAAACCAGGCGCCGAATGCCGCGCTAAGCCGGTAATGTCCCGGCGGTATGCCGTCGGGCGTTAGCGTGGTGAGCCGGCCGTCGCTGTCGGTTAATCCCCGCGCGATCGCCTCCCATGTGAAATACTTTTCCCTTTCCAGCTTCACCTTCACCTGTACCGCCGGCGTGCCCCGTGAGGTATCCAGGATATGGGTGGTAATCTTGCAACCGGTCATCAACATTCCTCCAGCTCCTTGCTTAAACGTAGCAGGGCGATTTCCCTTAACTGCAGCGCGGTTTCGCGCGTTTCCTCTTCGGGGCTATTATCCAGGCGGCGGCGCAGGTTCGCCAGGATTTCATGACCGCTGCGCCCGGCGGCGCGGATCAGGAACACCTGCCCGAAGCGTTGTTCGTAGCGCCGGTTGCCCTCCCGCAAATCGGCGGCCAGACGCGCGTCGGCAGGATCGACCCCCGCCTGCTCGCGCAGGGAATGTCCGGCGCCGGCACTATCGCCGCCGGGGCGTTCACCGATGCGGGGATGATGCGCCAGGGCAAGGTCCACCTGTTCCGCGCACCAGGCCAGCGCCAGCTCACCGGCAAACGCCAGCAGCTGATCCACGCAGGTAAACGGCCTGGCCGCCACGATTTTCCCGGCCCAGGCGGGGATAGCCGCGCAGGCGAGCAGGAGCTCCGCCACCGCCGACTGCGGGGCCTGATTAAATTCATCGAGCGTCATAGGCCGTCTCCTCTGCCGGTTATCAATCCCACGCTGGGCCGCGACCCTGTATCGACGCGGAACAATAAAGAGATGATCGCCGTCTGGCACAGCCCGCCGCTTCGCAGGCCGGCGCACCGCGCCGGGGCGGATGAGCGGCATAAAGAATGCGCCTGAACCGTAACGCTTGCCTGGATGGCGATAACTACTGCAACTGCCTTATGCAACTGCCCTGTGCAACTGCCGTGCCATGGTGCGGCCACGGTGGATTGCCGGCATTTGCGCGCCATAGTCTGCATAATGCGCCGGGCAAGATGCGCGCAATATCTATGGGGCGGCGACGCAACGGCATACTCTCCGGCAGGCAACGCACCATTACAGCGCAACATCACTCACCCGCGCACCAAAAAACCTCATTCACCGGCGCACCATTGGCGTGCGTCTGCGCCCGCCCGGGCCGTGCCCCGCCGTTATATTGGAACGTCTCTTGCTTAATCCAGCATTGAGTAAAGATAATGATACCGGCGGACCCCGGCAATGTTACTCTAGCCGCTACCCCTGGGCACCGGAGCAGCGCGGCATTGTCAACGTGACCATAGCAAGAGTAAACGCAGCATGAAAAGTGAATATATCGATCGTCCGGCCATCCTGGCGGAAGTTAACGCCGCCTTTTACCAATATGAACAAGCGCTGATCACGAATGATGTCGCCACGCTCGACGAGCTGTTCTGGCACGATCCCCGCACCGTCAGGTACGGCGCCGGTGAAAACCTTTACGGTATCGAGGCCATCCAGGCTTTCCGGGCGGCGCGGTCGCCGGCGGGCCTGGATCGGGTGTTGCAAAATACGGCCATCACCACCTTTGGCGATGATTTGGCGGTGGCCTGCACCGAATTTACCCGCTCTGGCAACGATAAGATCGGTCGTCAAACCCAGACCTGGGTCAAACTGGCCTGCGGCTGGCGCATTGTCGCCGCGCATATCAGCCAGATGAGCTGAAACGGCCCTCCCCGCGCTTGGCCGGCCGAGAGCGCGCGGGAGGGATTTCAGGCCGGTTTATCTTCCGGCGTGGTATGCCCGGCCGCGAAAGGATGATGGGTTATCCAGTGATCGGCGATGTCCTGCCGGCGGCAAATCCAGACCCGCTCATGCTGCTGCACATAATCCAGGAAACGCTGCAGGGCACGGAAACGTCCTGGCCGCCCGAGTATCCGGCAATGCATCCCCACCGACATCATTTTCGGCGACGTTTCCCCTTCCGCGTACAACACGTCAAAGCTGTCTTTAAGATAAGTGAAAAATTGCTCGCCGCTGTTAAATCCCTGCGGCGTGTTAAACCGCATATCGTTCGCCTCGAGGGTATAAGGGATGATCAGATGCGGTTTTACCGAGCCGTCCGTACAGGCCACCTGAGTCCAAAAGGGCAAGTCGTCGCCATAATAATCGCTGTCGTAGAGAATGCCGCCATGTTCCACCACCAGCCTGCGGGTATTGGGACTATCACGGCCGGTATACCAGCCCAGCGGCGTCTTGCCGAACAGTTCGGTTAACGTGTCTATCGCCTGCTGCATATGCTGGCGCTCGGTTTTGGCGTCCATCCCCTGATAATGCAGCCAGCGCCAGCCATGGCTGACCACATCGTAACCCGCGCCTTTGATGGCCTCGACCACCGCGGGATTACGCGCCAACGCCATAGCTACGCCGAACACGGTCAGCGGCAACCCGCGCCGTTCAAACTCCTGCTGGATGCGCCAGAAACCGGCACGGGATCCGTACTCATATAAAGATTCCATGGACATATGGCGCTCGGGGTAGCTTGCCGCGCCGATAATATCCGACAGAAACTGCTCGGATCCCGTATCGCCGTGCAATACGCTGTTTTCGGAACCTTCTTCGTAATTCAGCACGAACTGCACTGCTATGCGGGCCTGTTCCGGCCAGGCGGCGTGAGGTGGCTTGCCGGCATAACCGATCAGGTCGCGCGGATAGTTTTTATTAAACGAAAAACTTTTTTTGTCGGTCGCTTCACTCATGATCAGTTCCTTTTAAAGATCCGGTGTCTAAGTTTAGTCTGCAAAAAGGCGCTGATAGTTCTCTCACCCGCAGAAATACCGCCGCCTGCCCACCCGCCATCCGCTACGGCACTGCCGGTATACCCTCCGGGGAACGTGCTCTTGCATGGCGTGGGGTCATACCCTACTATTGCTGCATTCGCGGCCATGGATAGTCGGATGGCCGGATATTCTTCAATTTTGCCGTGGAGTGAACGTTATGCCGCTGGTTCGTATCGATATCAAGAAAAATCCCGACCCGACCTATATTGGCCGGGTGGGTAAAGTCGTTTATCAGGCGATGAAAAGCGCCATCAATGTGCCCGAACATGATAATTTCCAGATTCTCGGCGAGCACGACGGCGATCATTTTATTTATGATGCCGGTTACCTCGGCATTAACCGTACGGATAAGCTGGTCATCATCCAGATTACCCTGAATGAGGGCCGCAGCATCGAGCAGAAAAAATCGCTCTACAAAACCATTGCCGGTGGACTGCGCGAGGCGCTGGGCGTATCGCCCGAGGATGTGTTTATTAATCTTATCGAAGTAAAGAAAGAGAATTGGTCGTTTGGCAACGGCATTGCCCAATACGCAGGCTGACGGGCGCCTAGATTATTATCGTGACATCGCGCGGCGCCTGAAACACGCCGCGCTATCGCAAAAGAGGTTAACCAGAAACACGCCGCGCGCTCGCCAAGGGTGTTAAAAAACAACATGGGCCGCAGCGTAAACGCAGCAGCCCATTGGGAATTAGTTGGCGGTGTGGACGGGACTCGAACCCGCGACCCCCGGCGTGACAGGCCGGTATTCTAACCGACTGAACTACCACACCGCACATGTGCTTTGTCGGGAAAGCGAGGCGAATAGTACGGTCAGCGCCGGTCGTCGTCAATGCTTTTCACCCGGCAATATGTTGTTTGGCGATTATTTGGACATAACGTTGTTTATTCAGCCGGAATAGCGGATATCAGTGTGTTTGCTCTTCGCTTTCCGGTCGCCACAAACAGCTGCCGCCCTTTTTCTTCACCAGGTCGAGCCGTGATTCATGCGCCGCCATTTCCTCCTCGCTGGCATAAATAACCTTTAGCTGCGACTGCGCGCGCACCACCCGCTGAATATTCTCGCCGCCGTCAGCGTTGCGTCGCCCGCTCTCCCCTTCCATGGAAAAACGCATCGACGTCTGCCCGCCGGTCATGGCCAGGTACACTTCCGCCAGGATTTCGGCGTCAAGCAAGGCGCCGTGCAGGGTACGCTTGGTATTATCGATCAAATAACGATCGCAAAGCGCATCCAGGCTGTTGCGTTTGCCCGGGAAGAGTTTACGCGCCAGGAACAGGCTATCGGTGACTTTACAGAAGGTATCGGTTTTGCCGATCCCGCGGTTAAGCTTGCCGAACTCGTAATCCATAAAGCCGATATCGAAGGGCGCGTTATGGATGACCAGCTCGCCGCCGCGGATAAACTCGATAAATTCGTCCGCTACCTGCTCAAACGTGGGTTTATCCGCCAGGAATTCATCGCTGATGCCATGGATATTATAGGCTTCCGGGTCGACCAGCCGATCCGGCTTCAGGTAAACATGGAAGTGCCTGCCGGTAAGCCGACGGTTGATGACCTCGACCGCGCCGATCTCGATGATCTTATGACCTTCGTAATGAACCCCCAGTTTGTTCATACCGGTGGTTTCAGTATCCAGAACAATCTGGCGCGTAATTCCAGTGCCCGTTGCGTTCATTTATGTCAGACTTGGTTTTTTTAACATGAAGGTAGTCTACCAGAGATGCAGAAACAGGTAGAAATTTTCACCGATGGATCTTGTCTGGGCAATCCCGGCCCGGGCGGATACGGTGCCATACTGCGCTATAAGCAGCATGAAAAAATATTCAGCGCCGGTTACCGGCTTACCACCAACAACCGCATGGAACTCATGGCGGCCATTGTCGCGCTGGAGGCGCTTAAAGACCCCTGCGAAGTGGTTATCAGCACCGATAGCCAGTATGTACGCCAGGGCATTACCCAATGGATTCATAACTGGAAAAAGCGCGGCTGGAAAACTGCCGAAAAGAAACCGGTCAAAAATGTTGATCTGTGGCAGCGGCTGGATTTAGCTATCCAAACCCATGTCCTGCGCTGGGATTGGGTAAAGGGCCATGCCGGCCATCCGGAAAACGAACGCTGCGACGAGCTTGCCCGCAGCGCGGCGTGCAATCCGGCGTTCGACGATATCGGTTACCAGCCGGAAAAATAGCGGGCGCATCAGTTGCTCCGGCTGGCGGCGCCTACCGTGCGCCGGAGCGACGCCTTGAGGGTTTTGCTTTTCAGGGGATTGAGCGTGAGCGGGAAGGTACGTTTGCGCGCGACAATCATGCTCAGGCATCCAATAGCGGGCAGATGCTCGCTCAACAGACGCCCGCCCCGGCGACGCCACGGCAGCACCTGGAAACGCGAACGGTGCATCACTTCAAAATTCAGCACGCTAAGCCAGTCCAGTAACCGCATCTGGGTATACATCCGGCTGCGATAGGGCTGCCGGCGCTGCACGATTGGGCAGAGTTTGCCGATGCCCAGCAGACTCACCGGGTTGAACGTGGTAATAATCAGCCAGCCGTCATCAATCAACACCCGGTCGATTTCCCGCAGCAGACGGTGCGGATCCGAGGTGTAGGACAGCGTGTGGGCCAGCAGGCAGGCGTCGGTGGATTTGTTGGCGAACGGCAATTGAAAGGGATCGGCGATGACGTCCAGGTTATCACCTTTGATGCCGACATTGACCTGATGTGAAATAGCGCATTCACTGGTATCGATGTCCCCGCTGAGCGCGCCTATTTTAATGAGATGAAAACCGAATAATTTGGGCCACCAGGGCAACAGGCTGGTCTCCAGCGCCCGACGGTAGTTAGCTCCGTATGGGAGGTCATCCCATGAGGTTGGCGCGATGATAGGCTGCGTAATTTGCGCTGGTTTCATGTTTGACTATCTTCTAAGTGCCATAAGAAAAAATGAACAGAGGTGATCAATGAATCTTATCAGTATTCCCGCGTTTGCGGATAATTACATTTGGCTTTTGCATAACGACGCCCAGGAATGCATTATCGTCGACCCCGGCGAGTCGGCGCAGGTCATCGCTGAACTGACCGCCAGGCGCCTGACGCTGAAAGCTATCTTTTTAACCCATCACCACCAGGATCATGTGGGCGGCGTGCCGGAGCTGCGCCGGCATTTCGGTGTCCCGGTCTATGGACCGCAGGAGACCGCCGCCAAGGGCGCCGACCATATTGTCGGGGAAAACGATCGGGTGGAAGCGCTTAATATATCCTTTTCCGTGCTGGCCTTGCCCGGCCACACATTAGGACATATCGGATTTTATAGCGCGCCCTATTTATTTTGTGGCGACACGGTATTTTCCGCCGGCTGCGGGCGTTTATTCGAAGGCACGCCAAAGCAAATGTATGAGTCTTTTCAAAAAGTTAAACAACTACCACCCGAGACATTGCTCTGCGCCGCGCATGAGTATACTTTAGCCAATCTCGCCTTTGCGCGGTCGATATTACCCGAAGATACAACGATCGCCGCTTATGAGCGTGAAATTAAGCAGTTACGGGCAAAAAACCAAGCCAGCCTGCCCTCAAAACTACATTTAGAGGGTAAAATTAACCTATTCTTACGTTGCCATGACATTGATTTACAAAGAAAGTTAGACCCACATCATGCACTGCACGAGGAATGGCGTATTTTTGCCTTATTACGGGAGAAGAAGGATCATTTCTGAAGGTTTAGGTTGTAATGTCGGAATGTTCAAAGTATTATTGCTTGTCTTTTAAGCAACTATTGACATACAGAATGAAGACTCATGCGATCTTAATCGCCTCGGTCTTGCTCGTGGGTTGTCAGTCGTCCAGGTCGGCCGACTCACCTCCCGAACAGCATGCACAGAGTGTTTCTTCGGCAGGTCAAGGTGAAGCAGGAAAGTACACAGACGGCCGAGCGATCTCGGCGCGATGGCTTGGAGATTCAAGCCTCGCGCAGCCTGATTTGTGGAACTTCATTAGCGACGAGCTGAAGATGCAGATACCGGAAAACGCCCGGATCCGCGAGCAAAAAAAGCGTTATTTAAGTAATAAGAGCTATCTCCACGATGTAACATTACGGGCAGAGCCGTACATGTACTGGATTGTCGAGCAGATTAAGCAACGAAAAATGCCGATGGAACTGGTACTGCTACCCATAGTGGAGAGCGCTTTTGACCCTAAGGCAACATCCGCCTCAAACGCGGCTGGCCTTTGGCAGATTGTGCCCACAACTGGCAGGAATTATGGCCTAAAGCAAAACCAATGGTATGACGGTCGTCGCGATGTCGTCGCGTCCACCACCGCTGCACTCGATATGATGCAACGTCTCAATCGCATGTTCGACGGCGATTGGTTGTTGACGATTGCTGCTTATAACAGCGGTGAAGGACGGGTCATTCAGGCGATGAAATCCAATAAAGCGAAGGGGAAACCCACCGATTTTTGGGCACTGTCATTGCCGCGCGAGACCACTATCTATGTGCCGAAAATGCTTGCGCTTAGTAATATTATTAAGAATAGCAAACAATACGGCGTCGCCCTGCCGAAAAGCAATGACGACCGCGCTTTAGCGCGCGTAGAAGTGGGTCAGCAAATAGGTTTGAGCCAGGCGGCGGAAATGTCGGGTTTGTCGTTAACGAAGCTGAAAAGCTTCAATACCGGCTACAAGCGTAACGTAACCGCGCCAAACGGCCCGCATTACATTATGTTGCCCAAAGCCCACGCCACACAGCTGAGGGATTCGCTGGCGGTAGGCGACATCGCAGCGGTGCAGCAATCCACCCAGTTGGCGGATACGGCAGTCAGCGGCGCGAAATACCAGGTACGTTCCGGAGATACCTTGTCGGGCATTGCCAAACGTCTGAATGTGAAGGCGAGCGACTTGTTGAAATGGAACAACCTGCGTACCAGCAGCAGCCTGAAAGTCGGGCAAACATTGCAGGTGGCGGACAATAGCCTCGGCGGCAAAACCGGACAGGCGCTGCCGGTGGCCAATAACGGCGGCAGCATCACCTACCGGGTACGTAAGGGTGATTCCTTGTCCAGCATTGCCAAACGGCACGGTGTCGATATACAGGACGTCAAGCGCTGGAACGGCGCGCTGGATAACGCGGGCACCTTGCAGCCAGGCCTGAAGCTGACGTTGTTTGTCAACGGCAAAGCCACCGACTCCTGACGGGTTACGGCACATAAAAAAACAAGCACCGCGGTGCTTGTTTTTTTTATGCCTGGATCATGCCCCGCTCACCTAACCGGCATTCGGTATTCCGACGATTTTGGTTTCCGGCACCGATTTATCGGTGCGCTTATGGGGTTCAAACTCAACCAGCAGCGGATTATGATCCGAGGCCTGCGTGACCAGTACCGATGCCTCGGTGACTTTCAGCCCCCGGTAAAACACAAAATCCAGCGGACGGCCAAAAGCGCGGCGGCGCTGATCGTCGATAAACTTCACTTCGCGCAACGTCATCCGATCGGCAAAACGGTATAAAGCCGTAATCCGCTGCCGGCTCCAGGCATTAAAATCACCCGCCATGATCACCGGTCCCTGATGATTCAGGATTTGCTCGCCAATCGGCCCCAGCTGCTTGCTGTAGACGTCCACGCCCAGGCTGAAGTTAACCGCATGGATATTGACCACCATCATCAGTTGCCCGTCATACAGGGGATAAACGGTGACCAGGGCGGATTTCGCCAAACGCAACAGCGGTTCCCGCTCGCGCAGCGGGCAACAATAAACCGGATGTGCCGCGGACAATGTCATGACACCCGACGGATGCTGCGGAAATATCAGTGCCGGCACCTGGTCGGTCGCCAGATAATTTGATGTAGCAAACCTCACCAGCTCCGGCGTGGTTTGTGCCTCCTGCAATAATACCAGTTGGGCATCCTTGCCGAACCCTTGCAGCACGGAGAGCCAATCAGCACGCTGCTGTTTGTAGATGTTCCAGACCATTACCCGCAATAGCTTGGATCCCGGCAACGGCTCGCCGGGAGGCAACGCTTGACCAAGGCGACTGAAGGCAAGTGGGGGGAAAATACGCTCAACCGGCTGTCCCGCAACATACCTGACTGAATATGTTTTTTTTGCCACGGTTACCGCCTATTTAACTGTTTCTTTTGCGTCTGTGTCATGATTAATGGATTCATTTGGACAGCTATTTTTTATCCACAGACATTGTTACGATCATGATCTTTTATAGAATGTTTAATTTTTAAATTCAACGCCGAAGCACAATACGGCATCGGTTTCACTCATTGTACCATAAAATTTGTTTTAACCGGGGCCATGCGCCTGTTTGCCCCGCCGCCTAACGATTTGCCTGTTATTAATGGGCCGCATTAATTAGTCAAAGATCTATGATAAATAATGATTTTACCCTGGAGTTTGCCCAGCGGGGATGGTGCGTGAGGAAGGGAAAATATTTGTCGTGAGATAGCAGGGGTAACATCAGGCATAAAAAAAACCCTGAACATATGTTCAGGGCCTTATTTAGGGTGGCGGTGCGGACGGGACTCGAACCCGCGACCCCCGGCGTGACAGGCCGGTATTCTAACCGACTGAACTACCGCACCACGATTCGGTACTACACCCAAACATAACATTTGCGGGGTCAACGCATGTTAAAACCGTTTGCGGTGCTTGACCAACGCCTTTCGCTTCGCTCAAGGTATTGGTCTTAATGGATGCCTGGCAGTTGATGCCTGACTGCGTCAGGCCCCCTTCGGGCCGCCGCAAGCGGCGTTCAACAGGCTCCGCCTGTTGTCCTGCTCTCTTACTCGAGTAGCGAACTGCCAGGGTTACTTCACAACGCCTTTCGCTTCGCTCAAGGTATTGGTCTTAATGGATGCCTGGCAGTTGATGCCTGACTGCGTCAGGCCCCCTTCGGGCCGCCGCAAGCGGCGTTCAACAGGCTCCGCCTGTTGTCCTACTCTCTTACTCGAGTAGCGAACTGCCAGGGTTACTTCACAACGCCTTTCGCTTCGCTCAAGGTATTGGTCTTAATGGATGCCTGGCAGTTCCCTACTCTCGCATGGGGAGACCCCACACTACCATCGGCGCTACGGCGTTTCACTGCTGAGTTCGGCATGGGGTCAGGTGGGACCACCGCGCTAGTGCCGCCAGGCAAATTTCTCGTCTCATCCTGAGACTCGCCCTGCGGGCCAGCGCTGTGCGCTGTACAAAATCGCTCCCGGCGATTTTGTCATTTCCCCTGTGCAAGGCCAACGCTCCGCGTTGTTGACAACCCGTCAATATCTCGACCGGCTGTGTTTAATACTTTCCGTTACAAGCTGAAAATTCTCTCGCCACCCCTTGGGGCAACGCTCTCTTTGCGTCAAACACTTTAGGTGTTGTAAGGTTAAGCCTCACGGGTCATTAGTATCGGTTAGCTCAACGCATCGCTGCGCTTACACACCCGACCTATCAACGTCATCGTCTTTAACGTCCCTTCAGGTGGCTTAAAGCCACAGGGAAGACTCATCTCGAGGCAAGTTTCCCGCTTAGATGCTTTCAGCGGTTATCTCTTCCGCACGTAGCTACCGGGCAATGCCATTGGCATGACAACCCGAACACCAGTGGTGCGTCCACTCCGGTCCTCTCGTACTAGGAGCAGCCCCTCTCAATCTTCCAACGCCCACGGCAGATAGGGACCGAACTGTCTCACGACGTTCTAAACCCAGCTCGCGTACCACTTTAAATGGCGAACAGCCATACCCTTGGGACCTACTTCAGCCCCAGGATGTGATGAGCCGACATCGAGGTGCCAAACACCGCCGTCGATATGAACTCTTGGGCGGTATCAGCCTGTTATCCCCGGAGTACCTTTTATCCGTTGAGCGATGGCCCTTCCATTCAGAACCACCGGATCACTAAGACCTGCTTTCGCACCTGCTCGAGCCGTCACTCTCGCAGTCAAGCTAGCTTATGCCTTTGCACTAACCTCACGATGTCCGACCGTGATTAGCTAACCTTCGTGCTCCTCCGTTACTCTTTAGGAGGAGACCGCCCCAGTCAAACTACCCACCAGACACTGTCCTCGACCCGGATTACGGGCCGGAGTTAGAACATCAAACATTAAAGGGTGGTATTTCAAGGTTGGCTCCATGCAGACTGGCGTCCACACTTCAAAGCCTCCCACCTATCCTACACATCAAGGCTCAATGTTCAGTGTCAAGCTATAGTAAAGGTTCACGGGGTCTTTCCGTCTTGCCGCGGGTACACTGCATCTTCACAGCGAGTTCAATTTCACTGAGTCTCGGGTGGAGACAGCCTGGCCATCATTACGCCATTCGTGCAGGTCGGAACTTACCCGACAAGGAATTTCGCTACCTTAGGACCGTTATAGTTACGGCCGCCGTTTACCGGGGCTTCGATCAAGAGCTTCTCCTTACGGATAACCCCATCAATTAACCTTCCGGCACCGGGCAGGCGTCACACCGTATACGTCCACTTTCGTGTTTGCACAGTGCTGTGTTTTTAATAAACAGTTGCAGCCAGCTGGTATCTGCGACTGGCTTCAGCTCGGGGAGCAAGTCCCTCCACCTAATGCCAGCGTGCCTTCTCCCGAAGTTACGGCACCATTTTGCCTAGTTCCTTCACCCGAGTTCTCTCAAGCGCCTTGGTATTCTCTACCTGACCACCTGTGTCGGTTTGGGGTACGATTCGATGTGACCTGGAGCTTAGAGGCTTTTCCTGGAAGCGTAGCATCAATTCCTTCACCACCGTAGTGGCTCGTTATCACGCCTCAGTGTTGAATGAAAAAGCGGATTTACCTGCTCTTTCCACCTTCACGCTTAAACCGGGACAACCGTCGCCCGGCGAACCTAGCTTTCTCCGTCCCCCCTTCGCAGTCACACCCAGTACAGGAATATTAACCTGTTTCCCATCGACTACGCCTTTCGGCCTCGCCTTAGGGGTCGACTCACCCTGCCCCGATTAACGTTGGACAGGAACCCTTGGTCTTCCGGCGAGCGGGCTTTTCACCCGCTTTATCGTTACTTATGTCAGCATTCGCACTTCTGATACCTCCAGCAGCCCTCACAGGCCACCTTCGCAGGCTTACAGAACGCTCCCCTACCCAACGGACATATCCTTAAGCCAACTCGACGTGATGAACGCATTGACGTCGCTGCGCTCCGTCAATCGTTTTCCGTACAATTGTCTTAAGTGATATGTCCGCTGCCGCAGCTTCGGTGCATGGTTTAGCCCCGTTACATCTTCCGCGCAGGCCGACTCGACCAGTGAGCTATTACGCTTTCTTTAAATGATGGCTGCTTCTAAGCCAACATCCTGGCTGTCTATGCCTTCCCACATCGTTTCCCACTTAACCATGACTTTGGGACCTTAGCTGGCGGTCTGGGTTGTTTCCCTCTTCACGACGGACGTTAGCACCCGCCGTGTGTCTCCCGTGGTAACATTCTTCGGTATTCGCAGTTTGCATCGGGTTGGTAATCCGGGGTGGACCCCTAGCCGAAACAGTGCTCTACCCCCGAAGATGAATTCACGAGGCGCTACCTAAATAGCTTTCGGGGAGAACCAGCTATCTCCCGGTTTGATTGGCCTTTCACCCCCAGCCACAAGTCATCCGCTAATTTTTCAACATTAGTCGGTTCGGTCCTCCAGTTAGTGTTACCCAACCTTCAACCTGCCCATGGCTAGATCACCGGGTTTCGGGTCTATACCCTGCAACTTAACGCCCAGTTAAGACTCGGTTTCCCTACGGCTCCCCTATTCGGTTAACCTTGCTACAGAATATAAGTCGCTGACCCATTATACAAAAGGTACGCAGTCACCCTGATAAATCAAGGCTCCCACTGCTTGTACGTACACGGTTTCAGGTTCTATTTCACTCCCCTCGCCGGGGTTCTTTTCGCCTTTCCCTCACGGTACTGGTTCACTATCGGTCAGTCAGGAGTATTTAGCCTTGGAGGATGGTCCCCCCATCTTCAGACAGGATATCACGTGTCCCGCCCTACTCATCGAGCTCACAGCACTTGCACCTTCGGATACGGGGCTATCACCCTGTGTTGCCGGACTTTCCAGACCGTTCTCCTGATACAAATGCTGATGGTGACTCTGGGCTGTTCCCCGTTCGCTCGCCGCTACTAGGGGAATCTCGGTTGATTTCTTTTCCTCGGGGTACTGAGATGTTTCAGTTCCCCCGGTTCGCCTCAATACGCTATGGATTCACGTAATGATAGTGCAACGAATTGCACTGGGTTTCCCCATTCGGACATCGCCGGCTGATAGCGCTTCATATCAGCTCACCGGCGCATTTCGCGGATTAGCACGTCCTTCATCGCCTCTGACTGCCTAGGCATCCACCGTGTACGCTTATTCACTTAACCTCACAACCCTAAAGTGTCTTCGGAATGGCTGCGAAAGGTCCCCGCCGGTGTTGCGCGGTGCTCGCCATGCTCATGGACATACAGTCCACTCCGCTGGCTGCGCGCCGTGCGCCTTGGCCGGGACTTTCTCGCTCATCCCTCAACAAGGGCGCCATCGACACGGCGACCTTATTAGGTTTGCTTGCTTTGAGAGAATCGCATACTGATTTTGCTCAGCATGTTTTTTTCAAATTTTCAGCTTGTTCCGGATTGTTAAAGAGCATGTATTTCGCAGCATACTCATAAGAGTGTGCTCTGAAATAGACAGCGGGATATGGCGTCCCCTAGGGGGTTCGAACCCCTGTTACCGCCGTGAAAGGGCAGTGTCCTAGGCCACTAGACGAAGGGGACAAAGATAGGATCACGAAGCAGTGCTGCTTCGCAAAAAAAACCATACGAGCTGTTTGCTCATTACAGTTATCAGACAATCTGTGTGGACACTACACAATCTAGTATCTATTTCGGTAAGGAGGTGATCCAACCGCAGGTTCCCCTACGGTTACCTTGTTACGACTTCACCCCAGTCATGAATCACAAAGTGGTAAGCGCCCTCCCGAAGGTTAAGCTACCTACTTCTTTTGCAACCCACTCCCATGGTGTGACGGGCGGTGTGTACAAGGCCCGGGAACGTATTCACCGTGGCATTCTGATCCACGATTACTAGCGATTCCGACTTCATGGAGTCGAGTTGCAGACTCCAATCCGGACTACGACGCACTTTGTGAGGTCCGCTTACTCTCGCGAGTTCGCTTCTCTTTGTATGCGCCATTGTAGCACGTGTGTAGCCCTACTCGTAAGGGCCATGATGACTTGACGTCATCCCCACCTTCCTCCGGTTTGTCACCGGCAGTCTCCTTTGAGTTCCCACCATTACGTGCTGGCAACAAAGGATAAGGGTTGCGCTCGTTGCGGGACTTAACCCAACATTTCACAACACGAGCTGACGACAGCCATGCAGCACCTGTCTCAGAGTTCCCGAAGGCACGTTCGCATCTCTGCAAACTTCTCTGGATGTCAAGAGTAGGTAAGGTTCTTCGCGTTGCATCGAATTAAACCACATGCTCCACCGCTTGTGCGGGCCCCCGTCAATTCATTTGAGTTTTAACCTTGCGGCCGTACTCCCCAGGCGGTCGATTTAACGCGTTAGCTCCGAAAGCCACGGCTCAAGGCCACAACCTTCAAATCGACATCGTTTACAGCGTGGACTACCAGGGTATCTAATCCTGTTTGCTCCCCACGCTTTCGTACCTGAGCGTCAGTCTTCGTCCAGGGGGCCGCCTTCGCCACCGGTATTCCTCCAGATCTCTACGCATTTCACCGCTACACCTGGAATTCTACCCCCCTCTACGAGACTCTAGCCTGCCAGTTTCAAATGCAGTTCCCGAGTTAAGCCCGGGGATTTCACATCTGACTTAACAGACCGCCTGCGTACGCTTTACGCCCAGTAATTCCGATTAACGCTCGCACCCTCCGTATTACCGCGGCTGCTGGCACGGAGTTAGCCGGTGCTTCTTCTGCGGGTAACGTCAATCAACAAGGTTATTAACCTTATCGCCTTCCTCCCCGCTGAAAGTGCTTTACAACCCGAAGGCCTTCTTCACACACGCGGCATGGCTGCATCAGGCTTGCGCCCATTGTGCAATATTCCCCACTGCTGCCTCCCGTAGGAGTCTGGACCGTGTCTCAGTTCCAGTGTGGCTGGTCATCCTCTCAGACCAGCTAGGGATCGTCGCCTAGGTGAGCCATTACCCCACCTACTAGCTAATCCCATCTGGGTTCATCCGATGGCGTGAGGCCCGAAGGTCCCCCACTTTGGTCTTGCGACGTTATGCGGTATTAGCTACCGTTTCCAGTAGTTATCCCCCACCATCAGGCAGATCCCCAGACATTACTCACCCGTCCGCCGCTCGCCGGCAAAGTAGCAAGCTACTTCCCGCTGCCGCTCGACTTGCATGTGTTAGGCCTGCCGCCAGCGTTCAATCTGAGCCATGATCAAACTCTTCAATTAAAAGCTTGATGCTCAAAGATTGTCATACTGTTAATCTTATGAATTAACTGTTTGTTCACTCTTCAAGACTTGGTATTTTGTGTTTCGATACGGTCTTGTGAGTGCCCACACAGATTGTCTGATAAATTGTTAAAGAGCATGGCCAGCGTGCATTAATCTCACCTGGCGCGGGTTGCGTATATTACGTTTTCCCGCTGAAGAGTCAAGCTTTTATTTGCCCGTACCGGGCGCTTTTCCCTTCCCGACCCGGCATCGCGTTAGCGTTTGTTCCCGGTCAGTGGAGGCGCATTATAGGGACTTTCTCGCAGGTGACAAGGGCTATTTCGAAAAAAAATTTCAAGTGCTCATTATTAGCGCAAAACGTGGGTAAACGGCGTTTTATCCAGCCCGCAGAAGGCGCGGTCAAGCGGCCGGGGCCAAGCCAAGCATCACGGGGACGGTGGCGATCGATACGGATATGAATGCCCGGTGCGACCAAACAGCAGGCCGGACATAGTAAAAAAGCCTCGCCGTGAACACGGCGGGGCTTTTTTGCCAGGTTATTGTGATATGCGGTTATTGCCTGGCCACGATATGGCCGTTTTCCACTTCCAGCCGGATGGGGACGCCCGGGATAAGCGTACCTGACAACATCTGCTGCGACAGCGGGTTTTCTATTTCCTGCTGGATAGCGCGTTTCAGCGGCCGCGCGCCGTATACCGGATCGAACCCCTCCTCGCTGAGCAGCGCCAGCGCCTCGGCGCTCAGCGTCATGCTGTAGCCGCGATCCTCCAGCCGTTTGTACAGACGCTGCAACTGGATTTGCGCGATTTCAGCGATATGCTCGCGACCCAGGGGATGGAAGACCACCACTTCATCGACCCGGTTAATGAATTCCGGACGGAAATGATGGCTGACCACACCCAGCACCATATCTTTCATTTCCTGATAGTTCATCTGGCCAAACCGCTCCTGGATAATATCGGACCCCAGGTTGGAGGTCATGATCACCACCGTATTGCGGAAATCCACCGTACGCCCCTGACCGTCGGTTAAGCGCCCGTCGTCCAGCACCTGCAGCAGGATATTGAACACATCGGGATGCGCCTTTTCGATTTCATCGAGCAGGATAACCGAATAAGGGCGGCGGCGAACGGCTTCCGTCAGATAACCGCCTTCCTCATAACCGACATATCCCGGAGGCGCGCCCACCAGCCGCGAAACAGAGTGCTTCTCCATAAATTCCGACATGTCGATACGTACCATGGCGTCGTCGCTGCTAAACAAGAAGGTCGCCAACGCTTTGCACAGCTCGGTTTTACCCACCCCGGTCGGACCGAGGAACATAAACGAACCGATGGGCCGGTTGGGGTCCGCCAATCCGGCGCGGCTGCGCCTGATGGCGTTGGACACGGCCTCCACCGCCTCGTTCTGGCCGATGACCCGATGGTGCAGTTCCTGTTCCATGCGCACCAGTTTGTCACGTTCGCTTTCCAGCATGCGCGAGACCGGAATACCGGTCCAGCGCGCCAGGACTTCGGCAATCTCGACATCGGTGACCCGGTTGCGCAGCAGGCGCATGGTTTTGCCTTCCGCCTGGGCCGCCGCCGCCAACTGTTTTTCCAGTTCGGGGATCTTACCGTACTGTAATTCGGACATGCGCGCCAAATCCCCTACCCGCCTGGCCTGCTCAATGGAAAGCTTCGCCTGCTCCAGCTCCGCTTTCAGGGACTGGGTACCGGAAAGCGAGGCTTTTTCGGCTTTCCACTCTTCTTCCAGTTCGGAATACTCCCGTTCCTTCTGCGACAGTTCGGCTTCCAGCATCTCCAGCCGTTTGATGCTGGCGTCGTCGGATTCCTTCTTCAGCGCCTGTTGCTCAAGCTTAAGCTGGATAATACGCCGTTCAAGACGGTCCAGCGCCTCCGGTTTGGAATCCATTTGAATACGGATGCTGGAGGCCGCTTCGTCTATCAGGTCGATAGCCTTATCCGGCAGTTGCCGATCGGAAATATAGCGATGGGACAGCGTCGCCGCGGCCACGATGGCCGGGTCGGTGATCTGCACATGGTGATGCAGCTCATAGCGTTCTTTCAGGCCGCGCAGGATGGCGATGGTATCCTCCACGCTCGGTTCGGCGACAAATACTTTCTGGAACCGGCGCTCCAGCGCGGCGTCCTTCTCGATATACTGCCGGTACTCATTGAGCGTAGTGGCGCCGACGCAATGCAGCTCGCCGCGCGCCAGCGCGGGTTTAAGCATATTGCCGGCATCCATCGCCCCGTCGGCTTTACCGGCGCCGACCATGGTATGCAGCTCATCGATAAACAGGATAATGTGGCCTTCCTGTTTCGACAGATCGCTCAGCACCCCTTTCAGGCGTTCCTCGAACTCCCCGCGATATTTTGCCCCGGCCACCAGCGAGCCCATATCCAATGACAGCACCCGGCTGTTTTTCATGCCTTCGGGCACTTCGCCGTTAATGATACGCTGCGCCAGTCCTTCGACGATGGCGGTTTTACCCACCCCCGGCTCGCCGATTAACACCGGATTATTCTTGGTGCGGCGCTGCAGGACCTGGATCGTGCGCCTGATTTCCTCGTCACGGCCGATAACCGGGTCCAGTTTGCCGAGCTCCGCCCGCTCGGTCAGATCGATGGTATATTTTTTTAATGCCTGCCGTTGATCTTCGGCACCTTGATCGTTCACGTTGTCCCCGCCCCGCATTTGCTCGATAGCCTGGGTGATTTTTTCCGTGCTCGCGCCGGCTGATTTGAGCAAATCCGCCAGGGTCCCGCGCGAATCGAGCGCCGCCAGCACGAACAGTTCGGACGAAATAAAACTATCGGCGCGTTTTTGCGCCAGTTTGTCGCACAGGTTCAGTACCCGCACCAGATCCTGGGAAGGCTGCACGTCGCCGCCGGTGCCTTCCACCTGGGGCAGGCGCTCGATGGCTTTTTCAATCTCGGTGCGCAACGGCCCGGGGTTGATGCCCGCGGATTGCAGCAACGGACGCACCGTGCCGCCCTCCTGGTTAAGCAAGGCCTGCATGACGTGAAGCGGTTCGATAAATTGATTGTCGCGCCCAAGCGCTAGTGATTGAGCGTCGGCGAGGGCAAGCTGGAATTTATTGGTAAGACGATCCAAGCGCATAACTCCTCCCATATTGGTCAAAATTGCTACTGGAGATTAAATAAGGTCGTTTATTTAAAATTCAAGGATATTTCGCCAAATAAGTGGGAGATACCGCTTATCCGCCATGGACCGTCTTGGTGAAAGAGATTATATCAGCCAGACCAAAGTTGCCATACGTCCAGTGACACCATCGCGCCGATAGGAGAAATATGATGCTGCCTGGGTCACAGTACAGCGATCCCCGCCATAGATCTGGCCAACGCCGGCGGCGCGCAGCCGCAATCGGGCCAGGTGATAGATATCGGCGAGATATTTATCGCCATGGGGAAGAAAAGCGTCCGCGGCCTGCGGATCCCGGTCAACAAACGCCGCCTTAACCTCAGCGCCGACCTCAAACGAGGCCGGGCCGATGGCCGGTCCAAGCCAGGCCATGATCGAACCGGCGTCGGCATGGAATCCCGCCAGCGTATTTTCCAGGATGCCGGCGCATAAACCCCGCCAGCCCGCATGGGCGGCCGCCACCTCCGTGCCGGCGCGATCGCAGAACAGCACCGGCAGACAATCGGCGGTCATGATCGCGCAGACCTGCCCGATCTCGCGGGTATAGGCCGCATCGGCCTGGTTAAGCGCCGGCGCGTCCCCGGTCAGCGTAGCGACGTCGGTGCCATGGACCTGTTGCAGCCAGCGCGGCGCGGCGGGCAGTCCCGCCAGCGCAATCAGCCGTTGCCGGTTTTCCGCCACCGCGTCCGCATCGTCGCCGACATGATCGCCCAGGTTAAGCGAGTCGTAGGGCGGATGGCTTACCCCGCCACGGCGGGTGGTAGAACAGGCGCGCACATTGGCGGGCGCGGGCCAGTCGGGGACGATCGGCCGGCTCATGGTTATTCCATCTGCTCGTTGGCCATCGCGACGTCCGCCTGCATCGCGGCGATCAAATCCACCATATCCTGCGGCAGCGGCGCATGCCATTCCATTTCAATGGAGGTGATGGGATGATACAGGCGCAACATGGTGGCATGGAGCGCCTGGCGATCGAAGCCGCGCAACAGTGCGACAAAGGCGTCGGAGGCGCCTTTGGGCGGACGCGGCCGGCCGCCGTATAAAGGGTCGCCCACCAGAGGATGGTTGATATGCGCCATATGCACCCGGATCTGATGGGTGCGGCCGGTTTCCAGCCGCAGCCGCAGACGGGTATGCACACGGAAATGCTCCATGATGCGATAATGGGTGACCGCGGGTTTGCCCATCGGGCTCACCGCCATATGGGTACGCTTGCTGGGATGGCGGGAAATCGGCTGCTCCACCGTGCCGCCGGCGGTCATATTGCCGATGGCCACCGCTTCATATTCACGGGTAATTTCCCGCGCCTGCAGGGATTCCACCAGCCGGGTCTGCGCCGGAACCGTCTTGGCGACCACCATCAGCCCGGTGGTATCCTTATCCAGGCGATGGACGATGCCGGCCCGGGGAACTTCGGCAATCGGCGGAAAATAATGCAGCAACGCGTTCAGGATAGTGCCGTCGGCATTGCCGGCGCCGGGATGCACCACCAAATCGCGGGGTTTATTCAGCACCATGATATCGTCGTCTTCATAGACGATATTCAGGGCGATATCCTGGGCCGCCCAGCGCGTGTCCTCTTCAAGAACCGCATTGATTTCAATGTTTTCTCCTCCCAGCACCTTTTCTTTCGGCGTTGGGAGCACGATCCCGTTAACCTGGACCAGTCCATCCAGAATCCAGACTTTTATGCGCGATCGGGAATAATCAGGGAACATTTCGGCCAAAGCCTGATCTAATCGTTGCCCGAGTTGTGATTCATTCACCACACCGGTGAGTAGTAGTTGTTGTGCCATATGCAGCTTCTTCGTTATCAAAGGGTTTTCACGGCAATGCCGTTTAGAATAATATGCTATTGTAGCTGGTCTCATTCGGGAGCTTAACGGACAGTCTCCCGGAATAACACTCGAGGATAAGCAAAACGTCATGATGCGTATGAAATATCTGGTGGCAGCAGCCACATTGAGCCTGATGCTGGTCGGTTGCTCCAGTTCCAAGGATCCCGTTCCGGATAATCCGCCCGCCGAGATTTATGCTTCCGCACAGCTCAAATTGCAGGACGGCAACTATAAGGGAGCCATCAGGGAACTGGAAGCACTGGATAACCGCTATCCGTTCGGTCCCTATGCGCAGCAGGTTCAGCTTGACTTGATTTATGCCTATTATAAATCGGCGGATCTCACTTTAGCCCAAGCCTCGATCGATCGCTTTCTGCGCCTGAATCCGACGCATCCAAACGTCGACTATGTCCTCTACATGCGTGGCCTGACAGATATGGCGCTGGACGACAGCGCATTGCAAGGGTTCTTCGGCGTGGATCGTTCCGACCGCGACCCGGAGCATGCCCGCGCGGCCTATCGTGATTTTACGCAACTGGTTCGCGGCTATCCGAACAGTCAGTATGCCACGGATGCCGGCAAACGTCTGGTTTATCTGAAGGATCGCCTGGCCAAGTATGAGCTGGCCGTCGTACAGTTTTACACCAAACGCGGCGCCTATGTCGCGGTGGTCAACCGGGTCGAGCAGATGCTGCGTGATTTCCCCGACGCCCAGGCCACACGCGACGCGCTGCCTTTGATGCAAAATGCTTACCGGCAGTTGCAGCTTCAGGGACAGGCCGACAAAGTGGCAAAAGTCATCAGCGCCAATCCAGCCTGATTACCGGCGCACGCCGACAACGAAATCCCGGTAGCTTCGGCTACCGTTTTTTTTGGTCAGGACGGGGCATTAAAAAGGAAATTGGGGAGGGCTTGGGCGGGATAAATCGACAGGACGCCACCTGACTTATCCATTCGATAATGCCCCATTCATCCGCAACACTCAAGTCTCGCGCCCGCTTTAGCGCGAGGGTGTCACAAAACCTGTGATCGCCCGCTCAACCCCGAAAAATAAGTGACATAAATCACACTTTCCCGTCATTCTGGGGGTATGCTTAAATTACGTAGACGGAAATAGGTAGAGAGGTAGTGATATGATTATCAATATTACCAGTAAGCAAATGGATATTACTCCGGCCATTCGTCAACATGCGGAAGAACGCCTGGCTAAACTGGCTAAATGGCAGACCCAACTGATAAATCCTCATATAATCCTCTCCAAGCAACCTCAGGGATTTGTGGCCGATGCCACCCTCAATACGCCTAACGGGCAATTAGTCGCCAGCGCCAGCAACCAGGACATGTATGCTGCCATCAACGAACTGATTACCAAGCTGGAACGCCAGCTCAATAAGGTACAGCATAAGGGCGAAGCCCGCCGCGCCGCGGAATGCGTCAAGACCGCCGCGACAAACATTGTCGAAGAATAACCGCATGCCGGCCGGGCGATGATCCCATCCCGGCAGCGGGCAGGCCTGGATAGCCGATACAACGATCATAACGCGCCTTAATGGCGCGTTTTATATTGACAGAATGAAAAGCCAGCGGTTACTGTAAGCCTCCGGATAACTACAAAGTCGATACCATGCATACCACACCGTTTTTCTTCGCCTTCTTTTTTATCTTCCCCTGAACGGGAGGCCGTCGTCCTATGAGAAAGAATACGAAGACGAACAAAAAAGCCTCCTGAAAACAGGAGGCTTTTTTTATGACCGATTGAAAGGTAGCTAACAACATGAGCGACAACCCATTATTGGCACTGCGCGAACGCATCAGCGCGCTGGATTTAAAGCTGTTATCACTGCTGGCGGAAAGACGCGGGCTGGCGCTCGATGTGGCGCGCAGCAAATTAACCACCCACCGTCCCATCCGCGATAAGGAACGTGAACGGATGCTGCTGGAACACCTGGTCACGGAAGGCAAAAAACTCAATCTCGACGGATTTTATATTACGCGGCTGTTTCAGCTGATTATCGAAGATTCCGTGCTGACCCAGCAGGCACTGTTGCAATCCAACCTGAACCAAACCCTGGAGCGCTCGGCACGCATCGCTTTTTTGGGGCCGAAAGGCTCTTATTCACATCTGGCCGCGCGGCAATACGGCGCACGCTATTTTGATCAGGTGGTGGAATGCGGTTGCCAGAAGTTTCCCGACATCATCCAGATGGTGGAGACCGGCCAGGCCGATTATGGCGTGCTGCCCATTGAAAACAGCAGCTCAGGATCCATTAACGACGTCTACGACCTGCTGCAACATACCCATCTCTCCTTGGTGGGGGAACTGACCAATCCCATCGATCACTGTATGCTGGTCACCGGCGAGAGCAGTCTCGACCAAATAGAGGTGGTGTATAGCCATCCGCAGCCGTTCCAGCAGTGCAGCCAGTTTATCAGCCGCTATCCGCAGTGGAAGATTGAGTATTGCGAAAGCACCGCCGCCGCCATGGAAAAAGTGGCGGCGCTGCGCTCCCCGCATGCGGCGGCGCTCGGCAGCGGCCCTGGCGGCGCGTTGTACGGCCTGCAGGTGCTGGAACACAATCTGGCCAATCAACAGCAAAATTTCACCCGCTTTATTGTGCTGGCGCGCAAGGCGATTGACGTGTCCGAGCAGGTACCGGCCAAGACCACCCTGATTATGGCCACCGGCCAGCAGTCCGGCGCGCTGGTGGAGGCGCTGCTGGTGCTGCGCGATCAGGGTATTGTGATGACGCGGCTGGAGTCGCGGCCCATTCACGGCAATCCGCGCGAAGAAATGTTTTATATCGACGTACAGGCTAATTTACGCGGCGCGGCGATGCAAAAGGCGTTGATCGGGCTACAGGCCATCACCCGGTCGCTGAAAGTGCTGGGTTGCTACCCGTCGGAAAACGTGGTGCCGGTCGATCCACAATAAATCGCGCGCTCACTGGCGCTGACATGAAACGGGCCATATCACATGGCCCTGCGTTGGTTGAACCCGGCTATTTGCGGATATCATTGGCCTGGCGCAGCAGCAAGCGACTTTCCTCCAGAAAGCTTTGGGCGTAGCGGCCGAACCAATGCTCTATCTTTTTAAAGCGGGCGATAAACGCCTGTTTATCCCCTTGTTCCAGCAAGGAAATGGCCTCGCCGAAGCGCTGGTAATAACGCTTAATCAGCGCCAGGTTACTTTCCGAGGACATAATAATGTCCGCATACAATTGCGGATCCTGGGCAAATAAGCGTCCGATCATCGCAAGCTCCAGGCGGTATATCGGCGACGACAAGGCCAGCAGCTGTTCCAGCTCGACATTCTCTTCCGCCAGGTGCATGCCATAAGCAAAGGTGGCGAAATGGCGCAGCGCCTGGATAAACGCCATATTCTGGTCGTGCTCCACGGCGCTGGTGCGGTGCAGCCGGGCGCCCCATACCTGGATTTGTTCCAGCAGCCATTGATAGGCCTCAGGCTGCCGGCCATCGCAATAGACTACCACCTGCTTGGCCAGGCTGCCGCTGTCGGGACCGAACATCGGATGCAGTCCCAAAACCGGCCCGTTATGGGCGGCCAGCATCGCTTGTAGCGGTGCGTTTTTTATCGACGCCAGATCCAGCAGGATACAGTCCTCCGGCAACGGCGGCAGGCGCTCAATGACCTCGACCGTCAGGTGGATTGGCACACTGACGATCACCATGCCCGCGTCCGCCAACAGTTCCGATGCCCGCGCCCAGTCATCCTGTTCCAGTATCCTGACCTGGTAACCGGAGAGCTGCAGCATTTTTTTAAACAGCCCGCCCATCTGGCCGCCGCCGCCGACAATCACCACCGGTCGCAGCTGCGGACAAAGCGATTTGAAACCCTTATCGTTTTCGCTGGAATAGGATTCGCGCATCACGCGTCTTAGCACATCCTCGATCAAATCAGGCGGCACACCCTGCGCCGCCGCCTCTTGCCGGCGCGACGCCAGCATGGCCGCCTCGCGATCGGGGGCATAAATCGGCAGACCGTAACGGCTTTTCACCTCGCCCACCTCGGCCACCAGCTGCAGCCGCCGGGCCAGCAAAGCTAATAAGGACTTATCCACTTCATCAATCTGATCCCGTAACGCGTTAAGCTCCGCTACCATACGCTCTTATTCTCCCGCCAGCCGTCCCGCCAGGACGCCGCGCAGTTCATTGTGCAGTTGTCGTAACAGTGTATCGGTACTTTGCCAATTGATACAGGCGTCCGTTACCGATACGCCATAGCGCATAGCGGCTCGGGGCTGCTCGGAGGACTGGTTGCCTTCGTGTATATGGCTTTCCAGCATCAGGCCGATAATGGAACGGTTTCCCGCCTTGATTTGCGCCAGCGCCGATTGCGCCACCTCGCCCTGGCGACGATAATCTTTATTGGAATTGCCATGGCTGCAATCAATCATCAGCGCCGCGTTAAGACCGGCCTTGGCCATCTGCTGTTCACAGTCGGCAATGTCGGCGGCATGGTAATTGGGCTGCTTGCCGCCGCGCAAAATGACGTGCCCGTCAGGATTACCGCGGGTTTGCAGTAGCGCTACCTGCCCCGCCTGGTTGATGCCCACAAAGCGGTGCGGCATGGCGGCGGCGCGCATGGCATTGATGGCGGTCGCCAGGCTGCCGTCGGTGCCGTTTTTAAAACCGACCGGCATCGACAGGCCGGAGGCCATTTCACGATGGGTCTGGGACTCGGTGGTGCGCGCGCCGATGGCGGACCAGCTGAACAGATCGCCAAGATACTGCGGGCTGTTCGGATCCAGCGCCTCGGTGGCCAGCGGCAGGCCCATGCGCACCAAATCCAGCAGCAGGCCGCGGGCAATTTTCAGGCCGGCCTCCACGTCGAAGGAGTTGTCCATGTACGGGTCGTTAATCAGGCCCTTCCAGCCCACGGTGGTGCGGGGTTTTTCGAAATAGACGCGCATAACGATATACAGCTGATCGCTCAGCTCCGCCGACAGTTCCGTCAGCCGCCGGGCATAGTCCAGCGCCGAATCCAGGTCATGGATGGAACAGGGGCCGCATACCACCAGCAGCCGGGGATCGCGGCCGTGGATAATATCGGCAATGGTTTGCCGCGCCGCGGCGATAGCCTGCTGCTCGGCATCGGTTAAAGGGAACTGCCGTTTTAGTTCTTCCGGCGTTATCATCACTTGTTCATCAAGGATATGAACATTATTGAGCGCGTCTTTTTGCATGAGAGAAGTCCTGACCAGAGGTTATTGCCGCGGGTCGCAAAAGCGTATTCCCGCTGCGTATGGGCTATACCATACCATGCTCCGTAAAGTTTTCAATCCATATGTGTAAATATTATGGTACCAATCGTATTCCTTTTTAGCATCCGCGTAAACGGGGCGATACCGCGCGAACACCGCCCTACTCCATCAAACAAAAAACCTTTATTTACAATATATTATAACAAATTTACCGCATAGGGTGATTTTACCCATCCTCTATGTGGACGTAAACTTCAGGCTAAAATCATTTTACTGTAAATATATATTTACGATAAACCCATTGAACAACGTGCCGCCGCGCACGCCGCAAAGTCAGATCGGAATCGGTGATCACCTTCGGCCACTCCCTTTAATCAGCTTTCGCCATCCGCTGCAAAACAGGAGTATTCCCGATAGCGCCGAAGGAATGTCTATCGTGCGCTAACGATATGGCGGGGTGAGGGTCCGGCAGCGCGCAAATCGACCCTGTCGATTGCCTGAGAGGCCTTAGCGCGGGACAGTGAAAACAGCACAGACGAGGATTACAGGTCGCTGGATCACGTAATGAACCAATACAGAAATTTTTTGCAGGGCAAGGTAAAAAAGAGAAAAAAGGCCGGCCTACCGGCCGGCCTTTGATAACTAAATGCTTTCGGATGTTGCGAAAGCGTACTAGGCGTTAAGACGTTCTTTGATACGCGCAGACTTACCAGTACGTTCACGCAGGTAATACAGTTTGGCCTGGCGCACGGCGCCACGGCGTTTAACCGTGATGCTGTCGATAACCGGTGAATGAGTCTGGAACACACGCTCAACACCTTCGCCATTGGAAATTTTGCGAACAGTGAATGCAGAATGCAGACCGCGGTTACGAATAGCGATAACCACGCCCTCGAATGCCTGCAGACGTTTTTTGCTGCCTTCAACAACCCATACCTTCACTTCCACGGAATCACCCGGACGGAATGCAGGTACGTCCTGCTTCATCTGTTCTTCTTCAATCTGTTTAATAATGTTGCTCATAATAGGTCTCTTACCCTAGGTAAACTGAGTGTTCGGGCTGTCAGCAACAAGGCTGGCATACCCCTATTAGTTTTGTCGCTCGGGCTGATATTCCCGTTGGAACTCAGCCAGCAACTTTGCTTGCTCGTCAGTCAGAGCTAGGCTTTCCAGAAGTTCAGGTCTTCTAAGCCAGGTACGGCCCAGTGACTGTTTCAAACGCCAGCGGCGTATCTGCGCATGGTTGCCCGACAGTAACACCGGCGGAACCTCCATGCCTGCCAACTCTTCGGGACGGGTATAGTGCGGACAGTCCAGCAAGCCCTCGGCGAAGGAGTCCTCCGCCGCCGAGGCCTCATGACCCAATACCCCCGGAATAAACCGGGAGACGGAATCAATCAGCGCCATGGCCGCCAATTCACCGCCGCTGAGCACATAATCACCGATTGACCATTCTTCATCAATTTCGGTGGCTATCAGCCGCTCGTCTATACCTTCATAACGGCCGCACACCAGAATCATCTTCGGGTTGGCGGCCAGCTCGCTCACACCTTGCTGATTGAGCTTACGTCCCTGCGGGGAAAGATAAATAACCTTCGCCCCGGCGCCTGCTTGTTTTTTTGCCTCGTGAATCGCGTCCCGCAAGGGCTGCACCATCATCAGCATGCCCGGTCCGCCGCCATACGGGCGTTCGTCCACGGTACGATGCCTGTCGTGCGTGAAATCACGCGGACTCCAGCACTGCATACTCAGCAGGCCGTTTTTCACTGCCCGGCCAGTTACCCCGTAATCAGTGATGGCGCGAAACATTTCGGGAAACAGGCTGATAACACCAATCCACATAACGCCGTTCCACCCATTATCACTGTTTTACCACCGGGGCTCAAAAACTTGGATCCCAATCGACCTCAATCACATGAGCGCCGAGATCCACCTTTTTGATAACCTGTCCGTCGAGGAACGGAATCAACCGCTCCTGGATACCGAAGGCATCTTTCAGGTTGGCTTTTACCACCATGACATCGTTAGAGCCGGTTTCCATCATATCAATGACGCCGCCCAGCTCGTAGCCCGCAGTGGTTACTACCCGGCAACCCGTAAGGTCTTTCCAGTAATAATCACCCGCGTCCAGAGCCGGCAGCTGCGTTGAATCCACGACGATTTCACAGTTCGTCAGCAGAGACGCCGCTTCCCGGTCTTCCATGCCTTTGACCTTGATGATCAAATCCTGACTGTGGCGCTTCCAGCCTTCCAGCTCGATACACTGCCACTCACCCGCCCGTTTGATAAACCAGGGCTGGTAATCAAAAATGCTTTCGGATTCTTCAGTGGAAGAAAACACTCTGAGCCAACCGCGAATGCCATACGTCGATCCCATTTTGCCCACGATAATGGGGTTGGTGGGAATTGCGGTACGGATTTGTTTGCTCATAGCCGCCACCGAGATCCTTTAAGCCGCTTTCTTCGCGTCTTTGATAAGACCAGAAACGCGTTCTGAAACGGTGGCGCCCTGGCCGACCCAATGCTCGATGCGATCCAGGTCTAAACGCAGGCCTTCAGCCTGACCGGAAGCGATCGGGTTGTAGAAGCCAATACGTTCAATAAAGCGACCATCACGCGCATTGCGGCTGTCAGTCACGACGATTTGATAAAACGGGCGTTTTTTTGCGCCGCCACGTGCCAAACGAATTGTTACCATAACATCCTCTTTAGTTAATAAAACAACCGGGCCCCATCGAGGAACGGGGCCCAGTTGCCATTTAAAGCAGTAGTATAAAAAGCTCCGAAATTCTACGCGTTTTGGGGCAAAAAGCAATCGATAGTTAACGCCCGGTGAATCCGGGCGGCATCATGCCTTTCATGCCGCGCAGCATTTTCGCCATTCCGCCCTTCTTCATCTTTTTCATCATACGCTGCATATCGTCGAACTGCTTGAGCATACGGTTTACGTCCTGCACCTGCAAACCACAGCCGGTGGCGATACGGCGTTTACGCGACCCTTTGATAATCTCAGGCTGCGCGCGCTCCTTGAACGTCATGGAATTGATGATAGCCTCCATGCGCACCAGGACGCTGTCGTCCATTTGCGATTTAACATTGGCCGGCAGTTGGCCGGCGCCGGGCAGCTTGCTCATCATGCTGGCCATGCCGCCCATACTACGCATTTGCTTAAGCTGGTCGAGAAAATCGGTTAAATCGAAACCATCGCCCTTTTTCAGCTTATTAGCCAGCTTTTCAGCCTGGACGCGGTCGACCTTGCTTTCGATATCCTCGATTAACGACAGTACGTCGCCCATGCCCAGGATCCGTCCGGCGATGCGTTCCGGGTAGAATGGCTCCAGGGCGTCGGTTTTTTCCCCCACGCCCATGAATTTAATCGGTTTGCCGGTGATATGGCGAATGGACAACGCCGCCCCGCCGCGCGCGTCGCCGTCGACCTTGGTCAGAATCACGCCGGTGAGGGGCAGCGCCTCGTTAAACGCCTTGGCGGTATTGGCGGCGTCCTGGCCGGTCATGGCGTCGACGACGAACAGCGTCTCCACCGGCACCACGGCCGCGTGGATCTGCTTGATCTCGTCCATCATGGCTTCATCGACGTGCAAACGGCCGGCGGTATCCACCAGCAACACGTCGTAGAATTTCAGCTTTGCCTGCTGCAACGCCTGCTTGACGATATCAATGGGCCGTTGGCCGGCATCGGACGGGAAAAAATCCACGCCCACCGTCTCAGCCAGGGTTTCCAGCTGTTTGATGGCCGCCGGCCGATAAACGTCGGCGGACACCACCAGCACTTTTTTCTTATGCTTTTCGCGCAGGTATTTGCCAAGCTTGGCGACGCTTGTGGTTTTACCGGCCCCTTGCAGGCCCGCCATCAGCACCACCGCCGGCGGTTGAGCCGCCAGGTTGAGTTCGCTGTTTTCCTCGCCCATCGCGCTGACCAGCTCGGTACGCACGATTTTGACGAATTCCTGGCCCGGCGTCAGGCTTTTATTGACTTCCTGCCCGACCGCGCGCTCTTTTACCCGATTGATAAAATCACGCACCACGGGCAGAGCCACGTCGGCTTCGAGCAGCGCCAGGCGCACCTCGCGCAGGGTGTCTTTAATGTTCTCTTCTGTCAGGCGGCCCCGGCCGCTGATATTGCGCAACGAGCGCGATAATCTGTCGGATAAATTTTCAAACATCGTTCTTTACTCAACCTGGAGTCCGGCCGCTTGTGCGACATTATTGCCGGCAAGTATAACACGAAGCAGCGGCAGATCGCTGCCCCGCGACGAGAACGTTTGGTGCGGGACGCCGCTGAGGCTATACTGGTCGCCTCTTTATTCCTTGCCAAAGCCTATTTGCGATATGTCCTGGATTGCCCTACTGGCTTTTGTTGCCTACGCCGTAAGTCTCGGCCTGATCCTGCCCACCGTTTTGCGCAGGAACGACGCCTATCGCCGCCTGGCGCTGCTGTCCGCCGCGGTGGCGCTGATTTGCCACGCCTGCACGTTGTATTTGCGTATATTCGGCGTTCATGCCGGCCAGAACCTGAGCCTGCTGAATATCGGCTCCCTGGTGAGCCTGCTGATAGCCATTGTCATGACCATCGTCGCCGCGCGTAACCGCGGCTGGTTTCTGCTGCCGGTGGTGTATATTTTCGCCATGATTCATTTGGCCGCCTCCACCCTGATGCCCGGCGAATTTATCACCCACCTCGAGGCCACCCCGGGGCTGCTGATCCATATCGGCCTGGCGCTGTTTTCTTATGCGGTGCTGATCATCGCCGCTTTATACGCCTTCCAACTGGCCTGGCTGGATCATCTGCTCAAGACAAAACGGCTGACATTCAGCGCCGATATGCCGCCGCTGATGGGCATTGAGCGCAAGATGTTCCATATTACCCAGGTCGGGGTGGTGCTGCTTACGCTGACCCTGAGCACCGGCCTGCTGTATATGCAAAATATGTTCAGCGGTGAGAATCTGCATAAAGCAGTGCTCTCCTTCGTCGCCTGGTTGGTCTATATTGTTTTATTGTGGGGCCATTATCGTAAAGGCTGGCGCGGGCGCCGCGTGGTATGGCTGAGTTTGGTCGGCGTGCTGTTGCTGACCCTGGCCTATTTCGGCAGCCGCATTTGGCAGAATATTCTGGCCGGCTAGCGAGAAGTCAACGACCACCCGTTACGGCTGGTCGTTAACCGCTTTATTCACCCCTACAAGGAATGCCCACGTTGGAACATGTTTCAACCAGTACGCTGATAATTATCCTGGTGATTATGGTACTGGTGTCCGCCTATTTTTCGGCCTCTGAAACCGGCATGATGACGCTCAACCGTTACCGCCTGCGACACCTGGCCAAACAGGGCAACCGCGCCGCCCGGCGCGTCGAGAAGTTACTGCGCCGTACCGACCGACTGTTGAGCCTGGTATTGATTGGCAATAACCTGGTGAATATCCTGGCCTCGGCGCTGGCCACCATCGTCGGCATGCGCCTGTACGGCGATATCGGCGTGGCGATCGCCACCGGCATCCTGACTTTTGTCATCCTGCTGTTCGCCGAAGTGCTGCCAAAAACGGTGGCGGCGCTGTACCCAGAGCATATTGCCCTGCCCAGCAGCCTGCTGCTGGCGCCGCTGCAAAAAATCATGATGCCGCTGGTCTGGCTGCTGAATATCATTACCCGCCTCCTGATGCGCATCATGGGCATTAAAGTCCCGTCTAATCTGAACGACGCCCTGAGCAAGGATGAACTGCGATCCATCTTCAATGAGTCCCGCTCGCTGATTTCGCGGCGCAACCAGGACATGCTGCTCTCGGTACTGGATTTGGAAAAGGTGAGCGTCGGCGACATTATGGTGCCGCGCAATGAAATTGTCGGTATCAACGTCAACGATGAATGGCGCAATATCATCCGCCAGCTGACCCACTCGCCCCACGGACGCATCGTGCTGTACCGCGATAATCTCGACGATGCCATCGGCATGCTGCGGGTGCGCGAAGCCTACCGCCTGATGACGGAGAAGCAGGAATTCACCAAGGAAAACCTGCTGCGCGCCGCCGATGAGATCTACTACATTCCCGAGGGCACGCCGCTGAATATCCAGTTGGTGAAATTCCAGCGGAACAAGGAAAAGGTCGGTCTTATCGTCGATGAATACGGGGATATCCAGGGACTGGTGACGGTCGAGGACATACTGGAGGAGATTGTCGGCGACTTTACCACGTCCATGTCCCCCACCCTGGCGGAGGAAGTGATACCGCAAAGCGACGGGTCGGTCTTGATCGACGGCGGCGCCAATATCCGCGAACTGAATAAAGCCTTTAACTGGACGCTGCCGGAAGCCGAGGCGCGTACGGTTAACGGCATGCTGCTCGAAGCGCTGCAGGATATCCCGCCGGTGGGCACGCATACCCAGATAGATAGCTACAAGATTGAAATCATGGCGGTGCAGGACAATATGATCAAGCAGGTGCGCATTACGCCGCTGAAGGCCTTTAAAAAGGGCGTGGACGAAGCCTAGCTTAAACCGGCCCACAGGCCGGGGGCGGGTATCATGGGCAAGGAGGGTGAAGCGTAGCTGTCTTGCCCATCACACCCGCGGGCACTGCTCGGGTTTAGATATGCAGCTCTGCCAGCTTTTCTTTCGGCAGCGCCAGTTCCTCGTTATGGTTCACCCGGATATCGTTGTCCAGAATATGCTGGGCAATCTCCTGCGCTTCCGGTAGGGAATGCATATGATAGGTGCCGCATTGATATTCATTCAACTCGGGGATTTTGTTCTGGTCGGTGACTTTCAGCACATCGGCCATGGCGGCTTTCCACGCGTTGGCGACACGCACTTCATCCGGCGCGCCGATAAGGCTCATATAAAAGCCGGTACGGCAGCCCATGGGGGAAATATCGACGATTTCCACACCGTCGCCATTCAGGTGATTACGCATAAAACCGGCGAATAAATGTTCCAGGGTGTGAATGCCGCGCTCAGGCATCACTTCCAGGTTAGGCCGGCAAAAACGCAAATCAAAGACGGTGATGGTATCGCCATGGGGAGTTTTCATGGTCTTCGCAACACGAACCGCTGGGGCTGCCATGCGGGTGTGGTCTACGGTAAAGCTATCCAGTAGTGGCATACGTCACCTCCTCTTAGAAAAAATTAATTTTTTTTACCATTGTAAGGAAACTTTTTTCCTTGGCGCGAGTCTGAATTAGTGAAAGACGCGCATTTGTTATCATCATCCCTGTATTCAGAGATGTTTATTTGGCCACAGTCCTCTGTGGCCTTTTCTTTTTCAGCCGGCGTTATGCTGCGCAACAAACTGCTCAAAACTTACGCTATCACCCGCTTCAATCTCGCGCTGCCGTTGCCAGGAACGCGCCTGCTCCTTTGCCAACAGCTCTTCATTCAGTATTTCCAACGGCTCATCGCACAGGGTCTGACGATAATTATTCGCCAGAATCAAGCCCAGGCCGCCAATGCCATGTTCCTTCATCGCCTCAAGAATGCGCGCCGAGAAGGTCAGGGCCGGATCGTCAAAGCCGGCCACCAGGTTATCGCAGGCCTGGCGGTAGTGATAATTATGGTTATTGCCATCAAGAATGACCGCCACACGGCGCAAATCACGGAACAGCGCCTTGCCGATCTCGGCCAGCGGCTCCTGCTGTGAACCACAGTCTACCCCCAGGGTCAGGCCGGGTTTGCGTCCTTCCAGAATGACTTTATTCCAGTTGGTGCGGGTGCACAGCACCTCCTCCGCGCTCATTTCCGGGGCCTCAGCCAGCGTACACCAAATCAGGAAAAGATCCAGAAAGCGCGCCTGTTGTTCGTCAATGCCGATCGGCGAGAAGGGATTGATATCAAGCGACCGCACTTCGATATATTCGATGCCTCCGCGCTCTAACGCGTCGGAAGGTGATTCGCCTTTTTGGGTCACACGCTTGGGGCGTACCGGCGCATAGAGTTCGTTTTCGATCTGCAGTACGTTGGTGTTGATTTGCAGCCGCTTGCCGTTCTTTTCCAACCCGATACGCTGGTAATCGGCCGAGGGCGTCTTAATGGCCCGCTTCAGGGCGGCGATATACTCGTCAATCCGGTTGAAGGTAATCCCCAGCTGGCTTTGGGACTTATTGGTATAACCCAGATCGCTCAGTCGCAGCGACGTTGCGAACGGCAGGTAAATCATGCCGGATGTCGAGCGTTCAAACGGCAAATCGGTTTCGCGGCCGTCAAGGAATGAAGAACAGACCGCCGGCGACGCCCCGAACAGATAGGGTATTATCCAGCCGAAGCGATAATAATTGCGGATAAGGCGTAGATACCCGTCGGAAATCGCCGCTTTGCCGCTGAGCTCATCCGTGACGCCCAGCCGTGCCTGCCAGAACGCCAGGGGGAGCGAAAAATTATAATGTACCCCGGAGATGATCTGCATCAGCGCGCCATAACGGTTCTTCAGGCCTTCGCGGTACAGGGTCTTGAAACACCCGATATTGGACGAGCCGTATTGAGCCAGTTCGATCGGCTGGCTATGATCGATAAAACACGGCATGCTCATCGGCCACATGCGTTCTTCGCCAAGATTGCGCGCCACATGACGATGGATGTCGCGCAAGAAGGCCAGCAGGTGATCGATATCTTCGTCCACCGGCGTGATAAATTCGAGCAATGCTTCGGCAAAATCCGTCGTAATCCATTTATGCGTCAACGCCGCGCCCAGTGATTCCGGATGCGGGGTTTGCGCCAAACGGCCATTGGCGGTGATGCGCAAGGTTTCGCGCTCCACACCCCGGCGAATCCCCTCCAACGCATGAGGATTGGCTTCCAGCCATGAAAGTGCTTCAGATACGTCCGGGATCAAATTGACCTCCCGCAGTTAATTTTGTATTGGGTAAGCATAATTGAATCTGCTCGTTTATCGCTATCTATCGTTATCATTTACGCATTCATCATCAGGTGAGTCCCGGAAATGTTAACCGGATTGATAGGTCCTAATGTAATGCTTTTCCCAACTATAAAGAGATCATTACGGGCTTTGCGCTTAACCGGACGCCAAGCCGCCACGGCGGCGGCGATAAGAAGGCAGCAGCATGGTTTATGCCGGCGCCGCACGCCAGGCGATGACAATGGCAAGCCGGCCACCATGGCGTCAAGGTTTTTTTATGGCATCCGCACATCGACAAATGCCATGCCGGCCGCGCGGGCAGCCTGAATGCCAAAATCGGCGTCTTCGAAGACGACGCATTTTCCTGGCGCCACGCCCATCAGCTCGGCGCAACGCAAAAAAGTATCAGGAAAGGGTTTATGCCGGGTCACATCATCGGCACCGACGATGGCGTCGAAATAGTGTAATAGCCCGAGGTGTTCCAGCAGCGACACGGCCATGCGATGCTCGCTGCCCGTGCCCACCGCCATGGGACGCTTGCCATGGTAGGCTTTCACCACCTCGATTAACGGCAACGGCCGGACATTGTCCAGCAGCATCAATTCCACCGCCGCGGTTTTTTCAAGCGCCAGCAGGTAAGGATCCATACTGGATCCATGGTTGTCGATAATGGTTTTGGCAATACGCCAGGTTGGCGATCCATTTAAGCCGGCCATGGCTGCACCATCATAATGCATATCGTGTTTACCAAGCACCTGGTGCCAGGCTTTATGATGGGTCGGCTCAGTATCGAGCAACGTGCCGTCCATATCGAAGATCAACCCTGCGTACCGATCGTACATCGTCGTTTCCTGATGCTAAAAATAAGCCTTTACTGTAACGCAAAGTCATAAAATTGTCGCTTTTTCTGTATTGCGGCGAGCCGGACCGGGGGCGAATGCCGTAGGGGGAAAGAGTGGCACGCGTTAAATTAGGAATATCACCGGTACGCCGCAGGGAAAGCAGGCCAGGCAAATAACAAAGAGAGGGGGAAAACGTCGAGGCCGTAGACAATGCGCGAGCAGCGCTGGCAACAACAGAAGCACCGACATGGTGCATCCAGGAGGATTCGAACCTCCGACCGCTCGGTTCGTAGCCGAGTACTCTATCCAGCTGAGCTATGGATGCAAATAAGATAAGCCGTAAAGCAGAGGGTCTAAATATAAAAAATGGTGCATCCAGGAGGATTCGAACCTCCGACCGCTCGGTTCGTAGCCGAGTACTCTATCCAGCTGAGCTATGGATGCATTGTAGTAACAAAACTGATTTTTCCTGACCGTGCAACAGGTCAATTAATGGTGCATCCAGGAGGATTCGAACCTCCGACCGCTCGGTTCGTAGCCGAGTACTCTATCCAGCTGAGCTATGGATGCATTCTTAAATAATGGCGGTGAGGGAGGGATTCGAACCCTCGATACAGCTTTTGACCGTATACTCCCTTAGCAGGGGAGCGCCTTCAGCCTCTCGGCCACCTCACCTACGCGCCGATGTTAAAGCTCATCGGCACTGCGTGGCGCACATATTACTTTCCCGGCCTGATAAGTCAAACAATTTTTCCCGTCTGGCGAGCGTTTGCGCAAAAGCCATGCAACTTGACCAGATTGACAGCACAATAACGCCCGGCACCGCCCTTATCCGGGAAAATGCAAGCTGTTGGTAAAGATTTTATGTAGAAATAATCAGTAAAAATTAAATGATTTTACAGCAGGAAAGGAGAGATTAGCGCCCCGCGCAAGCAAGGCGCCTGAAAAGATCAGAAGGGATTCTGTTGTGATTTTTCAGCCTGGATACGCTGGTATATTTCTTCACGGTGAACAGAGACTTCTTTAGGCGCATTGACACCGATACGTACCTGGTTGCCCTTGACTCCTAAAACCGTAACCGTTACCTCATCGCCAATCATGAGGGTTTCACCAACTCGACGAGTCAGAATAAGCATTCTTTGCTCCTTGAAAGATTAAAAGAGTCGGGTCTCTCAGTTTCCCGCCATTATCCATCATATACCGTGAAAACGTAAGTCATGTAAGCGACATAAAATGCCAGCAGGCTGACGACTTTCAACATCTGGTATAAGTTTAGTCGATATGACCAGCTTCGCGCCTAACTTTTGACTCAGCGGATAATACGAATCCAAACGCCATAACTTAACAGAAAGCTATGGCGTTTATCATAACGTATTCTTATCCGCTTTAGATTTTAGTCGCCAGCCAGGCCTCTACGCCGGCCAATGCCGCGGGCAGCGCCTTGACGTCGGTACCGCCGGCCTGGGCCATATCAGGCCGGCCGCCGCCTTTGCCGCCCACCTGCTGGGCCAGCTGGCCGATAAGGTCGCCGGCCTTAACGCGGTCGGTTAAATCTTTGGTGACGCCCGCGATCAGGCTGACTTTATCATCGGCGACGGTCGCCAGCACAATCACCGCCGACCCCAGCTGGTTTTTCAGATCATCCACCATGGTGCGCAGCATCTTGGGTTCAACGTTATCCAGTTTGCTGACCAGCAGCTTCACGCCGTTAACCAGCTTAACGTTGCCGGACAGCGCCGAACTTTCCTGCGCCGCCTGCTGGCTTTTGAGCTGCTGGATCTCTTTCTCCAACTGCCGGGAGCGCTCGATCAGGGCTTTTACCTTATCCGCCAGGCTTTGGTTATCCCCTTTGACCAACTGGGCGATGCCATGAATCAAATCGCTTTGCTGATGCAGGCTGGCTAAAGCCCCTTCGCCGGTCACGGCTTCAATGCGGCGGATGCCGGCCGCGGTGCCGGATTCGGAGATGATGCGGAACAGGCCGATATCCCCGGTGCGGCTGGCATGGATACCGCCGCACAGTTCGGTGGAGAAATCACCCATGCGCAGCACCCGTACCTTAGCGTCGTACTTCTCGCCGAAAAGCGCCATGGCCCCGGTGCCGCGCGCGGCCTCCAGATCCATGATCTCGGTCTCGATGGGCAGGTTCCGGCGGATTTGCTGGTTGACGATATCCTCCACGGCACGGATCTGCTGGGGTTTCATCGCTTCAAAGTGGGAGAAATCGAAACGCAGGTATTGATCGTTGACCAGAGAGCCTTTTTGCGCCACATGGGAGCCCAGCACCTGCCGTAGCGCCGCGTGCAACAAGTGGGTGGCGGAATGGTTAAGGCGAATACGGGAGCGGCGCGCTTCGTCCACGCTGGCGCTCACCGCATCCCCGACCTTGAGTTCGCCCATGGCCAGCCGGCCGACGTGCCCAAACGCCTGGCCATACTTTTGCGTATCGTCGACCGTAAACAGCCCCTGCATGGCCTTAAGCTCGCCCTTGTCGCCCACCTGGCCGCCGGATTCGCCATAAAACGGCGTTTCGTCCAGGACCACGACGGCGTCGTCACCCTGGCGTATGGACTGCACCGGCTCACCGTTGCGAAACAACGCGACCACGGTGCCGGTATGCTGCGCTTCGTCATAACCGAAGAACCGGGTGGCTTTATCCACGCGCAGCATGCTGTTGTAGTCGGCGCCGAAACCGCTGGACTCGCGGGCGCGGCGGCGCTGCGCATCCATGGCCCGCTCAAAGCCCTCTTCGTCCACCTTCAGTTGCCGCTCACGACAGACATCGGCGGTCAGGTCCAGCGGGAAACCATAGGTATCATACAGGCGAAAGGCGGTTTCACCGTCCAGGGTATCGCCCTTAAGCTTGCCCAGTTCCTCGTCCAGCAAGGCCAGGCCGCGCTCCAGCGTACGGGCGAATTGTTCTTCCTCGGTTTGCAGCACCTGCTCAACCCTTGCCTGCTGCTGTTTCAACTCCGCGGCGGCCGGACCCATCACGTCAATCAGCGGCGCAACCAGCCGATGGAAGAAGGCATCCCCGGCGCCCAGCATGTTGCCATGCCGTACGGCGCGGCGGATGATGCGCCGCAGGACATAGCCGCGGCCTTCGTTGGACGGCACCACGCCGTCAGCAATCAGGAAGGCGCAGGAGCGGATATGGTCGGCGATCACGCGTAACGATTTGCTGCCCAGGTCGGCGCAACCGGTCACCTGCGCCACCGCCTCGATAAGCGTACGGAACAGGTCGATGTCATAATTCGAGTTAACGTGTTGCAGCACCGCGGATATGCGCTCCAGTCCCATGCCGGTATCCACCGAGGGCTTGGGCAGCGGCAGCATGGTACCGTCTGATTGACGGTTAAACTGCATAAACACTAAATTCCAGATTTCAATGTACCGATCGCCGTCTTCCTCCGGGCTTCCCGGAGGACCGCCCCAGATATGATCGCCATGATCGTAGAAAATTTCCGAGCACGGGCCGCAGGGACCGGTATCGCCCATCTGCCAGAAGTTATCCGACGCATAGGCGCCGCCTTTATTGTCGCCAATGCGGATAATGCGTTCTTCTGGCACGCCGACGTCCCGCGCCCAAATGTTATAGGCCTCGTCGTCGGTGGCATAGACGGTCACCCAGAGCTTTTCCTTCGGCAGGTTGAACCAGGCGGCGCCGGTAAGGAGTTCCCACGCAAAGTTGATGGCGTCCTGCTTGAAGTAGTCGCCGAAGCTGAAATTACCCAGCATCTCAAAAAAGGTATGGTGGCGCGCGGTATACCCGACATTTTCCAGGTCGTTATGTTTACCGCCCGCGCGCACGCAGCGCTGGGATGTGGTGGCACGCCGGTATTGGCGTTTATCCAGCCCGAGGAAAACATCCTTGAATTGGTTCATGCCGGCATTGGTAAAAAGCAATGTCGGATCGTTATCTGGCACCAGGGAGCTACTTGCAACTACCTGGTGGCCTTTGCTATGGAAAAAATCGAGAAACGCTTGACGGATCTCAGCGGTGCTCTTGCTCATAGTTGTCCTGGAATCAAGCTAAACGAACGGATCGGAAACAGAATAGCGCAGTATTGGGGCGCTACAGTAGCGTTCACGAACTCAAAAGTGGGAATAAGATAAATTTTCTTGGAGGGGAAGTAAAATCCCACAGGCCATCAAATTAAAAATTTATATAAATTGATCGAATCTCATCGTAGGAAAAACCGCGGGAAAGAAGGTAACGCTGCACTTTGGCCCGGGCCTCCCGATCGGGGGGAAGCGGTTGGCCGAATTTTTTCCAGGCAACATCCTGCGCCTGCGCCGACCGATCGATTTGTGCTTCGGTAAAGGCGTTATCTATGATTTCCCTGTCTATTCCCTTTTGCAACAGTTCCATGCGGATCTTTTGTTCGCCATAGCCTCTTTTGCTGCGACTGTTCACATAACGCAGGGCGAAACGGGCATCGTCCAGCCAGTCATTTTGCAGGCAATAGTCAATAACTTCCTGAATATCGTCTTCTGTGATCTCCAGCGCATCCGCTGCCTTAACGACCGCTCTTGCTTTGAATCTCTGCCTGGCGGCCGGCTGCGTCGCCAGTTTACGACGCAGCTCCGCTTCGCTGTGATCGCGCAGCGTGAGCAAACGTAAGGCGCGATCGAGCAATGTGCTCATAAGCCGGCGACCCAGGGGACAAACCGCCCCCGGTCCCCTGCCCGGGCGGCATTATGCCTCTTCACTGCTCTCACGGGCCGCGCTTTCATCAATATCGTCGCTTTCGCCGGCAAAACTGGTCGTTTCAGGGCTGTTTAACAGCATATCACGCAGTTTTTTATCCAGCTCCGCCGCAATTTCCGGGCGCTCCTTCAGGAACACGCAGGCATTGGCCTTGCCCTGACCGATTTTTTCACCGTTGTAGCTATACCATGCCCCAGCTTTTTCGATGAGTTTGTGCTTAACGCCCAAGTCCACCAGTTCACCGCGGATATTGATACCCTCGCCATAGAGGATTTGGAATTCAGCCTGCTTAAACGGCGCGGCGACTTTGTTCTTCACCACTTTAACGCGTGTTTCGCTGCCCACCACCACTTCGCCTTCTTTGACGGAGCCGATGCGGCGTATGTCTAGACGTACCGAAGCGTAGAATTTCAGCGCGTTACCGCCGGTGGTGGTTTCCGGGTTACCGAACATGACGCCGATCTTCATGCGAATCTGGTTGATAAATATCAACAGCGTATTGGCGTTTTTCAGGTTACCCGCCAGTTTACGCATGGCCTGGCTCATCATACGTGCCGCCAGCCCCATGTGCGAGTCGCCGATTTCGCCTTCGATTTCAGCTTTCGGGGTCAGCGCCGCCACGGAGTCGACGATGATAACGTCAACCGCGCCGGAACGGGTCAGGGCGTCGCAGATTTCCAGGGCCTGTTCGCCGGTGTCGGGCTGCGAACACAGCAGGTTGTCGATATCCACGCCAAGTTTTTTTGCGTAGATAGGATCAAGGGCGTGCTCGGCATCGATAAACGCGCAGGTTTTACCTTCACGCTGCGCGGAGGCAATCACCTGCAGGGTCAGGGTGGTTTTACCCGACGATTCCGGCCCATAGATTTCAACGATGCGTCCCATGGGCAAGCCGCCGGCGCCCAGTGCAATATCAAGGGAAAGAGAACCCGTGGAGATTGTTTCAACATCCATTGAACGATCTTCACCCAGGCGCATGATAGAGCCCTTGCCAAACTGTTTTTCAATCTGGCTTAACGCTGCTGCTAACGCCTTTTGTTTATTCTCATCAATAGCCATTTCAACTCCTATCAAGCAGGGAGCGACATCGCTACCCTCTTTTCGCCAAACATCTATGCCGATACTGATGCTAATTATACTGTACAATCATACAGTATCAAGTACATTTTCAGAGAAATGTGTCTATGACGGTTTTTAACGCGAAATGTACCGCCTGACGCCGCACCGCATCCCGATCACCGTCAAAATGCATCAACTGCGAGAACACCGTCCGGTGCCGGCCGGCAAAACCAAACCACACGGTGCCGACCGGCTTCTCCAGCGTTCCTCCGTCCGGCCCCGCGATACCGCTAATGGCTACGGCGTAATCCGCCCCCGCCGCCGCCAGCGCGCCACGGGCCATTTCCAATACCACCGGATCGCTGACCGCGCCATGCTGTTCGAGGGTACTGACCTTGACGCCCAGCATCTCGGATTTGGCCTGGTTACTGTAAGTGACAAACCCGCGCTCGAACCAGCCTGAACTGCCGGCGACGTCGGTGAGGACCTTGGCCACCCACCCGCCGGTGCAGGACTCGGCGCAGGTGATAACACTGCCGGTCTGTTTCAGCGCCGCCCCAATCCGGGTGCTGAGCATTAAAAGATCGCTGTCGTTCATGATACTCCCATCCTGATAACAGAGGTGTCAAACGGGAAAAGGTCCGCCGTCGCGGCTATCGTTGTCATTGAGTATAACCTGAACCGGCCGGGTTACGGAGGCCGCATTTTTCGCTTGTAACCACTGTATTGATGCACTAAAGTTCTTATTAAACTATCTGTTATAATTTTATGTACTTTCTAATTACTTAATAACATTTATTGGAAGATCCAAAGTGGATTAGCATTCCCGACATCTTCAGGCATGCGCGCGTTGCGCGCCCTTAACCTTGTCACTTCAGGAATAACGATGAAAAAAACGACATTAGCACTTTTAGTCGGTTCGCTGCTTGTCACCGCAGTACAGGCGCAGGCGGAAGACGGCCTCGCGGCGATTAAAGCCGCCGGCACCATCACCTTCGGCACCGAAGGTACCTACGCGCCTTATACCTACCATGATAGCAGCGATAAGCTGGTGGGATTTGACGTTGATCTCGGCCGGGCGGTCGCCGCGAAACTCGGCGTTAAGGCGAAGTTTATCGAAGGACGCTGGGACGGCCTGATCGCCGGCCTGGACGCCAAGCGTTATGACGCCGTGATAAACCAGGTGGGCATTACGCCTGAACGCCAGGCGAAATATGATTTTTCCAAGCCCTACATCGACTCGAAAGTCGTGCTGATCGTGCGTGACGACAATACGACCATCAAGAGTTTCGACGACCTCAAAGGCCAGAAAGCCGCCCAAAGCCTGACCAGTAATTATTCCCAGGTGGCCACCAAGTACGGTGCCGAGCTGGTGCCCACCGACGGTTTTAACCAGTCGCTGGATTTGGTATTGAGCCGCCGCGCGACCGCAACGCTTAACGATAACCTGTCCTTCCTGGACTTCAAAAAACACAAACCGGACGCGCCGCTGAAAATCGTCGCCACCCAGGACGCCAACGCCCCTTCAGGCATCCTGATCCGCAAAAATCAGCCCGATCTGGTGAAAGCGCTGAATACCGCGCTGGATGAAGTCAAAGCGGACGGCACCTATAAAACCATCGCCATTCGTTACTTCGGTCAGGACATTTCTCAATAATGTTTTTGCAGCAGGAGTTCTAGCAGATGCCGCCGTGGCTACAACTGATGTTGGACTCCTTCTGGCGATTGTTCGCCGCTGGAGTCATGTTTACCTTGCCGCTGGCGATACTTTCCTTTATCGGCGGGCTGGCGGTGGGTTTCGTGGTGGCGCTGATCCGCCTGTACGGTCCGCAGCCGCTAAAAGGGATAATGGACTTTTATGTCTGGGTGATACGCGGTACGCCGCTGTTGGTGCAGTTATTCCTGATTTTTTATGGTTTGCCCAGCGCCGGCATCACCCTGGACGCTTTTCCGGCTGCGCTGATAGGGTTTATCCTCAGCGTCGGCGCCTATAGCTCGGAAATTATCCGCGGCGCCATACTGTCGGTCCCCAAGGTACAATGGGAAGCGGCCTACGCCATCGGCATGAGCAGCAACCAGGCCATGCGCCGCGTAATCTTGCCGCAGTCGGTATTTGTGTCGCTGCCGCCGCTGGCCAACTCCTTTATTTCGCTGATCAAGGATACTTCATTGGCGGCGGTGATCACCGTGCCGGAAATGTTCCTGGCGGCGCAGCGTATCGTGTCCGTCACTTATGAACCCCTGATACTGTATATTGAGGCAGCATTTATTTACCTCATGTTCAGCACCGTGCTCAGCAAACTACAGGCCAGGCTGGAAGTCTATTTCCGACGTTACGAATAAAGTTGTTGTGTATTGACGCCGTCACTGGCGTCAATATTTTTAAGCTGGAATACGCAACGCCGCGATAGCCTCAATCGACATCCTCCATGATAAAGTTGGAAAAGCGATATTCCGGCAATCTGGCTTCCTCAATACGGCCGATTCTTACCGGCCGCTCGCTATTGGAATCACACAATGATTTTATGTAGCGCCAATACATTTTTTCTGCTTCGATATGGTCGATCAGCGGATCCAGCACGCCTTCCGCAATAGAGATGGCTATTTTTTTATCGGTATAGACGTTGTCAGTATTATCTGAATTCTCATCGGCATGTTCTTCCAGGCCATCGGGTTCGTTACTGTCCAGCATTTCCGCCATTTTTTTTATCATCGCCAGATTAGCATTTGCGGCCTGCGGGGATGAATAGAATAGTCCATCACTGAATAATGCTTCCATCACCTCATAAAAACAAAAATTCATTTCTCCCTGGATATATCTTATTTTATTATTAACCGACACTCCTGCATATTCCCGATTCATGAGATTGTCATTTTCATAACCATAGCTGGCCAAGACTTGTCTGTCGCTTACCACCACAGGTACGTTTTTGATGGTATGGATATCGCCGCTGATACTATAATGTTCTTTATCATTATTTTTATAACCATTGGCGCTGTAGTTGACTTCAATATCAAACCGCTTGGTTGGAATGCGTTCGCGGTTTGAATAGGTTGGAAAAACGTCACCGGGCTTACTGTCCTGGTGCTGATAAGCGCGATGAATCGATGTCACTTTTTGCAGGCCGATCCAGTCAAATATGGATTGCGCCTGGGAGGGTTTTCTCACTTCATCAATATAGGCCATAACGTCTATATCAAGATAGATGCCTAACATTATCGCCCAAGGCTCAATAGCCAGCATCATATGGGATAAAGTGGTATCTTGCTCAATGATAACCGGATGACGAAAAAATTTTAGCAAGAAAAAGGGATCATTTTCCTCCAGGCACGACTGTAAAGACAACAATGGGATAGCCGTCAAATCATCATAATCCGAACGAAATCTCAAAATAGCGTCTTGACAGAAAATCAATGATCCGTCCATGCCCCACCCCAGCAACAGTTAATAAATAGCCATGACCGATCATCCCTTTCTGATGATAAATCAACAATATTTATAGGTTGTATTATAGTCTTCGCGTGCCTGTCAAATGCGTATTTTGCCAAATCAGAAAATATATAACAAAGGGCGCATCAATTTTTACTCGCACTACTTTCGCCATGGGCATATCGACTCCACCGGGCGGCAAAACGTCTGTTCACATCACATTTCCGCGATCGATATTATCCGATGGCACAGGTGTGACTGGCAAAAAAATCCAGGGATGATTGCCTCTCACGCTGCTGCGACATATTATGGTGTATCAATTAATGCAACTTGCTTTTGTGGCTAATCAGCGCGCCGCATCAAGCTGGATGCCTGTATCTGTATTAATATTACCCCATGGCATTCTCCAGCGGACAGTGAATATCAAAAAATAGGGCCGGTCATTATTTTCCGGAGGTTGTCAGATAACCATAAACGGACCATTCAAACTTTTCCATCAAAAAAATGATGAATAAATTTAATCAAATGGCTATGCAAGTAACTTACATTAAGTCTTTTAATATCAGTTTATTGAAAAAAATTATAGTATTTTAACCAAGCGGCGCCAGGTCGAAGGGGAACGGACTGTTCATTTACCATAGCAGCCCGTCCTGTACCGGCAGAGACGTTATAACTGTTAAGATTTATGCTTTTTTTTTAACCATTAGCGCTATCGTCGCTGAAAGCCAGCGCGTCGCAACAGCGGGAGAAAGCCGATTGGCCTGTGCCAGCGGATGGGCAGACATCGACGTCTTTCAAAAGAACACATTAGCCTTGCTCACACCTTCGCGGCGACAGGTGTTGCCTGTGGTTTATCATGGGCCGCGATAAAAGCCGGATAGCCCACCATCACCACGGCGGCGATAAGCGTATTGACCACCAAAAGCTGATCGGTATTGGTCAAACGGGTGGTACCCAATACCGAGGCCGCCGTCAGGGCGATGCTGGTCACTGCGGTAAAGAAGGAGGTACGCATGGCATTGGTGGTGAGAAATTGTTCTGCGGCCTGCCCGGCGGTCGGCCAGTGGCCGTTGCCGATGCGCGGCCGGCTTAGCCCGACGCGTACCCCTTCCCGGCGCGACGTCGGTGTATTGGGGGCGCAAGAATGGCCGGTGCGACGACGAAGCAGTGGCGTTGCCGGCGTAGCGGCGAACCAGCGCATCAGCGCCGGGCGCTGCAGATCGTCAAATACCTCGGTTAGGGCATTCAACGCGCCGCGCAGGAGGTCATGGACAATATTCGGCTGTATAACCACCGCGGCCGCACTGGCGGCGGAAGCCCAATCCATCATCTGTTTGGTGATCCGTTCGGCTTCATCCATGACATAGCCGGCGCCCGAATGCGGTGCGAGCCCCGTCATGGCGACGCCCAGCCCCCCCTGCGCCAGGCCGTAAAACAGGCTGGAACAGATAAGGCCGCCGGCATTCAGACCGCCATTATCGTGCAAGGGAAAAAACAGTTGAAGCAGATCCCGCATCAAGGTATAGGTCAGCGTCTGCGCCCCCACGGATCCCATCAGCGTTCCAAGAGTAAAACCTGGCCGGTGGCTTGCCACCAGCATCAGCGCGCCGGAGCTTAATAATCCCATGGCAATGCGGGAGGCGCGCGAGACGACGGTGGCGGTGCCGTTCCTTTCATCACGCACCGCGCCGGCCAGGTTAAGCGCGGGTCCCAACAACATCGAGACAATGCCCGCGACCAGGCGTGGCGGTAACGAGGCTGTCGCGCCCAGCAAGAAGAAATTCTTTTCCACAGCAAAACCGACCATTTGCCGCAGCAGGGTAGTAAAAGCAACAATAGTGCCGGTGCGCGTCGCCACGGTAATAACATTAGCGATGCGGCGCGCACCGGTACCGGTCACAATGGTATAATCATTGCTCATGACGGCGCCGATAAAATCAATCATTACACGCCCGCGGTCATAAAACGTCGCCCCGGGATGCTGACGCAGCTCATGGCGAAGATGCAGCGCCAGTTGATGCTCCGCCGTGCCCGGGCAGGTGGATAACGTAATGTCTCCTCCCTTTTCAAGCAGAGTCGTTACGCTATCCAGCATACGTTCCGCGTCCGGTAATTCATCGGCCTTCAGCGTCGCTAATAAATCGCCCGCCAATGCATCCAGCTGGCGGCAAATACTGGTTGCATGTTTTATCAATGGTTCGGTGGCAACCTCTATACCGGCGAGGTCTTGCTGTAACTTTAGGGATTGTTCTAGCGCATGTGACGCATGGGAATTGTCCTGAAACCGGCTATCAACCTTATCCTCATCCGTGTCTTCTTTTATAGGCAGTGCGCCATAACCTGCTGTATTTATCTGATAGCAAGGTAACATACTATTTTATTCCACATATCATGTCCGCAAAAGGCAGATCCTGAAATTATATATCGGCCATGCCCGTCTGGGCGATGCGTATCATGGCGTGGGATTTAATTTTTGTCATGCAATTAAACTTTTTTGCCTTGAAATAACTTATGTACCTGAACAGAGATATATATTTCAGTTGGTATGAATGTAATTTAAAATAAATAATAATTAATCTTAAGATAGAGCATGCACTGCACAGGGGACATGCAGGCGATTTTTACCCGCGATGTGAGGGCACGGGCAACAACCCGAGCCGCCGCCCAGGTATCGTCTCGTTTACCATCAAGGTCCCGTCCATCCCTGATACTGGCGCAAACCAGGGATAACCGCCGGTTGCCATTCAGCTTTTTTTGACAAATTCCGATTTCAGCTTCATCGCACCGAAGCCGTCGATTTTGCAATCAATATTATGATCGCCTTCAACCAGTCGAATGCCTTTTACTTTTGTGCCGATTTTCAGCGACGAGGCGCTGCCTTTCACCTTTAAATCTTTTATAACGGTAACCGTGTCGCCGTCCGCCAGCAGGTTGCCGTTGGCATCCTTAACGATCAACCCTTCCCCGGCGGCAGTCGCATCCGCCGTTGCCGACCATTCATGCCCGCATTCCGGACAGTTGTAGTGCTCCGCGTCCTGCCAGGTGAAGGCGGATCCGCATTGGGGGCAATGGGGTAATTGATTCACTTTAACTCCTTAATAAGAACAATAACGAGACAAACTCTTGCTGATGAGCCGTCACCATGACGGCACGCGGGGATTCTACCTTGTTTACCGGGCCGGAGAACAGCATGGCCTGGCGGATGGCGACGGTGGTTATCCGTGTTGCCTTGGCATTTCACTCAGTGGGGTTGAAGCCATTTCCCGTTTACCGCCGGGATAATGGCTTGGATTTGCGGTGACGTTATCGGCCGGCGTTACTCGGACAGGCTTTGCGCGGCCTTCTCAATCAGCGCCGCGACCTGCCGCGGCTGTGAGGCGAAGACCGCATGGCTGGCCTTGACTTCAACGACATGGCTTTGCGCGCGTTTGGCCATGAACCGCTCCAGATCCGGATTAATGGCCCGGTCCTGCGTCGCGACCAACGCCCAGCTGGGTTTGGTTTTCCAGGCCGGTTCCGCCGCAGGCGTGGTGAAAATAGCGGCGGCGGGCATGACCTGGGAGCGTGCCATAAAGCTGGCCTGGCCCACCGGCAGATCGGCTGCGAAATCGGCGTGATAAAGTTCGGGTTTCAGGTAGAGGAAATGGTCGGCGGTTTCGGCGATGCCTTTCGTGGCCGGAGGGATTTTGCCTGACAGACCGGCGAGCGTTTCCCCTTTTTCAGGCTGTAAAGCGGCAATGTACACCAGGCCGGCAACGGAAGGATCCTGGCCGGCTTCGCTGATAATAAAGCCGCCATAGCTGTGCCCGACCAGCAGCGATTTGCCCTGTTGCTGGCCGAGAATCCGGCGGGTGGCCGCGACGTCGTCGGCCAAAGACGTTTGCGGCTCCTGCACAATGGCAACATGATAGCCGGCCTTGTCCAGGATGCGGGTCACCTCTTGCCAACCGGAACCATCGGCAAAAGCGCCATGGACCAGGACAATATTTTTAACGGGACTTGCCAGCGCGGTGCCCAGGGTGGCGAAAGACAATGCCATGACGGCGGCCAGACGTGTCAGCGTTTTCTTCAGCATAAAGTTTTCCTCGTTGATAGTTGGTGTGGATATTAATTATCTCAATAACAATTATCGCGATAAGTAATATGCTATTAACATTAGCAGCACACCCTTTGATGTCAAGCTATTTGTTATCGCGATAGCTAATAAGCGATTAACGGTGGTATGATACTGTTCAGACTGGTGCTTAAGGAGCATGCCGTGGTACATCGTCCCCGTCTGGCGGAGCAGCTTTGCTATGCCATTTACTCCACCTCCATCGCCATCAAGCGGCTTTATAAACCGATGCTTGACGCCATGGGCGTGACCTATCCGCAGTATCTGGTGCTGAATGTCTTGTGGGAACAGGGCAAACAATCCATCGGCAGCATTGGCGACGCGCTGGGGCTGGAAACCAGTACGCTGACGCCGCTGCTAAAACGGCTGGAAACGGAGGGATTTATCGAACGCGTGCGCAATCCCGAGGACGAGCGGCAGGTCATGATCTCCATCACCGACAAAGGACAACGGCTGGAAGAGCCGTCATCGTGCCTGTCCGAGGCGCTGTTTTGCAACGCCGATATGGAGCTTGCCCAGTTGCAGAGGCTCAATCAGGAAATTAATAGGCTGCGGGAAAATATCGTCAGCCGGCACGGCGCGAAAAAACCGGCCTGAACGGCGCGCTATCCGGCGTAGGGGGTGCCATCGCCTCCCTGGGACGCCGTCGCTTAAAGCACGGGCTATTTACCTGGGCTATTTTTCGGTTTCAGCCCGGCGGCGGCACAGCGCCCCTGCCGGCGACGCTGTCGCAACTCACCGGGCTGGATGCACACCACGGTCGGGTGACGTGCGGGACGTTGCCGGTTTTGACGATAGGGCATTCCCGCTGGTTTCCCTGCCATGGAGACTCCGTTATCATGGGCGCTGGACCTGAATGTAAGATGTAGCGATTGTCCTTGCGATAGAGTGATAATTCATGAGAACAACCATGGTAATCCCCCCGAAAAACCAGTGCATGCCTAAGTAGAATTTTATCCTAATCTGAATACAGAGGGGATTTCTATGTGTCGCTACCGATGTAATTATGACCACCGGGAGTGCGGACGAAAACTTGGACTGCTTTGGAGGTAGTCCATGTATTCGTTCGAAGAGCGTATCCGTGCTGTTGAACTCTATGTCAAATATGGCAGAAAAGCGTCGCCGGTTGTTCGCGAGCTGGGGTATCCGTTTCGTAAAAACCTTATTCGCTGGGTTCGTGCATGGGAATTCTCAGGAGAATTAACTGGAAAAAGTGGCGGGTGTCCCGCTATACGACCGAGCAAAAACAGGCTGCTGTAGAGCACTATCTGACCCACGCTTGTTGTTTAGCATTTACTTGCAGGACACTGGGATACCCTTTACTTGCAGGACACTGGGATACCCTTGCAGTGAGCTTCTGGTGCGCCGGATTGACGAGTTGCATCCCGGCAGGCTCCGGATGATCACGAGTACCAAAAAGCATAACATTACTTTTGAGCCCGAACAGAGGCGGCAGGCGGTCAGGGACCTGTGCATGCGCCGCATCCCGGCGCGGGTCATCGCACAGAAGCTTGGCGTCAGCCGGCAGGTATTGTACAAATGGAAGGATGAAATGCTTGGTGACGAGGCATATCAATCCATGCGCAAACGTAACGTGGCTTCGCCTGAGGATACGCGCGATGCTCTGTTCGATGAAATTACTCAGCTTAAACAGCAAGTACAGCGGTTACAGCTGGAACGGGATATCCTCACGAAGGCGATAGGCTGATAATCTGGCCCAACGGTGGAGTTGGGCCAGAAAAGCGCGATCAATAGAGACGAAGCGTTAATTACATTTTCCTGTCGGGGCTTTCAGCGGACCGCATTCACCGTAGTCAAGCAATATGTAACCTTTTCTCTGCATACAACTTTCTATTTTCCCGATACGATTTTTATGCTGCTCAAGACTTTCTCCAGGATGAACATAATTCCGGCTAAAATAATCCGGCGCAATATTTTTATCCAGCCCGCAGCTGTAGAGATCCCGTGTACGCTGCGCAACGTCTGTATGCCCGAGCTGGCCCGGTTTCTGAATGGTATGTGCATACGGGAAATAGGTGTAATTGCTGGAATCCATATCGGCGACCACGCAACCAGTGAGCAGAGTGCAGAAAAACAGTACGGCTTTATTCAGCATGGTTAATTACATTTTCCTGTCGGGGCCTTTAGCGGACCGCACTCTGAAAATTCAAGCGTGTCATACCCTTTATCGCGCATACATTGTTCAAGTTTATGCGCTCGGGCTAATGCCTGATCCACGGTTTGCCCCGGCGCGACGCCAACACGTTGCCAGCGAGGCGAGTCAGGGTTTTCGTTTTCAGGCACGCCACAGGCATGAAGATCCCGAGTTCGCTGCGCACGATCGGTATGACCGTGCTGCCCTTTTTTCTGAAAGATCTGCACATAAGGGACGCTTGTATAATTGCTGGAATCCATATCGGCGACCACACAACCCGTTAAGCTAAACATGCAGACGATAACCGCGAGTTTCTTGAGCATGACAATTCCTTATGTGCTTGTCGCAAAAATGAGTTCCAGTAATTCTGATCCTACCCAGCAATAACGGACACAGCCCTAAGCGAGATTCTTTCGTTCATATTGTTCCGGGCTTAGCCTACCATTGGCACTGTGCCGACGGTAGCGGTTATAGTCAATTTCAATGTAACTGAACACCGCGTCTTTTATTTCCTGTCTGCTGGCAAAATATTCTCCATGGCTTAGCTCAACCTTCAGGCTATGGAAAAAGCTTTCAGCGCAGGCATTATCATAACAACAACCTTTAGCGCTCATACTTGGCTTTAACTTATTGTCTTTTAAGATATTACTGTAATCTCGGGAACAATGCTGGCTGCCTCTGTCAGTGTGGACAATGATACCACGAGGTTTTTTTCTTCTCTGTAACGCCATTTTCATTGCATCGCAGGCCAGTTTTGCCGTCATCCGTTCAGACATGGACCAACCCACTACCGCGCGCGAATAAAGATCTATAATAACAGAAAGATATAACCAACCTTCTTCTGTCCACAAGTACGTAATGTCACCCACCCATTTCTGATTCGGAATGTCAGCGTTAAGGCATTGATTCAACAGGTGGGGGGCCACCGGCAGACTCTGATTGCTATTCGTCGTGGCTTTAAAACGCCGTGCTGCACGCGCCTTCAGCCCCTGGCGACGTAGACTGTCCGCCACTGTTTTGCGATTCCAGCCAAAACCGGCTTCGCGTAAGTCCAGGGTGAGTCTCGGTGCGCCATAACGCTGTTTGGCTTGATTAAATGCAGCAAGGACTCGGGTATCGCGGGTTTGCCTGGCCTGCTGGCGAGATGACGGTACTCTTTGACGAGCCAGCCAAGCATAGAAACCACTGCGAGAAGCATGCAACACACGCGCCATGCTTTTTACCCTAAATATTGCCTGATGATTTTCCATAAACACATACTTCATTTCAGGCGATTGGCGAAGTATATGGTCGCCTTTTGGAATATAGCCAATTCCTCATCTTTCTCGGCGAGTTGGCGCTTAAGGCGGGCGATCACGGCGAGTTGCTGTTGTTCCCGCTCACCGTTGTTGTTCTGCCGGCGGGTTTTAGAACGCCACGTATAAAGTTGTGATTCATAGAGATTAAGTTCTCGGGCACCTTGAGCCACGCCGACGGTGTCGGCCAGTGCCAACGCTTGCTCGCGAAACTCGGGCGTGTATTGATTGCGCAGCTTATTTTTAACAGCATGTCCGTCAAATCTGGGTAGGATCACTTAACCCCGGTTGCACCACAGGAGACACGTAAACCACGATTTTCGCCAATATCAGCTTTATCTTTGTCACCTGGCTTCATCATTTCTATCGCTTTAAACGACAGTGGCTTTGCCTCTTGTTTTCCTGCCCTAAAGACTCCGTTATCATGCTCCCTACGCATTTATGAAACGAAATGTAGGATTTCATGAGATCCAATGAGACAAAGTGAAACTCAATGAGAACAACAAATATCACTAACTCTTTAAAATTTAATAAAATGGACATCATAAACTGATGAGTACACTAGAGAATTTCGACGCACACACCCCAATGATGCAGCAGTACCTGCGCCTCAAGGCGCAGCATCCTGACATCTTGCTGTTTTATCGGATGGGCGATTTCTACGAGCTGTTCTTTGACGACGCCCGGCGCGCCTCGCAGCTGATGGATATTTCGCTGACCCGGCGCGGCCAATCCGCCGGCGAACCGATCCCCATGGCCGGGGTGCCTTACCATGCGGTGGAGACCTACCTGGCCAAGCTGGTACAGCTGGGCGAGTCGGTGGCCATTTGCGAGCAAATCGGCGATCCGGCCACCACCAAAGGCCCCGTGGAGCGGAGGGTGGTGCGCATCGTCACGCCGGGAACCCTGAGCGATGAAGCGCTGTTAAACGAACGCCAGGATAATCTGCTGGCGGCCGTGTGGCAGGAAGCGTCCGGGTTCGGTTATGCCACCCTTGATCTCAGCTCCGGGCGTTTTCTGGTGTGCGAACCGGCCGATCGCGAGGCCATGGCCGCTGAATTGCAGCGCACCAACCCCGCTGAACTGCTGTTTCCCGAGACATTGCAGGAAATGGGGCTGATTGAGCATCGCCGTGGACTGCGCCGCCGGCCGATCTGGGAGTTTGAGCTCGATACCGCCCGCCAGCAGCTTAATCTGCAGTTCGGCACCCGGGATTTGCATGGCTTCGGCATCGAGCGCGCCAGCGCCGCGCTGCGCGCCGCCGGCTGCCTGCTGCAGTATGTCAAGGACACCCAGCGCACCTCGCTGCCCCATATCCGCGCCATCACGCTTGAACGCCAGCAGGACGGCATCATGATGGACGCCGCCACGCGCCGCAATCTGGAGTTAACGCAAAACCTTAGCGGCGGGTTTGACAATACCCTGGCGGAAATACTGGATCATACCGTGACGGCGATGGGCAGCCGGATGCTGAAACGCTGGCTGCATATGCCTACCCGCGATACCGCCGTACTGACCCATCGCCAGCAGGCCATCAGCAGCCTGCAGGAGACCTGCGCCGAGCTGCAGCCGCTGCTGCGTCAGGTTGGGGACCTGGAGCGTATCCTGGCGCGCCTGGCGCTGCGCTCGGCACGCCCGCGCGATCTGGCGCGCATGCGCCATGCCTTCCAGCAGTTTCCGGCTATCCATGCGTTGCTGGCGCCGCAGCCGACGGAGCACATTCGCCATCTGCTCGCGCAGGTGGGGCTGTTTGACGAATTAAGGACCTTGCTCGAGCGGGCGGTAGTCGATGCGCCGCCGGTGCTGGTGCGCGACGGCGGCGTGATTGCGCCGGGTTATCATGAGGAACTGGATGAATGGCGGGCGCTGGCCGACGGCGCCACCGATTATCTCGACCGCCTGGAAATCCGCGAGCGCGAAAAAACCGGCCTTGAGACCCTGAAAGTCGGCTTTAACGCTGTGCACGGCTATTATATCCAGCTCAGCCGGGGACAAAGCCATCAGGCGCCGATGCACTATGTCCGCCGCCAGACGCTGAAAAACGCCGAACGCTATATTATTCCGGAACTCAAAGAGTACGAGGACAAGGTGCTGACCTCCAAAGGTAAAGCGCTGGCGTTGGAAAAGGCGCTCTATGATCAGTTATTTGATCTGCTATTGCCCCATCTCGGCCCCTTGCAGCAATGCGCGGCGGCGCTGTCCGAGCTGGACGTGCTCAGCAACCTGGCCGAACGGGCCGAAACGCTGAATTATGTGTGTCCGACGCTTACCGACCAGCCGGGGATCCGAATTTCGGCGGGACGCCACCCGGTGGTGGAGCGGGTGTTAAGCGAGCCGTTTATCGCCAATCCGCTCGCGCTGTCCGCCCAGCGGCGCATGCTGATCATTACCGGCCCGAACATGGGCGGCAAAAGCACCTATATGCGGCAAAATGCGCTGATCGTGCTGATGGCTTATATCGGTAGCTTTGTCCCCGCCGCACAGGCGGTAATAGGACCGGTGGATCGTATTTTTACCCGGGTGGGAGCGGCGGACGATCTGGCCTCCGGACGATCCACTTTTATGGTGGAGATGACCGAGACGGCCAATATCCTGCACAACGCCACGCCGCAAAGCCTGGTGCTGATGGACGAAATCGGCCGCGGCACCTCCACCTACGACGGTTTATCGCTGGCCTGGGCCTGCGCTGAGAGCCTGGCCGGGCGGATTAAAGCCATGACCTTGTTCGCCACCCACTATTTTGAACTGACCACCCTGCCGGAAAAGATGGAGGGGGTGGTGAATGTCCACCTGGACGCGCTTGAACAAGGCGAGACCATTGCTTTTATGCATACCGTGCAGGATGGCGCCGCCAGCAAGAGCTATGGACTGTCGGTGGCGGCGCTGGCCGGAGTGCCGCGCGAGGTGATTAAACGGGCGCGGCAAAAACTGAAGGAACTGGAAAACCTGTCCACCAGCGCCACGGCCAGCAAGGTGGACGGTTCGCAGCTGTCGCTGCTGGCGCCGGTGGAGGAAGAAACGCCGCCGGCGGTTGCCGCGCTTGAGGGGATTGATCCGGATACGCTGACGCCCAGGGCGGCGCTGGAGTGGATTTATCGCCTGAAGGGAATGCTTTAGGTCCACCGCGATCCGCAGGGGTTACCATAAAACAAAAAAAAACGGTGAAGGTTTACCCTTCACCGTTTTTTATTTCCGGGCGGTTATTCCCGGAACAGAGCCTCAAGGTTCAGCCCCTGCCCTTGCAGGATTTCACGCAGGCGGCGCAGACCTTCAACCTGGATCTGGCGGACGCGTTCACGCGTCAATCCGATCTCACGGCCTACATCCTCAAGCGTGGCGGCTTCATACCCTAACAAACCAAAACGCCGGGCCAGCACTTCACGCTGCTTGGCGTTCAGTTCAAATAACCACTTAACGATACTTTGCTTCATATCATCGTCTTGCGTGGTATCTTCCGGCCCGCTGTCTTTGTCATCGGACAAAATGTCCAACAGGGCTTTTTCAGAATCCCCGCCGAGCGGAGTATCCACTGAAGTAATACGTTCGTTAAGGCGCAGCATACGGCTGACGTCATCGACCGGTTTATCAAGCTGCTCGGCAATTTCCTCCGCGCTTGGCTCATGGTCGAGCTTGTGGGACAACTCCCTGGCGGTGCGTAAATAGACATTCAATTCTTTTACGATATGGATCGGCAGACGTATGGTACGGGTTTGATTCATGATCGCCCGTTCAATGGTCTGGCGGATCCACCAGGTAGCGTATGTGGAGAAACGGAACCCTCTTTCCGGGTCAAATTTCTCTACCGCGCGGATAAGACCCAGGTTACCTTCCTCGATCAAATCCAGCAGCGCCAGTCCGCGGTTGCCATAACGGCGGGCGATTTTAACCACCAGCCGCAGGTTGCTTTCAATCATACGGCGTCGTGAGGCAACATCACCCCGAAGCGCACGCCGGGCAAAATACACTTCTTCTTCAGCTGTAAGCAATGGGGAGTATCCGATCTCACCCAAATAGAGTTGCGTGGCATCCAGCACACGTTGGCTGGCCGCCTGAGACAGCAACTCTTCTTCCGCCAAATCATTATCAGCGGGCTCATCGATTAACGCTTTCTCGTCAAATGTTTCGGCTCCGTTCTCGTCGAATTCGGCTTCTTCATGTAACTCGGTTACTTTCAGCGTGTTTTCGCTCATTCTATGGCTCCTACCCGTGATCCCAGGACAGAATATCTGGATATTCCGACCAATTTATCGCTGCGGGAGATAACGCAGCGGGTTTACGGATTTCCCCTTGTAACGAATTTCAAAATGCAATCTAACCGAGCTGGTACCCGTGCTACCCATGGTAGCGATTTTCTGCCCGGCGCTCACTTCTTGTTGTTCCCGTACCAGCATCGTGTCGTTATGGGCATAGGCGCTCAGGTAATCATCATTATGTTTGATGATTATCAGATTACCGTACCCTCGCAAAGCGTTACCGGCATAGACGACTCGTCCGCCGGAGGTGGCCAGGATGGATTGTCCGCGTGAACCGGAAATATCGATACCCTTATTGCCGCCTTCCGCAGCGGAGAAGTTATCAATAATCTTTCCGTCCGTCGGCCAACGCCAACCGGTTATCGCCGTACTGCCGCCCGACATCATAGTGCCGGACGTTGAAGCGGGTGCGGTAACAGGGGCGGTTGTTGCAACAACTGCTCCCGATGTGGGTAACATTTTGCCGCCGTTAGATGGCAACATTTTCCCTACATTCTGTTTACCTGAATTTTCAGAATACTCATTGTTTGCTTGAGAATCAATACCCGAGCTCATCATTTTCGTATTCGTAGCGGCATTTGGAGCGACAGTGGCGCCTGAAGCCACGGTAGCGCTGCTATGATTTGCCAGCATGCCTCCGCCGCTTACTTCGCCGCCTGCCACGGTTCCGCTCCCGGTTAGGGGTGCCGTTCCGTTACCCACTTGTAAGGTTTGACCTACATTCAATCCATAAGGTTCCGGAATATTATTCCTTTTTGCCAAATCACGATAGTCATTCCCGGTAATCCAGGCGATATAAAACAATGTATCACCGCGCTTGACCTGATAGGTAGTACCGCCATAGGAACCTTTTGGAATAGAGGTGTAGCTGCGGTTATAAACAATATTACCTTCAGACGATTGGTTAACGGCACTTACGCTTCCAACCACGTTCGGCTGGGCTGGCTGTACCGGCTGTACCGGCTGTACCGGCTGTACCGGTTGCAGCTGCCGCGTCGGCAGCGATTGCTGCTGTTGCAGCCGTGGTCTCTGGACGGGGGCGGAGGTCGTCATACCGCTGTTATTATCGCCGCCCACGCTACTGATTGGTGCCGCTGTCTCATCACTGGCGCAACCCGCCAACCATAAACTTGCCATTGAACATACCGCAACGCGGCGCCAATAGCATTTCGGGCTTCCCATGCTCATCTCTCCCCTATGGCAGCAAAGCCAATCATCGTTCCAAACATGCCAGACATTATCGTTATACATCCTATTTTCTCTCATTACTTCATGAATGAGAGTATTTTCAGCTATTTCCGAAAAGTTAATTTTATGCTGTTAATGCTAGCAACATCCGGGGGAAGGCGCCATAAAACAGTTGTATAGAAATATCAGGTGGCATCGCGCGGGCGTATGGGAGTGATGAAGGGGTAAAAAACATGCTGCCGATTATGCCAGTTCTCCCCTGATCAGGGGTACAAAACGCACCGCTTCGACGGTTTCCACCCTAAACTCGCCATCCTGGCGCGTGACGGTGGTCAAATCCTGCGTATCCTCGCCGACCGGCAATACCATAATGCCGCCTTCATCCAATTGGGCCATCAGCGCCGAGGGTATCTCCGGCGGCGCGGCGGTGACGATAATGGCATCGAAAGGACCGCGCGACGGCCAGCCCAGCCAACCGTCGCCATGGCGGGTGGACACGTTATGCAAATCCAGCTGCTTCAGGCGGCGTTTGGCCTGCCACTGCAGTTTCTTGATGCGCTCGACCGAACAGACATGCTGCACCAGGTGCGCGAGAATCGCCGTCTGGTAGCCGGAGCCGGTGCCGATTTCCAGCACGCGCGATGTCGGCTGGAGCCTGAGCAGCTCCGTCATGCGCGCCACGATATAGGGTTGGGAAATGGTCTGGCCCGAGCCGATGGGCAAGGCGGTATTGTCGTATGCCTTATGTTCGAAAGCTTCGTCGATAAATCGCTCGCGCGGTACCGATTCGATGGCTTGCAACAGCCGTTCATCTCTTATTCCCTGCTGGCGAAGCTGTTCGAGCAGGGCCTGGGTGCGACGGTTTACCATGTCCAACTGACCTCCGCATTGGCCAACCACGACGTGAGTACCGATTGAGCGGAATAGGCGGTTAAATCCACCTGCAATGGCGTAATGGAAACATACCCCTGCTCAATGGCGGCAAAATCAGTATCGGGCCCTTTGTCGAACGTTTCACCGGGCGGGCCGATCCAGAATATTTCACGGCCGCGCGGGTCCAGCTGCCGGATGGCATGGGCGGCGGGATGCCGGCTGCCGCAACGGGTGACCTTGATACCCTTGATGGCAGACATTGGCAGGTCGGGGACATTGACGTTCAGGATCCTGCCGGTACGCAGCGGCTCAAGGGTCAACGCCCGGATAAGCCTGCAGGCAATGACCGCGGCGGTATCATAAAAGGTATCGCCGTTCAGTGAAATAGCCAGCGCCGGGAAGCCGAGGTGCCGTCCTTCCATGGCCGCGGCCACCGTGCCGGAATAAATAACGTCGTCCCCCAGGTTGGGACCGGTGTTAATGCCGGACACCACGATATCGGGACCGGGGCGCATCAGGGCGGTGACGCCGAGATAGACGCAGTCGGTGGGCGTGCCGGATTGCACCGCGATATCACCGTTGCCCTCTTTCAGCGCCCGCAGCGGCCGGTCGAGGGTCAGCGAGTTCGACGCTCCGCTGCGGTTGCGATCGGGCGCCACGATTTGCACGCTGTCCACATCGGCAGACTGGCGCAGGGCGGCCGCCAGCGCTTGGATGCCGGGCGCATGAATGCCATCATCATTACTTAATAGTATGCGCATATCATTATTAGCTTTATTAATTATTGATTGTTTTTAACGCGCCGCCCACCCATTGGGCAAAATCGGCCTGCGCATCAAAACGAACGGCAGCGATGCAGGCCGGGAATAACCGTAATAATGGCATGAAACGCTACGGCGGTGAAGTCTGCCGTGCCGGCCGGTCCGCAAAATACCCGTGGCCGGGATGGCCCCGGGCAACGGGGGTTTACAGGACAACGTCCGCCGGCGCGTCGAGCAGTTCGCGGATAACGCTGGTGGCGAAGCTGCCCGCCGGCAGGGCGAACGACAACGCAAGCGTGGCGTCGTCGCGCCAGTGCCAACGCATATCGGCGGGCCTGAGCATCAGGGCGCGGCGCGCCGGTTCCAGCCGTTCCCGGGCCAATAATCCGAGTAATTCCGGTTGGCCGGACAGGCACTGCTGTTCAAACGCCAGCGCCTCGCGCTCGCTGCCCGGCAAACCGTCCCCGGGCAGCGGCGCGGTCAGGCTCAGTTCGCCGCTGGCCACGCGCGCGGGGGCGTCCGGCATATCCTCATCGGTGGCGACAAACCAACTGCCCCGGCCGGTAAGCTGCAGGGCGTCGCCGGCCAGCACCTGCCGGCGGCCAAGACGCTCGAGACGCTGGCTGGCCACCAGATTGAACAGCGCGCTGCGGGCGCTTGAGAGGTAGAAACTGCGTTTGCCGCGTTCCTTGACCTTGATTTCGCCACGCGCCCAGCGCAGCGCCCGATCGAGATTGTTGCCCTGATGGCCGAAACGCTGGCTGCCGAAATAGTTGGGCACGCCTTCGCGGGCAATGATATTCAGGCGATCTTCCACGGCGTCCCGATCGCTTATCTCACGCAATACCAAGTCAAAGGCATTACCTTTCAATGTGCCGATGCGCAGCTTGCGGCCATGGCGCGTACTGCGCACCACCTCACACCCCTCAAGACTGAAGGCGGAGAAATCCGGGGTTTCCTTGCCCGGCAGATGGAGGCAGAACCACTGTTCGGTCACCGCATGGCGATCCTTGAGCCCGGCATAACTTACCGACCGGGCGGGGATGGCGGCGAATTTGGCCAGCTCTTCGGCGACGAATACCGTATTGGCGCCGCTTTTACGCAACCGTACCAGCACGTGCTCGCCCGCGCCGTCAGGCTCGAACCCGAGATCTTCCAGCACCTGGAAATCCGCGGGCTGCGCCTTGATGATACCGGTAGCTTCGGGCTTGCCGTGCAGCCAGAATAAATTCAGGGGGTTGAGGTCGGCGATCATGCGTCTTTTAGCAGCAACGCCACCGCCTCGCAGGCGATGCCTTCGCCGCGCCCGGTAAAACCCAACTGTTCGGTGGTGGTGGCCTTGACGTTGACATCATCCATATGGCACGCCAGATCTTCCGCCAGATGAATCCGCATTTGCGGAATATGCGGGGCCATCTTCGGCGCCTGGGCGATAATGGTGATATCGATATTGCCCAAGAGGTAGCCTTTTTCCCGTATGCGCCGCCAGGCTTCGCGCAGCAGCGCGCGGCTGTCCGCGCCCTTGTAAGCCGCATCGGTATCCGGAAACAGCTTGCCGATATCGCCGAGCGCGGCGGCGCCGAGCAGCGCGTCGGTCACCGCATGCAGCGCCACGTCGCCGTCGGAGTGGGCGAGCAGTCCCTGGGTGTAGGGAATACGCACGCCGCCGATAATCAACGGGCCTTCGCCGCCGAACTTGTGGACATCAAAACCATGACCGATACGGATACGTTTCACCGGCTCTCCTTATTATTATGCTTATGCAATGGCGCTGTTTTGCAATTGGGTCAAATAGAATGCTGCCAGGGCTAAATCCTCCGGGCAGGTGACTTTAATATTATCCGCGCGGCCCGCCACCAGCAGCGGCCGGTAGCCGCAGTGCTCCAGCGCCGAGGCTTCGTCGGTAACGCGCGCGCCGTCCGCCAGCGCCCGGGCCAGGCAGGATTCCAGCAGGGCCAGGGGGAAAAGTTGGGGGGTCATGGCATGCCAGAGATGGTTGCGATCCACCGTATGGTCGATGGCATCGCCGCCGGCCCGCTTCATGGTATCGCGCACCGGCGTCGCCAGGATGCCGCCGATGGCGGTATGGGCGGTGATCGCCAGCAGGCGGGCCAGGTCGTCCTGATGCAGGCAGGGACGCGCGGCGTCATGCACCAGTACCCATTTTTCGTCGCCCGCCCGCCCGCGCGCCGCGCGCAGGCCCGCCATCACTGAATCGGCGCGCTCCCGCCCGCCGATAACATGACTGACGCGCGCGTCGCGGCCGATGGGCAGGGAGGCGAAATAAGGGTCATCCGCACTGATGGCGACAATAACATGGCGCACGCAGGACTGGCGCAGCAGCGCGTCGATGGCATGCTCCAGCAGGGTTTTACCACCAATGGCGAGGTATTGCTTGGGACAATCCGTGCCCATGCGGCTGCCGATGCCGGCGGCCGGCAGAATAGCAATGGTTGCGGGGAATGCCCCGGCCGACGTGGTCATTATTGATTGTCTTGTGAAGCAGGCGCCGCCGTCCGACGTTTAGACTGATCCGGCACCAGGCGATAGAAACTCTCTCCCGGCTTAATCATGCCGAGTTCATTGCGTGATCGTTCCTCAATGGCTTCTTGTCCATCGTTGAGATCATCGATTTCCGCGAATAATTGATCGTTGCGCGCTTTAAGCTTTGCATTACCGGCCTGTTGGACCGACACGTCGTCCTCGACCCGGACTAAATCGTGCACGCCATTTTTACCCAGCCACAAGGAATATTGCAGCCAGCCAAGCAATACCAGTAATAACAGCGTAAGTTTTCCCATCCCCGCCCCCTAAAAGACAGCCCAATCATCCCATAACTTGGGCCAGGACTCCACACCGGGCGCCAAAATGACGGGGAAAAGACGCTGAAGCTGCTTTTTTACGCGCATTTCCAATGCTTTTTTACGGTTTGTTACCCGTCGTAACCCCATTCTTACGCTTTACCAGCCGGTGAGCGCGGTGAACACCAGCCAGAACAGGCAAAAAACCGCCAGGCCGGTGCAGGCGATCATCAGGATCAGCCGGCCGGTCAGCAGAACGCTGAACACCAGGCCGATCAGCACCGATACCGGGATTAACGCCAGGAAAAAAGGCCAGGTGTAGAGCAGGAAGAATAGCGCATTGGCGCCATAGGTAAGAATGGGAATGGCGAAGGCCAGCCAGTAGAAGATAAACCCCGCCATCGCCCCCCAAAAGCCATAAGCGGGCTCTTCGGCGGCGCGTTCGGCTACCGGGGCGGGGATAACCTTGGCCGGCATGACGCGCTTGGTCTGGGTGACGTTCAGCATACCTCTCACTTCCTGGGCTGGTGGTAACGCGGCCGGACGGCCGGTATACCGATGCGGCTTCTCAGGAACTGATGATAACGCGGCCACGCAGCAGGTCTAACAATTGCCCGGTCAAATGTGTTACCAATTGTTGGCCGTCAAGATGAATTTCCGCCTGCTCGGGAGCCTCGTAAACCGCGTCGATGCCGGTAAAATTAGGCAACCGCCCCGCGCGGGCTTTTTTATACAGGCCTTTGGGATCGCGGGCTTCACAAATGTCCAGCGGCGTGTCCACATACACTTCGATAAAGCGTCCGGCGGGCAGCAGATCGCGCACCATCCGGCGCTCTGCGCGATGCGGGGAAATAAAGGCGGTCAGCACCACCAGTCCGGCATCCACCATCAGGCGGGCGACTTCACCCACCCGGCGGATATTTTCCCGGCGATCCGTTTCGCTGAACCCCAAATCGCTGCATAAACCATGGCGCACGTTATCGCCGTCCAGCAGGTAGGTGCTGATGCCCAGCGGATGCAGAGCCTGTTCAAGGGCGCCCGCCAGGGTGGATTTGCCCGAGCCGGAAAGGCCGGTAAACCAGACCACCGTTCCCTGATGCCGGTGCAACTGTTCGCGATCCTCCCGGGTTATCGGGTGTTCGTGCCAGACAATATTGCTGTCGGGCGCCGCGGGGGATGGGGTATGCCGATCGGCCATGGTTATTTACCACCCAGCAAATCACGCGCGCCCCAGTGCGGGAAGTGGCGGCGCACCAGCGCGTTCAATTCCAGCTCGAATTCGCTGTGGCGCCGGGGCTCGGTAAAGACCTCCGCCAAGGGTTCGCGCACCATGCCCGCGCCGACGGTCACGTTGCTCAGGCGGTCGATAAAAATCATGCCGCCGGTCACGGCGTTATGCGGGTATTTATCCACCGCCATCGGCTCGTCGAACGCCAGCTCCACCAGACCGATGCCATTGAGCGGCAGGCTGTCGACCACGCGCTGGGTCAGGCTGTTGATCTCCACCTGATACTGGATATTTTCTATCCGGGCGCGGGTCTTTTTACCGCCGATTTTAATGTCGAAGCTTTGGCCGGCCACCAGCGGGTTGTCGGTCATCCAGACCACATCCACCAGGGCGTTGCGCACCGGGCGCAGCGTTTCAGCGCCATCCACCACCAGATCGCCCCGGCTGATATCGATTTCATCCGCCAGGACCAGCGTCACCGCCTCGCCTGCCCAGGCTTCGGCCACGTCGCCGTCGAAGGTCACGATACGGGCGATGGAGGACGTGACGCCCGAAGGCAGCACTTTTATCTGCTGTCCCACCCGCAGCACGCCCGCCGCCACGGTACCGGCGTAACCACGGAAATCCAGGTTGGGCCGGTTAACGTACTGCACGGGAAAACGCATCGGCTGCTGTTCATTAAGATTGATGACTTCGACCGTTTCCAGCACCTGCAGCAGCGTCGGGCCGTTATACCAGGGCATGGCGACGCTGGGCGTGACGACGTTATCGCCGTCAAGGGCGGAAATCGGCACAAACGTAATGCTCAGATCCACCGGCAGTTCCTCGGCGAAGTGCAGGTAATCCTGCTTGAACTGTTCAAAGACAGTCTGCCGGTAGTCCACCAAATCCATCTTGTTGACCGCCACCACCAGATGACGAATGCCCAGCAGCGTACTGATAAAACTATGGCGGCGGGTCTGGTCCAGCACGCCTTTGCGCGCGTCGATTAACAAGATCGCCAGATCGCAGGTGGACGCGCCGGTGGCCATGTTGCGCGTGTACTGTTCATGCCCCGGCGTATCGGCAATAATGAATTTACGCTTTTCCGTGGAGAAATAGCGGTAAGCCACGTCAATGGTGATGCCCTGCTCCCGCTCCGCCTGCAGGCCGTCCACCAGCAGCGCGAGGTCCAGCTTCTCGCCCTGGGTGCCCAGGCGCTTGCTGTCGGAGTGCAGGGTGGTCAGCTGATCTTCATAAATTTGACGGGTATCGTGCAGCAGGCGGCCAATCAGGGTGCTTTTGCCGTCGTCCACGCTGCCGCAGGTGAGAAAGCGCAGCAGGCTTTTATACTGTTGCGCATGCAGGTAGGCTTCCACGCCGCCCTGTTCGGCGATCTGTTTAGCTATGGTCGTGTTCATGTCGATCGCTCCTTAAAAATAACCCTGACGCTTTTTCAGTTCCATCGATCCGGACTGATCGCGGTCGATAACCCGGCCCTGCCTTTCGCTGGTGGTGGACACCAGCATTTCCTCGATAATCTCGGGCAGGGTCTGCGCCGTGGAATCCACCGCGCCGGTAAGCGGCCAGCAGCCAAGGGTGCGAAACCGCACCATGCGCTGGCTGATCACTTCTCCCGGCTGCAGATCGATACGGTCGTCATCCACCATCAGCAGCATGCCGTCGCGCTCCAGCACCGGGCGCGGTTTGGCGAGGTAAAGCGGCACAATTTCTATGTTTTCCAGGTAGATATATTGCCAGATATCCAGCTCGGTCCAGTTGGACAACGGGAAGACGCGGATGCTTTCGCCTTTGTTGATCTGGCCGTTATAGTTATGCCACAGCTCCGGCCGCTGGTTTTTCGGGTCCCAGCGGTGCAACCGATCGCGAAAGGAGTAGATGCGCTCCTTGGCGCGGGACTTTTCCTCGTCGCGCCGGGCGCCGCCGAACGCGGCGTCGAAACCGTATTTATTCAGCGCCTGCTTAAGGCCTTCGGTTTTCATGATATCGGTATGTTTGGCGCTGCCGTGGATAAAGGGATTAATGCCCATCGCCACCCCGTCCGGATTACGGTGCACCAGCAGCTCGAAGCCATAGGCCTTGGCGGTGCGATCGCGAAATTCATACATTTCGCGGAATTTCCAGCCGGTATCCACATGCAGCAGCGGAAACGGCAGCGTGCCCGGGAAAAACGCCTTGCGGGCCAGATGCAGCATCACCGAGGAATCCTTGCCGATGGAGTACATCATGACCGGATTGGCGAATTCGGCCGCCACCTCGCGGATAATATGGATGCTTTCCGCCTCCAGTTGCCGCAAATGAGTATGTCGTTGTTGATCCATTTTTACATCCTTAAGCCAGGTTAACCAACGTCGCGCGCTGTTGCGCCGCCGATTGTTGGACGCCAAACCAGGCAATTTCATCATGAAGGGTGACAACTTCGCCGATGACCAGCAAAGCCGGGGTGGACGCCTGTTGCGCCAGGGTGTCGAGTTGTCCCAGGGTACCGGTCAGCACCTGCTGGGAGGCCAGGGTGCCGTGGCTTATCACCGCCACCGGCGTCAAGGGCGAACGGCCGTGCAGGATAAGCTGCCGGCTGATGTCCCCTGCTTTCATCAATCCCATATAGATAGCCAGGGTCTGGCGGCCCGCCGCCAGCGCCGGCCAATCGAGATCGCCGCCGCCGCGGCGCGCGTGGCCGGTAATAAAGGTCACGCTTTGCGCATGGTCGCGGTGGGTGAGAGGAATGCCGGCGTAGGCGGTGGCGCCCGCGGCGGCGGTGACCCCCGGCACCACCTGGAAAGGGATGCCGGCGGCGGCCACCGCCTGTAGCTCTTCGCCGCCGCGCCCGAAGATAAACGGATCCCCGCCTTTCAGGCGTACCACGCGTTTGCCCTGCCGCGCGTGTTCGACCAGTTGCCGGTTAATCTCTTCCTGCGGCATGCAAAAGTCGCCGGCGCGTTTACCGACGCAAATCAGCTCGGCATCCCGCCGCACCAGTTCCAGCACCTCGGCGCTGACCAGGTAATCGTGGAGCACCACGTCCGCCTGCTGCATCAGTTGCAGGGCGCGCAGCGTCAACAGGCCCGCGTCGCCCGGGCCGGCGCCCACCAGTGCCACGTCGCCGGCCTGTCCGGCCGGCGCGTCAAGCTCCCGCTCCAGCGCCGCCTGGGCGTCGTCATGCCGCCCCTGCGCCGCCAGGCCGGCGAAACGCCCGTTAAACGCCCGCTCCCAAAAACGCCGCCGCGCGTCCATGACCGGAAAATGCTGTTTTACCCGCTCGCGAAAAGCGCCGGCCATCTCCGCCATCGGGCCAAGAAAGGCCGGCAGCAGGGATTCCAGTTTTTCGCGCAGTATGCGCGCCAGCACCGGCGCCTTTCCCCCGGAGGAAATCGCCACCATGATGGGCGAACGATCGACGATGGAGGGGAAGATAAACGAACACTGGGGCTGATCGTCCACCACATTGACCAGGATATGCCGCTGGTCGGCGGCGGCATAAACCTCGGCGTTCAGCGCCCGATCGTTGGTGGCGGCGATCACCAGGAACACGCCGTCCAGCATGTCGGCGGCAAAACTCTCCCCGAGCCATTGGAGATAGCCCGCTTGCGCCTGACGACCGAGATCGGGGGAAAGCCGGCGCGCAACCACCCTGACCTGTGCGCCGGCGCGCTGCAGTAGCAGGATCTTGCGTGCGGCAACCTCGCCCCCGCCGACCACCAGTACCGGACGCTGCCTGAGATCGGCAAAAAGAGGTAAATAATCCACAGCTACCTTTTATGATTTGGCTTAGCAATAATGTGACTATACGTCTTGCGATTAGGTTCTATGAAATAGTTAATTGGAATTACAATTGCTTTAATGGAATAACGGCGCCTTTCATGCGCGCGCGCCAAGAGGATTGCGGGCAACGAATCGTGCGATCAGCCGGTCGCGGCCATGGGTACAAATTGTATTGCCCGCGGGGCGGTACCATACTATAGCGCTGGGTTGAGCGGCGAAAACCGATGCCGTTCCCGTCTATTAAGGATACTGTTTTATGTTTCACCCCGGTCGCAGCAAGCGCGCCCGTTTAACGCTGTGCCTCGGCGCCCTGCTGGCGTTTTCCGCCCCCGCCGCCGCCTTCACTCCAAGCCAATACGCGCAAGAGCAGATTCGTTATATCGCTACCTATTTTCCCGGCCGCATGGCGGGCAGCCCGGCGGAACTGATGGCGGCGGATTATCTTCAGCGTCGGTTCACCGAGCTGGGCTTCCACAGCGATCTGCGCGCCTTCAATACCCGTTATCTGTTCCACGGCAGCGCCGGCAAAGCCGACTGGCGCAGAATTACCGCCACCTCGGTTATCGCCGCCCGTGCCGGCGCGGCGCCCGGCGAAGTGCTGATAGTGGCCCACGCCGATACCTTTATGCCGCGCAGCGATAAGGACCTGAATGACAATTTGGGCGGCCTGACGCTACAGGGGGTAGACGATAACGCGTCCGGCCTCGGCGTGATGCTGGGTCTGGCGCAGCAGTTGGGGCGCGGCACGTTGGCGGTGGGCGTGCGTTTTGTGGCGCTCAGCGCCGGGGAGCCGGAAACCCTGGGCGTGGATGATTATCTGCAACGCATGTCCGCGCAGGAAAAACGCAATACGCTGCTGGTGATCAACCTCGACAGCCTGGTGGCCGGCGAAAAGCTGCGGGTCAATTACAGCCCGGACAGCGGCGACGCCCGCCTGCAGGAACTGGTTAAAAACCTGGGCGCCCAGGCGCGCCAGGCGGGTATCCCGCTGCTCTTAAGCCCCGGCATCAGGACCTCGGCCGCTTGCGCCAGCGACGCGCTGCCGTTTGCCAAGGCGGGATTCGCGGTGCTGGATGTGGGTTCGGGCACAAACGGCGACAGTTGCCTGCAGCGCAAGCCCAGTCGTAACTTTCCCCAGGGCATGGCGCGTTACCAGAGCCAGCGCGATAATATCCAGTATCTTGATACCCACCTGACCGGACAAATCGGTAAACGCGCGCGCGACAGCATGAAACTGTTGTGGCCGCTGTTGCAAGGACTGACGCAGGGGGCTAAATCCTAGCCCGATGGAAATAAGGAGCATGCGGTAAGAAAACCGCATGCCGGTATCACAGCGAGGTGAGGCCCATACCCGGGCCGCCATAATTCAATACAGTTCTATGGCGGGAATTACAGCGAAAGCAAATTATAATTAATGACAGTAACCAACCATAAGAATAGGTTCAATTACCCTAAAGCGCATAATAATAAAGTAAAACGGCTGATTTTAAACAGTTACCCTTTGCATATATCAGATCTGAGTGGCAACGGAGATAATCGGTATCAATACTGTCCGCAAATTAATAATAAAATGAAACCATGCTTTTTATTAAAGCGTGGGCTGTATTGTCGCGGTACTGCTTTTCTCCTCAGAATAGACCATGATAGTGGAACCTGTAATGGCTAGGATAATGCCTATCAATGCATAAGCGGTTGGCAGGGTTTGGTACAATAATAATGATATTACCGCCGTAAGGACCGGGGCCAGCGCATTGGTGCAAGGCGCCACGATGATAGCCTTCCCCCTGGACAATGCCATCACCAGGAATAAGGCGCCGACGGCATTCAATACCTGGGTGGCGGCGGTAATAAGATAGGCGGCCGCCGGATAACTGCCGCTTTTATCAGGAATCATGGCATAGGCGATGGGCGCCAGGATCAGGCCCGTTAGCGTCATATAAAAGAAGATAGCGCTATCCTCAATGCGATTGTTGGACGCCCTTTTCATAAAAAACGCTTGCAACCCCCACGCCAGGCAAATAATAACTGAAAACACCAGCCACAATGAGCCGCTTACTGTCGTACCATCGCCCTGGCTTATGCTGAAGGCGAGTATCGACAATAGCGCCAGGATAATACCGATAGTACCGAGAAAATTAATTCTTTCTTTCAACAGCACCAGCGACATTATCACCGTGATTGCGGGTGAAATCGAGATAATGGGGAATACCAGATAAGCCGGAGCACCCATGCCGAGGGTTTTAAACAGCAATAACTGCCCGCCCGCACCGGTAAACCCGATCGCCAGCCCATAAAGTACCGCCTGCGGGGAAAAATCAATCTTTTTTCCTTTTAGCGTAAAGTAGCAGGGGATAAGCATGGTAATTGACCATATGATATAAACCCACTGATCAGGAAAACTGTATTTTTGGGTCGGATATGCGCTCACACCGCCCCACACACCCCAGGTTAATACCACCATCAAGGTATAGATTATCCACGAGTTGCTTTTCATTTTATTCTCCAATTTTAAGCTTATTGAGAACAGCGTTCGCCAGGGGATTACCGCTTATCTTTGCGGCATAAATAGCGGCCCCCATTGAGGGATTATATTTTGGTTGGCATACTAAATAGCTACCGCTGAGATTTGCCAGCTCATGCATAAAAGGATCAAGGATGATATCCCCGCAGTTAAAAACACCGCCGGTAAACGAAACCAGGGTGGTCTCATCGGGTGAGTACGCCAGATCTTTGCGCACCGAATCCACCATCATGGCGAGTTCACGGGCTGCGGTACAAAAAAGTTTATAGCTTTCTTTATCGCCCTCGACCGCCGCTTCATAGGCGACCCTGGCAACCGACGCGATTTTTGTCCGGTCTCCTTGCCATTTATTAAACACCAGATCATTGATATCAAGATCAACATCAATGTGGTATTTGCTTTTAATCAGATCATAGAGAATATCCATTTTCAGCCGATGATCGGACATTTTTGAAAACAAATTGAGGGCATTACAGCCGATCCAATAGGCGCTGCCCTCATCGCTGAACAGCTCCCCCCAACCGCCGCAGCGGGAGGTTTTTCCATTATGCTCGCCATAGGCGATCGAGCCCGTGCCGGAAACGATATTGATGCCGTCCCGGCAGCCAAGGCTTGCCGCCCAGCCGCAAACCATATCGTTATCGCAGCGATATTTTTCCGGGCTAAGCAACACGGCGGGAATCTGATCCAGAAAAGGCACATCCGCCGAGACTTCGCCGTAGGCCGGCAGGCCGAAAAAAGAATAATCAATCATGTCCGGCGCGATCTCGGCGCGCCGGCAGACTTCCGCGATACCGTTGACGATAATGGTTTTGCTGTTTTCGCGGCCGACGTTTAAATAGTAGCAAGTGGAAGCTTCATGCTGCGCCAATATCTCGCCATCCGAGTTTATCAGCACGAAGGCTGTTTTGGTGCCTCCCCCATCAACCCCGAGAAAGATCATGATTCACTCCCGATAGCCAATTTTCCGGCAGAACCGCAAATGCGGATTTTACTGTAAACCACCTCTTTCATGGCATCCATGCCTTCCCGCATGTAAAAGCGGGGATCGTTCGCCTGCGGATTCGCGGCGAAGTATTTTTTTACCGCGCCGGCAAAGGCAATTTTCAATTCAGTCCCGACATTCACTTTGCAGATACCCAGCTTGACGGCGCGGATAATATAGTCATCGGGCACATCGCTGCCGCCGTGTAATACCAGCGGGATGTCAATCCTGCCGTTGATGATGGCCAGCCGCTCAAAATCTATTTTCGGCGTGTCTTTATACAGACCGTGCGCCGTGCCGATAGCGATGGCCAGGCTGTCGATACCGGTAAGATTAACAAAGTCCACCGCCTCATCCGGGTCGGTAAGAAAGCTCGCGCCGGCGCTGACATTTTTATCATCTTCAATGCCGCCCAGCCTGCCCAGCTCCGCTTCCACGCTACAGTCATATTTATGGCAAAACGTCGTCACCTCCTGCACCAAGGCGACATTGTCGGCAAAATTCAAATGACTGGCGTCAATCATTGCGCTGCGGGCGCCGGCAAAAACTTTATCGCGGATATCGCTAAGGGCCTCATGATGATCCAGATGCAGCGCAATGGGGATATCAAAGGTACCGGCAAAGGATTGGCAAAGGGCGTGCAAATCCTTAAAAGAGATATGTCTGAAAGTACTGGGCGTGCCGGCCAGGATCACCGGCGATTGACGTTCGTGACAGGCTTCGAGCACCGCCTGTATCGTTTCGGCATTATGGATATTAAACGCGGGCACGGCAAAATTCTCAGTTTTTGCCCGTGCCAATAAATATTTTGTGGATACCATACGCATGATTTATACCCTGATTAACGACATTATCTGTCATGTGCTGTATTATTCGGTCACCGCGGCAGCGGGTTAGCTTATTTCTCTATTTCCAGCCTATGAATAACCACACCTTCGACGACTCTGTTTACCACGCCGCTGGGAGAAGGATTATCCGGCGAGGCGCCTGATTGCAGCGATGTCAAATAGGCATATATTTGCGCATAGAGTAAATAACAAAACCCAATATGGGCGTCATCGGCATGAGTGGTCTTTGGCAAATACAGATATTCGCCCTTGCCTATTCCCGGGACAGGACTGTCGGCGATGGCAACCACCCGGCGCGCCACGTTGTCATTCCTTAATTCGGCTAACAGATCCAGATCGTATTTTCTGGTGTAGGGCGAGTTAGAAATAAACACCACGACCAGGGTATTTCCGTCCACGATAGATTTCGGTCCATGGCGGAAACCGGTGGGACTATCAAAAAAGGTGCTGATCTTTCCGGCGGTAAGCTCAAGAATCTTGAGCGCCGATTCCTGCGCGATACCTTGCAATCCACCGCTGCCGAGGTATACCACGCGATGATATTCATCTTGGCCAAATAATGAGGTCGGCCGTTGCAGATATTGCTCAATAATATTTTGGCTATTTTCGATAATGGGCAAAAAGCTGGCAAGGTTATACTGCCTGGGCGCAAATACCGCCAGGCAGGCCAGCATCATGTTACTGACGCTGCTGGTCATGGCAAAGCCGCGATCGTGCGTTTCGGGCGGCGTCAGTAATGACAAGGTATTAGCGCTTTGAGCAAAATTCTGGTGTAACCGGCCGCGTTCATTACAGGTGATGATGAGATGGAAACATTGCCCCAGCATCTGGTTAGCAAGCTCTATTGCCGCCACGCTTTCCGGGCTGTTGCCCGAGCGCCCGAAGGAGACCAGCAGCGTGGGGCAGTGAGCGGACAGGTATTCACGGGGATTACTGACCAGGTCGGTGGTGGCGATGGCCTCTACGCGCAGGTTTAATTTTGGCAGCAGCGCCGGTACCAGGATTTTACCGATAAAAGCCGAAGTTCCGGCGCCGGTGAGGATAATCCGCAGATCCGTACGGGCCAATAAGGGCGTTAAAAAGGTATTGATGCGGTCCCGTTGCTGTTCAATCAGTAATAGGGTTTTGCGCCAGGTCGCCGGCTGCTGCATAATTTCCTGCGCCGTGGCGTGCTCCGGGTGATAAGGTGCTTTTACAGAATCAGTCATTTTTTCGTGCCTTTGATTATTCATGACAGGCTGATGAATATGCTTTAATCACATCGATAATTTTATCGATAATAATATCTTTCGGATTGAGAACTAATTTCCCATCCCTTACTTTGGCGTATTGTTCCGGCAAATACTGATTTAACAACGGCAGCGGAATGACCTGATTCCCCAAGTTTTGCATGAGCTTTTGGCAACTGCGCTGCACCCTGTCATGCGGCCAGTAGTACCTGATGCGATCCGAATAACTATACCGGCGCGATAATCGCTTAGCCTCTTCATCGCCGTGATAATGTTGCTGCCAATACCCGGGCTGCTCTTGCATCACCTGTTCAAGGGTGGCGCGTAATTCAGAGCGGTCCTGGCTGATAATTTCTTCCTCGATGCACTCCAGGGCAAACAACGCTTCGCGCAAAGCGAAGGTTAGCGCGGGGCCCACCTTAAGAATGGCGAAATGATCCCGCACCAGTTGCCGGTAAGCCTGGGGCCGTTGGTAATCGGTGGAATGGGCTTCATAGACCAGATAGGGATAGTCATCAATCATCCGGCTTAACGCGGCGGCAGGCCCGGGTTGGTAATCGATCACCTGGGTATGATCAAATTCCACGCCGGGCTGCACCACCAGCCCTATGACCCGGGGCCAGATGTCCGCCAGACCCTGCCGCGCAAAGGCGTCGCGATGGGCGGTAATTGTGCGCGCCGCGGCCTGCGGCGCAGTGACGTCCAGCTGCCGCAGATTCTCCTGGGCGCCGCCCGGAATCGGCACTTCCGTGCCGATAATGTAGACAATATCCTGGCAGCCGAAGGTGTCATGGCAGGTGATTTCAGCCACTTGCGCTAATTGCGCCGAACGCGTTGCGACAATCTCATCGCTCAGGGGTACGGCGTCATCCTGACAGGCCATGCTGCAATCAAGATGGATTTTTTTAAATCCCGCCGCCACATAGGCGGCGATCAGCACTTCCGCTTTGCTCATGGCCTGCGCGGCCGGCAGTCCCTGCCAACGGTTGGGTCCCAGATGATCGCCGCCCAGAATCAGCCGGCCGGCGTCAAAACCTATCGCCGCGGCCTGGTCCATGATGGCGTGATAAAAATCGGCCGGCGTCATGCCGGTATAACCGCCATATTGGTCGACCTGGTTGGACGTCGCTTCCACCAGCAGCAGCGTATTTTCCGCCTGCGCATGCCGCAGGGCGGCTTCAATCACCAGGGGATGCGCCGAACAAACCGCATAGATCCCGACCGGATGGCCTGCTTTATGCCGGGCCAGCAGCGTTTGCAGCGCCGCGCTTTGTGTTTCCATGAGTATTGCCTTTTATATCTTTCGTTGTGTTGTAAAAAGATTACATCATGACCATAAAGAAAGAAAATGAAAGATCAATCTCTGTGATAAAGATCAAAAAATAAGAAAACGAAATGGATAGCTTTACCCTCCCTTTCCTGGAGGTAACGTGCCGCCGGATGGATAAGGCCGGCGTCGGGTCTGGATTCCGTCGTTTCACCGCGGGGATGAAGAAAGGTTAAACAGTCGACATCATCTTGGGGGGTGGCTACAATAGCGTTAATAAGAAAGACATAAGGGAATGAAAGGTTTGGCGGTGATGAAATTAGGCGGATTCCTTTGCGGTTCTATAGCGCAACGGGGCAAATTTCGGCAGTGGAGGTGGTGATGAGGGATGCGATGTGATGAGCCCTGGCAATAGAACGATGACGACCAGCGCGCGGCGCGAGCGGATTGTCAGTCAACTTAAGGCGCAGGGAAGCGTGCAGGTGAATGTGTTGGCGGCGGATTTTAATGTGTCGACGGTGACCATCCGTAACGATCTGTCTTTTCTCGAAAAACAGGGCGTCGCCACCCGCGCTTATGGCGGGGCGATGCTGTCTCCCGCGTCCCCGGCGGAAGCGGAGCGGTCAATCGAAGCCAAGCGTTCGGAAAATGCCACCATCAAGGAGCGCATCGGCAAACTGGCCGCGTCGCTCATCACGCCGGGAAGCACCATTATCCTGGACTCCGGCACCACCACGTATGAAATTGCGCGGCAACTGCATAATCATGAGGAGGTCATCGTGATGACCAACGGCATGAATGTGGCGGAAGCGTTGATTGATGCCCCCGGGGTGGATTTATTAGTGACCGGCGGGCGGCTCAGGCGGCACTCCTTATCATTTTTTGGCGGCCAGGCCGAAATCGCGTTGCAAAACTATCATTTCGATATGCTGTTTTTAGGCGTGGATGGGCTGGACCCCCTGATGGGAGTGACAACGCATAATGAAGACGAAGCCAGGCTGAACCGCTGTATGTGCGATGCCTCGAAAAAAATCATCGTCGTTACCGACTCTTCGAAATTCCATCGCATTAGCCTGCATAAGATTATCAGTATCGAACGGGTGGATAAAATCATCACCGACAATAACATTCCGTCCTCCCTGCTGGATTTTTTCGCCGATAAAGGTATTGACGTCCTCCTCGTCGATGCCGAATAGCCAACGCCGCCGGAAACGTTAAGCCTCCGGCGGCGTTGTTGGTTATCGGCGAAGCCGCTGTTAACCTTCGTGCAGCCCGCACTCGCGCTTGAGGCCGAAAAAGCGCGTTTCTTCCTCGCTCATGCCCGGTTCCCATTTGCGGGTGGTGTGGGTGTCGCCCACCGACAGGTAGCCCTGCTCCCACAAGGGATGGTAGCCAAGATCGTGGGCTTTGAGATACTGGTACACCTGCTTATTGTCCCAATCGATGATCGGCAGCAGTTTAAATACCCCGCGCTGGATGGCCAGCACCGGCAGATGGGCGCGGCTGCCGGACTGCTCGCGGCGCAGCCCCGCCAGCCAGCTTTGCGCTTTCAGCGTGCTTAAAGCGCGGTTCATCGGTTCGACTTTATTGATCTGGTTGTATTTTTCGATCCCCTCCACCCCTTGCTCCCACAGTTTGCCGTAACGGGCCTCCTGCCAGGCGGGGGAAAGTTCCGCGCGGAATACCCGCAGATTGAGGCCCAGCTTGTCGGTCAGCTCATCAATAAACTGATAGGTTTCCGGGAACAGATAGCCGGTATCGGTCAGGATCACCGGGATATCCGGCCGCTGGCGGGTCACCAGATGCAGGCATAACGCGGCCTGGATGCCGAAGCTTGATGACAATACCGTTTCGCCGGGCAGGTTTGCCAGCGCCCAGCCCACCCGCTCTTGCGCTGTCAGGGTTTCAAGCTGACGGTTCGTATCAGCGAGCGCCGCCGTTTGTTCTTCTTTCGGCAACAGGTTCAGTTCGGTCAGGTTCAGGCTGCTCATAGGTGGCCCCTCGGGTTAGTCATAAAAATCCTGGGCTGAGTTAACCACCGGCTTGACGATACCGGCGCGGATAACAAAATCACCATAGGCTTCCTGCGGATGGCGTTCGGCCGCCCAGCGTCCGGCAGTCTGGTCGATAATGGCCAGGATCTCGTCTTCGGTGATGTTTTCCCGGTACATGCGCGGAATACGCTCACCGGCGCGATCGCCGCCCAGATACAGGTTGTAGCGGCCGATGGCTTTGCCGACCAGGCCGATTTCCGCCAGCATCGCGCGGCCGCAGCCGTTTGGACAACCGGTCACCCGCAGGATGATTTCGTCGTTGCCCAGGCCGTGGGCGGACATGATATCCTCCACCTTGGTGACAAACTGCGGTAGGAAGCGCTCGGCCTCGGCCATCGCCAGCGGGCAGGTGGGAAACGCCACGCAGGCCATGGACGCTTTACGCTGCGGGGTGACGCTGTCGTTAATCAGGCCGTACTTGCGCGCCAGGGCTTCGATTTTGGCCTTGTCCCGCGCGGGCACGCCGGCCACGATCAGGTTCTGGTTGGCGGTGAGCCGGAAATCCCCTTTATGGATGCGGGCAATCTCCGCCATGCCGGTTTTAAGCAGCCGATCCGGATAATCCAGGATACGGCCGTTTTCGATAAACAGGGTTAAATGCCAGAGGTTTTCCACGCCTTTCACCCAGCCGAAACGATCGCCTCGCTCGGTAAAGTGATAAGGCCGGATCGGCGCGAAGGATATGCCGGCGCGCCGTTCCACCTCCGCTTTGAAGGTGTCGACCCCGACCCGCTCCAGGGTGTATTTGGTCTTGGCGTTTTTACGGTTGGAACGATTACCCCAGTCGCGCTGGGTGCCCACCACCGCCTCGGCGATGGTCAGGGTATGTTCAAGCGCGATATAACCAAATTCGCTGGCCTTGCGCGGATAGGTGGTATTATCACCGTGAGTCATCGCCAGGCCGCCGCCCACCAGCACGTTAAACCCGACCAGTTGTCCGTTGTCGCTGACGGCGACGAAGTTCAGATCGTTGGCATGCACGTCGACGTCGTTTAGCGGCGGCACCACAACCGTGGTCTTGAACTTACGCGGCAGATAGGTAGGCCCCAGGATCGGCTCCTGGTCGGTGGTTTCGCTTTTCTCGCCGTCCAGCCAGATCTCGGCGTAGGCGCGGGTCTTGGGAAGTAAATGTTCGGAGATTTTTTTCGCCCACTCATAGGCCTGCTGATGCAACACCGATTCCACCGGATTGGCGCTGCACAGCACGTTACGATTGACATCCCCCGCCGTGGCGATGGAGTCCAGCCCCAGGCTGTGCAGCAGTTGATGCATTTGCTTCAGGTCGGGTTTGAGCACGCCGTGGAACTGAAAAGTCTGGCGGGTGGTCAGGCGCACGCTGCCGTACAGGGTATGCTCGGCGGCAAACGCCTCGATGCCCAGCCACTGCCGCGGCGTTATGATCCCCCCCGGCAGGCGGCAGCGCAGCATCATATTAATCAGCGGCTCCAGCTTTTGTTCCGTGCGTTCGGCGCGCAAATCGCGATCGTCTTGCTGATACATGCCGTGAAAACGGATCAGCTGGAAATTATCGCCGTTAAAGCCGCCGGTCAGCCCGTCGTGCAAATCTTCGGCGATGGTGCCGCGCAGAAAATTGCTTGCCCCTTTCAGCCGTTCATTATCGGATAAGGGGGGAGTAGGTTGTTTTTCACTCATCAGTAGACGTCCCGCTGATAGCGGCGCTCGATGCGCAGCTCGCTTAAAAATTCATCGGCCTGCTCGGTGTCCATGCCACCGTGCTCGGCTACCACGTCCAGTAATGCCTGCTCTACGTCTTTGGCCATATGGTTGGCATCGCCGCAAACATAAATATGCGCCCCCTGCTCGATCCAGCGCCAGACTTCAGCGCCTTTTTGCCGCAGCCGGTCCTGTACATAGATTTTCTCCGGCTGATCCCGCGACCAGGCTAAATCAATCGCGGTCAGCAGGCCCTCTTTTTTGTAGCGCTGCCATTCCACCTGGTAGAGAAAATCGTCGGTAAAATGCGGATTGCCGAAAAACAGCCAGTTCTTGCCAGCGGCGCCATCCGCTTCCCGCTGTTGCATAAACGCGCGGAACGGCGCGATGCCGGTTCCGGGTCCAATCATGATGACCGGCGCGTCGGTATCGGCCGGCAGGCGGAAATTGTTATTGTGCTCGATAAAAATGCGTACCCGATCGTCCTCGGCCAGCCGGTCGGCCAGATAGCCGGTGGCGCCGCCGGTGCGCGGCCTGCCATCCACCTCATAACGCACCACGCCCACCGTGATATGCACCTCGTCGCTGACCTCCGCCTGCGACGAGGCGATGGAATACAGCCGCGGCGTTAGCGGACGCAACAGCGCCAGCAGCTGATCCGCGCCCAGTTCCACCGGCGCCTGGCGCACCATATCCACGATCGGCGTCGATTGGGCGTACCGCTGCAGGCGTTCCTTGTCCGCCGTCAGCGCCAGCAGCGCCTCGTCGCGGGCCATGGCGGCATACTCCCCGACGATAAGGGTAGTGTTCTGGGTCAGTTCGTAATGAGCGCGCAGCGCATCGGCGAGGGATAAGGTTTGTCCTTCCACCGTCACCGTTTGTCCGCCGTCCAGCCATAGCAGCGTCAAGAGTTCGTCCACCAGCGCCGGGTCGTTTTCATACCAGACGCCCAGGGCGTCTCCCGGCTGGTAACGCAGGCCGGAGTCGCCGAGATCGATTTCGATATGGCGCACGTCTTTCAGCGAGCTGCGGCTGGTAATTTTTTGCGACGCCGCAATGGCGGCCACCAGCGGCTGTTCTTTGGTATAAGGCGTGGAATCGACTTCATCTACCGCGCCGCTGAGGGTTATCTCGTGCCGGGCCGCGCTTTCCTGCGGCACCCGCGCTTGCAATAGCGCCACGATATCCCGGCGCCAGGCTTGCGCCACCGGCTGATATTCAACATCGGCGTCAACCCTGTCCAGCAGCCGCTGGGCGCCGAGCTCGGCCAGACGCGCGTCAAAATCCTTGCCTATCTTGGCAAAGTGCTCATAGGACGTATCGCCGAGGCCCAATACCGCAAAGCGCGTATCGGCAAGCCGGGGGGCTTTTTTCGAAAACAAGTATTTATACAGCGCCACCGCCTCTTCCGGCGGATCGCCCTCGCCCTGGGTGGAGGCGACGATCACCAGCAGCTTTTCCTGGGCGATGTGTTTAAATTTATAATCGCCGGCGTTTACCAGGGTGACATCCAGTTTGGCGGCGATCAAATCGTCGCGCAGCTGTTCCGCCACCCGCCGGGCGTTGCCGGTTTGCGACGCGGACAGCAGCGTAATGGCGTGCGCCTGCGTCGGCGCGGGCGCCGGAGGGGTACCGGCGACGGGCGTCTGGTTGACCTGCCCCCAAAAATAACCGGATACCCAGGCCATCTGCAGCGGCGAAAAATCACCGGTTGCAGCCTGCAGGCGGGCGAGTTGTTCCGGATTCAGCGGGAGCAAAGAAGTTGGTGGGGCCTGAGTCGTCATTGCTGTTCGAATTTCCTTGTGCGTACCAGTAGGGCCGGGCGTGTATTAAGGGATCACCAGAGTTTGTAAGGTTACTCAGTGCGACGCAATCAATAAAGGATGCGATGGCAATAATAAATAACTAAATAGCCTAAAGAGTTATTTCGGTAAAACTTATCACTTAAACTGGTTAAGAAAGCGGGCCGCCTCATCCACCAGCAGCGGACTTTGATGCCCGGCGCCGGATACGCTGATAAATTGCCAGTGAAACGGCATCTTCTGCTGTTCCGCCAGGGATTGCGCACGCCGGAAATACCAGCCGGCGCGTTCAAGCCGGTTCTTTCCCTGCGCCTGGGCCTGCGGGGTGCTGCGCATCGCGGTGCGCCGGGTGCGCCTATCCTGCTCTCCGACCATGATAAGCGTCGGCCGGGCAAAGAAGCGGGCTTCCTGGGCGGCATCCAGGGTAAAAGGCGCGCGCGCCAGCCCGTAGGGCCAGGACCGGCGCGGATCCGGCGGCGTCCACCAGCCGGCCGAGGCGCAGACCACCGCCCTGGCCGGCATATCCGGCAGCGCCATCAGCATCCGGTGGACAAACTGGCAGCCGGCGCTATGGCCGTACAACAGATAGTCGCTGCGGCGCGTAATGCCCTCGCGCCGCAGCGCGTTGAAAACATCGCCAATACGGGAATAGGACCATTGCGCTGCCGGGAGGACCGCAGGACCCGCCGCGGTATTGCCCAACATATAGCCCCGCGCGCCGGGATAACGCGTGCCGGGGAATTCGGGCGCTATAATCAGGAAATGGTAATGATTGGCCGCGGCGATCCATTGATCCCGCGCCTGGGCGCCGTCGCGTTTGACCCCGTGCAGCACCATGACCACCGGCATATCGCGCGCATCGGCCATCGGACGATAGAGATAGACCCTCATCGCGCCGTCGGCCGTGGGTATGGCGAGCGTTTCTCCCCCGGCGGCGCTGACGCGGCACGCGCACGCCGTCAGGGCGCATAACAGCCACAGCCCGGCGGTTCGCCGCGGCGAGAGCAATAAAAGCAAGGATTGGACCGCGTTCATGGTGTTTTGATGGCCCCTTAGCCAACTTATTACGGGTTGGCGGCACATAACATAGAATCATAAGCCGCATTTCGGTACCATGCAGCGTTTGTTTTGACAAGAGGCCCTATAGTGGTAACCACGTTATTTAAAGAATTTACTTTTGAGGCGGCGCACCGTTTGCCGCATGTGCCCGACGGTCATAAATGCGGGCGTTTGCACGGCCATTCGTTTATGGTGCGCGTGGAAATCACCGGTGAAGTGGATCCGTTCACCGGCTGGGTGATCGACTTCGCCGAGCTCAAGGCGCTGTTTCGGCCGATCCTCGACCAGCTTGACCATTATTATCTTAATGATATCCCCGGCCTGGAAAACCCCACCAGCGAAGTACTGGCCCACTGGATTTGGCAACAGCTTAAACCCCGCCTGCCCCTGCTGAGCGGCATCATGGTGAAAGAAACCTGTACCGCCGGCTGCATCTATCGCGGCGATCAATAACAGGCTCCGGCATCCGCCTGGCAAAGTCGCGCTATCGGCGGCGCGCCGGATAACGGCTTAGCCCCCGGCGGTGCCGGCCCGGGCCTGTCGTTTCGCCGGATCAGGCGATATTCAGGTATTTGTGGGTTTGCATGGACAGGCGCCAGTTGCGGGCGATGCAGGTGGCGATGCACAATTTCGTGGCGGCGTCCTGCCGGCTGACAGGCTGCAGGGCGATAATACGCGGTTTATCGTCTTCAAGTGTGGCCAGCAGCGCATCAAGCTGTTCGATATCCCGCTCCCGCGCCACCGGATGTTTAATCTCATCAGCGCGTTCCAGCGCCTGGGGCAGAATCGCCATACCGCCGCGCATGCCCACTTTAGGCGACACCGTTACCCAGGTCTGGCTGGTGCAACGCACCTCGTGGGTACCGCTGGTTTCAATCTGGCAGCTGAACCCCTGCTGTTCCAGCACCTGCGTCAGCGTATACAGGTCGTGGATGCACGGCTCGCCGCCGGTAATCACCACATGCCGCGCGGTATAGCCCTGTTGTTCAATCATCGCCAGCAGTTCCTCCGGCGTAACCGTGGCCCAGCGGTCGCTGTCGGCGGTTTTTAACGTAATGTCCCCCAGAGGGGCCTCCCGAAGCGGGTCCATTTCCCAGGTATGTTTGGTATCGCACCAGCTGCAGCCCACAGGGCAACCCTGCAGGCGGATAAATATCGCCGGCACGCCGGTAAAATAGCCTTCGCCCTGAAGCGTCTGGAAAATCTCGTTAAGCGGGTACTGCATGATGTTCTCGATTAATTGCCTAGCTATAAGGGCGGTGATTATTACATTTTAGCTGAAGCAGACCAAATTTCTCTTGCCGGCGGCACAATACCTAATGTTGCCTCACTGCCGCGTTACCCCCACAAAAGGCAACTGGCAATAAAAACCATTCCCCGGCGTCATCACACCCCGCTCGCGCGCGTTCAACGATACTGCCCTGTATCAGAGGTAAGTCCGCGGATGCCATTCCGCTTTTCTTTTTGAGACCTAACAGGAGCCAGATATGGGCACTTATGATAACGAAAGACCAGATAATTATCCTGATCAACGCGAGCATGAGAATGACTACGCCAATTACCCTCGGAATGAGGACGGTTACCGGGATCCCCATCATTATGGGCACGGCGGCCACGTCCCTCACCGGGGAGGAAGCGGCTGTCATGACTATCCGCCTCCGCTTTGCCAGCAGGATTTCCCGCGCGATAACTGTTACAGCTACATTGATAAAAACTATTACCGGGAAGTCGAGGCGCGCCACGGACGCGTGATAAACCCGCCATCACGCGCCCAGTTTCTGGTCAATGAGGGTTTGTTGGCGGCCTGGGAAGCCAATGAAATGGAAGGGGGCAAAAACTTTCCCGCCACCACAGGCGGAACACCTCCCCCACCGTTTCAAACCGATGCCTGGGGCGCCGCGCCGCCGCCTGATGGCTTTATCATCAGCGGCGGCAGGACCGGTAACCGTAATAGGGTCAATTTTACCGATGCCGAGCTAAACCAACTGGCGCCCCGGTTTGCCGGCTGGCCCAGGCTACGGGTAGCGCCGGGCCAGCGATTTAATGTGGAATGGTTTTATCAACAGGCGCATGTCACCCGGGGCTATCGCTGGTTTATCACCCGTGACGGCTGGAACCCCAATCAGCGTATTACCCGCGAGCAGCTCGAATCAAGACCCTTCTATGAGGATATCAGTCCGCTGGTTCCCTTCAATAATTTTCGTGACCAGTTGATCCCGCGGGTTTTTCATAGCGCCCCGATACCACTTAACAAAAGAGGTCATCACATTATTGTCATGGTGTGGGTAACTGCCGATTCGCCGAACGGATTCTATCAGGGTTTTGATGTGGATATAGGTTAAGCCAAATAAACACTCCGCCGCTGGCCGATGGCGCTGCGGCGGCATATTAATATTACCAATCAGATCAGCACCAGGATCGCAGCAACTCTGCAATTAATTATACAGGCTATAATCCCAAACCGACCGCGTATGGATATTGATAATGGCTTTTATCAGGCCTTTGATGTGGATATTAATCAAATTAAATGCGCAACGAAATTATGTCCTGCCGCCGTCTATATCAACCGGGCGCGGGATTAACGTTATTTACGCTCATTCCAATGTTGAGCCGAGAGGGTTATCAAGCATAAAAGGCATTTGGCAACAAAAAACATTCATGATTGCAATCACATATTAATCATGAACCGTCAATCACAATGACCGTGTAATAATTTTGAAAATGGTACGGCCCTACTATTTCTAAATATATTACTTTTCATTTCAGGAGTTAACTATGAGCCATATAGATTATAATCAAGATCCCAATCGCCCTGATGCCTATCGCAACGCCGATCACAATTCGGTTGAAAATTACCGCCCTGACTGTCCGCAACAGCCGCCTCATCCTTATCCCGTCAAACCGCCCTGTGGCGGTATTTATCCGGAGCCCTACCCTTTTTACCAGCCGCTCGACCCGCTAACCGGTCGCGTAGTGTCGCCGGCTTCACGCGCCCAAATTCTTCTGAATGTGAACGGCTTGGAATTCTTTACGGTAAATCAAACCACCGGTGGCAAAAATTTTCCCAACTTATTTGGTGGGCAAGTACCCTTTCCGTTTCAGGAGGATGTTGAAAGCGCAACGCCTCCCCCGGATAATTTTATACTTAGTGGCGGTCATCTTGATCAGCGCGGTAGAATTAATTTCACCGATGCGGAATTTGCTAATTTTCGCCCTCAGTTTACGGAATGGCCAAGACTGCGGGTAAATCCCGCTGAGGTATTGCGCATCCAATGGCTGATAGATGCCCCTCGAATTACTCGTGGTTACCGTGCTTTTATTACCAGAGATAACTGGGTGCAAAATGTTCGCTTAACGCGAGCGCAGATTGAACCCGCCCCATTCTTTGATGAAATAAATCAGGCGAGCCCCTGGTTTGCTCATCAGGGTAGTCTACCGCCACGTTTAACATTTGATATGCCGTTACCTTTTAACAAACGAGGCCATCACGTCATCCTATTGCTTTGGCTCGTTGCCGATCAACCCTTTGCCTTTTATCAGGCATTTGATGTTGATTTTGGCTAATGTAACCGGCTTATTACATTTTCCCCCAATTACCTGATAACAAGGAACCCATCATGAGTTATATAGACAATAATCAACTTCCCTACCGGCCTGATCACTGTCAGGGTGGAGATTACCGGCAGAATTATGGCTATCCTCCTCCCTACCCTTTTTACGAGCCAATCGATCCGCAAAGCGGTCGCGTGGTATCACCGGCTTCGCGCGCGGTGATTATGCTCAATAATGGGTATTTACCACCGTTCCTGGTTGATGAAATGACCGGGGGCAAAAATTTCCCTGACTTATTTGCCGGCCCGGTACTTTTCCCTTTCCACACAGATATAGAAAGTTCAAATCCCCCGCCTGATGGACGGATCGTCAGCGGCGGTAATGGGGACGCACGCGATATCGTCAATGCCACAGATGAGGAATTACGTGTCCTGACTGGCGGCAATTTCAACCAATGGCCCAGATTACGGGTTAACCCGGCGCAATCCTTGACCATTCAGTGGGTGAACACCATACCCAGAGTCACCAGGGGGTATCGCGCGTTTATCACACGTGATAATTGGGATTCCAGAGTTCGCATTGCGCGTAATCAGCTGGAGCCCGTTCCGTTCTTCAATACGCTCAATCAGGGAGTTCCCTGGCAGGAGCACCTAGGCGATTTACAACCTCGAATAACGTTGCCTTTAGTGCTCCCCTTTAACAAAAGGGGTCATCATGTCATTATTTTACTCTGGCTGGTAGCCAATCAGCCTATTGCTATCTATCAGGCGTTTGACGTCGATTTCGGTTAGGTTATCCATTACTGGAACAAAGGTCCAGCTGCGGACATATCTGCCTATAGCTGGGCCGGAACTTTTGCTCATTGACCCTGTTATATCCCATATTTTTAAAAGATTTTGTTCACTGCCTATTCGATGATATTTAAACTGGCAGCAAAATTCTTAAATATCAAAACAACATATATTTATACCGGTTCCGCTTTATCAGGAGTAAATCATGAATAAAAATTATACCCTTAAAGATCATTTATCGAAAGTTAATCCTAACGACAATTACTCAAGGGACTATCGCAACAGTTGTAACTGGCGCGATGGTTATTCTTTATCACCTTATTGGGATCAGTCCAATAATATTCGCTATAACAACAGAGGCTGTTGTATAAACTCGACCGTCGACGATACGCCAGTGCCACCCTTGCCTATCGTTACTCCGGCTTCGCGTGCGCAAACCCTGGTCGATTTAGGCAGGCTTAGCCCCCTGCAAGTCAATACAGCAACCGGCGGAAAAAATTTCCCAGATCTCAATGGCGGAGCTGTTTTTTGGCCTTTCCAGGATGATGTCTGGAGTGCAACTCCGCCCGAGGATGGCTTTATTCTCAGTGGCGGCCAAAGTGGGGAGATTAGTGCAGTTAATTTTACCGATAATCAAATCGCCATCTTCACCTTGTTCGCTATTCGTCAATGGCCCAGGATACGGTTGAGCGCCGGTCAGATATTAAACATAGAATGGCTTTACGATAGGCGACGGCTCACCAGAGGCTATCGGGCGTTTATTACCCGCGACGACTGGAATCCCAATGCCCGTATTACGCGAGCTCAGTTGGAGCTGCGTCCGTTTTGGGAGAATATTAACCAAGAGTTCCCCTTTTGGCAGTTCCCGGCGCAGTTACAACCAAGAACGCATCATTCAATTCCCATTCCCTTCAATAAAAGAGGGCATCATGTCATCGTCTTATTATGGCTTATAGCTGATTTTGAAGATGCCGTTTATCAGGCTTTCGATATTGATATTGATTCAAACACTGTATATTAACATGGAAATAAGCCCTGCAATTTAAAAACAATTACCGGGTTAAATCATACATATAAAAGTAAATTAATTATACAGATAACTATAGAAATTTGTGCTATCAGATTTTTCAACTTAATGTAAAGATCATTCATTTCGCTGACGCTTACACTAATAATAAGATTTTCCGTTGCGAGTAAATCTGGAGACGCTTATGTACCATAAAGCAAAAACAGTTGACCCACCTAAAAAAAATTCAAATATTAAATGTTTTTATAGGGTGAATCATATCGGTAATGGCCATCGTCTCTTTAACCCACCCTATGCCCATTGTCAGCGAGATAAAATCCAGCGCGCCGAGTGCCCGCTATGTTCCGGCGAATCAAACGTTGATTATGGGGCCCGCCTTGGCCGCTTGACGGTCCCACCCTCACGTGCCCAGTTTCTTGCCAATCAGGGATATCTTGAAGTCTGGTTTGCCGAAGCCATAACCGGGGGAAAAAATTTTCCCGACCGGTTCCCGGGGCCTGTTCGCCAACCATTTCAGGATGATGTAGAAAGCTCAACGCCACCCTCTGACTTTTACATCCTTAGCGGTGGTCACCAGGATAGGCGGGGCCTGGTGTCTTTGGACGACCAGGATATGACTTTCTATTTAGGCATTCCCTTTACCTGGCCCAGGATCAGGGTAAACCGCGGTCAGGAATTATATGTAGAATGGTTATATTACGTCCTGCGCGCCACCAGGGGCTATCGGGCGTTTATCACCAAGGATGATTGGTCGCAACGATGGCCTTATTCTCGCGACCAGTTTGAACCGGTGCCGTTCTGGGAAATGCTGAACCCGCAAACCCCCTACTGGCAGCACGCGGCGGCATTAAAACCAAGAGATAACATGCTTATTCCACTGCCATGGAATAAAAGCGGTTACCATGTCATTCTTTTATTATGGCTAACTACTGACACATACTATGCCGTCTATCAGGCGCTAGATGTGGATTTCGGCTGAATCCCTATTAAACGACAAGAAAAAGCCCCATCTTTACGATGGGGCTTTTGAAGATGCGAAAAGTGATAAAAACATCATCCGCATTTCCTGTCAGCATGCCGGCAAACGACGCACTGAGTCGGGAATGGGCAATTATGCCTGGCCTTTCACTTCTTTCAGACCGTTGAACGGTGCGCGTGCGCCCAGGGCTTCTTCGATGCGAATCAGCTGGTTGTACTTGGCAACGCGGTCGGAACGGCTCATGGAACCGGTCTTGATTTGACCCGCGGCGGTGCCCACGGCCAGATCGGCAATGGTGGCGTCTTCGGTTTCGCCGGAACGGTGAGAGATGATGGTGGTGTAACCGGCATCTTTCGCCATTTTGATCGCCGCCAGGGTTTCGGTCAACGAACCGATCTGGTTGAATTTGATCAGGATGGAGTTGGCGATGCCTTTATCGATACCTTCTTTCAGGATCTTGGTATTGGTCACGAACAGGTCATCACCGACCAGCTGGATTTTGTCGCCCAGCACTTTGGTCTGGTAGGCAAAGCCGTCCCAATCCGATTCGTCCAGGCCATCTTCGATGGAGACGATCGGGTAGGTCTTGGTCAGGCCTTCCAGGTAGTGGGTGAACTCTTCGGAGGTGAAGGATTTGCCTTCGCCTTTCAGTTCGTATTTACCGGTTTCCTTGCTGTAGAATTCAGACGCGGCGCAGTCCATGGCCAGGGTGATATCTTTACCCAGCACATAACCGGCTTTTTCCACGGCTTCCTTGATGGCGGCCAGGGCGGCGGAGTTGGATTCCAGGTTCGGCGCGTAGCCGCCTTCGTCGCCAACGGCGGTATTCAGGCCCTTGGCCTTCAGCACTTTCGCCAGGTTATGGAACACTTCAGAACCCATGCGAATCGCTTCCTTGACGGTTTTAGCGCCAACCGGCTGGATCATGAATTCCTGGATGTCGACGTTGTTGTCGGCATGTTCGCCGCCGTTGATGATGTTCATCATCGGCAACGGCATGGAGAACTTGCCGGCGGTGCCGTTCAGTTCAGCGATGTGTTCGTACAAAGGCATGCCTTTGGACGCGGCGGCGGCCTTGGCCGCGGCCAGGGAAACGGCCAGGATGGCGTTGGCGCCAAATTTGGATTTGTTTTCCGTGCCGTCCAGATCGATCATGATCTTGTCGATATTGGCCTGGTCTTTCGCGTCTTTGCCCAGCACCGCTTCAGCGATGGGACCGTTAACCGCGGCAACCGCCTTGGTCACGCCTTTACCCAGAAAACGCGATTTGTCGCCGTCACGCAGTTCAAGCGCTTCGCGCGAACCAGTGGAAGCACCTGACGGCGCAGCGGCCAAACCTACAAAACCACCTTCCAGATGCACTTCTGCTTCTACAGTCGGATTGCCGCGTGAATCGATGATTTCACGGCCGATGACTTTAACAATTTTGGACATTTAGTATTTCCTCAGTACAAGTTAAAACAAAATTCCTGACGACCCGCCCGCGATACCCGACCGCGGGCCGCCCGCCTGTTCAAATTTATTTCAGCTGACGCTTCTGGTACTCGCCGGCCGCCTTGACGAAGCCGGTGAACAACGGATGGCCGTCACGGGGCGTCGAGGTAAACTCGGGATGGAACTGGCACGCCACGAACCACGGATGATCCGGGTATTCAATAATCTCCACCAGGCGGTTATCCCCCGACAGCCCCGCAACGCGCAGGCCGGCGGCTTCGATCGGCTTTAACAGCATATTGTTGACTTCATAGCGGTGGCGGTGACGCTCGACGATGGTCTGCTCGCCGTACATGCTGCGCACCAGGCTGCCGTCGGTTAACTGGCAAGCCTGGCTGCCCAGGCGCATGGTGCCGCCCAGATCGCTTTGCTCGGTGCGCGTTTCCACGACGCCGTTTTCGTCGCGCCACTCGGTAATCAACGCGACCACCGGGTACTTACAGTCTGGCACAAATTCGGTGGAGTTTGCGTTTTCCATGCCCGCCACGTGCCGGGCAAATTCGATTAACGCCACCTGCAACCCCAGGCAGATGCCGAGGTAGGGAATTTTCTTTTCACGCGCGTACTGCGCGGTCAGGATCTTGCCTTCGACGCCGCGATAACCGAAACCGCCGGGAATCAGGATGGCATCGAGGTTTTTCAGGATCTCCACGCCGCGGGTTTCCACATCCTGCGAATCGATAAGCTTGATATTCACCGTCAGGCGGTTTTTCAGCCCGGCGTGCTTCAGCGCCTCGATAACCGATTTATACGCGTCCGGCAGTTCGACATATTTACCGACCATGCCGATGGTGACTTCGCCGCCCGGGTTGGCTTCCTCGTACACCACCTGTTCCCATTCAGACAGGTTAGCCTCGGGACAGTTCAGGCTGAATCGTTTACAAATATAATCGTCCAGGCCTTGGGATTTCAAGAGGGCCGGGATTTTATAAATGGAATCAACATCTTTCAGGGAAATTACCGCTTTTTCCGGCACATTGCAGAATAAAGCGATTTTAGCCCGCTCGTTATTGGGTACCGAGCGATCGGAACGGCAAATCAGCACGTCCGGCTGGATGCCGATGGAAAGCAGTTCCTTGACCGAATGCTGGGTCGGCTTGGTTTTCACCTCGCCCGACGCGGCCATATAGGGCACCAGGGTGAGGTGCATGTAGATGGTGTGTTCGCGGCCCACGTCCACCGCCATCTGGCGGATGGCCTCGAGGAACGGCAGGGATTCGATATCGCCCACGGTGCCGCCGATTTCCACCAGCACCACGTCGTGGCCTTCGCCGCCTTCAAGGATGCGTTCCTTGATGTTGTTGGTGATATGCGGAATGACCTGGATGGTGGCGCCGAGATAATCGCCACGGCGCTCTTTGCGCAGCACGTCGGAGTAAATGCGGCCGGTGGTGAAATTATTACGACGCGACATTTTGGTACGGATAAAGCGCTCGTAGTGACCCAGATCCAGATCGGTTTCCGCTCCGTCCTCGGTGACAAACACTTCGCCGTGCTGGATAGGGCTCATGGTGCCCGGATCCACATTGATGTAGGGGTCCAGCTTCATGATGGTAACGTTGAGTCCCCGGGCTTCGAGAATAGCCGCCAGGGAGGCCGCGGCAATGCCTTTACCCAATGAGGAAACGACCCCGCCGGTTACAAAAATATAATTTGTTGTCATGCTGAACCTGAGAATTTAGGTGTAAAGACGGAATAACCAAGACGGGAAAACAGTATACCTGAAGCGCGAATCGGCCACAAATGTTCGTTTTGCAAATCGCGCAGGTGGCATAACGGCCGCATCAGCGGGCCCAGTCGATGACCGCTTGCCATAAATACCTTATTTTATAGTATATTAGCTACGAAAACGGCGTTATCGTTAACATAGCGGCAATGATGAGTTTACCCGGCGATTTCCCGTTTTTTTATTTGCCGCCAGGCGGCTTCCATCTGCTCGAGACTGGCCTGGGGCAGGGTTTGCCCCTGGGCCTGGATAATCTCTTCCACCTGGCGAAACCGGCGCTCGAATTTACGGTTGGCTTTTTGCAAAGCGGTTTCCGCTTTCTTGCCCAAATGGCGGGTCAGGTTGACGGTGGCGAACAGCAGATCGCCCAGTTCTTCCTCAAGCTTATCTTCATCCACCACCGCCTGGCGGGCTTCGTGCATCACCTCGTTGATTTCTTCGTAGACCTTGTCCACCACCGGGCCGAGCGTGGTCCAGTCAAAACCCACAGTGGCGCAGCGCTGCTGGATTTTCTGCGCCTTCATCAACGCCGGCAGAGCGTCGGGAATATCGTCGAGCGGCGACAGGCGTTCTTTTTCCGCCCGTTCCCGCGCCTTGAGCTGTTCCCACTGGCCGGGAGGCGCCGCGCCGTCCTCGCCGGGCTGCCGGGCAAAAATATGCGGATGGCGGCGCTCGAGTTTATCGCTGATGGCGTCGCACACGCCGGCAAAATCGAACAGTCCCTGCTCGCGCGCCATTTCAGCGTAAAACACCACCTGGAACAGCAAATCGCCCAATTCGTCGCGCAAATCGTCATAATCGCGCCGGGCAATGGCGTCCAGCACCTCGTAGGTCTCCTCCAGGGTGTAGGGGGCGATGGTATCGAACGTCTGGCGCTTGTCCCACGGACAGCCCGTGCGCGGGTCGCGCAGGCGGGTCATGATGGCCAGCAGCCTGGCCTGGGCGGCGGCCGAGGCATCGATGGCGTTCGCGGTCATATTATTCTCCGTGCAGCCGGCGCGCGTCGATCACGTCCGGCAGTTGATTAAGTTTGGACAATACCCGGCCAAGTACCTGCAGGTTATAGATTTCAATATCCATATCGATGGTCGCCAGCTGCTGTTTGATGTCGCTGCGGCTGGCCACGCCCAGCACGTTGACCTTTTCATTGGCCAGGATAGTGGTGATATCGCGCAGCAGGCCGCTGCGATCGTTGGCCACCACCCGCACCACCAGCGAGTAGCCGCTGGAATAACTCTCGCCCCAGACGGCGTCGACAATGCGTTCGGGGGCGTTGGCCTGTAAATCCGCCAATTGCTCGCAGTCCGCGCGGTGAATGGAGATGCCGCGGCCGCGGGTAATGAAACCGGTAATCTCATCGCCGGGGATCGGCTGGCAGCAGCGGGCGATATGGTGCATCAGGTTGCCGACCCCTTCCACCACCACCCGGCCGTTATCCTTCGAGCGCGGCACCGCGGACGGCTTTTGCGTCAGTTGCTTGAGCGCCGCGCGATCCTGCTCTTCCGGGCTGGGCTTGTTCAGCTTGCCCTGCAGGAAGTTAATCATCTGGTTGATGCGCACGTCGCCGCCGCCGATGGACGCCAGCAGCTCGTCGAGGGTATTGACGTTATAGCGCGGCAGCAGCAGCTTTTCGGCTTCCTTGATGCTCAGGCCCAAATGCTCCAGCTCATCGTCCAGCAGCTGGCGGCCGGCCAGGATATTCTTGTCCCGGTCCTGTTTACGGAACCAGTTATGGATCTTCGAGCGCCCGCGGCTGGTGGTGACATATCCCAGGTTGGGATTCAGCCAGTCGCGGCTGGGGTTCGGCTGCTTCTGGGTGATGATCTCCACCTGGTCGCCCATGCGCAGCTGGTAGGTAAAGGGCACGATGCGCCCGCTTATCTTGGCGCCGATGCAGCGGTGTCCGACATCGCTGTGGATATGGTAGGCGAAATCCAGCGGCGTGGAGCCGGCGGGCAAATCGATCACGTCGCCTTTCGGGGTAAAGACATAGACCCGATCGTCGAACACCTGGCTGCGCACTTCGTCGAGGATTTCCCCCGAATCCGCCATTTCTTCCTGCCAGGCCAGCAGCTTGCGCAGCCAGGCGATGCGTTCTTCGTAACCGGAGCGCACGCCGCCGGTGGCGGTGGCGCCTTCCTTGTACTTCCAGTGCGCCGCCACGCCCAGTTCGGCGTCCTCATGCATCTGGCGGGTACGGATCTGGATTTCCAGCGTTTTGCCGCGCGGCCCCAGCACCACGGTGTGAATGGACTGGTAGCCGTTGGGTTTGGGGTTGGCGACGTAATCGTCGAACTCATCGGGCAAATGGCGAAAATGCGTATGGACGATGCCGAGCGCGGCATAACAATCCTGCAGCCGCTCCACCACCACCCGCACGGCGCGCACGTCAAACAGCTCGTCGAACTCCAGCGATTTTTTCTGCATTTTGCGCCAGATGCTGTAGATATGCTTGGGCCGCCCGTAGATATCCGCTTTCAGCCCTTCCTCTTTCATCGCATCGCGCAGCGAGGCGACAAAATCATCGATATACTGCTCACGATCGATGCGCCGCTCATGCAGCAGCTGCGCAATGCGCTTGTACTCGTCCGGATGCAGGTAACGGAAGCAGAAATCCTCCAGTTCCCACTTGAGCTGGCCGATCCCCAGCCGGTTTGCCAGCGGCGCGTAGATATTGGAACTTTCTTTCGCCGCCAGCACCCGCTCGTCCTCAGGGGCGTCCTTCAGTTCGCGCAAATGGGCGATACGCTCGGCAAGCTTGATGACCACGCAGCGGAAATCTTCGACGATGGCCAGCAGCATGCGCCGGACGTTATCCACCTGCTCCGGCGCCATGGAGTCGTTAGTGGTGGCTTTTAACTGGCGGATGGCGTCCATATCGCGCACGCCGTGCACCAGATCGACGATTTTCTTGCCGAACTGCGTCTCGAGCACCGATTCTTCGACCACCTCGCTGTCGGCAAGGGGGAACAGCAGCGCCGCGCACAGGCTGTCGCTGTCCATGCTGAGCATGGACAGGATCTCCACCATCTCGATGCCGCGCCAGAGGATCAGCGCCGCCTCGGGGTGCTCTTTACATTGCTGCTCGCAATAACGCCAGGTTTCGGCCAGCCGCTCACTTGACTGCGGGTTGGAAAGACCCAGACTGGCAACCCAGTCTTCGGGGACAAACTCGCCCGCTGTATTCAAATGCGCACTTCTTACCGCAACCATATCCACTCCCTACTTTGCACAGACGCCGGCATCTTTTACAAACAACGTCATCGATTCAAGATGTCCGCTATGCGGAAACATATCCAGCATAGCCACGCGCGCCGGGACATACCCCGACGCCATCAACACAGTGCTATCCCGCGCAAGTGTTGTGGGGTTACAAGACACATAGACGATACGCCGGGGCGCCCAGGCGGCAATATGGGACATGACGCCCAGGGCGCCGGCACGTGCCGGGTCGAGCAATATTTTATCAAATCCCCGGTTGGCCCAGGGCCGTGTGGTCACGTCCTCTTCCAGATTGTCATGAAAGAAGGTGACGTTATTCAATAAATTCTGTTGTGCATTATATTGCCCATTCGCCACTAGCGCCGCAACCCCTTCCACGCCGATAACCTCGGCGCAGCGTTTGGCCAGCGGCAGGGTAAAGTTACCCATGCCGCAGAACAAATCCAGCACCCGCTCATCCGCCCCGGGCGCCAGCCATTCCAGCGCCAGCGCCACCATGCGGCGGTTAACCTCGGCGTTGACCTGAATGAAATCCCTTGGGCTGAACTGTAGACGCAAATCGTCAATGTGGTATATCGGCGGCTCGCCATGCAGGCATTCCAGCGACTCGCTGTCCGCTGCCAGCCACATCATCACCTGATGGCGCGCGGCGAACTCCAGCAGCCGCCGCCGGTCGCCGTCGTCAAGCACATCAAGATGGCGCAACACCACCAGCGGCCCGTTGTCCGCCATCACCAGTTCCACATGCCCCAGGCGCCTGGCCGCCTTTAGCTGCGCCAGCGCCGCTTTCAACGGCGCCAGCAGTTGCTCCAGGCCCGGGATCAGGATGGGGCAATGGGTAATATCCACCACATCGCTGGACTTCGCCTGGCGATAGCCCATGGCCAGGGAGCGGGACTTTTGGCGGTATTCCAGCCCCAGGCGCGCGCGCCGCCGGTAGCCGTAGGCGTCCGCGCCCACGCGAATGATAGCGCCCGGAATCGCGCCGATTTCCCGCGTCAGCAGCGTGCGCAGCGTGGCGGCCTTGCTTTGCTGTTGCAACGCCTGGCTGATGTGCTGCTGCTGGCATCCGCCGCAAACGCCGAAATGCGGGCAGCGCGGCGCGACCCGCTCCGGGCTGTCGTTTAACCTTTTGGTCACCCGGCCCCGGCTAAACTGGCGTTTGTCCTCGGTGATGCGCACCTCGGCCTGCTCACCCGGCAACAGACCGGGGATAAAAATCGTTTTCCCCTGGAGGCGCGCCACGCCCTGGCCGAAACCATCCAGATCGTGACAGGTCACGGTCAGGGTTTGCTGTGTCGCCACGCGACGGTTTGCAGAGTAGAATTGCGCCATAATTGCTTGTTACAGGTTTCCTGAATAGCCGGGTTATCATTCTCCCATATTGGAACGCTATGACCAAATACAGCTTGCGCGCGCGGATGATGATACTGATTCTGGCGCCGACGTTATTGATCGGTTTGCTGCTAAGCGCATTTTTTGTCGTTCATCGTTATAACGAATTGCAGAATCAGTTGGTGGCTGCCGGCACGAGCATTATCGAACCGCTGGCGGTATCAACCGTCTACGGCATGACCCTTCATGACCGCGACTCGGTGCGCCATCTCGTCAACCTGCTGCATCGCCATCACTCCGATATTGTACGCTCGATAAGCGTGTTCGATGCCAATAATAAACTTTTCGCCACCTCCAACTACCACCAGAATATCAACCAACAGCAGTTGCCGCCGGGCAGTCCGCCGCCCGGCGAACTGACCCTGGCGCGCCTGGGCGGTACGCTTATCATGCGCGCGCCCATCTGGTCGGAGGATGATTTGCCCGACCCGGCAAACCAGGCCGACGCCCGCATCGCGCCGCTGGGCTATATTACCATTGAGCTGGACCTGGATTCGGTACGGTTGCAGCAATATAAAGAAGCCTTTGTCTCGACGCTGCTGCTGCTGCTGTGCCTGTGTATCGCCATGCTGTTCGCCTATCGCCTGATGCGCGATGTTACCGGCCCCATCCGCAATATGGTCAGCACGGTCGATCGCATCCGGCGCGGCCAGCTCGACAGCCGGGTGGAGGGGTATATGCTCGGTGAGCTGGATATGCTGAAAAACGGCATCAACTCAATGGCCATGTCGCTGACGGCATATCATGAGGAAATGCAGCAGAATATCGATCAGGCCACCTCGGACCTGCGCGAAACCCTGGAGCAGATGGAGATCCAGAACGTCGAGCTGGATCTGGCTAAAAAACGCGCCCAGGAGGCGGTGCGCATCAAATCGGAATTCCTGGCCAATATGTCCCACGAACTGCGCACCCCGCTTAACGGCGTCATCGGTTTTACCCGGCAGACGTTAAAAACGCCGCTGTCGCCGACGCAGCGGGATTACCTGCAGACCATAGAACGTTCGGGCAATAACCTGCTTAGCATTATTAACGATGTGCTGGATTTTTCCAAACTGGAAGCCGGCAAGCTGCTGCTGGAGGCCATTCCGTTCGCGCTGCGCGCCACCCTGGATGAGGTGATTGTCCTGCTGGCGCAGACCGCCCATGAGAAGGGACTGGAGATTACTCTGAACGTGCAGCAGGATGTGCCGGACGGCGTGGTGGGCGATCCCCTGCGCCTGCAGCAGGTCATTACCAACCTGTTGGGCAACGCCATCAAGTTTACCGAACAGGGCAATATCGATATCCGCATCGAAAAACACGGCACCGGGAACCATCAAATGGAGCTGGAGGTGCAGATCCACGATACCGGGATCGGCATCGCCGAACGTCAGCAGTCGCAGCTGTTCCAGGCGTTTCGCCAGGCGGACGCCAGCATTACCCGCCGCCACGGCGGCACCGGCCTGGGGCTGGTGATTACCCAGAAACTGATCAAGGAAATGGGCGGCGATATCAATTTCCACAGCCAGGTCGACCGCGGCTCGTCCTTTTGGTTTCATATCCCCCTGCAGTTGAGCGGGGCCGACGGCGCGCCGGATTATGCCCATCTGCGCGATAAAAGCCTGGCGTTTGTCGAAGCCAACCCCGCCGCCGCCCAGGCGACGCTGGATATGCTGCGCGCCACGCCGCTGACGGTCAGTTTCAGTCCGACGCTTACGCAACTGCCGGCGGGGCACTATGATATTTTGCTTATCGGCAAACCGGTGACGCAGCGCCTCTCGTTAATCGATATCAAGCGCGAGCTGACTGAAGCCGCCGGGATTGCCGGCTGCGTGATCCTGGCCTTGCCCAGCCCCGCCATGGTGGAGGCTGAGCAGATCAAACGCATGGGCGCCTGTGCCTGCCTGGCGAAGCCGGTCTCCGCCAACCGGTTTTTACCCTTGCTGCGCGCGCGGCCGCGGCCCGTGGTAAGCCAAGTCACGCCGCCCCGCGCCGCGCGCCTGCCGCTGACCGTCATGGCGGTGGATGACAATCCGGCCAACCTGAAGCTTATCGGCGCGCTGCTGCAAGAGCAGGTGGAACACACCATTTTATGCCAAAACGCCCGCGAAGCGCTGGCCTACGCCGACGGGCATCCGCTGGATCTGATCCTGATGGATATCCAGATGCCGGAAATTGACGGCCTGCGCGCGGCCGAGCTGATGCGGCAGTTGCCGCGCCACGCGCAAACGCCCATCGTGGCGGTTACCGCCCATACGCTGGGCAATGAGCGGGAAAAACTGCTTGAGGCCGGCATGGATGATTACCTGGCCAAACCCATCGACGAAAACATATTGCAGCGGCTGCTGGCGCGTTATGGCGCCGAAGAGGTACGCCGCTCGCCGCACGCGCAGACGGCGGACGCGACCGCGGAGCAGGACAATCAGGACGCCACCCTGGATTGGCAGTTGGCGCTGCGCCAGGCCGCCGACAAACCGGATTTGGCCCAAGACCTGCTGGGGATGCTGGTCAGCTTTTTAATCGAGGTAAAACAACGGGTGACCGCCGTGGTAAACGGCGTCGAGGACCCGCATATCGGTGAGCTGGTGCACAAACTGCACGGCAGTTGCAGCTACAGCGGCGTGCCCAGGCTCAGGCGGCTCTGCGCCGATATCGAACGCCAACTGCGCGCGGGCGCGCCGCTGGCGGCGCTAGAGCCGGAGTGGCTGGAAATGCTGGATGAAATTGAAAATGTCACCCTGGCGTCCGCGCCTTTTCTTACGGCTTAGGCGTCGCCGGCCAGGCCGCGCAAAAAAAAAGAGTGGCCGCCGTGAAGCTGCGCCACCCTTTACCCCGGCGTTTAGCCGGCGTCTTGTAAATCAGGCCATCTCGCGGGCCAGCTTGATGGTAGCCGCGATATTGCGCGCGGTCATGCGCACATTGGCGGCGGCGTTTTCCAGCGCGTCCTCCAGCGTGCAGATTTCATATAACACGCTGAACACCGCGTCCAGGCCGTGCTGATGCACCACCCCCACGTCGGCGGTCAGGCTGCCGGCGATGCCGATCACCGGCTTGTTATAGCGTTTGGCGACCAGCGCCACCCCAATCGGCACTTTACCGTGGATGGTCTGGCTGTCGATGCGCCCTTCCCCGGTGATCACCAGGGTAGCGTCCCTGACCAGGGCATCCAGTCCCAGCGCCTCGGTAACGATTTCGATACCTTTGCGCAGCTCCGCGCCGCAAAACGCCTGTAAACCGGCGCCCATGCCGCCGGCCGCGCCCGCGCCGGGGATATGTTCGACATCTTTATCCAAATCGCGTTTGATAATGGCGGCATAATGCCCAAGCGAGGCGTCAAGTTGCCGGATCATGGCAGGCGTCGCGCCTTTCTGCGGGCCGAATATCGCCGTGGCGCCCTCATCGCCGGTCAGGGGATTGGTGACGTCGCAGGCCACCTCGAAACGGCATTCCCTGATGCGCGGATCCAGATGGGTAATATCGATACGCGCCAGCTTATCCAGCTCGCCGCCGCCGTAACCGATCTGTTGACCCTGCGCGTCGAGCAGCCCGCCGCCCAGCGCCTGCACCATGCCGGCGCCGCCGTCGTTGGTGGCGCTGCCGCCGATGCCGATAATGCAATGTTTAACGCCGTGATCCAGTGCGCAGCGGATCAGCTCGCCGGTGCCGAAAGAGGTGGTTAACAGCGGATTGCGGTCGCAGGCGCGCACCAATTCCAGCCCGCTGGCGGCGGCCATTTCGATAAACGCGGTTTGTTTATCGCCGGACAGGCCGAAAAAGCCGTCCACCTGGTCGCCAAGGGGGCCGGTGACCCTGACCTTGACGATTTCTCCCCCGGTGGCCGCCACCATGGCCTCCACGGTGCCCTCACCGCCATCCGCCACCGGCAATTTGACGTAATGGGCATCGGGAAACACGTCACGAAATCCCTGTTCGATCTGCGTTGCGACCTCCAAGGCAGACAAACTTTCTTTGTAAGAATCCGGTGCGATTACTATCTTCATAGACTACCTGCGCCTGTTGAGCTGAAGCCGGCAAAATAGCTATTTTGCCGCCTCGCAGGGCGCCGGTCCGGCGCCCGACCAATTTATTGCCGCTTAACTTCAATCTTGGCCAATTTTTCATAATAACAAGCCAGGGCGCTGTGATCCGCATTGCCCAAATCGTCTTGCTTCAGGGCCTGCATCATTTCCATTACCACCGCGGTTAACGGCAGTTGCGCGCCGACGCCATGCGACGTATCCAGGGCATTGGCCAGATCCTTGATATGCAAGTCAATGCGGAAACCCGGCTTGAAGTTGCGATCCAATACCATCGGCGCCTTGGCTTCCAGCACCGTGCTGCCCGCCAGTCCGCCGCGAATGGCCTGGAATACTTTTTCCGGGTCGACGCCGGCCTTGGTTGCCAGCACCAGCGCTTCCGACATGGCGGCGATATTCAGCGCCACGATCACCTGGTTGGCCAGTTTAGTGACGTTACCGGCGCCGATATCACCGGTATGCACCACGGAAGCCGCCATGGCCTTCAGCAGTTCAAAGCTCTTGTCGAATAAAGCCTTATCACCGCCGACCATCACGGACAGGGTGCCTTCGATGGCTTTGGGCTCGCCGCCGCTGACCGGGGCATCAAGCATGTCGATGCCTTTTTCCGCCAGGGCGGCGGCGATTTCGCGGCTGGCCAACGGCGCGATGGAGCTCATATCAATGACCAGGGTACCGGCTTTGGCGCCTTCTACCACGCCGTTTTCACCCAGCACCACTTCTTTAACATGCGGAGAGTTCGGCAGCATGGTGATAATGATATCGGTTTGTTCGGCCACGGCCTTCGCCGTGTCGGCTGAGGTGGCTCCGGCCGCAACCACTTCCGCTACCGCTTCGGTATTGCGATCCAGTACCACTAATGAGTAACCCGCTTTCAGCAGGTTTTTGCTCATTGGTTTTCCCATGATGCCCAAGCCAATAAATCCAATTTTCATTACTATTACCTCTTAACGCTTGCTATAAAAAGTGTAGGGCGCGTCAGACGCGCCATGTCAGTTATTTTTTAAATTTGTCGGCCAGCGCCTGGGTGCCGCCGCGGAATACGCCGAGATCGCTGCCGACCGCAACGAAGGTGGCGCCCCACTCCAGATAACGGCGGGCGTCGGCTTCCACCGGCGCCAGGATGCCGCTCGGCTTGCCATGGGCCTTGGCGCGGGCAAAAATATGGCGGATGACGCTTTGCACCGCTTCATGGCCCGGCTGTCCCAGGTAACCCAGCGCCGCGGACAAATCGCCCGGGCCGACAAAGATACCGTCGACGCCGTCCACAGCGGCGATGGCGTCGATATTGTCCACGCCTTCCTGGCTTTCGATCTGCACCAGCACGGTGATATTGTCATTGATGGTGGCGTTATAGTCCGGCACGGTGCCAAACATATTGGAACGATGGGAAACCGACACGCCGCGGATGCCGGCGGGTGGATACCGGGTGGAGGATACCGCGCGCAGGGCCTGCTCTTCGGTTTCGACAAACGGGATCAGGAAATTATAAAAACCAATATCCAGCAGGCGTTTGATAATCACCGGCTCATTGGTTGGCGGACGCACCACCGGCGCGCTGTGGCTGCCCTTAAGCGCCATCAACTGCGGAACAAACGTGCCGACGTCATTAGGTGCGTGCTCACCGTCCAGTACCAGCCAGTCGAATCCCGCCAGGCCCAACACTTCCGTGGTAATGGGATTTGCCAGCGCGCACCAGCACCCAATCTGGGTTTCCCCCTGAAGTAACCCCTGGCGAAAACGGTTAGGCAGTAGTGGAGTGTTCATAATTTACCTCTATGCAATGAAACAGAAAGTAGCGGGCCCCAAAACGCCGGGCCCGCGATATCAGGATTTAACCAGCACCAGTCGCTTGATTTCGCCGACCACCACCAGGTAGCACAGCATGGCCGCCAGGGCGGAACAGCCGACAAAGATCAGCGCGGCGTTGAATGAATGCAATTCCTTGACCATATAACCGATAGCCAGCGGCGTAACGATGGAAGCCACGTTGCCGAACACATTGAATATGCCGCCGCACAGGCCGATCACTTCTTTCGGCGCGGTATCGGAAATCACCGGCCAGCCCAGGGCGCCGAAGCCTTTGCCGAAGAACGCCAGCGCCATCAGCGCCACCACGATGACCGTATTGTTGGTGTAGTTGCACAGGATAATGCTGGTGGCCAGCAGCATGCCCACGACGATCGGTATCTTACGTGCCACGGTCAGCGAGTGGCCGCGCTTGATCAGAATATCGGAAACCACGCCGCCCAGGACGCCGCCGGCAAAACCGAACAACGCCGGGATCGAGGCAATCAGGCCCACTTTCAGGATGGACATGCCCTTATCCTGCACCAGGTAAATCGGGAACCAGGTCAGGAAGAACCAAGTAATACTGTTGATGAAATACTGGCCGAAAAATACGCCGAGCATCATGCGGTTGGTCAGCATCTGTTTGACATAATCCCAGCGCGGGCCGTCTTTTTTACCGTCTCTCGGCGTGTCCATATCGACCATGGCGCCGCCGGCGGCGATGTAATCCAGCTCCTGCTGCGAAACGCGGGGGTGTTTATTCGGGTTTTGAATATATTTGATCCACACCATCGTCATGATGAAACCCAGCACGCCCATGACGGTGAAGACATGTTCCCATCCCCAGGCATAGGTCAGCCAGCCCAGGATGGGAGAAAATATCGCCAGGGCGAAATACTGCGCCGAGTTAAAAATCGCCGACGCGGTGCCGCGTTCAATGGTGGGGAACCAGGCGGCGACGATGCGCGCATTGGCCGGGAAAGACGGCGCCTCGGAGAAACCCAGCATAAAGCGCAGGATAAACAGCGTCATCGCCGCGTAAGCCACCGGGAAAAAGCCGACGAATCCCTGCAGCAGCGTAAACAGCGACCAGAAAAACAGGCTGTAGGTATAAACGCGTTTGGACCCGAAACGGTCCAGCAGCCAGCCGCCGGGAATTTGCATAATAAGGTAAGCCCAGCCAAACGCGGCGAATATCTGCCCCATTTGCCCGGCGTCCAGCCCCAGCGTCTTGGCGACATCGGAACCGGCAATGGACAGGGTTGCCCGATCGGCGTAGTTAACCGCGGTGACCAGGAAGATAATTAATAAAATCACATAACGAACATGTGTTTTTGTTCTACTTGAAACCAGAGGTGTCGTGCTCATTGAATACGCTCTAATCAGGCGATAAACTTCGGGAACACAAAAAATCATTACCACACTATTTTTTGCGTTGCGCTTTTTTATCGTGAGTTAATATTTTCTCGTAAGAGTCTTTTTATTTCACCGGTAGGCCGGTTGGTGTCTTATTTAACTGACCTGCATAGTATAAAAACCATCGTGAAAAATGGCACTGTGCATAAGCACAACAATTAAGCCTAAAATAACCGATTTTTTGGACATGAGCACGTGAAAGCACGACGGTCGTCACGTTATTTTTTGGCGTGGATTCTGCCGCGAATGAAGGGTGACCTTTATCACATTATACTGAACATATGACAAATAAATCCCGGGTATAGCCGCTATAAAATCGTGCATTTGCACAATGAGAAGTGCCCCTATTCCGCATATAATATCCTCATCACCCGTATTGTTATCCTGGCTGAACGCTGGTTCGGGTTATAACAACAGATTAGTATTTGCGGAGACGTTTATGTCATCAACAATAATGACCAATGCGGAAAAGGCATTGTATATCAAAGTTCACGTCGACGATAACGTCGCGATTATCGTGAACAATAATGGTTTGCCGGCCGGCACTCAATTCGCGGACGGCTTGAAATTAATCGAGCATGTTCCGCAAGGGCATAAAGTCGCCCTGCGCGATATCGCTATCGGCGGCGATATCGTCCGTTATGGCGAAGTGATTGGCTATGCCTTGCGTGAAATCAAACAGGGCAGCTGGATTGATGAATCGCTGGTCGAGATGCCCAAGGCCCCGGCGCTGGAAACCCTGCCGCTGGCCACCAAGGTCCCGCCGACGTTGCCGCCGCTGGAGGGCTATACCTTCGAAGGATACCGGAATGCCGACGGCAGCGTCGGCACTAAAAACCTGCTGGGCATTACCACCAGCGTACAATGCGTGGCCGGCGTGGTTGAATACGTGGTGAAACTGATTGAACGCGATCTGTTGCCAAAATACCCCAACGTCGACGGCGTGGTCGGGCTAAGCCATCTGTACGGCTGCGGCGTGGCCATTAATGCGCCCGCCGCGGTGGTGCCGATTCGCACCATCCATAATATCTCCCTCAACCCGAATTTCGGCGGCGAAATCATGGTGATCGGCCTGGGCTGCGAAAAATTGCCGCCCGAACGCCTGCTGGCCGGTACCGAGGATCAAATTCCCATCGCGGTGGAACGCCCGGGGGTGAGCATCACCCGTCTCCAGGACGAAAAACACGTGGGCTTCAAGTCCATGGTGGATGATATTCTGCAGGTAGCGGAAGATCATCTGCAGCGTCTGAACACCCGCCAGCGTCAAACCTGCCCGGTATCCGATCTGGTGGTGGGCACGCAGTGCGGCGGCAGCGATGCGTTCTCCGGCGTAACCGCCAATCCGGCGGTGGGCTTTGCCTCCGATCTGCTGGTGCGCTGCGGCGCGACGGTGATGTTTTCGGAAGTGACCGAAGTGCGCGACGCCATCCACCTGCTGACGCCGCGGGCGGCTGACGAACAGGTGGGACGCCGGTTGCTGGAGGAAATGGCCTGGTATGATAATTACCTTGACGATGGTAAAAGCGATCGCAGCGCCAATACCACCCCGGGCAATAAAAAAGGCGGTTTGGCCAATATTGTTGAGAAATCGCTCGGTTCCATCGCCAAATCAGGCACCAGCGCCATTGTGGAGGTGCTCTCCCCCGGCCAGCGTCCGACGAAAAAGGGGCTGATTTTCGCCGCCACCCCCGCCAGTGATTTTATTTGCGGTACCCAGCAGCTTGCCTCCGGCATCACCATACAGGTATTTACCACCGGGCGCGGCACACCCTATGGTTTGGTGGCCGTGCCGGTGATCAAGATGGCGACGCGCGACGCGCTGGCCGACCGCTGGTTTGATTTGATGGATATCAGCGCCGGTTCCATCGCCACCGGCAGGGCAACCATTGAAGACGTGGGCTGGCAATTGTTTGAACTGATCCTGGATATCGCCAGCGGCCGCAAAAAAACCTGGTCCGATCAATGGGGCATTCATAACGCCCTGTCGGTATTCAACCCGGCGCCGGTGACCTGATTACCCTTACCACCACTGAACCACCCTTTGCTATGTGTGAATGAACTTTGATAGGTTGGCCGGGAATCGCTCCCGGCCTTTTTTTTTACCCCAGGATTAGCCTGCGGCTGTCGCCACGGCGCCCACGCCCAAGGCGGACCGGGGCGCCGCCCAGCGCTAGCGCACCAGCGCCGGACGTTTATTATCGAAGCGCCAATTGGGGATCAGGTATTGCATGGCGATGCCGTCGTCACGCGCGCCAAGGCCATGTTGCTGATAGAGCGCATTGCCCTTCATCAGTTGATCCCTATCCAGTTCAATACCGAGCCCCGGTTTTTCCGGCACCTTGACTTTACCGCCGACGATTTGCAGCGGCTCCCTGGTCAGGCGCTGGTCCCCTTCCTGCCAGATCCAGTGGGTATCGATGGCGGTGATGTTTCCCGGCGCGGCGGCCGCCACGTGGGTGAACATCGCCAGCGAAATATCGAAATGATTGTTGGAATGCGAGCCCCAGGTCAGGCCCCATTCGTGGCACAGCTGCGCCACCCGTACCGACCCCTGCATTGTCCAGAAGTGCGGATCGGCTAAGGGAATGTCCACCGATTGCAGCGCCAGGGTATGCCCCATTTGCCGCCAGTCGGTGGCGATCATATTGGTGGCGGTGGGCAGGCCGGTGGCGCGCTTGAACTCCGCCATCACCTCGCGGCCGGAAAAGCCCTGCTCGGCGCCGCAGGGATCCTCGGCATAGGCCAGCACCCCGCGCAGCTGTTTGCCCAGGGCGATAGCTTCGGCGAGCGACCAGGCGCCGTTGGGGTCCAGGGTGATGCGCGCCTGGGGAAAACGCGCCGCAAGGGCGGTAACCGCCGCGGCTTCCTCCTGCCCGGCCAGCACCCCGCCCTTGAGCTTGAAATCATTAAAACCGTATTTTTCATAGGCGGATTCGGCCAGGCGCACCACCGCCTCCGGCGTCAGCGCCTGTTCATGCCGCAGCCGATACCAATCGCAGGTCTCATCCGCCTGGCTGCGGTAAGGTAAATCGGTACGCAGGCGATCGCCGATATAAAACAGGTAGCCGAGCATTTCCACCTCGTCGCGCTGTTGCCCCTCGCCCAGCAGCGCCGCCACCGGCACTTCCAGGAACTGGCCCAGCAGGTCAAGCATCGCCGCCTCGATGCCGGTGACGACATGAATGGTAATGCGCAAATCGAACGTCTGCTGGCCCCGGCCGGCGACATCCCGATCGGCGTATTGCCGGCGCACGGCGCTCATGACATTTTTATATTCGCCCAGGGGCTGGCCGACCACCAGCGCGGCGGCGTCCTCCAGGGTCTGGCGTATTTTTTCTCCGCCTGGGATTTCACCCACGCCGGTATGCCCGGCGTTGTCGGTAAGAATAACGATATTGCGGGTGAAAAACGGGCCATGGGCGCCGCTGAGGTTAAGCAACATGCTGTCATGGCCGGCAACCGGGATGACTTGCATCGTGGTGATAACAGGAGTCATATTTTTTCCTTGGCAAAGGGCACAATACGGAGACGGAGAACCGTCGCAAACGGAAACGCTGGCATGACTATAACGTCATGGCAAGCCCCTGACATTATGCAGATGCATAAGCCTTGACGAAGAATCTGGACTGAAATTGCCGTTTTAATGACCTGCCGTGAGCCATCTCACTAATCGGGATTATTTTATGTGACCCCGATCCTGAAACGGCAAAAATAATAACTTCTTGAAATGAAACACCATTTTAAAAAAGGACCGACAGTCGATTGCAATGATATGTTATACCGATCACAAGTTTCCCTGGATCTTCGACCCAGGTCACACCGCCCTGTTCGTTCGCCTTAAAACCCCTTGTTTTGCCACTTTTCATTCAGTCATCAGCACAATGTACAGCCAACCCCTTCCCCTTATACTCAGCTCTTGCTTACCCGTGCCGGAAGTCATCGGCCACAAAAATGTCAGCGCTACCATAAGACGATAATAGCTATAAAGCAACGCGGGACGCCCTACCCACGTACCCGATATCCCGATCACATTCCCCTACCGGGAAGAGGAATCATGGCCGAAAACTCAATTTCCGTCGCCACCCACAAAACCCGCTCCAGGTTTTGGATCCTGGCAATCCTGTTTATCATCAGTACGGTTAATTACGCCGACCGTTCCACCCTGTCCATTGCCGGTCCACACGTCGCCGCCGACCTGGGGCTCGACCCGCTGCAAATGGGCTATATCTTCTCGGCGTTCGGCTGGGCTTATACCCTGGCGCAGCTGCCGGGCGGCTGGCTGCTGGATCGGTTTGGTTCAAAAATCATCTATGGCGCCGCCATTCTGATCTGGTCGATATTTACCTTTATGCAGGGGTTTGTGCACTTCTTCGCCTCCGCGGCGATGATGCTGTTTATCCTGCGCTTTATGGTCGGGTTCGCCGAGGCGCCGGTGATGCCGGCCAACAGCCGCATCGTCTCCGCCTGGTTCCCGGTCAGGGAACGCGGCACCGCCTCGGCGATATTTAATATTTCCCAGTATGCCGCGCTGGTGATCTTCAATCCGCTGTTGGGATGGATTACCCAGGAAGTAAGCTGGGAATACGTATTTATCGTCATGGGCGTGGTGGGCGTGGTGCTGTCCCTGGTCTGGTTCAAGACCATGTACAGCCCGCTCGACCACCCGAAGGTCAGCAAGCAGGAGCTGGAGTATATCCGCGCCGGCGGCGGCCTGGTGGATATGGATAACGCGGCGGCCCACCAGAAAACCGAGGCCGGACCGCAGATGGGGTATATCAAGCAGCTGCTTTCCAGCCGGATGCTGCTGGGTATTTACCTGGCCAACTATTGCGTTAACGCCATCACCTGGTTCTTCTTGTCCTGGTTCCCCATCTATCTGGTGAAGGGACGCGGCATGTCCATCCTGCAGGCCGGTTTTGTCGCCGCGCTGCCGGCGATCTGCGGCTGTATCGGCGGCGTGCTCGGCGGTATTTTCTCCGATTATCTGCTTAACAAAGGATTTTCGCTGTCGGTGGCGCGCAAGACGCCGATCATTATCGGCATGCTGATGTGCACCAGTATGGTGATTTGCAACTACACCACTTCCGACGTGGTGGTGGTGGCGGCCATGTCGCTGGCGTTCTTCGGCAAAGGCATCGGCGCGCTGGGCTGGACGGTCAACGCGGACACCGCGCCGAAAGAAATCGTCGGCCTGAGCGGCGGCGTACTGAACCTGGTGACGCAAATCGGCGCCATCACCACGCCGATTGTCATCGGTTATATCCTGAATAAAACCGGATCCTTTGACGGCGCCCTGATTTATGTCGCCGCCAACGGCCTGGTGGTGATTTTGAGTTATCTGTTTATCGTGGGCAAGATTCAACGCCTGGTGCTTAAGCCGCTGACGGCGTAAGGTTTTTTTGACATAGCAGTTTGCAACCGCAGGAGTAGGGAATGGATCACAGCGATTTTAACGGTGCGCCGACGGTGACCGCCATGCAGGTTATCCCGGTCGCGGGCCATGACAGCATGCTGATGAATATCGGCGGCGCCCACGGCGCCTATTTTACCCGCAATATTGTCATCCTTACCGACAATGCCGGGCATACCGGCGTCGGCGAGGCCCCGGGCGGCGAGGTGATTTTAAACACGCTGCAGGCCGCCCGGCAACGGGTGGTGGGCCAGCCGCTGGCGACGCTTAACCGCATCGTGCACGACGTGCACCAGGGGCATGTCAGCAACGATTTTGATTCTTTCGCCCAGGGCGCCTGGACCTTTGAACTGCGGGTAAACGCGGTGGCCGCTCTCGAGGCCGCGCTGCTGGATCTGATGGGCCAACATCTCGGCGTGCCGGTGGCGGAGCTGCTCGGTCCTGGTAAGCAGCGCGACAGCGTGCCTGTGCTGGGCTATTTGTTTTATGTCGGCGACAGGAGCCTGACCGACCTGCCCTATCAGGCCGGGCCCAGCCGGCCGTCCCATGACTGGTACCGGCTGCGCCGCGAGACGGCCATGACCACCGACGCCCTGGTGCGCCAGGCGGAAGCCGCGCAGGATCGTTATGGCTTCAAGGATTTCAAACTCAAGGGCGGCGTGCTGGCCGGCGCCAGCGAAATAGAGACCGTGACGGCGCTGGCCAGGCGGTTTCCGGACGCGCGTATTACCATCGACCCCAACGGCGCCTGGTCGCTTAGGGAAGCCATCGATTTGTGCCAGGATATGCGCGGCGTGCTGGCCTATGCCGAGGACCCCTGCGGCGCCGAGCAGGGCTTTTCCGGGCGCGAGGTGATGGCGGAATTCAAACGGGCCACCGGGCTGCCGGTGGCGACCAATATGATTGCCACCAACTGGCGCGAGCTAAACCACGCGGTACAGCTTAACGCCATTGATATTCCGCTGGCCGACCCGCATTTCTGGACCCTGCAGGGCGCGATACGCGTGGCGCAGCTGTGCGATGAATGGGGCCTGACCTGGGGCTGTCATTCCAATAACCATTTTGATATTTCGCTGGCGATGTTTATCCATGTCGGCGCGGCCGCGCCGGGCAAGCCCACCGCGCTGGATACCCACTGGATTTGGCAGGAAGGCGAGCATCTGACCAAAGAACCGCTGCAAATCGTCGACGGCGCGATCACACTCAACGGTAAACCGGGGCTCGGCGTGGAAATCGATATGGCGCAAATCGAACGGCAGCATGAGCTTTACAAGCGCATGCCGTCCGGCGCGCGCAATGACGCGCAGGCGATGCAGTATCTGATTCCCGGCTGGACCTTTGACCGGAAACGGCCGGCGATGCTGCGTTAACCCATCCAGGGTACGGCCGGCCGTACCCTGAGTTTGCCGGCGACATGGGGTGGGCCGCGGACGATGGGATCAGGCTTCGTCATCCAGCTGCAGCGCCACGTAGAGCAGCAGCCGATCGTCAAAATTGGCCAGATCCAGGCCGGTCATTTCCGAAATGCGGTTGAGGCGGTACTCCAGGGTGTTGCGGTGGATAAACAGCGCCTTGGAGGTAGGCGTGGGCTGAACGTTATGGCGGAACCAGGCAATCAACGTGCGGCGCAGCAGGCCGTTGTTATCCATGGCCTTGAGTTTTGCCAGCGGGCGCACCAGCTCGCTGGCCTGCCAGCCGCCGCGCAGGCTGTCGAGCAGTACCGGCAGCATCAGATCGGGATAAAAATAACGGCGCTGCTCGGGCAGCCGCTGCTTGCCCACCGACATGGTGGTGCGCGCGGTACGCCAGGAGCGCGCAATACCGCCGGCGCCGGGGAAAAAATTGCCCAGGGCGATACGTACCCGCAGGCGGCTGCTTTCGGTCATGCGCGAAAACAGCGTATCCACCCGCCGGCGATGCTCTTCGGCATCCCAGCGCCCGTGGCTGTTCAGCGCGGGTTTCAGCACCACCATTTCCGTCAGCGATACGATGGCGATCAGGTTATCGCGCTCCGGCGTGGTGAGCAGCGTTTGCAGCTGCTGCAGCTCCGCCATGGCGCTGTCGACGCCGAACTGCCCGCTGTCCACCTCCACCACCGCCGCCACCCTGGGCTGGTTGATATCGATGCCCAGCCGCTGGGCCCATTCGATCAGCGCCGGCGTGACTTCCTCGGCGCGGATTAAATTCAGCACCAGTTCCTCGCGCAGCCGGCTGTCCTGCGCCAGCATATGCAGCAAGCGCGCCTGCTCCAGCATCATTTCCGCCGTCATGCAGACCAGCTCGCCATACTGCCGCAGTTGACTGGGATTGCCGGTCAGGCCGATAACGCCGACGATATTGCCGTCGATTTTCAGCGGGAGGTTGATACCGGGCCGTACCCCGTGCAAATGCCGGGCCACGCCGTCGTCGATATCCACGACCCGGGCCTGCGACAGGGCCAATAACGCGCCTTCGTGCAGTTCACCGACCCGCTCTTCATCGCCGCTGCCGATAATGCGGCCGCGCGCATCCATCACGTTGATATTGCTGTCGATAATCTGCATCGTTCTTGCCACAATTTCTTGCGCCAATTTCGCATCAAGATGATACGTTGCCATCCCCGCCTCGGTTCTGTTAAGCCCTTTGCCCTATTATACCCGGGTGCTGGCGCTCATACATTGTGCAGAAGCACAAAGCGTGATCTTGCTCGCTTATTTTGTGCGGGATATCACATTCTTTCGGGCAAAAAAAGACGGCGTCGTGATGACGCCGTCTTGGTGGCGAGAGCCGGACGCGGGGGATTACTGCGCCAGCAGGTAAAGCGTGGTATCGCCGCGTTTGACGTTTAACGCCAGTATCGGCGGCTTGGCATCCAGGATTTTACGCAGTTCGCCGATATTCTGCACCGGCTGCTGGTTGACGCCCAGGATGATATCGCCCTTCTTCAGGCCGACTTTCGCCGCGGTGCTGCCCGCCTTGACATTGTCCACCTTGACGCCCTGCTGATCGCCGGTATCCATGTTGCTCAATTCCGCGCCTTCGATGCCGGTAAAGACATTGCCCGAATCAAGCTGCGGCTGGGTGCTCTGCTCCAGGATCACATCGACGGTTACCGGCTTGCCGTCGCGCAGCAGGCCGAGCTGGACCTTGGTGCCGACCGGCTGCGAGCTGACATCCGCACGGAACGCGGCAAAGCTGTTGATGGGCCGGCCGTTCATGGTGACGATGACATCGCCGGCTTTCACCCCGGCCTTTTCGGCGGCGGATTTAGGCATCACCTGGCTGACAAACGCGCCGCGCTGGGCGTCGACTTTCATCGCCTTGGCCAGCTCCGGATTGAGCTCGGTGCCGAGAATGCCGATTTCGCCGCGCCTGACCTGGCCATAGGCCACCAGCTGCGCCGTCAGGTTTTTCACCATGTTGCTGGGAATGGCGAAGCCGATACCGATATTGCCGCCGTCCGGCGCCAGTATGGCGGTATTGATGCCGATAAGCTCACCGTTGAGGTTAACCAGCGCCCCGCCCGAGTTGCCCCGGTTGATGGCGGCATCGGTCTGGATAAAGTTTTCATAGTTTTCAATATTCAGCCCGCTGCGCCCCAGCGCGGACACAATACCCGAGGTGGCGGTTTCCCCCAGGCCGTAAGGGTTGCCGATGGCCACGGTATAATCGCCGACCCGCAGCTGGTCCGAATCGGCCATCTTGATGGCGGTGAGGTTTTTAAAGTCGATCAGCTGCACCAGCGCCAGATCGGAACGGGGATCGCGGCCGATGATCTTGGCGTCGAATCGGCGGCCGTCATACAGCTGCACCTGGATTTTAGTGGCGTCGTTGACCACATGATTGTTGGTCACCACGTAGCCTTTCTGGGCATCGATAATCACACCCGCGCCCAGCGCCATGAATTTTTCCTTGGCCGGCGGGGTATTGCCCTCGCCGTCGCCGCCGCCGTCCTCATCGCCGCCCTGGCACAGGGGCGACGCCTGGAAAGGCGACCCTTCCTGGCACAGCGGGGAATCCTGGCCAAAGAACTGCTGGAACTGCTCGGGCACGCGCGCCGAACTGACGGCGGTGCTGCCTTCGACGCTGATGCTGACCACCGATGGCATGACTTTTTCCAGCATCGGCGCCAGGCTTGGGAGCTGCTGATTGGTCGAGGCGGTTTCCGCCGCATACAATGAAACAGGCGCCAGCGCCACACCCAGACACAATGCCAGCGCACTCAGGACCAAAGAAGTTTTTTTCATTTAACATTGTCTCAACTGTAAGTATCAGGTAATGATGCGGACCCATTGCTGTGGTCGTATCTGTGAGATTAATCAAATAACCCGAAGTTCAGTAGCAAAAAAACCATAATGGTAAAAAAGTATTGGGCGTATTTACAAATACTGCGCTAACCCTGACTTACTCCGCGGCCATTAAGCGGCGGTATTCATCCCAGGCATAAAGATCGGTCATGCCGCTAATATAGTCCTGAATTAAACGCGCCCGATAATAAAATTCCATCATGGGCTGCTGGCGCGACGGGTAGCGATTTAACCCGGCTACCGCTTCACCATAAGCCAGACGATGTTTGGTGGATAATTTATGAAACAGGCGGGTGGGGATCATGTAGTCCCGGTGGTCATCCTGCGCCGCCAGCTCGCGAAACGCCGCCAGCGGCATATCCAGCAGGGGGTTGTAGATTTCCAGCAGGCCGCTGATAACCCGGTAGCCCTGTAATTCCAGCTGTTCTACTTCCGGATGGTTGAACACATGTTTGAAGGCCACGCCTTTGAATATTTTCAATAAGCGGTAAGCCGGACTGGAATCTTCCAGCAGCGCCTGGTTAAAGCATCCGTCGAATATCGGCGACAAATTATCGAGAAACCGTTTTGCCGCATGGGGCACCAGCCGTGCCACGGTATTTACCCGCAAATACATAAAAAACTGATCGCCGCTGCGCAGCCCCTGGTTGCGCATTATCTTATCGAATGCCTGGCCGACCACCTTTTCAAATAAATCGCCTTTCTCCACGCCGCCCCATTCTTGTTGCAGGTAGTTATAAAGCTGTTCGACGGTAAAGATCTTTTTTTCCACCGCATCTTCGAGATCGGCGATGCAATAAGAAATATCGTCGGCGGCTTCCATGATATACGTCAGCGGGAAGCGATGAAATTCCCCCAGCCCCAGCTGTTCGCGCAACGCTTTGACATACTCTTCCTCGGCAAGATAGTAGCCCGGTTTTTTCATCAGATAGCTGAATTCGGCCGGTATCGCGCCGCGCCAATAGGCCGGACGGGTATATTTTAAAATACAGCCCACCTGGGCATAGGTCAGGTTCAGCTTCAGCAGGCTGTGCACCATGCGGATGGCCTGGGCATTGCCTTCGAAATGACACAAATCGAGCCGGATACGGCTGCGCAGCGCGTTGTCGTCATCCTCGCCGGCGCGCAGGCGCAATACCTCGACCCGGCAACGATCGTTACCCTGGGCCTCGTTGCCCAGGCCGGCGATGTCCAGGCGCTGGCTGAACCAGTCGTTGATGGCCGCCTCGCCGAAATGACCGAACGGGGGATTGCCGATATCATGCATCAGGCACGCCATTTCCACGATGCTTTCAAACGGCGCCTCCAACTGCTCCAGCCCCAGCGGCGCGATGCGCCGCTCGCGTTTGAGCTGGTGGAAGATTTCTTTGACGATATGCCGTCCGACCTGTTGCACCTCCATGGAGTGGGTCAGCCTGGAGCGCACCGCCGCGTTGCGTTCCAGGGGAAAGACCTGGGTTTTCTGCTGCAGGCGGCGAATGGCGGCGGAATTGATAATCCGCCCCCGATCGCTTTCAAACTGGCGGATGACGCTATATTCATCCTCGGCGACGATGGGATGGCTGAACGGGCGCTGAAAACTGAGTTTCTTGCTAAAGTCGATTGCGGACATCATGTTCCCCGGGATGATTTCTTATACCGTGATACCCATACCCGCCGCTAAATGCAACAGCGGCGACAATTATTTCCCGGCCGCGGCCGTGATAGAATGGCGGCGCCGATTAAACGGTTACATTACTATTCACTATTTATTATCCACTGTTTCTTAACCAGAAGGACAACCAGATGAGAGTAGGCATTATCGGCGCGATGGAACAGGAAGTGGCCCTGCTGCGCGATCAGATGGAAGGCCGCACCACCTGGCAGCAGGCGGGATGCGATATTTACAGCGGCCGGCTCCATGGCGTCGACGTGGCCTTGGTGAAATCCGGTATCGGCAAGGTCTCGGCCGCGCTCGGCACCACGCTGCTGCTGGATCATTTCCAGCCGGATTATGTTATCAACACCGGTTCCGCCGGCGGTCTGGACGCATCCCTGAATGTCGGGGACATCGTCGTGTCCGACGAGGTGCGTTATCACGATGTGGATGTCACCGCCTTTGGTTACGCACCGGGGCAAATGGCGCAATGCCCGGCGGCCTTCGCCGCGGACGCGTCGCTGATCGCGCTGGCGGAGAGCTGCATTGCCCGGCTGGATCAGCACGCCGTGCGCGGCCTGGTGGTCAGCGGCGACGCGTTTATCAACGGCGCCGAGCCCCTGAGCCGTATCCGCGCCACCTTTCCCCAGGCTATCGCGGTGGAAATGGAAGCCACGGCCATTGCCCACGTATGCCACCAGTTCGCGGTGCCGTTCGTGGTGGTGCGCGCCATTTCCGATGTGGCGGACAAGGCGTCCCACCTGAGCTTTGACGAATTCCTGGCGGTGGCGGCCAAACAGTCCAGCCGCCTGGTGGCGGCCATGCTGCAGACCCTGGCCGGACAGCGGCAGTAATGTCGCCCATCCGGGTGACGCGCCCGGCTATCCCTACGCGCGCCCTGGCCATGCCGGCGCCGACTTGGTTTATTATCCGCAGGCATGCGCTGGCCATGCTGCTGCCGGCCTGGTTTGCTATCCGTAAGCACGCATCGGCCCTGGGATCGCGGGCCCGGCGCGATAGCCGCGCGCGCGGCCTGGCCGCGTTGCTGCTGGCGCTGTTGGCCGCCCCGCCGGCCTGGGCGGCGCATCGGGTCGTCAGCCTGGCGCCCCACGCCACCGAAATGGCGTATGCCGCCGGCATGGGAGAAGTCCTGGTGGCGGTAAGCAGTTGGTCCGATTATCCTCCCGCCGCGCAAAAGCTCGAGCAGGTCGCCTCCTGGCAGGGCATCAACGTGGAGCGGGTGCTGGCGCTAAAGCCGGATCTTATCCTGGCCTGGCGCGGCGGCAATCCGCAGCGTGAACTGGATCAATTGGCCGCCTTCGGTATCCCGATTGTCTATCTCGATCCGCTGAGCGTGGAAGATATGGCGCGCGCGCTTGATGGACTGGCGCGCTACAGCCCCCATCCCGAACAGGCTCACCAGGCCGCCCGCGCCGTGCGCCAGCAGGCGGCGGACCTGAAACGCCGCTACGCCGGCAATCCGCCGGCGCGGGTGTTCATGCAGTTCGGCACCCAGCCGTTGTTTACCGCCGGCAAGCAGACGCTGCAAAGCCAGATTCTGGCGCTGTGCGGCGCGCGCAATATCTTTGCCGACAGCCCGGTTCCCTGGCCGCAGGTGGGCCGCGAACAGGTCTTGGGCCGTAAACCGCAGGTGATTGTCGTCGCCGGCGGCGAGGAGCGCGTCACCGCCATCAGGAACTTTTGGCAGCCGCAGCTGGACGTGCCGGTGATAGCGCTGAACGAGGATTGGTTTAACCGCAGCGGGCCACGCATTTTGCTGGCGGCGCAGGCGCTGTGCCGGCAACTGGCGGATGCCGCCGCCACGGGAGCGCGCTGATGCTCGGTTTTCTTGATGTGCTCGGCACGGCGGTATTCGCCGTGTCCGGGGTGCTGCTGGCCGGCAAATTACGCATGGACCCGTTCGGGGTGCTGGTGCTGGGGGTGGTCACCGCGGTGGGCGGCGGCACCATCCGGGATATGGCGCTGAATAATGGCCCGGTGTTTTGGGTGCGGGATCCCACCGATCTGGTGGTGGCGATGGTCACCTGTTTTGTCGCCATACTGGTGATAAGGCAACCCCGCCAACTGCCGACATGGATCCTGCCGGTGCTGGACGCCATCGGCCTGGCGGTATTTGTCGGCATCGGCGTCAACAAGGCGTTCGCCAGCGGCACCGGCCCGCTGATCGCGGTATGCATGGGCGTTATCACCGGCGTGGGCGGCGGCATTATCCGGGATGTGCTGGCGCGGGAAATCCCGATGATACTGCGTACCGAGGTTTACGCCACCGCCTGCATTATCGGCGGCATCGCCCACACCACCGCTTTCCATGTTTTCCACCTCAGCGCCCAGCACGCGTCGGTATTGGGCATGGCGATAACGCTCGGCATCCGGCTGGCGGCAATCCGCTGGCATCTGAAGCTGCCGACCTTTGCGCTTGAGGACCGGAAATAAACGGCCCGACCCGCGCGCTCGAAACGCGGACATAAAAAAACCGGTGCGGCGCGCCGTACCGGTATCATCGAACGCGTGCCGACGGGGGTTTAGATACTGAACGACGATCCGCAGCCGCAGGTGGTCTTGGCGTTCGGGTTGGTCACGATAAAACGTGATCCTTCCAGCCCTTCGGTATAATCCACCGAACCGCCGATCAGGTATTGCAGGCTCATGGGGTCTACCACCAGCGCAACGCCTTGTTTTTCAATGGTCAAATCGTCTTCGTTGATTTTATCGTCAAAAGTAAAACCATACTGGAAGCCGCTACAGCCACCGCCGGTGATATAAACCCGCAATTTCAGGTTCGGGTTCTCTTCATCCGCTATCAGATGCTTCACTTTTTTCGCCGCTGAATCGGTAAATTGTAAAGGCAGTACCGCAGTTTCACTCATTACTCTACTCCCAACGCGCCAACCAGAATCATCAGGCTGAAGGCATAACAACCCGATGTGGATGTTCATTATCCGCTACCTGTCAATTACGTTCAAGTATTGCGCATTCAGGATATTTTGTTTATCGCTGCGTGCGATCGCGCATCCGCCGGCAGCGGGGGCGTTTGTCGTTGCAAGGTACGGGCAAGGATTGCTGAATAGAGCGGTTTGCCGCCTAAAAACTGAGCCAGCAGCGTTGCGCCCAGACAGGTGATAATCATCGGCAATATTAATTGATAATTGTCGGTCATTTCCAGCACCAGCACGATCCCGGTCAAGGGCGCGCGCACCGAGGCGGCAAATAAGGCTCCCATGCCCGCAATCGCAAAAGTGCCGGGCTGCAAGGCATACTCAGGAAATAATTGGCAGCCGATCATGCCGAAAGCCGTGCCCAATAAGGTTCCCAGCGCCAGCATGGGCGCAAAAATGCCGCCCGGCGCACCGGAACCGAAACACAACAGGGTCGTCAACATACGGGCCAGAAAGATAAACAACAAGGTGCCGGCGGTAAAATGCCCCGCCGCTGCCAGGGGAATCAGGGCAAAACCACCGCCGGCAGCCTCGGGATGCATCAGACCCAAAATACCGCACAGGCCGCCGAGTATGCCGCCGATGATCACAAATCTGGCGCATTTGCCGCCATGCAGGCGTAAAAACATATCTTGCGCGCGGAATATCAATGTATTGAATACCACGCCCACCACGCCGAACAGCATTCCCAGCACCAGGTAAAGCCAGAGAGTACCGACCGGCGCGCCGGCCAGCCTGCCGACGTCGATGACCGAACGATCGCCGTTGCACAGGCGAAATACGATGCTCGACATGATAACGCCGATAAATACCGCCTTGACTGAAATCAGGTTATAGCGAAACTGCGGCCGCATCTCTTCCAGGATAAACAGGATCCCCGCCAGGGGCGCGTTAAACGCCGCCGTTAATCCCGCCGCCGCGCCGGCTGCCAGCAGGGAATGCCGGGCCTCGGCGCTGCGCATGCCAACCATATCCAGCACCATGCGACCGATATTTCCCCCCAATTGGACCGTCGGTCCCTCGCGCCCCAGCACCATGCCCGCGCCGAGCGTACCCATGCCGCCGAAAAACTTAACCGGGATCACCCGCCACCACCGCACCGGACGCAGTTCCTCCAGCGCGCCTTCAATTTCCGGAATACCTGAGCCTCCCGCCTCGGGCGCATATTTTCGCACCAGGTAATAGCCGATCATGGCCAACGCCCCTGAGGCAAAAAACGCAGCCGGCACCAGCACCAGCCAGCGCTGCGGCAAGTCGGCCAGGGCGGCGATACGGCAGGCGAGCATCCAGTCAACCGTTTTTTCAAATGCCACGCCCACCCCGCCCACCAGGGTACCGACGAGAGCGGCCATGGCGAGTACGGTTACCGGGGTTTTATCTTGATACAGGAGCCGGCTGAACATCTGGACGCGGGCAAGGCGTCCGGCCGGCACTGAGGTCGCGGCAGGAAAGGGTTCTGGCATCGGAGCAATCTACCTTATTTGGCATAGTATTCGACGGACTTTACGCTATCACACTGTCTGTCAGGCATAATTGTATTACAAAAATGCTTGTCAATCCGTGCTGACAAGGCCGCTGGCGGTTTTGCGTTTTTGCACCCAACAAAGATGTCTTATTGCCTGCCAGTTTATTACACTATCGGGGTTAACGTTTTATTCTTTCTTCAGGAGCCGTTTCATGAGCCATTCCGAAAATCTGTACGCCCAGGCGCAAAAGCTTATCCCCGGCGGGGTTAATTCACCGGTGCGCGCGTTTAACGGCGTCGGCGGCACGCCGCTGTTCATCGCGCGGGCGGACGGCGCCAGGCTGTATGATGTGGACGGAAAGGACTATATCGATTATGTCGGTTCCTGGGGGCCGATGGTATTGGGCCATAACCATCCGGCGATACGCGAGGCGGTTATCGAGGCGGCCGGGCGCGGCCTGAGCTTCGGCGCGCCCACCGAAATCGAGGTGAAAATGGCCGCCCTGGTGACCGAACTGGTGCCGTCCATGGATATGGTGCGCATGGTGAACTCCGGCACCGAGGCCACCATGAGCGCCATTCGCCTGGCGCGCGGCTATACCGGCCGCGATAAAATCATCAAATTCGAAGGCTGTTATCACGGCCATGCCGACGGCCTGCTGGTCAAGGCCGGCTCCGGCGCGCTGACCCTCGGCCAGCCCAGTTCTCCCGGCGTGCCGGCCGATTTCGCCAAACACACCCTCACCTGCGCCTTTAACGATCTGGATTCGGTGCGGCAGGTATTTGAACTCTATCCGCGCGAGATCGCCTGCATTATCGTCGAGCCGGTGGCCGGCAATATGAACTGCGTGCCGCCGCTGCCGGCGTTCCTGCCCGGCCTGCGCGCCCTGTGCGATGAATTCGGCGCGCTGCTGATTATCGACGAGGTCATGACCGGTTTTCGGGTGGCCCTGGCGGGCGCCCAGTCCTATTACGGCGTGGTGCCGGACCTGACCTGCCTGGGCAAAATCATCGGCGGCGGCATGCCGGTGGGGGCGTTTGGCGGGCGGCGCGAGGTGATGCAGGCGCTGGCGCCCACCGGCCCGGTTTACCAGGCCGGCACGCTATCGGGCAATCCGATTGCCATGGCCGCGGGCTATGCCTGCCTGACCGAGATTTCACGTCCCGGCATTTATCCGGCGCTGACCGATCTGACCGATCGCCTGGCGCGGGGATTGCTGGAGGCGGCGCGGGCGGAAAACATTCCCCTGGTGGTAAACCACGTCGGCGGCATGTTCGGCATCTTCTTTACCGACGCGCCCGCGGTGACCGGCTATCAGGATGTCATGGCCTGCGATGTGGAACGGTTTAAACGCTTTTTCCATATGATGCTGGAGGAAGGGGTCTACCTGGCGCCGTCGGCGTTTGAAGCCGGTTTTATGTCGCTGGCGCACAGCGACGAGGATCTGACGCAAACCATCGGCGCCGCCCGCCGCAGTTTTGCCCGGCTGTAAGCCCCCGTCCCTTCAGCGACCCTGGCGGCGCAGCAGAAAGATAAAATACGGCGCGCCGATAAAGGTCGCCAGCAGGCCCGCCGGGATCTGGTCGGGAAACATCGCCATGCGCCCGGCCCAGTCGGCCAGCAGCATCAGCATCGCGCCCAGCAGCGCAGCCATAACCAGCTGCGGCATCGCCCGGCGAAAGCCGAGCATCCGCGCCATATGCGGCGCCATCAAACCGATAAAACTCAAGGGACCGACGGTCAGCGTGGCGCCGGCGGTCAGCACCGCCGCCAGCAACAGGATAGCCAGCCTGGCGCGTGCCAGCGGCAGGCCCAGGGCCCGGGCGGTTGCGCCGCCCAGCGGCAGCACGTTAAGCCAGCGGCGGCAGCAGGGCGCCAGCAGCAACAGTACCAGCGCCGTCACCGCGCTGGTTACCGCCTGCGGCGCCTGCACGCCATAGGTCGATCCGGAAATCCAGGTCAGCAGGCCGCCGAGGCGGGGATCGCCGCTGGCCAGCAGCAGGGTCACCAGCGTGGTGAACGCAGTACCCAGGGCTATGCCCGCCAGCAGCATGCGCTGGGTGGAAAAATGCCGCCGTCCCGCCACCAGCAAAATGGCCGCCAACGTCAGCGCGGCGCCCAGGCTACCCGCAGGCAATAACCAAATAAAGACATCGCCGGGCAGCCAAAACATCATCAACACCACCGCCGACGCGGCGCCGGCGCTGATACCCAGTACTTCCGGGCTGCCCATGGGATTGGCGGTCAGTTTCTGGATCAGGGTGCCGGCGGCGGCCAGCATCACGCCGGCGCTTAATGCCGCCAGCGTACGCGGCCAGCGCCAGGGCAGCAGGCGCAGCAGCTCGTCGCCGCCGGCCCAGTTCCATCCCAGGCTGTTACGGCCCAGCATCAGCGCCACGCACAACAGCGCCAGCAGCAACGCCAATCCGCCCGCGGCCCACAGCGCGGGATTGGCGCGCTCCGGGCGGGGCGCGTCGTCATGCCCCGGCTGCGCCGGCGCCACGGCATGGCGCAGCCGGGGCAGCAGCCAGAGCAGGATCGGCGCGCCAATCAGCGCGGTGGCCGCGCCGGTGGGCACGTCACGCCACGCGCGCGCCAGCCAGACCATGACCTGATCGGTAAACCACAGCAGCAGCGCGCCGATAAGCGGCGCCAGCAGCAGGCGCGGCAGCAGGCGCCGGGCGCCGAGCAGTTTCGCCAGCAGCGGCGCGAACAGGCCGATAAACCCCACCACGCCCACCGCGTTCACCAACAACGCGCTGAGCACGATAGCCAATACCAACGCCGCCAGCCGGGCGGTTGACAGCCCCAGGCCGAGATTGCGCGCCACGGCGTCGTCCACGCCCAGCAAGGTCATGGGGCGAATCAGCAGCAGGGCCAGCAGCAGCCCCAGCCCCAGACGCGGCAGCAGGAACCTTACCTGGCCCCAGTCCTGCTGGTTAAGCGCCCCGCTGCTCCATAAAAACAGATTTTCCAGCTGCTGGTAATGGAAGATGGCCAGCAGGCTGTTAACGGCGCTGCAGTACAGGCTCAGCACCAGGCCCGCCAGGATCAGGGTCACGGGCGACATGCGTTTTCCCCAGGCCACGCCGAAGACCAACGCGCCGATGACCAGCGCGCCGAGCAGGGCCGCCAGTTGCTGGGTCAGCGCTCCGCCGGGCAGCAGCCACAGCGTGGTGACGGTGACCCCCAATTGCGCGCCGCTGGCGACGCCCAGGGTCGAGGGTTCGGCCAGCGGATTGCGCAGCACCTGCTGGAACAGCACGCCGGCCAGCGCCAGGCCGGCGCCCACCAGCGGCGCTACCGCCAGGCGCGGCAAGGTGCTGTAGTGGAAGATAACCTGGCGGATATCCAGCATATCGGGCCGCCACAGCGCCCCGGCCCATAGCTGGCCCGGCAGCACCTGCTGGGCGTTATAGGCGCTGAGCGCCAGCGCGCCCAGGGCCAGCAGCGTCAGCAGACAAAACGGGAAAAGCGCGCTACGACGGTTCATGGCCTCACCATTGTTTTTCCATCTGCTGCAGCATGCGGCAAAAACGCAGGGCCGCAAGGGTGGCGCCATAAATCCAGATGGCCGGCACGGTGCGCAACATATTCCGGCGCACAAACGGCATGGCCTGCCACAGCGGCGTGGCGGCCACGCGCGCCGTCAGCGCGGCGTCGCCGTGATCCAGGCATATGGCCCGCGCCAGGGGCAGCGTCGCCAGTTGTTCAATTCCCACCACCGCCGTGCCCCAGAAATTATTTTCTCCCTGCCAGACGTTGGCTAGCGCCAGTTGGTCCATGACCTGGCCGAATAAACTGGTGCCGCCGATGATCAGGGCGTGACGATCGTCCATCAGGGAAAATATCAGCAGGGGCTGGCGGCGATATGACGCCAGCTGCGGCCAGGCTTCGGCCAGTTCGCGGTCGAAAGACGCCAGATGGGCCAGGGCGGCGGGCATCCTGTCCAGGCGCTGCGCCAGGGCCAGCAGCCCGGCGCGCGCGGTGGTCAGCGGCCGCCCCTGCCCGTCGGTGAAACTAAACCCCATGGCGGGGGCAATGGCGCGCAATTGTTCCGGGCGCGGCCCGTAGCCCTGGGAATACAGGATCAAGTCCGGCTTGAGCGCGGTGATCAGTTCGAAATTAGGTTCGGTGCGCTGGCCGACATCGACAATCGAGGCCGGAAGCACCGGCTCCTGTACCCATAAGCGGTAATCCCGGGTGCCGGCGACGGCCAGCGGCGTAACGCCGAGGGCGAACAGCAGCTCCACCGGCAGCCATTCAAGGGCGATAATGCGCTGATAGGGCAGCGACGGGACGGATCCGCCCGTTGCCGTCCGATCGGTCGCACCCCGGGCCGCGGTCCCCCAGGACGCGAGACCGCAGCACAAGGGCGACAGCAGCAGGGCGGCCAGCAGCCGTCGGCGGCCGCCGTCAATACCCGGACTCTCATCCGTCGCAATGGCGCCGGGCGCGCGCTGGGGGCGCAGACGTCCCAGGGTCTGATCACGCCGGCGCATTAAAACACGAAACTCACCGGCGCGCCGCCGCCCGGATGTGGCAGGATGCCCATAGGAATACCGTAAATGGTTTCCAGCACGTCGCCGCGCATCAGCTCCAGCGGCGATCCCTGGGCAATCATTGCGCCGCCGCGCAGCGCCGTCAGGTAATCGCAGTAGCGCGCCGCCATATTGATATCATGCAATACCGCGATAACCGTCAGGCCGCGCTCCTGGCTCATGCGCTTAATCAAGGCCAGCACGTCCACCTGATGGGCGATATCCAGGGCCGAGGTGGGTTCATCCAGCAGCAGGCAGCGGCTATCCTGCGCCAGGGTCATCGCCAGCCAGGCGCGCTGACGCTCGCCGCCGGAAAGGCTGTCCACCAGACGGTGGGCGAGCGAGGGCAGGCCGACCACCTCGATGGCGTCCTCCACATGCCGGCGATCGGCGCTGCCGAAGCGGCCGAGCGCGCCGTGCCAGGGATAACGCCCCAGGGCCACCAGCTCGCGCACCGTCATGCCTTCCGCCGCCGGCAGTTGCTGCGGCAGATACGCCACCTGCCGGGCGAAAGCCTTGCTTTCCCAGTCCGCCAGCGGTTTATCATTCAGGCGCGCCACGCCGCCGCTGGCCTCATGATGACGGCCCAGGATCTTCAGCAGGGTGGATTTTCCGGAGCCGTTATGACCTATCAGGCCACAGACCTTGCCCTGGGGAAAAGTGAAGGACAGCGGCTGGAGTAGTACCCGTCCGGGTACCGAGAAACTCACCTGATCCAGGGCAAAAGTAGCGTTCCTGGCGGCGGCGTTGGCTAAAGGTGTGGCGATATCTTGCATAAGCCCAATAAAGCAAATGATAATTATTCAAAGAAGCAATAATAGCAGTTTCCCTCAATAATTAGCAGCATCGCAACTGATTTTTCCTCGCAGGTCGCCGCCAGGCATCGCGCGGCGACAGAATACCTATCGCCGGCGTTCCTTCGCCTGGTCAACAAACCCACCCCGGCAAGCCGGGGTGGCGAGCTATTTGCCGAACATATCCTTGATCCAGCCGGCGACGCCGTCGCTGCCCTCCTGCTGCTCCTGTTGCGGCGGCTGCTGGCCCGACTGCTGCTGGTCAGGCGGCGTTTGCGCCGGCTGCTGGGCCACCGCCTGGCTGGCCTGGCACAGCGCCTGCGGACTGTCGGTCCAGACCGGGATCACGCGCATGCTGCTGTCGCTGTTGCAGACGAAATTGCCGGCATAGTCGATGGACATCTGGTTGATCTCCTCGGGCGGTATCACGTTAAGCGTCAGCGGCGGCTGGTTTTCCAGATAGCGGCGGTAAATCGTCAGCGCGCCGTTGGCGCCGGTCAGCTTGGCCGGGCCGTTGTTGTCGCGCCCTACCCAGCTGATGGTCACCTCTTTACCGTCCACGCCGGCAAACCAGCTATCGCGCAAATCGTTGGTGGTACCGGTTTTCCCGGCCAGATGGAAATTGGGGAATTTCACCGCCAGCGAACGCGACGTGCCGCGCGCCACCACCTGCTGCATACCGTATAACGTCAGATACGCCGCCTGGGCCGGCACCACGCGCTCCGCCTGCGGGAAGCTCTGGTAAAGCACCTTGCCGTCCTCGCTTATCACCGAGCGCACCGCCGACAGCGGCGCACGGTTGCCGCCGCTGGCAATGGTCTGGTATTCCTGCGCCACTTCCATCGGTGTGAGGCTGATGGCCCCCAGCAGCATGGCCGGCACCGGGTTAATCACCTCTTTCGGGATGCCCAATTTTTGCAGGGTGGCGACGATATCCGGCAGGCCCACCGCCAGCCCCAGGTTAACCGTCGGCACGTTAAGCGAATTGGCCAGCGCGTCTACCAGCATCACCTTGCCGCGAAATTGACGATCGTAGTTTTTCGGCGCCCACAGCTGCCCGTTCGGCTGCTTGAGTGAAATGGGCTCATCGGCGATCCAGGTGTTCAGGCGGTACTTATCCGGCTGGCTCAGCGCGGTCAGGTAGGTGGCCGGTTTTGCCAGCGACCCTACCGGACGCCGCGCCTGCATGGCGCGGTTAAATCCGGCGAATTGCGGCTGGGAACCGCCGACCATGGCGCGCACTTCGCCGCTAAAGCGGTCCACCACCACCATAGCGCTCTCAAGGTCGCTGACGCCGCGCCCGGCGCGCAGGGCCGGCACACCGGCCTCCACAGCTCTTTCCGCCGCGTCCTGCGAAATCGGATCAAGGGTGGTGAATATTTTCACGCCGGACAAATCGTTAATCTTGTCGCCCAGCTTCGCCTGCAGCTCCTGACGCACCATTTGCATAAAGGCCGGCTGCGGCGTAATCACCCCGCCTCGCGGCTGCACCCCCAGCGGACGCGCGCTCAGCATATTATACAAATCCGCGTCGATAACCTGTTGGTTTTGCAACAGCTTCAGCACCAGGTTACGCCGCTCCAGCGCCATTTGCGGATTACGCCAGGGATTGTACAGCGATGCGCCCTTGACCATGCCCACCAGCATGGCCTGCTGATCCAGGCTGAGTTCATCCACCGGCCGGCCGAAATAATAGAGGCTTGCCAACGGGAATCCGCGGATCTGTTCGCTGCCGCTCTGGCCGAGGTAGACTTCGTTCAGATACAGCTCAAGGATGCGATCCTTGCTGTAGCGGTAATCGAGGATCACGGCCATATAGGCTTCGTTGATCTTGCGCCACAGGGAACGCTCATTGGTCAGGAACAAATTCTTGACCAACTGCTGGGTCAGCGTACTGCCCCCCTGCACCGCGCGCCCGGCGGTAATATTCGCCAGGAAGGCGCGGCCGATGGAGCTGATGCTGATGCCGTCATGCTGGTAAAAATGACGATCTTCGGTGGCTATCAGGGTATCCACCAGCAGATCGGGGAATCCGGCGCGGGGCACAAACAACCGCTGCTCGCCGTTGGGCGATTGCAGCATGGTGATCAGGCGCGGATCGAGGCGGAAAAAGCCGAAGTTCCGCTGCGTATCCTGGTTTTGAATTTGCAGCAGATGATCGCGATCAAACGTCAGCACCGCATGGATCTGCCCTTCCTTGCTGTCGGGGAAATCAAAGGGACGGCGCAGCATATCGATGCTGTTGGCGCGCACGCTGAATTCGCCCGGGCGGGTTATGCGGGTCACCTGGCGGTACTGCATCCCTTCCAGCAGGTTGACCATCTCGCTTTTGCTGTAGGGCATGCCCGGCTCCAGGTTCACCATGCGGCCATAGACCGCCGCCGGCAGTTGCCAGACCTTGCCGTCGATGCGGCTGCGGATCTGCGCATCCAGGTAGACGCCGTAGATCACCAGTAAAATCACCACCACCAGGAAAATCTTGATAAGCAATCCCAGCAGGCGCCGCTTGCCGCTTTTGCGCGGCGGGCGCGCTTTGCCTTTCGCAGGCGGCTTGCGCGGCGGCATTACGTATTCCTCTTGATCGTCATAGTCGTCCTGAGCATCGTCATTTTCTTCGTAGTCGTCGTCCCGGTGACGTCGCACTGGCGGTTTATTTGTCACTTTACGGCCGGACGGTCTTCCATGACGTCCAATAGGTTCGCGATCATCCCCAGACATCGTTATGATTCTCCATACTTCCGACGGATTCCCCGCCTACTCTGTTCCTCCACCATCTTATCCGGAAGAGGAAACCTCTGAAATCAACCCTGCTGATACTTTTTGGTGCGCCGGGTGGGTACCGCAATGGCCGGATTATCCGGCCAGACATGCTTGGGGTAACGCCCCTTCATTTCTTTTTGCACCTCGCGGTAGGCCCCCTGCCAGAACGCCGCCAGATCGCGGGTAATCTGCAACGGATGCCCGGCGGGCGATAACAACTCCAGCACCAGCGCCACACGGCCTTCGGCCAGCAGCGGACTGGCCTGCTCGCCGAACATTTCCTGCATCCTCACGGCCAGCACCGGCGGCTCGCCGTGCTGGTAACGCACCGGCAGCCGGCTGCCGGTGGGCACAGTGTAGTGGCTGGGCAGCACAGTATCCAGTCGTTGACGCAATCGCCAGTCCAGCAGGCGCAATAACGCCTCGCCGAGATTCACCTGGCGCAGGGCGCGCACGTCATGCACGCCCTGCAGGGACGGCTGCAGCCATAGCGGCAGGGCCGCCAGCAGCGCGTCGTCGTCCACCACAGGCCAGTCCGCCTCCGGCAGCCAGTCGCGGGCGCACAGCAGGCGCTGGCGCAGCTGCTGCGCCGGGCCGTCCCAGTTGAGCACCGACAGGCCCTGCTCGCCAATCCAGTTGAGCAGCGCCTGCCGCATCACCTCGCCGGAAGGCCTGGCCTGCGGCTGCTCGCGTAACATCAATTGTCCGATCTGTTCACGCCTGAGCACGCGCAGGCTGCCCTTTTCCTCATCCCAGCGCATGGCGGTGGTGACCGTCAGCCAGTCGGGACGGGCGGCCACCAGCGCGGCGATATCCACCGGCAGCGCCAGCCGGATGGCCGCGTCGGCATTTTGCCCCAGTTGCATCAGCCCCGGCACGATCAGCCATTCAATCGCCGACAGCGCCTCGTCGGGAGCCAGCGCCGCGCCCAGGCCGTTGGCCAGTTGATACCGGCCGGTGGCGTCGCGCCGGCGGGCGATGCGATCGCGAAATCCCCAGGCCAGCAGCGCGGGCGCCAGCGCCGCGTCCGGCCGGCCCCAGCGGGGCGACAGCCGTTTGGCCAGTTGCCTGGCGCGTCGCAGCCAGTGGGACTGCGGGCGCGCGAGCGCATCGCGCATATCGGGCGACCCCGCGCGCGGCGGTTCCTCGATAATGGCCGCCAGCAGCGCGGCCGTCGCCAGGCTATCGTCATCGTCGCGCGCATGGCACAGCATGGCCGCCAGGCGCGGTTCGCAGCCTGCTTGCGCCATTTTGCGCCCCAGGGACGTCAGGCGTTCCGCCCCATCGACGGCATCCAACTGGCGCAGGGTGCGGCGGGCCGCGGCCAGGTTGGGTTCTGGCGGCAGGTCGAGCCAGCAGAGCGTCAGCAGGTCGGTACAGCCCCATTGCAGTAATTCGAGATAAAAACCGCTGAGATCGCTTTGCAGAATTTCCGGCCGGCCGTGTTCCGGCGCGCGTTCCGCCTGCGATTGACTAAAGAGGTGCCAGCACACGCCGGGGGACAGGCGGCCGGCACGGCCGGCGCGCTGCACCATGGACGCCTGGCTGACGCGCTGGGTGACCAGGCGGCTGAGCCCGTTCCTGGCATCGAATTCGCTGACCCGCTCCAGCCCGCTGTCCACCACCAGGCGAATGCCCTCGATCGTCAGGCTGGTCTCGGCGATATTGGTGGCCAGCACCACCTTGCGCCGCCCCGCCGGGGCCGGCCGGATGGCCCGCTGCTGTTCGTCCAGGGTCAGGGCGCCATACAGCGGGCAAAGATCGACCTCCGCCCCGATCCGGGGAGACAGCAAAGCCTGCACGCGGTTGATCTCCCCCACGCCGGGTAAAAACAACAGCAGCGAGCCGGTATGGGATGACAGCATCTCGCTGACCGCCGCGGCAATCGCCTGGACGGGGATGGACTGTGAGGGCAGCGGATGAAAAACCCGCTCCACCGGAAAACTGCGGCCGACGGAACGGATAACCGGCGCGGCGGGCAGAAGCGCCAGCAGGCGCCGGTCATCCAGGGTGGCGGACATGATAAGCAGCCGCAGATCGGCGCGCAGTCCCTGCTGCACATCCAGCAGCAGCGCCAGCGCCAGATCGGCCTGCAGGCTGCGTTCATGGAATTCATCCAGGATAACCAGGGCGACGCCGGACAGCTCCGGATCCTGCTGCAACATGCGCGTCAGGATGCCTTCGGTCACCACCTCCAGCCGGGTATGCGGCCCCACGCGGCTTTCAGCGCGCATACGGTAGCCGACGGTCTGGCCGGGCGTTTCGTCCAGTTGTTCGGCCAGGCGCAGCGCCACGTTTTTGGCGGCCAGCCGCCGGGGCTCCAGCATCAGGATACGCCCCGGCAGGCCGGCGCGCCGCAGGATTTCCAGCGGCAGCCAGGTGGATTTGCCGGCGCCGGTGGGCGCGTGCAGCAGAACCTGCGCGGCGCCTTGCAACGCTTGCAGCAACTCATCGACTACGGCGGCGACCGGTAATAACGTCACGACATCTCCGTTAAAGATTAACATTCTGGGCCGGGCATTGTAGCATCGCTTGATTGAAGAACAGAATCTTCGCCGCGTTTCCCTGGTATCGGCGACCGAGGCCGGCCAGGGGAAACGGTCAATCATCCACGACACCAGCCGGGACCGCCATGACCTCCACCCGTCGCCTGTTTTTTGCCATTGCCCTGCCCGATAGCGTCCGCCAGGCGGTTATCGACTGGCGCGCCGCCCGTTTTCCCTATGAGGCCGGCAGGCCGGTGGCGGCGGCCAACCTGCATATCACCCTGGCGTTCCTGGGCGACGTGGGCGCCGGCAAAGAACAGGCCCTGCGCGCCGCCGCCATGAGATTGCAACAAAAGCCCTTTACCCTGACCCTGGACGATTGCGGACATTGGCCCGGCTCCGGCGTGGTGTGGCTCGGCATGAAGCGCGCGCCGCGCGGGTTATTGCAGTTGGCGCAGTGGCTGCGCGCGCAGGCGGCCCGCAACGGCTGCTATCAAAGCCCGCTGCCGTACCATCCCCATGTCACGCTGCTGCGCCAGGCCCATCAGGCGGTGGCGCTGCCGTCCGGCACGCCGGGATGGGAAATGGCGGTCGGGAGTTTCGGCCTGTACGCCTCGCTATTTGACAACGGGCGCGCCCGCTATATGCTGCTCGATAGCTGGCCGCTCGCCTGACCTGGCGAGAGGGGGAGACGGCAAAACTCTTATACGGAAATGTCATGCGATTCAGTCCAGAATTAAAATCCGCCCGCCTGGTGCGGCGCTATAAACGTTTCCTGGCGGATGTGGTCACCCCGGAGGGCGAGGAGCTGACTATCCATTGCGCCAACACCGGCGCCATGACCGGCTGCGCCGTGCCCGGGGATACAGTGTGGTATTCGACTTCAGACAACCGTAAACGTCAATATCCGCATAGCTGGGAACTAACTGAAACCGCCGGTGGTCAATGGATAGGAGTGAATACTCTGCGCGCCAACGCCCTGCTGGCGGAGGCGGTGCGCGCCGACGCCGTTCCCGAATTGTCGGGCTATACTACACTTACTGCCGAAGTGCGTTATGGCGTAGAAAATAGTCGGATTGATTGGTTATTAGCAGCGGAAAATCGCGCAAACTGCTATATTGAGGTGAAATCCGTCACATTACTGCAACAGGAGTGGGGGTATTTTCCCGATGCGGTAACGATACGCGGACAAAAACATTTACGAGAACTACAAGCAATGGCAGAAATGGGTCACCGTGCCGTACTGTTTTTTGCGGTGTTGCACTCCGGAATCACCCGGGTGGCGCCCGCCCGGCACATCGACCCCCATTATGCCGATTTAGTATTGCAGGCGCAGCAACATGGCGTGGAAGTATTTTGCTATGGCGCGCAGTTATCCCCGGACGGTATTGTGCTGAAAAATGCTTTACCGTTATTTATTTCGTAGGCGGCTTTTCTGGAAAAAAAGGATAAATCATCCCGTTTTTCCTTAGTTTAACCGCCCGCCAGATACGCCTTTCTTCACACTCTTGTCAAGTAGGCGTCAGGAATAATTGCCAACCTCAACGTCATCTGTTATTTATAGCGGCCTGTTTTTTTCCCCACGTTGGGGATCGATAGTGCGTGTTATGAAGGAGAAGCAACATGCAAGAAGGGCAAGACCGTAAGACATCCTCCTTGAGCATTCTCGCCATCGCCGGGGTGGAACCGTACCAGCAGAAACCGGGCGAGGAGTATATGAATGCGGCCCAGTTGCTGCATTTCAAGCGCATCCTCGACGCATGGCGCAACCAGCTCAGAGATGAAGTGGGTCGTACCGTTTCGCATATGCAGGATGAAGCGGCCAACTTTCCGGATCCCGTGGACCGGGCCGCGCAGGAAGAGGAATTCAGCCTTGAACTGCGTAACCGCGATCGGGAACGAAAATTGATCAAGAAGATCGAAAAAACGCTGAAGAAAGTAGAAGACAAAGATTTCGGCTTCTGCGACTCATGCGGCGTGGAAATCGGCATTCGCCGCCTGGAAGCGCGGCCGACCGCTGATTTATGCATTGATTGCAAGACCTTGGCTGAAATCCGCGAAAAGCAGATGGCAGGGTAAAATCAATCCAGATTGCCGCGATGTCGCCCATGGAACGGACCACGGCATCGCGGTAACTGTACGGATTCGCCTTTCCTGAGTTATGGCTGCGCACAGCACCTACATGGGGCGTTTTGCCCCCTCGCCTTCAGGCGCCTTGCATTTTGGCTCGCTTGTCGCGGCCCTGGGGAGTTTTCTCCAGGCCCGCGCCTCGCATGGGCAGTGGCGAGTGCGTATCGAAGATATCGATCCTCCCCGCGAAGTCCCCGGCGCCGCCGATACCATTTTACGCCAGTTGGCCCATTACGGCCTGCACTGGGACGGCCCCGTATGCTTCCAATCCCAACGCCACGCGGCTTACCTTGACGTCCTGGCGGATTTGCGCGCGCGCGGGCTAAGCTATCATTGCCGCTGCACCCGCGCCCGCATTCAGGAACTGGGCGGCATTTACGACGGTCATTGCCGCACGCTCGGCCTGCCGGCGCAAAATGCCGCCATCCGCCTACGCCAGATAGCCCCCGTGTCACATTTCCATGACCGTTTGCGCGGTGATATCTACCCCGACCCCGATCTGGCCCGGGAAGATTTTATTATCCGCCGCCGCGACGGTCTGTTTGCCTACAATCTGGCGGTCGTGGTGGACGACGCGGCGCTCGGCGTGACCGAAATCGTGCGCGGGGCCGATTTAATCGAGCCTACCGTGCGGCAATTGGCACTCTACCGTCAATTAGGTTATAAAGAACCGGAATATATTCATTTACCGCTGGCGTTGACGCCCACGGGCGCCAAATTATCCAAGCAGAATCATGCGCCGCCGTTGCCGCAGGGGGACCCCCGGCCAACGCTTGCCGACGCATTAGTTTTTTTAAATCAACCGGTAGCACAAGGGTGGCGGGATTTGACCCTTGAGAGTATGTTAGACTGGGCTATTATGCATTGGTCCCTGGCATCCATACCGATTTCGCCATCGGGCACGACATGCGCCCCAGACGTTCTCAAAACACCCGGGGTGAGCTATGATTAGCCGCTGTTTTTTGTTGCTCCCGTTTATTTGTTACTATTGAGGTGTACTATTTTTACCCGAGTAGCCAACTTCTGCCGTAAGGTGCTGAGCCGGGAAACCGTGGCGGCGGCACCAGAGGATAGACGCCCTTTGACGATTATCCCGCGCGACCAGCACACCATCTCCCGTAAAGAGATCAGTGAAAATGCACTGAAAGTGCTTTACCGCTTGAATAAAGCGGGATACGAGGCCTATCTGGTCGGCGGCGGCGTGCGCGACCTGCTGTTGGGTAGAAAACCGAAGGATTTCGACATTACCACCGATGCCACCCCCGAACAGATGCGCAAGTTATTTCGCAACTGCCGTCTGGTGGGCCGGCGTTTTCGCCTCGCCCATGTCATGTTCGGACCGGAAATCATCGAAGTGGCGACCTTTCGCGGCCATCATCTGACCCACGTGCCCGATGACGTTGATGCCGGGTCGGCGGTGCAGGCCCCCGCCGCCGCGCTGCAAGGACAAAACGGCATGCTGCTGCGCGACAATATCTTCGGCTCCATCGAGGAAGACGCCCAGCGCCGCGATTTCACCATCAACAGCCTCTATTACAGCGTGGCCGACTTTACGCTGCGCGACTATACCGGCGGCCTGCGCGATTTGCAGGAAGGCGTGGTGCGCCTGATTGGCGATCCGGAAACCCGCTACCGCGAGGATCCGGTGCGCATGCTGCGGGCGGTGCGTTTTGCCGCCAAGCTGAACATGACCGTCGATGCGGCCACCGCCGAGCCGATCCCGCGCCTGGCGTCGTTGCTGCGCGATATCCCGGCGGCCAGGCTGTTCGAGGAATCGCTTAAACTGCTGCAGGCCGGTTACGGCGAACCGACCTACCGCCTGCTGTGCGAATATCAGCTGTTCCAGCCCATGTTTCCGCTCATCAGCCGCAACTTCACCGAACAGGGTGACAGTTTTATGGAGCAGATGGTCACCCAGGTACTGAAAAACACCGATCATCGCATCCAGAACGACATGCGGGTCAATCCGGCATTCCTGTTCTCCGCCATGCTGTGGTACCCCCTGCTCGAACAGGCGCAGAAGCTGACGCAGGAAGGCGGCCTGGCCTATTTCGACGCGTTTTCGCTGGCGCTGAACGATATTCTTGACGAACAGTGCCGCTCGCTCGCCATTCCCAAACGCCTGACCACGCTGATGCGCGATATCTGGCAGCTGCAGCTGCGCCTGTCGCGCCGCCAGGGCAAACGCGCCTTCAAGCTGATGGAGCATCCAAAATTCCGCGCGGCTTTCGATCTGCTGGCGCTGCGCGCCGACGTCGAAAACAGCGCCGAATTGCAACGGCTGACCCAATGGTGGCGCGAGTTCCAGGAAGCCGCGCCGCCGCGGCAGAAGTCCCTGCTCACCACCCTTGACGACGACGCCACCGCCCGTCCGCGTCCGCGCCGTCCGCGCCGCCGTACGCCGCATCGCGATCCGGCTTAACCATGGCTGGCGCAGCGCCGCTGTCCGGCGTGCCGATGACGCGAGTCTGGCTGGCTATCGGCAGCAACCTGGCGGATCCGCTTGACCAGGTTAACGCCGCGCTGGACGCCCTCGCCCAATTGCCGCAAACCCGGCTGAACGCCTGCTCCTCTTTTTACCGCAGCCGGCCGCTGGGACCGCAGGACCAGCCCGATTACCTCAACGCCGTCGTCGCCCTTGACACCGCGCTCACGCCGGAACAGCTGCTCGATCACACCCAGCGCATCGAACGGCGGCAGGGGCGGGTGCGCAAAGCCGACCGCTGGGGGCCGCGCACGCTCGATCTGGATATCCTGCTGTTCGGCGGCCTGCGGCTTCATACCGCCCGGCTGACGGTGCCGCACTATGATATGAAGCACCGTGAATTCGTGCTTTATCCCCTGGCGGAGCTCGCCCCCGACCTGGTATTGCCCGACGGCGAGGCGCTGGCGGACCTGCTGGCGCGCACCGGGCGCAACGGCCTGGAATTCTGGGATAATGAACACCGGGCGCGCCGCTGGTAAGCTCCCCTTCTCCGCGCATCCCCTCCATTGCCGCACGTTTTGCTCAGACAATACTATCTCCTGTCCCCGCCTTCATTTAGAATAACGCGCCACTTCATTTCAATTATGCGTTACCGGCCTGACCGAGGTTATGATGAAACCGACCACCATTTCGCATCTGCGCGCCTGGAAACAGCAGCAACGCAAGTTCGCCACCCTGACCGCCTATGACGCCAGCTTTGCCCGCCTGTTTGAGCAAGAAGGCATTCAGGTCATGCTGGTGGGCGACTCTCTGGGCATGACCATGCAGGGCCAGACTTCCACGCTGCCGGTGACGGTGGAAGAGATTGCCTACCATACCCGGTGCGTGCGCCGCGGCGCGCCCCAGTGCCTGCTGCTCGCGGATTTGCCGTTCATGTCCTATGCGACGGCGGCGCAGGCCTTTGACAGCGCCGCCGTGCTGATGCGTGCCGGCGCCAATATGGTCAAGCTGGAGGGCGGCGGCTGGCTGGCTGACGCCGTGCGCGGTTTGACCGAACGGGCGGTGCCGGTGTGCGGCCACCTGGGATTGACGCCGCAATCGGTGAATATCTTCGGCGGGTATAAAGTGCAGGGCCGCGACAGCGACAGCGCGGAACGGTTATTACAGGACGCGCTGACGCTTGAGCAGGCCGGCGCGCAGCTGCTGGTGCTGGAATGCGTGCCCGTGGCGCTCGCGCAGCGGGTCACCGAGGCGCTGGCCATACCGGTGATCGGCATCGGCGCGGGCAATGTCACCGACGGGCAAATCCTGGTGATGCAGGACGCGTTGGGCATTACCGGCCAAGGGACGCCAAAATTCGTCAAGAATTTCCTGGCCCAGGCAGGTGATATCCGCCCGGCGGTGCGTTTATATATCGAAGAGGTCGAGCAGGGTATTTTCCCCGGCCTGGAACACAGTTTTCAATAACGACAGGAGATAGGCGTGTTGATTATCGAAACCCCGCCGAAACTGCGTCAGGCTGTTAAGCAGTGGCGGCAGGAAGGTAAACGTATTGCGTTGGTGCCGACCATGGGGAATCTGCACGATGGGCATATGTCCCTGGTGGATGAAGCCCGCGCCCGTGCCGATATTGTTATCGTCAGTATCTTCGTCAATCCGATGCAATTCGATCGCCCCGAAGATCTCACGGCGTACCCGCGCACGCTGCAGGAAGATTGCGAAAAGCTGACCCGGCGCGGCGTTGATACGGTGTTTGCGCCGGCAGCGGCGGTTATATATCCGGACGGACTCGCCAGCCAGACGTTTGTGGATGTGCCGCGTTTTTCCGCTATTCTGGAAGGCGCCATCCGCCCGGGCCATTTCCGCGGCGTAGCCACCATTGTCAGTAAGCTGTTTAACCTGGTGCAGCCGGATATCGCCTGTTTCGGCCAGAAGGATTACCAGCAGCTGGCGCTGATACGCCAAATGGTGAAGGATATGGGCTATGACATCGAGATAGTCGGCGTACCGACGGTGCGCGCCGCCGACGGCCTGGCGCTAAGCTCGCGCAACGGCTATCTCACCGCCGGGGAGCGCCAGATAGCGCCCCGGTTGCACAGCGTGCTGGAACAGCTTATCGGGCAGATGAAAAACGGCGAACGCCAAACCGATACCCTGCTGCAACAGGCGGCGGAACGGCTGCGCCAGGCCGGCCTGCAGCCGGATGCCCTGGATATTCGCGACGCCGATACCTTGCAGCCGCTCACGGTGGACAGCGCGCGCGCGGTGGTGCTGTTTTCCGCCTGGCTGGGCAAGGCGCGTTTAATTGACAACGCCCAGGTGGATTTAACGTTGTAATGGGGCAGCACTCAGGCCTGTGGACAGCCGGGAGGCTATCGTCAATACTGGCGTGGATGTCCCAAGGCGATTTTGCGTTTTCACTCCCCGGCGGGGAAAGTACAAAGGTTTAACGTTATGCAACGCACCATGCTAAGAGGTAAGCTGCACCGGGTCCACGTGACCCAGGCGGATTTGCACTATGAAGGCTCCTGCGCCATCGATCAGGACTTTCTGGAAGCGGCGGGTATCCTGGAGTATGAGGCTATCGATATCTACAACGTCGACAACGGCCAGCGGTTTTCCACCTACGCCATCGCCGCCGAGCGCGGCTCGCGCATTATTTCCGTCAACGGCGCGGCCGCCCGCTGCGCCTGCGTCGGCGATTTGCTGATCATTTGCGCCTACGTGCAGATGCCGGATGAAGAGGCGCGCGGCCATCGGCCTCTGGTGGCCTATTTCGACGACCAGAACCAGCTGAAACGCACCGCCAAGGCGGTACCGGTACAGGTGGCCTGACGCCGCCCGGCGGCGCATCCTCTGGCAAAAATGCGCCGCCGTCCTTTACCTATGTCCGCAGCCCGCTGCCGCGCTGGATCAAATACCAGCACCAGGCATAAAACACCACGATAAACACCACCAGCACCGACAGCGTAAACGCCAGCGGCACGTCGCTGATGCCCAGAAAACCGAAACGAAAGCCGCTTATCATATAGACGACGGGGTTGAGCTTGGATATGGCCTGCCATATGGGCGGCAACAGCGTCAGGGAATAAAACACCCCGCCCAGGTAGGTCAGCGGCGTCAGCACAAAGGTCGGGATCAGGCTGATATCGTCAAAGCTTTTGGCAAACACCGCGTTCAGCAGGCCGGCCAGCGAGAACAGCACCGCCGTCAAAATAAGCGTCACCGCCACCACCCACCATGAATGCACATGGAAAGGCACGAAAAACAACGAAATCGCGGTAACCAAAATGCCGACGCAAATGCCGCGCGCCACCCCGCCGCCCACATAGCCGGCGATGATGATATGCGTGGGCACCGGCGCCACCAGCAGTTCCTCTATATTGCGCTGGAACTTGGCGCTGAAGAACGAGGAGGCCACATTGGTATAGGCATTGGTAATCACCGCCATCATAATCAGGCCCGGCACGATAAACTGCATATACGAAAAGCCATGCATTTCGCCGATGCGCGATCCGATAAGATTGCCGAAAATAATAAAATACAATGCCATGGTAATCACCGGCGGTACCAGCGTCTGGATCCAGATCCGGCCGAAGCGGTTTATTTCCTTACGCCAGATACTCTTTAAGGCGATCCAATAAAGATGCATCATAATTTGGCCCTCCTGCTGGCCCGGTCGTCTTTTACCAGCGTGACAAACAGCTCTTCCAGCCGGTTGGCTTTATTACGCATACTCAACACCTGCACCCCCTGGGAGCTGAGCTGGCCGAACAAACTGTTCAGCCCCTGTTCCCGCATCACCTCCACTTCCAGGGTGCTGGTGTCCAGCAGTTGATGGCGATACCCCTGTAATTGCGGCAACGGGCTCTTGGCCGCCAGATCGAGAATAAAGGTTTCTGATTTCAGCTTGGACAGCAGCAGCCGCATAGACGTATTTTCCACCAGTTCGCCGCTTTGGATAATGCCGATATTGCGACACAGCATTTCCGCTTCTTCCAGATAATGGGTGGTCAGGATGATGGTGGTGCCGCTGCCGTTCAAATCGCGCAGGAAACCCCACATCGAACGCCTGAGCTCGATATCCACGCCGGCGGTGGGTTCATCGAGGATGAGCAGCTTAGGCTCGTGCATCAGGGCGCGGGCGATCATCAGGCGGCGTTTCATCCCGCCGGAAAGCATGCGCGCGCGCTCGTCGCGCTTGGTCCATAAATCCAGCTGGTTGAGGTATTTCTCGGCGCGCTTCTCCGCCACTTTGCGTTCCACGCCGTAATAACCGGCCTGGTGAACCACAATCTGCCAGACGGTTTCAAACGGATTAAAATTAAATTCCTGCGGTACCAGGCCCAGCTGGCGTTTGGCATTCACAATATCTTTATCGATGTCGTAGCCGAATACGCGCGCCTTGCCGGAGGTTTTATTGACCAGCGCGCTGATGATGCCGATGGTGGTGGACTTACCCGCGCCATTGGGTCCCAGCAACGCATAAAAATCCCCCGCTTCCACATTAAGGTCTATCCCTTTTAGCGCCTGTACGCCTCCTGCGTAGGTCTTGGTCAACTTCTCCAACTCCAATGCATATGTCATAGATAACGACTTACCTTATTCTCAATGGATGTGACGAACTGATTTAAAAAAACGCACGGTTGACCTATATTAACGCATCGCACTACGTCGTTACGGGCTAAAAACCACAATGAAAGACATCACGGACCTTATCAGCAACAACCAAACTTGGTCTAAGCATCTCAAAGAAGAAGACCCGGGTTTCTTCGAGCGTCTGGCGCTGGCCCAGAAGCCGCGATTCCTTTGGATAGGCTGTTCCGATAGCCGGGTGCCGGCGGAGAGGCTGACCGGCCTGGAGCCGGGGGAGCTGTTTGTGCACCGCAACGTGGCCAACCTGGTTATCCATACCGATCTCAACTGCCTGTCGGTGGTGCAGTACGCCGTGGACGTACTGGAAGTCGAGCATATTATTATCTGCGGCCATTACGGATGCGGCGGCGTACAGGCCGCCATCGACAATCCGGAACTGGGATTGATCGACAACTGGCTGCTGCATATCCGCGATTTGTGGTACAAGCATAGCTCAATGCTGGGGGAGCTTCATCCCGAGGATCGCCTCAACACCTTATGTGAAATCAACGTTATCGAGCAGGTCTACAACCTGGGGCACTCCACCATTATGCGCTCGGCCTGGAAACGCGGCCAGAAGGTGCAGCTGCACGGCTGGGTATACAGCATACACGACGGCCTGCTGCGTAATATGGACGTCTCCGCCACCAGCCGGGAGACGCTGGAACAGCGCTACCGCCAGGGCATCGCCACGCTTTTGCAACAGCACGGCAAATAGCCGGCTACCCGTGCGTCATCCCTGAGACCGCCAAGGACCGCCGCCTGGCGGTCAATCCTGACGCACGACCTTGCCGACAAAAGGCAAATGCCGGTAGCGCTGCGCGTAATCGATACCGTATCCCACCACAAACTCGTCGGGGATGGCAAAGCCCACCCACTCCACCGGCACCTGCACCTCGCGGCGATCCGGCTTATCAAGCAAGGTGCAGATAGCCAGGGATTTCGGCTGGCGCAGTTGCAGGATCTCGCGCACTTTACTTAGCGTGTTGCCGGAATCAATGATATCTTCCACGATCAGCACATCCTTGCCGCGGATATCCTCATCAAGATCCTTCAAAATCTTAACGTCGCGCGTGCTGCTCATGCCGCTGCCATAGCTGGAGGCGGTCATGAAATCCACTTCATGCGGCACCGTCACGGCGCGGCAAAGGTCGGCCATAAACATAAAAGAGCCACGCAACAGGCCGACCAGGACCATCTCACTGCCGCTGTCGCGGTAATGCAGGCTGATATCATGGCCAAGCTGCGCGACCCGGTCAGCGATTTCCCCGGCGGAAATCATGACGTCCACGGTGTGTTTCATAGCGGGATCACATTACAGAAAGTTGAAAAGAGGCGAATTTTAGCATAACCGCCAGGCGCATGCGATGCGCGGACACAAGGTTTGCACGGCTCTTCGTGCCCGCCCTTCCCGCTCAAGCCCACCGCGCGTATCAGCAATCTTAGCGGTTTTACCCACCGCGCGCGGGACAATCCGCCAGGTTTGCTCCATACTTTCATCAAGCGGTTTTCACCGCCAAAAATGCGGCTGCAGAATAAAACTTAGGGCGAAAATCATTAAATATGATAACGTCAACCTATAACGAATGATTCAGGTTTTCACATGAAATACACCCTATTGGTGACGCTGTTGCTCGGGCTGCTGGGTTTTTCAACCGCGTCACAAGCCTTATCCGAACCCGAAGCCGAAGACATGGCCGATTTAACCGCCGTGTTTGTTTATCTGAAGAACAACTGTGGTTATACCGACATGCCCAATGAACAAATCCGGCGTGCCATCCTGATTTTTGCCCAACAAAACCGTTGGGACCTCAGCAACTATGCCAGTTTCGACATGCGCGCCCTGGGAGAAGACAGCTATCGCGATCTTAGCGGCATCGCCATTCCCACGCCGAAGAAATGCGAAAGCCTGGCGACAAATTCCCTTAGTTTGCTCGCCTACGCAAAATAAAGAGTTTTAAATCCTGTTTGTGTGAAAATCATCCGTGCAAGGTGGGGCGGAGTTAGCTATTATGTTGCGCCGTTTTCTCATGGCGGTTTTCGCCGAGGGTTAGCTCAACATGTCACATCCCAACATGCCACAACACGACATCTGGTACGAAACGCTGCATGATAATTTCGGGCAGTATTTTCACGTGGACGCTATCTTGTACCGGGAAAAAACCGCGCATCAGGATCTGGTGATTTTCGCCAACGCCGCGTTTGGCCGCGTTATGGCGCTGGACGGCGTGGTGCAAACCACCGAACGCGATGAATTTATCTATCACGAAATGATGGCCCACGTACCGCTTATCGCCCACGGCAACGCCCGCAAGGTGCTGATTATCGGCGGCGGCGACGGCGGCATGCTGCGTGAAGTCTGCCGGCACCCCGGCGTAGAAAGCGTGACCATGGTGGAAATCGACGCCGGCGTCGTCACCTTCTGCCGGCAATATCTGCCGGGGCACAACGCCGGCTCGTTCGACGATCCGCGTTTTCATCTGGTTATCGACGACGGCGTGAATTTTGTCGGCGCCACCGACGACACCTTTGATGTGATCATCTCCGACTGTACCGATCCTATCGGGCCGGGATCGAGCCTGTTTACGTCTGATTTTTATCAGGGCTGCGCGCGGTGCCTGAATGAAGGCGGCATTTTTGTCGCCCAAAACGGGGTGTGTTTTTTACAGCAGGACGAGGCGGTACACAGCCACCGCAAACTCAGCCATTACTTCAGCGATGTCAGCTTCTACCAGGCGGCGATACCGACCTACTACGGCGGTTTGATGACCTTCGCCTGGGCCAGTCAGGACCCGGCGCTGCGCCAGCTGGACGCCGTCACGCTGAAGGCGCGCTTCTCCGCTGCGAAATTGGAATGCCGCTATTATAATGCAGCTATTCATCACGGCAGCTTTGCCCTGCCGCAGTATTTACTCAATGCCTTGTCGTCAGCACGCTGAGACGCAAGCCATAAGGGGGTGAACTCAATTGCAGAAGTTAAAACTACACGGCTTTAATAATTTAACCAAGAGCCTGGGTTTTTGTATTTACGATATTTGTTATGCCAAAACGGCGGACGACCGTGATGGATATATCGCTTACATTGACGAACAATATAATGCCAATCGCCTGACTGAGATCCTGAGCGATACCTGCGCGATGATCGGCGCCAACATCCTGCATATCGCGCGGCAGGACTATGAACCCCAAGGCGCAAGCGTCACCATTTTGGTCAGCGAAGATCCTATCGATCCGCTCAGCATCGATAAATCGGAGCACCCGGGGCCGTTGCCGGAATCGGTGGTGGCGCACCTGGATAAAAGCCATATCTGCGTGCATACCTATCCGGAAAGCCATCCGGAAGGCGGCCTTTGCACGTTCCGCGCCGATATTGAAGTTTCAACCTGTGGCGTGATTTCGCCGTTGAAGGCGCTCAATTACCTGATACATCAATTAGAATCGGATATCGTTACCATGGATTATCGGGTGAGAGGCTTTACCCGGGATATCAATGGCATAAAACATTATATTGATCATGAAATCAATTCAATACAGAACTTTCTATCGAAAGATATGAAGGCGCAGTATCACATGATGGACGTCAATATCTATCAGGAAAATATTTTCCATACCAAGATGATGCTGAAGGATTTTGATTTAAAGCATTATCTGTTCAATGCCAGGCCGGAAGATCTGAGCCCCAGCGAACGCAAGGAGATCACGGACCTGCTGTATAAAGAAATGCGGGAAATTTATTACGGACGCAACCTGCCGGTGGTATGACCCGCCGGTAGGTGTTCGGACCGGCTCAGGCTTCGTAGCCGGAATATTCCTCCCTACCTGCGCTCTCCGGAGCCCCTGCCGCCAGCAATTTAATCACCGCCCTATGGCCATAACAGCGGGCATAATCCATGGCGGTCTGGCAATGGCTATCGGCTATTGCGCCGTTGGCGCCGTGCGCAATCAGCAGCCGGACAATATCGACATGTCCCCGCGCAGCGGCAATGCTAAGCGCCGTCCTGCCATCACAGCCGATATCATTGACGTTAAGATTCCGGTCCAGCAGTGACCTGACAATGTCGCTATCACCATAGCGCGCCGCATACATCAGGCTGGTATAGCCGAAAGCGTTTTTGATAAAGGGGTCGGCGCCGCGTTCCAACAAGACATTAATGATCGCGGCATCGCCGCGCTGCAAAGCAAATGCCAGCGCCGTGTCACCATAGATATCGCCGGCATTGATATTGCAGGGTTGACGCGAAAGGGTAGCTAAAATGACGTCATTGACATTGACGGCGGCATACATCAGCGCCGTGCGATTTAGACAATCCGTCAGGGAAACATCGGCCTGGTGTTCGATAAGTCTTTTGATGATATCTTCACAGGAGGCATGAGCCGCCAACATCAAAGGCGTGGTGCCTAAAATATCCTGCGCATTCACATTGGCGCCATTGCTTATCAATATTTTTACTATTGTTTCCTGATGCTGTCCAATGGCATGCATTAAAGGTGTAAACCCCCTCCTATCCGTCATGTCAGGGCGGATATTTTTATTAAGCAAATGAATCATTATGCTTGGCCGACCATAAATGGCGGCATATATCATAGCGTCGTGGCCCAGGTAATCGCTTTGCAAAGGGTCGGCACCCTGTGACAGTAATAAATAAAAAAGTTGCTCAGTATTATATTGAATAGATATCATCAGCGCCGAGGCGCCCATCAAATTAACGGCGTTGATGTCGGCGTGATAATCCAATAAATAACCTACTATCTTATCGTTGCCGGTCATGGTGGCCAACATCATGGCCGTCAACCCCTGTTTGGTTTTAGCATCTGGATTGGCCCCGTTTGCCAGCAACAGGCGTACCACCGGTATTTGATTGTGAGAAATCGCATACATCAGCGGCGTTATACCCTCGCAGTCAGGTCTATTGATGATTTCCGCACTGGCATGACTCAGGAACAAGCGGACCAAGGCCTCATCGCCGCAGAGGCAGGCATGACACAACGCCCGCCTTAACAGACCATGCCAAATCTCGGGGTTGACGCCATGGTTATCCATGTCCGCGATAATATCCGCCCTGCCCAGATAGGCCGCCGCCACGAGCACACTCAGGCTTTTTTCCTGGCGATGCTCCCCCCTCAAGGCCGGCAAGGTCCCCTCCACAGGCGGGAATAGGGGAGAGGGTTGGCCGGTCAACGGCGTTATGCGGGCAATATTGACCTGATGGCCGCGGTGCTGCACACCGGGCGGCGCCGTGGGTTGGCCAAGCCTGTTTTTTTTGGCGGGCGAGTGGTCAGGCACGCATGGCGTTTGCGCCGTCACGGCGCAAGAAACGGCGGGCGCCGCCGGCGCCACGACGGCGGGACGTTTTAGACCGCCGTCGTGGCAAAGGTTAAGCGGATGTGCGCCATCATTACCGGCAGGAGGGTTTGTTACTGTGTGTACGTTGACAGACAAATTAACACAGGCGGAAAGCTTCTTTAATTTTGTCCAATATGCTTTTTCTGGCTTTTCGCCATCAGCAGAATGATATGTTCCTTCCAAGTGAGCTTGATTAATTTCACCTGAATTAATTGAGTTAGAATTCATAGCGACACCTGATGATCATTTTTTCATCGCCATCATGTCATAGGCACACTATTTTTTGAATTTCACTACTCGTTGCCATGGCGGATAATCTGGGAATAACTTTTATCGTTACGTTCTTATTTAGAAATAAAACAAACGACGTCGCAGCCGGATCGGATGATACCCAGCGGGTTAGCGGGACAGACTAAAATCGCGATAATGCCGTAAAACCTGCAAAAAATCATCGGTCCCGCATAACGACAGGCTTTCTTCATCATAATAATTCATGCCTTCCTCCAGTTCGTCGTTCACAAAGGCAAGTTCATTGGCGCGGATTATCACCTCATCGCCATCGGTCCAGAAAGTGTACTCATGCCCGACGCATTGCCAACTGTCCTGGCCGCCGGCCAACCGCTTGATATGCCCCTCCACCTCGTCCAATAACACGAGATTGCCCTTGACCTCTTCGTTAAGCCAATGTCCCACGGCTTCATGCCCCATGGAAAAGGTCACTCTTACCTGACCGGTGATATCCCGTTGAAACGCGTAATCCATAGCCGTCCGCCCATACTCAGCCAATTGCGGGAGATGGCAGATAATTTCTGCGCAGGCCCGTACAGTAACGGTTATTTTACCCGTTTACCGGCATAAGATCGTTAGCTATGTTGTGTTTTACCGCGCTCGTGAGCGTTAAAGGGGGGAGAATGACGCGCCGGCCCGCCCTTCAGCCACATCGTCAGGTATAAACCATTGGTATAACCCGTTTGGCCGCGAACAAAAACCTATCCCTGAAAAAAGCCACAGCTACTGGAAAAATAACTGGCTCAAACGCTTTATTTTATTGATTAAATTAGCAAACCTTATGCCGTTAATGCCGGAGGGACCCGCGGCGCCGGACGTCGCGGCACTATGATGTTGCAGCAACGCCATAACCGGCGTATGACCGCGCCGCGCGGCGTAAAATAGTGCGTCCCGGCCGTTATTATCAACGAGCGTAGCGTTCGCGCCGCGTAGCAATAGCGCATTGACCGTCACCTTGGCGCCGCGTTCGGCGCTTTGCATCAGCGCCGTACGGCCAATGGCGTTAACTTCGTTAATATCCGTCCGGTTTGCCAGCAGGGCATCGATCAATTTCAAATCGTCTTTTTTCGCCGCCATCATAAAAGGGGTCAGCGGTTCCGCGGGCCGGTCTGGAATATCGTCGCTTATGCCGGGCCTGGCCGGGGTATGGGGCAGCCCGGTTTGCGGTACAATGCCGGGGGAGCGTCCGCGCGGGCGCAGGATAGTCTGCGGCGGCGCAGGCGCGCTGGTGGTCGGCGGCTTGCGACGGGTGGTCTCGACAGCGGCCGTCGCCGGCGCCGCGTCATTACTCTGATACGCTTGCGTCAATAGCGTAATCATATCCAGCTGATGCATGGCCCTTGCGGAATCCATGGCCGTCGAACCGGTATTGTCGGTTTCATTGACATCCGCGCCTTGCGCCAGCAAAAAAGCGGCAATGCGCATATCACAGGCGCGTGAAGCCACCAAAAATACGCTCTCGCCACGGTTATTCAGCAACCAAAGGTCCGCGCCTGCAGCGAATATCGCCATAAAATGATCATAAAGATTCAAGCGCGCGGCATACATCAGGGCGGTGTTGCCCTTAAAATCCCTGGCGTCATAATCGATGCCTCTGTCCAGAAGCAGCCGGGTGACTGAAATATCACTCTCGGCGAATTCTTCAGAAAGCATTAACGCCGTCATCCCCACCCAGCATGCATTGATCTGAGCGCCGGCATCCAGTAATATTTCCACCACTGCACTTTGGTTATTAACCGTGGCGACATGTATCGGCAACATCCCTTTATGCGGCCATCTGATTGCGGCTATTTCAACGCTTACCCCTTGCGATATAAACGTTTTGACCACTTCGCCCATGCCCACGCTGGCCGCATAAATTAACGGTACTTCTCCGTACGGATTATTATTGGCGAGCGCCAGGGCTGCTTCCAACTCGGTTTCTCTTTTCTGCTTACGCCCTCTTGCGGCATAATGCCCGGCATACATAATTTTATCTTTGCGGGCTAATACTATTTCCGCCATCGCGTCAGGATCCAGCGGCATAGCGGAGGTCGCTTCATGGTGATCATTTCCGGGCGTCGCGCAAGGTGGCGCGTCCGGCAGAGTAAAAGGAAAAGAGACCGGCAGGTTTTGCAAGGAAATTGCAGAATGGGAAACATTTTTCAAAATATTCCCTATTCGATTAACGCCGGTATAACTTTGTGCGGAATTATCGCCCGGCGCGCAATTTGCGCCGTTCGCTAATAAACAAGGATAAACGCCTGCATTCATAGAGAGACCTCCGTGCCTTGCACTTTATCGGGTAAATCAAAAGTGACATAAAATATAAACCCTATTTGCCCACTTTAGAATTGCGGTGGTTGTTTCACATAGCTTACGTTGAAAATTTAAAGTCGCTTCTGCTTTTCAACCCTAAAAAAACGGCCAGCCGCAATGGCTGGCCGTGGGATCGAAGCGCCGGGGGTTACGTTTGCGTATCCCAGGCATTACCCAGTTACACCGCCGTCTGGAAAATCACCTCGTCGGCTTTGTCGGTATACTCCGTCAACCGGTCAAAGTTCAGGTAGCGATACGTATCGGCAGCGGTTTTATCCACCAGAGCAATGGCCTGCAAATATTCCTCCACCGTTGGTAAACGTCCCAGCAGCGCGGTTACCGCCGCCAGTTCCGCCGAAGCCAGGTAGACATCCGCGCCGTTGCCCAATCGGTTGGGGAAGTTGCGGGTAGAGGTGGAAACCACCGTCGCGCCTTCGGCCACACGCGCCTGGTTGCCCATGCACAATGAGCAGCCGGGGATCTCGACGCGCGCCCCGCTTTTACCGAAAATGCTGTAATAGCCTTCTTCCGTTAACTGGGCGGCATCCATTTTGGTCGGCGGCGCCACCCACAGACGGGTCGGCAGCTGGCCTTTGTGCTGGTCAAGCAATTTACCCGCCGCGCGGAAGTGGCCGATGTTGGTCATGCAGGAGCCGATAAACACTTCGTCGATTTTATTGCCGGCCACCTCGGAAAGCAGACGGGCATCGTCCGGGTCGTTCGGCGCGCACAGGATCGGTTGGTTGATATCCGCCAGATCGATTTCAATCACGGCGGCATATTCCGCGTCGGCATCCGCCGCCAGCAGATGAGGATCGGCCAGCCAGCTTTCCATGCCCTTGATGCGGCGCTCCAGGGTGCGGCGATCGCCGTAGCCTTCGGTTATCATCCACTTCAGCAGCACAATATTGGAACTGAGGTATTCGACGATCGGCGCCTGATCCAATTTGATGGTACAACCCGCCGCCGAACGTTCCGCCGAGGCGTCCGCCAGTTCAAACGCCTGTTCCACCTTCAGCTCCGGCAGGCCCTCGATTTCCAAAATACGGCCGGAGAAGATGTTCTTCTTACCCTTCTTTTCCACCGTCAGCAGTCCCTGCTGGATGGCATAATACGGAATGGCGTGCACCAGATCGCGCAGCGTGATGCCGGGCTGCATCTTCCCCTTGAAACGCACCAGGACCGATTCCGGCATATCCAGCGGCATGACGCCGGTGGCGGCGGCAAACGCCACCAGGCCGGAACCCGCCGGGAACGAAATGCCGATGGGGAAGCGGGTATGGGAATCGCCGCCGGTGCCGACGGTGTCGGGCAATAGCATACGGTTCAGCCAGGAGTGGATAATACCGTCGCCGGGGCGCAGCGAAACGCCGCCGCGGTTCATGATAAAGTCCGGCAGGGTATGGTGGGTCTCCACATCCACCGGTTTCGGATAGGCGGCGGTATGGCAAAACGACTGCATAACCAGATCGGCGGAGAAGCCCAGGCAGGCCAGATCCTTCAGCTCATCGCGGGTCATCGGGCCGGTGGTATCCTGCGAGCCGACGGAGGTCATTTTAGGCTCGCAATACTGGCCGGGGCGGATGCCCTCCACGCCGCAGGCGCGGCCGACCATTTTCTGCGCCAGGGTAAATCCCTTGTCGCTGGCGACCACGGCCCGGGCATGGCGGAATATTTCGCTGGGCGGCAGGCCCAGGGATTCACGGGCGCGCGCGGTCAATCCACGGCCGATGATAAGCGGAATGCGGCCGCCGGCGCGCACTTCGTCCACCAGCACCTCGGTATTGAGCGCGAAGGTGGCCAGCAGCCGGTCGGTATCATGGGCGCGAATCTCCCCCTTGAACGGATAGATATCAATCACGTCGCCCATATTCAGCTCGGAGACATCAACCTCGATGGGCAGCGCGCCCGAGTCTTCCATGGTATTAAAGAAAATCGGCGCAATCTTGCTGCCCAGCACCACGCCGCCGCCCCGCTTATTCGGCACGTAAGGCAGGTCGTCGCCCATATACCACAGCACCGAGTTGGTGGCGGATTTGCGCGAGGAGCCGGTGCCGACCACATCGCCCACATAGGCCAGCGGGAAGCCTTTCTGGTTCAGCGCTTCAATTTGTTTGATAGGTCCGACGCTGCCGGGCTGATCGGGATCGATACCGTCGCGGGCATTTTTCAGCATCGCCAGGGCGTGCAGCGGAATATCCGGCCGGGACCAGGCATCGGGCGCCGGCGACAGGTCATCGGTATTGGTTTCACCGGTGACTTTAAATACCGTCACGGTGATTTTTTCCGCGAGCGCAGGGCGCGACAGGAACCATTCGGCGTCGGCCCAGGCCCGCATCACCCGCTGAGCGTGGACATTGCCGGCCCTGGCCTTGGCTTCAACATCAAAAAAGCTGTCAAACATCAGCAGCATGTGTTTCAACGCATCGGCGGCAATCGGCGCCAGGGTCTCGCTATCCAGCGCGTCAACCAACGGCTGGATATTGTATCCGCCCTGCATGGTGCCGAGCAATTCAACCGCCCGGGCGGGCGTAAGCAGCGGAGAGTGCGCGTCGCCTTTGGCGACGGCGGCCAGGAAACCGGCCTTGACATAGGCCGCTTCGTCTACGCCTGGGGGAACACGGTTAGTTAACAGATCCAGTAAAAAATTTTCTTCGCCGGTCGGCGGATTTTTCAGCAGTGTCACCAGCGCCGCCATTTGCGCAGCGTCAAGAGGTTTTGGCACAATCCCCTGGGCAGCACGTTCGGCCACGTGCTTACGGTAGTCTTCTAGCACGACGATCTCCTCGCTTTAATAAGTCATTGCTCACTTTTATTGCTCTCGGCAGTCTAACAGAATTTGACCGTACTGTTAATTTGTTTACAACTAAGCAACATAATTTTTAGCTGAAACGTTAAGGCTATGGCGCTGATTTTACTGTGTTAAATTAACACTATTTTATAGTTACAACTACAGACCGTTGCCAAAAATACGATGTGGACGCCTACCCGAAAGCGACATAGGCAGCATCGAATTTTTGGATGCCACAATAAATGGATAAGTGCGTTAATTCAAAATTTACCTCAGTTCGTTTTTAAAAAGTCTTGACCTGAATTAAAATGCACTCATCGCAGCCAATATACCCGAAGTTGTCGGCTATGAGTGCCGATTTTAGGTATCTGACGATAAATCATTTTCAGTATTCAGAGCGGCGTTTTCCTGAGAACTCATTGGGCTATCTATCTCCTTTTGCCAGGCATCCTCTATAAAAATAAATTTTGCGACTTCACCACGCGCAATAATATATTGCTGTTTATCGTCTAAAATCACGTTTGTTGGAGAACCCGAATTTCCTGCGATCTCCACACGTTGACCATTGTACGCGAAAGGAGGCAATTTCAACATATCCAACCGATCGGTCTTAGTGAGCTGGATATTGACAGTAAAATTTTCCGCTAAGTAACCAAATAATTTCTCCGGGAAATTATTTAATTCATTAATATTAGCCTTGCCATTTATAAACTTCATTGAACGAGAGGATAATCCATTGACTGTGTAACCCAATCTGGTTGTTGGAGGGTTGAGCGTTAACGAGGTAACAATAACATTTCTTATAATAATATCCGCTCTGGCGGCCCGGTCTATCTGCCTGATATTGATATGGAATTTATTCATTCCAGCAGGGTTAATACGGCCTCTTGCTAATTGATAATGAATAATATCTGTTGACGTAGTCACCCGCAAATAGCATTCAAGCGGACTGACATTTTGGGAGGAAGAATAAATAAAACCATAACCACCATGCAATGCAGGATAAATAGTTGTAGGTAGAATTCTCTCGGGGTCATAATAACCCACTACCGTCGTTACCGGAACGCCAAATTGGCGAGGTACCCGCGTTCCTAACGCATCATTTTTTTCACGCGAGTGCCAAAGATTATTTTCAGCCACATAGCGTGTCGAATCCCCAGTTCTATAGATAATGGGAGTATTATTAACCATCACCGTCACGTCCCATGTTGCCCGGTTAGTGAAAGAAATAATCCGACCAAGGCTAATCGCTCTTGCAGCAGGAAAGCTAATATTACTGGTCCATGCACCATCACGAACTATAATTTCAACTTCTTGAAATCTTTGTAAAATAGTGCTTAGTTCAGCACCAGAAGGATCATTCCCCAGCCGCGTCAATTGTTGTTGAGTGTCGATGCGATAAATAGTATCATCTGTGTAAATAGGTGGATAAAAGGGCAACATGACATTTGGATCAATTAAGCCATTTACAGTTTTAACGCCACAATTGGCATTTTCAAAATCTCCTTCATTTTTATTTGACACTGAACCGCAGCCACGCTCACAATCGCATTTATCTTCACAATTATTTTTATTACGATGGGGGCACGCTCTCTTTTCTTCTTGTTGTAAAATAATCTCAAGAGTATTCGAGTTAAAGGGTAAATTGTCAGCGAGTATTATCCAATTCCTATTTCTTACTATAAAAATACTACTATTCCTGTATGAGACTCGATGAGATTGATTACCAATAATAATAAACATATCTGATTGTGCATCACTATCTACCCAAACGATGCTACCCTCGAGTTGTGCGTCTGCCGTAGGGAGATGAACATTACGAATCCAATTACCGTTACTGGGTATTAGTTGCACAATGCCCATGCGTATAAGCTGTGTTCTGATAAAGTTGCCACTGGTATCATTGGCTATAGCATTAAACTGCGCTTGATGGGAAATAATAACACTAGGTGGCCTGACATAGTTAACGTAATTAATATATCTCAGACTTTGTGGATCCCAAATTTTAAAACCAGTCGGTGAACTGCTTGAGAAAACAGCGTGCCGCTCAATAAAATTTTGTATGACATTAAGGACATATGGCGTATGTAACGCATAATAAGATAAAGGAGAACTTGCATGTCCTGATGCCATCACATCAGTATTAAAACGGTTGCCTTGGAAGGGGGGAATACTACCGCCGCAACAATTTTGGTTTCCTCCTTTATCCCAGAAAAAGTTGGCGATAAATCGGTTAAGATCGCGATCCCAACCCCATGCGGCGTTAACACCATTAACACTAGGGCGTTGATGGGATGAACCTCGCCATTGTCCAGGATAATGACCGAGGCTATATGCGTGGCCTGCTTCATGACTCCATTCTTCTCCTGAAGAATCTTCGATAGTAAGCATTCCATTTCCACCGCTTCCACCATGTACTATAATTCCATTCTGATAGCGCCCACGTGAATTATGCGCAGTAATTTGAAATGCAACATAATTATCCGGTATTTCAATAGACCCATCAGAGCTATTAATACCATAATTTGCGCAATTGATACCTTGGGATATCAGAAACTTACCAATATATTCACGCATATCCCCTGTATGCCAACTACCATTGTCCGCCGATTGGCTTGTATAGATGACACCATTTGGCATGACTACACGTGTAAGATGGATGGGTTCGTATTCTCCAACAATAAGACGGCTAACGGGAATTTTTTGATAATAATCTCGATGTAAACTGGGCTGATTAGCAAAATCAAAACGATCGCGGGGGGTTACCAACATTCCGATATCGATTGTTTGGATAATCACTTCATTGGGAGCACCAATAACAATATTATTTAGACTACCAGATTGATTGCCGGCTTCAAATAAAAGCCTTAGACCAGGGTTTATCCAAGTCGCGGGTAATATAACCGACCACATATTGCGAGCATAAATTATATTTGTGATAGCAGGTGAATCAACCGTCGGCAACTGAGCAGGGGGTACCAGGTCCAAAACACCGAGTCTAACGCCATCAGCACGCGTTCCAGTTACGGAAATCGATGGCGGAAGCGTTACTCGGGGCTGTACCAGTAATAGGGTATCTCGTTGGGCCACCAAACGCGGACGGATATCATGCGGGGTTGCTCTTTGATACAACGTAATATTTTGCGCATAACATATTCTGGCTTCAAAATTACCAGTGAGATCACTTGTTGCCGGTAATTCATCAAATGCAAAGTTATTTAATATTTCCATTATGCTTACCTCATATAACATCTCTAATTAAATAGATGGATAAAGGCATATGACAATGCTTATATTCCATGGCTATATTAAGTGTTTATATTCAGTGAGTATGGCATTTGGTTGCATTCTAATCAATTTCAAAATTTAGTATCTCTATGTTATCCTCTGCTAATATATGCAATTCGAGACGATCATGCTTAAATTTGTGATCAGAGACAAAACTATTCTGTATTCAGATTGGACGCTTCTCCGGAATGCGTTAGCTAAATTAGTGGCGCTCGGACCTTTATTACCCGGAGGCCAAGTATAACCGGCATCCAGCCTGATTATGGATTTCGACTTCTCTTAATATATCTGCGCTGCGATTCCACTGAAAAATAACAGTATTTGCAGATGCGTCGGGTAGTGGTAAAACCTGCATGGCTATGTCATGCAATGTCAGGCCACGCTTGCCGGGCGTGATGTGCTGTTATGCCACGGATGCCTGGTTTATTGAAATGTATGTTCCAAGGCCCGCTGCCCGATCTTTAATAATCTTGAAAACCTTTAATCAAAGAGAGGATTTCGGGTAGCTTCCAAGGGGGATAAGAGCAGGACCAGGCAAAATAGGCGTAAAAAAATCCAGGAACGCAAACTTTCCCGGATTTTTGCACAGTATAAAAATTTTTCTAGATTTCCGGCGCGGCTCCTGAGCTGAGGGAGCCATCAGCCAATCTTAATCAGACTTGATTATTTCTTTTTCTTGGCCTTGGCGTTCGGCAGGTCGGTAATGCTGCCTTCATACACTTCCGCCGCCAGGCCGACCGATTCGTGCAGCGTCGGATGGGCATGGATGGTCAGCGCAATATCCTCAGCGTCGCAACCCATCTCGATGGCCAGGCCGATTTCGCCCAGCAGCTCGCCGCCGTTGACGCCGACCACCGCGCCGCCGATCACCCGATGGCTTTCTTTATCGAATATCAGCTTGGTGACGCCGTCCTGGCAGTCGGAAGCGATGGCGCGGCCGGACGCCGCCCAGGGGAAGGTGGCCACTTCGTAGCTGATGCCTTTTTCCTTCGCTTCTTTCTCGGTCACGCCGACCCAGGCCACTTCCGGCTCGGTATAGGCAATCGAGGGGATGACCTTGGGATCGAAGTAATGTTTCTTGCCGGCGATAACTTCCGCCGCCACGTGGCCCTCGTGAGTGCCTTTGTGCGCCAGCATCGGCTGGCCGACGATATCGCCGATGGCATAGATATGCGGCACATTGGTGCGCAGCTGTTTATCGACGCGGATAAAACCGCGATCGTCCACTTCCACCCCGGCCTTGCCGGCGTCAAGCAGCTTGCCGTTCGGCACGCGGCCGATAGCCACCAGCACCGCATCGTAGCGCTGCGGCTCGGCGGGCGCCTTCTTGCCTTCCATGGTGACGTAAATGCCGTCTTCCTTGGCTTCCACCGTGGTCACCTTGGTTTCCAGCATCAGGTTGAACTGCTTGCTGATGCGTTTGGTGTAGACCTTGACGATATCCTTATCCGCCACCGGGATCACCTGATCGAACATTTCGACCACGTCGATTTTGGAGCCGAGCGCATAATACACCGTGGCCATTTCCAGGCCGATAATGCCGCCGCCCATGACCAGCAGCTTTTCCGGCACGGTGCGCAGCGCCAGCGCGTCGGTGGAATCCCATACGCGCGGGTCGTCATGGGGAATAAACGGCAAGGTGATCGGCCGCGAGCCGGCGGCGATGATCGCATTGTCGAAATTGATGGTGGTGGTGCCTTTTTCGCCCTCCACCACCAGGGTGTTGGCGCCGGTAAATTTACCCACTCCGTGCACGACATTCACTTTACGGGCTTTGGCCATACCGGTCAGTCCGCCGGTCAACTGGTTGACAACCCGTTCTTTCCAGGTACGTACTTTATCGATATCGGTTTTCGGTTCACCAAAAGTGATGCCGTTTTCGCTTAGCGCTTTTGCTTCTTCAATCACCTTGGCGACATGCAGCAGCGCCTTGGAAGGAATACAGCCCACGTTCAGGCAAACACCGCCCAGTGTCGCGTAACGTTCGACCAGCACGGTCTCCAGACCTAAATCGGCGCAACGGAAGGCGGCGGAATATCCCCCCGGGCCCGCCCCAAGTACCACGACCTGGGTTTTGATTTCAGTACTCATCATGACCTCTTAGTTGTTTGACCAGCGGTAAGGCGTTAATTTTCTGACGAATTAAAGGCATAACGCGCCGATACCACCGGGACGCCTCCATCAAAACCAGTTTACAGAAATGTTAATAATCTGCAAAGCGGGTTCGGACGGCGCGTGACCTGTTTGCCCTGCCGGGGGAAAATGCGCCCAACCGGCAGCGTCACATTAAACAATCAGGCCGGCCCTGGGGCCGGCCTCGGGCTTACATCACCAGACGACGAATATCGGACATTACGTTGTTGATGAAACTGATAAACCGGGCACCCGCCGCGCCGTCGATGACGCGATGGTCATAGGACAGGGACAGCGGCAGCATCAGGCGCGGCGTAAATTCCTTACCGTTCCATACCGGTTTCATCGCCGATTTGGACACGCCGAGGATCGCTACTTCCGGCGCGTTGACGATAGGCGTAAACGCCGTGCCGCCGATGCCGCCAAGGCTTGAGATGGTGAAACATCCGCCCTGCATATCGGAGGACGTCAGTTTACCGTCACGCGCCTTTTTCGAGATCTCCGCCAGTTCGCGCGACAGCTCAAAGATACCCTTCTTATTCACGTCGCGGAACACCGGCACCACCAGGCCATTCGGCGTATCCACCGCCACGCCGATATTGATGTATTTCTTCAGCGTCAGCTTCTGCGCATCCTCGGACAGCGAGCTGTTAAAGCGCGGCAGTTCCTCCAGCGCCTTGGCCACGGCCTTCATGATAAACACCAGCGGGGTGATTTTCACATCCAGCTTTTTCTTTTCCGCTTCGGCGTTCTGCTGTTTACGGAAGTTTTCCACTTCAGTGATATCCGCCTCGTCGAATTGCGTGACGTGCGGGATCATGACCCAGTTGCGATGCAGGTTGGCGCCGGAAATTTTCTGGATGCGGCCCAGTTCGACTTCTTCCGTATCGCCGAATTTGCTGAAATCCACCTTCGGCCACGGCAGCAGGCCCGGCAGAGAGCCGCCGGCGCCGGCTGCGGGAGCGGCCTCGGCGCGTTTTACCGCATCCTTGACGTAGGCCTGGATATCTTCGCGCAGGATACGGCCTTTACGTCCGGTCCCCTTCACCTTGCCGAGATTAACGCCGAACTCACGCGCCAAACGACGGATAACCGGCGTGGCGTGCACATAGGCGTCGTTTTCGGCAAACTCGCTCTTGCCCTCGGTTTTAGGCTGGGCCGCCGCCGCGGCGTTTTTATTGGCCTGCGATGCGGGCGCCGGCGCCGCGGCGGCGGCGGTCTCGGTCTTCTCCGCGGCCGGAGCCGCGCCTTCCACCTCAAAGACCATGATCAGGGTACCGGTGCTAACCTTGTCGCCGGTGCTGATTTTGATCTCTTTAACCGTGCCGGCGAACGGTGCCGGGACTTCCATCGAGGCTTTATCGCCTTCAACGGTAATCAGCGACTGCTCGGCGCTGACCTTGTCGCCGACCTTAACCATCACTTCGGTCACTTCCACTTCGTCGCCGCCGATATCCGGCACATTGACGTCTTTCGTGCCGCCGGATTGAGCCGGCGCGGCAGCGGCCGGCTTGCTGTCCTGGGCCGGCGCGGCGGATGCGCCACCCGCGCCCGCCACTTCAAACACCATAATCAACGAACCGGTGCTGACTTTATCGCCGGTATTGACCTTGATTTCAGTGACTTTACCGGCAAACGGCGCCGGGACTTCCATCGAGGCTTTGTCGCCTTCGACAGTGATCAGCGACTGTTCGGCCGCCACGGTATCGCCGACCTTGACCAGCACTTCGGTCACTTCCACTTCGTCGCCGCCGATATCCGGCACCTCGACATTTTTACTTTCCGCTGCGCCGCCCGACTGCGGTTTCGCCTCGGCGGGCTTGGCATCGTTTGACGCCTCGGCCTTGGCCGGCGCGCTGTCTTCCGTCGCGCCGCCCTGGTCTTCAAAGACCATGATAAGCTTGCCGGTGGTGACTTTATCGCCCACCGCCACTTTCAGCTCTTTGACCACCCCCGCCTGCGGCGAGGGTACTTCCATAGAGGCCTTGTCGCCTTCGACGGTGATAAGCGATTGTTCGGCGTCAACCTTGTCGCCCACGCTGACCAGCACTTCGGTGACTTCAACTTCATCGGTACCGATATCCGGTACGTTAATTTCAATAGCCATTGATTTCTCTACCTCTTATGCCAAACGCGGGTTAACTTTGTCCGCGTCGATGCCGAACTTGGCGATCGCCTTGGCGACCACATCGGCGTCGATTTCGCCACGCTTGGCCAGTTCGCCCAGCGCCGCCACGACCACGTAAGACGCATCCACTTCAAAATGATGACGCAGGTTTTCGCGGCTGTCGGAACGACCGAAGCCATCCGTACCCAATACCCGGAATTCGCTGGCCGGGATAAAGTTGCGGATTTGTTCGGCAAACAGTTTCATATAGTCGGTGGAGGCCACCGCCGGCGCATCGCTCATGATCTGGGCGACATAAGGCACACGCGGTTTTTCAGCCGGGTGCAGCATGTTCCAGCGTTCACAATCCTGCCCGTCGCGCGCCAGTTCGGTAAAGGAGGTCACGCTATAGACATCGGAGCCGACGCCGTAGTCCCGGGAAAGGATCCCGGCGGCTTCGCGCACGTGGCGCAGGATGGCGCCGGAGCCCATCAGCTGAACCTTGCCTTTGGCGCCGTCAAGGGTTTCCAGTTTATAGATACCCTTGCGGATCCCCTCTTCCGCGCCTTCGGGCATGGCCGGCATATGGTAGTTTTCGTTCAGCGTGGTCAGGTAGTAATAGACGTTTTCCTGCGCCTCGCCGTACATACGGGTCAGGCCGTCATGCATGATGACCGCCACTTCATAGGCGTACGCCGGATCGTAGGAGATACAGTTCGGGATGGTCAGCGACTGGATATGGCTATGGCCGTCCTCGTGCTGCAGACCTTCGCCGTTCAGGGTGGTGCGCCCCGACGTGCCGCCGATCAGGAAGCCGCGCGCCTGCTGGTCGCCCGCCGCCCAGCACAAATCGCCGATACGCTGGAAGCCGAACATGGAGTAGTAGATATAAAACGGGATCATCGGCAAGTCGTTGGTGCTGTAGGACGTTGCCGCCGCCAGCCAGGACGACGCCGCGCCCAGTTCATTAATCCCTTCCTGCAGAATCTGGCCTTTCTCGTCTTCACGGTAATAAGCGACCTGCTCACGGTCCTGCGGGGTGTACTGCTGGCCGTTCGGGCTGTAGATGCCGATCTGGCGGAACAACCCTTCCATACCGAAGGTACGCGCTTCATCGGCGATAATCGGCACCAGGCGATCCTTGATCGACGGGTTCTTCAGCATCACGTTCAGTACACGGACAAAAGCGATGGTGGTGGAGATTTCTTTTTTCTGTTCTTCCAGCAGCGCGCCGAAGTCCGCCAGGGTCGGCAGCTCCAGCGGCTTGGTAAAGTTCTTCAGGCGGGTCGGCAGGTAACCGTGCAGCGCCTTGCGGCGGGCATGCAGGTATTCATACTCTTCCGAACCTTCCTTGAAGGTGATATAGGGCAGTTGCTCGATGGTCTCATCGGACACCACCGGGGACAGATTGAAACGATCGCGGAAATAGCGCACGCCGTCGATGTTCATTTTCTTGACCTGGTGGGCAATGTTCATGCCTTCCGCGGTCTCGCCCATGCCGTAGCCTTTAATGGTATGGGCCAGGATGACGATAGGCTTGCCGGTGGTCTTCTGCGCTTTTTGCAGCGCGGCGAAAACTTTTTTCGGATCGTGTCCGCCGCGGTTCAATGCCCAGACTTCGTCGTCGCTCATATCCTTGACCAGCGCGGCGGTTTCCGGATACTTACCAAAGAAATGCTCGCGCACATAGGCGCCGTTCTTCGATTTAAAGGTCTGGTAGTCGCCGTCGACGGTTTCGTTCATCAGTTGGATAAGCTTGCCGCTGGTATCCTTGCGCAACAGTTCATCCCAACGGCTGCCCCAGATGACCTTAATGACTTCCCAGCCGGCGCCGCCGAAGATACCTTCCAGCTCGTTGATGATTTTGCCGTTGCCGGTAACCGGGCCGTCCAGGCGCTGCAGGTTACAGTTGATGATAAAGACCAGGTTGTCCAGCTTTTCGCGGGTGGCGATGGTGATCGCGCCCTTGGATTCCGGTTCGTCCATTTCACCGTCGCCCAGGAAAGCGTATACCGTCTGCGCGGTGGTGTTTTTCAGGCCGCGGTGGTTGAGGTATTTGAGGAATTTAGCCTGATAGATGGCGCTGATCGGCCCCAGGCCCATGGAAACGGTCGGGAACTGCCAGAACTCAGGCAGCAGCTTGGGATGCGGATAGGAAGGCAGGCCTTTGCCGTGGACTTCCTGGCGGAAATTATTCATCTGGTCTTCGGTCAGGCGGCCTTCGATAAAGGCGCGGGCGTAGATCCCGGGGGAAATATGGCCCTGGAAGTACACCAGATCGCCGCCGTCCTGATCGTTGCGCGCACGGAAGAAGTGGTTGAAGCAGACTTCATAAATGGTGGCGGACGACTGGAACGACGCCATGTGGCCGCCCAAATCCAAATCTTTCTTCGATGCGTGCAGTACCGCCATAACGGCGTTCCAGCGGATAGCGGAGCGAATGCGGCGCTCCAATTCCAGATTGCCGGGATACTCAGGCTCGTCTTCAACCGGAATGCTGTTGATATAATTACGGCCCGAGGCACCGGCAGCGATGCTGACGCCACCTTTACGCGCGCCATCAAGTACCTGATCAATCAGGAACTGTGCGCGCTCAATACCCTCTTCACGGATAACCGATTCGATCGCCTGTAGCCAGTCGCGTGTTTCGATCGGATCCACGTCATTGTATAAACGTTCTGACATGGTGGTGTTCCTTATCTATCGCTATTAAATTGATTTAGTTGGAGCCTGTCTTCCTGTGCTCGTTGGCGCCGATGCGTTAGAACACACGAAGACAGGCTCATTATTTCGTTGCCGTTTTATCCCCGTCATACTTCAAGTTGCAGGTGCGTTGGCATTCCTCACTCACCCCGGTCGCTTACTTGAGTAAGCTCCCGGGGATTCGCTGTGTCGCCGCCTTCCTGCAACTCGAATTATTTAGGGCATAGCTCCCGTCGCCGGAGGCTTAGTCCTTGCGTTGCTGGAGCCGGCGCAGCGATCGTTCGCGCCTGCTGTGTTCCCGACTGAGGTCCAGCAAAATTTCCTCAATAAACGCCAGATGGCGGTGAGAAGCTTCGCGCGCTTTTTCCGGCTCGCGTGCCACTATCGCCGCGAAGATCCCGGCGCGGTGACTGCTCACCTGCGCCAGCATTTCCCGGCGCGAGTAGAGCAATTCAAAATTCTGACGTACGTTTTTTTCCAGCATCGGCCCCATACAGCGCACCAAATGCAATAAAACCGCATTATGGGCGGCTTCGGTGACGGCGATTTGATACTGCAGTACGGCATCGGCTTCGGCGTCGAGATCGCCGTTTTCCTGGGCCTGCTGGATAATCTGGTGGCAATCGCGAATGCGGTCGAGGTCCTCTTCCGTACCGCGCAGCGCGGCGTAATAAGCGGCAATCCCCTCGAGGGCATGGCGCGTTTCCAGCAGATCGTATTGTGATTCCGGGTGTTCGGCCAGCAGTTCAGCCAGTGGGTCGCTGAAGCTTTGCCAAAGATTGCTTTGAACAAATGTCCCGCCGCCCTGGCGGCGCAGGAGCAGGCCTTTGCCTTCGAGACGCTGGATGGCTTCCCTTAGGGAGGGACGGGAAACGTCGAACTGTTTGGCGAGTTCGCGCTCCGGCGGCAGCTTTTCACCGGGACGCAACGTCCCTTCCAGAATCAAATATTCCAGTTGCTGCTCGATGACATCCGAAAGTTTTGCCTGGCGGATTTTACTATAGGCCATTTATAATCATCTTTGCGATTGGCGCGGAGTCAATTGGTAATACCAATTTCATAAACGTGACGCTAAAGTAACAAAGTATTCACCTCCTGTCCATGACGGCTTTGACCTAAATCATGAAACACCGCACATTTAAACAATTGCACTAAGCTTGTGCTGCAATTTGATAACTATCCAGTTCCATCCACTGAATTTGAGAAATGACATATTTAACCATTTTGCAACGTTCAATCCTCCAAGCTGAACCGTTTGAGCCAATATTTTAGATTAAATAATAAGCAAATATTGCCTGGCAAAGTGTAACAATAACATTGTTGCTACATCTTTTTTTACAACATCCTTTTTTTACCGCCTCTCCTGGAAAATGCGTCAGATCATGCGGGTTTTGTATTTTCCCGTCCGACCCCATAAATCAGGTGCAAACTTTTTTGCATACCACTATTCTTGTGCCAACGACAGCCCGCGACAAAAAATAGCTCGACGGCTAACGTAAAATATAACGTACATAAAACGTAATGCAGGGATTACAGACCGCAATTTTACACTGGGATGGTCCGCAGACCGTACTAAAAGAGGATTTTCGATGGATGGTAAACAGCGCGGAGAGACGCTGAAACGCGGGCTAAAAAACCGCCATATTCAGCTTATTGCCTTAGGTGGCGCGATCGGCACGGGCTTGTTCCTGGGGATTGCCCAAACGATTAAAATGGCCGGTCCGTCGGTGATCCTGGGCTATGCCATCGGCGGCTTTATCGCCTTTCTCATTATGCGTCAATTAGGGGAAATGGTGGTCGAGGAACCGGTAGCCGGTTCGTTCAGCCATTTTGCCTATAAATACTGGGGCGATTTTGCCGGCTTTGCTTCCGGCTGGAATTACTGGGTGCTGTACGTACTGGTCGCCATGGCGGAACTGACCGCCGTGGGCATTTATATGAATTACTGGTGGCCGGGCCTGCCGACCTGGATCTCAGCGGCACTATTTTTTATCGTCATTAACGTCATCAACCTCGCCAACGTCAAGGTGTACGGCGAGATGGAATTTTGGTTTGCCATTATCAAAGTCGTCGCCATTATCGCGATGATTGTGTTTGGCGCCTGGTTGCTGATAAGCGGCCACGGCGGCCCGGACGCCAGCGTGACCAACCTCTGGGCCCAGGGCGGGTTCTTCCCCAATGGCGTCAGCGGCCTGATTATGGCGATGGCGGTCATCATGTTTTCGTTCGGCGGCCTGGAGCTGGTGGGCATTACCGCCGCCGAAGCCGATAACCCGGAGCAAAGCATACCCAAAGCCACCAACCAGGTCATCTATCGCATCCTGCTGTTTTATATCGGCTCGCTGGCTATTCTGCTGTCGTTGTATCCCTGGAGCAAAGTGGTGGAAGGCGGCAGTCCCTTTGTGCTGATTTTCCATGCGCTCAACAGCGACTGGGTGGCGACCATCCTTAACCTGGTGGTGCTGACCGCTGCGCTATCGGTATACAACAGCTGCGTCTACAGCAACAGCCGTATGCTGTACGGCCTGGCGCGCCAGGGCAACGGCCCAAGGCTGCTGGCGGCGGTCGATCGTCGTGGCGTACCGGTCATGGCGATCGGCGTGTCGGCCCTGGCGACCGCCGTTTGCGTGCTGATCAACTATCTGATGCCCGGAAAAGCCTTCGGCCTGTTGATGGCGCTGGTGGTTTCCGCCCTGGTCATCAACTGGGGCATGATAAGCCTGGCGCACCTGAAGTTTCGCCGCGCCATGGCCCGCCAGGCCAGGGTGACGAAATTCCAGGCGCTGTGGTACCCGTTCGGCAACTATCTGTGCCTGCTGTTTATGGCGGCGATCCTGGTGGTGATGCTGATGACCCCCGGCATGGAAATTTCGGTCTACCTGATCCCGGTGTGGCTTTGCCTGCTCGGCATCGGCTTTTATTTTAAACAGAAAAATCAGCGCGCGTCCGGCGAACTGAGCCGTTAAGCCGCCTTCTGCGCGGCCTGGCTGGCCGCGCAAAGTTCTTTCCGCCGGCCTGCGCGACAAAATGCCGGCGCCTTCACAAATTTCCCGTTATGACCCGTTTGTCCATTTCATCAACCCGATCCTGCCGATCCTTTCACGCCGAATAGGCCAATACTGCCTGTTGTACTTCATGTCTTGTTTACAACGGAGAGTAGATCCATGAAAACACAGGCTTTGTCATTAACGGAAAAAATTGGTTTCGGCATGGGAGATGCCGGCTGCAATATGGTATGGGGTTCCATTACCATGTTCCTGGCCTATTTTTACACCGACGTTTTCGGCCTGGCGCCGGCCCTGGTGGGCGTATTGCTGCTGTCGGTGCGCATTATAGACGCGGTCACCGACCCGATCATGGGCGCCATCGCCGATCGCACGCGCTCCAAATGGGGCCGGTTCCGGCCTTATCTGCTGTGGCTGTCGGTGCCGTTCGCGGTGTTCAGCATTTTAATGTACACCACGCCGGACTGGAGCTACGGCGCCAAAGTGGTGTATGCCTTCGCCACCTATTTCCTGATGTCGCTGATTTACACCGCCATTAATATTCCCTACTGTTCACTCGGCGGAGTGATTTCCAGCGATCCGCAGGAGCGGGTCTCCTGCCAGTCCTGGCGTTTTATCCTGGTCGGCGTGGCGACGTTGATTATTTCGCTCACCCTGCTGCCGATGGTGGATTGGTTTGGCGGCGGCAACCGGGCCAAGGGGTTTCAATGGGCGATGACGGTGTTATCGATTATCGGTTGCCTGATGTTTTTATTCTGCTTCGCCACCGTGCGCGAACGCGTTAAACCGGCGATCCCGACCCATGACGCGCTGAAGGCCGATCTGCGCGATATCTGGAAAAACGACCAATGGGTACGCATTCTGCTGCTGACCTTCTTTAACGTTTGTCCCGGTTTTATCCGCATGGCGGCCACCATGTACTACGTGACCTATGCCATGGATAAAACCTCCGGGTTCGCCAGTATGTTTATCAGCCTGGGGGTCGTGGGCATGATGATCGGCAGTTGGCTGGCCAAACCGTTGACCGACCGCTTTTGCAAGCTGAAGGTATTTTTCTGGACCAATATTATCCTGGCGCTGTTTTCCTGCGGTTTCTATTTCCTTGATCCGCATCTGACCACGCTTATCCTGGTGATGTATTTCCTGCTCAATATCCTGCACCAGATCCCCTCGCCGTTGCACTGGTCGCTCATGGCGGACGTCGATGACTACGGCGAGTGGAAAACCGGCAAACGCATTACCGGCATCAGCTTTTCCGGCAATTTGTTTTTCCTGAAGGTCGGACTGGCGGTGGCCGGCGCCTTTGTCGGTTTTATCCTGTCCGCCTATGGCTATCGCGGTGACGCCATCACGCAAAGTCCCGGCGCCGTCCAGGGCATCGTGCTGCTGTTTACCGTGATCCCGGGCGTCGGTTATCTTATCACCGCGGGCGTGGTCAGGCTGCTGAAAGTGGATCGGCAACTGATGCGGCAAATCCAGGACGATCTGGAAAAACGCCGGGAGAATTATCATGAACTGGGCGCCTGGCGCGAGGACTCCCTGCTGGAAACCAAACATCCGTAAACCGCAGAATAAACAGGAGACGCTATCATGACCGAAGGACATTGGCCGAACCCACTGATAGAGCAGCGCGCCGACCCCTTTATCTACCGCCATCACGACGGGTACTACTATTTTATCGCCTCGGTGCCGGAATACGACCGGCTGGAGATCCGCCGCGCGACCACGCTTGCCGGCCTGGCGCGGGCCGAGCCGGCGGTGATATGGCGCAAGCCGGCCACCGGCGAAATGAGCGCGTTGATCTGGGCGCCTGAACTGCATGTTATCGACGGGAAATGGATTATTTATTTTGCCGCCGCCAAAACGCCTGACATTGTCGACGGGCTGTTCCAGCATCGTATGTTTGCGCTGGAGTGCGCCGATGACAATCCATTAACCGGGCGATGGCGTGAAAAAGGCCGCATCATAACGCCGCTCGATACCTTTTCGCTGGATGCGACGCATTTTGTCCACCGGGACAAGCATTATTACCTGTGGGCGCAGAAAGATCCGGCTATTCGGGGCAACTCCAATCTTTACCTGGCCGAACTGGCGACGCCCACCTCGCTTAACACCGCGCCGGTGATGATTAGCCGTCCTGAACTGCCGTGGGAAACCATCGGTTTTTGGGTTAACGAGGGGCCGGCGTTTATCCGCCACGGGCGACGGCTGTTTATTACCTATTCGGCCAGCGCCACCGACGAGAATTATTGTATCGGTTTGCTGTGGGCCGACGCTGACGCCGATATTACCGACCCGGCGCAGTGGCATAAGCTGCCGCAGCCGGTGTTCCGCACCCATAGGCGACACCGGCAGTTCGGGCCGGGCCATAACAGCTTTACCATTGGGGAACGGGGCGAGGATGTGCTGGTCTATCACGCCCGCCCGTATACGGAAATTACCGGCGATCCGTTGTACGACCCCAACCGGCATACCCGGGTTAAAGCCTTTGACTGGGATGAGGACGGCATGCCCCGCTTTGGCGAACCACCGGCGGACACCGCGGGTTAGCCGGGCGGATAACCACGCCGGGCGGTGGCGCTGACGGCGTTAAACCAGCGCGCCGTAGATGGTCAGCAGCGCCACCACCACCACAATCACCTGGGTGATTTTTTTCGCCAGCGATACCGCCGCGCGCGGCGTCAGCACGTCGTCCAGATGCGGTTCCCGCGCCAGCGAGAACTGTGCCAGCCGGGTTAATACCTGATATTGGCCGGTATGCACATCCGCCAGGGACGCAAACCATGCGGGCAGCGCTTTTTCACCGTGTCCCAGCAGCGCGTAGGCCACCCCCGCCAGACGCACCGGAATCCAGTCCAGCCAGTGCAACAGCATATCGATGCCGGAACGCGCGCGCTTGAGTGGCGTGGAGCGGCGCGCCATCCAGGTTTGGTACGCGCGCAGGAAAGCATAGCCGGCCAGCGCCACCGGACCGTACGGGCCGCCGACCACCAGCCAGAACAGCGGCGCCAGGTAAAAACGGAAGTTTATCCACAACAGGGCGTTCTGCAGTTCGCGCAGACGCTCCTCTTTATCGCAATCCACCGGCAGGCCGTGGATCAAGGCCAGTTCTTCGCTCATGGCGTCGCAGGCGTGGCCGTCGCTGGCGGCCGCGGCCCGCAAATAGGCCCGATAGTGCTTACGGATGCCGCCGGCGCCGATGCATAACAGGGAAATGATGATCCACAGCACCAGCAACGGCACGCCAAAAAACCAGTTAGCCAGCAGCCGCAGGCACAGCGCCACGATAATCATCCAGCCCAGGGCCATTAAAACGGTCAGGGCCAGGGAGGCATGACGGATGCGGACAAACACCCGTTCCAGATGGTGATCCAGCTGCCAGTGCTCGCCCTGCTTGAACAGGCGTTCCCAGGCCAAAACCAATAGTAGCGTAAACAGCGTCATGAACCCTGACTCTCCTTCTTTATGTCCCCGCAGCGCGCAGCAACCAGCCGCAGGTAATGTTGCCACCGAAACGACGGCCCGGGATCGGTTTTACGCGCCGGGGCGATAGCGCTATGGCCGGTAATGCGCGCCGGCGTAATCGGATAATGCCGCATCAACAAGGCGGTCAGCGCGGCCAGCCGGTGGTACTGCGCGTCGGTGTAAGGGATATTATCGGTGCCTTCAAGCTCGATACCAATGGAAAAATCATTGCAGCGTTCCCGGCCGTCGAACGTCGATACGCCCGCATGCCAGGCGCGTTTATCAAACGGCACGTACTGGACAATTTCGCCGTCGCGGCGAATCAGGCAGTGCGCGGAAACCCGCAACTGATAAACCTGGCGGAAAAAGGGATGCGCCGCGGGATCGAGCGTGCCGGTAAAGAGCCGGTCGATATCCCCGCCGCCGAAGCGGCCCGGCGGCAGGCTGATATTATGCACGACCAATAGCGATGGCGCCTCGTGCGCGGGCCGCTCATCGCAATGCGGCGACAACACGTGCCTGACCCCCGGCACCCAGCCATTTTCCAACCGCATTATTCACCTCGCGCAGACCGGCGGTGGTACTTATCCCAGCAACAGAGTAGCATGTTTCTCCGATTCCCTTTATCCGCTATTTCGGAGTTTTTTATGCCGACACGCCGTTATAACGTCGAACGCCGCCGGGCCGAATTGCTTGAGCGTATTCAGCATGATATCCCCTTATCCGTCACCCAGGCCCTGCGCGAAGACCTGGGCGGCACCACCGACGCCAAAGCCGATATCACCGCCCGTTTGCTTGGGCAGGAGAGCGAGGCCAGCGCGGTGATCATCACCCGGGAAAACGGTATTTTCTGCGGCCAGCGCTGGTTGGAGGAAGTCTTTGCCCAGCTCGGCGGCGGTGTTTCCGTCGCGTGGCAGGTACAGGACGGCGATGCGATCCGCGTCAACCAGCCGCTGTGCCGTTTAAGCGGCCCCGCGCATCTGCTGCTCACCGGCGAGCGCACCGCGCTGAATTTTGTGCAGACGCTGTCCGGGGTGGCCAGCGAGGTCAAACGTTACGTTGATCTTCTGGCCGGCACCGGGACCCAACTGCTCGATACCCGCAAGACGCTGCCCGGCCTGCGCACCGCGCTGAAATACGCCGTGCTGTGCGGCGGCGGCGGCAATCACCGCCTGGGGCTGGCGGACGCCTTCCTGATCAAGGAAAACCATATCATCGCCGCCGGCTCTATCGCCAACGCGGTGGCCAACGCACTGGCCCTGCGCGACGATGTGCCGGTGGAGGTGGAAGTGGAAACCCTGGACGAGCTGCGCCAGGCGCTGGACGCCGGCGCCGATATCATCATGCTGGATAATTTTACGCCGGCCGATATGCAGCGGGCGGTGGCGGCCACACAAAAGCGCGCCCTGCTGGAAGTCTCGGGCAATGTCACGCTGGACACGCTCCGTGAATTTGCCCAAACCGGGGTGGACTATATCTCCGTGGGCGCGCTGACCAAACATATCCGCGCGCTGGACTTGTCGATGCGGTTCCAGTAGCCGGGCATCCCATACCACAGGCCTTCGGTCATCTCCGAAGGCCTTTCCCCCCTCCTTATCCTTAATTTTGCGGCATCCTACGCAAAATTCCTAAACATCAGGTCACTCATCGCGTTTTTTTTGCCAACCATTATCCCGTATGGCGACCCGCCGCTGGCCGGCCGAAGGCGTTGCCGGTAAGGTCGGGGCAGGATCGGCTGCGAGGGAAACGCATGTTTAATCAACAGGGATTTACCTTGGTGGAATTAATGGTGGTAATCGCCATTATCGCCATGCTCAGCGCTATCGGCCTGCCCGGCTACCAGCGCTATCTGGATAAAGCCGCCATGACGGATATGCTGCAGATGCTGGCCCCCTATAAATCGGCGGTGGAGCTGTGCGCGTTGCAGCGCGGCGAGGTCCGGGAGTGCCAGGCGGGCCAGGACGGCATACCCGAGGGCATGGCCTCGCGTTATGTCGACCGGGTCACGGTGCAGGACGGCGTCATCAGCCTGACCGGCAGACAGGCGCTGAAGGGCCTGACCCTGGCCTTGACGCCCAAACGGCACGGCGACGGGCTGCGCTGGGGCAGCGACTGCCGCGCCATGGAGAACGCCCGGCATCTGCTCGGGCCTTGCCAGGCGCTGTTTCACATGGATGGCGCGGAGGAGTAGCGGGTGACGGCAACCTACGATGACACGGCGCTGCGGGATTATATCGACGCGCTGCTCAACCAGGCACAAGCGCTCAAGGCGTCGGATATCCATATCGAACCCACGGGCGCGGCCGAGTATCGCATCCGGTTGCGCGTAGACGGCCTGCTGCGGGAAAGCGCCAATTGCATGCCAATACTTGCTGCGCGCCTGCTGGTGTGCTTAAAGATGATGGCCCGGCTGGATATCGCCGAGCGGCGCCTGCCCCAGGACGGGCAATTTGTCTTCGGACCGCCTGACAGGCACTGCTCGTGCCGGCTCTCCACACTGCCGACGCTGCGCGGCGAGAAGCTGGTGCTGCGTCTGTTGCGCGGGGCGCCGGAAGATCTCGCCCTGGAGCGACTGGGCATGCCGGCGGCCCTGCGCCGGCGGTTCCTGCGCCTGCTGCACCGTCCCCAGGGATTGATTCTGCTCACGGGGCCGACCGGCAGCGGTAAAACCATGACGCTTTACAGCGCGCTGAATACCCTGGCGCGCGACAGGCTGAATATTTGCAGCGTGGAGGATCCGGTGGAAATGTCGCTGCCGGGCATGACCCAATGCCAGGTCAACGCCAAGGCCAGGCTGGATTTTCCGGCGTTGCTGCGCGCCCTGCTCCGCCAGGATCCCGATGTGGTCATGGTGGGTGAAATCCGCGATCGCGCGACCGCCGCCATGGCGGTTAACGCCGCCCAGACCGGTCATTTGGTACTGGCAACCCTGCATACCCGCTCCGCCGCGGATGCCGTGGCCCGTCTTAGCCAGTTCGGGCTGGACGCCGAGCTGGCGCGCTCCGCCCTGCTGCTGGTGATGGCGCAGCGGCTGGTCAGGCAGCTCTGCCCGCTATGCCGCCGCGAGGCAGGCGCGCCGGAACAAACGGCGCTGCGGCTGCCGCCGGGCTGGGCGCCTCGCCGTCAATGGCATGCCGTGGGTTGCGAACAGTGCCACCAGGGTTATGCCGGCCGGCGCGGCATTTTTCATTTGTTGCCGGCGCAGCCCTCCCCCCATGACGGTGCGTACCCCGAGGAAAGTCGCCAAAGCGGCCCATGCAATGCCGCACAGGCGGCAGGGCGTACCATGAACGACGCGGCGTTCAACCGCAAAGGCCGGCCAGGTCCCTCGGGACTTTGGCGCGCGGGCCTGGTATTGGCGGCGCGGGGAGTGACCTCCCTTGATGAGCTGGCGCGGGTACTGGGTGAACCGGCATGACCGGCTTCTGGCTTTACTCCTGGCGCGGCGTTACCTCCGCCGGGGAAGCCTGTGCCGGGCAGATCCTCGGGCGGGATAAAACCTCGGCGCGCCGGCAGTTGATCCGCCGGGATCTGCAACCGTTTCACCTGCGTACCGCCGGCTATCTGGGGGCCGGCTATTGGCGCAGGCATCAGCTTGCCGCGCTGACCGCCCAATTGGCGACGCTGCTCGGCGCGGGGCTGCCGCTGCGGGAGAGTCTGGAGCTGCTGGCGGAAGATCACCCGCGCGCCGGCTGGCGGTGCCTGCTGCGCCTGCTGGGCGAAAAGATCGAGCAGGGCCACACCCTGTCCCAGGCCCTGGCCGACTTTCCCCAGGTCTTCCCACCGGTTTATTGCGCCATGATGGCGCTCGGCGAGCTGACCGGCCGGCTGGATCGCTGCTGCCTGGCGCTCGCCGACCATGAGGAACGGCTCGGCAGGTTAACAAAAAAAGTGACGGGCGCGCTGCGCTATCCGGCGTTTATCCTGCTGATGGCAACGATGGTCATGGGGTTGCTCCTGGCATGGATTCTGCCGGAATTCTCCCGGCTCTATGCCGCCATCAATCTGCCCCTGCCCTGGCCGACCCGCTGCCTGCTGGCCGCAGCGGCAGGCGTGGAAGAGCATGCGCCGGCATTGTTTACCGGGGTAGCGCTGCTGTCCCTGGTTTACCGGCGGTTCTGCCATTACCATGACCGATGGCGGCGGCGCCTCCAGGCGGGGGTGTTATATTTGCCCGCGGTGGGGACGCTGCTGCGTCATCACGCGCTTTACCAGTTGTTCCAGACATTGGCCATGACCCACCCTGCCGGCGTGCCGCTGGATAATGGCCTGGAGATTGCCGCGCGCACCCTCGGCCATCCCTTGTACCGCGAGGCGGCGCTGCAATTACGGCGGCATATACAGCGGGGATATGCGCTGCATCAGGCGTTTTATCGCCATCGCCTGTTCCCGCGCCATTGCCACCAGCTTATCAAGACCGGCGAGTTTTCCGGCACGCTGGACGAGGTATTCCGCCGGCTGGCCAGCATGCATGAGGAACAGGCGCAACGGCGCGCCGACGCGCTGGCGCAGCTGGCCGAACCCCTGCTGCTGTTGATCATGGGCGCTCTGGTGTGCGCGCTGGTGATGGCGCTTTATCTGCCGCTGCTGCAAATGGGCGATCTGTTTGGCCACGGCTGACGCCGTCCCGGTGATGGGATGGTAATACGCAGGAACACGCCGGACCGGATCTGAGGCAGGCGGATGCAGACTTCAGGCGTGGGGCCGCAGGATGGCTATCATTCGCATGATAGCCATCTATGGGACCGCAACAGGCTACAGCTGGGTAAACACCTGGTTTTCCTGCTCGGCCACGCGGATAAAGGTGGTGCGTTTGGTCAGTTCTTTCAAGCGGGACGCGCCGACATAGGTACAGGCCGAGCGCAATCCGCCCAGGATATCGCGTATGGAGTGTTCGACCGGCCCGCGCAGCGGCAGCTTGACGGTTTTACCTTCCGCCGCCCGGTACTGCGCCACGCCGCCCACATGGCGGTTCATGGCCGACTCGGAGCTCATGCCGTAAAACAGCATGAATTTTTCGCCGTTTTCCTCCACCAGCGTGCCCTCGCATTCGTCATGGCCGGCCAGCATGCCGCCCAGCATGACAAAGTCCGCCCCGCCGCCGAAGGCTTTCGCCACGTCGCCCGGCACCGAGCAGCCGCCGTCGCTGACAATCTGGCCGCTTAAGCCATGGGCGGCGTCCGCGCATTCAATCACCGCCGACAATTGCGGGTACCCTACGCCGGTCTTGACGCGGGTGGTGCATACCGAGCCCGGTCCTATACCCACCTTGACGATATCGGCGCCAGACAGGATCAATTCCTCCACCATTTCACCGGTGACCACGTTGCCGGCGCAGATGACATTATTGGGACAGGCCGCGCGCGCTTTTTGCACAAAATTAACGAAATGCTCGGAATAGCCGTTCGCCACGTCGATGCAGATAAAGGTCAATAACGGCGACAGGGCCAGGATATGCTTCATTTTCACGAAGTCCGCTTCCGAGGTGCCGGTCGAGACCATGACATGCCGCAATACCGATTCAGGGGCCCGCGCAACAAAAGCGCGCCATTGCTCCACGCTATAATGTTTATGCACCGCGGTCACGACATCAAAGGATGCCAGGGCTTCCGCCATGCGAAAGGTGCCGACGGTGTCCATATTAGCGGCGATGATGGGCACGCCCGACCAGGAGCACCCGGGGTGCTTAAAGGTAAAGTCACGCTGCAGTTCGACGTCGGAGCGGCTCTTGAGGGTAGAACGCTTGGGGCGGATCAAGACGTCTTTAAAACCTAACTTGATATCTTCTTCAATACGCATAACGGTTTTTCCTGGTCAATGGCGACGGGTCGCTTATAAGTTTCGGGTACAGAATGCCAATTCCAGTGACGGTATCATACGCCGGATTATTCTTACGGCAAGACTGCGAAAACCGCCCGATATACGCTACAATCGTAGCAATTTACCTGCAAACGGGCAGAAAGGAATACAGTAAGGAGTCAGTAGACTGTATGCGTTATATTGTTGCATTAACAGGGGGAATCGGCAGTGGCAAAAGTACCGTGGCCAATGCCTTCGCCGCACTGGGTGCCACGATTGTCGACGCCGATGTTATCGCCCGCCAGGTTGTAGAACCGGGCAGCGACGCGCTGCGTGCCATACAGGCCCGTTTTGGCGCCGGGATCCTGCTGCCCGACGGACGACTTGACCGCGCATTGCTGCGCCAGCGCGTGTTCAGTTCACCCGCCGACAAGGACTGGCTTAACCGTTTGCTGCATCCGCTTATCCAACAAGAAACCCGGCAACAACTGGCCCGCGCCGATGGACATTACGTATTATGGGTGGTGCCGCTGTTAATTGAAAACCAATTGCAGTCCCAGGCGGACCGGGTACTGGTGGTCGATGTGCCGACAGAGATCCAGATTGCCCGCACCCTAAGCCGCGACGGCATCAGCCCCGACCAGGTCAAAAGCATTCTTGCCGCGCAGGTTTCACGCCAACAGCGTCTGGCCTGTGCCGACGATATTATAGATAATAGCGGGCGTCCCGAAGCGCTAACGGCCGAGGTGGCAAAACTGCACCGCCGTTACCTTCAGCTTGCGGCATCAGCAACCCGACAGGATGAATTAAAATGAGTGACGTCTACTCGACCACGGTGCTGTTTGAGCATCCGTTAAATGAAAAAATGCGCACCTGGCTGCGTTTGGAATTTTTACTGCAGCAACTGTATAACTATCCGACGTTGACTGACATCTCAAGCGCGTTGCCGTTTTTTCGCAGCGTCTCCGATTTGCTGGATGTGCTTGAGCGTGGCGATGTACGCACTGAAATGCTCAAGGAACTGGACCGCCAGCAGCAGAAAATGCTGCAGTGGGACGGCGTGCCCGGCGTCGACAGTGAGCGCGTCAGGGCGCTGCGCAGCGAACTCAAACAGTGCGCCGCAGTATTGATGGCCGCGCCGCGCCTGGGACAGGCGGTACGCGAGGACCGTTTAATCGGCTCGGTGCGCCAGCGCCTGTCCATTCCCGGCGGCTGCTGCAGCTTTGATTTGCCCGGCCTGCATATCTGGCTTCATCTGCCGCAGACCGTGCGCGATCAGCAGGTGAATCTGTGGCTGAAAACATTTGACCCGCTGCACAGCGCGTTAACCATTACGCTGGATTTGGTCCGGCATTCGGAACCCTTTAAAAACCAGATCAGCCTGAACGGCTTTTTCCAGGATAACGCCGAGGACGCCGATTTGCTGCGTATGCGCATCCCGCTGGTGTCCCAGCTTTACCCGCAGGTTTCCGGCCATAAAACCCGCTACGCCATCCGGTTCTTATCCCTGGACAGCGAAAACGGCGTGGTGCCGAACCGTTTGTCCTTTGAATTGGCCTGCTGTTGATCAATTGCGTTAAGATAACGGGTCGAGCATCGGTTGGCGTGACAGCCGACCCGATTTGCAAGGTTTCAGGAGTTAACATTGAGTGACGATATCATGGTAGTAAACTGCCCCACCTGCGGCGCGGACGTTGAGTGGACTGCGCAGAGCAAGTTCCGGCCTTTTTGCAGTAAACGCTGCCAGCTGATTGATCTCGGCGAATGGGCCGATGAGGAAAAAGTTATCCCCAGCGATACGCAGCTTACCGATAGCGAAGACTGGAGCGAAGATCAGCGCTGAAAGTGATATGGCCCCGGGGCGGGGCCGGATGCAGGTCAGGTCGCGGCGATAAGCTGGCGGATGATTGACGCATTGGCGGGCGGGAATTCATCGGCCCGCAGTTCCGCCTGGGGGCACCAGCGCACCGGCTGTCCCTCTTTGCCGTACGGCGTGCCTTGCCAGTCCTCGACCAGGAAAAAATAGAAGGCCATATCCCGATCGGCAAACTGGTGCTGGCTGGTGGCCAGCAGTTCGGCCCGTTCGACCCTGATGCCGGTCTCTTCCAGCAGTTCCCGTTTTAACGCCTGCTCGGGGGTTTCGCCCTCTTCCATTTTGCCGCCGGGGAATTCCCAGAAACCGCCCATATGCGAGTCCGCCGGCCGCTGGGCGATAAAGATCTGCTGTTGCGCATTACGGATAATGCCTACGGCAATGGTGCGAATAGTTATTGTCACAGGTACTCCGATAAAATCATCTCAGCACGGCTCAACGCCGTCACCCTAAGGCGACAGCGTCCCTAGCCTATCACTATTATATTATTGCTGTAATTTGCCGTGGCATTGCTTATATTTTTTACCGGAACCGCAGGGGCACGGATCGTTGCGCCCGACCTTGCGTCCCTCATGCACCGGCGTGTTGGCCAAGGCACCCACGTCGGCAAGCATCGGCTCGGGCTGGTGGCTAAGCTGCTGCTGGCGCGCCAGGCGCTCCGCCTCTTCACGACGCTGCTGCTCCAGGGCTTCCACTTCCTCGGGCATGCGCACCTGGACCTTGCTTAGGGTGCTGATGACTTCATATTTCAGCGATTCCAGCATGGCGGCAAACATGGCGAAAGATTCACGCTTGTATTCCTGCTTGGGATCTTTCTGGGCGTAACCACGCAGATGGATACCCTGGCGCAGATAGTCCATCGCAGCCAGATGTTCTTTCCATAAGGAATCAAGCGTTTGCAGCATCACGCCTTTTTCAAAGCTGCGCATCATCTCGGTGCCGACCACCTCCTCTTTACGCTTATACTGTTCCAGCGTTTGTTCCAGGATGCGCTCGCGCAGGGTTTCCTCGTGCAGGCCGGGCTCTTTATCCAGCCATTCCGCAATCGGCATATCCAGATCGAAATCGTCCTTCAGCCGTTTTTCCAGTCCCGGCACGTCCCACATTTCTTCCAGGGACTGCGGCGGGATATGATTGTCGAGCACGGTTTTCAGCACGTCCTCGCGGATGCTGATAATGGTCTCGCTGATATCGGCCACATCCAGCAGTTCGTTGCGCTGGCTATAGATAGCCCGGCGCTGGTCGTTGGCGACGTCATCGTATTCCAGCAGCTGTTTACGGATGTCGAAGTTGCGGCTTTCCACCTTGCGCTGCGCATTGGCGATAGCCTTGGTCACCCAAGGATGCTCGATGGCCTCGCCCGGTTTCATGCCCAGCTTGCGCATCATGCCGGTGACGCGGTCGGACGCGAAGATACGCATCAGGGCATCTTCCATCGACAGGTAGAAACGCGAGGAGCCGGCGTCGCCCTGACGGCCGGAACGGCCGCGCAGCTGGTTATCGATACGGCGCGATTCATGGCGTTCGGTACCGATGATATGCAGGCCGCCGGAGGCCAGCACCGCGTCGTGGCGAATCTGCCAGGCGGCTTTGATTGCGGCGATGTCCTCTTCGCTCGGGTTCTCCAGGTGGGAAATCTCCGCCTGCCAGCTGCCGCCGAGCACGATATCCGTACCGCGACCGGCCATGTTGGTGGCGATGGTCACGGCAAAGGGCGAACCGGCCTGGGCCACGATATCCGCTTCCATGGCATGGAATTTAGCGTTCAGCACCTTATGCTCGATGCCGGCTTTTTCCAGCTCGCGCGACACCACTTCGGATTTTTCGATGGAGATGGTCCCCACCAGCACCGGCTGCCCTTTGGCGGAGCAGGCCTTGATATCATCGATGATGGCGTCGATCTTTTCTTTTTCGGTCATATAGACCAGATCCGGTAAATCCTTGCGGATCATCGGCCGGTTGGTCGGCACCACGATAGTATCGAGCTTATAGATCGAGCTGAATTCAAAGGCCTCGGTATCGGCGGTACCGGTCATGCCGGCCAGTTTTTCATACAGGCGGAAGTAATTCTGGAACGTGATGGAGGCCAGCGTCTGGTTTTCGTTCTGGATCGCCACATGCTCCTTGGCCTCCACCGCCTGGTGCAGCCCGTCGGACCAGCGGCGTCCCGGCATGGTGCGGCCGGTATGTTCGTCGACGATGATCACCTCGCCGTCCTTGACGATATAGTCCACATCGCGCGAGAACAGCACGTGGGCGCGCAGCGCGGCGGTGACGTGATGCATCAGCATGATATTGGCCGGGGAATAGAGCGACTCGCCCTCTTCCATAATACCGGCCTGGACCATCAGTTCTTCAATCAGCACCAGGCCGCGCTCGGTGAGATTGACCTGGCGTGATTTTTCATCCACCGAAAAATGCCCCTCGCCCTGGAACGAGTCGGAGTCTTCTTTATCCTGGCGGATCAGGTGGGGAATGAGTTTATCCACCCGGATATACATTTCGGAGCTGTCTTCCGCCGGGCCTGAGATAATCAGCGGCGTACGGGCTTCATCGATAAGGATGGAGTCGACCTCATCCACCAGCGCGTAGTGCAGTTTGCGCTGTACGCGCTCTTCCGGACTGAACGCCATGTTGTCGCGCAGGTAATCGAAACCGTATTCGTTATTGGTGCCATAGGTAATATCGGCGGCATAGGCGGCGCGTTTGGCCGGAGCCGGCATATTCGGCAGGTTGATGCCGACGGTCAGCCCGAGGAATTCAAACAGCGGACGGTTGTTTTCGGCATCGCGCTGGGCCAGGTAGTCATTGACCGTGACCACATGGACGCCCCTGCCGCTCAGGGCGTTCAGGTACGCCGGCAGGGTGGCGGTCAGCGTTTTACCTTCACCGGTGCGCATTTCCGCGATGCAGCGGTCGTTAAGCACCATGCCGCCCTGTAGCTGGACATCGAAGTGGCGCATGCCGAAGACGCGTTTACTGGCCTCGCGCACCACGGCAAAGGATTCCGGCAGTAAGCTGTCGACGCTTTCGCCCTTCTCCAGACGGGCGCGGAACTCCACGGTCTTGGCGGCCAGCTGCGCGTCGCTCAGCTTTTCCAGCTCCGGCTCCATCCGGTTAATCAGTTCAACGGTTTTGCTCATGCGGCGCAGGGTACGATCGTTGCGACTACCAAAAACTTTTGTAAGCAGTTTAGATAACATAATTATTTAAATCTCGTCACGGCCGGCGCTGATTATCAGGCAGCGGCCAATAGATGCGTAAGGGGTATAAAAAGTCCGTGATATACGGTTAGCTGAGGCGGAGGGGTCCGGCGCGAATTCCCTGTACCTGCGCCAGGCGAATTCCTGTACGATGATCGATAACGGGCCGGTAGTCCGCCCGGGCGATATGACGAATGACGGCCGGCAGCTTGGGCTCGTGGGTCAGCAGGGCGCTAAGGGAGCTTAACAGGACCTGGCGCTGTAGGTTTAACGGGGCGGCATTGTCCGCCGTCAATGCAGGAACGCCGGCGTGCTGCGCCACCCAGGCAATGGACAAATGGCGGATGACCGTGCGAATGGCATGCTGATGCCAATAATCCACCGTAAACGACGGACGGCGCTGGGCGTCCTTCAGCAGGGCCAGGTGGGTAAAGCCGGCGTGACAGGCGTTTTGCCGGCTCAGGCTTGGCAGGGTATTGGCCAGCTGCGCCTGCTCCTGCCCGCTGTTGAGGGCATAAGGCACGCCAAAGCCGGCCGCGACCATCCCCAACAGGAGATGCGGCCAGAAATAACGTCTGCCAAATTGTCGCCAACAATTTAAAATACCCATTACTTAATGCATTCCGCCGGAGTTGTTATGCGCGACAGTCGTCCACAATCCATTGATACCCTGTTTACTGTTCTTGCGACGCCGGAGCGCCAGACCCTGCAGCAAATCCAGCAACGCGCCGTGGCGCTGTTAAAGCTGAACCAGGCAGTGGCCGCGCTGCTTCCCGCGCCGATGAAACCCTGGTGTCGCGTAGCCAATTTCAGGCAAGGGGTATTGGTGCTTGAAACCGCCAATGCCAGTTGGATGATGAGGTTACGCTATGAACAATCACGGTTATTATCCGCTTTACGAGCGCAGATTCTACCATCATTGTCATCCATCGACATCAGGATTAACCCGACACTGGCAACAAAAGGGCATTTGATCACGCAAAACAGCAGCGAGCGGCAGATAAAGGATCAGGGGGAGGACATAAAAAGACGCAGGCTAAGCCCGCAGAGCGCCGAGGCGATTCGCCACCTGGCGGCCCGCAGCCCCGAGAAGCTGCAAAAGCTGCTCGAACGGCTGGCAGGGCTGGCCGGAGAAGGTGCCAACCCCACCCGTCGTGGGAAATAACAGTCCGTTAGAGCGCTAAATACCCGTGCGTCAGGCAATCACAAACGAGGGCGCGGCAAATGCCAGCGGCATTTCGGCTTCGTCTTCGAAGGTCACCATTTCCCAGGCTTCCTGGCGGGCCAGGACGGTCTGCAGCAATTTGTTATTTAATGCATGGCCCGGCTTGAACGCCGTAAACGAACCAATGATATTGTGGCCGCACATATACAGATCGCCGATACCGTCGAGCATTTTGTGGCGGACAAACTCATCCTCAAAACGCAGCCCATCTTCGTTCAGCACTTTATAATCATCAACCACGATGGCGCAATCGAAACTACCGCCCAGGCACAGGCCCCGGGACTGGAGGTATTCGATGTCGCGCATAAACCCGAAGGTGCGCGCGCGGCTGATTTGCCGCACGAAAGACTCGGCGGAAAAATTCAGGCAATAACGTTGCGAGCTTGCATCGATCGCAGGATGTTTGAAATCAATGGTAAAATCGAGCTTGAAACCATTAAACGGCGTCAGTTCAGCCCATTTATCGCCATCTTCAACGCGAACCTTGTCCTTGATGCGCAGGAATTTCTTGGCGCAGTTAAGCTCCTCGATTCCGGCGTCCATCAGCAGATAGACAAAGGGGCTGGCGCTGCCGTCCATAATAGGAATTTCAGGCGCATTGACTTCAACGATGATGTTGTCGATGCCCAAACCTGCCAATGCGGCGTTAAGATGTTCGACGGTGGAGATACGAACATCATGCTCATTGACCAGACACGTGCAAAGCATGGTATCCCGCACCGATTTAGCATCCGCCGGGAAGTCCACCGGAGGATTCAAATCCGTGCGGCGATAGATGACCCCGGTGTTAGCCGATGCAGGGCGCAGGGTCAGTTTTACCTTTTTACCGGTATGTAAACCAACGCCTGTGGCCTGCACAATACGTTTCAGTGTCCGCTGTTTGATCATCAGTTTATCTCGCAATGTTATCCATACCACCGACACATTATAGGCTAACGTCGGTGGGGCAGTTTAGCACAAAGAGCGGAGATTCCCAATTTCGTCTGATTTAGTCGGCCTGCTTGCGCAAAAACGCCGGGATATCCAGGTAATCGGGTTCCTTGCCGGCCTGCGAGTTTTGCTCGTTGACCGCCTTGGCCGCAATTTTCTGCTCTTGCTGTATGGGCGACATGCCGTGATTATGCTGCTGATAGCGGTTTTCCATTATCGGCTGGCTGTTTTGCTTATTGGTCACCAGGGTAATTTCAGGACGCTTGTCCATGCCGATACCGGTGGCCACGACCGTCACACGCAGCTCGTCGTTCATATCCGGGTCAAGGGAGGTGCCGATGACCACGGTCGCGTTGTCGGAGGCGAACGCGCGGATAGTGTTACCCACGGTTTCGAACTCGTCCAGACGCAGGTCGAAGCCGGCGGTGATATTGACCAGTACGCCGCGCGCGCCGGACAAATCGATATCTTCCAGCAGCGGGCTGGATATCGCCATTTCAGCCGCTTCTTCCGCGCGATCTTCGCCGCAGGCAACGCCCGAGCCCATCATGGCATAGCCCATTTCGGACATGACGGTGCGCACGTCGGCGAAGTCGACGTTCATCAGACCGGGACGGGTGATCAATTCCGCGATACCCTGCACCGCGCCTTTCAGTACGTCGTTGGCGGCGCCGAAGGCGTCCAGCAGCGAAATACCGCGTCCGAGCACCTTGAGCAATTTGTCGTTGGGGATGGTGATAAGCGAGTCCACGTGCTTGGACAGCTCGGCGATCCCCTGCTCGGCAAACGCCATGCGCTTCTTGCCTTCGAAATTAAACGGCTTGGTCACCACGGCCACGGTCAAAATGCCCAATTCCTTGGCCACTTCCGCCACCACGGGCGCAGCCCCGGTGCCGGTGCCGCCGCCCATGCCGGCCGCGATAAACACCATATCCGCGCCTTCCAGCGCCGCGCGCAGCGCTTCGCGATCTTCCTCGGCGGAATTGCGACCCACCTCGGGATTGGCGCCCGCTCCCAGACCTTTGGTGATGCCGCCGCCAATCTGGATGGTCTGGCCGACCGCGGTTTTACGCAATGCCTGGGCATCGGTGTTGACCGCAAAAAATTCCACGCCTTCGATGCGTTCGCGCACCATATGCTCAACGGCGTTGCCGCCGCCGCCGCCGACGCCGATGACTTTAATCACCGCGTCGTTGGTTAATTCCATAGGTTCAAACATAGTTTCTCTCCGTTTTGTGCCTGTCGCATCGGAGCCAGCCGCCTGCACAGCATGACCCCGCAAGTAAACAATTAAAACTCTTTCCTCAGCCAGCTGCTGATGCGTTTGACCCAGTTGCTTACCGAGGTACGTTTTTCCACTTCAATCTCACCGCTCAAATGAGACTCTTTACCGTAATGCAATAACCCGACAGCGGTAGAATAGTACGGTGCCTGCGCATAATCCGTCAGACCGGTAATATTCAGCGGTTGTCCAATACGCACCTGCGTATGGAACACCCGTTGGGCGCAGGCCGCCAGGCCGTCGATTTGCGCCGCGCCGCCGGTTAACACGATGCCGGCGGCCAGATGATGCTTAACCCCTTGCTGGCGAAGCTGCTCCTGCAGTTGCAGGATTTCGTCGTTCACCAGGTTCAATAATTCCGTATAACGCGGCTCAATCACTTCCGCCAGGGTCTGCCGTTGCAGACTGCGCGGCGGACGGCCGCCAACGCTTGGGACTTCGACGGTTTCGTCTTTGCTGACCGCCGAGCCCAGGGCGCAGCCGTGGCGCACCTTGATGGCCTCAGCGTCGGCCGGCGGCGTACCGAAGGCATAGGCGATATCGCTGGTCACCACGTTGCCGGCGTACGGTATCACCTTGGTATGCCGCAGGGCGCCCGCGGTATAGACCGCGATATCCATGGTGCCGCCGCCGATATCCACCACGCAGACGCCAAGTTCGCGCTCGTCCTCGGTCAGTACCGCGTAGCTGGACGCCAGGCCGGCGAAAATCAGCTGATCCACTTTCAGGCCGCAGCGCTCGACGGCTTTAACAATGTTCTTCGCCATATCATTATGGCAGGTTATCAGATGAACCTTAGCCTGCATGCGCACGCCGGATAAACCGACCGGATTTTTGATGCCTTCCTGGTAGTCGATGGCATAATCCTGAGGTATCACATGCAAAATCCGGTGTTCGTCGCGCACCCGCACGGATTTGGCGGTATGCACCACATTCTCCACATCTTCCTGCGTAACTTCTTCTTCTGAAATAGGAACCATCCCTATTTCGTTCTGGCAACTTATATGCTTGCCGGATAATGCCAGGTAAACCGAGGAGATTTGGCAATCCGCCATCAGCTCGGCCTGATCGATGGCGCGCTGGACGCATTTCACCACCGATTCGAGATCGTTTACGCCGCCTTTATCCATACCCCGGGAAGGGCAGCTGCCCACCCCGATAATATTGACCATGCCATCGGGCAGAACTTCCCCTACCAATGCGGCGACCTTTGCCGTACCGATCTCCAGTCCAACTACCAGTTTTCTGTCCGTCGACTTGATCATTATTATTTAGCCTGTACCTGATTCTGTTGCGAAATACTATTTTGCTGCTGATCGATAAACGCCGGCGCCCAGCCTACCGCGACTCCCGCGTCATAGCGCAAATCCACATAGCTGATGCGTTTGTTATCGGTCCGGGCCTGCTGGAGTAGAACCGGATAAATCCCGATAAAGCGCTGCAAACGCCGGGCCCGGTCGTCGCGGCCCAATTCCAGCCGGATATCATCCGCAAGCGTCAGCTGCCAGGAGTGCCGTGCGCTCATACTGACCGTTTTTAACTGAAATTTATGGGCGGTCATCACGTCATTCATGGTGCGGTAACCCGTCAGCACATCCTGTTCGCTGCCTTCCGGTCCGTACAGCATCGGCATGGGCTGGTTGCCGATACGCTCGGCGGGAACGCTGAAGGCCTTGCCGCTGGCGTCCAGCATATGCAAATCGTTCCAGCGCGCCACCGGTACATATTCCACCAGGTGGATTTTGAGTTCATCGGGCCACTGCTTGCGCACGCTGGCCTGCTTGATCCACGGCAGCCGTTCTATCTGCTGCTGGATGACATTGACGTCCTGGGTCATAAACGTGCCCGGCGCGCCCAGCGCCAGTATCGCCTGGCGGATATCATCGTTGGTGGTGTAATAACGTTGTCCGGTAACCACCAGCCGGGAAAGCGGCAGACGATGCGCGTCTTTCATCCAGCCGACCACCATCCAGCCGCCCCAGACGATGGTGGCGAGCACCATCATCAGGAATATCAGCCCCGCCAGCTGGCCGCCGTTGCTGCGCCCTGTGGCGGCGCTTTCAGCCTCGCGGCTGCGGATGTTTATCGCTGCCTGGGACATATATCAGCCCGCCACGCTATCTGCGGGCCGCAACGGCACGCGGTGGTTGACGAAAACGCCGCCCGGCGGATGGTTGTTATCAGGCATGTCGTCCCTCTGCGATTGGTCGGGGCTGCAAATGGTTATCGGCCACTTTGCGCGCGATTTTGCCTACGGTTCCGGCGCCCTGCATCAGCACCAGATCATTATCCTGCAACGCCAGCGCCAGCATTTCCGGCAGCGACTCCATGTCCGGCACCATGATGGGGTCGATCTTTCCCCGTCCACGGATGGTCCGGCACAATGAGCGGCTGTCGGCGCCCGGGATTGGCGACTCGCCGGCGGGATAGACATCCAGCATCAGCAACACATCCACCCCGGACAGCACGTTGGCGAAATCCTCATATAAATCGCGGGTGCGGGTATACCGGTGCGGCTGGAACACCATGACCAGGCGTTTATCCGGCCAGCCGGCGCGCGCCGCCTTGATGGTGGCGTCCACCTCGGTCGGATGGTGGCCATAGTCATCCACCAGCATCACCTCGCCCGTCTTGCCGTTCACATTATCCAGGGGATAGCTGCCGAGGAAATCAAAACGGCGCCCCGTACCCTGGAATTGGAACAACGCCTGCAAAATACTGTCGTCCTCAATGCCTTCCTCGGTAGCCACCGCCACCGCCGCCGCCGCGTTGAGCGCGTTGTGGCGGCCCGGCGCGTTAAGGGTTACCGCCAGCACCGGCTTATCCTGCCGATGGAGATTAAAGCTGCCCTGGGCCCCCTGCTGGCGGTAATCGGTGATGCGCACATCCGCGTCATCGCTGAAGCCGTAGGTAGTGATATGACGGCCCACTTTCGGCAGCAGCTCGCGAATAACCGGATCGTCCATGCACATCACCGCGCGTCCATAAAACGGCAAATTATGTAAAAACGTAATAAACGTCTGTTTCAGCAGTTCGAAATCGCCCTGGTAGGTATCCATATGGTCGGCTTCGATATTGGTGATAATCGCCACCATCGGCTGCAGGTGCAGGAACGAGGCGTCGCTTTCATCCGCTTCGGCAATCAGGTAGCGGCTGCACCCCAACCGGGCGTGCACGCCGGCCGCCTTTACCAGCCCGCCGTTGACAAAGGTCGGGTCCAGCCCGGCCTGGGCGTAAATACTGGCCACCATGGCGGTGGTGGTGGTCTTGCCATGGGTGCCGGCGATGGCGATGCCATGGCGAAAACGCATCAGCTCCGCCAGCATTTCCGCGCGCTGGATAACCGGGATCCGGGCCTCTTTGGCCGCCACGATTTCCGGATTGTCGCTGGCGATGGCGCTGGAGACGACGACGACGCTTGCCTCGCTGATATTTTCCGGGCGGTGGTTAAAAAAGATCGTGGCCCCCAGTTCCGTCAATTGCTGCGTCACGGCATTCGGCGCCAGATCGGAGCCGCTGATTTGATAGCCTTCGTTCGCCAGCACTTCCGCGATACCGCCCATACCCGCGCCGCCGATGCCGACAAAATGGATTTGCCGCACACGCCGCATCTCGGGTACAAAAGTTCGCAGTTTCGCCAGTTGTTGTGTATTCACGTTTTAACCACTTAAAGTATTATGATTTCTCAACAGACGGCGCCATGGCCCCGTCCGGTTAATGTCACATTGCCGGCGCGTAGCGGTTATCCGCCTTCACCGCCGCCGCCACTTCCCGCGCCACCCGCTCCGTCGCGTCCGGAATCGCCGCTTTGCGGGCATTCTGCGCCATCGCCAGCAGCGTCAATCGATCCCATCCGGCCAGCGTCTCGCTCACGCTGTCCACCGAGAACTGCGGCTGTTCGATAATCCGCGCCGCGCCCGCCTGTTCCAGCGGACGGGCGTTCCAGTACTGCTGCCGGTCTTTATGCAAAAACGGCACAAAAATCGCGGGCAGGCCGGCGGCGGCGATTTCACTTACCGTCAGGGCGCCGGAGCGGCAAACCACCACATCCGCCCAACCGTAAGCTGCCGCCATGTCGTCGATGAATTCGGTCACGTTATGCCCGGTCTGTCCCAGCGCGGCATAAGCCTGGTTAACTTCGTCCAGCGCGCCTTTGCCCACCTGGTGCCAAAGCGTGATGCGCTCGCCCAGCCGGGCGGCCACGCCGGGCATGGTCTGGTTCAAAACGCGCGCGCCCTGGCTGCCGCCAATCACCAGCACCCGCACCGGTCCCTGCCGGTCCCGCAGGCGTTCCGCGGGCAACGGCAGCGCCAGCACATCGGTGCGCACCGGGTTGCCCACCACGTCGGCGTTGGCAAACGCGCCGGGAAACGCCTGCAATACTTTTGTCGCTATCTTCGCCAGCCAGCGGTTGGTCAGGCCGGCGATGCCGTTTTGCTCATGCAGGACGACCGGCACCCCGCACAGCCACGCCGCCAGGCCGCCGGGACCGGAAACATAACCGCCCATGCCCAGCACCACATCCGGCCGGTAGGCGCGCATAATGGCTTTCGCCTGCCGCACCGCCCGCCAGATGCGCACCGGCGCATACAGCTGTGCCCGCCATCCTTTGCCGCGTAATCCGCTGATGCGGATAAAATCAATGTCGATACCGTTTTTCGGCACCAGATCGGCTTCCATGCGATCGGCGGTGCCCAGCCAGCGTACCTGCCAGCCCTGCGCCATCAGATAATGCGCCACCGCCAGCCCCGGGAATACATGGCCGCCGGTACCACCGGCCATCACCATTAAACGCCTGGTTTTGCCGGTCATCGGGGCCCCCTTGCAAACGCCTGCGCCTTGGTCAGGCGCGTTTCATAATCGATACGCAATAATAATACGATGGCGGTAGACATAATCAGCAAACTCGACCCACCATAACTGATAAGCGGCAACGTCAGCCCCTTGGTGGGCAGCATGCCCGCGGCCGCCCCCACGTTGACCAACGCCTGGAAACTGAACCAGATCCCGATGGCGCAGGCCAGGAATCCGGAGAAGCGCTGATCGATCTCCAGCGCCTTGCGCCCGATGGACATGGCGCGAAAAGCGACGAAGAATACCATCAACAGCGCCAAAACCACACCGAAATACCCCAGTTCCTCACCTAAAATCGCAAAGATGAAGTCGGTATGCGCCTCGGGCAGATATTCCAGTTTCTGTACCGAGTTCCCCAGCCCCTGTCCCCAGAATTCGCCGCGGCCGAACGCCATCAGCGATTGGGTCAGCTGGTAACCACTGCCGAAGGGGTCCTGCCAGGGATCCCAGAACGAGGTGACGCGGCGCATACGGTAGGGTTCGGCGATAACCAACAGCACCACGGCAAAAATGCCCGAGCCGATAATCGACAGGAACTGCCACAGCTTCGCGCCGGCCAAAAACAGCATCGCCAGCGTGGTCACGAACAGCACCACCACGGTGCCCAGGTCGGGCTGCGCCAGCAGCAGCACCGCCAGAACCACCATCACGCCCATCGGTTTGCAAAAGCCCCAGAAGTTGGTACGGACTTCTTCCACTTTGCGCACCAGGTAACTGGCGAGATAGCAAAACAGCGACAGTTTGGATAATTCCGCCGGCTGGATACGCAGCGGTCCCAGCGCTATCCAGCGCGAGGCGCCGTTGACCGAACTGCCCACCACCAACACCACCAGCAGCATCACCATGGTGATCAGCAGCATGCCCGAGCTGTAGCGCTGCCAGACTTCCATCGGTATGCGCAACGTCACCAGCGACAGGCCGAACGCCAGCGCCAGGTAAAAGGCATCGCGCTTGGCAAAATAAAACGGGTCGTCGGACAGCCGCTGGCCGATGGGCATCGACGCCGAGGTGACCATGATAAAACCGAGGCAGGCAAGACCCAGCGTCAGCCAAAGCAAAGTGCGATCGTAGAGCACGTTGGTGGGCGCCTCGACATCGCGCACGCCCATAATCCAATCTTTCAGTCCGCCAAAACGGCTCAGCCCCGGCATATGCATCAGCCTAACTCCTTTGCCAGCCGCACGAATTCATCGCCGCGATGTTCAAAACTACGGAATTGATCGAGGCTGGCGCACGCCGGCGACAGCAGGACCATGTCCCCTGCCCCACATTGGCCGGCAATCAGTTTCATCGCCTGTTCCAGGGTCTCGGTGAGCGTCGAGACTTCCGGACGCAGGCCGGCCAGCTGCGCGCCGTCGCGGCCAAAGCAGTACAGTCGTATCCGTTCGCCCTGCAGCAGCGGCAGCAGCGGGCTAAAGTTCGCCGATTTGCCGTCGCCGCCCAGCAATAAATGCAGCGTGCCGTCGACCGCCAGGCCATTCAGCGCCGCCTCGGTACTGCCGACATTGGTGGCCTTGGAGTCATTGATCCAGCGCACGCCGCGGTGTTCATAGGCCAGTTGGAAACGATGGGCCAGGCCGGTAAACGTCTCCAGCGCCTTCAGGCTCGCCGCGCGCGGGACGGATACGGCATCGGCCAGGGCCAGCGCCGCCAGGGCGTTGGTATGGTTATGGCGTCCGGTCAGCTTCATCGCGGCGGTATTGAGCACATCCTCGCCCCGGACGCTCAGCCATTGGCCGTCCGGACGCAAATCGAGCCGGTAATCCCCGGCGCCGACGCCAAAACTGACGCAGCGCGGGTCATTGCCGCGCACCGGCATGGTCAGGGCGTCATCGGCATTCACCACGCAGACCCGCGCCTGTTCGTAAATCTTTAATTTGGCCGCGCGGTACTGCTGCATACCCAGCGGATAACGGTTCATATGATCCTCGGTAACATTGAGGATGGTGGCGGCGGCGGCACGCAGGCTGGAGGTCGTTTCCAATTGGAAGCTCGACAGTTCCAGCACGTACAGCTGATAAGGCTCGTTGAGCAGCATCAGCGCCGGCCAGCCGATATTACCGCCCACGCCCACGTGCCAGCCGGCGCTTTTCGCCATCTCGCCCACCAGCATAGTGACGGTGCTTTTGCCGTTGGAACCGGTAATCGCCACGATTGGCGCCCGGGCCTCGCGGCAAAACAGTTCAATATCGCCGACGATTTCCACGCCCGCGGCGGCGGCGGCGGCCAGGGCCGGATGCGCCAGGGCGATGCCGGGGCTGGCGACGATCAGATCCGCCTCCAGCAGCCAGTCTTCATTCAGGCCGCCCAGGTGCCGTTCCACCTTATCGGCAAGCTTATCCAGCCCTGGCGGTGTAAAACGGGTGTCCATCACCCGGGGCGTGACGTTTCGGCTGATAAAAAAATCAACGCAGGAGAGACCGGTCAGTCCCAACCCGATAATGACAACATTTTTACCCCGATAGTCGGTCATCATAGTTACCGCACCTTCAGCGTCGCCAGTCCAATCAGGACCAGCATCAGCGAGATTATCCAAAAGCGCACGATCACGCGCGGTTCCGGCCAGCCTTTCAGCTCATAATGATGATGAATCGGCGCCATGCGGAAAATCCGCTGGCCGCGCAGTTTAAACGACCCCACCTGCAGGATTACCGACATGGTCTCCATGACAAACACGCCGCCCATGATCACCAGCAGGAACTCCTGGCGCAACAGTACCGCAATGGTGCCAAGCGCCCCGCCCAGCGCCAGTGAGCCGACATCGCCCATAAATACCTGGGCCGGGTAGGTGTTAAACCATAAAAAACCCAACCCGGCGCCGACGATGGCGGTACAGACTATCACCAGTTCCCCCGCGTAACGGATATAGGGGATATGCAGATAGTTGGCGAAATTCATATTCCCGGTGGCCCAGGCCACCAGCGCCAGCCCGGCGGCGACAAACACCGTCGGCATGATCGCCAGGCCGTCCAGCCCGTCGGTCAGGTTTACCGCGTTGCTGGTGCCGACGATGACGAAGTAGGCCAGCAGGACATACAGCAGCCCGAGCTGGGGCATGATGTCCTTGAAAAACGGCACCACCAGTTGGGTGGCCGGCGTCCCTTTGCCCACCTGGTACATGGTAAACGCCACCGCAATGGCGATGATCGACTGCCAGAAATACTTCCAGCGGGCAATCAGTCCCTTGGTATCCTTGCGCACCACCTTGCGGTAGTCATCGATAAATCCGACCACGCCGTAACCCAGCAGCACAAACAGCACGCACCATACATACGGATTCGACGGGTAAGCCCACATCAGCACCGAAATGGTGATGGAGGTTAAAATCATCAGCCCGCCCATGGTGGGAGTGCCGCGTTTGCTGAAATGCGACTCCGGTCCGTCGCTGCGCACCACCTGGCCGATTTGCAATTTTTGCAGCCAGGCGATCAGATGCGGTCCCATCCACAGCGAAATAAATAACGCGGTCAGCAGGCTGACGATGGCGCGGAACGTCAAATACGAAAAGACGTTAAAGCCCGAATAAAATTGGACCAAATGTTCGGCCAGCCAAACTAACATGTTGCTTTCTCCTGTAACGCGCGCACTACCTGCTCCATTGCGGAACTACGTGAACCTTTGACTAATAGGGTAATTACCGCATGTTCAGACAGTAACTGCGTCAGACGGGAAGTCAGCGACGCTTTATCCTGGAAATGTTCGCCACGGCCGCTGGCTTCGCTTATTGCCTGGCTCAGCCTGCCGACGCTTAACACTTTGTCAATGCCCGCCATACGTATGGCGTCGCCCACCTGGCGATGGCATTCTTCTTCCCCGTCGCCCAGCTCGGCCATATCGCCCACCACCATCACCCGGTAACCCGGCATGTCGGCCAAAACCTGCGCCGCGGCGGTCATCGAGCCGACGTTAGCGTTATAGCTGTCGTCGAGCAACAACCGGCCCTGGCCCAACGTAATGGGAAACAGCCGGCCCGGCACGGCGCTCAGCTGCGCCAGGCCGAGAACCACGGCTTCAAGGGTGGCGCCGACCGACAGCGCCAGCGCGCTGGCCGCCAGCGCGTTCGCCACGTTATGGCGCCCCGGCAAGGGGAGTTTCACCCGGCATTCGCCCAACGGGCAATGCAGCGTAAAATCGACTCCGCCCTGGGTAGCGCAAACGTCGCTGGCGTAAAAATCCACCGCGTCGCCCGCCTGCGGCGAGAAGCGCCATACCTGCTTATGCTGCAGCAGCGCCTGCCAGTGCGGCCAATCGTGGCTATCGGCATTGATAATGGCCCGGCCCTGGGGCGGCAGGCTGCCGAAAATTTCGCCTTTGGCCTGCGCCACGCCGCTCAGCGAACCGAAACCCGCCAGATGCGCGGCGGACAGGTTGTTTACCAGCGCCGTTTCCGGCCTGACCAGATCGGTGGTATAGGCGATTTCGCCGATATGGTTGGCGCCAAGCTCGATAACCGCAAAATCATCCGCGGGCGTCAGGCGCAGCAGCGTCAGCGGCACGCCGATGTCATTGTTGAAATTGCCGTCGGTATATAACACCCGTCCGCACTGGCGCAGGATGGCGGCGGTCATTTCCTTGACCGACGTCTTGCCGGACGAGCCGGTCAGGGCCACGACCCGCGCGGGCACCTGGCTGCGCACCCAGGCGCCCAGCAATCCCAGGGCGCGGCGGGTATCGGCCACCAGCAGTTGGGGCACGTCCACCGGTAAGCGCTTACTCACCAGCAGGGCGATAGCCCCGCCGGCAATAGCCTGCCGCGCAAAATCATGGGCATCGAACGTCTCGCCCTTGAGCGCCACGAATAAACCGGACGGCGCCACGGCGCGCGAATCGGTGGATACGGCGCTGATAACGCTGTCCAACGCGCTGTCCGCGCCGATAAATTCCGCGTTCAGCACCGGGGCCAGCGTTGCGAGGGATACGCTAATCATGCGAGCGCCCCCAATAAACGCGCCACGGTAGTACGATCGGAGTAATCCAGGCGTTGCTTGCCGATCAGTTGGTAATCCTCATGGCCCTTGCCCGCCACCAGCACCACGTCCTGCTCGCCGGCCTGCATCACGGCGCTGGTTACCGCTTCGGCCCGGCCCGGGATCACCGTGGCGCCGCCCGCATTCAGCAGCCCCGCCAGGATATCGTTGATGATGGCCATCGGCGCCTCGCCGCGTGGATTGTCATCGGTGATCACCACCCGATCGGCGTATTGTTCGGCGATGCCGCCCATCAGCGGGCGCTTACCTTTATCACGATCGCCGCCGCAGCCGAACACGCACCACAGTTTACCGTGGCAGTGCTGCCTGGCCGCCGCCAGCGCCTTTTCCAGCGCATCCGGCGTATGGGCGTAGTCCACCACCACCGTAGGTTTGCCGGCGGCATGAAATACTTCCATACGGCCGTTTACCGACTGTAACTGCCCCGCTTTGCGGGCCAGTTCAGCCAGCGGATAGCCCAGCGCCAGCAGGGTGGCAAAGGCCAACAGCAGGTTGCTGACATTAAACTCGCCAATCAGCCGGCTGCGGATTTGCCCGCCGCCCCAGCTGGAATCAAACTGGATTTCCACGCCGGTGGCGTGATACTGCACCCGGGTGGCCTGCAGCCAACGGGCGGGCAAGGGCGACGGCAGGCGCTGGCTGACGGATACCGCCACCGCCTCAGGCAGCCGGGCCAGCCAGCGCCGGCCCACCTCGTCGTCGGCGTTGATAATGCGCTGCGCCACATTAGGGCTGGCGAACAGCTGCCATTTAGCCGCTTCGTAATGGGCCATATCGCCATGGTAATCCAGGTGATCGCGGCTCAGGTTGGTAAACGCGGCGGCGGCGAAATGCACATCGGCCACCCGGTGCTGCACCAGGCCATGGGAAGAGACTTCCATGGCGGCGAACTCCGCGCCCTGCTGATGTAGCTGATACAGCGTCTGCTGCACATCAACGGCCGAGCCGGTGGTATTTTCCGCCGGGACGACCTGGCCGAATAAACCGTTGCCCACGGTGCCCATGACGGCGCTCGTGTCACCCATCAGCTGCGCCCATTGCGCCAGCAGGTGGGTGGTGGTGGTTTTACCGTTGGTGCCGGTGACGCCGGCCAGCCGTAGCGCCTGCGACGGCTGGCCGTAAAAACGGCCGGCCAGGGCCGATAACCGCGCGTTCAGTCCGGCAAGGTAGATAACCGGGACGCCATGCTGCTCGCGCAGCTCGCCATCCGCGGCCTCGCCGTCGGCTTCCGCCACCACGGCGGCAACACCTTGCGCAATAGCCTGGGAAATATAGCTGCGCCCGTCCGCTTTATGGCCGGCTACGGCCACAAACAGATCCCCGGCAGCCGCCGTGCGGCTGTCCAGCGTCATTTCCCTGAGCGCGCGCTCCGGCGCCTGGGGCACCCACGGAGCGAGCAATTCGCGCAAATTACGATCGGTCACCTGATCCCTCTTTTCGATTAGTTACCATGTCATTTTTATCTCCGGTCTGAAGTGCATCCGGTTCCACGTTCATCGTTCGCAACACGCCGCCCATAATGGCGCCGAACACCGGCGCGGATACGGCGCCGCCGTAGTATTTGCCGGCCTGCGGATCGTTGATGACCACCACCAGCGCGAAGCGGGGCTGGCTGGCCGGCGCCACGCCCGCGGTATAGGCGATATATTTATTGATGTATTGTCCGTCGGGACCGACCTTTTTCGCGGTGCCGGTCTTGATAGCGATGCGATAGCCTTTGATGGCGGCCTTGGTGCCGCCGCCGCCGGGCAGCGCGACGCTTTCCATCATATGCACCACGGTGCGCACCAGGGTCTCGGGGAATACACGCTCGCCCGCCACCGGCGGATCGACCTTGGTAATCGACAGCGGGCGCAAAATGCCCAGGCTGCCGACCGTGGCATAGACCCGCGCTAACTGTAACGGCGTTACCATTAGCCCGTAGCCGAAAGAGAAGGTGGCCCTCTCTATGTCAGACCACCGTTGTTTATGGGGAAATAAGCCACTGCTTTCTCCGACCAACCCCAAATTGGTCGCCTTACCCAGGCCAAAACGCGAGTAGGTATCTACCAGCGCCGAGGAGGGCATCGCTAACGCCAGCTTGGAAACGCCGACGTTACTCGATTTTTGCAAAACCCCGGTCAGGGTCAGCTCGGCATAACGGGCCACGTCTTTGATCTCATGGCCGTTGATGTAATAAGGCACGGTATTGAGTACGCTATTTTCCTTGATAACGCCGCGCTGCAAGGCGGTCATTACCACCATCGGCTTCACCGTGGAACCCGGTTCGAAAATATCGGTGATGGCGCGGTTGCGCATCACGTCCTTGGTCGTCCCGCTCAGGTTATTAGGGTTATAGGAAGGGCTGTTGGCCATCGCCAGAACCTCGCCGGTGTTGACATCCACCAGCACCGCGGTGCCCGATTCGGCTTTATTAAAGGCCACCGCGTTGTTCAATTCCCGGTAGACCACCGCCTGGAGCCGCTCGTCGATACTGAGGACCAGGTTATGCGCCGCCTGGCTATCGACGGTGGAGATATCCTCGATAACCCTGCCGAAGCGGTCTTTGCGCACCGTGCGCTCGCCGGGCTGGCCGGTCAGCCAGCGGTCGAAGCTTTTTTCCACCCCTTCGATGCCCTGGCTGTCGATATTGGTAAAACCGATCAGGTGGGCGGTAACTTGCCCCGCCGGATAGTAACGCCGCGACTCCTGACGCAAATAAATACCGGGCAGCTTCAGCTTGTGGATGTAGTCGCCAATGGCCGGATTGACCTGACGCGCCAGGTAAACAAAGCGTCCCTTGGGATTGGCGTTAATGCGCGAGGACATCTGATCGAGGGGGATGGATAACGCGTCGGACAGCGCCTTCCAGCGGCTGTCGACGGTGATGCCGCCATGTTCGTTCACTTCTTTCGGGTCGGCCCAAATGGCGTTGACCGGCACGCTGACCGCCAGGGGGCGCCCGGCACGGTCGCTTATCATGCCGCGCGCGGTGGGCACTTCCTGCACACGCAGCGACCGCATATCGCCCTCGCGCACCAGCATGTCCGGATTGATAACCTGCAAGTAGCCCACGCGAAAAACCAGACCCAGCAACGCAAGTAAAATACAGCCGCACAACAACGCAAAACGCCAGCTGACAAAGCTGGCCTGATCTACATAGCGTTTCAATTTTATCGCTCGCGCGGCTTTCATTAAATGTTTAGTTATCCGGTTGCGTTAAGGTTGAACCACAATATTTTCCTGTGAAGGATCCACATGCTGCATCATCAGTTTTTCCGTGGCGAAACGTTCGACCCGGCTATGGTCGCCCAGGGCGTTTTCCTCCAGGATCAGGTTGCGCCATTCGATATCCAGCGCGTCCCGTTCCAGGACCAGTTGCTCGCGCTGGGCGGTCAGGCGCCGCGTTTCATGGGTGGTCGTCACCACCAGAATCGCGGACACCAGTACGGCGACCAGCAAAATAAACGGGATTTTCCCCTGGCGCAGCAGATCGCCGCCGATAATGCCGACCAGGCCGTGCCGTTCGCCGCCGATCATGACGGCAGCCTCTCGGCAAAACGTAACACCGAGCTGCGCGCGCGCGGGTTATCCGCCACTTCCCGCTCCGACGGCTGCATTTTGCCCACCGGCTTAAGCTGCGCCTGGCCGCCCTGCTCGGCGATCTGCGCTTCGGTCAACGGCATGCGCGCAGGCACCCGGGGTCCGCGGCTATGGTCGCGGATAAAACGTTTGACCAGCCGATCTTCCAGCGAGTGAAAGCTGATGACCGACAGGCGCCCGCCGGGCGCCAATACGCCAAGGGCGCTATCCAGCGCCCGTTCGAGTTCTTCCAGCTCGCTATTGATATAAATGCGGATCGCCTGGAAGCTGCGGGTCGCCGGATGCTTATGCTTTTCACGAAACGGGCTGGCGTTAACGATAAGCTCGGCCAGTTCATGGGTGCGCGTCATCGGCGACTGCTTACTTTTTTCCACGATGGCCTCGGCAATGCGTTTGGCAAAGCGCTCTTCGCCGAAGGTCTTTAACACCCAGGCGATATCGTCGGCGCCGGCCTTGGCCAGCCACTCGGCGGCAGACAGCCCGCGGGAGGTATCCATGCGCATATCCAGCGGACCGTCGCGCATAAAGGAAAACCCGCGCAGCGGATCGTCAAGCTGCGGCGACGACACGCCCAAATCAAGCAGGATGCCGTCCACGCGGCCGGTCAGCCCGCGCTCGGACATATAGTCCGCGATGGCGGAAAACGGGCCGTGGATAACGCTGAACCGGGGGTCGTCTATGGCGCGGGCGGCTTCAATGGCCTGGGGATCGCGATCAATAGCCAGCAGTTGTCCCTCCGCCCCCAATTGGGACAGGATCAGGCGCGAATGACCACCGCGACCGAACGTGCCGTCAATGTAAATGCCATTGGGGCGCAGGTTCAGGCCGTTAACCGCTTCATCCAGCAAGACGGTGGTATGTTGATAAGTTTCTGCCATAGCTATAGTGACAAGTCTTGTAGTCGCACAGAGAGTGGTTCCTGCGCCGACAGTTCAGCGTCGATATCATCCTTGACTTGTTGATACCAGGTCTGTTCATCCCACAATTCAAATTTATTGAATTGTCCAACCAGCATCACTTCTTTGGTAAGTCCGGCGTGGAGCCGTAATGTTTGCGCAATAAGCAGCCGCCCGGCGCCATCCATCTGGCATTCGCTGGCATGTCCCAACAACAGGCGCTGCACTCGGCGTTCGGCGGGGTTCATGCTCGACAGACGGGAAAGCTTCTGTTCAATCACTTCCCATTCCGGCAGGGGATAAAGCAACAGGCATGGTTGGTGGAGGTCGATGGTACACACCATCAATCCATCCGTTTCCTCGATCAGCTTTTCCCTGTAGCGGGTTGGCACGGCTAGCCTGCCTTTACTGTCGAGATTAACCAACGTTGCCCCACGGAACATATGTCGATTTACCCCCGAAAAACCCTTTTCACCACGAAACCCCACTTATTCCCACGCAAAAGAGTGTACGAATGGTATTAAAACATTGTCAAGCTACTAACGAGCAAGAATGGGATTATTTATGCATCAATTAAGAAACTCTGACGGGAATTAGTTGCAGAGGGGCAAAAAAGTACACTAATAACATCATGATATTCATAAATGCGGTGTTTCGATTAAAAATTAGCAATTTTTTGATATAAACCCAGACCAAGCCGCCTGAGGGAGCGTCGGGTCGCCGGCGCCGATTATACGCTTACCGCGGCGCCTCGCTCAATCGCCAGATCGGCCTGGACGGCGGTGCATTTGTTTTAGCGCAATTTTTTTATAATTGCCGTCGCGCAAGCCACCCTAAACAGGCTTTGAAATATAAAGATGCGCCGACATTAATAATGTGGTCTTTACTTTTATTTACCGATAAAACTGGCGATTTTATCCGCAATTTTATTTATGAATGTCCAGCTTAATTAGCCAATCCAGAATATTCCTAACACAAATTTTGCCTGTAAAAATTGGCTCACTGTCATTTATTTCGCGAACAGTTGCCGCCAAATCCAAACCTTCCGCCAACGACCGCTACATAACTTATTGAAAATAAATCATTAAAGTTTCCAGGCCGAATGAAATAGCTTAACGTGAACATCAACGCTGGAAATTAAGCATAAGGAGCTGCTCATATGATTGAAATAAAAACTATTAGCTAGTTAACTACTTACATCCAGTGATGTACTCTATGCCACATAGAATACACACCACAAAACACTATCACCGATGCGTAAACGCATCACCCGGCGACCTTTTTCCTTTGGAGCTACCCGTTATGTTTTCGCGCTCATCTCGTCTGCGCATGGCTGCGGCTGACACATTTGCTTTGGTGGTGTATTGCTTTATCGCGGGGATGTTTATTGAGGTGTTGCTGTCCGGCATGACACTTCAACAATCCTTATCCTCCAGATTGCTTTCCGTTCCGGTCAACATTGTCATTGCCTGGCCGTTCGGCCAGTATCGCGATGCGGTGCTGAGATTGGCGCGCCGTCACGGCCCGAACCGGTTCTGGGCGCGTAACATTGCCGATTTGCTGGCCTATGTCAGTTTTCAATCGCCGGTGTATGTCCTGATCCTGCTGGCGGTCGGCGCGGATTCACAACAGATTTTGACGGCGGTCACGTCCAATGCGGTAGGGTCGATGATTCTGGGCGTGGCATATGGCTATTTTCTTGAGTATTGCCGCCGGCTGTTCCACGTGAAAGGCTACGTTAACTGATTTACCCCGCAAACCCGGTCCGGCAGCATTGGCGCCGGGCCGGAACCCGACAGCCCGGCGTCACCGGGCTTAACCACCTTGCGGGCGAGGGCGGGCAAGGCCCTCAGGCGCGGCTGAGCGAGCCGCGGCGAAACAGGCTGCGCCTGATACGGGTCAATCCCGGTTTCGGCCTGTGCGGCTCGTCCAGGCTTGCCAGCACCAGTTCCAGCACCCGCTCCGCCACCTCACGATGACGCTGCGCCACCGCCAGCACCGGACACTCCAGGAAATCCAGCAGTTCATTATCGCCGAAAGTGGCGATCGCCAAATCGGGCGGCAGCCTGCCGCTACGCTTTAATGTCACGTCCATCACGCCCTGCAGCAGGGAAAACGACGTGGTAAAAATCGCCTGCGGCATGTCATGGCTCTCCAGATACTGGCTGAACAACGCCGCCGAAGACGAGCGCTCATAACTATTGGCATACAGGAAATCAGGCTGCCTGGCGTCGCCTTCCCATCCGCGCCTGAAGCCCTGCTCGCGCAGGAAACTCACCGACAGCTCGGGCAAAGCGCCTAAATACAAAACCGACGCGCCGTGAAAGCTGCGCAGTTCCCGTGACAACATTTCCGCATCATCCTGATCCGCGCCCACCACGCTGATAAAATGATCGGGATCAAGCGCGCGATCGAGGGCGATAATAGGAAAAGGATCGGTGGCCCAGCGCTGGTAAAATGGATGTTCCGGCGGCAAGGCCGTGGAAACGATAATGGCGTCCACCTGCCGTTGCAGCAGATGTTCAATGCAGCGCATTTCATTATCCGGCTGATCCTCGGAACAGGCGATCAGCAACTGATAGCCGCGCTGGCGCGCCTGGCGCTCCAGATAGTTGGCGATGCGGGTATAACTGGTATTCTCCAGATCGGGTATCACCAGGCCGATGGAACGCGTCCTCCCTGCCCTGAGACCGGCGGCAACCGCGTTGGGATGGTAGTTATGTTCCCGAACCACCGCCATCACCTTTTCCACGGTTTTATCGCTAACGCGGTATTGTTTCGCTTTACCGTTGATCACATAACTGGCGGTTGTGCGCGAAACGCCTGCCAGGCGCGCGATTTCATCCAGTTTCACAGAGACTCCTTTGCGCTGAAAGATTTAACAGTGACCCAATATATCCATATTCTCATCGGGGTATATCATTATGCTACAACTTTTATCAGCATAAAACGCCAAGAAGCGAATAGACGCACGAGTAAGGCGGGGAAATGGCGGTACACAAAGCATAAACCGTTTTGTTCAAGGAAGAGCGTGCCAACACCAAACGTAAAGCAGACGTGTTCAAGGGAGAGCGTACCAATGGGGTCGAATCGGGCGTGGTGTTCCCGCCCGACCGAGGCCCCATGGCAGGCTATGCCCGCCATCACCGATGCCGCATAAAACCTGTTAAAGGGAGAGCATGCCGATGGGGTTGAATCGGGCGTGGTGTTCCCGCCCGACCGAGGCCCCATGGCAGGCTATGTCCGCCATCACCGATGCCGCATAAAACCTGTTAAAGGGAGAGCATGCCGATGGGGTTGAATCGGGCGTGGTGTTCCCGCCCGACCGAGGCCCCATGGCAGGCTATGTCCGCCATCACCGATGCCGCATAAAACCTGTTAAAGGGAGAGCATGCCGATGGGGTTGAATCGGGCGTGGTGTTCCCGCCCGACCGAGGCCCCATGGCAGGCTATGCCCGCCATCACCGATGCCGCATAAAACCTGTTAAAGGGAGAGCATGCCGATGGGGTTGAATCGGGCGTGGTGTGCCCGCCCGACCGGGGCCCCATGGCAGGCTATGCCCGCCATCACCGATGCCGCATAAAGCGTGTTAAAGGGAGAGCGCCCCTACGACTCGATGCTCAGCGCATCACCTTATCGCCGCGCGCCAGCCCGACGATCCCTGACCGGGCCACTTCGACGATACTGCCCACATCGCGAATAGTGGACAAAAAAGCATCCAGCTTATCGCTGGTCCCCGCCAGCTGAACGGTATACAGCGACGAGGTCACATCCACGATCTGCCCGCGGAAAATATCGGCGCAGCGCTTCACTTCCTCGCGCGCGCCGCCCTCGGCCTGCACCTTCACCAACATGATTTCCCGCTCGACATGAGTACCCTGCCCTTGCCCAAGCTCGCTCACGCGCAGCACATCCACCAGCTTATGCAGCTGTTTCTCGATTTGCTCCAGCACCTTGGCGTCGCCCATGGTCTGGATGGTCATGCGCGACAACGTGGGATCGTCGGTCGGCGCCACGGTCAGGCTCTCGATATTGTAACCGCGCTGGGCAAACAACCCGATCACCCGCGATAACGCGCCCGACTCGTTTTCCAGCAATACTGATAAAATCCGGCGCATGATCAGGTCCTCTCCGTTTTGCTTAACCACATTTCGTCCATGCCGCCGCCCCGAATCTGCATGGGATAGACATGTTCCGTACCGTCAACCATCACATCCACGAACACCAGACGATTCTTTTGCGCCAGCGCCTGGGCCAGCTTGCTTTCCAGCTCATCCGGCGACTGGATGGAAATGCCCACATGGCCATAGGCTTCCGCCAGCTTGACGAAATCCGGCAGCGATTCCATATAGGACTGGGAATGACGGCCGGAATAGATCATATCCTGCCACTGCTTCACCATACCCAGATAACGATTGTTCAGACTCACCACCACCACCGGCAGATCATATTGCAGCGCCGTGGACAGCTCCTGAATATTCATCTGGATACTCCCGTCGCCGGTAATACAAATCACCGTTTCGTCGGGCAGCGCCAACTTCACGCCAAGCGCGGCGGGCAACCCGAAGCCCATGGTGCCCAGGCCGCCGGAGTTAATCCAGTGGCGCGGCTGGTCAAATTGATAATAGAGCGCGGCGAACATCTGATGCTGGCCGACATCCGAAGTCACATACGCCTCGCCGCCGGTCAGGCGGAACAAGGTTTCGATCACCGCCTGCGGCTTGATCTTGCCGCTGCGGTGATCGTAGTCCAGGCAATGGCGGGCGCGCCACTGTTCGATATCCTGCCACCAGTCGCGCAACGCGTCGAACTGCTGCGTATTCTCGCCCTGCTCCAACTGATCCAGCATTTGCACCAGCACCTGGCGGGCGTCGCCGACGATGGGCACGTCCGCCGTAACGGTTTTGGAAATCGAGGCCGGATCGATATCGATATGCAGCACCGTGGCATCCGGACAGTATTTTAATAAATTATTCGTGGTGCGATCGTCAAAACGCACCCCGACTGCAAAAATCACATCGGCGCGATGCATCGCCATATTGGCTTCATAAGTGCCGTGCATCCCCAGCATGCCCAGGCTCTGGCGATGCGTACCCGGGAAACTGCCCAATCCCATCAAAGAACTGGTCACCGGTATATTGAGTTTTTCGGCCAGCAGACGCAGCTCCTGATGGCAACCGGCGGTTATCGCCCCGCCGCCGGTATAGATAACCGGACGCTCGGCGGCCAGCAGGGTTTGCAGCGCGCGGCGTATTTGCCCTTTATGGCCCTGTACCGTCGGATTATAGGAACGCAGCGATACCGAGTCCGGGTAAAGATAGGGAAATTTATTGGCCGGATTAACGATATCCTTGGGCACGTCAATCACCACCGGGCCGGGACGGCCGGTGGCGGCAAGGTAAAAGGCTTTTTTCAGGATACCGGGGATATCTTCGGTTTTCTTCACCAAAAAGCTGTGTTTCACCACCGGGCGGGAAATGCCCACCATATCGCATTCCTGAAAAGCGTCGAAACCGATAAGCGAACTGGCCACCTGGCCGGAAATCACCACCAGGGGAATGGAATCCATATAGGCGGTGGCAATGCCGGTCACGGCATTGGTGGCGCCCGGGCCGGAGGTCACCAGCACCACGCCCACCTTGCCGGTGGCGCGCGCATAGCCGTCGGCCATATGCACCGCGCCCTGCTCGTGACGCACCAGGATATGATCGATCCCGCCTACCGTATGCAGCGCATCGTAGATGTCCAGCACGGCCCCGCCGGGATAACCGAATATATGCTTCACGCCCTGGTCGATTAACGATCGGACGACCATCTCGGCTCCTGACAACATCTCCATGGGTTTGCCTCCAGGCTTACGTAGGTTCTTCGCAGCAGCAACAGGCCGCTGTCGCTTGGCACAGGGATGGGAAAAGCTGCCCCTGAAATATTTTTGTTATTAATTTATGACCGGTAACGATAACGCCAGATGATAAGGCAGGCAAATAGCAAAAATCAGCACCGCGGCGGCGCTAATAATTTTTACGCTACCGTTCTCGAGATTGACGCTATAAAACACTGCTTTTAACGCGGCACAAAACCCACCGCGCTGCTGGACGGGATAATTACAGCATCTTAACATTTGCATGGATTAACCGCGAAATGCGCGCGGTGATAAGCATTGCGTATGAATGGTTGACACCCGCCAATGATTCCTGTACCAATAAATACAATGACTCATTCATGAACTGGGACGCCGCTCTAACATGTTCGCTTCTTTCCGTCTACTAGGCCTACTACTACTCGCACTGTCGATGCGCGGTACGCTGGTACACGGAGTTCAGAGCTGACTCATACGTCCCAGATAAAGAACCCGCGCATGGCGCGGGTTTTTTTTTGCCCGCGCAACGTGCCCAGAAACCGCGTCCAAAAACGAAGATAGGATTAATCATGAGCCAACAAGTTATAATTTTTGATACCACGCTGCGCGACGGTGAACAAGCATTGCAGGCCAGCCTGAGTGTGAAAGAGAAACTGCAAATCGCCCTGGCTCTGGAAAGAATGGGCATCGATGTAATGGAAGTGGGTTTCCCGGTGTCCTCTCCCGGCGACTTTGAGTCGGTCCAGACCATTGCCCGTCAAATCAAGAACAGCCGGGTTTGCGGCCTGGCCCGCTGCGTGGAAAAAGATATCGATGTGGCCGCCGAAGCCTTGCGCGTCGCCGAGGCGTTCCGCATCCATGTGTTTCTGGCGACCTCCACGCTGCATATTGAATCCAAGCTCAAGCGCAGCTTCGAACAGGTGATGGAGATGGCGGTGCAGTCGGTCAAACGCGCGCGCAACTACACCGACGATGTGGAATTCTCTTGCGAAGACGCCGGCAGGACCCCGATCGATAACCTGTGCCGTATCGTCGAAGCGGCGATTAACGCCGGCGCCCGCACCATCAATATTCCCGATACCGTCGGCTACACCACCCCGGTACAGTTCGGCGGCATCATCACCTCCCTGTATGAACGCGTGCCCAATATTGATAAAGCCATTATCTCGGTGCATTGCCACGACGATCTGGGCATGGCGACCGGCAATTCCATCGCCGCGGTGCAGGCCGGCGCCCGTCAGGTCGAAGGCACCCTGAACGGCATCGGCGAGCGCGCCGGCAACACCGCGCTGGAAGAAGTGATCATGGCGATTAAAGTGCGCGCCGATATCCTGGGCGTGCACACCAATATCAATCATCAGGAAATCTACCGTACCAGCCAGATTGTCAGCCAGCTGTGCAATATGCCCATCCCGGCCAACAAGGCGGTGGTGGGGTCCAACGCCTTTGCCCACTCCTCCGGCATCCATCAGGACGGCGTGCTGAAGAACCGCCAGAACTACGAAATCATGACGCCGGAAACCATCGGTCTGAAGGAAGTGCAGTTAAACCTGACCTCGCGTTCCGGCCGGGCGGCGGTGAAGCATCGCATGCAGGAAATGGGCTATCAGGAACAGGATTATAATCTGGACGAACTGTATGCCGCCTTCGTCAAGCTGGCGGACAAAAAAGGCCAGGTATTCGATTACGACCTCGAAGCGCTGGCGTTTATCAGCAAGCAGCAGGAAGAACCCGAACATTTCCGCCTGGACTATTTCAGCGTCCAGTCCGGCTCCAACGATATGGCCACGGCGTCGGTTAAGCTGGTGTGCGGCGAGGAAACCAAATCCGAAGCGGCAACCGGCAATGGTCCGGTGGACGCGGTCTACCAGGCGCTGAACCGGATCACCGACTATCCCATCACGCTGCAGAAATATCAGCTGACCGCAAAAGGCCACGGCCGCGACGCGCTGGGCCAGGTGGATATTGTGGTGGATTATCACGGCCGCCGCTTCCACGGGGTCGGCCTGACTACCGATATCATCGAATCCTCGGCCAAGGCAATGATACACGTAATGAACAATATCTGGCGCGCGCGGCAGGTCGAAATCGAACTGCAGCGTCTGCAAGGGCAAAACAATAAACGGGATTACCAGGAAACGGTGTGAACATGAGCAAGACATATCATATAGCGGTTTTGCCGGGCGACGGCATTGGCCCTGAAGTCATGGCGCAGGCCTACAAAATTTTAACCGCCGTGCGCCAGCGTTTCGACGTACGCATCACCACCAGCGAATACGACGTCGGCGGCGCCGCCATCGATCGCCACGGCAGCCCGCTGCCCGCCGCCACGGTCAACGGCTGCGAGCAGGCCGACGCCATTCTGTTCGGCTCGGTGGGCGGCCCGAAATGGGAACACTTGCCGCCGGCCCAGCAGCCCGAGCGCGGCGCGCTGTTGCCGCTGCGTAAACACTTCAAACTGTTCAGCAACCTGCGTCCGGCGCGGCTGTATCCGGGTCTGGAGGATTTCTGTCCGCTGCGCGCCGATATCGCCGCCCGCGGGTTTGATATCCTGTGCGTACGCGAGCTGACCGGCGGCATCTATTTCGGCCAGCCGAAAGGCAGGGAAGGCAGCGGCATGCATGAGCGCGCGTTCGATACCGAGGTCTATCACCGCTTTGAAATCGAGCGCATCGCCCGCATCGCCTTTGAATCCGCCCGCAAGCGCCGCGGCAAAGTGACCTCGATCGATAAAGCCAACGTGCTGCAAAGCTCGATTATGTGGCGCGAAATCGTCACTGAAATCGCCCAGGATTATCCGGACGTGGCGTTGGCGCATTTATATATCGATAACGCCACCATGCAGTTGATCAAGGACCCGTCCCAGTTTGACGTGCTGCTGTGCTCCAATCTGTTCGGCGACATCCTGTCCGATGAATGCGCCATGATCACCGGCTCGATGGGCATGCTGCCCTCCGCCAGCCTCAATGAACAAGGCTTCGGTCTCTACGAGCCCGCGGGCGGTTCGGCGCCGGATATCGCCGGCAAGAACCTGGCCAACCCGGTGGCGCAAATCCTGTCCACCGCGCTGTTGCTGCGCTACAGCCTGGGCCTGGATGAAGCCGCCGCCGCCGTTGAACGGGCGGTCAACCAGGCGCTGGAAGCCGGACACCGTACCGCCGATCTGGCAGGCAGCGGCGCCGCGGTCGGCACCGATGAGATGGGCAGTATTATCGCCGGTTATATTACCCAGGGGGCATGAAGAGTATGGGCAAGTCGTTATATCAAAAATTATATGATGCGCACGTCGTCTACGAAGCGCCGGAAGAAACGCCTTTATTGTATATCGATCGTCACCTGGTGCATGAGGTGACGTCGCCGCAGGCGTTCGACGGCCTGCGCGCCATGGGCCGTCCCGTGCGCCAGCCGTCAAAAACCTTTGCCACCATGGACCATAATGTCTCCACCCAAACCAGGGACATTAACGCCAGCGGCGAGATGGCCCGTATCCAGATGCAGGAACTGATAAAAAACTGCGCGGAATTCGGCGTCCAGCTGTATGACCTGAACCATCCCTACCAGGGCATCGTACATGTGATCGGTCCCGAGCAGGGCATGACGCTGCCGGGCATGACCATCGTCTGCGGCGATTCCCATACCGCCACCCACGGCGCCTTCGGCGCGCTGGCCTTCGGCATCGGCACCTCGGAAGTGGAGCACGTGCTGGCCACCCAGACCCTGAAACAGGGCCGGGCCAAGACCATGAAGATTGAGGTTACCGGCCGCGCCGCCCCCGGCATTACCGCCAAGGATATCGTGCTGGCGGTCATCGGTAAAACCGGCTCCGCCGGCGGTACCGGCCATGTGGTGGAATTCTGCGGCGAGGCGATCACCTCCCTGAGCATGGAAGGCCGCATGACGCTGTGCAATATGGCGATAGAAATGGGCGCCAAGGCCGGTCTGGTGGCGCCGGACGACACGACTTACGCCTATCTGCAGGGCCGCCAGTTCGCGCCGAAAAGCGATAACTGGCTGCAGGCGGTCGCCTACTGGAATACCCTGAAGTCCGACGACGACGCGGTCTTCGATAGCGTGGTCACCCTGCGCGCCGACGATATCGCTCCGCAGGTCACCTGGGGTACCAATCCGGGTCAGGTGATTGCCATTAACCAGATAATCCCGTCGCCCGACTCGTTCAGCGATCCGGCGGAACGCAACTCCGCCGCCAAGGCGCTGGCTTATATGGATTTGCAGCCCGGCATCCGCCTGACCGACGTGGCTATCGATAAAGTGTTTATCGGTTCCTGCACCAACTCGCGCATCGAGGATTTACGCGCGGCCGCCGCCGTAGCCAAGGGGCGCCGCGTCGCCACCGGCGTACAGGCCATCGTGGTGCCGGGTTCCGGACCGGTCAAGGCCCAGGCGGAAGCCGAAGGCCTGGACAAAATCTTTTTGGACGCCGGCTTTGAATGGCGTTTACCCGGCTGCTCCATGTGCCTGGCCATGAATAACGATCGTCTTAACCCAGGCGAGCGTTGCGCATCCACCAGCAATCGTAATTTCGAAGGGCGCCAGGGTCGCGGCGGCAGAACTCATCTGGTCAGTCCGGCCATGGCGGCGGCGGCGGCGGTTACCGGTCATTTTGCCGACATTCGCGAATTGAATTAAGGAGACAGTTTTATGGCAAAATTTACCCAACATACCGGGCTGGTGGCGCCGTTGGATGCCGCTAACGTGGATACCGACGCCATTATTCCGAAACAGTTTTTACAAAAGGTCACCCGCACCGGTTTCGGCCAGCATCTGTTTAACGACTGGCGTTTTCTCGACGACGCCGGCAAGGTGCCCAATCCCGACTTTGTGCTGAATAAACCGCGCTTTCGCGGCGCCAGCATTTTACTGGCGCGGGAAAACTTCGGCTGCGGCTCGTCGCGTGAACATGCGCCTTGGGCGTTGGCCGATTACGGCTTTCAGGCGATCATCGCGCCAAGCTTTGCCGATATTTTTTACGGCAACAGCTTTAACAGCCAACTGCTGCCCATTACGTTGTCGCCGCAGCAGGTGGATGAACTGTTCCTCCTGGTCGCGGCCAATGAAGGCATCACCTTCACGGTGGATTTGGAACACCAGCGGGTCATTGCCGGCGAGAAGAGCTATCCGTTCGAGATCGATGCGTTTCGCAAGCATTGCATGATCAACGGGCTGGACAGTATCGGACTGACGTTGCAGCATGAAGGCGCGATTGCGGATTATGAGGCGAGCCAGCCGGCGTTTTTGCACTAAGTGTCGATTGCTGGCGACGGCGTGGGTACGCTGGGAGCAGGTTTCTCTTGCCGCTAGCAGCGGCGTTCCCTGTTGCCTAGTGCAGGCAAGCGACAAGAGGGATGCTAGCCCATCCCTCTTGACTCCCGGGCTTCCGGCAGATCGTGCGCCGCTGCGCGGTCCCTAACGTCACAATATCCCGTCTTATGGACCGCACGGGACGCGCTCCCGGCGCGACCCTTAGCTTTCGCCGCTCCCGGCGGCTCATCCAGCCGGGCATTGTGCCGCCAGCGCACTTTATGCCGGTACAACGTCAAAACCAACGTCTGTAATTAAAAAGTCTTTATTTGAACGCCGGGAATTTGTACGCCGGTAACTTAAATGCCGGGAATTTGTACGCCGGTAACTTAAATGCCTGGAATGTGAACGCCGGTGATAAGGGGAGCGGCCCTTTGGCCGGCATTGAGCGCGCTGACGGAGCCGGTTCCACCGGCACGAGCCGCAGGACGCGGCGAGAGGCCCGTTCGCGCCGGGAGCGCGTACGGGCCGGTGCGAAAAGGTGGATCCGGCGCAGGAAGGTACCGCTTGCGGCGCGCGATCTGCCGGGAGCGCGGGGTCAAGGGGATGGCGCGACTGCCATCCCCTTGTCGCTTGCCAGCGCCCGGCTCAACATATAAAACCAAACTTACGGCAAGCGAAAATACCGCAGGACTTTTATATCACCCCCCGCCACGAGACATCACATCCACTCCCGGTATTCTTCCTCGGACTGGGAGTCTATATGCCATTGGGTTACCTGTAACAACAGCGCCATACGCTGTCCGCTGCGGCCCCTGTCGGGACGGATCACGCCGCGCCCGCAAATGGCGGTAAAATAATGCTGATAAAACCGGCGCAAATTGGCTATTTTCATCGTTACAATCCCTATTCTGCCCTTTCGACACGACCAGTATCGGCTTAAGATACCGGAAGAAAAACAGATGACTTTTTAAGGAGTGTTCCTCTTTTATGTCCTCGCCACGCCTGCAGCAACAATTTATCCGCCTGTGGCAAAGCTGCCAGGGCAAGACACAGGAAACCACCCTGAACGAACTGGCGCAGGCGCTGAGCTGTACGCGCCGGCATGTGCGTACGCTGCTGAAAACCATGCAGGAAATGGGCTGGCTGCAGTGGCAGGCGACAGCCGGGCGCGGCAAGCGCTCGCAGCTGACCTTTCACTATACCGGCCTGGCGTTGCAACAGCAGCGGGCGGAGGATCTGCTGGAGCAGGATCGCATCGAGCAGTTGGTCCAACTGGTGGGCGATAAGGACAGGGTACGCCAGATGCTGCTTTCCCATCTGGGCCGCAGCTTCCGCCAGGGCAAGCACATATTGCGGGTACTGTATTATCGCCCGCTGCTGAACCTGCTGCCCGGCAGCCCTTTGCGGCGTTCTGAGAACCACATCGTGCGGCAGATTTTCAGCGGCCTGACCAAAATAAATGAGGAAAATGGGGAACTGGAAGCGGACCTCGCCCATCATTGGCAGCAAATTTCGCCGTTGTTATGGCGCTTTTACCTGCGTCCGGCGATCCATTTTCATCATGGGCGGGAACTGACGCCGCAGGATGTGTGCAGCTCGCTGCTGCGCCTGCGGGGAAATCCGCTGTTTTGCCATATAAAAGCTGTCTCGTCCGCCATCCCCAATACCGTTGATGTCGCCCTGACCGCCGCGGACGACTGGCTGCCCTGGCTATTGGGCAGCGTGCCGGCCATGATTTTGCCGCAGGAATGGGAGACGATGCCGGACTTCGTCCGCCGTCCCGTCGGCACCGGACCCTATGCGGTGATCGACAACCGGGAAAGCTTATTGAAGATTCGCGCCTTTGATGATTATTTCGGCTATCGCGCACTGATTGATGAAGTGAATATCTGGATCTTGCCGGAACTCACCGCCGAGCTGAGCTATTCCGGCGTCCAGCTCCAGGCGGATAACAGCACCCCGGGTCAATTGGAAACCCGGCTGGAGGAAGGCTGCTATTTCCTGCTGTTTGATGCCCGTTCGCCGCTGATGCAAAACGATGATACCCGCCGCTGGCTGAGTGAAAATATCGATCCCATCGCCATGCTGACCGAGGCGGGATCGGCCTACCAGCATTACTGGTCGCCGGCCTACGGTATCCTGCCGCGCTGGCGCCATAGCCGGGTCGCGCAACCGCGGCCAAGGCCCGCGGAGCTGCGCAGCATCACCCTGACGGTTTATCGCGCCCATTCGGAATTCGATGATCTTTGCCGCGCGCTCGGTGCGGTGCTGGCCCGGCAGGACATCGCGCTGGTGATCAATACCGTGGATTATGCCGCCTGGCATAACGGTGAGGCCGAGAGCGATTTATGGCTCGGCAGCGCTAATTTTTACCTGCCGCTGGATTATTCCCTGTTCGCCAGCTTTTACGAGATGCCGCTGATGCATCATTGCCTGCCGGCCGACCTTAACGACGCGCTGGAGAAATGGCGCGGCAAGGGCCTGTCCATGGCGCAATGGTGCCAATCGCTTATCACCGGCCATCGCCTGCACCCGCTGTTCCATCATTGGCTGATTCTACAGGGCCAGCGCAGCATGCGCGGGGTCAGGATGAATACGCTGGGATGGTTTGATTTCAAATCCGCCTGGTTCGCCCCGCCGGACCCGCAAGACCCGCAAGACACATAAGACACGTAAGACAGGCTGTTAAGCCAGGGATAAAACCATTACACTTGCATCTGTTCTCAACGGGGTGCGAAGCGTCCGGCATAGCGTTAGCCGGCGCGCAAGCTGAGAGTATACCCGTCGAACCTGATCCGGCTAATACCGGCGAAGGGATTTGAGAGTGCGTCCCGCTGCCGCCTCAAACGCCTTTGCCGCCTTTTTTTTCCAGGAGCGCAAAGTGTTGAAAAAATGGTTACCCTGCCTGCTATTGCTCGCCGCCGCCCCGGCGTTGGCAAAACCCGTCCTGACGGTTTATACCTATGATTCCTTTGCCTCCGAATGGGGCCCGGGGCCGGCGATAAAAACCGCCTTTGAAAAAGACTGTGGCTGCGAGCTGAAATATGTCGTGCAGGAAGATGGCGTCGCCCTGCTCAACCGTCTGCGCATCGAAGGCAAGAACAGCGACGCGGATGTGGTGCTGGGCCTGGATAACAACCTGCTTAAGCCCGCGCAGGATACGCATCTCTTTACGGCGCATAACGTCGATACCGCTCATCTGATCTTGCCGCAGGCGTGGCATGATCCCATCTTCCTGCCTTTTGATTACGGGTATTTTGCGTTTGTCTATGACAAGAACAAGCTGAAAAATCCGCCCAAAAGCCTGCATGAGCTGATAGACGGGCCGCAGGCGCTGAAAATCATTTACGAAGATCCGCGCACCAGTACCCCGGGACTGGGCTTATTGCTCTGGGTGCAGCAGGTATATGGCGATAAAGCGCCCCAGGCCTGGCAACGGCTGGCGAAAAAAACCGTTACCGTGCCCAAGGGCTGGAGCGAAGCCTATGGCTTATTCCTGAAAGGAGAAGCGGACATGGTGCTCAGCTATACCACGTCGCCGGCCTATCATATCAACGAGGAAAAGAAGGATAACTATGCGGCGGCGACCTTCAGCGAAGGCCACTATCTCCAGGTCGAGGTGGCCGGACAATTAGCCGCCAGTAAAAATCCGCAGTTGGCGCAGCAGTTTATGCGTTTTGTCGTTTCCCCGGCTTTCCAGCAGACCATTCCCACAGGCAACTGGATGTATCCGGTGATCAAAACCGCGCTGCCGGCCGGCTTTGACGTATTGCCGGCCAAGACGCTGAATTTCAGCGCGGATGACGTGGCGGCCAAACGCGGCGCGTGGACCCAGGATTGGTTGCGTTCCGTCAGCCAATGATGCCTGGCCGATGATACCGCGCTGGTTATGGCCGGGACTGCTGGCCGCGCTGATGCTGACGGCCGTGGCCCTGACGGCGGTCGGCGCCTTGTGGCTGAACGCGCCGACGCTCCAATGGCGCGACGTGCTGTCGGACAGCTATCTGTGGCATGTCCTGCGTTTTACCTTTTGGCAGGCGCTGCTGTCGGCGCTGCTATCGGTGCTGCCCGCCGTTTTTTTGGCGCGGGCGCTTTACCGCCGGCGGTTTCCGGGACGCCTGCTGTTGCTGCGCTTTTGCGCCATGACGCTGGTGCTGCCGGTGCTGGTGGCCGTGTTCGGCATCCTGAGCGTGTATGGTCGCCACGGCTGGCTGGCGCAGCTATGCCTCTGGCTGCATATTCCCTACGGTTTTTCACCCTACGGCCTGCGGGGGATCCTGCTGGCCCATGTATTTTTTAACCTGCCGTTGGCCACCCGCCTGTTGTTGCAGGCGCTGGAAGGCATTCCGGTGGAGCAGCGCCAGCTGGCCGCGCAGCTGGACATGGCGGGCTGGCATTTCTTCCGCATTCTTGAGTGGCCTTATCTGCGCCGTCAACTGCTGCCTGCGGCGGCGCTGATATTTATGCTGTGTTTCGCCAGTTTTGCCACGGTGCTGTCGCTGGGCGGCGGACCGCGGGCGACCACCATTGAGCTGGCGATTTACCAGGCCTTAAGCTATGACTACGATCCCGGCCGCGCGGCGCTGCTGGCCCTGGTGCAAATGATCTGTTGCCTGGGGCTGGTCTTGTCCAGCCAAGGGCTGACCCGCGCGTTTCCCGTCGGCGCGACGCATTTTTCCCAGTGGCGCAATCCCGGCGATAATCTGGCGCGCCGTTTGACCGACGCGCTGGTTATTGTCCTGGCGCTGGCGCTGCTGGCGCCGCCCCTGCTGGCCGTGGTGGCCGGCGGTGTCAATACGGGCATGGCGCGGGTCCTGTCGCAGCCGGCGCTGTGGTCGGCATTACTGACGTCGCTGCGCATTGCCCTGGGCGCGGGCCTGCTGTGCGTGGCGCTAACGCTGATGCTGCTATGGAGCAGCCGCGAGCTGAGGCTGCGTCAACGTCCCTGGTCCGCGCAGCTGCTCGATCTTAGCGGCATGCTGATCCTGGCGATGCCGGGCATTGTGCTGGCCACGGGTTTCTTCCTGATCGCCACCCATACCCTGGGATTGCCCCGTTCCCCCTATGCATTGGTCATACTGACCAATGCGCTGATGGCCATTCCCTACGCCCTGAAAATTCTGGAAACGCCGATGCTGGACCTGGCGGAAAGGTATTATCGTTTATGCCTGTCCCTGGATATGCGCGGCCTGACGCGGCTACATTGGGTGGAATGGCGCGCGCTGCGCCAGCCGATTGGCCGCGCCATGGCATTCGCCTCTATCCTGTCGCTGGGTGATTTTGGCGTGGTAGCGTTGTTCGGCAATGAACATTTCCGGACCCTGCCGCTCTATCTTTACCAGCAAATCGGCGCTTATCGCAGCGAGGACGGGGCCGTTACCGCGCTGTTCCTATTGGCGCTGTGCTTTTTACTATTTACGCTAATCGAGAAACTCACGGGGCTGCATGATAAGACTGGATAAAGCGACCTATCTTTACCAACATTTGCCGATGCGTTTTGACCTGCGGCTGGCGGCGGGAGAAAAGGTCGCCGTCCTGGGCCCCAGCGGCGCCGGCAAAAGCACCCTGCTCAACCTGATAGCCGGTTTTCTGCCCCTGCACAGCGGCAGCCTGTGGTTAAACGGCCAGGATCACAGTGCCACCCCGCCCGCCCGGCGCCCCGTCTCCATGCTGTTCCAGGAGCATAACCTGTTCGCTCACCTGACGGTGGCGGAAAACATCGGCCTTGGGCTGCATCCGGGGTTGGCGTTGACTCCGGCGCAACGGGAAGCGTTAAATGCGGTGGCGGCACAGGTAGGGCTGGAGAAACTGCTGGACCGCCTGCCGGGGCAACTGTCCGGCGGGCAACGGCAGCGGGCGGCCCTGGCGCGTTGTCTGGTGCGCGACCGCCCCATCCTGCTGCTTGATGAGCCGTTTTCCGCGCTCGACCCCGCCTTGCGTGTCGATATGCTGCAACGGGTGGACGACGTGTGCGCCAGCCGCGGCCTGACCCTGTTAATGGTATCGCACAACCTGGATGACGCCGTGCGCATCGCGCCGCGCACCCTGCTGATTGTCGATGGCCGCATTTATTACGACGGCCCGACCGCGCGCCTGGCGAGCGGCGAAGCCGGCGAAGCCGCCGTCCTGGGTATTGCGCCGCACGCGCCGGACCCGAGCCCGCGGTTGGCCGGAGAGGATTAACATCACCGATGCCCGGCGCCGCATAATGACGCGATGGCTTCTCGTGCTGGAATAAGATCGCGGCAAATAGCCAAAAATAGCATTCTTGAGCCGATTCACATTTTGCCAAATAAATTGTTACTATTATGAGATAGAATTAAATGCCGCCTGGAAATGCCGCAGAGCATCCATTGGTAAGGGCTTATTGTTGCACCCCAGTGGTTACAGGCATCGGCAGTAATAGCATTTTAATTATGTTGTACTAATGAACGTATTTGTAAACAGCTTATCGTCAATGCTGGGGAAACTCATATATAAAATAATCAAGATACGGCAGAAAAGCGTCATGCGTTTTCGCATGCCGCCTGGTAATGCCCGCAATTTACGAGTAGTGATTTTTATCGCCAGCGTTTCAGCCCGCCTATAAGGGAGTTGGGATGCTGGCCTTTCACGCCAAAAAGCCGCCATCCGGCCCCATCCCGGTATCACCCCACTGAATACCCCGCGCACAACATCATGATTATATTGTCAAACATATTACACCACCCCCCATTACGTTTTACAACCACTGCTGTTACGTCCCTCCGCGGCGGAAGAAAAACCGGCCTGCGCTTTTGCTGGTCGCCGTTTTTTCGCCACACATAAGCTTTTTTTTATTATTATCCATGTTTTTTTCTTTGAATTTAATGAAAAATAAGAAATTACTTATAAATAGCATTTTAAAGTTAAGATAATTTAACATTAGAATAAATATTGACTTGCTTCACACTATTATTTGAGAATGTTGTTTGATTTATTGCAATTAGAGTTTATATTAAATAAAAATCATATATAAAAATCACTTATTAAACATCCACTTCGATTATTGTATATTGAGTACAATCTGCATTAAGTTTTAAAGAATCTTATTTAACACAGCTGAATTTAACTTTACGCGACAGTAGGTCATGCACCCTGCGCAAGAAGGGACAATAGTGACTGTCATCTTTTTCTCATTAAAAATTTATGCAAACCATTAATTTAAACATCAGGAGAAACTGAATCACCGCGGCAGCAATGCCTTTGTGCAAATTTTACTTCTTATCAGACCAAACATCATAAATGACGGGATGATTCGTCAACCGTCAAATACGATTTTATTATCGGGGGTTAACTATAATGAGTGACAAAATTCTTAAAAAAATTGACTTCTTTGCCCAGCAGGGCGTCAAATACACTAACATCGTGTTTCAACTTAAACGAAACAATGCCGGCGCGTATTACTTTTCAGAAGCGCAAAAAATTGAGCACGAGCTCAAATTTAACTTTGAAACCATGGGAGTTTCCCCTTTATTTGACATATCCGGCAGTCCCCGTGATGATGCGGCCAAAGAAATGAATAAAACATTTGGCTTGGATCGCTATTTCAAAATCAAATTTTTTAATGAGAATGTCAACGCTGTTGAATATATTAATGAAATACTTCATGCCATTGCGCTATTCAGCTCAGTCGAGACGGTTTATCCCACTACCGAACCCGTATCGCTACGGGGCGCAAGAAGTTATAACGCTCTTCACACCGAGCAACCCACCCTTGATGATGAGCCCAAAACGCTTAACGGCGTGGAAAATTATAACTTCGTCCCTTTACAATATTATCTTTGGCCTGCCCGGCATTGTTTCAATAGCTTCAGGCTCGGCGGTGTCGACGGCACCGCCGGTCTAAGTTACGCCGGGGGCAGGGGCGAAAATGTCACCATCATTACCAACGAGCCTGATGCCTGGTTCACCGGTCATAATAACCTTCCTCCGGAGCGCGCTATTGTCGAAGGCGCCGTCACCGTCGGCTGCGACAATACCGCGTCCGTGGGAGTGATGGCGGGGCTGGAGCTGGGGTATGGCATTATGGGGATCGCCAGCCGGGCTAAGGTGGGTTATGCCGCCCGGGGCCTGCAATATCTCTATAACCTTTATCACCGTCTTAAGGCGGGAGACGTTATCCAAATAGGTATGCAGCATCAAGGAGGAAATAGATCTTATTATAATCAGGAATGTTATCTTCCGGTCGAATTTGAACCTGCCTGGTTTGATATGATCTCCGCGTTAACATCCAAAGGTATCCACGTTATTGAGGCGGCGGGGAATGGCGCGATTAATTTAGACCATCCGATACTTAACGGCAAATTCAATCGTCATCAAAGGGATTCAGGCGCTATTATTGTCGGAGCCCTCGACCCAAGGACGGGACTAAGGGCCGCCTACAGTAATTTTGGTTCGCGCATAGACAGTTCGAGCTGGGGTGATTTTGTGGTAACGACCTCATACGGTTATGCCACGCTGCTCAATAAAACCAATGCCTGGTACATCAATAATTTTTCCGGCAATTCGCCGGCCAATCCCATCGTGGCGGGTGTGGCGGCATGCCTGTCAAGTATTGCCATCGCCAATAAAAAAAACCTTACCGCCCCGCAGTTCCGTGAATTACTCACCAGTACCGGAACGGTGCTGGCGGAGAATTTTTCCTCGATTATAGGAACGCAGCCGGATTTAGGTAAGGCGATATATACCTTATTCTCCAAATACTGAAGCCGTCGGTCACACCCTGACTACTTTCCAGAATTGAGCCGCGTAGATCGGCATCAGCGGATGCTGGATAAGCGCAACCAGCGCCGCCGCCATCGCCAGGAGGCAAAGGGGGGCCAGCCAGCGCAATCGCGACAGCGGCAGCCAGCGGGTGAGGCGATCGGCCTGGCGTTTATCGGTTCGCAACCAGCGCCATCCAAGCCAGCCGGCCAGCCAGCCCAACAGGGCCACGCCTAACAGCAGGCCACGGAATTGCCCGGAGTGCTGTCCGTCTGGGATATTAATAGCCACCCCGGCCAGGATGCCGGGCATAAAATACGCAGGTGGCCAGGTGAGGCAGCCGATAACATTGGGCAAGGCGAATTTCAGGGGCGGCAGGTCCAGCATCCCGGCCACCATCGGCACCAACGGCCGGGTAGGGCCGATAAACCGGCCGGCCAGGATCGTCAACACGCTATGCCGGTGCAGGGCATGTTCGATTTTATTCAACGTGGCGCGGTTTTTTTTCAGGAAAGACCAGCGTTTCAGCGATTTTTTACAGCCATGGCCGATAACATAGGAAATCCAATCGCCAAGAAAGCATCCGATAATGCCGGCCGCCCAGGCGGGATAAAATCCCATCGCGCCGCTGCCGATAAGCGCGCCCAGCGTCGCCATCATCACCGTACCCGGTAATAACAGCCCGACAAAAGCCAGGGATTCAAGAAATGCCACCAACGAGACGGCAAAAAGCGAAAAAGCCAATGACTGCGTAACCCAGTGTTCGAAAAAAGCCAGCATAACCCCCTCAGGTTTCTATAAGCCGATGGATTGTCAGGGTTAGAAGGCCCGCCGGTCAACGTAACAATTGTATGAAGATTTGGCTGCGCTTGTCCGGACGCGGCGCAACTGGACAAATACTGTATAAATAATCATAATTATCAGGTTGCCCGAGATAAGGCGACGCTTCATTTACTTTAACCGGATATCCAGACGCCATGCCAGACCAATCCCTGCCCGGCCAGGGTTTTGTCCTTACCCGCCACTGGCGGGATACTCCCGACGGCGCCGTCATCGATTTCTGGCTGGCGACCGATGGCGGCGCGCGGAAAATCAGCCTGCCGCCGCAGCAAGCGGTGGCGTTTATGCCCGCGGAGTGCCTGCCGCGCGCGCAAACCCTGGCGGCCGCCATCCCCGGCTGCGAGCTGCGTCCGCTGGCGCTGCGTGACTTTCATCGTCGCCCGGTGGTCGGCGTTTACTGCCGGCACTATCGCGATTTAGGCCGGCTGGAAAAACGGTGCCACGAGTCCGGCATACCGCTGTATGAAGCCGACATTCGCCCACCGGAGCGTTATCTGATGGAGCGTTTTATCACCGCCCCGGTCTGGTTTGACGGCCATGTGCAGGAAAACGGCGTTATCACCCACGCTCGGCTTAAGCCGTCGCCTGATTACCGGCCCGCGCTGAAACTGGTTTCGCTGGATATTGAAACCAACCGTTTTGGCGAACTCTATTGCATCGGTCTGCAAGGCTGCGGGCAGCGGCGGGTTTATATGCTGGGCGAGCCCCCGGCCGCCGGCGCCGGGTCGTCCGGATTCCTTGAATACGTACCCACCCGCGCGGCGTTGATCCAGTGCCTGAACCAGTGGTTCGCCGACCATGACCCCGATGCCGTTATCGGCTGGAACCTGGTGCAGTTCGATTTACGTATCCTGCAAAAACAGGCGGAACGCTACCATCAGCCTTTGCTGCTCGGGCGCGGCGGCGCGGCGCTGGAATGGCGCGAACATGGCGCCAAGGCGGGACATTATTTCGCCAGCGCCGCCGGCCGCCTGATTATCGACGGCATCGAGGCGCTGAAATCCGCCTTCTGGCAGTTTTCCTCGTTTAGCCTGGAAAACGTGGCGCAGACGCTGCTGGGCGAGGGAAAGGATATCTCGACGCCCTACCAGCGCATGGACGAAATCGACCGGTTGTACCAGGAAGATAAGCCGGCGCTGGCCCGCTACAATCTCAAGGACTGTGAGCTGGTGACGCGTATTTTTGACCATACCCGCCTGCTGGCGTTTCTGCTGGAACGCGCCACCGTCACCGGGCTGGCCGCCGATCGCAGCGGCGGATCGGTGGCCGCGTTTACCTGGCTCTACCTGCCCAGAATGCACCGGGCGGGTTTTGTGGCGCCCAATCTTGGCGATGTACCGATGCAGGCCAGCCCCGGCGGTTATGTCATGGATTCCCGCCCCGGCCTGTACGACTCGGTGCTGGTGCTGGATTATAAAAGCCTTTATCCCTCTATTATCCGCACCTTTCTCATTGATCCGGTGGGGCTGATCGAAGGCATGGCCGGGGACGCGCCGGACGGGACGGTCGCGGGTTTTATCGGCGCGCGCTTCTCCCGCACCCATCACTGCCTGCCGGACATCGTTCGGGAGCTTTGGCTCGGGCGCGAGCGGGCGAAACGGGAAAATAACCGGCCCTTATCGCAGGCGTTGAAAATTATCATGAACGCTTTCTACGGCGTGCTGGGCGCGCCCGGCTGCCGTTTTTTCGACGCCCGGCTGGCCTCCTCCATTACCCTGCGCGGCCATGACATTATGCACCGCACCCGCGAGCTTATCGAAGCCCGGGGTTATCCGGTAATCTACGGCGATACCGACTCCACGTTTGTCTGGCTGAAACACGCCCACGATAGCGAAGCGGCCAATGCCATCGGTCAACGCCTGGTCAGCGATATCAATCAATGGTGGCAAACGCACCTGCGCGACACCATGGGGCTGGAAAGCGCGCTGGAACTTGAGTACGAGACACACTTCACCCGTTTCCTTATGCCTACGATTCGCGGCGCGGAGCTGGGCAGCAAAAAACGTTATGCCGGCCTGGTACAGGACGACAAGGGCGAACGCATGGTATTTAAAGGCCTGGAAACCGTGCGCAGCGACTGGACGCCCCTGGCCCAGCAGTTCCAGCAACAATTGTATGAGCGCATCTTCCGTCGCCAGCCGTATCAGGATTTTGTCCGCGATTATGTCCGCCGCACCCTGTCCGGCGAGCTGGACGCCCTGCTGGTGTATCGCAAACGCCTGCGGCGCAGGTTAAGCGAATACCAGAAAAACGTGCCGCCCCAGGCCCGCGCGGCGCTTATCGCCGATGAGTATAATGCCCGTCACGGCCGGCAGCAGCAGTACCAAAACGGCGGGTGGATAAGCTATATCATGACCGCCCATGGTCCCGAGCCCCTGGAAATCCGGCAAAGCGTGCCGGACTATAATCACTACCTGACCAAACAGCTCCAGCCGGTGGCGGATGCCATCCTCCCCTTCCTGCGCGATGACTTTGCTACGCTTATATCAGGTCAGATGGGACTGTTTTGATGCGAAAGTGATGGATTGGTAGGTGACGAAGCGACACTCATCCATTAACATAGCGCCTTTTCAGACCTCAGCATCACTCTTGCCGCATTTTTCACCGCCGTGGCACCAGGCCGCGGTAAGCCGCGCTATTGCCGGTATTTTTGCCTAACATAACACCGAGCCGAGAATTTATGCCTTTTACCTTAGGTCAACGCTGGATCAGCGATACGGAAAGTGAATTAGGACTGGGAACCGTGGTGGCACAGGATGCCCGCATGGTCACCCTGCTGTTTTCCGCTATCGGTGAAAACCGTCTTTATGCCCGCGCGGATGCGCCTATCACCCGCGTGATATTTAATCCCGGCGATACCATCACCAGCCACGAGGGCTGGCAGCTCAGCGTGGAATCCGTGCGTGAAGAAGACGGCCTGCTGACCTACATCGGCACCCGATTGGATAACGGCCAGGCCGATACGGCCCTGCGGGAAGTCCTGCTCGACAGCAAGCTGACCTTCAGCAAACCCCAGGACCGACTGTTCGCCGGCCAGATTGATCGCATGGACCGTTTTGCCCTGCGTTATCGGGCGCGCAAGTTTCACAGTGAACAGTTCCGCCAGGCCTGGAACGGACTGCGCGGCATCCGCGCCAACCTGATTCCCCACCAGTTGCATATCGCCTCCGAAGTGGGACAGCGCTACGCTCCCCGGGTTTTGCTGGCGGACGAAGTGGGCCTGGGCAAGACCATCGAGGCCGGCATGATTATCCATCAGCAGTTGCTCACCGGCCGCGCCGAGCGGGTGCTGATCATCGTTCCCGAGTCGTTGATGCATCAATGGCTGGTGGAAATGCTGCGCCGTTTCAACCTGCTGTTCTCGCTGTTCGATGACGAGCGCTACTCCGAGGCCATGCAGGACAGCGATAATCCGTTTGAAACCGAACAACTGGTGCTGTGCTCGCTGGATTTTGTCCGCCGTAACCACGAGCGGCTGGAAAAGCTGGCCGACGCCGATTTTGACCTGATGGTGGTGGATGAAGCCCATCATCTTTCCTGGAGCGAGGAGGCCCCCAGCCGCGAATATCAGGTCATCGAACAGCTGGCGCGCAGTATTCCCGGGATCTTATTGCTGACCGCCACCCCGGAGCAGCTGGGGCTGCAAAGCCATTTCGCCCGGCTGCGGCTGCTGGATCCCGATCGGTTCCATGACTACCAGGAGTTCGTGGCGGAGCAACAGCGTTACCGCCCGGTAGCCGACGCGGTGACCCTGCTGCTGAACGGCAAGGCGCTGGACAAGGACGCCAAGAACCTGCTGGCCGATATGATAGGCGAGCAAAGCATCGAACCCCTGCTTTCCGTCGCCAATGGCGAGGATGAGCGCGCCCAGGCGGCGCGTCATGAACTGATCGCCATGTTGATGGATCGCCACGGCACCAGCCGGGTGCTGTTTCGCAATACCCGCCAGGGGGTGAAAGGCTTCCCGCGCCGGCTGCTGCATCAAATCAGGCTGCCGCTGCCCGCGCAATACCAGACCGCCATTAAAGTGGCCGGCATCATGGGCGGTAAACTGACGCTGGACGATCGGGCGCGCAACATGCTGTATCCCGAACAGATTTATCAGCAGTTCGAAGGCCAGAACGCCACCTGGTGGAACTTCGATCCCCGCGTCGAATGGCTGATGGATTTCCTGCTGCAAAACCGTCAGGAGAAAGTGCTGGTGATCTGCGCCCATGCCGCCACCGCGCTGCAGCTTGAACAGGTATTGCGCGAGCGCGAAGGGATCCGCGCCGCGGTGTTCCACGAAGGTCTGTCGCTGCTCGACCGCGACCGCGCCGCCGCCTATTTCGCCGCGGAAGATGACGGCGCCCAGGTGCTGCTCTGTTCGGAAATCGGCTCCGAGGGCCGTAACTTCCAGTTCGCCAGCCGGATGGTGATGTTCGATCTGCCATTCAATCCGGACCTGCTGGAACAACGCATCGGCCGCCTGGATCGCATCGGCCAGAACCACGATATTCTGATCTTCGTGCCTTATCTGGAGCAAACGGCCCAAGCGGTGCTGATCCGCTGGTATCATGAAGGCCTGGACGCGTTTGAACATACCTGTCCCACCGGCCGGACGTTGTACGATCAATACTACCAGCAGTTGATCGGCTACCTGGGCGAACCCGCCAAACTCGACGGCCTGGATGACTTTATCCACGCCTGCCGCCGCCAGCACGACCTGTTGAAACTGCAACTGGAACAGGGACGCGACCGTCTGCTGGAGCAGCATTCCAACGGCGGTGAACAGGCGCAGGCGCTGGCCGATGCCATAGCCGGCCAGGACAGCGACGCCCAGTTGGTGAATTTCGCGCTTAACTTATTTGATATCGTGGGCATCAACCAGGAAGATCGCAGCGACAGCCTGATCGTGCTGACACCCTCGGAGCATATGCTGGTGCCTGATTTCCCGGGCCTGCCCGAGGAAGGATGCACCATTACCTTTAACCGCGAGCAGGCGCTGTCCCGGGAAGATACCCAGTTTATCAGTTGGGAGCATCCGATCATCCGCAACGGTTTGGATCTGGTATTATCGGGTGACAGCGGCACCAGCGCGGTATCGTTGCTGCGCAATAAAGCGCTGCCGGCGGGCACCCTGCTGGTGGAACTGGTGTATGTGGTGGAGGCGCCCGCGCCGAAAAAACTGCAGTTGAGCCGCTTCCTGCCCGCCACGCCGGTCCGGTTGCTGCTTGATCAGAACGGCAATGATTTGGCCGGCCAGGTTGAATTCGAGCAGTTTAATCGCCAGCTCAACGCGGTGAAGCGTCATACCGCCGGTAAACTGGTCAGCGCGGTGCAGCCGGAGGTGCATAAGCTGTTGCAAAGCAGCGAAGCGCTGGTGGCGAAACAGGCCCAGGTATTGATAGACAACGCCCGGCGGCAGGCGGACGAAAGCCTGAGCGCCGAACTGCATCGCCTGGAGGCGCTAAAGGCCGTCAATCCGGCGATTCGCGAGGACGAGCTGGAGACGCTGGCGTCCAACCGCCAGCAGGTGCTCGAGCAGTTGGACCAGGCAAACTGGCGGCTGGATGCCATTCGCCTGATCGTGGTGACCCATCAGTAAGCATGACGCACCCGGGGCGACGCCCCGGGCAAACCGGAGCAGCATGGAACCCTATAATCCGCCCACCGAACCCTGGCTGCATATCCTGTACCAGGACGCGCATATTATGGCGGTCAACAAACCCAGCGGCCTGCTGTCGGTTCCCGGCCGCCTGCCTGAGCATAACGACAGCGTGATGACCCGGGTCCTGGCGCAATTCCCGCTGGCGCAGTCCGTGCACCGGCTGGACATGGCCACCAGCGGCGTAATGGTCGTGGCCTTGTCCAAGGCGGCGGAGCGGGAGTTGAAACGCCAGTTCCGCGAACGCGAGCCGCGCAAGTCCTATATTGCCAGGGTATGGGGACACCCCGCCCAGGAAGAGGGATTGATTGATTTACCGTTGATATGCGACTGGCCCAACCGGCCGCTGCAAAAGGTGTGCTTTGCCACCGGCAAGGCGGCGCAAACGCAATACCGGGTATTGTCTTATGACGCCGATCTCACCGCGCGGGTGCTGCTGATGCCGGTCACCGGGCGCTCGCACCAGCTGCGGGTGCATATGCAGGCTATCGGTCATCCGATCCTGGGCGATGGTTTTTACGCCACGCCGCAGGCCAAGGCCATGGCCGGCCGGCTGCTGTTGCATGCCCAGGAGCTGGCCATTACCCACCCGGCCTTCCACTCGCCCATTCATTTCCGCTGCGAAGCGGATTTCTGAGCGGCCCGCCGTAATGCATGCGGCGGACGATCAGTGAAACCCTTTCTCGCGCTTAATCAGATCGTAGGCCGCCTGAATGGCCTGCGTTTTCTGCTTGGCCATTTCCATCATTTCCGGCGGCAGCCCTTTCGCCACCAGCTTATCCGGATGATGTTCGCTCATCAGCTTGCGATAGGCGCGCTTGATAACGATGGCGTCGTCGGTACTGTTGACGCCGAGCACCTTGCAGGCGTCCTCAAGCGTGGGACCGCGCTCGCCGCCGGGCCGGTAGCCGCCCTGCGCGTAATCGCCGCCGCCAAACTGCTGGCCGCCCTCCATCATGCTGAGGAACTGATCGAATTGCACCCGCGAGATGCCCAGTTCCTCGGCAATCACATACAGCACCTGCCGCTCGTTGGGATGTAACGATCCATCGGCGAACGCGGCCTGGATTTGGATTTCCAGGAACATCCTGACGAGATCAAAACGCCCGAAGCAGACCTGGCGAAACTCGCGCAGCGACGCGCGCAGCGGAAACTGGCTTTCCTTGCCTTCACGGAAGGCCTGCTGCGCCGCGGTGCGCGCGGCGCCGTCAAGCCGCAGGCGATCCATCATCAGGCTGGCGTTTTGGATATCCGCCTCGGTAACGCGCCCCTTTGATTTGGTAAGATGCCCCATGACCTGAAAGGTGGTGCGGAAAAAGACATTCTGCCGGGTCTGCTGATCGGCGAAAAAACCGCCGCCGCCGCCGCGTGCACCGCGCGCCTTATCAATCATATGGCCAATCAGGAAGCCTAACACCACGCCCCAAAACCCTGCTCCGGATAGAAAACCCAGAATAACGCCCAACACCTTACCCCAATACCGCATATACTCCTCAATTCATCATGCCGTCACTGCAAATTTGCTTTATCATACCTGTCATTTATCGCTGTGCCTAACGGTGCGCGGATAAACGGCAGGATTTAACACTGGCGCAACTCCGGTGAGTGAGATAGTCTCTGACCGTTTGACGGCATGAAGCCCAAGATGACGGAACACCCGAAAAGCATATGAAGAAACGTTTCCCTACATTGCTGGCCAGCCTGATCTGGTCGGCGCTTTATAGCCATCATGCGTTGGCGGATTTTGCCGATCAATGCATGCTGGGCGTGCCTGCCTATACCAAGCCGCTGGTCACGGGCGACCCGAATCAACTGCCGGTGCATATCCAGGCGGACCATACGACGGCCAATTACCCGGATAACGCGCTGTTTACCGGCAACGTGGACGTGGAACAGGGCAACAGCACGCTCAATGCCAAACAGGTGGAGCTACAGCAGACACAGTCCGGCCAGCAAGACCCGGTGCGTACCGCCACGGCCACCGGCGACGTCCATTACAGCGATAACCAGATCAAACTCAATGGACCTAAGGCCTGGTCAAACCTGAATACCAAGGACACCGACGTTTACCAGGGCGACTACCAGATGGTGGGACGCCAGGGACGCGGCGATGCCGATACCATGAAAATGCGCGGCCAAAACCGCTACACGGTCTTGGAAAACGGCACCTTTACCTCATGCCTGCCCGGGGACGACAGCTGGAGCGTACAAGGCTCGGAAGTCATCCACGACCGTGAAGAACAGGTGGCGGAAATCTATAACGCCCGCTTCAGGATCGGCAAGGTGCCGGTGTTCTACAGCCCTTACCTTCAGCTGCCGGTGGGCGATAAGCGCCGTTCCGGCTTCCTGATCCCCAATGCCAAATACGGCACCAAGAGCGGTTTTGAATTTTCCGCCCCCTATTACCTGAACCTGGCGCCAAACTACGACGCCACCATTACGCCGCATTATATGAGTAAACGCGGCACCCAGTTGCAAAACGAATTCCGCTACCTGACCGCGCCGGGGATGGGCCTGGTGCAGTTCGACTGGTTGCCCAGCGATTCGGAATACGCCACCGATCATCCCTCCGACAGCAATACCGACCGCTGGATGCTGTACTGGCGGCACAACGGCGTGATGGATGACGTCTGGCGTTTCAACGTCGATTATACCCGGGTCAGCGATCCCTATTATTTTACCGATCTGACCTCGCAGTACGGTTCCACTACCGACGGCTACGCCACGCAGAAATTCAGCGTCGGTTATTCCGACGAGAACTGGGACGTCACCCTGGCCAGCAAGCAGTTCCAGATATTCTCTAATTTCGGCGACAGCAGCGCCTACCGCGCGGCGCCGCAGCTTGACGTCACCTATTACAAGAACGATGTCGGCCCGTTTGATACCCGCATCGTCAGCCAGGCCGCCAAGTTTACCAGCGTCAGCAGCAATAACCCCGAGGCCACGCGGCTGCATGTCGAACCGACCATCAGCCTGCCGCTGGCCAACCGCTGGGGCAGCCTGAACACCGAAACCAAGCTGATGGCCACCCATTATCAGCAGGACAATCTCGATACTTACAATACCAATAATCCCAACAGCCGGCTGGATGGCACGGTCAACCGGGTGATGCCGCAGTTCAAGACCGACGGCAAAATGATTTTTGAACGGAATATGGACTGGGCGCAGGATTATACCCAGACCCTGGAACCGCGGGTGCAATACCTGTATGTGCCCTACCGCGACCAGAGCAATATCAACGTGTACGATTCCACGCTGCTGCAGACCGACTATACGGGCCTGTTCCGCGACCGCAGCTACAGCGGCCTCGATCGCATCGCCTCCGCCAACCAGGTATCGGGCGGCGTAACCACCCGGCTTTATGATGACGCCCTGGTTGAACGTTTTAACGCTTCGCTGGGTCAAATCTATTACTTTACCCGTCCGCGCACCGGTTCGACCAACAGCAGCCTGGATCAGGATGCCGAAACGGGCAGCGTCGTCTGGGCCGGCGACACCTTTTGGCAGATCAATAACCAGTGGGCCGCGCGCGGCGGCGTACAGTATGATACCCGGCTGAACAGCGTGGCGCTGGGCGACGCGGTCTTGGAATACCGTCGCGACGATAACCGGATGGTTCAATTGAACTACCGTTATGCCAGTCCCGAATATATCCAGGCCATGTTGCCCAACATTTCGCATCCGGGCTATCAGCAGGGGATCGCGCAGATTGGCACCATCGCCAGCTGGCCAATCCGCGACCGGTGGTCGCTTGTCGGCGCGTATTATTATGATACCAAGGCAAGCCAGCCCGCCGAACAGCTGATTGGCGTGCAGTACAACACCTGTTGCTGGGCGGCGACGGTGGGCTACGATCGCAAGATCACCAGTTGGAACTACAACAGTAACACCAGTAATTACGACAATGCCGTGACGTTTAATATACAACTGCGCGGTCTGAGCAGCGATTACGGTCTCGGTACCGACAAGTTGCTGGGTTCCGGCATACTGCCGTACCAACGGGCGTTTTAAGGCCGTTTCAGACCAGCGAACGTTAATCTAGAATCCGCGAATGCGGCTGATATAAATGGAAAAGTTATGAAAAACTGGAGAACGCTTATTCTCTGCATGGCGATGTGCGCCGGAACCGCGTTCGCAGCGCCCCAAGTGGTGGACAAAGTTGCTGCCGTGGTCGATAACAGTGTCGTTCTCGAAAGTGATGTGGACGGACTGCTGCAATCGGTGAAACGCAATGCCCAGGATGCAAAACAGCAGTTGCCCGATGACGCGACGCTGCGTCGTCAGATTATCGAACGTTTGATCATGGACAATATCATCCTGTCCATCGCCCAGCGCAATAACGTTACCGTCACGGACGAACAGCTGACCCAATCCATTACCAACATTGCCGCGCAAAATAAAATGACGCTGGATCAGTTGCGCAGCCGCCTGGCCTATGACGGCATCAGCTACGACACTTATCGTAAGCAAATCCGCAAGGAGATGCTGATTGCCGAAGTGCGCAACGGCGAAGTACGCCGCCGCGTGACCATCCTGCCGCAGGAAGTGGATTCCCTGGCCCAGCAGATTGCGGCGCAAACCGGCAACGGCGCGCAATACAATTTAAGCCATATCCTGATCCCGCTGCCGGAAAATCCGACGCAGGAGCAGGTGGATAAAGCGGAAGCCATGGCCGGCTCGCTGGTGCAGCAAATCAAGGGCGGCGCCGATTTCGGCAAGCTGGCCATCAGCTACTCAGCGGATCCGCAGGCTTTGAAAGGCGGCCAAATGGGCTGGGGCAAGCTGGAAGAATTACCGAGTCTGTTCGCTGAACGCCTGCAGGGAGCGCCCAAAGGGGCGGTTGTCGGTCCGATCCGCTCCGGCGTCGGCTTCCACATCCTGAAGGTCAACGATATCCGCGGCGGCGATGAAAAGGTCTCGGTCACGGAAGTCCATGCCCGGCATATCCTGCTGCGCCCGTCGGTGGTCTTGACCGACCAGCAGGCCGAAGCCAAGCTTAACGAGGTGCTGGCGCTGATTAAAAGCGGCAAGACCGATTTCGCCGCCCAGGCCAAACTGCTGTCACAGGACCCCGGCTCCGCCAACCAGGGCGGCGATCTGGGCTGGGCCGCTCCGCAGGCTTACGATCCCGCGTTCCAGGACGCGCTTATGCGCCTGAAGAAAGGCGAAATCAGCCAGCCGGTGCATTCTTCTTTCGGCTGGCATCTGATCCAGTTGCTCGACACGCGCCAGGTTGACCGTACCGACGCCACCAAAAAAGATCAGGCCTATCGCCTGCTGTTCAACCGCAAATTCGCCGAAGAATCGCAGACCTGGATGCAGGAACAGCGTGCCGGCGCCTACGTCAAAATTATGGATGGCGATGCGCAATAAAGCGCGGCTGGCGATCACTCCCGGCGAACCCGCCGGGATTGGTCCCGATCTGATCGCCATGCTGGCGCAGCAGGCCTGGCCGGTGGAACTGGTGGTCTGCGCCGATCCGGATGTCCTGCTCGCCCGCGCGCGCCGGCTCGGGCTGCCGCTGCGGCTTTACCCTTATCAGCCGCAGCAGCCGGCGGCGCCGAGGCCTGCCGGCAGCGTCAGCGTACTGGCCATTACCGCCCCCGCCCCGGTTAGGCCCGGCGCGCTGGATGTCGCCAACAGCGGCTATGTTGTGGACACCCTGGCGCGCGCCTGCGACGGATGCCTGGACGGCGAGTTTGCCGCCCTGCTTACCGGCCCGGTGCACAAGGGCATTATTAACGACGGCGGTCTGGCCTTTACCGGCCATACCGAATTTTTCGCCGGGCGCAGCCGGCGCGAACGGGTGGTCATGATGTTGGCCACCGAATCGCTGCGCGTGGCGCTGGCGACCACCCACCTGCCGTTATCGGCGGTGCCGGCGGCCATCACGGCGCAAACCCTGCGGGAAGTGATCGCCATTCTCGATGGTGATTTACGCGCGCAGTTCGGCATTCCCCGTCCACGTATCTACGTCTGCGGCCTGAACCCTCATGCGGGCGAAGGCGGGCATATGGGCCGGGAAGAGATCGATATCATCATCCCCACGCTGGACGCCCTGCGCGGGGAAGGCTATGACCTGGTCGGGCCGTTGCCGGCCGACACGCTGTTTCAGCCCAAATACCTGCAACATGCCGACGCGGTGCTGGCGATGTACCACGACCAGGGCCTGCCGGTACTGAAATACCAGGGTTTTGGCCGCGCGGTCAATATTACCCTCGGTTTACCTTTTATACGTACCTCCGTCGATCACGGCACCGCGCTGGAACTGGCCGGCACTGGTCTGGCGGAGGCCGGCAGCATCAAAACGGCGTTAAATCTCGCCATTAAAATGATAAATAACCGTAATGAGTAAACTTGTTCACCAGGGCCATCTGGCCCGCAAACGTTTTGGTCAGAATTTTCTTCATGACGGCAATATCATCGATTCCATCGTCTCCGCCATCCATCCCCTGCCCGATCAGGCCATGGTGGAAATCGGCCCCGGCCTCGGCGCGCTGACCGAACCGGTGGCGGAACGCATCGATCATATGACGGTCATCGAGCTTGATCGCGATCTGGCCGCCCGCCTGGCGACGCATCCGTTCCTGAACAGCAAGCTGACCATTGTGCAGCAGGATGCCATGACGGTGGATTTTGCCGAACTGTCGCGACAGCTTGGGCAGCCGTTGCGGGTATTCGGCAATCTCCCGTACAATATTTCCACGCCGTTGATGTTTCACCTTTTCGGCTATACTCAGGCAATCCGCGACATGCATTTTATGTTGCAAAAAGAAGTGGTCAACCGGCTGGTCGCCGGCCCGGACAGCAAAGCCTATGGCCGCCTGAGCGTGATGGCGCAGTATTATTGCCAGATCATTCCCGTGCTGGAAGTGCCGCCGACCTCATTCCGGCCGGCGCCAAAAGTGGACTCCGCGGTGGTACGGCTGGTGCCTTACGCCGAGCTGCCCTACCCGGTCAGCGACCTGCAGGTGCTGGCGCGCATTACCAGCCAGGCGTTTAACCAGCGCCGCAAAACCGTGCGTAACAGCCTGGGTAACCTTTTTACCGCGGAGCAATTAAAGGCGTTGGGCATCGACCCGATCCTGCGCGCTGAAAATATTACCGTGGCGCAGTACTGCCAACTGGCGAACTGGCTGGCGGAGCACCCTTCGCAACAGGAATAACAGGAGCAGCTGTCATGATTAATTCGCCACGCGTTTGTGTACAGGTTCAAAGTATGTATGTCGAGACACAGTCTATGCCCGAACAGGAGCGTTATGTCTTTGCTTATACTATTACCGTACGTAATCTCGGGCGGCATAACGTACAGCTGGTCGGGCGTTATTGGCTGATAACCAACGCCAACGGCAAGGAAACACAGGTCCAGGGCGAGGGCGTGGTCGGCGAGCAGCCGATCATCCTGCCCGGCAGCGAGTTTCAATATACCAGCGGGGCCATTCTCGAAACGCCTTTGGGCACGATGGAAGGCCACTATGAAATGCTGGATCATGAGGGGCAGTCTTTTCGTATTGCCATTCCCGTCTTTCGCTTAGCAATCCCAACACTTATACACTAATTATGTCGACATACTTAATCGGGGATATTCATGGCTGCTACGACGAGCTGACGTCACTGTTGTCCCAAGTGACCTTCAATCCCGCGGCGGATACCCTCTGGCTCACCGGCGATCTGGTGGCGCGCGGGCCCGCTTCGCTGGAAGTGTTGCGTTTTGTGCGCGAACTCGGCGACTGCGTGCGGATGGTGCTGGGCAATCATGATCTGCACCTGCTGGCGGTTTACGCCGGCATCAGCCGTAATAAACCCCGTGATCGTATTACCCCGTTGCTGGAAGCCCCCGACGCCGATACGCTGATCAACTGGCTGCGCCGGCAACCGGTGCTGCAGGTGGACGAAGAAAAAAAACTGGTGATGGCCCATGCCGGCATTACCCCGCAGTGGGATCTGGACACCGCCAAGACCTGCGCCCGGGAAGTGGAAGCGATACTCAGCAGCGACAGCTACCCGCTGTTCCTGGACGCGATGTACGGGGATATGCCCAGCAATTGGTCGCCCGAGCTAAGCGGCCTGGCGCGGCTGCGATTTAGCACCAATGCCCTGACCCGGATGCGCTACTGTTTCCCCAACGGCCAGTTGGATATGATTGCCAAGGATGCGCCCGGCAGCGCCCCTGCCCCGCTGCGGCCCTGGTTTATGATCCCGGGACCGGTGGCGGAGAACTACAGCATTGCCTTCGGTCACTGGGCGTCGCTTGAGGGTAAAGGCACGCCGGCGAATGTGTATGCGCTGGACACCGGCTGCTGCTGGGGCGGCCACCTGACCATGCTGCGCTGGGAAGATAAACGCTACTTTATCCAGCCCTCCAATCGCCAGGATGAGAGCGGCGTCGAGGCCACGGCGCTTATGTAAGTGGAGGGGAATCAACGACCGGATGGCCGTTGATTCGGCGTTAACGCCGACGTCTGCGCTTAGCGGCGATCGAGTATTTCCCAGCAGAAACTGTGGCTGTTCTTCTCATCGGCATCGTGGAATTCGCTGAAAGTGGACTGCCACTGATCCGGTTCGTACTCCGGGAAATAGGTATCGCCGTCAATCTCGGCATCAATATGCGTCAGGTAAAGACGCGCGGCCTGCGGCAGGAAATGCGCATAGATCTTGCCGCCGCCAATCACCATCACTTCCTCCGCCTCACCGGCGGCGGCCAGGGCCTGTTCCGGCGTGGTCACCCAGGTGACGCGGTCGTCCGCCGCCGGATGGCGGCTAAGGACGATATTCAACCGCCCCGGCAGGGGCTGGCCGATGGATTCATAGGTACGCCTGCCCATGATCACCGGTTTATGCAGGGTATTGCGCTTAAACCAGGCCATATCGGCAGGCAGATGCCAGGGCATGGCGTTCTCAAGGCCAATCACGCGATCGACGGCCAGCGCGGCAATCAGGCTAATTTTCATATAAACTCTTACAAGCTGTCAAATTGCTGCCACTATACGGAAACTGCCGCCGACCGTCGAGCGCCTCGGCAGACGTCCATCACAAAATTCAGAAAGCGCCTAACACCTATACTCCCGGGCGTTTTCGGTATAGCCATAATCCCGGCAGCGACAACCCGATCGACAGCGCGCCGACAATAAAACCCGCCTTGAGGAATTGCGTAACCAGGATCGACATCAGCGCGTCGCTATAGCCTAAATGGGAAATTTCCACCGCCGCCACCATCGCGCTGTAGGCGGAGATGCCGGGAAACATGGGGATCACGGCCGCCACGGTAAACACCTTCGGGTGCGCCAGCAGCCAGCGCGACCAATGAATGCCGATGATGCCTATCAGGATCGCGGCCAGCAGGGAAGCCCATTCGATATTCATGCCGAAATGGATAAGCAACATGCGCGTTCCGTGGCCGATGGCCCCGAGCAGCGCGCAATAGCGCAGCGCTTTTACCGGCACGTTGAACACCATGGCGAAACCCAGGGCCGGTACGGCCGCCAGCAGCATATCCTCCAGTAACGCCAGCAACAGATTCATGACCATCCCCGGAAATCCCACACCGCCATCGCCAGGACAATACCGATGCAAATCGATAACGTCAGCAGGCTGGCCATGGTCCAGCGCGCCAGGCCGGTATTGACATGGCCCTTGAACATATCCGCCACCGCATTGATCAGCGGGAAACCCGGCACCAGCAGCAGGACGCTGGCCGGCATCGCCACCAGCGACGTGCCCTGGAACACCGGCAGCCGCATCAGCAGCCCGGAGGCGGAGGTGGCGACAAACGCGGTAATACAAAAATTGATCAGCGGATTCATTTGCCGGGCGGTCAACAGCTGGCGCACGTACATGGCCAGTCCGCTGGCAAACAGCGTCACGGCAAAGGCATCCCATCCCCCGCCATTCAGGCGGCTGAAACACCCGCAGGAGAGACCGACGATGATGACCATCAGCCAGCGGGGGTAGCGCATCGCTTTGATATTGGCCAGGCGTTTGGTCACGTCGGCGACATCCAGCAAACGATGCTCGGTCATAATGACGATATGCTGCACCTGCGTGACCACATGCATATTAATGCCGCGATCGTTATTTTTGCGCGTCGATGTCAGGCAAAAATCATTGATAATGGTGGTCAATACTATGGCATTGGCTGAAATAGAGCTTTCCACCCGCTGGACACCCAAAGCCCGCCCCAGGCGTGTCGACAACTGCTCCACGATCATGCTTTCCGCGCCATGCTGCAGCAGCAGGAGCGCGCATTCAATACACAGCCGGGTGATAACCCGCTGCTGATCTTGCGTTATTTCACTACCCATCGACATGCACCATACCCAACCACACTCCGATAACCCTACGCTTAATGGACGCTCTTTTCTTAACATGTAACAAAAACGGCGGCAAGCCATAATTATGCCATGACGAAAGCCATAATGTTCTAAATACCGGCGGGTGATATTCGCCGCGGGGCTTTTAAAAAATTAACTTAATATCTACATAAAATTAACTACCCCGGCAAACAATACTCCTCCGGCTTTCTTCTCAACGCCGATGCTGTACATGACACCGATCTACCGGCGCGTTTTAGGGTTTAGCATTTCGTGCTATCGGGCGTGTGGCGTTATCCCCCCGGCGTGGGCCGATCCACGCCTGCGCAGCGCCAAAGCCTGGATATTCCTGTTTCCGATATATGCAATAATTACGTATTATCATGCAGATGATCTTCTATGGGCATCACGCGTTAAACAGCATTGGCGACCGCCCAAGGGACGGTAGCCTGGTCGATAATCCAATATCATGGGCGCTGAGGCGATTTAATCCTGTTTTGATGCCTTACCTGTACATGTCTTTAATCATATTCAACTGCTTAAATTTACGCACTCGTTTTTCAGATATTTCCCCCGCCAAAATGAAATGAATTATCATGCGCTCCATTTATTTCGTTTTAAAAAAGACAATCTTGCCGCCGCTGGATTTTTATTTTTTAAGCCTAAATAGCGGCCATAAAGAACCGCCATAATCATGAGATTGATCACAGAAAACGGCTCCATGGCCGATAGTATAGCGCCTGTCAGTTCGTTGCTTACCCACTAACAGGTAACCATAATGGAAAACAATAACCGGAAAATGGCGCATATACGCAGAGTGAGGCATTTAATGATGCCCCGATGCCGTGACTATTTCTCTTTCTCTTTTTTCTCTTTCAGATAAATTTCCCTTGGACATGGCACCCTCTTCTGCGGGACTGTCATTGCCGTCTCTCCATAGATAATACCGCCAGCCAGATGTTTTAACGCATCCTGACGGGCCGCTATTGTCCATGAACCGTACTGAACAGCATCCGGAAGATCTTCAGCCCGCCACGGCTGTGAGATGATGGTTCGCCATGATTCTGGCCATTATTTTATTAATAGTACGGCAGGTACTATTACGTATCATTATGCTTGAAAAATAACCATGGGACTGTCGATTCCTATTTAACCGAAGGCAATCTTTTGTCCCTGCTCCAGGAGAATATAATAGAATGAAACCCTTGAAAATTGTCGCCAATGCCGCGGTAAAATCATGTTTTAATAGCGAAAGGGAGACGGTTGATATAATTAATACAGATTTCTCAGATATTGCGGCGGTAGTATTATCCTTATCAGAAACCCATGGCGGCGCCATTGACGCCATCAAACTTACCGGTCTCGACATCCCTATTTTTGTCGCCATCGGCTGCCACGAAGAGCTGGCGAATCATGACCTGACAAGGGTTAACGGCGTATTTGAGCTGGGCGACGGCAATGCCGATTTTTACGGCAAACAGGTGGAGTCCGCGGCGACAAAATATGAAAAAGAATTATTGCCGCCTTTCTTTTCCACGTTAAAGAAATATGTGGAAATGGGTAATTCCTCCTTTGCCTGCCCGGGTCATCAGGGCGGGCAGTTTTTCCGTAAGCATCCGGTGGGACGCCAGTTTTTTGATTTTTTCGGCGAAACGCTGTTCCGTGCGGATATGTGTAATGCCGACGTTAAGCTGGGCGATTTGTTAATTCATGAAGGCGCGCCCTGCGCGGCGCAACAGCATGCGGCCAAAGTCTTTAACGCCGATAAAACGTATTTTGTCCTTAACGGCACCTCGGCATCGAATAAAGTGGTGACCAATGCCCTGCTGGCGCGGGGCGACCTGGTACTGTTCGATCGCAATAATCATAAATCCGTTCATCACGGCGCCTTGATCCAGGCGGGCGCGACGCCCGTTTACCTGGAGACCGCCCGTAATCCGTTCGGTTTTATCGGCGGCATCGATGCCCACTGTTTCGAGGAGGATTATCTGCGCGCGCAAATTCGCCGCGTGGCCCCCGCACGCGCAGGCGAAACCCGGCCGTTCCGTCTGGCGGTTATCCAACTGGGGACCTATGACGGCACGATATATAACGCGCGCCAGGTGGTGGATAAGATCGGCCATCTCTGCGATTACATCCTGTTTGATTCGGCCTGGGTCGGCTATGAACAGTTTATTCCCATGATGAAGGATTGTTCCCCGCTGCTGCTGGAGCTAAACGAAAACGATCCGGGCATTATCGTGACCCAGTCGGTGCATAAGCAGCAGGCCGGATTTTCCCAAACCTCGCAAATTCATAAAAAGGACCGGCATATCAAGGGGCAGGCGCGATATTGCAATCATAAGCGTTTTAACAATGCCTTTATGCTGCATGCCTCCACCAGCCCTTTTTATCCGTTGTTCGCGGCGCTGGATGTCAATGCCAGGATGCATGCCGGCGAAAGCGGCCGACGCTTGTGGGCGGATTGTGTCGCCCTGGGCATCGAGACCCGAAAGATCCTGCTGAATACCTGCTCGATGATCAGGCCCTTTGTACCGGTAAGCGTGGAAGGGCGTCCCTGGCAGGATTTTGACACCGCCGAAATGGCGCAGGACCTGCGTTTCTTTAATTTCGTGCCCGGTGAAAAATGGCATGGGTTCGACGGGTATGCGCCAAACCAGTATTTTGTCGATCCCTGCAAACTGCTGCTGACCACCCCCGGTATTGACACCGCCAGCGGCGAGTATGCCGATTTCGGCATCCCCGCGACCATCCTGGCCAACTTTCTGCGTGAAAACGGCATCGTGCCCGAGAAATGCGATCTGAACTCCATTCTGTTCCTGCTTACGCCGGCGGAAGATATGGCTAAAATGCAGCACCTGGTCGCTCAGATCGCCCGTTTTGAACGTTTTATACTGCAAGATGCGCCCTTATCCGACGTCCTGCCCGCCATTGTCGCCAGCCATGGACAACGCTACCAGGGTTATACCCTGCGACGCCTGTGCCAGGAAATGCATGACTTATATGTCAGTTACGACGTTAAACAACTGCAAAAGGACATGTTCCGCCAGGGGAACTTCCCGCGGGTGGCGATGAATCCGCAGGATGCCAACGGCGAGTTCGTGCGCGGTCATGTTGAACTGGTGCCGCTGAGCAAGGCGGAAGGCCGCATCGCCGCCGAGGGCGCGCTGCCCTACCCGCCGGGAGTGCTTTGCATGGTGCCCGGCGAAGTGTGGGGCGGCGCCGTGCAACGGTATTTCCTGGCGCTGGAGGAAGGCATCAATTTGCTGCCCGGCTTCTCGCCGGAGCTGCAGGGGGTTTATCTTGAGCGCGATCGGGATGGAATACAGCACGCCTATGGTTATGTCGTTAAACAATAAACAAAAAGGACCATGATCATGAATAAAACGAAAAATAAAATGGGCGTGGTGCAGCTCACCGTCCTGACCGCCGTGAATATGATGGGTTCCGGCATTATCATGCTGCCCACCAAACTGGCGGAGGTCGGGACCCTGTCCATTGTCTCCTGGCTGGTTACCGCCCTGGGGTCGATGGCGTTGGCCTACGCGTTCGCCAAATGCGGCATGTTCAGCCGCAAGCCCGGCGGGATGGGCGGCTATGCGGAATATGCCTTCGGCAAATCCGGTAACTTCATGGCCAATTACACCTATGGCGTTTCCCTGCTGATCGCCAATGTCGCCATTGCCATATCAGCCGTTGGCTACGGTACGGAGCTGGTGGGACAAACCCTCACGCCGCTTGGCATCTGCCTGGCCACCATCGTGGTGCTGTGGCTGGCCACCATGGCCAATTTTGGCGGCGCGCGCATTACCGGGAACATCAGCAGTATCACTATATGGGGCGTCATTATTCCAGTTGTTGGCATTTCCCTGATCGGGTGGTTTTGGTTTAGCGGCGCCGCCTACATGGCCGCCTGGAATCCCCATGCCATCCCCACCTTCGAGGCCATAGGCTCCTCCATCGCCATGACGCTTTGGGCGTTCCTGGGGCTGGAATCCGCCTGCGCCAATATGGACGTGGTGGAAAACCCGGAACGCAACGTGCCGATCGCCGTATTGGGCGGCACGCTCGGGGCAGCGGTTATCTATGTGGTCTCCACCAATGTTATCGCCGGCATCGTGCCCAACCTGGCGCTGGCGAATTCCACCGCGCCGTTCGGGCTGGCGTTTTCCTATATGTTTACGCCTTTCGTCGGCAAAATCATCATGGCGCTGATGATCATGTCATGCGTCGGTTCCCTGCTGGGCTGGCAGTTTACCATCGCCCAGGTCTTCAAATCCTCCGCCGACGCCGGCTATTTTCCCAAGGTGTTTTCCCACACGAATAAGGCGGACGCGCCGGTGAAAGGCATGCTTATCATCGTCGCCATCCAGACCGGTCTGTCGCTGATGACCATCAGCCCGTCGCTGAACAAACAGTTCAACGTGCTGGTGAACCTGGCGGTGGTCACCAACATTATTCCTTATATCCTGTCGATGGCGGCCACCGTGGTGATCCAGAAATCCGCGGGCCTGCCGCCGGCCAGGGCGCGAGTCACCAACGGCATCGCCTTTCTCGGCGCGCTATACAGCTTTTATGCGCTCTACAGCTCCGGGCAAGAGGCGATGATGTGGGGTGCGATCGTCACGTTCCTCGGCTGGACATTATACGGCATCATTTCGCCGCGCTTTGAAATGCCCGATGTTAAGCTTAACTGAACAAAGCAAGGCCAACCTAAGGGATAATTCATCATTATATTGGATGCTGATATGCAAACCATCAGTTACACCGCGCTGCGCAACAACCTGGCGCAAGCGCTTGAGTCCCTGGAACAAGGGCAAGTCCTGTGCGTTACCCGGCGCGGCCGGGCGGATGTGATCCTTAAAGGCGAAAATGGGGCAACACGCGGGCAAACGACGGAACCACCGTCCCGGACGGGAGGTTTTAGCTTCAGGATGGAGGATCTGCTGTAAACGCCGGCGGCGGCGCGGCGTTCTCCCGGCAACGGGATCGCGCCCGTCCCGCCGCGTTCCTGCGCTGCCGCGATACGGTACATAAGTGCTGAACCAAATCGAGGGTGCGCTTCCCCTGCGCCGGCGTTATCCTGTAGCGCTTACTGGTTGATTGCCGAGTCCGTCATGTTAGAAACCTCACTGTTTGTCGCCTCCATCGCCACCCTTGGCATGCTTTCTCCCGGCCCCGACTTTTTTCTGGTGATAAGGAATGCCGCCCGCTATCGCAAACGGGCCGCCATGATGACATCCCTTGGTGTGATCTGCGGCGTCGCCACCCATATGTCGTATTGCGTCGCCGGGCTGGCAGTGCTGATTACCACCACACCCTGGCTGTTTAACCTGCTGAAATACGCCGGCGCCGGATATTTGATCTGGATCGGCATCCAGGCGCTGCTATCCCGCGGCGCCGGCAGAATAAGCCTCAACGATGCCCCGCATCAGCCGGTAAGCCTGAAAACCGCTTTTATCCAGGGCTATTTGAATAACTTACTCAATCCGAAGGCCACACTGTTTTTCCTGGCGGTGTTTACCCAAGTGCTGCAGGTGCAATCGGACGTTGCCGAAAAACTCTGGTACGCGGGTATTATCCTGTTGCTGGCGCTGGTCTGGTGGCCGCTGCTGGTGCTATTAATCCAAAGCGGTCCCGTGCGCCGCGCCCTCGCCAAAACGCAAAAATTGGTGGACAAGCTGCTGGGCGGGGTGCTGATTGCCCTGGGAATCAAGGTCGCCCTGGGATAAAAAAATCGGGACGCTCCTGGAGCGTCCCGCACGGATAAGCGTATTTTGCCGCCGTATCCCGGCCACGCGCCTGGCCAGGATACGGCGATATGCCGCTATCCCTTCAGCATCGCATGCATTTCCTGAACTGAAATCACGCGTTCGGTGGGATCCGAGTTTAGCGCCATGGCGGTGGCGAAGCCGCCGTTCATGGTGGTGTCGTAGTGCACTTTATACTGCAGCGCGCTGCGGCGGATAAGCTTCGAGTCCGCGATTGCCTGGCGTCCGGCGGTGGTATTGACGATATAGGTATATTCGCCGTTTTTAATGCGGTCCTGGATATGCGGCCGCCCTTCATGCACTTTATTCACCAGGCGGGGATTGATTCCCGCTTCACCCAATATCACCGCGGTGCCGTGCGTGGCATCCAGTTCAAAGCCGTGCTTGAGCAGTTTCGCCGCCAAATCCACTACCCGGCCCTTGTCGCCGGCGCGCACCGACAGCAGCGCCCGGCCGGATTTTTTCATGCGCGACTGGCTGCCGAGCATGGCTTTGGCGAAGGCTTCGGCAAAGGTGCGGCCCACGCCCATCACCTCGCCGGTGGAGCGCATTTCCGGCCCCAGGATGGGGTCGACGCCGGGGAATTTATTAAACGGCAGCACCACTTCCTTGACCGAGTAATACGGCGGGATAACCTCTTTGGTAATGCCCTGGTCGGCCAGCGATTGCCCCACCATCACCCGGGCGGCAACCTTCGCCAGCGGCACGCCGGTGGCTTTGGAAACAAACGGCACCGTGCGCGCGGCGCGCGGATTGACTTCGATCAGATAGACTTCATTGGCCTTAACCGCGAACTGCACGTTCATCAGCCCGCGCACCCGCAGTTCAAACGCCAGTTGCTCGACCTGCCGGCGCATCACGTCCTGTATTTCCTGGCTAAGGGTATAGGCCGGCAGCGAACAGGCTGAATCGCCGGAGTGCACGCCTGCCTGCTCGATATGTTCCATAATGCCGCCAATCAGCACCTGCTGGCCGTCGCAGATGGCGTCCACGTCCACTTCCACCGCGTCGTCAAGGAAACGGTCCAGCAGCACCGGCGCGTCATTGGAGACGCTGACGGCGGTCTGGAAGTAGCGCAGCAAATCGACATCGTCGTTGACGATTTCCATCGCCCTGCCGCCCAGTACATAGGAAGGACGCACCACCAGCGGATAACCGATGGTCGCCGCCTTCTCCACCGCCTGGTCGATGGTGGTCACCGTGGCGTTGGCCGGCTGCTTGAGTCCCAGGCGTTCCACCGCCTGCTGGAAGCGCTCGCGATCTTCGGCGCGGTCAATGGAATCGGGGCTGGTGCCGATAATCGGCACGCCCGCCGCTTCAAGCTCCCGGGCCAGTTTCAGCGGGGTCTGGCCGCCGTACTGGACAATCACCCCTTTCGGCTGCTCGATGCGCACGATTTCCAGCACATCTTCAAGCGTAACGGGTTCAAAATAAAGGCGATCGGACGTGTCGTAATCGGTGGAGACCGTCTCCGGGTTACAGTTGACCATAATGGTCTCGTAACCGTCCTCGCGCAGCGCCAGCGAGGCGTGGACGCAGCAGTAGTCGAACTCGATGCCCTGGCCGATACGGTTTGGCCCGCCGCCCAGCACCATGATTTTTTCCCGGTCGCGGCTGGGATTGGATTCGCACTCTTCGTCATAGGTGGAGTACATGTAGGCGGTATCGGTGGCGAATTCCGCGGCGCAGGTATCGACCCGTTTATAGACCGGATGCAGGTTGTACTCTTCGCGCAGTTTGCGAATCTCCCCCTCCGACACGCCGGCAAGCGTCGCCAGGCGGGCATCGGCAAAGCCCTTGCGCTTCAGCTGGCGCAGGAATTCGGCGTCCAGCGCGCCGACGCCCTTCTCCGCCACCACGTTTTCAAGCGTGACCAGCTCTTCTATCTGCACCAGAAACCAGCGGTCGATATTGGTCAGGTTAAAGACGCCGTCCACCGACAGCCCGGCGCGGAAAGCATCGGCGATATACCAGATGCGATCGCAGCCGGCGTCTTTGAGTTCGCGGCGGATCTTGGTCAGCGCTTCCGGGTCGTCCAGGCTGACCTTGGGGTCAAAACCGGTGACGCCCACCTCCAGACCGCGCAGGGCTTTTTGCAGCGATTCCTGTTGCGTGCGGCCGATGGCCATCACCTCGCCCACCGACTTCATCTGCGTGGTCAGGCGGTCATTGGCGCCGGCGAACTTCTCGAAGTTAAAGCGCGGAATTTTCGTGACGACATAGTCAATGGACGGCTCGAACGAGGCGGGCGTGCGTCCGCCGGTGATATCGTTCATCAGTTCATCGAGGGTATACCCCACCGCCAGCTTGGCGGCCACCTTGGCAATCGGGAAACCGGTGGCCTTGGAGGCCAGGGCCGAGGAGCGGGAAACCCGCGGGTTCATTTCGATGATAATCAGCCGGCCGTTTTTAGGGTTTACCGAAAACTGCACGTTCGAGCCGCCGGTTTCCACGCCGATTTCACGCAATACCGCCATCGAGGCGTTACGCATGATTTGGTATTCTTTATCGGTCAGGGTTTGCGCCGGCGCCACGGTAATGGAATCGCCGGTATGGATGCCCATGGCGTCAATATTTTCAATCGAGCACACGATGATGCAGTTATCGTTTTTATCGCGCACCACCTCCATCTCGTACTCTTTCCAGCCAATCAGCGACTCATCGATCAGCAGCTCGGTGGTGGGTGACAGATCGAGGCCGCGTTCGCAGATTTCCTCGAACTCCTCGCGGTTGTAGGCAATGCCGCCGCCCGACCCGCCCATGGTAAACGACGGACGGATAATGCAGGGGAAGCCCACGTCCGCCGCCACCGCCAGCGCCTCTTCCATATTGTGGGCAAAACCGGAGCGCGCGGTCTCAAGACCGATTTTTTTCATCGCCTTATCAAAACGCTGCCGGTCTTCCGCTTTGTCGATGGCATCGGCGGTGGCGCCAATCATGGTGACGCCGAACTCCGCCAGAACGCCTTCGCGCTCCAGGTCCAGCGCGCAGTTCAGCGCGGTTTGCCCGCCCATGGTCGGCAGGATGGCGTCGGGGCGTTCTTTTTCGATGATTTTACGCACCACTTCCCAATGGATAGGCTCGATATAAGTGGCATCCGCCATATCGGGATCGGTCATGATGGTGGCCGGGTTGGAGTTCACCAGCACCACGCGGTAGCCTTCCTCACGCAGGGCCTTGCACGCCTGCGCGCCGGAGTAATCGAACTCGCACGCCTGGCCGATGACAATCGGGCCGGCGCCCAGAATCAGGATACTGGATATATCTGTACGTTTTGGCATGGTCTTGCTCCTGATTATTTTGCCTGGGAACGGTAAGTCTTGATCAACTCGATAAAATGGTCGAACAGCGGCGCGGCGTCATGCGGGCCGGGGCTGGCTTCCGGATGCCCCTGGAAACAGAACGCCGGCTTATCCGTGCGGTGCAATCCCTGTAACGAACCGTCGAACAGCGAGGTATGCGTTACGCGCAGATTCGCCGGCAGCGTGGTTTCATCCACCGCAAAACCGTGGTTCTGGGCGGTAATCATGACCCGGTTGGCGTCAATATCCTTTACCGGGTGGTTGCCGCCGTGGTGGCCGAACTTCATTTTGACGGTCTTGGCGCCGCTGGCCAGGGCCAGCAGTTGGTGGCCGAGACAGATGCCGAAGATCGGCGTCTCGGTCTCGAGAAAGGTTTTGATGGCGGCGATGGCGTAATCGCAGGGTTCGGGATCGCCCGGGCCGTTGGCGAGGAAGATGCCGTCGGGATCCATCGCCAGGACGACGTCGGCCGGCGTCTGCGCCGGCACCACCGTCAGGCGGCAGCCGCGATCCACCAGCATACGCATGATATTGCGTTTGATGCCGAAATCGTACGCCACCACATGGTAGGGCAGCGCGTCCGGCGCGGCCGGCGCAGGCAGGCCGGCATGCAATGCCCAACTGCCCTGGGTCCAGCTGTATTGCTCGGCGGTGCTGACTTCCCTGGCCAGATCCATGCCCTTCAGTCCCGGGAATTCGCGCGCTTTTTGCAAGGCCAGCGCCGCGTCAGGCGCGTCGCCGGCGATAATGCAGCCGTTCTGGGCGCCTTTTTCGCGCAATAGGCGGGTAAGTTTGCGGGTATCGATATCGGCGATACCGACGATATTATTTTGCTTGAGGTAGTCCGACAGGGAACCGGTACTGCGAAAATTACTGGCGATAAGCGGCAAATCGCGTATGACCAACCCTTGGGCCTGGATGCGGGACGATTCTTCATCTGCTTCGTTGGTGCCGACATTGCCGATATGGGGATAAGTGAGAGTAACGATTTGGCGGGAATAGGAAGGATCGGTGAGGATTTCTTGATAGCCGGTCATCGATGTATTGAAGACCACTTCCCCCACTGCCGTTCCCGCTGCCCCAATGGCCCGACCGTGGAATTGGGTTCCGTCTTCCAGAACCAACAGCGCTGACTTTATCAAAACACCCTCCAAGGAATATTCAGTCATTGTATTTGCATATTAATTCAGATTTAACGATCTTAATCAATGCAAAAAACACCTTCAAGGTAGATTTTCGGCAAATTGGGCGCATTTTAATGATGAGCTGGTCATTTGTCCACCCCGGGCTGATGTTTTTTACTAAATAATGGCAATTAAGCCGGTTACACACCTTGAAACCGCTAAAAAGCACTCATTTAGGGCATGAGTAACCGGTTGCGTGGCCAGAAATTTGTTAAAAGGAACCGGCGCAGGCGCGAAAGCGCAATAATCAGCCCAGAATGGCAATCACCAAGAAAAATAACCGCTGAAAGCCAAACTTAAAGCCATTTGGCCTTCCATTTCCATTGAAAACGATTTTTTAAGAGATAATTCCAATAAAATAAAATTATCTCTATTTAATCATAGTGATAAAATGGCAGACTTCAGGTGGCAGTAAAAAATAGAGTTATAAACTTGCCAGATCCAGCACATCAGCCATGGTATAAAGGCCCGCTTTCTGCGCTTTCAGCCATATTGCCGCCCTGACCGCGCCATTGGCAAAGGTCATGCGGCTGGAAGCCTTATGGGTAATCTCAATACGTTCGCCGTTATCGGCAAACATCGCGGTATGTTCGCCGACAATGTCCCCGGCGCGTATGGCGGCGAAGCCGATGGAATGGGGCACACGCTCGCCGGTATGGCCCTCGCGACTGTATACGGCGCAGTCCTTGAGGTTGCGGCCCAGCGCCCCGGCGATGGTTTCCCCCATGGCAAGCGCGGTGCCAGAAGGCGCGTCCACCTTGTGACGGTGGTGCGCCTCGATGATCTCGATGTCGCAATAGTCGCCCATAACCCTGGCGGCCTTATCCAGTAATTTCAGCATAACGTTGACCCCCACGCTGAAATTAGCGGCAAAGACAATGCCGATCTGCCCGGCGGCTTGCCCGATTCGCGCCTTCTGCCCCTCGTCAAAACCGGTAGTGCCGATAATCATGCCTTTGCCATGCAGCCGACAAAATTCCATATGCGTCAGGGTGCCTTCCGGCCGGGTAAAATCGATAAAGATATCAAAGTCATCTTTAATGGCTTCCAGGCTGTCGCCGACCCTTATCCCCAACGCGCCCTGCCCGGCCAACTCCCCTGCGTCCGCGCCAATCAGGCTTGAGCCGGCGCGCTCGAGCGCCGCCCCCAGGCGCGCCTGTTCCGATTGCAGTACCGCCTGGATCAGTTGGCGGCCCATACGGCCGCCCGCACCGGCGATGGCGATGCGAACTGGTGTTACGCTCATAGACACTCTCTGTTGGTTGGCATGATAAAATCAGTTTAGGGTAACCGCCGTCCCGGATTGCCGCCAGCGGATTTCCCCTGGAATTAGCATTATATGTCAGAAGCCGGCTTTCATCAGTCACGGCAATGGACCGGGCCGGGTGCGGCCGCAGCGCGGGAGAAATGAATGTTTATTCATCTCCCGGCCGGTGCCGGGCGCGGATGATCCGGCGCGAAGCGGCTATACTGGATATCTACAGCCGAACACTCGCCACGGAGAGACAGGATGAGTCCTTTTTTTACCTCAACAATCCAGGCCATTGGGGATTATCGCGCCGCCCTGGGCGAAACGCCGGTCTGGTGCAGCCGTAGCCAATCGCTGCTGTGGGTAGATATTTTGCAACAGCGCCTGTTGCGCTATTGGCCCTCCCGGGGATGCGTCGAACAGCGCCGGTTGGATTGTCTGTTCAGCGCGGCGCTGCCGACCGAGCGGGAAGAGCAGTTCCTGATCGTGGCGCAGCAGGGCATACTGCTTTATCACTATGAAAAGAGCAGCGCCGGCCGGGATACCCCACGCCTTGAGCTCCTGTGCCCCTACCCGGCCGACGCCGCCGGCACCCGGCCAAACGAGGCGGCCATCGCCCCCGACGGCTCATTATGGTTTAGCACCATGGACCTGGCGGAAGAGCGTCCTATCGGCGGCTGGTACCGCTTTGCCGCCGGCGAAGCGCGGCCGCGGAGCATGATGGGCCATGTCACCATCCCCAATACCCTGGCGTGGCATGGCGACCGGGTGTGGTTTGCCGACAGCGCCGAAAAACGGTTTTACGCCAGCGACGCCGCCGCCATCAATACCGCCCGCCTGCGGGTATTCGATGCCGGAGACAAGACCCCCGACGGTTCGGCGCTGACCGCGGCCGGAGAACTGATCAACGCGCGCTTCGGCCATGGCTGCCTGAGCCGCTACGCCATCGGCGATGGCGAACTGACGCTAATCGAGGATCTGCCGTTACCGGTACGCCAACCGAGCTGCTGTGCTTTCGGCGGCCCCGGGCGTAATGAATTATTTATCACCAGCGCCGGCAAAAATCTCGATCCTCCCGGCGCGCTCGACGGCGCGTTGCTGCATGTTTATACCAGCGCCGTCGGCGCCCCGGAATACCGGTTCAGACTGTAGAACAGGGATAAAAAACCGGCACATCCCATTGAATACGATCAATTTGACTGCCGCCAAATTGATCGATCGCCAAAAGGGATTTGAAGCCCCTCTCTTGCACGTCCTGGGGCACGATAAGAACAGGTTTACCGCGTCGCCGCATCAAACCGCCGCGGGCGACTGGAAATGTCATTTACAGGGCATGCGGCGCAAGCAAAAGCCGGTCTTACTCCACCACCCTCACATTCACCCGCAGCTCCTTCGGCACCTCGAACACAATATTCTCCTCGCGCCCGATCAGTTCCTCCGCCCCCTCGCCACCGAGCCCCTGCAGACGCGCAATCACCTCCCGCACCAGAATATCCGGCGCGGAAGCGCCGGCGGTTACCCCGATGGTATCGATACCCTGCAGCCAGCTTTCCTGGATATCCGCCGCGGTATCGATAAGATAGGCCGGTTTGCCCACCCGCTGGGCCAGCTCGGCCAGCCGGTTGGAGTTAGACGAGTTTTTCGAGCCGACCACCAGCACCACGTCAGCATCGGCGGCCAGCTCGCGCACCGCTTCCTGGCGGTTGGTGGTGGCATAACAGATATCGTCTTTACGCGGTCCGATAATCAACGGAAACCGTTCGCGCAGCGCGTCGATAACATCCGAGGTATCGTCCACCGACAGCGTGGTCTGGGTCATAAAGCACAGGTTGGCATCGTCCTTCACCCGCAGTTTCCAGACATCCTTGGGCGACTCCACCAGGTACATGCCGCCGTTGGGGTTATTGTATTGCCCCATGGTGCCCTCGACCTCCGGATGCCCGGCGTGACCAATCAAAATGGCTTCCGTTCCTTTACGGCTGGCGCGCGCCACTTCCATATGCACCTTGGTCACCAGCGGGCAGGTCGCGTCGAATACCGTCAAATCGCGGTTTTTCGCCTCGGCGCGCACCGCCTGCGATACGCCGTGGGCCGAGAAAATCAGGATAGAGCCGTCGGGCACTTCGTCGATTTGCTCGATAAAAATGGCGCCGCTGGCGCGCAGCGACTCCACCACATAGCGATTGTGCACCACTTCGTGACGCACGTAGATCGGCGCGCCGTAAATCTCCAGCGCGCGTTCGACAATACTGATGGCCCGGTCGACACCGGCGCAAAAACCCCGCGGGTTAGCCAGTAAGATGCGCATGTTTATCCTCCTGCTGCGGATCAATTGCCAATACGTCGATATCGAAATAGACCGTGCGGCCCGCCAGCGGATGGTTAAAATCCACGGTGATCGACTCCTCGGCCACGTCACGAATCAATCCGGGCATTTCATTACCGCTGATGGCGGTAAACAGCATAATGGTGCCCACGTCGGGCACGCCGGTTTCGATAAAATCCCGGCGGGAAAAAAACTGGATCAAATCCGGATTAACCGGCCCGAACGCCGACTCCGGCGCCAGGGAAAACGATTTTTTATCCCCCACGCGCAGCCCGAGCAACGACTGTTCAAGGGCCGGTGAAAGGCTATCATCGCCAAGACGGAACAGCGCCGGTTTATTTTCGCGCCGGGTGGATTCGGCGAGGGTGCCATCCTCGAGTTTAAGGTCGAAATGCACCAGCACCGCGCTGTCGGACTGCACCTGTTCGGACATGCCGCTTAACCTTTCTGCTTAGCCGTTTTATCGGCCGGATGCATAAACCCTTCCAGCACGATCAGGAGTGCGCCGATACAAATGGCCGAATCCGCCACGTTGAAGGTGGGGAAGTGCCAGTCACCGACATAAAAATCAATGAAATCGATGACCACGCCATGCACCAGGCGGTCAAAGAGATTGCCCAGCGCGCCGCCGATAATCAAGGCGTAGGCGCAATTGGTCATTCTTTGGCGGCTGTCTGAACGGTACATTAATATCATCAACGCCACGGCGATGACCAGGGCGATAATGGCAAACATCCAACGCTGCCATCCCCCTTTATCGGCCAGAAAACTGAACGCCGCGCCATAGTTGTGGGCATAAAAAATGTTAAAAAACGGGATCAGCGGCAACGTCTCATGCAACATAAAATGCTGCATGATCAACTGCTTGCTGCCCAGGTCGATAATCAGTACGACCAGCGCCAGCCAAAGCCAGCGCAGACCGGTGGATGCTAAGGATTTACTCATCAGACAAATTTACGCTCTTCGCCCGGGCCGGCCACGTTAGTGACGCAACGCCCGCAAATTTCGGGATGCCCGGCGTCAGCGCCGATATCGGTTTCAAAATGCCAGCAACGCGGGCATTTTTCACCATCGGCCTTAGCCAGGGCGATTTTAAGGCCCTTCAATCCTTCGCACTGCTGGGCATCCTCTCCCGCCGCGCTGTAATCGGCCACATCGGCGCGCGAAGTCAGCAGGGCAAAATACAACTCTTCACCCAGCGCCCCCAGCGTTTTCGCCAGGGCCGGTTCGGCATACAGGGTGACCCGGGCCTCCAGCGACCCGCCGATGATTTTATCGGCGCGGGCCTGCTCAAGCACTTTGTTCACTTCGCCGCGCACCTTCAACACCTGTTCCCAGTAAGCGTCGTTCATGGTTTCACCGGCGTCCAGTCCGAACAACCCTTCATACCACTCTTCGGTGAAGACATACTGGGCGCGTTCACCCGGCATGAAGCCCCAGATCTCATCGGCGGTAAAAGACAGGATCGGCGCCATCCAGCGCACCAGCGCTTCGGCGATATGGTACAGCGCGGTCTGGCAACTGCGGCGGGCGATACTGTCGGCCTGGGTGGTGTACTGGCGATCTTTGATGATATCCAGGTAAAAAGACCCCATTTCCACCGAGCAGAACTGCATCATGCGCTGCACGACGTTATGGAAGTCATAGCTGTCGTAGGCGGCGATGATTTCCGCCTGCGCCGCCTGCGCCCGGCCCACGGCCCAGCGATCCAGCACCACCATCTCCTGCGGCTTGACGCTGTGCAGCGCCGGGTCGAACCCATTCAGGTTGGCCAGCAGGAACCGCGCGGTATTGCGAATACGCCGGTACGCGTCGGCGGAGCGCTTAAGGATCTCGTCGGAGACCGCCATTTCACCGGTATAATCGGTGGAAGCCACCCACAGACGCAGGATGTCCCCGCCGAGTTTATCCATCACCTGCTGCGGGCTGACCACGTTGCCGATGGATTTGGACATTTTACGCCCCTGCCCGTCGACGGTAAAACCGTGGGTCAGCACCTGGCGATAGGGCGCCTGGCCTTTGATGGCGGTGGAAATCATCAGCGACGACATAAACCAGCCGCGATGCTGGTCGGAACCTTCCAGGTACATATCCGGCTCGTGGCCGCCGAATTCCGGGCGGACCGCTACCACGGACGAGTGCGTCGAACCGGAGTCGAACCACACGTCCAGGGTATCCGGCACTTTGGTATACTCGGCCGCCTCAGCCCCGAGGATAGCGGCGGGATCCAGATCCCACCAGGCCTGGATGCCGTCTTTCTCGACCCGTTTGGCCACTTCTTCCATCAACTCCAGCGTGCGCGGATGGAGCTCCTCGGTATCCTTATGGACAAACAGCGACATCGGCACGCCCCAGGTGCGCTGGCGCGAGATACACCAGTCGGGACGATTGGCCACCATATTTTCGATGCGCGCCTGTCCCCAGCCCGGGATCCACTGCACTTCTCTGATTTCTTCCAGGGAACGTTTGCGCAGCCCTTTCTGATCCATGCTGATAAACCACTGCGGCGTGGCGCGGAAAATGATGGGGGTCTTATGACGCCAGCAGTGCGGATAGCTGTGCACCAGCTTTTCCACATGCACCAGCGCGCCGTGCGCGCGCAATAATTCGACCACCACATCGTTGGCCTTGAACACCTGCAGCCCGTCGAGATCCGGATAGGTCCCCGGCAGGTAGCACCCGTCCGGCCCCACCGGATTGGCGACCTCCAGGCCGTATTGCTGGCCGATGACATAATCGTCCGGGCCATGGCCGGGCGCGGTATGCACCGCGCCGGTACCGGCTTCCAGCGTCACATGCTGACCCAGGATCGCCGGCACGTCGAAGCCCATAAACGGGTGGCGAAAGCGCAGCAGTTCCAGCGCGCCGCCTTTACAACTGCCCAGCACGGTCCATTGGGCGATACCCGCACGCTGCATTACGCTTGCCACCAGGTCGGCGGCCAGTATCCAGTTTTGCCCGTCCACCGCGACCAGCTGATACTCGAAGTCCGGATGGACCGAAATCGCCCGGTTGGCCGGCAGGGTCCAGGGCGTGGTGGTCCAGATCACCAGCGACACCGGCCCGGCAACCCCGCTCACGCCGAATTTTGCCGCCACGGCGTCGGCGTCGACCGCTTGGAAAGCCACGTCGATGGAGGGCGAGGTGCGATCGTAATACTCGACTTCCGCCTCAGCCAGCGCGGAACGGCAGTCGATACACCAATGCACCGGCTTGGCGCCTTTATGCAGATGGCCGTTGGCGATGATTTTGCCGAGCGAACGGATAATATTGGCTTCGGTGCCGAAATCCATCGTCAGGTAAGGATGATCCCATTCGCCCAGCACGCCCAGGCGGATAAAATCTTTTTTCTGGCCTTCCACTTGCTCGGCGGCATATTTGCGGCAGGCGGCGCGGAATTCCGCGGCGCTGACCTTTTCGCCCGGCTTGCCAATCATCTGTTCAACTTTCAGCTCAATCGGCAGGCCGTGGCAATCCCAGCCCGGCACATAGGGGGAGTCATAGCCCATCAAGCCTTTGGACTTGATAATAATGTCTTTGAGAATCTTATTAACCGAGTGACCGATATGGATACTGCCGTTGGCATACGGAGGGCCGTCATGCAGGATAAAGGTTTTCTTGCCTTTTTTAGCGTTACGGATAATCCCGTACAGGTCCTGTTCATACCAGCGTTGCAGCATGCCAGGCTCGCGCTTGGCCAGATCGCCGCGCATCGGGAACCCTGTGTCCGGCAAATTCAGGGTGTTTTTGTAATCACTCATTCGATTCTCGGTTCCGTTTTCGGTTAGAGCGTTTAGAGGGGTGCCGTCAGTCCGAAGAATTCCCGGCCGTTCACCACATCATTCGCGATTTGCCGCTTTAGCTCATCAAGGGAGGCAAACCGTTGTTCATTGCGCAGTTTTGCGCGTATCACCACTTCTATATGGCGGCCATAAAGATCCTGCGCCATATCCATTAAATGCACTTCAAGCCGCGGACGAAGCCCCGCCACCGTCGGGCGGGTGCCGATATTGGCCACACCGGGCAACGGCTGCGCCGCCAGTCCGCCGACCTCCACCGCATAGACCCCGTTAATGGGCGCTGGACGGCCCTTTAAGGAGACGTTGGCCGTGGGGAAGCCAAGGGTGCGGCCCAGCTCGTCGCCGTGCTCCACGCGCCCGGAAATACGGTAAGGATGGCCAAGGAGCATCTCGGCGACAACCAGCTGGTCGTTGCAAAGCGCCTCCCGTACCGCCGTGCTGCTGATACGCTTACCGCCCTCCGTATACGTGGCGGTGCTCATGACATCAAAGCCCGCCGCGATACCCGCCTGCTGCAAAAAGGCGAAATCGCCCCGCCGCCCGGCGCCGAAGCGAAAATCGTCGCCGACGCAAAGAAACCTGACGCCGAGCTTTTTCACCAGCAGCTCCGCGACAAACGACTCGGCGCCGATGGCCGCGAACCGCGTATCGAAGGTTACGCACAATACTACGTCTACCCCGGCCTGGGCCAGGTACTTCACTTTATCCCGCAGGCGGGTCAACCGCGCCGGTGCGTCCCGGCCGGCAAAATGTTCCTGCGGCTGGGGCTCGAATATCATTACCATTACCGGCAAGCCGCGTTTGCGGCCTTCGGTCTGCAATTGTGCAATCAACGCCTGATGCCCACGATGGAAACCATCAAAATTGCCAATAGTGAGCACGCACCCTTGGGGACGCGCCTGCAGGTTATGTAAACCGCGAATAAGCTTCATAGCAGGCTCAAGACTGAGGAAATCGGCGGATTATACCTTGTACAGCCGCTAAGGTTAACCCGCGAATCCAATCTTTGACAGTAACGACGGTGAAAGTCATGCTTATTTTGCCCGACCAGGGTTTTTTCGCAGGTTATTCTGCCGGACAGGACATTTCCCCGCCCGGCCGACGGGCGCCGCGCCGCGAATTGGTTTGTTTATTACAGATAATCGCTTTTTTATCGTCTAAGGCTGTATTCCGCGCGCTGAAACTGGTAGAATCCTGCGCCATCACATTGTAACAGGCGTTGCGTAGTCAAGCGGCGCTTATTTGCACAAATCCATTGACAAAAGAAGGCCGAAAGGGCATATTCCTCGGCCTTTGAATTGTCTCATAGAACATGTTTGGGAGTTGGACCTTGGCTAATATCAAATCAGCTAAGAAACGCGCCGTACAGTCTGAGAAGCGTCGTCAGCACAATGCCAGCCGTCGCTCTATGATGCGTACTTTTATCAAAAAAGTATACGCGGCTATCGATGCAGGTGATAAAGATGCAGCGCAGAATGCTTTTTCTGCCATGCAACCCATTGTGGACCGTCAGGCCAGTAAAGGTTTGATCCACAAAAACAAAGCAGCGCGTCATAAATCTAATCTGACCGCGCGTATCAACGCAATGCAGTAAGATCTGTTCTTACGTTGGTGTTTTGTTAAAAAAACCGGCTTCGGCCGGTTTTTTTGCATCTGGCGTTTGCCTCCGATTCTTCAGCGCCGCGCTTAGCGTTGATGGCGTAGCGCGGCGCTAACCTGTTGGTCAGGAGCGGGCCGGGGCGGGCTTATGCGTCGGCAGCGCCAGGCGCAGCGATATATAGCCCAAGATCGCCGCCACCACCGAACCGGACAGAATGCCGAGCTTGGCATAGGTTATACTGTCCGGACTTACCCCCGGCACGCCGAACGCCAGCCCGGCGATAAAGATCGACATGGTAAAGCCGATACCGCACAGCACCGCGGCGGCGGCAATCTGGCTAAAGGCCACGCCGTCGGGCAGCCGGGCCAATCCCAGCCTGATGGATGCAAAACAAAACAGCAGGATGCCCAGCGGCTTACCCAGCACCAGCCCCACGGCAATGCCGGCCGGCAGCACCGACATCAGGCTGGCGGGGGTTAAGCCATGCAGGCCTACGCCGGCGTTGGCAAAGGCGAACAGCGGCAGGATAAGATAAACCACCCAGGGCTGGATCGCGTGCTCAAGCACCAGGGCGGGAGAATACGCCTGGGTCTGCGGCGCTGAGGCCGGAGCCCCAGGCCGTGACGGCAAACGCAGGGGGATCAGGGCGCCGAGTATCACCCCGGCGAGAGTGGCATGAATGCCCGATAACAGCACGCAGCCCCACAGCACCGCGCCGGCCAGCAGATAAAGTCCGATATGACGCACATTGCTGCGGTTCATCATCACCAGCACCGCAATCGTCGCCGCCACGCCCGCCAGGGCGATTAACGACAAATCGTGATTGTAGAATACCGCGATAATTACGATGGCGCCTAAATCGTCAATAATGGCCAGCGCCAGTAAAAAAGCCTTTAAACTGGCGGGCACCCGTTTTCCCAACAGCGCCATCACGCCTACCGCAAACGCGATATCCGTGGCGGTGGGAATAGCCCAGCCGGCATGATTGGCCGGCGTGTTCCAGTTAATCAGCGTATAGATAATCGCCGGGGCTATCATGCCGCCCAGCGCGGCAATGGCGGGGAACGCCGCCTGGCTGCGGCTGGCGAGCGCGCCTTCCATCAGTTCGCGCTTCACCTCCAGCCCGATCATCAAAAAGAAAATCGCCATCAAGCCGTCGTTGATCAAAAAAAGCAGCGTCAATGGCGAGGCGTGGCCGGCGGAGGCGCCCTGGGGAAAATAAATCAGCGCTTCATAGGCCGCCTGCGCCGGCGTGTTGGCCATGATCAGCGCAATTAACGCGGCTAAAATCAACAATACGCCGCCCGAGGCTTCGTGATTTAACCAGCGGTGAATAAGAGAAGACACAATATATCCTTGAAGTGCGCACAATGGATTTATTGTGCGGGATGGCGGGAGCCAGGTAAATAAAAACCCAACATCGCCGGCGCGTTATTTAGCGCGGCTCGCAAAAATACCCCGGCGGCCGGGCTGGAGGATTGACCGCCGGTTTACCCGCCGCCGCGGCGCGCCGGTAATGCGGATGTTTAGCACGCCGGGGGCTGGCGCGGCTCGTGCACCGGACATTGATTCAGGTCGCTGCGCTGCGCCACCGACACCGGGTACGCCAGCCGGCGCGCCCGCATAATGTCGCCCAGCGGCCGATGGGCGGTGACGCCATGCCAGGGCTGGAAGGAAAGACCGTCGTCCATGGCACGGGAGCGCCCGGGCGACCAGCTTTGCTGCGGCTCGACAATAATCGACGCCAACGGCAGGTAGGGATTATCCTGCTCGGGCCAGGCCACCGAGGCATCTTCAACGGGATTTTCCGCCAAATCCCGGCACAGCTGCGCCCTGAGGGTCCAGGCGCCGCCCTCCCGCGCCAGAATGCGCGCCACCTCCTCCCGCAGCGCGTCCCGCCGTCCGGCCAGCGCGAACGCCTTGCCCGCCAGCGCCAGGAAATTGGCCGATTCCGGCACCACGTCCAGTTTGGCGATATAATCACCGAAGCGGCTGGCTACCTGGGTAAAGTAGCGATCCCCCAGCGGATTGGTGAGCGGATAGCCGCCCAGGGCTTGCAGCAATCCGGTGTTGACGTCCAGCGTCTTCAGGGCGCGCACCAGCGGGCGCAGGACGGCGGATAAGGCTGCTTTGGCCCACTCCGCCCGACCGGTGGTCGCGGCCAGCAGTTTCAGGTTTTTCAGGAACGCCCGGCTGTCCGCTGCGGTAAAGGCGGGTCCCGTGGCCAGTAAAAAATCCTGGGTCAGGTCGTTTTCCGACCCGGGCAACCGTTCCCCTGCCACATCCAGCACCTTGATCGCCAGGCCACGCGGCAGGGAAACCCCGTCGCGCAACACGTCGCCGGGGATGGTCGAAATACGCAGCAGCACGTCATAGCTACGCGGCCTGGCAAAAATACCCTGGGCCAGCTCAGGCGCCAGGGAGCTGTGCACAACCAGCCGGCCTTGCAGCAGGGCGTGGCTTTTGGCATGGACGCCGCGCTGGGCATGGCCCAAATCACGGTGTGTCTTGCCGATGATGTGCTTAAATACGTCGGCGATTTGCCGATGGGTCTGCTCTTCGTCGGGTCGGTACGTCTCTATGGACGGCGTGAAGGGGACTGCCGGGCGGAGTGCGGCACGGGCCATGGCGTCTATCTCCAGAGAATTATTCCCCCTAAATTATAGCGGCCATTATCGATATCGTACCGGCAACAGCGCTTAAGCAGGAGAAAGCCTCGGTTGGACAGGCAAAGGCCAAAAAAAATCCCCGGCCGCTGGGCCGGGGATCGAAAGACACCGCCGATGGCGCAAAAATTCAGCGCGTCAGGTCGTCAAAAAACTTCTTCACGCCGTCCAGAAAGCTTTTGGAACGCGGGCTGTTCTGATCGCCGCTCGGGCCGCCAAAACTCTCTTCCAGTTCACGCAGCAGCTGTTTCTGTTTTTCGTTAAGCTTCACCGGCGTTTCGACCACCACGCGGCACAGCAAATCGCCCTGGTTGCCGCCGCGTACCGATTTCACCCCTTTGCCGCGCATACGGAACAGCTTGCCGGTTTGCGTTTCCGCAGGCACCTTCAGCTTCACCCGGCCGTCAAGCGTGGGAACTTCGATCTCGCCGCCCAGCGCCGCCATGGCGAAGTTAATCGGCACTTCGCAAAACAGGTTATTGTCTTCACGTTCAAAGATGGGGTGCTGACGCACCTGAACCTGTACGTACAGATCCCCCGCCGGCGCGCCCTGCTCGCCCGCTTCGCCTTCGCCCGACAGACGGATGCGATCGCCGGTATCGACGCCCGCCGGAATTTTCACCGACAGCGTCTTGGCCTTTTCAATACGACCGTGGCCGTGGCATTTGTGGCACGGTTCCTTGATAATCTTGCCGTGTCCCTGACAGGTGGGACAGGCCTGCTGCACCGCAAAAAAACCCTGGCGCATCTGCACCTGGCCTGCGCCATGGCAGGTAGGACAGGTAACGGGGGAAGTGCCGGGCTTGGCGCCGCTGCCATGGCAGACGTCGCATTCCTCAAGCGTCGGGATGCGGATTTCCTTGGTTACGCCACGGACCGCTTCCTCGAGGGTAAGCTCCATATTGTAGCGAAGATCCGACCCACGGCTGGCGCGCTGGCGGCGCCCGCCGCCAAAGATATCGCCGAAGACGTCGCCGAAGATATCGGTAAAGTCCGCGCCGCCGGCGGCGCCGCCGCCATAACCACCGCCCATGCCGCCCTGTTCGAAGGCGGCGTGGCCGTATTGATCATACGCGGCGCGCTTTTGCGCGTCGGTCAGGATTTCATAGGCTTCTTTCGCTTCTTTGAACTTTGCTTCGGCGTCAGCATTCCCTGGGTTACGATCCGGGTGGAATTTCATTGCCAGGCGTTTGTAGGCCTTTTTGATTTCACGCTCTTCCGCATCTTTGGAAAGGCCTAAAATCTCGTAATAGTCTTTTTTCGCCATTGTCTCTTCCTGCCCTCAACATGCTTGCACGGGCGTAAGGTTTCCCCGACGCCCGTGCCTGTTGCCAGCCACGGCATTACTCACCGTGGCTGTGCCCGCTCAAGGGCGATTATTTTTTATCTTTAACTTCTTCAAATTCGGCGTCGACAACGTCGTCATCCTTTTTGCCCGCATTGGCTTCAGCGCCAGCTTCCGCCGCGCCGGCCTGAGCCGCCTGCTGCTGCGCCACTTCCAGCAGCTTGCCGGAAACCTGGATCAGCGCCTGCATCTTGGCTTCGATCTCAGCCTTATCCTCGCCTTTCAGCGCGGTTTCCAACGCGCTCAGCGCGGATTCGATGGCCGTTTTGTCATCGGCGGGCAGTTTGTCACCGGCTTCTTCCAGCTGCTTGCGGGTGCTGTGCAGCTGATGGTCGGCCTGGTTACGGGTCTGCACCAGTTCCTCGAACTTGCGGTCGGATTCTGCGTTGGCTTCCGCTTCACGCACCATTTTCTGGATTTCATCCTCGGTCAAACCGGACGATGCCTTAATGGTGATTTTCTGTTCACGGCCGCTGTTCTTATCCTTGGCGGACACATGCAGGATGCCGTCGGCGTCGATATCGAAGGTGACTTCGATTTGCGGCGTACCGCGCATGGCGGGGGCAATCCCGTCCAGGTTGAACTGGCCCAGGGATTTATTATCCGCGGCGCGTTTACGTTCACCCTGCAGCACGTGGATGGTCACCGCGGACTGGTTGTCTTCCGCCGTAGAGAACACCTGGCTATGCTTGGTCGGTACGGTGGTGTTCTTGGCGATCAGCGGCGTCATGACCCCACCCATGGTTTCAATGCCCAGCGACAGCGGGCTGACGTCCAGCAACAGCACGTCCTTCACGTCGCCGGCCAGCACCCCGCCCTGCACCGCGGCGCCGATAGCCACGGCTTCATCCGGGTTAACGTCTTTACGCGGTTCCTTACCGAAGAAATCGGTAACGGTCTTCTGCACCAGCGGCATACGGGTCTGGCCGCCCACCAGGATAACGTCCTTGATATCGCCGACCGACAGTCCGGCGTCTTTCAGCGCCATCTTCAGCGGGTCCATGGTGCGTTTTACCAGGTCTTCAACCAGCGATTCCAGTTTGGCGCGGGTCACCTTGATGTTCATATGTTTCGGACCGGTGGCGTCCGCCGTGATGTACGGCAGGTTCACGTCGGTCTGCTGCGCGGAGGACAGCTCGATCTTGGCCTTTTCAGCGGATTCCTTCAGACGCTGCATGGCCAGCGGATCGTTGCGCAGATCGATGCCCTGGTCTTTCTTGAACTCATCCACCAGGTAATTGATCAGGCGGCTGTCGAAGTCTTCGCCACCCAAATGGGTGTCGCCGTTGGTCGCCAGCACTTCAAAGGTTTTTTCACCGTCCACGTCATCGATTTCGATGATGGAAATATCGAAGGTACCGCCGCCCAGGTCATAGACCGCGATGGTGCGGTTGCCCGTTTCTTTATCCAGGCCGTAAGCCAGCGCCGCGGCGGTAGGTTCGTTAATAATACGTTTAACTTCAAGGCCCGCGATACGGCCGGCGTCTTTGGTCGCCTGGCGCTGGGCGTCGTTAAAGTAGGCCGGCACGGTAATAACCGCTTCGGTAACCGGCTCACCCAGATAATCTTCCGCGGTCTTCTTCATCTTTTTCAGGATTTCAGCGGACACCTGCGGCGGGGCCATTTTCTGGCCTTTCACGTCCAGCCAGGCGTCGCCGTTGTCGGAAGCGATAATTTTATACGGCATGATATTTTTATCACGCTGTACTTCTTCATCCTCAAAACGACGTCCGATCAAACGCTTGATGGCGAACAACGTGTTCTGCGGGTTCGTAACGGACTGACGTTTAGCTGGCTGGCCAACCAGAATTTCACCGTCCTGCGTGTAAGCAATAATGGAAGGGGTAGTACGATCACCTTCGCTGTTTTCAAGCACCCGAGGTTTGGAGCCTTCAATAATTGCGATACAAGAGTTGGTCGTACCCAAGTCGATACCAATAATTTTACCCATCTAAACATCTCCACTAAAAAGTCATATTCGTTGTGGTCGTAAACCTGATATGTGGCCGGTTAACTTTTTTTCAAGCCAGCGACACGTTTTTGTCAGCAGGTTAAACAACGTTGGTTGCAAATAAGATGGGGTCACCGCGCCGCGCATCAAGGGGGAGCAGGAAAAAAAAAGCGTTCTGCGCGCTCCCGGCGGCCCCGGGCGCCGCGCATCGCTGAGCGGCTGGCGCGCAGTCCTTTGATATACAGGGCATTTTTATAAAAATGACTAAATCGTTCCCAAAAGTGCCATGACAAACAGGAACCTATTTATTTCACGCCGCACGTAAAATCAGGCGATGGAATTCAATCCACCGGCCAGCGGCGGCTTATGCCGCAGTCCGGACGGCAGGCAAATGCCGAGCAACACCCCCATTACCGATAGCCCGAGCACATACCAGGAAGGCGCCATCGGCGAGATGCGCATCAGCATGGTGACCATCACCGGGGTCAGTCCGCCAAAAATGGCGTACGCCACATTATAGGAAAACGAAATACCGCTGAACCGCACCGGCGAGGGAAACGCATGGACCATAACATAAGGCACGCCGCCCACCACGCCGACGCTCAGGCCGGCCAGCGCATAGGTGATGTACAGCGGCAACGGCCGATCCGCGCCGGTGTGGTAAAACAGCCAGCTGAAGACGCCCAGCATCACGCAGCCGGTGATAAAGGTTTTGCCCGCGCCCACGCGGTCGATGACGGCGCCGGTTATCACGCAGCCCACGGCCAGCGCGATAATCGCCGCGCAGTTGGCCTTGAGCGCCAGGGACGGGGTAGCGCCCATTTGCTGCTGCAGCCACAGGGGCGCCATCAGGATCACCACCACGATGCCGGCGGAGAGCAGCCAGGTCAGCAGCATGGAAATCAGCACCGCTTTTTTATGGTTCATCACCACGGATTTCAGCGGCAGTTCCTGCGCCAGCGCTTTGCGGATCTGCATCTCGATAAACACCGGGGTCTCACGCAGCCAGCGCCGCAGGTACATGGCGACCAGTCCGAAGAAGCCGCCGAGGAAAAAAGGAATGCGCCAGCCCCCCTGGAGCACGCCCTGCGGCGTCATGAAGGTGTTTAATAAGGTGGCGACAAAGGATCCTAATAAAATGCCGATGGTCAGGCCGGCGGTTAACGTGCCGCAGGCGAACCCGATGCGCTTGTGGGGCACATGTTCGGCGACGAAGACCCAGGCGCCCGGCACTTCGCCGCCGATGGCCGCGCCCTGCAGGATGCGCAGCGCCAGTAACAGCAGCGGCGCGGTGATGCCGAGGGTTTCATAAGTGGGCAGCAGGCCCATCATCAGCGTCGGCAGCGCCATCAGCAGAATGGACAGGCTAAACATTTTTTTCCGGCCGGCTTTATCGCCGAAATGCGCCATGATAATGCCGCCCAGCGGCCGGGCCAGGTAACCGGCGGCAAAAATACCGAAGGTCTGCAGTTGCCGCAGCCACTCCGGCAAATCCGGCGGGAAGAACAGTTTTCCCATCACCCCGGCAAAGAACACGAAGATAATAAAGTCGTAAAATTCCAGCGCGCCGCCCAGGGCGGCAAGCGACAGGGTTTTGTAATCCTGTCGGTTCAATCGGCGTTGCGGGTCGGCAGGCATAGTCATTCGCGTCGGGCCAGAGAGAAAAAAGAAAAAAATATAGCATACAACGTAAAGGTAATCTTACTGCGCGGAAATATAATTTCACACCCTGGGGCGGCGTTTACCGCCGCCGCCGCGCGCCGCGATTACTCCGGGTCGGGGCGCCGGGCGTTTTTGGGACGAAACGCCGCCACGATCGCGGGATCGGTCTCGATATAAGGCCCTTCCAGCAGTTGAATGCAATAAGGGATGCTGGCGAAGATGCCGTGCACCACCACGTTCCCCTGCGCGTCCCTGACGCCCGCCAGCGTTTCCTGGATAGCCCTGGGCTGGCCCGGCAGATTCAGGATCAGCGCCTGTTTGCGGATCACCCCCATTTGCCGGGACAGGATAGCCGTGGGCACAAAATGCAGGCTGATCTGGCGCATTTGCTCGCCAAACCCGGGCATTTCGCGATCCGCTATCGCCCGCGTGGCATCCGGCGTGACATCACGCCGCGCCGGGCCGGTGCCGCCGGTGGTCAGCACCAGATGGCAACCCATTTCATCCACCAGCTCGCGCAGAGTTTGCTCAATCAGCGGCTGCTCGTCGGGCACCAGCCGTGTTTCCAGCGTAAAAGGTGAAATCAGCGCCTGCCGTAACCAGGATTCCAGCGCGGGGATGCCCTGATCCTGGTAGACGCCGTTGGCCGCGCGATCGGATATGGATACCAGGCCAATACGGCAAATTTGCATAGAACGTCCTCCGGTCGACATGTTTTTTCCATAATAGCAATTTAACGGCGAAGCGCCGTGCGCACAAATAAAAACGGCCCGTTACGGGCCGCAATGGTGCTGGTAAACGGGTGGCCGCGCCGGCTTGCCTGCCCGGCCAGGGCCACGGTGATTACAGCAGGTCTTTAATCATCGCTTCCAGCTTTTCCTGGTCGACGGCGAACTTGCGGATCCCGTCCGCCAGTTTGTCCACCGCCATAGGATCCAAGTTGTGCTGCCAGAGGAATTCAGCCTCGGTCAGTTTGGCCGGACGCGGCTTGATCTCGCCCGTATAGGAAAGTTTACGCTCAAGGGTGCCTTCGGTGGCGGCCAGCTCTTTCAGCAGCGGCGGCGCGATGGTCAGGCGATCGCAACCGGCGAGTTCAATAATCTCGCCCACGTTGCGGAAGCTGGCGCCCATTACCACGGTGTCATAACCGTGTTCTTTGTAGTAACGGTAGATTTCCGTCACGGAAATCACGCCCGGATCCTGCTCCGGGGAAAACTCCTTGCGTTCGCCGTTGGCTTTGTGCCAGTCAAGGATGCGGCCGACGAAAGGCGAAATCAGGTAGGCCCCGGCCTCGGCGCAGGCGCGGGCCTGGGCGAAGGAAAACAGCAGCGTCAGGTTACAGTTGATGCCGGCCTTTTCCAGTTGCTCGGCAGCGCGGATACCCTGCCAGGTCGAGGCCAGCTTAATCAGGATGCGATCGTTGCCGATGCCGGCGTCGTTGTAGAGTTTAATCAGGCTTTTGGCTTTGGCGACGCTTGCCTCGGTGTCATAGGACAGTCGGGCGTCGACTTCCGTGGAAACGCGCCCCGGCACCAGCTTAAGAATTTCCAGCCCGATGTTGACCGCCAGTTTATCGGTGGCGTATTTGACCTGTTCCGCCGCGTCCCGGCTTTGATCACGCGCCCAGGCAACCGCCTGGTCGATATAGCCGCGGTATTCGGGAATCTGCGCCGCGTTCAGGATCAATGAAGGGTTGGTGGTTGCATCCTGGGGCTGATACAGTTTAATGGCGGTGATATCACCGGTATCAGCGACAACGGAGGTCATCTTGCGTAGGGCACTAAGTTTATCTGTCATGGTGGAATATCTCATTGTGAAGGGTGTGCATATCTTATGGCGTTGCACTGCCTTTTTTGATAATACCACGCGCAAGCATGGGTGCAAGCGAGGCGCCAGCGTAATGGCACCGCCCCGGCGGCAGCGCATTATGCGGCCATGGCAGGATAAAATCGGCCGCTGCCGGCCGCGGGTCGGCATAAGCGCCGCTTATCAGGGAAGACGAGGAATAAATGGCTGAACTCTTCAACTTTATCGACGATTTGTTATGGAATTCAGTGTTAATTTACCTGCTGATTGGCACCGGTCTTTGGTTTACTTTCCGCTCCGGTTTTATTCAGTTCCATTACTTCGGCCACGTGTTTTCCATCTTGAAGGGATCGGGCCGCGCCGACGGCGCGGGCATTTCACCGTTTCAGGCATTATGCACGACGCTTGCGGCGCGCATCGGCTGCGGCAACCTGACCGGCGTGGCGTTGTCCCTGGTCATCGGCGGGCCGGGAGCGATATTCTGGATGTGGCTGGCCGCGTTTATCGGCATGGCCACCGCCTTCTTCGAAAGCACCCTGGCGCAATTATATAAGGTGCGCGACAGCCGGGGCCATTACCGGGGCGGCCCCGCCTGGTATATGGAAAAGGGCCTGGGCCTGCGCTGGATGGGCGTACTCTTTACCTGCTTTCTACTCATAGGCTACGGCGGTATATTCAGCGCGGTGCAGGCCAGCGCCATTACGCAGTCGCTGCATGACGCCTGCGGATTCGCGCCTTACCAGACGGGGCTGGGCCTGGCGGCGTTAAGCGGACTGGCCATGTGCGGCGGCCTGCGTCTTATCGCCCGGCTTTCCCAATGGCTGGTCCCGCTGATGGCCTTGTGCTATGTGCTGCTGGCGGCCTGGGTGATGGCGCAGCATGCCGGACGCCTGGGGGCGGTGGCGGAGCTGGTGTTCAACAGCGCGTTCGGCCTGCCGCAGGCCGCGTCGGGAATCCTGGGCTATGGTTTTTCCCAGGCCATTTTCCAGGGCGTGCAGCGCGGGCTGTTTTCCAACGAGGCCGGCATGGGCTCGGCGCCCAATATCGCCGGCGCCGCCACGCCCTGGCCGCCCCACCCCGCGTCGCAGGGATATATCCAGATGCTGGCGGTGTTTATCGATACCATCGTCATCTGCAGCGCCACCGCGGCCATTATCCTGACGTCGGGCGCGCTGGAACAGGCCGCGCCCGATCTCGGCGGCATCGCCCTGGTCCAGCGGTCATTGCTGGCGGCGACGGGACAGTGGGGCACGCCGTTTATGGTGATGGTGGTATTTATTTTTTCCTTTACCTCGATTATCGCTAATTACGCCTACGCGGAAAGCAGTCTGCGTTTTTTCCGCCATCGCTCCAAACGGCCGGTGCAGATATTGCGCGTCGTGGCATTGGCGACGGTGATGTTGGGCTGCCTGGCGGAAGTACCGGTATTATGGCGGCTGGCGGACCTGGCGATGGGCCTGATGACCCTGACCAACCTGATTGCGCTGCTGCTGCTGTCGCGCATCGCCCTGATGCTGGCGCGCGATTACAATAGCCAGCGCGCGGTCGGCAAACTGCCGACGTTCTACGCCGCGAATTTCCCCGCTATCGCGGCGCAGCTGGCGCCCGGCAGTTGGGACCGCCCGGCGGCGCGCAAATCAACATGACCGCCGCTTATCATCCCGCTGACCTCCAGCCCTTAAGAGACAGGAACCGTACAACATGCTAATCGTTATCTCCCCGGCCAAAACGCTGGATTACACCAGCCCGCTGGCGACCCGGCGTTATACCCAGCCCGAGCTGCTGGCCCGCGCCGAAAAACTGATGCGCGTGTGCCGCAAACTGACCCCGGCGCAGTTATCCGGCCTGATGGGCATCAGTGATAAGCTGGCCCAGCTTAACGCGGGGCGCTTTCAGTCTTGGCGGGCGGATTTTTCACCCGACAACGCCCGGCAGGCGATCCTGGCGTTTAAAGGCGATGTCTATGCCGGCCTGGCGGCGGAAAGTTTCAGCGAGGCGGATTTCGACTTCGCCCAAACCCATTTGCGCATGCTGTCCGGCCTGTACGGCATACTGCGCCCCCTGGACCTGATGCAGCCCTATCGCCTTGAAATGGGTATCAGGCTGGCGAACCCGGCCGGGCCGGACTTATACCATTTCTGGGGAAAAACCCTGACTCAAAAGCTCAACGAGGCGCTGACGGCGCAAGGCGATAACGTGCTGATTAACTTGGCGTCCGGGGAGTATTTTAAGGCGGTGATAAAGGACCAGTTGGCCGCGCGGGTGATCAAGCCGGTGTTCCTGGATGAAAAAAACGGCAAGTATAAAGTGATCAGTTTCCACGCCAAAAAAGCGCGCGGCATGATGAGCCGGTTTATCATCACCCGGCGGCTGACGCAGCCGGAACAGCTGGCCGCGTTCAATGACGGCGGTTATGCCTATGCGCCGGAGGAATCCAGCGAGTCGGAGATGGTCTTTAAACGACCGGCACGCTAGGACGGCGGGCGTGATGCGCGATAACGCGGCCGTCCTATCGCACGGCGGCGCGGGCCCGAATGCCCCGCGGTGAAACCGGCGCGGTGGTACGGCCATGGCGGCTGTACCACCGCGCCGGCCGGCGGCTGAACCGGCGGCGGTCGTGGCGGATTACTGCGGCAAGGCCATCAGCAGGGCGCGCAGCTGACCAAAGTCCGCCGGCAGCCGGCTTGACAGCAGCGGCAGGGTCGCCCGCAGCGCCAGCGCCTTGGGCAGCGGCAGCGATTGGCCCAGCACCGCGTCCACGGTTTCCTTAAACTTCGCCGGATGCGCGGTGCCCAGGAACAGGCCGGACTCCCCTGGCTGGAGCTGGTCGCGCAGTAACCGGTAGGCAATAGCCGCATGAGGTTCCGATATATACCCCAGTCCCGCCAGTTCGCGCATCGTGTCGCGGGTAACATCGTCATTCACGCAGCCGTAGGCCAGGGTATCAAGGCGCCAGTTCTTACGCCGGAACAATTCCTCCACGCGCGGCCAGTTGTTCGGCTGGCTGACATCCATGGCATTGGATAGCGTCGCCACGGTGGCGTTGGGCAACCATTTCCCGTCGGCGAGAAAGCGCGGCACGGTATCGTTGGCGTTGGTGGCGGCAATAAAGCGTTTAATCGGCAGGCCGAGGGATTTTGCCAATAGGCCGGCGGTCAAATCGCCAAAATTGCCGCTGGGCACCGAAACCACCAATTGATTGCGTTGCTCCTGCGAGAGCTGCGCCGCCGCTTCGAAGTAATAGCAAATCTGCGCCAGCAGGCGGCTGATATTAATCGAGTTGGCGGAGTTCAGCCCCAGTTCGTGCTTGAGCTGCTCGTCGTCGAACGCATGTTTGACCAGCGCCTGGCAGGCGTCAAAGTCGCCGTCAATCGCCACGGTATGGATATTGCCGCCCAGGGTGCAGAACAGTTTTTCCTGCAGCGGGCTTATCTTGCCGTGGGGGTACAGGATCACCACACGGACATTTTCCAGCCCGTAGAAGGCGTGCGCCACCGCGGCGCCGGTATCGCCGGAGGTGGCGGTGAGGATGGTGACCGGCTGGCCCCGGGCGACTTCGGTCAGCATCTGCGCCATAAAGCGGCCGCCGAAATCCTTGAACGCCAGGGTCGGGCCGTGGAATAGCTCCAGGACCGATATATCCTCGCTCACCTTGACCACGGGGGCCGGGAACTCGAAGGCGGCCTGCACCCGTTTATGGATAACGTCCAACGGCAGCTCGTCGCCGATATAGGCCGACAGGATGCGCGCGCTGCGGGTCACCAGATCGAGATCCAGCAGGGCGTCGATTTCCGTCGAGGCGAACTCCGGGAGATCGACGGGGAAAAACAGCCCCTGCTGGCGTCCCAGCCCCTGCTTTATCGCCTGCGCGAAGCTGACCTGCTCGTTATGATCTTTAATATTATACAGTTTCATACGTTATCCCATCACTCGCGCGCCGGTGGTATCCAGGCGGCATATATGAACAAAACCCTCATCATTTTGCAGGTAGTGCTGCTCCAGCCAGCCGGCCAGGCGCTGCGCGGTATCTTCCCGATCGCAGACCGCAAACAGCGTCGGTCCCGAGCCGGAGATGCCGCAAGCCAGGGCGCCGATACTGGCGCAGGCCTGGCGCGCTTCGGTAAATCCCGGCAGCAGTTTAGTGCGGTAAGGCTCGGCAATCACATCCTTCATCAGTTTTGCCGCCAGAGCCGGCTGCTGGGTATGGCTGGCGTGGATAAAACCCGCCAGGAAACGCCCGTGGCTGATGCAATCCTGCCGGCGATATTGAGCGGGCAGGATTGCCCGCGCCTCGGCGGTGGAGACCTTGATGCCCGGATAGGCCATGACCCACAGCCATTCGCTGAAACCGGGCACCTGCTGGCTGATGATACTGTTTTCCTCCAGCATCAGCTGGATGCCGCCCAGGAAACAGGGCGCCACGTTATCATAATGAACGCTGCCGGAAATACGGCCTTCCATTTCGCCCATCAGCGTCAGCATCTGGTTTTCATCCAGCGGATAACCGCAATGGGCGTTCATCGCCACCAGCGCCGCCACCACCGAACAGGCGCTGGAGCCCAGTCCCGAGCCGATGGGCATGTTTTTTTCCAGCCGCATGGCCACCGGGACGGTTTTACCCACCGCCTGGCAAAAACGTTCCCAGCATTGATAAACAATATTCTGCTCGGTTTCAGCCGGCAGCTTGCCGGCGAAACGCCCTTCGTTGCACAGGCTGAACGCCGCCGCGTCCTCCACCGTCACGCAGTCCCCGAGCAACGTACCGTCCACGGGCGATACCGCGGCGCCCAGCACATCAAAGCCGACACTGACATTGCCGATCGAGGCCGGCGCATACACCTTAACCATTTTAGACTCCCAGCTTCCATGACAACGTACGCAGAAGATCCGCGAATACGCCCGCGGCCGTCACATCATTGCCGGCGCCGTAGCCGCGCAACACCAACGGCAACGGCTGGTAATAACGGGTATAGAACGCCAGCGCGTTTTCGCCATCCTTCACTTTGTACAACGGATCGTTGCCATCCACCGCCGCTATCTTAACCTGGCAGCGGCCATCCCGGATGCTGCCGACATAACGCAGCACCTGGCCCTGTTCCCGCGCCATGGCGACTTTAGAGGCAAAGGCGTCGTCAAGACCCGGCAGCCGCGCCAGGAAACTGTCGGTATCGCCGGCGCTGTCAAAATCCGCGGGCAGCACCGGCTCGACGTCGATGGACTCCAATTCAAGCTGATAACCCGCCTCGCGCGCCAGAATCAATAACTTACGCGCGACGTCCATCCCTGACAAGTCATCGCGCGGGTCCGGTTCGGTATAACCGAGCGCCCTTGCCGCCAGCGTCGCCGCCGACAGCGACATGCCCTCGTCCAGCTTGCCGAAGATAAACGACAGCGACCCGGAAAGAATACCGGAAAAACGTACCAGTTCATCACCGGCGTTAAGCAGGTTCTGCAAATTTTCGATAACCGGCAGGCCCGCGCCCACGTTGGTGTCGTAAAGGAATTTACGCCGCGACCTGGCGGCGGCGGTGCGCATCTGCCGGTAATAATGCATCGAGGCGGTATTGGCTTTCTTATTAGGCGTCACCACGTGGAAGCCGTCGGCCAGGAAGTCCGCATACTGGTCGGCCACCGCCGCGCTGCTGGTGCAATCGACGATCACCGGATTAAGCAGATGATACTCCTTTACCAGGCGGATCAAGCGTCCCAGGTTAAACGGCTCCTTGGCCTGCGCCAGCTCCTCGCGCCAGGTTTCCAGCGAGATACCGTGCACGCTGGTCAGCAACGCCCGCGAGTTGGCGATGCCGCAGACGCGCAAATCGATATGCTTCGCTTTCAGCCACCGATGCTGGCGATGGATCTGCTCGATAAGCGCGCCGCCCACGCCGCCGGCGCCGATGACAAACACCTCGATCACCTGGTCGGTGTTAAACAGCATCTGGTGCGCGACACGCACCCCGGTGGTGGTGGCGTCGTTATCCACCACCACCGAAATCGACCGCTCGGACGATCCCTGGGCGATGGCGACAATATTGATATTGGCGCGCGCCAGGGCCGCGAACAGCTTGGCGGACAGGCCGCGCTGGGTGCGCATACCGTCGCCGATGACCGAAATAATCGCCAGTTGGGTCATGACGTCGAGCGGTTCCAGCAGGCCGTCCTTCAGTTCCAGGTAAAATTCGTCTTCCAGCGCCTTGCGCGCGCCGTTCAGCTCATGATGCGGCACGCAAAAGCTGATGCTGTATTCCGATGAGGATTGGGTAATCAATACCACCGAACTGCCGGCCCGGGACATGGCGGCGAAAACCCGCGCCGCCATGCCGATCATCCCCTTCATGCCGGGGCCGGAAACATTGATCATCGCCATATTGTTTAAATGGGTGATGCCCTTAACCGGATTATCGCTGTCGGGATCGCTCTGGCCGATAAGCGTGCCGGGCGCCTGCGGGTTTTCAGTATTTTTTATCAGGCAGGGTATCTGGAACTGGGCAATCGGCGCGATGGTGCGCGGATGCAGCACTTTGGCGCCGAAGTACGATAATTCCATGGCCTCCTGGTAGGACATGGATTTCAATAACCGCGCGTCCGGCACCTGGCGGGGATCGCAGGTGTATACCCCATCCACGTCGGTCCAGATTTCACAGCAGTCGGCGCGCAGGCAGGCGGCCAATACCGCCGCCGAATAATCGGAGCCGTTACGGCCCAGCACCACCAGCTCGCCTTTCTCATTACCGGCGGTGAACCCCGCCATCAGGATAATATGGTCGGCGGGAATGGCGGCGTCGTTAATGCGCCGCGTGGATTCCACGATATCCACGGTGGACTCCAGATAGCTGCCCTGCGCCAGCAGTTTTTCCACCGGATTTATTACCGTCACGGCATAACCGCGGGCGACGAACACCGCTTCCATAATGGCGATGGAGAGCTTTTCCCCACGGCAGATAATGGCGGCGTTGATACTGTCCGGACATTGCCTGAGCAAGGTAATGCCGTGCAGCAACTGCTTAAGCTGGCCGAACTCCTGATCCACCAGCTTGCGCAGGGCGGCGAAGTCAAAACCGGGCTGGGCCTGGGACAAGCCCTGCAGCAGCTCGGAGAAAATACGCTCGGCGTCGTTCATGGCGGGCTGGATATCCAGCCCGCCGAGCGTCTTGTCGATCATCGACACCAGGTGATTAGTGATCTTTGCGGGTGCGGAGAGCACGGCGGCGACCTGTCCCTGACCTGTATTACTTTCAATGATATCGGCAACGCGAATAAAACGTTCCGCATTGGCGACCGAGGTACCCCCGAATTTCAGTACGCGCATTTCTTTTCTCTCTCCTGGATTGAAGCTTAAAAAAAAGCCCGCACTGGTTAGGTGCGGGCTTTTTTCTGTTTATCCTGTATGCGTCAGCCCGCACCGCTACTTGTGGTATCGGTGGTGGTAATAATAATGGTGTTCAGGCTGATAAAACGCATGTCTTAAGCAATCTATATTATTTTTTAATGGCTTACTGGTAAAGCAATTGCCGTAAAAAGTCAATGTTAATTTGCGTTTGGCTATTTATCACTCAGCGCAGCGGTCGGAGTTTTACTGTTCGCAATACCCAATAATCATATAATAATGTGGCTGAAACGTATTCATATAGTTTTAAACGCCAGGTTATCGCTACGCCGTGGTATTATTTACTGGCAATACTTTTTCTATATCCTGCAGCAGTTGGTGCAACATCGCGATGTCCCGCTGGGTCGCCAGTCCAAGCCGCTGATGCAGCCAATCGGTTAATTTATGATCATCGCCGACGCTTAATTGCGTGAACAGCCGATCGAAGCGCTGATGCAGCGCAGCCAGTTGCCCGGGTATGGCCGGCGGGTGCTCCTGAGGCGCAATCCGGTTCAGCGCCGCCAGCTGATAACAGTAAACCATCACCGCCTGCCCGAGATTCAGGGACGGATAGCCGGCCTGCATCGGCACGCCGGTCAGGATATCGGCCAGCGCCAGTTCCTCGTTGGTCAGGCCGGTATCTTCCCGTCCGAATACCAGCGCCGCCTGCGTTATCCACTGTTGTTTTTCCTGCATTTGCGGCAGCAATTGCGCGGCGGTGCAGTAATAGTGGAACCGGGCCCGGTGACGCGCGGTGGTGGCCACCGTAAAATCCACATCCGCCAGGGCGGCCGCCAGCGTGTCGAAATGAATGGCCCGTTCCAACACCTCGGTCGCGCCGTGGGCGACCCGGGCGGCGGCGGGCTGAAGGTGCGCGCGGCTGTCGACGATACGCAGCGAGCCGAACCCCATGGTTTTCATGGCCCGGGCCGCGGCGCCGACATTCTCCGGACGCGCCGGGGATACCAGGATAATATGCAATTGCATGGTGAGTCTCTTAAATCGCGGCGAATGACGCCGATATTATCATCATTCCACCGCTATTTCAGACCGCGTCGTTAAAGCTGAATCGAATTGGCGCTCTTGGCAAAAATGCTTAAATATGCTGGTATTTAAGGGATTTTCCGGAAATGCGCGCTGTCGTGGACGGTAATTTGATATATGTCAGCAAAATGAAATTTTCTTGCGTGGCAATTTCGTTTCGCGCTGTTATAGTGTTGTTAATAAGGGTAAGCTATACGGCATTTGAGCTTGAGAAAAAGCGGACCAAAATCAGGTTAGCGGTGCCAAGGTTATCCGTCGTTCGTCATCTGGAGCACGTTTATGTACTTTAGCCTCATGGCGTTGGGGATGCGGCATTATGCCCCGGGCAATGTTGTAGATAACCGCGGCTTTTGTACTTCCTCTTCCAATTTTGTTAGTAATTTTAGGTAGCAAACATGCAGACCCCGCACATACTTATCGTTGAAGACGAGTCAGTTACCCGCAATACCCTCAAAAGCATTTTCGAGGCCGAGGGCTACATGGTTCATGAAGCCACCGATGGCGCTGAAATGCATCAGATTTTGTCGGAAAACGACATCAACCTGGTAATTATGGATATTAACCTGCCGGGTAAAAATGGTTTACTGCTGGCGCGTGAATTACGTGAGCATGCAAGCGTTGCGCTGATGTTTTTGACTGGCCGCGATAATGAAGTCGATAAAATCCTCGGCCTGGAAATCGGCGCCGACGATTATATTACCAAGCCGTTCAATCCCCGCGAGCTTACCATCCGCGCGCGCAACCTGTTGTCGCGCACCATGAATCTCGGCGGTGGCGGCGAAGAGCGCAAACTGGTGGAAAGCTATAAATTCAACGGTTGGGAACTGGATATCAACAGCCGCTCATTGTTAAGCCCCACCGGCGATCATTACAAGCTACCGCGCAGCGAATTTCGCGCCATGCTGCACTTTTGCGAAAATCCGGGCAAAATTCAATCCCGCGCCGAACTGCTGAAAAAAATGACCGGGCGCGAACTCAAAGCACACGATCGTACCGTGGATGTCACCATCCGCCGCATCCGCAAGCATTTTGAATCCACCCCCGACACGCCGGAAATCATCGCTACCATCCATGGCGAAGGCTATCGTTTCTGCGGCGATCTGGAAGAATAATCGCCCCATGGCATCACCACATCGGGCGTCCGCATGGGCGCCCGATGTTATTATTGACCGGCTTTATTCATGCTGTGTGGTCCAGGGAATAATCGGCACCGCGCTCAGGGCATTTTTCGGCGATCCTTCCACCACCCGGTCCGAGTAGGACAGGTATACCAGCGCATTACGCTTCGCGTCATAAAAACGAACCACCTGTAGCCGCTTAAAAACCAGCGATGTGCGTTTTTGGAATACAACGCTGCCGGTCTGTTTACCGTTCTTGATTTTATCCGTCAGGGTAATGGGACCGACCTGCTGGCAGGAGATGGCCGCGTCCGAGGTATCCTCGGCCAGGCCCAATCCTCCCTTGATGCCGCCGGTCTTGGCCCGGCTGAGGTAGCAGGTGACATTCTGCACATCAGGGTCGTCAAATGCCTCCACGACAATCTTGTGATCGGGGCCAAAGAGTTTGAAAACAGTGTCAACGGAGCCGACTTCCTCGGACCGGGCGACGCCGGTGGCTGTCAAACTGAGCAGCAATGCGGAAAAAAACAGTTTCTTCATAGAGATAGACTTCTTTCAATGGACGGATCGGCGGCGGGGCGAAGACCGCGTACGGGCTTCACTACCGGTGGTGAATTGCTGCTATCATGGCAGGTATTAATTAGCTAATAAATCTTTGACGGTCGAACTGCAAAAAAATTGCTATCATGCGTCAACTTTTTTCATTGTGCCCTAAATGCTTTTTTGAGGATGATCTATGGATCAAGCCGGTATAATTCGTGATCTGTTAAGCTGGCTGGAAGGACATCTTGACCAGCCGCTGTCCCTGGACAATGTCGCCGCAAAAGCCGGTTATTCCAAATGGCATTTGCAGCGGATGTTCAAAGAGGTAACAGGTCATGCCATCGGTGCGTATATCAGGGCCCGCAGGTTATCCAAAGCGGCCGTGGCATTGCGTCTAACCAGTCGGCCGATCCTGGATATTGCCCTGCAATACCGGTTCGACTCGCAACAAACCTTTACCCGCGCGTTCAAAAAACAGTTCACCCAGACGCCCGCGTTATACCGCCGGGCGGAAGAATGGGACTCCAGCGGCATCCGGCCGCCGATCCGGCTGGAAAAATGGGAAATGCCGCAGCCGCAATTTATCGTCCTGCCGCCGATGCAGCTGGTGGGCCTGACGCAAAGCTATTCCTGCACCCTGGAACAGATCACCACGTTCCGTACCGAGTTGCGCATTCAGTTCTGGCGCCAGTACCTGGGCGAGGCAAAAACCATTCCGCCGGTACTGTACGGCCTGAACCACTCGCGCCCCAGCCAGGAAAAGGATGACGAACAGGAGATCCTGTATACCACCGCCATCGAACCCCAGGACGTGCCCGATAATGTACAAAACGGCCAGCCGATCGCGCTGGACGGCGGCGATTACGCGCAGTTTATTTATAACGGCGCGTCCGACGGCCTGCAGAGCTTTATTTTAACGTTGTATGGCACCTGCCTGCCGATGATGAAAATGACCCGCCGCCGCGGACATGATATCGAGCGTTTCTATCCGCAGGAAAGAGCGCCCGATGCGCCCGCGCCGCATACCATCCGGTGTGAATATCTGATACCGGTGCGACGCTAACGCTGGATTTCATCCAACGCCGGCATATCCAGATGCGAGGTGTCGCCCGCGGTCTCCACCACCCAGCCGGGCGCCAGCCAAGGGCTTTGCTGGAAGTCCATGCGGGAAATAGAGCAGTTGCGTAACCGTAGCCGGCGCTCGGCATAGGGCGGCAAGCCCAGGACGGTACTGATGAGGCACCCCAGCGCCATGCCATGGCTCACCAGCAGGGGCATGCTGCCGGCGGGCAGTTCACGGCAGCTGTCCAGCGCCGCGTGCATGCGCTGCGCCAGTTCGGTCATCGATTCCCCCTTGGGAATGCGCCCGTCGGGCGTTCCGTTAACCAATTGCTTGCGCCAGCTTTCTTCTTCCGGCGTCAGGGTATCGATATCGCGCATTTCCAGCACGCCCATGTCCAGCTCGCGCAGCCGGGGGTCCGGGCGAACATCGCAGCCGCAGGCCCGGGCGATGATATCGGCGGTATGGCGCGTGCGTCCGAGGTCGCTGCTGATGATATGGGTAATACCCATACGCTGCACGCGTTCAGCGACCTGTTGCGCCTGGCGCTGGCCTTTGGCGGTTAACGCGCTGTCGGATTGTCCCTGGATACGGCGCAAGGCATTCCATTCTGTTTCGCCATGGCGAACAAGATAGACCTGTAACATGGTTTTTTTCCGTTATACTGCGTGAAAATGACTGGAGTGATAAAAACATTATGTATTATGTGGTGGCTGCAACGACTAACCCGGCTAAAATCAATGCCATTCTCCAGGCCTTTAACGACACCTACGGGCCCGACAGCTGCCGCGTTGAAGGCATAGATGTCGACAGCGGCGTGCCGTCGCAGCCCATGGGCGATGTCGAAACCCGCAGCGGGGCGCGGAATCGGGTCATGGCCGCGCGTCAGGTTTGTCCCGAGGCGGATTTCTGGGTCGGTGTCGAGGCGGGTATTGCAGATAATATGACCTTTGCCTGGATGGTTATTGAAAATACGCACCTGCGCGGTGAATCTCGCTCCGCCAGCTTAATATTACCAGAAAGTATATTACAGGGAATCATTGAAGGGCGGGAATTAGGCCAGGAAATGGCCAGATTGACCGGAATTACGGATATTAAACGCCAGGGCGGCGCCATCGGCGTGTTTACCGCCGGCAGGCTGACCCGCAGCAGCGTCTATTATCAGGCCCTGCTATTGGCGCTGGTGCCGTTTAATAACGCCATCTACCAGACCAGCCGCGGCCACGGCGGTTAATCCGGCAAATGCCGCAGATGATGCTCCAGCCACTGTTTTAATTCAGGCGATGCGGCCTTGAGGCTATTGGAACCACGGGTGATGGTGGCAATGCCGGTGCCAAGCGCATTCTTTAATTCGCGCTGGCTCATCTCGCCGTCCAGCAGCGCCCGGATAATGCGGATGCGCGTGCCGATGGCTTCGCGCTCATCGGCGGTCAACATCAGTTGCAGCAACGGCACATGCATACCGTCGGCAAAAGCCTGCCCCAACAGCACGGCAAAATGCCGCCACTCCTGCTCATGCCGCGGCACATCGCCGGCAACGGAGGTGGTAATGTCATTCATAAGCGCCCGCCATACCTGTTAACGAGTACAGCAGTCTACCCTATTTTCCCCGCCGGTTCAGTAACGCCGTTGCCACTCTGCGTCCGTCAGCACTTTTGCGGGCTGACGCAGGAAATAACGGTAAAAGACGTCATAGGCCAGGACATTTTTCACGTAACCGCGGGTTTCCGAAAACGGAATGCTCTCAATAAAAGCCACCGCGTCGATACGCCCCGCGCTGTTGCCAAGCCAGGTGTTCACCCGCCCAGGGCCGGCGTTATAGGCCACGCTTGATAAGATCCGGTTGCGGCCGAACATCTGGTACACATATTCCAGGTAAGTGGTGCCCAGCTCGATGTTGGTCTGCGGATCCAACAGCTGGCTGGTGTTCATATAACTGCTGATATTAAACATTTCGGCGGTATGCTTGGCCGTGGCGGGCATCAGCTGCATCAGGCCGGCCGCGCCGACCGGCGACAGTGCTTTAGGATTCCAGGCGCTTTCCTGGCGGGCTATCGCCATGGCGTAACTCTGGCTTATCCCTTTATCGTCGGTGGCGCGGCGAAATTCATTATGCCAGGCCAGGGGAAAACGCTCTTCCAGATGATCCCACAGCTTGCCGGTAATCGTCGCCTGCACGCTCAGGTCGGGCCATTGCTGTTCAAAGGCGTAACGCGCCAGACCTTCCTGTTCCGTCCGGCTCAGGCTGGCCACGAGCGAGCTCCATTCGTTCCTGGCCAGGTTATCCATATTCCAGTACATCAGCTCGCGCACGCGGGCGATTTCCGGCCGTTTGATAAGCTCGGGGGCCGGCGCGACCGCGCGCGCCACATTGACGGCATAATTGACGCCCAGTTCCTGTGCTGCGACCATCGGGTAAAAACCGCGTCCCTGCATCAAATCACGCAGTATCGGCTCGCCGTCGCTTTTGCGCCCCTGGTTGATAAGCAATACCGCGCGCCAGTAGCGCCACTCCTCTTTCTGGCGGGCGTCCTCCGGCAGGCGGTCCAGCCAGGCGGCCACCGCGCGCATATCGCCTTGTCCCAGCGACATGCGGATACGCCGCTCGAGCAATGCGGTGGAGTGGCCGCGTAAAATAACGTTGTCGCGCCAGGCGGCCTGTTCCGGCGTGGCGTCGGTGCCCATCAGGCGCCAGGCGACGCTTTCCTCGAGATCGAGGCGATCGCCGTCGTCCATTTTCTGCAGCCGCACCAGGGTCGGCAGCATGGCGCGGGCATTTTCCACATCGTCGCGGGCCAGGCGCGCAAAGGAGATAATCGTGGCCTGGCGGGTTAAATCCGTCGGTCCCACGCTTCTGGCAAAGCCTTCCAGGGTCGCGGGATTATCCTGTAATGCCGCCAGCGCGCTGCCCATGGTCTGGTATTCAATCGGCAATTGTTTCGACAGCGCGTTCACCAGGTTGGTATTGTCCTCTTTCATCGCCAGGCGCATCCGCTCGAGGATCGCCAATGGCCCGCGCTGCCCGGCCTGATCCCAGACGCTGAATAATTTGTTGCAGCTTTCCGGCAGGGAATGGCCGTTGAGCCAGATCTCCTTGGCGCCGTCCCAGGCCGCCTGCTGCGCCCCGGTGGCCCATTTGGCGTAATAAAAGTTGCAGCGCGCGGAGACCGGTTTCGGCGGCTGCGGACTGAAGGCCAGCAGCCCCTGCCAGTCCTGGCGCTGGGCCAGCTCATTGACAAAGCGGGCCGACAGCGAGCGTGCAGGCATAAGCGTCGGGTTGGCATCCATAAAGGCCTTAACCTGCGCCGTGCTCGCCTGGGAAAGATCCTGCGACAAGGCGCGGTACTCCAGATAGGGATACAGGGGATAATCACGCAGGGTGGGCATCAGCTGCGACACCACATCCATTTGGTTGCTATCCCACGCCTGCTTAACCTGCTGATAGCGCTGGCGCTGCGCATCGATTGAGTCCGCGTGCGCGCTGCCGGTTGCGGCCACCAGGCTTGCCAGCGCGCAGATAAAACCCGCGCCCACATACCGCCATCCGTCCACCTTGACCATATCCACTCTATCCTCAGCGTAATGTCTTTTTGCCGCGTCCTTTTCCGGACGCCGGCGCATTCATTCAGTTTGCCATAAATCCGGTTGCTGTCACCATGCTAGCTAAGCAACCGGGCGTATGCCAGCGGCAGCGGCGACAATCGTCATTATTTTCGCGGTTATTTTTTTTAGCGGCGATAATAAGCGCAAAGCGGGCCGGCGACGGCAGCGCGCTGGATCACATTACTGATTTTTAACGGTAGCGAACGCGGGTTGCCCCTATACCCGGTTCTGGGGTTGGGTTACGCTGCGCAACTGAGCACGCAACGCGTAACCGTCTATTTACCACGGGCATGTCAACCGTGGGCTGTGGCCCGTGCCTGTTTGCCCCGGTCTAAAAGAATTGCAACTACCGAATGATGTTTGCAACAAACATGCTTTAAGGTGATGGAAAGTGAAATTGAAAAACAACCTGATGCTTATCTTTCTGAGTTTCTTGGTTTTATGCATACTCCTGGTAACGTTAAAAGAAATTGGCATTTGGAACGGGCATGATTGGATCGCTCATTTCCAGAGAATGATTTCGTTGAATAACGAATTGGCGCACAATCAGTTCCCTCCCTTGTTTGATTATTGGTCGCCCGGGCAATTCGGTTACTCATGGCAGCTATTTTATCCGCCGTTGACATCCTTGCTGTTTTTGGCGGCGAAAGCGCTGACATTTAATACCGCTGATATCATTAGCCAGATGAAAATGGTGTATTTCCTCCTCTTCATCATTGCCTTTTTTTCGACCTATTCCGCCGCTAAACGAGAGCATTCGTCTTCCCAGGCCGGGTTGCTCTGCGCCATATTATTTATCACTTCCGGATATTTCCTGACCAATATCTATGTTCGCTTTGCCCTGGGCGAAAGTTTGGCCATGTCGCTGATGCCGCTGTTTATCAGGGGTTGCAGTTCCCTTATCCGCGATCGCCGGGATATCTGGCTGCTGCCGTTTAGCGCCTTAGGCGTATTTTTAGCCAATATCCCGAGCATGGTGGTGCTTTTAGGGTTTTTTGTTTTATTTTGCCTGCTCAACGCCCGGGCAGTTTTTATTAAAGCCAATATAACTTTTTTTCTGATGTCGTTTCTCATTGTCGTCTCGATTAGCGCATTTTATTGGGCGCCTTTGTTTTATCATATCCATAATTCAGATATTTTCGCCACCAGCGGCAAGCTGCTTAAGTACGACGACCTGTTAAAGTTCAGCAGCGGCCTGACGGAAACCCTGCTGTCGCTGTCTTCTACCTACGGCGTATCCGAACCGGGCATGTTTTTATCGGTGGGCGTTATCCAGCTGCTGCTCGCCGTGGCCTATCTGAAATGGGGTAAATCCGGCGCGTCGAAGAAAATGATCCTAATAGCTTTATTGTTTATCATTGCCACTACCCACTTGATACCCTGGAATAAAATTCCCGATAGCGTGCCGGTGTTAAAATTAATCCAGTTCCCGTGGCGGCTGCTGTCCTGCGCCACCGCCATCATCGCTTTGCATGCGTCGGGCATGCTGGCGGCGATGATGGCGCGGAAAAAAGCGCTGGTCATGCTACTGGCCTGCCTGTGCATCGCGGGGATGTATCCTCTTATCCATAAGGCCTTAAGCGTACGTTATCTGAATGTGGATACGTCCTCTCTTTATGATGATTACCTCAATAACCACAACGTGCGCCCCGAGAACTTCGATCATCTGAAAATCAACGACTTCGCTTTCTTCGCCAACCCCGCAGCCGCCATTATCGGCACTACCTATCGCCAGGGCTATCCGGCGATGATCATACGGGCGCAGGGGACGCAAACCGTTACCCTGCCCTATATTATGTATGCCGGCTATTACCTGCTGGTGGACGGCAAACGGCGGGACACCGTCCGGCTGGACAGCGGGCTGGTCGGCGTTGCCCTGACCGACGGCGAGCACAGCGTCACGTTAGCCTATCATCGCTCTATTGTGATTATCCCCGCGGTCACCAGCCTGCTGTCTTTGCTGGTGACGGTGCTGTATTTTACCCGCCGGCGCAGACGGGCCTCCGCGCTGCCGGCGCACGATACCAACATCGTCCGGTGATGGCTGGGATCGCATGCGAAAACGGGCTAAACTGGGCGCTTATCCATTGCGACACTTGGCGCACTGCCCGTACATGCTCCGCGCAGGCCGCGGGGCATAGCTAAAACCAGATAGAAAGAGGCTCTTAACAACGTGGCTCAATACGTCTATACCATGCATCGCGTCGGCAAAATCGTGCCGCCGAAACGTCATATCCTGAAAGATATCTCGCTCAGCTTTTTTCCCGGCGCCAAGATCGGCGTGCTGGGGCTCAACGGCGCCGGTAAGTCCACCCTGCTGCGCATCATGGCCGGCATCGACACGGAAATTGAGGGCGAGGCGCGGCCGCAGGCGGGTATCAAAATCGGTTATCTGTCCCAGGAGCCGCAGCTGAATTTAGAGCAAACCGTGCGCGAGGCGATTGAAGAGGCGGTTGGGGAAGTCAAACAGGCGCTGACGCGCCTGGACGCGGTCTATGCCGCCTATGCCGAACCGGATGCGGACTTCGATAAGCTCGCCAGGGAACAGGGCGAACTGGAAGCCATTATCCAGGCCCATGACGGCCATAACCTGGAGAACCAGCTGGAACGCGCCGCCGATGCGCTGCGCCTGCCGCCCTGGGATGCGAAGATAGCCACCCTGTCGGGCGGGGAACGCCGCCGCGTGGCGATTTGCCGCCTGCTGCTGGAAAAACCGGACATGCTGCTGCTCGATGAGCCGACCAACCATCTGGATGCGGAGTCGGTCGCCTGGCTGGAGCGGTTCCTGCTGGATTACGAAGGCACCGTGGTGGCCATTACCCATGACCGCTATTTCCTGGATAACGTGGCCGGCTGGATCCTGGAACTGGACCGCGGCGAGGGCATTCCCTGGGAAGGCAACTATTCTTCCTGGCTGGAGCAAAAAGATCAGCGCCTGGCGCTGGAAGCCTCATCGGAAACGGCGCGGCGCAAATCCATCGAGAAGGAACTGGAATGGGTGCGCCAGAATCCCAAGGGACGCCAGTCCAAAGGCAAGGCCCGTCTGGCGCGCTTTGAAGAGCTTAACAATGTGGAATACCAAAAGCGCAACGAGACCAGCGAGCTGTTTATTCCACCCGGACCGCGCCTGGGCGACAAAGTGCTGGAGGTGGAAAACCTCAGGAAATCCTATGGCGACCGGCTGCTGATAGACAACCTGTCGTTCTCGATCCCCAAAGGGGCGATCGTCGGCATTATCGGCCCGAACGGCGCCGGCAAGTCGACCCTGTTCCGTATCCTGTCCGGCAAGGAACAGGCGGACAGCGGTACGGTAACGCTGGGCGATACGGTGCAGCTGGCCTCGGTTGACCAGTTCCGCGATAGCATGGATAACAGTAAAACCGTCTGGGAAGAAGTGTCCGGCGGCCAGGATATTATGCGCATCGGCAACTTTGAAATGCCGAGCCGCGCTTATGTCGGCCGTTTTAACTTCAAGGGCGTCGATCAGGGCAAACGCGTCGGCGAACTGTCCGGCGGCGAGCGCGGGCGGCTGCATCTGGCCAAACTGCTGCAGGTGGGCGGCAATATGCTGCTGCTCGATGAACCGACCAATGACCTGGATGTGGAAACCCTGCGCGCGCTGGAAAACGCCCTGCTGGAGTTCCCCGGCTGCGCCATGGTGATCTCCCATGACCGCTGGTTCCTCGACCGCATCGCCACCCATATCATTGACTATCAGGATGAAGGCAAGATCGAATTCTTTGAAGGCAACTTTACCGAATACGAAGAGTGGAAAAAACGCACGCTGGGCGCGGAAGCGCTACAGCCGCACCGGATTAAATATAAAAAAATGTCCTGATAGCGCCAGCGATGGGCGCCTCATGCCAATGAGGCGCCCTGGACCGGCGAATTTTTTCTTCATTGACGCAGGCAACCTTTGCGGGGGTTTAGCTTGCGGCTGGCGCCAGGCTTACCGTTGCCCCAGCAGGTCCCGCACCAGATCGATGCATTGCAAAAAGCGCTGGTCGTAGTCCGGCGCGTCGATGCGCACAAAGGGAATATTATTCGCGTTCAGCAGGTCCTCCAGCAGCCGCTGGAAACCGTCGCGATCCACCGGATTGCCCAGGCTGCGCAACCCGTCGGCCACCCAGGGCGTATTATTCTTTAATAAAATAACCAAATCAAAACGGTACTCGTCAATCATCGCCTGAACAAAGGGGTGCTCGCGGCCATGGTAGCGTTTGCAAAACGCCTGGCTGGTAACGAAATCCGTGTCGATAAACGCCACTTTATTGGCGTATTTCACCGCGAAGTCGATATATTGCGCCTGGCCCAGGGCGATCTTGTCGTAGTCGGAATACTGCAGCGCCATTTCATCGCCGCCCAAATGGGAGAAGATGTATTCACGGCCGTACTCCCAGGCGCTGCTGGTATTAAAGATATTGGCCAGTTTATTGACCATGGTGGATTTACCGCTGGACTCGCCGCCGATTAACGCCACGGTGCGTACAAAGAACGGCTTGACCTCGGTCGGGATATATTCCCAATAACGGAACGGATCCTGGCGGATTTGCTCGCCGCTGATCGACATAAACGACCGGTTGGGGTCGACCAGTATGGTCTCGATGCCCAAATGCTCGCGGTAGCGCGACACATCCCGCGCTTCGCTTGAATAGATAAACCCCGGCGCGATGCCCTTCTCTTTCATAAAGGAGGTAATGCCGCGGCTCCAGACATCCCAGCCGTGCGGATAAGGCTCCATGCCTTGCTCGTTAAAGGCGTGGATATGGATATTCTTCTGGTATTTAAAGGTTTGCAGCAGCCAGCGCAGCCTGTCGCTGACGGTGGGCTGCTGCGACATGGCGCTGTCTTCAAATAATTTGCGATCGCGCGGCTCGTCGTAGCCGAGGATCACGTGCAGCTCGTCCACCTGGCTGCACGCCCGCTGGATCAGGTAGATATGGCCGGTATGCAGGGGATAGAACTTGCCGAAAATAACGCCGATTTTCCTTTCCCGCCGCGGAAACTCCAGCCCGAGGAAACGGTGGATGGCCTCCAGCTTCTGCGCGCTGGGGCTTTTGATTTTGGCGTTCAGCAACTGGCTGAGGTAGCCTTTGGTCATGCCGCTGGCCTCGGCGACCTGCTGTAGGGTACATCCCTGTTGTTTAATCGCACTCTTCAGGTAATCGAATGACGACATACGCCTCCCTCTGATGGCTTAAGCAAAAATCCGCATGGCGTCAGCCGGTAAACGCGCCGGTCATTCAAGCTCGGCAAGGATGTCCAGCGCGTCGGCCAGCTTTTTCACGCCAAAAATCTGCATATTGTCCTGCGCTTTTTTCGGCACATTGGCAAAGGGCACGATGGCGCGGCGAAAACCGTGCTTGGCCGCCTCCGCAATGCGCTCCTGGCCGCTGGGCACCGGGCGGATCTCGCCGGCCAGCCCCACTTCGCCAAATACCACCAAATCCCGCGGCAACGGACGATCGCGCAGGCTGGACACCATCGCCAGCATCAGCGCCAGGTCGGCGCTGGTTTCCGTCACCTTGACGCCGCCGACCACATTGACAAAGACATCCTGATCGGCCATTTGCAAGCCGCCGTGGCGATGCAGCACCGCCAGCAGGATCGCCAGCCGGTTTTGCTCCAGGCCCACCGCCACCCGGCGTGGATTGGCCAGCATGGAGTGATCCACCAGCGCCTGGATTTCCACCAGCAGGGGACGGGTGCCTTCCCAAACCACCATCACGCTGCTGCCGGGCGTCATCTCCTCGCCGCGGCTGAGAAAAATGGCCGACGGATTGCTGACTTCCCGCAATCCCTGTTCGGTCATGGCGAACACCCCCAGCTCGTTCACCGCCCCAAAGCGGTTTTTATGACTGCGCAGGGTGCGGAAACGGGAGTCCGAATCACCGTCGAGCATGATGGAACAGTCGATACAGTGTTCCAGTACCTTGGGGCCGGCCAGGGAGCCATCCTTGGTCACGTGGCCGACCATCAGGATCGCCACGCCCTGGGTTTTGGCGAACCGGGTCAGGTAGGCGGCGGTTTCCCGCACCTGCGAAACGCTGCCCGGCGACGACTGGATGTCCGCCATATGCATCACTTGGATGGAATCGATCACCATCAGGCGCGGCTTTTCCTCGGCCGCAATCAGACAGATTTGCTCGATGCTGGTTTCCGAGAGCATGTTCAGCCCGCCCGTGGGCAGCGCCAGCCGGTGCGCGCGCATGGCGACCTGCTGCAACGACTCCTCGCCGGTGACATACAGCGTTTTCATCTGTTCGGACAATTTACACAGGGTTTGCAGCAGCAGGGTGCTTTTACCGGCGCCGGGGCTGCCGCCGATCAAAATGGCGCTGCCCGGCACCACGCCGCCGCCCAGCACTCGGTCGAACTCCTTGAACCCCGTGGAAAAACGGGGCAGTTCCTCGGGACTGATATCCGCCAGCCTGCGCACCCGGCTGACGCCGGCTTCGCCGGAATAGCCGCTGAAGCGGTCGTTACGCACGGCGGCGGGGGTAGACGCCACCCGGACCTCGGTGATGGTATTCCAGGCTTCACAGGCGCTGCACTGGCCCTGCCAGCGCGGATATTCCGCCCCGCATTCATTACAGACAAATGCCCGTTTCGCCGCTTTAGCCACAATGACCTCGGAAATGAGAAAACAATGAAGACCCGCCTAGGGAACACATGGCGGCCGCCTAGCGCTCTTCATTCTTAAGATTGCCGGTCAGGATACACAGCACGCCCAGCAGATCCGCATGGCGGATAATGACCTTACTCTGCTTATTCACCTTGGGCTTGGCATGATATGCGATACCCAGGCCAGCAGATTGTAGCATCAACAGGTCATTGGCGCCGTCGCCGATGGCCACCGTCTGGTGCAGCGGGATTTCCAGCCGCTCCGCCAGGGTGGTCAGCATGCGGGCTTTATAGGCGGCATCGACGATGGGCCCCACCACCTCGCCGGTGAATTTACCGTCGCGGATGCCCAGTTCATTGGCCGCCACGGCGACCAGGTGAAACCGGTCGCGCAGGTAGTCGGCGAAATAGGTAAATCCGCCGGAAGCGATGGCTATCTGCCAGCCCAGGCTTTGCAATTTGGTCACCAGGGAGCCCAGGCCCGGCGTCAACGGTAAACTGTCCCGCACCTGGCGCAGGATATCGGCGTCGGCGCCCTTAAGGGTCGCCACGCGCTGGCGCAGGCTGGCGGCGAAATCCAGCTCGCCGCGCATGGCGCGTTCGGTAACGGCGGCGACTTCCTCGCCCGTGCCCGCCAGTTTGGCGATTTCATCAATGCATTCTATCTGGATGGCGGTGGAATCCATGTCCATGACCAGCAGTCCCGGGGCATGCAGATGCGGCGTTTTGCCAAACGGCGCGACATCCAGCTCCATCTCCGCGGCCAGCTGCGCGGCCAGCCCGGTCAGCGGACCGGCCAGCCTGACCACCTGGTAGTCTTCGACATGCCAGGCGGAGACGATAACCATCGCCGCGCCCAGGCGACGCTGGAAACGGGTAAGGGAAAATTTATCCAACGCCTTGCCGTACAGCAGCCAGCCGGTATGACCGGCCCGGTAATCCAGCGGCATGACCTCGTCGCCGCTTAATGATAACGGGAGACCCGGCCACTGTGAAATCCCGGCGGGGAGATCGCAGTACGTCAAACTAATAGGCATCAATCACTCCTGTAGTCATGGATAACCGTCATGATAAAACATCGCGCATCAAGCTATCCTATCGTCGACGCTTCTGGCAACATAAAGCGTTCAGAATAGTAAAGGAATCCCATGCTCCGGGCCAGACACTCGTTTCGTTTACACCGCACCGCCATCGTGCTTATCTGCGTGACGCTGCTGGTCTTCCTGATGCAGGGCGCGTCCTGGTTCAGCCTGAGCCATCAAATGGCCCGCTCGGCGCAGGTGGATGAGCTGGCCGGCACACTGATAGGACAGCTGGCGGGGCAACTGGCGCCGCTGATGGCCGACAGCGAGGAAAACAATGCCCCCATCCAGTCGATACTGGACACCCTTACCCAGGGCAGCCGTATCCTGGATGCCAGCGTATACAGCATGGACGGCAGCCTGATAGCCCGCGCCGGGGAGACCATCAGCGTGCGCGACCGGCTGGCTATCGAACACCAGCGCGCCGGCAGCTATTTTAACCATCAGCTGGTGCGTACCATTATCGATAAGGACGGGCCCAGCGGTTTTATCCGCCTGACCCTTGATACCCATGTGCTGGAAACCGAAGCCAAACAGGTGGATAACACCACCAACCTGCTGCGCCTGATGATTCTGCTGGCGCTGGCCATCGGTATTATCCTGGCCCGCACCCTGCTGCAAAACCGCCGCAGCCGCTGGCAGCAGTCCCCGTACCTGCTGACCGCCAGCACGCCGTTGGCGGAACGCAAAGGGGACGAAAACGACGCGCCGGCCCCGGCTGCGGCCACGCCCGATGATCCTGCGCGGACCAAAACCGACTAAGCGCGCGCATCAGGCACGCCTTGCGCCGTTGCCAACCTGCGCGTCTTGACCGGCGGAACAGCGCGTTGACGCCTTGCCGCCGGCCGCGTGGTCTTTATGCCGCGTCGCCGCGCAGCACCGACTCCAGCGCGATTTCGATCATCTCGTTAAACGTGGTCTGGCGATCCGCCGCGCTTAAGGCCTCGCCGGTACGGATATGGTCGGACACGGTGCAGATGGCCAGCGCCCTGGCGCCGAATTCCGCGGCCACGCCGTAGATACCGGCGGCTTCCATTTCCACGCCCAGGACGCCGTATTTTTCCATGACGTCGAACATCTGCGGATCGGGGGTGTAAAACAGATCCGCCGAGAACAGATTGCCGACGCGCACATTGACCCCCGCCGCCTTGGCCGCGTCCACCGCGTGGCGCAGCAGGTCATAATCGGCAATGGCCGCAAAGTCATGATCCTTAAAACGCATGCGGTTAACCTTGGAATCGGTGCAGGCGCCCATGCCGATCACCACGTCGCGCACATTGACATCGCCGCGCAGCGCGCCGCAGGACCCGACCCGGATGATCTGTTCAACCCCGAACTCGGTAATCAGCTCCTTGGTGTAAATGGAGCAGGACGGGATGCCCATGCCGTGACCCATAACTGAAATGGCCCGGCCTTTGTAGCTGCCGGTATAGCCCAGCATGCCGCGGACGTTATTGACTTCGCGCGGTTGCGTGAGAAAGTTATTGGCGATGTGCTGCGCCCGCAGCGGATCGCCGGGCATCAGGACCACATCGGCAAAATCACCTCGTTCAGCGTTAATATGCGGCGTCGCCATGTTGGTTTTCCTTATACTCAATAATAAAAAATAACGTTGTCCCGGCCCGCGCCGGGACAGGCAAAATCCTGACTACCTTCATGCATGGAGGATGGATTTACCATAATCCATGGGTGTCAGGCCAAAATAATCCGCCACCGTCTGGCCGATATCGGCGAAGGTCCGGCGGTGCCCATAGGACCCCGGCCGGATGGCGGGGCCGTAGAGTAACACCGGCACGTGCTCGCGGGTATGATCGGTGCCGCGCCAGGTGGGATCGCAGCCGTGATCGGCGGTCAGAATGATCATATCCTCGCCGGTCACCCGCGCGAGCAGTTCCGGCAGGCGGCGGTCGAACAGCTCCAGCGCCGCCGCATAGCCGGCCACGTCGCGGCGGTGGCCATAGGATGAATCAAAATCGACAAAGTTGGTAAAGACGATGGTGTTATCGCCCGCGAGTTCCATTTCACGCAAAGTAGCGTCGAACAGCGCATCCAGGCCGGTGGCCTTGATTTTTTTAGTGATGCCCACCTGGGCGTAGATATCGGCGATCTTGCCCACCGACACCACCTGCCCGCCCTTTTCTTCCACCAGCTTTTGCAATACCGTGGCGGAGGGCGGCTCCACCGCCAGATCATGGCGGTTGCCGGTGCGCTGGAAATGACCGCTTTTATCGCCGGTAAACGGCCGGGCGATCACCCGGCCGATATTGTAGCCGCCGGCGGTCAGCATCTCCCGGGCCAGCTCGCAGAGGTCGTACAAACGTTGCAGGCCGAACCGTTCTTCATGACAGGCTATCTGGAAAACCGAATCGGCGGAGGTATAGAAAATCGGCTTGCCGGTACGCATATGCTCCTCGCCCAGTTGATCCAGGATCACCGTGCCGGAAGAGTGACAGTTGCCCAGATATCCCGGCAGCCCGGCATCGGCGACCAGCCGGTCCAGCAGTTCCTGCGGGAAGCTGTTCTGGGGATCGGGAAAATAGCCCCAGTCAAACATCACCGGTACCCCGGCAATTTCCCAATGTCCGGACGGGGTATCCTTCCCTGAGGAGATTTCGCTGGCGTAGGCATAGGCGCCGATAATGTCCGCGTCGCGGTCAAGCCCCGGGGGAAAATGCCCGGTGGATTCCTCGGCGGCCTTTCCCAGTCCCAGGCGCGACAGGTTGGGCAGCCGCAGCGGTCCGCTGCGGCCCTGGTTGGCCTCGCCGCGCTGGCATCGTTCGGCAATATGGCCCAGGGTATCCGAGCCGCTGTCGCCGAATTTTTCCGCATCCGCGGCGGCGCCGATGCCGAACGAGTCGAGCACCATGATATAGGTACGTTTCATTGTCTTCTCCAACTGATTGATCCGCCCGCCGGATAAGGGCCCCGGCCCGGCGGATCAGAAAAAATCGCATGTATCCCGGCGAACGATATCGTCGCCGGAAGCGTCCCCGCGCCGTCAGTCATCCGCCGCGATACGCCGGTAAATCACCGGCAGGGCTTCAGGCGGCTGCGGCGTGAGGGTAATGGCCGCGCGCACCGTCTCCGCCGCCTGCATCCAGCCGGCTTCGCTGGCGGCGTGGATATTCGCCAGCGGCTGTCCGGGCTGCACCGCATCGCCCAGGCGCGCCATGTCGGTTAAACCGACGCTATAGTCGATGGCATCGCCGGCGCGCCGGCGCCCGCCGCCCATAGCCACCACGGCCAGGCCCAGGGCGCGGGTGTCCATGGCGCCGATAAAACCCGCTTGTTCGGCGAGCACCGGCTTGCTCAGCGTGGCTTTGGGCAAATAGTGCTCATAACGGCTGATAAAATCATGCGGACCGCCCTGTGCCGCGATCATGCGGCCAAAACGCTCCGCCGCTTCCCCGTTGTCCAGTACCTGCTGCAGCCGCGCCATCGCCAGCGGTTCGGTGGCCGCCAATCCCGACGACACCATCATTTCGCTGCACAAGGCCATGGTGACCTCATACAGTCTGGGATTACGCTGTTCGCCGGTAAGGAAGCGCACCGCCTCGCGCACTTCCAGGGCATTGCCGGCGCTGGACGCCAGGACCTGGTTCATATCGGTCAACAGCGCCGTGGTCTTGCACCCGGCGCCGTTGGCGACGCCGACGATAGCGCGCGCCAGCGCTTCGGACTGCGGGTAATCGGGCATCAACGCCCCGGATCCGACTTTCACATCCATCACCAGCGCATCCAGGCCCTCGGCCAGTTTTTTGGCCAATATCGAGGCGGTAATCAGCGCAATGGAATCCACCGTGGCCGTGATGTCGCGGACGGCGTAAAACCGTTTATCCGCCGGCGCCAGGGAGTTGGTCTGGCCGATGATCGCCACGCCGACCTGTTTTATCATCGCGCGGAACGCCTGATCGTCAGGGAAAATATTCAGCCCCGGGATCGATTCGAGCTTATCGAGCGTGCCGCCGGTATGGCCCAGTCCGCGGCCGGAAACCATCGGCACGTAGCCGCCGCAGGCGGCAATCATCGGCCCCAGCATCAGCGAGGTGACATCACCCACGCCGCCGGTCGAATGCTTATCCAGCACCGGCCCGCCCAGGGCGCTGTTCTGCCAGTTAAGCACATGGCCCGAGTCGCGCATCGCCAGCGTCAGCGCCACCCGTTCCCGAATATCCATGTCGCGGAAAAAAACGGTCATCGCCAGGGCGGCGATCTGCCCTTCCGAAACCGTATTATCGCGGACCCCATTGATGAAAAACCGAATCTCTTCTTCACTCAGCGGCTCGCCGTCGCGTTTTTTACGAATAATTTCTTGTGCCAGGAACACGGTTACCCCCTGCAAAACAAAAATGGCTATCGCCCGGAAACGGGCGGGTTTGTCATTGCCTTCTCCAATGCTCAATCAGGGGATCAATAACCGTTATCCGTGACCTGCATATCCTGGCCCAATACGGTGAGCAGGCTGGCCAGCAGGCTTGATGCGCCGAAGCGGAAATGCCGGGCGTCAGCCCACAGCGGCCCCATGATCCGGTCCGCCAGCGCCAGGTAGGCCGCCGCTTCCGCCGCGGTGCGCACGCCGCCCGCCGGTTTTACACCCACGTGCGCGCCGACGCCTTTGTCATGGATAACCGACAGCATGATTTCAACGCTTGAAAGCGTGGCATTGACCGGCACCTTGCCGGTGGAGGTTTTAATAAAATCAGCGCCGGCGTCGATGGCGATTTCGGCGGCGCGCCGGATAAGCTCCGGACGGCGCAGCTCGCCGGTTTCCAGGATCACCTTCAGCAGCACGCCGCTGTCGGCGCACAGCGCCTTGCAGCCGGCGACCAGATCAAATCCCAGTTGTTCATTGCCGGCCATCAGCGCCCGGTAGGGAAACACCACATCGACTTCATCCGCGCCGTAGGCTACCGAAGCGCGTGTTTCCGCCAGCGCAATGGCGGCATCGTCATCGCCATGGGGGAAATTGGCGACCGTGGCAATCCGAATGTCCGGCGTGCCCTGGCGCTGCAAGGCGCGTCTGGCGATGGGAATAAAGCGGGGGTAGATGCAAACAGCGGCGGTGTTGCCCGCCGGGCTTTTCGCCTGTCGGCACAGGCTGACGACGCTGTCGGCGGTATCGTCATCATTCAGGGTGGTAAGATCCATCAGACCCAACGCACGGCGGGCCGCAACGGTTAAATCAATCATAATACTCTCCAACTTTTCGGTGTGGCGACATAGCAACCGAATCTGTAAAAGGGGCGTCATGGCTATCGCGATAACGCGCCGTAACGTTGGCGAGCGGACTTGGTTCCATGAAGAAAGACCCGGAACCATGCTGATTTCCGGGCGTTAAAGATCCCTCTCACCGCATAAGCCTGAATCAAAGACGCAGGGTAAACGCATCCTGCCTTACGCGCTGGCTCTATTTTTCCACAATCGACGATAATAAGCTGCTTAAGGATTGAGATTTATGCGTGCGATCCCGATTATCAGCCGGAAAATTTTGCTATTGACAGGGCAAACCGAATAAATCCAGGGTATTGCGGTATATTATTTCGGCAATCTGCTCCGGCGGCTCCGGCCTGAGCGCGCATAACGACGCAAAGGTCACGCGCAGGCGTTCGGGACGATTGGCCTGCCCCTGAAAGCCGGACACCGGCATATCGGGCGCGTCGGTTTCCAGCAGCAAGCGGTCCAGGGGCAGCCTGGCCATTACCTGGCGTGTTTTATTGGCGCGCTCATAGGTAATGGTGCCGCCGACGCCGATATAATAACCCAATTTGGTAAACGCCACCGCCTGCTCGTAGCTGCCGGCGAACCCGTGCACCACCCCGGTGCGCGGTAAATCATGGCGCCGCAAAATCTGCGCCAGGCGATCGTGGGTGCGCCGGGAATGCAGGATCACCGGCAGATCATGGCGGCCGGCTAACTGGAGTTGGGCCGCCAATAACGCTTCCTGGCGCGGCATCATGGGCTCCGCCATATAATTGTCCAGGCCGATTTCCCCCACCGCCACCAGTCGTGGATGAGGCCGGCGCAAATGATGCGCCAGGGCCGACAGCCCGGCGTCATCATGGCGGGTGATGGCGATGGGGTGCAGGCCCAGGGCGGCATACAGCGCCTCATGGGCGTCGGCCAATGCCAGCACGGCGGCAAAGCGCTCCGCCTCCACCGCCGGCACGATAATGCGCTGCACGCCGGCCGCGGCGGCCAGGGCGAGGCTGTCGGTTTCGTGACCGCTGAAGGGGGCAAAATCAAAATGGCAATGGGTATCGATAAAGACCGGATTTATCATGGCGTATTACCTGCGCGTGCCTGGCGCACCCAAAAGGGAGGAGGAAAAGTAAATAGTAGCATCTTTAGCACGTGCGCGGAGAGGAAAGGGAACCACGGATTAACGGCTGGGAGGGTGATGCGAGGGGACCTGAAAAACGCTCCGGAGAGGTCGTCAACATGATGCGTATTGACTCCCTCTCCGGATAATAACCCTATCTATCGGTTACTGCTTAACGGACCGGGGCCCGCTGATAAGGCTACATACGGCGACGGCCGGTAAACAGGCTTATCAGGAACAGGATAATACCCACGACGAAGACGATTTTAGCCGCCCATGCCGCCGTGCCTGCCAAACCACCGAACCCTAATGCTGCCGCAATCAAGGCAATGACCAGAAAAATAATGCCCCAACGAAACATAAGCTTCTCCTTACCCAAATGATGGAAATACAATTCTCGTGTTACCGGGAAACACGGACGTTAAACGCCCCGGACCGGCTTAATACTATTGGTTTTGCCGTACACGGTATCGCCCTGCGCTGCGCACCGGCAACGCAAAGCGACATTGACCGTTGGTTCTTTAGAGATTAGTACTTAAGATCGTTTTTGACACTTTTCACGCCGTCAACTGCTTTGGCGACGCTTTCGGCGCGCGAGGCTTCACGGGCATTTTTAACGTGACCGCTCAGTTGCACGATGCCGTCGGACGTTTCCACTTTCACGTTGCGGGACGGGACGATGCTATCGGCAAGCAGCTTGGCTTTCACTTCGCTGGTAATCGCCGTGTCGCCGGCATAGGTTTTCACCGAAGCGTTGGTCGTTTCCTTCACGTGCAGCTTGTCGCTGACCGAGGTCACGCCTTCAACGGATTTGGCGGCGGTAACGGCGCGTTCAGCCTGGGTCTGGTTGGTCACAAAGCCGCTCAGGGTTACTACGCCGTTATTGGTCACCACGGAAATGTCGGTGCTGTTGATACCTTTATCGCCGACCAACGCGCTTTTCACCTTGGCGGTTACCGCGCTGTCGCCCATATAGTTTGAGGCGGTCTTCATCGTATTATCGATTTTGGCGCCGGCGCTGTTCGCCTCTGTCTTGATGGTATCGTTAGCCATCGCGGTGGAAGCCGCCAAGATGGAACCTAAAACCATAGCCGTGAGCGTTTTTGTCATCGTGATCTTATTCATTGATGTTTCCTTTTTAACTTGCCACCCGAATCAGGGTGTTTTCGCCACAAATAGCGGCCGGTCTAACTGCCTCCCGCGTTCGGCTGGGGAAGCATCCAAAAATGCAGAAATACCGCTCTCGTGATAAAGAGCAGCGTATCATACTGATTTGCACGGTTTTATTAGCTTATTTAACCGCTCCGTCAGAGACAATTTAACTATAGACTAGAAATAACAAATTGCATTGTTATCCGGGAAAAAAAGCTTAAATCCAATGATTAAGCAAGGATTTAGGAACATTCCGCACCCCGGCGCGGACATAACCATTCCGGCCGCAAGGCGCGGCGCGACAGGAAAGGCGGTGGATTCCGTCCCCACGCCGCGGCTAAAAAAGGCGGGCGCGCGGGGACGGGCGAAAAACCCGCGCCGGGAGGATCAATGCTCGCGGGTTTTGTGGAAATGGATGTCGGGATAGCGTTCCTGGGTCAGGTTGAGGTTAACCATGCTCGGAGCAATATAAGAAAGGTTATCGCCGCCGTCCAGGGCCAGGTTCAGTTCGTTCTTGCGCTTGAACTCCTCGAGTTTTTTCACATCGGCGCATTCGACCCAGCGGGCGGTGGACACATTGACCGACTCATACAGCGCCTCGACGTTGTATTCGCTTTTCAGGCGGGCCACCACCACTTCAAACTGCAACACCCCGACCGCGCCGACAATCAGGTCGTTGTTGGTCAGCGGGCGGAATACCTGAACCGCGCCCTCTTCCGACAGCTGGACTAGCCCTTTCAGCAATTGCTTTTGCTTGAGCGGGTCGCGCAGGCGGATACGGCGGAACATTTCCGGCGCGAAGTTGGGGATGCCGGTAAACTTCATGTCCTCGCCCTGGGTGAAGGTATCGCCAATCTGGATGGTGCCGTGGTTGTGCAGGCCGATGATATCGCCGGGATACGCCTCTTCGATATGCGAGCGGTCGCCGGCCATGAACGTCAGCGCATCGGCAATCACCACATCCTTGCCCGTGCGGACCTGGCGCAGCTTCATGCCGGTTTCATAGCGTCCCGACACCACGCGCATAAACGCCACGCGGTCACGGTGTTTCGGGTCCATATTCGCCTGGATCTTAAACACAAAGCCGGTAAATTTTTCTTCATCGGCGGTGACGACGCGGGTATTGGTCTTGCGCGGCATCGGCGGCGGCGCCCATTCAACCAGGCCGTCCAGCATATGATCGACGCCAAAGTTGCCCAAGGCGGTGCCGAAAAACACCGGGGTCAGCTCGCCGCGCAGGAAAGCCTGCTCTTCGAACTCGTGCGAGGCGCCCTGCACCAGCTCCAGCTCCTCGCGCAGCTGCGCCGCCAGATCCTCGCCGATGGCCGCGTCAAGATCCGGATTATGCAACCCCTTGACCGTGCGCACTTCCTGGATGGTATGGCCTTTACCGGTCTGGTAAAGATAGGTCTCATCCTTGTAGAGATGATAAACCCCTTTAAACAGCTTGCCGCAGCCAATGGGCCAGGTGATGGGCGCGCAGGCGATGCGCAGCTCGTGTTCGACCTCGTCGAGCAGTTCCGTCGGATCGCGGATATCGCGATCGACCTTGTTCATAAAGGTCAGGATCGGCGTATCGCGCAGGCGCGTCACCTCCATCAGTTTACGGGTACGATCTTCGACGCCTTTCGCGGAGTCGATAACCATCAGGCAGCAGTCCACCGCCGTCAGCGTGCGGTAAGTATCTTCGGAGAAATCTTCATGCCCCGGCGTATCGAGCAGGTTGACCAGGGCGTCCCGGTAAGGGAATTGCATCACCGAGGTGGTAATGGAAATGCCGCGCTGCTTTTCCATTTCCATCCAGTCGGATTTGGCATGATGGCTTGAGCCGCGGCCCTTTACCGTACCGGCGGTAAGAATGGCGTGCCCGAATAACAGCACTTTTTCGGTGATGGTGGTTTTACCGGCGTCGGGGTGCGAAATAATCGCAAAAGTGCGCCGAGCCGCAACTTCCGCGGCGTAAGTGGCATTCTTCATCTTCTGTTTCTCGATGGGTACATACAAATTATGGGCTGGATCGCTGGTGCTAGATTCTACATGGAGAAAGTGCGCATTGATAGTGTGCGCACTGGCGCGCGGCGGTGCGGTTCACCCCAGCGGCAGCGCCATGATGATGGCATCCTCGCGCCCGACGGCGGACGGGTAGTAATCACGGCGCACCGTGACATCGTTAAAGCCAAGGGACCGGTACAGCGCGATGGCGGGCCGGTTGGATTGCCGCACCTCCAGCCACAGCGTCAGGATATCTCGCTGTTCCAATTGGGCGATGAGATGTTCCAGCAACGATCGGCCCAGGCCGCGGCGCTGGAAATCCGGATGCACGGCAATGTTGAACAGCGTCGCCTCGTCCAGCACGGTCTGGGTGATGGCGAACGCCGCCAGGGTATCCGCCACGGTCAGCTTGAGATTCAGGTAACGCTCGCCCTGGTTGCTGGCAAAGGTTTTCGCCGTCCAGGGGAACGCGTGGCTGGCCTGCTCTATATGCCAGGCGGCGGCCAGGTCAGAGACCGTCAGCGCGGAAATCTGGTTCATGATGACAAATCTGCCGCCAAAGATCGCGCTTGGCTGCTGCGTTGCCCAGCAGTTCAGCCAGCGGCGGGGTGAAAAGGGAGACACCGGACAGGGGACGCGTCGCCTCGCGCCCGAGCCACCAGCTATGGCAGCGGGTGTCTTCCGGCAGCATCGCCACCTGTTCCGGCGTGAGCGGATACAGCTGACCGGGCGCAAGATCCAGGCTGCGCGCCACATCGCCCACCAGGGGATGGTCGATGGGCGGCAAGGGGCTGGCTATCAGCAGCAGGCGGACATCGGCGGGCAGGACGACCGCCACTTCTCCCTGCAGGGACGCGGGGCGTCGCAACGCCCATTGCGTGATGCCCAATTGCTGTAACTGCCAGTCTCGTCTCGACGCCATACTGATCCTATTCGCGGTCGTTGCATATCAATCCATCGCACATCAGGCGATAAAGTCCATCGAACATCGGACAATAAAGCACTATACTCCCCGCTCAGATTAATGAGGAGCCTTTGTCGCATGTCAGTATTAACACCAGCCAGTGAAGTCATACTCCGTCACGAGGACATTTTTTCAGATAAACGCGTACTGTTCGCCGGCGATGTGCAGGATCTCCTGCCGGCGGAACTGGACGCCCAAAACGTATGTGTCCACACCGCTTGGTATCACCACTGTCTGGCACTGCGCGATAAAATGGACGATGGGTCCGTGCAGTACGGCCTGGTCGCCGACGCGGAATTTGTCCGCGAATGCGATACTTTACTCTATTTCTGGCCGAAAAATAAGCCGGAAGCACAGTTCCAGCTCACCAACCTCCTCGCGCTGCTGCCGGTGGGCAGCGATGTCTTCGTGGTGGGGGAAAACCGCAGCGGCGTACGCAGCGCCGAGCCGTTCCTGGCGCCCTACTGTCCCCTGGTGAAAATCGACAGCGCCCGCCGCTGCGGCCTGTATCACGGCCGGCTGGAAACAGCGCCGCGCTTCGACCTCGAGTCTTACTGGAACGAATATCAGCTCAACGGGTTGACGGTGAAAACGCTGCCGGGCGTATTCAGCCGCGACGGGCTCGACAGCGGCAGCCAACTGCTGTTGTCCACCTTTGATCAGCCGCTCAGCGGCGAGGTGGCCGACATCGGCTGCGGTACCGGCGTCCTGGCCGCCGTCCTGGCGAAACGCTCGCCGGGCATCAAGCTGACCCTCGGGGATGTACACGCGCCGGCGCTGGCCGCAAGCCAGGCCACGCTCGAGGCGAACGGCCTGACCGGCAACGTGGTCGTCAGCGATGTGTATTCAGCGATGCCGGGACGTTTTGACCTGATTATTTCCAACCCGCCGTTCCACGACGGCATGCATACCAATCTGCAGGCGGCCGAAAACCTGATCCGCGGCGCGTTAACCCATTTGCGCATCGGCGGGCAGTTGCGCATCGTCGCCAATGCGTTTTTGCCCTATCCGGCCTTGCTGGATTCCATTTTCGGCAGCCATGCCGTGCTGGCGCAAAATGGCCGCTTCAAGGTTTTCCAGGCGGTCCATACCGTCTCGCGCGGCAAGGATAAAGATAAAGCCGGCAAACGCGGCTAACGGGCAACCCTCCCGCCGCCGCCGCGCGCGCCGATGCGGCGGCGGCTATTTTTTTGCGCTAAATACCCGCTTTGGTTTAAATAATTATTGACGTTGACGCTAAAACCTCTAGAATTCGCCTCCGTGGTGGCAGGGCTTATGCCTTGCCGGTGCCGGGCGATGGTGGCGGAATTGGTAGACGCGCTAGCTTCAGGTGTTAGTGTCCTTTCGGACGTGAGGGTTCAAGTCCCTCCCTTCGCACCAAATACAACCACGATGTTATTAGCATAAAAAGATGTTGCCGGATTGCACGCGATGGTGGCGGAATTGGTAGACGCGCTAGCTTCAGGTGTTAGTGTCCTTACGGACGTGAGGGTTCAAGTCCCTCCCTTCGCACCAATCGGTAACCAGAACGAAAGCACGCCGTACCCCGGTACAGGCGGCCTGTTCTGAATAAAAAGTTTTACGTGTAAGTATGAGATGAATAGCCTGCGATGGTGGCGGAATTGGTAGACGCGCTAGCTTCAGGTGTTAGTGTCCTTACGGACGTGAGGGTTCAAGTCCCTCCCTTCGCACCATATTCATGCTCGTTTTTTCACGGTAGATACCGCAGCGCCGCTGACCCTTCGTCAGTCCGTCGCGTCGGTCTGGCATGCAGCTACGCTGCGCCCCTCCAGCCTCTACGGCTTCTTTTCCCCTGTTTTCGCATCACGCTCCATCGGCGAGTGACAGCCACGTGTAAAGCTGTTAAATTATTCTATTAATTTTCTAAGCCAAACTTTCATAATAACGATACCAAATTATTAATAATCATAGTTTATTCAGAATTCTTGTCGTCTGTTATTGCCATAGTGGACAGCCGGGGCTAAAAAGTTAAGACATGATAAATACCTACAGCTATGAAGAACTCCGCAGGAGTAAGCTTCGCCTGTCGTTGCTATTGTTTTTGCTGCTTAATATCGCTTTTTCGGTTTTTTATGTCGCCACCGCCCTGAATAATACCCATTCTCCCACGCCGCCATCCATACTGGTGGCGATCGTTTGTGTAATTACTTTAATGATGAGTAATTACAAAATGAGAAATTATGCTCATCAACTGAATGTTTTTGCAATTATTATTGGCTTACTCTGGGCCTGGCATATCGCCGTGCGCTATAACCAGCTTCAGCCCGCTGAGAATAATTTCCTGCTCTTCAGCCTGATGATGGTATTTTTCATCAGCGCTATTTCGCTGGCCGATTATTTCGTGGCGTTTTGCCTGCACAGCCTGCCGCCGGCGCTGATGGTTATCGTGCTGGATCAGTTCAACCATATCCTGGTCTTGCTGTTCACCATTGCGCTGCCGCTGATAAGCTTTACGCTGCACAGCCTGATGCAAAAACGCAGCGAAGCCTTTACGGCGGAACTGGTCAACCGGCTCAGCGAAGAACGGGAAAAATTCAGCGATCTCAGCATGATAGATCCCCTTACCGGCCTGTTTAACCGCCGGGGCCTGCAAAACAAGCTCAGCAACCTGACGGGCAACGTCCCCACCAGCCATTATATTCTGCTGCTGGATATCGACCATTTCAAAGCCTACAACGACAATTACGGCCACACCATGGGCGACAAGGCCTTGGTCGCCGTAGCGGTGGCTATTCGCGATGCGGTGCGCTCCCGGGACATCGTGGTGCGCTACGGCGGCGAGGAGTTCCTGATACTGCTGATAGACGTCGATGACGGATATGCCCTGACCTGTGCTGAAAATGTCAGGCAGGCCGTGCTGGATTTAAAAATCCCGCATTTATTTAACGATCAGGTTTCCACCACCGTGACCCTTAGCGCCGGAATTGCCATTATGGCCGACAGCGATATAGAAGCTTCGCTTACCGCTGCCGATGGCGCCCTATATTTGGCAAAAAAACGCGGCAGGAATTCGGTCGAAATCGCCCCGTTAAATTCTTTTAGGCAAAATACCCAAACGGCTGAATCCTGATATGAATGCCCGGGCCGCGTTCAATGCCGCGGCCCGCCATTATTTATAAGGCCGCCGGGAGAGACATTTATATTTCAGCAAAATATCCCTCAGTATTATCTTAATAATCCGCACCCGCGCCTACCCCAATATCCCGCCGTCAATTAACGCTAACCGATTATATTATATACAGTTAATAAACAAACTTGCTGACGGGCCAATCCGGCACTAGGCTTAGGACAGTTCATTATTCATCTGACGGAGGACAGGATGAGCAAAAAAATCGCAGTCTTAATTACTGATGAATTTGAAGATGCGGAGTTTACCTCGCCGGCCCAGACCTATCAGCAGGCCGGACACCAGGTCATCACCATCGATAAAAAAGCGGGCCAAACCGTCACCGGCAAGCGCGGCGAGGCCAAGGTGACCATTGATAAGTCCATCGACGAGGTCAATGTGGACCAATTCGACGCCCTGTTGTTGCCCGGCGGCCACTCGCCTGATTCCTTGCGCGGCGACGACCGTTTTGTTGATTTCACGCGGGCCTTCGCGCAAAGCGGCAAACCGATTTTCGCCATTTGCCATGGCCCGCAGTTGCTGATAAGCGCCGATGCGGTACGCGGCAAAAAAATGACCACGGTAAAAGCGGTGGCGGTGGATTTAAAAAATGCCGGCGCCGACTTTTTTGATAAAGAAGTGGTCATTGATAACGATACCCTGGTAACCAGCCGCACACCGGATGATTTACCGGCGTTTAACCGGGAATCGCTGCGTATTCTCAATAAGAAATAACCCAGGGCATCCGCCCGGGGTCTCAGGCCTGGCGACTGGCCAGGCCTGTATCAGCTTCATCGTCTTCGCGCTTCCAGCTCAGCTTGGTGCCGAACCCCAGCTTATTGTTGGTCAGCTTAATTTCATCCAGACGCAAACGCCATATGGGCGAGGTCGCGAGCTTGGCCAGCGGGAAGCGCGCGGTATACTGCTTGCGCGCCGTCTGGGCCGCGTCGCCGGTGATCTGATTAACCTCGCCGCTATACTGTATGCCCTTGATAAGACTGATGGTAACGGTCTGATCGCTGATGGTGCCGGCGACATGTTGATTCTCCGCCAGCAGGATGCCGTGGCGGGTGGTATGATCCGTTAACATATATAACGACAGATCGGGTTCGTTCAGCACATAGAAGCAATTGGCGCACCATAAGGTCTGCGCGTCGCCGGTGCAAAGCGTTAAAACATGCTGCTTTTTCAGGTAAGCTACGATGGCTTTCAGGGGGTCGTCCGTTCGCACGATAATCTCTTATCCTTTATAAGGTTATAACCAGCATATCGCCACGCGTTCTTACATGTCCAATTAATTATGCGCAACTTTTGCAAACCTTGCACAGCGTATTAAGGGCTTAATATCGTCCTTTACGCCTGACGGTTAAAGTAGGTACCATCATAGCTGTTTCTGGAAATATTACCCATGGACTCTTTGCCCAAGAGGCCATTTCCCACTAGATTTCGTTTGGCTGCTTAAGGCGCAATTCCATGACCCCTTGCTGGCATATTTACCTGATTCGCACCGCCGGCGGCGCCCTCTATACCGGCGTGACCACCGATGTGGCCCGGCGGCTGGCGCAGCACCAACGCGGCAGCGGCGCCAAGGCCCTGCGCGGCAAAGGTCCGTTGCTTCTGGTTTACCACTGCCCGGCCGGCGATCGGGGGGGGGCATTGCGATGGGAGTATCGCATCAAGCAGCTGACGCGGGCGCAAAAGGAGCGGCTGGTCGCGAGCCAGGCTTCAACGCTTGAGGCGATCTGGCCGAGCCTGCAGCCGCAACGGCGTACCGGCGACTATCCGGGAAATAGCGGGCAGCCGGCCGTCAAAGCGCCAGCTGATTAAACGGCTCGGCGTATTCCACCCGGCCGCTGACGCCCTCCAGCGCATCCTCCGCCAGGGTAAACAGCTGGAAGGCGGCTTCCGCGCCGGGCCAGCGGCAATGCAGCTGTGAACGCGCGGCGGGAATGAAACCGAAGCGCGAATAATAGTCGGGCGCGCCCAGGACCACCACGGCGCGATAACCGAACTCGTTAAGGGTGTCCAGCCCCTCATAGATCAGCTGCCGGGCGATGCCCTGGCGGCGGAAAGCGGCCTCCACCGCCAGCGGCGCCAGGCCGACCCACTGGCAATCCTCGCCGCCAATCCACACCGGGCTGAACGCCGCGTAGCCGATAACCCCGCCTTCGTCGTCCGTGGCCACGATACCCAGGGTCAGCAGCCCATCCTCACGCAGGCGATGGACCAGCTCCGCCTCGGCGTCGCGCCCGAAGGCCCGCCGCAGCAGGCTGTCGATTCCCGGCGCATCCACCGGTATTTCCACGCGTATCAGCACGGCTGGGATGCGTGGATGCCCTCGGCATCCACGCCCTCCTGCAAGCCGGCCTGAATAAAGGCGGCAATCTGCATCAGCGCCGCGCGCAGCAAGGGCGGCATGGTGGCCAGATCAATCGAATCCATGAGATTTTTCACGTACAGGCCAAGCTCGGTATCGCCTTCGATGCGCAGCCGGCGCTGGAAAAACAACGTGTCGGGGTCCTCCTTACGGGCGGCGATAAGGATCAGATCGTTGGCATTGCCGCTGAAGCTGACATCGGCCCGCGCCTGGCGGCTGACCTTCAGTTGCTCATTTTCGACGGTCATATACCATACCAGCGCGATATCCTCGACCTCGATCCTAAGCCAGCGCCCCTCCAGAAAAGCCAGTTCACCCTCGGCCAGCGCTGCGCGAAACTGCCAGCGCAGCGCCTGTTCCAACACCTGACGCTGCAACGCGAACGGCGTCAGTGTGATCGGCAAGCGCAACAGCGACGGCCCCCGGCGCACCAAGTGTGCTCGTAGTTTTTCCAACACTGTTTCTACTCCTCTAAACGAATCTGCGCCTATTTTGCCACAGTGGTTAAAACCAGTCGGGGTCTACATCAATTATTCATAAAGAAAGATTGCTTATTTAAGCATAGCCGTCGCAGCTTTAAATGCTGTCATTACGCCATAAGCTGCCTCAAATCAATCTTTCCCGCGCCAACCTTATTTAGAATTGCCATAACGACTATGCATCATTTGCTGCTAAAACAACCCGTTGGCTAATGATCCTTTACGGCATGACACGCTCTGCGCCCATGCCAACACACTATTCGGGAGCTTTATGGAGCTGCTCTGTCCCGCCGGGAACCTTCCGGCCCTCAAGGCTGCCGTCGATAACGGCGCCGACGCGGTGTATATCGGCCTGAAGGACGATACCAACGCCCGCCATTTCGCCGGCCTGAATTTTACCGACAAACGTCTGCAGGAAGCGCAGGAGTACGTGCATCGCCACGGACGAAAACTGCATATCGCCATTAATACATTTGCCCACCCTGACGGTTACGCGCGCTGGCAACGCGCCGTGGATATGGCGGCCCAGGCGGGGGCGGACGCGCTGATCCTGGCGGATCCCGCCATGCTGGAATACGCCGCCGCGCGTTATCCGCAGATTGAACGCCATGTCTCGGTGCAGGCGTCCGCCACCAACGAGGCGGCCATCCGCTTCTACCAACAGCATTTTGACGTGGCGCGGGTGGTGCTGCCGCGCGTGCTGTCGATGCATCAGGTGAAACAGCTGGCGCTTATCAGCCCGGTACCGCTGGAAGTGTTCGCCTTCGGCAGCCTGTGCATCATGGCGGAGGGGCGCTGCTATCTCTCCTCCTACCTGACGGGCGAATCGCCCAATACCGTCGGCGCCTGTTCACCGGCGCGTTTCGTGCGCTGGACGCAAACCGGCTCCGCCATGGAATCGCGTCTGAACAACGTCCTTATCGACAGCTACGGCCCGGACGAAAACGCCGGCTACCCGACGTTGTGCAAAGGCCGCTATTACGTGGACGGACAGAAGTATCATACGCTGGAGGAGCCGACCAGCCTCAATACGCTGTCTTTGCTTCCCGAACTGCTGGCGGCCAATATCGCCTCGGTGAAAATCGAAGGACGGCAGCGCAGCCCCGCTTACGTCAGCCAGGTGACCAAGGTCTGGCGCCAGGCTATCGACAGCTGTATCGCCAATCCCCAGGATTTTGCGCCGCTGCCCGCATGGACCGAGGCGCTGGGCGCGGTGTCCGAAGGAACGCAAACCACGCTTGGCGCCTATCATCGCCGCTGGCAGTAACAGGAGACCCGACATGAAATATGCATTGGGGCCGGTACTCTATTACTGGCCGAAAACGGATATCAAAGCCTTTTACCAGGCGGCGTGCGACAGCAGCGCCGATATCATTTATCTGGGCGAGACCATTTGCAGTAAACGCCGCGCCATGAAAACCGGCGATTGGCTGTCGCTTGCCAAAGCGGTGGCGTCCGCCGGCAAGCAGGTGGTGATTTCCACGCTGGCGCTGATTCAGGCGCCATCGGAATTAAGCGAGCTGAAACGTTATCTGGACAACGGCGAGTTTCTGCTGGAGGCGAACGATATCGGCCTGGCGCACCTCGCGGCGGAACACCGGCTGCCGTTTGTCGCCGGTCCCGCCTTGAATTGCTATAACGCCTATACCCTGCGCATCCTGCACCGCCAGGGCATGGTGCGCTGGTGTATGCCGGTGGAGCTGTCCAGGGAATGGCTGGGCAATATTCTGGCGCAATGCGACGAGCTCGGTTTTCGCGGCAGGTTTGAAGTGGAACTGTTCAGCTACGGCCACCTTCCCCTGGCCTATTCCGCCCGCTGTTTTACCGCGCGTTCGGAAAACCGGCCGAAAGACGAATGTGAAACCTGCTGCATTAAGTATCCGCAGGGGCGCGAGGTCTTGTCGCAGGAACAGCAGCGGGTATTCGTCCTCAACGGCATCCAGACCCAAAGCGGCTATTGCTATAACCTGATTAACGAACAGACCTCCATGCAAGGTATGGTGGATGTGGTACGGCTGTCGCCGCAGGGAATGGATACCCTCGCCATGCTGGAGCGTTTTAGGGCCAACCAGCAGGGACAGCAGCCCCTGGCGCTGGCGCGCGACAGGGACTGCAACGGCTACTGGCGGCGTATCGCCGGGCTGGAACTGGTGGAGTAGCGGGCGTCCCCAAGGCGTGCGCCGCGGATTCGGCGGTCGATAACCCTACAAATATTAGTAGTATCGGAAAGCGGAAAATTGGGTAATACTCATAGTTATCATTAGCCCGCAAAGCTATGGGCGACGACTGACTGTGAGTTTACTTATGATTAAACAACAACCTATCGCTTTTTCGCTGCTCGACCTGGCGCCGGTACCCCAGGGCTCCACGCCCCGGCAGGCGTTTGAATGCTCGCTTGATCTCGCCCGCCACGCCGAGGCCTGGGGCTATCATCGTTACTGGGCGGCCGAGCACCACAATATGACCGGTATCGCCAGTGCCGCCACCGCGGTGCTGCTGGGCTATATCGCCGGCGGCACCACCACGCTGCGGGTAGGCTCCGGCGGCGTGATGCTGCCGAACCATTCGCCGCTGGTGATTGCCGAACAGTTCGGCACGCTGGCAACCCTTTACCCCAAACGTATCGATCTGGGCCTGGGACGCGCCCCGGGCACCGATCAGCGTACCATGATTGCCCTGCGCCGCCATTTGGCCGGCGAGGTGGATAATTTCCCGCGCGACGTGCAGGAGCTGTTGGGCTATTTCGACGACGCGAAGCCGGGCCAGCCGGTGCAGGCCGTGCCGGGACAGGGATTGCATGTGCCAATCTGGCTGCTGGGCTCCAGTCTGTACAGCGCCCAGCTGGCGGCGGCATTGGGGCTGCCGTTTGCCTTCGCCTCGCATTTCGCGCCGGACCTGTTGTGGCAGGCATTGGATCTCTACCGCCGGAATTTCAAACCGTCCGCCTCCCTCGAACAGCCTTACGCCATGGTGTGTATCAATGTGGTGGCCGCCGACAGCGAACGCGACGCGCGTTTCCTGTTTACCTCCATGCAGCAGCAGTTCATTAACCTGCGCCGCGGCCGGCCCGGCCCGCTGCCGGCGCCGGTGCAGGACCTCGACGCGTTATGGTCGCAAGGCGAGCAATATGGCGTGGAACAGGCGCTGCGCATGTCGGTGGTGGGCGATCGCGATCAGGTGCGCGCCGGGCTGCAGGCGATTATCGATAAAACCGGCGCGGATGAGCTGATGATCAACGGCCAGATTTTTGATCACCAGGCCCGGCTGCGTTCGTTTGAGCTGGCGATGGCGGCGCGGTCGGCACTGACGGCGTAATCGCTTGTTAAATCCCACCTGACCCTGTCCCCCGAGCCGGGTTGCCTTCCGCCATAAAAAAACCCGCCGCAGCGGGTTTTTTTATCATTCAGCGATTATGCATCGCGGCGACGCGTGGTCGGCGCGGCGGCGGCATCGCCTTCGCGACGCGGCCCGCGCTGGCCGTCACGGCTGCCGCTGAAACGACGTTCCGCCGGCGCGCCGCCTTCACGGCTGCCGCTGAAGCTGCGACGACCGGCGGGAGCTCCGTTGCCGCCTTCACGACGTTCGCCGCCAAAGGCGCCACGCGGCGCACCGGCACCGGCACCGCCGCCACGGCGTTCACCGCGCGGCGCGGCCACTGCTTCGCCGACAAACTGCATGTTCATCGGTTTATTCAGGATGCGCGTACGGGTGAAATGCGACAGCATATCGCCCGGCATGCCTTTCGGCAGCTCAATGGTGGAGTGGGAAGCAAACAGCTTGATATTGCCGATATAGCGGCTGCTGATATCGCCTTCGTTGGCAATGGCGCCCACGATATGACGTACTTCAACGCCGTCATCACGGCCCACTTCAATGCGGTACAGATCCATTTCGCCAACGTCGCGACGTTCACGGCGGGCCGGACGTTCGCCACCGCGATCGGCGCCTTCAGGGCGACGTTCGTCACGATCGCGGAACTCGCTGCGGGGACGACGATTAATGACCGGATCAGGCGGCAGGATCAGCGGGCGTTCGCCCTGGGCCATTTTCAGCAACGCGGCGGCCAGCGTTTCCATATCCAGCTCTTCCGCCGGCTGCAATTTAGCCAGCAGCGCGCGGTACATATCCAAATCGCTGCTTTCCAACTGGGCCTGGACCTTGGCGGCGAATTTAGCCAGGCGACGCTGGCTCAGGACGTCACCGGTCGGGATTTCCACTTCCGGAATGGTCAGCTTCATGATGCGTTCGATATTACGCAGCAGGCGGCGTTCGCGGTTTTCAACAAACAGCAGCGCACGGCCGGCGCGGCCCGCACGGCCGGTACGGCCGATACGGTGAACGTAGGACTCAGAATCCATCGGGATATCGTAGTTCACGACCAGGCTGATGCGATCAACATCCAGGCCGCGCGCCGCGACATCGGTGGCAATCAGGATATCGAGGCGGCCGTCCTTCAGGCGGTCCAGCGTTTGCTCACGCAACGCCTGGTTCATATCGCCGTTCAGCGCCGCGCTGTTGTAGCCGCTGTGCTCCAGCGCTTCCGCCACTTCCAGCGTGGCATTTTTGGTGCGCACGAAGATGATGGCGGCGTCAAAGTCTTCCGCTTCCAGGAAACGGACCAGCGCTTCATTCTTACGCATGCCCTGCACCGTCCAGTAGCTCTGGCTGATGTCCGGACGGGTGGTGACGCTTGATTGAATGCGCACTTCCTGCGGGTCGTTCATAAAACGACGGGTAATGCGGCGAATCGCTTCCGGCATGGTAGCCGAGAACAAGGCGGTCTGATGCTTGGCCGGGATCTGCGCCATAATGGTTTCGACGTCTTCGATAAAGCCCATGCGCAGCATTTCATCGGCTTCGTCCAGCACCAGTCCGCTTAATTTGGACAGGTCGAGGGTGCCGCGTTTCAAATGGTCGAGCAAACGACCGGGCGTGCCCACCACCACCTGCGGACCCTGGCGCAGGGCGCGCAGCTGCACGTCATAACGCTGGCCGCCGTACAGCGCCACCACGTTAATGCCTTTCATGTGCTTGGCAAAATCGGAAATCGCTTCCGCGACCTGCACAGCCAGCTCACGGGTCGGCGCCAGCACCAGCACCTGCGGTACAGCCAGTTCGGCATTGATATTGTGTAATAAAGGCAGGGCAAACGCGGCGGTCTTGCCGCTCCCGGTTTGCGCCATACCCAAGACGTCGCGTCCCGCGAGCAGCTGCGGAATACATTCTAACTGGATCGGCGATGGTTTTTCATAACCCAGGTCGGTCAGGGCGTTCAGGATGGGGGTGGAAAGCCCCAGATCGGCAAAATTAATTTCTGCTTTGGTTTCAACTTCAGACATGTACACGTGCCTCATTTCATCATGGCGGCCAGTCTACATACCTCGTCGTGAAAACATTCATTCATTTTCATCAAAAGTGTGAACCGGCTCAAATTGGATTTAAAACGAACAAACAAGCCCTCACCCTTGCAGATGATAAAAAAGGTAATGGGCTGAATAGTTTAGTTCGTCAGCTATTGCTGGTCCGATTCTGATAGGTCGTCTTGCCCTTGGCCTAAGAGCGCCAATTCCAACAATGCATAGCGGTGCTCAACAAAGTTATGTACGTTGTTAGCGACCGTCAGTTTGAACAGCGCCGAAGCGGAGTTCTTGTCCCCCAGACTTAGGTAATGCTTACCTAAATAGAAGTCAGTTTCACTGAGATGCTCGGCGAGCGAAGTGTTATCCGTTGCGTCCGCCTTAAGGCGCTCCATCAGCGTAGTTTCACTGATGTCCCCCAGGTAGAACTCGACAATATTCCATCCCCATTGCCCCCTGTTCGCTTTTTTATAGCGCTGAGTCAGCGCGTCTTTGGCTTTGTTGGTATCGATTTGTTTCTCAACCAGATAAAGCCACAGCGAACGGAAAGGATCATTTGGGTCGTCGCGATAAAACGCCTGCAGATCATCCTGCGCCAAACGGTAGCGGCCTCCATAATACAAGGCAATGCCACGGTTTAAATACGCGTAGTTGTAAGTTGGATCAAGCTCTAGTACAGAATCAAACGCTTCATAGGCAGCATCAAAATTGCCTGCCTGCGTCAAATAAATGCCGAGATAGTTAAAAACCTCAGGCATATCAGGCCGGATAGCCAACGCTTGTGAAAAATCATTTCGCGCCAGCGCTCTCAACCCGAGACTATCATACAGCACTCCGCGCTCATATAATAGCTGTGCTCGTTCATCATCGGTTAGTGCCCGGCTCGCCAGGATTTGTTCCATGCGTGCCAGGATGACTTCCTGTTGTAACGTCGGCTGTAATGGCACAGCTAAAACGTCATCTTTACGCCAATCAATGTTGCTGCATCCTGCCAGCATAAACGCCATCGCAACGAACCACCAGCGCAAGTAAGGCCTCATTTCCCACTCCCGAAGAAAAACATTGGATGAACGTCCTGTCCCCCATCGGCTTAACACAAGGCGTCCCGCCCTTGTGATACGAACAGCTCCCTACCCGGTAAGGAGCTGTAAAATGCGCTAACAGTTATTCTACTCTAATTCCGTGCTGATTATTCTACTTCCGGCACAACCTGATCCTGCCCGGGCGCGGTCGCTTCCTTGATGCTCAGGCGCACACGCCCCTGGCGATCGACTTCCAGGACCTTAACCGGGACTTCCTGACCCATCTGCAGGAAGTCGGACACTTTCTCCACGCGCTTGTCGGCGATTTGCGAGATATGCACCAGACCTTCCTTGCCGCCGCCGATGGCCACAAACGCGCCAAAATCAACGATACGGGTCACTTTACCATTATAGATGCGGCCCACTTCGATTTCAGCGGTAATCTCTTCGATACGACGAATGGCATGACGGGCTTTTTCACCATCGGTCGCCGCCACCTTCACCGTACCGTCATCTTCGATTTCGATGGTGGTACCGGTTTCTTCGGTCAGCGCGCGGATAACCGAGCCGCCTTTACCAATCACGTCCTTGATCTTGTCGGGACTGATTTTAATGGTATGGATACGCGGCGCGAACTGGGAGATATCGCCGCGCGGAAGGCTGATAGCCTGTTCCATCACGCCCAGGATATGCAACCGGGCGCCTTTGGCCTGGTTTAACGCCACCTGCATGATTTCGCGGGTGATGCCTTCAATCTTAATATCCATTTGCAGCGCGGTCACGCCTTCACGGCTGCCGGCCACCTTGAAATCCATGTCGCCAAGATGATCTTCGTCGCCCAGGATATCGGACAGGACCACAAAATTGTCGCCTTCCTTCACCAGGCCCATCGCGATGCCGGCAACGGCCGCCTTGATAGGTACCCCTGCGTCCATCAAGGCCAATGACGCGCCGCAAACGGAGGCCATGGACGAAGAACCGTTGGATTCCGTAATTTCCGATACCACACGCACGGTATACGGGAATTCACTCGCTTTAGGCATTACCGCCAGCACACCGCGTTTCGCCAGGCGGCCATGGCCGATTTCGCGACGTTTCGGCGAGCCGACCATACCGGTTTCGCCAACGCAGTACGGAGGAAAGTTATAGTGTAGCAGGAAACGGTCGGTACGCTCGCCGGTCAGCTCATCAATGTTCTGGGCGTCGCGTTCGGTGCCGAGGGTGGCGGTCACCAGCGCCTGGGTTTCGCCGCGGGTAAACAGGGCGGAGCCATGGGTGCGCGGCAGTACGCCGGTACGGATATCCAGGCCGCGGATCATGTCTTTTTCGCGACCGTCGATACGCGGTTCGCCACGCAATACGCGGCTACGGACCACGGTTTTTTCCAGGCTGCCCAGCAGTTCCTTGATGTCGCCTTCGTCGAGGGTGTCGTCCTCGGCCTGCAGCGCGGCAACCACATCGGCCTTGATGGCGTTGACCTGGGCGTAGCGCTCAAGTTTTTCCGTAATATGGTAAGCATCGCCCAGGCGGCCTTCAGCCAGTGCGGCAACGCGGCTTTGCAGCGCGGCGTTGACTTCCGGGGCATGCCATTCCCATTTCGGTTTGCCGGCTTCGGCAACCAGGGCATTGATATTGTCGATGACAATCTGCTGTTGTTCGTGGCCGAACACCACCGCGCCCAGCATTTCGTCTTCGCTTAGCAGCTGCGCTTCGGACTCAACCATCAGCACGGCGTTCGCGGTGCCGGCGACCACCAGGTCCAGACGGCTTACGGCCAGTTCGGCCATGGTCGGGTTCAGGACGTACTGGCTATCGATATAACCGACACGCGCCGCGCCGATCGGGCCGCTGAACGGAATGCCGGACAGACTGAGGGCGGCGGAAGCGCCAATCATCGCCACGATATCCGGGCTTACCTGGGGATTGACCGATACCACGGTGGCAATCACCTGGATTTCATTGAGGAAGCCTTCCGGGAACAGCGGGCGAATCGGACGGTCAATCAGACGGGAAATCAGGGTTTCGCCTTCGCTGGGACGGCCTTCGCGACGGAAGAAGCCACCCGGGAAACGCCCGGCGGCATACGTTCTTTCCTGGTAGTTCACGGTCAGCGGGAAAAAACTCTGTCCCGGCTTGGCCTGCTTGGCCCCGACCACGGTAACGAATACCGCGGTGTCGTCCATGCTGACCATCACGGCGGCGGTCGCCTGGCGAGCCATCATACCGGTTTCGAGGGTGACGGTATGTTGGCCGTATTGAAACTTGCGCACGATCGGATTTAGCAAAATGATATCCTTTTTCAGGGTGAGCATAATCAGAAAAACTCACCGATGACTAACCCATCTTCTTATCGCATCCTCGCGACTAATGACAATCCTTACCCTGCGGATAAAGTCTCTCATTAGCCGCGCGTATGTCAGCAATTGAAGAATCTACTTAAGCAACAACGCATTACCGGGAAAGGTTATTGCTCCCTAGAAGAAAGGGGCCACATAAGGCCCCTTTCTACCGAAACTGTCTGGCTTAGCGACGCAGGCCCAGGCGCTCGATCAGGCCGGTGTAACGTGCGACATCTTTACCTTTCAGGTAGTCAAGCAGCTTACGACGCTGTGAAACCATACGCAGCAGGCCACGACGGCTGTGGTGATCTTTTTTATGTTCCGCAAAATGGCCTTGCAAATGGCTGATTTGAGCGGTCAAAAGAGCAACCTGTACTTCGGTGGAACCGCTATCGTTGGCATCACGGCCGAAATCAGTAACAATTTTAGCTTTCGCTTCAACACTTAGAGACATTATAACACTCCAGATTTATTGTGAAATACACAGGCGCCGATCTCTAATTCAGCAACCCCATTCATAAGCCGCGCTATTCTACTCTTAGCGCACCCCGATCGCAAGGCGCGCACTCAATCAAACGCGCGGTTCGGCCACCAGCCGCCGGGGGGCGACCAGGCCGGTTTCGGTGATTTCCCCCACGCCGAAAAAGCGCCGTTCCACCCCTTCGGTCAACCGGACCATACCCGTCCGCGCCGCATCGGCCGTGGCGACCGTTTGGCCCATTCTGACCAGGCCGGCGGCGGCCGGCGGCAAATTGAGCTCGGGCATATCATCCACCGCGCTGTCCATCGGCAGCAGCAGGCTGTCAAGCGCGGCGAGGGTGGCCGGCGCCAGCGGATCGGCGGCGGCCAGTGCCTGCAACTGTTCCAGCGTGACCATGCGCTCCGCGGGATAACGCGCCACCGCCAGGCGGCGCAGGACAATCACATGGGCGCCGCAGCCCAGCATTTCGCCCAGATCGTCGACGATCGTGCGAATATAGGTGCCTTTCGAGCAATGGATTTCCAGCTCGACGCTATCCTGATCCCAGCGGATCAACTCCAGCGCATACAGGGTAATCAAACGCGTGGGACGGGGTACATCTATTCCCTGGCGCGCATATTCATACAGCGGTTTGCCCTGGTATTTCAGCGCCGAATACATCGAGGGCGTTTGCGGCGTTTCGCCGCGAAAGCGCGCCAGGGCCTGCTCCAGCCGGACCTGATCGATTGCCACCGGGCGCTCGCTGATGATAGTGCCCTCGGCATCGGAGGTATCGGTGCGCTGGCCCAGCCGGGCCACCACCCGGTAGCGCTTGTCCGCATCAAGCAGATGCTGGGAGAATTTAGTCGCTTCCCCCAGGCAAATGGGCAGCATACCGGTGGCGAGCGGATCCAGCGCGCCGGTGTGCCCGGCTTTATTGGCGTGGAACAGCCGCTTAACTTTTTGCAGCAAATCGTTGGAGGAGAGGCCCATCCCCTTGTCCAGCAATACGATGCCGTCAATATCGCGGCCGCGACGACTTGGGCGGCCCATCAGTCTTCCTTGCCCTCGCCGCCCTCGTCGGGTTCGGCTTCGCTGCGGCGGGCGCGATCTTTTTGCACCACCTGGCTGACCAGGTTGGACATGCGCATGCCTTCCACCAGCGAGTTATCGTAGGAGAAGGTCAGTTCCGGCACGACGCGCAGGCGCATGGCCTTGCCCAGCAGGCTGCGGATAAACCCGGAGGCGTCCTGCAGCGCGGTGATGCCGATTTTTATCTGCTGTGGTTCGTTATCATTAAGGAAGGTCACGAACACCTTGGCGTAGGCCAGGTCGCGCGACACTTCCACGCCGGAGACGGTGGCCATGCCGACGCGGGGGTCCTTGATTTCGCGCTGCAGGATGATGGCAATTTCTTTTTGCATTTCCTGGGCGACGCGCTGGGTTCGGCTATATTCTTTTGCCATTATAATTTCTCCAGACAAAACAGGGGGCATAAGCCCCCTTGCATCAATAAATGTTCGCGGCGGTTTACTCGATGGTGCGTTGAATCTCGATGGTTTCGAAGACTTCAATCACATCACCCGGACGGACATCGTTGTAGTTCTTCACGCCGATACCACATTCCATGCCGTTGCGCACTTCGTTGACGTCATCCTTAAAGCGGCGCAGGGATTCCAGCTCGCCTTCGTAGATCACGACATTGTCGCGCAGCACGCGGATACGGTTGTGACGCTTCACCACGCCTTCCGTCACCATACAACCGGCGATGGCGCCGAACTTCGGCGAGCGGAACACATCGCGCACTTCGGCCAGACCGATGATTTCCTGGCGATATTCCGGGGCCAGCATACCGCTCATGGCCTGTTTGACTTCATCAATCAGGTCATAGATAACCGAGTAGTAGCGCAGGTCCAGGCTTTCCGCTTCAACCACCCGGCGGGCGGAGGCATCGGCACGAACGTTGAAGCCCAGGATGATGGCGTTGGACGCCGCGGCCAGGGTGGCATCGGTTTCGGTGATGCCGCCGACGCCGGAGCCGACAATCTTGACCTTAACCTCAGCGGTGGACAAGGCTTCGAGAGCATCGCAAATCGCTTCGGTGGAGCCCTGAACGTCGGCTTTCAGCACGATATTCAGCTCGGAGACTTCGCCTTCGGTCATATTGGCGAACATATTCTCCAGCTTGGACTTCTGCTGGCGCGCCAGTTTGACTTCGCGGAATTTGCCCTGACGGTATAAGGCCACTTCCCGCGCTTTCTTCTCGTCACGCACCACCGTGGCTTCATCACCCGCGGCGGGCACGCCGGACAGGCCGAGGATCTCTACCGGGATGGAGGGGCCGGCCGAGGAGACTTCACGTCCCAACTCGTCGCGCATCGCGCGCACACGGCCGTACTCAAAGCCGCACAGGACGATATCGCCTTTATTGAGCGTGCCTTCGCGCACCAGTACGGTCGCAACCGGGCCGCGGCCCTTATCCAGGAAGGATTCAATCACCGCGCCGCTGGCCATGCCGTTGCGGATGGCTTTAAGCTCCAGCACTTCGGCCTGCAGCAGGATAGCGTCAAGCAGTTCGTCGATACCGACGCCGGATTTCGCCGACACGTTGACGAACTGGCTTTCGCCGCCCCATTCTTCCGGGATCACGCCGTACTGGGTTAACTCGTTCTTCACCCGATCCGGATCGGCTTCGGGTTTGTCGATTTTATTCACCGCCACCACGACCGGCACCTTCGCCGCCTTGGCGTGCTGAATGGCCTCGATGGTCTGCGGCATCACGCCGTCGTCAGCGGCCACGACCAGCACCACGATATCCGTCGCCTGGGCGCCGCGCGCACGCATGGCGGTAAACGCCGCATGTCCGGGGGTATCCAGGAAAGTGATCATGCCATTCTCGGTTTCCACATGGTAGGCGCCGATATGCTGGGTGATGCCGCCGGCTTCGCCTGCCGCCACTTTCGTGGAGCGGATATAGTCGAGCAACGAGGTCTTACCATGGTCGACGTGACCCATAATGGTCACCACCGGCGCGCGGGGTTCGGCCGCCGCGTCGATATCGCGGTCGCTCATCACCATTTCTTCGAGTTCATTCTCGCGGCGCAGGATAACTTTATGGCCCATTTCCTCGGCCACCAGCTGCGCGGTTTCCTGATCGATAACCTGGTTGATGGTCGCCATGGCGCCGAGTTTCATCATCGCCTTGATAACCTGGGAACCTTTCACCGCCATTTTATTGGCCAGTTCGGCAACGGTGACGGTTTCGCCAATCACCACATCGCGGTTAACGATCTGGGCGGGCTTATTAAAGCTCTGCTGCAGCGTGCTTGGCTTGCGCTTGCCTTTACGGCCCACGGCGCGCGCTTCTTCACGGTCGGCCTTGGATTCGGACAGACGGCTGGTCTTTTTCTGTTTGGTCGCCTTGCCGCCGCGCGTGCGGGCGCGACGCTCACCTTCGACCTTACGGTCGTTTTCATCTTCCGCCTCGCGGGCGTGATGAGAGGTGGTGACGTGATAGTCACTGGCATCTTCTTCCGTCGGTTCCGGCGTGGCAACCCAGGTGCCGCCGTTTTCTTCCGCCATCCGCTTGGCTTCTTCGACGGCGAGGCGTGCACTTTCTTCAACCTTGCGACGCGTTTCCTCTTCCGCTTTACGTCTAAGCTCAGCGGCCTCGGCTTCACGGCGGGCTTTTTCGACCGCCTGTGGTGACTTAGTCATATTATTGGTCTGCTGGTTGGTCAATTTTTCACTTTCCGCTGCCACACGCTTCGCTGTATCAGCGGCCTCACGTTTGGCTTTATCGTCGGCCGCACGTTTTGCTTTTTCTTCGGCTTCATGCTTGGCTTTTTCAGCGGCTTCATGCGCAGCACGCTCTTCAGCCTCACGAAGGGCCAGTTCTTCCGCTTCACGTTTAGCCAGCTCTTCCGCTTCCGCCTGTTCGGCGGACTGGGGATCGCGTTGCACGTACGTGCGTTTCTTGCGGACTTCTATTTGCACCGATTTACTTTTACCGCCTGTACTCGGAATATTCAAGGTACTGCGGGTTTTACGCTGTAAAGTGAGTTTATTCGGCGCGCTGCCCCGCTCACGGTTCAGGTGCGCTAATAACGTTTGTTTTTCATGCTGGGTCACAGAATCGGCTTCGGTCTTGTCGATACCAGCATCAGCAAACTGCTGTACCAGGCGATCGACCGGAGTCTGAATTTCTGCGGCGAGCGATTTTACGGTTACATCTGTCATGCTGTTCCTTTCCTGCTACAGTTTATTACGCGTTGTCGCCAAACCAACAGATATTGCGCGCGGCCATAATCAGCTCACCGGCTTTTTCACTACTCAGCCCTTCAATATCTGACAGGTCATCGACACCCTGTTCGGCAAGATCTTCCAGCGTACAAACACCGCGCTCCGCCAGCTTGAACGCCATTTCGCGCTCAAGCTCCGGTAGACTTAACAGGTCTTCAGCCGGCTTGCCCCCGCCGCGATTCTCTTCCTGCGCCAGGGCGAGCGTGGTCAGGGCGTTTTTCGCCCGCTCACGCAACGCTTCTACCATTTCTTCATCAAGCCCTTCGATTTCCAGCAGTTCCTTCATTGGGACATACGCGAGTTCTTCCAATGAGGAAAAGCCTTCTTCAACCAGTACCGTGGCGAATTCTTCATCAATGTCCAGATACTTGGTGAAGATATCGATGGCGGCATGGGCTTCGGCCTGATGTTTCTCCTGCAGATCCTCGACGGTCATCACGTTCAGCTCCCAGCCGCTTAGCTGCGAGGCCAGGCGGACGTTCTGCCCGTTACGGCCGATGGCCTGGGCCAGGTTGCCGGATTCCACCGCGATATCCATCTGGTGCTTGTCTTCATCGACCACGATGGAGGCCACGTCGGCCGGGGCCATGGCGTTGATGACAAACTGCGCCGGATTATCATCCCACAGGATGATATCGATACGTTCGCCGCCCAATTCGCTGGACACCGCCTGTACGCGCGCGCCGCGCATACCGACACAGGCGCCGACCGGATCGATACGCTTGTCGTTGGTTTTCACGGCGATTTTAGCCCGTGAACCCGGATCGCGGGCGGCGGCCTTGATCTCAATGACCTCTTCGCCGATTTCCGGTACTTCGATACGGAATAATTCTATCAGCATTTCTGGGCGGGAACGGCTCACAAACAGCTGGGCGCCGCGTGCTTCCGGACGTACTGAATAAAGAACACCGCGGATACGATCCCCGGGGCGGAAGTTCTCGCGCGGCAGCATGTCTTCACGGCCAATCACCGCTTCGGCGTTGCTGCCCAAATCGAGGCTGATATTGTCGCGATTGACTTTTTTCACTACGCCGGTGACGATTTCGCCTTCATGCTGGCGGAACTGATCCACGACCATGGCGCGTTCGGCTTCACGCACTTTCTGGACGATAACCTGTTTAGCGGTTTGGGTCGTGATGCGGTCAAATACCACGGATTCAATTTCGTCCTCGACGTAACCGCCTAATACGGCCGCCGGATCTTCAAACTGCGCCGCGTCAAAGGTGATTTCGCGCGTCGGCTGCGTGACTTCATTCACGATGACCCAACGGCGAAAGGTTTCGAAATCGCCGGTTTTCCGATCGATATTGACACGAACCTCAATCTCTTGCTCGTATTTTTTCTTTGTTGCCGTAGCCAGTGCAGTTTCCAGCGCTTCAAAAATTTTTTCGCGCGGAACCGCTTTCTCATTGGAAACTGCTTCAACAACAGCCAGAATTTCTTTATTCATCCTAGTTGCCTCATTAAAACGTTAAAAGTGGGGTACCAGGTTCGCTTTCTGGATGTTGCTTAAAGCGAACACTTCATCTTTTCCTTCCACCGTCACCGTGATCATTTCGCCGTCAACCGTTTTAATGATTCCCTGCCATTTGCGACGGTTTTGCACCGCAATGCGCAAAACCACGCTGACTTCTTCACCGATGAACTGCGTATAATGCGCGGCGGCGAATAACGGACGATCGAGACCCGGAGAAGACACCTCGAGGCTGTAGGCCACTTGGATCGGATCCTCGACGTCGAGCACCGCGCTGACCTGGCGGCTGACATCAGCACAATCATCGACGGTGATACCCTTGTCACTATCAATATAGATGCGTAACGTTGACTGCCGGCCCCGGATGAATTCTATGCCTACCAGCTCATAGCCCAAGGCTTCCACCGGTGCGGCGATCATCTCAGTCAATTTTTGTTCTAATGTGGACAAGCCCACCCCCAAGACATAAAAAAAGGGCTAAAAAGCCCAGTATTTCTGTAGTTTAATAACAAAAAACCCCGAAAATTCGGGGCTTTTTGCGACTGGGACCCTGTAAGCCGCAAAGCGGCTTTACAACATTCCATAGAATCTTTTTTCAAACGCCGCTGCGATATCAAACAGTATAACGTACTGGGCAGTATATTTGAAAAAGAACTCTAAGGGAAAGTGGTTGCGGGGGCCGGATTTGAACCGACGACCTTCGGGTTATGAGCCCGACGAGCTACCAGGCTGCTCCACCCCGCGTCTGAAAACGTTGCAAATATTACGCCGATAACCATAAAAAAGCAAGTTATCATTACATAACAAACGGTAACGTTGAGCAAAAGATCCCGCCAATCTCATGTATTTACGGCCTTTTAAGGGCCATAGCGTTTTTTTCCTAGCGGAAAATGACGCCGGCAAACCACCGATACTGCAACGCCTGGTAGAAACCGCACGCGGCTGACGTTAGCGATTGGGGAGGCAGAGTATTTCATAACACCGGCGGTCGGGCAAGCCTTCTTTCAGCGCGCGCCGACATCCGGTGATGGGAAGAGAGCGTCGACCCGCGGGGGAAAAGCACAGCGCGCGCGGCTATGCTTTTCCCGGCCAACCATCACAGGCAATACCGCGAGAGTCATGGCTTATCAAATAGCTTGCGCAGCTCTGCCACGCTCTTGCCGGCATCGTGGACCGTTGGTCCCGCGCGCCCAACCGGCGCATTAACGGCGCCGTTATTAACGCCCCCGGCAATGGTGGACTCAGTACCCGCCGTCCGGTTTGGAACCGCTACTGACCTGGCGTTGCTAAGCCATGGCGGACGCGGCGGGACCACCGGCTTTTCAGGCGCGCGCGCCGCAGATGCCGGTTCGCCGGGCGGCGTGACGTTCCGGTGAAGCGCCGCAGGGGTAAACCAGGGCTTATAGGTATCCGTTCTGGGGTCATATGCCACCAGGCTATTGATCGCCGATTCGTACTTCGGCGTTACCAATGCCTTCCTCACCGACGGTTGGTTCAACTGGTCAGCGATAAGCTGCGCGGTGCGCATCTTCACGACGTTGAGCTTGTCGTTCACGGTCATTATTGCGCATAACTCAGCCAGGCTGCCGAAGATTGCTTTGGGATCCTGCAAAACCTCCCTTAGCGCGCCGAGTACCTCGCCGCTGTGGCTATCCCGGCTATCCAGGGTCAGCCCGGTAATGGTCATCGCGGTACCCGGGATAGTCTCCGGCTGTATGAAGCTAATGGTGTGTCCGGTAATCTTGATATTGCCGGAGGCAAAAAGGGGACTGCCGGGGTTATTGATTAAATAGTCCCTGATTTCTTTACCATTGACTGCCAGTGAATCGCCGTCATTCAGCAAGGGGCCGATAACATGGTCAGGCCGCACGGTCCTATAGACCGGCTTGGTGAGCATATCCCTAGCGCTTGCATGGGAAGAGCGGCGCGCGGCGGCGGCTATCCTCTTGCCGGCGATGGCGAGTTTATCCAACAGACGCGCCATGCCATGTCCAACCGCCCAGGATGTTTGTTTAATACCGGAGCGCAGCGTCAGCAGTGAATTCTTTGCCCCGGAGAGTTTACCGACAAATGCGGAACCCATGTTTTTTAGCGCCTGCCCGGCGGCGGCGGCGTCGATTTTATCTTGCTCAGTGCGCGTTAACCGCTCTTGCCAACCCCTGTATTCCGGGGGCTGTTGCCCTGGCGTAAAGGATACTGTTGTCATTTTACTCCCCCACTTTTTCATTAAATGCTCGGATGCATTTTGGCGACAATACTCTTGGCGCGATCCGCCATCCCGGCCCAAAGCCGGCCATGTAAAATTATTTCGCTGCTAATTTCTCATATCGCATGGGCGTATAATTGTATAAATCGCTTATGGTCAAATGAATGCCGGCACGGGAAAGAGGGGTGTCATTCAGGGAGGGGAAGATTAGGGTAACATCGAATTGAAGAAGGGTAAGCCTGTTTGCCCGCCGGTTTGACGGTGCTTAAAAAGCAAAAAGACGTCCAGCGACGTCTTCTATTTAAACTTGGTACCGAGGACGGGACTTGAACCCGTAAGCCCAATCGGGCACTACCACCTCAAGGTAGCGTGTCTACCAATTCCACCACCTCGGCACTGATTTTTTCACATCCGCTGCATTGCGCAACCAGTTATCTTTTTATCCGGCTGGTTACCGGTTATTTTCAGGTATTACTTAACGCCGGGACGCTATTGTGAGATACCGGCATTTCTGCACACCGACATGCCTGGACACCCGCACTTGGGCATACCAGCATTTGCTCACTCCGGCGTGTTTCTTTTCGCCCGTCGCTTCAGATAAAACGGTACCTATTACTGCGGGATATCGTTATTCGGTTTCGCCGGCGCTTCGGACGGTGCCTTTTGCGCTTGCGGAGCCTGGTTCAAATTATCCCACTCGCTGCCTTTCTGGCTGTGGCTGCCGCTAAGGTTGCCCAACACCAGACTGAGGATAAAAAACAGCGTTGCCAGCACGGCCGTCACACGGGTCATGAAGTTACCGGAACCGCTCGAACCGAACAGGGTCGCGGAAGCGCCTGCGCCGAAAGAGGCCCCCATATCAGCACCTTTACCTTGTTGCAGCATAATCAGCGCAACCAGCCCGACAGCTATCAACAGGAATATGACTAACAGAGCTTCGTACATAATCTTTTCAGTATCCTTGCGGGTTAAACCGCGCGTTAGGCTATGGCCCCAATCCGGTTGTCACAATCTCCGACTGGAGCGGGTGTGAATACTAACTAAAGCCGTTAAGTCGTGCAAGGGCAAATTGCGGCTAACGCGCTGATTGCGGAAAAAAACGTCATCCGCGCAGCGGGAAGCGCGCTTGCCCGCGCGCCATGCCGCTTAATCCGCCGCTTTTACCGCATCGGCAATAAGATGCGCCAAGCGGTTAACCTGTTCCGCGTCCTCCCCCTCCACCATAACCCGGATCAGGGGTTCGGTACCGGATTTACGCAGCAGCACCCGGCCCCGCCCCGCCAGGGCTATCTCGACGTCCGCCTGCGCCTGTTTTACCGCCGCCGATTCCAGCGGATCGCCGATGCCGGCAAAGCGCACATTCACCAGGATTTGCGGCAGCAGACGCATGCCGCTGCACAGATCGTGCAGGGTCATATGATTGCCCACCATGGCGGAGAGAACCTGCAATCCGGCGATAATGCCGTCGCCGGTGGTGGTCTTATCCAGCAGGATCACGTGGCCGGAATTTTCCGCGCCGATGCGCCAGCCCTTCTCCTGCATTTTCTCCAGCACGTAACGGTCGCCTACCTTGGCGCGCACAAACGGGATACCCAACTGCCTAAGCGCCAGTTCCAGCCCCATATTGCTCATCAGCGTACCCACCACGCCGCCGCTGAGCTGGCCCTGGCGCAGTTTTTCCCGGGCGATGATATAGAGGATCTGATCCCCGTCCACCTTGTTGCCCAGGTGGTCGATCATAATCACCCGATCGCCGTCGCCGTCATAAGCAATGCCAAGATCGGCCTTGTCTTCCAGCACGCGCCGCTGCAACAGGCGCACGTCGGTGGCGCCGCACTCCTGGTTGATATTCATGCCGTCCGGCTGGCAGCCTATGGCCACCACCTGCGCCCCCAGTTCGCGCAGCACGCTGGGGGCGATGTGGTAAGTGGCGCCGTTGGCGCAATCCACCACGATTTTTAATCCCTTCAGGCTGCTGTTGCTGGGAAACGTGCCTTTGCAGAACTCGATATAGCGGCCCGCCGCGTCGACAATGCGGCTTGCCTTGCCCAGCTCGGCGCTTTCCACACAGGTCAGGTTTTTTTCCAGCTCGGCTTCGATGGCCTCCTCCACCGCATCCGGCAGCTTGGTGCCGTCGATGGAGAAAAATTTGATGCCATTGTCGTAATAGGGATTATGGGAGGCGGAAATGACAATGCCCGCTTCCGCCCGGAAGGTACGGGTCAGGTAGGCAATGGCCGGGGTGGGCATCGGCCCGGTAAAGGCGGCGGACAATCCCGCCGCGGCCAGTCCCGCCTCCAGCGCCGACTCCAGCATATATCCCGAAATGCGCGTGTCCTTGCCGATAATGATTTTACGCGAACCATGTCGCGCCAGTACCTTGCCCGCCGCCCATCCCAGCTTCAGCACAAAATCAGGGGTAATGGGGCTTTCGCCGACCTTGCCGCGAATACCGTCGGTGCCAAAGTATTTATGGTTACTCATACAAATAGTGATTCCTTCGCTAAAAGAGTCGCGGTGACGATTTGCATCGCCTCGACGGTTGCCTTGACATCGTGGACGCGAATTATCTGCGCGCCCTGCATGGCGGCAATCACCGCGCAGGCCACGCTGCCGATAACGCGTTGTTCCGCGGGCGCCTGGGTAAGTTGGCCTATCATGGATTTGCGCGACATCCCCACCAGGAGCGGCAGGCCGAAATGATGGTAATCCCCCACCCGGGCCAGAAGGCGGTAATTATGCGCCAAATCCTTGCCGAAACCGAAACCCGGATCGAGCAATAGCTTGTTTTTCGGGATTCCCGCCGCCACGCAGTCGGCGATACGCCCGGCGAAAAAGCGATCTACCTCCGCCAGGACATCGTCATAATGCGGCGCCTGCTGCATGGATCGCGGTTCACCCTGCATGTGCATCAGGCAAACCGGCAGTCCGCTGTCGCGGGCCGCCTCCAGGGCGCCAGGATCGCGCAGGGCGCGGATATCGTTTATCAAATGGGCGCCCGCCGCCGCGCTCTCGCGCATCACCAGCGCGCGCGAGGTATCCACCGAGATTGCCACATCCAGCCGCTGCGCCAGCGCGCTGACGACCGGCAGCACGCGGTCAGCCTCTTCCTGGTCGCTTACCGGGGCGGCGCCGGGCCGGGTGGATTCCCCGCCGATATCAATCAGCGTCGCGCCGGCCGCAACCATGGCCTGCGCATGGGCCAGCGCCGCGTCAAGCCGGCGATACTTGCCGCCGTCGGAAAAGGAGTCCGGCGTGACGTTCAGGATCCCCATCACCTGCGGGGAACCCAGATCGAGTACGCGCTGGCCAAGCTGAAGTTGCATACGATTTTCTCCTTTGAGCAATACGTGGTGCGAATCGGCGTCCTTGCGTCATCGTCGTTAAAAACGTAATGGGAAGAGGCCGGAATACGGCCGCGGGCATATCTTAGCATTGCGATGCGCATTAGGACACCGGCAGGAGCACAACGCGACCAGGGACGCGCGCCGGCCGGCCAGGCATAAAAAAGCCCCGGCTGCTGAGCCGGGGCTGTTGGAGGAGAGTACGGGCACCACGCTTTGTTTAGGCGCTTAGTTGTTGCCGAACTGCTCCGACATGGTGTTGCCGGTCGGGGTGTTGGGTTCATCCACCGGCGTCGGCGCCTTAGGCGTGCCGCCGTTGTCGGAGGAGTGATTGCTCGGCGAATCATCCCAGCCCGCGGGCGGACGCACTGCTTTACGGCCCATTAAATCGTCGATTTGCGGGGCGTCGATGGTTTCATATTTCATCAGGGCATCCTTCATCGAATGCAGGATATCCATATTTTCCATCAGCAGAGTGCGCGCCCGGGCATAGTTGCGTTCAATCAGGGATTTCACCTCCTGGTCGATAATACGCGCCGTCTCATCGGACATATGCTTGGCCTTAGCCACCGAGCGGCCCAGGAACACTTCGCCTTCTTCCTCGGCGTAAAGCAGCGGCCCCAGCTTTTCGGAAAAGCCCCACTGGGTCACCATATTGCGCGCAATGGACGTTGCCACCTTGATATCGTTGGACGCGCCGGTGGAAACCTTCTGCACGCCGTAAATGATTTCCTCGGCAAGACGGCCGCCGTACAGCGTGGAGATCTGGCTTTCCAGCTTCTGGCGGCTGGCGCTGATGGCGTCGCCTTCCGGCAGGAAGAACGTCACGCCCAGCGCGCGGCCGCGCGGAATAATCGTCACCTTATGCACCGGATCATGCTCGGGCACCAGGCGACCGATAATGGCGTGGCCCGCCTCGTGGTAGGCGGTGGATTCCTTTTGCGCTTCGGTCATCACCATGGAGCGGCGTTCGGCGCCCATCATGATTTTATCCTTGGCCTTTTCAAATTCCACCATCGAGACCACGCGTTTGCTGCCGCGGGCGGCAAACAACGCGGCCTCATTGACCAGGTTGGCCAAATCGGCGCCCGAGAAACCGGGGGTGCCGCGGGCAATAACCGACGGGTCCATATCAGTGGACAACGGTACCCGGCGCATATGGACTTTCAGGATCTGCTCACGGCCGCGCACATCCGGCAGGCCGACGACCACCTGGCGGTCAAAACGGCCGGGACGCAGCAACGCCGGGTCCAGCACGTCGGGACGGTTGGTCGCCGCGATAACGATGATGCCTTCATTGCCTTCGAAGCCATCCATTTCCACCAGCATTTGGTTCAGGGTCTGTTCGCGTTCGTCATGACCGCCGCCCAGGCCCGCGCCGCGCTGGCGCCCCACCGCATCGATTTCATCGATAAAGATGATGCATGGCGCGGCTTTCTTTGCCTGTTCAAACATGTCGCGCACACGCGACGCGCCGACGCCGACAAACATTTCCACGAAATCCGAGCCGGAAATGGTGAAGAACGGGACTTTGGCTTCACCGGCAATGGCCTTGGCCAGCAGGGTTTTACCGGTCCCGGGCGGCCCGACCATCAGCACGCCTTTAGGGATTTTCCCGCCCAGCTTCTGAAAGCGGCTCGGTTCACGCAGGTAATCGACCAGTTCGCTGACTTCTTCTTTTGCTTCGTCGCAGCCCGCAACGTCGGCAAAGGTGGTTTTGATCTGATCTTCAGTCAGCATCCGGGCCTTGCTCTTGCCGAAGGACATCGCCCCCTTGCCGCCGCCGCCCTGCATTTGACGCATAAAAAAGATCCAGACGCCTATCAGCAACAGCATCGGGAACCAGGAAATAAAGATCGAGGCCAGCAGGCTTGGTTCTTCCGGCGGCTCACCGACGACTTTAACGTTCCGGGTCAGCAGGATATCCAACAACTTGGGATCATTGACCGGGATAAACGTGGTATAGCGGTTACTGTCTTTCTTGGTAACGTTAATTTCACGTCCGTTAATACGCGCTTCCCGAATCTGATCCTGATTTAATTCAGACATAAAGGTAGAGTAATCCACCTTACGGCTATTGGACTCGCTGGGCCCGAAGCTCTGAAATACAGACATCAGCACTACTGCGATGACCAACCAGAGAATCAGGTTTTTCGCCATGTCACTCAAGGGATTAACCTCATATTACAACGGTGTTAACAATTAGCGTAGGGTACTATAATTTGCGCCCTGTCGCCACAATGTACACTTCCCGCGATCGTGCGCGCGAAGCGTCTGGCTTACGAATCTTTACCTTCGTAAATAGGGAGCGAATTTCCCGCAGGTATTCATCAAAACCTTCTCCCTGAAAGACTTTAACCAGAAAACTGCCGCCAGGTGCCAGTACATCCCGGCACATCTCCAAGGCCAATTCGACTAAATACATGGCCTTGGGAATATCAACGGCCGGCGTGCCACTCATATTAGGGGCCATATCGCTCATGACCACCTGTACTTTGCTTTCGCCTACCCTATCAAGCAAGGCCTGCAGCACCAGCGGGTCGCGAAAGTCGCCTTGCAGGAAATCGACGCCCACGATGGGATCCATGGGTAGAATATCACAGGCGATGATACGCCCTTTCTTGCCAATTTGCGTGGCGACATACTGCGACCAGCCGCCGGGCGCGGCGCCGAGATCCACGACAGCCATATCCGGTTTGAACAGTTTGTCGCCCTGCTGTATTTCTTCAAGTTTAAACCAGGCACGCGAACGCAGTCCTTTTTTTTGTGCCTCGAGAACATATTTATCGCTAAAGTGTTCCTGTAGCCATCGACTGGAGCTTCCAGAACGCTTTTTGGTGGTCATCGTGTTTTCCAACTATCCTGAAAGAGTGCATTTGTGATGGGATGCGGGCACTCGTGCGCCAGATACAATCACGACCGATTTGGTGATAACCATGAGATGGCGGTAGAATGTACCGTTTTCAATCCCAACGTAAGCAAAAAAGACAAATGAATCTTAATAATAAGCAAAAACAGCACCTGAAAAGCCTGGCTCATCCGCTAAAACCGGTCGTCATGCTGGGCAATAACGGCCTGACCGAAGGCGTGCTGGCAGAAATTGAACAGGCTCTTGAACATCATGAGCTTATCAAAGTGAAAATTGCCGCGGAAGAACGCGAGACCAAAACGCTTATCGCGGATGCCATCGTGCGTGAAACCGGCGCCGTTAACGTGCAGGCCATCGGCGGCGTCCTGGTTTTGTACCGGCCGGGTAAAGACCATAAAATCACTTTACCGCGCTGAATACACCTTTTCTGCTGAAAAGGTGCCATGTTCCCCGATAGAGGAAAAGGCCGCTTACGGCCTTTTTCCTTTCTTTACAAATCATCTCATTCCGCTTTTTCAGCGTATTAAAGATATTCTATCTTCAAAATCTCATATTCCACATCGCCGCCGGGTGTCCGGATCAGGGCGATATCGCCGACTTCCTTGCCGACCAGACCCCGCGCCATGGGGGAATTGATGGAAATAAGATTTTGTTTAAAATCGGCCTCGTCGTCGCCAACGATGCGATAGGTCTGCTCGTCTTCGTTTTCCAGGTTCTGGATAGTGACCGTAGCGCCAAAAATCACCCGGCCGCCGGCCGACATCTTGGTGACATCGATAATCTGCGCGTTGGACAGCTTCGCTTCGATTTCCTGGATACGGCCTTCGCAGAACCCTTGCTGATCGCGCGCGGCATGGTATTCCGCGTTTTCCTTCAGATCGCCGTGCGCGCGAGCCTCGGCGATGGCCTTGATAATTTCCGGGCGGCGGACGCTTTTCAAAAACTCGAGCTCTTCCCGCAGCTTATCGGCACCACGCAAAGTCATCGGAATTGGTGTCATGGCAATACCTCTAAATGAATACATCCTGCTAAAATAGTCGCCGTCCTGACGGTACTGAATGTTGTCACGGCGTAGCCGTTTGCGCTACCACCTAAGCGAAAAGCAAAAAAAACCGCACCTGGCGCAACGAGCCTGGTCAGTCTTGGTTTGCATTTTGATACGTATTTTAACCCAGAGTTCCCGATGGGTCATCGTTTACTTTAACCCTGTTTGCACCGTAGTATGGCACCACGTTACTTTGCCGTTGCACAATATTATGCGTTTTGTAGGAATACTCACAGGATTGACCGGCGTTATTATGCTGTCCGCGCACGGCGCGCCGGTGGAAAATTATACGGAACTGTTACCCGACGGCGCCAACCTGGCATTGATTGCACAAAAAATCGGCGCCCCCACGCCGGCCATTGATTATCACAGCCAGCAGATGGCCCTGCCGGCCAGTACCCAGAAAGTGATCACCGCGCTGGCGGCATTGTTGCAACTGGGACCGGCCTATCGTTTCAGCACCACCCTGGAAAGCGACGGCACGGTCGGCAACGGCGTGCTGCGCGGCAACCTGATCGCCCGTTTTAGCGGCGATCCGACCCTGGGGCGCCAGCAGTTGCGCAATATGGTCGCCGAACTACGCAAGCAGGGCATCCGCCAGGTTTCGGGCAATCTGCTCATCGACACCTCCGCCTTCGCCAGCCACGACAAAGCCCCGGGATGGCCGTGGAATGACTTGACCCAATGCTTCAGCGCGCCGCCGGGCGCGGCCATCGTCGATCGCAACTGCTTCTCCGTTTCGCTCTACAGCGCGCCCAAGGCCGGCGATAATGCGTTTATCCGCGTGGCCTCGTATTACCCGGTGCAGATGTACAGCCAGGTACGCACCCTGGCGAAAGGGTCCCCCGAGGCACAATATTGCGAGCTGGACGTGGTGCCGGGCGAGCTGAACCGCTTTACCCTGACCGGCTGCCTGCCCCAGCGCGCCGAACCCCTGCCGCTGGCGTTTGCCATCCAGGATGGCGCAAGCTATGCGGGAGCCATCCTGAAAAGCGAGCTGAAAGAGGCGGGTATCGAGGTGGGGGGCACCCTGCTGCGTCAAACCGTTCCCGGCGCGCCGGGCAAGATACTGGCGCAGACGTATTCCGCGCCCCTGCATGATTTGCTACGGGTGATGCTGAAGAAATCCGATAACATGATTGCCGATACGGTATTTCGCACCATCGGCCGCGAGCGTTTCAAGGTGCCCGGCACCTGGCGCGCCGGTTCGGACGCGGTACGGCAAATCCTGCGCCAGCAGGCCGGCATCGATCTGGGCAATACCATTATCGTCGACGGTTCCGGCTTATCGCGCCACGATCTGATTTCACCGGCCACCATGATGCAGGTGCTGCAATATATCGGCCAGCATGACCAAACCCTGGATTTCATCTCCATGCTGCCGCTGGCGGGATATGACGGCACGCTGATGTATCGCGCCGGGCTGCACGAGGCGGGCGTGGACGGTAAAGTCTCGGCCAAAACCGGCTCGTTGCAGGGGGTTTATAACCTGGCGGGCTTTATCACCACCGTCAGCGGCCAGCGCATGGCTTTTGTGCAGTATCTCTCGGGATACGCGGTGCCGCCCGAGGATCAAAAGGCCAGGCGCATTCCCCTGGTACGTTTCGAAAGCCGGTTATATAAAGATATCTATCAAAACAACTGATTGGCGCCCCCCTCGTCCATAAAAAAACGCCCCCCCGCAAACAGCGGTAGGGGCGTTGTAGCGGCGGTGAGGCCGCCCGGGCGCGTATTAATGCAACCCGTGCAGGATCGCGGCAAATCCAGAACCGTCAGCGGTGATAGATAAATTCCACGCCTTCTTCATCATCTTCGTCCCAATCGTCATCGTCCAGATCGTCCTCTTCAGCGACGATCTCGGTTTTTTCCAGCTGTTCGCGGTGATAGTCATCCCACATAAACTCAACCTTGACCGGGGCGGCGGCCTCTTCAGCCGGCAGATCGTGGGGATGGCTGTTAATGAAGGCCATCACGTCCCAGCACAGCGCTTTAACGCCCTGCTGGCTGGCGGCGGAAATAATATAAAACTGTTCCTGCCAGCCGAGCGCCGCGGCTATGGCCTTGGCCCGGCGATCCGCTTCTTCGGGGTCGAGCAGGTCGATCTTATTAAATACCAGCCAGCGCGGCTTGGCGGCCAGCTTTTCACTGTAGCGCTCAAGCTCCTTGACGATGATCCGGGCGTTTTCGATGGGATCCGATTCATCGATGGGGGCGAGATCGATCAGGTGCAGCAGCACCCGGCAGCGCTCAAGGTGTTTCAGGAAACGAATGCCCAGGCCGGCGCCTTCGGACGCGCCTTCAATCAGGCCGGGGATATCGGCGACCACAAAGCTCTGCTCATTATCCATGCGCACCACGCCAAGGCTCGGCACCAGGGTGGTGAAGGGATAGTCGGCCACCTTGGGTTTGGCGGCGGACACCGCGCGGATAAATGTTGATTTGCCGGCATTGGGCAGCCCGAGCATGCCGACATCGGCCAGCAGCAGCAGTTCGAGCTGCAGTTCGCGGTTTTCGCCCTTGGTGCCGTCGGTTTTCTGGCGCGGGGCGCGGTTAATGGAAGATTTAAAGCGCGCGTTGCCCAAGCCGTGGAAACCGCCTTTCGCCACCATGACGCGTTGCTCATGGCGGGTCATGTCGGCCATGGTTTCACCGGTGCCCTGGTCGAGGATACGGGTGCCCACCGGGACTTTGATGGTAATGTCCTTGCCGCGTTTGCCGGTGCAGTCCCGGCTTTGGCCGTTTTGACCGCGTTCAGCGCGGAAGGATTTTTCGAAGCGATAATCGATCAGGGTGTTCAGGTTCCGGTCCGCCAGCAGATAGACATCGCCGCCGTCCCCGCCGTCGCCGCCGTCAGGACCGCCGTTAGGAATATATTTTTCCCGCCGGAAACTGACGCAACCGTTGCCGCCGTCGCCCGCGACCACCACGATGGCGGCCTCATCTACAAACTTCATGGAAACTCTCCGTAATTCATTTGCCGGGCGGCTTAATGGGCAGCACCGGTCCTGTTTTGGCCCGCACGGGCAGGAGCCGATGGCCCGCCGCAGAAAACATCGCACCCGCCACCACGACAAACGCGCCCAGATAACCGACAATATTCAGCGCCGGAGCAGCGAAATAATCCGGCCAGGCCAGTGACAGCAAATCCGAAAAAAGTAAGGTGAACAGGGGCGTCAGCGTGACGATAGCGCTGACCTGCGCCGCCTGCCAGCGCGCCATGGCTTCCGCCAGCGCGCCGTAACCAACCAATGTATTGGCACCGCAAAATACCAGGCAGGCAACCTGCCACAAGCTTAGGTGCATCACCGCCGCGGGCTTGGCCACGACGGATAAGGCTATTGTACACAAAACATACAGTAAAAACAGGATCTGTTGCGAGGCCAGCCGGCGCAGCAGAACCTTTTGCGCCACGCCGTAACAGACCCAGACCGTCGCCGCGCAAACCCCCAGGATCACCCCCAGGGTGTAGTCGGTCAGCCGGGTAAAGATCTCCAGCAGGCTGGTATTAAAAAACATCACCAGGCCGCTTATCAGCATCAACGCCCCGATAATCTGGGTGCCGCGCATGCGTTCCTTAAGGATCAGCACGCTGGCGAACATCATGCCCACCGGCGAAAGCTGGCCGATGACCTGCGACGCGGTCGGGCTAAGGTATTGCAGCGACGAACTGAAGAAAATAAAGTTGCCCAGCAAGCCCGCGGTGGCGATAACCAGCATCATCAGCCAGCGCCAGCGCAAAAACAGCGTTAATGACGGCAGTTGGCGACGCGGCGCCAGGATGACGGCCAGACCGATACCCGCCATGATGAAACGGTACCAGACCACGGTATACGGCTCCATGTCGGTGAGCACCTGTTTCATGGCGATGGGCAACGCCCCCCAGCACATTGCGGTGGTGAGCGCCAGCATGATGCCCACCCCTGCCTGCTGTCCCGCCTGCTGATTTGTCTTCATGAGTGTTTAACGCGAAACGTGGCCGGAAAGAAAAGTAAAAAGCCCCGCAAGAATTGCGGGGCTTTGCTCTGTTATCGGGACGTGTTGCCTGGGCCGGGCTATCGGAGCCGCGGCCAGCAAAAAACGGAAAATTTATTCAGCTGCTACGATGCTGACAAACTTGCGGTTTTTCGGTCCTTTAACTTCGAACTGGATTTTACCAGTAGCCAAAGCAAACAGAGTGTGGTCTTTACCGCAACCAACGTTGGTGCCGGGGTGGAATTTAGTTCCACGCTGGCGAACGATGATGCTGCCTGCTAAAACAGCTTCGCCGCCGAAGCGTTTGACGCCCAGGCGTTTACTTTCTGAGTCGCGACCGTTACGAGTCGAGCCGCCAGCCTTTTTGTGTGCCATGAGTGTGCTCCCCTGTTAGGCGCCGATACCGGTAATTTTCACGTCAGTGAACCACTGACGATGGCCTTGTTGCTTACGATAGTGCTTACGGCGACGAAATTTAACAATCGTCACTTTATCGCCACGACCATGGGCAACTACTTCAGCTTGAATCTTTCCGCCATTGACGAAAGGAACGCCGATCTGAATGTCATCACCGTTGGCAATCATCATCACCTGGTCGAATTCAACGGTTTCACCCGTTGCGATGTCCAGCTTTTCAAGGCGAACAGTCTGACCTTCGCTGACCCGGTGTTGTTTACCACCACTTTGGAAAACCGCGTACATAAAAAACTCCGCTTTCCGCGCACTCAACTTAGATTCGTCCACAGTGCGCTATAAATATTCACAATAGGGCGCGAATTCTACGCAAAAAAGCGCCCTATGACAAGTGCAGAATACATACAGGAGACGAAAAAAGCGCAGTTTCTTCACCGGCATTTATCTCTGGCATTTTTCAAGTACAATCAGTAACACAGTTTCTACCATCTGGCCCCATGAGCAGCGTTACTATCTAACGGTTAAAATAAAGCCTAAAGACAATAATGAACCTTGATCAAATTACAGAACTTACCGCACATGATATGGCGGACGTCAACGCGATTATCCTCGAGCAGTTGAACTCCGAAGTCGCGCTTATCAATCAGCTTGGCCACTACATCATCAGCGGCGGGGGCAAGCGCATCCGCCCGATGATAGCCGTGCTGGCGGCCAGGGCCTTGCATTACGACGGCAAAAAGCATGTGACCGTGGCGGCGCTGATTGAATTTATCCATACCGCCACCTTATTGCATGACGACGTGGTTGACGAATCCGATATGCGCCGGGGCAAGGCCACGGCCAACGCGGCGTTCGGCAATGCCGCCAGCGTCCTGGTGGGGGATTTTATCTACACGCGCGCCTTCCAGATGATGACCGGCCTGGAATCGCTGCGGGTCCTGGCGCTGATGTCGGAGGCGGTTAACGTCATTGCCGAAGGCGAAGTATTACAGTTAATGAACTGCAACGATCCCGATATCAGCATCGAGAGCTACATGCGGGTGATTTACAGCAAGACGGCCCGCCTGTTCGAGGCGGCGGCGCAATCTTCCGCCATTTTGGCCGGCGCCACCCCCGAGCAGGAAAACGCCCTGCGGGATTACGGCCGTTACCTGGGCACCGCCTTCCAGCTAATCGATGATCTGCTGGATTACGGCGCCGACGGCAAGACCCTGGGCAAAAACACCGGCGACGACCTGAATGAAGGCAAGCCCACCCTGCCGCTGCTGCATGCCATGCGCCACGGGGACGCGCGGCAGGCGGCGATGATCCGCGAGGCCATTATCCAGGGCAACGGCCGCCACCTGCTCGACGCGGTACTGGAAACCATGCATCAGTGCGGTTCCCTCGAGTACACCCGGCAGCGTGCGGAAGCGGAAGCGGATAACGCCATCACCTGCCTCGCCTGCCTGGAGCCGACCCCTTTTCGCCAGGCGCTGGAAAGCCTGGCGCACCTGGCGGTGCAACGGCAATTTTAGGAAACCGGCGGCCGATAGCGGGAAACCCGCCGGCAAATCCGTTCCCGGTGATTATCAGCGCTTGGGCGTCATGCCCAGGCGCGTCAGAAACCCCGTAATCCCCTCGCGCAACACCAGGCTGATGACCTCATCCCGTTCCTCCGGTTGAAATTGCTGATATATAGCCATCCAGGCCCCGAGAGGGTCTTTTTCCGGCGCCTTGCGCGCGGGATTGATCAGGTATTCGGCAACGGGCGTTTCCTGCATTTGCCGGCTGGTGAGCTCTTGTTGCACTTCGGCTGGTAAACTCTCAATGGCGAATTCCAAGCCTTTTCCCTGCACGCCCACGACCGGGCGGCGGATCCAGTTTTCCCGCCGTGCCCGCGCGGTAATGCCTTGCCGGGTACCCGGAAGCTTGGCTACACCAATGAGTTCACAGGTCTTAAACCAGGCTTTTTTCATATCTTTTGCATTCCAAAAAGGGACGTCCATAGCAAAATTTGACATCATTGAGAAAATGGTGGAAAAACTTTAGGAAAAAATGTGCTATAAATTTTCCGGTGGCATAGTGAAATCAACTACGGGTTACTTACTTATGCTAATTAGTGCATTTACCTACCCTCAGTGAGCAGCAAGGGATTGAATATGTGTGAAAGGATAAAAGATTGGCACTCCGCCGATATCATTGCAGCGTTACGTAAACGCGGCACCACGCTTGCGGCCGTCTCTCGGGATGCAGGCTTGAGTTCGTCAACCCTGGCGAACGCCATGACCCGCCCATGGCCGAAAGGCGAATGGCTTATAGGGAATGCCTTGGGCATACACCCACTGGAAATCTGGCCCAGCCGTTACATTGATCCAAAGACGAATCAGTTGGTTGACAGAAAAAGCCTGATACGCTCCCGCTGACAGTAAACCAGGCCGGAATACGCCCCCGGGCGCGCCGGTCTTACCCTCCTACTCCCGATCGAGTCCCGCCAGGGATTCATCGGGATAATCCAGGCGTTTTAACAGGTTTAAAACGCCCTCCCTTAAAATAAACGACACCACGAAGTCGCGTTCCGCGCAGGAGAGCTGTCGGTGAATTTCCAGCCAGGTGGAAGAAGGTTCCTGCTGCGAGACCTTATATTCAGCAGTACCGGAACGGAGCGACAGCGTTTTTTTTACCGTGTCGGGCAGGCTTTGCCATGCATATTCCACAGCCTTGCCGCGTGCCCCTTCGCGTCGCCTTTTATGCCAGCCTTCTTCGCGCGCCCGCCGGTTCAGCCCTTGGCGCGTTTTAGGCAACCCACCGACGCCTATCAGTTCATGCGTGGCTATCCATTCCTTTTTTAGTGCCATCGTTTCCCTCCTTGTCTGGTAATAACTCTCGTTATCTCCATTCCGCAATACCTGTAAAACCCTTTTAACGCAGCGGTCTTACCCAGGCACGGTTCCGTTATAGGTTCGCTTTTGCAGTTTAGCCATTACGGCTTGCCGTTACGTCAATTACAACACAAAAAAAGCAGTAAGCGCTACAACGGATGTAAAAATGAGATCGTGGTTGGTTTTTATCCCATAAACTGAAAATAAACACTATTTATCAATAGAATAATTAAGTAAGGCAATTAACCTAGCGGCAGGTAAAACGCGTTTTTAATTGCAGAAATCGCCGATAAGACATGCTGGTAAATGATGAAAAACATGTCCACATAAGCTGGGGTAAAATACGTTTAACCTGATGAAGAAGGGACCAAATGAAGGGAAAAGGGTCGGAGGCCGGCAGATGACCGGCGCGTCCCACCGCCGGCACGTGCGATGGCGATCGCTAACAGCCGCGGCCCAGGGTTCCGGGTCGCGGCGTACAGGCTACTGATTAATGAATTTTTCGCCCAGTTCGATATCTTTCTTCAGCACATCCTTCATCTGTTCCAGCGCCTGCTGTTCGAACGCGCTCAAGGTACCGATGGATTGACGTTCTTCCAGCCCTTGTCTGCCCAACAACAGCGGTTGGGCAAAGAAACGGGTAAATTCGCCGTCCCCTTCAACGTACGCGCATTCCACCACGCCGGCTTCACCCTGCATGGCGCGCACCAACGACAAGCCGAACCGCGCCGCCGCCTGGCCCATTGATAACGTGGCCGAACCGCCGCCGGCTTTCGCTTCCACGACCTCGGTGCCGGCATTCTGGATACGGCGGGTGAGATCGGCGATTTCCTGCTCGCTGAAGCTCACGCCTTTCACCTGTGACAATAAAGGCAGGATAGTGACGCCGGAATGGCCGCCAATCACACGCACTTCCACGTCCTCGGGCCGCAAGCCTTTCAGCTCGGCGACAAAAGTATTGGAACGGATGATATCCAGGGTAGTGACGCCGAAAAGCTTGCGTTTGTCATACACCCCGGCTTTCTTCAGCGCTTCAGCGGCAATCGCCACGGTGGTATTGACGGGATTGGTGATAATGCCGATTAACGCCGTGGGACAGGCTTTCGCCACCTGGTTGATCAGGTTGCGTACAATGCCCGCATTGACGTTAAACAGATCGGCGCGATCCATGCCGGGCTTACGCGCCACGCCGGCGGAAATAAGAACGATGTCCGCCCCTGCCAAGGCGGGGGTTGCGTCCTCGCCGCTAAAGCCCTTAATCTTGACCGCGGTGGGAATATGGCTGAGATCGACCGCCACGCCGGGCGTTACGGGGGCGATGTCATAAAGAGAGAGTTCTGAACCTGGAGGGAGCTGGGTTTTGAGCAACAGGGCAAGGGCCTGGCCTATGCCACCCGCTGCGCCGAGAACTGCGACTTTCATTCTAATCTCCTTATTATTATAGGAAAAATTAAATGCCGTCAAATCATCTGGTTATGATCATAGAGACATAAACGGGTAAAAACAAATCAGCGATCGCAAATTTGAGAATTGACGCATTAACTTCCCTTTTTTATCCCTATTAGCCGCCCGAATTCCCATGCCGGATGACCTCACCGGATAATGCCTGTCGCCGCCGTTCAATACCCGTGGTTAGCGTCCACACTACACCGACAGCAATGGTTAAAACAACATCAAATTAATAACATTCTCTTTACTTTTAACGGCCATGAAATATGGGAGCCCGGTCATGGTCGGTTTGAATAGATATTGCTAAGCTGATTGTTTTGCCGACTTAATTTGGCCATCCTGGCGGTGGCTGCGCATTGTTATTGCATAAAAATGCAAATTTATGCATAATTCGTCGTACAATACTGGCTACTGGTTTGGGAAAATATGCGCAACCACTTTAAACAAGAAGAACTGGTGAAAGCTTTTAAGGCCTTGCTTAAGGAAGAGAAATTCAGCTCCCAAGGTGAAATCGTTTTTGCATTGCAAGAACAGGGATTTGAAAATATTAACCAGTCCAAGGTATCAAGGATGCTGACTAAATTCGGCGCGGTAAGGACCCGCAACGCGAAGATGGAAATGGTCTATTGCCTGCCGGCGGAACTGGGCGTGCCCACCACCAGCAGTCCGCTGAAAAACCTGGTGCTGGATGTCGATCACAACGACGCGGTTATCGTTATCCATACCAGTCCCGGCGCCGCCCAGCTTATCGCGCGGCTGCTGGATTCCCTGGGTAAATCCGAAGGCATCCTGGGCACCATAGCCGGGGACGATACGATCTTTACCACCCCCGCCAAGGGTTTTAGCGTAAAGCAGCTTTACGAAGCCATCCTTATTCTGTTTGAACAGGAACTCTAAGCCGACGATCGGGCGCTTTATAACGCCAGCGCCTAACATTCGTGCTTTTCATCTCTTTTATGCCGCTGCAAAAGCGTCATCACGCCACAAATGATGCTGCCTTTGTGGCCCTAAGCCCCGCTAATATTCTCTCTAGGGTTTCACCGCGGCGGTTTCCACCGCCGGAAGCCGGCCAGACAGCACGTTTGGCTAAAAACCGCTATCTGATTGAAATTACAATTATTTAACATTAATTGTATATTATTCAACCACTTTTAATAGCTTTTTCTTATATCATGCGAAAGTACAGAAATAAAGTTTCATAATAAATTATGAGCAAACTACTAATACCTGCCGTTACTAGTGTATACTTTGTTTCGTGATGAACATCACGTTTTACATCCTGTTGTCAGCAATAAAGAACAGCATGAAGAACGTCAGTCAAAAGAATAGTAGAGGTATAAAACATGAAAATTAAAACCGCAGTATCACTGATGACCGTAATGTCAGCCTTATCTTTCGGCGCCTTCGCCGCAGAATCAATCTCGCAGGATCAGGCCAGCGGCTTGCATTCGTTCGGCACCGTAAGCGTAGGCGGGATCGCGGGTGCGCCTTCCGACATCCATCAGGCGCTGAATCAAGCTGCTCAAGCCAAAGGCGCAACGGCATACCACATCACGGAAGCCCGTGAAAATGATACCTGGCACGCCACGGCCGAGTTGTATAAATAAGCGCATGGATGGAGGGCACCGGCAGCGACTTGCCGCCGCGCCCTGGGCTGAATTGCTGAAAGCCGGCGGGTTCGTCAAGGCTTGAAACAATAATCAATAACGCAGTGCAGAAAGAGTTTACTCCAGAAGTCAAAGCGGTTATGCCGTCGTCGCCCTCAGTTATTCCTGTGTCCAGTAATAACCCAAGACGCGGACAGCCGATTCCCTCTCGTCGTCCTATCCGGCGAACCTTTTCCCCCGCTTGCGGGGGTTTTTTTTGGCTTGCGCACGGCGCCTACACCGCCAGGCCGGCTTTCAGGTTTAACTGCGCCAGCAGTTTTTCATGAATGCCGCCGAAGCCGCCGTTGCTCATCACCAGAATGTAATCGCCCGGTTGCGACGTCTTGACAATCATTTCCACCAGCGTATCGACATCGGCGCTCCAATGCGCCGGCTGTACGCACGCCTCCGCCACCTCGCTCACCTGCCAGGGAATATGCTGGGGCTGGAATAAAAATACCTCGTCGGCGCGGCCCAGCGAAGGCGCCAGCTCATTTTTATTCAAGCCCATTTTCATGGTGTTGGAGCGCGGTTCCAGCACCGCCAGAATACGCGCGGTACCGCCAACTTTACTGCGCAACGCGGCTAGGGTCGCCAGGATTGCCGTGGGATGGTGAGCGAAATCATCATAGAGTTTCACGCCGTTGGCAGTCCCTTTAAGCTCAAGACGACGGCGGGCATTGATAAAGGATCCCAACGCCCGGCAGGCATCGGCCGGCTGCACCCCCACGTGACGGGCGGCGGCAATCGCCATCAGGCCATTATGCATATTGTGCTCGCCCACCAGATCCCACTGCACGTCGCCCATCAGCTCGCCTTGCAGGAAGACCTGGAACCGGCTGGCGTCCGCCGCGCTTTTTTTCGCCCGCCAGCTGCCTTCCTCACCGACATATTCCTGCTCGCTCCAGCAGCCCATCGCCATCACCTGCTTCAGATGCGGGTCGTTATCGGGCAGGATGATTTTCCCTTTGCCGGGCACCAGCCTGACCAGATGGTGGAACTGTTTTTGGATGGCTTTCAGATCGTCAAAAATATCCGCATGATCGAACTCAAGGTTATTAAGAATCAGGGTGCGCGGGCAATAATGGACAAATTTGGAACGCTTATCAAAAAACGCACAATCGTATTCATCCGCTTCCACCACGAAAAACGCGCCGTCGCCTAAACGTGCGGAAACGGTAAAATTCCCCGGCACGCCGCCTATCACGAACCCCGGCTGATAGCCGCACTCCTCCAGGATCCAGGTTACCATGCCGGCGGTGGTGGTTTTGCCATGGGTGCCGGCCACCGCTATCACCCAACGCTGCTGCAGCACGCGATCGTGCAGCCACTGCGGGCCGGACATGTAAGGAATACCCCGCTCCAGTACCGCTTCCACACAGGGATTGCCGCGGCTCATCGCATTACCGATAATGACCAGTTCCGGCTCGGGCGTCAGCTGCGCCGGATCGTAACCTTTGATCAGCACAATGCCCTGATCCTGCAGCAGCGTGCTCATCGGGGGATAGACGTTATCATCGGACCCGGTCACTTCATGCCCCAACGCGCGCGCCAGCATCGCCAGCCCACCCATAAATGTGCCGCAGATCCCGAGAATGTGTATGCGCATAATTTTTCCATTTTTTAACACGAACTGCGGCTCATTCTACCGCTGCGGCCGACTGATATAAACGGATTTGATGATGTACTCGCATTCGTTTAAGCTAAACTGCATTACATACGTAAGCGGCAAATCGATGAGTGTTAGCTCTGTCAGGTTAACCGGACTGTTACTCGGTCAGTGAAATCGGTCAGTGAAATTGGTCAGTGAAAATCGATTGTACCGCTTTTCATCCTTAGCAACATGGTCATTCTTTGGATCCAGGGAAAGTGATATGAAAACGTTAGGCGAATTTATCGTAGAGAAACAGCACGAATTTCCACATGCCACCGGTGAACTTACCGCGTTACTCTCCGCGATAAAATTAGGGGCGAAGATCATTCACCGCGATATTAATACAGCGGGTTTGGTGGATATCCTCGGCACCAGCGGCGTATCCAATATCCAGGGCGAAGTGCAGATGAAACTCGACCTGTTTGCCAATGAAAAATTAAAAGCGGCGCTGAAGGCGCGCGGACAGGTAGCGGGCATTGCTTCCGAAGAAGAAGACGAAATCGTTATTTTTGACGGCGAGCGCTCCACCAGCGGCAAATATGTCGTGCTGATGGACCCGCTGGACGGCTCATCCAATATCGATGTCAACGTCTCGGTAGGCACGATATTTTCCATCTACCGCCGGGTCACGCCGGTGGGCACGCCGGTGACGCTCGAGGATTTCCTCCAGCCCGGCAGCAAGCAGGTCGCAGCGGGTTACGTGGTATACGGCTCGTCCACCATGCTGGTTTATACCACCGGCTGCGGGGTCCACGCTTTTACCTACGATCCTTCCATCGGCGTATTTTGCCTCTCCCACGAAAGCGTACGCTTCCCGGCCACCGGCAATATGTATTCCATTAACGAAGGCAACTACATCAAGTTCCCCAACGGCGTTAAAAAATACATCAAATACTGCCAGGAGATGGACGAGGCCACTCACCGCCCCTACACTTCCCGCTACATCGGCTCGCTGGTATCCGACTTCCACCGCAATTTGCTCAAGGGCGGCATCTACCTTTATCCCAGCACCGCCACGCATCCCCAGGGCAAACTGCGCCTGCTGTATGAATGCAACCCGGTCGCGTTCCTGGCCGAACAGGCCGGCGGCAAGGCCAGCGACGGCAAAAACCGCATCCTGGATATCGTGCCGCAACAGCTCCACCAGCGTTCGCCGTTCTTTGTCGGCACCGAATCCATGGTCAACGACGCTGAGCGCTTTATGCGCGATTTCCCCGACGAATAATAACCACGCCTCGCGGCACGGCAGGCCCGCTAACGCCGAACTCAACGCAGACGTGTCAAAGGGAGACCGTGCCGATGGGGTCGAATCGGGCGTGGTGTTCCCGCCCGACCGAAGCCCCATGGCATGGTATGCCCGCCAACACTCATCTCAAAGCAGACGTGTTCAAGGGAGACCGTGCCAATGGGGTCGAATCGGGCGTGGTGTTCCCGCCCGACCGAGGCCCCATGGCATGGTATGCCCGCCAACACTTATCTCAAAGCAGACGTGTTCAAGGGAGACCGTGCCGATGGGGTCGAATCGGGCGTGGTGTTCCCGCCCGACCGAGGCCCCATGGCGCGGTAGGCCCGCCAACACCCATCTCAAAGCAAACGTGTTAAAGGGAGACCGTGCCAATGGGGTCGAATCGGGCGTGGTGTTCCCGCCCGACCGAGGCCCCATGGCGCGGTAGGCCCGCCAACACTCATCTCAAAGCAGACGTGTTCAAGGGAGAGCGTGCCAATGGGGTCGAATCGGGCGTGCTTTTCCCGCCCGACCGAGCGCCCCATGGCGCGCTAGGCCCGCCAACACTCATCTCAAAGCAGACGTGTTCAAGGGAGAGCGCGCCCATTAGGGCTGCTGCGTATACAGCACGCCGTAACAGAGATAGACGAACCTTTTCGCCTGCATTTGCCTGCATTTAAATGGAAAGCGGCCAGCTTTGGCTGGGATTTCGCTGGCGCTTGCGGGGGGCTTATGTTGCCGCAGTGCGGGTTTCGCTTGCCGTGCGTTCGGTGGTTATATGGCGTGCCCGGTGCCGGCAAGCGACAAGGAGGCCGTCAGCGCGCTTTATGCCGGTCCACATGTCGCTGTTCGTACTGCATGTTATGAAGCGATAGCGGCGCTGTTGCTTAGGATAAGGGCAGGCGTCGGCATAGGATTAACTAATATGGGATGCAACGAGTAGGGAATACAGTTGGCGCAGCGAAAAACCGGTTATTCAGACATGCCCTTACCCGTTATCGTTATGCAGTCGAACAGTAAAACATTCATCATTCAGCGTTAAATTTTAGCAGTAAAAAATACGCTTTCAGCCATCAACCACTAAAAAAATGAATACTGGTAGTTTTCCCGGTAAGCGCATACCGCTAAGAACCCCAAAACGCCGATTTGCTCACAGGCGATGGTGTTGACGTGATGCCGGCATAGAGTGCGCCGGCGGCGCGCATCGCGGCTGGATGAGCCGCCGGGAGCGGCGAAAGCCCGGATTGCGCTGGGAGCGCATATCGGGCGGTCCAAAAAGCCGGGATGCAGCGCTGCCGGGAACCGCGCAGCGGCGCACGATCTGCCGGCCGCTCGGAGGTCAAGGAGGCCGTCGCGGTACGGCCTCTTTGTCGCTTGCCGGCACCCGGCACTGCATATAACCACCGAACGCACGGCAAGCGAAACCTGCACCGCGGCATCATAAACCTTACCACAACGACATAACCCTCACCGCGGCATCATAAACCTTACCGCAACGACATAACCCTCACCGCGGCATCATAAACCTTACCGCAACGACATAACCCTCGCCGCAAGCTACCCCCCCCCCCGCCGTGGCGACATCCATATTCACGGGTGCCCAACATGATGGCCGGACCATATCAGCCCGCCAACGCCGAACTCAACACAGATATGTCCAAGGGAGCACGCGCCAACGCCAGATCAGCGGTACTACACCTTCAGGCCGCCGCCTCCACGTCACTCACTTCTTCCGCCACTGCCGCCACCTCCTCAAGCTGAAACACCGCCATACTCTTCGCCAACTGCTGCGACTGCGCCTGCAGCGAACGCGTCGCCGCGCTTGATTCCTCCACCAACGAGGCGTTCTGCTGCGCCACCGCGTCCATCTGCGACACCGCCAGGCTAATCTGTTCAATGCCGCGGCTCTGCTCATCGGTGGCATTGGAAATCTCACGCATCAGCTTGGTCACCCGCATCACTTCCTCGGAAATTTCATCCATGGTCTCGCCGGCGGTATGGGCCATCTCCGACCCCTCGTTAACCCGCCCCTGCGACTCTTGGATCAACCCCTTGATCTCCTTCGCCGCCTCCGCGCTGCGATGGGCCAGGTTACGCACCTCCCCGGCCACCACCGCAAATCCCCTGCCCTGCTCGCCGGCGCGCGCCGCTTCCACCGCCGCGTTCAGCGCCAGGATATTGGTCTGGAACGCAATACCGTCAATCACGCCCAGGATATCGGCGATACGACGCGAACTCGCGGTAATCGCCTGCATCTTTTCAATCACGTAACAGACCACCTCGCTCCCCTTGTCGGCGGTATCGGACACCGCCCTGGCCAGCTCATGGGCCTGACGGGCATGCTCGGCATTCAGTTTCACCGTCTGGGTCAGCTGCTCCATACTCGCCGCCGTCTGTTCAAGCGCCGCGGCGGAGGCTTCTGTCCGCTGGGAAAGATGGGTATTGCCCTGGGCCAATTCCCGCGTGCCGGTATCGATTTGGCCGCCCGCCACACGCACCTCGCTCACGGTGCCGGCCAGCGCATCCTGCATCAACGACAGCGCATTGTTCAGACGCGCCAGCTCGGTGGCTTTACTGGCGCTCACCGGATAATACAGCGAGCCGGCGGCAATATGTTCCAGATGGACAATGGCGCCATCCAGCGGACGCAGGATAAATCTGCGCACCGCCAGCCAGGCTATCACCGACAACACCAGGGCCAGCACACAGGCGACAATCGTCAGCATCAACTGGATACGGGCGGCATCGGCGGCGTCACGCTGGATCTGCTGCCCGGTCTGCAGCGCATAGTGCTGAAAAGTGTCCAGCGCCTTATCCATCTCCAGGCTGAGCGGAGTAAGCTGCGTCTCCAGCACCTGATAATACCCGTCCGGATTCGCATTATTCAGGGCGACCATGACGGGCTTAACGCCCTGTTCATTATAACGCTGATACACCAGGTTCAGCTGCTGGGCGCGCCTGGCGCCCTCGGCGGTCACCGAACCGGTCGCCAGAAACGCCGCCATATCTTGGTCGGCCAGCTTGGCCAACGCCTTGACATTGGCCGTCGATGCCTGGGCTTCGTTGATAAGGCCGGTCTCATACTGCCTTACCGCCAGTGACGCCTCTGTGCGCGCCCTGAGCGAAGCGTTATAGCTGCGGGATAACAGGCCCAACTCCTCGCCCTGAACCTGGTTAATGGCTTGCAGGGAACGTGAACTTTGCTGAATGGTACGAATGCCGATACCCCCGACAATAAATAAAATAATGGTCATCACGATCAGCCAGGTCAGTAATCCAACCTTGACGCTCATGGTTTTCAACATAGCTCCGCCCCTGCATTTTCAGATGTTGATGAATACAAATCACCCGGCAGAGGCTGTACACTCCGCCCTGCATCGGTTATCGGTGGCACCGGCGAAGACTTTATCGATTCAGCGGGGATCAATCCGTTATATATCCGTTATGTGAGTCACCTCACAGGCCGGATTGGGTCGGTTAATTCGCCGCAGGCAAGTATTCGGCGGTGAACTACCGCATTTTTTGGTTATAATAGGCGCTAGGCCATTATTATTGGAAAGGTTAAGGAAACTGACATGAGCTTGAATCTGGTACCGGCAGGAAAAGATCTTCCCGAGGATATTTACGTCGTGATTGAAATCCCGGCCAACGCTTCCCCGATCAAATACGAAGTTGATAAAGCAACCGGTGCGCTGTTTGTCGATCGTTTCATGTCCACCGCGATGTTTTACCCTTGCAACTACGGTTACATCAACCATACCCTCTCGCTCGACGGGGATCCGGTCGATGTATTGGTGCCGACGCCGTACCCGCTGCAACCCGGTTCCGTTATTCGCTGCCGCCCGGTAGGCGTGCTCAAGATGACCGACGAAGCCGGCGAAGACGCCAAGCTGGTGGCGGTGCCGCACACCAAAATGACGAAAGAGTACGACAATGTGAAAGACGTGGAAGACTTGTCTCCGCTGCTGCGGGCGCAAATCACCCATTTCTTCGAACATTATAAAGATCTGGAAGCAGGCAAATGGGTGAAAGTGTCGGGCTGGGAAAACGCCGAAGCCGCTAAAGCGGAAATTATCGCCTCCTTCGAACGCGCTAAGAAATAAGTTACGCCTGTCCCTGTCCAGGAAATGCGCAAAGCCTGGTTTGCGCATTTCCTTGCCATCACTCAGGGTTCAGGATTCTTCGGCGCGTTTTACCCAGTCCCCACTCAACAACCGCCGCAATCCCTCCACCGGCCGCTGGTAGACATACATCCAGGCGCCGCCGTAAGGCGTCGCGATCAGGGCCCGTTTATACTCGCCGCTTTTGGTGCGCAGGGCATCCAACTCGGCCAACGTCGAGGAATCAATGCGATATACCTCACAATATACCGTTCCCGTGCCGGGGACGACCGCCGGATAATGACCGAGATCGTATAATTCAAAGCCGGAGATCACGTGATCGCCTAACCACTGGCCGTTCGTCATCCAATGACTGTTGCCCTGATTGCGTCGCAGACTACCGTAGACAATTATTCGCATTGTTAAAACTCAAACTGATAGAGCAAGTCCAATGCCTGATCGAGACCAGACACGGCTTCCAGATAAAGTCTCGGCATTAAACGGTAACGTAACGTTAACGTTGCCAATGAATCAAAAATACCGACCCCATATTTAACTTGCAAGCCGGGTGCAACATAACCACTGACCACGACCTGGGACTCGTCGCCGACACCTTGCGTATCCAGGGTTAAATTACTTACCCCGAACGCTGCGCCGATTTTACCCACAAGTTGCCCACTTTGCGCAACCCCCATCCCGATTAACATCGACGTCATCGCGCTGCTGTCGGCGCCGGGCGTATTAAGCCCCTGGCCCCGCAGCAGGTAAGACAGCGCCTCCTGCTGCGATTTCACCGGTTCGGTGAACACCTCAAGCCGTGGCTGATCCGCCATGCCGGTCACCCTGACGCCGGCGATCACACCATCCGCCGTGTTATCCGGGTTACGAATGGCCTCAACGTTCAGCAGCGGCTGATCCGGCGGACCGGCGAACATCAATTGCCCGCGCCGGACGCTCAAATCCTGCCCATAGGCCCGGAAACGGCCGTACGGGATATTGATCTGGCCGTTCAGGCCCAGGCCCTGCTTATCCTGGATCATTTTCAGATCGCCCTCCAGCCGCGCCTTCAGTCCGAAGGCATCCAGCCGCACATCGCGGCCGACATGGATAACCAGGTTGCTGTTGATAACCGTGTTGACCTTTGCCTGTTCCACCGGGCGCAGCTGCTTATCGAGGATCACTTCGTCGGGCGACACGCCCACCGCGCTCGGCGGCAATTCCTTCACCTCGATCCGCGCCCAGGGTATATCGACCCGGCCGTTAAGGGTAAAGACCTGCGGCGCGGCCTCCAACACAATATCAGGTGAGACATCCATGCGCACCATGGGCGGCACGGTAATTCTTATCCCGGAGCCCTGGGCGGCAATCCGCGCGCGCCAGGCGCTGATATTGCTCCAGTCGGCGCTGCCGCCAAGGTTAAGCTGTCCATGGGTGGTGTGGATAACCCCTTGCAGCGTCGAACTGGTGCCGTTGAACACCATCGCCAGACGGCTTTCATTCATGGCAAACGGCATCCAGTTGCCGCGCATCAGCAGCCGGTCCAGGCCCAATTGCCCATACAGCTGCGGCCGGGCGACGCTGCCGCCGACGCGCAGACGGGCGTCCAGGATGCCGGCGGCGCTTTCTCCCCGCGACAAAATGGGGTTAAGGACAGACAGCGACAGCCGGCTGATAGTGACGTCGCCGGAAAGCGTGCGCCGCCCCTGGGGATCGGCCACCGCCACCTGGCCGGTAAACTGGCCGTTGCCGGCGATGCCCACCTGCCAGTCAAGACGCGCGCGGTCGTGATCCAGGCCGGCGTTGAGATTTAACGTCTCGAAGGCTACCGGCAACGCATTGCCCTGGACATTTTGTACCACCTTTACCCCCTTGCCCACCAGGGCGATTCGCGCCTGGGGCAATCCGCCGCCCGGTTGCCAGCTCACCTCCGCCCGGCCGGTAAACAGGCCGCTCAGCGCGGTGTCCGCCGGCAGGAAGGGACGGATCATCGCCAGGTCGAAACGCTCGAGCACCACCGCGGCCCGGCCGCCGGCGCCGGCGTCGATGGCGGCGGGAACACAAAGCCGGGCGTTGGGATTCTGCCAGCAGTGGGGGCCGATAACGACGCGCTGCGCGCTACGCTGATAATCCAGCGTCATGGCGCGGGTTAACCGCCAGTCGCCCACCGGCGTGCCGATACGCGTCTGGGTCAGGGCGCCTTGCCAGCGCTGCCGCTGCCGATCATAGCCGCCGTTAAGCGATAGCTCGCCGGCAATCGGATCGCCCTGCAGATTCAGGCGCAGCTGGTGGCGGCGCTCGTCGCCGGTTACCGCCAGGGTAAGCTGGCGCACCAGCAGATTATCCTGCTGGAGTTGATCCAGGCGCAGGTTCAGGTCGCCGCGCACGATATCGCTAACGCGCAGATTGCCGGCCAGGGCGATGCGACGCACGGCCAGGGACTGCCAGCGCAGTCCGACGGCGTTAAGATCCATGTTGACCTGCGGCGTCTGCCGCTCGCCCCGTACCGTGAACCGGCCGCGGGCGGTGCCGGCCAAGCCGGGCAGGACGCCGTTCAGGTTCGGCGCATCGAGCACGGCGTCGAGAGCCAGTTGCTGGTTTAAATCACCCTTGATATCCAAACTGTTGCGCCCCAGCGCCAGCCGGAGATCGGGAATATGCCACTGCCCGGCGGCGTTGCCGCTCAGGGAGCCGCGGGCGGTCACCGGGTTTTGTTTGATATTGCCGTTAAGCGTCAGTTCGGGGATACGCAGCTGCCAGCTGCCGCCGTGGATGCTGCCCCGGGTGGAAATCTTGCCCGCGAGCCGGGCCGGCCAATCGGGCCATTGCCGGGCGGTATTGATGCCGCTGAGCGTCAGTTCGCTCCGCCAGCTCACCGCATCGCTCCAGTCAATCACCGCCGTCAGATCGGTCGTTCCCTCCAGAGCCGCCACGCGCAGGCGCGTCAAGGTAAACTGCGTGGGATTGCCTTTCCCCTCAAGGGACAGATCCGCCGGCGGCAGGCCCTCGCCGCTGACGGCGCCCTGCATGGCAAGCGTATAATCCACCGCCTTGCCATCAACCTTCAGCGCCAGATCGCGCAGGCGATATTGCGGTTCGCCGGTCAACGGCCACTGCGCGCCAGGACTGGCGAACGTCACCTCCAGCGGCAGGCCGCTGTCGGCCAGGCGCAGGCCGGCATTGATTTGCGCCTTGACCGGCCCCGAAAAATTCAGGGCGGTATCCAGGCGATCGCGTAAACTGCCGCCGACCGTCAGCCTGATCCTCTCGCCCTTGACCGGATCGATATTCAGTTGGGTGTTAACGGTTAATTCCAGCGGCCATTGTCCCTCCAGGCGCGCCTTGCCGCTGGCGCTCAGCAAACCCTGCACGGCGTCGATGCGCAGGCGTTCCAGGGTGATCTCCCGATCCAGCGTCCGCCCCTGCATCAGGAAGCTTGTTACCTGGATATCGGTATCGCCGGTAAGCCGCAGGTCCGTACCGCGCAGTTCCTGCAGTTGGATATTGAGCGGCACCTGGATATCCGGCAATCCGGGCAACACGGGGGCGGCGAATAGCGCCTTTAAGGTTTCCGCCAAGGGCGGCGCCTGTGCCGCCGCCTTTTCGGCCGCCAGGCGGGCGGCGACGCGTCGTTGCTCATCGGTCTGGGCCACGGCGTCGATTGCCTGGTCGGCCAGCACCGCCGCCGCTTTCGGCAGGGCCACCAGCAGGCCATTAATCTCCGTGGGCGTGACGATAAGCGTATTGCCGCGAAAATCCATGCCGGTGTGGAACCTGTCCAGGGCGATGACCGTATGGTCGATTTGCACCCGCACCCCGTTGACGCTGAGATTACGCAGGATCAGCGGATAGGGGGTACTTATCGCCGTGGTGTCCTGCGCCGCGGTCGGGGCGTCCGGCTGGCCCGGCGCCAGCGCGGCGGTGTCAATCGCCACATCCACCCCGCTCAAGGCAAGATCGTTGACGCACAGCGCACTGTGCCGAAAGCAGGAGAAATCAAGCGCGAGATGCAGCTCGTTCGCGTTTACCGTCATGCCCGGCTGCTGATAGCGCACCCCCTTCAGCGTCAGATCGCGCCAGCCGCCGCTGACGCTGACGATGTCCAGTCCCGGCACCCAGCGCGCGGCGCCGTTCAGCAGCAGATGCAGGCCGCTGGTGGTGCCGATCAGATACGCCAGCGCGCCGAGCAGCAGTACGATAACGGTCAGGATGCCGAGGCCGATTTTTTTTGCAAGACTCATAGTTCTGTCCCTAATCCTATGTAGAACTGCAATCCATGTTCCTCGGGATCGCCTACGGGCGCGGCCACGTCCAGTTTGATCGGGCCTACCGGCGACTGCCATCTTACCCCGACGCCGGCGCCGGTTTTCAGGCTGGTCTGCCGGAAATCATTCACCGCCTGGCCGGTATCGATAAAGGTGGCTCCCCACCACCTGCCGGTCACATTGTATTGATACTCCAGGGAACCGGTGGCCAGCTTCGAGGCGCCGGTTAGCTTGCCATCCTCGTCGCGGGGAGATATGGCCCGGAACCGGTAGCCGCGGATGCTGCGATCGCCGCCGGCGAAAAAACGCAGGGACGGCGGCACGCGATCAAAATTATTGGTTTCGATCCAGCCCAGGTTATAGCGCGCCACGAAACGGTGTTTATCCGCCAGGGTGCGTACCCAGACGTTTTGCGCCTGCAGAATGAAAAAATCCACATCCGAGCCCCAGGTGGTATCGGACACGTCGATGGAATAACGCTGGGAGTCGCCCCAGGTGGGCATCAGCCCGCCGCGCTGCCGGGTACGGTTAACCGTGAAGCCGGGATAGAGCAGCATGGTGGTATCGGTGACATTGGCCTGGGTAAAATGGTCCAGGCTCCAGCGCAGGTTGACCGAGCGCTGCCAGCCGGAAGAAGAATCCCAGAAGCGCGCCACGTTGACCGTGGTGGCATCGGATTTGGTATCGTTAAGGTCTTCGCGCTTAAACCCGCTTTGCACCACATAATATTGCTCCAGCGGGCTTTTTTGCAGCGGGATTTTATAACTGAAATCCAGCGCCTGCTCGGGAGCGGATACGCTCAGCGTGGTCTGCAGGCTATGGCCCCGGTCGTTGAGCCAGGGCCGGTTCCAGGTGGTTCTGACCCGGGGCCCGACGTCGGAGGCAAATCCGACCCCGGTTTCGATAATATTGCGGCTGCGCGGCGTTACCACCGCGTCCAGCGGCAGGACCTTATTGGTTTTCCCGGCGCTGAAATCGGGCGAGACCACCACCGAGTTAAACCAGTTGGTGGCGGCAAGCTGGCGGTTAAGCTCCGCCAGCGAGACGGCGCTGTACTCGTCGCCCTCGCGGATAGCGGGAATATTCTGCAGGTAGTCCTCGCGGATTTGCGCGCCGTGAAAACGCACCTTGCCGAAGCGGTAACGCTGGCCGCTGTCAAAGATCACATCCCAGAACGCTTCGTGGCGTTCCGGCGATACGCCAAGCTGCCGCTTGGGGAAATCCGCGTCAAAATAACCGTTGCGTACCGCCAGGCCGGTCATGCCGCTGATAAAATTGGTGTAATCGCCATGATTGAGCACGCTGCCGATGGCCGGCCGGCTGCGCCGCACCAGGCCCAGGTAATCCCTATCGGTGCGCGCGTCGCCGCGCAGGCTGATGTTCACGCCGGCGATTTTCACCGGCTGGCCGGGCGCGACCTTGGCCAGCAGCACGGGCCGTCCGCCGTTGACCGCCGGGCGGAACTCAAAATCGATTTGCGGCGAGTAGTAGCCCAGGGCGCGCAGCCCTTCCCGCACCACGCCGTCGACGCGCGCCTGGAATCGCGCATCGGCCGTGATTTCATCCGCGCCGATGGTGGACAGGCGCGCGCGGACATTACGCTGCAATTCTCCCTCCAGTCCTTCCACCTGCAATCGCACGTTGGCGGCGTAGGACCATGGCGTAGCCAGTAGAATGCAAAACAGGCAAAGAAGGCGATTATTTGGCACGCTGGCTCCTGAATTTTCTTACTTTCCCGCGGGTGGATTCCTTACGCGCACAATCGCCGTCATATTTATTATTAAACGACCCTGGGGTTGTTTTTAGTCCTTTTACCCTAAAATACAGTCATAAGCTTACAGCTTAACGTAATATTGGCGTTTATTGTCTGTAAAGAAAGTGTACAAGACAACAGGCAATAGCCCATTATTTCGATAATCGTCTCAACAGGAGTCTATCGTGGCGCAGAATTTTGATAAAACCCAGCTTGTATCACAAAGCGAAGCCCTGCCGGGCCGCCTGACGCCGATGCCGGTGGCGACCACCCATGTGGTTAACGGCCATTCCATGACTCACGTTCCCGATCATATGGAGGTGGCGCTGTTCGCCATGGGATGTTATTGGGGCGTGGAGCGTTTGTTCTGGCAGATCCCGGGGGTTTACAGCACGGCGGCGGGGTTTGCCGGCGGCTATACGCCGAACCCAACCTATCGCGAAGTCTGTACCGGCCAGACCGGCCATGCGGAAGCGGTGCGGGTGGTGTTTGACCCGGCAATCATCAGCTATCGCGAGCTGTTGCAGTATTTCTGGGAAAATCACGATCCGGCGCAGGGTATGCGCCAGGGCGGCGATATCGGTTCGCAATATCGCTCCGCGATTTTTGTGCTGACCCCGGAGCAGGAACGCGAGGCGCAGGCCAGCAAACAGCGTTTCCAGCAGGCGATGGAGCAGGCCGGCGATCGGCGCGCCATCACCACCGCCATCGAACCGGCCACGCCGTTCTACTATGCCGAGGACGAGCACCAGCAATATCTGCACAAAAATCCGCAGGGGTACTGTAATCTCGGCGGCATCGGGGTATGCATGCCGCCGCAGGCGTAATCTCGCCAGCGGGGCCTGTTGATAAACCGGCTCTGGCCAAGACGCCGGAAACCATCACGTTATTAATCTTAGCAGCCCCCAGGGGGCTGCTGTTATACTGTGCCCACTGTCGGTCGGGCAGTTGATGACGTCGCGTATCCGCAACGGGCTGACCATTGTCGCTGCAGGCTGCCCGCAGCCGTAAATGACGTTTCGGCTCCCCGTAACAGACTGAAATATGTTATCTTTAACCAACACGTTGCCCTTCAAAGGCGCGCTGGCATAACTGTCAGCCCGAAGTGGTCGAATTATGCTAAACAGTATCCTGCTTATCCTGCTATTAATCGCGGTGAGCGCATTTTTTTCCGTATCGGAAATCTCCCTCGCCGCTTCGCGCAAAATTAAACTCAAGCTGATGGCGGATGAAGGGAATATCAACGCCAAACGCGTGCTTAAGCTCCAGGAGACGCCCGGCATCTTCTTTACCGTTATCCAAATCGGCCTGAACGCGGTGGCTATCCTCGGCGGTATCGTGGGCGATGCGGCGTTCTCACCTTCCTTCGCCTCCATTCTTATTCGTTTTATGTCGCCGGAGATGGCCGATCAAATCAGTTTTATCTGTTCATTTACGCTGGTCACCAGCCTGTTTATCCTGTTCGCCGATTTAACCCCGAAACGCATCGGTATGATTTCACCGGAGGCTTGCGCCATCCGGATTATCAACCCGATGCGCTTCTGCCTGCTGGTTTTCCGCCCGCTGGTCTGGCTGTTTAACGGTTTGGCCAACGTCATTTTCCGCATGCTGAAGCTGCCGATGGTGCGCAAGGACGACATTACCTCCGATGATATCTACGCGGTGGTGGAGGCCGGCGCGCTGGCGGGCGTGCTGCGCAAGCAAGAGCATGAGCTCATCGAGAATGTGTTTGAGCTGGAGTCCCGCACGGTGCCCTCGTCCATGACGTCGCGCGAAAGCATTATCTATTTCGATTTGCGCGAGACCGAGGACAGTATAAAAGAAAAAATCTCAACGCATCCTCACTCAAAGTTTTTGGTCTGCGACGCCAACATTGACCATATTGTCGGTTATGTGGATTCGAAAGATTTGCTTAACCGCGTGCTGGGCAACCAAAGCCTGGCGTTGAACAGCGGCGTCCAGATCCGCTCGGCGCTGATCGTACCGGATACCCTGACCCTGTCGGAAGCGCTGGAAAGCTTCAAGACCGCGGGCGAGGACTTTGCGGTGATCCTTAACGAATACGCGCTGGTGGTGGGCATCATTACCCTTAACGACGTGATGACCACCCTGATGGGCGACCTGGTGGGACAGGGGCTGGAAGAGCAGATCGTTACCCGTGACGAGAATTCGTGGCTTATCGAGGGCGGCACGCCCATCGACGACGTGATGCGGGTGCTGCATATCGATGAGTTCCCGCAGGCGGGAAATTATGAAACCATCGGCGGGTTTATGATGTTCATGCTGCGCAAGATACCTAAACGTACTGATTTTGTGCGCTATGGCGGCTATAAATTCGAAGTGGTGGACATCGACAGCTATAAAATCGATCAGCTGCTGGTGACCCGTATTGAGGAAAAATCCACGCTGGTGCTGGCCAAGACGACGGACACCTCGCACGTTGCCTGAGGCGAAAGTCCGGTCCACGTCCCGCCGTTAGGCGCGATTTATCCTGCCCCCGGGCGCGCAGTCGCCGGGGGGCAGGTCATTATCGTATTGCGGACAAGGTAATCAGGAAAAGGGCCGGTCAGCCCATGTCGGACTGGAGCCGCATGACCTGCCGGTTGACTTCCGACATGACGTGGAAATGCTGCTTGTCGCGCACCTTCGGCAGCAAAATCTTGCCTTTATCAAATTCGAAGGCGCCGAAGCCTTTGATATAAATACGACCGCGGAATAAAGTCTTAACGTAGGTTGCTACCTTGATAGCGTTATAGCGATGGAAGATTCTCATTTTTTTACTCAACTCCCGTTATTTTTCTCGTCCTGCCGTTGCGTTGTTAAACCCGGCAAGGGAACTCACACTAGCACTTTATAAGAGTCTTCATATGTGCTTAAGTTCACGCAACAACAGAACACTGAGCTGATTTTACACAATTTGACAGAATGCTATAAAAGCCCTATCTATTACAGCAGTACTAATATGCTGAAAACGCATTAGCTTGGTCATCCGGCGCAATACGGCGATCGGGGTGGTAACCCCCTCGCCCGGCGCCGATCCGGGCCTCCCTTCGCTTAAAGGAGCCGCATCATGCGCTGCCCGTTAATCGTATTACTCCTGGCATGGCCGCTATCCTGCGGCGCCCTTGCCCATAGCCTGGTTATCGGCAAGACCCTACCTAAGGTGGCGGTCGCCGAACAAGGCGAATTGCTGCTCCAGAAAGAGAAGTTTAGCTATAAATTCTGGGATAGCTCGCAGCTCGCGGGAAAAATCAGACTGGTGCAACATATTGCCGCCCAATCCTCCGCCAGCGAGATGAACGCCGCGATGATTGAGGCGCTCAAGAAAACCAACTTACCGGCTAAATATTACCAAACGACGACAATCATCAACGAAAACGACGCCGTCTTCGGCAGCGGGCCCTCGTTCGCCCGCAACTGGGTGGAAAATCACAAGACCATTTATCCCGGTTCCCAGTTTATTCTGGATGCCCATGGCAATGTACTGCAGGCGTGGCATCTGCAGCCGAAAAGCTCGGCGGTCATGGTATTGGATGCCCAGGGGCGGGTACGGTATGCCAAGGAGGGCGCGCTGTCGTTTGCCGAGATACAGCAGGTCACCACGCTGCTGCGCCGCCTGTTGCCAGGCGGCGCGCATTAAGGCCGGTTCAGAACAACGACACCCTGAAACCCGGATTCAGAAAGGATTCGCGGGGATGGTAATCCAACGTGCGTCCGGTCCAGTCGTTGACCAGCGCGCCGGCGGCGGCGGCCACCGCATGGCCGGCGGCGGTATCCCAGACGCTGGTCGGTCCGAAGCGGGGATAAAGCTGCGCGCTGCCTTCCGCCACCAGGCAAAACTTCAGCGAGGAGCCGATGGTCACCGTTTGATGCTCGCCCAGTTGGGCCAGATAATCCTGTAATTCGCTATCGTCGCTGTGCGAACGGCTGATGACCACCAGCGGGGGCCGGGCCTCCTTGCAGTGGATGGCCAGCCGTTCGCCGTCAGGCGTTATCTTCCAGGCATTGCCGGCGTCGGCGGCGTAAAGGATATCGGTGGCCGGGGCATACACCACGCCCATTACCGGCTGGCCGTCTTCGATCAAGGCAATATTCACCGTGAACTCGCCGTTGCGCCGCAAAAACTCCTTGGTGCCGTCCAACGGGTCCACCAGCCAGAAACGGGTCCAGCCGCGGCGCACGTCCCACGCCGGCGGGTCCTCTTCGGACAGAATGGGAATATCGGGCGCCAGCGCCTTCAGTCCGGCGACAATAACCCGATGCGCCGCCAGATCGGCGGCGGTGAGCGGTGAATCGTCGGTTTTATGGGTCAGCTCGACGGGCGCACCGCCATCGTAGACCCGCATAATCGCAGCGCCCGCCTCACGCGAGAGCCGGCTAATCTGTTCAATCATGTCTCACCTCTGGATCATTACATCATATTCACCAGACTAGCTTTTTTTCACAAAATAGCCATCGGAATAATCTAGCGGCGGGTGTCGGCAGCGGGGCGCGCCAAACGCGCCCCGCGGGGATCAGAGGATTTCCAGCAGCTCGACTTCGAAGATCAGCGCGCTGAACGGCGGTATGGACGCGCCGGCGCCGCGCTCGCCGTAGGCCAGGTTGTGCGGAATGTACAATTCCCACTTCGAGCCGACCGGCATCAGCGTCAGGGCTTCTATCCAGCCGGGAATAACCCCGTTAACCGGAAACTCCGCCGGCTGGCCGCGCTGTACCGAACTGTCGAATACCGTGCCGTCCAGCAAACGCCCGGTATAATGGACGCTCACGCGGTCCTGGCGGCTCGGTATGGCGCCGTCGCCCTGCGCCAAGACCTTAAACTGCAAACCGGACTCCGTCTGGCGCACGCCCTCTTCCTTGGCATTGGCGTCCAGGAATTGCTGTCCCGCCACCGCCAGATGCTGCTGGCGATCGAGGCGAACCGCGTCCGCGCGTTCATGGATAATGCGCAGGGCGCGGTGGATGGCGTCAACCGGCACCGCCGGGGAATTGCCGGCCAGCGCATCGCTCAGCCCGGCCAGCAGGGCCTCGGGCAGCAAGCCTTCCAGTCCCGACTCCTGCAACTGCTGGCCCACTTGTAAACCAATGCCGTAACTGGCCTGGGCTTCCACGCTGTCTAAAGAAGGTACGCTCATGTTTTTTCCTTGAAATGGTAAAAAGCGAAAGGCGCAGCATAACAGCGCAGGCGTTTGGGGTAAAATCCTCTATGATGAATATGAGTCCTGCATCGGGCAGGCAGGCTTCTTGCTTACCGGTCAATTAAGCTATGGAGGTTCCCTGTGCGCCGCTTTATACTCGCGAGGGTTACAACAGGTAAACCATTGCAAGAGAGGTTATCATGGGCAGAATTTCGCCCGGGAAAAACAAAACCCCACGTTTTTCCCCGTTGGGTTACGGCGGATTCAAATGGAAGTGGCCTCTGCGTCTGCTGCCCGATGATGATTCCAACACATCAGGCCGGCCAATGCTGACCCTGCTGAAAAGAGTATGGCACTTACCCGACGGTTTCCAGTGGATGGGTCCGTTACCGCCGCTGCATCGCCGTCTGGTGCTGATTGCCGCGTTGATTATCGCGGCGGCGATACTTTGGCCCTATTCGCCCTCGACGGATACCACGCCCGCCCCCGGTGCGAAAACCGCGGCCAATGGCCAGGGAACGGTTATCCAGGCGGAGCTGGTGGACAATAACCGGTCCGCCGCCCCGGCCCCGGCGCCCGCCGCCGGCGACGGCCAGTTGCATCGCTATCGCATCGTCGAGGGCCAGACGCTGGCGCAATTGTTTCGCGAGCATAACCTGCCGGTAGGGGATGTATTCGCGATGGCGCAGGCGGAAGGCGACGACAAACCGCTTAGCAGCTTGCAGGCGGGTCAGCAGGTGGAAATCCAGCAGAATGCCCAGGGTGTCGTGCAGACGCTGACGATTGAAACCGGCGCCAACAGCCGCATACGTTTTGTCAGGCAGGCCGACGGCAGTTACCTGCGTCATTAAACGCGGGCCTTAACCCCGGCCAGGCTACCCTTCCCCATGAACGCGCAGAAATTCGCCCCCGGCAGTTGACCGCCCATGGCGCGTTCTCCGGGCGCCAGACAGCAAAACGCCGGCATAAGCCGGCGTTTTATCAATCGCTTAATCTTTCGATTAGGCTTCAGCCACCACGATAACATTCAGGGTAGCGAAAACTTCGCTGTGAACCTGGATGCTGACATCATGGTCGCCGATGGTGCGCAGCACACCGTTAGGCAGGCGCACTTCACTTTTGGCGACGTTGACGCCGGCAGCGGTGATGGCGTCGGCGATGTCGCGCGTACCGATAGAACCGAACAGTTTACCTTCGTCGCCTGCTTTAGACGCAACGGTAACACTTCCCAGTTCAGTGATTTTATCGGCGCGAGCCTGGGCCGCGGCCTGAACTTCAGACAGCTTGGCTTCCAGCTCAGCACGACGCTCTTCAAAATACTCAACGTTTTTCTTGGTGGCCGGAACGGCTTTACCTTGCGGTACCAAGTAGTTACGGGCATAACCCGCTTTAACGTTAACTTGTTCGCCTAAGCTACCCAGGTTGGCAACTTTATCAAGCAGAATAACTTGCATTACCTTATCCTCTCAAAGTCTTAGTGGACAGTGACCGATTACTGATGACGATCAGTGTACGGCAACAGAGACAGGTAGCGCGCGCGTTTGATCGCACGGGCCAACTGGCGTTGGTATTTGGCACGAGTACCGGTGATACGGCTCGGGACAATTTTACCGCTTTCGGTGATGTAGTTTTTCAGCGTAGCGATGTCTTTATAGTCAATCTCAATAACGCCTTCCGCGGTGAAACGGCAGAATTTGCGACGACGGAAATAACGTGCCATTTGGCTAGTCTCCAGAATCTATCAATTCAATCTGCTCGGCATGCAGGACCATTTTATTCAGCCCATTGCGGCCTTGATGGCTGCAAATGAAACCGTGGATGGTGAGCTGCGTACCGACCGTTATACTGCGAGTAATCTCTTGCGATTGTTTTCCACTGACCACCACGGGCATACGGCACCATGCTTGCCGTGAAAAACCGGCTTCCTGTTGCTGCGAGCGGTGCTCAAGCACAAACTGGCAGTGAGGAATACCCGACGGACTAACCTTTCGAATGGGTGCCTTGCACACGGTGCCGGACAGCATCAGACGGTTCGCCGTCATCATCGATTACTCTTCAGAATCCCCAGCATCATTGTCATCGTTGGCTTCGGTGGCGAAATCTTCACGGCGATCGCGGCGTTCATCTTTTGCTTTGACCATCGGGGAGGCTTCGGAAACCGGATGTTTAACGCGCATGATCATGCTGCGAATAACGGCGTCGTTGAAGCGGAAGTTTGTTTCCAGCTCATCGATCACTTCCTGCGAGGCTTCTACGTTCAACAGAACATAGTGGGCTTTGTGCAGTTTATTGATCGGGTAAGCCAGTTGACGGCGGCCCCAGTCTTCCAGACGATGAATGATGCCCTGCGCGTTGGTGATAACACCGGTATAACGCTCGATCATTCCTGGAACCTGTTCGCTTTGGTCAGGATGAACCATAAAAACGATTTCGTAATGACGCATACAGAATTGCTCCTTACGGATTATTCAGCCTCCTGTCAGGGTCAACCGCGGCCCATGGAAGCAAGGAACGTGATAATTGTGCGGCTGAAAAATGACGCGCAATCTTACATTTATGCGGCGGCAAATACAAGGACCGATGCGCAGGGAAAGCGGCGGTGAACGGGCACAGTTATATAGAAAAGCATTAATTAGCAAAAAAACTATTCAATATGTATGTTTTTTGTTCAAAAAAACTGATTTATTCAATCAATAAAGTGTTATTTCCCTCCCCTGCGCGCTGGCATATACTGTTTAATAATAAATCACTGGCGACGGTGAACAGTCGCCGGCGCCGCCGGGATAAGGCGGCGATAGAATCCCCAACACCAGGGAATCATCAATAATTATAAAGTAAGTTTATTTTAGCCCCCCTGTGGGGCTTTTTTATTGGCCGTCGACGCCGGATGCCGGGTTAAAGGTGCCGCCCGAAAAACGTCACGGCGGCGGACAGCGCGGTTACCGTAATTTTATGGCCGATGCCGGGTTCGGTGAGGTATGTCGCCTGATGAGGCCCACGCGCCTCCAGCGCCTGGTACAGGCGGCGGCTTTCCGTGGCCGGGACCAGTGGGTCGGCTTCGCCATGCCAAATCAACAGCGGCCGGTTTGCCAGCTTCTCGAGCTGATGGAAGACTTCGTAGCCGGCCAGGGGGGCCATCTGGCGCTCAAACTCTTTTTGCCCGGCGCTTGACGTCAGCGCCACGGGCGGGAACAGGGTTTTCGCCAGCCGCAGATAATCTCCCGAGCCCATAAAGTCCGCCGCCACGCGCAGCCAGTCATAGCGCGCCATAGCGCCCAGCGCGGTCATGCCGCCCATGGACGCGCCGCATACGCCGATGCGCCCGTCATCGATAAGCCCCCGCTGCTGGTAATGTGTTTTCATGGCGGGCATCTCGTCGATATTAGCACGTAGAATTGCCCAAAACTGGGCCAGGCGCCGCTGCTCGTCGCCGTCAAACCGCGCGCCGTGCATGGCGGCATCCGGGAGGATAACGCGAAATCCGGCCTTTGCCAGGGCATAACCAAAATAGCTGTATACCTCTTTTGACGAGGTATAGCCGTGGTAAAAGAAAATTGTCGGCAGCGGCAGCGGGTATCCCCCCGCCGGCACCGCATGGATGACGTCGATACCGCCGACGGACTCCTGATGCATTTCAACCATATTGCCCCCCCTTCGCATTATTCTTTTATACTATCTCTATCTCACTGCGTTATTTTTATGGCCGACATTGATGAAACCACTCTACCCTATAATCCTGCTCCTGAGCATGCTGACGGCGGGCTGCAGCGTGCTTGAAGGCAAGCCGGTCCCGCCGCCTGCGCCCACCGCCCAGGCGCAGGAAATCAGCCGCAATCAGGCCGGCGCCTTGACCAAAATAGGCCGGATCGCCGTCGAGGAACGCGGCAGCCCGATGGATGCCGAAGCTGCGCTGCGCGCGCAGGCCAATGCCCGCCAGGCCCGCTATTATCAAATCATTATGCTGTCGGAAGACGTTATCGCCGGCATCTGGCGCGGCGAGGCCATTTTATATCGTTAAGCGGGAAGGGTCATGGCGCCGGACGCTCGCCGCCAGCCACGTTGTCCGGCGCCGGCGGCGGCAGGCCCATTCAGGGAAGCTGGCGCTGGCGCACGGCCTCAAACAGGCAAACGCCCGCCGCCACGGAGACATTAAGCGACGAGACCGAGCCCGCCATCGGGATACCGATCAGCTCATCGCAGTGCTCGCGGGTCAGGCGGCGCATGCCCTCGCCTTCCGCGCCCATGACCAGCGCCAGCGGGCCGGTCAGCTTGCTTTGATACAGATGATGATCCGCCTCGCCCGCGGTGCCGACGATCCAGACGTTGTGTTCCTTCAACATGCGCAGGGTGCGCGCCAGGTTGGTGACGCGAATCAGCGGTACGGTTTCCGCCGCGCCGCTGGCCACTTTCTTGGCGGTGGCGTTGAGCTGCGCCGAACGATCGCGCGGCACGATAACCGCATGTACGCCGGCGGCATCGGCGCTGCGCAGGCAGGCGCCGAGGTTATGCGGGTCGGTAATCCCGTCCAGCACCAGCAGGAAAGGCGCGGCATGCTGTGCCAGCAGCCCCTCCAGATCATTTTCCTGCAGTTGGCGCCCTTCCTGCACCCTTGCCACTATGCCCTGGTGCACCGCCCCTTCCGCGGCCTCATCCAGCCATTGGCGATTGGCCACCTGGATGACGATACCGTTGGCTTCCAGCGCCACCACCAGCTCATGCAGGCGGCGATCGTCGCGGCCCTTCATGATATACACATCGAGAAAACGCTGCGGATCGCGTTCCAGTAAAGCTTTAACGGCATGAATACCGTAAATGATTTCGCTCATGTTGCTCTTTTATCACCGAATGGGCCGTAACGGCCCATGGATTAAGGTCTGCCGGCGGTCGCCGGCACGCTGGCGCCCGGACTTATTACTGGTCCGGCTTGCTTTCCGCGCCGCTTTTTTTCCTGCTGCGCCGTGGTTTGCTGGCCGACGGCTTTTTAGGCGGATTATCACCGGTGGCGGCGTCCGACGCGCCTGCGCTGGCCGCCCTGGACGGCGCGCTTTTAGGTTTGCTCCCTTTGCCATCGTTCGGCCGAAAGGCGCTGTCCGGTTCGAAGTTACCCGCCTTTGGGCCGGAGCGGCGGCGGCGCGGCGGCTTGCCGTCGCTACCGGTGCCGCCAGTGGCGCCGCGTGCGGCCTGCTGCGTGCGCACACGTTCGGTTTTACCCGCGCCTCTGGGCTGCCGCTTGCTGGAGATCAGGGAGAAATCGATTTTACGCTCATCCATATGGACCGCCTCAACCTTGATTTCCACCACGTCGCCGAGGCGATAGACCCGTCCGCCCGACTCGCCAATCAAGCGCTGGCCGATATTGTCATAGCGGTAATAATCGTTATCCAGGGTTGAAACGTGCACCAGGCCGTCGATAAACAAATCATTCAGACGCACAAAAAAGCCAAAGCCGGTGACGCTTGCGATAATGCCGCTGAAGGTCTGGCCGACGTGATCCTGCATAAAGTCACATTTCAGCCAATCGGCCACATCGCGGGTCGCTTCGTCGGCCCGCCGCTCGTTCATGGAGCTTTGCTGGCCCAACTGCAGCATTTCCGCCATTTCGGCATGCCAGCCGCCGGTAGGGGTGGACCGGCCTTTGGCCTCGCCTTCCTGCTTCGCCAGCAGATATTTAATACTGCGGTGCAAAGACAGATCCGGATAACGGCGGATGGGCGAGGTAAAGTGCGCGTAAGCCTGCAGCGCCAGACCGAAGTGACCACGGTTTTCCGGGTCGTAAATCGCCTGTTTCATCGAGCGCAGCAGCATGGTTTGCAGCATCTCGTGATCCGGACGCGTGGAGACGATATTCATCATCTCGGCGTAGTCTTTCGGCTCCGGTTTAATCCCGCCGCCCAGCGTCAGGCCCAGTTCGGCCAATACGGTGCGCAGCGCGGTGATATGATCGTTGCTGGGACGGTCATGCACCCGGTACAGCGCCGGCTCGTCGTTTTTCTCGACAAAACGCGCGGCGGCGATATTGGCCAGGATCATGCATTCTTCAATCAGTTTGTGCGCGTCGTTGCGCTTCACCGGTTCGATGCGATCGATGCGGCGCTCGGCGTTAAAGATAAACTTGGCTTCGTCGGTTTCAAACGAGATGCCGCCGCGCTGTACCCTGGCCTGTTCCAGCGTCTGGTACATTTCATGCAGCGTTTGGATCGGCTTGACCAGCGGATGGTAGTGCTCGCGCAGTTCCCGATCGCCCTGCAGGATCTGCCATACCTTGGTATAGGTCAGCCGCGCATGGGAATTCATCACCGCCTCGTAAAATTTATAGGAGGAGAGTCGTCCCTGCGCGGAGATGGTCATTTCGCAGACCATGCATAAACGGTCCACCTGCGGATTCAGGGAACACAGGCCGTTGGAGAGTTTTTCCGGCAGCATCGGGATGACCTGCGACGGAAAATACACCGACGTGCCGCGACCGCGCGCCTCATTGTCCAGCGGCGTATTGGGACGGACGTAATAACTGACGTCGGCGATGGCCACCCACAGACGCCATCCGCCGCCGCGTTTCTTTTCGGCGAACACGGCGTCATCGAAATCGCGGGCATCCTCGCCGTCGATGGTCATCAGCGGCAGGCTCCGGAGATCCACCCGCCCGCGTTTTGCCGCCTCGGGCACCTCTTCCTTCAGCTCCGCGACCTGGCTTTCCACTTCCGGCGGCCAGACATAGGGAATATCATGGGTACGCAAGGCGATATCCACCGCCATGCTGGTACCCATATTGTCGCCCAGCACCTCCACCACCTTGCCGACCGCCTTGGTGCGCCGCGTGGGGCGCTGGGTCAGTTCGACCACCACCACAAAACCCATGCGAGCGCCGCCGGTGCTTTCCGGCGGGATCAGGATATCAAAACTCAACCGGCTGTCGTCGGGCACCACAAAGGCGCTGCCGGCGTCGGTAAAATAGCGGCCGACAATCTGGCTGGTCTTGGGCACCAGCACGCGCACAATGCGCGCTTCGCGCCGGCCTTTACGATCGGACACCAGGGGCTGCGCCATTACCACGTCGCCATGAATGGCCATTTTCATCTGTTCCGCGGACAGGTAAAAATCGTCTTTGCTGCCTTCCACTCGTAAAAAACCAAAACCATCGCGATGGCCGATAACCGTGCCACGCAGCAAATCCAGGCGTTCAGGCAGCGCATAGCACTGCCGGCGGGTAAAAATCAGCTGGCCGTCGCGCTCCATGGCGCGCAGGCGGCGGCGCAGGCCTTCAACCTGGTCTTCGCCGGTAATGCCCAAATCCTGCGCCAACTCTTCGCGACTGACGGGCGTTTCCCGTTTGGCCAGGTGCGCCAGGATAAACTCCCGGCTGGGGATGGGAAATTCGTATTTTTCTGCCTCTCGTTCGAGAAAGGGATCTTGTGACATGCGCTACCTCCATTGTCCAAAACAGGTTGCTGTGCCGATATCATTCAACAAGCAATAATGTGTAGAGCGGCGGATTTCCTGTTTTAAACAGCTGGCTGGGACGATTCGACCACGTTCCGCACAACATCCACGCTATATCCGCACTACAACAGATCAATATTATTGATCGGGGTTTACGTCCTGCTAACCGCACTTCTGCTATCCCTAACAGCGGGCATGGCGACAAGAGGACAGATAACAAGAAAACGATGGTAATAAGAGTAACCTTTAGGAACCAATCAGGCTATAAGACTTGTCAACTGCTGGGGAGGAGACAGGGGCTACCGACGGGCTAACTTATTAATAATAAATATAAAACCGGGCAATGCCCGGTTTGTTACATTTTTTGGCTTTTACGATTTAACCGCGATCACGCGTCAAAAGGATCACGTAAAATCATGGTTTCCGTGCGATCCGGACCGGTAGAGATAATATCAACCGGTACGCCGGTGACTTCCTCGACACGGCGAATATAACGCCTGGCCGCTTCCGGCAGCTTATCAAACTCTTTTACGCCGAAGGTGGATTCGCTCCATCCCGGCAGGCTTTCATAGATAGGTTCGATACCTTCCCATCCTTCGGCCGCCAGCGGGGTGGTCTTAAGTTCGCGGCCATCCGGCATGCGGTAGGCAATGCAGATTTTCACTTCCTTCAGGCCGTCAAGCACATCAAGCTTGGTCATGCAGAAACCGGAAAGAGAGTTAATCAGCACCGCGCGGCGCACCGCAACCGCGTCCAGCCAGCCGGTACGGCGGCGGCGGCCGGTGGTCGCGCCGAATTCGTTGCCTTTGGTGCAAAGGTATTCGCCGACGTCATCGAACAGCTCGGTGGGAAAGGGGCCTGCGCCGACACGCGTGGAATAGGCTTTAACAATGCCCAGCACGTAGTCTACATAACGCGGGCCGATACCCGAGCCGGTGGCAACGCCGCCCGCGGTGGTATTGGATGAGGTGACATACGGATAGGTACCGTGATCGATATCCAGCAAGGTGCCCTGGGCGCCTTCAAACATGATCAGCTCGCCGTTTTTACGGGCGGTGTCCAGCAGCTCGGACACATCAACCACCAGGCCGGTGAGGATATCGGCAACCGCGAGAACGTCGTCAAGGATGGTCTGGTAGTCCACCGCTTCCACTTTATAATAATTCACTAGTTGGAAGTTATGGTATTCAACAATTTCCTTAAGCTTGGTGGCGAAGGTGGTTTTGTTGAACAGATCGCCGACGCGCAGGCCGCGGCGCGCAACTTTATCTTCGTAGGCGGGGCCGATGCCGCGTCCCGTGGTGCCGATGGCTTTGTCGCCACGGGCTTTCTCACGCGCCATATCAAGAGCAACATGGTAGGAAAGGATCAGCGGGCAGGCTTCGGAGATCAGCAAACGTTCACGTACCGGTACGCCGCGCGCTTCAAGTTCGCCCATCTCTTTCATTAAGGCTTCCGGCGATAATACGACGCCGTTGGCAATGATGCTGGTTACGTTTTCACGCAAAATACCAGAGGGGATCAAATGAAGTACGGTTTTTTCACCGTTGATAACTAAAGTATGACCGGCATTGTGTCCGCCTTGGTAGCGAACCACATATTTTGCCCGTTCAGTCAGCAGGTCTACGACCTTGCCTTTACCTTCGTCACCCCATTGGGTGCCCAGTACGACAACGTTCTTACCCATCTCTCAATTCACCAGATTGCTTAAAAAAGGATTCTAACATCTCAGTCCCGGGCTTTCAGTACTTTTTAACCTCAGGCCGGACTGTTTTTTATCTGTGCGATCATCCTCCCATTCTGCTTCGCAACATGTAGTAGATTACACCGCCGGCCACCACTAGACCGCCGCCGAAGCGACGTAATAATTTATCCGGCAGCGTGGTCATTGCGCCGATCATTTTGCGCCAGGCGCCCGGAAACAGCAGAGGACCGAGGCCTTCCAGCACCAATACCAGCCCCAACGCCATCCATACAGTAGGATTCATGACGACCTCATAAAAAAAAGGCCCGTGCAAACGGGCCCGTACTTGATAACAATACCGTGTTAACCCTGGCAGGAGCGCGCCAACACCCATCGCCAAGCAGGCGTGTTAAAGGGAGACCCCATGGCAGGGTAGGCCCGCGCCAACACCCATCGCCAGGCAGGCGTGTTAAAGGGAGACCATGCCGATGGGGTCGAATCGGGCGTGGTTTTCCCGCCCGACCGAGACCCCATGGCAGGGTAGGCCCGCCAACACCCATCGCCAGGCAGGCGTGTTAAAGGGAGACCATGCCGATGGGGTCGAATCGGGCGTGGCTTTCCCGCCCGACCGAGACCCCATGGCAGGGTAGGCCCGCCAACACCCATCGCCAGGCAGGCGTGTTAAAGGGAGACCGTGCCTGGGGTTTAGCAACTCAACGACCCAACGGCGTCGTGGTGGTCGTGGCCGGTGATTTCATAAATCGGAAGAAATCACTATCCGGACTCAGCACCATGATGTCGTTATTGCTGCTAAAGCTGTTCTCGTAAGCCCGCAGGCTGCGGATAAAAGCGAAGAACGCCGGATCCTGGCTAAACGCGTCGGCAAACAGCCGGGCGGTTTCCGCATCGGCCTCGCCGCGGGTGATAAGCGCGGTACGCTCAGCCTCCGCCAGCGTACGGGTCACTTCATAGTCCGCGGCGGCGCGCAGCTTTTCCGCCTCTTCCTGTCCCTGCGAGCGATGGCGACGGGCTACCGCCTCACGCTCCGCCCGCATCCGCTGGAAAATGGCGTCCGACACTTCGGCCGGCAGGCTGATCTGCTTAATACGCACATCCACCACTTCGATACCCAGCGCCGCCATGCTGTTCGAGTTCACCGCCGGCTGCGCGCCCTTGGTTTCCCGTTCCACACGCGCCGCCGCCGACGCGATAGCGTTATCCGCCGCGGTGGTTTCCACCTCGCCATCGCCCGCGGTCCCGCTGTTAAGCGCCTCGCGCACATCGGTCATCAGACGGTTACGCGAATCGGTAACGATCCCTTTCACGTCCAGACGGCCCAGTTCGGAACGCAACCGGTCGCTGAATTTACGTTTCAGCAGCACCTCGGCCTGGGACACATCGCCCCCGCCCGTCGCCAGGTAATACCGGCTGAAGTCGCTGATACGCCATTTGATATAGGAATCGACAATCAGATCTTTCTTTTCCATGGTGACGAAACGATCGGCCTGGTTTTCCATGGTCTGGATACGCGCGTCAAGGGTTTTTACCGTTTCGATAAACGGAATCTTGAAATGCAGGCCGGGCGAGAAGATTTCCGGCTTGTTTTCGCTATCGCGCAATACCTTGCCAAAGCGCAGCACGATGCCGCGCTGGCCTTCTTGCACCACGAACAACGAGGCGTACAACACCACCAGCGCCACGACAACAATAAGGATTAAAGGCTTACGCATCGGTTATTCCCTCCCTACGCGAGTGGTGGTGTCACGCTGGGCGTTGGCCCTGCGCTGGTCCATGACGGAACCGGAACCGCTGTTTTCATTCTGGCCCGGCTCCGCCACTCCAGCGGCGTTGACGGACAGCGGCGGCAGGCGCAGCAGGGTACTGGCGCTGGTATCCTTACGGCTGGCGTCGGGGGCCGGCGGATTGCGCAGCAGTTGATCCAACGGCAGCACCATCACATTGTTGCCGCCTTTATCGTTCACCAGGATTTTACGGGTATGGCTCAATAAACGCTCCATCGAGTCGATGTAAAGACGCTCGCGGGTAATTTCCGGCGCGGCTTTGTATTCAGGCAACAGCTTGGCGAAACGCTGCACCTCGCCTTGTGCCTCCAGCACGGTGCGGGTCCGGTAGGCGCGGCCTTCCTCAAGGATGCGCTGGGCCTGGCCGTTGGCGCGTGGCTGCACCTCATTGGCGTAGGCTTCGGCTTCACGAATATACTGCTGCTCGTTTTCGCGGGCGGCAATGGCATCGTCAAACGCGGCTTTGACTTCCTCGGGCGGGCGGGCGGCCTGGAAGTTGACGTCCAGCAGGGTAATGCCCATGTCGTAAGGACGGATGGTTTCTTCCAGCACACGCTGCGTATCGCTTCTGACCACGGTACGACCCTCGGTGAGGATACGATCCATGGTGTATTTGCCGATCACGCCGCGCAGGGCGCTGTCGGTTGCCTGGCGCAGGCTGTCATCGGCATTGGTGACGCTGAACAGATAGCGCTCGGGATCGGTAACCCGGTACTGCACGTTCATTTCCACGCGCACCACGTTTTCATCGGCGGTCAGCATCACGCCGGAGGCGGCCAGCTCCCGTACCGATTCGACGTTCACGGCCACCACCTGATCAATAAAGGTGGGTTTCCAGTTCAGGCCGGGCTGGACCAGGCGATCGAATTTGCCAAAACGTGTGACAACCCCGCGCTCCGCTTCCTTGATGGTATAAAAACCGCTGCCGGCCCAGATGATGACCACCGCCAGGACAGCGAGACCGACATAACGGCCGCCGCGCGCGGGACCGCTGACGCCGCCGGTGCTATCCGGTGACTTCTTGCCGCCGAACCCGCCCAGCTTCTTGCCGAGCTTACGGAAGATATCGTCCAAATCGGGAGGTCCTTGTTCACGTCCGCCTTTATTATTATTTCCGCCAGAGTTGCCGCTATTATTATTGCTGCTCCCCCACGGGTCGCGGTCATGTCCGTTATTACCGGGCTGATTCCACGCCATGTTTTAGCTCCATTTTACTTAATTAGTAGTCTTCAGGCTTTTGTTCCCAAAGGACGGTCAGACAAGATAGTCCGCCAACTCGTTTTCCTGCTTGCAAAGACGACGCCAGTCGATGATGGGTAACCGGACTATCAAACCCATGCTGCCGTCGTCTTCGATCCATTCTTTTTCAATTGCCTGAAGCTGGTAGAACCTGCTGCGTAGACGTCCCGCCTGCGGAGGCAAGCGCAGCTCGTGCTGAGCAATCTCGCCCGACAGGCGCTCGGTCAGCGCCTGAAAAAGCAACGGAATTCCTTCGCCGGTCTGGGAGGACAACCATACCCGTACCGGCACATTTTCCTCATTGCGATCGATACGCGGCACAAAATCGTCCAGCATATCGATTTTATTCATGACTAATAATTCCGGTATTTCATCCGCGTCTATTTCAGCCAGCACCGCATCCACGGCGGCGATATTTTCCTGGCTGCGCACATCCGACGCATCCACGATATGCAGCAATAAAGTGGCTTCGCGCGTTTCCTGCAGCGTGGCCTTAAACGCCGCCACCAGATCATGGGGCAAATGGCGGATAAAACCGACGGTATCCGCCAGGACCGTATCGCCGACATCGTCGACTTCTATACGCCTGAGCGTGGGGTCAAGGGTGGCGAATAACTGGTCTGCGACATACACCCCCGCCTGGGTCAGCCGGTTAAACAGGGTGGATTTACCGGCATTGGTGTATCCCACCAGCGATACCGTGGGGACATCGGCGCGGTTGCGGGCGCGGCGCCCCTGCTCGCGCGTTTTTTCCACCCGCTCCAGGCGCGAGAGTATCAGGGTAATGCGGTTGCGTAATAACCGGCGGTCGGTTTCAAGCTGGGTTTCACCCGGCCCGCGCAAACCGATACCGCCTTTTTGCCGCTCAAGGTGGGTCCATCCCCGCACCAGGCGCGTGGCAAGATGACGCAATTGCGCCAGCTCAACCTGCAGCTTACCCTCATGGGTACGCGCGCGCTGCGCGAAGATATCCAGAATCAGTCCGGTTCGGTCGATAACACGGCATTGGCACAGGCTCTCAAGATTTCGTTCCTGGGCCGGCGACAACGCATGGTCGAATAATACAACAGACGCACCACTGGTTTTAACCGCTTCGGCGATTTCAACGGCCTTTCCCTCACCGACATAATATTTGGGGTGGGGTGCCTTGCGGCTCCCGGTGATGACGTGCAACGCTTCTACCCCGGCGGAAGATACCAGCGACTCAAATTCCTGTAGATCTTCCGTGTCTTTGTCTTGTGAGAAAAAAATGTGAACCAGTATGGCCTGCTCACCGGTATCGTAACGGTCAAACAAGCGTACAACCTCTCAAACGGATAATCCGCAGTTGTAACGGAGCCTTAGCGTCAGCGACACGCTAAAGCACCGCGGTATGGTTAAGCCGGATGCGCCTTATTCGACGTCATCACTTTCCTGGGGCTGTGCAGGCGCCGCAGGATTGCTGCCATGATGATAATTGCTGCTGCTGGCACCACTGGCCGGATTGTTATTGTGATGCGACACCGCACGCGATGGTACTACCGTAGAAATGGCATGCTTATAAACCATCTGACTAACCGTGTTTTTCAACAAAATGACAAACTGGTCAAATGACTCAATCTGGCCCTGCAATTTGATACCATTCACCAAATAAATAGAAACCGGAACCCTTTCCCGACGCAATGCGTTCAAGAACGGATCTTGCAAAGATTGCCCCTTAGCCATTCTATCTTTTCCTTATGTGCTTGTTGTTTGTAACAAGAACCATGTGTGGCTCTAAAATTAACGATGTAAAAAAAAAACGCGTTCAGTACTTTTCAATTGTACACAATCACCCGACCTATGCACTAACAACCTGTAATACCGTATCTAAGGCTGAGCGGGGCTTATCACTATCGAGCCAGTGCACTGACCGCCAACCGCGCAACCATGTCATTTGGCGCTTGGCCAACTGACGGGTTGCGCAAATCCCACGAAACACCATTTCATCGTAATCGATTTCACCTGAGAGATATGACCACATCTGGCGATAACCCACACAACGGATGGAGGGCAGATCGGCGTGCAAATCTCCGCGCAGGTAAAGCGCCCTGGCCTCCTGCTCGAAACCGGCGGCCAGCATCTGGTGGAAACGTTGCTCGATACGCTGATGCAACTCTTCGCGGTTTTGCGGCGCAATCGCAAACTGATGAACCCGATAAGGCAATGCTTCGCCAGATATTTTCGTCAGTTCCGTTAGAGTTTTACCTGAAACGAAAAAAACTTCCAGTGCTCTGGACAGTCTCTGGGGATCATTAGGATGAATACGCGTTGCCGCCACCGGATCGATCGTCTGCAACTGACGATGCATAGCCTCCCATCCCTTAAGACCCGCTTCCAGGGCGATACGTTCCCTAATTTCAGGATTTGCCGGGGGCAAGGGGGATAATCCCTCGAGCAACGCCTTGAAATAGAGCATTGTACCGCCAACCAGTAACGGCATACGTCCGGATGCGGTGATTTCTGACATCGCCTGCAGCGCATCTCGGCTAAAATCCGCTGCCGAGTAGGCTTGCGCCGGATCTTTAATGTCGATGAGCCGATGCGGCGCCTGCGCCAGTTCTTCCGGTCCGGGTTTTGCGGTGCCGATATCCATGCCACGATAGATCAGCGCCGAATCCACGCTGATGATCTCTACGGGCAAATGCCGGCAAAGCGCCATGGCCAAGGCGGTTTTACCCGAGGCGGTCGGCCCCATCAGGAACAGGGCCGTGGGACGGTGCGCGTCGTTCATCACGTCACTCATGCTTCAGGGCCTCTACGGCGGCCTCGAGATCCAGCATCACCAGCAGGTCGCCGGGCGGATTTTTAACCCATTGCGGACACAGCCGCTCTACCTCGGCGAGCAGTTGGATTGCCTGGGAAAGGCTCCAGTCATGCTGCTCGCTGCTCAACCGGCCGGCGATCCAGCCGGCGATAATGTCGGTGGAAACCGCTTCCTTTCCCGACAGATAGCCTAACAGTTCTGGAATCAAGTTTTGTAAATTTTGTTGGCGTAATGGTAAAGGTACGCCATTAAGCGTGGCCTGAAGCTGATGAACCTGCAATTGAATCCCCAGTTCAGTCAATAAAGCCTGATGGCGATGGTAGGCGGCCACTTCGGGCTCTTGCAGCGCCATGCGCAAGGGAATCAACAGCGGCTGCGCGCGCAGCCCTTCGCCCTCCGGCGTCAGTTGCCGGCGCTTGAGGCAGCGCTCCGCCACCGGCAGTGCGATAAGCGCCAGGCGCCGGCGAAATTCCACCAGGGCATAACAGGGCGGGTAAATGGACAATACCCGGCCGAAACTCTGCGCGTCGCCGGTATCATCCGGCGCGGCGGTCGACGGCAGCGCCGCGGTTTGGCGCGCATCACGCGCCCCTGCCGCGCGATCCTCCCGCGCCGGCGCGCCCGGCTGGATCAGCCGCCGGTATAATTCGCCCTCTTTTTTCTGGTAACCGGGGCCGGCGGGATAAGCCGCCGCCGGTTCGCGCAGGGCGCCCCTGCCGGACGCCCCCGCAGACACGGCCCCCCGGGCCGGGCCACCGGCGCGCCCCGGGCGTTCGGCGGCGGGGAATAGCGGCGCCGTGGCGGGGGCGGTCAGGGTATTTTTACCCGCGGCCTGGCGATTTTCCGGCGACCAGTGCGCGGCGGATTGCGCCTCGTCATTGAGGGGCAGCGCCGGCGCGGCGCTTTGTTGCAGCACCGAAATAATGGCCTGGTAAATAAAGTCATGCACCAGGCGCGCCTGGTGGAAACGCACCTCATGCTTGGCCGGATGGACGTTGACATCCACCTGATGCGGGTCCACCTCGAGATACAGCACAAACGCCGGCTGCTGGCCTTCGGTCAGTTGCTCCAGATAGGCCTGGCGGATGGCATGGTTAATCAGCTTATCGCGCATCATGCGCTGGTTAACGTAACAATATTGCATTTCCGGCAGCTCGCCGCCGCCGCGGGGGTCGGCAACCCAACCGCGAATGGTCAGATCGCCATGGCTCCACGACACCGCCAGCGCGCGCTGCACAAAAGCCGGTCCGCACAGACTGCCCAGCCGGCGCAGATGCTGGGCTTCCTGGGTCACCGCGCGATATTGCCGCACCGGCTTGCCGTTATGCGTAAGGGTAAAGGTCACGTCGAAACGCGCCAGGGCGATGCGTTTTACCACCTCGTCGATATGGGCGAACTCGGTTTTTTCGGTGCGCATAAATTTGCGCCGCGCCGGCGTATTGTAAAATAAGTCCAGCACTTCCACCGTCGAGCCCACCGGATGCGCGGCCGGCTTCAGGGTCACGTCCATATCGCGGCCTTCGGCATAGGCCTGCCAGGCTTCGCTCTGCGCCTCGGTGCGCGAGGTCAGGGTCAGGCGCGACACAGAGCTGATGCTGGCCAGCGCTTCGCCGCGAAAACCCAGGCTGACGATCGCCTCGAGATCGTCGAGCGTAACAATTTTACTGGTGGCGTGGCGCGCCAACGCCAGCGCCAGCTCGTCTTTATCGATGCCGCAGCCGTTATCGCGGATGCGGATAAGCCTGGCGCCGGCTTTTTCAATATCGATATCGATGCGGGTGGCCCCGGCGTCCAGGCTGTTTTCCACCAGTTCCTTCACCACGGACGCGGGGCGTTCCACCACCTCGCCCGCGGCGATCTGGTTGGCTAGCTGTGGCGGCAGCACCTGAATGGGCATGACGGCATTACCTCTGGCATTATGCGGGTGGAATAATCAACGTCTGACCTAACATGACATTATCGGATTTAAGCTTATTAACGCGTTTCAGGGTATCGCTGCGCACCCCATATTTTGCGGCAATGCCGGTCAGCGAATCCCCCACCGCCACTTTATGACGGCGCGCGCGGGCGGCCTGCGTTTGTTGCGGCACGGCGCCCGCCGGAATTTTCAGCCGCTGTCCTACCCAGACGACATCCCGTTTCAGTTTATTCAGATCGCGCAGCGCGGCCATGCTGACGCCATATTGCGCCGCGATGCCGGACAGGGTCTCGCCCCGTTGCACGGTATGGCGGGTCACCGTTGCCGATGCCGCCGCGCCGCCCGCAGGCTGTACCGCGCCGGCGGTGGATTGCGACACCGCCTGCACGCCGCTGGCGCCGGCATCCATCGCCGAACTGACGCCCTGCGGCCGGTTTTCCAGCTTCGGACCGTTTTGCTGCGGATGCGACGCGAAATACGCCCGCAGGCCAAGATAAATGGCGTTGGCAATTTTATCCTGGTAATCACTGCTGCCCAGCAACCGCTCTTCGCCGGTATTGCTGATAAAACCGGTTTCCACCAGAAGCGATGGAATATCCGGTGAGCGCAATACTCCAAGGCTTGCGTGCTCCGGCCGCGCTTTATGCAGCGAGCCGACGTTGCGCAACTGCCGCAGCACCCGGGTGGCGACGTCGTACCCTACCCGCTGTGAATGGCCGAACTGCAAATCCAGCACCGCCTGGCTGAGATACGGATCGGCGGCGCTGTTGGCCAGCAAATCCCCCGCGCCGCCGAGCAGCTCCGATTGCTTTTCATGCTGTTCCAGCCAGTTGCCCATTTCGCTATTGGCGCGGCGGTTGGACAAGACCCAGACCGACGCGCCGTTGGCGCTGCGGTTTGGCGCGGCATCGGCATGTATCGACACCAGCACGCTGGCGCCCTGTTTACGCGCCACATCGGAGCGGCCCATGACCGAGATAAAATAATCGCCGTCGCGGGTCAGCGCCGGCCTGAACATCGGATCGGCATCCAGCAGCGCTTTCAGTTTGCGGGCAATGGCGATGGTGACATTCTTCTCCTTCAGGCCGTTTGGCCCGATGGCGCCGGGGTCCTGCCCGCCGTGCCCCGCATCGATGGCCACCACCACCCGATCGCCGGACGCCACCGCGCGCCGCGGTCCCCGTGCGGCAGGCGCCGCGTTGGCGGGCGCGCCGTCAAACGGATTGTCCTGCGCCGCCGGCGTCGCCGCGCGGGTAACGCGCGCGCGATTTGGCGACGGGGTAACCTGCGCGGGCCTGGCCTGCGCCGGCCGGGGCTGTCCGGTCAAGGTAAAGACCAGGGTATAGCGGCCGTTCTCTTGTGCGGCGGCGGCCTGCACGCGCGATTTGCGCGTCAGTTCAAACACCAGCCGGATACTCTGCGCGTCGGGCGCCTGGCTGCTGCGAATGCGGCTGATGATGTTCTGGCCGTTAAAGTTCAGCGGCAGCCCTTGGGCCACGGCGCTATCGCGGATATCCACCACCACCCGTTCCGGATTGTGCAGGGAAAAGAAGGCATACACCGGCTGCGCGGCAAAACCCAGCGTCACCGTCGAGCGCTCGTCGCCGTTGGTCACATTGATATCGCTGAGGTTTGCCGCTAACGCCTGTCCCATCAGGCACCCGAACACAATGAATAAAATCGTCCTGATCTTCAGCATCATGAATGATTTTCCCGGCGTGACGCCAGCCGCGCCAGGATATGCGCGCCGCGATCGGATCGGGGCTCCAGCTGCGCCTGGCGCCCGGCGCCGACATACTCAAGCGACAGGACGATATCGGCGTCAGGCAGTATTCCCTGGCCTTTTTGGGGCCATTCCACCAGGCACAGGGCATCCTGATCGAAATAATCACGCACGCCCATAAACTCCAGTTCTTCAGCATCCGCCAGACGGTAAAGGTCGAAATGATAGACCGTCCTCGGCGTTAATTCATAAGGTTCGACCAGGGTGTATGTCGGGCTTTTCACATTGCCCGCGTAGCCCAGGGCGCGTAAAAAACCGCGGCAAAACGTGGTCTTGCCGGCGCCCAGATCGCCATAGAGATAAATCACACAGGATTGTCGGCAGGCCGCGGCCAGCGCCGCGCCTAATGCTATGGTCGCCGTTTCGTCCGGCAAAGGTAATACACGTTTGTCCATGTCTGATTTCTATGCGATACGTTCAGGATTAACAAATTGAGATAACGCGGGCAGCAAATCCGTGGCCAGCATACCCCGCGTTCCTTTTTCCGCCGCCAGCTGGTCGGCGGTGGCGCCATGCACGACACAGCCGGCGCAGGCCGCGTCATACAGCGGCAGTTTCTGCGCCAGCAAACCGCCGATAATGCCCGACAGCAGATCGCCCATGCCGCCCGAGGCCATGCCGGCGTTGCCGACATCGGCGACGGCCATGCGGCCTTCATCGTCGGCAATAAGCGTGCCGGCGCCTTTCAGGACCACCACGCCGCCGTACCGTTTAATGATATTTTTCGCCGCGAGTAAGCGGTCACTTTCAATGTCGCCTACCTTAGCATTCAGCAGGCGGGCGGCCTCCCCGGGATGCGGGGTGATAATACGATTGTGACGTTTCTGTGGGTTGAATGCCAGCAGGTTAAGCGCATCCGCATCCCACAACATAGGTTTAGTGCAGTTTTCCACAACGCGCAGCGCATTTTTCCCCCACTCCGTCTGGCCCAGTCCCGGGCCGATGACAATGACGTCCGCCCACTCGAGCCCCTGGCGCAGGGACGCGTCGTTAAGGGGCTCGACCATCAGTTCCGGGCGGGCGGTCAGCAACGATGCGATATTTTCCTCACGGGTCAGTACCCGCACCAGGCCGGCGCCGGCGCGCAGCGCCGCCTCTCCGGTCATGCGAATGGCGCCGGACAAGCCGCGATCGCCGCCGACGATCAGCAAACGCCCGTTATCCCCTTTATGGGAACAGGGATCGCGCGGCGTGAGCCAGCGCGTCAGCTGCGAAGCGGTCAGCCGTTCCATAACCGGCGCCTGGCGCGCCAGCCAGGGCGCCAGTCCCAGGTCGTCATAGTGTAGCCGTCCGGTCACGCTGCGCGCTTTGCCGGTCAGCAAACCGGGCTTGAGGGCGATAAAAGTCAGGGTATGCGCCGCGTTTATCACCGCCCCCGCCACCGCGCCGGTTTGCGCATTCAGGCCGGAGGGAATATCCAGCGCGACGACCGGGGCGGCATGGCCGTTAGCCGCCGCGATAAGGGTGCTATAAGGCGCGCGCGGGGCCGCCGCCAGGCCGGTGCCCAGCAAACCGTCGATAATCACGTCCGTCCGCTCCGGCCAGACGGCGTCGGCCCCCAGGACCGTCCCGCCGGCATCCAGCCACGCCTGGCGCGCCAGCCGGGCCTGTTCCGGCAGCGGGTGGGTCCCCTTACACTCGATAAGCGTTACCTGCCTGCGTTGCGACCGGGCCAGGCGCGCCACCACGTAGGCGTCGCCGCCGTTATTGCCGTGGCCGGCCAGGATCAGGTAATGGCCGGCAAACGGATAAAGCCAGCTCAGGGCGCGCCAGGCGGCGGCCCCCGCGCGCTCCATTAATTCATACAGCGTTACCCCGGCAAGATCCGCCGCCTCCGGTTCCCAGCCCCGCAGCCACTCCGCCCCGTAGACGGAATGTGGTAAACTTGCAGAGCTTGTTTTCTTTTTATGGTCCGCCATGTCATACCCTTTTGATCTTTTGGAATTAGCCCGGCTTATCAAGCAATGGGGGCGGGAACTGGGTTTTCAACAGGTCGGCATCTGCGATACCGATCTGGCCGCCCATGAGCCCGCCTTGCAAACCTGGCTGGACAACCAGTATCACGGCGAAATGGCCTGGATGTCCCGTCACGGCATGCTGCGCGCGCGCCCCCATGAATTGCTGCCCGGGACCCTGCGGGTCATCAGCGTCAGGATGAATTACCTGCCGGCCGGGGCCGCCTTTGCCCGTACCCTGAATAATCCCCGTATGGGTTATGTTAGCCGCTATGCGCTGGGACGCGACTATCACAAGGTTTTACGTCAGCGTCTTAAGCAGTTGGGCAACAAAATTCAGGATTGGTGCCAAGGGGTAAACTTTCGGCCGTTTGTCGACTCAGCGCCGATCATGGAGCGCCCCCTGGCCGCCAAGGCCGGCATCGGCTGGGTTGGTAAACACTCGCTAATCTTGAATCGCGAGGCCGGCTCCTGGTTTTTCCTCGGGGAATTACTCATCGACTTGCCCCTGCCGGTAGACCAGCCCCAGGAGGAACAATGCGGGCGCTGCGTCGCCTGCATGACCACCTGCCCCACCGGCGCCATTGTCGCGCCCTACCAGGTGGATGCGCGCCGCTGCATTTCTTATCTTACCATCGAACTGGACGGCGAGATCCCCGAGGCGCTGCGTCCGCTGATTGGCAACCGCATCTACGGTTGCGACGATTGCCAGCTAATCTGCCCGTGGAACCGTTTTTCCCAATTAACCGACGAGCCGGACTTCAGCCCCCGGGCGGTACTGCATACCCCGGAATTACTGGCATTGTTTGCCTGGGACGAGGCGCGGTTCCTGCGCGTTACCGAAGGGTCGGCCATCAGGCGCATCGGCCATTTGCGCTGGCTGCGCAACGTGGCGGTAGCCCTGGGCAATGCCCCTTATGAAGATAATGTCGTGCTCGCCCTGCGGGAACGGCTGGGCGAAAACGCCATGCTTGACGTGCATATACGCTGGGCCATCGATCAGCAACTGCTGCGGCGGGACGCCGGGACGGTCAGCGTACAGACCGCGCAGCAAAAGCGGCTGGTAAGGGCGATTGAAAAGGGTTTAGTTCGCGACGCGTAAGCCGCGGCAGCTGATTATAGCGCAATGTTTTAAAAATTCCCGCCTGTGGATAAAATTAAAAAACCGTTGGCAATCAAGCACGCTAAAAAAGGCAATAGGCGCCACCGACGTTTTTAAATAAATTTTAATTGATAAATATCAAAGGACTAAACTTTTCTTTTGATCTGAACACTGGTAAGGGAAAATTATTATTACGAGGCTGCGCTGTGGATAACTCTGTTCAAAACATTTTGGCCCGCGCTGTAACCGCCGCGATGCGCAAATGCATGATAGCCATTGAATGTAAGCGGATTTTGATGTTGGAGCGGGAAACGAGGCTCGAACTCGCGACCCCAACCTTGGCAAGGTTGTGCTCTACCACTGAGCTATTCCCGCTTTATGTGTGACTGAGTAACGTCTGGCTGTCTGTTGCGGGAATGACCCTGGGTCATCACGTCGACCGCCGATAAAAAACGTCTGCCGAGCAAAGGCGCCTTTTCGAAACAGCTGCTTTCAACCATTTGAAATAGAAAGCTTTTTTTACAAATCCCCGCTCAGGAATGGACGAGATTATGGACTGATACCCTAAGAGAGTCAATAACTCGGCGGAAATTTATTGTCTCTCCCCGGCGAACCGTAGACGGCGATTTACCCGTTACGGCAACGGAAGGGCGGGTGGTGCGTTTTCATTGCGGCGCGCGACCGGCGACCTGAACCGTTATCCGGGACGGGCCGGCCGCCGGCCTTATTCCCTTGGCGAATTGCCTTGCTTTTTGTAACATCCAACCACGTCAACTGCTATCAGGACTATACCAATGCACACATCCAACACCCTGCGCGCGGCGCTCGACAGCCGCCGCCTGTTTACCGCCATGGCCGCGCACAATCCGCTGGCGGCGCGGCTTGCCGAGGAAGCGGGTTTTGACGGTATCTGGGGCAGCGGCTTTGAACTGTCGGCGAGCTATGCGGTGCCCGATGCCAACATCCTGTCGATGGGCACCCATCTGGAGATGATGCGCGCCATCGCCGCCACCGTGTCGACGCCGCTTATCGCCGATATCGACACCGGCTTCGGCAATGCGGTGAACGTCAGCTACATCATTCCGCAATACGAGGCCGCCGGCGCAGCGGCCGTGGTGATGGAAGACAAGACCTTTCCCAAGGACACCAGCCTGCGCGCGCAGGGCCGCCAGGAACTGGTGCGCATCGAGGAATTCCAGGGCAAGATCGGCGCCGCGATCGCCGCCCGGCGGCACAAGGATTTTGTCGTTATCGCCCGCGTGGAGGCGCTGATCGCGGGGCTGGGCCAGGACGAGGCCCTGCGCCGCGCCGCAGCCTATGAGGAAGCCGGCGCGGACGCCATCCTGATCCACTCCAGGCAGAAGACGCCCGACGAGATCCTGGCCTTTATCGCCGCCTGGACAGGCAGGGTTCCCCTGGTGCTGGTGCCCACGGCGTATCCACAGCTTACCGAGGCCGATATCGCCGCCAGCGGCAAGGTGGGCATCGTGATCTACGGCAATCACGCCATTCGCGCCGCCGCGGGCGCGATGCGCGCCGTGTTCGCGCAGATCCGCCGTGACGGCGGCATACAGAATGTCGACGCCACCCTTCCCGCGGTCAAGGATATCATCACCTGGCAAGGGGATGCTTATATGCGCGCTATTGAAAAACGCTTTTTGCGCTGAGGCGTTCACGGCGCTGACCGTGGTATGGCCTGCCTGCGGGGAGGGATGTCGGGGGGCGTGCCGGGACTGCAATGAAAAATGCCACAGGGCTTTCGCCCTGTGGCATCTATCCGTCACCGCCCTGAACGGGCGCCCGCGACGTACTAATTGGAGCGGGAAACGAGGCTCGAACTCGCGACCCCAACCTTGGCAAGGTTGTGCTCTACCACTGAGCTATTCCCGCATTGTTATTCTGAATCACTTTTTTATGCCGGAAGGCATTTTTTCTTTATGCATCGCGTTTTGTCATGCCGACGAAACCCGATGTTGCAATGTTTGGAGCGGGAAACGAGGCTCGAACTCGCGACCCCAACCTTGGCAAGGTTGTGCTCTACCACTGAGCTATTCCCGCTTTTTATGCTCTATCACCGAGTGATAAAGTCCACGTCTATCGCTGACGCTATATTCCGATTACGCACGCGGCCACGACAATATTTTGCACCGGTACGGGGAGCGCATTATACGAGAAAACATTTTCCCTGCAAGCCCCGACGGGCAAAAATCTGCGCTTTTCGCTCAACTGCCGATAAAAACAGCAATATGGCGTTTTTACCGGCAATCAATGAAACATCAGCGGCTTATCCGCGCGGCCAGTGAGCGGCGCGGCGCCGGCGATAAATAATCAAAGACGAATAAAATGCTCGCGGTAATAGGCCAGTTCCGCCACCGACTCGCGGATATCATCCAGGGCCTGGTGGCTGCTGTTTTTGGTCAGCCCCTCCAGGATTTGCGGTTTCCAGCGCCGGGCCAGTTCCTTAAGCGTGCTGACATCCAGGTAACGATAGTGGAAATAGGCCTCCAGTTCCGGCATATAGCGGAACAGGAAACGACGGTCCTGGCCGATGCTGTTGCCGCAGATGGGCGATTTCCCGGCGGGCACCCATTCCCGCAGAAACGCCAGCGTTAACGCCACCGCACTGTCCTCGTCGATACGGCTGGCCCGGACGCGTTCCACCAGGCCGCTGGCGGTATGGGTGCGCACGTTCCACTCGTCCATGACGGCCAGTTGCTCTTGCGTCTGATGCACGGCCAATACCGGGCCTTCCGCCAGGATATTCAGGTTGGCGTCCGTCACCAGGCTGGCGATTTCAATAATGCGATCGCGTTCGGGATCAAGCCCGGTCATTTCCAGATCGATCCAAATCAGGTTGTTGTCATTTACCGGCATGATTTTCTCGTTGCTAAGGTTTCACGGCGTTTCTGTTAGAATACTGTGTATCATAGACGTTTTCATCGCCACGGGCGATTCATGAGCTACAAGTGAGGCACGGTGACTAAAAATAAACTGTCCAAAGGCCAGCAGCGGCGCGTACAGGCAAATCATCAGCGCCGCCTGAGAACCGATCGCGGCGTCGATTGGGATGACTCGCTTTTAGGCCAGGCCCAGGAAGGCACGGTCGTCAGCCGCTTCGGCATGCACGCCGACGTGGAAGCCGCGGACGGTATCATACACCGCTGCAACCTGCGCCGCACGCTGGGCTCGGTGGTGACCGGCGATCGGGTGGTCTGGCGGCCCGGCAGCGAGGCCTCATCGGGCATCAAGGGCATCATTGAGGCGATTCATCCCCGGACCTCGGTGCTGACGCGGCCGGATTTTTACGACGGCGTCAAGCCCATCGCCGCCAATATGAACCAAATCGTGATTGTATCGGCCATCTTGCCGGAGCTGTCGGTGAACATTATCGACCGCTATCTGGTGGCCTGCGAGACAGTGGAGGTTGAACCGCTGATCGTACTCAATAAAATCGATCTGCTGGACGCAAAGGAACGGGCCTGGGTGGACGCCACCATGGAAGTCTACAGCCGGATAGGCTATCGCGTGCTGATGGTATCGAGCCAGACGCGCGAGGGGATGGCAGGGCTTGAGGCGGCATTGACGGATCGCATCAGCATCTTCGCGGGGCAGTCCGGGGTGGGCAAATCCAGCTTGCTTAATGCCCTGCTGCCTCCTGAACACGCGCAGATCGTGGTCAATACCGTGTCCGATAACTCGGGACTCGGCCAGCACACCACCACCACGGCGCGCATGTATCATTTTAAAAGCGGCGGCCAGGTTATCGATTCCCCCGGCGTGCGGGAATTCGGCTTATGGCATCTGGAACCAGAACAGGTCACCCAGGGATTTATTGAATTCAGGCCGTATCTGGGCAACTGTAAATTCCGCGACTGCCGGCATGATACCGATCCGGGCTGCGCCATCCGCGCCGCCGTGGAGAGCGGCGACATTTCCGCCATTCGTTTCGAGAATTATCATCAGATACTCGACAGCATGTCGCAGGTAAAAACACGTAAATCCTTTTCCGAAACGGATCACTGACATTTATCCTGAGCGCCGCTACAATTTCTCCCGGTTCGTTGTTGTTTCACCCACGCATGTACGAGGTTTCTGTGCTCGATAGGATCAAAATAGCATTGCAGTATTTATTGCCCAAGCGTTGGCTGACCCAATTGGCCGGCTGGGGGGCCGAACTGCAGGCAGGTTGGCTGACGAAACTGGTCATCGATCTGTTCGTGCGGGTTTACCGGGTGGATATGCAGGAAGCGCAGCAGCCCGATACGTCGGCCTATCCTACTTTCAACGCTTTTTTTGTCCGGCCGCTGCGCGATGACGCGCGTCCCATCGACAGCGATCCCGACACGCTGGTCATGCCGGCGGACGGTATCATTTCCCAATCGGGACCCATAGCGGGCGAACAGGTTTTTCAGGCCAAGGGGCATCACTATAGCCTGGAAGCGCTGCTGGCGGGCAACGAGCGTCTGGTCGAGCTCTTTCGCGACGGCGCGTTTGTCACCACCTATCTTGCGCCGCGCGATTATCACCGGGTGCATATGCCCTGCAACGGCATCCTGCGGGAAATGATTTATGTGCCGGGCGAGCTGTTTTCGGTCAATCCGCTGACCGCGGCCAATATACCGAACCTGTTCGCCCGCAACGAACGGGCGATCTGCGTATTCGACACCGATTTTGGACCGATGGCGCAAATCCTGGTCGGCGCCACCATTGTCGGCAGTATCGAGACCACCTGGTCCGGCGTGGTGACGCCGCCGCGCGACGGCATTATCAAGCGCTGGCGCTATCCGACGGCGGATGAAGACGGTGCGGTGGTATTTCTGAAAGGCCAGGAGATGGGGCGGTTTAAGCTTGGCTCCACGGTGGTGAACCTTTTTGCCAAAGGCGGCGTTTCCCTGGGCGATCATCTTCACAGTCGCGCGGCAACCCGCGTCGGCGAACGTCTCGCCACCGGCATCGCCCAGGCGGACAGTCCGTTGCCTTAACCGGCCCGGAGCAACCAGAGAGAACCCGATTGCGCCCGATTATCATCCTATTGCTGGGGTGGCTGCTCGCCGCCCCGTCATTCGCCGCCGCTTTTCCCGACGAAGCCCAGGTTAAAAAAGAACTTCAGCAGGCGGAAGCGAATAAGGGCGCGGCGAATCAAGCGGAAATCATCGACGCCCTCCAGGGCGCGCTTTCGTCTATCAACGACGGCAAGGTATCCGCCGCGCGCGCCGGACAATATCGCAGCGCCATCGACAATTTCCCTCAACTGACGCGGGAACTGCGCGATCAACGCGACAGCGAACCGGACAAAGCCGCCGACGTCAGCGGCAAACTCTCGCTAAGCGAACTGGAGCAGCGCGTGCTGCAGACCAGCAGCGACCTGCAGGAACTGGCGCGTCAACTGCAACAGGAGCAGGAACAGGCCCGGGAAATCAGCGACTCGCTGGGCCAGTTGCCGCAACAGCAAACCGAAGCGCGCCGGGCCCTGAGCGATAGCGAACAGCGGCTGCAGGCACAGAGCGCCAGCGCCGCCACGCCGCTGGCGCAGGCGCACCTCATGCAGATCCAGGCGGAAGCCGCCGCGCGGCGGGCGCGGGTCAACGAACTGGAGCTGGCGCAACTGAGCGCCAACAACCGCCAGGAACTGTCGCGCCTGCGGATGGATATGCTGAAAAAACGCCACGACCGGGTGGATATGGACCTGCAGGCGCTGCGCTTTCGGCTCAACAGTCTCCGCCAGCAGGAGGCGGAGCGCGCGCTGGAGCGCACCGAACAGCTGGCGGAGCAAAGCGGCGACCTGCCCGCCGTCATCACCAGCCAACTGCAGATAAACCGCGAACTGTCGGTGGCGCTTAACGAGCAGGCGCAGCGTATGGATTTAATCGCCTCCCAGCAGCGCCAGGCCGCGGCGCAGGCGCTGCAGGTCAGGCAAGCGCTGAGCACCCTGCGCGAGCAGGCGCAATGGCTGGGGGATTCGCCGGCGCTCGGCGAGACGCTGCGCGCCCAGGTGTCGCGCCTGCCGGATCTGCCCAAACCGCAGCAGCTCGACAGCGATATGGCCCAGCTGCGCGTAAGCCGCCTGCATTATGAAGATCTGATGAACAAACGTCCCCAGCTGGATCAAAGCAAGCAGGACGACGGATCGCCGCTGACGCCCGAGCAGCGGCGCATCCTGGACGCGCAGCTGCGTACCCAGCGCGAGCTGCTCAATTCCCTGTTGTCCGGCTACGATAACCAGATACTGGAAATGACGAAGCTCAAGGTAGCCAACAGCCAGCTGGTGGACGCCATGGCGGAAATCCGGGAAGCGGCGCACCGCTATCTGTTCTGGGTGGCGGACGTCAGCCCGGTCACCCTCGCATTTCCGCTCCACGTGGCCCAGGATCTCAGGCGTTTGGTCTCGCTGGATACCGCCACCCAGCTCAGCGGCGCCATGGTCATGATGGCGACCAGCCAGGAGACGCTGATCCCGCTGTTCTGCGCCATCGTGCTGGTCGGTTTCAGCATCAGTTCCCGCCGTCATTACCACGCCTTCCTCGAGCGCTCGGCCAGTAAGGTCGGCAAGGTCAATCAAGACTATTTTTACCTGACGCTGCGCACCGTGTTCTGGTCGATAGCCGCCGCCCTTCCCCTGCCGGTGCTGTGGGCGGCGCTGGGCTATGGCCTGCAGCATGCGTGGCCTTATCCGGTGGCGGTAGCCATCGGCGACGGCGTGATCGCCACGGTGCCGGTGCTGTGGCTGTTTATGGTCAGCGCCCACTTTGCCCATGCGCGCGGTCTGTTTATCGTGCATCTCGGCTGGCCGGAGAAACGGGTGGCGCGGGCGATGCGTTATTATTCACTGGCCATCGGCCTTATCGTGCCGCTGATCATGGCCCTGATCACCTTCGATAATCTTAATGACCGCGAATTCTCCAGTACCCTGGGCCGCCTGTGCTTTGTCCTGCTGTGCGCGGCCCTGAGCCTGGTGACCAGCAGCCTGAAACGGGCCGGCATCCCGCTTTACCTGGATAAATCCGGCACCGGGGACAACGTGGTCAACCGCACCCTGTGGAACCTGATGCTGTGCGCGCCGCTGGTCGCGGCGATTGCCGCCCTGCTCGGCCATCTCGCCACGGCGCAGGACCTGCTGGCGCGGTTGGAAACCTCGGTGGCGATCTGGTTTTTCCTGCTGGTCATTTACCATATCATCCGCCGCTGGATGTTTATCCAGCGGCGGCGCATCGCCTTTGAGCGCGCCAAGCAGCGCCGCGCGGAAATGCTGGCGCAACGCGCCCGTCACGAGGAAGATCTGTCCCCGTCGCAGCTTTCCGAAGCCGCCGCCGAAGTGGATGAGCCGATAGTCGACCTGGACGTTATCAGCGCCCAGTCGCTGCGTCTGGTGCGATCCCTCCTGACGCTTATCGCCCTGGTGTCGGTTATCTGGTTATGGTCGGAGATTCATTCGGCGTTTGCCTTCCTGGAAAATATCCAGCTGTGGGATGTGAGTTCCACCATCAAGGGCGAGGAAGGGATCCAGTCGATTTCGCTGGCCTCGGTGCTGGTCGCGGTGCTGGTGCTGATCATCACCACCCAGTTGGTCAGGAACCTGCCGGCCCTGTTGGAACTGGCCCTGCTGCAGCATCTGGTGCTGACGCCGGGCACCGGCTATGCGATTACCACCATCACCAAATATATGCTGATGCTGATTGGCGCGTTGATCGGTTTTTCGTGGATCGGCATCGAATGGGCGAAATTGCAGTGGCTGGTGGCGGCGCTCACCGTCGGCCTGGGCATCGGGCTGCAGGAAATTTTCGCCAATTTTATCTCCGGCCTGATCATCTTGTTTGAAAAACCGATCCGCATCGGCGATACCGTGACCATCCGCGACCTGACCGGCAATATCACCCGCATCAATACCCGGGCCACCACCATCACCGATTGGGATCGCAAAGAAATTATCATGCCGAATAAGGCTTTTGTCACCGAGCAGTTTGTCAATTGGTCCCTGTCGGATTCCGTCACCCGTATCGTGCTGACCATCCCGGCGCCTCCGGACGCCGACAGCGAAGAAGTCACCCGCATCCTGACCCAGGCGGCGCAGCGCTGTCCGCTGGTGCTGGATAACCCGGCGCCGGAAGCCTATCTGGTGGATTTACAGCAGGGGATTATGCTCTTCGATCTGCGGGTGCACGCGGCGGAAATGGGCCACCGCATGCCGCTGCGCCATCAGCTGAACCAATTGATTCTTGAAGGCTACCGCGAACACGGCCTGGAAATGCCGTTCCCGCCTTTCCAGGTGCGCATGGAAACCGCCAAAGGCGCAACGACGTTCAGATCCGGGTCCCTGTAGCCGCGCAGGACAGGTTCTTTCCCGCCGGCCTGATGGCGTGCGCGTCGGCGCAACATGTCCGTTGTTGAGCCGCAGACGGCACTCAGGCCCGCTCGACCGGAAATGCGATAACCTCGGACAGGCTGTCCGCCTTCAGCGCCAGCATCACCAGCCGGTCCACCCCCAAGGCCACCCCGGAGCATTCCGGTATGCCGTGCGCCAGCGCCGCCAGCAGGTTTTCATCAATGGGCTGCTGCGGCAAGTTCAGCGCGGCGCGCTTGCGGTTATCCTGGGTAAACCGCTGGCGTTGCTCCGCGGCGTCGGTGAGCTCGCGAAAACCATTAGCCAGTTCAATACCTTTGAAATAGGCTTCAAAACGATCGGCCACCCGGTGGTCTTCGGTACTGATTTCCGCAAGCGCGGCCTGGGTGGCGGGAAAATGGTAAACGAACGTCGGTTTATCACGCCCGATGTGGGGTTCCACGCCCATGGCAAACAATAACTGAAGCAGGGTATCGCGATCCTCCTCGACCGTGGCAATGCCGGACAGCTCGAGTTTGGCGGCGGCCTCGCACAGCTGCGCCTTGTCGGCCGACAGGGGATCGATGCCGATATGACGGATAAACACCTGCTGATAGGACAGGGTTTCCGCACTGTCGCAATCAAGGATTTGCTGGAGCAGATCGTCCACTTCGTTCATCAGGCGGTACATATCGTAGTGGGGGCGATACCATTCCAGCATGGTGAACTCGGGATTATGGTGCCGGCCGGATTCCTCGTTGCGAAAACTGCGCCCTATCTGGAATATTGGCCCGCTGCCGGCCGCCAGCAGGCGTTTCATATGGTATTCAGGACTGGTCATCAAATAGAGCGGCAGCCCCTGCGCCGCGCCCGGCCCGACATAATGCGTCTGAAAGGGCACCAGATGAATATCAGTGACGGTGGCCTGGCTCATGGCCGGCGTTTCCACTTCGAGTAACCCGCGGTCGGTAAAAAACCGCCGGAGCTGGGTCATCACCACCGCTCTTTTTAATAGATTAGCGATGGGGGCGCTCGGTAACCAGCTTGCCATTTCGCTCATAACTTTTTCTCCCGTTAAACAGGGGATGAAGTCTACCTTTATCCGTTCAGGCAGACAAACCTTGTTCAATCCGGTCGCCTGCATCGTCCGCGGGTTGCCGCTTTACCGCCTGCATACCGCCAATGGGTGTACACTTACCGTTCAGGCAGGCTATTGATGGAGTATGTATGTCCCTATGGAGAACCGTCGCGCTGGTCGCCTCGTCCTTACTGTCGCTATCGTGCAGCGTCAACCCGCCGTCGGGCGTCCGGCCGGTGGAGAAGTTCGATGTTAACCGCTACTTGGGCACCTGGTATGAAATCGCCCGGCTGGATCACCGTTTCGAAACCGGACTCGATCATGTCACGGCGCAGTATAGCCTGCGGGACGACGGAGGCCTCGACGTCATCAATAAAGGCTATTCCCCGGCCACGCAACGCTTCCGGCAAAGCAACGGCAAAGCCTATTTCCTGGCTTCGCCGCAGCGGGCCTCGCTTAAGGTCTCGTTTTTCGGCCCTTTTTATGGCGGCTACCATGTGATCGCGCTGGATGAAGGCTATGATTACGCCCTGGTCTGCGGCCCCAACCGCGATTATCTCTGGATCCTGGCCCGCGCCAAAACGCTGCCGCAGGCCACGCGCGACCACCTGGTCGCTACCGCCGCCCGGCTGGGTTTTGCGGTGGACCGGCTTATCTGGGTGGATCAATCCTGAAACGGCCTAATGCGACAGCTTCAGGCACAGGATCCCCAGCATAATCATCGCCAGGCTGGCGATGCGCAGCCAATGTGCGGGTTCACCCAGCCACAGCATGCCGACGATAACCGTGCCGACCACGCCTATCCCGGTCCAGACGGCATAGGCGGTACCCACCGGCAGCGTGCGCATGGCCAGGCCCAGCAGCGTGATGCTGATGATCATCGCGATAAGCGTCACCACGCTTGGCAGCAGGCGGGTAAATCCCTCGGTATATTTCAGGCCGATGGCCCAGACAGTTTCCAGCAGGCCGGCGAGGATAAGTAATAACCATGACATGTGAGACGACCTCATAACGATGGGGTCGTCCCCAGAAGAAAAGACAGCTTACCAGGTCGTCCTGCTAAGGAAGGATAATCTTATGCCGCCGTTAGCAAAATGACCAATGAATTTAATTAATCGATTAGTTAAATGTGACGAAACGGTCATTTTAATCAAAATGACCGCGTCATAGTCCGACACCGCTGTCACTATCGGTTCTCATTCCCCGATAACCCGCTGACAGCGGCTATTTCACCAGGATACAGAGGCATTAGCTGAATACAGCCGTGTATATTACTGTGCAGCCCGCTGTACGGCCTGTCCGCCTGCCGAAATATCTTCACCGGCGCCGCGGGTGGTATTACAAGCCGTTAATGAGGACAACACCAGAACAGATAAAAGGGCAATTATACTTTTCTTCAACATAACGATTTCCTTTTGTAGAATCACTTTTTGTCTAAATGAAATAGCACTGCTGTGGATAAAAGCTTGCCTTTTAAGCATAGTAAAAAACCGGCAAAACATACTAAACATATGGCCGGTTGCGCACTTTTAGGACTATTTACTGGAAAATGTCCTGGATGTTGGCTGCACGATGTCTGCGAGCTACTTGCTGGCACCACGCGTAATAGCGCCGCCAAGGTGTTGCACATCTTCACCGAAGCCGCGCGCGGTATTGCAACCGCTCAGCGTCGCTGACATGACTAATGAGATAACGATCAGTTTAACTGTTTTTCCTAACATAATCGCCGGATTCCCCGCACGCCTGAAAACGCCCGGCCTGCCCTGACCCTGATAACGCCTCAGGGCATGCCGGTTGAACGGTTATTTGATGCGGGATACGTATTCGCCGGAGCGGGTATCCACTTTGATCACTTCGCCAATCTGCACGAACAGCGGTACTTTTACCACCGCGCCGGTGGTCAGGGTGGCGGGCTTGCCGCCGGTGCCGGCGGTGTCGCCCTTCAGGCCTGGGTCGGTCTCGATGATTTCCAGCTCGACAAAGTTGGGCGGCGTGACGGCGATGGGCTCGCCGTTCCACAGGGTCAGCACGCATTCGGCCTGCTCGACCAGCCATTTGGCGGCGTCGCTCACCGCTTTCTTATCGGCGGCCAGTTGCTCAAAAGTCTCGTTATTCATAAAATGCCAAAACTCACCGTCGTTGTACAGGTAAGTCAGGTTCATATCCATGACATCGGCCGCCTCGACGGAATCACCGGATTTAAACGTTTTTTCCAGCACCTTGCCGGAAATCAGTTTACGGATGCGCACGCGGTTGAACGCCTGGCCTTTGCCCGGTTTTACGAATTCATTATCAATGATCGCGCACGGCTCGCCGTCCTGCATGATTTTGAGACCGGAACGGAATTCATTGGTACTATAAGACGCCATGGTGGTCCTCTTAATATTACGTGGTCGTTAAGCCAAAAAAATGGCAGATATTGTAACCCGAAACACCCCAACTAGAGAAGATTGGTTGCGTCAACTTGCCGATGTCATTACCGATCCCATCGAACTTTTGCAACAATTGCAACTCAGCGACCATCCGGACCTGCGCGATGGCGCGGCGGCGCGGCGGTTATTCCCGTTACGGGTGCCCAGGGCGTTCGTGGCGCGCATGGAGCCGGGCAATCCGGCCGACCCGCTGCTGCGGCAGGTCCTCACCCTACGCGAGGAATTTCTGCAGGTGCCCGGTTTCAGCACCGATCCGCTGGAAGAACAGCAATCCGTAGTACCGGGCCTGCTGCATAAATACCGTAACCGCGCCTTGCTGCTGGTCAAGGGCGGCTGCGCGGTTAACTGCCGCTATTGCTTCAGGCGCCATTTCCCCTATCAGGATAACCAGGGCAACCGGGCCAATTGGTCAGGGGCGCTGGAGTATATCCGGCAGCACCCGCAGCTGAACGAGATTATTTTTTCCGGCGGCGATCCGCTGATGGCCAAGGATCATGAGCTGGACGAGCTTATCGGCCAGCTGGAAGCCATTCCCCATCTGCGCACCCTGCGCATCCATACCCGTTTGCCGGTGGTTATCCCGGCGCGCATCACCCCCGCTCTTTGCCGGCGCCTGGCCGGCAGCCGTCTCAATGTCGTGCTGGTCACCCATATCAATCATGCCAACGAGATTGACCTGCCGCTGCGCGAGAGTATGACACACCTGCGCATGGCGCAGGTGACGCTGCTCAACCAAAGCGTGCTGCTGCGGGGGGTAAATGATAACGCCGATACGCTGGCGACCCTGAGCGAAACGCTGTTTGACGCCGGCATACTGCCTTATTATCTGCATGTTTTAGATCGGGTACAGGGCGCGGCGCACTTTATGGTGGATGACCATGAAGCCCGGGAGATTATGCAGCAATTACTGTTGAAGGTCTCGGGCTATCTGGTGCCGCGGCTGGCGCGGGAGATCGGCGGGGAAAACAGCAAAACCCTGCTTGATTTAAAACTACGCCAGCGCTAAGCCGTGCTTCCCGACGCCGCCGGGCGGCATCAGGAAGCCAGCGGCTACGGGCATTTATAGACCTGGCCCTGGATCTTGCTGTCCAGCGGGGCAAAACTCGAGAGATAGGTTTCCGTAAAGCCGACCGGGCTGGCGGCCTTATAAATAACGTTGCCGCCCATGGCCGCCGCTTTATTGCGCAGATCGTTGGCCGCGCCGCGCATGGAGCTGCCTTCGCCGCCCTGCCCCGACAACCAGTTGCTTTGCGTGCCGGTAACCGTGCCCAGCGCCTGGCAATTACTGCCCGGCTGGTCTTCGGTGAACTTCACCGACTGCCCCGCGGCGGACAGTTCATTAGTAGTGGCACATCCCGCTAATAATAAAGTGCCCGCACCAAGACAGAGTAAAAATTTGATTCGCATCGTTATCCTCGAATAGTGATATGTCCGGCAAAAATTTTGCTGTGCGCCATATTTTCCCTTGGGCAACCGTCAGCGCATAAACCGCTGTTTACCCTGCCCATACCGCTACCTGTTTATACCTTAAAAACGGTCCGGTTGATAATTTTTTGCCAAAAAAAACCCCGGCAAGCCGGGGTTTTTAACGCTATCAGCGCAACAGGGGCATTACATCATGCCGCCCATGCCGCCCATACCGCCCATGCCGCCACCGGCGCCACCCAGATCTGCTTTGTCTTCACGCGGCAGATCGGTGATCATACATTCGGTGGTGATCATCAGACTGGCAATGGAGGCCGCATACTGCAGCGCGGAACGGGTTACCTTGGTTGGATCCAGGATACCCATTTCGATCATGTTGCCGTATTCTTCGGTTGCCGCGTTATAGCCCATGTTACCGTTGCTGGCTTTAACGTTGTTGGCAATCACGGACGGTTCTTCACCGGCGTTGGCCACGATTTGGCGCAAAGGCGCTTCCATGGCGCGACGGGCAATCTTGATGCCGACATTCTGGTCTTCATTGTCGCCACGCAGATCGGTGATGCTGTTGGCTACGCGAATCAGCGCTACGCCGCCGCCGGCAACCACGCCTTCTTCCACGGCCGCACGGGTCGCATGCAGGGCATCTTCCACGCGGGCTTTTTTCTCTTTCATTTCAACTTCAGTCGCGGCGCCCACTTTAATCACGGCAACACCGCCGGCAAGTTTAGCAACACGTTCCTGCAGTTTTTCACGATCGTAGTCGGACGTGGCGTCGTCACGCTGCTGGTTGATTTGGGCAACCCGGCTTTCGATGACGGCTTTATCGCCGATACCGTCGATGATGGTGGTGGTGTCTTTGGTGATGACGACACGTTTCGCCTGGCCCATATCTTCCAGGGTGGCTTTTTCCAGTTCCAGGCCGATTTCTTCAGAAATCACGGTACCGGCGGTCAGGACGGCGATGTCCTGCAGCATGGCTTTACGACGGTCGCCGAAGCCCGGGGCTTTGACAGCCGCAACTTTAACGATGCCGCGCATGGTGTTGACCACCAGGGTCGCCAGGGCTTCGCCCTCAACGTCTTCAGCGATGATCAGCAGCGGTTTGCCGGCTTTGGCAACGGCTTCCAGTACCGGCAGCATTTCGCGGATATTGGAGATTTTTTTATCAGCCAACAGGATGAACGGGCTTTCGAGTTCGATAGCGCCGGTTTCCGGTTTGTTGATGAAATAAGGGGAGAGGTAGCCACGGTCGAACTGCATACCTTCAACCACGTCCAGCTCGTCCTGCAGGCCTGAGCCTTCTTCAACGGTGATAACGCCTTCTTTGCCTACTTTCGCCATGGCTTCAGCGATAAGTTTACCCACGGTTTCGTCGGAGTTGGCGGAGATGGTGCCTACCTGGGCGATGGCTTTGGAGTCAGAGCAAGGTACGGACAGTTTTTTCAATTCTTCGACGGCGGCGATAACCGCTTTGTCGATACCCCGTTTCAGGTCCATCGGGTTCATGCCAGCGGCAACGGCTTTCAGACCTTCATTGACGATGGATTGAGCCAGAACGGTGGCGGTGGTGGTGCCGTCGCCCGCAGCGTCATTCGCTTTGGAGGCAACTTCTTTCAACATCTGGGCGCCCATGTTCTCGAACTTGTCTTCCAGTTCGACTTCACGCGCCACGGACACGCCATCTTTCGTGATGACAGGCGCGCCGAAGGATTTGTCCAGCACCACGTTGCGGCCCTTGGGACCCAGGGTGACTTTGACCGCGTCTGCCAGAATGTTCACGCCGCGCAGCATTTTGATGCGGGCTTCGTTACCGAATTTTACGTCTTTAGCTGCCATTTGAATTTCCCTTAAATTCGTTCAGTTCAGATGATTACGCGAGAATTACGCCTCGACGATGGCCAGAATGTCGCTTTCGGACATGATCAAGACTTCTTCGTTATCGATCTTTTCTACTTTCACGCCATAGCCGTCGTTGAAAATCACGATATCGCCGACTTTCACATCCAGTGCTTTGATTTCACCGTTTTCGAGGATGCGGCCATGGCCGATTGCCAGTACTTCGCCACGGGTGGATTTACCCGCCGCGGAACCGGTCAGAACGATGCCGCCAGCCGATTTTGATTCAACTTCTTTACGCTTGACGATAACGCGATCATGTAATGGACGAATTTTCATTGAAAGCTCTCCTTAAGAAAGTCCGTATCTGTTTCGGGATGAATGCCGGGCATGCCTTCATGCCCTGCCTCGTGGTGATTAAGATGGGGGCGTTCGGTTACGCTTCAAGGGGAAAAAAAAGAATTTTTTTGTCTGAGCGGCTGTTTTTTAGCCGCCGTAAATAAAACCTCAGTATTTTCATTGCGTTAAAAAGCAGCCTGCGCCAAAAAAATTAACATCTATTTATCATCTTCGGGCCGGTGTTCGATGGCGTCGCGCGGAATATCCTTACGTTTGTACTCGCCCTCGAAGGTATCGCCGCCCGCATCATGGGAGGCAAAACCGCCGGCCGCGCCGCGCTGGAACCGCAGGTGGGGCAGCAGTTTCAGGGTCAGTGAATTCTGCACCGGCGGCAGCAACAGCAACAGGCCGAGAAAATCGGTAAAAAAACCGGGCAACAGCAGCAGAAATCCCGCCAGCAGGATGGAGACGCTTTTGATCATTTCAGCGGCCGGGCTTTCGCCGTTGGCCATCTTGATCTGCATCTGGCCCAGGATCTTCAGCCCCTGGGTACGCACCAGCGACACGCCGATAAACGAGGTCAGCACAATCAGCAGCAGCGTAAAAAGCACGCCGATGACATGCGCGACTTGTATAAAAATCGTGATCTCTATATAGGCCACGAGAAATATCAGTAATAAGGGTATCCAACGCACCGAATTCTCCTTGGGTTGACTGGCCCGGCGCGGGCGCCTCATTGGATGCTGGCGGACGGCGGCGGGCTGATGACAAAAACGTGCCTGTGGTTATGGTATCCTGAAGCGCGGGTGTCGGCGCGGGTTATTTACCGCACTTTACATCACGCGGACTTGCCGCGCGCCCTGCCGGCACCCAGGCCAGACGAATGGCAAGCCATTAAAATAATTCTGTTAGATAATCGTGATCAACTTAATAGTGTCAGTGTTTAAGCAGCATATAATGATGAGCACAAGTGCATTGTCAGTGCAACGCGCTGGATAATAAAATTAATCTGAAATTATCCAGCGTCAATCGTTAAAAACATCGCTTATTAAGGAAGTACCCATGGCGAATACCATTCGTATAGAAGAAGACCTGTTGGGAACACGTGAAGTTCCTTCTGAAGCTTATTATGGCATCCACACGCTGCGCGCCATTGAAAACTTCTATATCAGCAACACCAAAATCAGCGACATTCCCGAATTCGTTCGCGGCATGGTGATGGTGAAAAAGGCGGCCGCGCTGGCCAACAAGGAGCTGCATACCCTGCCGCGCGCCATTGCCGATACGATAGTCGCCGCCTGTGACGAAGTACTGGATAAAGGCCGCTGCCTGGATCAGTTCCCCATCGACGTTTTCCAGGGCGGCGCCGGCACGTCGGTAAACATGAATACCAATGAGGTGCTGGCGAATCTCGGCCTGGAGCTGATGGGCCATCAAAAGGGGGAATACCAATACCTTAACCCCAACGATCACCTGAATAAATGCCAGTCGACCAACGATGTCTACCCTACCGGCTTCCGTATCGCGGTCTATATTTCCATCCTCAAGCTGGTCGAGGCGGTGGGCCAGCTGGGAGAAGGGTTCGAGCGCAAGGCGCAGGAATTCGCCACTATCCTGAAAATGGGCCGCACCCAGCTGCAGGATGCCGTGCCGATGACCCTCGGCCAGGAATTCCATGCCTTTACCGTGCTGCTGAAAGAAGAAAATAAAAACCTGCTGCGCACCGCCGAGCTGCTGTTGGAAGTGAACCTGGGCGCCACCGCCATCGGCACCCGGCTGAACACGCCCGACGGCTACCAGGCGCTGGCGGTGCAGAAACTGGCGGAAATCAGCAACCTGCCCTTGCTGCCGGCGGAAGATCTTATCGAGGCGACCTCCGACTGCGGCGCTTATGTCATGGTGCACAGCGCGTTAAAGCGCCTGGCGGTAAAACTTTCCAAAATCTGTAACGATCTCAGGCTGTTGTCCTCCGGTCCGCGCACCGGTCTTAACGAAATCAACCTGCCGCAGTTGCAGGCGGGCTCGTCCATCATGCCGGCCAAGGTCAATCCGGTGGTGCCGGAGGTGGTCAACCAGGTGTGCTTCAAGGTTATCGGCAACGATACCTGCATTACCATGGCGGCCGAAGCCGGTCAGTTGCAGCTGAACGTGATGGAGCCGGTTATCGGGCAGGCGATGTTTGAATCGGTACATATCCTGACCAACGCCTGCTTTAACCTGCTGGATAAATGCATTAACGGCATTACCGCCAATCGGGCGGTATGCGAAGCTTATGTGTTCAACTCCATCGGCATCATCACCTACCTCAACCCGTTTATCGGCCACCATAACGGCGATATCGTCGGTAAAATCTGTGCCGAAACCGGTAAAAGCGTGCGTGAGGTGGTGCTGGAGCGCGGGTTGCTGACGCCGGCCGAGCTGGATGACATCTTTTCGCTGGAAAACCTGATGCATCCGACCTATAAAGCCGTACGCTATACCGATGACAACGAGTAGCCGCGGGTAGCCTCTTGCGTTTTTCATTGCTGTCGCCGTAGCGCCGGCCGGGTTATACTGCCGGTCGGCGCTATACCGCGAGGTTGTCATGGCAGCAAAATTCCCGGCAGGAAAACGTATCCCGGCAGCCGATCCCGGCGCCGCGGACACGACTGAAACCCAAACATCTGAAAACAGCTCCACCGCATGCGGCGCCGCTGAAAACGGCATCATCATCATCCTTTGCACCGCCCCGGATAAAACCACCGCGCAGGCGCTGGCGGGCACCCTGCTCGGCGCGAAGCTGGCCGGTTGCGTCACGCTGCTGCCGGGGGCGACCTCGTTTTATTTCTGGGAAGGCAAGCTGGAACAGGAAGACGAAGTGCAGATGCTGATAAAAAGCCATGTCCGCCATCAGCAAGAACTGATTGCCTGCATTAAAAAACACCATCCTTATCAAACTCCGGAGTTACTGGTATTACCCGTCCAGGGTGGCGATCCAGATTATCTATCATGGCTCAACGCGTCCTTACACTGATCCTGCTGGCATGGCTGGGCATCGGCCTGCCGCCGCCCGCCGCCGCCGCGCTGTTCGGCAATTCGCCGGCCACGACCTTTGTGCCGGCCGACCAGGCGTTTAGTTTTGATTTTCACCAGCAGGGCGCCGATTTGGCGCTGAGCTGGCAGATCCGCCCCGGTTATTATCTTTACCGCCAACAAATCAAGCTGGAACCGGCCGGCGCCCGGCTGGGCGACCCCGCCATGCCCACAGGGCTGAACCATCACGATGAATTTTTCGGCGACGTGCAAATCTACCGCACCAGCCTGCGGTTAAACGTGCCGCTGCTGGACGCGTCCGGCGGCGCGACGGTGCGGGTTACCTACCAGGGCTGCGCCGACGCCGGTTTTTGCTATCCGCCCGAGACCCGGGTGGTGCCGTTATCGGCGGTTGCCGGCAGCGGCGCCCCTTCCGCACCGGCGGCGATAACGCCGTCCCGGCCGGCGGACGCCGGCGCCCTGCCCTTCTCCCCGCTATGGGCGCTGCTTATCGGTATCGGCATCGCCTTTACGCCCTGCGTGCTGCCCATGTATCCGCTGATTTCCGGCATTATCCTCGGCGCCGGTACGGCGCGGCTCAGCACCGGACGGGTACTGGCGCTTGCCGGGGTATATGTGCAGGGCATGGCGATAACCTATACCGCGCTCGGCATGGCGGTGGCCGCCGCCGGGCTGCGGTTCCAGGCCGCGTTGCAGCAGCCGGCGGTGCTGATCGGCCTGTCGGCGCTGTTTATCCTCCTGGCGCTGTCCATGTTCGGGTTATTTACCCTGCAACTGCCGGTGGCGCTGCAAACCCGCCTGACGCTCTGGAGCAATCGGCAGCGGGGCGGCGCCTTGCCCGGCGTCTTTATCATGGGCGCGCTGGCGGGGCTGTTTTGCTCGCCCTGCACCACCGCGCCGCTCGGCGCTATTTTGCTGTATATTGCTCAAAGCGGTAACCTGGCCGTCGGCGGCGTGACGCTTTATCTGTATGCCCTGGGCATGGGGATCCCGCTGATCCTGGTGGCGGTGTTCGGCCACCGCCTGCTGCCGCGCGGCGGCCCGTGGATGCAACAGGTCAAACAAGGCATGGGCTTTGTTATCCTGGCGCTGCCGGTGTTCTTGCTGGAGCGCGTGTTTGGCGATACCTGGGGACTGCGGCTGTGGAGCGGGCTGGCGGTCGCTTTTTTTGCCTGGGCGCTGCTCGCCACCCGGGAGGGCCGTTTTCGCGGCGCCCGCCTGCTGCACATTATCCTGCTGGTGCTGATGGTCGTGGCGGCCCGGCCGCTGCAGGACTGGGCCTTTTCGCCCACGGCGGGCGTGAATGCCGCCGTTGACGGCGCGGCGCCCGTCTTCAGGCGCGTCGCCACCAGCGCGCAGATTAACCAGGCGCTGAACGCCTCGCCCGACCGGCCGGTGATGCTGGATTTGTATGCGGACTGGTGCGTCGCCTGTAAAGAATTTGAAAAATACACCTTCCCCGCCGATGGGGTGAAACGTCAGCTTGCCAAGCTGACGTTATTACAGGCGGATGTCACGGCCAATTCGCCGGAGCAACAGGCCCTGCTCAAGGAGTTGCGGGTGTTGGGCCTGCCCACCATCCTGTTTTTCGACCGCCAGGGACGGGAAATTCCTGGCTCAAGGGTAACCGGCTTCCTGGATGCCGATGACTTTCAGCGCCATTTGCAGAAAGTCGCCCCATAACCGACACTAGGGACTGGCAACCGCAAGCTTTTAGGAGGCATACGTGCAACGCGAACAGGTACTGGATTATGCGTTGAACCTTTTGGAACAAAAAGGTTTTACCCTCGTTTCACTGGAGATGCTTGCCGACGGCCTGGCGATTCCGCGCGCCGAGCTTGAGCAGTACTGGCCGGACCGGGAGGCGCTGCTGCTGGACTGCCTGCGCTACCACGGCGAGCAGGTGGACGGCTGGCGCAGCCAGCTGCTGCTGGATGCGACCCTTGACCCGCAGCAAAAGCTGCTGGCGCGCTATAAGGTACTGGACGAGCAGGTGCGCCAGCAGCGTTACCCCGGCTGCCTGTTTGTTGCCGCCTGTAGTTTTTATCCGGCCGCCGACCATCCGATCCATCAGTTGGCCGAACGGCAAAAACAGGCATCCTACGCCTACACCCGCGAACTGCTCGACCAGTTGGAAACCGACGATCCCACCATGGTGGCGCAGCAAATGGAACTGATCCTGGAGGGTTGCCTGAGCAAGCTGCTGGTGAAGCATCAGCTGCAGGATGTGGCCGTGGCGCGCCGTTTGGCGGAGGATATCCTGCGGCTGGCGCTGTGCCGTAAAAACGGCGCGTTGAGCTGAATTGCGCGCTCTTTTGCCTGAAAAGTCAGCGATTGAGTGGGGTTACGCATAAATCCTTGATAAATCCATTGACGAACAGCGGTCAATACGGTTTAATGCGGCGCGTTGCCCGGATAGCTCAGTCGGTAGAGCAGGGGATTGAAAATCCCCGTGTCCTTGGTTCGATTCCGAGTCCGGGCACCATTTTTGATTAAACCAGCTTAGCAGCTGGTTTTTTGCTTTCTGGCGTCTGGACTCTCCATCGAACGGCGTTCGATGACTCGCCTCATCCATGAGGCTCGCCCTGCGGGCCAGCGCTGACGCGCTGTGCAAAAACGCTCCCGGCGTTTTTGTCCGAGTCCGGGCACCATTTTTGATTAAACCAGCTTAGCAGCTGGTTTTTTGCTTTCTGGCGTCTAGACTCTCCATCGAACGGCGTTCGATGACTCGCCTCATCCCTGAGGCTCGCCCTGCGGGCCAGCGCTAAAGCGCTGTGCAAAAACGCTCCCGGCGTTTTTGTCCGAGTCCGGCGATAATCTACGTTCCACCAGCCACCGCGCCAGCGCCTGGCCGTACCCGCACAGCAGATGGGCATCGGGCTCAAAGCGAGGCGAGGTCATGGGCCGGTCATCCACGGTCAGACTGGCCCGCAGATGAGATGTGAGGGCATCGTCCATCTAGGGGGTGATGGACTGAACGGCGTTGGTCTTACCGGCCATACTGGGTTACCGACGGACCTGCCGATGACAAGTCTGGCTGAGGCCACGGAAAAGCTGGAAAGGTACAGCATCGCTGGAAAATTGAAACGTTCCCTAAGGTTATAAAGTCCGGATGTCAGGCAGAGCGCTCCAGACTGGGTTCGGCAGAGCGGCTGACAAATTGACTCTGTTGTTACTGCATCCTGAGCTGGCGGATATACGGGTTTACAAGGTTAAGCAGAGAAATGCCCGCCGCTCCGGCAAAACTTGCTTGCAGCGAAACAGAGAGAAAATACTGGGCACGATGGTTAAAGACAGAACGCAAGTCATGTCATCATCTACTCTCAAAAAAATAGTGCAATGCTATTTGACCTGACCTAGAAAAAGCCAACCCCATTAATTTTGGCAGGCTTATATTGTTTCGCCAAATTCAATGGTTTTTACCTGATATTGCCGCTGAACATACCTTCACGGAAAACCCTTGCGGCTGGATCAGTGGTAAATAAAACCAGATCGGTATTTTGTTCCACTTTTATAGTATGTGCCCCATTGTCGCTGATGATGACGCTTTCACCACTCTCGAGTTCAATATCGCCAATTTTTGCTCGCCCCTCGAAAACATAAAGTATTCTCGTAACGCCAAGGACGGGAATGTTCGGCAAAGATAGCTCTTCATTCTGGCTCAGGCGAGCATCCTGCAACCAGGTTTGGGACCGGAAGATCAATGGCGCATTTTCTGGCCCAGCGATCAATCTCCAGGCATGTTCACTGTACGGCGTGCCAAAATCATGGAACTGGACCTGAGGCCTTAGATTGCTCTGAGCAGGGCGCACAAAAATTTGCAGGCACTGCATAGAATCGCCATGCTGACCCAAGATGCGCTCTTCGTGTTGAAAAGTATGGCCCGCATTCATCAGCATCAGACGCGAATTTGAGATCTTTTCTTCATTACCCACGGTGTCGAGATGCAGCATTTCCCCTTTACGCACATAAGTCAGGATTTCATCGTCTTTATGTGGATGCATAGAGATAACTGTACCCGGCTTTATATTCGCATGGTCAATACGACCTATGGCGCCAATACCACTATCATCAGATTGCTGCACCATACCCGGCCAGAGGATTTCGATACCAAAACCACCTGAACCATGACGGTGTTTATTACTACGAAAAATTTTTTGCATATTGCCCATGATGATTCCTTATTACGGCGCGACCAGCCAGGAAGTGGTTAACGAGGCTAAATTGCTATCGCAATAGTTGAATTTATTGTCCACGCCCAAACTTACTGGAATGACTCCATGAGGACCTGAACCAGTTTTTCACCTTCAGGCGTGGCCCAGCTACCAGCCAGCTCAGCAATGAGCTGATTAGTGGTGGTAAGCGTAATGCCGTTCTTATCCATACGGCGCAGCGCGATGTCATCCGCCATTTTGGTTGGAGATGCGCCTGCATCTGCAACAACCTGGATGTCAAAACCCTGTGCGGCGAGCGTTAGGGCTGGGTACACGGTGCAGACATCATTAGTGACGCCAGCAATGATCAATTTCTTTCTTCCCGTCGCCTTAACCGCCGCGGCAAATTTCTCATCATCCATAGCGTTGACGATGCCCATGCGTTTGATGCGCGCCTTGAATTCTTTTGGAATAATTGTTTCCAGTTCTTCAAGCAATGGCCCCTGCGCATATTCTTCCATGCTCGAGGTCAACACGACGGGCATATCCAGAATGGCAGCCGATTTTGCCAGCATCAGAGCATTACGTTTAAGTTCTTCGAAAGGCATCGATTTTGCCCAGCCCATCGTACCAACCTGATGATCAATCAACAGCATGGCGGAATTGTCAGCGGTAAATCTTTCAAAGCTCATCAGTATTATCCTATTGTTTAATAATGTTTTTATTCAGGTGCATTTGTTACCACATCGCAAGGATTTTGTTAATTCGGTGCGAATGACTAAATTATAGGCTGCCAATTTTTGGAATAAATAGCTAAAATTAGAATTAAACATTCCACTGATGGAACAATGCATATGGAGCTTCTGAATCACATGTCTTACTTCGTTGAAGTCGTTAAAGCTAAAAGCTTTCGCGGCGCGGCGGAGTCGTTAGGCATGCCAAACTCTACGCTTTCTCGCAAGATTGGGGAGCTGGAAAAGACCATTGGCCTGCGGTTGTTACATCGAACAACGCGCAAGATAGAACTGACTGAAGCGGGCCAGATTTATTATGAGCGCTGCCGACGTATTGTGGATGAAGCCCGACTTGCGCATGAACAACTGGGTACCATGTTGGCCAATCCTGAAGGTTTGCTAAGAATCTCACTGCCGGCTGATTTTGCCATCGTGGTTCTGACACCGATCATCTGCCAGTTCTCTGAGCGTTATCCTGGCATCAGCTTTGATTTCGACCTTACTCCCCGAAATGTCGATCTGGTGTCGGAACCCTTCGACCTCGCCATCCGGATGGGGGCGCTGCCCGACTCAGGACTAATAGCGCGTAAACTGGGTGCATTACCTCGTTATGTTTATGCTTCTCCACAATATATTGCGGCAAAAGGCACTCCTGACACACCACAAGCCCTGTCTGAACATGAATGCCTTGTCATGCGCCCGGAAAAAACCGCGAGCTGGCATCTCTATCATGGCGGGGAAAAGGTGAGTGTTCGGACTTCCGGGCGTTTCCAGATGAACAGCATCGGGATGATGCGCCGCCTGGCGACGATGGGGATAGGGGTAGCGGTGTTGCCAGAACTCATCGTTGCAGACGATGTTAAACGTAATGATTTAACAAGGATATTAGCGCCCTATGAAGCTGAAGCGGTGACAATCTATGCATTGACGGAAACACGTTTGTTACCTGCCAAAGTTCAGGTATTTATCGAGTACCTACGTGAACATTTAAAATGAAAGGTGGATGATTTAGGGCTGCAATCTTACGCCGCCCGGTAAAAATTAAGATGAGAGAAAGTACCTGTCACTTTTAACAGAAACTGAGATAGGTCTTGAAATTGAGATGAGTATAAAGGCAAGTAAAATTAAGGGAATGAAAAACCGTCCTATTTCCTGATGATAGAGAGCGACCAGAACGGCTGCAGTCACAATAAGTCATGCCGTAACCAGAGTCGCTTACCCCCACATGTTTAAAATAAGAAACTGTGGGGCCAATAATGTTCACAACAAAACCGGTTATAAAAGCCACAACAATCAACCCTAAAACGTCATCTTCTACTATCATGGTGTTAATGTTCATCCTGATGAAAAAATTTATTCAGCCAAAAAACTGACATGAATGACCCAAATGATTCATTTTTAATATTTCCTTCATAGCGGGCTAATAGATTCAGGAATGCTGCGGAGCAGATACTATCTTATATAGTGATGGTTTTATTATTCCATAAATGGAAAACACAATTCCGTAATATGAACGTCTAAAAATAAAAATATGTTCTAGCATTTTAAAGGTAAGCCATAGCCAACTATCAATGGAGCAATAACCATGAGTGATAAGAACGCCCGCCCAGTCGCAGTGATTGCCGGAGCAGGAGCCGGGAATGGACAGGCTCTGGCAAAACGTTTTTCAGACGCTGGATATAGTGTTGCCCTGCTAGCGCGTAGCCTCGAAAAAACTCAGGAACTGGCGAATAAGATCAGTAATGCCAAAGCCTATGCATGTGATGTAGGAGACCAGACATCTGTAGTTACGGCATTTAGCGCCATTCATAAAGAGCTGGGGCATGCGGAAGTGTTAATCTTCAACGCCGGTTCCGGTGTTTTTGCCGACGTTGAATCCATCACGCCGGAACAGTTTGAATCGGCATGGCGAGTCAATGCCTATGGAGCGTTGCTGTGCGCGCAGCAAATTATTCCTCTAATGAAGGCTAATCAAAAGGGCGATATTGTTTTCATTGGCGCGACGGCATCCCGCCGTGGCGGCGCTAATACAGCGGCATTTGCGCCAGCTAAAGCAGCACAGCATAGTCTGGCTGAATCCATGGCACGTAAGTTATGGCCAGAAGGCATTCATGTTTCAGTTGTGGTGATTGACGGTATTGTTGATCTACCTAAGACACGTGAAAGCATGCCTGACAGACCTGAAGATGAATTTGTTGCTCCGCAAGCAGTAGCCGAGGCCGCCTACTTTATGACGACTCAGCCCAGGAAAGGTTGGAGTTTTGAGACGGAAGTCAGGCCGTGGCGCGAGACGTGGTAAGCGTAGCTCGCCTGGCATTGATTGCTTACTAAGCCTAAACCCCATCTGCTTTGTTAAACAGCACAATGGCTGGCCAGATGGATATTAATTATACAGAACCCGTAACGCCAATGTCATTACGATTTATATATATTGAGGGGGAATCGAACCGAAGGAACGAACCGGACTTATTTCCGTACTACCGACCCACTCTCATGATCTACAAGCAAAAATACGGGTCAACCTGCGGATCTTGACAACTGGCAGGGATAAAATTTATTAAGGAATTCAACTTAATAGAAAACTGGATGACCCCGAGTCGGGCACCATGATGTAGAGAAACCAGCTTAGCAGCTGGTTTTTTGCTTTCTGGCATCGGGACTCTCCATCGAACGGCGTTCGATGACTCGCCTTATCCATGAGGCTCGCCCTGCGGGCCAGCGCTGACGCGCTGTGCAAAAACGCTCCCGGCGTTTTTGTCCGAGTCCGGGCACCACCATTTCTTTTTTATGCTTTCTTATGAATCAATATATATATTAAATTCAATAGGTTAGTGCAAGAACCCTTTCCGATACGTTTTGATTTATCCCTAGGTATCTGGAAAATGTGGGGTCAAATTGCGGGTCATTCAGTGCGATGAATGGGGTGACCCTCACATGGCTCTGACTGACTGGGACTGCCCCCGTTTTACGCAAAATCTAAGGTAACAATTCAAGCAATTCGTGAGTTACACATGCGCAGATTATGTAAAATACAAATTCACTCACCCATCCTTTGATTGAGAATTTAAGCGACTTAATGAGGCGCCATGGACTTGAAAAAACTTGGTTTAGTAAACCCCCTGGACGACAAATTTTCGGCATATGTCTGGGCCAGGATAATCTAAAGAAAACTATAATAAAAAAACATCCAATCATTGAAGTATAAGGTGCAGACCGTCCCAAAGGCGTAGTCATTTTTATTACTAGCCAAAATAGCGTACCAAAAAATATTAAGGCAGCGACTACTGAAATTAGGTACTCTATCAGCAAGTATGCGTTAAGCAATCTTGGTCGCCGCATTAGAGATATCTGAGCAATATTGCAACCGTATAGATAATAGACTACCACCAGGCCGACCAGGAAAGTCGACCCCTTGCTTAACTTCGCATGTGGTAATATGCATAAAAGAAGAGACCCCCAGAAAGCAAAAAGGAACAAGCCAGACCAATTTAATGCTAACCGAGGTTGCAACACAAAATTAAAAATAACGGGATTAAGTCTTGTAACTAATTCAGGATATTTGTATTTAAAAAAAGAGGCTTGCTTGTGCATATCAGCGACTAGATTTGGCGTCAACCTCGTCCAGAATGGCAATGATTGGCGTTCACTCAGTAATAACTGATTAGCAAGACGCACACTACAACTTGCCGATTCACTGTCCACCTGTATGCGTTTCCAGACCCTCGCCAGCTCAGTCTGCCGCATTTGTGTTTCAATTGCCTGTACCACGAATGGCTGCAACATTGGGTAGGTGTTATTTTTTTCCCAGCCCCACCCTAGCCTCTTAGAAACTGTTTCGATATCTCCTTCAATTATCCCTGGCTGATTAGCCAGCGCCATGGCGAAATGTTGGTGAAATTGCTGTTGCTGCTCCAGGTTTCCATTTCGAGTAATTTGCGTCCACAAACGATCCAATGCCGGCAATCCCACCATTTCATTATGCACGACGTCTTTGGCTACTTGAGCGACATCGTCTAATGTATAAGGCATTGGAGACACCGGAACATGCAGCCACGGTGTCCCTGCGCAATTGCTGCCACAAATCTCCAGTTCAACCGAATTCACTATTGGTTGCTTTATTTTTTTCTCTGAAATGTCTAAAGGTATCAATGATAAATTGGGCTGAGCCGCTAATGTCTTTGCCTGCTCAAAGGCTTCGCGTAACTGCTGATAGCCTTTGGGATCACGGTCAGGCCGATGCAATTTTAATTGGTGTGCATAGGTGCGCCGAATCAGCGCCAGATCTTCAGTGGGCGCAATGTTCAGAATCGTCCAGATATCCATTATGACGTTCCATCGTCAAGGCGATCGAGGGCTGCCTCTACTCGCTGTCGCGTAAGGGCAATTTGGCGCGGGTCCTGGCTGTCTAACGCCTGCTCGAAAGCAGTGATAACCGTGTCAGCCCACTGCCGCTCATCACCAAGCAGGACATTGAAGAGCCGAGCTCCACGGTCAAGAAGAGCGCGGTTGATAGGATTGTCTCGGGGGTTTTGTTTCAGATTAGATAGCCTCTGCAAACTTTCTGCGATTTGTTTTTCACTCATTTGCCCAGGAACTTTTTCGATGACCATACATATCGGCACAGTTGCATCATCATGGCTACATTGAATTTCTAATAGGCCATCAACGGTGTAGGTGAAACGCACGTCTAGGGAAACCTCCTCTGCCTTTTTCGGCGGTACCTCTACCGACATTTCACCCAGGAAGACATTGTCCTTTACCCGACGCGCCTCACCTTGAAAGATTTTGACCAGCACAACCTTTTGATTGTCAAATACAGTGCAAACACGTTTCATGATGCTTACCGGTAGGAACGTGTTGCGCTCAATTAAAGGCAGGAAAAACCCTTCCTCCAGCTGTCCAGAATGTTGCTTGGCAATTTCTATGCCTAGTGTAAAAGGCATGACATCAGTGAGAATAATTTCTTCTACCGCACTGTCAGCCATAATCATGCCAGCCTGCACGCCGGCACCGAGAGCAACAGCTTCATCAGGGTTGAGATCATATCGGGGGAATCGGCCAAATAATCGCGCCACTGTTTGGCGAATCAACGGCATGCGGGTAGCACCTCCGACCAGCAGAATATGATCGAGATCGGATAGTGAAAAACGCGCATCGTGGAGCGCCTGCATAATAGGTTGCTGTAATCTCTCAAGTAAAGGTTGACAGGATTGTGCAAACTGGTGTTCATCTAAAGACCAAAGCCACTCTTTTCCGCCCCATGTCAACTCTGCTTTACCATTACTATTGAGAGATATGCTCCGTTTCATGGCCTCCGCCTGTGCCAGAAGGCTTGGATGTATCTGGGGGATGTATTGCTCAAGGTCGGGATGAACCTCTAACATCCATCGGCAAATTGCCTCACTGAAATCATCACCGCCGAGCATCACATCACCACAACTGGCACGAACTTCCACTACGCCTTCAAACATATCGATAATGGAGACGTCAAATGTGCCACCACCTAAATCGAAGGTCAGGTATTTCTGTTCATGATTTTCGAGAAGACCGAAAGCTAAAGATGCAGCGGTCGGTTCGTTAAGCAAACGCACAACATTGAGTCCAGCAAGCTGACCCGCGGTTTTAACCGCCCTGCGCTGCACATCATTGAAATAGGCCGGAACGGTTATTACCGCATCAGTAAATGATCCTTTATTCCAGGTTTCCACATCCTCTTTCAACTGACGTAAAAGAAGTGCGGAAATTTCTTCCGCTCGAAAGCTTAAATGACCTATTTGAATTTTGGTGGATGAACCCATATGGCGCTTGAAACTCGCCTTAGTCATATGGGGATGACTGATTAATCTGGCATATGCACTCTGCCCAATAAGAATATTGCCATGGTCATCAAGGCCAACAACTGATGGCGTCAGTAAATGACCGTGCCTGTTGGGAACCAGAACCGGACGCCCATCCAGCCATAGGCTGGCTGCACTGTTCGTCGTACCAAGATCAATCCCTAATACTTCCCTTACTGTCATTCTTTGCTCCCGAAATTCCTTTTATAGAAAACATGCCAAGAATAAGCATTAAGCGCAGATTAAACAATAAGTCGTGAAAAATTTATCCTTATCGAGAGCAAAGCATAATCATTAAATACAATTATTAAATGATTATATTTGATTGTTATAAAACGAGCTATATATTCATTATCCAACTAATCAAAAAGGTTGTGTAATCGCATTTAAGCAGAATATTTAAAATCTAGGTACAAATTAAATTTTTACTTTCGATTAATTAATAATTTCCTGTATTTTACTATCACAGTAAGCGTCAATTCAGGGCCATATTGATGCTTATTCAGCAGGGATACTGAGGTTCCACGGCAGGAGTTCTGTGATCTTATTGATGAGATGATCCGCGGTAGTCGCCAGTATATGGCGCAGATACGCTTCCGGCTCCACGCCGTTCAATTTGCAACTGCCGATTAGCGTATACATCAGCGCCGCACGTTCGCCGCCACTATCAGAGCCGAAGAACAGATAATTTTTTCGGCACAGGCTCACCCCCGCAGCGCGTTTTCAGCGATATTATTGTCGATCTCCGCCCAGCCATCACCGGCGTAGTGATACCGGCGTAGTAATACAGTGCCGGCCAGTGATTCATCAGATAGTTGAACGCCTTGGCCGTATCGGCCTGACGCGACAGTGTAGTGAGTTTTACCCGAGTCCAGCGCTCCAGACCGATGAGTATCGGCCGGGAGCGCGTTTCGCTCGCCCGCCTTCGTTCTTCGGCCGGACGCCCCCGGATGTCGGCTTCGATTGCGTACAGCTCACCGATCCGGCTCAGGGCCTCGGTAGTGGCCGGCGACGGATGGCGCACATGAATATCATGGATTTTACGCTCCTTACGTGCCGGAGATACCGCAGGCTCTTTGCAAAAGGGAAGAATGCAAATCTTGCCATTGCGGCCGTCGCCCGGGAGCTGGCCGGCTTTATCTGGGATATTGGCCGTCTGGCGATGTCGCTATCGCTGGAGCCACATAACACACTGATGGCATAAGAGAACAAGAAACGAGAGAACCGGCATTATCGAAGAGCGTTTCCTGAAGGCGGCGTAGCCCGGTACAACAGCAACCCACGGCTACGCTTCGCGGCGGCAGGGCAACGCTAATTCGCGTCGTAAGAAAGTGGCAGGCTCAAATGACGGACCTCTGTAATGCGGTATCCAACCCGCGAATATCAGCGTGATCCACCGTCGGATTTACTGCTACGTCGCCCTCAGGAAATTTAGCCTATGAAAAAAAACGGCCACACCAGCGATTTTGGTTTGACACGGAAAGTCATATCAGCGTACGCCCAGCGCCGTCTGTTTTTAACCGAAGCCGTTAGATACCCTGCGTGTCCGTCTGTCATAAGCTGTGCCCACGATCAAGCGAGGCCGACCAGGAGCATTCCGCTCCTTGGCGCTTTAGCCCTCGCCGACCCTTAATTCCGGCTCCGCGGCGCAAATCGCAGCGAGGAAATCGATAAATTGCCGCACCCGGGAGGGCATGCGCCGTCCGGCGGCGGTAACGGCGTTGATCGGAAAGGGCGCCGGCGCATGCCGGTCCAGAATTCGTACGACCTCGCCGGAGGCCAGCACATCCGTAAACAACCAACTCGCGTGATGGGCGATGCCGAGGCCCGCGAGAACCGCGCCGCGGACATGCTCGGCGTCATTGGTACGAAACGCTCCCCCACCGTCGACCGTGACCTGCCGGCCGTCTACGTGGAAACCCCAGCCAATAATATCGCCCTGGTAGACATAGCCGATACGCTGGTGGTTACGCAGTTCGCCTAACGTTTGCGGCGTACCGTGTTGGGCTAGATAGCTGGCGGAGGCCAGGGTTATCATCCGCATGTCGCCGATGCGCCGGGCGACGAGTGCTGAATCCGCAAGCCGACCGATACGGATCGCGACGTCTATTCCCTCCTCGATGAGGTCAACGTGCCGCCCGGAAACTTCCATCTCGATCGCGACGTCGGGAAAACGACTCCTGAAATCCAATAGCCGGGGAATAACGAACATCCTCCCGAAGGCTGGCGCGAGGGTCACGCGAACCAGCCCTGAAGGGGCCGACTGCCCTTCAAGGATTCTCTCTTCGACAACGTCGAGATCCTGAAGGATGCGGACGGTGGCCTCGTAATAGTCCTGTCCTGCGGGCGTCACGGCAAGGGCACGGGAATTTCTCGCGATAAGTTGTGTCCCGAGCCGCACTTCAAGCGCTGCGAGCTGTTTGCTGACGGTCGGCTGGCTGACGTTGAGGTCCCGCGCTGCCTGTGAAAAGCTTCCGCTTTCGACGACACGTACGAACATCCGCATCGTGTCCAACTTATCCACCATTTTCATTCCCCAGAAGAATAGAAGACATTACCGTTCCGATCTTACCTTATTGTTTATACGACGTAGCTCTGCAGGCAAACGCAGATCTTTATGGCCGCCCGCGGAATTCTGACTCCCGACGCAAACCCTCCCATCACCATCAACACATGATCGTCGATGAATATCGCCGAAAGAATCGCTTTATGTCGATGGCGCTTGCCGACCAGGCCACGGCCCGCTGTGAACACCCTACAGCGAATAATTCCAAATAAGAATAGATGGTATTCATTTAGCGTCAATTTCATTCTCAAGAAGAATATGAGAATCTGCATTCGTCCACCCGCTCAGGGTCCAGAATTGAAACGAATTGAAAGGAAGAATTATGGCAATCAAGATCTACGGTGATGCAGGCTCGGGCAGCTTGCGTCGCGTGAACACGGCTGCGAAGATCATGGGCATTGAACTCGAACGCGTTAACGTTGATCTGTTCAAAGGCGAGAGCCAGACCGCCGAGTTCAAATCGCGCCTCAATCCCCACGGTTTGACACCGGTTCTGGAAGAAGGAGACACCATTCTCTGGGAGTCTTCAGCGATCAATCTGTATCTGGCCAGCAAGGTGGATTCGCCGCTGGCCGGAACCACGCAGGAGGAGCGCTTTCAGGTCCTTCAGTGGATGTTCTGGTCGGGCGAGCAGTGGCGTACTTTCACCACCACCCTCTTCGATGAGCGGGTCGGGAAGACGGTTATGGGCTTACCGAAGGACGAGCCCCTCATTAAGTTCGCTGAGGGTAAGATTCGCGCCGCGGCGAAGGTACTCGACCAGCATCTTGCAGGCCGTAAGTTCATGGTTGGCCAAGCGTTGACCTTGGCTGATATTGATATTGCGGCGCCCTTCTCCCAAGTCGATCGGGCAAAGTTTCCGTTCAAGGAATATCCGAACCTCATCGCTTGGCACGATAATCTTCTTCAGTCGTTCCCAGCGTGGGCGGAGACGAAGGCTGAGATTGACAACCGTATGGATGGCTACCTGGCGAGCGTCGGCGTGACGCTATAAATTCACGGCTTTCCGTACGGCCGGCACGCGTATGGAGAGGGTGCGGACTTGGACGTTGTGGCGCGGGCCGGCACAAGAACAATCCACGGCGACGCTTCGCGACCACAGTCCATGGACTGTATTCATCATCTTTATCCGGCTGGGATTTACCTCTTTCGCCTTATCTTTTTGCCGCCAGCCAAACCGTATGCCCCGAACATTGGGGATCTTCCGGCACCATGTCGATGACATCGAAGCCATGCGCATCCAGTAGCGCGCGGTATTCTTCCGGCGCCAGGCTCGCATGGAACAGCGGCTCGCCCTCAAATTGTCCCATTGCGACCCCCTTCCCTGGGCCGCTGGTAAACATCAGCGCGCTGCCCGGGTGGCTGTGCCGCGCAAAGATCGGGAACATCTTTTGTTGGTCCCGCTGGGTGAGATGGAAAAAACTGTCCCACGCAATCAGGCCAGCAAAGGTTTCGCCGAGCGCCAGCTTGCGCATATCCAGCGCCAGCCAGCGCTGCGCGGGAAAACGCGCGCGGGCGCGATCCAGCATCGCGGTAGCGCCATCAATACCGGTGAGCTGAAAACCCAGTTGAATAAAATACCCGGCAATGGGCTGACCATTACCGCAACCGATATCGAGAATGTGCCCCTCCCCGCCGATCGCGGTGATGAACTTATCCAGCCAGCTTTTTTCAACGAGCGTGCGCGAGCGCTGGCGGGCAAAGGCATCAGCATGGCGCTGGTAGAGGGAAAGAATATTTTTTGCCACGTGTTTGTCCACAACTCCCCCGCTGTTGTCATTTTTTCAATTCCGCTCAGGCAATGCTTCCAGCCGTCCAGTCATGCTCAAACGCGCTTTAACCTGCGGTTTTCCCGTTGCGCGAAGAGAGCCATGCCGGCTATCATCGCCGCCGCAAAGATGCCCCCCTTGAGTGATCCGGTGCCCAGTAAGACCAAGGCCGGCCCGGGACAAATACCCGCCAGGCCCCAGCCGATGCCAAATAAAGCCGCGCCGCCAATCAGCGGCTTATCAATCCGGCGGTTGTCGGGGAGAGACAGTGTCTCGGCAAAGACCGGGCGCGAACGCTTTTTTACGGAACGGAACGCCAATAAACCGACGCTGATGGCTCCCCCCATCACAAACGCCAAAGACGGATCCCATACTCGGGTGATATCGAGGAAACCAATCACCTTGCCTGGATCCGCCATACCGCTGACGAGAAGCCCGACGCCGAATAATAACCCGGCGATCAAAGAGAAAAACACGTTCATTGCCGTCTCCGGATGGGTGCAATCACCGTAAATACCCTCTCAGCCAAACGGTCACCGCAGCAACACACATAAACGTAACGGTGGCCGCCAGCGATCGTGGCGATAACCGTGAGAGGCCGCAGACCCCGTGACCACTGGTACAACCTGACCCGTAGCGGGTACCGATACCGACCAGCAGTCCCGCAATGATCAGCAGAGGCCAGGACGCGTCGACGGTACTTTCAGGCAGTGGGGAAAATTGTTTATACACCAGCGGGGATGCGACCATGCCGAGCAGAAAGGCCAGCCGCCATGCGCGATCGGCGGTTTTCAGCGATAATAAGCCGCCCAGGATGCCGCTTATTCCGGCGATCCGGCCGCAAAACAGGATCAAAACCCACGCCGCCCCACCGATCAGCAGGCCCCCGGCAAAACTTTGCCCGGGGGTGAAGTGCTGCATATCAATGATCATTGCCCACGCCCTCCTCTGCCGGTCCCGGGCAGTAAAGCTGATATAATGTCTTGAGTAATACCACGATGTCCGGGTCGCCTATCCGATAAAAAATCTGTTTTCCTTCACGGCGCGTGGCAACCATTTTTTTTCTGCGCAGGACGCCCAGTTGCTGGGATAACGTCGGCTGAACTATCCCCAGCGCGCTTGCCAGCTCGCCGACCGAAGACTCATGCTGACTGAGGTGGCATAACAGCAGCAGACGATCTTCGTTCGCCAGTGATTTTAATACGCCAAGGGTCCTGGCGGCGGCTAACCGCATCCTTTCCCGCTCGCTCCGGTGGTTCATCTGCTGTCAGACGCCTTAAGGTATAGTTGTTAACAATTTATAAATTAATATAATATTATATTATATATCGAGATGAAATAGCCAGCCTCCTGATGATCTTCCGGCGACAGCCGCCTTGCTGTGTCCCGGCTGTTATCGCCTTAACACCTCTTCCACGAAAAGCGCAAACTGTCTGGCTTTCGCACTGGTCATCCGCCCTGTGGGAAATACCGCCCATAAATCAATATCCGGCAGCGACCATGCCTCCAGCAACCGACGGACGCCGCCGTTGGCCAATTCCCGGGCAAACATCCAGTCGGAGGCGATGGTGAGCCCCATATGCGCAAGTACGGCGGCGCGGATGCCTTCGGCGGCGCTGAGGCGCACCCGCCCCCGCATAACGACGGAAATGTCGCTGCCGCCGCGGGTAAAACGCCAGACATCGCTTGTCTGGCTAAAACCAATCGCCTCATGCTCCGCCAGATCGGCGGGCTTTTCCGGCTCCCCGAACCGGGCAAGATATTCCGGCGTGGCAAGCACCGAACGACGGGAGGTGGCCAGCCTGCGCGCCACGGCGTTCGAATCCGCAAGCCGGCCCATGCGCAGGGAGATGTCGATACCTTCGGCAAGCAGGTCAATGGGCCGGTCATCCAGAATGAGATCCACGCTCAGGGCGGGATGTTGCGCCATAAATTGCGGCAAATGGGGAATCACATGCAGGCGGGCGAACGTCGGCGCGGCGGAAATCCGTAAATTGCCAGTCAGACCCGCCGCGGCCCCCTTGGCAGCGATATCGGCTTCATCCGCCCCCTCAATAACGACGCGCGCATGTTCGTAATAGCGTAATCCCGCCTCAGTGGGCGTCAGGCCGTGGGTTGAACGCAGCAGTAAACGCACCTGCAGCCGCGCCTCCAGTTGCGCAATGGTTTTCGAAACCGCCGGCTGGCCGATATTTAATATTCTCGCCGCGCCGGAAAAAGAGCCGGCATCCACCACTCGAATAAATACGATCATCGCCTGCAGCCGATCCATATATTCCCCCTGGGAATGAGCGTTATCGCTTTGTGCCATCTGCCATTCCTGTGTAGTAATAGCAGATACTCTGTCCACACGCTAGCCCCCAACGTACGGAGAGTTGCCATGTACCACCTTTACGCCTTCGCCACGCCTAACAGCGTCAAGGCCGTCATCATGCTGGAGGAACTGGCTCAGGACTATCAGCTGCGCCCCATCAACGTGAAACAGGGTGACCAAAAGAGCGATGCGTTCCTCGCACTGAACCCCAACGGTAAGGTGCCGGTACTGGTGGAAGCCGGTGCCGAAGGGAATGAACCGCTGGTGCTGACCGAGTCCTCGGCCATTCTGGTTTATCTGGCTGAAAAGCACGGCCGGCTCTTGCCGAACGGCGGCGCCGAACGCGCAAGGGTCTTCGAGCAGCTGTTCTTTCATGCCTCGGCGCTAAGCCCAAGCTTCGGCCAGGCGGGATTTTTCAAACGCCTGGCAAGCGAGCCGCAACCCCTGGCGGAGCTGCGCTTCAGTACCGAGGCCGAACGGGTTACCGGCCTGATGGATAGGGTGTTGCATGAACGCCGGTTCGTGGCGGGCGACATCTACAGCATCGCCGACATTGCCCATTTCGGCTGGTTCTGGCGGCGCGAATTCGCCGGCGTCACCCTGGATGGCCATCCCAATATCGCACGCTGGTACGACCAGATGAGCCAGCGTCCGGCAGTCCGCCGCGCCATTACACGTCTCAACGCGCTGGTACCTCAGGCCTGATTTCTCATTACCGGAGTAATAAACCATGTTGCATTTTGAAGACTATCGCCATTCATTTCCCAACGCCCGTTTGACACGCTCCGCCAGCGGCGTACTGGAAGTGACCCTGCATACCGATGGCGATACGCTGCAGTTCAACGGCCATACCCATGAACAGTTTGTCGATCTTTTTCATGACATCGGCGCGGATCCGGACAACCGCGTGGTGATCCTTACCGGCGCCGGCGACGCGTTTATGGCAACCATCAGCGCCGAAGGCTTTGATTTTTTCACACCCCGCGGCTACGACAAAATATTCCGCGAAGGCAAAAAAGTGCTGATGAATATTCTGGATATCGAGGTACCGATGATTGCGGCGCTTAACGGCCCGGTACGCCTGCATTCCGAATATGTCCTGCTGGCGGATATTGTCTTGGCCACTCCCGCCACGGTATTCCAGGACAAACCCCATTTCGACTTCGGCATCGTGCCCGGGGACGGCGTCAACCTGCTCTGGCCGGAAGTTATCGGCAGCATACGCGCCCGCTATTTCCTGCTCACCCGGCAGGAACTGGACGCCAAGACCGCCAAGGACTGGGGCGTGGTAAATGAAGTGGTGCCGTCGGGCGACCTGCTGGCCCGTGCCCATGAGATAGCCGAATCGCTCGCCGCCCTGCCCCCGCTCACCGGGCGCTATACGCGCATCGCCCTAACGCAAAAACTGCGCCGCATTGTCGATGAAGGGGCCGGGTATGGCCTGGCGCTGGAAGGCATCAGCGCAGCGGACGTCGCGCTCTCCATGGCCCGGCAAAACTGACCCCGCTATTTATAGCGATGATTTCGGTTCTGGTCATGCCGTCGGCGGACGGCCCCAGGCGGTCCGCATAATCACTTTTATGCAAAAAGGAAAAAATATGTCGCTGCAAATGAAACTCGATGCGTTCAAAGCTGATTTCGAGGCGGGAAAACCGCCGTACAATATGCCGCCAACCGACATTGCCGTCATGCACCGCGCCACCGCGGAGCTTATTGCTTCCGGCGCCGCGCAACGGGCGTTGCAGGCCGGCGATAAAGCGCCGGCCTTCACCCTGGACGATGCCGACGGCAACCGGATATCCTCCGTTGAGCTGCTCAAAAAAGGGCCGCTGGCCATCACTTTTTATCGCGGCGTCTGGTGCCCCTACTGCAATATGGAATTACAGGCATTGCAGGCCGTGCTGGACGATTTTTACGCGGCGGGCGCCAGCCTGGTGGCCATCTCCCCGCAAACCCGGGCCAACAGCCGCAAATCCGTCCGCCAGAATAAACTGGCATTTCCTATCCTGTCCGATGGTGAAAATAGCGTAGCCGCGGCATTCGGCCTGCGCTTTGCGTTACCCGATTATCTGATTGATCTGTACAAAAAGCTGAAAAACGATCTGCCCGCCTTCAATGACGATCCCGGCTGGACCCTGCCCATGCCGGCACGCTATGTGGTGGCGCCGGACGGCACTATCGTCTATGCCGAGGTCAATCCGGATTATACCCGCCGTCCCGAACCGCGGGATCTGCTGCCCGCCATACGCCGCGCAAACGACCGCGCCTGATCACTAACAAAACCACCCCCGCGCCAGGCGGGGCAGGAGAAAAACGATGTCACGCACATTTCTTATTACCGGCGCCAGCAAAGGTATTGGGCTGGCGCTCTCGGCACGGCTGGCCAGGGACGGCCACCAGGTGATAGGGGTAGCCCGTACCGCCCCGGCGGAAGGTTTCCCCGGCCACTTCGTTGCCATGGACCTCAGCGAGGCTGAAACGGCGAGGACGGAATTTGCCCGCCTTGCCGATCGCTTCCAGATTGACGGCGTGGTGAATAATGTCGGATTGGTCAGACCACAGCCCCTGGACGAGGTGACGCTGGAACAGCTTGCCGAGGTGATGCGGGTCAACCTTTATCCGGCCATTATTGCCACGCAAGCGGCGCTTGCGGGCATGAAGGCGCGCCGCTGGGGACGTGTCGTGAACATTTCCAGCCTGACCGTCCTTGGCGCCGTCGAACGCACTGCCTATGCCGCGGCAAAGGCGGCATTGGTGAGCTTCACGCGCACCTGGGCACTGGAAACGGCCACAACCGGCATCACCGTGAATGCCGTGGCGCCGGGTCCGACGGAAACCGCGCTGTTTCGCGCCGGCAATGCCCCCGGCAGCGACGGCGAGCGCCGTTACCTTGCCGCGGTTCCCATGGGCCGCTTCGGCAAGCCTGATGAAATTGCCGCCGCGATTGCCTTCCTGTTGTCGGAAGATGCCGGATTCATTACCGGACAAACGCTGCACGTGGATGGCGGCGCTTCCACGGGAAAATCCGCGTTCTGAGGGAAAAGGCAGCCGCAGTAAAACCCGCGGTACGGGGAACCAACGCGTTGTCTTGCCGACGAAATGTTGGCTATCACGACGGGCGATGGTCCGTACTGCCGCGTATCTGCCTGTCAGCGACGAATTCATTACAAATAGAAGGCGGTTACGCGTTCGCGGCACGCTGAAAAAACAGGCCCCCTTCAGCGCTAAACTTAATTCGGGAGGGGTTTTCGTAACGGTGCGCCAGGGACCGGATTTCAAAGGTCAGAGGGTGAAAATACGCGTTCCCGGAATACTGAGCGCAAAATCGGCACCGAAGATTTTCGCCGGCGTCTGAAATCCGGGTTGGCCGGCGCCGGTAAGTACCCGTTTCGCGGCTTCGACGGCAGCGAGCGGCGTATAGGAATAGCCATTGACCGTCTCGATGACGGCATAATGGCTATCGCCGCCGGCGCCCGTAATTTCCACCGCCGCGCGGGCGGGATTGGCTGCGCGCTCTTGCGGCGAGGGGCCATCGGGCAAGCGGGTTAAGTCCCCTGAAGGAAAGGCGTCGCCGCTAACGTGGACATACATTTCAATGTTGGGGATGCCGGTTGAATGCCAGGCAGTGACAAGATCGCCGAAAGAAAGCGGCATGCATGCTACTTTCCCCGCGCCAAAATCGAAAAAGTCGGTTTCCGCCTGTGTTTTGGTCATCAGCGACCCGTTAACCCTGGCCAGCAGGCCAGCGCTGATAATTTCCCCGGCGCTCACCGCCGATCCGCGCGACATGGCGCCCACCACCTGAAGCGCGATTCTCAGCCGTACCGGTTCGCGGACCTTTACCGCAAGCGTCGCCGCGAGACAGTCGGTCGGCACCACATCCCAGCCCACGCCGGGCAGCAGCATGCTCCCGGTCCCGGCAGCCAGGTCATGCAGTGACTCCGCCAGCCGGTAGACATTGATTTCAGCGGTGATGTCCAGGTAATGGATTCCGCGTTGTATACAGGCCCTCATCAATGGTTCCGCCGTGCTGGCAAAGGGCCCGGCACAGTTCAGCACCACGCTTATGCCATCCAGGCTGCGGGAGAGGGCCTCGCCGTGTTGTAACGCAAAGGCGGCGGCGCCGACGTTTAATATCTGAGCCAACTCAGCCAGTTTTTCTTTATTTCTGCCGGCAATGACAACGTCAAGACCGGCTGCTTTTGCCTGTTCGGCAATCATGCGCCCGGTATAACCGGTGGCGCCGTATATAAGTAATGTTTTCATGATGGGTTGTGCTGCCAACTTTTGTAGACGAATTCCAGGGTATAGCCGTCGGGATCGATAACACCGGCGGCATAATAGCGGGGATCATAATAAAGGCGCGCGCCCGGCGCGCCGTTGTCGGCGGCTCCCGCGCGCATTGCCGTAGCATAGGCCTCGTCAACCATGGCTTCACTCTCGGCGACGAAACCGACATGCGTGCTACCGCCGGCGGCGGTCCCCGCGCGCAGCCAGAAAAAAATACGCCCGTTCGCGCCAAAACCCTTGAGATCGGGATGCCCCGGCGGTCCGTCGCGGCCGTCATAGTCCACTCGCGTTCTAATGCCGAGCGGCGCCAATGCCGCGGTGTAAAACGCCACCGAACGATCGAGGTCGCTCACCGATAAAAAGATATGATCGAGCATGAAATCTCTCCAAACCATTAAATAGGGTGGCCGCCGGCGGCGTCGGCATGATGATGGCAGGTGAGTATCACACCCATGCCGCGCGCCGCGCACTGGATTGCCGTACTGGCGCCGATACCGCCGCTTCCGCCCGTTATAAGAATAACTTTCATGATGTTTCCTCTCTCTTTGCCAGCCATGACGTGAGAGTAAAGGAAGGACGGCACAAGCGCTTCCGTTTTCCTGCTCGATTCTTACCTGTTTCTGCTTTATGCTCTTTTTAAACACAGATGCCGAGGATGTGGGACATGGCGTTGCAATCCCAGCTTGACGAGCTGTGCGGCCTGGCCGCACATGCCAGTCACTGGCGCACGGAAACCGGCATTCCACGCGTGGCGATGGTGCAGGGGAATGTTCCGCCAGCGGCGCTTGCCGCGGTATATGAGCCCATGGTCAACCTGATCCTCAGGGGAAGCAAAACGATGACGGTGGGAGAACGGGTCTTTAACTATGACCCGGCCTCGTATTTTGTGATGTCGGTTGATTTACCCGCGGTGGGCGCGGTTCATCCGTCCGCGACGGGGGAGCCCTATCTGGCCGTGAGCCTGACCATAGAACCGCAGCGTGTCGCCGCCTTGCTGGATGATTTACCGCCCTCGGCCCTGAAAAACAGGCCGGAAGGCGGTTTTTCCGTCGCCTCCGTGACGGCGGAACTTCTTGATGCCTGGGTCAGAATGCTGCGCCTGATGACCACCCCTGACGACATCGCCGCGCTGGCTCCGGGCTATGAACGGGAAATTCTTTACCATGTGCTTAAGGGACCGCATGGCTGGATGCTGAGGGACATCGCCTCGCCGGGCACCATGCTGGCCCGTATCGGCAATGCCATCCGCTGGTTAAGGCATAATTTCGCCGAAGAGTTTATCGTTGCGTCATTAGCCGAGCGGGAGGCGATGAGCGTCTCGGCTTTTCATCGCCATTTTAAAGCCGTCACGGCCATGAGTCCGTTACAGTATCAAAAGCGCGTGCGGCTGCTTCATGCCAGGACGATGTTATTAGGCAGGCAACAGAGCGTCACCTTTGTTGCGCAAGAAGTGGGCTACAAAAGCGTTCCCCAGTTCAACAGGGATTACGCCCGCATCTTCGGCCTGCCGCCCCTGAAAGATGTGGCCCAATTGCGCAAGGTTATCCATGTGCGCGAGACCCATTAGGAAAAACAGACATTCTGCAATAGGCCCCGGATAGCGGCAAAAGAGCAACAATGCCATCGGCAAATAACACCCATCAATAGCCAGCCCTTCTATGAAAGTCACCCCGGCAACGGCGAATCAGGCAGGGACTAACCCGCTTGCTTGCATTCTTAACGGCACTACGGGATTCTAATCGGCGCTGGATGACATTTTGGAGAAATCATGGCAAATCACTATCGCGACATTTTGGCCACCCCCGGCGTCGTGGGCTTGGCCGTCGCGGGTTCCATTGTCCGCCTGCCGCAGGCGATGGTAGGCATCGGTATCATTACGATGTTGGTGCAGCAGCGGGGGCTTTACTGGCTGGCCGGCTCGGTGGCGGCCACCTTTACGCTGGCGAACGCGCTTATCGGCCCCCAGGTATCGAAACGCATTGATCAACACGGCCAAAGCCGGGTACTGCCCATTGTTACCGCCTTCAGTATCACTATGCTGCTGGCGCTGATGATTGCCGCCCATATGGCGGCACCCGCTCCGCTGCTGTTTATCCTTGCCGCACTGGCCGGTACGATGCCGAACATGCCCGCCATGATAAGGGCGCGCTGGACGGGGCTGTTTCGCGGCAAACCGCAATTACACACCGCCTTTTCCCTTGATTCGGTGCTAACGGAACTGGCCTATATTGTCGGCCCGCCGTTGGCCATCGGCCTGAGCACCGGCCTTTTCGCCGAAGCCGGACCTCTTGCCGCCGTCTTGCTGTTGGCGGTGGGCATGACGGCCTTTCTTTTGCAGCGGCGCACGGAGCCGAAGGCGACGAAGAGCGACGGCAAGAGCGGGATCTCGACACTGCGCTTCCCCGGCCTGCGTATCATCGTGCTGGCGCTGCTGGCGATGGGCGTGATTGGCGGCTCCATCGATGTGGCCGTCGTTGCCTTCGCCAACGCGCAAGGCTGGCCGACGGCCGCCAGTTTCATCCTCGCGGCCTACGCATTCGGTTCGATGACCGCCGGCCTGGCGTTCGGCGCGTTAAGGACTGCCATAGCGATTGACAGGCAATTCCTTATTGGAATACTGGCGACGGCGCTCACGGCCGTATTGCCCATTCTTTCCCCGGATGTCTATATCATGATGGCAATGATCTTTGTGGCGGGCATGTCCTTCGCGCCGACGATGGTCATCGTCCTGAATCTCGGCACCATTATTTTGCCGCCGTCCAGGCTCACCGAAGGCCTGACCTGGATGACGACGGGCATCAGCGTCGGCGTCGCGCTCGGCGGCGCGCTGGCCGGCCAGATCGTCGACGCCTATGGCGCGCGGGCAGGATTCAGCGTGGCCGTTGCCGCGGGGCTGGTTATGGTGGTCGTCGTGCTGTCCGGCCTGGGCACGCTACGTGCCGCCTCCGCCACGCATGCCAGGCTGACCTTCCCCTGCGGATGACAGCCGCGCATAGCGTGTCGGCGCCATCCCGACGTGGCGCGTGAACGCCACGCTGAAAGTACTTGCGGAGCTGTAGCCGACGCGCTCCGCAATCTGGGCAATGCTGCCCTGCTCACGGCGCAACAGATCCTTGGCGATCGCCATGCGCCAGTTAAGCAGATATTCCATCGGCGTCACGCCCACGGCGCGGCTGAACCGCTCAAAGAACGCCGAGCGCGAAAGCGCCGCCGCCTTCGCCAGCTCCGCCACCGTCCAGGGATATGTCGGGCGCTCATGCATCGCCCGGATCGAGACCGCGAGGCGGCAGTCGGTCAGGCCATGCACCAGGCCGGGAGACGCCGCCGTGCCCGCGGTCGATCGCAGCGCTTCAATAAGCAGCACCTCGATCAGGCGCGCCAGCACCACCTCGCGCGCCGGGCGCTGCTCGCGCGTTTCCTCGCTCACGAGTTGCACGAGGGTGGCCAACCGCGGCTCGCCGCGCACGTGCATCAGCTGCGGCAGCAGCGAAACCAGCAAGGCCGCGTCCGGCGAGCCAAAGCTGCAATGGCCCGCCAGCATGCGCAGGTCGGCCGGGCCTTCCTCGCGGCCAATCCTGAACCGGCCCGCGCCCAGCTCGACGGGCAGCGTCTCGGTGCCGGCCGGTGGCGGCACGGCGCTGGACATCGCCACGCCGTAGGCCGAGGGGATGAGGGCGAAGTCGCCCGATTGCAGCGCGATCGGCGCATGCCCGTCCACCGCGAGGCGGCACGCGCCCTCAAGGATCACGCAATAGAACGGCTCTCCGGCGGCTGTACGACTGATGGCCCAGGATCCGGCGCCGGCGACCACCTTCGCGAACCCGGCGCCCGGCTGCAGCAAGGTCACGACCTCGGCGAGCGGATCGATCATATCGGACTCCTGCAAATGAAATATGGACTTTTGATTGTAGCGAGTACGATCCCCAGCGTCTATTATCGGGACATCGCCACCCACTCAGTAAGGAGTTTTTATGAAGACAGTCCTGATCACCGGTTGTTCGTCCGGTTTCGGCCTCGAAATCGCCCGCCATTTCCTCGACCAGGGCTGGCGGGTTATCGCCACCATGCGCACACCGCGCGAAGATATCCTGCCGCCTGCCGAACACCTGCGCGTACTTGCCCTTGACGTCACCGATCCAGAGAGTATTCGCGGGGCCGTGGCGACTGCCGGGCCGATTGACGTACTGGTCAATAATGCGGGCGTCGGCGCGGCGGCGCCCCTGGAAAGCATGCCGATGGCGACGGTGCGTGAAATCTTCGAGACCAACACTTTCGGCACGATGGCCTTGACCCAGGCGGTGCTGCCGCAATTCAGACAACGCAAGAGCGGCGTCGTCGTCAACGTTACGTCGAGCGTCACTTATAAGGCGCTGCCGCTGCTCAGCGCTTACCGGGCGAGCAAGGCGGCGGTAAATGCGTTCACCGAGTCGCTGGCCGCGGAGGTCGAACAATTTGGCGTGCGCGCCCATCTGGTGCTGCCGGGCCGATCGCCCGAAACCCGTTTCGCCGATAACGCGCAGCCCCATACGGAGGGCCTTGACCACGAGGCCTATGCCGAGCTGGTGAAAAACCTGTTCGCGTCGTTCGGCGAGTCCGGCCCAATCACCTATGCACAGGATGTGGCGCAGGCGGTATGGCGCGCGGCGACCGACCCCGCCAGCCCAATGCGTATCCCGGCAGGCGCCGATGCCATACTCTGGGCCGCTGAACAGTAACCAGATGGCCGAAACGAAAGCGCGTTGGCGCCATCCGGCCATAGGTTGCAGTATCTGAGGCTTTGGCAGCGCAGAAAAATGAACAGGCCGCCCGGATGATAAGGATTTTCTGTGGCGAGCCCAGCTTGCACGAAAACAACGGCCGGGCATGTTATAGATTATCAACGGCGGGCAGAACGTTCACCCGCCGTTACGCTATGGGTCCTTTACAGCGGACGCTGACGCTCGGTCACCGGGCGGGGCTGCGTGCGGCGCCCTACCATGCCCATGACCCCGGCCAGAACCGCTTCGACAATTAACATAAAGAAGGTGAACCAGCTGGCTTTAGCGGTAGCGGCCGCCGCTTTATCACCGGCTTCACGGGCTTTTTGCTCCGCCTGCTGTTTCAGCTCTTCATATTTTGCGCGGGCTTGCTGATAACTTTTTTCCGTCTGATCGACAATCTGCTCCGCTTCCTGATCGCTTTTACCGGTTCGCGCTTTAATGATGTTTTTCAGCGCATCGCGATCGGCGGCCTGGAAGGTGGTTTCATTGCGCTGGATCAGCCCCTGAATAAATTGAGCGACATCCGTATCGGCTGTCTGCGGATGATTAGCGGTATCAGACGCCTGATTTTGGGCATTATTAGCCTCGCCCTGGGCTTTATTTTGCAGATTCTCCGGCTGAAGCTCCGGTTTACCCGTCTGGCGCAGTGTCGTTTCAAGTTCATTTTGCACGCTGTCGAGATTAATATTATTTTCCGCCAGCTTATCTTTCGCCATTTGTGTTACCGAAGGCGCGGCGGCGGATATTCCACTGCCGATGGTTTGCAAACCGGTGCCGGCAATACTCATGGCGCCGCTCATGGCGTTATTCAACACGACCAGAAGGAACCAGGCGCAAATCAAGGTATTCACACCGAACATCAATAAACCATGCAGCGCCCCTTCGCGCTGGGCCAGACGCCCGCTGGCATAGGCGCCCGCCGCAATGGCGATAAGCATGCTGGCTCCGGTCCAGATGGCCGCGCCGGTACCCAGGCCGTCAAAGGGGTTATTTTCTTTCAAGGGATCTATGGTGCTGGCGCCGACGGCCGTACCCAGTATGGCCAACAGTAAATAGACCACCATCGAAATAATGACACCAGCGAAAATGGCACTCCACGAAATACGTTTCAACGGGACACCGGTTACCGGCTCAACCCATGTCTCATGGTAATTATCGGATGTAGTGATTGGTCTTTCGCTCATGTGAAAATCTCCCTTTATCGCTAAACTTCTCATGGTGTAATCGCAGTTCAGATTGAGCAGAATCCTGCGTTCGCCCGCCAATGATTGCCTTTTTTTGACAACCTAACATTAGCTTTTTTAATGTTAGTCATATAATGGCAAATGCACCAACAAATCTTTACATAACTTAGCCAAAGCAGGAATTGTTGATAAAAACAGCGTTAATTACTGTCCACGGGTAAAGGACCGCAAGCACCCTGCGCAGGATATATCTATATAATCAATGAATTACATCGAATTACACGAACCGGTTGCCGATGTGGCCAAATAATCCAGCCTGACGACACCGCGGGTTTGTTAGCCATAGCGCTGATTTTTAAGCCCGTCCGACAGTAATGAAGGACAATGCCGCCAGGTTTACAGACGGCGGATACATAAGTTTTTAACGCCGCCCCGCCAGGGCAGCGGGTTCGGCGTCAGGGCGCAAAACCGCCCGGGCCAGACCGATGACTCAGCCGCGGGCAGCGAAGCGCCGCTGATGGGAATTTACTTATGCAAGCCGGGGGATTTATCGCTGGCAAAACGGTTCGCGTCATTTTTTTCCACATCGACTTCCTGGCGGCGCACCGTATCCCTTACCGTTTCCACGCGCTCGTTCACTTCGCTGCGAATCGCCGCCTCTTCCCTGACCCGCGCCGTTTTATTCACCACAGGCTCCTCATGGGATTCCTCGATATCAATGGTTTTTTCCGACCAGTCGACATCGCTCAGATACACCGGTTCGTCCACCGCGCGCAGGACAACATCCGCATGCTGGTCATATAAGGAGATATCCTCGGCCACTTCATCTTCAATGGTATAACGGCGCACGCGCACCGTACCGTCGCTGACCTGATGCTTACCGATCTCCACCTGCTCCTCAGCCAGCTTCAGGGACTCGCGGTTTTCCGTTTCCAGCGCCCCGCCGGTCGCCACCGGGGGGATGGTGCCGGCCGCGCCCGTGTCCACGCCGGCGCTCGCCGTACGGCCATAAACCGCGCCGGTATCGCCTGGCAGCCCGCGATTGTAGGCCGGGGTATCCGTGTTGCCGGAAGAAACGTAATCATCCGCCAACTGATCCAGCAGCGTTTCTATCCGGTCGGCATCTTCTTTCGGCACACGCACCGTCAGCAGAACCCCGCCGGTTTGCACGGCCCGGGTATATTCAGTGGCATAATCATCATCGACATCATCGCCAAACAATCGCTGCCAGAAGCTGGGATGGCGAATTTCCTTGTCTTTTACCCGCAGTCTTTCACCAGAAATGATATCGATATTATGTTCCGCAATACCTTCTGCGATCAGTTTCTCTTTCGCCACTTGCGCCTGCTGTAACGCCTTAAAAGCGGTCACTATTTTTTCATGGGCCATAGTAGAATCCTCCTCTTGCTTGGGTTTACGGTTATCGTTCTTCTTCATCATCTTTGATAATATTTATTTCCTGACGGCGTACATTTACCTTTTCCTGAAAAGGCGTCTCCTTTTTCAGTTTCCGTATATGCACTTCTTCTTTAAGAATATAGCGGCGGATAATTTCAACCCGCTCCTCAATAACAGGAATAATCATGACATCGCCTTCCTGCCGGATCGGCGGGAACCTGCCTTCTTCCAGTTCTTCATTTTTAGCAATATGCTCTATATCTATTTGTTCCTGATATAATTCCGCTGCCAGCAGTTGTTCTTCCGAGTGGGTGGTGCGCGTCACGCGCAACCGGCGGTCCACCACTCTGGCAATGTTTAATTCGGCATGTTCTTCCGCCAGCGGAATAATCTTATTATCATTATCCTGGCGGTCAGAGTCCGGGGCATTTTTGTTATCCATATCTGCTCCTGAGGCGGCGCCGAAGTTTAACTTCAACATACTTAGAATTTATTAATTAGCATGAGATTATAAAAGCATTATTGCTATTTTACTGAATGATTAAAATCATTAATGTGATAGTTATAAGCATAGTTTATTCTTTAGAAAATAATGGAACGCAGCGGGTACAATTGTAAAAAAGTATTAAAATCCTGTGATTTAAACTAGTAAGCCCACCTGTCAAGGATAAGAAAAGCACAGGATTTTCACCGCCGGCGGCAAGGAGCGGGGGGAGCGATCGAGCCGTTGTACGTCTCGGATGGACGCGGGTTTATGCCCGGCCACGGCCATAACCATTAAGCGATGGACCCTAAAACGGACAACCTTTGATAGACCGCAGGAGGGGGTTATGCGGCCTACCGTGCCTTTTGGGAGACATTCCTGCCCGCATGGGGTTCGAGCTTGGCGATATCCCATAATGCCAGGGCGGTAATTAACGCGATAACCACAAATCCCAGCCGGAAAGCCATGCCCGGCGCGGGCGGTAACGCCAGAATCTCCGTTAACCATGCGCCAACCCGGATACTCAACGCCCCGAGGGTCACGCCAAGACCGCTTGCCAACTGCAGCGACGTGCTGAACAGCGTATTGGCGGAGCTCATTTCCTGCGGCGGAACATCCGCAAAAGCCAGCGAGCTGATGCCGGTAAATTGCATTGAGCGGCTCAGCCCGCCCCAGAACAAGAGAACCAGGGTCATCATCTTTGGCGACTCGGGCGTCAGGAACGCGCAAAACAGTAGCGACAGCACGCACATCACGCCATTGCCCAGCAGCAGTTTTTTGAAACCGAAGTAGCGAATCAGGGGCGTGGTGGCCGGTTTCATCGCCAGGTTGCCGGCAAATACCGCCAGTACCAGCGAGCCGGCATGGAACGCGTCCAGGCCAAAGCCGACCTGGAACATCAGCGGCAGCATAAAGGGCGCCGAGCTGATAGTGGCGCGTAACACGAAGCCGCCCCGCATGGTAATGCGAAACGTCGGCACCGACAGCGGCCGCAGCCGGATCAAAGGCGCCCTGGCGCGCAGCAGGTGCCTGATAGCCCAGGCCAGCGTTAACAGGCCGGTCACGATTAAAGCAACGGCATTAACGGGGCTAATGTTTTCCTGGCTGAACATTTCCAGCCCGGCCACCAGGCACAGCATGGTAATGCCTAATGAAAAAAAACCTATAACATCAAAAGGCTGCTTTTCTTCCGGCGTCTTGTTCGGCATCATGATCCACGCCAGGGTGATCGCGATGGCGCCCAGAGGCACATTGAGGAAAAAGATCCAGTGCCAGCTTGCATAGGTGGTGATAAATCCCCCGAGCGGCGGGCCGATGATGGGGGCGACCAACGCCGGCCAGGTCAGGGTGGCGATGGCTTTGATAAGCTGATCTTTGGGCGTGGTGCGCAATACCACCAGACGCCCCACAGGCACCATCATGGCGCCGCCGATACCCTGTAAAATACGCATCAGCACAAATTGCGTGACGGTATGCGTTAATCCGCACAATAGCGACGAGACAGTGAAGATAAGCAACGCCAGGCTGAAAACATTCCGTGCGCCAAAGCGCTCGGCTACCCAGCCGCTGGCGGGGATCAACACGGCCAGCGTCAGGAGATAGGCACTGATGCCGATATTAAGATCGATGGCCGATACGCCGAATGCCTTCGCCATATCGGGTAATGCGGTTGCAATCACGGTTCCGTCAAGAAATTCCATAAAAAAGGCGCTGGCAACCAAGAGCGCCATTCCTGAGATACGTGACGAACCGGCGTCCTGTTTGGGCGTATCTTCAGAATTTGAATCAGATAAAGCCATAAAACGCCCTTTGCCTTAACGGAAACAATGTAGCCACTATAAAGGTATGATAACTCTGAAAAGATGTTATACCAGCCCGCCTGAATATTCGAGCGGTTTTGTCAGCTAATTTTCATAGGGGGTTAAAACAAAAATACGATCGACCCGACCGGAAAGTGAATATAACGCATGGCAATCAATGTGGGTAATGGCGAAAAATACAGGCGGAGAACTCCCCAGGCACGCGCGTTGCAAAGATAAAAAAAAGCGGCAAACGCGCGGCCTGAAATTAGCATTACAGCGCCTTGCGCAGCGTAATATTGATGCGGTGGGATCCCACCAGCGGATGAAAACCTTCCTTAACCGGCAGGATGCCGTGATAATTCAGCCGGGACGGCCCGCCCCATACCACCACATCGCCATGGGCCAGCGGGATACGCTGGGCGCGGTCGCTGCGCTGCAGGCCGCCGAATTGAAAGACGGCGGGCAGGCCGAGCGAAACCGAGACGATGGGCGCGCCAAAGTCATGTTCGTCTTTATCCTGGTGCAGGGAGAGCTTGCTGCCCGGATCGTAGCGGTTCATCAGGCAGGAATCCGGCACGTAACGGCCAAAACCGGCCGCTACGGCGGCTTCATCCGCCAGCGCCATCAAGATAGCCGGGATGGGCGGCCAGGGCTTGCCGGTCCGGGAATCCCGCTCTGAATAACGGTAGCCGCGCCTGTCGCTGGTCCAGCCATTGCCGCACCAGCTCATCGCCACCGACATCACATGGCCGCCCGGCGTGGTCATATGCCGCCACGGCACCTGCGCCACCACGCTATTGACCGCCGCCAGCAGCGCCGGGCCGTGGTCGCGGACAAATCCGTGCAGTACCACCGCGCCGGGGGCGATTGTTTCGTGCCACGGCGGCGGCGGCGCATCCTCGAACAGATCGATTGTCATCGGCTTACCCTGTATGTATACCCAGTATTTATTCTAGCCGCCGGACGCCAATTGTCCAGTATCATTGTCAGCGATCTGCGCGCAGCAAGCGTCTTGATGATCCGCCTTTTTATCACCCTCGGGTTCTTTCAATATCCTATCAATGATTAATATAATAAAAAAAAATTTCATCTGTGAATAAATAATCATTTATTACCCCTTGCAAAAAACGTTTTACGCCGCATTCCAAACCACCCGCCCTACTTCCGCTTGAACAAAGCGCAATATTCCCCCGCGTCAGCTCATCCTATTTTGCTTAAGTAGATATATTACCCTGCCTGATATTCGTCAGAATGCCCGCGATTGTTTCAAACGATTAATGAATTCCCTTCCGCTGCCGATAAAAAAATACCCGGCTGGAAATTTATTTAAGGGAGAAATGAATTGATGGCTTTTACCGCAGTTTATTTTTCTGATAGATAAGGTCATATCACGATGAGTCGTAACGGTATTACCCATATATTGCTGTCCGCCGGCCTGCTGGCGTCCATTTCCCCGGCGCTGGCCGCCGGCACCTGGAGCGAGGCGCGTAATGACGCCATGGGCGGCACCGGAGTGGCATCCTCTCATTACGGCGCGGCGGCGCTGGTGAATCCGGCGCTGTTGACCGGCTACGGCGAGGATGATGCTATCAGTATCATCCTCCCGGCCGTGGGCGTCAGGGTGTCGGATCCGGATAACCTGCAGGATGGGTTCGATAACGTACAGTCCTCTTGGGATAGATTAAAAGACGACGCCAACAAAGGCACGGGCTCGCCCGCCTCGATAAAAAGATTTGAGAACGCCCTGCGCGAGGTCTCCGGCGATAAAGGCAAGGCCGAAGCCGGAGTGAATGGCGTGATTGCCGTACCCAACCCGATCCTGCCCTTCGCCCTGGTCGCCAGGGATTGGGCAACGGCCAACGTCAAAGCCGATGTCAGCAATCGCGACCTGGCGTACCTCGACGCCGTCCAGGCGGGCTTGATCAGGCCGGTGCCGGCGGATCTGGACAAGCTGACGTCACGCGCCGAAGGGATGGGCGCGCTGGTGACGGAATACGGCGTGGCCATGGCCCTGCCATTCACCCTGAACGATCATGCTTTCTCGGTAGGCATTACGCCGAAGCTGCAGCGCGTCGCCACCTATAATTACAATGTCGCCATCAACCACTACGATAAAGCGGATTTTCGCAACGAGGAGTTCCGGCGCACGGAAAACGGGGCCAATATCGACCTGGGATTGTCCGCCAATATCACACCGGACTGGATTGCCGGCCTGGCCGCGCAGAACCTGGTGGCGCGCAGCGTCGAGACCAAAGAGGTAGACGGAGTGCGGGACAGTTTTAACATACGCCCGCAGATCACCGCCGGCACCTCCTGGAGCAACGGTTTTTTCACCAGCGCCATTGATATCGACCTGACCCCTGCCAGTGGTTTCTCGGCGCGGGAGAAAAACCAATACGCCGGCGTCGGCGCCGAAATCAACGCCTGGACATGGGTGCAATTGCGTGCCGGCTATCGCGCGGATATGCGTCATAGCGATAATAATGTCTTTACCACCGGCTTTGGCCTGTCGCCCTTTAATGTGGTTCATCTGGATGTGACCGGCCTGGTAGGTGAAGACCGCACCTATGGCGCGGTCGCGCAATTGAGTTATACCTTCTGATACCAGCCTGTCATCAAACGCATGGCATTACGGGCGCATTATCAGGCAAGGACGCAGCCCAGATCATCCCAGGCAAATGCAGCCGCTCAACAGAAAAGTGGCGGCAATTAAGCCCAGCAAGAATAGGTTGTTCATAACGTTTCTCCGGTAGTCTAAAAATAAAGGCCGTGCCCGGTCGCAACGCAGATCCGGGCCGGCCCTTATGCCTGGATCATACTTATTGCAGCATGGCGGCCAGTTCGTCCGCGCCTTTATCAATCCCCACTTCGGCGGCGCTCAGCGCCCCGATGCTGGCGCTGACGTTCATGGCGTTCGGGTATTGCCTGGCGACAAAGGCGTTCAGCAGTTGATGGGTGTTGGCGTCATAAATTTCCACCGCGTAATTCACGGAACCGTTCATTAAGCCTTCCTTACCCCGGATGGACTGCACTATGTTATAGGGGCCTCCGCCGATATCGAATTTGGTGAAGGTGCCGATAAACGGCGTCGTGGTATCCGCCCCGGTTAACGTCAGTTTTAACCTGAGGGTATTGGCCGCCGGGGTGATAACTTCCCTAAACCGCGGCCTGAGCGCTGCGCTGAATTTATCTTGCATATAGTTGGCCAGCGCCAGACGGTCTTTCTGCGGCATATCGTCAAACTGGCCGTCCGCGCCCTGGTAGACAACCACCGGTTCGATAATGATATTGGTATATTTATTCCAATCGACCGGAACCGAATACCGGTAAGGGATGCGGTATGCCTTGTCGTCGGTGTTGGGCCGCAGCTGTGATGAGGAATCGATACCGGCGTACTGCACAGGCGGGTTTCCCGCGCAGCCGGCTAATAGCATGGTTAGCGTCAGCATTGCCGGACGATAGGCCTGGTAAAATGTGTACATGTCAGTAATCCTGTATAAAATGCCACCGATAATCGGACTGAAGGCGCGGTTAATAGGCCGTATGATCCTTACGGGTACGGTTTGGCGTGCCACCGGCCGGGGCTTTACAATACCGGCCCCGGGAGGTACGGTACTGACACTCTCTTAAAGAGTACCGTACGGTTCAGTTTTGCATCATTAGCATTTATCTGTCAAGAAAATGTACAACCGGGTTTATTTATATTGCGGGAGTCACAATGAAAGTACGCACTAACGAGCGCCGCGAAGCGATTGTCGAGGCTGCCGCGCAGCTTTTTCAGGAGATGGGCTATGAGCGCGCATCAATGAACGAATTGGCAAAACGCCTGGGCGGTTCGAAAGCGACGCTCTATGGGTATTTTTCTTCTAAAGAGGAATTATTTACCGCCGTCGTACGCGCCTATGCCACCCAGCACCTGTCCGATGCCACCGTAGCATTGATGCTGGAAGAACGGCCCGATGAGCCGCTCAAAGCCAAACTGACGCGATTCGGCGAACGAATGTTGGCCGTGCTAACCAACGACGGCAGCGCGATCGCGGTGTATCGTATGGTGGTGGGCGAAGCGGGACATTCCGATATCGGTATGCTGTTTAATGATTCCGGACCGAGGGAGAGCATCGAAAAATTATCGGGCCTGCTGTCCACCGCCATGGACCGGGGCGAGCTGCGTCCCGGGGACGCCTATGTGAAAGCGCTGCAATTCACTTCATTGCTTACCGCCGAGATCCAGCACCGCATCTTTCAACGCCATTTACAGCCGGTAAGCCTGACCCGCATCCAGCAAATGGTTGGCTGCGCGGTCAATATGTTCCTTACCGGCGCCGGGACGTTTCCGGCGCCAAAAGGCGGCAAGTGAGCGGGAAATGCGCCGGCCAGGGGTGGGGCCGGCGCACTTCTTTATTATCGCGCCTGCCGGGGGAGAGTTCCCCCAGGCGGCGTCATGTCCCGCCGATCAGTATTTCACCATTTCAATCCAGTTGGCCCCTTTGCCCACCGGGTACCGGCCAAGGCTTTCCAGCGCGCCGCTCGCTTTATCAATGCGATAGACGCTCATCTGCGGCGACAACTGCCCCACCGCCAGCAAATACTGACCCGAGGGATCGATATTGAACCCGCGCGGCTGCTTTTCGGTAGGCCAGGTTCCTATGCGGGTGAGCCGGCCTGATTTTTTATCCACGCGGTAAGCCGCCAGGGTGCTTGACGTCCGCTCGGAGGCAAACAGGAAATGGCCGTCGGGGGTTAAATGCAGGTCCGCGCCCCAGGGTTTATCGCCGCTGAAATCCGCCGGCAGGATCGATATCGTCTGCACCGGTTTCACCCGGTCGTTGTTCTGGTTGAACGCCAGCACATGCAGTTTGCCGTCCAGTTCATCGATAAGATAGGTAAACCGTTTATCCGGTGAAAAGACAAAATGGCGGGGACCGGATTTGGCCGGCAGCGTATAGGCGGGCGCCTGGTCCTGGGTCAGCTGCCCGGTCTTGGCGTCCAGCCGCAGGCGCAGCCAGGCGTCGGCGCCCAGCACCGAGGCGAATACATAGCGATTATCCGGCGCGCTCCTGATGGCGTGCGCCATGGGACCGGTCTTGATAATCTGCCGGACATCCCCCGCCAGGCCGTCCTGATTGATGGCGTTAACCGCCAGCAGGTTGCCGCCATAAGACGCGGAAAACAGCCAGCGGCCGGTGCGGTCGGTGGCAATATACGCCATGCTTTCCGCCAGCGGCGCCGCCTGGCGCTGGGTCAGGCGGCCGTCGGCCGGATTAATGGCCAGGCTCAGTACCTGATAGGGTTTGGAGCGCAGCCCGGCATACAGATGCTGTTTATCGGGGGACAATGCCAGGGGCATTACGGTGCCGCCCACCGCCAGGGTTTGCACCGGCGTGAGCGCGCCGTCGGCCTCGTTCAGGCTAAAGACGGAGATATCGGCGCTGTCGGCGTTGGAAACATAGGCATAGGTCGCGGCATGGGCGGCGCCGGCCAAGGTGGTCGTTAATGCCGCCAGCAGCAGCAGGCTGAATGGGGTACGTCGGTTACAGGTTATTTTCATTATTATATTAATCCATTGATTATTTTATTTATGGAAAATAAGTATAAATAACCCCTATTCCGGCGACAGCTGTCGGCCGCACAGGATTTATCCACGGCGCGGCGGAATTTTTGGGCAGGTGAATAACCTGATGAGAAATGAATCACATAATCGCCCACCGCCGGTCCGGCGCTAGGCTCCCCGGCGCCGGCGCAGGTAACGAATCAACCGCGGCAGCAGCCAAAACAGCGCCAGCAGCGCCGCCAGCAAAAACAGGTATTTCAGGTGATGATCCACCTTCTGCAACCATGGCGCGATAATCCTGCCGCCCGCATAACCCAGGCTGACAAAAATCAGCGCCCAGAGAACAGAGCCGAGGATATTGAGGGGAATAAATTTTTTCGGATCGAGCCTGCTGGCCCCAATCATCAGCGGTCCGATCAGGCGAAAGCCATACATAAAACGCACGCCCACCACAAACCACAGCGGATATTTCAAAATTAACTGATTGGCCCGGGCAATATTCGGCTGGGCTTTTTTAAACCGGCGCAATACCCGCTTACCGAACCGGCGACCGATAAAATACAACGCCAGATCACCCACGCTGCCGCCCAGGGCGGCCACCGCCACCGCCGCCGGATAATGCAACAGGCCCTCATGCGCCGCCACGCCGCCCAGCAACGTGACCGTTTCGCCCTCCGCCAGGCAGCCGATAAACAGCGCCCAATAACCGTAGACGGAAATAAAATGCGTGATATCCATTGGCGTCAGCGTCCCTTCAGCTTAAAAATGTCAGGCGATCCTGTCGATTCAGGTAACGTTTCTTAAGCATAGACCTTATCGCCGCCTGCCACGACCAGGATTGACGGGACCCGTCCGCCCTCTTGGCGCGCCGTAGGTTAATACGTAGCCCGGGAGACCGTTTTGGGTTTAAAATAGACTGTGTCCCCTATCCCGATAAAACAGGTTCCTTATGGCTTTTATTCCAAAAAACTACGCCAGGCTTGAAACCGGCTATCGCGAAAAAGCGCTGAAGCTGTTTCCCTGGGTCTGCGGCCGCTGCTCGCGGGAGTTTGTCTATTCCAACCTGCGCGAGCTGACGGTGCATCATATCGATCACGATCACAGCAATAATCCCGAGGACGGCAGCAATTGGGAAATGCTCTGCCTGTATTGCCACGATCATGAGCATTCCAAATATACCGAAGCGGATCTGTATGGCTCGACGGTGATCGCGGGCGAGGATGCGCAAAAAGACATGGGCGTGGCAACCCACAATCCTTTTGCCAATTTAAAGTCCTTGATGAAAAAATAATCTCTGATGCTCATTTCTCATCGAACCAATCGCGGTTCTGCCGCGAAATCGGCGTAATGGAAAAGATCAGCTCCTGGAGATGGTCGCGCATGGCCTGCTCGGCGGCATCGGCATCGCGCGCCTTGACGCCGTTGAAGATTTTGTAATGCTGGCTGATTAACCCCTGCGGCGGCGAGACCTGGCCCAGGCTGAGAAAACGCACCCGATCCATGGTGGCCTTAATGGATTCAATAATATCCCAGGCCAGCGGACAATCGGCTATTTCCGTCAGCAACCGGTGGAAATCATCGTCGAGGCCGAAAAATTCCCGCGCCTGCTGATTTTGCGCCGCCAATTCCTGACGATGCAAATTATGCTCAAGCAGCATGATTTGACGTTCGGTAATATTAAGCGCGGCGCGGCGTACGATGGCGCATTCCATGGCCTGGCGGAGAAAACGCGCGTCCGCCACCCGTTTGGCGGAAATCCGCATCACAAAAGTGCCGCGCTGGGGCAGGATCTGCACCAGCCCCGCTTCGGCCAGTTTAATAAACGCTTCCCTTACCGGCTGGCGCGACACGGTGAAACGGGCGGCGATGTCCTTTTCCGATAACAGCTTGCCCGGCTCAATGACACACTCGACGATATCCTTGCGCAGCAGGCGATAAATTTGTTGATTTACCGGCTCGTTGTTATTAAACGGTAACGGTGTATCCATGCGGGGAAATTAACCCTGTTTAATTATCATGGCGGATATAGTACATGCTCCGCCATGGCAATAGCCATAGGCGCCTGCGCCAAGGGCCGCCGCTTAACGGATACTCATCACATCCGTCGCGCAGTGCAGATAACCGTTCATGGCGGTTTTCCATAAGGGGTCGGTGTTGGCCGGCATCGCCGCCCCCGCTCCCGTGCCCGTGGGCTGCATAACGTACTGCGGGAAATACACCGGCTTGCCGATGGCGTCGACCTGCCGGCACAGGGCGGCAAGCTGCTGTCTGTTGCCTAATGTGCCGTTGGCGGATTGCCAAAACAGCTGCTGCTGGTTGGCGTTGATCATTTTCAACGCCTCGCCCAGCATGGAGGAGTGCGCCTGCCTGGCGGCGTCGGTGTCGAGGCGCAGCGCGTCGAAATAGGAGTAGGTGCCGGCCATGGCGAATAAAAATACCGCGTCGGCTTGTCGTCCCGCTTTAATACAGCTGACCATCCCCTGATACAAAACCGGCGGCGTAAGGGTGGGATTGATGGCGGAGGCACCCAGGCAGCCCGGGCTGGCTACCTGCGCCAGATAGGCGCTCTGCGCCGACTTGCCCGGCGCGCCTGGGCGGGGGGAGGTGGCGCAGCCGGAGGCCAGCAGCGCCAGCACCATCGTTATCATTATTGTTGGTTTCATCTTATGCTCATTATTTGATGATAGCGAAACAGGGTAAATTGTAACCTAACGGCCAAATACCTTTAGCGCGCCGATCACAGTTCAGCCACTTTTCTCCGGGTGCGCGCCGCCCACGGCATGATGCTGCAAAAATACCTCATGCAGGCGCCGCAGGCCGGCCTGGGTAAGGCGGCGGCACTCTTGCGCCATAGCGTTAAAACCGCCCAGTCGCCGCACGCCCTCGGTTAAAAACGCTTCGGGGGCGAACTCGGCTACCTGATGGCCATACTTCATCACGACGCGGTTCTCCCGATGATATTCAATCTGGCCGGCGCCCGGAACTGCCGCGTCGATGCGCTGCCTAAGCAGGGCATGGGATCTTCGCGCCGCTTCCGGCAGCAGCAAGATCATCGGTTCGGCCGCTGTCGCCTCGGGCAATGACGCCAGCCATTCATCCACCAGCGCCAGCACGGTATCCGGGTGATCCAGCGCCATGGACAATAACTGGCGCGCGCGCGCGTTAACCTGACATTGCAATTCGGCCTCGAGACGTTGCGCCTGCGATAAATAGTCGGCCACCGCGGCGGCCGAGGTCGCCATGCCGTCCTGGTACCCTTCCCGGAATCCCTGCTGGCGCAGCTGTCCGGCCTCGGCCTGCGCCTGCTTAACCAGAGAGCGCGCCTGACGGCGCGCTTCACTGACGATATCAAGCGCCTCGCGTTGGCGCGCCAGCTGCCGGCTCTTGATCAATACACCGCCCGACATCGGCGGCATCCGGCGTAGTGGAATATTTTTCGGCATGTTGGAAAGCCAGTTTTATCAAAAGCGGGCTCGGGGCGGGGCGGGGTTCACCGCCCGTTTCCCGATCCAGCTCGGGTGAGAATAACAGGGAGATGCGCTGCCGGATGGCTAGCGGCAATTGCGCGCCGAACGCCAGCAGTTCGCCTCTTCCCCGCGCGATTAAGGCGGCCGGTATCGCCACCGGCATATCGTCGCCATAAGAATCGACAATCGCCAGTCCGGCGAATTGCCGCACCCAGGACGGCAGCTGTAACAGCCCCCCCTGCCGGGCGAGGGAGGCCCGATGGCGCTGCGCGGCTATCAACAATGCCGCCTGCGGCATAAGGCGCCAGTGGCGGATAAACAACGCCGCCGGTCCGTCAACGGCGGCCGGTGGGCAATCCACCGACCAATCATGGGCCTGGATAAGGATGCCGTTGATTATCGAGCGCGCCCTGGCGCCGTTTAACGCCGGCGGCAGCGGCAGGCGCCGCGGATGCAGCCATGACAGCGGATCGTAGAGTATGGCATCAAGCGGCGCGATGCTCTTCATGAGCGTCTGTCTCCTGCTTCACTGAGGCTTTTTCACGGCGCCGGTACCAGGCCAGTCCCGCCACGGCGACCGCCAGCGCCACGCCAGCGGCGGGAGCAAAGCGGAGAAAATGACCGGAACCGTCCGCCTGGACCGCTACCGGCGCATAATGCTGCAGCGGCCCCTGTTTGGAGAGCACCACGGAAATATTGTCGTAATCCACCTGGTTGAAGCTGTTTTTCAAAAACCGCTTGATATCGCTTATCATCAGGGTTGGGTCGACGTCGCTTTGATAGGCCACCAGGGTTGAAATGTGCATCGGCGCCGGCGCCCTGCCGGTGTCGCCCGAGTCGATGTCGTAACTGACATGCACCCGGGCCGACAGCACGCCGTCCATGGTCTGCAATGATTGTTCCAGACGCTGTTCGATGGCCGAGTAAAGCCGCGCCTTTTCCGCCCGCGGCGACGACACCAGCGAGTCGCTGGGGAACAGCCGGGAAATTTCCATGCGCGGCTGCGACGGCAAATCATGCCTGCGCAGCAAATCCACCGCCGCCGGAATATCGGCTTTGCCCACGCCGACGCTATAGCCGGTCTTGCCTTTATCGGCCTTGGAGGCCTGGATATTATTGCGCTGCAAAGTGGCTATCACTTCATTGGCCTGCTGTTGATCCAGGCCTTTAAGCAATGGCTCGTCGTTGCAGGCGGTAAGTGAGAGCGCCAGCAGGGCGGCACAAAATATCGGTCTTAACATCATTGTCCACTCAACACGCTGCGCACGACGTTGACGCCTTTATTTACCAGTGAACTGACCCAGTTCATCGTCAACTGAAAATCTGAGCTCAGCGCATTTCTTCGCAGCATCGCCTCCGCCGATATGTCCTTGGTAAAAGGTTTATCCAGCTCGTTGCGGGCCTGTGTGGCGTCAACCGCCGTGGCGGCCGCTTTCGATGCCAGGAAAGAGAGGGATTCCACCGCATCGTCATGCATGACCGGAATAACGCTGTGAGGCGGGCCGATTTTGGCAATTTCGTTCATGTTGCACCTTGGTTAATTTGATAATTACGCTTAATAAATACAATGAGGCTTCGTGTGAATCCGGAAAATCGTGCAGCATAAGAATAAAATTCACATGCTAAGCGTCCCTGCTTACCCTTTTTCAAGCCAGAATGGCCGGCCGGTCATAAAATCCGTTATGCAGACGGCGATTATTTGGCGCCATTTAATAATCCCATAATAAGATCCCTTTTTTGGGTCATGGCTTGATTTAACATGGTCACAAAGGTCGACAAATCCGCCTTGGTGCCATTGGCTCTTAATATCAACGCTTCGTCAGTGGGATTCGCTTCAAGGTCTTGCTGAGCCGTTGCCGCGGCTGACATTTTGTCACTCACTCCCGTTGAATTACGTGAATAAATATCAGTGATTGTACTCATAAAAAAATCCTCTTCATTTAATGTTAGGGAAATACCAGTGTCCGGGTGTCATTTTCACAAAGCCCTGATGGCCGTATTTGAATGATTTACCCTTAAGCCAATCGTCTTTTAGCTCAATGGCGAATTGGACATAGTTGCCATTCCATTGCCTGGCATATTGCTCGACAAAGAAACGGATGCGTTGCAGCTCACCGTCGTCGATGGCGCCATTAATAACAAAGATTACGCTATCCTGGTTATCGATTCTGGTGTAGTTCACCGCCAGTTTTTTTATCCCCTCCTCGGCCTGCCGTGCCACGGTGTCATCGTCTACGTCGGCAAAATGGACAGCTTCAGCATAGGGCAGAAGACGCATTAACCCCTTGCTGATAGCGTCGCGCTGCGTTTCAGTCAATTGACCGCGCTGTTTGCTTACTAACAGTACCGGCGCCGCCGGTCGGTCAAATTGCAATTGATGAAGATTTAAAGCGGGGAAATTTTGCCCCAGCCAGCGCTCGATACGCTGTTTTTCCTCATCCTCACTATTGATTTTTATCGCCTGCGACGATTTTATACGCACCAGGGATTGACGTCCCCAGGCCGCATCGCGCTCATTATCCGCCAGCACATACATCACGCCGTCGCGGCCCGGGAATATTTGATACTTGCCGGGTTCAGCGCCAAATTGCTGTGTCAGGGCGATAATTTCACGCTGCTGCGCATCCGGCGTCGTTAAGAGGTACGCCAGCGCCAGGGCGGCGGCAACCGCGATGGCCAGAAGGGCCATGCCCCGCTTGCCGGGCCTGCTGCTTATTGTCGCCGGGACCGCGGACGGCATGTCCGGCGTGCCCGCCCGGTAGTTCAGGACGTCTTCCGACCAGGTTTCACCGGCGGTCCTTACCGCCAGCGCCAGCGCGCCCACGGTAACGGGGTGATTGGATGCCAGCGGAACATCATCCGCGCCGTCGTTGTCCAGCCTGCGCAGCAAAATGCCATGTTCCGGGCCGTCGGTGCGGATAATTTCAAAATTCACCCCGCCGCCTTCGGTGGGGACCAGCACGCAGTCTTCAGGGAATGAGGGGGACGCGCCGGCGTATTCCAGCGCGCCGCAGTCCGCTGCGATAAATAATGTTTTCCGCGCGGATAAAGGATATTCGCAACCCTTCAAACTACCATTGAGCAGCCTGACAATGGCCACACTCTCCGGGCGGTCTGTTTTACCTTGTTCTGTTTGCATGGTAAAATATTCTTTATACTCTAGGGTTCGTCATGCTAAAGAGTCTACCGCCTCGCGGCCGGTGACTTCATGATGAAAAAATGATAAATTATCCATCAAAACTGAGATATTTAATCATTTATTCCCTAACGAATTATTTAACTATATTATTTCAAATAATTCCATCCCTGATTATTTACGATCACACTGTGGGATGGAAAAGCATGGCTTATTTCACGGCATGGCGAAAATAGAACTTTACAGTATTTACATTACACGCGCAACAACGCCAGCAGTCTTTACTCGCCGGATTAGAATAGGGCCGTTAACATGTCTTATTTACTGGAAATACCCCCGTTAATGAATCATTTATTAACGCGGGGTTTTTAGTGAGAGGCTACGCATAAAGCGCTGCGACGACGATACGCTGAAGATCGTCAACCGTCCGTATTGATAATAACTCAGTTTCTGTAAGTTCAACGCCGAAGGTTTCCGCTATCCCAATCTCAATTTCCATGAGATCAAGCGAATCGACATACAGCTCCGCCGCCAAATTAAGGTGGCCGGCAATGTCAGACTCTTTGCGGCCCAAACGGTAGGCCAGCATGGCGTAAAGCTCGCGCTGCAGCGATTCACCGCCGGTGGGAACGGCTACACCCGTTATCAAATTATTCGTCATCAGCAAATTTCCCCTTGTTAATTCGGGTCGCCGGGACAGGGGTGGATGAGCCGGGGCCAGCATTGACTTGCGCCTGACGTAAAGGAGGCATATAACCTGTGCTGCTCAAACCGGCCCTTGCGGCGGCCAGGTTTACGCGATCGTGGTTTAACGGAGCAAACTGCGCCGCCTGATGATCGTTCTTGGGATGATTGGCTTGCCGGGCACCCTGATGGGACAGGATAACCGATGGGGCGTCTGTTTTCATCCGGCCATTCTCCGGCGCCGGCACGGAGGCGGAGGCGGAGGCGGACCGGGTTACCGTGGCTTTCAGTTGGTTGCGCGCCTCAATCAGGTAGGCCGCCATAGGGCTAGACTTAGTGGATTGAGCGGCTGGGGCCGGAATGGGGGTGAGATTTTCCCGTGCATGGCGCAGAATTTCCGCGGTCAGGTTATTCGCGGAGGACTCAGCGGATTGCGGCGCATCCTGGCCGGCGAAAACAGCATGAGTGGTTACCTTTTGCGCCGCGCCCCTTTTGCGAGCCCTATCATAAAGGTCAGAAATGGCGCCCTCATCAGGCCGGCCATTCCCCGGTGCCGGATTGGCATACAAGGAAGACGCGGACTCAGGGATAGACTCCCAAAGATTCCCCAACGCTTCGGCCACCTCTTTCGCCGCAGCATATAGCGCGCCGGATTTATCGGCTTGCGCCCTATCCTGGACCGGGAAAATGCCATGCGCCGTCCCCTTGGGCGGGGTCTGGGTTGTCGTCGCCGTAAAAGATATCTTTTCGGCACCCGGATTCATCAGGACGTTGGCAGGCTCCTGCACGGTCACACCCCTTTTCGCGGGCGAGCGATCGTTATTTTGTCCTACGCCGGGCGATAACGGCTGGGAAAAAATACTCTGCTTATGCTCAGGTGGGTGGATTCGGCTGCTGATAAGTTCGGCGTGTAATGCCGCCTGCGCGTAATGACTGCCCCGGGCTGCGGGCCTATGTGTTTTGGCGAAAGAGGGCGGGCTGCCGACGTCGGCCCGCGTTTCGGCATCGGGCGCTTGATTAAGCTGCTCGAAAATATCCTGCAAGTTGTCCCGCACATCAACCGACTGCGTTTTACCAGCCTCTTTCTTTTCTGTTCCTGGCGGCCAGTTTATTTTTACCGACGCGTCAATAGTTATTCTCGGCGCATATTTAATGTTAAATTCGACGCTGGGCATTAACCGGTTTTTTTGCGTAGCGCCGGTCTTATCGGTACTGTCGGACTGATCATTTTGCTGAGTGGCTTCTGTCTGCTGTTCCGCATCGCTTCGCAGTCCTGTCCTTAATGGCGGCGGATGATCCTTATAGAGATTTAAAGCGGCCAGTAAATTGGGCAGCTTTAATATCATATCCGTATCACGAAAGATTTTTTCCAGCGATGAAGCCTGATAAGTCTGAATACCTGCGCGGATATTCTGAAAACATTGATAGGCGTTTTTCTCGACGAGCTGCGCAATGTGTTCTTTTTGCACCACGTCGCCATCGCTCCCCGTTTCTTGTACGATATAGTCGACCACAAACGGCTTGATTTTTTCATTGATGAACCGCGCCCCCGCTTCGGCGCCGCCTTCGCCCTGAATTGCGTTGAGCAATGAGGCCAGCTCCTCCTCAAGGCTCTGGCGGCGTACGCAGGCCGCTTCCCGCTCAGGACGGTAGCCGCCGAATACCGACTTTTCACCCAGTCCATCTTTTAACATCATGTCGGTCAATTCATGCATGATGCCGTCAAGTTTCGCGGCCGATTCTTCGGTAGGGCCGAGCTGCCTGGCAAGAAAATGGGCGTTGGCAATATGCTCCAGATGGCTTGGGACCAGTAAACTACGCGAATTCTGAAACAGCTGCGCCAATGTTTCACGTTGGTCCCCGGCGCAGTTAAATAGGGCATTCATACTATTTTGCCGGTATTGCCGCTCAAAATCGTTAATATTGATACACGGCTTTACCGATGCCCGCTCGTGCGCACTCAGGCAGTTCTCGACCGTGGCCTCTTCCGGCGCAGTGTTCTGCCCAGACCCGCTACGCCGCCTGCCGGCGGAATTAATCCGTAAAGGAACATTCCGTAAATTTACCGGGACACGTTGGTGTTTAGCCGTTTTATTGCCCGCGGGTCCTGACTGTATAATTCCCACATTAGGGATATGAATTATTGAATTCGTTATCATCAATGTTATCCCGCTGTTATTAAGAAAAAAGGCGCATTAGCAGATCTTTTTTCTGTTCAATCCAGGTATTGACCTGTTTTGTCCAAGTTTCAACCCTCCCGAGGGTATCACTCAGTTTGGTCATGAATATTTGCACCTGGTTTTTTAATTTTTCCGCCAGCCCATTAAAAGCGCTGTCAAATGCATTATATTCTATAGAGTTCAACTCTTTAAATTTACCCCCGCCCTCGTCTATTTTTTCTTTGAAAAGCGCAAGTATGGACTGCAGGGGCGAGATATCGACCCTAACGACATAACCGCTACCGCTAGGCTTTACGCATGTGGGATCCAATCCCCATTCCTCCGCCCATGATTTCGCCTCCGCTTCACTGGCGACCCCGGAAACAGGAAATAGAATCCCAGCTTCCGTTTTGGTATATTTTTCGATTAATGCTGTCAATTCAGCTTCAATTCCAGGTTTGAAGTACATGAATTGATTGCCTTTATCATCCGTGCGGACATCCAGGTATTTGCTCTTCACTTTCAAAAATTCATTGAAGGCGCTAAAAAAATTAGTGTTGCGCGTTGTCCCGGTTTCATAGGTACGATAATAAGCAACATAGTCTTCCACCAGCCCCATACCGCTTAGCCAGGGATTGGTCTTGTCCTCGGTAGACGTTAACGTGTGGCCTTTATCCAATAAATCAGCCAGTTCAGGAGTGTTTCTCTTAAGAGTGTTGAGTTCCGGATCATTGTCGAATAAGGCGCTGCTACTCTTGATATTAGCCATGGCATCACGCATAAGCAGCATCGCGGCGGGTAATTGCTCAGTCAACGTTTGGTGTGCTGGTGCATTCGGCGCGTCAAGGAGCTTTGCCAGCTGCTCCGTATTATCTGTTACTTTGTCGAGACAATGAAATACATTCATTAAACTTCGTGGCGGGCCAGAGCTTCTTTCGCCGTCATTTATTGCCTGGGTCCTCATGAGGTGTTCCCGAGAGGTATCTAAAGAGGCGGGCGATAAGTCAGGCTTATTTAAACCGTGGGGAGGTAAGGTATATTGAGAGATGCTAGTCATAGAGATTGCCTCGCGCCGTGCTGAATTTACAGACGGCGCCTGTGAAAGATTAAGCGCGGCTGGCCAATTGGCCAAGTGTGGCGACATTGTCTTGCAGTACTTTTTTGACCTGTTCCAGAATCGACTGCATGGCATCCGCCAGTTCTTTAACATTGGCCCTGGCCGTTTCAGACATAGAGGAGAACGATTGGGCATAGTGCGTGTTGAGGAACTCCTCGGCGCCATGGTGTGCTTGATTCATTTGGGTCATGCCATTGATAAAGCCCGGCAACTGCTGGCCTGCCGCCATAGCCATATTTGCTTCATTTCGGATGGCGGCGGTCTTATTGTCCTTAAGCTCGATATCATGCTGTGTGGCTGCAATATCGCGTTCTAAACGCCGCTTAGCCGCCTCATCTAAATGCGATTGATGCTGGGCGCTGATTTGTCCTGCCTGCCTCTGCTGCAAATCGATATTGCCCTGCGTGCTTTTCATCGTGGCAATATTCAGGTCTCCCTGTTTTTTGATAAGGGCGGTTTTATCATGTTTTATGGTCGCGAGATCCATATTATTCGCTTTGGTTTGTTTCCTATACACGCCTGTCGCCATCACGCCGCCGATTACGCCTTGGCTCATCCCTCCTGTAAACGCGTCCATACCCTGTTTAATCTTCGCTGCGGCGGCGCTTTTTACCGATTCATTTTCCAGTAGCGCCAATCTCGCCACCTCACCATTACTAACGGCTTTCCCTTCACTTAGGGCTTTGAAAGCCACGAGTAATGCCTCAATCCGTTTTTGACCACTCAGCTTATGGATAGTGACATCATTGTTACCCTCATGACTTGACGCGATTATTTTCTCCGGCGTCGCGGGCATCAGATTTAATCCGGTCTTAATCATCTTTTCCATTGTTGCGACGGTCACGGGTTCGACCGTTGAATCGGGGCGGCGTAAATTCACAATTTGTGATCCGTCTGATAATAGTTTATTACCGAAAATACTCGCGGCAATATCCAATGCCTCTGGCGTCAAAGAGACGGATGAGTTTTTTCGACGGTCTTCAACAGGCTCTGTTACCGTCGAGGTGTTCAGTATATTTTCCTGATGGAAATTGATTCCGCTGTTATGGGTTATATCGTTCATGGCATTACTCCTGTTAATTAAGCCGAAAGACTGTTATTACTAAACAAACTCAAGGTATTTGAATATGTTTGAGCCTGGCGGCTGGACATCTCTCTGAATTGTTGCTGGACTAATTCCATATCCCCTTTAAAATAATCTATGGCTTCCAGCAGCATTTTTTTCCATTGCTTATCTTCCGCAAGTAACAGACCGTAGGCAGCCAATGTTTCCGCCAATCTTTTTTGAATGACGCCCTGGCGTATCGAGCCGACCGATTGAAACATGCTTGAACCATAGGTCACGGTATTGTTAAGCTTTTCCAGCCGATTGGCGAAGGTCGCCTTCGACAGCCGATCGGTTTTTAAAGACAGCTTATCCATCAATCGCTTAAAGCTATCGGTAATGGCGGCACTGGTTTGCCTGCCCAGATTTTTCAACACATCGGGCACCAATTTCTTGATGGCTTCGGCTATCATTTTACCCAGCGCGGAAGAGGCGATTTTACCGCCGGCGGATTTACCCAGCACCATAACGGCTACGATGAGCGCCGCAGCAACCAAAGCGCCGACAATCGCTCCCACCATGGCCGCGGTGTTGGCATCGACGCCCAGCTTTGCGAGCAGGTTGGTAATAGCCTTGGACAGCATGCTTATCAACGGCTGGATAATCCCTTCCATCAGCGGTCGCATAGCCTGTTCCAGGAAGGATACGCCGGTGATAGCCTTGCCTATCGCGTCCGCCGCTATCAAAGCCAATCCCACCGCCGCCAGGGCCAGGCTGGCGCCGCCGGTGAAAACCGCCGCCACTACGCTGATGGCGGTAATAAGCGCGCCGAGAATTTTACCTACGCACCCCATGGTCTTATTCAATGCTTCGGACTTACGCATATCCTCGGCGGCTTTAGCGGCTTTATGTTTCATTTCGACATGCAGGCTTTCCTGCATGCGCCTGAATAGCGCGGAATCCTCCTCCAATGCCCGCTGGCGGTTCTTTTGCACCAACTTGTTAAATGTGTTCATTAACGCTAATAAGCGGTTTATAGCGCTATCCACTTCAGTCGCATCCAATGGAAGCGCATTCGCGTTTTTGCCTTGGTTATATATATCGTCCAGCTTTGTAATGCTTTCCCTGGCGGCCTGATAAGACGAAGCCATCTTACTTTGCGCCAAGTCCCGTTGCGCAGAGGCCTGGTTAAGTTCATCCTGCGCCTCGCGCACGGATTGCTGTGCCGTCGCGAAGCCTTCATCCTCAGGTGACAATTGACTCAGCGCCACGTTTGCCCGATCTAGCGCCCGTTGCTTTTCCGCCAGTTCATTTTCAGCATTTTGCAGCGCAATCCTATCCGCTTCGGCAGTATCCAGCGCAATTTGACTCGCTTCAATTGCCTGTTGATATTCCGCTGACAGAGCAGAATTGAAAAGGTCAAATGCCGCTTTTTGCGATAGCAATAGCGTCAGTCGATCGGCCAGTTTCCCCAGCGATACATCGACCAATAATTCCTTAACGGTATTGAATATCTCTTGCAAAGATATCCGGTTATTGTTCGGGGTTTGCACGTTACCGGATGGGGCCGCTAATGGAAGGTCAGCCGCGGTCGCCTGTGCGGCGGGCATATTCGCTTGCAAATCGCTGCTGGCGCTGATGGTCGCTAACAGCGCTTCCGTCGCCTGGCGTGACTGAGCATTCAGCGTCAGAGTCTGTTCCCGCGATAAGGGTGTATTAATATTATTATCTTGAGCACCGGTATTCTCGATGGCGTCAAGACGATTATTGACATTAGGCATGGCACTTAATCCATTTAAAATTCCGTGGAATTGCGTCATGTTATATCCTCGCTTTGAGAGGGGTCTTTTTGTTCGTCCATGGGGCATTTCAAGTTATTTATATAAACCTCGGCGCGTTTTTTTAACATCGCGTCGTGGGATTGTTCAATAACAAGTTCAAAGCATTGCCTGGCTTTGTTGGCCTTGCTCAACATTAATTGACACTGTCCACTGTAAAACACCGGGCGATAATCATTTTCCGCCAGTGAAAAAGCCACGGCATAAATATCCGCTGCTTTTTGAAATTCTTTTTTAAGCTGATATACCGCGCCGAGCCCCATGTAATAATCCGGATTATAGAAATCATAGATACACAGGAAACGGAAGAAGGTAGCCGCTTCATCCAACTGCCCTTTGTTGTAAAAATCATAGGCATGCGTGTATAAACCCTCCATCATTACCTGAGGTATATCATGCACTTCTTTTAACGTAATACCGCTATTTACCGCATTCCACAGCAATTCTGCGATGCGGTCTTCACTGACGTTATCAACAACACTCATATATAACTCCTGAATTTGTTATCACCGACAATGATGGTGATTTGATTGAAACATTAAGGGGAATGGAAAACTTTCAATTATCGCTTAATTAATATTGCTTTGGCCGCGGTGGCATTTCCGCCACCGGAAAAACCCCATGCACAAATCAGTTCGATCCTTGACGGGCCAGTGCCATGGCGTTCTTTATTGATCCGTTCCTTTCGCCGCCGATTCGTTAAGTTGCCGCTCAATCCCTGGCACTGCGGCCGCAGGTGTGGCGGATGGCGGCACCATATCGCCGGGAAGAGATTCCGCGCCCACCGCTAAGGTTTCATCGCGCCAAGCGTTCTCAACTTCTTTCAGCCAAACAAGGATATCGATAAATTTCTCAAAATCTTCTGGATGAACATAGGAATACAACTTGTTGCTCTTATAAATCTTCCTTGCCAGCTTGATGTCCGTCACCACCGGCACGCCGATTTTTTCCGCATAAGCCCGCACCGCCAATGCCCGCTGATTAGACTCCTTAATCGAAATAAATGGTGCTGGCACCACATCCGGATCGTAATACACGCCGATGGCGATATGCGTCGGATTCACCAGGATAAACTGGGAATCCTTGATATTGGCCTTGGTTTGCTCCGAGAGGATTTCCCGGTGCAATTGGCGGCGGCGGTGCTTCATCTCCGGATTTCCCTCCTGCTCCTTGTACTCGCGTTTAACCTCGTGTTTTTCCATTTTTAATTCTTTGATATGCAGGAAATAGTCCGCAAGGGCATCCAATATCGACACCAGGATAATGCACAGCAGGCAGGTGATGACCAGCGACAGCAGCAGTTCCCGCCAGATAGTGATCATAGTGCCCACGGTGCCGTGCAACTGGGCGAAGATCAGCAGCTTATTGTTGTGCCAGAAGATGATGGCCGCCGCAATGAAACAGCCCAGATGCAGGATGGCTTTTATGCCGTCTTTAATAGTCCTGATGCTGAAGATTTTTTTAAATCCTTTGATGGGATTTAACGCGCCGAAATTGATTTTCAGCGCCTTGGTGGCCAGCATAAATCCGGTTTGCAGCAAAGTGGGCAGCGCGGACGCCAGCAGGCAGACCAGCACGATAGGCAGGGTTATTTTTAGCCCCAGCAGCATAATGGCCGCACTATAAGCCTTGATATCCATGTGGAAGTTGCCGGCAATGATATTTCTGTAGGCCTCAAGCAACGGCGCCAGCGTGGTGGTCTTGGTAAGGAAGACGATACCGCTTAACAGCAGACAAGCGATAATCAACTCGCGGCATTTAAAGGTCTGCCCTTTTTTCGCCGCGTCTTTTTTCTTTTTCGGCGTTGGTTTTTCCGTTTTGTTTGCCATGGTTAATCAGGTTTCAGCCATATGTCCAATACGCCGGGATGCGGCGCCAGCGTTTTGAAAGCGTCGGGTAAATAGGGTGAGAAATAGAGAATCAGCACCACAAATGCGATAAGGCTTTTTATCGTCAATGAAATGGAAAATGCGTTCATTTGCGGCGCAAAACGCGATAGCAACCCCAAAATTACCTCCGATAACAGCAGGCAGACCAGCACCGGGCTCGCCAATATGATAATCCTGGTCATTAAATGGCCCAGGATCCCAAGCACCGGTTTTAGCGCCGGGGTGCAGGTTTGCAGCGGATCGCAGAGCCGATAGCTTTGCTGGAATGTTTCCATCAGCAGCAGCATGCCGCCGCCGGCCAGGAACAGGGCGCCGGCGAAGAGATTAAACAGATTCGCCAGTTCAGAGGTATCCACCCCGCTCATGGGATCAAAGGTGCTGCTGACGGTGGCCCCGCGCTGATGGTCAATCACGCAGCCGACGCCGTGCATAATCCAGAACGGCAGGGCGAACAGGACGCCCAGGATCAAACCAATAAACAGTTCCTGCGCCAGCACGCCCCAAAAATTGATTTCTTCCACCGGCATCCGCTCAAGGGAATAAGGCCACAGCGAAGCGCCGATAAAGATAGCCACCGGCATGCGGATATTAACGCTGACGATATTGCCGGTTAAAAAGGGCAATAATAGAAACACCGGCATAATCCTGGCGGAGGTTAAAATCATGACACTGAGCCAATGCTGGACATCAAGCCATGCAGACAAATCGTTCATAGGCTAGCGGCTCATCGCCATTCTGATCACTTCCTGGCCAAAACCGAGCAATGTCTCGCCATACCAGCCTGACAAAATAAAAAGACATAGCGTAACGGACAGTAACTTGATACCAAAGGGCAATGTCTGTTCCTGGAGCTGTAATACGGTTTGTAATAACCCGACCATTAGCCCTACCACCGTTGCCACCAATACCGGCCCCGCGGAGAGAATAAGCACCAGGTACAAGGCTTTATTACCGGCAAATACCACGTCATTCATTTTTATACCCTATTAATACTTTTTCAGGTAGCGAGATCGATATATTGCAGAATCAATCCCTTGGAGAGTAATGTCCAGCCGTCAAGCACCACAAAAAGAATGAGCTTAATAGGTACGGATATGGTTATGGGACTCATCATCATCATGCCCAATGAGAGCAAAATACTGGAAATCAGCAAGTCCACCACCACAAACGGCAGATACAGATAAAAGCCGATTTTGAAGGCATTTTTGATTTCACTTAACGCGTAGGCCGGCAGCAAAGCCAGCATTGAAGGCGTTGTTTCCTCATCTTCATAGGAGGGGTCGTCTCTGCCCTGCCGGGACTGCGCTTTTTCAAAAAATTGCGCCAGGTCGGGATCGGCATATTTCTGCAAATAGGCTTTATAGCCGCTCATGCCGTTTTCGACAAAGTCGACCACCGTCTCCACGCTGTTGAACTGGACTTTTTCTTCAGTAAAAGCGTTATAAGCATCCCGCGCCACCGGGGACATCACAAACATGGCCAATATCAGCGCCACCCCGTTTAAGGTCATATTCGAAGGCACCTGTTGCAGCCCCAAGGCATTACGCACGATGACGAATACAATGGAAAACTTAACGTAACAGGTACCGGCGGCAATCAAAAACGGCAATAATGATAAAAACGCCAGTGAGGCAATTATCCCGATTTCATTAGGCATGGGGATCATCCGGGTAAAGTTGCATTATTTCGACCCCCAGGCGATCGTCCAATTGCACTAATTCGCCCCGCGCCAGCAAATGGCCGTTGCTTCGCAGCTCGATCCTGTGCTCGCACGCCGGGTCTAACTCCAGAATTTTGCCGGCAAACAGCGCGTTGACCTCGCCTATCGACAGGAAGCGCCGCTGCAAAATAAACTCCACATTCAGCGGCAGTTCGGTCAGTACGCCGGGCAAGGCCGTGTTATCCAATGAGGGCGCAGGGTCACTCTCCGTCAAAGGATATTCTTCATACATTCCATCTTGGCTTTCATCGATCATTATCATGTCCTCTCGTTGGCAAAAATGTCCTATCCGCCGTCCCTGGCATTTCACATAGCGCGAAAGCGCGGCAATCAATACCACATCGCCAACCGCCACATCGCGCGCTATTGCCGCCGGCAGCCGGCTGGCGCCAAGAATAAATTCCACCGCCAGCGGCAGGTCCTGCAGGCCGTGGCAGGATGGATCCGGCAGCCTGATCCGGCTGCGATCCAGCGCCGTCACCCAGACCGGGCATTCCCGGGCGCTGAGCCGGGGCAATGGCAGGTCGCGGCCCTGGCTAGACGCAGCAGGCTCCCACGCCTGTATATGTCGGTAGTCCAGCGCGCCGTCGGCAAATGTCAGCGGCCGGGGCATGGCGTTAAACAACGCCATGATTTGCCGGTCGTCGCAGGCGGCGACAGCCATGGCGGCCAGCGCCGGCGCGGTCTGCGCCAGCCATTCACGGGGATCCAGCAGCGCCCGCCACTCGCCATCGTCGGCGATGACCATCATCAGTGGTCCCGCCGCCGGAGGTAATGCCAGAGCGACAGCGACGCCGCCCGCCCGCCATCCCGCCAGAGCCGGGTGCCAGGACGCCTGCGCCTTTGGCAGCTTGCGCAGCGAAAGTGTACTCACTCGTCCTCCTCCTGCTCCGGATCCTGGTTCGGCTGTTGCCCGTGTTGCTCATCCCGCACGGGCAACAGCTGGTAATTTTCCGGCATAGGATGAGTAGCCATTTGCTTAATCACTTCCTGACTCGACGGCAACAGCGTGATGTTCTGACCGGCCGATACCTGTACGTGATGATGGCCCGGCACCGAACTGAAGGCATAGGTCAGGGTGCGGTCGGTGTTGGCAGCCTGGTTTGGCTGAGGCATCGTTGCCTCGTGGCCGTGGTTCGCCGGCCGATCCACGGCCGGCTGGCCGGCCCTAACCTCGGCGGCATGATTATTCGCCGGGATTGTCGCGCCCGCGGCCGCGCTTGATAGCAAATCGGCTAACAGGCGCGCATCGGCGGCTTCGCCCAAGGTGCCATCGGTCGGTGCAAGGTTGCCTGCGACGTGCGCGTCAGGCGCAATTATTTTATTCCCCTCCGCTAACACCGCCGGCGTGTGTGCAGCCAGGGCGCGCGTCCCCTTTCCGGGCTGAGCGCTGTTATTCACATCGCCCGCAGGCGCGGCGCCAGGTTCTTCCACCTGGCCTGGCAGTAATTCGCTGCCGCCGGCGATGAGGTTTGATGGCGCCGAACCCAGATTCCGCTGCGCCAGAAACGCAGAGACGTGGGCCGGGCGGGCACTGGCCGCGCCGGCATTCGCCCCCTCGGCATGGGCTTGATCAGACACCAGGGCCGAATGCATGCCCATCATTGTTTCCACCGCCGATAATGCGCCCAGGCTGGAAAAGACACCGTCTTCGCGCGCTATCATCTGCGCGATGAAGGCGCCGGCGGGGTGCTGGTGCTCAGTTGGCGAGAATGGTTTCTTAAGACGCTGGCGCTCATTCACATCGCTTTGCCGCTGGCGGGCAATATCCTTGATATCCTGCACGAATTTGACCGGGTAATTATGCCCGCGGCCGAAGTTAGTTACGGCGACCATGTAATAATCTCCTGCGTTTCATTTTCATCCTGACGTAAGCCGGCAAGCCTGAGCGCTTTTTTCTGCTTTTCGGCCCATGTCAGGTACTTTTCATGTTTACGCTGCCAATGCTGCTTTTCCGCCTTGAGGTCGGAGAGCTGCCGCGTGAATTCCTCGCGCTTATGCAGCAATGTGTGTTCCTGTGCTTCCAGCTCTTTAATTTTTTGCCGGAATACCGCGATACGGTGCTGACACAAAAAAATCCGGGCTTTGTCCAGCCTGCCGCTGGGGCGCTCCTGCTCAATCAATTGCCGCAAGCCGCTTTTTTGTTGGCCCAGCGCATCGGCTTGCGCCTCGTTCTCCCGCAATTGGCGCTCGGCGGCGATGCGCCGCATATCACAGCGCCGCAGGCCGGCGTCGCAGCGGCCGATGAGGACTTTGATATTACGCAACGACGGCATGCATCATCCGCAGCGTGGTGGCGAAGTCGGTGCTTTCCTGCGTGGACTGACGCAGCAAGGCCATGAGTGCCTGCTGCTTATTCATGGCGCGATCGTTTTCAGCGTTCTCGCCGGGGCGGTACTCGCCCATATCCAGGAATATCTGTAATTCCTCAAGCCGGGCCATCAGGCGGCGCACTTCGCCCGCCAGGGATTGGTGCTGCCCATCGGTCACCTGGCCGGCGACCCGGCTGATGCTGCGCAATATATCGATGGCGGGATAATGATTTTGCGCCGCCAGCTTGCGGCTCAGGTAAAAATGTCCGTCCAGAATGGAGCGTATTTCGTCGGCAATCGGGTCCGGCTCGTCGTCGCTTTCCAGCAAGATGGTATAAAACGCGGTAATACTGCCGTGACGGGTGTTCCCGGGCCGCTCGAGAATACGCGGCATGGCGTCGAACACCGAGGCCGGGTAGCCGCGTCTGGCCGGGGGTTCTCCCGAGGCCAGCGCCACATCCCGCAACGCGCGCGCATAGCGGGTAATGGAATCTAAAAACAGCACCACTTTTTTCCCGCGATCGCGGAAATACTCCGCCACCGTGGTGGCCACCCTGGCCGCATTACAGCGATCCAGAGAGGAGAAATCCGAGGTGGCGTACACCAGCACGCATTTATCCTGCCGGCCTGAGCGGCGCAGGGATTCGGTGAATTCAGTCACTTCCCGCCCGCGTTCGCCTATCAGTCCGATAACAAATACATCCGCCTCGGACCGGTCGATCAGCATATGCATCAACACCGTCTTGCCGCATCCCGCCGAGGCGAATATGCCGACCCGCTGCCCGGTGCCGCAGGTCAGCAGGCCGTCGATGGCGCGGATCCCGGAAATAAAGGGCGTGTCGATAACGGCGCGATCCAGATACGGGGGCGCGTCGATATCGATGGGGCGGATTTCCGGCTGCGGGCCGGGCGCCGGGGAATGCAGCCGTTCGACCACATTCCCCATGGGATCAATGACCGTGCCCAGCAGGTCCATGCCGACGGTAATGCCCAACTGGGCGCCGGTGGGATGCAAAACCACATCCCGGCATAAACCACGGCCATGGCCTATCAGGCTCAGCACCGTGCGATTGCCCTGAAAGCCCAGTACCTGGGCGCGAGCGACAATCTCCGCCGTGCGCCAGTCGCGGCGCACTTCGCACATCTCGCCCACCGCGACGCCCGGCAGCTCCGCCTCGATAATCGGCCCCGCTAAACGCAGAGGCTGGGCCTGGCGCCGCAGCAGCCTCATCCGGGCGGTCATTAATGCATAACCTCGATGATACGTTCCAGACGCTCAAAATAACCTTCCAACGCCTTGCTAAAGTTTTCCGCGCTTTGCAGAGAGTCCGGATGTAATAATGCTTTAAATTCCAGATAGCCTTCATTCTGGGCGAACTGAAACTGCTGGCTGCGGATAAACGCTTCGCCTTCCATATGTTCCTTCAATAAGGAATATCCGCATTTTTGCAAGGCCGCCTCATCGTATTCGGCAATGCGCGACCAAAACCAGATATCCTCATCCTGGCTGCTGATGTAGATACTTGGCAAATCATGAAAATCGAGCGCAATAGTTGAATGGCTATCAAAATTAGCCAACAGTTTGGGATCACAACCATTTCCCAATAAGGCTTCGCGCACTAAAGCGGCAATATCAACATACATGTATTATACTCCAGGTTAATTAGATACTTTTAATAACATTAACATTTACAGCTTCAGTTAATTCCCCAAAAGACATGACCTCGAGATCGCGAAAACGCGACTCGATGAGTTTTTTGACGAAGCGTCTGATATCCACCGAGGTTAATAAAACCATATCTTTTTGAGCAATCAATATGCTTTCTAAACCTACGGTAAACAAATCCATTAATTCATCCGAGACCGACGGGTCCAGGTGTAAAAATGCCCCGGACGACGTATTTCTGATACCGCCGCGGATCGTTTCCTCCACCTCCGCCGACAGAATAATTACTCTTAGCTCATTATTAATAGCGAATTTATGGCATATATAACGCGCCAGCGCGCCCCTGACATGCTCCACCAGGGTAATGACGTCTTTCTCCCTGGGCGCCCACAGCGCCAGCGACTCCATGATCAATTTCATATTGCGGGTAGATATGCGCTCCATTAATAAGCGCTGCAACACCTCGGCAATACGTTGCACCGTGGCATGGCGCAGCACCTCCTTCAATAAGTCCGGATATTTATTCTCCATCAGGTCCAGCATATGTTTGGTTTCCTGTACGCCGAGGAACTCGCTGACGTGATGGGACATCAATACCGCAAAGCAGTGGTATACCTCATCCACGGCGGGACGCAGCTGGAAGCCCAGCTGCAGCAGGGTTTCCCTGGCCTCGCGCGCCACCCAGATACAATCTTTGTCGACGCGCATGTCGATATCGAGATGTTGAATCTCATCGGAGGCATTGACCACGCGCAGCATATCGAAATGAATGGTGAAGGCGTCGGCGCGAATTTCGTTGATCAAGACCATGACGGTGGATTCATCGACATTTTCGGCGGCGCGCAGAATCGGTTCCGGCAGTTTTACGCCGAAATCGACAAAAAACTGGCTGCGCAGGCGTTCGCACAGCCGCTCCTGTTGCAATAAGGCAAAATTGGCGCGCGATACCACCAGTATCAGCGCCACGGTCTCGGCGGCCACCTTGTCAAGATCGTCGATAATGTTCAGCCGGGTGTCCATGCCGCTCTCGCCTTGCGCATCCTGGTGAGGGAGTGTTCCGGCACGGCCATCCACGTCGGCCGCCTGCGCCCTGCGCTGCCTGCGATGGCGGAAATAGAACACGGCCGCCAGCGCGCCGGCCAGCAGGATAAACACCGGCAAGGGGAACCCCGGCAGCAGGCCGATCGATAGGGCCAGGAACGCGGTAATCATCAGTGCAAACGGGTTGCCCATGATTTGTTCCATGATCGTGCGGCCCATGTTGTCGCCGTCGCCGTTGACGCGCGTGACGATAAGCCCGGCGCTGATGGAAATAAGCAAGGCGGGGATCTGGCCGACCAGCCCGTCGCCAATGGTCAGCATGGTGTAGGTATCCAGCGCCGTGGACATATCCATCTGATGCTGGCTTATGCCTACGGCCATGCCGCCGATAAGATTGACGAACGTCACCAGGATGCTGGCGATGGCGTCGCCCTTGATAAATTTCATGGCGCCGTCGAACGAGCCGTACAGCTGGCTTTCCCGCTCCAGCACGCTGCGCCGTTCGCGCGCGCCGTCCGCGTCGATCGTGCCGGCCTTCAGATCGGCGTCGATGCTCATCTGCTTGCCGGGCATGCCGTCAAGTGAGAAACGGGCCGCGACCTCCGCCACGCGTTCCGACCCCTTGGTGATGACAATAAACTGCACTACCGTGACGATGGCGAAGATGACAAAGCCCACCACCAGGTTATCGCCGATAACAAACTGGCCGAAGGAGGCGATGATGTCACCGGCGTCGGCGTCGGTCAGGATCAGACGGGCGGTGCTGATGGTCAGGGCCAGCCGGAACAACGTGGTGATCAGCAGCACGGAGGGAAAAGTGGAAAAGCTCAGGATGCGATCAATGTAAAACGCGCCCATGAACACCAGCACGGCGATAACGATATTCAGCCCGATAAGAAAATCCAATAAGTATGTCGGCAAAGGAATAATCAACATACTGATGATCATGATCACCAGCGCCAGGATAAGCAGCTCCGGGCGGGAATGCATATTATGCAGAAATTTTGTCAACACGTCGTTATCCCATGCAAAGACGATGAACTTTCACCGTCATTTTCGATTTAATCTGTTTTCAATGACTTCGCGCTTATACGCCAGGCCGGCAAGATATTCGAACTCAATAAACATACGCTGCGCAGATTCATTGCAGACAAATAATTCATGTGGCAATAATTTACATGCACGAAACAGAGGCTGCAAAATAGCGGAGCGTTCGTCATGGCGGCGCAATAAAAACGTTTCCCCAATTAAATAATGAAGATGATCATCTATATCTTCAGGGAACTGCAATAGCGAGAATAAAAATATCAGCCAATCCGTTTCACTTTTATTTAAACCATTAATCACTTTATTTGATAATAGCTGTTTCATAAACAGATCATCCCCGGAGCGTATCAACCTGAGCTGGCCCAATTTACCGATAAAATCGCCGTATACCGATGCCGAGCTGGGCGTTACCGCATACACATCGGCCATCAGGGCGGCCTCGATAAACGCCAGTATCACGTTGCGATACTGGTGTCCATAACAGGCGATCCAGTCCTGGTACTCCTCCAGCGCCCGGCGTTCCTGTTGTAAAAATAGCCGGTAGCTTCCCCGCAACATCGCCGGATTCAGTTCCAGATGGGCCTGCCCGAATAACCTGGCCTTGAGCGCACAGTTAATGCCGGCGTTGACAAGCCGGGGGTCGGCCTGCGCCTCCACCTCGTCCAGCAGTTGCGCAAGTTCTTTTCCCACCGTTTCGTTCAGCTTACGGCGCCGCAGCAGTTCGCGCAGCACCACCACCAAATCACTATCATCAGGAAACAGGGAGCGGGCAAAAAGCAAAAACGCGTTCTTCTGGAACAGATTGCCGCTGTTAAGCATACGCAGCAGCTGATCCACCTTGGGGATGGCATCGTTTTCCAGGATACGGGCGAAATTCATCTCCGTATCCCGCGCGTATTTCTCGTACTGCCGCCTGCTGGCGAATTGGGCCGCCGCCGACGACGCGCTTTTGCCGGATTGTTCCGCCAGTTTGACCAGGCTGGCGGCGCTGCGTTTTACCTTAACCTTGGTGGCGACATCCTGCCCGGGCTGCCGGCCGGGCAACCTGGCGTCAGGCAGGCTGAACGCGCCGGCGTTGCCGATGCCGCCGGTGGCGTTTACCGCCATTTCTGGCTATCCAGCAGGTTGCGCGACCAGTCCGGCAAGGGGGCGGATCGGCGGCCGGCAATCAGGCTGTCCGCCACGTTGCTGGCGTCGGATTGCAGGGGCTCGGTGATTTCCCGCGGCTCTATGAGGAAAATACGCACCATATTGGACTGGGTATTCTGCTTATAGTTAAACAGGCCGCCGATAAGGGGGATGCTGCCCAACCCCGGGATCCTGCCCTCACGCCCGGAGATTTCATCACGGGTATAACCGCCGATCAGCAGGCTTTTTCCCTGGGGCACCCGGGCCACGGTGCTGATATTGGTGCGCCCGACCTTGGGAAGAATATTGCCGGCGGATACCGTGGTCTCATTGAGTTCGTTGCCGTCCTCGATATTGAGCACCATTTCAATTTGCCCGTCGGCGGTAAAGCGCGGCAGGACGTTCACCATGGTGCCGTAAGTAACATGCTGCAGCTCGACGTTACGCTCGCCGATAAGCTGGGTATAAAAAGTGCGGTTATTGTCAAAGATCGCCGGGATATTTTCCTGGGTCAGCACCACCGGACGCGAGACGATATTGGCGCGGTTTTTCTGCGACAGCGCCTGGATGGAGGCGACAAAACGCGCGCCGTCGAGGGTGGAATAGGAACCGCCGTTAAAGGACACGCCTAACTGGTTGCCGATATTCACGCTCCCCTGCCAATTGACGCCAAGCTGATCCAGATCGTCCCGTTGTATGTCGACAATCCATAAGGAGAGCTCGACATGCCGCTTTGTCGTATCCAGCGCCGCCACCAGATTGGTGATCAGCTGCACCTGTTTGGCGGTACCCTTGACCAGCAGGCTGTTGGTATTGGGATTGGCAATCACGTTGATCGGACTGGCGGCGGATTCGACGCGCAGCGCTTCCGCCAGGCTCGACCGGGGCTGGTAGACCGTGGTCCCGGCACCCAGCGCCTCAAGATTGAACTCGGGCATTTTCGGCGCCGGCATGGCGTCCGGCATCAGCGAGTGCACCGCCGTGCCGGCCGTTTTCGTGCCGCCCTTCAGCAGTTCGTTAATCACCGTGGCCACGCCGGGGATGGTAATTTTTTCTCCGCGCTGCTCATAGACCCGATCGGTGACGAAGGTATTGCTGAGATGGATAACCGCCGTTTTCTCATCACCGGATCCGATGCCGGTGGCGGACTGCTCGTCCATATTTTTGGCGGTATTCATCACCAGATCGACATAGAACGGCGGCCCGGAAATATAAAACGTGCCACTGCTGTCATCGCCGCGCAGCGGATAGCGGCTGTCGAGCAGCTTGGATTTGCGCAGGAAGTTGTCCAGCGCCGTAAAGGACGTATTATTCAGCGACATCATCGAATTACGCATTTCACTGGCGTCGTAAACGTAAATCGCCTGGCCGTCGTGATACCAAATCAGGCCCAGTTGCTGGGAAATTTTCTCCAGCAGATCCTGGGGATTGCTGAAGTCAAACTCGCCGCTGATTTGCTTGCGCGCCGCCAGCTTGCTGACAATGACCGGCTTGCCCAGACGCGACGACAGCGCGTCGAAAAACATTTTTAAGCCGTCTTTATTGGCGACATAACCTTCGGCGGCGATAGCTCCCCCGGTGAGTGGATTGGCCTGCGCCAGCAGGGGAACCATTCCGCCGATCAGGCACCAACATATCAGGCTTTGCTGTATAAATTTTTGCGCTTTCATTTTTCCAGTTTCTTGTTGATGATGTTCCACAATCCCCGGGGGGAAACGCCAAAAGCATCCCTGATATCATTGGATAAATGGGATGAGGACGCGTAACCGTACCGCATCGCCACCTCCGTCAGGCTTTGCCCCTCTTCGACCACATCGAGCAAGGCCCTGGCGATACGCCAGCCGCGCAGCTCGTTTTTAGCTGAATTGCCCAAGGCATTACGGCATAACCGCCGGAAATGCGAATAGGACAAACCATAACGCGCGCCCAGCTCATGTATTTTGCCGTGGCTGACCGATTCATTTAATAAAAAGCGGATGAGCCAATACCATTCCGTCCGGCGCAGAAAAGATGCCAGCATGCCCATTTCGGTGGGCAGCAGGTTGCTTTGCGTCAACAGCCAGCGCTCGACATCGCCGCAGTTGGCAATAAGCGGATCGCTGTTAAGTTTAATGCTGTCCCAAGGCTGTAAGGGATCGTATTTCAATGACACCCGGCGTGATTCATCAATAAATACCTGCAATTTCACCAGCGCAAATAAAGGCAGCTCCTGCTGGATGGGCGCACCGGAAATAATTTCCAGGTTGATTTTATTCATGACCAGAATACCGTGCCAATCCTGCGACAGATTCAGGGTGGAGGATTCCTGGCCCGACTGGAAATGGATGCGGCACGCCTGATTATGGGTTTGCATCAGCCAGCATGTGGGTTCGGTTATATCCTGTTTATAATTTTCCGCGAGCGGCCTGTGGGGCAATATGATATTCTCTTTGTTCATTATTAACCCCATGCGTTTTTGATTAACCTTGATACTCATGATAATGCCTTTGTGTCTTCCATAAATCATGATGGGAATCTGATTCATCGAGTTAAATTTAATGATGTATAAAACCGCCCAGAGCGAAAGTCGTTAAACAAAACATTAATAACCAGGACTAATATACATTTGCATATATTGTTTAATCACATATTCAGGATGCAGCCGGTCGCGCCATCACCGGCGCGTTGCTCGTATCCAGGCGTTTATAGTGTTCCCAAACGCGTTGGGCATAACGCATGCGCAGGTGTTTGCGGCCCGCGGCGGTTCCCGCGTTATAAGCACCCACCGCTTCCCAGGAATAACCGTAGCGCTTCATCATGTCCGCGAGCACCGAGGCGCCCACCATTACCGAGACGCAGCTATCTTCATACAGCCGTTGCTCATCAATGCCCAACGTCCTGAGCCGGGGCAAATGGAGGCTGTTGATCTGCATCAGGCCGATATCGCGGGTGCCGTTGGCGTTTTTGCCCGTGGCGCGCGGGTTCATATTCGATTCCGTCAGCGCAATGGCCTGCAGCAGCCTGGATTCGATGGAAAAATGACGTTCCGCCTGCGACCAGCAGTCCGCCGACACGGCGGTGGCGCTTAACAGCAAACCGAGCGCGATGAAATATTTACCTGCGGGCATGGTGCTCAACACTCCGGGACCTCGGCCCGCAGGGGTTTAACCCGGGGGTCGTTGCGCCATAACATCAGGCAGGGCGAGGAGGTGCTGGAAAGCTGGTCATACCATTTTTTTGCCGCCCGGTATCCTTGGCACTGGAGGATAACCGGCAGCAGCGCCGACGGCATCATATGCGTGGCCCGCCGCATCAACGTGGCGACCTGCTCGCCGTTGACCGCCGCCGACTGCGAGAACATGCGTGTATAAAGCGCGTTCAGGTAGACAATGCCGTCCTGTTCGCTGCCGTTCATCAGATGGGGGATCAGCTCCGCGGCCCGGCCGGGTTGCCCCTCGCTGCACAGGATGACCGCCCGCATGCTGAGCAGCACCGGATGAGCGCGCTCCTCCGGTGATTGGCCCCCGGCGATATCCAGCGCCGCCTGCGCATTACCGTCGCAATATTCCAGCCACATCATCAATACCTGAACAGCCATCATCTCGGGCAGCATTTTCCGGGCCTGGCGCGCGAAATACAGCGCTCTGCCGGTGTCGCCGACAATAAGCAGATGCCATGCATAATAATAATTAACCGAAGGATTATCCCCGGACATCGCCAGCGCTTGTTTAAACCGTTCGGCCGCCTCGCTGAAAGCGCGATTCAATCCCTGCAGCACCCCGCTTAACGCCAGCGCCTCGGGGTGATCCGCCGTGCGCGCCAGTACGCCGTCGATCAGCGCGCCGCATTCGCGCAACGCATGATCAAAATCCATCATGCCCATTTGCCCGAGGGCGAAATAACATTCCGCCAGATGGTATTGCAGGTCGATATCATCCGGGGCCTGCCGGCGCCCCTGTTGCAGCAGGTCCAGGGCCTTGCCCAGGCTTTCCGGCGTGTAGGCCAGGAAGGCGTCGCGCCCCGCACGGTGAACGGCCCGCGCATCAAGCGTGGACGAAGGCGGGTTTAGGGTTTGACCGTCCTCGCGCAGACAGGGAATATGCTTCAACAGCAGCGGCTTGATACGGCGGTTTATGCACGCCACCGTCAGCCGGCCGTCAAGGTTTATCGCCTCCCGGTGCAGCACCAGATGATCCTGCGCGCGCATCAGTTCAACACGCATCAGCGGCCCGCTTGTCTGGCTCAGCTGGTAGCCGGTCAGGTAATAATCCGGCTTGATCTTTTCCATCAATTCCAGGGTCGTTTGCAGTGATGTGCAGCCAAGCGTCAGCGACGAAGGCAGAACGTGCAGCCCGGCCGCCGCGTAGCCGGTCATTTCCTGCACTATTGCATCATGCAGTTCCAGCGTATCCAGATGCGCGTCCAGGTGAAATGGCAGCACCGCAAAAATGCAGCTGGCCGTGGTCATGCGTTCACGGGGCGTGACGCGGGTAACAGGCAGGGTAAAACGGTAGCCTTTACCATAAACGGTATCGATAAACCGGTTATGCTTGCCTTCCTGCAAAATACGGCGCAGGACATAGATACACCGCGTCAGGGATTCTTCACCGACATTGCCGCCGGACCAGACTTCATTGATCAGCCGGTCCTTGCTGACCACCTCGCCGGCGGATTCCAGCAGCAGGATAAGCACCCCCAGCTCTTTTGGCGACACGCTGATTTTCCGATCTTTATGAAACAGAACGCGGGTAGAGTGAAGGATAAAATCACCAAAGCTGTACTGGACTTTAAAATGGTTCACCACCTCTTTCCTGATCCCTTTGATCGGCAGAGGCGTCGGTGGAATATTCATGGCACGCGGTCGATTAAATACATTACTCATATTTTCTTCCTACCCGAGAATGACGACGGATTAAAATGGCGGTTCGCCCCTGGATAAGCCTAGGGCATGACCTGTGCACATTTCATCAATACACCGATCATTTCTTATTCATATAGCCTTTTGCCGCCCACAATAGCCTTACATTAAAACTACTATACAAAAATTAATGATCCACTTTAACAATGAGAGAAGTTATTATTTATGTAACCAGATGGGGTTTATGTTAATTACATTAATCCACCTTGGTGTTATATATGCATCGCCGGGCGATTATGCTTAAACCCAGCGTCAACCCAGCGTTAAAGTCTGCCGCAAACCACGATTTATGCTGGAGGATTAAGGCCCGGTTCATTTAACGCCAGCTTACAAGGATACGGTATCCATATTTGCAGGGCAGATCAAAAAATTAATAAATTATTCTTTATTTTAACAATACAGTGAGCATCGTTGCCGAAAAAATATTAATTCCATTTCATATATTGTGTATTAAAAAAATGAATATATTCAATCATGCACCCAAGGCATAAATTATTTTTTGCTGGGACGCCCTGTAAAATTAAAACGGATTATATAGTGAGCACGCTTACTGTCAAATAAGCCGGCGGGGGAAAAGTAAAGTTATCTCCATAAGCGGTGGGGAATAACAATAACAAACGTGAATTGCAGTACAAAATAGCGAATAAAAATGGGGATTCGCCACCATTAAAAACATAACGTTAACATTTTTAACCAGAGTGAAACATGATAGCCCGGGGTAAACAACCGTCAATATGCCGCAAAATCCGTGAGCAGCGATTAAAAAGCCAGCGATTCCCAGCGGTTACCGGCATCATTGGCCAACAGGGCAAAAACCCGACAATTATATTATCAAGTTTACAAACACCGGGGGTGACAACGCGCCATTTGCCTGCATATTTAATGCACCTGGTTACCTAATGTTATTTTAAATCAATCACTCTCATCCTTCATTGTGCTGCTCAGCAGAGTCTTTATCTCGGGTAAAAGCGTGGTTAAAGCAGCGCTGATGGCGGGGAGAATCTTTATCGTTATGCCTGTTTCCCCGTATAAGTGAAATGCTTTTTGACGAAACTTTTACAATAACGCGGCCTGAATTACTTTATCCTAGTACGATGATAATTCCCTGACCACTGATGGCCGCCCGTATCGCATGAAAATCCGCTCACAACGTAAAATCAAATGGCGCAATATTCTGTTGTTGTTAATCGTCGTGCTGTTGATTGCAGCCGCCCTGTTCTATTTTCTGCCAAGGCATAGCGGCGGCACGAATGCCGATCCCCGGGCGGGAGGGCCGGGAAGGGCGGGCGCCGGCATGGGCGGCCTGGCCACGCCGGTGCACAGCGGGACGGCGAAACAGGCGGATGTGCCAGTATATCTTTCCGCGCTCGGCACCGTGGTGGCCAACGCCAGCGTCACGGTGACCAGCCGGGTGGACGGCCAGTTGATGCAGGTCTATTTCGTCGAAGGCCAGAAAGTGGCCAAAGGCCAGCTGCTGGCGCAAATCGACCCCAGGAGCTACCAGGCTACCCTGGAGCAATATCAGGGCGAACTGGCGCAAAACCAGGCATTGCTGAAAAGCGCCCAGCTGACCCTGGCGCGCTACAAGACCCTGTTTGCGCAGGACTCGCTGTCGCGGCAGGATTTGGAAACCCAAACCGCCACGGTCGGTCAGTACCTGGGCACGATCAAAGCCGATCAGGCGCAAATCAATGCCGCCAAGCTGGATCTGGAGTACGCGCGCATTACAGCGCCGGTGTCCGGCCGGGTGGGGCTGCGGCTGGTGGACCCCGGCAATATGGTCCACAGCAGCGATACCACCGGCATTGTCACTATTACCCAGACCCAGCCGATTGCGGTGACCTTCAGCCTGCCCCAGGTTAATTTACCCACGCTGCTGAAATCGCTGCACCAGGGCAATTCCCTGCCGGCCACGGCCATCGATCAGGACGGCATTACCCCTCTCGGCCAGGGCAAGCTGAATTTTATCAGCAATGAAATCGATAGCGATACAGGCAGTATCAAGCTAAAGGCGATTTTTGCCAATGATGACGAAAGCCTTTACCCCAACCAGTTTGTCAACATCCGGCTGCAAACCGGGACGCTGGCCGGCGCGACCGTGATTCCCGCCCAGGCGCTGCAGTTAAGCAGCGACGGCGATTTTGTTTATGTGATCAAGGCCGACAACACCGTTGAGCGAAAAGCGGTTAAAACCGGGCCGGCGTTCGGCAGCGATTTGCAGGCCGTGTTGTCCGGCGTCGCCCCGGGGGACCAGGTGGTCACCGAAGGCATAGACCGTCTCAATACCGGCAGTAAGGTGACGGTGGTGAATACGGCGCAAACCAAGGACGTGACGGCGCAATGAATCCCTCACGACTGTTTATCCAACGTCCGGTCGCCACGATTTTGCTGATGATCGGCGTGCTGGTCGCCGGCATTTTCGCCTATCGGATGCTGTCCACCTCCGCCCTGCCGCAGGTGGATTATCCCACCATCCAGGTGACGACGCTTTATCCCGGCGCCAGTCCAAGCGTAATGGCGTCGTCCATCACCGCCCCGCTTGAGCGCCAGTTGGGACAGATGGCCGGCCTGAGCCAGATGTATTCCACCAGCTCCGGCGGCGCGTCGATTATCACCCTGAAATTTTCGCTGGAGCTGTCGCTGGATGTGGCCGAGCAGGAAGTGCAGGCGGCCATCAACGCCGCCGACAGCCTGCTGCCCACCGACCTGCCCAACCCGCCGACCTATAAAAAGGTCAATCCGGCGGATACGGCGGTCATTACCCTGGCCGCCACCTCCGATACCCTGCCGCTTATCAAGGTGCAGGATTTGGTCAATACCCGCATCGCCCTGAAGCTGTCGCAGATTTCCGGCGTGGGTATGGTGACGCTGGCCGGCGGCCATCAGCCGGCGATACGGGTGCGCATGGATCCCCGCGCCCTGGCGGCGCATAACCTGACGCTGGCCGATGTCGATACGCTGATTGGCAACAGCAATGTCAACGGCTCCAAGGGCGGGTTCGACGGCAAATACCACTCCATTACCATTGATGCCAACGACCAGTTGCGCACGGCGGCCGAGTACGGCAACCTGATCATTACCTACCAGAACGGCGCCGCGCTGCGCCTGCGCGATATCGCGCAAATCGACGAAGCGGAGGAAAACGCGTTCCAGTCCGCCTGGGCCAATCGCATGCCCGCCATCGTCATCAGCGTCCAGCGCCAGCCCGGCGCCAACGTGATCTCGGTGGTGGATAATATCAAGGCCCAGTTGCCGACCCTGCAGGCGGCGCTGCCCGACGGGGTTAAGATCGCGATTTTATCGGACCGGACCCAGACCATCCGCTCATCCATCAGCGACGTGCAGTTCGAGCTGCTGCTGTCCATTGCGCTGGTGGTGATGGTGACGTTTCTGTTCCTGCGCAACCTGGCCGCGACATTAATCCCCAGCATCGCCGTGCCGCTGTCGCTGGTGGGCACCTTCGGCGTGATGTACCTGGCCGGATTCAGCCTGAACAACCTGTCGCTGATGGCCCTGACGGTGGCCACCGGTTTTGTTATCGACGACGCCATCGTGGTGGTGGAAAACATCTCGCGCCGCCTGGAAAACGGCGAAACCCCGATGCAGGCGGCGCTTAACGGCTCGGCGCAGATTGGGTTTACCATTATTTCGCTGACCTTTTCGCTGATTGCGGTACTGATCCCGCTGCTGTTTATGGGCGATGTGGTCGGGCGCCTGTTCCGCGAGTTCGCCATTACCCTGGCGGTGGCGATCCTGGTGTCGATGGTGGTGTCCCTGACGCTGACGCCGATGCTGTGCGCCTACCTGTTGCGCCATATCCCGGCGGAACAACAGAGCCGGTTCAACCGCAAGGGCGGGCAGCTGTTCGACAAGCTGGTGGCCGGCTACGATCGCTGGCTGACGGTGGTGCTGGATCACCAGCGCCTGATGCTGTTGGTGGCGCTATTGACCCTGGCCCTTACGGCACTGCTGTATCTGGTGGTGCCGAAAGGCTTTTTCCCGCCGCAGGATACCGGCCTTATCCAGGGGGTAACCGTGGCCTCGCAGGATGTGTCGTTTAGCGAGATGGCGGCGCGACAGCAAAGGCTGGCGGATGTCATTCTCAAAAACCCGTCGGTGGCGAGCGTATCCTCGACCATCGGCATCGACGGCAACAATACCAGCCTGAACAGCGGCCGGCTGCAGATAAACCTTAAGCCCTTCGCGGATCGCGACCTGCGCGCCGATGCGATTATCACGCAGCTTAAGCAGGCCGTCGCGGATATCGCCGGCATCCAGCTGTATCTGCAATCCGCGCAGGACCTGACGGTTAACGATCAGGTCACGCCCAGCCAGTACCAGTTCACCCTCGACGACGCGGACAGCGAAAACCTGGTCGCCTGGACGCCGAAAGTGGTGGCGGCGCTCGCGGGGCGGCCGGAGTTCAGCGAGGTGGTGAGCAATCTACAGGATCAGGGCCAGGTGGCCTACGTGGAACTGAACCGCGACGCGGCGGCGCGCTACGGCATTACCGCCGCCGATGTGGATACCGCATTATATAACGCCTTCGGGCAGCGCCTGGTGTCGACGATCTTTACCCAGTCCAATCAATATCGCGTGGTGCTCGAGGTGCTGCCGAAGTACCAGCAGTCGCCGGCGTCGCTGGACGATATCTACCTGGCCACCAATCTTACCGACGGCACGAGTACGGCCAGCACCTCGGGCAGTTCGGGTTCGTCCGGCGCTACGACGACATCAAGCGCATCGAGCGGCTCCACCACCAGTTCCTCAGCCGGCATGGTGAAACTCACCGCTATCGCCGCAATCCACCTGCGTACCGGGTCGCTGCTGTACGCCAGGCTCAATCAGTTCCCGGCGGTCACCCTCTCCTTTAACCTGCAACCCGGCTATTCGCTGGAAGACGCGCAGCAGGCGATAACCAACGTGACCGATGAGCTGAAACTGCCGTCCAGTATTACCCTGCGCTACCAGGGCGAAACCTCGGCGTTCCAGAGCGCCACCGATAACACCCTGTGGCTTATCCTGGCGGCGCTGATAACCATGTATGTGGTGCTGGGCATCCTGTACGAAAGTTTTATCCATCCGGTGACGATTTTGTCCACCCTGCCCTCGGCGGCGGTGGGCGCCCTGCTGACGCTGTTGTTCGCCGATACGGAGTTCAGCCTGATAGCGCTTATCGGCGTTATCCTGCTGATCGGTATCGTCAAGAAAAACGCCATCATGATGATCGACTTTGCGCTGGAGGCGGAGCACCACCAGCATCTTACGCCGCGTGAGGCCATCCACCAGGCCTGTCTGCTGCGCTTCCGGCCGATCCTGATGACCACCATGGCGGCGCTGCTGGGCGCGCTGCCGCTGATGCTGGCGCACGGATCCGGCGCCGAGCTGCGCCGGCCGCTGGGGCTGGTGATCGTCGGCGGCCTGATATTCAGCCAGGTGCTGACGCTGTTTTCCACGCCGGTGATCTACCTGTGGTTTGACGGCCTGTCGCAGCGCGCGCAGCGGACATGGCGCCGTTACGGCCGCCAGGAGCGCTGATGAATATCTCGCGCGTGTTTATTTTTCGCCCGGTGGCGACACTGTTGCTGACGCTGGCCATTGTGCTGCTCGGCCTGCTGGGCTACCGGCTGCTGCCGGTGGCGCCGCTGCCGCAGGTGGATTTTCCGACCATCATGGTCAGCGCCAGCCTGCCCGGCGCCAGTCCGGAAACCATGGCCGCGACGGTGGCCACGCCGCTGGAACGCGCCCTGGGACAAATCGCCGGCATCAGCGAAATGACGTCCAGCAGCGGGCAGGGCTCCACCAACGTGATATTGCAGTTTGACCTGGATCGGGATATCAACGGCGCGGCGCGCGATGTGCAGGCGGCGATCAATGCCGCGCGCAGCCTGCTGCCTTCCAGCATGCCCTCGCTGCCCACCTACCGCAAAGCCAACCCGTCCGACGCGCCGATCGTCGTGCTGGCCCTGACCTCCCCCACCCGCACCAGCGGGGAGTTATACGATCTGGCCTCCAGCGAAATCCAGCAAAAAATCGCCCAGGTCGAGGGCGTCGGCCAGGTATCGCTGTTGGGCAGCTCGCTGCCGGCGATACGCATTGAGCTGAGCCCGCAGATGATCACCCACTTCGGCTTATCCCTGGATACGGTGCGCAGCGCCATCGCCAACAGCACCAGCAATTTACCCAAGGGGATATTGCAGGGGGACAGGCAATCCTGGGTGGTGGACGGCAACGGCCAGCTGGATCTGGCGCGCGATTACCGGGCGCTTATCGTCAGCTATCAAAACGGCACCGCCGTGCGGCTGGGGGATGTGGCCAGGGTCTACGACTCGGTGGAGGATAAATACAACGTCGGATACTACAACCAGACCCCGTCGGTGATGATTGGCGTGACCCGCCAGGCGGGCGCCAATATGCTGGAAACCATCGACGCCATCAAGGCGCGGCTGCCGGCGCTGTCCGCCACCCTGCCCGGCGACGTCGGTTTGCATATGGTGGTGGATCGCTCGCCTAACGTGCGTTCCTCGCTGCGCGATACCGAAGAAACGCTGCTGATCGCCGTCATACTGGTGATCGCGGTGGTGTTTGTCTTCCTGCGCAACCTGCAGGCGGTGATTATCCCGGCCCTGGCGCTGCCGGTATCCCTGATCGGCACCTGCGCGGTCATGTACCTGCTGGGCTATAGCCTGGACAACCTGTCGCTGATGGCGCTGATTATCTGCACCGGGTTCGTGGTGGACGACGCCATCGTGGTATTGGAGAACATTACCCGTTATATCGAACAGGGCCTGGGGCCGGTGCGCGCTTCAATCCGCGGCGCGCAGGAGGTCAGTTTCACCGTGCTGGCGATGACATTGTCCCTGGTGGCGGTGTTTATCCCCATCCTGCTGATGGGCAGTATCGTCGGCCGGTTGTTTCGCGAGTTCGCGATAACGCTCACCGTCTCGCTGCTGATTTCGATGGTGGTCTCGCTGAGCCTCACCCCGATGCTGTGTTCCCGGCTGCTCAAGCGCAAGCCGCCGGTGACCCGCAAGCCGCCGCGGATCTATGTGCTGATCGAGCGCGGGCTGGCCCGGCTGCTGGCGGCCTACGCCGTTGCCCTGGCCTGGGTCATGCGCCACCAGCGCCTGACGCTGTTCAGCCTGGTGCTGACCGTGATGCTGAATATTTTTCTCTATACCGTGGTGCAGAAAGGCTTTTTCCCCAACCAGGATACCGGCCTGCTGATGGGCATGCTGCGCGCCGACCAGAACGTCTCGTTCCAGGCCATGAAACCCAAGCTGCAGGAGTTTTCGCGCATCATCCAGCAGGATCCGGCGGTGGACGGCGTGCTCTCCTCCATGGGCAGCGGCGGCTTCGGCTCGCGCAACAGCGCCAACTTTTTCGTGCACCTGAAGGATTTCAGCCAGCGGGACGCCAGCGCCGCCGAGGTAGCCAACCGCCTGACCGCCAAAGGTCTTAACCAGCCCGGCGTCCAGCTGTTCCTGATGCCGGCGCAGGATTTGCATATCGGCGGCCGCAGCGCCAACGCCCTTTACCAGTACAGCCTGCAGGCCGACGACCTCGATACCCTGCGGCTCTGGACGCCGAAGGTCAAGGCGGCGCTGGAAAAGATCCCGCAGCTTACCGGGGTGGACGCCGATTCCCAGACCGGCGGCCAGGAGGTGATGCTGAATATCGACCGGGATAAGGCCACCCGCCTGGGCGTGAACGTGCAGATGCTCGATACCCTGCTCAATAACGCCTTCAGCCAGCGGCAGATCGCCACGCGTTATAAAACCCTTAACCAGTACCATGTGGTGATGACCCTGGACGCCGCGTTCACCGTCGATCCGGCGGTCCTGAACGAGCTGATGGTGGTCAATGGCCAGGGCCAGCAAATCCCTATTGCCGCCTTTGCCAGTTTCAGCGGCGCCAACGCCTCGTTATCCGTGGCGCATCAAGGGCAATCCGCCACCAGCACCGTGGCGTTTAACCTGGCGGACGGCGTGTCCCTCGAGCAGGCGCAGCAGCTTATCAAGACGGCCATGGCGCAGATTGGCCTGCCGTCCACCATCCAGGGCGGCTTCCAGGGCACCGCCAAGGCCTTTACGGCGCTGGCCTCCAGCATGCCCTGGCTGATACTCGCCGCGCTGGCGGCGGTCTACATCGTGTTGGGCATGCTGTACGAGAGTTATATCCATCCGTTGACCATCCTGTCCACCCTGCCCTCCGCCGGGCTTGGCGCCCTGTTGCTGTTGATTATCACCGGCACCCAGCTCACGGTGATCGCCCTGATCGGCATTTTGTTATTGATAGGCATCGTTAAGAAAAACGCCATTATGATGATCGATTTTGCCCTGGCGGCAGAACGGACCCAGGGGCTCAGCCCGCAGCAGGCGATTACCCAAGCCTGCCTGATGCGTTTCCGGCCGATTATGATGACCACGCTGGCGGCCTTTTTTGGCGCCCTGCCGCTGGCGCTGGGCAGCGGCGGGGATGCGGATTTGCGCAGCCCGCTGGGCATGGCGATTGCCGGCGGCCTGGCGCTGAGCCAACTGCTGACCCTGTTCACCACCCCGGTGGTGTATCTGTATATGGACCGGCTAAGCCGTTCCGGCAAGCGGGCCTGGCGGCGTTTTGGCAAAACCGGCGCGGCCTGAAGCCGGTAACCCGACGATGGCGCCTCACCCTTCTTACTTATGATTTCGGACAACAGTGACTTTATGATAACGATATTCCCACATCCCGCCCTGAAGCTGCTGCCCCTGGCGCTGGCGTTGATCCTGGCCGGCTGTATGGTGGGCCCGGACTACCGGCGGCCGGCGATGACGGTGCCGCTTGAATTTAAACAGGCGAAGGGCTGGACGCAGGCCGCGCCGCGGGATGAGGCGGGCAAGGGGGAATGGTGGGCGGTGTACCGGGATCCGACGCTTTCCGGCTTATTGGGCCAGGTGCGGATTTCCAACCAGAACGTGGCGCAGTATGAAGCGCTGTACCGCCAGGCGCGGGCGCTGACGGCCGCCTCGCGCGCCAATCTGTACCCGACGGTCACCGGCACCGCCGACACCACGCGCAGCGGCACCCGGACCGCCGCCGCCACGACGCATGAGGCGCAGGTCAGCGCCAGCTGGGAGCTGGACCTGTGGGGTAAGCTCAGACGCACGGTGGAGGAAAACCAGGCCAATGCCCAGGCCAGCGCCGCCGAACTGGCCAATATTACCCTGAGCGCTCAATCAGAGCTGGCGCAGGATTATTTCCAGCTGCGGGTCATGGATGAGCAGATAGCGCTGTATCAGGAGAGCGTCGAGGCCTACCAGCGCTACCTGAACATTATCGAGAATAAATACCGCGCCGGGAGCGAGTCCCGCGGCACCCTGGCGCAGGCGCAGACCCAATTGGAGAGCGCCCGCGCTTCCGCGCTGGATTTACAGTGGCAGCGCGCGCAGCTTGAACACGCCATTGCGGTGCTGATCGGCCGGTCGCCGGCGCAGTTCAGCCTGCCCGCCGCCAGGCTCGCCGCCACCCTGCCCGTTATCCCGGTGGCGCTGCCGTCACAACTGCTGCAACGCCGGCCGGATATCGCCTATGCGGAGCGCAGCGTCGCCGCGGCCAACGCCGCCGTCGGCGTGGCGCAGGCCGCCTATTACCCCGACCTGACCCTGAGCGCCAGCGGCGGTTTCCAAAGTTCGGTGCTGCATAATCTGATTTCCATGCCGAACCGGGTATGGTCGCTGGGACCGGAACTGAGCGGAACGCTGCTGGACTTCGGCGCCACCAAGGCATCCGTTGAGCAGGCGCGGGCCGCTTACGACGCCAGCGTCGCCAGCTATCGCCAGAGCGTGCTGTCGGCGTTTGAGGAAGTGGAAAATTATTTGGTGGAGCTGTCGACCCTGGAGGCGGAAACCGCCGCGCAGCAGCGCGCCGCCGAGTCCGCGCAGGAATCGGCCCGCGTTACGCTTAACCAGTACCGGGCGGGGATGATTGATTACCTGGATGTCGCCACCACCCAAAATACCAGCCTGTCGCAGCAGCAAAACCTGCTGTCGCTGCGCAGCACCCAATGGGTGGCCAGCGTTCAGCTGATCGTCGCCCTCGGCGGCGGCTGGCATGACGAAGACCGTCGGTAGGCCGTGACGGTCCGTGGCGGCCCCGGGCCGCCACGGACGTCGCCCTTATTCCGCCGGCGCCGGCGCGCGCGCCGTCAATGCGCAGGCCGCCACCCAGACGCGCCCCTGGCGGATTTCCACCGGCCAGGCGCTAACCGATAGGCCTGCATCCTCCAGGCAGCAACCGTCGCGCAGGCGGAAATGCTTTTTATACAGCGGCGAAATCACCACCGGCTCGCCTGCGACATCGCCCACCAAGCCGCGCGCCAACACGTTGGCGCCGCTGCCCGCCTCATGATTGGATAAAGCATACACCCGGCCTTCCCCGCCGGCCGGGCCCGCGGCCGACGGCAGGTAAAACAGGGCTATCTGCCGCTGCCCTAAACGCGCGGCGATGCCGGCATGGGCCGGGATATCACCGAGCATGCACACCGGCCGCCAGCCGGTTTCCTCAACGGCGGACGACGGCCCGGGGCCATTTCCTGCCGCGGCTGGCAACGCCCCCATGGACACCTCATAGCGCGCATCGCCCTCGGGCGGCGCGCTTACGCCCGCCCGCGGTTTTTCTTCCGGCCGTGCGGGCCGGATCTGGGATCGCTGCGCCATCATGACCACCGCTTCATCCGGCCGGTCGCTGTTGATAAATCCCCGGAACAACGCCAGCCGGCCGGCATCCGCCAGGGTGGTTTGCCATTCGCACTGGTAACTCGCCACTACCGACTGCATTTCCTGTTCAAGCTCGGCGCAGATGCCGAGCGCGTCATCGACGATCACCCGCTGCAGATAGTTTACGCCGCCTTCCAGATTATCCAGCCAGGTGCTGGTGCGCTGCAGCCGATCGGCAGTGCGGATATAAAACATCAGCAGGCGGTCGATCATGACGATAAGGCCGTCGGCATCCAGATCGGTGGCAAATAAATCCGCGTGGCGCGGTTTCATGCCGCCATTGCCGCAAATATACAGGTTCCAGCCTTTGTCGGTGGCGATAATGCCGATATCCTTGCCCTGCGCTTCCGCGCATTCACGCGTACAACCGGAAACGCCCAGCTTGAATTTATGCGGCGCGCGCAGGCCCTTGTAGCGGTTTTCCAGTCTGATGGCCAGCCCGGTGGAATCCTGCACGCCGAAGCGGCACCAGGTTGAGCCGACGCAGGATTTTACCGTGCGCAGCGATTTACCGTAGGCATGCCCGGTTTCAAAACCGGCGGCCACCAGTTCCCGCCAAATGGCCGGCAGCTGTTCCATCCTGGCGCCGAACAGCGCGATGCGCTGGCCGCCGGTCACCTTGGTGTATAAATTATAACGGGCAGCCACCTGGCCCACGGCAATCAGCCCCGCAGGGGTGACTTCCCCGGCGGGCATGCGCGGCACGACGGAATAGGTACCGTCCTTCTGGATATTGGCGAAAAAACGATCGTTGGTATCCTGCAACGGCAGATGTTCGGGTTGCAATAAAAAGTCGTTCCAGCAGGAAGCCAGCAGGGAACCGGCCAGCGGTTTGCAGATTTCACATCCCAGGCCATGGCCATATTGCGCCAGCAGTTGGCTGAAGGTACGGATACGGTTGACGCGAATCAGGTGATACAACTCCTGGCGTGAATAGGCAAAGTGTTCGCACACGTCTTTTTTCACCACCACGCCCTGTTGCGACAGCTCATATTCCATGACCTGCCTGACCAGCGGCACGCAGCCGCCGCAGCCGGTGCCGGCGCGGGTGCAGGTTTTCACCGCCGCCAGATCGCGCGCCCCCGCCGCCACCGCCGCGCGGATATCTCCTTTGCTGACGTTATGGCAGGAGCAAACCTGGGCGCTGTCAGGCAGGGAGGCCACACCCGCGGCCTTCGGCGCGTCCCCCGAGCCGGCCGGCAGGATCAGGCTTTCCGGTCGTTCCGGCAGGGGCATGCCATTGAGTATCATCTGCTGCAGGGTACTGAACTCCGCGCTGTCGCCCACCAGCACCGCGCCCAGCAGGCGGGTTTTATCCCCGGAAACCACGATTTTTTTATAGATCTGCCGCGGGCCGTCGGTCCATAGATAGCTTTGGCAGCCCGGGGCGGCGCCCTGGGCGTCCCCCAGCGAGCCGACTTCGACGCCCAGCAGTTTCAGCCGGGTACTGAGATCCGCCCCGCTAAATACCGCCTCCTCCCCGGCAAGACATGACGCCAGCGCGCGCGCCATCTGATAACCGGGCGCCACCAGCCCAAACAAGGCGTCGCGCCACGCGGCGCATTCGCCGATAGCGAAAATATGGGCATCCGAGGTCACGCACCGATCGTCGATAGCCAGTCCTCCGTGCGCGCCGAGCGTCAGTCCGCACTGATGGCCCAACCGGTCCATGGGACGGATACCGGCGGAAAACAGGATAAGATCGGTATCAAGCGACCCGCCGTCGGCAAATTCCAGCCGCAGGCCGTCTTGGCCGGCAGGGGTGATACGGCGGGTGTTTTTGCCGGTGTGCACGGTTACCTGCAAAGCGTCGATTTTCCGCCGCAGCATGGCCGCGCCGCCTTCATCAAGCTGCACCGCCATCAGCCGCGGGGCAAACTCGATCACATGGGTTTCCAGTCCCAGCTGCCGCAGGGCATTGGCGGCTTCCAGCCCCAGCAGGCCGCCGCCGATCACCGCGCCGCTCCGTGACTGGCGCGCCCGCGCGGCGATGGCGTCAAGATCGTCCAGGGTTCGGTACGTCAGGCAGCCGGGTAGATCGCAGCCGGGAATCGGCGGCACAAAGGCATAGGATCCGGTGGCCAGCACCAGCCGATCGTAGGGCGTTGTTCCGCCGCGGTTATCCGTCAGGCATTGCCGCTGACGATCGATGGCGGTAACGGTGGTGGCGCCGCGCAATTCGATGTCATGCAACGCAAAAAAACCGTCGGGCACCAGCGACAGCGATCCCGCGCTGCGCCCGGAAAAATACGCCGACAAATGTACTCTATCGTAAGCGGGGCGGCGCTCGGCGCCGAAGACGATGATGCGGTAACGCCGGTGCAGCTCGCGCGCCACCAGCTGTTCCAGAAAATACTGGCCCACCATGCCGTGGCCGATGACAGCTAATACGGGTTTGTTCATAACAAAAGTCCTTACATAAAAAAAAGGCGTCCAAAAACATGCAATGACTGCATGCTTTTGGACGCCTTTATCCTTGACCCGCGCTACGCCGCCATTGGCTTAACACGAAGTCATATCCTGATGTCGCTTACCCCCGGCCCGCCGTTATGGCCGGCCGGTCAATATCTCTTCCACCGCCAGGATGGCCGCGGCCACTTCCGTCAGCTTTTTATTTTGGTTCATTGCCATACGCCGCAGGGCGTTATAGGCCTCTTCCTCGCTTAACCGCTGATGACGCATCAGCAGCAGCTTGGCGTCTTCGACTTGCCGCCGGTCATTAAGGGTGGCGCGCAGTTGCGCCAGCTCATCGGCCAGTTCCCGCAGCCGGCGCGATTGTTGCCCGACGAGAGATAATACCGATCGTCCCAGCTGCGGGCTGAGGCCGTTATTGCCCAGCGGCTCAGCGGCGTCGTCCGGTCCGGCGGCGGCAACGAATACGCTATACTCCACCGGTTGGTCCATCTGACGCACCAGCAGGGCTTCCAGCGCGGCATCTCCCGGCCAGTCGCCCGCGGCGTCTTGCGCGGCGTCGATGCCGGCCCGGCATAATTGCATCAATACCGCCGCCAGTCCGTCCTCGACCCCCTTCATCAGGTCGATACGGCGGGTCGTCGCCTCATACCAACGCAGGCTGTGATCCGCGGCGATGTTACCCGTGAGAACGATGCGGCGCAGCCGCTCGACATCGCAATCGCCGTCACGCGCCATCTCGCCCCAGCGCTGCAGGTTAAGGGGATCGCTGAATTCGCCGAAGGTGGCGAAACACCGCTCCTGGCCTTCAATCAGGTCCAGCAACTGTTGGCGGGCGGCGGCGCTAAATGCGCGCGCGGCAAACACCGCCGCGCCCTGCGCCCGTTCCTGCCCCGCCAGCTCTTTGCCCTGCATAAAGCTGAACATGGCGATCAACGCCCGGGAAACAGCCGGCTCCGCCGCCGTATCCGCCGCCTCGAATACCAGCGCCAGCAGGCTGCGGATCACCGCGTTGAATACCGCCGCCGCCTGCGCCTGATCGATCCCGGCCCGCCGGATGCGGCGGCGTAACGCTGGCAAACGTCCCAGCGCATAACATACCGCTGCAATTCGCCCCAGCCTTTGGCTGTCGGACGCCGGCCGATTGACGCCTTCCTCCCGGCCCAATAGCCGCAATACGGCACGCTCGGCAATAACGGCATCGCGCGCCGGTTTTTCAAGCGTATCGGCGTGCAAGCCCGCGCTCAGGTAAAGGGTGGTTACGCCACGTTCGCGTTGCAGCATATGCACCAATTGACTGACCGCCCCCACCAGTTCGCCGGTTTGCAGCAAACGTCGCAACGCCGCGATCTCGCTTTGCCGCGAGGCCTGCAGGAAACGAATAGCGGTGGAAGTATCGGCAATCAATGGGTTCATTTATCCAGTCCGGAATTGCCACGACGTGACCTGATAAACGCATATTACGTACCGCAGGACACCGGCGCCCTGCGCAGAATCAACTTTATCTGCGTCGCGCCGCTGTCTTTTCGGCCGCGCGGGGTCGGCGCGGCGCCGTTAAACCTGTGCCGTGTCCCGGGCGGCGGCCGCGCCGATGCGTGCCAGAGTCGGCCACACTTTCATCAACGTGGTAACGATGGTATCCAGATCCGCGCGGGTAGCGCCGTCACGGGCCTGCACCGACATCCCCTGCAGGATACAGGTCAGGTATTTCGCCAGGGTGGGCACATGAGTGCCGGCCGGCAATTCTCCCTGGGCCTGGCGCGCGCGCAGGAAATCCGCCAGCATGTTTTCCTGGAAATGGTGCCGCGCGCGCAGCAGTTTCGCCACGGCGTCGGATGAAGACGAGAGCGCGGCGGACGTACAGATAATAAAGCAGCCCGAGGGCAAATCTTTGTCGGTGTACAGCGCCGCGGTATCGCGCAGGAAATTTTCAACCGCCTGCGCCGCCGTACAGGCGGGGTCGGCCAGCAGCACCTTGCCCCGTTCGGCGAATTTCGCCACGTAGCGTTCGGCCGCCGCGCGGAACAGGCCTTCCTTATTGCCGAACTCGCCGTACAGCGTCGGGGCCTTGGCCCCGGTGGCCTCCACCAGATCGGTCAGCGAGGTCGCTTCGTAGCCGTGGCGCCAGAACAGTTCCAGCGCTTTATCCAGCGCATCGTCACGGTCGAACTGTTTTGGGCGTCCGCGTCCTTTCCGTATGGGCGCAACATGATCGGTATTCATAACATCCTCTCTTATCGCATTTTTATGCCTGGCATCTTGCCGCTTGCACAACGTCCTTGTGGATATCAGCCGGCACCTATATAATTAACGATCATTACAAAAATTACAAGTGCCTTTCGTCACATTGCCCAAAGAATGTTAAATTTGGCGGCCATGCCTGTTCCTCCCTTGCGGCGGCCTCTCCAACCCAAAGTGAGTGAGCGTTGACAATAAAAATAAATTTTCATTATTAACAATGGCTTATCTATTATATTAACGATCATTAAAAATTTAGTTGATCAACGCCGTCAGGAGGACTAGTATTTACTTATCGAACGTTAACAAATAGCGTTGACTCACAAATCCTGCAACCAGAATGCATAGAGAGATAAGATTATGAAAAACGTAAAATATGCCATCGCCGCCATCGCCCTGAGCGCTGTCTCTTTCGGTAGTTTTGCCGCAGAACTGGCGACCTCCGCCCCGGCGGGTCAGCAACCGGTAGGCGTCATCAGCGCCACCGGCGGCGCCAACCTGTCTTCGCTGGAAAGCCAGCTGTCCGCCAAGGCTTCGGCCGAAGGCGCGAAGTCTTTTGTGATTACCTCCACCACCGGCCAGAATAACCTGCATGGCACGGCGGTAATTTACCAATAAGGATGGCGCCATGATGAACAAAGTTAATCTTGGTATCGTTGCCCTGGCCGCCATGGTGTCGTTCGGCAGTGTTGCCGCCGACACCATCAATACCGCCCGGTATGAGCCTCACCAGGTGGTATTGACGACCGTGGGCGCCAGGACAGGGTTGCCTACCCTGCCCGGTCATGGCAGTGAACGCGCCGTACGCGTCGATAACCGCGCCTATCCGGTAACGTCGGTGTCGGGGCGCAATAATATGCACAGTACGTCGGTCGTTTATGAATAGCGCTTTACCGGCGCGTCATCAAAAAATCCGGGCTTGGCCCATTCATTATTTTCCCTAAAGCGTTTGCGTAATATCATCGCGCAAACGCTTTTTTTACGTTGTAACAAAATAACGCTTTCTTTTCTCCTGCCCGTTGCTATCCTCTGTCAGGAATATTCTTAATTATATCTTTATTAAAATAAATAAAAGCCCTAAATAAGCTTTTTCCTATGTTAATGAATAAATTAGCCCTGCCGTTTTCCGCCAAATTTACGCTTCCATGCAATAAACGCAAATAGAAACATCTGTGCCAAATATCTTTACGGTTGCCGCCGTTGACCCCTTTTAACGAATGGATAATCATCTAACGGTAACGTAATTATTAATATATGGAGCAAAACAATGCGTCGCATTTTAGCATTTGTCGGAATTATTGTTCTTAGCGCCGCGCTTAGCGGTTGCCTGTGGCCACCGCCTTGGGGCGGCGGCGGCGGTCATGGCGGCGGCGGCGGTTATCACCATGGCGGCGGACCGGGCCGCGGCTAAGGGTTGCGATCCTCTGGTATAAAACCCATTGAGAGCTGCGCCCCAACTGTCAGGTGCTTTTATTGACAGTTGGCGGCGCAGTTTTTTTTGCCGCCCGTCCGCTGAGGCGGCGGGTTAACCGCTCCCCTGGCCTGGCGGTTATCTCAAAGCGCAATATCCCTCTTACCGTCCTTGCAGTTATCCTGCAACCACGCCAGAATCGGCAATAATCGCCTTACTGTTAAAAAGGATGGGTTATGACCGAGCTGCGTCGATTTAAACAGGTCGATGTGTTTACCGCCACTGCGTTGATGGGCAATCCCCTGGCGGTGATCCTGGATGCCGATGGCTTATCCGATCGGCAGATGCTGGCCGTGGCCCGCTGGACTCATTTATCCGAAACCACGTTTGTCCTGCCGCCTTCGGCCGCCGGCGCCGATTACCATGTGCGTATTTTCTCCCCGGCAGGAGAATTGCCTTTTGCCGGCCATCCCACGCTCGGCACTGCCCATGCGATGCTGGAAAGCGGCTTTAGGGCCAAGGCGGCCGATAGACTCATCCAGGAGTGCGGGGTGGGCCTGGTCGCCCTCGATATCACCCGCGCCGGATGGCTGGCGTTCCAGGCGCCCGAGGCCAAAATCTATACGGTGAACGAAAGTTATTTCCCCCTGCTTAACGCCGCCGTGGGCGGCGCGACGACGGTCACCTGGTCTCCGCCGGTCGTGGTGGACATGGGGATCCGCTGGCTGGTGGCCCGGGCCGACAGCGCGCTGTCTTGTTTGCGGATGCAACCGGACGCCGTCGCCCTGGAGCGGTTGCTCAAGCGTTGCGAAGCGAACGGCCTGGCGGTATATGGCCTGCACGAGGCAAACGGCCCGGCGGATTATGAAGTCAGGGCCTTTTTGGTGGAACAGGGCGCCCTGGTGGAGGATCCGGTCACCGGCAGCGCCAATGCCTGCCTGGCGCGCCTGCTGCACGCCCAGGGATTTCCTGATAATCCGGCGTTTGCCGAGTCCTGGCGCGTCCGCCAGGGCACGGTCCTGGGGCGCGACGGCCAGGTCAGCGCGCGCTTTATCGACGGCGTGCCGTGGATTGCCGGCCAATCGGTCACCGTGATCGACGGCACGTTCAGGCTGTAGCCGTCAGGTAAATGTTAATAACCTGCATCCTTACTGTTAATAATTAGCAACAATCTGCAAACGGTGTGGCTATTGCGCATCAATCATTAACGACTACCTTTAACACTATCTTAGTGGCCGCCATGGCAAAGATGCACATGATAGGTGGTGGTCGTTATTTGAGGTAGCCTGATGAGCCAGACAGACTGCACGATTATTTTTGACGGTGTGCCGCTGACCGGCAAAGCGGATACGCCGCTGGTGGATTTCCTGGCCGCGCGGGGCGTCAACCTGCCCCATGTCTGTTATCACCCGGCGCTGGACCCGCTGAAAACCTGCGATGTCTGTTGGGTGGAGCAGGACCATCAGCTGGTGCGCGGCTGTACCCTGCGCACCCGTGACGGCATGGTGCTCAACAGCCGGGGCGCGCAGGCCCGGGCGGCGCAAGTCGAGGGCATGGACCGGCTGCTGGCCAAGCACGAGCTGTATTGCACGGTATGCGAGCACAATACCGGCGACTGTACCCTGCACAACACCATGGCGGATATGCATATCCCCATCCAGCGTTATAAGTTCGAGCGCAAGCCGTATGCGAAGGACCATTCCAATCCATTTTACACCTACGATCCCGATCAGTGCATCCTGTGCGGCCGCTGCGTGGACGCCTGCCAGAACGTCGAGGTCAACGAGACGCTGAGTATCGACTACAGCGCGGATCATCCGCGCGTACTGTGGGACGGTGGTGAAAAAATCGCCGGCTCCAGCTGCGTCAGCTGCGGTCACTGCGTCACGGTCTGTCCCTGCAACGCCTTGATGGAAAAAACCATGCAGCCGGACGCCGGGCCGTTTACCGCCATGTCTCCCGATCTGAAACGCCCGCTGATCGATATGATCAAAACCCTCGAGAACACCACCGGCGCGGAAATCATTACCGGTATCTCCATGATGGATATGCACTGGCGCCAGCCGGAAATCAAACGCACCAAAACCGTCTGCACCTATTGCGGCGTGGGCTGTTCGTTTGAAATGTGGACCCGTGACCGGCATATCCTGAAAGTGCAGCCGATGGTGGATGCGCCGGCCAACGGCATCTCCACCTGCGTCAAAGGTAAATTCGGCTGGGATTTCGTCAACAGCGAAGCGCGCCTGACCACGCCGCTGATTCGTGAAAACGGCCGTTTCCGCAAGGCCGGCTGGGATGAAGCGCTGGATCTGGTGGCCCGCCGCCTGCTGGAGATACGCAATACCCACGGCGCCGAAAGCATCGGGTTTATCGGTTCCAGCAAAGCCAGCAATGAAGAAGCCTACCTGACGCAAAAAATCGCCCGGCTGATTATCGGCACCAATAGCGTCGACAATTCGTCCCGCTACTGCCAGAACCCCGCCACCATGGGTCTGTTCCGCACCGTGGGATATGGCGGCGACGCCGGTTCCATCCAGGATCTGGAACGGGCCGAGCTGATTATTATCGTCGGCAGCAATACCGCCGAGAATCATCCGGTGATCGCCGCCCGTCTCAAGGCGGCGCGCAAGCACCGCGGCCAGCGGCTGATTGTCGTGGATCCGCGTAAACACGAAATGGCGGAACGCGCGGATCTATTCCTGCGCATCAACTCCAGCACCGATATGGTCTGGGCGTCCGCCATGGCGCGTTATATGTTTGATCATGGCTATGCGGATACGGACTTCCTGGCGGCACGGGTAAACCAGGTGGACGCGTACCGCCAATCCCTGGCGCCTTTTACCCTGGCGTTCGCCGAGCGGATCACCGGCATCGCGCGCCGGCAGTTGATTGACGCCGCCGAAATGATTGGCCGGGCATCCTCCGTCTGCATACTGTGGGCGATGGGCATTACCCAGCACAGCCACGGGGCGGATACCAGCACGGCGCTGTCGAACCTGCTGCTCGTGACCGGCAACTACGGCCGGCCCGGTACCGGCGGATACCCGATGCGCGGCCATAATAACGTGCAGGGGGCCAGTGATTTCGGCTGCCTGAAGGATTTTTATCCCGGCTATGAAAAGGTCACCGATCCCCAGGTGCGCGCCAAATGGGCCAAGGCCTGGGGTGTGGCGCCGGACCGCCTGTCCGATAAGGCCGGCGACGATAATTTCACCATGGTGAAGCATGCGAAAGAGAAAAAAATCAAGGCGATGTATGTGATTGGCGAGGAAACGGCATTCTCTGACGCCGATGCCGCCAATGTGCATGAGGGGTTTACCAATCTGGATTTTCTGGTGGTGCAGGACCTGTTTATGAGCCGCACCGCCGAATTCGCCGACGTGGTGTTGCCCGGCTGCCCGAGCGTGGAAAAAGAGGGGTCGTTTGTGAATACCGAGCGCCGCATCCAGCGTTTTTATGAAGTGATGCCGCCGCTCGGCGATAGCCGGCCGGACTGGCGCATCCTCACCGACCTGGCGGCCAGGATGGGCCATCCCTGGGGTTACACCCATCCTTCGCAGATCATGGCCGAGGCCGCCGGTATCGCCAAGGTCTTCGCCGGCGTGACCTATGAACGGCTGGCGGGATGGCAATCGCTGCTTTGGCCGGTCAAGGCCGACGGTACCGACACGCCGCTGCTGTATACCGACGGTTTCCATACCGAGGACGGCAAAGCCGTCCTTTATCCGCTGGAATGGAAGCCGCCCGCCGAGGCGCAGGACGGCGAATATGATTTAATGCTGAATAACGGCCGGATGCTGGAGCATTTCCAGTCCACCAACCAGACCGGACGCGGAGGTCGCCTCCTCTCCCTGTCGCCGGACTGGTTTGTGGAAATCAGCCCGGGGCTGGCGGCGGAGCGGGGCATCGAGGAAGGCGCCTGGCTACGCCTGGCCTCGCGGCGCGGCGCCGTCGAGGTGCCGGCGGTGATTACCGATCGGGTGCAGGGCAATACCCTGTTTCTCCCCATTCATCTGGGCAAGGACGGCGTTAACGCCCTGACCGGCGAGCATCACGATCCGGATGTGAACACCCCCGCCTATAAAGAGCTGGCGGTTAAACTTACCGTGCTGCCCCGGGAGAACATGGTTTCGCCCCTGCCGCGCCATAATTTCCGCTATGGCTCCCGTACCCCCATCGACAAGGTGCCCGTGGAGCAGAAATGGCGGCGCGACGATTACCTGCCGCCGCCTGCACAAGAACCTCATCCGGAGAAATTCTAATGGCTAAACCTATCGGTTATACGGTGGAGGCTCCGAAAATCGGGCCGGATGCCCATGAGGAGCTGGAACGCTTGCTGCAAACCCTGCACGAGCACGGCGTGCTGCGCCTGGCCAACGACCTGGTGGCCGCCAATAACCAGATAGCGCGGGTGCTGGTCAACGGGCTCAACCGGGAAGGCTCGCTGAACGTTATCCAAAACCTGTCGGTGCTGGCCATGGCGTTATCCACCTTTCCTCCCGGTCAATTCTACAAGATGGTGTTCGCCGTGCGCGATATGGTCGATGTGATAAGCCGCGCGCGGGAAGGAAACGACGCTCCCCAGGATGCGCCGGGAGTCCGGGGACTGTATAAGATGCTTAACGACGACGCCTTCTGGCAGGGGATTACGCCGTTTATCGACGGCATGAAGGCCTTTAGCCGCCGCATGGATGAAGAGGTGGATAAACCCATCTCTTCGTTTACCGGCAAGCCCAGCGACGCCTGAGGTCAAACACGGCAATTGCTGCCGAAGCAAGGGTCCGATGGAACACGTTTCTGCGCTGCTGATTGCGCGCGCCCAGTTTGCCTTCACCATAGGTTTTCATATCGTGCTGGCCGCCTTTACCATCGGCCTGGCCCTTTTTTTGACGGCGCTGGAAGGCCTGTGGCTATGGCGGCGGCGCCAGGTCTATCTGGACCTGTATCGGTATTGGCTCAAGATCTTTGCGCTTAACGTGGCGGTGGGCGTGGTGTCCGGGGTGGTGATGGAGTTTGAGTTCGGCACCAACTGGGGGGTGTTCTCCGCGCGGGCGGGCGCGATTATCGGGCCGCCGATGTTTTATGAAGTGCTGGTGGCGTTTTTCCTGGAAGCCGGTTTTATGGGCATTATGCTGTTCGGCATGCAGAAGGTCGGGCCGAAACTGCATTTTTTCACCACCTGCATGGTGGCGCTGGGTTCCCTATTCAGCGCGTTCTGGATTATCTCCGCCAACTCCTGGATGCAAACCCCGGCGGGTTTTTTGATGGACGACGGCGGTCGTTTCCACCCGCAGGACTGGCTGGCGATTATCTTCAATCCTTCCTTTGGCTATCGGCTGGCGCATATGCTGCTGGCCGCCGTACTCGGCACCGCGTTTATGGTGGCGGCAGCCGGTGCCCGGCATCTGCTGCGCGACAGCCGCAATCCGGCGGCCCGGGTGATGTTTTCCTGGGCGCTGTGGACCGTGGCCGTCGCCGCGCCCTTGCAAATTATCGCCGGGGATTTGCACGGCGAAAATACCCTGCGCCACCAGCCGCAAAAAGTGGCCGCCATGGAGGGCGACTGGGACCGACCGCCGCCGGGCGCCGGGGAGCCGATGCGGCTGTTCGCGCTGCCGGACATGACGGCGCGGCGCAACCATTGGGAGGTGTCGATTCCCCGACTTGGCTCGCTCTATCTACGCCATAACCTTACCGGCACCATTAAAAGCCTGAATGAGTTTCCGCCCCAGGACATCCCGCCGGTGCCACTGGTGTTTTTCGCCTTTCGCGTCATGGTGGGCCTGGGGCTGGTGATGGCCCTGGCGGGCATCGCGGGCGTGGCGTTGCGCTGGCGGGGCGCCCTGTGGCGCGCGCGCTGGCTGCAGCGCATCATGGTGCCGCTGGCGCCGGCGGGATTTATCGCCATGCTGGCCGGTTGGGTGGTTACCGAGGCCGGCCGCCAGCCGTTTATGGTCTACGGCCTGACGCGTACCTATGAGGGGATCTCGCCGGTATCCATGGCCCTAATCATCGCCTCCGCCATCGCCGTGGCGATGGTTTATCTGCTGGTGTTCGGCACCGGGCTGCTCTTTATGCTGCGCCTGCTGGCGCAACCGCCCCGGCCGGGGGAAGAAGGTCCGGTGCCGTCGCTGGCGCGGCAGACCGGCGATGGCGCGACGTACGCGGGCCAGGACGCCGCGCCGCCGCCGGAGCAACACCCGTAACACGACGAATGCAGGAGTTTATCCTATGCCGGAGCTGATTTTTTCCGCCGCCGCGCTGCAACTGTTATCCGCCGCCGCGCTGGCCTTCAGCGTGCTGATCTATATCTTGCTGGACGGTACCGATTTGGGCGTCGGCATGCTGTATGCGTTCAACCGCGCCGAAGCGGATCGCCAGGTCATGACGCTCTCGCTGCTGCCCGTTTGGGACGGCAACGAGACCTGGCTGGTACTGGGCGGCGGCGGCCTGCTGGCCCTGTTCCCCGCCGCCTACGCCATTCTGCTGAGCGCCCTGTATCTGCCGGTATTTCTCATGCTGCTGGCGCTGATAGCGCGCGGCATGGCGATTGAATACCGCGACCGCGCCGACCCGCAAAAGCGGTGGCGGTTCGATCTGATGCTGATGGGCGGTTCGGCGCTGGCCGCCGCCGGCCAGGGCGTGATCATGGGTACGTTTATTCAGGGTATTCCCCATGACGGCGCGCATTATACCGGCGGCGGCTGGGAATGGCTGGGGGTATTTCCGCTATTCTGCGGCCTGGCGCTGATGGCCGGTTACGCGCTGCTGGGCGCCTGCTGGCTGATATGGCGTACGGAAGGAATGCTGCAGGCGCGCGCACGCGCGCTCGCCCGGCGGCTTGGCCCATTGGCCCTGGCGCTGGTTGCGCTGCTGACGCTGTGGACCGGCGGCCTGCATGAGGAGTACCGCCGGCATCTGTCCGATCTGCGTTTCACCCTGCCCGCCGCGCTGTTGCTGCTGGCGGTCGCCGGCGGATTCCGGCGGGCGCTGTCCGCCCGGGTTGCCCTGCTGCCGCTGTGCCTGGCGCTGGGGGGCGTGGTGCTGACATTCGCCCTGCTGCTGCTGGCGGTATATCCGGCGATGATCCCGCCCCGGCTGTCAATAAGCGCCGCGTCCTCGCCGCCCCTGAGCCAGGGATTTGTGCTGATTGGCTTCGCGGTGCTAATCCCCATCACCCTGGCTTACAACACCTTTGGTTTTTGGGTGTTTCGCGGCAAAATCCACGCTCAGGCCAAAGGCCCCTTATCGGGTAAGTGACCGGCGTCTTCCGCCAGCGCCCCCCGCGCGTCCTTTTGCGCCTTATGGGCCGCTTCCCGTTGCTGGTTTTTTTCCCGCAGCGCCTTGGCGCGGCTTTCAAGGCCCAGGTACAGCACCAGCGCCAGCAGCAGCGGCGCGATGAAATAGATCGCCCGGTAGGCCAGCAGGGCGGCGATAATGGTGCCATGGGACAGATGCTCGCTGCCCAGCATGGCGACAAATACGCCCTCGAGCACGCCGATGCCCGCCGGGATATGCACGATAACCCCGGCGATGCTGCTTACCAGCAGCACGCCGAGCACCAGCGGAAAATCGACTTTGTCGTTAAGCAAAATGTAGATAATGGCGGCCATCGCCAGCCAGTTGGCGCAGGAGGCCACCAGCTGCGCGCCGGCCATGCGCAGCGACGGCAGCACCAGCTTCTGGCCCTTGATGGTCCAGCGCCGGCGTTTGGCAAAGGCGCACAGCCAAAAATAAGCGGCGATCAGCAGCAGCAGGATCACGCCCGTCAGGCGCAGCGCCAGCTCGCCGATACCCCATTTAGCCGGCAGATGCAGCACCCCGAACGCGCAGACGATGCCGGAAAGCAGGATATATCCCAGCCAGTTGGTGGCCAGGCTCAGGCTGAAGATACGGGTGATGGCGCTGTTGGACAAACCGAGGCGTGAATAGAGCCGGTAGCGCATGCCGATGCCGCCGACCCAGGCGCTGAGGGTGAGGGTAAAGGCATAACAGATGAAGGAAACCAGCATCACCTGCTTTTTCGCCAGCTTATGGCCGCAATAGGCGCGGCCGATAAGATCGTAGACGCCATACAGCAGGTAACTGAACACCGCCAGCCCAATCACCATCAGCAGCGCATTGAGCCGGTAGCCGGTAATGGCCTGCTCCACATCATCCCAGTCCACCTTGCGGGCATAGACCACCAGCAAGATAATGACGCCGATAAAAAACAGGCCGGTCAGGATTTTTTTAGCCATCGACCAGGCGCGGTGTCGTTTACCGGCGGGGCGTTTTCGGGTCATGATTTTGCCCCCTCGTTTTCGGGTTCGGCGCGATCCTGGGTTTCCATTTCCGGCTGGACCGGCGGCGCCACCAGCGATAATTTCGGCGTATGGGCGGGAAGCCAGCCGACCCAGGCCGGGAAGTGGCGCAGGAAATGGAACACCAGCACGCTTTTCACCACATGCCAGTAGGTCTGCTTGGGCACCATGCTTTCGTCAATTAACCGGCAATCGTTTTCAATCAGCCCGTTAAGATTGTCGCGCAGTTGCTGCGTGAAGGCGGTGTCATGGATGATCAGGTTGGCCTCCAGGTTCAGCGCCAGGCTGAGCGGGTCAAGATTACTGGACCCGACGGTGGCCCAGCTATCGTCCATGACGGCCACTTTGCCGTGCAGCGGACGGCGGCAATATTCATAGATTTTCACCCCTTCCGGCACCAGATAATTGTATAACATGCGCGCGCCGACCGTCACGATCGGCATATCCGGCTCGCCCTGGACAATCAGCACCATGCGCACGCCGCGCCGGGCGGCGTTGCGCATCTCCTTCAAAAGGCGGTAGCCGGGGAAAAAATAGGCATTGGCGATGATGACCTCGCGTTTTGCGCCGCGCAGCATATCGATATAGTGGCGCTCTATATCGGTATCGTGTTCATCGTTATCCCGATAGACAAACAGCGCCTGGGCCTCGCCGGGCTGGCGGTTATGGGCCGGCAGCCTGGAGCGCCGGCGCAGCCAGCTGCGATGGTGGTCTTCCTTATACAAGGCCTGTAGGGTAAAGCGATGGATATCCTCCACCACCGGCCCCTCCACCTCCACCGCATAGTCCTGCTTGGCCTCCGGGCCGTAGTCGCTCAGGTGCTCGGCGGAAAAATTAATGCCGCCGATAAAGGCGATAACGCCGTCCACCACCACGATTTTACGATGCAGGCGGCGGAACAGATTGGTGCGCATGCCCATAAACGCCGGGCGGGGATCGTAATAACGGAAATGCACTCCCGCGGCGGTGAGGGCGCCGACGTAGCTGTCGGACAGATCCGCCGAGCCGTAACCGTCGACCATGATTTCCACCCGCACCCCGCGCCTGGCGGCGGCAATCAGGTTTTCCTGCAGCGCCTTGCCGACTTTATCCTCGAACAGGATAAAAGTCTCCAGCAGCACCTCTTTCCTGGCCTGGCCGATGCGCTCGTACAGGGCCGGGAAAAACGCTTCGCCGTTTTCCAGCAGCTTGATGCGATTGCCGTCGCGCCACTCCATATTCATATTCATAAATGGATCTCCACGGCGAGGGGAGCATGGTCGGATAAATGCGACCAGGGTTGGTTGGCCAGGGAGGTCGGCTCGCTGATGCGGGCGTTCCTGACATAAATACGGTCCAGGCGCAGCAGGGGAAAGCGGGCGGGGAAAGTACGGGCCGGTCGGCCGCGCGCCTGGGTAAAGACCTCCACCAGGCCGGCTTCGCGCCGCAAAAGCGTATTGGCGCGCTGGCGCCAGTCGTTGAAATCACCGGCCACCACCAGCGGCGCATCCGCCGGCAGCGTGGCAATATGCCTGCTCATGCGCAGCATCTGCTCGCGGCGATGCGCTTCCTTCAGCCCCAGGTGCACGCAAATCATATGCAGCTCCAGCTCACGGCCAGGCACCTGCAGCACGCAGTGCAGCATGCCGCGCTTCTCCGTGCCGTCGATGGACACGTCCAGATTGCTTTGGCGGGTGATGGGGAAACGGGAAAGCAGCGCATTGCCGTGATCGCCGTCGGGATAGACCGCGTTGCGCCCGTAGGCGAAATCGGCCCACATGGTGTCGGCCAGAAATTCGTACTGCGGCACCACCGGCCAGTTATCGAAGCGTTGCGAATGCTTTTCGTGCGTGCCCAGGACTTCCTGGAGGAACACGATATCGGGCGCCACGGTACGCACCGCTTCGCGCAGTTCCGGCAGGATAAAACGCCGGTTAAAGGCGGCAAAGCCCTTATGGGTATTGATGGTCAGCACCTTAAAGGAAAATCCCTGCTCCACTTGCGGCATGCCCGGTACATCCTTATTTTGATGATAATCCGTTCGCAGCATGATCTCGAACCCCTGCAAAATTAAGCGGCAAAAACCCACTCCCCGATATAGCGCGGGTAGAATAGGTGAGAAGTCATTATTAGTTAATGTGCTTACTATCTTAGCTGCTGCCGGACAACCTCGCCAAGTTTGACCGCGGCGGTTATCTCCGGGTGTCATAAAAATGACATCCGGGTTACGTAGACTTACATAATAATAAATTCAGACATACCCTTCTTCTCGTCCGGCAACAGGAGCCTTCTTTATGCCGCATCCGCACCAACCCGTACTTTCCCTCGTCCTGACCCTCGCCCTGGCGGGCGGCAACGGCCTGCTGGCGCGCAGCGTATCGGCCGCCGGCGCGGACAGCCTGCGCGCGGCGCAGGGGGATATTACCCAGCCCGGCGGCGCACGCCGCCTGCAGGCCGATCAGACCGAGGCGCTGAAGGCGGCGCTGAACAACCAGCAGGCAAAAAACGTCATCCTGTTGATTGGCGATGGCATGGGGGACTCGGAAATCACCGCCGCGCGCAACTACGCGCTGGGCGCGGGCAACGCGTTCCCCGGGATCGACGCGCTGCCGCTGACCGGTCAATACACCCATTACGCGCTGGACAAGACCACCCATAAACCCGGCTACGTCACCGACTCGGCGGCGTCGGCCACCGCGTGGTCCACCGGGGTGAAAACCTATAACGGCGCGCTGGGCGTCGATGTGTTCGGCAAGGATCATATGACCATCCTGGAACTGGCCAAGGCGGCCGGTAAAGCCACCGGCAACGTGTCCACCGCTGAACTGGAGGACGCCACCCCGGCGGCGCTGGTGGCCCACGTCAGCTCCCGCAAATGCTACGGCCCGGAAGTGACCAGTAAAGATTGCCCCACCCAGGCGCTGGAAAACCAGGGGCGCGGCTCCATTGCCGAACAGCTGCTGGCGGCCCGCGCCGACGTGACGCTGGGCGGCGGCGCCAAAACCTTTGGCGAAACCGCCAAGGCCGGGGAGTGGCAGGGTAAAACCCTGCGGGAACAAGCCGTGGCGCGCGGCTATCAGTTGGTGAGCGACCTGGATGGCCTGAACGGCGTAGCCCTGGCCAACCAGGACAAACCCTTGCTGGGCCTGTTTGCCGAGGGCAATATGCCGGTGCGCTGGCAGGGCCCGAAAGCCGTCTATCACGGCAATATTGATAAGCCGCCGGTTACCTGTAGCGATAATCCCAAACGCGGCGCCGGGGTGCCTACCCTGGCGGCCATGACGCAAAAAGCCATCGATCTGCTGAAAACCCATCCCAACGGCTTTTTCCTGCAGGTTGAAGGCGCATCCATTGATAAACAGGACCATGCCGCCAACCCGTGCGGCCAGTTCGGCGAGACGGTGGACCTGGATGAAGCGGTGCAAAAGGCGCTGGAATTCGCCCGCGCCGACGGCCATACGCTGGTGGTGGTCACCGCCGATCACGCCCACTCCAGCCAGATTATCGAAGCGGACGCCAAGGCCCCCGGCCTGACCCAGGCGCTGACCACGAAAGACGGCGCGGTGATGGCCATCAGCTACGGCAATTCTGAAGACCCCGAATCCCAGGGACATACCGGCACCCAGCTGCGTATCGCCGCCTTCGGTCCCTATGCGGGCAACGTGGCCGGCCTGACCGACCAGACGGATTTGTTCTATACCATGCGCGATGCGCTGGGCATTAAACAATAATTACCGCCAGGGACCCCTCCCGCCTTTACCGCCGTGCCGGCGGTAAAGGCGGGAATGGACCAGGGTATCGCGCCATGGCGTATCATCCCTTGTCATTTCCTGTCGCCGGGAAGGATTTTCCGCACGGTGAGACTTGCCTAAACCCGTCATTTTCTTTAGCCTGCGAACTGGCTCCGCTCCCATAAGATCAGGTGACATGTCAGAGCAAAGCGCGCCCGCGCTGAAGGAAATCTTTAACCACGCCCGGCTGCGCGATATCGCGGCGCACACCGCCGCCGTCCACCCCGGTTTTGACGGCGCCCGCTTCCTGGCGGCCACCGGCGACGGACTGGACCAATTATCGCTGATGGCGCGCCTGCGGCGGGTAAGCGTCTGCCTGCACGACGGCCTGCCGGCGGACTATGGGCAGGCGCTGGCGATTTTACGCCGGCTGGCGCCGCGGTTGGACAATCGCTTTGTCACCCTGGTATTGCCGGAGTATGTGGCGATGTACGGGCTGGATGAGTACGATCTGTCGATGGAGGCCCTGCGCTTTTTTACCCCGTTCGGCTCCTCGGAATTCGCGGTGCGCCCCTACCTGCGCCAGGATCTGTCCCGCGGGCTGGCGCTGATGGAACGCTGGTCGCGCGACGATGACGAGCACGTCCGCCGGCTGGCCAGCGAAGGCAGCCGGCCGCGCCTGCCCTGGTCGTTCCGCCTGGAGGCGCTGCGGGCCGACCCGTCGCCGGTGAAACCCATTCTCGACAACCTGCGCGCCGATCCCAGCCTGTACGTACGCAAATCCGTGGCGAATCATCTCAACGATATCACCAAGGATCATCCCGAGTGGGTCATGGACCTGCTGGAGGGATGGGAATTGCATCATCCCCCCACCGCCTGGATCGCCCGTCACGCGTTGCGCAGCCTGATCAAACAGGGGGACCGGCGGGCGCTGGGACTTATCGGCGCCGGCGAGGCGGCGCAGGTCAGCCTGGAGGAGATGCGCGTGAGTCCCGGGGAAATCCGGCTGGGAGACAAGGTGACCGTGGCGTTCCGGCTGCGCTCGACCTCGCCCCTGCCCCAGCGGCTGGTGATTGATTACGCCATCCACTATGTGAAAAAATCCGGCGGCACATCGGCCAAAGTGTTCAAACTGAAAACCCTGACGCTGGCGCCGCATGCAAGCGTTGAGATTAGCCGCAGCCAGTCCATCCGCAACTTTACCACCCGCATGCACTATGCCGGCAGACATGCCGTCGAGGTCTTTATCAACGGCGAATGCCTGGCGCGGGGCGCGTTTTTTATTGTCTAGCGCGACAGGGGTTTCACCATATTCACCCCGGTAACGTGGAAACCGCAGGCATCATACAGCGCCCGGGCGCCGGGATTATCGGCCGCCACCCTTAGCCCCAGTTCGGTCACGCCCTGGGCGCGCAACCGCTGATCCAGCTGCGCCAGCGCGCTGCGTCCGAGCCCGCGGCGGCGCCAGGCGGGCAGGATGCAGAAATCGGAGATATAGGCCGCCTCGTCTTTGCACGTGATCCATAAATACCCCGCCACCGGCGGTACGCCTTGCCGGTCCGCCGCGTCGCCGGCCTCGATGCAGTACAGCTGGTTATCCGGCGTCGCCACCCCCTGCGGTAAATACCCGTCAATGCTGGCGATGGCGTTGATCCTGCCCTGCCCGATATCGTAACCGTGGTTGGCGCTCAGGTCCCGGGCGTATTCCCCGATAAAAAAATGGCGATAATCGGGGTATTCCCCGGCGGTCATATTCCTCAGATGAATCATAGCGCTACCCGTTATCATAACGTGCTTATCCACGCCGGCGCCCCTGATGCAAAGCCAGGGCTTATCCGGCCACCGGCACATCATAAGCCGCTGACGCCACCGTCGACAATCAATTCACTGCCGACGACAAACGCCGATTCATCGGACGCCAGATAGACCGCCGCCTTGGCCAGCTCCAGCGGCGTGCCCAGCCTGCCGAGCGGCACCAGTTGCTTGATTTGCGCCAGCAGGGCCGCATAGGCCGCCCCGTCCAGGCCCAGTTTTTCCAGCGCCGGGGTTTGCGTCGGGCCGGGGCTTAAGCTGTTGACACGGATGCCGCGCGCCAGCAGTTCCCCCGACAGGGTCCGGGAGAGCGACAGCAGTCCGGCTTTGCTGGCGGCATACGGGCCGCTTTGCGGCAGGCCGATATGCGCGCTGACCGAACCGCATAAAATCACCGAGGCCGGTGCATGCAGCAGCGGCAACAGTGACTGCACCAAAAAAAACGGCCCCTTCAGATTGGTCGCCATCAGGCGATCCCAGGCGGCTTCATCCCATTCCTCCAGCGGACGGTGGGTCACGTCGGCGGCATTGATCAGCAGCACATCCAGCCGGGGCCACAAGGTGGCAAGCGCTTGGGCCAGGAGCGGCTGGGCGGCCACATCGCCCGCGTCGCTTTGCAGGCATACCACCCGTTCGCCCAGATCCGCGGCGGCGCGCGCCAGCGCATCGGCGTTGCGTCCGGTGATGGCGACGGTGGCGCCCTCGGCCAGGAACTGACGGGCGGTTTCCAGCCCGATACCGCTGGTGCCGCCGGTGATCAAGGCAAATTTATCGGCTAAACGAGGCATTTTTATCTCTCTGACAGGTGAAAAATGCCATTATTTATAAGATAGTATTAAAATGATAGTAGGTACCAATAGGATACTAAAGAGGCGAGTGGGATGAAATGACGACCCGAACGATTGCGCAACCGAAAAAAATATTACCGCCGCCGGCGATAACGCCCTGCCCGATGCTTACCTTTGTCGAGCTGGTGGCCGGCAAATGGGCCATTCCCATCCTCTACCGGCTGATCGTTATCGACGCCCCGGTGCGTTTTGGCGAACTGCAGCGCGGGGTCTACCCCATCACGCAAAAGGAGCTGACGCGTCAGCTGCGCGCGTTTGAAACCAAGGGCCTGGTGCGGCGTACCGCGTTCGCCGAAATCCCGCCCCGGGTTGAATATCAGGTCACCGCCCTGGGTAAGACGCTGAAGGCGCCGCTACAGTCCCTGGCCGCGTGGGTCGACGCGCACCAGGAGGATTTACAGGCCGGCGCCGGCCTAGAGCGCCGCGCGGGGCAGATCGCTTAGCCGGGAGGTATAGGCCGGCGACAACATGTCGCGTTTCATTTGCCAGTCCCGGCGGATGCCCTGGCCGGCAAACCAGATTTGCCCCCGGCCCGAGCGGTTGACCTTATCCAGGGTCGCCATCAGCGCCTCGGCGTTAACGTGCGGCTTATACCGGTCGAACAGGCCGAGCTGCGCCACGCCCCGGTCATAAAAATCGCCCAGCACGACGCCGGCCTTCAGATAACGCCGATCGTCCAGCCACAGGCTATCCAGGCAGGCCGTCGCCTGGGCGATGATATCCCGGGAATCGTTGGTCGGGACGGGAATGCGGCCGGTGGCCTGGTTGGCGTAATAGATTTCGCCGGCCGCGTGCGGACTGGTGCGCACAAAGACCGCGACCTGCCGGCAAAACTGGTTTTCCCCGCGCAGTTTTTCCGCCGCGCGCGCGGCATAACTGCATACCGCCTCGCGCATATCCTGGTAACGGGTGATACGGGAACTGAAGCTGCGGCTGCAGATAATCTGCTGCTTCACCGCCGGCATTTCCTCCACCTCCAGGCAGGGTTCGCCGCGCAGCTCACGCACCGTGCGCTCCAGCACCACGCTGAAATTATTACGGATAAACGCCGGATGGGAATCCGCCAGTTGCAGCGCCGTGCCGATCCCCATCGCCCGCAGCGTTTTGCCCAGCCGGCGTCCTATGCCCCACACCTCCTCCACCGGCATCAGCGCCATCAGCTTACGCTGGCGCAGCGGCGAGGACAGATCCACCACGCCGCCGGTTTTGCTCCACTGCTTGGCGGCGTGGTTGGCAAGCTTTGCCAGCGTTTTACTGGGCGCAATACCCACCCCCGAATGCAGATGCGTGCACTGCAACAGGGTTTGCTGTACCTCGCGGCCAAACTGTTCCAGCGCCCTGCAATGGCCGACGCCGGTGAGATTGAGAAAGGCCTCGTCGATACTGTAGATCTCAACCGCCGGCGCCATGTCCTCCAGCAGGGTCATCACCCGATGCGACATATCGGCATACAGGGCATAGTTGCTGGAAAACACCGCCACGCCATGTTGTTCAAGCAGCCGGCGAATCTTGAAATAGGGCGCGGCCATAGCAACGCCAAGGCGTTTGGCGGCGGCGGAACGGGCGATAACGCAGCCGTCGTTGTTGCTCAGCACCACCACCGGGCGCCCGCGCAATTCCGGCCGGAATACGGTTTCACACGAAGCGTAGAACGAATTGATATCCACCAGCGCGTACATGGCTACAGCGCCGCGTAGATGATAAACGTCACCACGCCGAAGATTTCCACCTGGCTGTCTTCGGTAATGGGAATGGGCGCGAAGGCGGGATTCATCGGCATCAGCCGCGCGCGGGGATGAAGCTGCAGGCGTTTCACGGTAAAGCCGCCGTCGACGGAGGCGATAACAATATTGCCGTGGTCGGGTTTAAGGGCGCTGTCCACCACCAGGATATCCCCTTCACGGATATTGCCCTCAATCATCGATTCACCCGTGGCGCGGACAAAATAGGTGCTGGCCGGATGGCGCACGCAGATGGCGTTGATATCCAGGCGATGTTCAACATAATCCTGCGCCGGGCTGGGGAACCCCGCAGCGACTTTATCGCCAAAAAACGGCAGCGGTACGCCGATGCCCAACGCCGCGGGATAAATCTTCATAACGGCCACTCCATATACTGTATTTACATACAGTATAGATGCGACCGGGGGAACATGTGAAGCTGGAAAAACCACGGCGGCGACAAACGGCTGATAATCATTGGATTTAAGATCACGCGTGGCTGGCGCCCATGCGCCGGCCTGGCGCCGCATATTTGTATGATAAAACGAGACATAACTCATACTTTTGGTTCTTAAAAACCCTTTTTGTTATGCGACTTTGTTCGGGAACAAGTTTTTCCGCCTGTTTTTCGCGCATTATGCTCCCATGAATTGTAACCCCAGTAACTATCAGGCTTTATAGGATTGCGGGCTGCAACGCTTTGTGTGTGCAATGTGACGGGTGAGAGATGAAGAACAAGACATTAACCCTGCTTGGCGAAGCCGCCATCAGCCGGCGCAGCCTGGTGAAAGGCGGCGTGGCGACCGGGGGATTGCTGTTGGCCAGCAGCGCGCTGCAGCTCCCTTTCCTGTTCGCCCGGGCGGCCGTTACCCCGGCAACGACCGCGGGAACGGCCGATAAGGTGGTCTGGAGCATGTGTTCGGTTAATTGCGGCAGCCGCTGCGCGCTCAGGCTGCATGTGCGCGACGACGAGGTGTATTGGGTGGAAACCGATAACACCGGCCAGGATGAATACGGCGATCATCAGGTGCGCGCCTGCCTGCGCGGCCGCTCCATGCGCCGGCGGATGAACCATCCGGAACGGCTGAAATATCCGATGAAGCGCGTGGGCGAACGCGGCGAAGGCAAATTCCAGCGCATCAGCTGGGATGAAGCGCTGGACGCCATCGCTGATAATCTCAAGCGTATCGTCAAGGATTACGGCAACGAAGCGGTGTATATCAATTATTCCTCCGGCGCCACCGGCGCCAATTTCGCCCGCTCGTCACCGTCGGGCTCGCTTATCACCCGCCTGATGAACTGCTACGGCGGCTACCTCAATCAGTACGGTACCTATAGCACCGCCCAGATCAATGCCGCCATGCCCTACACCTACGGCAGCAACGAGGGCAACAGCACCTCGGATATCGTTAATACCAAACTGGTGGTGATGTTCGGCAACAACCCGGCGGAAACCCGCATGAGCGGCGCCGGCATTACCTACCATCTTGAGCAGGCGCGCGAGCGCTCCAACGCGCGCATGATCGTTATCGATCCGCGCTATACCGATACCGCCGCCGGGCGCGAGGATGAATGGATCCCCATTCGCCCCGGCACCGACGCGGCGCTGGTGTCGGCGATCGCCTGGGTATTGATCAGTGAAAATCTGGTGGATCAGGCGTTTCTGGATACCTACTGCGTCGGTTACGACGAAAAAACCCTGCCGGCCGGCGCGCCGGCCAACGGCCACTACAAAGCCTATATCCTCGGCCAGGGCGACGACGGCATCGCCAAGACGCCGGAGTGGGCGGAGAGGATCACCAGTATCCCCCGCGATCGGATCATCAAGCTGGCGCGTGAAATCGGCGCGACCAAACCGGCTTATATTTGCCAGGGCTGGGGGCCGCAGCGCCAGGCCAACGGCGAGCAGACCGCGCGCGCCATCGCCATGCTGCCGATCCTCACCGGCAACGTGGGCATTAACGGCGGCAACAGCGGCGCCCGCGAGTCCACCTACACCATTACCATCGAACGGCTGCCGGTATTGACCAATCCGGTGAAAACCCAGATCCCGGTATTTTTATGGACCGACGCCATCTCACGCGGCAAGGAAATGACGGCGTTAAAAGACGGCATAAAAGGCAAGGACCGGCTCGACGTGCCGATTAAATTTATCTGGAACTATGCCGGCAATACCCTGGTCAACCAGCATTCGGATATCAATCGCACCCATGAAGTCCTGAAAAACGAGCGCGATTGCGAAATGATCGTGGTGATTGAAAACTTTATGACCTCATCGGCGAAATACGCCGACATCCTGTTGCCGGACCTGATGACCACCGAACAGGAGGATATCGTCCCCAACGATTACGCCGCCAATATGGGGTATCTGATTTTCGGCCAGCCCGCCACCTCGGCAAAATTCGAGCGCCGCTCGATTTACCAGATCACCAGCGATATCGCGCGGCGCCTCGGCGCGGATGTGGCGCAAAAATTTACCGAAGGGCGCACCCAGTCCGAATGGCTGCAATTTTTATATGCCAAGATGCTGGCCAAGGACCCGCAACTGCCGTCCTATGAGCAGTTAAAAGCCCAAGGCATCTATAAACGCCAGGATCCCGACGGCCACTTTGTCGCCTACCGTAAATTCCGCGCGGACCCGGCGGCCAATCCGCTGAAAACCCCTTCCGGCAAAATTGAAATCTATTCGGCGGCATTGGCGCAGCTGGCCGCCACCTGGCAACTGCAGGCGGATGAAAGCATCAGTCCGCTGCCCCGGTATGTCCCCACCTTCGAGGGCTGGGACGATCCGCTGCGCGCGCGTTTTCCGCTGCAGATGGCCGGTTTCCACTATAAGGCGCGCACCCACTCCAGCTACGGCAATATCGACGTGCTGCGGGCCGCCTGTCCGCAGGAGGTGTGGATCAATCCTATCGACGCCGAAAGCCGGGGCATTCGCAACGGCGATAAGGTGCGGGTCTTTAACGACCGGGGCGAGATCAGGATCGACGCCAAGGTAACGCCGCGCATCCTGCCCGGCGTGACGGCCGTCAGCCAGGGCGCCTGGCATCAGGCCGATATGGCCGGGGATAAAATCGATCACGGCGGCTGCATCAATACCCTGACCACGCAGCGTCCATCGCCGCTGGCCAAGGGCAATCCGCAGCATACCAACCTGATACAGATCGAAAAGGTGTAGTGAATGAGCACGCAATACGGTTTTTATATTGATTCGAGTCGCTGCACCGGCTGCAAGACCTGCGAGCTGGCCTGCAAGGATTACAAGAACCTGGGGCCGGATGTCAGTTTCCGCCGCATCTATGAGTATGCCGGCGGCACCTGGCAGGCGGACGGCGCCGGCTATCGCCAGGATGTGTTCGCTTATTACCTGTCCATCGCCTGTAATCATTGCGAGGATCCCGCCTGCGTCAAAGTGTGCCCGAGCGGCGCCATGCACAAAGGCGAAGACGGCTTTGTGGTAGTCAACGAGGACATTTGTATCGGCTGCCGCTATTGTCATATGGCCTGTCCCTACGGCGCGCCGCAGTTTAACGAGGCCAAGGGGCATATGACCAAATGCGACGGCTGCCATGAGCGCGTGGCGGTGGGACAAAAACCTGTCTGCGTGGAATCCTGCCCGCTGCGCGCGCTGGATTTGGCGCCTATCGGCGAACTGCGCGACAAGTATGGCGACCTGGCCGACGTGGCGCCGCTGCCGGCGGCGCATTTCACCATGCCCAACCTGGTGATCAAAGCCAATGCCAATTGCCGCCCGCAGGGCGACACCACCGGCTTTCTCGCCAATCCAAAGGAGGTGTGATATGGGTAACGGATGGCATGAATGGCCGCTGATGTTTTTTACCGTGGCGGGCCAGAGCGTAATCGGCGGTTATCTGGTGATGGCCATGGTGCTGCTGGCCGGCAACCTGACGGTGCAGCAGGCGCGGCGGGTGCATCTGGCCATGTTTTTCCTGTGGCTGCTGATGGGGCTGGGATTTATCGCCTCGATGATGCACCTGGGCTCGCCGATGCGCGCCATGAACGCGCTTAACCGCCTGGGCGCCTCGCCGCTGAGCAATGAAATCGCCACCGGTTCGCTGTTTTTCGCCCTCGGCGGCATCTACTGGCTGATGGCGGTGTTTAACCACATGCCCCGGGCGCTTAACAAGATCTGGCTGGTGATTACCGCGCTGTCGGGCCTGGTATTTCTTTATGCCATGGGCCGGGTCTATATGATTGATACCGTGCCCACCTGGGATAATATCTATACCCCGCTCGGCTTTGTGCTGACGGTGTTTATCGGCGGCCCGCTGCTGGGCTACCTGCTGCTGCAGGCCGCGGGCATCCGCGGGCCGGGCTGGCGCTACCTGCCCTGGATAAGCGTTATCGCGGTGATGATAAGCGTGGCGGCGGTGATGATGCAGGCCGCCGGGCTGGCCGCGATCCACAGTTCGGTGCAGCAGGCCTCGGCGCTTATCCCCGACTATGGCCTGCTGATGGCCGGACGGGTGCTGCTGCTGGCGCTGGGCCTCGCCTGCTGGCTGTGGCCGGTGGCGCGCGGCAACACGCCGCCGCTGGCGGGACTTACGCTGGGCCTGGTGCTGGTGCTCGGCGGCGAACTGATCGGCCGGGCGGTATTTTACGGCCTGCATATGACCGTGGGCATGGCGATTGCCGGTTAGGGGCGATGATATGAATGATGTGAATATGGCCCTGACCGGGCGCACGCTGGGGGCCTTGCTGTATTATCCGCCCCTGTCGGCGCCCAACGCCGGCCTGCTGAAAGCGCTGGCGGCCCCGGGCTGGGAGCGGGAATGGCCTGTCGAGAGCGGCGTCGAAGACGCGGCGGCGCTGATTCGCCAGGGCCTGGCCGCGCCTTGGCATGACGCTTTGGAGGAGACCTTTCAAAATCTGTTTATCGGCCCCTATGCCCTGCCCGCCCCGCCCTGGGGATCGGTCTATCTCGATAAGGAAAGCGTGCTGTTTGGGGAATCCACCGTGGCGCTGCGCCGCTGGCTGGCGCAGGAAGGCATCGCCTCCCGGCAGCAGGACGGCGAGCCGGAGGACCATATCGGCCTGCTGCTGATGCTGGCCGCCTGGCTGGCGGAAAATAATGAAAGCGTGCTGGACGCCCTGCTGGCGCAGCATATATTGCCCTGGTCGGGACGCTACCTGGCATTGCTGGAACAAGGCACGGAGCATCCGTTCTACCGGGGCGTGGCGCGCCTGGCCAGCCTGACGCTGGGCGACTGGCGAAGCAGGCGGAATCTGCAATCACCGGAGAGGGAGTTATACCGTTAACGGCCGCGCGATGAGGCCGTTTTACCGTCAACAGCACCGGATGCCAAAGCGGGTTATGCGTTTTTGACTGTAAGCCCCGGTACATTGCGGTCGCCTTCGAAACGGGCGCTGCCTTTCAATATAACGGTGCATTCATCCCCGTCAAACCTCAATGATTTCACCACTGCGTCATTTTCTATCGTTATGCTATTTTCTTGTGGTTGAGTTATGCGTCCGCTGGTAAAATCGTGATTTTGTGTGCTGAACCTAATATTATTTACCCCAACAAGGTTTAAGTTTCCGGGGGGGAAGTTAACGCCACTAACAATGATATTTATATTGCCAGAGTTGACTCCATTAATACTAATGATTTTTTGGTAATTAGAGTTAATAAAATTTTCTTCTATATTAGACTTTTTCATATAGACTTCATTAACGATTGAGTTAGCACCGATAGTGACATTATTCGAGCATATTTCCAACGTTTTATCTATGACAGAGTCTTTTATTGAAAAAACGCCTGCAGTAATGACATCACCTTTTACATGGCTTTTGTTTTCAAGTGACAAATTACCACTGGCGGTAGTCACACTGTCCGCAATGGAGTTATTAAGCGTAACCTTGCCTGACATTGATTTTATAAATCCGGCCTTTTCGACATTTTTTAAATTAATTTTTCCAGAGTCGGTTTCGACGTTAGACAGAATAACATGTTCACAGCTGATTTTTCCTGATTGAGATTGAACATTACAGTGGATATCTCCTTCAGAGATGGATATAGCACCGCTTTGGCTTTTGATATAAATGTCGTTATTACCCGCGCGAGTAAAACAGTTATGCAAATTTATTTTTTCGCAACCCGTTTCGATTACACTTTTTATTTCCTCGCCTGTAAGGTTGACAGAGTTACCTGAATTGTTTTTTATGATGATGACGTTACTGAGTTGAAAAGACTCATATTGGAAATTCACATTCATATATTAGCATCCTTAAATAAATCAAACGGTTCAACTATATATATTTAATGGCCATTATCAAAAAATAAGCACATAATCTGACTATTTCATAATAATCGTGGAATTATAGCCAATCCTGGCTAAACCTTGATTAAATAACCTAAATGCTACCGGTAGCTTTACATTCCCAGCGGCGTTTTCACGTTCGCCGTTCCCCGGTATGTCGCTCGCGATTGAGTGTTGTCGCGCACAATGTTAAGTTTTAAGGCGACATTGCAAAACACAACCAGAAACAGGGGCGCTATGGCCCCGGTGATTTATAACATTGCACGGCAATAGGATATGATCAGCATGGCGCCTCGCTCCGCATTACGCGACCTCTCGTTTTCCGCCGTCATCGCCGGTTTTATCGCCGTACTGGTGGGCTATGCCAGCTCGGCGGCCATTGTGTTTCAGGCGCTCCAGGCCACGGGGGCCAGCGTTGAGCAAATCGGCGGCTGGCTGACGATGCTGGGCCTGGGAATGGGCATAACCTCGCTGGGCCTGTCGCTGTATTACCGCGCGCCGATCCTCACCGCCTGGTCGACGCCCGGCGCGGCGCTGCTGGTCACCAGCCTGCCGGGCTACTCGATTAACGAGGCCGTCGGCGTCTTTATCTTTGCCTGCGCACTGATTTTACTGTGTGGCGTGACCGGGCTGTTCGCCCGGCTGATGCAGCATATTCCGCAAGCGATTTCGGCGGCGATGCTGGCGGGAATTTTGCTGCGTTTCGGACTGGATGCGTTTATCGCGCTGCAAAGTCATTTTGTGCTGGCGGCGGGCATGTGCCTGGCCTTTTTCCTGACGCGGCGCCTGGCGCCGCGCTATGCCGTCGTGGCGGCGCTTGGCGTCGGCCTGGCCGTTGCCGGCCTGCAGGGCCAGATTGCCTTCGCCGGTAAGCCGCTGACCTTCGCCGCCCCGCATTTTATCATGCCGCATTTTACCCTCTCCGCGCTGATGGGCGTCGGCATGCCGTTTTTTCTGGTGACCATGGCCTCGCAAAACGCGCCGGGCATCGCCACCCTGAAAGCCGCCGGCTATCGCGTGCCGACCTCGCCGCTGATCGCCTGGACGGGGCTGGCGTCGCTGATCCTGGCGCCCTTGGGCGGGTTTTCCATATGCATCGCCGCGATTACCGCCGCCATTTGCATGAGCACGGAGGCCCATCCCGACCCCGCGCGCCGGTATATGGCCGCCGCCGCCGCGGGCGCGGCCTATCTGCTGGCCGGGCTGTTCGGCGGCTCCATCGGCATGGTGTTCGGCGCCCTGCCCGCGGCGCTTATCCATACCATCGCCGGGCTGGCGCTGCTGAGCACCATTGCCGGCAGCCTGCATCGCGCCCTGCTGGAAGAGACGCACCGGGATGCCGCTATCGTCACCTTTTTACTGACCGCGTCCGGCGTCGGTTTTTTCGGCATCGGCAGCGCCTTTTGGGGACTGGCGGGGGGGATTATCACCTGGGGTATCCTGGCGCTGCCGGGTAAGACAAAATAAGCGGAAACACGCCTCGCCGCCGGTACCGGTAGCGACATTCCTCGCGTCGCTAAGTCGTTGGCGTCCGCCGCCGCCGGCGGTGGATACCGGCATCATCGGGCCGCATCGCGATGACCCGGCTGGCTCATCGCGGGTATTATATGGCCGCCGATCGTGGCGTCACGCCGCTTAGCCTTTGGCCTCCTTATCCAGTAGCAGCCGTTTGCGGTCCACCCCCCAGCGATAGCCGGATAACGCCCCGTCGCTGCGCACCACCCGATGGCAGGGTATGGCCACCGCCAGCATATTGGCGGCGCAGGCGCCCGCCACGGCGCGCACCGCGGCGGGCGAACCGATGCGTTTCGCCACCTCCAGGTAGCTGGCCGTGCGCCCGGGCGGGATATCCCGCAGGGCCTGCCAGACGCGCTGCTGGAAGGCGGTGCCGCGAATATCCAGCGGCAGGTCCAGGCCAAGGGCCGGCGCATCGACAAACCCCACCACCAGCGCCATCCGCCGGGCAAAGGCCTCATCGTCCCCCGCCAGCGCCGCGTGGGGGAAGGTATCCTGCAACTGTTCCACCAGCCGCTGCGCATCGTCGCCCAACAGGATGGCGCAGATGCCGCGCGCGCTCTGGGCGACCAGGATATCACCCAGCGAGCAACGCCCGACCGCAAAGACGATAGCAACGCCCTTCCCTCCCGCCCGGTAAGCGGTGGGCGTCATCCCCAGCAGCGCATCGGCTCCGGCGTAAAAACGGCCCTGGGAGTTAAAGCCGGACTCCAGCACCGCGTCGGTCACCGAGGCGTCGCCCGCAAGCCGTTGCCGCACCCGCTGGTTACGCCGGGCCACGGCATAGGCTTTCGGCGTCAGGCCGGTAACGGACTTAAATAACCGGTGGAAATGGAACGGGCTTAAGGCGGCCTGTTGCGCCAGCTCCGCCAGTGTCGGCATCCCCTCAGCCCCGTCAATATAACGGCAGGCCAGCTGGATTTTCGCCGCCTGTTCCGCCGCTAGCGAAGGCCGGCCCTGGCGGCAGCGTTTGCAGGGACGGAAGCCCGCCCGCAACGCGTCTTCGGCATTGGCGAAAAACAGCACATTCGCCGCCAGAGGCAGGCGCGACGGGCAGGATGGCGAGCAGAATATCCCAGTGGTCCTGACGGCATAAACAAACCGGCCGTCGGCGGCTTTATCGCGCGCGACGATGGCCTGCCAGCGCGGGTCCTGCTCGGTGGGTATCATGGATGCGGTGTTACCTGGTTTCATGGCAAAGCCCCTTTGGTTTCATCATATCGCTACGGCCAGGTGGTGACCAGACTGATGATTAGGGTGGCATGCCCGCGGCGGTTAAACCCCCTGAAGCTTGCTTTTTAATGTATGCCGTTATGCCAATGGCTTTTATCGCCATGCCCGCGCCGGCATTATGCAAGACGCCCGTCGCGCATGGTCAGCACCCGGTTGGCATAACTCGACGCCTCCTGCGAATGCGTCACCATCACCACGGTCGTGCCTTCCCGGTTGATGTTTTTCAGCTGTTCCAGCACGTCGCGGCTGTTCTTACTGTCCAGGTTGCCGGTGGGTTCATCCGCCAGTATCAGGCCGGGGCGGGACACCATGGCGCGGGCAATGGCCACCCGCTGCTGCTGGCCGCCGGACAGCTGCGCCGGATAATGCCCGGCGCGATGCGTCAGGCCGAATACCGCCAGGATCTGATCAACCCGCCGCCGGCGCTCCGCCTTCGCCACGCCGCGGTATTTCAGCGGCAGAACCACGTTGTCATAGACCGACATGGAAGGGATCAGGTTAAACGATTGGAATATATAGCCGATAAGCCGCCGTCGTAAGGCGATTTTCTGCGCATAACCCAGGGCGGCGACGTTTTCGCCGGCCAGGGTCAGACGGCCTTCATCAAGGGGTTCGAACATTCCCAGCACGTTCAGCAGGGTGGATTTGCCTGAACCGGACGGCCCCATGACGGCAAGAAAGTCACCCGCCCCGACGTTAAGGCTTACCGCGTTCAGCGCCAGGGTCTTGATGGTCTTGGTGGTGTAGAACTTACCGCCTCTTTCCAGGGTAATCATATCAATCAAACTCAATGATATTGGATTTTTCGTAATCATTATCCGCGAAGGTCACCACCCGTTGCCCTTCGGCAAGCCCGCCGAGTATTTCCGCCTGTGCCGCGCCCTGCCGCTTTAACCGCACCGGCGTCTTAACCGCCCGCCGATCGTTTTCATCAAACACATAGACCAGCGCCTGGCCCTCGTTGAAAAACACCGCTTCGGAAGGGACGAGCAGCGCGTCCTGCTGCGTACTCAGAAACACATGCAGATCGATGGATTGCCCGCGCTTCAGGGCAATCTGCTGGGGCTGGGACGGCCGGAGCCTGGCCTTGAACTTGCCGTTGTCCACCGCCGAGGATACCGATTCAATGGCCAGGGGGATTTCGATGCCGCCGGCCTGCGCCATGACATTGGCCTGGGGCTTGATTTTATCCAGGTAATATTCACTGAAATCGGCTTCAAAGTAGTAGGAATGCAGGTTGTCGACCATGGTAACCTTGTCGCCGGGTTTAATCTGCTGGCCGATTTTGATATCCAGCGATGAGAGGGTGCCGTCGATGGGCGAGACGATAATCAGCTGCTCCAGGCCGCCCTTGATCAAATCCACCAGTTTGCCCAGGCGTTTGATGGAGCGATCAATTTCCTGGAACTGCTGCGGCAGTATTTGGTCCTGCTGCCGATCGTGTCCGGACAAAATGGCGCAGGTTTTTTCCCAATGCGCTAACTCATCCAGCAGGTCTTCATATTTAGCCTTTTCGATAATGGCTTTTTCAAACAGCTTTTTATTGCGCCGGATGTCCTTGACCAGCTTCTGCCGGTTGTAATGGGATTTCTGCAGCTCAAGCTTGGTGTCGCGGCTGTTGCGTTCCAATAACATGCGCATATTGCGCAGATTATTGATCTGTTCGGTGGCGTCGGCGATGCGCGAGGTGACCTGCAGGACAAAATCATAATTGGACAGGCGGGCGATAATTTCGCCTTTTTTGACATAATCGGAAGAGGCTTTATAGATATCGACCACCTTCCCTCCGCGCTCCGTGGAAACGATAACGCTTTCGTTGGGGAGGGCGATGGCGCGGGTAACCAGGGTGTCGGTATAGGCCCCGCGCGTCACCGGATGCAAGGCCACGCTCGCCAACGGCAGGCGCAGGTAATTATCGGTGGTGGCCAGCTTATAGAGCCCTGCGCACAGCAGGATCAACAGCGCGGCGGCGATCCAGGCGATCCATCCGGCGCCCGGATGCAGGGCAGCCTTTTTATCCAGTTTTACGTCCATAGCCGTGGCCCTCGCCGCAGGCGCGCCAGCCGGCCGCCACCGGCCAGCAGGGTCGCGACCATCACCGCCATCACCGCCAGGCCCAGGAGCATCAGGGCGGCGAAGGCATAGGTAAGGGCCAGACCGGTGACCACGTCGAATTGGCCCAGCCAGCGCCGCAGGAGCACAACCCCGATGCCGAGGGATAGCGACAACGTCAGCGTCAGCGCCAGCATGTTTTGCCGCAGGAAAAAGACCGCGCTGGTAGACACCGAGCCGCCCACCGCCGCCATGATCATCAGGGTCTGATTGAGCCGCCGGGCCTCCGACAGCCCGATGACCATCGCGCTGACCAGCATCAGGAACAGGGAAAGAGAAGCCACCAGCCTGATGACGTCCTGGATCAACAGGCTGTTTTTATAGTGTTCGGCATGCAGTTCTTCCACCGTGCGCACCTGCAGGTCCGCCAGGCCATAACCGCTGAGCGCGGAGATGATGCGATCCCGTTGCGCCGCGGTGGAAAACCCGATAGCGGCATACTTTTCCACCCGATCGTTAATGAACAGCATCAGCGGCGGCGGCTGGCGGGTACGCTCGCCCGGATAAAAGTTATCGACGACGCGCAGCACGCGCAGCCGGCGCCTCCCGCCGTCCACCTCGGCGTAGAAGGTCGTGTTAAGCGCTTCATCATAGGAAGACAGCCCCATCAGCCCGATAAAGGCCCGGGTGGCAATCACATGGCGCACCGCCGGATCGGCGCTTACGGCAATGGCATTTTCTCCGCCGCCCAGGGTTTCAAGGCCCCATACCCGGGTAAAGTGAGGGTCGACGTCGAGAGCGCTGACGGTCACGAACTGATCCTTGGCCTGCTGGCGGGCATGCTGGATAATGAGCGCGGTAGGCGTCATATCAAACGGGCGCCAGTTGCTCAAGGCGATATTGGCGCTGCCGGCGTCCTCTTTGAGGCGGTTTTGCAGCGCGCGCACGCTTTCAAGCGAATGGAGCCGTTCGCTGGGTTCAAACGTCAGCAGGTTCTTTTGGCGATAGCCGAAATCGGCTTGCATGACGTAACGGTTCTGCGCCGCCGTACCGGCCCAGGAGTAGACCAGGACGCCCGAGATCAGCAGTTGCGTCACCAGGGTAAGCCGGTTGAGGTAATAGGCCGCGGTGGTTTCGTGGCGGTGATTTGCCCGTCCCGCGCCGGCGGATACAACAAAACAGCAGAAATAAAGCACATGCGCGGCGATCACCACGCAGCCGATAAGCAGCAGCACCGCCAGGAACAGCGCGGCCAGCAATGCGGCGCTGTGATGTGATATCAGCGCCAGGACGTAAGGCGACATGGCGGACGCCCCGAACAATATCAACAGCGCCAGCGCGCAGATGACGGCAAACTGCGGCACGATGACCGCCACCGACTCGGCGGCAAGCTGTTTATCCGACGCGCCCAGCGCGCGTTTGATCTTCAGGCTGCGCCGTTTGGCGGCGTTAACGATGGCATTGACGTTAAAATAGTTTACCGCCGTGGTCAGCAGCACAAACAACGCGGCCGCATACAGGGCATGCAGCAAGGGTTTGGCGATAGTCGCGGCCATGTCATCGGCATAACCGTCGTCATAATGCATCTGCTGGATAGGTTTGGCGCGCAGGTGAATGAATGCCGTGGGAGTAATGGGCGTCCCGGATAGCGGCGGGGCGTGAAGCCCGACCAGTTTATCCAGCAGAGCGTTATCAAACGGCGCGGCCGGGGCGGTCCTGATAAAAATAAACAGGTGGCTGTGATACCAGTCTCTCCGCTTATCGTGATAACCCGCCATCGCCGCCGGTGAGAAGGCAATGACCGCCGGCATATCGATGCTGCTGTCGGAACGGGGTTCAAGCACGCCCTTGATCACAAACCGGCCTTTGTCGCCCAGATCGATAGTCTTGCCCACGGGGGACGCCAGGCCGAGATACCGGCGGTTAAAGGCCGGCGTGATATAAATTTCGTTCGCCGCAAGCAAGGCGGGGGCCTGGCGGTAGGGATTGAGCTGCGTCAGGAAGCCTGCGCTGACCGCGAACACCGGTACGCGATGGACAAACCGCCCCTCGCTGCGAACGGTAGTAAACAGCCGCAGGGCATAGACGACGCGGTCAATCCCCGGTTGTTTGCGCAGCGCGTCAAGCAACGGCAGCGGGGCCTGGGCGGAACGCACCTTATCGCCGTTGGGTGGGCAAAACAGGGTTTCGATGCGGTAAAGGCGTTCAGCGCCGGGATAAAACCGATCTATTTTAACATCGTCGATAAAGAGCAGCAGAATTAAGAAGGTCGTGGCAAAACCGATGGCGGTAATAACGATCGCCAACAGGGAGGCAACAGGATTGGCTTTTATATCGTTAACAAACTCACTCAGGATCATCAGCGGATTATCTCGGTGGAGGGAGTAAAAAACCACTATGCCTTGCAATATATTATTTAATTTGTCTATTAATTATTAATTACTATATATTAATCACGCTAACTGATTGAAAATCATTATACTTATAAACAGGATTATCCTCTTATTGATTTAAGAAGGCATTAATAAAAGCGTCAATCTACTGGGTGTGTTTTTTAATATTATTTAATCTGCGTTTAACTTTACGCCATAAAAACGCGTACCGTTAATGAATAAAAAAACGGGCCGCCCGCCGGCGGCCCGTGGCGCTGAAACAGACCTTACACCCGTTTTTTGGTGGCGGTATCCATCCAAACCGCCAGCAGCAGGATGGCCCCTTTAACGATATATTGCCAGAACGTGGGCACGTCAAGCATGCTCATGCCGTTATCCAGCGACGCCATGATAAACGCGCCCATTACCGCGCCGGCCACGCTGCCGACGCCGCCGGCCAGGCTGGTGCCGCCGATGACGCAGGCGGCAATGGCGTCCAGTTCGGCGATATTGCCCGCCGACGGCGATCCGGCGCCAAGGCGGGAACTGAGGATAAGCCCGGCAATCGCCACCATCAGGCCGTTGATGGCGAATACCGCCAGCTTGGTGCGCTCGACATTCACGCCGGAAAGCCGGGCGGCGTCAATATTGCCGCCGATGGCATAGACGCGCCGGCCGAAGGCGGTGCGGGACGCCATAAACAGGCCGGCCAGCATCAGCGCCACCAGCATCAGCACCGGCGTGGGCACGCCGCGGTAGTCGTTAAGCAAATAAATGGCGCCCAATACCACCACGGCGGTAATAGCCTGGCGCGTCATATCCCAGGTCTTGGCCGGCACGGACAATCCCAGACGCTGACGATTGCCGCGCCGGCGCCATTGCCAGGCGATAAACAGCACCAGGCTGATAAACCCGATGCCAAACCCCGCGCCGCCCGGCAGATAGCTTTGCCCGATCTGCGACATGGCGGGCGATGTGGGCGATACCGTGGTCCCGTTGGTGACGCCGATTAAAATGCCGCGAAACGCCAGCATGCCCGCCAGGGTGACAATAAACGAAGGCACCTTGCGGTACGCCACCCACCAGCCGTTCCAGGCGCCGAGCAGCAACCCGAGCACCAGGGTCACGGCGATGGTCAGCGGCAGCGGCCATCCCAGCCAGACGTCGAAAATCGCCGCCGCCCCGCCCAGCAATCCCATCATGGAGCCGACCGACAGATCGATCTCCGCCGAGATGATGACAAATACCATGCCGACCGCGAGAATGCCGGTAATGGCGGTCTGGCGCAGCAGGTTGGAAATATTGCGCGCGCTCAGGTACGAGCCTTCGGTGGTAAACGTGAAAAACAGCATGATGACCACGATGGCGGCCAGCATGACGAACACCTGCAGGTTGAGGGACTTCCGCCTGCCGCCGGCAATCGCCGCACCGTCGGTGTGAATAATTTTAGACATGGGAATCACTCCTGAGCGCCGCTTCCATGACCTGTTCCTGGGTCAGGTTGCGGTTGATAAGTGAGGCTTTAATGACACCTTGGTGCATCGCCAGCACCCGATCGCTGATGCCCAGCACCTCGGGTAATTCCGAGGACACCACGATGACGGCGATGCCCTGGCGCACCAATTGATTAATCAGCAGGTAGATTTCCTGCTTGGCGCCGATATCGATACCGCGGGTCGGCTCGTCGAGTATCAGGATGTCCGGGTTTAGCAGCAGACATTTCGCCAGGATGGCTTTTTGCTGGTTGCCGCCGCTAAGCCGGCCGATGGCCAGTTCCGGGGAAGCGGTTTTCACCTTCAGCCGCCCGATGGCGTCACGCACCGCGGCCTGCTCGGCGGCCTCGTCCACCATGCCGAACCCGCCGGTGAATTGGTTGAGCGCCGCCAGGGTAATATTGGCGCCGACGCTCATCACCGGCACGATGCCGTCCTTTTTACGATCCTCGGGCACCATGGCTATCCCCCTGCGCATTGCCTGGCGGCAGTTGGCGAAACGTACCGGCGCGCCATGGAGCAGGATCGTGCCCTCCCAGCGCCCCGGATAACTGCCGAACAGGCACTGCACCAGTTCGGTACGACCCGATCCCACCAGCCCGGCGATGCCGAGGATTTCCCCTTTATGCAGGCTGAAGGCGGCATTATTGACGCGGCGGATATGCTGATTGACCGGATGCCAGGCTGTCAGGCCCTCCACCCGCAGGATTTCCTCGCCAATCACGTGAGGCTCATGGGGATAAAGCTCCGTCAGTTCGCGGCCCACCATCATGGTGATCAGCGCCTCTTCGCTCAGGCCCGCGGCCGGACGCGTGGCGATATGCCTGCCGTCGCGAATGACGCAGATCATGTCCGATATGGCTTTGACTTCATTAAGTTTATGGGAAATATAAATGCAGGCGATATCGTGATTGCGCAAATCGTCGACGATATCGAGCAGGATGGCGGTCTCGCTTTCGGTGAGCGACGCGGTGGGCTCGTCCAGGATCAGCAGGCGGACCTGCTTGTTGAGCGCCTTGGCGATTTCCACCAGCTGCTGCTGGCCCAGGCCCAGTTCGCCGACCCGCGTGTCGGGGTCGATATTGAGTTTGACCTGCGCCAGCATCCGCTGGCAGCGCAGGTACATATTGTCATAATCCATGACGCCGTATTTCGCCCACTCGGTGCCGAGGAAAATATTCTCCAGTACCGTCATTTGTTTCACCAGCGCCAGCTCCTGATGAATAATGGCGATGCCCTTTTGTTCGGTATCGCGTACCCCGTGCGCCACCAGAGGTTCGCCGCCGAACAGGATCTCGCCCTCGAAGGTGCCGTGCGGATACACCGCCGACAGCACTTTCATCAGCGTCGATTTACCCGAGCCGTTTTCGCCGCACAGCGACAGCACCTGGCCGGCCTCGATGGTCAGGGACACATTATCCACCGCCTTGACCTGGCCGAACCGCTTGGTGATATTTTTCATTTCCAGCAAATTTGATGCCACGATAATCAACCTCCGCAACCGGGCCGCTGTTTAGCGCGGCCCGGTTCAGTTAACGTCACAGACGACAGCCGGCGTTCAGGCGGATTAGTTCAGATCGGATTTCTTGTGGAAACCATCGGCGATGACCGTGCTCTCTATGTTGCTTTTATCCACCGAGATCGGCGTCAGCAAATAGGAGGGGACGTCCTTGAGGCCATTGTTAAGGGAGGCGTTGGACTTGGGTTTTTCGCCATTGCCCAATTGAACCGCTATCTCGGCGGCAGTGGAGGCCAGCTGCTTGATCGGTTTATACACGGTCATGGTCTGGGTGCCCTGGTTAATCCGCTGAATACCGGCCAGATCCGCATCCTGGCCCGAAATGGCCACTTTGCCGGCCAGCCCCTGGGCGGCCAGCGCCTGGATGGCGCCGCCGGCGGTGGCATCGTTGGAGGCCACTACCGCGTCAATTTTATTGTTATTGGCGGTCAGGGCATTCTCCATGATTTTCAGGGCGTTTTCAGGTAACCAGCCGTCGGCCCATTGGTCGCCGACGATTTTTATCTTACCGCTGTCAATCAAGGGTTTAAGCACCGTCATCTGGCCGGCGCGGAACATTTTGGCGTTATTATCCACCGGCGAGCCGCCCATCAGGAAATAATTACCTTGCGGCACCCGCTTAACCAGGCTTTGCGCCTGCAGTTGCCCGACTTTTTCGTTATCAAAGGAAATATAAAAATCCACATCAGCATTATTTATCATTCGATCATAAGCGAGGACTTTTATGCCCTCCCGTTTCGCTTCGGCAATAACATTGCTTAACACTTGTCCGTTGTAAGGAATAATCACCAACACGTCGACGCCGCGATTGATCATATTCTCTATTTGTGACATTTGCGTTTCTTCATTGCCGTTGGAGGATTGAACAAAAACATCGGCACCCAGTGATTTGGCCTTGGCGACGAAAATATCGCGGTCTTTTTGCCAGCGTTCCAGACGCAGGTCGTCCACCGCCATGCCGATCTTGATTTGTTTGGCCATGCCCGGCTGGCTTAGCAATACCAGCGCCGCGCAGGCGGAAAGCAGGAGAGTTTTCAGTTTCATTTTAATTCCTTATGTTACTTTTATAAGAACATATTCAGCAATGGAACTTGCCGAGCAACGGATAAGAATCAAACCTTTACAAATAATGTTGCGTAGGGGCGCCCAAGAGGCGACAGAGTTAACCCATGTAGTATTAGGGTCGGAAATCAGCAGCGGCAATTGCAAATTTTCACAACGGCATTATGATATTTTACTCAAATGCGTATTCTGTGAGCTGCGCCTTATTTTGCCGGTGAGGTTAAGGCCGGCCAAACATTAACTTCCGTATTTTTCCCGCCAAAAAGCGCTTTTATCCCCTATTCCTTGTGATCCCGCGCACAATTAATAATTTCATGAATGGCGATGTGAAATAACGTAATTGATCGCGCCGGGCGTTATTACCAGAATCAAGCACAGATTTGCTTATTGTGCCGTCATATTTACCCGCCGGCCTGATAAATCCCGTCCGCTTCAGAACGGACCTGGTGTTTCCAAGGAGTCATTATGTCTCAATTCTTTGATCAAGTTGAAAAAATCCGTTTTGAAGGTACGCAAAGCACCAATCCGCTGGCGTTTCATCACTATAACGCCGACGAAAAGATTTTGGGTAAACGCATGGAGGACCATTTGCGTTTTGCCGTCTGTTACTGGCATACCTTCTGCTGGGGCGGCACCGATATGTTCGGCGTGGGTTCTTTCGACCGTCCCTGGCAGCACGCGGGAGACGCGCTGGCCCAGGCGCGGCTGAAAACCGATGTGGCCTTTGAATTTTTCAGCAAACTGGGCGCGCCTTATTACTGTTTCCATGATATTGATATCCTGCCGGACAGTCCCACCATCAAAGACTATCTGAATAACTTCGCCATATTGACCGACGTGCTGGCGCAAAAGCAGCAGCAGACCGGCATCAAGCTGCTGTGGGGCACGGCGAATTGCTTTAGCCATCCGCGTTACGGCGCCGGCGCGGCCACCAGTCCGGATCCAGAAATCTTCGCCTGGGCCGCCACCCAGGTCAACAGCGCCATGGACGCCACCCGCAAACTCGGCGGGGAAAATTACGTGCTGTGGGGCGGACGCGAAGGCTATGAAACGCTGCTGAACACCGATTTACGCCAGGAACGCGAGCAGATCGGCCGCTTTATGCAAATGGTGGTGGAACATAAACACAAAACCGGTTTCCAGGGCGCGCTGCTTATCGAACCCAAACCCCAGGAGCCGACCAAACACCAGTACGACTATGACGTCGCCACGGTGTACGGCTTTTTAAAACAGTTCGGCCTGGAAAAAGAGATCCGGGTTAACGTCGAGGCCAACCACGCCACGCTCGCCGGGCATACGTTCCATCATGAAATCGCCACCGCCATAGCACTCGGGATCTTTGGTTCGGTAGATGCCAATCGCGGCGATCCGCAGTCCGGTTGGGATACCGACCAGTTCCCCAACAGCGTGGAGGAAAATGCGCTGGTGATGTATGAAATCCTCAAGGCCGGCGGCTTCACGACCGGCGGACTGAATTTCGATGCCAAGGTACGCCGGCAAAGCACCGATAAATACGATCTGTTCCACGGCCATATCGGCGGCATGGATACCATGGCGCTGGCGCTGAAAGTGGCGGCGAAGCTCATCGAAGACGGTCGCCTGGAGCAGATGGTGAAGGCGCGCTACGCGGGCTGGAACGGCGATTTGGGGCAGCGGATACTGCAGGGCAACCTTTCCCTTGCCGAGCTGGCCCAGTACGCCGGCAAGCACGCCCTGGCGCCGGAGCATCGCAGCGGACAGCAGGAACTGCTGGAAAATATCGTCAACCAGGTCTTGTTCAGCTAACGTCTCCGGCGGCGATCCCGGCGTCCGCGCTGGCGGACGGCCGCTATAGTCAACCCGCGCCGCCCCCGCCAACGCGGGGGCGGCGCGGTGACAATTCAGAAGGATAGCGTATGTATATCGGCATAGATTTGGGCACCTCCGGCGTGAAAGCCATTCTGCTGGACGAGGCGCAGCATATTCTGGGCAGCCATACGGAACCCCTGACCGTTTCCCGGCCCCGGCCACTGTGGTCCGAGCAGGACCCGGAGCAGTGGTGGCGGGCGGCCGACAGCGCCATGCGCGCCCTGGCCGCCCGGCATGATCTGAGCGGGGTGCGCGCCCTCGGACTGACCGGCCAAATGCACGGCGCGACGTTGCTCGATAAGCAGCAGCGGGTATTGCGCCCGGCCATTTTGTGGAACGACGGGCGCAGCTTTGCCCAGTGCCGCTCGCTGGAAGACGACGTGCCCCGTTCCCGGGATATCACCGGCAACCTGATGATGCCCGGTTTTACCGCCCCCAAGCTGCGCTGGGTACGCGAACAGGAACCACAGATCTTTGCGCAAGTGGATAAGGTCCTGCTGCCGAAAGACTACCTCAGGCTGCGTCTAACCGGGGATTTCGCCACCGATATGTCCGATGCGGCGGGGACGATGTGGCTGGATGTCGGGCGCCGCGACTGGAGCGATGCGCTGCTGGGCGCCTGTGGGCTGTCCCGGGCGCAGATGCCGCGGTTGTTCGAGGGCAACCAGGCGACCGGCACTCTGTTGCCGCAGGTGGCGGCAAGCTGGGGCATGGCCGCGGTGCCGGTGGTGGCCGGCGGCGGCGACAACGCGGCCGGGGCCATCGGCGTCGGCCTGTATCGCCGGGGACAGGCCATGCTGTCGCTTGGCACCTCCGGCGTTTATTTTGCCGTCAGCGATGGGTTTCTCAGCAATCCCGAGCAGGCGGTGCACAGTTTTTGCCATGCGCTGCCGGGTACCTGGCATCTGATGTCGGTCATGCTCAGCGCCGCATCCTGCCTGGACTGGGCTGCCCGCCTGACCGGCATCGGCAGCGTGCCGGCGCTGCTGGAAGCCGCCGCGCAGTCCCGCCCCGGCGCGGCGCCGGTGTGGTTTTTACCCTATCTTTCCGGCGAACGCACGCCGCACAATAATCCCAACGCCACCGGCGCGTTTTGGGGGCTGACCCATGAACACGGCCCGGCCGACCTGGCGCGCGCGGTGGTGGAAGGCGTCAGCTTCGGCCTGGCGGACGGTATGGACGCCCTGCACGGCACCGGCCTGCGGCCGGACAGCATCACGCTGATTGGCGGCGGGGCGCGCAGCGAATACTGGCGGCAGCTGCTGGCCGATGTCAGCGGCGAGGCGCTGGACTACCGCACCGGCGGCGACGTCGGTCCGGCGCTGGGCGCGGCGCGTCTGGCGCAGCTTAGCTGCCACCCCGGGGCGTCCTGGGCGGACATGCTGCCCGCGCTGCCGCTGGAGGCCCGCTATACGCCGGATAAGGAGCGGCACGAGGCTTATGCGGAGCAACGGAAAGTATTCCGCCGGTTCTACCAGCAGGTGGCGCATTTGGGCGAGTAGAGCCTCGCCCGCACTTTATAATGAATTTGCTAGCTGGCGCACATCCGGTCAATTCTTTCTGATTGTTCAAAGGTATATGCTGGCCTTCGGCAGATTTTCGTGAGAACCCACCGTATGTTTGAAAAACGTTATCGTATAACTCTATTATTTAATGCCAATAAAGTGTACGACCGCCAGGTTATCGAGGGGGTGGGCGAGTATTTGCAGGCGTCGCAGTGCGATTGGGATATTTTTATCGAAGATGATTTCCGCTGCCGTATCAACCGTATTGAAGAGTGGCTGGGCGACGGCGTGATTGCCGATTACGACGATAAGGAAATTGAACTGCTGCTCAGCGAGGCCAAGGTGCCGATTGTCGGCGTCGGCGGCTCTTACCAGCATGCCGAGGAATATCCGCCGGTGCACTATATCGCCACCGATAACCATGCGCTGGTGGCCAGCGCTTTTTTGCACCTGAAGGAAAAAGGCCTGAACCGGTTTGCTTTTTACGGCCTGCCGGCCAGCAGCGGCAAGCGCTGGTCACACGAACGCGAGCAGGCGTTTCGCAAACTAACGGCGGATGAGTATTACCAGCCGATAGTCTACCAGGGCGTGGAAACCGCGGTGGATAACTGGCAGCATGCCCAAAACCGGCTGGCCGACTGGCTGCAGTCGCTGCCGCCGCAAACCGGCATCATCGCGGTAACCGATGCCCGCGCCCGCCATCTGCTGCAGGTATGTGAACACCTGAATATCGCCGTGCCGGAAAAACTGTGCATTATCGGCATCGATAATGAAGAGCTGGCGCGGTGCCTTTCCCGGGTAGCCTTATCGTCCGTCGCCCAGGGCACCCGCCAGATGGGCTACCAGGCCGCCAAGCTGCTGCACCAGTTGCTGAATAAATCACGGCTGCCGCTGCAGCGGATTCTGGTGCCGCCGCTGAAAGTCATGGAGCGCCGCTCGACGGACTTCCGCTCGCTGCGCGATCCGGCGGTGATACAGGCGATGCATTATATCCGCTATCATGCCTGCAAGGGCATCAAGGTCGAGCAGGTGCTGGACGTGGTGGGCATGTCCCGCTCCAACCTGGAAAAACGGTTTAAGGACGAAACCAGTAAAACAATTCATAACGTCATCCATGAGGAAAAGCTGGAGAGCGCGCGCAATTTATTGATCTCCACGTCGCTCACCATCAATGAAGTCTCGCAAATGTGCGGCTACCCTTCTTTGCAATATTTTTATTCGGTATTTAAAAAAGGGTTTGATATCACGCCCAAGGAATATCGTGAAAAATATGGCGAAATGTCTTATTAGCGCCGCGCGCTGCCGGTGCGGCTGACCATTGCGGCATCAGGCACGGCCAGGGCATCCGCTTCCCGCCGCGCCGGTTTTGCCTGCCGCGCCTGCATAATCTGCGGCAAATGGGTTTCTATCCAGTCGGCCAGGTGTTCCACGATAGCACCGACCTCCAGTCCCAGCCCGCTAAGGCTATATTGCACATGGGGCGGCATCACCGGCAGGGATTGGCGGATGACCAGGCCGTCCTCCTCCAGGCACGAGAGGGTCTGCGCCAGCATTTTTTCACTGACGCCGCCCACTTTACGGCGCAGCTCGCTAAAACGATGGGTACCTTGCGACAAGGCGATCAGCACCAGTACGCCCCAGCGGCTGGTCAGGTGTTTCAACACCTCCCGCGACGGGCAATTGACGTCAAGCAATTCGCCGCGCTGCATTTGCCGCGCCAGCGTGGATTTGGGTGCCGCCTGAAAATTCATATACTTACCTTTTTGTTAGTACTTACTTTAAGTAAGTATAGGGGATATGATGCTCTTTCTGAAGCCCAAAGGAGAAAATGATGATTGTTATTACAGGCGCGACCGGCCAACTGGGCCGTTTAGTGATAGCTGAACTGTTAAAAACCCATCCGGCCGCGGATCTGGTGGCCGCCGTGCGCTCGCCGCAAAAAGCGCAGGATCTGGCGGCGCGCGGCGTTAACGTGCGCCAGGCCGATTATGACCGGCCCGAGACGCTGGACAGCGCGTTTAAGGGCGCGACGAAACTGCTGCTGATCTCCTCAAGCGAACTCGGCCAGCGCACGCGCCAGCATGGCGCCGCGATCGACGCCGCCAAACGCGCCGGGGTGGAATTACTGGCTTACACCAGCTTGCTGCATGCCGATACCAGCCCGCTGGGACTTGGCGAAGAGCACCGCGCAACCGAAGCGCTGCTGCGTGATTCCGGCCTGCCGGTCGTGCTGCTGCGCAACGGCTGGTACAACGAAAACCATGCCGCCGGCGTCCCCGCCGCCCTGGCCCACCACGCCCTGGCGGGCAGCGCCGGCGACGGCAGGATAGCCTCGGCCGCGCGCGCCGACTTTGCCGCTGCGGCGGCAAAGGTATTAACCCTGGACGGCCAGGCCGGTAAAGTGTATGAACTGGCGGGGGACAGCGCCTATACCCTGTCCGAACTGGCGGCGGAAATTACCCGCCAGTCCGGCGTGGCGGTGAAATATGTCGACCTGCCGCCATCGGAATACCAGGCGCTGCTCAGCCAGGCGGGACTGCCCGGGCCGGTTGCCGCGCTGCTGGCTGATTCTGATGCCGGCGCGTCGCAGGGCGGGCTGTTTGACGATGGCCGGCAGTTGAGCCGGCTGATAGGCCGCGCCACCACGCCCATCAGGGATACGGTGGCCGCCGTACTGAAAGCCGGGTAATCGCCCGCCGCGATGCGCGGCGTTGCCCGCGCTACAGCGGCTGCAGCACGATCAGCAGCACGCAGGCGATAAGCGCCACCAGGGTAAAGGCGGCGGCGTGGCGCAGGATGGCCGGGGCCGTCAGTTCGGCGCGGCCCAGGCTGCGGCGCAGCGATCCCGACTGCATACCGTGCAGCGCCGATAACGCCAGCACAAAGATGACCTTGATGATAAGCGACAGGGACGGCGGCCAATTGCCCATCAGGGTCAGCGCCAGCCCGGAAAGCCAGGTGACGATCATGGCCGGCAGCGTCACGGTTTGGTTAAAACGCTGCACGGCGCTGAATAGCCGCAGGCCGGGCGCGCGCTCGGCGGCGGGAGTGTGTTTCCAGGCGGTCATCGCCACCGCCAGCAGCAGCATACCGCCTATCCACAGCGTGAACGCCACCAGATGCAGCGCCTTTATCAGCATATAGGTCATTATATCCGTTTCTCCTTAACCGGCACGCCATCCACGCCCGGCCCGGCTTCACGCCGTTTAATCATGCCCACGTTAAAAAACGTCCCGAAAGGGATAAAAGCCAGGATCAGCAGGCGCGCCACCTGGGCTTTACGCCACATACCGCCGGCGGCGGTATTCACCACCATCCAGGCGTAAAACAGAAAAGCCAGTCCGTGGATCGGCCCCATCGCCGCACTCACCTGAGGAAAGCCGGCGAGGTGTTTTAACGGCACGGCAATGCACACCAGGATAACCAGCGTACAGCCTTCCACCACCGATGCGAGATGCAGGCGTCTTAACAGCGTAAGCTCCGCGCCGTCCAGACCCTGGCGCGATTGATTGTCGATGGCCACGTTCGCCCTTTTTGCCGCTGCGGCGGCGATAGCTACTGAAAAAGTAGGGTTATTCTAACCGCAGGTTGCCATGACGGCAAGCCAGCCGGCCAATGCCGCCGCCGGCGGGTAACACGTCAACCGGGGCAGGCGACGGCGCCGGACCCCGCTGACCGGAGGGCGCCGGCGACATCCCCCTATCCCATAACAGAACGCGTGGCGGTCGCCGGCGCATCGGGCGGCGTGGCCGCGGGCGGGCTGAAGGCGGTGGCATCGTAGGCGAAGACCCAGTGAGCTTCCAGGCCGGACGCATGGGGATTCATCAGGGCCTTGACCTTGTAGCTGAAATCACGCCGGAACTGCTGCCACGGCGAGGACAAATGATACAGCCGGCCCCGCTCGCGCGCCGAAAGCTGGACCCGGCTGGTGCGCGGCAGCCGTTCCGCCTCGTATAACCGCAGCGCCCGGGGGATATCGCCGGCATTGGCCGCCAGGACGCTGGCCAGCACATATCCGTCCTCCATGGCCATGGCGGCGCCCTGGGCCAGGAACGGCAGCATGGGATGCGCCGCGTCGCCCAGCAGCGTGATATGCCCCAGCGACCAGCGCGGCATCGGATCCCGATCGAACAAGCCCCATTTCAGCACGTTTCGCGCGCAGGACAGAATGCGCAGCAGCTCGGGATGCCAGCCGCTGAACGTGCGCAACAGCTCGTCGCGATTACTGGGCAAATGCCAGGATGACTCCATCCAGTCGGCGGCTTCGCTGACCGCGACGATGTTCAACACCCGGCCGCCGCAGATGGTATAGGTCACGACATGTCCGTTGGGGCCAAGCCAGACGGCGGAAACCGGGCTGATAAAATCGGCGTGTTCGCCCAGGGTAATGGCGGCGCGCCAGCAGATATGGCCGGTAAAACGCGGCGCTTCGTCGCCAAACAGCGCGCCGCGCACCACCGAATGAACGCCGTCGGCGCCAACGATGACATCGGCCTCGTACTCCGCGCCGTTATCAAAGCGGGCGACCGCCGTCCCCTCATGGTTAAGCACCGAGACGCAGCGCGCGTTGTGGGTAATCAACCGCGCGTCGATAAGGCCGACCAGCATGGCCAGCAAATCGGCCCGGTGCAGGTGATAAAACTCCGCGCCAAACAGCTGCGGGCAGGCACTGGATAATGGCGTGCGAAACTTCTCCCGCCCGGTACGCCAGTTGCGCCCGACAATCGCCAGCGGCAGGTAGCCCAACCGCTGGAGTTCGCCGCCCAGGCCAAGGGCCTTTAACACTTTTACCGCGTTGGGCGTCATCTGCACCCCCGCGCCCACTTCTCTAAATGCCGCTGTACGCTCAAACAGATGTGCTTCCATGCCCCGTTGCTGCAATGATGCGGTCAATGCAGCGCCACCGATGCCTCCGCCGATGACGCCTATACGAAGCTTACGATTCATTCAGTTAACCTTTGGTGAATAAACGTTTAATGAAATAGTGCTACACACCTTTTGTCGGAACCCGCCCAGGGTTCGCCGGGGACCCGGCGGGCGGGCGCAGCACATGTCGGGAGGCTTGGGGTTAAACGGCCGTCTCGGCATAGGGCGTGCTTATGTCAGTCTTGTTCACCACGGCGGGCGACGCAATGGCAGCGACGTTATAGACATATTGCTTATTATTTTATGAATAACGGCTAGCCGTATACGCTACCCTGAAGACGTTATGGCTGGCGGCCGCGCGGCGCCTCCCGGCGTCCGGCACCCCCTGCTGCCTCGGAAATTAACGCCGGCGCGGAGCCGGCGTTAAGGCCCGGTTATTGCTCCACACGCAGGCCGTAGGTTTTGAATTTTTCCACCACGCGCGCAATTTCATCGTTGGACAATACCGGCACCGGATCGATAATCGGCAGGAGTTTTAAGTACAGCGCGGCCAGCACCTCCACCTCATGGGCCAGCCACAGCGCCTTGGCCAGATTATCTTCCGCGGCGATAAGCCCATGATGCTGTAACAGGATGGCCTTACGGTGTTTGATCGCCGCGGCCACATGTTCGGACAAGGCCCGGCTGCCGAAGGTGGCGTAAGGCGCGCAGGGAATATCGCTGCCGCCGGCGGCGGCAATCATATAGTGGATCGCCGGAATCGGCCGGTTGAGGATCGACACGCCGGTACAGTTGACCGCATGGTTATGGACCACGGCGTTGGCGTCCGGCCGGGCCTGGTATACCGCCTGGTGGAAGCGCCATTCGCTGGAGGGGATCTTGTCCGTTTCGCCATGTCCCTGGCCGTCGACAAAGACAATGTGCTGCTCCGTCAGCTGCTCATAAGGGATACCGGACGGTGTAATCAGCATTCCGCCCTGGTAGCGGACGCTGACATTGCCGGCGGTACCCTGGTTCAATCCTAAACGCGTCATCTCCAGACACGTGGCGATAATCTCGTGCGCAAGCGTCGTTCTTGCCATGATTGCTCCTCAAGTTAATAAGTGCCATTTTTCCGCGTAATAATTAACTGAACGACTTACCCTGCCGTCGACGAGCATTATAATTGTGATAACATCGACATTATTTTAATGGTCATACGCTTTTCATCGTGCTGAAGTTAAATAGAAATGTCCGTTTAAACGCAGAACCGGCGTAAACGGTCAACCTGCTTTGTCTATTGTTAATAAGTGCCCGTTTTTTTACTAAACCTCTAATACGGTCATTTATCCGCCGCTATTTTTTTCGTGGCAGAAGAAAAATCATTTAACCGTCGTTTTTTTTAGTGATTAACTTCACAATTTATTTACATAACAGGCATTACCTCTCCCCCGCCGTAGGTTTTTATCCGTATCTGCCTTAGATTTTTTCCAGCGGCAGGCTTTTACGGCAAACACGTTCATTACCCCGCGCCGTAACGTCCCCGCCCGAGAAGAAGGGATAAACCGTCAATAAAATTGTTTTTTATCAGTGTATTAATCTGACTGGCCCGATCGCCATCACAAAAGGGGGATAAATACTTTGTTTATCCGGGAAACATGTCTTAAATAGCTAACTCGAGTTAGCTAAAACATTGAAACACCCAGAACCCGTTTTGTCCGGAGGCAACATGTCCGCAGCGTTGTTAACCATGAAGCATGTCACAAAACGATTCCCCGGGGTATTGGCCCTGGATAACGTTAACTTCGATTTAAACCGCGGGGAGGTTCATGCGCTGCTGGGTGAAAATGGCGCGGGCAAATCCACGCTGATGAAAATATTATCCGGTGTTTATTCTTGCGACGAGGGCCGGATAGAACTCGACGGCCGGCCGGTGACGATTACCAGCCCCATCCAGGCGGGGGCGTTGGGCATTGCCATTATTCACCAGGAATTCAATTTATTTCCTGATTTAACCGTGGAAGAAAATATTTATATCGGCCGGGAATTTCATCAACGCGCGCCATGGATCCTGGATGACGTCGCCCAGCGGCAGGCGGTCATGAATATCCTGCAGATGCTGAACCTGACCATCGATCCGGCCAGGCGCATCCGTGAATTGACCGTGGCGCAGCAGCAGATGGTGGAAATCGCTAAGGCGCTCTCGGTCAACGCCAAAATCCTGATCATGGACGAACCTACCGCGGCCCTGACCGAAAGTGAAATCGACAGTCTGTTCAAGGTGATCGAACTGCTTAAGTCGCAGGGGGTCGCCATCGTTTATATCTCCCACCGGCTGGAGGAACTGGCGCTTATCGCCGATCGGGCCACGGTCATGCGCGACGGTAAATATATCGCCACCGTCGATTACACCATGGTGCGCATCGAACAGCTGATCGCCATGATGGTGGGACGCGAACTGGGCGATATCTACCCCGCCCGGGCCGCCATTCCCGGCGACGACGTGGTGCTCGACGTCCATAATCTCGGCCGTAAGGGCGTACTGCACGATATTACCTTTGCGCTGCGCAAAGGCGAGATCCTCGGTATCGCCGGCCTGATGGGCGCCGGACGAACCGAGGTGGCGCGGGCGCTGTTTGGCGCCGATCCCATGGACCACGGGGAAATACGCCTGTCCGGACATCGCGTCAAAATAAGCAGCGTGCACGGCGCCATCGCCCTGGGCATCGGCTATCTGACCGAAGATCGCAAAAAAGACGGGCTGGCGCTGGGCCTGTCGGTCGGCACCAATATTATGCTCAGCAGTTACCGGCACTATGCCAACGGCTTAGGGATTATCGACGACAAAAGGTGTCACGCCGAAAGCGAGCGCCTGCGCCGCCAGCTGCGTATTAAAACGCCTGACCTGGAACAACTGGCGGTAAATTTAAGCGGCGGCAACCAGCAGAAAATTATTATCGCCAAATGGCTATGCAAGAATTCGGAAATATTGATTTTTGATGAACCGACACGCGGCATTGACGTCGGCGCCAAGCTCGAAATATACGATTTGATGAACCGTCTGACGGCGGAAGGTAAATCAATCATTATGATTTCGTCTGAATTACCGGAGATCTTGGGCATGTGCGACAGGATATTGGTAATGCGGCAGGGGCGTATTACCGCCGAGCTGTCGGCCGCGCAGGCCACCCAGGAAAATATAATGAAATATGCAACGCTTGAGGGGTAAATCATGATTGGCATAACCAAATATTTACAGAACGGCTCCAATAAAAAAATAAGCAATAAAGCGTTGCTGATGCGTTTTGCTCCGCTGCTCAGCCTGATTCTGCTGATGATATTTTTCAGCCTCGGTTCGCCGTTTTTCCTGAACACCGAAAACCTGATGACCATCGCCCTGCAAACCTCGGTAATAGGCATCATGGCCATTGGCGTAACCTATGTCATTATTACCTCCGGCATCGACCTGTCGCTGGGGTCGGTGGTGGCGTTTTCCGGCGTGGCCATCGGCCTGGGGGCCGCGGCCGGACTGCCGCTGGCGCTGTGTATCCTCTGCGGGGCGCTGGGCGGCGCGTTGTGCGGTTATATCAACGGTTTTCTGGTGGCCCGGGCGGCCATTCCCCCCTTTATCGCCACGCTCGGCCTGATGATGTCGGTGCGCGGCATCAATATGGTGCTGACCGACGGCCGCGCCATTTATTTTTCGCAATATCCCGGTTTTAAAACCCTGGCCCAGGGCAAGCTGTTCGATTTCCTGCCCTATCCGGTTATCTACCTGATCGTACTGGCGGCCATTGCCGCCTATATCCTGAAAAGAACCGTTATCGGCCGGTATATCTACGCCGTCGGCAGCAATGAGGACGCCGCCCATTTATCGGGAATCAAGGTGCGGAACGTCAAACTGTTCGTTTATCTGTTCTGCGGCATATTGACCGGCATCGCGGGAGTGGTGCTGGCATCACGGCTGAATTCCGGACAACCGACGGTGGGCGTGGGCTATGAGCTTGAGGCCATCGCCGCGGTGGTGATCGGCGGCACCAGCCTGATGGGCGGCATCGGTACCATCGGCGGCACTATTATCGGCGCCTTTATCATGAGCGTGCTGAAAAACGGACTGAATTTAATGGGCGTGTCGCAATTCTGGCAAATGGTTGCGATGGGCATTGTCGTGGTTGCGGCGGTGTATCTGGATACGCTGCGCAAAAAGATCTGATTCACCGACGTTCCTGTTATCTGGACAGTAAAAATATCACTTTGGAGGTTGTCATGATGAAATTAATCAGGTTGTGCGGCATCGCGCTGTTCACGCTATGCGGCGCGGGCGGCGCTGATGCCGCCACCGGCGATATCTCTATTCCGGTGGTGAGCAAAGGCTACCAGCATGAATTTTTCCAAACGGTAAAACTGGGTTCGGAGGCGGCGGCAAAAGAATTAGGCATAAAAACCAGTTTTGTCGGCCCGTCCGATGAAACGCAAATCGCCGAACAAATCCAGCTGATGGAAAATACCATCACGCGCCAGCCCAGCGGTATTCTGCTCGCGGCACTGGATGCCAACGCCCTGGTGCCGTTGGTGGAAATGGCGCACAGCAAAAAAATCGCTGTCGCCACCTTCGACTCCGGCGTCAACTCCGATATCCCGGTGAGCTTTGTCGCCACCAATAACGTCAAGGCCGGCTCCGCGGCGGCGGACGCCCTGGCGAAAGAGGTGGGAGGCAAAGGCAAGGTCGGCATTATCGCCCATGTGGCGGGCACCACCTCGGCGATAGAGCGTACCGAGGGTTTTACCAAGACCATCAAGGAAAAATATCCCGCCATTACCCTGCTGCCGGTACAGTACAGCGACGGCGACCCGCAGAAAGCCATGGATAAAACCATCGATATGGTACAGGCCAATCCCGACCTGGCGGGCATCTATGCCACCAACGAGGGGTCGACGCTGGGCGTTGCCAACGCCATTGACAGCCTGAGCCTGGCCGGCAAGGTCAAGGTGATCGGTTTCGACAGTACCGAGGCCATTATCGGTTTCCTGAAATCCAATACCCTGCAGGGTTTTATCGTCCAGGACGCCTACCAGATCGGCTACCAGGGCATCAAGACCCTCGACAGCTTCCTGAAGGGACAGAAGGTGGCCAAGGTCATCGATATCCCGGTGAAATTCGTTACCCAAACCAATCTTAACGATCCGGCTATCCAGAAATTGCTCTATCCGTTCGGCAAAAAATAACCGTCAACGTCACAAGGAATTGCCATGAACAAGACAACAGCTTCCCCACAGCGGCATGACGATATGCCGGCCATCGGCATTCGCCCGGTTATTGACGGCCGTCGCCTGGGCATCCGCGAATCGCTGGAAGAACAAACGCTGTCAATGGCGCGCGCCACCGCCACCCTGCTAACCGCGTCCCTGCGCTACCCCAACGGCGAGCCGGTGGCGTGCGTCATCGCCGATACCTGCATTGCCGGGATGGCGGAATCCGCCGCCTGCGAGCGCAAATTCAGCGGCCGCAACATCGGCCTGACCATTACCGTAACGCCGTGCTGGTGCTACGGCAGCGAAACCATCGACATGGACCCCTTCCGGCCGAAAGCCATCTGGGGGTTTAACGGCACCGAGCGCCCCGGCGCGGTGTATCTTGCCGCCGCGCTGGCCGGCCATAACCAGAAAGGACTGCCGGCGTTCGCCATCTATGGCCGCGACGTGCAGGACGGCGGGGACGGCGCCATTCCCGACGACGTGCGGGAAAAGCTCCTGCGCTTCGCCCGCGCGGGCATTGCCGCGGCATCCCTGCGCGGTAAAAGCTATCTGTCCATCGGCGGCGTCGCCATGGGCATCGCCGGTTCCATTGTCGATCATGACTTTTTTGAATCCTGGCTGGGCATGAAGGTGCAGGCGGTGGATATGACCGAGCTGCGCCGCCGCATGGATCAGGGCATTTATGACGAGGAAGAACTGGCGCTGGCGCTGACCTGGGCGGACAAGGCCTTTCGTTTCGGCCCGGACAAGAATGCGCAGCGGTACCGCCGCGATGCCGCGCAAAGCCGCGGCGTATTGCGCGACAGCCTGCTGATGGCGATCTGTATCCGCGACATGATGCAGGGCAGCGCTAAGGTGGCGGCCAAGGGCTTTATTGAGGAGTCTTTGGGCTATAACGCCATTGCCGCCGGCTTCCAGGGGCAGCGGCATTGGACCGATCAGTACCCCAACGGCGACACCGCCGAGGCATTGCTCAACAGCGCGTTCGACTGGAACGGGGTACGCGAGCCGATGGTGGTGGCGACGGAAAACGATAGCCTGAACGCCGCCGCCATGCTGTTCGGCCGCGCCCTGACCGGCACCGCGCAGATTTTTGCCGATGTGCGTACCTACTGGTCGCCGCAGGCGGTGGAACGGGTTACCGGCCACCGGCTTGAAGGCCGGGCCGCGGCGGGCATTATCCATCTGATCAACTCCGGCTCGGCGGCGCTTGACGGCACCTGCCGCCAGACCGATGACGCGGGCAACCCCACCATCAAACCGCATTGGGAGATAACCGAACAGGACGCCCAGGCGTGCCTGGCGGCCACCGCGTGGTGCCCGGCCATTCATGAGTATTTTCGCGGCGGCGGCTATTCGTCATGCTTTTTAAGCCGGGGCGGCGTGCCGTTCACCATGACGCGCGTCAATATCATCCGCGGCGTCGGACCGGTGCTGCAAATCGCCGAGGGCTGGAGCGTCGATTTGCCCGCCGGAGTCCACGATACGCTGAACCAGCGCACCGACGCCACCTGGCCGACCACCTGGTTCGCCCCCCGGCTGACCGGGCAAGGACCGTTTCGCGACGTCTACTCGGTGATGGCCAACTGGGGCGCCAATCACGGGGTGCTCAGCGTGGGCCACGTCGGCGCGGATTTTATTACCCTGGCGGCGATGCTGCGCATCCCGGTTTGCATGCATAACGTGGCGCCGGAAGACATCTACCGGCCCTCCGCCTGGGCCGCCCACGGCATGGATCCGGAAGGACAGGATTACCGCGCCTGCGCCAACTACGGCGCGTTATATAAAAAATAATCCCGGCGGCGCGCGGCCGGATCCCGGCGCTATCGCGGGATTGCCGGCCCCGCCCCTTGACGCGAGTGGGGAGACGGTATGAAGCAAGATGTGGTTATCGTACTGGACTGCGGCGCCACCAATATCCGGGCGATCGCCATGGCCCCGGACGGCCGGACGGTCGCCAAGGCGGTTATGCCGAACGCCAGCCTGCCGGCGGCGGAGAACCCCGACTGGCAAACCTGGTCGCTGGACAGCATTATGGACGGCTTCAGCCAGTGCTCCCGCCGCCTGGCGGCCGAACTGGCGTCATGCCGGGTGCGCGGCCTGGCCGTGACCACCTTTGGCGTCGACGGCGCGCTGGTGGATGCGCAAGGCGCCTTGCTGTATCCGGTTATCAGCTGGAAGTGTCCGCGCACCGCGCCGGTGATGGCCGATATCGCCCGCTATATCAGCCCGGCGGAATTACAGGCGATATCGGGCGTCGGCCAGTTCAGTTTTAATACCCTGTATAAACTTATCTGGCTGAAACAGCATCATCCCGCATTGCTGGCGAAGGCCCGCGCCTGGCTGTTTATCTCGTCGCTTATCAACCACCGTCTGACCGGCGCGTTCACCACCGATCGCACCATGGCCGGCACCAGCCAGCTGCTGGATGTCGGGCGCGAATGCTTTAGCGCGCGGATACTGGCGGCCGTCGGCCTGGACGCCGCGCTGTTTCCACCGCTGGTGAACGCCGGCGATATCATCGGCGCGCTGCTGCCCGCCGCCGCCGCCAGGCTTGGGCTGCCGCCGGGCCTGCCGGTGATCGCCGCCGGGCATGACACGCAGTTTGCCCTGTTCGGGTCGGGGGCCGGGCTGGACCAGCCGGTGCTGTCCTCCGGCACCTGGGAAATACTGATGGTACGCAGCCGGCGGGTGGACACCGGCATACTGCCGCGTATCGCCGGGTCCACCTGCGAGTTGGACAGCTGCGCCGGCCTGTTTAATCCCGGCCTGCAATGGCTGGCCTCCGGCGTACTGGAGTGGGTGCGCGAGCTTTGCTGGTCGGCAACGCCGGCCAGCAAAGTCTATCAGGCGATGATTCGCGAGGCGCGCGAGGTGCCGCCGGGGGCGGACGGCGTCAGGATGAGCGGTTCCCTGCTGGCGGCGGGGGCGGGACTGGCAAGCTGGCAGGGACTTGCGCTGGCGGCGCGGCGCGGCCATATTTATCGCGCCGCGCTGGAAGGACTGGCCGTGACCCTGCGCGATAATCTGGCATTATTAGCGCAAATAGGACATTTCACCGTCAGTGAACTGACGCTGGTGGGCGGCGGCGGTCGCAATGCCCTGTGGAACCAAATCAAGGCCGACCTGCTGCAGGTGCCGATCAAAGTGATGGACGAGGCGGAAACCACGGTATTGGGCGCCTCGATGTTTATCTGGAGCGGCATCGGTTATGTTCCGTCGCCGGAAGATGCCCGCGCCCTGGTCGGCTATCGCTATCAATGGTTCAGGCCCGGCGGCGACTATGCCGATATTAAGTGGCCCCCGACCGGGCTCCCATCCCCTCGAACTGGAGTGCATGTATGTTAAAACTGATATCCCCGCTTATCTCGCCGTCGCTGCTAAAAACGCTGGCCGAAATGGGCCATGGCGACGAGATTGTTTTCGCCGATGCGCATTTTCCGGGGCATTCCCTCGGCCCGCAGGTGCTGCGCGCCGACGGGCTGGACATCGGACCGCTGCTGGCGGCGGTGATCCCGCTGTTCCAGCTGGACAGCTATGCGCCGCCGCTGGTGATGATGATGCCCGGCGCAGGGGATGAACTGGACCCGGCGGTGGAAAACCGCTACCTGCAGGCCTTGTTTGGCGCGGGCGAACGCCTGCCGGTGACGCGCATCGACCGGTTTGCTTTTTACGAGCGCGCCCGGCGGGCGTTCGCCATCGTCATGACCGGCGAGCGGGCAAAATACGGTAATATCTTATTAAAAAAAGGGGTAACGCCCATATTTTGACCATCCGTTGCCGTATCTTATGCCGACAACCGCTTTCACACCCTGGCTTGGGGCGCCGGAAGCGGGACATCGGGTAAGCGGGAGGGCAAGATGAAATCAACGCGGCAGCAAGATATCCTGGCGTTAATATCCCAACAGGAGGTCCTGAAGGTGGATGAACTGGCGGCGTGGTTCGACGTCAGCAAGGAAACCATCCGCCGGGATTTCAACAGCCTGCAGGACCAGGGCCTGATCATCCGTCAACATGGCCGGGCCAAAGGCATTGCGCGCGGCAAACCCGACAGCGGCGACTCGTTTAATGCCCGCGTCAAAAGCCATTTAAACAGCAAGGCTGATATCGCCGGCCAGGCCCTGACCTGGGTTGACGAGGATATGGTGATTGCCCTGGATGCCAGCACCACGTGCTGGTACCTGGCCAAAAAGCTGCCGGACATCCCCCTAACCGTGTTTACCAATAGCGTCCGGGTGTGCAGCGAGCTGGAAAAGAAATCCCATATTACGCTGGTCAGCTCCGGCGGCACGTTGCAGCGTAAATATGCCTGTTACGTCAATCCAGCGCTGTTTTCCATTGTCAGGCACCTTGATATCGACCTGTTTATTTTTTCCTGCGAAGGCATTGATAATGACGATATCATGTGGGATTCGAACGCGATCAACGCCGATTACAAGACCTTGATGCTCAACAAGGCCACGCAGTCGCTGTTGCTGATGGACAAAAGCAAGCTCGGGCGCAGGAGCACGGTGAAAATCGGACCGCTGGCCCAGGTGGCGCGGGTCATTTCCGATACGGAGTACCGAAAGCCGCCAACGTGATGCGCCCGCCGCTATGGCCGGGGAAACGAAAAGCGGCGCATGGATATTAAAAACATAATATTTATTGCAAATAATTAAGTATATTAATGCTAAATCATTGAGCGAAAAATAACGTTAAAATTTTAACTTTATGATGATTTTTTTACATTAATGGCATAAGTTATTCTCCCGGCCATCAAGGAAGAATAAGCTATATGCTTAACATTATCGATATTAATCATCACGCACTTGAATTATTAAAGACTGGAAAATTCAACGCACGGGCAACCCATTTACCTATGGAAAGCGACGGCTTAATCAGTATTATTAATAACGAAGCCAAATACGACAGCGGCGCCCCTATTCCATTCCTCCCCTTCACCCGGCTTAATTCGGACAAAGAGCGGGCGGCTTGCCTGGAAGAAATGGAAAAAGTGGTGGCGTCAGGCCAGTTCACCAGCGGCGACTTTATCACCCGGCTGGAAAAACGGCTGGCGGCGTCTTACCGGGCGACGGCATGCATCGCCACCAGCAGCGGGACGGACGCGCTGAAAATTGCGCTGAAGGCCATCGGCGTCGGTGCGGGCGACGAAGTCATTGTGCCGCCCAACTCTTTCGCGGCCACGGAAAACGCCATATTTTCCATCGGGGCAAAGCCGGTCTACGCCAACATCGACGCCAGTTTCAATCTCAACCCAACCGAGATCCCGCGGCTGGTCACCCCGCGCACCAAGGCCATCCTGGCCGTTTGCCTGTACGGCTCCGTCAGAAATATGAGCGCCATATCCCAAGAGGCCAGGCATCATGAGCTGCGCGTCATCATTGACGCGGCCCAGTGTTTCGGCATACCGGATATCATCAACTACGGCGATGTGGTGACGCTGAGTTTTAACCCGTTTAAAAACATCGGCGGATTCGGCAAGGCGGGCGCGTTGCTGACCTGTTCCTCGGCCATCGCCAAACGCGCCCGGCAATTTTCCTATCATGGCTTTTGCGAGGGTAAAAAAAACGTCAAAGCGCAGAACTGGGGGTTTAACAGCCGGATGGATAATATCCAGGCGGCGACGTTATTAGCCAAATTAACTTTTTTTGCCCTGAATGCGTTAAAACGATCTTACCTGGCTTATCGTTATATTAATAAGCTCGCTCTCCTGGAACATCGCGGATTTATTACGCTGCCCATCGAACAAACGGCCAACACCTGGCATTTATTCCCCATCCGGGTCAACGCGGGCAAGCGGGACGAGTTGATACGTTTTGCCAAAATAATGAATATCGAATTTGATATCTATTATCCCATATTAGGGTATGACGGGGCCAACGAGTTTGCCTTAACCTACCAAGATAAAATAAGTTTCGCTACCAGCCGCAGCATTCATGCCACGGTGCTCCATATTCCACTGCACAATCATATGTCCCTGGCAGAGCAGGACCGGATCGTCGGCGTTATCAACCAATTTTTCCAGTGAGCGCGCGCGTGATGCCGGGACAAGCGTGGCCAATTACCCGCTTGTTGGGCTAGTATTGTGCTCTACGATACCGGCCCGCCGCTGCACGGCGCGGCCTGAAAAACCGGAGGAGCCATGCAGACGATAGCCATAGATATGGATGAGGTGATTGCCGATTTCAACAGCAAAATGATCCGGCATTTTAATGCCGAATTTGGCGAACATATCGGCTTAAACGATCTTGCCGGACAGACTATTCAGCAATTGCGTCCGGCGCTGCGCGAGAAAATCAACCTGATGATCGGCGAACCGGCGTTTTTCAGCGATCTGGATGTGATCGCCGGCGCGCAGGATGTGGTCCGGGAATTGAGCGGCAAATACCATGTTTTCATCACTACCGCCGCCATGGAATTCCCCGCCTCGTTTACCGCCAAGTTTAACTGGCTGCAAACCCACTTCGGTTTTTTAAGCGCCATGAATTTTGTCTTTTGCGGCAACAAGCGCATCCTCAACGCCGATTTTCTTATCGACGACAATGTCCGTCATTTTGAGCATTTCGTCGGCGAAGGCATCCTGTTTACCGCTCCGCATAATATCCATGCGCGCGGCTATCGCCGGGTCAACGACTGGCGGGAGGTGGCTGATCTTTTTTTGTAGGTTTGCGCCGCGGCGGACAGGGTTTGCTGATTAAATGAACCAATGTTTCTTAATAAAAGAAATAAAATTTTATAAATTTGAGCTTGATCGCCCCGCTCTTTGTTTTTTTGCCATTCAATCACCGGGTCTGGCAACGGGAGAAAGGTTTCTCGCCGCCCCAGGCGCTAGGGTTGACAGCGACAATGAGGATTACGGTCGGTTGACCGTTTTTTACCATGCCCTGTCAACGCCTTATCCGGGGAAGCATGACGATGAAAATACGCTCCATAGGTTTACCGCAATACCTGGCTTATGGCTCCGGCGATTTCCTGGGCGCGGGCACCACCGCCCTGACCGCCGCCTGGCTGCTTTATTTCTACACCACGTTTTGCGGCCTCTCGCCCATCGAGGCCACCTTTATCTTTGCCTGCGCCCGGGTGCTGGACGCCGTGGTCAGCCCGCTGATGGGCTACCTGACCGATAACTTCGGCGGCACCTGGCTGGGCAAGCGCTTCGGCCGCCGTAAGTTTTTTATCCTGCTCGGCATTCCCTGCGTGTTCAGCTACTGCCTGATGTGGGTCGGCGGCATGGGCTACGGTTATTACCTGCTGACCTATCTGCTGTTTGACGTGGTCTACACCATGATCCTGGTGCCCTACGAAACCCTGGTGCCGGAAATGACCGACGATTTTAAACAAAAATCCAAGTTCTCCGGCGCGCGCATCGCCCTGGCGCAGCTGTCCGCCATCCTGGCCGCCTTTTTGCCCGGCATCCTGCTGTCGCATTTCGGCAAGGACAACGCTATTTCCTTTTTCTACGCCAGCGTGGTGTTCGCGGTGATCTGCGCGCTGGTGCTGACCCTGGTCTACCTGTTTACCTGGGAGCGACCGGCGGCGCTGAAATCGGAGGCGGTATTAAAGCTTGAGCGTGAAAAACAGCAGTTGACCCTGGGACAAAGCCTGCGGCGCCTGCATATCGAACTGTCCTCCACGCTGCGCGTGCGCATTTTTCGCCAGCATCTGGGCCTGTACCTCGGCGGCTACATCGCCCAGGACGTGTTCAACGCGGTGTTTACCTATTATGTGGTGTTCGTGCTGATGCAAAGCGCCACCGTGGCCTCCAACCTGATGGGGGTGATGGCGATCCTGCAGTTCGTGGCGGTGATCGGCATGATCCCGCTGTGCATCCGCTTCGGACCGGCGCCGTCCTACCGGCTGGTGGTCACCCTGTTCGGCCTGAGCGCGCTCTCCTACGGCGTGCTGTACTACGCCGGCCTGAGCGACACGTTCTCGCTGCTGCTGCTGGTATCGGCCGTGGCCGGCCTTGGCCGGGGCGGCATCAACTATGTGCCCTGGAATATCTACACCTATATCGCCGATGTGGACGAGGCGATCACCGCCCAGCGGCGCGAGGGCATCTTCGCCGGCATCATGACGCTGACGCGCAAGGCGTCCCAGGCCGGGGCTGTCATGCTGGTGGGGGTGTTCCTGCAGCTGTCGGGGTTCGTTTCCGGGCAGAAAGTGCAGTTGCCGCAGGTAAGCCACGCCATCCTGGCCATCCTGTGCATCGGCACGGTGCTGGTGCTGACCGCGGGTTTCATTATTTCCCTGCGCTTTAAGCTGAACCTGAAAACCCACCGCATCCTGCAGCTGGAAACGCAAAAAATGCGCGCGGCCAATCATCCGCTGCCGCAGCAGATCACGCCGGAGGCACGGGCCACCGTGGAGACGCTGACCGGCATGAAATACGAATCGCTGTGGGGCAATAACAACATCGGCTACCTTAACCGCCATAAAGGCGCGCCGGAAAAAGCCGCGCCCACCGGGCACCTGATTTAATCTATCTATAAAGACATCGGCAGGACGACATACATGACTATCTTTAGCGTAAAACACAGCCCGTTGCTCCGGCAGCCTGAATATCTGTTACCCCGCGACCGGTTAAAAGGGTTGATCGGCAAAGTGACCGATAACCTGATCAATATCGAGGATCGCACCGGCGAGTTTTTACTGCGCCTCGACGACGGACGGGTCATCGACACCAAGGGATGGGCCGGGTGGGAATGGACGCACGGCATCGGCCTGTACGGCATTTATCAATACTACCAGCAAACCGGCGACGACCGGATGCGGGGGATTATCGACGACTGGTTCGCCGCCAGGCTGGCGGAGGGCACGCCCACCAAAAACGTGAACACGGTGTGTCCGCTGCTGACCCTGGCCTACCGCTATGAGGATACCGGCAATCCAGCCTGGCGCCCTTACCTGGAGCGCTGGGCGGAATGGGTGATGTACGAGATGCCGCGCACCGAAAAAAACGGGTTGCAGCATATCGTCTATAACAATGAAAACCATCAGCAGCTGTGGGACGATACGCTGATGATGAGCGTGCTGCCCCTGGCGAAAATCGGCAAATTGCTCAACCGGCCGGAGTTCGTGGCGGAAGCAACCTATCAATTTTTACTGCATATCCAGTACCTGATGGATCGGGAAACCGGGCTGTGGTTTCACGGCTGGAGTTTCGCCGGCCGGCATAATTTTGCCCGGGCGCGCTGGGCGCGCGGCAACAGCTGGCTGACGGTGGCCATTCCGGAATTTATCGAGTTGCTGGATTTGCCGGAACAGGACCCCACGCGCCGCTATTTGCTCGAGGTACTGACCAGCCAAATCGACGCCCTGGGAAAATGCCAGGATGAGAGCGGCCTGTGGCATACGCTGCTTGATGAGCCGCAGTCGTACCTGGAAAGCTCAGCCACCGCCGGTTTTGCCTATGGCATACTGAAGGCGCTGCGCAAACGCTACATCGACCCGCGCTACCGGGCAATGGCGGAAAACGCGGTGCGCGGCGTCATCGGCCGCATAAACCAGGACGGCGAGTTGACCGATGTGTCGTTCGGCACGGCGATGGGCAGCGAGCTGGAATATTACCGCCAGATCCCCCTGACGTCCATGCCCTACGGCCAGGCCATGGCCATATTGTGCCTGACGGAGTATTTGCGGGTCTATATCTAAACCCGGCCATCGCCGCTCGCTTAGGCAAACTCCGCGGTATTATTCTCAAAAGAAGCAAATAACGTTGACCGGCTGCCGTCGCGAAAAAAGGCGCGCAGCCCGCTCAACGCGATATCATAATCGTTGAATAAAAACAGCTTGTGGATGACCCTTAATGGCGGCCATCGTGTCCTTAGCAACCCCGCCGCTATAATGATCTGCGACAGGCTAAGCACGGGGACGGCATCGCCCGGCGTCCCGGCGGTGCGAGGGCGCGCGCTTTTCCAGAGCTGATGTAATTGCGTTGTCAGCCTGTTATAAATGACATCGGCGTATGTATCAGCGCTGGAGACCATATCATAATGCCCTTGGTCATTCACAGAGCATTTTAGTATACAATTAAGCCAGATAAGTTTATTACTGCCTTTGAGCACAGCCGTTAATTCTTGATAATAGCTGTCTATATTATTGTTTAGTGCGAAAATAATATTCACACAGTTGGCCTCGTCCAGCTCTTCGGTAATATGCCCGCGCATGCAGACCTGGCCCGCCAATTGTTTTTCCTGCGACGGCGTCAAATCTTTCATCGCTATCGCCGGCGGCGCCATGGACAGCACAATGGCGGCGCCGTCGTCCCTGTCGCCTGCCGCCCAAGCCCCCGCGCCCGCCATAGGATCAAGATACGCCCGCTCGGTGGAAAAAGTCTCGATGCAAGAGCCGGTGCATTCACGGAAAACCCTGATGGCGTCGGCAAAATCCTCATGGGCATACATAACGTCGATGCAGCGCCAGCGAAGATGCGTAAATCCCTTATCGGTTAATAACCGGCTGATGACATATTCCGCCAAAAGTCCGCCGGCACCCAGTGAAATCAGGGTTAGCGGCTGTTGCCTGGGCAAGTCCATGGCAATGATGCGATCGACCAGACAGCGGGTAAAATGGATGCGCGCGCTAAGGGAAGCGGTATCGGCATGTTCAAACCAGCGCATGCCGTGATAAAGGCGATATGCGCCGTAGCGGCAGGGCTGCACATAGGTCTTCAGGATAAAATGATCAAGCGAAAAGCGAGGCGTTTCCGGCGGCCCATCATCAACGGCGTGCAGGCAGGCCGCCTCTCCCAATACATGGCCGGTTAATAACGGATCTGGCATGGCGTAGTCATCCTTATCAGTACGCAACAACGCGTTAGTGGATAGCTATGATCACTATGTATGGGTAATAAACCTAGTCCCGAATCGGCAAAGACTGCATAACGAAAAGAGGCCGATCCGTTGACGCATGCCCCTGATCACCATATAGTTAGCAAACTACCTAATTACATACTAACGATAGCGATGACTATGCCGAAAACCCGCGCGCAGGCGCTGATGGCGATGACCATGGCCCTGGGCCAGCTACAACGGGCCTATCGGGCCAAGGCGGATAAACTGGTCGCGCCGCTGGGACTCTCCTCCGCCATGGCCTGGCCGCTGGTGCTGATAGGCCGTCATCCCGAAGGGATACGTCCCGGCGGGCTGTCGGAAGAACTAGGGATCGAGGGGCCCTCCCTGGTGCGCTCGCTCAACCAACTGGTGGATGCCGGGCTGGTGTTGCGCCAGGACGACCTGGTGGACAAGCGCGCCAAGGTTCTGCACCTGACGCCGGCGGGCAGCGCTATCCAGATACGGATCGAGGCGATGCTGAACGACTTTCGCGCCACGCTGTTCGAGGACGTGCCGCAGGCGGACATTGACGCATGCCTGCGGACTTTTTGCCTGCTGGAACGGCGGCTGGGTATCAACGGATCTTCGTCCCTGGACGACGCGCTAATCAACACGCCGGCCTGATGACCATGACGTTGCCTGCCTTGAGGCTGTTTTCCCGCGCGGAAATGATTTATTCGCTGAAAAGCTTTACGGCGGCGATGATGGCACTCTATTTGTCCAGCCGCGCCGGGCTGCCCAATACCTTCTGGTCGATGATGACGGTCTATGTGGTCAGCCAGCCGCTGGCCGGCATGGTGCGATCGAAGGCGGTCTACCGCCTGTGCGGCACGTTTATCGGCAGCACCGCCACGGTATTTATCATTCCCGCCCTGTCCAACGCGCCGGTGCTGCTGGTGCTGGCCATGGCGCTGTGGGTCAGCGTCTGCCTGTTTATTTCCCTGCTCGACAGAACCCCGCGCTCCTACGCCTTTATGCTGGCCGGCTACACGGCGGCGCTGATCGGTTTTCCATCGGTACAGTCCCCGGATTTGATCTTTAATACCGCCATCACCCGGGTGGAGGAAATCTGCCTGGGGATTTTATGCGCCACCCTGGTACACAGCGTGGTGCTGCCGGCAGGCTTGACGGGCAGCGTCATGGGCCTGCTGGACAAAACCTTAACCGATACCCGGCGCTGGCTGAAGGATATTTTTTCCGCCCCGGCGCCGCTTCCCCCTACCGCAGGGGAGGACGGCGCCACTTCCGCGGCGCGCCTGCGCCTGTCGGTGGATATTACCCAACTGCGGCTGCTGGCCACCCATATCCCGTTTGATACCGGCAATCTGGCCTGGACGACGGGCGCTATGCGTACCATGCAGGACCGGGTGGCGGAACTGATCCCCACGCTCTCCGGGGTGGAGGATCGCCTGCAGGCGCTGTATCGGGCGGAAGGCGGCTGGAGCCCCGATGTGCTGGCGGTGCAACGGCAAATCAGCGCCTGGCTGGCGGCCAACGAACCGCTAATGGCCGGCGTCGAGGTCCGGCTCACCCCGGCGGAGTATCACGACCAGCGCCTGGCGCTGAGGGAATCGGCAACACGGCTGGAATCCGGCGGTAATCACAGCCCGTGGTCGCGGGCGTTGCGCATTTCGCTGGTCAGCTACCTGGAAGAACTGGTGATGAAATGGCAGGAGTGCATAGTGCTGCGCCAGGATATCGCCACCGCCATGCGGCTCGGCGTCATGCCCAGGCGCCGCCTGGCCGCCGTCGGCAACCGGGTGCTGCATCGGGATCTGGGCATGGCGCTGCTTTCGTCGCTGGCGGCCTTTATCGCCATCGGCCTGTGTTGCGTGTTCTGGATCCAAATCGGCTGGGCCGACGGCGCCACCGCGGCCATGATGGCGGCGGTGTTTTGCAGCTTTTTCGCCGTCATGGACGATCCGGTGCCCGCCATCAATAATTTCCTTAAATACACCTTCCTGTCGGCTCCCATATCGGCGATTTATATTCTGGTGCTGCTGCCCGCGGTACATGACTTCGGCATGCTGGTACTGATATGCGCGCCGCTGTTCCTGGTGCTGGGCTGCTACAGCGCCCGCCCGGCCCTGCTTATGGTGGCGCTGCCGCTGCTGTTCGGCGTGGCGGGCACCCTGTCGCTGCATGATACCGCCCATGCGGACGTCACCAGCTTTATCAACAGCACCACCGCCCAGTTATTGGGAACCTTCGTGGCGGCGCGGGTAACCCGGTTATTTCGCTCGGTCGGCGCCGACTGGAGCGCGCGCCGTATCCGCCGGGCAATACGCCGCGACCTGGTGGCGATGGCCAGGGGCGTAAAAGCGCAGCAGCTGCAAATTTTTGCCGTCAGGATGATCGATCGCATCGGCCTGCTGGTGACGCGCATCGCCCAGGGCGAAACCAACCGGCACCATAGCGTCGCCAGGGAAACCCTGCGCGATCTGCGCCTGGGGGTGAATATCATCGCGCTGCAGCAGGCGCGGCGGCATTTTCCGGCGGTGGACTTCGGCGCGCTGCTCGCCCAGTTGTCCCAGTTGTTCCGCTCGGCGGAAAACCTGCCCGCCGTGTCGTTGCATCGCGCCGTCGACCAGGCGCTGGGCACGATGCTCGACATGCCGGAACCCACCCCGCAGTGGCGCAGCGCCATTTCCGCCCTGGTGGGGCTGCGCAATAACCTGTTCCCCGACGCCCCCGTCGCCCTGAACGTTAAGGAGGAGGCGCCATGATTGGCGAAGCCAGTTTTTATGGTCTCTTTTTCCCCTGGCTGATGGTGCTGGCACTGGCCGCGCTGGGGCTATTCTGGGCGGTACGGCGCCTGCTGGCGATGGGCGGTTTTTATCGCTGGGTCTGGCATCCGGCCTTGTTCGATATCGCCGTTTATTTCCTTTTACTTTATGGGATTACCCATGTCACGTATCTTTTGCAGCGATAACCTACGATGAAATCCGACACTTTTGCCTTACGTTCGCGGCAAGCGATCCGCGTATTGATTACCCTGCTGGTGACGCTGGCGGCCATTTGGGCGGTATTGCAGCTATGGGATCATTATGAACTGGCCCCCTGGACCCGGGACGGCCGGGTGCGCGCCAACGTGGTGCCCATCGCGCCGGATGTTTCCGGCCTGGTGACCGAGGTGGCGGTGCATGATAACCAGCGCGTGGCGGCCGGCGCATTGTTATTCGTGGTGGATCGCAGCCGCTATGAACTGGCGGTGCGGCAGGCGGAAGTCGGCCTTAACTCCCAGCGCATCGCCATCGCCCAGGCCCAGCGCGAGGACAAGCGCAATGCCCAGTTGGGCACGCTGATCCCGCAGGAGGAACGGGAACGCACCCGCACCCAGCTCGACCAGGCGCAAAACGCCCTGGCCCAGGCCGAGGTCGCGCTGGACAGCGCCCGGCTGAACCTGCAGCGGGCCCAGGTGCGTTCGCCGGTCGACGGCATGGTGACCAATCTTGATCTGCGCCAGGGCAGCTATGCCACCACCGGCAAACCGGTGATGGCGCTGGTGGATACCGGATCGTTTTACGTCGAGGGTTATTTTGAGGAAACCAAGCTGCCGCGCATTCACCTTGGCGATCCGGTCCGGGTTATCCCCATGGGCGGCAATGGGCCGTTCAAGGGTACGGTGGAAAGCATCGCCGCCGGCATTGCCGAACGCGATCGGCTGACCGGCGATAACCTGCTGCCCAGCGTGAACCCGACCTTTAACTGGGTAAGGCTGGCGCAGCGTATCCCCGTACGGGTGAAAATCGGCGCTTTAGCGCCGGATCAGCGGCTGGTGGCCGGCGAGACGGTTACCGTGGAGGTGGCGGGGTCGTCCAGCGGCATCATTAATCTCCATCCCGTCGCGCAAGGACGCTAGCCATGCCGATGCAAGCCATGATTGCCGGGTATCAAAAATTTCCGTTCGGGCCGGCCTGCGCCATAGTGCTGGCCCTGGCCGGCCTGAACGCCTGCTCGTTACAACCGGTCGGGCCGGACTACCGGGCTCCCGCATCAACGCTGGTCACCCGCGCCGGCAGCTTGCCGCTGGCGGATGAAAAAACGGACGCCCCGACGCAGGCCGGAGCCGCGCCGGCCAGCGCCCAACCGCTGCCGGACCGCTGGTGGCAGCTTTACCGGGATGCCAGGCTTGACCGCCTGGTGGCCCAGGCGCTGGCGCGTAATACCGATCTGCGTGTCGCCATGGCCAATCTTGAGCGGGAGCAGGCCTTGCTCGGGGAAGCCGGCAGCGCGCAAAATCCCACGCTCGGCGTTAACGCCAAGCCTTATTACGGCCATCCGTCCGGGCTGTCCGAATTGCAGCCGGGTTATGTGCCGGATAACGCCTGGCACTACGACAGCGGCCTGAACTTGTCCTATCAGCTGGATTTGTTCGGCCAGATCCAGCGCGCCATCGAGGCCGCCAACGCCGACAGCGAGGCGGCCCGGGCGGCCCTTGATCTGGTCAGAATCAACGTGGCGGCGAACACCGCCCGCGCCTATGCCGAGATCTGCGCCACCGGCCTGCGGCTGCAAACCGCCCGGCGTTCTATCGACCTGCAGCGTCAATCGGTGGCGTTAACCGGCCGGCTGCTACAGGCGGGCCGCACCGGTGAACTGGATACCGTACGCGCCCGCGCGCAGTTGCAACAGCTCGCGGCTACCCTGCCGCCCCTGCTGGCCCAGCGCCAGAACGCGCTCTACCGTCTGGCCACCCTTACCGGGTCGCTGCCGCAGGATTTTCCGCGTGATGTCGCCGACTGCGTGACGCCGCCCCGCCTCAGCCGGCTTATCCCGATGGGGGACGGCGCCGCGCTCTTGCGCCGCCGTCCGGATATCCGCCAGAACGAGCGTCAGTTGGCCGCCGCCACCGCCCGGGTCGGCGTGGCGATGGCCGATCTCTATCCCAAAATCACCCTGGGCCTGGCGGGCAGCTCCGCCGGCTTGATGAACGGCATCGGCGAAAAAGATACCTATGGCTGGAGCCTTGGACCGCTGATTTCCTGGACGATCCCCAATAATGGCGTGGCGCAGGCGCGCATCGCCCAGTCCCAGGCGGCCACAAAAGCCAGTCTGGCCCGCTTTGACGGTTCCGTCCTGACCGCGCTGCGGGAAGTGGAGACCGCCCTGAATAACTACGCCCGGGAACTGGACCGCTACCAGGCGCTGCGCGCTGCGGGTAAAGAAACCCGTGACGTGGCGGAAAAAACCCGCCGGCTGTACGCCAGCGGCAAAATAGGCTATCTGGATGTACTGGACGCGGAACGCAGCCTGGCCGACAGCGACGCCGCCCTGGCGCAGTCGCAGGCGCAACTGGCCGACGATCAGGTGATGCTGTTCCGGGCGCTGGGCGGGGGCTGGGAAACAGCGCAGGGCGCGATAAAATAGAGGCGCACGCCCTGCCGCTAAGGGGTATTGATAAATTCCACCTCGACGGGCAAATGCGCGGGGCGCTGCTTAATCATATTCTTGCTAACGTCGATAAGCTCCAGGTCACGCGGCACGTTGGTCATAATGGCTTTCAATTTATTGTCGGCGATGAAAATCTTTTTTATGCCGGCGGGCAAGTTTTCAGACAGGGACTGGATATGGTTTTGGTTCAGGTTGATCAGCCGCAGCCCGGGCGGGAAGTGGGTGTTTGCCAACGTGGTGATATCATTATGCTGTAGCCCGATAGACCTTATTTTAGGTGGCCAGGTTGGCGGCAGTTCCATGATAAAGTTGTGGTTTGCCGACAAGGTAATCAGCGTTGGCGGCAATAGCCGCTGTATATCACTTATCTGGTTGTTATTGAGTTTCAGATGCAACAACTGGCTGAACTGCCATTGCTGGGGTATTTTGTTGATTAAATTAAAGCTAAGATCCAGATTGGTTAATTTGTGCGGTAATACCGCCATTCCCTGCGCTAAAATATTATTCGCGGCGCTGAAAATAGTTAACGTCTCCGGTAACCGGGGCAACTCGGTCAGAAAATTATGGTCCAGGTAAAGACTTTTTAATTTCAGCTGGCTAATGTCGGGTAACGTGGTTAATTCATTATTATTAAGTTTTAACGACATCAATTTCCCATGGCTAATCAGGTTGACCATATTAATCTCGTTATAGCTGACGTCAAGTTCGGACAAGTTCGGCGCCTGCGTGGCGGGAAGTTTTTGTAACTGGTTGTGATGGACGATAAGGGTTTCCAGCTTATCCGCCTGCACCCGGGGTAACAGGCTAAAACGATTATGGCTGATATCCAGGTGCGTTAAATTGGGCAGCGGAACGCCTTGAAAGTGTCGCAGCTCATTGTGGCTAAGCTTCAGTTTCACCACCTGTGGCGGTAATGCCGTGGGTAAAGACCTCAGGCCCAACCCCCTTAAATCAAGTTCCTTCAGGTTATCTCGCAGGCAGAACTGCAATGTTACCACCGCATTGCCGCGCTGTTCGTGGCTGCTCCCGCCGGCTGCCCATCGATGCCATATGTCATTGAAATGGGCATGTTCTTTTGCCAGGAGCAAATCGGATTGCCGGGGAAAAAGCGCCAGGACGCGATGAGCGTTATCCGCTGCAGGAGAAGCAAGGCCGGTATGGCTTAATGTCCCCGGGTAGGAAGGACCCAGGATACGCTGTTGCATAGCAGGCGGCAGGTCAAGAATGCGACGCCATGTCACCGGCGCGGCGTTTTGCAACATCTCGCGCCCCCGGGCCGTTAATACCCCGTCCGGGCTTACATAGCCCCGCCATTGGCGCACAGAAATGCGCCACCGCGCGATAAGGGCCAGGGTAGTGGTCGGTAATGGACCGATGGCGTTTTCCACCCATGCCGCCAGGTGTTGGGCCGTGACCCAGGCATAGGGCTGGCCGGAAGATGCGGCGGCGAATGCTTTCCCCGCCCCCGGCGCGCCCCGCCCGCCCATACCCTGCTCCAGAATGTTTCGCAACCGTTTGGCCATGGGCAAAGGTATCGCCTGCAATATATTGCCAAGGGCCAACTGGTATTTTTTGCCGAAGGCTTCGCCGGTCTCGGGATTAAAACGGACATAAACGTCCTGGCCCGCCAGCTTATCGCCCCCGAGTTTTACCACCGGCAGTTCCTTGTCCAGCCCCGCCAGCCGAGCCATTATTACCGGTGTAGCGGGCGGCGCCATTACCGGCGGTAGACGCTGTTCAAGCCCCAGGCGTATTTTTTGCCATACCGGTAGTCGGCCGTTCATGAATTCGGCGATGGAGACCAGCTGTTTAAACGTCCGGGCGCCGGCGAAGCCCGCCAGTTCAACGCCGGGATCCATGGCCCTGATGGCCGTCAGGCCAAGCGAAATCATGGCCTGGCGGTTCAGCTCGCGCGACGCCGGCAGCACGGCGAAGTGGACGACATCCGTTCCGGCCCGGCGCAGCGTTTCCCTGAATGACGCGCGCACAACCAGGGCGCCGAGGCTGGCGCGCAGGGCAACTATGCCGCCCATGGCGCCGCGTTGTGCAAATCGGGCCGATAGCGCCACGCCCTGCCCAGCCAGGGGAACCAGGGAAAACGCGTCCGTCAGGCAGGGGATGATCGCCTCCCTGCGCCCTTCCTCGAGTCCCGTTAAGCAATCATGAAACGGAACCAGTGACAGCAGGAACTTTTGTGTTTTTTCCCATGACGTTTCTTCAAAACCGAATTGATGCAATTGGTCCATCAGCCGCTGCTTATGCCGCATGACCAAATTTTCGATCAACGGCCCCAGCGTATCGCCGGCACTTTTCATCAGCGGCGCATTGACGGCCTTCTCATAAATTTCCAACTGATAGTCCGGATCTTTTCTCGCCGTCGTGGGGTCCGTCATCAGCGCATAATAATGTGCCGTTATCTTATCCACGCGCTCAAGGCTATAACCCGCCTGCGAGGGTCGCAGGGCAAAAATCCGTATTTCGCTCCCCACGGACGCGGCCAGCAGGTCTACCTCGGGCAATAGCGCGATGGAATAAGCGTGTCGGGGAATATGCCTTGCGCCCATGAGATGCTTCAGGCTTTTAAAGGCGCTGAATTTTGCCGATATTAACCTCACCGCTGCGCCGGCGATAAATTCAGACGCCACCGACGCCCGATCCTCCAGCAACCGCGACAGCATTAATGCGTCCACCACGGCGTATTTAGCGGCAATATCCTCATTTTGACTCTGGAACAGCGCCGTAGCCTGCGCCAGATCCGGCGACAATGCGGTACGGGTTTGGTATTTCCCCAGCGCCGAGAGTAAAATTTCCGCCGGATTATGGTCGTTTTTATATTTTTCGCCGGCGGCAAAGAACGCCTCGAGGGCAACAGAGGAGGCATTCGTCCCATGGAAGATATTTTCCACCTGCCGCTCTGTCGCCGGCAACCTTTGTTGCCGGCTATAAAAAATCCTGGCCGGCGCGTCAAATAAAAACAACACTTCGGCATCAATCACCGCGGCGCTTAGCATCTCTTCCAGCGAATACCCTAGCTGGAGCAATTCTTCTTTCGACAGGAGAGAACCGTCCAGCGCCAGGCTGTCGGCATAACGCAGCCCGGCATGCAAATAGACCCATTCCACGCTGCCAACATCCATGCCGGCAAAAGGCGCGGTTTCGTTATAAAACCGCAAGGTCGGCATGTCGGCAAAGACCACATTGTCCAGGATATAGCGCTGGGCGGATTGGCTTAACGCCTGGCCCGCGTCCGGGGAAGCCGCGTCCTCTTGCGCCGTGGCGGGGGCCGCCAGCTCAGCTTCGATGGCGGAAAATAGGTGCCTTATGGCCGTGCGCGAGGGGGGATTTTCATCGTCGCCGGACCTGTCGCACACCAGGGCGCGGGCAATAAACTCGCCGATGCCGGGTTTAAAGACCACCGCATCCAGCCACTGGCTGAAAATACGCTGCTGCTGTTTTTCAGATAATAGCTCCGCGCGATATGATCCAAAATCACCCGACGGCTTGCTCAGTTCCCTGGCCAGGCTGGGTAATATGCCGGGATTATCCTGTAAAGAATCAATACATCGGTTGATCAAGGGGTAAATATGATTGGCGACATCGTCAACGGCGGCGAGACGTTCTTTTATCAGCCACGCCGTAATCCGGCGGGTTTGGGCTTTCACTTTATTGGCCGCCGGATCATCCACGCCGGACGGGCCGCGCAGGTTTATGCCATGATCATGCCTGGTTTTTAATGCCGCATGCCGACGCTGGCGCCGCGCGAGCGTGGAGCGGCCGGCGATTACGTCACCGCGCCCCATTTCGGCGTCGCCGGATTTTATCCACGCCGGGTTGACCATGGCGGGCAATATGCCCCCCTCACCCGCTTTCGCATCGGTTCGGGCGAGAATAAGGCTGGCGTGCCAATAATGGCGGCGATCGCCGGCGTTCCCCGTCTGGCGTTCAGCGGCGAGCGGGGCAGCCGGCGATACCGGCGAATGTGTGTTCTTTTTATGCGCCGCCGGCGGCAAAATGCGGGTCGACGTATGAGCCGTGATATTCGTTATAAATAGCAAACTTTGCAGCAGCAGATCCGCGCGCGCGCGTTTAAGCGGGTCGCCGGGGTGCTCGGATAAATAGCGAATGATTTGACGCTGATATTTTTGATCCGCAACGGTAATGGCGGTTTTATTATGATAAATACCAATGCAATTTCTGCTGGCAAGGGGACATTGCGGCATAATTAACTCCGGCAGCGGACATTAAAGAACCTTGGGATATTGATTATAACAGGGGGGAACCTCAATATTACCTAGCGGGACACTGTAAATGACGTGATTTCATTATCAGAGCCCATAAATAAAAATATTATATTTGTTTTAATGAAAGTAGTGTGAAGATAAGTAATTAATAAAATACCTCCCTAAGACGCTTCACGCCGTCATTCGCCTTTTACTGGCATCGGCGCGGCGCATTGATATATGCCGCGCGCCGATGCCTGCAAATATTGCACCAGGCGGGAGGCGCTAGGCTTTATTCGCCTCGTTTAGGCGCTTGCGACGATTCTCGCCCTGGCGCTCCAGCATCCAGCCGGGATATTCCGCCGGCAGGGCGCTGACCTTATCCAGCCGGGCCAGTTCATCCGGCGACAGGGTGATGGCGGTGGCGGCGATATTGTCTTCCAACTGCTCGATTTTTTTCGCCCCGATGATAACGCTGGTCACCACCGGCTGATGCAGCAGCCAGGCCAGGGCGATCTGCGCCACCGACACCCCTTTGGCATCGCCGATTTCGCGCATGACGTCAATACAGTCATACGCGCGTTCCTTATCAACCGGCGGAAAATCAAAGGTGGTGCGGCGGCTGCCTTCCACCCCGGCGGTATGGCGGTCGTATTTGCCGCTTAGCAAGCCGCCGGCCAAGGGGCTCCAGGTCAGCAGGCCGACCTTCTCGCTTTGCAGCAACGGCACCAGTTCCCGTTCCAGGTCCCGGCCGGCGATAGTGTAGTAGGCCTGCAGCGATTCAAACCTCGCCAATCCCAGGCGCGCGGAGATGCCCAGCGCCTTCATGATCTGCCACGCGCTCCAGTTGGAGACGCCGATATAACGCACATGCCCGTGCTGCACCAGATTATCCAGGGCATACAGCGTTTCCTCGATTGGCGTGGCAGGGTCGAAGCCGTGCACCTGGTAGAGATCGATATGATCAAGCTGCAGGCGCTTCAGGCTGGCCTTCACGCCCTCCATAATATGAAAGCGCGACAGTCCCGAGGAATTCACGCCCTGGGTGCCGCTGGCGCCGAAGACCTTGGTGGCCACCACCACGTCTTCCCGCGCCACCTTCAGGTTTTTCAGGGCCTGGCCGGTAATGGTTTCCGACCGGCCTTCCGAATAGACGTTGGCGGTATCGATAAAATTGATGCCGGCGTCCAGGGAGCGGCCGATAAGCCGTTCGGCGTCCGCCTGCTGCAGGTTGCCGATCTGTCCCCACATGCCGCCCTCGCCGCCAAAGGTCATGGTGCCCAGGCAGAGCTCGGAAACAAATAAACCGGTATTGCCGAATGTACTGTAACGCATAATTCCTCCGAAAAAAAATCTCCCCGCCGTGGCCCGCCGCAACATGGACATCCGTGTTTAAATTAAACAAATGCGACGCGCATCAGCGGCAGGCACGGCAGGGAGGGAACAGAGAGGGGATGGATAACAGAACGCGGGGCCGGTGGTAGCGCGCCTACGCTTTGCCGATCCTGAGTATAGACCAGATTAATTTATACCGGATCACGCCGGTAAGCATGGCGGTTTAAGTAACTTTTTGTGTTTTTGTCAGGGGCGGTGCCGGCAGTGTGACGTCGATCCCTCTATTTTCCTTATTAATGACTATTCTGAAAATACTTTATATTCAATAGAATATATTTACCTGCATATAATTGGCATCGGTTTTTTTAGGAAAATATCAATGAAAAGAACACTCCCCGGTTATGCCCTTGGCCTGCTGGCGCTGCAATGTGCCATGTCTTCCGCCCCCCTGCGGGCAGCCGAAAACAACGCCCGGATCCCCGCGGGTTATACCCTGGAGCAAGTGGTGGCGCTCAGCCGCCACGGTATCCGCGCGCCGCTGGTGAACTATGGCGACGCGCTGGCGGAAGCGACGCCGCAAAAATGGCCGGTATGGCAAACCGACGGCGGACTGCTCACCCCCAAGGGCGGCGAAGTGGAACAACATGTCGGCCGGTATTTCCGGCAATGGCTGGCGCAAACCGGCCTGCTTCCCAGGGAGGGTTGCCCCGCGGACCAGCAGGTGTTTATCTATGCCAACAGCCTGCCGCGCACCATTGATACCGCAAAAGCATTTATCGCCGGCGCCTTTCCCACCTGCGGCATTGACGTTACCCATCAGGCCGCCGTCGGCACCATGGATCCGACGTTTAATCCGATCATCACCGCCGAGGTGACCGATAGCTTTAAGCAAAACGCGCTGGAATCGGTTAACCGGCACGCGGGGGACGGCGGCATCGACGGCCTGAACCAGCGGCTGCAGCCGAACTACCGCCTGCTGGAAACCGTATTGGATTATCGGCAAAGCACGGTCTGCCTGCGGGACCATACCTGTGATCTTGCCGCACAACCGTCGTCGGTGACGCTGACCACCGGCAGGGAACCGGGCATCAACGGCCCGCTGCGCACCGCCACCGGCGCCACCGATGCGTTTATGCTGCAATATTATGAAGGCTTTCCGCTTAAGGATGTCGCCTGGGGCAAAGTGACCACCGATAAGCAATGGCGGCAGTTGGAGACAATTAAAAACCTGTACCACGAAACGCTGTTCGGCTCGCCGGCCATCGCCGCCAATGCGGCCAAGCCCCTGCTGGGCTTTATCGCCGGCGCCTTGGATGTCCAGCCGGCGGCGGATGCCAATCAACAGGCCGCTCAGCGGGCGAAGCTGACGGTGCTGGCAGGTCATGATTCCAATATCGCCTCGCTCCTGGCGGCGCTGCGCACCGGCGATTATCAACTGCCGGGCCAGTTTGAACGCACCCCCATCAGCGGCGCCGTGGTATTTCAGCGCTGGCACGACGCTCGACACAATCGTGATCTGATGAAAATCGAATATGTGTATCCCACCGCCAGGCAAATTCGCAATACGCGTGCGCTGTCGCTTTCCGCGCCGCCGCAACGTGTCACTCTACATATTGCGGGATGTCCGGTGGATGCCCGCGGGTTCTGCCCGATGGCGCAGTTCAAACAGGCGGTACTCAAGGATTTACAGGGCTGACGCCGCAGGCGCGGCGGGAGGCAGTCACCCCGCGCCGCCCGGTGGCGCGGCGCCGGGATCGGTTTTAAGGGGGTAAGCATCATGGAAAACGCCAGACGCAAATCAACCGCGCCGCTGCTCTATGTTATCCGCAATCAACGCCTCACGCCCCCGCCGCATTTGCTGGCCGGCGAGCGGGTGATCCTGTTTGACGGCGAATGCGTGTTATGCCAGCGGCTGGTGCGTTTTCTGATCCGCGCCGACCGGCGCAAAAAAATCCATCTGGCCACGGTGCAATCGCCAGCCGGCCAGGATCTTCTGCGCTGGGCCGGTTTGCCCACCGATAATTTCAGCACCATCGCCTATATCGCCAACGGCGAGGTATCGACCCGCTCGACGGCCTTTTTCGCCGCCCTGGCCCAGCTTGGCTGGCCATGGCGCGCACTGCTGATCCTGCGTTTTTTCCCGCAGGTGATCAAAGACGGCATCTATAACGCCGTCGCCCGCAATCGCTATCGCTGGTTCGGCAAGCTGCCCGCCGGCACCCCGCCCCCCGATGACGGCCAGGGTCGTCGCTACCTGGATCACGGCAGGGGCTGAGGTGTTGCGCTTTACCCGTTGCCATGGCTGAACCCGGGCGCCGTAATGTCATAACAGGTTACCGGCATTAACATCCGCGCGCACTATTTATGAAGGATACCTTTGTAGTTTACCTGTATATCTGCTATTCATTCCGTTATGAAAACCCAATTGCTACCCAACGATGCCGATGCCGCGCGTACCTTGACCCTGGTCAGGGATTTTCGTGTCCTGATCGGCCAGCTGAAACGCCGGCTGCGCGAGGAAACGCGGCCGGGCGGACTGACGCCGGCGCAAACTGCCGTTATTATCCGCCTGGAGCGCGAGGGCCCCATGACCGTCACCGGCCTTGCCCGGTGCGAGGGCATGCGCCCGCAATCCATGGGCGCCACCGTGGCCGCCCTGCAAACGGCCGGACTGGTCGGCGCCACGGCGGACCCGGCCGACGGACGGCAGACCTTGCTCTCATTGACCGACGCCTGCCGGCAGTGGGTTGCCGACAATCGGGCGGCCCGGGAGGACTGGTTGTTCCAGGCCGTGCGGTCCAAATTCTCGCCGCAGGAACAGCGGGAACTGGCCAACGCGGTAGCATTGCTTCAACGCCTTGTCGACGACCCGCGCCAATGACCGGCCCAGGCGGTACGGCCACGGGGATGTTCCGTTCATTACGCAATGTCAATTACCGGATATGGGCCGGCGGCGCGCTGGTGTCCAATATCGGTACCTGGATGCAGCGCACCGCACAGGACTGGCTGGTGCTGACGCAACTTACCCATAATAACGCCACCGCCGTCGGGGTGGTGATGGCGCTGCAGTTTGGCCCGCAGATCCTGCTGCTGCCCCTGACGGGATTCGCCGCCGATTATGTCGACCGGCGAAAACTCCTGATCGCCACCCAGGCGTCCATGGGCATCTTGGCTCTGGCACTGGGTCTCCTGACGGTGACCGGGTTGGTGCAGTTATGGCACGTCTATGTATTTGCGTTCTTACTGGGCTGCGCCACGGCGTTCGACGCGCCGGCGCGCCAGACATTTGTCGCCGAGCTGGTGGCGCAAGCCGACCTGCCGAATGCGGTAGCGCTGAACTCCACCTCGTTCAACACGGCGCGCATGGTCGGCCCGGCCCTTGCCGGGATACTGATTGCCGTGGTGGGATCGGGCTGGCTGTTTCTTATCAATGCCGCCTCCTTTATCGCCGTGCTGGGCTCGCTGCATGCCCTGCGTCACGGTGAACTGTATGCGCGCGACCGGACGATGCGCGCGCCGGGAAGCTTCGCCGGGGGATTTCGTTATGTCTGGGCCCGGCCGGAACTCAAGACCATCCTGCTGATGATCTTTTTAATGGGTACCTTCGGGCTGAATTTCCCTATTTTTATCGCCACCATGTCGGTCAGCGTATTTCATACCGGCGCCAGCCAGTACGGATTGTTAACCTCGACGATGGCATTTGGCTCGGTTATCGGCGCGCTGCTCGCCGCCCGGCGCGCCACCACCGGCATCTCACTACTGTTCACCCATACCCTCATCTTTGGTCTCGGCCTGGCGCTTGCCGCCGTTATGCCCAATTATCTGCTGTTCAGCGTCATGCTGGTGTTTATCGGCGTGACGGCGCAAACGTTAACCACCTCGGCAATCAGCCTGATGCAACTGACCACCGAACCCGCCATGCGCGGGCGCGTTATGGCCATTTTCCTGGCCATCGCCCTGGGCGGCACCCCCATCGGCGCCCCGGCGGTGGGCTGGGTGGCCGACAGGTTCGGCCCGCGCTGGGCAATGGGCATCGGCGCCGCCGCGGGACTGGCCGCCGCGCTGGTCGGCATGTACTACTTGGTTAAATATCGTCACCTGCGCGTGCGTGTCGAACAGCGGCGCCTGCGCTTTATCCTCGACGACGATCCCCTGGCCGCGCCGCGTTAACCCGGCCAACGCGTTTAGCGTACCTCGCCATAACCCACCGGCGTCCAACGGTATCCCTGTTGCCCGTTTTCGCTGACATAACCAATGCCGGGAAAGGTGATATGGGCGCCGGCAATCAGTGTTCTCTGATGCGCCATCAGTTTTAACAGGCCGGCACGGGTTTTCACCGCCTGGGCGCCGTCGGCGTCAAACCCCACCGCCAGCTGCGGATGGGCGAACTGCAGGGCGGAGTAGTGCACGATGTCGCCCCAGAAAAAAATACGCTGCCCGCTTTGTTCCAGGACAAAACCGCTGTGTCCCGGCGTATGGCCGGGCAGGGCAATGGGCTGCAGGCCGGGGAGCAGGTCTTTGCCGGCGGTAAAGGTTTTCAGTTTGCCTGCGTCTTTCAACGGCGTCAGGATATCCCGCGCGCGCTGGAAACCCGCCTGCTGCGCCTGCGGCGCCTTGGCGGCCCGGCTTGCCGACAGCCAATAGTCCACCTCCGGCTTAGCCGCCCAGACGGTGGCGTTCGGATAGGCCGGCCTGCCGTCGGCGGTCACCAGCCCGCCGATATGATCGCCATGCATATGGGTTAATAAAATAGTGTCCACCTGCTCCGGTGCGTATCCAGATGCCTTCAGATTGGCCATTACCTGACCGAAACCCGGGCCCAGCAGTTTGCCGCCGCCGCTGTCGATCAGGATCAGGTGTTCGCCGGTATTGATCAGAAAGCTGTTAACCGATCCGTTAACCACCTTGGGCGCGTCGCCGTCCACTTGCGCGACATAACGTTGCAATTCTTCAGGCGTGGCGTTTTTAAACAGGGTCAGGGGAAAAGTGGAGCTGCCGTCATACAGGGCGGTGACTTCCGCATTGCCGACCATAATCCGATAGTAGCCCGGGGCCTGGCTTTTGATCTGCGGCGTGGCGGCAGCCCAGGCAAACGGCATCATTGCCGCGGCGCAGAGCAGGATAGCGGCGCGGGTAACGGCTTTAATCATCATGATAAGTCCTCCGGCGATGGGTTCAGGTAGTGAGAAGCCTTCCTACCTTACCTGCAATCGCTCACCTTTACATCAATATCATGACTAATCAATGCCCTATCCCTATGCCGGCGTGGCTTAGCGTGGGCCGACATCCCTAGGGAATACCGGCTTGCCATGCTGCCCAACGGCGCGCCTGCCGGGTGTACGGGCAACTATAGCCGGAAGGCCGCCCCGGTAAAGCGCCATGCGCGTGTTGCCTTCGCTACTGCGCCCGCTGTTGATGACTGGAGATAAACTGCCGGAAACGTTCGGACGGGTGGTGATTAAATAATTCCTCCGGCGTGCCCTGCGCCTCGATAGCGCCCTGATGCATAAACACCACTCGATTGGAAACGCCGCGGGCGAAACCCATTTCATGAGTGACCACCAGCATGGTGCGGCCCTCCTCCGCCAGCGCCCGCATGACCTTGAGCACCTCGCCCACAAGTTCTGGATCGAGCGCGGAAGTCGGCTCATCGAACAACATCACTTCCGGATCCATGGCCAGCGCGCGCGCAATGGCGACCCGCTGCTGCTGGCCGCCGGACATCTGGGACGGATAATAATTGCGGCGATCATATAACCCCACTTTCGCCAGCAGCTGTTCGCCCCGTTCGATACAGAGCTTGCGCGTTCGTTTCAGCACATGCTGTGGACCTTCGATCACATTTTGCAGCGCGGTCATATGGGGCCAAAGATTAAAATTCTGGAACACCATGCCGAGCCGGGCGCGGATCTTATCAATCTGGCGCCGATCGGCGGGCTGCTGATGCCCGCGCCGGTGTCGCTTCATGACGATGGTCTCGCCGCCAATGGCCACGGTGCCTTCATCCGGCGTTTCCAGCAAATTGATGCAGCGCAGAAAAGTGCTTTTGCCGGAGCCGCTGGCGCCCAATAGGGAAATCACCTCGCCCTGGCGCGCATCCAGCGATATGCCTTTTAATACTTCCTGGTCGCCAAAGGATTTGCGAATGCCGATCATCGACAGGGTTATGGGGGAAGGCATACGGCGGCTCCATCAGAAAATAACGCGAAGGTGGGACTTGTATAGACAAGAGCAAGCAATTACAGGGCCAATAATGAGCACAAAAAACACTCATGGTAACCGTATGATTAATCATGTTATTCGTGGATTTTTTCCAGGATGGCAAACGTACGCGGCGGCCATACTTCCGCTTTTGGTGCAAGAGAGGGGAGGAATGCACTACGGTGAGGCCCGGTCATAACGCATTGTGGCTCAGCGTGGCCCAAATGCCGCTGATCGGCCGCGCATCATGGCCCGGACGTTGAAAAAGGGCGGAGCTGCCCGCTCCGCCCTATGCGCTGCCGGTGCAAGCAACGCGGTTCCGTCAGCTCATCTGGCGGTCGTCGACATACTTACGCTTATCGGGAGGCGGCGGAAAATACTGGTACAGCCAGGTTTCGCTCAGCACATTGCCGCGCGTGCGCAGGAACATGCGCAGCTCCACCGGGTCAATCGAATCGCTGTCCGGCGTCCAGTCGAACAGGATACGATACCCGTCCATCGGTTCGACAAACAGGATCTCGATATTATCGATCTTGCCGCGCGTGGGGGTAATCACCGGTTCTATCCCCTGGGACGCTGCGGCCTTGATGTCGCCGCCGACAAAATCGATGGCGAAGCGGCGCGCCCAGGTGGCGGGATAGTGCTCGCCCGGCGCCCAGCCTTCAGGGAATCCGCCCATGCCGGTACGGGTGGCCTTAACCCGCGCCAGGGGACTGCTGACCGGCGGTTCGCCGCTCCAGTACAGACGATAGCTGAAGCTGAGCTCTTGCCCGGCCTGGATAGGCTCGGCGGGTTGCCAGAAGCAGACGATATTGTCCAGGGTTTCGCCGGTGGTCGGGATCTCCAGCAGGTTGACCGACCCTTTGCCCCAGTCGCCCACCGGCTCTACCCACAGGCTGGGCCGCTTATTATACCAGCCGATCACATCCTGGTAATTGTCAAAATCATGATCGAGCTGCAGCAGGCCGAACCCCTTGGGATTTTCATCAAGGTACTCGTTAAACTGCAGTCGCTGGGGATTATTCAGCGGGCGGCAGATCCATTCGCCGTTGCCGCGCCACATCGCCAGGCGATCGGAATCGTGGATTTGCGGATGGATGGTATCGCAGGTGCGCCGTTCGTTGGTGCCGCAGCTGAACATACTGGTTATCGGCGTCACGCCGAGCTGCTTGATGGCCGTGCGGGCATGGATATGTTTCTCGATATCCATTACCACCCGTTCGGCCTCGCAATGGATGACAAAACGATAGGCGCCGGTGGCGCTGGGGCTGTCGAGCAGCGCGTACAACGTAAAGGTGGTATCGGCGGGCTGCGGTTTATCGAACCAGAAAGCGACAAAATCAGGAAATTCTTCCCGTTGATCGGTAAAGGTGTCGATGGCCAGCCCGCGCGCCGACAGGCCGTACTGATAGGTATCGTCCACCGCGCGGAAATAGCTGGCGCCAAGGAAGGAAACCACGTCGCGTCGGGTCAGCTCCGGCGCCTTATTGACTTTAAAACCGGCAAAACCCAGGTTATCGCGCCCCTGGAGCTGAGCGGTGTCCACCCCGGCGTTATGGTAGTTAAACAGCTCGGGCCGAAAATGGATCTCCTTGGCAAGATGGGCCTGCGGATCAACGGAATACATCCGCACCCGGCGCTTGAATCCCATGCCGACATGAAACAGATGCACATCCAGCTGACGGCCGGGGACGTCATGCCATAGCGAATGGTTGGCATCGTACTGGATATCGTTATAAGCCTGGGGAGTCAGTTCGGCCAGGGTCTTCGGCAGTTCTGCCGGAGGACCGCCAAAGGCCTGCCCCGCCAGATTGGCGGCCATGGTCTTCAGCGTGGAAAAATCAAACGCGGTTGCGCTGCCGTCGGCGACGGTGTCGGCGGCCTGCGCCGAGCGCACGAATAATGATGCCATGGCGGGCACGCCGCAATAGGCGGCCAGGGCCAATGAAGCTTTGATAAATGATCTTCGTTCCATGCCGGAAAAGGTTCCTATGACTGGCAGTATAGTGACCGCGCGGAGCCGTGCGCCGACAGGCGTCGCGGCGGGCTTCGGGCACTCGGCTCCTCCCGGGTTCGACTTTTTCGACAGCGGGCGGGATAAAAAATTCCACGGAAAAAAATTACAGCGCCAATGAGTTTACGGGAAATACGTCGCGGATGCGCGGGTTGGGCAAAAATATCTCTCTGCTTTGGGGTTAACGTAGCCATGAAGATAAATGAGACTTGGATCACTTTTTAAACCCCGGCGGCAATGTTAATAAAATGTTTTTGATTGCATGGGTTATTAATTATGTCTTCACCTGACTCCCACGCCGGGATTCACCAGGCCGGCATCATGACCGTCTTTCGCGTCACCAGCGGCAACTTCCTGGAAATGTACGATTTTATGGTCTTCGGCTATTACGCCAGCGCCATCGCCGCGGCGTTTTTCCCGAATAATAATCCGTTCGCCTCGTTAATGATGACCCTGATGACCTTCGGCGCCGGGTTCCTGATGCGCCCGCTGGGCGCCCTGGTGCTTGGGGCCTATATCGACCGCCACGGCCGCCGCAAGGGGCTGTTGCTTACCCTGGCGCTGATGGCGTTCGGCACCCTGACCATCGCCTGCGTGCCCGGCTACGCCTCCCTGGGCGTGGCGGCGCCGGCGCTGGTGCTGCTGGGACGCCTGCTGCAAGGGTTTTCCGCCGGCGTGGAGCTGGGCGGCGTATCGGTTTACCTGGCCGAGATCGCCCCGCCGGGCAAGAAGGGCTTTTATGTCAGTTGGCAATCCGCCAGCCAGCAGGTGGCGGTTATCTTTGCCGCCCTGCTCGGCGTGGCGCTGCATCATCTGTTTGGCGAGGCCGTCATGGCGGCCTGGGGCTGGCGGGTACCGTTTTTTATCGGTTGCCTGATTGTGCCGGTGCTGTTCTGGATCCGACGCATGCTGGAGGAGACCAATGCATTCAAACAGCGCCCCCACCATCCCCATACCGCCGATATCATGCGCTCAATGGCGGAAAACTGGCGGCTGGTGCTGGTGGGCATGTTTATGGTGACCACCACCACCGTGGCGTTTTATATGATCACCGCCTTTACGCCCACCTATGGCAAAAGCGTGCTGCATTTCAGCGAGCAGCAAAGTTTTATCGTCACGATGTGCGTCGGCGTTTCCAATCTGTTCTGGCTGCCGGTCATGGGCGCCATGTCGGATAAAATCGGCCGGCGGCCGCTGTTGCTGGCCTGTAGCGCCCTGATGTTGCTGACCGCTTATCCAGTGCTGCACTGGCTGGTGGTCGCCCCGGCGTTCGGCCGGCTGATGATGGCCCAGCTGTGGCTGTCTTTTCTCTACGCCAGCTATAACGCCGCCATGGTGGTCACGCTTGCCGAAGTCATGCCGGCCGACGTGCGCGCCACCGGTTTCTCCATGGCCTACAGCCTGGCGACGGCCATTTTCGGCGGTTTTACGCCGGCGGTTTCCAGCTATCTCATCCATGCCAGCGGCGATAAGGCCATGCCGGGGGCCTGGCTGTCGCTGGCAGCGCTGCTGGGCCTTATCGCGGCGCTGTTGTTGCCGAGGATGCGTCGCTACGGCGCGGTGTTCCGACGTGCACGGGCCATGCCGGCGGGCGTGGGACAAAATGACTAGCCGGGGCCAAAATGCGGCGGTACCCTGTTTTGCTTATGGCGTCGATAAGAGAAAGCGGCTACCCGGCGCGGAATTTCTGCATTATGCTGAACGCCTGATGTATTTGATTGACAGGCCGATAACGTGTCCATTACCCCCTTAAGCATCACCGACGCCACCGACGCGGATATGACCGCCATCCAGGCGATATACGCCTGGCATGTCCTGCACGGCATCGCCTCTTTCGAGACCGAACCACCCTGCCTGGCGGACATGGCGGCGCGGCGCGCCGGCGTGTTGGCGAAGGGATTGCCCTGGCTGGCGGCAAGGCTCGACGGTCGGGTGGTCGGCTACTGTTACCTGGGATTATATCGTCCGCGCCATGCCTACCGTTTTACCGTGGAGGACTCGGTCTATATTCATCCGGAAATGGGCGGCCAGGGAATAGGTTATGCCCTGCTGGCCGAGGCCATCGAGCGGGCGCAGCGGGGCGGCTGGCGCCAGATGCTGGCGGTTATCGGCGACAGCGGCAATATTGGTTCCATTCGTCTGCACGAAAAACTGGGATTCCGGCTTATCGGCACCCTGGCCGCCGTTGGGTTTAAGCATGGCCGCTGGGTCGACACGCTGCTGATGCAGCGGCCGCTGGGTGAAGGACAGGATACCTTGCCCGGGCCGGCCGCATAGCGGCCATGCCATAACGGATCCCCCGCCGCCGGGCGCCAGGCCCGTCATTGCCGACGCCGCGGTTTTAACGGGCTACTGGGCCGTGGTGTCCAGTATGCCCGGCGCCGACGGCGGCGAATTCTCGAAAATCATTTTCTGCGGCGTAGACAGCACGATGCCGGCGGCGCGCATACGTTTAAGCATTTCAAATAACAGATCGCTTTTAGTGCCCGCCACGATACGCGGACTGCTGACGAACCCGGTTACGCTTAGCGTAATACCGCTGGGGCCAAGCTGGCTGAAGGTCACCGAGGGCGCGGGCGTATCCTGGATGGACTCATGATCGCGGTAGGTCTCAAGCAACAGATTACGCACCTGCTCCGGGTCGATATCCAACGGGAACGTCAGGGCGATGGTCGCCACGCCCTGGGCGTTGCCCATGGTGGCGTTACGCACGTTCTGGGAAATGAACTGTGAATTCGGCACGATAACGGTAGACCTGTCGCCCAGCTGGATTTCGGTGGCGCGCACGTTAATACGCCGGATGTCCCCCTCGACGCCGCTGATGGTGATCAAATCGCCTACTTTTACCGGGCGCTCAATCAGCAGGATAATGCCGGAAATAAAATTCTTCACGATTTCCTGCAAGCCGAAACCGATGCCCACCGACAGGGCGCTGACGATCCACGCCAGGTTGTTCCACTGGATGCCCAGCGTCGACAGCGTCAGCAGGGCGATCAGCACATACCCGATATTGCTGAACAGGATCACCAGCGAAGCGCGCATGCCGGGCTCCATCATGGTCTGCGGCAGGAAATCCTTATCCAGCCATCGCCTGGCCGAGCGCAGCACATAGATGCCGATGGCCAGGAAAATCAACGCGTTCATCACATGCGCCGGGACGATATTCAGCTTCTCCAGCCCCTTGCCGCCCCACATATCGATGGCCTTGTTCAGCAACGCCAGCGGGGTGGTGGAACCAAAGGTGCCGTTAAGCAACGCCACCGCGGCAAACAGGATCAGCACCGTTTTACCGATGGCCGACAACAGCGTGGAGGCCTGGGCCAGGTGGCGGTCGTCAAGGCCGAGGGAGTGTTTAATACGCTGGCCGACCAGGGTGGCAGGGGAAAACAAGCTATCGGACAGATCCACCACCAGGTGGATCAGCAGATAAAGGCAGGACAGGATAATGCCCACCCACACCAGCTCATATGTCAGGAACCGCGCCAGGGCGATATAGCCGATCAGCAGGGAAACAAGGATGGCGATGGCGGTGACGGTAATGCACAAGTGAATCAGCCCGGCCAGCGTCCTGCGCGCTTCCGGCTCCCCGCCTTCGGCCAGAAGCTTGCGCCGGGTACGGTTGGTGCGCAGCGGCGCGTAGCCTGCGGTCAGCGCCACCAGCAGCGCCGAAATGCCGTTGCCGAAAATCGTGGTGGCGACGCTGGTGCCGACCAGGTTATTCATCTGCTCCACCGCGCCGAACACCAGAATAAACGACGCCAGCATCGGCGGCAGCGAACGCATCGCCATGGCCACCGGATCGGCGATGGCCATCAGCCGCCACGAGGGGCGCTTGATGGAGAGCAATCCGCGGCCGAGCCCGGCAATCAACGCCGAAAACAGGGTGAGCTTAAAGATTTCGATGATAAAATCCGTCACCAGCTGCGAGACATCGGGATGGCGGAGAAACAGCAGCAAAATCAGCTGCGCCCCCAGCCCGACGCTGAATACGGTCACCAGCGCGGTGGCGCAGGCCAGGAAACTGCGCCGCAGGCGCCCTTCCGGCAGGATATTGATACAGAACCACGCCGTCAGCTTGTCCAATAACCGACTGGCCAACGCCCAGACGGCCAGCGCCATGATCAGCAGCGCGGCCGAGCCAAAGCGCCACTCGGGCTCCCAGGCCGCAAGCCAGGCGTCTTTTAACTGTTCCCCAAAATTGTCCAGACGCCGCTTGTCTTCCGGCGCGGTATTGAACAACGGCGACCAGAAGCTACCCGACAGGATGCTGCCCGAGTTCAGCGCCATCTGCGTGCGCAGCGCATTGCGGCGGATATCGACGATTTGCACCGATAAGTTGGTGGCGCCGGTACTGATGGCCTTGGCATGTTCGAGCTGCCCGTCGATAAGCGTTTTGCTTTTATTCAGAGCATTGCGTTGCTGGGCGACCACGCTGGTCTCGGGCATCGCCCCCTCGGCGGGCGGCGGCCCCAGGATATCGAGCTGAGCCTGGACCTGGGCCCGATCCGGCTGGATGGCGGCCACCAGCGCGTCGGCGTCGGCGGCTAATTGCAGCGTCTCATCGTTCAGCGCGCTCAGCTGATTGTCATTGGTGGCGGCTGAGACGCGTTGCTTGATGCTGTCCAACTGCTTTTGCAGTTTGGGCAATTCCACGCTGGCCACCAGTTTCGGCGCGGCGGGGGCGGCGCCGGCCGGTGCGGGATCGGCGGCAAAGACAACATTGATGGGGGAAAAACCCGCCGCGATGATAAACACCATCAGGACGCAACGGTGCAAACATGTCCGAAAGAAAAAGTTATACATAGAGTAAATGATTCCGAAAATCAACGATGCCGTGGCCGCTACGCCGGTTGTTGTGCATGCGACGCTCACAGATAACTGCCGGTACTGATTATTATCTGCCGTCGTCCGCCGCTAGGCCGATAACGGGTTAATATTGTATGGCATTTTATTTGCCCACTAATATTACACTGAATACCATCAAGCGTGTTGCCGTCAGCGGAGGAAACTTGCACGATGGCTGCCGGTGACGGGGGCGTTGCCGACGGTATCGTAGGGCAAATCACGGGTAAACGCGTTAAGACTTCTCTTGAACACGCCGGCGCCGGCAGGTGATAAGAATGCGTTAACGGCAAGGCGCGCGAAGGAAGGGATCGGCCGCCTATTCGTTTACCGCCGGATGAAATGCCGACTACGCTTAAGGAACCTGAACGTTAACCACCGCACGAGAAGTCGTTCACACGCCCGATGGCGTGCGCCTCTTCTGCGCAGTCACCGGCGGCTGTCCCCGAGCGTTAGAGCGCCAAGGCCACGGCCGCCTGATGGATGCCGATATTAGTACTTTATGACTAAACAAACGGAACTGAAAAAAATCAAACGGGTGGCTCTGCTGTTATTGGCCGTGGCCGCGGGCATATTTGTCGCGACGCTGTTTATACCGCCCGGCTTTTGGCGCGATGGAATCAAGGCCGTCGCCGAGGCGGCAATGGTCGGCGCCATGGCCGATTGGTTTGCCGTCGTAGCGCTGTTCAGGCGGGTGCCGATCCCGTTCATCGCCGCCCACACCGCCATTATTCCGCGCAATAAAAACAAAATTGCCGATAACCTGGCGCTGTTCGTCCGGGAAAAATTCCTCAATACGTCGTCCCTTGCCGGCCTTATCAGGAAACACGATCCGGCGCAGACCATTGCCGGCTGGCTGACCGACCCCGCCAACGCCGATCGTCTGGGCGGCCAAATCCTGCAGCTGATGCGCGGCTTTCTCGACTTTACCGATGACCGGCGCATCCAGGGTTTTATCCGCCGCGCCCTGGACGCTGTGATAGATAAAATCGACCTGTCCGTTTCCGTCGGCGCCATCCTGGACAGCCTGACCAAAGACGGCCGGCATCAGGATTTGCTGGACGCGGGGCTGCGCCAGCTGGTTAAACTGCTGAACAAATCTTCCACCCGCACGCTTATCGCCGATCAGATTATCCAATGGCTTAAACGTGAGCATCCGCTGAAAGAAAAGGTTTTGCCGACGGAATGGCTTGGCGAACACAGCGCCACGGCGGTGGCCAACGCGGTGAACGCCTGGCTGGATGAAATTGGCCGCGATCGCGGCCATGAGCTGCGCGGGCGGTTCGATCGGCTGGCGCAAAAATTGATCGAGCGGCTAAAACACGACCCCGCTACTGCCCGCCGGGCGGAGGAAATCAAACATTACTTGAAAAACGATGAGGTGTTGAATACCTATATCAGCGGCCTGTGGGGTGATGTGCGCGGCTGGCTGAAAGACGATCTGGATCGGCCGGACTCGGTATTGCATGGCAAGGTGACCGACGCCGGCCTCTGGATGGGCCGGACGCTGGCGGAGGATGCCAACCTGCGCGCTTCGTTAAACCAGCATCTGGAACAGGCGGCCCTGCGCATGGCGCCCGACTTCTCGGCCTTCCTGACCCAGCATATCAGCGATACGGTAAAAAGCTGGGACGCGCGCGATATGTCGCGGCAAATAGAACTGAACATCGGCAAGGATCTGCAGTTTATTCGCATCAACGGCACGCTGGTGGGGGGATTTATCGGCCTGGTGTTGTACCTGCTGTCGCAATTACCGGCTGTGCCGGCCATGCTGCGCCTATGGTTGCAATAACAATAAACAACGGCATTTTTTTGCGTTCGTTAGCAAGCGCTTTTTTATCACAAATACATTAACGAAAAATCCACTGTCCTTTCTTAATTAACATGCTCCAATATGCCTTATATAGCACGCCATAATATTATGGCGCCCCGCTTACTTTTCCCGTCGGCAAGCTGCACAGATGCCTATAAATCACTGGAGATACTATGTTAAATACAACTATCAGCCAATATAATTGCTTTTTAACAAAAGAATCCAACGTCGCTGTCGCCGGTCATGCCAACTCATCAACAATTAATAATTACTATCAAAAAATTAACAACGTTCAGAACCAACATGATACTAATCTGCCGTCAAAGCAGCGCGAATGCGTATCTAAACCACATAACGGTATTGACACTGAAGAAACAGCTGAACAAAAATTAAAAGCGGATCGGTTATACGCCTGCGTGGCTTTATTTAAAAAACATCCCGAAAGCGTATCCACGGCGACAACCGGAAAAAATATTACCATCACTATTGCCGATCAATCCCTTAGCATACCGACCCGCAAGATTGTCTTGCCAGGCGGCTATGGTGTTTATATCGCGGAAATGGACGGACGGTGGCTGCTTTCCGATGGGGAAATCTATCATATTGACGATCTTGCCGGTCCGCCCCGCACCTGGATGGACAATTTGGTCAATCTGCTGGAGCATCTCGCGGGCGTGGTCAGCGGCTATTACGCGAGCCGGATTTTCCAGGCACAACCCCGGGGCACACCGGGGCCGCAACAAGCAAAAATCGCCGCATCGGGGCACCGGCCCAACGCGCAAGCACGCGATATCGGTCCTTCCCCGCTGCGTGCCTCCGGCATATTAACCACCCTGTGGCAATCCCGTCATAGGTTCTTTCTACCCACATTGTTACCTGGCGCCGGCGCGGCAGCGGTAGATGACATTGAGCGGCGGCATGACCACGCCTTGCCCTTGTTTTCCGACCCGCCGATAACAGAAAACGACGATAATGGAAAAAATCATATCTGTGAAACAAACTTACATATCGCTAATCATGCAGCCAAAGAATTATATACGGAAATTAAACAGCAATATATCCCATTGGCGAAAGGTAAAATTTACTCGCTAGAATGGATGTACGATCTCAATATTTTTTTATACGACAAAATAACTGAACTATTTAACGATATTTCATACCTTAACAATATAGTGCAGTTTACTGATATTATAATGATCAAAAAATATATCGAAAACAATATTGAAGATTGTATTAAATCATCAGCCAAAATAACAAAATATGAAAATTCCAGCAGAAACTATTTCAAAGAGCAAAGGATGGTGGCCGATTTTTATCCTCAGATTAGCCACCACATTGAAGAGGCGTTGGGAAAAATCAATTTCAAACTTTTGCGTGAATTGATAGATTTTAAAAATGGCATTTCGTATGCCGATGCCAAAAAAAACCTGCTGCAACTGATTAAAGAATCATCATTAGACGATGTTGAAATGTATAGAGAACAATATACAATGCTTATTTTAATGCAAGAAGCGCAGCATAAATACGAAAGATCATTATTTAGTGATTCAATCCCAACAATAGACAGACTCATCTATTACAATTCCCGGGAAATATATATTGACATGCTCGATGAACAGCCCAAAAATCTCAAGCGGATTCTTATTAAGCGTTTTTTTTATTATATTTTCGAGTATAGCAGGAACAATGGCCTAAGCATTCAGGGCAATTATCTTTTTATTCCAGGAGAGCTGACTGAATACAGAAATCTTTTTGACCAGCCGGTCCCACCGTTAAGCGAAGAGGAAATAGCCGAGCTGGTGGCAAAGCAGATCGTGGATTTTATCCACGGCAGTGATAAATATCATCCCCATATCGACCGGTTGCTGCGTGACATCGCTTTTTATCGTACCCGCCTAGCTACTCACAACGCAGGCCAACGCTGGCAGGATGAAAGTTTGCTACCCTACCAAGAGACATTACATTGCCTTGAGAAAAGCGCGGCCACCAATCTTGCGCGTATGGACGATCCTGCCTATGCGCATAATCCTCAATGGATTAATACTTTATTCGATCAAATTAAATATGACAAGGAATGCATTTTATTGTTGAGTTTCCTTGAAAAGCTGCAAACCTCCTTAATAATTATAGTCGACGAGCATCAGCACGAACAAGTGTTGTTAGGCAGTAACACGGATGAGCAACGGCTGGCGGAAGCAAAAATCATGGCGATGATAATGGCCTTCCCCGGCGACGCCAGCAACAAATCAAAGCAGGACATACTCAACCAATACTTCCACCGCGTTACTATGGGCGATATTGAACTGCTTTTGAGAGCGTCAATCTACTGGTACATGGATTATCATCGCGTCCGGCCGGATCAGTTAAGCGAACTCAATTCATTATTTATCATCAAGCAATTTCAAGATGCAAAAAAAATGGTCGCGCTTGATTTCGAGTCGCGATCCGTTGAAAATTTCAAAAAAATATTTGAGTTGAAACCCTCGAGTGAATTTGATTCAGCCAGGGATTTTTATAACCAATTTATCCATTATAAAGCTTATTCCCTACAACAGGAAGCACGGCAATTTACATATAAAATTCTTTCCCGTTCGCAATTAGATTATTTGGATATGATCTATCCCCCCAAGGAAGTACATACTTTTAAAATCTATTCTAGGAATTACGTCCAGAATTCATTATCTCCCAATACTGATATCTTCGCGCCAAATAATAACTTTGGCACTTTTTCCCTGATTAAAACTTACAGTCATAAACTCATTATGGCATGCACTCTTTTTAGCGCTCCATTTATCAAAGAGATATCGATATCTCCTGAGAATGTCATACTTAGTTTTATTCGGGCTGAACATAAAAAAACCAATTTCGACCTTAACTGGCTTAATCGCCGGAAAATATCTATAACAACGGATGATTTATTAGAGCTTTTTAATATTCATTTTGACAACTCTACGTTGCGTATGTCGCCATTGAGTCTTTTCCTGATTGAACCAGAAGAAAACATTGCCAGCATGCCCACACCGGATTATGTTCTGGTGGCGGGAAAAGAAAAAGATGGATATAAGACGCTGATGGAAATAATGGACTACTGGAATACGCAAATGCTAAAGGAGATAACAGATCAGTTAAAAATTTCGCTACGAGAAAGAAAATGGTGGCAAGAGTTGCTGGCGTTAATACCCTTTTATGAAATCTTGTGGAAGGAATGGCATGACGCTGACAACCAGCCCAATGGCATAGAAATCATATTCGATACTTTTGATCTGGCTTTTATGCTCGCGCAATTAACCGGTAGTGCGGCCAAAGGAACCGGGATATTATACAAACGTTTATTTAACATTGCCAATATCGATAACCTGCCCGTTAAGCAGCTGAATAGGGCTATTTCAAAAATACTGGTTGAAGAATTACCCACTATTGCAAGAAAAAGCTCGGGTTCTGTTGTTAGCAGCCTTATCGGTTATCTAAATCCGTTGCCGATACATTCCATATTCTCAAGGCAGGTAAAGCATCACTTATCTAAAAATATGGCCACGGTAATTTCATGGATGAGCAATTTTATTCTAAATAATATGGAGCAAAGAATGACTAATTTTATTCTTTGGTCCGCTAAAATTGATAAAAATTTGCTCTCTCAAAAAAACAACGATGGCACATTTATCCTTGATCAGGGACAGGGGACCACGCAGAAATTTATCGAGATTGACGATTATTTCTTTCAGGTTATTTGGGATGCCGCGATAAAATCCTGGCGTGTCGTCAAACCGACCGAGGTTATAAATTTCAATTACGCCATCCCTATGTATAAAAACGATAAAGGCAAATGGAGTGCCACCTATTTTTTGGATAATGACCGCTTCCCTATATACATGCGCTCCGGCCGTCGAACCCGGCATATAAATAAAGAAATTGATATTTTTACCATGGAACCATTACGCGCCATACAATTTACGAAAGACCATTACCGGGACAATAAATGGATGTACATTTACATGTTAGAAATCATGGTAAATGACTACACCACCCATATGAAAAATTTATTTGACCAAAACAGCGACATAAGTAATATGTTAACCGACTTTGTAGTTTGTCTTGCCGACGAGCATAAATTCCGTGAGGTCTTTACGCAGGGATCCGGTGAGGAAAACATTATGCTGCGCCACTTTGTAACCGGTTTAGCACTGGATGGGGGAGTGGGCGTCGCCTACCGCATGCAACGCTTATGGCAGAATGAGCACGATCGTTTGCCGGTAGATCATATTGTTTTAGTCTTAAAGATAAATGGGAATAATTATATTGTTGATATGACCTACCTTCGTCCGTACGGAGCCGGGCTCATTGAAGACCGGCAGGTTTTTAATGAACCCGAATGGGCATATCTGATTAAAAAAACCATCAGCAACGATTACCCCCTGATAAAATACAAAGATTTCAGTAAAATTAAATCGGCTATCGCCTTTCCCTATCGTGAGGCGGAACATCCGGGAAAATACGTCAAAGGCGCGTTCTTGCTGCGTGAACCTATATGGTATAAAACCGCAGGGATTAAATATTATTATCGCTATGTCAAGGAAAAATTACCTGCTGAGTATGATGATACCCCTTCCGTTTTGTCGGCAGCGCGTAACATGACCGCTGAATATGATCGTATTGATCGAACAGATGAAAATCATCATATGAAAGTGACCTTTCCTTTTCTCATTTTGAAAGAGGCTAAACTTCTCAGCGCCCAGGAAACGGAAGATATGCAGCAAAAAACCACGCGGGCATTAGGTCAAAATTATCCCAGCCAGAGCTACATGTCAGCCGGTGTCGAACTGCTAGAAATCGATGATTTGTTAAAAATAAAGCCGGGAAAATTGCTCGCGGTATTCTATGATGATTTATATTTAAGCCATTTATTACTCAGCGTCGGCGATGGCCGCTTTGCAGGCGTAGGCAATAATTTATTTAACCCGCTGTTCGAGACCGGGCCTTCGATTATCCTGGCCGAAGAAATGGGTACTTTTTCCGAAGGCAAGCTCACGATAAGAAACACGTCCGAACAATATACCCTGATCGCAGGTAATCTTTTTAACGCGCCGCCTGATGAACCCGTTATGTCGGACAGGCTGGCGTTTCAGAAGATTGTTAACACCACTACGTATGGTGAAGAGGCCATCGCAGAATTTCCTGTGGCCGCAAGGGAAAAAACGCTGACCCAAAATACCTGGACGCTGGCGGCTTCGGCTGATAATCCCGCGGTGCTGACGCTTAAAATGGAGGCTGTCCCACAAAATATTTATCCCTCCCGCCCCCGCGAAATGGCGCACATTATCCGCGGTCTGGTTTATGCCAACAGCAAGCTGCCCGACCTCGCGCAGGTACGATATATGGAATTAATCACCCTCTTTGATGGATTTGCGCCTCATTCCCAGCGGGGACAGGTGCTGGCTAATGATCTCAGGCTCAACATCCAGCTGGGCCCCTATCTGGCGACAGATAACATCAGGCAACGGCAGCCCCATTGGTTTACCCGCTTTTCACCCTCTACCGTCGAACCGGGTGAAGCATTGCCAGCGCCGGTAACGCACAGGCATGGCGCTACTGAACATCGCCGGGGCTATGCAAAAACCAGGCGCCTGGCTGATATGGTGGAAATGCTTATTACCATCAGAAAATCACTCAATAACGCCCGCATCAAACGAAACGTCACTTTTTTACCCGATATTTTGAGTGATTTAGCGCGACTTATCATTCGCGATATGAATTTCTATGATTTTACCGGCCTCTACCGGCAGCAGTTGGATAAAGAGTCTGAAGAAAAAATTTATCATATTCTCAGGGAGTACCAGGACTATATTGCGGAAGCGGACGAATATTACCTGCAGTGTTTTTTCGATATCCTTTTTTCCGTCAAGAATTTCCGCCGTCTTACCGAATTGATTTATCCCATGCCCATAACTACCGCGAACCATACGTTGCCATTATGGCCCTACAGCTGATGAACATCACCGCCGCGATCCGTCGCGGCGGTAACAGGATGGATGCCAGACCATAAGCGCCTTGAGATACTACCGGTTGTGCGGTTTTAATAAGTCTTCCAGGCCGATGCGGCGGAACAGTTCGGCGCGCACCCGGTCCGCCATGCCATTGACCACCTCGCAGCCGTCCCCGGACGGGTCGATATGCACCCGGAACGGCCGGGTGCCGAAGGGCATATCCACGACCCGGACGATGGCCCTGGCCACCTCGGCGACATCGGCATTCGCCGGCTCCAGCGAAGACAACCCCTTCAGGCTCTGCTCCGCCAGCCCGGTGTAGGGCCCCTGATCGTATTCCGCGGCGCGCGGCGCATCGGCCGGCGCCCCGGCATGAGCGAAGTGATGGGTGCCGCGGGTAAACGCCCCCGGCACGATAATGCTGGTTTCAATTCCCCAGCGACTCAGTTCCGCGGCGTAAGAGACGGCCAGTGAATCCATCGCCGCCTTGGCGGCGAAGTAAGGAGACAGGTAGGGCGGCGTGCCTCCCCTGGCGCTGCTGGACGACACCCATACCACCAATCCCCTGCCCTGCTTGCGCAGCTGCGGCAAGGCGGCGCGGTTTACGCGTTGGGTGCTGAGCACGTTGATATCGTACAGTTGGGCAAATTGTTCCGGGGTAAACGCCTCCGCCGGGCCGAACGACATATGACCGGCATTATGGATCACCACATCCAGCCTGCCACACTCCCTGATAATGCCGGCAGTGGCGGCCTGCACCGATGCGTCGGACACGACGTCCAGCTCCACAGGGCGCAGATCGACGCCCCGTTCGGCGGCATAGCGCCGGGCTTCGGCCGCCTGCGGCGCGTTGCGCCCGGTGGTTTCACGCATGCCGGCGTAAACGGTATGTCCGGCTGCGGCCAGCGCCCGTACGGTCAGGGCGCCAAAGCCGCTGGAGGCGCCGGTTATCACGATCGCGTGTTTCATGGCCAAACCTCTTTTCAAGATGAAATGAATCGACTGAAAAGGCGTTAGATCAGCCCGCCGTTGGCGCGCAGCACCTGGCCATTGATCCAGGCACCGTCGGCACCCACCAGGAACGCCACCACGGCGGCAATATCCTCCGGCGTGCCCAGGCGTTCCAGCGGCGCCATTTTGGCCATGCGGTCAACCACTTCCTGCGGTTTGCCTTTTAAAAACAAGTCGGTTCCCGTTGGTCCGGGAGCGACGGCATTGACGTTGATCGCGCGGCCGCGCAGTTCCTTAGCCAGGATGGCGGTCAGGGTTTCCACTGCCGCCTTGGTGGCGGCGTAGACGCCGTAGGTTTCAAGCCGCAGGCCGACGACGCTGGTGGAAAAATTGACGATGCTGCCGCCAGTGCGCAGGCGCCGCGCCGCTTCCCGCAATCCGTTAAAAGTGCCTTTCAGGTTGATTGCGATCTGGCGATCAAACAGCGCGTCGTCGCTGTCCGCCAGGGTGCTCAGGTTCATGATGCCGGCATTATTGACCAGGATATCCACCCCGCCGAACGCCTCTTCCGCCCGATCAAACAAGGTGGTAAAAGTCGCCGGGTCGCTGACGTCGCCCTGGGCGCTGAGGGCATGGCCGCCGGCCTGCGCGATCTGGCTGACCAGCGCGTCGGCCTCTTGCTGCTGGCGCGAATAATTAACGATAACGGTATAACCGTCATGGGCCAGGCGCCGGGCGATGGCGGCGCCGATGCCTCTTGAGGCGCCGGTAATGATGGCGACGCGCGATGTAGCGTTATTCATGCTGTTCTCCTGTCGGGTTGCCGGCCATACCCTGTCGGGGCCGGTGAAAACAGCATGGACCTTTTTCTTTACCGGATAATCCCCTATTATTCGTCATCACTATCCGAAAATGAGAAACAATACCTTGGACAGATACGATGCCATGCGGGTGTTTACCCGGGTGGTTGAACAGCGCAGTTTTACGCTGGCGGCGCGGGATTTGGTCATTCCGCGTTCCACCGCCACCGACGCCGTCAAGCAGTTGGAAAACCGGCTGCAGGTAAGGCTGCTGCATCGTACCACGCGCCAGGTAAGCCCGACGCTGGATGGCGAGGCGTATTACCAGCGCTGCCTGCTGATCCTGGCGGCGGTGGAGGATGCGGAGACCGCCTTTAGCGGCGCCCGGCCGAAGGGATTATTGCGGGTAGACGTACACGGCACCCTGGCACGCCATTTCCTACTGCCCGGCCTGCCCGGCTTTCTGGCGCGGTATCCGGAAATCGAGTTTTTCATGAGCGAGGGCGACCGGCTGGTGGATCTGGTGCGCGAGGGCATGGATTGCGTATTGCGGGTCGGCAACCTGAAAGACAGCGATATGGTGGCGCGGCGTCTCGGCGCGCTGGCACAAATCACCTGCGCTTCGCCTGATTATATTCAGCGTTTCGGCCTGCCGGCTTCGCCGGCGGATCTAGCAGACCACCGGATGGTCGGTTTCCGCTCGTCCGCCACCGGTACCCTTATGCCGTTGGAATTCATGATCGATGGCACCCTGCACACCCGTACGCTGCAGGCCACGGTCTCGGTTACCGGCGCGGAGAGCCTGGTGGCGGCGGCGCGGCTGGGCATGGGAATAATCCAGGTGCCGCGCTACCATGTGGCCGGCGATTTGGCCAGCGGCGCCCTATTGTCGCTGCTGGCGGATTATCCCGCCGCGCCGATTCCGGTTGCGGTGCTCTATCCGCATAATCGCCAGCTAGCACCCCGGGTGCGGGTATTTATAGACTGGCTGGGCCAGGAGTTCACCAACCGCAATGTCTGAGCGCGGGCGGTATCGCCTTAACCGGGCGTGAACTCAATCCAAATGGCTTGATGCTGTTTCAGATAGGAGGCCGGCGGCGGAGAAATGGCGACCGGGACAATTTGTTTTTCGATAAAGGCGCACAACGCCTTATCACCGGAAAACGACTTTTCCGGGCGCGTACCGCTGAAATCCAGTTTCACCGAGCAGGTCCTGCCGGCGAACTGACCGAATTCCTGATGCCAGATACAGCTCATCATGGCGGAGGCGGTATGGGCAAGATAGGTGCTTAGTTCATCATCCATCCCGGCGTCCAGATAGGCCTGCCTGGTGGATTGATAATAATCCATTTCCGCGCCCGCATCCGGTTTGCCACAAAGGGCCGGCGCGCTCGCAGCCCTTTGCGATAGCGCCGGCGCCTCGCGGTGCGGCGCCGGCGCGCAGGCGCTTAGTACGGCGCACAGCGCCGCCATAGAGAAGCTTTTATTGATGTCCATATCTCTACCTTAGGCTGAGCGAGGGCGCCCGGATGACGGTGAACCCATGAATCCGGCAATCATAGCAGCGATTTACGCTGCGGTCAGCGGCAAATTATGAATCCGGCCGGCGGGTGATGCCGGGTTTACTTTCCCGCGCCGCCGGCCTGAAAACATCCGCGCCGCTAACCGGGAAATGTCAGACCCGGCGCCAATGGCTCGGGCAGGGTCAATTGCTCGCTTTCCAGCGACGCCATGGGCCAGGCGCAATAATCCGCCGCGTAAAAAGCGCTGGGCCGGTGGTTGCCGGATGCGCCGATGCCGCCGAAAGGCGCGCTGCTGGCCGCACCGGTCAGCGGTTTATTCCAATTGACGATGCCGGCGCGGGCCTCAAGCAATAGCCGGTCGAAATGATGGCGATGGGGTGATATCAATCCCATGGCCAGCCCGAAACGGGTATTGTTGGCAATATGCAGGGCCTGGTCAAAATCGTCATAGCGGATAACGCTTAACAGCGGGCCAAAGTATTCTTCATCCGGGGCGTCAGGCACCGCGGTGATATCGATAATGCCCGGCGTCAGCAGGCTGCTTTCCGCCCGCGGCTGAGTCAGGGCCAGCAAGGCTTTGCCGCCCGCGGCCAGCAGTTGTTCCTGCGCCACGATAAGACTGGCCGCCGCCTGCAGGCTTATCACCCCGCCCATAAACGGCGGCGGTTGGCTATCCCAGGCGCCGATACGCAAGGCGGCGCTTACCTTTACCAGCCGGCCGAGCAGGGCATCCCCCGCCGCACCGCGCCTGACCAGCAGACGGCGGGCGCAGGTACAGCGCTGGCCTGCGGAGATAAACGCCGAGTGGATAATAACATTTACCGCCGCGTCCACGTCGTCCGCCTGTTCAACAATCAGGGCGTTGTTACCGCCCATTTCCAGCGCCAGCATTTTTTCCGGCCGGCCGGCCAATTGCCGGTGCAGTTGATAGCCGGTATGGGCGCTGCCGGTAAACAAGAGCCCGTCGGTCTCAGAAGATTGAGCCAGGGCCATGCCGGTTTGCCGGCCGCCCTGCACCAGGTTGATAACCCCCGGGGGCAGTCCGGCTTCTTGCCACAAACGCAAGGTCAGTTCGGCGGTCATCGGCGTCAGTTCGCTGGGTTTAAACACCAGGGTATTGCCCGCCAGCAGCGCGGGCACGATATGGCCGTTGGGTAAATGCCCCGGAAAGTTATACGGGCCGAATACCGCCAGCACGCCGTGCGGCCGGTGGCGCAAGCTGGCCTGGCCGTCGCCCTGCGCCGCGACGCTTTCTGCGGTGCGGGCGTGGTAAGCCGTCAGGGAAATAGCCACCTTATTGATCATGGCCTGCACTTCGGTCTGGCTTTCCCACAGCGGCTTGCTGGTCTCGCGGGAAATGACGCTCGCCAGCTCGGTTTTATGCTGGGCAAGCAAACCGGCGAATGCCTGCAGCAGCTCGACGCGTCCTGACAACGGCCGCCTGGCCCAGGCGGGAAACGCAGCGCGCGCGGCCCGACATGCCTCGTCGACCTGAAGCGCATTCGCTTCGTTACCCTGCCATAAAAGCGCGCCGCTGACAGGGCAAAGCTTGGTAAAAGGATCGCCTTTGCCGCTGCGCCAGCTGCCGTTGATAAAATGGGTCATGACAATCTCTCCATGGCGAAAATTGACTCCCAGCGCCGGTACGCCGGGCGGTAAACACCGGTGGTATGGGTCAGATTGCCCACTACTATTCCATAAAACAGGCCGCGGGAATGGGATAACCCACCCTCATTTTATTAATATCCCTATTAGAAATATTAATAACAAGCCGGGCCCCCCAATGCAATACAGCCTGGAACGGCGTTTCCGGTAAGAGGATCAAAAAGCAGGCCGCCATGGGCGCGCCGAACGGCGCAGCTAGAAAAACGCACGATGCGTGTAGCTCGATTCGGCATTGCCTACCTTTGTTAATGACTTAACATTCTTGTTAATATATTGACGTTCCTTAGGCCATATTATCCCGCTGGCCAAAATATTGCGATAGGCCTCGTTCATACTGATTTTTTCGCTATCAAGCAGCAAAGTCTGGCCGACATAAAGATCTTCAGGCAAAGCGGTAATATTGGTACCCTGGATGTTCAGATAACCCCCTACGCACAGATTACTCGGTAACGTTCTTATCGGCGTATTTTCAAGATCCAATCCGCCGTCAACCTCGAAATTGTCCGGCAGCTCGCTCAACTGCGAATTTTCCAGGAAGATACTTCCGCCAACGTGCAGGTCCTGCGGTAATCGCTTGATCGGCGTGTTTTTCAAGTCCAGGTCATCAAACACCTGTAACCCCTCGGGAAGATATTCAATGTCGCAATATCTCATAATAAGCGAATTAACAATTATCAATTTTTGCGGAATATGCCTGATTCCCGTATGGGTTAAATTCAAGGCGCCAAAAATTATTGTATTTCCATCAGGCTTCCTAATGAACTCAACATGACTATCAAAAAGGAACTCATAGAAGCAGGGGCTGAATTTACACATGCGTCTTCTCCTGCACCGGCAAATGTATAGTGTTATGTTGTTAAAATAGCTGCGTATTAAAACATATTTATTATCGAGTAGAAAGTACTCTACCACGTGGATTAGTGGACAGCGGCTAATTGTGATATACCAGTGATTAACAACGGGGCACATTGTGGCATAAAGCCCGGTATTGTCATGGCGCTGGCAGATTACGTTAAATCTTACCTGAACGATATATTCATTTTCCTTAAACACATAAAGAATTATTTTGAATATCAAAGAAGCGATCAGGATATCCGCCTTTTTCCGGACGCTGATACGCTTCCTGTTAATGTTATGGCATTTTACTTTACCAGGGGAGGGTTATTGTACATCGGCAACGCGCCTTGATTTAAGAGTACATATTATCCAATAGACAATAATGGAAACCATTAACGAATTAAGGGCCGCGATCCCCGCATCAAAGAGAAGGCCGGCCAGGATCCCCGTTACGCAGGCTATAACGGCCCGCCAGCCGATGACAGGCGTCAATGCCGGGTCCGGCAGGGCATGGTTGGCGCGCGTTTGGTCGAGGAGCCGGCGGCTGGTTCGCAGCAGATAATAATCACAAACCATAACGCCTGCCACCGGAGGGAAAACCACACCCATCAGGATAAGGAAATGCTGATATTGCTCCAGAATGCCGATTAGCGTCAATATCGTGCCGCAGGCACCCAAGATAATCGTCAGCCGGCGATAGCTTAACTTCCTGCCGGTAATGCCTTCGAAAGCGTTGGCCAGCGCCAGGGAAGACGAATACAAATTGGCGTCATTGATTTTCACCGCCGACAGGATCACCGCGGATACGCCTACCCATCCGGCGGTCTGCGTCATCACCGCGACCACGTCCGACGTTCCCAGCGCATGCGCTATCAGGATGGCGATACCGTTAACCACGAATTCGCCGATGATAATCGAGACGGTGATCATCCAGAAAACATGCCGGCCGTTTTTACAATAACGGCTGATATCCGCCGTGGTGACAGCGCCGACGATACAACCGCCCGCTACGCTGGTGGCCGCCATCCCCAGGGTCATGGGTTCGCCGATAGGCGCGGCGGCGACCAGGGCGGCAACATCATGGCCGGCCAGCAGCTCCAGCGCGATCCAGCCGACCACCAGGAAGAAGAGCGGTACCGATATCATGGCCGTCCAGCCCAGGGCGCGAAAACCGCAGGCGACCAGGGCGGTAAGCGCCATGCCGGTAATAACCGCGGAGCAGCCGAAACCGAGCCGCCCTCCCAGCATATAATCAACGCCATGGGCAAAAATGGCGTTCTGCACGCCAAACCACCCTAACAGGCTAAGGGCGATCACAACGCCAATCAGCACCGATCCCGCCTGGCCGAAACCGCACCAGCGGGCCAGCAGGCTGGTGGACAACCCCTCCCTGGCGGCGGCCAGTCCCAGCCCCAGGCCGACGAATTCCAGGATCAGGCTTCCCAGAAAGGTCGCGAACAGCGCCTGGTAAAATGTCATGGCATGGCCAAGCATCGCCCCAAGCAAAAATTGCCCGAGGGTGGTGGTAATGCCGATGCGTATCATGGTCACGGTGAGAAAGCCGGAGCGCCGCGCGTCCGGTACGCGCGCGCAGGCATAATCATTGGCGGCGATATTGATTTTTTCCATCACAAATATCCTTATAGTGTAAATAGCGCCAGATGCGGGATCGGCGGTTTATACGTTGGTTATATATCTAATTTTATAATTTACGTTTAATTAAAATTAAAAAAATGAAGGTGTAAGCTACACGGGCGCCTTCGGCTTAACGGCCTGCATTCTATAATGACAATGTATTTTTATCAGTTATTAATATCTTTTTTACCCCTCTGGACAGTACTATGTTTAAACATTATGATGGGGATATGGACAAGTTGTGATTAATTAGGTGGCACACTAATGGAAGTTAATATGAAATGCGCTGCTGGGATAGCCGAGCGATTTGCAATTGAAATATCACCACAGCTTTTGATGTTCTGGGATAATTCCAGCGAGCCGTGGGGCGTTAAAGATACAGAATCTCGTTATGCCTATGCAAATAAAGCTTATTATGACCTTATTAATGTAAAGCGCTCGTTACACAATATTGAAGGCTGCCTGGACGATCAGTTGCCCTCCTCCATTGCCGAATTCGCCTGGCATTTCAAAGAGCATGACCGCAGCACGCTGCAAGTCAAAGATCGGCTCTGTTCCCTGGAAATTCATCGTTATGGCGGCGAACAGCTGCTACAGCCCTATTATTTTGATAAATTCCCTTTATTTGACCATAGAATCGGCAAATGTATCGGCACCGTTTTCCATGCCCGCAAGTTTGAGCATTTTTCCCTGCTGAAACATATTAACGGCGAGCGTCCCACGTTCTTCTCTTTTTTCCCGCCGGAACAGCTGTTTTCCGAAGGCGAGTTGGACGTGATCTTTTATGCATTGCAATCCATGAGCAGTAAAATAATAGCCAAAAAACTTAACCTCTCGTTCAGGACCGTCGAGAATAGATTGCTTATTGTGTATAAAAAAGCCGGCGTGCACTGTTTAAGCGGGCTAGTGGATTTTTGCCGTGCCAAGGGGTTCGATCGTTACATTCCGCAAAAATTTTTCTGCGCCGGCAGCCAGCTGATCAACATCAATGCCAAAACCCGGCTCTCCGTGCCTGCCGCCTGAAATCATCCCTGCATAAACCCCATAGACTGGCGCGCATGAACGCGGATGCAAAGGCCAGGCCATTCATCCTGCGCTATAGTTAGTACTACATTGACTCAATCCAGCGGCATACGCGCCTTTTCAGGAAATCAGGGACATGGCTGACTTACCTCAAACCGACGCGATACGACGCATTGGGGAACACGGCATCATCGGCGATTTACAGACCTGCGCACTGATCGCCGTTGACGCCAGCATTGACTATTTCTGCTGGCCCGACCTTGACAGTCCGTCCGTGTTCAGCGCGCTGCTGGATACCGACGCGGCCGGGGTTTTCACCTTATCCCCCGATTGGCCGGATGCCCGCAGGCAACAGCTTTACCTGCCCGACAGCAATATCCTGCAAACCCGCTGGCTGGACACTACCGGCTTGGCGGAAATCACCGATTTTATGCCGATCTGCGACGACGAAAACCGCATGCCGCGCATTATACGTCGCCTGAAGGTGCTTCAGGGCGAAGCATGCTTTACGCTGCGCTGCGCGCCGGTGCACGACTATGCCCGCGCGGCCACCCGCGCCCGCCTGGACCATGAGACGGTGGTGTTTACCGCTCCCGGCCAGCCCAGCCTGCGCCTGGTGTCCAGCGTCCCCCTGCATACCGCCGCGGGCACCGCCGCCGTGGCCCGTTTTACGCTTAAAGCCGGTGAACACGCGGAATTTATCTTCGGCAGCGCCCGCGACCCGCAGGTCAATCTGGATAATACCCGGGTATGCTTCGATACCACGCTGCGCTATTGGCGGCGTTGGAGCGCCGCCAGCAGCTATAAAGGGCGCTGGCGGGAAATGGTCAACCGATCGGCGCTGGCGCTTAAGCTCCTGACCTCCTGGAAACACGGCTCCATTGCCGCCGCCGCCACTTTCGGCCTGCCTGAGCATCTGGGCGGCGCGCGCAACTGGGACTATCGCGCCTCCTGGATCCGCGACGCCTCGTTTAGCGTTTATGCCCTGATGCGCCTGGGTTATATCGAGGAAGCCGGCGCCTTTACCACATGGGTGGGCCGCTGCATGGAAAACAGTCAGTTTGAGCCGGATAAACTGCAGGTCATGTATCGGCTGGACAGCGGTACCGAACTGCCGGAGGCCAGCCTGCCGCATCTGTCGGGCTATGCCGGGTCGGTGCCGGTACGCATCGGCAACGGGGCTTACCGGCAGCTCCAGCTCGATATTTATGGCGAACTGATGGATGCCGTTTACCTGGCGAACAAATATGGCGAGGCTATTTCGCACCGCGGCTGGCAGCATATCGTCAGGATGATCGATCATGTCTGCAACAGCTGGAACCAGCCGGATGCGGGCATCTGGGAAATGCGCGGTGAACCCCAGCATTTCCTGCACTCCCGGCTGATGTGCTGGGTAGCCATCGATCGCGCGCTGCGCCTGGGGATGAAACGCTCCCTGCCCATGCCCTACGATCGCTGGGATCAGGCGCGCACCGATATCCGCGCGGATATCTGGACGCATTTCTGGAATGATGAGCTAGGCCATTTTACCGCCACGCGGCACGGTCAGGACCTGGACGCGTCCATGCTGCTGATGCCGCTGTTCCGTTTTGTCGGCGCCACCGATCCCGACTGGCTCGCCACCCTGGACGCCATCAGGGATACGCTGGTCCAGGACGGCCTGGTGCGGCGCTATAATAACGAAAACACGCCATCCGATACCTTGCCCGGCAGCGAGGGCGCCTTCGCCGCCTGCTCGTTTTGGTATGTAGAGTGCCTGGCGCGCGCGGATCGCCTGGAGGAAGCGCATTTCGAATTCGAAAAACTGCTCAGCTATGCCAATCCGCTCGGCCTGTACGCTGAAGAATTCGACCAGCGGGGTTACCCGCTGGGCAATACGCCGCAGGCGCTGACCCATCTGGCACTGATCAGCGCGGCGTTTTTCCTTGACCGTAAGCTCAGCGGACAGGAACCGCTATGGCAGCCCTGACCGCCCGCCGTTTATGCCGGGAGCTTACGCCGTCTCCGGCAGCAGGCCGATAAAGGTGGTCTTCTTGCGCGGTTCGGTCATCAGCGGCGCCAATTGCTCAACGCAGCGCAGGTAGTGCGCGGTTTTTTTATGCGCCGCCACCGCCTGTTCATCGCGATACGCCTCGTAAATATAAAATCGGGTCGGCACCTGCTCGTCCTGCAGCACGTCGAAGCGTAAATTGCCTGGTTCCTGAATCGAACCAAGATGATTTTGCCGGAAAACCGCAATAAAATCGTCTATCTTGTCGGCTTTGACATTGATCTCCACCAGCGTCACATGCATTACCTGCCCCCTTCTATCGGGTGTTGCTCGCTTTTGAACAGCGCATACGCGCGCTCGGCGTTTTCGCCGTGGTGCACCACCGCCTGCACGGCTTTCAGCATCGCCACCGGCGCCTCGGACTGGAAGATATTCCGCCCCATGTCGACCCCGGATGCGCCCTGGTCAATGGCGCGATAGCACATCTCCAGCGCCTCCCGTTCGGGCAGTTTTTTGCCGCCGGCAATGACGATCGGCACCGGACAGCCCGCCGCCACGCGTTCAAAACCGATATCGGTATAATAGGTCTTGATCACCTGCGCGCCGATTTCGGCGGCAATGCGTGTCGCCAGCGAAAAATAGCGCTGATCGCGCGCCATATCCTTTCCCACGCCCGTGACCGCCATGGTCGGCATGCCGTAGCGCGTGCCCTGGTCAATCAGCTGGATAATATTTTTTATCGACTGATGCTCGTATTCGCTGCCTATATACACCTGCGCCGCCATCGCCGCCACGTTCAGGCGCAGCGCATCTTCAATGGATACCGCCACCGCCTCGTTCGACAGTTCACCTAAGATGGAGTTGGCGCCGGACGCGCGCAGCACCACCGGTTTATTTACCGCCGGCGGCACCTGGCTGCGCAGGATGCCGCGCGTGCACATCAGCACGTCGGTATGGGCGAACAGCGGCGCGATGTGCAAATCGATCCGCTCAAGACCGGTGGTCGGCCCCTGGAAATAACCATGGTCGAACGCCAACATTACCGTACGGCCGGATACGGGATTGAAAATCCGCGCCAGGCGCGATTGCATGCCCCAGTCAAGCGCTCCGCTGCCCTTGAGGAAAAACGGCACATTGCGCTGCGCCACGCCGATGCCGAAATCCTTGCCGTCCTTGATATCGTCCAAATCAGCCATAATCATGTCTCCTACGCAGACCGGTTAAAAATCGTATTTATCGATATTGTCTTTATTGAACTGCACGCGTTCGGGCAGCAGGACGATGCCGTTGTTCTTGGCCTCATATTGATATCCCTGCACGCTGTTGGCGGAGACCTCCACCGCGCCCACCTGCGGGATGGTCAGTTTATCGCCGACATTGAGGTCGCCCTTTTGCAGCATTTCATGCGCCACATACACCGCAATCTTGCCCTGCTGTACCACATCCCACAGGCCAAAGGTCTTCACCGTGCCGCGTTGCACATAGGGACGCATGACATTAGGCGTGCTGAAACCGACGATGGTCACGCCCTTACGGCCAAGATTCTCCGCGGCCTGCGCGGCGGCGGGCAGCGCGTTGGCGTCAGGCGCGATAATCGCATCCAGGTCCGGGTAGGCCTTCAGGATACCCTCGGCGGTTTGCAGGGATTTGGTGGCGTCGTTATAGCCGAACTGCGTGGTAACGATAGTCCAGCCGGGATGATCGGCGCTGATTTTGGCCTTTGCCTCTTTGACCCATTGATTTTGATCGGTAACGGTCGGGCTGGAGTAAAAAAACGCCACCTTGGCCTGCTCCCTGGTGATCTGTTTCGCCGCCATATCCACCAGCAGCGAGCCGAGCTGTTTCGGCGTACCCTGGTTGATATACACCGAACGGCACTCCGGTTTGGTATCGGAATCCCAGGTCAGCACCTTTACCCCGCGTTGCATGGCCCGCTTGAGCGCCGGACACAGACCGTCGGGCGACACCGCCGATACGATGATGGCGTTGTAGCCCTGGTTGACAAAATTGTTGATTAACTGTACCTGCCCGGAGACGCTGGGCTCGGTAGGGCCGTCATAGGTAACGTCGACGCCCAGTTCCTTGCCCGCCGCCAGCGCGCCGTTGCCGCCGCTGGTAAAAAAACCCACGCCCACCAGCTTGGGGATAAAGGCGATGCGCTCGGCGGCCTGGGCGGTGGCGAACCCCGCGGCCGCCAGCAGGAACGCGCCCGCCATTGCTCTATTGCGCCAGATACTGTTATCCATGTTCGACTCCATTGATCTCAGAGATAGTCATCATAAGGAAACCCGCGGGCGCAGCCGGCGAGTCAGGAAGCGGGCCAATAGTTCCCGATGCAGGCTGGCGGAGCGGCCGATAACCACCAGGATCAGCAGCGCGCCCGACAGGGCGCTGGAGACCTGGTTGGCGACGCCCGCCATTTGCAGGCCCTGCTGCAAAAAGCCCACCAGCAGGGTCGCCAGCGCGGTGCCGAGGATGGAACCGGAGCCGCCGTAGATATTGGCCCCGCCGAGCACCGCGGCGGTAATCGCCGGCATCAGCAACGCGCCGCCGAGGTCGGACCGGGCGGAGCCGAAATAAGACACCAGCAGTACCGCGGCCACCGCCGACGCCAGGCCGGTCAAGCCATATACCGCGCACAGGGTGCGCCCGACCGGCACCGCGCTATAACGCGCCACGCGCGCGTTTTGGCCGATAACAAAGCAATTGCGGCCGAGCCGCGTGCGGTGCATCAGCAGCCAGAACCCGAGAAGCGTCAGCAGGAACAGCAGCAGCGGCATCGGCAGGCCGCCCGGCGCCAGGTTGGCGAAATCGCTGAAGACCGCGGGAAAACCGCCGATGCCTTCAAACCCGGTGGCGCCCGCCAGGCCTGACAGCAGCAGGGCGCTGCCGCCGAACAGATACAGCGTGCCAAGGGTTATCACCAGCGGATTCACGCCGGTATAAAGAATCAGGGCGGCGTTAAGCAGCCCGCACGCCAGGCCAAGCAGCAGGGTCAAGGGGATCGCCAGGGACAGGGGCACCCCGCCCTGGAACAGGACCCCGAGCGCGATGGCGCACAGTCCGACGGTGGCGGCGAAAGAGATATCAATCCCGCCGCTGACGATGACCATGGTCAGCGGCAGGGCGACGATGCCGATGGCGATAAAATCACTGGTGCTGAACAACAGCATATTGAGATCCAGCATGCGCGGGTTGATGACGCCGAACAGCAGGATTTCCGCTATCAGCAGCACTATCAGCGCGCCTTCCCAGCCATAGCCTTTTAGTTTTGCCGGTTTCATCAGGCCACCCCGCTGTTCTTTTTAGTGGTGCCGGACGCCGCCGCGCGCGCGCCGCCGCCGGGGCGTTTTTTAGCGTCTTTGGCCTTCGCCGTCGGCGCCGGCATAAAACGGGCGTATTTCTGGCGGCGGCGGTTCAACTCCAGCGCCCGGCGCAGGCGGCCGTCGAAAATCAGCACGCCGAGCAGCACCAGGCCGGCGATAAAATCATTCCACCATGCCGGCAGACGCAGCAATACCAGCACGGTGTCGATTTGCGTCAGGAAATAGGCGCCGAGGATGGCGCCTATCACCGTACCGGTGCCGCCCAGCAAACTGATGCCGCCCAGCACGCAGGCGGCGATAGCCTTCATTTCCAGTCCGCTGCCGGTCTGGTTGGGGACAAAACCGATCTGCGAGGCAAACACGATGCCGGCAAGCGATGCCATCGCCCCATTAACGGCAAACGCGGCGATACGGATGGCGTTTACCGGCACGCCTAATTGGCGCGCGCCCTGCAGATTGTCCCCCACCGCATAGAAGTTGCGCCCGAACGCGCTGCGCGAGCATAGCCAGAACAGGCCGGCCAGCAACAGCATGATCACCCAGCCGATGGGCGAGACGCCAAACCAGGACGGATTGGACAAAGACTTTAACCCGGACGGCAGGCCTTCAATCCATTTACCGCCGGTCAGCAACAGCATCAGTCCCCGGTACAGCCCCAGGGTACCAAGCGTGGCGACAATGGCGGGTATCCGGCACCAGGCGACCAGCACACCGTTAAACAGCCCCGCCGCCAGCCCGGTCAAAAGGGTAAACACAATGGCGGTGGCCAGCGGCCAGCCGGCATTGAGCAACAATCCCAGCGTTACCGCGCAAAGACCGGCGATGGACCCCACCGACACATCGATATTGCGCGTCAGCATAACCAGTGCGGCGCCCATCGCCAGCAGCATCAGGATCTGCGCGCTGCTGAAAATCATCAGCAGCGTCTGGAAACCGATATAACCGCGATCAAGCGCCCCCAGCAGCACAAACAGCACCAGGATGGCCAGCAAGGCGGTAAATTCACGGTTATTCTGCAATAGTCTAAGCATCCGCGATCTCCTCATCCGGGGCATGGGAGCCAAAGGCCATGCGCATCATGTGTTCTACGCTTACGCTGCCGCCCGTCATGGGCGCGCTTAATTGCCCCTGATGCATGACAAAGACCCGGTCCGCCAGCAGCGCTATCTCTTCCGGATCCGAGGAAATCAGCAGCAGCGCCACATTCTGCGCCACCACCCCGCGCAGCAGCTGGTAGATATCGGCGCGCGCCGATACGTCGACGCCGCGCGTCGGTTCGTCGACGATCAGCAGACGGGGCTGCGCTTCCAGGCATTTGGCGATCAATAGCTTTTGCTGGTTGCCGCCCGAGAGGGTGCGCGCCGGCTGATCGGGATCGGCATATCTGATGCCCAGCGCGCGATGGTAGCGTTCCAGGGTGGCTTTTTCCCGCCGAGGATGCAGCCACCAGCCGCGGCGGCCGGCGGTCAGCGCGGCGGTATTCCAGTACAGCGGCGCATCCAGGTACAATCCCGACGACTGCCGGTCCTCCGGCAGGTAGACCAGCCCGGCCGCCAGCCGCTGGGCCAGCGTCAGCGATCCGATATCGCGTCCCTCCAGCCGTAGCTGCCCGCCGCGGACCGGGCGCAGGCCATACAGCGTTTCCGCCAGCTCAGTACGCCCGGCGCCCACCACGCCCGCCAGGCCGATGATTTCTCCGGCATTAACCGTGAAAGAGACGTCTTTAAACCCTTCGCCGGTAAGGCCCGACACGTCCAGTACCGGCCCGCGGGCGGCGAAGGTATGGCGTCGTCCCGGCAATTCCAGCCACATCTTCTGCTCCACCGGCAGGCTATCCACACGCGCCACGGGGGCGATCGCCTGGATAAGCGCGTCGGTGGTAAACTCACCGATGGCGCCGCTGAGGGTAATCGCGCCGTCGCGCATAACGCTGACCCGGTCCGCCAGGGCATGGACCTCCGGCAGTTTATGGGAGATAAACACCACCCCCACCCCTTGACCGGACAGGCCGCGCACCTGTTGAAACAAACGTTGGGTTTCCACGGGGGTCAGCGACGCCGTGGGTTCGTCGAGGATCAGGATACGCGCGTCGCGCATCAGGCCGCGCAGGATCTCGACTAACTGCTGGTCGGCCACTTCCAGCGTGCCGGCCGCGGCCTGCAGCGGCAGATCGCAGCCCAGGCGGTGCAACAGCGCCTGCAATTTCCGGCTATCGGCCTGATGGCGCGGCAGGCGGAACAGGATATTCTCCTTAACCGTCATGTTGGGAAACAGCATCGGCTCCTGGGGCACCAGATAGATACCCAACTGATGCGCCCGGGCGGGCGTCAGCGACGGGCAGGGCTCGCCCATGATGCTCAGGGCGCCGCTGTCCGGCGCCACCACGCCGGCGATGATTTTCATCAGCGTCGACTTACCCGCGCCGTTGCCGCCGAGTAAGGCATGCACTTGCCCCGGCATCAGGGTAAAGGCGATATCTTTTAATACCGCCACGCCTGAATAGTGTTTGCTGACGTTATGCACGCTGAGCAACGGCGTGGGTTCCATCGGGGATGGTAGTATCATGCTGCCTCGACGCGTATGAACAAATGAATTTAAAATTCAAAACTGTTCATAATCCTAGTTGGGCCGTTATAATAAAACCGCCAGATCGATCACATTTTGTGCATCACGGGGTTATTAATCGCCGTACCAGATGGCGGAAAGGTCTTTTTGTCGTCTCCATCACAATTTAGCGTTGTGATTAATTGAACAATTGATTTAAATTTTAATAAGTGTTCTATATGAAGAAAAATAATCCGGATCATTTCAACCCAGCGGACAGCAGCATGGCCGAGCAGGAACTGTTAGCGCGTATAGCGTGGTTTTATTATCACGACGGCATGACCCAGGGAGAGATTGGCGAGCAGCTTGGGCTGACCCGCCTCAAGGTGTCGCGTCTGCTGGAAAAAGGCCGCCAGTCGGGCGTCATCCGCGTACAGATTAACTCCCGTTACGAGGGATGCCTGGAGCTGGAAAACCAATTGCTGGAGCGTTTCGATTTGCGCCACGCGCGGGTGTTGCCGGCCTTGCCGCAGCGGGATATGAGCCAACGCATCGGCATCGGCGCCGCCCAGGAGATCATGAAGCAGCTTCAACCGCAGCAACTGCTGGCGGTGGGTTTTGGCGAAACCGCCATGAGCACGCTGCAGCATCTGAGCGGTTTTATCACCTCGCAGCAGATCAGGCTGGTGACCCTTTCCGGCGGGGTCGGTCCCTATATGACCGGCATCGGCCAGTTGGACGCCGCCTGCAGCGTCAGCATTATCCCGGCGCCGCTGCGCGCGTCCTCGGCAAGCGTGGCGGAAATTTTCCGCCAGGAGCGCAGCGTACAGGATGTCATGCTGACCGCCTGCGCCGCGGATATCGCGGTGGTAGGCATCGGTTCGCTAAGCCAGCGGCGCGAGGCCACCATCATGCGTTCCGGTTATATCAGCGAGGGGGAACAGCTGCTGTTCGGACGCAAGGGCGCGGTGGGCGATATTCTTGGCTATTTTATGCAGCGAAACGGCGAATTGACGGCGGCCATGCCAATCCACCAGGAACTGATCGGCATATCGCTGCGGGATTTGGACAATATTCCCTTGGTGATCGGCGTGGCGGGCGGCGTGGAAAAAGCCGAGGCCATCCTGGCGGCGCTGGCGGGCAAACATATCAACGCCCTGGTCACGGAAGAAAGTACGGTGAGGGCCATGCTCGATAGGCTGTAATCCATACCCATAACGCGCCCCGGCGCGGATAAAACAGAGATAAAACCATGACATCACTCTGTAACCCTACGCACAATGACCCCGCCCCCGGCGGCGATTATCTGATGGCGATCGATGCCGGCACCGGCAGCGTGCGGGCGGTAATTTTCGATACCGCAGGCAATCAGGTGGCCGTGAGCCAGGCTGAATGGCGGCACGTCTCCGACCCCGCCATCCCAGGGTCCATGGACTTTGATCTGGACAACAACTGGCAGCTGGCCTGCGGATGCATACGCCAGGCGCTGCAACGCGCCGGGCTTCCTCCCCTGGCGATTCGGGCGGTGGCCGCCTGCTCCATGCGCGAAGGCATCGTGCTCTATGATCGCCACGGCAAGCCCATCTGGGCCTGCGCCAACGTCGATGCCCGCGCCAGCCGCGAAGTGGCCGAGCTGAAAGAACTGCACGATTATTGTTTTGAGCGCGAGGTGTATGAGTATTCCGGGCAAACCCTGGCGCTAAGCGCCATGCCGCGCCTGTTGTGGCTGGCGCACCACCGGCCGGACGTGTATCGCCGGGCGGCGACGCTGACCATGATAAGCGACTGGCTGGCCTATATGCTTTCCGGGGAACTGGCGGTCGATCCCTCGAACGCCGGCACCACCGGCATGCTGAGTCTCTCCAGCCGCGACTGGCAACGCAGCCTGCTGGATATGGCCGGCCTGCGCGCCGACATGCTCTCGCCGGTGCGCGAGACCGGCACCCTATTGGGCGAGGTCACGCGCCTGGCCGCGCATGCCTGCGGACTGGCGGCGGGCACCCCGGTCGTCATGGGCGGCGGCGATGTACAGCTCGGCAGCCTGGGATTAGGCATCGTGCAGCCGGGACAAACCGCGGTGCTGGGCGGCACCTTTTGGCAGCAGGTGGTTAACCTGCCCGCGCCGATGACCGATCCGGATATGAACATCCGCATCAATCCCCATGTCATCCCCGGCATGACGCAGGCCGAGTGCATCAGCTTTTTTACCGGGCTTACCATGCGCTGGTTTCGCGACGCTTTTTGCAGCGAGGAAAAATCCATCGCCGCGCGCATGGGCGTGGACACCTATAGCCTGCTGGAGGAAATGGCGGCCCGCGTACCGGTGGGATCCCATGGCATCATGCCGATATTTTCCGACGCCATGCATTTTAAATCCTGGTATCACGCCGCCCCCTCGTTTATCAATTTGTCCATCGATCCCGATCGCTGCAATAAACAGACGCTGTTCCGCGCCCTGGAAGAAAACGCGGCCATCGTTTGTGCCTGCAATCTGGAGCAGATCGCCCGCTTCTCAGGCGTACAGGCGCCCTCCTTGGTTTTCGCCGGCGGCGGATCCAAAGGTAAGTTATGGTGCCAGATCCTCAGCGACGTTACCGGCCTGATGGTTAAAGTACCCGAGGTCAAGGAAGCCACGGCGCTGGGCTGCGCCATCGCCGCCGGGGTGGGCGCCGGCATCTATCCGGCGCTGGCCGAAACCGGCGAGCGCCTGGTGCGCTGGGAGCGTGAATACCAGCCCGACATGGAAAACCATCAGCGCTACCAGGAAATGAAAATCAATTGGCAGGCGGTGTACGCCGACCAGCTGGGCCTGGTGGATCATGGCCTGACCACCTCGATGTGGAAAGCGCCCGGGCTGTAAACGGCGGGGAGTGCCGGCCGCGTTGCAGGGATGGCAACGGTATGGCGCAGGTTATATCTCTTAACGGCAGTCATATAAAAAAGGTTGTGGCCTGATAGGTTGCGCCGAACTCCAGGATGTTGAACCCGCGCTTATTTTCCGTGAGTAGTGTTCTGGCGCCGTCTTGCCATTGAAACGAGGTCGCCGGGCATACGCTTATCATGCAATTATTTTGTATTTCCTGATATTCTGTATGCGCATGGCCGCAGCACAGCGCCTTGATTTCATCGTGAGCCTGACAGAGGGCGATAATGTCTTCGCCGTTAAGCAGCATGCAATCATCGACCAAAGGTATACCTACGGCAACGGGGTGATGATGCATAAATAATGCGATATTATTTTTTTCACCGCCGGCGATTTTCCTGCGCAATGTCTCCTGCGCCTGCGCGGACAGGAAACCGCTGTCCTGGTTATTTTGTACGGTGTCGACGCAGATAAATTGCCAATCGTCGCATAACAACGCCTCTATCTTGCCGACGTTTTTTTCCGCGCCGAATACCGCAGCCAGATTTATTGCGTTATCATGATTACCACCCAAATAATAAATCGGCAGACTCAGCCTTTTCATCTGTTGCAGCGCGAGCCGATAAGACGCGTGAGAACCGTCATCAGAGATATCACCGGTAACCAGCAGTGCTTCGCATGCAAAATTATGATGGTCAATAATAACGTCTATCACCGAGGTTAACCCCTCATAGGTATTATAGCCATGGATCGTCGCGCCAGGCGTTGAACGCAGGTGGCTGTCGGTGATCTGGATGATTTTCATTTCTTATCTCCGCTAATATTAATTCATATAACATTATCAAAACTTTTGAATACTATCTTATCGATGACATTATTATCGGATCGAATGACGGGTCATCCATCATGCGCCGATTAACAGGTCGGCCGGCACTTTTACCGCCAAGCGTCAACATATACGATTCAATAATCTATTAAGAATGGCATAATATATTTTATTTTAAAATCATATTATTAAATTCATTATAATTGAATAAAATGACATTTTCATGACCAGACCGGATCAAACAGCAGGTGGCGAAAATAATCCCGCGGTAATTGCTGCCGCAATATAAATCCCGGCCTGACGCTGGCTATTGAGACTGAATAGCGTGGATTATCACGGTAGTATTTTTCATAATCAACCGCTAGAAAGATATTTTCTTAACGCCATGCATTGCGTTTAGATTAACGTATCCTGTCCGCTCCCTGGCGCAGGCCCCATCCCAGACCGGGTTATGCGATGCCTGGGATGTCCGCGCGCTGAGTTGCATCCTCACCCATTTCTGGCGGATGATGGGGTTCTTCACTATTTAACAATAAGAAGGGAATACTATGCGGATCTTAGTTGTCGGCGCAGGCGCTACCGGAGGTTATTTTGGCGGCAGGCTGGCCCAGGCCGGACGCGACGTGACTTTTTTGGTGCGCGGCAAGCGTGCCGATGCGCTGCGCCATCACGGCCTGCGGTTAGTCACTCCCACAGGCGAGACGTCATTGCAACCGCAGCTGATAACCGCGGCGCAAATCAACCGCCCCTTTGACGCCATCCTGTTAACGGTAAAAGCCTTCGGCCTGGAAGCGGCGCTTAACGATATTGCCCCGGCGGTGGGCGCCGATACGATTATCATGCCGATACTCAACGGCATGAAGCATCTGGAGATCCTCATCGACCGCTTCGGCGGGCAGGCGGTTATCGGCGGGTTGTGCAAAATAGCCGCCACCCTTGACGAACAGGGACGGGTCGTGCAATTAAGCCCGCTGCATGAATTCACCTACGGCGAACTGGACGGCTCGCTGTCCGATCGCATCAGCCGGCTTGATGCGCTGTTCAAGGATGCGGGTTTTACCTCCCGGTTATCCACCACCATCATCAACGATATGTGGGAAAAATGGCTGCTGCTGGCAAGCCTCGGCGCCATTACCTGCCTGATGCGCGGCAATATCGGCCAGGTGGCCGCGGCCCCGGGCGGGGAACAGTTCGCCCGCGCGATGATAAACGAGATACTGACGGTGATAACCTCGGCGGGCTATCAGCGGCGCGAAGACTATATCGCGCATACCACCGCGTTATTGACTCAGAAAAATTCAGCGCAAACCTCGTCCATGTACCGGGATATGAACCAGGGTTACCAGGTGGAGGCGGAGCAGGTGCTGGGCGATCTGGTGGCAATAGGCCAGCGCGCCGGGCTCGCCACTCCCCTGCTTTGCGCCGCCTATACCCATCTGGCGGTCTATCAGCGCGGCCGGGAGCACGCCGTAGCGTCATAGGCCGGTGAGAAAAATAATTTATAAAAAGCGAATAAATTGCCACGATGAGGTGTTTACTCTGTATTCCAACCAGGCAATCAGGATACAGGTATGTCAACCACACCTTCCGCATCGGAAAAAACGCCCTCGCGACGCTATGATAAATGGACCATCACGTTGCATTGGGCAACGGCGTTAATCGTTATTTTTCTTTTTGCCAGCTCGCAGATATGGGAGCAACTGGAGCGCGGTACGCCCTGGCGTAAAGGGCTCCAGTCGCTGCACATCTCCTTCGGTATCATGCTCGCCGCTCTGATTGTCGCCCGGCTTATCTGGCGGGGTACGGCCGGGAAACGATTACCCGCCGCCTCGTCGTCATTATGGCTGCACCGTATCGCCAAGCTGACCCATTGGGCGCTATACCTGCTGCTGATCGGGCAGGTTACCCTGGGCTTTCTGTTCCGGTGGGCTCAGGGCGAACCTTTTCTGTTTTTCGGCCTGTTTCCTGTTCCTGATATTTTCAGCGTCGATCCCATGCTGCGCCGTACGTTCGGCATGCTGCATTTCTATACCGCGTGGACCATTATCATCCTTGCGGGCCTGCATGCCTGCGCGGCGTTATTCCATCACTACGTTCTGCGCGACGATACGCTGAAAAGAATGTTCCCGCCGGCAGAATAACGTCCGGATATCCGCCCCTTAACCACCGGAGTACCAACCATGACTTACGCAGCGACTGTAAGGGTATTAAAAAACCGCGTCCTGCCGCTGGCGGGCGGCGTCATGCTGCTGCTGTCCGGCGCGGCGAACGCCATGGGCGACAGTTCGGCCACGACGCCCACCTGTCCCAAGGGACAGATCTACGATTCACGCACCAAAAGCTGCATGGTGGATAAAGGCGGCATGCTATCCGACGCCGATCGCGCCCGGTATGCCTATTCCCTGGCCAAGGCCGGGCGTTATGACGAGGCGCTGGGAGTATTGAATACCCTCAGGCAGCCCAATACCGCCCAGGCCTGGAATTATCGCGGTTACGCCACCCGCAAGCTGGGGCGCACCGACGAGGGCATCGGGTATTATCAGAAATCGATCGCCCTCGATCCGCATTATGCCCAGGTACGCGAATATCTTGGCGAAGCCTATATGATCAAGGGACGTCCGGACCTGGCCAGGGAACAGCTGGCCACGATCAAGACCCTGTGCGGTACCGGATGCGAGGAATATCGCGATCTGGCGGCGGCCATTGACGGCCACCCCGAGCTGTAGGCAGCGCATCCGGCAGTGAGAGGATAAGTGTGAAAGCAGACGAGATCAGAGGCGAACTGGAGCACCATCTGGCGCGCCTTTGGCGCTACGGCATGGTGTTATCGCGCAAACCGGATATCGCCGATGATTTGGTGCAGGCGACCTGCGTGCGCGCCCTGGAGCGTGCGGGGCAGTTTACCGCCGGCACCACCCTGGATCGCTGGCTGTTCACGATTCTGCACTCAATATGGGTCAATGAGATCAGGTCACGGTTAATCCGCCAGGGCCAGGGATTTGTTGATATCGATGGCGCCGATGTTCCAACCGACGACCATAGCGCGGTGAATGCTATTTGGGCGAATCAAGTCATGGCGCGGGTCAACCGGTTGCCGGAGGCGCAGCGCAATGCGGTATTCCTGGTTTATGTGGAAGGTTTTACCTATCAGGAAGCGGCACATACCTTGTCCGTACCTATCGGCACTATTATGAGCCGACTGGCGACCGCCCGGCAACGGTTGGCAAACGACACCGCCGTCGCGTCAGGACGGATCGTGGCAGAGGGGGATTTTTAATGACACAACAACACCCGGCTCCGCCGTTTTCCGATGAAACCCTGGTGGCTTACCTGGATAATGAAATCAGCGCGGAACAACGCCGTCAGATAGAGGAGCAGGTCAGCCGGGACCCACGGCTGGCGGCGCGTCTGGCCCATCTGGATTCCGCCAGCCTGCCGTTTGGCGCGGCTTATGCCGGCCTGCTGGAACAGGCGCCGGTGGCCCGCTTAAAGGCCGGGCTGGCAACGCTGTACGCCGGGTCTTCACCATTGCCGGCGTCGTCTGCGCGCGGGAATGGCGTCAGCCGGCGCCAGCTGATCGCGGCGGCGATAGCGTGCCTGGCGGTGGGCGGCGTGGCCGGACGGCTGTCGGCGGGGCTGGGAGAAGGCGAAGCGCCCGAGGGCAACTGGCGCGGCCTGGTTGCGCAGTATATGTCGCTTTATACCAATGAAACCTTTGCCGACATGCCCGAATCCATGGCGCTGCAACACCGGCAGCTGCGCACTATCGGCGCCAAGCTGGGCCTGGCGCTTGAGCCTTCACGCCTGTCCCTGCCGGGGATAGAGCTGAAGTTTGCCCGGATGCTGCGTTACGATAGCCAGCCCATTGCGCAAATCGCCTATCTGGACCCTAGCCATGGCCCACTGGCGTTCTGTATTACCACGGCCGATCGCGCGGTTAACCGCGGCGCGCAAAGCGAAGTCCGCCTGGAGATGAACGTGGTGTACTGGAGCGCGCAAAAGCACCATTTTATGCTGATCGGCCATAATCCGGCGGCGGAAATGCGTACGCTGGCGCAAAAATTAATGCTGGGGTAATCAGTGGTATCACGCAGGCAGCCGTGTAAAACGGACCAGCGCACGGCGGGGGATGTACACGCCCCCTGGCCGGCGCGCCAAGGGTGGGGGGCCAGGCTGCGCCGACGGGCCGCCGGGGGTAAAAGTCAGGCTTCGACGGCGGCAAGCAGCCTGAAGTCCGCGCCGATGCGGATTAATTCCGGCCAGACCGCCATAAGCGTGGAAACGATACTGTCCAAATCTTCCTGGGTTGCGCCGTCCCGGGCCTGGACCGACATGCCTTGCAGCGTGCAGGCCAGATATTTCGCCAACGCCGGGATGTTGGTGCCGGCGGGCAGTTCGTCCTGGGCCTGGCGGGCCAGCAGGAATTCCCGCAGCGTATTTTCCTGCAAATGGTGGCGCGTGCGCAGCAATTCGGCGACATCTTCCGAGGAGGCGGACAACGCCGCCGACGTGCAGATGATAAAGCACCCTGAAGGCAGGCTCTTATCGGTAAAGGTGGCCGCCGCGGCGCGGAAAAAACCTTCCACGGCTTCGGTGATGGAACTGCCGGGGCGTGTCAGCAAGGCTTTGCCTTTCTCGGCGAATTTGCTGACGTAGCGTTCCACCGCCGCGCGAAACAACCCTTCTTTATTACCGAACTCGGCATACAGCGTCGGCGCCTTGGCGCCGGTGGCCTCGACCAAATCGGCCATTGAGGTGGCTTCATAACCATGCCGCCAGAACATTTCCAGCGCCTTGTCCAAAGCGATGTCGCGGTCAAACTGCTTAGGGCGTCCACGACCCTTCTTCAGACATGCTGCTTGTTCAATGCTCATGACATCCTCTCTGGCCCAAACTGCGGTGATTGAATAATTAATGGCCATTATAAAAAATCGCGACGCCAGTGTCGAGGTGGTTTTCAGATTTTGTCAAGGCTGTTGCGCCAGGGACATCCCGGCGCGAGGACCGCTTTCGACAGCGGAGAGCGGCAATGACGGTCGAAGGCGGATGCCAGGTCCTCTCAACCGCGGCCGGGGCATGGAATATAATGCACAGACGTCATCTTTTTTTTAATTCAGGCAATAGAGGTTAATCATAAAAATAATATAATTTTATGGCAACATCCTCTCTTGTTACATAAATTACTTAATACTTTAATCAGCAATTTTATGAACATGCATTACCAAGAAGTTCAATTTAACCCGGTGATTTTTATTTATTCTTTCTCAGTGTAATGTTTCGTTTAAAATTCTCGACATCAAACACGTTATTATACTCACGCGTTATAACACTATTGAACAATTGCATATATTTAATTTATAAATTAATTAAGGATGAGATAATGAAAAAAATATGCCTTGCGCTGGCCGCTTGCGCGACCCTGGGAACCAGTTTTGCCGCCGCCGCTAACGAACATACCCTGTCTTTGGGGTATGCGCAGAGTAAAATTTTAGACTCCCGTCCCAAAGGCGCGAATCTCAAGTATCGTTATGAAGGGGAGAGTCCGGTCGGTATTATTACTTCCATGACGTTTATGGGCTCCAATGATTCTTACTCCGCATTTGATCCTAAACAGAACTATCGCACCGGCGAAGAAAAAGAAAAATTCCGTTATCTGTCTCTTGCCGCCGGCCCGGCTTTCCGATTCAATGAATTTATCAGTATTTATGGCCTGGCTGGGGTTAACTTTAATAAATTGGACTATAACCGCAAGGCTTATGATAAAACAGGAAAGGTAATAAGAGAAAACCAGGCTAACTATAAAAATACGTCCCTGATGTATGGAGCCGGTGTGCAGTTTAACCCCACTTCAAACCTGACGCTGGACGTGGGATATGAAGGCTCCCATTTCAAAGCCAGCGATAATCATAAATCACTGGCAATCAATGGGTTTAACGCGGGCGTGGGTTATCGCTTCTGATTAGCGCTGCCCGCCGACGGCAAGAATGATTGCCGGCGGCGGGCAGATGTCTTATCCGGACAGTGTGATTCACGCCCGTCTACGCGGTGGCTATCGGCATCCTCTTGAGCGGCTATGGACGCAAAGCCGCGTGGAGGGAATCATAGCAAGGCAAAGGCAATCATGCCCACCACCGCGCCGGTGGTGCCGAGAATGGTTTCCATAACCGTCCAGGTCTTTAACGTTTGCAGTTCGGTGGCGCCGGTCAGCTTGCCGAACAGCCAGAAGCCGGCATCGTTGACGTGACTGCAGACAATGGAGCCGCCGCCGATGCATACCGACAGCGCCGCCATCTGCGCGCCGCTGAATCCCAGCGGCGCGACCACCGGCATAATCAGGCCGACGGTGGTCAGGCAGGCAACGGTGGCGGACCCCTGGATAATGCGGATAGCGGCGGCCAGCACAAAGCAGGCCACGGCAATCGGCAGTCCGGTGCTGATCAGGGCATTGCCCAGCGCCGGCCCTACGCCGGAATCCACCAATACCTGTTTGAATACCCCGCCGGCGCCGGTCACCAGCAGGATGATGCCCGCCGGCTGCAACGCCGCCGAGCAAATCTCCATCACCTTATCCTTGCTCATGCCCTGGCGATAAGCCAGACCGTAGATGGCCACCAGGCAGGCGAGCAGGATGGCGATAAACGGGTGACCGACCAGTTCCATCCAGCGATACATGGTTCCGCCCTGGGCCACAAAGCGCACGCCGATGGTTTTCAACCCCACCAGGATCAGCGGAAACAGCACCAGCGAGACGCTAAAACCAAACGACGGCAGCTCGCCCGTTTTCAGCTGCGGTTCAGCGACATCCGCCGGCACCGGGATAAAAACAGACTTGCTGATAAAGCTGCCGAATACCGGACCGGCCAACAGCATGCCCGGGATTGCCGCCATCAGGCCGATGGCAATCATCCAGCCAAAATCCGCGTGCATCTGCGAGGCGAGCAGCATTGGCGTCGGACCAGGCAGCAAAAATGCCGCCGCCGCCGCGACGCCGGCAAATAACGGCACCAATAACTTAACCAAATTACCGTCGGTACGGCGGGCGACGGCAAAAACCACGCCAATCAGCAGCATGACCGCCACTTCAAAAAACAGCGGCAACGCGCAAATTAATCCCACGATGCCCATAGCCAAAAAGGCGCGGCTTTCGCCAAAGCACTTCACCATTTTACCGGCGATTTGATCCAGCGCGCCGGTCTCATGCAAAACCTTGCCAAACATCGACCCCAGAGCGACGACGATGGCCAGGAAGCCCAGCGTCCCGCCCATGCCCGCCTGCATGGTATCGGCAATTTTTTCCAGCGGCATTCCGGAGAAGATACCTGTGCCCACGGAAACCAACAGCAGGGCGACAAACGCGTGCATACGCGCTTTCATCACCAGGAACAGCAGGATAAGCACCGACCCGATGGCGGTGATAATCAATGTTAAGGTACTCATATTGCCTTATCCGCCATACCGGTCATGGCGCCGCCGGTCCTGACGGTAGTTCTTTTTTGTGCGATCACGCGCTGACTCCTAAAGAAAAAATGTTACCGGTAACAATAGTCCTTCCTGACTATAAAAAAGGCAAGAACTTAGAAGCAGATCACACTAAAAGTGTGATGTACCTCCAAAAAATGGGGTTATATCACATTTTTTTTGTAACGAATGTTGCTTTGCCCCAGACCGGGTCGAGTCACAGGGTGAATAAATAACTCACGGGTAGATTATGTAATGTTACTCATGGATTTAAGCAGATATTATTGCAAGATATGCCAAACCCTATTTAATTTATGACAGAGTTACTATTAAAATTAAAATTAATTGAACTTACCAAAATAAAAACCCTCCAAGGACAAGCTCATGGAGCATTTGGTATAAACGCCATTTAAGTAACATATAAAATTATTTAATTTAACTTGGCGATAAAAATGGCATACCCTGTTCTTCTGGCCGCTCCGTTTTGCCATCAGCATTTACGAATTTAACGATTTCCTGGCAATAATAGCGAATATTTTTTGGCCAGGTTATGTTATTATGCCTTTAATTCTCTTATTAATAAAATAACGCTATGAAAAGAAATAAGATCAATATTATCAACAAGATACTCTCTTGCTACACTTTTTTTAGCGGCTATAAAAAAGGCCGGGCGGACGAGTGCAACAATAATGACATTAGTTGTATTGTCATCTATTCCACTACTGCGCTAGGCGATTTAATTCTTAATACCCCTGCAATTCATGCGCTCAGGAAAAAATTCCCCCATGCCAGGCTGGTGCTGGTGTCCAGCCCGAAAAATAAGGAACTGGTACATAACAGCGCGCTGTTTGACGAGGTCATATACTGGAACAATAAGTTCAATAATATTATCTATTTTATCTATAAATTACGTCGCCTGCGTCCGCAATTGGCGGTGATCCTGCACTCCTATTTTCCTTACGATATCCTAAGCGTGGTACTGGCCGGATGCCGTTACATCTTTCGCGATCATTACGGCAGCGAAAGCCCGGCGCTCAACCCCTGGCTCACCGCCTACTCGCAAAAATTCGAGGGACATACCGTGCAACGCAAGCTGAATCTGCTGCAACCCCTGGGATGCGATACGACCGCGGTGCGGATGGCGATTCCAGTGGTCATCCCGCATCAGGCAAAACCCCTGGATAGGGTTCGCGTCGGCTTCCAGCTTGGCGCCTCGCGGGATTTCAGGCGCTGGCCGCCGGCGAGCTTCGCCGCGTTAAGCCGCAAACTGATGGATCAGGATTCAACGCTTGACGTGGTGCTTATCGGCGGCAAGAACGAGTTATCCCTGGTCGATGACTTTATGGCCCTGATACCGGCTGATAACCGGCGCCGGGTAATTTCACTGGTGGGTAAAACCAGCCTGCTGGAACTTGCCGCCGCGATAACCACTTTTGATACGCTGGTAACCGGCGATACCGGGCCACTGCATCTGGCGATTGCGCAGCAGGTGCGGACCGTAAGCTTGTTCGTGACCGCCAATCCCTTGTATACCGGGCCCTACCAGGACCAGCACCTGCACCATGTGTTTTATAAACCGCTGCACACGCTGGCGCCGGACCTGGCCAACAGCCCGTTCCCGATGACGGCCATTACCGTCGATGAAGTTTTTGCCGCCGTGCGCCGAAGTTACCGCCGCGGCCAGGACAACACGCCGGATCTGGCAATGAGCGAATACCATTATGGAACCTGATTTGCGCCAGCAGGTATTCGATTTTATCAGCCCGTTTCGCCAGCCCGATATCTGGGGCCGGAGCAAGCCCCTGTGCCCGGCCTTTTCCCTGCGCGAGGATCTGAATTTATCCCAAGACGAATTCGATCACCTGATGAACGACTTTTTTCTGCTTTTTCAGGTCGACGCCAGCCACTACGACCATTTGGCCTATTTCCCGGAAAACAACCGCCCGATCCCCATCAGGATAATGCAGCATTTGGGCCTGAGCATCGGTGCTGCGCCGCCAGACGGTCCGCGGCCATTAACCCTGGCGATGCTGGTCTCGGCCGCCCGCGCCGGCAGATGGCCGCGGCAGGAAAACTAGCGCGCTTCCGGCCTGAGCCCGCGCAACGCCTGATACACCCGTTCGGGTGTCAGAGACGCCACATTGTTATCCTCTGCCAGCAAAACCGTATGCGGCACCCGCCAGGGGGCCCAGCATATCGGATCGCTGTCGCCGAATAACGCGACAATGCCTTTGCCCAATCCGGCCGCGATATGCATCGCCCCGCCGTCGCTGGTCACCACGCTGTCGCACAGCTGCATGGCCGCCGTCAGCTCATCCAGCGATCGGGTGGCGATAGGGATCAAACCAGGTAAACGGCAGGCGGCCACAATGCGCGCAGCCAACGCGTCATCACCCGGATGCGTGGGATTATCCGCCGCGCCCGGCGACCAGAGCAGGATGATCCTGCCGGGACCGGCGGCGGCGATGAGCCTTGCCAAGGCGACAAAATGAGCCTCGGGCCAGCGCTGCAGAATTCTGCGGGCGCTGATTTGCAGCCCGATGACCGGCTGGCCGGGCTCGATGCCGTAACGTGCCGACAGCGCGTCGACCGCGGCCGGATCGGCGTTAAGCACCAGGGGTCCGGCGGGCGAGCGTAGCCCCAGGGGGGCCAGCATACGGTGAAATCGCTGCACCAGATGTTCCCGGCTCTCTGGCGGCGGCGTGACCAAATCGGTAATCATCGGATGGGAAAGTTCGCCCAGGGCCAGGATCCTGGCGGCCCCCGACAATGTGCCCCATTTTAATACCCGCCGGTCCCAGCGACTTTTGGCAATCACGGCAATATCGTAATGCGTACGGCGGATAAGCCACATGATTTTTATCCGGCGCAGGAGAATACCGAGACGGGATGCGCCCGCGCCGCGATGGTGGCTTTTCTGATAGACGTAGATATTGCCGATATCGGGATTGCGCGCCAGCACCCCGGCATTGTAGCTGTTTGCCAGGACATCGACCTGGTAGCCGCCTTCCCTGGCCAGGGCGCGGATGAGCGGAGTGGTCAACAACGTATCGCCGATATTATCCCGACATACCACCAAGGCTCTCATGGCGTTGCTCCGCTGATAGAATTAACAGTCAGGTTAAAACCCCACCGGGCCACATAAGGATGGTTTATGACCGGTTATAGGACACCGGCGAATTAGACACGTTCAACCATTTGAAGATAAATGATAAGGCAATAAATGATATCAGCCCTGGACCAGGGCTGAAAGAGTGGGGTAACCGGCCGGGTCGCCGGCCAATTATTTCATCAGAAAGCGGTCCAGGCGCTGATGCAAACGCCGGTTCTCCGTTCTTAAGCGGGAGATTTCGTCAAGCAGGTTCACCGCCAGCGCAATGCCCGCCCAGTCCAGCTCCAAATCCTGGCGCAGGCGCTGCGCCCGCTTAAGCTCCCGCAACGCCGCCGGCTCGAAACGCCAGTCGTCGGTTGAGTTATCCTGCGGGGCAATAATGCCCAACGCCACCACTTCTAACAGTTCGTCCCGGGAAATACTGGCTGTTTGGCAAATTTCCGTGATTTCCAGGGTAACCCTGACATCGGTCATGGCCTTTTACTCCCATTCCGCACGAGGATTAAACGCACATTGCGCGGCGAGCTGCGTCCACAGGTCACGGGCCCGATCGTCGGCCTGCGGCGGCATCACCACTTTAATCAAAGCATATAAATCGCCGGTTCCCTGCTTATTCACCAGGCCCTTGCCCTTGACGCGCAGGTGCTGGCCGGTCTGGCTGTTGGCCGGCACGGTAAGGGTAATCTTGCCGGTGAGCGTGGGCACCGTGACTTTAGCGCCAAGCGCCGCTTCCCAAGGGGCCAGGGGCAAAGTGACCAGCAGGTTGTTGCCGTCGATGTCAAATAACGGATGCGGGGCGATGCGGATAACCAAATAAAGGTCGCCATTGTCGCCGCCGTTGCTGCCCGCGGGCCCTTGTCCTTTGATGCGGATGCGATCGCCGTCGCTGACGCCGGCGGGGATCTTCACCTTCAGCGTTTTGCCGATCGGCGCGCCCTGCCGCCCGCGCTCAACCGGGGCCGACAGTTGATAACTGATGGTGCGCTGGTGCTCCTCAAGGGTTTCCTCCAGGAATACCGCCACCTCAATTTCAGCATCCTGGCCGCGCCTGGGCGCGCGGGCGCGCTGTCCGCCACGGGCCTGGCCGCCGAACACCGATTCAAAAAAATCGGAATAGTCACGCGGCTCGAAATCGTTTTGCGCCTGGCCGCCGGCGCGCCCGCCGGGCTGCCAGCCGGGGGGTGCCTCGAAGCGCCCGCCCTGACCATATTTACGCAGTTCATCGTATTCGGCGCGACGGGCGCTGTCCTTGAGCACCTCATAGGCTTCGGCGATATCTTTGAATTTAGCTTCGGCATTGGGCTCGGTGCTGACGTCGGGATGATATTTACGCGCCAGCCGGCGATACGCGGTTTTGATCGTTTTAATATCGGCCGTGGGTTCGACACCCAGAGCGGCATAATAATCTTTAAAATCCATACAGCCCTACCGCCATATTTGATGTAGTGAATTGCGGCGTTTAAACCCACCGCTGACGGAAATACCTGCAATTTGATTAACTTTAGCACTTCGGCCAGTGCATTAAAAGTCTGTCCGGTCGCCGGCGCGCGGCATAAAAAAAGCGGGCAATCGTAAAGCTGTTTTATCCATTTTGTAGGGATTAACCAGCTGATAAATGTGATACACCTATCACAAATACCAGATAAGTAGCAGGACTCTCTATATCTTTAGCCGACCAAGTCTCACGCTGAAGGGCAATGGGTTCCATGTTAAGCACCTGTCCGGCTGACCGCCGTTGTTATGCTTTGTATGGAGACTTCATGTCACACTCTGGCGAATACCCCTCCCCGGCCGCCGCTACCGGCATTCCGTTGGCCGGTAACGCGCGCTTTATGAATGCGTTTATCTCCTTCTCCGCCGCCATGGCCGGCCTGTTGTTCGGGCTGGATATCGGCGTGATTGCCGGCGCCCTGCCGCTTATCGCCGAGCATTTTTCCCTGAGCAATCAATTGCAGGAGTGGATAGTCAGCAGCATGATGCTGGGCGCGGCGATCGGGGCGCTGGCCAACGGCTGGTTCTCTTCCCGTCTGGGACGCAAATACAGCCTGATGATCGGCGCCGTGCTGTTTATCTTCGGCTCTGTTGGCTCGGCGCTGGCCCAGTCGGCGGAAATCCTGTTGCTCAGCCGTGTGCTGCTGGGTTTTGCCATCGGCATCGCGTCCTATACCGCGCCGCTTTATTTGTCCGAAATGGCCACTGAATCCATACGCGGCAAGCTTATCGCCATGTATCAGCTGATGGTGACCCTGGGCATATTGCTGGCCTTTTTGTCCGATACCGCCTTTAGCGCTAGCGGCAACTGGCGCGCCATGCTGGGCGTGCTGTGCATCCCGGCGATCGTCTTGCTGGCGGCGGTGTTTTTTCTGCCCAACAGTCCCCGCTGGCTGGCATCCAAGGGACGGCATATCGAAGCGGAACAGGTACTGCGGATGCTGCGCGACACCTCGGAAAAGGCGCGGCAAGAGCTCAATGATATCCGTGAAAGCCTGAAGCTCAAGCAAAACGGCTGGGCATTATTCAAGTCCAACGGCAATGTGCGCCGGGCGGTGTTTCTCGGCATGTTGTTGCAGGCAATGCAGCAATTTACCGGTATGAATATCATCATGTATTACGCGCCGAAAATTTTCAGCCTGGCGGGATTCACCACCACCCGCCAACAAATGATCGCGACGGTTATCGTCGGTCTGACGTTTGTGCTGGCGACGTTTATCGCCATCGGCATGGTGGACAAGGCGGGGCGCAAGCCGGCGCTGAAAATCGGCTTTAGCGTCATCGCCGTCGGCACGCTGCTGCTGGGGGTTTGCCTGCAATTGATCGATAGCGGCAATCATTCCGCCGGCATTTCCTATCTGGCGGTGGGCATGACCATGATGTGCATCGCCGGTTACGCCATGAGCGCCGCGCCGGTGGTCTGGATCCTGTGTTCTGAAATCCAGCCGCTGAAAAGCCGCGACTTCGGCATTACCTGTTCCACCACCACCAACTGGGTCGCCAATATGATTATCGGCGCCACCTTCCTGACCCTGATGGGACATATTGGCGCCGCCGCCACGTTCTGGCTCTACAGCGCGCTTAATGTGGTCTTTGTGGTGATCACCTTTATCCTGATACCGGAAACCAAAAATATGTCGCTGGAAAAAATAGAGCACAACCTGCTGGCGGGTAAAAAGCTGCGGCATATCGGCCAGTAGCGGCTAATAGCGGCTAATATACCGCTATCGTCAGTCGTTGCCGGCGCCAATACCGATATTAGCCGCCACCTGCCTTCATACGTGCCGGGCGCCAATCCCCTGGGCTGGCGTAACGTTATCAGGAACAGCGGGTTGCCCCGGCGATTAACGACGCCGCTCCAGCATGGCGAAAAAGATGACCGTCATGGCGAGCACAATGAGCAGCAATACCAGTGCAGCGGCCGAGCCTTCGTTAATCGACAGGCCGAGGAAGGCCCGACGGTAGGCAAAAAAACTCAGTACCTCGGTGGCGGTACCGGGGCCGCCGCGGGTCAGCACATAAGGCAAATCATAGGTTCGCAGCTCGTTAATCAGCTGGATGACCACGGCGATGGCCGCCACCGGGCGCAGCATCGGCAAGGTAATATACCAAAATTGCTGCCATTGCCTGGCGCCGTCCATTTCGGCGGCCTCGTAAGGTTCACGTGGCAGCGCGGCAAGACCGGCCGCCAGGATCAGCACCACAAAAGACATTTGCTGCCAGACATCAATAAACGCCATGCTCCAGAACGCCAGGGTCGGATTGCCCAACCAGTCCATGCGCGGTAGTCCCCAGGACTCGAACACATGGTTGATAATACCCAGGTTGGGCTGCAGCAACATACGCCAAATCAGCGCAACGCATACCGGCGACATCGCCATCGGGATGGTCAGCAACGCGAAATAAAGCGGCCGGGTCCTGACCACCCGGTTAAGCATCAGAGAAATGCCCAGCCCCGCCAAAAACTCGCCGGTGACGGTAATCAGCGAATATTTAATAGTCAACCAGGCAGCCGCCCAAAATGCCCCATCGTTCAGCACGGCGACAAAGTTGTCGATGCCGGCAAACGGCGCCAGGGCAGGCCGCATCAGGGTAAAGGAAGAGAAAGCCAGGGCGACGGCATACAGCACAGGGAAACCCAGCACGATAGCCAATGCGGTCAAACCCGGTGAGGCAAACGCCCAGCCGGTCAGGCGAAACCGGTCAAACCCGACGCGGTCGGGTTTTGTCTGTCGCAGGGAAGCTGCGGAGGTTTTAGATAGCATCATCAATGACTTCTACTTCTTCATCAGCTTTTCAAGCTGGGCGGCGGATTCCGCCAGCGCCCCGTCAACGGTGCCGCTGCCGCCGGCCACTTGGGAAAGTTGGGTGCCGAGCACATCCTCATACTGGGCGGAATAGGTGAAGATAGGGAAAGATTTGCCGCTGGCGACCACCTGCTGCGCGGTTTGGTAATAGGGGAATTTAGCCAGCACCGCCGGGTCTTGGTAGACATCGGCGCGCACCGGCGCATGGCCCTGCAGCGCGCGCTCGGTTTCGGTTTTTTTACTTTGCACCCATTGGATAAAGGTCCAGGCGGCCTGTTTTTCTTCAGGTGAAACATTATGTGGAATGCCCCATCCCCAGCCGCCGCTTTCACCATGGCCGCCCGGCATCGTCGTCAGCGCCAGTTTACCCGCCACGGCCGGGCATGCCTGCTGGTTGTCCAGTTGCGGCAGCATCCACCAGTAGGTGATCATGCTGAAGGCCTTGCCGCCGCACATCAAACGCATGGTATCGTCGAGGGTGGCGGACAGCGCGCCAGCTTGGGCCCCATGCTGGATGGCATCGACATATAAGGCCAGGGCCTTTTTACCCGCCGGGCTATTGAGCACCACCTTATTATCCTGGTCCAGGTAATCGCCGCCGGCGGCAAACAGATAGTTGGAGAATTCCATGCTGTTGGGATCCCCGCGTTGCCCCTGCATGGCCGCCCCGGCAATACCCTGTTTTTCTTTAATATATTTAATTAACGCGACATAGTCTTGAAGCGTTTGCGGTGGCACCAACGCCTTATTGGCGCTGGCCTGGTATTGCTGCTGTAGCGTTTTATCCGCCAGAATATCAGTGCGATATATCAGCCCCATGGAATAGTTATACATCGGCAAAATAAATAATTTATCTTTGTCGTGGTTGAGCAGTGAAACGGTGGATGGGATAAACGCCGACGTATCAAAATTATCTTTTTTAATGAGCGGGGTGAGATTGGTTAGCCATTGCGCGGCGGGAAATTCACCGGCCCATAGAAAATCCACTTCCAGCAAATTGTAATAACTTTGTGGAGCAATTAATTGTGCTACCAGCTTATCATGCATATCGCCGTAGCCGATCTTTTCAAACTCAACCTTGATACCGCTCTCTTTTTCAAATTGCGGCAGCATTTGCTCGATAATATGAGTCTCAGGGACATCTTCCATCAGGGCGCGCAATACCACCTCTTTTGCCTGCGCTGCCATAACGGTGGACAACATAACCAAACCTGATAAGAATAATATTTTTGTCTTTATTAACATGACCGGCTCCTGTTTCGTCGGATTGATGATTTTCTCTGGTGAAAAAGAACAATGGGCCGTGAGGTTTTAACTATTAAACGCTTATATTATTTAACGCTACCGAACGTCAGGCCCTTGACGATAAAACGCTGGATAAAATGCGATGCGATAATCAGCGGTAAAATGGCCATTACCACCCCCGCCGACACTTTGCCAATCTGTACGCCGTTGGACGTTTGCAACGCGGCCAGCGCCACCGGAATAGTCGAGGTTTGCGGCCCGCTCAGCACCAGGGCGAATAGAAACTCGTTCCACGAAAGAATAAACCCCAGCACCGCGGCGGCGGCCAGGCCCGGCAGCGAAACCGGCAGCACCACGTGGCGGAAGGCGCCCCAGGCGGTGGCGCCGTCGGTCATGGCCGCCCATTCCAGGTCGACTGGTATACCCTCGAAAAAACCCATCAGGATCCAGGTCAGGAACGGCAGGTTCAGCGCGGCGTACACCAGCGTCAACCCGACCAGCGAGTTGGTCAGCCCGAGCGTGCGCAATAGGGCAAACGCCGGCAATACCAGCGCCACCGCCGGCAGCATTTGGGTTGCGAGCATAATAAAGCGCGCCGCCCGTCCGCCGGTCCTGAAACGGGCAAACGCATAACCGGTGGCGGCGGCAAACGGCATCGCCAGAATCACCGAACATATCGAGACAATCAGACTGTTGCGGTAATGAACCAGAAAATTGTTTTTCTCAAGCAGTCCCTGGTAATTTTCCCATGACCAGCCTGGGAACAAATCGGCGCTGTAGGCCATAGGCTCGGGTACCAGACTCGTGCGCAGCGCCCATAACGGCGGCAGTATCACCAGCAGGCAGGAAAGTATCAGCCCAAGATGCAGTGCAATTTTGCGTAACATACCATGCCCTCGGTGTAGCCTAGCTGGCGAGTGGAGGGGAGGCCCGGCGCGGCAGGACATCCCCCGTCAGGCTGTCAAATAAATGCAGTGGGTCGGGGTCCATATAGAGGGTGATGGTACTCCCGGGCGACGGCAGAGTATGCCGGTCAAGCCGCACCACGAACCGGACATCGGCAATGGTGCCGATGACGATGTTCTCCGCCCCCAGGGCTTCCACAGCCGTCACCTTTAACATCACCGGCTGCCAGTTGGCGTTAAGCTGCCGCGCATGGAAATCTTCCGGGCGGATTCCCAGGATCACAGGCTGTCCGTCATAGTGCCGGTAATCCCCCCGCGCGTAATCCGCCACCCGCAGGCGGCAGGTGGCGTTCAGCTCAAGAGATACTCCCTTGGCCCACGCGCGCACCACGCAGGGGATCAGGTTGATGGGCGGTGAGGAAAGAAAACGCGCCACAAAGGTATTGGCCGGGTTGGCGTAAACCTCCAACGGCGTGCCGCTCTGTACCAGGTATCCGTCGCGCATGATGCAGATGCGATCACCCATGGTCATCGCCTCTATCTGGTCGTGGGTGACATACACCATCGTTTTACCCAACCTGCGGTGCAGTTTTATCAGTTCGGTGCGCATTTCGGCGCGCAGTTGCGTATCCAGGTTGGATAAGGGCTCATCCAGCAGAAAAGCCTGCGGTTCCCGCACGATAGCGCGCCCCAGCGCCACCCGCTGCCGCTGGCCGCCGGACAGGGCGCCTGGTTTGCGATGCAGAAGTTGGTCCAGTCCCAGCATGGCGGCGGTTTCGGCGACCTTTTGCCGGATAACGCCGGTCGCGGTGCCGCGCATTTTCAAACCGAAACCCATGTTTTCCGCCACCGTCATATGGGGGTAGAGCGCGTAACTTTGAAATACCACGGCAATATTGCGATCGCGGGGCGCCACATGGTTAACATTTTGGTCATTGATGCGCAGTTCTCCGGAGGTAATGCTTTCCAGGCCGGCAATCATGCGCAGCGTCGTGGATTTGCCGCAGCCGGAGGGGCCGAGAAAGATCACAAACTCACCATCCCGAATCTTCAGGTCGACGTCACGTACGCTGTACTGATTGTTTTGATAGATCTTGGAAACCCGCCGCAGTTCAATAGAAGCCATGGTATTCCCTCTCTTTGACGTTAACGCAAAACCGACCATCATTGGGGCAAACGATTGCTTTTACCGGTGGCGCGCTTTCGCCGGTTGCCTATCGGATCCCGCAGAAGTGTTGTCCGCATCTGATTAGAATGTTTCTTTTTGTTGTATTTATCAGCCGGTATAAACGCCACCGGTGACATTAACACCCTGACCGGTCATAAAGCGGGCGGCGTCCGAGCACAAAAACGCCACCACATCGGCGACATCATCGGGGGTTTCCAGACGTCCCAACGGCGTCTGCGCGATATAATCGGCGATGACCCGTTCCGGCTCGACGGAACGCAGCTCCGCTTCCCATTCCACCTCTCGCGACTGCATCCCCGTTTTAACAAATCCGGGGCACACGGCATTCACCCTAATGCCATGTACCGCCAGTTCACGGGCCAGCGCCTGGGTCCAGCCCAGTACCGCGAATTTACTGGCGGAGTAGTGCGCCAGAAGCGGCGCGCCAACTTTCGCCGCCAGGGAAGCGGTATTGACTATCACCCCCCGGCCCTGGCCGACAAACTGGCGGGCGGCGATCTGATTGGTCAGAAACACCCCGCGCGCATTGACGTCAAAATTAAAATCCCATTCGTCATCGGTGAGTTTTAACGCATGCTGCATCGTAGAAACCCCGGCGTTGGCCGCTAAAATCTCAAAACCGCCAAAAACCTCATTTACCCGGGCAAACCCGGCGGTGACCGATGCGCGGGAGCATACGTCAAGATGAAAACCAAACGTCTCGCCGCCTAATTCCTCGGCGGTGCGTTTCGCCTTTACCTCATCGATATCACCAATGGCGACGCGCACACGCTGCGCGGCCAGCGCGGCGGCGATGGCCCGGCCGATACCGGTGGCGCCGCCCGTGACTACCGCGGCCTTTCCGGCCAGATCGTGATACTGATAGGGACTGGCAATATCATAGCTCATGTTGCTGCTCCTCTACGTTATCCACTATTATCTACAACAAAATATCGAACAAATCAAAACATAAATATGTTTGATAAAAAAATAATTCTCCGTATTATGTGAATTATTGTTTGATGACAGACAAACCCAAACATTAAGCTGCAATGGATGTCGGAATGAACACCAATAAAGAACAGTTTTCGGCCTATGACGCGAAACCGGAACGCCCCAGGCTTCTGGCACAAGACCGCCATTTACATATCATCGAGACCTTGGCGCAGCAGGGATCCGTTTCGGTTACCGGCATCGCCGCCGAATTGGACGTTTCAGATATGACCATCAGACGCGATCTCCTCGAGCTGGAGTCGGAAGGGAAACTGGTGCGGATCCACGGCGGGGCGGTGCTGCCGGACCACATTACGCCGGTGGCGATAGATCGCGAAGAGCCCAGTTTTGACGCCCGCCTGGTAAAGCATTGCGAGGCAAAGGCCCGCATTGCGGCGATGGCGGCGGATATCGCCTGCGGTTACCGCACCGTGGCGCTGGATGTCGGCACCACCACCTATTTGGTGGCGGAAAGACTACTGGAGCGCCAGCGGATGAAAATTTTCACCAACAGCGTGCGCATTGCCCACCGTATGAGCAGCGGGGCGCCGGATATTTATCTCGCGGGCGGGCATATGCGCGGCGATGAAATGGCCATGGGCGGCCCGGCCGCCATCGCCCAGTTTGAACAGCTGTGGTTTGATGTCGCCTTTATCGGTGTTTCCGGCATTACCGCCGACGGCATTTATGACTACTCCTTTGAGGATGTGGACCTGAAACGGCTTTACCTAAACCGATCGGGTTATACCGTGGTGCTGTGCGATTCATCCAAATTCCAACGCATGTCGCTGGTGAACATCGCCCCGCTAGAGGGTGTGGACATGCTGATTACCGAGAGCTCGCCGCCACCGGCAATTGCCCTGGCGCTCGAGGCAGCCAGGATTAAGGTGGTCATCGCTCCGCCTTTGTCGGCAGGCTGCTGATATGTGGCCCGGGGATACCGGTCCCCGATAACATCGTCTGGAGTGTCCTATGATTTTTGATTTTTTTGGTAATAAAGCCAAAGCGGTTATAGCCATGGCGCATATCGGCGCGCTGCCGGGGTCCCCGCTCTACGATGCCGGCGGCGGCATTGATAAACTGATCGCCGATGTGCTGGCCGATGTGGAAAAGCTACAGGCGGGCGGCGTGGACGCCATCATGTTCGGCAACGAAAATGATCGGCCTTATGTGTTTAACGCGGCATTGGAAGGCGTCGCCGCCATGTCGGCGGTGGTGCAGGCCATTAAACCGGCGCTTAGGGTACCCTTCGGCGTCAACTACCTGTGGGATCCGAATGCCAGCGTCGCTATCGGCGCCGTCACCGGCGCCAGTTTTGTGCGGGAAATTTTTACCGGCGTGTTCGCCTCCGACATGGGCATCTGGCAGCCCGACTGCGCCACCGCATCCCGGTTGCGCCATAATCTGGGCCGGGACGATATGAAACTGCTGTTCAATATCAACGCCGAATTCGCCCATTCCCTGGACTGCCGGCCGATTGAGCTGCGCGCGCGCAGCGCGGTATTCTCCTCTCTGGCCGACGCCATTCTGGTCTCCGGCCAGATAACCGGCGAGGCGGCGGATAAATCCCATCTGCGTAAAGTCTGCGAAGCAGTTTCCGACGTGCCGGTATTCGCCAACACCGGCACCACCATCGATAACGTGCGCGACGTGTTAAGCATGGCCAGCGGCGTGGTTATTGGCACGCATTTCAAGGTGGACGGCTATACCTGGAACGCGGTGGACGGTGATCGGGTCAAGCGCTTTATGGATGTGGTGGAAAGCCTGCGTTAATGAACTGACATCGCGACGGCGGCCTGACGGGAGGGCGCATGAACTGCTTACTGGGTATTGATATAGGCACCACGTCCACCATCGGCATGCTGATCCGGCTCCCGGATGACGTATTGGGCTTGGTTTCCCGTCCGGTGCGGCTCTCCTCGCCGCAGCCGGGATGGGCCGAGGAGGATCCTGAACAATGGTGGCGCAACGTCGGCGAAATTTGCCGCGAGCTGCTGGAGAGTAGCGGCATAACCAACACCGATATCGCCTGCATCGGCATCACCGGCATGTTACCGGCCGTGGTGCTACTGGATGGAGAGGATCGGCTATTGCGCCCCAGCATCCAGCAAAGCGACGGCCGTTGCGGTAGGGAAGTGGCCGAACTTCGCGCCGAACAGGATGAGCAAGCGTTTATCCGCCGTAGCGGCAACGGCATCAACCAGCAGTTGGTCGCCGCCAAGATCCGCTGGATCGAACGCCATGAACCCGCGATCTATCAAAGGATCGCCACGGTATTCGGCGCCTATGACTTCATCAACTGGCGGCTGACCGGCGAAAAGGCCATCGAGCAGAACTGGGCGCTGGAAGCGGGTTTTATCGATATCGCCTCCCATAGGCTTGACGACGAACAGATTGCCCTGGCCCATCTGCCAAGATTGGCGGTGCCGCGCCTGGTACGATCCCATGACATCCTGGGCAGGGTATCGCCGGCGGCGACTAAGTTCACCGGCCTGGCGGCGGGCACGCCGGTTATCGGCGGCGCGGCGGATTTTATTGCCTCCGCGCTGGGCGCAGGCGTCACCCGGGAGGGCGACGTGTTGCTGAAATTCGGCGGGTCGGTGGATATATTGACCGCCACCGCCACGGTCAATCCAGATGCGCGCCTTTTTCTTGATTATCATCTGGTGCCGGGTATGTATATGCCGAACGGCTGTATGTCCACCGGCGGCTCGGGACTAAACTGGTTTGCGGAAAATTTTGCCGGCCAGCACCGGCCGGCGGCGGCGCAGGCCGGCCTTTCACTGCATCAATATATCGATAGCCTGGCGCAACAGAAACCGCCGGGGGCCGGCGGGGTGATATGCCTGCCCTATTTCCTGGGCGAAAAGACGCCGCTGCACGATCCGGCGGCGCGCGGCGTATTGTTCGGCCTGACGCTGTCCCACGACGCGGGTCATATCTGGCGCGCGTTATTGGAAGCCTACGCCTTTGCCATCAGGCACCATATCGACACGCTACATGATATCGGGTATCCCACCCGTCGTTATATCGTTTCCGACGGCGGTTCCGGCAGCCGGTTGTGGATGCAAATTGTCGCCGACGTGCTCGGTGAGCCGTTGCAGCGCCTGGAGGGACATCCCGGCTCTTGCCTGGGCGCCGCCTGGACCGCCGCCATTGGAGCGGGTCTAAGCGACGACTGGAACGGCGCCAGCCGGTTTGTGCGTTTCGGCGAGGTCATCCGGCCCAGTGCCGCGGCACGGGATTTTTACCACCAACTGTACCCGCGTTTTCGCGAGCTTTATCAGCAGTGCCGCCCCTTGACCGACGCTGCGCAGACGCGTTAATTTTAGGCGAAAACGGGCGTATGCACGCTCGTTGCATACGCCCGCGCCCAGCGCTGGTTTGCCCACCAAAACCACATGCCCCGATCGGTTTGGCCGCTCTTCCCGCCGAAGTGGCTTTACGCCCGCGCCCGGGATTTAAAGCTTTCCAGCATCACCGCGATGATAATGATGGCGCCTTTGACCACCTGTTGGTTATAGCCGGAGATATTCATTAAATTCATCAGATTGGAGATGATACTGAGAATCAGCACGCCGATAATGGTATTGACCACCGTGCCGCGGCCACCCGCCAGGCTGGCGCCGCCCACCACCACCGCCGCGATCACATCCAGCTCGAAGCCGATGGACATCACCGGCGATCCGACGCCGGTACGGGTGGAGGCCAGCACGCCCGCCAGGCCGCAGGCCAGTCCGCTTAGGGCATAGACGGCAAACTTATACCAGTCGACCCGCACACCGGCGAAACGGGTGGCCGTTTCGTTGGACCCGATGGAAATCACCAACCGGCCGAACACGGTGTACTGATAGACAAAATGGGCAATGATGGCAAATGCGATAAAGACATAGACCGGCAGGGGCAGTCCCAATAAATAGCCGGTGCCGAAATTCACATAAGACACATCGTCGATGAAAATCGGCTGCCCCTTGGCGGCAATCAGCGCCAGGCCGCGCGCAATGGTCATCATGGCGAGCGTGGCGATAAAGGGGGCGATATTAAAAAAAGTCACCAGGCAGCCGGCGGCGGCCCCCACCAGCGTGGCGATGCCCGCGCCCGCCACGATGGCCGGCATCACGCCGATTTCCGGGATCAGCAGCGCGACGGCCACCGACACCAGGGCCATGATCGACCCCACCGATAAATCAATGCCGCCGGTGAGGATAACAAACAGCATGCCGATGGCCGCCAGGCCCAGCGGCACGCTTTGCCTTAGCACATTGGTAATATTTTCCGGGCTATAGAAGCGATCGGATAAAAAATTGGCCACAATCAACATCACGAAAAATACCAGTAACGTGGAGTTGTTGGCGAAAAATTTCAGCACTTTGGCTCGCATGGCAAAGCCCGTCGTTTTAGTGGGATTGTTTACCGTTTCCATAATTTTTCCTCATCTACACTAAAGCACGTTTAGGTATGGCGAATCTCATGATGTTTTCCTCGGTAATCTGGGAGCCCTGCAACTCTTTGGTTATCGATCCCTCGCTCATCACATACACCCGGTGGGAGAGGGAGATAACCTCGATCATTTCCGACGAGATAACGATAATGGCGTAGCCTTTCTCGGCCAGTTCATGGATGACGTTGTAAATTTCCACCTTGGCGCCGACGTCGACGCCGCGCGTGGGCTCATCCAGGATCAGCAGATCGCATTCCGTGGCCAGCCATTTGGCGATAACCACCTTTTGCTGATTGCCGCCGCTCAGGCTGGATATGGGGTCCTCGACGGAGCCCAGCTTGATCGCCAGCCGTTGCCGCGACTGTTCGCTGAACGCCCGCTCACTGCGATAATTAATAATGCCAAACCTATAACAAACGCGTTTCAGACTGGATAACGTCATATTTTCCCGAATAGGACGGGTTAAAATCGCGCCCTGCTCTTTGCGGCTTTCCGGCACCAGGCCGATGCCCTGGCGCATGGCGTCGGCCGGGTGGCGAATGGTGATGTCCTTGCCGTTTTTCACAATCCGGCCCTTGGTCATGCGGTCCAGGCCGAACAGGCAGCGGGAAATTTCCGTGCGCCCGGATCCGACCAGTCCCGCCAGCCCGACGATTTCCCCTTTCCTGGCGGTCAGGCTGATATCCTTTAACAGCGATTTGGTGGACATGCCGTACACCTCCAGCACCGTTTCGTCCTGGGGAATATTTTTGGTCGGATACAGGTTTTCAAATTTACGCCCCACCATGCTGGAAATAATGTCGTCTTCCGTGCAGGTCTTGGGGTCCAGATCGGTCACCGTCTCGCCATCCTTGATAACCGTAATGGCGTCGGCGATGGCGAATATTTCATCCAGGCGATGGGAGATATACAAAATGGTGACCCCCTGCCCTTTCAGTAATTTCAGCTGGCTGAATAAAATATCGATTTCCCGGTTCGATAATACCGCCGAGGGTTCATCAAGAATCAATATCTTGACGTCCCTGGCCAGCGATTTGGCAATTTCCACCATCTGCTGGTAGGCGACGCTCAGCGTGCCCAGGCGCGCGGTGGGCGGTATATGGAAACCCAGGTTGGATAATACCCGGCCGGCTTTCTGGTTCATTTTTTTCCAGTTCACCAGTTGGCCACCGAACCCCAGGTCGCCGAGGAAAATATTTTCCGCCACGGTCAGATCCGGCGCCAGCGCCAGTTCCTGGTAGATAATGCCGATATTATTTTCCCGGCTTTGTTTTGGCGTGGTGAAATGCACCTCTTTACCGTTGATATAGATGGTGCCGCTATCCTTGATATAGATACCGGAGAGGATTTTCATCAGCGTCGATTTACCCGCGCCGTTTTCACCGACGATGGCGTGGATGCTTCCTTTCTTCACCTTCAAATCAATACTCTTTAGCGCATGGACTCCGCCAAAGCTTTTTTTAACCTTTTCGATAACGACTGCATACTGGTCCATGAACATACCTCATATCAGCCCCCCTTGTGGCAAGGGGGGGAAGACGTTAGAAAAGCGATTTAGCATCGTAGACTTGTTTCACGTTATCTTTGGTAATGAGCACGGTGGGGGTGTAAACATAATCTGGGAAGTCTTTATTGCCCGCCTGGTATTTGGCGATAACATCCAGCACGGTATTGGTCAGCGTATTGGGGTTATTGGCCGCCGTCGCCTGCAGGTCGCCGCGTTCAATGGCTTCCAGGCCTTTTTTATAGCCGTCGTGGGCAAACACTTTTACGTCCTGGAGTTTATTGGCGCCTTTTAGCGACAAAATGGCGCCCAGGGCCATATCGTCCATTTCGCTGTAGACGCAGTTGATCTTATTGCCCTGGGCGACAATGATGTCTTCCATGGCTTTCAGGCCGCCCTGTTGATCCCAGTTGCCCCAGCCCTGGCTGACGATGGTCAGGTTGGTTTGGTTATATTTACGCAGTTGCGCTTCCATCACGCCGCGAATAAAATTGGTGCGCCTGGCTTCACCCACCAGGTTGCCCTGGTTGCCGCTGATAATGACGCAGTTCATCGGCTTATTGCCAAACTGATCGACCGCGAATTCGCCAATGGCGATATTGTTCTTGGCGTTATTGGCCTGCACGCGGGTGATCACCGGCGCATCCAGTGAAATATCGCTGTCGAGGATAACGGTAGGAATACCCGCGCGTTTAGCGATTTGCGTAATACGCATGCCGGCTTCGGGATCCTGCGGATTGAGCACCAGATAATTAATGCCTTGGGAAATCATATCCTCGACATCGGAAATCTGCTTGTTCAAATCCCCGCGCGCATCGGTGGTGATCAAATCATAGCCCCGTTCCTTGGCATGGATTTTCATATACTCTGTCAGGCCGTTGAAAAAGGCACCATTGAGGGTTCGGTTGGCAAAACCGACTTTGATTTTATCTTCGGCATGGGCCGATATCGCCACCGAGGCCACGGCCAGCAACAGACCCGCTAATACTTTTTTCATCGATATCCTTCCTTCTGTTTGTTTACGTTAGGGTAGAGGTAACGTCTTTATTGTTCTGTTCAGCGTGCGTGAATGGGGGTGGCCCGCCGGATACGGCGCCCGATCCGGCGGGCCGGGATCATAGCGCCAGTTTCCTGGCGTCCACCTGCTGGCGATAGAACAGCCGGTAGAGCGCCAATCGGTGTTGCAGCTGTTCGGTGCGGTCGGTCCCGGCGGTGAAACGGGTATGGATTGCCGGTTTGCGGCACACGTCCGCCTCGTTGCCGCCCGCCGCCAGCCAGCCCAGCCTGGCCGCGCCAAGCGCGCCGCCGGCCGCGCCGTCGCGATGGGTTACCACCGGGACGGCCACCACGTCGGCTATCAGCTGCGCCCACCACGGGCTGCGGGCGCCGCCGCCGATCAGCGAAAATTGTTCGATATGGCTGCCGGCCTGTTTCATGACCGCCAGGCCATCGTCGAGACCGAACGCCACGCCTTCCAGCACCGCGTAGCCCAGCGACGCGCGCTCCGTGGAATGCGTCAAGCCATGGAACGACCCGCTGGCGACGGGATCGTTATGCGGGGTACGCTCGCCGGAAAGATAAGGCAGGAATATCGGCGCCCGCCGCTGTTCCTCAAGACTCAGCGCGGCCACCTCCGCCAGCAGGGTGGGTTCGTCGGTATGCAGAATCTGGCATAACCACCGCAGCGCGCTGGCGGCGGTGAGCATGACGCTCATCTGATGCCAGCGGCCCGGCAGGGCATGGCAAAACGCATGCACCGCCGACTGCGGGTTGGGGCGGAAACATTCGTTAACGGCAAAGATCACCCCGGAGGTGCCGAGTGAGATAAACGCATCGCCGGTATTCACCGCGCCGATGCCCACGGCGCTGGCCGCATTGTCGCCGCCGCCGCCGGCTATCACCACCGATGGCGGCAGACCCCATTCCCGGGCGACATCCGCCTTCAGGGTGGCGGACGGCGCGGAGCCTTCCACCAGCGCCGGCATATGATCCCGGGTCAGGCCGCAGGCGCCGAGCAAGGAATCCGACCAGTCGCGTTTCGCCACATCCAGCCACAGCGTGCCCGCCGCGTCGGACATATCCGACACTTTTTCACCGCTCATCATCAGGCGCAGGTAATCTTTGGGTAACAGTACGGTCTTGACGCGGGCAAAGATCTCCGGCTCATGTTTCGCCACCCACAGCAGCTTAGGCGCGGTAAACCCCGGCATCGCCAGGTTACCGGCTATTTGATGCAGCTCCGGCGCCAGCCGGGTAAGCTGTTCGCACTCCTGCGCGCTGCGGGTGTCATTCCACAGAATGGCCGGGCGCAGCACGTTATCCCGGGCGTCGAGCAATACCGCGCCATGCATCTGGCCGGAAAGGCCGATGGCGCGAATCCCCGCCCAAAGATCGGTATGCCGCGCGCGCAGGCGGCCGACGGCGCGGTTGGTGGCCGCCCACCACTGCGCGGGATCCTGCTCGGACCACTGCGGATGCGGGCGCTGCACCGTCAGCGGTTCGCCTTCACTGGCGACCAGTTGTCCCTTGTCATCGATAATCACTACTTTGATTTCCGAGGTGCCTAAATCAAGACCGAGATACATATTCGCTCCCCTTCGTTATTGGCTGATGCGGTTACTGAGCGGCGACCTTCGGGGCCTTGGCCAGCGCCCAGGCGTCAAGCCGGGTGATGGTCTCGCGCAGTAATTTTTCAAAATCCTGGTCGGTGGCCAGCGGCCCGAACAGTTTGGCGTCGCGGGCAAAGAGCGCGACGGGGTCGGCCGCGCTGAACATGGCGTGGGTGGCCGCCGCGTCCAGGATGCCGTCCTGGTAGTCGTAAGGCAGTTCGCCGTCATGCCAGCGGCGCATGAAGATAAAAAACAGCGCCGGCAGCACGGCCGTGGCCTTGGGCGGCTGTCCCCGGCGGTAACATTCAATCAGGGTCGGGGTGATCATGCCCGGGATCTTGGAGAAGCCATCGGCGGCGACCCGTTGATTGGTGTCGCGGATATAGGGATTGCTAAAGCGGTCCAGCACCACATCGCGGTATTGCGCCAGGTCCAGCGGGCTTGGCGTCAGCGAGGGGATCACGTCCTGAGTGACATAGTCGTAGGCCATGCGGCGGATATCCGCGGTGCCGGTACTTTCATGGATATAAGACTGGCCGATAAGCGTGCCCGCCCAGGCAATGCAGCTGTGGCTGGCGTTGAGGATGCGGATTTTCGCTTCTTCATAAGGCACCACGGAATCCACCATTTCGACGCCGACATTTTCCAGCGCCGGACGTCCGGCGATAAAATGGTCTTCCACCACCCATTGGATGAAAGACTCGCCCATCACCGGCGCGCGGTCGTCCATGCCCAGATTTTCCTTGACCCGGCCGGCAATATCAGCGGACGGACGGGGCGTGATGCGATCAACCATGGTGTTCGGCGTGGTAGTATTGGCCTGGAACCAGGCCAGCAGATCCTGCTCGCCGCGCAGGGTCAGGAATTCGGTCAGGCCGTCACGGAACCGTTCGCCGTTATGGCGCACATTGTCGCAGCTGAGCAGGGTGACGCCGCCGGTGTCCTGGCTGCGGCGGGTTTGCAGGATGCGCGCGATGGTGCCGTAAATCGTGCGCGCGCCGCCCTTCAGGTCGGCCTGCAGATCCGCGTTGGATTGGTCGAGTTTAAAATGGGTATCCAGGTAATAACCGCCTTCGGTCACGGTAAAGGAGATAACCCGGGTATCGGCGCTCGCGCCCTGCCCGACCAGCGCCGACAGTTGCTCGTCCCAGGGGATGATTTTGCGGATGGAGGTGATTTTTTCATAGCTGCGCTCCCCGGCGGGCGTCACGGTTTCCAGTGCATATTCCCCTTTCTGTGCCGCCAGGATATCCAGCAGTGGGTTGGCGTCGTCGCGGATATTACCCAGCGCAATCGACCAGCGTCCGTCGCCCTGCATCAGCAGACGGTGCAGATACCAGGCTTGGTGCGCGCGGTGGAAAGAACCGGCGCCGATGTGCATCCAGGTAAAGTGTTGTGAAGTGGTCATAATGTATAGTACCTCGCGAAAGGGAGATGAGCATAAGCTCACAAAATGAGTAATTGCCTAGATGGAGAGCTTAATCGAATAATAGCCCATCAAATGAGCTTTAGCTCACAGTTCGCACATGATCGATTTACGCCCTCCATAAATGATGGGTATAGTTCCACCACTGCTAAAAGCTGAGTATGATCAATGGGTAAAATCGACAGGAAATTGGATCAGGCCGCCCGGGCCGCCTGGATGTATTACGTGGCGGGCAAAACACAGCATGAAATCGCCGATGTGCTGGGGGTGTCGCGCCAGGCGGCGCAGCGCCTGGTGGCGCTGGCGTCGGAAAATGGCCTGGTCAGGGTGAATATCACCCATCCGGTGGCTGAATGCACGGCGCTTTCCCAACGGCTGGCCCGGTGTTTTGGCCTGTCGGTATGCCTGGTGGTGCCGTCGGGAGGCATGGATACCGGCAGTATTAACAGCATGATCGCGGTGGCCGGCGCGGAGGTGATGATGCAGTTTCTCGATCAGCCGCAGCCCAGGACCATCGCCGTCGGCTCCGGCCGGGCGCTGCGCGCCACCATTAACGAAATGGCGCCCATCGATCGCCCGCAGCATAGCTGCGTATCGCTTATCGGCGCCATCGCCTCCGACGGCTCCTGTACCCGTTACGATGTGCCGTTATGGATGGCGGAAAAAACCCAGGGTAAATATTTTATCCTGCCGGCGCCGCTGTTCGCCGATAACCTGACGGATAAAGAGCTGTGGTGTAATCACCGTATCTACCGCATGGTGACCGATAAGGCGGCGCAGGCGGATGTCACCTTTATCGGCATCGGCCAGATGAACTACCTTTGCCCGTTGCATAAGGATGGTTTTATCACCACCGACGAAGTCAACCGGCTGACGCAGGCGGGCGTAGTGGCGGAAATCGTCGGCCATTTTATCGGCGCAAACGGCCAGCGGGTGGCAAGCGAAATGGACGATCGCCTGACCAGCGTCGCTATCCAGACACGCCCCGAAAAACCGGTGATCGCCTTTGCCGGCGGCCGGGAAAAGTTCCAGGCTATCCAGGCGGTGCTCAGCGGCGGCTGGATTAACGGCCTGGTAACGGATGAGGATACCGCCGTAAAACTGCTGGCCGCCGCCGAGGCGTGATTCAGGCCGGATGCGGAATACGCAGTTCGAAATAATTACCTACCGCGCTTACCATCTTGCCGAAGGAAACGGTTTGCCAGGCGGTATGCAAGGCGTTGAGGGTCCCGCCGGGCCGTATATCCCGCGCATTACCCGCCGCGCGCAGCAGTTTGCCAAAGGATACGGTGCGCCGGGCGGTATCGGCCGCCTGGCCTATGCGGGTTATTTCCCCCCCGGTGTAAATATCGGCCACCTGCGTCACGCCGCCCAGGGTGCCCCCGGATATCGCCGCCAGCCATTCCGCGGGACCGGCCGCGGGTTCTTCCGATGTCCAGGGTAATAAATACCAGGATTTAGCGGTGTTGATATACTGATTTTGTATATTGCGAATCAAACCCAGCCCGAGGGGAGAAAAAATAAAATCATCGATTAAACGGCCAACTGACGCCCCGGTTTGGCTGCCAGACGCGGCGCCATCGGCAACTTTGCCAAGTTCGTGCTCCGCCAAATCACTGTACCATGCCAAACAGCCCGCCACGGCGGTGCCTACGGCCGCGCCCCATTGTTTAGCCACATTAGCCGTTCCACACATCATCGTATCCATTACGCCAACGGCTTTGCCAATGGGCGCCAACAAAACCTTGGTCAGTTCAGGTTTCCCGATTGTGGCGCAGCAATAACCGGCTATGCCGCCAACGTAGGCGGCGGTTTGCATTCCACGGGTGCTGGCATTGTGGCCAAACGCCGACATCAGAGCCACCGCGCCGCCGGTTTTGGCCTGGGTTTCGGCGGATTTATTTTTGACCACATGAACCGCAGCCTTGGCGAAAGCGCGGGATAAACCCTTGGCCGTTAAACTCACCAGCGCGCCAATGGCAAAACCTACCGCGACGACGATAAGCAAAGGTCCCCCCGCCACACCGACTAAGGTCGCCACGGCGGAGAATAGCGCGGCAGCGGTCATGGCTACGCCCACCACTCTGATGGCCTTGTTAATATTTTTAGCCGTAAATAACGACTTAATGAACATATTAATGCGCTGGCTTGCCGTGGTTTCGGCGTTAGCGGGTATGGCCTTTATAGCGGTGGTCTTGTGTGCGGCGCCGGGGGCTACCGCCATGGAAGAACCTGCCGCGGCGCGCGCTGCCGCAACACCCGGATTGATAGGCTGAACCGGCAAAGGAAGGAATCCAGACGCACGATGGCCGTTTGGTGCTAACGGGCTTCCCGCCGGCCGGTTACTGACTTTGATGATATGTTGCGGCACGCCCGGCTGTTCATACGCTCCTTCGCTGCGATCATCTAACCGCAGCGCGCCCGACATTCTGTTCACGCCTGTGTTGAACGCATTATTATCCTCGGGACGGTAAAAAGAGTTGTTAGTGATGTTTGTCGTCATAACGAATTCTCCCCTGATTTACCGCCACAAGGTAGCGACCGTCCGCCAAAAAAACTTTCAAATTTAGATGATTTTGAAATTATTTTTTTAAAATCCGTGTTCGCGATCGCATAAGACGATAAACGGACGCGCCGCGCGGCGGATGGGGTTAAATTGATTTTCCCGACCGGACGTAGTACCGTCAAGCCCATAACATGTATCATTCTTTTCCCAAGCGGTCAGCCATGCCAATCATCCAATCCGTTGAACGAGCCCTGCATATTCTGGACCTGTTCGATGAACACGACACCGAACTAAAAATCACCGAAATCAGCAATAAAATGGGCCTGCACAAAAGCACCCTGCACTCCTTGCTTAAAACCCTGCAGGTGCAGGGTTATATCGATCAAAATCATGAAAACGGCAAATACCGTCTGGGCATGAAATTGGTCGAACGGGGAAACCTGGTGGTCAATTCCATTGATATCCGGCAAAAAGCCAGAAGTTTCCTGCTTGAATTATCGATTAAAACCGGCCAGACCACGCATTTGGGTATTCTTGACGGTAAAGAAGGCGTGTATATCGATAAAGTGGAAGGGAAGATGGCGGTAATTTCTTATTCCCGCATCGGGCGCAGGCTGCCGGTGCATGCCACAGCCATCGGCAAAGTGCTGTTATCCTTTCTTAAACCGGCGGATATCCAGGCGTTGCTGGAGAATTACGACTATACCCGGCAAACGCCGCAATCCATTACTGATGAAGGCCGGTTTTTAGCGGAACTGGCCGAGGTGCGCAGCCGGGGATATGCCCTCGATAACCAGGAAAATGAACAGGGGGTAAGATGTATTTCCGTGCCGATATGGAATGTTGAACGCAAGGTTATCGCCGCCATCAGTATCTCGACCTTAATTTCCCGCGTCAGCGATAACGAATTCGATGACTATATCCAATTATTAAAACAGGCCGGGCAGGAATTATCAGAGCAATTAGGATATACGGCCGGGAACTGACGGCGACAAGGGTTACCGCGCTCCCGGCATCAAGATCGTCATTCATCACTCGCCGGGGGTTATACCACCAGGCTCAGTAATAAGATAAACCCCAACCCGGCCACCGAGACTATGGTGGACAGTACCGTCCAGGTGGCGAATGTCTCTTTCATGGTCAGGCCGAAGTATTCCTTGATCATCCAAAAACCGGCGTCGTTGACATGCGAGGCGATGGCGCTGCCGGCGCCGGTGGCCAGCGTCACCAGCGCCAGGTTGGCATCGCTGTGCGCCAGGGTGGGTATGACCAGCCCCGCCGTCGAGATAGCGGCCACGGTGGAGGAACCCAGCGAAATACGCAGGATCGCGGCGACCACCCAGGCCAGGATAATCGGCGAGGCGGCGGTGCCGGTGAATAAATCGGCCACATAGTGCCCGACGCCGCCATCGATCAGCACCTGTTTAAACGCCCCGCCGCCGCCGATAATCAGCAGCATCATGCCGATGCTGGTCACCGCCGAGCCACAGGAGGCCATAAGGTTTTTGATGGGGATATCGCGCGCCAGCCCCATGCTGTAGATGGCGAACAGCAGGGAAAGCAGCATGGCGACAGAAGCGTTGCCCAGCAGGCGGATAATGGCCAGCGCGGTATTATCGGCCAGCCCCGTTTCCTGCTGGATCATGGTAATAATGGTCGCTAACGACATCAATATCACCGGCAGCATGGCGGTCAGCATACTGATGGCGAAACCGGGGGTATCCTCAAGCCTGAACAGCTTTGATTCGCCAAGGGAATCGATATTGCCGATTTTGTTAAACCCCTCAGGCACGATTTTTTTGGCCAGTTTATTATAAACCGGACCGGCCAGGATCACCGTCGGCGTGCCGACAATAATGCCGTACAGCAGCACTGAACCGATATCGGCGCCATATTCCCCGGCGATCATCGTCGGCCCCGGATGCGGCGGTAAAAAGCCGTGGGTCACCAGCAGCGCCGAGGCCATGGGAATCCCCAGATGCAGGATTGACACCTTCAGCTGTTTGGCGATGGTGAAGATTATCGGGATCAGCAAGACCAGGCCCACTTCAAAAAACAGCGCGATGCCAACGATAAAAGACGCGACCACCACCGCCCATTCGATATTTTTCTCGCCAAATTTGCCGATAAGGGTAATGGCGATGCGCTGGGCGCCGCCGGCATCGGCAATAAGGCGTCCCAGCATGGCGCCGATACCGAATATCAGCGCGATATGACCGAGCGTGCCGCCCAGGCCGCCTTCGATGGATTTCACCACGTTATTCAGCGGTATGCCCAATGCCAACGCCACGCCGAATGAAACAATAATCAGCGAAACAAAAGTATTAAGCTTACACTTCATGATTAAAAATAAGAGGGTTACTATTCCCAAAGAAACAATAATTAAAGGCATTCTCTCACTCCGGTTTTATTGTGTTATCAATTAATAAAAAAGACACACGCTTTCGCCAACCTTATATAGAGAAATAAGGCTGTGGTTATTATCACTGGAGCTATAGTCAGCGCAGAGATATGTTCTATCATGACAACAATATGAAAAAAGAGGTGGCAATCCTGTTAATAAGATTGCCACTTCATATCAGTGAGCTATTAATAGCTTCGTCGTTATAGATCTGAATAGTAATTTAATTATGCGTTTTTTCCGCCAGGGCTTTCACGCCCGCATCGAGCACCGCGATAATACGGTCCGCGTCGTAGACGCAGCCGCGCCAGGTTCCGCCGCTGACCGCCTGGAGCGCCGCCCAGAGCCGGGTGTCGTCGGGCAATTGGGGATGCGGGCGCAGCCCGGGGTGGCTGGGACGCTGCGCCAATACCGCGGCGCCTTCGCCGGGGGACAGCGCGGCGGAATCGGTGCCGATAAAATTAATCGATCCCACCAGCCGGTCGCGGTCGACGATCATTTCAATGATATCGCCGTCGCGCAGTTTGCCTATCGGGCCGCCCACCAGCGCTTCGGGCCCGATATGACCGACGCAGGCGCCGGTGGATACCCCGGAGAAACGCGCATCCGTCAGCAGGGAAACATGCTTGCCGTAGGAGAGGTGCTTTAACGCGGAGGTTAACTGATAGGTCTCCTCCATGCCGGTGCCCGACGGGCCGCCGCCTATCACCACCATCATGTCGCCGGCGTGGATATGACCCTGCTTGATGGCCTTGATGGCGTCGGACTCGGCGGTAAATACCCGGGCTTTGCCGGTATGGCGGTAAACGCCGTCGGCGCCGACCACCGAGGGGTCGATGGCGGTAGATTTGATGACCGACCCCTCGGGGGCGATATTACCGGTGGGGAAGGTAATGGTCGAGGTCAGGCCGCGTTCCTTTGCCTGGCGCGGCGACATGATTACCTCATCCGGATGCACGCCGTCAAGCTGTTGTAAACGTTCGCGGAACAGTGCGCGCCGCGGCGACGCCTCCCACCAGTCCAGATTGGCGCCCAGGGTTTCGCCGGTCACGGTCAGCGCATCCTCATGCAGCAAACCCAGCCGGCGCAGATGCAGCATCACCTCGGGAACGCCGCCGGCGAGGAACGCCCTTACCGTGGGGTGATATACCGGGCCGTTGGGCAACACGCTCACCAGCCTGGGCACGCGGCGGTTTATCGCCGCCCATTCGTCCACGGTGGGGATATGGCATCCGGCGGCGTGCGCGATGGCGGGAATATGCAGCAGCAGGTTGGTCGAACCGCCAAAAGCCGCATGGATGACCATGGCGTTTTCTATGGCTTTATCGGTGATGATATCCTTGGTGGCGAGTCCCTTGCGCCCCATCACCAGCGCGGCGCGGGCCGATTGGCGGGCAATTTCAAACCAGACGGCCTGGCCGGACGGCGCCAGCGCCGAATGCGGCAACGCCAGGCCCAGCCCTTCCGCCACTACCTGGGAAGTGCCGGCGGTGCCGAGGAACTGGCAGCCGCCGCCGGGTGATGCGCAGGCCCGGCAACCCAGCTCCGCCGCTTCCTCAAGGGTAAGCTCATGGTTGGCGAAACGGGCGCCGATGGTTTGCACCTTGCCCGCATCCTCACCCTGGGTGGGCGGCAGCGTCGCGCCGCCGGGCACGATAATCGTCGGCAGGTCGTGCATCGCCGCCAGGGCGATCATCATCGCCGGCAGCCCTTTGTCGCAGGTCGCCACGCCTATCACCGCCTTGCGCGTCGGCAGGGAGCGGATCAGGCGCCGGAATACCACGGCCGCGTCGTTGCGATAGGGCAAGGAATCAAACATGCCGGTGGTGCCCTGGGAGCGTCCGTCACAAGGGTCGCTGACGTAACCGGCGAAAGGAACGCCGCCGTGCCGGCTGATTTCCTCCGCCGCGGCTTTCATTTGCAGGCCGATTTCCCAATGGCCGGTATGGTAACCCAGGGCGATGGGCGCGCCGTCATGATCGCGAATCCCGCCCTGGGTACCCAGGATCAGTACTTCGGTACCCAATAGCTTATTAGGATCCCAGCCCATGCCGGCATTCAGGGTCAGGCCGAAAATGTTGCCGCTGGGGGAATCCATCAGCATTTCCGGCGTCAGCGGCAGCGACCCCCTGGGCCCTTCCGCGTGCGTCTGGATATCATATATCGACGCATCGACATCAGTGAAAATAGTATTGATAGACATAATATTACTCACCTGCTGCTATGACTTCATTCTCTGTGATTCAACATACTGCGTAGCGGCGACATTAACGTTGCGGCGCATCATTGTTGGTTAATGACGCCGGCCCGTTGCAGTACCCGCCTGACGGCCGCTTTGCCCGCGCTATCCAGCGGCTGCGCCGGCGGCAGTACATAATCGGATACCGCCAGTCCGCATACCCGCATCGCCTCCTTGACCACATTGACGAACGGGCTGTCGATGGCATACAGCGCGGGCAGCATCAGCAAGGATTGGTTTAATTCGGCGGCCCTGGCCAGATCGCCGGCGCGTACCGCGTTATAAATGCCGACGGAGAGCTGGGGGGCGAAATTGACGCTGGCGGAAATCGCGCCGGCGCCGCCCAGCAACAGGGTATTAAGCAGATGATCGTCAAAACCGCAGAATACCGAGAAAGCGGGATGGGCATCCTTCAGCGTGATAATCATTTCACGCAGATGGGCCACGGAGTCGATAGTGTCCTTGATGCCGACGATATTGCCATGGGCATCGGCCAGGCGCTTGACCAGGGCCGGCGTCAGATCCTGCCCGGTCAGGAAAGGGAAATTGTATAAAATCACCGGCAGATCGACGCTTGCGGCGATGTCGCCGTAATAGCGCAACAGGTTGGCGTCGGTGAGATGCCAGTAATAGGGATTGATCACCACGATGGCGTCCGCGCCGATAGCCTGGGCATGGCGGCTCAGCGTCAGGGCCTCGCGCGTATTGGTGCTGCCGGTGCCAATCAGCACCGGCACCCGGTGGTTAACATAGCGCACGGCGAATTCGGCCACGGTCTGCCGTTCGGCGCACGACATTTGCGAAAATTCGCCGCCGGTCCCCAGGAAAAACAGGCCGTTGACCCCGGCGGCGATCAGATGGTCGATGGTCAGGCCCATGCCCGCCTCATCAAGCTGACCTTCCTGGGTCAGGATGGTGGACACCGGCGGAATAATCCCGCGGAACTTCTTGTTATCAATCATAATAGTAACCTTTTACAACCGGGAATGTGGGAAGGCGCATTATGCGGACCGGCCAAAAGATCAGGATCATTACCGGCAATCGTCAGTGGATTTGTTCTATATTATAGAACACTGTTGTATAATGCTTAACGAGATACTAGCACCGTCATTTTGGCGGTGTAAATACCCACCGTGGGAATGCGTGTTCGTTCTGTATCTTGGATCACAAAAACCCGCCGGATTGATCCTGGCGGGCCGGTCTTGCGTCGCGGGAGCGTTTGCGGGAAATAACAGGTGGGGAAATGGCCGCCGGACGGGCGCAAAGGTGGGACCGTCGTCGCCACCGGCGCGGCGAACGTGGCGTCCGGCGGCGGCGCAATGGCGGCGATGCCGGGCGCAGAAATCTACACCGGGAACGGGTTTCGGCCCGGTTTATCAGGGTTATATCGGTGCCGGCCGGTTAACCGCCCTGGCGTCCCGGCGCTGTTTCCGGCGCCTGGGCGTTATCGCCGGCGGACGCCTTCAGCCCATGCAGCGCCGTCAGGAAAAGCTCTTCCTCTTCTTCCTCGTCCAGCCCGCCATACACCATATGTAAAAATTCCACGGCGAATTCCTGATCATCTCCCAGCATCTCGATGATGGCGCGATCGTCATTACGTGGCTTACGCATATCTCCCCCCGCGTTGCACCTGTCCGGATATGGAGATCATAGTTCATACCACGCCGGTGTTTCAGTATGGCGTCAACTTATACTTATTTTGTTTAAGCTAACGCATTTTTTGCCTATCGGGCCGCAGGGTCGGCACCGGAACGCGATACCCGCCGTCGCCGGACCCAGCGCCGGCGCGGAAGAGGTTTTATTTTATCTTTCCTTACCGCTATACGGCCGTACATCCCGACGTCTAAACAGAGCAATATATTACTTTATGGCATATAAAGTAGTTATTTGTTCTTTAAACACCGGCTTGATTCAGCTCTATTATCCACGCAAATCATCCCCGGCACGTTAAAGGACATTGCCCATGCCATTACCTGATTCCGTTCTCGATCTGATAGGCCATACCCCGATGCTGGAACTTACGCGGCTGGACAGCGGCATCTGCCGGCTGTTTCTTAAGCTGGAAAACCAAAACCCGGCGGGATCGATCAAGGATCGCGTGGCGCTCGCCATGATCGAGCAGGCGGAGCGCCAGGGCATCCTGGCCCCCGGCGGCACCATTATCGAGGCCACGGCCGGCAATACCGGCCTGGGCCTGGCGCTGGTGGCCGCGCAAAAAGGCTATAGCCTGATATTGGTGGTGCCGGATAAAATGAGCCGCGAGAAAATATTCCATCTGCGGGCGCTGGGGGCGAAAGTGCTGCTGACCCGCTCCGACGTGGGTAAGGGACACCCCGATTATTATCAGGACTACGCCCGTCGCCTGGCCGGGGAAACCCCGGGCGCCTTTTATATCGATCAATTTAACAACCCCGCCAACCCGCTGGCCCATTACCAGGGCACCGCGCCCGAACTGTGGCAGCAGATGGATCAGGATATCGACGCCATCGTGGTCGGGGTCGGCTCCGGCGGCACCCTGGGCGGACTCAGGCGCTTTTTTGACGAGGTATCGCCCAAAACCGAATTTATCCTCGCCGATCCGGCGGGGTCAATCCTGGCGGATGTGGTGGAGCACGGCACCGCGCCCGAGGCCGGCAGCTGGCTGGTGGAGGGGATTGGCGAGGATTTTGTGCCGCCGCTCAGCCAGGTGGAGCGGCTGAGCCAGGCGTTTCGCATTACCGACGGCGAGGCATTCGCCACCGCCCGTACCCTGTTGCATAAGGAGGGCATCCTGGCCGGGTCGTCCACCGGCACCCTGCTGACGGCGGCGCTGCGCTACTGCCGGGCGCAGCGTACGCCCAAACGGGTGGTGACCTTCGCCTGCGACAGCGGCAACAAATATCTCTCCAAAATGTTCAACGACGACTGGCTGCGCCAGCAGGGTTTGCTGGCGCGTCCGGTTACCGGCGATCTGCGCGATTTTATCGCTTTTCGTCACGATGAAGGCGCCACCGTGTTCGCCCTGCCGGCGGATACCCTGGCCACAGCCCACGCCCGTATGCGCCTGTACGATATCTCACAACTGCCGGTGCTGGAAAACGGCCGGCTGGTGGGGCTTATCGATGAATGGGATATTCTTACCCAGGTACGGGCCGATGCCCGGCGGTTCGCCCTGACGGTCGACGCCGCCATGACGCGGGAGGTGATTACCCTGGCGAAAGAAGCCGACGAAGCGACGCTATTGCGTACCTTCGCCCAAGGCCATGTGGCGGTGGTAATGGATGGCGAGCAATTCCTGGGGCTCATCACCCGCGCCGATGTGCTGAACACGTGGCGCAACCGCCTGCCTTCAACATGATGTGCTGAACACCCGACGCAACCGCAACCTCCATAATCATAATAAGGATAATAGCATGACCCATATCGCCACCCTTGCCGTGCACAGCGGTTATACCCCGGACGCCACCGGCGCGGTAATGCCGCCGATTTACGCCACCTCCACCTTTGCGCAAACGGCGCCGGGCGAACACAGCGGCTACGAATATTCGCGCAGCGGCAATCCCACCCGCCACGCGCTGGAACAGGCCATCGCCCAGCTTGAGCAAGGCACCCGGGGATTCGCCTTCGCCTCCGGGCTGGCGGCCTGCTCAACGGTGCTGGAACTGCTGGATCAGGGTAGCCATATCGTGGCGGTGGACGATGTGTACGGCGGCACCTACCGGCTGCTGGAAAACGTGCGCGCCCGCACCGCCGGCCTGCGCGTCAGCTGGGTCAAGCCACAGGACGCGGACGCGCTGGAGCGGGCCATTCAACCCGATACCCGGATGATTTGGGTGGAGACCCCCACCAATCCGCTGCTTAAGCTTGCCGATCTGGCGGCGATTGCCGCTATCGCCCGCCGCCATAACCTGATAAGCGTGGCGGATAACACCTTTGCCTCGCCGGTATTGCAGCAGCCGCTGACGCTGGGGTTCGATATCGTGGTGCATTCGGCGACCAAATACATTAACGGCCATTCCGACGTGGTGGCCGGGCTGGCGGTGGTGGGGGATAATCCCGCGCTGGCGGAGCGGCTGGCCTATTTGCAAAACGCCATCGGCGGCGTGCTCGACCCGTTCAGCAGTTTTTTAACCCTGCGCGGCATTCGCACCCTGGCGCTGCGCATCGCCCGCCACAGCGAAAGCGCGTTGCGCATTGCCGCATGGCTGGAAACGCAGCCGCAGATTGAGAACGTTTATTACCCAGGCCTGGCGAGCCATCCGCAGCATGAGCTGGCGCGGCGCCAGATGCGCGGCGCGGGCGGCATGATTTCCATCCGCCTGCGCGGCGACGATGCGCAGGCGGCCAATCGCTTTATCCGGCAGCTTAGCCTGTTCACTCTGGCCGAAAGCCTGGGCGGCGTCGAAAGCCTGGTAAGCCAGCCCTTCGCCATGACCCACGCGTCCATTCCGCTGGAGCAACGGCTGGCCACCGGCATTACGCCGCAGCTGGTGCGGCTGTCGGTGGGCATTGAGGATGCCGGGGATTTGATGGCGGATCTGGCCCGCGGGCTGGCGGCGTTATAATAACGCCGGGATATCGGGGTAATAGCGCTGCGCCACATCGGGGTGGGAGCGCAACCGTCCTTTCAGATAATTCCAGCCGACGTCGCGCAGCAGCGGATTGCGCGGATCGCTTGCGGGGCCGCGCGCCTGGGCGGCCAGCGCGGGCGGCAGTTCAAACAGCGGCACCACCGCGTCCAGCCGGGCGCCAAGGAAAAAGGCGATGGACAGGCGTTCGGCGCCCGCGGGCGGCGACACCACCCGGTGCACCGTGGCGCGCAGGTAGCCGTTGGTGGCCAGTTCCAGCAGTTCGCCGATATTGACCACAAAGGTGCCGGCAACCGGCGCGGCATCCGTCCAATGACCGTCTTCCACTTCCACCTGCAGGCCCTTTTGCCGATCCTGCAGCAGGAAACTGAGAAAACCGGAATCCTTATGGGCGCCGACGCCCTGGCTGCTGCCGGTCTGGTTGCGGGCGGGATAACGGATAAGCTTAATATGCTCATTGGGCTTATCGCCGTACAGGGGATCGAACGCGTCCGCCGGCAGCGACAACGCCTCGGCAAAGGCGCGCAGCAGGCGCAGGGACATCGCGGTCATTGCGGCCTGCCAGCGTAGCAGCGCCGGTTTTAACCCGGGCAGTTCCGCCGGCCACTGGTTAGGCCCCTGCAACCGGGTCCACGCCGGCGTCCGCTCCGTCTGCGGCAGCGGCGCGCGCTCGGCGCCAATATCGAACTGTTCGCGCCAGTCGGGTTGTCCCCGGGTCAATTCCGACGCGGCGCGGTTATAGCCGCGAAAATGGGGAGAGTTGATCATCGCCACCGCCTGTTTTTGCGCGTCGGACAGCGCAAAAAATTCACGCGACAGCCGCTGCACCTGGTCAAGCAACTGCGCATCCACGCCATGGCCGGCCAGGTAGAAAAAACCGATATCCCGCGCCGCGAGACGCAGCTCGGTTAAAAAGACCGTACGCTCCGCCTGGCCGCCATCAAGCCGGGAAAGATCGAGCAAGGGTAAAGATGCCGCTACTGCCGTACTCATAGGCTGCTCCGTTGTTCATACCTCAGAGCCCAACATGCATCATCTTTAAAACGTCGCCCAATACTGATCGGTTCTAAGTTATTGCCGGTACTGCTAAGAAATCGCGGCGCACCCTTCAACCGTTGCCGTTATACACCCCGGTGACCGCGGGCAGCCATAGCGAGATAATCGGCACATAGGTAATGATCAACAGCACGATAAACAGCACGCAGTAAAACGGCAGCATCGCCTTTACCACCGCCTCCATTTTCTGCTGGCTGACCGCGCTGGCGACAAACAGCACGGTGCCCACCGGCGGAGTGATCAGGCCGATGCCGAGATTGACCAGCATAATCATGCCGAAATGCACCGGGTCGATACCCAGCGAGGTGGTGACCGGCAGTAGCACCGGGGTCAGGATTAATATCAGCGGCGCCATATCCATCAGGCAGCCGACAATCAGCAGCATGATATTAATGCACATCAGGATAACGTATTTGTTTTCTGAAATGCTCAGGAAAAAGTCGGTAATAATCGTCGGCAGCTGCATAAAGGTCATCACCGAACCAAAGGCGGCGGCAAAGGCGATCAGCACCATGACGATAGTGACGGTTTTAATGGTGCGGAACAGCAGCAGGTGCAGATCGCGCCACCTGAATTCGCGGTAAATGAACATGGTGACAAAAAAAGCCCAGATACAGGCGATAGCCGCGGATTCAGCGGCGGTGAACACGCCGGAAAGAATACCGCCGAGTATAATCACGATGGTGAACAGGCCCCAGAACGCATCGATAAATATTTTCAACGCCTGGCGGAACGGCACCAGTTCGCCTTTGGGATAATTGCGCTTGCGCGCAAAGCCGATACACATGATAACCAGGCACAGTCCCAGCAATAAGCCGGGAAAGATACCCGCCATAAACATGGAGGAAATGGTTACGGTGCCGCCGGTGGCCAGCGAATAAATCACCGAATTATGGCTGGGCGGGGTTAACACCGCCTGCACCGAGCCGCTGGCGGTCACCGCGGCGGCGAAATCGCGCGGATAGCCCTGCGCCTCCATTTGCGGGATCATTACCGAGCCGATGGAGGCGGTATCCGCCAGCGACGAGCCGGAAATCGCGCCGAAAAAGGTCGACGCCACAATATTCACCAGCGACAGGCCGCCGCGGATAAAGCCGACGAAGATGTACGCGAAGTTCACCATTCGCCGCGCTATGCCCCCTTCGGCCATAATGGCGCCGGCCAGAATAAAGAACGGAATCGTCAGCAGGGAAAACTTGTTAATGCCGTTGGTCAGCTGGATAACAATCGCCTCCAGCGGTAAATCAATCCACCACGCGCCGATAAAAGCGCTTAAGCCCACGGCAAAGGCCACGGGAAACCCGAGGGCGAGAAGCACCACCAGGCTGCCTATCAAGATTAACGCATCCATAGCACCGCTCCGCTTTATTAATGGGAATTGCCCAGCATCACCAAAGGACGGTGATCCTGGGGCCCGGATATCATGCGTTCGATGACAAACAACATCATCAGGAACGAGCCTACGGGGATGGGCAGGTACATTTCTCCGTACGAAAAGCCCGGCAGCGAGGCCATCATCTGGTCCCACATGGCGGCGCACAGGCTGGTGCTGTACCAGATCATGATCAGGCAGATCACGCACATCAGGATATCGCAGGCCAGCTCGCAGAGACGCTTTCCGGCGGGGGACAGCCGATCGGTCATGATCGAGACGGAAATATGGGTGTTGGCGCGATACCCCACCGGCGCGCCGATAAAGGTAAAGATAATCATGCAGACAATCGCCACCGGCTCAGGCCAGGACAGGGCGTTATCAAACAAATAACGGGCGCCGATGCCGATGGGGATCACGGTGACCATAATCATCAGCGCGATGCTGGCGATCAGCAGACATATCGCATACAACCCGTCCATTAACCGGGAATAATTAAAAGGCATAATGTTCCACCTGAAAGGTTGCAGGCGGCGGGACGTTATCCCCGCCGCAGGGAGGGATAAGGATTAATGCACATCGGCAATACGTTTCATTAATTCTTCATGTCCTTTGCCAAACTGATCTCTTACCGGCTGCGTCGCCTTAATGAAATAATCATGATCGATATTCTGGAACGTCACGCCGGCGGCTTTCATTTTATCCAGCGATTGCTGGTTGTAGGTGGCCCATAATTGCCGCTCGTCCAGTTGCGCTTCCTTGCCCAATTTCAGCATGGTCTGCTGATCCGCGGCGGATAATTTATTCCACACCAGCGAGGATACCAAAATCATTTCCGGCTGGATAAAATGGCCGGTCAGGGTGTAATACTTGGCCACCGGAATATAATTATGGGCAACAAAGGTCGGCGGATTATTTTCGGTGCCGTCCACCACGCCGGTCTGCATGGCGCTGAAGACTTCGCTTACGCCCATGGCGACCGGATTGGCGCCCATGGCTTTTAATGTCGCCAGCGAAATCTGGCTATTCTGTACGCGGATCTTCATGCCGTGCAGATCCTCCGGCTTCACCACCGGTTTTTTGGTGATCATATTGCGCACGCCGGCGTCGGTCCAGCCGAGGAAGACCATTTTAGCCTTGGGATCCGCACTGACCTTGGCGGCGATTTCCTGCCCCACTTCGCCGTCAAGCACCTTATGCATATGATCTTCATCGCGAAAAATATACGGCAGGGTGAGCACGCTGGTTTCCGGGGCAATGGTGGTCATCGGCGCCAGCGAAACGCGAATCATATCCACCGCGCCGATTTGTACCTGCTGCAGCGTCTGCTCTTCATCCCCCAGCACGCCGCCGGAATAGACCTTCATCTCCAGGCGCCCGTCGGTAGCCTGCTTCAGCTTTTCCCCCATATGCTGCAGCGCCACCACCGTGGGATAGCCGTCGGGCTGCACCTCGGCGACCTTAAGCACCCTGGCCGTGGCGATGGGGGCGGACAATGCGGTGGCCAGGGTTATCGATAGTGCAATCAATAATTTATTCGTTTTCATTATTTTAACTCCGGACGGGTTTCAGAGGTCGCATACGCCTGGGCGGACGGGCAGCTCGCCGCTGGGCGCTAAAATGTATAAGCAAAAGGAAAGTAACAAAATGAATATATCTGGAACGGTGTTTTATAAAATACACCATCAATCAGTAGAATGAAGTGGGTCACATTTTTTGGTTATCAAAATGTGAAATTTTAATGTCTGTCACAAATTGAAATTAAATGCCAATTTTTGCGGCAAACCGTTTTGAAGAGCAATTAAAGAGAAATAGGCAACAAATCAAAAGGACTGTATATTCGCGCGCGGCGGACAACCCCGTACCATAGCATGGTCATTCTCCAGCCGGACGGCGTCGACGTCGGCAAACCGATCGCCCGTCAGACCGACGGCCCGTTTCATTATCCTGAGGAATAACTGCTATGCGCACCCTACCACCCAAGACTTGGTTTATTACCGGCGCCTCCAGGGGCCTCGGTCTGACCCTGGCCCGCCTGCTGCTGGCGCAGGGCCACAACGTGGCCGCCACCTCGAGAAACCGCGCGGCGCTGGAGCGCGCCGTGGCGCCCACCGCCGACCAGTTCCTGCTGTTCCTGCCGCTGGAAGCCGATCTCACCGACGAGGACAGCGTCGGCGCGGCGGTGGAGCAAACTATAAAGGCGTTCGGCGTTATCGATGTCGTGGTAAATAATGCCGGTTATGGCCTGCAGGGCACGGTGGAAGCGCTGACCGACGCCGAACTGCGCCGTAATTTCGACGTCAATGTCTTCGCGCCGCTAAACGTACTGCGCAAGACCTTGCCGCAGCTGCGCCGCCAGCGCGCAGGGCACATTATCAATATCGCGTCCGTTGCCGGTTTCCAGGGCGGCTATGCCGGCTGGGGCGGTTATGTCGCCGCCAAGTTCGCCCTGGCCGGACTGACGGAATCGCTGGCGGCCGAAACGCGGGAGTTGGGCATCCATGCCACCGTGATCTACCCCGGGCCGGTGCGCACCGACTTTCTCTCGGCCGGCTCCCTGGCGGTGGCGCAGCGCCAGATTGACGACTACGCCGCCGCCCAGGCGTCGCTGGATCTGCATATGGACACCCTGGCGGGCAACCAGGCCGGCGATCCCGACAAGCTGGCCGCACTTATCGTCCGGATCGCGTCCGTGGAAAAACCGCCGCTGCATCTGTTTGCCGGCAATCTTGCCTGGGATCTGGCGTATCAGAAACTCGGCGAGGTTAAGCTGGATCTGGCGGCGTGGAAGGATGCGTCGCTGGCGACGGATTTCCCGCAGTGATATCACTGATGGTTAATGGATATTGGCGGAAATAATCCAGGACTTATGGTCCCCAGCAACTTGGTGAACAAGCGTATTGATGGCAAACACCGAGTGCGTTGAGGGTAACCGCTTTATTTATCTGATTTGTCATATTTTTGTCATCCCCTATTCAACCCATTTTTTTACCCTTGCGCTGCGCTTTTTGACCCGCCCCAGGGCGGGAAGCCGCGCGGCCGCGCAGATTTTATCCCCTGCGCACGTGATTTTTGTCTTATGATGTCAGGCAGAGCCCGTGGCGAAATCAACTCGACATTCATTCATTTTTGGCCTGACCCATGGAGAACAACCCTGTGATGAAAAAAGTGAATCGCGTTTTATTGACCAATGATGACGGCATCGACGCCCCCGGTCTGGAGCTGCTGGCCAAGGCCGCCCAGGAGATTGCAGAAGAGGTGTGGATAGTCGCCCCCGCCCAGGACAAAAGCGGCGTGGCCAACTCCCTGAGCATGCGCGAGCCGGTGCGGGTGATCAACAAAGGTCCTCGGCGGTTTGCCGTCTATGGCACGCCCGCCGACTGCGTGGCCTACGCCGTGCACCAGGCGATGCTCGGTTCCCCGCCCGACCTGGTGCTTTCCGGCGTCAACAACGGTTCCAACCTGGGATTTGAAACCCTGCTCTCAGGCACGGTGGGCGCGGCGATGACCGGCATGCTGTCGGGCATTCCCTCGATTGCGCTAAGCCAGAACCGCGATCCCGATCAACCGGTAAACTGGGATAGCGCCACGCGCTACCTGATACCGACCCTGCGGCATGTGTTGCAGGCGACATGGGACCGGCAGGTGTGCCTGAATGTGAATTTCCCGGATATGCCCGCCGATCGGGTGAAAGGCATCAGGGTCACCAAGCAGGGCATGGGCAATGTGGACGGCATGATGGTCATTCCCGCCAAGGATCCCCACGGCGAGGACTATTTCTGGATCCGGGTGCAGCACGGCGGCCTTGAACGCCCGGAGAACAGCGAGCTGAAGCTGAATGACGAAGGCTATATTTCGGTGACGCCGCTTACCTTCGAGCGGACTGAAATGAAAGAGTTCCAACGTCTCGGCAGCCTATACGGCCAGGACTTTTAGCCCCTGCCTAACCGCGCCCCGCCGGTGCGGTTGCTCCCCCCGCGTTATCGCCGCCTGCGATATTTGCCTGAGGCTTAACAGAAATCCCGCCGGGATTCTGGAGTAATAGCTCCCTTGATGCCGTTAATCCGGGGAGACGATACCTTGGTGCTGAAAACAGCCTTGCCCCACCCTGGCCGCGACGACCCGCCCAAGCGGGAACCGGCGTGCGCCGTTCCGGCCCTGGAGGAATCCTGGCGCCGCTGCCGCAAACTGATGCAGCCCGCCGACTGGCGTCCCGCGCACCGGGCCGCCGGCGTGACCTTTGCTTCCATTTGCCGGCGTAAGGACGATTTGCTGGTGCTGGGACAGGCGGCGCTGGAGGATGCGTATGAGTATATGGAGTCGCGGCCCTGCGCGTTGCTGATCCTGGATGAAAGCGGCTGTACCCTGTGGGCGTGCGGCCATCCGTTTACCCAGGCCCGGCTGGAGGCGCTGGGCATCGGCCCCGGCAGTTACTGGACCGAAGGCCTGATCGGCACCAACGCGCCGGCGCTGGCCATCGCCGGGGGCTATCCGGTGCAACTGGCGGGGGCGCAGCATTTTCGCCAGGCGCTGCACCCGTGGCACTTTTGCGCCGCCCCGGTGTACGACAACGGCGGCCGCCAGCGGGCGGTCATCGTGCTGGCCAGCCTGGTGGAGGACAAGGCCGCCAGCGATCTGTCGCTGACGCTGGTGCTGGCGCGCGAAGTGGGCAATTACCTGCACGCCGACAGCCTGCTGGCCGAAACCAACCGCCACCTTAACGCGCTCAACGCCCTGCTCGACGGCGTGGAAGACGGCGTATTGGCCTGGGATCAGCACGGTTGCCTGCAATACCTTAACGCGCGCGCGGCGGCCATGCTGCGCCTCGATGAAACGGAAAGCCTCGGCAAGCCGGTGCTGGCGCTGCTGACGCTGCCGGCGCTGGTGATCCAGGCCATGCATAACCGCAGCCCGTTGAGCCATGTACAGGTCACGTTTGAGAACCGGCAGCAGTTTATCCCGGCGCTGCTGACGCTAAAACCTATCCCCGACGGCGATCGCTGCGGTTTTATCGCCCTGCTTCACCCGCAGGAGCTTCTGCAGCAGTTGGTGCATAACCAGTTGGGCCGGGTGAGTTATACCTTTGCGGATATGCCGCTGGCGTCGCTGGAAATGCGGCGGCTGGTGCGTTATGGCAAACAGGCGGCCAAAGGCAGCCATCCCATGCTGCTGCACGGCGAGGAAGGCGTGGGCAAGCAGCGGCTGGGACAGGCCATCCATAACGGCGGCGAACGCGCGCAGGGTCCGTTTATCGCCCTGAACTGCCAGGCGCTGCCGCAGGATTTGATGGCGCGGGAATTTCTCGGCAGCGATGCCAGCGAGGGCGAGGCCGGGCAGCCGAGTAAATTCGAACTCGCCAACGGCGGCACCCTGTATCTGGAACAGGTGGAATATCTGTCGCCGGAAATGCAGTCAGCCCTGCTGCAAATCATCAAGACCGGCATGCTGATGCGCGTCAATTCGAACCGGGTGATCCCGGTGAATGTGCGGGTCATCGCCGCCACCGGCGCCGATCTGCCGCTGCTGGTCAAGCAAAACCGTTTTCGCCGCCAGCTGTTTTACACGCTGCAATCCTTTGAACTGCATATCCCGCCGCTGCGCCTGCGGACGCAGGATATTCCCGTGCTGGTGCAGGACAGCCTGCAGGCGCTGGGCCGCCATTTCCAGTGCCGTTACCAGATTGGCGGGGACGTCATTCGCCAGCTGTGCCTGTACCCCTGGCCGGGCAACGATCAGGAGTTGAAAAGCGTGGTGGAGCGCGCCGCCATGACCTGCCGCAACAATCGTATCGAGCTTAACGATCTGCCGGAGCATTTGCTGCAGGAACGGGCGCTGGTGGAACCGGACGCGCCCGCGTCGCAGCCGGTGCTGTCGTTTCCGGACCTGGAGCGCCAGGCGATTATCCGCGCGGCGCTGGTATGCCGGGGGCAGCTAAACGAAATGGCGCCGCTGCTGGGCATCGGCCGCACCACGCTTTGGCGCAAGGTGAAGCAATACCATCTGGAAATGGCGCGGTTTAAAACGGGCGCCGAGGCGGAATAAGCGCCGGCGGGCGGGTCCGCTGCCGCCGGCGCCGGAAAAATACTCGCGCCAAACATCGTTGCGAAAGCGCCTGGCGTTAAACCAGCGCGCCGCCGCGCGGCTTTTTGTCTTCGCTCTCCTCCGCCCCCGCTTTTTTACCGCCGGCGGGCTTGTCGACGGTGAGGATGCCGGTGGCCATGTCCAGCGCCGCCGTTTGGCCGTTGCGGGTGGCCTGTAAACATCCGCTCACGCCCACCACCATCGGTATGCCCAGCGCCCGCGCCAGGATGGCGCTATGCGACCAGATATTCCCCGCGCTCAGGCAAATGCCTTTCACCTTTTGCCGTTCCAGGCCAAGCATCTCGGAAGGCATCAGTTCCTCGGCCACCAGCAGCACGCCGTCGCCGTCGCCAATGCCGGGCGGCGCCACCGGCCCGGCGCCAAGATGTCCCAGTACCCGGTTGAGGATATCGCGGATATCCAGTTCCCTGGCGCGCAGGTAGGGGTCCTCCATCGCGCGGTACTCGTCGACCATGGCCATCAGTTCCCGCGACGCCGCCGCCTCGGCGCTGGAGAGTTCCGTTGCGATGCGTTGATCCAGCGCCCGCAGCAGATCCGCATCCTCAATCAGCAGCGCGTGGGCGCTGAAAATGGCCGCCTGATCCGGCCCCATGGCATCGCCGGCCCGATGCGCCAGCCGCCGCAGATCGCCGCGGGTCGCCGCCAGCGCCGAACGCAGCCGCTGCTGCTGTCCGGTTATCTGGTGGCGCGAAATCGTCTCCGGCCGCGCATGATAACGGGCCGGACGCAGCTTCAGCACCGGCGCGCGAATACCGCCGGGGGGAACCGGTATGCCGGTAAGCGTCATGCCGGCGCGCACGTCGACCTGTTCGCCGAAACCCCGGCGCGCCAGGGCGATAAACGCGTCCAGCGCCGCCCCCGCCTCCGGTCCGCTGGCCAGCAGGCGCAGGGTATCGCCCTGGCGGATTTGCAGCGTCGCCAGTTGGTTAAGACTGCGCGGGTCGACGCCGCGCCCGCCCTTTTCAAGACGCAGGTCCGCCTTAAACGGCGCCAATACCCCGGCCAGCCGCGCCGCCGGACGGACATGGAGTCCGTTCGGGTTAAGCACCGTCCAGCTGACGCTTTGGCTGTCGGCGGGCATTACCGTCTTGCCCGGCCCCTCGTCGCCGGCGTCATCCGGCTCGCCAAGCTGGCGGGCCTTAGCCGCCAGCGCGCCCAGCGCCTCCGCCTTCACCTGCGCCAGGCTACCCCCCGCCGACGCCGCCACCACCGCCGCCAGGGTGCCTTCCACCAGCGGCGCGGCGCACAGCGTTACCCGCTGCGCCAGCGCGGGGTCCAGCAGTTCCAGTGCGGTTTCCGCGCTCAACAGGGCGCTGCCGAGATCCATCAGCACCAGCACCCCGGAGGGATCGTCCGCCGATTCAATGGCGTCCATCACCTTGACCGCATCGGTGCCGATGGGATGATCGCCGTCGTCCACCCCGGCGGCGATAACCAGCCGGCAGCCGCCCTGGATCATTTGTTCAGCCAGCTCAGCTACGCCCTGCGCCAGAAGAAGGCTATGGGACACTACCACGATATTGACCATCTTTCCTCCTGCCCGCCCGGGCTTGCGACTAACGGGTCGTCACCTGGTAAAGCGCCTGGATCATCAGCATCGCCGAGGTGGCGCCGGGATCCTGGTGGCCGATGCTGCGTGCGCCCAGATAGCTGGCCCGTCCTTTACGCGCCTGCATGGTGATGGTGGACTCCAGCGCCCGCTGCGCCCGCTCGACGGCCTGGCGCAGGGCGTCGGGCAACGCCAGGTGGTCCCGGCTGTCCTGTTCCAGTTGCTCGACCACCGGCACCCAGACGTCGCACATGGTCTTGTCACCGGGTTCAGCCTTGCCGCGCATGACCACCCCTTCCACGCCCTCCTTCAGCATCTGGCACAGGGCCGGCAAATCGAGGCTTTGTTTGGCGTTGGCGCTTTGGGCGGCGCGGATAAAGAAGGTGCCGAACAACGGGCCGCTGGCGCCGCCCACGCTCGACAACAGCGTCATGCCGGTATTCTTGAGGATAAAGCCGATATCCTTGTCCGCGACTGAAGGCAATTTCTCCAGTACCTTATTAAAACCGCGGTTCATATTCAGACCGTGATCGCCGTCGCCGATATCCGAATCCAGTTGGGTAAGGAAGTCCCGCTGTTCGGTGAACACCTCGGCGCACAGTTGCAGCCAACTGACGATATGCTGTCTGGTAATAACCATTATTGCCTCCATAAATTAACAGCCCCAGCGCAGGGCCGGCGTGTTGACCGGCGCATCCCACAGTTCCAGCAGCGCGTCATCCACCTTCAGCAGGGTGATGGACATGCCTTGCATATCCAGCGAAGTGCAATAGGAACCGATTAATTTACGTTCCACCTGCAGGCCGAACGCCGCGCAGCGCTCCGCCAGGCGATGCCAGACGCCATACAGCTCCGACAGCGGCGTCGACCCCAGGTTATTGACCAGCGCAATAACCCGATCGCCTTTTGCCAACGGCTGCTTGGACTGGCGGGTTTCACGCCAATCGCCCGCCTGGCGATCCCAGTGCCGCAGGGTGCGCTGGTAGCCGCCGTTTTCGATAAGGGTGGCGAACAGGGTATCCACCGTGTCGTTAAGCGAGATAAACGGACGGCGCTCGATGCCCGGCTCGCCGTGGATGCCGATGCCGAATTCCATCTCGTTGTCCGCCAGCGCAAACGACGGTTTACCGGCGGCGGGCACGGTGCAGGCGCCCAGGGCGATGCCCAGGGAATGCCCCTGGTTGTTGATGCGCTCCCCAAGCGCCGCGCAATCATCGAGCGAGTCGCCGCGCGCCGCCGCCGCGCCCAGCAATTTCTCCAGCAACACGGTATTGGCCACGCCACGCCGCCCGGTGGTAAACAGGCTGTCCTTTACCGCCACGTCATCGTCGACCACCAGGGTCGCCACCGCCGTGCCGCTGGCGTGCAGCAATTCCGCCGCCGTCTCGAAATTAAGGATATCGCCGGTATAGTTTTTAATCAGCATCAATACGCCCTGGCCGCCGTCAATCGCCTGCCCGCATTCATACATCTGATCCGGCGTGGGCGAGGTGAAGATTTCCCCGGGGCAGGCGCCGGCCAGCATACCCTGGCCGATATAACCGCAGTGCATCGGCTCATGGCCGCTGCCGCCGCCGGACATCAGCGCCACCCGCCCCGCCACCGGCGCGTCGGCGCGGGTGATAAACAGCGGTTCCTGGTGCAATGCCAGTGTGGGATGCGCCTCTACCAGGCCGTTGAGCTGTTCCTGCAACACCGTTTCAACGCTATTGATTAATTTTTTCATACGCTGCTCCGCCAGATGAATAGGAATAGATCATGACTATAAGGCAGCTTTGGCCGGACGGGATAACGACGTAAATAGTTCCGTTTTGGAACGTTGCGGCGCGGATAAGGTTTCATTTTGGAACATCAGGCGGGCGTAGCGCGGCAGAGGGTGAACTGACGCACATTACGGGCCGGCGATAACACCGGGGCGACGCGGCCGCGGCCGTTGGTTTTACACCCGGGATCCGTTACCCTTAGCCGGGTCGGCATCTTTTGCCGCGCAACAGGGCACTTATGACACCACTTATCTATTTGCAGGGTTACCCGGAGCACCTCCTCGCCCAGGTGCGCACGCTTATCGCGGAGCAGCGGCTGGCGGCGGTGCTGGCGCAGCGCTATCCCGCCGCGCATGAGATCGCCAGCGACAAGGCGCTGTACGCATATACGCTGGAGCTGAAAAACCGCTACCTGCGCAACGCGGCCCCGATCAATAAAGTCGCCTGGGACAGTAAAATCCACGTGCTGAAGAATGCGCTGGGTTTGCACACCGCGGTATCGCGCGTGCAGGGCGGCAGGCTGAAAGCCAAGGCGGAGATCCGCATCGCCACGGTATTCAAAACCGCGCCGGCGGATTTTCTGCGCATGATCGTGGTGCATGAGCTGGCCCACCTGAAAGAGAAAGAGCATGACAAGGCGTTCTATCAGCTTTGCTGCCATATGGAGCCGCGCTATCACCAGTTGGAATTCGATACCCGCCTGTGGCTGACGCAGCTCGCGCTGCAAGGCAAGCCGGATTGACGCCGGCGCCGGGATTAGCCGACGGCGCGCGCGGGCTATGCTATGCTCGCTTATCCTTGTGCGAACAGATAACCCCATGAAAAACAGTGATACTTATGCCCCCGACCGGTTGATTGCCCCTGGCGGGCGCGTATTGGGCTGGCGGGATCTTTTTTCCTTATGGTTCTCTTTAGGCCTGGGGCTGGCGGTGTTGCAGGCCGGCGCCCTTCTTACGCCGGGCCTGGGCATGCTGGGCGCCCTGTCCGCCATCGCCATCGGATCGCTGGCCGGCTGCGTGCTGCTGGCGCTGTCAGGCGTTATCGGTTATGACACCGGGCGATCGTCCATGGCGGGCATGGCCTTCAGCCTGGGTAACACCGGCGCGTCGGTACCCGCGCTGCTCAACTTTTTGCAGCTGGTCGGCTGGGGCGCGTTTGAAATTGTGATGATGCGTGACGCGGCCAGCCTGCTGGCGACGCGCGCCCTGGGCGGCGGCAGTCCGTGGGCGAATCCCATTCTGTGGACCTGGCTGTTCGGCCTGTGCGCCACGGCGCTGGCGTTGTCGGGGCCGCTGGCGTTTATCCGGGTGGTGCTGCGGCGCTTCGGCATCTGGCTGTTGATTATTGCCTGCGGCTGGCTGAGCTGGTCGTTATGGCGGCGGGCGGATATGGGCGCGCTGGCCGCCAGCCCCGGCGACGGCACGCTGCCGTTTGCGGCGGGCTGCGATATCGTGATTTCCATGGCCTTATCCTGGCTGCCGCTGGTGGGGGATTACACCCGTTTCGGCAAAAGCGCCCGGCAAACCTTTTTCGGCACCCTGGCCGGCTATCTGTGCGGCAGTCTGTGGATCATGGCCCTGGGCGGCGCCTATGCCCTGGCGTTCGTCAGCAATAACGATACCAGCGCGCTGCTGGTGGCGTTATCGGGCGCCGCCATGGGCATTCCCCTTTTGCTTATCCTTATCGATGAAAATGAAAACGCCTTTGCCGATATCCATTCGGCGGCGCTGTCGTCGGCGCTGCTGGTGCCGCTGCGGGTGAAACCGCTGACCCTGGTTATCGGCCTGGCCTGTACGCTGATAGCCTGGCGGGTGCCGCTGTCGCAGTATGAAAACTTTCTGCTGCTGATCGGGTCGGTGTTCGCGCCCCTGTTCGGCGTGGTGCTGGTGGAACATTTCCTGGTGCGCCGCCGCCATGACCTGGCCCCGGGCGCCGCCTTGTCATGGCGGGCCTTCCTGGCCTGGGTCTGCGGCATCGCGGTCTACCAGGCCATGTCGCACTGGTTGCCGCAGGTGGGCGCCACCCTGCCGGCGCTGCTTATCTCGGGGCTGCTGCATTGTGCGTTGTCCCGCCGTCCCCGTCAGGTTTAACAGGAAAGCCATGCTTTTATACCGCGTTATCTCATTTTCACCTGTTGCCCAGGTCGCCGACAGGATCGGCGGCCAAGCGGGAAACCGCCCGGCGGCGGCATTATCGCGCGCCTGCCGCCCCTGGGCGGGCATCGCCCTGCTGCTGGCGCTGGCCGGCTGCGGCAGCCAGCAGCGCCAGCCCGCCAAGCCGCAGCCGGCGGACGTCCAGGCGCATATCATCCGGTTACTGCCGGCCAATACCGCCGATCGCGCGGGCTGGGCCAAGGATATCTATACGGCGTTCGCCGTTCGCAATATCGACCCCAATAGCGAGAATATCTGCTCGGTACTGGCGGTAGCCCAGCAGGAATCAGGGCTGCAGGCCGACGCGCCGGTAGCGGGCCTGGGCAAGATAGCCTGGGATGAAATCGACCGCCGCGCCGCGCAGGCGCATATCCCGGCGATCGTGGTCCATGCGGCGCTGCATATCAATTCGCCCAACGGCAAGACCTATAGCGAACGCCTGGACAACGTGCGCAATGAAAAGGAACTGAGCGGCATTTTCGAGGACTTTATCGGCATGGTGCCGATGGGGCAAAAACTGTTCGGCAACCTGAACCCGGTCCATACCGGCGGGCCGATGCAGGTCAGCATCGCCTTCGCCGCCGAACACGCCGACGGCTATCCCTACCCCATCGAGGGCTCGATCCGCCACGAAGTGTTCAGCCGGCGCGGCGGCATGTATTTCGGCATTGTGCATTTACTCGGCTACCCTACCCATTATCCCCGGCAGATCTTCCGCTTCGCCGATTTCAACGCCGGCTGGTATGCCAGCCGCAACGCCGCGTTCCAGAATGCCGTCAATCGCCTCTCCGGCAAGCAGTTGGCGCTTGACGGCGATCTGGTTAACTATGGGTCGGATGCGGCGAGCGCCACGGAACTGGCCGTACGGGCGATCGGCAAGCGTCTGGATATCGGCGACGCGGCCATCCGCCGGGCGCTGGAAAAGGGCGAACGTTTGGATTTTGAAGAAACGGATCTTTACCGGCGCGTGTTTGCCCTGGCCGATAAAACCCAGGGCCAGCCGTTGCCGCGCGCCATACTGCCGGGCATTACCCTGGAAAGCCCGAAAATAACCCGCAAGCTGACCACCGCCTGGTTCGCCAAGCGGGTTGATGAACGGCGCCTGGCCTGCCTGGCCCGCGACCGGGCCGGCTGAGGCGTTGGCCTGCGTATGCCGTACCTGAAACCAATGCCGCCGGGTTATCACATTTCATAGCGATCGTTAAAAAACCATTGACGGGCCGGATGCCGCGCCCTAAGTTGATGGCGGGCAGAATCAACGGCCCGCTGTCTATCCTGATGTCCGATAACGATGAGAAGACGAAAAATGGCTAATCCGGCACAACATGACCTGACCTACTACCAGGCTTCGATCCCGGTATTTATCCGGGCGCTGAACAATCTGTCCGCGCTGCTGCATAAAGCGGTCGCTTACGCCGCCGAGCAGGGCATCGACGAATCCCAACTGGTCAACGCCCGCCTGGCCCCCGATATGTTCAGCCTGGCCCGGCAGGTGCAGTCGTCCAGCGACGCGGCAAAATCCTGCGCGGCGCGCCTGTCCGGCGGCGACATTCCCAGTTTTCCCGATACCGAGACCACCTTTGAGCAGTTGCAGGAGCGTATCGCCAAAACCATCACCTACCTCAACAGCCTGTCCCAGGATCAGTTTGCCCATAGCGGCGAAAGGCCCATCGTGATGAATATGCGCGGTACGGCGAAAACCTTCACCGGCTATGATTATTTATTCCGCCTGGCGTTGCCGAACCTGTTTTTCCATATCACCACGGCCTATGACATCCTGCGTAACCAGGGCCTGGCTATAGGTAAAAGCGATTATCTGGGTTCATTTGAATAAGTGATTTGACAAGCGATGAGCACGCGAACGCGGCGGATAAACAGGGAGGTTAACGGCGGGCGAAACTATGAAGACGCCGCGCTGACGGCGCAATAATAGCGAATAAAAAAGAACGGAAGGCCGGTTAAACGGCGCTTCCGTTCTTTTTATATTATTCATAAATAACCGCGGTGCCGTGCAGGTTATTCTGACCGGTGGTCGAGGTGATCTGGAACGACTTGGCGCCGGACTGGGCGGCTTTATCGGCCAGCTGGCTTTCCAGCGAGGACAGGTTGCTGCCGCCGGTGGCGGAAATCACCCCGACCTGGCGCTGGTTGGCCGGCGCTGAATTAACCAGGTCGGCGGCGAAGCTACCGAAGGAAATAGCGCTCAGGGCGATGGCGGCAACGGCATATTTTACGTTTTTCATGATAGCGACTCTCTGTATTCAAATGACATTATCATTATCCGCGGGTAAGCGCATAATTAACGATTGTGGGTTTGTTATTTATCTGCGGCGCGGGGGATAGGCCCCGCGGCCGGCCACACTTATTGATAAATCACCGCGGTGCCGTGCAGGTTATTCTGGCCGGTAGTCGAGGTGATCTGGAACGACTTGGCGCCGGACTGCGCGGCTTTATCGGCCAGTTGGCTTTCCAGCGAGGACAGGTTGCTGCCGCCGGTGGCGGAAATCACCCCGACCTGCTGTTGGTCGGCCGGTGCGGCGTTAACCAGGTCGGCGGCGAAGCTACCGAAAGAAACAACGCTCAGGGCGATGGCGGCAACGGCATATTTTACGTTTTTCATGATATGTACTCTCTAAAGTTAGTCAGGATTCAGTTGGCGACGTTAATTTCTTAACGTTCGATAACTAAATACTATCCTCCAGCGGCGCGGCACGCAACCTCTTTTTATTATCGATCGTTAATTTAATAATTAAGCGGCTGATAACAATACGATTAAAGTTGAAATTTTTTTGTTTTTATCCCCGTTACAACCTCCCTGGCAATGCGTCATACCCCTGCGTTGCCACGTGGTGCTTGTAATTTTCTTAATGATCGTTAATTATATACTGATACATCACCATCATTAAGAGAGGATTTTATGGACACACATCTGACTGCGTGTGTCAAAACCGCCAAAGGACCGGGCCGGCCAAAACAGTTCAGCCGGGAGTGCGCCCTGGATAAAGCGCTGGAACTGTTCTGGCGCCATGGCTATGAAGCCACCTCCATGTCCGATCTGGTGGCGGCCACCGGCGCCAAGGCGCCGACGCTTTATAGCGCGTTCGGTAATAAGGAGGGGCTGTTTCGCGCCGCCGCCGAACGTTATATCGCGCTGTACGCCGAGCGGGGTAAAAACCTGCTGGCCGATGCGGGCCGCCCGCTGGATGAGGTACTGCGGGATTACCTGCGCGACGCCGCAGCGATGTTTACCAATGAGACGCTGCCGCCGGGCTGCTTTTTAATCTGCACCTCTGCGGCGCTGTCTTCGTCCTCGCACGACGTGGCGCTGATGCTGCGCGCTCGCCATCACCGGCAGGAGGATATGCTGCTGGCATTTTTCCGCCAGCGCCAGACGACGGGAGAGCTGGCGGCGGATATTGACGCGGCAGGCCTGGCCAAGAATCTGGTCTGCGCGCTGCACGGCATGTCGGTACAGGCGCGCGAAGGCGCCAGCCGGGATGATCTGCACGCTATCGCGGCCACCTGGATGGCGGTTTGGCCGGCGCTGACCGTACCCAAGCCTGACGCGGGAATGAGGGGCAAGGAGAGTAAAGCGTAGCGCCTTAGCCTTTCGGCAGGCTCAGGCGGCGTTCGACGGCGCTGGCGAGCACTTGCAGCAGGATCACCAGCACCACATAAAACGCGGCGGCCAGCAGGTAGGCCTGAAGATTAAGGAAAGTGGCCGATGCCACCATCTGGGCATTGCGCATCAGCTCGGTAACGCCGATAACCGACGCCAGCGACGTTCCCTTAAGCACGATGATAAACTCATTACACAACGGCGGAAACGCCACCCGCAGCGCCTGCGGCAGGATAATGCGCCGCATGGCCTGCGGATAGGTCATGCCGATGGAGCGGGCGGCCTCCATCTGCTCGCTGTGAATCGAGGTAATGCTGGCGCGAATGCTTTCCGCGGTATAGGCGCCGGCGTTAACCGCAAACGCCAGGGTCGCCGCCAGCAGCCGGTTATCCAGCGGGCTGAGCAGGCTTATCAGCAGCGGGCTGCCGGCCTGGCTGGCCCAGGCCGGCAAGCCGAAATACACCAGATACAGCAATACCAGCGGCGGCACGCCGCGAAAAACAGTGACATACGCCAGACAAAACAGCCGCACCGGCATCCGCCGGGATAAACGCCCGAGCGCCACCAGCAAACCGATGACCAGGGCGCCCGCCATAGCGAAGACGGTTAAAGAAAGACCGACCAGCACGCCCTGCAAATACAGCGGCGAATAGGCCGCCACAAATTCCATCATAACCCGCGCCATCCTGTATCAAGATTAAATATTGCCGTCGCCGGCGCGCTTATTTTGCCTCGCTGGCCGTCAGGAACGCCCGGATACGCTCGTTGGGCGGCTCGGCAAAAAACTGCCGGGCCGGCAGGTCGGCCACCACGCGTCCCTGCTCCATAAACACGATGCGATCGGCCACATCGCGGGCAAAGCGCAGCTCGTGGGTGACCATCAGCATGGTACGCCCCTCCTCGCTGAGGCGGCGCATCACCGCCAGCACCTCGCCCACCAGTTCCGGGTCCAGCGCCGAGGTCACCTCGTCAAACAGCAGCACGTCCGGTTCCATACACAGGGCGCGCGCAATGCCGACCCGCTGCTGCTGGCCGCCGGAAAGCCGGGCCGGGTAGGCATGGGCCTTATCCGCCAGTCCCACAGACGCAAGCGTCGCGGTCGCGCGCGCCACCGCCTCGCGATGGGATTGTCCCAGCACCCGCGTCGGTCCCTCAATCAGGTTTTCCAGCACGCTCAGGTGCGGAAACAGCGCAAACCGCTGAAACACCATGCCGGTTTTACGGCGCATCCGGCTGATATTGGCGTCGCTATCCTCCACCCGCCGGTTGCCCAACTGCCGGTAGCCGATTTGCTCGCCGCGCAGGGTCACGCTGCCGCTGTCGTAGGTATTTAAAAAATTGACGCAGCGCAGCAACGTGGTCTTGCCGGCCCCGCTGGGGCCAATCACCGCCACGGTTTCCCCGCGCGCGATATCAAGATTGACATCGGTCAGGACAGGCACGCCGTTAAACGACTTGCAGAGCTGGCTAATCCGCAGGATCGGCGGCTCTGGCGCCACCGACGGCGTTTCCGTCATTTCCGGCATCTGTTGACCTCATGGGTAACGTTGGCAGTACAATCAGTGTGGCACATTCAAGGTATTGCCGAACCACTTGGTGGCGATGGCGGCCAGGGTGCCGTCCGACTTCATTTTATCAATGGCGGCGTTAACCTGCGCCAGCCCGTCGGTATCCTGCTTGCGCAGCGCCACGCCGTTCAGCTTCACATCGTCGGTGAGCGGCTTCGGCACCACTTTCAGCTTGCCGGCATACTGGCTGGCGGCAATATAGGTACCATTAACGCTTTCCACCGCCACCACGTCGATGCGCCCGAGCATCAGATCATTATAGGCGTCCACCACGGTGTTATAGGTGGCCGGCGTTACCCCCTTCATACCCTGCAACGCGGTGGCGGCGGCAGTGTTGACCATCACCCCGACCTTAAGCCCCGGCAGGTCGGCGGCGGCCGCCTGCGGATGCTGGCTGTCGGCGCGCACCACCGCGACAATCGTTTGCGTCATGATCGGCTGGGAAAACGCCACGACTTTCTTGCGCTCGTCGCTTATCACCAGATTGGTGATGGCGTCTATTTTTCCGCCCTGGAGCGACGGGATAATACCGTCCCACGCCATGCCCTCATAGGACACTGGCACCCCCATATGCTGGCCGAGGGCGGCGGCGAAATCGGCGTCGAAACCGATAAGCTTGCCCGACGGATCGACGAAGGATATCGGCCGGTAGCTGGGATCGGCGCCAACGCGCAGCTGGGTCAGGCCCTGCGCCTGGGCCGATAGGGCGGCGACGGTCAGGCTGGCGGCCAGTACAATCAGCGCCGCGCCGTGCTTAGCAGAAAATCTCATAGGGTGCTCCTTCGGGTGAATGGTTTCAGTCGGTGTGTGGGTGGATGCGAATCGATAAGGCGCGCGTGCCGGGCAGGACCTCGGCGATATCGCCGCGGCCGAGTACGGTCACGGCGTCGAACTGTTCAATCACCAGCGGGCCTGTGGCGCGCCAGTGGTCCGGCAGCGTGGCGCGCTGATAGACCGGGCAGGCGACGCATTCGGCCTCATCAAGCCAGATATCGCGTTGACCGGCCGGTTCGGCCGCCGTCGCGGGCGCAGCGCCGACCTCGCCGCCGCCCCCGCGCGGCCGGCTGATTTTCAGCCGCAGGTTGAGCAGCTCCACCGCCGCAGTGGCGGAGGCGTGGCCGTAGCGCAGCAGATGCTCGGCCAAAAACGCCGAGCGGCTGACGGCCAGGCCCGCCGCGTCCGGCGACGGCAGCGCCACGGTCAGCGCATGGGACTGGCCGCGATAGCGCAGGTCGGCCGACCAGGCGATGGCCAGGTCGCCGGCGCTAAACCCGTCTTCGGCGGCGCGGGCCAGCAGCGCGCCGAGCATCTCGTCGGTCAGTTCCGCCAGTGCGTGGGCATCGATGGCGGACAGCTCCCGCAGCCAGGTGCGCTGGGCGTCATAGGCGATATCCACCGACAAAATACCGTGGGCCGAAAACACGCCGGAAAAATACGGAATCAGCACGCGCGGAATCTCAAGCGCGCGCGCCACGTCGACGGCGTGCAGCGGGCCGGCGCCGCCGAAGGCGATAAGCGTCATGGCGCGCGGATCGTGACCGCGTTCCACCGACATGGCGCGGATGGCGCGCACGATATTGGCGGTGGTGATTTGCAATATGCCGTGCGCCGCCCGCTGCCAGCTGACGCCCAGGGGCGCGGCGATATGCCGTCCGATGGCGGCGACGGCCGCCTCCCGGTCGAGGGGGAATCCGCCGCCGAGCATGCTGTCGACCCCCAGGCGATTGAGCGCCACATGCGCGTCGGTGACGGTGGGCAGTTCGCCGCCGCGGCCGTAGCTCACCGGCCCCGGCGTCGAGCCGGCGCTGCGCGGCCCGACCTTCAGGGATCCGGCGCGGTCCAGATACGCTATCGAACCGCCGCCGGCGCCGATGGTTTCAATTTCCGCCGAGGCCACCGCCACCGGATAGCCGCCGATCGCCCGCTCGTCGGTCACCGGGATGGCGCCGTTGCGCAGCAGGGCGATATCCGAACTGGTGCCGCCGATATCCAGCGTCAGCGCTTCCCCCAGGCCATGGCGGGCGCAGAGATCCAGCGCGCCCACCGCCCCGCCGGCGGGGCCGGACATGGCGCATTTTATCGGGAAACGGCGGGCTTCGGCAAAGGTCAGGCAGCCGCCGGCCGATCCCATGATAAAGGCCCGGGCCGGTCCCTGGTCTTTCAGGGTTTGCAGGCCGGCTAAAAACTGCGCCATCACCGGCATGGTGGCGGCGTTCAGCACCGTGGTGGCGGTGCGTTCGTATTCGCGGAATACCGGCAACACGTCGGAGGACAACGAGACCGGCACCCCCAGCACCGCCAGCTTTTCCAGGATACGCCGCTCATGGTCGGGATTGACGAAGGAAAACAGCAGGCTGACCGCCACCGCCTCCACTTTTTCCTCAAGCAGCTGTTCGATACAGCGGTCCAGCGCGGCCTCATCCAGGGGCAGCAGCACCTCGCCACGATGATCGAGGCGTTCCGGCACCTCCAGGCGCAAATGCCGGGGCGCCACCACCGGCGCGCGCCGGGCGTGCAAATCATAGGAGGACGGCCGGGTCATGCGGGCAATTTCCAGCACATCGCGAAAGCCCGCCGTGGTCACCAGGGCGGTCTTGGCCAGCGCGCCTTCCAGCAAGGCATTGGTCACCACGGTGGTGCCCACCACCGCGGCATCGATGTCGGCGGCGCCGGCATTCATCTGCCGCGCCAGCCCGTCCAGCGCCGCCAGGATGTCATTGCCCTGATCGCCCTTGCGGTGAAGGACTTTGGCGATGCGGGTTTCGCCGGTGGCGGGATGGGTCACCACCACGTCGATAAAGGTGCCGCCGACGTCAACGGCGGCCAGTAATCCGCTCATGCCTGAGCCTCCCTGATGTGGATATCGCCATAGCCGTATAGCCGGTCCTGCGCGCGCGCCGGCGCGGCGCGTTCGCACGGCGGGCCGTAGCCGCCGCCGCCCGCCGTTTCCACCCGGATGACCGTGCCCGCCGCCGCGGAGAGTTCGCTAAAACCCGTGATGGACAACGGCGCGGCGTCCGGGGCGGTGACGGTAATGCGCGTCGGCGCGCCGGCGCCGCCGCCCAGCAGGCCGCCCGGCCCGTGCGTGGGCATGCTGACCTGGAAAGAGCAGCGCACCGGCGTCAGCACCTGGAATTCCCGGCGCAGGCCAAAGCCGCCGCGCTGGCGTCCGGCGCCTGCGGAACCCGGCACCAGTTCATAACGTAAAATACGCACCGGCAAACTCATTTCCAGCACTTCCACCGGCGTGTCGTGCAAATTGGCCACCGGCGGGATCATGCCGCTCTCGCCGTCGGCCACGTTGCTGGCGCCCGAACCGCCGCCCAGCGCCTCGCCATAGGCAAAAAGCCGGCCGGTCAGCGGGTTCGTGCCGCCGAAGGAAAACACCCCGCCGCCGCCGGTGCCGGCCAGCACCCGTTCCGGCGCAAAGGCGGACAGCGCGTCCATCAGCGCCTCAAAGGTATGATAGGACACCTGGGTGGCGGCGGAAATGGCCGCCGGGAAAACGGGGTTGAGAATGGAACCCGCGGGAATGGCGATCTCAAGGGCGCGGTACATGCCGGCGTTGGCCGGGATGCCCTGCGCCAGGGTGATGCGGATGGCCATGTAGACGCAGGCCAGCGTATTGGCCAGGCAGGAATTAAACGGGCTGTTGGTCTGCGGGCCGCTGCCGGAGAAATCAATCTTCAGGCGATCGCCCTGATGGGAAATCGCCACCCGCAGCGGGATCATCTCGCCGCCGAAATCCGCCGCCGCCGCGCCGTACCAAACCTCGTCGGGCAGCGCGGCGATACAGGCGCGGGTCGCCGCCTCCGACCGGCGGATAATCTCGGCCAGGGCGTAACGCAGCTGATCGGTATCATAGCGGCGCGCCAGTTCGTCAATGCGGCTCTGGGCGACGCGGATGGTGGCGATTTGCGCGCCGAGATCCGCCATGCGCTCGTCGGGCAGGCGCGAGTTGGCGGCGATAATGGTCAGGATATTGTTATCCACCAGGCCGGCGGCCGCCAGTTTCACCGGCGGAATGCGCAGGCCCTCGTGGAAGATCTCGGTGGCGGTGGCGGGCATGCTGCGCGGCGTCAGGCCGCCCACGTCGGTATGGTGCGCCATGCTGGCGCCGAAGCCGACCATCCGGCCGCCGGCGAACAAGGGTCCCGCGACGATAAAATCCGGCAGGTGATTGGCGCCGTAATACGGATCGTTGACCAGGAACACGTCTCCCGGCGCCATCTCCGCCGCCGGGAACGCCGCCAGGATATGGCGCAGCGCCCCCGCCATCACACCGAGATGGATGGGAATATGCTCCGCCTGCACGGCGATATCGCCGGCCACGTCATAGACGCTGCATGAGCAGTCGCGCCGCTCCTTGATATTCGGCGAGTGGCTGGAACGCACCAGCGACTCGGCCATTTCATCGCAGATGGAATGGAAGGCGTTGCGGACAAGCTCGATGGCTATCTGGTCCAACGGCGCTGTTTGGCTCATCGCGGATCCCGTATCAGGAAAAGATTGTGTTCCGAGTTCTAACACAGTAAAAATAAGTTCAGCAACAAGAATAGGGTTCACATACATGAACGAAGTCAAAAGCGCGGTGCGCGTATTGGAAGTACTCGAACTACTGGCGCAGGCAGAAAAACCGCTCGCCCTGAAAGAGGTGGTGGACGAGTTGGGCTACCCGAAAAGCAGCACCCATAACCTGCTGGCGACCCTGGTGGCGCGCGGCTATGCGGTGCGCGGCGAGGCGGATCGGTATACGCTGAACGACACGTACCGCAACGGCCCGGGCTGGATTTGCGGGCCGGAGGCCAGGCTGATTGAACTGGCCGGGCCGGTGATGCGCGAGCTGCGCGACGGCTGCGGCGAAACCATCATGCTCGGGGTACTGAACCGCGATTGCCGGCTGAAAACCCTGGAGCGTTGCAGCGGCACCCAACCGGTGCGTTACGAGTCGCCGCTGGGCAGTTGCCTGCCGTCCTATTGCACCGCCATGGGGCGCGCCCTGCTGGCCGCCCGGGACGACGGCCAGATCGAGCGTTACCTCGCCCATGAACGCATCGTGCAGTACACCCGGCATACCCTGGTGGACCGCGATCTTATCCGCCAGCATATCGCCAAGGCCCGCCGGGACGGCTTCGCGGTGTCGGATCAGGAGATGGATATCGGCGGTTCGGGGGTGGCGGCGCCGGTGCTGAACGCCAAGGGGGAAACCGTGGCCGCGCTGAATGTGGCGGCCCTTTCCAGCCGTTTCGCCGAGCGGCGCGAGGATATTATCGCGGCGGTGAAACGCCATGCACTAGTATTGAGCAACCGGCTGGGCTGGCACTGACTCAGGCCGGCCGGCGATGAAACATGCCCGCCGGCGTTATCGCCCGGCGGGCCGTAACGGCATCAGGCGGCAAGGGTCGCGCCGCCGTCGATGACGATATCCTGCAAGGTAATATGGCCGGCATGTTCCGAGGCCAGGAACAGCACCGCGTCGGCAATCTCGCGCGGCCGGGCGATTTTCCCCAGCGGAATGCCCAGCTTGAATTGCCCGGGAAACCCGGCAATGGTCCGCTGTTCCGCATCCGCGCTTTGCCACAGGCCGCGCTGCATCGGCGTATCGGTCGAGCCGGGCGACACCAGGTTGCAGCGCACCCCGAACGGCGCCATTTCCAGCCCGACGGTCATGCACAGGCTTCTCAGCGCCGCTTTCGAGGCGCAGTAGGCGGACATGCCCACGCGCGGCACGTGGGCGGCGTTGGAGGCGATGCTGACGATGACGCCTGCCCGCTGGCGGCGAAATACCGGCAGGGTATGGCGAAAAAGGTTAAACGCGCCGCCGGCGTTGACCGCCATGCAGTCTTGCCAGTCCTGGAGGTCCAGGCTATCGGTGGCCCCCATGCGCAGGATGCCGGCGCCGTTGACCAGGACATCCAGCCGTGGGTTTTCCTCAAGCAGCGCCCCGCACACCCGTCCGACCTGGGGGGCATCGGTGATATCCAGCAATTGCGTGCGAAACGGGTAGCCGTCGCCGGCAAAGCGCCGGTCCAGTCCGACCACGTCGGCTCCGGCCTCGCTGAACGCCAGCGCGGTCTGGTAGCCGATGCCCTGACCGGCGCCGGTCACCCAGACGCGCTTACCGCTGAAATCCAGGCTGATAGTCATACGTTATGCTCCGGCGCCAGTAATTGCCACCAGCCGTTAAGGGTCGGGTTCCGCGCCAGCGCGACAAAATCCAGCCCCGCGCGCGCCTGCCGCCAGCGGGTGGCCAGCGTCATGATGCGCACCGAATCCAGGCCGTAGTCGATCAGGTTGTCATCATCGCCCAAATCACCGCAGTCGTCGTCGAGCATCGGCAGGATCAGCGCGCGCAGGTGCGCCTTGCTGATGGGCGCCGGCAACAAATCGGCGGTCATCAGCACGCGCCCGCAGCGGCCGGCGGCATAACGCAGGGCCATCAGATGGTCGTCGCGGGTAAAATCGGCCAGGGCGTCCGCCACCAGCAACGGTTTGATATTGCGCATAAACGCATCGGCGGCGGTCATCAGGCAGCCGATATGCGCATAAACGCCGCAGATAATAAGCTGGTTGCGGCCGCGCTCGGCCAGCATATCCGCCAGCGGGGCGCGGTGAAAGGCGCTGTAACGCCATTTGACCAGGACCTGGTCATCGGCGTCGGGCGCGAGGGCGGCGATGACCGCCTGCTGTTCGGGATACTGGTTTAACCCCGGCCCCCACATATCGTTTAACAGCCCGCGATCTTCCTCGCTCTGCCGCGCCGGCTGGGCGGTGTAAAACACCGGAATGCCCTGCGATTTACAGTAGCGGCGCAGGGCGGCGATATTCTCCACCAGCCGGCTGACCAGCGCGCTGTCCCCGCCCCAAAAGTTAAGGAAATATTCTTGCATATCATGGATAAGCAGCGCCGCGCGCTGCGGTTCAAAGGCCCAGTTGACCTTATTGGCGGGCAGTTCCGCCGGGGTGGGCATGGCATAGGAAACCAGTTTCGGGATGGCCATTTATTTTTCTCCTGTGGCGGGGGTGGCGGTGGCGGCGTCGATCAGCAGGCGCAGTCGTTTTTTATCGACCTTGCCCACCGGCGTAAGGGGCAATGCGTCCACCCGTTCAAAACGGTCGGGCAGTTTAAATTCCGCCACCCCCAGCTGGCGCAAATGACGGCGCAGCGCCACCGGTTTGATCTCCTGCGTAACGACAATATAGGCGCAGCTCTTTTCCCCCATCAGCGCATCGGTCATGGATACCAGGGCCGCATTCACCACGTGCGGATGGCGCAGCAACAGGTTCTCGACTTCTTCGGCGGCAATCTTTTCCCCGCCGCGGTTGATCTGATCTTTTTCGCGTCCCTGTACTTTCAGGTAGCCGTCGTCCGTCAGCTCGATTAAATCGCCGGAACAATAAAACCCGTCGGCGTCAAACGCCGCGGCGTTGTGCTCCGGGCTTTGGTAATAGCCGCGAAACGTATAGGGCCCGCGCGTCATCAGGCGTCCCACGCGGCCCGGCGGCAGCGGATTGCCCTGCCCGTCGGCCACCCAGACTTCATCATCCGGCGATATCGGACGGCCCTGGGTGGTAAAGATATGTTCGTCGTCATCGTCCAGCCGGGTGTAGTTCACCAGCCCTTCGGCCATGCCGAACACCTGCTGCAGCCGGCAGCCCAGCTCCGCCGGAATGCGCGCGGCCAGGGCCTCGCCAAGCTTGGCGCCGCCGACCTGCAATAATTGCAGGCTGGCCAGCTGCCCGCTGTCGCCCCATTGTTCCATCGCCTGCAGCCACAGCGTCACGGCGGGCGGCACCAGCCCGGTGACGGTGATCCGGTGCTGCGCTATCAGCGGGAAACAGACGTTGGCGCTCGGATCGCTGGCCAGTACCACGCTGCCGCCGCCGTAAAACACGCCCAGCGCGCCCGGCGAGCTCAGCGGGTAGTTATGGGCCGCGGGCAGCGCGCACAGGTAGCGGGTATCCTCATCGAAACGGCAGATGTCCACGCTGGCGCGAATACTGTAGTAATAGTCGTTATGGGTGCGCGGAATCAGCTTCGGCGTGCCGGTGCTGCCGCCGGATAGCTGGAAAAAGGCCACCTCGTCGGCGGGCGACGGGGCGGCGGTGAACGCGCCCGGCGCTTCGTCGAATAATGCCTGTAAACTTGTTTGCGGCGCGTCGTCGCCGCGCATCGCCACCACCCGCAGCGACGGATACTGCCGCCGCAGTTCATCGATAAAGCCATTATCGCTGAACAGCCCATGCTGCCGGTCGGCAATCAGCAGCGCCGGCCTGATTTGCAGCGCATAGGCGGTAAGTTCGCTGCGCTGGTGGCTGAACAGGGCATTTACCGGCGCCACGCCGATTTTCAGCAGGGCGAACAGCACCAGATAAAATTCCGCCACGTTGCCCAACTGCACCAGCGCGGTATCCCCCGCCGCCAGCCCGCGCCGGGCAAGGGCCGCGGCCAGCCGGTCGGACAAGGTGTTGACATCCCGGTAGCTCAGGCGGCGCTCGCCGCAGGCCACCGCCAGCGCGCCGCTGTCTTTACGGCGGTCGATAATATCGGTCAGGGGCAAATCCAGCCAGTATCCCCTGGCGCGGTAGCGGGCCGCGAACTCATCCGGCCAACGGTTAAATACAATGCTCATCATCTCTCCTGTTAATGCAATCCGAACGCGCTCAGCATGGTATCGAGCTTGACGCCGGTTTCGCGCCACTCCGCGTCGGGGATGGAGGCGGGCACGATGCCGGCGCCGGCGAACAGCCGCACCTGGTTGCCCGCCACCCTGGCGCAGCGGATGGTTACCACCCATTCGCCATTGCCCTCCTCGTCGCACCAGCCCACCATGCCGCCGAACAGATCGCGGTCGAAGGGTTCCAGGGTCTGGATTAAGCGGCGCGCGCGATCGGTGGGGGCGCCGCACAGCGCGGGCGTGGGATGCAACAGGCAGGCCAGCGCCAGGGCGTTGACGGCGGGGTCCGCCACCTCGCCGTCGATGGCGGTGGCCAGATGCCAAAGGGTGGGCGTATTGACCAGGCCGGGTACGGGCGGCACGTTTAAACCCGCGCTGTAGGGCGCCAGCACTTCGCGCATCTGGTCGATAACCAGCTGATGCTCATAGCGGTCCTTGACTGAATCCAGCAATTGGCGGCCGGCGGCGGCGTCACGGCCCGGCTCGGCGTCGCGCCGGGCGGAACCCGCCAGCGGCGTGGAGTAAAACCGGTTGCCGGTCTTGCGCAGCAGCAGCTCCGGGCTGGCGCCCAGCAGGGCGCCGTTGTCGAGGGGAACATGGAAATTGTAACTGGCGGGATTTTGGGCCGCGATGCGCCGCATCAGGGCCGCGGTATTCACCGGTTCCCGGGTGGTGATATCCAGCAGGCGCGCGAGCACCACTTTACTCAGCCGTTGCTGGCCGGTGGCCTCCACCGCCCGCGCCACCATGTGTTTAAAGTCGCGCTCCGGCGGTCGCTCGATTTTGCCGGTTACCTGCGGCAAGGGTTCGGCGGGCACATTCCGGCTTTGCAAAAACATCTCGCGATCGAACCCCTGGCTGCGCTGCGGGATAAACAGCGCCGCGGGCCGGTCGGCATCGAAGGGAATGGCCCCCACCACCAGCGGCCGTTCAATGCCGGCGTTTCTGGCGCGCCGGAAGGCGTGGCGCAGCTCCCGCTGAAACACGCCATCGGGCTGATCACCCCTGCCCGCGGGCGCGCTGATGGCGCAGAAACGACCCTGGGTAACGAAGCTGCGATAAGGCGACATGAAAAAAAATCCGTTTATAATGGCATCCGCGTCGCCTGGTGTTGTCTGTCGAAACAATGAAAATTCCACGTGACGATCTCCGCTATTATCAAATGATAAACACAATAATAATAATTATCATTTGTATTGATAGCACATAAACTACGTCGTAGAATCTGCCGTGTCAATGAACGTAAACACTGCCTCACCCGCGCAAGGGTGGATTTGATTGCCCGTTTTTTGTCATCATAAGGCGGACAAAACCAGCCCCTACCCCAGGAATACCAGACATGATCACTCTATTGTCCCGGCGCCGATCCGCCTGCAATTGGCTCGCCCTGATGGCCCTGCCCTTACTGCTGGCGGCCGCGTCCCCGCGCGCCGCTGAAAACGGCTGGCCGCGGCAGGTGGCGGGCGCGCATGGCGCCATTACCCTGGATCACATGCCGCAGCGCATCGTATCCACAAGCGTCACCCTTACCGGCTCGCTATTGGCCATCGGGGCGCCGGTGATAGCCAGCGGCGCCACCACGCCGAATAACCGGGTCGCGGACGAGCAGGGCTTTTTTCGCCAATGGAGCGATGTCGCCCGGCAGCGCGGCGTCAAACGCCTGTACATCGGCGAACCGGATGCCGAGGCCATCGCCGGCCAGAATCCCGATTTGATTATTATCGCCGCCACCGGCGGCGATTCGGCCCTGCGCCTTTACGATCAGTTGTCACCGCTGGCGCCGACCCTGGTGGTCAATTATGACGATAAAAGCTGGCAGGACCTGGCCCGGGAGCTGGGACAAGCCACCGGCCATGAAGCGCAGGCCGCGGAGGTCATCGCCCGCTTCGACGCCCGCCGGCAGACGCTGAAACAGCATCTGGCGCTGCCGCCGCAGCCGGTATCCGCCCTGGTATACCAGCCGGACGGCAAAGCCGCCAACCTGTGGACCGCCGATTCGCCGCAGGGCCAGCTGCTGCGCCAGCTGGGCTTTACGCTGGCCGAACCGCCCGCCCCCCCCGTCGGCGGCCGAAGCATGGGCGTGCGCAAGGACATCGTCCAGCTGTCCGGCGAAAACCTGGCCGCCGGCCTGAACGGGCAAGCCTTCCTGCTGTTTGCCGGCGATGACGCCAGCGCCCGGTTGCTCTTGGCCAATCCGTTCCTGGCGCATCTGCCGGCGGTGCAAAACCGCCGGGTCTACGCCCTTGGCAACGACACCTTCCGCCTTGATTACTACAGCGCCAGCAATGTGCTGGCCCGCCTGGAACAGCTGTTCGCCAAGCCGTGATCTTTCCCCGTCCTGCCGCGTGGCTAACCGCGTCATGCCGCGGCCATTCCCGGCCGGGCGGGGATTCATGGCGGTTATGGCTCACTGCGGCCGGCGGGCGGGATTTCATCCGCCGGCCGGCCCTGATCCCGATGCCGCGCCATATCCACGGCGCGCAGGCCCCGCAGCGCCAGCGCCGGCAGTAGCCCCGCCAGGGCCGCCGCCAGGCCGAACGCCGCGGCGGCCAGCCCCGGCGGCATCAGGGTGCCCAATCCCCCCAATACCAGCGCCCCCAGCGCGTCGCCGGTGACGTTCTGCGCGGTCCACAGGCCGTTGATGCGGCCCAGCAGATGATCCGGCGTCAGCTGTTGTATCAATGCATATTGCAGCAGCGAGTTGATGGCGCTGAAATAACCAAAGCCCGCCAGACACAGCAGCGCCAGCGCGTAGAACGGCATCAGGCTGCATGCCGCGACGCAGATAAACGCCATGACGGCGGTAAGCAACAGCATTCTTCCCGGCCGCGCCGTGGCGGCGACGCGGCCGCTGGTAAACGCGCCTATCGCCGCGCCCAGGGGCACCGCCGCGTACATCAACCCCAGCCGGGCGGCGTTGATATGCCAGCTTATCGCCAGCGCCGGGTAAAGCACCCGTACCGCGCTTGCCATGGTCAGCAATGCGCCGATCAGCGCCACCAGGCCGATGGTTTTATGACGAAACAGATAGGCCATGCCGCCGGCCAGCGCGTGTAACGGGTGTTCCCGGGGCTGGGGAGGCGGCGCCAGCCTGGGCAGGCGCAGCAGCGGCAACAGCGTCAGCAGCGTGCCGAGCGCCGCCAGCCCGTAGTTCCAGGCCACCCCGCCGGAGGCGATGACCAGGCCGCCCGCCGCCGGTGATAAAATGGCGCCGAAGCGCACGGTCAGCATGCTGATGGCGCCCGCCTGCATGACATTTTCCCGCCCGACCAGCGACGGCGTGGCGGCCAGCAGCGCCGTCACCCCCACCGCGCCAAAAAAACCATCCCACACCGCCAGCAGATAAATCGCGAACAGGGACGGTACCGGCAGCAGCGCGTTAAGGCACAGGCCGATAAACCCCACCCCGCAGGTTGCGCGGGCAAACAGGATAAGCCCGCGCCGCTCGCGGCGATCCGCCATCACCCCGCCGGCCAGCAGGCCGACGAACATACCGCCGCCCGCCAGCGTCACCGCCAGCCCGACCTGCAGGGTGGACCCCGTCATGGCCTGTATCTGCACCGGCACCGCCACCGCCAGCATGCCGAGCGCCAGGATGGACAAAAACCGCGCGATAAAAACCGCCCGGAAGGCGGGGTGGGTTTTCAGCAGGCTGATATCGAGTAAATACGAGGGTTTTTGCATAAGACGCTAACTATCCGGGGAATTCGACGCCACTGGGCGCTGCAATCAGGGAAGCAGTCATGCTATCATAAGTTATTGCGAGTAATAACGATAATAAATATCATTATCATATAATTTATGGTTTAGCCTTTTATGCGCCATTATTACGGATTGCTGTTAAGCGGCGTGCTGTTGGCATTATTGATGGCGGCGAGCCTGTTTATCGGCGCCAAAACCATTCCCGCCGACCAGGTATTGCCCGCGCTGACCGGCGCCTGCCGCAGCCCGGATTGTATTATTATCCTCGAGAGCCGCCTGCCGCGCACGCTGGCCGGGTTGCTTGCGGGCATCGCCCTGGGGCTGTCCGGCGCCCTGATGCAAACCCTGACCCGCAATCCGCTGGCCGACCCCGGCATTCTTGGCGTCAACGCCGGCGCGGGGTTCGCCGTGGTGCTGGGCATCACCTTTTTCGGCGCCGCCTCCATCGATCGCTACCTGTGGTTTGCCTTTGCCGGCGCGCTGGCCGCCGCCCTGCTGGTGGCGTTAATCGGCGCGGCAGGCGGCGGGCGGCTGAACCCCATTCGCCTCACCCTGGCGGGCGTGGCGCTGGGCGCGGTGCTGGACGGCATGGCCTCCGGTATTTCCTTGCTCAATCCCCTGGTCTACGACCAATTGCGCTTCTGGCAGGCCGGTTCGCTGGATATCCGCAGCATGGCGGCGGTAAACGCCGTTATCTGGCCTATCGTCCTGGGCACCGGTCTGACGCTTTGGCTAACGCGGGCGCTCAATACCCTGGGCATGGGCAGCGAACTGGCGACGGCGCTGGGCTCGCGGGTGGGCCTGACGCAGCTGCTCGGCCTGGCGGCCATTACCCTGTTATGCGGCGCGGCTACGGCGCTGGCGGGGCCGATAGCCTTTATCGGGCTGATGATGCCGCATATCGCGCGCTGGATAGCCGGCCCGGACCACCGCTGGCTGCTGCCCTGGACGCTGCTGCTTACGCCGCTGCTGCTGCTGGGCAGCGATATGGCGGGCCGGGTGATGGTGCCCGGCGAGCTGCGCGTATCGGTGATAACGGCGCTGCTCGGCGCGCCGGTGCTGATAGCCCTGGTACGCCGCCACCGGATGATAAGCCGGTGATGCTGGCGAACCGGCACGCCCGGATCAGGACGTCGCTGACCGTCGGCATCCTGCTGCTTGCCTGCCTTGCGCTGGCGATTTACGCCCTCGGCGCCGGGTCGCTCCCGCTTCCGGCCCGGCAGGTGGTGGACGCCCTGCGCGGCGCGGCGGCGCACAATATCCAGGTTATCGTGACGCAATGGCGGCTGCCCAGGGTGGCGATGGCGTTATTGCTGGGCGCGGCGTTGGGCGCCAGCGGCGCTATTTTCCAGTCGTTGATGCGCAACCCGCTCGGCAGCCCGGATGTCATGGGTTTCAATACCGGCGCGCACAGCGCCGTATTGATAGCGATAGTGCTGTTCAACAGCAGCTATCTGGGCATAACCGGCGCGGCCCTTGCCGGCGGCCTGCTGACCGCCGCCATAGTCTACCTGCTGGCCTGGCGCAACGGCATCCAGACCTTCCGGCTCATTATCGTCGGCATTGCCGTTCGCGCCCTGCTGGTATCGCTTAACACCTGGCTGGTGGTCAGCGCTTCGCTGGAATCCGCCCTGACCGCCGGGCTATGGAGCGCCGGATCGCTTAACGGCATGACCTGGGCGAAATGCCCGCCGGTGGCCGTGCCGATTGTCCTGGCCTTTGCCCTGGCCCTGGCTTTGTCGCGGCGCATGCGCCTGTTGGAAATGGGCGATGACGCCGCCTGCGCGCTCGGCGTGCCGGTGGAAAGATCGCGACTAGGATTGATGCTGGCGGGCGTGGCCCTGACCGCCGCCGCCACGGCCGCCGCCGGCCCCATTTCCTTTATCGCCCTGGTGGCGCCGCAGATTTCACGCCGCCTGGCGGGCAGCCAAACCCTGGCGATCCCCCTGGCGGCCCTGACCGGCGCGCTGCTGTTGCTGGCGGCCGACCTCGCCGCACAGCGTATGTTTACGCCTTATCAGCTTCCGGTCGGGGTGGTTACCGTCAGCATCGGCGGCCTCTATCTGATCGGCTTATTAATCCGGGAGTCGCGAAAAAAATGAGCGCCCTTACCCCGTCGTCCAGCCGCCTGCGGGCGGAAAATCTTACGCTCGCCTATGATAAAAAAGTGATTGCCCGCGATCTGTCCATCACCATCCCCGATGGTGAACTGACGGTGATCATCGGCCCCAACGCCTGCGGCAAATCGACGTTGCTGCGCACGCTCAGCCGCCTGATGCGGCCAGGCGAGGGCACCGTATGGCTGGACGGCCGGGAGATCGGCGCCTACGCCACCAAGGAGGTGGCGCGGCGCCTGGGATTGTTGCCGCAAAGCTCCAGCGCGCCCGGGGATATCACGGTGGGCGATCTGGTGGCGCGCGGACGCTACCCGCATCAATCGCTATTAAGCCGCTGGAGCGGGCGCGATGAACAAGCGGTGCAGGAAGCGATGCGCGCCACCGGCGTCGCCGGGCTGGCGGAACGGCCGGTGGATACCCTGTCCGGCGGCCAGCGGCAGCGGGTCTGGATCGCCATGGTGCTGGCGCAGCAAACGCCGCTGCTGCTGCTGGACGAACCCACCACCTGGCTGGATATCGCCCATCAAATAGACCTGCTGGAGCTGATGCGCGAGTTGCACCGCGCCGGCCATACGCTGGTGGTGGTGCTGCACGATCTTAATCACGCCTGCCGCTACGCCACCCATCTGGTGGCGATGCGCGACGGGCGTATCCTGGCCCAGGGGGCGCCCGTGGACATCGTCACCGCCGAACTGGTGGAGGCGGTATTCGGCCTGCGCTGCATGATCATCGACGATCCGGTATCCCATACGCCGATGATCGTGCCGCTGGGCCGGGGCTGACGCCTACAGTTCCCTGAGCGCCTGGTTAAGCAAGGGTCCGAGCACCTGGAACGACGCGGGCGAAATAATATCCACATGGGCGCAGTCCAGTTCGTGCACGCGCAGCCGGTCCACATAATCTGACCAGGTCCGGCGCACGTCCATAGCGGCGGGCAGCGTGCGCCGGGCCACGAACAGCGTGGCTTCCCCGGCAAAATACGCGCTGCGGCTGGCCGCCAGCAGGCGTACCGAATCCGCATAGTTGCCCTCGATGGCATCGAACAGCCGCCGCTGTTCGTCCCCCGCCGGCTCCGCAATACCCTGTTGCGCGGCGATGAACTGCTCGCGCTCGCGCCGTACTTCCTCCAGCACTTCGGGGTCCAGCACATGTTTACCCTGCACCGCGTCCCAATTGCGCGTCTCCGGCGGGTAGGTATCGAGCAGGCCGAGAAACGCCACCGTTTCCCCCGCCGCGCGTAAACGGGCGGCAATGCCCTGCGCCAGCGTGCCGCCCAGCGAATAGCCGATAAAATGATAAGGGCCGTGCGGCTGTATGCCGCGCACCGTCAGCAGATGCGCGTCGCACACCTGCTCCAGGGTGCCGCACCGCTGCAGCGGACCGTCCGGACGCGGCGATTGGATACCCACCAGCGGCCAGCGCGGATCGATATAGCGCCGCAGCACGCTGAACTGCCAGGCGAAACCGGAGGCGGGATGAAAGCAAAACAGCGGCGGGCCCTCGCCCTGGCGCAGCGGCAGGACCGCGTCCAGTCCGGAACGCCGGATAGCATCGCCAGGATCGTTATCCACCTCATCATCAAACAGCGCGGCCAAGCGCGCCACCGTCGAGGCCACCATTACCTGACCGACGGTTACCGGCTTACCCACGTCGCGGCGCAGCTCCGCCGCCAGCCGCATCGCCAGCAGGGAATGACCGCCAAGGGCAAAAAAGTCATCGTCGACGGACCCGATCTCCTGTTGCAACAGTTGCGCAAACAGCGCGGCTACCCGCCGCTCGATGGCGGTTTGCGGCGCTCGCCCCCGTGTCGCCCGACGCGACTGGGGTAACGGCAGCGCCTTGCGATCCAGTTTACCGTTGGCGCTGAGCGGCAGGGCCGGAAGTTCGACCAGCGCCACCGGCACCATATGCGCCGGCAGCCGTTCGGCCAGGGCGTCGCGCAGCGCCTCGGGGTGCAGCCTTTCACCCGGCTGCGCCACCAGATAGCCGACCAGTTGCCGCGCATCGCCGCCGATGCCGCCATCAGGCGCGGCGCCCAATACCCGGGCATGGGTCACCGCCTGGCGCACGCCCGGCAATAACAGCAGCGCATGATCGATTTCACTTAACTCCACCCGCTGCCCGCGGATTTTAAGCTGATCATCGCTGCGGCCCAGGTACTCCACCGCGCCGTTGTCCAGCCAGCGGGCAACATCGCCGGTGCGGTACATCCGCCCGCCGTCGCCGTCGGGATCGGCCACGAACCGGCTGGCGGTCAGCTCCGGGCGCGCCAGGTAACCCTGGGCCAGTTGAACGCCGGTCAGGTAGAGATCGCCCGCAACGCCCGGCGGCACCGGCCGCAGCCGCCCGTCAAGAATGCGCAGGCCGGTATTCCATACCGGGAAGCCGATAGGCACATGCGCCCCGCGCACCGCCGCCAGCGTCTCGCCGTGGGCCGGGTACCAGCTGACGTCCACCGCGGCCTCGGTGGGGCCGTAAAGGTTATGCAGCTCCACCCCGGTGCGCCGCTGCCACAGGCGCGACAGTTCGGCGGGCAACGCCTCGCCGCTGCAAAATACCCGCCGCAGGGTGGCGCAGCAGGCGATGGCGCCGTCATCGGCAAGTGAGGCGACAAACGCCGCCAGCATCGAGGGGACGAAATGCAGGGTGGTAACGCGGTAATCGGCGATAAGCTGCAGCAACACCTGCGGATCGCGGTGGGCGTCCGGCGGCGCCATGACCAGCCGCGCGCCGTTGATAAGCGGCCAGAAAAATTCCCACACCGATACGTCAAAGCTACAGGGGGTTTTTTGCAGCACCGCGTCATCCGCGCTCAGCGGATAGCGATCCTGCATCCACAGCAGCCGGTTGACGATGGCGTCATGGGCCACCACCACGCCTTTCGGCCGTCCGGTCGACCCGGAGGTATAGATAATATAAGCGGGATGATGCGCCGACGGCCGGGGGAAATCCCGCGGCAGCCGCGGGTCCGCGGTCAACGGCGCCTCATACAGCAACAGATCGCCGCGGCCGTCGAACCGCGCGGCCTGTCCGGCGCAGGTGATAATCAGCCGCGGCCGCGCATCGTCCAGCATCAGTTGCAGCCGCTCGTCCGGATAACCGGTGTCCAGCGGTAGGTAGGCGGCGCCCACCTCGATAACCGCCATCAGCGCCAGCGTCAGGAATACCGAGCGCGGGAGCGCGACGGCGACGATATCGCCCGGGCGCACCCCCTGCGCCGCCAGCCGTTGCGCCAGCGCCAGCACCTGCCCGCGGGTTTCGCCGTAGGTCAGGCGGCGCCGCGCATCCGCCAGCGCCACGGCCTGGGGCGTGCGCAACGCCTGGCGTGCCAGCAGGGTGGCGAGCGTATCCGGCGCCAGCGTTTTACCGGTATCATTGATGCGCGCCAGCAGCGCGCGGTCGGCCTCGCCCAGCAAATCGGCCTGGCTGCATGGCAGCGCGGGATCGGCGGCAAACTGGCGCAGCAGCAGCGGCAGGCGCCGGGCATGGCCGGCCAGCTCGCCGGCGGTATACCGCTCGGCGTTGGCCACCAGTTCCACCGCTACCGTTTCTTCCCCAAGATAGAGCGCGATTTCCAGATCGCGCACCGGCCCGGAAGCCAGCGCGTGCGTCACGCCCTCCACCCCGGCGAAATCAAGCTGGAAGTCGAACATCTTCAGATTAAATACCGGGCCGAACAGCGGTTGTTCATCCCCTGTGCGGCCCAGGTCGCGCAGTACCTGTTCCGCATCATAACGCTGATGGCGGCGCAGGCTCTTCAGCTCGCCGGACAGGGCGGCGGCCAAGGCGCCCAGCGTCTGCCCCGGGCCGACGGTCACGGCCAGCGGCAGGACATTGATCACCGGACCGGTGGCATCCAGGGCGGCCGAGGCCATACGGCGCATAAAGATAAAACCGGCGGCATAGGACGGTTGCCCGCACAGCCGGGCAAACCATAACGCCACCAGCGCCAGGGCCAGATCGGCGATGCCCGGCGCGCGCTCCTCCCCCGTGACCAGGCCGGCGAACAGCCGGCTATCGAGATCAAGCGCATAACGCAGCACATGGGTGGTGGCGGCCTGGCCGGACAACGGTTTGAGCGACAGCGTGCCCGGCGCCGGCAGTCGGCCGGTTTTTTCGCGCCAGAAAGCGGCGTCGCGGCGCCAGGCATCCGACTGATAATACGCCTGATATTCCTCCACCACCCCCTGAAAGGGGGTAAAAGGCGACGGCGGCGGCGTTTCCCGGCGCATGAAGGCGCTATACAGCACGGCGATGCGGCGGGTGATGGCGGTAAAACTAAAGCCGTCGACGATCAGATGATGATAGCGCTGATACCAAAACCAGCGATCGCGGGCCACGCGAATCAGCAGATGCCGGTACAACGGTTTGCCGCTCAGCACCCGCAGATCTCCCGCCAGATCCTGCTGCATCAGCGCCAGCGCGGCGTTCCGGGCGTCGCCGGCGGCGCTGAGATCCACGCAATCGGGACGGTCAAAGGTCAGATCGCCGTCAACCCATTGCACCGCAATGCCGTCACGCTCGGCAAAACGCATGCGCAGGGTGTCGGCTTCGCCCATGCCCTGGTCGATGGCGCGCAGCAGGCAGCCTTCATCGATATCGCCCTTAAGCTCGATATAGTGCGCCACCGCATAGGCGTTGGGCTGCGCGGAAAGTTGGTCTGCCACCCAGATACCGGGCTGCGCCGCCACCAGCGGCAGTTCGGCCGGCTGTCCATCGGCGCCGGTTGGCAAGGATATTTCTGACACGGCGGTAACTCCTTAAAAACGATGGGTTGCGCTGCTTATGCCCCGCGCAGCGCGGCGGGACGCATATCGGTCCAGTGGGTTTCCAGCCATCGGCCGCATTCCGGGCGCGGCGCCGGGCCAAAAACCGGCGTCCATCCGGCGGGCACCGGGCTGAAATCCGGCCAGAGGCTGTATTGGGCCTGGCGGTTTTGCAAAACCAGACAAATCTGTTGCGGATCGTCGAAGGGGTTGGGGTGTTCCAAAACGCACTCCTTATTTTGCTGCGATAGCGCCAATGACGGGGATTGCCCGGGGCGAAAATAGCCAGGCCGGGCATGGACGCGGGAAGCGCCGGCCAGGGGCGCTAGCGGCCGGGCGACCAGAGCGCGGCCAGCCCGTCCAGCAGGCCGCCGCGCCAGCACAGCGCGTCATGGCCGCCGTCCACCACCCGGTAATCAACCCGGTGCCCTTGCCGGCGCAGGAGTTCCACCACCCGGTCGTTTACCTGGTGAATAAGCCGCTCCCGGTTGCCGGCCTCGATAAAGACCTTCAGCGCCAGTCCGTCGCCCAGGCCCCGCCCGATCTGCGCCGGCAGCCCACGGGCATCGCCGGAGGCGTCCCGCGCCTGTGCCGCATCCCGGTCGGGCCACCAGAACGAACCGGACTGGCTGAGCACGCAGCCAAAATGCCCGGGCCAGTTTAAGGCGGCATACAGGGCGGACAGGCCGCCATAGCTTTGCCCCGCCACCACCGTCGTCGCCGGATCGGCGCGGTACGGCGCCCAGGCTGCCAGCTGCGGCAGCAGTTCTTCCCGTACCGCCCGCCAGAATTCAGGGTTGCAGGTTAATTCACGCCCGCGCCGTGGGCTATCGATGGCGTCAATCAATACATAGACCGCCTCGGGCAGGACCCCGGCGCGCGTCATATGCAGCAACGGCGACCAGACCGGCATCTGCCGCGCCCAGAACTGCCCGTCCAGCAGGATGGCCAGCGGACGCCTGGGCGCATGCCGGCGTCCGCTGGTGAATACCCAGATATCGCGGCTGTTGCCCAGGCGTTCGCTATGCCAGCGATGGCACTCCAGCCCTGCGGGCGACGGCAGCGGCGGCAGGGTGCGCCCGGCCACCGGGCCAAGCCTGTCGTACTCGTTCCAGGCTGTCTGCGGGGGCGCCAGCGGCATATGCAGCGCGGAAACCGGATGGCCGCGTCCGTTGGTCCAGGCGCGCAGCGGATTAAGCCGGTCGGCGACCGCGCCGGAAAATAAACCACGCCAGGCGTTACGCAGCGCGGCGCGGTCCATGGGCGCCGCCGCCGCGCCGAACGCCCCGTCGTCCCGGCATGGGATAAAGCAATAACTGCCGCGCCACCGCGCGCCGAGACTGGTTTGCCAATACCAGACATCCGTGCCGGCAATACGCTCCAGGCTTTGCGGACCGGTATCGCTATGGTGGTCGGTCACGCCGCTGATGTTAATCCATACCCGGCGGATAGGGGACGCGCGCTCGTCGCCCCCGGGGTCGCGCCACAGGAATATCACGCCGCACTGCCCGGTCGCACCGGCCTCCACCCAGGGCGCACCCTGGCGTTCCACCTCCCGCCACCAGTCGTCGCCGCCCACATCGGCGCGGGCCAACATCATTTTTTTCACCGGCGCGATTCCTTATGTAAACCGTGAATGTAGACGTTTTAATCTAAAACGTAAACTAAATACTATTGATAATTATTTCTATTTGCAATAGTGTGTAAAAGTTCCATTAAGGGTCGGTTTTATTTGTCAATGGCGTGGCCGAACGAGGGAATAACGTAATGTTAACAGCGATTTAACATTGCGTGCTAGCCGCCGGCAGTTGCTGAAAAAACTGCTTATTTTATCCAATTTATAACATAGCAGGCCGTCCATACTGCTGGCTTTCGCCGGAGCAGTCACGGGATCGGCTACAGATCAGGGAACATATGCATACCACATTCTCAGGTTACTCCTTAGCGACCCTAATCAGTCTGGGTCTGGGAACTCTGGCGCTTCCTTTGGCCGCGCCTGCGGCCGACAGCACGACCACAGCACCGGTATCAACCTCCGCGACGACGGACGACGCCACGGCAACCAGCGGCGGCAAAAGCGCGGCGGGCGATACCATCGTCGTCACCGCGGCAAAGCAAAATCTCCAGGCGCCTGGCGTATCCACCATCAGCGCCGATGAAATCAGGAAACGGCCGCCCGCCCGCGATGTGTCGGAAATCATCCGCACCATGCCCGGCGTCAACCTGACCGGCAATTCCACCAGCGGCCAGCGCGGCAACAACCGCCAAATCGATATCCGCGGCATGGGGCCGGAAAATACCCTGATCCTGATTGATGGCCTGCCGGTCAGCAGCCGCAACTCGGTGCGCCAGGGCTGGCGCGGCGAGCGCGACACCCGGGGCGATACCGCCTGGGTGCCGCCGGAAATGATCGATCATATCGAGGTGATCCGCGGACCGGCGGCGGCGCGCTACGGCAACGGCGCCGCCGGCGGCGTGGTGAATATTATTACCAAAAAAGACACCCGCGATTGGCATGGTTCATGGAATACCTACCTGAATATGCCGCAGCATGACGACGAAGGCGCGACCAAACGCACCAACTTCAGCCTGTCCGGGCCGCTGAGCGACGCGTTCAGCTTCCGCCTGACCGGCGGCTACAGCAAAACCCAGGCCGACGCCCAGGATATTAACGACGGTCATCAGTCCCTGCGCACCGGCACCTATGCCGATACTGTCCCGGCCGGACGCGAAGGGGTCAGGGACAAAAATATCGATGCCCTCCTGCACTGGGATTTGGCGCCGATGCAAAGCCTGGAATATGAAACCACCTACAGCCGCCAGGGCAATATCTACGCCGGCGATACCCAGAACACCAATACCAGCCAGTTGGTGCAGGACAACTACGGCCATGAAACCAACCGTATCTATCGCCAGACCCATGCCCTGACCTGGCGCGGCGCCTGGGACAGCGGCGTCAGCACCCTTAATTACCTGCAATATGAGCGCACAAAAAATACCCGCCTGGACGAGGGGCTGGCCGGCGGCACGGAGGGGATTTTCGCCAGCAATGATTTTTCCACCATCCAGCTGGACAGCGTGCTGGCGCATACCGAACTCAGCGTGCCGTTTGAGCTGGGGGTCAACCAGACCCTCACGGCCGGCAGCGAGTGGAACCAGCAGAAAATGAAGGATCCGGCGTCGAATACCCAGACCCTCCTGGGCGGCGCTATCCCGGGCGTGGCCAGCACCGGACGCAGCCCCTACTCCTCGGCCGATATTTTCTCGCTGTTCGCCGAGGATAATATGGAACTGACCGACAGCACCATGCTGGTGCCGGGGCTGCGCTTCGACCACCATTCCATCGTCGGCGACAACTGGAGTCCTTCGCTTAACCTCTCGCAGGGGCTGGGACAGGATTTCACCCTGAAAATGGGCATCGCCCGCGCCTATAAAGCGCCGAGCCTGTTCCAGACCAACCCCAACTACCTGCTCTACAGCCGCGGCCAGGGCTGTGCCGCCAGCACCGGCGGGTGTTATCTGCTGGGTAATGATGATCTCAAGGCGGAAACCAGCATCAACAAAGAAATCGGGCTGGAATTTAAACGCGACGGCTACCAGGCGGGCGTGACCTATTTCCGCAATGACTACCGCGATAAAATCGAGGCGGGTTATGTGCCGACCGGCGTCTCGACCAACGGCGCGTCCGATATCTATCGCTGGGAAAACGTACCCAAGGCGGTGGTGCAGGGATTGGAAGGTACGCTGAATATCCCGGTTAGCGAAACGGTTTCCTGGAATAACAATGTTACCTATATCATTGAAAGCAAAAATAAAGAGACCGGGGACTACCTGTCGATCATTCCGGAATATACGCTGAATTCCACCCTGAGCTGGCAGGCGCGCCAGGATCTGTCGCTACAGTCCACCCTTTCATGGTATGGACGCCAGAAACCGAAAAAATACAACTACAAGGGCGAACGCGTTACCGGCAGCGAAACCAATGAGGTCAGCCCTTACGCCATTGTCGGCCTGAGCGGCACCTACGATATCAACAAATACGCCAGCCTGACCCTGGGCATCGACAACGTCTTCGACAAGCGCCAGTTCCGCGCCGGTAACGCCCAGACCACCGGCAACGCCGCCACCAACGCTTATATGTACGGCGCCGGCGCCGCCACCTACAACGAACCGGGCAGGACCTTCTACCTTGGCCTTAACACCCACTTCTGATGTGCGGGTAGGCTTATGTTGCCGTGGCGGAGGTTTCGCTTGCCGTGTGCGGGTAGGCTTATGTTGCCGTGGCGGAGGTTTCGCTTGCCGTGTGCGGGTAGGCTTATGTTGCCGTGGGGGAGGTTTCGCTTGCCATGTGCGGGTAGGCTTATGTTGCCGTGGGGGAGGTTTCGCTTGCCGTGCGTTCGGTGGTGATATGTATTGCCGGGTGCCGGCAAGCGACAAAGAGGCCGTACCGCGACGGCCTCCTTGACCTCCGCGCGTCCGACAGATCGTGCGCCGCTGCGCGGTCCCCGGCATCACCCATCCCGGCTTGTGGACCGCCCGGGATGCGCTCCCGGCGCAGCCCGGGCTTTCGCCGCTCCCGGCGGCTCATCCAGCCGTGACGTGCGCCGCCGGCGCACTCTATGCCGGCACCACGTCAACACCATCGCCTGCCAGCAAAACAGCGTTTTGGGGTCCTTAGCGGTATGCGCTTACCGGGAAAAGTCTCAGTATTCATTTTGCGCTAATGTTTACAGCCTGATGGCTAATGGCTGAAAGCGTAATGCTTACTGTTAAAACTCAAAACTGAATGATGAATGCCTTACTGCCTTACTGCATGACTGCATGACTGTATGCCTGCATGACTGTATGCCTGATTTTCGCTGTGCCAACGGTTTTCCATACGTGTTGCATTCCATAACCGTCAATCCTATGCCGACGCCAGCCCCCATCCAAAACAACAGCGCCGCTATCACTTCATAATATGCCGTGCGAGCCGCGACATGGGGACCGGCATAAAGCGCGCTGACGGCGCCTGTGCCCCCGGCATGAGCCGCCGGGAGCGGCGAAAGGCCCGGTAGCGCCGGGAGCGCATACCGGGCCGGTGCATCACGGGGGCATGGGCGGCGGAAGGCATCGCGCAGCGACGCGCGACCTGCCGGGCGCGCGGAGGTCAAGGAGGCCGTCGCGGTACGGCCTCCTTGTCGCTTGCCGGCGCCAGGCAATACATATAACCACCGGACGCACGGCAAGCGAAACCTCTGCCGCAGCAACATAAGCCTACCCGCAAACAAAACTCTCGCCGACGCAGCATAAGCCTCCCCCGCAAGCGAACCTTACGCCTCGGCAGTATAAGCCTCCCCCGCACACGGCAAGCGACCCCTCCCCGACGCAACATTCAGCTGACCGCAAACAAAACCTTTGCCCACCGGGCTCAAGCCGCCACGAGGCCGCTGTAATACCGCCCCCCTTTACCCATCACGCCCGAACGAAAAAAAGCGCCGGCGCCGTCAACAGCCCGGACGCGTAATCGATACGCGCCTTATACCGCATAACCGATCATCGTCAGCATCTTTTTCACCTGCTGCACCGCGTCCTGCCGCTGCCCCACCCCCAGCTTCTGGTAAAGATTACGAATATGGGTTTTGATGGTGGTCGACGCCACGTCCAGCTCGCCGGCAATCTGGTTGTTACTGTAACCCGAATAAATCAGCCCCAGCACCTGCCACTCCCGCTGGGTCAGCGGACTGATGCGAATCAACTCGGGCACCTGCGGATGATGCAGCAATTGCTGGACAAAATCTTCGTCGAAATGGGCGAACTTATGGCGATGATGGGCATTAATATCGCGCAAAATGCGCCGGGTCCGCTGTTGTTCCAGCTCCGGCAGCACGCCGAGCTGCAGCAGTTGCCGCAGCTGCATCGCCATCGTTTCGCCTTCAATAACAAAATGGCTGATAAAACCGGTGCGATTGGCTAACGACAACGCCTCCATCAGCACCCGCTGGGCATCGTTCTTGCGCCCGGTGCGCCAATAAATAAGATTATTAAGCAACAGGTTACGGTTAAGATCGCTCACCAAATGCAGTTGTCGGGCATTATCATTAAGCTCGTCGAGCACCACTTCCGCCTCGTCGAACTGGCCGAGCAGAATCTGGGCGCGGGCAATATTACGCCACTGCCCCTGCAAAAAATGGTTATCGACGTTATCCGGTTTCACCGTCTGGTCCAGCCACCTCGCGGCGGCATCGACATCCCCGGTCAGTTGCCAGAACAGCACCCGCGGCTTATCGGCATTGGTCACCCAATCGCTATGGTATTGCGCGCCGCTTATCAGGTTCTCGCAACGGTGCAGATGGCTGCGGGCATTATCGAAATCGCCGCGCGCCAGCGCGATTTTGGCCAGCATCGCCAGGCACTGCAGCTGCTGCTGCGGTTCGGCGCTTTCCAGCACCTTCAGCCCGGCGCTGGCGGCCTGTTCGGCCTCGTCCAGGCGCGCCCAGGACCACAGCAGCTGCGCGCGCAGACGCAGCAGGAACTCATGCATCGGCAATTGTTCCAGATGCTGCTCGCCCACCAGTTCGAACGCCTTATCCTGTATTTCATACGCCGCCTGCAAATACCCCTGCGCTATCAGGATTTCGCTTTGCTGCAGCAAGGCCCACAAGGCGTAGTGATACACCCCATGCCGGCGCGCCATCCGATCGGTCTGCTGCATCATGCTCAAGGCTTTGACCAACTGTCCCTGGCAATGCGCGACTTCGCCGGTCACCGACGTGGCGACAATACGGCCGTAATAATTAAACTGCGGCAAAAACCGTAGCGCTTCGGCAGCCAGGGATTCCGCTTCAAGGGGCTTGCCGGTATTTATCGCCACCTGCGCCAGCAGGGCGTTAAACTCCGCCACCAGCCAGGGGGCAAGATCGAGTTTGCGCCGCGCCATCTCCGCTTTGTCATGGGCCAGCAGACTCGCCACCTCGGCGCTCCGGTGCTGGCCCTGGGCCAGCCAGCCCTTGAGCAACACCAGCCTGGGCCGCAGGATCAGCACGTCGTAGGGCAAATGCTTCAGGCAACGGTCCAGCAACGCCAGCTCACCATGGTTAAATAACGTCCAGCCGCTATCAAGCAGTATCCGGCACATCATACCCACATCATTCGCCGCCATCGCGTGGTGGATGGCTTCGGCGGGATAGCCCTGCGCCAGCCAGCCCTCGGCGGCGGCGCAATGGATCTCGGGCAGCTCGGCCGCCAGTTCCCACTGGCAGCGCTGGCGCAGGAAACTGGCGAATAACGGATGAAAACGAAACCATTCGCCGCTGTCGTCCATACGCTGGATAAACAGCCCCTGGTGTTCGGTCTGCTCCAGCCGCTGCTGGCCGTTTCCCTCGCCCATCAGCCGGTCAATCAGCGCATCGTTCATCGAGCGCAGCAGCGAACAGCGCAGCAGGAAACGACGGGTGGCGCCATCGACCCGATCGAGCACCTCATCCACCAGGTAATCGGACAAATGACCGGCATTAATGCCCGACAGCCGCCGGGCGGTTTTGCTGGCCGGGGTATCGGACTGGCGGGAAGACAGCACAATCAGCTGCAGCGCCGTCGCCCAGCCCGCGACCTCGTCGCACAGCCGGTTGCTGTCCTGGGCTGCGATGGGCATATCCAGGCGTCCTGCGAAAAACTGCCTGGCCTCCTCATGGGTAAAGGCCAACTGCTGGCTGCCGATTTCCAACAGTTGATCGCGCACCCGCAGATTGGCGATGCCCAGCGACGGCAGGTTGCGCGACAGCAGAACCAGCTTGAGGCTATCCGGCTGCTGGCGCAGCAGGCCGCGCATGGCGTCATGGATAACCGTATTGGTGATCAGATGGTAATCGTCGATGACCAGGAAAAGCGGCGTGGTCCAGTCGGCCAGATCCACCGACAGCTGGGCAAACAAGGTTCCCAGGCTGGCATACTGATGCTTCTGCGCCAGCGCTTCGCTGCGCAGGCAATGGCCGCCCGTCGCCTGCTGGATCGCCGCCACCAGGTAATTGGCAAAGATCTCCGGTTCATTATCGCTATCGTCAAGGGAATACCAGCCCAGATCCTGCCTCGCCGCCGCCCACTGCGCAATAAGCGTCGTTTTGCCGTAACCGGCGGGGCTGGTAATCAGCGCCAGGCGATAGTTCGCCGCGCTATCCAGCCGGTCCAGCAAACGCTGGCGCGGCACGGCACTTTGCAGCCTCACTGGCCGTCTCAGTTTTGATGGGATTAGCATTGTTTTTATTTCCCCAGGGGTACACGGCAATGTGCTAAAACTAACTGTTAACCATTGTAATTATAATGTAAATAATTATTACCTAAGGTTATCCATATCCCATTTTAGTAAATTGCGCCCTATCACAATTTTAACTCAGCCTTGGCGCTCCTCCCCTTTTAACCCGCCGCCGGGAGGATGAAAAACGCCCTATGCCGCGTCATGATGGCCGGTGGCGGCAAACGGGCGACGGCTATCCACCGCGGGAAAAATAATGGAAGAACTCTTGTTGGAACAGATATCGGCCCAGGCCGGTATCGGCAGCGACTATATCAATGCCCTGGGCCAGCGGCAGGCCATCTCGGCACAAACCAAACGACGGTTGCTGGACGCCATGGGGCGCGGGTCAGGATTGGCGGCCGTCTCGCAGGACCCGCTGCCGCCGGTGGCCGTTTGGCGCCGGGATGCGCCGGCGGCGCTGACGCCCGGCGGCCGGGGCGATTACCGCTGGCAACTGCGCACCGAGCAGGGCGGAACCCTTCAGGGCGAGATAAGCGCCGGATCGCCGCTATCGCTGCCCCACACCCTGGCGTGCGGCTATCACCGGTTAACGTTAAGCCAGGGCGCGCGGGAGTGGCATTGCCGGGTAATCATCGCCCCGCCCCGCTGTTTTCAGCCAGGGGCGCTGCTGGCCGGGCAAAAGCTCTGGGGCGCCTGCATCCAGCTCTATACGCTGCGTTCGGCGGTCAATTGGGGTATCGGCGATACCGGCGATCTGAAAACGATGGTGCGGGAAGTCGCCCGGCGCGGCGGCGCGTTTGTCGGTCTCAATCCCATCCATGCGCTCTGCCCGGCCACGCCGGGCGATGCCAGTCCCTACAGCCCGTCGTCACGGCGCTGGCTGAATATGCTGTATATCGATATCAATAGCCTGGAGGATTTCCACCTTAGCCCGGCGGCGCGGTCATGGTGGGCGCGCGAAGAGGTGCAGCAAGCGCTGGCGCTGGCGCGCGCCGCTCCCGAGGTGGATTATCCCCGGGTCGGCGCGCTGAAATTAGCCGCGCTGCGTTTGTGCTGGCAACAGTTCAGCCTGCGCGGGGAGCAGGACGCGCAGCGCCTGGCGTTTGCCGCTTTTGTGCGCCTGGGCGGCGACAGCCTGCGCCATCAGGCTGAATTTGACGCCCTGCACGCGTACCTGCTGGCGCGGGATCCGTCCTGGCGCCGCTGGCAGGACTGGCCTGCCGAGTACCGCGCCAGCCAGGGCGCCGGAACGCAGGCGTTTCGCCGGCGGCATGCCGGTGAGATCGCATTTTATCTCTGGCTGCAGTGGCTGGCCGACCGTCAGTTTGCCGAATGTTCTGCGCTCTGCCGGGCGCTTGGCATGCCTCTCGGCTTATACCGCGATTTTGCGGTGGGGGTCAGCGCCGGCGGCGCGGAAACCTGGAGCGATCCGGCATTATATTGCCTGGAAGTAGCGATAGGCGCGCCGCCGGATGTGCTCGGTCCGCAGGGGCAGAACTGGGGGCTGGCGCCCATGGATCCGCGGGTGATGGCCGCCCGCGGCTACCAGCCGTTTATCGATCTTGTGCGATCGAATATGCAGGGCTGCGGCGCGCTGCGCATCGATCACGTCATGTCGCTGCTGCGCCTGTGGTGGATCCCGCGCGGCGATACCGCCGGACAGGGCGCCTACGTCCACTACCCGCTGGACGATTTGCTCGCCATCCTGGCGCTTGAGAGCCTGCGCAACCAGTGCCTGGTGATCGGCGAGGATCTGGGCACCGTGCCGCATGAAATCCTCGCGCGGCTGCGCGACAGCGCTGTTTATTCCTATAAAGTGCTCTATTTCGAGCGGGACGCCCGGCATCATTTCCAGCCGCCGGAAGCCTACCCGCCGCAGTCTATGGCCACCGCCGCCACCCATGATTTACCGACGCTGCGCGGCTACTGGGGCGCCGGCGATCTCAGCCTTGGCAAAACGCTGGGACTGTATCCCGACGCGGCGGTGCTGCATTATCTGCATGAGGACCGACGGCGCGCGCGCCAGGGGCTGCTGGACGCCCTGCACCGTCACGGCGGCCTGCCGCGGCGGGTATCGCGCCGGGCCGATGGCCTGCCGATGTCGCGCATGCTTAACCATGCCATTCACCGCTATCTGGCCGACAGCGGCAGCGCGTTATTGGGATTACAGCCCGAGGACTGGCTGGATATCACCACCCCGGTCAACGTGCCCGGCACCAGCGATGGGTATCCGAACTGGCGCCGCAAATTGACGCGCGGCCTGGAGGAGATTTTCGCCGATAAGGGCATCAATGCCCTGCTGCGGGATATCAACCGGCGTCGCCAGTTGCGTTAGAGGCTGGGGTTCAGCCTTGGATCAAAGGTAAATTCGAGCGGCGTAACCGACGCCAGACAACCAGCAAACGCCGGATGCTCATTGTTAATCAATACATTGTATTCCATAGGCACAATGGCGGAAGGCACCATTAGCCCGACGCTCGATTTTCCCTGAAACCATTGTGTGCCGATATCCTTGGTGGCGGGAATCGGCACCGGCGCATTCCAGTTAGCAGGAAGATCTTGCGCATTGAGCATGACAATGAAATCGTCGGGTACGTCAATACTCATTAACTGATAAAAATCTAATATGGATTCGTCCTGTAAATGCACTAATACTTCCAGAATGGCCAGTGACACTGCCGAGGAGATATACACCATCGGCGTACCCATTCTGTTCCATCTTGCCACCGAGCTGTTAAAAGCGCCAACGCCACTCCACGCGGTGGCAATATATTGCTTCTGGCAAAATCGATACAAGATCACATGACAACTCCATGTTTAATGCCTTCAATTAAACTGACCACATCACGGGCGCCGGTTTCAGTTCCTATCGCCTGATTGGGTGTTTCGCCGCCTAAAACTCTGGCAGGTTTGTTCATCCAGGCAATGGTTTTCTGGAAGTCATTGCCGAACAGCGCTAAAGCCATATCAAAGGCGGTAACATAACGGGTAATAGATTCACTTTGAGCCGGAGAGAGCTTCTCTTTACGCCGGGCAATGCTGCGTCCACTTAACCCAAGCGTCGCCAAAAATTCTTCTCTTTTGAAGCCGACGATGGACCTGATATTATCAATTACCGACACTTCAAGCCCTTCCATCATCAGATGACGCAGCTCAGGACCGGACGCATCCGGCAAATGAGCGGAGGCCCACAGGCTATGTGCGGGCTCTTTCATTACGGGAGGGGTATATATTTTCATGTACGCCTCACTTTCTGCCAAATGTCATACTTCATGATAGCCATTTGGCAGAAAAAATCAATATTTTCGTGCCCGGCAAAAAAATGGCGACATAACGTCGCCAAAAACACAGGACACAGACACAGACACGTACGCAAGAACAACAACAGTGGCTTAACCTTTCAGGCCTCCGGCGGTAAGACCGCTTACCAGCCAGCGCTGGGCCAACAAAAACAGCAGGGTGATGGGCAGGGCGGACAGTACCGCCGCGGCGGCAAAATCCCCCCACAGATAGTTTTGCGGATTGAGATACTGCTGCATGCCCACCGCCAGGGTGAAATTATCCACATCGCGCAGCAGCAGCGACGCCACCGGCACCTCGGTAATGGCGGCAATAAACGACAGCACGAACACCACCGCCAGTATCGGCACCGACAGCGGCAGCAACACCAGCCGGAACGCCTGCCAGGGCGTGGCGCCGTCCAGCGCGGCCGCTTCCTCAAGCGAACCCTCGATAGTGTCGAAATATCCCTTGATGGTCCAGACATGCAGCGTAATGCCGCCAAGATAGGCGAAGATCACCCCGCCATGGGTATTTAGCCCCATAAACGGCAGATACTGACCCAGCCGGTCAAACAGCGCGTACAGCGCCACCAGCGACAATACCGCCGGGAACATCTGGAAAATCAGCATGCCCTGAAGCAATGCGCTTTTACCGTGAAAACGCATGCGGGCGAAGGCGTAGGCGCAGGTGGTGGACAGCGCCACGATGCCCAGGGCGGTAATGGTCGCCACCTTTACCGAGTTCCATAACCACAGCAGCACCGGGAACGGCGGCGGGGTTATGCTGCCGTCCGCGTGCCGTACGCTCAAACCCAGCGCCAGCCGCCAGTGCTCCAGGGATATCTGCTGCGGGATCAGGCTGCCGGTGGCGAAGTTGCCGACGCGCAGTGAAATCGCCAGCACCATCAGCAATGGAAACACGATCAGGGCGATAAAACCCAGCAGCAGCACGTGCGTCGCCGCCAGCCGCAGGAAACGCGATGAAGATTGCACCATAGCCACCCGGGACCTCCTTAATCAAATGTCAGACGCGCCGTTTTCACATTCAGTATCGCCAACCCGCCCACCAGCAGGAAAATAAGGGTGGCGATGGCGGCGGCCAGGCCGAAATCCTGCCCGCCGCCGCCTTCAAAGGCGATACGGTAGGTATAACTTACCAGCAGGTCGGTATAACCGGCGGGAGTGCTGGTGCCAATGCGGTCAGGCCCGCCGTTGGTCAGCAGCTGGATCAGCACAAAATTATTAAAATTAAACGCAAAGCTGGCGATCATCAGCGGCGTAAGCGGCTTGAGCAGCAGCGGCAGCGTAATACGGAAAAAATTCTGTAACGGTCCGGCGCCGTCCATGGCCGAGGCTTCGTATAAGTCATCGGGTATGGATTTCAGCAGCCCCATGCACAAAATCATCATATAGGGATACCCGAGCCAGGCGTTCACCACCACCAGCATCAGCCGCGCCAGCAGCGGATCCTGAAACCAGGCGGGCCGGATGCCGAACACAGCGTTCAGCAGCATATTGATTTCCCCAAAACTCTGGTTGAACAATCCCTTGAAAATCAATATTGAAATAAACGACGGCACGGCATACGGCAAGATCAGCAGCAGCCGGTACAAAGCGCGGCCCCGCAGCGCCTCCCATTGCACCACGCAGGCCAACACCATGCCGATGGCCACCGTCAGGACCACGGTCAGCAACGAAAACACAATGGTCCAGACAAATATGGCCAGGAAAGGCTGCCGGATTCCCTGATCCTCTACCACCCGCATAAAATTTTGCCACCCCACCGGCACGGTATAACCCGGGCTGAGCTGCCCGGCGACAAAATGGCCTTCGGCATCGACCGCCTGGTAAAAACCCGTGGCCCGGTTGGGCCGGTAGACGGCCCCGGTGCGGCTGTCGGTCAGGCGGTCCTGGCCGCCCAGCGTATACAGCGGCCGCAGGCCGGAAAATTGCCGTAACGAGCTGATGCGCAGCCGGGCGCCGTCGGGCAATTGCAGCGTCAGCCGGCCGAGGGCCTGGCGATACTGTGTTACCACCCTGAGCGTGCCGCGCTCTCCCGGCGGCGGCGCGTCGCTCGGCAACATCATTAGCGTCTGGTCCCGGCCGCCGTCCAGGCTGAACGCCGGCGAGACCCATAACCGTCCGCCGTCGGCATCGGCCAGCGCCAGCCGCCATGCGGTTCCCTGGCCGTACAGGCTGAAGGCGTAGGCTTTGCCGATTTGCAACTGCCGATCCAGCAGCACCGATTGCGCGCGCTCAAAGGACAGCTGATGGACGCTGCTGTAGTTGGTAAAGGCGATGCCGACGGTGCACAGCAGCGGAAACAACACAAACAGCCCCACGCCCGCCAGTCCCGGATACACATAGCGCCAGGCATAGGCCCCGGCATTGGCGAAAACGGCCAGCCCCGCGCTTGTCAGGATGAGCGTCAGCAGGGCAAACAGATATTCACCCCGGGCATACAGCGGTATCACCATCCAGGCGATGGCCAGGGCGCAAAAAATCACGACCGCCCACTTCACAAACCGGTGATGCCGCCAGCGCGCGGGCTTGCGGGACAGAGGAACCGAGCCGGTGTTTGACATAACCCTTCCTATAACGGCGGATGACAACCCGCTTGAACGCAGGCCCCGTGACGGCGGCCGGCGGATTATTTGGTAATGCGGTCCTTCACGCCGTCCAGCGCCGCCTGCACGCTTTGTTTACCGTTTATGGCGTTGACCACCGCGCTGCGCTCGGCATACCAAAACGCGCTCATCTGGGGAATATTGGGCATGATTTCACCCTGTTGCGCATTCGCCATGGTGGCGGCGATCCGGGGATCCTTGGCCAGCTCCGCCTGATAGCTTTTCAGCGCCACCGCGCCGAGCGGCTTGTCTTTATTCATCGCATCCAGTCCGTCCCTGGTCAGCAGGTAATTTTCCAGGAACTCTTTCGCCAGTTCCTTATTGGGGCTGGCGGCGTTAATCCCGGCGCTTAGCACGCCGACAAAAGGTTTCGACGGCCGGCCCTGGAAGGTAGGCAACGGCGCCACGCCGTAGTGAACGCCGCTTTTTTCCATATTGCCCCAGGCCCAGGGGCCGTCGATGGTCAAGGCGGTCTGTCCTTTGTTGAAGGCGGCTTCGGAGACGGAATAATCGGTATCGGCGCTGATATGCCCGCTTTTGACCAAATCGACGATAAACTGCAGCCCGGCGCGGGAGCCGGCATTGTTCACCCCCACATCCTTGATATTGTAACCGCCGTTTTCCGGCTTGAAGGCATAACCGCCGGCGGCGGCGATAATCGGCCAGGTAAAGTAGGGTTCCTGCAGGTTCCACATAATGGCGCTTTTGCCTTTGGCGCGCAGTCGGGTATCCAGCGCCGGGATCTCTTCCCAGGTTTTCGGCGGCGCGCCGACCAGATCCTTGTTGTAAATCAGCGACAGGGACTCCACCGCGATGGGATAGCCGATCAGCTTGCCGTTATAGCGCACCGCGTCCCAGGTAAAGGGGAACAGCTTATCCTGAAACGCCTGATCCGGCGCCACTTCCGCCAGCAGGCCCGATTGGGCATAACCGCCAAAGCGGTCGTGCGCCCACAAGATAATATCCGGCCCGTCACCGGTAGCCGCCACCTGGGGATATTTTTCCTCCAGCTTATCGGGATGCTCTACGCTCACCTTGATGCCGGTATCCTGTTCGAACTTCCTGCCGACTTCAGCCAGGCCGTTGTAACTCTTGTCGCCGTTGATCCAGATAAGCAGCCGGCCTTCTTCTATTTTGGCGAACGCCGAAGAACAGGTCATCGCCGACATCAGGGACGACAGCGCCAGGGTACGGAGAGTGCATTTGATGCGGGTCATAGTTCCATCCTTACTGGTGGCAGCGTTCCCAACGCGCGCAAAGCGGGTCCCGACAGGCATCGCACCTGCAACCAGCCCGGCGATGTCCGGGGCGCACGGAAAGCTGTGGTGAATTTACACACCGGACATACTGCGTTTAACCTCGGGCGCGCTCATCCTCCCCCGTCCTACGCCCCTGCGCCTCCCGATGTGACCGCATTAACACTCCGTGGACAATTTGCGGGGCAAGCCACAAAAAGCATGCTGGATATTTGCCGCCGCCGTCACGTTTTTGCCGGCTCGCCGCCGACGCGGCCGTGAATGGCGCATTGCCGTCATCCCGCCGCCTCCCCCTTGAAAAAAACCGTCCCGGATGATTTCCCTGCCGCGCATTTCCCTCACACTTGCCGACACTTGATGTCAGCCTGCCGCCGCACCGCCGGGCGGCAGGGTAAACAGAGGCAGGAATCCGGGTCTATGGCAAGCGTGACGCTGCGCAATATCTGCAAAAGCTACGGTGAAAACGTGATTTCCCGCGATATCAACCTGGATATCGGCGAAGGGGAGTTCGTGGTGTTTGTCGGCCCGTCGGGCTGCGGCAAATCCACCTTGCTGAGAATGATTGCCGGGCTGGAGGACATCACCTCCGGCGAGCTGAAAATCAACGATCGCCGGATGAATGACGTGCCGCCCGCCGAACGCGGGGTCGGGATGGTTTTCCAGTCCTACGCGCTTTATCCGCACCTGTCGGTGGCGGGCAATATGTCCTTCGGCCTGAAGCTGGCCCGGGTGAAAAAAGAGGAAATAACGCGCCGGGTAAACCAGGTGGCGGAGATTCTCCAGCTCGGCCATTTGCTGGACCGCCGCCCCAAAGCGTTATCCGGCGGGCAGCGCCAGCGGGTCGCCATCGGCCGCACCCTGGTGGCGGAGCCGCAGGTGTTCCTGCTCGACGAACCCTTGTCGAACCTGGACGCCGCGCTGCGCGTCCAGATGCGTATCGAGATTTCACGTCTTCACCAGCGCCTGCGGCGCACCATGATTTACGTCACCCACGACCAGACCGAGGCCATGACGCTGGCGGACAAAATCGTGGTGCTCGACGGCGGGCGCGTGGCGCAGGTCGGCAAGCCGCTGGCGCTGTATCACTACCCGGAAAATCGGTTTGTCGCCGGGTTTATCGGTTCGCCGAAGATGAATTTCCTGCCGGTAAAAGTCACCGCCATCGCCATCGACCAGGTGCAGATCGCGCTGCACAACGGCCAGAAAGTGTGGCTGCCGGTGGAGAGCAGCCGGGTGGAGGTCGGCGCCACGATGTCGCTGGGTATCCGGCCCGAGCATTTGCTGGCCGGCAACATCGCCGATGTCGTCCTGGAAGGCGTGGTGCAGGTGGTGGAGCAACTGGGGTATGAAACCCTGATCCATATTCAAATTCCCTCGCTCCGCCTCAATCTGGTTTATCGCCAGAATGACGTGGTGCTGGTAAACGAGGGTGCCCAATTCGCTATCGGCCTGCCGCCCGAGCGCTGCCATTTATTCCGCGAGGATGGCAGCGCCTGCCGACGGTTACATCAGGAACCGGGCGTATAAGTCTGCCTGTCCGCAGGCAATAATAATCAGGAGAAAATAATGACTAACCTACGCATTTTACCTTTGTCAGTGGCAATCATCGCCGGCGCAGCTTCCGCCCAGGCGATGGCGGTGGATTTTGGCGGTTATGCCCGTTCCGGCATCGGCTGGACCGGGAGCGGCGGCGAGCAGCAATGCTTCAAGGCCACCGGCGCCTCCAGTAAATACCGTCTCGGCAACGAATGCGAAACCTACGCCGAATTAAAACTCGGGCAGGAGCTGTGGCGCGAAGGCAACAAGAGCTTCTACTTCGATACCAACGTGGGGTACTCCGTTTCCCAGCGTAACGATGACGAACCGCTGGAACCCAGCTTCCGCGAAGTCAACGTGGTGGGCAAGAATCTGATCGACGCCTTGCCGGGCGCCAATATGTGGGCCGGGAAACGTTTCTATCAGCGTCACGACGTCCATATGATCGACTTCTACTACTGGGACATTTCCGGTCCCGGCGCCGGTTTGGAAAATATCGATCTGGGCGTAGGCAAGCTGTCCCTGGCGGTAACGCGCAACAGCGAGTCCGGCGGCTCTTATGGTTATATCGATAACCAGCTCAACCAGGTGCCGACCATTAACGACATCTACGACGTGCGTATCGCCGAACTGGAAACCAACCCCGGCGGCAAGCTGGAATTCGGCGTGGACTACGGCCGCGCCAACGTGCAGGACAATTTCAATCTGGCGGACGGGGCCACCAAAGACGGCACCATGGCCACGATGGAGCATACCCAGACCATCGGCAACGGCTTTAACAAGTTTGTGCTGCAATACGCCACCGACGCCATGACCACCGATAATACCGGGCGCCCGCACGGCTCCTACGTCGATAACGACGGCCATATGATCCGCGTGCTGGATCACGGCGGCCTGGACTTCAACGACAAGTGGGCAATGATGTACGTCGGCATGTACCAGGATATCGACCGCGATAACAATAACGGCACCACCTGGTACACCGTCGGCATACGCCCGATGTACAAATGGACCCCGATCATGAGCACCCTGTTGGAAGTCGGCTACGACAATGTCAAATCCCAGCGCACCAGCGATCGCAACGATCAGTATAAAGTGACGCTGGCGCAGCAGTGGCAGGCCGGGGACAGCATCTTCTCCCGTCCGGCGATCCGCCTGTTCGCCACCTACGCCAAATGGAATGAAAAATGGGGTTATGGCAATAACGACGCCGGTTTTACCAACGGCATCGCGTATAGCGATAACAGCTCGACCACCTTCAGCCGCGGTAAGGATGATGAAGTCTCCTTCGGCGTGCAGATGGAAGCCTGGTGGAAATAATCTCCGGCGCGTCCCGCCCCCGGGGGTAGGACGCGTGGGATAGTACCTGGCGGGCCGGCGCTACTTGCCCGGCGACGGCCCGTCGCTCGTCACGCTGAAAAGGCGATAATAATGAAAATAAAAATACTTTCCCTGTGCCTGATGGCCGCACTGAGCGCCACCCTGCCGGCCACCACGCTGGCGGATACCCTGACCAACCCCCAAGATATGTCGGTGGCGCCGGTGATACCGCAGTCCACCTTGCGGCAATTGCCCTGGCAGACGCTGATGCCCCCGGCCAGGCAGGAAATCATTCTCGACGCCGCCTCGCCCCGCATCCAGATGGGCGATATCACCGGGCCGGTGGCCGCCATTACGCTGCCGGCCAACCGCGGATCGCTGGCCATCACCCTCAGCAGCCTGGCTAAAGGCCAGTCGATCTATGCCCCCAACGTGCTGGTGCTGGATGAACAACTGCGTCCGGCGGCGTTTTTCCCCAGCAGCTATTTCCCCTATGAAAAACCGGGCGGCATGTCGATGGACCGGCTGGAAGGCACGCTTAAGCTCACCCCCGCCCTGGGACAGAAACAAATCTACCTGCTGATCTATACCACCCGCCAGGACCTGCTGACCACCACCACCATGACCAATCCGGCCAAGGCCTACGCCGAGGGCGTCGGTAATGCGGTGCCCGATATTCCCGATCCCATCGGCCGCCATAGCGACACCGGCACCATCAGGTTAAAAGTGGAGGCGGAACAGAAGAGCGGCAATATCACCATCGGCCAGATCTTCTCCGGCCCCGAGACGCAGCCGGTCGTGGTCGGCAATACCGCGCCGCCGGCGCCGGCGCCCCAGGCCGCGGCAGCGGCAGCGGGACCGGCCGCGCCGATGCTTAACGATACCGAGAGCTATTTTAATCAAGCCATTAAACAAGCGGTGCGCGACGGTAATATCGATAAGGCGCTGAAGCTGCTCAACGAAGCGGAGCGGCTGGGATCGTCATCGGCGCGGCAAACATTTATCAGTAGTGTAAAAGGCAAGGGGTAAGGTTATCCCGATACTGCTGATATTTGGCAGAATATTGGTGCGCCCAGGCGCACCTTTTTTTTCCGGCCGGCAAAAACCGGCAAAAATCACCCGGCACTAATCTAAATCATTGTTTCAGCCGTGCAAGGTCATTATGATGCCGCAGCCCTCCTTCGGCCGCAGAGCCATCTTCGCCGTCGCGGGACGCAACAGGACAGTCAGTCCACTTCATTTTGCTTTTTTCTGCTGAGGATATATGCATACCTTTAAGTTGGCGAACCCCGGCCCGCTGGGATTAATGGGTTTTGGGATGACCACCGTCTTGCTAAACTTGCATAACGCCGGTTTTTTCCCTTTAACCTCGATCATTATCAGTATGGGGATTTTTTACGGCGGCATTGCCCAAATCATCGCCGGTATTATGGAATATAAGCACGGCAATACCTTCGGCACCACGGCGTTTACCTCGTACGGCGCGTTCTGGCTGAGCCTGGTGGGGATTCTGATGCTGCCGCGCATGGGCCTGGCCGAGCCGAGCGACGCGGTATTTTTAGGCGTTTACCTGGCGCTGTGGGGCATTTTTACCCTGTTTATGTTTTTGGGCACCCTTAAATCCAGCCGTGGCCTGCAAATCGTGTTCGGCAGCCTGACCGTGCTGTTCGCCCTGCTGGCCGCCGGCAATATTACCGGCAATCATCAGATCATCGTCATTGCCGGCTATGAAGGCCTGTTCTGCGGCGCCAGCGCCATTTATCTGGCCATGGCGCAGGTGGTCAATGAACAGCTGGGCCGCCAGGTGATGCCGGTCGGCTGAGCATCACGACGCTTACCGCGGGATTTATGCCGAACCGGTGGGGGGGCGCCTAGGAGTAAGCTTTATGCCGCCTAGGCAAAACCCGCGCCGACACGGCAACCCCTCCCGCAAGCGCCAACGGCGGGTCCGTCTTATGCGGTCAGGCCGGTCGAGGCGGCCAAGGGGAACGGTATGTGTGCCTGCGTTTGCGGCTGCGCCACCGTCGTCGCCGGCGTTTTGTAATGGGCCGGTTCCTTGCCGCGCATCTGGTCCAGTACCCGTTCCGCTACCGCGAGCACCTGCTGGCAATACTCGGGGGTAATGGTCAGGGGCGGCTCGATGCGGATGGTTTTGGAATTGTTCAGCGTACCCGCCACCAGGATTTGATGACGGAACATACCCTGGGCAAAGGCATAACCGATATCGTTGCGTCTGAATTCCAATGCCTGCAACAGCCCGCGCCCGCGCGCCTCCACCATAAACTCTGGATACGCCGACGCCAGCCGGGCGAAACCGCTAAGCAAAATCTGGCCCTTAAGCGCCGCCTGCGCCGGCAAATCCTCACTCAGCAGCACGTTAATGGTCGCCAGGGCCGCCGCGCAGGCCAGCGGATTGCCGCCAAAAGTGGTGGTATGCAAAAACGGGTTCTCGAACAGCACCGAGAATACCTCTTCGGTGGCGACGGTGGCGCCGATCGGCATTACGCCACCGCCCAGCGCCTTGGCCAGGCACAGGATATCCGGCTGCACGCCTTCGTGCTCGCAGGCAAACATCCGGCCGGTGCGGCCCATGCCGGTCTGCACTTCGTCGAGGATCAGCAGCGCGCCCACCTCGTCGCACAGCGCCCGCACCGCCGTCAGGTATCCCTCCGGCGGAATAATGACCCCGCCCTCCCCCTGGATAGGCTCCAGGATAACCGCCGCCACGTCCGCGCCGGTGGACCGGCAGCGATAGACATGATCGCGCATCGCCCCGATATCGCCGAACGGCACATGATCGAAACCCTGCAGCATCGGCATAAAAGGACGGCGAAAGGTGGATTTGGCGGTGGCGGACAGCGCGCCGAGGGTTTTGCCGTGAAAGGCGCCGGTGGCGGCGATAAAGGTGGTTTTGCCGCGCGGGGTTTGATACGCCTTGGCCAGCTTCAGCGCGCCCTCGACGGCCTCGGTGCCGCTGTTGCTGAAAAAACTGTATTTCAGCGTGCCGGGGGTGACCGCCGCCAGGGTCCTGGCGAGCATGGAGCGCAGCGGATCAAGCAGTTCCTGGCTATGCAGCGGTTGTTTCGCCAGTTGGTTTTCGACGGCGGAAAGAACTTTTGGATTACGGTGCCCCACGTTAAATATGCCGAAACCACCCAGGCAATCGATATATTCCCTGCCCTGGGTGTCGACCAGCGTATTAAGACCGCCGGCCCGCCATTCTACGGCTCCGTAATCCCCGCCTACCGTCACGGATTTACGGTAATCGAGAAAACCAGGATTCACATACTCTTTAAAATTGTTTATCACTTCCTTATTCAGGTTAACCATCTCATCATGCGTCAGCGTTTTTTTCTCAATCCACGAAAGCGCCTGCTGAGTACATTCTAACGGGGTAAGCATGGGGGTTGAACGAGACAAAATAAGCTCCTTGGAAGGAGATATCATATGATATCGATCTGACAGATGCAGCGTCCGGGCCAACTGTAACTACATGCTTAGGTTTAGAACAAAATATAAATAAGACCAATAAAAAAAGTTATTCACATAGGGAGAGAGAAGAACCGCGGCCGGAAATGCTGATTACTGCCAAAGGAAATATAAGGGGGATTTATTGCGAAAATAACCATGCACCATAATAGATCGCGCCTGCATTAAATAGGTGCAATTGACCAGTGATATTTAGCCAATAATATTTGAACGCAGAATTTTATAACAGACGCGGAGCGGAACGGCAATCTTTTTATGTCGATGGCAGCGCTTTTTATGGCAATTTTTTCGCGGCCCCGGCGCGGCGGCGAAAAACCCTATTCCCGCCGCCGACCGGAGTGATAAGCCGCGGCTAATGGCGAATCATGACATGCCGCACCGCGGTATAATCTTCCAGCCCGTACATCGACAGATCCTTGCCGAAGCCGGACAGCTTCTGGCCGCCGTGGGGCATTTCGCTGACCAGCATAAAATGGGTGTTGACCCAGGTGCAGCCGTACTGCAAACGGGCGCTAACCCGATGGGCGCGGCCGATATCCCGCGTCCATACCGACGAGGCCAGGCCGTAGGGGGAGGCGTTGGCCCAGCGTATCGCCTGCGCTTCGTCGTCAAAGACCGTGACGGTCACCACCGGCCCGAACACTTCGCGCTGGACAATTTCATCCTCCTGGCGCGCATCGGCCAGCACCGTGGGGGCAAAATAGAAACCCGGTCCGTCGATCGGCGCGCCGCCGGTAATCACCCGGATATGCGCCAACGCCCTGGCGCGCTCGACAAACCCGCTGACCCGCCGCAGGTGCTCAGCGGTAATCAACGGCCCCAGTTCAGTGCCGGCATCGGCCGGATCGCCGGTTTTAAGGGTGGCGACGCTTTTGCCCAAGGCGTCCACCAGCGCATCGTAAACGCCACGCTGCACATACAGCCGGCAGGCGGCGGTGCAGTCCTGGCCGGCATTATAAAATCCGAAGGTGCGCACACCGTCCACCACCTCGTCGATGTCGGCATCGTCAAACACAATCACCGGCGCCTTACCGCCCAGCTCCATATGGGTCTTTTTGATCCCCCCGGCGGTATGGGACAGGATATGCGCGCCGGTGGCAATCGAACCGGTCAGCGATACCATGCGCACCCGCTCATGGCCGGTCAGGGCGTCGCCCATTTCCGCGCCGGTGCCGAACAGCACGTTGACCACCCCCGCCGGCAAGATCGGCGCCATCAGCTGCGCCAGGAACAGCGCGGTCAGCGGCGTCTGCTCGGCGGGCTTGAACACCACGCAATTGCCGGCGGCCAGCGCCGGCGCCAGTTTCCACGCCGCCATCATCAGCGGATAGTTCCAGGGCGCGATGGAGGCGATGACGCCGATGGGATCGCGCCTGATCATGGAGGTATGCCCTTCCAGGTATTCCCCGGCGGCGCTGCCGCCCAGGCAGCGGCTCGCGCCGGCAAAGAAACGGAATACGTCCGCCACCGCCGGGATTTCATCGTTGATAACGCAGTGGTACGGCTTGCCGCAGTTCAGGGATTCCAGGCGCGCCAGCGCCTCGCCGTGGCGCTCGATGGCGTCGGCCAATTGCAGCAACAGCGTGGCGCGGGTTTTCGGCGTGGTTTGCCCCCAGGTTTCAAACGCCGCGTCCGCCGCCAGCACCGCCGCGTCCACCTGCTCCAGGCTGGCCTCGTTAATGGTGATAATCGTTTCGCCGGTGGCGGGGTTTATCACCGGCGTCGGTTTGCCCGCGCCCGTCACCGACCTGCCGTCTATCAATAATGTGTCATGCATAGGAGAGTCCTTGGGTTATTTGCCGCTGCCCGCCACGCCCTCGCCGCCGCGTGTCAGGTAATAGGCCAGGAGTATCGGCAGCATGGTCACCAGGGTGACCAGCAGGGAAACGACATTGGTGATGGGCACATCGCGCGGACGGCCCAACTGGTTCATCAGCCACAGCGGCAGCGTGCGCTCATGGCCGGCGGTGAAGGTGGTGACGATGATTTCGTCAAACGACAGCGCGAACGCCAGCATGCCGCCTGCCAGCAGCGCCGAGGACAGCCCCGGCATCACCACATAGCGGAAGGTCTGCCAGCCGTCGGCGCCCAGGTCCATCGACGCCTCGATCAGGCTAAAAGAGGTGCGGCGCAGCCGGGCGATAACGTTATTGAAAACAATCACCACGCAGAAAGTGGCATGGCCGATAACGATGGTCATCAGGCCGGGGCTGATATCCAGCGCCTTGAAAGCGGACAGCAGGGCGATGCCGGTGATAATGCCCGGCAGGGCGATGGGCAGCACCATCATCATGGCGATGGCCTGTTTGCCCAAAAAATCCCGCCGGTACAAAGCCGCCGCCGCCAGGGTGCCCAGCAGCAGGGCAATCAGGGTCGCCAGGCAGGCCACCTGCAGGGACAGCCACAGGGCGGACAAAATATCCGGGCGCCCGGCGGCCAGTTCAAACCAGTGCAGGGTAAATCCCCGCGGCGGAAAACTGAACGCCGCGTCCTCGGTGTTAAAGGCGTACAGGGCAATGATCCCCAGGGGAAAATGCAGGAACAGGATACCGCCCCAGGCGGCAAGCCTCAGCGCCAGCGGCGCGCGATCAGAGCGCATCGAAGGCCCCCAGACGTTTGGCCAGGGTAAGATACAAACCGATCAACACCATCGGCACCAGCGTAAACGCCGCCGCCATGGGCATATTGCCGATGGCGCCCTGCTGGGCGTAAACCATGCTGCCGATAAAATAACCCGGCGGCCCCACCAGCTGCGGCACGATAAAATCGCCCAGGGTTAGCGAAAAGGTAAAAATGGAGCCGGCGGCAATGCCCGGCACCGCCAGCGGCAGCACCACATAGCGCAACGTCTGGTCCGGACGGGCGCCAAGATCGGCGGAGGCCATCAGCAGCGACGGCGGCAGGCGCTCAAGCGCCGCCTGGATCGGCAAGATCATAAACGGCAGCCAGATATACACAAACACCATAAAGCGGCCCAAATGGGAGGTGGACAGGGTGCTGCCGCCGATGCCCGGCACGGTAAGCACCGCCTGCAGCGCCGGCTGCAGGCCGAGATGCTGTAAAAACCACTGCAACACGCCGTCATGGGCCAGCAGCAGCGTCCAGGCATAGGCCTTAACGATATAGCTGGCCCACATCGGCATCATCACCGCAATATAAAAAAACGCCTTCCAGCGGCCGCTGGTATAACGCGCCATATACCAGGCGATGGGAAACGCCAGCAGCGCGCTGGCCAGCGTGACCGCCACCGCCATCGCCAGGGTGCGCAGGATAATGTCGTAGTTGGCCGGACTGAACAGCGCGAGGATATTGGCCGTGGTCAGCTCCGGCAGCACGGTCATGGTGAAATCGTCAAAGGTATAGGCGCCCTGCCACAGCAGGCTGAGCAAGGCGCCCAGGTAAATGATGACAAACCACATCAGCGGCGGCAGCAGCAGTAACGCCAGCAGCACCGCCGGCCTGCGGTAGAGGAATGTCGCTATCGCGCGGCCCGGGCGCCGGGCGGTTTGCGGCCGATCGGCCAGGCTCATAGCCATACTCCTTACTCCTCGAGGACGGTCATGGCCGCCCGGGACCAGGACGCGGTCAGCCGCTGGCCGAGGGCAATCCCTTCCTGGCCGGATGAACGTACCGGATGGGTCTCGCTGACGGAAAAATGGGTTCCCTCCGCCAACACCAGCTCATAGCGGGTCATCGCCCCCTGGAACAGGATATTGCTCACAACGCCGCTAACCGACAGCTCGCCGGCCGGCGCGGGCGCGCCCGCTACGCTGATGCGGGCAAACTCCGGCCGCACGGCGAACAGGCCGTTTTCGCCGGTCAGTTCCCGGGCCAGCTCGCCGCCAATCACATTGGCGCTGCCGACAAAATTGGCGACGAACCGGCTTCTGGGCTGAAGATAAAGCCGGCGCGGCGTATCCACCTGTTCAATGCGTCCCTGGTTAAATACCGCCACCCGGTCGGACATGGAAAGCGCCTCGCCCTGATCGTGGGTGACAAAAATAAAAGTGATTCCCAGCTCGCGCTGCAGGGTTTTCAGCTCGCCCTGCATCTGTTCGCGCAGCTTGAGATCCAGCGCCCCCAGCGGTTCGTCCAGCAGCAGGATGCGCGGTTCGTTGACCAGCGCGCGCGCCAGCGCCACCCGCTGGCGCTGGCCGCCGGAAAGGTGGGCCGGCTTGCGATCGTGCACATCGCCCAGCGCCACCCGCGCCAGCGCGGCCCGGGCCCGGGCCATGCGCTCGGCGCGCCCCACCCCTTTGACCATCAGGCCATAGGCCACGTTGTCGAGCAGCGACATATGGGGAAACAGGGCATAATCCTGGAACACGGTATTGACGTCGCGCTGATAGGGCGGCAGGTTGGCGGTGTCGACGCCGTGCAGCCGGATAACGCCGCCGTCCGGCTGCTCAAAGCCGGCAATCAGGCGCAGGCAGGTGCTTTTGCCGGAACCCGACGGCCCCAGCAGCGCGAAAAATTCCCCGTCGGGAATATCCAGCGATACCCCGTCCACGGCGGCAACGCCGTTAAAACGGCGCGTTACGTTATCCAGGCTCACCGCACTGTTCATCATGGCCCCTCCTGCTGGCGCCCCGGCGCAGGCGCCGCGGGCAAATTACCGGCGCCCTAACGGCCGCCCATCATGGCGATATAATCCTGGGTCCAGCGGCTGTAGGATACGCACTGGCCGCCGTTGCCGCTGTCGCACTTCGCCATCGGCGTTTTCCAGAAGGCGATTTTGTCGAACTGGCTGAAGCCGTTGGTTTCACACCCTTTGCTCCCCAGCAGGGTACTGGCCTTGCAGCCTTCCGGCACCGCCGGCACCGACCCGAACCAGGCGGCGACATCCCCCTGCACTTTCGGCTCCAGCGACCAGTTCATCCAGCGGTAGGCGCAGTTGGGATGGGCGGCATCGCTGTGCAGCATGGTGGTATCCGCCCAGCCGGTAACCCCTTCTTTCGGGATCACCGTGGCGATCGGCTGCCCCTCGCCCGCCAGGGCATTGGCCTGATAAGGCCAGGCGCCGGACGCCACCACCCCTTCGTTTTTAAAATCGCTCATTTGCACCGAGGTGTCGTGCCAGTAGCGGTGAATCAGGGGATGCTGCTGTTTGAGCAGCGCCAGCACCGCCTGGTACTGGGTTTCATTGAGCTGGTAGGGGTCCTTGATGCCGAGCTGCGGCTGGGTACTTTTCAGGTACAGCGCCGCGTCGGCGATATAGATCGGACCGTCGTAGGCCTGCACCCGGCCCTTATTGCTTTTGCCGTCCGGCAGGTTTTGCGGCTCGAACACCACCGACCAGCTGTCCGGCGGCGTGGTGAATACCCGGGTATTGTACATCAGCAGATTGGGTCCCCATTGATAAGGGGCGCCATAGGTTTTGCCGTCGACGTTATACCAGACGCCGCCCATCAGGCGCGGATCGATCTTGCTCCAGTTGGGGATCAGGGCGGTATTGATCGGCTGGACGCGTTTGCCGAGGATCAGGCGCAGCGAGGCGTCCCCGGAGGCGGTGACCAGATCGTAGCCGCCCTTGGCCATCAGGCTGACCATCTCGTCGGAGGTGGCGGCGGTCTTGACGTTGACCTGGCAGCCGGTTTCCTTTTCAAACGCCGTCACCCAGTCATACTGCTTGTCGGTCTGGCCGCGCTCGATATAACCGGGCCAGGCGATGATATCCACCCGCCCTTCGTTTTCGCCCAGCCGGGTGGGAAGATCGGCGGCCCGGGCCAGGGCGCTGATACATAACACGCTGATACATAAGGCGCTTGACCGCATTATTTTATTCATTGCCTGTCTCCTGTCTCGGGGTCGGGGGGCGGGTGGGAAAACGGGTATCGAATTTGGCCATGATATGGCGCACCACGCTGTACTCCTGCAATGCCTCGCCGGAAAGATCCTTGCCGTAGCCCGAGCCTTTCAGGCCGCCGTGGGGCATCTCGCTGACCAGGGTGAAATGGGTATTGATCCAGGTACAGCCGTATTGCAGCTTCGAGGCCAGGAAAAACGCCAGGTCGACATCACGGGTCCAGACCGAGGACGCCAGGCCGTACTCCGAGTCGTTGGCCCAGGCCAGCGCCTGGGCGATATCCTCGAAGCGGGTGACGCTGACCACCGGGCCGAACACCTCTTTTTTGATGACCTCATCGTGCTGCAGGCAGCCGGCCAGCAGCGTGGGCGGGTAATAAAAGCCGGGGCCGGCGTGGGCCTGGCCGCCGGTGACCAGGGAGATATGCGGCTGTTCCAGCGCGCGTTCGATAAAACTGGCCACCCGGTCGCGCTGACGCGAAGAAATCAACGGACCAAGCTCGTTGTCTGCATCATCGGGCCGGGCATAACGCAGGCCGGCCACCGCCTCTCCCAGCGCGTCCACCAGCCGGGAGTAGATGCCGGCCTGGGCGTAGATGCGGCAGGCGGCGGTGCAGTCCTGGCCGGCGTTGTAATAGCCATAGCGGCGGATCCCCTCCACCACCGCCTGCAGATCCGCGTCGTCGCAGACGATGACCGGCGCGTTGCCTCCCAGCTCAAGATGGGTACGCTTGATGCCGCCGACCGCCGCCTGGAGGATCTTCTGACCGGTGACGGTATCGCCGGTCACGGAAATCATGCGCACCAGGGGATGATTGACCAGCGCCGCGCCGGTGGTCTCGCCGCGGCCGGAGATAACATTAACCACGCCGGGGGGAAGCAGGCCGTCCAGCCGGGACATCAGCGCCAGGATCGATAGCGGGGTATGTTCGGAGGGCTTGAACACCAACGTATTGCCCGCCGCCAGCGCCGGGGCTATTTTCCAGGCGGCCATCATCAGCGGGTAGTTCCAGGGCGCAATGGAGGCCACCACGCCGAGCGGGTCGCGGCGCAGCATCGAGGTATGGCCGGCGATATACTCCCCGCCCAGTTGTCCTTGCTGGCAGCGCACGGCCCCGGCAAAAAAGCGGAACACGTCGGCGGCGGCGACGATATCGTCCTGCCGCGCCTGGTGCAGGGGCTTGCCGCAGTTCAGCGCTTCCAGCCCGGACAGCAAACCGGCGTGGCGGTCGATGACGGCCGCGATCTCCAGCAGGATGCCGGCGCGAAAGGCCGGGGTGGTGGCGGACCAGTGCGCAAAGGCGCGATGCGCGGCGTTAACCGCGCCGATCACCTGCTCCTCGCCGGCTTCGTTAAGCGCAAGGATGACCGCGCCGGTGGCGGGATTGATAATCGGCTGCGCGGCACCTTCGCCGGCGACGGTTGCGCCGTCGATGAAGTTGAGCCAACGGGTCTCGCTTAACAGGGAAAGGTCGGTCACGGCGTTGCCCTCGGGGATTGGCGCGGGTGTTAACAACGTAGGTACAATTGCTTACACATTGAGACTATCCCGCAGGCCTGCCAGCGACAAATTCTAAATAACGAACGCCCCGTTCGATTAAAGCGAAACCTTGCGCGCCGACGTCTTTTCGCGCGCCAGCGCCAGGAACGGCGTCACCAGCTCCGGCCGGCTGTTGCCCCGCCGCCAGGCCAGGCCGATATTGAGATGTTCATTCAGATCCGACAACTGGCGGGCCTCAATCATGCTGCCTTCCAGCGACCAGGGACGGTAGGCCATGTCCGGCTGGATCGAGACCCCAAGCCCGGCGGCCACCATGCTGCGCACCGCCTCGGTGGACGCGGTGCGCATGGCGATGCAGGGATGCAGCCCGGCCCTGGCCCAGATTTGCCTGGCGTGCCTTTCCATTTCATCGGCGTTGAGCTGCACCAGCGGATAGGGCGCCACATCGCCCAGGGAAATGGCTTCCTGCTCCAGCAGCGGATGCAGCGGCGGCAGCCATAACCGGTACGGGGAATGGACCAACACTTCGGTCTGCAGGGCGTGGCGGTCCTCCAGGTTGCTTAAGATCAGCACGCCGATATCGATCTCGCCGTTGACCAGCAGATGCTCAATATAACGGCGTTCATCTTCAATAATCTGCACCGTCACCTCGGGATAACAGGCGCGGAACCGGGTCAGCATATCCACTAAAAAATACCCGGACACCAGGCTGGTCACCCCCAGGGTCAGGTTGCCGCTCAGGCGCGCCATGCCCTGCTTGACGCTGAATTTGGCATTATCCACCGTCGCCAGGATCAGGTTGGCCTGGCGCAGGAACTGGTGGCCCTGATGGGTGAGCGTCATGCCTTTGGCGTGCCGTTCGAACAGCGGCGCCTCCAGTTCCTCCTCCAGCTGCTGCACCGCCAGCGTCAGCGAGGACTGGGCGACGAAGGTGGCCTGGGCGGCGCCGGAAATGGAGCCGGCCTCGGCCACCGCAATAAAATGACGTAACTGCCGCAGTGTCAGCATCAGCGCCCGCCCCGTTATCCAAATAATAAGCAACCTTATCTAATAGTTATATAGAGCGGGTGACCCTATAGCCAGTAAATAGCGCGCATGCCGGACAGTTTCGGAAAAATCGAACGCCGGGATCGGCGCCCGCGCCCGCCCGGGGCGCAAAGGGGTGCCGGTCCCGGCCGCGCCCATGCATTTACCGTCGCGGTTGCTATAGTAAACAGGGGATGGATGTCACCGGGGTAGCGCATGTCTAACTTTGCCATCAGAAATAATAAGGTGTACTGGCGCGCCAGCGGCCAGCAGTTAATCATGGAGGCCTGGGGCGAAGACAGCCTGCGGGTCAGGGTCAGCTACTATGCCAAACTGGATATGCAGCAGGATTGGGCGCTGCTGCCGGTGAAAAAAAAATCCAGGCCGGTCATCACGCATACCGATGGGCGGGTGACCCTGGTTAACGGCAAGATCAGGGCGGAAATCGATAAGCGCGGCCGGCTGGCGTTCTACAACCAGCGCGGCGAGCTGCTGCTGGCCGAACAGTGGCGCCAGCGCACCACCGACGGCATAGAACCGGGCGAGACCGATAAGGACAAATATATCAGCCCGCTGGAAATCGAGGCGCGGGAGTTCAATCCCATTCCCGGCGGCAAATATCAGCTGACGCAGTTTTTTGAAGCGCGGCGCGGCGAGAAAATCTACGGCATGGGGCAATATCAGCAGGGCATGCTGGATCTCAAAGGCTGCCTGCTGGAGCTGGCCCAGCGCAATTCGCAGTCCAGCGTGCCCTTTATGCTTTCAAGCCTCGGCTACGGTTTTTTATGGAACAATCCGGCGGTGGGCGAAGTCCATTTCGCCGCCAACCAGACGGTCTGGCGCGCGCGGGTCACCGACCGGCTGGATTACTGGATTACCGCCGGCGACAGCCCGGCCGCCATCGAGGAAAACTATGCCCGGGCCACCGGCACGGTCTCGGTGATGCCGGAATTCGCCACCGGCTTTTGGCAATCGAAGCTGCGCTACCGTACCCAGGAGGAAGTACTGGCGGTGGCGCGGGAGTACCGGCGGCGCGGGCTGCCGCTATCGGTGCTGGTGATCGACTCCTTCCATTGGCCCATCCAGGGCACCTGGTGTTTTGATCAACGCGACTGGCCGGACCCCAAGGGCATGGTGGACGAGCTGCGCGCCATGGGCATTGAGCTCATGGTCTCCATCTGGCCGACCGTCGACAGCCGGGCCGACAGTTTTGCCGATATGGAAACCAAGGGACTGCTGGTGCGCACCGACCGCGGGGTGCCCATCAATCTCGACTCGCGCGGCAGCACCACGTTTTTTGATCCCACCAACCCCAAGGCGCGCGCGTATGTCTGGAAAAAAATCAAAAAAAACTATTACGATATCGGCATTCGCCTGTTCTGGCTGGATATGGCGGAGCCGGAATACCGCACCTACCACTTCGATAATTATCGTTATGCCATGGGCACTGCGCTTGAAGTCGGCAATGTCTATCCGCAGAACTTCACCCAATGCCTGTATGACGGACAGCGCCGGGAGGGGCAAACCGGCATCGTCAACCTGGTGCGCTGCGCCTGGGCCGGCAGCCAGCGCTTCGACGCGCTCGCCTGGTCGGGAGACGTGCATTCCTCATTCACTTCACTGCGTATCCAGGTGGTCGCCGGGTTGAATATGGGGCTGGCGGGCATCCCCTGGTGGACGACGGATATCGGCGGTTTCCAGGGCGGGGACATCCGCGACCCCGGCTTTCTGGAACTGCTGGTGCGCTGGTTCCAGTGGGGCGTGTTCTGCCCGGTCATGCGCCTGCACGGCTGTCGCGAGCCGCAAATCGATCCGCCGGAAAAGTTCCGCGACGGCGTCGAACAGTGCAACAGCGGCTCGGCAAACGAGCTGTGGAGCTTCGGCGAACGGAATTACCGCATTCTGTCGCGCTGGCTGCATATCCGCGAGCGTCTGCGGCCCTATATCCAGCGCCAGATGGTGGCGGCCCATGACAAAGGCACGCCGGTGATGCGCCCGCTGTTTTACGATTTTCCGCAGGATGAGCCCTGCTGGTCAATCGAGGATCAGTATCTGTTCGGGCCGGATATCCTGGTGGCGCCGGTGCTGGAGGCGGGGATGGCATCCCGGCGCGTCTATCTGCCGCCGCTGCCCCAGGGTATGCGCTGGCGGGATTTTTTCACCGGCCGGACCCACCCCGGCGGCGCCTGGATCGAGGTGGCGACACCTATCGACACCATTCCGGTGTTTGTCAGGAACAAGGCGGATATCGACGCGGACGCGGGCGCTACAGCTTGATAATGGCCGTTTCCCACGGGCGGATAACGCCGTTTTCCCACGGGGTCGGGTCGGGATAGTTATTGAGCAGCGGGACCGATCGCGCGCCAAGGCGCAGTTCCGCCGGGTCGACGGTAAGCGTAAGGCCGCTGAAATTGCCGAACACCAGATATTCCTCGCGTTCATACCGCCGGCAATAGGCAAACAGCTGGCCGTGGTCGGGCAACAGCAGTTCATAACTGCCGTAGACCAGCCAGTCCGCCGTCTTGCGCAGCGCCACCAGCCGCCGGTAATAATGGAATACCGAGTCCTTATCTTCCACCGCCGACAAGGCGTTGATGTCCCAATAGTTGGGGTTTACCTTTATCCACGGCGTGCCAGCGCTGAAACCGGCATGCTCGCTGGTATCCCATTGCATGGGGGTGCGGGCGTTATCGCGGCTCTTGGCGTAGATCGCCGCCATGACGCCATGGGGCCGGTACCCGGCCGCCAGGCGGTCGCGGTACATGTTCAGGGTTTCGATATCGCGGTAATCGGCGATAGCGGCAAAACGCACGTTGGTCATGCCGATCTCCTCGCCCTGGTAGATATAGGGCGTGCCCGCCATGCCGTGCAACACCGTGGCCAGCATTTTGGCGCTTTCAACCCGATACCGGCCGTCATCGCCAAACCGCGACACCGCCCGCGGCAGGTCATGGTTGTTCCAGAACAGGCTGTTCCAGCCGCGGCCGTACAGTTCGGTCTGCCAGCGGCTTAACACGGTTTTCAGCTCGCGCAGGTCATAGGGGATGATATCCCATTTTTCGCCACCGACCCGGGCCTGATCCAGCGTCAGGTGGCCAAACTGGAAGATCATGCTCAGTTGCCGGCTCTCGGGATCGCTCCAGCGCACCCCGGTCTCCGGGGTGGCTCCCCAGGCTTCGCCGACGGTCAGGATATCGTCATACTGACCGAAGCCGTCTTCATTGAGTTCCAGCACGTAGTCATGCAACCGGGGACCGTTGGCGATGATGCGCTGTTCAGGGATTTTGCCGATCAAATCGATGACATCGAAGCGAAAGCCGCCCACGCCTTTTTCCAGCCAGAAGGTCAGCACATCGACGATTTCCCGGCGCACCTGGGGATTAGCCCAGTTCAGGTCCGGCTGTTTGCGCGAGAACAGATGCAGGTAATATTCATCGAGCCGTGGTTCATATTGCCAGGCGCTGCCGCCAAATACCGACATGAGATCGTTGGGTTGCTTGGTCCAGATATAATAATCATGATAAGGATTATCCGGCGATGTACGCGCCTCGCAAAACCAGCGGTGCTCGTCGCTGGTATGGTTAGCCACCACGTCCATCATGATCTTCATGCCGCGCCTGCCGGCTTCGGCGATCAGCAGATCCATATCGTCCATGGTGCCGAACTCGTCCATGATGCGGTAATAATCGGCAATGTCATAGCCGTTGTCATCGTTGGGCGACGCGTATACCGGGCATAACCACAGGACGCCCACGCCCAGCAGCGCCAGGTAATCCAGTTTGCGGATAATGCCCGCCAGATCGCCGATACCGTCGCCGTCGGCGTCATAAAAACTGCGGGGATAAATTTGATAGACTACGGAACGATGCCACCATTTATGCTCATGATTCATAAAAGACCCTTAATATCCGCCGGGAGGCTCCTCCTTCCCGGCTGCGCCGACGCGATGCTGGTTTAAGCACGATACTGTTAGGTATATGCCAAGCCGGCGAAAGTCGCCAGCGCCGGCCATGGCGCCGTTTTTGGCGTCAATGGGCCGGGGGCGTGGCCCGCGTTTGCGACGCGCGGGCCTTTTCATCCTCCGCCTCGCCCATGCGCTGCAGCAGCCGATGGCCGATATTATTGGTCCAGTTAAAGCTGTTTTGCAGCACCACCACCGCGATGTTATGCCGCGTGTCCAGCCCGATATAGCTGGAATAGCCGCCGATAAAACCGACCTGGTAGGTAATTTTCTGCGCGCCGAGATCATCGACGATCCAGCCCAGCGCCGCGGCTTCCCGCGTACGGCTATAGCGCACGCTAAGGGAGTCCCGCAGCGCCGCGTCCAGGGCGGGATAACCGGTGGGGCGCAGATGCGCGCGCGCATACAGCAGCAGGTCGTCGGCATTGGTGTACAGCCCGGCGGCGCCCACCATATACGATGAAAAATGCCAGTCGGGCACCGCCTGCCCGCGGCGGATAAACTTGGGTTGATCGCCCGCGTGGCCGATGGCCCGGCGCGCATAACCTGGCAATGAGCAGGCGTCGTAGCCGGTATGCTCCAGGCCTAGCGGCCCGGTAATATTTTCCGCCAGCAGCTCTGTGACTTTTTTTCCGCCGCGGCGCTGCAGGATATAATCCAGCAAGGCATAGCCCAGGTTGGAATAGCGCGGTTCCAGGCGGGCGGGACGATGAAAACCGGCCAACGCATCCATCAGCCGGTCATTATCCAGCGAAGAGTAGAAATTCTCGCCGGTAAATAAATAATGAACGAAAGAAGTTAATATCTCTAGGGAAAACATTTGCCTTGGCAGGCCGGAAGTATGGGTGACTAATTGCAGCAGGGTAATATTGCGCGCGTCCGGGCTGAGCGGCACGGTCGACGGTAATAGCGTCTCCAGCGTCTCATCCCAGCGCAAGAGGCCCTTATTAACCAGAATGACCGTCACCTCGGCAAGGAATCCCTTGCTCACCGATCCGACGGCAAAGAGCGTATCGCCCCGGACGGGGTATCCCCCGCGCTTATCGGTAACGCCATAACCAAAGGTGGCCATGGCGCCGTCGGGCCGCAGCACGCCGACCACCAGGCCGGGCGTTTGCCCGGCGGCGATCATGGGCAGCGCCAGGCTGTCCACCTGGGCGCGCAAATCGCCATGGCCGGCAAGGCGCAGGCCCTCGACGGCCGAATTATCAATGGGCATGCTTGACAGGGTGGCGCAGGCGGAGAGGACAAATGTGCCCGAAAACATTAATCCTATTTTAATTAAATTTTTTATCATTGTTTCCAAAAATAATTTTGTCTCATACGTGCCCGCGCTTACCGTCCTGGCCGGCGGGCGCCGATTGTCCCACCCGCCCGCTCCGGTGGCAATAGCTGTCCGGACATTCTTTCAGCGCCTGGCGCGCTTATTAATGTGAGGGCGGTAATTGCGCTATGCGCGGCCCGGGGCGCCGCCGGCGGGGAATAATACGGCACGGGGAAAGGTCACTAAATGCAATAATTCCCTTCATAATAATAAAATGCGCAGAAGCAGACGAAAAATTAAGAAGGTCCTTCAGAATTTGCGCCAAATAGACCTGAATGGTTTACGCCGGCTGTTTATCCCGCGGTCCGGCCAGGCCGCAACCAGCGCGGCAGTGAAAGGCGATGGTTAAAAAAATCTGTCCGGTCGCGACTTTTGCCCTGGCCGCCGCCCGGCGAATAAATCAGCAGGCCTGTTAAATCCGCCGGAAAGGTATCCCAAATAAGATAAAAATATCTCATGATTTAATGTCATCAGTATAACCTTATCCTCCGCCTAGTATAATCAACGGGTTAACCCACGACTATCCCAGGTCATTGCATGCCGGCGCCTTATATATCCAGGGTGGCAAAAAGCCGGCGCGGCGCGGCGGACATGGCTTTTATTCAGCGGCAATCATGGTTATGCCGGTGGAATAAAAAACAACGTTAAGTATTAACACACTCTTTTGCGGCCCTCAAAGTTCATACTTAATAATATTATTTATTCACCTATCTAATAACGGAAAATAAGCCGCCATTTTTAATGCGCACCCGATCTCAAATACGGCAAATGATTGACGACCAGAATACAGCGACGTGACATAGTTTATTGAGTAATGGCGTTTTTATTAACCCGCCGGCGGCGTGTTCCCGCAAGAATATCCTTAAGGATCGATAACTATGAGCTTAATAAATAACAGTCAGTCCATCTGGCCCGGCGCTGTTTCACCAGGTTACGGCAAAACCTTTAAATATCCCTGGCTGCTCCTGGTGGGAATACTCTGTTTATTTTCGTCTGTCGCCCTGGCGGATGAAGGCGATTTCGCCATTCCCGGAGAAGCCCCGCCGCCACCGGTCAATCACGAGGTGACCTTATTCCAGGATGTCCGCATCTTTGACGGTAAAAGCACCGCCCTGTCCGGTCCGGCCAACGTTCTGGTCAAGAACGGCGTCATTGCGCGCATCTCCGCCGACCCCATCGCCGTGGACAACGGCGACCATGCCCAGGTGATCGCCGGCAATGGGCGCGTGCTGATGCCGGGGCTTATCGACGCGCACTGGCATGCGTTTATGGCGGCAACCCCGCAGATGATGCTGATGACCGCCAGTCCGGACTATCTGCAGATGCGCGCGGCGCACGAGGCCGGCGCCACCTTGATGCGCGGTTTTACCACGGTGCGCGACCTCGGCGGTCCGGTATTCGGCCTCAAGCGCGCCATCGACGAAGGGTTGATTACAGGCCCGCGCATTTATCCCTCCGGCGCGTTTATCTCGCAAACCTCCGGCCATGGCGACTTCCGCTTTATGTTCGAGCTGCCCCGCCAGCCTGGCGGCCCCTTAAGCTTTTCTGAACGCACGGGCATTGCAGCCATCGCCGACAGCCCCGACGAAGTCCGCCTGCGGGCCAGGGAACAATTAAGGCAGGGCGCCAGCCAAATCAAGCTGATGGCCGGCGGTGGCGTGGCCTCGCAGTACAATCCCCTCGAATCGGTACAATACACCGTGCCGGAAATTCGCGCGGCGGTGGAGGCCGCGGCCAACTGGGGCACCTATGTCACGGTGCACGCCTACACCCCGGCGGCAATACGCCAGGCGGTGGACGCCGGGGTTAAAAACATCGAGCATGGCCAGTTGATGGACGAGGACACCGCCAAATTACTGGCGGACAAAGGTATCTGGCTGAGCATCCAGCCGCTGCTCGACGATGAGGATGCCTCGCCGCTGCCAACGGAGCTATCCCGGCAAAAAGCCCAGCAGGTGTTTGCCGGCACCGGCAACGCCTACCGGCTTGCCGGTAAATACCATATCAAGACGGCTTTCGGCACCGACGCGCTGTTCGACCAGCGGGTGGCCAGCCGCCAGGGCGCGCAGCTGGCCAAGCTGGTACGCTGGTTTACCCCGGCGGAAACGCTGAAAATGGCCACCGGCGACAACGGCGAGCTCATGGGATTATCCGGTTTTATCAATCCCTATCCCGGCCGGCTCGGCACGGTGGAGGAAGGATCGCTGGCGGATCTGCTGCTGGTGGACGGCGACCCGCTGGAAAATATCAAGCTTATCGAGGATCCGGGGAAGAATTTCGTGATCATCATGAAAGACGGCCATATCTATAAAGATATTTTGCCTAAATAGCACCGGGCCGTCTTTGCGCCGCCGGTAAATGGGTGGATTGGGCCGTTTACCGGCCGGGCTAAATTTTGGTATAGCGCAGCCAAACGCCATCGTGATCGGTTTTTTCCACCGATGCGAGCTTCAGGTAGTTCGGCGTTTTCCAGGCCTCGCGGGCAATTTCAAACGACGAGGGACGCCCGGGACGTCCGTCTACCAACGGCAGGATTAGCACGCTGACCTCATCCACCAGGCCCGCGTTGACAAAAGCGCCGCTGACATGGGCTCCGCCTTCGACAATCAGCCTGGTCACGCCCAGTTCGGCCGCCAGCAGCGTAACCACCGCCGCCAAATCAATTTCCAGTTCGCCGCCAAACACATAGGACACCTCAATGGAGCGCAGGTAGGCCAGAAAATCGTCCGGGACCTGTTTTGTCACCACTTCAATCACATGTGAGTTAAGGGCGGTATTGCTTTTCCAGGCCACCAGACCCCGCGGATCGATGGATATGGCGTACTGTTCGGCATCGCGCCTGGCGAAATAATGGGTACGGGGCAGCGGCGTGCTCGCCAGCCTCTTGGGATAATCGGTGCCGTGGGATATTTCCTGCATGGTCACGCGGCCGCAAATCCAGCCATCGGCCTTAAAGGTGGCGGCGGTGGATTCATACAAGTCCGAGGCGTAGTCAAGGTTCCAGCCATCCGTCAGGCTGCGCCCGTCCACTGCCGACATCATGTGGCATACGATATAAGGTTTCATAATGGACATCTCCGGTGGAGTCATAACCTGAGGTAATTGTAGATCATGGCTGGGGATATTATGACAATACTCCGCCAGCGCGGCGGCAAACCATGAAAAAAGCCCTGACGGTGAGGTCAGGGCTTTCAGGGTGCTACGAATTTAAAATTTAACATTCAATACTTCAATTTTTTAACACAAACCACATTAACGATGTACATTTTCATACGGGAACATCAAGTATTTATAACGAACTATCCTCCGGTATATTACTGAATAAAAGCTTCCCGACACTTATATTGGTTAATCAGTCCAGACGCCAACCGACTAACACAGCACATCACCCATCGCGATATATACTTTTGTTACAGGACCTTACTTTCTCCGTGATATTCTCAATCATTTGGCTACAAACCCACAATCACGAATATTCACTTCAACTACAAGGCTTTACTGTATCGCGCTAACATTTAAGACCCCATTGTGCGATGATAAAGCTTTATTACGTGGCCTTATTTACCATCGTGACGTCCGCCGTTTGGCAAACTCAAACCTTAAATCACGACTATTTTTACCACTTCGCTGCCTTTATCGCATCATCTTCTGGAACACAGGCTTAATTAAGTATTTCAAAACTGCCTTCGCCTGCGTTAATAATCAATCTACCCCTTTCCATCGTCATGTCAACACTGTAATTAATAACATCAACCCGGCATCACATAAGGACCGCTTATTTCTTAGCGTGCAATCCGCGCGCGGGACAGGAACCTGCGCCGCGACGGGCGCAGGATCATGACGATAGCCGGTTTTCCCTCAGCCTGAAGGATCAGTTGCTGCCCGGCACCCGGGAGGGCTGCGCTTTACGGCCCAGCTCATCAAGCAGGCGAAACTCCTCGTCGGTCAGGCGCACCTGGGTCGCCGCCAGGTTTTCCTCCAGATGTTTTACCTTACTGGTGCCGGGGATGGGCAACATGACCGGGCTGCGTTTTAATATCCATGCCAGCGCGATCTGCCCGGGAGTAAAGCCTTTTTCCTTCGCCAGGGTGTCAAGTATCGATCCGGGATTGGCCAGCTCGCCCGAGGCCAGCGGGAACCAGGGGATAAAGCCGATATTGTTGTCAGTACAATAATCCAGCACGGCTTCGTGGCCGCGCGACACCAGATTAAACATATTTTGCACCGAGACCACCGGGAAAAAGCGCTGGGCGTTTTTGATTTGCTGCACGTTGACTTCGCTCAGCCCGACGTGGCGGATCAACCCTTCTTTTTGCATCTGGGCAATGGCGTCGAACTGTTCATCCTCGGGAACCTTGGCGTCCACCCGGTGCAATTGCCATAACCCGATTTGCTCCACCTTGAGTTTGCGCAGGCTCATCAAAACCGCCTGACGCAGATATTCAGGACGCCCCACCGGCTGCCAGATATTCGGGCCGTGACGCGTTAAGCCGCCCTTGGTGGCGATAAGCAACCCGTCATAGGGATACAGCGCTTCCCGAATCAGGTTTTCGCTGACGTCCGGGCCGTAACTGTCGGCGGTATCGATAAAGTTAACACCCAGCTCCGGCAGGCGCCGCAGGGTATCCAGCGCGGCCTGCCGATCTTCCGGCTCGCCCCAGATGCCGTTGCCGGTGATGCGCATGGCGCCAAAACCCAACCGGTTGATGGTAATATCGCCTAGCGTAAATTGTCCTGAAGCCGCTGCGTTAATCGTGCTCATAATGGGTCCCCTTATGGAGTTGGTGTCTGGAATATCGCTAAGTGCCGCTATGGCGCTGACAGGATGGTGATGAAAATCGAAGGCGACAGCGTCGTGGCTATTTAGAACCGATTGGTTCAATTTATAGCGACACTTCGGGCTTAGCAAGATTTTTTGAACCAATTGGTTTTTTATTGCCGAACGGAACACCCCCCGGCCGGCAAACCAGGGTAAAGTATAGTGCAGGACTGGCCGGAGTGGTAAGCGGGCCCGCCCCGGCGGCCGGACGGCGGCTTTAGATGTACACGTCGACCTTATCGGCGTCGGCGGCGCGATTGACGCCATCGGCTTTAATCTCGTCGGTCGCGGCGGTTTTTTGCGTGCCGACGGATTTTTCGGCCTGCTGCTGGCGCAGTTGAGCAATTTGCGCTTCCAGCATTTTGATTTGCGCCTCGATAAGCTGTTGCTGCTCCTGTTTCAGGTCGGCAGTCAGGCTGGACTGGGAGACGGTTTTCAGTTGCTTGGTCAATTTGGTGATTTGCTGGGTAAGATTCTTGATTTGCGCGGCGACGTCGCTGCCGCCCCCGGACGATGTGGCCGACGCCGAGGATGTGATGGTATTGGACAAGGTAGGGCTCCTTTTTCTATGCACCCGGTAGGTTATCGGCAACCCTGCGGGCGTCTTCAGCGCGCACATTGCAAAGAAAGCGCAAAGAAACCGTAAAAAAGCCCGATGACAAAGGCAAAGCGGCGCCCGGGGGCGCAACGCTTTACGCTGTTTGCCCCATAGCGGCGGCAAATAGTCTGAACCCCGGTCAAAGCCGGGGTTCAGGGCCGGGCGGACAACACCGTTACGCCACATCATGCTCCAACGCTTTCGGCGCATCCTGGTTGCGCTGTCCAATCGCTATTTTTCGCGGTTTTTCCGTTTCCGGTATTTCCTGCAGCAAATTCACCGTTAACAGGCCATTTTCCAGATTGGCGCCTTCAACCTTGACATGTTCCGGCAGCCGGTAGCTCAGGGAGAAATCAGTCCGGCTGATGCCGCGATGCACCCAGCCGTCTTGTTCTTCAGCGGTGTTTTCTTCTTTGCGTTTACCGCTGATGACCAGCGTGCCGCCCTGGGCGCTGATGTCCAGCTCGTCTTCCTTCCAGCCGGGAACGCTGAGGGTTAAATCATAGCGGTCGTCGCCATGCCGGCGTATATCATAAGACGGCGTCGTGGACAGCGGCGTGTCGCCGGTGAGCTGGCTGAACAGCCGGTCGATGCGATCGAACCGATCGCTGAAAATAGCATCGTTAAAGCTTGGGAATACGGATAATGTTGTGCGTGCCATGGTTAAACCTCCTGAATATCAGTTGCACATTCAAAAGCTCAAACCTGAAGGCAATATCATCTGTTGCCTTCGCTAGTTAAATAAGGGCGCTACCACGGCTTTCAAGGGGAAATTTTGTGATATTGATCACAAATTAAATCACTGGGCCCCGCGTCTTTCTGCCTGTGTGTCCTTACCCGGCGGCAGGCCGAACATCCGGCTATATTCCCGCGTAAACTGCGATACGCTTTCGTAGCCCACCGCAAACGCGGCGCTGCCCGCCGTCATACCTTCCGCGCGCAATAACCGGCGCGCCTCGATCAGGCGCAGCTGCTTTTGGAACTGCAGCGGCGAAAGCGAAGTGACGGCGCGAAAGTGATGATGGAATGATGACGGGCTCATGCCGGCCGCCTGCGCCAGGCTATCGACCCGCAGCGGCTGGGCGAACCCGGTGCGCAGGAGGGCGACGGCGCGCGCCACGCGCCGGAAATGGCCGTCCGGCCAGCCCAGGCGGCGAATGGCCGCGCCATGCCGGCCGGCCAGGAGCCAATAATGCAGTTCGCGCACCAGCTGCGCATGCAGCACCGGCACCGCCGCCGGGCGGTCCAGCAGGCGCATCAGGCGCAGCGCGGCGTCGGCGACCTCGGCGTCGGTCGGCTGGGCATGCACCGGGATCCCGGCGGCTGCCGGGTCCGCCTGCATTTCCACCGTCAGTTCCGCTATCACCGCCAGATCCAGGTCCAGCACCAGCGAAAGGTAGGGCGCGTCGCTGCTCGCGCCGGTAACCTGGCTTACCGTCGGCACATCCGCCGTGATCAGCAGCGAGTCGCCGGCGCGAAACGAGAACGCGCGGGTTCCCATCGCCACCTGCTTGCTTCCCTGTAGCACCAGGCACACCAGCGGACGGGAGATATCGTAAACCAGTCCGCTGGGCGCGGTCGCGCGGATGGTGGTCAGCCCGGCGATGGGAGTGTGGGCAAGTCCGGCGGGATCGGCGTAAGCCTCGACATACCGTCGCACGGCAGTAAGCAGGGTATCATTCATGCGCAGATGCTAGCCGATCGCCGGCCGGCAGGCAAATCAGTTTGGAGGAATAGGCAAAGAACGTCGAGGTTTCGGCAACGATGAAGGCACGGCGGACCGCTTATGATGGACATCCCAATCAAGAGGAGTGCCCCATGACTAAAATCGCCATCGTTACCGGCGCCAGCCGCGGACTCGGCCGCAGCAGCGCCTTAGCCATCGCCCGCCGCGGCGGGGATGTGATCATCACCTACCGCAGCCGCGGCGAAGACGCCCGATCCGTCGTCGCCGACATCAACGCCATGGGGCGCAAGGCGGTCGCCCTGCCCCTCGATACCGGCAATATCGCGGGCTTCGCGCCGTTTGCCGCGGCGGTGAAGGCGGCGCTGAGCGAAACCTGGCGGCGCGACAGCTTTGATCATCTGGTCAATAATGCCGGCCATGGTGATTACGCACCTATCGGACAAACGACCGAGGCGCAGTTCGACAGCCTGGTCAACGTCCATTTCAAAGGCGTGTTTTTCCTGACCCAGGCGCTGCTGCCGCACATGGCGGACGGCGGACGCATCGTGAACCTGTCCTCGGGCCTGACCCGGGTATCGTATCCCGGCTACGCCGCTTATGCCGCGGTAAAGGGGGCGGTTGAGGTGTTAAGCCTCTACCTGGCGAAGGAACTGGGCAGCCGCGGGATTGCGGTCAATACGGTGGCGCCGGGCGCCATCGAAACCGACTTCGGCGGCGGCGCGGTGCGGGACAATCCGGAGATCAACAGGATTTTCGCCGCGATGACCGCACTCGGCCGCGCCGGCCTGCCCGACGATATCGGACCGATGATCGCCAGCCTGCTGTCGGAAGACAACCGCTGGATTAACGCCCAGCGTATCGAGGTCTCCGGCGGCCAGGGCATCTGAGGCGGATATCCGTGCGCCGCCGGACGCCGTTATTTCACCTCGCGGGCGATCCGCGGCGCCTGGAATAAGGGGATGTCATTACCGGTAATGTATTTCTTGCGCAGCAGGGACGAAATCTTATCCATGACCATCACAATTACCACCAGCACCAGGGTAATAAACATCACCACATCCCAATTCCACAGGCGCATATTTTCAGCGTAAACCAGCCCTACCCCGCCCGCGCCGACAAAGCCCAGCACCGCGGCGGAGCGGGTATTGGACTCAATTTGGTACAGGCTGAGCGCCAGGAAGGCGGGAAACGATTGCGTATAGATGCCGAAGCGCTGTTTTTGCACGTAGTTGGCGCCCACCGCGCTCAGGCCGCGGCCGGGCGATTTATCCACCGCCTCATGGCCTTCGGCGTACAGCTTGCCGAGCAGGCCGACATCCTGCACGATAATCGCCATCACCCCGGCCAGCGGCCCCATGCCGACGGCGCGCACGAACACCATTCCCCAGATAGCCATATCGATACCGCGGAAAATATCAAACGTGTGGCGGACCACAAGGGCGATAGGCCGCAGCGCCGGCGTGGACATCACGTTGCGCGCCGCCAGGAAAGACAGGGGCAAGGCAATCAGGGTGGCGGTAAGGGTGCCGACCCAGACAATGGCGATGGTGAGGAAGATCTGCCCGAGGTAATAGGCAAACGGCCAGTGGGCCACATCATGCCAAACCAGCATGCGCGCCATGTAATGGCCGATTTGCTGGCAACCGAGCAGGAAACGCGGCCACGGCAGGCCGAACGCCGCAAAAAAATAAACATAATACAGCGCGACGGCGGCGGCCAGCAGGCCCAGCCGGCGCAGGTAGCGGTTTTGCCGGGCGAAGATATCTTTGTGCCGCCGCCTGGATTCCGCCAGCGCCTGCGGTGACAATGTTGTGGTCGGCATCAGCCCCTCCCCTCCACGACCCATTTGCGCAGCCTGCCGGAAATATAATCCAGCAGCGCCACCACCAGGATGATCAGCAGCAGCGTCATGCTGACCTGATCGTACTGATCGAGTTTAATATTGGTCATCAGCTCCTGGCCGATGCCTCCCGCCCCCACCAGCCCCAGAATGGTCGACAGGCGGAAATTGATTTCCAGGCGCATAAAGCTGTAGGACAGGAAGATCGGCTTCACCTGCGGCCACAGGCCGAAGCGCATGCGCTGTAATGTCCCCGCGCCGCAGGCGGACAGCCCGCGCACGGGTTTGTCCGAAGCCGACTCAATGGCTTCATAAAACAGTTTGGTCAGGCTGCCGACGGTATGTACCGCCAGCGTCAGGAACCCGGGGAACGCGCCGATGCCGAACGCCATCACAAACATCACCGCCCAGGCCAGCTCCGGCATGGTGCGCAAAAACGCCACCAGCGTACGCAGCGCGAAGCGCAGCGGCGCGGGACTGCGGGTATTATTAGCCGCCAGAAACGCCAGTACGCTGGCGACCAGCACCGATAATATCGTCGAAGCCAGCGCCAGCTGCACGGTATCCCAAATCAGCGGCAGCTGGATAGGCAGCCGGTAGCCCCAGTAAGGCAGCGAGCCCAGGGTATGGCGATCGGCGAACAATACCCGCCAATGCAGGACAGGAATGGTTTGCGCCAGATAGTCGAAAAAGTGGGGAATGGCGACCCAAACCGCGTACAGGTTGAATTCGGCGATATTGCCGGCGCCAAGATACAGCACCACCAGCGCCCCCGACCATAGCAGCGAGTCGCGTTTATGTTTGCGCCGGACCTGATGATAATAGTGGTTGAAATCAGTATTCATAGGCCATCGTTTCAGAGCCGGCCGCCAACTGGCGGCCGGCGGGGGTTAACAACCCTACCGCGCCTTAGCGATTGCCTTTCACCAGCTCGCGTTTCAGGTCGATAATATCCTGGAATTCCTTCAGGGACGTGGGGGCGATATGCTGTTTGCCGCCAACCGCCTTGATAAAGCATGCGTGGTCTTGCTTATCCAACTGCTCGATAGCGTCGACCAGTTTGGCTTTAAAATCCGCCGGCAGGGAGTGGCGTACTAATATCGGGCCATTGGGAATTAACGGCGATTGCCAGATAATGCGGATTTGTTTCATCAAATCGGGATGGTCCGCCTTAATCAGGCGCACAAAGGCGCCGGTGTTGTAACCCTTATCGTAATCGCCCACCATCGACGCCCAGGTTACCGCCCCTTCGAACTGGCCGTTCAGCACGCCCAGAATATCCTGCTCATGACCGCCGGAAAAAGTAACGCTTGAGAAAAAGTTATTGTATTTATTATCAATATTGCCGCCAAATTGCTTCTTGAACACATGATCCGGGATCAGATAACCCGAGGTGGAATCCTGGTCGGCGTAACCAAAGGATTTACCTTTCAGATCTTCCAGCTTTTGATACGGGCTGTCGGCCTTGACCACCACTACAGAATGATAGCCCCTTGACTGATCGGTATCGTCCACCACGATGCCCGCCAGATCGACCGCGTTGGGATTGGCGATATACACCGAGGCAAAGGACGACGGCGACATGCTCAATACCATATCCACCTTCTCGCCCAATAACCCCTGAATGACGCCGGAATAATCGGAGGAGTTGCGCAGCTTGGTATCGACATTTAATTTTTTATCCAGAAAATCCTTTACGCACATATTGTCGCCAATCTGCTGCGTCGCGTTCTGCCCGCCGAGAATACCCAGGTTAAGTTCTTTCGGGGCATCGGCCGCACCGGCATTCAATGTCATGAAGGCACCGGCCAGCAAGGTTATCAGGGAACATGTCTTTTTCATTAAAATAGCCTTTGTGAGTCAATGAATAAAATGGCAAAAAGTGTGGGTTAATCCAACCCGCCCGCTCTATTAACGGAGGCTGATCTGCTTATCAATGAACCTGGGCAATTTCATCGCCATATAATATCTGCAAGACGTGCTCATCCAGCAGATCGGGATGTCCGTCATAAACAATCCGTCCCTGGGAAATACCTATTACTCGCGTGCAATATTCTTTTACTAATTCAACGGAATGCAGGTTTATCAAAACGGAAATATTATTTTCGGCCACGTTCTTCAGCGCACCCATAATACGGTGGGTATTTTTGGGATCGAGAGAAGCCACCGGCTCGTCCGCCAGCATTATTTTCGGGTTTTGCATCAGCGCGCGGCAAATGGCCACCCGCTGCATTTGCCCGCCCGACAGATGCTCCGCCCGTTGCAGGGCGTGGGGCAGCATATTCAGCCATTGCAGGAGTTCGATCGCCCTGGCGCGATCGTTATCGTCGAATATTTTAAACAGGGATTTTAACGTCGATGTCTGGCTTAATCGTCCCAGCAGAACGTTGGTAATGACATCCAGGCGCGGCACCAGGCAAAAATCCTGGAAAATCATGCCGCACTGCGCCCGCCATCGCCGCATCTGGCGCGCGGGCAGACTGGCGATATCCAGCATGCCGCCGTCTTGCGCGTAATGCAGGATTTCGCCGCCGGAGGCGGGCAATGAGCCGTTGAGGATATGCAGCAGGGTGGATTTCCCCGCGCCGGAACGGCCGATGATCGCGACAAATTCACCGGCGTACAGGTCAAAGTTAATGTCCTGCAATACCTTATTTTGTGGATTAAAATGCTTATTCAATCCCCTGACCGCCAAGACCTTTTTTTGTTCCAGCGCCAGCAGTACGGGATCCTCGGGCTGCGCCAACTGCAACAGTGCCTGTGCCATAAGTTTGCTCCGGAATAAGTCTACCAAACCACTATGGATTGCTATTAACGGATTAATATATGACAGCAGGATGATATTATTATGATGCTCAGATGACGCTGCCCCGGATTAAGTCATTCATCAGCCTATTGCCCCAAAAAATATATTCCCGTCGCATGAGCAATATCTTTTTATCTCTTTAATTCAAATAGCTGCAGACGTTTCTTCTTTTATAAAAACAGTGAATGGCAAGTATTCATTCCGATGTCATCTTATTTTAACCGCACTGTCATCTTGCGCCGCCATCATGCTATGCAATGTCGTAACGGAAGCGTTGCCGTATGTTATGCCGCCACACCGCGCCATCCCGTTATTGCATACCCGCTGTCCGCCGCCCCGTGGAGATTTTTATTATGATGCAGTTATCTAGACATCCGACCAGTTATCCCACGCTTTATCAGCATATCGCCGCGCAGCTGGAGCAGGAGCTGCGCACGCAGTACCGCAGCGGCGAATATTTGCCGTCGGAGCAGCGCCTGGCGCAGCGCTATCAGGTTAACCGCCACACCCTGAGGCGCGCGGTGGATCAACTGGTGGATCGCGGCTGGCTGCAGCGTCGGCACGGTATCGGCATCCTGGTGTTGATGCGGCCCTATGACTATCCGCTGCATGCCCAGGCGCATTTCAGCCAGAACCTGCTGGATCAGGGCAGCCACCCCACCAGCGAACTGCTGCTGGCGGTGCTGCGACCGTGCAGCGTGCCGGTGGCGGACGCGCTGTCGTGCCAGGCCGGCGCAACCGTGATTCATTTACGCACGCTGCGCCGGGTCAACGGCGTGCCGCTCAGCGTTATCGACCACTATCTGCCGGACCTGGAGTGGTGGCCCGAACTGCAGCAGTTCGCCAGCGGTTCGCTACATGAGTTTATCACTACGCGCCTGGGCGAGAAGCTGGTGCGCAGGCAAACGCGCATCAGCGCGCGGCGGGCCCAGACCAAGGAAAGCCAGCTTCTGGAGGCGGCCCATCAAATCCCGCTGCTCTGCGTGCGCACGCTCAATACCCGCGGCGACAGCGACCGGATAGCGGAATACTCCTTTACCCTGGCGCGCGCCGATATGATTGAACTGACGATGGAGCACTGAATGTTTACCTTACAGCAAAGACAGCGCTGGATGTCGGTACTGGCGTCCTCCCCCGCCGCGGAAGTGCGGGCCGGCTGGCAGACCCTGGATCTTAACGTCCCGTTTGACATTATCCGCGCGCCGGAAACCGGGCTTACCCAGCTTGTCGCGCGCATGGGCGCCACAGGACGCCGTTTTGTCCTGGGCGACATGACGGTAACGCGGGCCGTGGTCCGCCTTGGCAGCGGCACCTATGGCTACAGCTACGTGGCCGGTCGCGATAAAGCCCATGCCGAGCTGTGCGCCCTGGCGGATGCCATGCTGCAACGGGCGGAGCATCATGAACGCCTGCATCGGCAATTAATCGAGCCCCTGTCCGCCCGGCGGCAAGAGCAACACCAATTACGGGCGCGTGAAATCGCCGCCAGCCGCGTGGACTTCTTTACCCTGGTGCGGGGGGATAACTGATGACGCTGCTGCCAGGATTTACCCAACCGGTGCACCAGTCCCAGCAGGCTTTTCGCCTGATCCTCAAAGCCCTGAGCGAACCCGGCTCCCGGGTGACCCTGCCGGTAAAGGACGGGTGGCATCCGCTCGGCAAGGCCGCCACCGGCGTACTGCTGACGCTGGCCGATGGGGAAACGCCGCTCGCCATCTGCCCGGCATTGGGCAGCGACGCCGTTATCAACAACCTGCGTTTCCATACCGGCGCGCCGCTGGCCGCACGTCCGGCGCTCGCAAGCCTTGCCGTATTCGATAACCGGCTTAGCGCCGCGCAGCTCCAGGCGCTGGCGCACGGCACTGAAATTTCGCCCGAGCTCGGCGCCATGGTGGTAGTGCAAATCGACAGCCTGGACGATGGCGTACCGCTGCGCCTGAGCGGCCCGGGCATAGAGCATCCGCGCCGGGCGGCCCCGGCGCTGCCGGCGCCGCTGCTGGATTATCTGGTCAACCGGCCACAGCGTTTCCCGCTTGGCCTTGATTTCCTGCTGGCCTGCGAAGACGGCCTGATGGCCATTCCCAGGACCACCCATGTGGAGGTGTGCTGATGTATGTTGCGGTGAAAGGCGGGGAAAAGGCGATTGATGCCGCCCATCAACTACAGGAACATCTGCGTCGCGGCGACGACGCGATCCCGGCGATCGGCTGCGGGCAGATCGATCAACAGCTCGGCCTGGCGGTGGATCGGGTCATGACCGAAGGCGGCATCTACGATCGGCAACTGGCGTCGCTGGCGATAAAACAGGCCAGCGGCGATCTGGTCGAGGCCATCTTCCTGCTGCGGGCTTATCGCACCACCTTGCCGCGCCTGGCGGTGAGCGAACCGGTCGCCACGGAAAAAATGCGCCTGGAGCGCCGCATTTCGGCGGTTTATAAAGATCTGCCCGGCGGACAGGTGCTCGGGCCGACCTATGACTATACCCACCGGCTGCTGGACTTCGCCCTGCTGGCGGAGGGCGCGCCGGTGCCGGCCGCGCCGCGCGCCGACGCCGCGCTGCCCGATGAATGCGCCCATGTGTTCAGCCTGCTCGGCCAGCAGCAGCTGGCTCCCGGCGAACACGACGACGGCGCGGAACCGGACGATATCACCCGCCGTCCGCCCACCTATCCCAGCTCGCGCTCCGCCCGCCTGCAGCAGCTGGTACGCGGCGACGAGGGTTTTCTGCTGGCGCTAAGTTACTCCGGCCAGCGCGGTTACGGCCGCACCCATCCGTTTGCCGGCGAGATCCGCAGCGGCTACGCGACGGTCACCGTCGTGCCGGAAGAGCTGGGTTTTGCCATTGATATCGGCGAAATCCTGCTGACGGAATGTGAAATGGTCAACGGCTTTGTCGACCCCGCGGACCGGCCGCCGCATTTTACCCGCGGCTACGGGCTGGTATTCGGCCGCGCCGAGCGCAAGGCGATGTCCATGGCGCTGGTCGATCGCGCGCTGCAATGCGGCGAGTACGGCGAGCAGGTCGATAGCCCGGCCCAGGACGAGGAGTTCGTGCTGGCCCATGCCGATAATGTGGAGGCGGCGGGATTTGTTTCCCATCTCAAGCTGCCGCACTACGTCGATTTCCAGGCTGAACTGGAATTGCTTAAACGCCTGCGCCAGGAATTTGTCCACGGCGCCGGCACCGGATCGGAGAACCCCCATGAGTGAGACATTGGCCGGCTATAATCCGGGCTATCTCGACGAACAAACCAAACGCATGATCCGCCGCGCCATTCTCAAGGCGGTGGCCATTCCGGGCTACCAGGTGCCGTTCGGCGGGCGTGAAATGCCGATGCCCTACGGCTGGGGCACCGGTGGGGTCCAGCTCACCGCCAGCATTATCGGCCGCAACGATGTGCTGAAGGTGATTGACCAGGGCGCGGACGATACCACCAACGCGGTGTCGATCCGCCGCTTTTTCCAGCGGGTGGCGGGCGTCGCCACCACCGTGCGCACGACCCAGGCCACGCTTATCCAGACCCGCCACCGTATCCCGGAAACGTCCCTGGCGGCGGACCAGATCCTGATTTACCAGGTGCCGATCCCCGAGCCGCTGCGCTTTATCGAACCGCGCGAAACCGAAACCCGTAAAATGCACGCCCTGGAAGAATACGGCGTCATGCAGGTCAAGCTGTACGAAGATATCGCCCGTTACGGCCATATCGCCACGACCTACGCTTATCCGGTAAAGGTGAACGATCGCTATGTCATGGATCCCTCGCCGATCCCCAAGTTCGATAATCCCAAAATGCATATGATGCCGGCGCTGCAGCTGTTCGGCGCCGGCCGTGAAAAACGCATCTACGCCCTGCCGCCCTTTACCAAGGTCAAGAGCCTGGATTTCGATGACCATCCCTTTAGCGTGCAGCGCTGGGAGCAGCCCTGCGCGCTGTGCGGATCCCGCGCCAGCTACCTGGACGAGGTGGTGCTCGACGACGCGGGCAATCGCATGTTTATCTGCTCCGATACCGATTTTTGCCAGCAGCAGCTGGCGCAACAGCCACAGGGGAATCCCGTATGACCTCCGCATCGCTTTCCCCGACGCCGCTGCTGTCGGTTGAGCGCCTCACGCATCTCTACGCGCCGGGAAAAGGCTTCAGCGACGTCTCGTTCGATATCTATCCCGGCGAGGTGGTCGGCATTGTCGGCGAGTCCGGATCGGGCAAAACCACGCTGCTGAAAGCCATTTCCGCGCGGCTCACGCCGCAGGAGGGCAGGATAACCTATTGTCCGGCCACCGGTCCGGGGCGCGACCTGTACGCCATGGCGGAAAGCGACCGCCGCCGCCTGCTGCGCACCGAATGGGGCGTGGTGCACCAGCATCCCCTCGACGGACTGCGCCCGCGCGTCTCCGCCGGCGGCAATATTGGCGAGCGCCTGATGGCCGTCGGCCAGCGCCATTATGGCGAGATCCGGCAACAGGCCGCCCACTGGCTGGAGGATGTGGAAATCCCGGCGGCGCGCATTGATGATTTGCCCACCACGTTTTCCGGCGGCATGCAGCAGCGGCTGCAGATCGCGCGCAACCTGGTCACCCGGCCGCGGCTGGTGTTTATGGATGAGCCCACCGGCGGACTGGATGTGTCGGTGCAGGCCAGGCTGCTGGATCTGCTGCGCGGGCTGGTGGTCGAGATGCAGCTGGCGGCGGTGATCGTCACGCACGATCTCGGCGTGGCGCGCCTGCTGGCCCATCGGCTGCTGGTGATGAAGGAAGGACGGGTGGTGGAGAGCGGACTCACCGATCGGGTACTGGACGATCCCCATCATCCCTACACCCAGCTCCTGGTCTCGTCGGTCTTATCCTGAGACAAAGGCATCTATCATGTGGAACCATCAGATGAATACGCAATTGCGGGTCGAACATCTCAGTAAAACCTTTGTGCTGCATCAGCAAAACGGCGTGCGCCTGCCGGTGCTGCGCGACGCCAACCTGACGGTCAAGGGCGGCGAATGCCTGGTGCTGCACGGCCATTCCGGCAGCGGCAAGTCCACCCTGCTGCGCTCGCTGTACGCCAATTACCTGCCCGACCAGGGCCATATCTGGATACGGCACCAGGGCGGATGGCTGGATATGGTCCAGGCCGAGGCCCGGCAAATCCTGGCGGTGCGCCGCCATACCGTCGGCTGGGTGAGCCAGTTTTTACGGGTGATCCCGCGCATCAGCGCCCTGAACCTGGTGATGCAGCCATTACTGGAACTGGGCGTCGAACGCGTGCAGTGCCGGGAGCGCGCCGAGGAGTTGCTCGACCGGCTGAATGTGCCCCGCCGGCTTTGGCATCTGGCGCCCTCCACCTTTTCCGGCGGCGAGCAGCAGCGGGTCAATATTGCGCGCGGTTTTATCATCGATTACCCGGTATTGCTGCTCGACGAGCCCACCGCGTCGCTCGACGGCCGCAACGGCGCGGCGGTGGTCGCCCTGATCGAACAGGCCAAACAGCGCGGCGCCGCCATTGTCGGCATTTTCCATGACGACGCCGTCCGCCAGCGGGTGGCGGACCGGCTCTACGCTATGCAACCGTCTCATGAGGTGAACACCCCCGATGATCATTAATAACGTCAAACTCATATTAAAAGATGAGATTGTCAGCGGTTCGCTGGAGATGCGCGACGGCATGATTCTCAGCTACGCCGACAGCGCCAGCCAATTGCCCCAGGCGCTGGACGGCGAGGGCGGCTGGCTGCTGCCCGGGTTAATCGAACTGCATACCGATAACCTGGATAAATTCTTTACCCCGCGCCCGAATGTCGACTGGCCGGCGCATTCCGCCATGAGCAGCCATGACGCGCTGATGGTGGCCAACGGCATCACCACCGTGCTGGACGCGGTGGCGATAGGCGATGTGCGCGACGGCGGACACCGGGCCGGCACGCTGCAAAAAATGATCGACGCCATTGTCGCCAGCCACGCCTCCGGCGCCACCCGCGCCGAACACCGGCTGCACCTGCGCTGTGAATTGCCCCATAGCAGCACCCTTGGGCTGTTTGAGCAATTTATGGATCAGCCGGCGGTGGCGCTGGTGTCATTAATGGATCATTCGCCGGGCCAGCGCCAGTTTGTCTCGTCGCTGAAATACCGTGAATATACCCAGGGTAAATATCATCTCAGCGATCGGCAAATGGATGCCTTTGAACAGGAACAGACCGCCCTGGCCCTGCGCTGGTCGGCGCCCAACCGCGCGGCGATCGCCGCCCATTGCCGCCGGCGCAATATTACCCTGGCCAGCCATGACGACGCCACCGTGGCGCATGTGCAGGAATCGCGCGCCCTGGGCAGCGCCATCGCCGAATTTCCCACCACCGAGGCGGCGGCGCGCGCCTCGCACCGGCTGGGTTTGCAGGTATTGATGGGCGCGCCGAATATCGTGCGCGGCGCATCGCATTCCGGCAATGTGGCGGCCCATCATCTGGCCTCGATTGGGGTGCTGGATATCCTCTCCTCCGATTACTATCCCGCCAGCCTGCTGGATGCCGCGTTTCGCATCGCGGCGGATGAGACCAACGATTTTACCCTGCCGCAGGCGGTGATGCTGATGACCGGCAATCCGGCGCGGGCGCTGGGACTCGGCGATCGCGGCCTGATTGCCGAAGGCTTGCGCGCCGATCTGGTGCTGGCCCATCGCCATCACGGCCATGTGTCGGTGAAAAATGTCTGGCGGCAAGGGCGGCAGGTCTTCTGACCGCGGCCCCTTTCAGCCCGCGGCGGCGGGGCAGGCAGCGCCGATCCGCCGTGAAGAATGCGTTATTTTGACAGGAACCCAACTCATGACATCCCGGTCACAGCCGAAAATCGGCAACAACGTGATACTGAACAGCACCCGCCTCGGCCAGTATGTTCATCTGGCCGATGACGCCTTTCTCGAAGAGGTGGACATGGGCGATTACTCGTATACCGACGGCCATAACAAGATTTCGTACGCCACCATCGGTAAATTCGTCTCGATCGCCTCTTATGTGCGCATCAACCCGGGCAACCATCCCACCTATCAGCGCATCGCCCAGCATCATTTTACCTATCGCAGCTCGGCATACGGACTGGGCGCCGACGACGAGGCGTTTTTCGACTGGCGGCGCGAACGGCATGTCACCATCGGTCATGACGTGTGGATCGGCCATGGCGCCACCATTATGCCCGGCGTCACCATCGGCAACGGCGCGGTCATCGGCACCGCGTCGGTGGTGACCAAGGACGTCGCGCCCTACGCGATTGTCGCCGGCGTACCGGCGAAACCCATCGGCAGCCGTTTTGACGCGACGCTGATTGAACGTATCGAGCGCAGCCAGTGGTGGCATTGGGATCATGAGACGCTGCAACAGCGCCTGGCGGATTTTCGCGATCTGGACAGTTTTATCGCGCGCTATTTGTAGTTCACCACGGTAGGGGTTTTCCTTGATAATCCAGGTAAAGATGTTGTCCGCTATGGCGATAATGCTCCACTACGTCCGCCACGCCCGTGACGCTCGTCAGCACGTCTATTTCCGCGGCCACCCTGCCGTCCAGCGTGCCCATTGCGGTGGCGGCCCATCCCGGATGCAGCGAAAGTACGGTAACGCCCCGCGCCTTTTGATCGGCATAGATACCACGCGCTAACATATTCAACGCAGCCTTGCTCGCCCGGTACAGCTCCAGGCCGCCCTCCACATTGCCGGCGATACTGGCGCGGTGAGACGACATAAACGCCAGCGTGCCCCTTTCGCGCAGGAAAGACAGCAGACTACGGGCCAACCGGGCAGGGCCAAAGGTATTGGTCAGCATAATCTGCATCATCTCCTCATCAGTGGCCTCCAGCACTGACTGATGTAAGGCGCCGTAAATACCCGCATTGAGATATATAACGTCAAACTTGCGTTCTCCCAGCGCGGTTTTAAGCTCCTCGATCTGTTCGCGGGCGGTAACGTCTATATAGCCGATGGCCAGTCTGGCCGGATCGGCTACCGCAATACGTTCAAGCGACGTGGTATCGGCGCCGGGAAACGCCGTCACAAACAGCCGCCACCCCCGTTGGAAAAATTGTTCCGCCAGGCCAAGGCCCAGTCCGCGTTCCGCCGCGATGATCAGTATGTCTTGGTTGTTCATTTGTTTTACTCCCAAAAATGTTTAACGTGCCGTATAACCGCCGTCGGCCATGATTAACGCGCCGGTGACAAAACTGGCGCGCGGCGACGCCAGCCAGGCGATGACATCGGCGATTTCCCCCGGCTGAGCCACACGGCCCAAGGCATGCAGATGACCGTAGCCGGCCAGGGTGGCGCGGCTATCCGCGACGATGCCGTTCAGGATGCCGGTTTCCACCACCCCGGGCGCCACAGCGTTTACGCGGATGTTGTGGGCGCCGTATTCAAGCGCCATCACTTTGGTTAGCTGCGCGATAGCCCCCTTAGAGGCGGCATACGCGGCGGTGCCGGCCATACCGATAACGCTGACCACCGACGCTACGTTTACAATAGCGCCCTGCTCCTGCGCCGCCATCACCCGCAGCGCCTCGCGGGAATGCAAAAAACAACCGCGCGCGTTGACGGCCAGGATCTGATCCCATTCTTGCGCGCTGGTGTCGGCCACGGATTTGTTCAGCGTGCGCCCGGCGTTGTTCACCAGAATATCCAGCCCGCCATACTGCTCTTGCGCTAACTTTATCGCCTGCTTTGCCGTGGCTTCCTCGCTGACATCCGCCACCAGCGTCGCAATGTGGCCGGCTTGTTCTAGATCCCTGACCTCGGGATTAATATCTTCCGCTACGATGCGAACGCCATGGGCCAGCAGCAGCGCCACGGTGGCGCGGCCGATATCCCCCGCCGCGCCGGTAACAATGGCAACCCGTTCCCTCAGGCCTTGGGTGGTATCTATAGACATAATGTTTACCCTACGATGGGCGGTAAGGAACCCAGTGTCCCTTTCTCGCCAGATGGCTGATTGAGGCCTATTGTAAAAATTGCCGGCGAGGGAAATAATGCCCAGGCCTCTAAATAAATTGCCTATTCCTATCGCAATAAGGTAAAAAAAGAGCAATAATTTTGAAATAATCCAGTAAAAACCTGGATATATGAGAGAAATATGCTTTTTACCACACACTCCCTAGGCGGGGAAATAGTCGGCCACCTTCTGCGCCTGGCGTCCAATCCGGGTTACAACCACTCATTGCTGCCCGGTGTACGCTTGCTACGCGCCAACGCCGCACTGGAACGTACCCCCGTCTTGTATGAGCCCTGTATTGTATTTGTCTGCCAGGGGCGCAAACGCGGTTTTCTCGGTGACGCCGTGTTTGTCTATGATGCCCGGCACTATCTGGTGCTGTCGGTTCCCCTGCCCTTTGCCAGCCAAACCGAGGCCAGCGCCGATGAACCCATGCTGGCGATATCCATGAAACTGGATTTCAAACTGCTGGCGGAGGTAATGCTAACCCTGTCCCGGCAAAAACCCGCGGGTTATGCGGCTCCCGCCAGTATGGTGTCTACGCCTATCGATGAAGCGTTAAGCGAAGCGATATTGCGGCTGGTGAAAATCCTCGGTTCCGCACTCGACTGTCAGGTGCTGGGTGAAGGTATAATCAAGGAAATTTATTATCGGGTATTGCTGGGGGAACAGGGGGAAGCGCTGCGCGCCGCGCTGGACAACCAGGGGCATTTTGGGCAAATAGCCAGAGCGATGCAAAAAATACAGCAGCAGTTCGCCGCGCGCATTGATGTGACCGAACTGGCCGCAAACGCCGGCATGAGCATTCCCGCTTTTCATGCCCATTTTAAAGCGGTGACGCAAAGCACGCCGATGCAGTATCTTAAATCCACTCGTTTGCACCAGGCTCGCCTGTTGATGGTGCGCTCAGGCCTGAGCGCGGCGGAGGTCGCTATCCGGGTCGGTTATGAAAGCCCATCCCAGTTCAGCCGGGAGTTTAAACGGTTGTTCTCACGCAGCCCACGCCAGGAAGCGGTGCGCATGCGCGACCTGCTGCAGGTCAAAGCCGCGCTGGCATGGCCGGATTATATCACCCTGGAGGAGTAATCTGGCCAGGCTTTATCCCCCCGGGTGTTGGCGCCTGGGGGTTTAACGCACCGAGAAATTCAACCAGCTTTTTTGCCGCTGGGGTAAGATCGAGGCGCGAGCGCATGGCGATCCTCAACTGCCGCCGGGTCCAGTTTTCGTCCAGCGGGATAAAGGCCACGCCGTCGTCCGGCCCGTTCGCCGCCATGGCGATGGGCAATATGGCAATCCCCGCGCCGCCGGCCACCATGCGCCGGATATTATCCAGGCCGCGCACCCGGGCCCGCAGCCGCAGGGTTTTACCGGCGCGGATCGCGTGTCCTTCGATATGCCGCGCCAGCGCGCTGTCTTCCGGCAGGCCAATAAACTCATGGTCCAGCGCCTCGCTGAAGCTGACCTGCCGACGCCGTTCCAGCGCATGTCCCGGCGCCACCGCCAGCACTAAACAATCCTGCCTGAACGGCAGGATTTCCAGCCCGCTGAAATCCGCATGATCCGCCGCGATACCGATATCCGCCGCGCCGCGCGCCACCGCGCGGGTAATCTCCTCGCTGGGCAGTTCATCCAGCTCAATATCCACGCCGGGATGCAGCCGCAGGAAATCACACAGCGGCCCGGGCAAAAACTGCCCCAGCGCCACGGTGTTCGCCAGCAGCCGCACCTGCCCCTTGATGCCTTGGGTAAAGGCGCTTAATTCGCCCGACAGCTGCGCGGCGTGTCCCAGGATGATTTTTGCCCGGTCATAGACCACCCGTCCCGCCGGCGTGGCCGTGACGCCCCGGTGGCGGCGCGCCAGCAGGCGGACGCCCGCCTCCCGTTCCAGCCCGGCGATGCGGGCGCTGGCGGACGACAGGGACAGGCAGGCCCTGCCCGCGCCGGCGGTAATGCTGCCGGCGTCGACGACCCACACCAGCAGACGTAAATCGGTCAGGTCGAAATGCATGATATTACCTCCCTACCCGTGTGCGGCCTGGCGTCCAGCCTTCGGCAATAACGAAGGCCGACTTAAAAACATACGCATTGTGCCGCATGCTTTACGCGGCAAAAATAGAAGGACCCGCACTTTGAGAAAAAAGCTTACCATGGAACCGACGCTGTATATCCTGTTAATCGGGCTGACATTCCTGATCGCCGGTATGGTAAAGGGCGTGATTGGCCTTGGCCTGCCTACCGTTGCCATGGGCGTGCTGGGCGTGGTGATGCCGCCCGCGCAAGCGGCCGCGCTGCTGATTATCCCTTCGCTGGTGACGAATATATGGCAACTGTGCAGCGGGCCGCACCGGGCGCGTTTATGCCGCAGGCTTTGGCCGATGCTGCTGGCCGTATGCCTCGGCACCTGGTACGGCGCCGGCATGATGGCGGGCGCAATGGCGGCGTGGACATCGCTGTGGCTGGGGATCCTGCTGATGGCCTATGCGCTGGTCAGCCTGCTTAACCGGCAGGCGCGGGTGCCGCCCGCGGCGGAGAAATGGCTGGGGCCGCTGGCGGGAGGAATCACCGGCCTGGTAACCGGCGCCACCGGCGTGTTTGTCCTCCCCGCCGTGCCCTATTTAAATGCCCTGGCCCTGGCGCGGGACGAGCTTATCCAGGCGCTGGGGCTGTCGTTTACCGTCTCGACCCTGGCGCTGGCGGCCAGCCTCGCCTGGCATCATATGCTGCCGTTGCACGCGCTGGGCCTGTCGCTGCTGGCCGTTATTCCGGCGCTGGCGGGCATGTTTTTCGGCGCCTGGCTGCGCGCCGTCATCAGCCCCGGACTGTTTCGCCGCTGTTTTTTCCTGGGCCTGCTCGGCCTTGGCCTGGAAATCGTCTGGCAACATTTGCCTTAGGCCGCGCCGGCGCCGGATTCGTCGCCCCAGGCCCGATTTTGCAGCACCAGCCGATAACCGTCATGATCCTGAAAGGTCTTGCCCGCCACGTCCCAGTACGGATTAAACGATACCACCCGCTCGAAACCCGCCTCGCCCAGACGCTGGCACGATCGCCGCCACCGCGCCTCATCCGGCAGGTAGAGCACCAGCAGATCTTCCGGCGTCGGCGCCGGTGGCACCGGGTGCTGTTCGCAAACGGTAAATTCAAAATGCCAGGGCAGTCCCTGCGCGCCGAGCATGACGCCGTTAAACCCATTATGGCCGGTAAAACTGCCCAGCACCCGCATGCCGAGGCCCGAGCAGTACATTTCCCTGCTGAGTTCAAGGTTGGTGACCGGGCGGGCGATGCGCATATGCGATGTGAGCATGGTAAGATCTCCGGGTTAAACAGGACCGTGGCCCCTGGCATAACTATCCTGATCTCACTGTAATACATAACCGCCGTCCGGGCATCATCTCCAAACCGGATTGTTTCCCCGGATTACGCTAGCCGCCCGGGACGACTTACGGACGCTCCCGGGCGGTATCGAAAGTCGCCCGTGCCTGGCGAAACCGGTCGGCATTCTCCACCACCCATAACCACAGCGGTATCATTTGCCCCAGCAACTGCCTGCCCAGCTCCGACAGCTCATACTCCACGCGCGGGGATTTCTCAAAATAGTCATAACGCAGCACCAGCCCGTCGCGTTCCAGCTGCCGCAGCGAGCGGGTCAGCATACGCTGCGTCACCCCGCCCATGCGCCTGGCTATCTCCGCATGGCGCAGCCGTCCCCCCACGCCCAGGATGTGTACGATGCCGAGCGACCAGCGGTTGCCGGCATGGGTCAGCACCTCGCGCTTTAAACCATCGTCGTCGTCGCTCAACGCGTCGCACACGGCCTGCGACCGTGCAATCATATCGCTCATTTCCACATTGCCTCCCGGTATCACCGGTGTGCCTTCTTGTTCTTCATCATGGGAGATGTAACCCTGGTCGCAACTTAATAGGAGAAGCCCATGAACGTCAACCCTGAAAATACCCGCGACGCTATCCTGGTGATCGGCGCCGGCGAGCTTGGCATGGCGGTGATCCGCAATTTGGCGCAGCGCGCCGCCTTATCCGCCGGCACCACCATCACCGTGCTGCTGCGCCAGGCATCCATACACAGCCGGGAACCGGGCAAACGACGCGATGTGGCCGAACTGCGCGCGCTGGGCGTAACGTTGCTCGCGGGCGATCTGCTCACCGCGACCACATCGGACCTGGCCGACCTCTTCCGGCCGTTTACCACCCTGGTGTGTTGCACCGGCTTTGCCGCCGGCGGCGGCACGCAGCTTAAAATAGCCCATGCGGTACTGGCGGCGGGAGTGAAACGCTATTTTCCCTGGCAATTCGGCGTCGATTACGATCTGATCGGCAAAGGCAGCGGCCAGGATCTGTTTGACGAACAGCTCGACGTGCGCCATCTCCTGCGGGCGCAAACGCGCACCGAATGGGTCATCGTCTCCACCGGCATCTTTACCAGCTATCTGTTCGAGCCGTCTTTCGGCATCGTGGATCTGGCGCGCAACACCGTGCATGCCCTGGGCAGTTGGGATAACGCCGTCACCGTCACCACGCCCGAGGACATCGGCGTACTGACCGCGGCTATCCTGTTCGCCGCGCCGCGCATCGTCAACCAGGTGGTGTATATCGCCGGCGATACTCTGACCTATGCGCGGCTGGCGGATATCGTTGACGGCGTAACCGGCACCAAGGTTCGCCGTGTGACATGGGATTTAGCATACCTCGCCGCCGGGCTGGCGCGTGAACCCAGGGATACGGTGCGCAAATACCGGCTGGCCTTCGCCAAAGGGACCGGCGTGGCATGGGATATGAACCAGACGTTTAATCACCAGCACCATATCGGCATGACAAACGCAGAGCAGTGGGCGCGGCAAAAAATCAGCGGACAATCCCGCAGCGCTGGCGACGCGGCCTAAAGCGACCCGGCCTGGCCGATGTGTTCTCAATAACGCGCCCGGACGGTAGCGCCTGGCCGCGTAGCGGCCGGAATAACGCCCGGGTTTCCTCTTGCCATAGCATGCACAATGTCAGGCCTCCTGTTTCGCAACGTTGCGAAAATGACTCGGCGCCGTGCCGATAATGCGCTTAAAGGCGCGGCTGAAGGATGCCTCGGAGTCATATCCCAGCCGCTGGGCCACCTCGGAAATGCGCGCGGAATCGCGGATAATCCACTGCCGCGCCTGGTGCATACGCACCTGCGCGACATAGCGGGCCGGCGTTTGCCCAACGATGGCGGCAAACTTGCTGGCGAAGCTGGAGCGCGACGCGCCCATCACGCCGGCCAGTTCGGACAACGGCCAGTCACGGTGGGGCGCCGCGTGGATAGCCGCCAGCACGCGGCCGATTTCCGGGTTGCGCACCGCGGCAATCCATCCCGCCGCGCTGCCGCAGCCGTGTTCTACCCAGGCGCGGATAATCTGCGCGGCCAGGACATCGGCCAGGCGCGTTACCATACCGCACGCGCCCACCCGGTTCATCGCCACCTCGCAGCCCATGGCCTCCAGCAAAGGCACGATCGCCGGCTCGTTACGCATCAGCTCATGGGCGCGCATCATATCGGGCATCATGCGCAGCAAGGGATGCAGGCTATCAAGATTAAAACGCATGGAACCGTAGAACAGCACGCAATGCTCGCCTTCGTCGCCGGCGTTTAAATCGAAGAAATTGCCGGTAATCGATTGACACTGCCAGCGGGGAAAGGCTTGCGGCGCCACGCCCGGGGCGCTTGCCAGCGCGTGCGCGCTGCCGCGCGGCAACAGCACCGCGTCGCCCGCGTTCAGCTCTTCCCATGCGCCGGCCGGGGTCTGCAGCCAGCAGCCTTTTTCCGCCACGAACAGAAAACAGGCGTCCTGGCGGGCCGGAAACGCAAAGGCCCAGGGCGCGGCAAGTCGGCAGCGGCCATATTCCACCCCGTCCAGTCGCAGTCCCCGCAGCATATCGGTTAAAGGATCGTTTAACGGCGGCGCGCCAGATTTGGACGAATTGTCAAGCATTACGGGTTTCCTAGCATGGATGTTCCAACTCTTCAACTGTACCATCCGGATCATACCTTGCAAAGAATCTCGTGGAGTCTCCATGTCAGAAAAGTCCTGTACCGGTGATGAAAGCTTGTCATGCCCTGGGGCGCGTACCGATAACGGGCGCTCCGCCGCGGCCTGGAGCGCGGTGGTTTCACTGTCGCTCGGCGTATTTGCCCTGGTGACGGCGGAATTTTTACCCGCCAGCCTGCTGACGCCGGTCGCCGCCGATTTGGGCATTTCGGACGGTGCCGCCGGGCAGGCGGTAACGGCGACGGCGCTGGTGGCCGCCATCGCGGGCCCCGCGGTGGTGCTCGGCACGGGCAAAGTGGACCGGCGCATGGTCGTCTGGGGGCTGGCGCTGCTGCTGGTGCTGTCGAATCTGCTGGCCGCCGTCGCCGCCAATATCTGGGTGCTGATCGCAGCCCGGGTGCTGCTCGGCATAGCCCTGGGCGGCATCTGGTCGCTGGCGGCCGCCATTGCCCTGCGCCTGGTGCCGGCCCGGTTATTGCCGCGGGCCATGATGATTATTTTTACCGGCGTTTCGGCGGCCACGGTTTGCGCCCCGGCGCTGGGCGCCTATCTGGGCGATATCCTGGGCTGGCGCGCCACTTTTCTGGCGGCCGCCGGCATCAGCATCGCCGCCTTGCTGGCACAGCTGGTCACCCTGCCCCGGCTGCCGCCGGCGGATGTGCCGAGCCTCGGGACATTTTGGCTGCTGCTGCGCCGCCCGGGCATCCGCATCGGCCTGGTTACCGTGATATTCGTCATCTCGGGGCATTTTGCCGGCTTTACCTATGTACGCCCTTTTTTGGAACAGGTGCCGCACTTTGACGTGCGCATGATTTCCCTGGCGCTGCTGGCCTTCGGCATCGGCGGGTTTTTCGGCAATCTCGCCGGTGGCTTTATCGCTGAACGCAGCGCCCGCCTGGGCGTTGGGCTGGCGGCGCTCCTGCTCAGCGTCATGGCAGCATTACTGCTTGCCTACGGCGCGTTGGCCGGGCTGGCTTTTGCCGCCACGGCGACCTGGGGTTTTGCCTTTGGCGCGCTGCCGGTAAGCTTCCAGACCTGGAACACGCTGGCCGCGCCCGATCATGCGGAAACCGCCGGCGCCCTGCTGGTGACGACGTTCCAGATCGCCATCGCGCTGGGCGCAGTGGCGGGCGGCCTGTTGGTGGACGGCTTCGGGCCGCCGGGCGCCATCGCCTACAGCGGCCTGACGCTGCTGGCCGGCGGCCTTATCATGCTGATCGCGGGCCGGCGCAGCGAGCAGCGGCCGGCGTAAAGCGTCGCAATTTTATACCGCTAAACAGCCATGGCTATAAAATATAGCCATGGCTATACTTAATCCCATGTTTTTATTGTCTTTTTTTTCCCGCGATAACGCTGTATCATCCCCTCTTTCACTGATTAACCGGTATGCGCCCGCCGCGCAGGACGAACAGCGGCAGGATCGATGCCAGGCACCACCCGGTAATAATAATGAATATGTACGCCACCATGATCCTCGCCTTCGCCATGTCGATGGACGCCTTTGCCGCCTCCATCGGCAAAGGGGCGACGCTTGAACGCCCGGGGCTGAAAGAGGCGCTGAGAACCGGCGCCATCTTTGGCGCGGTGGAAGCGATCACGCCGGTAATCGGCTGGATAATGGGCATTGCCGCCAGCAAATACATCGTCGCCTGGGATCATTGGATCGCCTTCATCCTGCTGGGCATCCTGGGCGGCAGAATGATGATTCACGGCTGTTTTAACAAAACCACCGACGATCTGCCGCCGCGCAGAAAACACAGTTTCTGGCTGCTGGTCACCACGGCCATCGCCACCAGCCTGGATGCCATGGCGGTAGGGGTCGGCCTGGCCATCCTGCAGGTGAATATCGTCACCACGGCGCTGGCCATAGGTACGGCAACGCTGGTCATGACCTCATCCGGCGTGCTGCTTGGCCGCTTCCTGGGCCCGGTCATGGGTAAATGGGCCGAGATCCTGGGCGGCATGGTGCTGGTCGGCATCGGTTGTCATATCCTGATCGAGCATCTCGGCCTGTTCAGCTAAACCGCGGCGCCTTATGCGCCGAAGCCATGGGGGCCGAGGGCCTCGACCAGGTAATCGACAAAAGACTGGATCCGGGAAGACAGCGCCGTATTACGATAATACACCGCATTAATCGGCTGGCGGACATCCAGCGTCTGCCGCTGAAACAGTTGACACAACCTCCCCTCCCGCCGATCCGCGCATGTCATAAAATCCGACAGGCAGGTGATACCGGCGCCATTGAGCGCCAGTTGCCGCAATGTTTCGCCGCTGGACGCGCGGATGGACGGCTGGATATGCAGCGGCAGCCCGCTGTCATCGGGCAGCGGCCATTCATTCAGCGCTTCGGGTTGGTTAAAACCCAGCAGGGTATGCCGGGATAATTCCGCCACGCTTGCCGGCGTGCCGCGCGCGGCCAGATAAGCGGGACTGGCGAGCACGCGGATGCGGCTGTTGCCGATAAGCCGGGCGTGCAGCGTGGAATCCTTCAGCCGCCCGATGCGGATCGCCAGATCGGTGCGTTTTTCCAGTAAATCGATAATGCCCTCATTGCTGTTCAGCTCCAGCGCCACCTGGGGATAGCGCGCACAATACCCCGCCACCAGCGGCACGATGACGTGCAGCATAAACGGCGAGGCGGCATCCACGCGCAGCAGCCCGGACGGCTGGTTACGCCGCATGGACAGCAATTCCTCCGTCTCCTCGACGGCGCGGACGATATCCCGGGCGCGCTCGAGAAAGGCCCGGCCCTCCTCGGTAAGTTCCAGCCGGCGCGTGGTGCGCCTGAGCAGCGTGGTGCGCAGTTTCTCTTCCAACCGCCCGAGGGTGCGGCTGGTGGCGGAAATGGTTTGATCCAGCTGCGCGGCGGCGGCGGTAATGGAACCGCTGTCCACTACCGCGATAAACGCCTGCATTTCATCAAGAGTCGTTTTCATATTTGATTAATTATCAAATATGTTTGCCGGATATGCCACTTTTATGAAATATATTCCCGGCAATGGTTTTACCGCGGTTTTGCCGGGAAAAACAGGCTGAACCGGGTGAGCCGTTTACCGCTTTGCGCATGCCACCTGCCCTGATGCAGCATCATGATGCTGCGGACAATGGACAAACCCAGCCCGCTGGCGCTGGCGTCGCCGGTACGCGAAGCGTCCGCGCGGTAAAAACGGTCAAAAAGGCGTTCAAGGTGCTGCGGCGCAATGTCGGGGCCGGTATTCTCCACGCTGATGGTGGTTCCCTCAGGCTGCTGCACGGCCCGCAGCACGATGGCCGTGCCCGCGTCGGCATAACGTATCGCGTTGGCCAGCAGATTGGCCAGGGCGCGGCGCAGCAGCTCGGGGTCGGCCCACGCCGTGGCGCCGTCCCGCGCACAGACCAGCGTCAGGCCGCGTTCTCCGGCCGGCCCTTCAAAATACTCGCTCAAACGCCCGAATTCGTCCGCTAACGACAGCACCACGCGCTGGATGGCATGGCCCGCATCCCCGGCCCGGGCCAGGAACAGCATGTTATCAATCATTTTTGCCAGGCGCTGCAGTTCTTCGAAATTCGAGCCCAGCAGGTTTTCATAATAGTCATTATCACGTTTGAACCGCATCGCCACTTCCGTTTGCCCTAGCAGTATGCCGATGGGGGTGCGCAGGTCATGGGCCATATCGGCGGATACCTGGCTAAGCTGGCGAAAGTTGATTTCCAGCCGTTCCAGCATGGTATTAAACGCCGCGATCAGTTCCCGCAGTTCGGGCGGCGCATGGGTGATACCGATGCGCCTGGACAAAAAGCGGACATCCATCATGGCGGTTTCAGCGGCCAGGCGGCGCAGCGGCGCCAGACCCCGGCGGGTGAAAATCCAGGCCAGCAGCGCGGTAAGCACGGTGGCGATCGACGCGACGAGGATGATCTGGTTGCGGTACATGGCCAGGGTACGGGTGCGCTCCGACATCAGGCGGCCGGTGGTGATTTTTACCTGATAAGGCGCGCTGGCGACGTTTGCCAGGGCTGAGGCGGAAATAAAGGGAATGCCGCCGGCGGCCACCGCATGCTGTACGGCGGCGAGCGTCAGGGGCGCGTCCGCGGGCACCGGATTGATGTGCGGAATGGGCGAATGGCCGGGATTGATTTCAATCAGGGGAGGCCGGTCGGTAAATTGCAGCACCAATAACGACTCCGTATTGCCGAGCATATTGGCAAACAGGCCGGGCTTATCGTGAATCAGCGTCATGACGTCTTCATTGAGCAACAGGGTACGGATCTGCTCGACGCGGGTGATTAGCGCCCCGTCGTCGCGGATAATCAGCTGTTGCTCAAGAGTACGGTACAGGGCGTATCCGACGGTGGCCATGACCAGCATGACCAGCATGGCCAGGGCCGATGACAGGCGGGAGGTCAGCGAGAAACGTTTCATGTTTCGTCTTCACAGCGATAACCCACCCCATGGACGGTATGGATCAATGGCTTGCCGAACGGCTCGTCTATTTTCTGCCGCAGACGCCGTACCGCCACATCCACCACGTTAGTGTCGCTGTCAAAATTCATATCCCACACCCTGGAGGCAATCAGCGAGCGGGTCAGCACCTGCCCCGGGCTCAGCATAAACAGATGCAACAGGTTAAACTCCTTGTTGGTGAGGTCGACGCGCACACCGTTGCGCTCCACGCGCCGTTTGGCGACATCCATCTGCAAATCGGCGACGGCCAGCACGTCATCCTGCCGGCCCTGTCCCGCGCGCCGCAAAACAATCCGGATGCGCGCCAGCAGCTCGGCGAAGGAAAACGGCTTCACCAGGTAATCGTCCGCGCCCAGCGCCAGCCCTTTGAGTTTATCCTCCAGGGTGCCTTTGGCGGTGAGGAAGATCACCGGGGTATCAATCCGTTTGTCCATCACCTCCATCACCGACCAGCCGTCCATTCCCGGCATCATCACATCCAGCAGGATCAGATCGTAGCGTTCTTCCAGGGCCATATGCAGGCCGTCCACGCCGCCCGACGCCACGTCGACCACATAACCTGATTCGGTCAGGCCGCTGCGCATATAGTCCCGGGCCTTGGGTTCATCTTCGATGACGAGAATCTTCATATAATCTCCGGCGCGGCCTGTCGCGGCCACGGTTTAGTCTAACGCATGGCGCGCCGCCTGTTCTATCAGCGCCGCGACCTCTTGGGGATGGGATTCGTATACCGAATGGCTGGCGCCGGCGACTTCCACCGTATGACTATGCGCCCGCGCCGCATACATCCGCTCCAGGTCGGGACTGATGATTTTGTCGGCCTGCGCCACCATGTACCAGCTCGGCTTGGTTTTCCAGGCCGGGTCGGCAATATTGGCGGTAAATACGCTGGCCGAGGTCGGCATCTGCGCCTGCGCCTCGAACTCGGCCTGTTTGCGCGGCAGATCGGCGGCGAAATCCGCCGGATAATTTGCCGGGTTGATGTACAGGTAGCCGTCGGGCGTTTTGGCGAAAGGTCGCGCGGTGTTGGGCATTTTTTTACCGTTACTGGCCTCGGTTTCGCCATTATCCAGGGCGTGGGCCGCGATATACACCAGGCCGGCGACATGGGAATCGTTACCCGCCTCCGTAATGATGGCGCCGCCGTAGCTATGCCCCACCAGCACCGCCGGACCGTCCTGCATGGCCAGCGTACGTTTGGCGGCGGCCACATCTTCCGGGAACGATGTCAGCGGCTCCTGCACCAGTGTGACGTGATAGCCGTCCCTGGTCAAAATATCATACACCGGCCGCCAGCCGGCGCCGCCGACAAATGCGCCGTGCACCAGGACGATATTCCTGACCGGCGCGGCCTGGGCGGAAACCATGCCTGCCGTAAGCAAAAGCGCGCAGGCGGCGGATGACAACATAGTACGGGTTAACAAAATACGCATGATTTTAAGCTCCATATACCGTGGTGGCAGTGGTCTGTACCACTTGTTTCAGGTAAGGAGTTTACAGGCCCGGCGCTGACACCGGCCTGACGCAATCATGACAAAGTTATGACGACGGCGTGGTCCCTGCGCAAAGCGTCAAACCGGCATCGCTGCCGCCCCGAAATTATTCGCTGGGACAGGCGTCCCGCGAAATAGCATTTCCCGCCTTATAGCGTGCGAGATAATTGATTCTTTCAGCGAGCCAGTCAGGTTTTATCCCTGCGAAGATCGCAAAGAAACGGTTAAACGGCACAGGAACGAAACGGCAGGAAGCATGATTATTCTCCGGCCGGCCGGGAATAATCCCCTGGCCGAGATTGTTGGTTAAGCGTGGCCGCCGGGGACGGCCGCGCGGCAACGGCAGGCGGTGCTACTAATGCCGGGCGTCCTGATAGGCGATATAATCGCCGGATTAAAAAGGATGTCCTGATGACCAGAAAAACAACATTCAGCATGGAGTTCAGGCGGGAGGCCGCAAGCCTGGTGCTCGATAAAAACCATACCTACAAGGAAGCCTGTGACGCCACCGGGGTCAACGAAAACATATTGTACCGCTGGGTCGCGCAGCTGCGGGCTGAACGCAGCGGCATCATGCCGCCGGGCATGGCGGTCACAGCGGATCAACAGCGCATCCAGGAGCTTGAGGAACGCATCAGGTGCCTGGAGATGGAAAGGGATATCCTGAAAAAAGCCGCCGCGCTGCTGATTACGGACGATTTTAAGAGCCTGCCCCGGGAAAATGGGCCAACATCACTCCTGCCGCCCCTGCCAAAACAGCACAAATAATTCCGACTGCGTTTTCACGCCCAGCTTGGCATAGATATGCTTTTTATGGGCGCGCACGGTTTCGATGGAGATACACAGGCGACGGGCGATTTCCTTGGTGGAGCAGCCGCTTAACATGAGTTGCGTCACCTCGCTTTCGCGTTCGGTCAGCATTTCGGTGCCCGGCAGGCCGGTCAGGAAAGGAGAGGCCACGCTCTCGGCGCGGGCGGTTTCAAAACGCATGCGCTGGCGCATCAGCGGCAGCAGCCAGGCCACGGACAGCCGCAGGAAGCCCATGTCATGATCGCTGAAACGCCGCGCCCCGCCCAGCGATAAACACAAAATCCGCCGCTCATCCAACACCAGATTTAACTGCACTTCATCCTCGACGATATTGCGCTGGAAATAACGGCGGTAATACTCGGAGTCGCGAAAATGGATCGGCGCCACCTCGTCCAGGCGCTGCAGCCCGCTGCGCGGATTGGCCCATACGCCAAGGTAAAAGGGGTCCAGCAGGTATAGGCCTTTCTGATAATCCAAAAACAATTTGGCGTCGCTGCCGTCACTTTCATCACTTTCGGCGAAGATCACCGGCGGCGCGTCGCGGATAAACAGCAGCGCCACCCAATTATCGAATACCAGCCGTCCATGCAAATAGCGCGCGGCTTTCAGCCAAAAATCCGCCTGGTCCAGGCTATCGATCAGCAGCCCGATTTCATGGTGCCAGGCCAGGTCATCCATTGATAAGTAAAGCTTATCACCCATTTGAGTCATCCCCGTTCGTGTTATAGGCAAGCATATCCCTACATGCATAATCGGACTAATGATTAACGCCATAAATATGCACAAAGGATAACAGTGTATGCAGCTTGAATTAATACAGGCACGCAACCGCGAGGGTGATATCAAAGGCAATATGGCGCAGGCAGTAATGCATATCGAACGTTGCAGTCCGCAAACACAGCTGGTGATTTTTCCGGAAACCTTTCTGACCGGCTTTGCCGAAAACGGCCATGTGGACGATCGCGCCCTGCGGCTGGACGGGCCGGAGATCGCAACGCTTAAGGCACTCAGCGTCCGGCGCGATATCGCCATCGCCATCGGCCTGCTGGAACGGGATGAACAGGGCGTCTTCAACACCACGGTTTTTATCACCCCGGAAGACGGCGTGGCGTTTAAATACCGCAAAACCCATTTATGGCCGGATGAACGCGCGCTGGTGCTGGCCGGCGATCGCCTGGTATGCGGCCTGTGGCGCGGCAAGCGGATCGGGCTGCTTATCTGTTATGACATTGAATTCCCGGAAACCGCCCGCGCCCTGGCCGCCATGGGCTGCGATCTGCTGGTCGTGACCAATGGCAATATGGATCCCTACGGTCCGGTACACCGCCATGCGGCGCTGGCCCGGGCGTTCGAAAACCAGATTTTTTTCGCGATGACCAACCGCGCCGGCGCCGGCGCCGGTTTCACGTTTGCCGGCGAAAGCGCGGTGGTGGATCCCTATGGCAACCTGCTCGGCGCGCTGGGCAGGCAGGAGGCGACGCTCAGGGTCACGCTGGATTTTACCCTGCCGGAAAAAGCCCGCAGCCAATATCACTATCTCAAGGACCGCCGGCTCATGTTATCCGGCCATATGGAAACCTGCCCCGACGGGCAACGCTGGTGGCCGCTTTAACGGCTTAACGTTCATTTTTTAAACTTGATGTTTAGTAAAACTAAACACACACGGGAGTTTTCCATGTCGGCATTTAAAAAGACGCTTACCACCGGTCATCTGGTGCTGTTCGGCCTGGCCTATATGACGCCGATTATCGTTTTGGGCACCTTTGGCGTGCTGGCGCAGATTACCGACGGCCATGTGCCCGGCGCCTATGTGCTGGCCCTGGTGGCCATGCTGTTTACCGCGTTTAGCTACAGCCGGATGGCCAACGCCTTCCCGGTGGCGGGTTCCGCCTATATGTACGTGCGCAATGCCATCAGCGATAACCTGGGCTTTCTCGCCGGGTGGGCGATACTGCTTGATTACCTGTTCCTGCCGATGGTGATCTGGCTTATCGGCGCGGTCTACCTCTCCTCGGCGTTTCCCGCCGTTGGGCAATACGTATGGCTGCTGGCGTTTATCGCCGTGACCACATGTATCAATATTATCGGCCTGAAAGTCGCCAGCGCCGTCAACAGCCTGCTGATGATAGTGCAACTGCTGGTGCTGGCGGCCTTTGTGGCTCTCGCGGTGCATTATATCTGGGGCGACGCGTCCCGGCCGTTCTGGAGCCTGGCGCCCTTTACCGCCGGCGGCGCCCATCTGCTGCCGCTGCTGGTCGCCGGCGCCGCCGTGGCCTGTTATTCCTTCCTCGGGTTTGATGCCATTACCACCCTGACGGAAGAAACCATCGACGCCAAACGCAGTATTCCGCGCGCCATTATGCTGATTACGCTTATCGGCGGCATTATTTTTATCGCGGTGTCCTGGTGCGTACAGCTGGCGCACCCCGGCGCGGCATTCGCGAATACCGACGCGGCCGCATTTGAGATTGCGCGCAATATTGGCGGCGATATTTTCGTCACCCTGTTTATGATTGGCCTGGTCTTCGGCCAGTTCGCCTCCGGTATCGCCGCCCAGGCCAGCGCCAGCCGGCTTATCTATACCCTGGGCCGCGACGGCGTGCTGCCCCGGGTCCTGGGCAGGCTGGGACGCTGTAATACCCCGGTGAACGCCATCCTGCTTTGCGCCGCGGTCGCCCTGCTCGCCTTGTTTATGAGCGTCACCACTTCCACGTCATTTATTAATTTCGGCGCTTTCCTGGCCTTTACCCTGGTCAATGTGTCCGTTATCAGCCACTACTTCATCCGCCAGCGCCGGCGAGACCCCCTGTCCACCCTGCTCTATTTGGTTTGCCCGGCGTTCGGTGCCGTCGCGACCTTATGGCTGCTGGTCAGCCTGGATAAAACCGCCATGATATTAGGCCTGATCTGGCTGGCGTTAGGCGGGCTGCGCCTGTACGGGTTTCGTCGCACCCACCGGCAGCCGGCGCCGGTATTACATTTTAACGGCGATGCCGAGTAACCAAGGCGCCGGCATTCTTTCGCCCCTGCCTGGGGATGTCGCCCTGGACACCATGGCACGCCATGGACTGGGCCGCCGGCCACAGCGCCAGCGCCATATCCGCCATGGCGTCAAGCGCAGCGAATCCGGCGCCGTCGCGTGCCTGGATGGACATCCCCTGCTGGATGCTAAAGTACATCCGCGCCAGCGCCGCGGTATCGATGCCGGCCGCCAGCTCCCGCTCCGCCACCGCCTGATCCAGCCGGGCGGTGAGCTTATCGATACCGCGCTGGCGCGATCGTTTCACCTGCTCGCCCAGCCGCGCGTTTCCTTCACCCGCCACATTCGACAGCGTCACCATACAGCCTGGCGGCCACGCGTCCCGGGTCAGGATACGCGCCGAGCATTTCAGCCATTCCCCCACCGCTTCACGCGCGGTCGGCGCGGTATCCAGCGGCGACCATATCAGCGGCGCGATAGACTTTTCGTAGCAGGCCACGGCTTCTAGGAACAAGTCTTCCTTATTGCCGAATGCGGCATACAGGCTTGGCGAATGAATACCCATCGCCTGATAGAGCTCCGCCATTGACGTCGCGGTGTACCCCTTCTGCCAGAAGAGTCTCATTGCCGCGGCCAACGCCGCCTCGCGATCGAAACCCCTGGGTCGTCCTCGTGCTGCCATAACCTGCGCCTGCCCTCATTAATTATGTGTCGATCATTATAATAATACGCTTGATCTTCGGCGGCAATTCCGTTTAAGTTATTTTTGTATCGATTAACACATAAAGAGGAAGCGACCATGAATTCACTGCAAGGCAAACGCGCGCTCGTTACCGGCGCCAGCCGCGGCCTGGGCAAGGCCATGGCGATATCGCTGGCGCGGGCCGGCGCCGACGTGGCTATTACCTATGAAAAATCCGCCGACAAGGCCAGCGCGGTGGTAGCGGAGATTGAGCGGCTTGGCCGCAAGGGGCTGGCCATCCAGGCCGACAGCGCATCGTCCGGCGCGGTACGCGATGCGGTAAGCCAAACCGTGGCCGGGCTGGGCGGTCTCGATATCCTGGTCAATAATGCGGGCATCGCGCGCGGCGGCATGCTGGAGGATATGGCGCTTGAGGATATCGACGCGATGATTAACGTCAATATCCGCGGCCTGGTGGTCGCCACCCAGGCCGCGCTGCCGCACCTGGGGCAAGGCGGGCGCATTATCAATATCGGCAGTTGCCTGGCCGATCGGGTGCCGATGCCGGGCATTGCCGTTTATGCGATGACCAAGTCGGCCCTGTTGTCGCTGACCCGCGGCCTGGCCCGCGATCTGGGCCCGCGCGGCATTACCGTTAACCTGGTCCACCCCGGCCCCACCGACAGCGATATGAACCCCGCCGACGGCGAAGGCGCCGAGACCCAGCGCCAGTATATTGCGCTGGGCCATTACGGCAAGGCAGAAGACGTGGCGGCCGCGGTCACGTTCCTGGCGTCTCCGGCGGCGGGGCATATTACCGGCACCGGCATCAATGTGGACGGCGGTATTAACGCGTAGTCCTAGCCGTGGATGATGCCCTCCTGAGCCTCGCGCCAGGGCGGGACCGGCGAAAACCGTTCCCGCAGAAAACGCATGAACTGGCGCGTGCGCAGCGGCAACCCCTCACGCTGGTGGGTCAAGGCAATCACATTGGCGTCGGGGGTTTTCCAGGCCGGCATCAGGCGCACCAGTTCCCCTTTATGCAAGGCCTCCGCCACATCCCATTCCGAGCGCATGATAATGCCCAGCCCGCGCGTCGCCCACAGCCGGATAATATCGCCGTCGTTGCTCGCAAGCGTTGAGCGCACGCGCACGCTGCTGCTGGTGCGTCCGCGGGTAAAATGCCACAGCAGCACGTCTTCATTATTTTCACGCAGGGCGATGCAGGGCAGGCGGGCCAACTCTTCCGGCGAGCTGGGCTGGCCATGGTGGGCGATAAAATCGGGTGAGGCGCAGACAAAACGTCTGTTGGCGGCAATAGCATGGCCAATCAAACTGGATGACCGCAATTGGCCGATATGAATCACGATATCAAACCGTTCGGCGGCTTCAACCAGCGGGCGGTCCGACAGGGTAAGCGACATCTCGACGTCGGGATAGCGCTGCTGAAAATCCGCGGCCGCCGCCGCCAGGTAACGCCGGCCGAAGCCAAACGGGGCGTTGATTTTCAAGGTGCCGGCAAAACCGCTGCGCCGCTTATCCAGCTCATGCATCAGGGCATCGTACTGCTCCACTAGCTGTTTACCGCGCAGGCATAACAGTTCCCCTTCGCCGGTAAAACACAAGCCCCGTGCGGATCGGTCGATCAAGCGCACATTTAGCCGCTTCTCTATGGTCTGCAAACGCTGGGTCACCGCCGAAGGGGTCAGGCCCAGCTGATGGGCGGCGGCCACGAGGGTATCGTTATCGCGAATCGCCAGCAGCAGCTTCAGATCCCGCATATCGTGCATAGGACATTCCTGAATCTGGGATTAATAATGATAAATTATCATAGTCACCGCCCGTTACCATACTACTGTGACTAATATTGCCATCCTGCTAAATGCATGAATCAAGTATTAAGTAGTACTGAATCATAGATACAGAAAGATTCAATTTACTCCGCCAGCGGCGGTTTTTTATACTGTCACTATTCAGCCGGAGGACCTATGCCCGATATAAGCGCCACCATGGAAACCCCTTACCTGACGCTGGATGTTGCGCGTCTGGACAACAATATTCAGCGCATGCGCCGCCAGGTTGCGCCGTTTAACGTTACGCTGCGCCCTCATGTGAAGACCAATAAATCCCTTCAGGTCAGCGAGCGTCTTTTTGCCGGGGAAAAAGGCCCGATTACCGTGTCCACCCTGCGCGAGGCGGATTTCTTTTTCGCCGCCGGCTACCGGGATATTCTGTACGGCGTGGGAATTGCGCCGAATAAATTAGCCCATGCCGCCAGGCTTATCGGCGCCGGCTGCCGGTTGCTGCTGATCCTCGATAACCTCGCCAGCGCCCGCGCGCTGACGGCCTTTGCCGGCCGTCACCAGGTCGATTTCGCCGTCCTGCTGGAAATTGATTGCGACGGCCACCGTTCCGGCGTGCCGCCGGCGTCGCCCTTGCTTATCGATATCGCCCGCGTGCTGCAAAACAGCAGGGTGCGGCTGCGGGGCGTCATGACCCACGCCGGCGGCTCTTATCACTGCCGCTCCGCCGCCGCGCTGGCGCAGTGCGCCATGGATGAACGCGACGCGGTGGTCACCAGCGCCGATATGCTGCGCCGGGCCGGTTTTCCCATAGAGATCGTCAGTGTGGGTTCCACGCCCACCGCGCTGTTTGCCCGCGACCTTAGCGGCGTAACCGAAGTGCGCGCCGGGGTATTCGCGTTTTTTGATTTGGTGATGGCCGGACTGGGTGTCTGTCGTGCCGGGGATATTGCGCTGTCGGTGGCGACCACGGTCATCGGCCATCAGCCGGCCAAAGGCTGGACCCTTATCGATGCGGGCTGGATGGCCCTGTCGCGCGATCGCGGCACCGCGGCCCAACCCGTCGATCAGGGGTACGGCCTGGTGTGCGATAATCAGGGCAACCCCATCGCCGACCTGATCGTCGCCGACGCCAATCAGGAGCACGGCATTATCGCCTCCCGTTCCGGCGCGCGCGATCTGCCGGCGCTGCCGATCGGCACCCTGCTGCGGATATTGCCCAACCACGCCTGCGCCACCGCCGCGCAGTTCAGCGGTTATTACCTGGCCGATACCCAGCCGCCGGTATTCTGGCCGCGCATCAACGGCTGGTAGGCAATACGGGGCACGTCAAGGCGGACATCAGCGCCATCGCGCAACCAGACTAAGGCCAGGCAAGGAGAAACCCATGGACCAAACCGCTATCCAGGCAGGGGCACCCGTATTGCCGGTGGAGCTGGTGTTATTTGATTTGCTTACCGCCGTGCTGGACTCATGGACGGTATGGAACCGGGCCGCCGGGTCCGAAGACGCGGGGCGCGCCTGGCGCATGGCCTATCTGGGGCTGACCTACGGCTGCGGCGCCTACCGGCCTTATGAAACCCTGGTGGCGGAAGCCGCCGCCGGGGTCGGACTGGGTCAAGCCGCCGCCCGCCGCCTGGAGGAGGGCTGGCGCGATTTGCGTCCCTGGCCGGAAGCCGTGGGCGTGCTTAGGGCGTTAGCGCGGCATTACCGGCTGGGCGTGGTGACCAACTGCTCGCAGCGCCTGGGTCTGGCCGCGGCCCTCAGCGTTGGCGTGCCCTTTGATGTGGTGGTCACCTCGGAACAGGCCGGCTTCTATAAACCCGATCCGCGCCCCTATCAACTGGCCCTGGATATCGCCGGCGTCAGCGCCGACCGGGCGGTATTCGTAGCCGGTTCGGCCTACGATCTGTTCGGCACGGCCAAAGTGGGCCTGCCCACGTTCTGGCACAACCGGGTGGGACTGGCCGCCCCCGATGACGCCCCCCGGCCGGTGGCGGAGCTGGCGACGCTGGCGACATTGCCGCAGGAGATAAGGCGGCGGCGTTAAACGCGGCGCTGCCTCCTGGGTTAACGAATAACGCTAAAGCTCGCCGAATCCTGTTGCTCCACCCAATCTCCAGCGCCAGTCCCGGCACACGCGCAAATTCTCTGATATTATTGGTCACCAGCATGGCGCCGGGAAGCCTTCTGGCCGATTGTCCCGAAGCGCATTTCGGCGTAGGTGATGGCCGATACCACGATACGGTGATTACGCAGCACCCTCTGCTCCAGGTGTTTAAATCACTATATATAATTAACATTATAATTAAAATAATCTATCTATAACTTGCAAAAAATGAATAATGATTTTAAAAAATGGATGAACTTTACCGCCCACCCAACATCCAACCCTATATAAAAACACACCACAATAGTCTATTTTAAATAGCAGTATGCGAGCATTGCATTCCGGTTAGATTATTCTGGGTCATTTTTATTTTACTTAAAATAATTTTAAAGTGAATAATTGGCATAATTTTTTTAATTAACGCGTTTTTAATAAAAATAAATTTAACGAGGATATAAGATGAAAAAATTGCTTTGCATGCTATTACCAATCGTAACGCTTAGCCCACTCACGTATGCGCACACCACACATGAGTCAGTAAAGCTGAGGGAAAACGAGAGTGAGCGGATAAAAAGCTGTACCAGGCTGCTGCCTGACGGCCATGAGTACCTCATAGATATCAAAGTGGCGGTTGATAAAAAATCACCGGACAAACAGGATAAAATAACGAGGGAACTGAATATTAGCGACGAAACAAGCCAACCCGTCAGTCAGGACCGGCAAGAGCAAGTCAAACCTTTCCTCCAGTGTATGATCGATAATGTACTTTGATAGATAAAATGTGAAGACTTAGAGGGCCTGAATGCTAATCAGGCCCATTTCCGGCCATTGCGATTTCGGTAAGAGCGTTAACGGCACAGCCGGTAATATTGCCGCCATGCCTTCCTGGCCCAGGCGATAAGCGGGGCTGATTTTTTTGATCTGTCTCATTGTGATCGCAATTTCCCCACCATTTCCCCGGCAAAATCGGTAGAATTTTCGCCCCAAAGACGCCATCCGCTTAAGAGTTCCCCGTGCCGACAAGCCTGATCCGCCCCGAACGCCAGCTGTTCTCCTATCCGCTTTACTGGGCCGAATGTTTTGGCACCGCGCCCTTCCTGCCCATGTCCCGCGCGGAGATGGACCAATTGGGCTGGGACAGCTGCGATATTATCGTGGTCACCGGCGACGCCTATGTCGATCATCCAAGCTTCGGCATGGCGATAATCGGCCGCATGCTGGAGGCGCAGGGCTTTCGGGTGGGCATCATCGCCCAGCCGGATTGGCGCGGCAAAGCGGACTTTATGCGCCTGGGCAAGCCGAACCTGTTTTTTGGCGTTACGGCCGGCAATATGGACTCGATGATCAACCACTACACGGCGGATCGTAAAGCGCGCCATGACGATGCCTATACGCCTGGCAATCTCGCCGGCAAACGCCCGGACCGCGCCACGCTGGTCTATACCCAGCGCTGCAAGGAGGCGTTCAGCGATGTGCCGGTGGTGCTGGGCGGCATCGAGGCCAGCCTGCGCCGTATCGCCCATTACGACTACTGGTCGGATACCGTGCGCCGCTCGGTACTGGTGGATGCCAAGGCCGATATGCTCATTTACGGCAACGGCGAGCGTCCGCTGGTGGAAGTGGCCCACCGCCTGGCGGCGGGAGAGCCCATCGCTGATATCAACGATGTGCGTAATACCGCCGTACTGCGTAAAACGGCGCTGCCCGGCTGGACCGGCGTCGATTCCACGCGCCTTGATGCGCCGGGGCGTATCGAGCCCATGGTTAATCCTTACGGCGACGACCTGCCCTGCGCCACCCGGACGGTAAACGCCGGCGACGCCCGGCCGGTAAGCGTGCGCGCGCCCAAACCCAAGCCCTGGGAAAAAACCTACGTCCTGTTGCCCTCGTTTGAAAAGGTCAGGAACGACAAGGTGATGTACGCCCATGCCTCGCGCATCCTGCATCATGAAACCAATCCCGGCTGCGCCCGCGCCCTGATGCAAAAACACGGCGACCGCTATGTCTGGATCAACCCGCCGGCCATTCCGCTGCTGACGGAAGAAATGGACTCGGTATTTGCCCTGCCTTACCAGCGCGTGCCGCATCCGGCCTATGGCAATACCGCTATCCCGGCCTACGATATGATCCGCTTCTCGGTGAATATTATGCGCGGCTGCTTTGGCGGCTGCGCGTTCTGCTCGATTACCGAACATGAAGGCCGCATTATCCAAAGCCGCTCGGAAACCTCCATTACAAGGGAAATCGAGCAAATCCGCGACAACGTGCCGGGCTTTACCGGCGTGATCTCCGATCTGGGCGGCCCCACCGCCAATATGTATATGCTGCGCTGCCAGGCGCCGCGCGCCGAGCAGACCTGCCGGCGGGCATCCTGCGTCTATCCGGAAATCTGCCCGCATATGGATACCAACCACGAGCCGACCATCAAACTTTATCGCCGCGCCCGGGCGCTTGCGGGCGTCAAGAAGATCCTGATCGCCTCGGGCGTGCGTTACGACCTGGCGGTGGCGGACCCGCGTTATATTAAGGAACTGGCGGAGCATCACGTTGGCGGTTATTTAAAGATTGCGCCGGAGCATACCGAGGCAGGTCCGCTGGCCAAGATGATGAAACCGGGCATGGGCAGCTATCAGCGCTTTAAGCAGCTGTTCGATACCTATTCCCGGCAGGCCGGCAAGGAGCAATACCTGATCCCCTATTTTATCGCAGCGCATCCCGGCACCCGCGACGAGGATATGGTGAACCTGGCGCTGTGGCTGAAGAAAAACCGCTTCCGGCTGAACCAGGTGCAGAATTTTTACCCCTCGCCGCTGGCCAGCGCCACCACCATGTATTACAGCGGTAAAAATCCGCTGGCGAAGGTGGATTATCACAGCGAAGAGGTGGTGATCCCGCGCGGCGAGCGCCAGCGGCGCTTGCATAAAGCGCTGCTGCGTTATCACGACCCGGCCAACTGGCCGCTGATCCGCGAGGCGCTGACGGCAATGGATATGAAGCAGCTGATCGGCAACCGCAGGGAGTGCTTGATTCCGCCGGCCACCGTGGATGAGCTCAGGACGGGCAAAAAGCGGGATCGCAACGCTCAGCCGGCGTTAACGCGATTTACGGGGATGGGGGCACAGGCCGCGGGCAAGCCGGCACGCTCGGGTGGCAAGGCTCCCGGGCGAGGGAAAAAAGCAGGATAAGATCGTGCGCTATCCGTTTAATCGATAATTGCAGCCGCCATCGCAAAGTGGATAGGGTAAATTAAATGATTTAATCGAGAAATTTAATGCGATGACTTAAGAGCCTAATAACTCATTAGGCCCTTAAAAAATTATTTATTCCCAACCCAACTGGGATTCATCGGTACGTTAGGCATGGGCGCACTAATAGGCATATGATTCGCGGCCCTGCCTAACACATCGGTGGCAACCGCAATTCCGACGCCTACAGGAGTGGGAATAGCCCTCATAACCGTTGTTCCAATGCCTATTCCTAAAGGCAATAAACCATTGGTATTGTAATTAGTATTGCCCACGGGATTGGGTTGATTGCAGGCTGGGTTAGGGGTAATACCAAACTGTGGTCTGATCATAATTATCTCCTTTTGTAAAAAATGTTAATGAAATTCCATTTATTTATAATCTCACCAATATCAATAAGGTTTAATTCTTAAAAACATTAAGTGTGCAAAAGCAGCAATGAATAAACTTATGAAAAAAATAGTTATAAATACATCAAATGACATAATCAACTCAGGCGACGATGAGCTATAATTTCTGATAAAATAAGTAATAAAAAACAGGGTCATACATATGGAAAATACATTTATAAAATTAATCGTTTTATTTAATTCGGTTTTATTCTTAAAGTAAAAGCCCATTAATGATACTGAAAGTATCAACACGATCAATGACATTGTTTCTCCAGCGGTCAGCGCATGAGGTAACCCTAATGTTTATCCTTCAAAAAGTCAATATAGACAATGCACACAAGTTCGGCATGGCTTATTCAACAATATTTTTCAAGCACGCTCACATCATAACGATGACATGTTAAGTGAGCGCGACATTTGAATCGCTTTACTGGGAAATATTATCTTTTAGTAATTCAGTTAGTTCATTAATAGAATAGGGCGGTTTGCGCCGATGCAGCATAGCATGGCAATTCGGACATACGGGGCGCAGATCTTCAACGGGGTCGAGTTGATACTCCGCCCCAATCCCAGCCAGCGGCTTGAGATGATGGACGTGGATAAAACCTTTACCGATCTCCCCATAGACCTTGGCAAAGTTAAACCCGCATACGGCACAAGACACGCCATGTTTATCGATGCACAGCCTACGCGCCTGGGGGTTGCGTTCATAGATATTCACTGAAATCGTTTTAGTGGCGCCTTCATAGAACTTTTCCGGCTCCACCTCTTCTTGCGCCAGCACCTCAACGCGTTGCTCTCCCGATTGTAGAAACCCCCATAGGATTTCAACCGGTCGTATATCGCGCACCTGTATCGCCTTGGCGGTGCCCGCGAAGGTGAAGGGGGAGCGATCGTCGGTGCGATAAAAGATGAAATTATTGCCGATTCCATCCCGCATTGATTTGATGGAAGGCTGATTGATATGGGAGTCGGTCTTGCCATACCACAACAGATCATCCCCAACGAATCTATTGCCATAGTTATGGCCCGTACGCCCCGGTATGCCGATATTACAAAAAATAAACCAATCCCCATCGTACTGGGTATAGCCGGTATTCCAACTGCCTTTTTGCTTTTCTACGGGAATACGGCACAGGGTATAAAGATCATTTTTGGTATAGCTATTCCCTACTACAAAATCATATGTTGCCATCCCACTTTCCTGTATGCATGACTACAATCATTAGTTTGCTTATAATCAATGATTACATATTACTACATATGATTTTGATTCTGGTACTATTATTACACCGACATCAACGTAACGCGCTGTCGTTTCTTCGCCTTTATTCGTTGGGGTGACGTCCCGCTACCCGGCCCGGCCGGCCTGATGATCGGCGGTGGACTGCCCGACCATGAGTCAGCGATGCAGGTGGGTGATGGGTTAATCGGCGGCGGGAATATCTCCGATAGCGCCGGCGCCAAATTCATTAATGCCGGCGGCGATACCCAGCCCTTTCCGCGACGGGATGGGGTATAAGCGGGCCGCCTTCGGGCGTTTTTGAACAAGGTCGCGGGATGGTGTAGACGCATTTATGGCTACGATAGTCGTAGGTCTTATTCCTGATGAATACGACGAATAACGCAGCAGTTGTCGTCTTAAAAAATGTGTTAATTATCAGTTAATCGTCTTAAGGCGCATTTAACATGATCAATTATGGATATTGCTATGTTCTCGCTAAATCCCTCAGGGAGATCTTGTGCCGTTTTTTCTAATGCTGTGTTGGTATTCGTGATCACATCATCAATAATATTTTCCATCAAACCTTTATCATATCCAACTTTCTCGGCAGTTGAGAGCCAGTGCCTTTTATAAATAGTATTCCAATGATAATGGGTATTTGTACCATAGACTGCCATCGCCATTTTTATCTTCTTTTTTTGCATATTCCCTTGCCCAAAGTAAGGATAAGCTGACATGACATCGTAAATGGGTGTTAACTCATATCCTGTAGGTCTAAGAAATAAGCTGAAATTTTTGGCATGGCCATCGATAGCGGCTAATAGCCAAAATAGTAACTGACATTTCATAAAAATTTCGCGATCCGTCATCGGCCGCGCTGAAGTGAGTAGCAGTTCCATGATATCTTTAACCCCCGGGCCACCCTTATCCTGATACTTACTACCGCTGCTTTTTCCGAGGGCCTGGCACATATCTTCCTGGGGCAATCGGAAAATTTTCCCCTGCGCTAACAGGCGATCAAAACGCGTCACCACTAGGACCCTCTGTTCTGCAAATGACTGTATGTAAACATGGGGGACGGGGATAGCCATATGCTGCAAAAACCGCAGGCAAAAGAACTCGTTATCAACGCTATTTGATAAATCGAGCTGCATTTGTTTATGCATATTTATTGAAGGCTTAATAATATGCGTAGTCGGCGTTTGGCCGTACGGCTTGCACCAGTGACCATCCCACCATGTCAGCGCTGTTTTTTCCTGTGCTCCGGCCAGTGAAATACGGAAATCATCGTCTTCTTCCATACCTAACATATTGGTAATGCGGGATTGGCGGATCACCTGTGCCACGTCTTCCGTTGCCAGTTTCTTCACCGTAATTTCAGGGTGGGTGTACTGGAGCTTTTGGGACGTTATAGATAATGCACCTACACAATCAGCACCGATGATTTCCAGTAGGTCAAAGGGATGGGTACTTTCCGCGCCCAGGCTGTCGACGATCTTCTTTCTGATATTATCATTATCGGGCAGAAGGTTATCAAAATAGGCATGTACCGCCTCAGTATGCTGTTCCTCACGCGCAAGAGGGATACTAAGCGAAATCGGGCGTCCTTGCCGGTGGTTTAGCCAGGTTTCAACATATTGGAAACTCATCCTGCCCTGTCGCCGGGTAATCACGCCTACCGGGATGCCATTCATTGAACAATAGAGCTGCTGGTACAGCGCTTTTCTGCCCATCACCACATGTCCTCACTGGTCTTTGAAGCGATGCTTTCCTCGGCCATCAATTTCAGCTCCAGCGCGGCGCATACCGCCAGCAGCCGAGACAGTTTGGCGCTGCCGGGGTCATGTTCCAGCAACGAGATGTCTTTTTGCAGCATATGGACTTGCCGGCCAAGATCTGCCTGTGTCCAGCCTTTCTTGATACGCGTATCGCGGATGATGCGGCCTAAACTGTGCGGATTTTGAATGTAAACCTTCATTGAGGTGCCCCCTGCCTGACGCATTATACATATACAGTATATTCTAAAAATATACAAATATCGTATAAACGCGTTTTATACATATTTTGTATAAATGAAAAATATACCCATTATGTATAAAAAGCAAAGTGAGCCAGGGCATCCCGGGGCCTTTAAGATAAGTTCGCATAGCGCCCTTGTTGTTGAGACGTCATCCAAGGGCAAATGAGCAATAAAAAGGGCCGTCGCCGGCCCTTATTCAGTATATCCGGCGGAGCGATTACACCTCGCTCTCCTCCACCGCCACCTTCTTCCTGGCGGCAAAGTTATAAATCACCAGCAGCACAAATACCCCGGTTATCGCCATGGTAATGGTGCCTCGGTCCATAAAGCGCGCCATGTTGCCCAGCATAATCCCCACCACGCCAAAATCGGTATCCGAGAAAGTAGTGTTGGCCAGGCCCATGGCGCCGAGCACCGGCAGCAGCGCCACGGGCAGGAAGGTGATTAATACACCGTGGGCAAAGGCCCCCGCCATGGCGCCGCGCCTGCCGCCGGTGGCATTGCCGAAGACGCCGGCGGTGGCGCCGCAGAAAAAGTGCGGTACTACGCCCGGCAGGATTAATACCCAGTGCAATTGCCCGAGGAAAAACAACCCCACCAGCCCGCCGATAAAACTGAAAATAAAGCCCAGCAGCACGGCGTTGGGCGCATAGGGATAGACAATCGGGCAGTCCAGCGCCGGACGGGCGTTAGGCACCAGCCGTTCCGAAAAGCCGGTAAAGGCGGGAACAATCTCCGCTAAAATCAAGCGCACGCCCTGCAGGATAATAAACACGCCGGCGGCGAAGGTTATCGCCTGCACAAATGAATAGACCAGATAGTTTTGGCCATGGCTGAACTGGCTTTCGACATATTCCCGGCCCGCTGAAATCGCCAGAATAAAATAAATAATCATCATGGTGATGGAGATCGAGATGGTACTGTCGCGCAAAAAACTCAGGTTTTTCGGCATGTTCATCTCTTCGGTGGATTTAGATCCCTTACCCACCAGCGAGCCTATCCAGCCGGAAAGAACATAACCCACGGTGCCGGTATGGGCCAAAGCCACCTGGTCGTTGCCGATGATCTTGCGCATATACGGCTGGGCCATCGCCGGGAAAATCGCCATCAGCAGGCCCAGCGTCAGGGAACCGGTATAAATCAGCTGCACGCCCGTAAATCCGGCCACCGACAAAATAATCGCCACCATACAGGCCATATAGAAGGTGACATGGCCGGAAAGGTAAATGTATTTCAGCCGGGTAAAGCGCGCGACGATAATGTTGGCCACCATGCCGAAAGCCATAATCAACGTGGTCGAGGCGCCATATTTTTCCAGGGCGATGGACACCATGGCTTCATTGTTGGGGATGATGCCCTGCACATCAAAGGCATGCTTGAAGATATCCCCCAGCGGCGACAGGGAACCGACCAGGACCGATGCCCCGCCGGCCAGCACCAAAAACCCCAGGATGGTTTTGACCGTGCCCTTGATGACGTCGGGAAAAGGCTTTTTCTGGGCGACCAGGCCGAACAGCGCCACCAGTCCGACCAGGATAGACGGCACCTTGAGCACGTCGACCACGACCAGTAAAAGGTTTTGTATAAACATAGCAACCTCAGCGGTAAGATGTATAACCTGTTATTGTTTCTGAAAATATTCGCTTATCTTGGTTTCCAGCTCTTTGATATCAATGATGCTGTTAACAATAATAAGCTTGTTCTCAGGTAGGTTGGCGCTATAGGCGATATCCCGGCCCATAACAAACACATCGGCCGCGTCCGGTGTTACCGACCCCAGATCCGAATGTTCAACGTCCGCGGAAATATTCAGGTTTTTCAGGACCTTCTTGATATTCATTTCCATCATAAAACTGCTGCCTAAGCCTGCGCCGCACACCGCCATAATTTTCATGCTTCACCTCGTTGGTCATAGTGAATAAGTGTCGATACTCAGTTAAAAACTGTTCACGATCTTGATTAATTCCGCCCGATCCCGCGCGTTAAATACGCTCGCCATCACGTCGTCATCCGACAAAAACTCCGCCAGTTGGGCAATCAGCTCCACATGGCTGTTGCCGTCAGGCGCGGCGAACATCACTACAAAATCAACCGGATCGTTTTCCTGCGCGCCGAACACCACGCCCTCGCGCAGCTTGAGGATGGACAACCCCAGGCGGTTGGCGCCTTCCTCCGGCCGGGCATGCGGCATGGCGATACGCGGCGCGATTACAAAATAAGGGCCGATGGCCTCTTTTTGCTTGATGATGTTCGCCACATAGTCCGCGGAAATAGTCCCGTCCTGTAACAGCGGCTCGGCCACCCGTTTGATGGCCTCCCGCCAGTCGCCGACGGTGTTGACATACTGGATGCGATCTTCATTTAACCATGTTGATAAAGCTGGCATATTTAACCCATTCAATTGATTGACCTTGCATTCGCCGGCGCGCGTTAAGCCGTAAGCAGCGCGCGGGCGGCCGCCAGGGCATTATCTTTCGTAAAGCCGAAATGCCCGAACAGCACCGCCGCCGGCGCCGACTCGCCAAAGCTGTTCATACCGATAACCTTGCCGTCCAATCCCGCATACCCTTGCCAAAATCCAGCGATGCTGGCTTCAATCACCAGACGTTTACGCACCGCGATGGGCAGTACGCTTTCGCGCCAGGCCGCGTCCTGTTTTTCGAAGCGTTCAACGCAGGGCAGGGAGACCACGCGTACCCGCCTGCCTTGCTCCGTGAGCCCGGCGGCGGCATAAACGGCCAGCTCGATCTCCGACCCGCTCGAGATAATGATAAGTTCAGGAACACCGTCGCAATCGCGCAGCACGTAGCCGCCCCGGGCGATATCCGCCAGCTGTCGCGCGTTCCTGGGCTGCTGCTCCAGCGGCTGGCGGGTAAACACCAGCGCGCTGGGACCGTCGTTACGCTCGATGGCCTGCTGCCAGGACACGGCGGCCTCAACCTGATCGCAGCCGCGCCAGGTTTCCATATTCGGCGTCAGACGTAATGCGGCGAGCTGTTCCACCGGCTGGTGCGTCGGCCCGTCCTCACCTAAACCAATGGAATCATGAGTATAGACAAAAATGCTGCGTATCTTCATCAGCGCGGCCATGCGTACGGCGTTGCGGGCGTATTCCATAAACATCAGGAAGGTGCCGCCGTAAGGGATAAAACCGCCGTGCAGCGCCACGCCGTTCATCATCGCCGACATGCCGAATTCGCGCACGCCATAGGAGATATAGTTGCCCGAGGCATCATCCGGCGTAATATCGCGCGCCTGGCCGTGGCGGGTTAAATTGGAGGGCGACAGGTCAGCCGATCCGCCCAGCAGTTCCGGCAGCCATTGGATAAACTGGTCAAGCGCTTTCTGGCTGGCCTGGCGGGTGGCCAGGTTGGCCGGGTTAGCCTGCAGCCGGCGGATATACTCCTGGCTGTTGGCATGCCAGTCCGCCGGCAGGATTTTCTGGCTGCGCCGTACTAAGCCGGCGGCTTCTTCGGGGTATTCCCGGCGATAGCGCGTAAACAGCTGTTGCCATTCCGCCTGGGCGGCGGCGCCTGTTTCGCGCGCGTCCCAGTGGGCGTAGATATCCGGCGGGATCTCGAACGCGGCATGGGTCCAGCCCAGGGTTTGCCGGACCAGCGCCACTTCCGCCGCCCCCAGCGCCGAGCCATGGCTGTCATGGCTATCGGCCTTGTTGGGTGAACCGTAGCCGATGGTGGTCTTGCAGCAAATAAGCGTGGGCCGGTGTGGTTCATTTCTGGCCTGTTCCAGCGCCGCCGCCACCTGCCCGGGGTTATGGCCATCGATATCGGCGATGACCTGCCAGCCGTAGGCGCGGAAACGGGCCGGGGTATCATCGCTAAACCAGCCGTCGACATGGCCGTCGATGGAGATATTGTTGTTGTCCCAAAGCGCGATAAGCTTGCCGAGTTTAAGGGTGCCGGCAAGCGAACAGGCTTCATGCGAAATCCCCTCCATCAGGCAGCCGTCGCCCATAAATACATAGGTGAAATGGTCAACCACCGGAAAACCTTCCCGGTTAAACTGCGCGGCCAGCGTCTTTTCCGCCAGGGCCATGCCCACCGCGTTGGCAATGCCCTGGCCCAGCGGCCCGGAGGTGGTTTCCACCCCGGGGGTATAACCGTATTCGGGATGCCCCGGGGTTTTGGCATGCAGCTGGCGGAAATTGCGTAAATCCTCGATACCGAGGTCATAACCGGTCAGATGGAGCAGGGAATACAGCAGCATCGAGCTATGACCATTGGACAGCACAAAGCGGTCGCGGTTAATCCACTGCGGATCGGCCGGGTTGTGTTTTAAAAACTTCCGCCATAACACAGTCGCCATATCCGCCATGCCCAGCGGCGCGCCGGGATGTCCCGAGTTGGCCTTCTGCACGGCATCGATGCTCAGAAACCTTATGGCGTTCGCCAGCTGCTTCTCTTCCACGATTTTCCCCTATCCGACTGAATCCATAAACCTTATGTGGTGCTGCCAAGCCGAGGGGATTGCCCCTGAGCCTGAAACGCAGACGATAAAAACACACAGAATCCATAGCAGTATGTACATGTTGAATTTGTATAGTCATCTTTAGAATGCACCTGGACGTGACTATACACAAGAGGTAAGCTTGCAAAGATGAGCAGACAGGATGGCTTTACAGTAAAGCTGTTAACTTGATCACATTTATCATGCACATCGTGCCGGCTGGTGGACTTCTGTTCCCCGCTCCGGAAACTATGCCTTTGGTGTGCGCAATCTGATAACCCGGCGGAAGATGACGAGATGACCGACAATATTACGGAAAAACAAAAAGAGGTTATCGACTATATCCTCGCTAAAATAAAGGAAGCGGATCTGCAGCCCGGGGATAAACTGGACACGGAAATAGCCATTGCACGGGCGCTATGCCTAACCCGCGCCACGGTGCGCGAAGCCACCCGCATCCTTATCGATCAGCGCCGGATTTATCGCATCAAGGGGTCGGGTATCTATATCGGCTCCATCGGTAAAAATAATCAATCCGGCCGGTTCCATGCGCTGTCTCCTTTTGATTACCAGGCGCAAAAAGGCGGCCATCGCGCCGGCCGCAAAGTGATTTCCGCCAGTATTGTCGCCGTTCCCGACGCCGCGATGGCCCAGGCGTTGCGCATTAAAAACAGCGATTCGGTTTATAAAATACTGCGGCTGATGAGCTTCGACGACATTCCGGTTTCGCTGGAGTATATCCATTTCCCGGTATCCCTGTTTAATTCAATAGAGTTTAAAGAGCTGGAAAATTCCAAATATTCTTATATCGAGCGGATTACCGGGAAAAAGGTTTATAAACGTGATCAAAATTTTCATGCATTTAATGCTACTGATCTGGAAATGATCAAACATATGAATATAAAACCAAATGACGCCATGATGGAGTTATATGAGGTCGTGTATCTGGATGACGGTACGCCCTTTGAAGTGAATATCGCCATCGTCAATACCAATATGCTGCACCTGAGCCAGGTATCGGTACGCGGCGATTGATAGCCGGCCGTAGCGGCATAAGATGACTGAGACCGCGTTGCCGGCATAAAAACCCCCGCATATATTCCAGCTTTGTATAATGGCCGGGCCTTAGCAAGCGGCGCCCGGTGACGTTGCGCGCCCAACCGCACAAATAGTTTAAATAAGTTATTGCTCTATTTGCGCAAAAATAGCATTAAAAGCTTATTGCGTCGCGACGATATTATAAAAATTACCGCCGTTATAATCACATTTAAATAGCGATTTTTTTCGCTCATTTGTAAATTATCGCCGTATTTTGCCGTGCCAACAGAAGCGGCGGCGATAAAAATATCAGTAATATCATAATGTTATGTATTTTTTCTATTAATGAGTACTGATTAAAATAATTAATTGATAAAAATATCTTGCAACTATTTTTACTTATTAGATCATATGTGCAATAAGTCATTTTTATCGCTAACGGTTATTATAAACAGGCTAAGATTAAGGTAGACTTCCCGTACGGCAAACTGCCGGGTTCTGAACAAAGGGGTGACCATGGCAACAACCGCCAGGCTTGAAGCCCGTATTCCGCTGGCGCTTCACGCGTTAATCAAACATGCCGCCGACCTGCAGGGAATCACCATGACGGACTTTATCATTACCGCCACCCACGACGCCGCAAAACAGGCGATAGAAGAAGCGGCGGTACTGCAATTGGCGATGGAAGATCAGCTGCGGTTCGCCGAGACATTGCTGGAGGATCGCAAGACGCCGGCCGGATTGCTGCACGCCATGGGCCGGCGCAGGGAGTTCGGCGGAAGATAATGCGCGCGCTGACCTTTACGCTGCTCGGTGACCAGCATAACAAAACGGATTTCGATTGCGGCGTCCCCTGCCTGAACCTTTATCTGGCGAAATATGCCGGACAGGAAAGCCGCGAACGCTTTACCCAATGTTATGCGGCCGCGGATAATAATAATAACGTGCTGGGCTTTTACACCCTCTCGTCCTACGCCGTGAATATCAATGCCCTGGCGGCATCCGCCACCCAAAAGCTGCCGCGCTACCCGACCGTGCCCACCGCCCTGCTTGGCCGGCTGGCGGTCGATATTCGTTATCAGGGTAAAGGCCTGGGCGGCTCGCTTATCGTCGACGCCATCGTTAATACCCTTAACTCCGCCATAGGGGTCTGGGCTATTAACGCGCAGGCAAAACATCCCCGGGCCAAGGCATTTTATATAAAATATGGTTTCTATTCTTTTGAAAAAAATGAGCATGCCTTGTATTTACCGTTAAACGGCGATATCACCCGCACCCTCTCTTCCTTAAATCGGCATTAATGCACCTGCGCGCCCCGCGTGTGGAATAAAACCGTTTATCGCCGGCCGATTCCCTCATATTGTCCTTAGCGGTGTGGGCAAGTCGCCCGATGAAATGCTATGGTAAAGATGTACCCCGGCATTCCATAGCCGCCGTTAAGGTGAGATGTTACACCGGCTTCCCGTTGGGAACGTCCGCAAGGGCCCTGATCATGCTGACAAACCTAAGTCATGACGAAAAAAAACGATTGGCGGCCATTGAGCTGCTGAAAGCGGATGAGCATGATCGTGACGAAATACTGGGCAGGATGACCCGGCTGACCGGCAAGACGCTGGGCATCGCCACCAGCTTTATCGCTATCCTCGACGGCGATACCCAGTATCTAAAAGCGCCCTACGCGCTTCCGGCGCCGGTGACGGAAACGCGGCGGGAAGACGCATTTTGCCTGACCGCCGTGGCCGCCGACGATATCACGGTCTGCGCCGATATGCGCCTGGACCCACGGTTTCGCGATAACCCGTTTGTGCGGGGCGCGCCTTATGTCAGGTTTTACGCCGGCGCGCCGCTGCGGTCGCGGGACGGCGTGATTATCGGCACCTTGTGCCTGATTGATATCCAGCCCCGTCTCTTTACCAGCGAGCAGATCGCGACCTTGCGCATTATGGCCGGGCTGGTTTCGGCGTTCCTGGAAGCCTGGCATAACATTGGCTATATCGACGCGGTGACCCTGCTGCCCAACCGCCAGCGGTTGATGAACGATCTGCGCCTGTTGCAAACGCCCGGCGCGGTCAGGCGCTATCGCCTGATGTTGTTTGACTGTATCGATATGCCCTTCGCCTACGAAATCGCCCGTTCCCTGGGCATGACGGTGGTGGAGGATATGCTCAGGGATATGGCCACCCTGCTCAGGCTGAAACTGGAGTGGCATGATACGCTGTATAGCGTCGCCACCGGACGGTACGCAGTGATTATGGACGATGACAGCCCGATACCGCCTGCGGCGCTTAACGACCACCTGGCGGGGCTTAGCGCCCATATCAACACGCAAATCAACATTGACCTGCATATTTCAGCGGGTTATGTCGACTTTGCGCCGGGTGAGCTGGATCCTACCGAAATCCTGCGCCGGGCGGTAAGCGCCCTGCATGACGCCATCGGCCGCAAAAAACGCGTCATGGCGTATGACGCCGCCAGCGACGCCCGGCAAAAAGAGGATTTCCGGCTGCTGAATGATTTCTACCCGTACCTGCATGGCAAACCCGGCTTGTATCTGGTGTTCCAGCCCAAAATCGCCTTACGCAACGGGCGGGTAACGGGGCTCGAAGCCCTGATCCGCTGGCAGCATCCGACGCTGGGCAACATCACCCCCGACCGGTTTATCCCGCTGCTGGAAAAAACCACCCTGATGGCCGCGCTGACCGACTGGGTCATCAACGCGGCCCTGGACCAGGTTAAGCAATGGTCGGCAAAAGGGATACATTTGCCGGTTTCCATTAACGTCGGCGTCAGCGATTTATCCCGGCCGCATTTTGCCGATGCGCTGGCGGAAAAAATAACGGCGCGCGGGCTGCCGCCCGCGCTGCTGGGCATTGAGTGCCTGGAGACGGAAAGGGTGCTGGAAAGCGCCGAGGCGCTGCACGGCCTGGAGAGGTTAAAACAGCGGGGCTTTACCATTTCGCTGGATGACTTCGGCACCGGCTACAGCAATATCGGCTATCTGCGCAAAATGCCCCTGGATATCATCAAACTCGATCGTTCCCTTATCAAAACCCTGACCACCGACAAGGCCAGCCATACTATCGTCAGCCATGTGATCAGCATGCTTAAGGCGCTGGACTATACCGTGCTGGCGGAAGGCGTCGAGGACGCCGGCACATTTACATCGCTGCGCGCGCTGGGCTGTGATGAAGTCCAGGGCTTTTATCACTCGCCGCCGCTGACGGCGGCGCATCTGGAAACCTGGCTGGGGCATTATCAAACGGCGCACGGTTAATCCCGGCGTTTGCCCGCCGACGCGGCGGCCCGGTCAGGATTTTGCCGGCGCCGTGCTGTCCCTGACGGCTAATAGCGTCGGCAGGAGGGTGGTGGCGAACGACGCGCCCGGCTGCGCCATGCGCTTTAGCAGGGCCTCGCCCGCCAGGCGGCCCAACTGCCGTTTTGGCTGATCGATGGTGGTCAGCCCCTGCGCGCGCAGCGCATACAGGCCGCCGACACCCAGCTTGAACGCATCGTCAAAACCGGTCACCGAGATATCGTCCGGTACCCGTAAGCCGCGTTCATTTAAAAAAGCGATAATTTCCAGGGCGACAAAGTCATTGGGCGCCAGGATGGCGGTGGGCGGCGGGCCGCACGCTAATAAAGCCGCCGCGGCCAGTCGCCCGCTTTCCCCCTGGTAGGACCCCGCGATAATAAATCCCTCCGGCACGGGGCAGCCCAGGCGCGCCATTTCCCGGATAAAACAGGCCCGCCGCTCCTGGGCGGTAGAGGACGCCGCCGGACCGGCCACATAGGCCATGCGGCGATGCCCCAGCGCGTAAAGATGCGCCAGCAGCTGCGCCACCCCCATGGCGTTATCGGGGCCGATATAATCGCCGAACAGGGGGTCGGGCCGGCGATTGACAAAGACGCAGGGCGGGCCCGCCTGCAGCAATGCGAGCGCTTCATCCGCGACGGTCTGGGATATGAGGATAAGCCCGTCCACCTGGCGGTCCAGCAGGGAGCGGATCAAGGCGCGTTGCTTAACGACGTCCTCATCGGTGTTGCACAGAAACAGGGTGTAGTTGTCCACGGATACCGCTTCGTCTATGCCCTTGACGATCTCGGGAAAGATGGGATTGGTGATATCGGCAATCAGCACGCCGATGGTGGCGGATTTCTGGGTGCGCAGCGCGCGGGCGATGGCCGAGGTGCGGTATCCCAGGCGTTCGGCGGTATCATGGATAAGCTGCCTGCGCTGGGGATTGACGTATCCCTTGCCGGACAACGCGCGGGCCACCGTCGCGCGCGAGAGGCCGCATTCGCGGGCGATATCCAGCAGCGTCGGGCGTTTGGCCGCCGCCGTGATGGTAGTGGTGTTATTCATTGCGCCTTCTTCCCGCCGGCCCATAGGTTTCCTCCCGGGTTATACACTGGTTAACGATGTTAAAACTGGGATCGATCTCACAGCCAGCGCGCGCAAAGCCCGATAATTTATAAACCAGGTCGCCGCCGTCATGACCACGTGCGTTACCGCCGGGTATTCACCGCAGAGCGACGCTTCATCCGCCCCGTTGGGCGTTTTTTTTCATTATATATGAGATCGATCTCATATACGATTCATAACCTGCCGGGCTGACGATGGACGGGCGATAAGACGCCGGATAAGGGGGGATAGTGAGCCGCACGACAAAACTGACTACGCTTGAAACCGCGGTGCATACCGTGAGGGACGGGCAGCGCATCGCCCTGGGCGGGTTCGCCATCTACCAGCGGCCCATGGCCCTGACGCGCGAACTGGTCCGTCAGCAACGGCGCAACCTGACCATTGTCGGCATCGTTAACGCCATCGAGGCCGATTGGCTTATCGGCGCCGGGGCCGTGGCGCGTATCGAGACCTCCTATGTCGGACTGGAAAAATTCGGCCTGGCGAAAAATTTCCGCCGGGCGGTGGAAGCCGGCCGTCTGGAGGTGGTGGATTATCCTGAACTGCTGGCCTGGGACCGCTTTCGCGCCTCCCAGGAAGGGTTGCCGTTCTGGCCGTGCACCTTTCTCGGCGGCAGCGGCGTGGCGCAATACAATGCGGATATCGTGCCGTTCACCTGCCCCGTCACCGCCGCTCAGCTTTGGGCGGTGCCGCCCGCCCGGCCGGATGTGGTGCTGGTGCACGCGCCGATTGGCGACGAATACGGTAACGTGGCGTTTCACCGGCGCAAGATGTTGCCACAAAGCGTGGATATCACCTTAACCCGCGCCTGCGATACGGTGATTGTCAGCGTGGAAAAAATCGTCACCCCGCGGGAGCTGCAAAAACAGCCGCACCTGGTGGAAATCCCGGCCTTTCGCACCACGCATATCGTCGAGGCGCCATTTGGCGCGCACCCTACCTCGCTGCCCGGTATTTACGACTGCGACGACGCGGCCTTCGCGGAATATGTGGCGGCCAGCGCGACGCCTGGGCAATTCGCCGCCTGGCAGGACGAAACACGGGCGTTGACGCCGATGGGCTGGCTGGAGCGCATCGGACTGACGCGCCTGCTGGCCCTGCGCAATACGGAGCTGCCCGCATGAGTGCGAATGACTGTACGCTTGAGGAAATCATCACCATTACGCTCGCCAGGCGCTTTCGCGACGGCGAAGTGGGTTTTACCGGTCTTGCGACCGGCGGCGCGGCCGCCCTGTATATTACCGGCATTCCCCTGGCCGCCATGGAATTTGCCCGCCATACCCATGCCCCCAATTTAACCATCCTGCTGGCCGGCTGGTGTATTAATCCCGATTTTTCCGCCCTCAGGGCGCTGCCCACCGCGGAATTCGACACCCGCTTGCAGGATCTGCCCTGCGAGGCGCAAATGCAAAGTTACCCCGGCCACTACGCCGTACGGCGCGGGGATGTGGATTTTGGTTTCGGCTCCGGCGTGCAGGTGGACCGGCAGGGCAATATCAACAGCACCTGCATCGGCGATTATCGCCGCCCGGACGTGCGCCTGGTCGGCTCCATCCTGCTGCCGGAGCATATGACCTGCTTCGGCCGCGAATACCTGATGATGCCCCATCACCAGGCGCGCAGCCTGGTCGGGCAGGTGGACTATGTGTCCGGCGTCGGTTATCCGGGCGGCCGGGACGGGCGCCGGGCCCTGGGCCTGAACCACGGCGGGCCGGAATGGATAGTGACGCCGAAATGCATTTTCGCCTTCGACGACGTTTCCGGCCACGCGCGGGTGGTCAGCATCCATCCCGGCATCGACCCGGACGACGTGCGGCGCAGCACCGGGTTCCCGGTGTCCGTTGCGGACGCGCCGGTCACCCCGCTGCCCACCCGCGAGGAGCTCGCCATTTTGCGCCGCCGGGTCGACCCCCATCACGTGCTGATCCCCCATGGGCGGGGAAGCGGCTTCCCGACGCCATACTGCGCCACCACACGAGGAACGCCATGAAATCCAAACTGACCACCCTACCCGACGCGGTGTCCCGTATCCCCTCGGGCGCCACTGTCGCCCTGGGCGGCTCGCTGCTGCGCCGCCAGCCGATGGCGTTGGTGCACGAACTGATCCGCCAGGATATTACCGGCCTGCATTTGCTGACCTGGGCGACCACGCTCGCCACCGATATGCTCGCCGCCGCCGGCGCCATCCGGCGCTGGGAGGGCATTTACGCCGGTTTCTTCCGCCACGGGCTGGCGCCCAATTTCCGCCGCGCGGTGCAGGACGGCGCGATCGAGACCCATGATTATTCCGAATCCGCCTTCGTGGCCCGCTTTCGCGCGGCGGCCATGGGGCTGAGCTTCCTGCCGTCGAAAGCCCTGCTGGGCACCGGCATGCGCGCCGGCAGCCCGGAGGAAATCAAACCTATTACCTGTCCGTTTAGCGGCGACACCTACCTGGCGCTGAAAGCGGCGGAAACGGATTTTACCCTGCTGCACGGCTATGTGGCCGATGAATACGGCAATGTGCAGTGGCCGGTGGTGCGCGACAGCGATGACATCGATCAGATGATGGCTTGCGCGTCCAGGCGCCTGATCGTTACCGTGGAGAAAATCGTGCCCCATGCGGAAATATGCCGGCGCCCGGCGCTGACCTACATTCCGCACACCCTGGTGGAGGCGGTGATCGAAACGCCTTACGGCGCGCATCCCACCGCCACCGATGGGTTTTATAACGAAGACGAGGCGGCGCTGAAAGCCTGGCTGGCGGCGGCAAAAGAGCCCGACGGCCCGGCGCGGTACCTGCGCGACTATATTCTCGCCACCCGGGATCGCGCCGGCTACCTGGACAAATTCGGCTCCCATACCGCGCTCCGCGCCTTTGACGTCGCCAGGGAGATATAAGCTTATGACCGCAGATGATTACACCACGGAAGAACTGATGATAACCGCCATCGCCCGCGAACTGCGCGATGACGAGCTGGGTTTTGTCGGCCTGGGCACCGCCGCCCGCGCCTTTACCCTGGCGGTGGGCATCCCCATCGCCGCCGCGCGCCTGGCGCAGCTCCGGCACGCGCCCGGATTCTCCATTTACTGGGGCAACCTGCTGACCCCGTCCCTTGACGCCATTCCCGACGCGCTGCTGCAGGATGCCTATACCCGCTGGCCGGCCGCCGCGTCCCCCGCCGATGTGGGCTATAAAATCGATATGGTGACCCGCGGCCGGTTTGATGTGTCCTTTGAGTCCGCGCCGCAGGTTGATCGGTACGGCAACCTCAATATTACCGCCCTCGGCGGCGGCAGCCCGCCGAAAACCAGGCTGGTGGGCTGCCTGGCGCAAACCGAGCACCTGGCTTTTATCAAACGCCCGATTATCGTCACCGATCTGTCCCGGCGCGGGTTTGTGCCGAAGGTGGATTTTATCACAAGCGTCGGGTATCTCGACGGCGGCGACAGCCGCCGGGCGCTCGGCCTGCCCGGCCCGGGTCCCAGCCTGTGCGTAACCGACAAAGCCATTTTCGATTTCCATCCGGCGTCGAAAATGATGCGTTTACGCTCGATACATCCGGGTTTTACCCTGGAGCAGGTGCTGGACAATATGGGGTTCGAGCCGGTTATTGAAGGCGAGCCCCGGCCAACCGCGCCGCCGACGGCGGAAGAGGTGCGTTTGATTCGCAAGGTGATCGATCCGCACGGCACGCTGTTCCAGCCAGGATCGGTTTAACCGGATTATCGCGCCGGTTCCGGCCTGGAACCGGCCAGGGAATAGCGCGCGGAGTATGGCCCCTGACGCCGCCGGTTAGTCCGCTTTGGCCGGCCCGGTGGACCCGCGCACGATAAGCTTCATCGGGAAGATTTTCTTTTTAGGCTTGGGCGTGCTTTTCTGGCGGATCATTTTCATCAGCAGCGTGCTGGCCGCCGCGCCCATTTCACGCCGCTGCAGGGCAATGGTGGTCAGGTTGATCGGCGAAAACGACGCCATCTCAATATCATCCAGGCCGATTAACGAAAAATCGGCCGGTATGGCCAGGCCCGCCTCATGGGCGGCATTCATCACGCCGATGGCGCTCATATCATTGGCCGCCAGTATCGCGGTGGGCCGCGGGTTCATGGCGAAAAACCGTTTGGCGGCCCGGTACCCGCCCATGACATGGTAATCGCCCTGTACCACATAGCCGGGCGGCACCGGCAGCCGATGCGCCGCCATGGCCTGGAGGTAGGCCTCATAACGTTCGTCGGCGGTGGAGGAGTCGCCGGGGCCGCGAATCAGGCCGATACGCCGGTGCCCCAGGCCAGCCAGGTGCTTCACCGCCGCGCCGATGCCTTCCTCGTTATTGGCGCCGACATAGGTGTCTTCATGCGCAAGCGATCGGCGTTGCAGCAGCACGTAGGGCGTATCGCCCGCCAGCAGTTCCCTGACCTCCGGCTGCCTGCAGTGCTGCGACAGCAGCACCAGGCCATCCACCCGGCGGTCAAGCAGCACGCGCATCTGCTCGAGCTGTTTTTCCAGCCTGCCGTCGGTGTTGCACACCAGCAGGCTGCATTGTTCTTGATCGGCCACATCCTCGATGCCGCGCAGGAAATCCGGCGACGACGGGTTGGCCACGTCGGCCAGCAGCACGCCCAGCGTAAAGGTGCGGCGCATGCGCAGGGACCGCGCCACCACCGATACCCGGTAGCCCAGCCGGTCGGCCGCCGCCTGTACTTTCAGCCGGGTGTCCGCCCTGACATTGTCCTTGCCGCTCAGCGCGTTGGATACCGTGGACAGGGCAACCCCCGCTTCGCGGGCCACATCGTGGATGGAGACTTTGTTAGTCGATGACGGGCGCTTACCTGGCGCCGATTTTTTTGCCATTCAATCCGAACCTTGCACCCTTAAGCGAGATGAGCCGGGAAACCTTCGTGAACGTTATTGTACCGTCGCGCCCGCTTAAAAAAACGTTTTTATTCACATAATCAGAGATATCCCGGCGCCGCTGCAGGCGTGAAAGAAGAAAACCGTTAAGTGAAGCGCGCCGGGGCGATAGCATCCGGCCGGTGTCGGCGCGCCGCGCCTTCGCCCCGGGACACGCGATTAGCGCGTTTTCAGCAGGTACGATTCGGCGTTACCTTTATGCTTTTTTACCGGCATCATATCGCTGTTCAGATCGCGCCCGAGCGTTTCACCCGCCCCGAGGGCGCACAGCGCGGTAATCAGGCCGCAGACGATAATCATCAGGGCTATGGGCCAGAATGCGCCGCCGGCCCAGGCCACCAGCACGGTGGCGACCGCGGGGGTAAAGCCGCCGAAGATGCCGGCAATCTGCGAGCCGACGGAGACGCCGGTATAACGTACTTCGGTGGAAAACAGTTCCGACAAATAGCAGGGTTCGATACTGTACATCGACCCGACAATAAAACTGTAGGCCAGCACCAGGCCGGCATAAATACCCCAGATATTGCCGGTGTTGATCAAGTAGTAAAACGGATAGGCCAGCAGGCACGAACCCAGGGAGCCGATGAGGAATACCGACCGGCGGCCGATTTTATCGGAAAGCAGTCCCCACAGCGGGAAGGTGATAATCCCCGACGCCGCCGCAATCATGACGCCGAGTAACACCGTATTGCCCTGCATGCCAAAGTGAGAGGTGCAATATTGCAAGACAAAACTAATAACCAGGTAACCCACCACGCTTTCACTGACGCGCAGCCCGGCCGCCAGGAAAATCTGTTTGGGAAACTTTTTAAATACCACGACGATGGGCAGCTTATTTTTCTCGCGTTCCGCCTGCACTTTGCGAAACATCGGCGGTTCCTGGATTTTCAGGCGGATAAAGATGCCCACGAACATCAGCAAAATACTGGCGAGGAAAGGAATGCGCCAGCCCCAGTCCAGGAAGATGTCCTTCGGCAATGACGAGGCCAGCGCAAACGCCATGGTCGAGACCAGTACGCCGAATACGTTGCCCAACTGGACAAAGGTGCCGTAAAAGCCGCGCCGGTTCGGCGGCGCGTATTCGATCATCATGGTGGTGGCTCCGCCCCACTCGCCGCCCACCGCCAGCCCCTGGATTAACCGGGTTATCACCAGCAGGATGGGCGCGGCCACGCCGATGGTTTCATAGGTGGGCAACAGGCCGATGACCACGGTCGCGCCGCCCATAATGGTCACCGAGGCCAGCAGCATCGCCTTGCGCCCGATCGTATCGCCGAAATGGCCGAATATTACGGCGCCGATGGGGCGCGTAATAAAGGCCACGCCCAGCGTGGCGAACGAAACGATAGTGGCGACGGTGGGCGGCATATCGCTGAAAAACAGATGGGGAAATACCAGCCCCGCCGCCGCGCCATAAATAAAGTAGTCATAAAATTCGATAAAAGTGCCAATCAGGCTGGCAAACGCCACACGCGACAATTCCTTTTTATTTATTTTCTCCGCCGCGGGCTGTTGCGCGGTTTCGTTCGTTACGTTAGTCATATAACCTCCGTCAGGAGCTATTAGTGTAGGGTTGTTTTTATGCGCGCGGTTTCCCGCACGCTTTATAGAGCGTGATGACAATAAAAATAAAGATGTGCCGTTAACTACCGCTAACGGCGTTATGCGTTATGTGCTTTATCGGCGCTTGCCCACCCCACGGCGGTCATGTCTCCATGCTGGTTCTCGGCCCAGACATGGAAGGTCACCCGTTGCCCGACGATGTCCTGGACCACGGCTTTGCAGGTGATACGGTCGGCACGATAGACCGGTTTGATATAGGCCATTTTTATCCAGCCCGAGGTATGCCACGACGGGCCGATAAAACCGGCCAGCATTTCCGCCACCCAGCAGGTTTCCATCATGCCCTGGGCCAGGGTGTCGCGAAAACCGGCCTTAAGCGCCACCTCGATATCGGTATGGATGTTGTACCACTGGGTATTGCCGCCGGAAAACACCGTCATTTGCCCCTGTTCCGGGCATTTGGTGAGCGGCGTAACCGGCGTGCCCGGGCGCAGCGCGGCGTCCGCTTTCGCCGCGGGCGTCACATGCGCGGGCCAGTGCGGTTCGATATGGCCCGGCGCGGGCGCGGCGCGGGACCCGCCGGCGCCCAGCTGGATATTGTCCGGAATGCGCATGATCTCGGTGCTGATCTGGCGCACGTAGAGTTCGCCGGTATCGGCGTCGCGGGCCTCGGTATCAAACACGGTATAGCCCTTGCCGCGCTTCATATATTTATCGGTGTATTTGCCGGTGTAACGCAGCCCGGCGTTTAGCGGAACCGGGTTCACAAACCAGATCTCTTCCTTTTGATGCAGCCCCACCGTGCGGCTGGGATCGTAAACGCTGCAGAACAGGGCCACCAGATCGCGGCCCAGCATGGCGGCCGGCACGTACGGCCCGGACGCGGGGCAATAGTCCGCGCTGTAGTCGTCCAGGGCAAAACAGGCGCGGCGGCGATAGGCTTCATCCGCCGTTACCGCCAGCGGGCCGATTAATTCGCCGACCACCACATTTTCATAGGTCGGATCCCGAAGTTCAGGGTTGATACGGGCCATATAATCCTCCTCCTGGCGGCGTTTACGCCTTGTGGGTATGGGTGATGCCGCACCACTCGGCCAGCACTTCGCCGGTATGCTCCCCCACCAGCGGCGGCGGACGGCGGATCATGCCGGGCGTGTCCGACAGGCCGACGGTAACGCCATGGGTGGTATAGACGCCGGCGGTGGGATGCGTAATGTCCACCAGTTGGTTGCGCGCCCTGAGCTGCGGATTCTCCAGCACCTCGTCAATGGTGGCGACCTTGGAGCAGGGCACGCCGGCCAGATCCATCCTGGCCACGACGTCCTCTGCGGTATGGTTTTTTATCCAGTCCGCCACCACCCCGTCGATGGCGCGGTAGTTTTCCAGGCGCGCGTGATAGGTGCTGAAGCGGTCATCCGCCAGCAAATCGGCGCGCTCCATGGCCTGCGCCAGGCGGCCGAACAGCGTATCGGTGCCGGCGGACAGGTAAATCCAGGCGTCGTCGCCGGTCTGGTAGCTGTTTACCGGCGCGGAGAAACGATCGAGATTGCCGATGCGCGACATGGTGCTGCCAAGCTGGGCCTGTTCCGGGATGGCTGAAATCAGCATGCTGATGGCGCTGTCGAGCAGGCAGGCCTCCACCAGCTGGCCGCGCCCGGTCAGGTGACGGGCGTTCAGCGCCGCCAGCGTGCCGATGGTGGCGTAAAGGGCGGAGGCATAATCCACCATAAAGGTGCCGGACATGGTCGGCGGACCGTCGGGCTGGCCGCAAATGCTCATCAGGCCGCTCATCGCCTGGGCGATGGCGTCAAAGCAGGGACGCTGCGCCAGCGGGCCGGTTTGGCCGAACCCTGAGATGCGTACCATGATCAGGCGCGGGTTGAGTTGTTTCAGGGCTTCCCACCCGCAGCCCATTTTTTCCATGGTGCCGGGGCGAAAGTTTTCGATCAGCACATCGGCCGCGGCGATCAGCTGCCGCAGCTGTTCCTGGTCTTGCGGGTCGCGAAAATCCAGCGCCAGGCTGCGCTTATTGCGGTTGAACGACAGGAAATAGAGGCTTTGTCCGTTTAGCTGCGGCTTGTTCTGGCGCGTGTCCTCCCCCTTGCCCCGCCGCTCGACTTTTACCACGTCCGCGCCCAGATCGGCCAGTTGCATGGCGCACAGGGGACCGGCGATAAAACGCGACAGGTCGAGCACTTTCAGTCCTTCCAGGGATCCTGGCATCATGACACCTCCTGAGGGATTGCCGCATGGCCGGCGGCGGCGTGCACCAGACAGGCAAAAGCCACCATACCGGGATCGTCCAAACCGATGGAACGTTCGGCGAACATGCGCGCGCGGCCGATTTTATTGGGTTTTTGCCGGTATTCTTCCAGCGTGGCGCGCACCGCGCCGACGGCAAGGGCGTGATAATCGTCGCCCGGCGCCGCCGCCTGCAGCGCCCGGCGCACCGCATCCAGCGGGTCCAGCACCGTTTTATCGCCAAGGCTTGCGCCGCCGCGCGCCATCAGCGCCGCCAGCACCGCCTCCAGCAAAGGCGCGATATCCTCGCGCCGCAGCGTGGTTTTGCCGGCGCATTGTTGCGCCGCGGTCAGCAGCGCCACCCCCAGCAGGGTGCCAAAGCTTGATCCCGAGGCGCGCACGCAGGCCATGGCCGCGGCCTGGAATACCGGGGCGATATCCGCGGGCGCCGCCGCCAGGGCCTGGTCGGTTAACCGCGCGCATTTCTCAAGGGTCGCCCCCAAATCGCCGTCGCCCAAACGGCCGTCCAGCTCGTTAAGCCTGGGCGAGACCTCGCGGATTTTGGCGGTACATCGCGTCAACAGCGCAATCAATTCCTGATTGGTCATCAGAGATTACTCCAGTAGGGACAATGGGCCGGCTCCAGCAGCAGGGATTCAAGTTCCCGGTCCAGCCTGATGAGAGACAATGACATGCCGGCCATTTCCATCGAGGTGGCATAACGGCCGGTGCGGGGCGCCACGACCTGGATGCCCTGGTCACGCAGGCGCCGGTCTACATGGCGATACAGTATAAACAACTCTTCCAGCGGCGTGGCGCCGAGGGAATTGACCATGACCGACACCCGGTCGCCGGCGGCGTAACCGCCGTCCTGAATCAGCGTATCCAGCATTTCACCCACCATTTCATCGGCGCTTAGCAGCGGGCCGCGGCGGATGCCCGGCTCGCCGTGGATGCCCATGCCGATTTCCATCTCGTCGTCGCCCAGCGTAAAGGTCGGTTTGCCCGCCTCCGGTACGGTACAAGACGACAGCGCCACGCCGAGCGTGACCGTGTTGTCCAGGGCGCGCGCGGCGACGGCGGCGACGGATTCCAGCGTGGCGCCGGGCTGCTCGGCCCTGGCGCCGGCAATTTTATAGGCATAAACCAGGCCGGCGACGCCGCGGCGTTTGTGCCGTTCCGCGCGCGGCGCGCTGCCGGCGTCGTCGGCGGCCAGCACCGTCGCCGTGCGGATATTTTCCGCCGCCAGCATCTCGGCGGCCATGGCGAAATTCATCTTGTCGCCGCCGTAATTGCCGAACAACAGCAGCACGCCCCGGCCGTTATCGGCGGCGCGAATGGCGTCCATGCAGTCCATCACGGCGGGGCCGGCAAACACGTTACCCACCGCGCAGGCATCCAGCAGGCCCTGGCCGACATAACCGGCAAACAAAGGCAAATGCCCGCTGCCGCCGCCGGAAACAATCGCCACTTTATCTTTTTTGACGCCGGCGTTGCGCACCACGACCCGGCCCTCTTCCCCGATCTGCCGATAGAGATGGGGATGCGCCAGGCACATACCCGCCAGCGCCTCATCGGCATAGGCGTCGGGGGAGTTCAGTATTTTTTTCATAGCGTCTCTCCGCCTGTCAGTAATCCAGGTTCTTTTGCCCGTCGAACATCGTCACCGGGGGGTAGGCGCGCTGTTCGGTAATCACATCGATAACGGTGGTGTTATCGGCGCTGAAGGCGTGTTTCAGGGCCGGTAAAAAATCAGCGGGATTCTCGATACGCACCCCCTCGCAGCCGCAGGCGCGGGCAATGGCGGCATGGTCCACCGGCTTGAAATCACAGGCGTCGGAATAATCGCCGAACAGCGTTTTCTCCGCGTGTTTTTCGTAGCCGAGGATTTCATTATTCAGCACCACCAGCACCACATTGGCCCCCATGCGCCGGGCGGTTTCCAGCTCCGACCATACATGGGCGAAACCGCCGTCGCCCACCAGCGCGAAGACCGGCGCCTCGGGACGGGCGATCTTGGCGCCTACCGCATAGGGAAATCCCCACCCCAGGCCGGCCAGGCCGCGCGGGGTAACAAACCGGGCGCCGACGGCGCGCGCCTTGAGAAAATTGGCCACCCAGATCGAGGAATAGCTGGCGTCGGAGACCACGATCGTCTCCGGCGTTAAGAGGGAATCCAGATCGAGCATCAGGCGTTCCGGGCGAATCGGGCGGGCGTTGAGATCCAGGGTTTGCTGCACCTCCGATTGCCAGGTTTCATGGGCGGCGGCAATCCTGGCGGCAATGGCGGAACGGGCGCCGCGGCGCTTGCCGAGATCCTGCCGTTTCATGGCCGCCGTCAGCGCCTGCAGGGTCAGTTTGGCGTCGCCCACCAGACGCAGCGCGTCGTAGTTGCGGCCCACTTCCTGGCTGTCGATATCCAGGTGGATATATTTGGCCTCCTGCGGATACAGGCTCCAGCTATCGGTGCCGTTCTGGTTGGTACGGTTGCCAATCAGCAGGATGACATCGGCGTCGGCCACCATATCGCGCAGATGGCGGGTACGGCCGCGCGCGCCCATAAAATACCCGACCACGCCCAACGAAAGCTCATGGTCCTCGCTGACCGCCCCTTTGCCCATGGCGGTGGTGGCCACCGACAGGCAGGCCGCATCCTGCAGCGCCGCAACCTCCCGGGCGGCATCGGAAATATGCACGCCGCCGCCGGCGATAATCAACGGCGCCGCGGCCCCGGCCAGCAGGCGCGCCGCTTCTTCAATCGCCTCGGGCGCGGCCACCGTGCGATCCAGCGGAAAATGCCCGAGCGAGGAGGCATGCCGGCGGGGATGTTGCGGCGCGGCCTCGTTAAACAGATCGATGGGAACGATAATCACCACCGGGCCGGGGCGGCCCGACGCGGCGGCGGTAAACGCCATGTCGATATAATCATCAAGCCGGTCGATGTCGGTAACGCGGCGCGTCCACTTCGACACGCCTTTAAACAAATCGAGATGGTCCAGTTCCTGGAACGCGTTTTTATCGGTCATTTTGCGATGCACATCCTGCACCACCGCCACCACCGGCACCGAGGCCTTATAACACTCCGCCAGCCCGGCCACCAGCAGGGTGGCCGCCGGACCGTTTTGCGCGGTGACCACCGCCACCTTATGGGACAGGCGCGCATAAGCGTCCGCCATATACGTACCGGCGTTTTCCGCACGATAGCCCACCTGGCGGATACCGTATTCCGGCGTGGCCAAAAACAGCGCGGCCGGAATGCTTTGGCCAAAAATCACCTCCACGCCATGGCGTTTCAGCGCGGCGGCGAAGATATGCGCCCCGGTCCTGCGCTGCCCTGTGTTTTTCCCGCTACCTTCTGTGTCCATGCATGACTCCCCTTCGTTGTTTCCGCGCTCCCCGTTATCCAGACCTCAATCAAGGTTAACAGAGTGGCAACCAAGCCGTAACATAGCGCCAGCCTCCCATAAAAACGTTTCTAATAAAAACGTTTTTATTAGGATTTGTGGGACAGGATCACAGAATAAACACTTTCAGAAATACCGAAAAAACATTAACCCATTGTTTTAAATTAATTTATTAATTCAATGGTTTTTTAGGAAGGAGGCGGGGCAGCCTTGCGCGCCGGCAAGCCGCCTTATCACCACTGGCGCGCCATCGCCCGGTCAGCTATCCGGTTTTTTTGCGTCCGACAGATAGATTTCCGCCATGGCATAGCTGCCGTTACCCGGCGAACCGGCGCTAAATTCGCCGATATCGTGAAAAACCAGCAGCCGGTCAAAAGCATTATTAAATTGGAGCACCATCTGCTTTTGTTTGGGATAGCTGATGCCCGCCAGATTAAACAGTGCCTCGGGCACGCTTACGCCGCCAAGAGAAATGCCCATGCCGGCGTTATTCTCATCATCGATACGGTATATTTCAATGTAACCGTCGGAGAAACCAACCGCGACCAGCGCATTCAACGCTGAGAACGCGACGCTGACCACCTTGCCCAGGCGAAAGTTCTCCAGGTTGAAAGGCCGTCCGCGCCGCAGTATCAAGCGGTTATCGGTAACGGTATCGATCAGCATTATCTCATGCTGGCGTAATGGGCTACCGTGCCCGCTATAACCGAGAAAACGCTGGTCGGGGGAGACGAAATCCGGCTGGTAACCTTCAGGCGCGCGCCAGCGGGGTTGCGGGTCATCCTGCAAGGACCAATAATGTTGCCGCGGTACAAACAGCTCGCCCCGATCGGTAACCCACCATGCCCGGCCATGGGCCACCGAACCGGTAACAACGACTTCCCTCGAATAAGCAATATCCGCCTCCCCGGTCCGCGCGCCCATGGCCGGCATGGCGTAAAACAGCGCGCGCTGCGTTATCGGTGCGCTGAAGTGAAGCACCACCACCGTGGCGCCGTCGGGAGAAACGATAATATCATCCACCGGCTGGCGGCTGTCATTGCGCAATAAGCGTCTTTTAACGCCGTCGGGTGTTTGCGCCCAGAGATGATCCGCTTCATCACACCAGAACACCGGCTGCTGTGTTTCCGCCAGGGCATGTTTGGTCACCGTCGTCCGCTGCGGGTCCTCAAACAGCGGCAGCCAACGACGGAATCCGTCCTCGCTGACGAGTTCCTGTATGGCTATCCGGTCGACAAACAGCCGTATGACAAATTTTTTTTCCTGGTGCGGCCCCGCCGGAACCGGTGTATGGCTGACAATAAACAGCATGGGCTCCGGCCCTTCGGCAATCAGGACTGGCGCCGGGAAACCCCATTCCTGTCCCGCCAACTGCGCCAACTGCCGGCTTGCCAGCAGGCTCTCTCCCTCGTTACGCCGGCCGCAGGCCGTCGCCACGTTTTCCAGCGTGGCCCAGAGTGCCAGGGGATGGAAGTCGGCAATCCACTCCATCGGCAGGCGGTCGTCTTTCCTGAACGCGCGCAGCGCTACGCTTGAAGCATGCAAAAGCTCCAATCGGCGATGAGGATCAAGACGAAGCAGCAGCGCCACCTGGCGCAGACGACCGCCAAGATGCGATTGCCGCGCGGGAGAAAGGCCGTCAGTCATGTTGCCCGGCTGGCATAACGCCGCCAGGGTGGGGTATTTTTTTTTCGCAAAGGCGCGAACGGCAAGCTTTTCAAACCGGGAAAGGAATTCGTCGTCTCCCTGGCCCGGCAGGTGAAAAGACGACCGGAGGACGGACAGCTCAAAACTTCCGGTGAACAATTCATAGCGTAAGGTCCATACGCCCTCATGGCTATCCCCTTCCTCCCCCGGCAGACCATGGTAATACGCGCCGGCGGGCGTGATGGATAAAAACCGATCGCCGTTTTTTAGGAACATGCGTTTACCGTAGCGGAAAGCGCCGTTGAAAAGCGGCGGCTGCAGGATATCGCCGGGGAATGCCCGGGTGGACGGCGGGATAGCGTCCATTTTCCGGCGCAAATCCTCGCCGATCCGGTGGGAATTGAGCCGATCGAGCGGCGAGGCAAAAACAAAATCAGCCTCGTCGGGAAGATACGCCACGCGAAAAGCCGGCGCTGCTGCGTTTCGCGGATGACGCAACAGGAAGGTGGCGGCATTCTTTTCCGGCGCAAGGAGAAATTTTGCCTCGCCGATTGCCACATCCAGGTGTGCGTCATCGTAAATATTGGCGGCGAATCCGGAAATTTCCCCCTCATCATCCAGCCGGTAATCCGTCAATAATTGACGCCACGTGCGCAGGCTGCGCGATCCCGTATCCCGTTTACGGCGTCCTGGCAACTGCATCAGGCGCAGCCTAAAAGTCCTGTCGTCAGCGCCGCGATCAATCATCGAGATAAAATCTCCGGCCACGGGGGGAGAGATATGCCATTCATCGGTATTATCCGCCGGCATCAGAATGCCGCTGTCATGGGCGAAGGCCCAGCGCCGGCCATTGATTTCAAATAGCACCCACCGATTGCCAACATATTCGACCTGATAAATAGGATGCACCACCACCAGGTTTATCGGTAAGGTGGTGTTAAGCAACCAGACAAAATGTCCCTCCTGCGCCTGGGAGATATTGGCGGCCTTTTCAATCTTGAAGTCCGGATGGCGATAGGTCTCCAGCCGGCATTGCGCATCGCCGGTATAGATGCAGTAATATTTTTTATAGATGCCGAACCGGCTCTGCAAATCCAACTGGGAAAACATTAATTCGCCGTGGGGCATGCGCTCGCCGGTCTGCGCCGCCACCATGCTGCTGTCTTGTATCTGCAATACCAAATAGGAAATCCCTTTCACATTGATGGTAAGGGGTGTATCTGCCTGGTCCCCATAGGTCAATTGATAATTCTGGGTAGCATTGATAGAGACGTACTGAGGGATTTTCCCGGTGATTTTGGCCAGGCTAGACCGCCATGGTATCAGCCCAACCGCCGTTCTACCGAGCACCGCAAGGTAGACCCCTTTGGTCAGGAGACTCAGCGATCGCAGCGCGGCAAAACCGGGGTCGAAGCTTTTCAACACCTCTTTGCCCATCACATCCATAAATCCCGCGAGTTGCGTTTGGGCGGCCGTGACGCCGCCGGCAATTGGTGTCGAGGCCGGCACCCTGTTGGCGAAAATTTCCCGCTCCGATGCGATGAACCTCGGTCCGCCCAGTGTTTCAGCGGCGCCGATAGCCGCCTCCCGGTACAGGCCCAGACCGGCTTTTACCCCGACAAATATCAGCGGCAACCCCACCAGCGCGCCGTCCACCAGACAATGTGTAAAGGCGGATTGTTGCTGGCCCGCGATAAGAGAATTTACACAGGTGTAAAAGGGAATAAACATGCCGGCCGCCTTATCCAAAATGCGGGGAAAAGGCGACTCGATGGCCTGATAGCCCTGTTCATAAATTTTTTGCCGATAGGATTGGTAGTGAATTTCGGCATAACGCTCCAGGAAAACCGCCAGTGTTTCATTTCGTTGTTTTAGGGGCGCGTTGTGATTCAGGACCGCGAGCGAAAATCGGAAGTGCGGCAGCAATCCCGGCGCCGGCCAACCCTCCATAAAGGGTTTCAGTGCCTCAAGATGGGCATTGTCATAAACAATCCTGCGCAACAGGTAGCCCTGTTCCGTGGTCCGCAACGCAAACAGCCGGCGCTCATGGGTCAGCCGGGCCTGGAAAAAAAACGTATCGGATTTACCCACATTTTGTACGGGCACGCTGGAATAAAACATGTCCGGCACGCGCCGGATGCGCTCCAGCTTCGCAATCACCCAGTCTATGCCGGCATGTTCCAGAAACTTTACGTCCACTGACTGGAGGAGGTGATCATGAAAATCGCTGGGCAGAAAGGCCGCAGCCAGAAGGGAGCTATCCAGGATTTTGATTTTATTGGAAAAATTTTCCACCTCCTGGCGATAAAAGGCATCGAGATCCGGTATGGTCGTACCGTTTTCAGCACATTGCTGGCCGGCAGGCCGGATCATCAGTTGCCGTACCGGATTCTGCTCATAATAGCGGAAATGCCTGGCAGCCGGAGCATGTTTCCTTGACAGTGGAAGCGAAGCCGATCCGCAATACTGCCTGAGCAATTCCTCCGCGGCGCCCTGACGGGTACGCCATGCCGGGCGTTGGTAATCCGCCTGGTAATCGCTGACGCTGTCGTACAGGCGCTGGGCGATAATATGCCTGTTTTCTAATTCTTCTTTGAGAAGCGCGAAAGCAGGGTCCAGCGTTTCATTAACGACTATCTGCCCAAGGTCCAGCTCCGGCCGAGCACGCAGGTAATACAGCAGCAGGCCCAGATGAAACGTAGGTTCCACGCCGGTTGCCAGTAATCCTTGCCGGAAAAGAGCGACCAGCCCCAAGCCCAATTCCATCATGGAAAAAGGAGAGGTGGCGTTAAGATTGTCCATATCTTTCAGCGCGATAGACCTGGCGCCGAATTGTATTAACGTCCAGGTCAGGCTGCCGACCCAAAGGTTATCCAGATCGAGAAAAAAGGGATAATCATTTTTGTGCCACGCCTGCCCTTCCGTCAGGGTATAAAGGCTGTTGAGGTATAGAACAGGAATTTCCGCCGCTTCATAATTTTTCCGCCATAACCGTTCACCTGTCTCGAAGCCCTCGGCGTAGGGCCAGGTTCGTACTACCGCGGCAAACTCTTTTTGCGTCACCTGACGATTTACCGCAAATAATTTTGCCATGCGCAGGGGGATGCTTTCTTCCTGGTAGATAAGCCGGCACAGCATTTGCCCGACCAGGCCGCGTTGTTGCAACGAGCTGAGCGTTTCCCCCCGACGCTCGCCGTAGAGATTGCTGCCGGAAAGCGCCATGCGGGCAATATCCGGTATCAGGGAAGGCTGCCGGGCGACGACGTCGAGCAACTTTGCCGCCAGTTGCAGATCGCCGCAGGTTTCCGGGTCGAGACTCGCCGTTGCGTTTCTGTTGAGAAACAGTGCCAGGAGATAGAATCTATCGGTCCTGATCCGCCGCGAATCCGGTTTCGCCGCGCGTTTAACCTTGCCGCCTTGCGGCAGGCCTAAGAGACGCTGACCCCGGCGCGGCGTAGCGGACATTACGCAAAGCGTATTCCCGCCGCGCAAGGGGGTTGCCCACAACGCCTCCTTCCCCATGACGGGAGACGCCATCAGCAAAGCATAAGCGAGTCTGTGCCACAGGTTTTTGGGCGCTGTCGGCGTTAATGATTCCTCCGCCCCGCAGTGATGAGCGCGCTCCGTATTTAATTGCGCCGCCCGCTGGAAAAGATCGTCGCCGGTTATGGAAGTATTATCTTCCTTTAAATTATTAATCGATGAATAAGCAGAAATAAAAGCATTACTAATATTATTATGCAACAACCGTTCATGATGGCGTGAATGATTTGATGGTGGTATTGTATCGCTGACGCCGCTTACCATAATGGCTACCTTTCCCCATGTCACCTGTTGCTTTGAGTATCTGCCGATAATGATGCGTTAATAAAATAAATTTAAAATATATACTAAATTAAAAAATTAAATTTTTTATCACTTATTCAATTCAATAATAATTATTTCTATATGCGAAAGATATAACACCGCCGCATTCAAGTTTGGCGAATAAAGAACATGCTTGAAAGATATTTATCGCTAAAGATATTTTTCTGTCCCGATGCGCCTGGCGCGCCCTATCGGTGCGGGTCGCCTCCTTGCGCCGCCCTGCTCCTATACTACATAGTCTAACCGGCGCCGGTAATGTCGCGCCTGGGTTCGTCGCCCGCCGGGCCTTCCGCCAGCGTCAGCACCGCCTCCAGATAAGCCCGGATCGCCGCCGCCACGTCCGCCATGGCGACCGCTTCATCGGGATGGTGGCTTATTCCCCGGTCGCAGCGCACGAACAGCATGCCCACCGGCCAGCGTTGCGCCACGGCAATGGCGTCATGACCGGCGCCGCTGGGCAATAACAGGCTTTTTTGCTGCACGGCCTGCACGCTGCCGGCCAGCACGGCTTGCAGGCGTCGATCGCAGGGCGTGGCGTCGATGCGGTAAAACTCCTCGCTGCCGAAGGCACAGGCGTGCTGCCCGGCGATAGCGGCGGCACAGTCCAGCAGGCCGGCAAGCAATGCCGCCAGCGCGCGGTCGTCGGGGCCGCGGACATCCAGCGTTAGCCGGACCTCGCCCGGGATCACGTTTACCGCGCCCGGCAGGCAGTGCAGCTCGCCCACCGTCGCCACCATCTCCGGGCCGTGGGCGGCGACGATATCGTTGATGCGCGCTATCCAGCGCGCGGCGGTATTCAGCGCGTCCGCGCGGTTTGCCATCGGCACGGTGCCCGCATGCCCGGCCGAGCCGGTAAAGCGGCAGTTCAGGCGCCTGGCGCCGTTAATGGCCGAGACCACGCCCAGCGCCAGTCCCGCATTTTCCAGGCAGGGCCCCTGCTCGATATGCAGCTCCAGGTAAGCGCTGAAGGCTGTTTTCTCCCGTTTGGCCCGGCCGATAAGTCCCGCATCCAGCCCGGCGGCGCGCAGCGCCTGAGCGACGCTTATCCCTTCGGCGTCGCGCCGCTCCAGCCAGTCCGGCGGCCAGGTGCCGGTAAGGCCCCGGCTGCCGAGCAGGGCGATGCCGAAGCGCGTGCCCTCCTCATCGGCAAAAGCGATGACCTCAATCGCCATCGGCAACCGCAGCCGGTGCTGGTACAGGTAATGCACCACCTCCAGGGCGGTGAGCACGCCCAGCATACCGTCGTAGCGCCCCGCGTTGCGCACCGTATCCAGATGGGAGCCGAGCAGGATCGCCGGCAGCGCCGGCTGCAACCCCTCGTAACGGCCGCACAGGTTGCCGACCTCGTCCTGCCAGACACGCATCCCTATCGCGCGCATCCATGCGCCGACCTGCAGATTGGCGCGCAGATGTTCCGCAGAAAGATAGACCCGCGTCAGCTCGCCCGGCGTCGCGCTGATTTCCGCCAGCGTATCGCAGCGCGCCATCACCCTGAGCGCGGCGCTGCCGGCCAAATCCGCCGTCATTCTCGGTTGCGTCATTACACCTCCGCCGCGGCTGTGTAATGATCCCAGGCCGCCTGCGTGCCGGCGCCCTGCCCGCTGGCAAAACCCAGCCGGTTCAGCACCGCTTCCAGCGCGGCCAGGGTCTGCATCACGCAATCCTTGCGCGCGTTATAGCCCATGGTGCCGATACGCCAGATCTTGCCGTGCAGCGGGCCGAACGAAGTGCCGATTTCAATGGCGAAATCGTTCAGCAGCAGTTGCCGTACCTGTTCGCCGTTGATGCCGTCGGGTATCACCACTCCCAGCACATTATTCATTTTATGGCGTATATCGCCGAAGACGCCCAGCCCCATGGCCTGGATACCGGCCAGCATCGCCGCGCCGTGCAGTTCATGGCGGGCGATGGCGTTATCCAGCCCTTCCTGCAGCAGGATGCGCGCGCACTCCCGGGCGGCGAATAGCATGCTGGTGGCCTCGGTATGATGATTCAGCCGCTCCGGCCCCCAGTAATCCATGATCATGCCGAGATCAAAATAGTTGGAATAGATCATTTCATCATCGCCGTCCCGATGATCGGCGGTGCGGATCCCCTGCTCCACGCATTTGCGGCGGCGGATCTGCTCTTCAAAGCGCGGGCTCAACGTGACCGGCGCGCTGCCGGACGGGCCGCCGAGGCATTTCTGCAGGCCGGCGGATACCGCGTCGAGGCCCCAGGCATCGGTGTCCAGACGGTTGCCGCCGAACGAGGCGGTGGCGTCGGTATAAAACAGCGCGCCGTAACGGCGGCAGATATCGCCCAGCTCCGCCAGCGGCTGCAGCATGGTGGTGGAGGTATCGCCCTGCACCGTCAGTAACGCGCGCGGCCGGATCCGTTTCACGGCGTCCTCGATTTGGCCGGGGCTGAAGACGTCTCCCCAGGGAACCTCAAGGGTGTGTACCTCGGCGCGGCAGCGGCGGGCGATTTCGCATAACAGATGGCCGAAGCGGCCGAATACCGGCACCAGGACCTTATCACCGGGCCGGATAACGGAAAGCAGCACCGCCTCGATGCCGGCGCGCGATGTGCCGTCTACCAGCAGGGTCCAGCGGTTGGCGGTGTTGAACAGCTGGCGGTACAACGCCATCACCTCGTTCATATAGCCGGTCATCGCCGGATCATACTGGCCGATAAGCTGGGCCGACATCGCCCTGAGCACGCGCGGATCGGCATTAATCGGCCCCGGCCCCATCAGCAGCCGGGCCGGCGGATTCATCTGGTCATAGCTCGCAATATCCAACATGATTTATCCTTCCGAGAACGCTATTAATCTATTTAGTAATACGCCAAGTAAGTCGGCAACGGGGATCCGCCTCACCGGTCCTGAACCCCGCTGCCCGCCGCGCCCAATCCAGGCGGCGGCAGGGATGCAGATCCTGGCGCCGGACAGCCAGGCCTAGGCGTCGCCGAGGCCCCGTACCGAGGCAATAAACTGTTTCAGTTCCGCCGTCCGCGGCCGGGCGAACAGTTCTCGGCTTGCGCCCTGCTCCCACACCGTGCCCTGGTGCATAAACGCCACCCGGTCGCCGACTTCGCGGGCAAAGCTCATTTCATGGGTGACCAGGATCAGGGTCATGCCTTCGCCGGCCAGTTTTTCCAGCACTTTCAACACTTCCCCCACCAGTTCCGGATCCAGCGCCGAGGTGATCTCATCGCACAGCAGCACCTTGGGATCCATCGCCAGCGCGCGGGCGATGGCCACCCGCTGCTGCTGGCCGCCGGAAAGGCTGGCGGGGTGGTAATCCAACCGGTCGCCCAGGCCGACCTTGTCCAGCATCGATACCGCCAGTTCGCGGCATTCGCCCGCATTTTTCCCCAGCACCCGGCGCGGCGCCAGCATCACGTTTTGCAGCGCGGTCATATGCGGGAACAGATTGAAATTCTGGAACACCATCCCCACCGAACGACTGATTTCCCGCGCCTGGGCATCACGGTGGGTCACCGTCATGCCGCCCAGCTTAATGCTGCCTTCCTGATACTCTTCCAGGCCGTTGATGCAGCGCAGCAGGGTGCTTTTGCCGGAACCGCTGCGCCCGATAATCGACACCACCTCGCCGGCGTCGATATCCAGATCGATCCCCTTCAGCACATGGTTCTGGCCGTAATATTTCTGCACCTGGTTAATGGTTATCAGCGGCATGATACTTTTTCTCCAGATAATGGCTGAGGCGGGAAAGGGGATAACACATCAGGAAATACCCCAGCGCCACCAGGCCGAAGACTTTAAACGGCTGGAAGGTGACGTTGGTGAGCATGGTCCCCGCCTTGGTCAGCTCGACAAAACCGATGATGGACGCCAGCGCGGTGCCTTTAACCACCTGTACCGAAAACCCCACCGTCGGCGCAATGGCGATGCGGATGGCCTGCGGCGCCATGACCCGCAGCAGGGTCTGGCCGAAGCTTAAGCCCAGGCAGCGGGACGCTTCCCACTGTCCTTTCGGCAGGGCATCGATACTGCCGCACCAGATATCCACCAGGAACGCGCTGGTGAACAACGTCAATGCCAGCGCCGCCGCCAGCCAGGGGCTGACATCAATGCCGAACAGCGCCAGGCCGAAAAAGGCCAGGAACAGCTGCATCAGCAGCGGCGTGCCCTGGAACAGGTTACTGTAGGCGCGAACACCCTGCTTTAGCCAGCGCCGGCGCGACAGGCGCATCAACATCAGCGGCAGGGTCAACAGGCCGCCGCCGGCAAAGGCCACCAGCGACAACAGCAGCGTCCAGCGCGCGGCCAGCAGCAGGTTGCGCAGGATATCCCAGTCGGTAAACGACGTCATGCCTCTTCTCCGCCGAAGATCAGGCGCCCGGCCCGTAGCAATACCTGGCGCATCAGCAGCGACAGCATCAGATACATCAGCGTCACCACCAGGTACACCTCAAAACTCAGGAACGTACGCGACTGGATAAGGCTGCCGGCAAACGTCAGTTCCTCATAAGACACCTGGGAAACCACCGACGATCCGAGCATCACGATCACGCACTGGCTCACCAGCGCGGGGTAGATGCGTTTTAATGCCGGCGGCAGCACCACCCGCAGGAAGACCTGGCCGCGCGACAGGCCGAGCACCCGGCCGGCCTCCCACTGCCCCTTCGGCGTGGCCTGGATGCCCGCGCGGATGATTTCCGTGCTGTAGGCGCCGAGATTCACCACCATCGCCAGCAGCGCCGCCTCGCCGGCGGTCATTTTCAGCCCCAGCGCCGGCAGGCCGAAGACGATAAAAAACAGCTGCACCACAAACGGCGTATTGCGGATAAGCTCCACATAGACGCCCCATAACCGGCCCGGCACGACATACCGGCCGCTGCGGATAGCCGCGCCGCACACGCCGAGGGTAATACCGCCCGCCGTGGCGGCGGTGGTCAGCATCAGGGTCACCCACAGCCCGGACAGCAGTTCGGGCGTATAGGGCCACAGGGCGGCGAAATTAAGCTGATAGGTCATGGGCGCGGCGTCCTCAGGCGCCCAAATCGGCCGGCAGCGGCGCTTTCATCCATTTTTCGGACAGACTGTTGAGGGTATTGTCTTTCAGCGCTTCGTCGATCAGGGCGTTAACCTTCTCCTTCAGCGCCGGCTCATCCTTGCGCAGGCCGACATAGCACGGCGAGTCCTTAAGCATAAATTTCGCCGCCGGCGCCTTGGCCGGGTTCTGGCGGGCAATGGCGCTCACCACCAGATTACCGGTCGCCACATACTGCACCTGGCCGGACATATAGGCCGACAGCGTGGTGTTGTTATCTTCATAACGCTTGATCTGGGCATCCTTCGGCGCCAGATCGGTCAGCACCATATCCTCCACCGCGCCGCGGGTCACCCCCACCGTTTTGCCGGCCAGTTCCGCCGGCGCTTTCAGCCCGTCGTCCTTCGGCCCGAAGACGCCGAGGAAAAACGGCGCGTAAGCGCGGCTGAAATCAATGGTTTTTTCGCGCTCGGCGTTTTTACCCAAACTGGAAATCACCAGATCGACCTTGTCCGTTTGCAAATAAGGCACCCGGTTGGCGCTGGTCACCGGCACCAGCTGCAATTTCAGCTTCATCTTGTCGGCCAGGTAACGCGCCATGTCGATATCGTAGCCCTGGGGCTGCAGATCGGTGCCGACCGACCCAAAAGGGGGGAAGTCCTGTGGAATGGCGACCCGCAGCACGCCGCGCTGCTGGATTTGCTGTAACTGATCGGCCAGGGCCGCCCCCGCCTGGGTAAACAACAGGACCGCGCCCGCCAGGGCTATAAGCTGTTTTCTGATTTGCATACCGGGTTCCCAAGATGAAGTAATGAAACAAATGATTCTCAGGCTAATTATCTGCAACTAATGTGCCAAATGAAACCATTGATTCACGCCGGGGAACACCGGGGGGAAACATCAGGCCAGCCCCGCCATAAGCGGGGTTATGCTAACGGGAATGGCAAAGCCTTGGCCCTGCGGCGGGAAAATAACGCACCCATAAAGTGCAAGCGCACCGCTATGTCGCGCTGTTTTTTTATGAACCCCGGGGTTCAAGCTCATCCAGTTCGCCATACCCATCGGCGATACTGTGGATGCGCGCCCGTCCCTGGGCCAGGGTATGATGCAGCAATGCGTTGCTGATAAGGTTCGCCAGGCTCATGGCAGACGAGTAGGAATCAAACGCCGATACGCTGTCAAGCGTTGCGGCGATATGCCAGCGCGCCAGCGGAATCAGCGCCTGCGCCTGGGGCTCGCTTATCAGCAGCACCGGCACGGCGTTATTTTTAAGCTGCAATAATAACGGCCGGATTTGCGGCGTGCGCCGGCGAAACGCCACCACCACCACCATATCCTCGGCGGTCAGATCCACTATTTCTTCGGCCAGCGTCTGCCCCGGCTGCGGCAGCAGGCTCACCCGCCCGCGCACCTGCAGCAGTTGCTGGCGCAGGTGCATCGCCACCGGATAGCTGTTGCGCAAGCCCACCAGACACAGACGCCGGGCATTATCCATCGCCGTTATCACCGCGGAAAACTGCGCGCCGTCCAGCCGGTTGACCCAGTAGGTCAGGTTAGCCATTTCCTGTTTGTAATGCCGTGACAACAGCGTGTTGCCCTGGACCGCGTCGCGGCTATCGGTTAACGGCATCCCGCTTTGGCGCAACACCCGCAGTTCGTCGCGCATCTGGCGATAGTTATCATAACCCAGGCGTTTGAACAGCCGGCTGACGGTCGCCTTGGAGACGCCGCTTAAACGCGACAGCTCCGCGCTGTTATAACTGATCAGATCGTCGAAATGATCGAGGATAAACGCGGCGACCCGCTGTTCCTGCGGTGAAAGCTGCGCATAAGCGGCGCGCAGGCGCTCATCGAATTGCTTCATATCTCCTTCCCGGCTGCAACCTTTGTTTCATATTACCCTAGCATATCCTGCCGCGGCGCAGGCAAATGAATCCGGCGGCGCGGGTTGGAACGCCTCTTGCTTAACTGTTGCCAGCCTCCGCCCGTTAACAAGAGATATTGACCACGATGAACAACAGTTCCATGGCGCCGATGGGCATGGCGGTAACGCCTCATCATCTTGCCAGTGAAAGCGCGCTGGCCGTCCTGCGCGCGGGCGGCAACGCCATTGAAGCGATGGTGGCCGCCGCCGCGTCCATCGCGGTGGTCTACCCGCATATGAACGGCCTGGGCGGCGATGGTTTCTGGCTTATCGTGCCGCCGCGCGGCGAGCCGGTCGCCATCGATGCCGGCGGCCCGGCGGGTTCGCTGGCGACCTTCGATTTTTACCGGGATGAGGCGCTTATCCCCCATCGCGGCGCGATGTCGGCGCTGACGGTGGCGGGCACGGTGGCCGGCTGGGCTGAGGCGCTGTCGCTCTCGGCGGAAATGGGCTACCCGCGGCTGCCGCTATCAAGCCTGCTCGCGGACGCCATCCGTTATGCCGCCGACGGCATGCCGGTTTCCCTGTCGCAGGAACAGGCTTCCCGCGCCAAATTCTCCGAACTGGCGGGCCGGGCGGATTTTGCCCGGGTGTTTTTTCCCCATCGGGAGATTCCGCTGGCCGGCAGCCGCTTTACCCAGCCGCGGCTCGCCGAAACCCTTATCGCCCTGGCGGAGCAGGGACTGGACAGTTTTTACCGCGGCCCGGTAGCCGCCGGCATGGCCCAGGAAATGAAGGCGATCGGCATGCCGGTCACCGCCGCGGATTTGGCCGCTTACCGCGCCAGACGGCGCGCCCCGCTGCGCCTGGCGCACGGCAAAGGCGAGCTGTTTAACCTGGCGCCACCCACCCAGGGCCTGGTGTCGCTGGCCATCCTCGGCATTACCGATCGCCTGTCCATGGCCGCGCAGTCTGAAACCCAGACCATCCATCGCATCGTCGAGGCCACCAAGCTGGCGTTCGCGCTGCGCGATGAAGTTATCACCGACCCGGCGCACCTGGCCTGCGATCCTGACGCCCTGCTGGCGCCCGCTTTCCTGGACGGCCTGGCGCGCCGGGTGGACGCCGAACGCGCCGCGCCCTGGGGCAGTATGCTGGCGCCGGGGGATACGGTATGGATGGGCACGGTGGACAGCAGCGGGCTGGCGGTGTCCTTTATCCAGAGCATTTACCACGAATTCGGCAGCGGCGTGGTGCTGCCGAAAAGCGGTATATTGTGGCAAAACCGCGGCGCCGCCTTTAGCCTGGAGCCCGGGCATTTGCGGGCGCTGGCGCCGGGCAAATATCCGTTCCATACGCTTAATCCGGCCGCCGCAAAGCTGCATGACGGCCGGGTCATGGTCTACGGCGCCATGGGCGGGGACGGCCAGCCGCAGACCCAGGCGGCGATATTTACCCGCCATATCATGCAGGGCATGCCGTTGCAGCAAGCCGTCAACGCGCCCCGCTGGCTGCTGGGGCGGACCTGGGGGCAGGCCACCGATACCCTGAAACTCGAAGGGCGTTTTAGCGGCGCCACCTTTGATGCCCTGCGCGTGCTCGGCCACGAGGTGGAGTCCCTGCCGGATTTCAGCGAAGCGGTCGGACACGCCGGCGCGATAGTGCGCCATACCAACGGGATGCTGGAGGGCGCGTTTGACCCGCGCAGCAACGGCAGCGCCGCCGGATTTTAGTGTTAGCAAAACCTGGAGAACCTGATGGATAAGCCCTTGATTCCGACCGATGCGGTACCCATGGTTTCAGTACCGGGCGATTCAGCGCCCGGCGACTCAATGCCAAACGATTCCCCGCCTGGCGATGCCGTTCCCATCGATTGCGCGGCCTATATCCGCCAGATGGAAAGCGTGCTGGCGCTTAAGCTTGATGACGCCAGGCGCGCGGAGCTGCTGGCGCAGTTTGAGCGCATCGCCGCCATGGCGGCCCCACTGATGGCCTTTCCGCTGGATGACCGGCTGGACGTGGCGGGAGTCTATAAGGCATGAACATCACCACCCTGGCGTCATTATCGATAGCCGAGATCACCGCCCTGCTGGCCGGGGGCGAGGTATCGGCCCGTGAGATCGCCCGCGCCGTCCTGGACGCCATCGACGCCGCCAATCCGGCGCTGAACGCCTGGACCCGGGTCACGGCGCAGAGAATGTTAAGCGAAGCCGACGCCCTGGACGCGCTGCGCCGTGCCGGCTCCCCCCTGCCGCCGCTGGCGGGCGTCCCTTATGGCGTGAAAAACCTGTTTGACGTGGCGGGCGAAACCACCCTGGCCGGCGCCAGCCTGTACAGCGATCGCGCCGCGGCGCAGCGGGACGCCTGGGCGGTGGCCAAACTGGCCGGCAGCGGCGCCCTGCTGTCCGGCATGCTGAATATGGATGCCTACGCCTATGGTTTTACCACCGAGAACAGCCATTATGGCGCTACCCGCAATCCACGCGACCCGGCGCGCATCGCCGGCGGTTCCTCCGGCGGGTCGGCCGCCGCGGTGGCCGCCGGGCTGGTGAAGTTTTCCCTGGGCAGCGATACCAACGGTTCCATCCGGGTGCCGTCGTCACTGTGCGGCATCCTGGGCTTAAAACCCACCTTCGGCCGGCTGTCGCGCGGCGGTACGCATTCATTTGTCGCCAGTCTGGATCATATCGGGCCGATGGCGCTGTGCTGTGAAGATCTCAGCGCGGTCTATGACGCGTTGCAGGGCATTGACCCCGGGGACGGGTTCCAGGCCGACCGGCCGGTCAGCCCGACGCTGCCGCTGCTGGACCGGGGACAGAAGGGGCTGCGCTGCGCGGTGCTGGGCGGGTATTTCCGCGCTTGGTGCGACGCGGATGCCGCCAGGGCGCTGGACACCGTCGCCCGGGCGCTGGGCGCGGACGAAGAGGTGATGTTCCCCGAGGCGGCGCTCGCCCGCTCGGCGGCCTTTATCCTCAGCGCGTCGGAGGGAGGCAACCGTTACCTGCCGGCGTTGCGGCGGGAACCGCACCGTTTTGAGCCGCTGTCGCGCGAGCGCCTGCTGGCCGGCGCGATGCTCCCTTCCGCGTGGTATATCCAGGCGCAGCGTTTTCGCCGCTATTTGCAGGAGCGCATCCAGCCGCTATTCGTCCACTGGGATATTTTGCTGGCGCCGGCCACGCCCTGCTGCGCCACGCTTATCGGCCAGGACACGTTTACCGTTAATGGCCAGGCGCTGCCGGTGCGCGCCAGCATGGGCATGCTGACCCAGCCGGTGTCGTTTCTGGGTCTGCCGGTGGTGACCGTACCGCTCACCATCGCGGGCGGGATGCCGATCGGCGTGCAGCTGATCGCCGCGCCGTGGCGTGAGGATCTCTGCCTGCGCGCCGCGCGGGCGCTGGAGCAAAGCGGCGTGGTAGCGGCGACCGCCGCCTGCCAAAAAGCGGCCTGACGGCTGACGACGCAGGCCACAGCGGGCAACGTTAAATGCCGGGTTTTTACGGGCTGGTCTACAGGTTCAGCCCGTTAAAATGGCCGCTGATCTCTTTTGGCAGGGGATAATCCAGATCGCCGTATTTGCTGGTGGACAATCCCATGGCGTAAAGGGATTCAATCAGCTTGATGGCGGCGCTGACGCCGTCTATCACCGGCAGTTGCAGTTCCCCGGTCAGTTCCTGCGCCAGGTCGGCCATTCCGGCGCAGCCCAGTATAATGGCGCCGATACCGTCTTCCCGCTTGGCCCGGATGCAATGCTCCCGCACCTGCTGCTGCGCCAGCCCCGAATGATCCTCCAGCGCCAGCACCGGTAAATCAATGGCGCGCAGCCGGGAACAGTGCCGCTCGAAACCGTAGCTGTGCAATAGCTGGCGGGCGATAACCAGCGTGCGCGGCAGGGTGGTGACCACCGAAAAACGGGTCGCCACCAGGGTCGCCATATGCATCGCCGCCTCGGCAATGCCGACCACCGGCGCGCCGGCCAGTTCCCGCGCCGCCAGCAGGCCCGGATCGCCGAAGCAGGCGATCACATGCCCGTTCATCCCCTGTTCGCGGCCCTGTTTCACCCGTTGCAGCACGCCCATGGTCGCCACCGCTTCGTCGAAATGCCCTTCCACCGACGACACGCCCTCCGCCGGACAGACCGCGACGATATCGGTGCCCGGCGCGGCAACGCGCCGCGCGGCCGCCTGGATCCGCTCGGTCATGGCAACGCTGGTGTTGGGATTGATTAATTGTATACGACAAGCGGCCATTATCGCGGCTCCTTTCTACCTGTGCCTGCACCGAATATACGGCGATGGTTATCCGGTTACGCCCGGGCGGGCGGCCAGATTTCTGTGCCGCCCAGGGCCGGAACCGGGCAAGTACTACCCTTTTACCGCCGGCGAGAATAAGCGCGCAAAGTCCGGCGTGGTTTCGCCGCTGCGCTCGAAATGAAGATTCGCCAGGATATCGTCGAAATGCTGTTCCATCTGCCGCACCAGCGATGGGGTATCCCCCGCCTTTAACACCGCGACCAGCTGCTGGTGATCATGGCAGCGGCAACCCTGCTGCCACGGCGCGCCATAAGCGGCAATCACCAGCGAGGAGCGCAGGGTGAGCTGCGAGACCATTTGCGTCAGCACCTCGTTGCCGGAAATCGCCTGCAGCTGCACATGGAACAGCGCGGAAAGACGAATCGCGGTGGCGCCGTCCCGCTCTTCATGCGCCCTCGCCTCCCCGGCCAGCAGATCCTCCAGCGCGCTGATATGCACCGCCTCGCAGTGTGCCGCCACCTGCGGTAAATTCGCGCACTCCAGCATGCGGCGGGTCAGCAGGACATGACGCGCCTCATCCACCCCCGGGGTGATCACCTGCGCACCACGCTTGGGCGTAAGCCGGATCAAATGCACTGCGGCAAGGCGCTGCAGCACTTTGCGAATGCCGGTACGGCTGATGCCGAAGGCCGCCGCCAGCGCCTCCTCCGGCAATTTGCTGCCGGGCGGCAGCTGATGCTCGACGATGGCTTTAACTATGGCGTGATAAATCTCATCGTCCTTATCCTGCGAAAAAACAGTACTTTTCAGGCCGTACCAACTGGACATTCACCGCTCCTGTATACGATAGAGATCTATTTCCGTATACCAAAATTAAAAATTAAGTATACACATTTTGTCGCATTGGCCTGGATCCTGCAAATCATTCCTCAGTACCGACATCCAAGGGTAGTGATAAGAGGAGCACATTTCATGCCAAACACTCATCAGGTAAGCGATAGCATTGGATCCACCGATCACAGCCGTTACAGCCCCAAGCTCTGCAACGAGGATTTAGCCCCTACCCGCCAGCAGGACTGGAGCTGGTACAATATTTTTTCATTCTGGATGTCGGACGTGCACAGCATGGGCGGCTACGTGGTGGCCGCCAGCTTTTTCACCCTGGGACTGGCGAGCTGGCAGGTATTGTTATGCCTGCTGCTCGGCATTTGCATCGTGCAAATCTGCGCCAACCTGGTGGCGAAACCCAGCCAGATGGCCGGCGTGCCCTACGCGGTGATCTGCCGCCAGGCATTCGGCGTATTCGGCGCCAATATCCCGGCGGTGATCCGCGGGCTTATCGCCTTTGCCTGGTACGGCATCCAGACCTATCTGGCGGCGAACGCCCTGATGCTGGTATTGCTGAAATTCGTGCCGTCATTACAGGCGCTGACGCAAAGCCACTGGCTGGGGCTTTCCACGCTGGGATGGCTCTGTTTTGGCGTGATGTGGCTGCTCCAGGCGATGGTGTTCTGGCACGGCATGAACGCCATCAAGAAGTTTATCGATTTTGCCGGACCGGCGGTCTACGTGGTGATGCTGGCGCTGGCCGGCTGGATCCTGTTCCAGACCGGGATAAGCAATATCTCCTTTACCCTGAGCAGCAAAGCGCTGACCCCGGGCCAGCAGGCCTGGGAAATGCTCACCGCGGTGGCGTTGGTGGTCTCCTATTTTTCGGGACCGCTGCTGAACTTCGGCGATTTCTCCCGCTACGGTAAAAGCATGGATGAAATCCGCCGGGGCAACCGCTGGGGCCTGCCGTTCAATTTCCTGCTGTTTTCCATTGTCACCGTGGTCATCGTCTCCGGTACCCAGAGTCTGTTCGGCCAGATGATTACCGATCCGATTGAAACCGTCAGCCGGGTCGGCAGCAGCGTGGCGGTGGCATTGGGCCTGCTGACCATGATTATCGCGACGATAGGCATTAATATCGTGGCGAACTTTGTCTCGCCGGCATTCGATTTTTCCAACTGTTCGCCGCAGAAAATCAGCTTTCGCACCGGCGGCATGATCGCGGCGGTGGGCTCGGTATTGCTGACGCCGTGGAATCTGTTCCAGTCGCCGGAGCTTATCCATTACACGCTGGACGTGCTGGGCGCGTTTATCGGCCCGCTGTTCGGGATCTTGATCGCCGACTTCTATTTTATCAAGCGCGGCAAGGTATGGGTGGACGACCTGTTCAACGCCACGCCGTCCGGCCGTTATTGGTATAATAATGGTTTTAACCCCAAGGCGATCATGGCCCTGGCGCCGGCGGTGCTGATAGGGCTGGCGATAAGCTTTACCCCCAGCCTGCATCAGGTGGCGAACTTCAGCTGGTTTATCGGCGTCTTTCTGGGCGCCGGCTGCTATCGCTATCTGGCGCGGCGCGATATCGTCGCCAGCGCCGGCATGCATTACGCGGGCCTGGCGCCGGCGCCGAAAGAGTAGGTTTTAGCCCTGGCACCGCCCCGGGTGTCCGGGGCTGATGCTGCGCGGCGGATGATTATAAATTGTGGTGATGCTAATCCGCGTGACAGGGCCGCACAAAACGCTGTTCCATCACTTCCCGGCCCCATTGCCGGCCGGGAGACGCCTCGGCCAGGACAAAACCCTGTGACTCATAAAGACGCCGCGCCGCATCCAGCCCGCTGAAAGTCCACAGCTGGGTGGCGGTAAAAGCCCGGCGGTCGCAGAACGCCAGCGCTTCTTGCAGCAAACGCCGGCCGATACCCGCCCCGTGCAGGCCCTCTTCCACGATAAACCAGCGCAAATGTGCCTGCCGCCCGGGCAGATCCTCGCCGTCAATGGCGACCGAACCCACGATCCGCCCGCTGTCGACGGCGGTCCATAATTGGTTGTCAGGGTGCGCCAGCCTGGCGGTAAATTCAGCCAAACCGCTGGCTACCTTAGCTTCAAAAAACTGGCCGAACCCCGTATGACGGGAATAAAAATGCGCATGCATTTGTACGATGCGGCCGATAACGGCGGGCTGATAACCCGTATCTATACGCACCGGCGCGGCGATCTGCGCTGGCGCCTGGCCATGGGACGTCAGGGCTTGGGCATAAAGAGCCAAACCCCGGGCAACCGCCTGCCGCTCCGCTTGCTGCATGCGTTCCAATGCCGCCCTTACTTGTTGCCGCGCAAACGCCTCAATAACGGCCCGGGTGCGCTGGCCCGCCGCGGTTAAGGCCAGGAGTTTGACGCGCCCATCGACGGCGCTGGCGGTTTCTTTTACTTCCCCGGCGTTAATCAGCTTACGCACCATGCGGCTGACGCTGGACTTTTCCAGGCCCAGCAGCTCAGTGAGCTGCGCCGCCGTCATATCGCCCCGCGCGCCAATTTCCACCATGGCATGCACAGCCGAAGGCGGATAGTCGGTTGCAGCCAGGGTTGATTGCATAAACCCCAGTTTACGCACCATCTGGCGCGAGGCCGCGCGAATGCCGTCAACCAGCGGCAGATCATCCTCTGTCATGCAAATTGCCCATATAGTTGTATTATGCAACTTACTATAGGGCCGAATCCGGCATCCTGTCGAGGCCTGGACGCGATGTAACGGCGGGGACATAGAGGGTCATCACATAATAAGATCGGCAATAACGGTATCCGCGGGGCCGGAACCATCACTCCGTCGGTGCCCCGCGCGTCCGGTGTGTGAGGCCGTGATATCATGGCCGCCCGGGGCCGGCATTTCCCTCAATGGGCTGTAAGACACCCCAAGCCCATCAGCGTTGTTTCCACCGCCAGCTCCAGCGGCGTATGGGGTTCGCTGCCCAGCATCGCCTGCAGGCGGCTGTTATCAAGCCTAACCGGCTGGCGCCAGAGATAACGCATTTCCTGCAGTTCACGCAGGGTGGGCACCACCGGCGCCAACAGCGAGGTAAGCCACCACGGAAAAGCGCGCAACGCTGGCTGCCCGCCGTGGCGCATGACCACGCGGCGAATAGCGTGCGCCATTTGCATGCCGTCATCATCCCAGTGCCCCGCCATATGGAAGGTGCTGAAAGGTGATAATGTCTCACGCCGGGCCAGCAACGCCACCATCGTCTCGGCGATGTCCGGCAGATAACACCACTGATGGCCGATACCGGCCTTCCCGGGGCTATTGATCACCTTCACCGCCCGTCCCGGTTTGATCACGCCTTGCGAGAACCAGGTATTGCCCGCTCGTGGGCCAAAAAAATCCCCGGCCCGCACCACGATGGCCCGCGCCCCCCGATCGGCCGCCGCCTGCAAACGCCGTTCAAGCTCGACGCGAATGGCGCCCTTACGGGTCAGCGGATGCTGCGGGGCATCTTCATTCAGCAATGGAAAAGCATCCGGTCCATAATTGTAAACCGTGCCCGGCAGCATAATGGTGGCGTTTTCGGCGACGGCGGCGCGGATGCTATTGTCGATCATCGGCAGCACCAGCTCTGCCCAGCGTCGGTAGCCCGGCGGATTAACGGCATGGACAATCACGCCGCAACCCCGCGCCGCGCGCATCACATCCCCGGGGTTCATCGCGTCGCCGCGCAGCCAGTGGATGCCGTCCCGGTATTCGCCGGCGGCCGGCGCCTGCCGGTAAAGCGCCCGCACCTGCCAGCCGGCGTGATGCAATTTGCGCGCCGCTTCGCCGCCAATGCCGCCAGTCGCGCCAAGGACCAAAGCCGTATGCGCCGGATTGTCCGTTATGTTCATCGCATTTCTCCCCAAGGGTTATAAGAGAATTTTAATGCGGCGGCGTATAAAAGAAATTGTCTATGTCAGGCTACAACCTATACATTTATGTATGGTCAACAAGAGAGGGGAGTTTATGGGCTCAACTATCGGCTGGGAATACTACCGCACTTTTCTCGCCGTGCTCACCGAAGGGTCGCTCTCAGGCGCGGCGCGTGCCCTGGGCATTACCCAACCAACAGCGGGCCGCCATATCGCCGCCATGGAATCCTCATTCGGCCAGCCCTTGTTTATCCGATCGCGTAACGGCTTATCCCCGACGGAGGGCGCAATAGCCTTACGGGGGTATGCCGAAACCATGCGCGATACCGCCGCGGCGCTGGAAAGGGCGGCCACCGGCCGTGGCCGGGAAATCGCCGGTACGGTACGGATTTCGGCCAGCGAAGTGATAGGGACGGAAGTATTGCCGCCAATGCTGGCGCAGCTAAAACAATCGCATCCGCTGCTGCGCCTTGAACTGGTGACCACTAACCGGGTACAGGACTTACTGCGGCGCGAAGCCGATATTGCCGTTCGTATGACCCCGCCCAAACAGGAATCGCTTATCGCCAGACGCGTGGGCGATGTGAAGCTCGGCCTCTACGCGCATCGCGACTATCTGCGCCGGCACGGCGTACCGTCCGCGCCCGCCGACCTGACCCGGCATGCGCTGATCGGATTCGATGAAGAAACGCCTTATCTGCGGGCCGCGCGCAGGCAGTTGCCGGTATGGACGCGCGATGCCTTCACCTTTCGCACCGACAGCGATCTGGCCCAACTGGCGCTTATCCGCGCCGGCTGCGGCATCGGCATATGCCAAACGGCGCTGGCAGGGGACCTGGTGCGCGTACTGCCGCAACAGTACGGGTTTATCCTGCCCACCTGGATCATCGTGCATGAGGATCTGCGCGCCAGCCCGCGCTGCAAAGCGACCTTCGACGCGCTGGTGCTTTGCCTGCAACGGCATACCGGAGCGCTGGGCTAGCGTTTAGAGAGCAAGGTTTTAAAGGCGCGGTGCTGAGATCAGGAAAATACTGCATGATGGGCTAAAGCAGGCGGTGATGAAGAGGATAGCCGGCGGGGCAAATCACGTTCACGAATGCGAAAATCAACTGGTAACATCACGCTACGGATGGCCAACACGGATAATAAAAATAAGCCGTCATTCTTGCTTGTAAAATTAAATCCCGGCACGGACGGCAGTCAACGCGCCGGGGTAACAGAGTTATAGGCACCTATGTATAGGTACTTACATCTTTATAGGCACTTACCTCTGTTGATAGTGCGTTTTGCACTGAACAGCACTAGCTGCGGCTGCTGTTCTGACCGCCTTTCTTACCGGCTTCAGACGCTTTTTCACGATCGTTCTTGAAATTACCGCCACTATTCTGGCCGCCTTTTTTACCGGCTTGGGAGGCTTTTTCACGATCTTCAGCGAAATTACCTGAACCACCACGATGTTCGGTCATAATAATATTCCTCTTATTCATGGTTTACTTATTTGCATACCTTTATCTGTAGGTATATCAGGAGATAAAGTGTATGCGCGTCTTACATTTTTAACTTTAGCGCATTATGCCCAAAACGCAAGGTTTGCTTATTTTTCATAAAAAGCATTCCTATTCAAATTGTTATTTGTTGCCGTTACATTTTGTAAAAAAATTAAAGAAAATTTCTTATTTATATTCCCGGCAACCTGACGGGTAAACGCATAAAAAACAGGCAATATTTTATTATTGCCATGCGCCGTGCTTTCGCCGGCAGAAGCGTCAGCGGTAAATTAAGCTTAGAATTTGGTGAAACGCGATACCCGCATAAACATCGCGAATAATATGATAGTTTGAGATAAAAAAATCCCGCCGTTCCACAACGGAGCGAGTGGTGGCGGGCAAAACTTCACCAGGGAAAAACGTCATCACATCTTATCGTTATAAGACTACAATATCATTATGTGTCCGCACTTCATTATTTCAAGGAGGCCATCATAAATAAACGCCATGCCCTGGCGGCGTACCCAAAAAAAGCCTGCCAGAGAAGCATGTCTGTTATGCCTACTGGTCTAATATTTTATCAGTGGGCTATTTTCAATCCTGCCATGCTCATTATCATTCTTAATATCAGAGAAACAATAAACAACGCCATCACACTGCCACACCAAATCACCACCAGCCAAAATATACGGCCCCACCAGGACGGCAAGGACGGTGAATGTTTCATTTTTCGTATCAGCGCCATAGCTCTGTCCCCCTCAATGGTAGCCTTCATTATGGCTAACCTTGCCCCGGAACACATAATAACTCCAAAACGTATAGACCAGGATCAGGGGAATAATAAACAAGGCGCCGACCAGCATGAATCCCTGGCTCTGCGGCGGCGCGGCGGCGTCCCGAAAGGTAATCGACGGCGGGATAAGATGAGGCCAGATACTGATGCCCAGGCCGCTATAGCCCATAAAAATAAGAAACAGGGTCAGCAGAAAAGGTGAATAATGGGTATCGTCCCGCATAATCGCGCGCCGCAGCGCCCAGGCCGTGAGTAATACCAACACCGGCACGGGTAAAAAGAAAAACACATTCGGCAGGCTAAACCAGCGATGCGCAATCGCCGGCTGCGCCAAAGGCGTCCAGACGCTGATAATGGCGATAATGGCCAGCAACGCCAGGGTTAACAGCCCGGCCCACCGTTTCATGTCACTATGCAGCCGGTCACCGGTTTTCATGATTAACCAGGTGCTGCCCAGCAAGGCATAGGCCGCCATAAGCCCCAGGCCGCAAAACAGGCTGAACGGCGTAAGCCAGTCCAGGACGCCGCCGCTGTAGTGGCGCGCCTGCACCGTAAAGCCATTGATAAACCCGCCCAATACCACCCCTTGCGAAAAGGTGGCGATAAGGGAACCGGCAAAAAATGATTTATCCCAGATATGCTGGCGCTCCGGGGCGGCCTTAAAGCGGAATTCAAACGCCACGCCGCGAAATATCAATCCGATAAGCATCAGGGTAAGTGGGATTGCCAACGCGTCCAGAATCACCGAATAGGCAAGCGGGAATGCGCCGAATAATCCGGCCCCGCCCATCACCAGCCAGGTTTCATTCCCATCCCACACCGGCGCAATGGTATTCATCATAACATCGCGATCGTGGCGTTCTTTCACCAGCGGAAAAAGCAGGCCGATGCCCAGATCAAAACCATCCATGACCACATACATCATGATGCTGAAAATAATGATGATCAGCCAAATCAGCGGAAGATCGATGCCCATAATTAGTGTCTCCCCTCAGGAAAACCCTCGTCGCCGGCGGCGCCATTGTCCGCCGCCGACAACGGCCGGGCCGGCGTCCGCTTCTGTCCGGGGCCGCCTTCCGGCGCGTGCCGTCCGCTGCTGGATTGCGGCCCCTGCCTGATAAGCCGGAGCATATAGATAATGCCGGTGCCAAAGACGGCAAAATAAACCACGATAAACGCCAGCAGGCTGATGCTCATATGCAGCGCGCCGTGGGCCGACACCGCGTCCCTGGTACGCAGCAGGCCATAAACAACCCATGGCTGGCGGCCTATTTCAGTGGTAAACCAGCCGGCAATGATCGCCAGCAACCCTGAAGGGCCCATATATAAAACAAATTGATGAAACGGGCGGCTGTGAAATAATGTGCCGCGCCAGCGCAAATACAGGCCGGCGACGCCCACGGTGATCATCAATAAGCCCAGGCCGACCATGATCCGGAATGACCAAAAGATAATGGTGGAGTTCGGACGTTCATCCGGCGGAAAATCCTTCAGCGCGGGAATGGGCTTGTCCAGGCTATGGGTAAGAATAAGACTGCCGAGATAAGGTATTTCCAGCGCAAAGCGCGTTTTTTCCGCGCGCATGTCGGGCAAGCCGAACACAATCAGCGGCGTGGCCCGGCCGGCGGTATTCTCCCAATGCCCCTCTATGGCGGCGATTTTGGCGGGCTGATGTTCAAGCGTATTAAGACCGTGCGCGTCGCCGACAAAAGCTTGTATGGGGGCGACGCACAGCGCCATCCACATCGCCATTGAAAACATGATACGTACCGGCGCGCTATTATTGCCGCGCAGCAAATGCCAGGCGCCGGCGGCGCCGACGAAAAAAGCGGAGGCCAGAAACGCGGCGATGGTCATATGCAGCAATCGATAAGGAAACGAGGGATTAAAAATCACCGCCAGCCAATCCACCGGGATAACCTGGCCGTTGACAATCTCGAACCCCTGCGGCGTATGCATCCAGCTATTGGAGGCCAGGATCCAGAACGTGGACATTATCGTGCCCAGCATCACCATACAGGTGGAAAAGAAATGTAATCCCGGCCCCACCCTATCCCAGCCAAATAGCATAACGCCGAGAAATCCGGCTTCAAGGAAAAAGGCGGTCAGGACTTCATAGGTCAGCAAAGGGCCGGTGATGGATCCGGCAAAAGCCGAAAACCCGCTCCAGTTGGTGCCGAATTGATAGGCCATAACCAGACCCGAGACCACGCCCATACCAAAATTAATGGCAAATATTTTTAGCCAGAAATGATAAAGATCGCGATAGCTTTCCCGCCGGGTTTTAAGCCATAGGGCTTCCAGCACCGCCAGGAAACTGGCCAGACCGATAGTGATAGCGGGGAAAATGATATGAAAAGAAACGGTAAAGGCAAACTGTATCCTTGCCAGTATAAACGCGTGCATATCGCCCATGCTTACCTCTGCTTGCCCGGCTCTCCTGAGAGGGGCTTTTAGCCGTTGCCACCGTCCTGAGACGTCGCGATAAGCCGCATTGCTGCGCTCACGCCCAGGCACGGTAATTAAGGGATAACATTGGTTGCTCAGTCTGGCCAGGATCCTGCCCGTGTAATAAAGATAGCCTTATTGATGAGAGGCATTAAGCAGCGTGACGGGAAGCAATGGGCAAAGATGTTTTCCAGGCCAGCTCACCTATTATAAGCCAATAACGCCAATAGCAGCGGTTTACCCACGGCAAAAGATGCCGTGGGTAAACCGCGGGGTTTTTATTTTTTCTTGCTTTTCTTCGCGGGTTTGGTCTGCCCGGCCGCCTCGTTTTCAATCGGGGGCACCGCGCCGATTTCCGCGCCGGTGATGGGATTCACCTGCGGATCGGATTGGGTACGCAGCGTCAGGGTATCCACATTGGCCTGCTGCTTGGGCGGCAGCGCCACGCTGGCGCCGCCATCCCCCCCGTCAACCGCCGGCGCGGGATCTGCGACGTACGCGAAGTTTTCATCCGAGTTCCAGCTACCGCGCACCTCGCCGCCATCCGACATATTAAAATACGTGGTGGCATATTTTTCAATAGGCGGAAGCTTGCCCGGCGGAAAGTTATTGCGAATGGAATACAACGCCTTTTCAAACGAAATCTGGTGCGCCACTTCACGCGTCATCAGAAAACCCAACGCATCCTTTACCCCGGGATCGTCCGTCAGATTAATCAGACGTTCATAGATGATTTTCGCCCGCGCTTCGGCGGCGATATTCGATCGCAGATCGGCGGTCACTTCACCGATGGTATCAATATACGCCGCGGTCCAGGGCACGCCGGCGGAATTCGTTAATGCCGGTCCGCCGCCATACAGCAATGCCGTCGTATGGCTGCTATTGCCGTTGCCGGTTAATGAACGATACAATTCCGCCTCTTGTTCGGTGCCTTCCGCCAGATCGCCCTTGGCGCCTTTATTAAGCATGCCGACCAATGAGCCGATAATTTCCAGATGGCTCAGTTCTTCCGTGGCGATATCCAGCAGCAAATCCTTGCGTCCCGGATCTTCATCCCCGAGGCCCTGGGTGAAATAGCGGCACGCCGCCGCCAGCTCGCCCTGCGGACCGCCGAATTGCTCCAGCAGAAGATTCGCCAGCCCTGGATTAGGCTGGGCGACACGAACGGTAAATTGAAGTTGTTTTACGTGTCTAAACATGCTCACTCCCGACAAAAGTTATTATTTTCAATGCTTCCATGCCGGTTTTCCCTTATTCTCACCACGGACGAAGCAACCTGTCGCTTTATCCGGCAAGATCATTTTTTCGCCTCGACATCGGGCGTGGCGGAACGCACCATAAACTGTTCCGTGACATTCGGCAGATGGGTAAAGGCCCATTCGGCCATGGCGAGTTCCTGTTCGCGGATTTGCTCAAAAACCCTGGCGCCTTCAACATCCCCGGCCAGCTTGGCGGCGGCGATAAGCGATGTGTAGCAAGCGGCTTCAAAATGCTCAAAGACATAACCGCTGATGGCGCCTTTAACCACTTCGTCCTCGGCGGTCATGCCGCCCACCGCCTGCCCAAAGGCCGACATTTTCCCCATGACGTCTTTTAAGGTTGAACGGGAAATGTTATTACGATCAATCACGTCCTCCAGCAGCACCAGTTGCTGACGGGTTTCTTCTCTATGCAGTTCAAGACGCGCCTTCAGATCGGGATAATGCTCCAGCCGGCCGGCCATTTTTTCCAGCATGCTTTCGGCTTGTTTTTCCATGGCGTGCGCGTCACGAAGCCAATCGTGGTAATTTTCTTCGTAAGTCATGATTCACCTCTCAATTGATTAAACAAACCTGCCTGTCGTGGTATCCGTGGTCTTTTTGCCAGGAACGTATGCACCAGGGAGGTAGGGTGGCTTAGCTGCCGTGCCAAAAAAAACCGGGCCTTGAATTTGAAGTAATGGTTAACAAGATACGGCGCGCGGAAAAAAGAAAATATTTCTGCAGCCGCGCTTTCATTTTGTGGTTATCCGGCAAAAAACATGGGGGAAAAGAGAGTACCTAACAACCCTGCCCTGCACGGTGCAGCGTCAATTTCTTTATTTTCCAATGCCATTTCGCCCAGGCTATGAAATATGATACGTTGCAGGCATACAATAATGTTCCATTGCTTAATATAGCTGTCATTGCGTCATTTTATGCCCGTGATGATAAATACGCCTGGCACTTTAGCCTGGTTTACATTGACCGGGTTTAAATGGATGGGTGCCATCGAATAATTTATCTCACCGCATTAAAGATGAACAATTAACCCCCAGCGCGGATGATACTCTTAACATAAATAAAGCGTCTGCGGTATATTTAATCCGCTGACTACCCTATTTCACAGGGTCCAGTAATCTTCCCCCGCCCTATCACTGCGCGGCCATAAGAATATTCTCCTGCAACTCTGCGCAACACTCATAACATTAGAGGGTGCTTGATGTTAATTGTTTAGTTAATGTCTCGCTTGTTGTACCTATTAAAATGTAGCGCATCTTAAGATAAGCGCAAGTTTGAATCGATATTTTTGACTTTATAAAAAAACCATTTTATTCATAGCGTTATCATCGCACCCTGCCATGGAAAAATAAAAAAATAAACTTTTACCATCAACGCGCCGGCTCTTTTTATGCCAGTGATAATGATTGTTTGGCGTGGCGCCAATCCGGAAATTAAGCGAAGCGGGGAGCTGTTTCATTAGATTATATTTATGTTTTATGCAACTCTATAAAAAATTCACATTAAATCCGTCTGTTATGGAATTTTCCTCTTTCCAGGGCGGCCGCTATTTTTCAGCAGTCGCCATCGCCGGGAACGGATTATTACGCGCATGTCACGTCACAGATGAGAATGATATATATTATCAACGCGCTAACCAAACCGACTGTTAGCCAAAAAAACCACGGTCGCGAAAAATAAGAATAATGCCACGGCAACGGTGGGCTTGCGTATGGAGGCTCAGCCGGGACCAGGGAAAAAACCTCGCGCGCCGCCGGTTAAAGTGTCCGGGGGAATGGCCCGCCATCCAAGGAAAGCGCATAAAATAATAAGGCCCCTGTCCTGTTACAGCGGACAGGGGCCAAAGGGTATAAACCCATCAATAAAAAGGTAGCGGCTGATGCCGGCCTGTTCCCTACGCCTGAAACAACCTAGGCCATATCCAGCGATGCCATATCAATCACAAAGCGATATTTCACCTCGCCACGCTCCATACGTTCAAAAGCATGATTGATATGCTGTATGGGAATGATTTCACAGTCGGGAAGGATGTTTTGCCTGGCGCAGAAATCCAGCATTTCCTGGGTTTCGGCAATACCGCCCGAGGGTGAACCGGTTATGCGCCGGCGTCCCATAATCAACGGCAGGCTGCTAAAGCCCGCCATATTCCCCAAATTGCCGACAATCACCAGCGCGCCTTCAATATCCAGCAGTTGCACGTAGGGCGACACATCATGAGAAACGGGAATGGTATCGATAATCACGTCAAAAGAAGCCCCTGCCGCCGCCATATCGTCTCGTGATGTGGACAGCAGCATTTTTTCCGCGCCCAGCGCTGTTGCTTCCGCCGCTTTTTCACCGGTGCGGGTAATCACCGTCACCGCGGCGCCCAGGCCCGCGGCCAGCCGAACCGCCAGGTGACCAAGACCGCCGATGCCGATGACCCCGACCCGGGTCCCGGGTCCAACGTTCCAGGTACGTAACGGGGAATAAACGGTAATACCCGCGCAAAGCAACGGCGCTGCGCGGGCCGGATCGAGCCCCTGCGGCAATGTCAGGACAAACTCTTCCCGCACGACGATATGCTTGGAATAACCGCCGCGGGTGATCTCGCCGGTGAGGCGATCGTGGCCGTTATAGGTCACCGTGGGGTATTCCCGGCACATCTGTTCCTGATCTTTGCGGCACTGGTCGCAATGCTGGCAACTGTCGACAATAGTTCCCACCGCCACCAATTGACCAACGGCGTGGCGCGTAACGCCGGCGCCGATCTCAATCACCCGGCCGATGATTTCATGGCCCGGAACGCAAGGATAGGTCGTCGGCCCCCAATCTTGCCAGTCGTCCCGGCTTTGGTGGAGATCGCTATGGCAAACGCCGCAGTACAAAATCTCAATCGCCACATCATTGCCGCGCAGGGCGCGCCGTTCAAAGGAAAAGGGCGCCAGTGGGGTACCGGCCTTCAGCGCCGCATAACCGATAGTCTTCATACATCTCTCCCAGTTGATTGAATTGCGTTCCCTGACTTTACACGCGCCCGGCGGGCCGGCGTCAGTCCGATCCTTCCGGATTATTGCCTATTCCGCTTGATTTCTTGCGCCACGCGAACCGCGCGCCGGCGCGCCTATGCCGCTGAATACGCTGCGCTAACGGTACAAACCCCCTTCCCTCTCATCGGGCAAATTCTCTCTTGCTGATGCAGCCCGCGGGCTTTTGTTTTATGCTCAGATAACACGCAATCATTCACGGGCACGGGCATGGACGAACGCAATACGGTCAACGGCAACCTGCGGTTCCTGGGCATTATCGGCGATCCGGTGGCACAGGCTAAATCCCCCATGTTAATCAATGCCGCGCTGCGCGAGCGACGGATCACGGACACGCTGATGATCCCTTTGCATGTCGACTCCGCCGGTTTAGCGGACGCCATTAACGGGCTGAAGGCCTGTCGCAATTTTTGCGGCGCGGTCGTCACCATGCCGCACAAGCGCAACGTGTTGCCCCTGCTGGATAGGGTTTCCGACTCAGCCAGGGCCATCGGAGCCTGTAACGTATTTAAGCGCGCTCCCGACGGCCGGTTAAGCGGCACCATGATGGATGGGGAAGGGTTTGTCGCCGGTTTGCAAACACGGGGATATGGCATCCGGGGCAAAAGCGTTTATCTGGCCGGCGCCGGCGGCGCGGCGGCGGCGATTGCCTTTGCGGTGGCCGCCCATGGCGCCCGTCGGCTGGTTATCTTCAATCGCACCGCCGGTAAAGCCTCCGCGCTGTGTCAACAGCTGCGGTCCCTTTATCCCGGAGTGTTAATTGAGCAGGGCAATGAATTTCCCCGGGAGGTGGATATCGCCATTAACGGCACCTCCGTCGGCATGGGCGGCGATACCGCACAGCCCTTTTCATTGCGCTACCTGGATGCCTCCACGGTGGTGTGCGATATTGTGGTGTTCCCGGAGCAAACGCCTCTGCTGGCCAACGCCGCCCAGGCCGGATTGCCGGTCCATTACGGCAAGGAAATGATCATGGCGCAGGTCCCGCTGCTTATCGACTTTATGCTGAGCTGATGAGCGGCTCTCCCGCCAGGCCATGGGCCACGCCGGGAAGTTTGAGCCGGAATGATACGAACGAACCTGTCTATAATTCCGCCAGGGAGATCTCTGAAACAGCGTAGGTCCCATTGCCCTGATGGTCTGCCCGGAAATCACCCACATCGTGGAACACCAGCAATTGGTCAAAAGCATTGTTAAATTTCATCACCATCTGTTTTGGTTTGGGCAGAACCGTATCCGTCAGGATGAACCGGCCCATCGGCAGCCGCGCATAACCAAGCGAAAAAACGCCTCCGGTCTCCTCGCCGCCGCCAATACGGAATATTTCAATATAACCATCGGCAAAACCTACCGCCACCAGCGCGTTCAGGGCTGAGAACGCGGCGCTCACCATTCTGCCCAATCCAATGCCCTCGCAGAATAAGGGCTGGCTGCGTGGCAATAGGTGTTGTTTATTGTTGGTCGTATCATGTAACAGGATTTCATGGTCGGCCATATTCACATCGCGCTTAACAAAACCAAGAAAACGCTGGTCGGGGGACACAAAATCCGGCTGGAAACCCTCAGGCGTCGCCCAGCGTGGATGGTCGTCTTCCAAAAAAGACCAGTGCTTTTCCCATGGTGCGTATAAATCGCCCTGGTTTGTAACCCACAACGCCCGGCCGGGGACAAAGATACCCGTCAGCAAGGCTTCTTCGAAGAATTCTTTATCCTGTCCCGCCGACGGACTGCCCATAAACGGCAGATGATAATATAAGGCCCGGATCCTGCCTTGTGTGCGCTCGGTAACCAATACGACGATATCGCCGTCCGGTGAAACGATAATATCGTCGACGGGATGGTGGCTGGCTTGCCGATATAGCCGGGTTTTAACGCCGTCGGGCGTCTGCGCCCAGATCTGGTTATCCCCGTCCACCCAGAAAATGGGCTGCTGTGTCTCCGCCAGGATGAATTTGGTCACTATTGTCGGCTGATTGCCGCCCGGGGCCGGAAACCAGCGACGGTATCCCGTTTCCGATGCCAATGGCGCCAGCGCTATTCCTTTCTGCTCGAAAATAACTTCATGGGCCGCGTCTTCGTTAATGAGGGTTGCTCTGCAATCGGGGCCTTGGGTTATCAATAACGGCGGGAAAAAGTGCCATGGATGATCAGCGATGAAAGCCAATTGCCTGCTTGACCACGGGTTGCCTTGCGAACGGTCGCGCTGGCAGGCCGCCACCACATTAACCAACGTGGCCCAGAGCGCCAAAGGCGGGTATTCCGCCGTCCACTCCGCCGGCAGGGTTTTATCCATTTTAAAGGTACGCAGCGCACTGCTTGAGGCGTGCAGGATCTCGTCTCGCCGCAGCGGATCAAGACGCAGCAGCAACGCCACCTGCCGTAAGCGGGTACGAAGCGGATGCCCCTGGGCCAACGCCGCGTCCTGAGTCGCGTTTTCCCTGCGGCAAAGCGCCGCCAGGGAGGGAAACCTGCTTTTTGCATATGTCCGTGCGGCGAGTTTCTCAAACCGCGAGAGCGAGCCTGCGTCATGACCGGGCGCGGGAGGTCGGTCGCTTATGTCAATGATATCGAAGCAGCCCGTAAATAATTCATAACGCAGGGTCCAGTAACTATTAACGGCCCCCGCCTCACCCTCGTCCAGGGACAGTGTGTGATAAACCCCGTTAAACGGCGCGATATGTAAAAACCGCCCGCCGAGATTAAGGAACATTTTATTGCCGTAGCGGAAGGCGCCGTTCACCAAAGGCGGCAACAGGATATTAATATAAGGCTCCTGGGTGGCCTGGGGATGATCGGCAATTTTCCGGCGCAATAATTCACCGATATGGTGGGCATTGAGCGGTTCGCACGGCGAGGCAAAAACGAAATCGCCCTTACCAACCTGATATGCCACCCGGAACACCGGCGCGTTAGCCTGCGCCGGGTGGCACATCAGGAAGGTGGCGGCGTTTTTTTCGGGCAATAATAAATAGCGCGCATCGCCTATCTGCACGTCCAGGTGCGTTTCGTCATGGATCAGGGCGTTAAAACCCGTGGATTCATCTTCATTGAGCGTATAGTTAGTCAATAACTGATGCCAGTCCAAAACCCGCGGCAGAGCGGCTTCGCGCTTTTTTTGATGCCGCATTGGCGTGAAACGCAGCGAGAATGTCCGGTCGTTATCGCCCGTGTGGATCATGGCAATGGCTTCGCCGCTTCGGCGGACGCGCACCTGCGCATCATCGAGATTATCCGCCGGCATCAGGGTGCCATTGTCCCTGGAGAAAGCCCAGCGTCTGCCGTTGATCTCAAACATCACCCATGTCTTGTCGGCTATATCCAGAATATGGAGCGGATGCACAACCAACAAATAAATAGGCGTGCTGCTGGAAAGCGGCCAAAAAAGCTGCACCTCTGTTGCAGGAGGTATTTCGGCATTTTTTTCAATCCTGAAATCCGGCAGGCTATATTCGGCCAGATTACACACGGCACTACCCGTTTCCAGACAATAGTATTTCTTATAAATACCGAACTGGCTTTGCAGATCCATTTGGACAAACAGCAGCTTGCCGTCGAGGGTACGCTCACCGGTCTCAACCGCCACTATGCTGCTGTTTTGTACTTTCGCCACAGGATAGATGACGCCCTTGATGGCCACGGTTAAAGGGACCCTGCCCTCGGCGCCAAAGACTATTTTTGCATCCTGTACGTGGATTGCGGGCACAAATTTCGGCAGTCCGCTGGTCACTTTTGCAATATTGGATCGCCACGCCACCACCCCGACGGTCGTCCTGCCAAGGAGGGCCAGATACAGGCCTTTAGTCAATATACTCAGCGATCGGGCGGCGGCAAAACCAGGGTCGACACTTTTCAGTATGCCTTTTCCCACGGTATCCATAAATGGCCATAATTGGGCGTGGGTAGCCTCGATACCCCCGGCGAGTTGTATCCTTGTCGGCACTATATTCCTGAAGACTTCTTGTCCCGAGGCGCTGAATACCGGCCCGCTCAAGGTCCTGGCGGCGCCAATCGCCGCGCTCCTGAACAACCCCAGACCGGCCCTGACGCCGGTAAACACCAGCGGCAAGCCCACCAGAGCGCCGTCCATCAGGCATGAGGTAAAGGCATCCTGGGCTTGTCCGGCGTGCAGGGCGTTGGCACAACCATAGAAAGGGATGATAAGCCCCGGCAACGATGCCATAAGCTGATGAAAACCAGACTTCTCCTCTTCGTACCCCATTTCATGGATTTTGAGCCGGTAAAGCTGGTAATGGAAATCGGCATAACGCTCCAGAAACAGGGACAATGTTTCATTCGGCTCTTTTGAGATGCCGGTATTATTTAATGGCAGAAGGGTAAATTCGTGCTGCGAGACCCGCTCCGGGAGCGGCCAGTCCGCCATAAACGGCATCAGGGTGCCAAGATGCGGATCATTAACCGCAATCTTGCGCAGCAGATAGCCCATATCTGTGATCCGAAGTGCAAATAGCCGGCGATCGCTCCCCTGACCGCCCTGGAAAAAAAACGTATCCGGTTTACTAAGATAATGAATAGGCTTATTTGAATAAAACATATCCTGTATGGTCCGGCGCTGAGTCAGCCGCGGGGCCACCCATTTAATTTCCGCTCCTTGCAGAAACCGCTCATCATCCGCTTGTAGATTATCATCAAGAACATCACTGGGCATAAATACCGCTTCCAGCAGCGCCGTGTCCAGGGCGCGGATTTTCATCGCGAACCGGTCCACCTCCCGACGATAAAAAGTATCCAGATTCGGGATCGACGCACCGTTAGCCACGCATTGCCGGGCCGTGGACGATCTCATTAACTGCCCGACAGGGTCCGGAGCATGCGATGGGGGGTCATGTCTATCCAGATTGTCATAGCCCATAATGAGAGCTTGCGCGCTGCCGCAGTGCTGCTTGAGTAATTCCTCCGCCGCCGACTTGCGCGAACGCCATACGGGCCGTTGAAAATTGATTTTGTAATAGCTAAAACTGTCATAAAGATGTTGCGCGGTGAGATGCCGCTTTTCCAGATCGGCCTTAAACCAGGCAAACACTTCATCCAAGCTACCCTCGGCCATTATCTGCCCAATGCTCAGCTCAGGGCGGGCGCGCAAATAATACAACACCAATCCCAGATACATTGTCGATTCCGCGCTTGTGGCCAGCAAGCCATGCCAGGATGTACTGACCAGGCCAATACCTAATTCAATCAGGGATGACAGGGATGACGATATAAGGTTATCCGGGTTATCAAGCACAATTGCCCGGGCGCCGAAATGCAATAATGTCCAGGTCAGGCTGCCGACCCACAAATTATCGAGATCAAGGATGGCAGTCTGATTTTGCGCCATCCATGCCGGCTGGTCCTTGACGTGAAAATAGCTTTTCAGATACAGCGTCGGAATTTCCATTGCCTCGTACTTTTCCTGCCACAACCATTTATTCCGCACATAACTTTCTGACAACGGCCATGTTTCCACCAGGGCGGCAAACGCCTGGTGCGTGATGCTGCGATTAGCATCAAATAATTTCGCTATGCGCAGAGCGATATTGTCTTCTCTGAAAATAAGCTGGCAAAGCAGTTGTCCTATCAGTCCCTTTTGCTGTAAAGGCCTGAGTGTCTCTCCCCTGCGTTCTCCATAGAGCTGACTGCCGTACAACGTCAGCCGGGCAACATCAGGCATAAGCTCCGGATGCCGATCGATGCTGTCGATAATTATTATGGCCAGATGTTTATCATCCGTGAAGTCGGGATTAATTCCGACGCCTATATTTTTATTAAGGTATGTGGCAAGGCGATAATTTCTTTCGGCGGCGTAATCGTGCAGGGCTGGCAAAGCCTCGCGTTTTATCCTTCGCTCCGGAGGGAGGAATGGCCGTGGGAAAGAAGAAGACATTGCCGGTGGTTTTACCTGATGTTGCTGTGCTACTTTTAAGGAGGACACCAGCAAAAGACCATAGAGGATGCGCTCGAAAATATTTTGGGGCTGATTTAGCGTGGCTATTTGGCGAGACTTATCATCAAGCTGCCGGCTGCTTTCTTGTTTGAGAACGTGCGCCCTATGGAAAAGTTCTTCTCCGCTAAGAATGGCATTCTTTCGCTGCGGGGCATGGTGGTATAGGTACCCGGCAGTTAAATTATTATTTAATTTGTTATGGCCTTTCTTTTCATAGTCAGGGTACGCCTGCGGCGGCCATAGCGATGGAAAAATAGTGTTCACTTTATTTCCCCCAATGATGATAATGGATATTTTAAAGATATTTTTATATAGCACTCGCGTTGTTAACCCAAAATACACACCAGGCTATTGTAAACACTAATAACATATATTTAATATATAAATTACCTTGCAGAATTCACGATTAAAAAATTGATTAATATACAATAGCTAAATTAATATCTTATTAAAGAAAAAATCATATAAATTACTCACAAATAAAAACCTTCATCAGCAATAAACGTTTTCAAAAGCGACATTGACGGCGGGAATGATAAAAACCCGCCGCATTCCTTTTTTGATTTTTTATTGGATTGTCAGCAGCCGGCGCGCCTGAAGCCTTTGTAAAGGCAACCTTGGCCCAGGTTCCCTTCCCGAAGGACGCTGCCGGCGCTATTATTATCGCAGCCGCCCGGCCATCACGGGCGCCATCACTCCGCTCCGGACAAGGATTTATCTCTGAACACCTACGCCTTATCCGCGGGCGGCGATCGGGTCAGGGCCTGCCCTTGCCCGGTAGCGCCCCCGGCCAGTCCTTTTGCCGCGCAGATCAGCGCCAGATGGCTCAAGCCCTGCGGCATATTGCCGCGCCAGGTCTGGGTTTTAGTATCAAACATCTCATTGAAGACCTGCACATTCCCCGTCTGGCAAAGCGTCGCTAAAATCTCTTCCATGGCGTTATCCGCCGCCGCCTGGCGCCCCATATTCGCCAGCGCTTCCACCAGCCAAAAGGCGCAGGCGACAAATGCGCTTTCCTCTTTGTCCATGCCGGAGTAGCGATAAACCAGCGGGCCGCCCTCGCCAAGTTCCCGCTGGATAACGCCAAGCGTGGAGAGCATGCGTGCCGGATTGACCTTGCTGCCATAATAGTGGGTCAGCGCGATGGCTGCGTCCAGCCTGTCGCTGCCGGCGTAAAAGGTATACGCATGGCGCTGTTCAGACCAGCAGTGCCGCTCAATCCAGGCGCTGATGCGGTCGCGCTCCCGTTGCCAGCGCCCTTTCCAGGTCGGTTCGATATGGCCCGCGTCCGCCAGGGCGACAGCCTGGTCCAATGCCAGCCAGCAGGCCATCTTTGAATGCGTATAATGCTGTTTTTCCGGCAGTTCCCAGATACCGCTGTCCTGTTCGCGCCAGCTGTCGGCGCAGCGGTTGGCGAGATGGCCCAACAGCCGCGACGTTGAGAGATCCAGGATATGACCGGCATCGATAAAGAGGCGCGCGGTAGCCAGCATATCGCCATACATGCTGAGCTGGACCTGGTCGCTGGCATTATTGCCGGACCGTACCGGCTGGGTGCCCCGGTACCCTTTCAACGGCAGGAAGCGCTCCTCGGGCACCAGCCCGCCCTCAAGGGTATAGCAGGCGCGCAGTACGCCATCATGGCGGATAATGGTATTGGTCAGCCAGGAGAAGGCCGCTTTGCAATCCTCCAGCGCGCCAAGATAAACAAACGCCTTGATGATCAGGCAGGCGTCGCGTACCCAGGCATAGCGGTAATCGTAATTTTTCCCGCCGCCCAGCCCTTCCGGCAGCGAAGCGGTGGCCGCCGCGGCCAGTGCGCCGGTGGGCGCATACCACAGGAACTTCAGGGCCAGGGCCGAACGTTTAACGTGATCGGTATAAGGGCCATCCCAGGTGAGATTGTCCGCCCAGTCGCGCCAGGCGCGATCGCTGGTCTCGATACGCTGGTCAATCTTCGTCAGCGGCGGCACCGCCAGCGGCTCCCGTTCCGTGGCCACCAGCGCCACCAGCGAGCGGGACTCGGGGTGGGTAATAAAAAAGCCGCTTACCCCTTCATCGCCGCTGTCGGTAAGGGTGATATCCTCGGAAAAACGCAGCATCGCCATCAGATCGCCAAGATGAAACACCGGTATGCCCTGCGCGTCATCCAGCCAGGGCGACTGCGTTTCGGCGCGCGTACCCAGCTTTAATCGCAACAGCATGCGCACCGTCCCCTCCAGCCCCTCGACGCGCCGCGCCAGTTCGCTCCACGGCAGGCGGCCCGCCAAGGTACTGTTCAGCGATTCCGTTATCCGCACGCTGCCGCTTGCCGTCTCGTAATGGGTTTCCAGCACATTGCTATCCTGTCGGTAACCGCGCCGCATACGCCAGGCCCCCTCTGGAACCAGCTGAAAATACCCGCCGATACCGGCATCAAGTATGCGGTCGAACAGCGGCGGTGAATCGATATTGGGCGCGCACCACCAGTCAATGGCGCCGTCCGGGGCGATCAGCGCCACGGAACGGCCCTCGCCAATCGCGGCATAGTCGCCCAGCTCCGCGTACCCCTGTTCCCGGGCGGGTGAGATAAAGGTTTTGTTCTTCACAACTGGCTGATTCCTGGCTAATCAATGAACGCCGGCGGCCGCGGCGTGGGATACGATTAAGCGTAGTACAACCGTGATCATTGTCACAGGCTTCAGCATTCCACTACCCGGCGCGTTGCCGGCGCCCGGGAATAAACCCCTGATCCCCTAGCCAGGAGTTAATGGGCGGGATGCCACAAGTGGCAGTGGTACTAAAAACCGGAGGGGCTAAACAACTATCGGTGCTGTAATAACACAACGCCTATCAGTGGCTTACCAGGTAGTTGCACGCCTCGCCGTATCGGCCCGGCGCAGGGTCTCGGTCTTGGCTGGCAACGGACGGCGCATATGGATATCAAGGATTTTACGCCGGCTGTGGGCCATGCAGCCGACCTCGCGGATACAAACATGATCGAAGCGGGATATAGCCACAATTGTACTATTGTCAGTAAGTTGATGTTGATTGAATCCAGTACTTATGTTGACTGGGAAAGCGTGGAAAGCCTTGCGGCGACTGAATTTCAAGCATAAATAAGCCACCCGCGGATGACCTGTAACGCTGAATGTATAACTGGTCAAACCAGATTGCGAGGCTCTGTTCAACGCCATTTTAAAACTGATATCTATATCAAACGTAGCCCATCAAACACTCATTTCCATTCCTGGCGGATCTGGCTTTCAAAGAAAATCCCGTCAGTATTGCTTTTAGCCCATAGGCCAAACGCATTATTATTACTACCGGTGCAATTATCTGCAAGGTAGCCGGACAAGGCTTGCCTGATTAACCCTTCCCGGGAGAGAGGGCGAATAGCGGCCAGATTATCCCATTGCCGCAGATCTTCGTCAGGTAAATCGATCGCGATGCGGGTCATCAGCACCCTCTCCCGGATGATTCCTTATGTGTATCATGATCGATCACAATAGTGCTCCGAACCACTTATTTAATTACCATCATCAACGGCTGACCGATGACATAGGCAATACCTTTCATCATGTACTGATATAAAGAAAAGATAACACCCAGGGATCTAAACAAGCTAATTAATGTAATTAGATTAAAATATAAAATGAAAAAATTAAGTTGCTGCATGATTAAAATCATACTTTTAATTTACCGAAAAATATTATGAAATATAATGCTGTCTAGCCTATATAAAAACAAGCCCCCGGGGGCATGCTTGCGCAGAGGTCGCACCGGGGGTCTACAAGCATGATATTAACCTTTCACTGTTATTTAATCAACAGGGTGGCATAACATAGAGAAGAAGCAGAAAGCAGCCAGCAAAAGACTTCCCAGATTGAATGTAAGCAATCAAATCGTTGATAAAGGCTTAATTAAGCGCTTTATGTTTTTTTAAAAATTCGTCTATAGACATGCCATTGATGGTCGGCGGTGCGCCGGGCATGAAAGGCGTAGGTCCTATAGGAACCGTTGGCATAGTTACAGCCACGGGGCCGTGTTTCACCGCTCCTTGCACCACATTTTGCACGGCGGCACAACCGGCCCCCACCATTGCCCCGACGGGGCCGCCGGACACCGCGCCGAACGTCGCGCCCCAAGCCATGTCGCTACCTATACCACGCGCTACTTCAGCATTATCCGGTCCTGCATTGACATTATTCATTTTTTCCCCTTTTGCAAAGATAATAAAGAAATAACACGATAAGCATGATAATTATCGTGAGTGATGATGCAGAGAGGTACGATAACATACCGTCTTGAGTGATATTATCAATACTTAGGTTATCGGGCGCGAGCAATATCACAAAATTGGCCAGAAAAGAATAACATATGCCTTTGTAAATACTATTGCGGCTCAGGCCATGATTGCTCACCGTAAAATACATCGCTATTAGGACATAGGTTAGCGGCATATATATTTGCATTAACATTATTATCATTCCATATAGCATTTTTAGCATTAAAATATAACAAATCTGGATGTTGTTCATCCAACTTCATATCGCAATCAGTTATTTTTCATTTACGCCAACAATAATTGTGATAAGAGTTATAAATTAATTCTGCTGGACACAGTATATTTCCATTGACCCATGTTGACATCTCCAACCTCAGTGGGTCTTTTTACATTGGCGGCAATAAATAAACTATGGATGGGTTATGAAAATTATCAACTGTGACATACGAGACGTGACTACCGGAGATAATGTCAAAGTGATGGTACCGTCAAACATTTATGGATGTGAGCTTCATGACGATGTGTTTGTCGGCCCCTTCGTTGAGATTCAGAAAGGATGTGTCATTGGGCGCGGCAGCCGTGTGCAGTCACACACGTTCATTTGTGAGAACGTGTCATTGGGGGAGAACTGTTTTATTGGGCATAATGTCACATTCGCCAATGATTTATTCAGGTGTGGTGCGCCAGACCCAAATCCAGCAAGTTGGATTAAAATCAGCCTTGGCGATAATGTCACCATCGGCAGCGGTGCGACGATATTAACCGATTTCATTTGCAGCGGGTCGGTGATAGGGGCTGGGGGGGTTGTGGTCAATCCCGTGACGGTGAAAGGGATTTATGCCGGCAACCCAGCCCGATTGATTAGAACGTTGTAAAAGGCTCGGCCCTTTTTAACAGTCCCATAGGCCCGAGTTCTACTAAAGATAAATTTGAGAATAGGGCAACTCGGCGTAAAACAGCGACGTCGATCGGGCGGCGTTAATGTATATGCTGATCGGCAGTTGCAAACTGAACGGCGTGGGGCCGGAAGCGTATCTGCGCCATGTGCTGGAAATTATCGCGGATCATCCCATCAATAAAATCACAGATCCCCTGCCGTGGAACCTCAAAATCCCTACTGAATAAGCGTCAATACGGCCCAGAGTTGACGCTGTGAGTACCGGCATCCACCACCGCTAAAACGTACCGTCAGAGCTCATGCAACATATTCAAGGTGCTCACTCCATATCTAAAGGACTCGCACTCGCCTTACAACTGGCGCTGCTCCAGGCTGGTATAAATCGTGTTGATTTCACCTTTTAAGCTCTCGCCGCGATAAACCATCGACGTATCGTACCGTTGATACTTCTCTTCTCTCGTGGCGCTGAACCAGTTAAACGACCCTACGCACAGTAGTCCCTCGTCCCCAATCACAATTTTACTGTGGACGCGCTCAACTAGCTTCGTAGTGATACCCATCTCGTTCAACTTTTCCAATGCTACGTGAAGACGCTGTTGCTTCTCTTTACGCTTTTCATAATCGGCGTGTTCGGTATTGTAATATCTGTCTGTCACCACCGTGATATTAATGCCGCGCGAGCACGCCTTAATCATTGATGTCAGAAAGCCGGTTTGTTCCAGCTTTTGCCAGGTCAACCAAGGGGAAACAATGGTAATACTCTTCCCGATAGTGTCAAAAGCCTGGTTCAAAAACGCATCATGCTGCTCCACCCCGTGCAGGGTAGAGACCTGCGTTTGTGCTGCGCTTAAATCTTTGCGCTCCTGAAACTCAAACTGCAATGCGTTGCTGTCTGAGGCGAACACGTATTTTGCCAGCAATCCTCGTGGCGAAGAACCGGGCTGGATCTCAAACAAATCCATATCGCCGAAGACCAGAAAGCTGTCCTTAGCGCGGGAGACGGCGACATTCAGCATGCTGCTGTCACTGTCGATAAACCCGCCATCCTCATGTTTGGAATAGACCGGGGAGAAGAGCACAATCGCTCTTTCCGCCCCCTGCAGGGAGTGCACCGTGCCGACCGTCAGGGAATCTTCATCACCGCTACAGTTAATGTCAAGCTTACGCAACGCCGCTTTGATGGCGTTGACCTGCGCCGAAAATGGCGTAACGACCCCCACCACTTTATGCAGCGGTTTGTCGTAATGACGCTCGATTTCCTCTTTGTGCGACGCCAGCCAGGCCGCTATCGTCCCGGCCTCAAAGGCGTTGTAGCGGCTGCCACCGTTTGTCTGCTGACCCAGACCATCTATATGCAGATAACCCATCGCCGGAAGAAGCGTCTCTTTTTGTGCGCCCCGTTTCGGCTGTAATTTGCCGTGGTAGCAGAGCGCGTTACAGTAGCCAATGATGTTATCGAAGCAGCGTCGGTGCTCGTACAGGTACATCCCGCGGACCAGATCCAGATCGTACTGATAGCGCGAATTAAATTGCGCGACCTTCATGACGCTGCCCGACGCCGCGCTTTTACCTGAATCACACATCAGCGCATAGGCATCCGTCAGCTCTTCCTGAGTGCCGCCGGGGAGGATGTTCTCCTCCACCATATTGCCCATATCAATACCGGGCAAACTGTTCCAGATAGGCGCGATTTGTTCCGTATCGCCAATCACTAACGCTTTTTTCGCCAGCGCGAAGGAGGCTGCCGCCACCTCCGGGAGCACCTGCCCCGCTTCATCGACGATTAGCAGATCAGCAAGATTATAAAAATAGCTTTTATCAAATGGCTTTCCCTTACCTGCAAATTCACTGGTTTTCATATGGTAAGGCAGCATATAACAGGTCATCACCACACAGGGGGTGAGCTTCATTCTGCGCTGCCAGCGAGCCTTAACTGTTTTCGCGCCGTTTCGGCCTTTTTCTTTTTGAAGATTATCAATAGCGGCCATATCCATCAGCCAGCGACCTTCCCAGTAGTGGGTCGCCAGCAGGAACGCCGGAAAGCGAATCTGCGTATCAGCAAGCTCATCAGCTCCGGCCAGGCCCAGCTCTTCTTCGCCTGAATGTCCCAATGCCCCGGTCAGTTGGCGCCAATGCTTGACGGCCGCGCTTTCGCGCCGGGAAACGTCCTGTGCAAGATCGATTTGTTGCTGATACTCACCCTGCTCTTTTTGCGTTTGCGCAATCAAACCGTCGATATACGCGTCAATACCTTCCGGCGCAATTCCCTGGAACCCGGCCATTCGTGTGCCAAACGTAGTGTCCAGGAAGAGGTTAATTTGATAATGGCGCTTAGTACGAACTGCGGGGATCCATGAAAAGAACGCATACATCATCGACTCACCCGCGCGATATTGCTGCCACTGCTTTTTGCCCAGTGTTAAAAGCGCAATTTCATTCGTGCGGTCGAGCAATAACGTACTTTTGTCCTGAATGTACTGGTCAAGATCTTCGCTGATAGCGCTCCGTTCCTGGCGGATGCGGCTCAGGCTGTACCATGCTGAATCGATTTGCTTGAGCTGCGCGGACTGCTCGGTTAAACGCTCATGCAGGAGATCCACGACGCGTTCGGGCGAACTGCATTCCTCCGACGGAAACGCCACCCTTGCCCTTGCAAGATAGAAGGCCTGCGCATCTTCAACATACTCCAGGGATTCAACACGGTTAAAAAAGTCATCCGTCTGGTATTTTTTCACAGCCTCGGCCTTACGGCCCGAAGACGGGAAGTACGCGCCATAGCTTTTCAGCTCAGGCAGCCAGCGCCCGGCCATTGCTCCGGTGCCAGTGGCAAAATCTTTACCGAACGCTTCAATAATGTTGGTCACTGCCTGGTTATTGGTTGATGTGGCAATCACCACCGGCGGTTCGGTTTTATTGAGAGCAGCTTTTGCCCATTCAGTAGCAATGATAGAGAGAACCAGAGTGGTTTTTCCGGTTCCCGGCGGGCCGTTGACGGCGAGGATATCACCCTGCTTTTGGGTGAGATAATGGCTCAGGGCGTCTCGCTGCGCCACAGCCAGTGGGAACTCGTCCCCGGAATGCCCCAGACGCTCGCTGAACTTTGCATTGGCGGCAAGGAGAGGTTCTACGGGGGGCATTTCCGTCGAGGCAAAGCACGCCAGTAACGGAACCTCTTTTTTACACATCAGCAGATGATCATACAGAGGAAGGATATGGAGGCTGGCCCCGCTGGGCTGGTTCGCTTTGATAATGTAGCCATACCCTGCCGGTTCGTATTGCTCGTGGGTGGCGATCCATTTTCCGGCCACGCTTTCCAGGAGATTATTTGTCTCAGTCAGGTACCTTTGCCACTGCTGCTGATGCTTTTCATAACGCTTAACCCGCTGCTCGTCATTTTCCTCGCGGCGTTGCTGTTCGTCATCCTCGCCAAAAGTGGTCGAATTATGCGTGGTTTTGTATCTGTCATATTGCGCCATCTCGCCAATGGAGAAGGTGCCTTTGGGAAGCGGTTCTAGCAGGTCACGAGGGATAGTGGCAGGTGCAGTGGGGAACAAAAAGCCTTCACGGTTCAGGAGAGCGGAAGTCACCAGCGGTGTGGCGATACCTGGCGCGCCTGCCGTTCGCTCTTTACCATGCTTTAGCTGGCGGATCCAAGCTTTTGGTCGTAACAATACCTCGACGGTTTTTACCGTGTCGCTTTCACCCTCAAAGAATGCGTTAATAACTTCTTCATCCAGCCGTCCCGTGGAGATGTCCATCCACCGGATGAATTTATCCGCGTCTTTACGCTCAAATGCCCCTTTACCAGACTCGGCGTCTGCTAAGGAGTTACGCCAGTATGATGTGAACCCCTGAGTATTCTTGTCCATTCCCCGTCCCTGACTTAACAAAAATTATTGATTTCATTGATATAAACGCAGCACATTGTTAAGCATTCCACGATGCGAACACGATCGCAATAGTTTGTTTGTGTTGGGAAGGAATTGAGCATGACTGGGTTTACTTATGGCGACAGGCATTCAAAATTTTTTATTATTCAGCTTGTGTTTACTATTACGCGATTAATAAATAGAGGTGTTATTTAACACGATTTGGGTATGTAGAATGCCCCCATAACCGCCAGGATCCGGCACATTATTGATGGAATGGTCCGCAATTGTCGCCTGCACAGGGCGCAGGTACGCTTCCGGCGTTGCCTCATTTAGTTTATAGACTGTTTTGTCTTCGACCCAATGCGTTTTGTATGCTAGAAAATGGTTATAGATCAATCCAGATGGCGCACGTAAAACATTTTAGAATATGTCGATAAAAATGATTTTTTTAAATATACGGCCCGAACGTATTTACAATATCGACATGTCTCGGCCATGTGTCGATGAAATTTTTTTTTAAACATATGGCCGGGATAGGCTTATGGTATCGACACGTTTTAGCCATGTGTCGATAAAACACGATTTTTTAAACATGATGGCGTGACATGTTTTTTGAGTACATCCACCCGTTCCCGGACGGGAACAGGTGAACGAGTCGTATCCTGAATATCCTGTACCTGATTCAGTCTGGGTTGCTTTCGCTGCCTATACTGTATTTGTCCCGCCCCAACCTGGAGAGGCGTGATGATTACCACACATTCCTGCGCGGGGTGACAGAATAAGGGATTTTAATGTTCCGAAAATCGATTCTGATGACTTTACTTCTGCTGACGACGTCGGTATTCCTGCTGACAGGATGCCCCCCAGCACCGGATCTAACACAGTGGCAGCGTCCTGATACGGATATCGACGGCGTGCGCGTCGCGATGGGTAAATGCGGCGTGCAACTCCCCGGCTCCGATATCCCCAAAACGGATAATGAGTCCGTTCTGTATTACCAATGCATGGAAAATATGGGGTTTACCCGCAAAGACGGATTCAAAATTTGCAGCGTTCGTGTTTACCATGATACACCAGCCTGCCTCCAGCAAAAGCAGGGGCACCCCTTGAGCCAGAGCCAGCAGGAAGCGCTGCCTTTTGTCGCAGACAGCGGGTTTCATCCGATTAAGCCGGATTCCGGCGTGAGCAAGTTTTCCTTGATTACTTGGCGTAAAGTGGGGGCCTCGCTGCATTTTTCTCATGAAGTTGAAAACGACAAACAAGCACTGGCGGTGATGTATCAATGCGGTTATCCGCAACCTTTGGGCTCGGCGCCTTACGTGCCCACGCTGCGCAAAGCCGCTAATGTTCAGCGATGCATGCTGGATAAAGGTTTCGAACCGAAAAACAAACTCGATCTCGTATGTCGCAATTACCCGCAAGTCACGGGCTGTCAAAAAACATAGCGCGTCTCCCTGAACTTACCCCGAAGAATCTGTATAGACACTGTCGGCACCTCTCCCAGTGTAAACATACGCCCAGGGCCGTATTGACCGTTATTCCGCAGGGATGTGAGGTTCCATGGCAGGAGCGCGTTGATTTTGTTTGTTGCAAACGGGAAGCCGCATCCATGGACCGGATATTAATGGATGAAAAACGGCCAGCATGGAAGAATGAGAACTCGACACGGAAGGAAAGATGGATATATTTCTTTATATAAAAGAAGATTATGAACTTGCAGAAGAATATGGACAGAAAAAGCCACCCTTGGGTGACCTGATTATGTAGTAATGGGAAGGCCGAAATCGAACACCAAATAATTATTTAATTTTAGTAAGTTAGAAAGCCTTTCTATCGAAGCCCTCAAAAAGGCCCCCAATTTGTTAAGATGGGGCGGAGCCGACATATTTTTACGCTGAATCCAGAACTGGTCAAACCAGATTGCGAGGACTTTTTCAGCGCCATTTTAAAACTGATAGCGATGTCAAACGAAGCCCATCGAACACTCATTCCCAGTCATGATTGCGGACCTGACTTTCATAGAGGATGCCGTCAGTGTTGCTATTAGCCCATAGGCCAAACGCATTATTACTATCAGCACGATTATCTGCAAGATAGCCAGACAAGGCTTGCCTGATTAACTCTGGCCGGGAGAGATGGCGTATAGCGGCCAGATTATCTCATTGCCGGAGATCTTCTTCAGGTAAATCGATCGCGATGCGTGTCATCAACGCCCTCTCCCGGATGAATATTGATAGGTATATCATCGATCAAAATAGTGCTTCCCTCCACTAATTTCATTAGCATCAGAGCAAGCTGACGTAACCGACCACAAAGGAGACTTGTATCATGACTGCGTTGCACAACGATTTATCCCGGCAAAATGTGTACGATGACCCTGTTTTTTTCGAAGGATATAAAACATTACGCCAGAAGGACTCCGGCCTGAACGGCGCGCTGGAGCTGCCCGCGATCCGCGCGTTACTGCCGGAACTGAGCCACTTGAACGTGCTCGATCTTGGCAGCGGCTTTGGCGATTTTGCGCGATACGCCCGCGCCAAGGGCGCCGCCCATGTCACGGGAATTGAACTGTCAACGCGTATGCTGGCTGAGGCGCAACGCCTGACGGATGATCCGGGCATTACCTTTCAGCCTATTTCGATGGAGGATTTTGCGGCTGATGACAATATCTATGATCTGGTGGTGTCGTCATTAGCCTTGCATTACGTCGAGGATTACACGGGAATATGCCGCAAGGTTTATAAGGCGCTAAAATCCGGCGGCTATTTTATTTTCAGCGTTGAACATCCGGTTTGTACCGCCTGGCCGGTAGGATGGATCACCACTGAAACCGGCGAACATTGGCCGCTGGATAATTATCACGATCAGTCAATACGCCATACGAAGTGGTTTATAAACGACGTCATCAAATACCATCGCACGACACAAAACTATGTGAATACCCTGCTGGGTTGTGGTTTTACCCTGCGCGCCTTGTCTGAGCCGCAACCGACAGAAGAAGCCCTGGTACAGCGACCTGAATTAATGAAGCACTGCCGCCGGCCACCGTTTTTAATACTTAAAGCGCAAAAGTCGCTGTCGGCACCCGTGCTCAATGTGGGTTGACCGCTATTTTCCGCGTCTGCAGTGAATACTCTCCCCTTGCTTACTGTCCTAAATAAACAGTGGTGATCTGGGTACGCTAGTGCCCCAGCTCTCGGCTTATGGTATCGGCACGTTCTGGCCATGTGTCGATAAAACGCGATTTTTTAAACATGAGGGCGTGACATGTTTATCGCATCGACATATTAAGGCTATATGTCGATGAAAACGGTTTTTATAAACATATGAAGTGGAATCCTAATCCCCCCCCTCACAACGAGTTGCCGATACTGCCGCCTGAACTGAAGTGCGTTGAAATGCGCAGCGTATCAAAGCGTGCATAAGTCCTGTATTAGCTCCCTGAGAATTCATACACATTGACCCGCCTAAAATTTGAGGTAGGCGCAGAACTATGTTCACGTCTGGTCAAAGCGAAATCATGGGATGCGAAGGTTGGATGGTAACGCATGCCCGATATATTGACCAATCGTTCCGAAAATTATAGAGTCTCTACACCGGCATTCCCCAATTGCCGTATTGGCCGCCTTGGCGACATGAATCTATCAACCAGGAGGATTCAAAAAAGATGGCCTTGAATCTCGGTATATTACCTTTCAGACCTCTTTACACCCGGTTTCGAACGGTTGTTCAGAAGATGGGGACGCTGGTGTTGGTGTTGTCGGCCGGTGTCGCGGCATCGAATACGCTCTTCGCCCACGCACATGCGGCGGGGTCGGCCCAGAGCACGGCTGCAGGCACGGCCAGATCTGTTCCGTTCGTCGAACGCGCCTTGCAGAAAGGTCCCCGGGTCTTGCTGGTAGAGCTATTCGACAAGACGCTCTATGTCTTCAATGACGCCCATGAAGTGGCTGGGCCGGTGTTGAATGTGCTGCGCTCCTTGGGCTTCGAGCCAGTGTTGCCCGAGGGGGTGATCGTGCCGCAGTCGGGCTCGCTGCCGTTATCGCTCGACAAGCTACGGAATACCGAAACGCAGCACGTGTTCTTTATGAACTTCTCCCGCGATGAGGCATTTGTTGTGCGGACAGGCCGGGAACTGGCGACAATTGCAGAGGGAGCCTTCTATCGCATGGATGGGACGGTATCGGAAGCGTTCTCCACCCGGTGGAAAGAGGAGAACTTGCTGCCGCGTGTGAGTGATGCCATCAAACAGGGCACGCAGTAAATGTCATGTGCAAACCATCCATGTCGTCCGGAGTTTCCTATGAGTTCGCTGCCAATCTATTTTTTCGCCGAAAAATGGAATGATCATTCCTTATTTAGGTGTGATTGTGATGTACCCGTTTCTATGAAAGGAAAGATGAGTGATGAGATCAGGACACAATAAGCCAGTTTTGCCCGAACAGGACGGGAGAAGGCCATCTTCCCCCGGCGATCTCCCTGCCGCAGCGCATATTCCCGTTGCGCCGATCGCAATCCTGGCGGTTGCCGGCTTCCTGCTGGTGACCACGGAGTTTGTCATCATCGGCCTGATACCTGCCTTAGCGCGCGACTTCGGTGTGACCCCGTCGCAGGCCGGGCTGCTGGTATCGCTGTTCGCGTTCACCGTGACCTTCTGCGGGCCGGTATTAACCGCGCGGCTGGCCGGACGCGAACGCAAGCGCCTGTTCACGATCATTCTACTGATCTTTGCTGGCGCCAACCTGATGGCAGCGATATCCCCGAACGTCTGGATATTGGCGGTGGCGCGCTTCATTCCCGCGCTGGCGCTGCCCGTGTTCTGGGGAACGGCCAGCGAGACGGCCGCACAACTGGCCGGCCCCCGGCACGCGGGACGTGCTGTCGGGCGTGTCTACCTGGGCATCTCTGCCGCCCTGGTCCTCGGGGTGCCGCTCGGCACGGTGATAGGCAATGCCATCGGATGGCGCGGCGCTTTTGCGGTCCTGGCCGGCCTGACCCTGTTGGCTGCACTGCTAATGCACGTCTGCATGCCGCGACCGCCGATGGTACCCGTGGCCTCACGATCGGGCCAGCTCAGCCTACTGAAGTCGTCCAGGTTCCTCATGCATGTCCTGCTATCCGTGCTGGTTTTCACCGCGATGTTCACTTCCTACACATTTCTGGCCGAGTTGCTGGAAGGCGTTGCGGAGATTGCACCATCGTGGGTGGGATGGTGGATGATGGGATTCGGCATCGTGGGGCTGCTGGGCAACTGGCTGGGCGGGGTCATGGCCGATCGCAATTCCCTGGGGGCCACCGTTGGTTTTCTGTTCCTGTTGGCAGTGGTCATGGTGATCCTCGTCCCGGTTGCGTCCAATCATTGGCCGTTGTCTGCGGTTTTGGCGTTCTGGGGAATCGCCTATACGGCGCTTTTCCCGATCTGTCAGATCCGGGTGATGCAGCATGGGCAGCAGGCCCAGGCGTTGGCCGGCACGCTTAATGTGTCGGCCGCCAATGCCGGTACCGGTTTGGGGGCGGTTGTTGGTGGCTGGGTTATCAGCGAGCTCGGAACGGCATTCCTCGGCTACGCGTCCGCCGCACTGGCCGTCGTGGCCGTCCTATGCGCGTTGCCGTTGTTCCGGCAGAGCAATCAATGAGGCCTTCGAACGCGGATTCGGTATGTGCCGCGCGTCCGATCTTAATGCGTGGGGTGCCGTGGCGGGAGTAATATTGGATGTTCGTTCTTTAATTATATTAAACTGCTACAACTGAATTTAGGATCATAAACGTTGATGCCCAGCCAAAGTCGCTCTCTCCCCGGTGAAACCACACGCGGCCGGCCGCGCCAGTTCGACCCCGAAGTCGCGTTGGTGGCCGCCATGCGCGTGTTTTGGAAGAACGGCTATGCCGGTGCCAGTATCAGCACGTTGCTCAAGGCGATGGGCATCAACCGGGCCAGCATGTACGCCGCCTTCGGCAACAAGGAAGCACTGTTTCGCCAGGTGCTTGACCGCTATGAGCGGGAAAAGTCGGCCTACATGCTGGACGCTTTGCAGCAGCCTACGGCCCGTGGCGTGGCCGAACAACTTCTGCGCGGTACGCTGGCGTTGCAGGCCGAAGGCGACAATCCGCGAGGCAGCATGAGCATCGTGCATTCGGTCAGCAGCGCACCGGGCGACGAGTCTGTCCGGCAGTATGTGCTGGAACGGGGAGCGTATTGGCGCATGCGGCTCATCGAACGGATCGAGCGGGCGCAGGCCGAGGGCGACTTCGGATCAGAATTTGATGCCCGCAGCCTTGCGTTGTCGCTCAAGGCGACCACAGATGGCCTGTTGATCGCGGCCGGGACCGGTACAAGCGATGCCGAACTGAAAGGTATCGTGCAGACGTTCCTGATAATGTGGCCAGGGCGATAGACCCAGGCAGAAGCTGATGCGAATTGCATCGATTTTGCACCGGGCATCGCCCAGCGACATGAACCCTCCTCTGATTGAGGCATTTGCCGTGGCGGCCATTAAAGGATTACACCGCGGCATTCTCCGTCGGTTTCCCCGGTCGGGAGAAATCGATTTTTATCCGGCGCGCGTAAACCCACTTATCGAGCATTTTACCGGCCAATTCACTCGGCGATCGCCCAAATGCGCTGGGATAAGGTAGCAGTATCACGTGCGACCGAACGATATCGCACCGGACCGCGGCTGGCGTTGAGCACACCCCGTACCTGACGCTGGCTGGCTCCATAGCTCGTCTGCACGTCGAGGATCCATGCGCGTAACCGCGTTAGCGTCAGATTGTTTTTGACAGCACATCCTGCAGCATGGCTTTGCTGAGGCTTAAGTCGGCCACCAACTTCTCAGCCGGGCATTGCCTTCTTCCTGTTGCCGTAATTGATTCAATTCAGAGGGGAAAGTCCGCCTAATCGTTTTCGTCAAATGCAAAACGTGGCATTGGAAATCTCCAGCGTGCGACAGACCATCAGTACCGGCATACCCAGTTCGGCATGTTTGAGCGCAAATGCGATCTGCTCTTGGGTGTAGCGGGACTTTTGCATCGGCATCACCTCCATCAACGGGATGGGTCTAACGTGCCGGATTTCCAGTTTTGGGTGGAGTTGAATATTGGGTTAGGGTCAACTGGAAAAGCGCGGAAAGCCTTGCGGAGACTGAATTTCAGGCATAAAAAAAAGCCACCCTTGTGTGACCTGATAGTGTACTAATGGTGCGAAGGCCGGACCCAAACAATTACATAATTTACTGTTTTATCTATAAAAAAAATATAAAAAATTATAGATGCCCCCTTTTATGCCCCCTCTGCAATTTTATCAGTTGCCATAAAACTCATTAAGTTATATTCATGGCAAGAATTTCAAACAGTACAACGGTCTTTAAATATTTTACTCGGTCAGGTTTTCTACCATGAAACCGAACCAAGCCCCCACAAAAAAAATTTTATGAAAAATTCTTCACACTCTACACTTTTAATTATTTATCTTTATATTCAGTTAATTAGATAATGAAGTGTGGGTGTTGAATTGATTATACCCTTCACCACTGGTGTACTTTAAGCCTAAAAAACCGGCTTTCGCCGGTTCAGGGTGGTTCAAATTGCTGCCGGATCTTTGCATTTTAGCAGCAAGTCGGTGTTGCTATCCTCCGTCAGAACCAGGTTGGTCTGAATACCCAGCTTTGTTCGCCGCTTCAGATAGTTCAGTCCGTATCCCCGCAGAATTCCGTCCATCGACAGCCCGAACATCTTCATACTGAGCGGGTTCTTGTATCCGTTCGCTTCCATGTATGCCAGATAGGCGTGGTACAGATAACGCTTCGGCCGTGACGGACGAATGCTGGCGTTTCCCATATAGAGCGCGTTTGGCTCAGGCGTGGTAAGGAGAAGCACCGGAGTCCATAAAAAAATTATCCTTTAATTTAATTTTGATTTTACTTATTTTATAAGGGTTATTCTCATTGCTATACACCTGATTACTAAATCAAAATGGCCACTTGATAGCATTAAATTCATCTAAAGCTTTTTCACCGAAATGCTCATCAATGGATTTTGAGTACAAAATTAACCCATGTAAATGGTTTCTAAAACCTATAACTGATGTAAACCCTTTAAATTTTGCATGATTAACTGGTCCAACATTCGGATGTTTACAAAAATGAAGATGTTGTTTTATCTTATATTTAAACATCTTATCTAACCCGACTTCATCTTTTTCCACATTTAGCCCTAAAACAATTTTACGAGCTCCAGGTGGAACTATCTTTGTTTTATTTTTGTTAGGGATAAAGCCAAAATTATTAATTATTTCATAAGCAGATCTTATAATCTCAAGAGCATCATGCCTTGAGAGTTTATTTGAATCAGAAGAAAAAACAATATCATCTGAATATCGTGAATACCTTAATGTAAATCTCTCAGATAAATTAGCCATTTTTTCATCTAATGACTTGCAAACAAGATTAGATAGACATGGACTCGTTGGTGCACCTTGAGGAGTATTCCCCAACTCACTGTTATCATTATAAAATTTGTAAGATTTTAAATTTTTTTTCTTAAAGGCTATTTTTCTTTCTCTGTAAGAACGTGGTCCAGGCCAAGTACAGATTCTAGCCAGTTCGAAAGATAACAATTCTGAAAATCCATTTTCTAAGAAAATATGATAAACGTCTATCTCGGAAATTGTTTCAAAGAAATTTTCTATGTCTAACTTAATTAGCCACTTACTATTAGTGTGAATATTGGCAGCATCAAAAATGGATGAGTTGGGTATATAGGCAAAACTTGATTCATGTGATGGTATATGAATAAGTATTTTACTGTGAATAAATCTCTGAACTTTCAAAAGTTGAGGCTCGGGAATGAAAATTTTTCTTTTATTCCCCCCGCCTTTCTTTCTTATCAAGAAAAATCTATAAGGATGAAAATCATGCCTGTTAATAATGGCTCTCAAATAAGTGTACTCAACTCCAGCCATATAAGCCAAATGGTTTAGTGTTAAAATTGGAGTGACATTACTATTTAAAGACAAGATTTTTTTGATGGAAAAAATTGAATTATCGATAATTTCTTTTTTTATGTCTTTCCGCTCTGCATCAGTGCGGAAACGTTGAGGAGACCATTTTTTCATTTACTTTGGCCCCGGAGGGGTAAGTAAAATCGCGACAATAAGTAAGACAGCGGACGATCCGACGAAGTCGGGATTGTTGCGATTTTGCTTACACTATTGCGTGAGCTATTACATGAGCACATAAAATATATTGCCCGCAGATAAAGGACATTAAACTCTACCTGACAAGTGCGTGAAGCCACTTGTGTTAACGCTAAACGAAACATTATGGCCTCCTCAACGTAATAGGATAATAATCCTCTCTTATGGAAATGGAAAGCTTTTTAGTAGGTTTTTTTCTGAATGCGTCGAGAAGCATATGTCCTTCATCCGTTAGCCTGTTTTTATCATTTATCCAGTCCAAGAATCTAAGTCTAACAAGAATATCAGATACCTGATTATATGATAAACCGCTACGTGAAGCGATAGCGTTTGTTGTCCTAGGAACTCTTGATAAAGAAGATAAGACTAATATAAAACCCTTCCCCTCTGAATTAAGCTTTTTAAACTTTTCTGAGGCCGCAATCCTTTTTTGTCCTAAAATATTCAAGTAGTCATCAACTCTTAAAATTGATGGTCCCGTTGGTAGTTCATCTTTAAAGTCTACTGCTGTTCTACCTCTAAACAAAGGATTCCATTTCTTTGTTCTTTTAAATAATATATTTGGTGAATTGTTAGGTAGTCCATGTGCATAACATATCAATGAAGAAACGCCTCCATAACCCAAGAAAGATTTATTTGCTTTTGATTCTGGATTATAATCAATGCATAATTTTATTATTTTTTTCTTGTCTACAGCATCAAAACTATTTTCAATGGTTGGGCATATTTTTTTATAAAGAGTGATGGGTTTGAAAACATGCTTATCAATTAGCCTTAAACCTGATTCTGTGGCTGCATAGCATATGATATGGAATTTTACATGCCTTGATGAATACCAACTTCTTAATGATGGTGTTTTACTAAAGCAGTTAATAAATGAGAGAATTTGATCGCCAGAACCGATGGTATCAGTCAAGATAACAACATGTCTTATCTTTTCTTTTCTCATTTTTTCCGCAGAGGGATAATAGCTAAACTTTAAAGCATTAGATCTTTTAAAATTCGTGGCAATCGTATTTAAAATACCTTCGCTTCCGATATCATTAGATTCATCTGTATTTTTAATTTGCTCAAAAGCTTTACCGAAAGCTCTTCTTGGTTTTTCATTATTGAATCTGTATACCGTTTCATTAAGTGACACTTCTCTTTCAACAAATAAAGCTATTCTCCCTTGTGAATTATCGCTTATTGTCTGTAGTTGGTTACGAATCGCTGTTTCAAATTCATAAGATGAAACCCAATGTAATTTTTCGAGTAACAGACTGGCATAAGGTCGATCAATATCATTAAATTGCTTTAGCCATTCTAATGCCCTTTGAGTTTTATGAAATTTTATTTCGCTCTCGCTCATCAGAGGCCTCACCTAAGTTGTGTTAGCAAAAGGTATTTATAAACTCTTTTATGAAAAAACTCTTCACAATATACACTCTTTATTTTTGAATTTACATTCAATGGGTTATACGGTGGTAAAGGTGTTTAGGATTATCATACACTTGGGGTGAAGTAAGAGCATTAAAAAACCGGCTTTCGCCGGTTCTGATATTCATGCCGCTGCAGGGTCATCGCACTTCGGCAGCCAGTCAGCGCTGCTTTCTTCTGTCAGATCAAGGTTTGTCTGTATCCCCAGCTTTGTCCGGCGCTTCATGTAGTGTTGTCCGTACTCCCGCATAATGTTCTCAAGCGACAGGCTGAACATCTTCATGCTGAGCGGGTTCCTGTAGCCGTTGGCCTCCATGTAAGCAAGATAGGCGTGATAGAGGTAACGCCTGGGCTGAAGCGGCCTGATACTGGCGTTCCCCATATAGAGCGCATTTGGCTCCGGCGTGGTGAACAGGTAGCCGCAGAAGTCCACCATCGGGTCCGCATCTCGCTTGATGCGCATGGCCTCGTCAGAGTTCTGCTGCGACTGAAGCAGCGACCTAGCCTGCTGTGGCTGACTGAACTGCTGCATTAGCTGGCGCACGATAACGGCCAGCTCACCGCTGATTTTCTCCTTCAGCTGCGGGTCGCGCTCGTCTGCCGGGATGATCTCCGGGAAGTGCAGGATTACCCGGCGACGCGACACGCCCCCGCTGCGGTCGGTAAAGCGCATCGGGTTGTTGTTCACCGCCAGAATCACAGCCGGGATATGGGTTGAATAGGCGTCGCGGTACTTCGGGTCAACGGATACCGCATCGCCGCCGGTAATCGCCTTGATGCCCGCGCCGTCGCCGCTCCACTTTTCCTGGTCGGGCAGGATAATCAGCGAATACCCAATCACCGCCGCACGTTCGCGCGACGACTCCAGCGTTTCGATAGTTGCTGAAGTGGTGTTGTCCGTTCCGGCCAGCATGGTGGCGATTTCCGCCATGATGCTCTTGCCGCTGCCGCCGGGGCCGGTGACCTCCAGAAACAGCTGCCAGTCATAGCGGTTCGCCAGCACCATAAACAGCGCGGCCAGAATAATGTCGCGTTTGGCCGGGTCCCGTCCGGCGGCGCGGTCGAGCCACTGCCAGAAGTGCGGCGCATGGTCTGCCAGCGTTTCACCCTGAACGGGCTTTGTGTAGTCCACCTCGCTGACCGTGCGCAGCCAGAAGTCTTTACTGTGCGGGCTGAAGCCGCCGGTGCGGGTGTCCAGCACGCCATTACGGAAGCCAATCAGGCGGCGCGCCGGGTCGGCCTGCTGCGGCAGCATCAGCTTCAGCGTGTCCACCACGCCCGAAATCTTGCCCGCCGAAAACGGCGCGCGCAGGCGCTGAAACAGCTTCGCCACGTCGCGCTCAAACTGCTTCCCGGAAATCACCTTCCACGCGCCGTAGCGGTAGCGTGACAGAATTTCCCCGCTGGCGTCCACGGCCAGCGCGCTGCGGTAGTGCTCCGCCACGCGCTCCGCCTTCTCACTGGCGCTCATGGCCGAAAATTCCGCCTCGCTCATTACGTCGAACGGACTGGCGGTGGTCGGCGTGGCGGCTTCGGCCAGCGCACGCCGAGTGTTCTCCTCACCGTGCTGCATAAAAGCGTCATTCCAGTCACCGAACACCGGCGGCAGGGCCACGACTGCGTGGCTGGCTTCAGCGGCCTGCTTTGCTTTCTTCTGGCCGTTGCCGTTCAGGTCGCGGTCGGCGGCAATCAACAGCGGCATTGCGGCGTGCTTTTCACGGGCAAGGCCAGCCAGAGAAAGGAGGTTAACGGACGACAGGGCAATCCACACCTCATCCCCGGTCAGGTTGTGCACCGTCAGGCCGGTGGCGTAGCCCTCCGTCAGCCAGATACGCGCTGCCGGTTTGCCGGTGCTGAGGACGTGGCACGCGCCTTTTACCTGTCCGCCCTTCAGCGTGCGCTTTTCACCCGCGGCGTTAATCAGCTGCACGTTCACCAGCTGGCCGCCCGTATCGTGAAGGGGAACTAGCAAATCACCGGCACGATAGGCCGTGAGCGCGACTTTCTGCGGCTTCGCCAGCGTCAGGCAGGGCTGCTCCGGCCAGCCCTTGCGGGACAGGTAAGCGTTGCCGGTTGCCTGCTGCGCACTGCTGACCAGCTGCCGGGCCTGCTTCACGGCGGCGGCGCGTGCGGCTTCGTTATCTTCTCCCGCGCTGGCGACAGGCGTACTGTCCACCTCTGGCAGGCTGCCGGTCAGGCCGTTTACCCGCGCGGCGGCTTCGGTCAGGCTCAGTGAGAGGGCCTTTTTCACCAGGTCCATGCCGTCACCGGCACCGCACTGATTACAAATCCACGTGCCGCGCCCCTCCTGGTCGTCAAAGCGGAAGCGGTCGGTTCCGCCGCATACCGGGCAGGAGGTATGACGGTTCTTCACCACCTTCACGCCCAGCGCGGGCAGGATGCGGGGCCACTGGCCCTGTGCGGCTTTTGCCGCGTCTGATACGGTCATTTTCATTATTCTTTTCTCCCCTAATGCAGCACCGGCGCGTCTTTGAGGCGCCCGCAGAGTTCATCCATCACCACCTGCCCCAGAAAGCTCAGGCATGGGGCCGACTTGAGCGGCCCGGCGGCCAGCAGGTCGTCGAGCAGCGCGCAGGCAATTTCCTGACCGCGCTGGCGTCCGTGCTGGCGCAGGTAGAAGCCCTCCAGCTCGGATTCAATGGCGTGCTCAAGACGCACCAGCGTCAGGCCGGGATAGCGCTTCTGTTCGCGGCAGACGGTCAGCCAGGCGCAGGCCACCGCGCGGCGGGACAGCGCGGAACGCAGTTCGGGGGAAAGGGTACGTGTGCTCATGGCTCAACCTCCCCGTTCATCCAGCCGTCCTGACAGCGGTTTACCACCCCGTCCAGCTGCTCGGTGATGAGGAAAATCAGCGAGTTCAGCTGCGCCTGCTGTGTGGCCGGTGGCTGTTCATGGCACTCCTGAAGCAGGGTCATGTCGCTTATAAAGCGCCCGGCGTTACGCAGGTGCTCAAGGCGTAACAGGTCGGCGTGGGAAATCGTGGCGTGAGTCATGCGCGCACCTCCCGTACCGGCAGGCGGGCGGCAAGTGACAGCACGTAATCGCGGGACAGTAGCAGGCGTGCGGCGCGTTCGTCAGCGGCAACGGTGCGAAGCATGTGGATACGCTGCTGGCGTTCAGTGCGGCGCACGGCGGCAAAGACGAAAACAAACTGAGGGTATGGGGGATTAAGAACCGCAGCCATAGGGGCAAACTCCTTTGTTAGCTTTTTACAGCTACCACCAGAGTTTCCACGCTCATGGGTGGCAGCCCGGACGGGGGTGGAAATACCGGCAACAAAGGAAACCGGCCAGCCCGAAGGCTGCCCCGCCCGGGCCACCATTACGCAGAAGGCACAGCGGAAACAGAACCGCCGCCCGAAAAATGGGTGCACATGGGCACAGACACAAAAAAAGACGCATGGCGCGTCTGGTGTCGCCTTTGTTTTGCTCGGGTTTCCACGCCCGGCTGCCGATTTTGCGACAGCAAAGAGACTGTACCAAGGAATGGCCCCGGCGCGCAAGCCGGGGAACACAGGAAAATGCAGCATGGCGGAAAATCTCAACAGTTGGTGAAGATCATGCCGCCCGTTCCTGACTGCGTGCAGCGATGCGTGCATTCATCCAGGCGCTGACTTCGCTGGCAAGCCACGCGACGTTCTTGCCGCCAAGCGACACCTGTGCCGGAAAAGCGTTGCGGCTGATAAGGTCGTAAATGGTTGAGCGGGACAGGCCGCAGACGTGGATCACCTCCGGCAGGCGCATAAAGCGTTCCTGGACCGGGAATGATACCGGCATGACAGGGGCCGCCGGGGCGGAAGAATGAGCGTTTGAAGTCGTGTGCATGAGCTACCTCTTTTGTATCCGTTAAGCGCCGCACAGGTGTGTACGGCATCGGGTAGCTCTTTATTTTGCGAATATTTTTGCCGGTGACAACAACAGAAATCTGTCTGGCAGGTCGCACAAAAACCACATAAAGAATAGGTGTACGAGAACAGTACTAAATAGTGCTAAAGAGTACTAATAAGGTTTTATCCAATAACTTTAAGTTTGCTTCAGTCAGATTTTAAAAACTACTCATTCTAAAGGGCGAATAAGGCCGGAATCCCGACGATGAACAATGGTGAACAGAGGGTGAAGGATTAATTTTTCACTCATCACCTCTTAATTTACTGTATTTACTATTTTTTTCTTTCTGGTGAAGAATAGTGAAGGATTTATATAAAACTGAAAGCTGATAACAGGCTTCAGTGAGACCTTTCCTGGCTCGCCAGAAGTAATGCTTTTGTCTGGTCCGTCATACAACGCCCTCCGGTAGAAGCCGCTGTGCCAGACCCGGCACAATTGACTTACTGAAACCAGCCGACAGGAAACGAGATGGCCCTGAAATGTCCCGAATGTGGTCAGGTAGCCCACACCCGCACCAGCGCTTATGAAGCGCCCTCCGTAAAGCGTACCTGGTACCAGTGCCAGAACCTCGACTGCTCCTGCACGTTCACCGCGCTGGAGAGCGTCGAGAAAATCATCATGAAGCCGCACAGGCCCAAGGTCGCAGAGCCGGAACAGCAGAATGACGTGCCGGTTCGCCAGCCGCAGACGCTGGGCCGTTATGGCGACGCCTGCGCCCGCCGCGACCGCCACGCACAGCCCTGACAGAGAGAAAAAAGCATGACACAGCAGAACATGACAGAAGAAGAGATGAAGACAATCGCTGAATTCGTTGGCTCGCTCGTGGTAAAAAGCCAGAAACCGCTGCAGGATGCGGGGTGGCTTCTGAAGCTGCCCGAGGCCGACGTTATCAGCCATACAACCAGGCTGGTAAAGAGCCTTCCTGCTGGCTGGCAACCCCGCGTCCAGGACCTCCAGGGTAAAATGCTGGCCTGGCTGGAAGCAAAACAGGCAGAAGCCGCCGCTGAGGACACCATCAGCGCGTTGCGCCAGAGCAGAACCGAAACGGAGCAGGCAAGTCAGGACAACCGGGCGCGCTTTCGTGAACTGCTTGAGCAGAGCGTCGGCACCGTCACGCCGGAGATGAAGGCGCTGCGCGCGGAGTATCTGGAACAGCAGGAAACGGCATCAGACCTTTCCGGCTTGATTGCCGAAAAAGAAAAGCAGTTACCTGCTCTGGCCGACGCCACCGGACGCAAAGCCAATGCCTACGTGTTCTGTCACGAGGGCATCATGGACGAACGTATCGACACGCTCATTGATGAATTTTTTATCGTCCATGGCGTTGAACTGAGCAGTCTGCTCAGGATGAAGTACTGTCAGTTTGAGCGTAATGGCTCAGTCTATGCGCCGGGCGTTATCGAAGGTGCAAATGATGCAGATACGCTGTATCGAAAATTTGCAGTGAACCTCATTGAAAAGTGGACGCATAAAAAACTGCCGCTGAAATTCCGGGATGACGTCATCAGCCTGACCGGCGCTTACCCTTTCAGAGGGGCCAGAACCGACCGGCGCAAGCGCAAAATTTTCTGAGCCAGAGAGATAACCCCTAACTGATGCCCGGTTACGCGCCGGGCTTTTTTGTGTCCGCTAATTACCGAAGGGAGCGTGCATGTCTATGCTGCATGAAAACGCATGAGTTTCAGGCATCCCGGAACGGCTGGAAAGGCCAGCTGCGGCGCGGCCAGGAGCCACTCATGCAGGTGCATGAAAACCACTGCATGAAGTGCGCAGGCGTGGCGGGGCTACGAGCGCGCGCAACAAGGTTTTATAAAGAGTAATTCATTATCAATGGCTATTTCCAAAAGATGCTAAAAATTAAAGTTCTGATCGAATTTTTTGGTTAATTCGTAAGGGTTATGTGATTACAATCAAAAAATCAACTCATCGGTTATTTCCCAAAATAGTCATCTATGCCGATGAATGGAATCTTGCACCAATAAAAACTCTAAAAAACCAAACTTTAAGTATAAAAAACCATGAAGAATCTCATCGAGCTTTAGCAGCGTACCAACCTAATAAATTACCAAAAAAAATTGATACAATTTTTCTTAACAGTGATCCATACTAAACCGCTAATGCAAGTGGGAAATCCTGTTAATCACATAACTTCTTAAATTAAATTTAATTAGGGTGCTAGTATGGAAAGCATAGTATTTTTCAATAACAAAGGCGGTGTTGGGAAGACGACACTATTATGTAATGTTGCCGCTTACCTGAGTATTGAACTTCATAAAAAGGTTTTAGTTATTGATGCCGACCCACAATGTAATACGACTTCATATAGCCTTGGAGAACAAAAGTTATCAGAAATATATGGAAATGAAAAAAGGCAAACAATAGAGAACTTTCTGACTCCTATTCGACGTGGTAAGGGATACGTCAGCGAACGAGTTGCCCCATTAAAAACTGATAGATTCGGTTTTGATCTTATTCCTGGTGATCCTAAATTAGCCCTTAGTGAAGACTTTTTAGCGTCTGACTGGGATCCAGCAGTTGCTGGAAAGCCTAGAGGAATACAGACTACATTTGTTTTCTCTCATTTATCATCGTTGTATGAAGATTATGATTATGTTCTGTATGATGTTGGCCCATCCCTAGGAGCTCTAAACAGAGCAATCATAATTTCTTGCGATTATTTTATAATCCCAATGTCCGTAGATATGTTTAGCCTACTAGCACTTAACAATATAAACCTCTCACTAAAGAACTGGATGAGTGGTATAAAAAGTGGGTTGAAAAATTACCAAAAAGATGAAAATGAAGAATATACAATTAATAATAAAAGTTTGCAGTGTAATTTGCAATTTTTGGGTTATGCAATGCAACAATATCGCGGTAAAACTGTTAGGGGCGAAAAAGTTAAAGTTAACGCCTATGAAAAAATAGCTTTGAAAGTCCCTAAGATTATAAAAGCAGAAATCATAAATAATTACTCGAGTAAAGTAAATATTGATTTTGAATTGGGGCAAATAGAAAATATGTACAGCCTTATCCCATTGTCGCAATTAGCAAACTCTCCAATATTTTCTCTGAAAAATAAAGATGGTGTAGTTGGCTCTCACTTTTCAAAGGTCAATGATGCTAGAGAATTATTTTCAAGTATCTGCCAAAGAATATTGAGTAATATTGAGGCGATAAAGTCATGATTAAATGGGATAAAAGCTTAGTATCTGACTTAGCCAGGAGAAAGTGCATTCTATTTCTAGGTGCTGGCGTTTCAATGAATAGCGAAGGTCATAGAGGAGTTCGCCCACCTAGTTGGCGTGCATTTTTAGAAAATTGTTTACCTGAATTAACAGATGCATCTGTCAGGCAGATTAGAAAACTTATAAACAATGAGGATTATCTTACAGCTTGCGAATTGATTAAATCTAAATTACCTCGTGGTAGGTTTGACCATATTGCTAAAGAGGCGTTCCTGCACCCTCAGTTTACTAAAGCAATCATCCATGAGCAGTTATTCAAACTTGACTGTAGAATAGTTGTTACTCCTAATTTTGACAAGATTTACGAGACTTATGTTACTCGTGAAACAGAAGGTACAGTAAGCGTTAAAAATTACTATGATTCGGATATAGCATCTGCGATTAAGGAAAGCGGAAGAGTTATTCTAAAAATACATGGCACGATTGACAACACATCAAAATTAATTTTCTCTAGATCTGATTATGCTAGTGCTCGCTCTGGATATAGAGATTTCTATGAAATTTTGAATGCCTTGGGTCTAACTCATACCTTCCTATTTATCGGTTGTGGCGCTAATGATCCCGACATAAGGCTACTTTTAGAGGATGCGTTTTTCAAACACAGTGCTGTAAAGCCTCACTTTATGGTTATGTCAGATAAAAGCCTCCATAAAGATATGATGCCAGTAATAGAGCAGACTCTAAACGTTAATATGTTGGTTTACAAATCTAGTAAAGGAAGTCATCAAGAATTAACTGATGGTTTGACGGAACTAGTTCAATTGGTTGAAGCAGCAAGAATTGAGTTAAAAGAGAATATGAATTGGTAGGGAGTGTATTACAACACCAAATATTAACGGCGCTAAGTTTAAATTTAGTGCCGTCTTTTGGTTTGAAAAATCATAATGGCTCAGGATTTTGAAAATTCATAAGGAGAAACCGAATGATTTTTATTAGTATAAAGATAATCCGCCCACCATTGAATCATAAGCCTACGCTCATCCAAATGCTCAGAAGTATGAATATATGCCGCACGCACATTGTTACGCTCGGAGTGGCTCAACTGCCGTTCTATCGCATCATCGCTCCATAATCCCGACTCACCCAGCGCACCTCGTGCCATTGTCCTGAAGCCATGCCCGCAAACTTCAGTTTTTGTGTCATACCCCATAGCGCGAAGAGCATTGTTAACCGTGTTTTCGCTCATGACTTTTTTAGGATCGTGATCGCCGGGAAAGAGTCTCTCGTTGTCACCGCTTAACTGCTTCAACTTTTCCAGCAGGGCCAAAACCTGACGGCTTAGCGGTACGAGATGCTCCTCTTTCATCTTCATGCCACGATGAGAATAACGAACTCCTTCTATCTCTTTACGCTGAGCAGGAATTTTCCATAAAGCCCTTTTGAAATCGAACTCATCCCATCGGGCAAAGCGCAACTCACTGGAACGGACAAAGGTCAGCAATGAAAGCTCGACAGCTATACGTGTCATGTTACGCCCACGGTATGCAGCAAGGCGCTCAAGAAACTCAGGAAAACGGTTGAAAGGTAATGCGGGGTAATGACGAGCCTTAACCGTAGAAAGTGCCCCAGCCATATCAACAGCGGGATTAGATTCAATGTAATCGTTTTGCACGGCATAGCGCATTATCGCAGTTACACGCTGCTGAAGACGCTGAGCGACATCATGCCTGCCACTGGCATCAACGGCCTTAATAGGTGCTAACAGCTGGCTGGTTTTCAGCTTACGAACATCTGCTGAACCAATATGAGGAAAAATATACAGTTCGAGATAGCGCAGGATCCTTGAACGATGGTCATCACTCCAGCGCTTGTTACTCGCATGCCATTCGCGGGCGATCTTTTCAAAAGTGTAAGCACCCGCATTTTCAGCCTGGGCTTCTTTCTGTTCAGCTTTGGGGTCAATCCCCTGCCCTAACATCTTTTTAGCTTCGTCACGCTTAGCACGTGCCTCAGCAAGCGTTACTGTCGGCCAGACGCCAAAGGCAAGCCGGTCTTCTTTTTTGTCGGCTGGGCGTCGGTACTTCATACGCCAGTATTTTGATCCTTTAGTCGTGACCTCGAGATACAAACCGCCACCATCAGCCATTTTATAGGTTTTTTCTTTAGGCTTTGCAGTGTCGACCTGGCGGGCGTTCAGTTTCATATTGGGGGCACATTTCTTATCGAAGTAAGGATGCCCCCAATTATGCCCCCAGCATGGTCTGGATTGCAACGGATGTTCCCGGACGATACAGGATGATAAAATCAGACTGCATGTTGATTTTAAAGGTTTTTTTGGACTTCCCCGGACGGGGATGGACAGGATACTGGTGCCGAAGGCCGGAATCGAACCGGCATGCCCGAAGGCGGTTGATTTTGAATCAACTGCGTCTACCGATTTCGCCACTTCGGCACTGAAGTTAGTATACGGAAAACGAGGTGCATTATACCGTTAACGCATCCCGGCGCAATACTAATCAGCTTCAGGTGCTGCCGACTGCTGAAAAAACACCCTTCCGGGCGGATTCATGCGGCCGGCATGTGAATCTTATCCCGCGCCGGCGTTTTTTTACCGCTGGCATCCCGGGCACCAGTAAAACGGCCGCGATGCCACCGTGGTTTTTTCTATCGGCCGGCCGCAGCGCTCGCAGGGCTTGCCCGCACGGTGAAAGACCCGGAAGCGGAACACCGCGCCGTGGTGCTTATTGATATCGCTTTGTCCCCGGGTGGCGTAGGACAAGCGCGGGATGTCAAGGATGGCCTCGCACAGGCGGCGCAGCTGCTGCGCGCTTAAATCACGCGCCTTGTGCTGCGCGGTCAGGCCCGCCTGCCAGAGAATCTCCACCCGCAGGTAGTTGCCCAGGCCAGCGATAAACGACTGGTCCAGCAGCAGGCCGCCGAACTGGCGGCCGCTAAAGCGGGGCGACGATAGGCGATCGATGACCTCGTCCACCGTCAGGGCCATATCCAGGGCGTCGGGACCGATGCGCAGTAAAAACGGATGCGCGGCCAGTTCATCGGCGCTGAGGATTTTGATATCCGAGGCGCTGTAGAGCAGGATGGCCTGGTCGGCGTTTTCCAGGCGCACCCGCAGATCGCGTTTGGTGACCGGTGATTCCCCGGCCGCGGCCACCCGCCAGACGCCATAGAGCTGGTTATGGCTGTAAAGCACCTGGCCATTGGAAAACCAGGTCAGCAGGGCTTTGCCCCGGGTATCGATTTTCTCGATATGCTGCCCCACCAATCCGTCCTCATAAGGCTTAAGGTGGGGAAAAGCGAACCAGGCACGGGTTATGGGCCTGTTTGCCATCGCCGCCAGCAGGGTATCGGCGGCGCGGCGGATTTCCGGTCCTTCCGGCATTGCTGCACTCCGTTATGTTCCGTTTATGTTTCGTTTCTGTACTTAAGATAGCACCGGCCGTCGGGAATAGTCTTAATTTGCCGTCCGGCGGGGGGTTTTCACCCGTCCGCGCTGGCGGTGCGGCGCGCGTGTGGGGTAGGTTATTCGCAGATTAACAGCCGGCGCGTCCGGCGCGACTATTTCAGGAGTATGCTTATTATGATCACAACCCACCGCAGGTTAATGGCGCTGGCCGTTGCCGCCGCGCTCTGCACCGGTTTGGCCTCGGGCGTGGCCCAGGCGGCCGGCAACTGGATGGATTCGGTTAACAGCGCGGTTACCGAGCTGAATAAATCCTCCACCGGCAACGGGTCCGGCACCGCCGGCGCCACCACCGGCAATAACGCCAGTTCACTGGCCGCCCTGTCGGGCCTGCTGAACGGCGGCGACAAGGCGTTAAGCTCCAGCAGCATGACCAATGCCGCCGGCGTGCTGCAATACTGTGTTAAAAATAACCTGCTGTCCGCCAACGGCACCTCGACGCTGAAGGACCAGTTGCTTGGCAAGCTGGGGATTACCAGCACCGCCAACGCCAAAAGCCAGGATTATCAGGAAGGCCTGGGCGGCCTGCTGACCACCGGTAAAAACGGCCAGGTGAATCTTAACGATCTGAGCAATTCCCAACTGGGGCAGAAGGTGAAAACCAAGGCCTGCGATGTGGTGCTGAAACAAAGCAAGAATTTCATTTCCTGACCGCGCGGGATAAGGCGCGGGAACTACCGCGCCGGATACGCCGTCCGGCATGGCATATGCCCGCGGGCGACAACGCCACCTATACTAAAGGGTAGTTGCAATTCTCAGACTAAGTTCAACATAAGGCACATCCACAGTCAGTTTGTGTGTATTAGTTTCCCTCCCCCGCTTATATTCGGTTATCATAAAACCGCCCTTCACATGGTAAACATAATATTAATATCATGCTATTTACACTCAATTAACTATATTATGAAACGCAACAATAATGGCAAGACATGCCAGCGCCAGCGCCCTTTCGCGGTCATTTTATGGCCTTCTCCGGCGCTGAGGCATTTCGTTGGAGATATTTTCGCCTTGTCATCGTTAAAAAATAAAAGATAAAATCATTAGTCACTGAAAGCAGTACGTTAATAATTCTCATGCTATCGATATATAGGAGCAGTAGAAGCAGGATAATAATTTATTTTGCATTTATATCCGTTTAGCTATCGGATATCCCTCAAACCAGCGTTCTAGATCATGACAATTATATGAATAACTTTGATTTCAATTTATTGATAGTACTCAATGCGCTGCTGGAAGACTGTAGCGTAAATCTGGCGGCCAGGAAACTGAACGTCACCGCGCCGGCCATCAGCAAATCGCTGAATAAGATTCGGGGGCTGTTCAACGATCCCATCCTGGTGCGCAGCGGCACAAAACTGATCCCCACGCCCAAGGCTATCGCACTTAAGGAGGATGTGCGCCAACTGGTCAACCGCATTGAGTCGATGCTCAATACCAATATGGCCTTTGAACCCCATACCACCACGGTGTCCTTCACCATCGCGGCGAACGCCACCATCGTCTTTACCCTTAACGCCTCGTTATTCAGCGAAATACAGCGCAGTGCGCCGAATGTCTTTATTAATATGGTACATGATTCGGAATTTGATGATGATTTCCTGCGCTCCAACGATATTGATCTCTACATTGGCGAAATGCGCGATCTCAATCCGGAAATTACCATCCGCACCATTCACTCGGCCAAATGTTATTTTATGTGCCGCTGCGGTCACCCTATTATTTGTGGGGATAAAAATATGGATAACTTGTTGAAATATCATTTTGTCCAGACCAAGGAAAAATACCCGGCCGGGTCGGACGAAGCAATGAAATATTTTTGGTCCACGCGCCATGTGATGGGCACCACGCCCGGTTATATGGCCACCATGAACGCCATTACCCATTCCGACGCGCTGGCCATCGTGCCGGATTTTGTGGTGAATAACCTGCGTAAACTGAATATCGCGGTGGAGTTTTTCAGCGCCGATTTTGATTTGGGCAAACGCAGCATCATCCAGGCTTGGCATTCCAAGCATAATCACTCGCCCTGCCATAAATGGCTGCGCGACCTGACCAAGGTGATGTTTGTCGAGAGTATTAAATGAGTTTTTTACGGTTGTAATAAGAGAGCTGAATCTGAAGGTCGATGCAATGGGCCTGCGCCAATCCAACCCGGCGCTAACAGGTTTTGCCTGTTAGCGCGTCGGGATATCTTTACCGTTTCTTCAAGAGCAACGCCACGCTTATCACCAGGAAGGCCATGCTGGGGAGCAGCGCGCCGAACAGCGGCGGCATATTGTACACCAGGCTGAGCGGTCCGAAGATCTGATCCAACACGTAGAACAAGAAGCCGAAGCTGATACCGGTGATCATCCGCACGCCCATCGCCACGCTGCGCAGCGGGCCGAAAATAAACGACAGGGCCATCAGCATCATCACCGCCACCGAGAAGGGCGAGAAGATCTTGCTCCACATATTCAGCTGGTAGCGGCTGGCTTCCTGCCCGCTCTGCTTGAGATATTTGACATAATCGTATAGCCCGGAAATAGACAGTGATTCCGGGTCGAGCGCCACCACGCCCAGCTTATCGGGGGTGAGGTTGGTTTTCCATTCCCCGCTGAGCGTTTGCCGGCCGGTGATCTGCTGGCTGTCGGTCAGGTCGGATTCATCCACCTGCGCCAGGCGCCAGGTGCCGTCGGTAAAGGTGGCGCTGGCGGCGTAGCGCAGCGTCTGCAGGCGGTTCTCGTGGTTGAAGTGATAGATATTCACCCCCGACAGCTGGTTGTCGCTGACCACCCGCTCGATGTAGATAAAATCGCTGCCGTCCTTGGCCCAGAGACCGTTTTGCACCGACAGCATGGAGCCGCCGTATAACGACTGCGAGCGGAAATTACGCGCCATCTGCTCGCCCTGGGGGGCGACCCATTCGCCGATGGCCATGGTCAGCAGCACCAGCGGGATGGCGGTTTTCATTACCGCCGCGGCGATTTGCATGCGGGTGAAACCGGAGGCTTGCATCACCACCAGCTCGCTGCGGCTGGCCAAAGTGCCGAGCCCCATCAGCGCGCCGAGCAGCGCCGCCATCGGGAAAAAGATTTCAATATCCTTCGGCACGCTCAGCAGGGTATAGAGCCCGGCGCCCGCCGCGGAGTAATCGCCCTGCCCCACCTTGCGCAGCTGATCGACGAATTTGATGATGCCCGACAACGACACCAGCATGAACAGGGTCATCATGATGGTGTTGAAGATGGTTTTACCGATATAGCGGTCCAGTACTCCAAACATCAGGCCGCTCCTCTGATATGTAAACGTTCGCGCGCCCGTCTGAACGGTACGCTGTCCCACAGGTTAAGCAGCAGGGCGATGCCCAGGTAGGCCAGGTTGACCAGCCACATCCATATCACCGGATCAAGCTTGCCCTTGGCGCCGTTGGAGCGCAGCGAGCTTTGCAGCAAAAAGAACACCAGGTACAGCAGCATTGCGGGCAGCATGCTTAATACCCTGCCCTGGCGCGGGTTGACCGCGCTGAGCGGCACCACCATGATAGCCATGATAAACACCGATATGATAAGGGTAAGGCGCCACTGCAGCTCCGCGCGCGCTTCCGGCTGGCTGGATTGCCACAGGGCCTGCAGGGTCATCTGCTCGGCGTCGTTGTTGTTCACCGATACCGCCTGGTGGCCGATGACCGCCTGGTACTGGGTAAAATCGGTAATGCGAAAATCACGCAGCAGCGCGGTGCCCTCGTAGCGGGTGCCTTTATTGAGGTTAACCACCTGCGAGCCGTCGGGACGCTGGGTCATATGGCCCTGGTCCGCCACCACCACCGAGGGGCGCGAATTACCATGCGGGCGCAGTTGCGCCAGGAAGACGTTCTGGAATTCCTGCCCTTTGACGTTGCCGACAAAGAGGACGGAGTTGCCGTTTTGCGCCGCCTGGAACTGCCCGCCCACCATGGCCGCCATGCTGGGGTTGGCCTTGGCCTCCGCCAGCACCTCGTCCTGGTGCCGTGACGACCAGGGCGACAGCCAGATGACATTGGCGGCCGCGAATAACGCCGTCAGCACGCTTAACAGCAGCGCCGCCTTGATCAGTACGCTCTTGCCCAGCCCGCATGCGTGCATGACGGTTATTTCACTTTCGGCATACAACCGGCTCAGGGTCATCAGTAACCCAAGGAACAGGCTAAGGGGAAGAATCAACTGCGCCATTTCCGGCACGCCTAAACCGAGCAGGGATAACACCAGGTTTGTCGGGATATCGCCGTCTACCGCCGCGCCCAGGACCCGCACCAGCTTCTGACAGAAAAAAATCAGCAGCAGGATAAACAGGATGGCCAGCTGGCTTTTAAAGGTTTCCCGAACCAGATATCTAATGATGATCACGCTTATTTCGCCTGTGAAAACTTGTCTTTTTGCAGGAAAATCGATAATTTCTTCGCTAATGCACTATTAATGCGTATCAATTAGTCACCTTTATCGCCAGATAGAGTATAACAACATTAAGCGTTCGGCTGTGCTATGAGAACGCACTGATTATTGCCGGAATAACGTCCTTTGCGTCGTTCAGATTAACACATAAGAGTTAATGCAAAGGCGGGGGATACGATAGGGAATGAAATATTTTATCCCGGTTGGCCGTCTTTGTCTTTAAGATTCAGGAGAGTGCATGGAGTTCAGTGTAAAAAGCGGTAGCCCGGAAAAACAACGCAGTGCCTGTATTGTCGTCGGCGTCTTCGAACCGCGCCGTCTGTCGCCGATTGCCGAACAGCTCGACAAAATCAGCGATGGTTATATCAGTGCCTTACTGCGCCGCGGCGAACTGGAAGGGAAGGTGGGCCAGACATTGCTGCTGCACCATGTTCCCAATGTGCTTTCCGAGCGTATCCTGCTTATCGGATGCGGCAAGGAACGCGAGCTGGATGAGCGCCAGTACAAGCAGGTGATCCAGAAAACCATTAATACGCTGAATGACACCGGATCAATGGAAGCCGTCTGCTTTTTGACCGAACTGCATGTCAAGGGGCGTAACACCTACTGGAAAGTGCGCCAGGCGGTGGAAACCTCCAAAGAGTCGCTTTATACCTTCGACCAGCTGAAAAGCAATAAGGCCGAACCGCGCCGGCCGCTGCGCAAGATGGTGTTTAACGTGCCCACCCGCCGCGAGCTTACCGGCGGCGAGCGCGCCATCCAGCATGGACTGGCCATCGCCTCCGGCATCAAGGCCGCGAAGGACCTGGGCAATATGCCGCCCAATATCTGCAATCCGGCCTACCTGGCATCCCAGGCGCGCCAGTTGGCGGATAAGTACGGCAAGACCACCACCACCCGCGTTATCGGCGAGCAGCAGATGAAAGAGCTGGGCATGAACGCCTATCTGGCGGTCGGCCAGGGCTCGCAAAACGAATCTCTGATGTCGGTTATCGAATATAAGGGCAATCCGGACCCGGAAGCGCGTCCGATCGTGCTGGTGGGCAAAGGCTTGACCTTTGATGCCGGCGGCATCTCCATCAAGCCCGCCGACAGCATGGACGAAATGAAATACGATATGTGCGGCGCCGCCACCGTGTACGGCGTGATGCGCATGGCGCTGGAGCTGAGCCTGCCGCTGAACCTGGTGGGCGTGCTGGCGGGATGCGAGAATATGGTCGACGGGCGATCCTTCCGTCCCGGCGATGTGCTGACCACCCTGTCCGGCCAGACGGTGGAAGTGCTGAATACCGACGCCGAGGGGCGGCTGGTGCTGTGCGACGCGCTGACCTATGTCGAGCGTTTCGACCCCGAGCTGGTGATTGACGTCGCCACCCTGACCGGCGCCTGCGTTATCGCCCTGGGCCATCACTTGACCGGGCTGATGTCCAACCATAATCCGCTGGCCCACGAGCTGATCGCCGCCGCCGAGCAGTCGGGCGACCGCGCCTGGCGCCTGCCGCTGGGAGATGAGTTCCAGGAGCAGCTGGAGTCCAATTTCGCCGATATGGCCAATATCGGCGGGCGGCCGGGCGGCGCCATTACCGCCGGCTGCTTCCTGTCCCGTTTCGCCCGCAAATACAGCTGGGCGCATCTGGATATCGCCGGCACCGCCTGGCGTTCGGGCAAGGCCAAGGGCGCCACCGGGCGTCCGGTCTCCATGCTGGCGCAGTTTCTGCTCAATCGCTCCGGTCTCAACGGTGACGAGTAGGCCTAAAAAAGGTAAACTTGTCCGGGCGGCTAAGGCCGCCCGTTATTTTTCCGTTCTCCCCCTCAGGCTTGACTAAAACGGTACATGAAAAACGCAACCTTTTATCTTCTCGACCGGCAGGATCTCCAGGAAGGGCTTAGCCCCATGGAGTGGCTGGCCTGCGATCTGGCTGCGCTCCACTGGCGCGCCGGTAAAAGGGTGCTGATAGCCTGTGATGACGAGGAGCAGGCGCTGAGGCTGGACGAAGCCTTATGGCAGCGGGACCCGGCCGCCTTTGTTCCCCATAACCTGGCGGGCGAGGGGCCGCGCTATGGCGCGCCGGTGGAGCTGTGCTGGCCCAAGCGCCGCGGCAATGCGCCGCGCGAGCTGCTGATAAGCCTGCTGCCGCAGTGCGCGGATTTTGCCTCCGCTTTCCATGAAGTGATAGACTTCGTCCCGGACGAAGACGCATTAAAACAGTTGGCGCGCGACCGGTATAAAGCCTATCGCAGCGTCGGCTTCCAATTGACCACGGCCACGCCGCCAACGCAGTGAAATACGACGCATAATGGAAAAGACATATAACCCGCACGATATCGAGCAGCCGCTGTACGAGCACTGGGAAAAACAGGGCTATTTCAAGCCGCATAACGATACCAGCAAAGAAAGCTTCTGCATCATGATCCCGCCGCCGAACGTGACCGGCAGCCTGCATATGGGTCATGCCTTTCAGCAGACCATTATGGACATTATCGTGCGTTACCAGCGCATGCAGGGTAAAAACACCCTGTGGCAGGTGGGGACCGATCACGCGGGCATCGCCACGCAGATGGTGGTGGAGCGTAAAATCGCCGCCGAAGAAGGCAAGACCCGCCACGATTACGGCCGCGACGCCTTTATCGAAAAAATCTGGCAGTGGAAGGCGGAATCCGGCGGCACCATTACCCGCCAGATGCGCCGCCTGGGCGCCTCGGTGGATTGGGAGCGCGAGCGCTTTACCATGGACGCCGGGCTGTCCGAGGCGGTGAAGGAAGTGTTCGTCCAGCTGTTCAAGCAGGATTTGATTTACCGCGGCAAACGCCTGGTGAACTGGGATCCCAAGCTGCGCACCGCCATTTCCGATCTGGAGGTGGAAAACCGCGAATCCCAGGGATCCATGTGGCACCTGCGCTACCCGCTGGCCGACGGCGCCAGGACCGCGGACGGCCGGGACTACCTGGTGGTGGCCACCACCCGTCCGGAAACCATGCTGGGCGATACCGGCGTGGCGGTGAACCCCGCGGACCCGCGCTATAAAGACCTGATCGGCAAATTCGTCCTGTTGCCGCTGGTCGGCCGCCGCATCCCCATCCTCGGCGACGAGCATGCCGATATGACCAAGGGCACCGGCTGCGTGAAGATCACCCCGGCCCATGACTTTAACGACTATGAGGTCGGCAAGCGCCACGGCCTGCCGATGATCAATATCCTGACCCTGGACGGCGATATCCGCGAACAGGCGGAAGTCTTCGACACCCTGGGCGAGGCCAGCGACGCCTGGAGCGGCGAGATCCCGGCCGAATTCCGCTCCCTGGAGCGTTTTGCCGCCCGCAAGGCGGTGGTCGCCGCCTTCGACGCCCTGGGCCTGCTTGATGAAATCAAACCCCATGCCCTGACCGTGCCTTACGGCGATCGCGGCGGCGTGGTGATTGAACCCATGCTGACCGATCAGTGGTATGTGCGTACCGCGCCGCTGGCCAAGGTGGCCATCGAGGCGGTGGAAAACGACGCTATCCGGTTCGTGCCGAAGCAGTATGAAAATATGTATTTCAGCTGGATGCGCGATATCCAGGACTGGTGTATTTCCCGCCAGCTGTGGTGGGGACATCGCATCCCGGCCTGGTACGACGCCGCCGGCAAGGTCTATGTCGGACGCGACGAGGCCGAGGTGCGCCGTGAAAACGGCCTTGACGCCTCGGTGGCGCTGCGCCAGGACGAGGACGTGCTGGATACCTGGTTCTCCTCCGGCCTATGGACCTTCTCCACCCTGGGCTGGCCGGAGCCGACCGAGGCGCTGAAGACCTTCCACCCCACCAGCGTGCTGGTGAGCGGGTTTGATATTATCTTCTTCTGGATCGCCCGCATGATCATGCTGACCATGCATTTCGTCAAGGATGAACAGGGGCGTGCGCAGGTGCCGTTCAAGACCGTGTATATGACCGGCCTTATCCGCGACGACGAAGGCCAGAAGATGTCGAAATCCAAAGGCAACGTTATCGACCCGCTGGACATGGTGGACGGCATCTCGCTGCCGGCGCTTATCGAAAAGCGCACCGGGAATATGATGCAGCCGCAGCTGGCGGACAAAATCCGCAAGCGCACCGAAAAGCAGTTCCCCAACGGCATCGAGCCGCACGGCACCGACGCGCTGCGCTTTACCCTGGCGGCGCTGGCCTCCACCGGGCGCGATATCAACTGGGATATGAAGCGCCTGGAAGGCTATCGCAACTTTTGTAATAAGCTGTGGAACGCCAGCCGCTTTGTGCTGATGAACACCGAGGACCAGGATTGCGGCCAGCATGGCGGCGAGATGAGCCTGTCGCTGGCGGACCGCTGGATCCTGGCGGAATTCAACCGTACGGTAAAAGCCTATCGCGACGCGCTTGACGGCTACCGCTTCGATATGGCGGCCAATATCCTCTATGACTTTACCTGGAACCAGTTCTGCGACTGGTATCTTGAGCTGACCAAACCGGTCATGACCGGCGGCGCCGAGGCCGAATTGCGCGGCACCCGCCATACCCTGGTGGAGGTGCTGGAAGGCCTGCTGCGCCTGGCGCATCCCATAGTGCCGTTTATTACCGAAACCATCTGGCAGCGGGTGAAAGTGCTCAAGGGCATTACCGACGATACGCTGATGCTGCAAGCCTTCCCGCAGTTTGACGCCACGCTTGACGATACGCAGGCGCTGGCGGACGTGGAATGGATTAAACAGCTGGTTATCGCCGTGCGCACCATTCGCAGCGAGATGAATATCGCCCCCGGCAAACCGCTGGATGTCCTGGTGCGCGGCGCCACGGCGCTGACCCGCCGGCGGATTGCGGATAACAAGAGCTTTATCCAGACGCTGGCGCGGCTGCAGAGCCTGGATATCCTGGCGGACGGCGAGAAAGGCCCGGTCTCCATCGTCAAGCTGGTGGAGGAAGGCGAACTGCTGATCCCGATGGCGGGCATTATCGACAAAGCCCTGGAGCTGGACCGGCTGGCCAACGAAGTGCTGAAAATCGATACCGAGATCGGGCGCATCGAGAGCAAGCTGTCCAACGAAGGTTTTGTCGCCCGCGCGCCGGAAGCGGTGGTGGCGAAAGAGCGGGAAAAACTGGCGGGTTATGCCGACGCCAAGGCCAAGCTGCTGGAGCAGCAGGCGACCATCGCCAAATTATAGCTGACAACGAAAGCGTCACCCGCGGGCGTTTGCCGGTCAGGCCATGCCCGCGGGCATGAGGGCGAGCGTAAATCGTCCCTGCGACATAGAAGCGCGCTTATGGCTCACACGGAGGTGAGCCATAAGCGCGTGCCAACGTCCGCGCCGTCGTGCAAAGACGTGGGCGCTCGCTCGGTTCCCGGCCCGGCACACCCGCTTTCAGCGCGTGTGGAGGTTTGCCGGCAATCGACAAAAGTTTAACCGCCGTTTAATTTATTTGCATCCGCCGCCCGCGCGATGCTATTACTCATAACAATAAATCCAGAACGCTTAGTGTCTTTTTTCTTTTTTGGGTAATGACGATGTCCACAGCTACTTCAGTCAATATTCTGGTGCGCCCCATTACGCCGGAAGATAACCATGCCATTGCCGACGTCATTCGCCAGGTATCGGCCGAGTTCGGCCTGACGGCGGATAAAGGCTATACCGTCTCCGACCCGAACCTGGATAATCTGTACCAGCTCTACAGCCAGCCGCGCAGCGCGTACTGGGTGATTGAGTTTGAAGGCAGGATTGCCGGCGGCGGCGGCATTGCCCCGCTGGCCGGCGCGGATGTGGGGATATGTGAACTGCAGAAGATGTATTTTTTATCGGTCCTGCGCGGACGCGGCCTGGCCCATGAGCTGGCGCTCAAGGCGCTGGACTTTGCCCGCGGGCAGGGGTTTACCCACTGTTACCTGGAAACCACCGCCACCCTGACCCGGGCCATAGCGCTGTATGAACGGCTGGGGTTTGGGCATATCGCCGGGCCGATGGGCCACACCGGACATGTGGATTGCGAAGTCACGATGCTTAAGCCTTTGATCTGACGGCGCGTATGGCCTTAGTGGCGGGTGCCGTTGTCGTCCTGATCCAGAAGGCCGCGCGCCGGCGGGGCCGAGCCGTCAATCCCCTCTTCGCCGTCCTCATCCGCTTCGTCGTCTTCGTCATCTTCGCCGTCTTCAAAATACGTGCCCCAGCCGTCATAGTTGACGCCCAGGCGCTCGGCCAGGGTAAACAGCTGTTCGACCTGGGTGTCGATAAGTTCCGCGTTCAGCGCGATTTCGCTGACGGCGTCGCAGCACATCAGCACGGAGCCGTCTTCCACTTCCAGCTCTTCGGCATCGGTGACTTCATAACCCAGCTTGAAGGCTTCGACCGCGGCTTTTTCCAGCGTATCGAAATTCTCGGCGGACAGATGGTGTTCGATGGTGTAAAGCGCTTCCGGATCGCTGCCATCTTCCAGCAGCTCTTCGATTATCAAACGCGTTTCGTCACGCTGCTCTTCCAGAAATTGATGTGCCATGCCCTCAATCCTCAATGCGTCGGTCGGCCTGTTAGGAACCTATTTTCCCACAGCCGGGGGTAAGGCTCCAGCTTAAACATGAAAGAATTGATATCAACACTTGAAATTGAATATTCATACATATAAAGTGAATTTAAATTCAATTTACAATTGATTAAGACCGGAGAACGCCGCATATGAGCCAGTTCTATCACCGTCATTTCCTGAAGTTATTGGATTTCACGCCCGCCGAGATCCATGAATTACTGGCCCTGGCCGCCAGCCTGAAGCGGGAAAAACAGTCCGGGCGGGAAACGCCGCGCCTGGCGGGTAAAAATATCGCGCTCATCTTCGAAAAAGACTCGACCCGCACCCGCTGCTCTTTCGAAGTCGCCGCATTCGATCAGGGCGCGCGCGTCACCTATCTCGGCCCGAGCGGCAGCCAGATCGGACATAAGGAATCCATTAAGGATACCGCCCGGGTCCTGGGCCGGCTTTACGACGGCATTCAATACCGCGGCTACGGTCAGGAGATCGTCGAGACACTGGCGCGCCATGCCGGCGTGCCGGTGTGGAACGGGTTAACCACCGAGTTCCACCCTACCCAGTTACTGGCCGATCTGCTGACCATGCAGGAACACCTGCCGCAGAAAACCTTCGCGCAGATGGCGTTCGCCTACGTGGGGGACGCCCGTAACAATATGGGCAACAGCATGCTGGAAGCGGCGGCGCTGACCGGCCTGGATTTACGCCTGGTCGCCCCCAGCGCCTGTTGGCCGGATAAGCGGCTGGTGGCCCATTGCCGCGAACTGGCGCAACAGCGCGGCGGCAATATTACCCTGACCGAGGATATCGCGGCGGGCGTGCGCGAGGTGGATTTTATCTACACCGACGTTTGGGTTTCCATGGGCGAGGAGAAAGCCCTGTGGGGAGAGCGTATCGCCCTGCTGCGTCCCTACCAGGTCAATATGGCGATGCTCCGGCTGACCGGCAACCCAGAGGTGAAATTTCTGCACTGCCTGCCCGCGTTCCATGACGACCAGACCGGCGTAGGCAAACAAATGGCCGAACAATATGGCCTGGCCGGCGGCATGGAAGTGACCGACGAGGTGTTTGAATCGGCGCACAGCCTGGTATTCGATCAGGCGGAGAACCGGTTGCACACCATCAAAGCGGTGATGGTGGCAACGCTCGCGCGGGAATAAGCCGGCGTGCTATCTGTTCAGCGAACCAGGGCGGTGTCGATTTTCACCACCGCTTTGCGCACATGGGCCGGCGCGCCGACCGCGCACAGCGGTTTATGCACTTCGCCGGGGTAATACACCACAAAGTCGCCCGCCTGCATCACAAACTGTTTTTCCTGCTCGCCCGCGGCCAGGAAGGCAATATCCTTATCCGCCAGCCAGTCGGTATCCGTCTTGCCCGCCGGCAGGTTGCTGAAGGTCATGCCTTCCACGCCGTCCAGCACGATCTGGATATCGAGATATTTAGCGTGGAACTCGGCGCGGCGCTTTTCCAGCAGATCGGTGCTGTCGTTGGAGATCAGCACAAATACCCGGTCGCCGTCGATATCATGCTTACCCAGCGGCGTCTCGCTGGTAATGTGTTGTTTGACATAGTCGATGGCGTCACGCAGCTTGGCGGGCAGATAAGGCACGAGATCGAGATGATGGATATTACCGGTGATCATAATTTTTCCTTAAAATGAAATATCGTTTCATTATAAATCAGATTGCGCGCGAAAAAAGAGAGTTATTTAACACTTATTTTGATTAGCAAGCCAATCGTTTGCTTATTCATAAATATCGGCGTTTTGGCCCTTGAAGTGTGCCGGCACGCGCGTATAATTCCGGGCAATTTGCCGGGAGGATCAATGAACAGCTGCGTGATTTTTGCTGCCTATGACTGCCGCCGCCTGCCCGCAGGCGGCCAGCTGCCGTTGCTGCTCCCGTTGCCCGTTTTTATCTATCCGTATCAGGCCCCTCGTTGAGGGGCTTTTTTTTGCGCGCTATCCCGGACCGCGATCTACACTTGCGCAAGGCCGGCGTCAACGACACCCGTAAGGAGGACATACATGGCTAACCCCCTTTATCAAAAACACATCATTTCCATTAATGACCTGAACCGCGAGGAGCTGGAGCTGGTACTGCGCACCGCAGCCGGCCTGAAAGCCCGTCCGCAACCGGAGCTGTTGAAACATAAAGTGGTGGCCAGCTGTTTTTTTGAAGCCTCCACCCGTACCAGGCTGTCGTTTGAAACCGCCATCCACCGCCTGGGCGCCTCGGTGGTCGGGTTCTCCGACGCCGGCAATACCTCCCTGGGCAAAAAGGGCGAAACCCTGGCGGATACTATTTCGGTTATCAGCACCTACGTCGACGCCATCGTCATGCGCCATCCGCAGGAAGGGGCCGCCCGGCTCGCCACCGAATTTTCCGGCGGCGTGCCCATCCTCAACGCCGGCGACGGCGCCAACCAGCACCCGACCCAGACCCTGCTTGACCTGTTTACCATTCAGGAAACCCAGGGACGGCTGAATAACCTTAACGTGGCCCTGGTGGGCGACCTGAAGTATGGCCGCACCGTCCACTCCCTGGCCCAGGCGCTGGCCAAGTTCGACGGCAATCACTTTTTCCTGATCGCGCCGGAAGCGCTGGCGATGCCCGCCTATATCCTGAATATGCTGGCGGATAAAGGCATCGGGTACAGCGTGCATGCCACCATCGAGGAAGTGATGCCGCAGTTGGATATCCTGTATATGACCCGGGTGCAGAAAGAACGGCTGGATCCGTCGGAATACGCCAACGTCAAGGCTCAGTTTGTGCTGCGCGCCGTGGATCTGCTGAAGGCGCGCGCGAATCTCAAGGTGCTGCATCCGCTGCCCAGGGTGGATGAAATTGCCCACGAGGTGGACGCCACGCCCTACGCGTATTATTTCCAGCAGGCCGGCAACGGCATTTTCGCGCGCCAGGCGTTATTGTCCCTGGTGTTAAACGATCAACTGGCAGGCTAAGGGGAAAGAGAATGACTCAGGATAATAAACTGCAGGTCGAGGCAATCAAGCGCGGCACGGTGATCGACCATATCCCGGCGCAGGTGGGTTTTAAGCTGCTGACCCTGTTTAAGCTGACCGCCACCGATCAGCGCATCACCATCGGGTTGAACCTGCCGTCGAACCAGTTGGGGAAAAAAGATCTGATCAAGATCGAGAACGTGTTCCTTACCGAACAGCAGGCGAACCAGCTGGCGATGTACGCCCCCCACGCCACCGTGAATCGTATCGATAACTATGAAGTGGTGCGCAAGCTGACCCTGACGCTGCCGGATCGCATCGACGGCGTGCTGACCTGCCCCAACAGCAACTGCATCAGCCGCAGCGAGCCGGTGGCCTCGGGTTTTACGGTCAAAAGCCGCGACAACCAGGTGCACCTGAAATGCAAATATTGTGAAAAAGAGTTCGAGCATCAGGCGGTTATCCAGAACGCCTGAGCTGGGCACGCGCCGGTTTAGTCTTTATAATGGCCGGCAACGCTTTTTGATTCGCCTATCAACCCCAGGAGCCAGCATGTCCCGTATTATCAGTACTGAAAACGCACCGGCCGCCATCGGACCCTACGTTCAGGCGGTCGATCTCGGCACTATGCTTTTCACCTCAGGCCAGATCCCCATTAACCCGCAAACCGGGCTGGTGGCCGATGATATCGCGGCGCAGGCCCGTCAATCGCTGGACAACGTGCGGGCGATTGTGGAAGCCGCCGGCCTGAAGGTGGCGGATATTATTAAAACCACGGTGTTCGTCAAGGATTTAAACGACTTCGGCACCGTCAACGCCGCTTACGAAGCTTTTTTCACCGAACATAACGCGCCCTTCCCGGCCCGTTCATGCGTGGAAGTGGCGCGCCTGCCGAAAGACGTGCAGATTGAAATCGAGGCCATCGCCGTACGGCGCTAGGCCATGACAGGCGCGCGCGGCGCCTTAGTTAATCCAGTTTTCAATCAGCAAACCCTCGACCCGGCTGAATTCCGCCGGGTTGTTGGTGACGACGACCAAACCCTCGCTGCGGGCATGGGCCGCGATATGCACCTCGTTTACCCCTATCGGCAGGCCCGTCTGTTCCAGATGGGCCAGGATATCGCCATAATGCCGCGCCGCTTTCGCGCCATACCCCAGGACTTCCATGCGCGAAACAAAACTCTCCACCGCCCGGTAATTGCGCGCCGCATCCGCGCTTTTTTCCGCGGCATGCATCAGCTCGGCCAGCGTAATGGACGATAACACCATGCGCCCCGCATTGGCGTTAAACAGGTCGAGCATCTCAAGCGGACGCCGTTTTATCACGTAGATGACAAAATTCGTCTCGAGCATATATTTATACATTAAAAGGACTCACGCTCAGGTTGCGGTTGAGAGGGTCTTTCCTCCGGAAAATCTTCCGAGACCGCCGGGTCGGTCAAAAAAAAGCTATCCCAGCGGTGCTGCGCGGGAGAGATAATCCGCTCATTCCCCACCGCGCGGACATTCACCACCTTCACATCATCGGCAAAGCGTAACTCAGCCGGGATGCGCACGGCCTGCGAGCGATTATTGATAAAGATTGTACTCGTGGACATCCAACCTCTCCTTTAGCCTGTTTATTCATCAAATTATACGTCATTACGGTATATAGCAAGTGTATATGGCAGGCAAGCGTCCGCGTGCAACAGGTTAATTTTACGCACCATTTTGGGGAGAAAACGGCGACGGCGGCGTTGCGCGCACTAAAATAATGCAGGCGGACGCCCCGCGGCATGGTTTTCTCCGGTGGCCGCGGTTCACGGGCTGGCGCGTTTTATGCATGGGTTGTCAATGGAGCTGCTAACGGGGTTTTATCAGCGTTGATGGGCCAGCAAAGGTAAACAGATGATTAAAATAAATCTTTCCGGGTCGCCCTTTTTTGATGAGATGCTGTTGGCCGACGGCGGACATCGCGGCCACTACGGCGCTTACTGGCAATGGCTGCAGCAGGCGGACCGGCAGGCCATTCAGCAGAAAAAAGAAGAAGCCGAGCTGTTGTTTCACCGGGTTGGCATTACCTTTAACGTCTACGGAGAAGAAGGCGGCACCGAGCGCTTGATCCCGTTCGACAGCGTGCCGCGCATTATCCCGGCCAAAGAGTGGGCCTGGATGGATCGCGGCATTCGCCAGCGGGTCAAGGCCCTGAACGCGTTCCTTTATGATATCTACCACGGGCAGAATATCCTAAAGGCGGGTATCGTGCCGACGGAGCAGGTGCTGGCCAACGAACAGTACCAGCCCTGTATGCAGGGGATCGATCTGCATAATAATACCTATGCGCATATCGTCGGCACCGATATGGTGCGCAACAGCGACGGGCACTATTATGTGCTGGAAGATAACCTGCGCACGCCGTCCGGCGTTTCCTATATGCTGGAAAACCGCAAAATGATGATGCGGCTTTATCCGGATCTGTTCGCCAGCCAGCATATCGCCCCCATTGAGCGCTATCCTTTCGACCTGCTGCAAACCCTGCGCGAAAGCACGGCGGTGGAAGACCCGACGGTGGTGGTGATGACGCCGGGGCGTTTTAACAGCGCCTACTTCGAGCACAGTTTCCTGGCGCAGCAGATGGGCGTGGAGCTGGTGGAGGCCGCCGATCTGTTCGTCAAACAGGGCGCGGTTTATATGCGCACCACCGAGGGACCGTGCAAGGTGGATGTGATCTACCGCCGTATCGACGACGCCTATATCGATCCGCTGGCCTTTCGCGCCGACTCCACGCTGGGCGTGCCCGGGCTGCTGTCGGTCTACCGCGCCGGCGGCGTGGTGCTGGCCAACGCGCTGGGCACCGGGGTGGCGGATGATAAATCCATCTATCCCTATGTGCCGGAGATGATCCGGTTTTATCTTTCCGAAGAGCCCATCCTCGGCAATATCCCCACCTGGCAGTGCCGCGATCCCAGCGCCCTGTCCTACGTGCTGGCCAACCTGGAAAAGCTGGTGGTGAAAGAGGTGCACGGCGCCGGCGGCTACGGCATGCTGGTGGGGCCGAAAGCCTCGCGCGCCGAACTGGCTGAATTCCGCCAGCGGCTGCTGGCCAACCCCAGCAACTATATCGCCCAGGAGACGCTGGCGCTGTCCACCTGCCCGACCTTTGTCGAGGAAGGCCTGGCGCCGCGCCATATCGACCTGCGGCCGTTCGCCCTGACCGGCGACGAGGTGCGGCTGGTGCCGGGCGGGCTAACCCGGGTGGCGCTGAACGCCGGCTCGCTGGTGGTGAACTCGTCCCAGGGCGGCGGCACCAAGGATACCTGGATTATGGAGGACGACGCATGCTAAGCAGAACCGCCAGCGAACTCTACTGGATGGCCCGATACCTGGAGCGGGCCGAGAGCATTGCCCGGGTATTGGACGTGACCTATAAGCTGTCGCTGATGCCGCTGCGCAGCCAGCAAAACGAGGATTTAACCCTGCCGCTTAACCTGACCGGCACCCACGAGCTGTTTGCCGAGCATTATCCCCGCCTGAGCATGACCAATCTGCTGAATTTTTTCGCCCTGGACCCCCACAATCCGAGCAGCATCTACAGTTGCTTCGAGGTGGCCTGGAACAACGCCCATGCGGTGCGCGGCAGCCTGTCATCCGAGGTGTGGGAAAGCATTAACGCCACCTGGATCGAAATGAAGCTGATGCGCGGCAAGGGCGTGGCCAAGGTGGGCACCGACGCGTTCTTTGACTGGGTCAAGGAACGGGCGCACCTGTTTCGCGGCGCCATGTTCGGCACCCTGCTGCGCAACGACGCCCTGTGTTTTATCCGCCTCGGCACGCTTATCGAGCGCGCCTACGCCACGGCGCAATTGCTGGGCGTCAAGGACCAGCAGCTGGATGCCGACTCCGATCCGGTGCGCGAATATTATCGCCTGGATACCCTGCTGCGCGCGGTCAGCGCCCGCGAGGCCTACCACAGCCTGTATAAACATCCCGTCAGCCGCGAAACGGTGGCCGAGCTGCTGGTGCTGCGCAACGATATGCCGCGCTCCCTGCGCGCCTGCGTGGGCGATGTGGTGCAGCAGTTGGAGCGGATCGGCGGCCAGCGGGCCAATGTGCCCCGGCGGCTGGCCCATACCCTGAACGTGGAGCTGCGCTTCAGCACGCTGGATGAAGTGCTGGCGCTGGGGTTGCAGGCTTATATGATGCAATTCCAGGGCAAGATAAACGCGCTGGCGGAAAGCATTAACCATACGTATCTGGAGGCGTTATGAAACTGGCCGTCGATCACCTGACCCATTATCGCTACGATCACGAGGTCAAATTCAGCACGCAATACCTACGCCTGACGCCGCAGAACACCGCCCGGCAACGGATTATGGAATGGTCGCTTAACCTGCCGGAGCAGGCGACGCAGGTTATCGACGGCTTCGGCAACCTGCAGCATGTGCTGACCCTCGACCGGCCGCATGAGGTGATCGCCATCCGCGCCAAAGGCGTGGTGGAGATTGCCGATAACAGCGAGGAAATCATGGAGGAATGCGGCCCGCTGTCGCCGCTGGTCTTCTTGCGTCCCAGCCCGCTGACGCGGGCGGACGAGGCCATCCGCACTTTCGCCGCGCGTTATTACCGCGCCGCCGCCGCGGACGAAAGCCTGCGCGAACTGATGGCGGAACTGCGTGAACGCATGCCCTATACCCCCGGCGCCACCCAGGTGCAGGATTCGGCGGCTAAAGTATTTGCCGCCCAGCATGGAGTCTGTCAGGATCATTCCCATGTATTCCTGGCCTGTTGCCGCAGCCTGCATATCCCCGCGCGCTACGTCAGCGGCTATATTTACAGCGAAGACACCAAACACGTGGCGATGCACGCCTGGGTGGAAGTGTGGCTGAACGAGCACTGGCAGAGTTTCGATATTACCAATAACACCTGTAACCCCAGCCAGCACCTGAAGCTGGCGGTCGGCTTCGATTATCTCGACGCCTGCCCGGTGCGCGGCTCGCGTATCGGCGGCGGCTACGAGGAGATGTTTTCAGAAGCGACGGTGGAGCAGACCGAGGGAAGCCGCCCGCCAGGCAAGGAAAGCCAGGCCGGCGCCCAACAACAATAACCTGCATAACGAGGATATATTTCTATGACCTACTGCGTGGCGATGCGCCTGTCGGACGGACTGGTGTTTGCCTCCGACTCCCGTACCAATGCCGGAGTGGATCATATCTCGACCTTCCGTAAGCTGCATGTCCTGCATCAGGACAGCGAGCGCACGCTGGTGCTGCAAAGCGCCGGCAACCTGGCGACCACCCAGAGCATCATCAACCTGCTGCGGCTGCGCACCCGGGATATGGAACGGCCGAACCTGCTGACCGTGCCCACGCTGTTCGACGCCGCCAGCCTGATTGGCGAAACGGTGCGGGAAGTTATTTTCCGCGACAGCAGCGCGCAGCAAAGCGGTTCCAGCACCGATTTCAGCTGCAGCATCCTGCTGGGCGGGCAAATCGCCGGCGAAGGGCCCCGGCTGTTCCATATCTACCCGGAGGGCAATTTTATCGAGGCCACGGAAGATACCCCCTACTTTCAGATTGGCGAGAGCAAATACGGCAAACCGATTATCGACCGGGTATTGTCCTTTGACACCCCCCTGGAACAGGCCATGTGCTGCGCGCTGATTTCCATCGATTCGACGCTGCGCAGCAACCTGTCGGTGGGCCTGCCGCTGGATGTGATGATCTATCGCCGCGACAGCTTCGCCAGCGACGAGCAGTATCGCATTACCGAGCAGCACCCCTACTTCGCCACTATCCGCAAAGCCTGGGCCGAAGGACTGCTCAACACTTTCCTGCAGCTGCCGCCGCTGAAGCTGGCGGAGAATTAGCCGGCGCGGGACAAGGCTTGGCGCCGGCGTGCGCTTATTGCCAGCCATACCGGCGCACGAACCAGCCTTTCATGGACTGGACCAGCGCCATATAGCCGGCGAGTATCGCCACCAGCCAGGGCCAGTAGCCGCCCGGCAGCGCCTGCAGGTGCAGGAATCCGGCCAGCGGCGTAAAGGTCATGCCGACGGTGGCGGCGATGACCGCCAGGGTGGTGATGCCAAGCTGCCAGGACGGGCGACTGTGCAAAAACGGTATTTTACGCGTGCGCAGCATATGCACCACCAGGGTTTGCGACAGCACGCCCACCACAAACCAGCCGGTCTGGAACAGGGTTTGTTGCTCGGGCGTGTTGGCTTTGAATACCCACCACATCAGGCAAAAGGTCAGGATATCGAAGATGGAGCTGATAGGGCCGAAAAACACCATAAAACGCCCCAGGTCCCCGCTGCGCCACCGTTGCGGGCGCCGTAGCTGCTCCTCGTCCACCTTATCGAACGGGATGGCAATCTGCGAGATATCATAAATCAGGTTCTGCACCAGTAGATGCAGCGGCAGCATCGGCAGGAACGGTAAAAAGGCGCTGGCCACCAGCACGCTGAAGACATTGCCGAAGTTGGAGCTGGCGGTCATGCGGATATACTTCATCATATTGACGAAGGTGCGCCGGCCCTCGATTACGCCCGCCTCCAGCACCATCAGGCTTTTTTCCAGCAGGATGATATCCGCCGCCTCCTTGGCGATGTCCACCGCCGAGTCCACCGAGATGCCGATATCCGCCGCGCGCAGGGCCGGCGCGTCGTTAATGCCGTCGCCCATAAACCCCACCACGTGCCCTTCCCGGCGCAGGGCGCCGACAATGCGCGCTTTTTGCAGCGGCGTCAGTTTGGCGAACACCGTGGTCGCCCGGGCGATAAGCGCCAGCTGCCTGTCGTCCATGCCCTCGATCTCATCGCCGGTCAGCACCCGGTCGACCGCCAGGCCGACGTCCCGGCAAACCTTGGCCGCCACCCGTTCGTTATCGCCGGTGAGTATCTTCACCGTGACGCCGTGCCTGGCCAGCGCCTCCAGCGCCGGCGCGGTGCTTTCTTTCGGCGGGTCGAGAAAGGCGATATAACCTTCGAGGACCAGATCCGCCTCATCCAGCCGGCTGAAGTCGCCGCGTTCCATGGCGACGGGTTTACCGGCCACCGCCACCACCCGCAGCCCCTGCAGCGACAGCTCGCCGGCCACGGCGCTGATTTGCGCCAGCAACGCGGCGCCGAGCGGCACGATATCGTCGCCGTGGCGCACCCGGCTGCAAACGCCCAGCACCTCCTCCAGCGCGCCTTTACAGATAAGCCGCGCCTGGCCGTCGTCGGCGCCGACAATCACCGACATCCGGCGGCGCTCAAAATCAAAGGGGATTTCGTCGATTTTGCGCCACCGCGCCTGCGCCAGGCCGGCGTCTTCCTGCGCCATTTTTTCCAGCACCGCCTTATCCAGCAGGTTTTTCAGGCCGGTCTGGTAGAAGCTGTTCAGCCAGGCGTTTTGCAGCACCCGCTCACAGCGCTTGCCGAACGCATCGGTATGGCTGGCCAGCACAATTTTATCCTGGGTCAGCGTGCCGGTTTTATCGGTGCACAGGATATCCATCGCGCCGAAGTTCTGGATGGCGTCCAGCCGCTTGACGATCACCTTCTGGCGCGAGAGCTGCACCGCCCCCTTCGCCAGGGACGAAGTGACAATCATCGGCAGCATTTCGGGCGTCAGGCCCACGGCCACCGAGAGCGAAAACAGCGCCGCTTCCCACCAGTCGCCCTTGGTAAAACCGTTCACCAGCAACACCACCGGCGTCATGACCAGCATAAAGCGGATCAGCAGCCAGCTGACCCGGCTGATGCCCAGCTGGAACGCGTTTGGCGGCGCGCATTGCGCCGTGGACTGGCCGGCAAGCTGACCGAACCAGGTGCTATCGCCGGTACCGATGACCAACGCCTGCGCCGTGCCGCTTACCACGTTGGTGCCCATAAAACACAGGTTGCCGCATTCCAGGGGATTGCGCCCGGCCTCCCCTGCGACGCCGGCTTTTTTTTCCACCGGCAGCGCTTCGCCGGTCAGCGCCGCCTGGCCGATAAACAGATCCCGGGCATGCAGGATGCGTAAATCCGCCGGGATCATATCCCCGGCGGACAGTTTGACGATATCCCCCGGCACCAGGCTGGCCATGGCGATCTCCTGGTACACGCCGCTGCCGCCCGGCCCGTCGGCGCGCAGTACCGTGGCGGTATTGCTCACCATGGCCTTGAGCGCGTCGGCGGCCTTGTTGGAGCGCGCCTCCTGGATAAAATTAAGCAGGGTGGCAATCATCACCATCAGGGCGATCACCCCGGCGGCAATGATGTCGTCGGTGCCGTAGGACACGATGCCCAGCACCGTCAGCAGGATATTGAAGGGATTGCGATAGCAGGACCATAAGTGCCGCCGCCAGGTCAGCGGCTGCTCGGCGGCCACGCTGTTCAGGCCATGCCGCCGGTGCGCGATGGCAACGCCGGCCGCGTCCAGGCCCTGCGGGCCGCTGGCGAAACGCGCGTAGAGTTCCGCTTGCGTGGCCTGCGCGCACTCCAGGCAAGCGCGGGTCAGGGCGGCGGGCACAGTGCGGCTGGCGCCGGCTTTCAGCCCATCCAGCATCAGGTCGCGCTGGAACAGGCGGCGGGGCAAATGATGATAGAGCCGCGTAAAAAGTTGACGTGCGTAAAGTGTAATCATGATGCTGTCTTCCGTGCCGATCCGGACGAATACCGCCGGGCAGGGCAAAAAGTTCATCAGCAGAAGAGCGTCGCTTCTGCCTGCCGTTTATCATCCGGCAAGGCAGGCGCGAAAAAGCGCAGGGGCTTTACCGGATGGGAGAATAACAATCAGGGTTGGGTACGGGGTCCATACAGGTGATCCACCTCCGGTGAGACAAAAAACATGCGGTTATCGACAAATCCGCCCGCGGGAAGACGAAACTACTGTCCCTGGCGCGGCAACTTCTTTAGGGTAGGTAACGTCAGGCATAAACTGTATTGCAGGCAGCCGCGTTTATTTCCTGGCGGACTATACGGCCCCAGACATCAACGAAAAATAAACAACTATGCGTTTGCCGGCTGATAATTGAACCCCTTGGTCGCGACAGCACATTTTGCCCCGTTGCCAGGCAATCGTTATACCGTCACGACGAAAAACAACCGGGAGACCAGCGCATCGACAATCATAACGACACCGGCGGCAGGCCGGCTGCGGGGCGGAGGCTAGCATGACGGTCCCGTGGTGGCGCAACGGCGTTATTTACCAGATTTACCCGAAAAGTTTTCAGGACAGCACCGGCAATGGCTGCGGCGATCTGGCCGGGATCACCCGGCGTCTGGATTACCTGCACCAGTTGGGAGTGGATGCGCTGTGGCTGACGCCTGTCTATCGCTCGCCCCAGGTGGACAGCGGTTATGATATTGCCGATTATTACGCCATCGACCCGGCCTACGGCACGATGGCGGATTTTGACGCGCTTGTGGCCGGCGCCCACCGGCGGGGCATGCGCATCATTATGGATATGGTGCTTAATCACAGCTCCACTTCCCATCCCTGGTTTATCGCCTCGAAAGACCCGCACGGCCCGTACCGCTCCTATTATTTCTGGCGCGACGGCCGGGACGACGGCCCGCCCAATAACTGGCTGTCAAAATTCGGCGGCAGCGCCTGGCACCAGCCGGCGCCGGGCGGACAATACTACCTGCATTTGTATTCCCGGGAGCAGGCGGACCTGAACTGGGCGCATCCGCCGCTGCGCGTGGAGCTGAAAAATATCTGCCGGTTTTGGGCCGATCGCGGTATCGACGGCCTGCGCCTGGACGTGATCAACGTGATAGCCAAGCACCCGCGGCTGCCCGATGCGCCCGGGGGCGACGGCCGGCCTTTTTATACCGATCTGCCGCAGGTGCAGGATTATCTGCGCGAGATGAACCGGGAAATCTTTACGCCGCTGGCGCTGACGACGGTGGGGGAAATGTCGTCCACTTCCCTGGAGAAATGCCGCCAGTACGCCAATCTCAACGGAGAACAGCTGTCCATGGCCGCCCATTTCCATCACCTTAAAGTGGATTACGCCGACGGAGAAAAATGGGCGCTGGCGCCGCCGGATTTTGTGCTGCTCAAGCAGATATTCAACCGCTGGCAACGGGGGATGCACCGCCACGCCTGGAACACGCTGTTTTGGTGTAATCACGATCAGCCGCGCATCGTTTCCCGCTTCGGCGACGAGGGCGAGCTGCGGGTCGTCTCGGCCAAGATGCTGGCCATGACGCTGCACGGCATGCAGGGAACGCCGTTTATCTTCCAGGGCGAGGAACTGGGCATGACCAACCCCGCGTTCAGCGCCATTACCGACTACCGCGACGTCGAAAGCCTGAATATGTATGCCGACGCCATGGCGCGTGGCCTGGGCCGCCAGCAGACGCTGGACGTCCTGGCCGCCCGATCCCGCGACAATAGCCGCACGCCGATGCAATGGGATGACGGCGTCAACGCCGGGTTCAGCACCGGCACGCCGTGGATTGCCGGCGCCGGCAATGCCGCCCGGATCAACGCGCGGGCCGCCCTGGCCGACGCGGATTCGGTATTTTATTGCTATCAGCGGCTGATTGCGCTGCGCAAAACCCTGCCGATCCTGACGGAGGGGGATTATCGCGACCTGAGCCCGGCGCACCCCGCGCTTTGGCATTACCGGCGCGCCTGGCGCGGCCAGCGGCTGCTGGTGCTGGCGAATCTGGGCCGGCAACCGCAGCAGTGGCGGCCGGCAACCGCCTGGCGCGGCCCGTGGCGGCGGCTGATGAGCAATTATGCCGATACGCCCCACTCGCCGGGGCCGCTGACATTGCGGCCTTATGAGGCGGTTTTCTGGCTGCGGGAATAATCACGCGCGCGGATAAAACCCGTCGGTAACGACGACCGGAAAATCGCGCGAAAAATTTTTTAACGCCCCAAGCCGCCCCGGGGGAAATTTATTGATTTATTTTCAGCGGCATAAACCGCGACGGCCGGTTTATCGGCTAAAAACCGCGCTGTACAACTCTTCGACCACGGGTCGATTTTATTGCGTTAGGTCAAGTTTAGTGACATCTGACTAGCTCATACTCTACATCTAGTGGCATTATTGATTATAACAAACTAGATATAGTGTTTACCTTCTCTACCGCTGGTATCGCGCCCGGCCAGGCCCGCCGGGAAAACGGCCGGTAAAAGAAGGAAACACCTAACCCGCCCCCAGGCGTAAAGGAGTCGCATCGTGAAACCGGTAGTGATCAAACGAGACGGTTGCCAGGTCAATTTCGATGAGCAACGGATTTACCAGGCGATAGTGCATGCCGCGCAGGCCGCCGGTGTTCAGGATAACGATTATTGCGCCACCGTCGCCGCCCTGGTGGGCCAGCAGATGAATTCCCGCTCCCATGTCGATATCCGCGATATCCAGGACGCGGTGGAAAACCAGCTGATGGCGGGGCCGCATAAAACGCTGGCCCGTTTGTATATCGAATACCGCCACGATCGTGACGTCGCCCGTGAACAACGCGGCCGCCTGAACCAGGAAATCCGCGGCCTGGTCGAGCAGAGCAATATGGCGCTGCTCAACGAAAACGCCAATAAAGACAGCAAGGTCATCCCCACCCAGCGCGATCTGTTGGCCGGCATCGTCGCCAAGCATTACGCGCGCCAGCACATTCTGCCGCGCGACGTGGTGCTGGCCCATGAACGCGGCGAAATCCATTACCACGACCTGGATTACGCGCCGTTCTTCCCGATGTTCAACTGTATGTTGATCGATCTGGAAGGCATGCTGACCAAAGGCTTTAAAATGGGCAACGCGGAAATCGAGCCCCCCCGCTCCATTTCCACCGCCACGGCGGTAACCGCGCAGATTATCGCCCAGGTGGCCAGCCATATCTACGGCGGCACCACCATTAACCGGATCGACGAGATCCTGGCGCCCTACGTGGCCGCCAGCTACGACAAACATCGCAATACCGCCACGAAGTGGAAGATTCCCGACGCGGAAGGGTATGCCCTGTCGCGCACCGAAAAAGAATGTTACGACGCTTTCCAGTCGCTGGAATATGAAGTCAATACCCTACATACCGCCAACGGCCAGACGCCGTTCGTCACCTTCGGTTTTGGCCTGGGCACCAGCCGTGAATCGCGCCTGATCCAACAATCCATCCTACGCAACCGCATTGCCGGGCTGGGTAAAAACCGCAAAACCGCCGTTTTCCCGAAACTGGTGTTCGCCATTCGCGACGGCCTGAACCATAAATTCAGCGATCCCAACTACGATATCAAGCAGTTGGCGCTGGAATGCGCCAGCAAACGCATGTACCCGGATATCCTGAATTACGATCAGGTAGTGAAGGTTACCGGTTCATTTAAGACGCCGATGGGCTGCCGCAGCTTCCTCGGCGTTTACGAGGAGAACGGCAGGCAGATCCACGACGGGCGCAACAACCTGGGCGTTATCAGCCTCAACCTGCCGCGCATCGCCCTGGAGGCCAAACGGGACGAAGCCCGTTTCTGGCAATTGCTGGATGAACGCCTGGTGCTGGCGAAAAAAGCGCTGATGACCCGTATCGCCCGGCTTGACGGCGTCAAGGCCCGCGTGGCGCCGATCCTGTATATGGAAGGGGCCTGCGGCGTGCGCTTGAAAGCCGATGACGACGTGGCCGACATTTTCAAGAACGGCCGGGCTTCCATTTCGCTTGGCTATATCGGCGTGCATGAAACCATTAACGCCCTGTTCGGCGGCCAGACCCATGTCTATGACGATCAGGCGTTGCGCGCGAAGGCCGTGTCCATCGTGGCCCACCTGAAGGCGGCCACCGACCGCTGGAAAGAAGAGACCGGCTACGGCTTCAGCCTGTACAGCACGCCGAGCGAAAACCTGTGCGACCGCTTCTGCCGTCTGGACGCCGCCGAGTTCGGCATCGTCGAAGGCGTGACCGATAAGGGCTATTATACCAACAGCTTCCACCTTGACGTGGAAAAGCAGGTCAACCCTTACGACAAGCTGGATTTTGAAGCGCCCTATCCCCCGGTCTCCAACGGCGGGTTTATCTGCTACGGCGAATATCCGAACCTGCAGCATAACCTGAAAGCGCTGGAAGACGTCTGGGACTATAGCTATACCCGGGTTCCCTACTACGGCACCAACACGCCCATTGACGAATGCTACGAGTGCGGTTTTACCGGCGAGTTTTCCTGTACCAGCAAAGGCTTTACCTGTCCGAAATGCGGCAATCACAATCCGGCCAAAGTGTCGGTAACCCGCAGGGTGTGTGGTTATCTCGGCAGCCCGGACGCGCGGCCGTTCAACGCCGGCAAGCAGGAAGAGGTGAAACGGCGGGTGAAACATCTGCCCGACGGCCAGCTGGGCTGACAGGGATGAATTATCACCAGTATTACCCGGTGGATGTGATTAACGGCCCCGGCACGCGCTGTACGCTGTTTGTGTCCGGCTGCGTGCACCAGTGCCCGGGCTGTTATAACAAAAGCACCTGGCGGCTTAACTCCGGGGTGCCCTTTACCCCGGCCATGGAAGACCGGATTATCGCCGATTTACAGGATACCCGTATCCACCGCCAGGGGCTGACGCTTTCGGGCGGCGATCCGCTGCATCCGCAGAATCTCTCCGCCGTGCTGCAGCTGGTGCGGCGCGTGCGCGCCGAGTGCCCGGCCAAGGATATCTGGGTCTGGACCGGTTACCGGCTGGCGGAATTAACCGACGCCCAGCAGGAGGTGGCCGCGTTGATAAACGTGCTGATCGACGGTAAATTTATCCAGGCGCTGCGGGACCCGGCGCTGATCTGGCGCGGCAGCAGCAACCAGGTGGTGCATCATCTGCGTTAACATCCGCCATCATCCGCGCAACCGTCGCGCTTACGCCGCATCGCGGCGGGCATCGCGGCTCACCCCCTGATTTGTCAGTTAGTGCAAATTACCCTTGCCAGTTTTTGCTTATCAAGTAAAAATTGATGCGCATCAATAAGCTGTCCGGGCTTTTCGCGTTCACTTAAGCCGACCGGCGCCTTTTCCGCGCCGGGATTGCCAAACAAGGGAATTATCGTGTCCTCCGCTTCAGTAACAGAATTCATGGTCAAGCTACGCTGCCGCAGGCGGCGGGTGTTCGCTATGATTCTGCTGGCCTTTTGGCTGTTACTGAACGCCCAGCTGGCGCTGGCCAGCCACCAGTGCTCAATGCCGGTTACCGCGCTGCCGGCGGCCCTTGAGCATAGCGAGCATATGCTGCATGACAATATGCCTTCGCAGCAGCGCGCCGCCGCGCCCGGGTTATTATGCGATAAGCACTGCGTGCCGGATTCCGCGCAAAAAGACACCCAGCACGCGCCGTTCGTGGTCCTGCCCAGCCAAACCGATCTCCAGGTGGCCGAGTGGCGCGACGAACCGCGCCTGCCGGATGTCGCCTGGCTTACCCCGCCCATAGCAGGGCCGCCGGCGGAGATTCAATTCTGCCGGTACCGGTTATAGATCCTGACATAACGCCAACGGTTGCCGTCGCCTGAACGCGACGGTAGTGGATGACTTATGTTCAGGAATCAATGCAATGCGCACATTATTTATTGTTGTTCTCTCCGCTGTTTCTGTTTTTGCCTTGCCCGCGTTTGCCGACGATATGGCCGGTATGGGCGATATGCCCGGTATGCATCATGATCACGGCGTCACGGCCGCGTCAAACGTTAACACCTCCCCCGCCGACTACCATGCAAGCGGCATTATCAAGCGCTGGGATAACCAGCATGTGGCTATCGCCCATCAGGCCATTGCGGCGCTGAAATGGCCGCCGATGACCATGACCTTCGCCGTGCCGGCCGACCTGGACGCAGGAAAGCTGGCCGCCGGCACGCAGGTGGATTTCAGTTTCCGCCAGGACGCCCAGGGCTATACGCTCACCGCCATTCATTCTCTCCAGCAGTAAGCGAGGATCGTTATGTTGCTACCATGCTCCTCCCGGACGTGGCTGGTCCTCATGCTGTTCGTTTCCGCCGCGGCTCCCGCGGCGCAAATGAGCCTGGATGAGACGCTGGCCCGGGCCGAACGCTATTCGGCGGATCTTTCCGCCAACCTTCATCAGCGCCAGGCGCTGGAAAATATGGCCGATTCCGCCCTGCAGCTGCCCGACCCCAAGCTGAAATTCGGCATTGATAACCTGCCGGTGGGCGGCGGCAATGCCCGGCGTTTTACCCGTGAAGACATGACCATGCAGCGCATCGGCGTCATGCAGGATTATGTCAGCAGTACCAAACGCGAACGCAAAGCGGACGCGATCAGGGCCGAGGCGGCCTCCACCGCCGCCGGTTATCAAAACCTGCGCGCGCAACTGCAGCGGGATACTGCCCAGGCCTGGCTGGATTTGGCCTTGTCGCAACAGGCGGTCGAGGCGGCGACCCATCTGCTGACGGAAAGCGAACGGCAGATCGCGGTGCAGAAGGCGGCGATAGCCGGCGGGGGCAGCGCCGGCGCGGTGCTGGACGGCCGCCTGGTGGTGATCGATATGCGCGATGCGCTTACCGACGCGCAGCGGGACGTGGCGATGGCGCAGGCGCGCCTGATGCAGCTGACCGGCATCGATCGTATCCAGACCGCCGGCCCCCTGCCGCGGTTCGACCGCCTGCCGGCCGATCCGCAGGCACTGGCCCAGGGTGTGAACCAGCATCCTGAAATAGTGCAGGCGCGGCGCGAGGCGGAAGTCTCGCAGGCCCGTTCCGCGCAGTCGGCGGTGGCGGCGATTCCGGATGTCGGCGTGGAAGTGTATTACGGCAAGCGCGACAGCGGCCGCGACGATATGGCCGGCATTATGTTTACCGTCGATCTGCCGCTGTTCCAGTCGCAACGGCAGGATAAGGATCATGCCGCCGACCAGTCGCGTACCTTCGAGGCCAACGATCGCCTGGCGCAGACCATTCGGGATCATACCGCCCAGCTGAATATCCTGGTGGCCCAGTACCAGGCCGCCCAGGCCCGCTGGCTGCGGCAGCGGGACGAGGTACTGCCGCTGCAAAAGCAGCGACTGCAGCTGATGCAGGCGCAGTATCGCGCCGGCAGCGCCACGCTCGCCGAACTGCTGGGCGCGCGCAGCGCCCTGCTGGCCAGCGAGCAGAATGAAACCCGCGCCGCCAGGGAACTGGCGCAAAGCTGGGCCGCCATTCGTTATCTTATCCCGCAGGAGAACAGGTCATGAACCGTATTACCACCGGACGTACCGTCGCCGTCGTCCTGGCCCTGGCCGCGCTCTGCGCCGCCTTTGCCGCCGGTTATTTCCTGCGCCGGCCGCCGGAAGCGGCAAGCACGCCGGCCCAGGCCAATCCCGCGGCCGACAGCGGCCGCCGGGTGCTGTATTGGTACGACCCCATGTCGCCGGCACAGCGCTTTGATAAACCCGGCAAATCGCCGTTTATGGATATGCCGTTGACGCCGCGTTATGCCGACGAGACGCAGCAGGACGGCGGAGTAACCGTCAGCGCCCGCCAGCAGCAAAACCTGGGCGTGCGCCTGGGCACGGTGGCATTGAGAACCGTGCAGCCGCGTTTCGAGGCGTTCGGCACCGTCAGCATTGACGATCGGGGAATACAGGTGATACCGGCGCGCGCCAACGGTCTGGTGGAAAAACTCTATGTCCGCGCCGAGCAGCAGTTGGTGAAAAAGGACCAGCCGCTGGCGCGGCTGTGGATTCCGGAATGGAGCGCCGCCCAGCAGGAGTATCTGGCGGTGCGGCATTTGGGGGATGCGTCGCTCACCGCCGCGGCGCGCCAGCGTCTGCAACTGCTGTTTATGCCGGAGGACATTATCCGCGCTATTGAAAAAACCGGCCGGCCGCAAACCCGTATCGAAGTACGGGCGCCGGAGCAGGGTTTTATCAGCCGCCTGGAGGTGCGCGAAGGCAGCCAGGTCGGCACGTCCCAGGCGATGTTTGAACTCAGCTCGCTCGATCCGGTCTGGGTGGTGGTGGATTATCCTGAATCCCAGGCCGGGGCCCTCCAGCCCGGCAGCGATATCCAGGCCACGACGTCACGCTGGCCGGGAGACCTGTTTCACGGCCGGATTGCGGAAATGCTGCCGGTGGTGGATAACGCCACCCGCACTTACCGGGCGCGCATCGCGCTGGAAAATCATGACGGCAAGCTGCAGCCCGGCATGTACCTTAACATCCGCCTGGCGCAGGCGGCGCGGGGCGAAACGGTGTTGACCATGCCGCAGGACGCGCTGATCCAGACCGGCAGCCGCAATACCGTGCTGCTGGCCAAGGGCGACGGGCATTTCACCCCGGTAAGCGTTATCGCCGGCCGGGAGTTCGGCGACTGGGTGGAAGTGCGTAAAGGGCTGGCCGCCGGCGATCGGGTGGTCACCTCGGGCCAGTTCCTGATTGATTCCGAAGCCAGCCTGCGCAGCGCCCTGCCGCAGATGGCGGACGATACGGATGCCTCTTCGCCGGCGGCAACCGGCATAAATCCTGGCGCCGGCGCGGACGATGCCTCCCCGTCCGCCGCTACGCCGGCTGACAGCGCCGCGACGCAATCGCCGCCGCCCGGCGCCGCGCAGGAATATGCCACCGAGGGCGTTATCGACGCGGTTAACGGCGAAATGGCGACGTTGTCGCACCATGCCGTGCCCGGCCTGAACTGGCCGCCGATGACCATGGATTTTATCCTGCCCGCGGGCGGACTACCCAAGGGCATCGCCGTCGGCAGCCGTGTCATGTTCCACTTTACGCTTGACGACAGCGGTGCGCGCATCACCCAAATGATGCCGCTGGGGAGTGCCAAATGATCGCCTTTATCATTCGCTGGTCGCTGCGCAACCGTCTGCTGGTGCTGCTGGCCGCCGGGCTGCTGACCGCCTGGGGCATCTGGTCTTTGCAGCGTATGCCGGTGGACGCGCTGCCCGACCTGTCCGACGTACAGGTGATTATCCGCGTCAGTTATCCCGGCAAGGCGCCGCAGGTGGTGGAGGATCAGGTGACCTATCCGCTGACCACCACCATGCTGTCGGTGCCTGGCGCCACCACCGTGCGCGGCTTCTCGATGTTTGGCGACGCCTATGTCTATATCCTGTTCGCGGACGGCACCGATCCCTACTGGGCGCGCTCAAGGGTGCTTGAGTATCTCAGCCAGGTGCAGTCTACGCTGCCGGCGGAGGCCAAGGCCAGCCTTGGGCCGGACGCCACCGGCGTCGGCTGGGTCTATGAATACGCGCTGGTGGATAAAACCGGGCGCCACAGCCTGGCCGATCTGCGCGCCATCCAGGATTGGGTGCTGAAATTCGAATTAAAAACCGTGCCGAACGTGTCGGAAGTGGCCAGCGTCGGCGGCATGGTGCGCCAATACCAAATCCTGCTGAAACCGGACCGGCTGCGGGCGCTTAACCTGTCTCACCAGCAGGTCATCGACGCGGTTAAGCAAGCCAACCAGGAGGGCGGCGGATCGGTACTGGAAATGAGCGAGGCCGAATATATGGTGCGCGCCGCCGGTTACCTTAAAACCCCGGAGGATTTTGATCATATCGTCATCACCTCGCGCGGCGGCGTGCCGGTGTTGCTGTCCGATGTGGCCGATATCCGCCTGGGTCCTGAAATGCGGCGCGGCGTGGCCGAACTGAACGGCGAGGGGGAAGTGGCCGGCGGCATTGTTATCATGCGCTATGGCAAAAATGCGCTGGAGACCATCAACGCGGTCAAACAAAAGCTGAACGAGGTGCGCCGCAGCCTGCCGCCAGGCGTGCAAATCGTGCCGGTCTATGACCGTTCGAGCCTTATCAAGCAGGCCATAGAAACCCTCTCCCATAAGCTGCTGGAAGAGTTTATCGTCGTGGCGCTGGTGTGCAGCCTGTTCCTGTTTCACTTCCGTTCGGCGCTGGTGGCGATCATCACCCTGCCGCTGGGCATCCTCGGCGCCTTTATCGTCATGCATTACCAGGGGGTTAACGCCAATATCATGTCGCTCGGCGGCATCGCCATCGCCATCGGCGCCATGGTGGACGCGGCGATAGTCATGATTGAAAATATGCACAAGGTGCTGGAAAAATGGCGGCACGATCATCCCGGACAGACGCCGAAAAGCGAGGATTACTGGGAAATCTCCGCCCGCGCATCCACCGAGGTGGGGCCGGCGCTGTTTTGCAGCCTGCTGATCATCACCCTGTCCTTTATTCCGGTATTTTCACTGGAGGCGCAGGAGGGCAAGATGTTCGGCCCGCTGGCGTTCACCAAAACCTATGCCATGGCGATCTCGGCGGGACTGGGCATTACCCTGGTGCCGGTATTGATGGGGTACTTTATCCGTGGGCGTATCCCGGACGAACACGCCAACCCGCTCAACCGGGGGCTAATCCGCATGTATCAGCCGCTGCTGGACAAGGTTTTGGCGTGGCCGAAAACCACGCTTGCCCTGTCGCTGGCGCTGCTGGTGGTCACCCTGCTGCCGCTCAGCCGCCTGGGCACCGAGTTTATGCCGGCGCTGGACGAGGGGGATTTATTATATATGCCCTCCACGCTGCCCGGCATATCGGCGCGGGAAGCCGCCCGGCTGTTGCAGCAAACCGATCGGCTGATTAAAACCGTGCCGGAAGTGGCCACTGTTTTCGGCAAGGCGGGACGCGCCGAAACCGCCACCGACCCGGCGACGCTGACCATGCTGGAAACCACCATCCATTTCAAGCCCAGGGATCAATGGCGGCCCGGTATGACCACCGATAAGCTGGTGCAGGAACTGGACCGGACGGTGTCGCTGCCGGGGGTAGCCAATATCTGGGTGCCCCCCATCCGCAACCGGCTCGATATGCTGGCCACCGGAATTAAAAGCCCGGTGGGGATCAAAGTGAACGGCAATAATATCGAGCAGGTCGAGGCGGTGGCCCAGCAGATCGAACGGGTGGTGAAAAACGTCCCAGGCGTCACCTCCGCGCTGGCGGAACGGCTCAACGGCGGGCGCTATATCGATATCAATATCGATCGGGTGCGCGCCGCCCGCTACGGCGTGTCGGTGGGTGAACTGCAGTCCATCGTGGCGGCGGTTATCGGCGGTGATAATATCGGCGAAACCATTGAAGGCCGCGAACGTTTCCCCATCAACGTACGTTATCCGCGCGAGTTGCGCGACTCGGTGCAGAAACTGCGCGACTTGCCGGTAGTGACTGCCGGGGGCGCGCAGGTCAGCCTGGCCGATCTGGCGGATATCCGCGTCAGCGAAGGCCCGCCGATGCTGAAAAGCGAGAACGCCCGCCTGTCGGACTGGATCTACGTCGATTTACGCGGCCGCGATCTCAAATCCGCCGTGCAGGAAATGCAGCGGACGGTGGCGCAGCAGGTCAAGCTGCCGGAAGGCGTCTCGTTAAGCTGGTCGGGACAATTTGAATACCTGGAGCGCGCCAGCGCCAAGCTGAAAATTGTGCTGCCCTTTACGCTGGCGATTATTTTTGTCCTGCTGTATGTCACCTTCGGCCGGGTCAGGGACGCGCTGCTGATTATGGGCACGCTGCCCTTTGCCCTGATAGGCGGCGTCTGGCTGCTTTACCTGCTGCATTATAATCTGTCGGTGGCGGCGGCGGTGGGCTTTATCGCCCTGGCGGGGGTGGCGGCGGAGTTTGGGGTGATTATGGTGCTGTACCTTAATCATGCCATGGAAAACCATCGCACCGGCCACGAACCGCTCAGCGAGGCTCAACTGCTGGCGGCCATCCGCGAAGGCGCGGTGCTGCGCGTACGCCCCAAGGTGATGACGGTGGCCACCATCATGGCCGGGCTGCTGCCCATCATGTGGGGGGGCGGCGTCGGATCCGAGGTGATGCAACGCATCGCCGCGCCGATGATCGGCGGCATGGTCAGCGCGCCGCTGCTGTCGATGCTGGTGATCCCGGCGCTGTATCGCCTATTGCACCGCAAAGGTTAACGCACCCACGGCACGCTGGGCCCGCCATCACCAAACCGACAGAAGCCGTGTTAAAGGGAGAGCATGCCGATGGGGTCGAATCGGGCGTGCTTTTCCCGCCCGACCGAGCGCCCCATGGCAGAGTATGCCCGCCAACACCCATCTCAAAGCAAACGTGTTAAAGGGAGAGCGTGCCAATGGGGTCGAATCGGGCGTGCTTTTCCCGCCCGACCGAGCGCCCCATGGCAGGGTATGCCCGCCAACACCCATCTCAAAGCAAACGTGTTAAAGGGAGAGCGTGCCAATGGGGTCGAATCGGGCGTGCTTTTCCCGCCCGACCGAGCGCCCCACGGCACGCTGGGCCCGCCGTCACCAAACCGACAGAAGTCATGTTAAAGGGAGCGCGCGCCGCCTTCAGAAGGGCGTCGCGGCCGACGCCTTCAGCATCAGTACCTGCTGTTCATACGCCAGGGCCTTATCGCTATCGAACTGGTTTTCCCACTTGGCTATCACCAGCACCGCCAGCGCGTTGCCCACCACGTTCAGGGCGGTACGAGCCATATCCAAAATGCGATCGACGCCGGCGATAAACGCCAGCCCCTCCAACGGAATACCCACGCTGCCAAGCGTCGCCAGCAGCACCACAAAAGACACCCCCGGCACGCCGGCAATCCCCTTCGACGTCACCATCAGGGTCAACACCAGCACGATTTCCTGGCCGATGGACAGATCGATACCATACAGCTGGGCGATAAAAATAGCCGCGATGCTCTGGTACAGCGTGGAACCGTCCAGGTTAAAGGAATACCCGGTCGGCACCACAAAACTGGTGATTGCCGCAGGCGCGCCATAGGCTTCCATCTTCTCGATAATACGCGGCAGCACGCTTTCCGAACTGGCGGTGGAATAGGCCAGGATCAGCTCCTCCTTCAGGATGCGGATCAGCGTCCAGATGCGCAAATGGCACAACCGCGCCACCAGCCCCAACACCACCAGGGCAAAAAACAGGATCGCGGCATACACCAACAGCACCAGCTTGGCCAGCGGCAGCAGCGAGGCAAAACCAAAATTGGCCACCGTCACCGCAATCAAGGCGAATACCCCCACCGGCGCATAGCGCATGATCATATGGGTCACTTTAAACATGGTCTCGGCCACGGCCTTAAACACATTAAGCAGCGGCGTCTTGGTCTCGCCGGGCAAAGCCGCCAGACCCAAACCGAACAACACCGAGAAAAAAATAATCGGCAGCATATCGCCGCGCGCCATGGCGGCGAAAATATTCGGCGGGATCAACGAAAGCAGCGTGCCCACCAGGCTATGGTTGCCGCTTTGCACCTGTTCCGTGGTCTTTTCATATTGGGAAATATCCACCGCCGCAAGCGTGGACATATCAATCCCGTGCCCCGGCTGGAACACGTTGGCAAGCGTAATGCCCAACACAATGGCAAGGGTGGTGATAATCTCGAAATAAACAATGGTCTTCAGGCCCAGGCGTCCAAGCTTTTTCGCATCGCCGACGCCCGCAATGCCCACAATCAGCGTGGAGATAACAATAGGCACCACGATCATCTTGATAAGACGGATAAAAATATCGCCCGCCGGCGCAAGAATATTGCCGATAAACCATACCCTCGCTTCAATCTGGTTATGCAGCAACGCCCCGGCGCCGATGCCCAGGATCAGGGCCAGGAGAATTTGCCAGGCAAGACTAATTTTTAACTTTTTCATAACATTTACAATTTCCCGAAGTGATTCCGTCGTGGCCGATTGCGGCCTGAATACGTCGTCGCGCGCATTTTTTAGCGCCCTGTCATCGGACGCGGCGGAGCCTGTTTACAGACTGCCTAAAAAAAAGGACGTCACTCTGTACCATCTTGAAAAGCCCGAATGCAAGCGCTGATTTATAGGGAGTTGGCGACGATTTAACTTATTGCGGTGGAATTAGGCCTAATATCTCATATAACCGTTTGTTATAATTTGATAAATTTTATCCATTTACGCATTATAATCAGGTTTACCCTTCTCTTTTCGGTCCTTATTTTTCTTTTTTGGCGCTTTAATCGGCGATGAAAAAGCGACCAAAAAAATATTTATGTATGATAAATAAACTCCCTACAAACGGACAAAAAGTTCAGTTCGCGGCAGATTTTTGTACGCTGAGGTAAAACCTCAGTTTTGCTGCGTGATCTAACGCGCAAAAAAGAAACAAAGCCCTCAGGGCAGGTTCAATTAACCCTCGCTTGACATATTATTAACAAATCCAAGGAGGAAACCATGAGCCATCCCCATACGTACCCGATTCCCGACGCGATTGCGCAACGCGCCCTGTTATCCCAGGAGCAATATCGCCAGCTTTATCAACAGTCTGTCACCGACCCCGATACCTTCTGGGGTGAACAGGGCAAGATTATTGATTGGATCACGCCTTACCAAAGGGTGAAAAATACCTCTTTCGACCCCGGCCACGTGCGAATCCGCTGGTTTGAAGACGGAACCCTCAATGTATCCGCCAACTGCCTGGACCGGCACCTGGCGGAACGCGGCGATCAGAGCGCCATTATCTGGGAAGGGGACGACGCCCGCGAAAGCGAGACCCTGACCTACCGGCAACTGCATCAGGCGGTGTGCCGCTTCGCCAATGTGCTGAAAGAGCAAGGCGTCGCCAAAGGCGATGTGGTGGCGATTTACATGCCCATGGTGCCGGAAGCGGCGGTGGCGATGCTGGCCTGCGCCCGTATCGGGGCGATACATTCGGTGATCTTCGGCGGTTTTTCCCCCGAGGCCATTGCCGGACGGATTGTCGACTCCAGCGCCAAACTGGTGATCACCGCCGACGAAGGCATTCGCGCCGGGCGCAAGATCCCCTTGAAAAAGAATATCGACGACGCGCTGAAAAACCCGACGGTAAAAACCATAGAACGGGTAATTGTCTTTAAGCGCACCGGTAAAGACATCGACTGGACCGAGGGGCGCGATCTCTGGTGGCATGACGCGGTGGCGCGCGCCGCTGACGACTGCCCGCCGGCGGCAATGAACGCCGAGGATCCGCTGTTTATCCTTTACACCTCCGGCTCGACCGGTAAACCCAAAGGCGTGCTGCATACCAGCGGCGGTTACCTGGTCTACGCCGCCATGACCTTTAAATATGTCTTTGATTATCATCCCGGCGATATTTACTGGTGCACCGCCGACGTGGGCTGGGTAACCGGCCACAGCTATTTGCTTTACGGCCCGCTGGCCTGCGGCGCCATCACCCTGATGTTCGAAGGGGTGCCGAACTGGCCCGACGCCCGGCGCATGGCCCAGGTGGTGGATAAACACCAGGTCAATATCCTGTACACGGCGCCGACCGCCATCCGCGCGCTGATGGCCGAGGGCGACAAGGCCATCGAGGGCACCAGCCGCGCATCCCTGCGCATCATGGGGTCGGTGGGCGAACCCATCAACCCGGAAGCCTGGGAATGGTATTACCATAAAATCGGCAACGCCAAATGCCCAATCATGGATACCTGGTGGCAAACCGAAACCGGCGGTTTCATGATCACGCCCTTGCCGGGGGCCGTGGCGCTGAAGGCCGGCTCCGCCACCCTGCCGTTTTTTGGCGTCCAGCCCGCGCTGGTGGATAACGGCGGCGCTATCCAGGAAGGCGCCGGCGAGGGAAACCTGGTGATCACCGATTCCTGGCCGGGGCAGGCGCGCACCCTGTATGGCGATCACGACCGCTTCGAGCAAACCTATTTTTCCACCTTTAAAGGCATGTATTTCAGCGGCGACGGGGCCAGGCGCGATGAAGACGGTTATTTCTGGATCACCGGCCGGGTGGACGATGTGCTGAATGTGTCCGGCCACCGCCTCGGCACCGCGGAAATCGAGTCGGCGCTGGTATCGCATCCGAAAATCGCCGAGGCGGCGGTGGTCGGTATTCCGCATGCGATCAAAGGCCAGGCTATTTACGCCTACATTACCCTTAACCACGGCGAGATACCCACCGCCGAACTGTATAACGAGGTGAAGCGCTGGGTGCGCAAGGAAATTGGCTCCATCGCCACCCCGGATATCCTGCACTGGACCGATTCATTGCCTAAAACCCGCTCCGGCAAGATTATGCGCCGCATCCTGCGCAAAATTGCCGCCGGCGACACCAGTAATCTGGGCGACACCTCGACGCTTGCCGATCCGGGCGTCGTTGAAAAGCTGTTAGAAGAAAAACAATCCATGGATATGCCTTCATAAAAACTCCGCCGTCTCCGGACGGCGCTTTCCGATCTTTACCTCTACCCTACTGGAGAGTCCCTGATGAATGACGTCATTTATCAAAGGATAGCGAGTAACCCACACTTCAAGGAACTGGTGGCCAAACGACAGCATTTCGCGGTGCTGCTCTCGTTGATAATGCTGGTGATCTACTATGGTTTTATCATGCTGATCGCCTTTGCGCCGGGCTGGCTGGGCACGCCGATCCATGAGGGGACCAGCATCACGCGCGGTATCCCGATAGGTGTCGGCATTATCATCCTCTCATTTGTCCTGACCGCGGTTTATGTCATCCGCGCCAATGGCGAATTTGAACGCCTGACCCAACAGCTCCTGCGCGAGGTACGGTACGATGCATAAATTCATCAGATTCCCCGCGGGCTTGCTGTTGGCCGTTCCCCTGCTGGCACAGGCGGCGCCGGGGGACCGGCAGCCGCTGAACATCCAGGCCATCATCCTGTTCGTGCTGTTTGTCGCCATGACGCTGTATATCACCTATTGGGCCTCGAAACGGACCCGCTCGCGCAAGGACTATTACACCGCCGGCGGCAATATCACCGGCCTGCAAAACGGTCTGGCCATCTCCGGCGACTATATGTCGGCGGCGTCGTTTCTCGGTATTTCCGCGCTGGTGTATACCTCGGGTTATGACGGCCTGATCTATTCGCTGGGTTTCCTGGTCGGCTGGCCGATTATCCTGTTCTTGATCGCCGAACGGCTGCGCAACCTCGGCCGCTACACCTTTGCCGACGTGGCTTCCTACCGCCTTAAGCAAATGCCGATTCGTACCCTGTCCGCCTGTGGTTCGCTGGTGGTGGTGGCGCTGTACCTGATTGCCCAGATGGTGGGCGCGGGTAAGCTTATCCAGCTGCTGTTCGGCCTGAATTACCATGTGGCGGTGGTGCTGGTCGGCATCCTGATGGTGATGTATGTGCTGTTCGGCGGCATGCTGGCCACCACCTGGGTGCAGATTATCAAAGCGGTGCTGTTGCTGGCGGGGGCCACGTTTATCGCGCTGATGGTGATGAAAACCGTCCACTTCAGTTTTGACACGCTGTTTTCCGAGGCCATGAAGGTGCATAGCAAAGGCGCCGCCATCATGCGCCCCGGCGGGCTGGTCTCCGATCCCATCTCCGCGCTCTCGCTGGGACTGGCGCTGATGTTCGGCACCGCCGGCCTGCCCCATATCCTGATGCGCTTTTTTACCGTCAGCGACGCCAAGGAAGCGCGCAAGAGCGTGCTCTACGCCACCGGTTTTATGGGTTATTTTTACTTTTTAACCTTTATCATCGGTTTCGGCGCTATTTTGCTGGTCGGCGCCAACCCGGTGTTTAAGGACAGCTCCGGCGCGTTATTGGGCGGCGCCAATATGGCGGCCATCCACCTGGCGAACGCCGTGGGCGGCAACTTCTTCCTGGGCTTTATCTCGGCGGTGGCTTTCGCCACTATCCTTGCGGTGGTGGCGGGACTGACCCTGGCCGGGGCGTCGGCGGTTTCCCACGATCTTTACGCCAGCGTCATCAAGCGCGGCAACGCCACCGAACGCGACGAGCTCAGGGTGTCAAAAATCACCGTGGTGATCCTGGGCATCGTCGCCATTGCGCTGGGCATTGCCTTTGAAAAGCAGAACATCGCCTTTATGGTCGGGCTGGCCTTCTCCATTGCCGCCAGCTGTAACTTCCCCATTATCCTGCTGTCGATGTACTGGTCGAAGCTCACCACGCGCGGGGCCATGGTGGGCGGCTGGCTGGGGTTGATTACCGCCGTGATGCTGATGATCCTGGGGCCGACCGTCTGGGTGCAGGTGCTGGGCCATGCCGCGCCGATTTATCCGTATGAATATCCGGCGCTGTTCTCGATGCTGGTGGCGTTTATCGGTATCTGGGTGTTTTCGATTACCGATACCTCGGCGCAGGGCGCCAGCGAGCGCGCGCTGTTCTTCGCCCAGTTTATCCGCTCGCAGACCGGCGTGCGCGAACCCAACGCCGTGCGGCCGGAAACACCGGCCCCGGCCGCGTTCAAAAAGGCCTGATCGCGGCGGCGGCAAAGGTGTCGCTTGCGACCGCCGGTGGGGTTTCTATCGCCTAGGCAGGGTTACGCGTGCCACGCACTGGGCGATAGAGGAATTGCCCGGCGCAGGCAAGCGGCCCGGCGGTCCGTGCGGACGGACCGCCTTTACCAGCGCGCGTCCGGCGCCCGCGCCACGCAAGTCTTTTACCCATAAAATCAAATTACTGATGCGGCTTTACCACATCACCCGCCCAATCAGCGGCGCCACCATCACCGTAAGCACTCCCGCCAGCATCATCACCAGGCTCGACACCACGCCCTCCTCCCGGCCCAGCTCATAGGCGCGCGCGGTGCCCGCGCCGTGGGATGACGCGCCGAGGCCGGCGCCTTTGGCCATCTTGCCCGTGACCGACAAACGCAAAAAAACAATATCGCCCATCGCCATGCCGAACACGCCGGTGATCACCACGAACAGCGCCACCAGATCCGGCTGGCCGCCCATCTGCCGGGCCGCCTCGAGCGCGAACGGCGTGGTGATGGAACGCACCGCCAGGCTGCGCTGGATAACCTCGGGCAACGCCAGCAGACGCGCCAGCCATACCGAGCTGATGACCGCCGTTAGGGTCGCGGCGATAACGCCGGCGCAAAGCGACAGCCAATGCTGGCGGATAATGGCGAGGTTTTCGTATACCGGCACCGCAAACGCGATGGTGGCAGGACCCAACAGCCATAACAGCCAATGGGTTTCCACCAGATAGTGCTGATAGGAAACATGGGTTACCGCCAGCAATGCCACCAGCACCGCCGGGGTAAAAATCAGCGGCATCAGCATCAGGTGGTGATGAAGGCGATAAAGGTGCTTATTAGCGAAATACAGTACCAAGGTCACCAATAAACAGGCCAAACCCAGGATCAGATCAATCATGTCGGGCCTTTTGGCGCGCCAGCCACAGCTCAAAACGATACACCCGGTCGACCACCAGGCCGGTAACCCCCAGCACCAGCACGGTGCTGATGGCAATCACCACAAAAATACGCCAGCCGTCCAGCATCAGCAGTTGGGTATAATTAATCACCGCCACCACGGCGGGGACGAAAAACAGCAACATTTCCGCCAACAGCCAGCGCGCGCCGGCCGCCACCCACGCCACCGGCACGATACCGGATAAAATCAGCGCCAGCAGCATAAACATGCCCACCACATTGGCGGGCAGCGGCAGATGAAAACGCGCCACCAATTGCTGGGCTATCAGGAACAGGCCGATATACAACCCCACCTGGACCGGGAGTTGATATTGCAGCACGCGCGGCGGCAGGTTCAGGCGCCCTTGCGACAGCATGACAGCATCCTTTTTTGCCTCGAAGAAACGGCATTATAGGCGGACGGGTAAACTTGCTTAAAATGAATTAATATCATGGATATCATTACCCATTGGAATAGTCATGGATATCCGCACCCTGCGATATTTTGTGGAAGTGGTCAAACAGCAAAGCTTTACGCGCGCGGCGCAAAGCTTATTCGTTACCCAGCCCACCATCAGCAAAATGCTCAAACATCTGGAGGAGGAGCTGGACTGCACGTTGCTGATCCGCGAGGGACGCAGGCTGCGCCTGACCGACAGCGGGCAGGCGGTGTATCACCGCGGGCTGGGCATTCTGGATCAATTCCGCCAGCTGGAGACGGAGCTGGAGGATATCGGCTCGCTGAAAAAAGGCCGCCTGCGGCTGGGCATTCCCCCCATGGTCGGTACGCAGATGGCGGATCTGATCCGCGATTTCCGCCGCCAGTACCCCGGTATAGAATTGCAGATCGCCGAGTTTGGCGGTTTGACGGTACAGCAGGCGGTATTGTCCGGCGAGCTGGATGTGGCGCTGACCGCGCTGACGCCTGATACCGAAGCCGCCCTGGCCATATTGCCCCTGTTTGGCCACCCGTTATGCGCGGTGGTGCCGCGCGCAGCGCCGTGGCTCAGGCGCGACACAGTGCCTTTTGCCGAGTTGGGGAGCTGGCCGATATTAATCTATAACGAGGATTTTGCGCTTTACCGGCAGTTGATGACCGCCTTCCAGGCCGGGGGCATCACGGCGCAAATCGCTGTGCGCAGCGGGCAATGGGATTTTCTGGCGGCCATGGTGGAAGCGGGCATCGGCATCGCCATCCTGCCCGAGCCCATCTGCCGGCGGCTGGACAAAACCCGGCTGCTGTCGCTGCCGGTAGCGCCGTTGATGATGTGGCGACTGGGGCTTATTTGGCGCCAGGACAGTTATCTGTCCCATGGCGCCCAGGCCTGGATAACCGCCTGCCGCCAGCATTGGCCGCAGCCGAAACCCGCCGATGCGCGCTAAACGGCACGCCAGCGGATAGCCGCACGCGGCCATAAACGGACATCAGCGCGCTTCCCCGCCGGACGCCCCCGGGCACTATTCCCGCTCGATGAGCAGCGCCTCGAGCAAATCCAGATCGTGCAGCAGCTTCATCAGGGTTTCATTGCTGATTTTCTGCTGGGCGCGCAGATGATAATACTCGCCCCGTTCGGCGCGCAGCGCATTGAGCCGCATGCGCCGCTCCAGGTTTTCCGCCAGCAGCGCGTCGCCCTGATCGCTTTTGCCGTCGACGCGCCGGCGCAGGTTGCCGACAACCCGCGCGCTAACCTCGTTAAGCAGCTGGGTGTCGATATTTTCTTCGTTATCGTTGGCCAGCCGCTCCTGCATTTTACGCAGGCTTTCAATAGCCACCTCGGCGGCGGCGGCGCGCGCCATGCGCTCTTCCTTGCGGTTCAGCGCCTTATCCGATACCACGATGCCGCGCAGCAGCAGCGGTAGGGCGACCACCCCGCAGATCAGCGAAAACAGGATCACCCCGGCGGCGATAAACACCAGTTGGTAGCGGGAAGGAAACGCGGCGCCGTCGCTCAGCAGCAGCGGGATCGACAACACGCCGGCCAGGGTGATGGCGCCGCGCACCCCGGCAAAGGAGGCGATAAGGATTTCGCGCATGCTGTAGTCGCCAAACACCATCGGCCGTTTATGCAAAAACCGCTGGCTGAATTTTTTCATCAACAATAGCCAGACGAACCGCAGCAGCATCAGCGCCGCATAGATCACTACGATATCGGTAAACAGCATCCAGGTTTCGATGGTCGGATCCAGCTCGGCCTGGGTAATGGAGGTGGCCAGGATTTCCGGGAACTGCAGGCCCAGTAGGATAAACACCATGCCGTTAAACACGAACTCCAGCATCGCCCAGACGCTATTGGCGCGCAGGCGCATGGCCAGCGGCGCGTTGCGGATAATGCCGGACTGGCCGATGGTCATGCCGGAGGCCACCGCCGCCAGGATACCGGACACGCCGAGATGTTCGGCTATCAGGTAGGAGGCGAAGGGCAACAACAGCAGCAATACCGTTTGGGTGGCGGGGTCGTCGCCGCTCCAGCGGTTGATCAGCCGCAACGACTTGCTATAGGCCCAGGTCACCGCCACGCCGGCCAGTAAACCGCCGGCCGCCACTTTCACGAACTCAAGCGTGGCGCCGCCCACAGTAAACACCATGGTGCCCATGGCCACGGCAATGGCGAACTTCAGCGAGACCAGGCCGGACGCATCGTTCATCAGCGCCTCGCCCTGCAGGATGTCCATCAGCTTCTTGGGGATGCGGCCTTCGCCGACGATGCCGGAAAGCGCCACGGCATCGGTGGGCGACAATACCGCCGCCAGCGCCAGCGCCGCCACCAGCGGAATGCCGGGCACCATCCAGTAAATCAGGTAACCGACCCCGACCACGGTAATCAGCACCAGCACCAGGGCCAGCGCCACGATTTCGCCGCCGTGGCGTAAAAATTCCCGCGCCGGGGTTTTCCAGCCGTCGGCGAACAGCAGCGGCGGGATAAACAGCACCAGGAACAGCTCCGGGTTAAAATCCACGTGCAGGCCGAACTGCGGCCAGGCCAGCAGCGCGCCCAGCGCAATCTGCATTAACGGCAGGGGAATTTGAAACGGCAAAATACGCGTAATCACACCCGACAGGGATACAATCAAGGTGAGGATCAGAATTGTAAAAAAGATTTCCATGCTTACCTTAGTCTGTCCTTCTGGCAACGTTTACCGTCTGGCCCTGGAGCGGGGTCCTGGCCTGAAACGCGAGTTTTGATAGTAGATCATTTTGCCAAAAGTTAAAAACCTGTTATCGGCCATGGGCGGTTTTTTTTTATCCCCCGATCGGGTAGCGGCGCCGGGATAGCAATAAAAAACCGCGCCGGTTAAAGAAACCGGCGCGGCCTGGAAGCAAGATAAAGCTGCGCAAATAACCCGCGCGACGGCGGGTAGCCGCGTCACGCCGGCATTAAACCCCTCAGATAGCCCAGCCGCCGGCGTAAAACGTGACCAGCGCCACGGCGATAAGCACCGTGCCGACGTTAAGCCGGCGCCATTCCCCGGCAAAAACCCGGCCGATAACCAGCGATCCGAAGCCCAGCATGATACCGGTGACAATGTTGCAGGTCAGCACGATAAAGGTCGCGCACAGCAGTCCCGACATCGCGTCGACAAAATCGCTGAAATCCAGTTTGGCGACGTTGCTGAGCATCAGCAGGCCGACATACATCAGCGCGGGTGCTGTGGCGTACGCCGGCACCAGATAAGACAGCGGCGATAAAAACAGGATCACCAGGAACAGCAGGCCGACAATGGTCGCGGTCAGCCCGGTCTTGCCGCCGGCGGCGGTCCCGGCGGCGGATTCGATATAGACCGCGGCCGGGGACGCGCCCACCAGCGACGAAAAGATACTGCTCAGGGAATCCGCGGTCAGCGCGCGGCCGCCGTTGATAATCTGGCCATCCTTATCCAGCAGGTTGGCCTGCCCGGCCACCGCGCGAATGGTGCCGGTGGCGTCGAACACCGCCGTCATCACCAGCGCCAGCACGCTTGGCAATACCGCCGGCTGCAGCGCGCCCTTGATATCCAGGTTAAAAATCAGCGAATGCCCCTCGGCGTCGGACAGGGTCGGCAAGGCAAACAGCCCGCGATAGCTGACCTGGGGATCAAATATCAGGCCCAGCAGCGAGATGGCGATAATCACCAGCAAAATGCCGCCCGGCACCCGCAGCTTTTCCAGGCCAAAAATGGCCGCCAGCCCCGTCAGCGCCATCATGACCGGGAACGAGGCAAAATGACCCAAGGCCACCGGCAGGCCTTCGATGGGGTTCTTTACCACCAGGCCGACGCCGTTGGCGGCAATAATCAATAAAAACAGGCCGATGCCGATACCGGTGCCGTGGGCCACGCCCATAGGCAGGTTATGCAGGATCCAGGAGCGGATGCCGGTGGCGGAAATCAGGGTAAACGCCACCCCCATCAGGAATACCGCGCCCAACGCCACCGGCACGCTGATATGCTGGCCCAAGACCAGGCTGAACGCGGTAAAGGCGGTAAGGGAAATGGCGCAGCCGATCGCCATCGGCAGGTTGGCCCATAGCCCCATCAACAGCGAACCGAACGCCGCCACCAGGCAGGTGGCGACAAATACCGCCGCCGGCGGAAACCCGGCCTTGCCCAACATGCCGGGCACCACGATCACCGAATACACCATGGCCAAAAACGTGGTCAGGCCGGCCAATACTTCCTGGCGCGGGGTACTGCCGCGCGCGGAAATCTGGAACCAGGCATCAAGCGAGGAGCGCGGCCGGGCGTTGTCGCTGGCCGGTTGGATGGAACTGGACATAAAAAATCCCCTGGGATTATGTTGCTTCATCATCACTTACCGTCACGATTGCGATGATATAACCATGCGAGGGCGGGGATTATCCTGCCCCCGGCGGGGGGATTTCAACCGAAAGTTCCTTTAGCTGACACTTTATTGATTTGGCGGGGGTCCTCAGGCTGTCCCGGGCTGCTGCTCGCGCTCTTTCGCCCGCTGGTAGGCCGGCCGCTGCCGCAGTTTATCGAGATAAGACCGCAGCGACGGGTACCCGTCAATGCCCACGCGCGTCGCCAGGCCCTCCAGCGGAAAGCTCATCTGGATATCCGCCGCGCTGAACCGGTCGCCGGCGAACCAGGGATACTGGCTGAGATGATTCTCCAGATACCGGCAATGGGTCAGCAACTGGGGATCGAGATACTTGCGCGATACCCCCTTGCCCACCGCCGCGCCGATGGGCCTTGCCAGCAGCGGTACCGGCGGTTTACCCAGCATGCCGAAAATCAGCTTCATCACCAGTAACGGCATTAACGACCCCTCGGCATAATGCAGCCAGTAGCGATACCGTACCCACTCCTCGCTGCGACTGTCCTGCGGCGCAAGCAGGAACGCGCCGTCGTAGCGATCCAGCACATAATCAATAATGGCGCCCGATTCCGCCAGGGTCAGCGCGCCGTCGGTAAGAATGGGTGATTTGCCCAGCGGATGGATTATTTTCAGCGTTTCAGGCGCCAGCATATGTTTATCCCGCTGGTAATAAAAAACGTCGTAGGGCAGATCAAGCTCTTCCAATAGCCACAGGATACGGTGTGATCTGGATTTATTCAGGTGATGAACGGATAGCATCGCGCGCTCCTTGAAGGGATTGCCTGTTATTACTGTAGACCACCCCTTGCGCCATCCGCTGTGATCGCCAGGTTTTTCGCAGGCAATTGCAAATGTAATTCTTACTAATTGTTGCAAATGAATTCCAATTATTGATAATTAGCCACCTAAGAATGAAACTCATTATCTTTATCATTAAGGGATGTTATGCGTATGTGTTCACTGGTAGGGCGGCGGTTTAGGGTTCGCCGTTCCCTGGCCCTAGTCCTCAGTTCCGTATTAAGTGGCCATGTCGCTGGGGCAACGCTGCTCCCCGCCGCCCCTACAGCGACCCCCGCCGCCACCGGTGCAAAGGACGACGTGATTACCGTGGTCGCCGCGCCGCAGGCGTTTAAACCCGGTGGTGACCAGCCGGTGCCGGCATACCTGGACGGACAAGTGGCCAATGGCGCTCGCTTGGGCATCCTGGGGGAACAGAGCGCGCTTGACGTGCCATTCAATGTAATAAGCTTTACCGCCAAGATGATTGAGGATCAGCAGGCGAAAACGCTGTCCGATGTCGTGCGCAACGATGCATCGGTACAGTTGGCCGGCGGCTACGGTAATATTGCCGAAAGCTATCGGATCCGGGGTTTCCAGGTCGACGGCCAGGATATTTCCCTGGGAGGGCTTTATGGTGTGATGCCGCGTCAGATTATTTCCACCCAGATGATAGATCGAGTCGAAATTTTCAAAGGTTCCAACGCCTTCCTCAACGGCGTACCGCCGGGAGGCAGCGGCGTCGGGGGCGCAATTAACCTGGAGCCGAAACACGCCGGCGACGACCCGCTGGTGCGTCTGGGAACGGACTACAGCACCAAATCACGCATCGGGACATCGGTGGATGCCGGGCGCCGCTTTGGCGATAACAACCAGTTTGGCGTACGCGCCAACGTCCTGCAGCGCGAAGGGGAAACGGCGGTGCACGACGCGAAGGAACGCACCACCCTGGCCTCGGTCGGCCTGGATTACCGCGGCGATCGTTTTCGCGCGTCGCTGGACGGGGGTTACCAGAAACAGACCGACCACGGCGGCCGGATGGGATTGAAGCTTGGGCCCAACATGACGGACCTGCCCGCCCTGCCGGATGCTTCCACCAATTACAGCCCGCAGTGGGCCTATTCCGATCTGAAGACCCAATTCGGCATGCTGCGCGGCGAATATGACATCACCGAGAACTGGACGTTTTATTCCGCCATCGGCGCCAGCCGTAACGATGAATTGGGCTCCTATACCGCTGCGACGGTGCTTAACAGCCAGGGCGACGCGAGCATAAGCCGTCTGTCAACCGGTTACAGCAGCGATAATTTCTCCGGCATGACCGGCATCCGCGGGACGTTTCATACCGGCGTGATCAAGCATAACGTGAACGTCGGCTATTCGGGTGTCAATACCCAAACCCGCGCCGGCTATACCCTATCGGGCTCGACATCGCGGACTAACATATACGATCCGGTGCAGGTTGATAATCCGCCGACGCTGTATTCCGCCAGTTCACTGCATCATCCGGTGACCCGCAGCCGCACCAATACCACCGGCGCGTCCGTATCCGATACGCTCTCGGCGCTGGACGATCGGGTACTGCTAACGCTTGGGGCGCGGCGCCAGGAAATTCGCATCCGCAATTACAGCTACACCGGCGTCGAAGACGGCGCCAGCGCCTTTGACGCGATGAAAATCACGCCCGCATATGGCCTGGTGGTCAAACCCTGGGAACATATTTCCCTTTACGCCAACCATATCGAAGCGCTGCAGCCGGGCAAGACCGCGCCTTCGAGAACGGCTAACGCCGGTTATGTTACCGGCACGGTGTTATCCAAACAGAATGAAATGGGGATCAAAGCCGATTTCGGCCGCGTCGCCGGTTCGGTGGCGTTGTTTGAAATTAAACGGCCCAACGGCTTTACCGATCCGACCAGCAATATTTACGGCCTGAACGGCGAACAAAAAAATCGCGGCATAGAGCTCAATGTGTTCGGCGAGCCGCTATACGGCGTGCGCCTGCTTGGCAGCGTCACCTGGATAGACAGCGAACTGTCCCGAACCCTTAATGGGGTCAATGATGGCAACGATGCCGTCGGCGTGCCGAAATACCAAGCGGTGCTGAACGGGGAATGGGATATCCCGGGCGTTGAAGGACTGACCGCCACCGGCACCGTGACTCACGCCGGCTCGCAATATATGAACGAGGCTAATACGGTAAAGCTTGATTCCTGGACCCGCCTGGACCTGGCCGCGCGCTACACCACCAGCCTTAAGGAGCATAACGTGGTCTGGCGCGCCGGTGTCGAAAACGTCACTAATGAAAATTACTGGTCATCGGTGGAAGAAACCGGCACCTATGTTTTCCAGGGCGACCCGCGTGAATTGAAGCTTTCCATGAGCGTCGACTTCTAATAGGTCGACCGCGTGCGGCCAACGCTGCACGCGTGACGCATCTAACGGCGGACATGTCGTCAAAGGCGGCGCAAATACCAGAAAAAAAACCGCAACGGCCGGGGCCGGCGCGGTTTTTTTATGCCCGGCGCGTTATCAGAAGTCGACCGTCATGGACACTTTCGCTTGGCGCGGGTCGCCCTGGGTCAGGTAACCGCCGGTGGCCGAAGCCCAATACTTCTCGTTGGTGACGTTTTCCACGCCGGCACGCCAGATAATATTGTTTTTCGGCAGGTTCATATTGTAGCGCAGGCCCAGGTCCAGGCGGTTCCAGCTATCCACCTTCAGGTTGTTGGCCGAATCGGCATACTGCGAGCCGGTATGAATCACCTTGCCGGTGGCGGTAATGCCGGTCAGGCCGGGAATATCCCATTCGCCGCCCAGCACCATCTGGTAGCGCGGGATACCGATGGCGTCATTGCCGTCGTAAGTGCCGTCTTGGGTCTTGGTCATTTCCGGGTCCATCCAGGCCATGCTGCCGTTTAAGCGCACGCCGTAGATCGGTTCGCCAAAGACGTTCAGCTCCAGGCCGCGGTTACGCACCTCGCCGCTGTTGTTGAACGAATAGCTGTCGGCGCCGTTGCGGGTATACACGCCCACCGGTTTCTTGATTTCAAACAGCGCCACCGAACCGGCGACGCGGCCATAGTCCGCCTTGATCCCCACTTCGTTTTGCTTGGAGGTCTGGATGCCGGCCACCTGCCCGCCGTTGGTTACCAGATCGCCGTTATAGGTCAGGCCCGCGCTATCACCGGCCTGCAACGCTTCGATATGGTTGGCGTACAGCGAAATATGATCCCAGGGTTTAACCACCAGGCCGAAGGCCGGGGTCACCTTGGTTTCATCGAACTGGCTGCTTTGCTCGCCGGTGTAGGCGTAATTGGCCACCACTACGTTTTGGCGCCGGGCGCCGGCGGTCAGCTGCACTTTGTCATCCAGTACCGACATGGTGTCGGCGATGGCGATACCGTTGTTGCGCACCCGGTTGAAGACGCCCGGATCGCCCATATGACCGCCGGTATAGAGGTTTTCCTCCGGCCTGTCGGAATAGTGCGGATCGTAGATATTATTGGTTATCGTCGCGCCTGACATGGTGTAGGCGGTGCTCACCTTACGGTTGAGGGTGGAGAAGCCGACATTGACGTTGTGTTTCACGAAGCCGGTATTGAATTTACCGCGAATCCCCGCCTGGCTGGCAAAACTGTCGGAAAAATACGGTACTGTCAGCCGGCTCATGGTGCCGTTGCCGTTATCATCGCTCAACGTCGGCGACGAGTAATCGCCGTTCTCATGATCGTGATTGGCGCCGACCGCGCCATAGAGGGTCCAGGAATCCGTCAGGTCATATTCTCCGCGCAGCATGCCGAACTCGTTTTCCGTATCGGTATAAGCCCATTTCTGGCTGTAGTTATTCGTCGCGGAAGGCGCGTCGGGAATCTTGGTGGCGTTGCCCAGGTAGACCACCGAACGGCCGCCATGTACCGTCTGTTTACTGGCGCCCAGATCAAGCGAGGTGCGAAAACGATCGCCCCGGTAATCCAGGCCGATGGAGGCCATGGTCAGGCGGCGTTTTTCATCATCAATGGCGCTGCCGCCTTCGCGGTGCGCCGCGTTGATGCGCACGCCGAACTGGTTGTTATCGCCATAACGACGGGCGATATCGACCCCGCCGCCCACCTGGGATTTGGAGGTATAATCCAGGGAAACGCGGTTAAGCGGTTCATCGCCGGCGCGTTTGGGCTCGACGTTTACCGTACCGCCGACCCCGGTGCCGCCGGGCGGCACGCCGTTGAGGAATGCGCTGGATCCCTTCAGTAATTCGATACGTTCGGCAAACTCGGTGGGCAATATCTGGCGCGGCAATATGCCGTACAAACCGCCGTAGGAGATATCGTCGCCATTAAGGGTAAATCCCCGCACCACGAAGTTTTCCGCATAGTTGCCGTACCCGTAGCCGCGTTGCACCGAGGCATCGTTATTCAGCACATCCGCCAGCGTGCGCGCCTGCTGATCCTGGATAAGCTTCGACGTGAACCCGACGACGCTGAAGGGCACATTACTGGCGTCCTGCTGCCCCAAAAATCCCACCCGGCCGCCGTTGGCGATCTGGCCATCCATATACGCCGGCACCAGTTGATCGCCGCCCGGACGGAAGTTGGTCTCCGGCGCGGCCACCACGGTAATGGTATCACCCTTGCCCGCGGCCGTATTGGCGGCAGGCGTGGCGGCGGTAGACGCGGCGGCGTTAGCAGCGCTGGATGCGGCGGCGGCGTTGGCGGGTAACGCCATCGCGCCGCAGCACGCGCCGATAACCACGGCCAGCAGACGTGGAGAGGACGTGATTCGCCCTACGGGAGAAAAATCGGCAGTACGCATGTGCAGAAAACCCTTGCTGAATAATAATGAGAATGATTCTTATGAGAGTTCAGGATTATGCAAGAGGATGCATTATTTGCAAGACAATATTTTAGATATTAGTAATTCTTTTGTCTTAAATTAACAAATCTCATGCGTCGACGGGTATTTGCCCGGTATTCCCCTGTAACACGCGGGGGAATACCGGGCTATGAACCGTTCCGAGGCCAGGCGCACCGGTCTGTTAACCGGTCCGCCGGCGCGGTGTGTAAATAGATTAGCGCGCCTGATGCCAGGGTAATACATCAGCCGGCCTGCCGGCGCAGTAAATAGATAAAATAGGGCGCGCCGAAGAAGGTGGCCAATAGCCCGGCGGGAATTTGATAAGGGAAAATAATAAATCGGCCGCACCAATCGGCGATCATCATCAGCACGCCGCCCAGCAGGCAGGCCGCCAGCATCTGTGGCATGGGACGGCGAAATCCGGTCAGCCGGGCCATATGCGGCGCCATCAGGCCGATAAAACTGAGCGGGCCAACGTTCAGGGTGGCGGTGGCAATCAACCCGGCGGCCAGCAATAGAATGGCCATACGCGCCGGTTTTAACGCCACGCCCGCCGCGCGCGCGGTGGCGCCGCCCAGCGGCAGCAGGTCCAGCCAGCGGCGCAACAGGGGCGCCGCCGCCAGCAGTACCACGGCGATAACGGCGGTGCGTATGGCCTGGGCGCCGCTGACCTTGTAGGTGGAGCCGGATAGCCAGGTCAGCACCGATGACATGCGCGGATCGCCGCTGACCAGCAGCAGGGTAAGCAAGGTGGTGAACAGCGTGCTCAGCGCTATGCCCACCAGCAGCAAACGCCCGCTGGAAAACCCGCCGCGCTGCGAGAGCACTATAATCAGCAGCAGCGTCAGGGCCGCCCCCAGGCTACCGGCCGGCAGCAGCCAGGCAAACGCGTCGTCCGGCACCAGCAGCAACAGCAGCACCACGCCAAAGGCCGCGCCGGAACTGATGCCCAGCACTTCCGGGCTGGCCATCGGGTTGCCGGTCATTTTCTGAATCAGGGTGCCCGCCGCCGCCAGCATCGCGCCGGCCGCGCCGGCCGCCAGCACGCGCGGCCAGCGCCAGCGCCACATCTCCTGTAGCGACCAATACCAGCCGTAATTATCGCGTCCCAGCGTCAGCGCCACGACGGCGACCAGTATCAGCAGCGCAACCCCTGCCAGTACGGCCGGCGGCGTCATCCGCCGCTCCGGCCTGAGCGTCTGGGCGTTATCCGCGGCCATGGCGCGGGTCTCCCTGAGCTTGGGCAACAGCCATAGCAACAGGGGGGCGCCGATCAGGGCGGTGGCGGCGCCGGTGGGGATTTCCCGCCACAGCCGAGCCAGCAGGATCATCAGTTGATCGCTGAGCAACAGCAGCAGCGCGCCCAGCAGGCAGGAAAACCCTAAACGGGGCAGCAGGCGCCGGGCCCCGAGCATACGCGCCAGCAGCGGCGCGAACAGGCCGATAAAACCAATAATGCCGGCGGCGTTGACCAGAAAGGCGCTTAACACGATCGCCACGCCGATGCCGCCGACGCGCGCGGCGATAAGGCCCAGGCCCAGGTTGCGCGCCACGCCGTCATCCAATCCCATCAGCATCAGCGGTCGCAGCATCAGCAATATCAGCAGCAGGCCGACGGCCAGCCGGGGCAGCAGGAACTGTACCCTGCTCCAATCCTGCTGGTTGAGCATGCCGCTGCTCCAGAGAAAAAGGGTTTGCAGCCGCTCATAGTTAAGCAGCGCCAGCAGGCTTTTGGCCGCCCCGCAGTAAAGCCCCAGGACCAATCCCGCCAGAATCAGGGTGACCGGCGACAACCGGCGCCCCCAGGAAACGCCGAACACCAGGCCGCCCACCGCCAGCGCGCCGGCTATCGTCGCCAGTTGGCGGGTCGCCTCGTCGCCCGGCAACGCCAGGAGGGTCGCCACCGTGAGCCCCAGTTGCGCGCCCGCCGACACCCCGAGCGTGGTGGGTTCGGCCAGCGGATTGCGCAGTATTTGCTGGAACACCACCCCCACCAGCCCCAGCCCGGCGCCCACCAGCAGCGAGAGCGCGGTGCGCGGCAGCAGGCTGTAGTGAAACAGCATTTGATCAATACTGCCGGTATCGGGATGGCACGCCGCCCGCCACCATAAACCGGGCGCGAGCTGAAGGGTTAAATTAAATACCGCAAGCGACAGCGCGGCAAGCGACAACGCCAGGACCAATGCGGCGGATAAGCGCGGAACGCGTTTACTCATGCCCGTGGCTCCATCGCCTGCCCGAGCATCCGGCAAAAGCGCATGGCGGCAAGGGTGGCGCCGAAAAACCACACCGCGGGCAGCACCCGCAGCTGTTTTTGCCGGACAAAAGGCAGCGTTTGCCAAAGCGTGGAACCGGCCACTTCCGCCAGGGGATCCTGGGCGCCGCGATGAAAACACAGCGCCCTGACGCCCCGGAACTGCGCCAGCCGCTCAAGGCCCACCGTTGCGCTGCCCCAGACATTTTCCTCGCCGTCCCAGGCGTTCGCCACCCCCACCCGATCCAGCACATCCTGGAGCAGGCTGTTTTTGCCGATAACCATGATGCGGCGGCTGTCGATAAAGGAAAACAGCAAGACGGGGGGAAGCGGAAGGGATCCAGACGCCAGCCGCTGCCGGGTCTGGTCCAGTTGCCGGTCGAGATCGGCCATATGTCGTTGCGCCCGATCCGGCATCCCCAGGCGCCCGGCCAGGGCGACGATATCCTGGCTGGCCACGGCCAAAGGCCGATCGCCTTGCCGGCTAAAACGGAAGGTCATGGTGGGCGCAATGGACGCGACGCTTGCAGGCGCCGGGCCAAAACCCTCCGATAGCAGGATCAGCGAGGGCGCCAGGCGCTGCATCGCTTCCATATTCGGTTCGTTGCGCAGCCCCACGTCCAGCACCGACGGCGGCAGCGCCGGCTCCGCCACCCAGCTGCGGTAATTCGGCGCGTCGGCAATGGCCATCGGCGTCACGCCAAGGGCCAGCAGCAGCTCCGCCGGGCGCCACTCCAGCGCGATAATACGTGCCGCATCGGGTATGGGCGCGGCGGCGGCGCGGCGGGAAAACCACCAGGGCAACACGGCCATCGCCTGTAAAAGACGTCGGCGATAGGCATCATGAGTCTGCATAAATTTTAAATATTAATAGTTATCATTCTGATTTTGATCGCCTATTATGCGCATTCGGAGAGAGACCGCAAGCCGCCCGCCTGCCGGAAGCTCTTTGCCTTGTCCTTAATCAATAGTCCCGATCGATACAGGAAGCGTATGAAGCCTGACGCAGCAGCACCCACCCCCGGATGCGCCATTGATATCAACGGCAGTTTTCTCTTCTCCGTTCCCAGCGGCGGAACGGGCTATTCGGCGGCGGATTTATGCGCGCCGGAAACGGCGCTGGCGCTACTGGAGCCGTTCCTGCGGCTGAACGAAGGGGGCGACCGGGCGGCGGTGATCTCCATGTGGTCGCAGTGGTATTTTGCCCTGCTGCTGGCGCCCTGGACAAGGATCGCGCTGCTGCATGACTGGCGGCTGCCGGCGGATCCGCGCGCGATTCAATTTACCCAGGGAGCGCAATCCGCCGTGCCGGAAAAATTTATCCTGGCCGATCGCGGCGCAAAAATCGCCGGCGGCGTCGCCATCCCCGCGCTGTTCGGGCAGTTGGTGGAGACGCATGTGCTGCCGGTTTGCCGGACCTTCGGCGAGTTGGCCGGCATCAGGCCGGGCCTGTTCTGGAACAACGCCGCCATCCGCGTCGCCCACGGCATCGATATGGCCGCGGAACAAGGCGCCGATACCGGGGAAGCCAGGGCGTTTCTCGCCACCAAAACCCTGACGGACGGCGCGCCCAACCGGCTGTATCAGCCGGTACGGGTGGTGGAGCACGACGCCGGCCCGAAAATCATCCGCCGGCTGTGCTGCCTGCGCTATAAGCTCAGCGGCCTGGAATATTGCCCGAGCTGCCCGCTGTTGGTGGCGCAAGAGCGTAAATGCCGGCATCGGGAACAGCAGGGCTAAGCGTTCGCCACTGCGGGCATGACGCCGGGCAAGACGTATTTCTCCGCGCCCCAGGCCTCGCACCGGCGGCCGCTCGCGCCGCGGGTACTCCCGCCGCATAAACGGCTCCCCGCACGGTGCCTTGCCCGGGCGGCGATCAGAGCAGTTCCATCACGCGCCGGGTTTCTTCGACACCCACCTGCCAGAGGGCCAGCATCTCCTCGTCGGCGCGCTGATAATACCCGCCGTAGTTGCCGTCGCCCAGCATCGCGCGGGCCTTGGCCGGATTGAGCTTGCGAAAGCCGACCAGATCGAGCATCGGTTTTTGCCGGTCCGGCTGGGCGACGCCCGCCAGCCGGGTCCAGGGGAAATTTTCCATCCATGAGGCATGCGAGGCCACCGGATCGGTTTGCTGTACCTTTGCCCAGGTGAGCGGCGCGCACCACCAGTTATGCAGCTGTACCATCACCTCGGGATTGGCCACCATCCATTCGCTGATAATATGCTGCGCCGGCATATTACCGCCGTGGCCGTTAACCAGCAGGACGCGCTTAAAGCCCTGCCGTTTCAAATTATCGAGAATATCGTACAGCAGCCGGAGGTAAGTGCCGACCCGCAGGCTGATGGTGCCGGGAAAATCGCTGAACGCCGGCGTCATGCCGAACGGCATTACCGGGAATACCGGTATGCCCAGCGGCTCGGCCGCCTCGACGGCGACCTTTTCGGCCAGGATGGAATCCACCGACAGGCTGAGAAACGCATGCTGCTCCGTACTGCCCAGCGGCACCACCACCCGATCGTCCCGGCCCAGGTATTCTTCCAACTGCTGCCAATTCATTTCACTGATTTTCATGATATTTCCTTCAATCCTGTCACGGAGGGCACATCCGGCGTCAGCAGCGGCATCACCACACGCCTGATATCGCCGCTGTCAGGAATATGCCGGTATTCAAACGCCTGTTGGCCGGGAGATAAGGCGTCCTGTAACGCCTCGGCGCCGGTGGCGTAGACCAGCACATCGGCATGCGCCAGATAGCGGTTCAGTTCAGGGTCGTCCCGATGCACCACGGTAATGGACTGCACATGCGGGGCGAAGCGCTGCACCCCGGTTTTCATCAGCGCGGTAAACTCCGGGAAGATCGACACCACCAGCACCCTGGCAAGGGGATCAAGCGACGCCAGCGCCCGCCGGGTCTGCTCGGAGGGGATAAAGCTGATATTAATAACCCGCATACCGGGCAGCAGGCTCATCACCTCGCGCCGGCGGTGGGCAAAGGTCAGGATCAGATCGGCGCTGTGCGCCTGCTCGCGCGCGCGGTTATCGGCGGTCAGTATCGACAGCGTCGTCGCGTCCAGCTGCGCGCCGTCGCCCAGGGTGCCGGCGATAATCTGCGCATAATCGCGGGCGGACTCGATAAAATTACCCACCACCAGCACCGTTTTGGTCCTGGCGCGCCGCTGGCGGTGATGGAACCGGTTGGTGACCAGGGCGGCGAGGTCGGCCGCCGATAAAGACAGGTCCTGCGCCCGATCGATCAGGGCGTCGATGTGCTGATGCAGATCGGTCAACCGCTTGTCGCTGTGGCGCAGGACCTGGGCGGCGTCGGCGATAAAGGTACCGGAGCCGGGCTTGCTGTAGATCAGTTCAGCCTGTTTCAACTCGCGATAAACCTGCGCCACGGTCATCGGCGCCACGCCGACCCGCTCGGCCATGTCGCGCACCGAGGGCAATTTATCCCCCGGCTTCAGCGCGCCGAAGGTGATGGCATACTCCACCAGCCCCCGCAACTGCATCCCCAACGGGAGCGACAATGTTCTATCAAGTTGGAAGTCCACAAACCGCCCATTAATGCGTGCTAATTTACTAATACACTATCGTTATAAGCTTAGCTAACGCAAGCACAGCGGGCATATTTTCCTATTCAACGGGCTATAGCATTTTCCTATGACAAAATAATGCCTTTTTTACTGCCTTTTATTGACATTAAACGATCATTGCTTCAAATATCGTACTACTACATTAGAACAGTAACGCGGGATTTTCCGGCGGGGATCATTTTCCAAGCGATAAGGGGATGGGCACAATGAAGGTTATGCATCGGATAACGTTAATCGCCTTGCTGACGGCGGGCGCGCTACCACTGGCCCACGCCTGGGCGGCGGATACCGTGCAGCGCGGCGGCACGCTGGTCTATGGCCGCTATAGCGATAGTTCGTTCCTGGAACCGGTATTGAATGAAAACAATACCGATATCTGGATCCTGTCGAATCTGTATGACACGCTCCTGTTTCCCACCGCCGACGGCAAAGGCATCGAACCGGGCCTGGCGGACAAATGGAATATCGCCGCCGACGGCAAAAGCGTCAGCCTGACCCTGCGCGATAATATTAAGTTCTCCGATGGATCGCCGATTACCGCAGAAGATGTTAAATGGTCGCTGGAACGCGCCAGCAAGCCCGGCAACGGGGTATGGCAATTTATGGTCGATTCCATCGCCAGCGTCTCCATTGACGGCGCCAACGCCATTACCCTGCATCTGAAACACCCGGACCCGGCCATCCTCAGCGCCCTGACGGCGTTTAATACCTCCATCATGCCGAAAAAGCAGTTCGAGGAGACGCCGGGCGCCACCGACCAGCAAAAAGCGGAAGCTTTCGCCGAGCATCCGGTGGGGTCCGGCCCCTATGTGCTGAAATCCTGGCAACATAACGCCACCATGACCCTGGTGCGCAACCCGTATTACTGGCGCAACGGCGCCGACGGCAAGCCGCTGCCCTATCTCGACGGCATTACCTTCGAGATCGTCCCGGACGACGCCACGCGCATCCTGAAGTTACAGTCGGGCGAGCTGGACGCCACCGAGTTTATCCCGTATTCGCGCGTCAACGAATTGAAGGCCAATCCGGCCATTGATATGAAACTGTTTCCCTCCACCCGGGTGGAATACGTCAGCCTGAACGTGCGCCCGCAGTACCAGGGCGCGGCCAATCCGCTGGCCAATGAAAAGGTGCGCCAGGCGCTAAACTACGCCACCGATAAGCAAGGCATTATCCAACTGGTGACCTATGGCATCGGCACGCCGATGACGTCTTATATTTCCAGCGGCACGCCGGGGCACGTAGGCGACAAACCGCTCTATCCGGTGGATACGGCCAAGGCCAAACAGCTGCTGGATCAGGCCGGTTTCGCCAGCGGTTTCAGCGCCAATATCATGGTGCTGGCCGGCAATGAGGACGAAATCAGCATCGCCACCGCCCTGCAGCAAATGTGGGCTCAGGTGGGCGTTAAACTCACCATCACCCAGGTGGACCACGCCACGGAAACCGACCGCTATCGCAAGGGCGATTTCGGCATGCGCTTATCCACCTGGACCGATGATATTGCCGATCCCAATGAAATCACCTCTTACTTCGCTTATTCGAAAAATATCCAGGCGGTGCATTCGGGCTGGAAAAACGATCGGGTAGACCAGCTGTTTGAGCAATCTCAGCAGGAAATCGATCCGCAAAAACGCGCGGCCGATTATCAACAGATCCAGGCGATCTTTAACGCCCAGGGGCCGATCGTGCCGCTGTATGAAAGCCCTTATCCGGTGGCGTTGAATAAGACGGTGCACGGCTTTGTGCAGATTCCGCTGGGCAATAACCTGTTTGCCGAAACCTACCTGACGCGCAAATAACGTCGACGCAGGTTAACGGCCGGAACCTGGAACAGGAGAAGAGAGGGGTGTCAGAGTTTGCCTATATCGTTAAACGTATTTTGCTGATTATCCCCACGTTGCTGGTGATCCTGGTGGTGACTTTCGCCATTGTACGGCTGCTGCCGGGCGATCCCGCCAGCGCCATGATTGGCGATCGCAGCACCGAGGCCGACGTGGCGAGGATCAACGCACAGCTGGGACTGGACAAACCGCTGCCGGTGCAATTTTTCTTTTTTGCCCGCCAGGTGCTGACCGGCAACCTGGGCGACTCCTATGTGCTGCACAGCCCGGTGACCAGGGTGATTGCCGAGCGCCTGCCGGTCAGCCTGATGCTGACCGCCATGGCCGGCCTGTTCGCGCTGCTGATGGCGATTCCGCTGGCCTTTGTCTCGGCGCTTAAGCGTAATAGCGCCGCCGATATGACTATCCGCGGTTCTTTCCAGGTGACGCTGTCCATGCCGTCGTTTTATATCGGCCTGGTGTTGCTGACGGTGTTTTCCGCCCATCTGCACTGGTTTCCGGTGGGCGGCTACGGCGCCACTTTCACGGATAAGCTGTACCATCTGTTCCTGCCGTCGATGACCCTGGCCCTGAGCCTGGCGGCAGTGCTTATCAATAACCTGCGCACGTCTATTATCGCGGTGCTGGACGCGGAATACATTACCTTTGCCCGCGCCAAGGGGCTGAAAAACCGGGTGATTATGCTGCGCCATGTGATGCGTAATTCGCTTATCCCCACCGTCAGTCTGTTTGCCCTTAATATCGGCACCATTATCGGCAGCGCGGTGATCACCGAAACGGTATTTGCCGTCCCCGGCATCTGCCGCCTGATGGTCGACAGCATCTTCAGCCGCGACTACCCCATGGTCCAGGGACTGGTCATCGTGCTGTCGGTAATGGTGTCGCTTATTTTCCTGGTGACCGATATCGTCCAGGTCATGATCGACCCGAGGAGAGCGCGATGACGGTCCATCCGGCGCCATCAATGCCGGCCCGTACCTGGCGGCGGCATATCCCCTGGCCACTGCTGACCACGGCCATCATCCTGTTGTTCAGCCTGGCCGCCGGTTTTTTCCCGCAGCTGATCGCCCCCTACGATCCGCTGGCGTTCGATTACCGCGCCATCCTGAAACCGCCCGGCCCGCATCACCTGTTCGGCACCGATAATTTTGGCCGCGATATTTTTTCACGTGTTATCTACGCCTATCGGGTGGATTTGCAAATCGCCCTGTTTACCACGCTGTTCCCCATGGTTTTCGGCACGCTGGTCGGGCTATTGGTGGGTTTTTACGGCGGCTGGGCGGAAACGCTGTTCCAGCGGGTGGTGGACGCGGTGATCACGTTCCCGCTGCTGGTGCTGGTGATAGCCATCGTGGCAATCCTCGGCCCGGGCCTGGGCAGCATGTATGTGGCGGTCGGCATTATCTATTGGGTGTTCTATGCCCGGCTGATCGCCGGTGAAGTCAGTATCCAGAAACGCCTGGACTATATTGCCGCCGGCCAGGTGATGGGGTATAGCCGGCCGCGCATTATTTTCCGACATTTGTTGCCCAACGTCATGACCACCACCCTGGTGTACTGGATGACCGATATGGCGCTGGCTATTTTGCTCGGCTCCAGCCTGGGCTATCTCGGCCTGGGGGCGCAGCCGCCCACCGCGGAGTGGGGAGTATTAATCGCCGCCGGCAAGAATTTTATGGATACCGCCTGGTGGATCACTATTTTCCCCGGCCTGGCCATCGTGCTTACCGGACTGGGATTCAGCCTGCTGGGCGATGTGCTGGCCGAACGGCTCCGGCCCGGACACCGCTGATGAGGGAGGTCGAGAATGCATGCCACAACAGCGCCAGGCCCTGAATTACCAGGCAAGGCGCCGGGCGCGCCGGGTGACGATACCCTGCGGGTCAGCAACCTGAACACCGTTATCCATACCCCGCGCGGGATGATAAAGGCCATCCAGGATATCAGTTTTGAACTGCGGCCCGGCGAAATACTCGGGCTGGTGGGCGAATCCGGCTCCGGCAAAAGCGTGACGCTGCGTTCCCTGCTGCGCCTTATGCCCGGATCGGCCCAGGTTAGCGGTTCGGTGACCTGGCGGGGACGGGAACTCATCGACGCCGCGCCGCAAGAATTGCAACGCATCCGCGGCGGCGACATCGCCATGATTTTCCAGGAGCCGATGATCGCCCTCAATCCGGTGTTAACGGTACACCGGCAAATTGACGAGACGCTGCGCGCCCATACGCGGCTTAACGGTCGCCAGCGGCTGGCGCGCACCGTTGAACTGCTTAACCAGGTCGGCATTCCCGACGCCCGGCGCCGGCTGGAAAACTACCCCCACGAGTTTTCCGGCGGCATGCGCCAGCGGGTGATGATTGCCATCGCGCTGGCGGGAGAACCCAGCCTGTTGCTGGCGGATGAGCCGACCACCGCGCTGGACGTCACCATCCAGCAGCAAATCCTTAATCTGCTGCTGTCCCTGCGGGACAGGCTGCATATGGGCATTATTTTCGTCACCCACGATCTGGGGGTGGTGGCGCAGCTGTGCGATCGGGTGGCGGTGATGTACGCCGGCCGCATCGTGGAATCGGGCGAGGTGGGTGCGGTGTTTGCAACGCCACGCCACCCCTATACCCAGGGTCTGATGGGCTCGGTGCCGCGGGTCGGCGTGGAACGCACGCCGCTGCTCTCCATCGAGGGCACGCCGCCCTCGCTGTTGGACCCGCCGCCGGGCTGCAGCTTTAACCCGCGCTGCGCGTACGCCACGGATCTGTGCCGCCAGCAGGTGCCGCCGCTGCTGTCCCTGGCGGACCACCGGGGCGTGGCCTGCCACCATTATCAACATCTGGTCAAAACGCGGAGCCTGTGATGAACGGATTAACCCCGGCGGACGAACAACCGATTATCTGCGTCGAGGACGCACAGGTGCGTTTTGCGGTAAAACAATCGCTTTGGCATCGGTTGCAGGGGCACCCGCCCCAGTTTATCCAGGCGCTTAACGGCGTCAGGCTGGAATTACAGCGGGGTGAAACCCTGGGGGTGGTGGGCGAATCGGGTTGCGGCAAATCAACGCTGGCGCGGGCGCTGGTGGGCCTGCTGGCGGCCGATGACGGCCGCATCCGCTTTAAAGGCCAGGATATCGCCACGCTGCGCGGCAAGGGAAGGCGCGATTTCAACCGCCAGGTGCAGATGATCTTCCAGGACCCGTATGGTTCGCTTAACCCGCGCATGACGGTGGGACAGGTATTGCGCGAGGCGCTCTCGGTACACAGGATGTGCCCGCGCGCCGCGATCCCGGCGCGCATCATGGCGCTGCTCGAACTGGTACGCCTGCCCGCCGACGCGGTGGATAAGCTGCCCCATGAATTTTCCGGCGGTCAACGCCAGCGCATCGGCATTGCCCGGGCGCTGGCGGTGGCGCCGGAAGTGCTGGTGGCGGACGAACTGGTGTCGGCGCTGGATGTCTCGGTACAGGCGCAAGTGGTGAACCTGCTGCTGGATTTACAGCAAAAGCTGGCGCTGACGGTGCTGTTTGTCGCCCATGACCTGCGGCTGGTACGGCATATTTCCCATCGCGTGGCGGTGATGTATCTGGGTGAAGTCATTGAAACCGGCGCGACGGAGGTCCTGTACCGGCAGCCGCTGCATCCCTATACCCAGGCGCTGCTGCGCGCGGCGCCCGGCATGGATCCGGCCAACCGCGTCGCCACGGTCAGCCTGGCCGGCGAGTTGCCAAGCCCCCTGTCGCCGCCCCCGGGCTGCCGTTTCCATACCCGCTGCCCCTATGTCACGGACCGCTGCCGCGCGGAACATCCCATCCTGCGCGCCAAACCTTCCGGGCAGCAGGTGGCCTGCCATTTGGCCTGAGGAATTTTTTTATCACTATATAACTGAATTAATTGAAAAAATTGGCAATCAGGCGCAGCCATTTTGACCACACCGACCGGCGCGGGCATAAGGCAGCAAGCCATACCGGCTATCTTGCTGGTTAGATGACGGGGACAAAAGCGCGGCGTTTGATATTGGCTGGACAGCTAAAGCCAACTCTGACAGCATGGCGATATCCATAAAATCAGCCGTGCCATTGGCTTAACTGAACGGGCGCTATGAAGGGACAAAGTCGTTTAGATCAGATTATGGAATACCTTAAAAGCCATAATCTGGTCACCGTGGAACAACTGGTCGAGGCGATAACCGCCTCCCCCGCGACCATTCGCCGCGATTTAATCAAACTTGATGAGCAGGGCGTTATCAGCCGTACCCACGGCGGCGTCACGCTCAACCGTTTTATCCCCGCGCAGCCGACCACCAACGAAAAACAGCAGCGCAACCTGCTGGAGAAACAGGCCATCGCCGAACTGGCGGCGCAATGCGTGCGGCCCGGCGACGCCGTCGTGCTGGATGCGGGCACCACCATGCTGGAACTGGCGCGCCATCTGACCCATCTGCCGTTGCGGGTTATCACCTCGGATTTGCATATCGCGCTGTTCTTATCGGAATTCAAGCAAATCGAGGTGACGATTACCGGCGGACGTATTGATGACAGCAGCCAGTCCTGCATCGGCGACCACGGCCGCCAGCTGCTGCAGAAAATCTATCCGGACGTGGCCTTTATCAGTTGCAACTCCTGGAGCCTGGAAAAGGGCGTGACCACGCCGACAGAGGATAAAGCGGCGCTCAAACGGGATCTCGCCGCCCATGCCGGACGGCGTATCCTGCTGGCGGACAGCAGTAAATACGGCGCTTACTCGCTGTTCTGCGCCATGCCCCTGGCGGATTTAACCGACATCATCACCGACGACAAACTCCCGCCGCCGGTCATGGCGGAACTGCGCCGGCTGCCCTGCGCCCTGCAACTGGCGGACAGCGCGGTCCGGCGCGTCAGATAAACATGCCGCCGGAGGCTTCGATACGCTGGCCGGTCATCCAATGAGTACCATCGGCAAGCAGGGCGGCCACCGCGCCGCCGATATCGTCGGGCAGGCCCGCCCGGCCCAGGGCGGTGTTGGCGGCGATAAGCTGATTGACCTGCTGGTTATCGCGCACTATCCCACCGCCGAAGTCCGTTTCTATCGCCCCGGGAGCCAGGGCATTTACGCTGATGCCCCTGCCGCCCAATTCTTTGGCCTGATAGCGGGTCAACACCTCAAGGCCGCCTTTCATGGTGGCGTACGCGGCGGCGGCCGTCGAGGCGGTGAAACGCGTCAGGCCGGTGGAGATATTCAGGATGCGCCCGCCGTCGGCTATCAGCGGCAGCAGTTTTTGCGTCAGGAAAAACGGGCCTTTCAAATGAATCCTGAACAGCTCATCAAACTGCTGTTCGGTGGTGTCGGCGATAGCGGCATGCAGCCCGATGCCCGCATTGTTGACCAGATAATCAAACCGATCGCATTGAAACTCCCCGGCCAGGGTGCGGCCGACTTCGGCGGCAAATTCACTGAACCGGCTACTGTCGCCGACGTCCAGCTGCAGCATGACCGCCTTGCCGCCGGCCCGTTGAATCTCCGCCACCAGCGCCTGCGCTTCCTCGGCCCGGCTATGATAGGTGCCGATAATATCCACGCCCTTTGCCGCCAGGTGCAGAGCGGCGTTTTTGCCCAGTCCACGGCTGGCGCCGGTAATTAAAGCAATTTTGTGACTCATCTCGATGTGCTCCTGTGGGTAGGTAAATCTGTCGGTCTACAGCTTATTAGCCGGCGGGGTATAGATAAACCCGCAAAAAGCGGAAATACTGTTCGGTATGACAGGACAATAATCCGGACATACGATGGTCAACAAGCTTGAGCTGCTGCGCAGTTTTATTCGCGTCAGCGAACTGTCCAGTTTTACCCAGGCGGGCGAGAGCCTTGGCCTGCCTAAATCAACGGTATCGGAACATGTCCAGACCCTGGAAGCCCTGGTGGGCGCCAGGCTGCTGCATCGCACGACCCGCCGCGTCACGGCCACCCAGGACGGACTGGCGCTGTATGAGCGCGGCAAGGATATGCTGGCGAACATGGATGAACTTGAGGGATTATTCCGTCAGGACGGCCTGGTGCTGGCCGGGCGATTGCGGGTGGATATGCCCGCCGGTATTGCCCGCGCCCTGGTATTGCCGCAATTGGGCGAATTTATGCAAAAATATCCCAACCTGCGCATTGAAATCAGCTGCACCGATCGCCGGGTGGATATCGTGCGCGAAGGTTTTGACTGCGTCCTGCGTATCGGCGAACTGACCGAGGCTTCCCTGGTCGCCCGGCGGCTGGGCCGGCTGCCCATGGTGAACTGCGCCAGTCCGTCTTACCTGGCGGCCTATGGCATACCCAGGACGCCGGCGGATCTGGCCGGCCATGTGCTGATCCATTATGTCTCCAGCCTGGGATCGCGCGCGGAGGGATTTGTTTACCGCCATCAGGGCAAGTACCTGAGCCAGGAGCTTCCCTCGCTGGTCACGGTGAACAATGTCGATGCCTATAACGCGGCCTGTCTCGGCGGCCTGGGTATTATCCAGGCGCCGGCCATCGGCCTGGAGGAGCATCTGGCCGCCGGACGACTGGTGGCGATCCTGCCCGACTGCCCCGCGCCGCCTATGGACGTTTCGCTGGTCTATGCCGATCGCCGTTATCTGCCCCAGCGCGCGCGGGTGTTTATGGACTGGCTGGCGGCACAGCTTGCGCCGCATATCAGCGCGCAGCGGCCATAGGCGCCACTGTGATAAACCGCTGGGCGGTGGCGGCCGTACCGCCCCGCCATTATCCCGGGATTTGCGGCGCCGCTCGCTAATCCACTGTTAAATAACCCGTTATACTCTCTTCTTGCGAAAGATTTGTTACTCTCAGCCGGCAGGAGACTGCCACCCATCGTTGACAAACGTCAACACTTCTAATACATTAACCCAAGCAATAGGGAGGGAGATGAAGGATCATCCCAACAAGCATATTCAGGCGGCGATTGAATATGCTCTCTCCAAAGGCTGGCGATTTCGCCATGGCAAAGGGCATGCGTTTGGCCGCCTGACCTGCGGCGTGCCCGGCCATGAAGAACATCAAATGAGTGTCTGGTCTACGCCCCGCAGCGCGGAAAACCATGCCAGGCAGCTTCGCCGCAAGATCAATCACTGCCGGTAACATGGCCACATGCTTTATTACGCAAAGGCGGGTCTCCGCCTTTAATCGAGGTGACAATGGCATTGTACAATTTTGCGCTTACCCTCTCCGGCGTAACCGCAGAGACCAAAGGACTGGAAGACCGGCTGTTCGAGAGCGGCTGCGATGACGCCCTGGTGTGTTTTTATGGTAAATCCGTGTACCTGGAATTCGATCGCGACAGCGCGTCTTTCGCCCAGGCGGTGTTAAGCGCCATCGGTGATATCGAATCGGCGGATTTGGGCGCCAGGGTCATCTCGGTGGATGCCAACCTGGTTGGTTTAAGCGATATCGCCGAGCTGTCGGATATGTCGCGGCAGGCGGTTGCCATGCTCAAGGACGGCACCCGCGGCAGCGGCGATTTCCCCTCGCCGGTGCAAAGGATCAAAGGCGTCTCGCCGTTATGGCGCTGGGCCGACGTGGCCGAATGGCTCGCGGCAAAAGGAAAGCTACACCCTGATATCGCCGTCAACGCCCGGCAGCTAGATATTATCAATATGGCCCTGCAACTGCGCGAAACCAAGCAGCGCAAGCAAATCGGCGATTATCTGGCCCTATTGGAAGCGTCCTGATCCATAACCTATCAGGACGCGGCGCAGCCTGCCTATTCACAGGGCCGGGATGGCTTAATCCTGCTGTATAAAGGCCAGCAAATCCTGATTCAATCGGTCTTTATGGGTAAAACACAGGGCATGGGGCGCGCCGGGATACACTTTCAGGATGGCCGACGGGATTGCCGCCGCCGCGAGTTTACCCGTCGCCGCAAAAGGCACCACCTGATCGTCATCGCCATGGATTACCAGGGTCGGCAATGAAAATGCCGGCATATCCTGGCGAAAATCCGTTTCCGAGAACGCGGTGACGCAGTCCAGGGTGCCTTTAAGGGAGGCCAGAAGGGCGATATTCAGCGTTTGGGTGAGGATGCCGGCCGAAACCTTGCTATCGGGGCGATTGGTACCGTAGAACACCGTGCTGAAATCGCTTAAAAACTGCGGCCGGTCGGCGGCCAGGCCCGCTTTTATGCCATCGAAGACCGATTTATCCACGCCTTCGGGATGATCGGCGGTTTTGATAAACAACGGGGTTACCGCGCTTATCAGCACCGCCTTTGCCAACCGCCGGGTGCCGTGGCGGGCAATGTAGCGCGCGACTTCGCCGCCGCCCATGGAAAACCCCACCAGCACCGCGTGCTGGATCTCCAGCTTTTGCAGCAGTTCCTCCAGATCATCGGCGAAGGTATCATAATCATAACCCTCCCAGGGCTGGCTGGAACGGCCGAAACCACGGCGATCGTAGGCAATCGCGCGATAACCTTTTGCCGCCAGGAACGTCATCTGGTATTCCCACATATCGGCATCCAGCGGCCAGCCGTGGACAAAGATCACCGGCTGTCCCTGCCCCCAGTCTTTGAAATAGATTTCTGTGCCGTCACGGGTCATAAAAGTAGTCATAGGTATACTCCTTACAGGGTGTGTGCGGGAAAACTGAAGGTGTGTACATCCCCGGATTCAGGACGTCATATCTGTTGCCGTAATGCGCTATTCAGGCGCCACCAGATGGCGCACCACCGGCGGCTGCTCGCCATGATGGAATGCGCGCACCCGATCCTGGATGCGTTTATCATTCACAGTGTGACGCTCATGCTGTCGCAGATGTTCAAGCCAGGAACCGACGACAAACACCTCGACACACTTGCCGGGAAACTCGATGTCCTCATACACCGCCCAGGTCAGCGCGCCGCCGCGCCGGCGGACGCGCCGCATTTCCTGGATCGCGCGCATAAAGGCGGGTATTTCCCCGGATTCAACCTGATACTCGACGCTTATCATCACCGGGCCCCGGTCATGCTCTATGGCGGACTCCGGCGCCAGGGGGTGATCCGTGGGTTCAAGGTTTAAATCGGGATCTTGGTTTAACCGCCAGCGCAGGGCGGTGGCGGTGCCCAATACCATGCCGATGGCGGCCACGGCCAGGGAGGTGGATATAGTCAGCTGCGACGCCAGCTTCCCCCAGACAGCGCTGCCGGCGGTCATGGAGCCGAAAAATACCGTCAGGTAAACGGCCAGGGCGCGCGCCTTTACCCAGCGCGCCGCGCTGCGCTGCGCGCCGACATTCAGGGTCGACAGCACGGTTATCCAGGCAAAACCGGTAAAAAACTGGATGCCGGCAAGCCACCAGAAATGGCGGACAAAGGCGAGCGCCAGCATGGTAAGCGCAAACAGCAGGCTGGCCAGTACCGTCAGGCTGTCGGGCGTCAGCTTTTTACGCAGCCCCGGCAGCAGGATGGCGCCGCAAATCGCGCCGATGCCGATGGCCGCCAGCAGCACGCCATATCCGCCTGGCCCCAGGCCCAATTCGCGTTGCGCCACCAGCGGCAATAATGCCCAGCCGGCGCTGCCGAAAAGGAAGAACGCCATGGCCCGCACCAGTACCGTGCGCAACACCGGCGCCGCATGGACATAACGCAGCCCCACACGCATGGCGGAAAAAAAATGTTCGGGCGGCAGGCGCTGGATGGCGGTGTCGGTTTTCCAGCGGTACAGCACGACGATGACGCCCACCACCGACAGGGCATTCAGCATAAAGACCACCGCCGGACCGGAAAACGATAAAATCAGGCCGCCCAGGGCGGGGCCGATGGCGCGGCTGATATTGATGCCAAGCGAGTTCAGGGCGATGGCGGGCGCCAGATCCGCGCGCGGTATCAGATCCGGCACGATGGCCTGGAACGGCGGCGAGCTCATGGCGGCGCCGGTGCTTAGCAGGAACGCCGCGGCCAGCAGCAGGGGCGGCGTCATCTGGCCTGACAACGCCAGCAGCGCCATGGCCACCGCCACCGCCAGTACCCAGGCCTGTGAAAACAGCAGGTATTTGCGTCTGTCGACGATGTCGGCCATCACCCCCGAGGGCAGCGCAAACAGGAACATGGGCAGGCTGCCGGCGGCCTGGACCATAGCCACCATCAGCGGGTCGGAATTAAGGGTGAGCATCATCCAGCTGGTGCCCACATCACTCATCCAGGAACCGATATTGGAGGCCACCGTGGCAATCCATAACATGCGGAAAACGCGCTGGCGCAGCGGGCTCCAGGAAGAGGGCGGTGCGGCCGCCGCGCTGTCCCCGCCGGCGGCATCCTGATTGAAAACCTGTTTGTCCGATGTCGTCATAAGATACCTCCCCGCGCCGCCGGCCGCAGGCTCCAGCGGCCGGGACCGCATAACCCGATGGTGGTAAAGATAATCAGCAGCAGCCAGCCGAATTGTCCTTCCGCCACCGACCAGTCCGGATGAACCGCCAGCATGGCGATAAGCAATACCGCGATGATGGGCAGACAGGCCGCCCTGGCGGCCACGCCCAACGCGATAAACACCGGGCAGACCACTTCGGCGAAAATGGCGGCCCACAGGCTCAGGGACGCCCCCAGCCCAAAAGGATCCTCAATCCTGGTGAGCTCATCGGCGTAGTGCAGCACTTTAGGCGCGCCGTGTACGTACAACAGCATAAAACAGCCGGTCAGGCGCAGGAACAGCAGGCCCAGGTCGACCTGCGGGGTGAGGTAAAACCGCCCGGTGGTTTTCATGGTCAAAACGCAAAGCAGCTGCAGCCCAGCGCGCCCCAAAAACCGGCGTGATTGGCGACCGGCACCGAGGAACCGCGCGCGGCGTCATGGGCATGGCCGTGGACGCCGCAGGCACCGGCGCAGGCATGGGGCAACATCGGGGCGCGGGCGGCGGTCAGTTGGCGGTAATGTCCCGGCACCAGGGCGACGGGCGACCAGTCCGGCAGCACCGGGATTGCCGCCGGGCCGTGGGAGGTAAACTCGCCGTCCGCATACACGACTTTACCGCCGACGAGGGTCATCAGCGACGCGATGGATTTGATCTCATCCTCGTGCACGGCAAAAAAATCCGCGGTCAATACCGCCATATCGGCAAGCTGGCCGGCCTTGATCCGTCCTTTTTTATCCTGCTCGCCGGAGAACCAGGCGCTGCCGGCGGTCCACAGCTCAAGGGCAATATCACGGGGCAGACGATCCGCACTATCATAAAGTTTCATACCGCCGACGGTGCGGCCCGATACCAGCCAGTAGAGCGCGGTCCAGGGGTTATAGCTGGCCACGCGGGTGGCATCCGTGCCGCCGCCCACCGGCACGCCCATCGCCAGCATGCGCGCGATGGGCGGCGTATGGCTCGCCGCCGCCGCGCCGTAGCGATCGACAAAATATTCGCCCTGAAAAGCCATGCGGTGCTGGATGGCAATACCGCCGCCCAAGGCGCGCACCCGCTCGATATTGGGCGGCGTAATGGTTTCGCAGTGGTCAAATAACCAATGCAAGCCGTCAAAGGGGATCTCGCGATTCACCTTTTCAAACACGTCCAGCATGCGGCTGATGGATTCGTTATAAGTGGCGTGCAAACGGAAGGGCCAGCGATTGGAGACCAAATGCCGGACCACCTGCTCAAGTTCGTTCTCCATGCCGGCGGCCAAATCCGGCCTCGGCTCCAGGAAGTCCTCGAAATCGGCGGCGGAGAACACCAGCATTTCGCCCGCGCCGTTGTGCCGGTAAAAGTCATCCCCCTGCCCGGGCTTGACCATGGCGGTCCATTTTTGAAAATCCTCCAGCTCCGCGCCTTTGCGCTGGGTAAACAGATTGTAGGCGATGCGCACCGTCAGTTGGCCTTCACGCGCCAGTTGATCCACCACGTCATAATCCTCGGGATAGTTCTGGAAACCGCCGCCGGCATCGATGGCGCTGGTGACGCCGAGCCGGTTGAGCTCACGCATAAACTGCCGGGTGGAATTCACCTGGTACTCCAGCGGCAACGTCGGCCCTTTTGCCAGGGTGGCATACAGGATCATGGCGTTCGGGCGGGCTATCAGCATGCCGGTGGGATTACCCGCCGCATCGCGCTGGATTTCGCCGCCCGGGGGATTGGGCGTCTCCCTGGTATAGCCGACGACCCGCAGCGCGGCGCGGTTAAGCAGCGCGCGATCGTAAAGATGCAGCACAAAGACCGGCGTATCCGGCGCCGCCGCATTAAGCTCGTCCAGGGTCGGCATCCGGCGCTCCGCAAACTGGAACTCGGTCCACCCGCCCACGACCCTGACCCACTGCGGATGTGGCGTGCGGTCCGCCTGCGCCTTTAACATCGCCAGGGCGTCGGACAATGACGGCACCCCTTCCCAGCGCAGTTCGAGGTTATAGTTCAGCCCGCCGCGGATCAGGTGAAGATGGGAGTCGTTCAGGCCGGGAACGACGGTACGCCCCCCCAGATCAATAACCTTGGTCTGCGTACCGCGGTAACGCATCGCCGACGCGGCGTCGCCGACGTCCAGGAATGTCCCCTTGCCGACGGCTACCGCGTCGGCAAGGGGATTTTGCCGGTCCAGGGTATGAAACCTTCCGTTCACCAGGATTAACTCGGCTGTCTCTGCTTTATCGGGCGAAACCATAAAACCTCCGGAACTGTGGGCAGCGCCAGGCTGCGGGCGGAAACGCGCACCGGGCGGTCAGGCGTGGTCGCGTTGGCAATGGCTGGATTATTATCGCCGGCGTGGATCACCGTCTAGTTATACATAGAGATAATGGTTTCGCTTATTTCCCCGGCCTACCATCTCAGCAGATGGATGTTCCGCTGACTTCCGGCTTCCATCGTCCCAACCGGCGCGCCGCGTAAGCGCGGGCGATCCTTTCCTTCCACCCTCTCGGGATACCATTATGATTGATTCAAAACTTGACGTGCTGACGCCCTCCAACTGCCAGATGATTTTTATCGATCAGCAGCCGCAAATGGCGTTCGGCGTACAGTCGATAGATCGCCAGGTGTTAAAGAACAATACGGTGGCGCTGGCGAAAGCGGCGAAGGTGTTCGGCATTCCCACCATCATCACTACGGTGGAAACCCTGAGTTTTTCCGGCCATACCTATCCGGAACTGCTGGATGTATTTCCCACCCACGACATCCTTGAACGCTCGTCGATGAACTCCTGGGACGACCAGAAAGTGCGCGATGCGCTGGCCGCCACCGGCAAGAAAAAAGTCGTGGTGTCGGGACTGTGGACCGAGGTATGCAACAACAGTTTTGCCCTGTGCGCCATGGCGGAGGGCGATTATGAAATCTATATGGTGGCCGACGCATCGGGCGGCACGTCCAGGGAAGCCCATGATTACGCCATGCAGCGCATGATCCAGGCCGGCGTGATCCCGGTGACCTGGCAACAGGTGATGCTGGAGTGGCAGCGGGACTGGGCGCGCAAGGAAACTTACGACGCCGTGATGGCTATCGTGCGGGAGCATTCCGGCGCCTACGGCATGGGCGTGGATTATGCCTATACCATGGTGCATAAGGCGCCGGAAAGGGGCCATGGCGATCACCATACCCTGGCGCCGGTTCCCGCGAAATAACCGCTCTCCCGGCCGGCGTGTCCCCATGGCGCGCCCGGCCGCTTCCCGTTAAAGCAGGGGTGAATATGAATGCTTATTGTATTTCGCTGGGCGCCGGGGTTCTGATCGGCCTGGTCTATGCGCTGCTGAAAGTGCGCTCCCCCGCCCCGCCCGCCATCGCCCTCATCGGCCTGCTGGGGATGCTTATCGGCGAACAGCTGTCGGCGCTGGTGATAAGCCAGGCCTTTGCGGCGCAACCCACGACACGCCACGCGGCAAACGCCGCCCCGGCAAAAAAGACCGTTGCCTCCTTAACGGCGCAAGACGCGGCTCTCACGCCCAATCGATCCCTGCGCGGCGAGTCATCCGCTCCGGGAGGAGGTCTATGAAATCCTACGTTGTTTCCCTGCTGGCCGGGGTGTTAGCCGGCGTGATTTATTCATTGCTGCAGGTACGTTCACCCGCGCCGCCGGTTATTGCCCTGCTGGGCCTGCTCGGTATGCTGATAGGAGAGCAGATTGTGCCGGTCTGCCGGCGCCTGCTGAAGCGGGAGCCGCTGACCCTGGCATGGTTTCGCACGGAGTGTGTCCCCAAGATCAGCGGCGCGCCGCCGCCCGATACCCGAAAGCCCCCGCCATCCTAGGGACGACCGTCATGACGCCCTCGTTGCTTATAGCCATTATCGACGACGATCGTTCCGTAAGAAGCGGATTAAGTAATTTATTGCAATCCGCCGGTTATGCGACGATATCTTTTGAATCGGCGGAGCAATTCCTGAATGATGAAGCGCGGGATAGCATCGATTTCGTCATCCTGGATGTCAAATTGAAAGGGATAAACGGGTTTGAACTTATCAGCCGCCTGGGACAATCCCGACCGGGGCTGCCGGTCATGCTGATTTCCGGCCATGGCGACGAGGACATGGCACAAAGGGCGCTAAACGCCGGCGCGGTTTCTTTTATGCGTAAACCTATCGATGTGGATATGCTGTTGGAGCATATCCAGCGGGTATTAGCCCAACGCGGGGGAAGTCCATGATCAATGCAATGCCGCCGGCGCCACGATCGCGCTTAACCGATGACAAGACGCACACTGCCCCCGATCCCTTATCCGCCCCGGCGAATGGCGCCATCGCCGCTTTTCTCTCCCAGGCCCTGAGTATTTGCGCCGCGCTGCGGCTGTTGCATGCCGAGGGGATAATCCATGGCGCGCTGACGCCCGCCGCGCTGTCGATGACCGACGATGGCGCTTGCCGCCTTGATATGGGCGGCCCGGCGACGCGCGCGGCAGCGGCGCCGGCGGGCATGCCGGTCAGCAAGGATATGCTGGCCTATATGTCGCCCGAACATACGGGACGGACCCAATGCGGCGTCGACGCCCGCAGCGATCTATATTCCCTGGGGATGATTTTTTATGAACGGCTGGCCGGCCGGCCGCCGTTTGTGTTCCCCGGCGGCGGCGGGGTAGCCGAATGGATACATCACCATATCGCCTGCGAGCCGGCGGCGCCCCATACCCTGCGGCCGTCTGTGCCGGAAATGTTATCGCAGGTGGTGATGAAACTGCTGGCTAAATCTGCGCAAAGCCGCTACCAGACCATCGAAGGGTTGATGGCGGATTTCAGGCGATGCCGTTCTGCGCTGGCGGCGTACGGCCATATCCGGCACTTTATGCCGGGGCTGCAGGATGTTTCCCCGTCGTTGCGGCCGTCCGATGGCCGCTTCACGCCGCCCAGCGGTCTCCAGGCTTTTTCCGCCGCGTTTACCCGGGTGAAAAGCCAGGGAACCCATGCGCTGGTGGTGGTCGGCGGCCCTCCTGGGATCGGCAGATCATCGCTGATTGCCCGCGCCCTGGCGGGACTGCGGGGAGAAGACGCGCTCCTGGCCGTCGCCCGGGTCTGCCGGTATCGACAGGTACTGCCGTTCGCCGTGCTGTCGGAGGCGTTCAGATCGCTTACCCTGTATATGCTCGGGCAACCGGCGGCGCAAATCGATGCGCTGAAAACACGTCTCGCGTCGTCGCTTGGCGATGATGCGGGGCTGGCCATCAATCTGGTACCGGAACTGGCATTGATATTGGGTAAAAAAAGCCCGCTGTACGCGCTTTCCGCCGAGGCGGGAGAAGCGCGGTATAACCCTATGATATATGGCCTGGCCAGCGCCTTTGCCTCTTTGGGCCGCCCGCTGGTATTGGCCATCGACGACATTCAGTGGATAGACCCGGCCAGCATGGGCCTGCTGGAGCACCTGATGGCCCATACCGCCATGCTGCCGCTGCTGCTGGTGGTTGCGTTACGCGACGCGACATCCCCCGGGGACCCGTCGCGTCCCGCGCCGCTTGCCACGCTGCGCCATAACGCGGCGCGGGTGGTGGATATCCAGCCCGCGCCCTTAAGCCCCGCCGCCCTGGCCCGATGGCTGGCGCGCGATTTTCGTACCACACCCGCCAATATGGCGGCGCTTGCCGGTTTGGCGCATGCCGAGACCGGCGGCAATCCTTTACTCGCCCGGCAGTTTATCAACGGCGTTATCAATGACGGACTGGCCACCAGGGACAGGCGCAACGGTAAATGGCAATTTTCCCTGGCGGCCATACGGGCGCGCCGGGGCGCTAAAAACGCAGCCGGGCTGATGCGAAAGGAGATGTTCGCTTTACTGGAGAGCCGGGAGAAAAACGGCGATGGCGGCGGTTTCCCCGCGGGGGTTTCCTTTAGGCAGGCCCAGGAAAACCAGGATCTGCAAAGCGTTATCATCGCCTCAAGGGCATTATCCGAGGAAATCGATCTCGGCCGGCTGATTCATATCCTGATGAAAATGACGCTGGAGCACGCGGGCGCCCAGCGCGGCCTGCTGATCAGGGTGATCGCCGGTTCGCCGGTTATCGAGGCGCGGGCCGACACCACCGTCGCCGGCGTAAACGTACAGGTGGTCAAGGCCGCGCCGGTGGCGGCAGATCTGCCGGTATCCATGCTTAACGCCGTCATTCGCACCGGCCAGGAAATCCGCCTGGGCGCGCCGGGGGAGTTCAGCCCGTTCAGCCACGACCCCTACCTGATGGCTTCCGGCGCGGCGGCGCTGTGCGTGCCCATGTTTAAACAGGCCCGGCTGGTGGGGGTGCTCTACCTGGAAAACCGGCTGATACCTGATGCCTTTACCGCCGAACATTCGAAGGTAATTGCGCTGTTGGTGGCGCAGGCCGCCATCTCCATTGAAACCGCCACCCTGTACGCGGAATTGCTCGAGGAGAATATCCAGCGCCGTCGCGTCGAGAACGAGCTGCGCACCAGCCAGACCTCATTAATGCTGGGGGAAAAGATCAGCCACACCGGCAGCTGGCGCTGGGAAACCACCCAGGAAACGCTGGAAATATCGGCCGAATTCGCGCGTATATTCGGTTTGGATGAAGAGCAGCAGGCTATCTCCTATACCGCCTATATCGGTTTTGTCCACCCCGATGACCGAAACCGGATACTCAACCAGATCGACTATTGCCTGGGTAAAGGATTGTCCATGCAAGCCGAGTATCGCATCGTCAGGACTGACGGCACTGTTCGCTACGTGGCGGGAATCGGCGAGCCGATCCCGGCCTGCGGCAATGCCCACGAGTATTTTGGCACCATAACCGATATCACCGCCCGCAAACAGGCCGAGGACGCGGTCAGGGCCGCGCAGGCCGACTTGGCGCGTGTGGCGAGGGCCACGACGGTCGGGCAGCTCACCGCCTCGATTGCCCATGAAATCAACCAGCCGCTGATGTCCATCGTGGCCAACGCCGGCGCCAGCCTGCGCTGGCTGAACCGCGACCCGGCCAGGCTGGATAATGTCCGCACCGGCCTGGAGGATATCATTGCCGAAGGCAAGCGCGCGGGAGAGATGATCCGCAGCCTGCAGGCGCTCACCCGCAACGCGCCGCCCCATTTTGCCCCGGTCGATTTGCACCATACCGCGCATCATATCCTTACCCTTTCCCATAGCGAACTGGAAAGACGCCGGATTGCCATCGAAGATAAGCTATGGGCCGATGCCTTTATCGTCTATGGCGACAGCGTGCAAATCCAGCAGGTGCTGCTTAACCTGGTGATGAACGCCGCGGAAGCCATGGCGGACGTGGATGACCGGCCGCGCATCCTCACCTTGTCCTCCGTCAATCCGGCGCCGGGCAAGATAACCTTCGCCATGGCCGATACCGGTATCGGCCTGAGCGACGAGGTCAGGGCGCGGGTATTCGAGTCTTTTTATACCACCAAGAAGCAGGGCATGGGCATGGGGCTTGCCATCAGCCATGCCATAATCGAAAACCACCGGGGGCAGATGGCGGCGTCACAGCGCCATCCCCACGGCAGCTGTTTTTCGTTCACCCTGCCTGCGCTGCCCACCGGCGCTTAAAGGCAAAACCAGGCCGCGCCGCGGCGGCGTTCGCCCTAATGGCTAAATTCTGAATCCCGCCCCGGCGCCCCGGGAAAGGGTCGCCAGCCGGGTATTCTGTGGTTTACTGTGGGTCTGCAGCGATCCTTGTTGTTGCGTGCGCCGCGTGCGCAGTCTAAGCCGACGACATTCACCGGGAGCGTAAAAAATCGATACTATCACCTCGCCAGTCAACCCGCTGGCCACCGGCGCGGCGCGGCTGGTCGTCAGCCGCCATAGGGAAACCATGCCGCCGGAACACGCGCCGGTTATCGCCATTCCCCATCACGAAGCCTTTTCCGTTATCGTGCAACTGCGGGATTTCGCCTCGCACCGACTCTGGCATGACGGCCGCCTGGTCCACGCGGGCGGACACGCGCAGCAGGCCGTCGCGATTACCAGGCTTACCGAGGACTGGCGTTGCCAGCATTTGAGCGCCTTTGATAACGTACGATTTTTAATTACCCGCCAGGCGCTGGACGAATTCACCTATGACAGCGGACAAAAGCGCATCGGTCATTTTGACTGCGCTCCCGGTGCGCTGGATCCGGTGATTTATCATCTGGCACAGGCGCTGATCCCGTTATTGGGTCAACCCGGCGGCATGCATGATTTTATGTTTGATCATATCTCCCTGGCGCTGTTCGCCCATATTGCCGAAGTCTACGGCAAGGCATCCCAGGACTGGACCCGGCAAAAAGGCCGGCTGGCGCCCTGGCAGGAACAACGGGCCAAGGATTTTATGCTGGAAAACCTGGCGAAGGGCGTTTCGCTTGAATTGATTGCCCGGGAATGCGGCCTGTCCCGCGCGCACTTTGCGCGCAATTTCAAAAATACCACCGGCACTTCCGCCTGTGTCTGGCTGCAAAACATGCGCATCCGGAAAGCGCTGGAACTCCTGGGCGCCAGGCAACAGACGCTGACGGAGATCGCGCTCGAATGCGGTTTTACCGACCAAAGCCATTTTTCACGGGTATTTAAAACCTTTACCGGCACATCGCCGGGTTATTGGCAACGCACCCAGGGCGGCAGCCTGGCCGTACCGACGGCGCCGTGGCCCCCGGCACAGCCCTGAGCCTATGCATCATGCCGGCGCATTACCCGGCGCGCCTGACGTATCATTGGCTAAAAACAGGAGATGACGCAGCGCCCCGTGCGCCATCGCCACCTCGGTGGATTCCTGCAGCGCGGCGATATATTTTTTAGCGAATTCCGTGTCGTTTTCCGGCCCGAGGGCAAGTAAACGCTCAATGACGGTTTTATATGACAGGACCGTTGCGGCATCGATGTCGTCCGGTTCATCCAGCCGTTCGTCCAATTCCACCAAGATCTCCGACAGGCGCCGGATCCAGGCAAACTGCGGATGGCTGCTCACCAGTTGCAAATGCTCAAACGGGCCGCCGATCGGGCCGAAGCGCGCCGTTTCCAGGTCAATCAAGGCCTTATGCAGCTTACGTAATGAGGTTGAAACGGTTTTGAGGCTGGCGCGATAATCGCCATTGACATGCTCCGGCATAATGATGTTCCTCATAAGAAGGGAAGCGTTAACGACTTTGTGATTTAACAATATGCAGCCGTTCCGCCGCCCGCACCAGATCGGCCAGGGAGCGGGTCTGCATTTTTTCCATCACCCGCCGTTTATGGACCTTGGCGGTAATTTCACTGACGCCCAGCGCCGTGGCGATTTGTTTATTCAGCAGGCCGCCGATGGCCAGTCCCAGTACTTCGCGCTCCCGGGGCGTCAGGGTTTGATGCCGTTGGGCCAGGCTCGACTGCTCGCTCACGAACGAGAGGTTTTTTTCCGCCGCCGACAGCCCCTCGCGCACGGCGTTAAGCAGGTCTTCCGCGTCGATCGGTTTGGTTAAAAACTCGCAGGCCCCGGCCTTCATCGCTCGCACCGAAAGAGGAATGGTGCCAAACCCGGTGATAAAAATAATCGGCAATTCCCTGCCCTTTTTTTCCAGCGCGGCCAGAACCTGGAACCCATCCGCCACCGGCATATTCATATCGAGGATCAAGCAACTGGGGAGCGGGCCAAAATGCTGGTTCAGGAACATCTCCGCCGAGGCGAAATCGGCAACGTTAAAGTCTTCCGACTGTAGCAGCCGAACGATGGCTTGTCTTACCGCATCATCATCGTCAACAACATACACAATATGATCCATGGCATGGTCCTATTATTGATACGACGCGTGTCTACGCTTCGATAATCCCTGGAAGGCCGCTGCCGATCTTGTAAAATAGTACGATTTTTTAACGAAACAAGTGATATTAGCCAACAAAAGCCGGACAAGTGAGGGCAATTCAGGGATAGTAGCCCGGGCCATAATGTCATAACACCATGGCCATACCAACTTGGCCGGATAGACTGATAAACATAATTAATTTTAATGTTTAACAATTTATCTTGTAGACATATACATATTGGTGTCATGATTGTTGTAAATAAATATTGATATTAAATTCCGCCACAGGTAGGAGGCTGAGTGATTTAACATGGCCAGAGCGAAACGTCCGACAGATGAAAATATGCAGGCCGCGGCCACGCTATGTGCCCGGGATCGCAGCGCGGTGTATGAGAAATTAATGAATGCCATCTCGGAACACCGCCTGAAGCCCGGCACCAAGCTTACGGAAGAAAAGCTGGCGGCCATTTTCAAGGTCTCCCGCACCGTCGTAAGAGAGGCTTTGCAACAAATGGCTTTCGAGCGCGTGGTGGAAATCCTGCCCAACCGTGGCGCTTTTATTGCCAGCCCCACCATTGCGGAAGCGAAGGAATTTTTCCAGGCCCGGCGCTATGTCGAGATTCCCTTGCTGGAAAATATATGTCAGCGGGTGACCGCGCAGGAAATCACGCTGCTGCGCCAGCACGTTAAACAGGAAGAAAAAGCCAGGCATTCAGGCGATCGCCGCAAGATTGTGCGCTTGTCCGGCGAGTTTCATGTGCTGCTGGCCTCCCTGGCGGGAAATCGTTTTCTTGAAAGAACCGTACGCGGCCTGCAGTTATTGACGTGCTTGACTATCCTGCTGTATGACACCCCCACGGACGTCACCTGCCAGCACAACGAGCATGAACGGCTGGTCGATGCGGTAGAGGCGCGGGACAGCATGCGCGCGCAAAAACTGATGTTGGATCACCTGTTGGGGATCGAAAATTCGCTTCATCTGGAAGAGCCGGAAGAAGAGGAAGACGATCTGGAAGAGATCCTGCTCGGCACGGGAAACTGAATTTCTTATATCTGGCGCATGCGGTCCGGCAGCCTCGATGTCCCCCTATCCTTTACATCCACCGGTTTTCCCCTGTAGAAAGAGCGCTTTAGGCGCTCTTTTTTTCACTTTGTATTTTCCTTTCTTTTTGCCCGCAAAACGCTATATATAAGAAATGCATATCACGAAAATAAAACTGATGAACAATTTAAATAATTATTGACTTCAATTTTGCATGATCTTATTGTCAAATTTAATCCATATCCTCTGCCGCAACGATCCCGACGCTATTTCGCCGCAGATGATTGTTGACAATCTTTAAGCATTTTGTGGAGCACCGCATGTCTGAACTGGTATTGGCTCATGGTGAAGCGCTTTCCAACCTGCCGTTATTTGTGGCGCAGGCATGCGGTTACTTTCGCGAACAGGGATTAACGGTAAGGGTGCCGGAACTCAGCGGCACGGCGTCAACCATCGCCTTGCTCAGAAGCGGCGCGGCGCAGATTGGCACCACGGGATTTACCCAGCCGCTGAGCGATTTCAGCGCGCCGGATCCGCTGCGCATTATCGCCGGAAGCGGCGTTGGCGGCATGGCGGTAATGATCCATCCGGACAGCGTGGCCGCGGCGCCTTCTGCCCTGCGCTTCGGCACCTTCTTCGAGGACCCGATGGAAGTGTTGCTGCACGATACGATCACCCATTACCGCGGCGCCTGGCAACACAGCGATATTCGTTATTTCGACACCTTGCACCAGGCGATTACCGCCATGCAGCGGCGTGAAATAGACGCCTGCACTTTTATCGAGCCGGTGATTAGCCAGCTCGAAATGCTGGGTTTTCAAAAAATGTGCGACGCCGCCGAAGTGTGGGGAACCGGTTACCCCGATACCGTATTGGTCACACGCCAGAGCTTTTTACATCAATACCCGGATGTGGTGGATGCGGTGATAAAGGCCCTGTTGCAGGCGGAAACCACGATAAAGGCGGATCCGCAGGGCGCCCTGGCAAGCGTAACCCGATTTTATCCCGGCGTTCCCCCGGCGACGATGATGCAAGGCTTGGCGCGGCAACCGCCGCAAATCGATATTCGCCCTCTTGCCGGCGCCATTATCAGCCGGTTCCAGGCGCTGGCGGCGATGGGCAGGCTGGCGCCGCCGGAGAATCCGTATTCCGTACTCGATTTCAGCCGGTTATCCGCCCTGCTGGCGCAAACGGAGTATACGCACTAATACGCGGCTTCGCCTACCACCAGGCCGCGACAGCCATCCACTGGACATTATGCCTTGCAGGCAGGGGTTCGTTCGCTCTTTTATCAACACCAGGAGACAAACATCATGTCAACAAAACGGGTTTTTCCGCGGCTTAATGGCTTTGATATCAATCGCCGCCATTTCCTGAAACACAGCGCGCTGGCGGCCGGCGGCCTGGCGTTGGGCAAATACCTTATCAGCACCCCCGCCCTGGCGGCGGATATCACCACCTTTAAGGCCACCCATGGGACGGGCTTATGCAACTGTCCCTTCTTCCTGGTCAAGGAACGCGGGCTGGCGAAAAACGTCGCGCTGGATTTTGTCACCACCCCGACTAACGCCGATATAGCCGCCTTGTTCGGCGCCGGGCTGGTGGATGTGACGGTAGTCCCCTACACCAACTTTATTACGCTTTTCGCCCAGGGCGCGCCAATCAAGATCGTCGCCGGCTCAGGCGTGCAGGGCTGCGTAATCGTCAGCCAGCAGGGCATCGATTCCGCCGAAAAGCTGCGCGGCAAGACGCTGGGCACCTTCCAGGCGGATACGCTGGAAATGCTGCCTTATGACTACCTGAAAAAAGCGGGCATGGGCTTTGCCGACGTCAAAGTGCGCTACTTCGGCACCTCCCCGGAACTGGCCCAGGCGTTTATCAACGGCAATATCGACGCCATGTGCCATATCGAACCTTATGCTACCCAGGCATTGCAGGCGCGCCCTGGCGCAGTACGGCTTTCCGACGGCGTCGACATCTATGGCAAGAACTATAGCGATTGCGTGCTGGCGGTACGCTCCTCCGTGCTGGCGGAAAATCGCGAGGCGGTGAAGGCGCTTATCAAGGGCATGATGATCGGCCAGCATCAGGAAGAGACCGACCGCGCCTCGGCGGTCAAGGATACCGTGGGCAAATATTTCAAGACCAGCTACGAAGCCACCCTGGACGCCGCCGCCAAACAGCCGGCGATGATAGACCAGCGGCAGAACCAGGATTTTATCCTGCAGCGCGCCAATAACCTGAAAGAGCTGCGTTACATCCAGAAGGTACCAGGAACGGATATCTTCGACTGGTCATTGCTCAATGAGGTGATTAAGGAAAATCCCGACTTGTATGGTTCGCTGGAGCTGAAAAGCGCATGAAGGTGAATACCCTGCGAAAGCCGGTAAAAGCCGCCGGTGTTTCACCGGTCGAGATCATTCCTCCGGTCAGGAAAACCCGCCGCCGCGGCTGGCCGGCGTTTTTCTCGCGCCTCGGCTGGGGCGTGGCTTCCGTCGCCCTGTTTGCCGGGATCTGGGAAGCGTGCTGGGCTTTTGGGGGATTAAATCCGCTGTTGTTGCCGCCGCCACATATCTTCCTGGCGAATTTTGCCCAGCAGGCGCAATACTTTATCCCAACCGATGTGATTGGCCAGGTCACCAACGACACCGCCTTATTGTCGTTGGGAAAAACCATTCTCGCCACGGTGGGCCGCGTGATGGCGGGCCTGACTCTTGGTTTCATCCTGAGCCTGGTGTGTGGCCTGGCCATTTGCTATTTCCGTCTGTTTGGCAAGCTGGTATTGCCGACCATCACACTGCTGGCGCCTATTTCGCCTATCGCCTGGCTGCCGGTGGCCATTTTTATTTTCGGCATCGGCAATCCGCCGGCGATTTTCATGGTGTTTATTTCACTGTTTTTCGTCATGACGGTATCCACTATCAGCCAGATTGAGAGCGTGAGCAAAACCCATCTCAACGTGGCGGCGGTTATGGGGGCCACCCGGGCGCAAACCTTCCGTTACGTCATTATCCCCGCCATTCTGCCCGCGTTATTTTTCGTACTGCGCATGAACCTGTTCGGCGCCTGGATGATTGTGCTAGTGGCTGAGGCGACAGGCGTTGGCAGCGGGTTGGGGCAAATCGTCATGCAGGCGCGCAATACCTTCAATTCCAGCCTGTCGTTTTTCACCATGACCATCATCGGCATTACCGGATTTGTTTTCGATCTGCTGTTGCGCTATGTGCAGAAAAAGCTCCTTTACTGGGTACCTGACAACCGCGCCGGAGGCCAGAAATGACGCAAAATACCCTCCCACAGCCGCCGCTGATTGATTGCAATAGCGTGGGCAAAGTTTGGACCGACGCGCAAGGCGGCGCTGTCGTCGCGCTGAAAAATGTCGACTTGCAGGTGGCGCGCGGAGAGTTTGTCGTGCTGCTTGGGCCCAGCGGCTGCGGTAAAAGCACCCTGCTGTATATGATAGCCGGGCTGGAATCGGTCAGCGAAGGCTCAATCCGCTGCGGCGGCGCCGAGGTGTCGCAACCGGGCACCGATCGCGGATTTGTCTTCCAGGAAGCGTCGCTCTATCCCTGGCTTTCGGTTGCGGAAAATGTCGCCTTCGGCCTGAAGATGCAGGGTATGTCGAAAGAACAAAGGCTGAAACGGGCGCAGTCCATCTTGCAAAACGTCGGCCTCGCCGATGCCGCGGAGAAACGGCCCGATCAGTTATCCGGCGGCATGCGCCAGCGGGTGGCGATGGCCAGGGCGCTGGCGCTGAATCCCGAGGCGCTGCTGCTGGATGAACCCTTTGCGGCATTGGATGTGCAAACGCGGGCGAAGATGCAGGACTTTCTTATCCGCATATGGCGTCAAACCGGCGTATCGATGATTTTTGTCACCCATCATATTGATGAAGCCGTGGCGCTGGCCGATCGCGTGGTGGTTTTTACCGCGCGTCCGGGCGGCATCAAAGAAATCATTCCCATCGATCTCCCGCGGCCGCGCGACCCCAAAAGCCCGCTCTTCCACCAGCTCAGCGATCATCTTATCGATTTGCTGCGCGATGAAGTCGATCGCGCCTTTGCCGAACAGGAGGTGGGCTGATGATATCACCCTACCTGCCGGTGGCCGCGCTGCAAATGCCGCCGGGTTGCGAGGATTTGGCGCTTAATCGCCGGCAGCTGGAGGCGGCCATTACCCGCGCCGCTCAAGCCGGCGCACGGCTGGTGGCGCTGCCCGAGCTGGCGCTGACGCCCTATTTTTGCGCCGCGCCGGCGGAAAAATATCGCCACTGGGCCGAATCCGTCCGGGGCGAGAGCGCCGGATGGTGCGCGGCGCTGGCCCAGCGGCTGGGATGCGCTATTTTATTGCCGCTCTATGAGCACGATAGCCAAACCGGCTGTTACCACAACGCCGTTATCGGTTTTGACCGCCTGGGGAAACGGCTGGGCGACGGCGCCCTGGCCAGGAAGCTGCATTTGCCGGCCAGCGACTATCCGCCGCCCGGCTATGACGAGGCCGCGCATTTCACGCCGGGCGACGGACTGCAAAGGTTCGCTATTGAAGGCTGGCGCTGTGCGATTTTGATCTGTTATGACCGCCGCTTTCCTGAATGCTGGCGCGCGCTGCGCCAGGCGGGGGTTGAGGTGGTCATTGTTCCCGTCGCCGGCAGCGGCGGCGATGACGCAGCCTTCTTCCTCGGCGAATTGCGTACCCATGCCAAAGAGAACGGCCTGATAGTCGTTTGCGCCAATAAAGTGGGCGAGGAATGGCTGGACGAAATAGCGACGGATAATTACGGCGAGTCGTGTGTGATCAACGCCGACGGCACGCTGCTGGCGCACCGCCCTCGCCACCTTGGGGCGGGGGAAGTGAACGCAACGCTGGATTACCGGCAATTCAGTCAAATTCGTCAGCAAATGCGCTATTTCAACGATCGGCGCGACGATTTGTTCGGCCCCGTGCCATACGGCTGGGTACGATAAACTCACAGCTACAGGATATCCCTATGTCTGAATCATTGATCTTGGCGGGCACCCTTATCCAGGGGATCGGCGACGATGGTCGCCCGATCGCGGTGGAACGGAGCGCGCTTTACCAAAAAGACGGTGTTATAGAGGACATCGGCAATGCCGATGATTTGATCCATAAATATCCCCAGGTCCGCCGCTACGGGTCCATGCAACACGTGCTGATGCCGGGATTTGTCAACAGCCATCATCATGTGGGCTTAACCCCGCTGCAGTTGGGTTCGCCCGATTATGCGCTGGAACTGTGGTTTGCCAGCCGCATGGGCGCGCGCGAGGTGGATTTGCGGCTGGATACGCTTTATTCCGCTTTTGAGATGATCGCCTCCGGCATCACCACCGTACAGCATATCCACGGCTGGCGCCCCGGCACGCTGGAGACGATACACCAGGCGGCTGGCGCGGTGCTTGCCGCCTACCGTGAGATAGGCATGCGCGCCTCCTACAGCTTCGCGGTGCGTGAGCAGAATCTGCTGGTCTATGAAGCCGATGAACGGTTTGTGGCCCGCGTGCCGGCTGAAATCCAGCCGCAGTTGGCTGCCCATTTGAAAAAACAGCGGCTGCCGCTGGGCGATCACCTCAAACTGTTCCGCATGCTGGCGGCAGATAATAGCGGCCAATCGCTGACCCGTATTCAACTGGCGCCCGCCAACCTGCACTGGTGCAGCGACGAAGGGTTACAGGCGATCAAAGCGGAGGCGGATAACGCCGGCGTGCCGATGCATATGCATCTGGTCGAAACCGCCTACCAGCGGGAATATGCCCGTAGACGCACCGGCACCACGGCACTGGCGCACCTGCACAAGCTGGGCCTGCTGGGACCATCGCTGACCCTGGGACATGGCGTTTGGCTGAACGAGGCCGATATTGAACTGGCGGCGGCGACGGGAACCTGCGTTTGCCATAACTGCAGTTCTAATTTGCGCCTGCGCAGCGGCGTCGCGCCGCTGAACGCCTTCCGCCGCCATGGGCTGACCGTCGGCCTGGGGCTGGATGAGGCGGGAATTAACGAAGATCGCGATATGCTGCAGGAGATGCGTCTGGCGTTGCGGGTGCATCGCGTGCCCGGCATTGAGGACGATGAAGTGCCGTCCTGTGGGGAAATCGTGCGCATGGCCACCGAGGGCGGGGCAAAAACCACCCCCTTTGCCGGACGGATCGGCCGGCTGGAGCCGGGAAAACTGGCGGATGCGGTGCTGTTCGATTGGCAAAGTATCACCTGGCCGTATCAGGATGAGGATATTCCCCTGCTGGATGTGCTGGTGCAGCGGGCGCGCGCCAAGGATATCGAGAGCGTATTCATCCAGGGCGAGGAAGTCTGCCATCGGGGGCGGTTTACCCGGGTCGATCGCGCCGCCGTGCTCAATGATATCGCGCAAAAGCTGGCCGCGCCGCGCAGCGCGGACGAGCAGGCCCGGCGCGAGCTGGGCAAGGCCGTATTCCCGCATGTAAAAGATTTTTACCGCGATTATCTGGCGCAGGAAACGCCGCGCGCACCGTTCTACGCGCCGTCGTCCCGTCGCTAGCAGGATACATTCCGCCGCCACACGTCATGACGGCCAGTGGCGGATTTCATCAGCGGATATCACGTCCCCCGGTTCGGCTTAGCGCTGAGTGACGGCGAAAATACAAAACCCCCGCGATGCGGGGGTTTTAAGCCTGGATGTGGCAAGATGGGCTGGGTAGCTAGTTGGGTAGGGTACGTGCGTCCTGACGGATTAGCCGTTACCCCCCCACCGAACCGGACTTGCACATTTCTATGCATCCGGCTCTCCATTGGATCAAACAAAGCTTCTTCGGTCTGGCAGTGTTCCTCTGTGAAGGTTGACGTGACAGATCCGGCAGATCACTAATGTTTTCCTGTTACGGGCAATCATCAGCGTCTTCCAGTTATCTGTACCCGACTTGATATCCTTAAGTTTCCTCACATGGTGGACTTCAAAAGGGCCGGTTCTGGTACCGCAATATTCACATTGGCATGCAGCCATCCTGTCCAGCAATTCAGTTCTGCCAGAATATTTATACGTATTCGGCAATATATCCGGTGAACTGTGTTTGGGCGCACTCCTGTTTTTGAGTCTAAATACCTCCAACTCATATACCTTTCCATTACGATTTTCCCGATAAACATACCTGTCATCCGCTTGCCTTAACCGCCGCGCGATTTTGGTGCGAGATATCCGATGCTTACCTGCCAGCGTCTTATAAAGACTGTTTTCCCATATCCAATGCAACTTATTGAGATAGAGAACGGGGGCAAGATTGTAGTAATTCGCGTAGCCGCGCATTTCAGCGTTGTACTGACTAATGATTTCATAGTCAGACATGTGCATCATTGCTGGCCGACCAGCACTATTACCATATCCGCCATCGTAATTCCCATAGCCACGTAGAGAGCAGAATTTCAGGATTCTTTCCCTCGGTACACCCAGATGGACGTGTTCCGTTATCGTACGTTTTACCGCATGAGTTTTACTTCCATCTGTATTAAGCCCTACAACACATTTGACCTGTTTTCTTTCACGGCGTGTTTTTATTTCATAACCGAGAAAAGTGAATCCTTTCTTCGGGTCAATAATGCCGGATTTTTCCTTTGATATTTCCAGATGAAGTTCGGATTCAACAAAATAGACAACCTCTTCCATTATCTTTTTTGCCTCACCTTTACTTCCTATCACTCCAATCAGAAAATCATCAGCATATCGAACATACCGCATTCTTTTGAATTCAGTATCATCCATAATAACACTGGATAGTGTGCGCAATTGTTTCTCCAGTTCATCCGCTTCCTGTTTCCACTTTTGGATTTTCTGCTCATCAGCAGGCATTCCTGAAGCGCCGAAACCTTGCCTGATCCATTTAATACGATTTGTCCGGTTTTGTAGTGCTCTTCTGTATATGGGATTGGGTTTCCTCCGTCCTCCTTTGCCGAATTCGGTGATTCTATTTTTCATAAATTCATCAAGCTCGTGGAGAAATACATTGGCAAGAATAGGGGAGATAATGCCACCTTGTGGTGTTCCGCTATGAGTGCCAAAGTAACGCCAGTTGTCCAGATAGCCAGCTTTCAGGAACTTCTTGAGAAGCGCCAGAAATTTGTTATCAGCGATCCGCTTGCTCAGGAATTTCAGCAGCAGATCGTGGTCAATGTTGTCGAAGTAACCTTTGATATCAACATCACATACCCATTTTGTTCCTTTCCAACCGTTTCTGATTTCTTTTAATGCAGAATGACAGGAACGCTTAGGCCTGAATCCATAGCTCCAGTCGCTAAAAACCGGTTCATAGATTTCTTCCAATAACATTCTCATTACTTCCTGTATTAATTTATCGTCTCCGGTTGGAATACCTAATGGACCTTTCTTTCCATTCGGTTTTCGGGCATCTTTGGGTATGTGCGTGCGCTTACAAGGTTTGGGTATGTACGAACCGGACTCTATGAGGTGAATAAGACTAATAATCCTGTCCACACTCATTCCATCCATCGTATTGTTATTTATTCCTCTCGTCATGGCTCCCTGATTAGAATAAATATTAGCATAGGCCTGTGCCCAAAGATCTTTATTACTGCACATAATTTTATGCAGTTTCTTGATCTTATAACCTTGTATACTGGCTTTGTTTATACCATTTAGAGCATTGAGTGTTCTCTGTGATAGCACTGACTATCGAACCCCGCTTCTATTAGTATAGATCCAACTGACTCCCTTCCCCCTTACGAATATAGTTTCACTGATAATTACTTATCAATTTATATATATTTTTCAGATTGGTTAGCCAATTGCGACTCCATTACAGAGGTACGTTGGGTACTACGGAGTCTCCGTTACCCTATTGGTTAATTACTTAACCAACTTAGGTAATCCCGTATTTCTTTGTAGTCAAGGTGCATCCCACTTAGGTTTCACTTACGTTCAATTACCACTCTCACCGAGCAGGTGCCAACATTGTTGGATATAGTAACCTTCTAAAAATAATTACTATAAATATTGGTATGACTCCTAAATAACCGTGAGCCATCGATATCCCGAAACCCACTATGAACTATGATTCAACCAATCAGGCTTAACCATATGGGATTTGCAATGGCTGGCGCAAAGTAGGTTATTTCCCCGCAACCAGCCTTTTCCTGACATGCTACACTCCCCTCCCTCTTTCGAGGTTCAAACCCATTACTGGGTAAGGATAAGTCAGGCTTGCAATAGGCACTCCAACAGCCTATGATTAATTCAATAACTCGAATTAACCACTTGATTTACAAAGCAAAACGGCACACTTAAAACGGGATATCGTCGTCAAAATCCATCGGCGGCTCATTGCCCGCGGCCGGCGCATTGTTCTGCGCGGCGGGACGACTGGCCGCGGGCGCTGCCGGCGCCGCGCCGCCCGGATTGCCGCTGAACTGCGCGTTGCCGCCCTGCGGCTGCTGCGGCTGGCCCCAGCCCTGCTGGCCGCCGCCCGCGCCGGCACCCGCCGCGCCGCCGCCCTGGCGGCCGCCCAGCATCTGCATGGTGCCGCCGACGTTAACCACGACTTCGGTGGTGTAACGTTCCTGGCCGCCCTGATCGGTCCATTTACGCGTTTGCAACGCGCCTTCGATATAGACCTGCGACCCTTTTTTCAGATATTCGCCGGCCACTTCCGCCAGCTTGCCGAACAGCACCACGCGGTGCCATTCCGTTTTTTCCTTGGTCTCGCCGGTCTGCTTGTCGCGCCAGCTCTCGGAAGTGGCCAGAGTCATGTTGGCCACGGCGCCACCGTTCGGCATGTAGCGGACTTCCGGATCCTGGCCCAGATTTCCGACTAGAATCACTTTATTAACGCCTCTGCTGGCCATGTCGACTCTCCTGATAAGATGTTTTACTTAAACGTTTACGTAAGTGTAATCGGTAAAGTTTACCACGCAAATGCCCAAAGGACACGGGTGAAAATCATTGCGGCTGCGATCGCAGCCCGATGAATGCAGAGTTCAGCGTTACAATCAATACTGGATATTCGTTCAGCTTTTTTTGTGTCATAATTGTCCGTTTCGCGCCAGGTGTGTCGTTGCAGGCATCACCGGCGGCAAATATTCATCCGGTGTCGGGATTAAGTTGAATGGATAAGATCGAAGTTCGGGGTGCGCGTACCCACAATCTGAAAAACATTAGTCTGATTATTCCCCGCGACAAGCTCATAGTGATTACCGGCCTGTCCGGCTCCGGCAAGTCCTCGCTGGCGTTCGACACTCTGTATGCCGAAGGGCAGCGCCGCTACGTCGAATCGCTGTCCGCTTATGCCCGCCAGTTCCTGTCGCTGATGGAAAAACCGGATGTCGACCATATCGAGGGGTTGTCCCCCGCTATTTCCATCGAGCAGAAATCCACCTCGCATAACCCGCGCTCAACCGTCGGGACGATTACCGAAATCCACGACTACCTGCGCCTGCTGTTCGCCCGCGTCGGCGAGCCGCGCTGTCCCGATCACGACGTGCCGCTGGCGGCGCAAACCGTCAGCCAGATGGTGGATAACGTGCTGTCGCAGCCGGAGGGCAAGCGCCTGATGCTACTGGCGCCGATCGTCAAAGACCGCAAAGGCGAGCACAGCAAAACCCTGGAAGGCCTGGCCACCCAGGGCTATATCCGCGCCCGCATCGACGGCGAAGTATGCGATCTCTCCGATCCGCCCAAACTGGAACTGCAAAAGAAACACACCATCGAAGTGGTGGTCGACAGGTTCAAGGTGCGCGAAGATCTGGCCCAGCGCCTGGCGGAATCGTTTGAAACCGCGCTCGGCCTGTCAGGCGGCACGGCGGTGGTGGCCGAGATGGACGGCGGCGATGCCGAGGAGATGCTGTTTTCGGCCAACTTTGCCTGCCCGATCTGCGGTTATAGCATGCCGGAGCTGGAACCCCGGCTGTTCTCATTTAATAACCCGGCCGGCGCCTGCCCCACCTGCGACGGACTGGGCGTGCAGCAATACTTCGATCCGGAACGTGTATTGCAGAACGAGGAAATCTCGCTGGCGGGCGGCGCCATTCGCGGCTGGGATCGGCGCAACTTTTACTATTTCCAAATGCTGCGCTCCCTGGCGGACCATTATAAGTTCGATGTGGAAGCGCCGTTCAATGCGCTGGACGCCTCGGTACAGCAAAAAATCCTGTTCGGCTCCGGCAAGGAAACCATTGAGTTCAGGTATATCAACGATCGCGGCGACAGCTCGGTCAGGCGCCATCCTTTCGAGGGCGTGCTGCCGAACATGGAGCGCCGCTATAAGGAAACCGAATCCTCGGCGGTGCGCGAGGAACTGGCGAAATACATCAGCAACCGGCCCTGCGCCAGCTGCGGCGGCACCCGCCTCAGGCGCGAGGCGCGCCATGTGTTTGTGGAAAACACCACCCTGCCGACCATTTCCGATATGGGCATCGGCAATGCGCTGGGGTTCTTTGATGAGATGAAACTCAGCGGCCAGCGCGCGCAGATTGCGGACAAAATCCTCAAGGAGATCCGCGATCGGCTGAAATTCCTGGTGAACGTGGGCCTGAACTACCTCTCGCTGTCCCGCTCGGCGGAAACCCTGTCCGGCGGCGAGGCGCAGCGCATCCGCCTGGCCAGCCAGATCGGCGCCGGCCTGGTGGGGGTGATGTATGTGCTGGACGAACCGTCCATCGGGCTGCACCAGCGCGATAACGAACGCCTGCTGGAAACGCTTATTCATTTGCGCAACCTCGGCAATACGGTGATTGTGGTCGAACATGACGAAGACGCCATCCGGTCGGCGGATCATATTATCGATATCGGCCCGGGCGCGGGGGTGCACGGCGGCGAAATCGTCGCGGAAGGCACCGCCGAGCAGATCATGGCCAATCCGGCCTCGCTGACCGGCCAGTTCCTAAGCGGCAAGCGGGAAATCGCCATCCCCGAACACCGCATACCGGCCGACCCCACCAAGGTGCTGAAGCTTATCGGCGCCCGGGGCAATAACCTCAAGGATGTTACGCTGACCCTGCCGGTGGGCCTGTTTACCTGCATCACCGGCGTCTCGGGTTCCGGTAAATCGACGCTTATCAATGACACGCTGTTCCCGGTGGCGCAGCGCCAGCTCAACGGCGCCACCACCACCGAGGTCGCCCCTTATCGCGATATCCAGGGCCTGGAACATTTCGATAAGGTCATTGATATCGACCAAAGCCCCATCGGGCGCACGCCGCGCTCCAACCCGGCGACCTATACCGGCGTATTCACGCCGGTGCGTGAACTGTTTGCCGGCGTGCCTGAATCCCGTACCCGCGGTTATACGCCGGGGCGTTTCAGTTTTAACGTGCGCGGCGGACGTTGCGAAGCCTGCCAGGGCGACGGGGTGATAAAAGTGGAAATGCACTTTCTGCCGGATATCTACGTGCCCTGCGATCAGTGCAAAGGGCAGCGTTACAACCGTGAAACCCTGGAAGTGAAGTATAAGGGTAAAAATATCCACGAGGTGCTGGATATGACCATCGAGGACGCCCGCGAGTTTTTTGACGCGGTGCCCGCACTGGCGCGCAAGCTGCAAACCCTGATCGACGTGGGCCTGTCCTATATCCGGCTGGGCCAGTCGGCGACCACGTTGTCCGGCGGCGAGGCGCAGCGCGTGAAGCTGGCGCGCGAACTGTCGAAACGCGGCACCGGGCAGACGCTGTATATCCTTGACGAACCCACCACCGGGTTGCATTTTGCCGATATCGAACAGCTGCTGGCGGTACTGCACCAGCTGCGCGATCAGGGCAATACCATCGTGGTTATCGAGCATAACCTGGACGTGATTAAAACCGCGGACTGGATTGTCGATTTGGGTCCGGAAGGGGGCAACGGCGGCGGCGAAATCCTGATCTCCGGCACGCCGGAAACGGTGGCGGCCTGTGAAACCTCGCATACCGCGCGTTTTCTCAAGCCGATCCTGGCGCGCAAACATCATCCGGTAACCTCCGTCGGGTGATGGCGCAAAGCCGCCCTACCCAACGCCGGGCAACCACCCGGCGTTGTTTCCCTGCCTTATTGGGTATACGCCGCCTCGTGAAAATCAATTTCCCACACCAGCACCTGGCGGTAAAGGGCGGAAAGGCGCCGGCGCTCCGTCTCCGGCAGGGCCGCGGCGAGGGCGTCCAATTCCTCTTTTAACCAGCGCGCCTGGGCAAAAAACGCCTCGGCGGCATGCATCTCCACCCAATGGCGCAAATCGGCGTCCGACTGCGCCGACTCGCTGACGCGCCGACACCAGGCGTAATACATCCACTCGGCGCCGAACATCAGGGTAATAATATCCGCATAGCCCCCCTGCCGCGCCGCCGCCAGCATACCGTCGCGAAAACGGGCGACCGCCGGCACATCGCGCCTGTAGTTGTTAATATCGATGCCGCGCCTTGCCAGCACGTCCTCAAAATAGCCCATCTGCTCGTCCACCAGCGCGTTTAGCACGCCCACCAGCCAGCGCTGCTGGCGGATGCCAGGCGCCTTGCTCACCGCCAGGGCAAAAATGCCGATGGCCGTGGCGACAAAATCGCCTTCAAACACCAGGTACTGGTTAAACACCCGCGCCGGCAGCCGATCCTGCCCGATATCGGTGACAAAACGATGCTGCTGCATGGCCTGCCAGGTGGATTGATGTTCCGCCAGCAATTGTTCGCTAAAACTTATCACGATCACGCCTCCAGCGCGGCCCGCGCCGCGGCCATAAAATGTTTAACCCGCGCCGGCTCCACTTCGTTCCACCATACGCCGCCCACTTTCAGGGTGCTGGCCACGATCACCCCCTGGGTGCGCTGCAGGATCTGTCCTACGTTATCTGGCGTGACGCCCGACCCGACCAGCAACGGCAACGCCGTGGCCGAACGGATTTCGTCAATTTCCTCCAGGGTGGCGCTGTCGCCGGTGCGCTGGCCGGTGGCGATCACCGCGTCGGCCTGGAAAAAATCCACATCGCGGGTCAGTTCCTGGATGGAGCGATCGGCGACAATGGCATGGCTGCCGTGTTTTACATGGCTGTCGGCAAATACCCGGATATGCTCGGCGCGCAGCAGGCTGCGATAACGCAGCGCCCTGGCCGCCGCCCCCTCGATAAAACCTTCGTTGGCGATGTAGGCGTTCGCCCATTGGTTGACCCGGATAAAATCCGCGCCGCCCGCCAACGCCGTGGCCAATGCCGGCAACGCCGCATTGGCCAATACATTGATGCCGAGCGGCACGCCGAATGCCATCTTAATACGATCGGTAATCACCGACATTAACGCCGCCGTTTCCGGGCCGATATCCTCGGGTTTAGAAAAAGGAATATCGCCGTGGTTCTCGACAATTAATCCATGCACACCGCCTTCAATATAACTTTTTGCGTCATAGAGCGCGCGATCAATTATTTTAGCAAAAGACTGGCCTTTATATTGTGGCGAGCCGGGAAAGGCTTCGCAATGGACCACGCCAATAATCGCTTTGTTTCTTGAAAATATATCTTGTATTGCGCTTGGTTTTTCTGCTGATATAGATGCCATTATGTTTCACCTTCTAAGGAATAAGTTATGCACGTCTATGTCGTGGGTAATATGGGCGTTGACCAGACCTATCAAATCGATGAACTGCCGGAAAAAGGCGCATCGATCCATGGCCGAAAAATATCGCAGGATCTTGGCGGTAAAGGCGCCAATCAGGCCGTAATATTGGCCCGCTGCGGAATAAGCACCACGTTAATCGCCGCCCGCGGCAACGATCATCAGGGTGACTGGTGTCGCGATAAATTAGCTCAGGAATCATTAACATTATTTCCAGAAGAACCCTTGGATTGTGCGACCGATACCTCGATTATCTTAAACAGCGCCGACGGTGATAACGCCAATATTACCACCACCACCGCCGCCGGGATGTTATCGCTGGCGCAGATAACTTCCGTCCTGGCCGATGCCCGGCCGGGCGATATCGTCTTGCAGCAGGGTAATTTCTCCTTTGATAAAACGCGCGCCATTTTTGAATATTGCCGCAGCCGCCGGTTATACACCGTGTTTAATCCCTCGCCGGTCAAAACGGAATTCGCCCGGCTCTGGCCGCTGGTCGATTTGGCCGTGGTGAACAGCGTCGAGGCCCGTTTGCTCAACGCCGCCCTGGAAAACAGGACCGACGCCGCACGGCGCCTGCTGGCCGGCGGCAACGGCGCCCTGGTCATGACCCTGGGCGCCGACGGCGCGGTATTGTTCAGGGACGGCCGGCAACTGCGGGCCGAAGCCGCGCCCTGCCGGGTCGTCGACACCACCGGCGCGGGCGATACCTTTTTGGCGGCCATGCTGGCCTCCGCGCTGCGGCGCGACCTGCCGGTTGATGCTATCGCCCTGCGGCACGCGGGCCTGGCGGCGGCAGTCACCATCGGCCGCAGCGGTACGCTGCGCGCGTTTCCCACCCGCGCCGAGCTTGACGCCATCCTGGCGTGACCGGACGCGTTCATCCATCCCGGCCCGGGCCGGGATGCCGTACGGGTAATGGCGTTATCACCCATGACCATCAACACCGATCCGATCGGCGTTATTTAAACAATGGCCGATAGGTATCGACGTTGGTTTTGGTCACCACCGCGGCCGGTACCAGGATATTTTTCTCCACGCTGTTGCCGGCGGTTACCGCGTTTAGCGCCTTCAACGCCTCGGCGCCCATTTTCTGCGGATCCTGCTGCAGTACCGCCGCCACATACCCCTGATCGATACCGGCAATCGCCTGGGCGGTCAAATCCCAGCCGAAGACCTTGATATCGCCCTGGCGTCCCTGGTTGACCACCGCCGCCATGGCACCCAGCAGCGCCGGCTCGCCGGTGGCGTAAATCGCGGTCATATCCGGGTTGCCGGTGATCAGGTTTTCCGCCGCGGTCAGGGCATCATCCTGGATATTGCGTCCGTCCACCACATCGGCGACGGTAATCGCCGGATTCTTTTTTAACGCGTCTTCAAAACCTTTCTGCCGGGCATTCTGAATGGCTGAGTTCAGGGCGCCGACAATACCGACCTTCGCTTTGCCGTTCATATTTTTTTGTACATAATCGGTAAAATAATCGCCCAGGATCTGGCCTCCTTTGACATTATCCACGCCCACCTGGGATTTTTGCGGGCCGTCCGGGAGTACCGCGTCGATGGCGATAACCGGTATATGGGCGTCCGCCGCTTCCTTAATGGCGGGCATAATGCCGTTGACATCAATAGCATCCACCAGGATGCCTTTCACTCCCTGCTGGATATAGTTTTCGATGGCGTCATTCTGCGCCACCGGATTGTCGTTGGCATTAAAGATGACCAATGATTTACCGCTCTCTTTCGCGGCTTCCTGCGCGCCTTTATTCATCAGGTTAAAGAACAACGCCTGCTGGTTAATTTGCACCAGCGCGTAGGTGGGCGGCGCGTCCTTGGCCATTGCCCCGGCGGAGAAAACCCCGCCGGCCACGAGCGCGGCGGCGCTTAGCGAGCATGCTACAGTACGGATAATTTTTTTACTGGCATAGAATGACATAACGTTGTCCTCGTCGGAAATAAACGCTCAGGGCATGATGGGAAATGTAAAGCGGCAGCCGCGTTACGCATCAAGGATTATTTTTTGGCGGGACAAATATCTGATAGCGCGAAGAAACATTCCCGGGCTTAAATCGTTTTCGCCGGGTTTGCATACATCGTCACTGCTGAATCCTTACCATAACCTGTCCATGTAGGCTATTTCACGGCAGGAACCAACAGGCTTGGGAATAACTCCCGGTTACTCTTTGGTGCAGGTAAACTGTTAATTACAATTAATCGGCGCCGTTTTTTTGTCAAGCGCTAATTTTTTTATGGCTAGCAGCCGGGAGCCCGCGCCGGCTAAAAAAAGGCTGTAAACGCCTGACCAAAATGTGTTAACAATACCGCTGGATTCACTGACAGCGGTGGGCTGGATGGGTAAAAAAAGGGTCGTACTGTCGGATGTCGCCGCTCTGGCGGGCCTGTCCAAGGCTACCGTTTCGCGCTACCTGAATAACAGCATCGTCCTGCCGCAGGCCACTATAACGCGTATCGAGGATGCCATTGCCAGTCTGGACTATCGGGCCAACAGCCTGGCGCGCCGCCTGAGCAAGGGCGGCAGCGAGACTATCGGCCTGGTGCTGCCGGATATTACCAATCCGTTTTTTGCCGAGCTGGCCGATGCGGCGGAAGAGGCGGCCTCTGAACACCACTACAGCCTGGTGCTGTGCATTACCCGCAATAATCCCGACAAGGAGCGTCAGTTTATCCGCTGGCTGGATACCTGCCAGGTGGACGGCCTGCTGTTCACGACCAACCGGCCCGATAACGGCCTGCTGCGCGAGGAGTTGCTGGGCCATCAGCGCATCGTGCTGATTGACGAGGATATCCCGGGCAGCGCCGTGCCTAAGGTCTTTGTCGATAATGTCCAGGGCGGAATACTGGCCACCCAGCATTTGCTTGATGCCGGACACCGGCGTATCGCCTTTGTCGGCGGTCCCGACGCCCTGATGAGCGTGCGGGAACGGCATGAAGGATTCAGGCAGGCGATGGCGCGCGCCGGTTTGAGCTGCCCGCCGGAATGGGTACTGTATGGCGATTACAGCCGCGAGTTCGGCCAGGCCGCCCTGCACCGGCTGCTGGCGCTGCCGGATGCGCCGAGCGCGGTATTCGCCGCCAGTGATTATCTGGTGCTGGGTCTGCTGGACGGACTGCGCCAACGGGGCCAAAGCGCCCCCGACGCACTATCGCTGGTCGGCTTCGATGACGCCAGCTATGCCGAGCTTATCACCCCGCGGCTGTCCACCATTCGCCAGCCCGCCCGGCTGCTGGGCCGCACCGCCATTGAGATTATGATGAAGCTGCTTGGCGGCGGCCAGGCGGTGGCCCAGGTTACCCGCATCCCGGTGGAATGGATTGGCCGCGATTCGGTCAAACCTTATGCCCCGGTCTAACGCTTTTGCACCATAACGGCGCATGCCTGCACAACCCTGCGTCACGGCGCGGTAATCCGCGCCGGTCCCCCTGACCGGCAAGTCCGGGATCGCAATGTTGCGAATAATTTTTATTATCTTAAAAAACAGTTAAATACCTGTTCATTACACCAATATGTCGCCCCCGCCCCATCCTGAATGGCATGAAAGCTGCTTGATGGCGTATGGCGATACAAATATCCATGAGCAGCGCGTTATTGCGAGTGGAGCGGCGAAAGTGGATTCCCGTTATTTTGGTAAACCGGTTTACAAAGGAATGCAAACCGAAAATAACGGCAATTTCCGACGCCGGCGTGACGGCCCTGCGGGCCGGCATGCCCCCCCTTCGTATTTGTTAACACGAGTGGAGGTTAATCAATGGCTGTAGCACAGAGGGTGCCACCCCGGGTGGAGATGGTGGCCATCACCAAAACCTACGGATCCATACGTTCGCTACGCGGCGTCAATCTCAAGCTGGCGCCGGGCGAGGTGCTGGGACTGGTCGGCGATAACGGCGCGGGCAAATCCACGCTGACCAAGATTTTATCCGGCGCGGTGGTCCCCTCCAGCGGCGCCATCCGCATCGACGGCAGCGAACAGCGATTCGCCACGCCCGCCGATGCCCGCCGCTGCCATATCGAAATGGTCTATCAGGATTTATCGTTGTGCGACACGGTGGATGTGGCCGGTAATTTATTTATGGGCCGGGAGCCGCAGACGCGGCTACTGGGCATGCCGTTCCTGGATGAAAAAAGAATGCATGCCGAGGCGCGGGACATGCTGCAGGGGCTGGGCATTTCCATTCCCGATACCCGTCTGCTGGTGCGCAACCTGTCCGGCGGGCAACGGCAGGCCATCGCCATCGCCCGCGCCGCGGCATTCGAACCCAAGGTGCTGATCATGGATGAGCCGACCGCCGCGCTGGCGGTGGCCGAGGTGGAGGCGGTTCTGGCGTTAATCAAACGCGTCAGCGCCCGCGGGGTCAGCGTGATCCTGATTACCCACCGCTTACAGGATCTGTTCCTGGTATGCGATCGCATTATGGTGATGTACGAGGGCACGAATGTTGCCGACCGCCGGGTGGCCGATACCAGCCTGGCGGAAATCGTTAACCTTATCGTTGGCGAAAAGTTCGAGGCGCATTCCGCCCGCGCCCATTAACGGGGGATCTCCGCATGAGTATGATAAATATGACCAGTACCCGAATGATCCGGCACTCCCTGCCAAGACGCATCCTGCACAATCACTCCGGCGTGGTCAGCATCGCGCTGTTTTGCCTGTTCTGCTGCGTGGTGTTTGCGCTGATTACCGATAACTTCCTCAGCGGCGCCAACTGGCTGAATATTATTCGCCAGAGCGCGCCGCTGCTCATTGTCGCCACGGCCATGACGCTTGTGATCACCACCGGCGGCATCGACCTGTCGGTAGGATCCACCCTGGCCCTGGTGGGCGCGCTGTCCGCCATTGCCCTGAATAACTGGGGATTGCCCTGGCCGGTGGTGCTGCTGGGCGGCCTGGCGCTCGGCGGGATGATAGGCGTGCTTAACGGGTATTTTATCGCCTACGAAGGCATCCCGGCCTTTATCGTCACCCTGGCGACGCTTGCGGTGGTGCGCGGCGTGGCGCTGCTGATAACCCAGGGCTATTCCATTCCCATCCCGGCCGATAGCCCTTTTACCCTGCTGGGACGGGCATGGGTGATAGGGTTGCCCTTGCCGGCCATCCTGGGCGTGCTGGCCCTGCTTTGCGGGCATGTTTTGCTTAATCACACCCGTTTCGGCCGTTATGTCACCGGCATCGGCTCCAACACCGAAGGAGTCAGGCGCGCGGGGGTCAATACCCGCGCCACCACCCTGTGGGTGTATGTGCTAAGCGGCATGAGCGCCGCGCTGGCGGGAATGATTATTACCGCCCGCCTGGGCAGCGGTTCCTCCAACCAGGGCGAGGGATTCGAGCTGCAGGTTATCGCCGCGGTGGTGCTCGGCAGCACCAGCCTGTTCGGCGGATTCGGCACCATTATCGGTACCCTGCTGGGGGCCCTGTCCATTGCCGTAATCCAAAACGGACTGATCCTGTCGCATATATCGCCGTTTTATACCCAAATTGCCACCGGCACCATAATCCTGCTGGCAATCTGGCTCAATACCCGCATTTTTAATCCCGTGCCGACCAAAGGATAGACAGGATGCAAAACTCGATTTTCCGCCATGCCGATCCGCTGCCGCTCGGCGTGGACAGCGGTTATGTGATGACGGTGCTCGGCCCGCTGCCGGTGGCGCGGATGGGGGTGACCCTGATGCATGAGCATATTCTGCTGGATGCTTCCGGCAAATGGGTGCCGCCCTGCTGCTGCAGCGAACGCCACCTGGCCGAAATGCCGGTGCGGATGGAAAACCTCGGCGAACTGGCGCTCAATCCCCTGGCCAGCCGCGATAATTGCCAGCTGTTCGACCCGGAGCTGGCGGTGGCGGAGCTGATGAAATTTCGCGCGCTCGGCGGCGAAACGGTAGTTGATCCCACGAATATCGGCATCGGCCGCGATCCGCTGGCGTTGCAGCGCATTTCGCGCCTTACCGGCCTGAATATCGTGATGGGCACCGGCTTTTACCTGGAACCCTCGCATCCGGCCTACGTCAAGACCCGATCGGTGGAACAGTTAACGGAGCAGCTTATCTACGATGTCGGCGGCGCCGTGGAAAAACCGCTGGTTATCGCCGGGCTTATCGGCGAAATCGGCGTATCCGCCGCGTTTACGCCGGATGAAGAAAAATCGCTGCGCGCCGCCGGACGCGCCAGCGCCGCCACCGGCGTGCCGATGGAAATCCATTTGCCGGGCTGGGAACGCCACGGCCACCGGGTGCTGGACATCCTGGAGCATGAGGGCGCCGACCTGCGCCATGTGGTGCTGTGCCATATGAACCCCAGTTTCCAGGATAAAACCTATCAGCGCGATCTGGCGCGGCGCGGCGCGTTCCTGGAATACGATATGATCGGCATGGGTTATTATTATGCCGATGAAGCCGCGCAATCGCCGTCGGACGAAGAAAACGCCCGCGCCATTCGCGAGCTTATCGACGACGGGTTTATTCAACAGGTGCTGCTGTCCCAGGATGTGTTCCTGAAAACCATGCTGACCCGCTATGGCGGCCATGGCTATGGTTATATTCTCAAGCATTTTGTACCGCGCCTGCGGCGCCACGGCATCAGCGGCGAGCAGTTGGAAACCCTGATGATCGATAATCCCCGGCGTGTCTTTACGCGCTGAATGCCGCGGGGCATCGCCCCCGTGGCGCTGATTGCGGACCAAGCCATGAACCCGAACGATGACGTTATTTCACTCACCCGCGCCCTGGTGCGGTTTAATACCATCAATCCGCCCGGCGACGAGTCTTTATGCATGGCATTCCTGGCGGATTATCTGCGGGAACAGGGATTCAGCATCGATCTCAAGCGGTTCGGCGAGCGGCGGTTTAACCTGGTGGCCCGCCTCGCGGGCCGGCGGGCCGACGAGAAACCGCTGGCGTTCACCGGCCATGTGGATACCGTGCCGCTCGGCAACGCGGAGTGGCGTTTTGACCCCTTTGCGGGCGAAATCAGCGACGGCCGGCTGTACGGGCGCGGCGCCAGCGATATGAAAGCGGCCATCGCCGCCTTTATCGTCGCCTGCCGCCAGTATCGCGATGCCATCCTGGCAGGCCCCGGCGTGGTGCTGGTCTTAACCGGCGGCGAGGAAACCGGCTGCGACGGCGCCCGGGCGTTGATCGACGCGGCGCGCGACACATTGCCGGCGGCAGGCGCGCTGATTGTCGGCGAACCCACCGCCAACTATCCGGTCATCGGCCATAAGGGCGCCTTGTGGCTGCGCTGCGAAACCCGGGGAAAAACCGCCCACGGCGCCATGCCGGAGTTGGGTATCAACGCCATTTACCTGGCCGCCGAGGCAATAGGCAAGATCCGTCATTTCACGCCGGGCGCGCCGCATCCGCTGATGAAACAGCCCACCCTGAACGTCGGCACCATCCGCGGCGGGCTGAATATCAATTCGGTACCGGACCATAGCCAATTTGACGTGGATATCCGCACCGCGCCCAATCTGCGTCATGACGAAATCCGCCAGCGGCTGACCACCGCGCTGGGCGATACCGTGACGGTGACGACGCTTGTGGATCTGCCCGCGATACTGACCGAGCCCCGCAACGCCTGGATCCGCCGGGTATTCGAACGCTGCGCCCCGCTGCATGACGCGCAGCCAGAGCCGCGCGTGGTGCCCTATTTTACCGACGCCTCGCTGCTGCTGGGCGCGCTGGGCGCGCCGCCGTGCATTATCCTCGGCCCCGGTGAACCGACGATGGCGCATCAAACCAACGAATACTGCGCGGTGGATAAACTACGGCAGGCCGTAGCGCTGTATGGCGCTTTAATTAGCGACTGGGGAAAATACGGCGCGGCGTAACGGCACAGGCGCCGCCGCAGGGTGAGCGCGTTTTCGCCCTGTCAGATATTCAGTTCCTGGCGCCGCGCGTCCGGCAGCGATTCCACCGCCAGCTGCCAGGAGGCGTCGGCCAGGTGATAAAACTGCGAATCAGGGATATCCCCGTCCAGGAACAGCGTATTCCAGTGCGTTTTATTCAACAGGCCGCACGGCACGATGGCTTGATATTCCGCGCGCAGCGATGCCGCCATTTCCGGACTGCTTTTCAGTGAAATCACGGGCTTGCCATTCATTTCGTGGGTCATGGCGAACATAACCTCCCCCACTTTTACCTGACTGGCCTGCCATTCTTGCCGCAGGCTCTGTTCCGTGCCCGGCTTATCCATGCAATACGCCAGAAATGTGGATTGATCCATATTTACTCCCCTTGCAGGGTAGCGACGATGCGGCGCTCCCCTCCCCGATTACGATGTTCACCCAGCCAGATGCCCTGCCAGGTCCCCAATAGCAATTTACCCCGACCGATGGGGATCAACAGTGACGCACCCAGTAAAGACGATTTAATGTGCGCGGGCATATCGTCCGCGCCTTCGTAATCATGTTCATAGGGGGCGTCCTCGGGCACCTGGCGCAGGAAATGGCTTTCCATATCGGTTCTGACGCTGGGGTCGCAGTTTTCATTCAGCGTCAGCGAGGCGGAAGTATGCTGCAGCAATAAATGCAGCAGGCCGGTGCGAATATCGGCAAGCGCGGGGAGCTGGCCGGCTATCTCGTCGGTGACCAGGTGAAAACCGCGCGCGCGGGCTTTCAGGATCAGGGTTTGTTGATGCCACATAGTTCAGGCTCCTTTTAATAAGTTTAAGTATAGCAGCGCGAGCATAGGGGCATACCGCCGTGGAAAGGGGGTTATGAATAGAGGGGGGAACCGGAGAAAAGCGGGCGTTCATGGCAGGCGCCGGCGGCCCGCCGCCGGCAAAACGCGCGGCGGGCCGTTGGGGCATTGCCGGGCACATTACAGCGCGGCGATAGCCCGCGCTACCCGCTGGACGTTATCGGTGTTCAGCCCGGCGAGGCACATCCGGCCGCTGCCAATCAGATAAACGCCAAACTCGTCGCGCAGCCGGTCCACCTGCCGCGGGCTAAGGCCGGTATAGCTGAACATGCCGCGCTGCTCCAGCAAATAGTCAAAACGACGCGCGGGCAACGCGACTTTCAGCGCGCCCACCAGGTCCCGGCGCATCTGCAGGATACGCGCGCGCATGGCGGCGACTTCCTCACGCCACAGCGCGTACAGCGCCGGATCGTTAAGCACCCGCGCCACCACCTGCGCACCAAAATTAGGCGGGCTGGAATAGTTACGGCGCACGGTGGACGTCAGCTGGCCCAGAACGCGCCCGGCTTCTTCCGCGCTGGCGCAGACCACGGACAACGTTCCCACCCGCTCGGCATAGAGCGAGAAAATTTTCGAGAACGACTGGCTTACCAGGCATGGCAGTCCCAGCCGCGCCATTTCGCGCACCGCATAGGCATCCTCATCCAATCCTTCGCCAAAGCCCTGGTAGGCAATATCCAGGAACGGGATGAGTTCCCGCTCCGCCACCACGCTGATAACCCGGTCCCATTGTTCGCGGGTGAGATCGGAACCGGTGGGGTTGTGGCAGCACGGATGCAGCAGCACGATGCTCCGGGCCGGCAACTGGCGCAGGCATTCCAGCATGGCGCTGACATTGACCGTCAGCGTTTCGCCGTCAAAATAGGGATAACGGTTGACCTTAAACCCTGCGCCGGAAAAAATGGCCACATGATTTTCCCAAGTCGGATCGCTGACCCAGACTTCGGACTGCGGGAAATAATCCCTGAGGAAATCCGCGCCAATCCTTAACCCTCCCGAGCCGCCCAGGGTCTGGATGGTGGCGATGCGCAACGCCGCGCGCATCGGATGATGCTCACCGAACAGCAGCGACTGGCTGGCGGAACGGTACGAGGCCAGTCCCGCCATCGGCAGGTAGGATGATGCCTGCGTCGGGCTGACTTCTAGCAGGGATTCGGCTTGCGCCACCGATTTCAATTGCGGAATAATCGCCTGCTCATTGTAATACAGCCCTATGCTCAGGTTGACTTTGTCCGGTCGCGGGTCCTGTTTGTAGGTTTCCATCAGCGACAGGATTGGATCCCCCGCATAAGCATCAACATTCTGGAACACAGTGCAGCTCTCCTGGGTTGTCGGGTTCAAATATGAAACCTCGCCACTACATTACCAAATAAATATAATTATTTGTCATAACCCTAATTAAAATTTAACGGATGTCGCCGCCATCCACATACTCGCGCGCGACCCGCGAGGTGACCTTGGTGATAAGCTCATAGGCGCTGATGCCGCTGGCGGCGGCAATGCGTTCCACCGGAAGCCGCGGCCCCCACAGCTCGACGCGGTCGCCCACGCGCTCACGCCCGTCCGGCCCGAGATCGACGGTCAGCATATCCATGGACACCCTCCCCGCCAGCGGCACTTCGCGGCCATTAACCAGCACCGGGGTGCCGTTCGGCGCGCTGCGCGGATAACCGTCGCCGTAGCCGAACGCCACCACGCCGAGGCGGGTATCGCGCGGGCTGACCCAGGTGCCGCCGTAACCGCAGGCCTCGCCGGCACGATGGCGGCGCACCGCAATCAGCACGGAGGCGAGGGTCATCGCCGGGCGAAAACCGTCGTCCGCCGCCGTTCCGTGGTCAAGCGGCGAGACGCCGTAGAGCAGGATGCCGGGGCGGACCATATCGCGGTGGGATTGCGGCCACAGCAGGATGCCGCCGGAAGCGGCAATGGATTGTTTGCCCGGCCTGCCCTGCGCGAAGGCGTCGAAAACGGCCAGTTGCCGGCGGGTGGTATCCAGCTCCGGCTCGTCGGCGCGGGCAAAGTGGCTCATGATATTTACCGGCCCGGCGACATTCCGACTGGCCGCCAGCCGCGCGTAGAACGCCTCGGCCTGGGACGGACGTACGCCCAGGCGGTGCATGCCGGTATCCAGCTTCAGCCAGACCTCTAGGGGATGCGCCAGCGTAGCCTGTTCCAGCGCCTGCAGCTCCTCGGGGCTGTGCACCGCGGTGGCGAGACGGTATTCGGCCAGGAGCGGCAGCTCATCGGCGCTGAAAAATCCCTCCAACAGCAAAATCGGCTTGGTGATGCCGGCTTTGCGCAGCTGAAGCGCCTCGTCAAGGCGCGCAACGCCAAAATAATCGGCCTCATCCTGCACGGCGAACGCGGTTTCCAGCAGCCCATGACCATATGCCTGCGCTTTTACCACCGCCACCACGCGGCTATGCGGCGCCAACCGGCGAACCTGCCGCAGGTTATGGCGCAACGCATCACGGTCAATAACGGCGATTGCCGTTTTCATTATCCTTGTCCTGGTTGTTAATCATCATCATATTGCGGCCCGGCGTAACTGTCGAACCGCGACCACTGTCCGTTAAAGGTCAGCCGTACCGTCCCGATCGGGCCGTTACGTTGCTTGCCGAGAATAATTTCCGCGATACCTTTCATATCGCTGTTTTCGTGATAAACCTCATCACGATAGATAAACATGATCAGATCGGCATCCTGCTCGATGGAGCCGGATTCACGCAGATCGGAGTTGATCGGACGTTTATCGGCGCGCTGCTCCAGGCCGCGATTGAGCTGGGACAGCGCCACTACCGGTACCTGCAATTCTTTAGCCAACGCTTTCAGCGAACGGGAAATTTCGGCGATTTCCAGGGTACGGTTTTCCGACAACTGCGGCACGCGCATCAGCTGCAGGTAGTCGATCATGATAAGGCTCAGGCCGTCGTGCTCGCGAAAAACCCGCCGGGCGCGCGAGCGTACATCGGTCGGCGTCAGCCCCGACGAGTCATCGATATACATATTGCGTTTTTCCAGCAGGATGCCCATGGTGCTGGAAATTCGCGCCCAGTCCTCATCGTCCAGCTGGCCGGTGCGGATACGCGTCTGATCGACGCGGGACAGTGACGCCAGCATACGCATCATGATTTGCTCGCCGGGCATTTCCAGGCTGAAAATCAGCACCGGTTTATCCTCGGTCATAGCGGCGTTTTCACACAGGTTCATGGCGAACGTGGTTTTACCCATCGACGGGCGCGCCGCGATGATAATCAAATCGGATTTCTGCAGGCCGGCGGTTTTTTTATCCAGATCGGAATAACCGCTTGAGACGCCGGTAACGCCGTCATGCGGTTTTTGGTACAACTGCTCGATGCGCGCCACGGTGTCTTCCAGGATGCGGTCGATGCTCTTGGGACCTTCATCCTTGCTGGCGCGGTTTTCGGCAATCTGGAATACCCTGGATTCCGCCAGATCGAGCAAATCCTCGCTGCTGCGCCCCTGGGGATCGTAACCGGCGTCGGCGATTTCGTGGGCGACGGCGATCATTTCACGCACCACCGCCCGTTCCCGCACGATATCGGCATAGGCCGAGATATTGGCCGCGCTGGGCGTGTTTTTGGATAATTCCGCCAGGTAGGCGAACCCGCCCACCGAATCCAAATCGCCTTTCTGCTCCAGCGACTCGGAAAGAGTGATTAGATCGATCGGCTTGTTCAGCTCCAGCAAACGCTGCATCTCGCCAAAAATCAGGCGGTGGGGACGATTGAAGAAGTCCTTGGCGGTGACGCGTTCCGCGACGTTATCCCAACGTTCATTATCCAGCATCAATCCGCCCAATACCGACTGCTCCGCTTCCAGCGAATGGGGAGGAAGTTTCAGACCCTCGACCTGGCGGTCACGGGAAAATTGTGTTTTGGCGGCTGGTTTTTTTTCTGACATGGAATAATGGTTTTGCCTGATAGATGCGACATTGGGTAAAACAGCATTGTAGCGTTGATTGTCGCCAAATCCTATGCGGCTTTGCAAACCGGTATTAAGCGCTTATGGTTAAATAAAGGGTAAATAACATTGTCCAAGCGAGGAACAGACATGGCCAAGCGCATTCAGTTTGCCGCCAACGGCGGACCGGAAGTGATGCAATACGTGGAGTTTAACCCGGCGGATCCGGCGGCGGGCGAGGTGCAGGTTGCGAATAAAGCCATAGGCATCAATTACATCGATACCTATGTACGCAGCGGGTTATACCCGACGCCCGCCAAGCCGTCGGGCCTGGGGACCGAGGCCGCCGGCATTATCATCAAGGTGGGCGCCGGCGTCTCCGGGCTGAAGGCGGGCGATCGGGTGGTGTATGCGCAGTCGCCCCTGGGCGCCTATAGCGACGTGCATAACGTGCCGGAAAAAAATATCGCCCTCCTGCCCGACGCCATTTCGTTTGAGCAGGCCGCAGCGTCATTTTTGAAAGGCCTGACCGTCTTTTACCTGCTGCGCCAGACCTACGAAATCAAACCGAATGAAATTTTCCTGTTTCACGCCGCCGCCGGAGGTGTCGGCCGCATTGCCTGCCAGTGGGCCAAGGCGCTGGGCGCCAAGATGATTGGCACCGTCGGCTCGCAGGAAAAAGCCGCCCTGGCCAAAGAGGCCGGCGCCTGGGAAATCATCAACTACCGGGAAGAAAACGTGCCGGAACGCGTTGCGGCGCTGACCCAGGGGAACAAGGTGAGCGTGGTGTATGATTCAGTGGGTAAAAACACCTGGGAAGCTTCGCTGGACAGCCTGCGCCGGCGCGGCCTGATGGTCAGCTTCGGCAACTCGTCCGGCCCGGTGACCGGCGTTAACCTGGCCATCCTGAACCAAAAAGGCTCGCTGTACGTTACCCGTCCCTCGCTTAACGGGTATGTCACCAATCGCGAAGAGCTGAAATTTGCCAGTAACGAATTGTTCTCGATGATTGCCAGCGGCGCCATCAAGATCACGGTACCGGAGCGGCAAAAATACCCCCTGGGCGAGGCACGGCGGGCGCACGAGGCACTGGAAAACCGTGAAACCAACGGCTCCTCATTATTAATACCCTGATTATGTTCGGCCACATTATCCCCTCCCTTCTCCGACCGCGGGGATAATCCATGGCCAAAGCATGCCTTGCGCCATGCAAAAAAACGGGCCTTCTCACGAAGGCCCGTCGATTACAACGAACTGCAAAACGCGTGTGTAGGTAGGACAGTGGCTTAAACAACGGTGTATGCTGCTTATACAGCTATTATTCACCGATGCCGATGAAACGCTTATGCTAAAACCGAGGTATTATTCTAACAGGATAGATAAGTAAAATGCATACTTTGCCGCTGACTGACGTCAGCAAAACATCAAAGTGTGATCCATCGCCCACATTTCCCTTCCTTACTTATACGCATACGCCGCGCGCCTCATTTTTTGATAGTGGCGTCCGGCCATGCGGTGCGAGGAAAAGCGCCTTGGGCGTAATAAGGCGAAAAAGGCAATGGACTTCCGATTATTGCCGCGCTTAATATTGAATTAGCCGATTTCATTGATGCTGATAAACATATGCTTTATCTATGCTGATTTATTTCCGCATTGCCCATGTGTGTGCAACAAATCTGATTGGGAATGAACAAACAAAAGATAATTTTGCCGGTATTTGTGCCGGCAATTTTAGCGTAATTTCTTAGAGGGGTGCTTATGTCTGACACATTTTATCAACCTGATTATGCACCAGAGCACAATTCGGTATGCCCGGTAAATCCGCTGGCGGTAGAGATATCCTTGACCTCTGAGACCTATTATATTAACCCACAAGTCATCCCGGATGTAACGCTGAGCCTTTTCGCCAGTTCGGCGGGGGTGCCCCATAGAGATGCGTTGGTAACCTGGAGTTCTTCTTTTGGTGAAATTACACAGGTCACTGAAACGGACAATAATGGGATCACCACTAATACGCTGATGAATTCAGTGGCAAATCCTCAATTCGGCACCGCGACGGTAACAGCTTCTGTCGGCGGTAATAGCGCATCCATTAATATAATCTATTTTAATGCCAGTTTGCTGCCGGTGCGCGTGAATGGTCTGACGACACAAAATGTCTTGCCCGGTAGCGTTATCAAACAAGGCGTCCAGGCACTCATATATCGCCCGGTTGTGCTGGCAATTGGCGACGTATTCACTTTTTACTGGGGGTCTTTTAAAACGCAAAGATTCTATGATGGTACGAATATCCCTTGGGTCATAGATATTTCCGGTCTAGTGGATGCAGGAGTCGACCTCGTTGACGGAACCTACCTTGTTTATTATGAAGTAGAAAGTCAGAACGGCTTTTTTCCCTCCACGCCATTGCTTCTTGCTATTGAAGGAAGCCCCTATAGTCTTCCAACTCTGGCCGCGCCAACATTACCCTACATATCCGATTATCGTATAACTTATAATGCCGCGGTCCAGGGCGTCATAGTGCAAATTCCCGGTGGCCAGCCGAATGTCTCCAACGGGGACCATTACAGAATAACGTTAGCACTCAGCACCTACGCCGGCGTACCTATCCGTAGTACGGTGGTAGCGGAGGGTGACGTGACCAACTCAACGGTGGGCACAAACGCCACTATAAATTATTTCAATCTCCGGGAACTCAGTGGCGTAAACGGCAGTATTTCTTATAGCATTATCAATCGTATTACAAATGCAGTTAGTGTTTCCAATATTACAAGAGTATTGATCAATACAGTGTTACCCGGATAGACGTATTACCAAAATATCCCGAGCCAGAACATAACCCTGGCTCTCATCGTCCGTAATAGTGAATTATGGACAAAAAGGGGAAACGCTATGGCATTGCCTGAACCTACAGTTCCTCAAAAAAAAGAGGGTGTCGTTACCGGAAACGATTTGGCGGTGGCGGGGGGACTGATTGTAATTGTTCCCCGCTATGTGACCGCAGGGCTGGGCGATTATATTGATCTCATATTTAATGGAACATCAGTACTCCAGCGCATTATTATGGATTTAGCCAATGAACCGCCATTTTCTACAATTATCCCGGCGTATAATGTTCCGAACGGAAATAACACGCTATTCTATACGGTCACAGATACGTTTAATCAAACGAGTACATCGCCGGCGGCGGAGGTCTTTATAACCGGCAATAGCCAGGCGCCTTCACCCCCGTTGGCTATGGCGGTTTCAACCAATGCCGCCAGTATTGATTACGACGCTATTAATGTAGAACCCTTTAATCAAGGGGCATTGGTGGGGAGGCCAACTGCCCAGGTTAATGTCACTGTTAGCGAACCTGCTTTTATTTATGAGTCGCACAGTCAGAAATATAGCTTTTTTTTAGACCAAAATGGGCTTGGATTTTTTAAGGTGTATTCGCCAAGACAAGTAATGACATATTTAACAGCCTATGAAACCGACAGGCCCGATCGCGTATTGCACGACACCATGATTTTTGGTCCTTATAAAATTGGCAATGAAAATATCGAAGCCATAAACTTTACCACTCATGCTCCGGCGAATGGCCGCACGCAGAATTCTATTTACCTGCAAACCCGCCCCCAGGCCGGGGGCATATATATCACCGAAATCGACGTTAGGGTAAACGGGCATGCCGTTATTGCCGGCTACAACGCGCAAGCCGCCACCATCGCGTTGAACAGCGACAATTCGGTCGCTATCAATATCACTGATACCTATGTCGAGAGGGTGACGGTGATCCTGCGGCTGCCGCAGGTTGCCGGTGGGGCATTCACGCTGAATACCGATTTCGTCGCGCAACCGGTCCCCGGCATTGCGGCACCCGGTTATGTCAGGGATAGATAGGAGAATCGCCTATGTATTATCTTGCAAACATGCGCCAGGAATTTTCAGTATCGCTATCCGCCACCTCATCCGCAACCGCAGACGGGCAGGATACCAATAGCGCGACGGCAACAGCCTTACGGGATAACGACATTTTGCTGGCAAATGAAGATACCCTGTTTACCTTATCCGGCAACGCGCGATTTACCAATGGCTTAGCAACACAGCAACTTCGTACCGGCGTAACGGGCAGGGCCCAGGTTTTTTTCACTAATCAAAGTGCGGAAACTGTTATCGTACAGGCCATTCTCATTAACCGACCCGGCGCCATCGATACCGTTACATCGCAATTCCACCCGCCGGGGACGCCGGGCATGATACCCTGGGTCATGGGGCGGCGATCCCAGCAAACGGCGAGATACACGGGGAATCCCACGCTGTTAACCGCGCTTAACCGTATGGATCGCACATTACTTAACGCCCATTGGCAATATGAAGGTGAATCGATTAGCGTCAGCGGCGCGTATTTTATTGATACCAAGCCTGAAAAAATTTTGCGGGTCACGGCCGGCGGTGCGACGGCGCGGATACGACCGTTGAACGTAATAATCAATGACAATCATTTCGGTGCGGTGGCCGCCTGCCTTAATAATGGCAGCGTTGTAGCATGGGGGAATGCTGAAGCAACGGTGCCGGGGGCAATAGCCGGCCTGCGCGATATCGTGACGCTTTGCGCCACGCTTAACGCCTTTGCCGGCCTGAGGCAAAATGGCGGCGTGATCGGCTGGGGGATCGCGGGCCGGGGCGGGGAGGTACCTGCCGACATAGGTAATTTACGTGACATTATAAGCCTGTGCGCCTGTGATTTTGCTTTTGCCGCCATTCGGCAAAACGGCGGGGTGGTGGCCTGGGGTTCGCCGTCCGAAGGCGGGTCTGTGCCCTACAACATCAGCCAACTTCGCGATATCGTCAGCCTGCGGGCAACGGCTAATGCCTTTAGCGCGTTGCGCCAGGACGGTAGCGTGGTGGCCTGGGGCACAGTTTCAGGCGGTGGCATCGTGCCACCGGAAGCCGAAGTATTACGCGATATCATAAGCGTAAGCGCATCAAACCTTACCTTCACCCTACTCAGGCGCAATGGCAGCGTATTGTCCTGGGGAGGGGGGCAGCAACTCCCGCCGGAAATCGGCGCGCTAACCGATATTATCAGCGTAGTGTCGGCAAACTATGCATTTGCGGCCTTACGCAGAGGCGGAGGCGTCGTCGCATGGGGTACCGCGCAGTATGGCGGGTCTGTGCCTATGGCAATCGCCACGTTACGGGATATCATCGCCCTGTGCGGCAACGGAGGCGCGTTTGCCGCTCTACGCCAAAATGGCAGTGTCGTAGCATGGGGTCATGAATACTTTGGCGGCCCCCTGCCGGGCGTCATCGGCAGTTTAAGGGATATTGTCTCTCTGAGCAGTACGGAAACAGCCTTTGCCGCCCTGCGCGCCGATGGTAGCGTGGCGGCATGGGGCTCGTCATTCGCAGGGGGAAACCCTCCATTAAATATCACATACTTACGTAATATACGCGCTATCTATGGCGGTAGAAGGTCTTTCGCCGCGCTACAGGATGACTCACGGGTCAGCGTATGGGGCGGCGGCGAAGCCGCGCAACAAGCCAATGTTCCCGCCGTGCTGGCAGGCAATATTTCCTATACCCTGCCGGTGTAACGACGGGTCCGCCTGTCAATTATCCGCGGTTATAGTCACTGTTTATTTTATAGAAAATTCATATAATTACCTGTACTGTTTATTTGCATGCCCAGGTTATAAGCGGCTAATGCCCCCAGGACCACCACATTTGCTTCCGCCGAGCCATTGGTTGCTTCAAGGGTGGCGATACCGTCAGCACCGGTAAAAACAGGGTTGACGACGGCCGCGGCAGTTGACGGCAGCTGGACACCAGACTGTACCCGGACAAAGGTGATATCTATTCTTGCGTTAGGCACCGGTTCGCCTCGCGGCGAAAGAAGGTCTATTTCGATTCTATTACGTGAAAAGCCGTCAGCGGGCTGATTATTGGTGATAACACGCCAGGTAGCGGTAGGCGACGCGAAACGGCCGCCGGTGCTGGAGTAGTTTTGCCCATTTCCCAATGCGGCGGTGAGAACCACGCTGCCATTGCTGGTACTGGTATAACGCACCTCCGCCCTGCCATTGCCATCTGTCACCGGGTTGGTTGACGAATCAATGGTTAAGGTCCCCGGGTTTGAAGGCAGGGTATAGGCGGCGCTTAACGCAAGCTGGACATTTGGCAAAGGAATGCCGTTAACATCTTTGGCAATAATTTCAGCGACATTTTGCTGGAGGCCGTTGCTTAAACCATCATTTGCCGTAACGGCGATACTCAGCATCACCACCTGCTCGATAAAATGCATTTCCCCGGAGGTTTTGCTGATACCTTCGACCGCCGCCGTCACCTTGACCGGCCCCGGCCGATCGGTGGTGACGCTTGCCATCAAGGTACCGTCATCACGCGTGCGTCCGCTGGCAGGATTCACCCTGGCGTCATTATCCGCCGAGAAGGTCACCGGCAGATCGGCCAGGGGCTGATTGTTTATATCCCTTACCGTAAGTTTAATCTGGTGGGCGTCAATATTGTCGGCCACTTTATCGCCGCTGGTTAAAATCTCAAGCGTCGTGTTGGCTTCGTCCGGCGCGGCGACAGCAGCAAAATGCACATCCACCGCGCGGCTGCTGCCCGCGACCGTCGCCCTCACCTGGCTGGTACCGCCTTTCAACGAGGTAATCCGGGCGGTGGCGATACCAAAGCGGTCCGTGACCACTGGACTTGGCACCGTGGCCTCATTGGTGGCGCTAAAGTTGACCGCCTGCCCGGCGACCGCCCGCCCGGCCAGGGTGACGGTGGCCTGAACCTCATTAGCCGCGGCGCCGTTCGCTTCGGCGTTATCCACCGTCACCGCAAGCCCACTTATCACTAGCTGTTCGGCGGGGGCCACGATGTTGATGACCACCTGTGCCTGGTTTGACCCATTGCCCTGTTGGTCGATGGCGCGCGCGCGCAGATGATAGCGGTTGGCCGAAGCTCCTCCCTGCCGGAACGGCGGCAGCACGATGTCGATGGCATCCGTGGCAGGAAGGGTTACCGCGCCCCCCGCCCCCACAAGCTCCGCGGCATCCCAATCAATCCTTGCCAGCCCATATTTTGCCATAACCTGCGCGCTGATATGCATTGTCTCACCGGCGGTTCCGGTCAACTGCTCTGGTAAAATCAGGCGGATTAATTCTTGCTTCTGGTATTCGAGAACAATATCGTTGTTACGTTCGACCAGATCATAACGGCTTACGGCCAGAGTACGCATAACGGCAACGTCCGCGGGGTCGATTTGTTTTTGCCACGTCTCGCCGATGCGATAGTTTAGCTGCAGGTTGATAGAGGTATCCTCATTATTACCTTTTCCGATGCGGTAATTTGCGCCCAGGGTTAATAACGGGAAAGGGGTATAATTCACCCCCAGCGTCACGGCATAAGGATTTTGCACCCGGGTTCCCCTGCCGAACAAGGCCACATCATCTCCGCGGTATTTTTCATAGATGAGTTTCCCGCCTAATTGCGGCCAGGCCGGTAGCCAGGCTTGTGCGCGCACATCATAGCCGTCCGCCGGCCGTTCATTATAATCGGCATAATCCCGCGACTGATGCCAGCCGGACAAAGCAAAGTAGTTGTTGGCGGATAATTTCAGGTAATCGGTCCAGGCCTCCGCGCCTACGCCTGCCCGACGATTGTTGCCGGTCAGGTCGTTATCGTAGAAAAAATTCATCCCGTACAGCCAGGCATCATGATAGGTTCTTATTCCCCATCCCATATTAAGGGTGTTCCTATCGTCGTTATTCCGCCCGCCCAATTGCACAAATAACATAGCAGAGTCGTCGTCATACAGAGGTAATAAAAAATCCAGCGAGCTATTTACGAAGCGGAAACGATTATCGGTATTGATCTTCACCCTGGCGGTACCATAGTGATTTAACCATTTCTGCATGGCCGCGCCTGCCTCGCCGGTCACCAGCGAGCCAACCCTTGCTCCCATCTCCCCATCGGATTGATCGGCGGACATCATCGTGCCAAGCGTGGAAAACCTATTGATGAACCGCTGATCATCGTCGGTCGCCACGGCTATGGGCAAACCAGGCTTACTCAAGGTGTCGCCAGCCGGCACGTCAATTTCATCCCCTGCCGTCAATGAAGCGAAAGGTTTCGAAAAAGTACGGAATTTATTCAAATTTTTTAAATTTTCCGCTGTAATATGATATTTCCTTGCTACAGAATCAACCGTTTCCCCTTCCCCTAAAATATAAGTCCGACTCATAAATACAGTGGCACCTTGCGTCTCAGCAGCATGCACATCAATGATAACAGAGTGCAACATCAGGATTATAAAAACAAAAAGCCAAATAAAATACTTAAAAAAAGCTAATCGATAAAATAACGATTTATGTATTTTAACTTTAGTTAGCTGCATGATATACCACGCATTATAAATAATATATATTAAAAATGCACATCAGCTTCAATGAAATGCAGCTCTCATTTATATAGCGATGTGAGTGGACGCATAGCTTTAAATAACGAGAGCTACTATAGCAATCTATAAATAAGCAATATCGAGATATTCGCTGGGTTTTTGAAAAGCTTATGGGATACTAATATTATTATATCAAAAATAACGTTTTGGCACCTTGCCCTTGTCAGGTAAGGCGCCAGCTGGAAGACTTCGGATTAGATATAACACCTATGCCGCCCATCCCGGGCGGGTAGCTTAATAGCGGGGAAAACGGGGCGGGTTAACCGTACGCCAGATCCAGGCCACCACCAGCGCGAGTAACAGCCAGGGGAGCAGTTTCAACGCCATGACCAGCACGCCGGCAAACATCATGACCAGGAAACCCACCGCCAGCGCCGCCAGTACGCCCAGGAATGAGATACCGGTCAACAGCAGCATGAAAAAGAATGCGATGACAAAGACGAATTCCACCATTACAGGCTCCTGAAATCGGGGTGACACAGCAGGCTGGACCTTCTGCGCCTATTGCGATGATAATAAACATATTACAAAAATCGTGCCAATAAAGTAGCGCGCCAGACCATTGAAAAATAATGAAAAATAGTGTTGTGCTCAAAGCAGGAATGGTATTTTTGACTAATTAATAGTTATTATCGCCGCTATCAGCAGCCTCAATCCCGCGCCATGGCCACAATAGCCCTCATGACGCGCTTTCGCCCCCGGCGGCGCATGGCGGTACCCATTGGCTGGGGGCAGCCGGCAAAAGTTATTCGGCAACGCACCGCATCGGTTCAGCTTTTGCCACTTTGGCCAATGCCTGACGTACCACCTCAATACCGGCGCCGGGCTTGTGGGCGTTTTCGCTCAGATGACGTCGCCATTGCCGCGCGCCCGGCACGCCCTGGAATATCCCAAGCATATGGCGGGTGATATGGCCGAGGTAAGTGCCGTTCGCCAGCTCGCGTTCCATATAAGGAAACATGGCTTCCACCACCGCTGTCATGGTGTCATGGGGATCAACGACACCAAATAACCGGCTGTCCACCTGGCACAGCATACCGGGATTCTGGTAGGCCTCGCGTCCTATCATCACGCCATCCAGGCAGCTCAGATGCCGCTGGGCGTCGTCAAGCGTCGTGATGCCGCCATTAATGGCAAACGTCAAGGAAGGAAAATCGCGTTTTAGCTGATAGACGCGTTCATAATCCAGCGGCGGTATCTCGCGATTTTCCTTCGGGCTCAGCCCCGATAGCCACGCCTTACGCGCATGGATAATAAAGGTCTCGCAGCCGCCCTGCTCAGCCACAGTCTGGATAAACTCGCACAAGAATTCATAACTATCCTGTTCGTCTATACCAATACGGGTTTTCACTGTCACCGGAATCGACACCGCCGAGCGCATAGCGGCGATACAATGGGCCACCCGCTCGCGCTCAGCCATCAGGCAGGCGCCGAAGCGGCCGTTTTGTACCCGGTCGGAAGGGCAGCCGACATTAAGATTAATTTCGTCATAACCGCGCAGCGCGCCCATGCGCGCGCATTGCGCCAATGCATCCGGCTCGCTGCCGCCCAATTGCAACGCCACCGGATGCTCGGCCTCGTTATAGGCCAGGTAGTCGCCCTTGCCGTATAGCAATGCGCCGGTGGTCACCATCTCCGTATACAGCAATGCATGACGGGTCAACTGGCGCAGAAAATAGCGGCAGTGACGATCGGTCCAGTCCAGCATCGGCGCGACGGAGAAGTGCTGCGGGGATAAAGGCGCTACGGCCAGCCGGCTGTTAGCCTCGGTTGAAAATGTCATAACGTCATATGCAGGCATAAAAATGGGTTTAAGGAATACAGGGAGATTATCTGTGTAGTGTATCACAGAAACCCTATTAGGTAGCGAACACCCAATGCGGCGATTCATCAAACATGTTAATGTTTAATTCTTACTAAACATAGGTAAATGTTTAAAGATTGTTAAATAATCATGCTTCCAGAATGCGCGAAAAGGCCACGGCGTCTCAAATAAGCACCATTTCATCCCAATACCTCCCCAAGTGATTTACAAAGCGATCATAATCATTTATCACATGATCTTAATTCAAATTTATCCAGCCATGCTGATAAAAGGTTGAAAAATGATAAATCGATATAGACAGTAATTTTTATATTTTAATATCCCCCTATGTCATTTTTTATCCGAATCCTTTTTATTTCAGGATGAATCTAATTGCAGATATTATTATGACAGTATTTATACTCGATCCTTGCACTTATACTAAATGCGCGCTTAAAAGCTCATTGTCGGCAAGCGGTATCAAAGGCGCCATTCGCGATGTGGACAATATCAGCACGTTGCGAATGAGATGCAAAAACGCCAATCCTTCGATAGTTTTTATTAATCAAAACTCTTATCAGTATCAAGGGGATGGAGAAGGATTAAAATCCATTATTGACGAACGGCCTTTGACGCTTTTTTTTATTTTCATTGGTAATGAGAATATTAAGTTCCATGATTTCGTGCCGATCAGGGACAATGTGATTATTTTATCAAAATTTATAAAGATCAGCACATTGTTAATGATAATCCGTTACTTTATGGACACCAAAGCCTGGCGCAATGACGATTCCGCCATCGGGTTCTCTCCGCTGCGTTTTAGCAAGACCGAAGTAGAAATTTTAACCATGTGGATGTCAGGTTATGACACCATGTATATCTGTACCCAATTGCACATTAAAGAAAAAACGCTTTCTTCTCACAAAATAAATATTAAGCGGAAAACCAAGGCCAGTAATAAACAGGTGATATACCATTTAATTGCTATTGCCAACAGCGTCACAGATAGTATCAATATCCGTTATCCCGTTTGCTGAAAACCAGCGGCTCCGTTCGAACGCCACAGCTAAAGAAACCTGCCCCCGATCCCCGTCCCCTCACCCTTTTGCCGGTGACAATATGGGTTAAAACACGCCAATATTCGGCGTTTTTCCGCCTTCATGATAAGATAGAGGGCGGAAATCAGCAGTGGGGGAAACGCTATGAATACCACCGATCAGTCTCAATTGCTCAGCCAGGCTGAACAATTATGTGAGCAACGCAACGTGCGCCTGACGCCACAGCGACTGGAAGTGTTGCGCCTGATGACACAGCAGGATGGCGCGATCAGTGCTTACGACCTGCTTGATCTGCTGCGGGCGACGGAACCGCAGGCAAAGCCGCCGACAATTTACCGCGCGCTGGATTTCCTTCTGGAACAAGGTTTTATCCATAGAGTGGAATCCACTAACAGCTTTGTTCTTTGCCACCATTTTGAGCAGCCCAGTCACACCTCCGCCTTCTTTATCTGCGATCGCTGCGGCCAGGTGACTGAACAATCAACCGAAGGCATTGAAGATATTTTGCAAAAAATGGCGCAAGCCACGGGTTTCGCCATGCGCCATAATGTCGTCGAGGCACACGGGTTTTGTACCTTATGCGCCGAAGTGCAAGCTTGTGACAATCCCCAGGACTGCGGACACGATCATAGCGTAGCGATAAAGAAACGCTAGCGTCCCATTTTGGCTTTTACAAGAACCCGGGAGCAAATGACGTTTATTATGGCTGAAGTGAGATAACGCGTTTGGTTAATACATTGGAGAGGCCGCAAAACAGAGGAATGCTGATAGGATCATATTAAATAGGTGGTACGTCCTTGTACCTTTGGGTAGGAACACTTAAGGAAGCCATAACCGCACAGTGAATATGCATTAGTCATGCATTAGTCATGATTTCCAAAAATCATTACCAACGATATTTGTTACGTGTTTCCCAGTCCTTTACTTCCGTTTCCGCGGCTTCTTTACCGTAACCGTAACGTTCCTGGATCTTACCGATTAACTGATCGCGTTTACCTTCAACTACCGTCAGATCATCGTCAGTAAGCTTACCCCATTGTTCTTTCATTTTACCTTTGAACTGTTTCCAATTACCGCTGGCTTGATCTTTGTTCATCGGAGTTCTCCTTGGTTATCGGTTTCTCAGTCAACATCTGCCACTCCAGGTTTTGTTAGCGCATAGCGAGGACACGTATTGCGTCCCAAAACCTGCATGTCATAAGTTAACCCTATGTCTAAAGTATAGCAGGGGATTTGGCATAAGGTTTATTCAGCAGATGATTAGACCATATTGGCAGGGTTATAAACGCCGTATGGGCTATAAGGTGAAATAAAACAGTAGGTAGAAGGTATCAGCCCGTACACCGCTAATTGTAACTAAATATAAATACCGCTAGCGGCAGCGGCCGCGCCGCAGCACTTTTATGGCGGCGAACCCGCATTCCGCGTCGCCGGTTATCCGCCATAAAATCCTCGCTGACGCGGGATAAGGGATATTCAGGATGCCATGGAGCACCGTGAGTTAAATCCAGTTGCCGTTGCGGATAACGCCGACCGCTAAACCTTCGATGGACATTTCCTGCTCGCGCAAATCGACAATAATGGGCGAAAACTCGCTGTTTTCCGGTAGCAACTCAACGATGTTACCGTGTCTTTTCAGGCGTTTTACCGTGACCTCGTCATTGATTCGCGCCACCACGACCTGACCGTTATGGGCATCCTGGGTTTTATGCACCGCCAGCAGATCGCCGTCCATGATGCCGATATCCTTCATGGACATGCCGCTGACACGCAGCAGGAAATCCGCGTGGGGCTTAAACAGATCGGGATCGATCTGGTAATGGCTTTCGATATGCTGTTCGGCCAGCAGGGGTTCTCCGGCGGCCACGCGGCCGATCAGCGGCAGGCCGGTTTCTTCTTCTATCAATAACCGGATGCCGCGCGAGGCGCCGGAAACGATTTCAATGGCGCCCTTGCGCGCCAGCGCCTTAAGGTGCTCTTCGGCGGCGTTAGGGGATTTAAATCCCAGACGATGCGCGATCTCCGCCCGGGTCGGCGGCATGCCGGTTTGCGCAAGATGATCGCGGATGAGGTCAAATACCTCTTGTTGTCTGGCGGTTAATGCTTTCATTCCGTCCCCTGTTTGTTTATACAGTCTTTCTGTGAGTATATACAGGTCCGCAGCAATTGAAAACCACAAGCGTTGCAAAATGTGATAAAACCCTGCCGACGACCGGCCGCACCGGCCATTTTAAGGAATATACCGCCATAACAGCGTTATCCACACGAACAGCGCCAAAACAATGGCCAGGGTCACCGCCGCCGAGCCCAGGTCCTTCGCCCGGCCAGAAAGTGGATGCAGCTCCGGCCCGATGCGATCCACCACCGCTTCAATAGCACTATTCACGATCTCAACGATCAGCACCAGCCATACCGAACCGATCAATAAAATCCGCGCCACGGGTTCTGGCTCCAGGTAACAGGCAAGGGCAACCGCCACCACGGCAACCACCACTTCCTGGCGAAAAGCGGCTTCATGCCGCCAGGCGGCGCGATATCCTTTTATGGAATAGCCCATGGCGTTAAAGATGCGCCGAAGTCCGTTGGTTTGGTTTGCCATAATTTTGCGCGCTAAAGAAAAATTGTGCCTATATTACCGTTTCTTCTCGTTCGCATCACCACAGATCTGTCGCGCGGTTTCTGGTATTCTTGTGGCGCAATGCTAACAAGAGGCTTCACGAAGATATGTCAGGCTGGCGTACTATTTATTATACGTTGTTGAATTTACCGCTCAGGCTACTGGTGCGGAGTAAAGCCATTCCCGCCAATCCCCGGCAAGAAGCCGGCTTGGACCCGCTGCGGCCAATGATGTATGTTTTGCCCTATAACTCCAAGACGGACCTGCTCACCCTGCGCGCGCAATGTCTGCAACTGGGGTTGTCCGATCCGCTGATACCGCTGGAGATCGACGGCGTCGTCTTGCCGCGCTACGTCTTTATCCACGATGGCCCCCGTATTTTTCGCTATTTTTCCGAAAAACTGGAATCCGTGAAGCTGTTTCACGATTATCTGGATTTACATCGCAATAATCCGCAGCTTGATGTCCAGATGGTGCCGGTATCCGTTATGTTCGGACGATCGCCCGGCCGTGAAGCGCAGCAGAACCAGCCGGCGCCCCAGTTGCGCCTCCTCAATGGTTTCCAGAAGTTTATCGCCGTCTTGTGGTTGGGGCGCGACAGCTTTGTGCGTTTTTCCCGTCCGCTGTCCATGCGCTATATGGCGACCGAGCATGGCACCGATAAAACCATCGCGCAGAAGCTGGCACGCGTCGCCATGATTCATTTTGCCCGCCAACGCCTGGTGGCTGTGGGGCCGCGGCTGCCTGTCCGTCAGGATTTATTTAATAAGCTGCTGGCGTCCAAGGCGATTGAAAAAGCCGTGGAGGACGAAGCCCGCGCTAAAAAAATCTCGACTGATAAAGCGCAGCAAAACGCCATCGAGCTGATGGAAGAAATTGCGGCGGATTTTTCCTATGAAGCCGTGCGCTTGTCGGATCGGGTATTAAGCTGGACCTGGAACCGGCTATACCAGGGCCTGCACGTGCGCAATGCCGAACGCGTCCGGCAACTGGCCGAGGACGGCCATGAGATTGTCTATGTGCCCTGTCACCGCAGCCATATGGATTATCTGCTGCTGTCCTATGTCCTGTATCATCAGGGGCTGGTGCCGCCGCATATCGCCGCCGGCATTAACCTGAACTTCTGGCCGGCGGGTCCGATTTTTCGTCGGCTGGGCGCGTTTTTTATCCGGCGTACCTTCAAGGGCAATAAACTTTACTCCACCATATTCCGCGAATATCTGGGTGAGTTATTTACCCGGGGTTATTCGGTGGAATATTTTATGGAAGGCGGGCGGTCGCGTACCGGGCGCCTGCTCGATCCCAAGACCGGCACATTGACCATGACCATCCAGGCGATGCTGCGCGGCGGCAACCGGCCTATTACGCTGGTGCCCATCTATGTCGGCTATGAACATGTTATGGAAGTGGCGACCTACGCCAAGGAATTACGGGGCGCCACCAAGGAAAAAGAAGGCTTTGTGCAGATGGTGCGCGGTTTACGTAAGTTACGCAACCTGGGACAGGGTTATGTCAATTTTGGCGAGCCGCTGTCGTTAAGCGCCTATCTTAACCAGCAGGTACCGCACTGGCGTGATTCCATCGACCCCATCGAAGCCCAGCGTCCCGGCTGGCTGGCGCCGGCGGTGGATGACATCGCCGCGAAAATCATGGTGCGCATTAATAACGCCGCGGCGGCAAACGCCATCAACCTGTGTTCCACGGTGTTGCTGGCCTCCCGCCAGCGTTCGTTAACCCGCGAGCAGCTTTTGCAGCAGTTGGCCTGCTATCTGGAACTGATGCGCAATGTGCCCTACGCCGATGACGTCACGGTGCCGGACACCACGGCGCAGGACCTGTTGGAGCATGCCCTGGCGATGAACAAATTCAGCGTCGAGCAGGATACCATTGGCGATATCATCTACCTGTCCCGCGAGCAGGCGGTACTGATGACCTATTACCGCAATAATATCCAGCATCTGTTTATCCTGCCCGCGTTGGTCGCCAGTATCATTATCGGCCATCCCGGCATCGATCGCGCGCAGCTGGCACGCCGTATCGATTTGCTTTACCCACTGATGAAAGCCGAGCTGTTCATGCGCTACGAGACGTCGCAGCTCGGCCCGGTCATCGACGCGCTCATCGGGGAACTGTCGCGCCAGGAGCTGATTGCCGAGCGCGAGGGGCAGTTGTTCTTGAACCCTCCGCAATCATTTACCTTGCAACTGCTGGCGGCGGGCGTGCGCGAGACATTGCAACGGTATGCCATTACCTTTTCATTGCTGCGTTTTAATCCCCGGATCAATCGCAGCACATTGGAGAAGGAAAGCCGGATTATGGCCCAGCGACTTTCGGTGTTGCATGGCATCAACGCGCCGGAGTTTTTTGATAAAGCGGTATTCTCCACCCTGGTGGCGACGCTGCGGGATGAACATTATATTAGCGACACCGGCGATGCCATCGGCGAGAAGGTCAATGAGATGAGCGAAATCCTGAGCGAACTGATGACGCCGGAGGTACAGCTGACCATTAACAGCGCCAGCCTGCTGGCCGCAACGCCGGAAGACGCCTCCCCGTCCACGGTGTAAGAAAGCAACGGGCGTATGCCGACGCATCGCCCGTCTTTACCGCGCTGCTATAAACGGCCCTGGCCGAAAAAACTCAGGGCAATACCGATAAAAATCAGCATGCCCACCAGGTTATTGTTTAAAAAAGCTTTAAAACAGGCATCCCGTTCCCGCCGCGCGATCAGTTTTTGCTGATAGACAAATAACGCCCCCGCCAGCGCCAGGGACGTATAGAACATCACCCCCAGCGCAGACCGTATTCCCAGCCAGACCAGCAACAGCAGCGTCGCCGCTTGCAGCAGGCCGATAATCAGTTTGTCATGGCGCCCAAAAAGGATGGCGGTGGATTTGACGCCGATACGGATATCGTCATCGCGATCCACCATGGCGTACTGCGTATCGTACGCCACCGTCCAGAGGATATTGGCGGCAAACAGCAGCCAGCAGGAAAGAGGTAAGGACTCACTGACCGCCGCGTAGCCCATCGGTATCGACCAGCCGAACGCCGCGCCCAGCACCAGTTGCGGCAGATGGGTTACCCGCTTCATAAAGGGGTACGCCCAGGCCAGCGCCAGTCCCGCCACCGATAGCGCAATGGTCATGGTATTAAGCGTCAGCACCAGCCCAAACGACACCCCCACCAGGACCACAAAGATGATCTTGGCTTCTTTTTCGCTGATAAGACCGCTGGGCAAAGGGCGGGATGCCGTACGCTTGACGTGGCCGTCTATCTTGCGATCGGCATAATCATTGACGACACACCCCGCGGCGCGCATGAAAAACACCCCGAGGACAAATACCACCAGCGTGCCGAAAGCGGGCGTGCCGCTTCCCGCCAGCCATAAAGCCCACAGGGTCGGCCAAAGCAATAACAGAGAACCAATGGGTTTATCAATGCGCATCAGGCGGCACCAGGCCTGCCATTTGCCCATCGTGGCGCTTTGTTCCACTTATTTCTCCTTTACTTCATCATTCTCGCACGGCGCTTAACAATACAGCGGGGCTTGGGGTAAAAACAGTTCGGTCAGCAATAACGGCTTACCGTCCGGCCGCAGGCAGGAGCGCCGCGCCCACAGGCCGTCAGCGCGGCCCAGCTGGATAAAGTCCCGCTCCGGCGCCCGGCCGCGGAACAGCCAGCGGCCCAGGGGGATATCTCCCAGCGTGGTGAGCGCCCACTCCGCTCCGTTCATGGCGTTTTCGGGCACCAGGGTGCGGCCGGCCAGCCAGGGCCGTTCATCGCCGCATAAGACGATTTCGCGCAGCCAGTAGCGATCGCTTGGCGGCAACAGAGCGATATCGTCTCCCAGCGCCTGGGCCGGGAAATAACCTTCGCGGCCGCGGCGGATGGTAACCCGCCGGCAATGGCGCTCGAAGCGCCGGGTCATCGACCCTTGTTCCATCAACCAGTCCGCCAGGGCGGGCGATGGCGGCGGATCCTGGTCAGTCAGCCAGGTAATGGATGCCAATAAGGCGATAGAGGGATCGTCCGTCATCCTGTTCCCCATGGTTTCAGGTGGTCAGCTCCGATATTGTAGCTCAGAACGCCATTTTATTAACCTGCCGATGCGGGAAGAATGCGTTTCTTCAGGCGGCAATATACCGGTCGCCGGGCGCTAAGGCGCCGGCGGCAAAAAAAAGGCCTCCGCAGGGAGGCCGTTAAAATCAGATCTGCCCGCCGCTATTCCAGCGCCGGCGAACGTTCTTCGGTTAGACCGTACAGATAGTATTTCCGGCCGACCATCTGGCCGCCGTCACGCGTCAGCGGGATCCAGTTCAGCTGCGCCCGGCTGCGGTTCGGCGTCGGCGTCAGCAGATCCAGCGGAATCGAGAGATAGAATCCTTTGGTAAACGACCCTTCGCCATAATCCTCTTTGGAGACATTGGTAAAGGTGGCAAAGGCGCCGGCGGTGACCCCGCTGTCAAAGCGGCGCGAGACATCGAAGGTGACGCCCTTATCCTTGGCCAGGTATCGTCCGACGCTGGCTTTAACCAGTACGCCGTCCAAAAAGCCGGGCTGCCAGTAGCCGGTCAGGTTGCCGGTCGCCACGGTATAGTCGGCGAACTGCATCATATTGTCCCAGTCGCGCTGCTTGACGTAGTTACCGTCAAGACCCACCGCCCAGTTCTTGTCCAGCGGGCGGTACAGTACTTCACCGCCGACGCCGCCGTACATCATTTCCAGGTAACCGCCGTAAAGCTGGCCGTACCAGCCGTCGCCCAGGCGATCCATATAGGTGGTTTGCAGGTTGCTGATATAAACATCGTTCTGCACATATTCCCGAATCCGGGTACGGACGCGCGGCAAATGCGAGTCGCTCGGCGGCGCGGTAAAGTTAAACCGGTCATAGTTATTGATGATATTGCCGAACAGGGTACCGGAGGTCACCCAATGGTCGGTCAGCCAATAACTGGCCGTGCCTTCGACGCCGATTTGATACATATAAAACGATTCAGGCCCGCCGAACGATTGGTTAAGCACCGGCGCCCAGCCAAGCTGCAGGCGGTCCCGTTCGATATAGTAACCCTGTTCAGCGTTTTTCGGCACATCCGGCTCGGTGCGGCGCTGCTTGAGCGGCTGCTCATGCCCCAGGGGGTAGCCCGCCAGCGTGTCCTGCAAACTCTTCACGTCGGTTTCCGTGGTCACCTGCGGCAGGTTTTGCCGGGTCTGGGTCACCTTCAGCGTATCAATATTCGCCGGCAGGTTATTGACCAGGATCCGATTGGCGCGATCGACACCCTCTGCATTATCCCGGTACTTATACTGCTCGCCGGTCATATACAGGGTGCGATCTTTGACCTGGATATGCGGGCCGGCAAAACCGGCGTTGCTGTCCATATCGGTCAGCTGCTGCGCCACCACCTGATGCTGGAGCATGTCGGTCTGCGGCTGCGGCGCATAAGCCGGTTTTTCGCTGTCGCGATGCTGCTGGGTCAGGTCGTTAAAGTTGGTGCGAAATGTTACGCCGAACATCACGGTATTGCCGCGTTCATAGCTCAGGTTAAGATCCGTCCATTTGCCAAGCCGGTATATGGCGCCGACGTTGACCGGCGAGTCCTGCTTCAGCCGGCCGGCAAAATCCCCTTCGTAATCGTTGCCTTCATATTCCAGCTTAAAGCGCAGCGGCTGCCACGGCGTTTGGTATTCCACGCCGCCAAACAGCGAGGCCGGGCCATGAAAGAAGTCGCCGGTGTTAAATGAACCGGCGCTGCGGTGGGCATTATTACGAGTGCAGTAGCCATCGGAAACTTCGCAGAACGGGTTTTTCACATTGCCGCTGTTGCCCAGGTAGCCCCAGCCAAGCCCCAGGGTGAAGTCCAGGGGACCCCAGGCTTTGCTGGCGGCGATAAACTCGCTGTCAAACAGGCCGGAACCGCCAAAATCGCGGATACCCACCGAGGTCTCGGGCAGCCAGTACCCCTCTTCCCATAACCGCAATTTAAGATCGATACCCTTATCTTTATAGGTTTGATCGCCGCTGAAATTTTCATTGGCGCTGTATTGCCGGGTACGGACGTCGGTATAGCGGATAGTACTTTCAAGCCAGGGGAACAGCTGCACGTTGATGGAATAAAAGCGGTACTGATCGTTATCCCGGTAGTTCAGGCTGAATTCACCGTCCTTCGCCATGCGCCCGGAGGGGGTTTGCAATAACCCGGCGCCGCCCATATCCATCTGCGATGGCCCCAGCGGCTCGGTATAGGAGGCCGCCTGGCAAGCGGAGGCCACTGACAGCGCGATGAGACTTAATAGATATTGTGTTTTCATCAGTCAGGGATCCGGTGTGTCAGCAAGGAAACAATTTTTTCGTTTACGTCCTGATAGGCCCGCGGCAATGACCACGAGGAAAAACCCACGTAAATCGCACTGCCCGGCGCCACTTCATTGTGGCGCCGGTTCCAGTAGGCCACCGGCACCGATTTGGCCTGCCCATCCGGCAGGATTATCCAGGCATAACTTCTTTCGGCTCCGCTCAGGCGCTGGTGGGTCTGCAGATAATCATCCGCGTCGCGACCCACCTGAAACGGCTGTGAACCGGTGGGCGTCACCGCGCCGAAAACATAAACGCTGGTCGGCTTAGCCAGCGTATACAGGCTGTAGTCGCCCACGAGCCTGCGGTTGGCGCCGGTCTGCAGGCGAATCACGTCCGCGTCCAGCGAGACGAACTGACGCCCGGTCACCTTCAGGGCGGCGATCTGGCCGCGCACCCGATCAACGGCATCGGCCAGATCCAAGTCGTTGTCCTGGCGGAAATCGGCGCTCAGGGCGCTCAGGCGCGCCAGCAATTGCCGCTGTTGCTCCTGCTGGACGGCGGTGGCCAGGTTTTCCGCGATAACGGTGCCGGGCCACCAGGTACGCCCGGCCAGTTTCGGATCCAGGGTCAGCTGCTGGAGGGTATTAATCCCCGTCAGGACCACGGGCTGCGATTGACCTGGAGAATAAACCGCCACACGACTGTCGGCTGCGGCGGAGGCAATAAAACCAGCACATAAACTCACTACGAGTAAGAGTTGTTTTTTCATGGCTTATAAGGATTTAAAGTGATGGTTTCAATCGGGAAATTACCCGGCCCGACATATTGTTGGGCTTTGCGCACGGCGCCGGTGCCTGGTTCGATCCAAAAGCGGTTTTGATAATGCGTGTTGAGCTCGGCCACCGTAACATCCTCATTGATGACGCGGTAGGCGTGCGGCGCATTCAATACGGTAATAGTCTCGGTGCCCGCCAGGGTGAAACGGGAGGTCAGGGTTGCCGAACGTAGTTGTTTATCTTCCGTCCAGGACTGGATGCGGGTCCATTCAGTGCCGTCGGTAATCCTTTGAGCGTGGGCCAGCGGATCGGAGGCCAGGTTGGTGACTTCGAGGAGATTATCGGGCAGGCCCAGGGTTTTGATCAGGCGGCCATTGCGGGTCACCAGCATGGCTTTATCGCGCGAAACCCATTTTAAATCGCCGTTTTCGGCATAAGCCAAGACCATGAAGATCTGCGCGCCGTCATTGATGCGCGCGTAAATACTGGCGTAAGGAATGTCATGGACCTGCTCCGGCGTTAACTCAACGTCCGGCGTGCCGAACAGCGCCAGTTTGAATGTTTCACCAATACCTTGTTGCGACTGACTGCAAGCGGCCACCAGAAAGCACACCACCACCATAAATAAATAGCGCACGTCGTTTATCCCAAACGAAAGGAGACCAAAAAATAACCACACTTGCGTGTGGTTATCGAATAGTTATTATTACTGCACCGTTGAGGTGGTGGTGCCGGTACCGGTATTGCCATTACCGTCACCGTTATCGTCATTATGAGCGCCGATTAAGGCCACTCCAGCTAACAGTGCGACCGCACCAACGCCGACTGCCGTGGCAGCCCCGGCGCTCAGACCAGAAGCAGTCTCGGTGTTACCGCTACTGTTACCCGGCGTGGCAGCTAACGCATAAGAACCACTAGCCATCAACATTGCAGCCATTACTACACTAAACAGTTTATTCATATTTATTACCTTTGATTCATGAGGATGATGACTATAAAGCAATGAAATGATGATTTGCCTTATATAAGCATCATAAAGGAATATAATGCAATAAAATATATCTTGCATTCATCATCCCTGATTTAGCCGAAAAAATGCGCGACACCGCATTGGTACGCGGCAAAGTAGTGAAATGCCCTCTTTTGTTGCATAAAAGCAAAATTAATCACCAGTAATGCGATTTAGGGCACAATTTTTCGGTGAATGAGAAGTTCACGCCAAGGGGCAAAATCAGATAATTCCGCTGTCAGTACCTCAATGAGGAGGCTTATACGCCCAAAAGTATATAAGCCGTCTGCGTGTTTTAAAATAAGGCCTTAGAGCCGGTTTTTATATTCCCTGCCCGCAACGATGCGCCTTATTCTGAAAACAGGCGCGGCTAGTTTTTAGGAAAATCCTTAAAGAGTGCCAAAAAGCCGCCAAGTAACAAACAGTTAACACCACGGCTGTTTTCTGCAACACCGGCGAAAGCAGCGCAACCGCCGGATATGACGGCCTCCCGGCGGCCGTTCCCTGGCCGTCCTGCAAGGCCTTCGGCGCGTATCAGCCGCGCCAGTTTTTAAAGCAGTTAATCAGGCCATTGGTGGAGCTGTCATGGCTGGTGACCCGGTCATCGGCCGCCAGTTCCGGCAGGATCCGGTTCGCCAGCTGTTTACCCAGTTCCACGCCCCATTGGTCAAAGGTGTAGATGTTCAGGATAACGCCCTGGGTGAAGATTTTATGTTCATACAGCGCAATCAGCGCGCCCAGGCTGTAAGGGGTGATTTCCCTGAGCAGTATGGAATTGGTCGGCCGATTGCCGGCGAAGACTTTGAAAGGCGCCACGTGCCCGACCTGATCCGGGGTTTTACCCGCCGCCGCGAATTCGTCCTCGACCACCTGCAAAGATTTACCAAACGCCAGGGCCTCGGTTTGCGCAAAGAAGTTCGACAGCAGCTTGGCGTGATGATCGCTGAGCGGATTATGGCTTATCGCCGGGGCGATAAAATCGCAGGGAACCACTTTGGTGCCCTGGTGAATCAGCTGGTAAAAGGCATGCTGGCCGTTGGTGCCCGGTTCACCCCAAATAATCGGGCCGGTTTGGTAATCCACCGGATGGCCGTTGCGATCCACGTACTTGCCGTTGGACTCCATATTACCCTGCTGGAAATACGCGGGGAAACGGTGCATATACTGATCGTAGGGCAGGATGGCTTCTGTTTCCATGCCGTAGAAATTGTTATACCAAATGCCGATCAAGGCCAGCAGCACCGGCAGGTTTTGTTCCGCCGGGGTGTCCCGGAAATGGCGATCCATGGCATGGGCGCCGCTGAGCAGCTGTTCAAAATTGTCAAAACCCACGGACAGGGCAATGGACAGGCCGATGGCCGACCACAGGGAATAACGGCCGCCGACCCAGTCCCAGAACTCAAACATATTGTCGGTATCGATGCCGAATTCACCCACGGCCTTGGCATTGGTGGACAGGGCGGCAAAGTGCCTGGCGACGTGTTTTTCATCGCCGGCGGTCTGCAGGAACCAATCGCGCGCGCTGTGGGCGTTGGTCATGGTTTCCTGGGTGGTAAAGGTTTTCGACGCCACCAGGAACAGGGTGGTGGCCGGGTCGAGGTGCTTGACCGTTTCGGCGATATGGGTGCCGTCGACATTGGATACGAAGTGCATGGTCAGGTGGTTTTTAAACGGGCGCAGCGCTTCGGTCGCCATATAAGGCCCGAGATCCGAGCCGCCGATACCGATATTCACCACGTCGGTGATCGCTTTGCCGGTATAGCCTTTCCATTCACCGCCGATGACCCTGTGGCAGAATTGCTTGATCTTGGCCAATACCGCGTTCACATCCGGCATCACGTCTTTGCCGTCCACCAGGATCGGCGTGTTGCTGCGGTTACGCAGGGCCACGTGCAACACCGCGCGATCTTCGGTGCGGTTGATCTTTTCACCGGAGAACATCGACTTGATGGCCCCGTCGAGATCGCACTCCCGGGCCAGGGCCTGCAATTTTTCCAGCGTTTCATGGGTAATGCGATTTTTGGAATAATCGACCAGCATCTGGTCGTCAAAGGTGGCGGAGAAGGTGTCGAAACGGGAGTTGTCCCTGGCGAACAGTTCGCTGATGGTAACATCCTTCATGTGTTCAAAATGCTGCTGCAGCGCTTTCCAGGCCGCGGTGTGGCTAGGGTTTATGTTTTTCATAGGCAACGCTCTTATTGAGAATAAAAAGACGTGATGACAATGATTGTATCGCGTAGCTCACGAGTTGCGACCCCTTTTCTTGCGATTGCCCTCTTTTCAGGATAAATGCGTTTGCATCATGCGCTGCCCGTTGACACCGGGGTAATTACCCGCTATTTGTAAGGTCCTAGTAGCGCACCCGTTGCGTGAACCAGAAGAGGCGCGTCGCCCAGGCAAGGTTTCGGAGGATCCGTTTTCCGCTGATGAAACCCAAGGGGGAGCGACGCCGAGGCAGCGTACGGCAAACGGGCCGGCGTTACCGGCCGCATGGGCTGAATCCCATGGGTTGTCACCGGCATTTTCGCCATTGGCGATAGGCACGGTGGGGCGCTTCTGGGTGTACCGTAGTCTTCTACGCCTGCTCCCTGTTTCCCGCCCCTGACTCGTGCCAAAAGCTTAATATGTTGTCATCAAGGATGGCATCCTGACACGAGGCATTAGAGGCATTAATAGCATGGCAGAATCAATACAGTCCCCTATCGTGGCGAAGTTCGGCGGCACCAGCGTCGCCGATTACGACGCGATGAACCGCAGCGCGGATATCGTGCTGTCCAATGCCGCCGTCCGTCTGGTGGTGTTGTCCGCCTCGGCGGGCGTCACCAATTTGCTGGTGGCGCTGGCTGAAGGCAAAGAACCCGAGCGCCGCGCCTTTCATCTGGATGAAATCCGCCGCATCCAGTATGCCATTATCGACCGGCTGGCCGATTCGCGGGTGATTCGCGAGGAAATTGACCGCATGCTCGATAATATCGCCATGCTGTCCGAGGCGGCGGGCCTCGCCACATCCCATGCCCTGACCGATGAGCTGGTCAGCCACGGCGAACTGATGTCGACGCTGCTGTTCGTTGAGGTGCTGCGCCAGCGCCAGGCGCAGGCCCAATGGTTCGATATTCGCAAGGTGATGCGTACCAATGACCGTTTCGGCCATGCCGAGCCGGAGATCGCCGTCCTGAAGGAATTAACCCAAAGCCTGCTGCTGCCGCGCATCGACGCGGCGCTGATCATTACCCAGGGCTTTATCGGCAGTGAGGCCAAAGGGCGCACCACCACGTTGGGACGGGGCGGCAGCGATTATACCGCCGCCCTGCTGGGCGAAGCGCTGCAGGCCCAGCGCATCGACATCTGGACCGATGTGCCCGGTATCTATACCACCGACCCGCGCGTCGTGCCCGAGGCCAAGCGCATTGATGAAATCAGTTTCGAGGAGGCGGCGGAAATGGCCACCTTCGGCGCCAAAATCCTGCATCCCGCCACCTTGTTGCCGGCGGTGCGCAGCGATATTCCGGTTTTTGTCGGGTCCAGTAAGGACCCTCATGCCGGCGGCACCCTGGTGTGCAATAAAACGCTCAATCCACCGCTGTTCCGCGCCATTGCCCTGCGCCGCCGGCAAACGCTGCTGACCCTGCACAGTCTGAATATGCTGCAGGCGCGCGGATTCCTGGCCGAAGTGTTCAATATCCTGGCGCGCCATTATATTTCCGTGGATTTGATTACCACGTCCGAGGTGAGCGTGGCGCTGACCATGGACACCACGGGATCGACTTCGTCCAGCGCCAGCCTGTTGACCACGTCCCTGCTGACGGAACTCTCATCCCTGTGCCGGGTGGAGGTTGAAGAGAACCTGGCGCTGATCGCCCTGATCGGCAATAAGCTCTCCCAGGCCTGCGGGGTGGGTAAAGATGTATTTGGCGTACTGGACCCGTTTAATATCCGGCTGATCTGCTATGGCGCCAGCAGCCATAACCTGTGCCTGCTGGTGCCGGGACAGGACGCGGAACAAGTGGTCAAGACCCTGCACCACAACCTGTTTGGTTGACGTTATCCCCGCACGGGCGCGTGGGCGCCCGGACCAACCAGGGATGACGGGCCTTTAGAGCGGGGTGGATGCCTTGTCGCGCCGCTCCTCATTCTCTTCCGCCTCGTCCTCTTCATTGAGTTCCAACGCGTTATAGGCCACCGAACAGAATAGGGAGTTCATCCGCTTCATATCCCCGAGCAGCCCAAGGTGCAGCGAACTGGTTTCCAGGCTCTGCACATTTTGCTGGTGGAGGCGATCCACATGGGCATGGGCATAGCGCCGGTCGGTAATGCGAAATCGATGTTTGGCGCGGCGCAGGCGCCGCGCGCTGGTGATATCGCCGGTCAGGAACACCGACAGGCTCAGGCGCAGGTTGGACATCAGCTGTTCGTGCAGCGTATCAAGCTCCTGCAGCCCCTCGGTGGAAAAGGCCCGGCGCGTGGCCAGAGACTTGGCGGCCACATCCCCGGCCATGCGCTCGATAATATCCCCGGCCTGTTCCAGGTTGAGCGCCATTTCGATAATCTCGGCCCAGCGGCGGGAATCCGCTTCCTCCAGATCCTCTTTCGGCATCTGGGCCAGATAGAGTTTGATGGCGGTGTACAGCACGTCGACATCATCATCCAGCCGGCGTATTTCCCGGTCTTTATTCGGCTGGCCGTGCAGCACTTCACGAAGCAGCAGCAGCATGCTTTCCACCACATCGCCCATGCGCAGTGTTTCCCTCGAGGCATTGGCCAGCGCCAGCGCGGGCGTATCCAGGGCGCTGGTATCCAGATGACGCGGGCGCACGCCCACGTCGCCGACCGCCGTATCGCCGATCCATTGTGTACATAAGCGCGCCATCGGCCCGGCGAACGGCACCAGGAGCAGGCAGCGAATCAGGTTATAAAAAACATGGAAATAGATCACCAGCTCCGAGGCGCTGACCGGCAGGCGCCCAAGCAGGCCGGCCAGGAATGAGATGGCCGGCAATACCACCAAGCCGCCCACCAGCTTGAACAGCAGGCTGCCCAGCGCCACGCGTTTGCCTTCCGCGTTTTGCCCGCTGGCGTTGATCATCGCCAGGATGCCGCTGCCCAGGTTGGCGCCGATAACCAGGCACAGGGCCACCTTAAAGGAAATCACATCGGTGGCGGTCAGCGTCGCGGTCAGCAGCACCGCCGCCAGGCTTGAGTAGCTGATAATGGCGAACAGCGCGCCGAGCAGGGCGTCGAGCACCACATCGCCGGTCAGTGATGAGAACAGGACCTTGACGCCGTTGGCCTGGGTAATGGGGGTCGAGGCGGCGACAATCAGCTCCAGCGCCAGTAGGATCAGGCCCAGGCCGATACACACCCGGCCTATCTGGCCGACGCGCGATTGCTTACGGCTCAGGAACAGGCAGACGCCGATAAAGATCAGCAGGGGGGAGAGCCAGGATAAGTCAAACGTCAGCACCCGGGCCATCAGCGCGGTACCGACATCGGCGCCCAGGATAATCACCAGGGCCGGCGTCAGCGCCACCAGGCCCTGGGCGACAAACGAGGTGACCAGCATTGCCGTGGCGTTACTGCTTTGGACCAGCGCCGTAACGCCGATGCCCGCCATGAACGCCATCGGTTTTTTTTCTACGCTTCTGCTCAGCACCTGCCGCAGGCGGGCACCGTAGACACGCATGATCCCGGTACGGACAATATGCGTCCCCCAAACCAGCAGCGCTACCGCGGAAAGCAGATGCAACAATGTTAACACGCTTCTTACAACTCCTTGATGACCCACTGTTTACCATTGCAAAACCGGCCATCCAGCCTGTTGTGCATGCCGAAGCAGGATACCGTCGGGATTAACGGCATAAGGATAACCCACCTGACTTAATAACGGCAGGTCATTACACGAGTCGGAATAAAAGCTGGCCTGCGCCAACATTGACTCCTTGCCCTCGATCAGGTCCAGCAGCCTGGACACTTTCCCCTCCCGATAAGTTAATACGCCACAGGTTTTACCGGTATAAGAATCGTCATAAACTTCAAGTTGTATCGACAAGGTTTCAGCGACGCCGAAGCGGCGCGCAATCGGCGTCACCAAATGTTCGCCGGACGCCGAAATAATAACGTTCCGATCCCCGCGGCGTTGATGTTCGGCGATACAGCGCCGGGCGGGCTCACGTATGCAGGGAACGATCGCCTCGTCGATAAAGGCCTCCACGCACTGCGCCACTTCATCCGTAGAACGGCCGATCAGCGGCTCCAGGGTAAACGACATATATTCTTCCATGGATAATGTCCCCTGCCGGTACTGTAGCATTAATGCCTGTTCCCGTTGCACAAATCCGTCGCGTTGCGCCCAGCCCAGCGTCAGCATGTACTGGCTCCACAGGCTGGCGCAGTCTCCATCAATCAGTGTGTCATCCAAATCAAATAACGCCAGGCTCATGCCACCTCACATAATGTCGTTATATCTAACTGTAGACCAACCGGCGTGCCGTTTGGGTACAGATCGGCCACCGATCGGTTCAACACATCCACCAGCAGTTCGACCCCCTGCGCCGACACGCGATAACGGATCACATTACCCAACAGGCTGTGGCCGTCGACGCGCGCGCTAATGCCCTGCCCGGCCGGCAACAGCATAATAGACTCGGGCCGCACGGCGACCCGGCCCCGCCAGCCGCGCCCGGTCAACAGCGCGGCTTGATCCGGGCTTAACAGGTTATAACTGCCGATAAACCCGGCGGCAAAGGCGTCCACCGGCTGGGTATAAAGCGTTTCGGCGCTGCCGTTTTGCACGATTTTACCTTTATTCATCAGCACCACGCGGTCGGATAAGGTCAGCGCTTCTTCCTGATCGTGCGTAACAAAAATGGCGGTCAGCCGCAGTTCTTGCTGAATACGCCGGATTTGGTCGCGCAAATGCTTGCGGATGCGGGCATCCAGGGCCGATAGCGGCTCATCCAGCAGCAGCAGCCGGGGGCGGGTGACGAGCGAACGCGCCAGGGCCACCCGCTGGCATTGGCCGCCGGAGAGCTGATGCGGATACCGGTGGGCGAACTCATGCAGTTCCACCAGTTCCAGCACCTCGTTGACGCGGCGCGTGATCTCGGTCGCCGCCAGCTTTTGCATTTTCAGGCCAAAGGCCACGTTGCCGGTGACCGTCATATTCGGGAACAACGCATAGCTCTGGAATACCATGCCGATACCGCGGTCCTGGGGCGATAACGGCACTAAATCCGCGCCTTGCAACAAGATTTGCCCACTGTCCACCGGCGTCAGGCCCGCCAGGCAACGCAACAGGGTAGACTTGCCGCAGCCGCTCGGCCCGAGCAGGGTAACAAATTCGCCTTCCGCAGCATCGAAATCGATATTTTCGAACACCTGGGTCGGACCATAATGTTTATTAAGCTGTTTTACCGCCAGATAAGACATGATTATTCCTTGCCCTTATTCACGGAATTCGCCACTAGCGTCAGCAGCAATACCACCAGGAAATAGGAGATCACCAGGGCGCTGGTGAAATGACCGCTGCCGTTGCGGCTATTATAAAGATAGACCTGCAGCGTCTCGAAACGGTTGCCCACCAGCAGGTTGGCAAAGACAAACTCGCCGATAAGGAACGAGAACGACAGCAATACGGCAATCATGCAGCCCTTGCGCAGGTTGGGCAGCACCACCAGCAGCGCCGCCCGCCAGGTACTGGCGCCGAGCAATTGGGCGGCATCCATCAAATCACGCAGGTGGATGGCCTGCATATTGTTGGTGATCGCCCGATAGATAAACGGCAGCGCGATGGTGAAATAACAGCCGATTAAAATCCACGGCGTGCCGGTCATGGCCAGCGGACCGTCGGAATACAGCTGCAGCAGGCCCACCGACGACACCACCGGCGGCACGGCGAACGGCAGCAGGATCAGAATATTCATCAGGGCATCGAGCTGCGGAAAATAGTAAGCAATCACAAACATTAATGGCAATACCAGTACAACGGCAAGGGCCAGCGCGCCGAAACAAATCAGCAGCGAATGCCACAGCGCCGTCAGGAAACGCGGATCCTGCCAGAGCTGGGCCATCCATTTTAAGGTGAACCCTTCCGGCAACACCGTCGACCCCCACTGGCTGGAAAAAGCGTAAACCAGCGTCGCCACCAAAGGCAGCAGCAGGATAAACAGCAGCACCGCGACCACGGCGCGGTGATAAATGTTTTCAGCACGCGTCATCAACCCCCTCCCGTTTTGCCGCCAACTAACTTATCAGGATCGTACATGGGTATAGCTCCTGCGCATCACCCAGCGATGAACCAGGGTGATAAACACCATCAGCAATACCAGGAACATGCCCAGCGCGCTGGCCATATTCGGGTCAAGTTCCAGATCGCCCGCCACCAGGGCGGCGATACGGATCGGGATAACGTTGAAATTGCCGCTGGTCAGGGCAAAAATCGTGGCGTAGGCGCCCAGGGCGTTAGCCAACAGGATAACAAAGGTGCCCAGCAGGGCCGGCGCCAGCACCGGCAGGCCGATATGCCGCCAGTAACGCACCTTGCCCGCGCCCAGCAACGCGGCGGATTCGCGCCAGTCCTCGCGCAGGCCGTCAAAGGCCGGATACAGCAACAGCACCCCGAGCGGGATCTGGAAGTAGGTGTACAGCACCATCAGGCCGGTTTTGGAATAGATGCTGAAGTCCCCGAGCCAGCCATAACGGCGCAGAATAAGCGTGACGCAGCCGTTGGTGCCCAGCAGGATGACAAAAGCGAACGCCAGCGGGACGCCGGTAAAATTGCTGGTCATATTGGTAAAGGACATCACGGCGGTGCGCAGGCGCGACACCCCGAGCTGGCGCAGCGAGTAACTGCCCACCAGGGCGATCAGCAACCCGAATACGCTGGACCAGAAGGTGATTTGCAGGGAGAAGTAGATCGCCTGCCGGTAAAACGGCGAGCCGAGGATTTGCCGATAGTTATCCATCCCCCAGCCTTCGATGTCGCTGTTGAAGCTATGCACCGCCATCCACGCCAGCGGCGCGATTTGGAAAGCACAGAACACCAGCGCAAAAGGCAGCATGACCAATACCGCCAGCCATTTGGCCTTCATTTCAACAGCTCCGCGCAGGCCGGCCGATCGTGTTCAACCCCCAGCAGGCTGCAAAGGGTGCCGCACAGTTCCGTCTGGCGCGGCGCGGCGGGCGCCTGGCTAAAAGCCGCGCCGAACACAAATAACGGCACCTGGCGCTCTTCGGGCAGGATGCCGCCATGGCTGCGATCGTCGTTCATGCCGTGATCCGCCGTGACGATCACCTGATAACCGGCTGCCAGCCACGCGGGCATATATTGCGACAACAGGCCGTCCGCGGTGCGGGCCATATTACGGTATTGCGGCGACGACAGGCCGAAGCGATGGCCCGCGTCGTCGATATTCATGGGATGAAGCAGCAGGAAATCCGGTTGGTGGCGCTGGCGCAGGCTTTCCGCATCTTCAAACAGATGGGAGTCGGGATAATGGTCCGCATGATAAAAATGCCCGTACTGGATAGCCGCCTCCGGCGCGACGGTATGGCGATCGCGCACGGCATCGAAGGGGGCGCGGTTATACAGTTCGCTCACCCAATAATAGGCCGCCGCCGCGGTGGTAAGGCCGGCGGCGCGGGCAAAATGAAAAATGCTGCGATGATGCGAAAGCCTCACCACGTTATTATGCACGACGCCGCTCGCCACCGGCGGCACGCCGGTAAGGATACACTCATAGAGCGGTCGCGATAATGACGGCAGCTCGCAGTCCAGTTGATAGAGGCATCCATGCCCCGCCGCGCACTCAGCGTGCAGATATCCCATGGCGTCGTAGGCCACCGGATAGCTTAGTCCGTCCAGTATCACCAGCAGGGTTTTCATCACGCCTCCTTTACTGCGGCATGACCATCATGACATTCTCCTGCCACAGGCGCGGCAGTTCCTTGGCGCTCTTTTCCCAGGCAACCGGATCGGCGATGGGATGGGCGTTTTTATACTGTTCGATAGGCAGCAGCTTGGCTTTCACGTCATCCGGCAGCGTCAGCTTTTCCACGCGGATCGGGCGGGCATAGCCCCGGGCCAGGTTGATCTGTCCGGCATCGGAAAAAATATATTCGCGCGCAAACTTGGCCGCATTGGGATGTTTGGCATATTTATTTATAATCGTGGTATAGCCGGAGGTAATGGAGCCATCGGAGGGGATCAATACATCAAAACGGGTCTTGTCGATGGTGTCGCGGTAATTAAGGCCGTTGAAATCCCAGACGATGCCCACATCCACTTCGCCTTTTTCCAGCGACGCTATAGTCGGGTTGTTCAGTCCCAGGCGTCCCGCCTTGGCCAGCTTGGCAAAAAATTCCAGGCCCGGCTTCAGATTCTTTTCATCGCCGCCCATGGCATAGCTCGCCGCCAGCACGCCGTTGGTCGCTTGCGCCGCGGTACTGACATCGCCGACGGTCACCTTATAATCGCCTTTCAGCAAATCGGCCCAGCTATGCGGCGTTTCTTTTACCGTTTGCTTGTTCACGATAAAAGCGATGGTGCCGGTATACGCCAGCGCCCAATGGCCGTCTTTGTCCTTTGCCCAGTCGGGAACCTGATCCCAGGTACTGGGTTTGTAAGGCAGCGTTACGCCTTTTTGTACCGCCACCGGCCCAAAGGACGATCCCACATCGCCGATATCCGCGCTGGCGTTGCCTTTCTCAGCCAGGAATTTGGCGATCTCCTGCGCTGAACTCATATCGGTATCGCTATGCTTCAGGCCGTATTTGCCGGCCAGATCCGCCCAGGTATCCTTCCAGTTTGCCCAGCTGTCAGGCATGCCGACACTATTGACCTCGCCTTCCTGGCGCGCCGCTTTCTCCAGGGCCGCGACATCCGCGGGCGCGGCGAAACCGGCCGGGCTTGCCATCAGGATGGCGGTGGTTAACACAGAAGCGAACAGAAGTTTCATAAATGATGCTCCGGGTGAAGGAATGAAGGTGACGAACTCTACTGGTCTAGTCCAGCAAGAACCAAGCCAATCTACCGAAGTAAGATGAATATTTGATGTCAGTAATTCTTTTAGCCGATTTTTTGTTATGGTTTTACCACCCCATCCGCAAAGGCAGAAAAATGTGCACTATGAACAGGCAGGCCGGTAAAAAAAATGCTGCATAATGGCGCTTCTTTCAGCGCCAGCCTGTCCCGGCAAAAAACCGTTACCGCGATTTGCCAGGCGATCGCCGGCTGGATTGCACAAGGGGACTTGACGCACAACGATCGCTTGCCCGCCGAGAGGATGCTAAGCGAACAATTTGCCACGACCCGCATTACCCTGCGGGAAGCGTTGGGGCAGTTGGAAGCCCAGGGGCTGATTTACCGCGAGGAACGCCGCGGCTGGTTTGTCAGCCCGCCGCGTATTATCTATAACCCGCTGACGCGCAGCCATTTCCATGCCATGGTGCGCGAGCAGGGGCGTAAACCCGCCACCGAGGTATTGGATGCCAGCGAAATGACGACGCCGGCGGCGATATGCGCGCATTTGGCCTTGCCGTCCGGTTCACGGGTATATTGCATACGCCGGGTCAGGCGCATTGACGGGCGTGCGGTGCTTTACGTGGAACATTATCTGAATCCGGCGTATTTCCCGGCGATTTTGCATGAGGATCTGACATCCTCGCTTACGGAACTGTATGCCAACCAGTATGGCATCCGTTACGGCAAAGTACGTTTCGCCATGCTGCCCACCACCTTTCCGCAGGCGGCGTCGCAGGCGCTGAAATTGGCGGATAACAGCCCGGCGCTGTTTATTACCCGTATCAATCGCGATCAGTATGGCCGCATTATTGACTGCGACCTGGAGTACTGGCGCTACGATACCCTGCATATCGACGTAGAGGCGCAGTAGCGCCGGGGGTCATTCACAATGCGTTTTCATGTCCCCACAGATCAAACACCAGCACGGACCCCGCGCCGTCCGCCAGTACCGGGAACAGGATATTTTCACACACGTAAAGATGATGGCGATGGGCCAGGTACTGGTCCAGGGCTGCGCTGTCGGCAAAAAAAAGCCGGAGCAGATGCCTGAAGCCCTTATCCCGTTGTTCCCGGCTGGCATTGTCATGCCACGATGCCTTCAGGATGCCGGGAATATACCGATCCATCGCCAGCAGCGTCGCGGCGACCTGCTGGATCTCCGCCGGCGCCAATGCCGGCCTGAACCGGAACAGAACATTATGTTCAATCATCTTTCTCTCCGATTTTTCATCCCTTGAAGCACGCCGCCTTTCAGGGGGAAGGAGGGCTTTTCGCCCCGCTCTTGCCATAAGGATAATTGCGCTTCATATAACGATGTGTCGATCTGAAGGCCGCCACCAGCGTCGTCAGAAATATTTTTTGTTCATGTTGATTCATCAGTTACCCTCTTACCGCTTATTATTTTGTCATGCTAAGTCCGCCATCCCGTCTGTGCGCGCGGTCCTGTACGCCAGGGTGCCTTTTCATGAAGGGTGTCCACAGAGTTGCCTCAATAATAGGGATTGATTACACTCATCCTTGCGTTGCCAGCGGAAAGTGGCTCTAAGTATTTTAAAAAAAATTAATATAATTAAAATAATATAAAACTTTTCTTTCTCAGCTTGTCCTTGAGTACGATTAAATTTAACCCGTCCATCCCAATAGGTAAAATAATTATATTATTAGCTATAATTAATTAGCGTTAAATCATTTAAAACAAAAATTGAATATTGCTAATAGATTCAATATTAAGCATATCGATATTTTTTTCTTATGAAACCGCGCGGGGGGAATGGGGAAAGCACAATGAAGCAGCGCGGCGCGTCAACGCCGGGCCGCCCCGCTATTTTACCGCTGTGACATCTGTGACCGATCAGTCCGCATCGTAGCCCAGGTTCGGCGCCAGCCAGCGTTCAACTTCAGCGATAGGCATATTTTTACGCCGGGCATAATCTTCCACCTGATCCCGCTGGATCTGCGCCACGGCATAATATTTACTGTCGGGATGGCTGAAATACCAGCCGGAGACCGACGCGCCGGGCCACATGGCATAGGACTCCGTCAGGCGCATCCCGGCGGTGTCGTCCACATTCAGCAATTGCCAGATAGCCGCTTTCTCGGTGTGGTCGGGACAGGCCGGATAGCCGGGCGCCGGGCGGATGCCCTGGTAGTTTTCCCGAATCAATTCGTCATTGCTCAGGTTCTCGTTGGGCGCGTAGCCCCAGTAGACTTTACGCACCCGCTCATGGAGATATTCGGCAAAGGCTTCGGCCAGACGGTCGCAAAGGGCTTTGACCATGATTTTATTATAATCGTCCTGTTGGGCGTCAAAGGCCGCCGCCAGCGCATCTTCCTCCAGACCGCCGGTGACGGCGAACGCGCCCAGGTAGTCCGCCTTGCCACTGTCTTTCGGCGCCACAAAATCCGCCAGGCAATAATTGGCGAATTCGCTTTTCTCCGTCTGCTGACGCAGATGATGGCTGACCACCAAAATTTCGCGCCGGCTTTCATCGCGATAGATTTCGATGTCGTCGCCCACCCGGTTGGCGGGAAAAATACCCACCACCCCGCGCGGGTTAAGGGATTTTTGCGCGGAAAGCTGGTCCAGCAGGGCATTGGCGTCGTCAAACACGCGTTTCGCCTCAGCGCCGACCACTTCATCCTCCAGGATGCGGGGGTATTTACCCGCCAGCGACCAGGTCATAAAAAACGGCGTCCAGTCAATATAGTTGCGCAATGTCTCGATAGAGGCGCTGACGGACTGAATGCCCAGGCGATGGGCCACCGGGGGAATATAGCTATCCCAATCGATGGCCAGGTCGTTATCGCGCGCGGCCTGCAGCGAGACCGGCGGCGTACGGGGCTTTTTGCGGCCATGCTGGATGCGCACCGTGTCATACTCCTTACGGGTACGCACTATAAATTCATCCCGCTGCTCGTCCGACAGCAGGGCCGACACCACCCCCACGCTGCGCGAGGCATTCTGCACATACACCGTCGGCCCGCTGTAGTTTTTCTCGATTTTAACCGCGGTGTGCGCCTTCGAGGTGGTGGCGCCGCCAATCAGCAACGGCAGGGTAAATCCCTGGCGTTCCATCTCTTTGGCGACGTTGACCATCTCATCGAGCGAGGGCGTGATCAAGCCCGACAGGCCGATAATATCCACGTTGAATTCCCGCGCCGCTTTCAGGATCTTATCCATCGAGACCATCACGCCCAGGTCGATGATTTCGTAGTTATTGCATTGCAGCACCACGCCGACGATATTTTTGCCGATATCATGCACATCGCCTTTCACCGTCGCCAGCAGAATCTTGCCGGCCGCCTTTTGCTTTTCTTTTCCCGCCTTGATAAAGGGTTCCAGATAGGCAACCGCCTGCTTCATGACCCGCGCCGACTTGACCACCTGCGGCAGGAACATCTTCCCGGCGCCGAACAGGTCGCCCACCACGTTCATGCCGACCATCAGCGGCCCTTCAATCACCTCAATGGGCCGCGCCGCCTGTTGCCGCGATTCTTCGGTATCCGCTTCGATGTATTCGGTAATGCCTTTTACCAGCGCGTACTCCAGCCGTTTATTGACCGGCCAGCCGCGCCATTCCGCCTGCTGTTGTTTCGTATCGTCGTCGTTTTTGCCAACGCGGTATTTCTCCGCCAGATCCAGGAGTCTTTCGGTGCCGTCGGCGCGCCGGTTGAGCACCACGTCCTCTACCGCCTCGCGCAGCTCATCGGACAGGTCGTCATAGATGGCCAGCTGGCCGGCGTTGACGATCCCCATATCCAGGCCGTTCTTGATGGCGTAATAAAGGAACACCGCGTGTATGGCCTCGCGTACCGGCTCGTTGCCGCGAAACGAAAACGACACGTTGGATACCCCGCCGGAAATCAGCGCATGGGGCAGCTCGGCCTTGATATCGGCACAGGCGCCGATAAAGTCCTGGGCATAGTTATTGTGTTCTTCAATCCCTGTGGCGATGGCAAAAATATTGGGGTCGAAGATAATATCTTCCGGCGGGAAACCCACGGTTTCGGTCAGGATGCGGTAAGCGCGGCGGCAAATGTCTATCTTGCGCTGCCGGGTATCCGCCTGGCCCTCTTCATCAAACGCCATCACTACGACCGCGGCGCCGTAACGGCGCACCAAACGGGCATGGTGGATAAAAGCGTCCTCGCCTTCCTTCATTGAGATGGAATTAACGATGCCCTTGCCCTGGATGCACTTCAGCCCCTGCTCGATGACGTCCCATTTCGACGAATCGATCATAATCGGCACCCGGGATATATCCGGTTCGCCGGCGATCAAATGCAGAAAACGCACCATGGCGGCGGCGGAATCCAGCATGCCTTCATCCATGTTGATATCAATAATCTGCGCGCCGCTTTCCACCTGCTGCAACGCCACCGCCAGCGCCTCATTATATTTTTCTTCTTTGATCAGGCGCTTGAAGCGCGCCGAACCGGTAACGTTGGTGCGCTCGCCCACGTTGACGAACAGCGTATCCTTGGCGATATTCAGCGGTTCCAGGCCAGCCAGACGGCAGGCAATGGGCCGCTCCGGCAGGACGCGCGGCGCTATGCCCTCGACGGCGCGCGCCATGGCGGCGATATGCGCGGGCGTGGTGCCGCAGCAGCCGCCGACGATATTCAGGAAACCGGAAACGGCCCATTCCTTGATCTGCCCGGCCATTTCATCCGGGCCGAGATCGTATTCGCCAAAGGCGTTCGGCAATCCGGCGTTGGGATGGGCGCTGACATAACAATCGGCAATGCGCGACAGCTCGGCCACATACTGGCGCAGCTCATCGGGGCCTAAGGCGCAGTTCAGGCCAAAGGACAGGGGCTTGACGTGGCGCAGGGAATTATAGAAGGCCTCGGTGGTCTGGCCGGAAAGGGTGCGGCCCGAGGCATCGGTAATAGTGCCGGAAATCATCACCGGCAACTGTACGCCCATGGCCTCGAATTCGGTTTCGATGGCGAATATCGCGGCCTTGGCGTTAAGGGTATCGAAAATGGTTTCCACCATAATCAAGTCCACGCCGCCCGTCACCAGAGCGTGAACCGCCTCACGGTAAGCGCTCACTAACTGATCAAAACTGACGTTGCGGAACGCCGGATCGTTAACGTCCGGCGAAATGGAGGCGGTGCGGTTGGTGGGGCCGAGGACGCCGGCCACATAGCGGGGTTTCTCCGGCGTGCGCGCCGTCCATTCGTCCGCGCTGCGCCGGGCCAGCCGGGCGGCCTCGGTATTCAGCTCGCTGACCAGCGACTCCATATGGTAGTCGGCCATGGCGATGGCGGTAGAGTTAAAGGTGTTGGTCTCAAGGATATCGGCGCCCGCGGCCAGATAGTCGTGATGGATAGCGGCAATCACCTCGGGCTTGCTCAGCACCAGCAGATCGTTATTGCCTTTCAGATCGCTCGGCCAGTCGGCGAAACGCGCCCCCCGGTAGTCCTCTTCCTCAAGCCGGTAACTCTGGATCATGGTGCCCATGCCACCGTCCAGCACCATGATGCGCTGTGCTAATTGCCTGCGCAGTCCGTCCACTCGATTGTTCACCATTACCCCATCCACCGCTGAAAAAATCATCTTTTATGAAGCCAAAACAGGCAGAACATCCTAGCATAAATTACAGGCAATCGACGCCGAAGGCGCATGAGACTTTTTCAAATCCCACCGGTCCGGCCCGAAACGATGCTGTGCGATGTAAAAAGAATGTTTCAGATTACATTTTTAATTTGAAGCAGATCACAATTAGCGCGAAAAAACGACAAAGCATCTGGAAACCGCAGCAAAAATCGGGATAATGTTACCGGTAACATCACTACACTCTTTTCTGGCCACGGAGCCTTACGATGACAACAACAGCTAACCATATCTTCGTTTTAATGGGCGTTTCAGGCAGCGGCAAGTCCGTGGTGGCCAACGCCCTGGCCCGTGAGCTATCGGCCGCGTTCCTTGACGGCGATTTTTTGCATCCGCGCGCCAACATCAACAAAATGGCGGCGGGACAGGCGCTTAACGACGACGATCGCGCGCCCTGGCTGGCGGCAATCAATGATGCCGCGTTTGCGATGCAACGTACCAACGCCATTTCCATTATCGTCTGTTCGGCGCTGAAAAAACATTATCGCGATCGGCTGCGGGAAGGCAACGCCAACCTGTCCTTCCTGTATCTCAAGGGCGAATTCGATGTGATAGAAGCCCGGATGAAAGCGCGCAAAGGTCATTTCTTCAAGACCCAAATGCTGGTCACTCAATTCGATACCCTGGAAGAACCGGGCGCCGATGAAAAGGACGTCCTGGTGGTGGATATCAACCAGCCGGTGGACGGGGTCATCAACGATGCCCTGCGCTGCATCAAGGAACAGATCGGGGCAACGGCGGCTGACCTCCCGCGCGCTTAAGCAGCGATCGGCACAGCAACTATGCTTGTTATGCCAGGGATAATCATTGTCATACCCGGCCGGTAATCTCCAGAGGGCGCATCCGGCTGTTTAAGCTTTTTTAGCTGAAACGATTCAATTTCACAATATCGCTGTAATAGCCGGCAGGCCGCTTCGCTACCAATAGGTTGTCATTATAAAAAAAGCGATTCGACGGTTTGTCCGGCGGCTGGGACACCAATTCCGTTGTTGAGCCAGGCTCCGCCGACGGCAAGAGCCAGGCTTGACCATTCAATCTTAAGTGTGAGGCAGATATGAATCCTACCGTAGCCCGGGTGACGCAACGCGTTATCGACCGTTCTTTACCCACCCGCACCGCTTATCTGGCGCGCATCGACGCCGCACGCGTCAAAACGGTTCACCGGTCGCAGCTGGCCTGCGGCAACCTGGCCCACGGCTTCGCCGCCTGCCAGCCCGATGATAAGCTGGCGCTGAAAAGCATGACCCGCAATGATATCGCCATTATCAATTCATACAACGATATGCTGTCCGCCCACCAGCCTTACGAGCATTACCCGCAACGCCTGAAGGACGCCCTGCACAGCGTCGGCGCGGTAGGCCAGGTAGCCGCCGGGGTACCGGCGATGTGCGACGGCGTGACCCAGGGACAGGACGGCATGGAGCTGTCGCTGATGAGCCGGGAGATCATCGCCATGTCCGCCGCCATTGGTTTATCCCATAATATGTTCGACGGCGCCTTATACCTCGGGATTTGCGACAAGATCGTCCCCGGGCTGGTGATGGCGGCGCTGTCCTTTGGACATCTGCCGGCGGTATTCGTCCCCGCCGGACCGATGGCCAGCGGTTTGCCGAATAAAGAAAAAGTACGCGTACGCCAGCTCTACGCCGAGGGCAAGATAGACCGCGCGGCCATGCTGGATGCCGAAGCGGCGTCATATCACAGCGCCGGCACCTGCACCTTTTACGGCACCGCCAACTCCAACCAGATGGTCATGGAAATGATGGGCCTGCATTTACCCGGCTCATCGTTTATCCAGCCCAATACCCCGCTGCGCGGGGCCCTGACCGATGCCGCCGCCGTACAGGTTACGCGCCTGACGGAAAACAGCGGCAACTATCTGCCGATTGGCCGGCTGGTGGACGAGAAGGTGATCGTCAACGGCATTATCGCCCTGCTGACCACCGGCGGTTCCACCAACCACACCATGCATTTGGTCGCCATGGCCCGCGCCGCCGGCATTATCATTAACTGGGACGACTTCTCCGAATTGTCGGACGTCGTGCCGTTGCTGTCGCGGATTTACCCCAACGGACCGGCGGATATTAATCAATTCCACGATGCCGGCGGCGTCCAGCTTGTGATACGCGAATTGCTAAAAGGCGGCCTGCTGAATGAAGAGGTCAATACCGTCGCCGGTTTCGGTTTAAGCCGTTACACCATGGAACCCTGGCTGGATCAAGGAGTGCTGGCCTGGCGCGAAAGCACCGAAATCTCGCTCGATCCCAAGGTGATAGCCAGCATCGATAATCCGTTTGAACATCACGGCGGCACCAAGGTGCTGGACGGCAATCTGGGGCGCGCGGTGATGAAAACCTCAGCCGTACCCGTGGCCAACCAGGTTATCGAGGGGCCGGCGATGGTGTTTGAAAGCCAGCATGACGTGGGTCCGGCCTTTGATGCCGGCGAATTGAACAAAGACTGCGTGATCGTGGTGCGCTACCAGGGACCGCGCGCCAACGGCATGCCGGAGCTGCATAAACTGATGCCGCCGCTGGGCGTGCTGCTGGATCGCGGCTACAAGGTCGCCCTGGTCACCGACGGACGCTTATCCGGCGCGTCAGGCAAGGTGCCGGCGGCCATCCATGTCACGCCGGAGGCCTATAACGGCGGATTGCTGGCGAAAATCCAGACGGGCGATCGGGTGCGGGTGAACGGCGTTACCGGCGAGCTGTCGTTGCTGGTGGACACCGACGAACTGGCGCGGCGGATCGTGGCGCAGCCTGATTTAAGCGCGGAGCATATCGGCTGCGGCCGCGAACTGTTCGGCGCGCTGCGCGGGCAACTCTCCGGCGCGGAACAGGGTGCGAGCTGCATTCCCTTTTAATCCAGGGTGGGATTCATTTTTTTCAGATCGTATGGCGTAATCTGGTAAACGTAGTAGTTCAGCCAGTTGGCGAACAATAAATGCCCATGGCTGCGCCAGCTGGCCCTGGGCGGCAGGTCTGGATTATTATCCGGGAAATAGTTAACCGGGATGGCGGGATTCAGGCCGGCCGCCAGATCGCGATGATATTCGCCGGCCAGGGTTAAGGCGTCGTATTCCGGATGACCGGTGACGAAGGCCAGGCGTTTATCGGGACTGGCGAATAGATAGGCGCCGGTTTGCTCCGATTCCGCCAGGATCTCCAGGTCGGTATATTGACGGATAACGTCGGAGGGGAAGTCGGCATAGCGGGAATGCGGCGCCAGAAACGTCTCGTCAAACCCCCGGGTCAGCAAGGCATGCGGCTTAAGGGTGTTATGCTGATATACGCCGGCCAGCTTCTCCCGCCGGGTCATTTTGGGAATGTCGTATAAAATATTCAGCGCCGCCTGTACCGCCCAACAGACGAACAGGGTCGAGGTGACATGTCCTTTAGCCCATTGCAACACCCGGTCTATCTGCGGCCAGAAAATCACATCCTGAAAGTCCACCAGCCCCAGCGGCGCGCCGGTCACCACCAGACCATCGTAGTTTTCATCCTGGATATCCTCAAAATCACAGTAAAAGGTGTTGAGGTGTTCCGCCGGGGTGTTTTTCGACTCATGATTGTCAATACGCAACAGCTGAATATCAATTTGCAACGGCGAGTTGGACAGCAGTCTCAGGAACTGATTTTCCGTCTCGATTTTTTTCGGCATCAGATTAAGGATCAGCACCTTTAGCGGACGTATTTCCTGGGTGCGCGCGCGGGAAGTGGTCATAACAAACACGTTTTCGTTACGCAGGAAATTCACTGCTGGCAACTCATCAAGAACCCGAATCGGCATAACTATAGAACCTCAAAGCATACGTATAAACGTTTAGACATCCAGATGCCCACGATAGCGTTTTTAGTAAATGATGTCGAGTGTTCAACCATTAGTTGAAAATGTTTCATCTTTAGCGAAACATTTTCTTTATTATTTCCAGCTTGTCGAACCGCTGATTATTACCGGACGGGGGGCAGGCCCGCGGCATCGGCCAGCATCTGGATAAAGGGCAGCGTCAGGGCGGAGGTATCGCAGGCGTGACGGTGAAGCAGCCAGGTTCTGTTCTTAACCGCCTGGCCGTCCACAGTGATGGGTAGACGGAACAGCGAATCCGGCAACGGCAAATAGCTGGAGATAATGGCGTAACCTAAGCCATGGTTCACCATGGCCAGGCAAACCTCCAGTTTGTCCACTGTCATGGCGATACGCGGCGCCAGCGAAAAATTGGCATTCCACCAGCGCTCAATCAGTTGGGTAATATGCGGCCCATGATTAATTTTAATCTGTGGCAAATGAGGCAGCAGGCTGAAATTAAGCTCATGCTGGCTTATCAGGTAATAACAATCCTCATCGATCAGCCGTTTGCCCTCTTTCCAGTTAAAATCATCTTTCACCAGCGCCAGATGAATCTCATCCCGTTGCAGGCGCTGGAAAATTTCTTCGCTGTAACCACTGGTAAGGCTAATGCTGACGCCGGGATATTGCCGGCGAAAACGTTCCAGCAAGGCGGGCAGGCGGTAGGCGGCATAATTACTCGACACCCCGATGCGGATCTCCCCTTGCTGTTGCTCATCCAGGCTATGCAGGTTGATTTTTAACTGCTGCATGTCCCTAAGCACCTTATCGGCATGGCTGGCCAGAAATTCCCCCTGCGCGCTGAACGCCAGGCCTTTGCTGTTCTCGTCAAATAACTGGATCGCCAGTTTGCGCTCGATTTGTTTTAAGCGATAACTCAGCGCGGGCTGGGAGGTATATAACTGTTCCGCGGCGCGGGTGATATTTTTATGCTGGTAAACGGCCCGGATAATGAGCCAGTCTTTTTCATTCACGGCCGGTGTCCATGGGAAATTATCTTCCACTATAAAATATTTTTTGGCTTAAGGATGCAAGTCATAAAAACGCTCGATTGGGCTTAGCAGGGAAAATCGCCTATATCTGCGGTATAAGATATTGATGCTGCGCTGAAAACGCACCAAAACAGGGAGACACCATGGCGATTGGCACCATAAGCGAGCAAAAGAATAAAATTATTTATGCTGTTGATGACATGGCTGCGCAGTTAGAACAGCTGGCGTTGCAGATCCATGGCAATCCGGAGCTGAGCTTTAACGAAACGCAGTCCGCCGCCGCGCTGATCGCGCCACTGAGGAGCGCGGGTTTTGTCATTGAACAACCGCTGGGCGGCCTTCCTACCGCCTTTCGCGCCACTTTTGACAGCGGCAAACCCGGACCGGTGGTGGCGCTGCTTGCGGAATACGACGCGCTGCCAGAACTGGGGCATGCCTGCGGCCATAATCTTATCGGCACCGCCGCGGTGGGCGCCGCGCTGGCGTTAAAGGCCGCCTGCCCTGAATTAGGCGGGCGCCTGCTGGTGATCGGTACCCCGGCGGAAGAAGAAGGCGGCGGTAAAATCATTCTCGCCGATCTGGGCATATTCGATGCAGTGGATGCGGTGATGATGGTCCACCCGCGCGAGAAAACCATGGTGGTGCGCGGCGGACTGGCGTGCGTGGATGCGGTATTTAAATTTTACGGCAAGGCGGCGCATGCCTCGTCGGCACCGCAGAAAGGCATTAGCGCCCTGGACGCGGTCATCCATACGTTTGTCGGCATTAATGCCCTGCGCCAGTTCTTCACCGACGATGTGCGGGTACATGGGATTATTACCGATGGCGGCAGCGCCACTAATATCGTGCCGGCCTATGCCGAGGCAAAATTCCTGATGCGCGCGGCGACGGTTAACGGGTTGCGGCTGGTGCGGGATAAAGTGTTCGCCGCAGCGCAAGGCGCCGCCGCGATAAGCGGCGCCAGGCTGGAAATCGAGCCGGGCCTGACCTATGCCGAACGCAACAACAACCTGGCCCTGGCCATGGGTTTTCAACGCAACCTTGAGCTGTTGGACATCGACGTGTTCGATCCGCCGGTAACCGGTGGTATCGGCTCGTCCGATATCGGTAATGTCAGCCAGGTCACCGCGGCCATCCATCCTTATATCCGCATTGGCGACGTTTTCCCGCATACCCCTGAGTTTGCCCAGGCGGCGGCTTCGCCCGCCGGCCTGGACGGCATGCTGCAGGCCGCCAAGGCGCTGGCGATGACCGCCTTTGACCTGAATCAGGATCGCTCGCTATTGCAGGCGGTAAGAGATGAATTTTCGCGCTGGAAGCTCGCCAACCAGGCCGGGCAGGAGGAATAAAATGAAAAACAGAGGGGTACTCGCGTTACTCGGCATGGTTATGGGCGCAACGGCGGCACAGGCGGCCGGTGAAACGGTGCGTATCGGCGCCGATCTGACCTATCCCCCGTTTCAGTACCGGGAAGCGGACGGTACGCCGCGGGGCTTTGAAATCGATATTACCCATGCCGTCTGCCGGGCAATGGCGGTGCAATGTCAATTCGTGGTCAGTAGCTTTGACGCGGAGATTCCCTCGCTGCTGGCTAAAAAAGTCGATGTTATTTCGCCGCTGGGAGCGACCGAAAAACGCAGGAAAGCCATCGACTTCAGTGATTTCGTTTACCATATCCCCACCCGGCTGGTGGCGCGCAAGGGCAGCAACCTGCAGCCGGACGTGGCATCGCTGCAGGGCAAGCATATCGCCGTCCAGCAGGGCACCATCCAGGAGATGTATGCCAACCAGTTCTGGGCCGCCAAGGGCATCGATATCGTCCCTTACGCCGATCAGGATATGATTTATCAGGATTTGGCGGCGGGACGGCTGGACGGCGCATTAAGCCCGGCGGTAGCGGTCACCTATGGTTTCCTGAATAAACCCGAAGGCAAGGATTTCGCCCTGACCGGACCCGAAGTACGCGATGATAAACTCTTCAGCATCGGTTCGGCCTATGGTTTTCGCAAAGATGACGAAAAGATCAGGGCATTGCTAAACGAAGGTTTGGCTAAAATCAAGGCCGACGGCACGTGGGAAAAGATCAAACAGCAGTACTTTGGTGATATCGATTTGTCGGTTCATCAACCGGAGCAGGCCGATGCCAGTCACTGAGCCGCACGCAGGGACGCTATTGCCGCTGATGGACAGCCTGTTGCGGCAGTTCTCGCAGTTGCACCGGTTATCCGGCAGCGACGACGCCGAACGCTCGGCCGGCTATCTGGCAGAGGTGCTGAGCCGTCATGGCCTGTCGCCGCGCATTGAGCAATGTTCATTGTTGTTAAGCAATCCCCTTTCCGGCAGTCTGCAACTGCCGGACTACCCGGCATGGCGCTGCGCGGCCAAGACTCGCTCTTTCTCGGCCAGTTGCCCGCTGGGCGTGGACGCTGCGCTGTTTTACGACGCGCGCTCCACGGACCCGATACCGGATAATCAGATGGCGCAATGGTCCGCCCAGGTGAAAGGTAAGATTGTCATTGCCGATCAGGGTTTTGAAGATTATGTACAGCGGCTTGATGCCGCCGGCGCGTTGGGTCTCATCCATATCTGGTGGTCGGGCGAAACGGCGTTGCATGAGGAAACCGTCGGGCCGATCTGGGGCACCCCGGTGCCCGACGATCGCCATCGTTATCCGCGCCTGCCGGTCATCTCGATCAACCAGCAGCAGGGGCGCGAGCTGCTGGCGCTTTATCAACGGCACCCCGCCCCGCTTACCGCGCGTCTGCGCACCGAGCTGCAGGTGACGGTTTCCACATGCAGCCTGCCGGTGGTGGAGATAGCGGGAGAATGTCCCGAGTTTGTCCTGTTATCTTCCCATTATGATTCCTGGCATGAAGGCGTTACCGATAATGCCACCGGCAATGCGTTATGTCTGGCGATGGCCGTTCATTTTCATCAGCATCGCCACGAATTAACACGGGGTCTGCGAATTGCCTGGTGGCCGGGCCATTCCAATGCCCGCTATGGGGGGTCGACCTGGTATGCCGACCGGTTTCGTCATCCGTTGGCTCAACATTGCGTGGCGCATATTAACGTTGATTCCCCCGGCTGTAGGGAAGCATTGCAGGTAGTGATCAACGCCAGTGGGGCCGAACAGCCTGATTTCCTTAACCGCGCGGTGCGTCGGGTAACCGGTAGTGCGGCACAACGCATTACGCCGTTGGGCAAAGGAGGCGACCAGTCTTTTTGGGGCAGCGGTTTGCCGCTGCATTTCGCCCTGCGCGAAGAGCCGGTAAATAAGAATACGCTGTCGCCGGGCAGCGGCGGCGGCTGGTGGTGGCATACCGAAGCGGATACCTATGATAAGGTCGATCTGGCTATTTTATGGCGTGACAGCCGGATCCATGGTTACTGGCTGGCGGAGCTTCTAACCGCTACGGCGTTGCCGCTGGATCCGCTGGGCTATCGGGATCGGCTGTATAAAGAAATGGCGGCGTTGCAAGATCAGCTGGATCCGGCGTTTGACCTGAGTCCGGCGCTTGACGCCATGGTGGGTCTGCGGGACGATTTGCAGCGGGTGGTAGCATGTTGGCAATACGATACTCAGGCATGGCAGCCGGCAATAATCAAGGTGCTGGCCTTATGGCACCGCCTGCGCTATAGCTCGGTCGATGATTTTCATTACGACCTGAGTTATCACGGCGGCGCATTTCCCGGGCTGCGGATCCTTAAAGATCAGGCCGCCCAGGCCACGCCTGAAACCTTTTTGATGATGACCACCCAGTTCCATCGCCAGCGGGATCGGGCGCTGGATCTGCTGGAGCGCAGCGCGCAAGTCCTGCGTACGGCATTATCGCGGGATCGGCCATAGCGCCCGGGTAGCGAACCGCCAGGGTTACGGACATGAAAAAGCCCTCTGTTTTCTTTGAGGGCTTCGTCAATGGGATGCCTGGCAGTGGATGCCTGACTGCGTCAGGCACCCTGCGGGCCGTCGCCTGCGGCTCCGTTCCACCGGCGTTGCCGGGGGTCCGACTCTCGCGCCCGGGCAGCGAACCGCCAGGGTTACGGACATGAAAAAGCCCTCTGTTTTCTTTGAGGGCTTCGTCAATTGGATGCCTGGCAGTTGATGTCCGCCTGCGGCGGCCACCCTGCGGGCCGTCGCCTGCGGCTCCGTTCCACCGGCGTTGCCGGTGGTCCTACTCTCTTACTCGAGTAGCGAACCGCCAGGGTTACGGACATGAAAAAGCCCTCTGTTTACACAGAGGGCTTCGTCAATTGGATGCCTGGCAGTTGATGCCTGACTGCGTCAGGCACCCTGCGGGCCGTCGCCTGCGGCTCCGTTCCACCGGCGTTGCCGGTGGTCCTACTCTCTTACTCGAGTAGCGAACCGCCAGGGTTACGGACATGAAAAAGCCCTCTGTTTACACAGAGGGCTTCGTCAATTGGATGCCTGGCAGTTCCCTACTCTCGCATGGGGAGACCCCACACTACCATCGGCGCTACGGCGTTTCACTGCTGAGTTCGGCATGGGGTCAGGTGGGACCACCGCGCTAGTGCCGCCAGGCAAATTCGTTTACCAACCGTCATCCTGTTACTGATGACCATCGGCCTTTATCCGGAACTTCGCTGAAAATTCTCTCGCCACCCCTCGGGGCAACGCTCTCTTCGCGTCAAACACTTTAGGTGTTGTAAGGTTAAGCCTCACGGGTCATTAGTATCGGTTAGCTCAACGCATCGCTGCGCTTACACACCCGACCTATCAACGTCATCGTCTTTAACGTCCCTTCAGGTGGCTTAAAGCCACAGGGAAGACTCATCTCGAGGCAAGTTTCCCGCTTAGATGCTTTCAGCGGTTATCTCTTCCGCACGTAGCTACCGGGCAATGCCATTGGCATGACAACCCGAACACCAGTGGTGCGTCCACTCCGGTCCTCTCGTACTAGGAGCAGCCCCTCTCAATCTTCCAACGCCCACGGCAGATAGGGACCGAACTGTCTCACGACGTTCTAAACCCAGCTCGCGTACCACTTTAAATGGCGAACAGCCATACCCTTGGGACCTACTTCAGCCCCAGGATGTGATGAGCCGACATCGAGGTGCCAAACACCGCCGTCGATATGAACTCTTGGGCGGTATCAGCCTGTTATCCCCGGAGTACCTTTTATCCGTTGAGCGATGGCCCTTCCATTCAGAACCACCGGATCACTAAGACCTGCTTTCGCACCTGCTCGAGCCGTCACTCTCGCAGTCAAGCTAGCTTATGCCTTTGCACTAACCTCACGATGTCCGACCGTGATTAGCTAACCTTCGTGCTCCTCCGTTACTCTTTAGGAGGAGACCGCCCCAGTCAAACTACCCACCAGACACTGTCCTCGACCCGGATTACGGGCCGGAGTTAGAACATCAAACATTAAAGGGTGGTATTTCAAGGTTGGCTCCATGCAGACTGGCGTCCACACTTCAAAGCCTCCCACCTATCCTACACATCAAGGCTCAATGTTCAGTGTCAAGCTATAGTAAAGGTTCACGGGGTCTTTCCGTCTTGCCGCGGGTACACTGCATCTTCACAGCGAGTTCAATTTCACTGAGTCTCGGGTGGAGACAGCCTGGCCATCATTACGCCATTCGTGCAGGTCGGAACTTACCCGACAAGGAATTTCGCTACCTTAGGACCGTTATAGTTACGGCCGCCGTTTACCGGGGCTTCGATCAAGAGCTTCTCCTTACGGATAACCCCATCAATTAACCTTCCGGCACCGGGCAGGCGTCACACCGTATACGTCCACTTTCGTGTTTGCACAGTGCTGTGTTTTTAATAAACAGTTGCAGCCAGCTGGTATCTGCGACTGGCTTCAGCTCGGGGAGCAAGTCCCTCCACCTAATGCCAGCGTGCCTTCTCCCGAAGTTACGGCACCATTTTGCCTAGTTCCTTCACCCGAGTTCTCTCAAGCGCCTTGGTATTCTCTACCTGACCACCTGTGTCGGTTTGGGGTACGATTCGATGTGACCTGGAGCTTAGAGGCTTTTCCTGGAAGCGTAGCATCAATTCCTTCACCACCGTAGTGGCTCGTTATCACGCCTCAGTGTTGAATGAAAAAGCGGATTTACCTGCTTTTTCCACCTTCACGCTTAAACCGGGACAACCGTCGCCCGGCGAACCTAGCTTTCTCCGTCCCCCCTTCGCAGTCACACCCAGTACAGGAATATTAACCTGTTTCCCATCGACTACGCCTTTCGGCCTCGCCTTAGGGGTCGACTCACCCTGCCCCGATTAACGTTGGACAGGAACCCTTGGTCTTCCGGCGAGCGGGCTTTTCACCCGCTTTATCGTTACTTATGTCAGCATTCGCACTTCTGATACCTCCAGCAGCCCTCACAGGCCACCTTCGCAGGCTTACAGAACGCTCCCCTACCCAACGGACATATCCTTAAGTCAACTCGACGTGATGAACGCATTGACGTCGCTGCGCTCCGTCAATCGTTTTCCGTACAATTGTCTTAAGTGATATGTCCGCTGCCGCAGCTTCGGTGCATGGTTTAGCCCCGTTACATCTTCCGCGCAGGCCGACTCGACCAGTGAGCTATTACGCTTTCTTTAAATGATGGCTGCTTCTAAGCCAACATCCTGGCTGTCTATGCCTTCCCACATCGTTTCCCACTTAACCATGACTTTGGGACCTTAGCTGGCGGTCTGGGTTGTTTCCCTCTTCACGACGGACGTTAGCACCCGCCGTGTGTCTCCCGTGGTAACATTCTTCGGTATTCGCAGTTTGCATCGGGTTGGTAATCCGGGGTGGACCCCTAGCCGAAACAGTGCTCTACCCCCGAAGATGAATTCACGAGGCGCTACCTAAATAGCTTTCGGGGAGAACCAGCTATCTCCCGGTTTGATTGGCCTTTCACCCCCAGCCACAAGTCATCCGCTAATTTTTCAACATTAGTCGGTTCGGTCCTCCAGTTAGTGTTACCCAACCTTCAACCTGCCCATGGCTAGATCACCGGGTTTCGGGTCTATACCCTGCAACTTAACGCCCAGTTAAGACTCGGTTTCCCTACGGCTCCCCTATTCGGTTAACCTTGCTACAGAATATAAGTCGCTGACCCATTATACAAAAGGTACGCAGTCACCCTGATAAATCAAGGCTCCCACTGCTTGTACGTACACGGTTTCAGGTTCTATTTCACTCCCCTCGCCGGGGTTCTTTTCGCCTTTCCCTCACGGTACTGGTTCACTATCGGTCAGTCAGGAGTATTTAGCCTTGGAGGATGGTCCCCCCATCTTCAGACAGGATATCACGTGTCCCGCCCTACTCATCGAGCTCACAGCACTTGCACCTTCGGATACGGGGCTATCACCCTGTGTTGCCGGACTTTCCAGACCGTTCTCCTGATGCAAATGCTGATGGTGACTCTGGGCTGTTCCCCGTTCGCTCGCCGCTACTAGGGGAATCTCGGTTGATTTCTTTTCCTCGGGGTACTGAGATGTTTCAGTTCCCCCGGTTCGCCTCAATACGCTATGGATTCACGTAATGATAGTGCAACGAATTGCACTGGGTTTCCCCATTCGGACATCGCCGGCTGATAGCGCTTCATATCAGCTCACCGGCGCATTTCGCGGATTAGCACGTCCTTCATCGCCTCTGACTGCCTAGGCATCCACCGTGTACGCTTATTCACTTAACCTCACAACCCTAAAGTGTCTGTGTTGCGACTGGCTGCACACTGCCATGGCATCGTTGCGCGGTGCTCGCCATGCTCATGGACATTGAGTCCACTCCGCTGGCTGCGCGCCGTGCGCCTTGCCCTGACACTGTTCGCACAGTCTCACCCTGGTGAGAGTAAACCCTCGCCTGGGCTACAGAGATTGCCATCGACACGGCAATCATTAGGTTTGCTTGCTTTGAGAGAATCGCATACTGATTTTGCTCAGCATGTTTTTTTTCAAATTTTCAGCTTGTTCCGGATTGTTAAAGAGCATGTATTTCGCAGCATACTCATAAGAGTGTGCTCTGAAATAGACAGCGGGATATGGCGTCCCCTAGGGGGTTCGAACCCCTGTTACCGCCGTGAAAGGGCAGTGTCCTAGGCCACTAGACGAAGGGGACAAAGATAGGATCACGAAGCAGTGCTGCTTCGCAAAAAAAACCATACGAGCTGTTTGCTCATTACAGTTATCAGACAATCTGTGTGGACACTACACAATTAGTATCTATTTCGGTAAGGAGGTGATCCAACCGCAGGTTCCCCTACGGTTACCTTGTTACGACTTCACCCCAGTCATGAATCACAAAGTGGTAAGCGCCCTCCCGAAGGTTAAGCTACCTACTTCTTTTGCAACCCACTCCCATGGTGTGACGGGCGGTGTGTACAAGGCCCGGGAACGTATTCACCGTGGCATTCTGATCCACGATTACTAGCGATTCCGACTTCATGGAGTCGAGTTGCAGACTCCAATCCGGACTACGACGCACTTTGTGAGGTCCGCTTACTCTCGCGAGTTCGCTTCTCTTTGTATGCGCCATTGTAGCACGTGTGTAGCCCTACTCGTAAGGGCCATGATGACTTGACGTCATCCCCACCTTCCTCCGGTTTGTCACCGGCAGTCTCCTTTGAGTTCCCACCATTACGTGCTGGCAACAAAGGATAAGGGTTGCGCTCGTTGCGGGACTTAACCCAACATTTCACAACACGAGCTGACGACAGCCATGCAGCACCTGTCTCAGAGTTCCCGAAGGCACATTCGCATCTCTGCAAACTTCTCTGGATGTCAAGAGTAGGTAAGGTTCTTCGCGTTGCATCGAATTAAACCACATGCTCCACCGCTTGTGCGGGCCCCCGTCAATTCATTTGAGTTTTAACCTTGCGGCCGTACTCCCCAGGCGGTCGATTTAACGCGTTAGCTCCGAAAGCCACGGCTCAAGGCCACAACCTTCAAATCGACATCGTTTACAGCGTGGACTACCAGGGTATCTAATCCTGTTTGCTCCCCACGCTTTCGTACCTGAGCGTCAGTCTTCGTCCAGGGGGCCGCCTTCGCCACCGGTATTCCTCCAGATCTCTACGCATTTCACCGCTACACCTGGAATTCTACCCCCCTCTACGAGACTCTAGCCTGCCAGTTTCAAATGCAGTTCCCGGGTTAAGCCCGGGGATTTCACATCTGACTTAACAGACCGCCTGCGTACGCTTTACGCCCAGTAATTCCGATTAACGCTCGCACCCTCCGTATTACCGCGGCTGCTGGCACGGAGTTAGCCGGTGCTTCTTCTGCGGGTAACGTCAATCAACAAGGTTATTAACCTTATCGCCTTCCTCCCCGCTGAAAGTGCTTTACAACCCGAAGGCCTTCTTCACACACGCGGCATGGCTGCATCAGGCTTGCGCCCATTGTGCAATATTCCCCACTGCTGCCTCCCGTAGGAGTCTGGACCGTGTCTCAGTTCCAGTGTGGCTGGTCATCCTCTCAGACCAGCTAGGGATCGTCGCCTAGGTGAGCCATTACCTCACCTACTAGCTAATCCCATCTGGGTTCATCCGATGGCGTGAGGCCCGAAGGTCCCCCACTTTGGTCTTGCGACGTTATGCGGTATTAGCTACCGTTTCCAGTAGTTATCCCCCACCATCAGGCAGATCCCCAGACATTACTCACCCGTCCGCCGCTCGCCGGCAAAGTAGCAAGCTACTTTCCGCTGCCGCTCGACTTGCATGTGTTAGGCCTGCCGCCAGCGTTCAATCTGAGCCATGATCAAACTCTTCAATTAAAAGCTTGATGCTCAAAGATTGTCATACTGTTAATCTTATGAATTAACTGTTTGTTCACTCTTCAAGACTTGGTATTTTGTGTTTCGATACGGTCTTGTGAGTGCCCACACAGATTGTCTGATAAATTGTTAAAGAGCAGTGCGCCGCTGTAATCAGTCTGGCGCGAGGTGGCGTATGTTACGCTTTCCTCTTTCAGTGTCAAGCCCGTTCGGCCTGTCTTCTGACTCGTTTCCGCTACCCTGCGATGTGCTGCACGGTGCCGGTCGATGGAGGCGCATTATAGGGATTTCAACCGAAGCCGCAACAGCTAATTTGCCCAATCCGAACTGTTTGCTGCATTCCACAGCAATACCGGGGTTTATACCCTCTTTTGCACAAACTTATCCACAGATGATTGCCGCAGGCAAAAATTGCCGAGCATCGCGCAATCGTTTTCGCTACAATTCACGCAAATTTTATCGGCTCGCGTATTTTATCAAGCGGCGGCTTTTTTCAGTAAAAAACCGCCGCTTGATACCAGTTTTTTATTAAAGCTATCCAATCAAGGGATAAATTGACCATGCAACAACCACGTCCTGTTCGCCGCGCCTTGCTCAGTGTGTCTGACAAAGCCGGTATCGTAGAATTCGCTCAGTCATTATCGCAACGCGGCATCACGCTGCTCTCCACCGGCGGCACCGCGCGGCTGCTGGCGGAGGCAGGGCTGCCGGTGACCGAGGTTTCCGATTACACCGGTTTTCCAGAAATGATGGATGGACGGGTGAAAACCCTGCATCCCAAGGTCCATGGCGGCATTCTGGGGCGACGCGGCCAGGACGATGCAATTATGCAACAGCACCATATCGACCCCATCGATATGGTGGTGGTTAATCTTTATCCGTTTGCCAGCACAGTGGCGCGTGAAGGCTGTACCCGCGAGGAAGCGGTGGAGAATATCGATATCGGCGGGCCTACCATGGTGCGCTCCGCCGCCAAGAATCATAAAGACGTGGCGATCGTGGTTAACAGCGGCGATTACGCCGGGATCATTGCCGAGCTGGATGCGCATAACGGCTCGCTGACGCTGGCGACCCGTTTTGATCTGGCCATCAAGGCCTTTGAGCATACCGCCGCCTACGACAGCATGATCGCCAACTACTTCGGCAGCCAGGTACCGGCCTATCACGGCGATACCACCGTACCCGCCGGACGTTTCCCACGCACCCTTAACCTGAACTTTATCAAAAAACAGGATATGCGCTACGGAGAAAACAGCCATCAGCTGGCCGCCTTCTATATAGAAGAGCCGGTGCGGGAAGCCTCGGTCGCCACCGCGCGGCAGTTGCAGGGCAAGGCGCTATCCTATAACAATATCGCCGATACCGACGCCGCCCTGGAGTGCGTAAAGGAATTCGCCGAGCCGGCCTGCGTGATTGTCAAGCATGCCAATCCTTGCGGCGTTGCCACCGGCGGCGCGTTGCTCGAGGCATATGAGCGCGCCTATAAAACCGATCCCACCTCGGCGTTTGGCGGCATTATCGCCTTTAACCGCCCTCTTGACGCCGCCGCCGCGCAAGCCATTATCAGCCGCCAGTTCGTGGAAGTGATTATCGCGCCGTCCGTTAACGACGACGCCCTGGCCATCCTTGCCGCCAAGCAAAATGTCCGGGTACTGGCCAGCGGCGTCTGGTCGTCCCGGGTGCCGGCGCTGGACTTCAAGCGGGTTAACGGCGGCCTGTTGGTACAGGATCGCGACTTAGGCATGGTCGGCGAGGCGGATCTGCGCATCGTCACCGAACGCCGGCCGACCGCAAGCGAGCTGCGCGACGCGCTTTTTTGCTGGAAAGTGGCTAAATTCGTTAAATCCAACGCCATCGTTTATGCCCGCGATAACATGACCATTGGTATCGGGGCGGGCCAGATGAGCCGCGTTTATTCGGCGAAAATCGCCGGCATCAAGGCGGCGGACGAAGGGCTGGACGTGCGCGGCTCGGCCATGGCCTCCGATGCGTTTTTCCCGTTTCGCGACGGAATTGACGCGGCGGCGGCGGTCGGCATCAGCTGCGTGATCCAGCCCGGCGGTTCCATTCGCGATGACGAAGTCATTGCCGCGGCCAACGAACATGGCATCGCCATGATCTTTACCGATATGCGTCATTTCCGCCACTAAGCCCAGGAGCGACCAATGAATATCTTAATTATCGGGAACGGCGGCCGCGAGCATGCCCTGGCCTGGAAGGCCGCCCAATCGCCGCTGGCGGATAAAGTCTATGTAGCGCCCGGCAATGCCGGCACCGCCCTCGAACCGGCGCTTGAAAACGTCGACATCGGCCCGACCGATATCCCGGCGCTGGTCGCCTTCGCCCAAAGCCACGCCATCGGCCTGACCATCGTCGGCCCCGAAGCGCCGCTGGTGATGGGCGTGGTGGATGCGTTCCGCTCAGCCGGCCTGCCGGTATTCGGCCCGACCAAAGCGGCGGCGCAGTTGGAAGGCTCGAAGGCGTTTACCAAGGATTTCCTGGCCCGCCACCATATCCCCAGCGCGGAATACGGTAACTTTACCGATATCGACCAGGCGCTGGCCTACGTGCGCAGCAAAGGCGCGCCCATTGTTATCAAAGCGGACGGCCTGGCCGCCGGCAAAGGCGTGATCGTGGCTATGACGCTTGCGCAAGCGGAAGCGGCCATTGAGGATATGCTGGCCGGTAACGCCTTCGGCGATGCCGGGCACCGCATCGTGGTGGAGGAATTCCTGGAAGGCGAGGAAGCCAGCTTTATCGTGATGGTGGACGGCGATCATGTCGTGCCGATGGCCACCAGCCAGGACCATAAACGGGTCGGCGACGGCGATACCGGTCCCAACACGGGCGGCATGGGGGCATATTCCCCCGCCCCGGTGGTTACGGATGAAATCCACCAGCGTGTTATGGATCAGGTTATCTGGCCGACGGTGCGCGGCATGGCGTCGGAAGGGAATATCTATACCGGCTTTTTATATGCCGGACTGATGATCAACGCTGATGGCCAGCCAAAGGTGATTGAATTTAACTGCCGCTTCGGCGATCCGGAAACCCAGCCCATCATGCTGCGCATGCGTTCCGATCTGGTGGCGCTGTGCCTGGCGGCCACCGAAGGGCATCTGGATCGGGAAAGCTCGTTATGGGATGAACGACCGGCCCTGGGTGTGGTCCTGGCCGCCGGCGGCTATCCGGGGGATTACCGCACCGGGGACGAAATCAGCGGCCTGCCGACGGCTGAGACAGCAGGCGAAAAAGTCTTTCATGCCGGCACCTGTCTGGCGGACGGTAAGGTACTGACGCAGGGAGGGCGGGTTTTGTGCGTTACCGCGCTGGGCGAAACGGTGGCGGATGCTCAGGCCAGGGCCTATCGCGCGGCGAAGTCTATTCGCTGGCAGGACAGTTTCTGCCGGTCGGATATCGGCTATCGCGCGATCCAACGCGAGCAATAATCCTGTCATCATCTGGTGTCGCGCATTCATGACGTTGGGCAATGCGCGGCGCCCTGTCGATGTTGGCTTGCAGGCGGGTGACTACAACTCGCTTTTTTTAGGTTGCCAGTGGCAGAAGTCTTCATTGGCGACCAGTAACAGCTGCGTCCCTTCCGGTGCCTCCAGCCAGGCGATGCCCAGTTGTCCGGTGGAATGTTGGGCGCGCGCCGCAATCCACGAGGCCGAGCGCTGGTCAAAATCAGGCCGCGCCGTTTTGCCGTCGCAGGTGGCTATCACGCCGTCGCGCCATATCCCCTGCATCAGCTTTACCTGTCCGGCACGTAGCGTGCTGCTGACATCCAGCAGTCGCCTGGCTTCAAACTGATACAACGCCAGTTCGTCATCACTGAGTTTTTCACGCAGCCCATCGCGCTGACGCTGCATATAGCTGGGATTACCCTGATCGTCAAAGCGGATTTGCACGGTTTGCGGATGTGCGCCGTTTTGCGTCCGGTTAATCTGGCGCACGTCGTCATGGAGGAATTGATAGCGGGTAATGATGGTATTTTCGCCCTGATAGGGGCTGTAGACGCTGACGATATTGACCGTTTGCTGTGCCGCGTCGTCTTTACGCCATAAGCGCATGGCGCCCCGATCGGCGACATAACCGCTGGCGGTGAACGCAGGCGGCGCCTTGGAATGCGAACCGCATGCCGTGAGGAGACAGGCCAGCAGCCCGAGCCAACCGCACCGGCGCAAAAACAAAAGGGGCACGGTTGCCCCTATGCTTAATCTTTTCACCAACACACGGTGGTTACTTAACAGCGTCTTTCAGAGCCTTGCCAGAAACAAATGCCGGAACATTGGCCGCGGCGATTTTGATTTCTTTACCGGTCTGAGGATTACGGCCAGTGCGTTCGTTGCGATGATTAATTTTGAAAGTACCGAAACCAACCAATTGTACTGCATCACCCTCTTTAAGAGACTCGGTAATTGCTGCCAAAGTGGATTCCAGAGCCGACTTCGCCTGCGCCTTCGAAAGATCGGCCTTATCAGCAATTACATCAATCAGTTGAGTCTTGTTCATATGTTATCCTTACAGTGTGTTTATCGCTTGCTAAGCATCGAGTACGACGGATAAGCCGGAATACGGCACTCTCCTGCAAACACGCACCGATAGCCACTTTTTTTATGCCCCCCCAAATGTAGACCAGACGGGGTGCAGATGTGAAGTATTAAGACATGGCAAAACAGGTCTTAAATCACGTTTTATTGCCTTATTGCTGTAAAATTATTCCAATATTGCTAATTCCGGCTTCGCGCAGGTCTGCGCGCAGCCCTTTGATCAATTCTACGTCGCGGTTTTCACAATTAGCTAACAGGCGAAAAATTTCCCACTGAATGTCCCATTCCTCTTCAATCGAGGGCAGGGCATTCAGCTCCTCTTCGGTCATTTCCCGCTCCGCATGGGTCATTTCCAGCATGGCCACGGTGCGGATAGAGGTTTCGCTGACGGTGACGGCATGCTCCAGCGTTTCACCGCTCAGCCGCGAGTGCAATAATTCACTCAGGGCCACACAGGCATCAATCGCCGGATAAACGCCGTAAAAATCGTAATCATCCGCTGCGGGAATGCATTCTTCCAGCTTTTCCAATTGTAAATCAAAATTGACCTTAGCATCTTTAACAACCTGTGTCTCCCAAACCAGGTCGAGAATACGCCGGTAGACGGCAGGGTCGCCAAAGCCGGTCTGTACGCAGAACAGTTGATAATTGGGGTACATCCGTTCACACAGCGACGCCATAAAAATGACGTGCTGCCAGGCTTCCTGCTTTTCCAGACGTAAATGTATCGGGTTACGTAACATCGCGCTATTCCATTACTCTTAATCTGCGTCGCAGTGTACCTGAAATTAGCCGGTTACCCTATTCCAGGTCGAAAAAGTCCGGTTCGCCGCGCCCCTGCTCCCACTGTTTAAACGCGGTGCGATTAGAGGCCACCGCATCCGCCCAGCGGGTAGGCTCCGGCAAGCGGTAGCCGCGCATGCATTGTTGTACCCAATACAGGGCAGTGTCCATGCCGACGCGATGGCCGGTGGAGATGAATAAAGGATTGCAGCGGATCTTGCTGCGCCATACCCAGGCAAGCTGTTCGCCTTTATCCATCAGCGGCGCCCTGGCGCCCGCCTCATCGCTCAAGGGCTCAAACCGGCCGCACAGCCGGCGCTTAGCCACGCCGATAGTCGGCTGGTCGACCAACAGGCCAAAATGGCTGGCGACGCCCAGACGGCGCGGGTGGGAAATACCATGGCCATCGACGAACAGCAAATCCGGCCGCTGATTCAGCTGTTCCCAGGCGGCCAGCAGGGCGGGATACTCGCGAAACGACAAAAAACCCGGAATATAAGGCATGGTGGTCGTTACACGGGCAATGCGGTATTCGATAAGCTCCAGCGACGGAAAACGCAGCAGCGCGATAGCCGCGCGGGTAACGTCGCCCCCCTGTTCGAACCCCACATCGGCGCCGGCGATTATCGCGGGCGTGGAAAAAGCGAAATCGTCATGGCGTATGACCCTACTGGCGGTGGCGACCTGCTCGGCGCGCAATGCTGTTATATCCATGTTTTTTCCACCTTTTTCACCAGTCTTTACAGATGATAGGGGCGCGACAGGCGATGCACCGCCTCAACAAAAATGCCCGCATGTGCCGGCGGCACGTCCTGATGGATACCGTGCCCCAGATTGCAGACATGCCCCTCACCCCGGCCGAAACCGGCCAGAATGGACTCCACTTCCTGTTCAATACGCGCCGGCGGCGCGTACAACACCGAAGGATCCATATTGCCCTGCAGCGCGACCTTATCGCCCACGCGACGGCGCGCCGCCTGAATATCGGTGCTCCAGTCCAGGCCCAGCGCATCGCAACCGGTTTGCGCCATGGCTTCAAGCCATTGGCCTCCGCCTTTGGTAAACAGCGTTACCGGCACCCGGCGGCCTTCATGCTCCCGCTGCAGGCCGTCGATGATTTTTTGCATGTAATCAAGGGAAAACTCAAGATAGCCGCTGCCGGTCAGCACGCCGCCCCAGGTATCAAAGATCATCACCGACTGCGCCCCGGCGCGAATCTGGGCGTTCAGGTACAGCGTTACGCTCGCCGCCAGCTTATCGAGCAATAAATGCAGCGTCTGCGGCTCGGCGTACATCATTTGTTTGATTTTAGTGAAGACTTTGCTGGTGCCGCCTTCAACCATATAGGTGGCCAGGGTCCAGGGACTGCCGGAGAAGCCAATCAGCGGCACTTCTCCGCGCAGGTTGCGCCGGATGGTACGTACGGCGTCCATCACATACCCCAGCTCCACCTCCGGATCCGGTATCGGCAACTGCTCCACGTCGGCTTTACAGGTAATCGGACGGGCAAAGCACGGCCCCTCCCCCTGTTCAAAATACAATTCCAGTCCCATGGCGTCGGGAACCGTCAGGATATCCGAAAACAGGATCGCGGCATCAAGCGGAAAACGACGCAACGGCTGCAAGGTCACTTCACAGGCCAGTTCGGCATTCCTGCACAGTGACATAAAATCACCGGCCTCGGCGCGGGTGGCTTTATATTCCGGCAGATAACGCCCGGCCTGGCGCATCATCCATACGGGCGTGACATCAACAGGCTGGCGCAGCAGGGCGCGCAGATAGCGGTCGTTCTTCAGTTCATGCATACAGGATTCCCTTGCAGTTATGAATGGAGTGTAGCATGCGGGCCGTCATTTTCCCGATCGGCGCGGCAGAGCGCGACCGTGTCCTCAATTAAGCGCCTGGCCACGGTGCCGGGCGGCGGCAGCAGGGGCAGCGCGTCATAACGGTACCAGCCGGCATCAAGGATTTCATTATGATCGGGGGTGATTTCGCCGCCGGCGTACTCCGCCATAAACGCCATCATCAGCGAATGCGGGAAAGGCCAGGGCTGCGAGGTGACATAACGGACGTTTTTCACCTTAATCCGCGTCTCCTCCATGACCTCGCGGGCCACGGTCTGCTCCAGGGTTTCCCCCACCTCGGCAAAACCGGCCAGCACCGTGTAAATGCCGCCGCGATGGCGGGTATGCTGGGCCAGCAGGATATCGTCGCCGCGGCGGATCGCCACGATAATACAGGGCGCGATTTGCGGATAATACCGTTCATGGCAATGATCGCACAGGCAGGCCCATTCCCGGTTACTGACGCGCATCTCATGGCCGCAGTAGCCGCAATAGCGATGGGAACGATAAAACTCCGCCAGTTGCACGCCCCGGCCCGCCAGTTGGAACAAGCCTGGGTCGCTATCGATGATCTGGCGCACCGAGCCCATATCCCGGGGCATGGCGTGGCGTACCAGCCAGGCGGGCGACCCCTCCCATTCGCCGATAAGCGTCGCTGTCAATCCTTGAAGTGACCAGGCCGATGCCGTTCCAAATGGCAGTTCCCCCTTGGGTAACCACAATTTGCTGTCCTGGCTGACGATCCACCAGCCATTTTCGCTACCGTTGAGTTCTTGTTCCATTTTAGTTGCACTACCTCTTATTCACTGGCAAGCTAGAAATTAGCTTTAATTGATGAGTAACGCAGCGTTACTTTATTACATCGGAGTCAATCATGCTAAACCAGCTGGACATTCTGGCTCAACGCGTTGGCGGCAGTAACGAACTGATCGATCAGTGGATACTGGCCCGCAGGAAGTTGCTCATTGCGTATTACCATCTCATCGGTCTTAAGCCCAATAAAGAAAAGCATACTCCCCTGGACGAAAACGCGCTGGACGACTTTTGCCATAAACTGGTGGACTACCTTTCCGCCGGCCATTTCCATATCTACGATCGTATCGTTCAGGACGCGGACGATACCAGCAGCAGCAAAAGAATCATCAGTACCCAGTTGTATCCGGCGTTGCAGGAAAATACCAAACAAATCATGGCATTTTATGATAGCCAATTGGAAACGGCCATCGATCATGATAACTGTATGGAGTTCCAACAGGCGCTTTCCGGCGTGGGCGAGGCCCTGGCCACGCGTTTTGCCCTGGAGGACAAACTGATCCAGCAGGCGCTGGAATATAAAGCGGACTACCTGGCCTCGGTGCCGGCCGCCAATAATCCGGACGTATCGCGTCTGGCGTAATTTTGCGGTAAGCAGTAAGTCGTAACCGGTCCTTCACGGGCCGCTATATCTTGTCGGAGTGCCTAGCGCGTACATTACGCCAGGCTGAGACCGTTAATTCGGGATCCGCGGAACCTGATCGGGTTAATACCTGCGAAGGGAACAAGAGTAAAGCAACGCTTTGATTTATAGTCTATTTTTCTAAATTCAAAGCCCGGCCTCATTACTCCCGTAGCGCTCCTGACAAGCAATTTTCCCGTTTATTGTGAGGAATTGCTATGTCGTTATCCAAAACCACCCCTTCCCGCCGTGAGCAGCGCGCCCAGGCGCAGGAATTCATCCATCGTCTGAAAGGCGAAGCCTTCCCCAACTCCCGGCGTATTTATCTCCAGGGCAACAGCGCCGACATCCGGGTGCCGATGCGGGAGATCGCGCTTAGCCCCACGCTTATCGGCGGCAACGGCAAAACGCCGCGCTACGAAGAAAACGAGCCGGTGCCGGTATACGACACCGCCGGACCCTATGGCGATCCGGCGACAGAGATAGACGTGCGCGCCGGCCTTCACCGCCTGCGTTCGGGCTGGATTGAACAGCGCGGGGACAGCGAGGCGTTGAACAGCCTAAGCTCGCGTTATACCGGCGAACGCCGGGCCGACGAGGGCCTGGATGAGGTTCGTTTCGCCCCCAGCCATACGCCGCGGCGCGCCAAACCCGGCCGGCGCGTCACGCAATTGCATTATGCCCGCGCCGGCGTCATTACGCCGGAAATGGAGTTTATCGCCCTGCGGGAAAATATGGGCCGCGAACGCATCCGCGGCGACGTATTGCTGCAACAGCATCCCGGCCAGAGCTTCGGCGCGCATTTGCCGCCGGATATTACCCCGGAGTTCGTGCGCCGGGAAGTGGCCGACGGTCGTGCCATTATCCCCGCCAATATCAACCATCCGGAGTCGGAGCCGATGATTATCGGCCGCAATTTCCTGGTCAAGGTCAACGCCAATATCGGCAACTCGGCCGTCAGTTCATCCATTGAGGAAGAGGTCGAGAAGCTGGTCTGGGCGACCCGTTGGGGAGCGGATACGGTGATGGACCTGTCCACCGGCCGCTATATCCATGAAACCCGCGAGTGGATCCTGCGCAACAGTCCGGTGCCCATCGGCACGGTGCCCATCTACCAGGCGCTGGAAAAAGTCAACGGCGTGGCGGAAAACCTGACCTGGGAATGCTTTCGCGACACCTTGCTCGAGCAGGCGGAACAGGGCGTGGACTATTTTACCATCCATGCCGGCGTGCTGTTGCGTTACGTGCCGATGACCGCCAAACGGTTGACCGGCATCGTGTCGCGCGGCGGATCCATTATGGCCAAATGGTGCCTGTCGCATCACCAGGAAAGCTTCCTCTATGAGCATTTTCGCGATATTTGCCAGATTTGCGCCGACTACGACGTCTCATTATCCCTCGGGGACGGCCTGCGTCCCGGCTCCATCCATGATGCCAACGACGAAGCGCAGTTTGCCGAACTCTATACCCTGGGCGAATTGACCAAAGTTGCCTGGGAGTACGACGTGCAGGTGATGATCGAAGGCCCTGGCCATGTTCCCATGCAGATGATCCGGCGCAACATGACCGAACAGCTGGAGCATTGCCACGAAGCGCCGTTTTATACCCTGGGGCCGCTGACCACCGATATCGCGCCGGGTTACGACCATTTTACCTCCGGCATCGGCGCCGCGCTTATCGGCTGGTTCGGCTGTGCGATGCTGTGCTACGTCACGCCGAAAGAGCATCTGGGCCTGCCGAACAAAGAAGATGTTAAGCAGGGGCTTATTACCTATAAAATCGCCGCTCACGCCGCCGATCTGGCCAAAGGCCATCCCGGGGCGCAAATACGCGATAACGCCATGTCCAAGGCACGCTTTGAATTCCGTTGGGAGGACCAGTTTAATCTGGCCCTGGATCCGGCCACCGCCCGCGCCTATCACGATGAAACGCTGCCGCAGGAATCCGGCAAAGTAGCCCATTTTTGCTCCATGTGCGGTCCGAAATTCTGCTCGATGAAAATCTCCCAGGAGGTCAGGGATTATGCCGCCGCCCAGGCGATTGAGGTACGGGAAAGCGGCATGGCGGAGATGTCGTCGGCGTTTCGCGCCAGCGGCGGGGAAATCTATCTTGCGCCTGAGGATACGGGGGTGGCGAAATGATCGCGCCCGACGCGCCCTTTGCGGCGACCGAGCCCAGGCTCGGGCTCTATCCGGTAGTGGATTCGCTGGCATGGCTGGTCCGGCTGCTGGACGCCGGCGTCGCCACGCTGCAGTTGCGCATCAAGGACCAGCCGGAAGACCGGGTCGAACCGGATATCGAGGCCGCGATTTTGCTGGGACGGAAATACCGCGCCCGGATTTTCATCAACGATTATTGGCGGCTGGCGGTTAAACACGGCGCCTATGGCGTGCACCTGGGACAAGAGGATTTGGCTACGGCGGATTTGGCCGTCATCCAGCGCGCCGGATTGCGACTCGGTCTTTCCACCCACGACGATAGCGAACTGGCCCGCGCTTTGGCGCTACAGCCATCCTATATCGCGCTCGGCCATATCTTCCCTACCCAGACCAAAGCCATGCCGTCACAGCCGCAGGGCCTGGCGGAACTGAAACGCCTGGTGGCCGGCATGCCCGGCATCTCCACCGTGGCCATCGGCGGTATTGGTATCGATCGGGTGGACGACGTGCTGCGCTGCGGCGTCGGCAGCATCGCGGTGGTCAGCGCCATCACCAAGGCCGCCGACTGGCGGCAGGCGACCGCCACGTTATTGCGGAAAATCGAAGGCCGGGAGGTGCGCAATGCTTAGCGACCAGGCTTTTTTGCGCTACAGCCGCCAATTGCTGCTGGAGGAGATAGGCCCCGGAGGCCAGGAGCATCTGAGCGCAGCAACCGTGCTGATCGCCGGACTGGGCGGCCTGGGTTCGCCGGCGGCGCTCTATCTTGCCGCCGCCGGGGTCGGCACGCTGCTGCTGGCCGACGACGATAAACTGGACGTGAGCAATCTCCAGCGCCAAATCCTTTATCGCACCGGGGATATCGCCCGGCCCAAGGCGGCGGCGGCGCTACGGCAGCTGCAGGCGCTTAATCCCCTGGGCCATTATGTCGCGCTGAGCCGGCGCCTGGCCGGGGATGACCTCGATCAGGCGGTGGCGCTGGCCGATATGGTACTGGACTGCAGTGATAATATGCAGACCCGTCACGACATCAATGCCGCCTGTATCCGCCGGGGGAAAACCCTGGTCAGCGCCAGCGCGGTGGGGTTCAGCGGTCAGTTGCTGGTGCTGCGGCCGCCCTACCGGCACGGCTGTTATGCCTGCCTGTTTCCCGACGCCGTCGAGCCGCGGCGTAATTGCCGCACCGCGGGCGTGCTCGGGCCGTTGGTCGGCATCATGGGCGCCATGCAGGCCCTGGAGACGATCAAAATCCTGTGCGGCATGCCGTCTACGCTGGACGGCCAGCTGCGGCTGTTCGACGGCAAGTCGATGAACTGGCGCACCCTGCGCCTGTCCCGCGCGGCCGGCTGTCCGGTGTGCGCCGCGGCGGTTCAGCGGGAAGAGGCGCTATGAACATTACCCTTAACGATACCCCCGTCGCGCTTTCAGGCACGCCCTCGCTGCTGGACATGCTGGAGCTGCTCGGCCACCCGCCCGAGGGCAGCGCGCTGGCGGTCAATCAAACCATTATTCCCCGTAGCCGGTGGGCCCAACAGCCGGTAAACGAGGGCGACGATATCTTACTTTTCCAGGCCATTGCCGGAGGCTGACCATGTTAACCATTGCCGATACCACTTTTACGTCCCGGCTGTTTACCGGCACCGGTAAATTCGCCACCGCGGAATTAATGCGGCAAGCCATCGCCGCGTCCGGCAGCCAATTGGTCACCCTGGCGATGCGCCGGGTGGACCTGCGCGGCGGTAATGACGCCATCCTGCCCGCCCTGCGCCAGGCAGGGGTAAAGTTACTGCCCAATACCTCAGGCGCAAAAACCGCCGAGGAGGCGGTGTTCGCCGCCCGCCTGGCGCGCGAGGCGCTGGGCACCCGCTGGATAAAACTGGAAATCCATCCGGATATGAAATACCTGCTGCCCGATGCGGTCGAAACGTTGAAAGCGGCCGAACAGCTGGTGCGCGAAGGTTTTGTGGTCTTGCCCTACTGCGGCGCGGATCCGGTATTATGCCGCCGTCTGGAGGAGGCCGGCTGTGCGGCGGTGATGCCGCTAGGTTCGCCGATCGGCTCCAATCAGGGTTTGATCACCCGCGATTTCCTGCGCATTATCATTGAACAGTCGGGCGTGCCGGTGGTGGTGGACGCCGGTATCGGCGCCCCCAGCCAGGCCCTGGAAGCGCTGGAAATGGGCGCCGACGCGGTACTGGTCAATACCGCCATCGCCGTGGCCCGCAACCCGGTGGCCATGGCCGGCGCGTTCAGGCTGGCGCTGGAAGCCGGCGCCCTGGCGCGCGAGGCCGGGCTTGCCGCCACGCTAACCCAGGCCAGCGCCACCAGCCCGCTAACCGGATTTTTGCGCCATCCCCAGGAAGAGGGGGTGGCCTGATGACATCTTTTCTTGACCACTGGCGCCGGCTCGGCTGGGACGACGCCGGACTGCAAATCCACGCCAAGACCGCGCGCGACGTGGAGCGGGCGCTGAATGCCCCGCGCCTGGACCGGCAGGATTTCATGGCGCTGCTGTCACCGGCGGCGCTGCCTTATCTTGAACCCATGGCGCAGCGTGCCCAGCAACTGACCCGCCAGCGTTTCGGCAATGTGGTGGGGTTTTATCTGCCGCTCTATCTTTCCAACCTGTGCGCCAATGATTGTACCTATTGCGGTTTTTCCATGAGCAATCACCTGAAACGCAAGACGCTGGATGAGCAGGAAATCATCCAGGAATGCGAGGCCATCCGGGCGATGGGTTTTGATAATCTGCTGCTGGTCACCGGCGAGCATAAGACCAAGGTGGGCATGGACTATTTCCGCCGTTACGTGCCGTTGATCCGCCGGTATTTCAGCGCGCTGATGATGGAAGTACAGCCATTATCCCAGGAAGATTACGCCGAGTTGAAAACCCTCGGCCTGGATGGGGTGATGGTTTATCAGGAAACCTACCATGAGCCAACCTATCAAAAACATCATCTGCGCGGGCAAAAAATGGATTTTGCCTGGCGGCTGGAAACGCCGGATCGGCTGGCGCGGGCCGGAATCGACAAGATTGGCCTGGGGGCGCTGATAGGATTGTCGGATAACTGGCGCACAGACTGCTATATGGTGGCCGAGCATTTGCTGTATCTGCAAAAGACCTACTGGCAAAGCCGCTATTCGCTTTCTTTCCCGCGCCTGCGCCCCTGCGCCGGAGGCATTACGCCTGCGTCCCTGATGAATGAATCACAGCTGTTGCAAGTGATGTGCGCCTTCCGGTTATTGGCCCCTGACGTAGAGCTGTCGTTGTCCACCCGGGAATCGCCCTGGTTTCGCGATCACGCGGTGCCCATCATGGTGAACAGCCTCAGCGCCGGGTCCAAGACCCAACCGGGCGGTTATGCCGGCGGCCGGCCGGAGCTGGAGCAGTTCGAGCCGCATGATAACCGCTCGCCGCAGGCCGTGGCGCGGATGGTAACAAAGGCCGGGTTGCAACCGGTATGGAAGGATTGGGACAATTATCTGGGCAGGTCGCCGACGCTGGTTAAATAAACGATGATGAGCACTTCGAGGATTTTAATCTGATTTATCGGCGGGACAATCATCAGTCCCGCCGATAAGTATGCCTTAATCAGCGCCAGCCTAGATTACTCCGGGCAGCGGAACATTTTTAATCGGCGCACACCACAAATCCCGCGTTCTCGCCTGATATCCCCATGAGCAATTTCAGTCCGTTCTGTTTGTTGAGAGCTTCGACGGCCGGGCCGGCTAAAACAATTGGGGATGCCGTACCAGACCAAATAAAGCCGCCGGGGGATAAGGGCCATCCACTCGTGCGCATTGTGCTATAGGCTGCCTGCAGAGAAGTAAAGGACGGCAATCTACAGTGTGAGCTTGCCAGTGAATAACTCGCCACTGCCCAATTTTCATGATTAAAACTCTCGCTGTAGCCGCCGGTGAGTTCTGAGGTAAGCCTGGGGCGCTGGATACCGCCGATGGACTCTACCATATGACCATAATAATTGGCGGCCGGAACGTTCGGGCTGGTGGCTACGGTAAAGATAACGTCTTGCGTCACACTTTTCCCCCCGGGTGCGACAACCTCAATAGTGGTTTTAACCCCCTTCCCCACGGGGTCGGTTAACGGAATGCTGATTTTACCCGTCGCCATCGCCACTCTGCCTTCATATTTTGGCGCATCGTTAATCAACAGCGTGGCACTTTCCGACCTGTTTTGCCGATTGACGGCGCCAAGGGAATGGATATTGATGAGCACATCGCCTGCCGGCGAACCGTCTCCCAAGGTCGCGTCCACCGTCAACATAATCTGCTCGCCGGCTTGCGCCTGCGCCTTGTCCACTGTGACTTTTAACTCAATGCTATCAGGAGTGAAATTCAGCTCTTTTACCATTTCGCTGATTTCGACGCCGTCCACTTTGGGCGCGACCCTGACTATGCCGGGTTTAGTACCCCGCACGGTGGCGGTATACGTGCCATCACTCTCGCTAAGAGGCGAGAGGGTCACGTTATCTCCCGGCGAAGCGCTGAAAGCAAGCCGGGCGCCCAATCCGGCTACTGCCCGGCCGCTCGTATCCCTGGCGCTAAAGGTCAGCGTAGCGGTCTCGGTGTTATCCGCCGTCAGCGTATCCTTATCGATTGCAAAGGCGGATTCGGCTGCATCCACCGCCAAGGCGATCAGGGTGATGGGCTTACTCAGGCTCGCCATGCGATCGCCTCCAACCGACGGCGTTATCGTATAGTGTCCCGGTACGGAGCCGAACAATCGGGCGACATAGGCCCCCTCACCATCAAACCGCGCATTTTCTTGTCTGAAACCCGTTAACGATGAAGGATGAAAATCAATATTGCCTACTGTTTTGGTCAGGTTGCCATATTCATCCCGCGGTATCAGCTTAAGCTCTACGCTATCTTCATCATTGGCTTTAAGCGGGTCCCCGCTGATGCTAAATACGGAATGAAGCTCGCTGAACGGGCCTGGCGTCAAGGTTATCACTTTCACCAAGTTGCTTAATTGCTGGCCGTCGATTGACGGCGCGATATCGATACTGCCCGCCACGATACCGCTCAGCCGGGCGGTATAATGCCCGTCGGTTTCCACCATGTCTGAAATCGAGATCCCCGCTGACGGCAAAGCGATAAATTTCAAACGCTCGCCCAGCGCCGTGACAAGCTTGCCGTCCTTGTCCTTGGCGATAAAGCGCAAGACAGTGAAGGCATCGCCCACCGTAAGCGTATCTTCGCCCACGCTGAAATCAGAGTGGCCTTCGTATGCCTGGGCCGCGCGCAGGCTGACGGTTTTCGCCAAGGCGTCCCTCTTCACGCCGTCCACAACCGGCGTAATGGTCACCGTCCCCGGTTGAGTGCCCTTTAAAGCGCTGCTATAGCTACCGTTATCTTCCTCTATCTCGGTCAAAACGGCGCCCTCTAATGCCGTCATAGCAAACACTAAGCGCGGACCGAGGCCGGTGAGGGCATTGCCGGCGCCATCCCTGGCGCTGAAGACGACCGTAGCCTGTTCGGCGCCGTCGGCAAGAATATTGTCGCGACTGATATCAAGCCCCGATCGGCTATGATCCAGATCCAACGACAGCAAGACAACGCTGATTGGCTGCAACGCTTGTCCGTGAATCATCGGCGTAATGACTGTCCGTCCGGTATCGCTGCCGGCGGCCAGGGTGGCCGAATAGACGCCGGCGGCGGTTTCACTGATATCACCCACCACCGGCGCGGCGCCGGTTACGCCGGCGCTTGCCGCGGCGAAAGCCTGGCCGTCCCCGCGTTCAAATGTAATATCCAACGTCAGCGCCTCCGCCATTCCACTCAACGGCTGATGGCTTTCATCCCTAAGACTGATTGATAGCAGGCTGGTTGAAACACCATCCGCCGGTAACCTGTCCGGCGTTGCCGTCGTGGACGTCGACGCCAGGCTGATGCCCAGACCGGTCACCGTAAGCTGGGTATAGGCGGGGCTTGAAGCGTTGCCTTTTTTATCATGGGCCGTTGCACCAATGGTATAACGATTTGTCGTGCCGGCGGGCAGATAGGACGGCAGGGTCACCGCCAGGATATGGGGCGCCGATTGCGTGATGGAACCGCCGGCGGCGATCAATTCCGCAGCATTCCACTCCACGCGGTCCAGGGCATGGGTAGCGGTAACCTGGGCGGTGATGGTGAGCTGTTGGCCGGAATTCCCGTTCAATCGCTCCGGCATCAGCAGGCGGATAGCATCCTGCTTTTGATAGTCCAGCACGATATGATTATTGCGCTCCACCAGATCATAACGGCTACCTGCCAGGGTTCGCCCGGCCGCAACGGCGGATGGGTCCACCTGGTCAAGCCACGAATCCCCCAGGCGGTAATTGATTTGCAGGTTGATACGGGAATCATGCTGCCCGCTCTTACCCTGGCGATGCTCACCGCCTAGGGTCAATAGCGGAAACGGCGTATAATTAAGCCCCAAGGTAAACGCATAGGGATCCCTTTGCCGATTGTTTTTGCCAAATAACGCCACCTCGTCGCCGCGATAGCTTTCATACATCAGCTTGCCGCCCAATTGCGGATGCGACGGCAGAAAAGCCTCGGCACGCAGGTCATAACCATTGGCCGGTCGTTCGTTATAATCCGCGAAATCCCGCGATTGGCGCCAACTGCTCAAGCGAAAATAGCTGTTGGCCGATAATTTCAGGTAATGGGTCCAGGCTTCCGCGCCGATCCCGGCCCGGCGATTTCTTCCGGTAAAGTCATTATCATAAAAAGTATTCACTCCGTACATCCAATCGCCGTAAAAAGTCCGCACGCCGCCGCCGATATTACCGGTATTACGGTGATCGTTATTGCGTATGCCCCCTTGGATGAATACCATAGCATCCTGGTTTTCATATAACGGCACCAAGAGATCGAGCGCGCTATTGTCCAGTTTGAATCGCTCATTGAGATTGAGCTGTAACCGCACGGTGCCGAATTGATCAAACCAGTCTTTGGCATAATGGCCCGCCCCGCTTACCAGCGCCGAACGCGCCATATTGAGCGCCGCTTTATCGCTTGGTTGTTCTGACAGCATATTCCCCGCCGACAGCGCATGGACGGCAATCTTATTCTCCACCGCGGCGGACTCCGGTTGTCCTAAGGCTGTCGCTGGAGCAGATGCTATACTGAGTGGGAACACGGCCTGCGCGGCAATGACCATCCAGGCGACGGGCCGCCATAATGGGAAACGCCGGTTGTCGGCGGGTGTACGGGTGACTGAACATTTCTTAGGATCGGATGTAGGGTATGAGGGCTTTCCTGGCATGAATTTTTCCTATTAATCGTCAGGGCGCGCTATTACATGGATAGTGATTATTCAGATATGGCTTCACTAATTCCTTTTTAATTTATTTATAATAACGATGCATAATTCTCCTTATCTTATGTCGTTAATGCAGCTTAATATTTTTTGGAAAATTAATTATTTTAATTACATTATCTGCAGGAAAAATAAAAACATCTTGATGAGATTATGATGTATTTCAGGGGAATTATTAAGGCGGATATTTAAATTACCAGAAACTCGTATTCTGAAAGAGAACACTATTTAAGTTAGTCACCATTAATATAATTCATACCAATAACTTCAATCTATGACTCAAACCCAGGCAAAAAAAAACCGCCCGGTCAGGGCGGTTTTATAGGACGTCAGGGGGAAGGATTAACGATTATTTATCGTTATTGCCACCCAGACCGGCGTTAAGCAGTTCCGCCATGTTGGCGGACGCTTCATCAGCGGTGACCGACGGTACTACCGGCACTTCGCCCAAGGCGCGACGGCGCGCGCGATCCTGATGGTAGGCATAGCCGGTACCGGCTGGGATCAGCCGGCCGACGATGACGTTTTCCTTCAGGCCGCGCAGTTCATCGCGTTTCCCGGCAACGGCGGCTTCGGTAAGCACGCGCGTTGTCTCCTGGAACGAGGCCGCGGAGATAAAGGACTCCGTGGCCAACGAGGCTTTAGTGATACCCAGCAGATCGCGGCTAAACGTCATTTCAATCTTGCCGTCCGCATCCAGCTGGCGGTTGGCAATCTTGACGCGTGAGTATTCAGCCTGTTCGCCTTCCAGGAAGTCGGTGCCGCCGGCGTTAACGATGGTTGCTTTGCGCAGCATCTGACGAACGATAACTTCGATATGTTTATCGTTAATCTTAACGCCCTGCAGACGGTAAACATCCTGGACTTCGTTGACGATGTAACGGGTCACGGCATGGACACCACGCAGACGCAGGATGTCATGCGGTGATTCCGGTCCGTCGGAAATCACGTCGCCGCGTTCCACGCGTTCGCCTTCGAACACGTTGAGCTGGCGCCATTTCGGTATCATCTCCTCGTAGGCATCGCTGCCATCGATCGGCGAAATGACCAGGCGGCGTTTGCCCTTGGTTTCTTTACCGAAAGAAACGATACCGCTGATTTCAGCCAGGATGGCCGGCTCTTTCGGACGACGGGCTTCGAACAGGTCGGCTACACGCGGCAGACCACCGGTGATATCCTTGGTACCGCTCGATTCCTGCGGCAAACGCGCCAGGGTGTCGCCGCCGGTGATAGCCAAGCCATCTTCCAGCTGGACGATGGTTTTACCCGGCAGGAAGTACTGCGCCGGCATATCGGTACCGGGGATCAGCACGTCATTGCCATTGGCATCGACGATTTTCAGCGCCGGGCGCAGGTCTTTACCGCCACCGGTACGTTCCGCCGTATCCAATACCACGATAGAAGACAAACCGGTAAGTTCGTCGGTCTGGCGGGTAATGGTCTGGCCGTCGATCATGTCGGTGAAGCGCATAAAGCCGCTCACTTCGGTGATCACAGGCATGGTATGCGGATCCCAGTTGGCAACCGTTTCGCCGCCCAGGACTTCGGAACCGTCGCCCTTGGCCATAACAGCACCGTAAGGCACTTTATAGCTTTCCTTGGTACGGCCGAATTCGTCGATCAGCTTCAGTTCGGTGTTACGCGACGTGATAACCAGTTTACCCACGCCATTGACAACGAACTTGGCGTTGTTCAAGCGGATGGTACCCTTGTTTTTCACCTGAATGCTGGATTCGGCGGCGTTACGCGAGGCGGCGCCACCGATATGGAACGTACGCATGGTCAGCTGGGTGCCCGGTTCGCCGATGGACTGCGCGGCGATAACGCCGATAGCCTCACCTTTGTTGACCAGATGCCCGCGGGCCAGATCGCGGCCGTAGCAATTGGCGCACACGCCGAAGTCGGTTTCGCAGGTGACGACCGAACGCACCTTGATGATATCCACGGAATTTTCTTCCAGGATGTCACACCATTGTTCGTTCAGCAGCGTATTGCGCGGCATCAGAATGTCGGCGGTACCCGGCTTGAGAACATCTTCAGCCGTAACACGGCCCAATACACGTTCACGCAGCGGTTCCTTAACATCGCCACCCTCGATGACCGGGGTCATGGTCACGCCGGCATGCGTACCGCAATCGTCTTCAGTCACCACCAGATCCTGCGCCACGTCGACCAGGCGACGGGTCAGGTAACCGGAGTTCGCGGTCTTCAACGCGGTATCCGCCAAGCCTTTACGAGCACCATGGGTCGAGATGAAGTACTGAAGCACGTTCAGGCCTTCACGGAAGTTCGCGGTGATCGGCGTTTCGATGATGGAGCCGTCAGGCTTGGCCATCAGGCCACGCATACCCGCCAGCTGGCGAATCTGCGCCGCCGAACCACGGGCGCCGGAGTCGGCCATCATAAAGATGCTGTTGAAGGAAACCTGGCGCTCTTCCACGCCGTCACGGTTAATCACCGCTTCGGTGGACAGGTTGTCCATCATCGCCTTGGCAACGCGTTCGTTGGCCGCGGCCCAGATATCGATCACCTTGTTGTAGCGTTCGCCCGCGGTCACCAAACCAGACTGGAACTGCTCCTGGATTTCGGCCACTTCGGCTTCGGCTTCTTCAATGATGCCCGCTTTCTTATCCGGGATAACCATATCGTCGATACCTACCGACGAGCCCGAACGGGCGGCGTAGGCAAAACCGGTATACATGATCTGGTCGGCAAAGATAACGGTCGGCTTCAGGCCCAGCACGCGGTAACAGGTATTAAGCATCTTGGAGATGGCTTTTTTACCCAGCGCCTGGTTAACCAGCGCAAACGGCAGGCCCTTGGGCACGATCATCCACAGAATGGCGCGACCGACGGTCGTATCCACGATGTGGGTGTTCTCTACCCATTCGCCTTCTTCGTTCTTGGCATGCTCGGTGATACGCACCTTAACGCGCGCATGCAGCTCGGCAATGCCGCCGCGATAGATGCGTTCGGCTTCCTTCGGCCCGGTCAATACCATGCCTTCGCCTTTACCGTTCACACGGTCGCGGGTCATGTAATACAGACCCAATACCACGTCCTGGGACGGAACGATGATAGGCTCGCCGTTGGCCGGCGACAGGATGTTATTGGTGGACATCATCAGCGCGCGCGCTTCGAGCTGTGCTTCCAGCGTCAGCGGCACGTGCACGGCCATCTGGTCACCGTCGAAGTCGGCATTGTATGCCGCGCAAACCAACGGATGCAGCTGGATGGCCTTACCTTCAATCAGTACCGGTTCAAACGCCTGGATACCCAAACGGTGCAGGGTTGGCGCACGGTTCAGCAGTACCGGGTGTTCGCGGATGACTTCATCCAGGATATCCCAAACAACGGCTTCCTCACGTTCAACCATCTTCTTGGCTGCTTTAATGGTGGTCGCGAGGCCACGCAGTTCCAGCTTGCCGTAAATGAAGGGTTTGAACAGTTCAAGCGCCATTTTTTTCGGCAGGCCGCACTGATGCAGACGCAGGTACGGGCCTACGGTAATCACGGAACGACCGGAGTAGTCCACGCGCTTGCCGAGCAGGTTCTGACGGAAACGACCCTGCTTGCCCTTGATCATGTCGGCCAGGGATTTCAGCGGACGCTTGTTGGAGCCGGTAATGGCCCGGCCGCGACGGCCGTTATCCAACAGCGCATCCACCGCTTCCTGCAGCATGCGTTTTTCATTACGCACGATGATATCCGGCGCGGCCAGATCCAGCAGACGTTTCAAACGGTTGTTACGGTTGATCACGCGGCGGTACAAATCGTTCAGATCGGAGGTCGCGAAACGACCGCCGTCCAACGGCACCAGCGGACGCAGGTCTGGCGGCAGTACCGGCAGCACCGTCAGGATCATCCACTCCGGCTTGTTGCCGGACTGGACAAAGGCTTCCAGCAGCTTGATACGCTTGGTCAGCTTTTTACGTTTGGTTTCGGAGTTGGTTTCATTCAACTCTTCACGCAGCGTTTCGCATTCCGCTTCCAGATCCATGTTTTTCAGCAAGGCCTGGATCGCTTCGGCGCCCATCTTGGCGTCGAATTCATCACCGAACTCTTCCAGCGCGTCCAGATACTGCTCTTCAGTCAGGATCTGACGACGCTCCAGATTGGTCATGCCGCCTTCGACCACCACATAGGATTCGAAGTACAGCACGCGTTCGATATCACGCAGCGGCATATCCAGCAGCAGGCCGATACGGGACGGCAGCGATTTCAGGAACCAGATATGCGCGGTCGGGGAGGCCAGCTCAATATGACCCATGCGTTCGCGACGCACTTTGGTCTGAGTGACTTCAACGCCGCATTTTTCACAGATAACGCCACGGTGTTTCAGGCGCTTGTACTTACCGCACAAGCACTCGTAATCTTTTACCGGCCCGAAGATTCGCGCGCAGAAAAGCCCGTCACGTTCAGGTTTAAACGTACGGTAGTTAATGGTTTCCGGCTTCTTGACTTCGCCGAACGACCAGGAACGGATCATATCTGGCGAGGCCAGAGCTATTTTGATCGCATCAAACTCTTCGGTCTTGGTTTGTGCTTTCAGAAACTTAAGCAAATCTTTCACGGATTGGCTCCTGTCGGAGTTAGACCTGTTAGGCGCCTGAAACGCTCAGGCGCCCTTATTACCGGTGCGAACGCACCCAAGCTGATCCCCCATCGTCTTTCAAGCCGCAGGTGCGCTGGCTGAAAGCCATAGGGGGTGAATTACTCTTCTTCCAGCTCGATGTTGATGCCCAGAGAGCGGATTTCCTTCAGCAACACGTTGAAGGACTCCGGCATGCCTGGCTCCATCGTATGATTGCCATCCACGATGTTTTTGTACATCTTGGTACGACCGTTAACATCATCCGACTTAACTGTCAGCATTTCCTGCAGGGTGTACGCGGCGCCATAGGCTTCCAGCGCCCACACTTCCATCTCACCGAAGCGTTGACCGCCGAACTGCGCCTTACCACCCAACGGCTGTTGGGTAACCAGGCTGTAGGAACCGGTGGAACGGGCATGCATCTTGTCATCAACCAAATGGTTGAGTTTCAGCATGTACATATAACCCACGGTAACCTGCCGTTCGAACTGTTCACCGGTACGGCCGTCAAACAAGGTGATCTGGCCGGAGGTCGGCAAGCCGCCCAACTGCAGCAGTTCCTTGATTTCTTTTTCCTTGGCGCCGTCAAACACCGGTGTCGCGATGGGCATGCCCTTCTTCAGGTTTTCAGCCAAACGGAACACTTCGTCATCCGTGAAGGTAGTCAAATCCACTTTCTGGCGCACATCATCACCCAGATCGTAGGCTTTCTGGATAAACTCGCGCAGCTTGGACACGTCTTCCTGGCGTTTAAGCATGGCGTTAATCTTGTCGCCGATGCCTTTGGCAGCCATGCCCAAATGGGTTTCCAGGATCTGGCCGATGTTCATACGCGACGGTACGCCCAGCGGGTTCAGAACGATATCCACGGGGACGCCGTTTTCATCGTAAGGCATATCCTCGATCGGGTTGATCTTGGAAATAACACCCTTGTTACCGTGACGGCCGGCCATCTTATCGCCCGGTTGGATCTGACGTTTCACCGCCAGGTAAACCTTAACGATTTTCAGCACGCCCGGCGCCAGATCATCGCCCTGGGTGATCTTGCGGCGTTTCGCTTCCAGCTTCTTCTCGAACACGGTTTTCAGTTCGTCGTACTGTTCCGCCAGTTGCTCAAGCTGATTCTGCTTGTCTTCATCGGTCAGACCCAGTTCCAGCCAGCGTTCGCGGGTCAGCTTGGACAGTTTTTCGTCTTCGATGCCGCCGGAAACCAGCACGTCATGGATACGGGCAAACAGGCCGGCTTCAAAAATCTGCAGCTCTTCGGTCAGGTCTTTCTTGACCTGCTTAAGCTGCATTTCTTCGATTTCCAGCGCGCGTTTGTCTTTTTCCACGCCGTCGCGGGTAAACACCTGCACATCGATAACCGTACCGGAAACGCCGTTAGGCACGCGCAGCGACGAATCTTTCACGTCGGAGGCTTTTTCGCCGAAGATGGCGCGCAGCAGTTTTTCTTCCGGAGTCAGCTGGGTCTCGCCCTTCGGCGTAACCTTACCCACCAGGATATCGCCGCCGGTCACTTCGGCACCGATATACACGATACCGGACTCATCCAGCTTGGAAAGCGCAGCTTCACCCACGTTCGGGATGTCGGCGGTGATTTCCTCAGGCCCCAGCTTGGTGTCGCGCGACACGCAGGCCAATTCCTGAATATGGATGGTGGTAAAGCGATCTTCCTGCACCACGCGTTCGGAGACCAAAATGGAGTCTTCGAAGTTGTAGCCGTTCCACGGCATGAACGCCACGCGCATATTCTGGCCCAATGCCAGTTCACCCAAATCGGTGGACGGGCCATCGGCCAGCACATCGCCGCGTTCTACCGGTTCGCCCAAGGACACGCACGGCATCTGGCTGATGCAGGTGTTCTGGTTGGAACGGGTATATTTAGTCAGGTTGTAGATATCGATACCCGCTTCGCCGGCCACCATTTCGTCCGGGTTAACGTTAATCACGATACGCGACGCATCAACATACTGGATGGTCCCGCCACGCTTGGCCACGGCGGTTACGCCGGAGTCAACGGCCACGGCGCGTTCCATGCCGGTGCCTACCAGTGGCTTGTCGGCGCGCAGGGTCGGCACGGCCTGGCGTTGCATGTTCGCACCCATCAGGGCGCGGTTGGCGTCATCGTGTTCCAGGAAGGGAATCAACGACGCGCCCACCGAGACGATCTGCTGGGTCGAGACGTCCATATAGTCGACCTGGTCGCGGGTGAACAGGCTCGATTCGCCTTTGCTGCGGCACGTGATCAAATCATCGACGAAATGGCCTTCTTCGTCGAGATTGGTATTGGCCTGGGCAATAACGAAGTTGCCTTCTTCAATCGCGGACAGGTAGTGGATCTCATCGGTGACCACATCTTCACGCACCCGGCGGTACGGCGTCTCAAGGAAGCCATATTCATTGGTCTGCGCATAGACGGACAGGGAGTTGATCAGACCGATGTTCGGGCCTTCCGGCGTTTCGATGGGACATACCCGGCCGTAATGGGTCGGATGCACGTCACGTACTTCGAAACCGGCGCGTTCACGGGTCAAGCCGCCTGGGCCCAACGCGGAAATACGGCGTTTATGGGTAATTTCCGACAGCGGGTTGTTCTGGTCCATAAATTGCGACAGTTGGCTGGAACCAAAGAACTCCTTCACCGCGGCCGAAATCGGCTTGGCGTTGATCATATCCTGCGGCATCAGCGTATCCAGATCGCCCAGGGACAGACGTTCTTTCACCGCACGCTCGACGCGCACCAGTCCGACGCGGAATTGGTTTTCCGCCATTTCGCCCACGGAACGGATACGACGGTTGCCCAGGTGGTCGATATCATCGACTTCGCCTTTACCGTTACGGATGTCGATAAGCTTCTTCATCACTTCAATGATGTCGAGCTTGCTCAGGATGCCCGAGCCTTCGATTTCCTCACGCAGCAGCGACCGGTTGAACTTCATGCGGCCAACCGCGGACAGATCGTAACGATCTTCCGAGAAGAACAGGTTTTCGAACAGGTTTTCAGCCGCTTCGCGGGTCGGCGGCTCGCCGGGACGCATCATGCGGTAGATTTCAACCAGCGCGCTCAGGCGATCGCTGGTCGGGTCGACGCGCAGGGTCTCGGAGATATACGAGCCATGGTCCAGATCGTTGGTAAACAGCGTTTCGATACGCTTATGTCCCGCCTGGCTCAGTTTCGCCAGCAGGTCCAGCGTCAGTTCCATATTGGCCGGACAAATGATTTCACCGGTATTTTCGTCGATGTAATCCTTGACCACCACTTTACCGATAATGTACTCAACCGGTACCTGGATTTTATCGATGCCGTCTTTTTCCAGCAGGCGAATATGACGCGCGGTAATACGGCGGCCTTTTTCGACATAGACGGTACCGTTGGCTTCGATATCAAACGAAGCGGTTTCACCACGTAAACGCTCAGGAACCAGTTCCATCTGCAGTTTATTGTCGTGAATTTCATAAATGACTTTGTCAAAGAACGTATCGAGAATCTGCGCGGTGGTGAAGTTAAGCGCGCGCAGTACGATAGTCGCGGGCAGCTTGCGCCGACGGTCGATACGTACGAACAGGTTGTCTTTGGGGTCGAATTCAAAATCCAGCCAGGAACCGCGGTAAGGGATGATACGTGCGTTATACAGCACTTTACCGGACGAATGCGTCTTGCCCTTATCGCTGTCAAAGAATACGCCGGGGCTACGATGCAACTGGGAGACGATAACACGCTCGGTCCCGTTGATAACAAACGTCCCGTTATCGGTCATGAGCGGAATTTCGCCCATGTAGACTTCCTGTTCCTTGATATCTTTAACCGTGCCTTCCGGTGCTTCACGCTCGTAAATCACGAGGCGCAGTTTTACACGCAGCGGTGCGGAGAAGGTGACTCCACGAATCTGGCACTCTTTGACATCAAATACAGGCTCGCCCAGACGGTAACTGACGTATTGCAGTTCCGAATTGCCGCTGTAGCTTTGGATGGGGAACACAGAACGGAATGCTGCTTCTAGTCCGTACTGCCCTTCCGGATCTTGCTCGATAAACTTCTGGAACGAGTCAAGCTGTATGGAAAGGAGATATGGGATGTCCAACACTTGGGGACGTTTCCCAAAATCCTTACGAATGCGTTTTTTTTCGGTATAGGAGTAAACCATAGGGTTCCTCAGCTCGCTGATCAGTGACCCACTCTGTCCGCCCAAGAAGGACAGGTCATGCAACACAATTTCTCTCGTTCGGAAAGAAAATTCCCCTTCCGCAATACCTGTTTCTATCACTCTTAAACCATTTCGTCGCACTTTGCTAAACCAGGGAGGCTCGACAGGAGGTGCAATATATTAAGTCGTCGATAGAGAAAGATATTGGGGTTGGCCAGTGGTTAAATCGTGTCAAACCCCACTGACGCCCTACAGCGCAAAAAGGCTGGTGACCAAAAAGTCACCAGCCATCAGCCTAGGTTCAGGCTGCAACCTGGGAGGTCTTACTTAACCTCAACAGAAGCACCAGCTTCTTCCAGGGCTTTCTTCAGTGCTTCGGCGTCGTCTTTGTTCACGCCTTCTTTCATGGTTGCCGGAGCAGATTCAACCAGATCCTTGGCTTCTTTCAGGCCCAGGCCGGTAGCAGCACGGACGGCTTTGATAACCGATACCTTGTTGCCGCCGATAGCGGTCAGGACAACGTCGAACTCGGTTTTTTCTTCAACGACTTCAGCCGGGCCGGCAGCAGCTGCAACAGCGGTAGCAGCGGAAACGCCGAATTTGGTTTCCATCATGGAGATCAGTTCAACGACGTCCATGACGGACATTTCTGCAACTGCGTCCAGAATTTGTTCTTTAGTGATAGACATAACAATAGTTCCTAAAATTCAGAAAGTGTTTATACGTTCGCAATAACAACCGAAAGGGTTGGCCAATTAAGCCGCTTCTTTCTGATCGCGCAGTGCAGCCAGTGTACGGACCAATTTGCCTGCAGAGGCTTCTTTCATGGCCGACATCAGGCGTGAGATTGCTTCATCGTAAGTCGGCAGAGTTGCCAGGCGATCGATATTGGCCGCCGTGATAACTTCGCCTTCAAAGGCTGCTGCTTTAACCTCAAATTTGGCATTTTCCTTGGCAAAAGCCTTGAACAGGCGAGCGGCAGCGCCCGGATGTTCGTGAGAAAATGCAATCAGGGTCGGACCGACAAACGTGTCTTTCAGGCATTCGAAAGGAGTGCCTTCTACGACGCGACGCAGCAAGGTGTTGCGAACAACACGCATGTATACGCCGGCTTCACGACCTGCTTTACGCAGTTCAGTCATTTTACCTACTGTAACGCCGCGAGAATCCGCAACGACAGCAGACAGCGCGCCTTTGGCTACTTCGCTGACTTCAGCAACAATCGCTTGTTTGTCTTGAAGGTTTAATGCCATTAGCTTGTGCTCCTGGATTTAGCCGGGGAAAAGCACCCGACACTCACTAGCTTAACGCCACAATGGCGATAAGCGGCTAAACACGGTGAGCAGAATCCAGCAAACGAATATGTTATTCAGCTTCTGTCACCGTCTACGCAGGACGATTAAGCATTTTACCCGCTCTATTTCATACTGCGAATGCCTTGGCTGCCCGCATTCACTCCAGCCCCTTACGTAAGTAAGCCACTGGCGATCGCTTGGTTGCCGCCTTCCTGCACCTCGAAATAGTTTAGGTAATATGCACCTGCGGTCTTGGACGGAGGCTTGGATAAGGCCAAGCTCCAACCGAAAATCTTGTTTTTTTTCGTCCAGGCTAAACAACGGCCAATGACGAAACAATGGGCGTTAGATTCTAGACAAATCTTTCGCCCAAGTCAAAGGGGTAATTATGCAACAACCGTTGCCAGACCGCTTTGATCGATAGCCAGACCTGCGCCCATGGTGGTGGAGAGGCTGATTTTCTTGATGTACACGCCTTTGGCCTGTGTCGGTTTGGCTTTTTTCAGCGCAACCAGCAGGGATTCCAGGTTTTCTCTCAATTTGTCAGTATCGAAGTCCACTTTACCGATGGTGGTGTGGATAATACCGTTTTTGTCGTTGCGATAACGAACCTGACCGGCTTTGGCGTTTTTAACCGCTTCGGCGACGTTCGGGGTAACGGTACCCACTTTCGGGTTAGGCATCAGGCCGCGCGGCCCGAGGATCTGGCCCAGCTGGCCCACGACGCGCATGGCATCCGGGGAAGCGATAACAACGTCAAAGTTGAATTCGCCTTTTTTGATCTGATCGGCCAGGTCATCCATACCGACCAGGTCCGCGCCGGCTGCCTTGGCAGCTTCGACGTTGGCGCCCTGGGTGAAGACGGCTACACGTACGGTACGGCCGGTGCCGTTAGGCAGGACGGTGGCGCCACGAACGTTTTGATCGGACTTACGGGCATCAATCCCGAGGTTTACGGCAACGTCGATGCTTTCAACGAACTTGGCGGTAGCCAGTTCCTTGAGCAACGCAACGGCTTCGTTGATGTCATATTGCTTAGTGGAATCAACTTTGTCGCGGATTACACGCATGCGCTTGGTCAGTTTAGCCATTTCTTAATCCTCCACTACCAGGCCCATGGAACGAGCAGTACCTTCAATGGAGCGGGACATCGCTTCCACATCGGCACCCGTCATATCCGCCGCTTTGGTTTCCGCGATTTCGCGAACCTGGGCGTGCGTTACTTTACCGACTTTTTCTTTGTTCGGCTTACCAGAACCAGACTTCACGCCTGCGGCTTTCTTGAGCAGCACGGCAGCCGGCGGGGTTTTGGTAACGAAGGTGAAAGAGCGGTCGGAGTAAACGGTGATAACAACCGGGATTGGCAGACCTTTTTCAATGCTTTCAGTCTTGGCATTGAAGGCTTTACAGAATTCCATGATGTTAACGCCCTGCTGACCCAGCGCTGGGCCGACCGGCGGACTTGGATTCGCCATGCCTGCTGCAACCTGCAGTTTTACATAGGCTTGTACTTTCTTGGCCATTTGAATTTCCTCTAGCGGGTGATAGCGCCGGTTAAGGCTCCCCAGTGTATAAGCTATTACATGCCCGTGGGCACATAAAAACGAAAGGCGCGAAATTCTAGTTCAATTTCGCGCCTTGAGCAAGCATTAATCATTATCGATAGGGGGTCGGCTATCAGCCCTTCTCAACCTGGCCGAAGTCCAGCTCGACCGGAGTGGCGCGACCGAAAATCGACACCGACACTTTCAGGCGGCTTTTTTCGTAGTCGACTTCTTCCACCACGCCGTTGAAATCGGCAAACGGACCGTCGTTGACGCGCACCAGTTCGCCGGGTTCGAACAGCGTCTTCGGCCGCGGCTTGTCACCCACTTGCTGGAGGCGATTCATGATCGCATCCACTTCTTTATCGCTGATAGGCGCCGGGCGATCGGAAGTGCCGCCGATAAACCCCATCACGCGGGGCACGCTGCGCACTAAATGCCAGCTGGCGTCATTCATCACCATTTGTACCAGCACATAGCCCGGGAAGAATTTGCGTTCGCTCTTGCGGCGCTGACCGCCGCGGATTTCGACGACTTCTTCCGTTGGCACCATGACTTCGCCAAACAGCTCTTCCATATTGTGCAATTTAATATGTTCGCGTAGAGACTGCGATACGCGACCTTCAAAACCGGAAAACGCCTGGACGACGTACCAACGTTTCTTCGGAGCTTCGGACATCTTAGAACCTCAGGCCAGTAATAAACGATACCAGACGGACCAGAATACCATCCAGTCCCCACAGGATCAGTGACATCACGGCGGTCACCGCGGCGACGATTAACGTGGTGTGCAACGTTTCCTGGCGGGTCGGCCATATCACTTTGCGTACTTCGGTACGCGCTTCACGGGCAAACGCGACGGTCGATTTGCCTTTCACTGTCATCAGGGCAATACCGCCTGCAATGGCGATAATCAGTACGACAGCCAGCGCTCGCAGGGGTAAGCTAAAATCACGATAATAATAATTACCGACGATCGCAACCACCAGCAGTACAGCGACCGCTGCCCACTTTACCACTTCCAGGCTACGCCCGCTTCCTTGAGCTTCGGTATTCGCACTCATAAAAAAAACCTGTCACGTAGGATTCACACAAACAACTTAGCCCCGCAGAGGGCGAGGCTACCAAGCGAAGAGTGCTCTTTAAAAGCAACAAAACTTCGAAGCTTCACGCCGCTGATGAAGAGCCCATCTCACCAATGATTATGACGTAAAATCGCTGATGAGATAGGTTCTCTGTCACAGCGTAGAAAAAAGGCATCAAATGATGCCCTTTTACTGCGCGCTACGTCAAATGTTATTCAACATCTTTCGAAGACTTATACGCCAGTCTTACGCGATAACCTTGGCAACCACGCCGGCGCCAACGGTACGGCCGCCTTCGCGGATAGCGAAACGCAGACCGTCGTCCATGGCGATCGGGGCAATCAGGTTAACAATCATCTTGATGTTGTCGCCAGGCATAACCATTTCCACGCCTTCCGGCAGTTCGATGGTACCGGTCACGTCAGTGGTACGGAAGTAGAACTGAGGACGGTAGCCTTTGAAGAACGGCGTATGACGGCCGCCTTCATCCTTGGACAGGATGTAGACTTCGGATTCGAACTGGGTATGCGGTTTAATGGAGCCCGGTTTAGCCAGTACCTGGCCGCGTTCCACGTCGTCACGCTTGGTGCCGCGCAGCAGGACGCCGACGTTTTCACCGGCACGGCCTTCGTCCAGCAGTTTGCGGAACATTTCAACGCCGGTACAGGTGGTCTTGACGGTATCCTTGATGCCGACGATTTCAACTTCTTCGCCCACTTTAACGATGCCGCGTTCCACACGACCGGTTACCACGGTGCCGCGGCCGGAGATGGAGAAGACGTCTTCGATGGGCAGCAGGAACGGTTTGTCGATTGCGCGTTCCGGTTCCGGGATGTAGGAATCCAGGGCTTCGGCCAGTTCCAGGATTTTAGAGGTCCAGGCTTCGTCGCCTTCCAGCGCTTTGAGCGCGGAACCACGGATTACCGGGGTGTCGTCGCCTGGGAAGTCGTACTGGGACAGCAGTTCGCGCACTTCCATTTCAACCAGTTCCAGCAGCTCTTCGTCATCGACCATGTCGCATTTGTTCATGAAGACGATGATGTAAGGAACACCTACCTGGCGGCCCAGCAGGATGTGTTCGCGGGTCTGCGGCATCGGGCCGTCGGTTGCGGCAACCACCAGGATGGCGCCATCCATCTGGGCGGCGCCGGTGATCATGTTTTTCACATAGTCGGCGTGTCCCGGGCAGTCTACGTGCGCGTAGTGGCGGGCCGGGGTGTCGTATTCAACGTGGGACGTGTTGATGGTGATACCACGGGCTTTTTCTTCCGGCGCGTTGTCAATCTGATCGAAAGCACGGGCGCTGCCGCCGTAAGCTTTGGCCAGCACGGTAGTGATGGCGGCGGTCAGGGTCGTTTTACCATGGTCAACGTGGCCGATAGTACCGACGTTAACGTGTGGTTTTGTACGTTGAAACTTTTCTTTAGACATCGATTGTCCCTCTAAGACACGAATAAATCGGTGGTATCACCACATTAACCAGACATAGGCCTGATAAATTTATTTTCTAACAGAAAGTGAATCAGGAGGGAGACTAGAAGTGGTGCTGATAGGCAGATTCGAACTGCCGACCTCACCCTTACCAAGGGTGCGCTCTACCAACTGAGCTATATCAGCACATTTGGAGCGGGCAGTGGGAATCGAACCCACGTCATCAGCTTGGAAGGCTGAGGTAATAGCCATTATACGATGCCCGCATCTTGGAACTCGGCTACCTGATATTTCTGTAGATTGTTGAAAGGTTCATATCATACAAACCTTGGTCGAAGGTTTTCAACCTTCCCCTGGCGCATGATGTTGCTTTGCATCAGGGATTGCCTTGGTTGCCCGCGGCGAATTTGGTGGTGGGGGAAGGATTATTCGTCACTTCGTTCCTCACCCTTCGGGCCGTCGCAAGCGACGTTGTCTCGCTTTGCTCGACTCGAACCTTAATCGAAGGTTCTCAACCTTCCCCCTGGCGCATGATGTTGCTTTGCATCAGGGATTGCCTTGGTTGCCCGCGGCGAATTTGGTGGTGGGGGAAGGATTATTCGTCACTTCGTTCCTCACCCTTCGGGCCGTCGCAAGCGACGTTGTCTCGCTTTGCTCGACTCGAACCTTAATCGAAGGTTCTCAACCTTCCCCCTGGCGCATAATGTTGCTTTGCATCAGGGATTGCCTTGGTTGCCCGCGGCGAATTTGGTGGTGGGGGAAGGATTCGAACCTTCGAAGTCAGTGACGGCAGATTTACAGTCTGCTCCCTTTGGCCGCTCGGGAACCCCACCAGATTTTTGTTGGTGCCGGCAGAAGGAGTCGAACCCTCGACCTACTGATTACAAGTCAGTTGCTCTACCAACTGAGCTATGCCGGCATCAAGTGCAGCGCATTCTAGGTAGAGCCGGCGACCTATGCAACAAAAAAATCGCGTAAATCGCACTTTCGCTCATAAAATACCCAAAATTAGAAAATGTCTCACAAATTTGTTTGTTATTCATGCACCGAGAGAAGCGCCCCGGCCGGCCAGGGCGAGTCTGCACCACGATGGGCGTATTGCACCGCCGTGGCGCCCGGAACATCGCCGCTTCCCGCGCGGTGCCTCTGTTGGCCATGATCCCCAGCTGGCACGCGTCTTGCTTTATTTATACCGTAGTTTCTGTGATATCACCGGCCGGAGGATGACATCATGAAAATAGTACAGCTGAATGCCGCCACGCTTCCCGTTTACCGCAGCGAGCTCGCAGGCCTGCTGATGGACGCCGTTGCGTACGGCGCCTCGGTGGGCTACACCAATCCCCTGACCCAGGATGAGGCGGAGGGCTATATCCACGGCCTGCGCTCCGCCATGGCTAAGAATGACTTATTGTTATGGATTGCACGTGACGAGCGGGGCATTGTCGGCAGTATCCAGCTGGAGTTATGCCGTAAGCCAAACGGGCAAAACCGGGCGGAAATACAAAAACTCCTGGTGCACAGCCGCGCCAGGCGCGAAGGGATTGGGAAATCGCTGATAGGCGCCCTTGAGCGCACCGCCCGCGATCTGCAGCGCGGCCTGCTCTACCTGGATACCCAATCCGGTTCCCCCGCGGAAGCCTTTTACCGCGCGCTCGGCTACCGCTGCCTGGGTGAAATTCCCGATTACGCCTGCACGCCGGACGGTTATTACCATCCCACGGTTATCTATTACAAACGCTTATTCGCCGTCAACCAGCAGCTAAACGCCATCGCCAGCTAAGCTCATAAGCGGCGGGTACGGATCTTTGTCCTGTGACCCAAGTGTCCCCGGGCCGTACCCTTCCGCCCATTGTCAAGATTCCATGGTTTAAGCAGAAAAAACACTCTACGATGTTAACGAAGCTGTCTATACTATGCAGCTTGTTTTCGTTCCGGGTGGGCTCGGCTGCCCCGATTGGACCTGCGCAACAGGCTGGCTAAGCTTATGATAAATCGTGATCAATCACTTACCACACCCTATCTTCAGTTCAACCGGCAGCAATGGGCCGCTTTGCGTGATACGGTTCCCCTGACGTTAACCCAGGAAGAAATAATAAAACTGAAAGGGATTAACGAAGATCTTTCCCTTGATGAAGTGGCGGAAATTTATCTGCCGCTCTCGCGTTTAATCAATTTCTACATCAGCTCCAATCTGCGCCGCCAGGCGGTATTGGAACAGTTCCTTGGCACCAACGGCCAGCACATCCCGTATGTTATCGGCATTGCCGGCAGCGTGGCGGTGGGTAAAAGCACCACCGCGCGCGTATTACAGGCGTTGCTGAGCCGTTGGCCTGAACACCGCTCGGTCGAGCTGGTCACCACCGATGGTTTTTTATATCCCAACCGCGTACTGAAAGAACGGGAATTAATGAAGAAAAAGGGATTCCCGCAATCCTACGATATGCGCAGCCTGGTTAATTTTGTTTCCGAAGTAAAATCAGGCGCCAGTGAAGTTACTGCTCCGGTATATTCCCATCTGATCTACGATATCGTGCCGGAAGATAATAAAGTCATCTCGCAACCCGATATATTAATTCTTGAAGGATTAAACGTGTTGCAGAGTGGCATGGATTATCAGCATGCCTCCCATCATGTTTTTGTTTCCGATTTCGTCGATTTTTCCATTTATGTGGATGCACCGGAAGATTTACTAAAAAGCTGGTATATCAACCGTTTCCTGCGTTTTCGGCAGGGTGCGTTTTCCAATCCGCATTCTTATTTTCATAATTATGCCAAGCTGACGGAAGAAGAAGCCGTACAAATTGCCAGCCAGCTTTGGGAAGAAATTAACGGATTAAACCTGAAAGAAAATATCCTGCCCACGCGTGAGCGCGCGAGTCTGATTTTATCCAAAAGCGCCAATCACGCAGTGGGGAATATCAGGCTGCGGAAATAGTCCATAACGTCCGGGCACGCTGTAATCCATAAATAACAGGAAACGGCGCCCTATAAATCGTCAGTGATTGTCTGTTACGGCATTATTGGCCGTAGCCATATGACCCCGCGCGGGATGAACATGTCAAAGTCCCCGCAGCGAGATTTCACCACCGAGGTAGGCTTTTACCTTACCGTCTTGTTCCAGCAACAAGGCCCCCTGCGCATCGATGCCGCGTGAAATACCTTTGATTTCACGCTCGCCAATCAGCAGCTTAACCGGGCGATGATAAAAGTTATCCAGTGCCTGCCAACGCGTTACGAACGCGGCGAAGCCGTCCCGTTCAAAAATCGGCAATGCCAGCCTGAGCCCGTTGATAAGCTTCGCAGCCAGAGCGTTACGATCGATCTGGATACCCGCTTCCTGTAAATTAATCCAGCCCTGATTGATGACCGGCTCGGCCGCTTCCCTCATCGCCAGGTTAATTCCGGCGCCTATCACCAGATGCGCGGCATCGCCTGCCTTGCCGCTGATCTCCACCAGGATGCCGGCCAGCTTGCGATCGTGCAGATAGAGATCGTTAGGCCATTTCACCCGCACCTCGCGCGCGCCCAGTTCATGCAGCACTTCCGCCATGATGATGCCGATCACCAGGCTAAGGCCGATCGCCGCCGCCGGGCCTTGCTCCAGCCGCCAATACAGGGACAGATAGAGATTGGCGCCAAACGGCGAGACCCATTGCCGGCCGCGCCTCCCCCGTCCCGCCATCTGGTACTCTGCGACACAGGCGTCGCCGGAGCGCAGGACGGCGGTGCGCTCCATCAGGTACTGATTGGTGGAATCAATCACCGGCAGCACCGTGACCCCGCCCCGCGGCAGCAGCGACAGGATTTTCCCCTCATCCAAAAGTTGCAGCGGGGCATAGAGGCGATACCCTTTACCGGGAACGGTGAAAACATCAATACCCCACTCCCGCAGGGTCTGGATATGTTTATTGATGGCCGCGCGGCTCATGCCCAGCGAATCGCCGAACTGCTCGCCGGAGTGGAATTCCCCGTCGGCCAGCAGCCCGATTAATTTTAGCGGAACGGTGATATCTTTCATGACAGAGTATCCACCGCGTCTACTTCACCGCCGGCGGCGATAAACCGCACTTCTGGCTCCAGCCAGACGTTAAACCGTTCCGCTACGCTATTGCGCACCAGTTTCGCCAGCGCGACGATAGCCCGCCCATCAGCCTGGCCGTTATTGATCAATACCAGCGCCTGTTTGGCATGCACCGCGGCGGCGCCCAGCACATAGCCTTTCAGGTCGCACCGATCTATCAGCCATCCCGCCGCCAGTTTTACGCTACCGTCCGGCTGCGGATAGTGCGGCGCATCGGGATACCGTTGCAACAGGCGCCGTGCGTCCTCAGCGCCGACCAGTGGATTTTTAAAAAAGCTGCCGGCATTGCCGGTAATGGCGGGGTCGGGTAATTTGCTGCGGCGCATGGCGCAAACGGTATCAAAAACCTGGCGCGGGGTGACGGTCCGGCTATCCAGGCGGACAAGATCGCCGTAGGTAAGCACCGGGCGCCAGGTTTTGTCCAGGGTAAACCCCACCGCCACGATAGCGTAGCTGGCCCGATAACGGTGTTTAAACACACTGTCGCGATAACCGAACCGGCACTCCGCGGCGCTAAGGCGTATCTTCTCGCCGTTATTCAGATCAAGCAGATCGACGTATTCGCATACCGATTCCAGCTCCACGCCGTAGGCGCCGATATTCTGGATGGGCGCAGACCCGACACGGCCGGGGATTAACGCCAGGTTTTCCAGCCCCGCCATGTCCTGCGCCAACGCGAAGGACACCAGTCCATGCCAGTCCTCGCCGGCGCCGACATGCAGATGCCAGGCATGGTTGTCTTCGCTGACCTGTATTCCTTTAATGCGATTTAGCAATACGGTGCCGGCAAAATTTTCCAAAAAAAGGACATTACTGCCGCCGCCCAGCAGCAATACCGCTTCGGACCGCCGTTGGGCGTCGCGCCAAAGCGTCAACAATTCAGTTGCGGTATGGGCAGTGGCGATATGGGCGGCTACCGCGTCGATGGCAAAGGTATTCAGGTGTTTTAACGCCACACCATGCATTGTCATGGTAAAAACCTTTCTTAATCACTCTTGAGCCTAGTTTACCCGATCGGGACGGATTTCAGCGACTAACTTTAGCGCCTTCCCGATCTGGCGGGCAGGATTCCGTTACCCCTTAGGGTATGAGGCCGTTATGATAAGAAAAGTGTAAACATGACCAGACTATCTGCATTTTCCCCAACATTTCCTTTTATCACCGTTACGAAACGCTGGATTTGCCGTGCTACGCTATTTTAACCACCGATTGATAATGACCAGGAGTATTTAAGATTATAATCTCGCGTACAGGGCTATTATTATCCGCCTCATCGCCAGAGTACTCTCCTTCAGTAATGTAGTGATTACCGTCATCTACAATATTAGGAGAAATCAATTTAACCTTGATGTTTTCACCAAGAGCCTGATTGACTAAATTAACAATAAAAGTGGCGTCGCCGCTATTACTACCCGTGGAATTATTGTTATCAAAAAAGAGGCCTTGGTTTTCACTTCCTGGTTTTACTGCATCATAAAACATACGCAGTTCAAATGCTTTATGCCCGATAGAGCCGGTAATTCCTTTATCGTGGTAAATACACTGGACAATGGAATGAAATAAGCAATTGTTATTCTCACCACTACTATCCCGTATAACATATCCCGTTTCAAAGAGATACTTTTCTAACGCCGGCATCGCGCTGAGATGGGCCATTGCCTGCGTTTCGAGCTGTACCGTATTCTTATTTGCCTCGGCTGCAGGCCCTGCCATGCCCACACGGCCATTTCCTACGGAAGTGGTGCTGGCCAAACTTGCCTCCATTGCTCGCCTGATCTCCTCATCTTCAAGGGCGCTTTGCTGGCTGGCAGCCAGTGCCCTTAGGAAATCATCATCCTTTTCACCGGAGGGCAGGTTAGCGGAGGACAAACTGGCGTCAATGGTTTGCCTTAATATAACGTCTTCATTTAAACTCGCCATACTCCGTAACAATACCGCTGACAAATCGGGGTCATCATCGGTGCTTTCGCTAGCACCTTTAGTCAGTGGCAAGCTTACATTACTTACTTCTGTCAATATCCGACCATTCGGACGTGCATTTATATGAGAATGAAGTGACTGATTATATATCCCAAATAAATCTGAGTGGTTAATGTCTCTATGATTATTGATCATTTTACAAAAATCCTGATTGATTTAATTGTGTCTCATAATATAGATCAGCCCATAAACAGTAATCAAACAATCGTCCGGTCTATTGTCACATTTCGCGTTGATAATAATCTTAATCTGAAGTATTTAGTAAAATGTCAGCAATTTTATTACATGAACTATTAAAAGATGATATTGGGATAAATATATTTATAAAGCTTTGCCGGTGGTCCTACTCTCTTACTCGAGTAGCGAACCGCCAGGGTTACGCACATGAAAAAGCCCTCTGTTTTCACAGAGGGCTTCGTCAATTGGATGCCTGGCAGTTCCCTACTCTCGCATGGGGAGACCCCACACTACCATCGGCGCTACGGCGTTTCACTGCTGAGTTCGGCATGGGGTCAGGTGGGACCACCGCGCTAGTGCCGCCAGGCAAATTTCTCGTCTCATCCTGAGACTCGCCCTGCGGGCCAGCGCTGTGCGCTGTACAAAATCGCTCCCGGCGATTTTGTCATTTCCCCTGTGCAAGGCCAACGCTCCGCGTTGTTGACAACCCGTCAATATCTCGACCGGTTGTGTTTAATACTTTCCGTTACAAGCTGAAAATCCTCTCGCCGCCCCTTGGGGCAACGCTCTCTTCGCGTCAAACACTTTAGGTGTTGTAAGGTTAAGCCTCACGGGTCATTAGTATCGGTTAGCTCAACGCATCGCTGCGCTTACACACCCGACCTATCAACGTCATCGTCTTTAACGTCCCTTCAGGTGGCTTAAAGCCACAGGGAAGACTCATCTCGAGGCAAGTTTCCCGCTTAGATGCTTTCAGCGGTTATCTCTTCCGCACGTAGCTACCGGGCAATGCCATTGGCATGACAACCCGAACACCAGTGGTGCGTCCACTCCGGTCCTCTCGTACTAGGAGCAGCCCCTCTCAATCTTCCAACGCCCACGGCAGATAGGGACCGAACTGTCTCACGACGTTCTAAACCCAGCTCGCGTACCACTTTAAATGGCGAACAGCCATACCCTTGGGACCTACTTCAGCCCCAGGATGTGATGAGCCGACATCGAGGTGCCAAACACCGCCGTCGATATGAACTCTTGGGCGGTATCAGCCTGTTATCCCCGGAGTACCTTTTATCCGTTGAGCGATGGCCCTTCCATTCAGAACCACCGGATCACTAAGACCTGCTTTCGCACCTGCTCGAGCCGTCACTCTCGCAGTCAAGCTAGCTTATGCCTTTGCACTAACCTCACGATGTCCGACCGTGATTAGCTAACCTTCGTGCTCCTCCGTTACTCTTTAGGAGGAGACCGCCCCAGTCAAACTACCCACCAGACACTGTCCTCGACCCAGATTATGGGCCGGAGTTAGAACATCAAACATTAAAGGGTGGTATTTCAAGGTTGGCTCCATGCAGACTGGCGTCCACACTTCAAAGCCTCCCACCTATCCTACACATCAAGGCTCAATGTTCAGTGTCAAGCTATAGTAAAGGTTCACGGGGTCTTTCCGTCTTGCCGCGGGTACACTGCATCTTCACAGCGAGTTCAATTTCACTGAGTCTCGGGTGGAGACAGCCTGGCCATCATTACGCCATTCGTGCAGGTCGGAACTTACCCGACAAGGAATTTCGCTACCTTAGGACCGTTATAGTTACGGCCGCCGTTTACCGGGGCTTCGATCAAGAGCTTCTCCTTGCGGATAACCCCATCAATTAACCTTCCGGCACCGGGCAGGCGTCACACCGTATACGTCCACTTTCGTGTTTGCACAGTGCTGTGTTTTTAATAAACAGTTGCAGCCAGCTGGTATCTGCGACTGGCTTCAGCTCGGGGAGCAAGTCCCTCCACCTAATGCCAGCGTGCCTTCTCCCGAAGTTACGGCACCATTTTGCCTAGTTCCTTCACCCGAGTTCTCTCAAGCGCCTTGGTATTCTCTACCTGACCACCTGTGTCGGTTTGGGGTACGATTCGATGTGACCTGGAGCTTAGAGGCTTTTCCTGGAAGCGTAGCATCAATTCCTTCACCACCGTAGTGGCTCGTTATCACGCCTCAGTGTTGAATAAAAAAGCGGATTTACCTGCTCTTTCCACCTTCACGCTTAAACCGGGACAACCGTCGCCCGGCGAACCTAGCTTTCTCCGTCCCCCCTTCGCAGTCACACCCAGTACAGGAATATTAACCTGTTTCCCATCGACTACGCCTTTCGGCCTCGCCTTAGGGGTCGACTCACCCTGCCCCGATTAACGTTGGACAGGAACCCTTGGTCTTCCGGCGAGCGGGCTTTTCACCCGCTTTATCGTTACTTATGTCAGCATTCGCACTTCTGATACCTCCAGCAGCCCTCACAGGCCACCTTCGCAGGCTTACAGAACGCTCCCCTACCCAACAATACCCGAAGGTATCGCTGCCGCAGCTTCGGTGCATGGTTTAGCCCCGTTACATCTTCCGCGCAGGCCGACTCGACCAGTGAGCTATTACGCTTTCTTTAAATGATGGCTGCTTCTAAGCCAACATCCTGGCTGTCTATGCCTTCCCACATCGTTTCCCACTTAACCATGACTTTGGGACCTTAGCTGGCGGTCTGGGTTGTTTCCCTCTTCACGACGGACGTTAGCACCCGCCGTGTGTCTCCCGTGGTAACATTCTTCGGTATTCGCAGTTTGCATCGGGTTGGTAATCCGGGGTGGACCCCTAGCCGAAACAGTGCTCTACCCCCGAAGATGAATTCACGAGGCGCTACCTAAATAGCTTTCGGGGAGAACCAGCTATCTCCCGGTTTGATTGGCCTTTCACCCCCAGCCACAAGTCATCCGCTAATTTTTCAACATTAGTCGGTTCGGTCCTCCAGTTAGTGTTACCCAACCTTCAACCTGCCCATGGCTAGATCACCGGGTTTCGGGTCTATACCCTGCAACTTAACGCCCAGTTAAGACTCGGTTTCCCTACGGCTCCCCTAAACGGTTAACCTTGCTACAGAATATAAGTCGCTGACCCATTATACAAAAGGTACGCAGTCACCCTGATAAATCAAGGCTCCCACTGCTTGTACGTACACGGTTTCAGGTTCTATTTCACTCCCCTCGCCGGGGTTCTTTTCGCCTTTCCCTCACGGTACTGGTTCACTATCGGTCAGTCAGGAGTATTTAGCCTTGGAGGATGGTCCCCCCATCTTCAGACAGGATATCACGTGTCCCGCCCTACTCATCGAGCTCACAGCACTTGCACCTTCGGATACGGGGCTATCACCCTGTGTTGCCGGACTTTCCAGACCGTTCTCCTGATGCAAACGCTGATGGTGACTCTGGGCTGTTCCCCGTTCGCTCGCCGCTACTAGGGGAATCTCGGTTGATTTCTTTTCCTCGGGGTACTGAGATGTTTCAGTTCCCCCGGTTCGCCTCAATACGCTATGGATTCACGTAATGATAGTGCAACGAATTGCACTGGGTTTCCCCATTCGGACATCGCCGGCTGATAGCGCTTCATATCAGCTCACCGGCGCATTTCGCGGATTAGCACGTCCTTCATCGCCTCTGACTGCCTAGGCATCCACCGTGTACGCTTATTCACTTAACCTCACAACCCTAAAGTGTCTGTGTTGCGACTGGCTGCACACTGCCATGGCATCGTTGCGCGATGCTCGCCATGCTCATGGACATTGAGTCCACTCCGCTGGCTGCGCGCCGTGCGCCTTGCCCTGACACTGTTCGCACAGTCTCACCCTGGTGAGAGTAAACCCTCGCCTGGGCTACAGAGATTGCCATCGACACGGCAATCATTAGGTTTGCTTGCTTTGAGAGAATCGCATACTGATTTTGCTCAGCATGTTTTTTTCAAATTTTCAGCTTGTTCCGGATTGTTAAAGAGCATGTATTTCGCAGCATACTCATAAGAGTGTGCTCTGAAATAAATAAGAAAAACCAGACAATCTTACCACCCATCCCATCAGGAAATGGTGGAGCTAAGCGGGATCGAACCGCTGACCCCCTGCGTGCAAAGCAGGTGCTCTCCCAGCTGAGCTATAGCCCCAAGTCGTTTAACCTTTTAACATCAACCAGACTCTTTTCCACACTGAAATTGCTGTGCATCAATTAAGCTACAAAGCAATGGCATTTAGAAAGGAGAACAACTTGATAGCCCATTCGTTTCCAGGCAAGGCGTGGGGTCACGAAGTTTATTGAAATAAACGAGTGGCGCCGTAATCCTGCACAGTAAAGAATGGACCAGTTCGCTTAGCCGCAGACAGTTTCGGCGCGAGTAACGCAGTGTGCGCAAGCACATGAGTCACGCAGCGGTGAAAATGACCAGGGTAAGTAGAACTGGTAGGCCTGAGTGGACTCGAACCACCGACCTCACCCTTATCAGGGGTGCGCTCTAACCACCTGAGCTACAAGCCTATAGAAGGTTTTTCTTGCTCGTTACAGTTATCAGACAATCTGTGTGGACACTACACAATCTAGTATCTATTTCGGTAAGGAGGTGATCCAACCGCAGGTTCCCCTACGGTTACCTTGTTACGACTTCACCCCAGTCATGAATCACAAAGTGGTAAGCGCCCTCCCGAAGGTTAAGCTACCTACTTCTTTTGCAACCCACTCCCATGGTGTGACGGGCGGTGTGTACAAGGCCCGGGAACGTATTCACCGTGGCATTCTGATCCACGATTACTAGCGATTCCGACTTCATGGAGTCGAGTTGCAGACTCCAATCCGGACTACGACGCACTTTGTGAGGTCCGCTTACTCTCGCGAGTTCGCTTCTCTTTGTATGCGCCATTGTAGCACGTGTGTAGCCCTACTCGTAAGGGCCATGATGACTTGACGTCATCCCCACCTTCCTCCGGTTTGTCACCGGCAGTCTCCTTTGAGTTCCCACCATTACGTGCTGGCAACAAAGGATAAGGGTTGCGCTCGTTGCGGGACTTAACCCAACATTTCACAACACGAGCTGACGACAGCCATGCAGCACCTGTCTCAGAGTTCCCGAAGGCACATTCGCATCTCTGCAAACTTCTCTGGATGTCAAGAGTAGGTAAGGTTCTTCGCGTTGCATCGAATTAAACCACATGCTCCACCGCTTGTGCGGGCCCCCGTCAATTCATTTGAGTTTTAACCTTGCGGCCGTACTCCCCAGGCGGTCGATTTAACGCGTTAGCTCCGAAAGCCACGGCTCAAGGCCACAACCTTCAAATCGACATCGTTTACAGCGTGGACTACCAGGGTATCTAATCCTGTTTGCTCCCCACGCTTTCGTACCTGAGCGTCAGTCTTCGTCCAGGGGGCCGCCTTCGCCACCGGTATTCCTCCAGATCTCTACGCATTTCACCGCTACACCTGGAATTCTACCCCCCTCTACGAGACTCTAGCCTGCCAGTTTCAAATGCAGTTCCCGGGTTAAGCCCGGGGATTTCACATCTGACTTAACAGACCGCCTGCGTACGCTTTACGCCCAGTAATTCCGATTAACGCTCGCACCCTCCGTATTACCGCGGCTGCTGGCACGGAGTTAGCCGGTGCTTCTTCTGCGGGTAACGTCAATCAACAAGGTTATTAACCTTATCGCCTTCCTCCCCGCTGAAAGTGCTTTACAACCCGAAGGCCTTCTTCACACACGCGGCATGGCTGCATCAGGCTTGCGCCCATTGTGCAATATTCCCCACTGCTGCCTCCCGTAGGAGTCTGGACCGTGTCTCAGTTCCAGTGTGGCTGGTCATCCTCTCAGACCAGCTAGGGATCGTCGCCTAGGTGAGCCATTACCTCACCTACTAGCTAATCCCATCTGGGTTCATCCGATGGCGTGAGGCCCGAAGGTCCCCCACTTTGGTCTTGCGACGTTATGCGGTATTAGCTACCGTTTCCAGTAGTTATCCCCCACCATCAGGCAGATCCCCAGACATTACTCACCCGTCCGCCGCTCGCCGGCAAAGTAGCAAGCTACTTCCCGCTGCCGCTCGACTTGCATGTGTTAGGCCTGCCGCCAGCGTTCAATCTGAGCCATGATCAAACTCTTCAATTAAAAGCTTGATGCTCAAAGATTGTCATACTGTTAATCTTATGAATTAACTGTTTGTTCACTCTTCAAGACTTGGTATTTTGTGTTTCGATACGGTCTTGTGAGTGCCCACACAGATTGTCTGATAAATTGTTAAAGAGCATGGCCAGCGTGCATCAATCTCACCTGGCGCGGGTTGCGTATATTACGTTTTCCCGCTGAAGAGTCAAGCTTTTATTTGCCCGAACCGGGCGCTTTTCCCTTCCCGACCCGGCATCGCGTTAGCGTTTGTTCCCGGTCAGTGGAGGCGCATTATAGGGACTTTCCCCAGCCTGACAAGTACTTATTTCACATATTGCGCCGACCGCTGAATTATCACACAACCGCAGGCTGCATCGGCAATTTTTCCAGCGAAACGAAGCCATAGCGCTGTAATACCGGTACCAGCTCCATGGCCTGCGGTGAAGCCACCAGGCAATAGGCCTGGTTCGCTTCCGTCGAATAAGCACCGTCTATTTCATGGGCGATAAGCCAGGCCGCGCGTTTGGCGATCGCTGAACCGGAATCCACCAGCCGGGTACCGTCCGGCAACACCGCTTTAAGCTCGTCGCCTAATAATGGAAAATGGGTACAACCAAGGACCACAGTGTCGGGCGGCTCGGGAAGCCGCAACCAGGGGCGCAGGATTTTCTGCAGCACCGGCAGGGCGATGGTTTCGCCATGAAGCTTGGCTTCAGCAAGCTCCACCAGCTCGGCGGATCCAAGCGTAATGATATGGCAATCCGCGGCGAATTTAGCGATCAGCTCATGGGTATAGCTACGGTGCACGGTGGCGCGGGTAGCCAACAGCCCGACGATACCATTACGGGTTAGCTTGGCGGCGGGTTTTATCGCCGGCACTACGCCGACAATAGGGCACTCAAACCGCTCGCGCAGGGCCGGCAGGGAAATGGTGCTGGCGGTATTGCAGGCGACAATCACCATATCAAGCACGTGCAGGCGCTGCACCGCCGCAACGATATTCACGACCCGCTGGACAATAAAGTCTTCCGGCTTTTCGCCATACGGAAAAGCCTCATTGTCGAATACGTAGATATAATGCGGGTCCGGCAACAGTTGCCGCACTTCATCATAGATAGATAAACCGCCCACGCCAGAGTCGAAAATCAGGATCGTGGGCCGTTTGATGTTGCTACCGTCAGAAGGAATAAGTTCCGGTGAGATAAAATTCTCGCTCTGCGGTCTGGTAGCCATAAGCCGTCTCATAGTCTTTGTCGAACAGATTGGCTATTCTACCACGAACCGTCAGATGGGGGGTTAGCGGATAAGAGGCGGCGATGTCCCACAAACTGACGCCGCCCATTCGCACCCGGTCATTCGTGTTGTAGTTGGTATCGTAACGCTCGCCGAGATAACGGTAGTTAAGCGACCAGTCGATATCGGCCACCTGCCAATCCAGCTGATATTTCACCTGCTGCTTGGCGCGTCGCGCCAGCACCTGATTGGTGGTGGCGTCGCGGGGATCGAGGTACTCCAGCGTCAGTTGATGCTGCAGCGGGCCGGTATAGACCGAGCCGGTCCATTCCACACCTTTGATCCGCGCCTTGCCGATATTCTTATAAGTGTCGTCGTTGGTGTCATAATCAATCAGGTTGTCGATATCGTTGCGGTATGCCGAGACGCGCCAGGTCAGCGGGCCGGTCAGCCCTTCCACCCCGCCCTCCCACTGCTTGCTCTCCTCGGGTTTTAAATCTTCGTTGCCGCCAAAACCACTGTAAAGCTGACTCAGGTTGGGTGCCTTGTAGGCGGTGCCGTAAGATCCGATAAGCCGGTAGCCCTCAATGAACTCCCAGGCGGCGCTGGTTTGCCACGTGCCGTGCCAGCCGAACTGCGAATTATCATCACCGCGCACCGCGCCCTCGAGGGTAACCGGCCCGACAAGCTGCGAAGCGGTGGCGTAGATACCGGTATTGCGTTGCTCATAGCCGTCGGTAAGGTAACCGGTGCCTGGTTCGGTGGTCTGCTTTTGCCAGTCCACCCCAGCGCCTGCCGTGCCATGGCCTGTCTGCAGGGTATTGCTCCACTGCGCATTATACTGTTTGGAATCGTCAAGGGTGGCGGAGGCGGAATAGGGTCCATATTGAGGATCGTAGTTATAATCCTGAGTATGGTTATAGCTAAAGGACAGCTGCGACGCGTAGATCCCGTCCTGGTAACGCATGCCGGTATCGTAAGTACGGCTGTAGAGTTTACGGGTATCGGGCAGCGCGTCAAAATGATCAGGGTCGGTATAGGCGTAGCTGCCGTCATAGCCGCTGCGGTTGTCGTAGCCATAGGCGCGGGCAAAACCGCTGAACTGCTGGTTAAAGATATGATCAAGCGAGGCAAACAACGTTTTGCTCATAAAACCATCGCGGTCGGGCTGCGCGGGATCGCCATAGGTATCCGGCAGGTTGGCGCGCACATCAAAACCATGGGTATAGGTATAGTTGCCCGCAACGGTGGCGGTGGTGTCCTCTCCAAGCTGTTGCTGGGTGGAGCCATCATAGGTTTGATAGCCATGGGACCCTATGCCGGTGCTGAGGGTGGTGCCCGGCTGCTCGCGTGTGGTAATGATATTCACCACGCCGCCGATGGCGTCCGACCCATAGACCGCGGAACGCGGGCCACGGATATATTCGATGCGCTGCACCAAGGACAGCGGAATCTGGCTAAGGTCGGAAGAACCTGAGATGCCGGCCTGGTTCAGCCTCACGCCGTCTATCAGCACCAGGGCATGGCTTGAATCGGTGCCGCGGATAAACAGTGAGCTTTGCTGCCCCAATCCGCCGGATTGGGCGATATCCACGCCCGGCAGACGGCTTAGCGCTTCGGCCACCGATTTGATCTGGCCGCGGTCGATATCGCTGCGGGTAACCACGCTGGTCGGTGCCAGTACGGTGGATATTGGCTGGGGAAAACGGTTGGCGGATACGACCATCATTTGCGCGGCCTGATCCTGGGCGCCGTCTTGCGCCCACCCGGAGAATGCCGTGACGCAGAGCGCCAGCAGCACGGTATTGTTAATCTTAGGCATTGCCATAGCATCCAAATGATAAAATAGGATGCCGCAGGTTCCATGTTTGATGGCTCGCGATAAACAGGGATATTGCGACAGAATACCGGCAGGTTTTCGGGCTTGGGATGCGTATAATACGCCAGGCGACGACTTCCCATCATAAAGACAGTGTCTGCTTGCGCGATCGCCCTGAAGTCCCCTTACCGCTGCGCGTCAGCTCCAGCTTTCCACTGGATTCCCTTTTAACTTACGAAAGACCGGACAATAATCCTACAATCAAAGAGATAAGCATGTCTATAGCACTAATAATCAAACTATTTATAAGCGCAACAACACTGGACATCACCGGTTTATCCCCTACAATCCCCCATAAAGTGGTACAAATAACGGATATTAGCGAGAGATCATCATGACCGACGAGACGTTACCCATTAGCGCGTATGAAACCCAACTGGCGGAAAAAGCCGCTCGACTGAACGCGATGATGGCGGCGTTTCAGGCGCCCGAGGCGGAAATATTCCGCTCGCAGCCCGAACATTACCGGATGCGTGCTGAATTCCGGGTCTGGCATGATGAGCAGGATTTGTATCATATAATGTTTGATCAGCAGACCAAGGACCGGATCCGCATCGATCACTTCGCCGCCGGCGGCGAACTGATGAACCGATTGATGGTCGCCATGATGGACGCATTGCGGCCATCGCCGATCCTGCGGCGCAAGCTGTTCCAGCTTGATTACCTGACGACCCTGAGCGGTGAAGCGGTGATTACCCTTATCTATCATCGTCCGTTAGACGACGAATGGCGCGAGCATGCGGGCGCGCTGCGCGATCATCTGAGGACGCAGGGTTTTGCGGTCAACCTGATTGGCCGCGCCACCAAAACCAAAATTTGCCTGGACCGTGATTATGTCGATGAGCGCTTGCCGGTGGCGGGACGGGAAATCATTTACCGTCAAATCGAAAATAGCTTTACCCAACCCAACGCCGCCGTGAATATCCAGATGCTTGAGTGGGCGCTCTCGGCCACTGAACCGGCACAAGGGGATCTGCTGGAGCTGTATTGCGGCAACGGCAATTTTTCCCTGGCGCTGGCGGGCAATTTTAACCGGGTGCTGGCCACGGAAATAGCCAAGCCTTCGGTGGAAGCGGCACAGTTTAATATCGCCGCCAATCGAATGACCAACGTGCAGATTATCCGCATGTCGGCTGAGGAGTTTACCCAAGCCATGCAAGGGGTGCGGGAGTTTACCCGCCTGAAGGACATCGACCTGGCAAGCTACCGCTGCGAAACCATATTTGTCGACCCGCCGCGCAGCGGGTTGGATGATGCCACCGTCAGGCTGGTGCAGGGGTATCCGCGCATCCTGTATATCTCATGTAACCCGGAATCGTTGTGCGGTAATTTGACAACGTTGGCGGAAACCCACCGTATCGAACGATTGGCGCTGTTTGATCAATTTCCTTATACCCGCCATATGGAATGCGGAGTGCTGTTAACCGCCAAAACGCAGCCATAGATCAATGGCACCTAAAATGAGGCTCTTACGCATGCTTCGTGCCCGCCTAGAGCCGCTGATTCCCCTTAAAGGATGTTTATTTGTCGCTCTCATAGTCAATGCTGGTGACATTTCAGCTTGACCGACCGCCCCCGGGGTGCGGACAGCAAAGGCGCTGAACTAGCAATCGAAGCCTAAAGCGGTATCGTTTATCTTCATGAGACCGAGATAAAATAACGCACCCATAAAAAAACTGACCATGGACATCTTTAACATGCCAGGCTTATGATTAAACTGGTTATGGGCGGCTTGATAAACATAATCTATTACAAAGGCTGCAGCGCCGGCCATAAGTCCGGTCATGAAACAATTTACCAGCGTATTTTCAAATAGCTCGTGGCGCCACTGTTCTGTATCGCATCTCGTGCGGATTTCACTGCATATCTCCTTCAACTCTGCGCAAGACTTTTCCATCGCTAACGTTTTATCAATGTTAATCCTGCAATCTTGCAGCGGTTTCCAGCATCCTTCCAACTCAAGCTGGAAGTAGCATCGGTCGGCCCTTGCGGCTTTCAGGCTACCTAACAAATCATAAATTAACTTATTTGTTAATGATACGGTAAGCGGGATGGAAATCACCGATAAAGGATTAGAGCAACAAAACGCCGTGGCGGAATTGCAGGCACGTGCCAATTTCGTCATCAACTTAAAAAATTTGCTTGTCGTATTATTGTGATATTTATCGGCATGAGACACTTGGCTGACCATCCCGGCATTATTCTTTTCTCGATTATTAATTTCAGGGTTCATATAATGATTCCTCGGCAAGGGATTAAATGGCATAACGATGTAAAAAGACGAAAGCGCTGATAGACTATTTTCACAAATAAAGGTTAAACTCCCCGAAGCCGGTAATATCCCTAACAACCGCCCGGGTCGGTGCCTGCAAGCGGCAAAATTGATCCCGAAGTTAGCCGGTTCGCTTACAGTAGCCGCCTGACCAGATTAACTATCCTATTGGGTAATATTGTCCAGTTCAATGTCGATAAAGTTTGTATAAGCCACACCGGCTAAAGCGCCTACGATAAAACCAATTCCTACGGTATAAAAAACACTATCACGATGACGCAGCGGATCCGCACCACAAAATGATTTGCATGATTCTAGCGCACAGCCTGCGGCGAATCCCGCAGCGCCGCCGCCCAACATGCCGATGCTCAAACCCAGGCCCATGATTTTGCCTTTCCATTCCCTGACGTCCAGATGGGTAACGGGGGGCGGCTTGCTGATATTTTGGATTGAAACAGCGATAAGCCGTTGGGCGCCAAAGACGATACCTATTGCCGACGCGGCAGACAAAGTGACTACAGACAGGGTCTTGATAAAGGGTAAGGCGCTGTTGGCCGCGCCGCTAAATGATCTGGCAAAACGCGTAACGCCCTGACCGAAACCATTATCCCCCTGGCTAATCTCCTCTAAAGGGCAATGGGTTGTTGTGGTCGGCATTGTTGGGTCTGAGACAGGCATCATTAACTCCTATCAATACTAACTAATTTTCTATTACATAAAATCGATCCGAAGATAAACTGAAGGCTGATATTTCTACCTATCATCATAAGAATACCCCCCGCCATAGGCCTTTTTAAGAATCACAGATAATTAAGCGCACTTGAAAAGTGAGGGTACCATAACAAGCCTAGAGAGAAATAGAATAAGGCGACTATACAGTACATAGCTAATGGAACTCTAGCAATACGATTAAAATTAAATAACTTATTAATTAACGAGTTTATATTACCGAGCGTAAACCCAGCGACAAAACAAGCCGCCATGATACCCATACATAGCTTATAGTTGAAAATATTATACTGCGGATCATATATCTGCAAGCTGGTAGAACCCATAGGGGGTGCTTCATTTCGGTTGGTCACAATAGAAATTCCTCGGAAATAGCTATTTGCCGACAGCGCCGTGGACAGGGCAACCCCTGCTTTATAGCAAATTTTAGGTAGCGTCATTACAGCATTGTTGACCTGGACTAATGGCTGGGAAAACAGGGGGCGCGCAGAAAACTCATCGTCAGTCTCATCATCCGATGAAATATAAAAAAAATTGTCATGTATTATTTTATTACTAATATTTATGTTGGAGAAATTAGAATTACACATAATTAACACCCTATTTTACTTGAAGTAAAACTTCATTTGCTTATATTTTACAAGGCTAACCGCAGGAAAAAAACTTTACTATAAATACATAAAAAACAACAGGAGAGAATATCTTAATGAAAATTTTTGTATAGCATTCAAAAAAATTAATAATTATACTTTTCTCTTTGATAAATTAGCAACCTTTGAGCATAGCGGAGTTCATTTTGTAAAACGACGGATTATACGTCATTTAAAAATAGCAGATGCGGTCTTCGCGTTCAGTATTGGCTATTGTTTAATAATCCAGGCTCAAGAAATTTATGAATCCCGTTGGATTTTGTCTAGCCGTTTCAATTTGCGCCCAATCCAGAATACCAGGACCACCATCAGGATGGCTGGAATAAAATTTGAGCCGATAACCGGGTATTCCACCCGGATAATAGCACTGTACATCAACAGGCCCAGCAGGAAGCTTACCGCCGCCAGGGAAGGATAACCCTCCGGCATGGCGCAGTCGCGATAATGATGGTGCAGGCAGTATACCGACAGCACCAGCGAAATCAGCGGGAAGATGGAAAAAGGCACAATAGTGCTGAACAGGGCCGCGAAGGAGCCGTTAATGGATAAACCGGCAATCAGCGCCAATAGGAGCGTGCCTTTTTCACCCAGGGGTCGTGTCGTCATATTATCTACCTGCTTGCGTCAAAAGAGAGGGCGGTCGACTTTTCCTGTTCCCGGCGATACCAGTAAAACGCGCCCTTCGAAATCATGCGCAACTGAAGGACCAGCCTCTCTTCCAGCAGCCTGCGCTGATTGACGTCCACGTCCAGCGCTTCCGCGCCGGCGTTAAAGACAATGATAACCATGGCCTCGGCCTGGGCTTCGGTGAAGCTGCGCGGCATATGGTTTTCCAGCTCGAGGTAATCGGCCAACTCCGCGATAAAATGCTGTATTTCCCGGGCGACGGCGGCGCGAAACGCCGCCGAAGTGCCGGATCGCTCGCGTAGCAACAGGCGAAAGGCGTTAGGGTTATTGCCGATAAACTCCATAAACGTGGCCACCGACGTACGGATAACGCTGCCGCCTTTAGCGATACGCTGGCGCGCCTGGCGCATCAGTTGGCGCAGCATCAGGCCGCTTTCGTCCACCATGGTCAGGCCCAGTTCATCGACATCGCGAAAGTGGCGATAGAACGAGGTGGGCGCAATGCCGGCTTCACGGGCTACTTCGCGCAGGCTCAGGCTGGCAAAACTACGCTCGGCGCTTAACTGGCTAAAGGCCGCTTCGACAAGGGAACGACGGGTCCGCTCTTTTTGTTGCGCTCTGACGCCCATAGTCCTGACCTGCCCCACATTACCGGTAAAAATGCCACTATATCAAAATTTGTTGCAACAGCGTTGATACAAACTGCGAATTTTGACGTAATGTTGTTCGCCGTAGGCGCCGGTGCCATAGACCAAGAAAAAAGGCCGTGAAGATTGGGATCTCCCGTCTACAATGTTACATTGACGTTGTGATTTTGTATAAATATAGGCTAAGCCGGTATGCAACCACAGTACGATTACGATGCCATTATCATTGGTTCAGGCCCGGGTGGGGAAGGCGCCGCCATGGGCCTGACGAAACAGGGCGCCCGCGTCGCGGTTATCGAACGCTATAACAGCGTCGGCGGCGGCTGTACCCATTGGGGGACCATTCCCTCCAAGGCGCTGCGCCAGGCGGTTAGCCGGATTATCGAATTTAACCAGAATCCGCTGTATAACGGTAGTCAACATCTGCCGCGCGCCAGCTTCGCCGATATCCTGCATCACGCCGATAGCGTGATAAAACAGCAGATCCGGATGCGCCAGGGATTTTATGAACGTAATCAGTGCCGGATTATTACCGGCGACGCGACTTTTGTCGATGCCCATACCGTCAAGGTCCAGTATCCGGATAATACCGCCGAGCATTTCAGCGCGGCGCATATCGTTATCGCCTGTGGTTCCCGTCCGTATCACCCCAACGATGTCGATTTCACCCATCCGCGCATTTATGACAGCGATTCCATCCTGGATTTAAAGCACGATCCGCAGCATGTGATTATTTATGGCGCCGGCGTGATCGGCTGTGAATATGCATCAATCTTTCGCGGCATGAACGTCAAGGTGGATCTGATCAATACGCGCGACAGGCTGTTGGCCTTTCTCGACCAGGAAATGTCGGACGCGCTGTCATACCATTTTTGGGAAAACGGCGTGGTTATCCGCCATAACGAAGAATATGAAAAAATCGAAGGCACCGAGAATGGCGTGGAAGTCCACTTCCGTTCCGGCAAAAGGATGCGCGCGGACTGCCTGCTGTATGCCAATGGGCGCACCGGCAATACCGATTCGCTGTCCCTTGGCAACGTGGGACTGGAGGCGGACAGCCGGGGGCTGATTAAAGTCAACAGCATGTACCAGACCGCCCTGACGCATATTTACGCCGTCGGCGATGTTATCGGCTACCCAAGCCTTGCCTCGGCCGCTTATGACCAGGGGCGAATCGCCGCACAGGTGATCATCAAGGGCCAGGCCAATGTGCAGCTGATTGAAAATATACCCACCGGTATCTATACCATTCCCGAAATCAGCTCGGTGGGTAAAACCGAACAGGAATTAACGCTGCTGAAGGTGCCGTACGAAGTGGGACGGGCGCAGTTCAAGCATCTGGCGCGCGCGCAGATTGTCGGCATGAATGTCGGCAGCCTGAAAATCCTTTTTCACCGTGATACCCGGCAGATACTCGGCATCCACTGCTTTGGCGAGCGCGCCGCGGAGATCATCCATATCGGCCAGGCCATCATGGAGCAAAAAGGCGAAGGCAATACTATCGATTATTTCGTTAATACCACCTTCAACTATCCCACCATGGCGGAAGCCTTCCGTGTGGCGGCGCTGAACGGCTTAAACCGCCTCTTTTAAGTCGGTACCCATATAGGCCTGCATATGGGTGCGTATCGACTCGGCCAACTGCTCATAGCGGGCGCGCAGCGGTGAGCCGGGCCGGTAGACCAACGCCACGGTGCGTTTCGGCTCGGGTTTATAGCATTTCATATAACAGACGCCGTCACGCTTACGCTCATTAGGCACCGCCAATGCGGGCAGCAAGGTAATGCCGCTGCCGGCCGCCACCATGTTGCGCAGGGTTTCCAGGCTGGTGGCGCGAAAATGCGTATCCTCGTCGGCGCCGGCCTGGAAGCAGAAGCCCAGCGCCTGATCGCGCAGGCAATGGCCGTCTTCCAGCATCAACAGCTTCTCCCCCGATAAATCCGACATCGGCACACGTTCACGGTCCGCCCAGGGATGATCGGCATAAACAGCCAGTTGCATTGGTTCATCGAATAACGGGATTTCGATAAAAGCTTCGCTCTCTTTTACCAAGGCCAGGATGGCGCAATCGAGTTTGCCGCTGTCCAGTTGCAGCAGCAGTTGACTGGTCTGGGCCTCGTGCAGGTACATTTCCAGCTTCGGGTAGGTCTCATGCAGGGTGGGGATAATATGCGGCAGTAAATAGGGGCCGACGGTAGGGATCAGGCCGATATGCAATGGGCCGGACATGGACTCCCCCTGCTGGCTGGCCATCTCGCGCAGTATTTTCACTTCGCGCAGGACCGTGCGGGCCTGATCCACCAGCAGCAGCCCGGCCTGGGTGAACAGGACCTTACGGCTGGTGCGCTCCAGCAGCATCACGCCCAGTTCGTCTTCCAGCTTACGAATCTGGCCGCTTAGGGTGGGCTGGCTGACATGACTGGCATCGGCCGCCCGTCGGAAATGACGGTGCTCGGCCAGGGCCACCAAATACTCAAGATCGCGAATATTCATTAACATCCTCCGTGCCGCGATAGTTCGCGTCGATAGATAGGATAGCAATCAACGATTATCCCTATCAATAGTTAATCTTAATAATAATTCCCGCGCAGTATGACAAGCTGTTAAAGTCACTTTTTTCTTTTCTGTTAAGAGGTTCTTCAATGTTTAGTAGTCATGAAGGCAAGAAAGTCCCATCGGTTACTTTCCACACCCGTAAGGATGACAACTGGGTCGATATCTCTTCCGACGAACTGTTCAAGCATAAAACGGTTATCGTATTTTCACTGCCGGGCGCCTTTACGCCTACCTGCTCCTCCAGCCATTTACCGCGCTACAATGAGCTGGCCGGGTTATTCCACAAGCACGGCGTGGACAGCATCGTCTGTATTTCGGTTAACGATACGTTTGTCATGAACGCCTGGCAAGCCGACCAAAACGCCGAACATATTACCTTTATCCCCGACGGCAACGGTGAATTTACCCAGGGCATGGGCATGCTGGTGGAAAAAGCCGAGCTGGGATTCGGCCCGCGCTCATGGCGTTATTCGATGCTGGTACGCGACGGCGTGGTGGAAAAAATGTTTGTTGAACCGAACAAACCGGGCGACCCGTTCGAAGTTTCCGACGCCGATACCATGCTGTGTTACCTGGCGCCGGAATGCAAAGTCCAGGAGTCCGTTTCGCTGTTTACCAAACCAGGCTGTCCGTTCTGCGCCAAAGCCAAGCAGATGCTGCGCGACAACGGAATCCAGTATGAAGAAATCTCATTGGGTAAAGACGCCACCACCGTCAGTCTGCGCGCGGTAACCGGCCGTTCCACCGTGCCGCAGGTGTTTATCGGCGGGCGCCATATCGGCGGCAGCGAAGAGCTGGAAGCGTTTTTACTGCAACCGGCCTGACAGCTACGCCAAACGGTTTTTCGCCTCGGCAATGGCGGCCGCCACCTGCTGCGGCGACACGCCGCCTTTTGCCGAGCGTTTGTCCAGGCACGATTGCAGCGACAGGGCCGGATAAACATCCTCGCCAATAACCGGGCTGAACGCCTGCAATTCAGCCAGCTCCAGCGCTTCCAGGGCTTTGCCCTGGCCGATGGCCTCGACTACCGCCTCGCCGACGATATGATGCGCCTCGCGAAACGGGATGCCCTTGGCGACCAGGTAATCGGCCAGTTCGGTGGCATTGGCATAGCCCTGCTGCGCCGCCTCGCGGCAACGCGCACGCTTCACCTGTAGCCCTTCCAGCACCAGCGCGGCCATATGCAGGCAATCCAGCCAGGTATCCAGCGCATCGAACAGGCCCTCCTTGTCTTCCTGCATATCCTTGTTATACGCCAGCGGCAGCCCTTTCAGGGTCACCATCATGCCGGTAAGCGCCCCCTGGACCCGGCCGCACTTGCCGCGGATAAGCTCCAGCGCATCGGGATTTTTCTTTTGCGGCATCAGGGACGAGCCGGAAGTGACCCGATCGGACAATTCGATAAACGCCGCCTCGCCGCTGTTGAACAGAATCAGGTCTTCGGCAAAACGCGAGAGATGGACCATGCTGATGGCGGCATTGGACAGCAACTCCAGCACATGGTCACGATCGGACACGCTATCAAGGCTATTTCGCGTTGCCGTGGCAAAACCCAGCCAGCCGGCCAACTGGTCGCGATCGATGGCGTAAGCGGTGCCGGCCAGCGCCCCGGAACCCAGCGGGCTGACGTCAAGACGTTTTAGGGTGTCCCGCAGGCGGCTTTCATCGCGCGCCAGCATTTCGCCATAGGCCAGGCACCAATGGGCAAAGGTGACCGGCTGGGCGCGCTGCAAATGCGTATAACCAGGCATCACCGCGTCCTGGTTGACCTCGGCGGTGGCGACCAGCGCGGTTTGCAACTGGCGCACGGCGGCCAGCAGCTCGGACAGTTGCATCTTGCACCACAGCTTCAGATCGGTGGCCACCTGATCGTTGCGGCTGCGGCCGGTATGCAGTTTTTTGCCCAGGTCGCCGACTTTTTCAATCAGGCGCTGCTCCACCCAGCTATGAATATCCTCGGCGTCGCTGGCAAGGATGGACTCGGGCGCGGCACTCACTTCCTCCAGAAGAAAAGACAGGGCTTCCTCCAGGCGCAGCTGTTCCTCCGCCGTCAGCACACCGACGGTAACCAGCGCTTTCGACCAGGCCACCGAGCCGATAATATCCTGCTCCGCCAGCCGGTAATCAAAGCGCAGCGAGTCGTTAAATGATTTAAACCGCTGATCCGCCGCCTGGCTGAACCGTCCGCCCCAAAGTGCCATAACCGTGCTCCATTATTTTTTTTGCCGGCGCGCTCGCCGCCGCGCGCCCATGCCGAATGATGAGGGGACGCCGGAAACGGCGCTCCCATGGAAATGCTGCTGAACCTGCGCCAGGCCCCCCGGATAGCCATGCGGCCGCGCATGTTATCTTACCCAGCCGGTATCCCGCCGGCAACGTCAGGCCAGGATGCGCGTGCCGATGGGCTCGCCGTTAAACAACGCCGGCAGTTGCTCCGCATGCCGCCAGCCGGCGATGTCCACCGGACGGCCCAGCGTGCGGGCCGCATCCAGCGCCGCGTTGACTTTTACAATCATGCCGTCGGTAATGATCCCCTGCGCTATCAGCTGCTCCGCTTTATGGGCGGTCATTTCGGCAATGCGCTGGCCTTTGCCGTCGAGAATGCCGCTGACATCGGACAATAAGATCAGATCGGCCCCCAGGGTGGCGGCCAGCGCGGTGGCGGCCTGGTCCGCATTGACGTTCATCAGCCGGCCGTCGGCGGTAATGCCGATAGAGCTGATAACCGGCAGGTAACCGGCGCCAAGCAAGGTATTTAACAACGCCGGCGAACCCGGCTGCGCCTTGCCGACATGGCCGAGTTTCTCATCAAGCGTTGTAACATCGACGCTATTGCCGTCGCCCAGGCATAACCCGACCGCCGGGATGGCATGTTTTTTTGACCAGGCCAGCAGGGTCTTATTGGCCGTGCCGGCCAGCGCGCCGGTGATGATATCAATCTGGTCCGCCGGCGTAACCCGCAGGCCGTTGACCTTGGTCACCGGCAGCGCCAGTTTTTTCATCAGCTCGTCCACCAGGCAACCGCCGCCATGGACAATCAGCAACGGGCGTTGATGCTGCGCGCGATAGCTGTCCAGCGCCGAAAATAAACGCTCCAGCGCCTCTTCGCTATCGAGTAACACGCCACCCAGTTTTATAATTAACGGATTCATTATTTTTATTACCTCGTCGCCAGCCGTTACAGCAGCGCCTGCGTTTGTGCAAAACCAAAGCGGATATTAGCGCATTGTACTGCCTGCGCGGCCGCTCCTTTTAATAAATTATCTTCGGTGGCCACCACGATTAAATGCTCGCCCTGCACCGCGAAGCCAATATCGCAAAACGGCAGTCCCACTACCGCCTTCAGCGCCGGCACGCCTTTCTCATACAACCGTACCAGGGGTTTATCGTGATAGGCGTTATGATAGGATTCGGCCACATCGCCCGCCGTCACGCCCGCGTTTAAGCGGCAGGTGATGGTGGCCAGGATACCGCGGGCAAAATTGCCTAAATGGGGGGTAAATATCACCGGGATGCCAAGATGGGCGGCGATTTCCGGCTGGTGGCGATGGGTAAATATGCCGTAGGGTTGCAGACTGACCTCGCAGACGCTGGTGGCAAGCGACGCTTTCCGGCCAGCGCCGCTGACGCCGCTGACGGCGTTGATCACCGGCCACTGGGCGCCGTTAAGCAGACCGCCGTCGACCAGCGGCTTGAGCGCCAGCTGGGACGCGGTGGGATAGCAGCCCGGCACGGCAATCAGCTGGGCCTGCTGCAACGCCTCGCCCTGCCATTCCGCCAGGCCGTAGACCGCCTTCGCCAGCCAGTCGGCATGCTGGTGTTCAAAACCATAATACTGGCTGTAGAACGATGCCTGATTGACGCGGAACGCGCCGGAGAGGTCGAACACCACGCAGCCGGCGGCCAGGAATACCGGCGCCAGATCGTGGCTGACCTCATGGGCGGTGGCGAGAAACACCACATCCACCGTTTTCGCCAGTTCAGCGGCGTCGGTCAGGGGCAGCAGTGGTAAATCGACCACTCCCTTAAGCTGGGGATGCAGTTCGGACAGTAATTTCCCGGCATCCGCACTTTGCGCTGAAACCGCCAAAGCGGTTATGTTCATATGCGGGTGACGGTTGAGATAGGCCGCAAGCTCAGCTCCGGCGTATCCGCTGGCACCAACAATCAGCGTATTCAGCATGACTTTTGTTCACCTTCTTGATTTGCTATCACGACGAGAAGGGATCTCCAGCAACTCTTTGTCGCCTAAGTCGTCGCTTAAGCAACTATTCGCTGTTCACCCGCGAGGTCAAGCGTAGTAGTCTGGTAAGTATCCGTTTACTTTACGCTCAACGTTAGTGTATTTTTATTCACTATTATTGCATGAATATTGATACTATCCAAACTAAAGGCTGTCAACAGTGAAGACAAAATTACCCCCGTTTATGGAGTTGTACCGCGCCCTGATCGCCACGCCGTCCATCAGTGCCACCGACAGCGCCCTGGATCAAAGTAATCAGACCTTAATCAATTTGCTGGCGGGGTGGTTCACGACGCTGGGTTTCCAGGTCGAAATCCAGCCGGTGCCGGGCACGCGCAACAAATATAATATGCTGGCCCGTATCGGCAGCGGCGCCGGCGGCCTGCTGCTGACGGGGCACACCGATACCGTCCCGTTTGACGACGGACGCTGGACACGCGATCCCTTTACCCTGACCGAAGACAATAATAAGCTGTATGGCCTGGGCACCGCCGATATGAAAGGCTTTTTTGCCTTTATCCTCGACACGCTGCGCGATATCGATACCAGCAAGCTGCAAAAGCCATTATATATCCTCGCCACCGCCGATGAGGAAACCAGTATGGCGGGAGCCAGCTATTTCGCCCAGTCCAGCGAGCTGCGCCCGGATTGCGCCATTATCGGCGAACCGACCTCGCTGCAGCCGGTGCGCGCCCATAAAGGCCATATTTCCAATGCGGTGCGTATCCAGGGCCAATCAGGCCACTCCAGCGACCCGAGCCTGGGCGTTAACGCTATCGAACTGATGCACGAGGCCATTTCCCACCTGATGATACTACGCAATACGTTGCAGGAACGTTACCATCACCCGGCCTTCGACATCCCCTACCCCACCATGAATTTCGGCCACATCCACGGCGGTGATTCCGCCAATCGCATTTGCGGCTGCTGCGAGCTGCATATGGATATCCGCCCGTTGCCCGGCCTGACGCTCGGCGACCTGGACGGGTTATTGACCGAGGCCCTGGCGCCGGTAAGCGCGCGCTGGCCGGGACGGTTAACCATTACCGCCCTGCATCCGCCCATCCCCGGTTATGAATGCCCGGCGGACCATCGTCTGGTGGCAGTGGTGGAGACGTTGCTGGGCGTCAAAACCGATGTGGTCAATTATTGTACCGAAGCGCCGTTTATCCAGCAGCTGTGCCCCACTCTCGTCTTGGGCCCGGGATCGATAAAACAGGCGCATCAGCCCGACGAATATATTGATACCGCCTTTATTAAACCGACGCGGGAATTAATTTCCCAAGTGATACGACATTTCTGCCTGCAATGATCATCGCTGACTTTTTGTCCTTTGCCCCAGACTTCGCGCGCCTGGCCCCGTATGAAAGGCGCGGCCAGGTTTATGGCGATAAGTATTTCTTATAATCATTACATGTTGTTAACTTTCAAGAATTGACGCGATTTTAATGTTATATGGCGTGAATTGATGTCATTTGACGAATGAATGGATACATGGCTAGATAACGGTGGGTGATTTACGTCATTCGGGTGAAATAAATTTTCAGGTGAGTTGGATCAGGGTCCTTATGAACGAACAATATTCGGCAATGCGAAGCAACGTTAGTATGCTCGGGAAACTTCTGGGCGACACCATAAAAGATGCGATGGGCGAGAATATCCTGGATAAGGTAGAGACCATCCGCAAGCTGTCAAAGTCCTCCCGTGCGGGTAGCGAAACCCATCGCCAGGAACTGCTTTCCACTTTACAGAACTTATCCAATGACGAGTTGCTGCCCGTGGCACGCGCCTTCAGTCAGTTTTTGAACCTGACCAATACCGCGGAACAGTTCCACGTCATTTCCCCCCACGGCGAGGCGGCGAATAACCCGGAAGGCCTGGGTAAGGTCTTTGCCCGTCTGAAAGAGAATAACGCGCTGGATGATAAAGATATTCGCGCCGCGGTGGAGTCACTGTCAATCGAACTGGTATTAACCGCCCATCCCACCGAAATTGCCCGCCGCACCCTGATCCATATGATGGTTGAAGTCAACAGCTGCCTGAAACAGCTGGATCACAGCGATCTGGCGGACTATGAGCGTAAACAGATTATGCGGCGTCTGCGCCAGCTGGTGTCGCAATACTGGCATACGGACGAGATACGCAAAAACCGTCCATCGCCGGTGGACGAGGCAAAATGGGGTTTCGCCAATGTGGAAAACAGCCTGTGGGAAGGCGTGCCGCAGTATTTGCGCGAACTGAACGAACAGCTGGAAACGGTGTTCGGTTATAAACTGCCGGTGGAGAACGTGCCGGTGCGATTTACCTCCTGGATGGGCGGCGATCGGGACGGCAACCCCAACGTCACCGCCGATATCACCCGGCGCGTGTTGTTGTTAAGCCGCTGGAAAGCCGCCGATCTGTTTATCCGCGACATCCAGGTACTGGTATCCGAGCTGTCGATGACGGAATGCACGCCGGAGCTACGGGCATTGGCCGGCGGCGACGAAATCCAGGAACCTTATCGGGTCATCATGAAGCGGTTGCGCGCCCAGTTGATCGGCACCCAGAACTGGCTGTCGGCGAAACTCAGGGGCGAGCTGGTGCTGCCGCCGGAAGATCTGCTGGAGCACAACGATCAGCTTTGGGCGCCCTTGTTTGCCTGTTACGAATCGCTGAAAGCCTGCGGCATGGGCATTATTGCCAGCGGCCAGTTGCTGGATACCCTACGGCGTATCAAGTGCTTCGGCATCCAGCTGGTGCGTATCGACGTGCGCCAGGAAAGCACGCGTCACACGGAAGCGTTAAGCGAAGTCACCCGCTACCTGGGGCTGGGGGATTACGAAAGCTGGTCTGAAAGCGATAAACAGGCGTTTCTGATCCGCGAATTGAACTCCAAACGCCCGCTGTTGCCCCGTCATTACCAGCTCAGCGACGAAACCCGCGAGGTGCTCGATACCTGCCGGGTGATCGCCGACGCGCCGGAAGGCTCCATTGCCGCCTATGTCATCTCCATGGCCAAGACGCCCTCCGATGTGCTGGCGGTACATTTGCTGCTAAAGGAAGCCGGCTGCCAGTTTATCCTGCCGGTGGCGCCGCTGTTTGAAACCCTGGACGATTTGAATAATGCCGATGAGGTGATGAGCCAGCTGCTCAGCATTGACTGGTACCGCGGCATTATCCAGGGCAAACAGATGGTCATGATTGGCTATTCGGATTCGGCCAAGGATGCGGGGGTCATGGCGGCCTCATGGGCGCAATACCGCGCGCAGGACGCGTTAATCAAAACCTGCGAAAAAGTGGGCATCGCCCTGACGCTGTTCCACGGCCGCGGCGGTTCTATTGGCCGTGGCGGCGCGCCGGCCCACGCGGCCCTGCTGTCGCAACCCCCGGGCAGCCTGAAGGGCGGCCTGCGGGTGACCGAACAAGGCGAAATGATCCGCTTTAAATTCGGCCTGCCGGAAGTGGCCATCAGCAGCCTGGCGCTGTACACCGGTGCGATCCTCGAAGCCAACCTGCTGCCGCCGCCGGAACCGAAGCAGGAATGGCGCGCCTTGATGGACGACCTTTCAACCACCTCATGCAATATGTATCGCGGCTACGTGCGTGAAAACCCCGATTTTGTACCTTACTTCCGTTCGGCTACGCCGGAGCAGGAACTGGGTAAACTGCCCCTGGGCTCGCGTCCTGCCAAACGGCGTCCCTCCGGCGGCGTTGAGAGCCTGCGCGCCATTCCGTGGATTTTTGCCTGGACGCAAAATCGCCTGATGCTGCCCGCGTGGCTGGGCGCCGGCGCGGCGCTGCAAAAAGCGGTGGAAGAAGGCAAACAAGATCAGCTGGAAGCCATGTGCAGCGATTGGCCGTTTTTCTCCACCCGCATCGGCATGCTGGAAATGGTGTTCGCCAAGGCCGACCTGTGGCTGGCGGAATATTACGATCAGCGCCTGGTGGAAGAAAAGCTCTGGCCGCTGGGTAAACAGCTGCGCAAGCAATTGGCGGACGACATTAACGTGGTGCTGACCATTGCCAACGACGATCATTTAATGGCCGATCTGCCGTGGATTGCGGAGTCCATCGCGCTGCGCAATGTTTATACCGACCCGCTGAATGTACTGCAGGCTGAATTGTTGCATCGCTCGCGCCAGCAGGAACACCCCGACCCACGGGTCGAGCAGGCGCTGATGGTGACCATTGCCGGCGTGGCGGCGGGAATGCGTAATACCGGTTAATGTGAAACCCTGATCTCAATACCCTGAAGCCGGACCTGTTATGGTCCGGTTTTTTTATGATTGCCGGGTAAAAATGCTTTTTAACGCGCGGACGGGGCGGTGGCTACCTGCGGCCGCACACCCAGGGTATGGCAGATGGCATAGGTTAAATCGGCGCGATTGAGGGTATAAAAATGAAAATCCTTCACCCCTTCCCGGCTGAGGATTTTCACCATGTCCATGGCAATGGACGCGCCGACCATTTTGCGCGTCTCGGCATCGTCGTCCAGTCCTTCGAACATACTGGTCATCCAGTTAGGGACCTTGACATTGGTCATGGCGGCAAAACGCTGCAACTGCTTAAAATTGGAGACCGGCAGGATACCGGGCACAATTTCGGTATCAATCCCGGTCGCCACGCAGCGATCGCGAAAGCGCAGGTAACTTTCCACATCAAAAAAGAATTGGGTAATCGCCCGGTTGGCGCCCGCGTCCACTTTCTTTTTCAGGTTAATCAAATCCGATTGCGCGCTTTTCGCTTCCGGGTGTACTTCTGGATACGCGGCCACGGAGATATCAAAATCGCCGACTTTTTTCAGCAATGTCACCAGATCGGCGGCATACATGGCCGGCGCCCCGCTGCCGGGGGGTAAATCCCCGCGCAGCGCCACGATATGACGGATACCGCTATGCCAGTAATCCTCGGCGATTTTTTTCAGCTCGTCCGCGGTGGCGTCGATACAGGTCAGGTGGGGCGCGGCCTCCAGGCCGGTGCGCTCCTTGATATCCTTGATAATGCTATGGGTGCGGTCGCGCTCGCCGGAATTGGCGCCGTAGGTCACCGAGACAAAGGTGGGCTTGAGGGCGCTTAGCCGGTCGATGGAATGCCACAGGGTTTGCTCCATATCACTGGTGCGCGGAGGGAAAAACTCAAACGAGACATTAATGCTGCCCTGTAATTCAGCCAGGTTTTGGTTCAGGGCTTCCCGCTGATTGGCGTGAAAAAAACTCATACCTTTTCCTCTTAACGCGTGTGATGGTTCACTAACACTCTACGCCGGTGGTGGTCCGTTGCGATCGGTTGTTTTATGCGTCTATACGTTTAGACGGCTAAATAGAATTTGACTGAAATCGTTAGTGGAGTCAACAAAATCATTTGGCAGGATGGGGAGTAATCTTCACGCATTATGAAAAAAATTCACTTTATCCGCCGCTGTGATGTTCAACCGATTCTGATGTCCGAGGCCGCCGGTCGCGCAGTCGTCTTTGTTCTAATAAACGTACAATATCGGCAAGCCCCCCGGAATGCGCTATTTGTTGCGGTGTCCACAGTCCGCGGTTGCGGGCATCAATATTTATCTTTGACGCAGTAAGTAATCTGTCGACTGTTTCTTTGGTGCCTTTTATCACCGCAATATGCAAAGCGGTGTCGCCCCGACGGTCCTCAATATTTACATCGGCCAGGGTTTCCAGCAGATCCGGCAAGATATCATCATTGCCGCCCAGCACGGCGGTATGCAGCAATTCGCGGCAGCGTTGGTCTTGCTGGCACAGAATAATATCATTTCTTTTTAACAACCGGCGAACCATTTCATTTTGTTTCTTGAAAATTGCTTTCATTAAAGCAGTGTTACCGTCCTGGTCAACAATATTGACATCCGTGTTTTCATTTTTACATATAGCGTCGAACACCTCAACATTACCGGCATCGACGGCAAAATGGAGAGCGGTGGCGCCTGAATTATATTTATGCGAGAGGGCGAATACAAAATCATATTCTCCAAAACCATAAATACCTCTATCACTGATATCATAACTAATATTCATGTTAATGCCAGGCGCATTGATCAGCTTATTAACCGCAACAATATCTTCCTTTTTTACCGCCATCAGCAATGGCGTGAATCCTGTAAGATTTTTGGTATTAACATCTATCGTTCCTGACTCTAAAATGGCTTCCATTACTGTAGGTTGATTAGCATTCACCGCTTCATGCAATAGCGTATTACCCGTTTCATGATCAATGCTATGGCCGAGGTTCTGGCCCAACTTGATAAGAGTACGCAAGGCACTATCATCGCCACTGGCGACCAGTTGAAAATAAATTTCCGATTTAGACTTTTCCTGTAATAAATTCAGTATACGTTGAGATTCCGCCTCGAAATCTGGCGTCGTCTGTGACAATCGGATCAAGTCCGGCACCGGTAGCCTACCCAAAATATCGCCGATAATCTCCTTGGGCAATCTATCAAAATAGAGCGCGATGCAGTTATTTTTTATGCTAACACATGATTTCAGCCCCGGGATACAGTCGTTCTGTTGCTGTAGAGGTTTAAGATTAGTCTTGATGATACTAAGAGATTCGGCCTGCAATTGATGGCATCCATTCATCCTTTGACAACTCCTTTTATTATCTACTGACGATGGGTATTACCCGCTATATTTACGGCAATAAGTAAAATACACAATATGATAAATTTCAGAAGCAGACAAAAAATTAATGAATTTTCAAAGCTAAGGTTATACTTCGTTTAATTAAGCAGATACCGAATTCTGCTCAATAGAGGGGGAGATAAACACAGGTAGCAGCGGGCGGATTTCTCCGCCCGTGAATGGCATTATAATAATTGCGCCAGCCGGTTCAAATCCGACTGGATGGCGCCGGCGGTAACATCCCGGCCCGCGCCCGGCCCACGGATGACCAACGGGTTATCGCGGTACCAGCGGCTTTCGATGGCGAACACGTTATCGCAAGGCAGCAACGACGCCAGCGGGTGCTCGGGACGTACCGCCTCCACCCCGACCCGCGCCTTGCCGTTGGCGTCAAAACGCGCCACATAGCGCAGCACCAGGCCCATCTCATTCGCCGCCTCCAGACGTTGGACCATTTGTTCATTAAGGGCATGGCCGTCCTCAAAAAACTGATCCACCGACCCGAGCACGCTGTCGGGCGATACCAGCGATTCCACCCGCACGTGGTTCGGCTCGATTTCATAACCCGCTTCGCGCGCCAGGATCACCAGCTTGCGCATCACGTCCTGGCCGGATAAATCCACCCGCGGATCGGGTTCGGTCAGCCCCTGCTGCCAGGCCTGTTCCACCAAATCGGTAAAAGGCACCGTGCCGTCGAATTGCAGAAAAAGCCAGGAAAGGGTACCGGAAAAAATGCCGCTTATGGACAAGATGCTGTCGCCGCTGTCGCGCAGATCGCGCACCGTATGGTTAACCGGCAGGCCGGCGCCCACGGTGGCGTTGTATAACCAATGACGACCGGTTTTGGCAAAGGCGTCGCGGATCTGGCGGTAGTTGTCACCGCTGGAGGCGCCCGCCAGCTTATTGGCGCTGATAACGTGAAAACCATAGCTGGCGAAATCCAGATATTGTCCGGCCAGCGCTTCGCTGGCGGTGACATCGAGCACCACCAAATCATCATAGGGATGGGCGCGCATCCATAAAAACAGGTCTTCCGGCTCCTGCTCGACGGCCTCATCATGAAAGAAAGCCAGCGCCCGGCTGGCGTTCAGCCCGTCATAGCTGAGCAGGCTGCGCCGGCTGTCCACCACGCCGCTGAGGATAAACTCAAAACCAGTGCGCGCCGACAGGCTTTCCTGCTCGCGGGCGAACAACTCCAGCCAGCGCGAGCCGATATTGCCTTTGCCGAACAGGATCAGGCCGATGCGCTTTTCGGCGCGGAACAACGAGGTGTGCAATCCCTGCACCACATGTTCGGTGGGACCGACGCGCAATACCGCCACCAGGCTGATGCCGTCCTCCGCCTGCCAGAAAAATTCCACCGGCTGATATTTTAACTGTTGGTAAAAACGATGGCAGTGCAGCGGGTTTTTAGTAACCCCCGCGCCGACCATCGCCACCAGCGCCAGTCCTGCGCGCAGCTTAAGCTCTCCCGGCAGCTCCGCCTGCTGCAGGGTCTGGAACACGCTATGGACCAGTTCGGAGGTATAGCACAGCTGCAACAGCCGCCGATCGCGATGAACGCCTACCGCCAGCGGCTTGATTTGCGCGCGCTTTAACGCCTGGTCGAGTTCTTTCTGCGCCAGGGAAAAGTCGTGCTGCGGCGCAATGGTCAGCTCGATCAGGCAGACATCGTCGTGGCTGGTGACGATTTTCGCCCCGGTGCCGGAAGCCAGTACCCGCTCGATACGTGTAGACCCCTGTTCCGGCTGATAGCTGCAGCGCAATAACAGATCGATATCGCTGCCGGATACCGGCTGCAGGGTGCGGGTATGCAATACCGGCGCCGCCAGGCGCGCCAGCTCGCTGGCTTCGTCCAATCGCAGCAGGGGCAGCAGGCAGGCGTCTTTCACCTTGCGCGGATCGGCGCTATAGACTCCGGCCACGTCGCTCCAGATGGTCACCCTGGCCACACCGGCCAGCGCGCCGATTTGGGTGGCGGAATAGTCGCTGCCGTTACGCCCAAGCAATACTGTTTCCCCGGCCTGATTGCGGCAGATAAAGCCGGTGACCACCAGACGTTGGCTGGGGTATTGGGTCAATAGCTGCTGTAATAAGGGCCATGAACGCCCTTCGTCTACCTGCGGCTGGGCGGCATATTCAGCGCGCAGGAAATCCCGCGCGTCCAGCCAGACCGCCTCGATATCCTGGCAGTTGAGTACCGCCGCCATAAGACGCGCCGACCAGATTTCACCGTGGCCTACCACTTCCGCATACACGCTATCGGTCACCGCGCCGTCCAGCAATACCGCCAAACGCTCCAGATCGCGGATAAATTCCGTCATCATCGCATCCGCCAGGTCGGGCGGCAGCAGGCCGGCGAACAGTTGCTGCTGGTAGCGGCGCAGGGTCTGCTGGACCTGATGCGCGGAAAGGCGATCGGTTTGGCTCAGCTTAAGCCAGCTGATCAGCTGGTTGGTGGTGGAGCCCGCCGCGGAGACCACCATTAAATCACCGGGTTGGCTGTAATCGGCCATAATGCCCGCGACCCGTTGGTAACACTTCACATCGGCCAGACTACTGCCGCCAAACTTGTGCAGTTGCCTGCCGGCCAAGCGTACCGTCGTTCCCAGAGCACTCATAACTACCTCTTCGCCGCCGCCTGGAAAGCCTGTTCCAGATCGGCAATTAAATCTTCGCTGTCTTCAATGCCGACGGACACCCGCAATAATGTTTCCGATATACCGGCCGCAGCGCGTGCCGCAGGCGCCATACCCGCGTGGGTCATGGTGGCGGCATGGGAAATCAGGCTCTCTACGCCGCCAAGGGATTCCGCCAGGGTAAATAATTCCAGGCTGGCTAAAAAGCGGCGCAGCACGGATTCATCGCCGTTCACTTCAAAGCTGAGCATGGCGCCGAACCCTTTTTGCTGGCGACAGGCGATTTCATGACCGGCATTGTCCGGCAGGCCGGGGTAATATAATTTTTTCACCAGCGGCTGCTGTTGCAAATAGGTCACGATATCCAGGGCATTGCTTTGCTGCTGGCGTATGCGCGGCGCCAGGGTGCGGATGCCGCGCAACAAAAGATAGCTATCGAAGGCGGCGCCGGTCACGCCGATGTTATTGGCCCACCAGGCAAGCTCGGTGGCGAGCGCGTCGTCCTTGGCTATCACCGTGCCGGCCACCACGTCGGAGTGCCCGTTAAGGTATTTGGTACAGGAGTGCACCACCAGATCGGCCCCCAGGGCCAGCGGCTGCTGCAGGGCCGGGCTCATAAAGGTATTATCCACCACGCACAGGGCGCCCGCCCGATGGGCGGCCTGGCATATAGCGGTGATGTCCACCACCCGCAGCAGCGGGTTGCTGGGCGTTTCGATCAGTACCAGCTTGGGTTTTTCGTCAAGCGCCGCCTGCAACGCCCCCGCATCCCCCTGATCGACAAATTTGACCCGGTACGCGCCGCGTTTGCTCAGACTGTCGAACAGGCGATAGCTGCCGCCGTAGCAATCATGCGGCGCCACCAGCAGATCGCCGGGTTGCAGGAATACGGTACAGACAAGATGTATCGCCGACATGCCGCTGCTGGTCATCACCGCGCCCGCGCCGCCCTCCAGTTCCGCCAACGCGCGCTGCACCACATCCCGGGTCGGGTTACCGCGCCTCGAGTAATCATGCACGCGCGGTTGATTGAAGTCGGTAAAGTTATAGGTGCTGGAAAGGGTGATGGGGGGAACGACGCAGCCGAACTGTTCATCATTATTTAACCCGCTGCGAACTGCGATGGTGGCCTGCTTACGCGTCATGTACTCGCATCCTGACTGTGTGCGTGAGAGTGAAGGTCAAAGAGTAAACCGCCCGGCGATAGACGTCAATACATCTGGACATCTAAACTTCTTTGCGTATAGATTGAGCAATGCATTAATAACAGCTAAAATTATGCGGGTTTTAAGTGTTAAAATCTAACTGACTTTTTACCGCAGCCGCCAGGCCAGGTCGAGGGCGGGGTGATAGGAAAAGTTGATAAATCGCAAAATAAGCGGGCATACGGTAGTGAGAGACAGACAGTTACGGCATAATCTGCCCGTTTTTAGCATATTATATTCATTTGATGAGAGTTAAGGTATCCCATGGCGGAATGGAAAGGTGAGTATGTCAGCCCTTATGCTGAACATGGTAAAAAAAGCGAGCAGGTAAAAAAAATTACGGTATCCATTCCGCTGAAGGTTCTCAAAATCCTGACCGACGAAAGAACCCGGCGCCAGGTCAACAACCTGCGGCATGCCACCAATAGCGAACTGCTTTGCGAGGCGTTCCTGCATGCGTTTACCGGCCAGCCGCTGCCAGACGATAACGACCTGCGTAAAGAACGTAGCGACGAAATTCCCGAAGCCGCCAAGGAGCTGATGCGCGAAATGGGCATCAATCCCGACACGTGGGAATACTAACCCCGGCCAGGTAAAGACAGCGCGTGGCGAAGGCTTCGCGCTAGCGCCATCCGCGCGCGGGCAATCGTTGCCTGCGTCCCCCGTTGCCTGGCATAAATGCCTGTGCCGTTGCACGCTGCTGGTCGTTAACTGACGGGCATTAACATTATAAGCGGCTCCCTTTACCCTCCGCCCAACTCTAGCCGGCCGCAATAATGAAAAAAAGCCCTTCAAAATCAGAAAAATAAATTCACCCCATCCCTGCGTGCCTGTCGGGGGACGCCGCCATCGTCGCATAGCCGCGATAAAATAAGCTGATTTCCCTGTTGTAACCATTATCATAAAAATCCTTGTATCCTATAGGCTTAACATTATGCATCCTTTTTGTTTACCTATTTCCGGGGCCCCTGCGCCAATCTGCTTATTTTCGACGCAACGCCGTTTGCCATATTCTCAGGAGATATCGTTGCCTCAACGCTTCCTCAAAAAAATACAATCGGTAACGTCATGGCCGGAAACACTGTCTCGCCCCGGCGGCCGGGTGAAGAAAAAGGCGCAAGCCCTCGCCGGGCGCGCGATCGTGCATAGCCAAGGCGTGGACATGGCCCGGGCATTTGCTGCGCGCCCTATCCTCCAGATAAAAAATGTCGTTCCGCCTTCCGGGCCGGATTTCGCCGCCATGCCATCCGAAATAAAGGCCGCTATTTTCCGCAACCTGGACTTGGGTGATTTGCTTAATGTGATGAGATTGGGCGGTATCGACCGGGACGAGGCGCTTTTTGCGTTTCGGCGCATTGAAAAAACTGCGCTGGCGCAGCAAATATTTGCCCAAGTTTGCCAGGGAAATACGCGAATAGTGCCGTTTTGCCAAGCCATGGCCTTGGATATCGCCACGCTCACTAAAGCAGAAAATGACAGGACGCTGTTAATGGAGGCGATCCGGCATCATCATCCCGTTATCGTCAGACAACTGCTTGCGCTGCCGAAAATAGACGTCAATGCCGCCGATCGGAATAGACTCAGCGCCCTGCATTTTGTCGCCCTGAACAATGATGACGCTATCAGCGCGCAACTGCTGGCCCAGCCCGGCGTTAATATCCACGCCGTTAACCATCTCGGTTCAACGGCGCTGCATTGCGCCGCCGCGTTCGGTCATGTCGCCGTGCTGGAGTTACTGCTGGCAAGGCGGGAGATTAACGTTAACGCCGGCGATCATATCGGTGCCACCCCTCTGCACTATGCCGCCATGACTCTCGGTCCGGCGGATGTTGCAAAGGACATGCTTGCCGGGAAAATAACGGCGATACAACAATTGCTGGCCACCCCTGGCATTGATGTGAACCGTTGTGATAACGACGGCTGTACCCCCTTGCAACTCGCGGCCAAGGACGGTCTTGATCCCATCGTTCACCGGCTGCTGTCCGCGCCCGGGATTAATGCTGATTGCGCCGACAGCCTCGGCTACACGGCGTTGCTAAGCGCGCTGGCCCTGTTGCGCACCGATATCGCTATCCGCTTGATTGCATTGCCGGACATCGATATCAATTCCGCCCAGGCTGAAGGCTGGACAGCGCTGCATTATGCCGCGACCCAAGGCAATACCGTTTTGGTGGACCTTCTGTTGCGCAAACCCAATATCCAGATCAACAGGCGCCAGAATGACGGATGGACCCCGTTGCATTGCGCCGTCCTCAATGGTCATACCCAGGCGATAAGACGTTTGCTTGACGAGCCGGATATCGATATTAAAGCCACGGATAATTATGGCTGCAACGCATTATTCTATGCGTTAATCCGGCGCGAAGGCGGCATTACCAGGCTGCTGAAAGAAAGGTAACGACCAGCGCGGCACTTTTCTGCGGGGGGCTTGAACATCAAGGGCGATCAACACAGCGGGGCGGGCGCGTTCTTTTCCTGCCGTTAAAAAACGAAGCCCCAGCCTTGCGGCCGGGGCTTCGTTAAACAGCAAAAGTCACACTGGGTGATTTTTGTGCTGTCGGTCAGGCAATTATTTTTTACTGACCGGAACGCTGAAACGTTTGTTAAAGCGATCAACACGTCCGCCGGTATCAACAACACGTTGTTTACCGGTGTAGAACGGATGGCAGGCGCCGCAAACGTCCAGGGTCAAATCGTGGCCCAGGGTGGAGTGGGTCTTGATAACGTTACCGCAAGAACAGGTTGCAGTAATTTCTACGTATTTCGGATGGATATCTTTTTTCATGGAAAACCTCGTCGTAAGGCCGCGTCGCTATCCAGTCTTCTTCCGCCGGACACCACGCGAAGGGAGTTGAGTTTCTCTAATGCCGGATGGCACCAAAGGCGGCGAATCATACAGAATGCCGCCGGGCTTTGCAAACACATCCGTGCATTGAAGGCGACACAGTGTACACTATCAGCGCAATTTTTCCACCCTGGATGAGTCGATGCCTGTTGTTCACGTTGCGCTACCGGTGCCATTGGCACGCACGTTCGATTATCTTTTGCCCGGCCATCTGCGCCCCGCGGTGGGTGGGCGCGTCCGCGTTCCCTTTGGACAACGCCACGCCATCGGCATCGTCACCGGCATCAGCGAAGAAAGCGAACTGCCGCTGGATAAACTCAAAAGCATCACCGACGTGCTTGATGAACATTCCCTATTCCCGCAAAGTCTGTGGCGGATTCTGAACTGGGCCATCGGTTATTATCATTACCCGGTCGGGGAAGTGCTGTTCCACGCGTTGCCGGTATTGATTCGCCAGGGCAAAGCGGCGGAAACGGCGCCGTTATGGCAATGGTTCGCCACCGAACAGGGACGCGCGACGGCGCTTGACACCCTGAAACGGGCGCCGAAACAGCAGCAGGCGCTGGCCGCCCTGTTGCAAGGCCCTGTCTACCGGCATCAGGTTGGGGAACTCATGCTGGCCGACAGCGCGCTGCAGGCCCTGCGCGCCAAGGGGTTGAGTGATTTACGTTCCAGCCCCGCCGCCGTCGGCGACTGGCGCGAGAGTTATCGGGTCGAGGGGGAACGACTGCGGCTTAATACCGAACAGGCCACCGCCGTCGGCGCCATCCGCAGCGAAGACGATCGGTTCGCCGCCTGGCTGCTGGCCGGGGTTACCGGCTCGGGCAAGACAGAAGTCTATTTGACGGTGCTGGAAAATATCCTGGCCAAAGGCAAGCAGGCACTGATCCTGGTGCCGGAAATAGGCCTGACCCCGCAGACGATTGCCCGCTTTCGTGAACGCTTTCACGCGCCGGTGGAGGTGCTGCATTCCGGTTTAAACGACAGTGAACGCATGGCGGTCTGGCTGAACGCGCGCAGCGGCGAAACGGCGATTGTCATCGGCACCCGATCGGCGCTGTTTACGCCCTTTGCCCGCCTGGGCATTATCGTTATCGACGAAGAGCATGACAGCTCTTATAAACAACACGAGGGCTGGCGTTATCATGCCCGCGACCTGGCGGTATTCCGCGCGCGCGAAGAAAACATTCCCATTGTGCTGGGGTCGGCGACGCCCGCGCTGGAAACGCTGTATAACGTCCAACTGAAAAAATACCGCAACCTGACGCTTGGCAAACGCGCGGGCAACGCCAGGCCCGCCACGCAGCAGTTGCAGGATCTGAAGGGACTGGCGCTGACCAACGGCATGTCGCAGCCGCTGTTGAAAAAAATGCGTACCCATCTTGATGCCGGCAACCAGGTGATGCTGTTCCTGAACCGGCGCGGCTTCGCCCCGGCGCTGTTATGCCACGAATGCGGCTGGATCGCCGAATGCCAGCGCTGCGATCATTATTATACCCTTCACCAGCAGCAGCGCCTGATGCGTTGCCATCATTGCGACAGCCAGCGACCGATCCCCAATCAATGCCCGCAGTGCGGTTCAACCCAGTTGGTGCCGGTCGGCCTCGGTACCGAGCAGCTTGAAGAAACGCTGACGGCATTATTCCCCACCACCCCCATTACCCGTGTCGATCGCGACACCACGTCGCGCAAAGGCGCGTTGGAACACCATTTGGCCGAAGTGCATAAAGGCGGCGCCCGTATTTTAATCGGCACCCAGATGCTGGCGAAAGGGCACCATTTCCCGGACGTCACGCTGGTGTCGCTGCTGGATGTGGACGGCGCGCTGTTTTCGGCCGATTTCCGCTCGGCGGAGCGGTTCGCGCAGCTCTATACCCAGGTTTCGGGACGCGCGGGGCGCGCCGGTAAACCGGGCGAAGTGTTCTTGCAAACGCATCATCCCGATCATCCGTTATTGCAGGTATTACTGCATGAAGGGTATATGGCTTTTGCGCTACAGGCGCTGGCCGAACGCCAGACGGTGCTGTTGCCGCCCTTTACCAGCCATATTCTGTTTCGGGCGGAAGACCACGATAACCAACAGGCCAGGCAGTTCCTGGAGCGACTGCGCCAGTTGCTGGATGCCAGCCCGTTACGCGATGAGTCCCTGTGGCTGATGGGACCTATCCCAGCGCTGCAGCCCAAACGCGGCGGACGTTTTCGCTGGCAACTGCTGCTGCAACACCCTTCGCGCGCGCAATTGCAACGACTGGTCGCCGCCAGCCTGCCGCTGGTGGGCACCATGACCCAGGCGCGCAAGGTAAAGTGGTCGCTGGATGTGGATCCGGTGGATATTTAATCCTGACGGGGTTATCAGTATTTTGCGCATCACATTCGGATAATATTCAAAGTTTGTACCGGAACGATCTTTTTAGTCACTCAAGTAACGCACTATCTGATAGAAAAGACGGGCCAGGGGACACTGGGATCGTCCCGTGCCGCCACGCGCGGCCGGCATCTTTCCGGGCGCTGGTGTTGAGGGTCGCACCGGAACACCGTATGGAACATGCGCGATAAAACGTGCCTATTGCGCTGACATCAGGAGAAAGATGTGGAATCTAAAAAGTTTGCCGGCCTGGCGACCATGAAGGATGTGGCGGAAAAAGCCGGCGTGTCGACAGCCACGGTTTCCAGGGCGCTCATGAATCCGGAGAAAGTCTCCGTCACCACGCGTAGAAAAGTCCAGCTCGCCGTAAGCGATGTCGGCTATTCCCCGCAGCCTCTCGGCCGCCAGGTAAAACGAAATGAAACCTGCAACCTGCTGGCCCTGGTGCCGGATATCTGCGATCCCTTTTTCTCTGAAATCCTGCGCGGCATTGAGGAAACCGCCGATGAAAACGGCTATCTGGTCCTGATTGCCGACTACGCCCACCAGCGCCCACATAAAAAAAGCTTCAGTGATTTGATCATTGCCAGGCAGATAGATGGTATGTTGCTGCTCGGGTCCGAGCCGCCATTTGCCATTGATATCGCAGAGCAGCAAAACCTGCCGCCGATGGTGATGGTCAATGAGTTTGTTCCGGAGCTTGCATTGCCCACGGTGCATATCGATAATCTTACCGCGGCCTATGAGGCGGTGGATTATCTGTTCAGCCTTGGCCACCAGCGTATCGCCTGCATTAGCGGCCCGGAGCATCTGATGCTTTGTCATTATCGGGTACAGGGGTATATTCAGGCGCTGCGACGTCATGGCATCCCGCCCGAAGATCATATTGTCATCCAGGGCGACGTGAGTTACGAGGCAGGCGCGGCGGGACTTAATGCATTAATTTCGCGAACGTATCCGCCTACTGCTATCTTTTGTCACAGTGATATCATAGCGTTTGGCGTTTTATCCCAGGCGAAGAAAATTGGGCTGGACGTGCCGGGGGATTTGTCCCTGGTCGGCTTCGACGATATAACGCTTGCGAAATTCTGCGACCCACCGTTGACTACCGTGGCCCAGCCGAGCTACCAGCTTGGCCGAGAGGCGTTATTGTTACTCTTGCAGCAGCTCAGGCAACAGGCGGTAGCGAATACCTCCCTGCTATTGGATAGCAAACTGATCGTCCGGGGCAGTACCGCCATGCCCCGCATAAAACGAAATGCGCTTTAGGACTACAGGCGCTGGTCAAATATTATTGCCTTCAGTAACATGACGGGCTGGTTACTTTCTCAAACTTAGCGAAACGACAGTGGCACAAAGAGACTATGTAGGCCGTGGAAGGACAAACACGCGGCGCAAAAAAACCAACAGTCGAAAAAAACGCACCTCTTCCGGCATCTCAAAGACCATGATCGCATTGGCCGTTGCCGTATTGATTACGTTTATTGGCGGTCTCTACTTTATTGCCCACAATAAGACGGAGGAGGCAGTCATTCTGCCGAGCCACGGCAACCATACCAGCAACGGCCTGCCGCCTAAACCGGAAGAGCGTTGGCGTTATATTAAAGAGCTGGAAAATCGCCAGATAGGGGTGCAAACGCCTACCGAGCCCACCGCGGGCGGCGAGGTGCAAACACCCGCCCAGTTGACCGACGAGCAGCGCCAGTTGCTTGAGCAGATGCAAGCGGACATGCGCCAGCAGCCGACCCACCTCAACGAAGTGCCTTATAACGACCAGGTGAAATCGTCGGCGGCAAATCACGCCCGTAACCAGCAGAACCAGCAATCATTCCAGACGACGCCTGCGCCGCGTCCAACGCCTGCCGCCACGCCGGTACAACCGCGCCAGGTTTTCTCCGCGCCGGTTGAGCAACAGCCGCCGCGCCAGGCGCCGGCCGTACAGCAGGTGCAACAGCCGCCGCGCCAGGCGCCGGCCGCACAGCAGGTGCAACAGCCGCCGCGCCAGGCGCCGGCCGTACAGCAGGTGCAACAACCGCCGCGCCAGGCGCCGGCCGCACAGCAGGTGCAACAGCCGCCGCGCCAGGCGCCGGCCGCACAGCAGGTTCAACAGCCGCCGCGCCAGGCGCCGGCCGCACAGCAGGTGCAACAGCCTCATCAGGCGCCGGTGACTGCCATACAACCGGCGCCCCAGACGAAAACGGAAGCCCGCGCCGAACCCAAGGCCGAAGCGAAGGCGGAAAAAGAACCGGCGGAAAAAGCCCAACGCTGGCTGATCCAGTGTGGTTCGTTTAAAGCGATGGATCAGGCCGAGTCTATCCGCGCCCAGCTCGCCTTCGGCGGCATTGAAAGCCGGATCACCAGCAATGGCGGCTGGAACCGCGTCATGTTGGGCCCCTATTCCACCCGCGCCGGCGCCGATAAGTCGCTGCAAAATTTACGCGCGTCCGGGGTGTCAAATTGCATTCCCATTGCCAGTGGGGGTTGAAAACCCTTAATCCCACCCCATCTATAAATTCAATATGTCTCATACTCATTATGAGACGCTTGAATCTATAGTTACCGGAGGGTTGCACGTGACAACAATCGTAAGCGTACGCCGCAATGGCCGTGTGGCCATCGGCGGCGACGGCCAGGCTACCCTGGGTAATACCGTGATGAAAGGGAATGTGCGCAAAGTCCGTACGCTTTACCATGATCAAGTGATAGCGGGTTTTGCCGGCGGCACCGCGGATGCCTTTACCTTATTCGAACTGTTCGAGCGTAAGCTGGAACTGCATCAAGGCCATCTGACCAAGGCGGCCGTGGAGTTGGCTAAGGACTGGCGTACGGATCGCATGTTACGCAAGCTGGAGGCCATACTGGCGGTGGCGGATGAACAGACGTCGCTTATCATTACCGGCAATGGCGATGTTATACAGCCGGAAGACGATCTGATCGCCATTGGTTCCGGCGGGCCGTATGCCCAGGCCGCCGCGCGCGCCTTGCTTGATAACACCGAGCTTGGCGCGCGGGATATCGTGGAGAAAGCATTGACGATCGCGGGAGACATCTGCATTTACACCAATCAATTCCACACGATTAAAGAAATCACCTCCAAAGTGAAGGAGCCTGAAAATGTCTGAGATGACTCCACGCGAAATCGTCAGCGAACTCGACGACTATATTATCGGACAGCATAATGCAAAACGCGCGGTTGCCATCGCGCTGCGCAATCGCTGGCGCCGCATGCAGCTGGACGAAGCATTGCGTCATGAAGTGACGCCAAAAAATATCCTGATGATCGGCCCGACCGGCGTCGGTAAAACAGAAATCGCCCGCCGTCTGGCAAAACTGGCCAACGCGCCGTTTATCAAGGTGGAAGCCACTAAATTTACCGAAGTCGGTTACGTCGGCAAAGAAGTGGATTCAATCATCCGCGATCTCACCGACGCGGCGGTAAAAATGGTGCGCCTGCAATCCATGGATAAAAACCGCCAGCGCGCCGAAGAATTAGCGGAAGAACGCGTGCTGGATGTGCTGATCCCGCTGCCGAAAAATAATTGGGGCCAGCCGGAGGAGACCGCCGAACCGTCGGCGGCGCGTCAGAATTTCCGTAAAAAGCTGCGCGAAGGCCAGCTGGACGATAAAGAGATCGAGATAAACCTGGCCGCCGCGCCGATGGGCGTCGAGATTATGGCGCCTCCGGGAATGGAGGAGATGACCAATCAGCTGCAATCGATGTTCAAAAACCTGGCCGGGCAAAAACAAAAACCACGCAAGATTAAAATCAAGGAAGCGCTGAAGCTGCTGGTCGAGGAAGAGGCGGCAAAGCTGGTCAATCCGGAAGAGCTGAAAGAGCTGGCTATCGAAGCCGTCGAACAGCACGGCATCGTATTTATCGATGAAATTGATAAAATCTGCAAACGCGGCGAAACGTCCGGCCCGGATGTCTCCCGCGAGGGCGTGCAACGGGATTTACTGCCGTTGGTGGAAGGCTGTACCGTCTCGACGAAACACGGCATGGTAAAAACCGACCATATCCTGTTTATCGCCTCCGGCGCGTTCCAGGTGTCCAGCCCGTCCGATTTGATTCCGGAGCTGCAAGGCCGGCTGCCGATCCGCGTCGCGCTTGAAGCCCTGACGACCAACGATTTCGAGCGTATCCTGACCGAACCCAGCGCTTCCCTGACGATTCAGTACAAAGCGCTGATGGCCACCGAAGGCGTCAGCATCGAATTTACCGCCGACGGCATCCGACGCATCGCCGAGGCCGCCTGGCAGGTCAACGAACGCACCGAGAATATCGGCGCCCGTCGCCTGCATACCGTGCTTGAGCGCCTGATGGAAGATATTTCCTATGACGCCAGCGAATGGGATGGTAAAACAATTTCAATTGATGCAGATTATGTTCGTAGCCATCTGGATGAGCTAATATCTGACGAAGATTTGAGCCGATTTATCCTGTAAGCGCCAAGGGGTAAACGACATCCGCAATGGGAGGCTCCGGCCTCCCGTTTTTTTTTGCCAAAACCGGGTATTACACATAAGATTCGTTAATTATGAGCGAAACCGTCACCATCAGCCCGACCAAAGCCTGGATGGTCAGCCTGCGCCTGCGCACGCTGCCGCTGGCGCTGGCCTCTATCGTCACCGGCTCGGCGATTGCCGGCTGGCAAGGCCATTTTAAACCCGGCGTCGCGCTGCTGGCGCTGCTTACCGCCGCGCTGCTGCAAATCCTGTCCAATCTGGCCAACGATTATGGCGATTCAGTGAAAGGCAGCGACGATCACGGCCGCATCGGGCCGCTGCGCGGTATGCAGATGGGCGTTATCTCCCGCGGGCAGATGAAACTGGCGTTGATTATCGCCATCGCCCTTTCGCTGATTTCCGGCGCAACGCTTATTGCCGTGGCCTGCGAAAAACCCGCCGATATCCTGGGTTTCCTGGCCCTCGGCGTACTGTCGATTATCGCCGCCATTACTTATACCATGGGTACGCGCCCCTACGGTTATATGGGCTTGGGCGATCTGTCGGTGCTGATTTTTTTCGGCTGGCTCAGCGTCGGCGGCAGCTATTATCTGCAAACCGGCGCCTTCCATACCATCGTGATGCTACCGGCCACCGCCTGTGGACTATTGGCGGCCGCCGTGTTGAATATCAATAACCTGCGGGATATCGAATCCGATCGCCTGACCGGGAAGAACACGCTCGCGGTGCGTCTCGGGCCGCTGCGGGCGCGTTATTACCATGCGGGCCTGCTGGCGTGCGCGGTGTTGTGCCTGGCCGTTTTCACCCTGCTTGAGTTGCGCAACCTGGTAGGCTGGCTGTTCGCCCTGGCCGTGCCGGCGCTGTATATGCAGGCGCGTTATGTCCTGCACGAGCCAGACCCGTCAGGCATCCGTCCCATGCTGGAAAAAACCGTAAAATGCGCGCTGCTGATCAATATCCTGTTTGCCGTGGGGCTGCTGTTTAGCTAAACGTTTTCTGACGCGCATCAAGTTAACAATTGATGGTTTTGGCAACTGGCGCGAGAACGCGATATACTTTCCGCTCCAGCGGCAAACCGACGTAAATCCTATGAAATACGATACTTCAGAACTATGCGACATTTATCATGAAGACGTGAATGTTGTCGAACCTCTCTTCAGCAATTTCGGCGGGAGGACATCGTTTGGCGGGCAAATCGTTACCGTGAAATGTTTCGAGGATAATGGTTTGCTTTATGACGTGCTTGAAGAAAACGGCCTTGGCCGCGTGTTGGTCGTTGATGGCGGCGGGTCGGTCAGGCGCGCGCTGATTAATGCCGAGCTGGGCACGCTTGCGGTGCAAAACGAGTGGGAAGGTATCGTGGTTTACGGCGCGGTGCGCCAGGTGGACGATCTTGAAGAGCTTGACCTAGGCATCCAGGCCATGGCCGCCACGCCTGCCGGCGCCGCGAGCGAAGGCATAGGCGAGAGCGATATCCGGGTCAATTTTGGCGGGGTAACCTTCTTTTCCGGCGATCATCTTTACGCCGACAATACCGGTATTATCCTGTCGGAAGACGCGCTAGATCTCGAGTAATTGGCGGCAACGCGCAAAAGGGCGATCTGGCATCGCCCTTGTTGTTGCCCGCAAGCCGGCGTTACACTTCCTCCATCTTACTGAGCAATGCGCGTAAACGCTCTTGCCACACGCCCTGCTCCTGCTTCAACTGCTCATTTTCGTTAACCAGCGACTCGCGGTTGCTGGACGCTTGCTGAATTTCCTGAGCCAGACTGTTATTCTTCTCTTTCAATTCTTCAATTTCCATTTGCAACAGCGTGATGGTATCTATCGCCTGCTGTACCTTCGCTTCTAATTTTTCAAATACTTCAAAAGCCATTTCAGCCCCCTTAAGCCTACAAGGTGTAATCATGAATGGGAGCTACACGCCGGCGTGTAGCCCTTAAATCGTCTTGGCGTCAGCACCGCTACAGGCGCGTATCACATTGCCCCGGGTACAGCCTGGAGAGGGGATTTTATGTAGCGCCTCCCCCAGTGTCCAGCCGCAATCGTCTAAACGGCCGAATGAGTCGGTTATTGTACGCTATGAACCCAACGTGCAGCGGAAAGTTTTGCCGGCGATGAGATGCTCGTTTTAGCAATTAACACATTTTGTTAAAAAAGGTGATAGCCAGCACACAGAAATTTTGCCCATAACAGCCTAAATTAAGCGAATACGCTCATTTTTATGACGTACTGCACACAATTTGATTTCGATATTTCTCGTTTCTGCTCGTTAACGATAAATTTACAACATACCTACATGCCTTACTAGGTAAGATTTGATTCGGTAAGCAGACATGTCCACCACTGCTACCCCACTTTTCGCCAGCAGGAAAAGATTATGAGCCAACAAAAAACTCCAACACTGAAAGGCCAATGTATCGCTGAATTTCTGGGCACCGCCTTGCTGATTTTCTTCGGCGCCGGCTGCGTTGCCGCACTGAAGCTGGCCGGCGCCAGCTTCGGCCAATGGGAAATCAGTATCATCTGGGGCTTTGGCGTCGCCATGGCGGTTTATCTTACCGCCGCCGTTTCCGGCGCGCATCTCAGCCCCGCGGTGTCCATCGCGCTATGGCTGTTCGCCAATTTCGAGCGCCGCAAGGTGGTGCCCTACATCGTTGCGCAAATGCTCGGCGCCTTCTGCGGCGCAGCGGTGGTCTACGGTCTTTACTACAACCTGTTCATCGACTTCGAGCAGGCAAACCATATGGTCCGCGGCAGCGTGGAAAGCCTCCAGCTGGCCGGGGTATTCTCAACCTATCCTAACCCGCATATTTCCGTGATCCAGGCGTTTTTAGTGGAAACGGTGATTACCGCCATTCTGTTATGCCTGATCCTGGCCTTGACCGACGACGGCAATGGCATTCCCCGCGGCCCGCTGGCGCCGCTGCTGATCGGTATCCTTATCGCGGTCATCGGCGCATCCATGGGGCCGTTGACCGGGTTCGCCCTTAACCCCGCCCGTGATTTCGGTCCCAAGGTATTCGCCTACCTGATGGGCTGGGGCAAGGTAGCCTTTACCGGCGGCCGTGAAATTCCCTACTTCCTGGTGCCGCTGATTGCACCGATCATCGGCGGCTGCCTTGGCGCCTTTATCTATCGCTCGCTGATCAGCCCTTACCTTCCTTCTAATATTATCGAGGATGGTTTGGAAGAGACCCGCTCGGCAAACACAGCAAAATCCGAACGCAAAGCGTAATGCTTACTGTGCCAATGTTAACTTTTGCAGGAATCTATTATGTCATCAGATAAAAAATATATTGTGGCTCTCGATCAGGGAACGACCAGCTCACGCGCCATTGTCATGGATCATGACGCCAATATCGTCAGCGTTTCGCAGCGCGAATTCACCCAGATTTATCCCAAACCAGGCTGGGTAGAGCACGACCCGATGGAAATTTGGGCATCGCAAAGCTCGACACTGGTGGAAGTGCTGGCTAAAGCCGACATCCGCTCCGACCAGATCGCGGGCATCGGCATTACCAACCAGCGTGAAACGGCGGTGGTCTGGGATAAGGAATCCGGCAAGCCTGTTTACAACGCCATCGTCTGGCAGTGCCGCCGTACTTCGGATATGTGTGAAAAGCTTAAACGCGATGGCCATGAGGAGTACGTACGCAAAACCACCGGGCTGGTTATCGATCCCTATTTCTCGGGCACCAAGGTGAAATGGATCCTGGATAATGTCGAGGGCGCCCGGGAACGCGCCAAACGCGGCGAACTGCTGTTCGGCACCATAGATACGTGGCTTATCTGGCGCATGACCCAGGGTCGCGTGCACGTTACCGACTATACCAACGCCTCCCGTACCATGCTGTATGACATCCATAACCTGCAATGGGACGACAAGCTGCTGGAAATCCTGGATATTCCCCGCTCCATGCTGCCCGAGGTCCGTCCCTCGTCCGAAGTGTACGGCCAGACCAATATCGGCGGTAAAGGCGGGACCCGTATTCCCATCGCCGGTATTGCCGGCGATCAGCAAGCCGCGCTGTTCGGACAGCTGTGCGTCCAGCCGGGTATGGCCAAGAATACCTACGGCACCGGCTGCTTCCTGCTGATGAATACCGGCACCAAGGCGGTGCAATCGAAACACGGCCTGCTGACCACCATCGCCTGCGGACCGCGTGGGGAAGTCAATTACGCCCTGGAGGGCGCGGTGTTTGTTGCCGGCGCCGCCATCCAGTGGCTGCGCGACGAAATGAAACTGATAAGCGACGCCACCGATTCGGAGTATTTCGCCAGCAAGGTGAAGGATACCAACGGGGTGTACGTGGTGCCGGCGTTCACCGGCCTGGGCGCGCCATATTGGGATCCCTATGCGCGCGGCGCGATATTCGGTTTGACCCGCGGCGTTAATGCGAATCATATTATTCGCGCCACGTTGGAATCCATCGCCTTCCAGACCCGCGATCTTCTTGACGCCATGCAGGCCGATTCCGGCGCCCGCCTGCAGTCCCTGCGGGTTGACGGCGGCGCCGTGGCCAATAATTTCCTGATGCAGTTCCAGTCCGATATCCTCGGCACCCGCGTCGAGCGTCCCGAAGTACGGGAAGTGACCGCACTGGGCGCGGCGTATCTGGCCGGCCTGGCGGTAGGCTTCTGGAGCGATTTGGAGGAGGTCAGGAGCAAGGCGATTATCGAGCGAGAATTCCGCCCAAGCATTGAAACGGTGGAACGCAACGTTCGCTATAGCGGCTGGCAAAAAGCGGTTGAGCGCGCCCGCTCATGGGAAGAACGCTCGGACGAATAATACCCCGGCCGGCACGTTTTTTTACCCTGGCCGCATTGCGCCGCGGTCCCCGCGCCCGGAATGCGCGCCAGGTGTGATAAACTTTGCGATAAACTTCTCTTAAGTGGATACGCAAGGTTTAAGCATGAAACGTGAATTAGCCATCGAATTCTCCCGGGTGACCGAAGCCGCCGCGCTGGCGGGCTATAGCTGGCTGGGCCGCGGCGATAAGAACGCGGCCGACAATGCGGCGGTTCAGGCCATGCGCATTATGCTCAACCAGGTGCAGATCGACGGCCGGATTGTGATTGGCGAAGGCGAAATTGACGAAGCGCCGATGCTTTTCATCGGCGAAGCCGTCGGCACCGGCCAGGGAGACGCGGTGGATATCGCGGTGGACCCTATCGAAGGCACCCGTATGACGGCCATGGGCCAGGCAAATGCGCTGGCGGTATTGGCGGTGGGTGAAAAAGGCGCTTTTCTGCATGCGCCTGATATGTATATGGAAAAGCTGGTGGTCGGCCCAGATGCCAAAGGCGCCATTAACCTTAGCCTGCCCCTGGACGAAAACCTGCGTAATATTGCCCATACGCTGAATAAGCCGCTTTCGCAGCTGACCGTGGCCATTCTGGCCAAACCCCGTCATGACGACTGTATTGCCGCTTTGCAGCGGCTTGGCGTGCGCGTATTTACCATTCCCGACGGCGATGTGGCCGCCTCCCTGCTTACCTGCATGCCGGATAGCGAAGTGGACGTGATGTACGGTATCGGCGGCGCGCCTGAAGGGGTTATCTCGGCGGCGGCCATCCGCGCGATGGATGGCGATATGCAGGGCCGGCTGTTGCCCCGCCATCAGGTCAAAGGCGACACCGCGGCCAACCGCCTGATAGGCGACGATGAGCTGGCGCGCTGCGCCGCCATGGGCATCAGCGCCAATACCGTGCTGACGCTTAACGATATGGCGCGCAATGACAACGTGGTCTTTTCCGCCACCGGCATTACCAAAGGGGATCTGTTAAACGGCATCACCCGCAAAGGCAACCTGGCCACCACTGAAACCTTGTTGATCCGCGGCAACAGCCGCACCATCAGGCGTATCGCCTCAACCCATTACCTTGATCGCAAGGATGCCGCCCTGCACCCCTTTATTCTTTAACCCGCGGATTTCGCGCCATGGCATCAATTGCAAAACGTATTGTTAACAATTACAGTCGTCCCGCTGGATGCCAAGGCTGAATTAGCCGATAATGACGCGTTCGCGGCGTAACAAAAAAGGTAGCGCAGGCAACCATGCCGGCGCTTACCGGATCCGCTATCATCACCAGCCGCTGTGACAGAGTGGAGAATCGTTAGCCGGTCCGGGTACCGGCCGGAAAGACCAAGGGGAAAGTGAGTTATGGCAGAATGGGTGACCGGGAAAATCATACATGTGGAACACTGGACGGAGAGCCTGTTTAGCTTAACCGTTAACGCCCCCGTCGATCCTTTTACCGCCGGACAGTTTGCCAAACTCGGTCTGGAGATCAACGGCGAGCGTGTCCAGCGCGCGTATTCCTACGTCAACGCGCCGCACAGCGATAACCTGGAATTCTACCTGGTGACGGTGCCGGAGGGTAAGCTTAGCCCGCCGCTCCACGCCTTGCAGCCCGGGGATTCGTTAATGATCACCAAAGAGGCCGCCGGCTTTTTTGTCCTTGATGAAATCCCGGAATGTGAAACGCTATGGATGCTGGCGACCGGCACGGCGCTGGGGCCTTTTCTGTCCATCCTGCAGCAGGGGGAGGGACTGGAGCGCTTTAAGGATATCGTGCTGGTACACGCCGCGCGTTTTGCCCGTGACCTCAGCTACCTGCCCCTGATGCTGGAACTGCAGCAGCGTTTTAACGGCAAGCTGCATGTGCAGACGGTGGTCAGCCGCGAGGAGGTTCCCGGCTCGCTGACCGGCCGCGTTCCCGCCCTGATAGCCGACGGGTCCCTGGAAGCCGCGGTTGGGCTGCCGTTAAATGCCCAAACCGGCCATGTGATGTTATGCGGTAATCCGCAAATGGTCAGGGACACCCAGCAGATATTAAAAGATACCCGCGAAATGCGTAAACATCTGCGGCGCAAGCCGGGCCATATTACCAGCGAGCACTACTGGTAAGCGCCATGCGAATTTACTGGTTAAGATCACTGGGAATCTACGCACTGTGAACAGCAAAATCCGCTTCGTTATCCCGGCCCTGTTGCTGGCATTGCTGTTCCCGGCGGCGATGGGCGCGGCGGCGGAAAACCCCGCCGACACGCCCGCCCCCGCGCCTTATTTGCTGGCCGGCGCCCCCACCTTTGATCTGACGGTGGTGACATTCCGCGAGCAGTTTAATGCGCACAATCCCGCGCTGCAGATAGGCGAGTTCCGGGCTATCGACAGCCGTGGCGACGGCATGAATCTCACGCGCGCCGCCAGTAAAATCAACGGCACCCTGTATGCGTCCACCGCCCTGGAAAAGGGCAGCGGCAAGATCAAGACCTTGCAACTGACCTATCTGGCGGTGGAAGGCGGCAGCGAAAAAGCGGCGCGCGCCGTGGCCGTGAGTTATATGGCCGCGCTGCTGCGGGAGTTCGAGCCGGCATTGACGGCGGCGCAAAGTAACGCCCGGGTGGCCGACCTGCTGGCCAAAGGGAAAGGCTCGCGCTTTTTCCAGCAGTCCTGGGGAGCCTTGCGTTATGTGGTGGCCGATAATGGTGATAAAGGTCTCACTTTTGCCATAGAGCCGGTTAAGCTCGCCTTATCCGAACCCTGAGCGGCCGCGGTTTCATGACAAAAAACAAAGCCACCGCGGCGCTTTCTCTCTATACTGGGGACAGGTAATGCTGTCCCCGGGACAGTCAATTTTTTTATTTCGCGTTCCCTATTGGAGATTTTAAAATGCGATATCCGTTAGTGATGGGTAACTGGAAGCTGAACGGCAGCAAGCGTTTGGTTAACGATCTGATCGCCGCGCTGCGCACGGAATTAAACGGCGTGACCGGCTGTGGCGTGGCTATTGCGCCGCCGGTCGTCTATCTGGAGCAGGCTAAGCGCCAGCTTGCCGGCAGCCAACTGGCGCTGGGCGCCCAAAACGTCGATACCAATCTCTCCGGCGCGTTTACCGGTGAAGTGTCCGCCGAGATGCTAAAGGATATTGGCGCCAAATATATCATCATCGGCCACTCCGAGCGCCGCACCTATCATAAAGAAAGCGACGAACTTATCGCCGAGAAATTCGCGGTTCTGAAAGAAGCGGGCCTGATCCCGGTATTGTGTATCGGCGAAAGCGAAGCCGAAAACGAAGCCGGTGAGACCGAAGCGGTCTGTGCCCGCCAGCTGGACGCGGTATTAAACGCCATGGGCGCCAAGGCCTTTGACAACGCGGTTATCGCCTACGAACCTATCTGGGCCATCGGTACCGGCAAATCGGCCACCCCGGCGCAGGCGCAGGCGGTTCATAAATTTATCCGCGGCCATATCGCCAAACACGACGCCGCGGTGGCTGAACAGGTTATTATTCAGTACGGCGGCTCGGTGAATGCCGGCAACGCGGCGGAACTGTTTACCCAGCCGGATATCGACGGCGCGCTGGTAGGCGGCGCCTCGCTGAAAGCCGACGCCTTTGCGGTGATCGTCAAAGCGGCGGCGCAGGCCAAACAGGCCTGAGATAACGCCACGGGCGGGTTCACGACGCGTTAACCGTCCCGCCCCCTCGTTATCGTCGCCCTGAACCGTAAACCGGGTCTCATCCCCCGTGTTTGCGGTTTTTTTTTCGCCATGATTAAACCCACGGCACAACTCAGCGACGGCCGACCGACGCCCGCTCCACCAGCTCGGGGGTCAGCACCAGCACCTGGGGTTCGGTATCGGGATGTTCCAACCGGTAAAGCAGGGTGTCGATCGCCAATTGGCCAAGCGAGTCTTTCGGCTGGTTAATCGTGGTCAGCGGCGGGGTAAGGTATTTTGCCAGCTCGATATCATCATAACCGATGACCGCCATATCTCCCGGCACCGACAGCCCGGCCTGGTACAGCGCCTGGTAGACGCCCACCGCAACCGCATCGTTGCCGGTAAATACCGCATGGGGCGGCTCGCTGAGGGACAGCAGTTGTTGCATCGCGCTTACGCCGCCGCCAAATTCGAAATCGCTGAAAACCTCATAACCGGCCGGCACCGCCAGCCCGGCGCGCGCCATGGCGAGGCGATACCCCTGCAGGCGATGGCGGGCGGTGGTTTTATCCTGCGGGCCGGATATACAGGCGATTTTGCTGTAGCCGCGCGCAATCAGATAGTCGGTAGCCAGGCACCCGCCCAATAACGAGTTATCCTGGATAATATCCAGCGCGTCCTCAAACGGCGTCCAATCCATCATGACAATCGGCAGCGAGGGGTAGCGGCGCAGCGCCAGACGGGAAGGCCGGTTATTTTCGGTACACATGATAAGCAGCCCGTCGACGCGTTTTTGCAGCAGCGTCTCCATACTACGGCTCATGCGATCGGCATCCTCTTCGGTATTACACAGGATCAGGCTGTAGCCCCGCTCGTAGCAACTGCGTTCGACGCCGTGCACCACCTCCGCGTAAAACGGGTTATTACTGGAGGTAATCAGCATGCCGATAGTGCGCGTCTGGTTGATCTTTAAACTGCGGGCCAGGGCCGACGGCGCGTAGTTGAGCTGTTCCACCACCGCCATCACTTTAGCGCGCACCCGATCGCTGACAAACCGGTTGTTATTGATCACGTGCGATACGGTGGACGTGGAAACGCCCGCCAGACGGGCAACATCCTTCATGGTGGCCAAATAAGCTCCTAACCCTGCAGAAAAGCGTCGATTTCATCACGCCAGGGAATTGACGGCTGCGCCCCCGGACGGGTTACCGCCAACGCGGCGGCGGCATGGGCGAACCTGACGGCGTTATCCAGGTCCTGGTCTTCGAGCAGCGCGGTCATCAGCGCGCCGTTAAACGTATCGCCCGCCGCGATGGTATCCACCGCCTTGACCTTGAATCCGGGAACCCGCTTGCCATTGCCACGTTCGCTCAGCCACACACCGCGGCGGCCAAGGGTAATGATAACCGTAGCGATGCCCTTATCATGCAAAATCCGCGCGGCGCGGGCGGCGCTGGCGTCATCGGTGACGGCGACGCCGGTCAGTTGCTCCGCCTCGGTTTCATTGGGCGTAATAATGTCTACCAAGGCCAGCAATTCGTCCGGCAGCTGACGCGCCGGGGCCGGGTTTAATATCACCTGGGTCTGGTGATCGCGCGCCAGGCGGGCGGCGGCGATCACGGTATCAAGGGGGGATTCCAACTGCATCAGTAATGCCGCGGCATGGATGACCAACTGCTCATAGCGGGCCAGGTAGGCCGGCGTTACCGCGGCGTTAGCGCCGGGATGGATGCCGATGACATTTTCACCCTCCGCGTTGACAAAAATCAGCGCGACGCCGGTGCTGGCGCCCGGGCTGGGTTCCACGGGCAGAATATCAATGTTGTCCGCCTGCAGCTGCCGGCGAATCTGCGCGCCGATGGCATCCTCGCCCACGCAGGCGATAAAGGCGATATCGGCGCCGCTGCGGCCGGCGGCCACCGCCTGATTAGCGCCTTTGCCGCCGAAAGCCACCTGATAGCTGCCGCCAATTACCGTTTCACCGGGACGGGGAAACTGTTGTAGATTAAGTATATGATCCGCGTTAATGCTGCCGAGAACCACCAGCTTTTTTATTGCCATAGCCTGTATCCTGGTTAGAAGCGTTATCGCCGGCGCGCGGCGATAACGCAAGGCGCTGCTGTCGAGGTTTTACGGGCTTATTTGGTGACCAGCTTCAGGGCAACCGGGATCACCGCATCCACTTTTTCGCCTTTCAGAACCTTGTCTGCGGTTTCCACGCCGATTATACCGATCTGGTCGGGCTGCTGCGCCACGGTGGCGGCAAGTTTACCGCTTTGCACCGCTTTGATGCCGTCGGCGGTGCCGTCAAAACCCACCACCAGCACATCGGTTTTATTCACGGTTTGCAGGGCGCGCATGGCGCCCAGGGCCATTTCGTCGTTCTGCGCGAATACCGCCTGCACCGCCGGATGCGCGGTCAGCAGGTTCTGCATCACGTTAAGCCCTTTGGTGCGATCGAAATCGGCGGGCTGGCTGGCCAGCATAGTAAATTTATACTGATCGGCCGATTGTTTAAACCCTTCGCCGCGCTCACGCGCAACAGACGTGCCGGCGATACCTTCCAGCTGGATAACCTTGGCGTTCTGGCCCAGTTTTTCACCGATAAAATCACCGGCCATTTTGCCGCCGACCCGGTTGTCGGAGGCGATATGGCTGACGACGGCCCCTTTGCTGGCCTTACGATCGAGGGTGATCACCGGGATCTTGGCCTGGTTGGCAATAATGACCGCGTTGCCCACCGCGTCGGAATCGCTTGGGTTGATAAGCAAAAGCTTAACGCCGCGCACCGTCAGATCCTGCACATTGGCCAGTTCCTTGGCCGGGTTGTTTTGCGAATCGAGCACCACCAGCTGATAACCCAATTTATCCGCTTCCTGCTGGGCGCCGTCTTTCATGGAAACGAAGAACGGATTATTCAGCGTGGACACCACCAGCGCGATGCTGTCTTTCGCCAGGGCATTGGCGCTGAGAGTGGCGCTTAACGCCACGGCGGACATCAAAAAAGCTAATTTTTTCATTTTCATCTTTATCATTCCTGCGGGAGAGGTTATTTACTGCTTTTGTTATCTACCAGCACCGCCAACAAAATCACCACGGCTTTAACAATCATCTGGTAGTAGGAGGAAACGCTCAATAAATTCAGTCCGTTATTAAGGAAGCCCAGGATCAGCGCGCCGACCAGCGTCCCCATGATGCGCCCTTTCCCGCCGGACAGGCTGGTACCGCCCAGCACCACCGCGGCGATGGCGTCCAGCTCATAGCCGGTACCCGCCGTGGGCTGCGCCGAGGACAGGCGCGCCACTTCGATAACGCCCGCCAACGCCGCGAGCAACCCGCACAGCGCGTAGACGATGACCTTGACCCGATCGACGCTGATGCCGGACAGCCGGGTGGCGGCTTCATTACCGCCCAGCGCATAGATATAACGGCCCAGGCGGGTGTGATGCAGCATGTACCAGGCGGCAAGAAACACCACGGCCATGATCCATACCGGCGTGGGCACGCCAAGGGGACGACCGATGCCAAACCAGCCAAACGCGTCGGCCGTATCACTGAAACCGGTGTTTACCGGACTGCCGTTGGTATACACCATGGTGATACCGCGCAGCAGCAGCATCATGACCAGGGTGGCGATAAAGGCCTGTACCCTGCCCTTCGCCACAATCAGGCCGGTGATGGCGCCGATGGCCGCGCCCAGCGCCAGGGAGGCGCCCACCGCCACCATGACATTCATTTCCAGCCCCACCACCGAGGCGGCTACCGCGCCGGTCAGCGCCAGCAGGGACCCGACGGACAAGTCAATGCCTGCGGTGAGGATCACCAGCGTCATACCCACCGCCATGATGGCGTTGACCGAGGTCTGCTGGAGAATATTGAACAGATTGTTGAGGCTGAAAAAATTGGCGCTCATTGAAGAAACCACGGCGATCAGCACCAGCAGCGCAATCAACGATTTTTGCTCCAGCAGCCAGGCTTTGCTGATGCCGCGTTTAACGGGGATAGTCCGGGAATTCATTACTGATTCTCCTGCTGGGTACGATAAAGCTTGCCGACGGCCGCGGCCATCAGCACTTCCTGGGTGGCCTGTTCGATGGGGAATATGCCGCTTAAGCGGCCTTCATGCATCACCATGACGCGATCGCTCATGCCAAGGACCTCCGGCATCTCGGAGGACACCAGGATGATGGAGAGCCCTTCCTGTTTAAACTGGTTGATCAACTGGTAAATCTCTTTCTTGGCGCCCACGTCGACGCCCCGGGTCGGCTCATCCAGGATCAGCACCTTAGGGCGTGTCATCAGGCCGCGCGCAATGGCGACTTTTTGCTGGTTGCCACCGGACAGCAGGCCGATAGGCTGCTCCATCGACGGCGTTTTGATATTAAATAAACGGATAAAATCCCCGACAGCCACCCGCTCGTCGGCGTGTTTCAGCCAACCGGCCTGATGGCTAAAATAGCGCAGGGCGGTTAAAGTCATGTTTTCCTTTACCGACATGCCCAGCACCAGTCCGTCGCGCTTGCGATCCTCGGAAATATAGACAATGCCGTTGGCAAGCCCGTCCTGGGGCGACCTGGCGACCACGGCGCGTCCGTCGAGCGTCACGCTGCCGCCGGTGCGCCTGGCGGCGCCATAGAGGGTTTTCATCAGTTCGGTACGGCCGGCGCCCATCAGCCCGGCGCAGCCCAGGATTTCCCCCTGGCGCAGGGAGAAACTGACGTCATGCACCCCGGGGCCCGACAGGTGGCTGACCAGCAGGCGCTCCTCGCCCGGACGCTGCGTGACGCGCGGATACTGTTCCTCCAGGCGGCGGCCCACCATCATTTCAATCAGCCTGTCTTCCTGCAGCTCGTTTACCGGCCGTTCGGCAATAAACTGCCCGTCGCGCATCACCGTGACATCGTCGCAGATCTCGAAAATTTCCTTTAGCCGATGGGAGATATAGACAATGCCGCACCCCTGCTGCTTCAGTTCGTTTATCACACTGAACAGCGATGCCGTTTCCGTATCGGTTAACGCATCGGTGGGCTCGTCCATGATGATCACCTGCGACTTAAAGCTGATTACCTTGGCGATTTCCACCATCTGCTGATCGCCAATCGATAATTCCCCCACCAACCGGTGGCTGCTATAGGCCAGGTTCAGGCGGCCCAGGAGTCGGTCCGCTTCGCGATACATCCGCTTCCAGTCGATGCCGCCGATACGGTTAAGGAATTCGCGCCCCAGGAAGATATTTTCGGCGATCGTCAGTTCAGGGATCAGGTTAAGTTCCTGATGGATGATACCGATACCGGCCTCCTGCGACGCCTTGGGGCCGCTGAAGGCAACTTCCTTTCCCATAAATATGAGCGTACCGGCATCCTTGCTGTAAATCCCGGTCAACACCTTCATCATGGTGGATTTACCGGCGCCGTTCTCCCCCACCAGCGCCATCACGCGGCCGGGATACACGGTCAGCGCCGCGCCGGAAAGCGCTTTGACGCCCGGAAACGACTTGTCTATCCCGCTCAGTTGCAGTAAGGGTTGCATAAATGCCTCAGAAGGTGACGCCGGAGCAGAGGATAACGTTGGCGAAGGGCGAGCACTCCCCGCTGCGAATAACGGCCCGGCTGTGGGCGGTCTGCGCTTTGAATGCCTGATGGCTGATATAGTCGATGACGATGGTATTGCCCTGCGCTTGCTCCAGCTGGGACAGCCCGGCCAGCAACGCCTGGTGCAGCGCGGGATTATGGGCGGCCATTTCGCTGGCGATTATCGCCCTTTCCACCTGCATCTCACTGGCCACGACGTCGAACACCTGTAAAAAGCCCGGCACGCCCTGGGTCAACGCCAGATCGATCCTGGCGGCTGTCGCGGGTATGGGCAACCCGGCATCGGCAATGACGATTTCATCGGTATGCCCCAAGCGGGAAATCAACGCGGAAACCTCGGCGTTGAGCAGTAATCCTTTTTTCATTGGCTGATCCTCCCAGCGAAACGTTTCGCTGGGCTGAAAATAATCACAAACGGGCCAGGCCACAAGCGGGAAACATCAAAAATGTGATCGCCATCGAAACGTTTCGCTGGACCAGGCGGCACGGCGGCGGCTGGCGTGACCACCGGCGCGTTGTTCATTATCGCCGGATAAAGAGCGGCCGCATCCTTGCCATGGCCTCAGGACGCCATCTTTTGTTTGATCTCATAAATCACATCGTCCCATCTTTCTTCGCCACGCATGTTTAGACTGTGTTTATAGTCGTTGCCGCTGCGAAAAAAATCTTTTTTAATATCAATGATATCAATGGGGAAAAACATTTCACTTTCTGCATCCCACAACATATTCGCCCCATGGAGATCAGCGTGTATCATATTGACATTATTTAGTTTTTCCAGCATATCGACAAAGCGTTCAACTGCATCGTGCGGCAGGGAGCCCTCGGGAAGTGAATCTAACGTTATGCCGGGAATTTTGTACATTCTGTTATAAAAATTACCATCATTATCAGCAAATACCTTTGCCGATTCCGGGCCATAATATAAACGAAAGCTTTCAGCCTCCTTTTCCGCCAACATTTCAATATCTATATCGGCGTCGCCATCCGGATGTGGGCGCATCATCTTGATATACCAATTGGGATCCTGGCCATCCTGGAAAACGATACCGTAATCACCTTCACCAATCTGCGTACCGAGCAGGAGTTCAAGGTTAACGGATTCGTCATCGGGATCAAACACAGGCACTTTCCGCCCTTGCGCCGGCGCCACATTGACGGCGCTTTCATCAATTTTAAACCGTTTTGCCCAGGGAGGAATTTCACTAAACTGTTCAATATGCAAGGCAAACGAATATTCGTTAAACAGTCCCTCCTGGGGGAAATGGTATTGAGACAGCAGTGTTTTGGCCTGTTCAAGGTCGAACCCATCCAGGTCCTTGAGAATATCCACAGCATGCTTACGCGGCCTGAGTCCCCCCCGGCCGCTCATGCCAATCTTAAGGAGATCGTTAATCCTTTCCCTAAAATTTTCGACATGAAATTTATTTTTCTTGAAGCGAAGGTTGATTTTTCGATGATTATTCATCAGAAAAAACTTGTATGCGGTTTGCGGATATCTTTTCACTTTAAAATATTTATTTTTAATTTTCAGATATGAATTATTATTTATATCCCAGCGCAGGCCAAGCTTATCAGGCGTGGACAAATCGAACGCGTTGACGCTCTCCCCGACAATATCCTTGGCAATGGCGCGTCGCAGCGTTTTGGCGACATGGATTGACGTCGGCGCTTCAAACAACCAGCGGCGACCGTCAAACTCGACGGGATGGCCGCGCCGGCCAGGCATAGCCCGATTAAAAATTTCATATTTAAGGCCTCTTTTGGGCACTACCGCCGCGCGCACAGGCACTAATTCTCCCTTCAGCTCAACCACCCTCATTATGACATTATCACCCATAGCCATTGTGTCTTTTGACCTGACTTCAATAATTTTACCGGCACCATAGTGTTTGGGATTAAGGTTATCAACCTGAATATATTCATAGGCGCCGTCAAACCTCACCTTGAACGACTTAATTCTTTTCTCTTGTCTAAACGTGAAGGCAGGTTTGTTATTGTGTGTGCCAAGATGCCAAGAATGGCTGATTTTTTCATGATATACCGGAATCCGGGATTCCGTTCCGTCATGGTTCCGCAATTTCACTTCGTGCGTTCTTTTCCCCGCGCTATACTTAAGTTCATAATTCTCGCCATATAATTTAATAAATTTCTTACCGTTTTGTACTGTATAATCAACTCCCTGCCCTTCAGGCACATCTCCGTCGATATGGATCTTATCATTTATCGCGTCATAAAAAACTTTCCGGCCAGTTTTAGCGTTATTACCCTGCTGCCCAGTTGGAATAATGTATTCACCCGCTTCTGTTTGCCGAACACGCTGGATGGCGCCATCCAGGTCAACGGCAAGATGTTTGACAGTATTGATACCGGTCGGATATTTTTCGTGAACAAATACCCCGTCTGGATCAAAGGCATTTGCCTTTTGCAATTCCCGTGGTTTGTGATGTAACAGTGGATTTGAAAAAGCCCTGCGGTCGGTAATGCCAACCTCGGTATTGAACAGTAGATTGGCCATTTCCTCAGCCGAAAATTCGTTCCTGACGCAGTTGCTGTCACCATTGATGGAATGGCCTGATACAGACAAGGCTTTTGCCGAAGTATATTTTATAATCGGGTACGCGCCAATAGTGTAAATCCCGAAAATGATGTCATGACCAAGATTGACAACTTCAAACAGTATGGCCCCTATTTCAGAAAGTTCACCATTACCCCAGATCCACTCCTTAAGTTTTTCGGCGAAACCACGAACGGGATTCCTGATATATTCGCCGGTGACAAGCAGACTATCCCCCAATACTTTCCCTTGGTTGGTTTTGGTCCTGATATGGCAATTCTTTTCAATATAATCCCGGTAATCCTGTTCTTGCAGACCGACTGAGATATCTAAAGATATTCGCTTCTGTCTAAAAGACTTATCCTTTTTTGACGAAATATACATAAACGCAATCGCGTCTTGACCGATGCCATGCTCCGCATAGCCTTGTCCCGCGCTTAACATGTTAAACAGTAGCCGTTGTGGTGCCTTGCCCTTCATTTCATGGATGCTGTTTGCGGGTGGCGCCGCCGCCGGGCCTGCGGGCGCGGCCTGGCGAGAAAGCAACGGAGAAACGGCGCGCCCGGATGGCCGCACGGCTGCCGGCGCCAGGCTCACTGATATATTGGTGGCCAGCGTGAGCGCCTGAAGCATGAGATGCGCCCTGGCGCCCACGACCCCATCGCCTGGCGACGCGGCCATGCCGTTCAATTTTTGCTGGATTTTTTTATTACTGACATAATCGTGAGTCTGGCTGTGGTAGCGTCCGATATGTTCCCTGTGCTGAATAGCGGATGATGGCATAATGTGAATCCCTTCCCTCCCTTTATCATGATGTTATTCAAGTCGCAATGACCTTTGCCAAGGCAAAAAACCCTTAATCATGACAAGCCGGGTGTTCATTAATTGAGAATTTGGTGCTGTTATCCATATGTTGCATAAAAAATTAGCGGGAGATAATTAAAATATGGAATACAGTGGGTTAACGATAGATTAACGAAGCGGCCAGCCCTTGTGCCGGCGGCAGACCGCGCTGCGGGATATTTTAAACGGCTGTCATACAAATCATAAAAATGCCGTACGGTGTCGCCGCACGGCATTTTTTTAAGATAAAACTTCGTATTGAGTTAATTTATAATTAACGCTGGCTGATTTGATCGTAACTGCCACCGGTGGAGAAATGGACTTTTTGCACTTTCTGCCAGTCGCCGAAGTCATCCTTAAGGGTAAATAATTTAATCTGCGGAAACTCCTTGGCGAACTCTTTGGCGATTGCCGGATCGCGCGGGCGATAATAATTCTTGGCGGCGATACGTTGACCTTCGGTTGAATAAAGATACTTCAGATATTCGGTCGCGATGTCACGCGTGCCCCGCTTGTCGACCACCTTGTCAACCACCGATACGGTAGGCTCAGCCAGGATGGATTCACTTGGCGCCACGATATCGAATTTATCTTTGCCGACTTCATTGACGGCCAGCAGCGCTTCGTTTTCCCAGGCGATCAGCACATCACCGATGCCGCGTTCCACAAACGTATTGGTAGAGGCACGCGCGCCGGAATCCTGTACTTCGACGTTTTTAAACAGGGCTTTGACAAAGTCCTGGGCCTTCGCCTGATCGTTATTATTATGATGCAGGGCGTAACCCCAGGCAGCCAGGTAATTCCAGCGCGCGCCGCCGGAGGTTTTCGGGTTTGGCGTAATGACCGAAATACCCGGTTTAATCAGATCCGGCCAGTCATGGATCTGTTTAGGATTACCTTTACGCACCAGGAAGACAATGGTGGAGGTGTAGGGGGCGGAGTTATCGGGCAGGCGGGTTATCCAGTTTTTATCGATGCTGCCGCGCTCGGCAATCGCATCCACATCGTATGCCAGCGCCAGGGTTACGACATCCGCGTCGAGTCCGTTGATAACCGAAGTGGCCTGTTTGCCGGAGCCGCCGTGCGACTGGCGCACCGTCACCTTATCTCCGGTCTTGTCCTGCCAATACTTACTGAAAGCCACGTTATAATCCTGGTATAACTCACGCGTCGGGTCATAGGATACGTTTAATAATTGAACATCCTTTGCCAGTGCGCTTCCAGATAACAGCATCAACAACAGCCCTGCTTGCCATTTCGACATCGTTCCACTCCCCAAGAGAATTTTTTGTCATGTGAATAGTGCTTAACCAGAGAGTGTCAGAAATCGCTGCGTGTTTTAAAGAATAAAAACGTAATTTATATAATCAAAAGAGATAACCAGTGAATGTGCCGCAACGGCACGGCAAAGGAACGGCGGCGTAACGGGCGTGCTCTGGGATTGGCGTCTACGAGAGGTTGGGCGGAGTAAAGGCGGGTGAGGCAAGAAAGGCCGGGTATTATTCTAGGGGGGCCGGGAAACGCCGCAATGGCGTTCTCATCCGTGAGAACCAAGGCCTTGTCCTTTGGCGGCGCCGTGGCCATCGGCTTGCGGCGCGGATATCAATACAGTTTTTTAGCGCATTCCAGCAAATCGCTTTTAAATGGTCGCTTCATATTTTCTATGGCATCGACGATGTCATGGTGAACCAGTTTTTCGTTTTGCACCCCGACGCAACGCCCGCCGTAGCCTTGCAGCAGCAGCTCAATCGAAAACGCGCCCATGCGCGAGGCGAGGATGCGATCGTAGGCCACGGGGCTGCCGCCGCGCTGGATATGCCCTAAAACCGTGGCGCGGGTCTCGCGGCCGGTCTCTTTTTCGATATATTGCGCCAGCTCGGCAACATTACAGATATGTTCGGTAATGGCGACGATGGCGTGTTTTTTACCTTTGGCGATCCCGGCTTTGATTTCATACACCAGATCGTCTGGTTTGAATTCCACTTCCGGCAGCACGATGAATTCACAGCCGCCGGCGATAGCCGCGGACATAGTCAGGTCGCCGCAATAGCGCCCCATAACTTCGACGATGGAGATGCGCTGGTGCGAGGAGGACGTATCGCGCAGCCTGTCTATCGCCTCGACCACCGTTTCAAGCGCGGTGAAATAGCCGATGGTATAATCGGTGCCGGCGACGTCGTTATCGATGGTGCCGGGCAGGCCAATACAGGGGAAACCCATTTCGGTAAGGCGTTTCGCCCCCATATAGGAACCGTCGCCGCCGATGACCACCAGGGCGTCAAGGTCGCGCTTTTTCATATTTTCTATGGCTATCGCGCGGGTACCCTCTTCCCGGAATTCTGGAAAGCGGGCGGAGCCGAGGAAGGTGCCGCCACGGTTAATCATATCCGACACGCTATAACGGTCCAGCTTCTTCATCCGATCCTGAAACAAGCCGAGGTAGCCGTCATAGACGCCGTACACTTCCAATCCCTCGGACAGGCCGGCGCGCACCACGCCCCGGATCGCTGCATTCATGCCTGGTGAATCACCGCCGCTTGTCAGTACACCGATTTTCTTAATCATGACTACCTCTGAACTTTAAATATAATTGTAGAATACACTATGCCGGCTGAATATCGGGTCCCATTTGCACTAAGGCCCTTGGCTTATGGTAAAAATAGTATCTCAAATCCGATTTGCTGAATTGATTCAGGTCAGGCAACATCCGACTATCTGCTGGTTTTAAGCCATATGATAATGCATTGCATTTCCGCTTGCCCGCGCTTTTTTTCGCCACAAAAAGGATATGGGGTGCCGATAAACGCAGCCGCGTAATACCATAATGCCGCCGCCGGATGAATGCAGCATTGCAGTTGATAACAGATGTTACCGTCTCGCTGTAGGCCTCCGATGCCATATGGCCGACGCCCGGTTTTTCCGAGCGGGTCGCATCCAGGATCTTCAGGCAAAAAAAACCCCACCTTTCGGTGGGGAAGACAGGGATGGTGTCTATGGCAAGGAAAAATGGGAATGCACTATTTACTTACTTACGCGTTACGGTACTCATCACAACTTTTCACATCTCACATCACTACACTGGGCGTTGCTACTCGTTACTCAACGCTGGCTTCTGGGACGAAGTTTGGGTCATTTCCGCCATCTGCAGCTGGATCTCGGCGATACGCTGCTGATGTTTTTGATTCAAAATTTGTCTTTGCTCCGGGGTCAGCAGGTTGTACATTTGGTTGCGTACTTTGGCCATTTCAACCTGACGGATCACCTGCTGCTGCGCCATTTTTTCCGTTTGGGCCCGCACTGCCGGTTCGTCAAAATTTTCCGCCGTCACCAATGTATGCAGCCGTTCCATTTCGCTAATATTAAAGCGAGGAGTGGCAAGCAGGGCCTGACTCATTAAATCACGCATTTGTTGCCGCTGTTGTTCGGTGAGCCTGACGCCGTCAAACATGCTGTAATGGCTATCGCTTAGCCGACTGGCGATATCATCGTGATGCCAACTTTCCGTAGCGGTCTGCTCGCCGGCCAGGGTGCTTCCTGTTACCAGGGCGGCGGCGATGACCAATACGTTAAGCTTGTGCATCCTTAACCCCTTGACTCTTTCTTTGTTGCTTAACCATGAAGTCATTCTACTGAGGCCGCTGCAAACATGCGTCAGGGGATGTAAAGCTACGTAAAGTCATGGATTGGTAGTGATTGTTGACGTATTTTGCATCATGAGGTGAATAAAAATGAATAAAATCCTTTTGGTTGATGACGATCGCGAATTAACAGCATTATTAAAAGAATTGCTCGAGATGGAAGGCTTTGAAGTCCTGGTCGCCTATGACGGCGAGCAGGCGCTGAACATGCTGGACAGCTCGGTGGATTTGCTATTGCTTGATGTGATGATGCCGCGCAAAAACGGTATCGATACGCTTAAGGAGCTGCGCCAGCAGCATCAAACGCCGGTGATTATGCTGACCGCGCGCGGCAGCGAACTGGATCGGGTGCTGGGGCTTGAGCTGGGCGCGGATGACTATCTGCCCAAACCGTTCAACGATCGCGAGCTGGTGGCGCGTATCCGGGCCATTTTACGCCGTTCGCACTGGACCGAGCAGCAGCAGGTCGGCGATGCCGGCACGCCCGCGCTGGAGGTGGATTTTCTGCGCCTGAATCCGGGGCGTCAGGAAGCCACCTTCGACGGCGTTGCGCTGGAGCTGACCGGTACCGAGTTTACGCTGCTTTACCTGCTGGCCCAGCATCTTGGCCAAGTGGTCTCCCGCGAACACCTGAGCCAGGAGGTGCTGGGCAAACGCCTGACGCCGTTCGACCGGGCGATCGATATGCATATCTCCAACCTGCGGCGTAAACTGCCGGAACGCAGGGACGGGCATCCGTGGTTTAAAACCCTGCGGGGACGAGGCTACCTGATGGTATCCGCCGCATGATAAACAGTTTAACCGCCAGGATCTTCGCCATTTTCTGGCTGACCCTGGCGTTGGTGCTGATGCTGGTGCTGATGGTGCCCAAGCTGGATTCCCGTCAGTTGACGCCGCTGCTCGACAGCGAACAGCGCCAGGGCATTATGCTGCAACAGCATGTGGAAGCGGAGCTGGCGGGAGATCCTGCCAACGACCTGATGTGGTGGCGGCGGCTGTTCCGCTCCATCGATAAATGGGCGCCTCCCGGGCAGCGGCTGATTCTGGTCACCAGCGAAGGGCGGGTCATCGGCGCCCAGCGTAATGAAATGCAGGTTATCCGTAATTTTATCGGCCAGTCCGACAACTCCGATCATCCGCAAAAGAAAAAATATGGCCGCGTGGAATTGGTGGGGCCGTTCCCGGTGCGGGACGGCGAGGATAACTATCAGCTGTATCAAATCCGCCCCGCCGGCAATTCACAGTCGGACTTCATCAGCCTGATGTTCGACCGGCCGCTGCTGCTGTTGATTGTCACCATGCTTATCAGCATCCCGCTGCTGCTCTGGCTGGCCTGGAGCCTGGCGAAACCGGCGCGTAAACTCAAGCATGCCGCCGATGAAGTGGCCCGGGGCAATTTGCGCCAGCATCCCGAGCTGGAAGCCGGTCCACAAGAATTTCTGGCCACCGGCGTAAGCTTCAACCAGATGGTCAGCGCCCTGGAAAGAATGGTTAATGCCCAGCAACGCCTGCTGTCCGATATTTCCCACGAACTGCGCACCCCCCTGACGCGTTTACAGCTGGCCACCGCCCTGATGCGGCGTAAACATGGCGAGGGCCATGAACTGGCCCGTATCGAGACCGAGGCGCAGCGTCTGGACTCGATGATTAATGATTTGCTGGTGCTGTCGCGCAATCAGCATAAGAACGAATTGACCCGCGAATACGTCACGGCCGGCGATTTGTGGAACGATGTGCTGGACGATGCCAAATTCGAAGCCGAACAGATGGGCAAAACCCTGCGCATCGCCTCGCCTCCCGGCAATTGGATGCTGGTCTGCAATCCCGCCGCGCTCGACAGCGCGCTGGAAAATGTGGTGCGCAACGCCCTGCGTTACTCGAATCAGCAAATTTCGGTGACGTTTACCGCCGATCAGCAGGGGGTCACCATTATCGTCGATGACGACGGGCCGGGTGTCAGCGCTGAAGATCGCGAACAGATTTTTCGCCCGTTCTATCGCACCGATGAAGCGCGCGATCGCGCATCCGGCGGCTCGGGACTGGGCCTGGCCATTGTCGAAAAAGCGGTGGAGCAGCATCACGGCTGGGTTAAAGCGCAAGACAGCCCGCTTGGCGGGCTGCGGCTGGTCATGTGGCTACCGTTGCATCACCGGCGCCCGGCGGCGGGCACGGAGAACAAAGCCGAGAGCAAATAAGACGCGGCCGGAAGTGGGCAATTGCGGCATGGCGGCGTTTTATTTGCTATCCTTCGCCCTCGTCAAGGGGGCACCATGCTACACATCGTTTTATTCGAGCCGGAAATCCCGCCAAATACCGGCAATATCATACGCCTGTGCGCTAATACCGGGTTTCAGCTGCATCTGATCGAGCCGTTGGGGTTTACCTGGGATGATAAGCGCCTGCGCCGCGCCGGGCTGGATTACCATGAGTTCGCCGATATCAGGCGTCACCATGATTATGGCGCCTTCCTGGCCGCGCAGGCGCCGCGGCGGCTGTTTGCCCTGACCACCAAGGGCAGTCCCGCCCACAGCGCGGTGAGCTATCAGCCGGGAGATTATTTGCTGTTCGGTCCGGAAACGCGCGGCTTACCGCCCGCCATTCTCGATACCCTGCCCGGGGATCATAAAATCCGCATTCCAATGCAACCCGGCAGCCGCAGCATGAATCTGTCCAATGCCGTCGCAGTGGTGGTTTATGAAGCCTGGCGCCAATTAGGGTATGAAAGCGCGCGCCCGTAGCCGTTAACGCCGGTCAAATGCCGTCGCCATATTCAAAACCATGGCCGCCGAAGAACTGGTCCATATCCATGGAGGGCTTATCGCTATCCGGCCGGCCGACAATCCTTGCGGGCACGCCGGCGGCGGTGGTATGGGGCGGCACCGATTGCAGCACCACGGAACCCGCGCCGATTTTGGCGCCCCGCCCGACCTCGATATTGCCAAGGATAGTTGCGCCGGCGCCAATCATTACGCCTTCGCGGATCTTGGGGTGGCGATCGCCGCTGGTTTTTCCGGTCCCGCCGAGCGTGACCGACTGGAGAATGGAGACATCGTTTTCCACAACGGCCGTTTCACCGATAACGATACCGGTGGCATGATCGAGCATAATGCCGCAGCCGATATTGGCGGCCGGATGGATATCGACGCCGAAGGAAACCGAAATCTGGTTTTGGAAATAGATCGCCATCGCCTTGCGATCCTGGCGCCACAACCAGTGGCCGATGCGATAGGCCTGCAGGGCGTGGAACCCCTTGAGATACAGCAGCGGGGTGGAAAATTTATCCACCGCCGGATCGCGCAGGCGCACCGCGTGGATATCGCGCGCGGCCGAAATAATCATCTGCAGATCGGCGCTGTAGGCCTCTTCGACGATTTCCCGGATGGCGATGGCCGGCATAATCGGGTTGGCGAGCTTATTGGCCAGCATATAGCTGAGCGCGCTGCCGAGGTTTTCATGTTTGAGCAGAGTCGCATGAAAAAAACTGGCCAGCATGGGTTCACAATCCGCCAGCAAACGTGCTTCAGCTTTAATGTTATTCCAGACTAATTCCAATTCTTCAGTGGACATACTCACTACCTTCCGCGGATGGCTATCTTCTGACATACCGGCGTCAGCCGCCGGTTTTCTCATCTTTCTGCGCCCGGCCCAGCAAGGTCAGGGCGGCTTCCCGGGCATTTTTATCCCGGTAGAGCACCTGGTAGATTTGCTCGGTGATCGGCATTTCCACCCCTGCGCGCCCGGCCAGCGCCAGTACTTCCTTGGTGTTACGGTAACCTTCCACCACCTGGCCGATGGTATCCTGCGCGGACTGCACATCGATGCCCTGGCCCAGGAGCATGCCGAAACGCCGGTTACGGGATTGATTGTCGGTACAGGTCAATACCAGGTCGCCCAAACCGGCCATGCCCATGAACGTGCTCGGATCGGCGCCCAGCGCCGTGCCGAGGCGGGTCATTTCAGCCAGTCCGCGGGTAATCAGGGCGGTACGGGCGTTGGCGCCGAAACCGATGCCGTCGGACATGCCGGCGCCGATGGCAATGACATTTTTAACCGCGCCGCCGAGCTGGACGCCGATAAAATCAGGGTTGCCATAGACCCGGAAACTTTTGCCGCAGTGGAGTAAATTCTGTAAATCCGCCGAAAAAACGGCGTCGGTGGCGGCCAGGGCGATAGCGGTGGGCAAGCCCGCCGCCAGTTCCTTGGCAAAGGTCGGTCCGGAGATGACCGCCAGGGGAATAGCGTCGCCCAGCACGTCGCGCGCGACATCCGCCAGCAACCGTCCGGTTTCCGTCTCCAGGCCCTTGGTCGCCCAGACCACCCGCGCATCCGGCCGCAGGTGCGGCTTAAGCTGCGTCAGGACGCTGCCGAACACGTGGCTGGGGACTACGATCAACACATCGCGGCCGGCGGCGAGCGCCAGCGATAAATCGCTCTCCAGGCGCAGCGAGGGCGGGAAAGGCACATCGGGCAAGAACGCCTGGTTGCACCGCGCCGCCTGCAGCGCCTGGATATGTTGCGGATCGTGCCCCCACAGCACCACCTCATGACCGTTGCGTGCCAGGGTAATAGCCAGGGCCGTACCGTAGGAACCGGCACCGATAACAATCATTGAGGCGTTAGCGTGCATTATCAGGCTTCCTGCGCCGGTTGGCTTCCTTCGCTTTCCGACTGCTGTTGCAGGTAGTTCATGAACAAGGCGTCAAAGTTTACCGGCGCCAGGTTCAACTGCGGGAACGTGCCGCGCGAAACCTGGCTGGTGATGCATTCACGGGCATACGGGAACAGGATATTCGGGCAGTACGCGCCCAGGCAATGGGCCATTTGCGTGCCGTCGATGCCGGAGATGGTGAAAATCCCCGCCTGCTGGACTTCACATAAAAACGCGGTTTCCTCGCCCAGCGAGGCAGTGACGGTAACCCGCAGCACCACTTCATAGATGCCTTCCGCCAGCTGGCTGGAAGCGGTATCCAGATCCAGTTTGATTTCCGGCTGCCATTCCAGCTGGAAAACCTTCGGCGCGTTCGGCGCTTCAAACGAGACGTCTTTGGTGTAGATACGCTGGATCTGAAACGCCATCTCGGTACTATTTTGTTCTGACATTAAAAAAACCCTATGGTTAATTTGCTGCATGCGCCCGCGCACGTCAGCCGGCCCCGTCTATTTCAGCAGGGGATCCAGGCCGCCGCGCGCATCAAGCGCGTGTAAATCATCACAGCCACCCACGTGCTGTCCGTCGATGAAAATTTGTGGAACCGTGGTGCGCCCGCTGCGTTTAATCATTTCTTCCCGTTTATCCGCGTCCCCGTCAATGGGTATTTCCTGGAACACGGCGTTCTTGCGGGTGAGTAAAGCCTTGGCGCGATGGCAATATGGACACGTTGATTTAGTGTAGATTTCTATATTGGCCATGGTTCCCCCTCTCAGGTGATAATTTATTTACCCCGGACCAGCGGTAAATTTTCTCCGCTCCAGCCGGATATGCCTTCTTTCAGAACATAAACCCGATCAAAGCCTGCTTTATTCAGGTTTTCGGCCGGTTCGCGAGACGTGCTGCCGGTAGCGCAAACGACAATAACCGGTTTGGTCTTGGCCTTGTCAAGCTCGCCCAGGCTGCCGCTTTTTATCTCGGCCGACGTCAGGTTAAGCGCGTTGGCGATATGCCCTTTACGGTAATCATCCCGGGTACGCAGATCAACGATCACTGCGTCTTCCTTGTTGATCAAGCGGATGGCTTCGCCGCGGGAAATTTCATTAACCTTGGAAAAACGATTTTTGAACGTTGTTACGATGACGGCGATCAATAAAGCGACCCACGCCAAACATAGCATAGGGTGATCGCTGACAAACTGCGTAATTTCTTGCATGGGGTGTAAAAGCTCCCGTTAGTTGTGGCCACGCTTTAAAGCCTTCGAGTATACCCTCGCATTACGGCAAATTCAGCCAATATACATGACCGGAAAGAAGAAACTACCTGCAATGCGCGTCATGTCGCTAAAAACCGGGCGGTTTATCAACCGTTTCCTCCGGTCCGCGCACGCCGCCGCCGCGGTATTGCCGCAAGAGATGACTGGTAAGCGGCTGGTCAACGTGGAATAATCCAGACAATGAGGGGAAAGGCATCGTTGAACAGATTGAGTCACAGGGAAAACGGCCCGCAGCGCCGTCCTTCCGCGCGAAAACTTACCATGTACGCCAGCATTATCTTCGCTGGCGTTATGTTATTGCCTGCCAGCAGCCATGCCGAGGATAACAAGGAACAGCTCAAAACCCTGCAGCAAAGCATTGCCGAAAAAGAAAAAAACGTGCATTTGCAACAGCAGCAGCGCGGCAAACTGCTCGGACAGTTGAAACAGCAGGAAATCGCCGTTTCCCAATCCAGCCGCATCCTGCACGAAACGCAGACCACGCTTGCGGCGCTGGACAAGGCTATCGCCCGGCTGAACCAGTCCATCAAACAATTGGAAGCGCGTTTGGCCGAGCAGCAAAAACTGCTGGCACAACAGCTTGACGCCGCGTTCCGCCAAGGCCGCAATGCGGGCATGCAGCTGATTCTGAGCGGTGAGCAGAGCCAGCGTAACGAGCGTATCTTCGCTTATTACAGCTACCTGAATGAAGCGCGGGAAAAATCCATCCGCGACCTGGGCGCGACCCGGCAGGCGCTGGCGGACCAGAAAAAAGACCTGCAGCAAAAGCAGCAGCAGCAAACCGCCCTGTTGCAACAGCAGCACGCGCAGCAAGATGCGCTGGAAAAAGCCCGCGCGGCCAGGCGTAAAACCCTCTCCGGTCTCGACTCGTCTATCGCGCAGGATCAGCAAACACTGAACGAACTGCGCCAGAACGAATCGCGACTGCGGGATAATATCGCCCGGGCGGAGCGGGAAGCGCGGGCGCGGGCCGAGCGTGAAGCGCGGGAGGCGCAGCAGGTGCGCGAACGTCAGGAACAGGCCAAACGCAAAGGCGATACGTATAAACCTTCGCCCAGCGAACGCGCCCTGGTATCCCGCACCGGCGGCCTGGGCCAGCCGGCGGGCCAGGATCTGTGGCCGGTCCGGGGACGTACGCTGCATCGGTTTGGTGAATCCCTGCAGGGTGAACTACGCTGGAAGGGCATGGTCATCGCCGCGGCCGAAGGCAGCGAAGTCAGGGCCATCGCCGACGGACGCGTCCTGATGGCCGACTGGCTGCAGGGATATGGGCTGGTGGTGGTGGTTGAACATGGCAAAGGCGATATGAGCCTTTACGGTTATAACCAGAGCGCGCTGGTCAGCGTGGGCGCCCAGGTCCGATCCGGCCAGCCTATTGCGCTGGTGGGCAGCAGCGGCGGCCAGGGCACTCCTGCGCTTTATTTTGAAATTCGTCGCCAGGGCCAGGCGGTGAATCCGTTACCCTGGTTAGGAAGATAGTTTGCTAAGGAAAAACCTTCATCGCATTTTAGTCTGCACGCTGCTCGCCGCCTCCACCGGTGTGGACGCCGGCAAACTGGCCATCGTCATTGATGACTTCGGCTATCAGCCGCATAACGAGTATCAGGTACTCGCCATGCCGACGGCGGTTTCGATTGCGGTGCTGCCGAATGCGCCCTACGCGCGGGAAATGGCCACCAGGGCGCATCAGCAGGGGCGCGAAGTGCTGATCCACCTGCCGATGGCGCCCCTGAGCAAGCAACCCCTGGAACGCGATACCCTGCGCCCCGAGATGAGCCGCGATGAAATAACGCGCATCGTGCGCGACGCGGTCGGCAAGGTGCCCTTCGCCGTGGGGGTCAACAACCATATGGGCAGCGCCATGACCTCAAGCCTTGGCGGCATGCAGAATGTCATGCAGGTGCTGAAACAATACCCCTTTTATTTTCTCGATAGCATGACCATCGGCAACAGCCAGTCGCGCCAGGCGGCGGCGGGCACCGGCATCAGCGTCATCAGGCGCAACGTTTTTTTGGACGATACCAGCAACGAAGCGGACATTCGCCAGCAGTTTAACCGCGCCGTGGCCCTGGCCCGGCGTAACGGTTCAGCCATCGCCATCGGTCACCCCCACCCCAATACCGTCAGGGTCTTGGCGCAAATGTTGCCCACGCTGCCCGCGGATATTGTGCTGGTGCGCCCGAGCATGTTATTGAATGAACGTTACGCCCCGGCCCCCGCGCCGGAACCGAAGCCCGTCAGGCCGCGCAACCCGTTCCACGGCATCCCGCAATGTACCGTGAAACAGGCGCCGCCGCCGGTGTACGCCGACGCCATGTTCAAGGCCATATTCTCTAGCCTGGATGAGACGCGGCGGGTTATGCTCGGGGAGCATGGCAAACCGCTCCCGGCGCCGCTGCGCCCGGAAAAATAGCGGATCCCGGCAATAAATAACGGAATAGTGACGGGGCAGTGCCCGCGTTAATGTACCTTAAATGATAATCATTCAAATATTGGGAATGCATGACGATGCCACAAAGCCGGATGAAAATTCTTCTCTTGGACAGCGGCAAGGAATGGGGCGGCGGCACCAACAGCATGCTGGAATTGCTTAAACGCATCGACCGCGAAAAATTCGACATCAGCTGCTGTTTTTACAATAATTATGCCCGCGATAATAACGAAACGGTCAGCGAGGTCCTGGCCGCGCTGGGGATTCAGGTGTTCTTCATTCCCCAGACCCGGCAACCTGCCTGGGCCAAATGGGGCAAGGAAATCCTGCGCACCCTGCTTTTCTTCAATAAAAAGGTTCGTCTCGCCGCGATTTACGCCATCGACAAAATCTGGCGCATTGATCCCAATATCAATAAAATCAGTTCATTACTAGAAATGGGCCAATATGATATTTTATATATGAACAACCAGCCCAGCTCCAATGTCGAGGGGTACTACGCCACCATGGGCTTATCGACCACCGTGGTGCAACATTGCCGTATCGAACCCGTGATGAGCCGCCAGATAGTCAGAATGGTCAATACCCTGTGCCATGCCATTATCTCGGTATCCTCCGGGGTGCAGGACAAGCTGATCCAAAGCGGCGTGCAGCCGGAGATCTGTTATACGGTGTTTAACGGTATCGACATCGATCAGCCCCTGCCGGACGGACTCCCGCTGCGCCACACCCTTGGCGCCGACGATCACACCTTTATCTTCGGCAGCATAGGCTCGCTTATCCCGCGCAAGGCCCATCACCATACCCTGCAGGCCCTGCATTTATTCAACCAGGCCTACCCCGAGGCACGCTGGAAAATGGTGATCGTCGGCGCGGGTCCCGAGCATCAGCGATTGGTCCGGATGGCCGCCGGCTTTCGTCTGCTGGACAAGGTGATTTTTACCGGTTTCAAAAGCAACGCCATGGAATACCTGGCCGCCTTTGATACCTTCATCCTGGCGTCGCGCAGCGAAGGACTGCCGCGCGTGATCCTTGAAGCCATGCTGCTGAATACGGTGGTCATCGGTTCCGATGTCACCGGCACCATGGAATTGATTAAACATCAGGAAACCGGACTACTATTCCCCTACGGCGATACCCAGGCCCTGTTCAAACAGTTGAAAACGGTTTACCTGGACGCCCAATACCGCCGCACGCTGGCCCAGCAGGCCAACCATATGGTAAAGACCCACTTCACCATTGATAAATATGTCCTGGGTGTCGAAGCCGTGCTCGGCAGCATAAAAACGCTTTGAGGTAGATATGTTCGAATTTCTTAACGCCAAATATCGCCATATCGTCCGTCGTCATAATATCGCTTATGACGAAAAAAGAGACGCTTCCCTGCCTTGGGTGCCGGTAACGTCCGTCGTGATCCCCTCGGTGGGCGAGGATTATATTGAGGAAGCGATGCTGAGCGCCACCTTTGCGCAGCGTTATGCGCAGGAGGTGCGTGAAATCGTGATTGTCACCGACCAGCCGGCGCATAAATTTCCGCCGCTGCCCGAAAAGGTCAGGATAGTTACCCTGGCGCTGGAAACCCGTGACGGCGATTATCGCTATAAACAAATCTATCTTAGCCGCTTGGTCAAGCTGCAGGCGCCTCTGCAGGCCCGCACCGAGGGTATATTGATGATCGATTCCGATTTGAACCTGCTGCGGATGCCCGTTATCCGCCTGGTGGACGATCATATTTACTCCAGTTTCCGGCAGGGGAAAATGACGGCTAAACTCAGTCGCGCCGCGCCGGAACGCATCCCGGCATATTATCGCGATGCCGTGCGGCCGGGCCTGCTGGATCATGTTAACGGCGCTTTTCTTGCGGCTACGGCCAGCACCTGGCGGCGGATGTGTCCCATATGGACGGCTTTTTTCATCGATACCTGGACGCAGTTGGGCGATGATCAGCCGCCGACCGACCAATTGCCTCTGGCCGCCATGCTCGATACGCTTGATATCCGCACCATCAACCTGGGCGACTGGATGAATTGGCCGGTGTCGAAAAAAATCGGCGGCACGCCCTCGGTGATTCCAGCGCAGGTAGTGGGGGCGCATGGGGGTTTTCCGCTGGCGGAGTGGCAAAAATATCTGGCGTCCCCCGATGGCGAACTGCTGTTCAAATCACAGGATTATACCCGAAAAGTGCGCTATCTCACTGATAATGAAAAGCAATCATTATGACTGCATGCATTCCTCATGGCATGGCGATAACCCGGCGGCATTTTACCGCACGGATACTAAGGTCACAGAGGAAATGGTATCATAGTGGACATAAAGGAGCAGACACAGTGCCAGCTCCGCGTAAGCTCAACAAGGGTATCCCATGATAGTCGTCACAGGTGGGGCCGGATTTATCGGCAGTAATATTGTTAAGTCGCTGAACAACCTCGGGCACAGCGATATCCTGGTGGTGGATAACCTCAAGGACGGCACAAAATTCATTAATCTGGTAGAGGCGAATATCACCGATTATATGGATAAGGAAGATTTTATCGCCAGCATCATGGCCGGCGATGATTTTGGCGATATCGAAGCCGTATTCCATGAGGGCGCCTGTTCCTCCACCACCGAATGGGACGGCAAGTATATGATGGATAACAACTATCAATACTCCAAGGAGCTGCTGCATTATTGCCTTGAGCGTTCGATTCCCTTTCTGTACGCCTCCTCCGCCGCCACCTACGGCGGCAGGACGGAACATTTTATCGAACAACGGCAGTACGAGCAGCCGCTGAATGTGTACGGCTACTCAAAATTCCTGTTCGATCAGTATGTTCGCGCTATATTGCCGGAAGCCGAGTCCCAGATTTGCGGTTTTCGCTACTTTAACGTGTATGGTCCGCATGAAGGTCATAAAGGCAGCATGGCCAGCGTCGCGTTCCATTTGAATAACCAGATCAATGCCGGTGAAAACCCCAAATTATTTTCCGGCAGCGAAGGCTTTAAACGTGATTTCATCTACGTCGGCGATGTGGCCGAGGTGAATTTATGGTTTTGGCAAAAAGGGGTTTCCGGTATTTTCAACTGCGGCACCGGACGGGCGGAGTCCTTCCAGGCGGTAGCGGACGCGGTGCTGGATTTCCATAAAAAAGGCCAGATTGAGTATATCGATTTCCCCGAGAAACTCAGGGGGCGTTACCAGGCTTACACCCAGGCCGATCTGACCCAGCTGCGGGCCGCGGGCTACACTAAGTCGTTCAAAACCGTGGCCGAAGGCGTGGGCGAATATTTAGCATGGTTAAATCGCAACCATTAATGCACAGGCAAGGATGATATCAGCGGTATGAAAATACTGGTTATCGGGCCGTCGTGGGTTGGCGATATGATGATGTCGCAAAGCCTGTACCGTACCCTGCTGAGCCTTCATCCCGGCGCGGAAATAGAGGTGATGGCGCCCGATTGGTGCCGTCCGTTGCTAAACCGTATGCCGGAGGTGAAGCAGGCGCTGTCGATGCCGCTTGGCCATGGCGCGTTGGCGTTGGCGCAGCGGCGGCGGCTTGGCCTCAGCCTGAAAAAGCAGCATTATCAGCAGGCCATCGTACTGCCCAACTCCTTCAAATCCGCCCTGGTGCCTTTTTTTGCCGGCATCGCCAGGCGCACCGGCTGGCGCGGTGAAATGCGCTACGGCCTGTTAAACGATCTGCGCGTGCTGGATAAAACCGCGTTTCCCCTCATGGTGCAGCGCTATGTGGCGCTGGCATATGATAAAGCGGATATCCGCAGCGCGGAGGATTTACCGCAGCCATTGCTCTGGCCGCGCCTTGAGGTCCGGCGGGATGAAATCCTGGCTGCCCGCGCCGCCTTTTCCCTCACCACGGAACGGCCGGCCATCGGTTTTTGTCCCGGCGCGGAATTCGGGCCGGCCAAGCGCTGGCCCCATTATCATTACGCCGCGCTGGCAGGCACGCTTATCGCCCGCGGCTATCAGGTCCTGCTGTTCGGCTCGGCGAAAGATCGCGCCACCGGCGACGAGATAACCGGCATGCTGGAGGCGTCCGCGGGCGAACACTGCCGCAATCTGGCGGGGCAAACATCCCTTGAACAGGCGGTGGCCCTGCTGGCCGGTTGTCGGGCGGTGGTCAGCAACGATTCCGGCTTGATGCATATCGCCGCCGCGCTGGAGAGACCCCTGGTGGCGCTTTACGGCCCCAGCAGTCCCGATTTTACCCCGCCGCTGGCCCGGCATGCCAAAGTGATCCGTTTAATCAGCGGTTATCAGCGCATCCGTAAAGGGAGCGACGCACAAGGCTATCATCAAAGCCTGATGGATATCCAGCCCGAGCGGGTGGCGGCAGAGCTGGACACACTGCTCGCTGCGGATGAGGGGCGCTGATGCAGGTGCTGATTGTCAAAACCTCCTCCATGGGCGACGTGCTGCATACGCTGCCCGCCCTGACCGACGCCATGCATGCGTTGCCGGGCATTCGTTTTGATTGGGTGGTGGAAGAAGGTTTTGCGCAGATCCCCTCATGGCACCCGGCGGTCGACCGGGTGATACCGGTGGCAATCAGGCGTTGGCGCAAAAACTGGTTTGGCGCGGCAACCCGCCAGGAACGCTGCGACTTTAAGCGCCAGCTGCAGCTAAAACGCTACGATCGGGTGATCGATGCGCAGGGATTGATAAAAAGCGCCGCGCTGGTGACCCGGGTTGCCCGGGGGGAAAAACATGGACTGGATGGCAAAAGCGCGCGTGAACCTTTTGCGAGCTGGTTTTATAATCATCGCCATCACATCGATCGCCAGCAGCACGCCGTTGAGCGCATTCGCCAGCTGTTTGCCGTCAGCCTCGGTTATGACGTGCCGGCGGGACCCGGGGATTATGCCATTGCCGGACATTTTACCGGCGCCGCCGCCCGGCATGATCCTGTCGCGCCTTATCTGGTTTTTTTGCATGCCACCACCCGGAAAGAAAAACATTGGCCGGAAACGCATTGGCGCGAGCTGATAGAATTGTTATCGCCCAGCGGTTTTGACATCAGGCTGCCCTGGGGCACCGCGTCGGAATATGAACGCGCCCTGCGTCTTTCGGACAATTTCCCTTCAGTTGTGGTGCTTCCCAGGCTTAATCTGGCGGGAGTGGCCGACGTGCTGGCCGGCGCGACGGCGGTGGTCTCGGTTGACACCGGCTTAAGCCATCTTGCCGCCGCGCTCGATCGGCCGAATATTACGCTATACGGTCCCACCGATCCCGGGCTTATTGGTGGTTACGGCAATAATCAGCATGCATTGCAGTCAGAGGATAACCGGCTGGAGAATCTCCCGGCAACGCGTGTTTACGCCGAGTTGGCTGCCCTGTTATCGCGTGAGGCAAGCGGACGAATTAACTAATGAGCTATGTGTTTCTGTTTATTTTATTGCTACCAATAAAGTTAGCGCTAAAGCCATTCCAAAAGCACACTGGTAGAAATTTAATTATCCAAACCGCCAAGATTGGCGATTTTGTCAATATCACGCCGCTGCTGCAGCAGCTTGGCCGATCGGACGCGCTGCTTAGCCGGACGGTGGCGCCGCTCGCCTCCCGCGACAGCACGCTGGCGGACTACTTTTTTATTGAAGAATACAAATCCGGCTTGTTAAAAAAAATGCGTTTGGCGCTGAAGCTGCTTAACCGCTATAGCAATGTCTACCTGCTGCAACCCAATAGCACCAACCTGTTTTACGCCGCCGTCTGCAATGCGCCCAATAAACAGTTTCTTACCGTCTACACGCGCAAATGGTACCACGGCATTTTTTATCTGACGGCCTCAGGCTGCGTTGAACACCGCCGCGACACGCTGACGCTTGAGAACTACCTGAAGCTTGCCGACCGCTCTCTGACCTGGCGCAGCCAGCCCAAACATGCCACGTTTCCGCTCTGGCAACCGCCGCGGGCATTGCCGATACCTGACGCGCCGGGGAAAATAAAAATCGGCATCAGCATCTCCGCCGGCAATAAAGCCAAAACCATTCCCGCCGCCGTCTGGGGGCAAATCCTGGCCACCCTTGCGCCCCTGCCCTGTGTTTTTTATGTTTTCGGGCCACAGGATGAACAGCGCTACCTGGACGAGTTTTACCAGGTTAACGGCGACGCCGGCAATGTGGTTAGCCTGGTCGGACAGTTGCGGCTTGAGGAAATTCCCTGCGCCATAGCGCGCATGGATTGCTACATAGCATCGGATTCGGGCAACGTGTATATCGCCGACGCGCAGCGGGTACCGGTAATCTGCCTGGCGGGCCCATGCTGTATGGCCGAACAGCGGCCTTTGGGCCAGGTGCTTATCATCGCGCCGGCGGATATTGCGCCATCATCGTTTGTATTTTCCGCGCCTTACCGCTTTGAACACTCGCCGCTCAGATTATTTGCGCTAACGCCGGCTAATCGCGACGATATTTTCGCCTTTGTTGCTAGACTTAGTCATAAGGAAGTGATCAATGGATAGCAAAGTCGTGACAAACATGATTGAGCATCAAGAGATGCTCATTGATACGTTGCCGGCCGCCTCCCAACCTGTCTGTCATATTGCGTTTGGCGTTGATAACCAGTATGCGCGCGGTATGGGTGTAACGTTGTTTTCTTTGCTGGAAAATAATCCGGATAGCTATTTTCATATCCATATTTTCAGCAACGGCTTGGCCGATGACGTCAAAAAGAAGCTGCTTACCCTGGTGGCGGGGCGCGCGCTTGCCATGACATTATACAAATACCATAGCGGCTGTTTTGATGACATGCCCTGTATCGGCCGGTATGCCAAAACGATTTACTACCGTATTTTTATTCCGTTAATACTTAAGGACAGGGTGTCGCGGGTGATCTATCTGGACGCGGATACGTTGTGCATTGGTAGCATCAAGCCCTTGATTGATCTCTCTTTTGATAATTACACCCTCTGCGCGGTCAACGATAATAAACGCGCGCGCGCTACGCTTTGCCCGGAGCTGAGCCTGGCCTCGGGAAATTATTTTAATTCGGGGTTTCTGTATATCAATGTCCCGCTATGGCTGGAGCGTAACACCACCGCGCGCTTGCTGAAGGTACTGAACGAAAAGGGCGATTATTTCCGTTTTCCCGACCAGGATGCGCTTAACCTGGTGTTGGAAAAAGAAGTCCTGCTATTGCCTAAAAAATATAACTACATCTATGATATTATTGCCAATAAGGTCAATCATCGGCCCAAACTCCCCGCCGATACCGTGCTGATCCACTACACCGGCAAATGTAAACCCTGGCATTTATGGGGCTCGGGGCCGTTGGCCGATCTCTACAGTACGTATTATCTGCGTACGCCCTGGCAATCCGAACCCTTGGATATCCCGGTCAAACATAAGGAAATGAAGCGCTACGCTTATGTGCTTTGGTTTCAAAAGCGTTATTCTGATAGCCTGATGTGGCTGATAAGATACATAAAAAATAAATATTTCCATGCTGGAACCGCTAAATGATTGCTTTGAATAATGCTTATCGCTGGCGCAATGTTGATCACGTTCTTTCGCTGACCTACTTTTTTCTCATCAGTATTTCCATCGCTTTTTTTTTGTTTTCAGGACCGGTGAGCCGCAATGCGTTTTACATCCTGACCTATATCAGCGTCATACATTTCCTCATCCTGGTTTTCAAAGTCGATAAAAAAATTCATTTTTACGTTTTTCCGACCTTGTTTTTCCTGTTGGGCCTGAGCAAATTAGTGTGGCTGTCGTTAACCAGCAGTCCCGATTTCCCCTTGGTTGCCTACCATTATCAAATTAGCGGTAAGCGTATGGTTCTGGGGGCTTTTGTGCTTTACTGCATCGAACGCAACAGGACAACCTGGCATTTCAGCTTCCGCGCCGCCAACCTCGCCGGCTACCTGATGTTTGCGCTGCTGGCGCTCATCGCTATTACCGATACGCTGCAATACCTGAAGACCGGCGTGCGGATAAAAATCAACGCCGATGCCGCCACCTCGGGCGCCTATATGCTGGTGCTGTTTTCAATGATCGCCGTCTACTGCCTGCGCCGATTTGCGCCGCATCTCTACCGTCCGCTCTGCCTGCTGGCCATCGGCCTGACCCTGGTGACATTGTTGGCCACCGAGACCCGTTCGGCCTTGGTGTTTTATGGGATATTCGTGATCTTTTGCCTGGGGCATGAATTGTTTTACGGCAAAAAAAACCATAAACGCATTTTTGCCACCGCCATTGTGATTTTAGGCGTCTGCGCCCTGCTCTACGGCAAATCCTATTATCACCCGGCGTTGGACCGCCTGGACGGTATCCAGCAAGAGGCGGAGCTCTATATGCAAGGTCAAAACAGCACCTCGCTGGGAGCGCGCCTTAGCTTATGGAAATCCGCCTGGCACAGTTTTGGCGAGCACCCGTTCGGACAATCGGTGGACAGCCGCAATGCGCTGGCAACGCGCTATATTCAGCAGCACGAAGCGGGAAACCAGGAAGCATTGAATAACGTACAATATCACATGCATAACGATCTGCTGGATACGCTCTCATTACAGGGTATCTTTGGCGCGCTTTTGATGCTGGCGGTGTTTGTGGCGCTGCTGGTTTACCCGTTTGTCCTGTTTTCGGGCGCGGGGGCATTTTTACTGCTGTCGCTGCCGGTGGTTATCTTTAGCCAGGTCGACTGTCAATTTTATAATCGCGAATCGCCCTACTTTATCATGATGGTTTTGGGTTATCTGCTGCTGTTGCGCCAGGTCGCCCCGGCCCCCGAAACGGTAAAAAGCCGGGTAGACAGCGCTGATAAGACCACCAATGCCGTTTAACCATGCAAGCCTATCGGCCGATACGGCCCGGGGGTATAGCGTCACTTTGGCCGGAAAGTTTATTGTATGACTGCTAACATGCCGTCCGTAGCCCCCGTTAAGCTGAGCGTCATTATCCCCCTGTATAACGCGGGCGAAAAGTTTGCCGCTTTTATGGATTCGCTGCTCGCCCAGACGCTGCATGACATTGAGATCATTATCGTCAACGACGGTTCCACCGACGGTTCGCAAACCCTGGCCCAAAAATATGCGCAAGACTACGGGCATATTACCGTTATCAACCAGCCCAACGGCGGCGTATCGCGCGCGCGCAATGCCGGCCTGGCCATTGCCCGCGGCGCTTATGTCACCTTCCCCGATGCCGACGATCTGCTGTATCCCGCGCTGTACCAGACGCTCATGGACATGGCCGAGGGGGATGACCTTGACGTCGCCCAATGTAACGGCGAGCGTTTTTTCCTTGGCTCGAAGCGCATTAAAACGTTAATACCGCCGGAGCGCCTGACATCCACCGGGGTGCTGGACGGACCGACCTGGCTGCGCAAGGCCCTGGCGACCAGACGCTATTTGCATGTGGTATGGCTTGGCATCTATCGCCTGGCGTTGATAAGACAGCTCAACCTCAGCTTTGAGCCGGGATTGCATCATCAGGATATTCCCTGGACCACGGAGCTGATGTTTAACGCCCGCCGGGTGCGCTATACCCAAGAGGTGCTGTACCGCTATTACATCCATGATCAGTCCATCAGCAATCAAAAAAGAACCGGCATGAAAAACGTTGAGTACCAGCGCCATTACATCCGCATTGCGCAACGCCTGGAAGAAATAAACCAACGCTATCGCGGCAAGATAACAATGTATCCCGAATTCGCCTTCCAGGTGACGCATGAAGCATTATCCGTTTGTCATTCCCTGCGCCGCGAACCTGACCCGGCGGCCAGGCAAATCATGATTAATGATATCTTTGCCAGCGGAACCCATAAGCGTATGATCCGCAATGCCCGCGGCATTAAGCAGTGGTACCAGCTATTGCTGTGGCTGCGCAGGATCTATGCGTGGCGCGAGCGCTGAATTTTAGCGTAATTCCATGGTCTGAGTTATCAGAATATCAATAGGTCTGCGCCAACATGTCCATTCGCCATGCCGTTCCATCCGCCCCGGTAAAAAGAATTCTGTTAATCAAACTACGCCATCACGGCGATATGCTGTTGACCACGCCGGTTATCAATACCCTGCGCGGGCACTATCCTGATTGCGAAATCGATGTTCTGCTCTACAAAGAAACCGAAGCCATACTCCGCTACCATCCGGCAATAGCGGTTATCCATGCCATCGATCGTTCCTGGAAAAAACAAGGCATCCGCTATCAGCTTAAACAGGAGCTGGCGCTGCTGAAAAGCATTCGCGCCCGCCATTTCGACCTGGTGATCAACCTGGCCGATCAGTGGCGCAGCGCCGCCATCACGTTATTAAGCGGGGCGCCGGTGCGCATCGGCTTCAATTATCAAAAACGGCAGTCGTTTATCTGGCGCAGGGCGCATACCTGCCTGGTCGCCACCGACAACCATGGCGCGCTGCATACCGTTGAGCAAAACCTCAGTATCCTGGCGCCGCTGAATATCGCGATTACCGACCGCCGCGCCTCGATGCACTACTCCCCCGACGACGAGGCCAGCCGGCGGCGCCTGCTGGCCGAACGCGCCGTCACCGGCGAATATATCGTTATCCAGCCCACGTCGCGCTGGACCTACAAATGCTGGGACGACGCCAAGATGGCGCAGTTAATCGACGCCCTGCAATCCCAGGGATTAGCCATTATCCTCACCGCCGGGCCGGATAAAAAAGAGCGCGACATGATCGCGCATATCCAGTCCCTTTGCCATAATCCCCAGGTCGTCTCCCTGGCGGGGGAGCTGACGCTGACCCAGCTGGCGGCGCTTATCGATCATGCCAGGCTGTTTATCGGCGTCGATTCGGCGCCGATGCATATGGCCGCGGCGCTCAATACCCCCTGCGTGGCCTTGTTCGGCCCGACCAAACTGCAGCACTGGCGGCCGTGGAGCGATAACAGCACCGTGATCTGGGCCGGCGATTTTGCCGAGATCCCGCGGCCCGACGCCATAGATACCCGGACACGGGAGCGTTATCTCGACGCCATTCCCGTTGAGACGGTATTGGACGCCGCGCGGTATTATTTATCAACAGCACCGTAAGCAGGGCATGATGAAAAAAACCAGGCTGGCGATAGTCCGGCAAAAGTACCGCCCCGACGGCGGCGCGGAGCGTTTTATTACCCGGGCGCTGGATGCCCTGGATAATTCCGGGCTGGAACTGAATATCCTGACACGGCAATGGTCGGGCGAACCCCGGCCCGACTGGCATGTGCATATCTGCAACCCGGCCAAATGGGGCCGGGTGTCCCGTGAGCGCGGTTTTGCCCGGGCCGCCCGGCGTTGCTGGCAACATGAGCATTTCGATTTAGTGCAAAGCCATGAGCGTATCGCCGGCTGCGATGTTTTCCGCGCCGGCGACGGCGTGCACCGGGTCTGGCTTGAGCAGCGGGCGCGTATTATCCCGGCGCACCAGCGGTGGCTGACCTCGTTAAGCGGCTATCACCGTTATGTGCTGGCGGCGGAAGAGGCGATGTTTCACGCGCCCGAGTTAAAAAAGATCATTTGCAATTCCCTGATGGTGAAAAACGACATTATCCGTTGCTATCAAGTGCCGGAAGAGAAATTTTCCCTGATTTACAACGCCATCGATTCGACCCGCTTTTATCCCGCCGCGCCGGAACAGCGCAGGCGCGTCAGGGAGCACATGGTTATCCCGGAGCAGGCCTGCGCCCTGATCTATGTCGGTTCCGGATTTGAACGCAAAGGACTGAAAGCGGCCATCGCCGCCATCGCCGCCACCGATCGCTACCTGATCGTGGTGGGCCAGGATAAGCAGCAGGATAAATATCGCGCTTTCGCCCAGGGATTAGGCTGCCTGCAGCGCATTCGTTTTGTCGGGGTACAAACGGACGTACTCCCCTTTTATCATGGGGCCGACGGTTTGATTTTACCCACCCTCTACGATCCGTTCCCAAACGTAATACTGGAAGCCATGGCCTGCGGCCTGCCGGTGATTACCAGCGAGCGCTGCGGCGGCGCGGAGTTTATCGAGGCCGGGAGAGAAGGATTTGTCTGCGATGCGCTGGATATCAAAACGCTGACGGAGTGCGCCAACGCCATACCTTCACGCCAGCGCCAGCCCGGGATGGGCCTGGCCGCCCGCGAACGGGTGAAAGACTGTACTCCCGCGCGTCTTTCCCAGCAATTGACCGGGCTATACACCCAATTGTTATCCGTATAAAAACACTTGATATAATGTGGGAAAGCGACTTATCTGTTAGCATGGACGCGCTTAAAATGCGCTTTTAATAATTTGGTTAAACATTAACTCTGCACACCAGCCGCGGTGCCTTACTATAGCTAACTATAATGATCTATAACATACTCATCTATCTTATCCAGCCGCTGATATGGATTCGGTTATTATGGCGCAGCCGTAAGGCGCCGGCATATCGCCGCCGCTGGGCTGAACGCTACGGATATTGCCAGGGCAAGGTAAAACCCGGCGGCATTATGCTGCATTCGGTATCGGTCGGCGAGACCCTGGCGGCGATACCTTTGGTACGCGCACTGCGCCACCGTTACCCATTTTTGCCCATTACCGTCACCACCATGACGCCCACCGGCTCGGAGCGGGTCCAGTCCGCCTTCGGCAAGGATGTGCACCATGTTTATTTGCCCTACGATCTGCCGGGGGCCATGAACCGTTTCCTGAACCAGGTGAATCCCAAGCTGGTTATCGTGATGGAAACCGAACTTTGGCCTAACCTGATCAAAGCCCTGCACAAACGTAAAATCCCCCTGGTGGTCGCCAACGCGCGTTTATCCGCCCGCTCCGCCGCCGGTTACAAAAAATTCAGCACGTTTATCGCCCGGATCATGGAGCGGATTACGCTTATCGCCGCGCAAACCCAGGAAGACGGCGACCGCTTTCTGCAACTGGGGCTGAAACGAAACCAGCTGGCCGTCACCGGCAGCCTGAAATTCGATATATCAGTCACCCCGGAACTGGCGGCGCGGGCGCTGACGCTGCGGCGCCAGTGGGCGTCGCGCCGCCCGGTATGGATTGCCACCAGCACCCACGAAGGTGAGGAAACCCTTCTCCTGCAGGCCCATCGCCAGCTGCTGGCCGCCTTTCCCGATCTGCTGCTGATCCTGGTGCCGCGCCATCCGGAACGCTTCCCGGTGGCGCGGGAAATGACGCAAAAGGCCGGTTTAACCTCGATATTACGCAGCTCCGGCGATATTCCCGCTCATGATACGCAGGTGGTGATCGGCGACACCATGGGCGAGCTGATGCTGCTGTACGGTATTGCCGATCTGGCCTTTGTCGGCGGCAGCCTGGTCGAGCGCGGCGGCCATAATCCGCTGGAGGCCGCGGCCCATGCCATCCCGGTGCTGATGGGCCCCCATACCATCAATTTCAAGGACATCTGCGGCAAGCTTGCCGAAGCCGGGGGATTGATTACCGTGACCGACGTCCCGACGCTGGTCAAGGAAATCACTACCCTGTTGACCGACGAAGATTATCGCCTGTATTACGGCCGTCACGCGGTGGAAGTGTTGCACCAAAACCAGGGCGCCCTGCAGCGGCTGCTACACTTGCTGGAGCCATACCTGCCACAGCGGAGTCAATAAATGCCGTCGCAAACGCGTCTGTCGGTGGTGCTCATTACCCATAACGAAGCCGGGCTGCTGCCGGACTGCCTGGCATCGGTGCAATGGGCGGACGAAATCGTGGTGCTGGACTCATCCAGCACCGACTCGACGCGCCACATCGCCCTGCAGGCCGGCGCCCGGGTTTTTGAAGCCGAAGGGTGGCCGGGCTTCGGTAAACAGCGCCAGCGCGCGCAGGGGTACGCCACCGGGGATTTTATCCTGATGCTCGACGCCGATGAACGGGTAACACCCGGCCTCAAGCGCGCCATTGAACAGATAATCCGCCTGCCCCCCCAACCTGATACCGTTTACAGCTGCGCGCGCTCCAACCTGTTTCTCGGCCGCTTTATGCGCCACAGCGGCTGGTATCCGGATCGGGTGGTACGGCTGTATGCCCGCGAACACTTTCGCTACAACGATAATCCGGTGCATGAATCCCTGGATATCGGCAGCGCGCGGGTCGTCAAACTTGAAGGTTGCCTGCAACATCTTACCTGCCGCGATCTGATGGCCTTCCAGCGCAAACAGCTGCAATATGCCGAGGCCTGGGCGCTTGAGCGCCACCGGCAAAATAAAAAATGTGGTTTTTTCGCCATCATCGGACATACGCTCGGCGCGTTTATCAAGACCTGGCTGCTCCGCGCCGGTTTTCTGGACGGCAAGCAGGGTTTGTTGCTGGCAATAGTGAACGCGCAGTATACATTTAATAAGTATGCCGCCCTGTGGGCGCTTGGCCGCACTATCAAGAGAGAAGCCTGATGACAACCAAAGCCATTTATCCGGGCACCTTTGATCCGCTCACCAATGGCCATCTCGATTTGGTGACCCGCGCCGCGAAGATGTTCGACCACGTGATCTTGGCCATTGCCTACAGTCCGAGCAAAAAGCCGCTGTTTTCCCTTGAGGAACGCGTCGACCTGGCCCGGCAGGTTACCGGCCATTTGCCCAACGTCGAGGTTATTGGTTTTAGCGATCTGATGGCCAACTTTGCCCGCCAGCAGCAGGCCAATATCCTGGTGCGCGGACTGCGGGCGGTATCGGATTTCGAATATGAAATGCAGCTGGCCAAGATGAACCAGCACCTGATGCCGGAACTGGAAAGCGTGTTCCTGATGCCGGCCCAGGCGTGGTCTTATATCTCATCGACGCTGGTCAAAGAGGTCGCCCTGCACGGCGGCAACGTCGATCATTTCCTGCCGGACCCTATCGCCCGGGAAGTTAACGCGCGCCTGCAGCCCTGACTCAATGCTGGCAGTGGGGGCAAAAGAAGGTGCTGCGCTGGCCGTGCTTCGCCGTCTGGATCGGTGTCCCGCATACCCGGCAGCTTTCTCCCCCGCGCCCATAGACCTGCAGTTCCTGCACAAAATAGCCGGGCTTGCCGTCCGTTTGCATAAAATCGCGCAGCGTGGTGCCGCCCTGCGCTATAGAACGCAGCAATACCGCCTTGATGGTTTCCGCCAGCAGCCCGGACTCGGCCTCGGTCAGCGAACCGGCGGGGCGCCCGGGCAGGATGCCCGCCACAAACAGCGACTCGCTGGCATAGATATTGCCCACGCCCACCACCAGTTTATTATCCATCAGCCAGGGTTTGACCGGCGTGCGCTTATTGCGTGATTTGCCGAACAGCCAGCGGCCGTTAAATTCATCGCTCAGCGGCTCCGGCCCCAGATGCGCGAGCACGCGGCTGGTGGCCAGATCGGCGCTCCACAGCCAGGCGCCGAAACGCCTGGGGTCGGTATAGCGGATGGTGCAGCCGTTGCTCATCAGCAGATCCACATGGTCATGTTTTTCCGGCGCCGCCGGCTGAGGCAAGACACGCAGGCTGCCGGACATACCCAGGTGGATAATGATCCAGCCGTCGCCAAGCTCCAGCAGCAGATATTTGGCCCGCCGCTGCACGCTGATGACCAGACGGTCGCGCAGGGCGATGATTTCGTCGGACACCGGCCAGCGCAGGCGCGCGTTGCGCACCACCGCCCGGACAATATGCTGACCGGCGACCCAAGGCTCTATGCCGCGCCGGCTGGTTTCCACCTCGGGTAGTTCTGGCATATACCACCTGTTGTTTTTTTAATGCCGCGCAGGCACATGTTGCTCAGGTAAAATAACATGATGATAAAGAGCGCGAAGCACAATGGCCCTTTTCAACAAAACGCCTGCAAAACACGTCATAAAAAAACCCGGCCGGGGCCGGGTTTTTTGCAATCCGCTAAAATTATTTGATTTTAGCTTCTTTGTAAAGTACGTGCTGGCGTACAACCGGATCGAATTTTTTCAATTCCAACTTTTCCGGTTTGGTACGTTTATTCTTCGTAGTGGTATAGTAGTGACCAGTACCAGCAGAAGAAACCAGCTTGATCTTCTCGCGAACACCTTTAGCCATGATTCAGTTCCTTAATACTTTTCACCGCGGGCACGCAAATCGGTCAAGACCGTTTCGATGCCCTTCTTATCAATCACACGCATACCTTTAGCAGATACACGCAGCGTAACAAAGCGTTTTTCGCTCTCAACCCAAAAACGGTGAGAGTGCAGGTTAGGCAGAAAACGGCGTTTGGTCGCATTCATTGCGTGGGAGCGGTTGTTGCCGCTCACCGGGCGCTTGCCGGTAACTTGGCAGACTCGGGACATGTCTATTCTCCAAAAATCTAATCAGCTCGAGCTTCGTAAAAAGGTGTTAGCCGCCTCGTCAGGCTTTAGAGCCCATCTCAGCACATTCACTGAGGAGAGACTTTCAACAGATTTAAATCTGCTGAGATAGGCTCTCAACGCTACACCCAGGATTCTCAAAGGTGGCGTAGTATACGCTTTGAAGCGCAAGTGCTCAAGTCCCGCGCAACTAAAGATCCCGGAGGATCGCAGGAAAGCGTCTCACAACCACCCTTTTTCGGCAAAAGAGACGTATTCTCCCGCCCCAATGACCAAATGATCGAGTACCCGGATATCCAGGAACAAGCACGCTTTGACCACCAGATCGGTTACATCCCGATCGGCGCGGCTGGGTTCGGCTTTTCCCGACGGATGATTGTGCGCTAAAATTATCGCCGCCGCATTGACTTTAAGCGCCTCGCGCAGGATTTCACGCGGATGCACCTCAACGCTGTTCACCGTGCCCTGGAACATCTCCTGATGGCTAATCAGGCGGTGCTGGTTATCCAGGAACATGACCACGAAGACTTCGCGCTCCCGGCGCGCCAGTAATAATTGCAGGTAGCCGCGGGTGATCTCCGGGCTGGTCATGGCGTTTTCGCGCATCAGATGGGAGCAATAAAAACGATGCGCCATCTCGCCAATGGCCTGCAACTGGGCGTATTTAGAATTGCCCAGTCCCTTGACGGCGCAAAGGGTCTGCCGGTCCGCCGTGATGAGTTTATGGACGGAGCCGAACCGCGCCAGCAGGCTTTCGGCATATTGCATAACGTGCATGCCCGGCACGCCGGTACGCAGGAACAGCGCCAGCAGCTCCGCATCGCTGAGCATTGCCGGGCCGAACAACAGTAATTTCTCGCGCGGCGCCAGTTTATCGCGCCATCCTTTCACCTTATGCTGCTCTTCCATCCGCCCGCCTCCATTCATCCGCCCGCCTATCATGCCACCATGCGCGGCCCGGCTCGACGCGATAAGAGAGAAGTTGCGGCCGGCGCTGCAATTTAACACTGGGTGCTTCTTGACGAGAGAGATGCCTGTTCTCGGAAGGGTTATGATAAAATGTTTTTTACTTAAGCTTACAAGCGGACAACCGAAATGACGGAACTTGCCGGCAAGCATATTGTGCTGGGTGTGAGCGGTGGCATCGCAGCCTATAAAAGCCCTGAACTCGTGCGCCGTCTGCGCGACAGGGGAGCGGATGTGCGGGTGGTCATGACGCCCGCGGCCAAAGCGTTTATTACTCCGCTGACAATGCAGGCGGTATCGGGCCATACTGTTTCCGACGATCTGCTCGACCCCGCCGCCGAAGCGGCCATGGGCCATATCGAGCTGGGCAAATGGGCGGATCTGGTCCTGATTGCCCCCGCCAGCGCCGATCTGATGGCCCGTATCGCCGCGGGCATGGCCAACGATTTGCTCACTACCGTTTGCCTGGCCACCGCCGCCAGGATCGCCATAGCGCCGGCCATGAACCAGCAAATGTACCGGGCGCCGGCTACCCAGGCCAACCTGCGCACCCTGGAGTCCCGCGGCGTATTGCTCTGGGGCCCGGATATCGGCAGCCAGGCCTGCGGCGATATCGGCCCGGGCAGGATGCTCGATCCCACGGATCTGGTCGATCTGGCGCGCCGGCATTTTACCGTCGATCGCTCGTTGGAACATCTCAATATCATGGTGACCGCCGGCCCCACCCGCGAAGCCCTCGATCCGGTGCGCTATATCAGCAACCATAGCTCCGGCAAGATGGGTTACGCCATTGCCATGGCGGCGGCCCGGAAAGGCGCCCACGTCACGCTGGTGACCGGCCCGGTGAATTTACCCACGCCGGCCGGCGTCTGGCGCGTCAATGTCACCACCGCGCAGGAAATGCAGGATGCGGTGATGAAAGACATCGGCAATCAGCACATCTTTATCGGCTGCGCCGCCGTGGCGGATTACCGCGCGGCCGAGCCGGCGGAGGAAAAAATCAAAACCCGGGGTGAGGAAATCACCATCAGGATGATCAAGAACCCGGATATCGTGGCAAGCGTCGGCGCGCTAACGCAACATCGTCCCTATGTGGTCGGATTTGCCGCTGAAACCCAGAATATGGAAGAATACGCCCGGCGCAAACGCGCGGCGAAAAATATGGATTTGATTTGCGCCAATGATGTTTCCCAGCCGGGACAGGGTTTTAACAGCGAGACCAACGCGCTGCATCTGTTTTGGCAAGACGGGGATACCCGGTTACCGCTAAGCGATAAGTCCCTGCTTGGTCAACGTTTAATTGACGAGATTGTCAGCCGTTATGATGAAAAAAATCGACCTTAAGATCCTCGATAGCCGCATAGGCGATCGTTTCCCCTTGCCCGCCTATGCCACGACGGGCTCCGCCGGGCTGGATTTACGCGCCTGTATCGACGACGCCGTGGTGCTGGCGCCCGGTGAAACCACCCTTATCCCCACCGGCCTGGCGGTACATATCGCCGATACCGGCCTGGCGGCAGTGGTGCTGCCCCGTTCAGGGCTGGGCCATAAGCACGGCATCGTGCTGGGCAATCTGGTGGGGCTCATCGATTCGGATTACCAGGGACCGCTGATGGTGTCCGTCTGGAATCGCGGCCAGCATGTGTTCACCATCGAACCGGGAGAACGCCTGGCGCAAATGGTGTTTGTACCCATCGTCCAGGTGGAATTCAACGTCGTCGACGAGTTTACCGCCAGCTCCCGCGGGGAAGGCGGTTTCGGCCATTCCGGCCGCCAGTAGGCGTTAACGGGCGGATCTTCCCCGGCATCGACAATTCACTCTTTTAACGCCGTAACACATCATGCTGTTACGGCCGATGCCTGATGTTAATTCATTATTGATGTTGTTACTCAGGGACCTATTCGGCATGGTAGAAAAAAAGAATACGAAACGTAATCGCCGCGAGGAGATTCTTCAGGCATTGGCGCAAATGCTTGAATCCGGCGACGGCAGCCAACGTATCACCACCGCCAAGCTGGCGGCCACCGTCGGCGTTTCGGAAGCGGCGCTGTATCGCCACTTTCCCAGCAAAACGCGGATGTTCGACAGCCTGATCGAGTTTATCGAAGATAGCCTGATTTCCCGTATCAACCTGATCCTGCAAGATGAAAAGGACACCCTTAATCGTCTGCGCCTGATTCTGCAGCTGATCCTGGGTTTTGCCGAACGCAACCCGGGGCTGACCCGCATCATGACCGGTCATGCGCTGATGTTTGAGCAGGACCGGTTGCAGGGCCGGATTAACCAGCTGTATGAACGTATCGAAGTGCAGCTGCGCCAGGTGCTGCGCGAGCGGAAATTACGGGAAGGACAGGCGTTCGAACTGGATGAGGCCCTGCTGGCCAGCCAGCTGCTGGCGTACTGCGAGGGCATGCTGTCGCGTTTCGTGCGTACTGAGTTCCGCTATTCGCCGATGCACGAGTTCGACGTGCGCTGGCCGCTGCTGGTGGCCCAGCTGCGCTGAGCGGGTCCAGCCGCGCTTTTCGGCGCTGAGCCCTTAGCGCGCGGCATGGTCCGGCGGCAGCCGATTGTTACACTGTTTTGCCCGCCGGGTTAACTTAGACACCATATTGACGCTGATAGGCGCGCACCGCCGCCAGGTGATCGGCCAATTCGCTTTTCTCTTCCAGGTAATCGATAAGATCGCGCAGCGTGACGATAGCGATCACCCGGCAATGGTAATCGCGTTCCACTTCCTGTATCGCCGAGATCTCGGCCCGGCCTTTTTCCTGCCGGTCGAGGGAAATCAGCACGCCGGCCAGCTGCGCCTTATGGGCCTCGATAATCGCCATGGATTCGCGGATGGCGGTGCCGGCGGTGATAACGTCGTCCACCAGCATAATCTTGCCCTGCAGCGGGCTGCCGACCAGGCTGCCGCCCTCGCCGTGGTTCTTGGCTTCCTTGCGGTTGAAGCAGTAGGGCACGTCGCGCTCAAAGTGTTCCGCCAGCGCCACGACCGTGGTGGTGGCGATGGGGATGCCTTTATAGGCCGGGCCGAACACCAAATCAAAATCGATGCCGGAATCCATCAGCGCGGCGGCGTAAAAACGCCCGAGCAGCGCCAGGTCGCGACCGGTATTAAACAGTCCGGCGTTAAAAAAATAAGGACTTATCCGGCCCGACTTCAGCGTAAATTCGCCGAATTTCAAGACCTGTTTATTTAAAGCAAACTCGATAAACTCACGCTGATACGCTTTCACGGCTACCACTCCTCACAACGGGGCGACTAACGCCGCCCGATATTACCGGCCTTTACCCGGCCAGGGCGGCCTTTTGCGCCTGGATTAACGTTTCTATGCCGCCGCGGGCCAGCTCCAGCAGGGTGATGAGCTCTTCCTGGCTGAAGGGTTCGCCTTCGGCGGTGCCCTGCACTTCAATCATCCGGCCGTCTTCCATCATCACCACATTCATGTCGGTTTCGGCGACCGAGTCTTCCACATATTCCAGATCGCAGCGCGCTTCTCCCGCCACGATGCCGACGGAGATAGCCGCGACAAATCCCTTAAACGGGCTGGCCTTGAGCTGGCCCTTTTTCTGCATTACCGCCAGGGCGTCGGCCAGCGCCACGCAGGCGCCGGTAATGGACGCGGTGCGGGTGCCGCCGTCGGCCTGCAACACATCGCAGTCGAGGGTAATGGTATATTCGCCAAGCTTCTTCAAGTCCACCGCGGCGCGCAGCGAGCGCGCAATCAGGCGCTGGATTTCCAGGGTGCGGCCGCCCTGCTTGCCGCGGGACGCCTCGCGGGCGTTACGGGTATGGGTGGCGCGCGGCAGCATGCCGTACTCGGCGGTGATCCAGCCCTGGCCCTGGCCTTTCAGAAAACGCGGCACGCCCTCCTCCACCGTGGCGGTGCACAGCACCCGGGTCTCGCCGAATTCAATCAGCACCGAACCTTCGGCGTGCTTGGTAAAATGGCGGGTAATGGTGACGGGACGGACTTGCTGAATGTTTCTGCCTGCTGGACGCATGACTCTCTCCGGGCTGGTATTTCGTGTATTGGCTGCGCATTATACGGTCTTCGGGACCATATGCCTATCATGCCCGGCCATGCGACGGTATAATCCCCCCAACTTTTTTATCGAGACGGGTACGCATATGATCCGCAGTATGACCGCATTCGCACGGCGCGAAGTTAAAGGTGATTGGGGCAACGCCGCCTGGGAGCTGCGCTCCGTTAATCAACGCTATCTGGAAACCTATATTCGTTTACCGGAGCAGTTTCGCGGCCTGGAGCCTGCCATCAGGGAACGCACCCGCACCCGCCTCACCCGCGGCAAGATTGAATGCAACCTGCGTTTTGAGGTCAATCCCAATACGCAAAGCGCGCTGATTTTAAACCAGCCGCTGGCCAAGCAGCTGGTGGAAGCGGCCCAATGGGTCAAGATGCAAAGCGACGAGGGTGAAATCGACCCGATGGAAATCCTGCGCTGGCCCGGCGTGATGGCGGCCGAAGAGCAGGATCTGGACGCCATCGGCGCGGAGCTGCTGGCCGCCCTGGATGCCGCCCTCGATGACTTTATCCTCGCCCGCGAATCCGAAGGCGCGGCGATCAAAATCATGATTGAGCAACGCCTGGCCGGCGTCAGCGCCGAAGTGGCCAAAGTGCGCCAGCAGATGCCCGATATCCTGGTATGGCAGCGCGAGCGACTGCTGGCCAAAATGGAAGACGCGCAGGTACAGCTGGAAAACAACCGCCTGGAGCAGGAGCTGGTGCTGCTGGCCCAGCGGGTGGACGTCTCCGAGGAGCTGGACCGCCTGGATGCCCATGTCAAGGAAACCTATAATATCCTGACCAAGCAAGAAGCCGTCGGCCGCCGCCTGGACTTTATGATGCAGGAATTTAACCGCGAGTCGAATACGCTGGGCTCGAAGTCGATTAATGCCAGCGTGACGACGTCGGCGATTGAACTGAAGGTGCTGATTGAACAGATGCGTGAGCAGATACAGAATATCGAATAATATCTGCTGACATCCTCTGAATGCCGCAATGCCCTGTTTTCAGGGCATTTTTATTGCCACTAACGTCTATTTCGACAATCTCATCTGAACTGATGGTCGGCTATGTGCCAAAAGCAGACGTTGCTAAATCAGTCTATGTTAATAAACGGGGGGCAGGGAAGAGTGTAAAAGCGCCGGAAAGCCCCACATCACATTGATGTATCATGAGGCATGAGGCTTTATGCTAAATACACTCAACCCGCATTTTCAATCGATCTCCCGAGACCGATTCTGTACTCATGGAAAGCATGCTTGTTGCACTGTTTTCTAGTATTTCATTCGACGTTATGGAAAAGTGGTTCCGGTAGTACTGGCGGTGTCGAGTCTTCATAGCGCAGCCAGTTCTGCCACTGATTATGAATCCTTAATTCAATCAGGGCTATCTCACGGTCAGTAGCTTTAACCCCTCGAATTGTGCCTCCCTGCCACTCTACACCAGTAGCATGTGATGCCGTATCAATCAGAATGTCCCACGCCTTATTTTCTGCCTCAAAGGCATTAAGGGTCTGGTTATCTTGTGTTGCCGAAATACGTTGACGTGCTGTGTTTAAATACTTCGCTTCGACAGACTTAACTGCATCACGTTTTGTGCCTATACAATCATTCATATCAATAGTTGTCTGCTGGGGATTGTCAGGGCAAGCTATTTCAAAAGTTTCGGTATTATCCTTCAGTACACTGTCTGGCAGCGGAACTTCGGCATAACTGTGTAAAACGTATCCTGATAAAAAAACTAGCGGTATAAGGCGATAGCGTAGTTGAGTCATGGTAGGAAATTATTAAAAGTTACGGATACATCAACAGTAATCCAACTTGAGGGTAAAGAACATCCTGCACAGTGAATTCCTGGATTATACCGGGTCTGTGACCTGCTGCTCGTTGATGAACATACGGCTATGTCAGAAATGACAATACCTGGTTTGAAAGCAATCGCAAACTTCCGCTCCTCGCTCACAGCAGACCTTCAGCTCAGTTAACTCATCCGCTTCGAGTCAGAAGCGGAAGTAGTTAATACTGTCCACGTTCAGATTTCAGTAATGTAAAAAAGACCGCCAAGAAAATCTAATCCTTTAGCGGCCTCTTTAGCAAAACATTATTATGCGAACAGATTATTTTTTCTCTAATCCTTTAATACTATGTATTAACTTAGCAACATCGCCGTGTTTCGTGTTTGCTGGTAGATTATCTTTAATTAACTCTCTATTAGCTGCCGTTTCTCTGTAACCGTGCTTGCTTAGAAGGTCGTTAAGTTCATAATCTTGTGAGGTATTTACATAGTCCCAATCTGACTTAGGCATTTATTTTCTTCCTCTCTTGTTGTACATAGATAAACAGTAATCCTTGGATAAAAACAAGCAAGCAGTCCTTGATGCTTTTGTTAATTAATTGATTTTGATCAACTAAATATGAGTTGTTAATGTAAGAGTTTTCGCTATATATTGTGAGTTATGATTTGGTTAAAAATAAAAATTATTCAAAAATTTTTGATGAGCTAAAAAGACTTGGTGCTCGGCGCATGCTCGAGTCTAACTGGTGTTTAACTCGATCTGCTTCCGGTGAATCAAAAAATTTACGAGGTAACTTTCAAAATTTTATTGATAGTGACGATCGCCTAGTGGTATCCGAGGTAACTGATTGGGCGGGTTTGAGAATGATGAATAATCCGAATAATCTATGATAATCAAATATATGGTTGGTAGATACCATTCACATGAAGTAAAAATCTGACTTAATATTTACTTCATGTGGGATATGCCCTCAGCCATTAATAGCCAAACAACTTTTTCTATGAAGACAAGCAGCAACATCCGCTCATCGCTCTTGAGGGACAACCATACTCAAATCTCCCACATTGCATGAGATTTGAGTATGAACACATCACCGTGGAACAAAGACCGTATCATCGGCCAGAAAAGACCACTTCAGATATCTCATATCTGGGGGATTAGAATCAGGCTTGAACTGGAGGGTAGAACACGCGATCTGGCTCTGTTCAACATGGCTTTGGACAGCAAACTGCGTGGCTGTGATCTGGTTAAACTAAAAGTGTCAGATGTTTCATATGGTAATTCTGTTTCAAGCAGAGCGACGGTGTTGCAACAGAAGACCGGTAGCCCTGTACAGTTCGAGTTAACTAAGGGGACGAGAGAATCTGTCGCCGAGTTGATAAAACTTGGCAAGCTGCACAGTAAAGACTATTTGTTCCAATCCCGCGTCGGTTCTTGCCAACATATATCAACTCGGCAATACAACCGAATTTTTCATGGCTGGGTCGCAAAGCTTGGTCTCGAAGTTTCGCTGTACGGCACACATTCCATGAGAAGAACAAAACCTTACCTGATATACAAGAAAACCAAGAATCTCCGGGTGATCCAACTTCTGTTGGGTCATAAGAAACTGGAAAGCACAGTGCGTTATCTGGGCATTGAAGTCGATGATGCGTTGGAGATCTCTGAGTCGATTGAAGTATGAGGTCGTCAGGGCTGCTACAGCAGCCTTGTGCCAGAAGCTGACCCTGGCGCTTTGGGCGACCAACGCGCAAAAGATCGTACTCAGGTGCGGCATGGATATCTGTAACCTGTGCTATTAGCATGAACACATCACTAGGGGCGGGTACAGGCAGATGACACGAGAGCGGTTTGAGCGCGGACATCCTGCTGGCGGATTGAGTAAATTAAACGTCATCATTAATTTCAGTGAGTTGCATTTATGCTACGCTTGTATTATCGGTTTCCTTTCGAGGTTTTTTTATGTTAAAAAAATCAGTTAACTACATTTCTCATCAACTCATGTGCGTTCACCATTTACTCCGCAGATAACCGTTAAGACAACGGTTACTGAATTTTTATTACTGATCTGACAACCAGAGGTTGTTGACTTGATATAAGGGAAAAGAATGCTAATGATATTCGATGAGTTATCTGGTGCTCCAATTTGGGTGCCTGCGGTATTGCTCGTCATTCTCTCACTCGCACTGGGGTTCCTGGCCCGATTTATACTTCTCAGGTTCATCCGCTACTGGCAGAATCGTGACCGAAAGCTCTTCAAATCACTTGAAAAACATCTTCGTGGATCAATGTTTCTTTTCATTCCCTTACTGTTGATAAATGTAGGGGTTAATTATATTAACATTCAGCCAAACTCCCTTGATTTTATTACATCCACCCTTAATATCTTTATTATATTATCATTTTGCTCCATTTTAATTCGATTAGTTAATGTTGCGCAAGATATGCTTTTTATCCGCTATGACATTAATCTTTCGAATAATCTTCGTGCCCGTAAAATTCGCACTCAAATAATGTATGTAAAAAAAGTCGCTATTGTATTGCTCGTGTCATTCTGCCTTACTCTGATACTTCTCAGTTTTCCCGGTTTCCGAAAATTCGGCACTACAATCCTGGCCGGTGCTGGGGTTGCCGGAATAATCATTGGGTTTGCCCTTCAGAAGTCGCTTGTCAACTTGTTTGCCGGAATTCAGATAGCTTTTACGCAACCTATAAAAATTGATGATGCTGTAGTCGTCGAAAATGAATGGGGCTGGATAGAGGAGATAAATCTGACTTATGTCGTTGTGCGTATCTGGGACCTGCGCCGCCTGGTCCTGCCCATTACATACTTTACAGAAAATCCTTTCCAGAACTGGACGCGTAATAACGCACAGATATTAGGCTCTGTTTTTCTTTACCTCGATTATTCCATGCCATTAGATCCTCTCCGTAAGCATTTTGAAAAAGTCCTCAGTGAAACAAAACTCTGGGATCAACAGACTCAGGTGCTCCAGGTAACCGAAACTACTGACAAAACCATGACCATCAGATTATTGATGACTGCACAGAATTCCCCCATCGCCTGGGATTTACGCTGCCATGTGCGGGAAAAAATGATTGAGTTTATTCAGCAAAATTATCCGCAGAGCCTTCCTCACGTGAGGGCTACACTGACCGATTCGGTGTGTGATCGTCCGAAAGATCAGTAGTTAATCGTTTTCATTTTTTCTGTATACCGTGGAACGTACAGATACTTTAAGCGTGCTGCGTGAGCACCAGGACAACTGAGCTTCCGCTCCTCGCTCAAAGCAGCTGGTCAACTTCGCTTTATTCCCTGCTTAATGAGGCTTTGCGGCTGACCTGCAGGCTATGTGAGGCGAACCGCAGGACCCATTAAACGGCCTGCGCCAATATCCGGACATCTTTCGCCGTTCGCTGTAGAGTGATAATCGCATGTGTCTGGGCAGCTATATGGATGGCCGCTGAAGACAATGAGCTACCCGAAGCGGTGAAAATAGCCAGGAGTCGGCCCGATCTCAGCTTGTTTGATGAGTTAAACCAAAGTTATCGAACTGCTGGCCTGCTCCCGGCATAATGGAAAGCCAATGATTTATTGGTGAGTTTAAACTGATTTAACGTCAGCGAGTTATAAGGAAAATACATGGTCGATACACATGCAGTTCTTACCGTGTTGCTGATTTATCTCGCTGGCGTGGTGATACCCGGGCCAAACTTTGTCGCCGTGGTGCATAAAGCGGTCGCTTCCACGCGCTCGGCCGCCGTTGCGTTGGTTGCTGGCATTGTGGTGGTCAACCTATTCTGGGCAAGTTGCGCTATCGGCGGAATCGGTTTGCTATTTGCCGCATTCCCTTGGGTTGCGCTGATTGTGAAAATAGTAGGGGCAGGATATCTGCTGTGGTTTGGCTTACGCCTTATCCTCAATGCCGGAAGCCAACCCGTTGCGAACGAAAATGCCGTATTGCCAGGTCATTTCCGCCAATCCTTTATTCAGGGCGTGATGACTAATATCGGTAATCCGAAATCCATGGCTTTTTACGCCGCCATATTCTCTACTGCCGCTCCGGCGCATGTCTCTGCGGGCACCTTTATCGCCATGCTCAGCGTTGTCGGCATCATTGCATCACTCTGGTACGGAGCGGTTGCCATCACCCTTTCTCAACCTCGCATTTCTTCCGCCTATCAGCGGGCCAAAAAAGCCATTGATAGACTTTGCGGCGGGTTGATCATGCTGTTAGGGATCAGGCAGATTATTAATTAATCAGCCAAAATTATCCCTGCAGAAGCTTAACCAGTAAAGCACCGTTATAAAGTGCATCTTTGACCGGAGCGGCGCCGGGCATGACCCTACCCCAATATTCTGCTCCACCCAGAACTGGAAATCCGGCATGATAAATCCATGCCGTTGACGGAGGTGAGGCCGATGAAAAAATCCCGCTACACCGCAAGACGTTATCACTCACGGCGCTGTTCTGTATTGGGGTACTTCCCGCAGGGGATCAGGCTGCTTTTACCGCTCTGATTTTTTTTGTGCCGGCATCAGCATTATCATCGGTTTCCATGCTTTCCGATTCATCTGCGGGAGCCTGAGCGCCGATGGCTTCCGGCAATTTGCTGGTGCGCAGTATATGCTGGACGTCATCTTTATGCTCGGCCAAATAAAGACCCAGCTTTTCAGCCTGCGGTTCATCCAACGGCATCCCGCTGGTCAACAACCAGTCGCTGAACGCTTCAGCCATATCAAGCATCTTGTCGTAGGCCTCCGCTTCTTTCTTACTGGCAAATGTCATTTTCTCTTCACCCTTTCTGACGACCACATATTTTGTTTCAATAGCCATAACCGCCTCCAATACTGTAATTATAGCCAGTATATCAGCAAGTGTCGCTCATCGTCCACCACACATTCAACGGCTGTATGTGCTGTAATCCATTCCCATTAAACAAGTCTTGCTGGTCTCATGCCGGGAGCCATGCAAGCCGCTATGCGATTTATCTGCCGCTGGAATACTCAACCAGCAGCAACTTACGCGCATCTTTGCGCAATAACGGCAACTGCTGCTCCCGTGCAGGTGAAACGGCGAAACCGTAACGCTGGTGGAAACGTGCTGCTTTATTATCCCGGTTTTGAGCGCGATGTCTTGCTGGGTCAACATAGCCTTGCGTGCCGTCTTGACATCCGCGCCGTATCAACCGAACTGCCGCGCCCAGTGGTCCGCCAGCGCGATATCCTTTTCCGCCGGCAAGCCGCTTATGCCGATTGCGCCCACCAGGGCGCCGTTTATCACGATCGGCACGCCGCCGGGCATTGGCAATAAGGCGGCGTCATTGAGCATGCGCATATCCAGGGAACCGTTTTTCACTTCCTCCGACACCAGACGGGTACTGCGCCTGAGCATCAGCGCAGTATAGGCTTTACGTTGCGCCAACAGCCGCGGCAAAGGCGGACAGGAGTGATGGGCGCCGAAGGCCGCCAATTCGCCGTGAACGCCCACCACGGCCACCGCCAGCCCAGTGGTGGCGGGATCCAGCGAAGCCGAGGCGATGATTTCGGCGACTTTACCGATAGCCACCTTATCCTGCAGGATATAACGCGCGGCAAGGCCGGCAGGTTCATTGGCCATGCGCGATACCCTCCCGGATAGTGTCATTGAGCACGCCCAGCTCGTGTTTTTGCCGGTCCGTCAAGGGAACGAACGGCTCCCGCACCGGCCCGAGGTCCTCCAGGCCAAGGCCCGTCATATACTTGGCCGACTGAAAGATCCCCCGCGCCACCATAAATTCGACGGCATTGTTAATCTGCAGCTGGATTTCCCGCGCCCGGCTGAGCTCGCCCCGCCGGAATAAGTCGCGAATGGCCAAAAATCGCTCGGGCTGCAGATTGACCGTGGTGCCGATGGTGGCGGTCGCGCCGGCCGATAGCGCCGACAGGTAGATCTCATCAAAGCCGTTGAAAAAAACCTTGTCGGGATATTTTGCCGCCATGCGCTCCAGCGAATAGAGGTTGTGCGAGGTATGCTTCACCCCCAGCACCTGTTCATCGGTTAATAGCGCGTCGGCGGTTTCTTCGTCAAGTTCAACCGAGGTGAATTGCGGGATATTATAAACAATCACCGGCAGCGATATGGCCGCAAGCACCCGCCGGTAATACGCGATGATCTCTTTTTTGGAGAATTTGTAATAATAAGGAGGCACCAGCGATACCGCGTCGGCGCCATCCTGCTCCGCCTGCCGGGCCAGAGAGACCGCGTCAGCGGTCCTCACCGTACCGACATGGGAGATCACCGGCACCCGGCCTTTCACCTGCGCCGCCAGAACGCGCAGCAGCTGTGCCCGTTCCTCCATGCCCAGGAGCGGGCCCTCCCCGGAAGATCCGCAGCAGTAAAATCCTTCCACGCCGCGCTCGAGCTGATGTTCCACCACCTTTGCCAGCGCATCGTAATTGACGGATTCATCCTCATGCATCGGTGTGACCAGCGCTGAAATGACCCCCCGGTATTTATCCCACCCGCCGCGCTTTACCATGCCGTCCATCCTCCGTCCACCACCACATTGGCGCCGGTCATATACACTGACGCGTCGGAAAGGAGAAACACGATAGTGCCGTTATATTCATCTTCATTGGCCATGCGGCCGATGGGCATGCGGGCGATATAATTTTTCTGGAACCGCGGATCCTGATCCGGCCGCGCCACGCCGGAGATGGTCAGCGTATTGACCCGGATACCGTCCCGGCCCCAGTAGGTGGCGCAATAACGGGTAAAATTGTACAGTCCCGATTTGGCCGCGGAATAGGCGACCGGCTTGATGAAGGGCACGCCGGTATCCTCTTTTTTGTAGCTGTAGATATCCTGCACCGGCGATACCACGCCGTAGATCGATCCGACATTGATGATGGATCCCTTTTTCCCCGCCGCTTTCATCCTGGCGCCTACCTGCTGGGTCGCCAGAAATGTGCCCACCAGGTTGACCTCCACCACTTTACGGAAGACGTCCACGGGGAACTGCTCAAAGGGGCCGGAGACCTCCGGCGGCGCGCTGGGCTGGGTATCGATGCCGGCATTATTCACCAGCCCGTCTGGTACGCCCCATTGCCGCTCGATATCATCCAGCGCACGATTGATACTGCCGCTGTCGGTGATATCAACCTGATAAAACGCCAGGCGCGGGGATTCCCGCTGCTCGCCGAACACCTTCAGCAGCCGTTCTTCAGCGATGTTCTGCGCGAAAACCGCCACCCTGGCCTGCCGTTTATGCAGCTCCTTGACATATTGGGCGCCCAGTTGCCCCAGGCCGCCGGTCACGACGATAATCTTATCTTTGACGGAAAATAAGGTATCTTCCATATGCATCTCCTGCTATCGAGTGATGACGTTATATTTTGTGGGCATGCAAATAGTCTCTGTCCAAAATGATGCCGTGACCGGCCCGCTCGCTGGGAACGTAGTACCCGTCCACCTCCTCGCCGGCGGATAATACGATGCGCAGATCTTTCCAGCGTCCGCCGTCGGTGACTTCCGCATAGGACACATTGGGCACCGCGGCCAGCAGGCTGGCGCTCAGTTCCAGGACGAAATGCGGCGTCATCGGCAGGTTATGCGCGCGGGCGACCGTCGCGACATCCAGGTATCCGGTGATACCGCCGACGCGCCCCAGGTCGGCCTGGACAAAATCCACGGAACCGTTGTCGATATATTGGCTGAACTGGCTGAGATTATAGACATTCTCGCCCAGGGCAATCGGCGTGCTGGTCCTCTCGCGCAGCTGTTTATGACCGGCGATATTGTCCGACGGCAGCGGCTCCTCAATCCACAGCAGGTTCAACGGATCAAACAGCTTGAATGCCCGCAGGGCCTGGGGGAAATTCCATCCCTGATTGGCATCCACCGCCAGAGGGAATCCCGGCACGGCTTCCTGGATTTTGATTAAGCGCTCGACATCCTCTTCCAGGTCGGGTTTACCCACCTTGACCTTGGCCGCGAGGTACCCCTTCGATTTCCAGCGGCGCACCTGTTCGATCACCTCCTCCACCGACATGTGCAGGTTGATGCCGCTGCCATACAACGGCACGCGATCGCGCACCCGTCCGAGCAAGTCGATGAGAGGCACATTCAGCGTTTTGCCCAGCAAATCCCAGTAGGCGATATCCAGGGCGGAAAGCGCATGGGTGGTGACGCCGGCGCCGCCGACATCGTGAATATATTTGTAACTGCGATCCCAGAGCGCGCGCGGCGACAAGCGCTGTCCGATAACATCCGGGATGATTTCCTTGATCAAGGCCGAAATGGTGGCGCCGCACCAGCCGGAAGTGTGGCTGAAGCCGGTGCCCACCAGTCCGTTGGAGCCATGCACATCGACGATTGCCACCTCAATATCGGTGACGTGGTGGATCTGGTCGCCCCAGGGTCCTTCCGGCAGCGGTACGCGCGCCGTCATCAGTTCGATATTTTCAATTACCGGCATTTTGGTGATAGTCATGATCAGTCCTCTTTCTTTAGTCCGTTCAACAATTCCGGATGCGTGAATCCCGACATCCCGTGGGAAGTGTCTTGCACATCATTTTCATATTCATTGTCGCCGGCGACATGGCCGAAGACTTCGGGCAGCAGGAATGTCGCGGCCAGAAAAGCCAGGAACGGCGCGATGGCGATAAGCGATGAGGCCAGCGGCACGCCCAGGGTGTCAAACAGCGGCGGGAAGACCAGGGTGGTCAGGAACGCGGTGATTTTTACGATGGTATAGCCGATGCCGGATGCCACGCCGCGGTATTTCGGTTTGGCCACCAGCGATACCACGGTCATGCCGCTTTCCGAATCCCAGTAATGGCCCCACAGCATCAGGGCGGCGCCGCTGGTGATCATCAGATAATTCAGTTTGAATACACCGTAGGCGGCTAACAATATGCCGAAAGTCACCAGCAGGAAGCCGAGCTGGCTTAAGCCGCGATGTCCCAGCCGTTTGAGCAACAGCGGTCCGACAAAGGCCGAAAGCGCCGCCACGCAGTTCACCGCCAGCAGCGCCAGGTTGTTCTGGATCTGGCCGGAAATGCCGATGGTCACCAGGATCAGGGGCAGGTAAAAGGAAAAAGCGTAGTTTTCAAACGACTGGACCGCGCAGGAAATCCAGCCGAACAGCGTGGTGCGGCGCGAAAATTTGCGACTGAACAAATCTTTTAGCGCTTCGCCCATGCTCGGCTGTTGGATAGTGACATCGTGTTCAGGCAGCAGATCGTCCAGCAGTTGTCCATCGCGATCGCCATAGTACTGGCGCGCTGCCTTGCGGGCGTCGACAAACCGGCCCCGTTCCACAAACCAGGCGGGGGTTTCGGGCAGTTCACGGCGCAGCATCAGCAGTATAAAGGCGGGGATGGCGGGTACCGCCAGGACGATGCGCCAAACATGATCGCTATGCACGCCAAGGGCGACCAACAGAGTGACCAGGGAAATCGCCGCGAGGATGCCGAGGGCGAACATAAACTGCCATCGGTTGGCCATCACCTCCCGTTTGCCTTTCGGCATCACCTCCATGATGTAGGTGAAGCCGTTGGCGACATCGGCGCCCACCGGAATGCCGGCGAAGCAGCGGATAATCGCCAGCCAGTAGATATTCGGCGCCAGCCCCTGCAGTATGGCGAACAGCGCAAACATCAGCATTGAGCCGAGGAAGATTTTACGCCTGCCCACCTTGTCCGTTAGCCAGCCGCCCAACATGGCGCCGATAATGGCGCCGAACTGGGTGCCGGCGGCGGTGAATCCCAGCAGCCAGCTGCTCGGATGATAGATATCTTTGAGAGCGTAGATAATAAACGCCATCGAATAGATATCCCATGACTCGATAAGCAGGGCGGTGATCATCAGCCATCCTGCTTTGGTGGATCCGGGAGCCTCCTGCAAATCCAGCCGTTTCTTGGCCATCAGGATCAGCTTGTCGATATTCATATTCTGGTGCATATATACTCCCATTTACCTTGCTTATTGAGGTACACGAGTATTTCGCCGTTCTGTCTGTCCTACTCATCCTTCGTTGATGCCGGCGCTTCCTGTTGGCCGCGCCAGACGCAGCGGCCGGCAACAGGGTCACGCGTTGCTAGGTTTCACCGCATCGCCGGCGATAAAGACCCGTCTATATTGCGTCAGCGCCCGGGCGCCAAATGCCATGACGTGTATCCAATGACATTTAACAGGCTGCTTCGAGTTAGCTTTGGCGACAAAAAAAATACAGGGGAAACAATGCTTAAGCTCACAGGCGCGGCATTGCGCGTTATCCGCCCACCGGCGGCTCTGCCTCACAACCCGCCCCATGGGCCGTCAATACGGGTCCGCCGCCATCGCCGCCGGGTGAAGACGAAACCTCACCCGTCCCGTTACATCATTAAGCATTTTCAAAACAATGCGTTAACATGCTTGCCTGTATAAAATGAGCACAGGCTTTGCCGCCGGCACGTTTTTTCAGGTAAAGATATTCTTGCTAATTCGAGTTAGCATTTTTACCGAAGATTTTTACCCCGGCAATAATGCCCTGTAAGATTTGTGATAACGTTCACGACAATTTGATTAAGAAACTGAAAAATAATTAATACATATTTTAGCCTGGGTAGCTTTATGTCATTAAAAATAATCACGTTTTCCGCCACCCGCAAAGGCGGCCGAAATATCTGCGCGGGATTCGGATGCCTGGCGGCCGCCCCGGAATTGCGGCTGGATAAGGGTGGGTGAGGAGATCGCATTGAGAGAAGTGAAGTGCACGTTGTATTGGGGCGAATGATCCTCAATCCGCTTTTGCAGGCGCGCCGGCGGCAAACGCGCTATGCCGGGCGAGACGTCGTCCTATGGCCTCACTACGCTGATTTGGCAAGATTAGGAACAGTTAGGGAACCATTAAGATTCGTTCTGCCACTATACAGTCTCATTCAAGCTTTGGTTCTGTGAGCTATGGGCGGGTTGCATTGGTAGGCTAATGTTGCTGGCCGGGCTTTCGGGCCCGGCGATTTTTACACCCTGCCGGATCCATTTTTGCTCCAATACCCTCATCTATTGACTGAGTGCCGATAATTTAAGCAAGGGGATCCCGGCCGTTAAGGCGATGCCATGCTTTCTGACCGCGGGTGGGCAAGCCTTCCCCCGCGCGCGTCTCTTTCTAAGCCCATACCGGTCATCAATAGCGGGGATCATCAAAGACGTTAACAGGCCAGGATGGCCTTTACCCATGGTGGCTCAACGTTCAAACCTGGCATAATTCTATCGTGGCATGCATATCCAGCAGGCACAGGAAAACATGAATCGACTTGTCGTTATTTCCGGCTGTTCCGGTGGTGGGAAATCCACGTTACTCGCCGAGCTGAAGCGACGCGGCTATACCGTTGTCGAAGAACCCGGCCGGCGCGTCGTGAGCGAAGAGTTGAAACGAGGCGGCCAGGCATTACCCTGGATTGATATGGCGGCGTTCTTACGCAACGTTATCCAACTGTCCATAACCGATTGGACCAGGGCCGGCACCGCAAACGAATGGATATTTTTCGATCGCGGGGTGGTGGACGCGGCGGCCAACCTTGAGCACATCACGGGTAAGCCTTATTTAAAGCGCTATGGCATTTCTTTGCGCTATCATCACAAGGTTTTTTTAACGCCGCCCTGGGCCGAAATTTATGCCGAAGATCCAGAACGGCGGCATTCTTTTGACGCGGCTTTGGCTGAATACGGCCTGCTGGTCACCGCCTACCCGGCATTGGATTATGACATTTTGGCAATACCAAAAACCAACGTAGCGGATCGGGCCACGTTTGTTCTTGATGCTCTGTCCGGCAACGGAGAATAATACCACCGCCGCACCGCACGCCGCCGGTGAAGTAAACGTTGCCAGCGCCCCGACTATTCCATTGCTGCCGGCATTCCTGACCCCCGTATCCGGCACGGCATTCGCTCAGACTGTTGTGTTTGCGTCGTTATCGCCATCGGCATTTAGCGCTTTCCCCTGCACCACCAGCCACTGCTCAAACGCTTGGTGCAATACGGTTTTTTGCACGCTCACCGGCGTTAAGGCCTGGTATTGACAGGGGGCAACGGTAAATTGCGGAAACAGCGGGACAAGACGGCCATGCATTATCTCCGCCGACAGCGTGTTGACCGGCCCCAATCCCACCCCGATCCCTTCCAGCATCGCCTGCAGGGAAACGTGGAAATGGTCGTAACGGCGAAATAAGCTCGCGGGTGTTTTTCGCAGGCCGGCCGCCGCCAGCCACAGATTCCACTGCTCAGGCCTTGTCAGGGTTTCAATGCGGGGACAGGCGAGGACATCCGCGGGCAGGCGGAGCGGATAACGCTTAAGCAGCGCGGGGGAGGCCATCAGGCAATGCTGATCTTGCAAAAACGCGATCGCGGAATACTCCGCTACGCTGATATCACGCCGGATCAACAGGTCATAGTGCCCGATAATGTGCAATTGCTCGGTATTGGCCGTGGAAATCTGCAAATTTGCCTGGGGAAAGCGCGTATAAAAATCATCGAGGCGGGGCAGCAGCCATTTCAGGCACAGTGTGGTCGGCACGCTGACATTAAAGACATTATTACGTCCACCGTTGCCGTAGCGCAGGGCGATGTCGGACAGGTTATCAAACGCGCTCCCCAGCTCCCCGGCCAGCGTCAGGGCGTAAGGCGTCGGCACGCGTCGCTGGCCTTCCCGGCTGAATAAATTAACGCCGAACCATTTTTCAACCACCTGCATATGGCGGCTGACCGCCCCATGGGTAATACATAATTCTTTGGCGGCGGCGGTATAGCTGCCGGCATGGCATGCAACCAAAAATGCCCGTAATGCCGCCAGGGGTGGGAGTGAATGCATAACCAGTCCTTTTTTATCACTATTGCGTGATATTTTATCACGAGCCATTCCATTTCTGATCGCTATCATCATGGTTACTACCCCCTGAAAAAGGACGTGCCGGCGTGATGTATCTGATCATTGTCATTATTGGAATAGCGGCCGGCATCATCAGCGGCATGGTGGGCACAGGCGCTTCCATCATGCTGTTGCCGGCGCTGGCGTATACCTTTGGTCCCAAGGCCGCGGTTCCCATCATGGCCATCGCCGCCATTATGGGTAATGTTTCGCGTGTGCTTATGTGGCGCAGGGACATCAATATCAGGGCCTTTCTGTGGTATTCCCTGCCGGGTATCCCCGCCGCCGTCCTGGGCGCCAATACGCTGTGGCTGATGCCTGCGCCCCTCTCCAACTTCTGCATCGGCCTGTTTTTCTTCCTGCTGATCCCGGCGCGCCACTGGGCCAATGCCCGGGCAATAACGCTCAACCCCATGCAACTGGCGCTGGCGGGCGCACTGGTCGGTTACCTCACCGGGGTGGTTTTCTCCACGGGCCCGCTGACCATCCCCCTTTTTGCCGGGTATGGGCTGACAAAAGGCGCGCTGCTGTCGACGGAAGCGGCCGCCTCCTTTGCTATCTACCTTGCCAAGGCATCGGCGTTCGGGGCCATCGGCGCCCTGCCGCGGTCCGTCGTTATCAGTGGCCTGATGGTAGGCGGTACGCTGGTTGCCGGCATGTACATCGGTAAAATATTCTTGGTGAAAATGGCTGAAAAAACCTTTAACCGCCTGATTGACGCCATGATGCTGGTGGCGGGCGCCTCAATGATTTGGGACGCGCTTAATTGATAAATGATTCCCTGCGGAATATAACGCGCTATAAAATCCATAAAAATAAAAAATAGAACCCAATGGCCAAGCATACATAAAGCCAGCACCGGCAACCGACAATGCCTGGACAGGCGGCGGCGGTAACTATCGCCTGTTTATCAGAGGCGTACTCTCGCGATCCGTAATAATGAGGGATAGCAAATACCTAATAACATAATTAGCATCTATTTAGCGGCCAATTTACCATACCGGGTTATTCACATTATTTCTTGTTCATTTTGAACGGAGGTTGCTTTTTATTAAGTCAATCACGTTATGCGTTACATCATTTTCGTTACATCATTTTTAAGTGACATCCATCACAGTTTTGCACATCCATAGCCGTTTAACTGCACCTCAACGACATTACCGTTGAGGAAATAAAAATGAACGTTGATACCCAGTCTTGCGTGGTTACCGGAAAAAAAGCCGTTGCCGTGGTGGCGCAAAACGTAGAATATTCCGGCCAGGGGACCTTGGTTAAAATATCCCGCGGCGGGATTTGCGGATCCGATCTGCATTATTACCAGGAGGGTGCGGTCGGAAATTTCAAAGTGCGCCAGCCCATGATTCTGGGGCACGAAGTTATCGGCCATGTGGTAAAAAGCGATGCCCCGGGGTTATCCGTTAACCAGAGCGTGGCCATTAACCCCAGCAAGCCCTGTAAACAGTGTAAATATTGCCTGTCCGGTGAGGAAAATCAATGTATTAATATGCGCTTTTTCGGCAGCGCCATGTATTTCCCGCATGTGGATGGCGGATTCACGCAATTTAAAGTCGTGGATACGGAACAATGCATCCCCTTTAACAATGCCCTCGATGAACGCGTCATGGCTTTTGCCGAACCGCTGGCGGTGGCCATTCACGCCGTGAATCAGGCCGGGGACGTTAAGGGTAAAACCGTTTTTGTCTCCGGCGTCGGGCCTATCGGCAGCTTGCTGGTGGCGGCCGCCAAGGCCTCGGGCGCGCGGGAAATCATCTGCGCCGACCTGAGCCAGCGTTGCCTGGATATCGCCGCCCAAATGGGCGCCACCAAAACCCTGCATGCGGCGGCCGGTGATTTCTCCGCGTATGCCGATCAAAAAGGCTACTTCGATATCGCGTTCGAAGCCTCGGGCCATCCCCAGTCCATTACGCGCTGCCTGGAATTAACCCGGGCCAGGGGTACCTTAGTCCAGGTCGGCATGGGCGGCGTGACGCCGGAGTTCCCCATGATGATGGTCATAGCCAAGGAAATCAGGCTGGTGGGGAGTTTTCGTTTCACCACCGAATTTAATACCGCCGTGGCCTGGCTGGGCAACGGCACCATCGACCCGCTGCCGTTGTTATCCGGTGAATATCCGCAGGCCGAACTTGAACAGGCGTTGATCTTCGCGGCGGACAAATCGTTAGCGTCAAAAGTACAGTTGGTTTTTTGAAAATAGGGATCCAAAATGAACGATATTTTTTCATTAAAAAATAAAAAAGCGCTGATTACCGGCTCCGCCCAAGGCATTGGTTTTTTATTGGCCAACGGACTGGCGCAATCGGGTGCGGAAATCATCATCAATGATATTACCGCCGCCCGCGCGGAAAAAGCGGCGCAGCAGTTACGGGACCAAGGGTATACCGCTTATTCTGTCGCATTTGATGTGACGAAAAGCCAGGCCGTTAATAGCGCTATTGAGCAAATTGAGTCCGATATCGGCCCTATTGATATTTTGATTAACAATGCCGGCATCCAGCGACGCCATCCGTTTACCGAATTTCCTGAGAAAGACTGGAACGATATTATCGCGGTAAATCAAACGGCGGTATTTTTGGTTTCACAAGCGGTTGCCCGTAACATGATCAAACGCAACCGGGGTAAAATCATCAATATTTGCTCCATGCAAAGCGAACTCGGCCGTGACACCATTACCCCCTATGCGGCGTCAAAGGGCGCGGTTAAAATGCTGACCCGCGGCATGTGTGTGGAACTGGCCCGTTATAATATTCAGGTTAACGGCATCGCCCCCGGCTATTTTAATACCGAAATGACCAAGGCCCTGGTCGATAACCAGGAATTTACCGCCTGGCTGACCAAACGCACCCCGGCCGCCCGCTGGGGAGACCCGCAGGAACTTATCGGCGCCGCGGTATTCCTGGCGGCGAAAGCCTCTGATTTTGTCAACGGTCACCTGATCTTTGTTGACGGCGGTATGTTGGCGGCAGTCTGAAAGTAAAAAAAATAACGAATAATAAATAAATGACGGGAGCCGCCCGCGGGCGACTTTTCGTCATTAGCATGGGGATTGGATATGCCGATTATAATTATTGCATTAGGGGTAATATTACTCCTGATATTGATGATCAAATTTAAAGTCAATGGTTTTATCGCCCTGGTGTTTGTGGCGGCGGTGGTGGGTATCGCCGAGGGCATGAAACCGCTGGCGGTCATGCACTCGATTCAAAACGGTATTGGCGGCACCTTGGGTGGTTTGGCGATGATCCTGGGATTCGGCGCTATGCTCGGACGCCTGATCTCCGATACCGGCGCCGCCCAGCGCATCGCCACGACGCTGATACAGTTTTTTGGCAAACAACGCATCCAGTGGGCGCTGGTGATAACCGGGCTGGTGGTCGGCCTGGCAATGTTCTATGAAGTCGGTTTCGTCCTCTTGTTGCCGTTGGTATTTACCATTGTGGCCGCCTCGGGGCTGCCTTTGCTGTATGTGGGCATTCCGATGGTTGCCGCCCTGTCGGTGACCCACTGCTTTTTGCCGCCGCATCCCGGCCCTACCGCTATCGCCATCATTTTTAACGCCAACCTGGGCACCACGCTGATTTATGGCCTGATCATCGCTATTCCGACCGTTATTATCGCCGGCCCCCTTTTTTCCAAACTGCTGAAAAAATTTGAAAAAGAACCGCCGGCGGGATTATTCAACCCGAAAATTTTTACCGAACAGGAAATGCCCGGTTTTGCCGTCAGTGTGACCGTGGCCATTATCCCGGTCATTCTGATGGCATTGGCTGCGATCGCCGATATGACCATGGCGAAAGACGACGGCGTGCGTCTGTTGCTGGAATTTATCGGTAATCCCGCCGTGGCGCTGTTTGCCGCCATCGTACTGGGTATTTTTACTCTCGGCCTGCGCAGCGGGCGCCAGATCGGCCAGGTGATGGATATCCTGGGCGATTCCATTGCCGCCATCGCCATGATCATCTTTATTATCGCCGGCGGCGGCGCCTTTAAACAGGTACTGGTGGACAGCGGCGTCGGTGATTTTATCGCCAATATCATGCGCGGCACGTCGCTGTCGCCGCTTGTCATGTGCTGGTGCGTCGCGGCGTTATTGCGCATCGCGCTGGGGTCGGCCACCGTGGCGGCGATCACCACCTCGGGCATTGTTTTACCGATTATCGCCGTCACCCATGCCGATCCGGCGCTTATGGTGCTGGCGACCGGCGCGGGCAGCGTGATCGCATCCCATGTCAACGACCCGGGCTTTTGGCTGTTTAAGGGTTATTTTAACCTGAGCGTGGCTGAAACCTTGAAAACCTGGACGGTCATGGAAACACTGATCTCGTTTATCGGATTAGCCGGTGTACTATTGCTCAATATGATTATCCATTAGTTGGCACAGATTTTTTGGAGCGTAACGCGAAAGGATATTCCCGGTCTGCCGGCCATGGCTGCCGGACCGGGATCATCAGAGAGGGTGGAATGAAAAAATACCGGGTCAGCATGCAAGACATCGCCACCTTTGCCGGCGTCACCAAAACCACGGTCAGCCGTTATCTGCGCACGCCGGAAAAAGTTGCCAAGGCGACCGGGACCAAAATAGCCGGTATTATCGAAGAGTTGAATTATATTCCAAACAGGGCGCCGGAGATGATGCTGAATTCCATCAGCCACTCCATCGGCATCCTGGTGCCGTCGTTTAATAATCAGGTATTTTCCGACGTGCTGGCCGGTATCGAGTCCGTAACCTCGGTTAATAATTACCAGACATTAATCGCCAATTATAATTACAGCAAGGAAACGGAAGAGCAGCAGATTGTTAATCTGCTTTCCTACAGCATCGACGGCATTATTTTGATGGAAAAAGAACATACCCTGCGCAGTATAAAAAGCCTGCTGGCCGCTAAAATCCCCGTTGTTGAAGTGATGGATACCCGTGAGGAATTTATGGATATCCAGGTGGGCTATGATAACCAGGAAGCGGCTTTCGATATGATGTCGACCATGCTGGCCAGCGGCAAACGCCGGGTTGTCTATCTTGGTTCGCGGGATGATCTGCGCGACCGCCAGCGCTACCAGGGGTATGCCCAGGCGATGAAGTCTTACGATTTAACCCCGCTGATGCTCACCGCCAATGAAATATCCTCGTTTTCCCTCGGCGCCGATATTTTTAACCAGGCGCTAAAACGCTTCCCCGATCTGGACGGTCTGTTTTGCACCAATGACGACATCGCCGTGGGCGCGCTGCTGGAATGCCTGCGGCAAAATATCCCCGTCCCCGGCGATATCGCCATCGCCGGTTTCCATGGGCTGGATATCGGCCGGGCCATAACCCCCCGCCTGGCAAGCGTCATTACCCCGCGCATCGGCATGGGAAAATGCGCGGCGGAAATGGTGCTGAAAAAAATCCGCCATGAAGATGTCAATTACTCTATTGACCTAGGCTACCAGATTTTTAAAGGAGGAACGATTTGACGCCGCTGTTAAAACCGCGGTTTAACGGGTATGGATGCCAGAAGACAAGGCGGGATATCTCCCGCCCTGTCTATGATCAGAAGGTGTAACCCACCGTTACCGACATATTGCGCGGCGCGCCATATACCGCGTAAGGACCGAGGTAGTCATAGTACTCTTTGTCGAACAGGTTGTTGATATTGGCCTGCACCGAAAGCTGGCGGGTAACCTGGTAGCGACTGAACAGGCTGACCAGCGCGTAGCTGCCCTGATCGGCGCGCATCGTACCCTGCGGGCCGGCGGCATCCTGCCAGGTATGGTTCTGCCAGTTTACGCCGCCGCCCACCGCCAGATCGGGCAGCATCGGCAGTTGATAACGGGTAAACAATTTCAGCGAGGTGCGCGGCAGTTCGGCGTTGATGGCGTTGCCGTCCTGATCGTCGGCCACATAACGCGCGCCGCCAAAAGTGACTTGCCAGTTGTCGGTTACCGCGCCGTTAAGTTCGAACTCGACGCCTTTGCTGACGGTGCCGTCGACGCCGCGATAGGCCATTTCCGTCGTACCGGGAATATAGGTGCCTTCGCTTTGCGCCACATTATCCTGCTCGATACGGAAAATCGCCAAAGACGCGGTCAGGCGGCTGTTGTACCAGTCGCCTTTCAGGCCGGCTTCATAGTTTTTACCCGTCGTCGGGTCCAGATAGTTTTTACTGGCGTCCCGGTAGGTCTGCGGCTGGAAGATGGCGGTATAGCTGGCATAAGCGGACCAGGTGTCGTTGATATCATAAATCAGGCCGGCGTAGGGCGTGACGTCGTCTTTATCGCTGGTGGCGGTCGAACCATTGGCGCGCCAGTCGGTGTAGCGCGCGCCGACGATCAGGTGCAGCGGATCGGCCAGCGAAAAACGGGCCGCGGTATAGACCGATTTTTGCCGGATGGTGTCGTTGGAATAATCAACCCATGGACTCCAGTCCGCATCGGCGATATGGCCGTTCCAGTTGTTATAATTGCCGATATCGGACTCGGTGATGGTGGCCTGGGAGTTAAAAAAATGATTATTTTGTTTGCTGTAGCTGGCGCCGGCCACCAGCTCATGCTGTCGGCCCAGCAGCTCAAAGGGTCCCGTGGCGTAGGTATCGACGGAATCCAGCTTACGTTTGCCTTTATTCCAGCCGCCGTAGGCGGAAACGCCCTCGCCGGTGTCCTTATCCGGGAAACCGTCGGCATACATCAGCTTGGAGTCGAAATCGGTTTCGGCATGGGTGCCGTTGACGCGCAGCTGCCAGCCGTTGGCAAAACGCTGGGTCAGATCGGCAAAGACTTTTTTCGACTCATGACTGGAGTAGCTCCAGTCCGGCGCCGGATTAAAGCTGCGGTCAAAATGCGTGCGGCTGCCGTCGCTGTACCAGGTCGGCAACCCGCCCCAGGTGGGATTGCTGGTATCGCTTTCCTGATAATCATAGCCCAGTGATAGCGTGGTGGAATCCGTCAGGTCGGCGTCAATAACGCCATAAATGAATTTTTTGCGGTTATGATAGCGATCAAGCCAGGTATCGTTATCCTGGTAGCCGGCAATAACGCGGCCGCGCACATTGCCTGATTCCGTCAGCGGCGCGGAAAGATCGGCTACCATCCGTTGCTTATCCCACGTGCCGTAAGTGCCGGAAACAGAGCCTTGGAATTCGCGGCTATCGGCACGTTTGCGCACCATATTGATAGCGGCGGAGGGATTGCCCGATCCGGTCAGGAGCCCCGTTGCGCCGCGCACCACTTCGATACGATCATAAATGGCGGTATCCGAACCGGCGTCGCCGAAGTTCCAAACGTCGCTCAGGGTGGTGGGAATATCATCATAAAGAAAATTGTTGATGAAAAAACCGCGGGAATAATACGTTGAACGATCGGAGTCGATATTATTGGCGGTTATGCCCGTGGTATTGGTCAGCACCTCGCCCACGGTTTGCAGGTCTTGATCCTGCATGCGCTGTTTGCTGATAATGCTGACGGACTGAGGAATATCACGCGGCACCAGCAGCATTTTTGTTCCGGCGCGGGTGACCGGCACACTGTAATCCTGCCGGGCGGCATCGGTTGCGCCGCTTGCCTGGGCATTGACCACCATCGTTTCATCAGAAGACGCTTTTTCGCCGGCCGGCTCATCCGCCCATGCCGGATTGACAAAGGATGAAATCAACGTGGCAATAAGGGACAAAGAGCATGTCCAGCCTGAATGAGTTACCCGTTGCCCCGCGCTGCGTTTCATTACCCCTGGCACTGCCGACATTCTCTTTCTCCACAAGACCGTTATTGTTTTAAATCAATGATTTAACCGCTACTTTTATGATTCTTGCCCGCCCCGCGCAGCCTGATGAGTCTGGCATAGAAGGGCGCGCAAAGAAGATAATGAGAATACTACTCATTAGCTTTACATATGTAAATAAATTTAACCAATGTCAGTTCGGCGGGCGGAATCGGTAAGGTGACTGGCGCTGCGGGATATTTTCCAAGTGGGTGATAAATCTTTTAAGCGATTGCCCAGGGGTGGTGCAATGCCGCGGGGCCGGTGCATTATTCTGCCCCGGTATGATCCGCCGGGGCGATGGCGGCATTTTTAAGCGCATCACGAAATAACTTCACCACGGAATTTAACGCCGCGCCTCTTTTTACCACCAGATTAAACGGCGTGGTCACCGAGATATTCTCCGGTTTGAGCGCTTTGATTTTTCCTTCGCGCTCATAGCGGCTGATATAATGTGCGGGCAAAAATCCGACATAATTACCGGTAAGGATAAGCATGGTAACCGCTTCGACCTGTACCGCCACGGCGTTGGAAGAGGAAAAATGAAGCCCGGGATTTTGATGGCCATGATTGGTGTAGAAATGCCTGATTAAACTGGCGCTGGCAATACGCTCATTGGTTAATGCGTTAGGCGCCAAAGAAAACAGCTCATGCCGGTTTGAACAGCAAAGATAGGCTATTTCATGATAAAGGAAGAAATAATCAAAATCGGGTTTTTCCTGGTAGACGGGTATTATGCCACAGGTGAAACGGCCGTCGATAACGCCGCGCTCGATTTCCTCAAGCTGGGTGGCATGGAGACGCACGCTGACCTTGGGCGCCTGGCGGTGTATCTCGCTTAGCGCCCCCACCACCGGTGACTGCGCGTCGGTGATGGTATTATCGATAATGCCGATATTTAATTCACCGAATATTTCATGGCGGGCATGATTTAACGTATCCCGGAACTGATTTATCGATGAGAACAAATCAAGACACGCCAGATAAGCCACTTTACCATGCTCGGTAAGATAAAATCCTTCACGTCCCCGGGTGCACAGTTTCATGCCGAAACGGATTTCAAGATCGGATATTTGTTTACTTATCGCCGCCAGTCCGATATTTAATTCATTGCAGGCCGCGGTAAACCCTCCGGCCTCAACTACCGTTTTGAATACCCGCAAAAGCTTTAAATCGGCAACGCCAATGTTCTGCTGATTAATATCACTTTTGACTGGCGACGTGTTTCCAAATTTGGAAAGTGGACTTTCCATAATAACTATTTACCCCCACGCCCTCGTTCTCCATTATCAATTTAACAGCCTCTTTTATCTCATTTCGCCATGGCCAGCGGATGTTTGTCCTCTTTTCTTCCGGTCTTCATCACCGACCGCGGATAAAGCAAAGATTGCAACATCCATGCCATGAAAGGAGCATGCCATGCCACAACCGGTAGAACGTTTATGGGGAGCACGCTTCAAAAGCGGCCCCGCCGCCGCGCTCAGCGCGCTGTCGCGCAGCCCCGACGCCTATTTTGCCCTCACCGCCTACGACCTGGAAGGCTGCCGCGCCCATGCTTACGAATTGCAGCGCGCCGGGCTGCTGGACGCGCGGGAAACCGACCTGATGGTGGCGGCCATCGGGCAATTGGCCGATGACCACCGCCAGGGCCGTATCCAGCCCAGTATTGATGATGAGGATGTGCATACCTTTATTGAGCGCATGCTGACCGAGCGGCTGGGGGAACTGGGCGGTAAACTGCGCGCCGGCCGGTCCCGCAATGACCAGACCGCCAACGATTTGCGCCTTTACCTGCGCGATAACGCGCGGAAAATCGTCCTCGCCCTGCTGGGATTGCAAACGGCGCTGGTGCAGCAGGCGCAGCAGCATATCAACAGCATCGCCCCCGGCTTTACCCACCTGCAGCAGGCCCAGCCCATCGTGTTCGGTCATCAGCTCCTGGCCCATGCCCAATCGTTTGCCCGCGACGTCGAGCGCTTGCAGGACTGGGATAAACGTTGCGCGCTGTCCCCCCTGGGCGCCGCCGCCATGGCCGGTTCGGCGATTGCCATGCACCCCGAGCTGTCGGCGCGGGATCTGGGTTACGACGGCCCCTGCGAAAATTCCATCGACGCGGTGGCCAGCCGCGATCATGTGGCGGAATTTCTGTTTGCCGGCGGCATGCTCGGCGTCAATCTCTCCAGGCTGTGCGAAGAGGTCTGCCTGTGGGCCTCGCGCCAGTTCCGCTGGGTATCGCTGCATGATGCGTACGCCACCGGCAGTTCCATTATGCCGCAGAAAAAAAACCCCGATATCGCCGAGCTGACCCGCGGCAAAAGCGGGCGCTTAATCGGCAACGTGACGGCGATGCTGGCCACCATGAAAAGCCTGCCGCTGTCCTATAACCGCGATCTGATCGAAGACAAGCGCAATGCCATGGATACGGTTGAACAGCTGTTATTGGTTCTGCCGGCCATGGCCGGCATGATCGAGACCCTGGTCGTCGACCGCGAACGACTTCTGCAGCAGGCGCCGGAGGGCTTTACCCTGGCCACCGAGGTGGCGGACTGGCTGTCCCGCCGGGGTGTGCCGTTTAAAGAAGCCCATGAAATCACCGGCCGGCTGGTACAGCTGTGCGAACAGCAACAACTGGCGTTGCACCAGCTCAGCGACGATCAGCTGGCCGGGGTGGATGCCCGCCTGACCGGCGAGGTGCGCCAGTGCCTGACCCTGGAGGCGGCTATCAACGCGCGTTGCGCCTGGGGCGGAACCGCGCCGGTCCGCGTAGCCGAACAAATCGCCCGGCTACGCCTGAAACTGGCGGCCCAGGCCGCCTGGGTGACCAGCTATGCCGGTCTGACGTTAACCTCTGTTGAATAACCGGCGGGAGTGGCTATGAACGAACAGCGCTATCCTGGCGGCGACCCGTCCGCCAGGATCGATCTCAGCGAATATCAGCACGTGCCGCAGCGCTATTATGGCCGGATTTTCTCCTCGGTGATTATTCTGGCGCTGCTGGCGTTGCTGATCAATGCCTTCGCCCACGGCAAAATCGAGTGGCGCTTCGTCGGCCAGTTCCTGACCGCCAAAGCCATTCTGTTCGGCCTGGGCAATACTATCGTGATGTCTGTCCTGGCGATGCTGCTGGGCGTCATCTTCGGCGTCGTTATCGCGGTGATGCGCATGTCGCAAAACCCGGTACTGCGCGCCGTTGCTATCGGCTACACCTGGATTTTCCGCGGTACCCCATTGATATTGCAATTACTGCTGTGGTTCAACCTGGCGCTGATCTTCCCGGTCATGGGCATTCCCGGGCTATTCAGCGTTCACACCGTCGATATCATGACGCCGTTTATGGCCGCGCTGCTCGGCCTGAGCATCAATCAGGGCGCCTATACCTCGGAAGTGGTGCGCGCCGGCCTGCTGTCGGTGGACCAGGGCCAGTATGAAGCCGCTAAAACCATTGGCATGACCCGCCTGCATGCCCTGCGGCGCATTATTTTACCCCAGGCGATGCGGGTGATTATCCCCCCCATCGGCAACGAATTTATCAGCATGGTGAAGACCACCAGCCTGGCCAGCATGATCCAGTATTCCGAGCTGCTGTATAACGCCCAGACCATCTATTTCGCCAACGCCCGGGTAATGGAACTGCTGTTTGTCGCCGGCATTTGGTATCTGGTGGCGGTGACTCTGCTGTCGCTTGGACAGGTGCGTCTGGAACGGTATTTCGGCCGTGGCACCCGGCGCCGCGATCGCTAACGGGAGGACCGATGAAAAACATCATCAACGCCGTCAATGTGAATAAGTATTTCGACCAATTTCAGGCCCTTAAGAACATTAACCTGTCTGTAGACCACGGCGAGGTCATGTGCGTTATCGGCCCTTCCGGCTCGGGGAAAAGCACGTTTTTACGCTGTATCAACCAGCTGGAGCGCATCGACAGCGGCGGCATCTGGGTGGATGACGAGCTGGTGGGCTACCGCATCGTGGGTAAAAAGCTCTATCCGCTCAATGACCGTCAGGTGGCCCGCCAGCGCCTGAAGACCGGCATGGTATTCCAGCGCTTTAACCTGTTTCCCGATAAAACCGCCCTGGAAAATATTATCGAGGGGCCGACGCAGGTGCTGCTGCGGCCGGCAAAAGAAGCCACCGAGGAAGCCATGGCGCTGCTGGACAGGGTGGGGCTGGCCCACAAGCGCGACGCCTATCCGCTGGAACTGTCCGGCGGACAGCAGCAGCGGGTGGCGATTGCCCGCGCGCTGGCCATGAAACCCAAGCTGATGCTGTTTGACGAACCCACCTCCGCGCTGGATCCGGAGATGGTGGGCGAGGTGCTGGCGGTGATGCGCGGCCTCGCCGCCGAGGGAATGACGATGATCGTGGTCACCCATGAGTTGGGTTTTGCCCGGGAAGTCGCCAACCGCGTGGTCTTTATGGATGAAGGCGGGATCATTGAGAGTGGTAATCCGGAAGATGTTTTGCTCCATCCCCAGAATCCGCGGACCCAGAATTTTATCTCTGCCGTCCTGATTTAAACATCATTACATAATGAGAACCTGATCATGAAAAAAACGCTGTTGTCCTTGTTAACCGCCGGCGTGTTGCTCAATACGGCGGCCGGCATCACGACTGCCGGTGCCGCGGAACTGACGCAAAAAGACGAAATCAAAGTGGCCATGATGCCTAACTATCCGCCGCTGGAATTCAAGGATCCCGCCACCGGCGAGCTGACCGGCATGGATTACGATCTGGGCATGGAGATCGGCAAACGCCTGAACCGCAAAATCAACTGGCAGGAAATCGGCTTTGAACAAATGGTCAATGCGGTGGCGACCAAGCGCATCGATATGATCCTCTCCGGCATGACCGATACCAAAGCCCGCCAGCCCATAGCGACCTTCGTGGATTATTACCACAGCGGGCCGCAGTTCTACACCACCGTCGCCCACAGTGAAATAAACCAGATGCTGGATCTGTGCGGCAAGAAGGTCGGCACCAGCCGGCGCACCACCTTCCCAGCGGAAATTGCCGCCTGGAGCCAGGCCAACTGCGAGGCCGCCGGTAAACCAGCCATCGTGGTGGTGGGCGCGGAAGGCACTGCCGATGCCCGTACCCAGCTGCGCCAGGGCCGCATCGACGGCGTGGTGCAGGGCAGCGAAACCCTGCCGTATATCATGAACCTGGAGAAAAATACCTATAAACCGCTGGGCAAGGCGTTTGCCTACCAGGTCACCGGCATGGGCATCGCCAAGGACGACAGCGCCCTTATCGACGGCGTGAAATCGGCCCTGACCGCGATGATTGCCGACGGCACCTACATGAAAATACTGACGAAATGGGGCATGCAGGACGGCGCGGTAACCGAGGTCACCATCAACGACGGCAAATAACCGGTCGTGGTTTTACCGCGTGGACGGTTTGCGGCCGCGCGGCCTGTTAGCGGAGAAAGCGCGTAATCATGTCTTCTACTTCCACCCGCTGGCCCGGGGGTAAAACGGGCTGTATGGCGCTGGCGTTCGATGTCGACGGCCCTACCGGCGATGCCATGCTGGACGGCAGCATTTGGCGCAAAGCGGATTATTTTACCTTCGGCGGCTACGGTCCTTTCCGCGCGCTGGGGCGCATCCTCGATCTGCTCAAGGCGCACCAGCTGCCCGCCACGTTTTTTGTGCCGGCCTGGGTCGTGGAGAACTGGCCGGCACAGTGCCGGGCCATTGTGGAGCAGGGTCACGAGGTGGCCTACCACGGCTACCGGCATGAGTCGTTCTATGCCCTGAGTCCTGAACAGCAGCGTTGGGTGATGGACACATCCCGGGATATTTTCCAGCAGGTATTGGGCGTTCGCGCCGAGGGCTTTCGTACGCCGTCCGGCGACTGGCACCAGGAAACCCCGGCGATGCTGCTCAACGCGGGCGTAACCTATTCCAGCAGCATGCGCGGTGATGACCGGCCTTATCTGATACGGGTGCCGGGACAGCCGCGGCCGCTGGTGGAAATCCCCGGACGCTGGGAGATGGACGATTATTCCTCCCTGGCCTATACCCGCGAGCCGAACTTTCCCTCGGGCCTGGATCGCACCGCCGGTTATGCGCTGACGCTGGATAACTGGTGCCGCGAATTTGACGGCGCGATGGACGAAGGCCTGAGCCTGACCACATTATTCCATCCGAAGATTTCCGGTAAACCGGGCCGCATTATGCTGCTCGACCGGTTTTTTGACCATTTGCGCCGGCGCGACGACGTGTGGTTCGCCCGCTGCCGCGATGTGGCGCGCTGGTGGCTACAGGAGCATGGCAATGAATAATGACGCGGGTTTATCCCCGGGACGCTGGCCCGGCGGCAAACGCTGCGCCGTGGCGGTGACGGTTGATTTTAATGATATCCACGGCATCCTGAGCCAGGTGCCGGCGGTGGCCGGCCGGGAAAAAACGCTGTCGGTATGGCGCTACGGCACCCTGCGCGGCATCGATCGTTTACTGGCGCTGCTGGCGGCAAAAAACGTCCCCGCCAGTTGGTGCGTGCCGGGCGTGGTGGCGGAAGAACATCCCGACCGGATAAGGCAAATCCGGCAGGGCGGCCATGAGCTTGCCGGCCGCGGCTATCGGTTTGAATCGTTTGACGCCCTGACGCTGGCGGAGCAGATAAAAAGCGTGCGGCGCGGCAACGCCGCCATCGCCAATATAACCGGCGCCGCGCCGCGGGGTTTTCGCCTGCCGGCGGGCAATTGGGCCGACGGCCTGCCCGATGCCCTGGTGGCTGAAGGCCTATGCTGGACCTCGGGCTGGCGCGGCGACGATCTGCCTTTTTTTATTCCCTTACACTCGCCTGCGGATGCGGTACCCGCGCCCCGGCTGGTGGAACTGCCGCTGCACTATGAGCTGGAAGACGAACCCTATTTTGCCTTTAACCTCAGCCCGGCGGTGCCGCCGGCGCAGTCGCGCATCGCGTCCTATAGCCAGACCCTGGGCAATATGAAGATGGATTTCGACGGATTTTACCGCTTCGGCCTGTGCTATGTCCTGCGTTTGCATCCCGAGGTGATCGGCACCGCCGGCCGCATCGGCGTACTGGGCGAACTGCTTGATTATATTGCCGCGCATTCCGACGTCTGGGTCGCCACCGCCGGCGACGTTGCCGACTGGTGGCGGCGCAGCCAGCCGGATAACGATCCCGCGCATCCGGCCGAAGTCTGGCGGCGCCATCGCGGGCGGGAAAATCCTGCCGGCCCCTTCCCCGCAGGGGAGTTACCGAAGAGGATGCCCCATGACTGACGCACCACTGCAGAACACCGGCGCGCCCGTCGCGGCCAATCCCCAGCAGGCGCTGGTGGATTTTATCGCTAATACCTCCTTCGATCGGCTGCCGCCGGCGCTGGTGGCGCGCTGTAAACGGCATATTCTTGATACCCTGGGGGCGGGCCTGGCGGGCGCGGGCAGCCAGGTGGCGCAGGAGATGACCCGGCTGCTGGCGGAGGAAGGCGCCGCGCCGCAGGCGGTAGTCTGGGGCACCTCACTGGCAACCTCGGCCCGCAACGCGGCGTTGCTCAATGGCGTGGCCGCCCATGCGCTGGAGCTTGACGATACCGGCGGCTGCGACCATTCCGGCGCGGTAGTGATCCCCGCCCTGCTGGCGGTGTTGCCGCTGTGCCCGCAGCCGGTCAGCGGCAAGGCCTTGATCCTGGCGACCGTCATAGGCTATGACATTGCCCGCCGGGTACTGGAAGCCTGCGGCGGTTATGCCGCCCATAACGGCGCCGGATGGCATTCCACCGCCACCTGCGGCGTGTTCGGCGCGGCGGCGGCGGCGGCCAGCCTGCTGCGGCTGGACGCCGCGCAGGCCAGCTCCGCGCTGGGTATTGCCGGCAGCTTCAGCGGCGGACTGTGGGGATTTATTCACGACGGCTCGCAAAGTAAAAAACTGCATGCCGGCCGCGCCGCCGAGGGCGGCGTACTGGCGGCGCTCAGCGCGCGCCGGGGTATCACCGGTCCCGGGGCGCTGTTTGACGATCGCTGGGGCGGTTTCCTGTCCACCTTCGCCGCCGCCGGCGCCGCTCCCGGGGCGCTAACACATGAGCTGGCGCGGATATGGAAGCTGGAGCGCTGCTCGATAAAACCCTATGCCTCCTGTCGCGGCACCCATGCGGCGATTGACGCCGCCGGTTTGTTGCTCGGCAGGCTTAATGCCGGCTATCAGGAAATTGAAAAAATCGAGGTCCGTCTCTGCCCGTTTCTTAACGATATGTGCGGCAATATGCATCTGCAGACGCTGGCGGCCGCGCAGATGAGCCTGCCCTATGCGGTGGCGGCGCGGCTGGTATTGGGTCACGCGGGCCTGGACGCCTATGGGGAACAGCAGCGTCGGGACCCCCGGCTGCTGGCCATGATGTCCCGCATTGAATTACGGGTGGATCCGGCGCTAAGCGCGGACGGCGAACCGGAAATTACCCTGCATACCCGCGAGGGCGATCGCCTGACGCTGCGGGTGGACATCGCGCTCGGCAATCCGGCCAATCCCGTCAGCGACCGGCAGCTGCGGGATAAATTTTTATCCCTGGCGGCTCATGCGTTGCCGGCCACCCAGGCGCAGACGTTGTGGGCCAGGGGAATGGATCTGGAGCATGAAACGGATATCGGCGCGCTGGCCAGACTGCTGATCCCCAGTCATGATGTTATCTGAGCGCCGCCAAGAACCCCCGGGCAGAGCGTGGGAATATCAGGATCACGCGCATCACCCCGGACGCGCACAGGGCCGGCCGCAGGCGCAAGCAGCCGGACGATCCGGCTTATGCATGACATGCCGGTTAACTTATTAGCCTTTATTGAGAACAACATGTCATCGGAGATAGGACATATGCAGGCACAATCCATTATTTTCCCGGCGCAGATCCTGCGCGGTCCCGGCACCCTGTCCCGGCTGGGTGAGGTGTGCGGCAAACTCGGGCGGCGCGCGCTGCTTATAGGTGGCCACCAGGCGCTGGCGGCGGTGGACGCGGCCGTTAAAACACAGCTGGCCGCCGGCCCGGTGACGCTGGTCGACAGCGCATGGTTCGGCGGCGAATGCAGCGCAACGCACATCCACCGGTTAACGCAAAGGGTGACTGAGCTGGGTATCGATTTGATCATTGGCGCCGGCGGCGGCAAGGCGCTGGATACCTGTAAAGCGGTGGGCGTGGCCGCCGCCGTGCCGGTGGTCGCCGTCCCCACTATCGCCGCCACCTGCGCGGCGGTTACACCGCTGTCGATACGCTATTTTGATGACGGCCGGTTCCAGGATCTTTATTCGCTGCCGCAGGCGCCGGCGGCGGTGATTATCGACAGTGATTTGCTGGCACGCGCGCCGATGCGCTGGCTGGCGGCCGGCCTTGGCGATACGCTGGCGAAATGGTACGAATTCCGCGCCATCAGCGCGCAACAGACCCGGTTGATAGGGATCCAGCGCTCGTCCCAGGCCAATAGTTTAATTTGTTACGACCTGATTGCCGCCTACGGGCCGGCGGCTTGCCAGGCGGTGCGTGACGGCCGGGCCAATGCGGAGCTGGATCAGGTGCTGGACGCCATTTTTATGTTCGCGGGCCTGACGTCGCTGATGAGCAACGGCGCCCATGCCGCCGCCGCCCACGCCATTTACGAAGGCTTTACCGTCTGCCATAAAACCCGTGATTTCGGCCACGGCCTGCTGGTGGGGTTCGGCAATCTTTGCCTGCTGGCGTTGGAAAACCGTTGCGACGACGAACTGCGCGCGGCCATCACGCTGGCGCAAGCCTGCGCGGTGCCGCTGCGGTTAAACGAGATAGCGGAATTGACCGCTGAAGAGCTGGACAGCATTGTGCGGGCGTCGGTACATGCGCCGGATATGGCAAATATGCCGGGGAAGGTTACGGCGGCGGATCTGTATGCGGCCATCAGGCGTGTGGAGGCGATGGCGGAGACGATTGGCAAGCCCGGAGGGTTATAGTCAATCCCGAAAACACCCGCTTATCGCCCAACGCGGTAAATGTTTGCGGTAATCATTGCAAAAGTAAAACGATCGGTTTACTTTTGCGGTTATGCACAAAAAACAAGACATCATCCAGGCCGCGGAGCGGCTGTTTTATACCAACGGTTTCCACGCCACCAGTACGGACCGGATCTGCAGCGAGGCGGGCGTATCAACGCGCACCCTGTATCGTTATTTTCCTTCACGCGAGGCATTGACGGCGGCGGTGATGCACGATCGTAAAAACCGGTTTTTTTCGGCGCTGTATCCTGCGCGGCATCCGGAGGCGGTCAGCAGGCTTTTCGCGGTGCTCGGGCAGTGGATGCGGGACTACGGCACATCGGGATGCTTCTTCCTGAAGGCCTGGGGCGAATATGCGCAGCAGGATATCAGGCTGGCGGCGCAGGCTCTTGACTATCGCTATGCGATGCGGGACTACATCGCGACCTGTAGCGGGAATTCGCCCTGCGCGGCCGGCGCCGCCCTTTCCGACGCCATATGGATGCTGTTTGAAGGCGCCATCACGTCGGCACTGATTATCGGTCCCGAAGCCGCGACCCGCGCGGGGGAAGCCGCCGCGCTGCTTATCGCCGGCGGGGAACGGCGATGAAAGCGTCCGTGGCGCTCGGAATCACCGGTTTCTCGCTGATCGCCGTCACCTACGGCATGGCCAGGTTCTCATGGGGACTGATGCTGCCCGCCATCATGAGCGATATTCCCTTCAGCCCCCGGGTGGCCGGCATCATTTCCGCCTGCAGCTTTGCGGCTTATTGTCTGTCCACCCTATGCGCATCGGTACTGGCCGCACGTTTTGGCCCGCGCTTGCCGGCGGCGGCGGCGGCCTGTTGCGCCGCCGCCGGCCTGATGCTGCTTGCCCTCGCTTTTTCTCCTGGTATGCTCGCGGCCGGGCTTTTTATTGCCGGCCTGGGTTCAGGCCTGGCCTCGCCATCCCTTGCCGCCGCGGTCAGCCGGGTTATTTCCGTCACACAACAGCCGCTGGTGAATACCGTCATCAACGCCGGTTCCGGGGCGGGCATTATCCTGTCCGTGCCGGTGTTGCTCTATCTGCCGGGCGGATGGCGCGCAGCCTGCACGGTATTCGGCATCGTGGCGCTGGCCAGCCTGGCGCCGGTGATATGCTGCCTGCCCGGCGGTCGCCTCAATATCCGTCTGGGGGAAAAAAACCGGCGCGAAACGCTTCTCCGGCGTCCGGTAGCGCGGCTGGTCATCATCGCCTTCGCCAGCGGAATGGCCAGCGCGGCCTGGTGGAGTTTTGGGCCGGACGTGCTGCGCCATCATTCCGGCGTGGATGAAAATACCGCGAGTATGCTCTGGCTGGTCAGCGGCGGCGCGGGCATACTCGGCGCAATGACCGGCCCCATGGCCACGTATGCCGGTCTTAATCAGGTTTACCGTATTTCACAGCTGTTTATGGCGGCGCCGCTTCTGCTGCTGGCGTTCAGCCACGGGTTCTCGTGGTGGTTCTTTCCGGCGGTTGCGCTGTGCGGCGCCGGCTATGTCACGCTGACCGGCGTATTGCTGGTCTGCGGGACCTCAGCGGCGCAAGACGCCCCGGCCTCAGGCGCAGGAGCGGTGTTTTTCATGCTGGCGGCGGGGCAGGTCGCGGGGTCGGTGGTCTTTGGTATGCTCTATACCGAAACGGGAGCCGCCTTCGCCCTTACGATGTTTGCCGTTCTCTCCGTGCTGATGACGTTTTATACCCCGCAGAAAAGGTACGTTGACAACGAGATACCGGCCCGTTAAATAACGCTTTGTCCACACGACGGAAACCCGGCGTCACGCAAGACATCTTTGGCCGGCGCGTTGATCCTGGCCTCCATTGGCGGTCGTTCAGTGCGGGCAAGCCATTGTCCGGCAAGCATTGGACGCTGTTTCTATTCAGCCGCGGCCGAGAGATCAGGCTACAAACTCATACTGGTCGCCAATCTCTCCGCCAGACGGTCCACCGCCAGCCGGACCTTCAGCGGCAGGTGAGTGGTCTTGGGCCATACGGCATAGGACTGAAAAAAAACGCCCGCGTATTCCGCCAGTACCTGGACCAATTCACCTTGCTGCAATCGTTGCCGTACCAGCCAGCAGGGCAGCCAGGCAATACCGAAGCCGGCGGCGGCGGTATCCGCGATCGCCTGTAAATCATCCATTAACAGACGCGTTTTTGGCACCACTTCTTCCACCGTGCCGTCGGGCAGACTAACCTGCCAATGCTGTAACATTCCCGCGCGCAAATAAGCCACCGTCTCAAGGCGGGCCAGTGACGCAAGGGTATGCGGCGTGCCGGCCCGTGCCAGGTAACCGGGCGAGGCGCAGAAGGTCATGCGGTGATCGCCGATACGGCGCGCCACCAGCCGGGCGCTGTCGGGTAAAGGCCCGTTGCGGATAGCCAAATCGTAGCCGTCCTCGATCAAATCCACGATACGATCGCTGAACGAAAGCTCCAGCTCCAGCCCGGGATGCTCCCGTGTCAGCTCGATCAACAGCGGCGCGGCGCACAGACGGCCGAACAGCACCGGCATTGATACCCGTAAGCGACCGCTGACCTGCTGTTTACCGGTTTCCAGCAAGGTTTCGGCGGTGTGGATCTCCTCCAGCGCCCGCTGGCAGCGTTCGTAAAATAACGCGCCGTCAGCGGTCAGGCTTTGGCTGCGGGTGGTGCGCTGGAACAAACGTACGCCGAGGCGCTGCTCAAGCCGGGCTATGGTCTTGCCCACCGCCGAACGGGAGAGATGCAGCCGGCTGGCCGCCAGGGCAAAACTGCCCGCTTCGACCGAGGTGACAAACACCGAAATACCTTTCAGCCGATCCGTCATAGGTTGTCGCCTTTTTGGAAACAATAATTGGAAATATTATCGCCACTGGCGACGTGATATCAACGCTATCCTGACGTAACACATTTTATTATCAGGAGGACATCATGGCCGACACCATGCAACGCTGGACGATGGACGCTATTGGGCGTGGAAATCTTAAGCTGACCGAGATCGCCGTCCCGCAGCCGGGACCGCGTGAAATCCGGGTAAAAGTGAACGCCGTTTCCCTCAATTACCGCGATAAGCTGGCTATCGAAACCGGCATGGGGCTGGATCTGCCGCTGCCGTTTACCCCGGCGTCGGATATGGCCGGCGTGATTGATGCCACCGGCGCGGGCACCACCCGGTTCAAGGCCGGCGATCGGGTGATATCGAATTTTACGCCCGGCTGGATCGACGGGAAGCCAGGGGGTAATGCCCGCACGCCGCCCTATATTACCCTGGGCGGCGCCCTGCAAGGCGTACTGGCGGAATATGTGATTTTGCATGAAGACTGGGTATCCGCCTCCCCCGCCACGCTTGACGACGCGCAGGCCAGTACCCTGCCTTGCGCCGGTCTGACCGCCTGGTTCGCCCTGGTGGAGCGCGGCCGCCTGCGCGCCGGGGACTCGGTGCTGGTGCAGGGCACCGGCGGCGTGGCGCTGCTGGCCCTGCAGATTGCCAAAGCGCACGGCGCAACGGTGTACGTCACCTCCGGCAGCGATGAAAAGCTGGCCCGCGCCAAGGCCCTGGGCGCCGATTACGGCATCAACCGCCTGAACGGCGATTGGGTGGAATCGGTTTATAGCCTGACGCAGGACCGGGGCATCGACCATATTATCGATACCGTCGGCGGCCCCAACCTGGCGAATTCGATTCGCGCCGTGGCCGTCCACGGTACTATTTCAGTGATCGGCGTGTTTGAGGGATTTGACATCAGCGGCCCCGGCGGCCCATTGCTGCTGAAATCGCCGGTCATCCAGGGCATTGGCGTCGGCCACCGACGCGCGCTGGAAGATCTGGTGCGCGCCGTGGATACTATCGGCCTGAAGCCGGTGATCGACCGGCAATACGGATTCGATCAACTGCCCGATGCCTTGGATCATCTCGATCGCGGCCCGTTCGGAAAAATAGTGCTGACGTGCTGAATACGCCCTTGCGCAGCGCGGAAGCAGGCGGCGGCACATCAGGTCGGGAGCGCTCATGGCAGACCGCCGGCCGATGGCGCAGCGGCGCCGGGGCTGTCATGCGCGGGACAGTACGCTTTGCAGGAAGGTCCTGGTCCGCGCTTCCCTCGGCGCGCCGAAAATAGCGGCGGGCGGGCCCGCCTCGATTATCACCCCGCCGTCCATGACCACCACCACATCGGCCACTTCCTGGGCGAAGGCCATTTCATGCGTCACCACAATCATGGTCATGCCGTCCTGGGCTAACATTTTCATGACCCGCAGCACCTCGCCCACCAGTTCGGGATCCAACGCGGACGTCGGCTCGTCGAACAGCATCACCAGCGGCTCCATCGCCAGCGCGCGGGCAATGGCGACCCGCTGTTTTTGACCGCCGGACAGGCTGTTGGGCATGGCATCCGCTTTGGCTGCCAAACCGACTTTGCCCAACAGTTTAACCGCCTGCGCCCGGGCGTCGGTTTTTTTAAGGTTACGCAGCATCTGGGGAGCGACGCAAATATTGTCCAGTACGCTCAGATGAGGAAATAAATTAAACGACTGGAAAACCATGCCGACGTTTTTGCGCAGTTCGTTAAGCTCAACGTCAGGCAACATTTTCCCCTGTTTTATCAGGGTGCTGCCGCAAATCTCAATGTCGCCTTCTTCCGCTTGCTCAAGCCCGTTGCAGCAGCGCAGGAAAGTGCTTTTGCCCGACCCGCTGGGCCCGATAATCACGACCACCTGGCCGGGGAAGACCTCAAAATCGATACCGTTAAGCACCCGGTTGGCGCCAAAGCGTTTGCCGAGACGGCGGATCCTGATAATGGGATTGCCCATAGCGCGTGATTCTGTCATTGCAGCGCCCCCTTCGATTTGAGCCGTTGTTCACAATAACGCAACGCCAGCACTGAGATTCCGGTCAGGAAAAAATACACGGCGGCAATCACCAGATAGGTTTCCAGATCCCGGTAAGAGTTACTGATAATCGTCGAGCCCGCCTGCATCACATCCTGGATGGTGATAAGCGACACCAGCGCCGAATTCTTGATTAACGCGATAAACTCATTGCCGAGCGGCGGTATCATCCGGATAACCGCCTGCGGCAGGATAATCTTGTACATTGCCTGGCCGCCGGACATACCCAACGATCGCGCCGCTTCATTCTGCCCTTTTTCGATGGACTGGATCGCGCCGCGCACCACTTCCGCCACGTAGGCGCTCGAATACAATCCCAAGCCGATAACACCGCAGAAAAACGACGGCAGCACCAGGCCAAGCCGGGGAAGGCCGTAATACCAAATAAACAGCTGCACCAGAAGCGGCGTGCCCCTGATCAACGCGACGTAGGCGCTGCACAGGGCATAGATAACGCGCCGTTCGGGATTGAGACGGCCGATGCCTAACAGCAATCCAAGCGTACAACTCAACAGCAATGCGCAAAGCGTGATTTCAACGGTCACTATCGTGCCTTGAAGCAACAGTCCGGCCCCGGCAAAGACGGGTGAAAAGTTCAGGTCTAGGGTCATAGTATTTCCGTCGATTGTGCCTCGGATACAAAGAGTTACATCAAAGCGTAACAGCCGAAGACAGGATGCCAATGCCTCATCGCGCCATGCTTACTTGGCAGCGGTAGGGAACCATTTTTGCACCAGGGCGGCATAAGTACCGTTGGCCTTGAGCTGGTCAAGCGCCCCGTTGATCTCCGCCGTAAGCCTTGGCTGGTTCTTCTGTACGGCAATACCATATTCTTCGGATGTCAGCTGATCGGCCAATATCCGGACGCCGCCTTTGGTGCGCGCATATTGGAACGCCGCCGGTTTGCCGGTGACCGCGGCATCGACACGTCCGATATCCACCAGGCTGAACATCTGCTGGTTTTTCTCCACCTCGACCAATTGGGCCGACGGAATATTGTCGTGCAGCCATTGCACCGATTTGGTCCCCACCTGGACGCTTATTTTTTTGCCTTTCAGGTCATCCAGGGTTTTGATCGTCGTGTTGTCCTCTTTGACCATCGCCACCAGGCCGCCGCTCAGGTAAGCGTGGGTAAAGTCGACGACTTCCGCGCGCGCCGGGGTGATATAGATAGCGGAGACGGCGATATCGGCCCGGTTGGCGGTCACGCTGGGCACCAGTCCTTTAAAATCCACATTGGTCCAGGCGATGGGCCGGTTAAGTACCTTGCCAATCGCCTCGACCAGCTCGATATCAAACCCGGCAAACTTTCCGTTTTCCATATATTCCATGGGCGGGAAAGTGGCGTCTGTTACCGCTTTAATCGGTTCGGCGGCCTGGGTAAAAGACGTTGCGGACAGGCATAACATGCCGGCGACAAACAGGCGGGCTAAAACGGGACGGATAATGGACATGGTTCTTTCCTTTTGAATGAATAAAAGAGTAAAAATCAGCTTGTCCGCAGGCGCTTATTGATACGTCCCGCGGCCTCGATGGCGATGCTTATCAATTGCGACTGCCGGTCAACGGCCCGTTGCCAAGGCGCCATCAGCGATAACACGCCCAGCACAAACGCGCCGGAGGCAAACAAGGGTGCGCTAATCCCCCAGACGCCGTCGTCAACCTCACCCTGGCTGCAGGCATAACCTTGGGTACGGATGTCCTGTAATTGCGCCAGCCTGTCGTTTCTCTCGGCCGGATCGGGAAATTCCGCCTGCAGGATAGATTGCTGTTGCAGGTCAGGCAGGTGGGCCAACAGACATTTAGCGGTGGCGCCATCCCTTAACGGCAGGCTGCGTCCTTTTTCGAAAGAGCAGCGCAGAGACTGGGGCGCCTCGATCATATCGACGCAGACCGCCTGGGCATCCACGGCAACCGTGATGGCCACCGTTTCGCGTGCAAGATCCGAGAGCCATTGCATTTCCGGCCGGCCATGGTGCGTCAGCAGCGACACGGTGTTAAAGCCCAGGGCGAGCTGCAGGCTGACCGGGCCGGGGGCATATAAATTGCCTGATTCAAAAACAAACCCCCAACGCTTCAACATCACCAACTGGCGGTAAAGCGTACTCTTGGCCAGGCCGGTCGCCTTCATTAACTCCGCCGCGTTGACCGGATGGCCAAATTGCGCCAGCACTTTTAAAATCATTAAAACACGTTCATGGGAGGAAATATTTTCCCGACCCTGGACCGGCATGGATGCTGAGTTAATGGACATCGGCGGCTTCGTATTAAGCAAAGGACGTAACCTTGGCAAGCAGGATCCATGCCACAGTATGGGAACAGAATCCCATTACACGGGAATGCTGGTTTTTACCTGGGTACCCTCGGGTTATTAACCTCTTTAAAACGCGCGACAAAAGGGATGTCTGCACTAAAAAGGGACGGACGCACCACCGTGGTGAAAAGCGCGGAGGGTGCAGACAAGCGTAAAATAGGCCAGTAATATACCGTCATACAGTCGGCGAAATAAAACCGCCTGATGCTGACCCGCATAACCTGTTTAACCCGTCAATCACGCTCAGGTGAACCATGCCCGGCATTTTTCCCATCATGGTGAAAAGCTAACATTATGACCCTATCTTCTATCCCGGTAACCGCACGGCAGGCCCGCGCGATCTGGCTGCGGGCGCAGCGGCTCGATATGCCCGCCCCTTTCGGCGAAGGGCCTGACGCCGTACGTTTAGCCACCGAACATCTCGGGTATGTGCAGATCGATACCATCAACGTCATCGAGCGCAGCCACCATCATATTCTCCATACCCGTATTCCCGCCTATCGACGCGTCGACCTTGAGCAGTCCCAGTCGGAGGCTAAATCGGTCTTTGAATACTGGACACATGCCCTGGCCTACGTGCCGACGTCGGATTACCGCATGTACCTGCCGGCCATGAATCAGTTTCGCGCCAGGCCTCATGCGTCGTATGCCGACATGGATGCACAGCATTACGCCGCGCTGCTAAAACGCATCCGTGACGACGGGGCGCTGTCGATCCGGGATATCAACGATGACGTGCTGGTTGAGAAGACGCATCCGTGGGGCAGCCGCAAGCCATCACGGCGCGCGCTGCGTTATGGCTTTTTCAGCGGCGACCTGACGGTGAGCAAACGCACCGGCATGCTAAAAAGCTATGATTTATCCGCCCGCCATTTCGCTTGGCCCCGCCGGCCCCGTCCGGCAACCGCCCAGCAGTTCGCCCACTATCTTTTGGCGCGCGCCGTGCGTTCCCAGGGCATGGTCAGCCTGGATTCCATTTGTTTCGGCAATGCCGGGGCCAAGGCGGCGGTGCGTACGCTGATTGACGCGGCGGTAAAGAAAAAGCAATTGGTGCCGGTCCATATCGGGAACCACGCGAAAAGCCAGCATTGGGTCGTCCCGGCGGCGCTGGAAAATAGCATTGAACCGTTAGTGACTCCCCGTACCGCCATTCTGTCACCCTTCGATCCCCTGATCATCCAGCGCAAGCGGCTACACCTGTTTTTTGGGTATGAACATCGGTTCGAGGCCTATGTGCCCGCCGATAAAAGGGTACTGGGTTATTTTGCGCTGCCGGTGCTGGTAGGGGATGAGATCGTGGCCGCGCTCGATCTCAAGATGGATCGTCCGGCGGGCAGGCTAATGGTACAAAAGTGGACCTGGTTCACGGAGCCGCGGCCGGATCTGCGCATTGCCATCGACGAGGCCTTGGGCCGGTTCGAACTGTTCCAAAAAGGGTAGATAGCCGGCGAGTGGCGCGCAAAAACCTTCATACGGTGAAATGCCGCCCGCGGCGTGCCCACGACAAGGCCATGGCAGCAGCTGATGGGTTGTTTATCGTGCATAAGTACAGGCAGCGTAACAAGCGTACCACACAGTGAATAATGAGATGATTCATCTCGCGCTGCAAGAAAATTAATCCGGCCTGCAACAGCACTCTATTCAATTAGCAAATTATATAATCACATAAATTATGTTTCACTTGATTTGAGAATACTCGCGGAAGAAAGGGTAAAAATTAACACTTCCTCTATCAGAGCAGTTAATTTAATTTTGATATTGCAATCTTCATTCCTATGATTTAGGGTAAAGTCATTGGCCACATTTAAGGGTTATCCATCATAAGTCATTACAAAAGCAAAGTTTATTACAATAAAATAAATACTATCATTATTACTTATTTATTATTATCTTTATAAATAACTGTGTATTTTTACGCGCATATTGACTTCAATAATAATTCAAATAGATATTTTACCACTTTACATTGCAAAATAAATTAAATATCACGTGCGTGTTGATAGCCGGCACGCATTTTAACCCAAAGGAGAAGCAATCATGAATATGACTAAACGCAAAATTATCATTGTGGCTAAAAAAACCCGTCCTGTCCTGATGCCATCGCACCTATGATAACCCAAACCAATAAGGCATCTCCATGAGATGCCTTTCTTCATGGAGTCATTGTCATGAGCGACTTAAACTACTGTCCCCATTTAAATTGTACGCTTTCATTGTCTAACAATCATTTATTGGCGATCACTGATGAAGATGAGTTCACCATTAACGTATTACCGGTGACGCCAAACGAAGCCTATGAATTCTTGTTATTATTAGATGGAAAAACATCCATTCCTGACATCATTAAGAAAAACAAAACCCACCTGACCTGTGAAGACGCCACCTTGCTGATAGAATGCCTGTCTGAATCTGGGTTGCTCACCAGAAACATTCCAACAGAGTTTATCACCGGAAAACAGGCCATACTCGAAATAGAAGATCTCCAAAATCGTCTGATGGATAAATCATTATATAACAACATATTCTGGCAAAAATGTAATGAACCCGATGACGTGCCGGAAAATGTCTTTATCGGTATGGCGATTGAAAATTATCATTTGCTTGCCCGTGGCAGCTCGTTCGATGCCCATGCCCTTTATTTCCACGGATGCAGGAAGACCCGGCAGGCAATGAACGCCGTCTTTTGCAGCGAGCATGGCCATGCTGAGATTATCCTTTCAGCGTTGGCATTACTCGGTATTGACGAAAACAACATCATCGCGTCGGTCCCGCTGCCGGAAACGCTGGGGCTGGCCAATTCCCTCGCCTATTGGTCGGCCAGCGATCCGCTGTTCTTCTTTAGTACCATGGAAGTACTGGAGGGTAAAGACTGCGCGGTAGACAGCTATGTCATTGCCATGGAAAAATCCGGCAAGATGGATGCCCAATTTATCGAAAAAATAAAATCTCATTCGCTGATAAATATTGAACATAACCATGCCAGCTTTGGCCGACAGTTACTATCAACCATCCCCGTAGTATCTAGAGAAAATTTGATCAGGATGAAAAGGCAAACCCACCTTTTTGTAGAATTATACGACGCCTATTATCGTGCCATTTGGGAGCATTATTCTGATGCCACCAGCCTTGTGCGATCGATATAACCCAGCAAGGGAGGATATCTCTTATGAACAATTTTTTCTGTTTACCACGGCTCAGGAAAGGGGTCGCCATTACGGTTATTGATAGCGGGATTTCGTTGCACTACCATGAGCAGGGTTGCGACATTACCGTAGAAACGCAGGCCAAAAACAGCCTGCTTGCCTTTCTGAAAACCTTAGCCAAAGGTAAATACAATATCTTGCAATTGATAGAAAAATTCCCTGAAGAAGAAAGTTTCAGCTGCAATGACGTTATCAAACACCTCGACCAACTGGGGTTGATAGACGACGGTATGCAAACACAACCCTCCGGAGCGCTCAGCGGGGATGATTTTTATTACTCTCGCCTGATACCCGTCATCAGAAAGTGGCAATACAATGCTGGTGATTCACCATTTTATAGCAGAATGCTTTCTGGTAAAATTACCAATAATGAAATAATAGGTTTTGCCATGGAGTACTATCATCTGGTACACATGTCCCCGGCGATTATTGCGCCCGCCTTAAGCCATAACGTCAATAACCCTATCCGCAGCCGGCTGTTAAACCTGTTTGTCGAGGAATATGATCATGATAAAATGCTAATAGCCTGCCTTGATACGGTTGGCATTGATGAATCGGTTTTATCAGCCCGCCAGCCGTTACCTGCTACTTTTATGGCCAATGCCAGCCTTGGCGTCTATGCCAGGCAGCATTTATTAAGCTTCATTTGTGCGCTGTTGTTGTTTGAAACGCCAAGCCATATTTTTAATGAAGCATTCATTAACGCTTGCATTAAAAATGGCCTTCCGGAAAATTTCTATACGCCAATAATAAAACATTCTGATATCAATGAAGAAGGAGAGCATGGCCTTATAACGCTGAACCTGCTGAAGGAGATCCCGGTCATCTCCGCTGAAGAGCAGAATGTGATATTAGTACATATTTGCAGCCTCATTGAAATGCTCAATGAGGAGGATAGGCAGATAGTCGATTTTTATAGCCAAAAAAACGACCTGAGAAGAGTGTATAATTACTGATGTTAAACTTATTAAACAAAGGAAATGTTGCCGGAAAAAATGAAAGGGCCATCAGGCTTGCGGGATACCGTTTGTTTAATTTGCTATCCGCGCATTTTCTAGAACGCCTGCTCTTTCTCGGCGTCGCGATTGTTTTACCGTTGAAAATGACAGGCGCCGGACAAATGAGTATTGCACAAACGGGATTATTTTACTCATTTCTCCTATTTATGTACCGCTGCACGCCGCTACTGTTCAGTTACCTGAGCCGGTTTATCCGGCGGGAACTGATCTTTATCACTGGGATAATAATTGAATCGGCATCCTTACTGTTTATGGCCTACGTCCAGGTTCCGCATTGGTCATATGGCTTCGCGCTGCTGGCGGGCATTGGCGGCGGGGCCGCCGCCACGATGATGGTGAGCTTGATTGAATCAGCCGATCGGGATGCCAAAATGCTGGCGGGGAATAGCGTCAATCATGATATTTTCAATATTCACTTAATGCTGATAAATGCGTCGGCATTTATTAGTCCATTTTTCGCTTTTTTTCCCACCCGGTTCTACCAGGGCATGATGACGGTTATTCTATTAATTTTAATGATGTTTATTGGTAATTTTTTCCGTCTCGGCCAGGTTGGCTCACAGGAGCATCGCATCATGGGATGCGATAAGCTGCCAAGTTTTGATAAAAGGTTTTTCCTTATTTGGGTCGCGGTGCTTTCCGTATGGGCGGCCTGTTCTGTTGTTTATATCATTTTGCCCTCGCTTGATGCACATTTCCTGGGGCGGGACGGTGTAAATATCTGGCTATCGTTTGATGCCGTCGTCGTTGTGGCGCTGTTCTTCCTGCTCAAACATATCAATCTATTCCAGCATAACACGACGTTTAATGCCGGTATCGGCTTGATGGCGATTCTGGCGGCATTGCTGTTATTCGTACTGTGTCAGCATAATTTTTATATTCTGCTGTTTGCGCTGTCGGTCTTGGCCTTCGGCGGCTATCTCGCCTTCGGGCAGTTGTACGGTCTGGCCATGCGGACCCGATTTACCCAGCGCAAGACATTTTACCTCGGATTATTATCATTTTCCGGCGCGCTGGGTGAAGGCGGCACTCAGGCTATTTTTTGGCTGACCCGCAATGCCGACGCCAGCCTGGCCATTACGTTTACCATCGTCCTGATGGGCCTGATCGCGCTGCTTCGCCTGGGTAACGATTAAGCCACCGCCATCCGCCTTTGTTGGCGTGTTGGCGTGTTGGCGTGTTGGCGTGTTGGCGTGTTGGCGTGTTGGCGTGTTGGCGTGTTGGCGTGTTGGCGTGTTGGCGGTGGTGGTTTCACCCTTTTTCAGGCAACGGTAGCGGGTTTCACACCATGACATATTAATAATTAATTAACTTATCATGAAAATATCAATATATATTTTTTATAATATCTCCACACCATGCACGCCATTTCTCGCTTAACAGAGCCTATATTTTACCCTATTTTTCATATCGGCAATGGTATATTCGACTGGTTAACCTCTGTTATTATTGCCAATATCATTGCTAATGAGTTTATTTAACACATAATGCCGATATATAAAAATAAGGCATATTCCATAAGAAAATATTATGTGCAAAGAATTATTTCTGACGAGTTAAGCCGATATTTATTCCCGATCCTTAATCAGCTCTCTCCTGAAAAAACAGGTCAACACAACTCATTTAATAAAAATTGTGCCATTTTTAAAATAACATTTTTTCCATCTGCAATGGATTATCAGGATTGACAAACTGATTGCGGACAACCAATCTTAAAGCGGTTAATTTTTATTAATTAGAGATGTCATTCAGCGCATTAACTTATTATAAAGATATTATGGAGCCATACAAAAAATGCCTACACTGCACAAACCAGCCATTTACCTTCCGGAATATGTTATTACCTTGGAAGATACGATTGAATTAGCGAAAAGGGAATTCAAGGACAGTCCCAACCTGGACAAGGCAATCGAACTCATCACCCACACCGGAGTTAAAAAAAGACATATCATTCAACCCATTGAGCTTGCATCCCTTCATCCTGGCTTTGGTTACAGGAATGCGATTTTTGAATATCAATCAAAACGGCTTGTTCCGGGTGTGATTGAAGAAGCCCTGAGCCATGCGGATATTTCCGCCAGGGATGTTTCAGCGATAATTTATGTTTCCTGCTCGGGCTTTTTGATGCCGTCCTTGACCGCATGGCTTATCAATAAAATGGGCATGCCGCTTGATACCGTGCAAATCCCTATATCACAAATGGGCTGTGCCGCGGGCGGCGCTGCGATAAACCGGGCGCTTGATTTTATCAGCGCGCATCCCGGCAGCAATGTGTTGATCGTCAGCTGCGAATTCTGTTCGCTAAGCTACCAGCCTACCGACGATGATATCGGCAGTCTTCTTTCCGACGGCCTGTTTGGCGATGCGATAACCGCGGCGGCGGTCACCTCCCATTCCGGCCACGGGCTGGAGCTACAGCGCAACTGCAGTTATCTCATTGCGCAGACCGATGAATGGATCCGCTACGCCGTAAAAGATACCGGCTTCCATTTCCGGCTGGATAAACGCGTGCCGGGTACGATGAAACCCCTGGCGCCGGTGATGACGGAGTTTGCCCAGAAGCATGGCTGGGAGATCGACAAGCTTGATTATTATATTATCCATGCGGGCGGACCAAGAATACTGGATGATTTGTGTAAATATCTGGGCGTACAAAGGGAGCAATTTTCATTTAGCCGCGACACGTTGGTGAATTGCGGCAATATCGCCAGTTCCGTGGTATTCGAAGCCTACCGGCGAATGCATGAATCCAGCGTATTCAGCGCAGGGGGCAAAGCAATAATCGCGGGTTTCGGGCCGGGCATCGTCGCTGAAATGAGCTTATCGCAATGGGAATAATGCCGATATATTTATCCCGGGCCGGCGGCGCGGCCCGACGATGATAAGGCTGTCATCGAGAAGCCTGCACCGCGGGCTGCTGGTTTAGCGGGACCCTGCTTACGCTGACGGCGGCCGGTAATTATCCATGCCGATATGGGGTATGCCGTCTTCGTCATACACCTCCGTTACCGCGCGGAAACCTAACCGGGCATAAAACGGCTGCAAATGCGCCTGGGCGGACAGATGAACGGTCCGTTCAGGCCAATGCGCCGCGCATGCCGACAGCGCACGCGCCATCAACTGCAGGCCCAGGTTCATGCCGCGGGCCTTGGCCGCCACGATGACGCGGCCGATGGCCAATTGGTCACCCTCATCCAGAATACGGGCATACGCGCTAAGCTCACCGTCCAGATAACCCGCCACATGGCGGTTGTCGCCCACCAGATCCCGGCCGTCCACATCCTGGTAAATGCAATTTTGCTCGATAATAAACACCGCGTTACGCAAGGCCAGGATGTCATACAGTCTCTGTGGCGTCAGTTCGCTTTGGTGCCAGTCATACCAGTCCAGGTTCATCGGATTCCTACAGCAAGGGTCGGGCTTGAAGAGATGCCGGCGCGGTGTCATTAACGCCGGCGCTGTTTGAGATGGCCGCAAATCCGGCGCGCACTCGCTTGGCAGGGCATGCCGTCCCTAAGGCGCGATGCGTCCCGCCGAATATAGTACGTCAATTTCCCGCGGGACAATAGGGTATGCTTACCAGGCCGCGCACGCGGCGGGGACGACCTCCCCCTCGGCCCGGCCCCGGCTGGAAAATGTGTCGTATTTATGGCAAATCTTGTCGTATTCATCATGGCCCGCGCCTGCCGCTGTGTAAAGATAGAACCATGACGACCAGCGCGGAAAAATGCCCATGCGGATAGAGGAAACGGTATGGATTACCCTGGCGGACGGCTGCCGGCTGGCGGCGCGCCTCTGGCTGCCGGACAGCCCGGAACCGGTGCCGGCGATACTGGAATACCTGCCCTACCGGCGGCGGGATCGCCATCGCGGCGACGATGCCATCCTGCATCCGGCGCTGGCCGGCGCCGGTTATGCCGCGATCAGGGTCGATATGCGCGGCGCGGGCGATTCCGACGGCCTGATGAACGACGAATATACGGCGCAGGAATGGGCGGATGCCTGTGAAGTGATTGCCTGGATTGCCGCGCAGCCTTGGTGCGCGGGCGCGGTGGGTATGATAGGCATTTCCTGGAGCGGCTTTAACGCGCTGCAAATCGCCGCCCTGCGCCCGCCTGCGCTGAAGGCAATTGTCACCGCCTGCTCGACCGATGACCGCTATGCCGACGATATGCATTATATGGGCGGCGTGCTGCTTAACGATAACCTGCAATACGGCGCCACGCTGTTTACCTGGACGCCGACACCGCCCGATCCCGCCATCGTCGGTGAACGCTGGCGGGAGATGTGGCTGGAACGGCTCCAGGCCATGGACCCGCCGCCCGCCGCGCGCTGGATGCGACATGCGGTGCGTGATGACTATTGGCGCAGCGGATCGGTGTGCGAGGACTATTCCGCTATCCAGATACCGGTACTGGCGATCGGCGGCTGGGCGGACGGCTATACCAATACCGTACTGCGCCTGCTGGAAAACCTGTCCGGACCGCGTAAAGGGCTGATCGGCCCCTGGGGACACGCCTTCCCCCATATCGCCACGCCGGGGCCGCAAATTGATTTTATCGGTTATGTCACCCGCTGGTTCGATCACTGGCTCGGCAATAAACCGACCGGCATCATGGACGAACCGATGCTGACCTACTGGCTGCAGGAGGCGGAACCTCCCCGCGCCCGTTATACCGTGCGGCGTGGCCGGTGGGCCGCCGAGCGTCAATGGCCCGCCGGCGCTACAGTCCCGCGGCGCTTGCACCTCTCTCCCGGGAGGTTGCGCGAGGACGCGCCGGAGCCGTTTGCCGTCAGCGTCTGCTCGCCGGCCACCACCGGTATCGCCTCGGGCGAATGGTGCCCCTATGGGTGGGGCCCGGATATGCCCGGCGACCAGCGCGGGGATGATGCCGGCTCCGCCTGTTTTGACGGCCCGGCAACGGCGGCGGCGCTGCAAATCGTGGGCCGGCCGGTCATCAATATTCAGTTGGCCGCCGATCGCCGGCAGGCCATGATAGCGGTACGCCTGAACGCGGTGGGCCCGGACGGCGTCTCTATCCGTATCACCTACGGTCTGCTTAACCTGACCCAGCGTAACGGCCACGATCGCTGCGAGCCGCTGGTGCCCGGCGAGCGTTATACCGTCCGGCTGCCGCTTAAGGCCGTCGCGTTTGAGCTGCCCGCCGGCTTTCGCCTGCGCGTGGCCGTTTCCACCGCCTACTGGCCGCTGGCCGCGCCTCTCCCGGCGCGCGCGGTCCTGACGCTGCACGGCGGCGCTATTGACCTGCCGCTGCGCGGCGAGGCCACGGCCCCCTGCGCCGCGCCGGATTTGGGCGCGCCCTGGTCGCCGCCGGCCGTGCCCGCACGGGTTCTGGTGCCGCCGCAGCGGGGGCGCCTGCGCCTGATCCGGGATATGGATGACGGCGACACCACCCTGGAAGTGGTGCGCAACCTGGGGGCGCTGATGCTGGAAGAAACCGGCCTGCGCCTGGATGCCCTGGGCCGGGAAACCTATAAAGTGAATGCCCTCGACCCGTTATCCGCCACCTCGCAGGCGGTGCGCAGCGCCGGTTTCCAGCGCGGCGACTGGCATGCCAGGCTGGAGGTGACCCACCGCCTGAGCGCGGATAACGACGGGTGGCGGCTCGAATCCAGCCTGGACGCGTTTGATCATGACCAGCCCTTCTTTTCGCGCCGCTGGGATGAGTATTTTCCCTTTTTCCCCGCCACCCTTCCTGACGGAGAGACGCCATGAACATCGGTATCGCCCAGATCGCCGGCGCGCCCGGCGGGCGGGAGGAGATCGTGGCCTGGGTACGCGCGGCGATGGAGGCCCTGCCGGATGCCGATCTGGTGATGCTGCCGGAGCTGGCCCTGTGCGGTTATGACGAACCCGAACGCATCCGCCAAATGGCGCTGGCGCAGGGCGACGCCATCCTGCGGGCGCTGGCGGAGCTGGCGCGGGAAAAACGGCAGGCCTTGGCCTTCGGTTATGCCGAGCAGGGCGCCGACGGATTGTACAATGCGCTGCGCCTGATCGATCGCCATGGCCGGGTGCTGGCGAATTACCGTAAGGTCCATCTGTGGTCCGGTTATGAAACCACGCTGTTCCGTCCCGGCGGACGCCTGGTCAACGTGGTGCTTGAGGGGGTGAACTTTGGTTTGCTTATCTGCTACGACCTGGATTTTCCCGAAGCGGCGCGTTTTCTGGCGGCAAACGGCATGGATTGCCTGCTGTGCGTCAGCGCCACCAGCGTCGGTTATGACGTGGTGCCGCGCCATACGGTGCCCGCCCGCGCCTATGAAAACGGCTGTTTTGTCGCGTTTGCCAATCGCGGCGACGACAGCGGCGCGTTCCCCTGCGTCGGGCAAAGCCGCGTAGCCGGCCCGGACGGCGCCATTATCGCGACGGCGTCCTCCGGCGCAGCGGCGTTTATCACGGCGCAAATCAGCCTGGAAACGTTAAAAGCCTGGCGGCGCGACCATCCTTATCTGGCGGACCGCAGGGCCGATCTTTATTAAATCCGTCCGGATTTGACTTTCGATATGACCGGCCGAGCGCCGGCCAAGCGTTGCCGCGGGATGCGGGCTGGCGCCACAGCGGCAGGTCCGCCGCGGTATTGAGCGGCATCAGCGGTTTCGGGCATGCCTGGCGCGCCGCATATCCGACGGCAGGACGCCGAACGCGCGCCTGAAGCCGCCGGCGAAGTGCGATGTGGAACTGAAGCCGACGGATACCGCGATATCGATAATCGACAGGTCGGAATAGATCAGCATTTCCCGCGCCTGCTCCAGGCGCAGTTCCAGATAATAACGCTGCGGCGTCCTGGCGAAATAGCGGGCGAAGAGCCGTTCCAGCTGGCGGCTGCCGATACCCACCCGTGCCGAGATATCCGGCAGCGGTAGGGGGTCTTCGATATGGGTCTGCATAATGGCGATGGCCGATGCGAGCGTCGCCGGGATCGGTCCCTGGGTGGGGCGGCCGCCCCGCTGATCGTCGGCGGCGCTGCGGATGCGTTCATGATGGAACTGATTGGCGACGGCGGTGGCGCGATCGTCGCCATAACGCTCGGCAATCAGGGTCAGCATCATATCCATCGCCGCCGTTCCGCCGGAGCAGGTCAGCCGGTTGCGATCGATCTCGAAGATTTTGCGGGTACAGTTAATCTCCGGATAACTTTCCCCGAACGCCGTGCGGCTTTCCCAATGGATAGTACAGCGATATCCCTTCAGCAGGCCGCATTTGGCCAACAGAAAGGTGCCGGTGGACAGCGAGCCGATAAACAGTCCGGCCCGGGCCGCCTGCCGCACCGCCTTAAGGTAGCCGCGCTCGAACCTGGGCGCCACCACGCGTTCGCCGCCGCAGATAAACAGATAGTGGGACACCGGCAGCACATCGTTAACCGGCACGGTAGGAAAGGGAATGCCGTTGGCCGCCTCGACCGGCTCCCCGGCCAGGCTGGCCAGGTGCCAGGCGAAGGTTTTCGCCTCGTAGAGCCGGTTATAGGAGCGCAGCGGCTCGATAGCCGATGCCAGGCTCATCATGGAAAAATCATGACCCAGCAGGAAAGTGAACACGATGGGGTCGTTTGACTGCATATTACTGAATCCGGTTACGCACCAATAAGCCCGTCATGTTCACCATAGTAACGTAATCAGCCGCGTTTGCCGCTAATTCTGGCGGCGAAGTGTTGTTCCCACCGCCGCTCGAACACCACCTGTCCGTTTTCCCGCGCCTCATAAGCCGAGGTCAGGATCAGGCCGCCGTCCTTCCAGGCCAGGGAGGTTTCGCTGCGTAGCGCGATATGCCAGCCGGGCCGGGTGTAACGCTGCATCCGCACCGCCTCCCAGCGGGCGCTTTCAGGGGTGGCGCCAATGACGTAAGACTCATGGCCCTCGCCGTCAAAACTCAGCTCGCCGATACGGGTTTGCTGTCGCTGGGCATCCATGGTCAGGCGGTGCGTGCCGCTGGCCGCGTCCCACAGCGCCTGGCGCGACGTGATTTCCGGGGCCAGCACTTCATGCGCAAGCGCGGGTGCCGAGCGGGCGGGGCCAAACGGCCGCGCGCGATCCACTACGCCGGCAGGCCGGGACGGCAGGCGCAACACCGCGCCGTGCGGCCACAGCGTAACCGGCCCCTGCCCCGGTTCCGCCCAGGCCATCGGCCAATAGGTGGTGGAGAGCGCCAGACGTATCCGGCAACCGGCGGAGAAACGGTAGGCCACGCCTTTCAACGGCAAAACCACGCGGAAAGCCTGCCCCGCCGGCACATCGGGACGCACCAGCCGGTGAATGCCAAAGGTTATGCGGGCTGAGCGGCCGTCGGCCGCCACCTCGTTAAGGCGCAATATCAGCATGGCGGAGGGGCTGTCAAAGGCGATATCCACCTCCAGCCCGGCTTTGCCGCACAGGGTCAGCGGTTCGCCGAGGACCGGCGTATCAAAACAGACCGACAGGCCGTCGTCCTGGCGCTGATCGGCCTGGAATTCAGGGGCATTGCCGCCGCCGTCCAGCGGGCACCATTCGCCGCCCATCAGGCCGCAGTGCATGGGCGTGGCTATCACCCGCGGTGAGGCGGGCGCGGGCGCGCTGTCGGCTAGCCCGCCGCCGGACAGGTAGAAATCCCGGGGTTGCGATCCCACCGGCCAGCCCGGCGCGCTGATCCAATGACCGTCCAGGGTCAGCGACGACGGTTCGGAACGCAGGTTTTCCCCCTGCCAGAGATCCAGCATCGGCTCGTCCATGATGCCGGTCTCCTCCCCCAGCAGCCATTGCCGCCAGAAGCGCAGGCAAACGCCGAGGAAGTCGATAGCCGGCCCCGGCGTGCCCCAGTTGGGATAGATATGGGTCCAGGGACCGATTAGCCCTTTGCGCGGCACCTTCAGATTAGCCATCAGGCGCAGAATGGCGTCTGAATAACCGTCGGTCCAGCCGCCCACCGCATAGACCGCGCATTGGATATCATCGTAGTTTTCGCACACCGAACCATGCCGCCAGAAATCGTCGCGCTCCATATGCGCCAGCCACCGGCCAAGCGGCGGCTCCATGCCGTTAAGGCGTTCCAGCCACAGATCGCGCCAGCTTTCGCCCACATGGGCCGGGTCCAGCGGCCGTCCCAGTTGGGTAAACAAGCCGCTGCCCCATTGCAGCCCGTCGGTCAGCAGCGCCCCGCCCATAAAATGCACGTCGTCGGCATAACGATCGTCGGTGGAGCAGCAGGTAATAATGGCCTTCAACGCCGGCGGGCGGCGGGCGGCGATTTGCAGCGCGGCAAAACCGCCCCAGGAGATGCCGATCATGCCGACACTGCCGTTGCTCCATTCCTGGGCGGCAATCCAGGCGATAACTTCCACCGCGTCGTCCTGCTCACGGGCCAGATACTCGTCTTGCAGCAACCCGGTGGAGTTGCCGCTGCCGCGCAGGTCGATACGCATGGCGGCCATGCCGTGGGCGGCAAAAAAACCATGGATCATCGCATCCCCCACCGCCGTATTATCGGACTGGCGGTACGGGATCCATTCCAGCACCAGGGGGACTCGCGCCGCGCCTTCCGGCAGCCATAGCCGGGCGGCGAGCTGCACACCATCCGACAGCGGAATAACGATTTGGCGATATGGCGGTACCACGAGTGATGGTTCAACGATGTCAGACATGCGGGTGCCTCCCGGCGATAAGGGCTGAAAAGGGGAAATCATGCGTTGCGCCGGGCGCCGAAATGGTCCCAGCCGGCAATGGCGGCGACTCCCGCCAGGCATGCCAGGCCGCCGATGATCATGGTCAGCGGCAGGCCGAGCAGTTCGGCCGCGCCGCCGCAGATGATGGCGCCGATGGGCACGGTGCCTATCAGCATCATGGAATAAAACGACATCAGCCGGCCGCGCAGGGCGTCGGGCACCCGGTGCTGGAGCAGCGAGTTCGAGCTGAGGTTCTGGGTCAATATGGCATAGCCTATCGGCGCGGCTATCAGGGCGCTGAGCCAGAACAGATGCGACAGGCCCAGGCATATCTGCGAGATGCCCAGCATCAGCGCCGCCCACATCGGCCAGGGGCGCATCTTGCCGATATCGCTGCTCCATGCCAGGCGCAGGGCGGCCATAAGCGCGCCAACGCCGGTAATGCTCATTAAAATGCCCGACCCGGCGGGGCCCCCTTGCAACACCGTATCCGCCAGCATGGGCAGAAAGGAAAAATAGGGCACGCTGGTCAGGCTGCACAGCCCGACCAGCAGCAGGATGCGCAGGGCGTCGGGATCCTGGCGCAGAAAGGCCAACCCTTCCGCCATTTCCGTCAGCAGGTTGCCGTCGCGCGTTACCGGTGGACGCTGAGGAATACGCATGGTGGATAAAAACAGAATCAGCGGCACATAAGAGGCGGCGATAAAGGCGAAACACCACCCTTCCCCGACGGTATCCACCAGCACGCCGCCCAGCGCCGGTCCAATCAGGCGGGCGCCGTTAAAAATAACCGAGTTCAGCGCCAGCGCGTTGCCCAGGTCGTTATATTCCACCAGGTCGACCACCAGTGACTGCCGGCCCGGCAGATCAAACGCGCTGATAAGGCCCAGGCCGAGGGCGATGACAATAGCGATTTCCCCGGTAATCCAATGGTTTAACGTCAGTATCGACAGCAGCGCCACCAGCAGCGTCAGGCCGATTTGCGTGGCCAGCACCAGACGGCGCCGATCGCAGCGATCGACGATAACGCCGGTAAACAAACCAAACAGCAGAATGGGTCCCTGGCTGCAAAACGCCAGCAGCCCGAGCATCACCGGCGACGACACGCCCAGCCGCCAAATCAGCCAGCCCAGGGCGATGGTATGAATCCAGCTGCCAATCACCGATAACAGCTGACCGCCGAAAAACCGTCGGTAGTTGGGATGTCTCAGTGCGCTGGCGGCGGTGCGTACGCTTTTTTTCGGGGCGAGGGGAATACGGGCAGTAGTCAAGGAAGCTCCCACATCCGGCGCCGGGCGCACTCAACAGCCCGGGCCGATATTCTTTTTTTCAGTGATAAAGCCCGGCGCTACCCGCCCGGGCGGTAAAACCGGCCGATCAGACGCTTTTGATTTCGCGGAACAACGGCCACTGGCCGTCGGGCGTCCAGGCGCCATGGATAGCGGCGGGTGTCACCCAGGCGTTACTGCCGTGATATAAAAAGACATAGGCGCCGGTCTCTTCCAGCTGATCCTGCAGCTTGACGTACATGGCGGCCCGTTTAGCCTGATCCAGCTCATTGGCCGCCTCAAGATTCAACTGATCCCATGCCTTGTCGCAGGTGCGCTGGGTGTTCCAGATGCCCACCTGGCTGCAGGTAAACCACGCGGTAACCCAGCTGGCGTCCGGCGCGGTGGTGAATGTGGTCATGCGCAGCTGCGCGTCCTTCCAGGCGGTGCCTTCGGACTCCTGGCCCGCGGCGACAAAAGCGGCGCCATCCATCTGATTGATTTTAAGCGTGATGCCCACTTCGGCCAGCTGCGCCTGGATCACCTGCGCCACGGTGCCGCCGTCGGTGGAGGTGGTTAAGTCCAGCCGCAGTTGCAGATTGGACACGCCCGCTTCCTTGAGCAGCTTTTTGGCGGCCTCCGGGGAGTACGGATAGATATTTTTGCCGCGCGCGCCGGGCAGCGGCGGCGGCACCAGGCCAAACGCCGGTTTCACCGCGCCGCCGAAGGCGGCATCCAGGATGGACGGCACGTCGATCGCCTGCTGGATGGCCCGGCGCACCCGCAGGTCTTTCAGCAGCGGATGATCAACGTTCATGCCGAGCCAAGTATAGGCCAGCGCCGGCCGCACGGTAAGCGTGGTGCCTTCAACGCCGCCCTGGTACTTGGGTATGGCGCTGATGTTGATTTTGGTCATATCCAGATCGCCGGCTTCAAAGGCGATTTCCGCCGTGTTCAAATCGCCAATCGGCACCAGTTGAATCTGATCATAAAAACTGTGCGGGCCGCTCCATTTTTCATTGCGCACCAGGGTCAGCCGCTCGCGCGGCAGCCATTCGCCAATCTTATACGGGCCGGAAGACGCCAGCGGATCGGTGGCGATTTTTTTGTCCTTGGCGGCTTCCACCGCTTTTTTACAGACGATCAGGCCTGAGGCGTGCGGCAGAGTGCTGGTGAACAACGGCGCAAACGGGTGCTTGAGATGGATAACGCCCTCATAGGTGCCCTTGATTTCCACGTGATCCAACGCCTCCCAGTCGGAGGCATAGATGGCGGACAGTTTTGGGTCAAGGAAACGTTCATAAGAGTATTTAACATCCTCCGCCGTCATCTCGCCGAAGTCGCCGGTCCATTTTATGCCCGGCTTCAGCTTGAAATGCACCGTCAGCGGGTCCACCTGCTCCAGCGATTCAGCCGCATCCAACTGCCAGCCCCACTCGGTGCCCGCCTTGTACTGGCACAGGCCGGAGTACACCGCGAACATCACCATTTCGTCATACCAGCCGCTGCGGTTGGCCGGATCGAGGTTGGTAATATCCAGGTCGTTTTGCACCCGCAGGATCTTATTTTTATTATCCGCGGCAAAGGCCAGCCTCTGGCCGCCGATCATCAGCGAGCTGGAAGCCCCCGCGGCGAGAATCGCCATCGTCTTGAGAAGGGAACGTCTGTTCATCGAGGGGCCTTTCATGGATGCATCTCCTTAACTATGATGCGGCTGGGCTGAGCCTGTTGGGGTTGCGCGTTAATCAAAGGGGTATGACAGGAAACCTGGTGCTCCCCGCTGAGGGGACGTAATACGGGTGCGGCGGTCCGGCACAGCAGGGTCGCCAGGGGACAACGGGTATGGAATTCACAGCCGGAAGGCCGGCGCGCCAGGGTGGGCACCTCGCCGGTCAGCACGCCGGCATTGGGCGGATTATGTTTGCTTTTCGCGCTCAGCAGCGCCCGGGTATAGGGATGGGCCGGCTGGCGGAACACCACGTCGGTCGGACCGGTTTCCACGATGCGCCCTAGATACATAATGGCGATACGGTCGGTAACGTGGCGGGTGATGGCCAGGTTATGGGTAATGATCAGGTAACTCATGCCCAGCTCGCGCTGCAGGGCGGTCAACAGGTTCAGCAACTCGCCCTGCACCGACAGATCCAGCCCCGCCGTGGGTTCGTCGGCGATGATAAGCTTCGGACGCAGTGCCAGCGCCCGCGCCACCGCCACCCGCCGCGCCTGGCCGCCGGACAGCTGATGGGGATAGCGGTCGAGGAACAGCGACGGCAACCCCACCAGGTCGAGCAGCCGGGAGGCCTCCACCCGGCGTTTAATCTCCCGGCCGTTGACGGTAAACGGCTCAGTAACCAGATGTTCGACGGTCATGCGCGGGTCGAGCGCGGCCATCGGGTCCTGGAATATCAGCCCGGTTTCCCGTCGAATGGCGCGCCAGGACAAATCGCTGGCGTCATGCGGTTCGCGGCCGTTGACCTGAATGCTGCCGCGCGCCGTAGGCGCCAGGCCGATAACCGCGCGGCCGAGGGTGGTTTTGCCGCTGCCGCTTTCACCGATAAGGCCCAACGTCTTACCCGGCGGCACATGCAGGCTGACGCCCGCCAGCACATCGACATGGCGGACCGCGCCGGGCCGCAGGCGGCTCAGCAGGGTGCCCGTCTTGTAGCGGACGACTAAATCCCGGATCTCAAGCATGGGCATTCACCTTATGGCAACGAACCACCCAACCGTCGGCGTCAAGCAGGGTGTCGGGCGGGTTTTGCACGCCGCACGGAGCAAAGGCCACACCGCAGCGGGGCTGGAAAGGACAGCCGACGCGATTGATGCTGGGCATGGGCACCGAGCCGGCGATAAACGGCAGTTCCCGCGTCGCCACCTCGATACGTTCAGGATCACAGGCCAGCAACGCCTGGGTATACGGATGGGACGGCGCGGAAAAAATCTGCTTTATCGGCCCGGCTTCGACAATTTCCCCGGCGTACATCACCGCCACCTTGTCGCACAGGGCGCTGACCAGATGTAAATCGTGGGTGACAAAAATAATGGCGCCGTCCACCAGCTTCCGGCTGGCCCTGAGCACCTCCACCACCTGCATTTCGGTGGTGGCGTCCAGCGCGGTGGTGGGTTCGTCGGCGATCAGCAGTTCCGGTTCGGTCAGCAGGGCGGCGGCGATGGCGATGCGCTGGCGAATGCCGCCGCTCAGCTCATGCGGGTATTGCTTTAACCGCCCTTTGGGGTCGGAAATTCCGACGCGCTCAAGCATTACCAGGGCGCGCGCCAGTTTTTCCGCTTTAGATCCCGATTTATGGTGCTGAAACGCCAGCAGTTGCCTGCCGATGGTAATCACCGGATTCAGGGCCGTAAACGGGTCCTGGGAAACCGTGGCGATGCCGTTGCCGCGCAGCCGTCGCTTGGCGTATTCCGGCAGGTCGAGCAGGTTTTGGTCCTTGTAGCGCAGTTGACCGCTCGCATGGGCGTTGGCCGGCAGCAGGGTCAGCATGGCGCCGACCAGCGTCGATTTGCCCGAGCCGCTCTCCCCCACCAATCCCAATACCTCGCCCTTGTCCACGGACAGGGAAATATTACGCACCGCTTTCAGCGGACCTTTGGCCGAGTCATAGGTGACCGACAGATCGTGGATGTCCAGCAGGGCCATCAGCTCTCTCCTCTGGATTGCCGGGCGGTGCGCGGGTCAAGCGCGTCGCGCAGCGCCTCGCCAAGAAAGGTGAACCCCAGGGTGGCCAGGATAATGGGGATGCCGGCGGCGATAACGATATGCGGCGCCTGGCGGATATAGGAATAACCGTCGTTGAGCACCGTGCCCCAGCTGGCGTCGGGAGGCTGCACGCCCTGGCCGAGGAAACTCAGGCCGGATTCGATGGCGATCACCGCTGGGATATCCATGGCCACCAGTACCAGCAGGGTACCCACCAGATTGGGGATCAGGTGGCGGAATACCACGCTCAGGGGAGAGGCGCCCATGGCGCGGGCGGCGACAATATATTCCATACGTTTCAGCACCCGCGTCTGGCTGCGCACGACCCGGAAATACCCCGGCACCATAAAGGTGACAATGATCATGATGATGGTGACGACGCTTGAGCCGATAAGCGTCACCACCGCCAGCGCGAATAAAATCATCGGAATCGACATCAGCGCGTCGCAAAACAACATCAGCAGCGTATCGACTTGCCGTGGGCCATACCCGGCCAGCAGCCCCAGCATGGACCCGATCAACAGCGCGCCGCCGGTGCCGATAAACGCCACCGTCATGGCGATACGGCTGCCATAAATCAGGCGCGAGAGAATATCGCGCCCCAGCTGATCGTTGCCCAGCCAATATTCCATGCTTGGCCCCTTCAGCCTGAGCGCCGCCTTGATGGCGATGGGATCGTGCGGGGCCAGCCACGGGGCGAAAACGGCACAGGCCAGCAGCGCGGCGACGCAGATCAGGGCAAAACGGCCCATCCCGCCCGACCAGACCTGGCGCAGCACGCGAAAGGCGCCGGGACGCGGCGCGGCGGCGGAAACCGGGGTGGCCGCGGCCGGGGTATTGGTGGTGATAAGAGCCATGGTCAAAGCTCCTGCCGCACGCGCGGATCGAGAAAAGTGTTAATCAAATCGGCAATCAGGTTGGCCAGCACATAAAAGCCGGAAGTTACCACCACCGTGCCCATCACCACCGGAAAATTACGTGAAATCACCGAATCAAAGGCCAGCTTGCCCAGGCCGGGACGGGCAAAAACGATTTCAGTCAGCACCGCGCCGGATAACAGCGAGCCGATGCCGACCCCCAGCACAGATACCACCGGCACTACCGCAATCGGCAGCGCATAACGCATGGCGATAAGCCGCTCGCCGATGCCGAACGCCCGATAGGTGCGGATATGGTTCTCCTTAAGCACTTCCAGCATGGACGCCCGCACCAGCCGCGATAGATAACCGATCCAGCTCAGGCCCACCGTCAGCGACGGCAGTACCAGGGCATTCAGCTGGGAAACGGGATCGTCCCGCTGTCCCGCGCCAATGGCGGGAAACCATTTCAGGGTGACCGCGAAAATCAGCAGGGCATAGATAGCCACCACAAAGGCCGGCAGGGCGATAACGCTGGTGGACATCAGGCCGATAAGGCGGTCGGCCAGGCTGTTCTGGCGCAGCGCCGCCCAGCAGCCCAGCGGGATGCCCAGGAGAACGGCCCAGGCGATGGCCGACAGCGCCAGAATCAGGGTATTTGGCAGGGCGCGGGCAATCAATTGGGCCACCGGCCGGTGGGTGAGGACGTCTTCGCCCAGATCGCCGGTGGCCACGTTAGCGATAAAGCGGGCGATCTGCACGACGGCCGGCCGGTCCAGCCCCATATGTTCGCGCAGCGCCTGTTTTTGCGCTTCGCTGGCGCGCGGCCCCAGCGCCACCGACGCCGGATCGCCCGGCACCAGGAACACCAGGCAAAAAAGTAACGAGATGGCGAGCAACATCACTGACGCCGCCAGCATAAGCCGCCGAAGCAGGTAAAAAAACATAAGCCCAGCCTGTTTAAGTTTTCGCTAAGGAACATCCGCCGGCACACCGGTAAGGCCGCGGTGGACAGGCCGGATTCTGCTTGATGGCAGCAGGAAACGTAAGCAAGCTTGCCAGTGTTTACACCCATTGAACGTCGTTATTACGACGCGTTTTAGCAAAAAAACGACATATAAGAACGCCGTATGCCTCGCCGCGCTTCCCGCTAGGGATTTACCCCGCCGGCATGGACGAAGCAGAGTTTATTGCCTTCGGGATCGCGGCAGTAGGCGGCGTAAAAATCATCGGCATAGATGGCGCGGACACCGGGCTCGCCCTCGTCGATTCCGCCCTGGCTGAGGGCCACCGACCAGGCTGAGGCCACCGCGTCCTGCGATGGCGCGGCAAAACTCACCTGGCAACCGTTGCCCCAGGTGGCGGGCAGGCCGTTGATGGGACGCCGGACCACAAACTGCGGCCAGCGCTGACCGGCTTTGCTCCAGATAATGCCGGCGGGGCAGTCCAGCTCCTGCGGCGTCATCCTTACTAAGTCCAGCTCGGCGAGAACGCGATCATAAAAGGCAATCATGCGCGGCAGCTCCCGTGCGCCCAGCTGGATATGGCTAAACATCGGCTATCCTCCGAAATGAACAGATACGTATTGATTATAGGTGTCCCGGCCCTACCCACCCCTATTCGCGGCGCGACAATAGATTTATCCCCGACGCATTTACAGCCTGGCGCTGGAGTATAAAATAATAACGCCTTGATACTTCACGGTTATTCGTCGACGTCTTAGCCGGGTTTTGGTAAAACGAAAAAATTATGATTATAAATCAGTTATTTAAATGAAAATTTCCCGGAAATTATTCCGCGGTGATGTTTTTGTGAGGAATTTATTTAAATTAATTTTTTTAAATCTTTATTATTTTATTACTTAACAATATAAGTGAGTCACTTTTTTAATTGATGTCGTTTGTAAAATACCTATATATATCATGAAGTTATTATTTTTTGCTTTTTGTAAAAATATAAAGATAGCAGGCTATAAAGTTAATACAAAAGTAATAAAATAAAATAAAATATCACTGCCGTGATATTTCAATATTACATGCGTATTTTTCTATTAGCCATGTTTCAAAATAGAAAATATTCATATAAACTGCACTGGCTTTAACAATCAATATTGTAAATGGCTCTTCTTAGGGAAGGGCAATTCATGATTCTTGTAGCGCTTTGCGCGAACTATATTGACGGTTTCTTTGCTACCGGTGGATTGCGGGTAGAACGTTATTGCTGTGCAAGGCGTTTTTCACTAACTCAATGCCGGAGGGATAAATTAATCCCTGTATCAATATAACAGCTTTTAACCTGCCATCGCGGCGAGTAAATCGTCTTAATTTACAGAGAGGAACGACAATGGACAAAAAAATAGACATGTCAGTTACCGTAGAATCTTTATCTCGCATCTATCATCGCCTGAGAAAAGAAGTGAACGGCCAATTGGTCAATGAAGGACTTTCATTGTCCAAAATGAAGATCCTGCAATTGATTACCCATGGCAAGACCAGCGCCACGGATATCAAAAATTATATGGGATTTTCTTCCCGTACGGTAGTGACGGTGCTGGACGCCCTGGAGAAAGACGAAATGCTGCAGCGCCAGCAAAGCCCGACCGACCGCCGGGTTAAACATGTTTATATTACAGAAAAAGGACGCGATAAACTGGAAATTGCCCAGCAGACTCATCGTACTATCCTTGAGCGTATTCTGGCGCCTTTATCTGAAGCGCAATTGGAAAAATTCGGTGAAATTTGCAATACCCTCGAAGCAGGCCAGCGTTAATTGTCGGTTTAGACCGCTGCATATCCTATTTAATGGGCGGCATAAACCATGCCGCTCTAAAATATAAGCAGTATCAAATTTCCCTCATCCACAGGGCGTTATTTGTCGATGAGGGAACGCCTTCGGGTAGCAAAAGTATAAGCAATTCTTGATAAATGCATGTCTATTGCTTTTTCGGCCACACCGGGTTGAATGGAAAACTGGCCGTTAATAAAGCCCAACCTCGCTGGATATATGCGACTACGATCGGGGCAACGTTGGCCATGACATCCCATCCCCCTATGATTCTGAAATAGTTAGCGGCTCATCACTTAAGTTTTCTTTATGTAATAATCGAAAAAGCGTAAACCACATCCATTATTTGAGCGCCCGCTATGCTTGCCGCCGCCGTCACCCTGGCGCCAAGGGCGCAAAAGCCCGGCGCTAAACAGCAAGGGAAGCTGCAACCTGCATCAATGCCGTGTATAATGTGAGACGATATCGTCTTCACGCGTCGATTCATCAACGACGGTTATCCACTAAAGACATCAACTACAGCCGAAAAATTCCCACTATGGTTCATGGTACGCTTTACATTGTTTCCGCTCCCAGCGGCGCGGGAAAATCAAGCCTGATCCAGGCGTTGCTTAAAACACAACCGCTTTACGACACCCAGGTATCGATCTCCCACACCACGCGGCCCATACGTCCGGGGGAAAAAGACGGGGAACATTATTTTTTTATTTCCGAGGCTGAGTTCAAGCGCATGATCGGGGAGGAGTGCTTCCTCGAATACGCCAACGTCTTCGGCAATTATTACGGCACGTCGCGCGAGGCCATCGAACAGGTGTTGTCCACCGGCGTGGACGTGTTTTTGGATATCGACTGGCAGGGCGCGCAGCAAATTCGCGAGCGCATGCCCCAGGCCCGCAGCATCTTTGTGCTGCCGCCGTCCAGGGAAGAGCTGGATCGGCGCCTGCGCGGCCGCGGGCAGGATAGCGAAGAGGTCATTGCCCGCCGTATGGCGCAGGCGGTGGCGGAAATGTCGCATTATGCCGAGTATGATTACCTGATTGTGAATGACGAGTTCAATACGGCCCTGATGGATTTAAAAACCATTATTCGTGCCGAACGTCTGCGTCTGGGCCGGCAAAAATTACGGCATGACGCTTTAATCACCAAACTGTTGGCGGACTGAAACAACTTTCAGTATGATGCCCAGTCATTTCTCTATTTGCGGAGTAGCTCACATATGGCACGCGTAACTGTACAAGACGCCGTTGAAAAAATTGGTAATCGTTTTGACCTGGTGCTGGTCGCTGCCCGTCGCGCTCGCCAACTTCAGGTCGGCGGTAAAGATCCCCTGGTGGCGGAAGAAAACGACAAATTCACCGTTATCGCCCTGCGTGAAATAGAAGAAGGCCTGATTACCAATCAGATCCTCGACTTGCGGGATCGCCAGGAACAGCAGGAGCAGGAAGCCGCGGAAATCCAGGCGGTAACCGCTATTGCTGAAGGTCGTCGCTAAATTCGGACAACGGTTCACAATTGTATCTGTTTGAAAGCCTGAATCTGCTGATTCAACGATACCTGCCCGAGGATCAGATTAAACTCCTCCGGCAGGCATACCTTGTCGCCCGTGATGCTCACGAGGGACAGTCACGCTCCAGCGGCGAGCCTTATATCACCCATCCGGTGGCCGTGGCCTGTATTCTGGCCGAAATGCGTCTTGACCATGAGACGCTGATGGCGGCGCTGCTGCATGATGTGATTGAGGATACCCCGGCCACCTACCAGGACATGGAGCAGTTGTTCGGTAAAACCGTGGCCGAGTTGGTCGAAGGCGTGTCGAAACTCGATAAGCTTAAGTTTCGCGACAAAAAAGAAGCCCAGGCGGAAAATTTCCGCAAAATGATCATGGCCATGGTGCAGGATATCCGGGTGGTGCTGATAAAGCTGGCCGACCGGACCCACAATATGCGCACCCTTGGCGCGCTGCGTCCTGATAAACGCCGCCGCATCGCCCGCGAAACCCTGGAAATCTATAGCCCGCTGGCCCACCGGCTGGGTATCCATCACCTTAAGACCGAACTTGAGGAACTGGGCTTCGAGGCGCTGTATCCCAACCGCTACCGGGTGATCAAGGAAGTGGTCAAGTCGGCGCGCGGCAACCGCAAAGAGATGATCCAGAAAATCCTGGCGGAAATTGAAGGACGGCTGACCGAAGCGGGCATTCCCTGTCGCGTCAGCGGACGCGAAAAACATCTGTACTCCATTTATTGCAAAATGCATCTCAAAGAGCAGCGCTTTCACTCCATTATGGATATCTACGCCTTCCGGGTCATCGTCGGCGAAGTGGATACCTGCTACCGGGTACTGGGACAGATGCACAGCCTGTATAAACCGCGCCCGGGACGGGTGAAGGACTATATCGCCATTCCCAAGGCCAATGGCTATCAATCCCTGCATACCTCGATGATCGGCCCCCACGGCGTACCGGTGGAAGTACAAATCCGCACCGAGGACATGGACCAGATGGCGGAAATGGGCGTGGCGGCGCACTGGGCTTATAAAGAACAGGGTGAAACCGGCACCACGGCGCAGATCCGCGCGCAGCGCTGGATGCAAAGCCTGCTGGAGCTGCAGCAAAGCGCCGGCAGCTCGTTTGAATTTATTGAAAGCGTTAAGTCCGATCTGTTTCCGGACGAAATTTACGTCTTTACCCCGGAAGGACGCATCGTAGAACTGCCGGCGGGCGCCACGCCGGTGGACTTTGCCTACGCGGTGCATACCGATATCGGCCATGCCTGCGTCGGCGCCAGGGTCGATCGCCAGCCTTACCCCTTGTCCCAGGCCCTGACCAGCGGACAGGCGGTGGAAATTATTACCGCCCCCGGCGCCCGTCCCAACGCCGCCTGGCTGAATTTTGTCGTCAGTTCCAAGGCGCGGGCCAAAATTCGCCAGATGCTGAAAAACCTCAAACGCGACGATTCCGTCAGTTTGGGCCGGCGTTTATTGAACCACGCCCTTGGCGGCAGCCGTAAACTGGCCGAGGTGCCGCCGGAAAATATCCAGCATGAACTGGACCGGATGAAACTGGCCTCCCTGGACGATCTGCTGGCGGAAATCGGCCTGGGCAACGCCATGAGCGTGGTGATTGCCCGTAATCTGCAGGGCGACCAGTCCAATATGGCGCCGTCCGGCGCCTCCGTTTCCGGTCCCAAAACCCTGCCGATCAAAGGCGCGGAAGGCGTGCTTATCACCTTTGCCAAATGCTGCCGCCCTATTCCCGGCGATCCGATTATCGCCCATGTCAGCCCGGGTAAAGGGCTGGTGGTTCATCATGAATCCTGCCGCAATATCCGCGGCTACCAGAAAGAAGCGGAAAAATTCATGGCGGTGGAATGGGATCTGGATACCGAGCAGGAGTTTATCGCCGAGATTAAAGCGGATATGTTTAATCACCAGGGCGCGCTGGCCAACCTGACCGCGGCTATCAATGCCGCCGATTCCAATATCCAAAGCCTGAACACCGAAGAGAAAGACGGGCGGGTCTATAGCGCGTTTATCCGCCTGACCGTGCGCGACCGTGTCCATCTGGCGAATATTATGCGTAAAATACGCGTTATGCCGGATGTCATCCGGGTCACCCGTAACCGCAACTAACAACCTGGCCGCCAACCGGCGCGACATCATGGCCGTTCCGCCATTGCGGGCCAGTTTACCTGCCACGGAGTGCTGAATGATGGAAGGCCGTCTGCTGAATGCCATACCGCTGAGTTCGCTTTCAGGGGTCGGCCCCGCCCAGTCGGCAAGGCTTGCGCGGCTTGGCCTGGAAAACCTGCAGGACCTGCTGCTGCATCTGCCCTCGCGCTACGAGGATCGCACCCGTCTCTACCCCATTGGCGATGCGCTGCCCGGCATGTTTGTCACCGTGCAGGGCGAGGTGCTGGCCTGCGATATCAGTTTTGGCCGGCGGCGCATGTTGACCTGCCGCATGCGCGACGACAGCGGCATGATGACCCTGCGGTTTTTCAACTTTAACGCCGCGATGAAAAATAGCCTGGCTCCCGGCCGGCGCGTTACCGCCTATGGCGAAATCCGCCGCGGCCAGCAGGGCGCCGAAATTATCCATCCTGAATATCATGTGCTCGGCGATCATGACGACGTCACCCTCGCGCCGTCGTTAACTCCCGTCTATCCCACCACCGAAGGCGTGCGCCAGGCGACGTTGCGCAGCCTGACAGACCAGGCGCTGACCCTGCTTGATACCTGCCCGATTGCCGAGCTGCTGCCGCCGGAGCTGAGCCGGGGCCTGATAAGCCTGCCCGACGCCCTGCGCACTCTGCACCGTCCGGCGCCGGACATTTCGCTCGCCGATCTGGAACTGGGCAAACACCCGGCGCAACGGCGGCTGATCCTGGAGGAGCTGCTGGCCCATAATCTCAGTATGCTGGCGGTGCGGGCTGGGGTACGCAAGGAGCTGGCGCTGGCGCTGACCGCCGATCATCATCTCAAGCAGCAATTCCTCGGCCGGCTGCCCTTCGCGCCCACCGGCGCCCAGCAACGGGTGGCGACGGAAATCGAGAGCGACCTGGCTCTACCCGTGCCGATGATGCGTCTGGTGCAGGGCGACGTCGGCTCGGGTAAAACCCTGGTGGCGGCCCTGGCGGCGCTGCGAGCCATTGCCCAGGGCAAGCAGGTGGCCTTGATGGCGCCCACCGAACTGCTGGCCGAGCAGCATGCGCAAACGTTTCGCAACTGGTTTGAGCCATTGGGCATTGAGGTGGGCTGGCTGGCCGGCAAACAAAAAGGCAAGGCGCGTATTGCCCAGCAAGATGCCATCGCCGCCGGCAGGGTGGCGATGGTGGTGGGTACCCATGCCATTTTCCAGGAACAGGTGCAATTCTCGGGGCTGGCGCTGGTGATTATCGACGAGCAGCACCGCTTTGGCGTGCATCAGCGCCTGGCATTATGGGAGAAGGGCCTGGCGCAGGGGTTCCATCCCCACCAGCTCATCATGACCGCCACTCCCATCCCGCGCACGCTCGCCATGACCGCCTATGCCGATCTGGATACCTCGGTTATTGATGAGCTGCCCCCCGGCCGCACGCCCGTGACCACGGTGGCCATTCCCGACACCCGGCGCGAAGATGTCATCCAGCGGGTGCGCCAAGCCTGCTTACAGGAGCAGCGCCAGGCCTATTGGGTCTGCACCATCATCGAGGAATCCGATCTGCTGGAAGCCCAGGCGGCGCAGGCCACCTGGGAGGGGCTCGCCGCCGCCCTGCCGGAACTGACCGTCGGGATGGTGCATGGGCGCATGAAATCACAGGAAAAACAGCAGATTATGCAGGCATTCAAGGCCGGTGAGGTTCACTTGCTGGTGGCGACCACCGTTATTGAGGTTGGCGTCGATGTGCCCAACGCCAGCCTGATGATTATCGAGAACCCGGAACGCCTGGGACTGGCGCAGCTGCATCAGCTGCGCGGCCGCGTGGGACGCGGCGCGGTGGCCTCGCACTGTGTGCTGCTCTATAAATCGCCCCTGAGCAAAACCGCGCAGCGGCGTCTACAGGTGCTGCGGGATACCAACGACGGTTTTATCATCGCGCAACAAGATCTGGAGATCCGCGGCCCCGGGGAATTGCTGGGCACGCGCCAGACCGGCAACGCGGAATTCAAAGTGGCCGATCTGCTGCGCGACCAGGCCATGATCCCGGAAGTCCAGCGGCTGGCGCGCCATATCCACCAACACTATCCCGCCGCCGCCCAGGCGCTGATTGAGCGCTGGATGCCGGAGCGCGTGCGCTATACCAACGCCTGAGCCATAAGTATTCCCTCTTGTTCCCTCCTGCCGGCATCGGCACCCGGGGCGCCGGCCTGAAATCTGCGCCGGCATTGACCTATATCAACCGGCGCGGGCGCAGGTCGCGAGCAATCGTTTGCTTTTAAAAACAGGATGATTAAAATGCCTCCTTTGCCGCCCAGGAATGTTTCCCCCCATGACCATGCCAGCCACTGACGTTGATGACGCGCCGATTCCCGTTGCCAAAAGCGAGCTGATTTATCACCTCGACGATCGTCCGCCGCTGGCGGAAACCCTGTTTGCCGCCTGCCAGCATCTGCTGGCCATGTTTGTCGCCGTGATTACGCCCGGCCTGTTAATCTGCCAGGCGCTGGGGCTCCCGGCGCAGGACACGCAGCATATTATCAGCATGTCGCTGTTTGCCTCCGGCCTGGCCTCGCTGCTGCAAATCAAGACCTGGGGACCGGTGGGATCGGGCCTGCTGTCCATCCAGGGCACCAGCTTTAACTTTGTCACGCCGCTTATCATGGGCGGCCTGGCGCTGAAAAACGGCGGCGCCGATGTGCCCACGATGATGGCGGCCCTGTTCGGCACGCTGATGGTGGCGTCCTGCACGGAAATTTTATTATCCCGCGTGCTGCACCTGGCCCGGCGCATCATTACGCCGCTGGTATCGGGTATCGTGGTGATGATTATCGGCATTTCCCTGATCCAGGTCGGCCTGACTTCCATCGGCGGCGGTTTCGCCGCCATGGGCGATCATACCTTCGGCGCGCCGAAAAACCTGATGCTGGCGGGCGTGGTGCTGCTGGTCATCATCCTGCTCAATCGTCAGCGCAATCCCTATCTGCGGGTCGCCTCGCTGGTGATCGCCATGGCGGTGGGCTATCTGGCGGCCTGGATGATGGGCATGTTGCCGCAGACCGCTCCCGCGCCGGCGCAATCCATAATCATGGTGCCGACCCCGCTGTATTACGGCCTGGGTTTTGACTGGGATCTGCTTATCCCGCTGATGCTGGTATTTATGGTCACTTCGCTGGAGACCATCGGCGATATTACCGCCACCTCCGACGTCTCGGAACAGCCGGTACGCGGCCCCATCTATATGCGGCGCCTGAAAGGCGGCGTGCTGGCCAACGGCCTGAATTCAATGCTGTCGGCCGTGTTCAACACTTTCCCAAACTCCTGTTTCGGTCAAAATAACGGCGTCATCCAACTGACCGGCGTCGCCAGCCGCTATGTCGGCTTTGTGGTGTCGCTGATGCTGATTGCGCTGGGGCTGTTTCCGGTGGTCAGCGGCTTTGTACAGCATATTCCCGAGCCGGTGCTGGGCGGCGCGACTATCGTCATGTTCGGCACCATCGCCGCGTCCGGCGTACGTATCGTATCCCGTGAACGGCTTAATCGCCGCGCCATTATGATTATCGCCCTATCGTTGGCGGTAGGGCTGGGCGTGTCGCAGCAGCCGCTGATTTTGCAGTTCGCGCCGCAGTGGCTGAAGACCCTGATGTCCTCCGGCATTGCCGCCGGCGGCATTACCGCCATCATCTTGAATTTATTGTTCCCGCCGGAACATAATTAATTAGTTAGCTATCATTTTTTTGCGGTCGCCGTATCAATACGGCGGCTTTTTTTTGTCTGAAGCACATTGGCTATTGAGAAGCCCCGTTAATTACGGCATAAACTGGGTAACCTTTATGACAGCGATGGATTTGAGCAATGAAATTTATTGGGAAACTCTTATTATCAATACTTTTGATAGTGCTATTGATAATTATCCTGATCTACGTGTTGCTGCAAACCACCTGGGGCGCCGGCTGGGTTAGCCGGTTAGTCACCCAGCATACCGGCTACCAATTATCGTTTAATAAGATCACCCACAACTGGTCCGATCCGGGCGACATTTATTTCGACAACATCTCTTTCGGGCAAAAAGAACGCCGGGCTACGCTTGTGGCCAAACGGCTGGTGGCCGGATTCAGCATCCGCCAATTCACCGATCCCTATCACTTCTACCGCATCCAGCTGCAGGACGGCACCCTAAACCTGGACCCCGCCTCGCTGGCATTCCCGCTGCAGGCGGATGTGCTGCAGCTCAATGGCATGGCCATCCAGTCCCCTTACGGCGGCTGGGAGCTGAACGGTCAAAACGTCAATGCCGGCATCACTCCCTGGCAACCGCAGACCGGCTTTCCCTTGGGGCGTAACGCCCGTTTCCAGATCAGCGCCCGTTCCCTCACCCTTAACGGCATCCCGGCGGAAAACGTCCTGGTGCAGGGCGAAATCAATAATAACCAGCTGCGGCTGGATAATCTGGGCGCCGATTTATCCCAGGGGGAATTAACCGGCAATGCGCGGCGGGACGAAGACGGCGCCTGGCAGGTGGATAACCTGCGCCTGAGCAATGTACGCATGCAGACCACGCAAAGCCTGGATGAGTTTCTGCGCCAGCTATCGGAGGTGCCTAAAATCACCATCCATCGCTTCGATTTGATTGATGCGCGTATGGAAGGCAAGAACTGGGCCTTTAGCGATCTGGATTTAACCCTGCGCAATATTACCTTTCAGGATGGCGACTGGTCGTCGGATGACGGTAGCCTGTCGTTTAACGCCAGCGACCTGATTAACGGCGCCGTGCATTTAAACGATCCCATAGCCAATATGACCCTGTCGCCGCAGGGCATCGAAATACGCCAGTTCAGCGGGCGCTGGCAGGGGGGACTGATGCGCACCTCGGGTCGCTGGCTGCGGGACGGCCAGCGTCTGGAATTGGACGAATTCATGGTGGCTGGGCTGGAATATACCTTGCCCGGGCAATGGCTGGACAGTTGGCTGCAACCCCTGCCCTCGTGGCTGGCCGACGTGCAGGTGAACAAATTTACCGCCAACCGCAATCTGCTGATAGATATTAATCCCGCGTTTCCATTTCAAATCACCGCGCTGGACGGCTATGGCAAAAACCTGGTATTGGCGCGGGATCATCAATGGGGCATCTGGTCCGGCAGCCTGACCCTTAACGGCAGCGACGCCACCTTTAATAAAATCGATGTCCGGCGCCCGTCGCTGGCGTTAACCGCCGACCAGGGCAGGATCGCCGTCACCGAACTGAGCGCCTTTGCCGGCGAGGGGCTGTTTGAGGCCACGGCGGTGATCAACCAGCAGGGCGAACGGGGATTTACCCTGAATCTTAACGGACGGGCGGTGCCGTTAAACATACTGCAGCGCTGGGGCTGGCCCGTGGCGCCCTTGCCGGGCAACGGCAATACGCAGCTCACGCTGGCCGGGAAAATGCCCGCCAACGCGCCGTTTAAACCCACCCTGAACGGCAGGCTGCATGCGCTGAACGTACAGGGCCAAACGGTGGATCAAACCATGGTCAACGGAGAACTGGCGCCGGCAGCGCCGTAAACGGCATGACTTGTCCCTCATGCCCACTTTTTGCCCATATTAGCCGGCCTGGGAGCCGCCGCGCTCCAGCGGCTTGTCCGGCGCTGGCGGCAATACCAGGTAAACGCCTTTGAATATGGCGCCTTTATCTTCATTGCCGAACAACTCGACCTCAAGCTGTACCCGCGCCTTGCGTCCGCGCGCCAGGCGATCGAGATCGCCGCTCAGCGAACCCAGATCCGCCACGGCGCAGGGCCGGCCGGTCACCGGGGTGAGATAGCGGATATGGGCATCGGCCAGGATAATGGTGCCGCCCAATTGGCGCTCACGCAGCAATAGCCATATCAGCCCCCAGCCGGTCAGGGTCGCCAGCGAAAACAGGCTGCCGGCAAACAGGGTATGGTGGGGATTCTGGTTACCGGTTTCAGGCATGGTGGTCATAAACTTCTGGCCGGTGTACTGGCTGATGCGCACGCCCATCTTTTCGCTGAGCGGAATATGCTGGTACCAGGCCTGCTGCAATTGGCCGCACCAGTCCGGCCGGTGCAAAATATCATCCAGGGTCACGATGGGCTTGATCATTAAAAAATGGCGTATCGGCGTGGTGGACGGCACCGTGATTTCGCCCTGGTTGATAAACCCCAGCTTGGCGAAGAAGTCCACCGCGTCCTCGCGCGCGCTGCAGACCACCCGTTTGACCCCTTCCTGGCGCGCCACGGACTCCAGCGTCATGGCCACCAGCGTGCCCAGGCCTTTATCCTGTACCTGAGGGTCGACCGCCAGGAACCGGATGGAGGCTTCATTGTCGGCATTGATGTACAGCCGGCCGATGGCCACCGGCTTGCCGTTTTCGTCGACCACCATCTGGTGATGCGCCGTCGCGTCATAGGCGTCCCTTTCGGAGCCTTGCGGCTGATGCAACGGCTTGCGTAGCATTTCCCAGCGGAACTGATAGTAGTCGCTGAGTTCTTGTTCGGTGTGTGGAACGCGCAGGTGATACATGCCATGTTCTCTCTATAAAGGGCTTTAACGTCTTATACCTGAAGCCAGAAGGTCACCGGGCCGTCATTCACCAGCGAGACCTGCATATCAGCGCCGAAGCGGCCGGTCTCGGTCCTGATATCCTTCTTACGGCAGCAGTCGTTAAAATACTCATACAGTTCTTCGGCCAGGGCGGGCGGCGCGGCGTGCGAAAAGCCGGGGCGCAGCCCCTTATCGGTTTGCGCCGCCAGCGTGAACTGGGAAACTACCAGCACGTCGCCGCCGGCCTGGCGGACATTAAGATTCATTTTACCCTGCCCGTCGCCGAAGATGCGGTAGGCCAAAACGCGCTCGCATAACGTTGCCGCCTTTTGCCTGTCGTCATCCCGTTCGACGCCGAGCAGGATCAGCAAACCGGGGCCGATGGCGCCCACGCTTAAGCCCCCGATGGCGACATCCGCGCGCAACACCCGTTGTATCAAGGCAATCATCGCGATAACCGCTCCTCTTGCCGCAACCGCCGGTGCTCCGTCAGCGAGGCGGTGATCTCCGCCCCCAGTAATACAATACACCAGCTCCAATAGACCCAAAGAAATAAGATGGGTATCACCGCCAGCACGCCGTAAATCAGCTGATACGATGGGAACATGGTGACATATAAGCCGAAGGCCTTTTTACCCAGTTCGAACAGCGCGCCCGCCACCACCGCGCCGATCAGGGCATCCCGGCCGGGAACGCGCACCGTGGGCACGACGCAATACAATAACCAGAATGAGGCGCAGGAAAGCACCAACGGGAATATCCGCAGCACCAGGGTGACGAATGTCGTGGTGCCGGTATTGTTAAGCCAGGTCAGGGAGATTAAATATGAGCTTATCACCATACTGGCGCCGGTCAGTATCGGCCCCAGCGTCAACACCATCCAGTAAACCGCGAAAGAGAAAATGATCGGCCGCTTGTTTTTGCTGCGCCAGATGGTGTTCAGCACCGTATCGACCGAATAAATCAGCAACAGCGCGGTCACGATAAGCCCGCAGGTTCCCACCGCCGTCATCTGGCTGGTATTAAGGATAAACTGCTCGAGATAGCGCTGGATAACGTCGCCGGTGGCCGGCATGAAGTTATGGAAGATAAACGACTTCAGCTGGACGCTGGCGCCGGAAAAGACCGGAAAAGCGGCGATAAGCGCAAATACGACGGTAACCAGCGGCACCAGCGAAAGCAGGGATACATAGGCCAGATGGCCGGCCAGCACCGTCATCCCGTCATGGTCGATACGTTTATATAACAGGGAACAGAACGAGAAAAAACGGATAAATTTTTTCCGATAAGCAGCTCTCATCGCCACAGCCTCCCCGATGAATACGCCACTTACGCAAAATAAGCGGGTATTACGCCCGGATCCGTTACATGAACCGACTGTAAGCCAATGCTTTGCGCGCCCTTGATATTCTCGGCGTTATCATCGAAGAAAACCGCGTCCTGGGCGCTTACCCCTTCCTGCTCGAGCACGGCGCGATAAATCGCCGGGTCGGGTTTGCGCATGCCCAGGTCCTGCGATAAATAGAGCTTATCCACGCACTGCTGGATCTCGGGATACTGGCTCGGCCAATAGTCGCAGTGCAAACGGTTGGTATTGGACAATATCACTACCCGGTGGCCCTGTTCGCGCAGGCGATGGATGATGTCGATAACCTCGGGACGCACGCCGACGAACACCGCCTGCCAGCCGGCGGTAAACTGCTCAAAACTCAGGGCGATGCCCAATTCATTGCAGATCAGGGCGGCAAACGCCTCATCGGTAATATCGCCCCTTTCGTGCTGCTCGAAAGCATCGCCCATGACGAACTGTTTCTTCAGACGGGCCAGGGGCACACCGCTGAGATTACTCCATACACCCAAAACGCGGTTAAAATCGATATCTATCACGACATTACCTAAATCAAAGATATAAAGCATGGCTCCCTCCCGATCTTTACTCATGTTCCCACTGTAGCGGGAAAAGGGCCAACTGAACAGCCATGAACACGCATTCGGATGCTTTCGCCGGCCGGCCGTTGACCTCAGCCATGCTGATTCGGTTGTGCCGCGTCCTGAAGGCTAACCGGCCAGTCCGGTCTCCACGCTGAATTCCCGCGTCGCGCCCGGCTCCAGCGCAATCAGTGTGCCGGCCCGGCTGGCGGCGATATGGCCTTCGGGACGGCAGGTGGCCGGCAGGATAAACGCCGCCACTTTTTGATCGCCGTTATGGAGTATCCAGCGCGTGGCATGGTTAAACTGCGCCGTATCGAAACGGGTGACAAAGCGCGGCCCCGTCCCCGGCGCCTGCATAACACATTCCACCCGATCGGTATAGGTTGCCAGGTTGTCGGCAAAAAAGACAATTTCCGGATCGTAGAACTGCGGTTGGTCCAGCGCCTTAAGCGCCGACGGATCGCGGGCCAGCCCGGCGGTATATTCCAGCCATTGCGGCGTGGGGTGCACATGGCCTGGAATCGAGGTACGCAGCGCAAACGCCGCGGCAGGAATATTCTGGCTGAAGGTCGCCAGGGGAACATAGGCGTAGTTCATATGGCACATATACTGGAGCGGCATCGGCACGCTGGCCAGATTGGTGACCCGCATGGCGATGGTCATCAGTGTCGCGCCGGCGCCCAGCCTGACCGAGGGCGACGCCAGGTAATGATCACCAAAGCCTTTAACATATTCATAGCCGCCGCCCAGGGTTACGCTGTCGCCATCCACCAGCAGGAAAGCGCTATCCATACGTGCGCAGGGCATTTCGCCATGCAGGGGATGGGTATCTTCCGGCGCCGGGCAGCCGTTGCTCAGCAGGCCGGAGTGGAACGCAAAGCAGCCATAGGTATCCACCACCGACTCGCCCCATTTGGGTTCGCTAAAGGGGTTCTCCATGCGCAGGCTATGGCCGTCGAACTGCGCGTCCCATACCATTTGCCCGTAAAAGGGCAGCAGGGTGATAAACCCCCGGCTATTGCGCAGGGTCACGGCTTCGATACCCGAAGGATAGGTAAATAACGTGACGCTAAGTTCACCATTCTCCACCAGACGAAACGGCTGTCCGGTGAATTGCTGGCGCGTAAGATGAATAACAGCGGCCATAATATCGACTCCTTGCTTAAAGTTGGTTATCCATCATCGATTCCGCGGTCGCGATTCGCGGTTGTTTATTGCGCAGTTCGCCCCAGAAATAGTAACCGACATAGGCAAAGCACAATAATGACACGCCGAACGCCTGTTTCATCGACCCGAGATGATCGGAGACATACCCCTGGATTGCCGGCACCACGGCGGCGCCGACGATGGCCATAACGATCACCGCGCCGGCCACTTCGGTATATTTATTATCCACCGTATCGAGCGTGCCGGCATAAATGGTGGCCCAGCAGGGTCCGAACAGTACGCTGACAAATACCGCGGCATAGACGGCGGTGAAGTTCGGCACCAGCACCACATAGGCCAACGTCGCCACGCCCAGGATAGAATAGGCGATAAGGACTTTTTGCGGGGTAAAGCGCGTCATCAGGAAATTGGCGACAAATTTACCGATAAAAAAACAAATAAAGCTGTAAATCATAAAGTTGGACGCGTCACGCTCATTTACCGCCCCCAGGTTCAGCGCCAAACGGATGGTAAACGACCATACGGCCACCTGCATGCCCACATAGAGAAACTGCGCCGCGATGCCCTTGCGAAAGCGCGCATTGCCGGCAAGATAACGCAGCGTTTCGCCCATGCCGGGCGCGGCGCGGCGGTTTTGCTTATCGGGCTGCGGTTTGCAGTGGGGATACCGGGTGAGCATAAACAGCACCATCACCACCACCAGCACCATAATCAGGTATTTATAGGGTTCCAGGGTCAGTTCCAGCATATTGAGACGGAACTGATGCACCTGCTCCGGCGTCATGGCGGCCATTTGGCTGCTTAAACTGCCGCCTTCCTGAAACACCAGGTATTTCCCCAGCACAATACCCATCAGCGCGCCGATGGGATAAAACGTCTGGCTGATGTTCAGCCGCAGGGTCGCGTAATCGCGATGACCGATCATCGAGCTGTAGGTATTGGCCGCGGTCTCAAGAAAGCTTAAGCCGATGGCGATGGCAAAAATGGCCGCCAGGAACATGGTATAGGTGGCCATATGGGAGGCGGGATAGAACAGTACGCAGCCGATGATATACAGCGACAGGCCGATCATAATGGCCATTTTGTAGCTGCTTTTGCGGATAACCATCGACGCCGGGATGGCAATCAGGAAATAACCGCCGTAAAAGGCGCTTTGCACCAGGGCGCTGGCAAAATCGCTCAATGCGAACACCGTTTTGAACTGGGTGATCAGGATATCGTTAAGGCTGGCGGCGCAGCCCCATAGCGGAAACAGGCAGGACAGCAGGATAAATTGAAACAACGGTGTTTTGTTTAAATAGCCGTCAGGCATTTGTACCGTATTGTGGCGCATGATGTTATTCCTGATGAAGGGTGGCAAGGAAATCATGGAACTGGGAAGCCTCGGCATAGGAACGCTGGGTGCCTTTACCCCGGACGCTGTAGGCGGCATAGGCGGACGCGTAGCGCATGGCCTGTTTGATATCGCCGCGCGCGACAAAATAATGCGCAAAACAGCCGATAAACGCATCGCCGGCGCCGCTGGTATCCACGGCGTCGACCGGTACCGGATCGACCCGGTACACCTCGTTGCCGCTTAGCCACATCGAGCCGCGATGCCCCATGGTAATAATCAGGTTCTTCAATCCTTTGGCCAGCAGCGAACGGCCGGCCAGCAGGATATGCTCCTCGCTGTCCACCGGCATGCCGGTCAGAATTTCCAGCTCTGTCTCGTTAGGCATAAAAAAGTCGCACCGGCAGGCATACGCGATATCCAGTTCCCGGGTGGCGGGCGCCGGATTAAGGATTACGGGAACCTGATGCCGGGCGGCAAAATCAATGGCGTGATAGACGGTGGCGAGCGGAATTTCCAGCTGCAGGATAATCAGCCGGCAGCCCTTGAGCTGTTCCGCCGCCCGATCGATGTCCTGCGCGCCGAGGTGATCGTTGGCGCCTTTGATAATCAGGATGCGATTATGTGAATCTGGATCGACAAAAATCGGCGCTACGCCGCTGGATACGCCCGCCACCGTTTCCACATAGCGGGTATCGACCCCATGGCGCACCAGGTTGTTAACGGTATTGTCCGCAAAGAGATCCTCGCCGACTTTACTGATCATCATCACCTCCGCCCCCAGCTTGGCGGCGGCTACCGCCTGATTGGCGCCCTTGCCGCCGCAGCCGATTTCAAAACCGGGGGCTTCCAGCGTTTCCCCGGTTTTAGGCATCTCTTTGATATAGGTGATTAAATCCACCATGTTGGAACCGATAACTGCGATATCCATAATTATTAGCCCTCATATTTTTAACCTTATTCAATGTTATTTTATTAACACTAACAAGACAAAAATGTTAGTAACATGACAATGATCACATCGTTTAATGAAAATTAAATTGCCACATGCCTATTGTAAGAGGCTTCTGTAATGTTATTATTCTCACATTATTATCGTGATAATACACATAAAGGACATTAACATGACTTCCCCTGAAATCGATTTTGCCCCTTACATCGACCATACCCTGCTGGCGCAGGATGCCACCGAAGCGCAGATCACCACGTTATGCGGCGAGGCTAAACAGTGCGGATTTTATGCGGTCTGCGTCAATTCCGGGTATGTGCCGCTTGCCGCGCGCTTGCTGCGCGACAGCCCGGTAAAAGTCTGCTCGGTGATCGGTTTTCCGTTGGGCGCCGGCCTGACCGCCGCCAAGGCGTTCGAGGCGCAGGCGGCGATTGCGGCGGGTGCGCAGGAAATAGATATGGTGATTAACGTCGGTTGGCTCAAAAGCGGCAATATTGACGCGGTAACCGCCGATATCCGCGCGGTCCGCGAGGTTTGCGCGGCTATTCCGTTGAAGGTAATATTGGAAACCTGTTTGTTGAGTTCACCACAAATTGTCGCGGTTTGCCGGATATGCCGCGAACTGAAGGTGGCGTTTGTGAAAACATCCACCGGCTTCAGCACCGGCGGCGCAAAAGAAGAACATGTCAGGCTGATGCGCGAAACCGTCGGCGAGGGTATGGGCGTAAAGGCCTCCGGCGCCGTACGCGATCGCCAGACCGCCACCGCCATGATCCTGGCCGGCGCCACCCGAATCGGCACCAGTTCAGGTGTCGCGATCGTATCGGGCAAGGCGTCCGCCAGCGACTATTAATTTCTGAGAACCCGGCGGAAATCGGGTCTGATAACGCAGGATGTCATATGGAAACGCGGCGCGAAGAAAGGATTAATAAACTGATACTCGCCCTGAAGCGGGAAGATAAGCTTCATTTGAAAGATGCCGCCGTCCTGCTGGGCGTCTCGGAGATGACCATCCGCCGCGATCTCAGCGCCGAACCCGCGCAGGTCGTACTGCTGGGCGGTTACGTGGTTAACGATCCGCGCAATAATAACGTTACCCACTATTTTGTTTCGGATCAAAAAGCTAAGCACGTTGAGGAAAAAACCCTTACCGGCCGCCTGGCGGCGGCGCTGATCGAGCCGGACGACACGGTTTTTTTCGACTGCGGCACCACCACCCCGTTTATCATCGATGCGATTGACGATGACCTGGCGTTTACCGCCGTCTGCTATTCCCTGAATACTTTCCTGGCGTTACAGGATCATCCTAATTGCAAAGTTATTTTATGCGGCGGCGAGTTCCACCCCGCCAACTGCATCTTTACGCCGCTGACCCAATATTCCATCCTGGATAATATCCGCCCCGATAAAGCGTTTATCTCCGCGGCGGGTATTGATATCGGTTTCGGCGCCACCTGCTTTAATTTTGACGAACTCACCATGAAGCATCGCGCGTTGTCCATGTCGCAGCAGGCGATCCTGGTGGCCGATCACAGTAAATTCGACAACATCAAACCCGCCTTTATCGGTGCTTTATCCTTGTTTCATACCCTGATAACCGACCAATCGCCGCCGCCGAAATTTCATGAGTATTGCCAACAGCATGACATCAGGCTGCTTTATCGCCGGGAATAGCTGAACGACGGGCAAAAAAATGCCGGGCTGCTTACGCAGACCGGCATTGTTACGTTATCGCCGCCTGGGCCGACGGGTTTAAGCTTCTTTACCCGAACGGTTAGCGCGTTTACGGTCATTTTCGGTCAAATGACGTTTACGTAAACGCACGGACAGCGGAGTCACTTCCACCAGTTCATCATCATCGATAAACTCCAGGGCCTGTTCCAGCGACATCTTGATCGGGGTCACCAGCGTCGTGGCCTCATCGGTGCCGGAAGCACGCATGTTGGTCAGTTTTTTACCTGTCAGGCAGTTTACCGTCAGGTCGTTGGAACGGGTGTGGATGCCGATAATCTGGCCTTCATACACTTCCGCGCCGTGGCCCAGGAACAAACGGCCGCGATCCTGCAGGCTGTACAAGGCGTAGGCTACCGCTTTGCCCTGGCCGTTGGAAATCATCACGCCGTTCTGGCGTTGGCCGATTTCACCCGGACGGACATCGTCATAATGGCTGAACGACGAATACAGCAGGCCGGTGCCGGACGTCATGGTTAAAAAGTCGGTACGAAAACCAATCAAGCCGCGGCTGGGGATGATGTAATCAAGACGGATGCGTCCTTTGCCATCCGGCAGCATATCGCGCATTTCACCTTTACGGATGCCCATGGCTTCCATAACCGGGCCCTGGTTCTGTTCTTCGATATCCAGGGTAACCTGTTCGAACGGCTCTTGTTTCTTGCCGTCGACGGTACGATAGATAACTTTCGGGCGCGATACGGCGATTTCAAAACCTTCACGCCGCATGTTTTCGATCAGCACCGACAAATGCAGCTCGCCGCGGCCCGAGACCAGGAAGGTATCCGGATCGACGGTTTCTTCCACGCGCAGGGCCACGTTGTGCACCAGCTCTTTGTTCAGGCGCTCAAGGATCTGGCGGGAGGTGACGTATTTGCCTTCCTTGCCGCAGAACGGCGAGGTGTTGACGCCGAACGACATGGAAACGGTAGGTTCGTCCACCGTCAGCGGCGGCAACGCTTCGACCAGGGCCTGATCGCAAATGGTATCGGAGATATTCAGCTCGCCAAGGCCGGTAACGGCGATGATATCACCCGCTTCCGCCAGCTTGGACTCGATGCGCAGCAGGCCCATATGGCCCAGCACCTGGCCCACTTTGCCGTTGCGACGCTTACCTTCATGGTCGATGATGGTAACAGACTGGTTCGGTTTAACCGAGCCGCGTTTGATGCGGCCGATACCGATGACGCCAACATAGCTGTTGTAGTCAAGCTGCGAAATCTGCATCTGGAACGCGCCGTCGCTGTCGACGTTCGGCGCTTCGACGTTCTTGACGATGGATTCAAACAGCGGGGTCATGTCGCTGGCCATGTTCTCGTGCTCATAGCCCGCAACACCGTTTAACGCGGAGGCATATATGATCGGAAAATCCAGTTGCTCATCGGTTGCGCCGAGGTTGACAAATAAATCAAACACCTGGTCCACTACCCAATCAGGGCGGGCGCCGGGACGGTCGACTTTATTGATGACCACAATGGGTTTGAGACCATAGGCAAAGGCTTTCTGGGTCACGAACCGGGTTTGCGGCATGGGTCCGTCCATGGCGTCGACCAGCAGCAATACCGAGTCAACCATGGACATCACGCGCTCAACCTCGCCGCCGAAATCGGCATGTCCGGGGGTATCAACGATGTTGATACGGTAGTCGTGCCAGTTAATAGCGGTATTTTTAGCGAGGATGGTAATCCCGCGCTCTTTCTCCAAATCGTTGGAGTCCATGACGCGCTCGGTGGCGTCGTTGCGGTCACCCAATGTTCCGGATTGTTGCAACAGCTTATCGACCAGGGTAGTTTTACCATGGTCGACGTGCGCGATGATGGCGATGTTACGCAAATTTTCGATCACAACTTTGCCTCAGGCATTAGAAATAGCGCGTTATTGTACACGTAATAAGCGAGGGACTAAACAAGATCGCGACGATCTCTGCATTTGCGTCATTTTTGACGCTTCGTCATCCCTTTCTCAGTGCATTATTTCACCTCGCCCCATTTATTGCACCAAAATAGTGCCCACTTACTGCCCAAATGCACTAATATAGCGCTATCCCACCAATCTGGTGCAGGCGGACTTTGGTTAATAAGGCCGGAAACGCGGCCCTTCTCATCATTTTGGCAATGTTGGCACACTTTTAGCTACTGTTTATACCAGTCCAGTTTAGCCTAGCCCAGCTAAGTTAAATAAAATTCGATCCATACGATTTCGTTCCACGACGACAATGGCACATCCGGGAGAATACAAGTTATGTCCGCTGAACACGTTTTGACGATGCTTAACGAGCACGAAGTAAAATTCGTCGACCTGCGTTTCACTGATACGAAAGGTAAAGAACAGCACGTCACTATACCAGCCCATCAGGTAGATGCCGACTTCTTTGAAGATGGAAAAATGTTTGACGGCTCCTCCATTGGCGGCTGGAAAGGCATTAACGAGTCCGACATGGTGCTGATGCCCGATGCCAGCACGGCGATGCTCGACCCCTTCTATGAAGAAACCACCCTGATTATCCGTTGCGACATCCTTGAGCCTGCCACCATGCAAGGCTACGATCGCGACCCGCGTTCCATCGCCAAACGCGCCGAAGAGTTTCTGAAAACCTCCGGCATTGCCGATACCGTGCTGTTTGGGCCGGAACCTGAATTTTTCCTGTTTGACGATATCCGCTTTGGTTCGTCCATTTCCGGTTCCCATGTCGCTATTGACGACGTTGAAGCCGCATGGAATACCGATAAAGTTTACGAAGGCGGCAATAAAGGCCATCGTCCCGGCATCAAAGGCGGTTATTTCCCGGTTCCCCCGGTGGATTCATCACAGGATCTGCGTTCCGCCATGTGTTTGACCCTGGAAGAAATGGGCCTGGTGGTTGAAGCTCATCACCATGAAGTCGCCACCGCCGGCCAGAACGAAATCGCCACCCGCTTCAACAGCCTGACGAAAAAAGCCGACGAGATCCAAATTTATAAATATGTCGTGCATAACGTTGCCCATGCCTTCGGCAAAACGGCGACCTTTATGCCGAAACCGATGTTCGGCGATAACGGCTCGGGCATGCACTGCCATATGTCGTTGACCAAAGACGGCAATAACCTGTTCTCCGGCGACAAGTACGGCGGCCTGTCCGAAACCGCCTTGTTCTACATTGGCGGCGTCATCAAACATGCCAAGGCCATCAACGCCCTGACCAACCCGACCACCAACTCCTACAAGCGTCTGGTCCCGGGATATGAAGCGCCGGTTATGCTGGCCTACTCCGCCCGCAACCGCTCAGCCTCCATCCGTATCCCGGTGGTCGCCAGCCCGAAAGCCCGTCGTATCGAAGTGCGCTTCCCGGACCCGGCCGCCAACCCATACCTGGCGTTTGCCGCCCTGCTGATGGCCGGTCTGGACGGGGTTATCAACAAAATCCATCCTGGCGATGCCATGGACAAAAACCTCTACGATCTGCCGCCGGAAGAAGCGAAAGAAATCCCACAGGTGGCCGGTTCGCTGGAAGAAGCCCTTAAGGCGCTGGACGCGGATCGCGAGTTCCTGACCCGTGGCGGTGTTTTCACCGACGACTCCATCGACGCCTATATCACTTTACGCACGGAAGAAGTAGACCGTATTCGCATGACGCCGCATCCGGTGGAATTCGAGCTGTATTACAGCGTATAACTTGACGTTTTTTTGTTGCCGTGGAAACTTTCAGCCCATCTTCGGATGGGCTTTTTTCTCCAGCAAAGCTTGCGCGCAGCCATGCGCATGACGACATAACGGACTAAATGCACTGGTAGAGTGCGGGAGACTGCTTTATGGCTACAGGCTCATTGCCCGATGCTGGGCAGATCCTTAATTCCCTGATCAACAGCATATTGCTGCTGGATAATGACCTTGCCGTTCATTACGCCAATCCGGCGGCGCAACAACTTTTAGCGCAAAGCTCGCGCAAGCTTTTTGGCACGCCGTTGCCTGAGCTGCTGGGCTATTTTTCGCTCAACGTCGAACTGATGCGCGAAAGCCTTAACGCCGGCCAGGGGTTTACCGATAACGAGGTCACGTTGGTGGTTGACGGGCGGGCGCATATCCTTTCCCTTACCGTGCAACGCCTGCCCGAGGATTTTTTCCTGATGGAGCTGGCGCCGATGGATAATCAGCGCCGCCTCAGCCAGGAACAGATTCAGCATGCCCAGCAGGTGGCGGCACGGGATCTGGTGCGCGGCCTGGCCCATGAAATCAAAAACCCGCTGGGCGGTCTGCGCGGCGCGGCGCAACTGCTGGCCAAAGCATTGCCCGATCCCTCGCTGCTGGAATACACCAAGGTGATCATTGAACAGGCCGACCGCCTGCGCAACCTGGTCGACCGATTGCTCGGGCCGCAGCAGCCCGGCATGCACGTTACGCAAAGCATTCACCAGGTGGCCGAGCGGGTTTTCCAACTGGTCTCGCTGGAAAAGCCGGATAACGTCACTCTCCTGCGGGATTACGATCCCAGCCTGCCTGAACTGGCTCACGATCCCGATCAAATGGAACAGGTATTGCTGAATATTACCCGTAATTCGCTGCAGGCGCTGGGTGAAGACGGTGGCACGATCACGATACGCACCCGTACCGCGTTCCAGTTAACGTTGCACGGCGTTCGTTATCGTTTGGTAGCGCGAATTGATATAGAAGACGACGGCCCGGGCGTACCGGCGCAATTACAGGATACGCTGTTCTACCCCATGGTCAGCGGCCGTGAGGGCGGGACCGGTTTAGGGTTATCCATTGCCCGCAGTCTTATCGATCAAAATTCGGGTAAAATTGAATTCAACAGTTGGCCGGGGCATACCGAATTTTCGGTGTTCCTGCCTATTCGCCAGTGAGGTCACTATGCAACGAGGGATAGTCTGGATCGTCGACGACGATAGCTCCATCCGCTGGGTGCTTGAACGCGCCCTCACTGGAGCCGGACTGACTTGCGCCACTTTTGAAGGCGGCAATGAAGTGCTGGAAGCGCTCTCCACCCAAACTCCGGACGTATTGTTATCAGATATCCGCATGCCAGGCATGGACGGCCTGGCATTACTTAAACAGATTAAACAGCGCCATCCGATGCTGCCGGTCATCATCATGACCGCACACTCCGATTTGGACGCCGCGGTCAGCGCTTACCAGCAGGGCGCGTTTGATTACCTGCCCAAGCCGTTCGATATCGATGAGGCGGTGGCGCTGGTTGAGCGCGCGGTCAGCCACTATCTGGAACAGCAGCAGCCGGCGCGCGCGCAGCCGCCTAATGGCCCGACTACCGATATCATTGGCGAGGCGCCGGCCATGCAGGACGTCTTCCGCATTATCGGACGCCTGTCCCGCTCCTCCATCAGCGTCTTGATTAACGGTGAATCCGGTACCGGTAAGGAACTGGTTGCCCATGCCCTGCACCGCCATAGCCCGCGCGCCAAGGCATCGTTCATCGCGCTGAATATGGCGGCAATCCCGAAGGATTTGATTGAATCGGAACTGTTCGGCCATGAGAAAGGCGCCTTTACCGGCGCCAATCAGGTACGCCAGGGACGTTTTGAGCAAGCGGACGGCGGTACCCTGTTCCTGGACGAAATCGGCGATATGCCGCTGGATGTCCAGACCCGCCTGCTGCGCGTATTGGCGGACGGCCAGTTTTACCGGGTCGGCGGTTATGCGCCGGTCAAAGTCGACGTCAGGATTATCGCCGCCACCCATCAGAATCTGGAGGTACGGGTGCAAGAGGGCAAATTCCGCGAGGATTTGTTCCATCGCCTGAACGTTATCCGGGTGCATTTACCGCCGCTGCGGGAACGGCGGGAGGATATTCCCCGCCTGGCGCGCTATTTCCTGCAGGTGGCGGCCAAGGAGCTGGGCGTTGAACCGAAAAACCTGCATCCGGAAACCGAAACCGCGCTGACCCGCCTGCCATGGCAAGGCAATGTCCGTCAGTTGGAAAATACCTGCCGCTGGCTAACCGTCATGGCCGCCGGCCAGGAAGTGTTGATCCAGGATCTGCCGCCGGAATTATTTGAAAGCACGGCACCGGACGCCACGGTTCAATCATTGCCGGACAGTTGGGCCACCCTGCTGGCGCAATGGGCGGACCGCGCCCTGCGTTCCGGTCACCAGAACCTGCTTTCCGAAGCCCAGCCGGAGATGGAAAGAACCCTGCTGACCACCGCCCTGCGCCACACCCAAGGTCATAAACAGGAAGCGGCCAGGCTGCTGGGCTGGGGCCGCAATACCCTGACGCGTAAGCTAAAAGAGCTGGGCATGGAATAAAAGTCCAGGTTTTATAACCTGGCGGAATAGCGGCGTAGAAAAAAGCAAAATAACGTGCAAAACGGCGTTATTTTGCCCTTTACATCCCGATTGCAGACAGTATGATCTTGTCGCTGACCGGGAGGAAGACCATGTTAGATTCATTAATCAATTTGCTGTCCCAGGGCGCGGATATGACCGCCGCGGTGGGCCATGCACCGCAAACCGCGCTGGCCGCCATCCTTTGCGCCGCGCTGCTTAACTTTTTCAGCTGATCAAATCACCCGCGAGAACTGGTGCTGGCGCGATTTAGTGCGCAGGTAAGCGTCAAAGCACATGCAAATGTTGCGGATCAGCAGGCGACCTTTGGCCGTGACCGTAATCGCTCGGTCGGCCACAGCCACCAGCCCGTCGCGCTCCAGGGGCCGCAGCAGGGCGATGTCATCGGCGAAATACTCGTTAAAAACGATGCCATAGCGGCTTTCCAGCACATTAAAATCGATATAAAACTGACAAATCAACGCCTTGATCACATCACGCCGCAGACAGTCGTCTTCCGACAGCGCCACGCCGCGCCATAAGCCGTTGCCCTGGCGCGCAACGCTTGCCACGTAGCTTTTCATCTCTTTCTGGTTCTGCGCATAACTATCCCCGATCATACTTATCGCCGAGATACCCAGCCCCAACAAATCACAGTCGCCCTGGGTGGTATAGCCCTGGAAATTGCGATGCAGCTTGCCGGCGCGCTGCGCCAGGGCTAATTCGTCGTCGGGGCGCGCAAAGTGATCCATGCCGATAAACTGGTAGCCCGCGTCGCATAGCGCAGCAATGGAATACTGTAAAATGTCCATTTTCTGCGCGGCATCGGGTAAATCAGCGGTGTTGATTTTTCGCTGGGCGGCAAACAGCGCCGGCATATGCGCATAATTGAATACGCTCAGGCGCTGGGGGTTAAGCGCTATCACCCGTTCCAGGGTGTGCCGGAAGCTTGCCAGCGTTTGGCGCGGCAACCCGTAAATCAGGTCGATATTGGTGGAAAGGAAACCCAGCGCCTTGGCGCGGCCGATCAGGTCGAAAATCAGCTGCTCGTCCTGCTCACGGTTAACCAGCCGCTGGACCTCAGGGTTAAAATCCTGCACACCCATGCTGATGCGGTTAAACCCTTCGCCATGCAGATGATCCATCATGTCCAGCGCGATATCGCGCGGGTCGATTTCAATGGACATTTCCGCGCCGGGGGCAAAGCGGAATTGCGCGCGCACCACCGCCACCAGGCGCGATATTTGCGCCGGCGACAAAAAGGTAGGCGTGCCGCCGCCCCAGTGCATCTGGGTAACCAGCCGGTCCTGGAACAACGGCGCCCGGCGCCGGATTTCCTGCTCGAGCACATCCAGGTAACGATCGACTTTTTCCGGCTGGCGGGTCACGATTTTATTACAGCCGCAGAAGTAACAGATCTTATGGCAAAAAGGCAGATGCAGATACAGCGACAGCGGCCGGGCGGGATAGCGCGCCACCGCCTGGAGGAAAGCCGGCTCGCCATACCCTTCGCTAAACTCCAGGGCAGTGGGGTAGGACGTGTAGCGCGGCCCGGATTGGTTATATTTTTGAATGAGGGCCGAATCCCATTCTATCGCTGGCACTGACATGGCTGCTTACTCCTTACCAAATTTACGCCGTCCCCGCCGTTTTACGGGCGCGGCCGGTTTTCGCCTGGCGACCCGGGCCAAACGTAACCGTTCTTTACGTCGCGAGAGCCGCCATAGTTTACTCAATAACCACACTAAATAACATGTCAACGGCGTCGCGATCAGCAGCAGCAGCGGGTTCAAAGATTAAAAGGAATCTTTCTGGCCGCGCTTGAGCAATTGCAGCATATCTTCATTTTTGGCGTCGTCGTCTTCATCATCTTCGATCTCAATGCCCAGTTGGGTCATCAGCTCATCGATGCGATCCAGCGTCTTATCCACATAGGCCTGTTCGGGCGCCGACAGTTCTTTGCCTTGCTCCAAACGTTGCAATAATTCATCCAGGCGTTCGTCGTTTTCCAGATTCTCCAGCTCCACTTCCGGCAGGATAGCGGTGGTGACGGGAATAACGATGTCCGGCGCCACCGGTTTTTTTACCGTGGGGCCGTCGGCGAGAAGCGGCACGGGTTTTTTGCTGCCGATGCGGCGATCGGGGGCGTGCGCCTGAGTATTACGGCTCCCGCTTTTATTACCTTCCTGCGCCCGCGAGCCGGAAGCCAGGCCGCGCCGTTTTTTCTGACGCTGGCGGGCGCGCCCTTCGGTATTCAACTCTTCGCGGCTTTTGCGCTTGTTCTTGGCGACGACGGGTTTACCGCGCCCGCCTTTTGCTGATGGATTCATGTTGTCTGCTCTGTCGTAAGTGTCATTAAGTATGGAATTGCGGCGAAATCTATCAGAAACCCTGCCAATAAAAAAGGTGGCAGTTAATCTGCCACCATAAAGTAAAGGTGCTTCGCGAGAAAAACAGTCCCCACGGCAATGAACCTGACGGTCCACATCCTGTGTATCGGGTCGTCGCTGCGATGATGTTTTATTCTACGCTATACGAAGCGGATTGGTTAGGGTGTATTCCCTTACGCGCTCATCCTGAGCAGAATTCATCCCTGGGAAAGGTAGGAAAAGGGCTTTGTGCCGGGCTAAAGCGGAGCACTGGGCCAAGTATGGCGCTTTGCGCGCTGCAAAGTGCCACTTTCAGGCGCTCCATGCCTTGTCTGCTAATGTAGCCTAATGAGCTTTACCCGCAATACGCTCCGCGCGCGCCAACGGGCTCTTGTTAACGCGATGATTATTTAACGTTATGATTTATAATTAATTAATTCTAATTTAAACGAGAATGCTTAGTGAGTAGCGAGCCGATCTCTTACAAAGACAAAATGCCGATTACTCACGTGAACCGGCCTGGTTGTTCACATCGGGCCATAACAATGGCGGCGGCGCGGTTGCGGATAAAGATAAAAACCGCTTTTTAGCGTTTACCCCGTATAATTGGCGGCAATAAGTCATCCCGAGGGAGAGGAAAATTTGATCACCTCATACAACTACCATATGACGCATTTTGTCATGAGCGCTCCCGATATCCGCCATTTGCCCGCGGATACCGGCATCGAAGTCGCGTTTGCCGGGCGCTCCAACGCCGGCAAGTCCAGCGCCCTGAATACCCTGACCAATCAAAAAAGCCTGGCCAGGACCAGTAAAACGCCCGGACGCACACAGCTCATCAATCTGTTCGAGGTCGAGCCGGAAATACGCCTGGTGGATCTGCCGGGCTATGGCTACGCCGAAGTGCCTGAAGAAATGAAACGTAAGTGGCAGCGCGCCCTGGGCGAATACCTGCAAAAACGTCATAGTTTAAAAGGGTTGGTGGTACTGATGGATATCCGCCATCCGATGAAAGACCTGGATCAGCAAATGGTGCAGTGGGCCGTTGGGGTGGATATCCCGGTCCTGGTGCTGCTGACCAAATCCGATAAACTGGCTTCCGGCGCGTGCAAAGCCCAGTTGAACCTGGTGCGGGAAGCCGCGGCGGCTTTTGAGGGAGATATACAGGTGGAAGCGTTTTCGTCGCTGAAAAAAACCGGCGTCGACAAGCTGCGCCTTAAGCTGGACACCTGGTTCAGTGAAACCCCGCCGGCGACGGATGAAGAACCGCCGTATACGGAATAACCCGCGGCGCCGGTATGGCGCACAATAAAAAACGCCCCAGCCAATAATGACTGGGGCGGCTAATATTTAGCCAAATCCGATTACGTGAAGTAAAAGGTCTGAAAGATAGAACATCTTACCTCTGTACCCTACATCTGTAACTTTACATCAAATTATCGCTGTGCAAAAGAATTTTTTGTAGTTTAATTTCACTTTTTTGGTGTTCCCAGCGCCATAATCCCAGCCCAAATCACCTTTTTATGTAGCTTAATTACGAAAAATGCTTAGTGTATCGCCACTTAGTGCGCTTGATCCCAATTTTCCCCCATACCCACATCGACCCGCAACGGCACATCCAGGGCGAAACAGCCTTCCATCAGGGATTTGATGCGCGGCGTGGCCGACTCCACGGCGTCACGCCGCACCTCGAACACCAGTTCATCGTGGACCTGCATAATCATGCGCACCTCCGGCCGGTCTTTTTGCAGCCAGGCGTCAATGGCGATCATCGCGCGTTTGATGATATCGGCGGCGGTGCCCTGCATGGGGGCGTTTATCGCCGCGCGCTCGGCGGCTTTTTTGCGCGTCCCGTTACGGGAATGGATATCGGGCAGATACAGCCGGCGGCCGTCGAGGGTGGAAACATAGCCCTGTTCCTCTGCCTGCCTGCGGGTACGCTCCATATATTCCAGCACGCCCGGATACCGCTCGAAGTAAAGGTTCATATAACGCTGCGCCTCCGCGCGGCCAACCGAAAGCTGGCGCGCCAGACCAAACGCGCTCATGCCGTAAATCAGGCCGAAGTTAATCGCCTTGGCGCTGCGGCGCTGCTCATTAGACACCTTCTCAAGCGCCAGGCCGAAGACTTCGGCGGCGGTGGCCCGATGTATATCCTTGCCCTCGGCGAAGGCCTTGAGCAGGCCCTGGTCGCGCGAGAGATGCGCCATGATGCGCAGTTCGATTTGCGAATAGTCCGCCGCCACGATAACGGCATCTTTCGGCGCGATAAATGCCTGCCTGATCCGCCGTCCTTCCTCATTGCGCACCGGGATATTTTGCAGGTTCGGATCGGTTGAGGACAGCCGGCCGGTGGCGGTAACCGCCTGCTGATAAGACGTATGCACGCGTTTTGAGTGCGGGTTAATCATCAGCGGCAATTTATCGGTATAGGTCGATTTCAGCTTGGCCAGGCCGCGATATTCGAGGAGAAGCTTCGGCAGCGGGTAATCCAGCGCCAGCTCCGCCAGCACCTCCTCGTTGGTCGACGGCGCGCCGCCCGGCGTTTTTTTCAAGATCGGCAGTTTCTGCTTATCATATAAAATCGCCTGCAACTGCTTGGTGGAGGAGAGATTAAAGGCTTCCCCCGCCAGTTCATGCGCCTCGGTTTCCAGCTCGCCCAACCGTTTCGTCAGCTCAACCGAATGTGCAGCCAGGATCTTCTCGTCGATCAATACCCCGGTACGCTCAATGCGCGACAGCACCGGCACCAGCGGCATTTCGATTTCCTCGAAGACCTTTTTCAGGCCGTCCTCGCGCTCAATCTGCGGCCAGAGTTTTTCATGCAGCCGCAGCGTCACGTCCACATCCTCAGCGGCATAGGGGCCCGCCTGCTCCAGAGCGATTTGATTGAAGGTCAGCTGGTTTTTGCCTTTGCCGGCAATGTCTTCAAAGGTCACAGTGGTGTGTTTCAGGAAACGATCGGCCATGCTATCCATATCATGACGGCCCGACACGCTGTTAAGCACATAGGATTCAAGCATGGTGTCAAAGGCGATGCCGGCCAGTTCGATATCATAACGTTGCAACACGCCGCGATCGAATTTCAGGTTCTGGCCGATTTTGCGAATGGCCGGGTCTTCAAGCACCGGTTTCAGCAGCCTGAGCACGTCGTCGCGATTTAGCTGGTCCGGCGCGTCGAGATAATCGTGGCCCACCGGCAAATAAGCGGCGTCGCCGGGGACAATGGCGAAAGAAAGCCCGATCAGGTTGGCGCTCAGGGTATCCAGACTGTCGGTTTCGGTATCGAAGGTGAACTGCCCCGCCTGTTTTATCCGCTCTATCCAGCTGTTGAGGTCCGCCAGCGCGTAGATGACCTGGTAACCCTCCTGGGAAAGCTGCACCGCCTCCTCAACATCCTCATCGGCCTGGGCCGGCGGGGCATTAAACGGGGTGCGCGCGACGGGGGCCGAGCTGATGCGGCCTTGCAGCCATTTGCCCGCTTCCAAATCCGCCAGCCAGCGTTTGAATTCGTATTTCTTGAACAGCAGCAGCAATGCCGCCGCGTCGGGTTCGGTCACGATGAGCTTATCGAAAGGCAAATCAAGCGGCACATCGGTCTTAATCGTCGCCAATTGATAAGATAAATACGCCAGCTCTTTATTTTGTTCCAGCTTTGGCGCCAACGTCTTGGCGCCGCGAAATGGCAACCCGCCCACGCTTGCCAGGTCGCTGTAAATATTATCCAGGCTACCCAGTCCCTGCAGCAGCGCCTGGGCGGTTTTCTCGCCTACGCCCGGCACACCCGGAATGTTATCCGAACTGTCGCCCATTAACGCCAGGTAATCAATGATCAGTTCCGGTGGAACACCGAATTTTTCCCGCACTTCCTCCGGCCCGAGAATGGTGTTGGACATAGTATTGATAAGCGTAATCGTCGGCGATACCAGCTGCGCCATATCTTTATCGCCGGTGCTGATCAGAACTTCGCGGCCGGTACGCGCCGCCTCGAGCGCCAGCGTGCCAATCACATCGTCCGCCTCGACGCCGGATACCGCCAGCAAGGGTAATCCCATCGCCTTGACCATGCTGTGCAGCGGCTCGATTTGGCTGCGCAAATCATCCGGCATCGAGGGGCGGTGAGCTTTGTAGTGTTCGAACAATTCGTCGCGAAAAGTTTTACCCTTGGCGTCGAACACCACCGCCACATGACTGGGCTTATACTGCGTGAGCAGGCTTTTCAGCATATTCAACACGCCGTACATGGCGCCGGTCGGTTCTCCCGCGCTATTGGTTAACGGCGGAAAGGCGTGGTAGGCACGATAGAGATAGGAGGAACCATCAACCAGGATTAACGGATTGTCTGCAATATGAGCCATAGCGTAATTCGATCTTTTTAGTCAGCCATCATAGGGGGTAGCATGCCACAGCTGGCCGCCTGAGACGAATGTTTGCGTAGCAAAAGGACGATAAAAAAACTGGCGATTGGACTTGATCCGCGCGATCGTGCTGTGGATAACTTTGTGAGTAAAAAAAACCGCTAATATGTTTATATCTTTAATAACGTTGAGATTTACAAAAAAACCTTTCTTTATCAGTGCGTTATGGGTATTTTTTCACTAATCCCATATTTATCAGTAGCATTTCGCGTTTGTGGATATAACCCGCCGCTTAAAGTCCTGCATAAAATGATAAGCGCTTTTGGCTAAAAAAGGATATACACAAAACCTCCAGACCGACAGGCGCAACGCGGGAAATAACTTAGTGAGGCAAGTTAATCAATTGCATAAAAAACGCCGGACATGGCCGGCGTTTTGAAGTAATACATTAAAGTATTTAATTCTGCGTTAGCAGGAATTTTACCACGTCGGCAAATTGTTTGACGTAGACATCCTTTGACGACATATCCAGACCATCGTTCTTGACCATATATTTGCCATTCACGAACATGGCTGGAACACCGCGTAATTGCAAATCGGACGCGGCTTTTTCCTGCTGTACCACCAGGGATTTGACCACAAAGCTATTCCAGGCGCCGTCATATTCCTCGCCGCTCACACCGGCCTGGATAAAGACATTACGCAGATCGGCGGGTGTTTGCACCGTCTGAGTTTTTTGAATACCGTCAAACAACAGCGGACTGACTTTGTCCTCCACGCCCAACGCCATGGCAACGGCCCAGGCCTGGGTAACCTGCTTGCCCATATCGCCGCCCAGGAAATCCACATGATATTTGATCATTTTGGTTCCTGCGGGCAAAGCCTGTTTTACGGTACTGGAAACATGGAAGTTTTGTTCAAATTCATAGCAGTGCGGGCAATAAAACGAGAAAAATTCCAATACCTGCGGCTCACCGGTCGCTGGCTTATCAAGTTGGATATATTGCTGCCCTTCGGTAAATTGCGCGGCCGAAACGCTAAACGCCAACGCGAGCCCCATAAGCGCCAACCAAATCTTCTTCATTAAGTTATTCTCCAAATGTTTAATACGTAGGCATAAGCTGTAAAGGTGGTTCATGCAATAGCTTCACCTGCTCTGTAAAGATGAGTGTTTGCTGTGACCAGAACTCAGCTTCCACCATCCAGGGGAAACTATAGGGAAATGCGGGATCGCCCCACCGCCGACTAATCCAGGCCAGGTAATAGATCATCCGCATCGCGCGTAATGGTTCTATCAACGCCAATTCGCGCGGATTAAAATCCATGAATTCACTATAAGCCTCAAGCAAAAGCGACAGCTGATATTGCTGTTCGATACGATCGCCATTAAGCAGCATCCAAAGATCCTGAACCGCGGGTCCGTTTCTGGCATCATCCAGGTCAACAAACATCGGACCGTCCCGCCACATAATATTACCCGCATGCAGATCGCCATGCAGACGCAGCGGACGCCATTGCGTCGTCCAACATAACTTAACTTCGGCTATTAGGGTGTCAACGGATTGTAAAAAAGCGGTTTTTTGTTTGCCCGCGATAAGCGTGCTGCGTTCAAATTCACGCCTTGGCTCATACAGATACTCATCCAGGCCGATAGTCGGACGGGTAGTGAAGCATTTATCGCCGTTATTGCGATGGATACGTCCGATAAAACGCCCCACCCATTCAAGCTGTTCGTCATTATCCTGTTCAAATTGCCTGCCGCCGACGCTTGGAAATACGGCAAAATGAAAGCCTTCATGCTGCAAAAGCGTGGATCCATTGATAAGCATCGGCGGCACCACCGGGATTTCCGCCTCGTTCAATCCCAATGAAAGCTCATGTTCCTCAAGGATCTGCTCAACCGACCAGCGCTCAGGTCGATAAAATTTCACCACGTAGCGTTTTCTGTCTTCATCCAGGAATTGGTAAACGCGGTTTTCGTAGCTATTGAGGGCGGTAAGCCCAGAATCTATGCGTAAACCGACGTTTTCCAGGGCATCCATTATAAGCTCCGGCATCAACGTCTTGAAATTAAATGCGGTTATATTCATAAAACGCTCATTTCGTCGCCCTTGCCTAGTCTTTAATGATGCCGCGCGCCCGCAGAATCGCGGTTTTGAAATCCTCTTCATAATCCTTTTGCAGACCCGGGATAGCTTGCGTTTTGTCGGCACCGCGCATTTTTAAGTGATAAATTAACGTATCATCCGACAAAGCGGTTAAATCACCGTCATAACCGGCCTCTTGCGCCAATTTATGCAGGAATTGCAGCAAATTCAAATCCGGCTCTTTTTGCCATGCCGGATGCAGCAGTTCGATAAGCTCATTAAGGCGGTGATATTTCATAACGCAATCCCTCTCTATAGGTCCCAGTGTTAATGTATCAAGATCCACCAGGCAGGATAAACATGATTGTTCTGTAACATGTGAAACATTGTATCTTAATATGTGAGCCTGCCTATCAATGATTAGGCTTTGGAGGAGAGTTATTATAAAAGCGGACATCACAGGCGTAATCCTGGCCGGCGGCCAAGCAACACGTATGGCCGGCAAAGACAAAGGGTTGGTTATGGTCAATCAAATCCCCCTTTATCGCTATGTCCTGGACGGCCTGGCGCCCCAGGTCGGTACCGTGCTGCTTAACGCCAACCGCAATATCGCTCTCTACCGGCAAAGCGGGTTGCGGGTTGTGAGCGATAGCATGCCCGGTTATCCCGGACCGCTTGCCGGCATGCTGGCGGGGTTACAAGCAGCGCCGACCCAATGGGTGGTGTTCGCCCCTTGCGATGTGCCGGTTTTCCCGGGGGATTTAGTGCAACGGTTATGGGATGGTAAGCGGGAAGCTCTTGCCGCCTTTGCCAGCGCAGGAGGGCGGGAACATCCGGCTTTTGCGCTGCTCCACCGGGTATTGATTTCTCAGCTGGAGGCCTTCCTGGCGCAGGGAGAACGCAAGGTAATGTTGTTTTTTAACCGCATCGCCGCCGAAAGAGTGATATTCCCGGTGAAAAACCCGAATTTCCATAATCTCAATACCCCCCTTGACGTGCAGAACTGGGTAAAAACCTAAGGACTATTTTATGTCGCATGCCGTTCCCCCTTTGTTGGCGTTTACCGCCTTCAGCGGCACTGGAAAGACCACCTTGCTGACCCAGCTCATTCCCCGGCTTAACCAGGCCGGCATACGCGTGGGCATCATCAAGCACACCCATCATAACGTGGATGTCGATACACCCGGGAAAGACAGCTATGAACTGCGTAAGGCAGGCGCGAGGCAAACCATGGTGGCAAGCGAGGCGCGCTGGGCGTTGATGACCGAAACACCGGACCTGGCGATGCCGACATTACCCTGGCTGGCCGGTCAAATGGACAGCGGGCTTATCGATGTGATCCTGGTCGAAGGGTTCAAAGACGAGCCGGTGCCTAAAATCGCCCTGTTTCGCCAGGATACCGGCAAAGAGTGGCGGCCATTGATTGACGGCCATGTCATTGCCGTGGCCTGCGACGTGCAGATTGACGTCAACCTGCCGCTGCTGGATATCAACCAACCCGATGCTATCGCGATTTTTATCGCCAACTGGCTGCGTGTACAGCAGCAGTCCGGCGTAGGTTGATTGGGCAACGCCGGCGCGAACGGCGCGCGAACGGCGATCCCGGACGCAGACGGATGGGGCATTGAAATCCCTTTTAAATAAGTTTTAAGAGTGGATTGGATTTTCATCACTTGCCTAAAAAAGATATTTCTTCAAATAAGTTATCAACTGTTTATATAGATTAAATTACAATCATCAGGTCAAGACGAGAATTATCATCGTTTCATTCAGATAAATCGTATTTTAAAAAATCCCAAGATGGCTTTATAACAGGCCATCGAGGGATGAGTTTATTTTTATTTATTATACTGGTCCCGGCATGCCGATGGGGGCATTTCCTTGATCGTGCCTGTTTTGCTGCTAAGCGGCCCTGAAAGGAGCGAACCTGTGTTTTAATCATAGATTAAATAATCATTAAACATGCAGTGAAGCCTGCCAGAGAAAACTGATTATTCATTCTCTTTTAATTTATAACTTCCTGCATATAAATATAATCATGTGGCAGTATTGGCAACTGCTTGAAATATTTACTTTACGGCATTATATATGATTTATACAAAATGGCACGTTACCGTTATTAGTATAGCGGCCTTGTTGGCCGGCTGTTTTTCAACTGACAAAAAAAAGGAACTTAAAAAAACCAGCACCCATAAAGGCGAAGATATTACCATCAGGGAAAAATTACCCCAACCCAATTTTAACGACCATACATTACATGAATCTTTACTATCAATCCCTTCGCTCAATGAAAATGCCCTTTCCTCCAAGGACAACACGACAGCCCCGCGCGTTAAACACGGAACGCCGTCTGGCACCTCGGCAGTCAATTTGCCAATAAAACACAATTTATTGACTGGCGCCTCATTTGATTTCCTGGTGCCCTTGACAAACAGGGACGAGCGGATGCTCTTCAGCCAGCTCGGTATAAGACGGCATAATGCCAAAAGTATCATCAATATTGGTGTGGGGCAGCGTCATTTTTTCGAGAGCTGGATGCTGGGATATAACGCCTTTTACGACGCGCAAATCTCAGGCAATCATCATCAACGGGCAGGTATCGGATTTGAAGTCTGGGGAGATAATATTAAGCTTGCGGCTAACGGCTATTATCGCCTGTCGGATTGGAAAACGTCTTCATTACTCACAGGTACCAAGGAACGCGCCGCGAATGGTTTTGATCTTGTAGCGGAGACGTTTTTACCGGCATACCCCCAGGTGGGCGCCAAAGTAAAATATGAGCGCTATTTCGGCGCTGAGGTCGTAACCCTCAGCCGCAATGAACGGTATCGAAACCCCTCGGCGCTTACCGCGGGCTTGACCTATTCTCCGGTACCGCTGATTACATTTGGCGCGGATCATGCGCGTTGGAATAATGGCAAAACAGAGGGTAAAGCCAATCTTTCATTAAATTATCATTTTAATGTACCTTTAGCAAAACAGCTGGATCCGCATTATACGCCGCTGCGGCGCAGCCTGGCCGGCAGCCGATTGGATGTTGTGGCGCGTAATAATAATATTGTGCTTGAGTATCAGCGCAGGGAACAAATTCATTTCCAGCTACCCACGGAGCTGAGCGGGGTTGAAGGCGAACGAAAACACATTAATTTTAGGGTCTCGGCTAAACATGATATTAGCCGTATTGAATGGGACGACAGCGCGCTGAAGCCTGCAGGGGGTCAAGTCGTTACCCTCAACAATAATGCTTACCAGGTACAATTTCCGGACTTCAGCAGCCATGGTACCAACCAGTATGTCGTCTCAGCCGTTGCGTATGATAAGCGGGGAAATGCGTCAAATCGCAGTGAGATGACCATAAACACCGAGCCCTACCCGTGGCGTCAGCTTAACGAACAAAATACCGCAGATGAGAGCAAGATGGTTATATCAACGCAGGATAATATAAATCAACCTGAGATTATCCAGCCTATAGTTAATCCGGGCGGAAATGAAAAAAAGGATGTGAAGTCAGTGTCTTCACAGACAGATGATGATGGCATCCCCGATGACACTAGCGATATTAATAGTGATATGAGCGACAGAGGAAAAAAGAATTCTAAGTCAGTGTCTTCACAGACAGATGATGATGGCATCCCCACTGACACTAGCGATATTAATAGTGATATGAGCGACAGAGGAAAAAATAATTCTAAGTCAGTGTCTTCACAGACAGATGATGATGGCATCCCCACTGACGCTAGCGATATTAATAGTGATATGAGCGACAGAGGAAAAAATAATTCTAAGTCAGTGTCTTCACAGACAGAAGATAATGGAATCGCCACTGACACTAGCGGTACCAATGGTTCGCCGCCACCGCCGCCGCCGCCACCACCGCCGCCTTTCAATAGTGAATCCAAGGAAAGGCGAATTCTCAAAAAAAGCTCTGGGCAACAGCCACCGCACCGGCCGGAGATAACATTGGATGTTATTCAGAAAGCGCGGGAGGGGTTAAGAAAAGTATCGGGGCAGCCCAGTAATTTCTCGAATGAACATCATGACCAATTGGGGCGGCAACCGTCTGAGCATGATTTACTTTCTAAAATTAAAGCCTCAGTGCCCCAGGTGCTTAAAAAGGATATTCCATCAAATGAGTCAAAAGATCCTTCTCACTCCGCAAAAAAACTTGATGAAAGTCTTATTGAAACACTTGCTCGCCGTCGAGGACATGTAATTGGTGATAAAAATGAAGATATTGATGATAAACATAATGGTGATGAAGTTAGTACTGAGGTTATTTCCGCGACGCAGGTGGACGCTAATAAACCAATATTTGTTCAACCGATAATAGTATAAAATACGTCAGGCCAGCCAGATGCTATTTTATTACCAATGGGTACCCTTTTGCCCTGCTGGCTTGCCTGTTTTATCGCTATGAAAAAGCCCTCTGTTTGCACAGAGGGCTTCGTCAATGGGATGCCTGACAGTTGATGCCTGACTGCGCCAGGCACCCTGCGGGCCGTCGCCTGCGGCTCCGTTCCACCGGCGTTGCCGGGGGTCCTACTCTCTTACTCGAGTAGCGAACCGCCAGGGTTACGGACATGAAAAAGCCCTCTGTTTTCTTTGAGGGCTTCGTCAATGGGATGCCTGGCAGTTGATGTCCGCCTGCGGCGGCCACCCTGCGGGCCGCCGCAAGCGGCGTTCAACAGGCTCCGCCTGTTGTCCTGCTCTCTGACTCGAGTAGCGAACTGCCAGGGTTACGCACATGAAAAAGCCCTCTGTTTTCTTTGAGGGCTTCGTCAATGGGATGCCTGGCAGTGGATGCCTGACTGCGTCAGGCACCCTGCGGGCCGTCGCCTGCGGCTCCGTTCCACCGGCGTTGCCGGTGGTCCTACTCTCTTACTCGAGTAGCGAACCGCCAGGGTTACGGACATGAAAAAGCCCTCTGTTCTCACAGAGGGCTTCGTCAATTGGATGCCTGGCAGTTCCCTACTCTCGCATGGGGAGACCCCACACTACCATCGGCGCTACGGCGTTTCACTGCTGAGTTCGGCATGGGGTCAGGTGGGACCACCGCGCTAGTGCCGCCAGGCAAATTCGTTTACCAACCGTCATCCTGTTACTGATGACCATCGGCCTTTATCCGGAACTTCGCTGAAAATTCTCTCGCCACCCCTCGGGGCAACGCTCTCTTCGCGTCAAACACTTTAGGTGTTGTAAGGTTAAGCCTCACGGGTCATTAGTATCGGTTAGCTCAACGCATCGCTGCGCTTACACACCCGACCTATCAACGTCATCGTCTTTAACGTCCCTTCAGGTGGCTTAAAGCCACAGGGAAGACTCATCTCGAGGCAAGTTTCCCGCTTAGATGCTTTCAGCGGTTATCTCTTCCGCACGTAGCTACCGGGCAATGCCATTGGCATGACAACCCGAACACCAGTGGTGCGTCCACTCCGGTCCTCTCGTACTAGGAGCAGCCCCTCTCAATCTTCCAACGCCCACGGCAGATAGGGACCGAACTGTCTCACGACGTTCTAAACCCAGCTCGCGTACCACTTTAAATGGCGAACAGCCATACCCTTGGGACCTACTTCAGCCCCAGGATGTGATGAGCCGACATCGAGGTGCCAAACACCGCCGTCGATATGAACTCTTGGGCGGTATCAGCCTGTTATCCCCGGAGTACCTTTTATCCGTTGAGCGATGGCCCTTCCATTCAGAACCACCGGATCACTAAGACCTGCTTTCGCACCTGCTCGAGCCGTCACTCTCGCAGTCAAGCTAGCTTATGCCTTTGCACTAACCTCACGATGTCCGACCGTGATTAGCTAACCTTCGTGCTCCTCCGTTACTCTTTAGGAGGAGACCGCCCCAGTCAAACTACCCACCAGACACTGTCCTCGACCCGGATTACGGGCCGGAGTTAGAACATCAAACATTAAAGGGTGGTATTTCAAGGTTGGCTCCATGCAGACTGGCGTCCACACTTCAAAGCCTCCCACCTATCCTACACATCAAGGCTCAATGTTCAGTGTCAAGCTATAGTAAAGGTTCACGGGGTCTTTCCGTCTTGCCGCGGGTACACTGCATCTTCACAGCGAGTTCAATTTCACTGAGTCTCGGGTGGAGACAGCCTGGCCATCATTACGCCATTCGTGCAGGTCGGAACTTACCCGACAAGGAATTTCGCTACCTTAGGACCGTTATAGTTACGGCCGCCGTTTACCGGGGCTTCGATCAAGAGCTTCTCCTTACGGATAACCCCATCAATTAACCTTCCGGCACCGGGCAGGCGTCACACCGTATACGTCCACTTTCGTGTTTGCACAGTGCTGTGTTTTTAATAAACAGTTGCAGCCAGCTGGTATCTGCGACTGGCTTCAGCTCGGGGAGCAAGTCCCTCCACCTAATGCCAGCGTGCCTTCTCCCGAAGTTACGGCACCATTTTGCCTAGTTCCTTCACCCGAGTTCTCTCAAGCGCCTTGGTATTCTCTACCTGACCACCTGTGTCGGTTTGGGGTACGATTCGATGTGACCTGGAGCTTAGAGGCTTTTCCTGGAAGCGTAGCATCAATTCCTTCACCACCGTAGTGGCTCGTTATCACGCCTCAGTGTTGAATGAAAAAGCGGATTTACCTGCTCTTTCCACCTTCACGCTTAAACCGGGACAACCGTCGCCCGGCGAACCTAGCTTTCTCCGTCCCCCCTTCGCAGTCACACCCAGTACAGGAATATTAACCTGTTTCCCATCGACTACGCCTTTCGGCCTCGCCTTAGGGGTCGACTCACCCTGCCCCGATTAACGTTGGACAGGAACCCTTGGTCTTCCGGCGAGCGGGCTTTTCACCCGCTTTATCGTTACTTATGTCAGCATTCGCACTTCTGATACCTCCAGCAACCCTCACAGGCCACCTTCGCAGGCTTACAGAACGCTCCCCTACCCAACGGACATATCCTTAAGCCAACTCGACGTGATGAACGCATTGACGTCGCTGCGCTCCGTCAATCGTTTTCCGTACAATTGTCTTAAGTGATATGTCCGCTGCCGCAGCTTCGGTGCATGGTTTAGCCCCGTTACATCTTCCGCGCAGGCCGACTCGACCAGTGAGCTATTACGCTTTCTTTAAATGATGGCTGCTTCTAAGCCAACATCCTGGCTGTCTGTGCCTTCCCACATCGTTTCCCACTTAACCATGACTTTGGGACCTTAGCTGGCGGTCTGGGTTGTTTCCCTCTTCACGACGGACGTTAGCACCCGCCGTGTGTCTCCCGTGGTAACATTCTTCGGTATTCGCAGTTTGCATCGGGTTGGTAATCCGGGGTGGACCCCTAGCCGAAACAGTGCTCTACCCCCGAAGATGAATTCACGAGGCGCTACCTAAATAGCTTTCGGGGAGAACCAGCTATCTCCCGGTTTGATTGGCCTTTCACCCCCAGCCACAAGTCATCCGCTAATTTTTCAACATTAGTCGGTTCGGTCCTCCAGTTAGTGTTACCCAACCTTCAACCTGCCCATGGCTAGATCACCGGGTTTCGGGTCTATACCCTGCAACTTAACGCCCAGTTAAGACTCGGTTTCCCTACGGCTCCCCTATTCGGTTAACCTTGCTACAGAATATAAGTCGCTGACCCATTATACAAAAGGTACGCAGTCACCCTGATAAATCAAGGCTCCCACTGCTTGTACGTACACGGTTTCAGGTTCTATTTCACTCCCCTCGCCGGGGTTCTTTTCGCCTTTCCCTCACGGTACTGGTTCACTATCGGTCAGTCAGGAGTATTTAGCCTTGGAGGATGGTCCCCCCATCTTCAGACAGGATATCACGTGTCCCGCCCTACTCATCGAGCTCACAGCACTTGCACCTTCGGATACGGGGCTATCACCCTGTGTTGCCGGACTTTCCAGACCGTTCTCCTGATGCAGGCGCTGATGGTGACTCTGGGCTGTTCCCCGTTCGCTCGCCGCTACTAGGGGAATCTCGGTTGATTTCTTTTCCTCGGGGTACTGAGATGTTTCAGTTCCCCCGGTTCGCCTCAATACGCTATGGATTCACGTAATGATAGTGCAACGAATTGCACTGGGTTTCCCCATTCGGACATCGCCGGCTGATAGCGCTTCATATCAGCTCACCGGCGCATTTCGCGGATTAGCACGTCCTTCATCGCCTCTGACTGCCTAGGCATCCACCGTGTACGCTTATTCACTTAACCTCACAACCCTAAAGTGTCTTCGGAATGGCTGCGAAAGGTCCCTGCCGGTGTTGCGCGGTGCTCGCCATGCTCATGGACATACAGTCCACTCCGCTGGCTGCGCGCCGTGCGCCTTGGCCGGGACTTTCTCGCTCATTCCTCAACAAGGGCGCCATCGACACGGCGACCTTATTAGGTTTGCTTGCTTTGAGAGAATCGCATACTGATTTTGCTCAGCATGTTTTTTTCAAATTTTCAGCTTGTTCCGGATTGTTAAAGAGCATGTATTTCGCAGCATACTCATAAGAGTGTGCTCTGAAATAAATAAGAAAAACCAGACAATCTTACCACCCATCCCATCAGGAAATGGTGGAGCTAAGCGGGATCGAACCGCTGACCCCCTGCGTGCAAAGCAGGTGCTCTCCCAGCTGAGCTATAGCCCCAAGTCGTTTAACCTTTTAACATCAACCAGACTCTTTCCCGCACTGAAATTGCTGTGCATCAATTAAGCTACAAAGCAATGGCATTTAGAAAGGAGAACAACTTGATAGCCCATTCGTTTCCAGGCAAGGCGTGGGGTCACGAAGTTTATTGAAATAAACGAGTGGCGCCGCAACGCAGCATGGGAAGGAATGGTAGGCCTGAGTGGACTCGAACCACCGACCTCACCCTTATCAGGGGTGCGCTCTAACCACCTGAGCTACAAGCCTATAGAAGGTTTTTCTTGCTCGTTACAGTTATCAGACAATCTGTGTGGACACTACACAATTAGTATCTATTTCGGTAAGGAGGTGATCCAACCGCAGGTTCCCCTACGGTTACCTTGTTACGACTTCACCCCAGTCATGAATCACAAAGTGGTAAGCGCCCTCCCGAAGGTTAAGCTACCTACTTCTTTTGCAACCCACTCCCATGGTGTGACGGGCGGTGTGTACAAGGCCCGGGAACGTATTCACCGTGGCATTCTGATCCACGATTACTAGCGATTCCGACTTCATGGAGTCGAGTTGCAGACTCCAATCCGGACTACGACGCACTTTGTGAGGTCCGCTTACTCTCGCGAGTTCGCTTCTCTTTGTATGCGCCATTGTAGCACGTGTGTAGCCCTACTCGTAAGGGCCATGATGACTTGACGTCATCCCCACCTTCCTCCGGTTTGTCACCGGCAGTCTCCTTTGAGTTCCCGACATTACTCGCTGGCAACAAAGGATAAGGGTTGCGCTCGTTGCGGGACTTAACCCAACATTTCACAACACGAGCTGACGACAGCCATGCAGCACCTGTCTCAGAGTTCCCGAAGGCACATTCGCATCTCTGCAAACTTCTCTGGATGTCAAGAGTAGGTAAGGTTCTTCGCGTTGCATCGAATTAAACCACATGCTCCACCGCTTGTGCGGGCCCCCGTCAATTCATTTGAGTTTTAACCTTGCGGCCGTACTCCCCAGGCGGTCGATTTAACGCGTTAGCTCCGAAAGCCACGGCTCAAGGCCACAACCTTCAAATCGACATCGTTTACAGCGTGGACTACCAGGGTATCTAATCCTGTTTGCTCCCCACGCTTTCGTACCTGAGCGTCAGTCTTCGTCCAGGGGGCCGCCTTCGCCACCGGTATTCCTCCAGATCTCTACGCATTTCACCGCTACACCTGGAATTCTACCCCCCTCTACGAGACTCTAGCCTGCCAGTTTCAAATGCAGTTCCCGGGTTAAGCCCGGGGATTTCACATCTGACTTAACAGACCGCCTGCGTACGCTTTACGCCCAGTAATTCCGATTAACGCTCGCACCCTCCGTATTACCGCGGCTGCTGGCACGGAGTTAGCCGGTGCTTCTTCTGCGGGTAACGTCAATCGACAAGGTTATTAACCTTGTCGCCTTCCTCCCCGCTGAAAGTGCTTTACAACCCGAAGGCCTTCTTCACACACGCGGCATGGCTGCATCAGGCTTGCGCCCATTGTGCAATATTCCCCACTGCTGCCTCCCGTAGGAGTCTGGACCGTGTCTCAGTTCCAGTGTGGCTGGTCATCCTCTCAGACCAGCTAGGGATCGTCGCCTAGGTGAGCCATTACCTCACCTACTAGCTAATCCCATCTGGGTTCATCCGATGGCGTGAGGCCCGAAGGTCCCCCACTTTGGTCTTGCGACGTTATGCGGTATTAGCTACCGTTTCCAGTAGTTATCCCCCACCATCAGGCAGATCCCCAGACATTACTCACCCGTCCGCCGCTCGCCGGCAAAGTAGCAAGCTACTTCCCGCTGCCGCTCGACTTGCATGTGTTAGGCCTGCCGCCAGCGTTCAATCTGAGCCATGATCAAACTCTTCAATTAAAAGCTTGATGCTCAAAGATTGTCATACTGTTAATCTTATGAATTAACTGTTTGTTCACTCTTCAAGACTTGGTATTTTGTGTTTCGATACGGTCTTGTGAGTGCCCACACAGATTGTCTGATAAATTGTTAAAGAGCATGGCCAGCGTGCATTAATCTCACCTGGCGCGGGTTGCGTATATTACGTTTTCCCGCTGAAGAGTCAAGCTTTTATTTGCCCGTACCGGGCGCTTTTCCCTTCCCGACCCGGCATCGCGTTAGCGTTTGTTCCCGGTCAGTGGAGGCGCATTATAGGGACTTTCCCCAGCCTGACAAGGGTTAATTGGTAAAAATAAGCCAATCGGTTTATTTTTCAGCAAATCTTGGATAAATTCAGGGATCGGGACTGCATTTACGACATTTACCCCGCCATATGCCCGTGCGCAGGCATAATATAGAGTCAATTAAAACACATGGGACGGGACGCGATGCATTTGACACCGCAACAACAAGCCGCACAACGAAACCTTTCCTATATTCTGGCCGAGAAGCTGGGACAACGCATCCTGGCGGGAGAATATGCCGCCGGCGACATTTTGCCGGGTGAAATTGAGCTGGGCGATCTGTTTGGCGTCAGCCGTACCGCGGTCAGGGAGGCGGTGAAAATATTGGCGGCAAAAGGCATGCTCTTGCCCCGGCCGCGTATCGGCACGCGCGTCTTACCGCGCCACCAGTGGAATTTTCTGGATCAGGAATTACTAGGGTGGTGGGTCACCCGCGAGAATTTTGACGGCGTGATGGATCACTTCCTGGTCATGCGCACCAGCCTTGAGCCGCAGGCCTGCGCGCTGGCGGCGGTGAATGCCACCGATGAGGAAAAAAACAGGCTGGTGATGCTGATGGAGGAGATGCAGTTGCTGCATGCGCATTTTGACCGTGAACGCTGGATACACGTCGATGCCCAGTTCCACCGGCATATCTATGAAATCAGCGGCAATCCCTTCCTTTCATCTTTTGCCAATCTGTTCAGTTCCATCTATCAGAACTATTTTCGCGCCATCGTCAGCGATGAAAACGTGAAGGCCGACCCGCACCAGGCTATCGTGGATGCCATTCTGGCCGGCGATTCGCGGGAGGCGATGGCGGCCTGCCAGCGGCTGCTGGCAGGAAACGATTAGTCAGCGGCGCAAGACGGCAAGCGGCCCCCGCGCCGCCGTTAACAAACGGCCTGCCGGGCTGGCTCGCCTGGAGTACAGATCAGCCGGCGACTTAGATTTCCACCTGGGTGCCCAGCTCGATAACCCGGTTAGGTGGAATCAGGTATTGATCGGGCGCACGCAGGGCGTTGCGGCTTAAGGCGATGAACAGCTTGCCCCTCACCAGCAGATACCAGGGGCGTTTACCCAGGATCAGCGATTCGTGGGACATAAAGAAAGAGGTCTCCATCATCCGGCACGACAGCCCTTCCAGGCCGCAGCGATGGAAAATTTCCTCCATATCCGGCGTTTCTTTAAAGCCGTAGCTCGCAACCACCCGCCAGAAGGTCGGCGAAAGCTGCTCGATGGTGACGCGCCGCACATTGTGTACAAATGGCGCGTCTTCGGTGCGCAGCGTCAACAGCACCACGCGTTCGTGCAGCACCTTGTTGTGCTTGAGATTGTGCAGTAGCGCAAAAGGAATGACGTTCATCGCCCGCGACATAAATACCGCCGTGCCCGCTACCCTGACCGGCGGCGATTTTTCCAGCGAGGCGATCAGCGCCTCCAGGGAATTGCCGTGCTCATGCATCCTGCGCAACAGCCGGAAGCGTTCGCTCTTCCAGGTGGTCATGACGATAAACATCAGGAAACCCAGCAGCAGCGGCAGCCAGCCGCCGGAGAAAATCTTCAGGGCGTTGGCGGCGAACATGGGAATATCCATGCCCAGCAGCAATATCAGCAATACCAACACCAGCAAACGGTTCCAATGCCAGTTTTTTATGGCGACGGTGCAGGACAGGATGCTGGTCAGCACCATGGTGCCGGTAACCGCGATACCGTACGCCGCCGCCAGATTGCTGGAATGCTCGAAGCTCATGATCACCAGCACCACGGCAACATACAGCAGCCAGTTAATAAAGGGGATATAGATCTGGCCGGATTCCATCTCGGAAGTATGGACGATGCGCATCGGCGGCAGGTAACCCAGGCGCACCGCCTGTCGGGTGAGGGAAAAGACGCCGGATATCACCGCCTGGGAGGCAATCACCGTGGCGAGGGTGGCCAATATCAATAAGGGAATCAGCGCCCAGTCCGGCGCCAGCAAAAAGAAAGGGTTCTTGATGGCGGCGGGGTATTTCAGCAATAACGCGCCCTGGCCGAAATAGTTTAATACCAGCGAGGGCAGAACCGCGCTGAACCAGGCGATACGGATCGGCAGCTTGCCGAAATGGCCCATATCGGCATACAGCGCTTCCACGCCGGTAATCGACAACACCACCGCGCCAAGGGCAAAAAACGAAATGGTTTTATATTGAATAAAAAAGCTTACCGCCCATTTGGGATTGAGGGCGTACAGCACTTCGGGATTGTCCATGATGCCGCGCGCGCCCAACACCGCCAGGGCCAGAAACCACACCACCATGACCGGCGCGAACAATTTGCCTATGCCGCCGGTGCCTTTTTTCTGGATAAGGAACAGCAGCGTCAGGACAGCTACGGATAAGGGGACGATATAGGCATCAAGCGACGGCGCGGCGATTTGCAGCCCTTCAATGGCCGACAACACCGAGATGGCCGGCGTAATCACAACCTCGCCGTAAAAGAAACTGCCGCCGATAAGCCCCATGATAACCAGCACCGAGGTCATGCGCGCCGACGTATTCCTGCCGGCCAGCGACATCAGGGTTAAAATACCGCCTTCCCCGGCGTTATCCGCCCGCATGACGAAAGACAGGTATTTGAAGGAAACAATAAGGATCAGCAGCCAGAAGATGAGCGACAGGAAACCAAGCACCGCGCCCCGTTCAACGCCGAAACCATAGTGCCCTGCCAGGCATTCTCTGAGGGTATATAGAGGACTTGTGCCGATATCTCCATAAACCACGCCGATAGCGGCCAATGTTACCGCCGATAGGGATTGCTTATTCTCTCTACTCATAACCTCTTTCGCGCTGTAATGTATCCGTAGCGTTTGGTGGGCTTAATCCATAGCTCATCAAAAAGCGCACAGTATGCATGAAACTAGCAGAATACCTAATCTAATATCATCTTTCTTCGCATCGATATCAGCCCGTCGGGAAGAAATGACCCTGCCTCCCGCCTGTTTTCAGTCCTATCATTATAAAAAGCGGTAGTTTATTGTTGCGTCATCATAATTACTCGGGATCAGACATTTATTATGGCTCATTCATCCCCGCTGGTTGAGAGAATTTATCGCCTGAGCAGCGCGCTGGAAAGCGGGCTGTACGAACGGCAGCATACCGTGCGCCTGTGCCTGCTGGCGGCGTTATGCGGCGAAAGCGTGTTTTTATTGGGTCCGCCCGGCATCGCCAAAAGTCTTATCGCGCGCCGTCTTAAACTGGCGTTCAGCCATGCGCGGGCCTTTGATTATCTGATGACGCGCTTTTCCACACCGGAAGAAGTGTTCGGCCCCCTGTCCATCCAGGCCCTGAAAGAAGACGGGCGTTACCATCGCCTGACCAAAGGCTACCTGCCGGAGGCGGAAATTGTCTTTCTTGATGAAATATGGAAAGCCGGACCGGCCATTTTGAATACCCTGCTGACGGCCATTAACGAGCGGCGTTTTCGCAACGGCGATACCGAGCAGGTATTGCCGATGCGGCTGCTGATAACCGCGTCCAATGAACTCCCGGATAATGACAGCGGCCTGGAAGCCCTGTATGACCGTATGCTGATCCGTTTGTGGCTGCATAAGGTCAAAGAGAAAGCCAATTTCCACGCGTTGCTGATTCACACGGCTGATAGCGGGGAGCAGGCTTTACCCGACGGCCTGGGCGTTACCGACGAAGAATATCTGGCATGGCAGCCGAAAATAGATCTCATCAGCCTGCCGGCGGAATGTTTTGAATTGATTTACCTGCTGCGCCAGCGCCTGGATGCCGTGACTCAGGCGCCTTATGTCTCCGACCGGCGGTGGAAAAAAGCGTTGCGCCTGCTGCGGGCAAGCGCGTTTTTCAGCGACCGGCAGGCCATCGCCCCGATAGACATCATCTTGTTAAAGGATTGCCTGTGGCACGATCCGGACAGTCTGCAACTGGTGGAACGCCAGGTTGAATTGTTGCTTATCGAGCAAGGCTATCAACAGCAAACCATGCTGTTGAAAATCCAGGATATACAGCGGGAAAGCCTGGCGCACCGTCGCCGGCAAAACCAACGGCAGGCCCTGGCGTTCGAGTCGCGCAAAGGATTGATAAATCGTAAACCGGTCTATTCCCTGCCCGCAGCGATAACCGACGGCACCCTGCGGCTGGTATTGCAAACACCGCTGGTATTGCATGACGTCAACGTGACCCATATCGCCGTCGAGCGTGAGGCGCTGCGACAGTGGCTGCTTAAAGATACGGTTTTAAAAGGGCGGCTCAATAATATCGGCTTTGCCCAGCCCCTGGAGGTACGCATCAACGCCGAGCGACAGCTGGAAATATTGGATATCAGCCGGCAAGCCTCGCTATTGGCGCTGGAGGAGCAACTCCCGCCGGCGGCACCGCCGCAAGCGCTGCAAGAGGCGTTGGCCTTGGTGGAGAGGCAGTATCGCCAGCAGCGCGCCCGGTTCAGCGAACAGCAAGCCTGTCTGTTCATCCCGCGCGATTGGGTGGCTAAAATAGAAGATAGCCTGCTGGAAGTGTCCCGCCAGCTCGCGCAAGCCGGACAAGGTTAACCCATCATGCTGGCCTTGAGCACTCTGGATTTATTTTTATCCATCAACGAAGGCGAGCTGCTGGACGATTTTATCCTGACGCTGCTTGCCAGCCCGCAGTTAGCCGTGTTCATGGAAAAATACCCGCTGTTCAAAACCGTTTTGCTCAAGCGCATGCCGGTTATCCGGCAACGTTTGGCACGGGTATTGATGGAAACCCGGGTTTCATCCGAACTGGCCACGGAGTTTTACCACTTCCAACACTGCCAACTGCTATCGCCAGGCGAGTTCAGGGACGCGCTTACCCCCACCCTGGAACTGCTGCAGCGGCTTTCCTCGCCTTTTTATCCGGAGGCCGCAAGCCTGGCCGCGGCGGCGACCTTTGCCCGGGCGCGCCCGCAGGAAAGCTTTCATCCCCTGTTTTTACAGCGCTGGCGCATCGACCTGACGCTGAGGGCGGTCACCCTGCACCATCAGTTGCTGGATACGGAACGCGAGCTGCTGCTTGACGAGCTCGCGCAGCAGCTGGCGACCAGCGGCGCGCTGGCGCCCCTGATGGCGGAAAACGAAGCCGCGGCCGGACGTTTGTGGGACATGGCCGCCGCGCAAAGGCAGCAGCAGGATTACCGCCAGTTGGTCCATTACGGCGAGTTTTTACGTCGGCAACCGGAATTACGCCGGCTGGCCGAAAGCTTGGGACGCAGCCGGGAAGCCCACGCCGCCGCCGCTCCCGAGGCGCCGCAGCAATGGATGCGGCTGCGGGTGCGCGAACCCATGGTACAACCCGAGGAAGTCGGCGGTATTCACCAAAGCGACGATCTGTTGCGGTTGCTGCCCACCGAGCTGGCAACACTGGGTATTGATGAATTGGAGTATGAATTCTACCGGCGGTTGCTGGAGAAACGCTTGCTGACCTATCGCCTGCAGGGCGAGGGCTGGCGGGAGCGGGTGGTAAAACAGTCGGCGCAGGGCGAGCAGCGGCAACCGCAGCCGCGGGGGCCGTTTATCGTCTGCGTCGATACGTCCGGTTCGATGGGCGGATTTAACGAGCAATGCGCAAAGGCGTTCTGCCTGGCGCTGATGCGTATTGCGCTGGCGGATAACCGGCGCTGCTATATTACGCTGTTCTCCACCGGCATGGTCAGCTATGAGCTTAGCGCCCTATCCGGGCTGGAACAGGCGATCCGTTTTCTCGGCCAGCGCTTTAGCGGCGGCACCGACTTGACCGCCTGCATCGCCGCCCTGGCCGATCGGCTGGATACGCCCGAGTGGCGGGACGCGGACGCGGTAGTGATCTCCGATTTTATCGCCCAGCGTTTGCCGGACAACCTGGCCGCCAGGATAAAACAGCAGCGGCAGCGGCAGCTTCAGCGGTTTCATGCCGTTGCGCTGTCGTCCCTGGGAAAACCGGGTATCCTGAAGATATTCGATCATATCTGGCGCTTCGATACCGGCCTGAAAAACCGTTTGCTACGACGCTGGCGCCGTCAGGACTGACCGCCGGCAGCAGGGGTCGCCTGTTGTCACCAAAGAGGAAATAATGCCGGAAAATTATCAGATAGATGCGCTCGATCGCGCCATTTTGCAGGCGCTGATGGCCAATGCCCGTACCGCCTATGCCGAGCTTGCCAAGCAATTAGCGGTCAGCGCCGGCACCATTCATGTGCGGGTGGAGAAAATGAAGCAGGCGGGTATTATTACCGGCGCCCGGGTAGACGTCAGCGCCAAGCACCTGGGTTATGACGTCTGCTGCTTTATCGGCATCATTCTCAAGAGCGCCAAGGACTACCCGTCGGCGCTGAAAAAACTCGATGCGCTGGAGGAAGTGGTGGAAGCCTATTACACCACGGGGCATTACAGCATTTTTATCAAAGTCATGTGCCGCTCCATCGATGCCTTGCAGGAAGTACTTATCAACAAGATCCAGACCATTGATGAAATCCAATCCACGGAAACGCTGATCTCGCTGCAAAACCCCATCAGCCGTACGATCGTCCCCTGACGGCAAATTGTTATACCCCTATTGTCCACAGGTAGATCCCAGGCGATACACAGCGTACAATATCGGCTCTTTGATCAGACGGAAAGAATATGGCCGATATAACGATCGTCAGTGGCAGCACCCTGGGCAGCGCCGAATACGTGGCGGAACACCTTGCCGGTATTCTTGAAAATCAGGGATTTACCGCCACTGTGCTGCACGGTCCCGAATTGGAAGAGATGGCTCTGGAAGGCCTGTGGCTGATCGTATCCTCGACCCACGGCGCCGGGGATCTGCCGGATAATTTGCAGCCGCTGTTTGAACAACTGGAAACCGAGCAGCCGTCGCTGGCCAATGTTAGATATGGCGCGGTCGGCATCGGCAGCAGTGAATACGATACCTTTTGCGGGGCGATCGATGCTATCGATCGTCACATGATCGCGCGCGGCGCGGTGCGCATCGGCGAAATATTAAAGATCGATATCACGCAACATGAAATTCCCGAGGATCCGGCGGAAGAATGGGCGGAAAGCTGGATCGACTTAATAAAAACTAAAAAAGATCGCTGATTTTTTGTGTATAAGTATGCTTAAAACCCGCCTATAACCGGTATTTATCCACTGTATAACCCTTGTGCGTTTTTCAATCAGTGGATAAGTACCGATCTTGATCCCAGCTTATACCGTTTGGGATCACCGATCATTCACAGCAAACGATCGTCGACAACGATCTGATATTGCGGCTGTTTAAAGGCTTATCCACAGAGGATCGCGATCATAGTAGTAGACATAATAAAGAGATCTTTAAATAAAAAGATCTTTCTTTAATTACCTGCGGATCCCCAGGGCTTGTATCACCCGCAAAGTTGAGTAGAATCCACTTTCCCAACCGCCCTTGACGATCGTTCGCCCCAGGCGATGGCCCCATGCGAGGAAGAGTTATCATGTTTTATCCCGATCAATTTGACGTCATCATCATCGGTGGCGGCCATGCCGGCACCGAAGCTGCCATGGCGGCGGCCAGGATGGGCCGCAAGACCCTGCTGTTGACGCATAATATTGATACGCTTGGACAAATGTCCTGTAATCCGGCAATCGGCGGGATAGGCAAAGGCCATTTGGTCAAGGAAATCGACGCCATGGGCGGCCTGATGGCCAAGGCGATCGACCTGGCGGGGATACAGTTTAGGATACTAAACGCCAGCAAAGGGCCGGCGGTGCGCGCCACCCGTGCCCAGGCGGATCGGCTGCTGTATCGCCTGGCGATCCGAACCGCATTGGAGAACCAGCCCAACCTGATGATCTTCCAGCAGGCGGTGGAAGATCTTATCGTCGAAAACGATCGCGTGGTCGGGGCGGTGACCCAGATGGGCCTGAAATTCAGGGCCAGGGCGGTGGTACTGACCGTCGGGACTTTCCTGGACGGCAAGATCCACATCGGCATGGATCATTACAGCGGTGGCCGGGCGGGCGATCCGCCGTCGATCTCATTGTCCAAACGTCTGCGTGAGCTGCCGTTCCGGGTAAAACGCCTGAAAACCGGCACCCCGCCGCGCCTGGACGCCAGAACCATCGACTTCAGCCAGCTGGCGACCCAGCAGGGCGATGTGCCGTTACCGGTATTCTCGTTTATGGGCTCGGTTGAACAGCATCCGCGCCAGGTGCCTTGTTATATTACCTACACCAATGAGAACACCCATGAGGTGATCCGGCAGAACCTGGATCGCAGCCCGATGTACGCCGGCGTCATCGAAGGCGTGGGACCGCGCTATTGTCCTTCCATCGAAGACAAGGTCATGCGTTTTGCCGATCGCGACTCCCATCAGATTTTCCTTGAACCTGAAGGGCTGACCAGCAATGAAGTTTATCCCAACGGTATTTCCACCAGCCTGCCGTTTGATGTGCAGATGAAAATCGTGCATTCGATGAAAGGACTGGAAAACGCCGCCATCGTTCGGCCCGGCTATGCCATCGAGTATGATTTTTTTGATCCGCGCGATTTGAAGCAGACGCTTGAGAGCAAATACATTGCCGGATTATTCTTCGCCGGGCAGATCAACGGCACCACCGGCTACGAAGAAGCCGCCGCCCAGGGCATGCTGGCGGGCATCAACGCCGGCCGCCTGGCCAATGACCAGGAAGGGTGGTTCCCACGCCGCGATCAGGCCTATCTGGGCGTGCTGGTGGATGATCTTTGCACCCTGGGCACCAAGGAACCCTATCGTATGTTTACCTCGCGCGCTGAATACCGGCTGCTGCTGCGCGAGGATAACGCGGATTTACGCCTGACCGAAACCGGCCGGCAGCTGGGGCTGGTGGACGATGAGCGTTGGGCGCGCTTTAGCGAGAAACTGGACAATATCGAGCGGGAGCGCCAGCGCCTGCGCGACGTCTGGGTTAATCCCCGCACCGCCGAGGTTGAACAGATCAACCTGCTGCTTAAGGCGCCTTTGTCACGCGAAGCCAGCGGCGAAGAACTACTCAGGCGTCCGGAGATGACTTACGGCGTCCTGACCGGGCTACCGATGTTTTCGCCCGCGCTTACCGATCCGCAGGCGGCGGAGCAGGTGGAAATCCAGATTAAATATGCGGGTTACATCACCCGTCAGCAGGAAGAGATCGACCGCCAGCTGCGTAATGAAAATACCCTGCTGCCGGCGGAGCTGGATTACCGGCAGGTATCAGGCTTGTCCAATGAAGCGATCGCCAAGCTTAACGATCACAAACCCAATTCCATTGGGCAGGCCTCACGCATTTCCGGCATCACCCCGGCGGCGATTTCCATTTTGCTGGTATGGCTGAAAAAGCAGGGCATGCTGCGCCGCAGCGCCTGAGATGACATGTCCGCCACCCCGCTTATTTTTAAGGATCCCGCCATGCTGGCCAAACTGGAAGTCTTACTCAACGCCGCCGGCATTGCGCTGCCCGATGGGCAAAAGCGGCAGCTGGTACGCTACGTTGAACTGCTGGATAAATGGAACAAGGCGTATAACCTGACGTCAGTGCGCGATCCAGCGCAAATGCTGATCCGCCATATTCTGGATAGCATCGTGGTCGATCCGCATCTGCGCGGCCGGCATTTTATCGATGTGGGCACCGGCGCCGGCTTGCCCGGCATTCCGCTGGCCATCGTCCGCCCCGATTCCCGCTTTACCCTGCTCGATAGCCTGGGCAAGCGCATTCGCTTCCTGCGCCAGGTGCAACACGAACTGCGGCTGGACAATATCGAACCGGTGCAGAGCCGGGTGGAGGACTATGCGCCGGTCATGGGTTTTGACGGCGTTATCAGCCGCGCCTTTGCTTCGGTGGGCGATATGCTGGCCTGGTGTCATCATTTGCCCGCCGTGCCGGCAGGCCGTTTTTATGCGCTGAAAGGGCAGGTGCCGGCGGAGGAATTGTCCGCGTTGCCGGAAAAATACGTGCTGGAATCAGTGATTACGCTGTCCGTGCCGCAATTGCAGGGCGAGCGGCATTTAGTGGTGATCGGGGTGCGTTAAATTTGTTTTTTATCAATAAAAGATTGAATAGAATTATCGCGGTTTTTGCCGGACGGCCGCATTTCCCGGCGGTGTAATTTCAAATCTCGGTTACTTAAATTTTACATTATTTTATCATATTGTATTGTCGCTCATTTAGTTCTAAGGCTAATAGTCACTGTGTAAAATATATGTGTCCAAAAATGTCAGTGATATTACCGCCGGCTTTGGCGGAGAATAAGCCGCCTCATCACACTCCGGCGCGATTGTGATGATATAAGGCTTTTTAAGGACACGTTAATATATAACTGTTTGAAAATTAATGTGTTTTTATAGTTATTTTAATCAGAGGCAAAAAAAGCCCGCCGACGAGCCATAAAAATTAGCGAACTATAACGTGATCAGACGCACAGTTTCAGAAGCAATAATTGCCCAAGCAGTATAAAGTTATGCATGGTATCATTCCCGCGCTTTAGCGGGGAAAACGGGTAAAACGAAGGAATTTAAATTATTGTTCACCTTTTCGCTACTTATGCATTGAATTCGTAGTGTCTACCCGTATAATTTGCACGTTTTTCGCTACTTGACTCATCGCGCTAAAGGCAGTTTTATACACCTTCAGCCTGACCGGAACAGGTATGGGGGAAGTGAAATAATGTCCTTTTCCCTCTACAGTGGGAAAGTTGCTGGAAAAGTGTTGTTTATCCAGTTATTGACGTTGGGCCTGCTGGGCGCGTTGTTCGCCTTGCGCAGCCCGCAGTGGGCCGCATCCGCCCTGGGCGGAGGATTGGCGGCCTGGCTGCCGAACGTGTTGTTTGTACTCTTTACCTGGCGCCATCAGGTGAAAGTTCCGGCCGCGGGGCGTGTTGCCTGGTCTTTTGCCATCGGAGAGGCGCTCAAGGTCGTCGCTACCATAGCTTTGCTTATCGTAGCGCTTGGGATGTTCAGGGCCGCGTTTGTTCCATTGGGCCTGACCTATTTATCGGTGCTGATTGTGCAGATATTGGCACCGGCCGTAATTAACAACAAAGGGTAAGAGGCATCATGTCTGCATCAGGAGAAATCTCTACTCCACAGGAATACATAGGCCACCACCTGAACAACCTTCAGTTGGACCTGCGTACTTTTGAACTGGTTAATCCCCATAACGGCCCGGCAACATTCTGGACGCTGAACATTGACTCCATGTTCTTTTCCGTTCTGCTCGGCGTGATTTTTATTACGATTTTCTCGCGCGTCGCCAGAAGGGCTACCAGCGGCGTTCCCGGTAAACTGCAGACGGCGGTTGAACTGATTATCGGGTTTGTCGACGGCAGCGTGCGGGATATGTTCCACGGTAAAAGCAAACTTATCGCGCCGCTGGCGCTGACCATCTTCGTCTGGGTTTTCCTGATGAACCTGATGGATTTGCTGCCTATCGATCTGCTGCCGACCATCGCCGAGCGTTATATGGGACTACCGGCGCTGCGCGTGGTGCCTTCCGCCGACGTGAATATCACCATATCCATGGCGCTGGGGGTCTTTATCCTCATTCTCATCTATAGCGTGCGGATGAAAGGGATCGGTGGTTTTGTCAAAGAACTCACCATGCAGCCGTTTAACCATTGGGCGTTTATACCCATCAACCTGATTCTCGAAGGCGTGAGCTTACTGTCCAAACCAGTTTCCTTAGGCCTTCGGTTGTTCGGCAATATGTATGCGGGTGAGTTGATCTTCATTCTGATTGCCGGTCTGTTACCGTGGTGGTCGCAGTGGATCCTGAATGTGCCCTGGGCCATTTTCCACATACTGATCATTACGTTGCAAGCCTTTATCTTTATGGTGCTGACGATTGTCTATCTAGCGATGGCGTCCGAAGAACACTGATATTTTTACAATACTGTTGCGTTTAATCTGAAACAAACTGGAGACTGTCATGGAAAACCTGAATCTCGATCTGCTGTACATGGCTGCCGCTGTGATGATGGGTCTGGCGGCAATCGGTGCTGCGATCGGTATCGGCATCCTGGGTGGTAAATTTTTGGAAGGTGCAGCGCGTCAGCCGGATCTGATCCCTCTGCTGCGTACTCAGTTCTTTATCGTTATGGGTCTGGTCGACGCCATCCCGATGATTGCCGTGGGTCTGGGACTGTACGTGATGTTTGCCGTAGCGTAGTGTGTAGCATTGCGTGAAATTAATACAACATCAAACCGTTAACTTTATAAGAGGCATTGTGCTGTGAATCTTAACGCAACAATCCTCGGCCAGGCCATCGCGTTCATCCTGTTTGTCCTGTTCTGCATGAAATACATATGGCCGCCGCTTATCGCAGCCATAGAGAAGCGTCAGAAAGAAATTGCTGATGGCCTCGCTTCTGCGGATCTGGCGAAAAAAGAGGTGGATATCGCGCAAGCCAATGCGACCGATCAACTGAAGAAGGCCAGAGCCGAAGCCCAGGCAATCATCGAGCAAGCCAACAAGCGCAAAGCTCAGATTATGGACGAAGCGAAAGCGGAAGCGGAAGACGAACGTAACAGAATCGTAGCGCAGGCTCAGGCAGAAATTCAGGCCGAAACCAAACGGGCTCGTGAAGAGCTGCGGAAACAGGTCGCGCTGCTGGCTTTAGCGGGTGCCGAGAAGATCATCGAACGTTCCGTGGATGAAGCTGCCAACAGCGACATCGTAGATAAACTGGTCGCTGAACTGTAGGGAGGGAGGGGCTGATGTCTGAATTAGTAACGGTAGCTCGCCCCTACGCCAAAGCAGCTTTTGACTTTGCCGTCGAGCATCAAAGCGTTGAACAGTGGCAGGCTATGCTGTCGTTTACCGCCGAGGTTAGCCGCAACGATCAGATGGCTGAACTGTTATCCGGTGCGGTTGCACCAGAAACACTGTCGGAAACGTTTATCGCGGTATGCGGCGATCAACTCGACCAGGCGGGCCAGAATCTTATCAAGGTCATGGCCGAAAACGGACGATTAGCAGTTTTGCCGGATGTGCTGGAACAGTTTATGGAGATGCGCGCCGCGCACGAATCGACTGTGGAAGTGGACGTCATTTCCGTAAGCCATCTAAAAGACGAGCAACTGGCGAAAATTACTGCCGCGATGGAACAACGTCTGTCACGCAAAGTTAAGCTGAATTGCAAAATTGATAAGTCTGTCATTGCCGGCGTGATTATTCGCGCGGGCGATATGGTGATAGACGGCAGCGTACGCGGTCGTCTCGAACGACTGGCAGACGTATTGCAGTCTTAAGGGGACTGGAGCATGCAACTGAATTCCACCGAAATCAGCGAACTGATCAAGCAGCGCATTGCTCAGTTCAATGTGGTGAGCGAAGCTCACAATGAAGGTACTATCGTTTCCGTGAGTGACGGGATTATCCGTATTCACGGCCTGGCCGAAGTCATGCAGGGTGAAATGATCGCCCTGCCGGGCAACCGCTTCGCTATCGCCCTGAACCTGGAACGCGACTCCGTCGGCGCCGTGGTGATGGGACCCTATGAAGATCTGGCCGAAGGCATGAAGGTCAAGTGCACCGGCCGCATTCTGGAAGTGCCGGTTGGCCGTGGCCTGCTGGGCCGCGTGGTCAACACGCTGGGCGCGCCCATCGATGGCAAGGGTCCGGTAGAGAACGACGGTTTTTCCGCCGTCGAGGCTATTGCGCCGGGCGTTATTGAACGCCAATCCGTGGATGAGCCGGTACAGACCGGTTATAAATCCGTGGATGCCATGATTCCCATCGGCCGCGGCCAGCGCGAGCTGATCATCGGCGACCGCCAGACCGGTAAATCGGCTCTGGCGATCGATGCGATTATCAATCAGCGCGAATCCGGCATCAAGTGCGTCTATGTCGCCATCGGCCAGAAAGCCTCCACCGTGGCGAACGTCGTGCGCAAGCTGGAAGAGCACGGCGCCCTGGCCAATACCATTGTCGTGGTTGCCACCGCGTCCGAATCCGCCGCCCTGCAATACCTGGCGCCGTATTCAGGCTGCGCCATGGGCGAGTATTTCCGCGATCGCGGCGAAGATGCGCTGATCATCTATGATGATTTGTCCAAACAAGCCGTGGCTTACCGTCAGATTTCCCTGTTGCTCCGTCGTCCGCCTGGACGTGAAGCCTATCCCGGGGACGTATTCTATCTTCACTCCCGTCTTCTGGAACGTGCGTCGCGCGTCAACGCCGAATACGTAGAAGCCTTTACCAAGGGTGAAGTGAAGGGCAAGACCGGCTCGCTGACCGCATTACCGATCATCGAAACCCAGGCGGGCGACGTTTCCGCGTTTGTTCCGACCAACGTGATTTCCATCACCGATGGCCAGATCTTCCTGGAATCAAGCCTGTTCAACGCCGGTATTCGTCCCGCCGTTAACCCCGGTATTTCCGTATCCCGTGTGGGCGGCGCAGCCCAGACGAAGATTATGAAAAAACTGTCGGGCGGTATTCGTACGGCTTTGGCTCAGTACCGTGAGCTGGCCGCGTTCTCCCAGTTTGCTTCCGATCTGGATGAAGCAACGCGTAAGCAGCTGAATCATGGACAAAAAGTGACCGAACTGTTGAAGCAGAAACAATATGCTCCCATGTCGGTATCGCAGCAGTCCCTGGTGTTGTTCGCCGCTGAACGTGGTTACCTGGAAGACATCGAACTGGCAAAGGTCGGCGACTTCGAGGCCGCGCTGCTGGCCTACGTAGACCGCGAGCAAGGCGATTTGATGCAACAAATCAACCAGACCGGCGCTTATAACGATGAAATCGAAGGCAAGCTGAAAGGCATCCTCGATAACTTCAAGGCAACCCAGTCCTGGTAACGCGCTATGGCCTGTTTCGGCAGGCCATGACGCCATGAGGAGAAGCAGAGATGGCCAGCGCCAAAGAAATACGTACTAAGATCGCCAGCGTGCAAAACACGCAGAAGATCACCAAAGCGATGGAGATGGTTGCCGCATCCAAAATGCGCAAATCGCAGGAGCGTATGGCGGCCAGCCGTCCTTATGCAGAAACTATGCGTAATGTGATTGGTCACCTTGCTTTGGGAAATCTGGAATATAAACATCCTTACCTGGAAGAGCGCGACGTCAAGCGCGTCGGGTATCTGGTGGTGGCCACCGACCGTGGTCTGGCCGGCGGCCTGAACATTAACCTGTTCAAAAAAGTGCTGACGGACATGAAAGCCTGGAGTGAAAAGGGCGTTGATGCGGAACTGGCGCTGATCGGCTCCAAGGCGGTGTCGTTCTTTAACGCCGTCGGCAGCAACGTGGTTGCCCAGGTCACCGGCATGGGGGATAACCCCACGCTGTCTGAACTGATTGGGCCGGTTAAAGTCATGCTGCAGGCGTATGACGAAGGCCGCCTGGATAAGCTCTATATTGTCAGCAACAAATTCGTTAATACCATGTCCCAGGTACCGCAACTGCTTCAGGTCCTGCCCTTGCCGCCCGCGGAAGATGGGGAAGAGCTGAAGAAGAAAACCTGGGATTACCTGTATGAACCCGATCCCAAGGCGCTGCTGGATACATTGTTGCGCCGTTATGTGGAATCGCAGGTTTATCAGGGCGTCGTTGAAAACCTGGCCAGCGAACAGGCCGCGCGAATGGTAGCGATGAAAGCCGCAACGGATAACGGTGGCAACCTGATCAAAGAGTTGCAACTTGTTTACAATAAGGCTCGTCAATTCAGCATCACTCAGGAACTCACCGAGATCGTTTCGGGAGCCGCCGCGGTTTAGGTTTAGGGTTACGAATTACGTAGAGGATTCAAGATGGCTACTGGAAATGTTATCCAGGTTATCGGCGCCGTGGTTGACGTCGAGTTCCCGCAGGATGCTGTACCTAAGGTGTACAACGCCCTTGAAGTGGAAAACGGCGCCGCCAAATTGGTGCTGGAAGTAGAACAGCAGTTAGGCGGCGGCGTTGTCCGTTGCATCGCCATGGGCTCGTCCGACGGTCTGCGTCGCGGCCTGAAAGTGACCAACCTGGAACGTTCGATCGAAGTGCCGGTGGGTAAAGCCACGCTGGGCCGCATCATGAACGTGCTGGGCGAACCGGTCGATATGAAAGGCGAGATCGGCGAGGAAGAACGTTGGTCCATCCATCGTCCGGCGCCGAGCTATGAAGATTTGTCCAGTTCGCAGGAACTGCTGGAAACCGGCATCAAGGTTATCGACCTGATGTGCCCGTTTGCCAAAGGCGGTAAAGTCGGCCTGTTCGGCGGCGCCGGCGTGGGTAAAACCGTCAACATGATGGAGCTTATCCGTAATATCGCCATCGAGCATTCCGGTTATTCGGTGTTTGCCGGCGTGGGCGAACGTACCCGCGAAGGGAACGACTTCTACCACGAAATGACCGATTCGAACGTTATCGACAAAGTATCCCTGGTGTACGGCCAGATGAACGAGCCGCCGGGAAACCGTCTGCGCGTGGCGCTGACCGGGCTGACCATGGCGGAAAAATTCCGTGATGAAGGCCGCGACGTCCTGCTGTTTATCGATAACATTTATCGTTATACCCTGGCCGGGACCGAAGTATCCGCGCTGCTGGGCCGTATGCCTTCAGCGGTAGGCTACCAGCCGACGCTGGCGGAAGAAATGGGCGTGCTGCAAGAACGCATCACCTCCACCAAAACCGGTTCCATCACCTCGGTACAGGCGGTATATGTGCCTGCGGATGACTTAACCGACCCGTCGCCGGCGACCACCTTCGCCCACCTTGACGCCACCGTGGTATTGAGCCGTCAAATCGCCTCACTGGGTATCTACCCGGCGGTTGACCCGCTCGACTCCACCAGCCGTCAGCTGGATCCGTTGGTTGTCGGCCAGGAACACTACGACGTGGCCCGTGGCGTGCAGTCCATCCTTCAGCGTTATCAGGAGCTGAAAGATATTATCGCCATCCTGGGTATGGACGAACTGTCAGAAGATGACAAACTGGTGGTGTCCCGCGCACGTAAGATCCAGCGTTTCTTGTCGCAACCGTTCTTCGTCGCCGAAGTGTTCACCGGTTCGCCGGGTAAATATGTTTCCCTGAAAGACACTATCCGCGGCTTTAAAGGCATCATGGACGGTGAATACGATCACCTGCCCGAGCAGGCGTTCTATATGGTCGGTTCCATTGATGAAGCAGTGGAAAAAGGCAAGAAACTGTAACGCTGTGATAGGAGGGTGATATGGCTGCAAATACTTACCATCTGGATGTCGTCAGCGCGGAACAGAAAATGTTTTCCGGGCTGGTGGAAAAAATCCAGGTGACGGGAAGCGAAGGCGAACTGGGGATTTTTCCCGGCCATGCCCCGCTGCTCACTGCCATTAAGCCCGGTATGGTGCGTATCGTCAAAGAACATAACGAAGAAGAGTATATCTACCTGTCGGGGGGCATCCTCGAGGTGCAACCGGACATCGTTACCGTTTTGGCCGATACCGCCATTCGTGGCAAAGATCTTGATGAAGCGCGCGCAATGGAATCCAAGCGCATGGCGGAAGAGCATATCAATAATTCACATGGTGACGTGGATTATGCTCAGGCCTCGGCCGAACTGTCCAGGGCCATCGCCAAGCTGCGGGTCATTGAATTGACCAGAAAAGCAATGTAATCAAGCTAGTGTGATTAAAAAGCCAGTCCTTTGTGACTGGCTTTTTTATTGGAATTCATTCTCTTCCACGCATAGAGTGTCACAACTTGACGCTCTTATTTTTCGATCTGAAATAAGTTTCACCTTCTTCGCCTACCTAAACCGCTAATTCCAGCCTGTACCTGCGGTAATTGGCCCCGAAACGCCCACTATTTCCGCATTGCGTCCTAAACCGGGTAAAATGATCCCGGCTTACGTCATTATGCGGCCATAATGTGTTTTTCGGCCCAAAATATGTGGTAATCCCTTCTCTGAACGGGTTTACTTTCGTCTATTGAATCAGGTTCATCAGGATGGTTATGTCGAATCGATTGATGAGCGTAGTGATCCTTGCCGCCGGCAAGGGCACCCGCATGTATTCCGATCTGCCCAAGGTCTTGCATCCGTTGGCTGGCAAACCGCTGGTCAGGCATGTTATTGACGCCGCCGCCGCCCTGGGCGCGGCGCGTATCCATTTGGTTTACGGCCACGGCGGCGAGCGACTGCGGCAGGCGTTGGCCGGCCCTGGTCCGGAACTGAGCTGGGTATTGCAGGCCGAACAGCGCGGCACCGGCCATGCCATGCAGCAGGCGGCGCCGTTTTTCCAGGATGATGAAGATATCCTGATGCTGTACGGCGATGTGCCGTTGATAGCGCCGTCAACCCTTGAGCGCCTGGTGGCCGCCAAGCCCGAGGGCGGTATCGGCCTGCTGACCGTTACCCTGGACGATCCTACCGGCTATGGCCGCATCGTGCGGGAAAACGGCAATGTATGCGGTATCGTCGAGCACAAAGACGCCGACGAGGCGCAGCGGGGCATCCGCGAAATCAATACCGGCATCCTGGTGGCCAATGGCGCCGACCTGAAGCGCTGGTTAAGCCGGCTGACCACCAATAACGCCCAGGGAGAGTATTACCTTACCGATATTATCGCCCTGGCCTGGGGCGAGGGCCGGCGTATCAATACCGTTAACCCCGATCGCCTAAGCGAAGTGGAGGGCGTGAATAATCGTTTGCAGCTGGCAACCCTTGAGCGGGTTTATCAGCGCCAGCAGGCCGAAAATCTGCTGTTGGCCGGGGTCATGCTGCTCGACCCGGCGCGTTTTGATTTGCGCGGCGAGCTGACGCACGGCCGTGATGTGACCATTGACACCAATGTCATTATTGAGGGCCGGGTATCCTTGGGCAACAATGTGGTTATCGGTACCGGCTGCGTATTAAAAGACTGCGACATTGGCGATAACGTGGTGGTCAGCCCCTACACGGTCATAGATCAAGCCCGGCTGCGTGCGGACTGTACCGTCGGGCCGTTCGCCCGCCTGCGGCCCGGTGCGGAGCTGGAAGAGGGCGCCCATGTCGGCAATTTTGTCGAGATGAAAAAAGCGCGCCTGGGGCGCGGATCCAAGGCCGGGCACCTGAGCTATCTGGGTGATGCGGAAATTGGCGCCGGTGTGAATATCGGCGCCGGCACCATTACCTGCAATTATGACGGCGCCAATAAACACCAGACCGTGATCGGCGATGATGTCTTTGTCGGCTCGGATACCCAACTGGTGGCGCCGGTTACCATAGGCAACGGCGCCACCATCGGCGCCGGCACCACAGTTACGCGCAGCGTGGGGGAAAACGAACTGGTGCTTAGCCGGGTGCGGCAGGTGCATATCACCGGCTGGCAACGGCCGGTTAAGAAGCATCGTTAATGGTATTACGCGCAGTTTGTCAAATCTGGGCATGAGTTTGCCGCGGGTATGATGCGCAATGAGAGTAAAGCCTGGCGCCGGGAAGAGAGATAGGGCGTCTTTACCATCTTGCCCATCATGCCCGTTATCATGGTTTTGTCAGCCATTTTCACGAGAGTGGCTGACAAAACATAATAATCCCCAGTTCTACAGGCTCGGGGAAACCGGAAAAACCGGTCTCTGTCAGGTCAAAGACATCGATACGGCGGAGCATGCCGTTCATTTAGGAATAACACTGATGTGTGGAATAGTAGGCGCGGTTGCGCAGCGTGATATTGCCGAAATCCTGTTAGAGGGATTACGCCGGCTAGAGTATCGTGGGTATGATTCCGCCGGCCTGGCGGTGGTGGATAACGAGGGGCATTTGCAACGGCTGCGCCGGGTCGGCAAGGTTGCCGCGTTGTCGCAGGCGGCGGCGGAGCATCCGCTGACCGGCGGCACGGGCATCGCCCATACCCGTTGGGCCACCCACGGGGAACCCTCGGAAAATAATGCCCATCCCCATGTCTCCGGGCATATCGTGGTGGTGCATAACGGTATCATTGAAAACCATGAACCGCTGCGTAAACTGCTGGTGGAGCGCGGCTATGTATTCGCGTCCGAAACCGATACCGAGGTTATCGCCCACCTGGTGCATTGGGAACAGCGCCAGGGCGGCGGCACGCTGGCTGAAGTGATCCTGCGCGTGATCCCGCAGCTGCGCGGCGCCTATGGCACAGTTATCATGGACAGCAAGGACCCAAGCGTGCTGGTGGCGGCGCGATCCGGTAGTCCGCTGGTGATTGGCCTGGGCGTGGGCGAAAACTTCCTGGCGTCCGATCAGCTGGCGCTGCTGCCGGTCACCCGCCGGTTTATGTTCCTGGAAGAGGGCGATATCGCCGAAATTACCCGCCGCACGGTGCGCGTATGGGATACGCGCGGCAACCCGGTGCAACGGGCGGAGATTGAGTCCCAGGTAAAATACGACGCCGGCGATAAGGGCATCTATCGCCACTACATGCAAAAAGAGATTTTTGAACAGCCGCAGGCGATTAAAAACACCCTGGCGGGCCGTTTTTTACACGGCCAGATCACGTTATCCGAACTGGGCGAGGCCGGCGATCGTTTGCTGGAGCAGGTACAGCATGTGCAAATCATCGCCTGCGGCACCTCGTACCATTCGGCCATGGTATCGAAATACTGGTTCGAGGCGCTGGCCGGCGTGCCCTGCGATGTGGAAATCGCCTCCGAGTTCCGCTATCGCAAATCCGCCGTGCGGCCGGGCAGCCTGATCATTACCCTGTCGCAATCCGGCGAAACCGCCGATACCCTGGCGGCCCTGCGCCTGACCAAAACCCTGGGCTACCTCGGCTCGCTGGCGGTGTGTAACGTGGCCGGCTCCTCGCTGGTGCGCGAATCCGATCTGGCGCTGATGACCCGCGCCGGGACGGAAATCGGCGTGGCTTCCACCAAGGCCTTCACCACCCAGTTAACGGTATTGCTGATGCTGGTGGCGCGCCTGGGCCGCCTGAAGGGCATGGATAGCCAGGTCGAGCAGCAGATTGTGCATGCGCTGCAGGCCCTGCCGGCCCGTATCGAGCAAATGCTGGCGCTGGATAAGCCGATTGAACAGCTGGCGGAAGGGTTCTCTGATAAACATCACGCCCTGTTTCTCGGGCGCGGCGAGCTTTACCCCATCGCCATGGAAGGCGCGCTGAAGCTCAAGGAAATTTCGTATATCCACGCCGAAGCCTATGCGGCGGGCGAGCTGAAACACGGCCCGCTGGCGCTGATCGACGCCGATATGCCGGTAATCGTTATTGCCCCCAATAATGAATTGCTGGAAAAACTCAAGTCGAACATTGAGGAAGTGCGCGCCCGCGGCGGCCTGTTATATGTCTTTGCCGAAGAGAACGCCGGTTTTACCGACAGCGAAAATATGAAAATCATCCCGCTGCCGCACGTAGAAGAGATTGTGGCGCCGATATTCTACACGGTGCCGTTGCAGCTGCTGGCGTATCATATTGCGCTGATCAAAGGCACCGATGTCGACCAGCCGCGTAATCTGGCAAAATCGGTGACGGTGGAGTAACCCGCGTCTGCGGCGGCACCTAAGCCGCCGCTTGCAAAGTGATCGCAAAAACCGACACAGCGTTAATCGGATCCGGTGGGGATGGCAAAGCCCCAGCGGATTTTTTTTTGCCCGATCACACCCCAATAAATCCTTTTCCTTATATTGATATTGCAAATGCGTAATTCAAATAAGCTTAATTAATTTACGCATGGTTATTTACGAGAAACTTCTTGTTCCCACCCGGAATATAACAATAATGATTATGTGAGCGGGGTCATGCCGGCTTATGACAACGGTCATAAAAATAGGGTGCTGAAAAGTGTAAAACATCTGTCATGTCAACAATACACTATTACCGGCTTGTCTGGCCTGCGACGACTTTCTCCTGGGTTTTTACCGCGGGAAATGCCGCCTGACGTGCGGCATGGTTCCGCTCGCCGCTTGCCTGTACCGAACGGAATAATCGTAACGGCTTAAGCTGCGTATTTCTCTCATTAATCGACCGCCCACTATTCTGATTTTATTGGAAGGGTCACATCTATGCTGATATTTTTATAACTAAAAGGTGCGATTTATGAATAGCCTACAGATATTTTCTTTTGTATTTTTTACGTGCCTTGTCGCTATTGTTACCTGGTGGAAAGTAAGGAAAAACGATACCCATACCCAGCAGGGCTATTTCCTGGCCGGTCGTTCCCTTAAAGCGCCAATAATTGCCGCATCGCTGATGCTGACCAATCTTTCAACGGAACAATTGGTCGGCCTGAGCGGACAGGCCTATAAATTCGGCATGTCGGTGATGGCATGGGAGGTGATTTCAGCTATTCCCCTGGTCCTGCTGGCGCTGGTGTTTTTACCGCGTTATTTGCAGCGGGGCATTATTACCATTCCGGATTTTATCGAAGAACGCTACGACAAAACCACGCGTATTATGGTGGACTGCTGTTTTTTAATCGCCACCGGCGTCTGTTTTCTGCCCATAGTACTCTATTCCGGCTCGCTGGCGCTCAACAGCCTGTTTCATTTCAGCGACCTTACCGGGCTGAGCCAGGGCAGCGCGACGATAGTCATGGTGATAGCCCTTGGCGTGATAGGCACCCTGTACGCGGTTATCGGCGGACTGCGCGCGATTGCCGTCGCCGATGTCGTCAATGGCATCGGCCTGGTGATTGGCGGGCTGATGGTGCCGTTTTTCGGGCTGATGGCGCTTGGCGGCGGCAGTGTTATCGCCGGCCTGAATACACTGACGGCGGATCATGCCGAGCGCCTCAACTCCATCGGTGGCGCCCATGACCCGGTGCCCATCGGCGCCGCCTTGACCGGCCTGGTGCTGGTGAATACCTTTTACTGGTGTACCAACCAGGGCATCGTCCAGCGTACCCTGGCCGCCAAGAACCTGGCCGAAGGGCAAAAAGGCGCGCTGCTGACGGCGCTGCTGAAAATGCTCGACCCGATAATCCTGGTCCTGCCCGGCGTTATCGCCTATCACCTGTATCAAGGGCTGCCCAAGGCGGATATGGCCTACCCGGTGCTGGTCAACCAGATCCTGCCCGCGCCCCTGGTCGGTTTTTTCGGCGCCGTGCTGTTCGGCGCCATTATCAGCGTGTTCAACGGGTTTTTAAACAGCGCCAGCACCTTATTCAGCATGGGTATCTACAGCCGTATTATCAATCCTGACGCCACGTCCAAGAAACAGGTGTTGGTGGGGCGTTATTTCGCCCTGATCCTGGCGCTGGTGTCGGTGGTGGTGGCCCCCGGCATTGCCAATGCCCCCGAAGGATTATACAGCTGGATGAAGCAGCTTAACGGGGTGTACAACGTTCCCCTGGTCACCATTATCATCATGGGGTTCTTTTTCCCGCGTATCCCGGCCATGGCGGCCAAGCTGGCGCTGCTGTTAGGTATCGTCAGCTATATCCTGATCAATTACGTTTTCCATTTCCCTATTCATTTCCTGTATGTGCTGGCGATAACGTTTTGCCTGAACGCGTTGGTGATGCTGGTTATCGGTAAACTTGCGCCGCGCGCCACCCCGTTTGTCTTCCATGATTCCCTGGCGGTGGATATGTCGCCGTGGCGGTCGGTAAAAATCGCCTCCGTCGGCGTTATTGCGGCGATGATATTTATTTATGCCTTTCTCGCCCGCTTCGGCGGCTGGCACAGCCTCTGGTTATGCTGGATCGCGGGCATAACCGTTGTCGCCATTTCCGGCTGGCTGATATTCGCCGGTTTGAGAAAAACCAAAACCAGGGAGGAAATCGCCTGATGCAACCTAATATTATTTTTATCATGACCGATACGCAGGCCACCAATATGGTCGGGTGCTATACCGGCCTTCCCCTGCATACCGAGCATATCGATGCGCTGGCCGGGCGCGGGGCCAAATTCAATTCGGCATTTACCACCGCGCCGCTGTGCACCCCGGCGCGCGCGGGCCTGTTCACCGGCCTGTATTCCAACCAAAGCGGTCCCTGGACCAATAATCTGGCGCCGGGTAAGAATATGCGCACCCTGGGCAACTATTTTCAGGATGCCGGCTGGCAAACCGCCTATATCGGTAAATGGCATCTTGATGGCCACGACTATTTCGGCACCGGCATCTGTCCGCCGGAATGGGCGGCGGAATATTGGTACGATGGCGCTAATTACCTGCATGACCTGCCGGAAGAAAAAATCAGCTTATGGCGCAACGAGCTGAATTCAAAGGAAGAACTTGAACAACATCAGATTGATGATGAATTTACCTGGGGCTATCGCATCAGCCAGCGCGCGATACATTTTATCGATAAGCAGCGCCTGCGGCGCGAGAAACCGTTCCTGCTGGTGCTTTCTTACGATGAGCCGCATCATCCCTTTACCTGCCCGCCGCGTTATCTCGACCGTTTTGCCGATTTCCATTACCCGCTGGGCGCAAAAGGAACCGATGATCTCAGCGATAAACCGATGCACCAGCGTTTGTGGGCCAGGGCGATGCCGTCGCCGGTAACGGATGGCGCCACCTATCATCATCCGATTTATTTTGCCTGCAATGATTTTGTCGACGACCAGATAGGACGCGTGCTGAACCACCTTACCCCCGACGAATGGGAAAATACCTGGATAGTGTATACCTCCGATCACGGTGAAATGATGGGAGCGCATCAACTTATCAGCAAAGGCTCGGCAGGCTATGACGACATCTGCCGCATTCCCTTTATCATCCACGGGCCCGGCCTGCCGGCGCGGGAGATTGATACACCGGTGAGCCATATCGACCTGTTGCCGACGTTATTATCGATTGCCGGTATCCCGGTGCCGCCGTCGCTGCACGGCGAAAGCCTGCTGCCTATGCTGTCGTCGGCGGAGCGGGAACGGGAGCGGTCGGTCATGGTGGAATTTAACCGTTATGAAATAGAACATGACAGCTTCGGCGGTTTTATCCCGATGCGCGCCTGGGTCACCAATGATTTAAAACTGGTGATTAATCTGTTTGACGATGATGAACTCTATGACCGGCGCAACGATCCCGAGGAACTGATAAACCTGATTGGCCGGGACGACTATGCGGAACGGCGTAATGCATTGCATGATAGCTTATTAGACTATATGGATAGTATTCGCGATCCGTTTCGCAGCTATCGCTGGGCCATGCGCCCGTGGCGGCCCGACAGGCATGAGCAATGGCTGGGCGCGTTTCGTCCTAAACCGGATGATTACGTCTCGCCGGTGGTCAGGGATTACGATACCGGCCTGCCGACCAAGGGAGTAAAAATTGAGGAAAAAAGACAAAAATTCTGAGGATGGGGACGAGGGCCGCGCCGTATTCGCAGAATTGTCCGGCAGCGAACACGCCATGTTTACCCGGCTGGATCAGTTGCCGAAGCAAACGCGCATTTATCCCCAGGAGGATGAGGCCCTCTCTTTTTATTACCTGCACAGTGGGTTGGTGGGGCTGTACCATATGCTGGAGAACGGTAAGGTGTGCCTGATCCGCCTGTTCGGCCCCGGTGATTTTTTCGGCTACCGCAGCCTGTTCGGTAATACGTTTTACCACTGTTCCTCGCGCGTGCAGCGCACCGCTACGGTAACGCGCATTACCCCCTATCAGCCGCAGCGGTTTTTATGCCGCTATCCGCGCCTGAATGTCTATTTGTTCATGCGGCTGGCGCGTGATCTGGGCGAGGCGGAAAAAAGGCTGGCCAGCATGGCCTACGATAAATCCCAGCAACGGGTATTACTGGGCATTCACTATTTATACCGGCAATGGCCGGGCTATGAATGGACCTGGCGTGAAATTGCCGAATACGCGGGTTGCGAAACGGAAACCGCTATCCGCCATGGCAGTGAGCTCAAGCTACAGGGACTGTTGCCGGATGAATTTACCGGTTAACTGCCGCCGCTGCCGGTGCGGCATGGTATTTGACGCGCAATATTGTTTGGAGTCGCGGTTATGAAACGCCCGTTTTCCCTGATGGCGAAACCCACCAGTTATCAATGCAATATTCACTGCGATTATTGTTTTTATGTGGACAAAAAAAATACCCTGTTACCCGCCGGAGCATCGGCGTCGAAGCATATGGCCGACGATGTGCTCAGGGAATTTATTAAGCAGTATATTGACGCCAGCGCTGGCGACGAGGTCATGTTTGCCTGGCAGGGCGGCGAGCCGACCCTGGCCGGAATTGACTTTTATGCCGCCGCGCTGCGCTATCAGCAGCGTTACGCCCGGGGAAAAAGGATTACCAACAGCATGCAAACCAACGGCGTATTGATAAACGATCAATGGGGCCGTTTTCTTGCCGATAATCATTTCCTGCTGGGTATTTCCGTGGACGGCACCGCCAGGCTGCATAATCATTATCGCCATACCGCCAGCGGCCGGCCGGTATTTGACAGCGTGATCAACGCCATCCGGATATTTAAGGAATATCATATAGATTACAATGTATTGAGCGTGGTGAACGATAAAACCGCCCAGGCGCCGCTGGAAATATATCTTTTTATCACGCAAGAGCTGGGCGCGCAGTATGTGCAATTTATCCCGGCCGTGGAACAAAGGTTGTCCGGAGCCGCGCGGGGGGACTTGATTTATCCCCGGTCGACGGCGGATAAAACGCTGACGCCATGGTCGGTGAGCGGCGAAGCCTACGGCACGTTTATCAATACCCTGTTTGACTACTGGGTACGGCATGATGTCGGCAGGGTGTTTGTGCAGCTATTCGATAATGCGCTGGCCGCCTGGTGCGGCGTGATGCCAAGCCTGTGCGTGATGCAGCCCACCTGCGGCCAGGGCCTGATCGTCGAGCAGAACGGCGATATCTATAGCTGCGATCATTTCGTCTACCCTGAGCATAGACTGGGCAACCTGATGACAGGGAACCTGGCCGCCATGGCCGGTGGGAAAAAACAGCGCCAGTTCGGCCAGCTAAAAGCCAATGTGGCGACGCCGTGTTTGTCATGCGACTATCGGTTTGCCTGTCACGGCGGCTGTCCTAAGCACCGTATTCACCGCATCGGGGGCCAGTGGCATAATCATCTTTGCGCCGGCTATAAAGCTATTTTTTCCCATATCGCGCCCTATATGGCGTATATGGCCGGCGAACTGGCGCGCCATCGGCCGGCCGCCGGCATTATGCGCGATATTGATCGGATTGCGGAGGCGGGGATTGAAAAAAAAGGCTAATATGCCATTAAAATAGGTACCCATCCCGTTGTCATAAAAATGTCATATTACCGACATGTATCTGTAACCTAATTGTCCTATTTTCCCTCCTGCAGCAATTATAATAATTGAAGAAAACGGCCATGGGCCGATTTTAAATATCCCACAGGAGGGATTATGAGACTGATGCATACCACCGTTGCCAGTGTTGTAGCAGCTACGTTCGCCCTGGCGAGTATTTCTTCGTTCGCTGCCGCCAACCTGACAGGTGCCGGCGGCACATTCCCCGCCCCGGTTTATGCTAAATGGGCTGATACCTATCAAAAAGAAACCGGCGTAAAGGTTAACTACCAGGGCATCGGTTCTTCCGGCGGCATTAAACAGATTATCGCCAATACCGTTGATTTCGGCGCGTCCGATGCTCCTTTAAGCGATGGCGACCTGAAGAAAGAAGGTTTATTCCAATTTCCGACCGTGATTGGCGGCGTGGTGCTGGCCATCAACGTACCGGGAATCAAAAGCGGCGAACTGACCCTGGACGGCCATACCCTGGGTGAAATTTACCTGGGCAACATCAAAAAATGGAACGACCCGGCCATCACCAAGCTGAACCCGGGCCTGAAGCTGCCTGATCAGAATATCGCCGTGGTACGCCGCGCCGATGGTTCCGGCACGTCGTTTGTCTTCACCAGCTATCTGTCCAAGGTGAATGCGACCTGGAAAGAAAAAATCGGCGCCGGTTCCACGGTTAACTGGCCGGTCGGACTGGGCGGCAAGGGCAATGACGGCATCGCCGCCTTTGTCCAGCGTTTGCCGGGTTCCATCGGTTATGTGGAGTACGCCTACGCTAAGCAGAACAACCTGGCCTACACCAAGCTGATTTCCGCCGACGGCAAGCCGGTAATGCCGACGCAGGATAACTTCAGCGCGGCGGCGAAAGGCGTCAACTGGCAGCAATCTTTTGCCCAGGATCTGACTAACCAGAAGGGCAACAATGCCTGGCCGATCACCTCCACCACGTTTATTATGTTGCATACTACCCAAACCAAGCCTGAGCAGGGCCGCGAAACCCTGAAATTCTTCGATTGGGCCTACAACAAGGGTGCCGACCAGGCTAACGCCCTTGACTACGCCACCTTGCCAAAGGACGTGGTCGAACAGATCCGCGCCGCCTGGAAGGCCAATATCAAAGACAGTAACGGTAAAGCGCTCTACTAAGTCCTTGTGTTTCGTCCCTTCCCTTACGGGAAGGGATTACGAACCAACAAAAAGAGTACTCTATGGCTGACAATACGCCGGCACGGCATGCCCCCGGTAAACAAGGCGACCTGATATTCGGTACGTTGGTCAGGTTGGCCGCATTGATTACCTTATTGATGTTGGGCGGAATTATCGTTTCGCTGATTGTCGCTTCGTGGCCGAGCATGGAAAAGTTCGGCTTCGCGTTCCTGTGGACCAAGGAGTGGGATCCGCCCGGTGAAAAATTCGGCGCGCTGGTTCCTATCTACGGCACCCTGGTGACCTCTTTTATCGCGTTGCTGATTGCCGTTCCGGTCAGCTTCGGCATCGCCCTGTTCCTTACCGAGCTTGCCCCCAACTGGTTGAAGCGTCCCCTTGGCGTCGCCATTGAGCTGTTGGCGGCCATCCCAAGCATTGTCTACGGCATGTGGGGGTTGTTTGTTTTTGCTCCCCTGTTCGCCCAGTATTTTCAACAGCCCCTGGGCGATGTGATGTCGACCATCCCTTTTATCGGCGTCCTGTTTTCGGGGCCGGCGTTTGGTATCGGCATCCTGGCCGCCGGTATTATCCTGGCTATCATGATCATCCCGTATATTGCCGCCGTGATGCGCGATGTGTTTGAGCAAACGCCGGTGTTGATGAAGGAGTCGGCCTACGGTATCGGCTGCACCACCTGGGAAGTGATCTGGCGTATCGTGCTGCCCTTCACCAAAAACGGCGTGATCGGCGGCGTGATGCTGGGCCTGGGACGGGCGCTGGGCGAAACCATGGCGGTGACCTTTATCATCGGCAATACCAACCAGCTGGACAGCATTTCCCTGTTTAGCCCGGGCAACAGCATTACCTCGGCGCTGGCCAATGAGTTCGCCGAAGCCCAGGCGGGTCTGCATACCGCCGCGCTGATGGAGCTGGGGTTAATCCTGTTTGTGATTACCTTTATCGTGCTGGCCTGCTCCAAATTCATGATAATGCGCCTGGCGAAAAACGAGGGGGTCAAATAATGGCGACCGTCGAGCACCAAATGACCCATACCGCGCCACAAATGGAAGCGCGGCGTAAAATGCAGTCCTGGCGGCGGCAGAAGAACCGTCTGGCGCTGTTATTATCCATGATCACCATGGCCTTCGGCCTGTTCTGGTTATGCTGGATCTTGCTGACCACGGTAAGCCGGGGTTTTGACGGTATGTCGCTGGCGTTGTTTACCGAAATGACGCCGCCGCCCAATACCGCCGGCGGAGGGCTGGCCAATGCCCTGGCCGGCAGCGGATTGCTGATTCTCTGGGCCACTGTTTTCGGCACGCCCCTGGGCATCATGGCGGGGATTTACCTGGCGGAATACGGGCGTAAGTCCGCGCTGGCGGAAGTGATCCGTTTTATTAACGATATCCTGCTGTCCGCGCCGTCCATCGTTATCGGTTTGTTTGTCTATACGCTGGTGGTGGCGAAAATGGAGCATTTCTCCGGCTGGGCCGGGGTGATCGCCCTGGCGCTGCTGCAGGTGCCGATTGTTATCCGTACCACGGAAAACATGATGCGGCTGGTGCCCGATACGCTGCGTGAGGCTGCCTATGCGTTGGGTACGCCGAAATGGAAAATGATTTCCGCCATCACGCTTAAGGCCTCGGTTTCCGGCATCATCACCGGCGTATTGCTGGCGGTGGCGCGCATTGCCGGCGAAACGGCGCCGCTGCTGTTTACCTCGCTCTCCAACCAGTTCTGGAGTACCGATCTCATGCAGCCCATCGCCAACCTGCCGGTGACGATTTTCAAATTCGCCATGAGCCCGTTTGCCGAATGGCAACAGCTGGCCTGGGCCGGCGTGCTGCTGATTACCCTGTGCGTGCTGTTGCTGAACATTATCGCGCGGATTATTTTCGCCAAAAAAACCTATTAAGCGTCAGGCGCCGACGCGTCTTTGATCGAAAGAGAGAGTGTTGCATGAGCGGGATCAACAACGCCAACGACAGCAAAGTACAGGTTCGCGATCTGAATTTTTATTACGGTAAATTTCATGCGCTGAAAAATATCAGCCTGGACATTGCCCGTAACCAGGTGACGGCTTTTATCGGCCCGTCCGGCTGCGGTAAATCCACGCTGTTGCGTTGCTTTAATAAAATGTACCAGCTTTATCCGGAGCAGCGCGCCGAAGGGGAGATCCTGCTGGACGGGGACAATATCCTCACCGATAAGCGCGATGTTTCCCTGCTGCGCGCCCGGGTCGGCATGGTGTTCCAGAAGCCGACCCCCTTTCCGATGTCTATTTATGACAATATCGCGTTCGGCGTGCGCCTGTTTGAGAAACTGTCGCGCAGCGAGATGGAGGAGCGCGTGCAGTGGTCGCTGACCAAAGCGGCGCTGTGGAACGAAACCAAGGACAAATTGCACCAGAGCGGTTATAGCCTGTCCGGCGGCCAGCAGCAGCGTTTATGTATCGCGCGCGGCATTGCCATTCGCCCCGATGTGCTGTTGCTCGATGAGCCCTGTTCAGCCCTGGATCCGATCTCGACCGGACGTATCGAAGAGCTGATTTCAGAATTGAAAGCGGATTATACCGTGGTGATAGTGACGCATAATATGCAGCAGGCGGCGCGTTGCTCCGATCACACGGCATTTATGTATCTCGGCGAGTTAATTGAATTCAACGATACGGATAGCATTTTCACCGCACCGAAGAACAAACAAACCGAAGATTATATTACTGGCCGCTATGGTTAATAACGGGATATATCATGGAAAACCTGAATCTCAATAAGCATATTTCCGGCCAGTTTAACGCCGAACTGGAACACATACGCACCCAGGTGATGGCGATGGGCGGCCTGGTGGAGCAACAGCTTACCGACGCCATCAGCGCGATGCACAGCCAGGATGAAGAATTGGCCAAACGGGTCATCGCCGGGGACGTCAAGGTGAATGCGATGGAGGTGGCCATTGATGAGGCCTGTGTGCGTATTATTGCCAAGCGCCAGCCTACCGCCAGCGATTTACGCCTGGTGATATCGATCATCAAAACCATATCCGAACTGGAGCGTATCGGCGACGGCGCGGATAAAATCTGCCGTACCGCGCTGGAAAAATACTCCCAGCAGCATTTGCAGATGCTGGTCAGCCTGGAGTCGCTTGGACGCCATACGGTGCAGATGCTTCATGACGTGCTGGACGCCTTTGCGCGCATGGATTTGGATGAGGCGATCCGGATTTATCGCGAGGATAAAAAAGTCGACCAGGAATACGAGGGTATCGTCCGTCAGCTGATGACCTATATGATGGAAGATCCCCGCACTATTCCCAGCGTGCTGACGGCGCTGTTTTGCGCCCGCTCCATCGAGCGTATCGGCGATCGCTGCCAGAATATCTGCGAATATATTTTCTATTTTGTTAAGGGACAGGACTTCCGCCATGTGGGCGGCGACGCGCTGGAAACGCTGCTGACGGGCACGGGTAAAGATAAGGCCGCGGATGCCGGCGGCGAGGCCAGTCCGCCGAAGGAATAATAATCCTGGCCGATCATACCAATACTTCCGGTGCGCCGGTCAACGCCCATCCCCGCGCGCGCCATAACGCCGGCAGCTGACCCATATCATCAAAGCGGGTGACCAGCGGGTGGTCAATCGGCGGATTATGCGCATCGGCGCAATAGTAAAATACCGGCATGCCGGCGGCGATGCCCGCCTGGACGCCGGACACCGAATCCTCGACTAAAATGCATTGCGCCACCGGTACCCCCAGCTGGGCGGCGGCATGATGGATCACCGCCGGGTCGGGCTTCCAGCGCTGCACATCGTAACCGCTGAACAGACGTTGCGCAAAAAACGGCAGCAGCGACGTCAGGCCAAGCGAGTGCTCCATTTTACTGACCGGACCGTTGGACACCACCGCCATCGGTACGACGATCCGCTGCAAAAGCTCGCGCACGCCCTCGATGGCAACCAGCCGCTCATCAAACAGCCGGGCTACATGCGCGCGGTACTCGGCTTCCAGGATATCCGCCCGCTGGCGCAGGCCGTGCTGTTCCCTCATACGATCGAAGATGTCATTGAGTTTTACGCCTTTGAAATCCCTGATGGCATCGGTAAGCGTCAGCGCAATGCCGTATTGGGCGAACAGGAGCACATAGGCCTCGCAACACAAGATCTCGCTGTCCACCAGCGTGCCGTCACAATCAAATAATACGCATGTTTTGTCCGTCATTAACCCTGTCCTTATACCGTTGCCGGGAATATCCGCTCTTACTTTACCCGATCAGGGCGGACAAGCGATCGCTTAACCCGTTGCCGCGCCTGTTTTTTGGCCCCGGCCGCGGGCAGCGGTGGATACCCGCTTAACCCGGCTGGTGGGTGTTACACAGTGGAACACACGGCCATAATGTTTTTTATAATATAAACAATTATATATCAACAACATATATAAGGATAATAGTGTAGTTAAAAATATATTGTCATCTCAGTGTGTAAAATTACACATCGATCACATTTAGCGATTCATTAACATGTTTTAATCATCCCACTTCTTCGACTGGGAACTGACTATGAAACATATGATGATTTGCTGCGGCGCCGGCGTTGCCACCAGCACCGTGGCGCTGAAAAAACTGGAAGCTTACCTGCAGGGGGAAAACTTGCTGGATAAGGTGCGCATATCACAGGGTACCGTGGCGGAAGCCGCCACCCGCGACGATGTGGACTTTATCGTTTCCACCTCGCCGGTGAAAGTGTCCGTACCGGTCATTAACGCTTTGCCCCTGTTGACCGGCATGGGGACCGACAAAGTATTCAGCAGCGTTAAAGAATTGATTCTCGCCGAGGGTTAATACCATGTTTGTTATCGATTATATCGTGAGCATGGGGGCCTCGGTCATGATGCCCCTGATCTTCATTCTGCTGGGATTGCTGCTGCGTTTATCCATCGCCAAATCGATTAAAGCCGGGCTGATGGTGGGGATCGGTTTTATCGGATTAAGCATTACCGTTAACCTGATGATTGATTCGTTAACGCCCGTCAGCCATGCCATTGTCGAGCGGTTCGGCCTGAACCTGACGGTATTGGACATGGGATGGCCCGCCGCCGCCGCCGTGGCCATGGGTACCCGGGTCGGCGCGCTGGTGATCCCGGTGTGCGTCGCCATCAATGTCCTGATGCTCTATACCAAGACCACCCGTATCCTGAACGTGGATATCTGGAACCTGTGGCATCACGCGTTTACCGGCTCGCTGGTGGCCATTATCACCGGTAACCTCTGGCTGGGGGTGCTGGCCGCCGGGCTGAACTGTATCGTCACCATGGTGATAGCCGATCGCACCACCGCCGATGTGGAAAAATACCTCAATTTGCCGGGTATCTCGGTGCCGCATGGTTTTTCCGCGTCGTTTGTGCCCGCCGCCTGGCTGGTTAACGCGATAGTCGATCGTATCCCCGGCGTGCGCGATATTAAAATCGATACCGATGTGATTCAAAAGCGCTTATCGATATTAGGCGATCCCGCCTGCCTGGGCGCGATTATCGGCGCCATCCTGGCCGTTATCGCCGGGGTTGATGTGAAGGCCATCCTGCAAACCGCCATCACCATGGCCGCGGTGATGACCATTATCCCCCGCATGGCCAAGATGTTGATGGAAGGGGTCTATCCCATCAGCGAGCGTATCCAGGAAATTGCGCAGTCCCGGGCCGGTTCGTTCGGCAAAATTTCCATCGGGCTGGATTCCGCCGTCAGCGTCGGCCATCCGGTTACCCTGTCGGTGTCGATGCTGATGATCCCGATTATGCTGGTGCTGGCGGCGATTATCCCCGGTAATCAGTTTCTGCCGTTCGCCTCGCTGACGGGCCTGCCGTTTGCCTTTGTGCTGGTGACCGCCGTATGCCGGGGCGATATGTTCCGCACCCTGCTCACCGGCCTGCTTACCCTGAGCCTGGCGCTGTTAATCGGCACCAGCCTGGCGCCGCTGGTGACCAGTACCGCCGTCAGCACCGGGTTCTCGTTACCCCATGGCGCAACCAGTATCAGCAGCGTTGATTATGCCGGCGCAATGCTGCCCTGGGTCATTATCCAGGGGTTCTATTTCAAGGCCATCGGCGTCGGCGTGCTGATCCTCTTGGCGCTGCTGCTGGCGCTATGGAACCGCAAAAAAATCCTCCGTGAGGACCGGTTGGCGGCGCAAACGGGCGCCGCCGGCACAGAGATGGGAGAATAATCATGATGTTCAGCGCCGAGCGCGTCTTCACCATTACCCAGCCGATAAGCCGTGATGAACTGCTGACCCTGATGGCGGACAGCCTGTACGCGGACGGCTTGGTCAAAGCAAGCTTTCGCCAGGGCGTGCTTGATCGGGAAGCGGTTTATCCCACCGGCATCGATATGGAGACGCACAGTATCGCCATACCCCATACCGAGTTTGAACATGTGCTCGCCACCGGCTTTGCCGTCGCGGTAAACCAGGCGGGGGTGGAGTTCCATCGCACCGATGAGCCACAAGCGGTGGTAAAACCGGCCGTCGTGGTGTTAATGGCCATCGATCCGTCGTGCGAAAAAGTGGCCATTATCCAATCCCTGTTTGCATTGCTGGGGGATATTGAGCAGGTTAACAAAATCGGCGGAAACTCGCCGGAGGGCATCGCGAAACTGTTCACTGAATCCATCACTACCCGTTAGAATGAAGCCGGAATCTCCCTACGCCTTCAGAGAAATGCGATGTTAAGAATAAGCCAGGTGATTGAGATAGCAATGGTCAGCCGCAAGACGGTTTATAACGCCATCAACAGCGGCCGCCTGAAATATCAGATGGTTAACCTGGATAACCGTCAGGTGCGCATGTTTCATGAACATGACGTGCTTGACGCGTTTCCCAAAGCCAACCGCACTTCGCTCGAAGTGCGGGCGCTGCAGCAGGAGATCGCCTCCCTGAAATTCGCCCTGGCGGAGCTGCAAAAGGCGGTGGAGGCCATGGATCCTTCCGTTCAGGTGGAGATGATCGCGGCAAAACCTAAAAAATAGGCGTCCGGTGTTCGCTTGCTGTCCCGGTTTGTTTGGTTTAAGCAATATTAAGCAAGGATCGTCAAATTATCATTGCATAAAAGTACATGTACAACCGCGTTGGTTTATCATTAAATGGGCCGGGAAAAGGTGCTTATATTTAATTTATCGTTACCAAGGAAGGTTATGTGGTATTTTTCGGCAACCAATATACGGCATGATATAAATAATGATTACCTTGATTATGCTGAGGAGGCCAATCAACCGCTTATATCCGAGGTAAACTCGATCAGTAATAGTCAAATATCTATAAATGCTAGCGCTACTAATATGCCCGTTCACAAGCCTTTTTTCCGGCGCGTAATGCAGCGCATGGCCGATATGCTGGCTTATGTCGGCAATTATTTTCATCATGGCGACCAACAGTGGTCTTTTGGCGCCACAAACAGTTCTCACCCCAAGATGGGCGCTATCGTACCATTACTTGATGAGCCGTCAATGGCAAGAGCTACCCTTATCATTAACGACCTTATGGTCCCTTTGCCGTCCCTGGGAGATAAACAACAGACAGTTGAAGAAAAGGTTTATTTTATCGGGATTGCCGTTATACGGCTGGCTGAATCGAAAGCGCAGAACTTAATTCATGGCCGCGCAAAGAAAAAGGCATGTGAAATAATAAATAAGGGTGATGACCATCCGGGCATCGGTATGCTGAGGCATATAGATAGCAGCTGCAAAGGGCAGAAAAGTTTTGCCGTGTCGCTGCTCGTTCTGGCCATGGAAATAGGCCGTATGGATTTGTCGTGTTCCGGTTCTAAAAAATTTGGCGATTCACTGCATGCCATGGCCGTGTTATGGGGCTATATTCTTGCCAATGCCGCGACCGGCGGCACCAATGGAACGGGCATCGGCTTGGTGGATGAGCGCGCGGGCGGCGTCAGTGTGCCCAGCGTTTAATAATCAGTGAAGTATTAATACCGCCGAAGGCAAAGTTATTGGACTGGATATAACCGGTGTCGATGAGCCTGGGCTGGCCGGTGATATAGTCCAAATCGCCGCATTCCGGGTCCGGCTGGCGCAGGTTAAGCGTTGGGGCAAACCAGCCCTCGCGCATCATTTCCAGGCTCATCCAGGCTTCCAGCGCGCCGCAGGCCCCCAGCGTGTGGCCGAAATAGCTCTTCAGCGAGGATATCGGCGTGGTATTACCGAATAGCGCGGCGGTGGCGCGGCTCTCGGCAATGTCGCCGCGTTCCGTGGCGGTGCCGTGCGCGCTGATATAGCCGATGTCACCGCTGGATACGCCGGCGTTTTGCAGCGCCTGCGCCATGCAGATTTGCATGGTGGACTGCTGCGGCTGGGTAATATGGCTGGCATCGCAGTTGGTGGCGAACCCCACCAGCTCGCCATAAATAGTGGCGCCCCTGGCCCGGGCAAAATCCAGCGCTTCCAATACCAGCGTGCCCGCGCCTTCGCCAATGACCAGTCCGTCCCGGTTGACATCAAAGGGGGCGGGTGTGAGCTTAGGCGCGTCGTTAAGCTGGCTGGTGGCAAACAGCGTATCGAAGGCCGCCGCCTCGGAAGGACAGAGTTCCTCGGCGCCGCCGGCCACCATGACCGTTTGGTAGCCATGCTTGATGGCTTCATAGGCATACCCGATGGCCTGGCTGCCGGAGGTGCAGGCGCTGGAGGTGGGGATTACCCGGCCGCGCAGGCCGAAGAACAATCCGGCATTGACCGCCGTGGTATGCGGCATCATCTGCACATAGGTGGTGCCGGTGATATTGTGGGTGTGTTTCTCCGTCAGCATGGTGGCGAAATCGCTGATGGGTTTGGTGCTGCCGGTGGACGAGCCGTAGGCAATGCCTGTTTCGCCGCCGGTCAGGATGGCATCATTCAGCAGCCCCGCCTGTTCCAGCGCCAGTTCGGTGGCCCGGGTCGCCAGCAGCGATACCCGGCCCATGGAGCGGATGCGCTTGCGGGTATAATGTTCGGGCAGCGCAAAGGCGGGCAGCGGGGCGGCCAGCAGGGTATTCAACCCGTCGAACTCGCGCCACTGCGGCATGGCGACCACGGCGTTTTCCAGGCGCTTAAGGCCTTGCGCCACCGCCTGCCAGCTTTCGCCAAAGGCGGTGACGCCGCCCATGCCGGTAATCACCACGCGGCGGTTCATAGCATGCCTCCGTTAATGGAGATGACCTGGCGTGTGATATAACCGGCCATGTCCGACATCAGGTAGCCGGCAAGTCCCGCCACTTCATCCGCCTGCCCCATGCGTTTCATCGGGATAAGGCCCATGGCCTGGTCCAGGGCGCGCGCGTCCAGGTCGATCATGCCGGTATCAATCAGCCCCGGCGCAATGCAGTTAACGGTGATATGCCGTTTCGCCAGCTCAACCGCCAGCGCCTTGGTGGCGCCGATAATGCCGGCCTTGGCCGCGCTGTAGTTGACCTGTCCCCGGTTGCCGATGAGACCGGATACCGAGGACAGGGTGATGATGCGCCCGCCGCCGCGCAGGCCGATCATCGGCATGATGCAGGGATGTAATACGTTATAGAAACTGTCGAGATTGGTATGCATTACACTGTCCCAATCCTCGCCGTCCAGCGCCGGGAAGGCGCCGTCGCGGGTCATGCCGGCATTGCTGACCACGCCGTAATACGCGCCGTGCCGGTCGATATCCGCCGTTATCGCCTGACGGCATGCGTCGCGGTCGGCGACATCAAAGGCGATAATCCGTCCCCGGCCGCCCTGCGCCGTTATCCGCAGCAGCGTTTCCTCCGCCCCTGCCCGGTCATGATGATAGTGAACGATTGCCGTAAAGCCGTCCCGCGCCAGCTGGCAGGCTATCGCGCGTCCTATTCCCTTACTGGCTCCCGTCACCAATACCGAGCGTGTCATCGTCTTATTCCTGTAATAATGGGTTAATTTCATTTTCATCGGGCTGATAAGTATTCAGCCGCCCGGAAGCAAGGGTGTCGCCGGCGCACTCTATCCGGCATTCAAAGCTGCCGATACGCTCATCCCGCAGCAACAGGCTGATGCTGATATCCAGCTCGCTGCCATGGGGAAATACCGGCCGGGCGCAGTGTAAGGCGCGCGCGCCCAACAGCAGGCCGGGACGGGGCGGCTCGCCGCGCTGCCGCCCATGCCAGCCGGACCAGACGCCGATGGTTTGCGCCATCATCTCCAGTGCGTACCAGGCGGGCAAATCGCCGTGCCTATTCAGAAAGGGACCCAGCACGCCTTCGCGGCCGACGGCGACCCGGCAGCGGGCATGCAGATCGTCGATAGCGCAGACGTGTTCGATCAGCACCATCGGCGTGTCGTGCGGCAGATAGTGCGCGGCGGGCAAGGCATCGGGCATGACGGGTGTTTCAGGCAACATGGCTTACCTCGTTATCGCCCAGAATAAGGCAGGTATTATTGCCGCCGAAGGCGAACGAGTTGGACATGATATAACGCCGGGCCAGGCGGGCGGGCGCGGTCAGCAGGCCGAACTCCGCCAGGCCGGGATCGAGGGTGGCGGCGGAGAAATCCTGCGGCGGCAGCGGCAGGGAGTCGGTCAGCAATAACCAGCCGAGCGCCGCCTCGATTGCCCCGGCGGCGCCCAGCGTATGGCCGGTCAGGTGTTTGGTTGAACTGCAGGGAACCTGTTGACCGAACAGACGGTGAATCACCAGCGCTTCGATGCGGTCGTTCAGCGGGGTGGCGGTACCGTGTAGATTAATGTAACCGATATCCGACGCCGCGAGATTGGCGTCCGCCAGGGCCATTTCAATGGCGCGGATCGCGCCGCTGCCTTCGGGATGGGGCGCTGACATATGCCAGGCGTCGGAGGATTCGCCGATGCCCCGCAGGGCAACGGCGCCCTGCGCCCGGGTCAGCAGCAGCAGCGCCGCGCCTTCGCCGATGCTGATGCCGTCGCGCTCGGCGCTGAACGGCCGGCAGCGTTCCGCGGATAACGATTCCAGGCTGTCGAACCCGTTGATCGGCATCCGGCTCAGGCTATCGGCGCCGCCGACGATGGCCGCGTCCGCCATGCCGGTTTCAATCAGCCGGCGTCCGCTGATAATCGCCCGCGCGCTGGAAGAGCAGGCGGTGGATAAGGTATAGGCCGGGCCCTCCAATTGCAGGAACGCGGCGAGAAAACGCGCCGGATCCCCTAATTCCTGCATCTGATAATAATATCCTGGCGATGTTTCCCCGCGCGCGGCGGCGGTAACCTGCCGATCGCATTCATCCAGCCCCGAGGTGCTGGTGCCCAGCACGATGGCCACGCGCTCCGCGCCAAAGGCGGCCACGGCGTCGTCCACCTGGGCGCGGATTTGCGCCAGCGCCCCCAGCAGCAGGCGATTATTACGGCTATCGTGGCGCTGAAGCCGGGCGGGTATCCGCGGCAGAGGGCCGGTAACCGCTCCCAGCCAGCAGGGACGCCCCCGCAATAGCCAGTCATGGCTCAGTTTCATCCCCGGCGCCACGCCGCGCGTAAGATTGGCGGCGATCTCCGCCATATCGTTACCCAGGGCATTTAGCATGCCGACCGCTGAAATTGAAATCATCGTTTAGTCGTCCAGATGTTGAATGGCGATCTGGTAATGGAAAACCAGGTTATGCAGCTCGACCGGCTGACGCCGGCCCGCAATTAACCCATAGCGTATCTCGGTTACGCTATGGCCGCCGGGATCCGCCAGCACCCGCCGGTCGGCCTGGTCCACCAGCGTCCAGCCTGGCGGCAGCACCTCGCGCCAGGCCGCGGCCGGCCAATAGCTTAGCATGATATCCGCCAAAACCTGGCTCGCCGGCGGCAGCTGCGGCAGCACCACCGATTGCTCGGTATGGATCCCCTGCCGGTCGTAGGCGACTTTAAACAGGCGGATACCGAGCGATGACAGCCCCACCAGGGTTAACCGCTGCCCATCGGCATTCAGCAGCACCAGCAGGGATTGCGCACCGTGTCCCGGTACTGTGGCGGTCAGTAACTGCTGTTCGCTGATGGCCGGTGTTATGCCGGGCTGCGGCAGCCTTACGGACACCCCGGGTTTTAGCCAGGCCGACGGCGCTTTCGGTCCGGCGGCGCAGGCGGCAAGCAGCAGGGCCGGCAGCAGCACCAGTGCGGATAATGCTTTCATCAATAATCCCCCCGCCCGGGCGGCAAAGCCAGCGGCGACAATAAAAAGGCGGTGAAAATACCGCTGCACAGAACGATGCCGAAGCTGGCGATGGCCTGGGTGTGGCTGAACACCAGCATGCCCAGGGTCAGGGAAGTGGTCATCACCGCCAGGGTCACCGCCAGCATCGACGTGGAGGGTGTGCCGCGCGGATTGGCGAAAAACAGCTGATAGTTGATGCCGATGCCCAGCACCAATACCAGCGCCAGCATGGAAAATAAATTCAGCGCATGGCCGCTTAACGCCAGCACCGACAGGCCCGCCCCCAGGGATAATAGCGTCGGGATCAGGCTTAGCAGGCCCTGCCGCCAGCCCTGGCGCGCGATAAAGCTCGCGGCAATCACCCCAATCGAGGCCAGCAGCAGCCAGCCGAGCTTATGCCGGTAGGCGGCGAACATCGCATCGAAGTCCGCCTTGCGATCCACCCAGCTGACGCCGGGCCGGGATTGGGCAAGGTGTCGCAGCGCCGCACTGTCGGTCACGCCGCTTACCGGGATCAGTACCGCGCTTTGCCCGTCGGCCAGGCTAAGCCATAACAGGCGCCAGCCTTCGCTGACCACGCTCGCCAGCCAGTCCGTGGGCGATACCGGCATCGGACTGAGATCGGGCGCCGCGGCGCCCACCCCGATTTGCCCCAGGCGCTCGACCGCCGCCGGCGCCGCCCGGGTCAGCAAGGCCAGATCCTCGCGCTGGCGCCGCTGCGACGACAACGGCGGCATCCGGTAGCCCGCCAGAATGCCCCGGCTTTGCGCCTGCGCCAGGGCCGGCGCCAGTTGCTCCATGCGCTGCAGCGTCTGCTCCGCGCTGGCGCCGGTAACCACCAACCATTTTTGATCCTGTTCCTGACCGGAGAGCCGGGCGATGTCTTCTTCCTGCTGATGAATCTGCTGCGGCAGCGCCTGCAATTGGGCGATATCATCGTCAATCCGCAGTTGCAGCAGCCCGGCCAGGGTAAATACGGCCAGCGCCAGCGGCAGGCCGACGCGCAGGACCTTACGATGCCGCCAGGCGGACAGCCAGGCGCGGATAAGCGGCAACGCCGGGGTGGGCCGCACCGGCAAACGCCTGGTGAGCAGCGGGTACCAGCAGATCACCGTCAGGCAGGCGGCGCTCAGCCCGGCGGCGGCGAACACCGCCAGCTGACGCAGGCCGGGGAAGGGGGCCAGCACCATGATAAGGTAGGCCGCCACCGTGGTCGCCAGCGCCGCCGACAGCGCCGGCAGTACCTTGCGCAGGCTGGCCATCGGTGTATTTTGCCGGCCGTGTACCAGGCGCTCGGTCAGGTAGTAGAGCGTGTAGTCGGCGGAAATGCCGACGATGCTGATGCTCATCATCAGCGTCATGACATGCAGCTCGCCAAAGAGCAGCAGGCAGGCCACGGTGCCCGCCAGCGCGCCGACGGCCACCGACAGGGCGCAGCATAGCAGGGGCAGCGGCGAACGGAATACCAGCCCGATCAGCAGCAGCACGCCGATGACCGTCGCCAGTCCCAGGGTGGAAATATCATGCCTGGCCTGCTGGCTGGCGTAGTCGCTGTAAAACAGCGTGCCGCGGGATAACAGCCGCGCGCCCGGCCAGCGCGTTTCCAATTGCTGGCGCAGTTGCGCCAGCCGCAGGGCCACCTGATGGGACGACTGCATATCATAGGAGGAGGCGGCCAGCTCTGCGTGGATCAGATACCATGCGGCGCCCTGCGGGTCCCGGCTCATCAGCCAGCCCTGGTCAAGGGTCAGGCGGCCGGCGGACTGTTGCAGCGCCAGCTGGGACCCGCGCACCAGCAGCAGCGGGTCGTGCTGCAGTTCCTGGCCGCCGACCCCGGCAAACGCGGAGTAAAGCTGGCCGGCAATCCAATCGGCCTGCGCGCCGCCGCCCTGTTGCAGCCGCGCGCGGGTCTGGTCGTCAATCATGGCGTTACGATGCTGGAAATAAAACCGGCCCCATTGCTGCTGCTGCTGTTCGGTCATCGGGCCTTTCACCGCGCCCATGCCGGGCAGGGCAGCCACCTGTTGCGCCCACCATTGCACCGGCGCCAATCCCTGCCCGTCGGCGGGACTGACCATCCAGACCAGCTGGCGGTCGAGGCGTTGCATAAAACCGTCGTACACCGCCGGCGGCAACGGGCCCATGGCCTGGCGCGGCAGCAACGCCAATACGCTGCTGTTAATCTGGCTGCGCGGCAGCAGCAGCGCCAACGCCAGCAACAGCCCCAGGCAGATCAGCAGCCAGGCCGCCGCCGCGCGCAGGTAGAATTTACTGAAGGATTCACTGCTCAAAGCGCTGCTGCTCGTCATGGCTCAGTACCCCGGGCTGCGTGCGCTGCCGGCTGAAGGTAATGGCGGTGCTGTCTCCCTGCTTATCCTCCAGCAGGATATGATCAAGATAGGTTTGGCCGGTAAGCGTGATGGCCGTGAAGAGCTTATCCAGCGGTGAAGTCTTTGGCACCAGCACCAGTTGCCAGTTTTCCTGGCCTTTATCGGTGAATTGCAGGGTAAAGTTTTGCTCCAGCACCGCGCGGTCGGCCTGGAACAGGGCGCGCAGCAGATGATTAAAGCGGAACATCTGCGGATTACCGGCGGCGGTGACCACCTCAGGCGGCTGGTTGCCGGTGATTTGCACCATTTTGCTGTCGTTGAGGATCAGGGTTAGCAGAAACGGCTGCTGCTGCTGCCACCACAGACCGTTTTGCCGGGCGATAAGCAGCTCGCCCGATGAGCGCAGCGGGCGGGCGATGCCGCTGATGCTGCGCTGCTGATCAAAATGCGCGCGCACCACCGGCTGCCCGGCGAAACGCTGCTGCAGCGCATCAAGCGTAACCGCCCGGGCGTTGACGGCGGCAAGGCAGCAAAGCAGCAGGCCCGGCAACAGCTTTTTCATCATACTATCCCCATGCGTTGCAACAGTGCCTGCGGGCTGACAAAACAGAGCTCGCGGCTGTGGCGCTCCACCGCCACCTGGATGGTGTAGCCGGTGGTGGTTTTATTACCGCTCGGCCGGTCGAAAATGCTGTAGCCGATGCGCAGGCGGTTCTCGTATTCCTCAATGCGCGCCTGAACGCGGATGGATTGCTCAAAGGTCAGCGGCGCGCGGTATTTGACGCGCGCATCCACTACCGGCCACAGATAACCGGAAGCTTCCATCTGCCGGTAGCCGTAATCGAACTGATTAAGCAGCGCCTCGCGCGCGATCTCCATATACCGCAAATAGTGGCCGTGCCAAACGACGCCCATGGCGTCGACATCATGAAACGGAACGGTTATCTCTATTTCCGCGCTAAACCGCGGATCGGTTAACAGCATATCAGGCCTCGGGTGGCTGCGGCGCCTGCTCGTCGGGCAGGCGCCAGAAATCAAAAAAATTAAACCAGTCGAGCGGCGAGCGCAGGCAGTAGTGCTGCAACCGCCCCGCATACCTGTCGACGGTTTGCTGCAGCGCCTGCTGCCGCTGCTGGCGCGGCAGTTCGAGCCGGTCGGCGAAATGTTCGTAATAAATACGTAGCTTGCCCTGCTCTTTCAGGGCAAACATTAGGGCTACAGGGCAGCGCAGGGCCGCCGCCAGCACAAACGGGCCTTGGGGGAACGGCGCGGGCCGGCCGAGGAATTCACTCCATATTACCCGGCGTCCGGCGCCCCGTTGCTGCGCCTGTACCGGCGTGCGATCGCCGACGATGGCCACCCATTCCCCCAGATCCAGCTTCTCGCGCAGCAGGATGGCGGTTTCCGGCCCGATATCCGTCACCGGGATCAGGTTGATGCCCGCATCCGGGTTGATCTGTTCCAGCAGCCTCCTGAAACGCTGCGCGTGGGCGCTGAATACCAGCGCGTTGATCTTGACCCGGCCGCCGCCCTGCGCCAGGGCGCGGCAGACTTCAATATCGCCCAGGTGGGAGGCCAGGATCAGCAGGCCGCGCTGGCGGTCGATATCCGGCTGCGCCGGGGACTGTTCGGCAAAATCAATCTGCTCCCCGAGCCTGATATCGCCTTGCCAGCCGGCCAGCTTATCCAGCATCGCGTCGCCGAAGCGCATAAAATGGCGAAAACTGGACAAGCTGCCCGGCAGCTCAATACCCTGGAGGGCGGCGGTCTGTCTCAGCCGGTGCAAATACTGCCCGGACGCGCGGCGCTGGGCCCGGCCGGTGAGCCAAAAATAACCGATAACCGGATAGAGCAAGGCGTTAAATAGCCTGCGGCCGCCGCAACGGTAGGCGGCCAGCATAAAACGCATACCCATGGCGCCGTGCCGCTCGGCCATGCCGGACCAATGCAGGGACGGCGGGCGCCGCCGCCAGTTGCGCCGCAACAGCGTGGGAATACGCGGCAACATGCCGAAAAACAGCCGGGTATGCATCCAGGAAATGCGGCAGTTATCGCGCAGCCCGTCAAAATGGGATAATCCGTCCACGGGGTAGATGACCCGGGTCGGCACAAACAGGCTCTCGTTGCCCTGCCAATAAAGGCGGACCATCACCTCGGTATCGAAGTCCATGCGCGCGCCAAGCGTAACCCGCCGGCCCAGCGACAGGGTGGCGGCGATGGGATAGACGCGAAAGCCGCACATGCTGTCTTGCAGCGACAGCGACAGCGTTTCGATCCATACCCAGACATGGGTAATATAGCGGCCATACAGCCTGGCGCGCGGCACCGAATCATCGTATACCGGCCGGCCGGAAATCAGCTTATCCGGCGCGGCGGCGGCGGCGCGCAGCAGCAGGGGGATGTCCTCCAGCTGATGCTGGCCGTCGGCGTCCACCTGCAGCGCATGGGTATAACCGGCCGCCGCCGCGGCGGCAAGTCCCGTCATTACCGCCCGGCCCTTACCCTGGTTTGCCGCCAGGCGCAGCAGGGTGATGCCGTCTTGCCCGGCGCAAAGCCGCTCAAGGATGTTCCGGGTAGGGGCGCCGCTGCCGTCGTCGATAATAAAGCAGTGCAGGCCGTAGGGCCGCAGGCGCGTCAGTACCCCGGTCAGCATGGGACCATGGTTGAAACAGGGGATGATGACACAGGTCGTCGGCTCCGCGGCGCGGGCATCGGTCAGGGACATAGCATTATTTTCCCGCTGCTGACCGTGGGCCCGTCCATGAGATCGGCATCGCAAAGCGTATAGCGAAAGCGTAATAACCGGTGCGGCGCCTGCCACTCCAGATGCAGGCGCAGCGTTTGGCCCGGTTTAACCGGAAGCTGGAACTTAACGTTCTCAATGCCGCTGAACTGAACGGCGGGCGCCGGCTGATCGCCGCCCGGCGCTTCACGCGCCAGCAGCTCCCGGAAATAGTGCAGCGCCCAATCTACCTGCGCCACCCCCGGTAATATCGGCCGTGCGGGAAAATGGCCGCGAAACCAGAACAGAGCCGGATCCAGCCGCAGCAGCAGTTCGGCCCGGTTCCAGTCCGGCGTCAGGCGGGAAATCTCAGTGGGAAGCATAATAAAAAACAACTCCTTGAGCCGATCCCAGTCGTATTTGCCTCGCGCCGTACGCGGCAGCGCGCCGGCCACGCGCCAGTAACGCGGCACGGCCACCGGTTCGAGCCAGGCGCCGAGCGCGCGCCGGTATTGCCGCACCAGCGCCGGCATGGAGCCTGCGGCCAGGCGTTCTTTTCCCGCCGGCGACAGCACGATCACCGCGCCGAGGGTGTGGCGGCCGTGCCTGGTCAGCGGCAGCGCCACCGCCTCGGCGATATCCGGCAGCGCGTTCAGGCGCTGCTCGATGTCGGCCAGCGACAGCCGCTTTTCTTCGATATTGACCACCCGATCGTCGCGTCCCGCCAGGGAAAACTGACGGCCATCTTCGCCGAATACCAGCCGATCGTCCAGTAATTGCCCTTCAGGCCCGGCTATCAGCGCCGAAGTCGCCCTGATCCCGCCCGCGGCGGCATGAAATTCAACGCCGTCGAACGGTTGCCATAAATCAGTCTCGCCAAAGCGGCGCCGCCAGGCCAGAATTCCGGTTTCGGTGGCGCCGTAAATATCGGTCACCGCGGCCGACAGCCATTGACCGGCGGCCCGTGCGTCGGGCCAGGACAGCGGCCCGCCGGCGGAAAATAGCGCAATACAGCGCGGCGCGGGCAGCCGGGGGTCGATGCGCGCCAGAAAGGCCGGACTGCTGATAAACAGCACCGGGTGCCCGGCGCACTGGCGGATAAATTGTTCCGGATAACGCGCGATTTCCAGGGTAAAGGGCAGGCCCAGGCTCATCGGTAGAAAAAGGGCGAAGGTCAGTCCGTATAAATGCTGATGGGTAACGCTTGAGATCACCCGGCACCCGGCAAGCGTATCCCCGCCCGCCTGGTCGCGCATCAGCGCCGCCAGCCAGCGGGATTCGGTTTCCATGGCGCGCAGCGTTTTGGTCACCTCTTTCGGCCGGCCGGTGGAGCCGGAGGTGAACAATACCAGACGGGCGTCTTCCGCCAGCGGCGGCAGGGGCAGGGCGGCGGGCTGTTGATGCTGCCGGGGGTCAAGCAGCGGGCAGTCCAGGGCCAGCGGCAGGGTGCTGATGACGCCGTCGAATAAATGCCGTTGCTCCGCCAGCAGCGCCTGCCGGTTATGGCCGGGAATGACCGGCGTTTTGCCGCTATGCCAAAGCGCGAGCAGCGCCACCAGGAAGCCGTAGGCATCGTCGAAGCACAGCGCCCACCGAGTGCCGCCGGCATCGGCCAGGGCATGCCATAATACCGTGACGTCATGGCGCAATTGCCCCAGGTCGAGGCATCGATCGCCCTGCCAGGCGACAGGCGTGGCATCGGGGCGCTCCCGGCTCAGCCAGCGCGCGGGAGGGAAAAATGGCAAAGGCGCTAGCCGGCTTGTGTCCGTTTCCTGATTATCCATTCCGTTCCCATCAGCAGCCCCATCAGCAGATAACTGATGACGCCGTTATACAGCGCCCATAAGGACATATTCCCGTACAGGCAGGTAAACAGCGCCACGCCGCCGTTAATCATAAAAAACAGGCACCAGGCCTGCGTCACCCGCCGTGTATAGGCTATCGCCCGCGGCGGCAGCCGGGGTCGCCGCAGCCGGGCCAGACGTTCCACCACGCTGGCCCGGCTGAGCAGCGATGCGCCAAACAGCAGCAGCATCAATAGGTTCATCATCACCGGATACCAGAGCAGTAAATGATGGCTTCGCAGCAGCCAACTGGCCGCGCACAGCAGGATGCCGAACAGCGCCAGCGCTTTGGCCAGCCAGTCCAGCGCCGGCAGCAGGCCCCGCAGCACCAGCAGACGCAGCAGGAAAACGGCGGCCAGCGCCAGCGCCGTCAGGCCGGGTCGCCCGTGGGCGCTGCCGTACCACACGGCGAACGGATACAGTATCATCCCCCCCAGGCTGAACAGGCGGGCCGCCCCGAGCGCCAGGAAGCGGGCCGGGACAGCCGCGCAACGGGCAGTCACGGCGTTATTCCGCCAGCAGTATGGCCACCGCATCCACCACATCCTGCACCGTGCGTACGGATTTAAATGCCTCGGGCTTGATTTTCCTGCCGGTTTTTTTCTGCAAATGCACCACCATATCCACGGCGTCGATGCTGTCGAGATCCAAATCCTCATACAGGCGCGCCTGTGGCGTGATAAGTGCCGGGTCGATTTCAAATAATGCGATCAGCAGTTGCGTCACGTCTTGGTAAATTGCGTGTTTATCCATCTTTGGACCTGTTTTTATAAGCACTGCTTTGAAGAATACTTATCCGGCGGCGCGTTGCGACTGAATAAACGCCGACAAGGTAGCCACCGAAAAAAAGTGCCTGCGTATTTCCTGGTTTTCCGCCGAAAGTACGACGTTATAACGGTTTTTTACCGCCAGCCCCAATTCCAGGGCGTCGATAGAGTCCAAGCTCAGCCCATCGCCAAACAGCGGTGCGTCGGTGTCGATGTCGTCCCTGCCGATCCCTTCCAGATTCAGGGTGTCGATTATCAACTGTTTAATTTCCTGGTTAAGCTGTTCCATGATGTTATCTCAAAAAATTTAGCTATGTTCCGGTGCCAGGATCCCGGCCAAATGCCGGGTCAGACGCCGCGCCGCCAGCGCGGGCGACGGGTCCCCACCGGCAAAAAAATCACCGGCGGAAAACCGCGCCTTGACCTCAACGGTGAACAGCGGCTTGGTCCGCGGGATCTGGTACCACTTGCTGCCCTTGCTGAGAAACAGCTGGCTGCAGTGGATATGGACAATACGGATATCGCATGCGCTGCGCACCGCCAGGTTCGCCGCCCCGCGGTGCAGCTTCATCGGTACGCCGGGGCGCGATCGCGTTCCTTCCGGAAAAATCAGCAGGCTGCTCCCCGCGTGCAGCCGTTTACTGCTTTCCATGAGCAGCAGCTCCGCCTGCGTATTAATCAGGTAATCCGCCGCCCTGATGGCCCCGCGGACATAAATGTTATCCAATAGCGCCCGCTTGACGATGCAATCGCATTGCGGCATGACCGAGGCCAGCAGTACGTAATCAAGCAGCGTCGGATGATTCGCCAGTACCAGGTTACCGCTATCTTCGCGCAACAGATGCGCGCCGTGGATATGGTAATCCAGAACGCCCAGCCGCCGCGTGACCCCGAGGAATAACCGGAAGCTGCCGGAAATGACCGCGCGCGCGCGGCGGGTGCGCGCATGCGGATCTTTTTGCCGCAGGCACAGGATATGAAACCACGCCGTCAGCAGCAATCCGCCGATTCCGAATAAAGCGAAGCAACAGCCGGTCATCAGCATGCGCCAGACAAACTTCAGTTGATTATCGGGCCGGCGGACGGCGGGTGTGGCCACGCGGGTGCTCATTAACAACTCCAGTGCCAGCTCAGGCGCTCGCTGGTCAGGGTAAACGCCGGCGCGCCGCTTAACCAGCCGTGCAGGAAAGCCAGGCTTTGCGGCAGCATGCCGGGAGAAACGGGCTTATCCAGGCGCTGCGATCGGCAGCGCAGCGTAGCGCCCGGCGTCAGCAACAGCGCCACTGCATAAGGATAATCCGGGGTCTGTTCCGCCAGGTACGGGCGGTAGAATGCCGGGATGGTATTATCGAAATCCACCAGCAGCACCCGCTGATAACCGCTGTGCAAAAATAGCTGCGCTTCAACCAGGCCCTGCTGGAAACTGTCTTCCCCGGCGGAAAGAGAGGCGGATGCCAGCGGCGCCTTCGCCACTATCGTCAGGCTGCCGACGGCGGCATTGTGTACCGACATGGCGAAATCGGTGGGAGACGGCGGCGTGAGCCCCGCCAGCGCCTCGAGTATACGCTGGTTGCGCTCCAGCTCGCCGTGACGGCTGGAAAAAATTACCGCATCGGGCTGATGGCGCTGCAACAACGCCAGGCCGTTGTCTACCGCCAGCCGGCTGCCCGCGCTCAGGCGCCGGGCCGTCATCATCGGCAGGTGAGGGCAGTCCGGCAGCGGCGCATCGCGGGCGATAAGCGGCGCGGCAACGCTCCAGCGCCGCCAGTCGTCCCGCCCGGACAAGCCGGGCGCCGAGGCCTGCCAGTCAAGGATGTTTAACGATATTTGCATATAATCTCACTGGCATCACCCTTTCAGGTCTCTTATCTATCATAGCCGATACGTTGATGCCACGTTTACATTTGTTTACAATGCATAAATGCGCCGTTGGCCGCCAACCCGCGCATGCCGACGGCAGGATAGCATGGCTGTTTGGCGCAATCCGGCCGCTCCGGCGAGAATTAGCCGGACTGTCGGGCAGCTTGCCGTGATGAGAAACCAGGAAAGGTCAAGGCCTGCAAAAATGGCCGGTTATAGACCGGCCCTGAAATCACTGGCTTGACTTATTGCGCGGTTGCGGACAATTTTAACTGGATATCCTTATCGAGGTTATTTATCCAGTTATTATAATTGCGGTGAATATGGCCTTTGCCGTCTGCCAACAGATTTTTACTGGTAATATAATTGATCTTATAACCGGTAGCGCTGTAGACGATTTGAATATCGGCCTGATGGCCGCGCAGGTCAAGCCGGCCGTTAATGATACCGGGCTGGACCGGGGTCATTTTCCATTGCCGCGCCAGGCCCGCTTGTAAAATAGCGTTTTTTACCCGATCGTCGGAATAGTGGGCCGCCAGCGGGGTATTGACGTTGGCGATGGCGGCGGTGCGGGCGCAGCCGGCCAGGGCGAGAATGCACACAAAAAAAACAACGGCCGGTTTTAAAAGATTCATTTTCTACATTTCCCTGTAAATGATTTAAGTATTAATGGTGTCGGTAAAATTTCTTTAGGTCAGTTTATTAGACTAATAAAAAAATTAACGTGCTGATGGAAAGCCGCTAAAGAAATAGTTTTATCCTGATGATGTCCGCTGCGGCGTAAACATCATAAACAACCGGGCCGGGGATGTAAATATCGCTATTTAGGGGTGAAGGACCGCCCGCAATTAACAGTTATCATTTACAGGTACGGGTATGTTCAATAACGAGGTGATAACCGATGCAGGCCCGCCGCCGCCGGCGCGGGCGTTTTATCCGGCCACCAGATCGCCGCGGATCACCAGCGGGCCGCGGCCGTCGGCATCGGTTATCATCGCCAGCGCCTGTTCCGCCAGTTTTTCCAGGGGGTATTCAATGGCCGGCAGCGGCCGCAGGGATCCGGGCAGGGGCGTGGCGCCATCCAGGCTGATGATGGCCAATTGCTCAGGTACGTCGCGCCGGTAGGCGTGCAGTACCGAGATGGCCTCCTGGGCGTCGGCCTGGTTCATGACGACCAGCCCGTTGAACGGGGTACCGCTGTTGATCAGCGCCTGGAGCGCCGCGCGTGGCGAGGGCGCGCGGCAGGCGACCAACCGGCGGTTATAGGGCACCAGATGGTATTCGAGCCCCTGGCGGTAGCCGTGCAGTACGTTTTCCGCGGTTTCGCCGTCGGGGTAGTTCAGCAGCGCCAACTGGCGGCGGCCGTGGCTTATCAGGTACTGGCAGGCGGTTTCGGCGGCAAAGGCGTGATCGAAGCTGATGCTGAGCGCGCCCGGCGCGTTCAGGCAGTCGATTAGCACCACGCTGCCGTCCAATGGCGGCAGTTCGAAACGCGCGCCGATAACAATCATGGCATCGCATAACCCCCGTCCCAGCGACGATACGGCGCTCTCGACGCCGGCGGCGCTATCGGCAAAGCGCAGCAGCAGATGCTTGTTATGGCGGCGGAACTGTTTTTCCAGCGCCGGCAGGTAATTCACCGCATGCTGCATGGACTCCATCGCGCAGATGACCCCCACGCAACCGGTGGACTGGGCGCTTAGGGACTGGGCAATCAGGTTGGGCTGGTAGTTCAGCGCCTGGGCGGCCTTCAGCACCGCCTGGCGGCTCTCTTCCCTGACGCCGCGATTACCGCTGAGCACACGGGATACCGTGGCTTTTGATACCCGCGCCAAACGGGAAACATCATTTATGGTCGCCATAATCCTGCTGTGCTTGTTGCCGTTGATAAAGTATCACCATCTCATTAATCAATTCCCGCGCCAAGATGGCATTCATTAAATGATCCTGCGCATGCACCAAAATCAGGGTCATGGGGATTTTGCCTTCGCCCTGGTCCGCGCCGATAAGGCCGGTCTGGAGGCGATGGGCGGCTTTGATAAAGTTATCCGCGTCCGCCAGCAGCATCCCGGCGCGGTCGACATCGCCGTCGCGGGCGCAGGCCAGCGCCGTCATGCACAGGCTGCGGGCTTCGCCGGCGTTGACCAGCAGGGTCATTATCGTGGTTTCCATATCTATCATGTACTTTCTCCGTCAAAGCCGTGATTGCGCGCCACGCCGGCAAACCAGCGGCCGCTTTTTTTCACCGTGCGCCGCTGCGTGGCGAGGTCGAGCTGCACCAGGCCGTAACGGTTTTTATAGGCGTTGCTCCAGGACCAGTTATCGATAAAGGTCCACATATGATAACCGAGGCAGCGGCTGCCCTCCGCCAGCGCGCGGTGTACCCAGATAAGATGTTCGCGTACGAAATCGATGCGATAGTCATCCTCGATCCTGCCGTTTTGCATAAAACGCAGTTCATCCTCTACGCCCATGCCGTTTTCGGAAATAAAACAACGCGGGTTATGATAGTTTTCCCGGAGGTTGGTGAGAATATCGTAGACGCCGCGCTCGTAGATTTCCCAGCCGCGCCAGGGATTCATTTTACGCCCAGGCATCTGGTAATGATCGAACAGCCATTCGGGCATAAACGGGCTGTCGGGGTTGACCTGGTTCATCCGGCACTGCACCCGGCGCGGCTGGTAATAATTGATGCCGAGCAGGTCCACGATGCCCGCGGCCAGCAGTTCGTCGTCGCCGGGACGGCAGGCCGGCAGTTGATCGTAACGCGCCAGCAGCGCGATCAGCTCCTGCGGATAATGCCCGCGCAGCGCCGGGTCGAGGAAGCTGCGGTTAAACAGCAGATCGGCGTTATTCGCCGCCGCCAGATCCGCCTGGTGCTGCGAGCGGGGATAGGAGGGGGTCAGGTTGAGGATAATGCCGATGTCGCCGTCCCGGCCGTCCTGGCGAAAACGCCGTACCGCCGCGGCGTGCGCCAGCATGGTGTGATAGGCCACGGTGGCGGCGCGTTTGAAATCCACCACGTTGGGATAGTGGAAATCATATAAATACCCCCCTTCCACCGGCACGATCGGTTCGTTAAAGGTAAACCAGCGCCTGACCCGATCGCCGAACAGGGCAAAACACCGGGCGGCATAATCGGCATAGGCGTCCACCACCTGGCGGTTTTCAAAGCCGCCCAGCGCCTGCATGCTCATCGGCATATCGAAATGGAACAGGTTAATAAAAGGCGTAATGCCCTGCGCCAGCAGTTCGTCGATAACCTGGTTATAAAACGCCACCGCCTGCGGATTGCAGTCGCCCCGGCCGTCCGGGATCAGCCGCGCCCAGGATATCGAGGTGCGAAAGCTGTTATGGCCGGTTTGTTTGAGCAGGGCGATATCGTCGCGCCAGTGGCGGTAAAAGGTCGAGGTATCCCCCGGCCCGACCCGTTGGAAAAAACGTTCGGGCTGCAAGGCATACCAGTGGTCCCAGACGGTGGCGGCTTTGCCGTGGCCCAGGCTCTCCCCCTCGGTTTGCGGCGCCGAGCTGGCGCTGCCCCACCAAAAATCATCCGGAAATTGATACTGCATAAAAAGGTCTCCATGTTATGCCGGCGGCATCGGGCGTCTTGCCTGCTCCCTTCCCGCCGGCTGGATCTGCCGGGGTTTTATGGCGTCACGCCGTCACGAATCCAGCGCCATGCGCGCGTCCGCGGCCAGGCTCTCGTCCTGTTTTCTCAGCAGCGCGCGTTCGTAGGCTTTCAGGAACGGGTAGTACATTACCGCCGACATCACCATACAAAACAGGCACATGATCACCGGGCTCAGGGTCCAGTTGGCGGCCCAGGACGCGCCGATGGGCGCCGGGGTCGTCCAGGGGGTCAGCTGTACCACCTGCGCGACCCAGCCCAGTCTGGTGGCGGTCCAGGCGAAGGTGGCGTTAATCATCGGCACCAGGGTAAACGGGAGGAACATCACCGGGTTCATGATAATCGGCGTGCCGAACAAAATGGGTTCGTTGATATTAAAGAAGCTCGGCACCACGCCCATGCGTCCGATGGTGCGCAGATGGACCGAACGGCTGACCAGCAGCAGGAACGCCAGCGGCAGGGTGGACCCGACGCCGCCTATCAGCAGGTAATGATCCCAGAACCCCTGCAGGTAGATATGCGGCAAGGGGGTTCCCGCGGCCAGGGCGCTTTGGTTCAGCGCCAGGTTGGTCATCCAGAAGGGATTCATGATGCCGGTGACGATCAGCGCGCCGTGGATACCGGCAAACCACAGGATCTGGCATACCAGCACCGACAGCAGCATGGCGGGCAGCGAGTCCGACGCGGACACCAGCGGCGCCAGCAGCTGCATAATGGCTTCGGGAATGATCATGCCGGTGAAATGCGCCACCAGCAGGTTCAGCGGATGCAGGGTGGCGACGATGACCACCACCGGGATCAGGATTTCAAACGAGCGCGCCACGCCGGTCGGCACCTCTTTCGGCAGCCGGATGGTGACATGGCGGCGTTTTAGCCAGGCGTACATTTCGCTGGCGTAGATGGCGGCAAGAATGGCGGTAAAAATGCCCTGGCCGGAGAAATAGGCCACCGAAATCTGTTTGTCGTGATAGGGAGCGGCCACCAGCAGGAAGGCCATAAAAGACAGCAGGCCGGTCATGATGGGGTCAAGCTTATCATGCTTGCCGAGACTGGCGCCGATGCCCACCGAGATAAAAAACGTCATCACGCCCATGCTGAGATTAAACGGCAGCATCAGCTGGTCGCGATAGCGCACGGAAAAATCCAGCCAGCCGCGGGCGAAACGCCACTGGGTATCGGGTGAAAACGGCGGAAAAATAAACACCAGCATAAACGAGCCGATAATCATAAACGGCAGCGCGGCCAGAAAGCCGTCGCGGATGGCGATAATGTGTTTTTGCTGGCCGACGCGACCGGCCATGGGGGTGATATAACGCTCAATGACCTCGACCATAGCTTGGTAAAGAGTACTCATGGTGTCGTCCTGTTTTGATTATGCGCGGTTATTTAATCAGGGAAAGGGCGAAATCCAGCACCTTGTCGCCGCGCTGCATGCCGTAATCCATCATATCGATGGCGGCCACCGGGATATCCTGCGCCGCCGTTTTGGCCGAAAGCGAAGCCAACATATATTTGACCTGCGGACCCAGCAGCACCACCTGGTAGCGGGCGAACTGCCCGTCGAATTCGCTCACGCCGTAGGCGTCGATTTTCACATCCAGCCCGCGTTTTTCAGCCTCGGCCTGCATTTTTCTCACCAGCATGCTGGTGGACATCCCGGCGGAACAGCACAACATAATGCTTTTCATTTTCAGCCTCTGGGGAAAGGGAAGTTACGAGCGCAATTGGACACAAAACGGAAACCGGTTTCCATTCATTTGCGCCGCTTTTGTGAGGCCACTCAAGTAAACGGGGCGGGGCGGGTGGGAATGTGTGAAACAGCTCACGCGGCCAATGCCTGGCGGGTGCCAGGGGTTGGCCGGACGCGCCCCATGGCGGTAATTCGCCGGCGCCGGCGGCCGGGGTCGCTTTCTCCGGCGGCGGATGATAATTTGGTGGGCATCGGCGCGGCAAGCGGCCAGGCATTATCACCGGAGTCAATATGCGTTATCAGCGTCAGCGGACATTAAGCCTGGCAGCGGCGGTCCTGCTGTTATCGGCCTGCAGCACCACCATGCCGACCAAAGCCAGTGGGTTTCTCGGTTCCTACGATCGCCTGGCGCCATCGCCCGACGGCAGCCAACGCAGGCTGCGCACGCCGTATGCGCTGGATCCGGCGCATACGGTTATCGCCACGGTGGAATGGCGGGTAAAGAAGGGCGATTCGCTGTCCCCGCTCGAGCGCGCCAGGCTGCTCAACGAACTGCGCGCGGGACTCCAGGCGCAGATCAACCGCCTGCCGGCGGCGGCTGAAGGCCGCCCGGCGGAAATCCGCGCCGCGATCACCGATATCGCCACCGTATCCCCCTCATTAAACGTGCTGAGCGTGGCGATGTTTGCCGCGCCCCTGGACCGGGGCGGGGCGTCGGTGGAAATCGAGGCGCTGGATCCCGGCTCCCGCCAGCAGCTGGCGGCCATCAGCATCGGCTATTTTGCCCCGCTTAGCGATCTTAAGGCGCGGTTCAGCGCCCTCGCCCCGGCATCCATTGCGCTGAATAAGGCGGCCGCGGAATTCGGTCCGTTATTACGTCCGGCCGATTGAGATAATAATAAGTTTCCGGCGCGCGGGTATTTATTCTCGCCAAATACGCTATATTAAGGGAATTGCACCGCAACCAATAAAATTGTATTTAAAGAAAATAGGTAACGAATAGTTAATCATCAATTTTTTGCAATATTTCCGTAAACTCTATCCCCATATCCTGGGCAGGGTGCGCTCCGAGCGTTGAGGACTATTTAAATGGAACGGAAAGGAATCATTCTCGCCGGCGGTGCGGGCACACGCTTGCATCCTGCCACCTTGGCCATCTCTAAACAGCTTTTGCCTGTATTCGATAAACCGATGATATATTATCCGCTAAGCACCCTGATGCTTGCCGGTATAAAAAATATATTAATTATCTCCACCGAGCAGGATACGCCGCGCTTCCAACAATTGTTAGGCAGCGGGGAACAATGGGGAATCAATCTGAATTACCAGGTACAGCCCTCCCCCGATGGCCTCGCGCAGGCGTTTATCCTGGCGGAATCATTTTTGAATGGCCACCCCTGCGCGCTGATCCTGGGGGATAATATCTTTCACGGTCATGATTTGCCAAAACTACTGAATACAGCCATGGGTTGCGATAAGGGGGCCTGCGCCTTCGCTTATCACGTCCATGACCCGCAACGCTACGGTATCGTAAAATTCGGCCCGGGAGGAAAAGTCGTCAGTCTCGAGGAAAAACCGATCAATCCTAATTCCACCTGCGCGGTAACCGGACTGTATTTTTACGATGAGGAGGTCTGTGAATTAACTAAAACGTTAACACCTTCACCGCGCGGTGAATTGGAAATTACCGATTTAAACCGGCTCTATCTGGAAAAAGAGGCGCTGACGGTGCACGTCATGGGCCGGGGATACACCTGGCTGGACGCGGGCACTCATACGGCGTTATTGGAGGCGGGGCAATTTATCGCCACGCTTGAAAGCCGGCAGGGATTAAAAGTGTCTTGCCCGGAGGAAATTGCTTACAAACAGCGGTGGATCGACGAACGGCAGCTTGCCGCGCTGGCCCGGCCGTTAATGAAAAATAGTTATGGACAATATCTGAAATTTTTACTGGAAGAAAATACGCCATGAAATTCACCCCCCAGTCTATTTCCGACGTCGTGTTAATTGAACCCACGTTATTTGCAGATGGACGCGGTTATTTTTATGAAAGTTTTAATTTGGAGAAATTCCAATGGGCCGTTAAGCGCGACCTGTGTTTTGTCCAGAACAATGAATCTTTTTCCGGGCAGCATGTGATTCGCGGCTTGCATTATCAAATTCACCGGCCGCAGGGCAAACTGGTGCGCGTGGTGGCGGGAGAGGTGTTTGATGTGGCGGTGGATTTGCGCCGCCAGTCACCGACTTTCGGCCGCTGGACGGGAGCGCTGCTGTCCGCGGACAATCACCACCAGCTGTGGATCCCGCAGGGGTTTGCCCACGGATTCCAGGTCATGTCCGCCACGGCCAAACTGCAATATATGGTGACCGATTACTGGTGTCCGCAATACGACCGCTGCATCCGTTTCGACGATCCCGATATCCGGGTGACATGGCGGGAGATCACGGCGCCCGACGGCGGACCCGTTGAACCGACATTATCCGCCAAGGACCAGCGCGGCAACCTGCTGGCCGATGCCGAGGTATTTTAACGTTATGGAAAAAATATTCCTTACCGGCGGTACCGGCATGCTCGGTAGCTATGTCACCGTCACGCTTAACGATCGCGGCTACGAGATTATCGTTGCCGATCGCCGCCATTTCGATTTAGCCAATCACAAGGCCATCTATGACTACGTAAAAGAGATCGCGCCGGATGTGGTCCTGCATTTTGCCGCCGAAACCGATGTGGATCTCTGTGAGCGCGAACCGGCGCGGGCCGGCATCTGCAATCACCTGGCAACGGAACAAATCGCCAGGGCGGCCCAGGCCTGCGGTGCCTGGATGTTATATATTTCCTCGTCGAACGTTTTTGGCGCCGAGGGCAAGATAAGCTATAACGAACTGGATATCCCCCTGCCGACCAATTATTACGGACGCTCGAAACTTAACGGCGAAGAGGCGGTCAGGTCCAACTGTCCGGATAATCACCTGATATTGCGCGCCGGCTGGATGATAGGTGGCGGTCCGGGGAAGGATCATAAATTTGTCGGCAAGATTGTCCGGCAAATCAAGGACGGCGCTACCGAACTTAAAGCGGTCAGCGATCGTCTGGGCAGTATTACCTCCGCCGGTCAGTTGAGCGCTTTTATTATGAATGCGATGGCCCATCGCCAGACGGGAACCTTTCATTTTGCCAGCCACGGTACCATCAGTCGTTTTGATATCGCGCGCGCCATCGGCGATATATTAAAGTTCCAGGGCGATATCGTGCCGGTGGAGTCGTCCCGATTCCCTTTGTCCGCGCCGCGTCCCTTTTCCGAGGGCATCCAATCCATTTATCTTCCGTCGTTGGATACTGCGTGCGCACCGGGTTATTGGAAGGATGATCTGGCAAGCTATGTTGCCTCATTTCAGGGATGAAACGGCATGATAAAAAGTAAAATGCACTATTTTTTTCACTATGCCCGTGAATTTGGCTATGGCAACGCGCTGATATTTTCGTTATTCAAGCTCTGTCCCCGCTTTTTTGTTTTATTGCATCAAAAAGTCAATGCCGGCACGAATACGGTGTGGCCGGAAATGGCGACGGTGGACCCTGTCGTTTCTGCTAACGCCGTGCTGGATTATATCCCCTGGACCGCCTATGGCGGCGCGCCGGTTGCCGCCCGCAGTAAAGAGGAACGGCCGGCCTTTATCTGGTTTGTCCCGGATTGGTCTAATGTCTGGGGCGGGGGCCATTATACCTTATTTCGTTTTGCCAACCATTTTGCTAAATATGATACCCGGAATATTATATTTATTTATAACAATGAACGCCACGCTTCTCCGGCGCAATTACAGGAGGAGTTAATGCAAGCCTTGCCCGGCTGTTTATTGGAAGTGATTACCGACCCCGCCCTGCTTCCCGCGTGCGCCGGCGCTATCGCCACCACCTGGCAATCCGCATACCAGGTGCGGGCATTCCCTTTCGCGCGCCAGAAATTCTATTTTATGCAGGATTATGAAAGCCTGTTTTATGCCTATGGCACGGCGTCCATGCAGGCCAACGCCACCTATGGTTTTGGTTTTACCGGTATTACCGGCGGGGGCTGGCTTAAGCAATGTTACGAGTCCCATGGCGGCCGCGCGCGGAACTATGTGTTTGCCGCCGATCGCAACATCTTTTATCCGGCGGCGGGCGAACCGAGGGTGCGCAAGACGGTATCTAGGCTGTTCTTTTACGGCCGGCCGTCTACGGAGCGCCGCTGCTTCGATTTGGGCATGGCGTCGCTGAAGAAAATCGCCCGCCATTTCCCCGATGTCGACATCGTGATTGCCGGCCTGGACTTAAAAGCCCGCCCGCCGTTCCCGGCCACCCTGCTGGGCAATATGACGCTTAAAGACACCGGGGATCTGTATCGCACCTGCGATCTGGGCATGGCGTTCTCCGGTACTAATCTGTCGTACCTGCCGGTGGAGTTAATGGCCTGCGGCGTGCCGGTTATTTCCAATAATGGACCGCAGGTGGAGTGGTTTTGCCGCCACGGCGTCAACGCCTGGCTGGCGGATCCCACCCCGCAGGCCATGCTGGAGGCGTTTACCGCGCTCTATCACGATCGCATGCTGCGGCAAACCCTGGCGGACGGCGGTTTGGCCGCCATGGCGCCGCTGGACTGGGAAGGGCAGATGACGGACATCTATGAGTACGTCGCGGCTAATAGCGGATGACAGAGCCTGTTTTCCCACCCGGCTTGGCGCGGGACAACCGCGCCGGGCCTATTCGCCCGGCGTAATCTTGCCGCGGTCAATCATACCCTCCACCCCCATTACGCCGTCCCGGATGCCGCGCAGCATCATGCGCAGGCGCCGCGCCCGACGCTTGCCGGCAAGCAGGAAGAAGACCAGGAACAGCGCCAGGCGATAAAGATGGGCGAGACGCCAGGTCATGCTCATCGGCGTGCGGCGTACCATAACAAGGGTATTGCGGAAGAGATAATAATTTCTCAGCGGGTTATGTTGCGGCACCTCGCGCCAGCGGCCGCACCAGATTTTGACTACCCCGTGGCCTAACGTATGGCGCAGAACCGCCTGCTGCGCGCCAAACAGGCGGTAGCCGCGGTGAGCGGCGCGAAAGCACCATTCGGTATCGACGTGATCGATAAAAAAGCCGCTGTTCATCAGGCCAATCTCCCGCAGCGCCGTGGCGCGGATCAGCATGCCGGAGGAGATAAGGAAATCTGTTTCCGCGTAGCCCCCGCGGCGGGGATAGCGGCGGCGAATAAACAGGCTTTGTTTGCGCACGAAGCCTGAACGGGTGGCGGTGCGTCTGTCCACTTGGGTCGGACCGACCGCGCCGACCTGGATATTGTCGGCTAAGAGCCGGGTTTCCAGCAGCAACAGCTGCGCCACCATATCGGCGGCCGGGATACTGTCGTGATCCAGCAGCAACACATGGGTGCAATGCAGGTCCAGCGCCCGCCTGATGCCACGGTTCTGGGCGGCGGCGATGCCGAGATTGCCGGGCTGGGGCAGGATATGCCGGCGCGGCGAGCCGTGGGCGAATGCCAGCAGGCCCGCTACGCATGCGGCGGCGGATCCGTTATCGACGATCACCACTTCCTGTACCTGCCCGCCGACGGCGGCGAGCAGTTCGGACAGCACGTCCGGGTCGGGATGATAGGTGACGATTACCGCGCCAACACAAGGCGAAGCCATTTTTCTATACGTCCCGACGCGTATCCACGGACATCAGGGGCAACATCATAAATACTGTTTCTCCACCCAGCGGGTATACGCGCCGTTGACGACGTTGCCGACCCAGTCCTGATGGTCCAGATACCATTGTACGGTCTTGCGGATGCCGGTCTCGAAGGTTTCCGCCGGCCGCCAGCCCAGCTCGGCCTCGATCTTCGTGGCGTCGATGGCATAACGGCGATCGTGCCCCGGCCGGTCTTTGATAAAGCGGATTTGCCCGGCGTAAGGCTTGCCGTCCGCCCTTGGCCGCAGCGTATCAAGCAGGAAGCAGATTTTAGTTATTACATCGATATTGCTATGCTCGTTCCATCCGCCGATGTTATAGGTTTCCCCCACCCGGCCGGAGGCCAGGACGCAGCGAATGGCCGCGCAGTGATCCTTCACGTATAGCCAGTCCCTGATTTGCCGTCCGTCGCCGTAGACCGGCAGGGGGTTGCCGGCCAGCGCCTGGTGGATCACCAGCGGGATCAGCTTTTCCGGAAAATGATACGGGCCATAGTTGTTCGAACAATGGGTGGTAATCGCCGGCAGGCCGTAGGTATGGCAATAGGCCCGCACCAAAAGATCGCTTGCCGCCTTGCTGGCGGAATAGGGGCTATTGGGCAGATAGTTATCGGTTTCACGAAAGGCCGGCGCGCCGGCGTCCAGGGTGCCGTAGACTTCGTCGGTGGACACGTGAATAAAACGAAAACCGGTCCTGACGGCGCTATCGGCGCAGTCCAGGTATAACCGCACGCTGTCGAGTAAATTGAAGGTGCCGACCACATTGGTCTGGATAAACTCGCCGGGGTTGAGAATGGAGCGATCGACGTGGCTTTCGGCGGCAAAATGGACCACGCACCGGGGCTGATAGATTTTCAGCAGACTGTCGACCACATCGCGATCGCCAATATCGCCACGGATAAAGATATAGCGCGGATCGTCGGCCAGTCCCGCCAGGTTTTGCCGGTTGCCGGCATAGGTCAGCTTGTCGAGGTTGATTACCCGTTCGTCGTGCTGCGCCAACCAATCCAGGACAAAGTTCGCGCCGATAAATCCCGCCCCGCCCGTTACCAATATACTCATAGCCTCAAATCTTCCTGAAAATCACGGCGAAAAATAACCCTATATTTCCCAATAGAGTCTGACGATAGATGCCGGTCTGCTTTAACACTTTCAACCTGGCGAACAAGGGCACATCACGGCCGCGGATAAAGGTATGCAGCAGCCCGATATTTTCCCGCTTCAATTGATTTTTGGCCAGCAGCAGCGCCATGATATTGCGATCGACCCACTGGCGAAATTCGCCGCGCCATAACATCTTGAGGCGGCGTATTTTGTTGTTAACGCCTTTATTGGTGCCCACCAGATTATTGGCATGCTGGCGATAGCGTACCGACGGATAGTCGTCATAAATCACGCAGCCGCCGCAGCCGGTGACCAGCAGATAGGTCCACCAGTCATGGGAGACAATATTGACCCGCCCGGCTTCCAGCAGCAGGCCGCGCGCCGCGTGGTTAAATATCATGGTATTGCCGCCGCCCAGGCTTTGCGTCAGCGCGTTGGCAAAACTCGGCGGCTTGCGAAATAACGGCGAAAAACCGATTTCACGGTTGCATTCATCCACCAGCCGGGTTCTGGAGCAGTACATGGCAGGCTCCGTCTGTCCTTTGGGCGCGAGAATAGCCAGCGCCCGCGCCAGTTTATCCGGCTCCCAGATATCGTCCTGATCGGCGTAAGCATAATAATCCGCCTTGATTGCCGGGTTACATATCAGCGACAGGAAATTACCGGCGAAGCCCTGGCGCGGACCTGCCAGCAGGGTAAGCCTGCGCGCGCCGCAGCGTTGCGCGAAGGTGGAAATTATCGCCAGGCTTGCGTCCTGCGAGCCGTCGTCGGAAATCCATAACGACCAATCATTGCAGGTTTGCCGCGCAATGGATTCCAATTGCATAGCAAGAAATTCCTGGGCGTTGTAGGTGCCCATCACTATTGCGACCTTATTCCTGTCGGCGTTCTGCGGCTGCAAGGTATCCAAACGAGTCCCTCTCCCTCTCCGGCAAATAATGGCCTCGATACGGCGATGAGGCAGGCATCCATTGCGAAAATGCTAGTACAGGAATGGTCGCCGGCGCAGGGAATAGAGTGTTTACCCGGGTGAAAAAGATATTGCGGCTATAGCAATTGGTGGCGTGCCGGTAAATCACTACACTGGGTGCCACGGAGGCGGGACCTGATGACGCCCCCGGGTCCGGGCAATGCCGGACGTGAATTTTTATCCTTTCTACCACCGCGCTTTAGGATGAGCCGCCGCAATGGACTTTGCTTTTAACGACTTGCTTAACAGTCTGCGCCACCTGCCGCTGATCGGCCATTTGGCCTACAGCGACACCAAAGCGCGGTATAAGCGCAGCATGCTGGGGCCGCTGTGGCTCACGCTTGGCGCGGCCATCGGCGTGGTCGGCCTGGGCCTGGTCTGGAGCCAGCTGCTCAACCAGGAGCGCAGCCAGCTTATCCCTTCGCTGACCGTGGGATTGCTGTTATGGCAATTCATCTCAGGCTGCGTGACGGAAAGCACCTCGGTGTTTGTGCGCCAGGCGCAGATTATCCGCAACCTGCAATTGCCTTTTTTTATCCATCCCATCCAGCTGATGGCGCGCCAGTCCATTACGCTGCTGCATAACCTGATAGTGCTGGTCCTGGTGCTGCTGGTCTATCCCCAGCCGGCGGGATGGGTCACGTTGCTCTGCCTGCCCGGCCTGGCGCTGGTGCTGGTTAACCTGCTGTGGATGTCGGTGCTGCTGGGGTTAATCGGCGCCCGGTTCCGCGACGTGGAGCAAATCGTGCAGTCGCTGATGCCGATCGTCTTTTTCCTGACGCCGGTTATCTATAAGGCGGGCCATGCCGGCGTGAACCAGGCGATTATCTGGATGAATCCTTTTACCTATTTTATCGCCCTGGTGCGTGAACCTCTTTTCGGCGCGGCGCCGGGGGCCTTTGTCTACCTGACGGCGGGGGCCATGGCCGTGCTGGGCTGGACGGCGACGCTGATACTGTTTAACCGCCGCGCTCCGCGTCTGGCATTTTGGATTTAACCGCGCGGTTCTTTGGGGTGGAACTCTTCTTATGGCTTCTCTTGTCTTTGATAATGTCACGGTCGCGTATCCGATTTACAACGCCCATGCGCAATCCCTGCGTAATCAGCTGGTCAGGATCGGCACCGGCGGCCGCATCGGCAAGGGCGCCGGCGCCATCGTCACGGTGACCGCGCTGGATCGGGTGAGTTTTCGCTTGCAGAGCGGCGATGCCGTGGGGTTGATTGGACATAACGGCGCAGGCAAAAGCACCCTGCTGCGAACCATGGCCGGCATTTACAGCGCTACCGCCGGCGTGGTGACGCGCACGGGGTCGGTGGCGACGGTGTTCGAGCTGGGCGCAGGCATGGACCCCGAACTGTCCGGTTATGAAAATATCATGCGCATGCTGCTGTTGATGGGGCATTCCCGGGCACAGGCCAGGGCCGCCGTGGCGGATATCGAGGATTTTAGCGAACTGGGCAACTTTCTGGCCCTGCCGGTGCGCACCTATTCATCGGGGATGACCATGCGGCTGATGTTTGCCGTGGCCACCTCGGTGCGGCCCGATATCCTGCTGATTGACGAAATGTTCGGCACGGGCGACGCCGCTTTTCGGCATAAGGCCGAGACGCGCATGCAGGACTGGATTGCCGGGACCGATATTTTTGTTTTTGCCTCCCATGACCTGGGATTGGTCAAACGGTTGTGCAATCGCCTTTTCCGCCTGGAGCACGGCGCTATCCATGAGGAGGATATCCAGGCGCTCTGACGGTCGCCGCGCATCCTAGAGCGCGATGGCCAGCAGCACCGCCGCCAGTAAACCGACGTATATCCCGGCATGTAGCGCGTCGTTTACCGGCGGGATACACTTTTTCGCCAGCCAGATGCCGCTAAAACCCGCGATAATCAGCAAACCCAGGATCTTGAGATTGATAAAACCGATATAATCCAGGCCCCGGTCGCGGCCCCACGCCGCAACGGCGTATATCGCCGAACCCGCCAGCGCCACCGGCAGGGATAAAGGATTGGCGGCGCTGACGCAATGCTTCATCGCGTAGCCGTGCCGGCGCAGTAAAGGCACCGTCATAACGCTGCCGCCCACCCCCAGCATGGCGGCAACGGCGCCGATGGCGAGACCCGCTCCCGCCGAGACGGTGCCTGACAAGCGTTTTTCCGCCGGACGGTCGAGAAAACCGCGGCGAAAAACACAATCCATTAGGGTCAGCAGCATATAGAGAATAAACAATACCCGGATGATCCGATCCGTTAATATTAAGGATAATAGCGCGCCGCCCAGCGCACCCGCGGCAATAAAATAGATCATCGGCAATACGGTTTCTTTTAGCAGGCCCCCCGCGCGCCATTGCATGATAGTGGCATAACCTGAATTCACCACCATCACCGCCGTCGAGGTGGCGACCGCGATATGCATGGCCTCATGAGATAGCCCGGGCGTGGCCGATACCAGATGATAAACGAAGGGCACCACCACAAAACCGCCGCCGAAGCCGAACATAATGGTGGTAATACCGGTGAGCAAGCCGGCGGCGAGTATGATGATGATTTCGTTCATATCCTATTTCCTGCGGTTAATGATGCCTGATAGCCCTGGCGGTGAATAAGCAAGGCTTGGGGTTATTCCGGGCGGGTTTATACGGGGCAGGGGGATAATAGGCGTCCGTGGCGGCGTTTACTTGATATTACCAATCAACTATCATCAAGATTCGGTCATTTCACGTCATGCCGGGCGGTGAATGTACAATATTGCCATAAACGATGTCGATCATGTGGCGCGTCCGGTCGTCGCCATCGGCACTGATTATCCGCGGGGGTTTTTCCTGCCCGCCCACCGGCACCGGCGCGCGCAGCTGCTGTACGGCGCGTCGGGCGTGATGCATGTCCGCACCCGTACCGGCAGTTGGATCGTGCCCCCGCAGCATGCGGTCTGGGTGCCGCCGGAGATGGAGCACAGCGTACGTTTCGAGGGGGTTTCCACCCGCAGCCTGTATATCGAACCGGAATCGGTCCGGCCGCTGTTTGCCATAGACCGTTGCCGTATCGTCACGGTATCCCCCTTGCTGCGCCAGCTGCTTATCGAGGCGGTGGCCGTAACGCCGCTGTATGATCCGGCGGGGCGCGACGGACAGTTGATTAACCTGTTGCTGCATGAGCTGGCGCTAATGCCCGGCGTACCGTTTGATATTCCCTTGCCGGAGGATGCGCGCCTGCTGGCGCTGTGCCGGCAGTTCCTCGAACACCCGACCATACACCAGCCGTCGGAAGAATGGGCGGCGCGGTTTTTTATGAGCATCAGCACCTTCAGGCGTTTTTTCCGCCAGCAAACCGGCATGGCTTGCGCGCAATGGCGCCGCAGGGCATGTGTCGTACTGGCGCTGGCCCGGCTCGCCGACGGCGAACCGGTCACCGCCATCGCCTTCGATCTCGGTTACGAAAGCAGCGCCGCGTTCGCCACCATGTTCAGACGCGAACTGGGTCATGCGCCGTCGATCTACTTCCCGCAGCGGATGGGGTTGGCGCAAAGCTGACGGCGGCGAGCTCAGGCACCGTGTTTATCGACGATAAAATCAAACTTGGTCAGACCGACGCTCTGTGCGCTGGTCATGATAAATGAGACGCGGCCATATTCCGACGCTTTATCGGCGTAAATGCGCAGGTGGGGAAGTTGCGGCTGTTTTGCGGTCTCTTCCAGCCGGGATTTAAAGGTAGCGTCATCCACCGCCTGCTTATCCCAGGCGATACTGCCGTCGGCCATGACCGAGATATCAACGGATTTAACGTCTTTATCCACCACGCTGGCATTGGCTTTGGGCAGATTTACCTTTACCGAGTGATTGATCACCGGCAGGGTGATCATAAATACAATCAGTAGCACCAGCATGACATCGATAAACGGCGTCATATTAATATCGTTGACCAGGGGCTCTTCGTCTATCTCGAATTGTGAATTACCGGATATGCTCATTTTTACTCCTCTCACTTGCCTTTACATCGACTGACCGGCGCGAAACGGCTGGACACGATTACCGGCCGTGGCGTCGCCGGCCCGCAGTTCGGTGACATCGCCGGTGGTAATACGCGAGCCGGTGAGATAGTAGGCATGCAGATCGTGGGCGAAGCGGGCGATGGCATGCTGCAGGCCGCGGTTGCGCCGGCTGATGGTGTTGAATCCCAGCACCGCCGGAATAGCGACGAACAGGCCGAACGCCGTCATGATCAACGCTTCGCCCACCGGGCCGGCGACGTGGGCCAGATCCGGCTGATCCGCCAGGCTGATGGACTGCAGCGCATGATAGATGCCCCAGACGGTACCTAATAGCCCGACAAACGGCGCGGTGCTGCCGATGGAGGCAAGGATGCCAAGGCCCGCTTGCAGACGCGCGCTGCTGTCGTCGATACTGTTTTTCAGGCCGCGCGCCAGCCAGTCGCTAATATCCAGATTATTACTGATACTGGTCTCTACATTGTATTGGTGAGACATCGCGGCATGGCCGGCGATCGCCAGTTCGCGAAACGGATTGTTGCCGCCGTCGCCCAATGAATCAATGGCGGACGGTAAATTCTTTTCGCTCCAAAACCGGTTTTTAGTGCGCTGGGCGATTTTACGCAGTCCCGCTCCCTGGATGCATTTAATCACAATCACCGACCAGGACATTACGGACATGACCAGCAGCACCAGGGCCACCGCGCGGGTGATTATGTCGCCCTGCTGCCAAACGTGCTCAATGCCAAACTCATTCATTTTGCTACCTCGATTATCAAAAAAGGCTATCGGTAATATTCATGCGCCGCCCGTGAGAGCTAGCGGGTTAATTTAAACGTAATGGGCTGCACCGTCATAACAGCGATCGCCTGGCCGTTTTCCACATAGGGGTTGCAGCGTATCCGGGATACTGCCGCCATTGCCGCCTGATCCAGGTCGTCATAACCGCTGCTGCGCGCAACGTCGCTGCGGCCCAGGGTGCCGTTGGCGTTGATCACCAGCCGGATCAGTACCTCGCCTTCCTCCTGCAGCCGTTTTGCCTTGCGCGGATAGTCTGGCGCCGGTACCTGGCAGCCGACGGTGGAAACCGTCTTCGGCACGGCATTGGGCACGCTTTTCAGCATTTCACCCTGAGAGGTCGCCGGCAGGGCCGCCTGGTCGGCGACCTTGGCATTTTGTAGCGGTGACGGCTTTGCCTGTGCTTGCGAACGAGATATCACCGGCTCAGGCTTGGGTTTTACGATGATTTTGGGTTTCGGCTTGAGCTGCGGTTTTGGCGGCGGCGGTGTTTCCGGCTTGATTTCCGGCGCAGCCACAACCGGAGCCGCCTCGGTTTGCGCCACGTCGCGTTCGCCGTTATCCGCGGTCAGCACCGGCGGCGTTTCAGTAACCTGGGGCACCGGCGGCGCCTCGGGCTGCGGCGCTTCGACCATGGTCACCTCGACGCTGGTCTGCTCGGCGGGATTGATGATGTCCAGCGGTCGATATTGCGTGGTATGGGTAATCGCCACGGCAATCAGCGCCAAATGCGCCAGCACCACGGCGGCAATGGTTAATTTAGGCTGATGATTTTTTTTCGGCGCCGAGGCGAGCGCGGACAACAGCGTCGCCGTCGCCGTCAGTGCAGGCACTTCGATTTTATCTTTCAACATCCGGTGCTGTGCTTTCACCCCTACCTCGTGATAAATCCTGACTGCCCGCAAATATGTATTACCAGCAATCTCTGGAAGACTTATTTTCTATGTGCAACGAGGAATAAAAAGTGACACCGGCGTTGGCAAAAAAAAGCGCAGAATTGAAAAAAATCATGCGTCGGCCGCGGTGATGCGGATCCAATAGCCGGTGGTGCGGGTAATGGCAATCGGCATGGTCTGAGCCAAGGCGTCGAGCGCATAGGGTACATCGTCCAGCGGGAAGTTGCCGCTGACGCGCAGATTGGCTATCGCCGGATCCAGGCGGATAACCGCCGGGCTGTAATTTTTCAGCGCAGCGATCACCGAGCTTAACGGCGTATCCCTCACTTCCAGCCTGCCCTGGGTCCAGGCTATTTCCGCGTAAGGGGAAATGCCCACCGGCATCAACGTATGCTGATTAAACCACAGGCCGTGGCCGGCCCCGACTTGTTGGCTGCCGCCGCGCCGGTTCGTCACCTTTACCACCGACTCCAGCACCGCCAGATGAATACCCCCGGATTCCTGGCGTACGTGAAAAAGTCCCTCCCCGGCCAGGATTTGTCCCATGGCGGTATTGACGCTAAACGGGCGATTGCCGTCGCCCACCACGCGGGCAATAATGCCGCCGGTGCGTAACTCAACGCTGCGCACGGTCTCGCTGAGGGAAATATTCAGCGCCGTGCGGGCGTTCAAATCCAGGGTGCTGCCGTCATCGAGCTCAATACGCCGCCGTTGGCCGGTGTCGGTATGCACATCGGTCAACAGATAGGGCAAAGGGTATTTTTGGTTTACCACCGTCCCGCCGACCATGGCAATAGCGGCCACGCCCAGCGCGTTTTGCAGGAATTTACGCCGGCTGGAAGGCGCCAGCAGAGTCTGGCGCACGTTTTCCGGCGGCATGGCGTGCGTCAGGAACTGGATTTTACCCAGGGTGGTTTCAATTTTGGCGCAGGCAGCGTCATGGCTGGCATCGGCATAACGCCAGCGTTCATATTCCCTGAAATCCTCCTCCGTGGCTTCGCCGGAACGCAGCAGCACCATCCATTCAATGGCGTGCTGGGCGGCGGCGTCGGGATGCTGGGTTAATTTTATCATGCGTTGTTCAACCGGTTATTCATGTTGGCCAGCGGTTATCAGATAACAGCTGGTGAGCGCTTTCGCCACATACTTGCGCACCATACTGGTGGAGACGCCCAGCTCTTGTGCTATTTCCGCATAGGTCATGCCGTCAAGCTGATTAAACAAGAACGCCTTGCGGGCATTAATGGATAAACCGTCCAGCGCCCGGTCAATGGCCAGTAAAGACTCAATTACCAGTTCCTGTTCTTCCGGCGAAGGATGACAGAGCTGCGGGTTGCCCGCTAACGCTTTCAGATAGGCCTGCTCCAGGTCGCGGCGCCGCCAGTTTTCATACAACACCCGCTGGGCGAGCGTGGTGAGCATGGCCCGCGGCTCGCGGATATTGAGCAGTTCAGGAATTGCCGCCAGCCGTACAAACGCCTCGGACGCAATATCCTCCGCGCCGGTGCCATGGCTGATACGCCGTCTTAATTTGTCAGTGAGCCAACGGTAATCACTGCGAAAAATAAACGTTAATACATCTGAACGGTTGGTAAATTCGCCAGGCATCGTCTTGTCCGTCTTGCTAAATCTAACGTAAATACCTTTCTCAGGCTTTCAAATAAGGACCGTTACGGCCAATCCTCAGTTTTGCCGCTCTTTCCTGCGTTGCGTGTCAGCGCGGGGGGAGTGGAATGAGCATTCAAGCCTGGCCAGCAATAAGCGAGCCAATAATTTTTACATCTAGGTTATATCCATAGAGTATAAGTATATTTTTTTATTAACTAAGGCCGCTTTTGTTATAAGGCCGTAACTGCAAGCCGTTTTGTACAACAAACGAAAACCAACGTGCACTGTTGTCGATCAATGCACGTTTTTTTGCACCAATTCAGTACCGCAGAAGCCATTTTACCCTCAGCTTTTGAGCGTTAACCGAAAGTCTACGCGCAACAACTTTATCCGTTAAAATAAAAACAGTAATGTAATTAATAAATTAAGTTAAAAATCCCGATAAGTCGCAAAAAAATAAATATAACCCGGTGACACATTTTTTCCCTCATTGCACATACCCACTGAGATGAAACGCAGACCCCTACCAAACTGGCGTCGCTTAACCTTTGCCTTTTCTCCGGGAGCCGTAACAATGAATGCAGTACTGCAACGCGCAAGGAAAACTCGTTTTACCCCAGGCCGGCTGGCGTTGGCGATTGATTTAACATTTGCCGTGGCGGGTATGGCGCTGATATTGCCGCAAACGGCTTATGCCGCGCCGGCGGCTTTAGCTCATTATTCAGTACCGGCGGGTTCCCTGGAGCAAGGGCTATTAACCATAGCGCGGCAAAGCCAACAGACCATCTCATTTGATCCTAAACTGGTGGCCCCTTACCAGGCTAAACCCGTTGACGGCCGCTATACCCTGGAACAGGTCATTTTACAACAGTTGCAGGGTACGCCGCTGTCTGTCACCACCACTGCCAACGGCACCCTGACCATTGATGCCGTCACCACGGCCAAGCCGCTCACCGCCTCGTCGGATTTACAGGCGGCGCAGGACAGCGGCCAGACGCTGCCGACTATTACCGTCAGCGGCGGCGCCGAGCAAAGCGAAGACGCCACGGTCTATAATCCGTCAATGTCCAGTTCCGCCACCCGCACTAATTTATCATTGCAGGATACCGCGCAGTCGGTGCAGGTGGTCAGCCGCAAACTGATCGAAGACCGCCAGGCGGTCTCGGTGGAGGATGCGTTGCGCAACGCCGGCGGCGTCACGATGCAGGGCGGTAATCGCGGTATTAATTCGATAAATATTCGTGGATTTAACGTCACCTCCGGCTCTACGGACGGCGTTTCCAACCCCAACAGCACCATGAACGGCAGCGCCACCGGCTATTCCAATATCGACGGTATCGAGCGTGTCGAGGTACTGAAAGGGCCACAGGCGGTGCTGGCGGGCAACAGTTCTCCCGCCGGTTCGGTCAACATAGTGCGTAAAGCCCCCACGGCCGATCCGCTGCATACGCTAAAATTCGAGGTCGCCAAGTATGGCGAAGTGAAAACCGCCATCGATCTCGGCGGCCCGATAAACGATGACAAAACCTTTCAATACCGTTTTAACGCTTCCACTATGCGGGCAGATAACAGCTTTCCTGATTTTAACGGCAAGCGCGCCGATTATGTCGCGCCGGTGCTGGCCTGGGTAACGGATAAAACCAAATTTAAAGTAGGCGCGGAATTCAGTACCGGCAGAACCTCAGGACCTGCGGCGACCCTGTATAACAACGGCCGTATTCAGCGCCTGCCGGAATATCGTCTGGGGGATAAAGATAATCATTTTGCGGGCAATGCGAAAACCGCCTATTATGAATTCAACCAGAATTTAAGCGACAACTGGTCTTTTAACAGTAAAGCCACCTATCTTGATAATACCCTTAATTATCGCATTCATGAGACTTACGTGGCGTACCCCAACGGCTCGTTGGTCACTCATGAGCTGGGCAATAAGCAGGATTTAAATTCATTAAGCCTGCAAAACGATATTCGCGGCAAGATTGATATGGGCCCGTTAACCCATAATATCTTGGTCGGCTACGACTATCAGCATTCAAAAACCACCAGCTGGGATTTATCTGACGGCAGGATTTTCACCACCGCCAACTACAACGATCCCGACAGCCTGTCGTTTCCCGATATCCCCGACCCCACCTTTAAATCCTATAAAAACACCCAGGATCAAAGGGGGCTGATATTGCAAGACCAGATCGATTTCTGGAAAAAATTGCATCTCCAGCTTTCCGCTAAGCGGGCTGAATGGACGATGCAAAGCACGGCGAATTACTCCGCCACCCGTCATGTGACCTCGTTTTCAGATGAGACCAAATGGATACCCAGCTATGGCATCAGCTATGATATCACGCCGGAAGTGACGGTCTATGCCAACCTGCTTAATAGCTTCGAAACCGTCGGCACGATCAATACCCTTACCGGTAAACCGTTGGCGCCGTCGACCGGTAAATCCAAGGAGGCTGGGTTTAAATTTAACCTGCTGGACGATAACCTGACCATTACCACAGCGGTATTCCATATCGTGCAGGACAATGTGGTGGTCTACAATATCGCCGGCGACGCGGTCGGCGCGCAGGGGCGGGAAACCAAAGGCTTCGATTTTGATTTAAACGGCCAGATTTTACCGGGATGGAATATCACCACCAGCTACACCTTTGCCCAGCCTAAGGATCCGGATACCACCGATCTTACCGGCTATAAAACCAAGGTTACCGCACAGCCCAAACACTCCGGTAGCCTCTGGACTACCTACGAACTACAGCAGGGGAGTTTGCAAGGCCTGGGCGCCGGCGTAGGCGTAGAGGCGGCCAGCAACACGGTCAACGGCTATACGGGTAATTACTTCAAAATGGGTGGCTGGGCCCAGACCGACGCCTCTATTTTTTACCATCAGCCGAAATATACCGTCACCCTGGGCGTGAAAAATATCTTTGACCGCGATCTGTATTATTACTCGACCACACCAACGTATATCGGCGTCAAGCCAGGCCGTACCGCCAGGTTATCGGTGACCTATTCGTTCTAAGTAATGGACATTATGACGGCTCAAAAGTTTACAAAAGAAATACCCAATGATGGTAATCGACCGGGGATATGGCAATTAATCCGTCCTTTCTGGGTATCGCCGGAAAAGTGGCTGGCCATATTATTAATTGCCGTCATCCTGACCATTAATTTCACCACCACCTATGCGTTTGTGGCTTTAAATAAACTGCAGGGGCAGTTAACCGACGCATTGGTGGCGCTGAATTGGAGCCTCATCAGCGCTACGATGGTAAGAAGCTTGGCCATTGGCACTATAACGGTATTATTGCCGCTGGTCAGTGTGTTGGCGATTAATTACTTGACGCTGCGCTGGCGTACCTGGATGACCGCCCGCTTTGTAGAACGCTGGACCCGTCATCCAGCGTATTACCAACTGGAGCGCGACAATTTAATCAGCAACGGCGATCAGCGTATCGCCGAGGATATCAATCTCTTTACCGATGTGACGATTAACCTGTCCACCAATATTATCAACGTCGTGGTCAGCGTCGTCACTTTCACTATTATGCTTTGGGGACTCTCCGGCACGTTGTCGTTTCCTCTTGGCGGCAGGACCTGGTCTATCCCCGGCTATATGGTGTTTGCCGTGTACCTTTATTCATTTGCCCATCTCGCCCTGGCCCACTGGCTGGGTAAGGTGCTGATCGGCGTGAATATGAATAAACAAACCGTAGAAGCCGATTTTCGTTTTCTCGGCATGCAGGTGCGGGAAAACGCCGAACAAATCGCTTTTTTTGGCGGCGGCGAGCGCGAGGGGGAAAGATTACTGTCCCGTTTTATACGGGTACGGAATAATACCCTATTGATGATGCGTAAAACCTTTAAGCTGAATTTCTTCCAGAGCATTTTCTCCCAGATATTTTCCCCGCTGCCCACCCTGCTGGCGCTGCCCTTACTGCTGTCGGGAAAAATTACCCTCGGCGGCCTGACCCAGATCACCATGGCTTACGGTACGCTATTGAGCACCCTGGCCTTTTTCCCGCAGGCTTATCAATCCTTTACTAACTGGATAGCGCTGGCCAACCGGCTGCGGGATATGCTGTGGGCGTTAAACAAAGCCCGCGACCAGCCCCATGGCATTCAGCTAATGCGCCAGGGCACAGCGCTTTGCTGCGAGGCGTTGACCCTGCGGCGTCCGGACGGCGCGGCGTTATGCCAAGTGGCGCGCTGGCAGGTCGAGGCCGGCGAACGCTGGGTGATTCGCGGGCAGTCCGGCAGCGGCAAAAGCACCTTGCTGCGGGCCTGCGCGGGGTTATGGCCTTTTGGGGAAGGCAGCATCATCCGGCCGGATACGGCGCGTAGTCTATTTATACCGCAAAAGAGCTATATCCCGGTGGGCACATTAAAAAGCGCGCTGGCCTATCCCGATGAGCCGGAGGCTTTTACCGATCGGCAGTACCGCCAGGCGCTGACGGACTGTTGCCTGGCGGAACGGGCCGATTCGCTTACCCAGTCCGACCGCTGGCAGCAGGTGTTGTCCGGCGGCGAGCAGCAGCGGCTGGCCATGGCGCGGGTACTGCTGCATCGCCCGGAGGTTCTCTTCCTTGACGAGGCGACCAGCGCCCTGGACCCGGAAACAGAACGCCGTTTATACCAGGCGCTGATCGATCAATTGCCCGGCAGCACCATTATCAGCGTGGCCCATCGCAAAGAGCTGGAACACTTCCACCAGCATGTCCTAACCCTGACACCCGATCAGGGTCGCTAACATTTTATAGGAACCTATATGTCGCTCAAACCCAACGAGTTAACCGATAGCAATTTTGATAATTACCTGGCGGGCGCGCGACTGCCGGTGCTGGTGGATTTCTGGGCGCCCTGGTGCGTACCTTGCCGCGCCATGGCGCCCGTTATCGATAAGCTGGCCAATAATACCAAAGGCAAGTTAGTGGTCGCCAAGATTGATGTGGAAAAATACCCGGCCATCATGGAGCGCTATGGCGTGCGCGGCATTCCCACCCTGTTGCTGTTCAGAGGCGAGGCGGAACCGGTACGCCAGGTGGGTGCCCAATCCCTGGGCCAGTTGAATGCCTGGCTGGCGGCTCATGAGGTGGACGTCGTTTCGCAACCGCCGGTACGTCAGACGGAGGCGCTGGAGTGGAGCAGTTTTTACGGCGATGAGGGCTTGCATGGTTTTATCGCGCAACGCACCCTCGGACATGCTAAGGCCGGGGATATTACTGTTGCCCCCGGGAGCTTTTGGCTTGACGGCAAAGGCACTACTATGGCGGCCATGATTCATCAGCCGGATAGCGTTGCCTTTGAACGTATTACCGGGTTACCGATTGCTCTGGGTAGGCTGCTGGACCGCTGCGGCTACCTGACCCCGGAGCAGATCGGCGGTTTGTTCGCCGCGTTACGCCCAGGCAAGGATTACCGGCTGGTGCCGCAGCGATTTATGCACTGGTGGCTGAGTGAGGAATCGGCGCCATGGGCTCATTACCTGCGCGATCCTAGGCTGGGGCAATTGCTCATGCGCTGGCTGGCATTGAGCGCCGGGCGGCTCGCGGGGCGTGAGACGGCACCGGGCGACTGGTCGGCCATCAAGGCGCAGGCGGATCTGCTGCTGCATGATTACCAGCAGCCGGAACGCCAGCTGGAAAAAATCATCGCCACGCTTTTGCAGCACCTCTCGTCGTTGCCCGCCGCCGGCGATGACGAAAAATGGGGCAACATAGCCCTTGGCGTAAGCTGGGCCCAGTTCCAGCAATTGCAGATCCTAGCAGGGTGGAGCGACGATGATCGCGCCACGCCCGATATACGTTTCGCCTGGTTTACCGAAAAAGAGCGTTTGTCCCCGGCCGGCAAGCTTAGCCAGGAGGAAATCACTTTGTTAAGAGAGGAGTGGCTGGCGCAAAATCCGGCGTTTATCGCCAAAGAAAAGGCCTTTCATCAAAATTACAACCAGCTCAGCGAACCAATAAATACCCAGATCCAGCGGGCGTTGAACCGGCTGCTGGCCGAGGCGCCGGACTTTTAAACCATGACCTTTGACCAGGAGGCATCCATGCCGAATACTTTTGCGCACAGCCAGCAGCAATTGGCTGAACTGGCCGATAGCGTCATAGCGCAGGCTGTCCGGGAAGGCGCATCCGATGCGCAGGTGATATTTTCCGAAAGCAACGGCTTGCTGATTGAAATGCGCCAGGGCCGGCTGCGGGCGCGCACCCGCGATGCGCAGTCCAGCATGTCGCTCACCGTCTATCGCGGACAGCATCAGGGCACCACCGGCTCCACCGATTTTTCACCCGCGCGCCTGCGCGAAACGGTGCAGGCGGCATGTCGTATCGCCGGTTATACCGGCGAGGATGAATTTACCGGCCTGCCACCGGAGCAGTTGTTATGTCGGGAGCCGCGACAGCTCGATTTATGGCATCCCTGGGATCTGGACGAGCCCGGTGCGCAAGCGCTGGCTCATCGTATCGAGTCCGGTATTTCATCAGCGGGCAAGGGCGCGATGAGTGACGGTGTTTGGATACGTTCCGGTCAGTCCCATTGGTTTTTGATGAACAGCCGTGGTTTCGCCCAGGGCCAGCGGCAAACCGACCATGTGATGAGCGCCAAGGCGCTGGCCAAAAATCAGGGCCACAGCCAACTGGATTTCTGTAATTCCCATTCCCATCTTGCTTCGACGATGATGACGCCGGAAGCTATTGGGCGCCGGGCCGCGAGCGGTGCGCTGGCCGCCCTGGATAGCGCGCCGCTGGCCGGTAGTCGACGCTGTCCGGTGTTGTTCGATCCCCTTTGCGCCCTCACGCTGCTTGATCATTTGGTGCAGGCCGCCGGCGGCGCGGCGTTGTATCGCCGTAACAGTTTTCTCGCCGGACGGCTTGGCCAGGCGATCTTTAGCGGGCATATCACCGTTGAGGAAAATCCCTTTATCCCGCAGGGGCTCGCCAGCCGGGCGTTCGATAGCGACGGTATCGGCGGTGCGGTGCGGCGGGTGGTGGACGACGGACACCTTACAGGCTTTTTTCTGTCGGCCTATGCGGCGCGGCGCCTCGGAATGACGCCCACCGGCAACGGTTGGGGACCGGGCAATTTGACGCTGCGCAGCAGCCTGACCCAGCCTGGCGATGACTTTGCCGCCATGGTGAAAAAACTGCATACAGGTCTTCTGATTACCGGATTTAGCGGCGGCGGAGCGCGTTTGATAACCGGTGATTACTCCCGCAGCCTGCGTGGCTTTTGGGTCGAGGGCGGTGAAATACGCCATGCCGTCGATGGAGTGACCGTGGCGGGCAACCTGGCGGATATATTCCGCGATATTGCCGCTGTCGGCACCGATAATTTCACCCAGGGCGCCTTTACCAGCGGTTCCGTGTTAATCAACAGCCTGCAGGTGGCAGGACGCTAAGCCAAAGGAGTTTTATCATGATTGAAACACTAGCCACCTCCCATCTGGCGCCGGCTAAACAGCAGTTGCTGGAATCGCATGGCATATCCGATGGGCAACTACAGGAGGTGATGGATCAGGTGCTGTCGCACCGGGTGGATTACGCCGATCTTTTTGTACAGAGTCTGAGACGTGAAAGCTGGGCCATGGAGAACGGCGTGGTGAATTTCGGCTCTTTTGACGTCGACCAGGGCTTCGGCCTGCGTGCGGTCGAACATGACCAGACCGCGTTCGCTTATTCTCAGCATATTGATCTTAAGTATTTGCAAGAGGCCGCCCGCTCGGTAAAAAGTATCGCGGTGCCGGGCCGGCTCTCTTTGCCAGCGCCTGCGGCTTACCCCCCGGCACGGCTGCGTTTTATCGACGATGACCCGCTGCTGGCGTGCGACGCGGCGCAGAAAATCGGCTTGCTGCAAAAAATTAACCGCATGACCAGGGCTCTCGATCCGCGGGTCGTCCAGGTTACCGCCAGCCTGGAATTAACCCATTCGGTCAATTATATTCTGCGTCATGATTTCCATCAGGCGGCGGATATCAGGCCGATGCTGGTATTGCATGTCGGCGTGGTGGTCGAGCAGCGCGGCAATAAGGAATCGGCCGGTACCGGCATGGGCGGGCGCGGGGATTTCGGCATGTTCAATGACGTCGCGCTGCAGGTCTCATTGCGCGCTATGGTTGAAAAGGCATTGATTAACCTGGAGGCGGTAGCGGCACCATCCGGCAGCATGCCGGTGGTGATAGCAGCCGGCTGGCCCGGTATGTTGCTGCATGAAGCCATGGGGCACGGCTTTGAGGGCGATTTTAACCGATTGGGCACCTCGGTTTATTCCGGGCGCATCGGCGAACGGGTAGCGCAGCCGGGGGTCAATATCGTCGACGACGGCACGGTGGCGGGACGACGCGGGTCGCTGAATGTGGACGACGAGGGACAGCCGACACAGTGCACGTCCCTTATCGAGGATGGCGTCTTACAAGGCTATATGCACGACAGCCTGAGCGCGCGCCTGATGAAGCTGCCGCCCACCGGCAACGGCCGGCGCCAGTCCTATGCGCATTTGCCGATGCCGCGCATGACCAATACCTTTATGCGCAGCGGGCAATATGATCCAGGTGAGATTATCGCCTCGGTCAAACGCGGATTATATCTGGCTGACTTGGGCAGCGGGCAGGTGGATATCGTCAGCGGGCAATACAGTTTCCAGACCGCCCTGGCGTACCTGATTGAGGATGGCAAAATCACCGCGCCGGTCAAAGGCGCCACCCTGACCGGCAATGGCCCGGAAACCCTGCAACAAATCAGCATGGTCGGCAACGACCTGGCGCTGGATCGTGGCACCGCCGTGTGCGGCAAGGCGGGGCAAAACGTGCCGGTATGCGTGGGACAGCCGACGCTTAAGGTGGATAACCTGGTGGTGGGCGGTACCCGCCAGGGCTGACGATAGGCGACGGCTATGATGTCCAGACTAACGCTCCGGCATCGCGGCTGGTCGCCACAGCTTTCATAACGCAGCGTTTGCAGGAGAAAATATCGTAGAGGACAGGGCGCAGCATCTGTGCGCGAGTCATGACTGGTCACAGATGCCAGAGCGTTCTTATTTACCGTTTCAGCGAAACCTGCGGCACCCCATACTCCGCATGGGGCCGCACCACCAGATCCGCCTGATACCACCGCGTTAGCCGCGCTTCGGTCAGGACATCGCCCGGCGCGCCGCTTGCCGCCAGCCTGCCTTCATGCAACAGCAAAATCCGATCGGACCACAGCGCCGCCAGGTTCAGATCGTGCAGTACGCAGCAGACCGTCAGGCGGCCGGTCTGCGTAAGCCGGCGCAGCAGGCGCAGGATATGCTGCTGATGATATAAGTCCAGCGCGGAGGTGGGTTCATCCAGAAACAGCCAGCCGGCCGGGCCGTCGTCCTGCCACAGCTGCGCCAAGGTGCGGGCCAGCTGCACCCGCTGCTGCTCGCCGCCGGACAGACGACGGAAATCGCGCCCCGCCAGGGCATCGCAGCCGGTAAACGCCATGATTTCCGCCACGCGGTCGCGGTTTGGCTGCGTTTGCCAGGGCGCGCGGCCCATGGCCACCACTTCGGCCACGGTAAACGGAAAGGAGAGACTGCTTTGCTGGCGCATGACCGCCCGCTGCCGTGCCAGTTCCTGCGCCGGCCATTGGCGCAGGGGGCGGCCCAGCAGGCGGCATTCCCCAACGCTTGGCGTCAGGTAACCGGTCAACAGGCGCAGCAGGGTGGATTTTCCGGCGCCGTTGGGGCCTATCAGCGCAACCAGCTCGCCGGGGGCCAGCGATAACGAGATATCCTCTAATAACGTCCGGTTGGATATGCGATAGCCCACGCCTTCGGCGGTTAAGCCCTTATTCATTTTCGCCTCCGCGCCGGCGCAGGATAAGCCACAAAAACCAGGGGCCGCCCAGCAGGCTGGTGAGCAATCCCACCGGCATTTCCGCCGGCGCCACCGCCGTGCGGGCGAGGGTATCGGCCAGCAGCAGCAGGGCGGCGCCGGCCAGGGTGGCGCCCGGCAACAGCCAGCGATGGTCGGCCCCCAGGCACATGCGCACCAGATGCGGGATCACCAGGCCGATAAAGCCGATAATGCCGCTGACCGCCACCGACGCCGCCACCAGCAGCGCGCTGAGCATCAGCAACAGCCGCTGGGTGCGTTTCACGTCCACGCCAAGATAATGAGCTTCCTCGTCGCCCAGTTGCAGCAGATTTAACCGCGCCGCCTGACGCTGCACCAGCAGGGCGGCGGGCAGCACCAGGGAGGCGCAGGCCAGTACCGTCGGCCATTGCGCCTGCCCCAGGCTGCCCATGCCCCATAACGACAACTGCCGCAGCTGCCGGTCGTCGCTTATCCAGGACAAGACGCCGATGGCAGCGCCGCACAGGGTGTTAATGGCAATGCCCAGCAGCAGCAGGCGCGACAAAGAGCGATGACCGGGACGTCCGAGGGAAAAAATAATAAGCGTCACCGCCAGGCTGCCGATAAAAGCCGCCAGCATGGGAGAATAAAGCGCCAGCAGCGGCGGCAGCGTCACGGACAGGACCACCGACAGGGCCACCGCCAGCGCCGCGCCGCTGCTGATGCCCAGCAGGCCCGGGTCGGCCAGCGGATTGCGGAATAGCCCCTGCATCACGCCGCCGGACAGCGCCAGCGCCGCGCCGATGATCACCGCCAGCAGGATGCGCGGCAGCCGGATATGCCACCAGATATGCCAGAGCGCCGCGTCAAAAGGCCGGCGCCAGAGGCTAACCAGCGACAAATGCATCGCGCCGACATTTACCGCCAGCGCCGCCATGGCCAGCAGCACCAGTGCCAGCAACAGTAAAAACCGTCCCGGTCGGGCTTGGCGCATCATGGCAGCGTTTCAGCGGTCTGGCGCAGGCGGGCAATGGCCGCCGGCGTTTCAAGGCCGAACCCCAGCAGCGCCATATCGTCCAGCACCAGCAGCCGTCGCGCCTTGCCCGCCGGCGTCAATGCCAGCCCCGGCAGCGCCCAGACCTTCTCCTCGCCGCCCAGGGTTTTTACCCCGTCGGTGGTAATCAGCACCAGATCCGGCGCGCTGCCGATGACGCCTTCCTGCGACAGCGGCTGGTAATGTTTAAATCCCTGCATGGCATTTTGCAGGCCGGCGGCGCGAATGGCCGCATCGGCCGCCGTTTCCTGGCCGGCGGCCATGGTGGTCATGCCGCTATGGTTGAAAATAAACAAGACTTTTACCGGCAGCGGCGTGGCGGGGATGGCCGCCATCTGGCGGCGGATATCCGCGCGCAGCGTCTCGCCCTGCGTTTGCCGGCCCAGCGCCGAGGCGATGCGGGCGATTTTAATGTCGATGACGGCGATATCGGGCGTACCGGGCACCGTAACCACCGTGACGCCGTTATCGGCTACCTGTTGCAGCGCCACCGACGGTTTGGCCTGATCGCTGGCCAATACCATCCCGGGGTGCATGGCCAGGATGCCCTCGGCGTTGAGCATGCGCATATAACCCACGTCGGGCAAGGCGACGGCCGCGGCGGGATGCTGGCTGGTGCTGTCGCGCGCCACCAGTTGGTCGCCCGCGCCGAGGGCATAGATGATTTCCGTTACATCGCCGCCGATGCTGACCACCCGCGTTTGCGCCAGCGCCGCCATCGGCAGGGCCAGCAAAACGATAAGCCATTTTTTCATGCCGGTAGGCCTTTTTGCGTCAGCAGGGCCATTTGTCCGCGCCAGGCGATCTGCTCGGGTTGCCCTTCGCTGCGCTGACCGAACAATTGGGCGATTTGCGTGCCGTCGGCGGCAAACAGTTCCAGGCTGGTGACCATGCCGTCCCGGGTCGGTTTGCGCGTTACCCAGGTTTCGGCAATGGCGTCTTCCACCAGATGCAGCGTAAACCGGCGGTTAAAGATATTGATCCACTTTTCCATCGGCACCACTTTCTCTATGGCGCCGGTAAATATCTGCACGCAGCCGCGGTTACCAACAAACACCATGATTTCGTTGGCATCCGCAAGCGCCGCTTGCAATACCCGGCTCAGCGCCCGGTTATCCACACGTATGGCCAGGTCGTCGCCCACCGCGCGAAACGCCTGCTGCCGGGTAATGTTGTGGCGTTTAAGCAAGGGGAAAAACTGATGCACATCGGTCATGGCGCGCCAGTCCAGTTCGATGCGCCGGTTATCCGGACTGTCGTTGTGCGCCGGTTTATCCGCCGCCGCCGCCAGCGCCAGCGCCGCATTATCTTCACTGACGAAACGCGCGATAAGCTGTTCCCAGGCATGGCGATCGGTTTGCTCCGTGGCATAGATTTTCAGTACCGCGTCGCCCTGATGATCAAAAATCTGCAGGCTTTGGCGCTCGCCGCGCGGACCCGATTCGATAAGTGCAAAGGCGCAGTTCCACTGGCCGACGAACAGGCGCAGATCCAACGCCCGCGGGTTTAACACCAGGCCGCCGTGCTCGCCGAGACGCAGGTTGTCGTAATGGCCGATCTGTTCATGTACCGCATATTCATTACGGGTAATGGATTTTGTCTCGCCCACGGCGGCCAGCGCCTGCAATAGCGCCGGCATATCGCCGTCCAGGCGCCGCGCGTCATGCCCGACCCTGGCCCAGGCCAGCTCCGCTTCGCTGATATTCAGCAACTGCGCCAATTCCCGGGCATATTTTTTCGGATGCTGCTGTTTTAGCTCAAGGTAATGCTGATAACGCTGGTTCATTCAGGGTTCCTTTTTGTGCCGGCGAAAGCGGATGTTAGCGGGATACGGCTGCGAATGGGCCTGCTTAACGGGCGTGTAAATCATTCGCAGTGAAACTGTTGCAAATATAACTTAAAAATGTATAAAGATGATAATGATTTCTGTTATCGTAAAGATTATCGTTATCAATTGTGAATATGCCTTCGGCTCACCACTTTTTATTAGGGATATAACACCACGCCAGCAAGCGTCAACGCCTGAAGCCGTCAGATAACCGTAATTAAAATAATGTTATCGTCAGCGAATAGGAAAGCAAAAACCTGACTTTTATAACGGGTAGCCAGACTAATACTGCTTATTTCCGTAGGGTTTTTACGTCATTAAATGCAGTGCGTTTTAGCAATAATAATAATTGGGATAGCTATTCCCTTACTAATACTCCGGCAATGGTTGAGCATTAACTTATAATTTGACCGCTTTGAGGCTCTATTATGTTCACTGAAAAAAGGCGAAACAGGCCTTTTAACGCCCTTATTTCGGCGATGCTATTTACCTTGCCGGCCTGGCATGCAAGCGCCGTGGAAAACAAAGTGCCGCCGGCCGCTTCGGATAATGACGCCAAGGGGCAGCCGGCAAAAGAACCGGCCGCCGTTGAGGATGTCATGAAGGTCAATGCGCCCCGCCTGGTGAAACAGGCCGGCACCGCTACGCGCATCAGCGCGGAGGATATGCAACGCCACGGCGGCAATGATTTCGGCACCATTATGCGCTACCAGCCGTTAATCAGCGCCACCGGTTCAAGCGCCGGTTCGTCGTCGGGTAAAAGCGGCTTCGATCGCAGCGGTTATACCGGCTATAACATCCGCGGACTGGAAAGCAACCGCGTCGCCATCGACGTGGACGGCATCCCCTTGCCCAACGCCACCGGCCGCGCCTACGCCAGCCGCGCCGGCCTGGGAACCTTCGGCATCGGCCGCGACTATATCGACCCCTATATGTACGGCCAGGTGGATATCGCCTCCGGCGCCACCCCCATCGCACGCGCCAACACCGCCATCGGCGGCGCGGTATCCTTCCTGCCCAAGTCGCCTGACGATTACCTGAGCTATAAAAAGAACACCTATTTTGGTTATCAAAGCGATTATGATTCGGCCAACCGCGCCTGGCACAACGGCATTACCGCCGCGGCGGGCGATGAGGAGCTGCGGGGCCTGGTGGTGATAAGCCGTCGGGACGGACAGGAGACGCGGACCAATAGCGACAGCGCCGACGCCTTCCCGGCCAACTGGCATTCCACCGCCATCATGACCAGCGGCATCTGGCAACCCAACGAAGAGCATCAGTTCACCGGGACGGCGGAATATTACGATAAGACCAACCATACCCACTTTGATACCTGGAACAGCGCGGGCAGCAGCGTGATCGGCACGTCCCGGCAGCAAAGCGATACCCGCCGCTGGAGCCTGAGCGTGAAGGATCGCTGGACGCCGATTGACGTGGGCTGGGTAGACCAGCTGGATACGCAGCTCTATTACCAGAACGCCGAGGCCCACGACAACACCGACATGCCGCTGACCGCCGCCACGCGCGAGCGGGTGCAGTCGGATTACAATGTCGATACCTGGGGCTTTGATAGCCGTTGGCTGAAAACCGTCGGCATTCATGCGCTGAGCGCCGGCCTTAATGCGCGTCAATCAGAAACAGAGCGGCCGTTCGCGCAATTCCCGGCCCCGAGCATCTATACCGCCATTATGCAGCCCGAGGCCGACAGCCGCACCTACACCCTGGGCGGTTTTGTTCAGGACCGCATCAGCCTTGACCTGGCCGGGCACGGCTTTGCCATTGTGCCCGGGGCGCGGGCGGTCTACCAGAACAGTAAACCCACCAACCTGTCCAGCCTGGCCTCGGGCAGCGCGGTGCTCACTCCGGGCGAGGTGGAATCCCTGTACGGCAAGACCAACAGCGATACCCAGATACTGCCGTCCCTGAGTTTCCTGTACGATCTCACCCCGGCCATGACCACCTACCTGCAATATAAACGCGGCGCGCAGTTCCCCGACGCCAGCCAGTTATATGGGTCGTGGAATCTCGGCTCGAGCTATGCCGGCAGCCAGCAATATGCCCTGATTGGCAATAGCGATCTGAAAACGGAGACCAGTAATAACTTTGAATGGGGCCTGAAAGGCGATATTACTCCCGGCGTGACCTTTAACGGCGCGCTGTTCTACAACACCTATAAAAACTTTATTGCCAATACCCGCTATACCCGCAGCGCCAATCCGGGGGAATTTACCCGCGTTCCGGGCAATATTTTTGTCGCTTATAAAGCTGAGAACCGCGACAAAGCCTATATCTACGGCGGAGAATTCAGCAGTAAATTTAATTTCGGCACCTGGTTTGAATCGGTCAATGGCTTAAGCGCCACCGTCGCGTTCGGTTATAATAAGGGCAAGTCCAAATCCAGCTATATGGGCGACGACTATGTCGATTTAGACAGCGTCGCGCCGATGAAAGCCATTGTGGGACTGGCCTGGGACGATCCGGGCCGGCGCTACGGCACCGCCCTTACCTCGACATTCCAGAAGGGGAAAAAAGCCACCGCCACCAACCGCCAAAGCTATACCAATAGCGGTGGCGCATTAACCGACGCCACCACGGACTATATGCGTATTCCCGGTTACGGCCTGGTGGATCTTACCGCCTATTGGCAGGTGGCGAAAAACGTCAAACTCAGCGGCGGCATTTATAACCTGACCGATCGCAAATACTGGGATTATCTGAGCAGCCGCCAGTTAACCAATGTCACCCGGCAGGATTTCGCCAACCAGGCGCTGGCCGTCGAGCCGGGACGCTCGTTCCAAGTGGGGGTCAACGTCGATTTTTAAATCGTGATAATAATATCCCCGGCCCGGAATGGGCGGGGGTATTTATCGGTTTTTCCATCCTGCGCGGCGGGAGAGTCATTATTGTTCCCGTCCCGCCGCGGACGGGAGGCGGTGTTGTTATGCGTGGTGGCAGGCGGTGCGCAGTTTCGGCAACAGCGCGATCGTGTAAATAGCGCATAGCCCCACCAGCGCATAAATAATCCGTGATACGACGGCGGCCTGTCCGCCGAACAGGGCGGCGACCAGATCATATTGAAACAGTCCGACCAGTAACCAGTTCAGTCCGCCAATGATTAACAGGACCAGCACAACAGTGGTTAATATTTTCATCATTCCTCCGCAAAAAAATAAATAATGTGGCTAATACAATTTTTATAAATAAACGGCTGGATAGGGTTGGTTCAATAAAATATCTATATTCAATAGATTATATTTACAGTATACATTCTTTAACCATCGCCATAATAACCTTTGCGACAGATCACTTTTCAGCGGGATATAAAGCCTCAAAATATCCGGCCGGATGAGAAGAGGCCCTTGTTCACACCGACGCCGCGATATGGCCGCGCAGCCATTGATGCGCCGGGTCGTGATGGGCGCGATCGTGCCATAGCATGGCCAGTTCGAATCCTTCGACCTCCACCGGCGGTTCGGTCACCCGCAGCGCGGTAGCGTCGCGCACCAGGCGCGAAGGCAGCATGGCCACCAGATTGGTGCGGGCCAGCACCGCCATCACCAGCAGGAAATGGGGCACTGACAGCACCACCCGGCGCGCCAGCCCCAGATCGGCAAGCGTTTTGTCTGTAATGCCGTAAAATCCCCCGCCGTCCGGCGATACGATCACCTGATCGAGTTCGCAGAACTGCGCCAGGGTCGGCGGTTTTTTCAAGCGCGGATGACCGGCGCGGCCGACCAGTACATAGCGCTCCGCGAACAGCACCCGGCGATGCAGGCCGGGCGGCGATCCTTCGCTGGTATGAAAGGCCAGGTCAATTTCACCCTGTTCCGCTTGCCGGGCGATAAGCGACGGCACCGGCGCGAGCACCGCCAGCCTGCTGCCGGGGGACATCAGGCGTAATCCCGGCAGCGCGGGCAGCAGCGCCGTCGATTCGCTGTAGTCGGAGGCGGCGACGCGCCAGGTATGGCTGGATGTGGCGGGGTCGAAGGGCGCGCCGGGCGACATCGCATGCGAAAGCGCGTCAAGCGCTTGCCGTAACGGCGCGCGTAGCTCTTCGGCCCTTGGCGTGGGGATCATGCCCCTGGGTCCCGGCAGCAGCAGGGGATCGCCAAAGGTTTCCCTTAATTTGGCGAGGTGGACGCTGACCGAGGGCTGCGACAGGTTCAGCCGCCGCGCCGCGCGCGTAACGTTATGTTCCGCGAGCAGCACATCCAGCGTCACCAGCAGGTTAAGATCCAGTCGTTGGAGATTAATCATCGCTATACCCGGAATAGAATAAATTAATTTCTACTATACCTGAACACGGCCTATTCTGCCTTTTTGCCATCACCAAGGTCCTGCTATGAATATCCTGATCGTCTATGCCCATCCCGAGCCTCAATCCTTAAACGGCGCGCTGAAAAATTTCGCGGTTACCCATTTAGAACAGGCGGGCCACCAGGTCCAGGTATCGGACCTCTATGCCATGAAGTGGAAAGCCGCGCTTGACGCCAACGATAGCCTGGACGGACCGGCCGGCGCGCGTTTCGATCCCTCGCTGGACTCCAGGCTCGCCTTCGAAAACGGCCGGCAAAGCGCGGATATCGCCCAGGAGCAGGACAAGTTGCGCTGGGCGGATGCGGTGATTTTGCAGTTTCCGCTGTGGTGGTTCTCGATGCCGGCCATCCTGAAGGGCTGGGTGGAGCGCGTTTATGCGTATGGCTTCGCTTACGGTGTGGGAGAACACTCCGACGCGCGCTGGGGCGATCGCTACGGGGAAGGCGCCATGGCGGGAAAACGGGCGATGCTGATCGTGACCACGGGGGGATGGGAGCCGCATTATAGCCCGCGCGGCATCAATGGCCCGATGGAGGATATTTTGTTCCCGATCCAACACGGGATCCTCTATTATCCCGGGTTCGACGTCTTGCCGCCCTTCCTGGTCTATCGCACCGGCCGCATGGACGAGGCGCGGTTTTCGGCTATCAGCGACACGCTCGCGCAACGCCTGGACAACCTGTGGCGCACCCCGCCCCTCTCTTTTCGTGCGCAGAACGGCGGCGAGTATATTATCCCCGAACTGACGCTGCGGCCTGAGATTGCGCCGGGGCAGTCCGGTTTTGCCGCGCACCGGCGTCCGACCGTGGCGGGTGATTCCGAGCCCGGCCCGGCGCGCGCGCCGGCATGAGCTTGGCCCATCACAGCGCTATCCGCCGGCAAGGTTCGCGCCGGGCTGGAAACACCCGGCCAGATAATCGATAAAAACCCGGGTCTTTAACGGCAGGTACGGCCCGGAAGGCCATAACAGCCATAACGGCTCCGCCCTGACGGCATACTCATCCAGTACGCTGACCAGGGCGCCCTCATCCAGCGCGGGGCGGACAATATAATCCGGCAGCCATGCCAGCCCCGCGCCGCGCCGGGCAAAGCTCAGCCGTCCCTGAGTGTTATTGCACACCATGGCGACAGGCAGCGGGTTGGCCGATGCCGGATCCACGCCCAGCAATTGCCAGGATTCAAGTTTGCCGCTGTGGGGGAAACGGTAATGCAGGCAGGCATGGCGCTGTAAATCATCCGGATGCAGAGGAATGCCGGCCCTGGCAAGATAAGCGGGCGAGGCGACCACTTTTGAACTGAAGACCGCCAGTTTTTTGGCCATCAATTGGGAATCACTGATAGCGCCGCTGCGCACCACCACGTCGAAGCCTTCCGCGATAACATTCACCATGCGATCGGAAAAATCCAGTTCCAGCTCTATCGCCGGCCAGGCCAGGGCAAAGTCGGCCAGGCGGGGCAATACCATGCTTTCATCCGCCAGGCTGACCTTAAGCTTGCCCCGGGGATATTCCTTTATCTGGGTCAGCTCATTTTCCGCGGTTTCAACAGCGCGCAGGATAGTCTGGCTGCTGTCGTAAAAGCGGGCGCCTTCCGCCGTCAGGGCGACGCTGCGGGTGCTTCGGTTCAGCAAACGGACGCTTAAACGCGCCTCCAGCCGGGCGATGCCTTTGCTCACCGCCGAGGGCGACAGGCCGCAAAGACGGGCCGCCTCGACAAAACTGCCCGCTCTGACCACCTGAACAAAAAGTTCCAGGCCGTTTAAAGAGCCCATGCTCCCTCCATTCATGACTTAAATGTCATCTGAGAAGTGAATAGTATCGTATTTTTCTTTAATCCTTTAGCGGTTATGGTTAACGCCATCCGTCGGTCTTTACGCACCTCCCGTGCATTACTGGATATTCAAAAGATGATACGTGCGTTGCTGGTATTGATGTTGGGCGCGTTTGTTTCCCAAACCACCGAGTACCTGCCTATTGGACTGCTGTCGCGCATTGCCGCGGATCTGCGGGTTTCCCACGCCGCGGTCGGCTCGCTGGTGACGGGGTATGCCTGGATCATTACCCTGACGGTAATCCCCCTGACGCTCTCGACCAACCGCATTGATCGCCGGCCGCTATTTCTGGTCCTGCTGGGGATTATTACCCTGTGCAACGGCCTGGCCCTGATAACCCATTCCTGGGGACAGCTGATGGGACTGCGGATCGTGGCGGCATTGGGGCATGGCGTCTTCTGGTCCAGCCTGGCGTCCTACGCGGTCAGAATTGCGCCGAGCATGGCGGCCAGCCGCGCCACCGCCTGGGTGTTCTCGGGGATTTCCCTGGCCATCGTGGCCGGCGTGCCGTTATCAACCGCCCTGGGGCAGGCTTTTGACTGGCAGCAGGGCTTCGCGATCTTCGGCGCGTTCGGGCTGATAATCCTTATCATGGGCTATTTCTGGTTGCCGCCGATGGCCGTGGCGGCGCGCGGCGAGGGCGCGGGGTTTCCCCATCGCAACTGGCCGCTCTACGGGGCCGCCGCGGTAACGCTGTTGATAATTACCGCCCATTTTAACGGCTATACCTATATCACCCCGCTGGTGACCGAGACCCTGGGGATGCGCGGCGCGCGCCTGCCGTTGGCGTTACTGGTCTTCGGCCTGGCGGGTGCCGCGGGTACGCTGCTGGCCGGCTGGCTGGGACCACGGCCGATGCGCCTGGCGGTGGTTTCCGCCATCGGTATTGTTATCAGCCAACTGCTGATGCTGTGCTTCGCCGGGCTGCCGGGTATTTCCTGGCTGGTAATGGCGCTATGGGGCGCATCCATCGCCATGCTGATTATCGGCCTGCAGAGCTGGGTGATAGAGCTGGCGCCGGGGCAGGCGGAGGCGGCGTCGGCGCTGTACGTGATGACCTTTAATATCGGCATCGGCGCCGGCGCCATGTCGGGCGGAATCTGGATGGATCACTACGGCGCCCAAACATTATTGCTGGCGGGGGCGGGGCTGGGCATTATTGCCGTGGCCAGCTTTCTGCTACCGCCTTATTGGCAGAAGACGGGCCGGAAACCGGCGGGTGAAATATCGCAACGCAAAGCCGGGAATACCGCTGAAAATAGGGAATAATATCCCGCCGGAAGAAATCCGTGGCGATGTTTACCCGCGGATATTCTTCCCCTGGCGCTAATCAAACCAGGTGCTTTTATTGTTTTTTATAATCTCCAGGCTGGTTGCAATTTCTACCGGCACGATGCGGGTTAACGATAACGGCGGCAGGTCGAGGGGGTCGAAAAAATCAACGTCCAGCGAGTCCTCGCTTAAGCGGATTTCACCGCCCAGTTCCCGGCAATGAAATATCAGCTTATAGACATGCCAGGGATAAGGCGGATGGCCATGCTGATTACGGTCCCATACGCCCAGCAAGCGCTCCACGCTGGCGGTAAGGCCGGTTTCTTCCCAGACCTCACGACACACCGCGTCGGACGGGCTATCGCCGACATCGGCCCAGCCGCCGGGCAGGCTCCACAGCCGATCATCGGCCTCTTTCACCAGCAGTATTTTACCCTGGCGCAGAATTACCGCCCTGGTGTCGACCTTTGGCGTGGCATACCCTTCCTGTTGTTTGAACATGTCCAATACCGGCGGCTTATCTAACGCCAATACGTCGGCTGTCAGCTGCGCGGCGATATTCCGTAGCTCCAGGTAACGCTCGATATCATAACGATCTTTGGTATAGGTCAGCCCGGTTTGCGCCAAAGCCTGTAATTTTTGCGCCAGGGCGATGGCCGATAAGGAAGCGGGGTTGTCGTTTTCACTGTTTTTTGCCGTCATCATGTCCTCGCGGGAAAAATAATCGCTGAATTACCGTAACGCCGGTTTGCCCGCCAGGCAAATGGTTATTGCAACGCTAAAGCATGTGACGCGATCAGTTCCCTGAACCAGCGCTGGGCCGGGTGCTGATCGCTTTTCCGGTGCCAGATCAGGTGGAATTCTATCGGCGGCAAGACCACCGGCGGCGCAAACAAGGCCAGTTCGTGCCGGACGGGCGAATTCAGCACGACCCGCCGCAGCAGGGTTGCCGTCAATGCGGTCCGCGCCACGACGCCGGGCACCGCGAACATCTGGGGCAGCGTCAGCGCCAGGATACGCTGTTTGCCCATCTGCGCCAGCGCCTGATCCACCAGGCCGTGCCGGTCGTCCTCCGGGGACGCGAGAACATGGCGCAGGGCCAGGAAGCGCGCCAATGTCATCGCGTCTTCCACCGCCGCGCCGGCGCGGCGGGTAATGGTGACAAACTCGTCCCGCAGGATGGGCCGGGTCATTATTCGGGTCTCCGGGCGGGTGGGCATGACCCCGACCGCGACGTCGATAGTGCCCGCGTCCAGCAGATCGACGGCGCTATCCCGGCCGGTAAAGGCGCGCACGTTTAACGACACGCCCGGCGCCTGCTTTTCCAGCGCCGTGACCAGGGCCGCCAGCAGCACAAAGGCCGGATAGTCGGGCACCCCGAGGGTAAAGGCCAGCGACGCCTTCGCCGGCATGAACGCCGGTTTGGCCACCAGGGCCGCTTCTATCTGCCGCAGCGCCTGAGCGATGGGTTGCGCGATATCCCTGGCGCGCGGCGTGGGCAGCAGCCCCTCGGCGCTGCGCAGGAACAACGGATCGCCAAATAACGCGCGCAGACGCGACAGCGCCGCGCTCATCGCCGGCTGGCTTACCCCTACGCGCGCCGCCGCGCGGGTGACGTTCCGCTCGTCCATCAGCGCGTCAAAGGCGGCCAGCAAATTCAGATCGATACCGTGGAAATCCATAAATCAAATACTCATTCATATTTTATATCTGTTGGACAAATAATAGCGGATTCATCAGACTCCAACCTTATATTTCCACTTATCAGAAAGGAACGGCCGCAAATGACATCCTCCACCGCGCTCGCTGAAACAGAACAACTGCGTGTTGAACGGCAAACGGTCGACATGCTCTACCGTGCGTTTAACGACCAGAACCCGGATTTGCTGGATATCGCCGTCACCGCCGACTGGGACGATATTCCCCTGGCGCCCGGCCAGGGTCCCGGCCCCGATGGTCTTAAGCCGATTATCCGCGCCTTTATCGCGGCGATGCCCGACGTCAAAATCACTATCCTCGATGTCATCCAGACGGCCGGGCGCATGGGGGTGCGGGCGGAAATTACCGGCACCCATCTAGGGCCTTTGTTCGGCATTCCGGCGACGGGCAAACAGGTCGGTTTTGCTATCCATGAATTCCACGAATTCGAAGGGGCGCGCATTAAGAGGACCTGGCATCTCGAGGACTGGTTCGGTTTGTTTCAGCAGTTGGGCCGGTTTCCCACGCCTGAACAGCCGTAAGTCAGGCGACAATGCGCAAAACCGCGCGCCTGCGCTGATGTGGCCGCCTAGGGGGCGTCATACCGGCCTCTGCTCATGACCGATTTTATTGACGGGCCGGTGATAATGCGGCTTTAATAAGCACTGGAAAACGGCCAGAAAGCAGAGGAAAACATGGAGCTATCCATCGCAGGGGCACAAGAACTGGACGGCGTGGCGGAACTGGTTAACCAGGCCTACAGAGGCCTCTCGGCGCCGGATTGGACCACTGAAGTCGGGCTGATCGACGGGCCGCGCACCAGCCGGCGCGACCTGGCCGACATGATAGAGAATGGCGCGTCGATCATTCTTCTGGCGGTGGAGCCCGCTCGCGGCGAATTATGCGGGTGCGTGGCGCTCACGCCCTTGGATCAAGGCGAATGGTATCTCTCGATGCTGGCCGTAAGCCCGCATGCGCAAAGCGCCGGTCTCGGCAAAAGCATCATGGCGGGCGCGGAGAAATTTGCCCGCGACGCGGGTGCCGGGAGCCTCAAGATTTCCGTTATCAATGTGCGGGATAAGCTGATTGCGTGGTACGAACGGCGCGGTTTTGCCAAAACCGGTGATACGGAGCCCTTTCCCTATAATGATCCCAACGTGGGCGTGCCTTTACGCGACGATCTGGCGCTTATCACGCTGACTAAATCATTGGCTGTTTAAGGTCTGGACGAAATCAGGGTTGCTCCAGCAACTGCTGAACCTTCATACCGATCTGCCGTATGGCCTGCTTTATCTCGTCTGAAAGCGGGCGCGCGTAATTTATCCGCAGGCAGTTGTCATATTTACCGGCGGCGGAAAACACCGCGCCGATGGCTATGGAAACCGCCTGGTCTGATAATGCCTGGTTCAGTCGCTGGGCATCGATACGGCGATCCAGCTCAATCCATAATAAAAAGCCCCCCTGCGGGCGGCTTACCCGCGTACCGCAGGGAAAATAATCCGTCACCCATCCGGTTATCACATCCCGATTATGCTGGTACTGACCACGCATACGCCTGACATGCTTGAGGTAATGCCCCTGCCTGATAAAATCGGCGATGGCCAGCTGCGGCAGGCTGGCGGTGGGGCCGGTGCCGATATATTTCATATGGACGGCGCGGTTCATATAGCTGCCGGGGGCAAGCCAGCCGACCCTTAAGCCCGGCGCAAGGGTTTTGGAAAAGGAGCTGCATAACAGCACATTGCCGGAAAAATCCATTGACGTAATCGTGGCCGGCCGGGGATAGGGATAAGACAGCTCGCCGTAGACATCGTCTTCAACGATGGCCACATCATGTCCCTGAGCCAGCTCCAGCAGCGCCTTGCGGCGCGCGATCGGCATATGGCAGCCCAGCGGGTTTTGCCCCGTGGGCGTGACCAGGATGGCTTTTACCGGCCATTGCTCCAGCGCCAGTTCCAGCGCCTCGACGCTGATGCCCGTTACCGGGTCGGTGGGGATTTCCAGGATATGCATGCCCAGTCCGTGCAACAGTTGCAAACCGGCCGGGAAACAGGGTTTTTCCACCGCCACCAGATCCCCTGGCTTGCAGACGCAGCGAATCGCAATCGACAGCGCTTCCCGGCCGCCGTCGGTAATCAGGATGTTGCCGGCATCCATGCGGCTGCCGCCGTCAATCATCAGCCGGGCGATTTGCCCGCGCAGCTCAACGCTACCCCGGATATCCTCGTCATCGAACGTCCGCAGGTGTTGCCGCTGGCTCACATGGCTCAACGCCCGGGTTAACGGCTTGAGGCTACTGGCGGTAACGTCGGGCGCGGCGGTCCCAAAGGCCGTCTCGCCCGCCTGCGCCGGGCCGGCCATGCCAAGCACCAGGTCCCACTGCGGGATGGCCAGCGAGCATTGGGTCATATCACAACCGGCGGGCAGGCCGGGGCGCAGTTTGCGGTGAGCGACAAAATAGCCGGATTTAGCCCGTGCCTCGACCAACTGTTGTTCTTCAAGCTCGCGGTAAGCCTGCTGTACGGTGGTGATGCTGACCCCGTGCTCTTTGCTGAGCACCCTGATAGAGGGCAGGCGAACACCGATGGGATATAAACCTTGTTCAATACGCTGGCCCAGCAGGGCGGCCAGATTGTGGTAGCGGGTCATAGCCATATGCGTGTCGTCAATTAACCCATGTTGGTAGCGGTCAGCCAGGAAAAGGATACAGATGGCCTCTATAAATAACATAATGTGTCATGGTGACGCCATCTGTCTATGACAAACCATTAATCGGTTGAATCTACTCGTTTTTAGGCAAAGGATTCATGCTGTTGCCATCAATTGCGGATGGACGACAGCCATGAAGAATCTTATTACGGCGGACCCTGATAACGCGCCTGAGCGCATCGCTTGCGGCAATACCGGCTGGTGGCGGCGGTTATATGGCCGGTATCAACAGTGGCGGCGACACTCCCGCAGCCGCAAGGCGCTGAGGTCGCTTAATGACGCGCAATTGCGGGACATCGGCCTTACCCGTGATGACCTGCCGTATAAAGATGAGCGCGGCCCGTCAGCGCAGTAGCCGGTATCCCGCCTGTTCAGCGGCGGCTGCCCGCCGCGCCAGCAACTGATAGTCGCGTGGGTCGGGGATCTTAAATCCTTGCAGCTGCAGGGCCGCCAGCAGCGCGGAGCCGTTACTGTCCTGGGCTAAGGCGATAAACGCGCGTTGCAGGGCGGCAAGCGCGGCCGGCGGCAGTGAAGCCGACGCCACCAGCAGGGGCATCGGAGCCGGCGCGGTGTGATCTATCACCCGTACTTTTTCTATCAGCGCCGGCTCGTCGCGCGCCAGCAGTTCATAGGCATAGCTGTCCACCGGGCCGATATCGGCGTCGCCGCCGGCGACGGCCTCCACGACCCGGCGCGGGGTCACCAGCGGGCCGGTGGTTTCGCGATACAATGTGGTTTGCCCGGGGCGCAGGAACGGCAGCAGGTGAAAGCGCAGGGCGCTGTAGCCGGAGTGCGATTCCGGGTTGGTAAACGCCAGGCGCCCGCCGAAGGTATCCCGCAATTGCCGGTAGGGCGCATCGCGGGCGACGATCAGGCGGCTGCGGTAGCTGCCGGGGCCATCGGGCAGCGAATGCAGCGGAACCGGCGCGGCAATGGCCACGACGGGAAACAGCCCGAGCGAAAACGGCAGGCCGCACATAAATACCCCGGCCAGATCCGGACGTTGCCATAGCGCTTCCAGCGGGGCAGGGGCCGGATAATCAATCACTTCCCCAGAGATGCCGGCGCGCCGGTAGACCGCCTGCAGCAGCGTTTTCCAGCCCGCCGCCGCCGCCGCGGTGACCGAATACATACGTCCGTTGGCGATCATGCGTAGCGTAACTCCTGTCCGATACCAAGCCTGCGCGCCTTTTCCAGCATCGCATGACCCAGGGCAATATCGCTGAGCGACAGACCGCGATGCCAGAACAGGATAGTTTCATCGTCGTTCTCGCGTCCGCTTTTAACACCGGCGACGATCTGGCCCAATTCGCCATGCAGCGTTTCCCCGCTAAGCTTGCCGGCTTCAACGTGCGCCCGCAGGGAGCCAAACATGCCGCCTTTGCACTGGCCCCAATCATCCACCACCAGTTTATCCATGATGTCGGTCAGCGACAGCTCAACCGCGCTCATCGTGCCGTAGGGCACGACCAATGCGCCGGGTTTGATCCAGGCGGTTTTCAGCATGGGCGCCGGCTTTTCCAGCCGTGACGCCTCGACCACGATATCCGCATCGCGCACACAGCTTTCCCAATCGGCGGTGACGATAATCTTTTTGCCCAAATCCTGTTCCAGGCGCTGCGCGAAGGCGTTGCGACTTTCCGGACGGCGGGAGTGAACGCGGATTTCATCGAAGTCATACAGACTGTCCAGCAGGCGTACATTCCAGTAAGCGGTGCCGCGCGCGCCGATATGCCCGAGTATTTTGCTGTTTTTACGCGCCAGATGGCGGGCGCCCAGCGCGGTAATCGCTCCGGTGCGCATATCGGTAATGGCCGATGCGTCCATGATGGCCACCGGCATGCCGGTGCGCGGGTTAAATAGATTGAGCATCGCCATCTCGGACGGCAGGCCCAGTTGGTAGTTATTCACGTAGTCGCCCACCACCTTCACGCCCGCCAGGTTAAGCGGCGCGATATAGCCGCGCAGTACGTTGAAATGGCCGTTAAACGCCGGATCGGGGATCAGGTGCATGCGGGGCTCGATGACCGTTTGGTTTTGCCCCTGCGCCAGCAGTCCGGCTTCGACGGCGGCGAGGATTTCGCTGTCGGTCATCGCCAGTTGCTGGATGTCCGGGCCATTGAGGTAACTGATATTGACGTGTGCAGTCATTTAATTCCCTTAGTCCGGCGCTCAGGCCGCAAGCAATGTTTGCTGATAATGAAAAAGCTGCTGACGGTTTAATTCCCCCAGCACCTGGTGTTGGTCATCGGTAATGCGCACGCCTGGCGCATCCTGGGCCAGCATCAGGGCCAGCACGTCTTTCAGGCTCGCCCGGGCGTTGACCGAGAGGGTATAGCCGCTTTGGGCGCCGGGCGTCATCGCATGACCGACCGGCGTCAGCGCCAGCAGTTTTAACGACGCGTCGCTGCCGATAAACGCGGCGACAAAGTCATCGGCCGGTTTGCTGAGGATAGCCACGGGCGTGTCGTACTGACAGAGTTTACCGTCGCGCATAATGGCGATGCGATCGCCCATCTTGATGGCTTCGTCGAGATCGTGGGTCACAATTACCACGGTTTTCTTAACCCGCTGCAGGATTTGCTTAAATTCGTTTTGCAACCGGCCGCGTACCAGCGGATCGATGGCCCCGAAGGGCTCATCCATCAGCATGACCGGCGGGTCGGCCGCCAGCGCCCTGGCCACCCCGACGCGCTGGCGCTGTCCGCCCGACAGTTCCGCCGGATAGCGGCCGCGATCGACGGGATCGAGACCGACCAGATGCAGCAACTCATCGACACGCGCGTCGGTTTTGCGGCGATCCCAGCCCAGTAGACGCGGCACGGTGGCGATATTGTCCGCGATGTTCATATGCGGAAACAGGCCGACGTTCTGGATAACATACCCGATCTGGCGGCGCAGTTGCACGGGATCGACGGCGGTCACATCTTCGCCATTAACGAAGACGCGTCCCCGGGTGGCGTCCTCCAGCCGGTTAATCAGCCGCATGGTGGTGGTTTTTCCGCAGCCGGAGGGGCCAATCAGCGCGGTGGTGGAACCTTCCGGAATCTCAAGCGTCAGGTCAAATACCGCTTTTGCCGTTGTCCCGGGATAAATCTTGGTAATATTTTCCAGTCTGATCATGGGGTTTACCCTTTAGGGACGTGTTTGAACCCGATTTTTTCAACGGCGCCGAACAGCAGTTCGGCGCCGATGGCCAACAGGATGATGGGGATGGCGCCCACCAGCAGGCGCGACATATCCATAATGGCGATGCCGGTGGTGACAAAATCACCCAGCCCGCCGCCGCCGATAAAGGAGGCCAGCGCCGCGCCGCCGATCACCTGCACGGCGGCCGTGCGCACGCCCGCCAGAATGCCGGGCGCCGCCAGCGGCAGAATGACCCGGCGCGTTGTTTGCGCGCGCGTCAGCCCCATTCCCTTGGCGGCGGAGAGCGTGTCGTTATCCACCGCCTGAATGCTGGTGCAGGTATTCAGCAGGATCGGCGGCAGGGCGAGAATCACCAGCGCCACCACCGACGGCAGCAGCCCGATGCCCAAAAACGGCAGCGCCGCCGCCAGGATCGCCAGGCTGGGAATGGTTCTCAGGGTGCTGGCGATATTGGTGGCGATAAACGTGGCGCGCGGCGAGGCCGCCACTTTCACCCCAATCGGAATAGCCAGCAGCAGCGAAAACAACAGCGCCAGCCCGCACATCACCAGGTGTTGGCGCAGGGCGTCGAGGAACTGATCCGGATTAGCCGCAATCCAGCGCCACGCATCCAAAAAAATCATGCGTTTGCCTCCACGCGAACGACGGCATGGACGCGTCGCGCCAGGCGCCGTTGCAGCAGCAGGAACAGCGCGTCGACACCGATGGCCAGCAAAGAGGTCAGGCCGCCGCCCACCAGGATTTTTTCCGGATAACGCTGGTCCAGCCCGGCGAAAATAATGGTGCCCAGACCGCCCGCGTTAATATAGGCGGCCACCGTGGCGATGCCGATAAGAGTGGTGGTGGCGATGCGCAGCCCGGTGATAATAAACGGCAGCGCCAGCGGCAGCTCAATCTCCCACAGCATGCGCCAGTAGCCATAACCCATACCGCGCGCCGCATTCAGCACGTCGGGCGCAATGGCGTGAAAGCCGGTAGCGATATTACGCACCATGATCATCAGCGCGTAGGCGGTGAGGCCGACAATCGCCGGCAGCAGGCCAATTCCCAGCCATGGAATAAACAGCGCGAACAGCGCCAGGCTGGGAATGGAAAACAGCATGCCGGTGAAGGTCAGCACCAGCGCATAGGTTTTGGGCCGGCGGGCGCTCCAGATGCCTAATATCATGGCGATGATGAAGGCGCCGCTTATCGATATGCCCACCAGGTAAAGATGTTGCCATAAGGCCAGGCCGATATCATCAAGGTGTTTGGGAGCCCAACGCATGGCACTCAGTCTCCAGAAGCTGTTCGCCGGCGTTCAGCCAGCCGGGGGCGGTAATGGCCTTAGCCAGATTTTCAATATCGCGGGCGGTGGAGCGATCCTGATCCAATACGGCGACCCGTCCGCGCACGCGGGCATAAACGGCCGCGCTGCCCTGGCCAAGCCGCGCCTGTGGGTCCTGGCGCAAATCGACGGCCTGCGCCGCCACCATCAATTCAATGGCTACCAGATAGCGCAGGCTTTCCACCAGGCGCGCCGTTTTACTGATGACGGCCATGGCCTGCGAGGCGTAGTCCTCCACCCGATCGGCCACCGGTATGGTGATAGCGGACAGCGGATTGGCCTGATGCACAATATCGCCGGTCAGCGCGGAAATGGTTTTTTGCAGCGTGGCAAACCCCGTCTGCCCGCGGTGCGGCGTCAGGAAGCGCGGCAGCCCGCTGGCCCCCTCGGACATCAGTTTCATCATGCGTTCAGCGGCGCAGCTGGCCTGGCGCGCCAGCGCCAAACCCAGGGCTTCAAATGCCAGCGCCAAATGCGTGGCGTCAAAATTGGCGTTGGCCAACACCATCCCGGCCTCGGCTATCAGGGCCGGATTATCATCAGCGCTGTTCAGCTCAAGTTCAGTCGCCTGCCGGGCCAGGTTGAAGGCCTGATAGACGCTTGCCAGCACCGACGCCGCGCAACGGAAGCTCAGCGGGTCTTGCAGCAGACGCGCGCCGCCGGGCTGGCATAAAACACCGCCGGCCAGCAGCGACAGCAGATGGGCCGCGCATTCCGCTCCTCCCGGCAGCCGGCGGATACGGCTGGCCCATGACGACAGCGGGGAGATGTTGGCGCGGAACGCTTCAAACGACAGGGCAATGGCGCCGGCCTGGACGTTAACCAGTTGGGCAATATCGGCCAGCAGCAAGGCGGCCAGGCCGACGCTTGCCGCATTGGAGGAAACCAGCGCCAGTCCATCCTTGCCGGTCAGAGCCGGCAGGGTGAAACCCAGGGTGCGCGCCAGCGCGCGGATATCGGTGACCTGTCCCCGGTATTCCGCCTCTCCGTCGCCCGCCAGCGCGCAGCCGATATGCGCCAGCGGCGCCAGATCGGCTTCGCCGATCGAACCCAGCAATGGCACCTGCGGATGCACGCCAAGATTTAATAAATTAAGTAAGGCCTGTGCGCTCGGCAATGAGATGCCGGAATACCCTTCGGCAATGCCGGCAAGCCGCGCCAGCATCATCGCCCTGACCTGTACGCTATCGGCAAGCGGGCCGACGCCTACCGCGCGCGCCAGTGGAATACGCTGCTGGATGGCGTGCAGGCGCGCGCTATCCTGGCGCCCGTCGGCGCCATTGAGCACCGCGGTATCCACGCCGGCGCCCAGGCCGGTGGTCACGCCGTAGATCCGATCGCCGGCGTCTATGCGCTGGTAAAGAAAAGAAAAGCCGTTTTTTATGCGCTCAAGCGCCGCCGGACTAAACGCCACCGGCTGATTTTCCCGCGCTATGCGCGCAAGCGTTGCCACGGTTAAAGCACTGTCGCCACCGAGATGAAACGTCATGATCACTTTTGCCCGGTTGTCAGGGTTTCACAATGCCTTTTTCACGCAGAAACGCTTGCGCGACGTCGGCCGGTTCTTCTTTGTCTTTTTCCACCGCGGCGTTAAGTTTTTGCATGGTGGCGTTATCAAGCAGCGCGCTGACCTTATTAAGCGCCGCTTCCGCGTTGGGGTAGGCCTTTAGCGCCTGGTCGCGGACCACCGGGGCGACGAAATACGGTGGGAAGAGATGCTTATCGTCCGCAAGCGAGACATATTGTCCATCGGCGATTTGCCAGTCGGTGGCGAAACCGTTGGCGACATCGATCTGTCCGGCGGCCAGTGCATCATAGCGCAGGCCGACTTTAGCGAACTGGCGGAAGGATTTGAATTTAATGCCGTAAACCTGCTCCAGTCCTTTCAGGCCGTCCTGGCGATCGCCGAACTCCGCCCCCGCGCCGATGGTCAGTTGCGGCGCCACCTTGGCGAGATCGGAGAGGGTTTTTAAGCGATATTTATCGGCGGTGGCTTTACTGACCAGCAGAGCATAGCCATTGTTCAGCCTGGCCGGGGCCAGCCAGGTAAGCTGATATCTCTCGGCGTAGGCGGTTTTGACCTGCTGGTAGACTTTGTCCGGGTCGGATGACAATTCACCTTTCACCACCGCGCTCAGGGCGGTACCGGTGTATTCGGGATACATATCGATATCGCCTTTTACCAGCGCCGCCTGCGCTATCAGCGTGCCGCCCAGGTTAATTTTGCGTTCAACCGGAATACCCGCCTGCTCCAATGCCGAGGCATAGATTTCCGCCAGAATATACTGTTCGGTAAAGCTCTTGCTGCCGACGATAAAATCCGCTGCCTGGGCCGCTGACGCTAAGGCGCTTAATCCGGCAATGAAAAATACCATCTGCTTAAGGGGGGTTATGCGCATTTTTTTCCAGAGTAGAATGAGTTGTGTGAATAGACAGGTATATACAATTTCTATGCCAACAATATAAAACATCAATAATCATTGACTTAGGCCCATCAGCCGCTATTGTCGCGGAGTAAACACGCGCAATTGCACCAGCATATGAGAACGGCCCTTCGAAAGTAGCGCATAAACACCGCGCGGGTGAAATTCGTTTTCGCCATAAGTTATAGCGTTAGTAGCAAAGACAGATCGGATCGGTCGGGATGACCAGCCGCAAGAAAATCAGTCCAGGGGAGGGATAACGCCCTCGGCCAGCGTCTTGAGCAGGCGCGCGCGGCGGCGCTCGAGGTCGGCTATCTGGCGCTCGATGGAATCCAGGCGCTTGCGCTGGACCTCGGTGGTCTGGGGGCAGGCGCTCGCCCCTTCGATCATCCGCATGCAGTCGGGGAACGCGCGGATCTCCGCCAGGCTAAAGCCGGTGGCGATCATGCGCTGGATCTGCCTGACCTGAGCCACCGCCGCCGGGGGAAATGACCGGTAGCCGTTACAGGTGCGGATGGACGTGAGCAACCCCTGCTCATCGTAGTGGCGGATAGAGCGTACGCTGGCGCCGGTTGCGCGCGCGAGCTGGCCAACGGTCAGCGAGTCTGGCGGAATCGTTTTATTCATGGCAACAGCATAGCACATTTTTACCTTGACCCTGACATCAGTGTGAGGGTTGAGTCTGTGGGCTCTTGTCCAACCGAAGAGCATTGCTTATGTCCACATTTACGTTTAGCCGCATCTTGTCCGCGCTGGTGGTGACCGCCACGCTGTTCACTTTTCCCCCGGCAGCGCTAGCCGACACGAAAAACTACACTATTACCGCGCCGGACGGCGTAAAAATAGCCGTCCAGGAAGCGGGCAATCCCGACGGCGCCGCCATTATTTTTATCCATGGCCTGCTTGGCAGCCATCTTAACTGGGAGGGGCAAATCAACAGCCCGCAGCTTGCGCGCTATCGTCTGATTACCTACGATATGCGCGGCCACGGCCTGTCCGGTAAGCCCACCGACGCCGCGTCTTACACCGACGGACGGCGCTGGGCGGAAGATCTCGCCGCGGTCATCAAAACGTCGCATGCGCGAAAACCGGTGCTGGTGGGGTGGTCGCTGGGCGGGGTCGTTATCTCCAATTATCTGGAAGAGTACGGCGATAGTCCTATCGCCGGCGCGGTTTATGTTGACGGCGTGATTGAACTTAAGCCCGATCAGCTACCGCCGCATCCTGCGGTCTATCGCGATTTGAATGCGCCTGATTTAAAGGCCCACCTCGACGCCGTACGTGATTTCCTCAGCCTGTGCTTCTATACCCAGCCGGACGCGGCCACTTTCGGGCGTCTATACGCCAATGCCGCCATGGCCTCATGGGATATGCAGCGAGCCGTGATGTCGATAACGGTCGATGCGGCCAGGGCCCTGGGCAAGGTCCGGGTGCCGGTGCTGCTGATTTATGGCGCCCGGGACGCGCTGGTGCGGCCAACGACGACCATGGCCCGCGCGCAGGCGCTGAATCCGGCGATACAAAAGAAGCTTTACGCCAATTCGGGCCATGCGCCTTTTATCGAGGAGCCGGAGCGCTTTAACCGCGATCTGTCCGCCTTTACCGATAAGACGTTGCCGCGCTAAGCCCGTTTGACGGGATGGCCGCATGAACAACGCGCGGGTGATTACGTTCTGCCATGCCGCGGGGCTAAAATGCCCGGCGGCATGTATTAGTTTCTGGCTCAGCGGCAAGTATCTTCGTTATTTACCAGCGGGTAACGGCGCTGGCCGGGGACGTCTGACGCCATCATTGCGTCCGGCGGTAATATTATAAAAAATGCGTTATGCCACCCGGATAAACGATAAAAAAAGCTTATAAATAAAATTATCAATGGAATATTAATAACAAGGTTATTTATTTAACTCTCTCTGCCATTGGAATATTAAGAATAATTACTCTTATTCCATACCGCGATCACAATTTAATTTTTACTCGAGATGAACTCTATTTTTTAATAGAGATTATTTACAAACGGAGAGCTGACGCAATTTTTGCCAGGTTAAACAGGCTTATACTGACCGAAATCTGATAATAATGATCTGTGCGGGGAGTTAACCATGCTTACCTTTGCGCTGCGTAATAGCCTGTGGCTGCTGGTTTATCTGTTCTTTATTTCGGCTCCGCTGTTTGTCCTGCTGTTAGGCTCGCTGCCGCCCGCGCGTGATTTCTGGACCGAGTTATCCATGGCCCTGGGATATTCGGGATTAGCGATCATGGGGCTGCAATTCGGCCTGACGGCGCGCTTTCGCTGGGTAACCAAACCCTGGGGCGAGGATGTTATCTATCATTTCCACCGGCGCATCTCGTTAATCGCCCTTGGCCTGGTGCTGGCCCATCCGCTGATTTTGTTTATTATCCGCCCGGAGCTGCTCGCGCTGCTTAATTTTTTCGCGGCCCCCTGGCGCGCCAGGCTGGCGGCGATATCCACCTATTCGCTGATTGCCCTGATCGTCATGGCGCTATGGCGGGTGAAACTCAGGCTCAGCTATGAGGTGTGGCACATCACCCATATCATCCTGGCTGTGGCGGCCGTGGCGGCGGGACTTTTGCATATGGCCGCATGGGGCTTTTATCTTAATGACCCGGTAAAAAAAGCGTTGTGGTGCGGGCTGATGCTGTTCTGGCTGGCGTTGCTGCTGTATGTCCGCCTGGTAAAACCTCTTTTTATGCTACGCCGGCCCTACCGGGTAACGCAGGTGAAAGCCGAACGCGGCGCCACCACCACCTTGGTGATGATGCCGGAGGGACATAAGGGGTTTGGTTTTACGCCGGGCCAGTTCGGCTGGCTGACGCTGTGGAAGGGTCCGTTTAATATTACTGGCCATCCCTTCTCGTTCTCCTCCAGCGCGGAGGCGGAAGGCGGACGCGTAGAGATGTCGATCCGCAACTTGGGCGATTTCACCGCTAAAATCGCCCGGGTTACCGCCGGACAACGGGTGTATCTCGACGGTCCTTACGGAGCATTCACCATCGGCAACCCGGCCGACATGCATGTGCTGATTGCCGGGGGCGTGGGTATTACCCCCATGATGAGCATGTTGCGCACCCTGGCCGATCGTGGCGATAAACGCCCGGTGGTACTGATATACGGCAGCAAGGACTGGGAATCCATTACTTTTCGCGAGGAGCTGGACGCCTTGCGGGCACGGCTTGATCTGACGCTGGTGCATGTTCTGTCCCACCCCCATGAGGGCTGGACGGGAGAGACCGGCTTTATTAACGCCGCCTTGTTCAGGCGTCACCTGCCGCCGCCGTATAATTTGCATGAATACTTTATTTGCGGGCCGAACGTGATGATGGATGCCATTGAACACGCCTTGTCCGAGATGGATGTGCCGATGGCCAAATACCATACCGAACGCTATAACTTCGCTTGAGGAACATAGATTATGCAACGACGTGTCGCCGAACAGTTGGCTTTGATCAGCGGGCTTATTATCGTGATGCTGGCGCTACTGTTCGCCTGTTTACGGGTCTATGGATGATTGCCCGGCACGCCCCTTTTACAGTGACGGCCGGGACGAAAAGATCCGGTTAATCCTGTGTTTGGTATGCCAGCCCGGCGCCGATGGCCGGGCCTTTGGACTTAGGCCGCGTTAGCCGTGGTTCTTAACCGGGCAAACACCCATTTTTCAATTTCAACAATAATGAATATACCGATGCTGACCTGCAGGGTAACGCCCCAGTAAAAAGCCGGCAGCGGCTCGGTGCCGAACGCCCGATTCATAAACGGCAGGTAGATAATGGCCAGTTGCAGCACTATCAGCACGCCGGTGACCAGCCATAATCCCCGGTTGAGGAATATTTCCCGGTTCAATGGGAAGCGGTCCATTACCCGGCAATTGAACATATAAATCCATTGCGCGGTGACCAGCGTTTGCATGACCAGCGTGCGGATAAATTCGCCGCTGTAGCCGCGCGGCAGCAGCAATGATTCCAGCCAAAAGGCGCTGCAGGCGATAAGCGTGCCGACAAAAGCGATACGCCAGATGGCATGGCCGTCCAGCACATGCCGGGCGGGATCGCGCGGCGGGCGCAGCATCACGCCTTTTTCCGCCGGTTCAAAGGCCAGGCCGAACGACAGCGTGGTGGACGTGGCCATATTCACCCACAATATTTGCAGGGCGGTCAGGGGGATCACCGCGCCGGCCAGGATGGCGAAGATAATCAACAGCCCTTGCGCCAGGTTGGTGGGCAAAATAAACAGGATGGTTTTTTTCAGGTTGTCGTAAACGCGTCGCCCTTCTTTAACCGCGTTGGCGATAGTGGCGAAATTATCATCGGTTAATACCATGTCCGCCGCTTCCTTGGTGACCTCGGTACCCTTAATTCCCATGGCGATACCCACATCGGCCTGTTTCAGCGCCGGTGCATCGTTAACGCCGTCGCCGGTCATGCCGACCACCCCGCCTTTGTCCTGCAGCGCTTTGACCAACCGCAGCTTATGCTCCGGGCTGGTGCGGGCAAAAATATCATAATGCACCGCGGCGCCGGCCAGCTGGTTGTCATCCATATGCTCCAGCTGGCTGCCGGTAATGGATTCAACCCCATTGCCGATCCCAAGCATGGCGCCGATGGCCATGGCGGTTTCCTGATGGTCGCCGGTAATCATTTTCACGCGGATGCCGGCACGCTGGCACAGGGCGATGGCTTCGATGGCCTCGGGACGCGGCGGATCCATCATGCCGGCGATGCCGGCAAATACCATGCCCCGCTGGATATCCGCATGCTCCAGGCCCGTCTCTCCTGGTATGGGGTGTTTAAAGGCGGCGGCCACCATCCGCAATCCCTGCCTGGCATAGCGCGCCATTTCCTCTTCCCAGAAATCACGGCGAAACGGGCGTAATCCCTCTTGCGCCAGTTCCTGGTGACAGAAGGTAAACAGCACGTCCGGCGCGCCGGTAAGGAAAACCAGGGTCTCATCGCCGATCTGATGGCGGGTCGCCATATATTTATACGCGGAGTCAAAGGGGATTTTATCCAGCAGGCTGACCTCGCCAAGCCGCAGGCCGGACTTAGCGGCCAGTACCTTCAGCGCGCCCTCCGTCGGCCCGCCGGTAATGCCCCACAGGCCCCGTTCGTCCTGCCGGATTTGGCTGTCATTACACAATTCCACCGCGGTAATAAAGCGCGCCAGGGCGGCATCCTCGCTCAGTGCCACCGCCTGCTCGCTTTCCTGCGGGTAAATTTTACCCACCGGCTCATAACTTTCCCCGGCCACCCGATAGCTGCGATCCGCCACCACCACCGCTTTTACCGTCATTTCATTCATCGTCAGCGTGCCGGTTTTATCGGAGCAGACCACGGTCATGGCTCCCAGGGTTTCCACCGTCGGCAGCTTGCGGATAATCGCCCGCGCCCGCGCCATGGACTGTACGCCCAGCGACAGGATAATGGAGATGATCGCCGGCAATCCTTCGGGCACCGCGGCGACGGCAAGGCTTATCAGCGCCAGCAGCAAGTCGGTGAACGGCATATCGCGCAGGAAAAAAGCGAAGATAAACAGCAGCCCCATCATCACCAGGATCAGCATGAAAATGCCTTTGCCCAGGCGATCCATTTGCGTCAACAGCGGTGTGCGGTGCGGATCGATGGCGGCCATCATCTGGTTAATATGGCCTAACTCGGTATCGCCGCCGCTGGCTATCACCACGCCTTTGGCCGTGCCCGCGCTGATGGTGGTGCCGGAAAACAGCAAATTAACGCGATCGCCAATCGTCACCTCCCGATCAATCGCGCCGATATGTTTGGCCACCACTGTCGATTCACCGGTTAGAATGGCCTCTTCCACCAGCAGGTTATGGGCCTCCAATAACCGCAGGTCGGCCGGGATTTTGTCGCCCGGGCGCAGGGCGACGATATCGCCGGGCACCAAATCCCGGGCTGCAATGGTTTGGGTAATCCCCGCGCGAATCACCACCGCCGTGCTGGACAGCATGCCCTGAATGCTTTTCAGCGATTTTTCAGCGTTGCTTTCCTGCACAAAACCAATCAGCGCATTAATCACCGCCACCGCCAGGATAATGACCATATCGACCCATTGCGCCATAATCCCTTTTAATACCGCCGCAATCAGCAGTATATAAATCAGCACATCATTAAAGTGCGCCAGGAATTGTAATAACGGATGCCGGGTTTTGCGCGCGGGCAGTTCATTGGCGCCATGGCGGCGCAGGCGTTCGGCGGCCTCATGCGCGCTTAATCCGGCATCGGTGGTGTCAAGCTGGCGCAACGTTTCCTTCGTATCCAGCCTGTACCAGGCTTGGTCCGGGTTCGTTGGTGAAACAGATGGTTTTACCGGTGCGGTAGCCATGTAATGACCTCCAAAGGGCAAACAAATAATAGATTATGTTTACAAGACAATGACGCGTTGTTTTATTCCGCAGCGAAATAACATTGACCCGCCGCGTGGCCACACCCGGCCGACGGCGGCGTTTGGGTATTAAAAAGGCGATGAAAAGTAACCTAATAATAACAGCCTCATGCCGTTATCAATGAGAGATCGGTCAGCTTATTAACAGGAGTGTAATAATTAATTAGCCGGATATTTTTCGGTGAGCCTGGTTGAACGGGGACGGTGCTTGCCGGTAAAAGCACAATTAATATTAAACGGGCGGCTGTTTATTAAATAAATTTATTCTTTAGTCTCTTAAATATCAATTTTTATTAATGAATGGTCTGACTTATTATGTCGCTATATAGAGTTACTGTTGCTACTCGCGAATAAAATCAATAAAGGCGCGCAGCGGCGCCGGCACCAGCCGCCGGTCCGGGTAATACAGATAAGGACCGGAAAAATCCGTCCACCAGGATTCCAGTATCGGCTCCAGCGCGCCGCTGGCGAGATGGGGACGCAGCCACTCTTCGAACAGCTGGATCACCCCGATGCCCGCCACCGCCGCTTCCACCGCCAGATCCACCGCCGCCCCTACGCTTACGATAAGCGGTCCCGAGGGCTGCACCCTGACCCTTTCGCCATCTTTGGCAAATTCCCATTCCGGCATGATGCCGCTGGCATATTTACCGCGCAGGCACGCGTGGCGCAGCAGGTCCCGGGGATGCGCCGGCCGGCCCCGGCGGTCAAGGTAGCCGGGCGCCGCGGCGACGGCAAAACGCTGTCGCCTGGGGCCGATGGGGACGGCAATCATATCCTGCTCCAGCTTTTCGTCGTAGCGTATGCCCGCGTCGCAGCCGGCGGAAAAGATATCCACCACATTGCTGTCTGCCATTATTTCGAGCTGTATTTCAGGATATCGGGCCAGAAACGCCGGGATGATGCCGGGTAAGACCAAACGCACCGCGCTGACGGGCACATTCAGCCGCAGGGTGCCGCTGGGGGTATCGCGAAAGGCGTTGACGGCATCAAGCGCCGATTCCACTTCGTTCATTGCCGGCAGCAACCGATCCAATAACATCTTTCCGGCGGCGGTCAGCGCCACGGAACGGGTGGTGCGATTAAACAACCGCACGCCGAGCTGCTGCTCGGCGCGGCGCACGGCATCGCTCAGGCGCGAGGGATTGCTGTTGATGGCCCGGGCCGCTTCCCGGAAACCGCCGGCTTTGGCCACTGCCATTACCGCGTTCAGCAGCCCAAGATCGATTTGCATTGTCCAGAATCCCGCACAGCCCGTCTCTATTTAACCCTATAGTCGCACAGGACCGCAACGCCTACAATGGTGGATATATTGCACAGGAGAGCCACTATGACAAACAACAACACCGCCGCCGGCACTTATCAACTCGGCCACCGCCAGGTCAACCGTATCGGCTATGGGGCCATGCAACTGGCGGGGCCGGGCGTATTCGGCCCACCCAAGGATCCCGCCATGTGCCTGCGCGTGCTGCAAGACGCGGTGGCCGCCGGCGTCAACCATATTGATACCTCCGATTTTTATGGGCCGCACATCACCAACCGGCTGATCAAAGACGCGCTCCACCCCTATGCCGCCGATCTGTGTATTGTTACCAAGGTAGGCGCGCGCCGGGATGACAAGGGGGGTTGGCACCCGGCCTCTTCAAAGGAAGAGCTCACTCAAGCGGTCGAAGATAACCTGCGTCATCTTGGGCTGGATGTGATCGAGGTGGTCAACCTGCGCAGTATGCTGGATATTCAGCATCCGGTGGAGGGCTCCCTGGAAGCGCCGCTTACCGCGCTGGCCGAGTTAAAGCAGCGCGGCCTGATTCGCCATATCGGCCTGAGTAACGTCACGCCAACGCAGATAGACGATGCCCGGAAGATCACCCCCATCGCCTGTGTACAGAATTTCTATAATCTCGCTAATCGCCAGGACGACGCCCTCATTGATACGCTTGCCGCCCAGGGTATTCCCCTGGTGCCGTTTTTCCCGCTGGGCGGATTTTCGCCGCTGCAATCCGGGGCGCTCAATGATGTCGCGCGCCGGCTGAATGCCACCCCCATGCAGGTGGCTTTGGCCTGGCTGTTGCAGCGCTCGCCGAATATTTTGCTGATCCCCGGCACGTCGTCGCCGGCGCATCTGCGGGAAAATCTGGCGGCGGCCGAAGTGCGGCTATCGGCGGAAGATGTCGCGCTGCTGGAGCAGTAGGGCGGTCGGCGGCTAAACGCGGCTTGTGCTTATCTTACTACTGGATAGGTCGTGGGGCGTTTTCACGTTATTGAGCCGCCATGATAAGTTGTATCAAGAGGCAGCGGCAGACTGCTGGCGGCATGTTCCCGGGGCGGAAATGTCGCTTTTATGCCCCGGCGTCCGCCAGGGCATCAAGTTCCGCGTCGCCCAAGCCGGTAACCTGTGATACCGTGGCCCGATCCAGGCCCATGGCCAGCATGTTACGGGCGATTTCTTTATCTCGCTCGCTGCGTCCTTCATTTCGTCCTTCCTGTCGTCCTTTCAATACCCAGTGCTCTGCGATGGTCATCATCTCCTCCTTGTAGCGTGGCGTATTTCTTCCCAGATTACGGAAAAAAATCTCCGGGTCAAGGCTATTCGCTTCCTGCGCCAGGTAGTGCATCAGGCATACCACCAGCTCTTTGCCGGGAGGCGCCAACTCCAGCAATAAGGCGATATCCCGCAGCCGAAGGTTAATATCCCTGTCCCGGATATGCTTTTGTACATACTCCAGCAACGCCGCTTTACGGTGGGTTTTGATTTCATCGTCGGGGATAACCGTCACATCCACCAGGGGAAACGGCTGACAATACAGCGCCTGCGCCAACGCCGGGTCGTGAAAGCCGTCCAGCCAGCGGGTGCTGTAGGGATAGGGGCTGCGGGTCCCGTGGTAGAACAACAGCGGTATCACCAGCGGCAGCGTGTTATTGCCCTGGGCAAGGTGGCGGTGCATCGCCGCCACGCTATAGCGTAGAAGGCGAAACGCCATCATCTCATCGGCGCTGGACTGATGCTCAATCAGGCAATAGATATACCCCGCTCCCGCCGTGGTACGCAGGCTGTAAAGGATATCGCAGCACTGTGTGCTCATATCGTCCTCGATAAAGGTGCCGGAGGTGATGGCCAGCGTCCCTAAGTCGCACATTTCCCGCAGCACCGGCGGCAAATGTATGTGCAGGAAATCGGTTACGACGCCGATATCGCTAAAAAATTGCCTGAATAACGAATCATGGGGTGTGGGGAATGTTTTCATCGGCGTACTGTAGCGGCGTTATGGTATACAGGATATAAACGCCATTGCGGGGGGAGGGAGGCCGATATCAATTTGTGGGGAGGTGCGCATTTTAATGAAACGTCTATGCGCGCGCTCCTGTATGTTTGATAATTATTTTTTAAATTAATGCGATAATGCCATTATTTAATAGCTGACTTTCGTCGTTCGATCGGCTTTTTTGATTTTAGTGGGTTTGTCATTTCTTCATCGGTAACACAGACAGTGTTATTCCGCTCGTGTTTTGCCGCGCCGCTCAAGGCGAAGAGTATTATTCATTCTAGCCACATCGGAATAATGGACACAGCGAGCAGAATGCCCAATAAAGCGTTGAGCGCATGCCATTGCGTATCTGTCCGAAGCAGGCGGGCGAGTAGCAAGCCGGCGATGCACCAAAGGGACAGGGAAAGGATCGCCGCCAGCCCGAACGAACCTCCGAGGGTGAGGGCGAGATGAATTGGCCCGGCCGCCAGCGAGGCGAAGGAGGCGGCGGCGCCTAAGGTCATCGCCCAGCCTTTCGGGTTGTGCCAGACCAGCCAGACCGCGCCGAAGAATCCCGTGGGCCTGGCAATGTTCGAATGCAGGTGTGGCGGGCCGCTGCGCGCCATTTTCCATGCGAGCCATAACAGGTAAAGGGTGCCGACGAGCTTCATGGCAAGCTGGAGAGATGGAAACGCCAAAATAACGCTTCCTAGTCCGGCAGCGGCACCGGCGGCCATGGCGGCAAGACCCACCGCGATCCCGCACATCAATGGCAAGGAGCGGCGATAGCCAAAATGGGCGCCGGACGCGGTAGCTAACGTCGTGGCGCCGCCCGGCGTTATCGTCGAGACCATGACAAACAGAACCAATGGCAGAAACTCAGCGATGGACATGCAATTCTCCCCACGCATCTCAAACGTATTGGGGAACTCTATCGCGGCGCCATGCATAATTGAATCTCATATTGTGCATGGCATGCATTACAAGTCATAATGCATGCCATGGCTCGCAATCTCGATATCGTTCTACTTCGCACCTTCGTCGCCGTCGCCGATCACGCCAGCATGACAGCGGGCGGTAATGCTTTGCATCTTACGCAGAGCGCGGTCAGCCAGCAGATTGCCCGGCTGGAGGACTTATCCGGCGCATTATTTATACGTCAGAACAGAGCTCTTCGCCTGACCTCAAACGGAGAGCGGTTCCTGGCAAAGGCAAGGCGCCTTATCACTTTGAATGACGAGCTGTGGGCCGAGATGGCGGAAGGACCCATAGATGGCCTCGTCCGCCTTGGCGCGCCTTATGATCTGGTCGGAACCTGGCTACCTCCGATCCTGAAGGCTTTTTCGCAAGCGTATCCGCAGGTGGATATCAAACTTGTTTGTCTTGCTTCCCCTGAACTGTTGACCGCCATTACTGATGGCGCAATAGATCTCGCCCTGATCGAGGAGCCGGTCGGGACGTCGGGGGGAGAATGCCTGGCGGTGGATCGTCTGGTCTGGGTCGGCGCGAAGGGCGGCGCGGCGTATCTGAAGAACCCGCTTCCGGTTTCCATGGTCGCGGAAACCTGCGCTTTTCGCCCCGTTGTTTTGCAGGCGCTCAGCGCATGCGATCTTGCCTGGCGAACGATGTTCGAGAGCGGCAGCATTGATGCGACACGGGCCACGGTTCAGGCTGATTTGGCGGTAACGGTGTGGCTGGCCTCGACCGTTCCGACCGATTTCAGCATTCTGCCCTTTGGCGAGAACCTGCCCAAACTTCCCCTGTTCGCCATCAATCTTTACCACGCGAAAGGACAGCTTCCACGTGCAGTGAGCGAACTCGCGCAGCAAATACGCCATAGCGTGGGCGTCCCTTCTTACAGAAGCTAAAAAATGTATATGCAATTGATTTAAAAATTTATTTTGGGTAATAAACTCACGGCGGCGAATTAACGGGGTTGCGGTTCGCTCTGAGATGATGAGTTGTGGCATTCAGGACTATCCTTGCCCGCTTCTGTTCCCCAATCACGCAGCCAGGCGTTGATTTCATCACCGGTCAGATGCAAACCGCTCTCCTGGTAGTGATGCCAAGAGTCGATGGCTTCCCGCTTAAAACTCTCGCGTGCATCCGCCCACTCTTTGACACGCGTTTTAAGCCTGTCGTCGATTTTGAGAGGGATAGCGGGTGTTGACATGATGGCGTCCAACAAAGCAAAAGATGTTATTTTTTCCAAGATTACCTTTCCGTTCTCACTTCCCGATACAAAAACTCGAAAATATCCTCCCCAGCAAATCATCCGAGCTGAATTCCCCGGTAATTTCGCTGAGCGCCTGCTGCGCCAGCCGCAGTTCTTCCGCCAGCAACTCCCCCGCGTAAGCACTTACTAACTGTTCTTTACCCTGTACCAGATGCGCGCCAGCGATATCCAGCGCCTGTAAATGCCGCCGCCTGGCCAGGAACCCGCCCTCAAGGCTGCCGTTAAAGCCCACGCTCTGCTGTAAATGCGCGCGCAGCAGATCAACGCCATCGCCGGACTGGGCGGAAAGGGTAATAAGTGAGTGGCCATTTACTTCGGTGATACCCGGTGCTTCACCGGTCAGGTCGGCCTTATTGCGGATTACCGTCAGCGGCATGGCCGGCGGAAGGCGGGCAATCAGTTCCGGCCACAGCTGGTCTGGGTCGTTAACGGCGGTGCGGGCGCCGTCCACCATCAGCAATACGTGGTCGGCCTGCTCGATTTCCCGCCAGGCGCGTTCAATGCCGATGCGCTCCACTTCGTCGCCGGCTTCGCGCAGGCCGGCGGTGTCGATAATATGCAGCGGCATGCCGTTGAGCAGGATATGTTCGCGCAGCACGTCGCGGGTAGTGCCGGCGATGGCGGTGACGATAGCCGCCTCGCGCCCGGCCAGGGCGTTCAGCAGGCTGGATTTGCCGGCGTTGGGCCGCCCCGCGATGACGACCTTCATGCCCTCGCGCAGCAGGCTGCCCTGGCGGGCCTCTGAGCGCACCTGGCGCAGGTCGTCCATGACGCGGTTAAGGCTGCCTTCGATTTTGCCATCGGAAAGGAAATCAATTTCCTCATCCGGGAAGTCGATGGCCGCTTCGACATAGATGCGCAAGTTAGTAAGTGCTTCCACCAAATGATGCACGCGCTGGGAAAATACGCCCTGTAACGAGTTTACCGCCGAACGGGCCGCCTGCTCGGAGCTGGCGTCGATTAAGTCGGCAATGGCCTCGGCCTGGGCCAGATCCAGCTTATCATTGAGAAACGCGCGCTCGGAGAACTCTCCCGGACGGGCGATACGCAGCCCTGGCAGGGCCAGGATGCGTTTTAACAGCATATCCAGTATCACCGGGCCGCCGTGGCCCTGCAGCTCCAGCACGTCCTCGCCGGTGAAGGAATGGGGGCCGGGAAAAAACAGTGCGATGCCCTGGTCCAGCGTGGTGCCGTCCACCGCGCGAAACGGCAGGTAATCGGCATAACGGGGCTTGGGCAACGTGCCGAGCACCTGGCGCGCCACCTCCGCGGCCATGGGCCCGGAAACGCGCAGCATGCCTACCCCGCCTCGTCCGGGCGGCGTCGCTTGGGCAACGATGGTATCCATTTGGCTCATACTGTTCTCTCTTCGCGCCGCTGGCGCGCTTAAAAAAACCAAGGCGGTCAGATGACCGCCTTGGCAGGGTTTAGCGTCCGGAAAACCGACTGGGGTTATTTCTTTTTGTCCCGGCTGTGCAGGCCGCGTTTTTCCAGGCCGCGATAAATCAGCTGCTGCTGGATAATGGTCACCATGTTGCTGACGATATAGTACAGCACCAGGCCGGAGGGGAACCACAGGAAGAACACCGTAAAGATGACCGGCATGAAGGTCATCACTTTCTGCTGCATCGGATCGGCGACGGTGGTCGGCGACATCTTCTGAATGAAGAACATCGTGATGCCCATCAGGATCGGCAGGATATAGTACGGGTCTTGGGCGGACAGGTCTTGTATCCACAGGATAAACGGCGCGCCGCGCAGCTCGATGGAGCCCATCAGCATATAGTACAGCGCCAGGAATATCGGCATCTGCACCACCAGCGGCAGGCAGCCGCCCAGCGGATTGACCTTCTCGGATTTATACAGCGCCATCATTTCCTGGCTCATGCGCTGCTTATCGTCGCCGATTTTCTCGCGCATGGCCGCCAGCTTCGGCTGCAACATGCGCATCTTCGCCATGGAGGTGTACTGCGCCTTGGTCAGCGGGTACATAATGCCACGGACGATAAAGGTGATGACGATGATCGAGAAGCCCCAGTTACCCACATAGCTGTGGATAAACTTCAGCAGCTTAAACAGCGGCTGGCTGATAAACCACAGCCAGCCGTAGTCCACGGTCAAATCCAGATGCGGGGCGATGGCCGCCATCTTGTCCTGGATTTCGGGGCCGACCCATAACGTGGCGTCCAGGGTGCTTTCACCGCCCGGGGCAACGGTGACCGGCGAGGATTTAAACCCCACCGCGGCCTGGCCGTTATCCATATGGGTGGTAAAAAACGTATTGGTGCCCTGGGTGCCCGGGATCCAGGCGGTGGCGAAATATTGTTGCAGCATGGCTACCCAGCCGCCCTGGGTATTGATGCTCAGCGGCCCGTCTTTAATATCGCTGAAGCTGTATTTCTTATATTTGGTGTCGCTGGACGAGTAGGCCGCGCCGCGATAGGTGTGCAGGGCAAAGTTGCTGCTGCCGGTATCGCGATGCTTGGGTAAATCGACGGATTGCTTCAGCTGGCCGAACAGGGCCAGTTCAAGCGGCTTATCGCCGGTGTTCTTAACAGCGTACTCGACGCCCACCGCGTAGTCGCCCCGTTTCAGGATAAAGGTCTTGGTGTACACCACGCCGTCGGCGCCGGTGTAGGTCAGCGGCACGCGCAGCTCGCCCTGGTTATCGGCCAGCACATAGGTGTCCTGGTTGATGTTATACAGCGGGCGCTCGCCGTTGGCCGGGTTGTCCGGGCCGTTTTTGCCGGTCAGGCCGCTTTGCGCCTGGTAGACAAACTCGGGGGAGGTTTCCAGCAGGTGGAACGGCTGATCGGAACCCAGTTTATCCGGATAAGTCAGCAGATGGGCCTGCTCGATATCGCCGCCGCGGGTATTGATGGTCAGTGAAAGCACATCGGTTTTCACGTTGATCAGTTGCCCCTGCCCGCTGGCGGGTAGTCCCTGAGTTACTGCTGCGTCACCGGTTGCCGTGTTCGCTGTCTGTTGCGTTGTCGTGACGGCCTGCTGCTGCGGATTGTGGTCCGTCTGCCAGGTCTGCCAGATCATGAAAGACACAAACAGCAGAGCGATGACAAGAAGATTGCGTTGCGAATCCATCTTTAATGTTCTCTGTTATCGTTGGTTTTCGGCGGCACGGGGTCATCGCCACCTGGGTTCAAAGGATGGCATTTTAATACGCGTTTCAATGTCAACCAACTGCCTTTTAACATTCCGAACCGGCGTATCGCCTCAATACCGTACTGCGAGCAACTGGGCTGGAACCGGCAGTGAGATCCCAGCAACGGGCTGATAAACAGTTGATACCCGCGTATCAACCCGATTAACAACCAGGAGACTGGCGACAATGGCGGCGCCATAATTTTTCCAACGCTTCCGTCAAGGCATGGTTATCCAAATCCTGCACCCCTTTCTTGGCGATGACGACAAAATCCATGGCGGGCAGGGCGTGCTGGTGCGTCCGGAAACTTTCGCGGGTAAGCCGCTTGATCCGGTTGCGTTCATGGGCCCGTTTGACATGTTTTTTGGCGACCGTCAGACCGACGCGGGGATGCCCCAGCGTATTCAGGCGGCCGAGGATGGTGATTTGCGGCGTGCCGGCCCGTTGTGGCTGCTGGAAGACGAAAGTAAAATGATTGGGAGTTAACAACCGTAACTCCCTGGGAAATGCTAGCTTAACCACCGGGGGGGTTAGCTTTATTACTTAGAAGATACGGACAGACGTGTACGGCCTTTAGCACGACGACGTGCCAAAACCAGACGACCATTCTTCGTTGCCATACGAGTACGGAAACCGTGGGTACGGTTGCGTTTCAAGACGGACGGTTGGAAAGTGCGTTTCATAGCGATTTATACCTAACAAATGTGTGACTTCACAGTAAACGCGTTTGGCTACTCGGCGTGAAAAAGACCGACGCCTCAATCGCATCAAAGGACAAAGAGGCGGGGATTGTAATAATTGTACAGTCCTGAGTCAATTCTCATCACGTTTTACCCACCTGGATACCCGTGTCCATCCCGGCAACCCCGTCTGAAAATCAAACTTAACCAGACAAGCTGACCAGGTGTCACGCGTAGGGCTGAGAATTATACGGGTTCCGGGGCAAAGCGCAAGGATCTGCCGGGATCAAGCGCATTATTATTAGGATCCCGCGGCGGCGGGCAGTGGTCGGAAATCAGACTATGCTTAATTTCACTGATATAAGAGTTACATTTTATCCAGCGAATGGAGAATCGGTTACACTCTTTCGCGCCCCTGGGAGCCTGTGGATAAAAAGGATCAAAACTGTGTAGAAGAGGAGGATCTTGGACGCGCTTTGCGTTATGATCCGCAGTCCCTGACGGGGATCCTCCGGGGATTTCGTCGCGGTAAACCGTTAAAGGCGGTTCGCGGGCTGCCATCGCGGTAGCCGGTGTCAAAAAGATGATCCTGAATCATACAGTTGTGTTTCTTTTCTTTTGTTGATCTTGTTCGATTGGAGTCCGCCGTGTCACTTTCGCTTTGGCAGCAATGCCTTGCCCGACTACAGGATGAATTACCTGCCACAGAATTCAGTATGTGGATTCGCCCTTTGCAGGCGGAGCTCAACGACAACACGCTGGCGCTATATGCTCCGAATCGTTTTGTCCTGGATTGGGTGCGCGATAAATATCTGAATAATATCAATGGGTTGTTAAACGATTTTTGCGGCACCGATGCGCCTTTGCTGCGTTTTGAAGTCGGCAGCAAGCCGCCGTTATCGGTGGTGGTCGCCCATCAGCAGCCGGTCAACCATGCCAGCGAGGCGCCGGTGCAGGCGTCCCGTCCCAGGCCCGCGCGGCCAAGCTGGGACAGCTCGCCGGTGCAGCCTGAATTGTCCTACCGTTCAAATTTAAATCCGAAACATAATTTTGATAATTTCGTCGAGGGTAAATCCAACCAGCTGGCGCGCGCGGCGGCGCGGCAGGTGGCGGACAATCCCGGCGGCGCTTATAACCCGCTGTTTTTGTACGGCGGTACCGGCCTGGGCAAGACCCATCTGCTGCAGGCGGTGGGCAACGGCATCATGGCGCGTAAGGCCAATGCCCGGGTGGTGTATATGCATTCCGAGCGTTTTGTGCAGGATATGGTGAAGGCCCTGCAGAACAACGCCATTGAAGAATTTAAACGCTACTATCGCTCCGTCGACGCCCTGCTGATCGATGATATCCAGTTTTTTGCCAATAAAGAGCGTTCGCAGGAAGAGTTTTTCCATACCTTTAATGCGCTTTTGGAAGGTAATCAGCAAATCATCCTGACCTCCGATCGTTATCCCAAGGAGATCAACGGGGTGGAGGATCGTCTGAAATCACGTTTCGGTTGGGGTCTGACGGTCGCGATCGAACCGCCGGAGCTGGAGACCCGCGTGGCGATCCTGATGAAAAAAGCCGACGAGAACGATATCCGCCTGCCGGGGGAAGTGGCTTTTTTTATCGCCAAACGGCTACGCTCCAATGTGCGTGAGCTGGAGGGCGCGCTGAACCGGGTAATCGCCAACGCCAACTTTACCGGCCGCGCCATTACCATCGATTTTGTGCGCGAGGCGCTGCGCGATCTGCTGGCGCTGCAGGAAAAACTGGTCACCATCGATAATATCCAGAAAACCGTGGCGGAATATTATAAAATCAAGGTGGCCGATCTGCTGTCGAAGCGGCGATCCCGCTCCGTGGCGCGTCCGCGGCAGATGGCGATGGCGCTGTCGAAAGAGCTGACCAACCATAGCCTGCCGGAAATCGGCGACGCGTTCGGCGGACGCGATCATACGACGGTGCTGCATGCCTGCCGGAAAATCGAGCAGCTGCGTGAAGAGAGCCACGATATCAAAGAAGATTACTCCAACTTAATCAGAACATTATCTTCCTAAACTATGAAATTTATCGTTGAACGAGAGCATCTGCTTAAACCACTGCAACAGGTCAGCAGCCCGCTGGGCGGCCGTCCCACCCTGCCGATCCTGGGCAATTTGTTATTGCAGGTCGCCGAAGACAGTCTGTTGCTGACCGGCACCGACCTGGAAATGGAGATGGTGGCGAAAGTGGCCCTGTCCCAGCCCCATGAGCCGGGGGCGACCACCGTGCCGGCGCGGAAATTTTTTGATATCTGCCGCGGCCTGCCCGATGGGGCGGAGATCACGGTGATATTGGAAAGCGATCGCATGTTGATCCGCTCCGGGCGCAGCCGTTTTTCGCTGTCGACCCTGCCGGCGACCGATTTTCCCAATCTGGACGACTGGCAGAGCGATGTCGAATTCACCCTGCCCCAGTCCACGCTTAAGCGCCTGATTGAATCGACTCAGTTTTCCATGGCCCATCAGGATGTGCGCTATTACCTCAACGGCATGCTGTTTGAAACCGAAGGCGAAGAGTTGCGTACCGTGGCCACCGACGGCCATCGTCTGGCGGTGTGTTCGATGCCGGTCGGCCAGCAATTGCCCACCCATTCGGTGATCGTGCCGCGTAAAGGGGTCATGGAGCTGGTCAGGATGCTGGACGGCGGCGAAACGCCGCTGAAACTGCAGATAGGCACCAACAATATTCGCGCCAGCGTCGGTGATTATATTTTTACCTCCAAGCTGGTTGACGGACGCTTCCCGGATTATCGCCGCGTATTGCCGAAAAATCCCGATAAAACCCTGGAAGCGGGCTGCGATGTGCTTAAGCAGGCCTTCGCCCGCGCCGCCATTCTCTCCAACGAAAAATTCCGCGGCGTGCGGCTGTACCTCAGCACCGATCAGCTGAAAATTACCGCCAACAATCCCGAACAGGAAGAAGCCGAGGAAATCCTGGACGTTGTTTACCAGGGAACCGAGATGGAAATTGGTTTTAACGTCAGCTACGTACTGGATGTGCTTAACGCCCTGAAAAGCGAAAACGTCCGTTTATTGCTTACCGATGGGGTGTCCAGCGTGCAGATCGAAGACTGCGCCAGCCAGGCGGCAGCATATGTTGTTATGCCGATGCGTCTCTAGAGATGTGGTAAGGTAGTGTGTTAAATGGCCTTGTCCCGCCTGCTTATCCGTGATTTTCGTAATATCGAGTCCGCCGATCTGGCCCTGGCGGCCGATTTTAATTTTCTGGTCGGCGCCAACGGCAGCGGGAAGACCAGCGTGCTGGAAGCCATTTACACCCTCGGGCACGGCCGGGCGTTCCGCAGTTTGCAGATCGGGCGCGTTATCCGCCATGAGCAGCCGGAATTTACCCTCCATGGCCGCATTGACGGCAATACGGCGGACGACCGCCAATCCTCGGTGGGCTTAAGTAAAAGCCGCCAGGGCGATAGCCGGGTGCGCATCGACGGCAGCGACGGCCATAAAATCGCCGAACTGGCCCAACTGCTGCCGATGCAGCTGATTACTCCCGAAGGATTCACCCTGCTTAACGGGGGGCCGAAATACCGTCGCGCCTTTATGGACTGGGGGTGCTTTCATCACGATCCCGATTTTTTCAATGCCTGGAGCAACCTCAAGCGCCTGCTCCGGCAGCGGAATGCGGCGCTGCGCCAGGTCAGCCGGTACGCGCAGCTGCGCGCCTGGGATCAGGAACTGGTGCCCCTGACCGCCAGGATTAGCCAATGGCGCGCCGACTACAGCGCGGCGATAGCGGTGGATATCACCGCCACCTGCGCCCAGTTTTTGCCGGAGTTCCAGCTGGATTTCAGCTTCCAGCGCGGATGGGATCGCGAGAGCGATTACGGCGAGCTGCTGGAGCGTCAGTTTGAGCGCGATCGGGCCTTGACCTATACTGCATCCGGCCCGCATAAAGCGGACTTTCGCATTCGCGCCGACGGGGTGCCGGTGGAGGATATCCTCTCGCGCGGGCAGCTTAAATTATTGATGTGCGCCCTGCGTTTGGCGCAGGGCGAATTTCTCACCCGCCAGAGCGGGCGGCGGTGTCTCTACCTGATAGACGACTTCGCTTCCGAGCTGGATACCGGCCGGCGCCGGTTACTGGCGGAGCGCCTGAAAGCCACCCGGGCACAGGTGTTTGTCAGCGCGCTGAGCGCTGAACAAATCCGTGATATTACGGACGAAAAGGGCAGGATGTTCCAGGTGGAACAAGGTAAAATACGTATTCAATCCGAAGTTTAAAATGAGCGAGAAACGTTGATGTCGAATTCTTATGACTCCTCAAGTATCAAAGTACTCAAAGGACTGGACGCGGTGCGTAAACGCCCAGGGATGTACATCGGTGATACGGATGACGGCACCGGTCTGCACCATATGGTATTCGAGGTTGTGGATAACTCAATTGACGAAGCCCTCGCCGGCCATTGTAAAGAAATCGTGGTTACAATCCACGAAGATAACTCCGTATCGGTCCAGGATGACGGGCGTGGGATCCCCACCGGCATCCATGAAGAAGAAGGCATTTCCGCCGCAGAAGTGATCATGACCGTACTGCATGCCGGCGGTAAGTTCGATGATAACTCGTATAAAGTGTCGGGTGGATTGCACGGCGTGGGTATTTCCGTCGTCAACGCCCTGTCGGAAAAGCTGGAACTGGTGGTGCGGCGCGAAGGCCGCGTCCATGAGCAGACCTACCTGGGCGGGATTCCGCAGGCGCCGCTGGCGGTGGTCGGTGAAACCGACCAGACCGGCACCACCATCCGCTTCTGGCCGAGCTTCGCCACCTTTACCAATAACGTAGAATTTCAATATGAAATCCTGGCCAAGCGCCTGCGCGAACTGTCCTTCCTGAATTCCGGCGTGTCCATCCGCCTGAAGGACAAGCGTAACGATAAAGAAGATCACTTCCACTACCAGGGCGGCATCAAGGCGTTTGTGGAATACCTGAGCAAGAATAAAAACCCGATCCATCCCACCGTGTTTTATTTCTCCACGGAAAAAGACGGTATCGGCGTGGAAATCGCGCTGCAGTGGAACGATGGTTTCCAGGAAAACATTTATTGCTTCACCAACAATATCCCGCAGCGTGACGGCGGTACCCATCTGGTCGGCTTTCGCGCCGCCATGACCCGTACCCTGAATTCGTACATGGATAAAGAAGGCTACAGCAAAAAGGCCAAGGTCAGCGCCACCGGCGACGACGCCCGCGAAGGCCTGATTGCCGTGGTATCGGTGAAAGTGCCCGATCCTAAGTTCTCTTCCCAGACCAAGGACAAACTGGTGTCGTCGGAAGTGAAAACCGCGGTGGAAACCCAGATGAACGAGCGTCTGGTGGCCTATTTGCTGGAAAACCCCACCGACGCCAAAATCGTGGTGGGCAAGATCATTGACGCCGCGCGCGCCCGTGAAGCAGCCCGCAAAGCGCGTGAAATGACCCGCCGCAAAGGCGCGCTGGACCTGGCGGGCCTGCCGGGCAAGCTGGCGGATTGCCAGGAACGCGATCCGGCCTTATCAGAACTGTACCTGGTGGAAGGGGACTCGGCCGGCGGATCCGCCAAGCAGGGCCGTAACCGTAAAAACCAGGCGATTTTGCCGCTGAAGGGCAAGATCCTCAACGTCGAGAAAGCGCGCTTTGACAAGATGCTCTCCTCCCAGGAGGTGGCCACGCTGATTACCGCGCTGGGCTGCGGCATCGGCCGGGATGAATATAATCCCGATAAACTGCGCTATCACAATATCATCATTATGACCGATGCCGACGTCGACGGTTCCCATATCCGTACCCTGCTGCTGACGTTCTTCTATCGTCAGATGCCGGAAATCATCGAGCGCGGCCATGTGTTCATTGCCCAGCCGCCGTTGTATAAGGTGAAAAAAGGCAAGCAGGAACAGTACATCAAGGACGATGACGCCATGGACCAATACCAGATTGCCCTGGCGATGGACGGCGCGGCCCTGCATACCAACGAGCACGCTCCGTCGCTGGCCGGCGCGCCGCTGGAAAGCCTGGTGGCCGAACACTATGCGGTACAGAAAATGATTGGCCGCATGGAACGCCGCTACCCGCGCGCGCTGCTCAATCACCTGATTTACCAGCCTTCGCTCAATGAAGCGGATCTGGCCGACCGGGACCGCGTGACCGCCTGGATTGCCGCGCTGGTGGCGGATTTGAACCAGAACGAAAAGCACGGTAGCAACTACAGTTTTGAAGTTCGTGAAAACCGCGAGCGTCAGCAGTATGAGGCGGTGCTGCGCATCCGTACCCATGGCGTCGATACCGACTATGTGCTTGATTTTGAATTTGTCCATGGCGGCGAATACCGCAAGCTCTGCACCCTGGGTGAAAAACTGCGCGGCCTGGTGGAAGAAGACGCCTTTGTGGAACGCGGCGAACGCCGTTTGACGGTGACCACCTTTGAGCAGGCGCTGGAGTGGCTGGTGAAGGAATCCCGTCGCGGGCTGGCTATCCAGCGCTATAAAGGCCTGGGGGAAATGAACCCGGAGCAATTGTGGGAGACCACCATGGACCCGGAAAGCCGCCGTATGCTGCGTGTCACGGTCAAGGACGCCATTGCCGCCGACCTGCTGTTTACCACGCTGATGGGCGACGCGGTGGAACCACGCCGCGCCTTTATTGAAGAGAATGCCCTGAAGGCGGCCAATATCGATATCTGATATTATGCTAAAGATAAAATGCCCGTGCGCCTTTGGCTGCACGGGTTTTTTTTGGCATCCGTTATATGCTGCGGTTGTTTTTTGTCTGGGCATTAAAGAATAAATAATATAACAACAACCTTAAAAGAAACAATCTGGGGTTCTATCACATCTTGTATTTACTATTAGTAACGCACATCATAATGAAACGGGTAAGATCTGCGTTTATCTCCAACCAGTCTAACCGTGTCAAATTAATTAAAAATGCATCATTTGTTTCGTTTCCGTTTAATTTAAAATGTCTCATCAGGAGAGCTTATGCAGGTTATAACAGCGTCTGTTTATTACCCCCCTTCCGCCTCTGAACACTCAGCCCTGGAACAGAATCACCCGATGGAAAGAATAACTTATACGGCGGAAAAATACGGCAGTTATGAGCATTTTGAAAAGAGCGACGCGTTCAAACACTATATTAAGCAAACAGAGAATGATTTAATCGCTATTGCGGAACTTCTGGAGTGCCATGATCAATTCCGTACAGATATCATCAGTTTTTGCGAAAAATTAAATCATTATGAAAATTTCAGTGCTGAATCAAAAAGGCTTCTGTACATCAATCTTAACCAATGTTTGCATAGTTTTAGACAGTTAAATTCCAATTGTTTTTCTATTGCAAACGTTCATATTAAAGACTCGTTTGGCGATATTTTCAAAAGTTTGAAAAAAAACGTAGGGGAAGTTTTGACCGCCATCTTACTTGCGGATTCGGCGATTGATGGCTTTAAAGCGGTTAGCGGGCATGTATACACCAGAAGGTGCGACATCATTAACGCCATGCTGGCACAACATGTCGCATGCCATCATCAATATTTTGATGATGGCAAAAGGAAGCAATACATTAATGCGTACAAAGGTCATTTGACAAAAGCTAATTGGTTATATCAATATTTATATAAAAATAACACTGTCGGCAAGTATATACTATCCGAGACGGAGCCTTATTTCTTGCCTTTGCTTGAACAACTTAACCGGGCAGTAGATATTGTCAGTGTTATTAAAGACATTGGCAACATGATACGCCATAGGATAGAGAAGATCCTTAATGAGCCGGGGCATCACCTGGACATCGACGGGATGCGGTATTTTAGCGAGTGCGGTCATCAGGCGGTGGAAAAATTTGCGCAATTATCGAGCCCGCCGGTCGATCTCAACACGGTCCTGGCGCGCAATGTGGATAACAATCGGCCCTTCTTACTTAAGGATGCCGATGCTATTTATGGCGCTTTAGCGGAAGCATTGGCGGCGGAAAATAATAAAGAGATTGTATTTCATATTAAGCATGTTCTTATTTTTGGTAGAATTATTGTAAAATCATTTAATGGTTTTTTTTGGGTGGAGTACGAAAGTGTCTTTAGAGGGCCGTTAACCTTGGTGGCATTGTGTTCGGAAAAGGTTCAAGGCGTTTTAGACGACGATCTACTCCGCTTTGCTATTATCAATACACCGTCGGAATTGCTGCTCAATAATTTTTGTTTAGACTGGTGCGGCGATCGTTACAGTGTTTTAAATGATTTTATGGAAGAAAATATTTTTGCGTTGTATAAATGGTATTTCATTAATGGAAAGGTAAATCCTCTTAATAAAGATAAAAATGGCAATACCTTTCTTCATGCCGCCGTCTGCCATAATGACGATAATGCGTACGATTATGTGAAGGATAAACTTGATGTTATTATAAATTGTAAAAATAACTTCGGCGTTACCGCCCTGATGCAGGCTGTGGTTAAGGGAGAAACAAAAATGGTGTTGAATTTATTAGACTGTGAGGAAATTGATATACATATCGCCGAAAAAAATGGCTTTACAGCCTTAGGGTTGGCGGTAAAAAACCAACGCAAAGATATCGAGGTAATATTAAAAAGCCATTCTGTCGCAATGAATAGCCGCAAATGGGCGTTAGGATATGCGAGCAATCAAAGATCCACGGCAATGAACCCCCGAATATAGATGCCACGCGCCGGAGAATTCTTTAACCCGCAGCATTCGGCGTGATAAATTGCTATTTTTATAACATCAAATTGAGCTATTATTATATCGTTAGCGCGCTAATCTGAAAGCGGTACGCCACGGCGGTGTTCAGGTCGTGATGATATTATATAACGAGGATAAGATGGCGATAAAACTGATAGCAATTGATATGGACGGGACGCTGCTGAACCCGCAGCATGAGATCACCCCGGCGGTCAGGCAGGCCATAGACGCGGCGCGAAAGAAAGGCGTTTATGTGGCGCTGGCCACCGGCCGGCCTTTTATCGGGGTGCAGCGCTATCTGCTGGAGTTAAATCTGCTTGGCGAAGGACAATACTGCATCACCAATAACGGCGCCCTGGTGCAGAAAACGGTAAACGGTGAATGCATATCGCAGACCACGCTCGATATCAACGATTACCGCTATCTGGAGGCGCTGTCGCGACAACTGAACGTCCATTTTCACGCGCTGGACTTCGATACCCTCTATACCGCTAATCGGGATATCAGCCCTTATACCGTTCATGAAGCCTATCTAACCGGTATGCCGTTTAAATTCCGCCGCGTGGATGAAATGGACCCCGCTATGCGCTTTCCGAAGGTGATGATGATTGACCCGCCGGCCATCCTGGATCGTGCGATTAGCCACATTCCCGCGCAGGCGTATGAGCGCTACACCATTATGAAAAGTGCCGAATACTATCTGGAATTGCTGAATAAACAGGCTAATAAAGGCGAGGGCGTTAAAGCGCTGGCGGAGCATCTGCACCTGACGGCGGACGAGGTCATGACCATTGGCGATCAGGCCAACGACCTGGCGATGATTAACTACGCCGGCACCGGCGTCGCCATGGGCAATGCCATCGACGAGATCAAGGCGGCCAGCCAGTTTGTCACTAAAACCAATTGGGAAGACGGCGTGGCGGTGGCCATTCGCCAGCTCGTGCTGGACGCGTGAGGCGTGTGGAACGGAGAGCGCCCGCCCCCGGTCGGGAACGGGCGGCATTCAGCGGTGATACGCCTTAGTCGTTAAAAAAAGTCTGCTTAAGCGCCAGCTCGACGCCACGCACTTCCGCCAATCCGCGCAGCCGTCCGATAGCCGAATAACCGGGATTGGTTTTTTTCTTTAAATCATCCAGCATCTGGTGGCCATGGTCCGGGCGCATGGGAATGGCGCGGGTATTGCCCTGTTTGCGCCGGCGCTGCTCTTCGGCCAGGATGACTTTAACCACGCCTACCATATCCACGTCGCCGTCCAGGTGATCGGCCTCGTGGAAGCTTTTCGGGTTTTCCTCCCGGCGGGTGGCGCGCAGGTGGGCAAAATGGATGCGGTCGGCAAAGGTTTCGGCCATCTTAACCAGATCGTTATCGGCGCGCACGCCGTAGGAACCGGTGCACATGCAAAAGCCGTTATTGATGCTGTCGACGGTCTCTTTCAGCCATTGCATATCCTCGATGGTGGAGACAATGCGCGGCAGGCCGAGGATCGGACGCGGCGGATCGTCCGGGTGTACCGCCATCACGATGCCGGATTCCTGCGCCGCCGGCACGATGGCCTTGAGGAATTCGGCCATATGTTCGCGCAGTTTGGCTTTATCGATGCCGTCGTAGCGCGCCAGCTGCGCCAGGAACTGTTCCAGCGTGTAGCCTTCCTCGGCGCCCGGCAGGCCGGCGATGATATTGGCGGTCAGCTGGTCGATTTGTTCCTGGCTCATGGCGGCAAAATACTCCGCTGCCTGGCGCTGCTCATCGGCGTTATAGTCCTCTTTGGCGCCCGGACGCTTGAGGATATGCAGTTCAAATGCCGCGAAGGCGATAGCGTCGAAGCGCAGCGCCCGGGATCCGTCGGGCATCGGGTAGGCCAGATCGGTGCGGGTCCAGTCCAGTATCGGCATAAAGTTGTAGCAAACGGTGTCGATGCCGCAGGCGCCCAGGTTGCGCAGGGACTGCTGGTAATTGGCGATATACTGGCGGTAATTGCCGGTGTGGGTCTTGATATCCTCATGCACCGGGACGCTTTCCACCACCGACCATACCAGTCCTTTTTCCGCCAGGATGGCCTGGCGTTTCTTGATTTCCTCGACGGTCCAGATTTCGCCGTTGGGAATATGGTGCAGGGCGGTAACGATACCGGTGGCTCCCGCCTGGCGGGCGTCGTCCAGCGATACCGGATCGTTAGGGCCGTACCAGCGCCATGTATGTTCCATAATTCACTCCTTGCTGTTTAACGTAGCGGTGCGTAGCCGGGCTTTGAGCCGCAAAGGGCTACGCAGCGGATTGTTCTTCAATCGGATTTTTGACGATAAAGAAATAAGATAACGCGCCGGCGAAAGTGACGCATGAACAAATAATCAAGGCCAGATTAAACGAGTGGGTGGTATCTACCACCCAGCCGGTCACAATTGGCGCAAAAGAGGCGCAGATAAAGCTGCCGAAGTTCTGGATGCTGCTTACCGACGCCACCATGCGCGAGGGCGCCATGACCTGCACCAGCCCCCAGGCGGAGGTACCGGCGAAATGGATAAAAAACAGCGCCAGGCTGATAAAGGCCACCGCCATGGTGGTGGACGTGGATTGTACCACCAGCAGGGTGCAGGCGGCGGAGCACACCAGGCCAAAGCAGATCAGCGTCTTGCGGCTTTTAATCAGGGAATAGCCTTTCTTGGCCAGCCGGTCGGCCACCACGCCGTTGACCAGCATGCCGATGGAGCCGAACAGGAAGGGGATTGCCGCCACCCAGCCGGTATTGGCCAGGCTTAGCCCGCGTTCGGCCTGCAGGTAGCCCGGCAGCCAGGACAAATACAGCCAGCCGGTATAGTTCACGCCGCTGAAACCCAGGATCATGCCCCATACCGTGCGGCGTTTAAACAGCGCGCCCCATTCGCCGAAGGACAGGCGGGTGACGTTGCGCGGCGTGGCGGAAGCATCCAGGTATTGCTGCTCCTCGGCGGTAAGCGGAAAGCGCTCACGGTTGCGATACCAGACGCACCAGCATAACGCGATGACAATGCCGGCGACGCCAATCATCACAAACATGGTGCGCCAGCCGAACGCCAGCAGGAGCGCAACCAGGATCGGCGGGGCAAAAGCTTGCCCGAGGGTGGTGGAGGAATTGAATATGCCCACCGGCACGCCGCGTTCCCTGGGATGGAACCAGTCGCCGATCACCTTTACACCGCTGGGCATAAACGGCGCTTCGCCGATGCCAAGGCCGATGCGCAGCATAATAAAATGGGAAAATGAATTCACCGAACCGGCCAGCGCCTGCATCAGCGACCAGAAGAACAGGCCGCCGCCAAGCACGATGCGCGGGCCAAAGCGGTCGAGCAGGATACCGCTGGGCAATTGGGCTATGCCGTAGGATAACGAAAAGGCCGACAGCAAGACGCCGAATTCGGTGGCGGATAATCCCAGATCGCCGCGGATCGCCTGGTTGGCGACGGACAGCGAGCCGCGATCGAGAAAGTTAATGATCCCGGCGATAAATAATAAAATCAGCGAGACCGTTTGGATCTTTTTGATCCGGGCCGTTTTTTGCAGCGGCTGCAATTGATCAAGGGCAATGGTGGGCATACAAGGATCCTCACAGCGATTTTTTTGTTGTCTTATTGACCCTGTAAGAGAATCACTTCACGATGGTTACAGGGAAAAGGACTGAAGGTCTGGTGGTCAGGCCACTGGACCTGGCTACTATTCCTTAACATTTGGTTGATTTCCGTGATGCAGATCTCATTAATCGTCTTAAGCGCAGAGATCCGCGGCGATTAATTTTTTTTGCCGTCCCGGCCGCTGTGTTAAGCTCTCGCCAATTTAACGGCTGACGTGCCGGCGATACGGGTTTTGCGCTGGAGGCAATATGGAATTACCTACGCTTAAAGTTGAACGTCTTTACCGGCAGATTTCCAATTTACTGATCGGGTGTATCAATACCGGTCAGTTCAAGCCAGGCGAAATGATTCCCGCCGAGCGGGAACTGGCGAAACAGCTCGGCGTCAGCCGTTCTTCCATCCGCGAGGCGCTGATTGCGCTGGAAATTACCGGCTGGGTGGAAATCCGCACCGGCAACGGCGTTTTTGTCGCCGATCCCTTGCCCAAACTCTCCCAGCCCCACGCCGATGAAGAGTTCAGCCTGAAATCCCTGATCAAGGCGCGGCAAATCTTCGAGTCAACGATGGCGGAACTGGCCGCGCGCAACGGCACCGATGACCAACGCGCCGAATTGCGGGAAGTGACCCACGATTTAACCCAGCTGCATGTCAACGATGAAAAATTCCTGCGCGAGGATAAGCGTTTTCATGTGCTGATCAGTGAAATGACCGGCAATGAAGTGCTGCGCGATATGATGGAATATCTGTGGAACAAACGTAAAAGCTCGCGTTTTGTCCGGCTGGAAAGCCATTATGCCGATAACGATTTTCCGTTGTCCATGAATCGCGATCACAATGATATCGCCCAGGCGATTATCGAGCGCGACGCCGCGCGTGCCAGGCTGTGCATGGAATTGCATCTGCAGCATGTCTACGATCGCCTGTTCGACGACGGGAAGTAGCCCGCGCGGCATTGGCGGTTTACCGTAGCAGTGTATCCTCCCCGCTTTTCCATCTTCCGGCCATGCGCGTGGCGTTCGCCGCCCATGGCATGTCTAAAACGTGATCCAGATTGTAGTACAATATAAAAATATGGTGCTACAATAGTTCACAGGTTCTTAGCGCTTAAAGCAAAATTGTGCAGCAGTGCCGCGACATAAAACCATTAAATGATAAAGTGGCCTTATTTTTATCACTTTGTGGGAAATGTTATGGACCGTCAGGCTCTCAGCAAAACCGATCGCATCATCCATGAAATGGGCCAGCAGATCGTCAGCGGTAAGTATATCCCCGGAACGGGACTGCCGTCGGAAGCGGATTTGTGCGAGGAGTTCGAAACCTCGCGCAATATCATACGTGAAGTGCTGCGCGCCCTGATGGCCAAGAATTTAATCGAGATTATTCGTTATCGCGGCGCCTTCGTTTGCGCGCGCAATAAGTGGAATTACCTGGATACCGATGTCTTGCAGTGGGTGCTGGCGCTGGATTATGACCCGCGGTTAATCGCCTCGCTGACCGAGGTGCGCCATCTGGTGGAACCGACCATCGCGCGGTGGGCGGCCGAGCGGGCCACCTCCGGCGAACTGGCGGTTATCGAGACGGCGCTGAACGAGATGATTGCCAACAGTCACGATCGTGATGCCTTTAATGAGGCGGATATCCGTTACCACCAGGCGGTGCTGAGCGCGGTGCATAATCCGGTGCTGCAACAGCTGGGCGTGGCCATCAGCTCGTTGCAACGCGCGGTGTTCGAGCGCACCTATATGGCGGACGAAGGCAATATGCCGCGCACGCTGCAAGAGCATAAAAACTTATACGACGCCATCAGGCATCAGGATTGCGAGGCGGCGGAGCAGGCGGCGGTCACCATGATTGCCAGCTCGACCAAAAGGCTGAAGGACATAACATGAGCAACAGTTATATCGCCATAGATTGGGGATCGACAAACTTACGCGCCTGGCTGTACCTGGACGGCGAACTGGCCGGCAGCCAGCAGTCCGAGGCCGGGGTCACCCGTTTGGGCTCGCGCACGGCGGAGCAGGTATTCCATGAGGTGCTGGCGCCCTGGCGGCAGCACGATGTGCCGGTGGTGATGGCCGGCATGGTGGGCAGCAATGCCGGCTGGGTGCCGGTGCCCTACCTGCCATGCCCCACGCGGCTGGGCGACCTGGCCGGACGGCTGACCCTGGTGGCGCAGGCCGCGCCGCGGAAGGCCTGGATTATTCCCGGCATCAGCATTATCGGCGACGGCAACTGCAACGTGATGCGCGGCGAGGAGACCCAGCTTCTCGGGGCCTACTGTTCCCAGCCCGGCGCCCTGTACCTGATGCCCGGCACCCACAGTAAATGGGTGCGCGTCAATGACGGCGTGATCGATGATTTCCGCACGGTGATGACCGGAGAACTGCACCATTTATTGATGAAGCAGTCGCTGGTGGGCGTCGGCGTCGGCGAACAGCGGCCGAACCCGGATATTTTCCGCCAGGGAATGGAGCAGGGCTTCCGTGAAAGCCATATTCTGCGGTGCCTGTTCGAAACCCGCGCCGCCCACGTGCTGGGCCAGCTGGATACCAGCGCGGTGAGCGAATGGCTCTCCGGCCTGTTGATTGGCAATGAAGTGGCGCAGATGCAGCGCGGCTGGGCCATCGGCGGCGGTGAAACCATTACCATTATCGGCAATCCGTCGCTTGCGGCCCGCTATCGTCAGGCGCTGCAATATGCGGGTCTTAACGACCGGTTACTGGATGGCGATGCGTCATTCCAGGCCGGCATAAGGAGCATAGTCAATGAACTGGAACGATAAACTTCCCCTAATCGCCATCCTGCGCGGTATTACGCCCGGCGAAGTGCTGGAGCATGTCGAGGCGCTGCTGGCGGCGGGATTTGACGCGGTGGAAATCCCTTTGAACTCGCCGAACTGGCAGGAAAGTATCGGCAAAACGGTGCAGGCGTTTGGCGACCGCGCGCTGATCGGCGGCGGCACGGTGCTGAAGCCCGCGCAGGTGGACGAGCTGGCATGGCTGGGCGGCAAGCTGCTGGTCACGCCCAATATCCAGCCTGACGTGATCCGCCGCGGCGTAAGCCATGGCATGGCGGTATGTCCCGGGTGCGCCACCGCCACCGAGGCTTTTACCGCTCTGGACGCCGGTGCGCAGGCGCTGAAAATTTTCCCGTCGGTGTCGTTCGGTCCGGATTATATTAAAGCGCTGAAAGCGGTACTGCCGCCGGAAATACCGGTATTCGCCGTCGGCGGCATTACGCCGGAAAATCTGCATCTCTACCTGAAGGCCGGATGTATCGGCGCGGGCCTGGGTAGCGATCTTTACCGCGCCGGCCAGCCGGTCGGCCGCACGCGGGAGCAGGCCGCGGCTTTTGTCGCCGCTTACCGGGCCGCGGCGCAGGCACGCTAGTCCCGCCGTCCGGCGCGCGGCTAGCCGCTTGATGCTCTTCCGTGCGCCCGGCGAAGCGACCAAGGCTGTGTTACGCTTAACGGAAAGGGGGGAATACCATGACGGGTTTATTTGATTTGTCCGGGCGCACCGCACTGGTCACCGGATCGGCGCGCGGCCTGGGTTTTGCCTATGCCAAGGGCCTGGCCGGGGCCGGGGCCGCCGTGATCCTTAACGGCCGGCATGAGGATACCCTGGCGGCGGCGGTGGCCGAGCTCCGCGGGCAAGGGCTGGCCGTGCGCGGTATGGCGTTTGACGTCACCGATGAGCAGCAGGTGGCGGCGGTATTCGCCCGGCTGGATGACGAGGGCGCGCACGTGGATATCCTGATAAACAATGCCGGTATCCAGCATCGCCAGCCGCTGGTCGACCTGAAGCTTGCCGACTGGCGGCGGGTGATCGACACCAACCTGACCAGCGCATTTATCGTATCCCGCGAGGCGGCATCCAGGATGATCGCCAAAGGCGGCGGCGGTAAAATTATCAATATCTGTTCATTGACCAGCGAGGCCGCGCGCGCAACCGTTGCGCCCTATACGGCGGCGAAAGGCGGCATCAAGATGCTGACCCGCGCCATGGCGGCGGAGTGGGCCGGGTATAATATCCAGGCCAACGGCATTGGCCCGGGCTATTTTATTACCGAAATGAATACCGATCTGGTGAACAACGCGGAGTTTGACGCCTGGGTTAAAAGCAGCAATCCGTCCAAACGCTGGGGTAAACCGGAAGAGCTGATCGGCACCGCCATATACCTGGCCTCTTCGGCGTCCGACTATGTCAGCGGGCAGATCATCTATGTCGACGGCGGATGGCTTTCAGTGTTGTAACGCGCCTGGGCGCCGGGCAGGGTTTCACCCGGCCCGCAAACCTTTTTCGTCCCGCCGGTCAGAATATGACCGGCTTTTTTATGCCTGGCGTCCAGAATACGCCGTTTTCAGTCCCGGGCGCCGGCGTTTTCCCGCCGTTGGATTGCCTAAAGTGTGATCCAGATTGTAGTACAATATAAAATGATGGTGCTACAATCATGGGCATGATAGCGCTGCTTCACACCGCAGGCTGGAGTCATTAAAGTCAGGCTTGAGAGGAAAACAGAGTATGAAAGTCACCAAACTCACCACCTACCGGCTGCCGCCGCGCTGGATGTTCCTGAAAATCGAAACAGACGAGGGCATCGTCGGCTGGGGCGAGCCGGTAATTGAAGGCCGCGCCAAGAGCGTCGAGGCCGCGGTGCATGAACTGGCGGATTATGTCATCGGCCAGGATCCGGCGCGCATCAACGATATTTGGCAGACGATGTACCGCGCCGGTTTTTACCGCGGCGGGCCAATTTTGATGAGCGCCATCGCCGGCATCGATCAGGCGTTGTGGGATATCAAGGGCAAGGCGCTGGGCGTACCGGTATATCAACTGCTGGGCGGCCTGGTGCGCGATCGCATCAAGGCCTATAGCTGGGTCGGCGGCGATCGCCCGGCCGATGTGATTGCGGGCATGAAAAAACTCACCGCGATTGGCTTTGATACCTTTAAGCTGAACGGCTGCGAAGAGATGGGCCTGCTCGACAATTCACGCAAGGTGGATGCGGCGGTGGCGGTGGCGGCCCAGGTGCGTGAAGCCATGGGTAATGATATCGAGTTCGGCCTCGACTTCCATGGGCGGGTTAACGCCCCAATGGCGAAGCTGCTGATCAAGGAGCTGGAGCCCTACCGGCCGCTGTTTATCGAAGAACCGGTGCTGGCGGAACAGGCGGAGTACTATCCGCGCCTGGCGGCGCAAACCTCGATCCCCATCGCCGCCGGCGAGCGTATGTTCTCGCGCTTTGAATTTAAACGCGTACTGGCGGCCGGCGGCCTGGCGATTGCCCAGCCCGACCTGTCCCATGCGGGCGGCATTACCGAATGCCTGAAAATCGCGTCAATGGCGGAGGCTTACGATGTCACGCTGGCGCCGCATTGCCCGTTAGGCCCTATTGCCCTGGCGTCCTGTCTGGCGGTGGACTTTGTTTCCTATAACGCGGTTTTGCAGGAACAAAGCATGGGTATTCATTATAACCAGGGTGCGGAACTGCTGGATTATGTGATTAATAAAGATGACTTTAAAATGACTGACGGTTATTTTTATCCATTAAATAAACCGGGTCTGGGCGTGGAAATTAATGAGGAACTGGTGATTGAGCGCAGTAAAAACGCCGGTGAATGGCGTAATCCGGTATGGCGTTATCCTGACGGTGCGGTGGCGGAGTGGTAATTACCCGCTATAGATGAGTGCCATTATAGTAATGCCATAATATTAAGCAGTACCATCCCGCGTTGCTTCACCACGCCCAGTCAGGAGTCCTGTGCTCCCAGGCCGGGCGTGGCCTAAAGGTGATGATATGAATATCGATTTAAGTACCTCTACCCTGGCCAAGCTGAATTTAAAAATAATCCCGTTTATTATCTTGTGCTATTTTATTTCCAACCTGGATAAAACCAATATTTCCGTGGCGGCGTTGCAAATGAACGCCGACCTGGGATTGACCACCAGCATGTATGGGCTGGGCGTGGGCATGTTTTATATTTCCTACATTCTCTTCGAAGTGCCCAGCAATATTTTAATGACGAAGGTCGGCGCCAAATTATGGATTGCGCGCATCATGATAACCTGGGGGCTGGTCAGCACCGGCATGGGCTTTATCCATACCCCGACCCAGCTGTATGTCATGCGTTTCTTGTTGGGGATGGCGGAGGCGGGTTTTGCTCCCGGTATTATTTATTATATTTCCTGCTGGTTCCCGAAAAGCAACCGGGCCAGGGCCATGTCGTTTTTTTATATGGGTTCGGTGCTGGCGTCGATTATCGGCCTGCCGGTTTCCGGCAGTCTCCTGGGTCTGCATGGCCTGGGCGGTATCGAGGGATGGCGCTGGCTGTTCTTTATTGAAGGCATCCCCGCGGTTGTGATGGGCGTGATGGTGTTGTTTTACCTTTCCGACAGCCCGGATAAAGCCCACTGGCTGAGTGCGGAGCAAAAAAGCTGGCTGAAGGCGACCCTGGCGGCGGATAACGCCGACGCGGTCGTGGGCCAGGACCATTCCTGGGGCAGCGCGCTGAAAAATAAAGTGGTGTGGCTGTTGAGCCTGGTGTGGTTCCTGCAAGCGTTTTGCTCCATCGGCATTACCTTATTCCTGCCCTTGATATTAAAAAGCATGGTGGCGGACAAGAGCAATTTTGTTATCAGCGTGCTGGCGGCGGTGCCCTTTGTCTTCGCCTGCCTGTTTATGTATCTCAACGGCCGTCATTCGGACAAAACCAAAGAGCGCGCGCTGCATTTGGGCGTACCGCTGATCATCTCCGGGCTGCTGCTGGGCATCTCCATTTTTACCGCCAACCTGTGGCTGGCCTATATTCTGCTGGTATTGACGGTGGGCTTTAACTTTGCCCTGACGCCGATATTCTGGGCGGTGACCACCGAGAAACTGACCGGGGTGGCGGCGGCGGCCTCCATTGCCTTTATCAATGCCATCGCCAATTTCGCCGGCCTGGGCCTGCCGCCGCTGCTGGGGAAAATCAAGGATCTGACCAATAGTTATCATTACGGGCTGATGATTATCGCCGTCGCGCTGGTGATTGGCGGCGTGGTGGGCATCTTTGTCGGCCGGACCCGGACGCCTGCGGTAAAGCCAGGCGCCGTATCACCGTTATCACATTAATCGCAGGGATTATTTATGACTTATTCCGTTATCAAGGCCGCCATGTTACCCGACGCGCTGACGCGCCGCCTGGAAGAGCAATTCCATATGGTGGATTATTCCTCGCTGCCGGAGCCGGAACGGCCGCCGGCCGCGCGGCAGGCCAGGGTGCTGGTGGTGAACGGCGAATCCACCGTCACCGAGGCGTTTATCGCGCAATTCCCGCAGCTTGAGCTGATTGCCGATTTCGGCGTGGGTTATGACGGTATTGACGTGGCCGCGGCCACGCGTCGGGGCATTGCGGTATGCAATACGCCTGACGTGCTGACCGAGGACGTGGCGGATATGGCGATGGGGCTGTTGTTGGCGACCTCACGGCAGATCGTGGGCGCGCAGCGGTTTATCGAGCAGGGCGGCTGGCGGGACGGGGGGTATCCCTGGACCAAAAAAGTATCCGGCGGGCGGCTGGGGATTATCGGCATGGGGCGTATCGGCCAGGCGATTGCCAGGCGGGCCGCGGCCTTTGATATGGCGATTTCATATCATGATTATCGTCAGTTGCCTGACAGTCCCTGGCCGTTTTATACCTCGGTAGTGGAACTGGCGGCCGCCAGCGATTTCCTGGTGGTGTGCGTTAACGGTGGGGAGAAAACCCGTTCGCTGGTGAACGCGCCGGTATTGGCCGCCCTCGGTGCCCAGGGGATCTTGATTAATATCGCCCGGGGTACGGTAGTGGATGAGGGTGATTTGATCGAGGCGGTTGAGCGGGGGATTATCGGCGGCGCGGGGCTGGATGTGTTCAGCCACGAGCCGGAGGTGCCCGCGGCGTTGTTTAACCGGCCGAATGTGGTGATTACGCCGCATATGGCCAGCGCAACCCATGATACGCGGCGCGCGATGTCGGATCTGGTGTTTGATAATATCGCGGCGTTTTTGGCGGGCAAGCCGCTGTTGACGCCGGTGGCGCCGTACTAATCCGCTTGGCGCGCTATGGGCTGATGTGGCCTGGCAATATGGGGTGCCCGCGAAGATGAATGCCGCCACGTTTATGTCGCTTCGGCGCGGGTTTCGCTTGCCATATGCCGGGCGGAGAGATGAACTGCCCGGCGCGGGCAAGCGACCAGGGGAGCCGTATGCAGGGTCCCCCTGGCCGCTCATAAAACACCTTAACGCACGGCAAGCGAAGCCCACACCGCGGCAACATAAGCCCCCGCAAGCTCAAGAGAAACCCCTGCCAAGGCTGGCTGCTCCGCATTTAAATGCGGGAGAAAGGTCCGGCTATCAATGTTATGGCGTGCTGCTTGGCCTGTCCGGCGGGTCCGGTGCGCAAAGAGCCTACCGCGCCCGGCGGTAAAGAAAGATCTGGCCGTTATAATTTTTTGATTATCATCGCCTTACGTCTCGCTTCCCGATCCAGCTCACAAATCCCATAAAATTCATTTGTCACCGCCAATACCTTTGCTTAAATTGCTAACTCGACTTAGCAAAGGGGGCAAGCATGAAAAACCAGTGCTTTATCGGTGTGGACGTGGGGTCGGCCAGCGTCCGGGCCGGCGTGTTTGATAAGCAAGGCGCCCGGCTGGGCTTTGCCGTGCGCCCTATCAGTCAGTTCCATCCCCGGCCGGATGTGGTCGAACAATCATCACAGGAAATCTGGTCGCAGGCCTGCGCGGCGATTCAAGAGGCGGTGGCCACCGCAGGCGTGGCGCCTGAATCGGTGGTTTCCCTGGCCTTTGACGCGACCTGTTCGCTGGTGGCGGTGGATAGCGCCGGCGAGGGGGTTTCGCTGGCCGAAGATAACGCCGCCGGGCACGATATTATTATGTGGATGGATCATCGGGCGGTGCGGGAAGCCCAGGATATCAACGCCACAGGCGATCGGGCGCTGGACTATGTCGGCGGCGAGGTGAGCGTGGAAATGGAATTGCCGAAAGTCCTGTGGCTGAAGCGTCATTTTCCCGAGCGTTACCAACGGACCTGGCGACTGTTTGATCTGGCGGATTTCCTGGTCTGGCGCGCCACGGGCGTGGATGCCGCCAGCACCTGCACGCTGACCTGTAAGTGGAATTACCTGGCCCATGAAAACCAGTTCAGCGCCCCGCTGCTGCGGGCGATTGACCTGGAAGACCTGCTGGAGAAGGTGCCGCCGGCGATCCTGGAACTGGGCCGGCCCGCAGGGCGACTCAGCGACCGGGCGGCGCGGGAGTGCGGCCTGACCACCGCGGTGACCGTGGCAGGCGGCATTATCGACGCCCATGCGGGCGGACTGGCGCTGGTGGCAACCCAACCCGAGGGCGCCCTGGCCATTATCAGCGGTACGTCGAATTGCCATATGCTGGTTAACCGGCGTGAGATTCATGTCCCGGGCGTATGGGGACCCTATTGGGGCGCGATGCTGCCGGACTGGTGGCTGAGCGAGGGCGGCCAGAGCGCCGCCGGCGCGCTGGTGGAATGGACGCTGCGGGGGCATGCCGCCTGGCCGTTGCTGCAACAGCAGGCCCGTGAGCGGCAGTGCAGCGACTATGAGCTGCTTAATGCCTGGGTGGACGCCCTTGAACGGCGCGATCCGTTCCCCACCCGCCATCTGCATGTGCTGGCGGATCATCATGGCAACCGTTCGCCCCGCGCCAATCCGCTCGCCCGCGGCGCGGTGATAGGCCTGACGCTGGAGCAGGGACCGGATGCGCTGGCCCGGCTCTACCTGGCTACCCTGCAGGCCATTGCCTACGGCACCCGCCATATTATCGACGCCATGAACCAGGCCGGTCATCATATTACCCGGCTGCTGATCTGCGGCGGCGCCACCAAAAACCCCCTCTGGCTGCGCGAATACGCCAACGTCACCGGCTGCGATATCGAGCTGTCGGCCGAGGATGACGCCGTCACTCTCGGCGCGGCCTTGTTGGGCGCGGTGGCGGCCGGTGTCTTTCCCACCCTGACCGACGCGGCGCGCGCGTTGGTGCGTCCCGGCGAGGTGATCCGCGCCGATGCGGGCAGCGCGGCATTCCATCAGGCGAAATACCAGGTTTACCTGCGGCTTTATGACGATGCGCAGCGGGCCGAAAACGACATGCGCGTTTGGCGCTGACCTTATTATTTACCAGGAGCAAACCATGTTGAAATTTACCCTTCCGCCTTCACCGGCGATGATCCAGGCAGGCAATCGGGAAGTGTTGCTGGTCGCCAATGCCGATTTGCGTGAACCGGCTAATGTCACCTGTTGGCCGACCCAGCAGGATTATGAACAAAAGCTGCAGGCGGCGCTGGAAAAGCTGGGATACCGCATCAAGCGCGCCCATCCGGTCCATGCCGATCGCGGCCATGGCTTTATCAGCAGCCAGAAAGAAGGCGGCGATTTGTTCGCCGCCATTGACCCCGACGCGCCGGTTATCGTGCTGCTGACCGCGTGGCAGTATTCCCATCATATCGCGCCATCGCTGGCGCATCATCGCGGCCCGGTATTACTGCTGGCCAATTTCGACGGCACCTGGCCGGGCCTGGTGGGTATGCTTTGCATGGCGGGCACCCTGACCAGCCTGGGCGCCGCCTATTCCCGCCTGTGGTCGGAAAATTTTGACGACGAGTTGTTCTACCAGGGATTAAGCACCTGGCTGCGCGACAGCGCGTTGAGCCATAAGACCGGCTATTTGCGCGATATCGCGCCCACCCATGCGCTGATGGCAAGCCCGGCCGGGCAAATCGGCCGGGCGGCGGGGGAATACATTCTGCGTCATAAGGCGATTATCGGCCTGTTCGATACCTTTTGCATGGGCATGATTAATGGGGTCTTTCCGCAGCAGGCGCTGGTAAACGCGGGCATCCCGCTGGAATCCCTGTCGCAATCGGCGCTGTTGGTGGAAATGGCCAAGGTGCCGGCGTCATTGCGCGAGGAGTGCCTCGCCTGGTATGAGCAGCGCGGCATGACATTTGATTTCGGCACGGACGGCGCCCAGTCGCTGACGCGTGAGCAGGTATTGGAACAGTGCGCGATGATGATTGCCATGGCGCGTTTCGTGCAGCGCTTCGGTCTGGCGGCGGTGGGGGTGCAATATCAGCAGGGCCTGAAGGATTGCTGCGCCGCGTCCGATTTTGCCGAAGGCGCTATCGGCAACGCCGAGCGGTTTCCCATCCCGGATGAGCAGGGCGGGATTATCTGGCCGGGCAAGGCCATTCCCTGCATCAATGAAGTGGATATGGGCAGCGCCATCCCGCAGGTGATGATGTGGCGCCTGCTGGATGGCCTGGGCCTGCCCGCCGAGACCACCCTGCACGATATCCGCTGGGGCAGCGACTACCAGGGTACGTTTTATTGGGATCTGGAAATCTCCGGCGCGGTGCCGTTTGCCCACCTGAAGGGCGGTATCGCCGGGGCCACCGGTTATCGTCAGCCGGCGATGTTTTTCCCCTACGGCGGCTCCACCATCGCCGGGCAGGGCAAAGCCGGGCGTTTTATCTGGGCGCGCGCCCATTACGAAGGCACGCAGGTGGTCATGCATATGGGCACCGGCACCGCCGTTGAGCTGCCGCCGGAGGAATTCGAGCGCCGCCGCCGCGCCACCAACTATGAATGGCCGCTGCTGAATGCGGTGCTGGACGGCATCGGGCGCGACGATCTGATGGCGGGCCATCAAAGCAACCATTTGACGCTGGCCTATGTGGATCAGGATCTGCTGGGCGAGGTCTATCAGGCGTTTGTCGCCCAGGCCTTGACGCTCGGCGTGCGGGTACGGGCGGCGGGCAGCGCGGTTGATCTGCTGGCGGGGCCACGGGCATGACGCAATCGGCGCGGGATGGGCAAAAATACGCCGGCATTTGGCCGGTGATGTTAACGCCCTTTGACGAACGGGGCGAGATTGACTGGGCGTCGCTGGAAAAGCTGGTGGAGTGGTATCTGGCGGCCGGGGTGCACGGCCTGTTCGCCGACTGCCAGTCGAGCGAGATGTTTTTCCTCAGTGATAAAGAATCACGCGAACTGGTCGGGCGCATCGTCGCCCAGGTGGACGGACGCGTGCCGGTCGTGGCGTCGGGACACACCGCCAGCGGGCTGAGCCAGCAGGTGGAACAGCTCGGCGCCATGGCGCAGACCGGCATTGACGCTTTGATCCTGATAAGCAACCGTCTGGCGCTGCAAGGCGAGAGCGATGAAAAAACGCTGGCTACCCTGCAACGACTGACGCAACAGCTGCCGGCGACGCTGGATTTAGGTATTTACGAATGTCCCTGGCCGTATAAACGCCTGCTGTCGGATGAGATTATCCGCTGGTGCGCGTTAAGCGATCGCTACACCTTTATCAAGGACACCAGTTGCCATTTGCCCACCATGCGGCGCCGGCTGGCGCTGACGCAGGGTTCCCGGCTGCACCTGGCCAACGCCAACAGCCAAACCCTGCTGGCATCCTGGCAGGCGGGTTGCCACGCCTACAGCGGCGTGATGGCCAATTTCCATCCGCAGCTCTATGTCTGGCTCTATGAAAACTGGCATGGCCAGCCGCAACAGGCGCGGCGGGTGGCTGATTATCTCGCCACCGCCGCCCTGATCGAGAGCCTGGATTATCCCGCCTGCGCTAAATACTGGCAGCGGGAACTGGGCAACTTCACTACCATGCAGTGCCGGGTGCGCGGCATCGGCGCGTTCAACGACAGCTTTTTCCCGGCGGCGGTGGACAGCATGGCGCGCCTGGGCGACGAAATACGGCAACTGGTGCTCCCGCAGTAAACCCGACGCCGGCCACAAGAGTTTTAAGACGATCTTTGCCCTACGCCCGTGGCGCGCGGCTGCGCGCCACAACCTATAACCTGTCCGGCCCAGGCGGGACAGATAAGAAATAATGAGGAACCCATGTCTATTTCTCTTGATATAACCCAAGACCGCAAACTGCTCGACAGGTCGAATATTCGCCGGGTGGTGATCTCCAGCTGGATTGGCAATACCATCGAATTTTATGACTTCCTGCTGTACGGGCTGGCCAGCGCCCTGGTGTTCGGCAAAATATTTTTCCCGACCATCAGCCCGCTGGCGGCGATGCTGGCGTCGTTCGCCACCTTCGGCGTCGGGTTTATCGCCCGGCCGCTGGGCGGTATTTTTTTCGGCCATATGGGCGATACCCTGGGCCGTAAATACACGCTGATGATTACCCTGGGCGGCATGGGGGTGGCGACGTTCCTGGTCGGCTGCCTGCCTACCTGGGCGCAAATCGGCGTCTGGGCGCCCATTCTGCTCGTCGTGCTGCGCTTTACCCAGGGTTTCCTGGTCGGCGGCGAGTGGGGCGGCGCCATGCTGATGGTGGTGGAAAGCGCGCCGGCCAACCGGCGCGGCCTGTTGGGGTCCATCCCGCAAACCGGCGGCTTTTCCGGCCAGCTGCTGGCCACCGGGATTTTTGCGCTCATCACGTTGTTGCCGGAAGATCAACTGATGTCGTGGGGCTGGCGTATTCCCTTTATGCTGAGCTTCGCCCTGGTGCTGGTCGGCCTGTATATGCGCCGCCGTCTGGAAGAAACGCCGGTATTTCAAGCGGTGCAACGACGCGAGCGGCAAAATCCCACCACCGCGCCCGGCGAAAAAGCCAGCAGCCCGGTGGTGGAGGTGGTGCGTCACCAATGGCGCAGCATTCTGCTGATCATGGTGTTGCGCTTTGCCGAAAGCGTGCCGTTCTTTCTGGCCACGGTATTTGCCGTTTCGTACGCCACCTCGCAGTTGGGGGTGGATAAGCAAACCATGCTCAATGTGGTGATGACCACCTGCGTGCTGGCGTTTCCGATGCATGCGTTCTTCGGCATGCTGTCCGACAGGGTCGGCCGTCGTCCTATCTATATCTTCGGCGCGCTGTTCGCCGCCGCCATGGCGTTTCCGTTTTTCTGGCTGCTCGAAAGCGGCTCGTTTGTCCTGATGGTGTTGGGGTATATCCTGCTGATCAATATCGCCCATAATTCCATTAACGCCGTACAGCCGGCCTTCTTTACCGAACTGTTCGGCCCCAAGGTGCGCTACAGCGGCGCGTCCATCGGCGCGCAGCTGGGCGCGATCGTCGCCGGCGGGTTTACTCCTTTTATCGCCAAGGGACTGACCGCGCTGGATCATGACGACTGGACCTATGTGGCGACGTACGTGGTGATTGCCGCGCTGGTGGCTGCCTACGCCGCCTGGCGCGCGCCGGAGACCTCGCGTCGCGACCTGACGCTCGATCACTGATTGCCGGGGCGGTGCAACGGATCTTCCCCTGCCAGGGGGTTTGCCCGCCGTTTAATTTTCCGTCCGCCGTTCGCCGTTTTTTCCGGCGGCCGGCGGCGTTGCCCCTGGCTGTATCGTAACGTCATCATGGCGTTAACACTTTCGCCTCGATCTTGCTCACACTTCATAACAAAACCCTTTGCCAGCCCATCTGCCGTTAGCTAAATTGCTAACTCGACTTAGCAAGAAATGAGACGTTGACGCCGTCCGCAGGAATATCACGGCGCCATTATCTTCCTGGCGCCCGATGCTTCCTTTTATATGACGGGCTGCAGCCTGAACGTCGATGGCGGCGGGTCCGTCTGGTAATGATTCCCTCTATCCATAAGGAATGAGTTATGTCTATCTTAACTGATTCAACATTGGCCGACGCCGGCACCAGCGCAGAGGCAAAAAAGGCGCAGAATAAAAAATTGATGACGGTGCTCGGTTCGGGGCTGAGCGGCACCACCATCGAATTTTATGATTTTTTTATTTATGGCACCGCCGCCGCGCTGGTGTTCCCGAAATTATTCTTTCCCAATCTCACGCCGTTTATGGGTCTGATCGTTTCTTTTCTTACCCTGTCGATTACCTTTGTCAGCCGGCCTATCGGCGCCATCGTTTTTGGTCATTACGGCGATAAAATCGGCCGTAAAAAATCGCTGGTGCTGTCGCTGATGATCATGGGCGCCTCGACATTCTGTATCGGCCTGGTGCCCAGCTACGCCGCCATCGGCAATCTGGCGCCGCTGCTGCTGATTTTCCTGCGCTTGTGCCAGGGATTCGCCATCGGCGGCGAGTGGGGCGGCGCCACCACGCTGGTCACGGAATACGCCCCGGTGCACCGGCGCGGTTTTTTCGGCACCTTTGTCCAGTTGGGCAATGTGCTGGGGTTGTTTATCGCCACGGCGGTGTTTGCCATCGTCGCCTGGCTGCCGGAACCGCAGCTGATGAGCTGGGGTTGGCGCATTCCGTTCCTGCTCAGCGTCGCCCTGTTGTTTGTCGGCCTGTATATCCGCTCCAAAATTGAAGAAACGCCGGTATTTACCGAAGGCAAAGCCACCGGACAAAAACATGATTTCCCGATTATCGCGGTACTGAAATACCATTGGCGCGCGGTGCTGACCGCCATGGGCATGCGCATGGGCGAAATCGTGCTCGGCTGGCTGACCGTGGCGTTTTTTATGTCCTATGTCACCCGGCAATTAAACTTCAGCCGCGAAACCGCCCTCAACGGCTTATTGCTGGCCAGTTTTGTCGGTATTTTTACCTTCCCGTTTTTCGGTTATCTGTCGGATAAAATCGGCCGGCGGCCGGTGTATCTGGCCGGCGCGGCTATTACGCTGATTTTTGCGTTTCCGTTGTTTTGGATGATCGATACCGGCTCGGTGAAAATGTTCTATTTCGCCACCACCTTTTGTTATTCCGTCGGCCTGGGCATGATGTTTAGCGTGCAGCCGGCCTTTTTTTCCGAATTATTCGATACCAATGTGCGTTATACCGGCGTGTCGCTGGGGTTCCAATTGGCCAATATTGTCGGCGGCCTGACGCCGATGATCGGTACCCTGCTGATTGCCTGGTCCGGCGGCGATTCCTGGCCGGTATCGCTATTCTTAGCCGTCATGGCGACGATTACCATTTGCTGCGTGTGTATTACTAAGGAGAGCTATCGGGCGGATCTGTCCGCGATAAAAGAGCGCTGAACCTGATCAACATGACGAAAATAACCCGGCAGCGCTATTTTCATTACGCCACCGGCGAGTCGCTATTGCAAAGCAGCGCTGAGCGCGAGGCGATCTTGACATTCGTTGCCGGGCCCATTGCCCGGCAACGGACGCAGAAAGCGCGGCAACAGGGCGTGACACTCTGACCGGAATGGACGCATCCGCACCGTCAGGAGGGGAAAAACCACTTTTTATTGAGCAAGGCGTGAGTATTTGGCGTAATTATCCGCTGATTCGAGTTAGCCAGTCCGTTATACTGCGTTATCTACAGAATTCGATAACAGGATTAACCGATAAGATGGCCAAGACCGTAGAGCAGATAGCTAAAGCGCTGGGTATTTCAATCACCACCGTTCGCCTGGTGCTTAACGGTAAAGCCGGGCAATATCGTATCAGCGCCAAAACGCAAAGCAGGATTGCCAGCTACGTGGGCGAATACGGTTATACCATTAATCATGCCGCCCGCAGCCTGAAGCTGAACAAAACCGATACCCTGGGGCTGATTATTCCCAGGTTATCCAATCTGTTTTTCTCCACCCTGGCGGAAAAACTGGAAATCCGCTGCCGCGAGGCGGGCTATCAACTGACCACCAGCTGTACCTATAGCGATACCGAACGCGAAAATACCCTGGTGGAAACCATGCAGCAGCGCAATGTCGACGGGCTGTTCGTGGTGCCCTCGTCATTGCCGGCGCAAAATCACCATATCAAGCGTTTTACCAAACCCCTGGTCTTTCTCGATCGCGATTTCAGCGACAGCGCGGTGTCGCTGGTGGTCAGCGATAACGTCAACGGCAGCGCGGCGTTAACCCATGCCATCATTGATGCCGGGACATTGCCGCTGTTTTTTATGGCCGGCGATATGCAGCAGCCGACCATAAAACAGCGCTTACAGGGCTTTACCGAGACCCTGGCCGCCCATGGCATCAGCGAAAACGCGGACTGGGTGCTGACCGCCCAGCATAACCGGCGCGAAGACGGCCAGCTGCTGATGCAGCGTTTTTTCGAATTGCACCAGGATGCGCCGCCGGCCTTTATCGCCTCGTCGCTGCCGGTACTGGAAGGCGCGCTTAACGTCTTGCGCGAACATTATGGCTATATTCCCGCCGAGATGAATATCGGTACTTTCGATGAGCATCCCATGTTGGGTTTTTTACCCAATAACACCTGGTCGATGCGCCAGGACGAGGATGCCTGGGTCGAGCATGCATTCCAGGCGATGACGCAGGCCATGGAGGGCGAAACGGCGCCGGTCAAGTCGGTCATTCCCATGACGCTTAAGCACCGCCAGCGGGCGGCGTTCTGTCAGCAGGCCCAGGGCAAGGCCGATCCGGCCGGGCAAGCTTAAACGCCCCCGGTTGCCGGCGTGGCGGCTTATAGGGTATGGGCGCCGCCGGCCTTGTTTTTATGCCGGGAACCGCCGGGGCTGTTGGCGCCGCTGTGCAGCATACGTTCGCGCGGTGAATCGGCGGATTTATCGCTATCCTTGCGCAGATAATCATACGGCAACAGCAGGGTATCCAGCACCGCCGAGAACGGCAGATCGATAAGCGCCAGCGGCACCATGGCCCAACTGGTATCCTCATCCCGGATGACATTCACACTGGCGCGGGTACCCGGATAATAACCCTGGTCGGGCCCGGTGTGGCTCATCACGCTTGAGCACCCGTTGCTGGCCAGCAACGCGCAGCCTGTTGTCAGAATGAATAATACTTGTTTCAACATGATTCCTATACATCCATTAGGGTGGTAATTTTACTAACGCTATGCATTCCGCCCGGTATTGCGGTAAGTATTCCCTACTGCCGTTATCAGTGTAATGGATATTCAGCCCGTGACTTGCAGTTTTTGCTAAATGAAGGAGATTTTTTTCTTATTGACGCTTGAAAATGCCGCGGCCGGCTCCATTTTATTAATGTGACCCCAGATAAGTACGCCGTAAGGGTATTTAGGTCACTGACCTGTCCATCCGGAAGGTTGTTTGTCACCTCGCTGAATGTTGGAGGCTGTTGTATGCGTAATTTTGATCTGTCACCCCTGTACCGTTCCGCTATTGGCTTTGATCGGCTGGTAAATCTGCTTGAATCAGGACAAAGCCAGGGCAATGGCGGTTATCCCCCCTACAATGTTGAACTGGTTAATGAAAACCAGTACCGCATTGCCATCGCCGTAGCCGGTTTCGCCGAACATGAGCTGGATATTACCGCCCATGATAATTTATTAACGGTTAAAGGCGCTCATGCGCAAGAACCCGCCGAGCGGAACTATTTATACCAGGGGATTGCCGAACGCAATTTCGAGCGCAAATTCCAATTGGCCGAGCATATTCAAATTAAAGGCGCCAATCTGGAAAACGGCTTGCTCTATATTGATTTAGAACGCGTTGTGCCGGAAACACTAAAGCCGCGGCGTATCGAAATCAATTAAACCGATCGCGGCCGATCGCCGCGATAATGTAATAACATCCGCCTGCCGTAACCGGGGGCTAACCCAGCCACGGGTTGGGGAAAATAATCTCGCTTCATAGAAGGAGTTAATACCATGCGTAATTACGATCTGTCACCTTTACTGCGTCAGTGGATCGGTTTCGATAAATTAGCCAGCACCATGCAGGGCAATCAGGAAGCCTTTAGCTTCCCGCCGTATAATATTGAAAAAAGCGATGATAACCATTATCGCATCACCCTGGCGCTGGCGGGCTTTAAGCAAGAAGAGCTCACGCTTGAAGTGGAAGGGCCGCGCCTGACCATTGCCGGCAAGCCCACCCCGCCCGAACGCGAGGTTGAATATTTGCATCAGGGGCTGGTCTGCAAAGAATTCTCCCTGAGCTTCACCCTGGCGGAACATATGACGGTAACGCAGGCGGAGTTCGTTAACGGGCTGCTGCATATTGCGCTGGAACGCCATGTGCCGGAATCCCTGCAGCCGCGCAAGATCGCCATCGGCGACGCCCAGCCCCAGGTGCTTGAGCATCAGGCTGAAGCCCCGGCGGCCGGCCAGTAATAACACCGGTCTTGATCGTGAAAACGCCGCGCGGAGTTACCGCGCGGCGTTTTCGCTCATTAAAAACCGCGGCCAGGTTATTGGCCAGCGCTGCCCGCCGTTTCCCGAAACGCCCGCTCCACCTCTTGCGCCAATATCGCGATGCCCCGCTCGATTTTATCGGCGTCGGGCACATAATTCATACGCATACACTGCTGCGCATGCGGCCACTCGGTTTCCAGCCCGGGGAAAAAATAATGCCCCGGCACCATCAGCACACCGCGCTGTTTAAGCCGCTGGTAGAGGGTCTCGGTGGTAATCGGCAGGTTCTGGAACCATAGCCAGAGGAAAATCGCCCCTTCCGGCGTGTGGATAAGGCAACGCTCCGGCGGCAGGTAGCGGCGCAGGATGGCTATGGTTTCCCGCACCCGTTGTTGATAGAACGGGCGGATCACCGTTTGCGACAGGCGCATTAAATCGCCGCGCCGGATCATCTCGGCGGCCAGCGCCGGGCCGAGCCCGCCCGGCGCCAGGCTGATAATGCCGTTCATATTGCTGACGGCGTCGATAACCTCTTCATTGGCAATGATAATACCGCAGCGCGCCCCCGGCAGGCCCAGCTTGGACAGGCTCATGCACAGGATAATATTGGGATTCCACAACGGCGCGGCCTGGCTGAAGATAATGCCGGGAAACGGCAGGCCGTAGGCATTATCAATCAGCAGGGGCACCTGATGCTGGCGTGCCAGCGCGTCAAGGCGCAGCAGCTCCTGGTCGGTAATCACGTTGCCGGTGGGGTTGGTCGGCCTGGAAACACAAATCAGCCCGATATCCCCGCCCACTTTTAAATGTTCGAAATCCACATGATATTTGAACTGGCCGTCCGGCAACTGCGCAATGGTCGGCTTGGCGGCGACAAACATATCCTCCTCCAGCCCGGCATCGGCATAACCCAGGTATTCCGGCGCCAGGGGAAACAACACCCGCCGCAGGCCGCCGTCCGCGCCGCGCCCGGCAAACAGGTTGAAGAGGTAGAAAAAAGCGCTTTGGCTGCCGTTGGTCAGCGCGATATTGCGCGTGGTCACCGGCCAGCCCAGCTCCTGGCGCAGCATGGCCGCCAACGCGGTCAGCAGCGCGTTTTTGCCCTGGGGGCCGTCGTAGTTGCACAGAGCTTCGCCCAGGGTGCCGTCGGCCAGCATGGACTGGCACAGCGCGTGAAAATAACGCTCCATTTCGGGGATGGCGGCGGGGTTGCCGCCGCCGAGCATAATGGCGTCCGGTGCGCGCAGGCCATCGTTCATATCGGCCATCAGCTGGGTGATGCCGGAATGGCGGGTGAATTTTTTACCGAAAAGCGAGTAGGTCATAAAGTGGGTTCGGATAATATTAACGTAAGCCTGAGTGTTACCATACCGTGTGCGTCACGCCAGGCAACCGCTATTTTGCGACGGCGCTTCAGATAAGATCCAGACCGCGCAATTCGGTCTTCAGGTAGGCGTAATAGATGGGGGCGGCCACCAGCCCTTCCAGTCCAAACGCCGCTTCAAACACCAGCATGGCCAGCAGCAGCTCCCAGGATTTGGCCTGGATGCGATTGCCGACAATCTCGGCGTTGAGGAAATATTCCAGCTTATGGATCAGCATCAAATATACCAGCACCACGCCCGCTATCGGCAGCGAGACGGAGAGCGCCGAGATAATCATCAGGAAATTGGATATCAGGTTGCCGATAATCGGCAGCAGGCCAAAGATAAAGGTGGCCACCACCAGCGTCTTGGATAACGGCAGATGCACCTTGAACAGCGGAAAAATCACCAGCAGCAGGATAGAGGTCAGGATGGTATTGACCAGCGAAATCTTGATCTGGGCAAACACGATATTACGAAAAGAGCTGGATAAATTCTGTACGCGCTGCAGCATTTGCTCGCGAAAATAGGTGGTGCGTCCCGATGGCTTATTCAATGAGATAATCGCGCCGATAATCAGCCCGATAAGGATGGTGATTAAGCCGTGCAAAAAACTGCGTCCCATATTGCGGATGGTAATGAGGTTTTTTTCCACCACGGCGAAAACCTGGTTTTTCAGCTCTTCCGCGCTGTCCGGCAGGTAGGCTGGCAATATATCGGGCAGACGATTTTTGACGCCGGAGAAAATGCGGTTGGTTTCGGCGGTTAAATCAATGCCGCGCTGGATATTCGAGGTCAGGAAACTGACCAGGCTGACAATGGATAGCGTCATGACAATCACTACCACGGCGGCGATGATGCTGACCACGACCCAGCGCGCCCGGCCGCCGATGATGCGCTCAAACCAGGGCGTAAGGGCGAAAATGATTTCATAGGCCAGGAACCCCGCGACAAAACAGGGAAATAAGTGCAAAGGGATAATGATGGCAATAAACAGCAACATCAACACAAAGGTGCTGATTTTGATGTGAGTATGACTAATAGTCATTATTGTTCCTTTCCATACCGCTTGATTCCATTTTATCGCATACCATAAAAAAGCATAGCGTAGCGCTGATGCCGGCAACGTTTATTTTAGCGGCCATGATACGCTTTTCCCGCCCGGGTGGACGGGGAATCGTTATGTAAAGGCGATGGGAGCAAGGGTTATTTGATGACCTGGGGATTAACGCAGTTTTCCCTAATCCGGCCGGTAAGGGCGTTGATCAGATTATCCACCGCGGTGGCGGCCATTTGATAGCGGGTTTCATCGGTGGCGGAGCCCACATGCGGCATGGCCACCACGTTCGGCAGGCGCAGCAGCGGCGAATCCACCGGCAGCGGTTCCTGCTCGTAGACATCCAGGCCGGCGCCGCGGATGGTACGGTTTTCCAGCGCCTCGATAAGCGCCGCTTCGTCCACTACCGGACCGCGTCCGGCATTGATAAGGATAGCGCCGGGTTTCATAAGGGCCAGCTTCTCGCGGCCGATCAGATGATGGGTTTCATCCGTCAGCGGCAGGATGATACAGACAAAATCAGACCGGGCCAGCAGGGTATCCAGATCGCAATACTCGGCGTCAAAACGGCTTTCCGCCTCGGCGTGCTGACGACGGGCGTTATAGAGCACCGGCATGGAAAACCCCAGGTTCGCGCGCTGCGCCAGCGCCAGGCCGATACGTCCCATGCCGACCACGCCCAGGGTTTTATGATGCACGTCGGTGCCAAACCAGGTGCTGTCGACGCTCTCACGCCATTCGCCCGCCTTGGTCCTCTCCGCCAGTTCCACCAGGCGCCGCGCGGTGGCCAGCACCAGCCCCATCAGCAGGTCGGCCACGGTTTCCGTCAGGGCGTGGGGAGTATGCATCAGCGCAATGCCGCGCGCGCTCATCTCGTCGACGTCGAACTGATCGTAGCCGGCGGAAATGGTGGAGGCGGCCCTGAGGTTGGGCAGCGCGTCGAGCATTGTTTTATCGAATTTACCGCCGGAGCCGATGATACCCTGAGCCTGTTGCAATATGTCCGCATGCCTGCGCACATTTTCTGCGCCCACATCCCCGATTTCGGTCACGTCAAAATGCTCATCCAGACGTTGGCGCAGGTCGTCGGGCAACGTTTTGTACAATACTACGGCAGGTTTCATCATGATCTCCGTTGGTCGGTTATGTCATTTGGCGATAAAGACCAGCATACCATTTTTGCCTGTTAACGGAACAGGCGGCGCCGGCTTTAGGCCATGCGCGGCACGGCGTTTTCCGCCGGTTTGACAATTAACGTCAACCACACCGATACCAGCAGCGCCACCGCCATAAAGACATAGGACGCCGAGGGCGAACCGGTGGCGCCGTTAAGGTAGCCGACCACCCACGAGCCGACGAAGGAACCGAGGGCGCCCATGCTGTTAATCAGCGCCATCGCCCCGCCGGCGACGTTGCGCGGCAGCATTTCCGGCACTATGGCGAAGAACGGGCCATAAGGCGCATACATGGCGGCGCCGGCGATAACCAGCAGCGCATAGGAACCCCAGAAATGGTGGGCGCCCAGCAGGTAGGAACCGATAAAGGCCAGGGCGCCAATCAGCAGCAGCGGCCAGACGAATATTTTGCGTTTCTGTAGCTTGTCCGATGCCCAGGAGACGATGATCATGGCAATGGTGGCCGCCAGGTAAGGCACCGCGGATAACCAGCCGGCCTGCACCATGCCCATTTCCATGCCGTTGCGCAGAATGGACGGCAGCCATAATACAAACCCGTAAACGCCGATGCTCCAGGCGAAATACTGGATGCACAGAATAATCACATTACGCGAACGGAACGCCTCGGCGTAATTATGCACCGCTTTAATGCCTTCCTGTTCCTTGGCCAGTTGCCGTTGCAGCGCCTGCTTTTCTTCCTCCGACAGCCATTTTGCCTGGGCGGGTTTATCGTTAACCAACATCCACCAGCAAAAAGCCCAGATAACCGCCGGGATGCCTTCGAAGATAAACATTTCCCGCCAGCCGAAGGCGTTGATCAAATACCCCGAAACCACCGACATCCACAGTACCGTCACCGGGTTGCCGAGGATCAGGAACGTATTGGCACGTGAGCGTTCGGCTTTGGTAAACCAGTTGCTGATATAAATCAGCAACGCCGGCATCACCGCCGCTTCCACCACGCCCAGCGCAAACCGGATCGCCATCAGCATGGGAATATTACTGACGATGCCGGTGAGCGCGGCGAAACCGCCCCATAAGACCAGGCACCAGAAAATCAGCGTCTTGACGCTGCGGCGTTCGGCATAAATAGCGCCCGGTATCTGAAAAAAGAAATAACCGAGAAAGAACAGCGCGCCCAATAATGACGATACCCCTTTGGTTATTCCCAGGTCATCGTTAATACCGGCGGCGGAGGCAAAACTGAAGTTGGCCCGGTCGAGATATGCCAGACTGTAGCTGATAAATACAATCGGCATAATATACCACCAACGTTTTGGTGCTAATTTCGCTAAGCTCATAGATGTATTCCTTCATTGATATCGCTGCTGTCTCAACCGCCGCAGGGTAGGGCCGGGGCGGGTGTTCCGATGTCGTTGTTATTGTTTCGACGCGGTGCGTCAATAGCCTGCCCGGCCATCCGCCGCCGCGCGCGCTGGCATCATCATGTTCTTTGGTATCGGTTCCATCCCTATGTCGAATAAATTACCCCGGCGCCCGGGCGCACACCGCGGGGGCGGGGCCGTCGTGACGCCGGCGGCCGGACCCGGCTACCGCCGGGAAGAGGCCCGGTAATAAGCCGGCCAGGCGGCGCGCTTATTGCAATAGCGCGATGAACCGGCGGGTTACCGCCGCCAGATCGTCCCCTTCCAGCGGAAACTCAATGGCGCGCGGCACATCGTCCGGCAGGCTTGCCAGCAACCGCCGCCAGTCCTGCCCGTCGTGTTGCGGCGCCGTGGCGCGCCAGCCGTTATCCGACGGGAGCGCGACCTTGATATGGATATAGCTGACAAAAGAGGCCAGCTCCGCGGCCGCCGCCTGCGGATCTTCCCCGACCCAGCGCCAGTTGCCCATATCAAACGTCATGCCGACCGGCAGCCGCGCATCCCGCGCCCGGTGCAAAAACGCGCTGATGGGGGCCAGCGCGCCGCATTCGGTCTGGTCGTTCTCCACCATTAACCGCACGCGCCGGGATGTCAGCAACGCGTCCAGGCCGGCCATATCCCCAGTGGCGGAATAATGGCCTAAGGATAATTTTAGCCGCTCGGCGCCAAGGCGTTCGGCTTCGTCGAACAGCTGCGGCAACAACGGGTTGGGCGCGCCGTCCCGGGTAAATAAGGCCTCCGGCGCGGAATAGAAGCAGCGCAGCCCCAGGCCGGCTATCTCCCGGGCCAGTTCCGGCAGGCGGGCCAGGTCGGTTTCCGTCAGCAGCTCGCGGCGCATTTCCACCCCGGCGGCGCCCGCCCCGGCGATGGTCGGCAGCAGTTTTTGCTGCCCGCCCATGGCGAGGACATTGTCATTGCCGTACGCGGCGGTAACCACAAACACATCATGTTTCATCTTGGACTCCCATGCGGAGACATTTTCCGCGGTGATGGTTTTACGGTAGATGGTACCGGTTCCATTGAGAAGTCCGTTATGTCAGATTTATGATCGCTGTCACTAATTTAGCCAACTGGCATCCGGGGCGGGGCGGGGAGGTGCGCGGCGATTAACGGCGCGTGGTCGCCGCAGGGAGGAAACTATTATCTGACTTTTCCGTTTCCTAAGGGTGCCTTACGGTCTTATCCACTTCGCTAACGGGTAGTGGACCCCCGCACGATCAGCTCGCCGCTGAACGCTTGTTCGCTGACCGGTTCGTCGGCCCCCTGGATGCGCTTTAACAATTGTTCCAGCGCGGCGTAGCCGATTTGGTAGGTCGGCTGCTTAAAGGTGGTAATGCCCACGCCCGCCAGCTCAGCCCATTCCAGTTCGTCAAATCCCAGCAGGCCGATATCGCTGCCCCAGTTCAGGCCCTGGCGCCGCAGTACGCGTGCGATGTGCAGCGTCAGCGCGCCGTTGGCCGACAGAATGGCCTTGCGCATGCCGCGGTGGCGGCGGTTAAAGTCCTGGATAACGGCGGCCAGGGTGTCGGTATCGTTCAGCGCGCACTCCGCCTCTTCCGCCGCCAGATCCGGATGGGCCGCCAGGCAGGCGCGAAAGGCCTGCAGCCGTTCGATGCGGGTATTCACCGTGCCCAGGGGCTCGCTGAGGAACATAATGGCTTCAAATCCCTGCGCGATCAGGTGCCCGGTGGCGCGGGTCGCCGCCTCGCGGTTGTCCAGGCCCACCATGTCGCAGGCGAAACCGGGAATTTTGCGGTCAATCAGCACCATCGGCAGCAAGGACTGCTGCAGCATGGCAAGCGCATCCTCATGCATGCCCACCGCGTTGACCACGATCCCTTCCACCTGATAGCCGTTAAGCAGCTGAAGATAGTGGCGTTCCTGGTTCACTTCGTTGTTGGTGTTGCATACCAGCAGGGTGAAGCCGTGCCGGCGGCAGGCGGCCTCGATGCCGCGCATCACGTCAACGGAATAGGGATTGGTAATATCGGCGATAATCAGGCCTATCAGCCTGGTCTGTCCCCCCTTCAGGCTGCGGGCCATCTGGCTGGGGCGGTAATTGAGCTGCACGATGGCCGCTTCGATGCGCGCCTTAAGGTCGTCGGAAAGCAGGTGCAGCTCGCCGTTCAAATAGCGCGACACGCTGGTCTTGCCGCTGTTTGCGGCTCTGGCCACATCGCTGATGGTGGCGCGTCCCGATGCGCGGGTCCCTTTTTGCTGGCTCACGGCGTACCTCTCCTGATAGAAATTCATGCACCTGAGCAGCTGATAAATGTATCCGCGCCCCGGCGGCGCGTATTATTAAACCATTGAACAACGTGCATGTGCGGATTATGTGCCTGCGTCCCGGCGGCATTGGTTTGTTTGCCGCGCCAGCGCATGCATGGGCAACGTTTCGCCCCGGGTAAATAACCTGCTGACCAGCGTTAGCATAGCCAATCCTGAAGCGGTAACAACCGCTTTTAACCGGCGCGCCATTGCAGGGTCAGCAGCATATGGCCGGTTTCGGCGTTAAACGCCTTGCCGATTTCGCGGAAATCCTGGCGGTAGTAAAAATGACAGGCGGCGCGGTTTAACTGGTAGACCTCAAGGGTCAACACCGGGTAGCGCTGTTTTACCCGCGCCATCAGCGCCTGGCCGATGCCCTGGCGATGGTAGCGGGGCGCGACAAAAACCGCGCCGACAAACTGCGCCATCATCACGCTGATAAAGCCGGTGATGACGCCGTCGCGCTCAGCCACCCAGCTCCGGGCTTGCGGCAGGTAGTCGTCGCGCACCAACGGCAGGCTCTCAAGCCAGTAGCCGGCGCGGATAAAGGGATGGGCGCGGGTGGTGCTGTCCAGCCACAGCGCCAGCAGCACGGGCATATCGCCCGGCACAAACGGGCGGATCATCGCCTTACTCCTTAATTGGGCTGTATATCTTACCGCCAGAGGGTATACTGGCGCATTCTTAATATATCCACTTTTATCGCGTGCGAATTCAACATGCAAAAGTTTGATCCCAAGACCTTTCAGGGCCTGATCCTGACCTTACAGGACTACTGGGCGCGCCAAGGCTGCACCATTGTCCAACCGCTGGATATGGAAGTCGGCGCGGGCACCTCCCATCCCATGACCTGCCTGCGGGCGCTGGGACCGGAGCCGATTGCCGCCGCCTACGTGCAGCCGTCGCGTCGTCCCACCGACGGCCGGTACGGCGAAAATCCCAACCGCCTGCAGCACTACTATCAGTTTCAGGTCATCATCAAGCCTTCCCCGGACAATATCCAGGAATTATACCTCGGCTCGCTGAAAGAAGTCGGGCTGGATCCGACCATTAACGATATCCGTTTTGTCGAGGACAACTGGGAAAACCCGACGCTTGGCGCCTGGGGCCTCGGCTGGGAAGTGTGGCTTAACGGCATGGAGGTGACGCAGTTTACCTACTTCCAGCAGGTGGGCGGGCTGGAATGCCGCCCGGTGACCGGCGAAATCACCTATGGCCTGGAACGCCTGGCCATGTACCTGCAGGGCGTGGACAGCGTCTATGACCTGACCTGGAGCGACGGCCCGCTGGGCAAGACCACCTACGGCGATGTATTCCATCAAAACGAAGTGGAGCAATCCACCTATAACTTCGAATACGCCGACGTCGACTTCCTGTTTGTTTGTTTCGATCAGTACGAAAAAGAAGCGCAGACGCTGCTGGCGCTGGAAAAACCCCTGCCGCTGCCGGCGTATGAACGTATTCTCAAGGCGGCGCACAGCTTTAATTTATTGGATGCCCGCAAGGCCATCTCGGTTACCGAACGTCAGCGTTATATTCTGCGGATCCGCACCCTGACCAAAGCGGTCGCCGAAGCCTACTACGCTTCCCGGGAAGCCCTGGGTTTTCCGATGTGCAAAAAGAACGAGAAATAAGAGGCCGGCCATGACGCAACACACTTTCCTGGTGGAAATCGGCACGGAAGAGCTGCCGCCAAAAGCGCTTCGCCAACTGGCGCAGTCGTTCGCCACCCTGTTTACCGCCGAACTCGACGGCGCCAACCTGCCCCACGGCGAGGTGCAATGGTTCGCCTCGCCCCGCCGCCTGGCGCTTAAGGTGCTAAACCTTGGCGCCGCCCAGGCCGACAGCAACATTGAAAAACGCGGTCCCGCCGTTGCCCAGGCGTTTGACGCCGAGGGCAAACCCACCAAGGCGGCCGAGGGCTGGGCGCGCGGCTGCGGCATCACCGTCGAGCAGGCGGAACGCCAGGTGACCGACAAGGGCGAATGGCTGCTCTACCGGGCGTCGGTTAAAGGCAAGCGCGCGCAGGAACTGCTGCCGGGCATGGTCACCACCGCGCTGGCTAAACTGCCGATCCCGCGCATGATGCGCTGGGGCGACAGCGACACGCAGTTTATCCGTCCGGTGCATACCGTCGTCCTGCTGCTGGGCGACAAGCTGATCCCGGGGCGGGTATTGGGCATAGATTCCGCCCGCACCGTGCGCGGCCACCGTTTTATGGGCGAGTCCGAACTGACGCTGGACAACGCGGACCAATACCCGGCCCTGCTGCTGGAACGCGGCAAGGTGATGGCCGATTACGAGCTGCGCAAGGCCCAGATCAAGCGCGACGCCGAGGCGGCGGCCAGGGAAATCGGCGGTACTGCCGATTTGACCGACAGTTTGCTGGAAGAAGTGACCTCGCTGGTGGAATGGCCGGTGGTGCTCACCGCGCGGTTTGAGGAAAAATTCCTCGCCGTACCGCCCGAGGCCCTGGTCTACACCATGAAGGGCGATCAAAAATACTTCCCGGTATACGACGCCCAGGGCAAACTGCTGCCGCACTTTATCTTTGTTTCCAATATCGCCTCCAAAGACCCAAGCCAGGTGATATCCGGCAATGAAAAAGTCGTGCGCCCACGTTTGGCCGACGCCGAATTTTTCTATAACACCGATTTGAAAACACGCCTGGAAGACCGGCTGCCCCGGCTGGATACCGTATTATTCCAGCAGCAGCTGGGCACCGTGCGCGATAAAAGCGATCGTATCGAGTCGCTTGCCGGCTGGATTGCCGGCCGGATTGGCGCCGACGTGCAGCATGCCGCCCGCGCCGGGCTGCTGTCCAAGTGCGACCTGGTGACCAATATGGTGTTTGAGTTTACCGACACCCAGGGCGTGATGGGCATGCACTACGCCCGCCACGACGGCGAGCCGGAAGACGTGGCGCTGGCGCTAAAAGAACAGTACCAGCCGCGTTTCTCCGGCGATGCCCTGCCGTCCACGCCGGTATCCTCGGCGGTGGCCATCGCCGAGAAAATGGATACCCTGGCCGGTATTTTCGGCATCGGCCAGCATCCGAAAGGGGATAAAGATCCGTTTGCCCTCAGGCGCGCCGCCCTGGGCGTGCTGCGCATTATCGTCGAGAACAACCTGCCGCTGGATTTATCGGCCCTGGCCGCCGAAGCCGCGCGCCTGTACGGTGAAAAACTCACCAATGCCAGGGTGGTGGACGATGTGGTCGACTTTATGCTCGGCCGCTTCCGCGCCTGGTACCAGGAAGCGGGCCACAGCGTCGACACCATCCAGGCGGTGCTGGCGCGCCGGCCTACCCGACCGGCGGATTTCGACGCCCGCATGCGCGCGGTCACCTATTTCCGCACCCTGGACGCCGCCGCCGCGTTGGCGGCCGCCAACAAGCGCGTGTCCAATATCCTGGCCAAGGCCACCGACACCCTGAACGGCGACGTGCGCGCCGCGGTGCTGAAAGACGCGGCGGAGATCCAGCTGGCGACGCATCTTACGGTGTTGCGCGATAAGCTGGAGCCGCTGTTTGCCGCGGGCCGCTACCAGGAAGCGCTGGCGGAACTGGCCACCCTGCGCGAGCCGGTGGACGCGTTTTTCGATAAAGTGATGGTGATGGACGACAACGCCGAGGTGCGGGTCAACCGCCTGACGCTGCTCAGCCAGCTGCAACAGCTGTTTTTGCGGGTGGCGGATATTTCGCTGCTGCAATAGCATTTCGGACGTAACCGCGTAGCGGGTAACAGAACCGGTCAGTGAATACTGGCCGGTTTTTTTTAGCAAAGAGCTTAATCCAGCAAATGGTTTTTCTCTGACGCCTCGTTATCGATAATATTGATGAAACTTATTGATATGACATTTTTTAACTTTTACTCGACATAAATTAAAATATTAATGCCCGATGGCAATTTACTGCGGGTACTGTTGTTATATAGCGAGTGAGCGAAAAATTTATAACAGCAATGTGATCTGTTTTTATCTTAGAATAAAGTTTTTTAATGTATGCACCTCTCTCTTATTTATTCTTTAAATGATTGAAAAAAAGAATTTTGTAGCGTTTATGAATTCCATTTATTGACATCCTTTTGAATTACTTTTCCTTTAACAATAATTAAGGAATTTTAATGAAAATAAATACATATTGTTTTATATAGGAAAAAATATAAAAATAATGTTAATGAAAAAATCTTCTCTCGTTTCAGTTAATGAAATTCAGTAATTGGAATTTGAATTTTACAAAAATAATTTTAGCTTCTTGAGTATCGATTGTGATTTTATAATGATAGGAGGTAAAAAATGGCTTGGTCTGATATCAAATCTATTGAATCCTTGCAGGTTTCATTTACTACAACTAACCGTGTTGCATATATCTATGGAAATGGTTTCAACACCGTAGAAGTTATCATTTATATAAAAGCATTGGATGAATTCGGCCAGGAATTCACGGATTATTCATTGGACGAGTTTCGACGTAATGTAAATCTAATAGAGGTTATTAGGACAGCGCATCTAAGCCAGAATCCTAACAACAGTACTTGGTTTGTTGTTTATGGTTCCCTTGGGTTCGATATTCTCCCTCCGGCACCATCATTTGCGCCAGTCCAGGATACACCGTCTACGTACATACTGCCTGACAATACTGAGACAAATGCAGATGCCCATCAGACTACATTTGAAAAAGATCATATGTTGGAAAACAGCTATTCATCAATGGGATATTACCAAGGTGATATCAATGAGATGAACATGTCCGAAAGGTTCAGGGAAACCGAAACTCAAATGGTGCCTGTGGATGGACTTATCGAGACAAGTGGCAGAACGTTTAGTTATTTCGTAGGACGTGGGGCAGCTAGTCCTTCCAGAACCATTGAAATCGCGGTGCAACTAACCTTGACCCATCCGGCCGCTTCGCCAAAGGTGATAAGTACAGGTTTATACGGTACCCCCGGATTTTTCAGTTCTGTTACAATTAATGCCTTGGACCCCATTGATTATTCTGACGCGAGAAACGTTACTCTCAGTCAACGATCGAGAGAAACTTTACGGGATAATATTTATTGGGAGTCCCATAGACTAGTTACCTATTATCATTATAATGGAACGCTCGATTGTGTAACTATCAATCTTTATCCAAAAATAGGAGGAACTTTTTTATTAGCAGAACCTATGGATATTATTTCGGACGCCGATTTGAATTTAGGTAATGACCCTTGGGGGGGGGCAGGATTTACAGGAATTGCTCAAGGCTCTAGTTACCTTTATAGTCGGCCTTTTTCTGTGATGGAGCGTGGCTGGGGCCGCTCTTATTATCAAGTGAATTTTTGGTATGTAAAGCCATTTAATCCAGAAGTTCAAGGCCATTTCTTGGGGTATGCTTCTGGTTTCGCGTTTAAATTATTTACCTCTTTAAATGCCGGTGACGTAGATAATAATATTACGAATCCGGCAACGTTGGTCATGTATCAGTTTTCTATATGGGGTGAGACTGACATTGTGGCTCATTATTGGAGTAGCGGCCAAGCGAGCACGCGTGTTATTAGTCTCACTGATAAATACGGTAATAAAGGCAATCTCACACTGTATTTTAATACCAATGATTACTTCGATGTGCCTCAGTTACGATGATTGTATAAACGAAAAAAGTAAATAAACTCGCAAGGATTGATCTATGAGCAATTTATTTTCTTCCCAGGCCTCAAATTCTATCGAGGGTCTGCAGGGCGGAGTCGATCCCCGCACGGGCCTGTTTGTAATCGCGCTTCCCATTGCCAATTTGGTGGGTAACGGCGGTGTTGGCCCGGCATTTGACGCCAGGTTGACATATTCACCGCTTAGCACTGGAAATGATGGTTACGGAATAGGTATCTCACTGGGTTATTCCTATTATGACTTCGCGAATCGGCTATTAGTGCTTAATACCGGCGAGCGATATAATATTATTGAAACCGGAGATCAACCGATCATTGTTCAGCATAAGCTGGACAGCTTTCGCTTTATGCGGACCAGTACCAATTATTTTATTATCTGGAAAAACGGCACCGTGGAAGTGCTGACCGGCCCACAGGACGCGCGGTCGATGAAAGTCCCGGAATATATTCATTCACCCACCGGTCAGTGGCTTAAGTTTGATTGGAACATCCTCGGCTCTCTGACGCGCCTGGAAAGAATTACCGATAGCACCGGCAAACTGTTGCTGTCGGCGGTCTACTCCGGCACTAACGCCTCCACGTTTACCCTTTGGCCGGGGAGCAGCGAAAGTTATGTCCTGACGATGATTTACCGTAATAATAATCTGTACCAGTTGACGAATAACGCGGTGACGCCGCCCTTGACCTGGACGTTTGACTATACAACGGTCGGGTCTTGGTATCCGATTACCGGTATTCACTATCCCACCGGGCTCAGGGAGCAGGTCTGGTATCAAAACGCCCGGATGTTGTTTCCGACCAGTGCGGGCCTGCCGGCCCTGCCGGCGGTATCAAGGCATTTAAAATCTCCCGGCGCCGGTCAGGAGGGGATTGACACTACTTATACCTACTCCAACTCGAATTACCTCGGCTACGGCACCGCCGGCAGTTGGTCGCCGGACCGCGATAACCTTTTCGGGGTTCTCAACGCCTATACCTATTGGTCGCGCAGAACAGTGACCAGCGGCGGCGTCTCGCGGGCGACGATCTGCACATACAATAACTTCCATCTGCAAATCGAAGAGGAAACGCAAAGCCTGGGTGCCAGCACTCGTACCATTACCGAGTATTATGCCTTGCCGGGCACGGTTTTTGACAATCAGCCCCCGCAGTTTCAGCTGCCGCGCAGCCGGACTGTTATATGGCGCTATCTCTCCGGTACGCCGCGTAGCGAAATTACCCTGACGGAATTCGATGCCTCAGGCAATCCCACCCGCACGCAAACCCCGGACGGTATGGTTACCGAGCTGTTTTATTATTCGCCCGCCGGGGAGCCCGGCTGCCCGCCCGACCCATGGGGATTTACACGCTTTATACGGCGGAAAAATACAATCCCGGCCCCCTCGGCGTTCTCCACCCCCGCGCGCGACGAGAACTACAACTATATTTCCCTGCCCGCCATGGCCGGCGCCCCCGCCCCTTATAGCGTGCTGATGGAAGACCGCTTTGACGCCAGCGGCGCAACCCGGATACTGCATACCCAGCAGTTCTACCTTAACCAGCGCGCCAGCCCGACGATGCATGGGCGACCTGCGCGCACGGTGCGCTGGTTTTATGACCTCAACAACAGTAGTCTGAGTTATCCGAATTTCCTCGAACAACTTTATACGTTAAACGCAAATGTGCTGACCACCAGCGAGCGGGTCACCGGTCACGATAAGCTAACGCTCACTACCAGCCGGGAAGTATCGATATTAAGTGGGCGGGTGCTGGCCGAGACCGATGAGCAGGGCAACCGCACGGTAAATGTCTATGATAATCTCGGTCGCCCTACCCGCTCCACCCGCAATGCCGGCAGCGCGTTCCAGCAGGTGACCATGCTTGCCTATGCAACCCAGCCTGTAACCGGCGGCACCGCTATTTACACCACCACCACCGATCCGCTCGGCAATGCCACGCGCAGCTGGTTTGATGGCCTGGGGCGGGTGACGCGCCAGGAAGTTAGCGATCCGGATACAAACGGTCAGTGGTTTGAGGCGCAAACCGCCGCCTATAATGCTTTTGGCGAGCGGGTCGCCGAAAGCGTGTTTGACTATCCCCGTAGCGGCCAGGTCGCCCGTATGGCGCGTACGGCGGCGATCACGTATGACATTTGGGGGAACCTATTGCGTACCGCGTTCAACGACGGAACCACGTTGATAACCCAAAGCGACCCGATTGCACTGACCCAGGCTGAGACCCGCGAGGGCTTCGCCAATAATCAGACGCTATATGCCGGCTGGACCCTGACCACTCTGGACGTCCGCGGGCTGCCGTTGACCATTGTCCGGCGCGATCGGTCGGGCGTGACGCTGGGGCAGGTCACCCGCCGTTATGATGGCCTGGGTCGTTTGCGTCAGGAAACCGATGAAATGGGCCGCACCACCGATTACCAGTATGATGCCTTCGATCGGGTAGTGGGCCAACGTCTGCCCGACGGTAGCGTGGTGAGTAAAATGTACGTGCCGTTTAGCGACCAGCTATGGGCTACCGCCATCCGTGTTACTAATTCCGCTGCGCGTATTTTTCAGTTGGGCTCCCAGGCATATGACAGCAGTGGGCGCATCATGCAAAGTACCAGCGGCGGTCGCCTGACCCGTTTTGGCTGGACTGGCGCCAGCCCGCTGCCGTCCACTGTGACCACGCCGATGGGCGAAGTGCTGCGCTATGAATATATTCCCCAATTGGATAATGCCGTCAGGAGCGTGACCAGCGGCACCCTGCGCCAGGATTTTACCTGGGACCCCCTGAGCGGCAGAATGACGCGAGCCACGGGCGATAATGGCGTGGTTACCACGCGCGCGTTTACCCGCTCCGGCCAGTTGCAGGGAGAAACCTTTACCGTGCCGGGCCAGCCGTTGCGTGGGGTAAACCACGCCTGGAGCCTGATGGGCAGCCAGACGCAGTATACCGATGTCACCGGCACGCAGACCCAATATCAGTATAATGCGGTGGGGCAACTGGTTCGGGTCAGCGATGCGGATATGGTTATAACACTGACCTACGATGCGCTGGGCAGACTGGAAACGCGGCACACCGCCGACCCACGCGGTCTGCATGGCTGCACCATCAGGCTGGGCTACGATCAGTTTGACCGCGAGATTGCCCGCTCGGTCACAGCGGCCAATAACGAAACGCTGACCATAAGCCAGACCTGGTATGCCAACGACCAGCGGCGCAGCAGCGAAACACGGCACAATAATGTAATACTGCGCCAGGAAGCCTGGTTTTACGACAGCCGCAACCGGCTGGAACGCTATACCTGCACCGGCGCCGCGCCGCCGGTAGACCCCTACGGCAAGTCTATCTCGTTACAGACCTTTGTCTATGACGCCATCGACAACATTACCCAATGCGGCACCACGTTTCCCGGCGGCGTGGACAATGCGCTGTTTCAATTTAATAACCCCAGCGATCCCACTCAGCTCAGCCGGGTGCAGCACAGCCATCCGGATTATCCCGCCGTGATAGCGCTGACGTATGACGCCAACGGCCAGATGACGCTGGACGAGGCCGGACGCCGGCTTGCTTATGACCCGCTGGGCCGTTTGATTTCGGTGACGGACGGCCCCGCTCCGGGCGGCGGTTATGGCTATGACGCCCTCAATCGATTGGTCGGACAATCGGTAACCGGGCGCGGCGCGCATGCGCTTTATTACCGCAGTGATGAGAGGGTCAACGAGCAGCAACCCGGCGCGTTGCGGCCGGTGCGGCTAGCCAAACTGGGCGGCGCCACTGCAGCGGTGCATGACGGTACCCACTTGCGACTGACGGCCACCAATGATCAGAACAGCCTGCTGTGGTCACGGGCCGAAAATCAGACCTCGGAGCTGGTCCGTTATACCCCCTGGGGCTTTAGTCCTGCCTTCCGCCCGTCGTTGCCCGGTTTTACCGGCGAGCGTCCCGATCCGGTGAGCGGCGCTTATCACCTGGGCAACGGCTATCGCGCTTATAACCCGGTGCTGATGCGTTTTAATACGCCGGATTCGTTAAGTCCGTTCGGCGCGGGCGGTATCAATGCCTATGTCTATTGCGCCGGCGACCCGGTCAATAACGCCGATCCGAGCGGCCATATCAGCTGGCAGGGCATTCTGGGTATCGTTTTGGCTGTCGTAGGCTTTGCCTTGAGCATCCCCACCGGCGGCGCCTCACTATCATTGGTCGCGGGCGTCTTGATTACCCTTGAAGCGGCGGCGGCGGCGACAGGCATTGCCTCCATCGCGCTGGAGGAAAAGAATCCGCAGGCCTCGGCGGCGCTGGGATGGGCATCGCTGGCTCTGGGATTAGGCGCGGGGGCGGGGGCGGGCGTCGGCAAATTGGCGGCCAGACGCGCTAACACCGCCAGGGGAGGAGGTCTTGAAGATATCGCGCTTGGCAACAGGATAGAGTTGGGCGACGATCTGTATTTATTTAAAGGGTCTGAAAATTCAGAACGCCTTATTATTTCGTCCCATGGAAAATATCACCAAGAGGCGGGTTTTTTCACGCCGCCGCAAGGGACTCAAGTGAGGTATGGTATAAAAGAGGGAAGAAGGCTAAGGTTGGGATTGCGGCAAGCAGCCGACAATAGCTTTACGCCCGCAGAGGTCACTCGCCGTGATTTTCAGCACAATTACCGGTTAGAGCGATTCCCTAAGGATGACGATCTTTTTGCGTCCCGCCTTGCAAGTGAGTATAAAGTGGATATTATCACCGTGCGTTCTCATGCCTCGCAAGATTTTGAAATGGTTACAATACGTACCTTGTTAAAAAACTTGGAGGACAAAGGATTGCGTTATAAAACTATTGACGGTATTTTTTGCCGCGTATGGGAGTGGGACGCCCCGAATACCTTCGTAATCAAAGATCCCATGCGCTTTCACTTGACCAAGAAATTCAGTCTTAAATAAAGCGACGGAATATCTGAATCAAGTCATCGTTTATATACAGTAATAATTGTGTGCGCGGCATGACTATAAATGTGGTGTTTTATTAGCATGTTTTCATCTTGATAAAACCTAAGAAAATCCGCGTTAATGATTTAAGTATCATAAAAGAGCTGCTGTCGTGCCATTTCATTTCGTTAAAATGATCACATGATAGAGGTAAGTGACCTGATGCAATAAAGTAATCTTATTGATTTTATTATCGAGACCGATGTTTACGATGCGTCTGCCGGCCCCTCGCCGGCTGGTGATAACGTTTGGGGCTTCAGTCTGACCGGCAACGGCTTTATTCCTCCGGCCTTGCCGTTGCGGTTGACGGACCGCTATGGCAATAGCGGATGTGCCTCCCTTACCCTTGATGCCGTGGATGGGTTCGATGCGCCGCGGGTTTTGTAAAAAAATGAGACCATCGGTAGGGCTTTGAGCATATTTATTCCTCGCAAAGTGGACTATCCTTACTCTGCAAACAGGACGCGTTAATTGGGTAACCAGGGAAAGGGGTGAGCTATTTTACAGGAGTAGTTGGTCATGATGTTAAGGGACAGACTGGCGCAGTTGCGCTATGCGCTGATGATTCCAGTGCTATTGATGCTGGCGCTGCAGATTACCGCCTGCGGCGACAAGGAGCCGGAGCAGCGCAAGGCGTTTATGGCGTTTTTACAAACCACCGTGCTGCCGGGCGGCGAGCGCCTGCCGACGCTGACCGACGATCAGAAAAAACAGTTCGGCACCTATGTGGCCGACTACCAGATCCTGCTGACCTTTACCCAGCAATATACCCAGGCGGTCAATGCCAGCCTGCTGCCGGTGCTGGATCAGGTCAGCCAGATCCGCGTGCCGCAGGATTATCTTACCCACCGGGTGGATTTGCAGCAGTCCGCAGGGGCACTGAATCTGCTGGGGCCGCAGATAGAACGCCTGAAAAAACAGGCGGATGACTCCCGCGCCGCGCTAAAGCAGCCCGACGACCTGAAGGCGGTATACGAACAGGCCTATACCAAGCTGGTGATTCAGCCGGCACAGCAGGTGACGCCGGTGGTGACCAGCGCGGCGCAGCTTGCGGAAACCCTGATCCAGGTGGGCAATTTCCTGAATATGCAGGGCAGCCAGGTGACCTACAGCCCCACGTCGGTGGCCTTTCCCACCCGGCTGCAGGCGACGCAATATAATGAGCTGATGGCCGGCCTGCAAAGCCAGCACCAGCAGCTGATGCAGGCGCAGACCGCCGCAGGGACGGCCCTGCGCTAATGACGCGCCGCGTTACACCAAGGTGGCCCGCCGGGTCACCTTTTTGTAACATATCCGCGTCATGATGGCTGTCGTGCGTGCGAGAAAACGCAGGTATTACAGCGGTAATTTTCTTACAGCTTTAGCTACGCAATTCCGCCTTTTAGCGTCTAAATCAGCCGCTATCGCCCTCTCTTCGCCGATGCCCGGCTGGGATGATAAATAATTTGTGATACAAATCACATTTATCAAACAAATACCCAGCAAGCAAGAGTGATCTCTATCACAATTTACCCGCCGTTAACTCCCTGAAGTTATAATTGTGGTTTTTTTTCATACGGAATTTGTGATGAATATCACCGATATAGGGGATAAACAGGGGGTGACATGGTGATATTCGTCACAGTTACGCCGCTGAGTACGCATTCGGCACGCAGCGTGGTAGAGTCCCGCTGCTTATAGAACTACCGACAGAGAATGCAACACTGTCGCAACAATTTTCACGCGCCCTTATTGTCCGGCGCGTATCAATAGGGGTGTTTTTTATGTCTTCTTCGGATATCAAGGTCAGAGTACAAAATTTTGGCCGTTTCCTGAGCAATATGGTGATGCCGAATATCGGCGCCTTTATTGCCTGGGGGATTATCACCGCGCTGTTCATCCCCACCGGGTGGACACCCAACGCGACGCTGGCTAAATTAGTCGGCCCGATGATCACCTACCTGCTGCCGTTGCTGATCGGTTATACCGGCGGACGGCTGGCCGGCGGCGAACGCGGCGGCGTGGTGGGCGCCATTACCACCATGGGCGTGATTGCCGGGGCGGATATGCCGATGTTCCTCGGCGCCATGCTGGCCGGTCCGTTGGGCGGCTGGGCGATTAAACGTTTTGACCGTATGGTGGACGGCAAGATCAAAAGCGGCTTCGAGATGTTGGTCAACAACTTCTCCGCCGGCATCATCGGCATGATCCTGGCGATTATCGCCTTCCTGGCCATCGGGCCGCTGGTTGAAATCCTGTCCCATATCCTGGCGGCGGGCGTGAACCTGATGGTACGCCACGATTTATTGCCGCTGGCCTCGATCTTTGTCGAACCGGCAAAAATCCTGTTCCTGAATAACGCCATCAACCACGGCATCTTCTCGCCGTTGGGCATCCAGCAGGCTACCGCCACCGGCAAATCAATTTTCTTCCTGATTGAAGCCAACCCGGGTCCGGGCATGGGCGTGCTGATTGCCTACATGATTTTCGGTCGCGGCAACGCCAAACAGTCCGCCGGCGGCGCGGCCATCATCCATTTCCTGGGTGGTATCCACGAAATCTATTTCCCTTACGTGCTGATGAACCCGCGTCTGCTGATAGCGGTAATCCTCGGCGGCATGACCGGCGTGTTTACCCTGAGCGTGCTGCACGGCGGCCTGGTTTCCCCCGCGTCGCCGGGTTCCATCCTGGCGGTGCTGGCCATGACGCCTAAAGGCGCCTATTTTGCCAATATTACCGCGGTAGTCGCGGCGTTTGCCGTGTCCTTCGTTATCGCCTCGATCCTGCTGAAAAGCATGAAGGCCAAGGAAGGGGACGACCTTGAAGACGCCACCCGTCGTATAAAAGATATGAAAGCGCAGTCCAAAGGCATGGCCGCGCCGGTTACCGCCGGCGCCACCGGCGACCTGGCTTCGGTACGTAAAATCATCGTGGCCTGCGATGCCGGCATGGGCTCCAGCGCCATGGGCGCCGGGGTACTGCGTAAAAAAGTCAAGGAAGCCGGGCTGACCAATATCAGCGTGACCAACACGGCCATCAACAGCCTGCCTGAGGATGTTGACCTGGTGATCACCCACCGCGACCTGACCGAGCGGGCCATGCGCCACGCCCCGCAGGCGCAGCATATCTCGCTGACCAACTTCCTGGACAGCGGGCTGTATACCGATCTGGTGGCGCGTCTGGTTGCGGTGCAAAAGACCGAAACCAATCAGAATAAAGTCATCACCACCCTGGACGACAGCTTCGAAGACAGCGAGCAGAACCTGTTCCGCCTGACCGCGGCCAATATCTTCCTCGGACGTCAGGCCGACAATAAGGAACAGGCAATCCGTTTTGCCGGTGAGCAACTGGTCAACGGCGGTTACGTGCTGCCGGAGTATGTGGAAGCGATGCTGGATCGTGAAAAGCTGACCTCCACCTACCTGGGCGAGTCCATTGCGGTTCCCCATGGCACCATCGAGGCCAAGGATAAGGTGCTGCGCACCGGCGTGGTATTCTGCCAGTATCCGGCGGGCGTGCGTTTCGGTGATGAGGAAGACGATATTGCCCGTCTGGTGATTGGTATCGCCGCGCGCAATAACGAGCACATCCAGGTCATTACCAGCCTGACCAACGCGCTGGACGACGATGCGGTTATCCAACGCCTGATCAACACCACCGACGTAGATGAAGTGCTTGAGCTGCTCAAAGGCGGCAAAACGGCCTAACCACAGCGCGGGCGATGGAAACGGTTGTATTTGAGAGGGGGCCTGCGTTGGCCCCTTTTTAACTAAGAGAATCCAAGGTTAAATCTATGAAAGCATTACATTTCGGAGCAGGTAATATCGGACGCGGCTTTATCGGTAAATTATTGGCCGATGCCGGGGTGGACGTGGTGTTTGCCGACGTTAACCAAACGGTGCTTGACGCCTTGAACGCCAGGCATGAATACGAGGTCCATGTCGTGGGCGAGCAGTCCCATGTGGAAAGGGTCCGGGGCGTCAGCGCCGTTAACAGCACCGGCGCGGAAGTGGTGGCATTGATAGCCGACGTTGATTTGGTAACCACCGCCGTAGGGCCGCAGATCCTGGAACGCATCGCCGGTACCGTCGCCAAAGGGTTGATCGCGCGCCATGACGCGGGCAATACCCGGCCGCTGAATATTATCGCCTGTGAAAATATGGTGCGCGGCACCAGCCAGTTGAAACAGCATGTCTTAAAGGCACTGCCCGAGCAGTATCACGCCTGGGTGGCGCAGCACGTCGGTTTCGTCGATTCCGCGGTGGATCGCATCGTACCCCCGGCCGAAGCCGGAACCCAGGATCCGCTGGCGGTGACGGTGGAAACCTTTAGCGAATGGATTGTGGATAAAACCCAGTTCATCGGCGAGCCGCCGGCTATCGCCGGCATGGAGCTGACCGATAACCTGATGGCGTTTGTCGAACGTAAGCTGTTTACGCTTAACACCGGCCATGCCATCACCGCCTATCTGGGCCAGCATGCCGGGCATAAGACCATCCGCGACGCGATCCTCGACCCCGACATCCGCCAGGTGGTGAAAGGCGCCATGGAAGAAAGCGGCGCGGTGCTGATTAACCGTTACGGTTTTGAAGCCGCGAAACACGCCGCCTATATCAATAAGATCCTGCAGCGCTTTGAGAATCCCTATTTACATGACGACGTAGAGCGCGTCGGCCGCCAGCCGCTGCGTAAGCTCAGCGCCGGCGACCGGTTGATCAAACCGCTGCGCGGCACCATGGAATACGGCCTGCGCCACGACAACCTGCTTAAGGGCATCGCCGCCGCCATGCATTATCATAGCGAGCAGGATCCCCAGGCGCAGGAATGGGCGGCATTGCTGGAAAAATCAGGCCCCGGAGCGGCGCTGGCGCAGGTCTCCGGTCTTGAGGAAGACGGCGAGGTGGTAGCGCAGGTGGTGGATCTTTATAACGCCATGCAATGATGATGAAGATCCGGCGGCGGGCAATATCCCGCCTCCGGGGGTTACATGGTGTTCGGTGATGACGGAAAATACTCAACTGTACGAAAACCAGGTCCTCGAACAACTGAACGCCGGCACAACGGTCAGGGATTTGATGGGCGCGGCGGTGGAATTATTGGCCGAGGCGGTCAATATTCTGGTGCTGCAAATCTTTCGCAAGGATGATTACGCGGTAAAATATGCCGTGGAGCCGCTACTGATTGGCGCCGGTCCGCTGGGCGAACTACCGGTGCGCCTGAAGCTGGTATACGCCCTGGGCGTTATCAGCCGACAGGAGTATGAGGACGCCGAGCTGCTGATGGCCTTGCACGAGGCCTTGCAGGACGATCCCAAGGAATACCGGTTTACCGACGATGAAATCCTCGGCCCGTTCAGCGAACTGCACTGCGTCGCGGCGTTCCCGCCGTTGCCGGAATTTTCCCGCGTACCGGCGGATGACGCGCTGGTGCGTATGCAGCAGCAGCGCTACCAGCAGATTGTCCGTTCCACCATGGTGCTGTCGACCACCGAGTATTTAGTCCGCATCAGCGCGAAAAAAGCCTTCACTGACAAGTTGTTACTGAAATAAGCCTGCTTCAGGGAGCAACGGTACCTGAAATGCAAACGTCCCGGCCGTAAGGCCGGGACGTTTGCGATCAACCGAACCATCCCGCGGGATGGTTTTTACATTTAACGGACGCCGGTTATTTGGCTTCGCCGAAACGTTTGGCCGCTTCGTCCCAGTTCACCACGTTCCAGAAGGCCTTGATATAGTCCGGGCGACGGTTTTGATATTTCAGGTAGTAGGCATGTTCCCACACGTCCAGGCCCAGGATCGGGTAGCCGGAGGTGCCGGCGATGGCTTCGCCCATCAGCGGGTTGTCCTGGTTGGCGGTGGAGACCACGGCCAGTTTACCGTCTTTCAATACCAGCCAGGCCCAGCCGGAACCAAAACGGGTGGCGGCGGCTTTTTCAAACGCTTCCTTGAACGCGTCGACGGAACCCAGATCGCGCTCAATGGCGGTTTTCAGATCGCCCGAAAGGGTGGTGCCCAGCTTCAGGCCTTTCCAGAATAGGCTGTGGTTGGCGTGACCGCCGGCGTTGTTGCGCAGTACGGTTTTTTTGTCCGCCGGCACCTGATCGAGTTTTTGGATCAGTTCGTCAACCGGCAGGCTGGCGAGTTCAGGCAGGCTTTCGAGCGCGGCGTTGGCATTGTTGACATAGGTTTGATGATGCTTGGTGTGATGGATTTCCATCGTTTGTTTGTCGAAATGCGGTTCCAGGGCGTCATAAGCATAAGGCAAGGATGGCAGAGTATAGCTCATATTTATCTTCTCCATTTTAGGTGAGCGGCACCCTGAATGAATGTTAGTGCCGCGTAAGCAATCCGATCATTATAGTTAATTAAACGTTTATTAAAACGTTTATCAGTCCCTTTTAAAGAACATGTTTAGCTTTTGCTGTCAACGATTCGGCAGGGATGCGTATAAACCGCGGCCCGCCCCGGCTTGCTGAATCCCACCAGCGTCAGCCCGCAGCGTTCGGCCACGTCTACCGCCAGGGCGGTGGCGGCCGAGACGGCGAACAGGATTTCCACGCCGCACATGGCGGATTTCTGCACCATTTCATAACTAGCCCGGCTGGAGACCAGCACCGCGCCGGGCGCGGCGCCCTGGCGCGCCCGGCAGCCGAGCAGCTTGTCCAGCGCCACGTGGCGGCCGACGTCTTCGCAGCCCAGCGTCAGTTCGCCGTCGGGCGTGATCCAGGCCGCCGCGTGGGTACAACCGGTCAGCCTGCCGATGGGCTGCACGCTTTTCAACTGCGCCAGCGCATGGTCCAGCCGCGCCAGCGGCCAGGTTTGGGTAAAGGGCAGCGGGGCGATGGGTTTGCCTATCTCCTCAAGCTGCTCGACGCCGCAGACACCGCAGCCGGTGCGTCCGGCCATGGCGCGCCGATGCTCTTTCAGCGCCATAAAACGGCGGCTGGACAGTTCGATATGCACCTCCAGGCCGTTGCAGGCCGTCACCACGTCCATACCGTAAATCTCGCCCGGCGCGCTGATAATGCCTTCGGACAGCGAGAAGCCCAGGGCAAATTGCTCCAGCTCTTTTGGCGAGGCCATCATGACCACATGGGAAATGCCGTTGTAGACCAGCGCCACCGGCACTTCCTCGGCCAGCCAGTCGGGTAGCTCCTGGTCGAGCTGCCCCCGTTTGCGAACGCCGAGCCGGCTTATCCCGGCAAGGGTGGTGGGGTCGGTATCCTGTATGGGAAGAGGGTCGGTCACGATGGTTTACTCGCCGTTGTGCTGGTGGGCCTGATGTCCCTAGTCTACTCCACCGGCGGCGCGGTAACAAAATGCGCATGTGGCGCGCCGCTGCGCTTAAAAAGGGGCTATGCTTTTGCTTAACGATGTTTTCACAGCAGGCTGCCGTTGGCGGCCACTCCGTTGATTGCGAGAAGGATGTTTGACATGGCAAGGCGTATTATCAGGATTATGACCGCGATCGCCCTGGCGGGCGTATCGGTGCTGGGCGTTACGGCGGCATCGGCGCCGGCGGCGTCCTCTTCTGCCGCCGCGCCGGCGCCGGAACTGAAAAACAGTGTCCGGGTCGCGTTGCTGGACGGCAAGATAACCTTACAACTGCCGCAGGATTTTGTTAACCAGACGCGGGAGGACGCCAACGCGCAAAATACCGGCGTGGTGGTCCAGCTGTTCGCCAACCGGGCGCATTCGCAGGCGGTGGGCATCAGCGAGGTGCGCACGGTCAACGGCGATGCCAACGACACCAGCGACGCGGCATTTAATAAAATGGCGCAGGGCGCGCTGTCGGGCCTGAAAACCCAGTTCAAGAATGTCAGGAAAACCGGCCAGGTCCCGGTAATGGTGGATAAGCATAAATTCCTGCGCATCGACTCCCAACAAGAAATGCAGGGCAAAGCCATGCTGGGCACCTTGCTGATAACGCCTTACCTGGATCGCGTCATCACCATCCAGGTATTGACGCCGACCTCCGGCGCAGCCGTTCATGACGACCTGGTAGGCAACATCTTGGGCACGTTGTCATTCCATTAAATACGGCTTCTCTAACTTAAACTTCTGTGTCATGAGCCATACTGATTTGTGCGACCACGGCCACCGGAGGCGAACCAATGAAACTGTTAGGCAGCTATACCAGTCCTTACGTGCGGAAAATCTCAGTTATCCTGCTGGAAAAGGATATTGCCTTTGAATTGGTCAGCGCCTCTCCTAACGGTCGTGATGCCTGCGTCACGGCGGTGAACCCGTTGGGCAAGGTGCCGGTACTGCTTAACGAGCGGGGCGAGGGTATCTTTGATTCGCCCATCATCGCGGAATATCTGGAGTTGGCCCATCCCGAACCGCCGCTGCTGCCGGCCGATCGCCTGGAAGCGCTGCGGGTGAGGCAAATTGAAGCGCTGGCCGACGGCGTGACGGATGCGGCCATGGCCATCGTCCGCGAATGCGGGCGCGGCGGCGGCCCCGATGAAAACGTGCTGTTGAACCAGCGCGCAAAAATCTGCCGCGGCCTGGACGCGCTGGAGGAACATGCCCACGAGGGCAGGCGGCTTAACGGCCCCACCCTGACGCTTGCCGATATTGCCGTGGCCTGCACGCTGGGGTTTATCAATTATCGCCGCGTGATGCCCAACTGGTGCGTGAATCGGCCTATGCTGGTGGCGCTGGCGGAACGGCTGTTTGCGCGCACCAGTTTTGCCCGTACTGCGCCGCCAGTAGCAGCGGCACTGTATGGCACTGAAATGTTATGACACAAACTGTGAACCCTCTCGAATAGTTAAAATTCATTCCCTCCTTACCTGTCTCGTGGTGTCCGCTGCGGCTAACGTTAAAGGATAGCGTTTATCAGCCCAGCCCACTCTTGGTAAAGTCACAGTGTCTAGGAGAAAACATGGCTTACAATCCCCCCTCAAGCCGGTTAATACCCGGCGAATATGGTTATCCGCTCGAACTTAAACCCCGTTACGACAACTTTATCGGCGGTGCTTGGGTCGCGCCGGTAAAAGGTGATTATTTTGTCAACCTGACGCCGGTAACCGGCCTGCCGCTGTGCGAAATCGCCAGTTCCAGCTCTGACGACGTCGACCTTGCGCTGGATGCCGCCCATAAGGCGAAAGCGGAGTGGGGCGCGATGTCGGTACAGACCCGCGCCAATATCATGCTGCGTATCGCCGATCGCCTGGAGCAAAACGTCGAGCTGCTGGCGGCGGTGGAAACCTGGGACAACGGCAAGCCGATTCGTGAGACCAGCGCCGCCGACGTGCCCCTGGCTATCGACCATTTTCGTTATTTCGCCTCCTGCGCGCGCGCCCAGGAAGGGGGCATCAGTGAAATCGACGGCGATACGGTCGCCTACCATTTTCATGAACCGCTGGGCGTGGTGGCGCAAATTATTCCTTGGAATTTCCCGCTGCTGATGGCCTGCTGGAAAATGGCCCCGGCGCTGGCCGCCGGCAACTGTATCGTCCTTAAGCCGGCCAAGCTGACCCCGCTTTCCATCCTGGTGATGATGGAGCTGATTCAGGATTTGCTGCCGGCGGGGGTGATTAACGTGGTCAACGGGGCGGGCGCCGAAATCGGCGAATACCTCGCCACCTCAAAACGGGTGGCCAAAGTGGCCTTTACCGGCTCCACGGAAGTAGGCCAGCGCATCATGAGCTATGCGGCGCAAAACATCATTCCCGTCACGCTGGAACTGGGCGGCAAATCGCCGAATATCTTTTTTGCCGACGTCATGAGCCAGGAAGATGCGTTTTTTGATAAGGCGCTGGAAGGGTTTGCCCTGTTTGCCTTTAACCAGGGCGAAGTCTGCACCTGCCCAAGCCGGGCGCTGGTGCAGGAATCGATTTACGAGCGGTTTATGGAGCGGGCGGTAAAACGCGTCGAGGCCATCCGCAGCGGCAATCCCCTTGATGCCCGGACCCAGCTGGGGGCGCAGGTATCCTCGGGGCAAATGGACACCATTCTCAACTATATTGATATCGGCAAAAAAGAAGGCGCCGAGATCCTCACCGGCGGGCGGCGCAAACAGATGGAGGGGCAACTGTCCGAGGGCTACTACCTGGAGCCGACCATTTTGTTCGGCAAAAACAGTATGCGCGTCTTCCAGGAGGAAATCTTCGGTCCGGTGCTGGCGGTAACCACCTTTAAGGATATGGATGAGGCGCTGGCGCTGGCCAACGATACGGATTACGGCTTGGGCGCCGGGGTCTGGAGCCGCGACGGCAACGTGGCCTATAAAATGGGCCGCGGCATCCAGGCCGGCCGGGTATGGACCAATTGCTACCATGCCTATCCCGCCCATGCCGCCTTCGGCGGTTATAAGCAGTCCGGTATCGGGCGCGAAACCCATAAGATGATGCTCGAGCATTACCAGCAGACCAAATGCCTGCTGGTCAGCTACTCCGATCAGCCGATGGGGCTGTTTTAACCCCAGGGTGACAAAGGCCGGCCTTTGCCGGCCTTTCTCTTGCTGACGCTTATAGCGCGGGCGTGGGAATGGACGTCAGCGTGGATGCGCGGCGGCGGATAAACAGCCGCACCAGCGTATACCAGCCCAGCACGCTTATCAGGTTAAACAGGTTGAACAGGCCGCTGCCACCCTGGGCGTACAGCGTTTTTGCCAGTTCGATGCCCAGGGTATAGACCATAATGTTCAGCATGCCCAGCGCGGCGGACACGGTGCCCTTGCTCATGGCGCAGGAAAACAGCGTCAGCCGGTACAGGCCGGCGTTGGCGACGCCGATGCCGTAGGCGTACAGGCTCATGCCGGCGGTCATCCACAGATAGGCGTGGGGCGAGAACAGGGTGGCCGCGGTGGCCAGCACCAGCCCGCCGATGATCGGCGCGGCGCCGAGCTTGATCAGCCGATCCACGGTACGCCGGCCGCTTAATCGCGCCAGGGTGATGTTGCCCAGGATCAGCGCGCCGAACACCGGCATCTGCAGCAAGCCGTATTCCATCGGCGTCATCCCCCCGTCGCCCATCAGGATCACCGGCGACTGGGCCAGCCAGGACAGCAACGGCAGGCAGGCCAGTCCGATGGCCATGGCGCCGTACAGGAACTGGCGGTTGGTCAGCACCACCTTATAGTCGCGCCACAGGCCGCCCGGAGAAAACGACTCCCCCAGGCGCGAGGCGGTTTCGGGCATGGCGCGCCACAAGCCCGCCAGCGCGATGGCCGAGAGGCCGGCAAACAGCACGAACATGACCTGCCAGGAAGCCAGCTGGATAATAATGGAGCCGGCCAGCGGGCCTAATAACGGGGCAATCAGCGCGACGTTGGCCATCAGCGCGGTAATTTTGATGCAGGTGGCTTCATCGAACGACTCCTGGATGGTGGCATAGCCCACCGCGCCGATAAAACACAGTCCGAACCCTTGTAAAAAACGCAGCGCCATAAATTGCTCAATGGTTTGCGCCAGCAGAATGCCGAGGCAGGCGGCAATAAAAAACATCACCCCGGCCAGCATTACCGGGCGCCGGCCACGGCGATCCGACAATGGCCCCAGCAGCCATTGCAGCACCATGCCGCCGCCCAGGTAGGCGGTCATGGAGGTCGGAACCCATTCCCGGCCCGCATTAAAGGATGCGACCACCGCCATCATGCCCGGCTGGATCATGTCGTTGCCGATATAGACGGCAAATTCGAACAGCACCAGGCATAACGGAAATAGCAACGCCCTCCGGCCTAAACGAACGGAGGGAGATAATGAGCTTTGCATATTATAACCAGCTGAAATATAGAGTTAAAAACAAAATAATCCGTCAATGTTTTTAACATTGGCCGGCTATTTTGCATTTATTTTAAATCCCACGCAACCCCGGCCGAAATTATCCTTCATCCGGATAATTCATTTTTTACTTTGCTTCCTCATTTGTAGATATATAGCCTATTTTTAAGATATTGAAGATTAAGCGTATGCATACAAAATGCGGATAGGGATGAAGTGAGTGGACGAAGATAAAAGAATTGACTGGATAGATAATCTGCGTGCGCTGGCCTGCATGATGGTGATAATGATCCACACCACCTCGTTTTATGTTACCCATGGCCTGGACATCGGTGAGCACAACTGGCTGCTGGCCAATGTGCTTAACTCCGCGTCGCGGGTTGCCGTTCCGCTATTTTTTATGATATCGGGCTTTCTTTTTTTCGGCGCCAGGCGCGCCGGCGCCAGACATTTCCTGCGCATGGGGCTATGCCTGCTGTTTTACAGCCTGATCGGGCTGCTGTATATGGCGCTTTTTACCCCCATCAACGCGGCGCGGGCGCTGGAAGGGGCTTTGCAGAAGCCGGTTTTCTACCATCTTTGGTTTTTCTACGCGGTGATGGTCATTTATCTGCTGTCGCCGCTGATCGAAATCAAACCGGTGTCCGCCGGTTTTCTGGCGACGATAATAGTGCTGCTGGCGGTGATGGCCAATCCCAACACCGTAACGTTCAATCGCGGCCATATAACCTTGCTGCCGGTAAACCTGTTTATCAGCGGCGATATGTTTTATTACATCTTGTATGCGGTGCTGGGCCGGGCCGTGGGTATGCTTGATCTGCGCGGTAAAAAAATCCCCGTGATCGCCGCGGCGCTGTTTATTATCAGTGTCGTGCTGGTGGCGGTGGGCACGAAAAAGCAGCTGATCGTTAATGGCGACTTCGCCGATACCTATTACCTTTATTGCGGCCCCCTGGTATGTATTGGCGCCGTCAGCCTGTTTGTATTTTTTAAACAGGCCTGCCGGCGGCAATGGTGGCCGCCGCTACGCCTGATCTCGCGCTATTCGCTGGCTATTTATGGCTTTCATGCGTTTATCATTCATTTTATCCGCACCCATGGCCTGGATTTTAAAGCGGCGCCGCCGCTGGATATCATGTATGTGTTTATCGCCACGCTGTTGGTGAGCCTGCTGCTGGCGGCGGGGCTACGGCGCGTTGATGTGCGCCGCTGGGTCAGCTGAAATCCCGGATCCGGGGTTGATATGCCGGCAGGGCGTTATTCCTGCCAGCGCTGCTGCGCCCGGCGCAACTGGCGGCTGGAGGAAAAACCGGCGGCCAGCGCCGATTTCTCGATGCCCTGGCCCTGCTGTAAACGCTGCTGCGCCACCGCCAGTCGCAGCTGTTCGTGATATTCCCTGACGCTAAGCCCTAGATGTTCCCGGAACAGCCGGGTCAAATGGCGGCTGCTCATAAATACCTGCCGCGCCAGCGCGTCAAGGCGCCATTCCGCCTCCGGCTCATGGGCCAGGATGTCCTGGGCGCGGTGTACCGCCGGGTGCAGGTGATTACGGTGGCGCAGCCAGGGCGAAAGCTGCGGGTCGTCGCCGCCGCGGCGGAAATAAACCACCATTTCCCGGGCAGTGGCCATGGCCTGCTGCGGCCCGACATACAGGCTGACCAGGTACAGGGCCAGGTCAATACCGGCGGTAATGCCGGCGCTGGTAAATACCCCCCGATCCTCGACAAAAATCCGGTTGTCCTTGACCAGGGCCGCGGGAGCCTGCTGGCGCAGGCGCTCCATCACGTCATGGTGGGTGGTGCAGCGATACCCGTCCAGCAGGCCGGCCCGCCCGGCCAGCAGCGACCCGGAGCAAACGCACACCAGCGTCCATGTTCGATCCTGAAAGGATGATCGGCGCTCACGCAGCCACCGCTGCGCCTCCAGCGCCGGCGCGCTGTCCAGCTGCTGGCGGGAGTCGGCGACACCCGCCAGCACCACGATGCTGTCCGGCGGCAGGGAGGCCGGCAGCGGCGCAATCCGGCTGACGGTCATGCCGATGGAGGTGGTAATCTCCTCCTGTGGGCCGATGTAGTGCAGCCTGAAGGCGCCGGACAGCGCCAGCACCTCCGCCGGGCCGGTGAGATCCAGCGCCATGACCTGGGGCAATACCAGGAAATAAACATCACGCATCACGCTTGCTCCAGTTCCTCCAGGCAGCCGGCCACGGTGCGGATAGCGGCGAAACGGTCGATAAGCACCGTTTCGGTGTGGTGCTTGAGATCCGCGCTGCTCAGGGTCCGGCCGTCATGGGTCATGGGAAACGTCAGCGTCGCCTCGGTCACGAAAGTGACGCGATACCCCAGGTCCGACGCCACCCGGGCCGTGGTTTCGCAACACTGCTCGGTGCGGATGCCGGCGATGATCACGTGCTTGATGTCCCGCTCATCCAGCCATGCGCGCAGGCCGGATTCGGTCAGGGCGTTATGGACATGTTTGTGGAACGTGGCGTCGGCGGTATGGGTCAGGAACGGCAGCGGTTTTACCAGGCCGGACTGCGGGCTAAAGGGGCCGTCGCCGCTGTTATGGAAAATATCCACCAGCGCCGCGCCGCGCTGCCGGCACCCGGCGATAAGGGACAGCAGCGCCTGTTGAAAGGCGGGCACGTCGTCTTCCGACCAGAAGGGACGCTGCAGGAAAGATTGCTGGACATCGATAATCAATAACGCGCTTTGTGCCATTTCCGGACTCCGTGATAATGCTGTAGCACTATAGTGCCCATGGGTAGGGCACATAAACAGGCTAAATCCGGCCATGATCGGGCTAATTCGGGACAATACCGCCTAACGGCGCTGACGTGCGCCAGTAATCGTAATAGATATGCTCAACCTGGAAGTCGGTCTTTTGTTGATCGCCGGTGAGGCGATAGGCCAGGGAAAAGGCAAAATCAAAGGCGACGCCCAGTCCTTTACCGCTGAGCAGGTTGCCGTCCTCGACCACTTTCTCATCAATAAAGCGGCCGTCGCTGACTCCCCGGTGCAGATCGCCGGAGCACACATAGCGGCGTCCCTTGAGTAAATCGTTGCCGCCCAGCACCCGGGCCGCGGCCGAGCATAACGGACAAATCCATTTGCCAGCCTCATCGTGGCGGCGGATAAAATCCGTTACCAGCGGATTGGCGGCCAGGTTGACCGTACCCTCAAGGCCGCCGGGGATCACCACCGCGTCATAGAGCGTCTCCCGGCGATGCTCAAGCAGGGCGTCGGCGAACATCCGGATCTGGTGATAGCTCACCAGCTCAAGCCTATCCTGACATGAGAGGGTTTCAACCTTGATATCCAAGCGGCGCAGCACATCAATTACGATGATGGCTTCCGCTTCCTCAAAACCCTTCGCCAGCAATACGGCGACTGTCTTGGACATAATTCCTCCTGTTATCCTATGAAGTCATGACCTGATGCCATAGGGTAGCATGACGGCGTCGCAAAAATAGAACGCTGTTTTATTTTTGACAGGAGGATCGCAGATTTTCCGCGCCGGCTAATCTTCCGTCCAAACGCCTAATATGTAGCCGTCGGGATCCTTGAAATGAAAGCGTTGCCCGCCGGGGAAGGCGAATATCGGCTTGACGATTTCCGCGCCGGCGGCTTCCAGCTTTTTCAGCGTGCCGGGCAGATCGCTGGCGTAGAAAATGACCAGCGGGCCGCCGCCCGGGGTAATCGCCTCGGTGGAGGTAAAGCCGCCGGTAATCCTGCCATCGTAGAATTCGGTATAGGTCGGGCCGTAATCCGTAAACGCCCAACCGAACGCCGAACCATAGAACTGTTTGGCACGCTGGATATCGCTGACGTTGAACTCAACGTAATCCACCTGGCCGTTTGCGCCGATCTCTTTCATCAGGAATTTCTCCTTGTGAGTGGGGGTCACCTAAGTATGGCCCAGGTTCCGCTATATGACAGGCGGGTCCATTGCCCGGCCGCGTATTACTCCTGTTTGCCGTAATGCATGCCTTCCAGCTTCAGGCCGTCGGGATCGAGGAAAAAGACCGCATAATAGTCCGCATAATATTCGCCGGCCGGGTCGACGATGCTGGCGCCGTTGTGTTCCAGCCATGCCTGCAGCTCATCGACGTCCCGCCGGCTGTTCAGCGACCAGGCATAATGGTGGAATCCCACGTCGCCTTTACGATAAGGATGCTTTTTACCCTGCTCGTCCGCCTGGTAAATCCAAAAGCGCGTCGTGCCGTTGCTCCAGCCCATCGCCGCGGGCATTTCGTCCATCACGTCAAAACCCAGGAACGTAAACAATCCGCTGTAGAATTTCTTGGAAACGGCAATATCGCTAACGCTGATAACCAAATGATCGACTGCCTGGACTCGAGACATAGTTTCCTCCTGTTCTGCGCCGGCTTATGCTTGTTCCGGATTATGCCATAGCGTGGTAATGCCGCCCCGATCGCCGCTGATCGGATCGGTGGCCGGTAACGGCACCTGCCCGATATGCTGTTGCACCGAGGCCAGCCTGGCGGGATCGTCGCGGCATAAATCGGCGTTCATGCCGTTGGGATAAGCGCCGACCACCATAAAATCCTCGCTTGATTGCAGCGCTTTATGGCCGACGCCGGCTGGGATCAGCACCACATCGCCTAGGGACAAAGTGACGACCGGCCCGCTTTCACCGCCGAACTGCACCTGGGATTCGCCGGCGTAAACACCTAGCAGCTCGTGGCAATTGGAATGGAAATGGGTGAAGTTATAGATAATATACCGCCACTGGGCCGGCCAATCATTGGCGGCAAAATGACGTTCCAGCCAGGCCGCCGGATCGGGCGTTTGCGCTGGTATCACGCGGCGATAGATGACCAGGGGCAGCGGACTGTTGGGAACGCCGCCCACCGCTTCATTTAACTCGAGGGTTTCTATGGTCATAAGATCATCGCTCCTGCTCGTCTGGTAGGTCATGGGCTAATGCCATGAAGATCCGCAATAAGTCTTATCAGCATAGTTAATCGAGAGAATGATGCGAATGATTTACAGATTACACCGACAAGGCATAAGCTAGCCGGTGCGATGAACCGCATGTAGCCGCCGTTCATTAATTTCCCTTTAACAGGAGTAGATCTATGAGCAATGCATTTCTGGACGTCATCAAAGCCCGCCGGTCAATTTACGCCATCGGCAGGAATGTCGCGCTATCGGAAGACCAGATCGCCTCGCTGGTGAAAGACGCGGTCAAACATAGCCCCTCGTCCTTTAATTCTCAAAGCTCCCGTGTTGTCGTGCTCTTTGGTGAACAGCATGAAAAATTATGGAATATCATTAAAGAAACGCTGAGGAAGATTGTGCCCGCGCAATCCTTCGCCGCCACTGAAACCAAACTGGCCTCATTTGCCGCAGGCAAAGGGACGGTGCTGTTTTTTGAAGACACCAAGGTCATTGATGTTTTGCAAAAGCAATTTGCCGCCTATGCCGATAACTTCCCCATCTGGTCGGAACATTCCACCGGCATTGCGCAATTTTCAGTATGGACGGCCCTGGCTCAGGAGCGTATCGGCGCGACCTTGCAGCATTATAATCCCCTGATTGACGATGAGGTTAAACGCACCTGGGAATTGCCGGACAGCTGGAAACTGCGCGCGCAAATGCCGTTTGGCTCCATTGAGCAGGCGGCGGGCGAAAAAACATTTATCGACGATGAAGAACGTTTCCGCATTTTTAAATAACATCCCGGGCATGTTGTGCTTGGGCTAAGACGGGTCTGATGGCAAAACCCGGCTTGCGGGAGTGGCGGACATGCGTCCATCGCTCCCGCCTCCAGCTTGTTTGCATGTCTGCCGGCACGGGCACGGGATGGCGAACGTTTTTTTTTGCACAGATGTTTTTCAGGTTCGGCCGGCGCGGCTATAGTATAACAGGGCTGGTCAAAAAACAGGCAATCTATTGATAAGGAGCGAAGCGATGACCCGAATTCTGCTGGTATTTTTATTCTTTGTGGCAATCTGCGCCGGTATCATGGTGGTACAAATGGGCGGCCGTTATCCCTGGATTTAACTGTTCCTGGCGGGGATCTTGCGAAAGCCCGACCAGAGCTGCACCGTATTGATCAGCACCATCAAGGCCGTGAATAAAAACACCCAGCGAAAGCCCAGTACCGCCGAGACGCTGGAGCCGATGAGCGGCCCTACCACATTCCCCATATACATAAACGACTGGTTATAACCGAAGATACGGCCGGTGACTTTATCGCTGGAATATTTTACCAGCAGCGTCTGGACGGCGGGCATCAGCGCGCCGTCGGTGAACCCGAGCAAGAAGCGCAACACGCCCAGTTGCAAGGGCGTCTTCACCAGGGCCATGCAACAAAACAGCGCTATGCTTGCCATCATCGCCGCCATCAAGATACGCGAGGTGCCGATGCGGTCGCCCAACTGGCCCAGGCGCGGCGCGGCCAGCAGCGCCGACACGCCCGGCACGGCGGCGATCACGCCGCTGATAAACGCCAGATTGCCGGTATCGTTGTAGATATCTTTGATAAACAAAGTCAGAATAGGGCTTATCGAGCTGTTGGTCAGCTGGATCATCATGGTGGTAATAAACAGGCTGAAAATCAGGCCTGGATAGGGCAATGAATGAAAGATTGCCCGGCCCTTGAGCTGATCGGCTTTTTTGATGTTAACCGTTTTCTCTTTAATCAAGAACAGCGTCACCAGAAAGCTGGTAAACATCAGTGCCGACGTCACCAGGAATACCACCCGCAGACCCAGGTGATCGGCCATAAAGCCGCCGAGCAGCGGGCCGACAATCACGCCGGCCACCTGGCCGGTGGAAAGGGTGCCGAGCGCCCAACCGCTTTTCTCGCGCGGCACCTGCGATGCCACCAGCGCCATGGCGTTGGGAATATAACCTGATGTCAGGCCCATCAGCGCCCGCAGCAGGAATAACTGATAGACATTACTGGCAAAACCCTGCAGCGCAATCACCACCGCCATGCCAAGCGACGCGCGCAACAGCATCAGCTTGCGCCCCCGCCGGTCCGCCAGGCTGCCCCACAGCGGCGCCACTACCGCGGAAACCAGGAACGTCGCGCTGAATACCAATCCCGACCAGATGCTGAGCGCCTCATGGGATCGCACGCCAAGTTGCTCAACGTACAGCGGCAAAAAAGGCAGGATTTGGCTCATGGCCAGGCCGGTGAAAAAACAGCCTAACCAAACGGAAAAGATATTGATCTTCCAGGCTTCCATGGGTCACACGCAGTAGGTAAGGATTAATAGCAAGTTTGCTAATGATATCATCGATGTGAAAAGTTACGGTAACGACTTACCGATAAAAAGTGTAGCAAAAACGCACGGTATGTTTTCCGCGCCGCCAGTCCAGACGGGGGAAGGTGGGCAAAAAAATAACTTGCGATTCTATCGCGCGCTATTTATAATAACACCATGAAAACGAAACATGATGACCCAAAAGCGACGGCTACGCCTTTAGCCCTTGACCAGCAGTTCTGCTTTGCCCTGTACTCGGCGAACCTGGCCTTGAACAAGGTCTATCGCAAATTATTGGTCAAGCTGGATCTCACTTACCCGCAATATCTGGTTATGCTGGTACTGTGGGAGCGTGACGAGGTAATGGTATCGGATATCGGCGAACGGCTGTATCTCGATTCCGCCACGCTGACCCCGCTGCTCAAGCGCCTGGAAACCGCCGGCCTGCTCGGACGCTTTCGCTCCGCGGCGGACGAACGCCAGGTGATTATCCGTCTGACCGACAAGGGCCGGGCATTACGGGAAACCGCGCGCACTGTGCCGGACGATATCCTGTGCGCCACGGCCTGCAGTGAAGAAAAGCTTAACGACTTAAAACGGCAGTTGCAAACCCTGCGCGCCCAGCTGGCGCAGTGGTAACCGCCCTGGGGGCCTGAGCGGCGACCAGGCTACCGCGATGGGCTATACTGGATAAAGCCCCTGCTTTTAAGTTGCAAGCGATTTAATCGCTTGCAATATATCTTCGTCCGGCACTCGGTCCGGCGAAGGCATCATCCAACAACGTAAGAGGGAAATAACCATGTCTATTGAAAAAGTTGTGTACCGCGCAAAAGCCAAAGCCACCGGCGGGCGTGATGGCCGGGCCACCTCATCCGACGGCGTGCTGGATGTCAAACTGGGCGTGCCGAAAGAAATGGGCGGCCCGGGCGGGGAATTCACCAACCCGGAGCAACTGTTCGCCGCCGGCTATTCCGCCTGCTTTCTGGGTGCGTTAAAACATGTCGCCGCGCAGGAGAAAGTGAAGCTGCCGGCGGACGCGTTTATCGAAGGCACGGTCGGCATCGGCGCGGTGCCGACCGGTTTTGCCATTGAAGCCCAGCTGGATATTCATTTAGCCGGCATGGATCGCGGCCTGGCCGAGTCGTTAGTGCAGAAAGCGCATGTGGTCTGCCCGTATTCCAACGCGACCCGCAATAACATTGATGTTAAACTTAACGTCATTAATTAGTTTTCAGCGTTAAACCGGTGCCGCCGCTCAGCGCGGCTGCCGGTGAAACCGGTTGGATAACGCCGCGAGCCTTTGCTTGCGGCGTTTTTTTTTGCCCGGCGCGTCCGCCGCAGGATAAACCGTTACTACCCAAAACTTTTTAATATGAAATTTGTCAAAATGGTTTCGCACATTAAAGGTATGCTTATCCATTCGTTGTTAGCCATGGCGGCATAAGTCGGGTGCGAATCCGCTAGCCAAATCGCCGGCAGCGAGACCTTAATTTATTGATTATCATGGACTATTGCCTTGATTAAATTAGTCAAACAGCTGTCGCAGCAAAAACTATCGATAATAATCGCTGTTTATGTGGGTTTTTTTCTTAACCTGTCGGTTTTTATCCGGCGTTTCGATGTGCTTCATCCGGTTACCACCGTCGGCCACATGGTTATCGCCCTTACCGAAATTATGGTGACGGTGCTATCCACCTTCTTTTTGCTGCGGCTGATTTCGCTGGGCGGGCGTCATTTCTACCGTACTGTGGCTACAGTATTGTTGTTAATCTCGGTTGCCGCCAGTTATTACATGACCTATTTTAATGTCGTTATTGGCTACGGCATTATTGCCTCTGTCATGACCACGGATATTGATTTATCAAAAGAGGTGGTCGGGTTTTATTTTGTCCTGTGGATGGTGGCGGTCAGCGCCTTGCCGTTGTTTTTGATCTGGAAACACTCGGTGAGCGGTACCCTGATCCAGCAGATGAAGACCCCCGGCCAGCGCATTAAGCCTCTGTTGATCCTACTGGTTACGTTGGCGCTGATCTGGCTGCCGGTGCGCTATCAGGATAAGGCGCAGAACGTGCGCGAAAAAATCACCAATATCGATCTGCCCAGCTACGGCGGCGTTATCGCGCATTCCTACCTGCCGGTTAACTGGATGGCGGCCCTTGGCCTGTTCGCCTACACCCATTTCGACGAAAACCAGGACAATGACACGCTGTTCGATCCCGCCAAGCAGTTTACCTATGTGACTCCGGCCGGTATCGATGATACCTATGTGGTTTTTATCATCGGCGAAACCACCCGCTGGGACCATATGGGGCTGCTGGGCTATCACCGCGATACCACGCCCAAATTATCCCGCGAGAAAAACCTGGTGGCGTTTCGCGGGCAATCCTGCGATACCTCCACCAAACTCTCCCTGCGCTGCATGTTCGTGCGCGAGGGCGGGACAGCGGATAACCAGCAGCGGACGTTAAAAGAGCAGAATATCTTTGCGGTAATGCGTTCGCTCGGCTTTACCTCGGAGCTGTTCGCCATGCAGAGCGAGGTGTGGTTTTATAAAAATACCTATGCCAATAACTTCTCGTTTCGCGAGATGATCGCCGCGGAAAAACGCAACGACGGCAAATCCGTGGATGATATGCTGCTGGTGGATGAGATGAGCGAATCGCTTAAACGCTACCCCAAAGGCAAGCACCTGATGGTGTTGCATACCAAAGGCTCGCATTACCTCTATTCGCAGCGTTATCCGCGGGATTTTGCCCGCTACCAGCCTGAATGCATGGGCGTGGATCATGCCTGCTCCAAAGCGCAGCTTATCAATGCCTTCGATAACAGCGTGTTGTATACCGATAGTTTTATCGCAAGCGTCATCGACAGGATGCGCAATAAAAAAGCCCTGGTGTTCTACGCCTCCGACCATGGCGAGTCCATTGATGAAAACTACCATTTACACGGCACGCCGCGCGATATGGCGCCGCCGGAACAGTTCCGCGTACCGATGATGGTCTGGGCGTCGGATGCGTTCCTGGCCGACCAGCCCCATCGGGAGGCGTTCGACCGCCTGCAGGCCCAGCAGCGTATCGGCGCCACCCATCGCCATGAAGAGCTGTTTGATACCATTCTCGGCTGCCTGGGCTATACGTCGCCGAACGGCGGCATCAACCCGCGGAACAACTGGTGCGCCAAGCCTGCGGCCAAGGGGATGGCCCTGTAAGCGACAGGTACCGCCGGCGGCGCTTTTGTAAACAGTCGGCAGTATTTCTTGAAAAAGGGATTGACGCAAAAAGACGGCCGCAGTAAGATGCGCCCGCATTCGGTGAGTGGCGCAGCCTGGTAGCGCAATACGTTCGGGACGTATGGGTCGGAGGTTCAAATCCTCTCTCACCGACCAACCTCTTCAAGGTCTTGTCTCCAGCAGTCCAGACAAGGCAGAAAAAAAGCACGTCTTAGGACGTGCTTTTTTTTTTGCAGCAAACCTCGTCCCTGACCAGCGCGCCCGTTTTGGGAAAAACACTTCAGCCCCGCCAGCCGATATTATCGGGAACAGGTGATTTCCTGTGTAAAAATAACCGCGGCACGACGGCCGGCAAGGATTTGAGGCCCGGGTGGGGATAAGCAAATCCATCATTCGTTTTACAAAATATATTAATTATAAAAATTTACCTGACTGGCATTTGAGATTATATGTTTATCTGCGGGTGAAAATATAAAAAGCACGCGGCGGGCTAAAATACACTTCTATAAAAGGCAATCAATTGGCATCGATAAATCATGCCCGTAAATTCTCTTGTCGCTAACGCATTATCTTAAGTGGCAAAGCTGCATTTTTTCTTAAGCATTGCTGATGAATTGCTGAACAACTCTTTGAATAAATTTACCTTTACAACAGGAAATTAGCATTGGTATTGCCTGGATATGTCAAATAAATGTTAAAAAAGCTTGTATCTGCCGGCTTGACGGCGCATGTTATAAATTAGTCTGGATATTGTTTTGCTGTCGGCATTGGATGCTATTTTAGGGAGACGATGAATTCGTATAATAAAGTCAGGCCCTGGGGGCATTTTTAAACGATATAACAAGCGATGCGGGGATGATATGAAAGTTGATTTCTTTTTGATTGAAAATGACAGGAAAACGTCTATTTATCATGATGAATTCAGGCTTGGACGTATTCTGGTCATGCCAAAAACAACGCTTCAGCTGATGTCTCGCAGGACAAAGCGGAGAAAAGAAACCTCTGGTAAAAGCTACGATACTGTTGTGCATATCAGTTCAGGGGGACAAAGGTATGCCGTCGCCTTTTCCGGCGAGGCTATTCCGGCGTTCGAAACGGATGAATTGATCAGGAAGTCGGTGCCAAAACCCACGCCTCTGGCGTAGCGTCCGCTAACGCCCGCCCAGGGTGCCGCAAAAATCCACTCTTTAAAAAACGTCAATGGATTGGTTATTGATAATAGCGATATTCGTGAAATTAAGCCCTTTCCACTCTTTATTGTTTAACGCCTGCCGCACGGCCTAGAACGACAGATCGATAACCACATTATCGGTATAATTGCCCGGCGGCGGCGTAGGCTGGTTTGGCAAAATCCGCGCGACATAATTGTAGGTACGCAGGGTGCCGTCGCTGCTGACGCTATTGGATAGCGCGCTGGACCAACGGTCATTGCCGTTGTCACGCCAGGACTCGGCGCCGTTGGATTTAGAGATCTCATAGCCGAGCAGACTGCCGCCGCTGGCCATGTGCCTGACGTTGCCGACCGCATGATTGCCGTTATTCATCCCCACCGTATACGTGCTGCCTTTGGTACAGACGATGCCGATCGTCTGCGATACCGGATTAAAACCGCTCACCAGCGGCGCGGCGCCAAAGCTGATGTCGGGGGCGGTAATAGTGACGCAGTCGTTGGTGATGACCAGGTTAACCGTCAGCGGCACCATGGCGGAACCCATCTGGCTGCTGCCCGGCATACATTGTCCCAGCGCGCCTATACCGGTGCAGATAGCGTAGTTCACCAGGATATTCAGGGTGACGGTATAGGTTCCCGCCGCCACGTTCTGGCCCGTCATGGTGTGCAGATACAGCGGGATACTGAAGTTCGCCCCCCCCATCAGCCCGACCAGGTTTACCAGCTCGGCGGAATGGTATCTCACCGGGGCGCCGTTAAGCGCCAGTTGCGTGGCGCAGTTGGCGGCGGTGCATACCTGGATGGGGATAACATCGCCGCCGTCGATGGCTTTCAGCGCCGCCTGTCCGCTGCTGGTGGCATTGGCGGAATAGAGCTGCAGATCAATATGGTCGGTGCTCAGCAGGGCAAGCGTGCTGCCGGCGCCGCAGTTAACCTCGATACTGTTGCTGGACGTGCTGACGGTGCTGTTAATGCTGAAAGAGCTTGCCTTGCCAAAGGCGACGGTACGGCCGGGCAAGGCGCAGGCGGCAAGGGCGGACTGGCATAATAATGCGAGCAACAGCAATCCCGGGGAAAGGGTTTTCATCAAGCGTTCCTTAAGGTGTCGCGGACAGCGGGCATGGCAACGGCCCGTAGGTATGTAAAGCCCGGGGCCTGCCGTCCGGCAGCGTCAGGCGGGCGGCGCAGCGCCGTCCGTCCGGGGTGACGGCGCGCAGCCGGTTGTCGGTTGCCAGGTTTTCCAGCCAGGCAAGGCCTTCCCAGCCCACATAATCATCGGGCAGCCCGTCGCGCACGACCCGGGTGCCTACGGGCAGCGGCCGGCCCTGGCCGTCATGCAGGATGATGCTGGCCGCGCGCAGCGGCTCGATAGGGAAATGGAGCAGGTAGCCGCTCTGGCGGGGCACCGAGAAACGTTGCTCGATAGCGGGCGCCGTCAAATCAGCGGGGATATTTAAGATATCGATGCCGTATTTAGCCGGGTAGTAGGCGATAACATTGGGAATCAGCAGGTAGCCCGCTTGGTCGGTCACGCCCGCCGGCTGGTTTTCATAACGCACCAGCACTTGCGGCTGCCCGGTTTTTATCAGCACAAACGCATTATTTAACTGGTTTGCCGCCAGCAGCCGCCCATCCATCGTCACCAGCGCGCCGCTGATATCCGCCCATTGCACGTCGCTGCCGCTGACGCCGTAAAAGCCGCCGGAGGCGTCGACATAACGGTTACGCCAGTCGAGCGTGGCCTGGCGATAATCTTTGTCTCTTTGCTGGCGGGCATAGGAGGCGTCCCAGCTGAAACCGCCGTCGGAGGGCATGGCGCGGGACACCGTCAGGCGCTGGGCGTCGCCGCCGGGCCTGTCGCGCTCCAGGCCGACGCTGGCGCTGGCCAGGCCGCCAAAGGGCATGATCAACGAGAGGGCGCCGGAATAGTCCCGCTGTTGCCGATCGAAACCCGCGGTCGCAAACAGGCTGGCGTCGCCCCACAGATTCCTGCTCCATGACAGATTCCATAAGCGGGTACGATCGCCCCTCCGGCCGCGGATATCGATCATTGCCGCGCCGAGGCTGCCATAACGATGCAGCGTGACGCCGGCGTTATATTGCGCGCTGGCCCGGCTTAACGTCGAGGCGGTGCGCGGCCGATGACGGGCGCCGGCATCATAGAGCGCCAGATGGGCAAAGTGACTGCTGCGCCAGGTATGCTGCGTGCCGATGCTGGCGACCCGGTTACTGTATTGATAACCGCAGCCATATTGTTCTCCGGTCCATCCGCCAAAACGGCTGTGGGTCCAGGAGCCGTTGATCACTCCCGCGCGTCCCACCCGCAACAGGCTGCCCGCGCCGGCCAGGGCCAGGTTTTGCGCGCCCTCGGCATGGCCTTCCAGCGTCAGCCAGTCCGTTGTTCCCCGGCGGTAGGAACCGCTGGCCACCGGCGGGCCGTAATCGGCGTTTTTTACGCCATACGCGCGGCGCAGCGCGCCGGCGCCCACGGAATAATCGGATAAGCCGGGTTTGAGCAGGGTACTGGACACATAGAACGGCAGGGTAGTGATCACCTGGCGGCCTACCGCGTCCGTGGTGACGATAACCGCCTCGCCGGCGCCGTTGATAAAAGGCATATTGTTGAGCGAGTAAGGACCTGGCTGGAGGTTGTTGCTGCTGGTTTTATAACCGTTGATAAACATATCGACGGTGGTGGGCACCGCCGCCTGTCCCGCGAACGAAGGCAGAGGATAGGTCACGATATCCGGGCGTACCGAAAAATCACGTGCGAGCTGGATGCCGCCGATACGCACGCTGCTGCTCCACGATAGCGCGTCGGTGATCACATCGCCCGCCGCCCAGCGCAGGGCATGCTCCTCGTTCTGGCTGGCCCAATAGGTATCGTAGCGCATATAGCCGCCGCCGCCGGGCGCGCCGGTTATCTGGCGCTGCGCCACGCCGTCAATGGAAAAGTGGCCGGCATCGCCAAAGGTACGCAATTCATGCCATACGGCTAAGCGCACGTCGCCGCTGATGCGACTGCCATAAATATCATAGTTGAACAACGCGCCGGGGCTGACGCGTGCAGGATGGCGCCGGCCGCCCGGCTCCAGGCTTATCGATTGTTCCGGCAGCCAACTGGCTGGCACCGCCAGCAACAGCCGCTGCCGCGGCCGGTCATAAGTCGCCGTTACGCCGGGCAGGGCGGTGACATCCGTTTGCTGCGCGTTTAGCCGATCGGCCGGCAGCCCGGCTTGCACCAGATCGGCGGTGGGCACGGTATAATGCCCGTCGCGAAACGCCACCGGCACGATCCGGCCGACGGCGGATTCATTCACCACCAGCTCCAGCATATATTGACGCTGCGCCTGCCCGGGCGCCATCCCCGGCGGCGGCGGCAGCGAAGAGAACGTTTCCGCGTTGCCGTCCATGGAAAACCCGCAAGCCCAATAACTTAACAGGGTAACGGCGCAACGGCGGAGAAAGGTCGGCGCAGGACGGTCCATTATCTAGCGCGCGGAAGACGTGCCGCGCCATACCTTGTTGCGGTTATCGACCCGGGTCTCCAGCACCGCGTGAGCGTCAACGCCGGCGTTAAGCGGCCAGCGATGGCGGGCGTTGGCCAGTACGTAACCGAACAATCCGTCGGTGAGCTGATATTTCCCCAGCCGCGTTTTGCTGAGCCGGGCGTGTACCGGTCCTTGGTTGCGGATCTCCAGATAAGGCTCGCCCCGTACCTGGACCAGACGCCAGCTTAACAGCGGCATGCCGCTGTCCGGCGACGATTGGCCGCCGTAGACAAACAGCGGAATGGAGTAACGCATCTGGAACATCAGCGAATTGGCGGGATCGTCGGCCCGGTCGTTAGGGGTGGGAATTTCGTCGAGCAGGATGCGAAAGGCTTGTTCCGGGCCGGAAGCCGGCGGCGCTTGCCTGATAATGCGGATCAGCTGTTTTTGTCCGGCATCCAGCCTGAGCATGGGCGGGCTGGCGATAATATCCTGTTGCGTATGAAAGCGCTCCCCGCCCTCCGTCTGATCCCAGGAAAAGATCCGCACCTGCAGCAAGGTGGCGGCGGCGCCCTTGTTTTCCACCCACAGCTCGGTGGCTTTTTGCGTGCCGGCCAAAAAGGGATCCACCGGCCAGATCAGGACGGCGTGCCCCGCCCAGGCGATGGGCAGCCACAGGCCCAGCAGCAGCGACAACAGAAAGCGCCCGACGGCGAGAATGGTCATATTCAGATCCTTCTAAATCGTTACCAGGACAGGGTTACCGTAATGCTATCGGTATAGGTTCCTGCCGGGTGAAAGCCATCCAACTGCAGCTGTCCGTAAACCGGCAGCTGGATGTGGTCGCCATCGCCGTGGCTGATGGCGATATCCTGGTTAACCGGAATTTCACTGGCCGGCGATAAACTGGCGCTGGTGAAAAGGCGGTAGGCAATCAGATCGGTATTATTCAATCGCTGAAGATGACGCGTTGTGGTGAAATGATTACCGCCGCCCAGATTCATGGTTAAGGTCGTGCCCGGGGTGCAGGCGATGGCAAACGAGGCGCTTTGCACCAGCGCGGCATTGGCGGCCCGGGTATCGATACCGGACAAGGTACCGAAATCCAGCGTCCCGAGCACACCGCCGCCCTGGATCTGGCAGCCCGACACCACCGACGCCGATATCTGAAAATTTTGCGTCGGCAAGGCGGACAGCGGTCCTGGATACAGCGCCAGCAGCGACCCGAGCGCCACGCCCAGGCAATGAGGCCGTTGCCGTCGGTTGAGTACTGACATCCCTTAAGCATTCCGCTATCAATAAATGACCTGGACATTAATCACGTCGCTATAAGTACCCGCCGGCACGCTGGTATTATTCCCGCCCTGGGTGACCCGACCATATACCGGATAAATATTGCCGTTTACCGGATCCGGGACACCGGTAGCCCTCAGGCCGGTATTGTTGGCAATAGGCGTGGTAAACGCGGCGTCGTTATACAGCGTATACGCAATGCCCTGTGATGCGTCGCTGCCGAGCACCAGATAACGCGGGCTGGCGGTTTCCGCGCCATACACATTCACCGGCGCGGGGTTGCTGCCGGTTATCTGCACGCTAAAGGTTGCCCCGGTGGTACAACGAACACGGATGCCGTCGCCGGTGGCGCCGCTCAGTGTCGCGCTCAGCTCCTCGAAAGTGGCGGGATGGGTACCGAAATCGAGCGTGCCGAAGTTAACATTGCTGGTGGCCGGGTCGCCGTTGATCAGGCAACCGTTGGTTAAGGTCAGCGAGGCGTTAATGGCTCCGGTGGTGGTTACCGCCCGGGCAACACCCGCCAGGCCACAGCCCAGCCAGCACGCCAGGAAAAAAAACTTCTTATTCATATCCTTACCTCAAAGGAATCTTAGAGAATACTCAACGGGATATTTATTAAAATTAAAACATTATTTTTTGAAAAATATATTGAATAATAATTAAAGGTTCGATGAATCAATGTTAATAAGCCATGGCTAGATGGCCGATGTTTTATAGTAGTCATAAATAAATCCGGCGACGGATAATAACTTTTTCCTTCCCTTGGCGAGCACATTGCGAAACGTCGGGTATCCCCAGAAGCGCAAGGGGGTTGTTAAGATGAACGGCGGGCCTTTATCAGGTATCCTGGGGAAACAGGCCGCGCCGGCCCGGTCATTTTCCTGGTGAGTCATAACTTAAATAAACGCCGTCCGGGATATATGGCATAAAAGTTGCTGCGTATTGGCAGGGATAGTGACTTTTTGCCCAGGCTTCCTTTTACCTTCTGGAGAAGACTATGCTGACATCCGCAAGAAACCATCTTACCGGCACCGTAACGGCCATTGTCGCCGGCGCGGTCAATGATGAAATAGAAATCACCCTGGCGGGCGGCAAGAAGCTGGTCGCCACCATTACCCATAGCAGCGTGCACTATCTCGACCTGCGCCTTGGCGGCGAAGCCAGCGCGTTTATCAAAGCGCCCTGGGTGATCCTGACGACCGCCGGCACCGGCCTGCGTTTTTCGGCGCGCAATCAATTTACCGGCAGCATCACCAACATCGTCAAAGGCGCCATCAACAGCGAAGTCACGGTCGCCGTCGATGCCAGCATGTCATTGGTTTCGGTCATTACCAATGAGAGCGTCGCCGGCATGCGCCTCAAGGACGGTGATGAAGTGATTGCCCTGGTCAAGGCGTCCAGCATTGTGCTGGCGACCCACGACTCACCGCCAATAACGGCCGGAAATCCCTAATACCTTACGGCGTGCGCTGTTGAGACGCGAAGCGGATGACGGCGGTATCACTTGGCGGGATACAGCCGGACGCCGATATCGGCGGGCGGACTGTAGTAAGGCATCGAGGTGATTGCCAGCTCAATGCCGGTGCGGGCGTATTCCCCGATATTGCCGGAATGGATCCCGCCCGCCGCCGCCAGCCGGCAACCGGTAGCCTGGCTGTTGGCATAGGCCAGCGCCCGGCTTACCGCGGCGGGACTGAATTTATCCAGTTGCACCAGGTCCGGGCCGGCGTCTATAGCCGCCATGGCTTCGGTTTCATTATCCGCTTCCACCACGATTAACCGGTCCGGCGCCGCGCCGCGCAGGGTGGCCACATGCTGGCGCCAATCCACCGGATCGGCGCAGAAATGACGGTGGTTGGCGAACAACAGTACCGTATCCGCGGTTCCGCAGCGATGCAGGATGCCGCCGCCGTCAATCACCGCGCCCAGCGCCAGCGTTTTGGTGCCGGGAATGGTTTTGCGGGTGCAGGCGATGCGCATCCTGGGGTTTACCGCTTGCGCCATGGCGACCATCTCATGAGTGGCCTGGGCGACGCCGCTGCACCATTCCAAGAGGTTTTGCGCCACTTTCCAGCCCTGGTGTAATCTTTCGGCCGGCCCGGCTGCGGTTAACAGCACATCGCCGGCCTGCGCCATCTGCCCGTCGGCCATCGCCATCACCACGCTGAGCCCCAGCCGTTGCAGGACCCTTGCTGCGGCGTCCAGCCCGCTGACTTTCCCGGCGGTGCGCCGGCTAAAGCTCATGACGCCCTGACGGTTGCCGATGCCCAGGGCGCGGGTAGTCAGGTCGCCGTAGCGGATATCTTCCTGCAGTAGCGAATCCAGTTCCTGATCGGAAAGATAAAGCATGATCGTGCCTCGTCGTGTTGAGAGAGATGATGTAAATGCGCCGTCGCCACTTCCTGCTGGATCACCAATAACACAACCGGCGCTAAAACGTGAATGATACGGATCAAGCGCCGGGCCGGTCGGGTCCTCCCACCGGATAAAACACCGTCGTGAACTTTTATTTTTAATAATGTTCGCGAATGTACTAAATGCGCGGATATGCATTTTCCCGTCAGCAACCGGCGGTATGTAAAATACGATTTCGCCGCATGGTGATATTGCCAATAAATACAGGCGGTAACGTATTCCCGCTACAAAAAAATACGCATTATTATCGCGGCCGTACGGACTGTTTTATGCCTTGGCATGGGGATTGCTCTATTCATGCTGTCTTTACTATTTTTTATTCATTATACATTATTCATCAGAGGAGTTCTTTATTGTGACTCGCAAACTGGCAATCTATGGCAAGGGTGGTATTGGTAAATCGACCACCACACAAAATACCGCCGCCGCATTAGCCTATTATCATGGTCAAAAAGTGTTTATTCATGGCTGTGATCCAAAGGCGGATTCCACGCGGCTGATATTAGGCGGCATGCATCAGGAAACCCTGATGGACGTGCTGCGCGATCGGGGCGCCGAAAAGATCACCAATGACATGGTGGTGAAAACCGGCGTGTTCGGCATCAGCTGCGTTGAGTCCGGCGGCCCTGAGCCGGGCGTAGGCTGCGCCGGACGAGGCGTCATCACCGCCATCGACCTGATGGAAAATAATCGCGCCTACTCCGAAGATCTGGATTTTATCTTCTTTGACGTTTTGGGCGACGTGGTCTGCGGCGGGTTCGCCATGCCGATCCGCGAAGGCAAGGCCCAGGAAGTCTATATTGTCGCCTCGGGGGAAATGATGGCGATCTATGCCGCCAATAATATTTGCAAAGGCTTGGTGAAATATGCCAAGCAAAGCGGTGTCCGTCTCGGCGGTATTATTTGTAATAGCCGCAAGGTTGACGGGGAGCGGGAATTTGTTGAAGAGTTCACCGCGGCCATCGGCACGCAATTACTGCATTTTGTACCGCGGGATAATATCGTGCAGAAAGCGGAATTCAATAAAAAAACCGTTACTGAATTTGATCCGGAATCTAACCAGGCCCATGAATACAGCGAGCTGGGACGTAAGATTATTGAAAATAAAAACCTGGTTATCCCTAAACCCATGACCATGGAAGCGCTGGAAGCCATGGTGGTCAAATACGGTCTGGCCGATTGATTGAACAGCGCCAAGGGCTAAAGGACCGGATCGCCGCCGGCCGGCAAGATGACCAGTTACTTAATCGGGGAATGAACCATGCCACATCATGAGTTTGAGGTTAGCAAGTGTATACCGGAGCGGAAACTCCATGCCGTAGTCAAAGGCGCCGGGGAGGACTTAACCTCGGTGCTGCCCCTGGGCTATCTGAATACCATCCCGGGAACATTGTCCGAACGCGGCTGCGCCTATTGCGGCGCCAAGCATGTTATCGGCACGCCGATGAAGGATGTCATCCATATCAGCCACGGGCCGGTGGGATGTACTTACGATACCTGGCAAACCAAACGCTACATCAGTGATAACGACAACTTCCAGCTGAAATATACCTTTGCCACCGATATGAAGGAAAAACATATCGTGTTCGGCGCGGAAGGGGTGCTGAAGCAGAATATCCTGGAGGCGTTTAAGGCCCAGCCCACCATTAAGCGCATGACCATTTACCAAACCTGCGCGTCGGCGCTGATCGGCGACGATATCGCCGCCGTGGCGCAGGACGTGATGGACGAATTGCCGGATGTGGATATTTTTGTCTGCAATTCGCCGGGTTTCTCCGGCCCCAGCCAGTCCGGAGGCCATCATAAAATCAATATCGCCTGGATTAACCAGAAGGTCGGCACCGTCGAGCCGAAAATCACCAGCGATCATGTCATCAACTATGTGGGCGAATACAATATCCAGGGCGATCAAGAAGTGATGGTGGATTACTTTAAGCGCATGGGTATCCAGGTGCTGTCCACGTTTACCGGCAACGGCTCCTACGATGATTTGCGCGGCATGCATAAAGCCCACCTTAATGTGCTGGAATGCGCGCGCTCGGCGGAATATATCGCCAATGAACTGCGGGTGCGCTACGGCATTCCGCGCCTGGATATCGACGGTTTTGGTTTTGGCCCCTTATCGGATTCCCTGCGCAAGATCGGGCTGTTTTTTGGTATCGAAGACCGCGCGCAGGCCATTATCGACGAGGAAACCGCCCGCTGGAAACCGGAGCTTGACTGGTATATGGCGCGCCTGAAAGGCAAAAAAGTCTGCTTATGGCCGGGCGGTTCCAAACTCTGGCACTGGGCGCACGTGATCCATGCGGAAATGGGCGTGGAAGTGGTGTCGGTCTATACCAAATTCGGCCATCAGGGCGATATGGAAAAAGGCATTGCCCGCTGCGAGGCCGGCGCCATGGCCATCGACGATCCCAATGAACTGGAAACCCTGGAAGCAATGTACCAGCTCAAGCCGGATGTCATCTTTACCGGCAAGCGCCCGGGCGAAGTGGCGAAAAAAATCCGCGTCCCCTACCTGAACGCCCATGCGTACCATAACGGTCCCTATAAGGGGTACGAAGGCTGGGTGCGTTTTGCGCGCGATATCTATAACGCCATTTATTCACCCATCCATCAGCTGGCCCTGCTGGATATCAGCAAGGATGCCATCCCCACCGACCGGGGTTTCGCCACACAGAAAATGCTCGCGGCCGCAGGCCTTGACGATCAGACCCTGGCGTCCACCACCCTGCGCCAGTATAGCGGCGGTTATGACAGCGTTTCCAGGCTGCGTGAGCGCGTTTATCCCACCTTTCCCGGCCAGACGGTCATTCCGGCGGAATAAGGAGAACCATCGATGGCAAACCAGATTGAAGACCGTATCGAGCCGCTGGTGGATTACATCATGAAAAATTGCCTCTGGCAGTTTCATTCCCGCGTCTGGGACCGGGAAAAGCAGAATGAAGGCATTTTGCATATCGTCGCGCAATTGCTGTGTGACGAACCGGTGGATCTCAGTACCCCGGCCAATCGCTGCTACTGGGCCGACGCCGTGGTACTGGTGGAGGCGTATAAAACGCGCTTTTCCTGGCTGGGCATGATGGGTAAGGCGGAGATCGCCGCGCTTATCACCGCGCTCCATGAACGGCTGAACTACCTGACGATTACCGGATCGCTAAACGCGGAATTAACCGATCGGCGCTATTAGAGGGCACTAGCATGTCGTGTGAATTAAGAAAGAAAGATCGTACCGGCGTTATCAATCCGATATTCACCTGCCAGCCGGCGGGGGCGCAATATGTCAGCATCGGCGTCAAGGATTGTATCGGCATCGTGCACGGCGGCCAGGGCTGCGTGATGTTCGTGCGTTTGCTGATTTCCCAGCATTTAAAGGAGAGCTTTGAAATCGCCTCTTCCTCGGTGCATGAGGACGGCGCGGTATTCGGCGCGCTCGATCGCGTGGAGCAGGCGGTGGACGTGCTGCTGATGCGCTATCCCCATGTCAGGGTGGTGCCGATTATCACCACCTGCTCCACCGAGGTGATCGGCGACGACGTGGACGGCGTGGTGCGCAAGCTTAACGATGGGCTGTTGAAAGAGAAATTTCCCGGCCGCGAGGTCTATCTGATCCCGATCCATACCCCGAGTTTTGTCGGCAGCATGATAAGCGGCTACGATGTGACGGTGCGGGATTTCATCAAATATTTTGCCAAGAAAAGCGAACCCAACGGCAAGATTAACCTGTTCACCGGCTGGGTTAACCCCGGCGACGTGACGGCGCTGAAACATCTGCTGGCGGAAATGCGCATCGATGCCACCGTGCTGTTTGAAATTGAAAATTTCGACTCCCCGGTGATGCCCAGCGGCAACACTGTTTCCCACGGCAATACCACCGTCGAGGACCTGGTGGGAACGGCCAACGCCCTGGGCACCCTCGCGCTGAACCGTTATGAAGGACGCAAGGCGGCGGATTACCTGGCGGAACAATTCGCCATCCCCACCATTATCGGGCCTACGCCCATTGGTATCCGTAATACCGACACGTTCCTGCAAAACCTGCGGCAGCTGACCGGCAAGGCAATTCCGGAATCGCTGGTGCGCGAGCGCGGCATCGCCATCGACGCCTTGACCGATCTGGTGCATATGTTCCTGGCCGATAAGCGGGTGGCGATTTACGGCAATCCCGATCTGGTCATCGGCCTGGCCGAGTTTTGCCTGGATCTGGAAATGAAGCCGGTACTGCTGCTGCTGGGCGACGATAATGCGTTTTATGATACCGATCCCCGCATTATCGCCCTACAGGAGCAGGTGGATCACGGCATGGAGATCATTACCAATGCCGACCTGTGGGAACTGGAAAACCGCATTACCCACCAAGGGCTGGAACTGGATTTGATCCTCGGCCATTCCAAAGGGCGCTTTACCGCCATCGACAATCAGATCCCCATGGTCCGGGTTGGGTTTCCCACCTATGACCGCGCCGGATTATGGCGCCATCCGGTGGTGGGCTATGCGGGGGCCATCTGGCTGGCGGAGCAGTTTGCCAACGCGCTGTTCACCGATATGGAATACAAGAAAAACAAAGAGTGGATCCTTAACGTCTGGTAATGGGTATCGGCCTGTCATTCATAAGGATAAAACCAATGTCAAAACTGTTATTTGAATCCGATCGGCAAAAGTTTATCCGGCTTTCCCATGATGCCGAAGGCTATCACCGGCGGGCGGAACTGTTCGCCGAACAGGCGCAGTCGCCCGGTCTGGTTTTCAACGTGGCGTCCATTGCCGTGGAGTGTTATCTCATCGCACTCTGCGCCTGGTACGGCAGCATGCCGTATAACCACAACTATGGCAGTCTCATGGATACGGCGGAGGAGGTTATTCTCTTTTCGCCGGCATTAAGCGGCAAAATCCGCGCGCTGGATGACATCTTTGGTCTCTGTTCGCTGGAAAACTACCACCACGGCACCCCAACCCTGGCGGATTCGGTCGGCATTATCGCCATTTGCCGGGAATTATCGGGGATTTTAACCGCTTTGGGCACCCAGGGTTCCCAGGCGCGATAAAGGAGGGCACGACCTATGCAGTCGACAGAACCGCGCGCGGCCCCGGGACATCCGCACGGCGCCATGCGTCGCGATGAACGGGAAATAACGCAACCGGCCGAAATAGCGGCGATCCTGGACTCCGCCAGGGTGATGTATATCGCCCTGGCGCAGGACAATATCCCTTTTATGGTACCGGTATTTTACGCCTGGGACGGCACGTCGCTTTATTTCCATTCCGCCAGGGCCGGCACAAAAATAGCGATGCTGAAAAAAAACAGCACCCTGTGTTTTGCGGTTTCCACCGAACAGGGCGTGGTGGAAGACGAGGTGATCTGTAATTTCGAGGCCAGGCACCGTACGGTCATCGGTCTGGGCAACGCGGTGTTTATCCGGGACGAGGCGGAAAAGATCGCCGCGCTTAACCTGATTGTCGCCCGCTTCAGCGACAAAGCCTGGACCTTTCCCGCCGCCAATGTGCGCGCCACCCTGGTGCTGCGTATTGATATCATTTCAATGAAGGGTAAACAGCACGGATTTTAGGGAGTGGAAAATGAAGATAGCGGTATTTATCGATGCCGGCGGCCGGGCCGCCTCGCTGTACCAGCCAGGCGCGGTGCGGGTGTATGAATCAACCGCCGACGGTTGGCGGCCGGTTGCGGATATTCCGTTTACCCTGCGCCCGCAAATGGGATTAAGCGAAATCAGAACCCGCACCCTGGAGATGCTGACGTCCCTCGACGGCTGCCGCCATTTTGTCGCCGCCGCTATTCACGGCGCGCTGCTGTCCTATTTTGACGGCATGGGCATCACTATGTGGCGGCTGACCGGGGAACCCGCCGGTTTCCTGACGCGTATCCGGCAGTTTGTGGAAGAAAACGCACCGCGGGAGCAGGCAGCGGCGGCCCAAAGCGTTATCAAGCCCGGCCAGGGCGCGGGGGAATATTGCCTTAACCTTATCGACGCGCTGAAAAGCGATGGCGCCTTAACCTCGAAACAGGTGCTGCTGCCATTTTTCCGCGCGGGAGCCTTTAAACAAATCGACATTACCTGCGATCATGTGCCGAAATGGTTTAAACATGAACTGCCGGCATTAAAGCTGGCGCTTACGGTGGCGCAACAACCGGACGGGCGTTGCCGGGCGTTGGTGCTCAATATCGCAGGCAACGCTTGAGTTGCCTGCTTGGGCGTTTAAAAAGTCAAGCCCGCTTCTGGCGCAAATTCTGGGCACTTGACCTGCCTGTGGCTCGGCAATCAATCAGGTGTCCTCGACCTCCGTTCCTTGCGCCGTCATTGTCCAGGGGATGATTTTCCGCAGGTATCGCCCATGCTAAATGCCTATTTGGGTGCTGGTGATAACCCCGGCAGTAGTCGGGGTAAGCTGCCTCTAATCATTCCATTTGATACTGTAATCGGTTAATTGATTATCAAGATATTCTCTTTTTTCAAACCAATAATCAAAGACCACCTTATCACTGTTCTGAAATATTAAATAATAGCCACCAGTATCACCCAGGGTATCATCTACAACCTGTATTTCCCATCCATTATACTCTCCACTAACTATGGTTCCATTTTTCATAATCATCATCTTTCCTTAATCTTCGTAAGGAACATGGTTATTCGAACTATACTTACCCGTTACCGGGTCTTTTACACTAAAATGAACATGCGGAATACCGGGAGCATGCATGCCGCTTATAGAACCTGAATCTATTCTAAATTCTTTTGTTCCGTCTGCACTATGGTAGACCCCTGAACCAGTCTTGCCAATTTCCTTGTAATTTGAGCCTAAAAACTTCAAACCCGCAGCTAATGCTTTGTCAGTAGTTAACGTCGTCGAGCTGGTGAAGTTTTTTTTACCCGATAATGTTTCAGTGATGACGTTTTCAATTTTACTGTTAGATTATTGAGAAAGGTAAACCAGATCTCTCATAGTAAGAGGATCCGCACCAGGATTTGCAAAAATATTTCCGCCCCTTACCGGTTTACCGCCTATGTTGCCGGTATGCCTAGAACCTTGCTCACGGCGTTGATCAGGCGATATCAGTGCCGTTTTACCGTCCTGGCTCGAGGGAGAACCCCGGTGCTAGGCCGGGGTTTTAATCAAAAAATTACTCACTGGAGATCACCGGTGGAACTAACGATAGTACATCTATCACATCTTCAATTGTAACTATTGAATAGTGAACAACACCTTCTTTCGCATGGATATCAGCACTCTGTTCATTAAACCACTTCAAATATGGTGAATGTAAAATAGTATAAATGCCAGCGACCATTTCACCTTTTTGTTCTTCTTGCATTTTCAATAAATCACCCTCGTCAATAACGCGGAAACAATAAATCCAATCAAAGGCAATTTTTATTTTTTTATTGTTTGCAAGTAAAGATAAAAAAAGCGCCCCAGAAGCATAGTTACAATTAATCAATTGGCTACCAACCAGCGTGGAGCATTCATCATATGCAAGTTTAACTAATTTTTCCTTCATATATAATCACTCCTCATATCTGAATTTTATTCTATTCCTGCCAGATTGTATCTCTAATGTAGGTCTGCCGTCAGTACTACGTTCGCGGATAATGACTGTCCGTCCATCAGACAATGAACCGACCCTGCCACCGGGAATTTGTTTAACATTATCAGGCGCTAAGGCATCAAATTCTTTATTAGCTGCGTTTTTTCCACCTGCTCGTTCAAAAAGCTTTGATCTGCCTAAAGTTTCTTGCCCCCTTGAGGAGGTGGACCTCAGCTCTTCAACAGTAATAACTTTTCGGTCATTATTTCTGGCTTTCTCTTCGTCTTCCGGCCCCCAACCTCCCGGTGTTCCCGATCCCACTCCGCCCAGCTCGGCTTTTTGCGCATCGGCGGCTTTGGCTATGTCTTTGCCCAGATTCGGTTTAGCCTCGCCGCCCTCTTCGTTGCGACTTTCCATCCGTCCCGGCCCGCGCGTTCCATCACGTACCGAACACTGTTCGCGCGTGCCTTCACAGATGTCTCCACCCATATCGAAGCCGTCGTCATCGTTCGACTCCGACTGGCTGCCATGACCTACTGCTCCCGCTATCGCTGCACTTTCCGCCGCACCACCTACGATCGCGCCCAGCAGGTTATTCTCCACAGCGTTACCTGCGGAAAAGCTGATCCCTGGCGCAGACGCCGGTCCAGACGGAGCCGCTGGAGCAGATGAAAAGCGTTGCGCCAGGTCGCGCCCCGGCACTTTATCGCTGCCTTCGCCCACGTTGCCGCTGTAGGCTAACAGCCCCACCCCCAGGCCGAGGGGATGTTTTGCCAGCCCGAGCGCGGCCGCGCCTAATTGTGGCGGCTGACCGGGGAACCCGCCGGTTTCCTGACGCGTATCCGGCAGTTTGTGGAAGAGAACGCGCCGCGGGAGCAGGCAGCGGCGGCCCAAAGCGTTATCAAGCCCGGCCAGGGCGCGGGGGAATATTGCCTTAACCTTATCGACGCGCTGAAAAGCGATGGCGCCTTAACCTCGAAACAGGTGCTGCTGCCATTTTTCCGCGCGGGAGCCTTTAAACAAATCGACATTACCTGCGATCATGTGCCGAAATGGTTTAAACATGAACTGCCGGCATTAAAGCTGGCGCTTACGGTGGCGCAACAACCGGACGGGCGTTGCCGGGCGCGGGTACTCAACATAGGTAAGAGTTGAACGGGTTCTTGTTCAATCCACTTTTTTAACTGCTGCTATCCAGTTTTCCCATACCGCTGGATCGGCAGGTTTGGATGAATCACGCCATATCGTCCAATCCATTGAGCCAAGTAACGCTCCTAAATCATCGGATACGGACTGGCATATAAGTTAAAAATACCGGCGTAGGTGCCGGAATTTTAGTCAACTATATAGCATCTTTGATTGGGAGTTGTGCGAACACATTACTGATAGTACCTTTCTTAAATATGGCTTTTTTAGCTGTATTACCGTAATCCGCTGTGTATATCAAGTATTCTTCATCTTCATCTTTAGGATAATAAAACAAATAAAAGCCAACGTCTGATACTTCAAGTGGGCTTAAAAAAACGCCTAACGGCTTTGCGTCAGGCAATTCCAAATCTTGAGGATCACTATCAAGAAGCATTCCATGCGAATGTGCCAGTTTTCTTAACAGTTCTAAATCGCTGTCGGGAAAAAGGAGCTCATTATTTTTGCAATTAGTTATTTCAGGCTCACAATCCTTTAGATAATCAATAGCCATTGACAATGTATAATTAGATCCCTTTGCTGGATATATTTCGTCCTCAATAAAAAAACTAAAAAGTCCATATTTCCAGTAATTGTCCTCTGTTTTTTCCAGTAATTCGTAAAAAACAGCAAATACAAAAGGTTGTCCGAAAATCATTTTTTATCCTTCAGCTCTTTGATTTCTCTGTTAAAGTTCCCCAATTCCCTGTTACCTAAAGCATTTTTTTCATCTCCCGAGCTGCCACTCCAGTGAAAATTGCCCTTTCCATCTTTGCTAGTGTTGAAGAACCGATGAATATTCCCATTATTATCAATGGCTAGCCTTATCTTCGGATCTTTCGTAGCAATAGAATGGTCAAATAGTTCTAAAGAATTTCTCGGCTCCACCCCGGCATTAGGCCTAGATCCTTGTGCTCCAGGTGTATGTTTAGCATTAGATTCAACTTTCAATCCATTATTTGCCACCGTAGGTTCTGAAATGGGTAATCTATTATCTTTGCCATTAGACAGATAAATGAATTTATCTTTACTATGTTCCGGTATCGGCGTTACCGTCGTACTCTCATCCGTATACGGTTTGCGTTCGATATTGCCGGTGTGACGGAATCTCTGATCTCCTCGCTGATCCGGTGAGATAAATACGTTCTTATTATCCTGATTTGACGATGGGTTTTCAAGTTTACCGCCCGTCAAATCATCCGCAACAGGCACAGTTTCCGTTGTACTACCGCTTTGTCCAGTCAGGATAAGTTTCGCCACACACAGCAGGCTGTCGCGACAAACAGCGGCCTGAACCTCGGTTGCAGCCTTACCAAGCGCCAGCGCTGCGTCTTTTTTGCCTTCTTTGGCAGCATCGCAAGCAGCTCCGGCCACCGGTGCGCTTTCCACTGCAGCCCCGGCGACAGCGCCCAGCAGGTTATTTTTTACAGCGTTACCTGCGGCACAGCTGACCCCTGGCGCAGACGCCAGTTCAGACGGATCTAACGGAGCAGTGGCGAAGCGTTGCGCCAGGTCGCGCCCCGGCACCTTGTCGCTACCTTCGCCCACGTTGCCGCTGTAGGCTAACAACCCCACCCCCAGGCCAAGGGGATGTTTTGCCAGCCCGAGCGTGGCCGCGCCTAATTCGCTTATCGCGGTGCGTAGCGCGAGACCATTAACCCCGCCGGCGGCGGCGTTTGCCATACCGCCATTTACGCCGGCGGCGACCGGCGCCAGCGCCATCCTGGGCGATGGGGCCACTGCCATACCGGATAACGCTATGGCGCGCCGCGCGTTAACCTGCGCCATGGAGGGCATTACCGATGTGGGAATGGCATTACGGTCCACCATGGACGGCGATACCGATGCGGGAATAGCAGTATTGCCCACCATGGAGGGCGTTGCCGATGCGGGTATAGCACTTTTATCCGCCAAGGGTTCGCTACGGGAGTTTGCGGCGTTTTCAGCGTTGACAACAGCTTTCCGCGCTTCAGGGGGAGCTCCCGCAGCCTTTTGTTCTGCAATAGAGTTTCTTATTGCCGCTAAAATTTGCCCGGTTTCATTTTTCCGTTTGAGCGCGTTATCCACCTGTCCAGCCCTTGCCCGGGCGGCATGGTCAAGATTATTCCGTTTGGTCTTTTCTAGATTGAGCTGATGTTCTTGCCGTAAATAGCGTTCCCGAACAGACGTACTCGGGTTAGTGCTTAGTTCTTTATGTAATGCGATAACGCCGGTACTGAGATGGCAAAGGCGGTCGTTAATCTCACTCAGCGCTTGGTAGGCGGATTGCTTTTTATGCTGGGCGGAAAACACCTGCGCCCGCATATCATTGTCCAGCGCCTCCGCCGCCGCCAATGTGGCAGGCCTTGGCTGGGAGTGATAGCCATCATGATCTTCCTGGCATTCCGCCAGGGCTTTATCCAACACTTCTTTTGATAAATTAATGTGATATTGAAATTGTTCCGTAAGTGCTTGAAAATCCCTTCTTCTCGCCGTCTCTAATTGCTGTGTATTATTAAAACCTCCGCTCCCGCTGGTATTACCGCCGTTGCCGCCGCCATGCAGACGAAAATGATGATTAGCGGAGTGGTGTCTGCCAGGGGTGGCGGTTACGGTCATGACATCTTCATTTCTCGACGAGGTGACCCGGCCGGCATAATCACCGCCACCCCCGCCGCTGTTCGTCGCGCATGCTCCACGGGAATTGCCGCCGCCACAGCCCCTGGATGAGCTGCCGCATCTGTTGCCCGATGAACTGCCACAGCCGCCGATATTCATTTATTCCCTTATTTGAATGATAATAAATTATTCCCGATTAATTTGGTTCATCACATAAGACGCGGATAGGGGTGTGCTAATAGGGCAAGTAAAGCATGAAAAAGTTAACAAAGAGTTAAACGGCAATATCAAAGAGAAACCTTTTTAAAACCGGCATTGTTGTCCATGGGTGAAAATATTATTAATTGAAAGTCAATTGAAAGCTATATTGCCGCAATATTTTTTGGGTTGCTGGCGACAGGTTATTGTCTATGAATGTATTTGTTGAATAACAAATTCAGCGGCACGGATGATATTATTTTTTTAATTTCCTAAATCATTATCTTTGCTTAAATAAGATAAACGAGTTAGCCAGCATTTTGGCATATTTATTTTTTTATTAAAAATTTTAACCTTCCTGATTAGCATTATTCCTGTGTGAGCAGTAAAAAATACTGCGTATTCTCTAAGATGCTGAAGGCGGATGGTCTAATAATAATGTGTTAAAACGCGTGCCGGCACCACCTATCGGGATAATCAGCCTGCTATCCCATTATCGCTGCGGTTTGTCCACAGCGCGGTATGAGTGTCCCCATCCCGGTTTTTATCAACATGATGATGCGGACTCAGGCTGCTGCAGGGCGCGCCGCTTCAGCCGGGCGCCTGACTCCGGCGTGAAACGTACATTGTTGATTATCCGTTGTCACATACAAGACAAAAAAGCCACTGGCGTCAATGCGCCAATGGGAAAACGACGTCAAATCATATCGTTATATATTTAATTATATAACGATAGATGGCCGGCAACTTGCACCACTCTCACTCGGGCCGGAAAACCTATGCCGGCACATCGGTTTTTTGACCTTCACCGCCCATTGGGCGCCAAAGGGAGGCGCGCTTTATGCCACCGGCCATGCTTAATGACACCGCATCCGCCCATCCGACGCTGGCGGATTCGTTATCCTTTACCTGCCAACTGGGCGAGTGCCGCTCCGAACTGCTGCCCCTGCTGTCCGAGGTCAGCAAGGTGGTCAGCAGGGAAGGCTCTTTATCCAAGACGCTCAAGCTGGTGCTGGAGCTGATGCAAAAACATTTGCAGGTTACCCGGGCGATGATCTCGCTCTACGATGCCAGCTGCGACCAGATTTTTATCCATGAAAGCTACGGTTTATCCAAGGATGAAATCGAAAAGGGCGTCTATTATCCCGGCGAGGGCATCACCGGCAGGGTGGTGGAAACCCGCCAGCCCATTATTGTCCCGATCATTGCCGAAGAGCCGTTGTTTCTCAATCGCACCGGCAGTTGGGATAAAACGGTCGATGGCCATCTTTCCTTTATTTGCGTGCCCATCATGCGCGGCATGAAAGTGATGGGCACCATTGGGGTGGAACGTTTATACAATAACCGGCAACTGTTAAATCTGGATTTGGAGGTGCTGGCCATTATCGCCACCACTATTGCCCAGGCGGTGGAGCTGCATCTGCTGGAGCGCGCCCATAAGCAGGTATTGCAGGCTCAAAGCGCCCGGCTGGATAAAGAGCTGAAGGAAAAATTCAAGCCGGCGAATATCATCGGCAACTCCAGGGCGATGCAGTCGGTTTACCTGATGATTGACAAAGTCAGCCACGCCCGCACCACGGTGCTGATCCTCGGTGAAAGCGGGGTCGGCAAGGAACGGGTCGCCAGCGCCATCCACTATAACAGCAGCTGCGGCAGCGGGCCGTTTGTCAAATTCAACTGCGCCTCGCTGCCGGAAAGCGTCATCGAAAGTGAGCTGTTCGGCCATGAAAAAGGCGCCTTTACCGGTGCCGTCGCGCGCCGGGCCGGAAGGTTCGAGGAGGCGGATGGCGGCACGATTTTCCTGGATGAAGTGGGCGAATTATCTCTTTCGGCCCAGGCCAAGCTATTGCGGGTGATCCAGGAACGGTGCTTTGAACGCCTGGGCAGCAACGAGTCAATTAAGGTCAACGTGCGCATCCTGGCGGCGACGCACTGCGATTTAACCGCCATGGTCACCAACGGCACCTTTCGCGAGGATCTGTACTATCGTCTGAATGTCTTCCCTATTACTATTCCAGCGCTGCGTGAGCGGGGCAACGATATCCTGATCCTGGCCGAACATTTCAACGCCTGGTTTGCCCGGGAACAGGGGGTTGATGTCCCTGCCATTTCCACGCCCGCGCTGAATTTAATGCTCAACTACGACTGGCCGGGCAACGTGCGGGAGCTGGAAAATATGATGGAGCGTGCGGTATTGCTGGCGGAAGAGGGGGTGGTCCACAGCTATCATCTGCCCGCCGCCCTGCAACCGGCCGTGCTGGGCACGCTTGGCGAACAGTCGGGCCTGGAGGCCCGTTTATCCATGATGGAGTATGAACTGATCGTCGAGGCGCTGGCCCGCTTCCAGGGCAATATGTCCAGGGCGGCGGCGCAGCTGGGCCTGACCCGGCGCATGCTCGGCCTGCGCATGGCGAAATATCAGCTGAACTATAAAGATTACCGGAGCGGAGACTGATATGGCCGGCACCGGGGATCTCGCCGCGGGGCGGTTAGCCATTCCGCGCTGCGCCATCGACCTTTGCGGGCCGGCGGGAAAAGCGCGCTCACGTAAAGGACGCGGCGGCCATGCGGTCGATCAGATCATTGCCCATTCCCATGCCATGAAACGCACCCTGGCGGCGGTGGCAAACATTGCGCCCACCCGCTCAGCGGTATTATTGCGCGGCGAGCCGGGTACCGGTAAGGATGTTATCGCCCGGGCGATTCACCTCCAGTCGCAACATCGCGCCGGTCCGTTTATTAAAGTGTGCTGCGATTACCTTGCCAGCGACGATATCATGCGCGAATTGTTCGGTTGTGAAGCGGGCTTTTCCGGCAGCGTCGCCGGCTATCCCGGCGATATTGCCCTGGCGGCGGGCGGAACGCTGTTTATCAGCGAAATCGGCCATTTTTCCCTGTTATTGCAAAAGCGGCTGCTGCGCATTTTACAAGAACAGCGGTATAAGCCGCTCGGCGGCTCCCGCACCCTGGCCTGCGATGTGCGCATAATTTGCGCCACCGAGAAAAACCTGGAGCAGAGGATGGCGCAGGGGACCTTTTTAGCCGAACTCTATTATCGCATCCATATCGCCACCATTGCCCTGCCGGCCCTGCGCGAGCGTAAAGAAGACATTCCCGGCCTGGTTAACTATTTTTTCGAACGTTATAACCGCGATAATCACAGGACGCTCACGCTGACCGAGGCGGCCCAGGCGCCACTCTATCTGTGCCATTGGCCGGGGAATGTGCGCGATATCGAGAATTGCCTTGAGCATGCCGCCATCCAGGCCCGGGATGGCGTTATCCAGCAATTGCCCTGCCTGTCCGGGCGCTGCCTGCGCCAGCGTTTGAACCAGGAAATTAGCCGGCAGCAGGAGACGGTGCCGCAGGAGGCGGGCCACGAGGCGGGGTATGGCCCGGCTACGCCGCTATGGCCGGCGGAAATAATGATGAGCGCCATGACCGCGACGGCCGGCGCCCCTGACGACGCCGATGAGGAGCTGCGCTATCGCCTGGTCGCCGCCCTGGAAAAAAGCGGTGGGGTCAAGGCCAAAGCCGCCCGTTTGCTCCATATCACCCCCCGGCAGCTTTATTATGCCTTGAAAAAACTGCACATTGAGGTCAAGAAATTTTAACTGCGCCGTCATGGTACTGATTTCCCGGCAAGCGCATATTCTCTCTAAGGTTAATAACTTATTTATTTTATGGCAGCAAATAGTTAATTTATTTATTTTGTTTTTATCAGGGAAAATATGACACCGTTATTTTATCTTATCGCGATGTATAGCCGATAAAGCGGTTTGTTGCATTGCGCCTCATTTTACGCCCCCCGATAAAACGTCCTGCGGAGTCAATACTGCAGAGAGCGATTAGCGTTAAAAATAAGCATAATTATCAGTACATTACAAAGTTATCCTTATTTCCGGCGTCAATAAACAAGGTTTTCTTATGGTCGGTCATAACCTTTGTTTATGGCTGATGGATAGCGCGCAGATAGTATGGCAGACTGGACGGAAAGGTTGTCGATATGGTCATCAAGGCGAACCAATGTCAGCATTTTTACCTGCTTTCATCCGGAAATTCTGAAATAACAGTTCATATATTCGCCACACGATCAAATTTTTTTTTAGTTTTTAAATAGTATGTATGACTGCTTACTCATTGTCATAAAGTGAATTACTTCACAGTTTAGCTATATTGACTGGCGATCGTGCTTCATTTTTGGCCAAACACCTGTGGATTGTTTTCGTTTGCTGCGTCTCACAAAATGTGTAAATCCCTACGGGTTATATTGACGTATTGGCAAACAGTTGCCAAATTGGGAGCCTCGGAATTCAGGAGGGGCAATGGATTGTTTGAATGGTCCCACGCATTCAACGCGTCGGGGGGTGCTGCCTCATGGGCATCCCGGCATATATTCCCTTCTTTGGTTCTGATGCCGCAAGGCGCACTGCACAGACCGCAGCATTAAAAAAAACAGCGTCTGGCCGTACAACACACAACATCACATCACACAATGGAGCAGAATGATGACAATTTCCTTGACCAAATCAGGGATACTGAAGGTCGGCATTAGCCTGGCGGCATTAGCCGTGGCGGCCAGCGTTCAGGCAAAGACTCTGGTATATTGTTCAGAGGGCTCGCCTGAAGGGTTCAACCCGCAGTTATTCACGTCCGGCACCAGTTTTGATGCCAGTTCCGTGCCGATCTACAATCGTCTGGTCGATTTCAAGCTGGGCACCACGGAAGTGATTCCGAGCCTGGCCGAAAAGTGGGAAGTCAGCGCCGACGGCAAAACCTATACTTTCCATCTGCGTAAAGGCGTGAAGTGGCAGGAAAGCAAGGATTTCAAACCGACCCGCGATTTCAACGCAGACGACGTGATCTTCTCCTTTATGCGGCAGAAAGACGCCAACCATCCTTACCATAAAGTCTCCGGCGGCAATTACGAGTACTTTGACGGCATGGGCATGGGCGATTTGATCGCCAGCGTGGAAAAAGTCGACGACTACACCGTGCGCTTCAACCTGACCCGTGAGGAATCGCCATTCCTGGCCGACCTGGCCATGGACTTCGCCTCCATCATGTCCGCCCAGTATGCCGATCTGATGCAAAAAGCGGGCACGCCGGAAAAAATCGATCTCAACCCGATCGGTACTGGCCCCTTCCAGCTGCTGCAGTACCAGAAAGATTCCCGCATCCTGTACAAAGCGTTTGAAAACTACTGGGGCACCAAGCCGAAAATCGACCGCCTGGTGTTCTCCATTACGCCGGACGCGTCCGTACGTTATGCCAAGCTGCAGAAAAACGAATGCCAGATCATGCCGTATCCTAATCCGGCCGACATCGCGCGCATGAAAGAAGACAAAACCATCAACCTGATGGAACAGCCGGGCCTGAACGTGGGCTACCTGGCGTTTAACGTCGAGAAAAAACCGCTGGATAACCTGAAGGTTCGCCAGGCGCTGATCACCGCGGTAAACAAATCCGCCATCATCGACGCGGTATACCAGGGCGCGGGCCAGCCGGCGAAAAACCTGATTCCGCCGACCATGTGGAGCTATAACGACGCGGTGCAGGATTACGCTTACGATCCGGCCAAAGCGAAAGAACTGCTGAAGGAAGCGGGCTTGCCGGAGGGTTTCTCCATCGATTTGTGGGCTATGCCGGTACAGCGTCCCTACAACCCGAACGCCAGGCGCATGGCGGAAATGATTCAGTCCGACTGGGCTAAAATCGGCGTTAAGGCCAAGATCGTCAGCTACGAATGGGGCGAATACCTCAAACGCGCCAAGGCCGGCGAGCATCAGTCTGTTATGATGGGCTGGACCGGGGACAATGGGGATCCGGATAACTTCTTCGCCACCCTGTTCAGCTGCGATGCGGCAAAAGACGGCTCCAACTACTCAAGGTGGTGCTACAAGCCGTTTGAAGACCTGATCCAGCCGGCGCGCAGCACGTCCGATCATGCGAAACGCGTGGATCTGTACAAACAGGCCCAGGTGGTCATGCACGATCAGGCGCCCGCGCTTATCGTTGCCCATTCCACGGTATACGAGCCTGTGCGTAAGGAAGTGAAAGGGTATGTGGTCGATCCACTGGGTAAACATCATTTCGAGAACGTATCTTTAGACTAAAGGTCAATTAACCCCCCATATCCCTAAAGGGAGCTTCCCCCACCCATGCGGGGAAGCGGGAGTGTTCCCCGGTGCCGCACCGGGGAAGGAATCGCGCCAGCGAGGCCAGGGGGGAATCCTGAAGATGTGAGCTTTGATAACCCGGGCGCGTAATGCGCCCGGGTAAACTATCTACAGAAACAGAGAGTTCGGAATATGTTGCAGTTCATACTCCGACGTTTGGGACTCGTAATCCCGACGTTTATTGGTATTACCTTGCTGACGTTTGCGTTTGTCCATTTGATTCCCGGCGATCCGGTGCTGATCATGGCGGGTGAACGCGGAATGTCCCCCGAGCGCCACGCAGAGATGATGGCGGCGCTGGGCCTGGATAAACCCTTATTTCAGCAATATGTTCATTATGTCGTCGGCATTATGCACGGTGACCTGGGCATTTCGCTTAAAAGCCGCATCCCCGTTTGGCAGGAATTCGTGCCGCGTTTCCAGGCAACCCTGGAACTGGGTGTTTGCGCAATGATTTTTGCCGTGCTGGTCGGTATCCCGGCCGGGGTGCTGGCGGCGGTCAAACGTGGTTCGCTGTTTGATCATACCGCCGTCAGTATTTCGCTGGCCGGCTATTCGATGCCTATTTTCTGGTGGGGCATGATGCTCATCATGCTGGTGTCGGTGCACTTTAACCTCACCCCGGTGTCCGGGAGGGTGGGCGACACGGTCTTCCTGGACGACAGCATGCCGCTTACCGGCTTTATGCTGATCGATACCCTGATTTGGGGCCAGCCGGGGGATTTTAAAGACGCCGTGATGCATATGGTGCTGCCGGCCATCGTGCTTGGCACTATCCCGCTGGCGGTGATTGTGCGCATGACCCGTTCGGCGATGCTGGAAGTGCTGAGCGAGGATTATATCCGCACCGCCCGCGCCAAAGGCCTGAGCCGCATGCGCGTCATTATTGTCCATGCCCTGCGCAACGCCCTGTTGCCGGTGGTGACGGTTATCGGGCTGCAGGTCGGCACCCTGTTGGCGGGCGCTATCCTGACGGAAACGATTTTCTCCTGGCCGGGCCTGGGCCGCTGGCTGGTCGAGGCCTTGCAGCGCCGTGATTATCCGGTGGTACAGGGCGGGGTGTTATTGGTGGCGATCCTGATTATTGTGGTGAACCTGCTGGTGGACGTGCTGTATGGCGTGGTTAACCCGCGTATTCGCCACAAGAAATAGGGGAATGGAAAATGACTGAAATCTCTGAGCCGGTAATAACCGGCGCACCGAAGCCCATGACCCCGCTCCAGGAGTTCTGGCACTATTTTAAACGCAACAAGGGCGCGGTCATCGGCCTGGGCTATATCGTCCTGATGTTCGTCGTCGCCATCGGCGCCGGGGTCATCGCGCCCCATGGCCCGGCGGAGCAATTCCGCGAGGCCTTGCTGCGCCCGCCGGTATGGATGGAGGGCGGTAGCTGGCAGTTTATCCTGGGCACCGATGACGTCGGGCGCGATATCATGACCCGCCTGATGTACGGCGCGCGCCTTTCGCTACTGGTCGGTTGCCTGGTGGTGGTCCTGTCGCTGATATTCGGCGTGATATTCGGGCTGTTATCCGGTTATATCGGCGGATTGGTGGACGTGGTCATCATGCGCGTGGTGGATATCATGCTGGCGCTGCCCAGCCTGCTGCTGGCGCTGGTGCTGGTGGCCATCTTCGGCCCCTCCATCGTCAACGCCTCGCTGGCGCTGACGTTCGTCGCCCTGCCGCATTACGTGCGCCTGACGCGCGCGGCGGTGCTGGGCGAGGTGAACCGCGACTATGTGACCGCCTCGGGCGTGGCCGGCGCCGGACCCCTGCGCCAGATGTTTATCAACATCCTTCCCAACTGCCTGGCACCCTTGATCGTGCAGGCGTCGCTGGGCTTCTCCAATGCCATCCTTGACATGGCCGCGTTGGGCTTCCTGGGCATGGGCGCGCAGCCGCCGACACCGGAGTGGGGCACCATGCTCTCCGATGTGCTGCAGTTTGCGCAGAGTGCCTGGTGGGTGGTGACCTTCCCGGGGGTCATTATCCTGCTCACCGTGTTAGCCTTTAATTTGATGGGGGACGGACTGCGTGACGCGCTCGACCCCAAACTCAAGCAGTAACGAGGAAGCAATGGCGTTATTAACCATAGATAAATTATCGGTACATTTCGGTGATGAAGGAACACCGTTTCGTGCCGTCGACCGCATCAGCTACCAGGTGGAACAGGGCCAGGTCGTGGGCATCGTCGGTGAGTCCGGCTCCGGCAAGTCCGTCAGCTCGCTGGCCATTATGGGCCTGATTGATTTTCCCGGCCGCGTCATGGCGGAAAACCTGGTATTCAACGGCCGGGATTTGCAGAAAATCTCCAACAGCGAGCGCCGTCAGCTGATTGGCGCCGACATCGCCATGATTTTCCAGGACCCGATGACCAGCCTTAACCCTTGCTACACCGTAGGCTACCAGATTATGGAAGCCATCAAGGTGCACCAGGGCGGCAACCGCAGGACCCGGCGCCAGCGCGCCATCGATCTGCTGACCCTGGTGGGCATTCCCGCGCCGGCATCCAGGCTGGATGTCTATCCGCACCAGCTGTCCGGCGGCATGAGCCAGCGCGTGATGATCGCCATGGCGATTGCCTGCCGTCCCAAGCTGCTGATTGCCGATGAGCCCACCACCGCGCTGGATGTGACCATCCAGGCGCAGATCATCGAGCTGCTGCTGGATTTGCAGCAGCGGGAAAATATGGCGCTGGTGCTGATTACCCATGACCTGGCGCTGGTGGCGGAAGCCGCGCATCATATTATCGTCATGTACGCCGGCCAGGTGGTGGAAACCGGCAAGGCGACGGAAATCTTCCGCGCGCCGCGCCACCCCTATACCCAGGCGCTGCTGCGCTCCCTGCCGGAATTTGCCACCGACAAGGCCAGGCTGGCCTCGCTGCCGGGCATGGTGCCAGGCAAATACGATCGCCCCACCGGCTGCCTGCTGAACCCGCGCTGTCCCTATGCCACCGATTATTGCCGCCAGGTAGAGCCGGAGCTGCGGGATTTGCCGGATCGTCAGTCTAAATGTCACTATCCGCTGGATGATGCGGGGAGACCCACCCGATGAGCGAGACTATTTACGATCCGCAGGCAACCGCCTTGCTGCACGCGGTGGATTTAAAGAAATACTACCCGGTGAAAAAAGGGTTGTTCGGCAAGGAGGTCATGGTCAAGGCCCTGGACGGGGTATCCTTTACCCTGGAGCGCGGCAAGACGCTGGCGGTGGTCGGCGAATCCGGCTGCGGCAAGTCCACCCTCGGCCGTCTGCTGACCATGATTGAAACGCCCACGGGCGGGCAGTTGCATTACCTGGGCCAGGATCTGCTGAAACCTGATGTGACCGCCGCGCACCTGCGGCGCCAGAAGATCCAGATCGTGTTCCAGAACCCCTACGGCTCGCTGAACCCGCGCAAGAAGGTGGGGCAAATCCTCGAGGAGCCGCTGCAAATCAATACCTCGCTCAACCGCGCCGAACGGCGTGAGAAAGCGCTGGCGATGATGGCGAAGGTGGGACTGCGTACCGAATACTATGATCGTTATCCGCATATGTTTTCCGGCGGCCAGCGCCAGCGTATCGCCATTGCCCGCGGGCTGATGCTCGACCCCGACGTGGTCATCGCCGATGAGCCGGTATCGGCCCTGGACGTATCGGTGCGCGCCCAGGTACTGAACCTGATGATGGACCTGCAGCAGGATATGGGGCTGTCGTATGTGTTTATTTCCCATGACCTGTCGGTGGTGGAACACATTGCCGACGAAGTGATGGTGATGTACCTGGGCCGCTGCGTGGAGAAGGGCAGCAAAGAGGCGATTTTCAGTAATCCGCGCCATCCCTATACCCAGGCGCTGCTGTCGGCCACACCCAGGCTGAACCCGGATCTGCGCCGCGAACGCATCAAGCTGACCGGCGAGCTGCCAAGCCCGCTGAACCCGCCCCCGGGATGCGCCTTCAGCGCCCGCTGCCGCCGCCGTTTCGGTACCTGTACCGAACTGCAGCCGCAGCTTAAGCGCTACGGCGACCAACTGGTGGCCTGCTTTGCCGTCGATCAGGACGAGGCGCAGGGCATTCGCTGAGTTTGATAACAAGACCGTGCCTGCGGGCATGATGGGATTTTTCCTGCCTATCATGACCGCTTCAAACGTATGTGCAATTATGCCTTCGTACCCTTATTACCTCAGTGTCATCCTAACCTGATGACCGGTTACGCCAACAGTCCATAATAGATTTTTGTTATTGTTTATTCTCAGATATATGCGTTTTCGTTATGCACATAAACGTGCGCACAGTGAAACGATGAAACCGACCTTCTTAAATACGAAAGCCCAGCCATTAAACTAGCAAATGCTAAAAATTGTATCACTATTAATCTGATCAAAGCTGTGACAGAAGAGGCAAGAGATAGATAACAATTTTTCAAACATGTTTGAGGGCGAGTTTGCCGCCACCGCGAAGGCAAAAAAAAGGCAGCAGAATCAAGAAAACAATAAAGCGCGGGCCCAAGTTTTTAAAATGTTTTCAGGATGTAGGAAATTTTACTGATGATGATCATTATGGCTTGATTTGAAGGTATTATCTATGTGTCTGCCACATCCGTTTTTAAGGCGAATATAATGAATTATCTCTCAAAAAAGGAGAACAATTTTGCCACAGTATTTCTTCCTGCGTCGATGCCCAATCAATCGTATCTTGCTAGTCGTGAGGATCTTGATGCGATAATTCGCTGGGGATAAGCTGTTTTTAAAATCGGCGTCGAGCCGATGTATTCCTGCAGAACTTACTACGAAACGAGATCTAGACGAAACACCGGTTAAAGACATAGATATTTGGCAGCAAAGCAGACATACAGGGTATGAACATTGGTAAATATCATCCGGTGGAGGTGGGACCATGACTTCTGTCCCACAGTTTAGATGTTGATGCTGCCTACTTACTCCATAGGCTTAAAGTTGTAAATATTATCTGTGTTCGTTTTAGCTGGTTTAAGCTTTCTACTATCGCTGACATCTTTTAGAGCAAGAGAAACCCTTCGGCCTTTATTAAAACCGGTCGCATACATAATTTCACAAAGATCTTTCGAGTGAAAGTTCTGAAAAACATCAATATTTTTATGTATGTACTCGCCTGAAAAACAAACTTCCTGATCCAGTGCTTTCAGCTTATAGTTATTGCCAATTGTCATTTCAGTTATGTAATAAGCTTCGTAATCTTTTTGTATTTTAGATTCAATTAGGCTTATTTCAATTAGGTTGTTAGGGTTAATGATATGTAGTAAGTTTTCACTTTTTTTATATCCTCGAATGTTAAACTAATATATTCATGACTACCAAATTCTTTAAACATGTATTTGGATTTATAGGGGATCCTGGATTTTATTACTTCACTTAAAGTTAATTGATACTGAGGGGTAAAAACTGCCTTAACCCATTTTATAACTAAACGCCAATGCATTAATCACCTCAGAATATTTAATATCAAGAAAAATATTTAATGGTTTTGATTATAATACCAACTATAGAATAAGATTTATATGCCGAAGGGACTAAATCCTGATCTATCGATACCGCAGTGAACAAATAACCTGTATCTTCAATAAATACACGTCTAAAACAAGGAGTGCAATTGTTTATTTTTACTAAAACAATATCTCCGTCATGGGGTGTGTTATCTTTTTTTACTATGCAAATTGTTCCGCTAGAGAATTGTGGGTATAGAGAATCATTATTTATATTAATAGCAAAACAATCATTATTTCCAAATACACATAATTCTGTAGTATAAGTATCATATGTATCCAACACGTTATCCAAAAATATATTTAATTCATTAAGTTTTATTAATGGCAGTGTTTTAATTTTTTTATGACTTATTGCCTGCCTTTCTATATTAATGTCTGTGAACTCGCTTAGGCTAACTTCAAAAAATTGAGCCAACGCGACAATCGTTGCGAGCGTAGGATTTCCGATACCTCGCCGCATACTATTGATAGTTGCTGTGCCAAGACCGGTTAAGGTGCTTAATTCTGTACTGTCAACATTTCTTGTTGACATCAAATAAACCAAATTTTTCCCAATAGTAAGAAGTGCTTCATGCTCACCATTTTGATTTTTTAAGTCAATTTTATGCATTATATTGTCTCTGTGATGATATATTGAAAAAAATACAGTATATTGTCACTCAGAACTAAAAACGAGTAATTTATGTCCGTTAGATATTGCTCTATTGTTTATTTTCCTAGTGGTTAGAATAATTAATATTAAGCTGAGTTATATAGATATTTAAATATATTTTATTCAAAATGATTGTCTATCAAAGTATATTTTTCCCTTGAAAATCACATGCTAGTTTACATTGACACAATCACCATATAACGAAGGAGACATAAAATTAATTTTTTCGATTATCTTCTCTCAAAAAAAGTTGAGTTTTCCCGTACACCGGGCGGATTAATCATAATCAACGATACCCTTGACCTTAGCGATAGTGGTGTGACTCATCTACCTGAATATTTAATTGTCATGGGATCATTGATTTTAAAAGGTTGTGCTATTAATAAGCTACCCAATAAACTCAAGGTTTATGATAATCTTGACGCTAAAGATACGAAGGTTCGGATATTACCAATAGACATAGAGGTTGGACAATCTATCTTCATGGAAAACACTAATATTGAAGCCCTACCTGATGATTTTCATTGTAATGATTCATTAGATCTTGAAAATACGCCTATCGATAAACTGCCCACAAACCTACGTGTAAATGGGTATTTAAATATAAAAGGAACCTTGATTACTGAATTAAGAGATGATTTATTGATAGGGGGCCCTCTACTTGTTGATTTAGAAAATCTGCAAAATCATTTTGCTTGGCGTAGTGTAGATACTGCGGCCTTAGCTTTTGAAGCAGAACACAATCATAAGCCTAAAAGTGCCATGCTTTTATCGCAAAGGTTAGATAATTGCTCTCAGATTTTTTTTGCAGTATGGGTATCCAGAACAATCAGGATTTCATTCTTGGATTTTTATGGGACAATGGAGCAATTCGTGGCTATTCATGATTCAGAGATAATTAAAGAAATTATGTTTGAATGTGTACAAGAATTAGACGAAAAGATAAAAAAATAAGTATATCGAATATAATTATTATAGCAGATATTCTCCTCCGGTACTTCGGCAATATACTGAGAGGAGAAACTGAATTTTTACTCTAATTTCCAGATTAATATTGATGTTAAATTTTAAAAAAATAGTACTTTTCATCTTTTATAACTTTAAGCTATTCGTTAATAGTGATATTTTAAAATATTTCTGACATTATAGGTACACTTTAATAATTAACCAGGAAGAAATAATTTCTAATAATAAATATGCTATATTTTTCAATTTGTATAAAAAGTAAATTATTCAATTAAACGAAGTAATAAAAAAGCATGACTTATTGAAATTTTGAAATTAAGATTATGACCTGTTCGCTCTAAATGTTAAAACTATTAAAGCACTACTAAAAAGTCTAAAGGCCTTAAAGATGAAGATCTTTTCCAATACAAGTATGTACACGTTAACAGACGATAATTTTTAAAAGGGATTTTATGAATACAGATTACAAGCTATACGGATTATTTGTCGGATTAACTGTTACCATCATGGTGATGTGCGACACATTGATGTTTAAGGTATTTAATTTAGGCGACTTTAGAATTACCGCTAGCGGCATTATATTTTCATTATTTTATTTATTATCAACTATTTCCACGGAAGTTTATGGTTATAAATTAGGGGGGCGTACGGTTTGGATTGTGGTTTTATGCCAAACAATATATGTTTTTTTAATAAATATATGTGCAGTTATTCAAGTTGATTCGAATGCCTATTCCCAGCACTATTATGGCCTCTACAATGACTTTTGGCGGGTAACCGTTGCGACCTGGGTCTCGATGCCGGCATCTTATTTTTGCAATAGCTTTTTAATATCCAAGCTTAAAGTGTATTTCAACGGCCGCTTTTTCATCATCCGCTATACCTTATCCGCCATGATGGCCCAGGCGGTATTGCTGATTACCGATTATCCAATCAGTTTATCATCTAAATATTCATTTTATGAATTAGTTAATATCATATCTACTACGTGGTGCTATAAAGTGGTTATGTCAATTATACTTTTACCCGTTGGCATTTACATCGTACACAAAATTAAAAAGATTGAAAAAACGGACTATTACGACTGGGGAATCTCTTATAATCCGTTAACTGTATTCAAGGGGACCAATGATGATGTTAAGAGGAATAAATTCGATGATAAAGGGTAACATTTTTTATGCATGTGGCCCTGTCGAGGGCCGCACGCGACTGCACTTGTAGTTCGGGTAATTATTTCAGCGACCAGTACGTCAGCATCCGCAGGCTGGCGGAATAGTAGTCTTCCTGCGGCTGGATATTGTCATTGACCTGCGCGCCGTTGCCCATGATGGCGTCACGAATGGCCAGCATGCCCGGCGATAGCATGAAATCGGCCTTGGCGCCGGTCAGCACATCGACCCAGGCGGGAGTGGCCAGCCGGTCGAACTGGCGCCAGTAGGCGACGTACGGCCCAAGCGCCAGGCTGTTGCGCTGCGCCCAGTTGATATACAGCGGTATGCGCACCGCGTCAAAGCTAAAGCGCGACGGCCAGCGATCGGAAGGCGTCAAGGAGCCATCCGCCCGCAGGGTGACCCAATCGGTGGGCAGCCGGGGGTCGCCAAAGCGCATCAGCCCCAGGATTTTAAGGGAATCGGCGGTTAAATCGTTCCAGATCTTCAAATGGCCGGCCTGGTAAAACGCCTGCCAGGCGGGGAAGATAAAGTATGACGGATTGAGCGTCACCGAGCTGGTCTGGTTAAAGCCCGACGCCCCCGGCAACAGCAGGTTGAAGCCGGCGAACTTAATCACATTGTGTTTGATTATCGCCGCCTGCAGCGCGTTCGACGCCGCGGTATAGTTCGGCAGTTTCCACTTGTCCCCGGCCTGGAGCAGCGCCCAGGCGATCAGGGTGTCGCCGTCGGAGGCATTGTTGATGTCGGCCACCGGCGGGGTAGCGGCGGGATCGTAGCGCCAGGAGTACAGGCCGATGTCTTTACGGTACAGATGCTGGTTGGTCCAATTCAACAGGGTATCGAAGGCGGCGCGGTCGTTATAGTTTACCGCCAGCAGCATGGCGTAGCCCTGCCCCTCGGTATGGCTGACATTGTGGTTGCCGGTATCGATAATGCGGCCTTCCGGCAGCATATAGCGGCTTTTATAATGTTGCCAGCCGGCGCTGTCGGCCTGCGCCGCGCCCGTCAGCAGGGCGAAAAACATAGCGAGCAGCAGCGGCAAATGGCGGGCAAATTTCATAACGCTTCAATCCCTTAAATAGTGTTTTGATAACTAAAAGTCATTATGCCTTCCGCGCTGTCCTGCTGCCAACGCAGCGCGACATGAGGCTGTCCGCCCTGGGCTAATATCCATTCAGCATAGGCGCCTTCCAGGATCGCCGCCAGCCCGGCGGTCCACTCCTCCGGCTCAGCGCCCGTAGCCGCGGGAGGAACGGCATGATGTATCAACGTGAGATGGGTTTCACCCGGCTGCAGCCGCACAAAGCCCCAATTGAATTCCGACCAGAGCCGGTTAAAGCCATCTTCCAGATCCCCGACCGTTTCGGCATGGGGTAAAGGAAAGCGCCCGGCCAGTTGGCTACCCATCAGGTTAAGGAACTGGCGGCGATCTTCGTCGCCGGCATTGGCGGCGATGCCGGAGATCATGATATCGAGCAGATCCTGCCAGCCGGGCTGATATTGCCGCCGGCGGAAGTAAACCAGCTCGGACGTTGCGTCAGATATATCCTGCATACTTATTTACCACCCAATAAATATTTAAAGTACACCAGCGCGGTGCTCTCGGAGTAGTCGCCAAAGGTGTCGTAGCCCACCTGCCCGCCCACGGACATATTGGGATTGATTTTATAGCTGCCGTTGGCGTGCACATTATAGCTGACGCCGTTTTCATTACGGGCGTCGTAATAGGCCGAATCGACATATCCGCCGGCCACCAGTGATTCCAGGGCGGTTTGCAGCGCCGGATTATTCGGATAGTAGGCGCTTTTATCCTGTGAATAGGACTGATAGCCCACCGAGCCGCCCAGCGTCAGGTCCCAGTCGTCATATTTTTGGGTGTAATCCACCGGCAGCGAGACGCTGATATAGTTTTGCGGACTGAAATAGCCTCCCTGGCCGTAGCTGTAATAGCTGAGGTTTTTATCATAATCCATAAAGGTAATGTTAATACCGGTCTTCACCTCGCTATGGTCCTCGCGTAGCGGGCGGACATAAAATCCCGCCGATGAGGTGATGCCGGTATTGCCGGGAATATTGTCGCCCTGGTAACTGTAACCACCGACGCCGGCATACAGGCCCGCGTCGCCGTCGTCGTAGGAGTACTGGACGCCGCCGCCGTTTTTGGTGACCTGCCCCCATTTTTTACCGCTAATCTTATCCCGCGTGCCCACGTAGGAAAGCAGGCTGTCGGTGACCGCGCGCCGTTCGGCGGTAAAGATAAGCTTACTGAAGGTGGTCAGGCTGGGGGACCATTGAAGACCGCCCACCAGCGAGCTCAGATCCTCGCCCAGAGGCGTGGTGCCGACATCGGCCTTGTAGCTGTCGCCGCTGAGCGCCAGGTTGACCTCCACGCCGGAGGCCTGCTGCGAACCGGAGGAATCGGCGGCGTAATCGCCGGGATTGACGGTGGAGGCGGCATCCGCGGTCGAGGACGTGGTGGTGGTGGTGCTGCTCTGGGTGCCGTCGGAGTTGGTGGTGGTGGACGTGGTGGTGGTCGACGTGGTGGCGCCGGCGGCGGCGGTGGCGTTATTGGTGGCGTTTTCTACCATGCGTCCCTGCTGCAGCGCGCCGGTGCCGAAACGGTTGCTGACCGTGCCGCTGGTGGAGCCGGAATTTAACGAAACCGGCGTGACCGATAGTTTCAGCCGCGAGCTGTCGAACGGCACGCCGGAGAGCACCAGCGGCGCCTTGATTTCCGTCAGGCCGCTCAGGCCGCTTTCGCCGTCGCGGCTGCGGATCCCCACATCGCCTTCCACCCAGGTGGCGGTTTTTTGCTGTTCCTGATCAAGCAACTGATTGATTTGTTTAAGCGTACGGTCTTCCGGCGTTTCGGCGCTGGCGGTTGCCAGCGTCAAGCCGGTCAGCGGCAGCGGCGCCGGGCTATCGGAGCGCTGCCACGGCAATATGGTGCCGTAGGCGGAAGCGGTGCGCGGCGCGGCCGCGGCCACGGTTTTATTAACGAAGGGATTGTCGGCGGTTTCCAGCCCACCGACAACCGGCGCGCCGCCGGGGCCGGCGGTATTCAGGCCGATGACCCGGCCTTTGGCGGAGCGCAGCAGGGCGATGGCCTGCTCATGATCCCCCGCCGCTTCCGCAATGCGCGCCTCGAGCACCATGCGATCTACCGAACGCGGTCCCTGCATGCCGGCCACCAGCCGTTTGGCGCGGGCGATATCGCCCTGGGCCAGGGCCGCGTTGGCGGCGCCTTCGCGGGCGCCTTCGTTTTGCGGTTCGCGCACCAGCACATAATCATAGACCCGCGCCGCCTGTTCGTTCATTTTGCCGGACTGGTAAAGACGCGCCATGGCCAGCATCAGATCGACGTTTTGCGGATCGCTTTGCATCGCCACGATGAGCTTATCGTAGGCCGCCGCGTATTGTCCGCGTTCGCGCAGTTCATCCGCCTGGTTAATCACCGAGCCCTGGCGAATGCGGCTCAGTTCGGCCGGCGTGCTGCTGGCCACGATGCGCGGATTATTCATCCAGGCCTCCGCCTCCGCGGTCAGGCCGGCCTGGTTGAGCACGCCGACCTGGGCCGCATAATCACCGGCATTGCCGTTAACGCCGGCGCGCATATTATTACGTACCAGCGCCACCGCGGCGGCGCTGTCGCCCAGGGTCATCAGATCCTGCGCCAGTTTGCCCACATCTGCCGGCGCGGCGGGTGGCGTTTGCGCCAGGGCGCGCAAGGTGTTTAACGCCGCCGTGCGGTTGCCCTCCTGGATATAACGTTCGGCGCCCGCCATCTGCTGGTTAAAGTTTACCCGCACGGCCAGATCGCGCATGGCGCGGTTGCGCCGGCTGTCGGGAATATAGGCCAGCAGCTGCGCCGCGGCGGCCCAGCGCTGAGTTTCGCTGGCGAACAGGGCGGCGGCGTAAAGGTTGTCCGCCGGCGCGCCGCGCTGGCCGGCGGCGGCCATCAAGGCCTGGGCCTGCGCGCTGTCTCCCTGCTTTTGCAGGATGCGCGCCATATCCAGGCGCACCCAGATATTGGACGGTTGTTTTTCCAGCGCCTGCTGCAGCAAATTCAATGCCCGCTGCGGATCGTTGGCTTGCATTGCCTGCGCGGCCTGGCGGCGCAACGGCTCGACGTTGACGCCGCCCGCCGCCACCTGCGGGCGCTTATCCGCCGGTATTGTTTCCAGCACCTGCTGCGCGTCGGCGGTCTTATTGGCCTGGCGCAGGGTATAGTAGAGTCCCAGCTTGGTATCGGTATTCTGCGGATCGCTCGACAGCGCGGTGCGATAGGCTTGCTCCGCGCCGGCCAGGTCGCCCCTGCGGCGCAAGACGTCGGCGCGGAACAGCTCCGCCGAGACGCCTTTGCTGCCTTCCGCCTGCGCCAGCGGCTCGCTGAGCGCCAGCGCCGCGTTCAGGTCGCCGGACGAGACGGCGCCTTTGGCTTTGTTCAGTTCGCCGTAAAAATGCGCGTCCTTGGCCAGCGCCGCCCATTGGGCGCTGTTCGGACCGCCTTGCTTCATTGCCTGGTTAAGGTAGTTTTCCGCCGCGCTGAAATCACCGCCGCGCATAGCGATATAACCCAGCCCGGCCAAGGCGTCGCCGTCGTTGGGGTTGGTGGTCAGCACCGCCTCGAACCGGCTGCGCGCCGCCGTAAGATCGCCGCTGTTCAGGGCTGAATAGCCCTGTCCCTTTTCAGCGCCGCCCACGCTTTCCTGAAAATGGCGTAATACCGCGCCGTCGCTGGGGTGGCGTTGCATATAATCGTCATAGACGGTTTTATCCCCGGGCTGCGGCGCCATCCAGATGAGCGCCTGGCGCAGGGCGTTGTCCGCCGCCTTGTTATTGGCCGCCATCGGCGCCAGCAGCCCGACGCCTTCGCGACGGGTGTTTTCGTCATAGGTCAGGATCCTGCCCAGCGCCATCCTGGCGGCCGTATCGGACGGCTGCTGGCTGACGCGGCTGCGCAGGCCGGCGATAGCGTCCGGGCGCGAGGCCGGAACGCCTGCCAGGGTTTCGTAATACTCTACCGCCAGGCTGTCCAGCGGCTGGTTGCCCTGGAACAGGGTGCGGTAGCTTTCGATGGCGCGCGCCGTGTTGCCCTGCGCCGCCAGTTGGCGCGCATTGGCTAATTGGGTCGGCGAGATGGTTTGCAGTACGCTGGCGCTGTCGAGGTTCTGCAGGCGCGCGTCGCCTGGCGAGGCCTTGACCAGCCGCTGGCGCCATTTTTGGGCCTCGGCCTTTTGTCCGTCGCGTAACGCGTAGAGCGAGAGCAGATACAGGGCATCGGCGTTATTTTCATCCACCGCCAGGATTTTCTGTAACGATTCCTGGGCCAAATCGTTATGGGCTTTTTCGTGCCAATAGGCTGCCTGCTGCAGCAACGCGTTAATGGCCGGGCTATTATCCGCTGCCTGCGCCAGGGCGGAAAACAGCGACAGGCCCGCCAGGCCGGCGACATACAGCGTTTTTAAGTCTTTTTTTATTTGCCGTTTCATTTTCTTTTACCCATATGGCCCAGTCAGGCAACGCATCTTATCGATACGGTTATTTGTTCGCGCTATTGGCCAGGCGTTTAGCCGCATGCCGCGCCAGCAGAACGTAAATACAACTTCCTATCAGTACCGCGAACACCAGGCCGCTTAAGGAAAGGAAAATAATATGCTGATTGGCGTACCAGATTATCATCATGTACCAGGGCATCTCCCCGCTGGGGAACTGGCTGCCCACGGTAAAACTTTTTACGCCGTTTTCCGCATTGATCACCGCTATATCGCCGCGAACGCCGGCATTAATGGCCGGTACCTGTAAATCAGCGTTAATATGCGACAACTGATCGCTGTCGGTGGCCGTGGCCAGTACCACTACCCGTTTGCCGGCCCAGGGCGAGGCGAAACTCAGGAATCCCCGCCAGGCGTCGGTGGAGGCCAGATAACGGTCCGCTTCCACGCCCTGACGGAAAAAACGCCCGGTAAAATAGCCTTTCAGGCGGGCGGTAAGCGTTTCTTCCTTGACCGACAGCAGGCCGTTGCGCATTTCATACGGCGAACCGGCCAGCAAATCGCGCACCAGATCGGTCTGTTTAAGCGAGGCGAAGGCGAGGATATCCTTATCCGCCAGGGGAATGCCGCCGGCGGCATGGTCTTGCAGGCCCAGGCGTACATCCACATGATTGAGGGCGATGCCGGTGGCATTGCCGGCGCGGGCGGCCATCGCCAGCAGCGTGGCGATTTCACCGGCCTCCGGTTTGGCGGGCAGCAGCATCACCGTTTGGGAGAAATCCGCCAGCCGGCTAAAGGGAAATGACGCGCCGACGTAATAGGACAGGTTGGGCAATAGCGTAAAATGGTGCGTCCGGCTCAGGTCGATGGTTGAGTCCGGGTCGATGCGGCTTTTGATATTATTGCTGGTCAGCAGGCTGCAGGGCGCGTCGGCCTTAGGCTTCAGGGCGAAATAAAATTCCATTTGGTTATCGCCGTAAATCAGATAAGGCGCCAGCTGCAGGGTAAAGGTTTCCTGGCGGGTATCGCCGCCCAGCTTGCGCCAGGCGGTTTCCACCAGCCCGTGCTTATTGACCGGTAAACTGTGCAGGAAGGTGCCGTTAAGCGTAATGCTCAATTGCGACGAATCTTCGTCTATCCAGTTTTCGGTCGGAAAGCGGTAATCAATTTTTACCGGGATGAAATCGCCATCCCACATAAACAGATCCGGGGCGGCGCGAAAGCCGATGCGTATGCCGTCGTGATACAGGCCGTTGGCGGTCAGCGATTCCGGGTTTTGCGCCAGATCCTTCAGATAGACCGGCTTGGTGGTGTCAATCCAGCGCGGCGCGTCGTAGGGCTGGCGTAACGGGATAGTCTGGTTCTGCACCTGGATGACATCCTGCCTGGCCGGCAGCGGCGACGAAATCAGGCGATAGGCGGCCTGGCGCATTTCATTACCGTTGCGCCCCACCACCAGCAACAGCTTATACACCGGATTGAGCGGATTATCGATCATCTGCAGCGTGGGGCCGGTTACCTGCGGCAGGGTGATATCGGCGATTTTATCGCCGGGCTGGCCGAACAGGATGCCGTTTTGCGCCGGCAGCTCGTTCAGGTGCACCGGGAATTCCATATTACGGTAGCTGGACAGCAGGCCAAAATAGGACGCCAGCATGCTGGCGGCCGCCACCGCGTCGGATTTGACCGTCTGGCCGAAGATAAACGCCACCGACGAGCCCTTCATCGACAGCGGATCGTAAAACGGGCGCGGGAAATGGCTTAAGTCGCGGCCGATATCCAGTATCTGGCTGCTCAACTGCAAATGGCTGGTGGGCAGGACGGTCACCCAATATTTATCCGACAGATCCCGCTCGCACGTCAGGGTATTGTCGTCATTCACGCTAAAGCTAAGGTTGTTGTTACTGACGATCATTGCCGCCGGAATATCCAGCTCATAGACATTATCCGTGGCGCTGGCCTGGCTAAGCGCCACATTGCCCAGTTCCTGGCCATTGAGCATCAGGCGCAGGCTGGTGTCCCGCGCGGCCAGGGCCGGGGAGACTTTCAGCGCCAGGTATAGCCGGGCGGTGGTCGCCACCTGATCGCGGGGCAGGGTAAACACAATGCCGGACTGGAGCTGGCCGCCGCTCAGCGTGAGGCCGTTCGGCTGGCCCATGCCGGCAACACTGATAGTGTCATCGTTGAGGGGGGTCACCTGCGCCAGTTGGCTATCGACGCCCTGGCCCGGCGCGGCGGCCTGCGGCGCTACGCTTATTACCGGCGGGGGAAAATCCATCGGCAGGCCGCCGGCAGGTGTGCCGACGGCGCTTGCGGTTGGTGGCGCGCTGCCATCGGCCGGCGCGCCGGCGCCGGTTGCCGCCGGGTCGGCGGCCGGGGATTGGCGCGTATCGTCAGCGGACTGGGCGCCCGCGCCGTCAGTATCCTGCGCCGCCGGAAGCGGCGGCAGGTGATAAACCGGCGCGGCCTGCGGATCGGCGGCAAAGGCCGCCCCGACGCATGCCGTGGCGCCGAGGCCGCCCAAGGCGGCGATCAGTAATACACAATGGGCTATCTTCCTGATACGAAATGGCATGCAATTTTTTCCGCGTGAGCTTAGGTCGCTTCGCCAGGTCCTGCGGACTTGGCATTCTTTCTTTTTTGGCCGCGCTCTTTCCAGGTGTTGTAAAAGAGCTCGAAGACGCAGCGGACAATGCTGGCAAATGAGTGCAGCGGCCGATCTTTCGGATAGGGCGGCACAATCCAGGCATCCGCGCGTGCCAGCACCACGCGCACCAGCTCACGTCGTTTTTCCAGCGGCATCGCTTCAAACATCAGGCGAATAACGCTGGCGTCGGCGCCAATCAGGCTGACCGGGATACAGACCGCGCCGGACTGCAGCCGCAGTTCCACTTCCTCGATGCGATCGGTTTGATAGCGGTCGTCGGGGGTTACCAGCTTCATCCCGCCCATGGAGAGGTCCAGGGTTTCGGTGCGCACCGAAATACCGCTGGCGTAGTGGATAATGGCCGGGATGCTGACATCGATACGGATAGTCTTGCGGATCTGGCGCGTTTCCTTGGCCACCGCAATCGCCGCCAGCAAAATGATGACGCTCAGGGACGCCCAGACGATATTGAGCAAAATCACCCGGGGATCGACGTTAAAATAGTCATGCATGATCGCGCGCACTACCCCGGCGGCAATACCCATGCCCAGAAGCACCGCCACGATCAGATGCGGTTTGACGATATGGAAATCAAAGAAGCCGACATCCAGTAACCCGCCTTTATCGGTGACGTTAAACTTACCGTGCCGGGGGGAAATCAGGGTCAGCAGGGTGGGGATAATCAAATGGAACGCCATGGTCGTTTCGTAAATTTCACCCCAGAAGGTATAGCGGAAACGCCCGTTCATGCGGGAATTGATATAGATGGCCAGGAACAAATGCGGCAAAACATAGGCAAATATGGCGCTGGCGGAAGAGGCGATAATATTTTGGTTAAACAATAAATACGCCAGCGGCGCGGTCAGGAACGCCACGCGCGGCAGGCCGTATTGGAAATGCAGCATGGCGTTGAGATAACACAAACGCTGTTGCCACTTGAGGCCGCGGCCGAATAACGGATTGTCCAGACGAAAAATCTGGGTCATGCCCCGCGCCCAGCGGGTACGCTGGATAACATGCAGCCCCAGGCGCTCGGTGGCAAGACCCGCCGCCAGCGGAATGGACAGAAAGGCGGAGTTCCAGCCCAGCCGCTGCAGCTTCAGCGCGGTATGGGCGTCCTCGGTGACGGTTTCCACCGCGAATCCGCCGATTTCTTCCAGCGCGCTGCGCCGGATCACCGCACAGGACCCGCAAAAAAAGGTGGCGTTCCAGTTATCGTTGCCTTGCTGCACCGGCCCGTAGAACAGCGCGCCTTCGTTGGGGATATCGCGCGCCGCCGACAGGTTGCGCTCGAACGGATCGGGAGAATAGAAGTGGTGGGGCGTTTGGATCAGCGCCAGGCGATCGTCAATCAAAAAGCTGCCCACGGTGGCCTGCAGGAAACCACGGGTGGCGACATGATCGCAGTCGAATACGCAGATAAACTCGCCTTTGGTCACGGTCATCGCATGGTTAAGGTTGCCGGCCTTGGCATGCTTATTATCGTTACGGGTGATATAACCCACCCCGGCATCGGCGGCAAACACCGCGAATTCATTGCGTTTACCGTCGTCCAGAATATAGATTTTCATCTTGTCGCGCGGGTAGTCGATACACTGCGCCGCAAGGACGGTATCACGCACCACGTCCAGGCTCTCGTTATAGGACGGGACGTAGACATCCACCGTCGGCCAGGTGGCCGGGTCGTCCGGCATAGGTTCAATTTTGCGCTTTAACGGCCAGGTGGTTTGCAGGTAACCCAGCACCAGGATAACCCAGGCATACATTTCGGCAATAAACAGGCCGATCCCCAATACCGCTTCAATCACCGAATTAAAGTGCAGCGTTTCGGTAGCGCGCCAATAGATATAGCGGGTGGACATCAAAAAAGACATCACTATCATGATGACGCTGATTAAATGGCTTTTACTTACGCCCAGCAGCAACATCAGTCCGATACTGAACAGGCCGAAGATGTATTGTTTGTCGCTGTCCATCGGCGTGATGATGATAAGCACGGCAACAGGCAGTAACAGTAAAAGCAGTATAGAAAATAGAAACTTATTCATGCCTGTTCCTGTGCTTATTATTTGATGCCGTGATTAGGCATGGCATAAAACTCGCCATCGCCCACTTTCACGCCGACAATGGCGGCGACTTTTTTGCTGATGAGTTCTATATCGAACGCGGCGGCGGACACCGGGCTGAATTCAATGATTGAACGCTGCGACGCGTTGGCTTCGGGTACGCACTCATCGCGGTGTATGGTGCCTAATAACCGGTCGCCCAGACGCTGTTCAAAAAACTGCGATACGTCGCGGCTTAAGTTGCGGCGCATATCGCTTTGATTAACCACATAATATTCCCCAAGGCGGTTATTCATCGGCGCGCCGAGGAATTTGTGGTTTTCCATTTGCGGTAATAAGGAAAGCGAGGCGGTATCCGCCAGCATGACCACAATGTGCATATCCGCGAAGGGTTGCACGGCTTTTAACGCCGCCACCGGGCCGGGAGGAAAATCGGCGATGACCACCAGGCCGGGGTAATTTAATACCGTGTTTAATCCGCGCAGCAGGAAATGCGGATCGCGGCTGATGGCGTTTTCAAACGCCAGACGCTGTTCTTCCTCCACCTCGCCATAGGGCAGGACAAACAGATTGGCGTCGGCTTTCAGGATAAACTGACTCCAGTCCACGGCGGTGGTGGCCTGTGCCACGTAGCCGCGGGTATCGGAAATCGGTACGCCGAAATGCAGCCGCAGCGCGTTTTGCACATCGAAATCGATAACCAGCACCTTGCTGCCGCTGCGGGCCAGGGCGTAGGCAAGATTGGCGCTGACGGTTGTTTTACCCACGCCGCCCTTCGGCGAACAGACACAGACTAACGGCATAACGCAATATTCTCTAAAAGAAGTGAAAGGGGCGTATCCCGACCCGACGGCATTGCCGATGACTGGGATTTCCGGTTAAACAGACTATTAAAGCGCATGGTACCGGCGGCATTGGCCGGCGCCCGGACCGATGACGCCGCCGTAGAAGACGTCCGGGCGGGTTGGTCATGCCGCGCTGCGTCAAAGAGCGATGCCGCGGCGGGGCGGCCGTGTTGCCCGGCGTCGAAAAGCGATGCCGCGGCGGGGCGGCCGTGTTGCCCGGCGTCGAAAGGCGATGCCGCGGCGGGGCGGCCATGTTGCCCGGCGTCGAAGGGCGATGCCGCGGCGGGTTCCTGTGACCGCGTGGGCACGGCGGCGGGCGGAGCGGCAAATTCCTGCTGTATGGCGTTAAGAAACGCGGCGCCCGCGGGCGCATTGCCGTCCTGGGGCGTGGCGACGGGCGCCACGGGGCCTATCGCCGGCAGCGCCTTGCCGACCGCGCTCATCAGGGGGGAAGCAAAAGACTCCGCCGCTGTTGAGGCCTGCGGCTGATAGTGGGCGTTTATGGCGCCAATGTCCCGATTAATATTTCCGCCCGCGCGCGGCTGCTGGGCCGCCAGCGGTTGCCCCAGCGGCGATGCGCTGAATTCTTTATCCGAGACGGGAGCGGGGGTGGGCTGTGTGGGGCGCCCCTGCTCCAGGGGATGAAAAGGTTCATCGGCCGTGGCCACTTGTTTTATAATCGCCCAGTTATGCGCGGTAATATTAGGATTGCTTTCAGCGATTTCTTTATAATCAATGCCTTCCATATTGAGTTTTTCTTTAAACCGCTTAATATCATCGTAATTATTCATTCCTACCTCACCGGATAAATTTGCGCGACCACTCTGCGGACCGCATTATCTTATGAACAAGACGGCGCCCGCGGGTTATGTTAGGGATGGTAATGGGCCTCGAGCCTGGCACAATGAAATGAATGAGAAGGTCCTCAAGACAAACTAATACAAGTTTCAATTTTTTACAAAGTTAAATCAAATGAAACACATTGAGCTGCGGTAAAATTATAGTCCCGTCTTGAGTGCCGAAGCAGTGAAAATGTAAATCTTCAACGCCGGCATGGGGCGGCTATGAATAAAAGCGATAGCCTGGGAAATGCCATTATCCTCTGCTCATGCTATCCCATTCGTGATGCCTGCGAAAAATTATAAAGAAAACGTAATGTCTTGTTAAAATAATGGCATTTCAAACTGCAACAAAACTGATGTAAGGCGCTGATTGCATTTTACACAGCTGTTGTTCTTCACGCCAGCGCCGCAACGTCAGGGATGCGCGGGGATTAATGCCCTATCTACCCCACCGGCGCGCGCCAGGACCGCCATGAATCAGAATATTCCTAGGTAAAACGTCGTCATTATAACCGAGTGTCGCCGATAAGCGTTAAAGAGACGAAATGCCTGTTTTAAAAAATAAAACCCGGCGTGAGATAGTATATATTAGTATGCACAAAATCGCTCTGCGGCCCGCCCGGCAACTTTTGCTGCCCGAATCGCGAAAATATGCGCTGTCCTTCGTCATGGCCGGGGCCGGGGTGAGCCGGGTAACCGTCCGCCGGGTTAGGGAGCGTAACGGGTCGAGCTGAAAAACGCCTTGGAGAACAGTTTGCGGATCAGACGTTCATTAACGATTAAACAAATGGCTACGGTGTCAGGCGTGGCGCTGGTGACTATTTGCATTTTCATTGTGATCCAGCTGTTCCATTTTGTGCAGCAGCGCCGTGAGGATTACGCCCAGCAGCTGCAAAATATAGCCATGTCGGTGCGTCAGCCTTTATCCAGCGCGGTATTAAAGGGAGACGTGCCGCAGGCCGAGCGGATTCTCGCCACCCTGAAGCCGGTGGGCATCCTGAGCCGGGCGGATGTGGTGCTGCCGGATGATTTCCAGGTGCTGCACGCGGATTTTCCGCCGGAGCGGCCGGTGCCGGCGCTGATAGAGCGCCTGTTCCGGCTGCCGGTGGAAATCTCGGTGCCGCTGTACGCGCTTCCGCGGCCTTCGCATCCACGGGCCCTGGCGTCGCTGGTATTGCAAGCCGACTCCTACCGGTTGTACCAGTTTATCGCCAGCGCGTTTTCCACCATGATGTCCACCTATCTCCTGCTGGCGCTGGTGCTGACGATTGCGATCACCTGGTGTATTAACCGCCTGATGGTCCATCCCCTGCGTGAAATCGCCCGCAGTCTGGAAACGCTGCCGGCGCAGGACATTCCCCGCCACCAGCTTTCGCTGCCGGATATGCACCGCGACGACGAGCTTGGCGTGCTGGTGCGCAGCTATAATCGCAACCAGCAGATACTGGCCGGCATGTTCGACGATCTTAACCGGCTGTCGACCCGCCATGCCGAGACCGCGCTGCCGAATAAAAACCTGTTTACCGCCATGCTGGATTCGCGCATGGCCCTGTGCCGGGATATGCAGCAATATTGCCTGCTGGTCATCAGTATCAGCACGCTACAGGAAGCCACCGGCATTCTTACCGAGGCGCAACGGGGCATCCTGCTGATGACGCTGACCCGGCAGCTTAAGCGGCACCTTAACGATCATCGTTTTCTCGGCCAGCTCAATCACAATGAATTCGCGTTGTTCGATCACGGAATCCAGAACGCTTACGAAGGAATGCAGCTGGCGCAGGGCATCATGAAAAGCATTAATGCCCCCCTGGCCATCGGTAGCCTGTCGCTGCGTCCCGCCGCCAGCATCGGCATTGCCCTGAGGCTGCGCAACGACGAGTCCGCGCATCAACTGCTGCGGCGCGCCACGTCCGCCATGATGCTGGCCCATGACAACGGCAAAAACCAGATCTTATTCTTCGAGCCCAAGCTCACCGCCATGGTTCACCGGCGCATGACGCTGGAAAGCACCATCCTGGAAGGCATAGAGCAGGAACGCTGCGCACTGTTCTTCCAGCCGCAGGTGGATATTCGCGACCGGCGGCTGATTGGCGCGGAGGTCTTGCTGCGCTGGCGCCAGGATGACGGCAGCTACTCGCTGCCGTCGGATTTCATCAGCGGCGCCGAAGAAATCGGCGCGATGGTGCCGCTGGGCAACTGGGTCTTGGAAGCCTCCTGCCGCATTCTGGCGCAATGGCGTAAACGCGGTATCCATCTCCAGCTGGCGGTGAACCTCTCGGCCAAACAACTGCAGGAATCCAATCTGGTGCCGTTTCTCAAAGTGCTGCTGGCCCGCTACGAGATCGCGCCCGCACAACTGGTGCTGGAAATCACCGAGACCGCGCGCATTACTGAATTCGAGCACTCCCTCGGCCTGCTGCGGCAAATGCGCGAGCTGGGGATTTTGATTGCGCTGGATGACTTCGGCATGGGCTACTCCAGCCTTTATTATCTGGACCGGTTGCGCAACCTGCCCATTGATTTGCTGAAAATCGACCGGAGTTTTATCGAAAAACTGCCGGAGGATTTGGTGATGCTGCGTATTGTCAGCGCCATTGCCGAGGTGCTGTCGCTGCCGGTTATCGCTGAAGGCGTGGAAACCCAGGCGCAGCTGCAATGCCTGCTGGATCATAACATCAGCTGGGGACAGGGCTACCTGTTTTCCGAGCCTCTGCCCCAGGAGGATTTCGAGCAGCGTTTCCTGCATCTCGCCGCCGTTTGATCGCCGGTGCGGCCGTGTGCCGCTTCCCATGGCCGGTTACTATAGTTTCTAAAGTCCAACTGAAGCGTTTCAATTCTAATTTCTCTCCGTTGCCTGCCGACAACCCCCGCGCGGTGGTGTATTGGTATTTCGAGATATGTAATTCATTATCAAATCATTAATATCCTTGCTACATATTCAACCCACTTAAACGCGTATAACTAATGAATAAGGTTGGCGTATGACATTCAACCCGTTTAAAAGCCTTTATCTTCAGGTCCTGGTGGCCATTGCGGCAGGGATCCTGCTCGGGCATTTCTATCCGGAACTGGGCGCGGACATGAAACCCCTGGGCGATGGTTTTGTTAAATTGATCAAGATGATCATTGCACCGGTTATCTTTTGTACCGTGGTCACCGGTATCGCGGGCATGGAAAGCCTGAAAGAGGTGGGCCGCACCGGGGCGGTGGCGCTGCTGTATTTTGAGATCGTCAGCACCATAGCGCTGATTATCGGCCTGATTATCGTTAACGTGGTGCAACCGGGCGCCGGCATGAATATCGATCCGGCCACCCTGGATGCCAAGGCGGTGGCTATCTATGCGCAGCAGGCCGAGCAGCAGGGACTGGTGGCGTTTCTGATGGATATCATCCCGGCGAGCGTAATCGGCGCTTTCGCCAGCGGCAATATCCTGCAGGTGCTTCTGTTCGCGGTGTTGTTCGGTTTCGCCCTCCACCGCCTGGGCGAAAAGGGCCAGGTGATTTTTAACGTTATCGACAGCTTCGCCAAGGTGATTTTCGGCATTATCAATATGATCATGCGCCTGGCGCCGATTGGCGCATTCGGGGCCATGGCCTTTACCATCGGCAAGTATGGCCTGGGGTCGCTGATACAGCTGGGGCAGCTTATCGCCTGTTTCTATCTGACCTGCATCCTGTTCGTGGTGGTGGTGCTGGGGCTGATTGCGCGGGTCACCGGCTTTAATATCTTCCGTTTTATCAACTATATCAAAGAAGAACTGCTGATTGTGCTCGGCACCTCTTCTTCCGAGTCGGCGCTGCCGCGCATGCTTGATAAAATGGAGCGCGCCGGCTGCGAAAAATCGGTGGTGGGCCTGGTGATCCCCACCGGCTATTCCTTTAACCTTGATGGCACGTCCATCTACCTGACCATGGCGGCGGTGTTTATCGCCCAGGCCACCAATAGCCATATGGACATCATCCATCAGGTGACCCTGCTGGTGGTATTGCTGCTGTCAAGCAAGGGGGCGGCGGGCGTCACCGGCAGCGGCTTTATCGTCCTGGCCGCGACCCTGTCGGCGGTCGGGCACCTGCCGGTGGCCGGGCTGGCGCTTATCCTCGGCATTGACCGGTTTATGTCCGAGGCCCGCGCGCTGACCAACCTGGTGGGCAATGGCGTCGCCACTATCGTCGTGGCCAAGTGGTGTGATCAACTGGATGAAAAACAGCTGAACGCGGTGCTTAAACCCACGAAAACGGCCGCCTCCGGAACCTGATCATTTCCTGCTGTTTTTGCCCCCCTTTTACCGGCCGATGCATGGCGATACGGCCGGTAATGCCCTGTTACGCCTATTTTTATCTCGTTTATACCCCAGGCGGTACTATTTTATGCCGTGCCGTGACATCCGCAAAGGTCTGCGGTCTAACAACATGGTACACTTTGCGCCACGCTTTTTTCCGACGGAAAAAGTACTAATCGATGGAACGCACGGTAAACCGTCTGAGTGAGATTACATATTTTAATAGGCAGTTATTGAGTAGGGGTTCACATGCAGGGCACCGGAATTCGTCTTTTCATGAGTGGAGTGTTACTGGCGACGGTGGGTGGCAATGTTCAGGCAGAAGCATTACAACCCGATCCCGCCTGGCAACAGGGTAAACTCAGTAATGGCTTCTCCTGGCAAGTGTTGGCAACACCGCAACGGCCGAACGATCGTATTGAATTACGCTTAATGGTGAATACCGGTTCGCTGGCTGAAAACGCGCAGCAGACCGGTTTTGCGCGCCTGCTTCCGCGCCTGGCGTTGACACACAGTGAAAACTTTTCCTCCGCGCAGCTGAAATCACTCTGGCAACAGGGCGTGGACCGCGAACGTCCGCAGCCTCCGGCCGTCATCTCCTACGATTACACGCTTTACAGCCTGAGCCTGCCCAACGGCCGCCCCGAGCTGTTGAAAGAGGCGCTGAAATGGATGATGAACACCGGCGGCCATTTAACCATTAATCCCACCACGCTGCATGCCGCCCTGGAAGGGGCCGATCCGGTGGCGACCGCCCCCGCCAATGCCGGCAGCCCCTGGTGGCATTACCGCCTTAAAGGGTCGGTCTTGCTGGCCCACGATCCGAGCCGGCAGGCGGCCGCGCCGGTGAGCGGCCAGCAGTTGCAGCAATTCTATCAGCGCTGGTATACGCCGGACGCCATGACGCTGTATGTGGTGGGCAACGTCGACAATCGCGGGCTGAACGAGCAGATCGTCAAAACGTTCTCATCGCTGAAGGGCAAGCGTGATACGCCTTCCACCCTGCCGGCGCTGTCGCCGCTGGTGGCGCAGCCGGTCAGCCTGATGAGCGAGGACGCCAAAGAAGATAGCCTGAAGCTGGTATGGGATACTCCCTGGCAGCCTATCCGCGATTCGCGCTCCCTGGATCGCTACTGGCGCAGCGATCTGGCCCGCGAGGCGCTGTTCTGGCATGTCCAGCAGGCCATGCAAGACAGCAACCTGAAGCAGACCAACCTGCGTTTCGATTGTAACGTGCATTACCAGCGCTCCCAGTGCGCCGTGCATATGGACACCGCCATGGACAACCTGGCGGCCGCGTTGACCTTCGTTTCCCATGAGCTGGCGAACCTGCGCAATAACGGCCTGAGCAAGGCGGAGTTCGACGCGCTTATGGCGCGCAAGACCGGCGAGCTGGGCACGCTGTTCGCCACTTACGCCCGTACCGATACCGACATATTAATGAGCCAGCGTCTGCGTTCACAGCAAAATGACGTGGTGGATATCGCGCCGGAGCAGTACCAGAAGCTGCGCAACGCGTTTTTGTCCAAGCTGACGCTGCAGATGCTTAATGAAGAGTTGCGCTCGCAGCTATCGCAAAACGCCACGCTGGTGCTGATGCAGCCCAAGGGCGAGCCGGAAATGAATATGAAGGCGCTGCAGGAAACCTACGAGCATATCATGGCGCCGGGACCGCAGCCGGCAGCCGTCGATGAGAGCAAACCGGAAGTCACGGATATCCCGCCGCCGTCTTGATGCGGGCTGGGCGGGGCTGGTTTCAACGCAATAACGGCGGGCATGATGGCGGCGATAGCCAGGAAAGGGCATTCGCCGCCTCACGCATCATGGGCTTATGCAGGTATTGCGGGCATTGCGTCGCGTGGAATGATGGCGCCGCGATATTGGATCACCGTGCTGGCGGTCAGGTGGCCGCATTTGGCCGCAGAGACCGCGTCGCCGCCGGTCAGGCGCACCGCCAGATAGCCGGCGCTGAACGAGTCGCCCGCGGCGGTGGTATCGACCACCTTGTCCTTCGGCAGTTTGATCGCCGGCACGTCCAGCAGTTCCCCTTCCCGGGTCGTTACCAGACAGGACTCGGCGCCGCGTTTGATGACAATTTCCTGCACGCCCCAGCCGCGGGTGCGCTTAATGACCTCGTCCACCGGCTGTTTGCCCCACAGCATATCTTCATCGTCCAGGGTCAGGAAGGCGATATCGGTGTGGGTGAGGATATCCCGATATGCGCTTTGGGTTTCTTCCCTGCTCGCCCACAGGCGCGGACGATAGTTATTGTCAAAGATGACCTTGCCGCCGTTATCCCGGCAGGTTTTCAGCAGCGCCAGCAGGCGCTGGCGGCTTTCGGCGCTGAGGATGGCGATGCTGATGCCGCTCAAATAAAGATAATCAAAACCCGCCAGCTCCCGGCAGATACGCTCTGAATCCGCGCTTTCCAGCCAGTAGCGCGCGGCGGCTTCATTACGCCAGTAATAGAAGGTGCGCTCGCCGGTGGCGTCGGTCTCGATATAATATAAGCCCGGCAAACGGTTATCCAGGCGCTGGATAAGATCGGTTTTCACCCCTTCCTGCCGCCATGCGCCGATCATGTCTTCACTGAAGGTGTCGGTGCCGAGCGCGGTGACGTAATGTACGTCCAGCTCGCCCGATGTGACCAGCCGCGCAATATACACCGAGGTATTGAGCGTATCGCCGCCAAACCCGCGTTTAACATCGGTGCCTTTTTCGGACAGTTCAATCATGCATTCGCCGATAACGGCAATGTTTTTGGTTGTCATTTACTGCGAGCCTGTATGAATAAAGTGAATAGAAAGGGGTTAACGCACTTAGTCTCACTAGATTGGTCGCCGCCGTCAATAGCACTGAAACGTTGTTTTAATTTTTCATGACTTAGATCGCGCCCTGCGGGGGCCCTTGTTCAGGGATAATCACTATTTTCAGTAACAAATTCAATCATTATCCTGCCTCAGGTCCGAAATCCTCAACTATGATTAATGACATAAGGCCGTTTAATGAGGAATGTTATCACCATGACCCGGACGAAAAAGGCGATCTTAGGCATTGTATTATTCTTAGTGGTGGTATTGATTGCCATCGTTATTTTTATCGCCATCTACGACCTGAATCGCCTGAAGCCCACGATCAATGAAAAGGTTACCGCCGAGCTGCACCGGCCCTTCGCCATTAACGGCGACCTGGGCGTACAGTGGTCGCGCCAGCGGGACGAGGCGGGATGGCGGGCATGGATCCCCTGGCCGCATCTGCATGCGGAAGACGTGGTACTCGGCAACCCGCCCGACGTGCCCGGCGATTATACCGCCCGGCTGAAACGGGTGGAGGCCAGTCTGTCGCCGCTGGCGTTGCTGCATAAGGAGATCTACCTCCCGCGCATTACTCTTTTCAGCCCCGACGCCGCGTTAAAGCGTTTGGCCAACGGTAAGAACAACTGGACCTTTAACCTGGCCAACAGCGATCAGCCGCAGCAGGACACGCCGCCTTCCGCCTGGTCATTCAAGGTGGACGATATTGCCTTTGACCAGGGGAAAATTGACTTTCTCGACCCGATAACCAAGGCCGACATTCATATGACGGTCAATCCGCTGGGCAAGCCTATCCCTTACGCGGAGCTGGCCGGCGCCAGCACCAAGGATAATACCACCCGGGGCGACGCTTCCAGCGCGGGCGGCGACAAAACGGCCAAGGCCGATGATACCTCGGCCAAATCCGGCGGTGATGATAAAACGGCTAAGGCCGATACCGCCGCCAAGTCCAGTGGTGATGAAAAAACGGCCAAGGCCGATACCGCGGCCAAGTCCAGTGGTGATGAAAAAACGGCCAAGGCCGATACAGCGGCCAAGTCCAGTGGTGATGAAAAAACGGCCAAGGCCGATACCGCGGCCAAGTCCGGCGGCGATGAAAAAACGGCCAAGGACGATACCGCCGTCAATCCGGATGGCAGCGGCGCGGCGCGGCGTACCGACGACTATATCTTCGGCTGGAAGGTGACGGGGAAATATAACAACGAGCCCCTGAGCGGCGACGGTAAAATCGGCGGCATGCTGGCGCTGCGCAGCGCCAGCCGGCCCTTCCCTTTGCAGGCGGACGTGCGCTCCGGCGCGACCCGGGTCGCTATCCAGGGGACGCTGGAAGATCCGATGAACCTGGGCGGCCTGGATTTGCGGCTGCGGCTGGCGGGCGATAACCTGGGGGATCTGCATGCCCTGACCGGTGTCGTATTGCCGGATTCACCGCCGTATTCAACGGACGGGCACCTGATTGCCCATTTCCAGGGCAAGGAGGCCGGGCATTATCGCTATGAGAAATTTAACGGCAAAATCGGCTCAAGCGATATCCACGGCACGCTGGAGTTCGTGCAGGGTAAACCGCGACCTTCCCTGACCGGGGAAGTGGTGTCGAATGAACTGCGCTTTGCCGATTTGGGGCCGCTTATCGGCGCAGATTCCGGCACGGAAAGCGGTAAGCAGAAAGCCAAAACCCAGTCGGTACAGCCGGCGGATAAGGTGCTGCCCTACGATAAATTCGATACCGCCAAGTGGGATACCATGGACGCGGATGTGAAATTCACTGGCAAGCGCATCGAACACGGCAAAAACCTGCCAATCAGCGATCTTTATACCCACGTTAAGCTAGATGACGGCGTGCTGCTGCTTGACCCGCTGCGTTTTGGCATGGCGCGCGGCAACCTGAATTCCACCATTAAGCTTGAGGGCAACAAGACGCCGATGCGGGGCCGGGCGGATTTGCACGCGCGCGGACTGCAGCTTAAGGCGTTGTTCCCCGACGTGGAAGCCATGCGCAGCAGCATGGGGCAGTTGAACGGCGATGCACAGTTTACCGGCACCGGTAATTCCGTGGCCGCGCTGTTGGGCAGCGCCAATGGCGATGTGCGTATTCTGATGAACGACGGCGTTATCAGCCGTAATCTGATGGAAATCGCCGGCCTGAACGTGGGTAACTATGTGGTCGGCAAACTGTTTGGCGACGAACAGGTGAAGATTAACTGCGCGGCGGCGGACCTGGGGGTGCGTAACGGGTTGGCTACGCCGCGCTTGTTTGTGTTTGATACGGAGAATGCGGTCATTAATATTGCCGGCACGACTAATTTTTCCAGCGAACGGCTGGATTTATCCATCAATCCGGACAGTAAAGGGATGCGTATCGTGACATTGCGCTCGCCGTTGTATGTGCGCGGCACCTTTAAGAACCCCGACGCCGGGGTAAAACCCGGCCCGCTGATTGCGCGCGGGGCGGCGGCGGTGGCGCTTGGCGCGGTTCTGGCGCCGGCGGCGGCGCTGCTGGCGTTGATTTCGCCCAGCGGCGGTGAAGAGAATCAGTGCGGTCCGATTTTGCAGGAAATGAAAAACAAAAAATAACAGGGCGGCACGCTCTCCCTTTAATATGCCGAGTGGAGATTTTGCGATCGCGGTCCTGATGCGTGATGGGGCTGATGCGGTCCGGCAATATTGGCCGCCCCGGGAAGTAAATGTCGCGCTGTTTATGTCGCCTCGTTAGGGGCTTCGTTTGCGGCTGGCGGGGCGATTTATGTCGCCGCGGTGTGAGTTTCGCTTGTCGTGTGCGGGGCGATTTATGTCGCCGTGGCGGAGGTTTCGCTTGTCGTGTGCGAGGCGATTTATGTCGCCGTGGCGGAGGTTTCGCTTGTCGTGTGCGGGGCGATTTATGTCGCCATGGCGGAGGTTTCGCTTGTCGTGTGCGGGGCGATTTATGTCGCCGTGGCGAAGGTTTCGCTTGTCGTGTGCGGGGCGATTTATGTCGCCATGGCGGAGGTTTCGCTTGTCGTGTGCGGGGCGATTTATGTCGCCATGGCGGAGGTTTCGCTTGTCGTGTGCGGGGCGATTTATGTCGCCATGGTGAAGGTTTCGCTTGTCGTGTGCGGGGCGATTTATGTCGCCGTGGCGAGGTTTCGCTTGTCGTGTGCGGGGCGATTTATGTCGCCGTGGCGGAGGTTTCGCTTGTCGTGTGCGGGGCGATTTATGTCGCCATGGCGAAGGTTTCGCTTGTCGTGTGCGGGGCGATTTATGTCGCCGTGGCGAAGGTTTCGCTTGCCATGCGTCGGGTTGCTTTATGTATTGCCGGGTGCCGGCAAGCGACAAAGAGGCCGTAGCGCGACGGCCTCCTTGACCTCCGCGCGCCCGGCAGATCGCGCGTCGCTGCGCGATGCCTTCCGCCGCCCGTGCCCCCGTGATGCACCGGCCCGGTATGCGCTCCCGGCGCTACCGGGCCTTTCGCCGCTCCCGGCGGCTCATGCCGGGGTCACAGGCGCCGTCAGCGCGCTTTATGCCGGTCCCTATGTCGCGGTTCGCACCGCATATTATGAAACAACAGCGGCGCTGATGCTTGGGATAAGGTCTGGCGCCGGGATACGGTTAACCATTACAGAATGCAACGGGTCTGGAATGCCGCTGACATAGCGAAAAGCAGGCATACCGAAAGAGACTTATCAGTCATGCAGTCATGCAGTCATGCAGTTATGCCATATGACATTCATCATTCAATTTTGAGTTTTGAGTTTTAACATTAAGCATTACGCTTCCAGCCATTAGCCATCAGCCTGTAAACATTAGCGTAAAATGAATACTGAGACCTTTCCCGGTAAGCGCATACCGCTAAGAACCCCAAAACGCTGTTTTGCTGGCAGGCGATGGTGTTGACGTGGTGCCGGCATAGAGTGCGCCGGCGGCGCACGTCACGGCTGGATGAGCCGCCGGGAGCGGCGAAAGCCCGGCTTGCGTCTGGAACGCATGCCGGGCGGTCCAAAAGCCGGGATGGGTGATGCCGGGCACCGCGCAGCGGCGCACGATCTGCCGGACGCGCGGAGGTCAAGGAGGCCGTCGCGGTACGGCCTCTTTGTCGCTTGCCGGCACCCGGCACTGCATAAAACAACCTAACGCATGGCAAGCGAAACCCTCGCCGCGGCAACATAAACCCCACCCGCAAGCCGTACGCGAAAACCCTCGCCGCGGCAACATAAACCTCACCCGCAAGCCGTACGCGAAAATCCCGCCGCGGCAACATAAACCCCACCCGCAAGCCGTACGCGAAAATCCCGCCGCGGCAACATAAACCCTACCCGCAAGCATCAGCGAAACCCTCGCCGCGGCAACATAAACCTCCCCCGCAAGCCGTACGCGAAAATCCCGCCAAGGGCGACCCGGACATGGCCGCTTAGCGCAGGATGGCGCAGTTGTGATCCTGGATCTCCTCGCTGGAAGCCAGATTACCGCGCAGCAGGTTGCGCTCGCCGGCCAGCAGCGCGAAGCCGCCGTCGGCCAGCGGCACCAGGGCCAGCGTAAAATGCCCCATGTTATCCGCCGCGTCCGGCACCCCGCGCGCCAGCATCAGAAACGGGCTCTGCGCCGCCAGTTCGGCGGTGGTAACGTGCATTGCCAGGTACGGATGCCCCATCAGCGGTTCGCCCAGGGGGCGCCAGGCATTGCCGAGGGCGGCGGCTTCGCCGTCAAGCCGGCGCCGCACATCGGGACGCAGGCAGGAGATATGGATATGCAACTGGTTCTGCGTGCGGCCCGAGGCGGAATTAATCGCCAGGGAGAGGGCGCTGTCCGGGATTGGGGCACCGCGTTTTTCGGCGAGATAGTGCCGCGCCCGCCAGGCGTCATAAAAGAAGTTGGGGGTCTGGGGCTGTAACAACTGCGGGCTTTCCATACCGGTTATTTTTTCGGTCGGCATCAACAAATACTGCAGGGGGCCGTTCAGGTCCTTAAGTATCACGTACCCCGCCGCCAGGTTGACTTGCGCACAAGGCGCCGGCTGTCCGGTTTTTTGCTGTCCGGGTACGCATTTCTGGCTGACGATCTTCCACAGCGCATCGGGGTTGCCGCCGGGCAAGCGGCTGTAATAGACGCCGGCGCCAAGGGCCGCGATAACCAGCAACAGTATCGGCAGGAAATATCGGTTACGCCGCATATTCATTACAGCCCTCATTATTTTCGCATGATCAAAAAAAACGGGCCGCACCACTGGGGATCCGGCCCGTCATTCTCCAGCCGGCCGGGGGATGGCCCCTGACTGCCGGCGCGCTTATTTTAACAGCTACAATGACCGATGCCGAGTCTCGTGCGTGGCCAGCAGCGCCAGCAGCGTCAGGGTCGCCATTGAGGCCAGGTAGATGCCGACATAGAACAGACCATAATTGGCGGTCAGCCAGGTGGCGATATAGGGCGCGACCGAAGCCCCGATAATCGAGGAAACGTTATAGGAGAACGACGCGCCGGTATAACGCACCTCGGTGGGGAACAGCTCGGGCAGCAGCGCGCCCATGGGCCCGAAGGTGAGGCCCATAACGGTAAAACCGCACAGCAGGAACGCCATTACCAGCCAGATATTGCCCGAGCCAAGCATGGACGGGAAAACCAGCGCGAACAGGATGATAATCAGGGTTACGGTGATCATGGTCCGCCGGCGGCCGAAGCTGTCGGCCAGCTGGCCCGACACCGGCACCAGCAGCCCGAAACCGATGACCCCGACCATCAGCATCAGCAGAAAATCATTGCGGGGGATCCCCAGGCCAATCGGCTTGGGGGTCGTGCCGTAGGTCAGCGAATAGACGGTCATGATATAAAACAGCGTATAGGTCGCCACCATGATAAAGGTGCCGAGCACGGTGGCTTTCAGATGCTTGCTAAACAGCGTGCCGATGGGCATGCGCACCTGCGCCTTGGCCAGGGCTATCTTAGCGAATACCGGCGTTTCGTGCAGCGAGACGCGCACATATAGGCCGATCAGCACCAGTACCGCCGACAGGATAAAAGGCACACGCCAGCCCCAGCTCAGGAACTGCTCGTCGGTCAGTAGCCAGGACAGGGCTAAAAACATGGCGTTGGCGAAAAAGAAGCCGATGGGCGCCCCCAGTTGCGGGAACGAGCCGTACAGCGCGCGCTTATGCGCCGGCGCGTTTTCCGTGGCCAGCAGCGCCGCGCCGCCCCATTCGCCGCCCAGCCCCAGGCCCTGGCCGAAACGGGCCACCGCCAGCAGTATCGGCGCCGCGATGCCGATGGTTTGGTAACCCGGCAGCAGGCCGATGAGCACGGTGGAAATACCCATGGTCAGCAGCGAGGCCACCAGCGTCACCTTGCGTCCGACGCGATCGCCAAAATGCCCGAACAGGGCGGAGCCGATGGGCCGGGCGACGAAGGCCAGCGCGAACGTCGCCAGCGATTGCAGCGTGGCGGCGGTAGCATCGCCCTGCGGAAAGAAAATATGCGGGAAAACGATGACCGCCGCGGTAGCGTAAATATAGAAGTCGAAAAATTCGATGGCGGTACCGATTAACGACGCCACAATCACTTTACCCCGGGAGTTTACCGGGACGGATGGCGCATTGGGTTCGATGGCTGGTGCGATGGAGGCTGGCATGTTGTTTCTTATTGATCAAATGCGTAAAAGAAAGGCATCTTAGACATAGAAAAAAGCATTTTCAATGGCGTATTTTTGACCACCCGGCGTCTTTGCCTGCCAAAAAGCAGATTATGTGACGCAGGCGCTTGTTTGCAGAGAGAACACCGTGATAAGCGCCAACCGGCAGAGTTTAACCCTGCCCCGGGGGCAAATAAAAGGGCGGGGTAAGTGTTATATGCTGGTTTATGGTTATATTTTTGTTAAAAGCAGCAATATAAACTGCCTTTAGCGCATTTTATTGAAATAATACACTGCTATACCAGCGGTAAGCACCATTAGATAGGGCAATAGGCGGTCCTGTCCCGATGCCGCCTGGGCGGCGCAGAGGCGCCGGGCCGCCGGCGGTTTTCCAGGCGCGCCGTAAGATATGCCGGCGCCGGTATTGTCCCGGCCGCGATTCGCCGCGGGAGGCGCTTTCGTCCCCGGCGGCGTGGGGGTGTCGTCGTCGCGGTATTTTGCCGTGGCTATCCAGGCGGCGCAAAACAATGTCAGGCGGGCAAAAAAGTAGAAAAACGCCATCAGCCCGATCACCGAGCCAAACGCCGCCCCCGAAGGCGAGGTGGCCAGCTTGGGCAGCGTCAGGGTCATGATAATTTTGATGATTTCAAAACCCACCGCCGCCAGGAGCGCCCCGCGGAACATGGCTTTGCTGTGCGGCTTATGGCGGGGGATGACCCAGTAGATCCACAAAAACAGCAGGTAATTGGCCAGCACCGAGACTATCAGCGTGACCACCGTCATGACCGGCCGCAGCCATTCAACGGTATCCAGCCCCAGGGCTTTGACGATACTTTCCTGGGCGGCGCCGGCGATGGAGGTCAGGGACAGGGTGACAATCAGCGCCACGATAAGTCCAATCAGCGAAATCAGATCGCGCAGGTATTTAAGATAGAATTTTTCCTCATCCTGGGGATTGCGCTCCCATTCGTCGCGCAGCTGGGCGCGGATGGCCTCGCGCAGGTTGCCCATCCAGTTCAGGCCGGAATACAGCGCTATCAGCAGCCCGGTAATACCCACCGTGGTACGCTGTGCGATGGCGGTCTTGACCGTGGTTTTCAGCGTATCCGCCAGGGTCCGGTCGCTGATGCTGTCGGCAATCTTGTTAATCAGGTTGGTCAGGATATCCGGATTGGACGCCAGGAAAAACCCCACCCCGGCGAAGGACACCATTAAAATGGGTATCAGGGACAGGAAGGAAAAATAGGTGATCGCCGCGCCGAACTGGCTGCCCATACGGTCGTTAAAACGCTCCACGGCGCGGATCACGTGCGCCACAGCCGGATAGGCGCTGACTTTCCCGATCAGGCGGCCGGAACGTAACGCCACCTTATCAATCTTTTCGTTGCCGGTATGGATATTGCCGAACAGCGAACTGCCGGATTGCCCGGGGGACGGGGTTGATGTCGTCGATTTTTCAGCCATGATCCTCTCATCTCTATCGCGATATTAGTTCGCCATGCAATTGATTATAGATAAGGATCGCTAAAAACGGCACGGGCGGATCAATCCGGCCACAGCCAGGCGGCGCCGCGCACCCCGCTGGAATCGCCGTGGGCCGCCTTGCGCACCGGCGTTTCGCACTCGCCGCCGAACGTCCAGCCTTTAATCAACGCCGGCAGGGTACGGTATAAGCGGTCGACGTTGCTCATGCCGCCGCCCAGCACCACCACGTCGGGGTCGAGGATATTGATCACATGGGCCAGCGACTTGGCCAGCCGCTGCTCATAGCGGCTGACGGCCATGCCGGCCAGCGCGTCCCCCGCCGCCGCCCGCTGCATAATCTCCGCGCCGGTGGACGGCGGCCCGCCCAGGCGGGTGTAGTCGCCGGCAAAACCGGTGCCGGACACAAAGGTCTCGATACAGCCCGTTTTGCCGCAGTAGCAGGGTACTTCCCGGGCATGGCGCTGTTCGTCCCCGTCCTGCCAGGGCAGGGGATTATGGCCCCACTCTCCGGCGATGCCGTTGCCGCCGGCATGAACCCGGCCGTTGATCGCAAGCCCCGCGCCGCAGCCGGTGCCGATAATCACCGCAAACACGGTGGCGGCGCCGGCGGCCGCGCCGTCGGTGGCCTCGGATACCGCCAGGCAATTGGCGTCGTTGGCGATGCGTACCGGTCGTCCCAGCAGCGCCGTTAAATCCTTATCGATCTCCCGGCCGTTGAGCCAGACCGAATTGGCATTTTTCACCCGTTGGGTATACGGCGACAGGGTGCCCGGGATGCCGATGCCGACGCTGCCCTGCCGGCCGGCGGCCTGTTCGGCGCCGGCCACCAGCGAGGCGATGGCGCGTAGGGTCTGGTCATAATCGTCGCGCGGCGTGGGGATACGCTGGCGATATATCGCCTGTCCGTCCTCGCCCAGCGCCACCACTTCTGTTTTGGTCCCGCCCAGATCTATGCCAATACGCATTGTCACCTCCTCCATTTAATCCACCGCCGGCCATCGCGTCCCCGATGCGGCATGAGAGACGTCTCACACATCCACATCCTGAACCATGCTATCGATTTGGCTTAATGTACACTCTATTATCATTCCCGTAACACAGCGAAGACGGCATATGAAACCCAGTATTCTTGTCGTGGACGACGACCCCGCCATCTGTGAACTGTTAAACGACATGCTCAGCGAGCATGTATTTACCGTGCACGTCCGCCATCAGGGCCGGTCGGCGCTGGCGCTGCTTGAGCAATCGCCGGAGATTGCGCTGGTGCTGCTGGACCTGATGCTGCCGGATACCAACGGCCTGCTGGTATTGCAGCAGATCCAGCGCCTGCGGCCGCATTTGCCGGTGGTGATGCTCACCGGCATGGGATCGGAATCCGATATCATCGTCGGTCTGGAAATGGGCGCCGATGATTATATCGTCAAACCCTTTCATCCGCGCGTGGTGATTGCGCGCATCAAGGCGGTGCTGCGCCGCGGCGGTTCGCCGTCCATGGCGCCGCCGGCCGCCGGCCGTCACAACGGCTGGCTGTTTAACGGCTGGCGGCTCGACAGCGACAGCTGCACGCTGTTTAATCCCGGCGGGGATCCGGTGGTCCTGACGCAGGGCGAATACAGCCTGCTGCTGGCGCTGATTGCGCACGCCCGTAAAGTGCTCACCCGCGATCAACTGCTGGAACTGACCCACAGCGAAACCCTGGACGTCTTCGATCGCACCGTCGACGTGCTGATCATGCGGCTGCGCCGTAAGATAGAATCCAATCCCCACCAGCCGACGCTTATCCGCACCATCCGCCGGCTGGGATATGTGTTTGCGGCCGATGTGGTGCGCGCCGATACCGCCATCGCCCAGACCGCCTGAGCGCGTCAGGCCGGTAAGAGGGGGTAGTCGTTGCATAGCAGCCAGCGCGGCGCCTCGTCTTCGGTTATCGGGCTAAAACGCGCCTGTCCCCGCAGGAAACGGTTATCATGCTGGTCGTCATTGGTCATGGAGACTTCGCCCACCAGCACATCGCCATAACCCTCCTCCCCCCAGAAACTGTGGTAAATACCGGGCGTGAGGCAAATGCTTTCCCCGGGCGCCAGCCGCACCCGGGAGCCGGCGGCGTGGGTTTGCCGGCAACCGTCGATGACGACCGTCACTTTCGAGGCGGCGAGCTGTTCCCCCTCGTCGCTGTTATACATTTCCACCATCAGGTTGCCGCCGCCCCGGTTGATGATATCCTCGCGCTTATGCCAATGAAAATGCAGCGGCGTGATTTGCGCTTCCCGGCAATGGATGGCTTTTTCGGCATAGGTTTTGGCATAAGGCGCGCCGTCGGGGGAGCCGTTGCGCAAGGTGAACAGCGTCAGGCCGGTATGGCTAAAATCATCGCCGCCGAAATCGGTGACATCCCAGCCCAGGCGCAGATCAAACACCTCGCGCCAGTGCCGGCGCTCCAGGGCCAGCCAGTCCGGGGGGGAAAAACGGGCAAACGGCGGCAGATGCATGCCGTTGCGGGCAAAAAATTGCTGGGTCTGCTGCAGGATACTGTTGACCTGAGAGCGTTTCATATCGCCTCCGCTGTCATCGGGAGCGGGCGGCGCGATACCTCGCCGCCCATAGGAGGATGATGGCGGGCCGGCGCGGAGTCGACCGCGCCGGCCCGCCGGCGCTGTGGATTATTTCACCGTCCAGCCCTTGTAGCTGCCGACATTGTTGCGATCGATCATTTTCACCGGGATCAGCACCGGGTCCTTGGGTGCCGGCTTGCCTTGTAAAATGTCATAACCGATTTCCACCGCCTTGGCGGCCATGACCTGCGGATCCTGGGCCGGCGTGGCGACAAACAGCGAGTTTTCGCGTTTCAGCGCTTCCTCGCCGTCCGGCGAGCCGTCGACGCCGACGATAAAGAACTCTTTACGCTGGGCCTGCTTGGCGGCCAGATCGGCGCCGATGGCCGTCGGGTCGTTAATGGCGAAGACCGCGTCGATATGCGGGTTGGCCGCCAGCAGCGAGGTCATCACTTCCAATCCTCCCTCGCGGCTGCCCTTGGCATTCTGGTTATAGGACAGCAGTTTGATATCCGGGTGTTTTTTCAGCTCGTTCATACAGCCTTCCACCCTGTTTTGCACCGCGGACACCGGCGGGCCGTTAACAATCACCACCTGGCCTTTGCCTTTCAGCTTATCGGTAATGTATTGGCAGGCCAGTTCTCCGGCCTGCGTATTGTTGGAAGTGATGGTGGCGTCGGCCCCCTCGGCCGCCACATCGACCGCCACCACCACGATGCCCGCGGCCTGGGCGCGTTTCACCGCCGGACCTATGCCTTTGGAATCCGCCGCGTTCAGGATAATCATATCGACCTTGGCGGCGATGAAATTATCGATTTGCCCCACCTGCTGGCCCAGATCGTAGCCGCTGGACACCAGCGTCACGTTAACTTTATCGCCGGCCAGTTCCCGGGCTTTCATTTCCGCCCCTTTGGTTATCTGGACAAAAAACGGGTTGGCGAGATCGCCCACCGTTACGCCGATGGCCTTCAGATCCTTGGCCTGCGCCAGGGGGGCGACGGTCAGCATGGCCGCCGTCAGCAACGCGGTATAAACAGGATTAAATCGCATGGTTTCTCTCCGGTATGGGTTATGCCTGATGATGTCGGGTACGGTATTTGTCAATCAGCACCGCTATGATGATCACCGCCCCTTTGATCACCAGCTGCCAGAAATAGGAGACGCCCATCAGCGTCATGCCGTTGTTAAGCGTGGCGATAATCAGCGCCCCCACCAGCGTGCCGGTGATGGTGCCGATGCCGCCGACAAAGCTGGTGCCGCCGAGGATCACCGCGGCAATGGCGTCCAGCTCATACCCCATGCCCAGGTTGCCGTTGGCGCTGTAGAGCCTGGAGGCGCTCATCAATCCGCCCAGGCCGGAAAGCAGGCCGCTGGCGGCATAGACGAACAGCAGCACAAAGCTGACCCGGATGCCGGTCAGGCGCGCCGCCTGCATATTGCCGCCCACCGCGTAGATATGCACGCCGAGGGTGGTGCGCCTGAGGATAAACCAGCACACCGCAATCACCGCCAGGGCAATGATAATCAGCCAGGGCACCGGCCCCAGGTAGGAATTGCCGATCCATTCGAAATTGATATAGGAATTGATCACCGTGGTGCCGTCCGCCAGCAGGTAGGCGGCGCCGCGCAGCGCGGTATAGGTGCCGAGGGTGACGATAAACGGCGGCAGGCCGGCGTAGGCCACCAGGATGCCGTTGAACAGCCCCATGCCCAGCCCCGCCAGCAGCGCCAGCGGAATCGACAGCCAGGCCAGCGCCGGATTGAGCGAGACCACCATGGCCACCACCGCCGTGGCGCCAAGCATTGACCCCACCGACAGATCGATGCCGCCGGTCAGGATAATAAAGGTCATCCCGGCCGCCAGGACGATGTTTATGGAAGCCTGGCGGGCGATATTCAGCAGGTTGCTGTCGGTGAAGAAATTGGGCGCGACAAAGCCGAAAATCGCCACGATCAGCACCAGTATCGGCAGGATGCCGACAGTTTGCATCAGGTCGTTCAGCCAGGGCCGTTTGGCGGCGGCCGGCGTGGCGTCGGGGGTAGCGGAATTGGTGGCCATGGCGGCTCCTTAAACGGACGTCGGTGTCAGTGCGACGCCGGTGGCCAGCGTCATGATATTTTCCTGCGAAATCTCGCCGCGGCTGAGCTCCCCTGCCAGTCGGCCCTCACACATCACGTATACGCGATCGCTCATCCCGACCACCTCAGGCAGTTCGCTGGAGATCATTAAAATGGCTACGCCCTGCTGCGCCATTTGTCCCATCATGCGATAGATCTCGCTTTTGGCGCCCACGTCCACCCCGCGCGTCGGCTCGTCAAGGATCAGGATGCGCGGATGGATCGCCACCCAGCGCGACACCAGCAGCTTTTGCTGGTTGCCGCCGGACAGCCCGCCGGCGCGCACCTGAGCGTGGGGCACGCGGATATTGAGCGCGCGGATGGCCTCGGACGAAATCGACAGTCCCTTGCGCCGGTTAAGCAGGCCGAAGCGCGCGTCGCGCTCCAGGATCGGCATAACGATATTTTCATGGGCGGCCATATCCAGGAACAGCCCCTGTTCCTTACGGTTCTCGGGCAAAAAGCCGATGCCCAGCGCAATGGCGTCGCGCGGCGAGCGGATGGCGACGGGATTGCCGTCCACACGCACGACGCCGCCGGTGGGTTTATGGACGCCGAACACCAGCTGCGCCAGCTCGGATCGGCCGGCGCCCACCAGTCCGGACAGCGCGACGATCTCGCCGGAACGCACCGTCAGGCTGACGGGCTTGACCTTTTTGCCGTCGGTAAGGTCCCGCAGCTCCAGGCGCACATCGCCCACCGGGATATGGACGTCCTTATTAAACAGATCGCTTAGCGGCCGCCCGACCATCATGCGCACCAGCTCGGCGGCGGAAAGCTGCTCGCGCGTCAGGCTGCCGACATACTGGCCGTCGCGCAGCACGCTGACCCGATCGGACAGCTCATAGACTTCCGCCATGCGATGGCTGATATAGATAATGGCCATCCCTTCCTGGCGCAGCCGTTTTATCAGCTCGAACAGGCGCTGCGTTTCGCGGGACGAAAGCGCGGCGGTGGGTTCGTCCATCACCAGGATGCGGCTGTTGCGGTGCAGCGCGCGGCCGATTTCCACCTGCTGCTGTTCAGCGATGGTCAGCGACATGACCAGGTCGGTGGCGTGAAACTGGGCGCCCAGGCGATCGATAACCTGCTGGGCCTCCTGGACCATTTTGCCGCGCTGCACCAGGCCGCCGCGCGCCAGCTCACTGCCGAGGAAGATGTTTTCCGCCACCGTCAGGTTGGGCGCCAGATTCATTTCCTGGTAGATAAGCGTAATGCCCGCCGCCAGGGCGTCTTTCGGGCTTTTAATCGGCCTGGGCTCGCCGTCGATGACGATCTCGCCGCTGGTGGCGGTGTAAGCGCCGGCCAGGATTTTCATCAAGGTGCTTTTGCCCGCGCCGTTTTCCCCCATCAAGGCATGGATTTCGCCCAGCCAGACTTTGAGGTTGACCGACTTCAGGGCATGGAAATGGCCGAAACGTTTGCCGATATCGCGCATTTCGAGAATCGGGGTAGCTGTCATCCGGTTGGCGCCTTCGTTAAGCCGTCATAGGCGCAGTAAAGCAGGCGCAGATAAATGCAAAATGTCAGCGGTCGTTCATGTTTGTCATAATTAGCCACGGCATGGGTTTTATACTGGCGCCCTGCCCGTCGCGGAGCCCTGATATGACGTCGTTGTTCTCCCCAAGGCCGATCCTGGCAGGCGCCCGGGGCCGCCTGCTGATGTTTAACCTGCTGGTGGTGGCGGTGACGCTGATGGTCAGCGTGGTGGCGATCGTGGGGTTCCGCCATGCCGGCAACCTGCAGGAACAAATGCAGGCCCGTACCCTCAGTGAAATGACCGGCAGCATGGAGCTGGGACGCGATACCGCCAACGTGGCCATTGCCGCCATCCGCCTGTCCCAGGTGGTGGGCGCGCTGGAATACCAGAGCGAGGCTATGCGACTGGCGCAAACGCAGCTGGCGCTGCAATCTTCCCTGCGCCGGTTGGCGCAATCGCCGCTGGCCGGGAGCGAACCGGCGTTGGTGGAGCGCATCACCGGGCGCAGCGGCGCCCTGGAAGCCAGCGTCACCCGCCTGCTTGAGCTGGGCCATCAGCGGCATATGCAGCGCAACCAGCTGCTGAGCGAGCTGTACCAGTGCCAAATGTACCTGCGCCAGATTGATACCATCGCGGCCCGTGAACACCAGTTGGCGCCGACAGTCGCCCTCAGGGGCGAAATCGACCGCTTGCTGGATATCGCCATTCACACCACCAGCCCCCGGTCGGCGCTAATCCAACTGGATCAGGTGATGGCCGGCTGGCCGCCGGCCGGCGACGCCAGCGCCCTGCTGGGCGATAAAATCCGGTTATTTATGCTGAGCCAGCACAGTCTCGGCCCCCTGGGCCGCGAGCTGTCCGGCAGCGATCTGGCCATCGCCTATTACACCTATCATATTAAGGCGCTGGTCGGCATGCTGAACGGCGATATCAACCTGTATGTGCAAAAAGTGGCGGGGGAGTCGCGGGAGCGGATGCGCCAGACGCATAACGAACTGGCGTCAATCATCTATTTCATCGGCCTGTTTGCCCTGCTGTCGCTGGTCATCACCCTGTTCGCCGGCTGGTATATCTATCGCAACCTGGGGTCCAACCTGTCGGTTATCGCCGACGCCATGTCCCGTCTGGCCAGGGGCGAGCGCCAGGTCAGCGTGCCGGGACTGCACCGGCGCGACGAACTGGGCGATCTGGCGCGGGCCTTTAACGTCTTTGCCGGCAATACCGCGTCTTTGGAGCATACCTCGCGTCTGCTGAAAGAAAAAAGCACCCAGCTGGAAAATACCTTCCTGGCCATGCGCGACGGGTTTGCCCTGTTCGATCGGCGCGGCCACCTGGTGGTGTGGAACCCGCAATACCCGCTGCTGCTGGGGCTGCCGGCAACGCTGCTGTTTCGTGGCCAGCATTACCGGGAATTGCTGGCGTTCCTCGGCCGCAACCAGGCAAAGGCGCCCGGTTATCGCGACTGGCGCGAGGTGGCGGCCCACCTGCGCGCGCTTCAACCCCGCGCGCTGGAAATACACCTGGGAAACGGCCCTATCCTCGAGCTGCGTTTCAGCCCGGTGCCGCGCCACGGCATGGTCAATGTGGTCTTGGACCGCTCGGAGCGCAAGGCGCTGGAGCAGGCGCTGGTCCATAGCCAGAAAATGAAGGCGGTGGGACAGCTGACCGGCGGCCTGGCCCATGACTTCAATAACCTGCTGGCGGTGATTATCGGCAGCCTTGAGCTGTGCGCAAACGGCGACGGCCGCGACGGCGAGCGCATCGATCGCGCCCTGAAAGCCGCCGGGCGCGGCGCCCAGCTGACGCAGCGCCTGCTGGCCTTTTCCCGCAAACAGGCGCTGCATCCCCAGGCGGTGCAGTTGGCCGGGCTGGTGGATAACCTGAGCGAACTGCTGCGCCAAACGCTTGCGGTCAACCTCGCGCTGAAGCTTGAGCCTCAACTGCCCGGCTGGTTTGCCTGGATCGATGTCAACCAGTTGGAAAACGCCATTATGAACCTGGTGGTCAACGCCCGCGACGCCATGGAGGGACGCGGCGGCGAAATTATTATCCGTACCTATAACCAGCGGGTGGTGCGCGCCGGCGGCAGGAAGCAGGATATGGTGACGCTGGAGGTCGCCGACAGCGGCTGCGGTATGTCGGCCGAGGTGCAATCGCAGGTATTCGAGCCCTTTTTCACCACCAAAACGGTCGGCAGCGGCAGCGGCCTGGGGCTGTCGATGGTCTATGGCTTTATCCGCCAGTCCGGCGGCCGGGTGCAGATTGAATCGTCACCGGGCGCCGGCACGCTGGTGCGCCTGCAACTGCCGCGCGCGCCGGCCGCGACCCCGGTCCCGGCGCCGCCGGCCGAACCCGCTCCCGAGGCGCGCGAGGACTTGCTGGTGCTGATCCTTGACGATCAGGACGATGTGCGCGAAACCCTGCGCGAACAGCTGCATCAGTTGGGATACCTGACGCTCGCCACCGGCGACAGCGCCGAGGCCCTGATGCTGCTCGGGCGCACGCCGGATATCGCCCTGCTGATTAGCGATTTAATGCTGCCCGGCGCGCACAGCGGCGCCGATGTTATTCGCCTGGCCCGCCGGGCGAATCCGGCGCTGGCTACCCTGCTTATCAGCGGTCAGGATATGCGCCGCGACGGCTGCGGATTGCCCGACGCCGTCACGCTGCTGCGCAAGCCGTTTAGCCTGGCGCAATTGGCCCAGGCGCTGCGGCAGGCCTTAGGCGCAAGGCTAAACGGCCATGGGTGATGCTTAACGGTTACCCATTGATAAGACGTTTCGATCAATAAAAAAAACTGTTTGGTCCGACGATAACGCGCCGGATGATACCGGCAAATCCCCTCGCGTGGAAAACAGAAAAACCACGGCCCCGGTCAAGCGCCCATGCCGCCGCGTAGCGGACCCGGCATGATAAAAAACGGCATAATGGTCTTCGCGGCATATTTAAAGGCGCAGCGGTGCGAGAAATAATAACTATGATATCGGCGGATATTCCACCGCGTTTTTTTAATGTTGTTAGGTAATATGTAATAAATATAATTAATATGATTTCCTTCTAAAATTAACTTTCGTATTAAAAATAATTCATCATTTAGTTTCTATGGATATAGAAATCATGGCGACAGGCATGCCGCCAAAGGCATGGAATGGATATATTGCAAAAATCTAAAATCACGAAAAGATCACAATACATTGCGTAAAAAATGAGTTAATTTATGATTTACCGCAAGACATTGAGAATATATATGACAAACTCAGCAGACGCGAAATTGTCTCTATGGTCGCTTACGGCTTTGGTGGTGGGGTCGATGATCGGCGCCGGTATATTTTCCCTGCCGGCCACCTTCGGTCGCGCCACCGGCGGCTTCGGCGCCCTGATCGCCTGGTGTATCGCGGGCGGCGGTATGCTGATGCTGGCTTTTGTCTTCCAGACGCTGGCCCAGCGCAAGCCTGAACTCAATTCCGGGGTATTTATTTATGCCAAGGAAGGATTCGGCGATTATTTAGGTTTTGCCTCCGCCCTGGGATTCTGGGCGGGCACCTGTATAGGCAACGTTTCTTATTATGTTTTAATAAAATCCACGCTCGGCGCCTTTTTCCCGATATTCGGCAATGGCAATACCGTGCCGGCGGTACTGGTGGCTTCGGTTATTCTCTGGGCATTCCATGTGCTGTTGTTGCGTGGCGTAAAAGGCGCCGCATCAATCAATACCATCGCCACCTTCGCCAAAGTTATTCCGATATTCTGTTTTGTCATTGTCTTGATTTTCGCCTTCAAAGGCGATTTTTTTGCCGCCAATTTCTGGGGCGTCCCGGATTTGGCGCGCGGCGGCGACGTATCGCACCTCAACGACTACGGCTATGCCGGCCATGCCGCCCTGGCGATGGCGCCGGCGGCGCAGCCCGAATCGCTGTTTTCCCAGGTACGGAGCACCATGCTGGTGACGGTATTTGTCTTTTTAGGAATCGAGGGCGCCAGCGTCTATTCCCGCTATGCCCGGCAGCGCAGCCATATCGGCATTGCCACGGTGCTGGGTTTTATCGGCGTGCTGTGCCTGATGATCCTGGTGACCATGCTGTCCTACGGCGTATTGCTGCGCCCGGACCTGGCCGCCTTGCGCCAGCCGTCCATGGCCGGCGTGCTGGAAGCGGTGGTGGGCCGCTGGGGTGCGGTGTTTATCAGCGCGGGGCTGATTATTTCGGTGCTCGGCGCATATCTCTCCTGGTCGCTGCTGGCGGCGGAAGTGCTGTTCTGCGCCGCCAAAAGCCAAAGCATGCCGAAGATATTCGCCACGGAAAATAGCCGGGCGGTCCCCTCCGCCGCCGTATGGCTGACCAATATCACCATCCAGGTTTTCCTGGTCCTGACGTTGTTTAGTGATTATGCCTTTCAGCTGGCGCTTGAATTGACCAGCTCGCTGACGCTTATCCCTTATTTATTGGTCGGCGCCTACGCCTTAAAGCTGGCCTGGACCGGCGAGACCTATGAAACCGATTGGCGGGGGCATAAAAAAGACCTGCTTTTTGCGGCAATCGCTACCTTTTACGCGTTGCTGATGATTTATGCCGGCGGATTAAAGTATCTGCTGTTGTCCGCCGTGATCTACGGACCCGGCACCGTGCTGTTTATTCTCGCAAAACGTGAACAGAAGGCGGAATTATTCACCGCGGCGGAACGGACAGTCTTTATCGTCGTGATGCTGGCGGCCATTGCGGCGCTGTGGAGTCTCGCCACCGGGGTTATCACCATCTAAATGACGGGAGCTGATATGACAGAGAAGCAAAAACCTGCGGAGTATGGCGTTTATTCGGAAGTGGGACGACTGCGCAAGGTCTTGGTGTGCGCGCCGGGGAGGGCGCATAATCGCCTGACGCCCAGTAACTGTGATGAACTGTTATTTGACGACGTGCTGTGGGTGGAGCGCGCCAAACGCGATCATTTCGACTTTATGACCAAAATGCGCGAGCAGGGCGTCGAGGTGGTGGAAATGCATAACCTGCTGGCGACGACCCTGGAAAATCCTTTGGCCAGGAGCTGGCTGCTGGATCAGCAAATCGTGCCCGATGAGGTAACGCTTGGGATATTAAGCGAAACCCGCAGTTTCCTCGATGGCCTGCCGCCGCGGATCCTGGCCGAAGTGCTGATAGGCGGCCTCTCCACCACCGAACTGGCCGCGCAGGGATATGCCGATCATGAGGAACTGACGCTGATCCGTGAAGCGGTGGGCATTACCGAGTACCTGCTGCCGCCGTTGCCCAATACCCTGTATACCCGCGACACGACCTGCTGGATCTACGGCGGCGTCACGCTTAACCCGCTTTACTGGCCGGCCCGCCATGAGGAAACATTGCTGATGGCGGCTATCTATAAATTCCATCCGGATTTTGCCCATGCCCATTTCGATGTCTGGTATGGCGATCCGACGGTTCACCACGGCACCGCCACCCTGGAAGGCGGCGATGTGATGCCTATCGGCAATAAAACGGTGCTCATCGGCATGAGCGAACGTACCTCGCACCAGGCCATTACCCAACTGGCGGCGTCGCTGTTCGCTAAAAAACAGTCCGGGGTGGAACGGGTAATGATTGCCGCCATGCCGAAACTGCGCGCGGCGATGCATCTGGATACGGTATTCACCTTCTGCGATCGGGATGTGGTGACGCTGTATCCGGCCATCGTCAATCAAATCAAAACGTTTTCCCTGCGTCCGGACGACGGCCCGACCGGCATGAAGCTCAGCCGCGACCCGGGCTCCTTTGTCGAGGCGGTGGCCGCGGCGTTAAACCTGGATACGCTGCGCGTGGTCGAAACCGAGGGCAATGATTACGATACCGAACGCCAGCAGTGGGACAGCGGCAATAACATGGTGGCGCTGTCTCCCGGCAAGGTCATGGCCTATGATCGCAATACCAAAACCAATACCCGGCTGCGTAAAGAAGGGGTGGAGGTCATTGAAATCGTGGGCAGCGAGCTGGGCCGCGGACGCGGCGGCGGTCATTGCATGACCTGTCCGCTGATTCGCGACGCGGTTGAGTGATCCCGCGCGCCAAGGGACAAGGCCGTCGGGATTGCGCCGATAACATCCGCCCGTTCACGCGGCGGCATCAATAAGAGAAGCAGTGGAACGGCGCGCTCTGCATAACGCCTGCCGGCGGCAACCTGACGGCGGGCGCCGGGGAGCGCGCCGTTTTTTACGTCATGAGCCCCGCCGCGTTTCCTCGCCGCCATAAGATACTGTGGCTTAATGAGCGGTGAATTGAGTCAAAAATCCGGCGCAAAATGCACTACTCTTCTTTATCCCGGGTACGCCCAGCTTAAACGAGATGAGAGGATTGTGATGCTGTACCGCCGTTTCGAAAAATTTATCGACGTTTTCCAGGAAGCGCCGACGAAGGCGCCACCCGGCCGGGTATGGCCTTTCTATTGGTATTATCTGCGCCAGGTCTGGCCGAGCTTTGCCGCGCTGCTGGTGGTGGGTTTGGTCGGCGCGCTTATCGAGGTGGCGATGTTCAGCTACCTGAGCCGGATTATCGACCTGGTCAACGGCACGCCCGGCACGCGTTTTTTCAGCGAGCACGGCGGCGAACTGCTGTGGATGACGGTGGTGATCCTGTTGCTGCGTCCGGTGTTCATCGGCCTGCACGACCTGCTGGTGCACCAGACCATCAGCCCGGGTATGACCAGCCTGATCCGCTGGCAAAATCATAACTACGTGCTGCGCCAGAGCCTGAATTTTTTCCAGAATGATTTTGCCGGCCGCATCGCCCAGCGCATTATGCAAACCGGCAATTCACTGCGCGACTCGCTGGTGCAGGCGGTGGACGCCCTGTGGCATGTGCTGATTTACGCCATCACCACGCTGGTGCTGTTTGCCGAGGCGGATTGGCGTCTGGTGATCCCCCTGGTGGCCTGGATTTTCGGCTACCTGGTCTGCCTGTATTATTTCGTGCCCAGGGTCAAAGCCCGCTCGGTGGCGTCTTCAGAGGCGCGTTCCAAGCTGATGGGCTGTATTGTCGACGGCTATACCAATATCACCACCCTGAAACTGTTCGCGCATACGGCGCTGGAGCAGCAGTATGCCCGCGAGGCTATCAGCGAGCAGACGTATAAAACCCAGCTGGCAAGCCGTGTGGTCACCAGTATGGACGTGGTGATCACCACGCTCAACGGCCTGCTGATCGTCGGCACCACCGGGCTGGCGCTGTGGTTATGGACCCAGTCGCTGTTAAGCGTGGGCGCCATTGCGCTGGCCACCGGCCTGGTGATCCGCATCGTCAATATGTCGGGCTGGATCATGTGGGTGGTTAACGGCATTTTTGAAAATATCGGCATGGTGCAGGACGGCCTGGAAACCATCGCCCAACCGGTCAGCGTCACCGACCGGCCGCGGGCGCAGCGGCTGGTGGTCGACCGCGGCGCCATTCGGTTTGATCATGTTGATTTTAACTACGGCCGGGAGCGGCCGGTGATAAACGGGTTGGATCTGTTTATCCAACCCGGCGAAAAAATCGGTCTGATCGGCCCCTCCGGAGCCGGCAAGTCGACGCTGGTGAACCTGCTGCTGCGCCTGTACGACCTGGACGGCGGCCGGATTCTTATCGACGGGCAGGATATCGCCCACGTCAGCCAGGAAAGCCTGCGGGCGCAGATCGGCATGATCACCCAGGATACCTCCCTGCTGCACCGTTCTATCCGCGATAACCTGCTGTATGGCAAACCCGGTGCCAGCGACGAGCAACTGTGGGATGCCATTCGCCGCGCCCGCGCCGACGAGTTTATCCCGCTGCTGTCCGACCCGCAGGGCCGTACCGGCCTGGATGCCCATGTCGGCGAGCGCGGCGTGAAGCTCTCCGGCGGGCAGCGCCAGCGTATCGCCATCGCCCGGGTATTGCTGAAGGACGCGCCGATCCTGATTATGGACGAGGCGACCTCGGCGCTGGATTCGGAGGTGGAGGCGGCCATCCAGGAAAGCCTGGAGCTGCTGATGCGCGGCAAGACGGTCATTGCCATCGCCCACCGGCTGTCGACCATTATCAAGATGGATCGGCTGGTGGTGCTGGATAATGGGCGCATCGCCGAGGTCGGCAGCCATAACGAACTGCTGGCCCGCCAGGGGTTGTATGCCCGGTTATGGCAATACCAGACCGGCGGATTTGTCGGGGCGGAGTAATCAGGGCGGCGGCATGGCGCTTGGTCGGTGCCGGTTATCGCCACGTTTTGCTCAGTCCTGGCGGTAGGGTAGCGACTGCCTGGCGTCCTGCGCCCAGGCGCGCACGGCCTGTTGTTCTTGCGTCAGGAAATCGGCCACCGCCTCGCGCAGGCCGGGGTGACGCAGGTAGTGCCATGAGTCGGTCAGCACCGGCTCGAAACCGCGGATAAGCTTATGCTCGCCCTGGGCGCCGGCGTCAAAACGCGCCAGCCCATGGGCAATGGCATAATCAATGCCCTGGTAAAAACAGGTTTCGAAATGCAGCCGATCGAATTCCGCCAGGCAGCCCCAATAGCGCCCGTAAAACGTATCGCCGTCCACCAGGCTGAAGGCCATGGCCACCGGGCGGCCCCGTTGGCTGGCCAGCACCACCCGGACGGCGTCGGGCATCCGTGCGGCCAGCAGGCTAAAAAAGTCCCGTGCCAGGTAGGGCGTGCGGCCGCGCACCTCATAGGTATTGGCGTAGCAGGCGTAAATAAAGTCCCACTGCGCCTCGCTCACCTGCCCGCCCGCAAGCCAGGCGAACTCAATGCCCTGCGCCAGGACCTGCCCGCGTTCCTTGCGCATTTGCTTGCGTTTGCGCGAGGTCAGGGCATCAAGAAAATCCTGGAAATCCCGGTAGCCGCGATTAAACCAATGATACTGGCAACCCAGGCGCCTGAGCCAGTCCGGCTCGGCCGCCAGCAGACCGTTGGCGCGGGAATCGGTAAAGTTGATATGCGCGCCCGAGAGGCCGTGGCGGGCCAGATGCCCCGGCAGCGCCGCCAGCAGCCGGGCGCCCGCCGCCGGGTCGCCGAGCAGCCTGGCGCCGGTTACCGGACTGAAGGGCACGGCGCCCAGCCATTTGGGATAATACTGAATACCGGCGCGTTCGCAGGCTTCCGCCCAGCCCTGATCGAAAACATATTCGCCATAGGAGTGGTGTTTCCGGTAGCCGGGCATGGCGGCAAGGGTACGGCCGTCCTCCACCCATAACAGATGGTCGGCTTGCCAGCCCGAACGCGGATCAAGGCTGCCGCTGTCCTCAAGAGACGACAAAAAGGCGTGGCGCAGAAAGGGTTGTCCGGCCGGGACCAGGGCATCCCACTCGCCGGCGGGAATATCGCGCAGGCGCGCCAGGGACGTTAAAGACATCACAATATGCTCCGGTGAAGTGCCGACAATCAGAAAGAACAGTAGCCAGTTGCCGCGCGATACGCAAGGGCGGGGGCACGCAGTGGCAAAGGCGCGGCATCGTAAGGCGGTTCGGTTTTCCCGCGTGACGCGATATGCCGTGCCGGGGTGCCGATAGTCCGTCCACACATAATCAGAGCGAATAAAAAAAATAGATCATACTTAGAGGGGAATAACGACATTATCAGGGGAACGCATGGGTTTTACGGGATGGACAGCGGCCGTGGGCGGCTTGTTATTAGTCATGTCGCTGGCGTCCGGCTGGATCCATCGCGGGCCCGTCACCTCATTCGGCGTATATCTGTTGGCGGGCATCGTCTGCGGTCCCTGGGTGCTGAACCTGCTGCGGGTGGATGTGGCCGCCCACGCGATGTTAATCGCGCATGTCACCGAAATTGCCATGGCCGCCTCGCTGTTTATTACCGGCCTCAAGCTGCGATTGCCGTTCCAGGACCCGGGCTGGCGCATGGGACTGCGCCTGGCTTTCCCGGCGATGATCCTGACGGTCGGCGGCGTGACGCTGGCCGCCCACTGGCTGACCGGATTCTCCTGGCCGCTATCCCTGGCCTTCGGCGCGATAGTGGCGCCGACCGATCCGGTGCTGGCCAGCCTGATTTCGGTTAACGACGCCCGCGACGACGATAGCCTGCGGGTCTCCCTGTCCAGCGAAGCGGGCATGAACGACGGCACGGCGCTGCCGATTTTGATGTTGGCCATGCTGCTGCTGACCACCCATGAGCCGCTGTCGTTCGGCATGCTGGGCCACTGGGCGCTGCGCGATGTCGCCTGGGCGCTGCTGGGCGGGCTGGGCATCGGTTTTGGCATGGGCCGGCTGATTGGCCATCTGGCCACGCACCTGAAAAGTACCCGGAACGACACCGCGCCCAATGATTTCCTGGCCCTGGCGCTGGTGGCATTAAGCTACGCCGCGGCGCAAAGCCTGGACGCGTCGGGCTTTTTAGCCACGTTTGCCGCCGGCGTCGGGCTCAGGCGCACCGAGCTGGGCATCTTTTCCCGGCATTCGCCGGACCATTTGCCGGAGGACGCGCGCGGCGGCACGGCGGAATCCCTGGTCAATCCCAACCAGCGCCATGAGTCCGGTGCGTCGGGGCCGCTGCGCTCCGTCGGCCTGGTGGTCAGCGACGCGCTCTCCTTTGGCGATACCATGGAACGGTTGTTTGCCGCCGGTATCGTTATCGTGTTGGGCGTCACCCTGGCGCTGCATTGGGATCCCATGGGACTGGTGCTGGCGGCGATCGTATTTTTGCTGGTTCGCCCGCTCGCAGTGTATGCGGCGACCATCGGCAGCGGCACGCCGCGCCTGCACCGGGTCTTGATCGGCTGGCTGGGTATCCGCGGCATCGGCAGCATCAACTATATTACCTGGGCCTATATCCACGGCCTGTCCGGCCCTGATGCCGAGCGCATGGCCAATATGGCGTTTACGCTGATTGTGGCAAGCGTTATCGTGCACGGCATCTCGGTTTCGCCGCTGCTTAACTGGCGGCAGGACAAAATGGCGGCGGCCGCGCAACGCGGGGACAGGCCCGACTCCTCCGGCGAGGGCTGAGCCGGTTGCCGCGCCGGTGTTTCTGGCTCAGGCTGCGCGCGATATGCGCAACGGCAGGAACATCGCCGCCACGAACGCCAACAGGTGCAGGCCCGAAAGCAGCGCAAAGGCCAGCAAGAATTGCCGCGGCTGGGCATGGGCGGGGTGTGGCGGGGTTAACGAGACGGCCATGGCCAGGAGCGTGGTCGCCACCGGCCCGCCGATCCGTTGTGCGATATTCAGCGCGGTGTTCGCCACGGCAAGCCTCGCTTTCGGTAGCGACGCATACGCGGCCGATATGGACGGTATGCTGATGGTTCCCTGGCCCACGCCGGCGAGAAACAGGCTTGCCATGGCCCAGGCGGGGGAGAACAGATGGCTTGCCATCCACAGGAACGCCAGGGTGCTCAGGAACGCCAGCAACGCGCCGCCCGCCGAGACCGCGCGGCAACCGTACCTGTCGGTCAACGCCCCCAGCAACGCAAACGAGCACATCATGCCGATCCCCGTCGCGGCGATAAGCCAGCCCGCGTGCGCGGCGGATAACCCACAGCCGGCTATCAGGTACAGCGGGACGATCAGCTGCCGGCCGTACATGATGCCGCTGGCGAAAAATTGTGTGATCGCGGCGACAGAGAAGGTCCGGTGCGAGAAAATCCGTACGTCGATCAGCGCTGAATCCCCCTTGCGCCAGGAATAGCGGACGAACCCGGCCAGGACCACGACGGCCGCAAGCAGCAGCCATCGTCCCCCGGCGTGCGCCGCATTTTGCAGCCCGTAAATCAACGCCACGAGGCCGGGGGAAATCAGCGCGAAACCGGGAAGATCGAACGGCCGCGATGGCAAGGTGACGGCATCGCCCGGCAGCAGTAACGCCGCCAGTGCGACACCTGCCACCCCCACCGGTACGTTAAGGTAGAACAACCAGGACCAGGTGGCCTGCGTCAGGATCGTCCCGGCCACCACCGGGCCGAGAATGGGTGCGAGCAGGATAGGCAGCGTGGCGTAGCCCATCACCCGCGCCATGTTTTTCCCCGCCGCGCGCGCAATCATCATCTGCGTCATGGGCGCCAGCACGCCGCCCACCAGACCCTGGAACACCCGGGCGGCGATCAATCCGCCCATCGTTTGCGACGCGCCGCACAGAACGGACGCCAGGATAAATACCGCGAAACAGATAAGATAAAGCCGCTTTGCGCCGATGCGATCCACGAGCCAGCCGTTGAGCGGCAGCATCAGGGTCATCGCCAGCAGATAGCCGCTGACGATCCACTGCGCCGTCGCAATCGATGAGCCGAGCGTATGGCTGATGGCCGGGAGTGAAACGTTGACCACGGTCGAATCGAGCTGCGTCATAAACGACCCGATCAAGACGACGACGGCCACTTTCCACACGGATGAGCCGATTTCGCCGGGCGCGTTGCCGCGCTTCGTTCCCGGGTTCATTTTTCGGCCAGTCGTTTGATGATCCCGCCGGCCTTGAAAAGCATGGCGCGTTCTTCCACGTCAAGTTCCGCGATCGCCTGCGATAACCACAGCCGTTTCGCCTCGCGGTTTTTCTTGCGTAGCTCAACCCCGCGCGCCGTCAGCTCGATAAGCACCTGGCGGCCGTCGGTGGCATGCGGCGTACGCCTGACGATGCCCATGTCTTCAAGCGCGGCAATGGTCGCGCCCATAGACTGCGGCTTCATCCTTTCGGCACGCGCCAGCGCCGCCGTGGTGGCGGGGCCGTCGTTAGCCAGCCGCGACATGACGACAGACTCGGTCATTGAAAGTTCTCCCGCCCCGGATTCATTGCGGGTACGCCGGATAAGCATCCCTATCGCCTGCATAAAATCGAAAACGTCTTGCTCCGGGGTATTGGCTGACATGACCTGGTCACCATAATGGGTAAATGATAGGGAAAGCATGAATGTTGCCAGTCAAACTTGCAAGATAAACTTGCAAGTTTGACTGTTAAGTGCAAATCTCATTCCTGGCGCCGCGCACCTGGCGCCGTCAACCCGCGCCGCCGGGCGAAGCCATCGGCCGCTGCGCGGCAAGCGGCGGGCAACACACTGATATGGCCATTGGAGGATCCCCGCATGCCGTGGTATCACTACCTGTCGTATTTCTTGGGCGGAGCCGTTGTCGCCAACGCGATTCCACATTTGGTCAGCGGAATGATGGGGCGGTCTTTCCAAAGTCCCTTTGCCACGCCGCCGGGCCAGGGGCTGTCATCGGCAACCGTTAATGTGTTGTGGGGGGCATTCAATGTGGCGCTGGCCTATTTTTTGATTTACCAGGTGGGATCTTTCACTCTACGCGCTATGGCGGACGCGGGCGCCGCCGGCCTGGGCGCGCTGTTAATGGCGCTGGTGTGCGCCCGCGCGTTCGGGCGTTTCCATGGCGGTGCCGGAAAATGACACTGGCGGTAGATCAGGGGATCTATCGCCAGTGAACGCATTTTCCGGATTTTTACCGGGATGGGACGATGGGGTATAGCCTTATCGCATGGTGACCAATTCTTCCGCCGCGGTGGGATGAATCGCCACGGTATTATCAAAATCACGCTTGGTGGCGCCCATCTTCATGGCCACGGCAAAGCCCTGAAGGATCTCATCCATGCCCAGGCCGATGCCGTGCAGGCCGATAATTTTTTCCTCCGGCCCCAGGCACACCAGCTTCATCCTGCATGGCTGGCGATGGCTTGTCACGGCGGTGTACATGGAGGTAAACGCTGTTTTGTATATCTTGATCTGTTTTTCACCGTATTTGGCGATCGCTTCCGGCTCGGTCAGGCCGATGGTGCCGATGGGCGGATGGCTGAACACGACGGTTGGGATGAGATTGTAATCCAGATGTTCTTCCGGCTTGCCGTTAAACAAGCGTTCCGACAGGCGGCGACCCGCGGCCACCGCCACCGGGGTCAGTTCCACCGCGCCGGTATTGTCGCCGACGGCGTAGATGCCCTGGACATTGGTATTCTGGTATTTATCCACCCGGATATAGCCGTTGCTGTCGGTTTCCACCCCGGCCGCGGCCAGGTTGAGGTTATCAGTGGACGGCTCGCGCCCGATGGCCCAAATCAGCGCGTCGACGGTAAATACCTGGCCGTTTTCCAGCGTCAGCGTCAGGCTGCCGTCCTGGTTTTTCACAATGGTTTCGGGAATTGAGCCGGTATGCAGGTTCGGGCCTTCCGCCTGCATGATTTCCACCAGCGTATCCACCACCAGCGGATCGAAGGTGCGCAGCGGCGCGTGCTTACGCACAAACAAATGGGTCTGCGCGCCCAGCGCATTCACCACCCCGGCAAGCTCCACCGCGATATAACCGGCGCCGACCACCGCCACGCGCTGCGGCATGGCGTCCAGCGCGAAAAAACCGTCGGAATCGATACCGTATTCGGCGCCGGGGATATCGATATGGCTGGGGCGTCCGCCGGTCGCGATCAGAATATGATCGGCGGTGATGTGTTCGCCGTTGACTGCTACGGTATGCGCGTCAACAAAGGTGGCGAAACCCTCGATAACATCGACGTTGTTATTGCCCAGCACCCGTTCGTAGGACTGATGGATGCGGTCGATATAGGCGCTGCGGCTCTTGACCAGGGTCTGCCAGTCAAAATGGTTAATGGTGGTGTCGAAACCATAATCCGGACCGTAGAGCTTGATCGCTTCGGCGATTTGCGCCGCGTGCCACATGATTTTTTTCGGGACGCAACCGACATTGACGCAGGTGCCGCCAAGATATTTGGCCTCGATCAGCGCGCACTTCCGGCCGTACGATGCGGCACGGTTAATCGAGGCGATACCGCCGCTGCCGCCGCCAATAGCAAGATAGTCGTAATGTCTGGTCATCAGGATTCCCTTTTGGTCTTTTGATGGGCACAAGTTTAACGCGCAAAACGCATTTGTCGCAAAGTTTGCATCAATCCCTCCGATAGGCGGAGAGCGGGGCGCCGTGGCGATGCGCCGGCCCGGGCGTAGGCCCGGCGTTGCCCGATCTGTCGGCGTTGGCCGACGCCGGATTCGCCCGCGGTTATTCCGGAACCACCCAGCGCACCAGCGTATGGCCGTGTCCGGTGGGCACCAGCGCCTGGTGCAGCCAGGGCAACAGCTCGGTCATCTGTTGCTCCAGCATCCACGGCGGATTGATCACAATCATGCCCGAGCCGGTCATGCCGCGCTGGTCGCTGTCCGGCCTGACCGCCAGTTCGATTTGCAGGATGCGGCGGATGCCGGTTTTCTCAAGCGATGCCAGGATTTTTTTCACATGCTGGCGCAGCACCACCGGATACCACAGGGCGTAAATGCCGGTGGCAAAACGCTTGTAGCCCTCCTCAATGCCGGACACCACGTCGGGATAATCGGATTTCAGCTCATAGGACGGGTCCATCAGGATCATCCCGCGCCGGCTCTGCGGCGGCAGTTGGGATTTTAACTGGGCATAACCGTCGGCGCGCAATACTTCGGCGCGCGCGTCTTTCTGGAACTCATTGCGCAGCAGCGGATAATCGCTGGTATGCAGTTCCGTCAGGTGCAGCTTGTCCTGCGCGCGCAGCATCTGGCGCGCAATCAGCGGCGAGCCGGGGTAATAACGCAGGGTACCGCTGCGGTTATAATGACGGATTACCGTCAGGTAGGGGTCCAGCAGCGCCGGACAATCGTCCCGCTGCCAGATCTTGCCGATGCCATCCAGGTATTCCCCGGTGCGTTCGGCGCGCTCGCTGCTGAGCAAATAGCGCCCGGCGCCCGCATGGGTATCAAGATAAAGGAAAGGTTTTTCTTTTTCCTTCATGGCCGTCAGGATCAGACTCTGGACGGTGTGTTTCAGCACATCGGCGTGATTACCGGCATGAAAACTGTGGCGATAACTTAACATAGTGTTTTGCGCTTTCAGATGATGTTGTTATTTACAGTATAATCAGTGCGTTACCGAAAGTGACTACTGTGCGTCGTTGCGGTGCTGAAGATTTACGGCCCTAACGGCAAGACAGGTACGGGGCGCGCTACAGGGCACAGCATATCATGGGCGCTAGTATAAACCGCCTTGGGGATAAAAAGGGAAAAGCATTGCCTGCGACCTGCGGGCTTTTTTATGCCTGGATAGCGCCAGGGCGGGGGAAAACGAGGGGGAAAACCAGGTAAAGCCTGCCGATGGGCGTTAACCCATCGGCAGGAAAAGGCGTTAGTTATGCAGCATGCTACCGACGATAATGGACGTTATCACTCCGGTCGCCACCGCCATCAGTACATAATTACCGTCGATATAGGCCCATTGCTCGCCTCTGGGCGGCTCGTACAGGCCACGGCTACGCCAGTCATCAACGCGGTAATGTTCGCGGTAATAGCGCGGTACCGGATGTCCGCGCCTGAAATCATGGCCGTTCCAGGCGAAATGGTCGCGTTCACGGCCGCGCGGGCCGCCCCGGTCGCCATGGCCCCGGTTATCATGGCCGCCCCGGTTGTCATGGCCGCCTTGTCCGCCCGGGCCGCCATTACCGTGATGGTCGCCGCCCCCGTTGCGGGGCTGCCAATCCTGGCCGTCGTGTCCGCCGGGACCGTCGGCGTATGACGCTGTCGGGAGGCAGGCGCTTGCTGAAATTAATGTGATTACCATTAGCAGCGTAGATTTTTTCATTTTTTGTCACCCTCAATTAAGCGACTGCTTCGCCAAGCCAGTAAGCACACTATCAGCGAGATCAGACGGGACGACATCAGGAAATATCTTAAAAAAATGCCCTACTGACAATGATTTACCGCCCTTATCGCATTCCTTACATATGTGAAGGTAATGCGGGCGCCCCCCGGCTATCAGCCATGGTTAAACGCGCGCGGCATAGTGTCCGGCCCCGGTGGTGATGCCGCGGGAAGGAACCGGCTTCCTTAGGCGTTACGCATGACGCTATCCTTTAAAATCCAGTATCCGGCCGTCGGCCAGGGTTGCGCGCAGGCCTTGGGCGGGAATATCCGCAAAGGCGCTTTGGCTGAAGTTGGCGACAATCACCGACCCGTCGCTAAACGTGGTTTGCTGCACCCAGCCGGCGTCGTCCAGCCAGCGGAAACCCGTCAGCGCTTGATTCCACAGTGCGGTATGCAGCGGGCGGAAGACAGCATCCGTTTTGAGTATTTCCGGTAGTCTGGCGGCGAGCGTGGCGCGATTAAGATGATACATCGGTGCCGTGTTATACAGCCCGCTAAGCAAGGTCCGGGTCGTTTTCACCTCGCTTAACTTGAGGTTGTCGGTGTGCCAGTGATGGCTGCTGATAAGGGCATCGTGAAAAACGGCCTGATAAAGCGGGATACGATTGCGCGGGTCGAATACAACGCTGCGATAAGGCTCCTTCACCTTTGCCGGGGCAAAAAAGAATGCCGGCTGGGCATCCGGCCACCAGGCGCCGAGATACCAGGGGGAACGGCGATCCTGATACATATCCTTGCGGCCCCAGCCAAATCCCCAGGTCTGGGTGCCATGCGCAAACATCAGCTGACCGGCATTGGCCGCGTTGCCGTCCTCTGATCCCAAGGGCAGTTTAAAGGTGGTATTAAACCAGGCCATGCGGGCATTGCGGGCGGCAATGGTGTGCTGCGCGCCGCTCGGGTGGACCGGATGATAGTCATCCGCGGCCATGCCGGTGCCGTCGACATCCAGGAACAGGCTGTTCAGATTCCCCAGATGCATCAGTTCGCTTATTCTTCGCTGCGAAAAGGACAGCATACAGCTGGGGTTAAGATAATACCCTTTTTGGCCAAAACCGGGCTTTTTGCCGCCATGCGCTTCCACGATGGCGCAGTTTTCGCGCAGCGCCGCGGGTATCTGCGCGCTTAACCAGCTGTCATTAACGCCGCGCGGGATAGCCGTATCGTATGAATCATAGGTGGCGATCAGATAGCCTGATTTTTTTGCCAGCGCCACCGCCCGCGCCGCCATAAAATTAGCGGTCCACTTTTCAGTTGCCAGCCATAACCGCGGCAGCCCCGCCTGATGCAATGCGGTTATCAATGGCGTGCTTAACCCCTGGCCCCAGGCTGCGGCAGGGGCAAGAAAGGGGCCCAGGCGCTGTTCGGCAAGCCGGCGTATGGCGTTGGCCTGTGCCTGCTGCGCCGGCAGGAAATCAGGATCATCGGGCGTGGCGTTAACAGGAACGCTGTCGATTAAGGCTGCATTCAGCGCGGCGGTCAGCGAGGCTTGCTGCCATGGCTGCGGAATCCGGGTTTTAACGGTCTCAAGGGTTTGCCTGCCCTCTTTATCGATTTTATCCCACAGGGATAATCCCCCTGGCGATTGCAGATACAGCGCCAGTCCGGGCCAGTCAATAACATCGGACACATCGAGCGGGCCGTTGCCCCATAGATAAACATGGGTGGCCCCGATCAGTTTTTCGCCCTCCGGCGCCAGGCGGATTTTATCCTGTAATGGTGTGAACTGACCGGTTTGCTGCAGATATTGCCGATAGCGCAAGGCGCCGGAAAGCTCTGAACGCCCCGCATAAAGCAGGACCTGCAAAGGCTGATGTTGATTAAATCGATTGAATTCATGCGCGGCGACCATCTTCACCGCGGTTTCTGCGCCGGAAAATGCCACCTCATTATGCATCGGCGTGAGTAAGAGCCAACTGACGACCTGGCCGCCCTGCAACTGGCTCCATAACGGCAGTTTTAAATCCATATTGGTATTGAGCGATGACATCTCGCCCAACAGATACTGTTGCCAGTGCGGATCCCTAAGTGACACCCGGCTGCCTTCGGCCAGCGGCAACAGCAGTGTTTTCACCGGCTCGGGCAGGGAAAACCAGATAAAGCGCTGCGGCTTGGCGGTCGTGAAATCAAGATATAACTCGTTATCCCCCAGCCGCAGGGCGACGTTCATTGCCCGCTGCGGCCAGTACCAGCTGGCCTGGGTGGGGCCGTGGCTCAATGCAGTGACTTTCTGCGGCGCCTGCGGCTGATTTACTGGCATATTGCCGATACGGATGGCAAGCGTGGACGGGTCGACGGTAAAGATCATGTCATCGCGTTGCAAGGTTAACGCGCTGGCCGATCCCGCCAGCAGTAACAGGCCGCAGGTCACGCTTTTGGCCAGGCAATGCCATTGCCCGGCGAGGCGGGGCGTCTTGTTCATGATGTCACCTCGGGATACCGCGTTACTATTTTATATTTATAGGGGGAATGCTTGCTGTTGCTTCAGCCGGATTTGGCGATGTCGTGAACCCTAGCATGGCGGCGTGGCAATGCCATTTACTTTACTCAATACGGCTTTTCTGTTAATGGATCGTTTAGATTTTTTCCAGGTAATTTATTGAAAGGATGGGGTTATCATGCGGATTGTTCTTGCGGACCGTTATCCCGGCGCCCAATTCTGGGCTTTTGGCGACAGCGCCGAGATGGCCGATACTCTGCTGGCCCTGGTCCTGCGCGGCGAAAAAACCGCGTCCTGCTGTTCTTATACCGCTTTCCGGCAGGACGGGGCCCCGGCTGTCGGCGGTTATCATGTGATACTGGACGGCGCCGACAATCCCGCCTGCGTCATCCGCACCGTGGCGCAACGGTTGGTGCGTTATTGCGACGTGACCGCCGACATGGCCGCCCTGGAAGGCGAGGGAGATAAGAGCCTGGACTACTGGCGGGCGGCGCATCGGGATTTTTTTCAGCGCGAGGGCGGCTTTTCACCGAAGATGCTGCTGGTATTCGAGCAATTCACGCTGATAGAAAGACTTCAATGAAAAACGGCATATCGCCCGCAGCCGCCGTCCCCGGGCCGGGATGGCGGGGTATTTCCCGCACGGCGCCATGCCTTGCCGGCCATCCAAGCCGGCGGGGGCGGGCGTTTAACGCAGGTTAGGATTGCTCATCACGCTATACCGGCCGCAGCCCAACAGCGCTATGGCGATGCCGGCGAACAGGTAAACGGCGATAACCTCAAAACCCCAGCCGCCCACTTTGTCCAGGGTCAATATCATGCCCGGATTGGTAATCAGCCAGGCAAAGAGCATGGTAAAACAAAATACCAGCGCGGCGGGGCGTACCAGGATGCCGAGGATAAACAGCACCGGCACCACTATCTCGCCGAGAAACACACCGTAGGCAACAAACGCCGGCATGCCGTGCCGCTCCACCATGCCGACGATACCGTCAATACCATAGATCGCTTTATGGATGCCATGAAGCATCATCATGCCGCCAAAAGCGACGCGCAGCACTAATCTTCCTAAATCCGGTTTATCCAGCATACGGTTAAAAGCAGCAATCATTTTACACCATCCCATTTGCAATAAATTTGAATGATTATCGTTGTAACCATTATTACTCTTTTCAGCGACAAAAGCCCACCGCTTAAATGAGCCAGATCAACCAAATAGCAGCAATAACGAAAATAAATTTCCCCTACGGCCGCGGGGCATATTGGCATCCCTCAGCCTGGGGTGTGGGGCAGCAACCGCGCTGTTCTCTCCCCGCGCCGCCGCTATTTTCCACGGGCCGTTAGCCGTCGTCGGCGTTAACGGCATAACACATTCCGTTGCCCGCCATTGATTTTCGCTATAGTTAGCCTCATGTTACTTTCATATCTTTTAAACAATGATCAGGGCCGCGCTATGACAAATCCGTTGTTGACTCCATTTTCCTTGCCGCCGTTTTCCGCCATTCTTCCTGAGCATATCGTCCCGGCGGTAAAATCCGCCCTTGCCGACTGCCGACAGACCGTTGAGCGCATCGTTGCGCTATCGGGTCCGTATACCTGGGACACCTTATGCCAGCCGCTTGCGGAAGCGGACGATCGCCTGGGCCGCATCTGGTCGCCGGTCGGCCATCTGAACGCGGTGCAGAACAGCCCGGAGCTGCGCGAAGCCTATGAGCAAAGCCTGCCGTTATTGTCGGAATACAGTACCTGGGTGGGCCAGAACAAGGGGTTGTACGACGCGTATCGCGATTTGCGCAACGGCGAATACTACGATGAGCTGAGCGTGGCGCAAAAAAAAGCGGTTGATAACGCCCTGCGCGACTTCGAGCTGTCGGGGATCGGCCTTTCACCCGAGAAACAAAAGCGCTATGGCGAGATTGCCGCGCGCCTGTCGGAGCTGGGTTCGGCCTATAGCAATAATGTGCTGGACGCCACCATGGGGTGGAGCAAGCTGATTACCGACGAAGGCGAACTCGGCGGCATGCCGGAAAGCGCGCTGGCCGCGGCCCGCGCCCAGGCGGAGGCGAAGGGGCAGGAAGGCTGGCTGATTACCCTTGATATCCCCAGCTATCTGCCGGTGATGACGTATTGCGATAACGCCGCCCTGCGTGAAGAACTGTACCGCGCCTATGTCACCCGCGCCTCCGACCAGGGTCCCAACGCCGGCAAATGGGACAACGGCCCGATCATGGAGGAAATCCTGGCGCTGCGGCACGAATTCGCCCAACTGCTGGGTTTCGCCAGCTATGCCGATAAGTCCCTGGCGACCAAAATGGCGCAAAATCCGCAGCAGGTGCTGGATTTTCTCACCGATCTGGCCCGGCGCGCCCGTCCGCAGGGCGAGCAGGAACTGGAGCAGCTGCGCGCCTTCGCGGCCAAACACCACGGCCGCGATGCGTTAAATCCCTGGGATATTACCTACTATAGCGAAAAGCAAAAACAACATCTTTACGCCATCAGCGATGAGCAGCTGCGGCCTTATTTCCCCGAGCAGCGGGTGGTAAACGGCCTGTTTGAGGTGGTGAACCGCATCTATGGCATCACCGCCGAGGAGCGTACGGATGTGGATACCTGGCATCCCGAGGTGCGTTTTTTCGATTTGTTCGACGAACAGGGCGAGCTGCGCGGTAGTTTCTACCTGGATTTATATGCCCGCGACAATAAGCGCGGCGGTGCCTGGATGGACGATTGCGTCGGCATGCTGCGCAAAGCCGACGGCAGCCTGCAAAAGCCGGTGGCCTACCTGACCTGCAATTTTAACCGCCCGGTCAGCGGCAAGCCGGCGCTGTTTACCCACGACGAGGTCACCACCCTGTTCCACGAATTCGGCCACGGCTTGCATCATATGCTGACCCGCATCGACACTCCCGGGGTTGCCGGCATCAGCGGTGTGCCCTGGGACGCGGTGGAACTGCCCAGCCAGTTTATGGAAAACTTCTGCTGGCGGCCCGAGGCGCTGGCCTTTATCTCCGGCCATTATGAAACCCACGAGCCGTTGCCCAAAGCCATGCTGGATAAGCTGCTGGCGGCGAAAAATTACCAGGCGGCCCTGTTTATCCTGCGCCAGCTGGAATTCGGCCTGTTTGATTTCCGCATGCATTTCGAATACAGCCAGGAACAGGGCGCGCGCATCCTGCAAACGCTGGCGGAGGTGAAACAGCAGGTGGCGGTCATGCCGGCGGTGGAATGGAGCCGTTTCCCCCATGCGTTCAGCCATATATTCGCCGGCGGTTACGCGGCGGGCTACTACAGCTATCTCTGGGCCGACGTGCTGGCGGCGGACGCCTGGTCGCGCTTTGAGGAAGAGGGGATCTTCAATCGGCAAACCGGCCAGTCGTTCCTGGACAATATTCTCTCGCGCGGCGGTTCCGAGGAGCCGATGGCGCTGTTTGTCCGTTTCCGCGGCCGTGAACCCGAGCTGGACGCCATGCTGCATCATTACGGTATCCGCGGATAATGCCGCTGGAGCCGCTGGCGCTGCGTTGTGAACCGGGCGTGGACAAGGCGCGTTTAGCGGCCCTGGCTGAACGCTGGGGCCTGCTGCACGATGCGTCGGCGGTGATGGAACTGGTGCTGACGCCGGAGCGCCTTGAGCTGCGCAAGCGCGATGAGCCGAAGCTCGGCGCCATCTTCGTCGATTTTACCGGCGGGGTAATGGCACATCGCCGCCGCTTCGGCGGCGGACGCGGCGAAGCCATCGCCCGGGCGGTGGGTGTAAAGGGTAAAACGCTGCCGGACGTGGTGGACGCGACGGCGGGCCTGGGGCGCGATGCGTTTGTCCTGGCGTCCCTCGGCTGCCGTGTGCGCATGTTCGAGCGCCATCCCGTGGTGGCGGCGCTGCTGGACGACGGGCTGCAACGGGCCTATGACGACCCGGAGGTGGGGACATGGCTGCGTGAGCGCCTGACGCTGGTGCACGGCTCCAGCCTGATCGGGTTAACCGGGCTGCGGCCGCGTCCGGATGCGGTTTATCTTGATCCGATGTTTCCGCACCGGCAGAAAAGCGCGCTGGTTAAAAAAGAGATGCGGGTGTTTCAATCGCTGGTGGGCGCCGACGAGGACGCCGACGAACTGCTTCTACCCGCGCGCGCGCTGGCGACCCGGCGGGTGGTGGTCAAACGCCCGGACTATGCTCCGCCGCTGGCGGGCATTGCCGCCCAGGCCCATGTCACCACAAAAAATCATCGTTTCGATATCTATACCCCACAAGCAATCCCCGCAGAGCAACAGGTTACGGCGGATTAAACCCGCCGGAGAGGCGGAATATCGGGTGAAACCATGCATGCGCCGGCCCCCGCCCCGTAGGGCGGAGGCTGTGCGCATCAACACGCTTAATCCTCGTAGACTTCTTCGTCGTTCAACGGCACGATCAGCATATCCACATGGACGGTATTGATCAGCTGGCGGGCCGACGACATCAGCTTGCTCCAGAAATCCTGATGATGTCCACACAGGACCAGATCGACATCGTACTTATTGATGGCATCCACCAGCACCTGGCCTAAATCGCCGCTGCCGCTGAGGATTTCGGCAATCGGATAATGGGCGTTCTGCGACAGCTGCGTCATCGCATTTTGGGTTTCCTCGGAGATGCGTTTTTGCATATCCCCGAGATTGACGTCGATAAGTCCGGTATAGAGATCGGAATAATTGACGTCAACATGGATCAACGAAATCTTCGCGTTGTACGGTCTGGCCATCGATACTGCTTTTTCCACCAACACATTGCTTTCCGGTGAAAGGTCAACGGCGATAAGGATGTGTTTATAAGACATAATCAGACTCCTTGCAAAATGTCACTCGTTAACTCCGCGCGACGTGGGTACTCATCCGGCATGTCTGTGACGCCTTAAGTTTAACACTCGGCGGCGTTCCAGAAGTGATGCCGTGATCACACCTATCCGTATGATATTTATCAACCCGCCCAGCATTTTCGGCTGGGGCGATACTCCGGCGGTAAAACCTTAACAGCAATAACTAACATAATTGAATTATAATTATTAATTTTTCAACGCACTAAATTTAGTATAGCTTTTATTAGAAAGGGCATCGCGCATTATCCGGGGAGGATGCGACGTAGCCCGTATGCCGGGGTGACCCGGCAAGGCGCGGTCGCGTTGCTGAAAAAAAACCGGCTAAAAGAACAATTTTTGTCGCTTCGATTGCTTTCTTTAGACAAACTTTTCTACACTCAATATTGCAAGGTCCGGCAGTATTTTTACTGCGTATATCCATTCTCGGTTATATCAATTTTTGGGGTGGGCTTCTTCAGCTCTGTGGTTAGTTGCTATCGCGCGTAAACCGCTGCCGGCCCGGATGTCGGAAGGTTGTGTGGAGTCGCGTTGCCGGGGGGGATTTATGATCAACACCGTTGCGCTTTTCTGGGCTTTATGTGTCGTCTGTGTCGTTAATATGGCGCGTTATTACTCATCGTTGCGGGCATTATTGGTGGTACTGCGGGGGTGCGATCCGCTGCTCTACCAGTACGTGGACGGCGGCGGGTTTTTCACCGCGCACGGACAGCCCAGCAAGCAGCTCAGGCTGGTACGCTACATCATTGCCCAGCGGTATCTCGATCATCACGATCCGGAATTTATCCGCCGCTGCGAGCGGGTGCGCCGGCAATTTATGCTGACCAGCGCGCTGTGCGGATTCATCGTCGTCAGCCTGATTGCCCTGGCTATCTGGCACTGAGACGTAAAGAAACCGTGCTGGGAATCAAACAATTAAAAAGGCGACCCGCAGGCCGCCCTTTTCACTACGCCTGCCGGATGCGTTAAATCAGCTTCAATGCCAGCCAGTAAAGACTACCCGAGAGCACGATAGCCACCGGCAGGGTGAGTACCCATGCCAGCAGGATATTTTGCACGGTCTTACCCTGGACGCCGCCGCCGTCCACCAGCATGGTGCCCGCCACCGCGGAGGACAATACATGGGTGGTGGAAACCGGCATGCCGGTATAGCTGGCGGCGCCGATGGACACGGCGGCGGTCATCTGCGCCGACAGTCCCTGCGCGTAGGTCATGCCCTTCTTGCCGATCTTTTCGCCGATGGTGGTGGCAACGCGCCGCCAGCCAATCATGGTGCCCAGCGACAAGGCCAGCGCCACGGCAACGATAATCCACAGCGGCGCGTACTCCACGGTTGCCAGCAGATCCTTACGCAAATTATTCAGGAAGCGTTTATCTTCGCCGGTGGTTTGCGGCAGCTTGGCGGTCCGGTCCGCGGTATCGGCGACGCACATCAACAGGCGGCGCACATGCGCGCGCTCGAAGGGCGTGATCTTATCGTAGCTCTGCAAATTATCCAGCAGCGCCATGGCGCGGGTGATGGCCAGCAGCGCCCGGGAACTGTCGCAGTGAAACTCGGCCGGCGTGGACGGCAGGGCGTTGACATCCGGCGTCGGAATCGCCGGCGGTTCGGCGTTAACCACCTGCGGCAGGGCGCCTTGATGCTGCAGGTAAAATTGCTGCAGGTTGCCGACCGCGTCGCGGGTGCGGGCGATATCATAGCCGGTGGAATTCATATTCACCACGAACCCGGCCGGCGCGACGCCTATCAATACCAGCATGATCAAGCCGATACCTTTCTGTCCGTCATTGGCGCCGTGGGCAAAACTCACCCCGGCGGCCGACAGGATAAGCGCAGTGCGGGTCCAGAACGGCGGTTTGCGTTTGCCGTCTTTCTTCTCCCGTTCCGCCGGCGTCAAATGAATGCGGCGCCGTTTCGGGGTGCTGCTCCAGTAACGGCGCAGCGCGAAGACCATGATACCGGCCACCACCAGCCCGACGATGGGCGAAATGATCAGCGACAGGAAGATCTCGATAAGCTTCGGGATATTCAGCGCGTCCAGCACCGACGAGTCGGTTACCATGGCGTTGGTCAGGCCGATGCCGATAATGGCGCCAATCAAGGTATGCGAGCTGGAGGCCGGCAAACCGAAGTACCAGGTTCCCAGGTTCCAGATAATGGCCGCCAGCAGCATGGAAAACATCATTGCCAGGCCGTGGGTGGAGCTGACGTTTAACAACAGGTCGACCGGCAGCAGATGCACGATGGCATACGCCACGCTCAGGCCGCCGAGCAGCACGCCGAGAAAATTGAAGATTCCCGACATGCCCACGGCCAGCTGCGAGCGCAGGGCACGTGTGTAGATTACGGTTGCTACCGCATTGGCGGTATCATGAAACCCGTTGATGGCTTCATACACCAGGACAAAAATCAATGCGAGCACCAGCATAAGACCGGTATGAAACTCCAGGCCGGTAAATAGATGTAGCATAGGGTTACGCCATAGATTGGACATGAACGGGGCGCATTATCTGCGACAACAGGGGCCGTGGAAAAGAGAAATATGACCTTTTTATGACATTTCTGTCGGCACTGCGCGGGCTTGTCCGCACTTTACTCTGTAAAATCATGAGGATAACTATGCTTACTGATTTTATCATCCTGTTACGTTGGCATAAGGCCACCGGGGACATTACAATCGGCCCCCGCGTGGAACGCACAATAGCCGGACGGACGCCCTTTTTCATGATTAAGCAGGCATAAGCAGAGAGCAAGTATGGTGGAACAGTTTGACGTAGTGGTGATCGGCGCCGGCGCCGCGGGCATGTTTTGCGCCGCGCAGGCCGGCCGGCTGGGCCGCAGGGTATTGCTGCTGGATAACGGCAAAAAGCCGGGACGGAAAATTCTCATGTCCGGCGGCGGCCGCTGTAATTTCACCAATTTGTATGTCGAGCCGGCGGCGTTCCTCTCGCAAAATCCGCATTTCTGCAAGTCCGCCCTGTCGCGTTATACCCAGTGGGACTTTATTGCCCTGATGCAGCAATACGGCATCGCCTGGCATGAAAAAACCCTCGGCCAGCTTTTTTGCGACGACTCGGCGCAGCAGGTGGTGGATTTGCTGCTCAAGGAGTGCGAATTGGGCCAGGTGACGCTGCGGTGTCGCAGCGAGGTAGGGGCCGTGGAAAAACGCGGCGATGATTTTTTCCTGACCCTGCCGGGCGGCGCCATCAAAACCGCCCGCCTGGTGATCGCGACAGGCGGCCTGTCCATGCCCGGCCTGGGCGCCACGCCCTTCGGTTATAAAATTGCCCAACAGTTCGGACTGCCGGTCATCCCCACCCGCGCCGCGCTGGTGCCTTTTACCCTGCATAAGCCCCTGCTGGAACAGTTAAGCGTGCTGTCCGGCATCGGCGTGCCCGCGGTGGTCGTTGCTGAAAACGGCGTCTCGTTCCGGGAAAACCTGCTGTTTACCCATCGTGGACTGTCGGGACCCGCCATATTGCAGATTTCCAGCTTCTGGCAAAGCGGCGAGTACCTGACGCTTAACCTGCTGCCTGATACCGATTTAGCCACGTTCCTGGCGGCTGAATTGCGCGAACACCCCAACCAAAGCCTGAAAAACACCCTGGCAAAACTGTTGCCGCGTCGTTTTGTCGAGATGTGGTTCGCCCTGCTGGCCATTCCGGAATGCACGCTAAAACAGCTCACCCACCGCCAGCAGGCCGATTGGGTTCTGGCCCTGCAGCAGTGGCGGGTGCAGCCGAACGGCACCGAGGGCTATCGCACCGCCGAGGTCACCCAGGGCGGCGTGGATACCCGCTATCTCTCGTCCAAAACCATGGAAAGCCGGCAGGTGCCGGGACTGTATTTTATCGGCGAGGTGGTGGATGTGATAGGCTGGCTGGGCGGCTATAACTTCCAATGGGCCTGGAGCTCGGCGTGGGCCTGCGCGCAGGCGCTGGGGGCCGCGGAACGCCCTAACCCTGCCTGAGGGTCACGCGGTGACTTAACGCAGACGCCTGATCTCATGATCCCGGTACTTGTAGTTACAGCGCAGTTCCACGCCTGCGGGGATATCAGCCAGCGTGAACACCGCGATAACCGATACCGTGCGCTTATTCGCCAGAATCGCCGGAAACCGGGCCATTTCCACATTATAGCCGGATCGGGCCTGGCGGCAGGGACGGCCATGCTCGTCATATTCAACCAGGGTGTTTATTTTGGATATGATGCCGTCGCCGTCAAGAATGATCTCCTCTTCCTGATCATCGGCCGCTATGGATATCAGATAGTCATGATCGAAAACGGTTTTGTCGCACACCCCTTCCGGTACCAGGACACCGGCGTAGATTCCCACGCACGTCCCTTTCGCCAACGGCCTGGCGGCCATCACCCCCCATTGGCCGATAAGGGATTTTTCCCGCTCCGGCACATCGTTCCTGGTGAGCTTACGGCACTGCAACAAGCCTGCATAAAGCGCGGCCCGATCGGCGCCGCTCACATCTCCGCTGGCAAAGGGCACTACCTGGTCATTGGCATAGCGGTTATTGGCGGTGGTCGCCAGCGAGAAACGGTTGAGATGGATGATCGTCACGGCATTGCCGTCCACGTCCCGATAGGGCGGCAGGGCATCGAGACCGGTGTGATAACTTCTGTTCCTGGCAATGATGGTGCTGCGGATCTCGCTTTTCATGAATTGGTTCAGCACGCCGTTCATAAACACCCGGGCAATCAAATGCGTCGCCGCGCGTTCTTCTTCACTGGCCTGGTCGGGCGGTTGCCCGGCCCGGCCATCCACTAATTTAAGCGCGTGCAACCGCGCACTCCAATTCAAACCATGGCGGCGGTTAACGTGTATGCTCATTCCTGCAAGCGCGGCATGGTCTTGCGGCGTCATCAATTTGTCAGCCAATGCCCGGACACACTGCAGCCCGATACTGACCGCGCGATAGGGGTGCTTTTCCTTTTCACCCGCCTTACGCAAGGTACTTTCCAGAATGGCATGCCACTGGCGCCAAACCGGGCGGCACCGGTCACAGCAGTTCTCCGCCACCTTCAGGTGACTGGTTAGCCTGGACAGCCCGCCTGGCCGACGGACCTTGCCCGCCGGGAGGGAATGTATGGCGGGTGGGCCGCCGGGGGAATGAATATTGTACATACTAAGTGGACCTCCCTATCATCATTGCTGCGCGTCGCTTCTCTGCTTTACAGCCGGTAAGCCATGGACGTGGCTTTCATACGGAGCTTATCGGGAGGGGATACGCGGCACAACAAGGCCGGCTGACATAAGATTTTTCCCCGCGCCGGGTTCGCGGCTTCGCGTTTAGCCGCTATTGTTCATCAGGTTCTGTTATCGGCAGTGGTGTTATATTCCGGCGGCGTCAGGGAATAAATACGCAGTTCCTCACCGGCGGCGATGTTCCTTAAGGCAAATATCGCCAATACATAAATTTTCCTGCCATCCGCCAGTTCCGCCAAAAATTTGGCCGCCTCGACATTGCAGCTTTTCGCTGCGGGCTTATGCGCAGCCCTGGGATCGTCGTAAGCGAAACCGGCCCTTATTTTCGCCAAAATGCCATCACTGTCCAGATAAGTGTCAGGCCCGCCACACACTGAAATATCGACGATATATTCCATATTGAAAAACTGCCGGTGCGCCATAAGATATTCATCGACCAGCGTCCCTGACAGCACGCCTACGCAGGTATCCTTAGCGATCGGGCTGCGCGCCATCACCCTCCACTGTGGCGCCGCCTCCGCCTCCGGTCGCGACGGTTTATCCAATGCTGCATGGCGCAACATAACCTGCGCATATAATTTCAATCTCGCCAAGGGCGCCGTTGTCGAGGTTATAAACGGTTTAACCCCATCATTGGCGTAAACTTTGCCTGAAACGACTTTTTTTGAGTCGGCGCTGATGCTTTTTATTTTCAATATCGTGTCGTCCGAGCGACGAAACGGATAAAGGCCGTTCAGGAGGGGCTCGTAGCAGCGGCTTCGTTCCAATTGTGCCTGGTGGAACTTGGCGTGCAAAAATTCATCAAGCAAGCCTCTCATCAGTAGTTTGGCGAACAGATGAGTCGCTGCGCGTTCTTCCGGTTTTTGTTCATGCTGTTTTTTTCTGCCCGCAAGCGCAAAGATATGGTCGAGAAGCTGTTTTTCGTGCAGGTCGGTTACTAACAGGCTGACGCCAAGTATATTCTCGTCCGCCGCGCTCACCAGCCGTTCGGCAATGTCATATCTGGCCTGCATGCTATGCAGCATCCTTGCCGGTGGATGCGGCGCGGTCAGCATGCCGTCCTCCATTTTAGCGACTTCCTGATTCCATCTTTCCCAGAGGGTCGCGCATCTTTCACAGCAATTTTGTATCCGGGCAAAATGGCTCGCGATCCGGGTTAACGCCTTTGCGGGTTGCGGTGCCGACAGGCTGCGCAAGGTGATAAATTCCTTGAGATAGGGCGAAGCGATTTGGTCCATCATCCGTTCCTGTTTTTATCGTCATAAGGTGGAGCTAAAGCTAAACGGCTAAAACAGGGCTGGCAAGCAGTCTGGCGGGAGAGAGTTTTTGCCCTGCGGCAAGAGAGGGAGAGGGTTGAGACAACGTTATCTGCGGGCATCAGGCCACAGACGCCGCCGCGTATTTCACGGCGCGATGATGACAGCTTTCCGGCCTGGAACAATACTCGGATCTCTTACCGCAACTGAAGGGGTTGTCGGCGGGCTGTCCGGTATTTTAATCCAGGATTTTTAACGCCAGCGCCACCAGCTCCGCCATGTCGTCAAGCGAGCGGCCGGTTTTCCCCACCACCCGCATCCCAAGCAGGATGGTTAACATCATCCTGGCGGCGGCCGCGCTGTTAACGCCGGGTTTAATTGAACCGTCGGCCTTGCCCTGATCAATCAGCGCCGCCAGCAGGTTTTCATTGCCTCGCAGCGTCCCGGCGACAGCCTCCGCCAGTGCCGGATCAAAGGTATCCAGCCCGATGGCGCTGCCGACGACCAGGCAGCCGCGTTGTCCTTCGATATCATGGGATGATTCGGCGTAAAACCGCAGTACCGCGCGCAGGCGCTCGCGGCCGGTGGCGACGGCGGCGAGCCGGTCGGCCAAATCCGCGTTACGCAGGGACGTATAACGATCGAATGCCGCCAGGAACAGGGTGCGCTTATCGCTGAAGGCTTTGTAAATACTGCCGGCCGACAACCCCATCGCCTGGGCCAGATCGCTGATGGAGGCGGCGGTGTAGCCTTTGGATCTGAAGATCAGGATGGCCTGATCAAGCGCCAGGTCCATCGCGAACCCGCGCGGTCGCCCGGGGCTGCGGGCGTGGTGGGGAACAGTGTCTGTATTCATTGTGCCATTATAAGGAAATGGTCGTTTCCCAAACAAGGGTTATTTTACACCCTATGGCGCGGCGTAGCCGCCATAAAGACGCCGGCCAGGATTGCCAGCGTGATGGCAAAATAGCCCACGCCATGCCAGCCGGCCCGTTCCCAGGCCATCATCGCGCCCATGGAGCCCAGGGTGCCGCCGAGGAACATGCCGCCCATAAACAGGGTGTTTACCCGTCCCTTGGCTTCTTCCCGCAGACCGTAGATGACATGCTGGTTGGCGACCAGCGCGCTCTGTACGCCGAGGTCGAGCAAAATCACACCGACCGTCAGGCCGATAAGCGACGTCCAGCCCATAAATACCAGCCAGGCAATCAGCGTCAGCGCGGCGCCCATGATAATCACGGGGCGTCCGCCGAGGCGATCGGCCATCCTGCCGGCGGCCGGAGCGGCAAATACGCCCACCGCGCCCACGACCCCGAACAATCCGGCAATACCGGATCCCAGATGGTAGGCCGAATGATCCAGATAAATAGCCAGGATAGTCCAGAAGGCGCTAAAAGAGGCAAACAGCGCGGCCTGGGTCAGGGTCGCCTGGCGCAGGCGCGGCTCTTCGCGCCATAAGTGGATCAGGGAAGCCATCAGCGCCGGATAGCTCAGGGCGGCGCGCGCCGTCGCGGTCGTTTTAGGCAGCATGCGGTACATCAGCAGCGCGCCGAGCAGCGCCAGCGGCACGCCCAGCAGGAACATGGCGCGCCAGCCGGCATATTCGGCCACCAGGCCGGCCAGGGTGCGGCTCAGCAGAATACCGCTTAACAACCCGCTCATCACGCTGCCCACCACCGCGCCGCGCCGGGCGGGAGAGGCCAGGGTCGCCGCCACCGGCACGATCTGCTGCGCCGCCGTGGCGCCAATGCCCAGCAATAGCGACGCGCCCAGCAGCGTCCAGCCCGTAGGCGCGAACGCCGCCAGCAGCGAGGCTAGCGCCAGCATCAGGAACTGCAGCACAATCAGCCGGCGCCGTTCAAACAAATCGCCCAGCGGCACCAGCAGCAGCAGCCCGGCCGCGTAGCCCAGCTGGGTGATGGTCGGTATAAGGCCGGGGGCAGACTGACCGGGAAAACTCGCCGCGATCACCACCATCATCGGCTGGTTGTAATAAATATTCGCCACGGCGATGCCGCTGGCCGCCGCCATGGCGAAAATCAACAGTTGGCTGATGACGCCGGTTTGCCTCTGGGAGGCATTGGTTACAATAGACATGATTTTTTCCGTCAAGTGAAATGCCGTCGCCACCGCGACGACCGTTGACGTTAAGACTACCGGTCGGCGGAGTGCGCCGGTAGACCGTGGAAATCGATAGCTTTTATTCCGCTGGGGAATAGGTGGCGTTCAGCGCGGCGGCGGGGCCCGGCCCGAGGATAGCGGCAAAATACTCGACGAATGCGCGCGCCTTGGCGCTGGCCAGACGGCCGGTGGGAAATACCGCCCACAAATCCATCATCGGCAGATGCCAGTCGTCGAGCACCGTGATCACTTCGCCGCGCGCCTGCTCCGGGGCGAACATCCAAAGCGATGCCATGGCCAGGCCAACGCCCGAGCGCACCAGGGTGCGAATACCCTCTGCGGCCGAGACCTGTACCCGTCCCTGGGCATTGATAGTGCGCGTCTCTTCGCCACGGGTAAAAACCCATCGCGCGCCGCCGCCCCGGCTTTGGGTGTAGACCACCGCCTGGTGGCCGAGGAGATCCTCCGGTTTAACGGGTTTGCCGCAGCGGGCAAAATACGCCGGCGTGCCGACAATCTGCAGCGGCGCCGAGCTGAGCTTGCGCGCAATCAGGCTGGAGTCGCTGAGCGCGCCCAGGCGCAGCGCCACGTCGATCCCTTCGGCAATCAGGTCGATATTGCGGTCATCAAGCACGACGTCGACGTGCAGTTCGGGATGACGGGACAAAAAAAGACCGAGGTGCGGCAAGACATTCATCCGGGCAAAGGTCACCGGCGCGCAGATCCGCAACCGGCCGGTCAAACCATGGCCCGCGCCGCGCGCCGACGCATCGGCGTCATTGATGTCGTCGATGGCCCGTTTGGCGCGCTGGTAATACTCTTCGCCCGCCGCGGTGGGGGTCAGGCCGCGGGTCGAGCGCAACAGCAGCCTGACGCCGAGCCGCTCCTCCAGTTGCGCGATGGTCTTGGATACCGCCGGCTGGCCGATGGCAAGCCGGCGGGCGGCGGCGGAAAAAGAGCCGGTTTCCACGACATAGACCAAAGCTTCCATCGCCGCTAATCGATCCACGCTATTCCTCCGGGGAATGGGATATCACTGCCCGCAGTTTACCCGTCTTAAGCCGTAATCCGCCAGTTCCGGGTGAGGTGCGCCCCGGGGGCATCGCTAATCGATTTGGGGGTGCTGAACCGCCAGCGCCTGCCGTTTGATTTCCAGCTCCTTGATTTGACTATCGATATCCTCGATACGTTGCTCGATATTATCGTATTGTTCCTGCAACAGTTCCTTGGCTTCCGTTTTGTCCGAGGCCGCCGGCGCGGCGCCCTTCAGGGGCAGATTGGCGGTTTCTTTCATATACAGCCCCGTCAGCAGGCCGATAACGGCGACCAGCATCAGGTAATAGGCGGGCATATACAGATTCCGCGTCTCCTCGACAATCCAGGCGATAAGCGTAGGCGTCAGGCCCGCCACCAGAATCGAGATATTGAACGAAATGGCCAGCGCGCTATAGCGGATATGCGTCGGGAACATAGCCGGCAAGGTAGAGGCCATCACGCCGGTAAACGCGTTCAGCAATACCGCCAGGATCAAGAGTCCCAGGAAAATTAGCCCGATAATGCCGCTGTTGATCATGATAAAGCAGGGAATAGCGCAAATAAACAACCCGATGCTGCCGCCAATCACAAAAGGTTTGCGTCCATACCTATCGCTCATCAGGCCGATAAGGGGTTGCACAAACAGCATGCCCACCATAATGGCGATAATAATCAGTACGCCGCGGTTTTCCGAATAATGCAGGCTATGGGACAGATAGCTCGGCATATAGGTCAGCAGCATGTAATAGGTGACATTCGTGGCAATAACCAGGCCTACGCAGCTCAGCAGGCTTTTCCATTGGGTGGTGGCTATCTCGCGAAAGGACACCTTGGGCGGCGCCTGGAGGGTGGTTTTGGCGTCTTTATCGATGCTATCGATATGCTGCTGAAAGGTGGGCGTCTCCTCCAGGGCATTACGCAGATAGATGCCGATAAGCCCCAGTGGCGCGGCCAGGTAAAACGGAATCCGCCAGCCCCAGCTGATAAAATTGTCTTCTCCCACCATGCTGGAAATAAACACCACGCAACCCGCCCCCAACACGAAGCCGGCAATGGAGCCGAAATCAAGCCAACTGCCGAGGAAGCCACGCTTCCTATCGGGAGAATATTCGGCGACAAAGATGGCTGCGCCGGAATATTCGCCGCCTACCGAGAATCCCTGCGCCAGTTTGGCCGTCAGCAATAGGATCGGCGCCCAGATGCCAATCGAGGCGTAAGAAGGGATAAGACCGATACAAAACGTACTGGCCGACATAATAATGATGGTTACCGACAGCACCTTCTGCCGTCCGAACTTATCGCCCAGCCCGCCAAAAAACAGGCCGCCCAGGGGCCTGACCAAAAACGGCACCGAAAAGGTCGCCAGCGCCGCGATCATTTGCACGCCGGCATTGGCGCCGGGAAAAAATACCTGTCCCAGCGCGTAGGCGACAAAACCATATACGCCAAAATCGAACCATTCCATGGCGTTGCCCAGCGCGGCCGCGGTAATGGCCTTTTTGAGCTTCACGTCGTCGATGATCGTGATGTCTTGTATTCGCATGGGTTTCATGCGTTTTTTTCTTAATAGCATTGCTCGGTTCCTCGGTCCATAAGCGCTCTCCCGACAGCCTGGACAGTCACTATGCCATGATGCCGGTAGGACTAAATTCGCGAGGAGTATAGTGTTAAATGACCAGGCTGGCAGAATATATCGTTCATTTCGTCAATTTAGCGGCCTGGTTGGCGCCAATGGCGGCATTTTTGGCGTTTTATTCCGCGGGTTTGGTCCGCCGCCGGATTGCCGCAATGGGGCGGAGAACCGGCGGCCGCGCCGGCCTTTATCGACGGGCCGCTGTGCCGATCGCCGCGTCATGTAAATCAAGGCGTTGCCAAAAATTCTGCTCGCCGTTGCCCCCGGACAGGGGATAGCCGTCCGCCAGGGCGGTTTTTACCAGCAACGCGCGTCGCTGCGCGCCGGAAAGGCCAGGCAGCGGCGCTTCCAGCAGCACCTCCGCGCCCGCGGGCACGCTGACGGGCCTGGCGGCGGTTTTCTGCACCGGCAGGCCGTAGGTCATGGTATAGCGATAAAACGCCGTCATGGCGCTATCGCGATAGGGGTCGCTCCCGGCGTCGCTTTGGGCGCAAGCCGCCAGCGCCATGCCGCATTCTTTTTCCAGCGCGCCGCGCAGTTGGCTTTTGGCCTGCTCGAACAGCGCGCGGTATGGCGCGTCATTCAGGAAATGCGCCACGTTGCGCTCGGCAACCATCCGCGATCCAATGACATCCAATGGATAATGTACGCCCAGCACGATACGGGAATAGCCGTAGCGGGCGCCGCGATCGAGAAGCGGCACAAACCGCTCGGGCAGCATCTCCGCCAGCAGCAGGGCATCGGTATAACCGGTATTGGTATGGCCGCTGGGAAAGGCGCCGGCGGTGGCGGTATAGGGATGGCCGTCTTTTACCACGCTGTCGTCCGGCACCAGATGGATTTGATTGGCCGGACGTAAAAAGGGCCGGTCATAATTAAAATGATCCTTGGCGGCCGAGGTACTGATTTCCGAGTTTTTGATTAATGCGGCGGCCTTGGCGATTTCGCCTTTTTCATAGGCGTCGAGAAAGGCTTTGCCCAGGCGCGGGCCCAACGCGTCGGCGAGGAAAAACAGGTAATTCTGCCCTTCGGCGTCCACCAGCGCCTGCCGGCGCTGTCCCTGGGTGGCGTCGCGGTTAATCTGGGTGACCGTGGCCAGGCTTTGCGCCTGTACCGCCGGCGATAACCGCGTGAATTCCTCCAGCAGCGCGATGTCGGCCTGCTGGTTCTGCTTGACGGCAAAATCATAACCGCTGGCGGCCAGCCACTGCTTATCCGCTTGTTTTGGCGTTTGTTTGGCTTTGTCCAATTGGGACCGGGCCAGCGTGGCGGCGCCGCCTTGCAGGGCCTGGCGCAAGTCCTGCTGGATACGCTGCTCAAGAGCGGCAAATTGCGGATCCTGGCTGGCCGGCGTGGTGGCGTCGACGATGGCGACGATGCGGCGCGGATCCAGGGTCGTGGGCTGCGCCAGGGCCGGGCCGATAAATAATATCGCCGTGGAGGCGATAACCAGGGAAGTGAGAGAGCGCATGGCGAATCCTTCTGTTTTATTTCGTGGGGGAAAAGCAATTAACATCACGAAATAAAACTAGGCCGGATTTATGACAGTTTAATGTCAGCGGGGCACTGGCGATAAAAGGCGGTTTGCCGCCATGGCGCGGGCATCAGTTCAACCCGGCCGCGGCCGCGATATTATCCACCGAGGCCGGGCAGCGCGCCGTTGGCCGCATCCCGCTGCCTTTGCCGCAGCCGGCGTGCCAATTCGTCCGCGCGCATCAGTTCCAGCGCGCCGGTGGGACAGGCTTCGACACAGGCAGGTCCCCGCGCGCGCCCGCTGCAGATATCGCATTTGTGCGCCGTGGCCCAATACGACGCCGGCCGGGTCGCGGTCGCGGCCACGGAGACGGCGCTAACGGAAATCATGCCGTAGGGGCAGGCCAGCGCGCAGGATTTGCAGCCGACGCATAACGACTGCAGCACCTGGACGCTATTGTCGAGATAACGAATGGCGCCGGTGGGGCAGGCGTTGGCGCAAGGGGCGTTTTCGCACTGGCGGCAAAGCACCGGCGTGGTGATGCGAGAGGTTTTGACCACCTTGAGGCGCGGCGCAAAATTCTGCGGACTGATGCCGCGTTCACCGCCGTGCGCCGTGGCGCAGGCGATCTCGCAGGTGCGGCAGCCGATGCACTGGCTGCTGTCGGCGATAATAAACTGGTTCATCGTTCGCTCCCGCCGCCCTTAGCGCACATGCAAATAACAGCTGATGCTTTCGGCGGCCTTGCGCCCTTCGGCGATGGCGGTCACGATCAGATCCGCGCCGCGCACGATGTCGCCGCCGGCAAAAATCTTGGCATTGCTGGTCTGGTAGGGATAGCCGGAGACCGTGGGCGCCACGACCCGTCCCTGCTTATCCAGCACCACGTTATGATCCGCCAGCCAGTTCATGCGGTGCGGCTTGAACCCAAAAGCCATGATCACCGCGTCGGCGGCGATCAAATGCTCGGAGCCGGCCACCGGCACCGCCTTGCGCCGGCCGTTTTCATCCGGTTCGCCCATGGCGGTGGTTACCATGGTGACGCCGGTAACCCGGCCCGCCCCGTCGACTTCAATGCGCAGCGGCTGCTGGTTGAACATAAATTCCGCCCCTTCCTCACGGGCGTTTTTTACCTCGCGCTTAGAGCCGGGCATATTTTTTTCATCCCGGCGATAGGCGCAGATCACCTGGCGCGCGTCGTGGCGCAGCGACGTCCGCACGCAGTCCATGGCGGTATCGCCGCCGCCCAGCACCAGCACGGTTTTACCCTCCAGGCTGATATAGGTATGCTCGTCGGTATCGGGATATCCCATCAGGTGGCGGGTATTGGCGATCAGGAAAGGCAGGGCGTCGAGCACGCCTTCGGCCTGCTCGTTGTCAAGCCCGGAACGCATCGACTGGTACGTGCCGACGCCCAGGAACAGCGCATCGAACTCGCTTAACAGTTGCTCCATGGTGATATCCCGGCCAATTTCCGTATTGAGCCGGAATTCGACGCCCATGGCGCTGAAAATCTCGCGCCGGCGGCTCATAACGCTTTTTTCCAGCTTAAAGGCCGGGATGCCGAACGTCAGCAGCCCGCCGATTTCCGGGTATCGGTCGAATACCACCGGCGTAATGCCGTTGCGTACCAGGATATCGGCGCAGCCAAGGCCGGCCGGTCCGGCGCCGATGACCGCCACCCGTTTGCCGCTGGGTATCACCTGCGACATATCCGGCCGCCAGCCCATAGTGAACGCCGTTTCGGTAATATAACGCTCGATATGGCCGATGGTCACCGCTCCCTGGCGGTCGTTTAAGGTACAGGACTGCTCGCACAGGCGATCCTGTGGACAGACGCGGCCGCAGACTTCAGGCAGGCTGCTGGTTTTGTGGCTCAGTTCGGCCGCTTCCAGGATCCGTCCCTGATGGGCCAGCTTAATCCACTGTGGAATCGCGTTATGCAGCGGGCAGGTCCACTGGCAAATGGTGCGTTCGCCGCAGTTAAGGCAGCGCTCGGACTGTTCGCCAATCTGCGTTTCGTTAAACGGCTGGTAGATTTCGGCGAAACTGGTTTTGCGCTGTTCAAGCGGGATTTTGGCCGCTTCCAGCCTGGGCGTGCGCGGCATATCAAGCAGGTTAACCCTGGGATGCCGGCTGCGCGCCTGGCTTGCGGGCGGCGAGCTGACCGGGCGTGCGCCGGCCAGCAGGTAGCTGGCGGGATCTTTTAACGCGGCGGCGAAGCGCTTTTGCTGCTGACGCACGGCGATCTCCTGCTCATCCACCAATGTCAGTGCCTGTGTCGGGCAGGCGCCGACACAGGCGGGCGTGTAATTTTCCGCCGCGCACAAATCGCATTTTTGCGCCTCGGTTCTTTCATAGGCCTCGGCCAGACGCTGGCTGGCGGGCTGTACGGTCTCGGTCACCACCGTCATCATGCCGAACGGGCAGGCGATAACGCAGCTTTTGCAGCCGATGCATTTTTCCTGCAATACCTGGATGGAATCATGGCTGCGCACTATGGCGTCGTTGGGACAGGCGCTGGCGCAGGGGGCGTCTTCGCAATGATGGCAGGAAACCGCGATACTGGCTTTTGTGCCCTTGATGACCCTAAGCCGCGGCGTAAAGTATTCGCGTTTGCTGGGGAACTGGCCGCCATGATGGGCAACAACACAGGCCACTTCGCAACTGCGGCAGCCGATACAGGTTTCTGACTCTGCCACGATAAATCGGTTCATACGTCTTTCCTGCCGCGGTAGGCCCCACGGCGCAGCGTTATAGGTATTTTGCCCGTGCCGGTACGGGCGTGCCGCCAAAATAATAGCCCTATCTTTATAATGGTTACTGTTTCTTCAATGCAATCTTTTTTCTCGGCGAAAGGCGAAAGTTCGCTGCTTTTGCTACCTGGATGCAGCCGTTTTGTGCAGGTCGTGAAATAAACCGGCGGTCGTTGGGGTAAATGCCCAAGGCGGGAGGGCGCGGATTTTCAGGTATCGCCCGGTCGGCAAAAGATGCTTTTTTGGGCAAATGTCTGGAAATTTAGGCATCGCCACCATGATCGCCCGGGGACATTTCGTTATACTTGTTAATTATTTGTTCACCGGGCGGGTCCCGGTACAGCCGCCCTTTGCCGTGAGTATGATGTCGATGCCTGGTTCTTCACCTCAGCAGGCCGCCAGCGGATGGCGTCTTAATCTGAATATTCTCTCCATCGTTGTCTTCAACTTCGTGAATTATTTATCCATTGGCCTGCCGCTGGCGGTATTGCCCGGTTATGTGCATAACCATATGGGCTACAGTGCGTTTTGGGCCGGCCTGGTGATCAGCCTGCAATATCTCGCTACCCTTCTGAGCCGTCCCTGGGCCGGGCGTTATGCCGACCGGGTCGGGCCGAAACGCATCGTGGTGCTGGGCTTGTTCGGCTGCCTGCTGAGCGGGGTATTTTACCTGTTGTCATTGCTGGGCGACGCCCTGCCGGTCGCGGCGTTAATCCTGTTATGCGCCGGACGGGTGATACTGGGCATCGGGCAAAGTTTTGTCGGCACCGGCGCCACCCTGTGGGGGGTGGGCGCGGTCGGCTCGCTGCATATCGGCCGGGTGATCTCCTGGAACGGCGTGGCAAGCTACGGCGCCCTGGCCGTAGGCGCGCCGCTGGGGGTATGGTTGTACTATCTGGGCGGCTTGGGATTAATGGCGGCGGCGATCATTGTGGTTTGCGCCATGGCGATTATGGCGGCGGTGCGCAAACCGCCGGTGAAGACCGCCACCGGTAAGCAGATTCCCTTTAGCGCGGTGGTTGGGCTTATCTGGCGTTACGGGCTGGTGCTGGCGTTCGCGTCCTGCGGGTTTGGCGTGATCGCCACCTTCATTACCCTGTTTTATGGCGATAAAGGCTGGGACGGCGCCGCTTTCGCCCTGACGCTGTTCAGCGTTGCGTTTGTCGGCACCCGGCTATTTTTTCCCAACAGTATTAACCGCTATGGCGGATTACGGGTTTCCATGGCCTGTTTTAGCGTGGAAGCCGCCGGCCTGCTGCTGGTGTGGCTCTCTGGCTCGCCCTGGATGGCGGAGGTGGGCGCGTTCCTGACGGGCGCCGGTTTCTCGTTAGTTTTCCCTGCGCTGGGGGTGGTGGCGATGAAGGAAGTGCCGCCGCAGAACCAGGGCAGCGCGCTGGCCACCTTTACCGCGTTTATGGATTTATCGCTGGGTATCGTCGGACCGCTGGCGGGCGTGTTGATGGCCCATGCAGGCGTTTCGTCGATTTATCTTTCAGCCGCCCTGCTGGTGCTGCTGGCACTGTTGATGACGCTGTCGCTCAGGCGGCGGGTGCTGCGCAACCACGCGTCCGGCCAGGCGCGTTAGAGCCGGCCCGCGGGGGCCGGACGGTTTATTTTACCACCAGGGTATTGAGGATAGACTCAGCCGCGGTTTGCGCCGTTTGCTGGTTTTCGGCGGGGAGGGTGATTTGCATGGTCAGCAGATGATTATCCACCCGGCCGATGACCACCGACGAATAGGCCGGTTTGCCGCCGCTGGAGACGATGCTGTCCAGCTGCTGAAACGTTTGGCCATTGACGGTAACGGCTTTATTGGTGACGACCTGCAGGTCCGGGTCGCGCGAGCGCTGCTGATCTTCCAGCCGCTGGGCCAGTACATCCAGCCCTTCGGTGGTATTATCGCCGAGGATGACGATCACCGCCTTGTGGCCCGTTTCATCGGCATAGACGTGCATATTATTGGCCTGGGTGCCCACCTTGCCGCTCTGATCGCTCATATCCCCGGGCAGGGCGAAGGTGAGCTTGCCGTCAAGCAGGCTGACTTTGGTTTGTGCCTGGCTATGCGCCGCGCCGTTGTCGACCGTGGCGTTGCGATCGTTTTTATTGTCACAGGCCGCCAGCCCGAAAACCAGTAAACCGATGCCGAGATACTTCGCTGCTTTCTGCATAAATTTCCTTAATGACTCCATTTATTCAGCCGTTCAGCTGTTTATAATCCGATGCGCTTGGGAAAGGCAACCAACTGATTGTCATAACTTTTTCTCAAGCCAAACCTGATTTTCCCCTTCATCATCCTGCGTTCCGTTCCGCGTCGGCAGGTAATGATTTGATATAAGAAACAATAGCATCCCCTGGAAGCTGCTGCGCGTATTTACGTTAATGGTGTGATATCCCTGCGCTTTTGCCCATGTTTCCTGCGCGGCCAGCAGCGCCCGCGCCACTCCCTGACGGCGGAAATCGGGCAAAACGCCCGCCAGCCACAGGTGAAATTCGCCGGCATTAAGGGCATATCCCGCAATAAAGCCTACGGGGCGGCCGTTGATCTCGGCGATAAGCAATTGATGCGGCCGGTGCTGCAGCCGCATTTCGATATCCATCAGGGAGTGGTGCGCATTCAGCTCCGGCAACTGAGCATACAATAGATGGATCTCTTTCGCGCTGGCAGTACGGTGGTTAATTATCATGGCAATCTCCCAAAAGCGAGTAAGCCAAGAATAACGCAATATGGAGGTTAACTCAGTTGGAGAAATCCGTTATTGCCCGGCCGTGCCATCCGTTTAAGCAGCATATTCAGCAAGATACCGTACATCGGCAGAAAAAACACCATGCTTATCAGTAGCTTGAAGCTATAATCCACCAAGGCGATCTCCACCCAATGCGCGGCCATAAACGGATCGGTGCTTTTATAAAACGCGATAAAAAAGAACGCCAGCGTATCGCTGATATTCCCAAGCAGCGTGGAGGCCGTCGGCGCCACCCACCACGGAAAACCGCGGCGCAGCCGGTTAAAGACATGGACATCCAGGATCTGGCCCAGGGCGTAGGCCATAAAACTGGCGCAGGCGATGCGGGCGACAAACAGATTAAGCTGCGCGAGTACGGCCATACCCTGCCATTCCCCCTGGTAAAACAGCGATGAAACGATATAGGAGATCACCAGCGCCGGCACCATTACAGCCAGGATAATCCTGCGGGCCAGCGGCGCGCCGAATATCCGTACCGTCAGGTCGGTTGCCAGGAAGATAAAAGGAAAAGTAAAGGCGCCCCAGGTGGTTTTGAAGCCGAAAACAGCAATCGGCAACTGCACCAGATAATTGCTTGAGGTGATAATGATAATGTGGAACAGCGCCAGCCAGAGCAGCGCATGCAGCCGCTGGCGCGGGGTAAATTTGAACATATATGGCCTTTTTTTGATAAATGGGGTGAGGGAACCCAGAACAAGAGATGCGCCGTTCAGCTATTAATTAACCACTTATGGGCGCGGCGCGCATAATACCTGCTTGTATTTAAAATGCAACCGTTGAGTTTATCATCAAATTCAGCCAAGCTTGCACAGACTCACGAACGCTGGAAATGTTATGTCTGACTGCTTTGCCGATGCCGACCTCACCCTTGATGCCCAGGGCCTGCGCTGCCCTGAGCCGGTTATGATGGTGCGTAAAACCGTCCGCCAGATGCAAACCGGCCAAACGCTGCTGGTCATCGCCGACGATCCGGCCACAACCCGCGACATTCCCGGCTTCTGCCGGTACATGGAACATGCCCTGCTGGCGCAGTCGACCGGGGAATTACCCTACCGTTATCTGTTGCGCAAAGGCTAATCAAAAATACAGGGACCGCACAATCAGGAAGTGGCCGGCGAAATAACTGGCCGCAATCACCGCTTTCGCCGCCCCGAAAGGGTAACGGAAATGGCTGATAAGCCACAGCACGGTGGTCAGCAGCAGCAGGCTCGCGCCCGCCAGCAGTGAAAAACTGTGATCGGTGCTGCGGGCAAAGTACTGTTCACCGGCGATCCATACCATCAGCAGGGTCATGCCGATATACGTACAAATCGCCCAGCGCAGCTCCGCCAGGCGCGACCACAGCACGGCCATCAGCGCCGCGCCGATAATCAGCAGCACCACGGGCAGCGGCCAGAAGACGGTAAAGGTCATCTGGCTGGCGAACCCTATGGTATACAGCAGGTACGATAAGAAATAGGCGCCGATAACGTACATCATGCGTTCATTGGTCAGCAGCAGCAGCGCATCGCCCACCATGGTCGCCACCAGGCCGAGGATAATCAGGTAACCGGCGACGGTCAGCACCGGCGCCTGCGCCGCCAGGGCCAGGAGCAGCAGCAGGGTAACCGGCTTGAATAACCAGCGTTGCCATACCGGGCCTCGATAGGTGGCGTCGACAAACAACCAACCTGAAAAAACGACAGCGATAAATGACCAGAGCATAGTGTTTTTATCCTTATGTGCAGTGAGGGGGCGTTCCCTGATGTCTCATTTGGTACGATTAGCGCAGAGAAATTATGACGATCGTAAATTCAGTGTAGGGGATCGATATGGGTTTAACCCAGATTTAGGGACTGAGTGTGTTGTTACGGCGCTTTATGCTATGTTAGCGCCAGAATTTTTCCATGCAAATGACAATTACCCAGAAATGTGGGAGATAGCCGGGTTATGAGCAGCGAACTGCCCTTATATCGGATTCAATTTATCAATAACGGCAAAAACTATCAGCTTTATGTGCGCGAACTCAGCCAAAGCCCTATGTTCGGCTTTATCGAAATCGGCGAGTTTGTGTTTTACAGCCAAAGCGCCGTGTTGGTCGACCCGTCCGAAGAAAAACTGAAAACCGAATTTGCCGGCGTCAGCCGCAGCTATATTCCGCTGCACGCGGTGATCCGTATTGATGTCGTGACGGAAAAAGGCAGCGCGCGTATTTCCGATCTTGGCGATAATGTCACCACGTTCCCCTATTTTCCCGGCAAAAAACCCTCTTAAGCGCTCGTCCCGCGCGCTATTTATCCAGGCCGGCCGGCTTTTGCGCGCGTTGTTTCTTTTGCCAGGCCAGCATTTCAAATACGCCGAATAAAAACATGCGCGCCTGGAAAAGACGGCTGAGCTTGGGTTCGTCGCGGGTCAGGGTGGCTTTGAGCAGCGTGAGCTGTAACCCGTGCATAATCACCATAAAAATCATGGCGATATCAAGGAAATATTTTAACGGGCGCGGAAATGGATGGATCAGGTTAAACACCAGGAATCCCCAGATAAGCAACATCAGTAAACGGCCCAGATTAATCCACATCATGTCGCTCCTGAAAGGGGCCATCTTGACGAATGTACAACCGGCAGGCCACCTGGCCGGCGACTTTTTCGCGGTGCAGGCGCCAGTGCGCGGGCGTCGCGACGTCGTGGTTTTCCGTTTCGGTCTCAAGATAAATCCAGGCGCCGGGCGCCAGCCAGTGATGCTGTTCCAGTAATTGCACCGTCTGGCCGATAAGCCCGCGGCGAAAAGGGGGATCGAGAAAGACCAGATCGTGCGGGGTACCCGGCTGCGCCAGCCAGCGCAGGCTGTCGGTCACGACAACCCGGCCGTTGGCGGCGCCCAGCAACTGCATGTTTTTATCCAACTGGGCGGCTACGGATCGGTCTTGTTCCAGCAGCGTGGCGGCGCCGGCGTGACGGGACAGCGCCTCCAGGCCCAGCGCGCCGCTGCCGGCAAAACAATCCAGGCAGCGCGCGCCCTGGATCATCGGCGCCAGCCAGTTGAACAGCGTTTCCCGCACCCGGTCGGTGGTAGGGCGCAGCCCCGGGCTATCCGGCACCGGCAGTTTACGCCCGCGCCATTGACCGCCGATAATGCGGATTTGCCCGGCGGGACGCGAAGGGATTTTTTTTGCCATAGATGTCTTATTGTTCGCCAAATCAGTCAAAAAACCGGGTCAGGGTCTGTTGCCGGCTATTCTACCGGGCCGGCGACGCTTGGGGAATGTTAATTCGCTCTTGTTCGCCGACGGCGGGGAAAAGCCAACGCCAGGCGTGTTGAGCGGCCGCGAAGGTGATAAACTATCAGGTTTATCAGTCACGTTATTCATCCGCCATGATTCTTCGGCGAGGAGTGTAGTCGCAAATGGCAAAAGAGAAAAAACGCGGTTTCCTTTCCTGGTTAGGCATTAAGCGTCAGGATGACGAACCGGAACAGGAAAAACCGGTTGACCAGGATGCGCCGATCGCGGCCGATGACGCCGCCGCGTCATCGCCCCCGGCCGGCGAGGCGGCGGCTCGCGATACGGCACGGGATATCGTCGATATCACCGAACAGGTATCGGCGCGACAAACGGAGGGCGACCACGCCGGGCGTGATGACGCGAGTCTGGCCCTTGCCGAAGATGTCCGTCCTGAAGATACGCAACCGCCGGCGCAGGACGATATCGCCGTGGCCGACGGGGATCGCGCCGGATATGGCGAATCAGGCCTGGCCCTCGCAGAAGACGTCCGTCCCGGCGAAGGGGCGTTGGCGGCCGCGGAAGATCTCGCCTGGCGCGACGAGGATAGCGTCGGCGTTCCGGAGATCGACGGGGCCGGCGGCGTGCCCCTGACCGAGCAGCAACGCCCGACCCGGGAAGGTTTTTTCGCCCGCCTGAAGCGGGGGCTGCTTAAGACCAAACAAAACCTCGGATCCGGATTTATCGGATTGTTTACCGGTAAGAAAATAGACGATGATCTGTTTGAACAGCTTGAAGAACAATTGCTGATTGCCGACGTGGGGGTGGAAACCACCCGCAAGATTATCGCCGGCCTTATCGAGCATGCCGACCGCCGGCACCTGAAGGACGCGGACTCGCTTTACGTCAAATTAAAAGAAGAAATGGGCGCCATCCTCGCCAGGGTCGATCGGCCGCTGGACGTGGGCGGCAAGACGCCGTTTGTCATTTTGATGGTCGGCGTCAACGGCGTCGGCAAGACCACCACCATCGGTAAATTGGCGCGCCAGTACCAGGCGCAGGGCAAAACCGTGATGCTGGCGGCCGGCGACACCTTCCGCGCGGCGGCGGTGGAGCAGCTGCAGGTCTGGGGCCAGCGTAACCGGATCCCGGTTATCGCCCAGCACACCGGCGCCGATTCCGCATCGGTCATCTTTGATGCCATCCAGGCGGCCAAGGCCCGCGGCGTTGATGTCCTTATCGCCGATACCGCCGGGCGCCTGCAGAACAAAAGCCATTTGATGGATGAACTGAAGAAAATCGTGCGGGTCATGAAAAAGCTGGACGACGACGCCCCCCATGAGGTTATGCTGACCCTGGACGCCAGCACCGGCCAGAACGCCGTCAGTCAGGCGCGGTTATTTAACGAAACGGTGCCGCTCACCGGCATTACCCTGACTAAACTGGACGGTACCGCCAAAGGCGGCGTGATCTTCGCGGTGGCCGACCAGTTCGGTATCCCGATCCGTTATATCGGCGTGGGCGAGGGCATTGAGGATTTGCGGCCGTTTAACGCCCCGGATTTTATTGAGGCGCTATTTTCACGGGATGTTACACAAGAACATTGATTGGTTGCCCAACAGGGTCCATTTTGCCCGAGAGGATTAATTAGGATGATTCGCTTTGAACAGGTCAGCAAAGCGTATCTTGGCGGACGACAGGCGCTGCAAAGCGTCAATTTTCATCTTCGTCCCGCCGAGATGGCCTTTCTGACCGGCCATTCAGGCGCGGGGAAAAGTACCCTGCTGAAACTGATATGCGGTATTGAACGGCCTAGCGCGGGTCATATATTTTTCGGCGGCCACGACATCAGTCGCCTGAAAAATGGCGAGGTGCCCTTTTTACGCCGCCAGATCGGCATGATCTTTCAGGATCATCATTTGCTGCTCGATCGCACCGTCTATGACAATGTGGCGATGCCGCTGATTATCGCCGGCGCCAGCGTCGAGGATATCAGGCGTCGCGTTTCGGCGGCTCTGGACAAGGTCGGCCTGCTGGATAAGGCGCGTAATTTCCCCATCCAGCTGTCGGGCGGCGAACAGCAGCGGGTCGGCATTGCCCGGGCGGTGGTGAATAAACCCGCGGTGCTGCTGGCGGACGAGCCTACCGGTAATCTGGATGACGCCTTGTCGGAGGAGATTTTACGCTTGTTTGAGGAATTTAACCGGGCCGGCGTGACGGTATTGATGGCCACCCATGACCTGAGCCTGATTGCCCGGCGGCGCTATCGCATCATGTCCCTTAGCCAGGGCAGGTTAGACGGGGGCCAGGATGGTGAATAAGCTTAACCGGCCCAAGGGCGCGCGCAGCGCCAAGCCGTTAAAAAACAAAAGTAAGGCGCTGCAAAGCGGCTGGCGCGAGCAATGGGGCTATGCCTGGAAAAGCGCGCTGGCGGATTTGCGCCTGCAGCCCCTGGCGACCTTATTAACTATTGCGGTAATTGCCATTTCGTTGACCTTGCCCAGCGTATGTTATCTGGTATGGAAAAATGTCAGCCAGGCGGCGGAGCAATGGTATCCCGCGCCGCAGTTGACCGTCTACCTGGACAAGGCCCTGGACGACGACGCGGCGCTTAAGGTGCTGGGAAGGCTTAAGCAGGAAGCCGGCGTGGAAAAGGTCAACTATCTGTCCCGCGAGGAGGCGATGGGGGAATTCCGTAACTGGTCGGGCTTCGGCGGCGCGCTTGATATGCTGGAGGAAAATCCGTTGCCCGCGGTGGCCATTATTACGCCTAAGCTGGATTTTCAGAGCGCCGACACCCTCAAGACCCTGCGCGACCGGGTCGCTGCGGTGCCGGGAGTGGATGAAGTCCGCATGGACGACAGCTGGTTTGCTCGCCTGGCGGCGTTAACCGGGCTGGTGGGGCAGGTTGCCGCCACCATTGGTCTGCTGATGATTATCGCGGTGTTCCTGGTTATCGGCAACAGCATCAGGCTGAGTATTTTCAGCCGCCGCGAAACCATTAATGTAATGAAGCTGCTGGGCGCCACCGACGGCTTTATCCTGCGGCCGTTTCTTAACGGCGGCGCGCTGCTGGGCCTGGGGGGCGCGATTTTGTCGCTGATCCTTTCGGAAACACTGGTCTGGCGGCTGGAGTCGGTGGTGGCGAAGGTCGCCGCGGTATTCGGCACCTCCTTTGCGCTGCACGGACTGGACTGGGAAGAGACGCTGCTGCTGCTGCTGATTTCCGCCATGATAGGCTGGGTGGCCGCCTGGATGGCGACGGTGCAACATTTACGTCATTTTACACCCCAATAACGTTTTTTTGTTATAATAGGGCATCGGATGTTGCGACCGCACGAGCTGATCCCCGTAGATAATGGTTATGAACTAAAATCGCTGTGAGCTAAAAATGGCAATGAACTAAGGTGTTCATCCCCGGTCTCATTAATGGCTAGCTGATTAATGAGGCCCATCAACCGGGCGCGCCATCAGGCAGCAGCATCAGAACATATTACGAGAGGACTTGAATGATTAAAGATATGCAAGCTTTAGCCCTGATTCCCCAAGGCAGTCTGGAAGCCTATATCCGGGCAGCCAACGCCTATCCTATGCTTACAGCGGAGGAAGAGCGGTCATTGGCTGAACAGCTGCATTATCAGGGCGACCTGGAGGCGGCCAAGCGGCTAATCCTGTCACACCTGCGCTTTGTCGTTCATATTGCGCGTAATTATTCCGGCTACGGCCTGCCGCAGGCCGACCTGATCCAGGAAGGCAACATCGGGCTGATGAAGGCGGTCCGCCGCTTTAACCCCGAAGTCGGGGTGCGCCTGGTTTCCTTTGCCGTCCATTGGATCAAGGCCGAAATCCACGAATATGTATTGCGCAATTGGCGCATCGTGAAGGTGGCCACCACCAAGGCGCAGCGCAAGCTGTTCTTCAACCTGCGCAAGAGCAAGCAGCGCCTGGGGTGGTTTAACCAGGACGAAGTGGAGATGGTGGCCAAAACCCTGGGCGTGACCAGCAAGGACGTGCGGGAAATGGAATCGCGCATGGCGGCGCAGGATATGACCTTCGATCCAACGCCGGATGAAGAAGCCCGTGACGGGCAAGCGATGTCCCCCATGCTGTACCTGCAGGACAAGTCCTCCGACTTTGCCGACGGTATCGAGGAGGATAACTGGGACGATCATGCGGCGGATAAGCTCAGCGTGGCGCTGGAAGGGTTGGATGAACGCAGCCAGCACATCATCCGCGCGCGCTGGCTTGATGATGACAACAAATCCACGCTGCAGGAGCTGGCGGATAAATATGGCGTCTCGGCGGAACGCGTGCGCCAGCTGGAAAAAAACGCCATGAAAAAGATGCGTCTGGCGATAGAATCCTGACGGGTTTTTCAATCAAATCATAATTCCAAACGGCCGGTATATATACCGGCCGTTCTCATTTTCAACTCCCTCCCGCTCATCAATAAGTGCCGTATTAAATATTTATTTAGTTAAATAACTCTGCAATAAATTATGAATGTAATGGAATATTTTTTTGTACTTAATGATGAATATTATTTTTACTAAAAAAAGGCAGGGAATAACAATTTTCTGATTGATGTAGTCATCGTTATTTTATTATTGAACAAGTCTGCCTTTATCATCCCTATTGAAGTCGATAAACTTAACGGGTAAAGTTATACATAATCCGCTTATAATATTCTGCTATAGAGAAATAAAATAGTAACAGGAGATAATATGGAAAAGGTTAATGGGAATATTCCCACTGACAATGGAGTGATCGCATTTACGCCCCCACCTGCCGACAGCATGGTCGCACATAATACGATACTGGCCGGAAGACTACGCAACGCCGGAAACGCGCCCGGTTGCACAGCACTGAATCAGTGTCATCACCCCATGGGCCATTATCCAATGCCAACGGCCATCTATCTCCCCGTTTATCCCGTCTATATGGGATGTTATACGCCGGGATATGTTTATCCGCCCCGGGCTATGGTGCATAACCAAATAAACCTGTCTGTCTGCACTTCGCCTGAAATAGCCGCTTATCCGCAAGAGAGCCGGCAGCAAGCCGTTGGTAAAGAAAGACTCCCGGTTTTTCCCAGCCGGTTCCAAGGTACCTATCGCGGCCCGCTACGCAACAAGAAAGATATCGCTAAGCCGTCCATGCCTAATCCTGTTGACTCAGCTATTGATACCGGCTCATTAAATGAAAATAAGAAATTCATATTAAAGTGAGCGGAATAATATAAATAGCCATAGTGGTATGTGATCATGCTGCCGCTTTACCCGCCCTAATGCATTCCCGGAAGCCGGCTGGAATCAACGGCGTTTGTGCCAGCCGTCCGGCTCCTGGCAAAAACCGCAGGCATCCATAAACTGCGCCATCACCGCCAGGTCTTCGAAGTATTGGTTATTGCCTAGCCACCAATGATTGATTTCCGGCAGCAGCCGCTGCACTTCCGTCATAAGATAGAGCCCTACGCCGCGGCGGCGGGTTACCGCGCGCACCTGCGGCGCCACCAGGCGGCCTTCGTTCCATTCGTTATCAATGATCACCTGCACCGCGCCTAATAACCTGTCGTTAAAACGGGCGGCGAACACCGCGTGCGAGCCGGAAAGGCGGGCGTTGAGCAACGCGATATCGGTATTTGGCCAAATTTTCGCCAAATCAATCATATCCTGCGGGGTAAAACGGGATAACTGCTCAATAGTCAATTTCATACGTGTAATCACTTAAGACATAAAAAAATAATGTAGCGAATTTGTTGACAAAAGATTGTCTAAATCTTGCGATGATTAAAATAGCAATAAGTGATGCCCATCACAATAATTCCGGGTAAACGATCTCCCTGAATAGCCTAACCTAGCACGACCCGCTAGAAGATGATGAAAATACCGATAATAATATCATTATTTTGTGCTGTCCATGCAGGTTATTTCTGAAAGTATAAGTTGATTTACAGCATAATATTTCTGTTTAATAATATGAAAAATAAAGCTTATTAGAGAATCTTCGCAATCTGTAGGCTAAAGCATTATTACATATAATAAAAATACCAAATAGCGGTGAAAAACCGGCCAAAAAACAGGCAGCAAACACAACAAAACGGAGAACAGTGGATGAAATTCAACAAAGGCAACGCTTTGCTGGCCGGCTGTATGGCCATGGCAATGAGCCATTCCGTCTGGGCACAAGATATCAAGGTCGCCGTGGTCGGCGCAATGTCCGGTCCGGTTGCCCAATATGGCGACATGGAATTTACCGGGGCGCGCCAGGCCATTGCCGATATTAACGCCAAGGGCGGGGTAAAGGGCAACAAACTGGTGGGCGTCGAATATGATGACGCCTGCGATCCAAAGCAGGCGGTGGCGGTGGCCAATAAAGTCATCAACGATGGCATAAAGTATGTCATCGGCCATCTTTGCTCCTCCTCCACCCAGCCGGCGTCCGATATCTATGAAGACGAGGGCGTCATCATGATCACCCCGGCGGCCACCAATGCCGACCTGACCACGCGCGGCTATAAGATGATTATGCGTACCACCGGCCTGGACTCCGATCAGGGGCCGACCGCCGCGAAATACATCCTTGACGCGGTCAAACCTAAACGCATCGCCGTGGTTCACGACAAACAGCAGTACGGCGAGGGTCTGGCGCGTTCGGTACAGGACAGCCTGAAGAAAAATGGCGGCAACGTGGTGCTGTTCGAAGGGATCACCGCCGGTGATAAGGATTTCTCAACCCTGGTGGCGCGCCTGAAGAAAGAGAACGTTGATTTCGTTTATTTCGGCGGGTATTACCCGGAAATGGGGCAAATCCTGCGCCAGGCTAAACAGGCCGGACTGACCACCAAATTCATGGGGCCGGAAGGGGTAGGCAATTCCTCGTTATCCAACATCGCCGGCGCCGCCTCCGAAGGCATGCTGGTGACCCTGCCGAAGCGTTATGATCAGGTACCGTCCAACCAGCCGATAGTCGCCGCGCTGAAGGCGAAAAAGCTCGATCCCACCGGTCCGTTCGTCTGGACTACCTATGCGGCGGTACAGTCCCTGGCGGCCGGTATGGAAAGCGCCGGCATGGAACCGGCCGATATCGTCAAGGACCTGAAAGCCAGGACCGTGGAAACCGTTATGGGTCCATTGAGCTGGGATGAGAAGGGCGATCTGAAAGGATTTGAGTTCGGCGTATTTACATGGCACGCAGACGGTACTTCCACACCGATTAAATAATCTGCCGTTCCTCCCTGGTTAAAAAAATATCGCCGCTCCCGTTGGCCTCGCGTCACCGGGAGCGGCTTCGAAGGTTAAGGTATGTCCGAGCAGTTCCTTTATTTTATGCAGCAGTTGTTCAACGGCCTGACGTTGGGCAGCACCTATGCATTGATTGCCATTGGCTACACCATGGTTTACGGCATTATCGGCATGATTAACTTCGCCCACGGCGAAGTCTATATGATCGGCAGTTATGTCTCCTTTATTGTTATTGCCGCGCTGATGATGATGGGCATCGACGCCGGCTGGCTGCTGATCGGCGCCGGGTTTATCGCCGCCATCGTGATTTCCAGCGCCTACGGCTGGAGCATAGAACGGGTGGCCTATAAGCCGGTACGCTCCTCCAAGCGCCTGATTGCCCTGATTTCCGCCATCGGCATGTCTATTTTCCTGCAAAACTACGTTAGCCTGACGCAGGGTTCGCGGGATCTGGCGCTGCCGAGCCTGGCCAGCGGCCAATGGGTGCTGGGCGAAAGCAATGGTTTTGTCACCAGCATCAGCACCATGCAATTTACCATCTGGGCGGTGACCTTTGTCGCCATGCTGGCCCTGACGTTGTTTATTCGTTATTCACGCATGGGCCGCGCCTGTCGCGCCTGCGCGGAAGATTTGAAAATGGCCAGCCTGCTCGGCATCAGCACCGACCGGGTTATTTCACTGACCTTTGTGATTGGCGCGGCGATGGCGGCGGTGGCCGGCGTGCTGCTGGGCCAGTTTTATGGCGTCATCAACCCCTATATCGGCTTCATGGCCGGCATGAAGGCGTTTACCGCCGCGGTGCTGGGCGGTATCGGCAGCATTCCCGGCGCGATGCTGGGCGGGTTGATCCTGGGGGTAGCAGAGGCGCTGACCTCGGCCTACCTGAGCAGCGAATATAAAGACGTGGTCTCGTTTGCGTTGCTTATCGTGGTGTTGCTGGTGCTGCCCACCGGCATCCTGGGCCGTCCGGAGGTTGAGAAGGTATGAAGATCAACCATTTATTAAACGCGCTGTTCTGCGCGTTTATGCTGCTGGTGCTGGCCGCCTTTATGATGGGTATGCGCCTGAGCCTGGACGGTACCCACCTGGTGGTGCATAACGCCGGTGCGGTACGCTGGTATTGGATCGGTGCCGGCTGCGCGGTGGTGTTCGTGTTCCAGCTATTGCGGCCGGTTTTCCAGCATAGCCTGAAAAAAATCAGCGGGCCGTCCTGGGTATTGCCGAGCTTTGACGGCTCCACGCCGCGCCAGAAATGGCTCGCGCTGGTGATGATCCTGGCCGCCATCGCCTGGCCGTTCCTGGTATCGCGCGGCACGGTGGATATCGCCACCCTGACGCTTATCTATGTGATGCTGGGCCTGGGGTTGAACGTGGTGGTGGGATTATCCGGCCTGCTGGTACTGGGCTACGGTGGATTCTATGCCATCGGCGCCTACACCTATGCGTTGCTGAATCATTACTGCGGCCTGGGTTTTTGGGAAAGCCTGCCCCTGGCGGGGCTGGTCGCCGCCGGTTTTGGCCTGTTGCTGGGTTTTCCTGTGCTGCGCCTGCGTGGCGATTATCTGGCCATCGTTACCCTGGGATTTGGCGAGATCGTCCGTATCCTGCTGCTTAACAATACCGAGATAACCGGCGGGCCGAACGGGATCAGCCAGATCCCGAAACCCACCTTTTTTGGCCTGGAGTTTAACCGCAGCCCGCGCGACGGCGGTTGGGACACCTTCCATAACTTTTTTGGCCTGACCTACGACCCCAGCGACCGGATTATCTTTTTATATATGGTGGCGCTGCTGTTGGTGATTTTAACCTTGTTTGTGATAAACCGTCTGCTGCGCATGCCGCTGGGCCGGGCCTGGGAGGCGCTGCGCGAGGATGAAATCGCCTGTCGTTCGCTGGGCCTGAGCCCGACCCGTATCAAACTGACCGCCTTTACCATCAGCGCGGCGTTCGCCGGTTTTGCCGGGACGCTGTTTGCCGCGCGCCAGGGTTTTGTCAGCCCGGAGTCGTTTACCTTCGTCGAATCCGCCTTTGTGCTGGCCATTGTGGTGTTGGGCGGTATGGGGTCGCAGTTCGCGGTGATCCTGGCGGCCATCCTGCTGGTGGTGTCCCGCGAGCTGATGCGCGACCTGAACCAGTACAGCATGCTGCTGCTGGGCGCGTTGATGGTGCTGATGATGATCTGGCGACCGCAGGGCCTGTTGCCGATGAAACGTCCGCAGATGAAAATGAAGACCGGTAAAGGAGCGCAGGCATGACGTCCACGGCATTGCAGCCCCTGTTATCCGTTAAGGCGTTGACCATGCGTTTTGGCGGTCTGCTGGCGGTTAACCAGGTTGAACTGGAATTATTCCCCGGCGAAATCGTGTCGCTGATCGGCCCCAACGGCGCCGGTAAAACGACGGTGTTTAACTGCCTGACCGGGTTTTATCGTCCCACCGGCGGCACTATCATGCTGCGCGATCAGCATCTGGAAGGGCTTCCGGGCCAAACCATCGCCCGTATGGGGGTGGTGCGTACCTTCCAGCATGTGCGCTTATTCCGGGAAATGACGGTAATCGAAAACCTGCTGGTGGCGCAGCATCAGCATCTTAAAAGCGGCGTATTTGCCGGCTTGCTGAAAACCCGCGCCTTCCGCCAGGCGGAAGCCGAGGCGCAGGATTATGCCGGCGCCTGGCTTGACCGCGTGGGTTTACTGGAGTTGGCTAACCGTCAGGCGGGTAATCTGGCCTATGGCCAGCAGCGCCGGCTGGAGATTGCCCGGTGCATGGTGACGCGCCCGTCGCTGCTGATGCTTGATGAACCGGCCGCCGGCCTGAACCCGAACGAGACCGCCGAGCTGAACCTGCTGATTGCCGAACTGCGGTCACAGCATAATGTATCGGTGTTATTGATTGAGCATGATATGAAGTTGGTGATGGGTATTTCCGATCGCATTTATGTGGTTAACCAGGGCATGCCGCTGGCAAAGGGTACGCCCGCCGAGATTCGCAGTAACCCGGACGTGATTCGGGCCTATTTGGGAGAGGCCTGATGACTCAGGATACCGCTATGCTGTCATTGCACCGGGTGTCGGCGCATTACGGTAAAATCCAGGCGTTGCATGAGGTGAGCCTGCATATTAATCCGGGCGAGATCGTGACGCTTATCGGCGCCAACGGCGCCGGCAAAACCACGTTGTTGGGTACGCTGTGTGGTGATCCGCGCGCCTCCAAGGGCCGGATTATGTTTGAGGGCGGCGATATTACCGATTGGCCAACGGCGCGGATCATGCGTGCCTCGATTGCCATCGTGCCGGAAGGGCGGCGGGTGTTTTCGCGGATGACGGTGGAAGAGAACCTGGCGATGGGGGGGTTCTTTGCCGACCGTCCGCAGTATCAGCAGCGGATTAAGCGGGTGTTCGAGCTTTTCCCGCGTTTGTATGAGCGTCGTGTGCAGCGCGCAGGCACCATGTCCGGGGGCGAGCAGCAGATGCTGGCCATTGGGCGGGCGTTGATGAGCCAGCCGCGATTGCTGCTGCTGGATGAGCCTTCGCTGGGACTGGCGCCGATTATTATCCAGCAGATATTCGATACCATCGAGCAGTTGCGTCAGGAGGGGATGACCATTTTCCTGGTGGAGCAGAATGCGAACCAGGCGCTGAAACTGGCTGACCGCGGCTATGTGTTGGAAAACGGCCATGTGGTGCTGGAGGATAGCGGCGAGGCGTTGCTGGCGAACGAGGCGGTGCGCAGCGCTTATCTGGGCGGGTGAGGTTATGTTGCCGCGGCGAGGGTTTGGCTGATGCTTGCGGGGAGGTTTATGTTGCCGCGGCGAGGGTTTGGCCTGATGCTTGCGGGGAGATTTATGTTACCGCGGTGAGGGTTTGGCTGACGCTTGCGGGGAGGTTTATGTTGCCGCGGCGAGGGTTTGGCTGATGCTTGCGGGTGAGGTTTATGTTGCCGCGGCGAGGGCTTGGCTGATGCTTGCGGGGAGGTTTATGTTGCCGCGGCTGGGGTTTCGCTGACACTTGCGGGTGAGGTTTATGTTGCCGCGGCGAGGGCTTCGCTTGCCATGCGTTCGGCTATTTTATGTCGTGCCGGGTGCCGGCAAGCGACAAGGAGGCCGTACCGCGACGGCCTCCTTGACCTCCGCGCGTCCGGCAGATCGTGCGCCGCTGCGCGGTGCCCGGCATCACCCATCCCGGCTTGTGGACCGCCCGGCATGCGCTCCCGGCGCAGCCCGGGCTTTCGCCGCTCCCGGCGGCTCATCCAGCCGTGACGTGCGCCGCCGGCGCACTCTATGCCGGCACCACGTCAACACCATCGCCTGCCAGCAAAACAGCGTTTTGGGGTCCTTAGCGGTATGCGCTTACCGGGAAAGGTCTCAGTATTCCTTTTGCGCTAATGTTTACAGCCTGATGGCTAATGGCTAATGGCTAATGCTTAATGTTAAAACTCAAAACTCAAAACTCAAAACTCAAAACTCAAAACTCAAAACTCAAAACTCAAAACTCAAAACTCAAAACTGAATGATGAATGCCTTACTGCATGACTGCATGACTGCATGACTGTATGCCTGATGTTCGCTGTGCCAACGGTTTGCCATACGTGTTGCATTCCATAACAGTCAATCCTATGCCGACGCCAGCCCCCATCCAAAACAACAGCGCCGCAATCGCTTCATAATATGCCGTGCGAACAGCGACATAGGGACCGGCATAAAGCGCGCTGACGGCGCCTGTGACCCCGGCATGAGCCGCCGGGAGCGGCGAAAGGCCCGGTTGCGCCGGGAGCGCTAACCGGGCCGGTGCATCACGGGGGCATGGGCGGCGGAAGGCATCGCGCAGCGACGCGCGATCTGCCGGGCGCGCGGAGGTCAAGGAGGCCGTCGCGGTACGGCCTCTTTGTCGCTTGCCGGCACCCGGCATTCCATATAACCGCCGAACGCACGGCAAGCGAAACCTTCGCCGCGGCAACATAAACCTCCCCGCAAGCGTCAGCGAAACCTTCGCCGCGGCAACATAAACCTCCCCGCCGCCAGCCGCCAGCAGATTAATTTTGATGCGGCCCGCCTGTAAGCTCAAAGCGCAGTGGGCCTGCCGCGCCGGGGTGCGCTCCGGTGAACTGAGACTGCCCCTTCGCCCCCATCGGCAGGCTTTCCTGCTGGGAATTAAGGGCGTTAAGCCGACTCGCCGGTTAATTCCGACACCGTCAGGCCCGCCTGGCGACGCGCTGGGCGGAGAATTCGCCGCGCGCTGTCACCCCGCTGTCATAAGGGTGTTATTTTTCTGTCATTTCAGCATGTCATGTTACAGGCCGATGAACTTTTCCGGCATTCAGGAGCATGGCATGTTGAAGCACTCAATTCGTATCGCCGCCTTAAGCGTGGCGTTGACGCTGGCCGTGAGCACCAGCGCCCAGGCAGTGACCGAAATTCCTTTCTGGCATTCAATGGATAGCGTGCTGGGCACCGAGGTGGATTCCCTGGCCGCGCGCTTTAACCAGACGCATCCTGATTATCATGTCGTGCCGGTGTACAAGGGGAATTACGAGCAGGGTCTGACGGCGGGCATCGCGGCATTCCGTACCGGCACCGCGCCGGCGATTTTGCAGGTGTATGAAGTCGGCACCGCCACCATGATGGCCAGCAAGGCCTATAAGCCGGTGTACCAGGTGTTTGAACAGGCCGGCATCAAGAATGACGAGTCGGCGTTTGTGCCCACCGTTTCCGGCTACTACAGCGACAGTAAGACCGGGCATCTGCTGTCCCAACCCTTCAACAGCTCGACCCCGGTATTGTATTACAACAAGGACGCCTTTAAAAAAGCCGGACTGGATCCGGAACATGCCCCGCAAACCTGGCAGGAACTGGCCGCGGCGGCCGCTAAACTGCGCGCCAGCGGTATGGCATGCGGTTATGCCAGCGGCTGGCAGGGTTGGATCCAAATCGAGAACTTCAGCGCCTGGCATGGCCTGCCGGTGGCGACCAAGGATAACGGCTTTGCCGGCAACGACGCGGAGCTGATTTTTAATAAGCCCGAGCAGGTGAAGCATATCCAATTGCTGTCGGACATGAACAAGAAAGGGGATTTCAGCTATTTCGGTCGTAAGGACGAGTCCACCGAGAAGTTTTACAACGGCTCATGCGGCATGACCACCGCCTCGTCAGGCTCCCTGGCCGCGATTCGCCAGTATGCCAAGTTTAATTACGGCGTGGGTATGATGCCGTATGACGCCGACGTGAAGAACGCGCCGCAAAACGCTATTATCGGCGGCGCCAGCCTGTGGGTGATGAGCGGTAAGGATGACGCGACCTATAAAGGGGTGGCGGAGTTCCTGCAGTTCCTTGCCCAGCCTGATATCGCCGCCGAGTGGCATCAGAAAACCGGTTACCTGCCCATCACCACCGCCGCGTATGAGCTGACCCGATCCCAGGGTTTTTATGACAAAAACCCCGGCGCCGATATCGCCACCCGCCAGATGCTGAATAAACCGCCGTTGCCGTTCACCAAAGGCATGCGGTTGGGCAATATGCAGCAAATCCGCACCGTGGTGGACGAAGAGCTGGAACGCGTCTGGACCGGCAAGGCCACGCCTCAGGAGGCCCTGGACAGCGCGGTTAAACGCGGCAACCAGTTGCTGCGCCGGTTTGAACAATCGCTGAAGTAAACCTCAGTTGGCGACCCGCCGCGCCGTGCGGCGGGTACATTTTTGCATTGCGGGTTGGGTTGTTTATGGCTATCGCGCCCCATCGCGGATTCAAACAACGCTGGCTGGCCTATCTTCTGGTGCTGCCGCAGTTGGTGATTACCGCGATTTTTTTTCTTTGGCCGGCGGGGACCGCGCTGTGGTATTCGGTGCAGCGGGTGGACCCGTTTGGAATAGAGAATACCTTTGTCGGCCTGGATAATTTTGTCCAGCTGACACAGGATGAATATTATCTGGATTCCCTGGTCACGACGCTTATCTTCAGCGGCCTGGTGACCGGCATCGGCCTGCTGGTGGCGCTGTTGCTGGCGGCGCTGGTGGATTATGTGCTGCGCGGCAAACGTATTTACCAGACGCTGCTGCTATTGCCCTACGCGGTGGCGCCGGCGGTGGCTGCGGTATTATGGATGTTCCTGTTCAGCCCCGGGCTGGGGCTTATCGCCTATCTGCTCAATAATCTGGGGTATCACTGGAATCATGCGCAAAACAGCGGGCAGGCGATGTTCCTGGTGGTGCTGATCTCCATCTGGCAGCAGGTAAGCTATAACTTTTTGTTTTTCCTCGCCGCGCTGCAATCCATTCCGCGTTCACTGGTGGAGGCCGCAGCCATCGACGGCGCCGGCCCGGTACGGCGATTTATCGATTTATCGCTGCCGCTTATCACGCCGGTGAGCTTTTTCCTGCTGGTCATCAACCTGGTGTACGCTTTTTTCGATACCTTTCCGGTCATCGACGCGGCAACCGCCGGCGGGCCGGTGCAGGCCACCACTACCCTGATTTACAAAATCTACCGCGAGGGTTTTGCCGGCCTGGATCTCTCCAGTTCCGCCGCGCAGTCGGTGGTGCTGATGATGGTGGTGATTGTGCTGACGGTCATCCAGTTTCGTTTTGTCGAGCGTAAGGTGCGATATCAATGATAGAACATCGCCGCGGACTGGATATCTTCAGCCATTTAATACTGATACTAAGCGTTGCCGTTATTCTGCTGCCGTTATATATCGCGCTGGTGGCGGCCACCATGGACAACCGCCAGGTGTTCCAGGTGCCGTTGAGCCTGGTGCCGGGCAGCCATCTGTGGGAAAACATCCGCCATGTCTGGCAAGAGGGCGTGGGCAGCCAGGCGGTGCCGTTCAGCCGGCTGCTGTTCAATAGCTTGGTCATGGCGCTGGGAATCACCCTGGGCAAGATCAGCGTGTCGATGTTATCCGCCTACGCCATCGTTTATTTTCGCTTTCCATTGCGCAACCTGTTTTTCTGGCTGATCTTCATGACGCTGATGCTGCCGGTGGAAGTGCGTATTTTTCCCACCGTCGATGTGATAGCCAATCTGCATTTGCTTGATAGCTATACCGGCCTGACGTTGCCGTTGATGGCCTCCGCCACCGCAACATTCCTGTTCCGCCAGTTCTTTATGACCATTCCCCATGAACTGCTGGAGGCGGCGCGCATCGACGGCGCCGGGCCGCTGCGGTTTTTGTGGGATATCCTGCTGCCGCTGTCGAAAACCAATCTGGCGGCGCTGTTTGTGATCATCTTTATCTACGGCTGGAACCAGTATCTGTGGCCGATCCTGATTATCAACAACAGCGCGATGGGCACCGCGGTGGCGGGCATCCGCAGCATGATCGCCAGCGGCGACAGCGCCACGCAGTGGAATTATGTGATGGCGGCGATGCTGCTGACCATGATCCCGCCCCTGGCAATCGTATTGCTGATGCAGCGCTGGTTTGTGCGCGGCCTGGTTGATAGCGAGAAATAAAACATTATGGCGAGTTTGATTTTACAAGCGGTCGAAAAGACCTATGACGGCAAGACGTCGGTGATAGCGCCCTTAAACCTGGACGTGGCCGACGGGGAGTTTATCGTACTGGTCGGGCCTTCCGGCTGCGGCAAATCGACCCTGCTGCGCATGGTCGCGGGGCTGGAGAGCGTCAGCAGCGGCGATATTTATATCGATGGCGAACGGGTGACGGAGCGTGAACCCAAGGATCGCGGCATTGCCATGGTGTTTCAGAATTATGCGCTCTACCCCCATATGAGCGTCTATGACAATATGGCCTACGGCCTGAAAATTCGCGGTTTCGGCAAACAGCATATCCAACGGCTGGTGGAGCGCGTGGCGCAGATATTGGAACTTGGGGAACTGCTGAAACGCAAGCCGCGCGAACTGTCCGGCGGGCAGCGCCAGCGCGTGGCGATGGGGCGAGCGCTGGTGCGGGAGCCGGCGGTATTCCTGTTTGATGAGCCGTTATCCAATCTTGACGCCAAATTACGCACCCAGATGCGGCTGGAACTGCAAATACTGCATCGGCGGCTGAGGACCACCAGTCTGTATGTGACCCACGATCAGGTAGAGGCCATGACGCTGGCGGAGCGGGTGATCGTAATGAATAAGGGGCGGGTGGAGCAAATCGGCACCCCGACGGAGATTTATCGCCGCCCGGCATCGCTGTTTGTCGCCGGTTTTATGGGGTCTCCCGCCATGAATTTGCTGCCGGGACGCGTAAGCGAGGATGGCGGCAGCTTCCAGGTCAGCGGCGGCCCGTCGCTGCCCTTGCCCGCCGTCGGCGCGCAATGGCGCGGGCGCGAGTTGACCGCGGGTATCCGTCCGGAGCATATTGAACAGTCAGGGCGCGCAACTGACGGCCCGGCGCTGGAAATTATTTCACTTGAGCAACTGGGTGCGGATAACCTGGTCCATGGGCGCTGGGGTGGGCGTTCCATGGTAATACGACTGCCGCATGATGAGCAGCCCGCCATTGGGACGATACTTTATTTACGGTGTCCTGCCCATGCATGGCACTTTTTTGATCCCTTAAGCGGATCCCGGGTGGACTTATGACAAAAAACTGGCCTTATCCGACCATCGTCGCGCATCGCGGCGGCGGCTCGCTGGCACCTGAAAACACCCTGGCGGCCATTGATACCGGCGCACGCTATGGCCATAAAATGATTGAGCTGGATGCGAAGCTTTCAGCCGACGGACAGATTTTTTTATTGCATGACGATACGCTGGATCGTACCAGCAACGGCCATGGCATCGCCGGCCACTTTGCCTGGGACGATCTGGCGCTGCTGGATGCCGGGGCCTGGTTCAACGATAAGTTCCGCGGCGAACCCTTGCCGCTGCTGGCGGACGTTGCCGCCCGCTGCGAGCGGCATGGCCTGGCGGTGAATATCGAAATCAAACCCACCACCGGCACCGATATCGGCACCGGTCGCGCCGTGGCGCAGGCGGCGGTTCAGCTGTGGCAAGAGTGCGACGTGCCGCCGCTGTTATCCTCGTTTTCCGTCGACGCGCTGGCGGCCGCTTTGCAGGTTGCTCCCCAACTGCCGCGCGGGTTGTTGCTGCACTTTTGGGATGATAATTGGCCGCGGCTCGCCCAGGAACTCCAGTGCAGCGCGCTGCACCTGAATCATGAAGTGCTGACTGAAGAGCGGGTGGCGAAAATCACCGATGCCGGCCTGCATATCCTGGCTTATACCGTGAATAGCCCTTATAGAGCGCGCGCCCTGCTGAGCTGGGGGGTTGATACCCTGTGTACTGACCGGATTGATTTGATCGGGCCCAATTTTGCCAATAGCTAGGCCAATAGCTAGGCCAATAGCTAGCGCCACCTTTTAGCTATGCGGGCGCGCTGACGCCTGGCATGCTGACATCCTATATCCTGCGAACCACCAGGCCGCCACCGGTAGGGTCCGCGGCATAAACCCGCACCAACCCGGGCTCCTCGCCTGACGACAGGCAACGCGAATTTCGCGCCGGGTTGACCCCTGGCTCAGGGATTTTGCTGCGGCTGTTTTAGCGGCGTGTTCTGCTGCGCCCGCTGACGATCGTTGTTAAGCTGCGATTGCAGCTGGCTGCGCTGCTGTTGCTGCTGGGCTTGCTGCTGTTGTTGCAAGCGGAGCTGCTGCTGCTGCGCGCTGGATTGCATCTGCTGTTTCAACTGTTGCTGGGCCGGGTTTTGCGCAAACGGATCGTTGCGCTGCGCGGGCGTGAGGGGTTTAACCGCCGCCGTAACCGCAAACGACGCCAGCATGACCGGCAGCAATAGCCAAAAATAGGTTTTCATGAGTGGCTCCGTGATGATGACTTTATCATTTTAACCGTTAAACGCGCCAAACGCAGGGTGAAGCGTGCGTATTTGCGTGCGGCGTCCCAGGTAAATATTGAAACTGCCGTTAAATTGGTTAATAAGTAAATAAATAAAACCATCAGGAAGAAAACCTTATGCCTATTCTTTCCTCCGGTCGCTTGTTGTCGCTGGTCCTTGCCCTGTTGCTGATCATGCCGCCTGCCGGCGCCGCGCCGTTGTCCTACGGCATTGAAAATGATATCCAGCATCCGGTGTATGCCCGGCACGGCATGGTTTCCACGGTAGACGAGACGGCAACGGGGGTGGGGTTGGATATCCTGCGCGCGGGCGGCAACGCGGTGGATGCGGCGGTGGCGGTAGGGTACGCGCTGGCGGTAACCCACCCGCAGGCGGGCAACCTGGGCGGCGGCGGTTTTATGCTGGTGCGCACGCGACAGGGCGAAACGGTGGCGATTGATTTTCGTGAAATGGCGCCGGCCGGGGCCACGCGCGATATGTTTATCGGCCCGGACGGCAACGCCGACAGCAAACGTTCGCTGACCGGTCCGCTGGCCTCCGGTACGCCGGGCACCGTCGCGGGTATGTCGCTGGCGCTGGACCGTTTCGGCACCCTGCCGCTGGCCCGGGTGATGCAACCGGCCATTAAGCTGGCCCGGGAGGGGTTTAGCGTTGATAAGGCCCTGGCCGACGACCTGGCCTCTTATGGCAGAGAAGCGCTTATCAACCATCCGAACAGCAAGGCGGTATTTTTTAAAGCCGACGGCCAGCCCTATGCCGAGGGGGAGAGACTCAGCCAGCCGCAGCTGGCCCACAGCCTTACGCTTATCGCCGAGCAGGGGCCGCAGGCGTTCTATCAGGGCGCCATCGCTGATGAAATCGCCGCCGAGATGCAGCGTGACGGCGGGCTTATCGGCAAGGCCGATCTCGCCGCCTACCGGGCGGTGGCGCGCCAGCCGGTATCCGGCAACTATCGGGGATATCAGGTCTTTTCCATGCCGCCGCCCTCCTCCGGCGGCATCCATATTATCCAGATCCTGAATATCCTGGAGAATTTTGACCTGGCGCATATGGGCGCCGGCAGCGCTGACGCCATCCAGGTGATGGCGGAGGCGATGAAATTCGCCTATGCCGATCGCTCGGAATATCTCGGCGATCCGGACTTCGTCAAGGTTCCGGTCCAGGCGCTGACCAGCAAGGCCTATGCCAAAACCCTGGCGCAGCGCATCGATGTCAACCGGGCCAATCCGTCGGTCACCATCAAGCCTGGCCAGTTGCAGCCCTACGAGAGCGATCAGACCACCCATTACTCGGTGGTGGATGGGCAGGGCAACGCGGTGGCGGTAACGTATACCCTCAACACGTATTTCGGCAGCGGCATCATGGCCGGCGACAGCGGCATTCTGCTCAATAACGAAATGGATGATTTTTCCGCCAAACCCGGCGTGCCGAATATGTATGGGCTGGTGGGCGGGGACGCCAACGCCGTCCAGGCCGGTAAGCGGCCGTTGTCCTCCATGTCGCCCACCATCGTGGTAAAGGACGGCAAGACCTGGCTGGTTACCGGCAGCCCCGGCGGCAGCCGCATTATCACCACCGTGCTGCAAATGCTGGTCAATACCATCGATTTTCAGATGAATGTCGCCGAGGCGAGCGCCGCGCCGCGGTTTCATCAGCAGTGGACCCCGGACGAGCTCCGGGTGGAAAAAGGCTTTAGCCCCGATACCCTCAAGCTGCTGGGCGAACGGGGACAGCACATCAAGGTCTTGCCGGTAATGGGCAGTACGCAGAGCATCATGGTGATGCCCGACGGCACGTTTACCGGCGCCTCGGACCCGCGCACCATTGATGACCTGACCGCCGGTTATTAACGCCGCCTTGGGGCGGCGCAGGCTGGGGCCGGCGGCCGGTCTCCGCCTGTGTGCTCATTAAACATCCATCTGTAAACCCGATTAATCAAAATTATCTGAACGAATCCGCTAGAATAGCGCTTTGGTTTTACAGGATAACCCAACGTGCCGCTGCTTATCATCACCACCATTTTATGGGCGTTTTCATTCAGCCTGATCGGCGTATACCTGGCCGGACAGGTCGACAGCTATTTTTCGGTGCTGGTGCGTCTTACGCTTGCGGCGCTGGTTTTCCTGCCGTTCTTGCGCTGGCGCGGCTACCGCGTCAAGCCGCTGCTGCTGTATATGGCGATCGGCGCCTGCCAGTTGGGCATCATGTATATGATTAGCTACCGGGCCTATCTCTATCTGTCGGTGCCGGAATTTTTACTGTTTACCGTCATGACGCCCTTATACGTGACGCTGGTATACGACCTGCTGCGCCGTCGCCGGCTGCGCTGGGGATATGTGCTCAGCGCCATGCTGGCGGTGGCCGGCGCGGCTATCATCCGCTACGACGGCGTCAGTGCGCATTATTGGCACGGCCTGCTGCTGGTGCAGGCGGCCAATTTGATGTTCGCTATCGGCCAGGTGGGCTACAAACGGCTGATGGAGGTATACCCGATGCCGCAGCATACGGCGTTTTCCTGGTTTTACCTCGGTTCGTTTATCGTGGCGCTGGCGGGCTGGTGTCTGTTCGGCAATGCGCAGCAGTTGCCCGCCACCTCATTGCAATGGGGCGTGCTGATCTGGCTGGGGGTCGGCGCTTCGGCGCTGGGGTATTTTATGTGGAACTACGGCGCCACCCAGGTGGATGCGGGTACGCTCGGTATTATGAATAACTTTCATGTTCCCGCCGGCCTGCTGGTCAATTTCGCCATCTGGCAACAACAGCCGCACTGGCCGAGTTTTATCGTCGGCGCGTTGGTGATCATGGCGTCGCTGTGGGTTCACCGCCGCTGGATCGTTGGGCATCCCGCACATACGGCAAATGCGCGCAGGCATGCTGACGAGACGAGCGAATAAAGGCCTCGATGACGGGCTGGCGCTGCTCGCCGTCCCTGACCGCGGCGTAAAGCCGGCTCCACAGCCCTTTACCCAGGGTCTTGGTCACAATCAGTCCCTGGCGCTCAAAACTTTCCACCACCCAATGTGGCAGCGCGGCGATGCCCATGCGCGCCGACACCATCTGTATCAGCAGTAGGGTATTGTCCACGCTCTTGAGTACCGGACTTATGCCCGCCGGCTGCAGGAAATGCCGCCAGATATCCATACGCTGGCGCTGAACCGGGTAAATCATCAGCACTTCCTCGCTTAAATCCGCGGGCGCTATCCGCTCTTTTAACGCCAGCGGATGATCGGGCGCCAGCACCAGCCGCACTTCATAATCAAACATCGGCACATAAAACAGCCCGCTGCGCGGCAGGATATCCGAGGTCAGCACCAGGTCCAGCTCGCCCTGCTGCAGGGCGGGCTGCGGATCGAAGGTTACGCCCGAGCGAAAATCCACCAGTACCTGCGGCCATAGCTCGCGAAATTCGGTAAGCGCGGGCGTTAGCCATTGAATACAGCTATGGCACTCAATGGCCAGGCGCAGCGTGGTCTGGCGCGGCTCCAGGCAGTTTTGCAGCGCCTGCTGCACCTGGGGCAGGATTTGTTCGGCCAGCTGCAGCAGGATCTCGCCCTGAGGGGTAAAACGCAGCGGCTGGCTTTTGCGCACGAACAACCGGAAGCCCAGCCGCTGCTCCAGATCGCTGAACTGATGCGAGAGCGCGGATTGCGTCTGGTGAAGCTGCGCCGACGCGGCGGCCAGCGAGCCGCTGTTACGCAGCGCCTGCAGCGTGCGCAGATGTTTAAGTTCGATCATGAGGGTGTTTCACCTGGAAGTGAATAATTTGCGCTTGTGGATAATACAGTACATGGTGAATATGGATGTGTAAACATCCGGACGTCTAAATGGGAGAGAGCAATGGCAATTTTAAGTCACACACTGGGTTTTCCGCGCGTGGGCTTGCACCGCGAACTGAAAAAAGCGCAGGAAAGCTATTGGGCAGGGAAATCGTCGCAGCAGGACTTGCTGGCCGTGGGCCGCGAACTGCGCGCGCGCCACTGGCAACAGCAGAAAGATGCCGGCGTGGACCTGCTGCCGGTGGGCGATTTTGCCTGGTATGATCATGTTCTGACCACCAGCCTGATGTTGGATAATGTGCCGGCGCGCCATCGCGACGGCGCCAATGCGTCCGATCTTGATACCCTGTTTCGCATCGGCCGCGGCCGGGCGCCTACCGGTGAACCCGCCGCCGCCGCGGAAATGACCAAATGGTTTAATACTAATTATCACTATATGGTGCCGGAGTTTTCCCGCGGCCAATCTTTCCGCCTGGGCTGGACGCAACTGCTGGACGAAGTGGACGAAGCCCTGGCGCTGGGCCATAACGTCAAGCCGGTGCTGCTGGGGCCTGTCAGCTATCTGTGGCTGGGTAAGGTAAAGGGTGAAGCCTTCGACCGCCTGTCGCTGCTGGCCGGAATATTGCCGGTGTATCGCCAGGTACTGGCGGAGCTGGCTAAACGCGGTATCGAATGGGTGCAAATCGACGAGCCGGCGCTGGTATTGGAACTGCCGCAGGCCTGGCGTGACGCCTATCAAACCGCCTATCAGGATTTGCAGGGATCGGTCAAGCTGCTGCTGACCACCTATTTCGACAGTATCGGCCACCATCTGGACCAGATTCGCGCGTTGCCGGTCCAGGGCCTGCATGTAGACCTGGTGGCGGGCAAGGATAATCTTGCTGTACTGCACGCGCAGTTGCCGGCGGACTGGCTGCTGTCGCTGGGCATCATCAACGGCCGCAACGTCTGGCGCGCCGACCTTGCCGCCTGCCTTGAGCGCATCCAGCCGCTGGCCGGCCAGCGCCCGCTATGGGTGGCAACCTCTTGTTCGCTGTTGCACAGCCCCATAGATTTAAGCGTCGAGACCCGTCTGGACGACGAGGTGAAAAGCTGGTTCGCCTTTGCCCTGCAAAAATGCGCCGAGCTGGGACTGCTGCGGGCGGCGCTGGCGCAGCCCGATGACGCGCATCTGCGGGAACTGGCGCAATACAGCCAGCCTATCCGCAATCGCCGTCATTCCAGCCGGGTCAATAATCAGCAGGTCAGCGCCCGCCTGGAAAAAATCACCGCGCAGGACAGCCGGCGCCAACAGCCTTATACGCAGCGCGCCCAGGTGCAGCGCCGGCGTTTTGACCTGCCGGCATGGCCGACCACTACCATAGGTTCATTCCCGCAAACCGCCGATATCCGCGGCCTGCGCCTGGACTTCAAACGCGGGCGCCTGGATAAAGCGCGTTACCGCACCGGGATTGGCGAGCATATTAAACACGCCATCGCCGAACAGGAACGCCTGGGGCTTGATGTGCTGGTGCACGGCGAGGCCGAGCGCAACGATATGGTGGAGTACTTCGGCGAGCATCTGGACGGCTTTGTCTTTACGCAAAACGGCTGGGTGCAAAGCTACGGCTCCCGCTGTGTAAAACCGCCGATTATCATCGGCGATATCAGCCGCCCGTCGCCCATCACCGTGGAATGGGCGCAATATGCCCAGTCGCTGACCGACAAGCCGGTGAAAGGCATGCTTACCGGTCCGGTGACCATCCTGTGCTGGTCGTTCCCGCGCGAGGATGTCAGCCGTAAGACGATTGCGCGCCAGATAGCTTTGGCGCTGCGCGATGAAGTGGCGGATTTGGAGCAGGCGGGCATCGGCATTATCCAGATCGACGAACCGGCGCTGCGTGAAGGGCTGCCGCTGCGGCAAAGCGAGTGGCCGGCCTACCTGGCATGGGCGGTGGAGGCCTTTCGTTTGAACGCCGCGGTGGCGCGCGACGACACCCAGATCCATACCCATATGTGCTACTGCGAGTTTAACGACATCATGGATGCCATTGCGGCGCTGGACGCCGATGTGATCACCATCGAAACTTCGCGTTCGGATATGGAGCTGCTGGAAAGCTTTAAGGAATTTGATTATCCCAATGAAATCGGACCCGGCGTTTATGATATCCATTCCCCGAACGTGCCGAGCGAGGAGTGGATCGTCACGCTGCTGCGCAAGGCCGCCGAGCGTATTCCGGCGGAACGCCTGTGGGTCAATCCGGATTGCGGACTTAAAACCCGCGCCTGGCCGGAAACCCGCCAGTCACTGGCGAATATGGTCAGCGCCGCGAAACGACTGCGCGCCGAACAAAGATAAGCCAATTAAGAGGCGCCTTCCGGCGCCTTAATTTATTTCACGGCGTACTTATCAAACCATGCCAGCATACGCCGCCAGCCGTCGATGGCCGACGGCGCATGGTAACTGGCGCGGTAATCGGCATTAAACGCATGTCCCGCATCGGGGTAGACCATAATCTCCGCAACCGCGTTGGCGGCGCTGACCGCCTGGCGCATGGCATCAATACTCGCCTGCGGAATATTGGTATCCTGCCCGCCGTACAAACCCAGCACCGGCGCGGTGAGCTCCGCGGCGACATCCACCGGATGGCGTGGCGTAGTCAGGGTTTTGTCACCCACCAGTTTGCCATACCAGGCCGTCGCCGCCTTGAGCTGCGGATTATGGGCGGCATACAGCCACGCGATTCGCCCTCCCCAGCAAAAACCGGTGATCGCCAGGCGCCGGCTGTCGCCGCCATGGCGCGCCGCCCAGTGCGCGGTATGATCCAAATCGGCCATCACCTGAGAATCCGGTACCTTGCTGACCAACTGTTGGAATAATGTAGGAATATCATCATAAGCGCTCGGATCGCCCTGGCGGAAATAAAGCTCCGGGGCCACGGCCAGATAGCCCTGTTTTGCCAGGCGGCGGCACAGGTCGCGGATATGCTCATGCACGCCAAAAATTTCCTGGACGACCAGCACTATCGGAAAGCGTTCGCCATCCCCGGCGGGACGCGCCATATAGGCCGGCATTTCCTTACCCTGGGTGGTAATCGTCGTCATGGCCGCAATCAGCCCGATGTCGTCGGTATGGATCGCAGAGGAAGCCGGTGTACCGGCGGCCGGCGCAAATCCGGCGCGGGAGGTTACCGAAGCGATGGTGTCGTCAGGAGTCATTGGGATACCTTGGTTATCCAGTGATTGCAGCCCTTATTATAGTCAAGTCGGCGGGTTATTGAACCGTCGAGAACGGCCATTTTTTTGCATGGAAAAGCTTTCTAAATAGGTGATAAATATCACGTCACCGGCGAAAAGAGCTTTTTTTTAAAGTTTTTATGGTTTTTGTTAGTTAAGGTCAGCTTGGTTTAACAGATAAGAATATTTTAAGTATTTAGTTTATCTATTGCTTCTGACAGGAATATTTCAATATGGTTAATATGGACACTGTATATATAAATCACCACCCCCCCGCCTTGGCGGATGGCTTTCTTCACCTCCGTGGATCACATTGCCTTGATAGATTAAAAAACAGCCTAAAAGAGATTGTGAATAGCGTAATAAGCATGGCCAATTCATTTTATTATATAAGCCAGATCGCCTTCGCTGCCGAACATTTATGTGAGCGAATGTATTTCCGTAAAATGTCAACTCTTATGAAATACGTAGGAAATGTGACTCATTTTTGCGCTAACGGGGGCCTTTTTATGCAGAAAATGCCGGCAATAGGCGGGTTCGCCCTAAATGCAACCGAGCATTATCCGGGCCATGGCCCTAGAAATCAGGATATGCCCCTTGTCGGCATGATTAAATTTATCACCCATAGCCATTTACCTGATCTTATTAATAGAATAGTAAACCCCGAACATGAGAAAGCATTTTGCGTCCCGTTGAGTATGGCCGAACTGGTGAGCAAGAGCACACATGATATTATCAATCTCGTTGAGAAAGAAAAAAACGACTATGAAAAAGGTCTGTTTTTTTTAAAAGCATTGCAGAAATCAGTGGCTTTTTTTATTCAAGCGAAAAATTTAATAGATAATATAGTGGCCGCATTCAAATTCCTAAACGGTAAGATAAATACAGCTATTGAGCGTGCAGTTTTGACGATAAAAGATCTTATCATCAATCCTTTTTTTGATGCGCTGAAAAATATGACGCAAAAAATATTCCTCTTGCTCAGCCACCTTTTTATGCAGCCATCGAGGCAATGAAGATAATTTTGACGTGGTAATAATAACGCAACAAGTGAGTAGTTTATTTATATTCACGTACTAAAGTTTGCAGGATGAGACAAATTCTGCCGGGTGTTTTTACAATTTTAAAGGTTTTTTCATGACGATATCCATTGCCCATCTACCCCCACCGGTGGCGATCGGCGTAAACGCCGCCGCCGATAACGCCCCCAGCGGTTTGGCGGGTATGCTGAAAATGGTCAGGAACGGTGTCGACACCCTGTCCACCATTGCGCCACAACTGGTCACACTCATGCAAGGCGCGGCGCTCGGTTGCGCCGTTATCGGGCTCGGGTCCAGTCCCCTGGCCGCTTCATTCGCGGGAGCCGGGAGGGCATTCGTGATTGCGGGAACGGTAAGCGGTTCGATGGCTATCCTGGCCAAAGTCTATGATTATCTTGCCGACGCGGTGCAAAAAGGCGCATCGCCCCTACTGGAGGAAATAACCTCTTTCTCCCGGGAAACGTTATACCCTATGCTGCAAACCTGCCTTGATAAAGTGAGCGAGATGATGAATGTCGGCGCGGGAGTCGTTCGTGAGTACTTAGCGGCATGTATTAGTGAACATCCCATAATCAACTATCTGCTGATAACCTTCTCTATGTCCTAACGTGTTTGGGGAGGGGGATATAGAGCTGATTTCCCCGGCCGGTGAGCCTCCTTTCGGGGAATGGCTCTCTCTATAAATATCTCGGCCGGTTTGGGCGCCATTAATCTTACTTATATAGCGCCCAATAAAAATAGCATTAAATGAAAATTGTCTTTGACGAAAATGCAACGTTCATTCAAAGTGCTGCGCTTGAATTATATTCCGTATTCTCATTTTTTGCATTTCACTACCCAGAAAAAGGATATTTCCTTTTATGATAGCCAAGAAACTATTATCAGGAGTAATTAATAGCTATGTTAAAAGGGCAGGCCTTATCAAATTCCATGTCACGGGAGAATTGTCATGTATATCTCTGCCAGTCATTCCATGCCAGACAGTACTGTAGTCCCAAAAACCACTGAACAAAACAGCGGTCCGGGCAAAAAGATATTAGCCTATCCTGTTGTCGGGGTTAAAAACGCTCCGGAGGCCTCCGCCACCTCGCCCTTTACGGCCGTCGCCCGCTTCGCGCAAAAAATAGTTAACGCCAGCGGGCTGACGAAACTGGTCTCGGGGCTTGCCGGCGTCGGCAACGCGGTGGGGCGCCTGTTCGGTATCGGCCGCGAGGTCTCGTCAGTCGCGTCTTTGTTTGCTACAGGAATAAAAGTTGCGCAATACGGCGTCCAGAAACTGCTGTATGAGGTGATGTCCCTGATGAAAGAGCAGGCGTGGACCATAATCGGTACCTGGCTGAGGGGAATCATCGACGATGGGGGGCATATGACGCCTTATGAGGTCTTCGCCAGCCTGATTACGGCCATTCGGGACAATGAGAAAATGAAGCTATTGTTCCATGAGGTGGCGACGGCTTAGCCTGTCTCAGTGAATGTGACATGCCACCGGACAATGGCGGATAAAAAATGGATAATGTCGATATTATCTGCGTGCTAACATTTTATTCTCAGAGGTATCTGCCATGTCCGCTTCCGATGTCTTTCATCTTGGCCTGACGCATGCCGATCTGCGCGGCGCCACCCTGGCCATCATTCCCGGCGATCCGCAGCGGGTGGAGAAAATCGCCCGTTTGATGGACGATCCCGAGCCGCTGGCCAGCCACCGCGAATTCACCTCCTGGCGCGCGGGTCTTGCCGGTCAGACGGTGATTGTCTGTTCCACCGGCATCGGCGGCCCGTCCACCTCCATCGCCGTCGAGGAATTGGCGCAATTGGGCATCCGGACATTTTTGCGGGTGGGCACCACCGGCGCCATACAGCCGCAAATCCCGGTAGGGGATGTGCTGGTGACCACCGCCGCGGTGCGACTCGACGGCGCCAGCCTGCATTTCGCGCCCATGGAATATCCCGCGGTGGCCGATTTCGACTGTACCACCGCGCTGGTGACGGCGGCCCGGCGACTCGGGGCCGGGGTCCATATCGGCGTTACCGCCTCGTCGGATACTTTTTATCCGGGGCAGGAAAGGTATGACACCTTTTCGGGACGGGTGGTCAGCCGCTTCAAGGGGTCCATGCGCGAATGGCAGGAAATGGGGGTGATGAATTATGAAATGGAATCCGCCACCTTATTGACCATGTGCTCCACCCAGGGGTTACGCGCCGGCATGGTGGCGGGGGTGATCGTCAACCGCACCCAACAGGAAATCCCCGACGCGTTGACGATGCAGCAAACGGAAAGCGCGGCGGTAAGCATTGTGGTTGAAGCCGCCCGGCTGCTGCTTGCCTGAGCCTTTTTCGCGGCCGGGATAAAATTCCCGGTCGTTTGCCCCCTGTTTAATCTACCCGCGCTTTATCATGGCATCATAGGATACAAACTCCCCCTACCGGTCTTCCCGGTACTTTACCGCCCTGCGCCAAGGGAGCCGCCTTGTCATTGGATGAAATCATTGCCCATACCACCGAATTTGTCCGCCAGCAGCAATTCTGGGCCATTCCGCTCGTGTTTATTCTCGCTTTTGGCGAATCCCTGGCGTTTTTATCGCTGCTGCTGCCCGCCACCGTCATTTTGCTGGCGCTGGGCGCACTTATCGGCGAGGCCGGCATTGCTTTCTGGCCGGTCTATGCCGCGGCGGTGGCCGGGGGTTTTTTTGGCGACTGGCTCTCCTATTGGCTGGGATATCATTACCAGGAGCGGCTAGAGCATCTCTGGCCGTTTTCCCGGCATCCCCATATGCTGGCGCGCGGGCAGGCCTTTTTCGACCGCTGGGGTATCGCCGGCGCCTTTTTCGGGCGTTTTTTCGGCCCGCTGCGCGCGGTGGTGCCGTTGGTAGCCGGCATTTGCGGCATGCCCAGATTCTATTTCCAACTGGCCAATCTCGGCTCGGCCGCGGTCTGGGCTTTCGGCCTGCTGGCGCCCGGGGCGTTTGGCATCCAATGGCTTAGCCGTTTCATCGGCTGATAAAACCCGCTGGACATCTATACAGTTCGCCCTTAACGTGGCAGTCAGTATTGTTTTAGGCGGAGGTAACATGGATTTCAGCCTGTTTTACGGCCTGGGCGGCTTGGCAATCGGGGTGCTGGCCGGTCTGCTTATCGCCGCGACCCGTTATCAGCGGCAGCAGGGGCGCGCTGAGGCGGAGCTGCGCCTGCGCACGCAATCTCTGGCGACGGCGCAGCAGGAGGTGGAACGTGCGCAGGCCGCTTATCGCCAGTGCGAGCAGCAGCTGCGCGCCGCTGAGCGGGAGATGCGCGACCTGTACGGGCGTCTCGCCACCGCCGAGGAACGGCTGGCGCCGTTGGCGCACTGGCGCGGCGAATGCGAGCAACTGAACCAGGAACTGCGGGCGCAGCGCGAGGTGAACAGCGCGCAGGAAGCGGAACTGCGCGAAGTCACCATTCGCCTGGAGGAAACCCGTCTGGCCGCCGAGGAAAAACAGCGCCTGCTGGTCAACAGCGAGCAGCGGCTGGCGGCGCAGTTTGAAAACCTGGCCAACCGGATCTTCGAACAAAGCGGGCGTAAAGTGGATGAACTCAATCGGCAAAGCCTGGATTTGCTGCTTATCCCCCTGCGCGAGCAGTTGGACGGCTTTCGCCGGCAGGTCCAGGACAGTTTCGGGCAGGAGGCGCGCGAGCGCCATACCCTCACCCATGAAATCCGCAGCCTGCAGCAGCTTAACGCCGAAATGGCGCGGGAAGCGGTTAACCTTACCCGCGCGTTGAAAGGCGATAACAAAACCCAGGGCAATTGGGGCGAGGTGGTATTGAGCCGGGTGCTGGAAGCCTCGGGACTGCGGGAAGGGTATGAATACCAGACCCAGGTGAATATCCAGGTCGATGCTGTCCACCGCATGCAGCCCGACGTGATCGTGCGCCTGCCGCAGGGCAAGGATGTGGTCATCGACGCCAAAATGTCCCTGGTGGCGTATGAACGTTTTTTCAACAGCGATGACGACCTGGAGCGCCAGGCCGCGCTGCTGGAGCATATCAATTCGCTGCGCGGGCACATGCGTTTGCTCGGCAGAAAAGATTACCAACAATTGCCTGGTTTACGCTCGCTGGATTATGTGTTGATGTTTATCCCCGTCGAACCGGCCTTTATGCTGGCTATAGATAAGCAGCCGGAGCTGATTGGCGAGGCGCTGAAGCAGAATATCATGCTCGTCAGCCCGACTACGCTGCTGGTGGCGCTGCGCACCATTAATAACCTGTGGCGCTATGAGCACCAGAGCCGCAACGCGCAGCATATTGCCGAGCGGGCGGCGCGGCTGTACGACAAAATGCGGCTGTTCGTCGACGATATGACCGCCGTCGGCCAAAGCCTGGACAAAGCGCAGGCAGTCTATCGCCAGGCCATGAATAAACTGGCGCAGGGGCGTGGTAATCTCATCAGCCAGGCTGAAGGGTTCAGGGCGCTCGGCGTTGAAATCAAACGTCCGATCAATCCGGTCCTGGCGGAGGAATCCGGGCGCCAACCCTATACCGACCCGCCGGGGGAAGGGGCGGTCTCAGGGCTGTATGACGATGACGGCGCGCTGTCCGCGGACGAAGCGGGCGGGCGCGGCGGCGATCTGAAACCCGGCGGGGATGAATTAACGCCGCCGGTTGACGGGGACGCCCCGGCGGCGGAGACTTCGCACCGGGAGCAGGAAGAATACCCGCTCAGGTAGGGGGTGTCGGAGTGGGGCTTTCAGCCCGCTTCTGTTACACTTCTCTGATAACTGATCAAGCAGGGCATAAAAACATGGCAGATGAAGACCAGCGTGAAACGACCCATTTCGGCTTCCGCACCGTTGCTAAGGACGAGAAGGCGGTCATGGTGGCGGATGTCTTTCATTCCGTTGCGGCAAAATATGATTTGATGAATGACCTGATGTCGTTTGGCATCCACCGTCTGTGGAAACGTTTCGCCATTCATTGCAGCGGCGTGCGCCGCGGGCAGAAGGTTCTGGATCTGGCCGGCGGCACCGGCGATCTGACCGCCAAGTTTTCCCACCTGGTGGGCGAGGAGGGCGAAGTGGTGCTGGCCGATATCAATGATTCCATGTTAAAGGTGGGCCGCGAAAAGCTGCGTAACAAAGGCATCATCGGCAACGTGCGTTATGTGCAGGCCAATGCCGAGGCATTGCCGTTCCCGGACGACACCTTCGATTGCATCACCATCTCGTTCGGATTGCGTAACGTGACCGAAAAAGAGCAGGCGCTGCGCTCCATGTACCGGGTGCTTAAGCCGGGCGGACGCCTGCTGATCCTGGAATTCTCCACGCCATTGTTCAAGCCGTTGAACAAGGCCTACGACCTCTACTCCTTCCATGTCTTGCCGCGCATCGGCGAGATGGTGGCGCGCGACGCCGGCAGCTACCGTTACCTGGCCGAATCCATCCGCATGCATCCGGACCAGGAAACGCTGAAAGCCATGATGCTGGACGCCGGTTTTGACAGCGCCGAATATTTTAATATGACCGGAGGTATCGTTGCCCTGCATCGCGGTTACAAATTCTGATCGGGAAATGACATGCTGATGTTATTGATTACCGCAACGCTTGAAACCGCGCTGAAACGCCTGCTGTATAAAGATGGGTTTTTGAAGCCGGCACGCCAACGCCTGAAGGGCAAGGTGCTGCGCTTTGAGCTGGCCGAACTGGACAGCCCGGTTATCCTGGTGTTCGGCGAGAGCCAGGCGGATGTATTGGCCGCCTGGGACGGACCGGCCGACTGTACCGTCAGAACGCACTTCTCCGCCCTGCCGGCCCTGCGCCGGCGCCAGCAGTTGCCGTTATTAATCAAACAAGGCTCACTGGACGTAGACGGGGATTTGCAGGTGGTGCAGCAGTTTGTCGCGCTGCTGGACATGGCCGAGGTAGACCCGGCGGAGCTACTGGCGCCTTATGTGGGCGATATCGTCGCCGAAGGCTTGACACAAAAATTACGCGCCCATGCCTGCGGGCTGCGACGGCGTCTGGGCGAACAGCAAACCCGGCTGGGCCAGGCGGTAACCGAGGAGTGGCGCTTATCGCCTTCCTCCCTGGAGCTGGCGTGGTTCAGTGACGAAGTCGATGCGATAGACCGCGCTGGGGCCGCCTTAACGGCCCGCCTGGCAAAACTGGAGTCCGGCCGATGATTGTGGGAGAACTGCGTCGCCTTTATTTTATCGTGCGGGTGCTGCTCAGTTACGGGCTGGACGAGCTGATTCCCAAAATACGCCTCACCCTGCCGCTGCGCCTGGGACGCCGGCTGATATTCTGGCTTCCCAATGAGCATCTTGATGAGCCGTTGGGGGTCCGGTTGCGCCTGGCGCTTCAGGAACTGGGGCCGGTTTGGATCAAGTTCGGCCAGATGTTGTCGACCCGGCGTGATTTGTTTCCCCCGGTGATTGCCGATCAGCTGGCCATGCTGCAGGATCGGGTCAAGCCTTTCGACGGCGCGCTGGCGCGCCAGCATATTGAAAAAGCCATGGGACAGCCGCTGGAGGCCTGGTTCGATGATTTCGATCAGGTCGCCCTGGCATCGGCTTCTATTGCCCAGGTGCATACCGCGCGTTTAAAAGAAAACGGCAAAGAGGTGGTGATCAAAGTGATCCGCCCGGATATCATGCCGATGATCAAGGCCGATATGCGCCTGATGTACCGCCTGGCCAGCTGGCTGCCCCGGCTGTTGCCGGACGGCCGCCGCCTGCGGCCGGTGGAAGTGGTGCTGGAATATGAAAAAACCCTGCTTGATGAACTGAACCTGCTGCGCGAAACCGCCAACTGCATCCAGCTGCGGCGCAACTTCGAGAACAGTCCGATGCTGTATATCCCCGAGGTTTACCCGGATTATTGCAGTGAAACCATGATGGTGATGGAGCGCATCTACGGTGTGCCGGTTTCCGACGTGGCGGCGCTGGAAAAACAGGGAACCAATATGAAATTATTGGCGGAACGCGGCGTGCAGCTCTTCTTTACGCAGGTGTTTCGTGATAGTTTTTTTCATGCGGACATGCATCCCGGCAATATTTTCGTCAGTTTTGAACATCCGGACGACCCGCAGTATATCGGGATAGATTGCGGCATCGTCGGCTCGCTGAATAAAGAAGATAAGCGCTATCTGGCTGAGAATTTTATCGCTTTTTTCAATCGCGATTACCGTAAGGTGGCGGAACTCCATGTAGATTCGGGCTGGGTGCCGCCCGATACCAACGTGGAGGATTTTGAGTTTGCCATCCGTACCGTGTGTGAGCCCATATTCGAAAAACCCCTGGCGGATATTTCCTTCGGCCACGTCTTGCTGAATCTGTTCAACACCGCCCGGCGGTTTAATATGGAAGTGCAGCCGCAGCTGGTATTGCTGCAAAAAACGCTGCTCTACATTGAGGGTATCGGCCGCCAGCTTTATCCGCAGCTGGATTTATGGAAAACGGCCAAACCCTTCCTGGAAACCTGGATCAAGGATCAGGTGGGCATCCCGGCCATTTTGCGGGCGATGAAGGAAAAGGCGCCGTTCTGGGCGGAAAAACTGCCCGAACTGCCGGAACTGATTTATGAAGGATTCAAACATCATAGATCGCTGCAAAAGAGCGTCGACAAGCTGACCGTCGAGCTAAAAGGACAGCACGTCCGGCAGGGGCAGGCGCGGTTTTTATTCGGTATCGGCGCCACGCTGCTGCTGTGCGGTACTTTTCTATTATCATTGGGCAACGAGATGTCATCGTTTCCCGCCTGGTTAATGGCTGCCGGCATAGTAAGCTGGATCGTTGGCTGGAAACGCACTGCGTAAATTTTGCGGGTCCGGCAAAATCCGGTAACTCGAATTAACCCCTAAACAGAGGTAATATCATGGGCGGCATCAGTATTTGGCAATTATTAATTATCGCGGTCATCGTGGTGCTGCTGTTCGGCACCAACAAGCTGCGCGGCATGGGCGCGGATTTGGGCGCGTCCATCAAGGGCTTCAAAAAGGCCATGAACGATGATGACAAACCTGCTCCGCGGGACACGGATAAAACCGGCCAGGATGCTGACTTTGCGGCGAAGACCATCGCACAACCACAGCAGCCTCAACCCCAGCAATCCCAGCCGCAGCCGCAGCAATCCCAGCCGCCGCAGCAACCCCAGCCGCAGCCGCAGCAATCCCAGCCGCCGCAGCAACCCCTTCAGCCGCAGCCGCAGCCGCCGCGGCCGGACGAAACGGTAAACAAAGACAACAAGCAGGTATAAGCTGTGTTTGACATTGGATTTGGTGAACTGGCCCTGGTGTTCGTGATTGGGCTTGTGGTTCTCGGCCCCGAGCGTTTGCCCGTGGCCGTGCGTACCGTGGTCGGTTGGGTCAGGGCGCTACGCTCGCTGGCCTCCACGGTACAAAACGAATTGAGCCAGGAGCTTAAGCTGCAGGAATTGCAGGACAGCCTGAAAAAAGTCGAGCAGGCCAGCAAGGATAACCTGTCGCCGGAACTGAAAGCCTCAATGGAAGAGCTGCGCGAAGCGGCCGACTCCATGAAAAAAAGCTTTCACAGTAAAATGGTCCCCGATAGCGAAACCACGCCCCAGACGATCCATAACCCGTTGATAACCGATCCGGAAGCGATTCATGACGGCGTGACGCCGGCGGAAGGCGCAACTCAAGCAGACGCGCCGCCGATGGCGCCGGCGGCGACACCCGGACCGATGACGGCCGAAGCGCCGACAACGCCCAAGCCGGCCCAGGCCGAAGCACCGCCTGCGACGCCCAAGCCCGCTCAGGCCGAAGCGCCGCCGGCGACGCCCACGCCGGCCAATAACGGCCCGTTCCCACATGATGCTACCCTGCTCCGGCACGGACAGGCTCCGGCGCCGGACAGCGCGGCCGCCCCCACACCCCTTAAAAATAATGATCGCGAATAATGGCCGTTGAAGATACCCAACCGCTTATCAGCCATTTAATCGAGCTGCGTAAGCGTTTACTGTACTGCATTCTCAGTGTGCTGGCGGTGTTCCTGGCGCTGGTCTATTTCGCCAATGATATCTATCAGATCGTTTCGGCACCTTTGATCAAACATTTGCCGGCCGGCGCCAGTATGATCGCAACCGATGTGGCGTCGCCGTTTTTTACGCCTATCAAGCTGACGATTATCGTTTCGGTATTTGCTTCCGCGCCCCTGCTGCTGTACCAGGTCTGGGCCTTTATCGCGCCGGCGTTATATAAGCATGAACGGCGTCTGATGATGCCGCTGCTGTTCTCCAGCACGCTGTTGTTTTATGCGGGCATGGCCTTTGCTTATTTTATCGTCTTTCCACTGGCCTTTAGCTTCTTTGCCCAAACCGCGCCGCGCGGGGTGTTGATCGCCACCGACATCAATAATTACCTCGATTTTGTCATGGCGCTGTTTATGGCCTTCGGCGTGTCGTTCCAGGTGCCGATAGCCATAGTGCTGTTATGCTGGACCGGCGTGGTCACACCCGACGATCTGAAGAAAAAACGGCCTTATGTACTGGTCGGCGCCTTTGTGGTCGGTATGCTCTTGACGCCGCCGGACGTTTTTTCCCAAACGCTGCTGGCGATCCCGATGTACCTGCTGTTTGAAATCGGCCTTTTTTGCGCCCGGTTTTACGTCGGCAAAGGACGGCGCGGCCAGGAGGGCACATCGGACGACAATACCGAAGATCCCCAGGATGGGGACTAAGCGTCGTTTGTCAGCTTCTGAACCGCCCTTTCGGGCGGTTCTGGTTTTAAACAGAATAATCTAAACGCCGCCAGCGTCACGGACGGCGTTATTCAGGAGAAAGACTATGAGCACTGTATTTGGCAACTTCCCCCATCGCCGCCTGCGCAGGGTGAGACGCTATGATTTCAGCCGCCGCCTGGTGGCGGAAAACCATCTGTCCGTCAATGATCTGATTTATCCGGTATTTGTCATGGAAGGCAAACAGCGCCAGCAGGAAGTGCCGTCCATGCCGGGAGTGTATCGCATGACGCTTGATCTGCTGATCAAGGAAGCGGAAGCGGTGGCCAAGCTGGGTGTGCCGGTGCTGTCGTTGTTTCCGGTTATTGAAGCGCCCTACAAATCGCTGCTGGCGGAAGAAGCCTATAATCCCGAGGGCCTGATTCCGCGCACTATCCGCGCGCTGAAAGACGCGGTACCGGAATTGGGGCTGCTGACCGATGTCGCGCTGGATCCCTACACGACCCATGGCCAGGACGGCATCATCGACGACCAGGGTTATGTGATTAACGACATCACCAAGGAAATCCTGGTGCGCCAGGCGCTGTGTCACGCCGAAGCGGGCGCGGAAATCGTCGCGCCCAGCGATATGATGGATGGGCGCATCGGCGCGATACGCGAAAAATTCGAGCAGCAGGGATTGGTCAACAATCAGATCATGGCGTATTCGGCGAAATATGCGTCTTGCTATTACGGCCCGTTTCGCGATGCGGTAGGCTCAAGCGCCAACCTGAAGGGCGGCGATAAAAAAACCTATCAAATGGATCCGGCCAATAGCGACGAAGCGTTGCAGGAAGTGGCGCAGGACCTGCAGGAAGGCGCCGATATGGTGATGGTGAAACCGGGCATGCCTTATCTGGATATGATCCATCGGGTGAAGGAAACCTTCGGCGTGCCGACCTTTGCCTATCAGGTGTCCGGCGAGTATGCCATGCATATGGCGGCGATCCAGAACGGCTGGCTGCAGGAAAAGCCGGCCATCATGGAATCGCTGCTGTGCTTCAAGCGCGCCGGCGCCGACGGTATCCTGACCTACTTCTCCAAACGCGTCGCCCAATGGCTGCATGACGATCACCTGAGGCGCTGAATAAACAAGCCGCTCCTTCGCAACGCGTCAGCGGGCGGCTTAGTCCTCAGGGGCTAATTCCCGGCGGTTTATCAGGCTACAAAATCTTTTGAAACTGTTTGTTGTCTATGCTTTGACAGACCTGTTTGTTGAGGAAATTGAGCAGCAGCATGGAGCGCGCTTCGCCGTCGGGCTCGCTATAAATCGCCTGGAGCCCTTCGAAGACGCCGTCGGTAATCACGACCAGATCGCCGACATACGGCGTTTGCGGGTCGGTCACCCCTTCGTAGGCATGATCGCGCAGCTCCTCGATAACCTCGGCCGCAATGGTCACCGGCAGGTTGCCGAAACGCACGAAATGGCTCACGCCGCGGGTGGCGCTGATGGTGGTGGTATGGATACGTTCCGGATCAAACTCAATAAACAGATAGTTGGGAAACAACGGTTCGTTGACGGTCGTGCGTTTGCCGCGGACGATTTTTTCCAGGGTGACCATTGGACTCATACACGCCACCGCCTGTCTTTCCAAATGCTCTTTCGCCCTCATCATCTGGCCGCGTTTACAATACAATAAATACCATGCTTCCATAATCTGATGCACCCCTATCTCCGGTGGCCCAGCATAACAAAGGCCTCCCTAAATAAATAGCGTGACATTATTATAGGCCGCAGCGCGCGGCGCATAAAAAAACAGCATATTTACCATCAATTTTGACAAAAGGGCGGCATGGCTGTTAAACAGACTTTATAATGCAAATATAACCCGGCATCCGATGACGCTATGAAATACCGAGACTTGCGCGATTTTTTATCCTTGCTGGAACAGCGGGGAGAATTGAAACGAATCACCCTGCCCATTGATCCCTATTTGGAAATGACGGAAATCGCCGACCGTACTCTACGCGCGGGCGGGCCGGCGCTGCTGTTTGAACACCCCAAAGGCTATGCCATGCCGGTGCTGTGCAATCTGTTCGGCACGCCGGAACGGGTGGCGCTGGGCATGGGCCAGGAGAGCGTGGCGGCGCTCAGGGAGGTGGGGGAACTCCTGGCCTTCCTGAAAGAACCGGAGCCGCCAAAAGGCTTTCGCGATCTGCTGGATAAGGCGCCGAAATTCCGCCAGGTGCTGAATATGCCGACCAAACGGCTTAGCTCCGCGCCGTGCCAGGAGCAAATCTGGCAGGGCCAGGATGTCGATCTCGGCCGTATTCCCATTATGCACTGCTGGCCGGGCGACGTGGCGCCGCTTATCACCTGGGGCCTGACGGTCACCCGCGGACCGCACAAGGAACGCCAGAACCTGGGCATTTACCGCCAGCAGGTGCTGGGTAAAAACAAAGTCATCATGCGCTGGCTGTCGCATCGCGGCGGCGCGCTGGACTTCCAGGAATGGCGCGCGGCCCATCCGGGCGAACGCTTTCCGGTGGCGGTGGCGCTGGGCGCCGATCCGGCCACCATCCTGGCCGCCGTCACGCCGGTGCCCGACAGCCTGTCCGAATATGCGTTCGCCGGCCTGCTGCGCGGCTATAAGACCGAGGTGGTAAAGTGCATCTCCTGCGATCTCGAGGTGCCCGCCAGCGCCGAAATCGTGCTGGAAGGATATCTTGAACCGGGTGAAACGGCTCCCGAAGGTCCTTATGGCGATCACACCGGCTATTATAACGAAGTGGATGAGTTCCCGGTATTCACCATTACCCATATCACCCAGCGGCGGAACGCCATTTATCATTCCACCTACACCGGCCGGCCGCCGGATGAGCCGGCGGTCATGGGCGTGGCGCTTAACGAAGTCTTCGTTCCCATTTTACAAAAACAGTTTCCGGAAATCGTCGATTTTTATCTGCCGCCCGAAGGCTGTTCCTACCGCCTGGCGGTAGTGACCATCAAGAAACAATATGCGGGCCATGCCAAACGGGTCATGATGGGGGTGTGGTCGTTTCTGCGTCAATTCATGTATACCAAATTTGTCATCGTATGCGATGATGATATCAACGCGCGTAACTGGCAGGATGTTATCTGGGCCATTACGACCCGGATGGACCCCGCGCGCGATACGGTGTTAATGGAAAATACGCCGATAGATTACCTGGATTTTGCCTCGCCGGTTTCCGGATTGGGTTCAAAAATGGGAATGGACGCCACCAACAAATGGCCGGGGGAAACCTCGCGCGAGTGGGGCACCCCGATTCGCATGGACGACGGGGTTCGCGCCCGCGTTGATGCGTTGTGGGACGAACTGGCCATATTAAAAGACAGTGGTAAAGGGCGATGATAGTTACAGCCCTCCATTCCATTTTGCTTATTAGCCCGACAGAGGGAATGCATGACAACATTGACCTGTAAGGTCACTTCCGTGGATGCCATCACCGATACGGTCTATCGGGTATGCCTGGTCCCGGAAGCGGCTTTTAGTTTTCGCGCCGGTCAGTATCTGATGGTAGTGATGGATGAACGCGACAAACGCCCCTTTTCCCTGGCGTCGACGCCCATGGAGAATTCGATAATCGAGCTGCATATTGGGGCTTCCGAACTGAATCTGTATGCGATGGCCGTTATGGATCGTATCTTGAAAGATCGTGAAATTACCGTCGATATCCCGCATGGCGAGGCTTGGCTGCGTGACGATACCGAGCGGCCCATGGTCCTTATCGCCGGCGGCACCGGTTTTTCTTATGCCCGCTCAATCCTCCTGACCGTACTCGCCAATCAACCTGAGCGGGAAGTGGCTATTTATTGGGGCGGCAGGGAGTTGCAACATCTCTACGATCTGGGCGAACTGGAAGCGCTGACCCTGCTGCATCCGCGCCTGAAAGTGGTGCCGGTGGTCGAACAGCCGGACGAAAACTGGCAGGGCCGGACCGGAACGGTGCTCAGCGCGGTGCTGCAGGACTACGGTTCCCTGGCGGCGTACGATATCTATATCGCCGGCCGTTTCGAAATGGCTAAAATCGCCCGCGAGCGTTTTTGCGCGGAACGCGACGCCATTCCCGGCCGGATCTTCGGCGATGCGTTTGCCTTTATCTGATCGCTGCGGCGGGAGGGTTCATCCGCCGGGACGCTATGCTAAGATGGCGGCAATTGCGCGGTAAAATAAGGTCAGACCATGGAATCTTTTTCTACTCTTTACCAGGACCATCTCGCGACGCTGCAAAAACGCACGCGCGAGGTGCTGGCCCTGCATAACCTGGATGCGCTGCTGATCCATTCCGGCGAACCGATCACGGCGTTTCTCGACGATCATGATTACCCCTTTAAGGTCAATCCTCAGTTCAAGGCCTGGCTGCCGGTCACCGGCGTGCCGCATTGCTGGCTCTGGGTCGACGGTGTCAATAAGCCTAAACTTTGGTTCTATGCGCCGGTCGATTATTGGTACAGCGTCGAGCCGTTGCCTGAGAGTTTCTGGACCCCTTTCATCGATATCATCCCGATTGCGAATCCCGACGATATCGGTTCATTGCTGCCGTCCGGACGCGGCAACGCGGCCTATATTGGCTCGTCGCCGCAAAGGGCGTCGTCCCTGGGCCTGAAAGCCGACCAGCTTAACCCCCAACCGGTACTGGATTATTTCCACTACCACCGCGCCTATAAGACCGATTACGAGCTGGCCTGTATGCGCGAGGCGCAAAAGACCGCGGTCATCGGGCATCGGGCGGCGCATGAGGCCTTTCAGGCCGGCATGAGCGAGTTCGATATCAATATTGCTTACCTGTCGGCAACCGGCCATCGTGATATCGATGTACCCTACGGCAACATCATTGCCCTGAATGAGCACGCCGCGGTATTGCACTACACTAAACTCGATCAGCGCCTGCCCGAGCGGGTACACAGCTTCCTGATTGACGCCGGTACCGAATACAATGGCTATGCGGCCGACCTGACCCGTACCTACGCGGCGCAAAAAGATTCCGAGTTCGCTCAGTTGGTCGCCGCCATGAATACCGAGCAGCAGGCCCTTATCGGTACCATGGAGGCGGGCGTCAATTACATTGAATATCATATCCAGATGCACCGGCGCATCGCCCGTCTGCTGGCCCGGTTTGATCTCGTGACCGGTCTTGATGAAGAGACCATGGTGAGCGAAGGCATCACCGGCCCGTTCCTTCCCCACGGGCTGGGACATCCGCTTGGGCTGCAGGTGCATGACGCCGGCGGCTTTTTGCAGGACGATCGCGGCACCCGCCTGGCGGCGCCGGCCCTGTACCCTTATCTACGCTGTACCCGCGTTATGGAACCGCGCATGGTGATGACCATCGAACCGGGTTTCTATTTTATTGAATCACTGCTTGCCCCGTGGCGCGCGGGCAGCTTTAGCCGGCATTTCAACTGGCGGCGCATCGAACTGTTTAAACCCTATGGCGGTATCCGTATCGAGGATAATATCGTTATCATGGATAAGCAGATCGAAAATATGACACGCAATCTGAAACTGGCATAATGCACGCCTATTTTGTTCCCGCGGCGCCGGTAACGGCGTCTATGGAGATCAAAAAAAGCCGCTTTATCACCCTCCTTGCCCCCACCCCGGGCATCGAGGCCGCCAGGGAGCTGATCCGGCAAAGCCGCTGCGAGCATCCCGGGGCGGCCCATCATTGCTGGGCGTATATCGCCGGGCCTCCGCAGGATTCGCAACAGCTTGGTTTTTCCGATGACGGCGAGCCGTCGGGAACCGCCGGCAAACCTATGCTGGCGCAACTGATGGGGTCGGGACTCGGCGAGATTACCGCGGTGGTGGTGCGTTACTATGGCGGCATCAGGCTTGGCACCGGCGGGCTGGTGAAGGCCTACGGCGGCGGCGTGCGGGAGGCGTTACAACGCATGGCCCGCACGCAGAGGGTTCCCCAGGCCGAGTTTATGGTGTCATGTCGTTATGAGCAGCAGGCCTGGATTGACGCGGTGGTCAACCAGACCGGGGGACGCGTCGTCCAGTGCGATTATGGCGAATCCATTATACTCAGGGTAGCCATTCCTATCGCCCGGGTCGCAATGGCCGAGGAAAAGCTGCGCGATCTCAGCCGGGGGGCATTGCAATTAGCGCCCGTTGCGCAATAGCTCCATACCCGGCCACAGTTAAATAAAATATTAAGGATCGTGCTGAAATGCATTTTCGCGCCATAACCCGTATTGTCGGCCTACTGGTCATGCTCTTCTCGGGAACGATGATTGTTCCCGGCCTGGTGGCGCTGATCTACCGTGACGGCGCCGGCAGCGCTTTTACGCAAACCTTTTTTTTCGCCCTATTGATTGGATTGGTATTATGGTTGCCCAATCGTCAGCAGAAACATGAGCTGAAATCACGGGAGGGGTTTCTGATAGTCGTCCTGTTCTGGACCGTATTAGGCAGCGTAGGGGCCTTGCCGTTCTTGTTTGCCGAACATCCCGATTTGTCGGTAACCGATGCATTTTTTGAGTCGTTTTCCGCCCTGACCACCACCGGCGCCACCTCCCTGGTGGGGCTTGACGGCCTGCCCAAGGCCATCCTGTTCTACCGCCAGATGCTGCAGTGGTTCGGCGGCATGGGTATCATCGTACTGGCGGTGGCGATCCTGCCGATTCTCGGCGTCGGCGGCATGCAGCTTTACCGCGCCGAAATGCCCGGCCCGCTGAAAGATAACAAAATGCGACCGCGGATCGCCGAAACCGCCAAAACGTTATGGCTTATCTATATCACCCTGACCATCGCCTGCGCGCTGGCGCTGTGGGGCGCGGGCATGTCGGTTTTCGATGCCATCAGCCATAGCTTTTCCACCATTGCGCTGGGGGGCTTTTCCACCCACGACGCCAGTATCGGCTATTACAACAGTCCGATGATCAACACCATCGTAGCGGTGTTCCTGCTGATTTCCGGCTGCAACTACGGTCTGCATTTCGCCGTGCTGAGCGGCCATAACCTGCGGGTCTACTGGCGCGATCCGGAATTCAGGATGTTTATCAGCGTGCAGTTTATCCTGGTAATGGTGTGTACGCTTATCCTCTGGCGCTACGATGTTTACCAAAGCGGCTTGCAAACCCTCAACCAAGCCTTTTTCCAGGTGGTTTCCATGGCGACCACTGCCGGCTTTACTACCGACAGCATCGCCCGCTGGCCGTTGTTCCTGCCTATTTTGTTGCTTTGCTCGGCATTTATCGGCGGCTGCGCCGGTTCGACGGGCGGCGGTTTGAAAGTAATCCGTATCCTGCTGCTGTACCTGCAGGGTTCGCGGGAACTGAAGCGATTGGTCCATCCCAACGCCGTCTATACTATCAAGCTCGGCAACCGGGCGCTGCCGGAGCGTATCCTGGAGGCGGTCTGGGGGTTCTTTTCCGCGTATGTATTAGTCTTTATCGTCAGCATGCTGGCGATTATCGCCACCGGCGTTGATAATTTTTCCGCCTTTGCCGCCGTGACCGCGACGCTGAACAACCTGGGTCCCGGCCTGGGGGTGGTGGCGGAAAATTTCTCCTCCATGAACGCGGTGGCGAAATGGATTCTGATCCTGACCATGCTGTTCGGCCGCCTGGAGGTCTTTACCTTGCTGGTATTGTTTACCCCGACGTTCTGGCGCGAATAACCGAGGATTTGTTATGTACACTCTGATTCTGTATTCCACCCGGGATGGGCAGACGCTGAAAATCGCCCGGTTTATCGCCGAACGCCTTATCGCGGATAATCACGCCTGCGATGTTGTCGACCTGGGCCTGGCTGGGCAATGCGATTTGCAACGTTACGATCGGGTGCTGATCGGGGCCGCGATCCGCTACGGACATTTTGCCGCCGAGCTGCATGATTTTATCAAACAGCACCTGGATTGGCTTAACCGGTTGCCCAGCGCGTTTTTTGCCGTCAACCTGACCGCCCGCAAAGCGGATAAACGCACGCCGCAAACCAATGCCTATACACGCAAATTTCTCGCGGCTACGCCCTGGCAACCGGATAGTTGCGCGGTTTTCGCCGGTGCGCTGCGCTATCCGCATTACCGCTGGCTCGATCGTGTCATGATCCAGCTGATCATGCGCATGACCGGCGGCGAAACCGACAGCACAAAAGAAGTGGAATATACCGACTGGCAACAGGTGGGCGATTTTGCCCGCGGTTTTGCCGGGTTAACCGGTAAAAACGGGCTCAAGTCACGAGAAACGCATCAGTTTGTCGAAAATTAAACCAATCAACTTAAAATAAGCAATTAGCGCTTGTCACGCTGCGGGAATTCCCTATAATGCGCCTCCACTGACCGGGAACAAACGCTAACGCGACGCCGGGTCGGGAAGGGAAAAGCGCCCGGTACGGGCAAATAAAAGCTTGACTCTTCAACGGGAAAGCGTAATATACGCAACCCGCGCCGGGTGAGTTTTGTTATCACGCTGGCCATGCTCTTTAACAATTTATCAGACAATCTGTGTGGGCACTCACAAGACCGTATCGAAACACAAAAATACCAAGTCTTGAAGAGTGAACAAACAGTTAATTCATAAGATTAACAGTATGACAATCTTTGAGCATCAAGCTTTTAATTGAAGAGTTTGATCATGGCTCAGATTGAACGCTGGCGGCAGGCCTAACACATGCAAGTCGAGCGGCAGCGGGAAGTAGCTTGCTACTTTGCCGGCGAGCGGCGGACGGGTGAGTAATGTCTGGGGATCTGCCTGATGGTGGGGGATAACTACTGGAAACGGTAGCTAATACCGCATAACGTCGCAAGACCAAAGTGGGGGACCTTCGGGCCTCACGCCATCGGATGAACCCAGATGGGATTAGCTAGTAGGTGAGGTAATGGCTCACCTAGGCGACGATCCCTAGCTGGTCTGAGAGGATGACCAGCCACACTGGAACTGAGACACGGTCCAGACTCCTACGGGAGGCAGCAGTGGGGAATATTGCACAATGGGCGCAAGCCTGATGCAGCCATGCCGCGTGTGTGAAGAAGGCCTTCGGGTTGTAAAGCACTTTCAGCGGGGAGGAAGGCGACAAGGTTAATAACCTTGTTGATTGACGTTACCCGCAGAAGAAGCACCGGCTAACTCCGTGCCAGCAGCCGCGGTAATACGGAGGGTGCGAGCGTTAATCGGAATTACTGGGCGTAAAGCGTACGCAGGCGGTCTGTTAAGTCAGATGTGAAATCCCCGGGCTTAACCCGGGAACTGCATTTGAAACTGGCAGGCTAGAGTCTCGTAGAGGGGGGTAGAATTCCAGGTGTAGCGGTGAAATGCGTAGAGATCTGGAGGAATACCGGTGGCGAAGGCGGCCCCCTGGACGAAGACTGACGCTCAGGTACGAAAGCGTGGGGAGCAAACAGGATTAGATACCCTGGTAGTCCACGCTGTAAACGATGTCGATTTGAAGGTTGTGGCCTTGAGCCGTGGCTTTCGGAGCTAACGCGTTAAATCGACCGCCTGGGGAGTACGGCCGCAAGGTTAAAACTCAAATGAATTGACGGGGGCCCGCACAAGCGGTGGAGCATGTGGTTTAATTCGATGCAACGCGAAGAACCTTACCTACTCTTGACATCCAGAGAAGTTTGCAGAGATGCGAATGTGCCTTCGGGAACTCTGAGACAGGTGCTGCATGGCTGTCGTCAGCTCGTGTTGTGAAATGTTGGGTTAAGTCCCGCAACGAGCGCAACCCTTATCCTTTGTTGCCAGCACGTAATGGTGGGAACTCAAAGGAGACTGCCGGTGACAAACCGGAGGAAGGTGGGGATGACGTCAAGTCATCATGGCCCTTACGAGTAGGGCTACACACGTGCTACAATGGCGCATACAAAGAGAAGCGAACTCGCGAGAGTAAGCGGACCTCACAAAGTGCGTCGTAGTCCGGATTGGAGTCTGCAACTCGACTCCATGAAGTCGGAATCGCTAGTAATCGTGGATCAGAATGCCACGGTGAATACGTTCCCGGGCCTTGTACACACCGCCCGTCACACCATGGGAGTGGGTTGCAAAAGAAGTAGGTAGCTTAACCTTCGGGAGGGCGCTTACCACTTTGTGATTCATGACTGGGGTGAAGTCGTAACAAGGTAACCGTAGGGGAACCTGCGGTTGGATCACCTCCTTACCGAAATAGATACTAGATTGTGTAGTGTCCACACAGATTGTCTGATAACTGTAATGAGCAAACAGCTCGTATGGTTTTTTTTGCGAAGCAGCACTGCTTCGTGATCCTATCTTTGTCCCCTTCGTCTAGTGGCCTAGGACACTGCCCTTTCACGGCGGTAACAGGGGTTCGAACCCCCTAGGGGACGCCATATCCCGCTGTCTATTTCAGAGCACACTCTTATGAGTATGCTGCGAAATACATGCTCTTTAACAATCCGGAACAAGCTGAAAATTTGAAAAAAAACATGCTGAGCAAAATCAGTATGCGATTCTCTCAAAGCAAGCAAACCTAATAAGGTCGCCGTGTCGATGGTGACCTTGTTGAGGGATGAGCGAGAAAGTCCCGGCCAAGGCGCACGGCGCGCAGCCAGCGGAGTGGACTCAATGTCCATGAGCATGGCGAGCACCGCGCAACACCGGCAGGGGCCTTTCGCAGCCATTCCGAAGACACTTTAGGGTTGTGAGGTTAAGTGAATAAGCGTACACGGTGGATGCCTAGGCAGTCAGAGGCGATGAAGGACGTGCTAATCCGCGAAATGCGCCGGTGAGCTGATATGAAGCGCTATCAGCCGGCGATGTCCGAATGGGGAAACCCAGTGCAATTCGTTGCACTATCATTACGTGAATCCATAGCGTATTGAGGCGAACCGGGGGAACTGAAACATCTCAGTACCCCGAGGAAAAGAAATCAACCGAGATTCCCCTAGTAGCGGCGAGCGAACGGGGAACAGCCCAGAGTCACCATCAGCATTTGTATCAGGAGAACGGTCTGGAAAGTCCGGCAACACAGGGTGATAGCCCCGTATCCGAAGGTGCAAGTGCTGTGAGCTCGATGAGTAGGGCGGGACACGTGATATCCTGTCTGAAGATGGGGGGACCATCCTCCAAGGCTAAATACTCCTGACTGACCGATAGTGAACCAGTACCGTGAGGGAAAGGCGAAAAGAACCCCGGCGAGGGGAGTGAAATAGAACCTGAAACCGTGTACGTACAAGCAGTGGGAGCCTTGATTTATCAGGGTGACTGCGTACCTTTTGTATAATGGGTCAGCGACTTATATTCTGTAGCAAGGTTAACCGAATAGGGGAGCCGTAGGGAAACCGAGTCTTAACTGGGCGTTAAGTTGCAGGGTATAGACCCGAAACCCGGTGATCTAGCCATGGGCAGGTTGAAGGTTGGGTAACACTAACTGGAGGACCGAACCGACTAATGTTGAAAAATTAGCGGATGACTTGTGGCTGGGGGTGAAAGGCCAATCAAACCGGGAGATAGCTGGTTCTCCCCGAAAGCTATTTAGGTAGCGCCTCGTGAATTCATCTTCGGGGGTAGAGCACTGTTTCGGCTAGGGGTCCACCCCGGATTACCAACCCGATGCAAACTGCGAATACCGAAGAATGTTACCACGGGAGACACACGGCGGGTGCTAACGTCCGTCGTGAAGAGGGAAACAACCCAGACCGCCAGCTAAGGTCCCAAAGTCATGGTTAAGTGGGAAACGATGTGGGAAGGCATAGACAGCCAGGATGTTGGCTTAGAAGCAGCCATCATTTAAAGAAAGCGTAATAGCTCACTGGTCGAGTCGGCCTGCGCGGAAGATGTAACGGGGCTAAACCATGCACCGAAGCTGCGGCAGCGGACATATCACTTAAGACAATTGTACGGAAAACGATTGACGGAGCGCAGCGACGTCAATGCGTTCATCACGTCGAGTTGACTTAAGGATATGTCCGTTGGGTAGGGGAGCGTTCTGTAAGCCTGCGAAGGTGGCCTGTGAGGGTTGCTGGAGGTATCAGAAGTGCGAATGCTGACATAAGTAACGATAAAGCGGGTGAAAAGCCCGCTCGCCGGAAGACCAAGGGTTCCTGTCCAACGTTAATCGGGGCAGGGTGAGTCGACCCCTAAGGCGAGGCCGAAAGGCGTAGTCGATGGGAAACAGGTTAATATTCCTGTACTGGGTGTGACTGCGAAGGGGGGACGGAGAAAGCTAGGTTCGCCGGGCGACGGTTGTCCCGGTTTAAGCGTGAAGGTGGAAAGAGCAGGTAAATCCGCTTTTTCATTCAACACTGAGGCGTGATAACGAGCCACTACGGTGGTGAAGGAATTGATGCTACGCTTCCAGGAAAAGCCTCTAAGCTCCAGGTCACATCGAATCGTACCCCAAACCGACACAGGTGGTCAGGTAGAGAATACCAAGGCGCTTGAGAGAACTCGGGTGAAGGAACTAGGCAAAATGGTGCCGTAACTTCGGGAGAAGGCACGCTGGCATTAGGTGGAGGGACTTGCTCCCCGAGCTGAAGCCAGTCGCAGATACCAGCTGGCTGCAACTGTTTATTAAAAACACAGCACTGTGCAAACACGAAAGTGGACGTATACGGTGTGACGCCTGCCCGGTGCCGGAAGGTTAATTGATGGGGTTATCCGTAAGGAGAAGCTCTTGATCGAAGCCCCGGTAAACGGCGGCCGTAACTATAACGGTCCTAAGGTAGCGAAATTCCTTGTCGGGTAAGTTCCGACCTGCACGAATGGCGTAATGATGGCCAGGCTGTCTCCACCCGAGACTCAGTGAAATTGAACTCGCTGTGAAGATGCAGTGTACCCGCGGCAAGACGGAAAGACCCCGTGAACCTTTACTATAGCTTGACACTGAACATTGAGCCTTGATGTGTAGGATAGGTGGGAGGCTTTGAAGTGTGGACGCCAGTCTGCATGGAGCCAACCTTGAAATACCACCCTTTAATGTTTGATGTTCTAACTCCGGCCCGTAATCCGGGTCGAGGACAGTGTCTGGTGGGTAGTTTGACTGGGGCGGTCTCCTCCTAAAGAGTAACGGAGGAGCACGAAGGTTAGCTAATCACGGTCGGACATCGTGAGGTTAGTGCAAAGGCATAAGCTAGCTTGACTGCGAGAGTGACGGCTCGAGCAGGTGCGAAAGCAGGTCTTAGTGATCCGGTGGTTCTGAATGGAAGGGCCATCGCTCAACGGATAAAAGGTACTCCGGGGATAACAGGCTGATACCGCCCAAGAGTTCATATCGACGGCGGTGTTTGGCACCTCGATGTCGGCTCATCACATCCTGGGGCTGAAGTAGGTCCCAAGGGTATGGCTGTTCGCCATTTAAAGTGGTACGCGAGCTGGGTTTAGAACGTCGTGAGACAGTTCGGTCCCTATCTGCCGTGGGCGTTGGAAGATTGAGAGGGGCTGCTCCTAGTACGAGAGGACCGGAGTGGACGCACCACTGGTGTTCGGGTTGTCATGCCAATGGCATTGCCCGGTAGCTACGTGCGGAAGAGATAACCGCTGAAAGCATCTAAGCGGGAAACTTGCCTCGAGATGAGTCTTCCCTGTGGCTTTAAGCCACCTGAAGGGACGTTAAAGACGATGACGTTGATAGGTCGGGTGTGTAAGCGCAGCGATGCGTTGAGCTAACCGATACTAATGACCCGTGAGGCTTAACCTTACAACACCTAAAGTGTTTGACGCGAAGAGAGCGTTGCCCCCAGGGGCGGCGAGAGAATTTTCAGCGAAGTTCCGGATAAACGGACGTGGCATAGAAGGATATGCGGCGGACGGTAACGAATTTGCCTGGCGGCACTAGCGCGGTGGTCCCACCTGACCCCATGCCGAACTCAGCAGTGAAACGCCGTAGCGCCGATGGTAGTGTGGGGTCTCCCCATGCGAGAGTAGGGAACTGCCAGGCATCCATTAAGACCAATACCTTGAGCGAAGCGAGAGGCGTTGTGAAGTAACCCTGGCAGTTCGCTACTCGAGTCAGAGAGCAGGACAACAGGCGGAGCCTGTTGAACGCCGCTTGCGGCGGCCCGAAGGGGGCCTGACGCAGTCAGGCATCAACTGCCAGGCATCCATTAAGACCAATACCTTGAGCGAAGCGAGGGGCGTTGGTCAAGCACCGCAAACGGTTTTAACAGGCGTTGACCCCGCAAATGTTATGTTTGGGTGTAGTACCGAATCGTGGTGCGGTAGTTCAGTCGGTTAGAATACCGGCCTGTCACGCCGGGGGTCGCGGGTTCGAGTCCCGTCCGCACCGCCACCCTATTTAGGGGCGTAGTTCAATTGGTAGAGCACCGGTCTCCAAAACCGGGTGTTGGGAGTTCGAGTCTCTCCGCCCCTGCCAGATAAAAAAAAAGCCCTTCGCTTACGCGAGGGGCTTTTTTCGTCTGCATTACTGTAAACGCAACGCAGTCCATCCCCTGGCGTTGGGACTATTGGGCGCTAAAACGCGCTTTATTTGCTCGTTTTCACTCAATAACGCAATCTTCGATTATATTTCCCGGACGTTTTTTTGACGACCGGCAGTGTGCGGTGACTCATTACAGAAATGGGCTTCATTGTCCTAATAAATATTGGGGATAAATAATCCTGCCAGCATTTTTATCCGGGTATTTATTAAATAACTCTTGGCCGGTTTAACGCCATCCTGCCCACAATTTTTCTCGTTGCCCGCTGGGAATAGCTGCACCGCGCGGCTGAAAGATAAAAGCAAAATTATCCATATAAAAAAATTGATTCAGCTATGGTAATTCTAGTTATCGGGAAAATGCCACAATCCCACCCTGCGCACCATCGTTAAATACACCCTCTCTCTTCTGATGAAGACATAAAAAACACCAGCTGATTTATACATAGCCGCGCCCATGTTACGGGTAAAGCAAAAAAAACAGATGGCGTGTAATTGCTTATTAATAAAGCAATTATGTCGTCATACTCTCTGGGACTGGACAAAAATATATCCATAAGCTACAGATTTAAATAAAGAAGTTGCTGTTAGACCCGGCTCTTATTTATCAAAAGTGTGATGCGCCCCGATATAAAAAAGCGGTTTTTTGTTTAGTTTTATTATTGCTATCAAACTAATGATACCAGCACATTTTATGATTATAAGAGGATGATGACTATGTGGAAGCGTTTACTTTTAGTGTCCGCCATTTCTGTCGCCATGTCTTCAGTGGCTTTTGCCGAGTCGTTGACCGTCGGTTTTTCGCAAGTGGGTTCTGAATCGGGCTGGCGCGCGGCGGAAACGTCGGTGGCGAAAAGTGAAGCCCAGAAGCGCGGCATTACCTTAAAAATTGCCGACGGGCAGCAAAAACAAGAAAACCAGATTAAGGCGGTCCGTTCATTTATTGCCCAAGGCGTCGATGCCATCTTTATCGCGCCGGTAGTTCAGACCGGTTGGGAGCCGGTACTGCAGGAAGCCAAGAGCGCCAAGATCCCGGTATTCCTGCTCGACCGGGCTATTAAAGTGAAAGATGATTCTCTCTATTTAACGGTGGTTACCGCCGATAACGTGCTTGAAGGCCAATTGATTGGCGACTGGCTGGTCAAGACCGTGGGCGATAAACCCTGTAATGTGGTGGAATTGCAGGGAACCGTGGGTGCAAGCGTCGCCATCGACCGTAAGAAAGGTTTTGCCGACGCCATTGCCAAGGCGCATAACATCAAAATCATTCGTTCCCAGTCCGGTGACTTTACCCGCAGCAAAGGGAAAGAGGTCATGGAAAGCTTTATCAAGGCCGAAAACAACGGCAAAAATATCTGTATGGTCTTTGCCCATAACGACGATATGGCGATCGGCGCCATCCAGGCCATTAAAGAAGCCGGCCTGAAACCGGGTAAAGATATTCTTACCGGCTCCATCGACGGCGTTCCGGATATCTATAAAGCCATGCTTGCGGGCGAGGCCAACGCCAATGTGGAGTTAACGCCGAATATGGCCGGACCGGCGTTTGACGCCCTGGCGAAATACAAAAAAGACGGCACCAAGCCCACCAAAATCATCAAGACGGAAAGCAAACTGTTCCTGCCGGCCGATGCCCAGGCCCAATTGGATAAGAAAAGCGGCATGGGTTACTAAAGCTCAGGGGATCCTGCCGGCAGCGATGGGGATTAAGCCTGCGTCCGCGTAGCCAGGGAGCGACCTGGATCGGCGCAAAAAGAAATATGTTGTAAACGCGTCCCTGGGATTGGGGTTTTGGCGCCAAGACCCCAGCCGCCAGGGCGCATCTCTACCCTGTTGTTTGCATGCACTCCAGGCGCATTGGTAGCTGGCGAATAGCATCCATTTCTTTTACCCCAATAATGACCGTTAACCTTCAATACCGGGGCACAGGGTCGGGGTGTAACGGTACTGATAGCGTGTTTATCCGGCTACGTCTTTAGGAGCATTTACCGTGGGTATTATCGATAGTCATGATGATGTATTACTCAACATTACCGGCCTAAGCAAAACCTTTCCCGGCGTAAAAGCGTTAAACAACGTGTCGTTAACTCTCAATCGCGGCGAAATCATGGGATTGCTCGGCGAGAATGGCGCGGGGAAATCAACCCTTATCAAAGCGTTAACCGGTGTTTACCAACGTGACGGCGGTACGATTAACCTGGATGGGCAAGATATTCATCCCAAGAATACCGCCCATGCGCAAGAGCTTGGCATCGGCACCGTGTACCAGGAAGTCAATCTGCTGCCGAATCTGTCGGTGGCGGATAATTTATTTATCGGTCGCGAACCGCGACGGTTTGGTTTTATCGATCGTAAAGAGGTTAATCGCCGCGCGGAAATATTACTGGCGGGTTATGGTTTTGCGCTGGACGTAACGGAGCCGTTGGGGCATTTTTCCGTGGCGATGCAGCAGATCGTAGCCATTTGCCGGGCGGTGGATCTGTCGGCCAAGGTGCTGATCCTGGATGAGCCGACCGCCAGCCTGGACGCCAACGAAGTCGAGATGCTGTTTACCATTATGCGCCAGCTGCGCGACCGGGGTATCAGCCTGATCTTTGTGACCCACTTTCTCGACCAGGTCTATAAAATTACCGATCGCATCACCGTGCTGCGCAACGGCGAGTTTGTCGGCACGCGTTATACCCGCGAATTGCCCCATATTGAATTGATCAAGATGATGCTGGGTCGTGAACTGGATGAGCATGCCTTGCAGCGCGCCGGCCGTACCCTGCATAGCGAAAAGCCGGTGGCGGCCTTTGCCGGTTATGGCAAGAAAGGCACGATCGCTCCCTTTGATCTGGAGGTCAGGCCGGGCGAGATCGTCGGGCTTGCCGGATTGCTGGGGTCGGGGCGTACCGAAACCGCCGAAGTGATTTTCGGCATTCGCCCGGCGGATTCGGGCACCGCCTGGATCAAGGGCACCGAGCGGGTGATCCGTTCGCCCAACCAGGCGGGAAAGCTGGGACTGGGCTTCTGTCCGGAAGATCGTAAAACAGACGGCATTATCGCCGCCGCCTCGGTGCGGGAAAATATTATCCTGGCCCTGCAGGTACAGCGCGGATGGCTGCGGCCCATCCCGCGCAAGGAACAAAATAACATTGCCGAGCGTTTTATCCGCCAACTGGATATCCGCACGCCCAGCGCCGAGCAGCCGATTGAGTTCCTGTCCGGCGGCAATCAGCAAAAGGTGCTGCTGTCGCGCTGGCTGCTGACCAAACCGCAGTTCCTGATCCTGGACGAACCGACGCGGGGCATTGATGTGGGCGCCCATGCCGAAATCATCCGTTTAATCGAATCCTTGTGCGCCGATGGGCTGGCCCTGCTGGTGATCTCCTCAGAGCTTGAAGAACTGGTGGGTTATGCCGACCGGGTTGTTATTCTGCGCGACCGGAAACATATCGCGGATATTCCGCTCGATAAGCTATCGGTGAGCGCCATTATGAATGCCATTGCCGCCTAAGGAGCGTGACTGTTATGTCTGGTTCAATGTCATCCGATACTAAAGTCGTTGTCGCCAAACGCTGGCCGGTGGGAATGCCGCAGCTGGCCGCGTTGGTGGTTGTGTTAGTGGTTGACAGTATTGTCGCCAATAATTTTTTCTCCATCCATATCCAGGATGGACGGTTGTTCGGCAGTCTCATTGATATCTTAAATCGCTGTGCGCCGGTCGCCCTGCTGTCCATCGGCATGACGCTGGTTATCGCCACCGGGGGGATCGACCTGTCGGTGGGCGCCGTCATGGCCATCGCCGGCGCGGTGACCGCGACGTTAACCGTACAGGGCTATAGCCTGACGGTTATCATCCTGGCGACCCTGGGCGTGGGCGTGCTGTCGGGTTTATGGAACGGCGTCCTGGTGGCGCTGCTGAAAATACAGCCCTTCGTGGCAACGCTTATCCTGATGGTGGCCGGGCGCGGCGTGGCGCAGCTGGTGACCGAAGGCCAGATCATTACTTTCAACAATCCGTCGCTGTCCTGGATCGGCAGCGGCTCGCTGTTCTATTTCCCCGTGCCGGTGTTTATTACCCTGATTACGCTGGTACTGGCCTGGCTGCTGACGCGCAAAACCGCCCTGGGATTGTTTATCGAGGCGGTGGGCATCAATATCCGCGCGGCCAAGAATGCGGGGGTGAAGACACGGGTTATCGTCATGTCCACTTACATCCTGAGCGGATTGTGCGCCGCGGTCGCCGGACTGATCGTCACCGCCGACATTCGTGGCGCGGATGCCAACAATGCCGGCCTGTGGCTGGAACTGGACGCTATTCTGGCGGTGGTGATCGGCGGGGCCTCGCTGATGGGCGGGCGTTTTAACCTGTTTCTGTCAATCCTGGGGGCGCTGATTATCCAGGGGATGAATACCGGCATTTTGCTGTCGGGCTTCCAGCCGGAGCTTAACCAGGTGGTGAAAGCCGTGGTGGTGCTTTGCGTGCTGGTCATGCAGTCCTCCAGCTTTATCGCTTTTATTCGCAGGAGCCGTCGCCATGCTTAAACGTAACCTTCCCCTGGTCATTACCATCGCGGTATTTATTGTCGGTTATTTGTTTTGCCTGAGCCGTTTTCCCGGTTTCGCCTCCACCAGGGTTATCTGCAATATCCTGACGGATAACGCGTTCTTGGGCATTATCGCCGTCGGCATGACTTTTGTGATTATTTCCGGCGGCATCGATCTTTCCGTGGGGTCGGTTATCGCGTTTACCGGCGTCTTCCTGGCGCGCGTGATCGGCGATTATCATCTGTCGCCGCTGGTCGCGTTTCCGCTGATCTTGATCATGGGCTGCGGATTCGGCGCGTTTATGGGCTGGCTTATCGATACATTAAAAATCCCGGCGTTTATCATTACCCTGGCCGGCATGTTTTTCCTGCGCGGCGCCAGTTACCTGGTGTCGGAAGAGTCCCTGCCCATCGACCATCCGATCTATGAAACCCTCTCGGGCCTCGCCTGGCAAATGCCCGGCGGCGGACGTCTTAGCGCCATGGGGGTGCTGATGCTGCTGGTGATGGTGTTCGGCATCCTGCTGGCGCGGTATACGCAGTTCGGCAATCAGGTGTACGCCATCGGCGGCAATGCGACGGCCGCCAACCTGATGGGGGTATCGACCCGCAGCACCACGATTCGTATTTATATGCTGTCCACGGGGCTGGCGACGCTTGCGGGCATTGTGTTTTCGATTTACACCTCGGCCGGCTACGCGTTGGCCGGCATGGGCGTGGAACTCGACGCCATCGCCTCGGTGGTGATCGGCGGCACGCTGTTGAGCGGCGGCATCGGCACGGTGTTCGGCACCTTGTTCGGCGTCATGATCCAGGGGCTTATCCAGACCTATATCAACTTTGACGGCACCCTGAGTTCCTGGTGGACCAAAATCGTCATCGGCATCCTGCTGTTTGCGTTTATCGCCTTGCAACGGCTGCTGAACTCGCTGTGGGAGAATAAGCAAAATGCCAAGGTCACCAGTATTCCCCGCACCGGCATCCCGGCGGAAAGCCAACAGCAGGCTCATAAGGCACCCGCGGCCGGCTACCCGGGGGATGGCTCGTCCTGATGGCCGCCAGGGACGTGACGGGCTTCACAGGCTTAAATGACCGGTGTTTTCAACAGCTGCCGTATCTGGGTGCGCTGATCGCTGTTTTGCAGCCATACGGCATAGAGCGGCCTGACCAGGGGAGGGATATCGGCGATGGCGGCCAGGTCGGGATATAACTCGCCCCAATGGCTGGGTAAAAATACGCATGCCCCGGTGGTCGGCAGCAGGCTGCGGGCCAGCAGGGCCGAGGTGGTGCTCATGACCGGCAGGGGGTTATTCACCAGCAGCCGGCTTTCATGGGTATGGAAATCGGCCCCCCATTCCAGACGGATATAAGGCCGATCCCCCGTTTCGGGAGGTGCCGAGGCGGTAAACAGCGACAACGAAAAATTCCCCAGCAACTGACAGGTCAGCTCCTCCATCTTCGGCGCTTCGGTGCTGATCAGCAAATCCAGCTGGCGCTCATGCAGCTGGCTTATCAGCGCGTGGCGCTGCGCTATGCGGGCTTCTATCTGCAGGGTGGGGCGCTGCTGGTATAACACGTGCAGCCATTGCCCCAACCAGGCCTCCCACAGCGAGGCGGTGGCGCCGATGGATAACAGGCTATGCTGCAGCGATCGGGTCACCTCTTTTTTGGCCAGTTGCCAGGTGGACATCAGGTTTTCCGCATAAGGCAACAGGCTTTCTCCCGCAGGCGTCAGGCGGATATTATTGCGGTGCCGGGTAAATAAACTGACGCCCAATTGCGTTTCCAATTGACGAATGCGGAAGCTCACCGCCGACTGCGTCAAATAAAGCGCTTCCGCGGCGCGACCAAAGTGGCGGGTCCTGCTAACTTCCAAAAAGGTTTTCAGTAATTCCGTATCCACGCCCATCTCCAGAAATTTTTATCGTAACGATTTAAATGTTTTGTTTTACAGAAAGTCAAGCCTATCTAATACTCCGCGCCATAAACAGTACGGCTTATGAAAGGATGGGGAGCGCTTAAGATGGCGGACAGCTTTTCTAGTACCAATCGTTATTTTGATAACAAAAATTACCCGCGTGGCTTTTCCCGGCATGGTCATTTCACCATTCGGGAAGCCCAGCTGCTGGAGCGCTATGGGCATGCCTACAACGATCTGGACAGCGGCAAGCGCGAACCGGTTACCGATGAAGAGACGCAATTTGTCGCGGTATGCCAGGGTCAGCGCGAGCCTTCCACCGAGCACGAAAAAGTGTGGTTCAAGTATATCGAGCACATTCGTCGTCCCAAGCGCTTCCATACCTTATCCGGCGGCAAGCCGCAGATGGACGTGGTGGAAGACTATACCGACAGCGAAGATTAATCCCGGCATGGGGCTGCGGCCCCATGTTATTCCATGTGCCGCCAAAGCTGTTGCAGCAGACGATCAATGGTGCGATAGCTGACGGCCTCCGCCAGATGATCGCGCTGTATTTCGGCCGCGCCCGCCAAATCCGCCAGCGTTCGGGCAACCTTGAGCGTCCGGTGCCAGGCGCGTACCGACAAACCCAGCGTTTCCATCACCTCTTCCAGGAAAACCGCGTCCTCTTCAGCAAGCCGGCAATATAATGCAACTTCCTGGTTATTGAGATACGCATTGATTTTCCGGCCGCGCCGCAGCTGGATGTCGCGCGCCGCTTGCACCCTGGCGCGCACCATCGCGCTGGTCTCGCCCGCCGGGTTCTGCCGGCGCAGCATTCCCGGCGGCAGCAGCGGCACCTCGATGGACAGGTCAAAACGATCCAGGAAGGGGCCGGATAACCGGTTCAGGTAACGCAGGGTCTGCGCGAGGCCGCTGCGGCCGTGGACGCCCTGGTAATCGCCGGACGGACTGGGGTTCATGGCGCCCACCAGTTGGAAACGCGCCGGGTATTGTACCTTGGCCTGGGCGCGGGAGATAACGATTTCACCCGCTTCCAGCGGTTCGCGCAGCGCGTCCAGCACCCGGCGCTGGAACTCCGGCAGCTCATCCAGGAATAACACCCCGTTATGGGCCAGGGATATCTCGCCGGGCCGGGGTAGGGAACCGCCGCCGACCAGGGCCGCCATCGAGGCGCTGTGATGCGGGGCGCGAAACGGTCTTTGGCGCCAATGCCGGCGGGCGGCCCCGGCGCTCATCAGACTGATCAGCGCGGCGGTCTCTACGGCCTCCGCATCGCTTAAGGGGGGCATCAACCCCGGCAGCCGGCTGGCCAGCATGGTCTTGCCGGTGCCCGGCGGACCGATAAGCAGCAGGTTATGCCCGCCGGCGGCGGCGATTTCCAGGGCGCGTTTGGCCTGCGGCTGGCCGGTGATGTCGCTGAGATCGGCGCCGTCGTATGCCGGCGGCGTCGGGTCCTGGCCCGGCACGGCATTGAGTTCGGCGCCGCCCTGCAGGAAGGCGCATACATCGCGCAGATGCCCGGCGACCAGCACGCGGCTATCCGGTATCAGGGCCGCCTCGCCGCTGTTATGGCTAGACAGGATCAGACGCCGCCCGGCCTGTTGTGCCGCCAGCGCCGCCGGAATGGCGCCCTGCACCGGCCGCAGTTCGCCGGACAGCGCCAGTTCGCCGAGAAATTCATGGCAAGCGAGCTTATCGGCGGCAATTTGTTCCGACGCGGCCAGGATCGCCAGCGCAATAGGCAAATCATAGCGCCCGCCTTCCTTGGGCAGATCGGCCGGCGCCAGGCTGACGGTTATCCGCCGGGCGGGAAAATCGAAACCGTTGTTCAGCAGCGCGCTGCGTACCCGATCGCGCGCCCCTTTTATCGTCGCGTCAGGCAACCCCACCAGGGTAAAGCCGGGCAGACCTTTGCTGATATGGGCCTCCACTGAAATCAACGGCGCCTGGACGCCGATCGACGCCCGGGTATAAATTAACGCAAGGGACATGCCCATCCTCCATCACCATCCTGGATGCCGCACCCGCGATGACGGCATCGGCCCTTATCATGCCCGCTTTGCGCCTGCAGCCCAGGGGCAGGCTCCCGCCCTGCGGAACGGCCCGTAAAAAAATTTCGGCGTTTGCCGTGCTTCGCAGCCGTGCGCGGCGGCGCCCCAAGGTTAATCCTGTGCAGAGAAGAGAGCGTGGCGGGGGAGAATGCCGCCGAAGATGAAAAATATTCATGACTCATCAAATTATTGAAAAACGGTCTATTTAGAATTTTCGCCGCCGCGCGATCCCAGCGAAAATAATAAAAAAGATTGTCATAACCCCATTTACTGTGATAACTCTGTAGGTATTCATTCGACCAGAAGTGATGAAACCCTATTTATGAAAGCCTTTGTCCAAGTGATAAGCCTAGTCGTGATTAGCGTGGTGGTGATTATTATCCCACCGTGCGGGGCTGCACTTGGACGAAGAAAAGCTTATTAAACAAGCTTAAATCTCAAGAAAACCCCCGCACCGAAAGGACGGGGGTTTTTTTTTGGCACTTTTTTATGGCCACCAAGATATATTATGAATAAGGAACAGAAAAATGATTAACAGCATAAAATCCTGTTCCCAGCGCAGACAGGCGGGGAACTAACTATGAACGGTGCTCAGTGGGTAGTGTCAGCGTTGCGCGCACAGGGTGTGGATATGGTTTTCGGTTATCCCGGCGGCGCCATCATGCCGGTATACGATGCGCTCTTTGACGGCGGGGTGGAACATCTCCTATGCCGACATGAACAGGGAGCGGCCATGGCGGCGATTGGCTATGCGCGAGCTACCGGTAAAGTCGGCGTCTGTATCGCCACCTCCGGCCCCGGGGCGACCAATCTCATCACCGGCCTGGCTGATGCCCTGCTGGACTCCGTGCCGCTGGTGGCCATTACCGGCCAGGTCGGCTCGGCGCTTATCGGCACCGACGCGTTCCAGGAAATCGACGTGCTCGGGCTGTCCCTGGCCTGCACCAAACACAGTTTCCTGGTGGAAAGCCTGGACGAACTGCCGGCCATCATGGCCGAGGCCTTCGCCGTCGCCACCAGCGGGCGTCCGGGGCCGGTATTGATCGATATCCCCAAGGATATCCAGCTGGCCACCGGCGAACTCAGCCCGCATCTGGTCGCCATGGACAGTCAGGACGGGGCCGTCCAGGGGGACGTGGCGGCGGCCCGCGACCTGCTGCGCCTGGCGCGCAAACCCATGCTGTATGTGGGCGGCGGCGTCGGCATGGCGCGCGCGGTGCCGGCCTTGCGTGATTTCATTCATCGCACCGGCATCCCGAGCGTGGCGACCCTGAAAGGCCTGGGCGCGCCTGACCGTGAAGATCCCTGTTACCTGGGCATGCTGGGCATGCACGGCAACCAGGCGGCCAACCTGGCGGTGCAGTCCTGCGATTTACTTATGGCGGTCGGCGCCCGTTTTGACGACCGGGTTACCGGCCGGCTGAATTCCTTTGCGCCCCACGCCAAAGTGATCCATCTGGATATCGACCCGGCGGAACTGGGTAAACTGCGTCAGCCCCACGTGGCGTTGCAGGGTGATTTAAACCAGCTGTTTCCCGCCCTGGCGCAGGCGCTGTCGATTGACGATTGGCGTCGTGAAACCCAGGCGCTGAAATCGGAATACCGCTGGCGTTACGATCATCCGGGCGAGGCTATTTACGCGCCGGCATTGCTGAACGCGCTTTCCCGGCGGGTACCGGATAATACCGTGATCACCACCGACGTCGGACAGCACCAGATGTGGGCCGCCCAGCATATGAGCTTCACCCGTCCGGAGAACTTCATCACCTCCAGCGGCCTGGGCACCATGGGTTTCGGCGTGCCGGCCGCGGTCGGCGCCCAGGTGGCGCGTCCCGATGACACCGTGGTCTGTGTCTCCGGCGACGGCTCGTTTATGATGAATGTCCAGGAATTGACCACCATCAAGCGAAAACGGCTGCCGCTGAAAATCGTCTTGATCGACAATCAGCGATTAGGCATGGTCCGACAGTGGCAACAACTGTTTTTCGACGGACGCTATAGCGAGACCACCCTGACAGATAACCCCGATTTTCTCATCCTGGCCAGCGCGTTTGATATCCCCGGCCAACGAATTACCCGAAAAGACCAGATCGATGCCGCCTTTGACGCCATGTTTTCCCACCAGGGCCCCTACCTGCTGCATGTCTCCATCGACGAAAACGAAAATGTCTGGCCACTGGTGCCGCCCGGCGCCGGCAATGAAACCATGCTGGAGAAATTATCATGATGCAACATCAGCTTTCCATCGAGGCGCGTTCCCGTCCGGAAATCCTGGAACGCGTCCTGCGCGTGGTGCGCCACCGCGGATTCCGGGTTTGCGCATTAAATATGACGCCGCAGATCAATCCGGAATGTATAAATATTCAATTGACGGTTGCAAGCATTCGCCCGGTCGATTTACTGTCTTCACAATTAAGTAAACTTATGGATGTCGCCTGTGTCGAGATCCAGCAATTGACATCACAACAAATACGCGCCTAAGGCACGAGTAAGGAAAAGAAAATGACGACGAAGAAAGCTGATTTTATTTGGTTCAACGGCGAGATGGTTCCATGGGCGGAGGCCAAGGTCCATGTGATGTCCCATGCGCTGCATTATGGATCGTCAGTCTTCGAAGGTGTCCGTTGCTACGACTCGCATAAAGGGCCGGTGGTGTTCCGCCATCGTGAACATATGCAACGCCTGCATGATTCGGCCAAGATCTACCGTATGCCGGTAAGCCACAGTGTTGATGACCTGATGGAAGCCTGCCGTTCAGTGCTGCGCAAGAATAAGCTGGTCAGCGCCTATATCCGTCCGCTGGTGTTTGTCGGCGACGTGGGCATGGGCGTTAACCCGCCGGCCGGTTATACCACCGATGTGATTATCGCCGCGTTCCCCTGGGGCGCCTATCTGGGTGAAGACGCGCTGGATCAGGGCATCGACGCCATGGTGTCGTCATGGAACCGCGTGGCGGCCAATACCATCCCGACCGCGGCCAAGGCCGGCGGCAACTATCTTTCTTCCATGCTGGTGGGCAGCGAAGCCCGCCGCCACGGCTATCAGGAAGGCATCGCGCTGGATGTCCACGGTTATGTTTCCGAAGGCGCGGGGGAAAACCTGTTTGAAGTGAAGGAAGGCATCCTGTTTACGCCGCCGTTCACCTCTTCCGCCCTGCCGGGCATTACCCGCGACGCCATCATCAAACTGGCGAAAGATCGCGGTCTCGAAGTGCGCGAGCAGGTGCTTTCCCGTGAATCGCTTTATCTGGCCGACGAAGTGTTTATGTCCGGCACCGCGGCGGAAATCACCCCGGTGCGCAGCGTTGACGGCATTCAGGTGGGCATCGGCCGCTGCGGTCCGGTGACCAAACAGCTGCAGCAGGCGTTTTTCGGCCTGTTCACCGGCGAGACCGAAGACAAATGGGGCTGGCTGGACCCGGTCAATAACTAAAACTATAGGTTTTTAACAGCAGGCGGGTTAACCGCCTGCCAAAAGATTAACTGGAGTATTGAGCATGCCAAAGTATCGTTCCGCTACCACCACCCACGGCCGCAATATGGCCGGCGCCCGTGCCTTATGGCGCGCCACCGGCATGACCGACGATGATTTCGACAAGCCGATTATCGCCGTGGTCAACTCCTTTACCCAATTTGTGCCGGGCCATGTGCACCTGCGCGATTTGGGTAAACTGGTTGCCGAGCAGATTGAAGCCTCCGGCGGCGTGGCGAAAGAATTCAATACCATCGCGGTGGACGACGGCATCGCCATGGGTCACGGCGGCATGCTGTATTCCCTGCCGTCGCGCGAGCTGATTGCCGATTCGGTGGAGTATATGGTCAACGCCCACTGCGCCGACGCCATGGTCTGTATTTCCAACTGCGATAAAATCACCCCGGGGATGCTGATGGCGGCGCTGCGCCTGAATATCCCGGTGATATTTGTCTCCGGCGGCCCGATGGAAGCCGGCAAGACCAAGCTGTCCGATAAAATTATCAAGCTCGATTTGATTGACGCTATGATCCAGGGCGCCAATCCGAACGTGTCCGATGCCGACAGCAACCAGATCGAACGTTCCGCCTGTCCCACCTGCGGCTCCTGTTCCGGCATGTTTACCGCCAACTCCATGAACTGCCTGACCGAAGCCCTGGGCCTGTCCCAGCCTGGCAATGGTTCGCTGCTTGCCACCCATGCCGACCGGCGTCAGCTGTTTCTCAATGCCGGCAAGCGCATCGTCGAACTGACCAAGCGCTATTATGAACAGGATGATGAAAGCGCGCTGCCGCGCAGCATTGCCTGTAAAGCGTCGTTTGAAAACGCCATGACGCTGGATATCGCCATGGGCGGCTCCACCAATACCGTACTGCATCTGCTGGCGGCGGCGCAGGAAGGGGACGTGGATTTCACCATGGCCGATATCGACCGTTTATCGCGCCGGGTGCCGCATTTGTGCAAGGTGGCGCCAAGCACGCAGAAATACCATATGGAAGACGTCCACCGCGCCGGCGGCGTCTGGGGCATCCTGGGCGAACTGGACCGCGCGGGCCTGCTGAACCGCGAGGTCGGCAATATCCTCGGGCTGACGCTGCCGGAAACGCTGCAACAGTATGATGTGATGCTGACCGAAGACGCGGAAGTGAAAAGCATGTATTCCGCCGGCCCTGCCGGCATCCGCACCACCAAGGCGTTCTCGCAGGACTGCCGCTGGCCGTCCCTGGATACCGACCGTCAGGAGGGCTGTATCCGCTCCCGCGAGTTCGCCTATAGCCAGGACGGCGGGCTGGCGACGCTGTACGGCAATATCGCCGAAGACGGCTGTATCGTCAAAACCGCCGGCGTGGATAAGGGCAGCCTGATCTTCAGCGGCCCGGCTAAAGTGTATGAAAGCCAGGAAGCCGCCACCGAGGCCATCCTGGGCGGCAAAGTGGTGGCCGGCGACGTGGTGGTCATCCGTTACGAAGGACCCAAAGGCGGGCCGGGCATGCAGGAAATGCTGTATCCCACCACCTACCTGAAATCCATGGGGTTGGGCAAGCAGTGCGCGCTGATTACCGACGGCCGTTTTTCCGGCGGCACCTCCGGCCTGTCCATCGGCCATGTTTCGCCTGAAGCCGCCAGCGGCGGCCTGATCGGACTGGTACAGGACGGCGATATTATCGACATCAACATCCATGAGCGCAGCATCGCGCTGGCCGTGGCGGACAGCGAACTGGCCGCCCGGCGGGAAAGACAGACGGCACGCGGCGCGGACGCCTGGAAACCGGTGGATCGCCAGCGTCAGGTGTCCTTTGCCCTGCGGGCCTACGCCTTGCTCGCCACCAGCGCCGATAAGGGCGCAGTGCGCGATAAAAGCAAGCTGGGAGGCTAACGGTCATGGCCGACTCCCTACCGTTGCCCGCCGCGCCCTGCGCGGCGGAATACCTGCGCGCCACGCTGCGTTCGCCGGTATACGAGGTGGCCCAGGTCACCCCGTTGCAAGTCATGGAAAAACTCTCCGCGCGCCTGGACAATACCGTCCTGGTAAAGCGGGAAGACCGGCAGCCGGTGCACAGCTTTAAGCTGCGCGGCGCCTATGCGATGATTTCCGGCCTCAATGAAGAGCAAAAAGCCCATGGCGTGGTGACCGCCTCGGCGGGCAATCATGCCCAGGGCGTGGCGCTCTCCGCGACCAGGCTTGGCATCAAGTCGCTGATCGTGATGCCGGTTGCCACGGCGGATATCAAGGTGGACGCCGTGCGCAGTTTCGGCGGCGAAGCCTTCCTGTACGGCGCCAATTTCGACGAAGCCAAGGCCAAGGCGATCGAGCTGGCGCGCGAGTGTAATTACACCTTCGTGCCGCCGTTCGACCATCCGGCGGTGATCGCCGGCCAGGGTACGCTGGCGATGGAACTGCTGCAGCAGGACGCGCATCTGGACCGGATTTTTGTACCGGTGGGCGGCGGCGGCCTGGCCGCGGGCGTAGCGGTGCTGATCAAGCACCTGATGCCGCAGATTCAGGTGATCGGCGTGGAGGCCGAGGAATCCGCCTGCCTGTGCGCGGCGCTCAAGGCCGGCGAACCGGTGGACCTCCCCCGGGTCGGTATGTTCGCCGAAGGCGTGGCGGTCAGGCGTATCGGCGACGAAACGTTCCGCTTATGCCGCGAGTACCTGGATGACGTGATTACCGTGGACAGCGACGCCATCTGCGCGGCAATCAAGGATCTGTTCGAGGACGTGCGGGCGATAGCGGAACCCGCGGGCGCGCTGGCGCTGGCGGGCATGAAAAAATATATTCAGCAGCATAATATCCGGGGCGAACGGTTGGCCCATGTGCTGTCCGGCGCCAACGTCAATTTCCACGGCCTGCGTTATGTTTCCGAGCGCTGCGAGCTTGGCGAGCAGCGCGAAGCGCTGATGGCGGTGACCATTCCCGAGCAGAAGGGCAGTTTCCTGAAATTTTGCCAGCTGCTGGGCGGCCGCGCGGTAACCGAGTTTAACTATCGCTACGCCGACGCGGATAACGCCTGCATTTTTGTCGGCGTGCGCCTGACCCGGGGACGCGTGGAGCGCGATGAGATCTTAAGCGAGCTGACCGCCGGCGGCTACCAGGTGGTGGATCTGTCCGACGACGAGATGGCCAAGCTGCACGTGCGTTATATGGTGGGCGGACGCCCGTCGAAACCGCTGCGCGAACGGCTCTATAGTTTTGAATTCCCGGAATCGCCGGGGGCCTTGCTGAAGTTTTTGCATACTCTGGGCACCCACTGGAATATTTCGCTGTTCCATTACCGCAGCCACGGCACCGATTACGGTCGCGTCATGGCGGGTTTCGAGCTGGGCGAGCAGGAGCCGGAGTTTGACCGCCACCTGTCCGCGCTGGGTTATGAATGCCACGACGAAACCCAAAATCCAGCTTTCCGCTTCTTTCTGCAAGGATAACCGGGCATCCCGGCCTGGCCGGCAACCAGGATAACGGGCATGCTTCCCGGCGCCGGGATGGGTAGCGTCCCGTCCCGGCGTTCCGGGCCGCTATAGCGCAACGATCTTAAGCGGCTCCTGCCGGAAGGGCGCGACCGTCGAAAAAAATTCAGCAATGGCGCTTCGCCGCCATTAACCAGGTCATTGCACCCTGGCTGCGTTGCCCCTTAACGTTCCAGCAGTTGCCAGAACGCTTCAATCAACGGTTCCTGCAAGCGTTTGCGCTGTACGCATACCCCTAATTCCAGCGGTTCTACCGGCGTACCGTGCTCGACAATCTGCACGCGGTTGCGCACCGGTTCGGGGCTGTTGTCTACTACTACCGAGGGGATCAGCGCAATGCCGCAGCCGAGCGCCACCATGGAAACAATGGCCTCGTGCCCGGCGACGGTGGCGTAAATCTGCGGATTGGCGAGGCGGTTGGCGCGGAACCAGTGATCGATACGGCGGCGCGCCGGACCGTGCTCCGGTAAGATAAAGGGGATATGCGACCAGTCCGGCGTGGCGACCAGCGCCTGCGCGCGTACCGGGCAGGGCAGGGCCGGGGCTATCAGGATCATCGGTATTGCGCCGATCGGGGTAAAATCAATGCTGGCCGGCAGGATTTCGGGATGGCCGGCAATGCCTAAATCGGCGTCGCCGGACTGCACTTTTTCCACGGCGTCGGCGGGGTCGCCGGTGGTCAGTTTTATTTCCACCAACGGATGCCGGGCGCGGAAATGGTCGAGGATCGGCGGCAGATGGCTATAGGCGGCGGTAACCGAGCAGAACAGCCGCAGCTCGCCGCTAAGCGACGGACCGTGCTGGCCCAGGCGATGGGACAGCTGCTGGTACTGCAGCAGCGTCTGCTGGGCAAAAATCTTCAACTGCTCGCCGGCGTCGGTAAGCTGTACCGTGCGGTTGTCGCGCAGGAACAAGACCCGTCCCACGTCTTCCTCCAGACGCTGGATCTGGCGCGACAGCGTCGACGGGCTAACGTGGGTCGCTTTCGCGGTGCGGCCGAAATGGCGGCTTTCCGCGAGGTGAAGGAACAATTTAAGATCGCGCAGATCCATAGGGGCAGCACCTTTAAACCGCTTTTTCCATGCGCAGCGCGCACGTTGCACAATATGCAATATCAGATTGTTAATATATCAATTTAAGCAACACGATTCCTGCTTTATAGTGGCAAACATCCTATTCCCGTCCGGCGGGAACCCTTATACCAGAAGTACCATACCCTATTACGGAGTAGCACCATGGCTAACTATTTTAACACCCTGAACCTGCGCCAGCAGCTGGAGCAGCTGGGTAAATGCCGCTTTATGGCCCGGGATGAATTCGCCGATGAAGCGGGCTACCTGAAAGGTAAAAAAGTGGTCATTATCGGCTGCGGGGCGCAGGGGCTGAACCAGGGCCTGAACATGCGTGATTCCGGACTTGATATTTCCTACGCGTTGCGCAAGGCGGCCATTGACGAGAAGCGCCCGTCCTGGCGCAAGGCCACCGAAAACGGCTTTAAGGTCGGTACCTATGAAGAACTGATCCCGCAGGCCGATCTGGTGGTCAACCTGACGCCGGACAAACAGCATTCGGTCGTGGTGCAGGCCGTGCAGCCGCTGATGAAAAAAGGCGCAGCGCTGGGCTACTCCCATGGGTTTAACATCGTCGAGGTGGGCGAGCAAATCCGTAAAGACATCACTGTTATCATGGTGGCGCCCAAATGCCCCGGCACCGAAGTGCGCGAAGAGTACAAACGCGGTTTCGGCGTGCCGACCCTGATTGCGGTACATCCGGAAAACGACCCGCAGGGTGAAGGCATGGCGCTGGCCAAGGCCTGGGCGGCCGCTACCGGCGGCCATCGCGCCGGCGTCCTGGCGTCATCGTTTGTCGCCGAGGTAAAATCCGACCTGATGGGCGAACAGACCATCCTGTGCGGCATGCTGCAGGCCGGCTCGCTGCTGTGCTTCGATAAAATGGTCGCGGACGGCATCGACCCGGCCTACGCCGGGAAACTGGTGCAGTTCGGCTGGGAAACCACCACCGAAGCGCTTAAGCAAGGCGGCATTACGCTGATGATGGACCGTTTGTCCAATAGCGCCAAGCTGCGCGCCTTTGCCTTGTCCGAGCAGTTAAAAGCCCTGATGCAGCCCTTGTTCGAAAAACATATGGACGACATCATCACCGGCGCCTTCTCCAGCGGCATGATGGAAGACTGGGCTAATGACGACGTGAAATTGCTGACCTGGCGCGAAGAGACCGGCGCCTCGGCGTTTGAAAACGCCCCTCAGTTTGAAGGCAAAATCAGCGAGCAGGAATATTTCGACCACGGCGTGCTGATGATAGCCATGGCCAAGGCCGGCGTGGAGCTGGCGTTTGAAACCATGACCCGCTCCGGTATCATCGCCGAATCGGCTTACTACGAATCGCTGCATGAGCTGCCGCTGATCGCCAATACCGTGGCGCGCAAGCGCCTGTATGAAATGAATGTGGTGATTTCCGATACCGCCGAATACGGCAACTACCTGTTCGCCAACGCCGCCGTGCCGCTGCTGAAAGCCAACTTTATGGACAGCCTGCAGCCGGGCGATATCGGCAAGGCCGCGCCTGCCGCCGAGATTGACAATGCGCAGCTGCGCGATGTCAACGAAGCCATCCGCCACCATCCGATTGAAATTATCGGCGCCACCCTGCGCGGGTATATGAAAGATATGAAGCGCATTGCGGTTGCCGGCTGATTCTTCCACCGGCGACAGTCGCTGATATTTCACAAGGCCCCGCGCTGATGCGCGGGGCTTTTTTTTTCAGCGCGTGAGATTGCCGACAACGGCCCGACACCGTAGACAGGACGCTGATCCCATTGGGATAATCTTTATACGTTACGATCGCAATCTGCGCCGATGCGGCAGGCTATGAATAATGTATAACCCATGATTCATTAAACGTAATAACGTGCAATATAGCGTTCAATTTCGAGACGGACCTAGACGATAATGATACTCACGGCGAAAGGCATGGCGGATAGTCGCCCGCCATTATATCGTGCTTTTGCGCCTGCAAATCAGGCGCTGGGATTGGTCTCCCTGATACAAAACCTAGTGGCGGCATTTGACGCTTATGCGTATTTTGATGTCGTGAATTCAGCTCACCCTGAAATTACGTAATTCAGGTAATTCAGTGGTGGTTTATGAATATCACTTAGTGGCGGCTGCCTTATGGCTACGATCCCAACCCAAACTCATGCATGACTTTCTGTCCCCTTCCGTTCAACCACGGATTACACCGTGCTCGCCGGGCATTGCGAACAGTTCGCTGAAACCCTGCGTGAAAGTAGCGATACCACACGCCGGCAGGCGCTTAGCGCACGGCTTGCCGAATGCCTTGCCCGATTGCAACCCACGCTGAACGACCCGATCCCGCCTCACTTGATTGTAAGCCTGACCGTGGATGATTTCCCGGTGACCTCGCCCCGCTTTGAACCTGACGCCGAGCTACTTTGCGAATATTGCCAGGCGCTGGCGCGAATTCTGATGGACCGGGCGCTATTAGCGGAAATGGAGCACACCCTCACCGGATTGCTGTTTGAACTGGTCAGTTATTTTGCCGATGAGTTGAGAGCGCCGCGCTGGATACGTACCGCCCATGGGGTGAAATTTATCGCGGAGGTGGAGAGGGCGGGGGAAAGCGGAATATCCTGAATAAAGGAACACGCCCTTACCGCGTGTTAATATTGTAGAAAAAGTCCGGAGCCCTAGGCCAGGACTTAGATTGCACAGGGAAAGGCTAGAAATAGCGGCATACAAAAGCGCCTGGGACGTTCAATACTGTCACCGTGAGGGCAAATAACGCAACAATCGCTCTGTATCGTCATGTTCAAACGACCTTTCCATTCGCATAATTTCCTCGCCTCGCAGACCATTGCCTTTCGCTATATTTCGCCATTGTGAAACTGCTTGGGCAATCTTGGTCAACGCTGCGTTAACTTCAGCTTTCCCAGCATCGAAAAATTCAGCTAGCGCCAGACAGGTGTCCAGAGAGGGTTTGGAGCGCTCACCATCGAATGACAAGTTATGATTACGGCGCGCAAAATGTTCCGTTGTCGGATTGATATCGTAAGCTGGAGAAAGCCGCCAACCTTGTGGTTCGCGTAAAAAACCATGATTACGCAGATGGTCATCAATGTTGCCCGTCATGGCATTAAAGATCATACGGCTAAACAGTTCCAGCCGGTCTGCCCCGGGTCGCGATGAGTAATGGGTGAGAGCATCCGCAATTTCAATATAGCTGGCGCCTTCTTTATTATTTTCGTTACGTTCCAGTAACGTCATGGCGGAAATAAAGGGGATGCGTTTACCGTCCAGGCGGTCAAAACGCTCCACCAGAAGCACTGGTCTGTCACCACCGGCATTCAAAACCCGGTGATGTGCGGTGCGAATACCCGCTTTTCTTGCGAGACCCAGCATGGTGGCTTCCCAGAGTGATACGCGTTCTGTGTCGGTATTGCTTTGAAACTTCGCCAGCCACAGCTTATGCTTGTCTTCCACCGAGGCTTTGGGATGAGCGCCCCCCAGAGAAGAACCGGGTTGCGCAATCATAGCCAGATCTGACGCGCTTTCCCGCCCGGCTTCAAAGCGGTGAACGGCGGCTTCCAGTTCCCGCAAATTGACCAGTTTTGGCACGTCATGGTTATCCGCTAAAAAAACGTCTGGCTGTGCGGCATCGCTGAGGCGTAACGCCCCCATTCTCATATAATCGCTGACGCCAAGAAGAAAATCGCACTCGGACAGATGGCGGTTGTTGACCCTGGTCTGGACTAGGCGCCCCCATCTATCAGGGGAAATAGCCTGGAATGCGCCCCACAGCTTATTATCTACATAAGGTGTTCTGGGGATAAGCTCCAGCGCCGGATCAATGGCGAATCCGTTCCTGGCCCAGTCTGCCGCATAGGTAAATTGATAACGTTCCGTGCCTCTGGCGACATACACGTCCAGTTGGCCGACAAGTCGCGCGTTATCTTGCCAGTCAATGGTGACGTTAATGCTCTTCATTCTGTTCTCCGTGTGCGGATACGGACGGGCAACTCATCATCCATCAAATCCAGCCCGAGTGGATCCTGAGTCCGGTCTATGATGTTTTCCAACTGATCCAACTTACCAAACACATACAGCGCTATTGCATAACTCCCCATTGACACTTTTGCATCGCCGGCCTCAAGCCTGCTGAGCGTGGCGCGGGTGATACCGATTCGCTCAGCCATCAGCGAGGTACTTATGCGGCGGCGTTTGCGCGCATCCTGTATATCGCGGCCCAGTTTCTTCAATGCCTGCTCTACCCGGAATACCCTCATTTTGTATACTCTGTGATACACTAAAGTTTATATTGCTAAATATAGCATACAGAATGACGACATTTCATAAAGAAATAGAGACAGCGGTCGAGAATTCAGGTTGTTTGTTTACCACCGTTAAAATAGAGCACATCCTCACAGGGTTGCTGTTCGACGTGGTGAGCTATCTTGCCGATGAACTGAAAGCGCCGTGCTGGATATGTATCGCCGAAGTGATAAAGTTTATAATAGAAGTGGAGATGGCAGGATAAAGATACGTGCCACGTTATCAAAATCCGTCATCAGGGCGGATTTCTTCATTGTGGTGTCGGACTCAATGAGAGAAAACTTTTTTAAAGCGCGATAGCAATCGTTTTCCCCGCCGGAAGCGTGACATCAATACCCCGATCTCAGCCAGACGCTATCACATAACATTTTAATATTGACGGCTGAGCCATCGCCATCAGGGCCACATTGGCTGTTTACTGCCCATTGCTTTCAGCCGTTCAGTCTGATAAATGTTGAGTGCTTACCTGACCGGGCACCCCCCTTGGCGCGGAAACGCTATCGTGACGCTCCACTTACGACCGGATACACAGCATATGAAAAATAAAATTACCCTGATAACCGGCGGCGATCGCGGCATCGGCCGGGCTACGGCATTATGCCTCGCCAGCAAAGGACACCAGGTTTGTATTGGCTATCATACCCGTGAAGCCAGTGCGCAAGCGGTTATCGATGACATTCGCCATGGCGGCGGGAATGCCATTGCGGTTCAGGTAGATATCGCCCAGGAAGAACAGGTGGTGGAACTGTTCAGGCAAATAGATAAACAGCTTGGCCCCATTACCGGGTTGGTCAATAACGCGGCAATGCTGATGCCTCAAGCCTCTATCGAACAGTTGGATGCAACACGGCTAGCCACCCTGTTTGCCACCAATGTCAGCGGCAGCTTTATCTGCGCCCGGGAAGCGGTTAAACGGATGGCGCATCGCCATGGCGGCCAGGGGGGAGCCATCGTTAACGTATCCTCGGCGGCATCACGGCTCGGTTCACCCCATGAATATGTGGATTATGCCGCTTCGAAAGGCGCCATTGATACGTTAACCATTGGCCTGTCCCTGGAGGTCGCGGCCCAGGGAATTCGCGTTAACGCCGTGCGCCCCGGCTTTATTTACACCGAAATGCACGCCGATGGCGGCGAGCCAAAACGGGTGGATCGTGTTAAAGGTAATTTGCCGATGCAACGCGGCGGCCAGCCAGAAGAAGTGGCTCAGGCTATCGCATGGTTATTGTCTGATGAGGCTTCCTATGTCACAGGCAGTTTCCTTGATCTTGCGGGAGGAAAATAGTTCGCATAATAAAAGAACAAAAAATATTGCGGGGCTCATCACTGATCTGACACTATTTCTCAATTACTGGCGTCCTTTGCGCTTACCAGTATTTCGCTGATGAACTTAATGAATATCAACCTCATCAGTCAGCCTTGTCATATATATTATTCATGCTGGATCTTTGGTGGTTGTTTTATTATTTTCCGCGGAATAGATTAATAATTTCACTTTTCTTTCATCAGGCCGACTTTTCGGCGATATATAGCTTAGCCCGTGAAATTATAACTCCCCATCAGTGGCTTGCTTCAACTCAAGGTTTAATAATGGTTTAACAATGTTGCCGATTTTGAATTGATTTTTTTCTGGGCTCATACGCATAATGCCACTATCTCAAAACGGATATTCACCCTGCGTTATATCTTGATGCAAATGACTCACTTTATCGGGTGAGAACCATTGTCCTGCGATATTTGAGTAATGGACAAGATGTCCATTGATTGACATTGAATAAGGAGCCATGGATGGGCCATGATTACGCCGGCAGTATACCGCTGCTAACCAGATGGGCATTTCTTTTGCTGTCCATCTTCATCTCTGCTCCGCTGATTGCCGGCCCCTTTTCTGGGGGGGCCGCACAAAGCGCGTCGGCTATTGACGCCCAGGAACAGTTTAGACAGCAGGAACGTGCGCGCGCGTTACAAAAGCAAAATGCCCCTGTTTCAGACATCCACCTTGACCGTCCCGGCATAACTCTGCCTGATTATCCTGTCGATGAACATCCCTGTTTTACTATTAATACTCTTCAATTGGATGGCGATTCCGCCAGCAATTTCCAGTGGGCGCTGGAAGCCGCCGGCGACGCCAAAGGCCGCTGCCTGGGGAGTCAGGGGATAACGCTGGTCATCAATAAAGTCCAGAATGCCATCCTGAAAAAAGGCTATGTCACCACCCGCGTGATGGCCCGGGAGCAAGATCTGACGACAGGCGTGCTGACGCTGACGCTTCAGCCCGGACGCATTGGCAGCATCCGCTTTGATGGGCCGGTTTCCTGGCGCGCCAGATTATGGAATGCCATGCCGGCGGCATCAGGCGACCTTCTTAATCTGCGCGATATCGAGCAGGCGCTGGAGAACTTGAAACGGGCGCCCAGCGTTGCGGTCGATATCAAGATTATGCCCGGCGAGCAAGAGGCCACCAGCGATCTCGTCGTGAGCTGGAAAGAAGGCCGCCCGATTCGTCTCAGTTTAGGGCTGGATGACAGCGGCGCCAAAAGCACCGGCCGTTATCTGAGATCCGCGACCCTGGCGATTGACGCGCCTTTAGCTCATAACGATCTGTTTTATATCAATATGGGCAGTGATGTGTTTCAGCGCGGGCCGTTTGGTAACCGCTCCCGTACCCTTAATTATGCAATTCCAATCGGGTACTGGGGGTTTTCCGCCAACTACAACGATTACACCTATCATCAGAATATCGCCAACGCCAACCAGCTACTGACCTACAGCGGCAAGAGCGAGAACATGCAGTTGACGGTGTCCCGGCTGCTGTTTCGCAATCAGTCGCATAAAACCACTCTCAACGTGCGTGCCCATCGTCGGCATTCCACCAATGCCGTGAACGGTCAAGATATGGATACTCAGCATCGCCGTACCGCTGCCTGGGAACTGGGACTTAACCAGCGCAGCTATCTCGGCAAGGCCACGCTGGATGCAAACATTAACTGGCGTCGGGGGACGGGGGCGTTTGGCGCCCGGTCGGCGCCCGAAGAGGCCACTGACCGCGGCAGCGCCCGCACGGGCTTCGCCGTGGGGGATATCAGCCTGAATTATCCATTCGCCTGTGTTGCGCAGCCCTGGCGCTATTACACCAGCCTGCGCGGTCAGTGGAGCAAGTATCCACTGACGCCGCAAGACCGCATGGCCATTGCCGGGCGTTATACCGTGCGCGGGTTTGACGGCGAGCAAATGCTAGCAGGTGAAAAAGGCCTGCTTTGGCGTAATCAACTGGCCTGGAATGTGATGTCGCGCGGTCACGAGCTTTACTGGGCAGTGGACTTCGGACGTGTCGGCGGGCCGGCTGCCCACAAGTTGGCCGGACGCCAGCTGGCGGGCGGCGCCCTGGGGCTGAGCGGCGCGTTCTGGGGGCGGTTCAGCTACGACGTGTTTGCCGGAATGCCCCTTTATAAACCGGAAGGCTTTCATACCTCAGGCGTTACCAGCGGTTTTAACCTCAACCTGCAAATTTAATGTCAACCGGCATGTTTGTCCGTGTCAGATCAACACTTTTGCTGCTTGGGCTGTATTTTCACAGGGACGGAACCCATGAACAAACATTGCTATCGTCTTATCTTTAGCCGCAGCCAGGGTGAATTACGGGTGGTGTCCGAGCTGGCGCGCGGTTGCAGCATCTGGCCCGGTCAAAGGCGCGGAACCGGCGCCTCGCGTCTTTGGGTGACGGTGCGCCGGGCCGAGTGGCTGCTGGGGCTGGCCCTGTTTGCCGGGCCGGCGCTGGCGCATGGCATTGTTGCTGATGGGCGCGTGGCGCATGAGTTGCGTCCGGAAGTGATATCCACGCGGAATGGCCTGCCGCAGGTGAATATCACAGCACCTAATCAGGCCGGGTTGTCACATAATCATTTTCAGCAGTTCGATGTTGGCCCTCAGGGCGCCATCCTTAACAATTCGGCGGAGATGATCACGACCCAGATGGCAGGGATTATTCAGGGCAATCCCAACCTTAATCCGAATGCCGCGCCGGCACGGGTCATTCTTAATGAAGTTAACAGTGACAATCCCAGCCAACTGCGGGGTTTTCTGGAAGTGGCGGGCGGCATGGCGCAGGTGATTGTGGCCAACCCGTCGGGGATTGTGTGTGACGGCTGCGGCACCATTAATGCCGGACGCATGACCCTTACCACCGGGAGGCCGCAGTTAAACGCCGACGGTAGTCTGGCAGGATACCAGGTCGAACGGGGCTTGGTACGAGTCGAGGGCGGCGGACTTAACAACGATGCGCGGCATGATACCCGGTATGTCGATATTCTGGCGCGCGCGGTGAAATTGAATGCCTCCGTCAGGGCCGAAAATGAAATCTTAGTGGTGGCGGGCCGCAACCATATCAGTGCGAACGGTCAGGCGGTGACGCCCCTGGCCTCTGACAGCACGGCACCCGAGCTGGCGATAGATATGGGACAACTGGGAGGCATGTATAGCGGTCAGATCCGCATGATAGGCACCGAAGCGGGTGTTGGCGTGCGCGGCCAGGGCGGACACCTGCGCGCGGGCGCGACCCTGGCTGTGAGCAGCGAAGGCCGCCTTAGCTGGCAATCAGGCGCGGTGGAGATGGTTACCCAGGTCGGAGGCGATATCACTCTTGCCGCCAGAGGCACTATCGAACATCACGGCAAACTCCACAGCGGAGGGCGGCTGGTGGTGCAAAGCCGCGAGGGGGTTATTCGCCAGTCGGGCACCCTGGCGGCGACGGGTGACGTCCGGCTGGACGCTGCCAGGGGCATTCAAGGCAGCGGGCATATACTGGCGGGGAGCAATGAGAATAGTGCGCTGATACGTGGGGCGGACTTGACGTTGCATAGTCAGGACGACATTCGGGTCAGCGGCAGCCTGTTGAGCCAGAAAGATGTCAATATAACCGGGCGCCGAATAGATATCGGTCAAGGTCGCCTGGCGGCCGAACGCGCCGTCTTTGTGGCACAAGCTGGCGGAGTCGTCCTGCAGCAGGCAACGGTCGACAGCGGTCAGCTCACGATCAACACGACGGGCAATATTGATGCGCAGAAGGCCCAAGTGCGCGCCGGCCATTGGGATATTAATGCCGATAGTCTGTTTACTCCGGGAGGCGTCTGGTCGCAGGTCGGCCCTGGCGGTAGCCGACTCATCCTAACCGGCTCACTGGATAATACCGATGGCGACATCGATGCCCGGCAACTCACCCTGGATGTGGCATCCGTTAATAACCGGCATGGCCGCCTGGCCGCGTTAGACGAGATAGCGCAGCATTGGCGGGTGCGAGGCCGGCTGAGCAACCACGAGGGCGTGGTAGGATGCCATGGCAATCTGACGCTTGAGCTAGGGGACCTGGATAACCAGGATGGCACGGTGAAAAGTCAGTCCGAGCTTAGCATCAGGGTGCAGGAAAATATCCATAGCCTGGGTGGTAAGCTGCTGGCCGGTCAGAAACTGACGCTGAATACTTTGGGAACAGTCGACAACCGGTCCGGAAGGGTGCAGGGCGGGCATCTGCAACTTAGGGCACAAGGTCTGAATAATGCGCATGGGCACTTGGTCAGCGGGGGACACCTGCATCTGAGTGCGCATCAGTCTGTGGACAATCAACACGGCCTTATCGATGCCGGTAACGCGCTTGATGTCAGTACCGATGGCGACTGGAGTAATCAGGGTGGCAAACTGGTGAGCAAAGGAGACTTGCACCTCAATGCGCATCAGTCGGTGGATAACCGAAACGGCCTTATCGAAGCGGCCGAGACGCTGGATATGCGCACCGGCGGCGGCTGGAACAACCGCGAAGGTACGGCGCTGGGCGCCGGCCAGGTCAACGTTGTGGCCAGGGATCTCGATAACGCCGCCGGCAAGGTGCGTTCGGGGGGCGGCATGATGCTCAGCACCGCCGGCAACCTCATCAATCAGGCCGGAACCCTGTCGGCAACGCAGGGGTTAAGCTGGCAGGGCGGCACGGACAGCCTGCTGGAGAACGATGCGGGCACATTGCTCAGCGGCGCGCAGATGTCACTGCGGGGCGGGCATCTGCACAACCGGCAGAAGGGAACCATACAAAGCCAGCAGGCGGTGACGTTGGACCTGGAGGGGGTTTGGGATAATCAGGGCGGAGAATTGGTCAGCGAGGGGAGCCTGCACCTCAATGCGCATCAGGCGGTGGATAACCGAAACGGTCTTATCGAAGCGGCTGGGACTCTGGATATGCGCACCGGCGGCGGCTGGGACAACCGCGAAGGTACAGCGTTAGGCGCCGGCCAGGTCAACGTTGTGGCCAGGGATCTCAATAACGCCGCCGGCAAGGTGCGTTCGGGGGGCGGCATGATGCTCAGCACCGCCGGCAACCTCATCAATCAGGCCGGAACCCTGTCGGCAACGCAGGGGTTAAGCTGGCAGGGCGGTACGGACTGCCTGCTGGAAAATGATGCGGGCACAGTGTTCAGCGGCGCGCAGATGTCGCTGCGGGGCGGGCATCTGCACAACCGGCAGAAGGGAACCATACAAAGCCAGCAGGCGGTGACGTTGGATCTGGAGGGGGGTTGGGATAATCAGGGCGGAGAATTGGTCAGCGAGGGGAGCCTGCACCTCAATGCGCATCAGGCGGTGGATAACCGAAACGGGCTTATCGAAGCGGCTGGGACTCTGGATATGCGCACCGGCGGCGGCTGGGACAACCGCGAAGGTACAGCGTTAGGCGCCGGCCAGGTCAACGTTGTGGCCAGGGATCTCAATAACGCCGCCGGCAAGGTGCGTTCGGGGGGCGGCATGATGCTCAGCACCGCCGGCAACCTCATCAATCAGGCCGGAACCCTGTCGGCAACGCAGGGGTTAAGCTGGCAGGGCGGCACGGACAGCCTGCTGGAGAACGATGCGGGCACATTGCTCAGCGGCGCGCAGATGTCGCTGCGGGGCGGGCATCTGCACAACCGGCAGAAGGGAACCATACAAAGCCAGCAGGCGGTGACGTTGGATCTGGATGGCGTTTGGGATAATCAGGGCGGCAAACTGATTAGCATGGATCACGGCGCGATACGCGCCCTCAGCCTCCTTAACGCAATGGGTGATATCCAGGCGTTCGACGCACTGGATGTGCATCTCATTCGCACGCTTGATAATAGTAATGGCCTCGTCTCCAGCCAGGGCTCTCAGTCCCTGAGGGCGGAAAACATTCTCAACGCGGGGGGGGAAATGGGCAGCCAGGGCGGCTGGTCCGCAGTCACCCGGCGGTTTGACAATAGCGAGGGCAGCGTACTGAGCATGCAGGATGCGGCGCTTACCGTCACCGGCCTGGATAATCGGCAGGGCTCGCTGCAGTCGAAGGGTTCGCTGATGTTGCGAGCAGTGCAGGACATCCGCAACGAACTGGGAAAAATCAGCGCCCAGGCGCGCCTGGATGTGCAAGGTGTCACCGACGGGGCGGCAGGGGGTAAGCTGCGTAACGCCGGCGGCCAATTGACGTCTGGTGACGCTCTCAATGTGACGGCGCAGAGCGTGGATAATCAACAAAACGGCTTAATCTATAGTCAGAAGCAGATGAGGTTGGCTTTGACCGATGCCCTGGATAACCGTCAGGGTAAACTGGTAAGCGGTGAGGGAGTACAGATTAGCGCCCGGTCGCTGCTGAATACGCAGGGAACGCTGAAAAGCAGCGGTGACCAGCAAATTTCAGCGGACCGGGTAGACAACCTGCAGGGGGGGGTATTGTGCAGTTTGGATGCGCTGACGCTTGCCGCGCGGACGCTGTCCAATCTGGGCGGTATGCTTATCAGCCGGAGCGCAGGCGTATACCGTATTGATGTGCTTAATAATCAGGAGGGAAAAATCCACAGTGACGGTACGCTGACTTTGAACGGCGATCAAATCAACAACCCGGCGGGGGATTTGGCATCGACCGGGACGCTGACGCTTGTCAGCGCGCAGCTGGATAACAGCGGCCAGGGTAAAATTACCAGCCGGGATGCGCTGGACGTGGGGGTAAACCGGCTGAACAACCGCGATGGCGGACTGCTGTTGGGTACAACACACACTGATATAACGGCCCATGAGCTGGAAAACAGCGCGGGGTGGGTACAAAGTGTCGGTACGCTGACCTTGTCGCAAATGACGCGATTGGATAACCGACAGGGGCATCTTCTGGCCAACGGTACGTTGAGTATCAATGCCACCGATCCTAACGCGCTAGTGCTGTTCAATCAGGGCGGCAACATCAAGAGCGGAGATAGAACCGTTGTCAACACACAAACTCTGAATAACCAGGGTGGAACAATATTTAGCCAGCAGGCATTAACGGCAACCGTGCAACAGGACTACACCCACCAGGTTGGCGATACGATTAATAGTAATGGTGAGACAATATTATCTGTCGGCGGCGTGCTGATTAATCTTGCCGACTGGCTACTATCCGGTGACCTGACCGTCAACAGCGCCCATTTCACCAATTTGGGCTCCCTGGTCGGGAAAACGCTGAACTTGACAACCGGCGCGTTAATCAATCAAGGCCGCATTGAAGCCGACAGTGTGACACTTATCAGCGACACCACGAATAACCGCGCGACCCTAGTTGGCGGTGACGTGAATGTGCGCAGCAGGATTATCGACAACGACGGACGCGATGTGGTGATGGCCGCCACGGAGAGTCTCAACCTTACGGCCGGCGAGCGCCTGACCAACCGGGATGGTGGCCTGATCTACAGCGCCAACACACTGCAGCTTGTTAGTGATGACAACATTGAGAATCGTGCAAGCAGAATCGAGGCCGATGGAGATGTTTTGGTCGATGCCCAGCGACTGGATAATCTGCGCGAAGGACTGGATATCGAACACGATGCGGAAAAAAGCGACTATAAATGGCGCCGTGCCAACCTCTACTGGCGTTCTTACGGCTCAAAGGTTAATCCCGATAAAAGCACTATCGCGCCCACCACCCAGCGACTGACATTCAACGATGACGATGCGGCGGCAAACAGCCGTTACGGTACCCTGCTGGAAATAGATGCCGCCGGCAAAAAGGCGCAGCTTTATGTTAAGGATAATAAGGGGAAGATGCGCAGTGTGTGGGTGAATTACCTGGAGCTGACGCCAGGAAGCGACGGTGGCTACGACATGACGTTTTATGAGACGCGGGGTTTTCGGCAGAAAGGGGTTCCGACGCCTTACCATAATACGTTCTGGCGTGAACACGATCGCGGCCGGATTGATACGTGGGATCCTGACCGATACATCGACGTTGCCGAGGCTCCTTTTGTAACCGACTACAGCAATTTCCGTGAGCGGACGGTCACAGGTAGTTCGTCCACGGACAAGCTGGTATCAGCGGGCTCCGGCGCCCACATTCTGGCGGGCGGCAACATGGTGTTGCGCATTGCCGGTCAGTTATTCAATGACGCCAGTACGCTGAGCGCCAACCGCGACCTGTCGGTTGAGGGCGACGGCAAGCTGATCAACCAGGGGTATTCGGTAAATAGACGCGATCAGGAGTATATCGTCGATCATTATGACAAGGACACAATACATTGGTATCCAACGTTCAATCGCGACGAGACCACGGCGCTGGCCACAATTGACAGCATATTAACCGGCCACGGCAATGTCGCCATCAAAGGTACTCATATTGAGAATACCACGGTCAACCCGGCGCAAATCAGCACGGTGCAGGCAGCACAGAAAGCAGCAGAAGCCGAGCGCGCAGAATGGCAACACAATCCGCTGGCGTTCGCGGTTGATAAAGCCAAATGGAGCACGACCCATTTCCAGCTGACGCCCCGTAGCCGGCCGCTCACACAGTCAGAACTTGAGCTCATCCCGGCCGGAAGAAGGCTCGCGCCGGGAGAATGGGCTCTTACGTCGGCGCAACGAAATCTCCCGACGGCTAATCTGACGCTTACGCCGGGCAGTAGGCCGCTCACGCCGGCTGAAATTACCCTGACCCACCAGCAGCACCTTGGCAGAGTGGCGACGTCTATTCCCAATAATGGACTGTTCCGTCAGCAGCCCGACGCGGGAAGCGCCTATTTGGTGGTGACAGACCGCCGATTCACCGATCGAGGCAAATTCATCAGCAGTGATTACTTATTGCAGCGTATAGGATATGACCCCGCAAAAGTCCATAAGCGCCTGAGCGATGGCTACTATGAACAGCGTCTGGTGCGCGAGCAATTGCTGCAGTTGACCGGTCGTCCCTCCGTGCGCGGCGAAAATGCAATGGCACAATATCAGTCATTGATGAACAACGGGAGCCGCGTGGCTTCAGACTTTCAGCTGGTACCGGGAATAGCGCTGACGCCGGCGCAAATTGCCGCGTTGCAACAGGATATCGTCTGGCTGGTGAGCGAAACGGTCGACACTGCTGAAGGGCCACAAACGGTTTGGGTGCCGAAGGTATACCTGGCCGGGAACACATTACGTTTGACGGGGGAGGGCGCATTGATTGGCGGGGGCAATCTGTCTGTGTCGACCCGAAGCCTTGACAATGCCGGCAACCTGTTTGCCGATGAGGCGCTCAAAATAGACACCAGTCACTTCCTGCAAGAGGGTGGTGAAGTCCGTGCTGATGCCATCAGCATCCATGCCGACAGCCTTACCCTGAGTACCCGTCTGCAGGATGCGCTGCGCCAGGCGACAATGACCGCGCGTGAACTCAGTCTCACCAGTGGGGATATCCTCCTGCGGGGGGCCAGACTGAAGGCGGCACAGAACCTCAGCCTGAACGCGCGCAATAATCTTGATATCACCACGGCCAAAAACAGCACGGAGGCGGATCTTAGGGTATTAACCGGAACGATAGGTAACCGGGCCGGTGATTCTTTAAGAGAGGACGGAAATCGTCTGGCACAGGTCAGCGGCGAGTGGCAACAGGCCCTGGGTAGTGAGCTAAGCGCGGGTGGCAATCTCAGCCTTAAGGCGGGTCAGAATCTCTCCCTGCTAGGCAGTCAGGCCCAAGCCGGAGGCAACACACATGTACGGGCCGGCGGGGACGTGAAGCTATTGGCGGATACTACCACCAACACTACCCACCTCAGCGCGGGCAGCCGTACATCGTCGGTGAGTAACCGCCGTGAGGAGGATAGGCTGCATCTCAGCACCCTGAGTGGAGATAAGGGCTTAACTGTTCAGGCGGGAACAACCCTTTTGGCCAAAGGGGCACAAATCGACAGTACCTCCGGCAGTATTGGCCTGAGCGCGCGGCAGGTCACGATCGGGGAAGCGCGTCAGCGTGTCTCGGATCGGGACAGCGAGCGCAAACGTGATGGCAAAACGCAAAGCCGGCGGGATATGGTAACGACGAGTGATAGCGCCGTGAGCAGCACTCTCACCGCCCGTGACAAGATGATGATCGTGGCTCGTGACGGTGATATATCGGTAACGGGCAGTACGCTGCACAGCGAACAAGGGGGGCTGGTTGTGCAGGCGAGCAAGGATATTCATCTTAATAGCGCCACTGAAAGCCAGTACCAATTCTCGGATGAACGCTCGGAGAAAAAGGGATACCTGTCGAAGAGCAGCAGCCACAGGGTTAAGGAAGATCACGTCACCCGCGAAACAGGCACTCTGCTGAGCGGTAATACGGTATTGCTCTCCGCTGGCAACGACCTGACTGTGACCGGGTCGGCGGTGGTGGGCGACAATGATGTCACCCTGCAGGCGGGAAACAATATCGCCATTACTGCCGCCACTGAAACGCAATACCACTATTTACTGGAAGAGCAGAAAAAAAGCGGGTTGATGGGCAGCGGAGGCATCGGTTTTACCGTGGGCAGTAAGTCATCTCGCCACCAGGTCAAGGAAGATGGGGCCACGCAAAGCCAAAGCGTCAGCACGCTGGGCAGCAGCAAGGGCAACCTGAATCTTACGGCCGGCAACCGAATGTATATCGGCGGAGCCGATCTGGTTGCCGGACAGGACCTGACGATCACCGGCGACAGCGTGCAAATTGATCCGGGGTATGACAAACGCACCCGTAAAGAGACATTTGAGTCAAAACAAAGCGGCCTGAGTCTGGCGCTATCGGGAACGGTGGGCGGCGCGCTTAATACCGCCGTCAGCACGGCGCAGCAGGCAAACAAAGAGAGCGACGGCCGCCTGAGGGCCCTGCAGGGCACCAAGGCAGCGCTTTCGGGTACCCAGGCGGCACTGGCGTATGGGCAAGATAACGCCCTGACGGAGGCGGCGGATGCTAAAAACGCCGCCGCCGGGCTCAAGGCAGGCGACGAAGGTGCACAGCAAGGAGCCACCAACACGGTTGGCATTAGCCTGTCCTATGGTAGCCAGTCATCCCGGAGCGAAACGCGTACGGAAAGCGCACGGTCACGCGGAAGTACGCTCAATGCAGGCAAAGACCTGACGATTACGGCCACCGGAAACGGTGCGGACGGTCGGGGAAATATCAGCGTTCAGGGTAGCCAACTGAAAGCGGGCGCGGATATTGCGCTTGCCGCCACACAGGATATCACCCTGCTGTCTGCACAGAATACCGAACGCATCGACAGTAAAAACAGCAGTAAGGGCGGCAGCGTTGGTGTCGGCATCGGCGTCGGAGCCGGCGGTTACGGCGTCAGCGTATCGGCGAGCGTCAATGCCGGCAAAGGGCATGAGAAAGGCCGCAGCCTGACCCATTCGGTAACCACCCTTGATGCGGGACAATCTCTCTCCCTCACCAGCGGTCGCGATACTACCCTGAAAGGGGCGCAGGTCAGCGGAGAGATGATCAGCGCTAATGTCGGCCGCAATCTAACCCTAACCTCCGAGCAGGACAGCGATCGCTATGATAGTCAGCAGCAGAACGCCAGCGCCGGCGGCAGCTTTACCTTTGGATCGATGACCGGTTCTGCCAGCGTGAACGTCAGCCGGAATACGCTGCACAGCAACTATGACTCGGTTACGGAACAGACCGGGCTGTTTGCGGGAAAAGGCGGCTATGATATCAAGGTTAAAGATCACACCCAACTGGACGGAGCGGTTATCGCTGCCACGGCAACGCCGGACAAAAACACGCTGGACACCGGCACGCTGGGCTGGACGGACATTGATAACCAGGCCGACTATAAGTCTGAACATCAGAGCGCGGGCTTTAACAGCGGCGGACCGGTTGGCGGTAATGTGCTAAGTAACGTCAGCGCGCTGCCGCTGGCGGGCACGAACCATGAGAATCATGCTTCCGGCACGACGAAAGCGGCGGTATCGGCAGGCAGTCTGATCGTTCGGGATCAGGTGAATCAGCAACAGGATATCAGCCAGCTCAGCCGGGATCCAGACCATGCCAACGACGGCAGCATCAGCCCCACCTTTGATAAAGAAAAAGAGCAGAAACGGCTGCAAAAGACACAACTTATTAGTGATATTGGCACGCAGGCGCTTGATATCTATAATACCCATGCGAAGACGAAAGCCACCCGCGAGGCCACGGCTGTGATGTCCGATAATGCGGCCCTTTCCCAACTTAAGGCGCAGGCGAAAATGGAGCTCGATACGGTGAAGCGTGCCAACCCCGCAGTTGAGAATGGCCCGCAGGCAGTAAGGGATAAGGCCTGGCAGATGGCTTACGACAATGCCCTCTTAGCACAAAGCGCCGGGATGGGCGGCAGCGTCAGGACGGGGGTCAATGCCGTGGTGGGCGCGCTGCAGGGACTGGCCGGCGGGGATATCAAGGCGGCGCTGGCGCAGGGTGCGGCGCCCTACCTGGCGGACAAGGTCAAGACTATTACCACGCAGGGCAAGCCGCATAGCGAACTGAGCGATGAGGAGAAGCGGAATAACGTGGTGGCGCATGCCATCCTGGGCGGGGTGATAGCCGAGTTGAGCGGCGCCAACGCCGTAGCGGGAGCGACCGGTGCGGCAAGCGGCGAAATGGCCGCGCCGGCGATAGCACTGGCATTATACGGCACGGCGGACAGCGATAAATTGACATCGCAACAAAAGGAGAACCTGGGCGCGCTGTCGACGCTGGCGTCGGGGATCGCGGCGGGAGTCAGCAGCGGCAGCATATCAGGTGCGACTGCGGGGGCGCAGGCTGGCAAAAACGCGGTGGAGAATAACTTCCTGAATGGTGATGAAGCCCGTGCGTTTGAGAAAGAGTGGACGGAATGCAAGGCTACGGGCGGTGACTGTGGCGCAGTTCGGGACAAATACGCAGCGATAAATGCCCGACGCAACGAAGAACTCCAGCAAATATGTACCGACAGCCCCCTCACCTGTGCGAGCTATCAAAAACAGCTGGTTGATACCGGTATCGATGCGGCCACACGCCCCACATGGATGCCAGACTGGTTCGGTGCGCCAATACGAGATGATGAGATCCGTGGCGTGGTACAGACGGAAAATGCCAAGGCGTTGGAGTATATCCATAAAAACACCGATAACTGGGACCGACTGGGATCGTTTGTGGCGGAGCCGGAAAATGTCCTAGGACTTGCCGGAACAGCGAAGTCATTCGTGGCCTCATCCGCGACCACAACAGCGAAAGCCACGGGTGCCGCCATGAGTCTGGGGGCAAATGCCGGTGTACAGGTGTTAGAGGGGAAAACAGGCGAAAAATTTGATTACACCAGTTTCTTCACGTCAGGTGTGAGTGGAACCGCCGGGGTAGGGAAATCGCTTAACTCTAATGTCAGGTTGAATGTAGGGGGAGCCTATTTTAGCAGCCATGTAACGGGCGAAAACTCAGAGGCTGCAATGATGGGGGCTGCAGGAGGAGCGGCCTTAGGCTTTGGTGTAGGAACTACTATTACCAGCTCTTGGGAAGCCAAACTTATCAAAGAGCATTTTGGTATGACAGCAAGTAAAAATGCTTTGAAATATAGTGACTCTGCTTTTGGTCCTGGTTACTTATTCAAAGAGTCAAAACTTAGCTCCATACCGGGCATATCTGGCGGGTTTGTTGGGGCGGGCACTTCAGAAGTCAGTAACTCTTTCGTACAAGGAGATATAAGGAAGGAAAAAGAATGATCAATTCTTTTCTATATTTCCTTTTCGTAGTTGCTTGTTACTCATGTGCATGTGCATGTGCTTTCGTTAGTATAGTTTGGGTGATTGCTACGCAGCCTTTATCGGTTGAGCAGGTAATGAAGTATTGCAAAATGGGCTTAGTTATTGGCGCTTTCGGGGGGGGCGCAATGTGGTTAATAATTCAAATAAATCTTAGAAAATGATGTGGAGAATAACTTCCTGAGCACTCAAGCCGCGATGCTTTAGCGGAAAAAATCATGCAGGGTGACAAAACATTACAAACCGCCAACGAGTATTTGCAATTGGAAAATGCTGATAAGCGCAGTGATGCTTTAGGTGAAATGACTGGGGCCATTGTCCAGGAATCTACTGGAAATGCTATCCAAAAAAGTGACAGTAAACAATGAAGCGGCCACTTTTGATGTTATTAACAATGATGAGTTATTGTTCAGTGGGTATTGGTTTAGCGGTACCTACTGCTCTTTGGTTAGCTTTGAAAGATACTTCTGAAATAGATTTTATTCATTATGCTATTTTTGGCGCTTGCTATGGGTTAGTAAGCGGCATTGCGATATGGCTGCTCTATCGATTCAATTTACATAAATAAGCAGTCCAAAAAATTCCGGCCAGAACGCTCTGGCTGGGATGTTACCAGTCACTACTCTCCCGAAAAATGCCCGTTCCCTCGCCTGAACACCGGCACATCACCGGTGTTGTTAGTAAGCGTAAGCCCAGCGCCGTCTGTTTTTAACCGCAGCCGTTAGTTAACCTTGGTGCCCATCTGTATCAGACGGACATCTCTCATGGAAACTCTCCAGACCAAGACGGACTGGCGTTCAGCGCCTCGCCAGTTCTACTCTCCAGAACTGAAGTTAAAGCTGGTTCAGCTTGCGCTACAACCAGGCGCATCCGTTGACGAGAACGTGAATGACAATGTCCTGTTCAAATGGATACGCTTGTTCGAGTGTGAAGGACGGGTTACCCGCCGTCAGCCCAAAGCCGGTCACGCCCGGCCCGCCACCACGCTTTTACCTATCCATATCACCGGGAATCCCGCGACGCCTGCGGCCCCGCAGAGATCTCAGCTGGAGCACCCCTGTTCCTGTGAAATCACATTTCCCCGGGGACGGATGATGGTGACGGCACCTTCGGCCAAGTTGCTGACCGTCCTGGTTCGTGAGCTCATGCAAGGCCCGCAATCATGATCGGCTTACCGGCGGGCACCCGTATCTGGCTGGTCGCCGGTCAGACTGACATGCGAAAGGGCTTCCAGGGCCTCGCCGGCCAGGTCGTATCCGCCCTCCAGCAAGACCCGCTGTCCGGCCATGTCTTCGTCTTCCGGGAAAAACGCGGCAACCTGACAAAGGTGTTTTGGTCGACCGGGGACGGCCTGTGCCTGCCGGCAAAACGCCTTGGGCGCGGCCGCTTGGTCTGGCCGCAATCCCGGGAGGGAAAAGTCTTCCTGACGCCAGCCCGGTTATCGATGCTGTTTAAAGAAATAAATTGGAAACAACCGGAACGCACTTCGTTTAACCTGGCGATATTGTAATAACCCGATAGCTTCCCTTAACATCCTGGCATGAAACGAAAAAATCATGCCTTGCCCACTGATGTGCCCGCGCTGCAAGCGCTGGTACTGCAACAACAAACGCTGGTCGCGCAACAACAGGCGACCATCGCATCCCTGCATAATGACCTTAACGCACGCAAAGCAGAAATCGACCGCCTGCTGGCGCAACTGGCGCAACTGGCGAAACTGCGGCGCCTGTACTTCGGCCGCAGCTCGGAAAAGGCCGGGCGACAGATAGTCCAACTGGAGCATCGCCTGGAAGCGCTGCTGACGAAAGAGACGTCCCAGTCTGCGCGTGTCGAGGACCCGGCGGTGCCGCCGGCCTTACGCCCCTCACCGGTACGTCGGCCTTGGCCGTTACACCTGCCGCGTGAAGAGCGCTGCCTGGAGCCGCACGAACCGGCCTGTCCCGCCTGCGGCGGCGACCTTAAGCCGCTGGGCGAGGATGTCAGCGAGCAGTTGGAACTGATTAAAAGTGCGTTCAAGGTGATAAAAACCCGGCGGAAAAAGAAGGCTTGCGCCCGCTGCGACGTCATTGTCCAGGCGCCGGCGCCGTCGCACCCCATCGAACGTGGCATCGCCGGTCCGGGCCTGCTGGCGCGCGTGATGACGGCGAAATACGCCGAGCACTCGCCGCTATATCGACAATCGGAAATCTTTGCCCGTCAGGGCGTCACACTGAGCCGGGCCACCATGGCCGGCTGGGTGGGGTTGTGCAGTAATCTGCTGGCGCCGCTGGCCGACGCGGTATGCGACTATGTTATGGACACCGGCAAGGTGCACGTCGACGACACGCCGGTGGACGTGCTGCAACCCGGCAAAGGTAAACCGAAAACCGGCCGGCTGTGGGTCTATGTGCGTGACGACCGCAACGCCGGTTCGCGACTTCCACCCGCGGTGTGGTTCACCTACAGCCCGGACCGCAAGGGGATTCATCCGCCAACGCATCTGGCCGGGTTCAGCGGACTGTTGCAGGCGGATGCGTACGCGGGCTTCAACCCGCTATACGAAGAAGGCCCTATCCGCGAGGTCGGCTGCATGGCCCACGCCCGGCGTAAAATCCATGATATCCATGTTCGCCATCCGTCGCCAACCACCACCGAAGCCCTGCAGAGGATCGGTGAACTGTATGCTATCGAAGCCGACATCCGGGGGCGCCCGGCCGAAGAACGACAACAGGTGCGCGAAGCGCGATCCCAGCCGTTACTGATGGGCCTGGAGAGCTGCATCAGGGAAAAACTCACCACATTGCCGCGACAGGCCGATACGGCAAAGGCGTTCAATTACCTGATGAACCACTGGCCGGCGTTGTGTTACTACGCCGGCGATGGCTGGGCGGAGATCGATAACAATATCGCGGAAAACGCGCTGCGGATGGTGAGCCTGGGCCGGAAAAATTATCTCTTCATGGGGTCGGACAGCGGCGGCGAACGCGCCGCGCTGATGTATACGCTGATCGTCAGTTGCAAACTGAACGGGGTGGAGCCCGAAGCGTATCTGCGCCATGTGCTCGCCATTATCGGGGATCATCCCATCAATAAGATCAAAGAGCTCCTGCCATGGAATCTCAATATTCCTGCTGAATAACTGTCAATACGGCGCTGGGCGTGCGCTTACTCTGCCGTGGACTTCCGGCAGGCTAATGTTGCCGGCCGGGCTGTAGGGGCCCGGATATTTTAACGACCAGGCCGGTTCCGTTTGTGGGGTTCTTTCATCCGCGCCCGGAGAAAATCCCGCGCATAATCTGGTTGGATACTATGCGGGCATCGTCCTGCGTTAGGTATCAACCTCGTCCCGCCTTTCTGCTACAATCCCAGGCCGTCGTTTATCATTATCAATCCCAGGAAATCACCATGCGCCTGAACCCCAGCCAGCAGCACGCCGTCGAATTTGTTACCGGGCCTTGCCTGGTGCTGGCCGGCGCCGGATCGGGCAAGACGCGCGTCATTACCAATAAAATCGCCCACCTTATCCGCCAGTGCGGCTATCAGGCGCGGCATATCGCGGCGGTGACCTTTACCAACAAAGCCTCGCGGGAAATGAGGGAGCGCGTGGCGCAGACCCTGGGACGGCAGGAGGCGCGCGGTTTAACCATCGCCACCTTCCATACCCTGGGCCTGGAGATTATCAAGCGGGAATACAAAGCGCTGGGCATGAAGGCGAAGTTCTCGCTGTTTGACGAGCACGATCAATCGGCCCTGTTAAAAGATCTGACGGAACAGTGGCTGGAAGGGGATAAGGATCTGCTCAAGCAGCTGGCGTCGGCGATCGGCAACTGGAAAAACGATCTGCTCGATCCTGTCCAGGCGCAGGCTGCGGCGCGTACCGAACGCGACAAACTGTTCGCCCATTGCTATGCGCTCTATGACGCCCATCTGCGCGCCTGCAACGTGCTGGATTTCGACGACCTGATCCTGCGGCCAACCCTGTTGCTGCAACGCGACGCCGAGGTGCGGGAACGCTGGCAGAACCGCCTGCGCTATTTGCTGGTGGATGAGTATCAGGATACCAATACCAGCCAGTATGAACTGGTGAAGATGCTGGTGGGCAGCCGCGCGCGTTTTACCGTGGTGGGGGATGACGACCAGTCCATTTACTCCTGGCGCGGCGCGCGCCCGCAAAACCTGGAACTGCTGCAACGCGATTTTCCAGCGCTTGCGGTGATCAAGCTGGAACAAAATTACCGCTCCACGGAGCGTATTCTGAAAGCCGCCAATATCCTGATCGCCAATAACCCGCATCTGTTTGAAAAAAAGCTTTTTTCCCAACTGGGCTACGGCGAGGCGCTGAAGGTGATCACCGCCAATAATGAGGATCACGAGGCGGAGCGGGTGGTCGGGGAGCTGATCGCCCACCATTTTATCCGTAAAACCCGTTATCGCGATTACGCTATTCTCTACCGGGGCAACCATCAGTCGCGGCTGTTTGAAAAAATGCTGATGCAAAACCGCATTCCCTATAAAATTTCCGGCGGCACCTCGTTTTTTTCCCGGCCGGAGATCAAGGACCTGCTGTGTTACCTGCGCGTTCTGACCAATCAGGATGACGACAGCGCCTTTTTGCGCGTGGTGAATACGCCGCGGCGGGAAATCGGTCCGGCCACCCTGCAAAAGCTGGGGGAATGGGCCTCGGCGCGCAATAAAAGCCTGTTTGAGGCCAGTTTTGACCTGGGTTTAAGCCAGACGCTGACCGGGCGCGGCCTGGAATCCCTGCAACGTTTTACCCACTGGATGGCCGGCATTGCCCGGCTGGCGGAGCAGGAACCGGTGCCGGCGGTGCGCGATTTGATCCACGGTATGGAATATGAAAGCTGGCTGCATGAAACCTCGCCCAGCCCCAAGGCCGCTGAAATGCGCATGAAAAACGTCAACCAGCTGTTCAGCTGGATGACCGAGATGCTGGAGGGGTCGGATCTTAACGAGCCGATGACCCTCGATCAGGTGGTAACCCGTTTTACCCTGCGCGAAATGATGGAGCGGGGCGAGAACGATGAAGAACTGGACCAGGTACAGCTGATGACCCTGCATGCGTCCAAGGGGCTGGAGTTTCCCTACGTGTTCCTGGTGGGGATGGAAGAGGGCCTGTTGCCCCATCAAAGCAGCATTGATGAAAATAACATTGATGAAGAGCGGCGGCTGGCGTATGTGGGCATCACCCGGGCGCAAAAAGAGCTTACCTTCACGTTATGCCGCGAGCGCCGTCAGTACGGCGAGACTATCCGGCCGGAGCCGAGCCGTTTCCTGCTGGAGCTACCGCAGGACGATCTGGCCTGGGAAAGCGTGCGCAAAGTGGTCAGCCCGGAGGATCGTATGTCACGGGGACAAAGCCATCTGGCCAGCATCAAGGCGCAATTGGCGAAAGCCAAGGGACAGGAACACTGACCGCCCGGCACCGCAGCGGATAGCGGTGCCGGCCGATTGGGTTGCGCACCGTGCCGGGGAACCGGCGCGTAACCCCGCGCAGTGCGGGTTACGGCAGTTTGTGCTAAAGCGGCTCCATTTCCTCAAGCAGCATCGGCCAGTGGACATAACTTTGCCACTGGCTTTCCTGCTCCAGGTATTCGGCGCGCAGCGGATGCTGCGCCAGCCATGCGTGGGGTAACAGCACGTGCAGGGTATCGTCCAGGGCCCGCAGCTTCACCTCCGGCACCGTTTCGTCCCGACGGCGACTGGCGAAGATAATCGCCAGGCGCATCAACCGGCACAGCCGCTGCGCCATGCGCGGCGGCAGGCTGTTTTGCTGGCTGAGCTGCGCCACATCGATCTGATGGCTCTGGTTTTGCAACAGGGTGGCGATAAGCTTTTGCTGGGCCGGGGTAAAACCCGGTAAATCGGTATGGCGCACCAAATAGGCGGCGTGCTGCGGGGCGTTTTTAATATCGATGCTCAGTCCAATCTCATGAATCATGGTCGCACAGTGCAGGATGGCAAAACATCGTTCGTCCAGCTGCCACGCCTTGGCCACCTGCAGGGCGAAATCCGCCGCCAGGGAACTGACCCGCTGCGCCTGCTCGGTATCCAGCAGGTAGCGGCGCTGCATATTCTGCAGCGTGCGTTCGCGAATATCCTCGCACACCGGTAAATCCAGCATACCGTACATAATGCCTTCGCGCAGCGCGCCGCCGGCGAGCGTCATGGTCTTGATGCCCAGCTCATGGAACACCGCCAGCAGGATTGACAGGCCGCTGGGGAAAACCAGCGCCCGATCGAGGGTCAGGCCTTCGATTTCCAGCTCTTCGAGCTTACCGCACTGGATAGCCCGCTGTTTGAGCTGCAACAGCTTGCTCAGGGTTATCTGTTCGTCCATGCCCTGGGCGACCATGATTTCCTGCAGCGCCTGCACCGTGCCCGAGGCGCCCACGCAGACCTGCCAGCCGCAGGCCAGGAGTTTCGACACCACCGGGCGGATCATGGCGCGCGCCGCCTGTTCCGCCTGATCAAAATTTTCCCTGGTCAGGCTGCGATCGCTGAACCAGCGATCGAGCCAGGTGACGCAGCCCATTTCCAGGCTGAACAGCTCAAGCGCCTGCGCGCCGCGTCCCACCACCAGTTCCGTGCTGCCGCCGCCGATATCCACCACCAGGCGCTCATCCGACCCGCCGGTGGTATGGGCCACGCCCTGATAAATCAGCCGGGCCTCCTCTTCGCCGCTAATCACCTGGACATCGCAACCCAGGATTTCCCGCGCGGTCACCAGGAACGTCTCGGCGTTGGTGGCGATGCGCAGGGTGGCGGTGGCGACCACGCGGATATGCGCCGCGGGAATGTCCTGCAGATGTTCGGCGAACAGCCGCAGGCATTGCCAGCCGCGCTGCATGGCCTCGGGAGTCAGCGCCTTGCCGGCATTGAGCCCGGAGGCCAGGCGCACCTTGCGCTTGATGCGCGCCAGCGTCTGGACGGTGCCGGCCACCTCGCGCACCACCAACATATGAAAACTATTGGAACCTAAGTCAATGGCGGCATAGAGCGAGGTGCAACTTAGCATGGTGTTCAGCCCGGACGTTTACGGTTATGACGTGGCGCCCCGCCCGCACCGCTGCGGCGGGATGCCGAGTGGCGGCGCGGACCCGTGCCCGGCCGTGCGCGGGTCAGGCGTTTCGGCGCCGGCAGGTCGGTCATCAGCGCGTCGCTGTTATACTTACTGACAGGGATCTGATGGCCAATATAGCTTTCAATCGCCGTCAGGTTCAACGCATATTCCTCACATGCCAGGCTGATGGAGCTGCCGCTTTCGCCGGCGCGTCCTGTGCGGCCGATGCGGTGCACGTAATCCTCGCAGTCATCGGGCAAATCATAGTTGAACACATGCGTGACCAAAGGGATGTGCAGGCCGCGCGCCGCCACGTCGGTGGCTACCAGGATGTCCAGCGTGCCCTGGGTAAAATCCTCCAGGATGCGCAGGCGCCTTTTTTGCGATACGTCGCCGGTCAATAACCCGACCCGATGGCCGTCGGCGGCCAGATGGCCCCAGATATCCTCGCACCGGTGCTTGGTGTTGGCGAAAATAATGCAGCGATCCGGCCACTCTTCTTCAATCAGCGTCTGTAACAGGCGCATCTTTTCTTCATTGGAAGGATAAAAAAGCTCTTCCTGGATACGATAGCCGGTTTTTTGCAGCGGCTCGATCTCCACATACTCAGCGTTGTTCATATGTTCAAACGCCAGCTCACGTACACGATATGAAAGGGTGGCGGAGAACAGCATATTCAAACGTTGTTCAACGGCGGGCATACGACGGAACAACCAGCGGATGTCCTTGATAAAGCCCAAATCGAACATACGATCGGCTTCGTCGAGCACCACCACCTGGATAGCGCCCATATCAATATAATTCTGCTTGGTATAATCGATCAGGCGGCCGGTGGTGCCAACCAGGATATCCACCCCGGATTCGAGCACTTTCAGCTGCTTGTCGTAACCATCGCCACCGTAGGCCAGACCCATTTTCAGGCCGGTGGCCTGGGCTAAGAGTTCAGCGTCGGAGTGGATTTGCACCGCCAGTTCGCGGGTTGGCGCCATGATCAGCGCCCTTGGCTGATTGGTCTGGCGCTGCTCGCTGGCAGGCTGGGTGAGTAGATGATGAAACGTGGCGGCGAGGAATGCCAACGTTTTTCCGGTACCGGTTTGCGCTTGTCCCGCGACATCTTTCCCGTCAAGGGTGATGGGTAATGTCAGCGCCTGAATAGGCGTACAATTATTAAATCCTTGTTTTTCAAGAGATTCAACAATCAGCGGGTGCAGGGCGAAGTCGGAAAACTTCTTTTCGGTTAAGTGTGTTTTGCTCATAGTGTGGTAGAATAACAGTTAACTATTGCATTACGAAAGCGTATCCAGTGAAATAAAGTCAACCCGTCGTTGGTTAACCTTAAACCAGCCGGGTAATGATAATCCTGTGGAGTAGAACATGAGCGATAAAATTATTCACGTAAGTGACGACAGCTTCGAAAAGGACGTGTTGCAGGCAAAGGGACTGTTCCTGGTGGATTTCTGGGCGGAATGGTGCGGCCCCTGTAAGATGATCGCGCCCATCCTGGCGGAAGTCGCTGATGAATTCGAAGGTAAATTGACTATCGCCAAGCTGAACATCGACGAAAATCCGGCCACCGCGCCCAAATACGGCATCCGCGGCATTCCCACCCTGCTGTTGTTCAAAGACGGCGAAGTGGTGGCGACTAAAGTCGGCGCGCTGTCCCGCAGCCAGTTGAAAGAGTTCCTGAATAAAAACCTGTAATCGGCAAAAAACGGTTATCTCAACGGGCCCTGACGTTCACTATGTTTTCTCGTATTGACCGCTAGACGCCCGCCAAGAACCGTGCTAAGTTTATGTCCACTGCATTTAGATCTTACCTGTAGTTTGAATCTGAGCTTTACTCTTTGTCCGAGTCCTGTTGTTGAACAGTTGGTCGAACCGTTTGTTGAACCATAAACGGCTGATAAACGGCACAGGCGTTACAAGCAAGGTGTTCAAGCCACCTGGATTTGAATTGATCCGTTTTTAGGCGCTCTCAATCTTCAGTCTTCTTGTACTCATTTTGCATGAATTGCTGTTCATCAGCCCAAACGGGATGCGCTGGGATTAAATGCCGTTAGACAGGCACGATTTTACGCTGCCATACCATTCACAAAAACAGTTCGAGAAATACCCCGAGTTTAAGAACCCACCATTATGAACCTTACCGAATTAAAAAATACGCCGGTTTCTGAGCTAATTACTCTCGGCGAAAACATGGGGCTGGAAAACCTGGCCCGTATGCGCAAGCAGGACATCATCTTCGCCATTTTAAAGCAGCATGCGAAAAGTGGAGAGGATATCTTTGGCGACGGCGTGTTGGAAATATTGCAGGATGGATTCGGTTTCCTCCGCTCCGGCGACAGCTCATACCTGGCCGGCCCTGATGATATCTATGTTTCCCCCAGCCAGATCCGCCGCTTCAACCTTCGCACCGGCGATACCATTTCCGGCAAGATCCGTCCGCCGAAAGAGGGCGAGCGTTACTTTGCGCTGCTGAAGGTGAATGAAGTCAACTACGACAAACCGGAAAATGCCCGTAACAAAATCCTGTTTGAAAACTTAACCCCGCTGCATGCCAACTCCAGATTGCGCATGGAACGAGGCAACGGGTCCACCGAAGATCTGACGGCGCGCGTGCTGGACTTGGCCGCGCCTATCGGCCGCGGCCAGCGCGGCCTGATCGTGGCGCCGCCGAAGGCCGGTAAGACCATGCTGTTGCAGAATATCGCGCAGAGCATCGCCTACAACCATCCGGATTGCGTCCTGATGGTCCTGCTGATCGATGAGCGGCCGGAAGAAGTGACCGAAATGCAGCGACTGGTCAAAGGCGAAGTGATTGCGTCAACGTTCGATGAGCCGGCGTCCCGCCACGTTCAGGTCGCCGAAATGGTGATTGAAAAAGCCAAGCGTCTGGTCGAACATAAAAAAGACGTCATCATCCTGCTCGACTCCATTACCCGTCTGGCCCGCGCCTACAACACCGTGGTCCCCGCCTCGGGTAAAGTGCTGACCGGTGGCGTGGACGCCAACGCCCTGCACCGGCCAAAACGCTTCTTCGGCGCGGCGCGTAATATGGAAGAGGGCGGCAGCCTGACTATCATCGCCACGGCGTTGATTGACACCGGCTCGAAGATGGATGAAGTGATTTACGAAGAATTTAAAGGTACCGGTAATATGGAACTGCACCTCTCGCGCAAAATCGCCGAGAAACGTGTCTTCCCGGCGATTGACTATAACCGCTCCGGTACCCGTAAGGAAGAGTTGCTGACTACCCAGGAAGAGCTGCAGAAAATGTGGATCCTGCGCAAGATCATCCACCCGATGGGCGAAACCGACGCCATGGAATTCCTGATGAACAAATTAGCGATGACCAAAACCAATGACGAGTTTTTCGATATGATGAAACGCTCGTAATTCACAAAAACTCGGGTAACGCCACGTCAAGACGTGGCGTTTTTTGTTTCTGATGCTAGGATAGTGAGTTCTTACTTGCCGCTGCCTGACGAATAGAGGTTTAGCCAAGCGGCCTTTTGCTTCAGTTCACCCGACGGAGATTCGGGTGTGACGAAAAAGATGACAAATCAATATTTCAGTGTCACCTAACCCAGTGACGATTGAGGCAGAGAGTGGGGGGCGTCTACATCGGTGGCGCTTCTAACAGCCTGATGGATGCAGAGAGCTTTCTATTGTGAACCTACTCAATATGAGTACTGATTTTTTCGCTATTTTTTTGTTTTCAATGGTTTTTTTGTTTTTCTCCCGCAAGGTTGCGCAAAAGATCGGCCTGGTTGATAAACCCAATTACCGCAAACGACACCATGGGCAAATCCCGTTGGTGGGCGGTATCTCCATTTATGCCGGCATCTGTTTCACGTTCATTTATACCGATCACTTCGTGCCGCATATTGGCCTGTATCTGCTGTGCTCCGGCGTCCTGGTGCTGACCGGGGCGCTCGACGATCGTTTTGATATCAGCGTCAAGTCCCGCGCCACCATCCAGGCACTGGTCGCCGTCACCATGATGTACTTCGGCGGCTTATATATTAATAGCCTGGGATATGTGTTCGGCCCCTGGGAAATGGTGCTCGGACCTTATTTTGGTTATCCGGTCACGCTGTTCGCCGTGTGGGCGGCAATCAACGCGTTTAACATGGTGGACGGCATCGACGGGCTGCTCGGCGGGTTATCCTGCGTCTCGCTCGGCGCCATGGGCATCCTGATGTTCAAGGACAACAATCCCAGCCTCGGCTTGTGGTGTTTTGCCCTGATTGCCGCCATTTTGCCGTATATCCTGCTGAATCTCGGCCTGTTCGGCCGCCACTATAAAGTGTTTATGGGCGACGCCGGCAGCACCATGATCGGCTTCAGCATTATCTGGATTATCCTGCAAAGCACCCAGGGCACCGGGCATCCCATGAACCCGGTCACCGGCCTGTGGATTATCGCCATCCCCCTGATGGATATGATTGCCATCATGTACCGCCGCATGCGTAAAGGCATGAGCCCCTTTTCTCCCGATCGGCAGCATATCCACCACCTTATCATGCGCGCCGGCTTCAGTTCACGGCAAGCCTTTGTTATTATTACCGTTACCGCCGCCATCCTGGCCGCGTTCGGCGTGGCGGGCGAACAGTGGTTCATCTGGCCCGATTGGCTGATGTTTATGTTGTTCATCCTGGTTTTTTTACTCTACGGCTATTTGCTGAAATGCGCCTGGCGGGTGGCGCGCTTCGTTAAACGCACCAAGCGGCGGTTCGGCGCCAAACAGAGACCCACTAACCGTAATGCGGGACAAAAATGAGATCAGAAACCCAACCGACGGCCCGCGATGCGGCGCTGGATAACGAGCTGGATATCCGGGGGCTTTTTTGCGCCCTGTGGCGCGGCAAGCGCTGGATTATCGGCACCGCCCTGGTGTTTGCGGTTCTTGCCCTGGTCTATTCTTATCTGGTAAAGCAGGAATGGACCGCGGCGGCGGTCACCGATAAACCGACGGTGAACATGCTCGGCAGCTATTTTTCCCAGCAGCAGTTCCTGCGTAACCTGGATGTGAAAAATACCGCCTTGCCCACCTCGGATATGCCGGGCATCGGCGACGAGGCGTACCAGGAATTTATCCGCCAGCTGTCCTCCTATGACACCCGCCGCGATTTCTGGCTGGCAGCCGATTACTATACCTCGCGCAAACAGGGCGACGCCCATGCCGATGCGGTCTTGCTGGATGAAATGATCGGCAATATCCAGTTTTCGCCGAGGGATGATGCCAAAAAATTGCCGGATCAGGTGACCCTCACCGCCGAAACGGCGGCGGACGCCAATCTGCTGCTGCGTCGTTATGTGGCGTTTGCCAGCCAGCGCGCCGCCGGTCATCTGAATGAAGATATCATCGGCGCCTGGACGGCGCGCACCATCTCACTCAAGGCGCAGGTCAAGCGCCAGGAGGCGGTGGCCAATGCCGTTTATGATCGCGACCTGAGCGCGCTGCGCCATGCCCTGGATATTGCCAAGCGGCAGGGCATCAGTCATAGTCAGATCACGGTCCCCGAGGAGCAATTGCCGCAGTCGGGGTTGTTCCTGTTGGGAGAACAAGTGCTGCAGGCGCGGCTGGAAGCCCTGCAGGCGGCCGGTCCCGGTTTTGATGTGGAATACGATCAGAATCGGGCCATGCTGGCCACGCTTAATGTCGGCCCGACGCTGCAGAATACATTCCAGACTTACCGTTATTTAAGGACGCCCGAGGAACCGGTTAAACGCGATAAACCGCGCCGGGTTTTCCTGCTCATTCTCTGGGGCGCTATGGGCGGCCTGGTCGGGGCCGGCGTTGCGCTGGGCCGCCGCCGCTAAGGGCAAAGCCCCGGGACTGCCATTAATCCGAATGGGTGCGCCGCCACTACGCGGTAGAATAGAGAAGCCACGCGTACGGCTTATTTGAGACGGAAAGGAATTTGCTGTGAAAGTGTTGACAGTCTTCGGCACAAGGCCGGAAGCCATAAAAATGGCGCCGCTTATCCTGGCCCTGGCCAAGGACCCGGCCTTTGAATCCAGGATTTGCGTCACGGCCCAACACCGGGAAATGCTCGATCAGGTGTTACGTTTGTTTGAAATCGTACCTGATTATGATTTAGATATCATGCGTCCGGATCAGGGCCTGACGGAAATCACCAGTCGTATCCTCACCGGCATGAAACCGGTGCTGGCGTCATTTCGTCCAGATGTGGTGCTGGTACACGGCGACACCACCACGACACTGGCCGCCAGCCTGGCGGCATTTTACCAGCAAATCCCGGTCGGCCACGTGGAGGCCGGATTGCGCACCGGCAATCTTTATTCGCCCTGGCCGGAGGAAGCCAACCGTAAATTAACCGGCCATCTGGCGATGTATCACTTTTCGCCCACCGAGAACGCGCGGCAAAACCTGCTGCGCGAAGGACTGGCGGGGGAACGGATATTCGTTACCGGTAATACGGTTATCGATGCGCTGTTTTGGGTTCGCGATAGCATTTTAAATGACGCCGGGTTGCGCGCCGGGCTTGAGACGCGCTACGATTTTCTCGACCCGCAGAAAAAGATGATCCTGGTCACCGGCCACCGGCGCGAAAGCTTCGGCGACGGCTTCGAGCGCATTTGCAGCGCGCTGGCGCATATTGCCCGCCATCATCCCGAGGTGCAGGTGGTCTACCCGGTCCATCTCAATCCCAATGTCGGCGAGCCGGTTAACCGCATTTTAAGCGGTATCCCCAATATTAAACTTATCGATCCGCAGGACTACCTGCCGTTTGTTTACCTGATGGACCGGGCCTATATGATCCTGACGGATTCCGGCGGCATCCAGGAGGAGGCGCCGTCCCTCGGTAAACCGGTGCTGGTGATGCGCGACGCCACCGAGCGCCCGGAAGCGGTGGCGGCGGGTACCGTGAGATTGGTGGGTACCGATCCCAAAACCATCCAGGCGGCGGTCTCCCGTTTATTGACCGACGCCGATGAATATCTGGCCATGAGCCGGGCGCATAATCCCTATGGGGATGGGCAGGCCTGCCAGCGAATTATCGACGCGTTAAAGAATAATCAGGTGACAGTATGAGTTTTGACCAGATCTCCGTTATCGGCCTGGGCTATATTGGCCTGCCCACTGCCGCCGCCTTTGCTTCGCGCGGCAAAAAAGTGGTGGGTGTGGACGTGAACCAGCGTGCGGTGGAGACCATTAACCGCGGCGAAATTCACATTGTCGAGCCGGACCTGGCCGACGTGGTGCAACGCGCCGTCGAAGAGGGACATCTTACGGCGGTAACCCGGCCGGTGGCGGCCGACGCGTTTCTGATTGCGGTGCCGACACCGTTTATGGACGGGCATGAACCCGACCTTAACTATGTGCGCGCGGCGGCGCTTTCGCTGGCTCCGGTCCTTAAAGCCGGGGATCTGGTTATCCTGGAGTCCACTTCGCCGGTGGGCACCACCGAGCAGATGGCGCGATGGCTGGCCGAGGCGCGCCCCGACCTGCGTTTTCCGCAGACGGCGGGCGAGGAGGCGGATATCAATATCGCCTATTGCCCCGAGCGCGTGCTGCCCGGCAAAATCATGGCCGAGCTGATCAAAAACGATCGGGTGATCGGCGGCATGACCGCGCGCTGTTCGGCGCGCGCCAGCGAGCTCTACCGGATTTTTCTGCAAGGTGAGTGTGTGGTCACTAACTCCCGTACCGCCGAGATGTGCAAGCTGACCGAAAACAGCTTTCGGGATGTCAATATCGCCTTCGCCAATGAGCTGTCGCTGATTTGCGCCGATCAGGATATTAATGTCTGGGAACTGATCCGTCTGGCCAACCGCCATCCGCGGGTCAATATCCTGCAGCCGGGTCCCGGCGTCGGCGGGCATTGCATCGCGGTCGACCCCTGGTTTATCGTCGCGCAGAATCCAGGCCAGGCCCGCCTTATCCATACCGCCCGCCTGGTCAACGACGGCAAGCCGCTCTGGGTGGTGGACCGGGTCAAGGCGGCGGTGGCTGATTGCCTGGCGCACAGCGGCAAACGCGCCCATGAGCTGACCATCGCCTGCTTCGGCCTGGCGTTTAAGCCGGATATCGACGATCTGCGCGAAAGCCCCGCGGTCGCCATTACCCGGCTGATAGCCCAATGGCATGTGGGCAAGACCCTTGCGGTGGAGCCGAACGTGACGCAACTGCCCGCGTCGCTCGCGGGTCTCGCCACCCTGGCGGGGCTGGACAGCGCGCTGGATAGCGCGGATATACTGGTAATGCTGGTGGATCACCGTCAATTCAGGGCGCGCCCCCCGGCCGATATTACGCAACGCTGGATTATCGATACCAAAGGTGTCTGGCGCTAAGCTGCAACCCCGGCTTCGGCCGCTAGCCATCGGGTGGACCCTATGTCCGTGCATGCCACTATCGAACCGCTGGAGTGGGAAAGTGATTTTTTCACCTTAACCAGCGGCAAACTCAATTTTGATCCCGCCGCCGCGCCGCTGACCCTTTCCGCCCTGGATGCGTTCCAGGTGGTACAGGCCAAGGTGGCGGCCGACAGCCTGGCGCTGGCGGATGCGCTGGCTGTGCTGGGCTTCCGGCTGGTGGAAGGCGAAATTGATTGCTGCCTGCGGGTGCCGAAACGGGACGGCGGCGGTGATGCCCAGGATGTCATTAACGGCGCGACCACCGGCGCGGCGCGAAACCGCGCCCAAAGCGGGCGCAGCGGCGCGCTGCGCATGGCCGGCCGCGACGACATGGCGGCCGTCGGCCTGCTGGCGTCGGCGGCGTTCAGGCTAAGCCGGTTTCGCGAACCCTGGTACCGCGGCGCGGACTGCCGTCGTTTCTATGCCGTTTGGGCACAAAATGCCATCCTGGGCGCTTTTGACGATCTCTGCCTGGTCAAGGGCCGGCCCGGGGCCGTCGAAGGCATGGTGACGCTCCGGCGACTCGGCACGGATGAGGCGCGTATCGGCCTGCTGGCGGTGGACCCGGCGCTTACCGGCCGGGGCATCGGGCGCATCCTATGCGCCGGCGCGCTGGCATGGTGCCGCCTGCAGAGGATATCGCGCCTGCGTGTCGCCACCCAGGCCGGCAATATCGCCGCGCTACGACTCTACATCGCATGCGGTGCCAACGTTGACAGCACCGCCTACTGGTTATACAGGTGACAACATGATCCCGTTTAATTCCCCACCGGTGGTGGGCACTGAAATCGACTTTATCCGCACGGCGATGGGCAGCGGCAAGCTGTGCGGCGACGGCGATTTTACCAAGCGTTGCCAGCGGTGGCTGGAGCAGCGTTTTGGCAGCCCCAAGGCACTCCTGACGCCTTCCTGCACCGCGTCGCTTGAGATGGCGGCCATATTGTTGAATATCCGGCCGGGCGATGAAGTGATCATGCCCAGCTATACCTTTGTCTCCACCGCCAACGCGTTTGTCCTGCGCGGCGCGACCATTGTGTTCGTCGATATCCGACCCGACACCATGAACATGGATGAAACGCTTATCGAGGCGGCCATCACCGCGAAAACCCGCGCTATCGTGCCGGTGCATTATGCCGGCATCGCCTGCGAAATGGACGCCATCATGGCGCTGGCGGCGAAATACCGCCTGGCGGTCATCGAGGATGCCGCCCAGGGCGTGATGTCCGCTTATCGCGGGAAACCGCTCGGTACCCTGGGACATATCGGCTGTTTCAGTTTCCATGAAACCAAAAACTACACCGCCGGCGGCGAGGGCGGCGCCACGCTCATCAACGACGCCACCCTGGTTGACCGGGCCGAGATCGTGCGTGAAAAAGGCACCAATCGCAGCCAGTTCTTTCGCGGCCAGGCGGATAAATACACCTGGCGCGATATCGGCTCCAGCTACCTGATGGCCGATTTGCAGGCCGCCTATCTCTGGGGGCAACTGGATGCCGCTGATATCATTAACCGCCGCCGCCTGGAACTGTGGAACCGCTATCGCGACGCGCTGCTCCCGCTGGCGGAACGGGGGCGTATCGAACTGCCGACGGTGCCGGAAGGCTGCCGGCAAAACGCCCATATGTTTTATATAAAGCTGCGGGATATCGCCGATCGCTCGGCGTTTATCGCGCATATGAAAACGGCGGATATCCTGACGGTATTTCATTATATTCCGCTGCACGACAGCCCGGCCGGGCTGCGATTCGGCCGTTTCAGCGGCGAGGATCGTTATACCACCCTGGAGAGCCAGCGCCTGGTGCGGCTGCCGTTGTTCTACAACTTAACCGACGAGCATCAATCCCAGGTCATCGGCGCGATTAACCGGTATTTCGCCTGATATGTCGCTGGCCCGCGCCTCGTTATGGACTGCCGGTTCGACGCTTGTCAAGATTGGCGTCGGCCTGCTGGTGGTCAAACTGCTGGCGGTGTCTTTCGGGCCGTCCGGCGTCGGCCAGGCGGGCAACTTCCGGCAGCTGGTGACCGTGCTCGGCGTGCTGTCCGGCGCGGGTATTTTTAACGGCATCACCAAATATGTGGCGCAGTACCAGCACCAGCCGCAACAATTGCGCGCCGTGCTGGGCACCGGGTCGGCCATGGTGCTGGGGTTTTCCACGCTGCTGGCGGTGATTTTTTTAACGGCCGCCGAATCCATCAGCCGCGGGCTGTTCGGCCATGGCGACTATGCCGGCGTGGTGCGTGCGGTGGCCTTTATCCAGTTGGGTATCGCCTATGCCAACCTGATGCTGGCTATTCTGAAAGGTTTTCGCGACGCCGCCGGCAACGCCCTGGCCGTCAGCTGCGGCAGCGTGCTGGGCGCGGGCGCTTTTTTCCTCTGCTATAGGCTGGGCGGTTACCCCGGGGCGCTGGCCGGACTGGCGCTGGTGCCGGCCGTGACGCTGCTGCCCGCGGCCCTGGTGGTGGCCCGGCGGCGGTGGATTAGCCCGGGCGATTTGCGTCCGTCATGGGATAGGCAGCTTGTCGGCCAATTGGGCAAATTTACCCTGATGGCGCTGATGACATCGTTCACCCTGCCGCTGGCCTATATTCTGATGCGTAATCTCCTGGCCCAGCGCTATAGCTGGGAAGAGGTGGGTATCTGGCAGGGGGTCAGCAGTATCTCCGACGCTTATCTGCAGTTTATTACCGCCTCGTTTACCGTTTACCTGCTGCCGACTCTGTCGCGTTTAAGCGATAAGCGCGCCGTCGCCCGGGAAATCGGGCGGTCGCTGCTGTTTGTGATGCCCGCGGTGGCGGTGGTTAGCCTGGTCTTGTGGCTGTTAAGGGATGTGGCTATCCGCCTGCTGTTTTCCGCCGAGTTCGAGGCGATGCGCGACCTGTTCGCCTGGCAGCTGGTAGGCGACGTATTGAAAGTGGGCGCTTACGTATTCGGTTATCTGGTCATAGCCCGGGCCTCGCTGCGTTTTTACCTGCTGACGGAAATCAGCCAGTTCGCGTTGTTGACCGGTTTTTCGCACTGGCTGATTCCCCTGCATGGCGCGCTTGGCGCGACGCAGGCTTATATGGCAACCTATATAGTGTATTTTTTACTTTGTAGCGGCGTATTTCTTCTTTATTGCAGGGAAAAATGATCCCATTAACCCATGTGCTTGGCGCGGATATCCCGCATCATAACCTGACGGTGCTGCGTTTTTTCAACGATCGGCTGGCGGGCGATCTCCCCGAGGGACAACCCCATCATTTTATGGTGGCCGCCGCCGACAGCGCACCGTTCGCGCCCTTTACGCGGCTTATTATCGCTACCTACGCGGATAAACGGGCGCTGGCGCGGGCGGTGGTGCGTTTAGCCGCCGCCGAACCGGCGAGGCGTTTCTTCCTGCACGGGCAGTTCAATCCGCGGCTCTGGCTGGCCCTGCTGCTGGGGACCTTGCCCGCCGCCCGGGTCAGCTGGCATATCTGGGGCGCCGATCTCTATGAAGAATCCCAGAGCGTAAAACACCGTTTGTTTTATTTGTTGCGCCGCCGCGCCCAGGGGCGGGTCGGCCATGTGTTCGCCACTCTCGGCGATTTGTCGGTCTATCGCCCGCGCTATCCCCAGGTGCCGGCGGCGCCGCTGTATTTTCCCACCCGCATGGACCCGGCGCTGGGTTTTGACCGGCCGCCGCCGGTGGGTAAAACCCTCACTGTGCTGGTGGGAAACTCCGGCGATGCCGCCAATCGCCACCTGGAGGCGCTGGAAGCGATTCACCGCCAGTTCGGCGCCGACGTGCGGGTGATTGTGCCGCTGGGGTATCCGGCCAATAACGAGGCCTATATCGCCCGGGTGCGGGCGCAAGGGGAGAAACTGTTTCCGGCGGACCGGCTGGAGCTGCTGACGCGCCCGGTGGCGTTTGACGCTTACCTGACGCTGTTGCGCCAGTGCGATGTGGGGTATTTCCTGTTTAACCGCCAGCAGGGCATCGGCACGCTCTGCCTGCTGATCCAGTTCGGCGTGCCGTTTGTCCTGAGTCGGCGCAACCCGTTTTGGCAGGATTTGGCCGCGGAACAGGTGCCGGTGCTTTTTCACGGCGACAGGCTCGACCGATCGGTGGTGCGCGCGGCGCAACGGCAACTGGCCGGCGTGGATAAAAGCCGTATCGCCTTTTTTTATCCCAATTATCTGCAGGGATGGCGCCGGGCACTGGCCGCCGCCGCGGGGACAAGCTCATGACCCTTGGCCAGTTCGGCGGATTGCTGGTGGTCTATGTGCTCTCGGTGCTGCTGGTGCTGACCCTGACCTATCGGGAATTTCGCCGGATACGCTTTAATTTCAACGTCTTTTTTTCACTGCTTTATTTATTGACCTTCTATCTGGGTTTTCCGCTGACCTGCATTCTCGCGTTTCGCTTTAATGTCCAGGTGGCGCCGGTGGAAAACCTGCTGGAAGCGCTGCTGGCCGCCACCGCTTTTTACGGGATTTATTATGTCAGTTATAAAACCCGCTGGTTTTCTTCTTCCCGGTCCGCCGCCGGGCCGGTATTGTCCCTGAACCGGGTGGAAACGCATTTGACCTGGATCCTGCTGGCGCTGACCGCCGTCGGCACGGTGGCGATATTCTTTATGCATAACGGGTTTTTATTATTCCGCCTGCAGTCCTACAGCCAGATATTTTCCCGCGATGTTACCGGGGTGGCGCTGAAGCGCTTTTTCTATTTTTTTATCCCGGCAATGTTAATTATTTATTTCCTTAACCCCACCCGGCGCAATTGGCTATTATTTTTATGCAGCACCGTGGCCTTCGGTATTTTCACCTATATGGTGGTCGGCGGGACCCGGGCCAATATCATTATCGCCTTCGCCTTGTTTTTGTTTATCGGCATCCAGCGCAACTGGATAAGCCTGTGGATGCTGGGCGCGTCCGGTCTGGTGGCCGTGGCCGCCATGTTCTGGCTGGCGTTAAAGCGCTACGGCCTGAACGTCAGCGGCGACGAGGGGTTTTATACGTTTTTGTATCTGACGCGCGACACCTTCTCCCCCTGGGAAAATCTGGCGCTGTTACTGCAAAACTACCCTAAGATAGCCTTCCAGGGCCTGGCGCCTGTGATTCGCGACTTTTATGTCTTTATCCCTGGCTGGTTATGGCCGGACCGCCCCAGCCTGGTGCTCAATACCGCCAATTATTTTACCTGGGAGGTTTTGGACAATCATTCCGGCCTGGCGATTTCGCCCACGCTTATCGGTTCGCTGCTGGTCATGGGCGGCGTGGTGTTTATTCCCTTAGGCGCCATCCTGGTGGGGCTTATCCTGAAAGGATTCGATACCCTGTATGAACGGGGCAAGGCGGCGTCGGACCGTTATCGTTCGGCGGTGCTGCAGGCATTTTGTTTTGGCGCCGTGTTTAATATGATAGTACTGGCCCGCGAGGGATTGGATGCCTTTACGTCGCGCGTGGTGTTTTTCGCCCTGGTATTCGGCATGTGCCTGCTGCTGGCAAAATTACTCTTTTGGCTGCTTAACCGCGCGGGGCTGATCCGTCCCAGGCGCGCGCGTGGGGCGACAGAGGCATCATCGTAAGCGCGTCAGCCTTTGTAAGGATAATAAATGGAAATTCAGGACGGAATCGCCCTATACCGTATTCGCGGTTTGGTTATCTGGGGTTTTCGCGATCAGCGGCAGTGCGTCGATTACCTGTTTGCCGGCGGACGGGTCAAGACCGGCACCCTGGTGGCCGTCAACGCGGAAAAGGTGCTGACCTCGGAGCGGGATGCCGCGCTTGCCCAACTGCTGGCGGAGGCGCAATACAAGTACGCCGACGGCATCAGCATCGTGCGGTCGATTCGCCGCAAATATCCCGCCGCCGAGGTGGCGCGCATCGCGGGCGCCGATCTGTGGGAGGGTATTATGGCGCGGGCGGGCAAGGAGGGCACGGCGGTTTTTCTTATCGGCGGCCGGCCGGATGTGCTCGGGCAGACGGCCGAGCGCCTGCGCGCGAAATGGAACGTTAACATCGTCGGGATGCAGGACGGCTTTTTTGCCCCGGCCGGGCAGGAATCGCTGTTCGCCCGGGTCCGGGCCAGCGGCGCCGCTATCGTTACCGTGGCGATGGGCTCTCCCAGGCAGGAAAAGTTGATGCGCGATTGCCGCGCCAGCTATCCCGACGCGCTCTATATGGGCGTGGGCGGCACCTACGATGTTTTTACCGGCCATGTAAAGCGCGCGCCCCTCCTCTGGCAACGCATGGGCCTGGAGTGGCTATACCGCCTGTTCAGCCAGCCCAGCCGTTTCCGGCGCCAACTGAAACTGTTACGCTTTATCGGCTATTATATCAGCGGACGTTTGTAGGCGCGCGGCCCCCCGCCGGGGGGTAAGTACCCGAAAAGAAGGGCTCATGGCGTTTTGACGGCGGGGAAAACGACCTAAGCGGGCAGGAAATGAGCAAAGGGTCATTAAACCCGGCAAAAGTAGTAAAAAGCACTAGACAGTCAGGCCGCGATTCCGTACTATCCCCACCCGCAACGGCGCTAAGCGCCCGTAGCTCAGCTGGATAGAGCGCTGCCCTCCGGAGGCAGAGGTCTCAGGTTCGAATCCTGTCGGGCGCACCATATTTAGTGCGCAAGTGCCGTGTCAGCAGTATCTTCACGTTGCGGTAAGCAGTATCAGTAATGGTGATTGTAGCTCAGTTGGTAGAGCCCTGGATTGTGATTCCAGTTGTCGTGGGTTCGAGCCCCATCAGTCACCCCAACATTAGTGGCCATGCGAAGGTGGCGGAATTGGTAGACGCGCTAGCTTCAGGTGTTAGTGTCTTAACGGACGTGAGGGTTCAAGTCCCTCTCTTCGCACCACAACCTTTAAGTACCCTTTTTAAGATGTTGCAGTACGGCGAGTAGCGCAGCTTGGTAGCGCAACTGGTTTGGGACCAGTGGGTCGGAGGTTCGAATCCTCTCTCGCCGACCACATTCCCGATGGTGTTGCCCAAGCGGTAGCGGGCAGGGCCAGAAAAAAGAAGAGCGGCAGGTCATCATGACCTGCCGTTTTTTGTTGTCTGTCATATACCCGCTGGTAAAATGAAAGCAAAAGGGGAACTAAAATTATGCACGCCGACATTTTTGCCGCCTCTGAGCTGCCGCCGCTTCCAGCCGATATTGTCTCCAAGATCAACTTGATAGCGTCCTGGCTGGCGGTTGACGATTTTTCCGCCCGGCAGGACCATTTAAGCGCCGATGCCATCATCCTGGCGGGAAATGCAGTATTAGCCACCATTGACGGCGCGTGCGCACTGGCGCGGGCCCGCCATATTCCCCTGGTTATCTCCGGCGGCATCGGCCATTCCACCTCGTTTCTCATCGCGGCGGTGGCCCAACATCCCCGTTATCAGGCCATTGAAACCGCCGCCCGGCCTGAAGCCGCCATATTGCATGAGATTGCCTGCCGATTCTGGGAATTACCTGGAAAACAGGTCGTTATGGAAACCGCGTCGCGCAATTCCGGCGAAAATGCCGGCTTTACGCGCGCCCTGCTGGAAGAACGGGGATGTACGCCGCAAGATATTATTCTTATTCAGGATCCCTTGCTGCAGCGCCGGACCGACGCCACCTTTCGCCGCTGCTGGGTTGATTCTGCCCAAAGTCCGCATTTTATTAACTGGCCGACCTGTGTCCCGCAACTGGTGAGTGACATAAACGGGACCGGCTTTACCCATGATAGCGATGGCCTCTGGCCGGTAAACCGGTTTATATCCTTGTTACTGGGCGAAATTGCCCGTCTGCGGGATGATAAACATGGCTATGGCCCGAAAGGGAAAGATTATATCTGCCATGTGGATATTCCGAACGAGATTGAAGACGCCTGGGAATATCTGATGCATAACCAGGGGATCCCGGGTGAATGGCGCGATCGTATTGAGATTCCAACGCTCAATGGATAAGCCACGACAATTGCCGCTATATTAAGGTCAAGGATTGCAGGAAATGCGCTTTTAGCGGCGCGGCCTCCACGCCCAGGCAGATTTTTTGCAATCCGCAGCCGGCAAAAGGATCAAAGCGCGTGGCGAGCGCGGTGGTACGGCGCAAGGTCTGGCCGCGCGACAGGCCTTCGGTCACTACCCTTATCGGCGAGGTCGACACCCTGAACCAGTCGGGATTGATCAAATAGGATAGGGTCAGGGTATCATGCAGCGCCATGCCCTCGAACCCCTCGCTTTGCAAGCTGTAGTCCAGGTAGCCGCGGGAAATGGCGGTCAATACCGGCTGCCCGGTTGCGCGAATTTCCTCTCCGGTAATTAATACTTCATGGGTAACGTCCAGCGGCAGCATCACCACCGGCAGGGCGGAGGAGAGAACCTGATCCGCAGCGTGGGGATCTTTCCAGATATTAAATTCGCAGTGGGGCGTCACGTTGCCGGCATGGCCGTGGGTGCCGAAGGCGCCGCCCATGATAACCACTTCCCTCACCAGCGGAACAATCTCCGGCGCCAGGTTGATGGCGGTGGCGATATTGGTCAGCGGCCCGATGGCCACCAGGGTAATTTCGCCGGGATTGGCCTTTACGCTGTCGATAATAAAGCGGATGCCATCTTGCGCCGAGGCGTCATAAGGATTGTCAAACGCGTCACCCAATCCGTCTTTGCCGTGTATCTTGCCGCTAACAGGCGTGGGGTCAAGAGCCAGCGGACGCGAACAGCCGCGATAAATGTCGGCGCGGATCGCCATTTTGGCGCAGAATAGCCGGGCATTTTTAACCGCCTGATCCAGGGTAACATTGCCAAATACCGCGCAGACACCCAGGATTTCCATATGGCGGGCGGCGTAGGCAAGCGCAAAAGCGTCATCCACGCCAATATCGGTATCGATAATAATTTTACGCATAAACGACTCCGTCCTATGAAAAGGTATTTTACTGTGTCTCTTCCGCATCTTCGGGTAGCGAAGGGGCCTGGGCTACCGGCAGGGAGATGTAAAAACAGGCGCCGCCTTCCGGCCGGTTGCCGGCGCGAATCTGCCCTTCATGCATTTCTATAATCGCCTTGCAGATGGCCAGCCCCAGTCCAACGCCGGGCACGGCCGATTCCTTATTGCCGCGGGCGAATTTTTCAAAAATCTTTTGTTCCTGCCCCACCGGGATGCCCGGCCCGTTGTCCCACACCTCGATTTCCAGCCGATGACGTTGTTCATAGGCCCGGATGCCCAGTTGCGCGTTATCGCCGGCATACTTTAACGCATTCTCCAACAGGTTGGTGAACACCCGCTCCAAGAGCGCGCCGTCGGCTTTGATCAATACCAGATGGTCGGGCAACTCCAGCCTGACCTGACGCTGGGCCAGCAGCGGTTTCATGATTTTCAGCGTGCTGCCGATCACCTCCTCCAGCGCCACCCATTCGGCGCGCAGGTTAAGTCCGCCAGACTGGATGCGCGCCATATCCAGCATATTGTTGACCAGCCGGATGGTGCTCAGGGTTTGTTGCCGGATCTGGCTGGCCTGCGGCGCGTATTTCGATCCTTCCGCCGCCAGGTCAAGGGTCAAAATTTCCGACTGGCCGAACAGCACCGTCAGCGGGGTGCGCAGATCGTGGGATAGGGCCGACAATAGGGCATTGCGCAGCTCCTCGCGCTCGGCGGCCAGGCGCGCGTGTTCTTCGCTGCGGGTCAGCGCCATGCGTTCCAGCGCGCCGGCGATAAGTACCGTAAAAGTTTCCAGCATACGCTGCTGTTCGGGGATCAGCAGATGGCGCAGGTTGGCGGGTTCAATCACCAGCAGCCCGAGTGTTTTGCCGGTGGTTTTCAGCGGCAGTATCTGATAGGGCACGCCTGGCAGCGTATCGGTACCGGCGCCGGCCGGCTGCCCTTTATCAAAACTCCAGCGGGAAATGGCGGCGTCGGGCAGGGTCGTCAGGTTGCCGGCGGCGCCAATGGCCTTCAGCTCGCCATTTTCCTGCGCCAGCAGCAGCTCGCTGCGCGCCTGTAACGTACTGTCGATGACGCGCTGGCAGGTTTGGGCAATCTCGTCCATGCCGCGCGCGCCGCTCAGCGCCTTGGAAATTTCATAAAGATGGCGCACGCGCTGTTCCCGATAACGCGCCACGCGCGCCTGGTAACGTACCCCCGACGTCAGGTTGCCGATAATGATGCCGACGGTCAGCATCACGCCGAAGGTGAACAGGTATTGCACATCCGATACCGCCATGGTGCCGGTAGGCGCGATAAACACCATGTCGAAAATAACGATGTTCAGCACGGTCGCCACTACCGACGGCCAGCGGCCGTAGCGCAGGGCCACGATCACCACGCCGAGCAGATAGATCATCACCATATTGGTGGGATCCACGCCGGGCAGCAGCCAGTGGCCGCCGACGGTAATCAGGGCGCAGAGCGCCGCCGCCGCCAGGCAGCCGCGCAGCTGCACCCGCCATTTATCGGTAAAAGATCGGCTGTCCGCCAGCCTGCCGGGAGGATCGGCCGGCGGTTCATCCAGCGCCACGATGATCAGGTCCAGGTCGGGCCCAAGGCGGCCCAGCCGGTCGGCAAAGCTGTCCCTGCGCCAGGGTTTGGCCGGGCGGCGGCCGGTGATGATTTTTCCCAGGTTGTGCTCGCGGGCGTAGCGCAGCACCGCGTTGACCTCGCTGGGATCGGATAGGGTGGCCGTTTCCGCGCCCAATTCCTGGGCCAGCTGCAGGGTGCGCAGGATGCCGCGCCGGCGCGACTCGGCCAGGCGGTGCAGCGAGGGGGTTTCCACGTAGACGGCATGCCAGACGCTGCCGAGCTTGGCCGCCAGCCTGGCCGCCGTGCGCACCAGCTTTTCGCTGCCGGTGTTATTGCCGATGCACAGCAAGATGGCGTCGCGCGTATGCCACACCTTGTCCTCGCCGCCGCTGGCGTCGCGCCAGACCCGCATCTGGTCGTCCACCCGATCGGCGGTGCGGCGCAAGGCCAGTTCGCGCAGGGCGAACAGGTTGCCTTTGCGGAAAAAATTTTCTATGGCCCGTTCGGCGCGATCGCCGATATACACCTTGCCCTCTTTTAATCGCTGGCGCAGATCGTCGGGGGGCAGATCCACCAGCACCACTTCATCCGCCGAATCGAAAAACGGGTCCGGCACGGTTTCCCGTACCCGGATGCCGGTGACGCCGCTCACCACGTCGTTCAGGCTTTCCAGATGCTGGACATTGATGGTGGTCAGCACGTCGATGCCGGCATCCAGCAGCTCGTCGACATCCTGCCAGCGCTTGGGATGGCGCGAGCCGCGCGCGTTGGTATGCGCCAGCTCGTCCATCAGGATCACCGCCGGACGCCGGGCCAGCGCGGCGTCCAGATCAAACTCCTGATGCCGGTGCCGGCCGGTGGGGCGCCGGGGCAGCACGGTCAGCCCGTCCAGCAAGGCCTCGGTTTCAGCGCGGCCGTGCGTTTCCACCACCCCCACCAGCACATCGAGCCCCTGCGCCCGCAGGCGACGGGCTTCCGTAAGCATCGACCAGGTTTTTCCCACGCCGGCGCAGGCGCCGAAATAGATTTTCAGTTTGCCGCGTTGCTTATTGGCCGCCTGCAGCAATAACGCGTCCGGGTCGGGACGCTGGGGTTCATCGTCGCTCATGGCGGTCCTTAAGACTGGGGAAGTTTATCCAGCGCTACGTTAAGTTCCAGTACGTTTACCGTCGGTTCGCCGAGAAAAGCGAGCAACGGCCGCGACGTCTGTTGTTCAACCAATTGGCGCACCTGTTCCTGGGCCAGTCTACGCGCTGCCGCGACCCGAGGCACCTGCCAAAGGGCGGCCTGCGGCGAAATATGCGGATCCAGGCCGCTGCCCGATGCCGTCACCAGATCCACCGGGATGGGGCCGCCGGCCTGCGGGTTGGCCGCGCGCAGCGCCGCCACGCGTTGTTTTACCGCTTCGTCCAGCGCCGGATTGCTCGCGGCCAGATTGCTGCCCGACGAGGCCAGGGGGTTATTGGGCGTATCGCCGGTGGCCGACGGACGGCCCTGGAAATACTCGGGCCGGGTAAAATTCTGCCCGATAAGCGCGGAACCCCGCGTTTCGCCGCCGGCCTCCAGCAATGAGCCATTGGCCTGCGCGGGAAACCACCACTGCGCCAACTGGGTGGTCAATAAAGGATAAACAACGCCGGTGATAAGTGTCAGCAGCACCAGTAAAATCAAGGCGGGTCGTAATTGGCTCATGATGGTTCCTCTTAGCCCAGACCTAAAACGGTCAAAATCAAATCAATCAGCTTGATGCCGGCAAAAGGTATCAGCAGCCCGCCCATGCCGTAGATCCACAGGTTGCGGCGCAGCAGGGCGGCGGCGCCCATGGGACGGTAACTTACCCCATTCAGCGCCAGCGGGATCAGGAAGACGATCACCAGGGCGTTAAATATCACCGCCGACAAAATGGCGGAGCCGGGCGAGTGCAGATGCATTACGTTCAGCATATTCAATTGCGGGTAGGTCACCGCAAACGCGGCCGGGATGATGGCAAAATATTTGGCGACGTCGTTGGCGATACTGAACGTGGTCAGCGACCCGCGCGTCATCAGCATTTGCTTGCCGATATGCACCACTTCCAGCAGCTTGGTGGGGTTGGAGTCCAGGTCGACCATATTGCCCGCCTCTTTTGCCGCCTGGGTACCGGAATTCATCGCCACCGCCACATCCGCCTGCGCCAGCGCCGGCGCATCGTTGGTGCCGTCGCCGGTCATGGCCACCAGCCGTCCCTCGGCCTGGTATTGGCGAATCAAGGCCAGCTTGGCCTCGGGCGTCGCTTCGGAGAGGAAATCATCCACCCCGGCCTCGGCCGCGATGGCGGCGGCGGTCAGCGGATTATCGCCGGTCACCATCACGGTCTTGATGCCCATCTTGCGCAGTTCGGCAAAACGTTCTTTTATGCCGCCCTTAACAATGTCCTTCAGGGCCACAACTCCCAGAACGCGCGCATCTTCCGCCACCACCAGCGGCGTGCCGCCGCTGCGCGCCACCTCTTCCACCAGGCTGCTGACCCCGGCGGGAAAACGGCCGCCGTTGCTTTCGATATGGCGGCGAATGGAATCCACCGCCCCTTTACGGATCATGCGCTGCTGGATATTGACGCCGCTCATGCGCGTCTGGGCCGAGAACGGGATAAAGGTGGCGTCAAGGCTCTGTAAATTGCGTTCGCGCAGATTAAATTTCTGCTTGGCGAGCACCACGATACTGCGGCCTTCCGGCGTTTCATCGGCAAGCGACGCCAGCTGGGCCGCGTCCGCCAGCGCTTCTTCGCTGACGCCGGGGGCGGGCATAAAGCGGGTGGCCTGACGGTTGCCAAGCGTAATGGTGCCGGTTTTATCCAGCAGCAGGACATCGATATCGCCGGCCGCCTCCACCGCGCGCCCACTGGTGGCGATAACGTTGGCCGCCAGCATCCGGCTCATCCCGGCCACGCCGATGGCCGACAGCAGGCCGCCGATGGTGGTGGGGATCAGGCAGACCAGCAGGGCCACCAGCACCGTGATGCTCACCGGCGCGCCGCCCCAGGCCGAGAACGGATACAGCGTCGCCGTCGCCAGCAGGAACACAATGGTCAGCGCCACCAGCAGGATGGTCAGGGCGATTTCATTGGGGGTTTTACGCCGCTTGGCCCCTTCTACCATGGCAATCATGCGATCCAGGAAAGTTTCGCCGGGATTGGCGCTGCATGTTATCACCAGCCAGTCGGACAGAATGCGCGTCCCGCCGGTCACCGAGGCGAAGTCGCCGCCGGACTCGCGGATCACCGGCGCGGATTCACCGGTAATGGCGCTTTCATCCACGGACGCGCCCCCTTCAATCACTTCGCCGTCGCAGGGGATAATATCCCCGGCCTCGGCCAACACCACATCACCCTTGCGCAACGCGTCGGCGGCCACTTTGCTGGTGGCGGCGCCGTAACGCGGCTCGGCGAGCTTTTTCGCCCAGCTGGTTTTTTTCACGCCTTTCAGGCTTTCCGCCTGGGCCTTGCTGCGCCCTTCCGCCAGCGCCTCGGCAAAATTGGCGAACAACACGGTAAACCACAGCCAGAGCGAAACATGGGCGGTAAAACCGACATTCCCTGCGGTCAGTCCCGCCGCCATGCCTGCCGCCAGCAGCAGCGTCAGGATACTGCCCAGGTACACGACAAACATCACCGGATTGCGAAACTGCACGCGCGGATCCAGCTTTTTAAACGCATCCGCAAGAGCGACGCGCATCAGCGCTCCGTCAAACAGCGCTTTTTGATTACGACTCATGGCTTCAAACTCCCGCGATTAATGACCAAGCAGTTGCAAATGTTCCGCCACCGGGCCAAGCGCCAGCGCGGGGATAAAGTTAAGCGCGCCGACCAACAGCACCGAGCCGATGACCAGGGAAATAAACAGCGGGCCGTGGGTGGGCAACGTGCCGCTGCCGACCGGCTGCACCTTCTTGATCGCCAGCGAGCCGGCAATCGCCATCACCGGCACAATCACCGCGAAACGGCCCAGCAGCATGGCGACCGCCAGCAGCAGGTTCCAGAACGGGGTGTTGGCGCTCAGGCCGGCGAAGGCGCTGCCGTTGTTATTCGCGGCGGAGGACACGGCGTAGAGCACCTCGCTAAAGCCGTGCGCGCCGGGATTGAACATGCCGGCGCGCCCGGCTTCGGTCATCATGGCCAGCGCGGTGCCCAGCAGCGACAGGGCGGGGGTAATAAGGATGGCGATGGCGGTCATTTTCATTTCCCACACTTCGATCTTTTTACCCAGGTATTCCGGAGTACGGCCGATCATCAACCCGGCGATAAACACCGCCAGCAGCACAAACAGCAGCATGCCGTACAGGCCCGAGCCGACGCCGCCGAATATCACCTCGCCGATTTGCATCAGCCACATCGGCATCATGCCGCCGAGCGCGGTAAAGGAATCGTGCATGGCGTTAACCGCCCCGCAGGAGGCCGATGTCGTGATCACCGCGAACAGGCTGGAATTAAGGATGCCGAAACGGCTTTCCTTGCCTTCCATGTTGATGGCGCTGTCCGCCCCGAATTGCAGGAAGTGCGGGTTGCCGTTCAGCTCCGCCCACATCACCACCGCTACCGCGGCGATAAACATCAGCGACATGGCCCAGAGCAAGGCATGGCCCTGGCGATGGTCGCGCACGACATTGCCGAAGGCAAAGCACAGCGCCGCCGGAATGAGGAAGATGGCAATCATCTGGATAAAATTAGTGATGTAATTCGGGTTTTCAAACGGATGGGCGGAGTTAACGTTAAAGAAGCCGCCGCCGTTGGTGCCGAGCATTTTTATCGCTTCCTGCGACGCTACCGGCCCCATCGGCAACGTTTGCTTGGCGCCCTCAAGCGTCGTCAGGCTGAGATAATCACTGAAATTTTGCAGGGTGCCCTGGCTGATGCTGATCAGGGCGATCAGCAGCGCCAGCGGCAGCAGGATATAAAGCGTGATGCGCGCCATATCGCGCCAGGCGTTGCCGAGCGTGGCCACCGACCGGCTGGCAAACCCCCTGATCAGCGCAAACGCCACGGCGATGCCGGTGGCCGCCGACAGAAAGTTCTGCACGGTTAAACCCACCATCTGGCTAAAATAGCTCATGGTGCTTTCGCCGGCGTAGGACTGCCAGTTGGTATTAGTGACGAAGCTGATGGCGGTATTCAGCGCCAGATGCCAGGAGAGGGCCGGCAAATGCTGCGGGTTTAACGGCAGGCGATCCTGGAGCATTAACATCGCCAGCAATAGGATAATGCCGAGCACATTGAACAATAAAATGGCCAACAGGTAGCCGCGCCAGTTCATGTCCTGTTTATACACGCCGCACAATCGCCATAACCGGCGCTCGATGCCGGCGAAACCGGGCGCGGGCCGATCGTTAATGAATCTGCTCAGCCCTAGCCCCAAAGGGCGCGCCAGGATCAGCAGCACGGCCATGTAGCTGAAAATCAACAAAAACGCGCTGGAAGCCATCAGAATTCCTCCGCGTTAATCAGGGCATAAACCAAATAGCCCAACAGTAAAAACACCAGCACGATACCGGTTATCAAAGCCATACCCACAGTGCACCTCCAGAGGAAATTCTCAGGTGCTGCGAGTGTAAATTTTTGTCTGAAAAGTTAATGTAAAATTACTCCTGCCGGGTGTAAAAATTTTATAAAAATAGCGCAAATGCCGCGGCAGGCTTTGGAGATGGTTTAATTCCAGAAATGTATATAAAAAATTTATAGCCCGGCCCTTTATTTTTATACAGGTTTTATAGTTGCTTGGTTATATTGGCTTTATCAGGAACGCGTAAGGCAAGACGAATAACCAGCTCAATAGATATTTGCCTGGTTAACGATATTCGACGGCGCGTCTATAACGTATTGAGAATATGTCCGGCAGCGGTAAGAGGTCGACAAGAAAATGAAATATATCGTCGTTAATATACTGTTGTTTTTAGCCTGCCTGCTGGCATCCGGTCTGCTATGGGCGGTGTCGCCGGTGCCCGCGCCGGCGCAGAGGCCGGCGAGCGGCGATTTTTCGCCGCAACAACAGGCGGAGATTGAACATATCGTGGAAAACTATTTAGTCGCCCATCCGGACATCCTGGCGAAAATGAACCCGCCGCCGGTCAGCCCGGGTGGCTGCCGGCCAGTGCGTTGAGCCGGCATGGTGGCGATGTGGGGCGCCGTCTACCCGCGCCGGGCGGCGGAGGCCATCGCCCGGGGATTATACATTATTGCGGGTAGGGCACCCAGCCGCCGCCATTGAGGCGGATATACACTTTGCCCTGGTATTCCATCACCACCGCGTTTTCATTTTCCGCCACCTTGGGGGTGGTGGGCAGATTGGCGCCTAACGCCGGCCAGTCCAGGAGGGACGTGGTGAAAACCTTGCCGTCCACCGAACGGGCCACCAGTTCGGAAATGGCCAGATAGCTGCTGGGGGCGGTGATGTTCAGCGCCTGGGCCGGATGCGGCGCGCGCGTGCCGAAGAATTTTACGCCGACCGGAATATGGGTAATGGCGGGGCTGGGAATATCGCGCAGGCCGGAGATCTGCATTTTATCGCCAACAAGCCCGGCGCCGTGTTCCGGCACCACGATCAGCATCACCCGGCGGCCGGATTTATCCAACTGGTCCATAAAGGCGTTGAGCTGGGAAAGCAGGGTTTGCGCGCGTGTACGGTAATCGGCGCCTTTGGCTGCGCCGACAAAACGATTGCCGTCGTGCAACGCGATCAGGTTAAAAAATGTCGCGCTGCGCCCGGTGGCCGCCCGGGACTGGTTTGCCAGCCAGCGGGCCATCAGTTGCCCATCGTCAAAAATAGGCTCGCCGTCGAAGGAGGCCAGTTCATGACCCAGGCCCGCCTGCGACATGATAGGCGCCTGCATATCAGCGTCCTGGCGCAGGTTGCCGATGTAATTACCGAAGACGCCGCTATGATCCATCGCCAGCTGTTCGCCAAAGCCCAGTTTCGCCAGGTTGTCGAACAGATAGCATTGCCGGGCGGCGGGTTGGTACAAATCATGATGGGACGTTTGACCACAGCTGGCGCGCAGCAGACGAATTGACGCCGGGCCGCTGTAGGCGGTGGCGGAGTTGAAGTCGGTGAACAGCAGGTCAAATCGCGACCACAGCGGGGACGCGGACAGCTGGGCGGCATCCAGATCCGACCAGGCCAGGGAACAGATATTGATCACCAGTAAATCAAACGGCTGGGCATCGGGGGGCAGCGTCTGCGGGAACGGCGTTTGCCTGGCCTGCTCGCGCTGATAAAATTGCTGCAGGTAGGCATCGAGATTGGCGTTAGTCGGCGGGCCGCTGACCGTATTGGGCAGGTTTTGCGCCGGCGCCGTTTCCTGCGCGCGCTGGGCGATGGGAGCGGGCGTGGCGGCCGCGGGCGGCGCCTGGGTCAGCCCCGGGGGCAACAGCAGGCTCAGGTTGAGCCACAGCAGGCCCGCCACCGTGAAGGTGGTAATGCGCAGCCATTGCGCCACAAACAGATACCCTACCAATAGCACGAAGGCGACGCCAATCCATCGCCAGTTGATAAACCGATCGGTCAATTCCAGCAAATAGTCGATGCTAAAGCCGCTGACATCCGCGCCCTGATGGAGAATGGAACGCCAGCCCGGCAGCCAGGTATCATGGTAAAACAAGGCCAGGCCAAACGGCAGCGCCAGCCATTGGCGCCAGCGGTGCAGACGCGCCGTGGGCAGGGGAAACAGCAGACAGGAGGCGAAAAACAGGTTGGCCAGCGCGTCGACATGCAAATAGCCCAGCCAGAGCAGGATAAATTTCAGTAAAAAATAATAATTCCAGCCACCCAGTCCGCGCCAGGTCCGCCCGATCTGAAAAACGGAGGTGTTAACGCGCGGGTTATTCATCATGTGCCGGCTTATCCGCCGTTGACCGGTGGTTTATTTTCATCGCCAGGTGGGTTTTGACATGGCTTGCCCTGATCGGACGCAGATAGCGGGGGGATAAAAACCATGCATTAAAGCGATTACGCCACAGCGGCAAATATTTATGCGCGATAAACCCGAGCGGGATAAATATCACCGCCGCCAAGCAGAACATTTGCAGGATATCGACGATGTTCATTGTCCGTAACCTTTATTATTGCGCGGGGGTGAAAACGAAGGCGGTAATGGCTTACCGTCCAGTTGCACGATGAGGGGTACGGGTAGCCGGCGTCTTTTACCCGGCGGCGCATCCCGGGTCGGCTCGGCGGCGGCTGGCGGCGGCTCAGGCGGCACGGCCAGCCCCGACAGGCGGCGAACCTCCGCCTGGATGGCATTATCCTGATACCACAGGGTGCGGTTTTGGAACATGTCGGCGGCAGGCAGGCTGAACAAGAAATTAAGCACGCTATCCACATCGCTGGTCTGGCAGTTGGATAAAAACAAATACAGATGGCTGTCGGTGAGGGTAAGCACGTCGCCGTCGCGGCGCAGATGGCACAACGACATGGCCTGCTGCGGGCTGATGCCGCCGACCGGGCGCAGGGCAAGCAGTACGCCGCGGGTTTCTACCGCAAGGGTAGGCTGTCCCAGGATGGATTGCATCACCTCGCAAAATACCGGCAGCGGCAAAAAACCTTTGTGGCGGTCAGGCAGCCGCCCTTGCAGCAATAATTCAATATTTTCCGGTACATAGCGATTAAACGTGCCTTGCTGGATGTCGTCCAGCAGCGTCAGGAAGCTGGATAGCCTCGCCGCGTGCGGCACGATTAAATTAGCGCCGCAGGCCTGTAATAAGCGTTGATCGATATAGCGCAGGGCGGGGTACATTTCCCTGACGACAATTTTGAGCGCGTTGCCGCGCCGGATACGCAGGAGATGAATTTGCCGGGCCAGCGTTTCAATCTGGTCGTTGGCGCTGAGGGCGAAAATCAGCGTGGCGGCGCGTGCGCGCAGGCCACGGTCCACCAGGTGCTGATTGTCGGCAAAAATAAACCACTTATCCGATAAGGGCGGCGCGCCTTCCAAAATACTGTTTTCCGCAAGATACATCCATTGATCGTCACTGTGGTTATTAATATGTTGCGCGGATGCCGGAGAGGCCGCTATTTCCCAGCCGGGACTGCGCGGCTGTAAAGCGTACGCGGTATTTGCTTCCACGCCGAATTGATTGTGCCACCAGGACATTACATATTGCGGTGGGTAATGGGCTGAATTTAGCATAGCCAATCCATATAATACGCGGTTTTGGACATATAAACGCGGAATGAGGGCATGAATTCCCTTGCCATAACAGAGAATGAGCATAGCGCAATTCTGGCGCGCGCATTGGCTGGCAATTTCAAGCAGCCACTGGTTAAAATCATTTGGCGCCAGATCATTCCCTGCCGCGGCGGTCAACATAAATATCAACAGTTGATTTTTGATCTGCGGCAGGCGACTGATATCAACCGGCAAGCCGGTTAACGCTTTTTTCCCTGCCGCCTGATGATAATAATGGGTTTTATCCTCGGCTGATAATAAACGGACGATCAGGGCATGTTCAGGCGGCAATGTCGAGGTGCAGGGGAGGGATGTGGGGTTATCTTTCTGATATATAACTGAAATTATTACATCTGGCCGCTGTGCGTCCACCACTTGCCCGCACAGCTCATAGGCGGCCGGCTCGGTATCGGTATTGACCCAGTACAGCCCCCGGGGTTGCATTAAAGACGTATCATCCCAACAATTTTTTATGCCAAAAGGAAAAGACAGTGCCATTTTTATCTGCTTGCAGTAGGTGTAAAAGCAACGGGATTGAAAGTCTTTAAAGTGTGCTTGGGCCGGCATCGAATACTGGAGTATAATAAATATTACCATTCTGGAATGAAATGACCAGTTAATTAGCTACATCAGAACCCTATTTTACGCTGATTTAATTTTTGCTGGATTAATGCCAAACCCAGGTAATGGCACCGTATAAAGGAAAATAAAACTGGATAGCATAGACCCTGGCGCGGCAGCGCATGATGAGAGTGATGATTTTGCTGTGTTAAGTCACCTCTTTTCCCTGCCGGAATTAAATTATGTCGATATAACCCGGGCGGAAAAAATTCCGCTGATGATGTCGCGCTGGCCGCTATTGGCCGAATTGGCCGGCGTGGCGTATGACGCATCCCAGGCGGAAGCTTCATGAAGCCTGCCGTGGCCATGGTTTACCGTTCTTGCGGAGTCATATCATGCCGGTCATAGCCCTGCGGGGTATCCGGGGCGCGACGGGCACGACATCGGTGGCCGCCGGCCTGAGCTGGGCGCTGGCCCAATTGGGCGAGAACGTATTGGCAATTGATTTTTCACCGGATAACCTGTTGCGCCTGCATTTCGCCATGCCTTTTTCCGCCCCGCGCGGTTGGGCCAGCGCCGTGCAGGCCGGCGCCGGCTGGCAGCATGGCGCCATGCGCTATAGCCAACTGCTCGATTTTCTGCCCTTCGGCCGGCTGGCCGACGGGACGCAGGCGTTGGACTCATTGACCGACTGGCGGGAGAACATTGCCCAATTGAAATCCCTGTCGGCCTATCATTGGATCGTGCTGGACGTCCCCGCCGGCGAGTCTGCCCTGGCGACCCAGGCGGTATCCCTGGCCGACGGCGTGTTTACCCTCCTGCAGGCCGACGCCCAGTGCCATGTGCGCCTGCATCAGCAATCCTTGCCCCGGCATGCTCATTATGTGGTTAACCAATTTGTTCCCGCCAGCGCCTTGCAGCAGGACCTGCTGCTGCTCTGGCAGCAAAGCCTGCCGAACTTGCTGCCGGTGGTATTGCATCGCGACGAGGCGATGGCGGAGTCCCTGGCGGCGCTGCAACCGGTGGGCGCATTTATGCCGCACAGCAAAATCAGCCAGGAGCTGACTACTCTGGCCAATTGGTGCCTGATCCATTTGCGCAACGGTGAACAATGAATTCCCGGCGGCCCGGCGTCCTGTCGGTGTTCTTGCCGCCGCCGGTGCATTCGGCGCTGCGTGACCGCTACCGTGGCTACCGCCGGGCGGGCGCTTCCCGGCCGGCCGCGGCGCTGATGATGGTTTGCGTGATTGCCGGCTGGCTGTTGCTGCGGTTCGAAACGCCGGCCTGGCAACGCATCCGTCGCCAGCGCGGGCGCTGGTATCCCCATGTTTCCGCCGCGCGTCCCCGCCCGCTCGATCTGGTCCGCTATGTGCTGCAAACGCTGTGGCTATTGCTGATTATGCCCGCCGGGGGCGTGCGCCAGCGGGCGCTTTATGGCGATATTTCCCGGCGCTGGCGGGCGCGTTTGCGCCGCCGGCTGCGTACTGTGGCCGGGCGCCGGGCGCCTGCCGCGCGGATTGCCGCCGCGCCGGTTGCAAGCGCGCGTCTGCGCCGCCTGTTAAGCCGCGCGTTAATGATCCTGGCCGGGCTTGTCGCGGCGGTGCTGGCCGGTTTTTGCATTTCCCAGCCCTTCGGCTATCTGGCGCAGTTTGTGTTTGTGATGCTGTTGTGGGGCATCGCGATGATCGTGCGCGATATGGCGGGGCGCTTCCCGGCCCTGATGCTGATTGTTTTGTCGTTAACCGTGTCATGCCGGTATCTGTGGTGGCGCTATACCGCCACGCTGAACTGGAGCGATCCGGTGAGCCTGGTATGGGGGTTGCTGTTGCTTGGCGCGGAGACGTATTCCTGGACGGTGCTGGTGCTGGGCTATTTCCAGACCCTGTGGCCGCTTAATCGCCAGCCGACGCCCATGCCGGCGGATATCGCCAGCTGGCCGACCATTGATGTGCTGATCCCCACCTATAACGAAGCCCTCAGCGTGGTGAAACCCACGCTGTATTCGGCTCTCGGCATCGACTGGCCGAAAGAGAAAATCACCCTGTATCTGCTTGATGACGGTAACCGTGCGGAATTCGCCGAGTTTGCCCGGGAAATCGGCGTGGAATATATCGCCCGGCCTCGTCATGAACACGCCAAGGCGGGCAATATCAACTACGCGCTCCAACAGGCCAAAGGCGAGCTGGTGGCTATTTTTGACTGCGATCATGTGCCGACGCGCTCGTTCCTGCAACTGACCGTCGGCTGGTTTTTCAAGGACGCGCGCCTGGGCATGCTGCAAACGCCCCATCACTTTTTTTCGCCGGACCCTTTTGAGCGCAACCTGGGTCGTGTACGCCGCACGCCGCACGAGGGAAAGCTGTTTTACGGCCTGGTACAGGACGGCAACGACCTGTGGGACGCCAGTTTCTTCTGCGGCTCCTGCGCGGTATTGCGCCGCTCTGCGCTGGATGAGATCGGCGGTATTGCGGTGGAAACCGTCACCGAGGACGCCCATACGTCGCTGCGGATGCACCGGCATGGCTACAGTTCAGCCTACATCCGTATTCCGCAGGCCGCCGGCCTGGCAACCGAAAGCCTGTCGGCGCATATCAGCCAGCGCATTCGCTGGGCGCGGGGCATGGTGCAGATTTTCCGCATCGATAACCCGCTGCTCGGCAAAGGGCTGAAACTGGCGCAGCGTTTATGTTACGCCAACGCCATGCTGCATTTCCTAGCGGGCATCCCCCGGCTGATATTCCTGACCGCGCCGCTGGCGTTTCTGCTGCTGCATGCCTATATCATCTACGCGCCGGCCGTCGCTATCGCCCTGTATGTTTTGCCCCATATGGTCCATGCCAGCCTGACGACCTCCCGGGTGCAGGGCAAGTACCGCCACTCGTTCTGGAGCGAGATCTACGAAACGGTGCTGGCCTGGTATATCGCGCGGCCGACCACCATGGCGCTGCTCAATCCCTACGCCGGCACGTTTAACGTCACCGCCAAGGGCCGCCTGAACGATCAATCCTATATCGACTGGACAATCACCCGTCCCTATCTGGTGCTGATGCTGCTGAACGTCGCCGGGCTGGCGGCCGGCGCCTGGCGCCTGACCTATAGCCGCGGCGACGAACTGCTGACCGTGGTGATAAGCCTTGCCTGGGTGCTGTACAACCTGATTATTCTTGGCGGCGCCATTGCCGTGGCCTTCGAGGCTAAACAGATTCGCGCGGCGCACCGGGTGGATACCGTGCTGCCGGCGGCGATCGCCACCCGGGACGGCCATGTGCACGGCTGCGTCATGCACAATTTTTCGGACAGCGGCGCGGGGCTTGAGATGCACACCTGCGATGTATTGCAGCCCGGTCAGGATATCACCCTGCTGCTCAGCCGCGGACGGCAGGAGTATGCCTTTCCCTGCCGCGTTAGCCGCGCGGGCGGCCGCCAGGCCGGCATCCAGCTGGCACCCCTGACGCTTCAGCAGCATGTGGATTTTATCCAGTGTACCTTTGCCCGCGCCGACAGCTGGGTGGTGCGCGGCGATAGCTTTCCGGAGGACAAGCCGCTGGAAAGCCTGGGCGAAGTGCTGGCCCTCGGCGCGCGCGGCTATCTGCGCATGCTGGATATCGCGCCGCCGGCGCTGCGTCCGCTAATCGTCCTTATTTTTAACGCCGGTGGCTGGATCGCTTCTTTCCTGCCACGCAATCCCCCGCGGCCCGTCCGCAGCGATGAAACCCCTCAATGATGACTAACCGATGAAAAACCTGATATGGACTTTGCTCACCGTCGCGCTATTCGCCAGCGCGGCGCCGGTATCCGGCGCCGGCGGCCCGGCAGAGGCGGCGCCCCCGGCGTTGACGTTAAACGGGGCCGCAACCGGGACGCGGGATGAGCAGGCGCCTGCGCCCGATGCGGCTTTCCGCGGGCCGGATGCGCCGATGCCAGGCGCCCCGGTGCGCGACATCACGCTGCCCTTTGCCGTCATCGCGCCGCCGCCCGGCACCATGACCCTGCGCGGCATCCAGCCTAACGGCCAGGTTGAATTCGGCGTGCGCGGCGATGAGGTGGTTACCCAGGCGATGCTGAATTTACACTATACGCCGTCGCCGTCGCTTATCCCGGTGCAGTCGCATCTGAAGGTTTATCTTAACGATCAGCTGATGGCGGTGCAGGCTATCGGTCAGCAGCAGTTGGGCAAGGAAAACCAGGTACAGGTACCCATAGATCCGCGCTATATCACCGATTTTAATCGTATCCGGCTGGAGTTTGTCGGCCACTACCAGAATATCTGCGAGAATCCGGCCAATACCACCCTGTGGCTGGAGATCGGCAAAGGCAGCTCGCTGGCGCTGCGCTATCAAACACTGCCGCTGAAGAATGATTTATCGCGTTTCCCCATGCCGTTTTTCGATGCGCGCGATACCGGGCCGCTGACGCTGCCGATGGTCTTTGCCGCCGCGCCGGATGCGGGCCAGCAGCAGGCCGCGGCGATGTTGGCTTCCTGGTTCGGCGTCAGGGCGCAATGGCGCGGCCAGACGTTCCCGGTGTTGTACAATCGCGAGCCCGATCGCCATGCGGTGGTGTTCGCCACCAACGCCGGCCGGCCGGATTTCCTGCGTGATATGCCGCCGGCCACCGGCCCGGCGGTGGCGATGGTCAGCCCGCGCGATAATCCTTTTATTAAACTGCTGCTGATAACCGGGCGCGATGATGCGGATCTGCTTACGGCGGTGAAAGGCATTGCGCAGGGCAACATGCTGTTTCGCGGGCAGGCGGTGGCGGTGGAAAGCGTGGAGCAGCTTCAGCCGCGCCAGCCCTATGACGCGCCCAACTGGGTCCGCACCGACCGGCCGATGAATTTTGGCGAGCTTAAGCAGTACCCCGAACAGCTGCAGGCGGACGGGATCGTGCCCACGCCCATTAGCCTGAATATGAACCTGCCGCCCGATCTGTTTTTGATCAACAGCCAGGGTATCGATATGCGTTTGCGCTACCGCTACACCTCGCCCCAGCTGAAAAATACCTCGCGGCTGAGCGTCAGCCTGAATAATCAGTTTGTGCAGGACTTTATCCTGCTGCCCGGCCATGACGACGGTCCGCAACTGCTGCACCTGTCGCTGTTGCGGGGCCTGCTGGCCGATCACCGGGACTTGATGATTCCGGCGCTGAAGCTTGGCGCGGTTAATCAGATCCGTTTTGCTTTCGATTATACCTCGCTATTGGCCGGCGGCGCGGAGGGGCGTTGCGAAACCTACACCACGGTGCCCAATCATGTGGTGATCGACGACAGTTCGACTATCGATTTTTCCGGCTACCGGCATTTTATGGCGATGCCGGATCTGCGCGCTTTCGCCAACGCGGGTTATCCCTTCAGCCGCCTGGCCGACCTGTCCCAGACGCTGGTGTTGGTGCCGCCGAAACCGCAGCCGCTACAGTTGACCACCCTGCTGAACACGCTGGGTAATATCGGCGCGCTAACCGGTTATCCGGCCCTGGGCATACGCCTGAGCGAGGACGGGTCGCAGGTGAGCGCCGTCGATGCCGATATCCTGCTGATAGGTGATCTGCCCGCGGTCTTGCAAAACGACGGCATGCGCGACGGCAAAAAAGCCCAGCTGCTGCTGGCCGCCGCCCGCGATTGGATCAACCAGCCGGTGCGCCAGGCGGCGCTGCCGGACAATACCACGCCGGACGTGGACGCCCTGGCCGATACCAGTACCCAGATCGCCGCGCAGGGATCCATCGCCGCCGTGGTCGGCCTGCAGTCGCCTTACTTCAATCAGCGCAGCATCGTGGCGCTGCTGGCGAAGGGACCGGACGGCAACGCCCTGCTTAACAAAGCCATGGCGGATAATCTGCAAAAGGCGCGGGTTTTCGGTTCGGTGGCGCTTATCCGCGATTCCGGCGTCAACAGCCTGAAGGTGGGCGACACCTATTACGTCGGTCATTTGCCCTGGTGGGAACGTGTCTGGAATGCCCTGGCCCATCATCCGGTAATACTGGCGCTGATGGCGGTGATCGCCGTGGTGCTGGCCGCCATGGTGCTCTGGTGTGGTTTACGCGCCCTCAGCCGCCGTCGTTTATCCGCGGGCGACGGGGAATAACGCATGCCCACCGTTCGTTTTATCGCTCCATGGGGCGCCGGGGGCAGCCTTCCGGCCGCCATACGCCGCCCCGCACAAGGGCCGGTGGGCAAGGCGCTGATGATGGTGTTGGGCGTGGCCTTGTCGCTAGCCGTTATGCCGCCCGTACGCGCCGAGCCGCCGCCGGCCATAGCGCCGGAGCAGTGGCTGCTGGCGCAGGTCAGACTGGGCGAGGCTAATCATCAGGATCAACTGGTGCGCCAGTCACTGGACCGTTTAGCGTTAATCGCGCCCGATAGTCCGCAAGTGCTGGCGGCCCAGCTGCGTCTGGATCTGCGTGAAGGCAACCAGGACCAGGCGCGGGAGCGGCTGGAAAAAATCCAGCGGCTGGCGCCGGATTCAACGGAATTTCGCCAGGCGCGGCTCAGCCTGGAGCTGGCGCGGCCGGAAACACAGCAGCGGCTGCAGCAGGCGCGCCTGCTGGCCACGGCGGGCCGGCTGGCGGAGGCCCGGGCGTTGTACGACCAGGTGTTCGGCGGCCAGCCGCCGCCGGTGGAGCTGGCGCTGGAATATTGGCAACTGGTGGCCCGCGTACCCGGCCACCAAGACGAGGCCGAACGTCAATTGGCCGACCTTGACCGGCAGTACCCGGGCAATGTCGCCCTGCGCCTGCAACTGGCCCAATACGCCTTTGCCGCCGGCCGGAGCGAACAGGCTATCGACTGGCTGCGGCAGGTGGCGAATACCCCGGCGGGCCGGCAGCCCGCCGCCGAAATGTGGCTGGCGCGGATAAAGGCAGCGCCGGTGGACGCGCAAAGCGTGTCGGCCCTGCAATTTTACCTTAGGGTATTCAACGACGGCGCGTCTGCCGACGCCGCGCAGCAGGAACTGCGGCGGCGGCAGGCGCTGCTGGCCGACCCGCGCTATCAGGCCAGGATGGTGGGTTTGGCAAAAATTGAACAGGGCGCCTCCTCCGGCGCCATTGCGCCGTTAACCGAGGCTTTGGCCGCCACGCCGGACGATGCCCAAGTGCTGGGCGCCATGGGGCTGGCCTATGCGCGCTCCGGCCAACGCCTGCGGGCGCTGGACTATTTTACGCGGGCGCAGCGGGCCGAACAAAATGGCTTTAATGGCGCAAAATGGCGGGGCCTGATTCAAACCAACCGTTACTGGTGGGCGTTGGAGCAGGGCGATCGCGCGCTTAAGTCCGGGCATCTCGCCGAGGCGGATGGCTATTACCGGCAGGCGCGCGGTATTGACGATCGGGACGCCTGGGCTTGGGTCGGCCTGGGCGATGTGGCGGTGGCGCGCGATAATGACTCGGCGGCCGAATATGCTTATCGCCGCGCGCTGGCCCTTGAGCACGACAACGGCAGCGCCCAGCGCGGGCTGGTCAATCTTTACCAGCGCCGCTCGCCGCAGCTGGCGCTGGATTATCTCGGGCAGCTTCCCCCGGGCCAGCGGCAAAAGCTGCGGGATAAGCAGCTCGCTATCCAATTGACATTACTCACGGACCAGGGCGGGCGCGACGCCGGCGCGGGACACTGGGCGCAGGCGGCGCAGCGTTACCGGCAGGCGCTGGACCTGGAGCCGGGCGCTATCTGGACCGCGTATCATTATGCCCAGGCGCTGCGCCATACGGCCCGGGTGTCAGAGGCTGATACCCTGATGGCCGCGCTGGCGCGGCGCTATCCCGGCGATCCCGCACAGGTGTACGCTTATGCGCTGTATCTGGCGGGCAGCGGGCGGGACGATGCGGCGCTGACCCATCTGCGCGGGCTGCCGTCCGGTCAGTGGAGCGAAGGGATGCGCCAGCTGGCGCAGCGGCTGGAGCGGGAGAAACGCGCGGAAGACATAGACCGCCGGCTTGACGTCATCGAGCGGAGGCTTGCCGACGGCGACCCGGCAGGAGCGCGCGGGGCGTTGCAATACCTGCGATCGACGACCGATGGACTGAGCCTGTATCAGCAGCGGCGCATCGCCATGGCCTGGCTGGACGCCGGCGATGCGGCGCAGGCGGCGGCCGGGCTGCGGCAACTGAAAAAACGGGTACAAACAGCGCCGAACGGGCAGGATAAAACACTGATTTACCGTGATTTAGCGCGTGTCGAGCAACGGGGCGGCCAGCCGGAAGCAGCGCGCGCGGACTATCAATCTGCCATGCAGGCCGCGGGCCTCAGCGCCGGCGTCCCCGCGAATAACGATGAGTATACCCGCCTGACGCGTCATAACCCCGGCGACGACTGGCTGCGCCGCGGTATCCGCGCCGACGCAGGCGGGCTGTATCGTCAACAGGACGTTAACTTTACCCTGGACCATGATTTCTGGAGCGATGGCGGAACCCCCGGCAAATCGGATCTGAGCGCTAATACCACCATGCTGCAGGCGGATATGCCCTGGGATCAGGGGCGGGCTTTTGGCCGCGCCGATATTGTGCGTATGGACGCGGGAACGCTGGCTAATGATTACGGCGGCACCTTCGGCACGTGCGCCGATTTGCCCTGTCACGGCAATCGCCGCCAAACGGCGACCGGCGTTAGCCTGGGCGCCGGGTGGGAAAATGACCAATGGAAAACCGATATCGGCACCACGCCGCTGGGTTTTCCGGTGGTCGACTGGGTGGGCGGTGTCGCTTATCGCGGCGATTGGCGCAGTCTCGGTTGGACCGCCACCGCCTCGCGCCGGCCGGTTTCCAGCTCGCTGCTGTCCTTTGCCGGCGCTCGCGATCCCGGCACCGGCATGACCTGGGGCGGCGTGCGCGCCACCGGCGGCGGCCTGGGCCTGAGTTATGATCAGGGTAACGCCAACGGCCTGTGGGGCGATCTGAGCGCGCATCAGCTGACCGGTAAAAACGTGGCCGACAATAGCCGCGAACGGCTGATGGGCGGGTATTATTATAAGGTGATTAACGAAGAGGACCGCCGGGCCACCGTGGGGCTGAATTCGATGCTGTGGCATTATCGCCGCGATTTGAGCGGCTATACGCTGGGGCAGGGCGGGTATTATAGCCCGCAGCGCTATTTTTCCCTGGCCGTGCCGGTAAATTATCGCGCGCGCGCGGAAAATGTCTCCTGGCAGCTCGGCGCCTCGTTATCCTGGTCGCACGCCTCGACGGAAGAGCGGCGGCGTTATCCCCTGGCGGGGGTGGGCGCCGCCGACATCCTATCGTCGGGCGGCGACAGTTCCGGGTTTGGCTATACCGTCCAGGCGTTAATCGAACGGCGCCTGTCGTCGCACTGGACCCTTGGCGCCGGTATCGATATCCAGCAGGCCAAGGACTACACGCCCAGCCATATCCTTGCTTACCTGCGCTATTCGATGGCGGGCTGGCAGGGCGACCTCGCAATGCCGCCGCAGCCGCTGAACCCCTATGCGGATTTTAAATAACCCGGCCGGAAAATCCCCTCCGGTGTCGTCATCCCCGGCGCGCCTGGTTGAACGGTTTTCCGCCGGTGAGCAAAAGAATCAGCGCGCCGGCCAATGCCATAATGGCCCGTCGTCGTCCACCACCAGCGTTTCCCCCAGCCGTTTTTGCAGCACAATGGCCGTGATTGACGATGCCGCGCGCAAGTGCGTTCATCGCGTATCCGCTCGGCGGGCCCATGGCGATCCGCACGCGTCGCGCTTTTGCTGTACAGCGGACCATGCCAGACCACGTCTGTTTTAATGTGGGGCTCGTGGTTCCGGTAATATTAGCGGGTTGCAGACCACGCCGGCAACGCAATGGTTGAGCATAAAATCAGGTAAACGCCGTAGCGGTTTTTTCCCGTTGTTTGATAGCGTGGTCGCCACTGTTTTTGGCCTGGCGCCGCTGGCGAAAAGGGAATAGGGGTATGTTTGCGAATTGTCAATTATTCGGCATGGATTTGGCGTTTCCCGACGTCTGCCTGACGCCGGCGCCGGTGCCCGTACCGGTGCCTTACCCCAATATGGCGCTGGGCTGCACGGCGACGCCGCATACCTATACCATCCTGTTCGGCGGGCTGCCCGCGCATAATATGGCCACCCTGACCTATGCCAGTTTCGGCGACAATGCCGGCATTAGCCTGGGGGTAATGTCGGGTACGGTAATGGGGACCTCGCGCCATTTAACCGGCGCGTTCACCACCCTGATCAAAGGTTCTCCCGCCACCCGCATGACCAGCCTGAGCCTGCAGAACGGTACCAATATGGTGGGCATGCGGCTGCTTCCCAGCCAGCTGAAAATCATGATGCTTGGAATGTAACCCCCGCCGGTAACAGGATTCTTTATATGTCTTCACTGTTTTTTCGGCTTCGTTTTCCCGGCCTCCTGGCGCTGACGGCGTTTATCAGCGCCTGCGCGCCGGCGGAAATAACCCCGCAAGACAGTGGCGGCGGCGATCGCCTGGCGTTGAACGCCCGCGGCCGGCTGAATAACGGATCACCGCTAAAAATAACCGTATTGCAGCTTACCGATCCCTCCCGCTTTTTGTCGGCCGGCTATGAGGACCTGCAACGTGACGCGCATAAGACGCTGCGCGGGCAGGTGCGCGCCGGAGAAGAAATTTTCCTGCTGCCCGACGATAAGTGCCGGGTCCTGCCGCTGCCAACGGCGGACGATGTTCATTACCTGGGCATCTTTGCCGAGTACCAGGATCTCGCCCATAAACGCTGGCGGCTGCTATTGCCTCTGCCGCCGCGGCCTGCGGCCTCGGTATGGACGATGCTCCGGCCGCCTCCGCCCGTTTTGCGCCGGGTTACCGTGACCCCGGACGGTTTGCAGGGAAATGATAATGAAAAATAACCATAAAGTGCTGTGGGTGGAGGGGATGTTCCTGCGTCCCCATCATTTCCAGCAGGCCGAGGAGTATCTGGAGCAGCGCCAATGGCACCTGCGGGATGGCCGCTATCCCTGGGGATTTTCCATCCTGCGGGTGGATGAAAGCCTGCTGGCGCTGGGCAAGGTGGCGCTGGCCGCCGGCGCCGGCATCCTGCCGGACGGTACGCTGTTCGACTTCACCGATCCCTGCGATGCGCCGGCGGCGCTGGATATCCGCGCCGGCTGCGGCGGAGTGACCATCGTTCTGGCATTGCCGGTCCGGCGCGCGGGACGGGAAGCGGTCATTTTTACCGAAGCGGCGGATTCGCTGGCCCGTCACCTGGCGTTTGAAAAAGAGGTTGCCGACACCAACGCGTTGTCCGCGGGCGGCGCGAAGATCCAGTGCGGCAGGCTGCGTCTGCGGCTGCTGCCGGAACATGAACTTAACGGCGAATGGATAGCCATGGGCGCGGTACGGGTGCTGGCGAAGGATCGGGACGGCGGCGTGTTGCTGGATCCCGGTTATCTTCCTCCCCTGCTGGACAGCCGCGCCAGCCCGGCGCTGCAGGAATATGTCCGGGAGCTGGCGGGCTTGCTGCAACAGCGACGCCAGCGGCTGGGCCGCCAACTGCAACAGCGGGACGAAGGGCACAATAGGGCGGCGGACCTGATGCTGCAGGCGCTTATCCATCGGTTCAGCGCCAGGGTAGATCATCTGCTGCACGCCCCGAGGGTACATCCGGAGCGCCTGTTCTCCGCATGGCTGCCGTTTGCGCTGGAGCTGGCGGTGTACCGGGCGCCGCATGTCTTTGCAGGCGATATCCCGGTGTATGACCATGCGGATATCGGCGGCTGCTTTGGCCTCTTGATGTCGCTGCTGCGCCAGGGATTGTTTATCGCGCTTGAAGACAGCGCCATCCCCCTGCCGCTGACCGAGAAGATGCCGGGCTTGAGCGTGGCCACATTGCCGGATAAAGAGATGCCGGACCGGTTTGACTTTGTCTTAAGGGTGGCGGAACTCGAGGGCGGGGCGCAAACGAGCGCTTTTCTGGCGCAAATCAAGATTGCGCCGGCGTGCTGCATCCGCGACGTGGTGCAACTGCAATTGCCGGGTATCCCCTTGCGGCCCCTGGCGCAGGCGCCGCGCCAGCTGCCTTCCCGAACGGGCGCCAACTGCTTTGCCCTGGAAAATAGCGGCGCATTATGGCCGCAGTTGGCCAAAACCGGGGCCTTCGCCCTGTACCTTACCGACGAATTCGCCCGGCTGGACATTCAATTATGGGCCATAAGGCGTCAATCCCCGCCGGGTGGACCACCGCCATGACAGACCACGCTCGCATGCAGCACGCGCAGCCCAACCGGCTGCTGGCGGCGGCCGGTCCGCTGCTGAACGCCGTGGCGCATTTACGTTACGCGCAGCCGCCCGAGGATGCCGGGGCGCTGCGCCTGCGGATGATCGATGAAATGCGCCGTTTCGAGCAGGTTTGCCAGGAAGCGGCGCTGGGCTATAACGTGATTATCGGCGCGCGCTATTGCCTGTGTACCGCCCTGGACGAGGCGGTGGCGCTGACCTCCTGGGGGCAAAGCAGCATTTGGGCGGGCAACGGCCTGCTGGTGGCTTTTCATAATGAAACCAACGGCGGCGAGAAATTTTTCCAACTGATGGCGACATTGTTGCAACAGCCCGAGCAGCATATCGATCTGCTGGAGCTGCTCTATTTTTGTTTGTTATTGGGTTTCGGCGGCCGCTACCGGGTCATGGAAAACGGCATTTACCGGCTGGAAATCCTGACCCAGCGGCTGGCGCGGCAGATTCGCAGCATCAGGGGTGAATACGCCCGTCCCCTGGGTGAACCGCGCGCGCAACACCCCGCCCCCCGGCGGACCTCCAGGGCGCGGCTGGCGCCGCCGCTATGCGTCTTGTTGGGCGGGATGCTGCTTGGCTTGCTGTATATCGTCCTTAATAACCGGCTGGACGTCGCTGCCACCGGGGTGCAAAACAGGCTGTTCAGCCTGCAACTGCCCAAGGCGCCCCCGTCGGTGGCCGGGATGTCGCTGCCGGAGCTGATGCAGGCCCTGGCGGCGGATATTGCCGCTAACCGCGTGGCGGTGTCCCTGCGGGATGAGCAGGGGGTTATCACGCTGCGCGGCGGCGACGTATTCGCGTCGGCCTCCGCGACGCTCCACCCATCGTATCAAGACGTTATCTTCCTGATTGCCCGGCATCTGGCGCAGACCACCGGCGTGGTAACGGTGCGCGGGCATAGCGATAACCAGCCGATCCATGGCGCCGCTTTTACTTCTAATGACGCGCTGGCGCTGGCGCGCGCCGAAACCGTCGCCCTGATGCTGCGCCAGGCGCTGGATCAGCCGGGACGGGTGGTGGCGCAAAGCGCCGCCGGCAAGACGCCGCTGGTGCCGAATACCACGGCGGAAAATCGCGCCCTTAACCGACGCATCGATATTGCCTTTAACCTGGCCGGCGGCGACACAGAATGAGGCGGGGAGCACGAACATGTTAAAAATGATGGGGGCGCTGTACGGCGGCGGAATCTGGCGTGGCGTTTGCGCGGCGGCGGGAGTTGGCCTGGCCGTCTGGTTTGTGGGCCCCCGGCTTGACGTCGGCGGGGTGCATCCCCTGGCGTCTGACGCTGTCCGTTATCAGGTTATCGGCGCGGTGACGGCGTTTTGGCTGCTGTCGCGATCCCTCTCCTCAATGCGTCAGGCCCGTTTCCGGCGCAGTGTGCGACGGCAACTGCTGACGGCGGAGCGGACGCCGTCAGCACGGGAGGAAACCCCGCTTGCCGCAGGGTTTAAACTGGCGGCCAGGATCCTCAAGCGGCATCATGGTTATGGCGCCGGGCTGAAAAAGGAGGGACTGCCGGTCTTCGGGCGCGCGTATTTGTATCGGCTGCCGTGGTACCTGATGCTGGGCGCCGGCGGCAGCGGCAAGTCCAGGGCCCTGCAAAACGCTGAGCTCGATTTTCTCGAACCCCAGGCCCCGGACGCCGGCGCGGCGGACGGGCCGGGCCGTTGCGACTGGTATTTTACCTCCCTGGGCGTGGTGATCAGTCCCTGCGGCAGCTTTCTGGCCGACGGCGACAGCCGTTGGCAACAGATGCTGGCATTGCTCAAGCGCCATCGCGCCCGCCGGCCGCTTAACGGGGTGGTGCTGACAATAAGCGCGCAGGATCTGCTGCAGCCCTCGCGGGAAGAGCACTGCCGGCAGGCCGGATTGTTGCGCCGACGCCTGCTGGAGCTGGGGCGGCAGCTTAAAATTGTCCTGCCGGTGTATATCATGATCACCAAGGCCGATTGCCTGGCGGGGTTTAGCCAGTATTTCAGCCGCTTCGACGGTCCTGAATTGGCGCAGCCCTGGGGCATGGATTTTCCTTGGCGGGGCGGGTCCGAAGATGGGTTCTCGCTGCCAGAAGCCTTTGCGCAGGCCTTCGACCGGTTGCAGCGGCGGTTAGATGACGCCTTGGCGGATACGCTGCTGGCGGAGCCCGATGCCAGGCAGCGCGGCAAATGCCTGGCCCTGCCCCAGGCCTTTGCCGCGCTGCGCCAGCCGCTGCTGCGTTACCTGGAGATTATCTTTGCCTCCTTTCCCGAGGGGGCCGCGCCCGCGCCACGGGGCGTCTGGTTTACCAGCGCCAACCAGAAAACCGGACCGGCCGCCGGCGCGTTAACGGCCCGCCAGGACGATTTGTTCGATTACCGCTTCACGCCGGCGGATATGGCCACGGCCAATGTGGCCGCGCCGACGCCGCAAAGCTATTTCCTCAAGACGCTGTTTCGGGACATTATCCTGGCCGAAGGCGACCTGGCGGGCACCCGCCGCTGGGCCATATGCCGTCGCCGGTTGGGTTACCTCGCGGGCTACGGCCTGTTATCGGCGCTGCTGCTGGCGGCGGGGAGCCTGGGTATCGCCAGCTACCATAATAACCATCAGTACCTGGCACGGGTACAGGCGCGCACCCAGGCGCTGGAACAGCTTAGCGCCGCTATCTTGCGTGCGCCCGACCCCGGGCTGGCCCAGATAATGCCCTTCTTTAACGGACTGGGCGTCTGGGCCGAAACCGGGGTCTTTGATTATCGCCGCCCCCCGCTGGACCATCGTATGGGCCTGTACCGGGGCCGGATGCTGCACGGCGCCGGCGAACTGGTCTACCGGCACGCCCTGAAGCGCGTGCTGCTGCCGCTGGTGACGCAGCAGCTTGCCGCGGTGCTGGCCCGGGCGCATGGCGGCGAGACGGATTTCACTTATCAGGCGCTGAAAGCCTATCAAATGCTGTATGAGCCGCAGCATTACGACGGCGGGTTTTTACGCTCCTGGGTGCTGATGACCCTGCCGGCGATGCCGGGCGCGGCGCAGCTCGACAGCGCCGGGAATGAACAATTGCGCCGGCATCTCGCGCAACTGATAACCGACGCGCCGCTGCTGTCGCCCAACGACAAAGACCAGCGTCTGATCGAGACGGCTCAGTCTGCCATCCGTCAGCACCCGCTTGCCCAGCGCGTCTACCAGCGGCTGAAACCATTGCTTATTAACGACAGCCGGTTCAAGGCCATCAGCCTTATCGATCTGGCGGGCGCCGAGGCGGAGCAGGTACTGATACGCAACAGCGGCCTTCCGGCCACGGATACGCTCCCCGGTCTGTTTACCCCCGCAGGGTATTGGCTGGGCTTTCATCCCCGGGTTGCCGTCGCCCTGCGCCGGCTACAGGAGGAGGACCGCTGGGTGCTGAACCAGACCCTGGCGGCGGATGAGGACGAACTGGCCGCCAACGTACGGCATTGTTATATGAACGAATTTATTACCCGCTGGGATAACTTTCTCGGCGATATCGGCCTGATGCCCGCGCCGGACCTGAACCGGCGCATCGACAGCGCGCGTATCCTGTCCGGCGAACATTCGCCGCTGCGTTGCCTGGTGACGCGTATCGGCGACATCCTCGCCTTGTCGCCGCCGGGCGATGCGCAGGCGTCATCGCCGGACCTCGGGCGGCAGCTCGGCGCCGGCACCCGCGGGTTGCTGAACACACTGTTTCCCCAGCGGGGGAACCGGGAAGGTCAGGAAGGGCCCGAGCTGAAGGTAAGGCACCACTACCGGGATCTTATCGCGCTGTCCCGCCCGGGCGATGAAAACGGCGCCGCCATCGCCTTTGACGCTATTCTCACACAGCTGGGCTGCGTATACCGCTATCTGGTCGCGCTGCACAACAGCGGCGATACGGCGCCTGCGCCAGGAGAGATCCTCTCCCGGCTGCGGGCGGATGCCTTGCGTTTGCCGCAGCCGATGCGCCGCCTGATCCTTGAGCTTGCCGAGGGCGCCGGCCATGATACCCGGCGCCAAACGCAGCGGCAGCTGCGGCGGCTGTTCGATACCCAGATCGGCGCGTATTGCCGGCAGGTCGCCGATGGCCGTTATCCTTTATCGCCGCAGGGCGCGATCGATCTTAGTCCGGACGATATGGCGCGTCTGTTTGCGCCGGAAACGGGGCTGGCCGATCGTTTTTGGCGACAGCACCTGGCGGACAGCGTGGAAACAGGCGCCAATCGCTGGCATTTTTTCCCCGGGATCAACGCCGGCGACGAGGCGGCCGGGGAGGCATTGCTGCACTTTTTCCGCGCCGCCCGTGCTATCGGCGATGCGTTCTTCCCGCCGGGCGCGACCCGCCCCGTCTTTTCCTTTACCCTGCGCCCGGTAAAGATGGACAACGGCATTCTCAGCCTGTCGCTTGATATCGACGGGCAGATGCTCAGCTATAACCACGGCCCGTCGATTGCCTATCACCTGAACTGGCCGGGCGCGCGGGGTACGGGCAAAGCGCGGCTGAGCGCCGGCCTGGCCGACGGCACCATCGCCACCCTGGAACGGGAGGGGCCGTGGGCGCTGAACCGGCTGCTCGACGGCGGCCAAAGCCGGCGGACGGGCAACGACGGCGCGCAGCATATCACCTTCACCCTGGCTGGCCGCAACGTGACGCTGGAAATTATCCCGGACAACGTGCGCAACCCCTTTACCCTGCCGCACTTCAGCTGTGCCGCGCAACCGGAACCGTTATGAACATCGACGCCCTGCTTACGCCGGTAAGCACCGACGCGCCCTGCGGCGAAAACCTGGAATACGATCTGGCCTTTATTCAACTGCACCAGCTGGCGCGCGGTAAAGCGGAACAACAGTTCGGCGATATGCTGATCCCGGCGCTGGAACCGGACTGGCGCCGGGTGGAGCAACAAGCCCTCGGACTGCTGGCGCACAGCAAGGATCTGCGCGTGATGCTGTTGCTGGCGCAATCTTGGACCGCCCTGCGCGGCGTGCCCGGTTACGCCGACGGCATTATGCTGATGGGCGAAGCGCTCGAGCGGTATTGGCCGACGCTGTTGCCGCCGCTGGCGCTGGAGGGCGAGTCCGATCCCCTGATGCGCATTAACGTGCTGCGTGAGCTGGGCGATGGCTTTGAGCTGGCGAAATTGCTGCGCCATAGCCTGTTTGTACGCGAAGCGGGCCACAGCCTGTCGTTTGCCGATGCCGCGGCCGCCCTCGACGGTATAAGGGCCGCGGAGCCCCCCGGCGAATCGGCGCGGCTGTCCGTCCTCCTGCGGCGGGGGCTGGAGACGCACGCGCGCTATCTACCGTTGATCTGTTCCGCCCTGGAGCGGCTTTTCAACCTGCTGCGCACGCATTTGGGCGAAACGGCGATCCCGGACATGCCCGGCGTGCTGGCTTCCCTGCGCGCCTTGTCCCAGCCGCTGGTGGTCCACGATACCGCGCCGCCGCCTCCCGCGCCGGCGGAAGGTTCCTTATTTCCCCGCCGCATCCCGCCCGATAACGGCGCGGCGGCCACACCGTCGTCCCGGCGCGAGGGCGATATCCTCACCCGCGACGACGCCTACCAGGCGCTGGAACAGGTAAAGATCTATTTCCGGCGCTACGAGTCCAGCCATCCGGCGCCGTTGATGATTGCGCGTATCCAGCGGTTAATGAGCCAGGACTTTCTGGCGATAGTGCGCAACCTGGCGCCGGAGGCGGCAAGCCAGTTAGAGCATTTTTTCGGCTGCGAGAGCCTTAAGGAGTAAGAGAGATGAAAGAAGCACACAGCGGACAAAAATTGATCGCCCGCCATCGCGCGCCGCGCGTGCAAATCGAGTATGAGGTGGAATTATACGGCGCCGAACGCACGGTTCAACTGCCGTTTGTCATGGGCGTCATGGCGGATTTGAGCGGCGGGGCGCACGAACCGCCGGTACGGATCGATGACCGGAAATTCCTCGATATCGATAGTGATAATTTTAATGAACGGATGAAATCGTTCCAGCCGGGTATCGCCATCCGGGTGGAAAATACCCTGACCGGCGTCGACGACCTGCCGGTGTCGCTCGTCTTTAACGAGATGGACGACTTTTTGCCGGAGGCGATAGCGCACCAGGTCGAACCGCTGAACGCGCTGCTGGAGGCGCACATCCAGCTCTCCAACCTGCTTTCCTATATGGATGGCAAACATGGCGCCGAGGAACTGATGGCCTCGGTGCTGAATGATGACCAGCTGCTGCGGGGCCTGGCCGGCGCGTCGGCCGATACCGGCGGGCAGGATCTATTACCCTACTCGCCGATGTACGCCGCCGGGGGCGGCGGACGCATTTTGCCGCCGGCCATCGGCGCGGTGATCGAAGAGCAGTTCCGTACCAAGACCGACGAAGCGCGCGCCGCGCTGGAGTTGGCGGTCAGGGCCATGGCGCAGCAGGCGCTGGCCTACCGAGTGACATTATCCCGGGATGCCTTCAGCACCATTCAGGGCCTGATTGCGCTTATCGATCAAACCCTGTCGCGGCAAATCAACATCATCCTCCATCATCCCGAATTCCAGCGGCTGGAAGGGGCCTGGCGCGGGCTGCATTATCTGGTCGCCAATACCGCCAGCAGCGATATGCTGAAAATCCGCGTGATGAACCTGAGCAAAAAAGAACTGGGGCTCACGCTTAAACGCTATAAAGGCGCCAGCTGGGATCAAAGCCCGATCTTTAAACGCGTTTATGAAGAGGAGTACGGCCAGTTTGGCGGCGAGCCGCTGGGCTGTCTCGTCGGCGATTATTATTTTGATCACAGTCCGCAGGATGTGGAACTGTTACGCGAGCTGTCGCTTATCGCCTCCGCCGCCCATTGCCCTTTTATCAGCGGCGCGTCGCCCGGGGTGATGCAGATGGAGTCGTGGCAGGAGCTGTCCAATCCCCGCGACTTGGGCAAGATCGTGCAGAATACCGAATACGCCGCCTGGCGCATGCTGCGGGAATCGGAAGACTCCCGCTATCTCGGGCTGGTATTGCCGCGCCTGCTGGCGCGTTTGCCTTATGGCCTGGCCGGCAATCCCGTCCACGCCTTTTTGTTTGAAGAGCAGACCGACGGCGCCACCCATGCCAATTTCACCTGGATGAACGCCGCGTACGCCATGGCGGTGAATATCAACCGTTCGTTCCAGGAATACGGCTGGTGTACTTCCATTCGCGGCGTGGAGTCGGGCGGCGCGGTGGATAATCTCTTATGCCATATGTTCCCCACCGACGACGGCGGCGTGGATCTAAAATGCCCGACCGAAATCGCCATCAGTGACAGGCGCGAGGCGGAGCTGGCCAAAAACGGTTTTATGCCGCTGGTGTACCGTAAAAACTCCGATTTCGCGGCGTTTATCGGCGCCCAGTCGCTGCAAAAACCCGCGGAATACAGCGATCCCGACGCCAGCGCCAACGCCAACCTGGCCGCGCGCCTGCCTTATCTTTTCGCCTGCTGCCGTTTCGCCCATTACCTGAAGTGCATCGTGCGCGACAAGGTGGGAACCTTCCAAACCCGCAGTGAAATGGAGCTATGGCTAAATAATTGGATAATAAATTATGTTGATGGAGATCCGGTTAACTCATCGCAGCAAACCAAAGCGCGCCGCCCGCTGGCGGCGGCCGAGGTGCAGGTGAGCGAGCTGGCGGACAATCCGGGTTATTACCAGGCGAAATTTTTCCTGCGCCCGCATTACCAACTGGAGGGCCTGACGGTGTCGCTACGCCTGGTGTCCAAGCTGCCGTCGCTGAAAGGTGGCAATTAACATCCCTTTTCCCGCGGTAAGAAAGGATTCCTGAGTATGAATAACAGTATTTATTTGCAGGTTGACAGCGTTAAAGGCGAAGCCAAGGACGAGGAACATAAGGACTGGATCGACGTGCAGCATTTCCGCTGGCAGATAGTCCAGCCCTCGGAGAACAGCGTGGGCGGCGGCGGCGGTATCGGCAAGGCGGTAGTGCGCGAGCTGGAGGTGCTGGCGCGGATTGATAAGGCCCTGCCCACCATGATGAAAAAATGCGTCGAGGGCACGCATCTGCCCGCGGTAACCCTGGGGCTGAGAAAGGCGGCCGAGTCCAGCGAGGATTACCTGCTGATTAAACTGCAGGAGGTGATGCTGAGCGCGGTGGAAATCGTGCCCCATACCGGCACCGGCGCGGGGGAAGGACACGCGGTGGCGCCCGGCGCCATGGCGGTGCTGTATCGCTTTTCACCCGCCGTGATGGGCGTGACCTGCGGAGAACAGTTAAGCACCGGCGCCCTGAGCGCGAAGGTTGAATTTGGTTGGGATGTGAAAAAAAATGCCGCTGCCCAAGTCAAGTTTAAATAATGACCCATTGATAGACGACCGCCGCCCGCAAGAGACCTGGGAAAACTTTCTCAATGAATTTCCGGGCGCGACGGTACGGGAAAATGATATCGATCGGGTATTGGGGGCGCTTTTCGACGCGCCCCCCGCGTCCGGCCGGATCGCGGCGGCGGAGGCGCCCGGCGGATCGCGGCTTTACGGCGCTGGGGAAACCGATCCGTTGCGGTTGTTCACGGCACGGGCGGATGATGCGTCCGCGGCGGAACATGGCCCGGGCGCGCTGCCGCCGGCGGATATCGCCACGGGCGGGGTGACTCCGGCGCAGCGGCGGGCGATGCTGGCGGCGCTGGGCGCCTGTCTCGGCACGCTGTCGCAAAACGATGTCGACGCCTTGTTTACCCAGACTTTTTTACCGGTCTATCAGCGGGAAATGACCCATAACGCCTGCTGAGTTTACCAACCCATCGGCTCATCGGGACGATAAACAAAATCGTCGCGGTGGGCCGACGGCAGGTTATATCCCAGCCAACTGCCTTGTCCCAGCGGCTGGCCGCCTCCCAGCGTACAGCCGCGATATTCCTCCCGCGCCAGGACCACTCTTAGCTCCCAGGAAAATTCCACCCCGGCGTAATGGCTCACCCACTTGCGCAACCGGTCAAGCGTGCCGGAATGCCCGGCGGGTAAAAAACGACGGTATTGCCGCCACGGCAGCGGACCGATATCGACGGCGAACCGGGACTGCCTGTCCGGAACGGCAAGGCCCAGGCAATGTGTGCCCCCCAGGCGGGCGCGGTGTTGACCGGCGTGCAGCCGTAGCCGGGCGCCGGCTGGCAGCGGCAGCCAATGGAACAGGTTTTCCCGCAGCCTGGCCGGCACGGCAAAAAAGTGACGTATCAGCGAGCGTAGCCCCTCGGCGCTGCGCGGGCCGCGGGTTAAATGCCCCGACATATAATAACGCGCCTGCGCGTCCGGCGCGCCAACGCGCGCGGCGGGCTGGCCTGTTCCCAACAGGCAGGCGGCATACCCATCGAAGCGCCGGCTGTCCGGCCGATCGAACGAGACGCAGTGCTGGGCGTCGGCCCAGGCGCGATAAAACAGCGTAATCAACCGGTGGTGAAACAGGTTGGCGAAGGCCGTCAGCGCCGGTTCCTGGCCGGGGCGCCGGCGTTGGTAAACCTCTTCGGTCAGATGCAGCGGCAGGGGACCGTTGGGGCCGAACAGCCCGAAGCCGTTAATATCCACCCGCCGCAACCGCGCGTCTGTCCCCGGCGCGATGGCGGCGATATTGGCGGCGGCGAAACCCAGCGCCGGCCGCTGGCCCAGGCGCAGCGGTTCGTCGCGCGGCAGCGGCGCGCGTCCCAGCGCGTAGCGCAGCCCGCCCTGCGCATCAACGCGGCGCAGCAGTTGAAACAGATCATACTCCCAGGGATGGCGCTCGCGCAGGGCCCAGCTATTGGTATCGCCATCAGCGGCTGGAGCGGATGGCGCAGTGACGCGGCGGCGTGAAACCGGAGATAAGCGGCGTTGGGCGGGGCAGGGACGGACGCGGTGAATTTTCATAAAGGTGTCGCCGCCCCGGGACGCGGCGGCCAATAGCCGATGGCGCCCCGCTGTATCGAGCTGAGCGTGGTTTCGGTAAAGCTGTTAATGGTGGCCAGACGCGTAAACAGCCGCGCCAGCACGCTGCCCAGCAGCCACGGGCTCAGGCCGGAAAATGCCTGTTCATCGACGCTTAGCCGCACGCTGATGCCGCGTACGGCAAGGGCCGGGGACGCCATGACGCGATGGCAGGGAAGGAGCTGGCACTGACGAATGCCGGCAATTTGCTGCCTGACGGTCATATCGGCCCTGCGGGCGTGGAAGTCTACTAGCTGGCGCAGGGCCGCGCCGCCGTCTTGGTTATCCATCAGGCTGAAGTAATTGAGGCGCAGCTGGTTAATCAGCGGCCAGCAGGACGCGCTTTCCGCCAGCGCCGGGCGGGGCTGGCTGGGTCCGTTGCGTAACACCACCCGTTGCACCGGCAGAGAGTCGCGCATCACGAATTGCCTATCTTGCTGCAACAACGTGAGCGGCAGGTCGCGATTGCAGCACAGCACCTCGGGGCTGAGATAGGCCAGTTCTCCATGCCAGGGCGGATGCCGTTCGTCTGCCAGGGAGACATAGGCCAGCGAACCGCTGTAGCCGGTATACGCCATCGACGGATCGGCGGCCGATGGCCAGTGGCGCTGCTCCCGGCGCAGGGAAAACCAGCCCGGGCCCTCAGGCCCCTCTTCATCGTGGCGATCGTAAACCGGCCTGAATAGCCGCCGGTAGCCGTTTTCGCCTTTGCTGCCGAAGCCGTGCAGCTGTATGACGGAGTGGACTTCATAATCCAGCGGATGCAGCGTATCCACGATAACCGGGTATTCAGTTTGGCGTTCATTGAGAACAATGCGTTCAGCGGTGCGGGGGAACAGATTGATGACCGGCGTGCAGTGCAGCGCCAGATGCTGCCGATCTACCTGGCGCTCCAGTTCGGGCGCGGCCTGATCCAGCAGCAGGATAATCTCCAGCTGTTGCTGTTTGCCGCCGCGGTCGAACAAGGGCTGCAATCCCCCCAGGCTGAAAAACTGTAGCCGGGCGGGAAAACAAAAATATTCCTGCAACAGGCGAAATGCGTCCAGGTTGCGCAGGTCCGGCGGCAGCATGGCCTGATCGGCGTCAAGTCCTTCATGGCGCAGCGCCTCCCGGCCCAGGTTCAGGCGCACGGACGCGCCGCCGCCGGTCTGCGCCAGCACCGTTTGCGTATGCTGCATGATCAGCTCCAGCAGTTGCCGGGCCGGGATATCGCCGCCGCTGAGATAAAACATTAGCCGATCGCAACGCATTTCACCAAGCGTAACCGGGCCGATACAGGAAAGCCTGATGCGCAGCGCGCAGGCGCAGCCCTCCAGACCCAGCGCGCCGGGCCGGATCTCCGCCGGAATCCCGCCCAACGCCACCTGCTCGATGCGTAACGGCTGGAGGTCGACGTCATGGGCGGTGCGAAAGCGGCAGGTGACGCCGCGGGACTTACGTTCCAGGCTGTCCATCACCGTGCCGCGCGGCACCCGGTAACCCTGGCTGATATCTCCCTTGGCGACATCCGGCCGCAGTTCCACGATGGCCATCGACGGCGTGGCGGCCAGATAATTAGGGTGCAGCATCTCCAGCAGTTGCCGGGAGAACTGCGGAAATTCCGCGTCCATTTTCAACTGGACGCGCGCGGTCAGGAAAGCAACGCCTTCCAGCAGCCGCTCGACATACGGATCGGCCGGTTCGGCGCTGTGTAAGCCCAGGCGCCCGGCGACCTTGGGATACTGTTCGGCGAACTCCGTGCCCATTTCCCGCAGCCAGGCCAATTCCCGGTTGTAGTAGTCCAATAGCCGGCTATCCATCAGTTATCCCTTATCACTCAGTTCAAAATGGCCGTTTTCCAGATCCACGCGGCTGGTAAACCTGAACTCCACCGGCGCCGGCGACCACCACAGGCGCCCCTGGATAATAAACGACAGCAGGTTATGCGACGCCAGCCCGGCATCGTCATCAATGCAATCAATACACAGCTCCGGGACGATGATGCGCGGCTCGAAGCAAGCGATCGCCCTGGCGATGGCGACTTCGATATCCTGCCAGGCGATCTCGGTGCGCACCTTGCCGGCCAGCGGCGGCAAGCCGAAGTTCAGCGTACTGGCGTAAATATGGGGCCAGCGCGCCAGCTCGCCGCGGGAGGCGAAACGCGTGCAGTTGAACAGCGCCTGCAGGTTGGTTAACACCGACTGTTTCAGCCTGTCGCGCAGGCACGCCATGTCCGGCGGCGAGTCGTCCGGATTTTCCGGATCGTCGTCCAGCAGCCGTTCCCATAACAAGGGCGCGGCGCGTTGCCGGCCGCCGGCCGTGCTAGTCTGTCCGGCGGCGCGTTGCGCCGGGGGGTGGCTTATTTTTTTCGCCATTTCCGCTCCATTTTTACGGCAAATCCGGCGGCTGCCGCATCAGCCCATATGAATGTGTTCAGCATCGATCTTGGTGACGGCGTCGGCGGTGATCATTAGGTTCCGGCCGTGGAGGCGGGCATAATCGGCGGCCTGGTAATCCAGCTGGCCGACCCTGGCGTGCTCCGTTTGCGTCACTTTGCGCAGCCACCGGTGGCTGATATGCACCAGGGTGCGCCATACCGATTCCAGCCGCTTGCCGACGATGCAGCCGACATCCACCCGGGCCGACAACGACTTGCCCTGGTAGCGCATCCGCCCGATACGGCATTCCCCGCGATCGGCGCCGATATCCAGCGCCGGGGCGCGCAACGCCAGCCGTTCGGCGCCATGCAGGCTTAACTCGCCCCGGGCGGCGATATGCAGGTCGCCGGCAACCGTCAGGGACCAGGGCGACAGCGTGTCCGCGCGATCCAGCACCGCCAGCAGCCACAGCTGCGCCCGGTTGCCGGCAACCAGCACCGTATCGCCCGGCTGCGGCGCCAGCAGGCAGCTGGCGGCCCGGCGGCACTGCCAGCCGCGCTGTTCATGGCGCACGATATAGCAGCCGTCCGGCAGCAGGTTGACCACCCGGCCTACGGCCTGGCCGGGCGGCGATGCAATCTGGTCGCGCAATGCCTGTTGGTTCATCATAAGGTGTCTCAAATAAGGGATGGCTAAGGGTCCGGGGTCACATCTGGCCGCCGGCGGCTCCACTCTTCGGCGGCATGGAGCGCTGCATCCGCCTCCAGCAGCCCCTTGCGGCTGGAAAACAGCGCCGCCGTTTGCCGGGCGCGGTGCATGCTGGTGCGCATAAAGCGCGCGTGCCGCAGGTCGGCGTCCTGGAGATCGGCCTCGCGAAAATCCGCATACGCCAGGTTGCAGCCGGTAAATCGGCATTGTCCGGCCGCGGCGCGATGCAGCAGGGCCTGCTTCAGGCTGGCGTGGGAAAAATCCGCCTGTCGCAGGTCGGCGCCGATAAACTGCCCCTGGTCAAAATGGCCGCGGCGGCATTGCGCCCGCGCCAGGCTGCTGTCGATAAACAGCGCCTGGCCGCACCGGGCGTGATTGAAACGCGCCATGCCCAGCGAGGCGCCTTTAAAACAGCTGCGGGTCAGCGTGCCGTGGCTGAAATCGACGTTATCCATGGCATTACCGGTAAACTGGCAGGCGATAAAGGTCTGGCGGCGATAGTCGTTATGGCGGTGGTCGCATTCGGCAAAGATAACGCGGTCGAATTGGCTCTGGCTGAACGTGGTGGCGGTAAGGTCGATGCCGAACAACGTGGTCAGGACCGCCCGGCATTGATGCAGCCGGGCCTGGAGCAGCGGCGTTTTAAACAGTGTTACCTGCTCCAGCGAGCAGGTATCAAAAGTCGCGCCGGTCAGCAGGCACTCCAGGAACTGGGTTAATGTCAGGCCGCTGGCGCCAAATCGGCTGCCCATCAGCCGGCAATGATTAAATACTGTGCCGGTAATATCGCACCCGCTGAAATCGGCCGCGGGCAGCGCGCAGTGGTTAAACCGGCAGTCCTTGATATTCCCGCCGCAAAAGCTGGCCCGCTCCAGCCGGCAATGATCAAACAGCGTGTCTTCCAGCTGGCGCCGGCGTAAGTCCGCCCCGGTGAAATCCACGTTGCTGAATACCGCGCCGCGCAGCCGTACGCCGGCAAGCTGTTCCTCGCCCAGCGTCACCGAGTCGACCGCTTCCCCCCGGTCGATGCGGCGCTGTAATTCCCGCGCGGTGAGGTGAGTCATGACGAGGGCTCCTGCGCGCGCGGCAGGGTTTTGCATTGGTGCGTATAGGCGCCCTGCAGGCGGGTATGGCGGTCGATGGTCGCTAACGACAGATCGGCGCGAAACAGGTTGGCGGCGCGCAGGTCGGCGCCGGCGAGCCGGGATTTTTGCAACAGGGCGCCGATCAGGTCGGCGCGGGTCAGCGAGGCGTGGCTGAGGTCGGCGCGGATAAACAGGCAGCCGCCGGCGTTGATACCGTCCAGGCGCGCGCGTGTAAGCACGGCGCCGCTAAAGTCACAACTTTGCGCCTCGACCTGTGAAAAATCCGCCCGGTCTAGCGGCGTTTGCCGGAAGTTGCAGCTTGTTAGCCGGGCGCGCCGGAATGCCGCGCCTCCGGCATGGGTGCCGCCGGTAAAAACACAGCTGTCCAGGGCGGCCTCCTGAAACCGGATCTCATCCAACGCCAGGGTGATAAACGAGCAGCCGGACAACCGCGCGGCGTTAAAACAGGCCGCGTCCAGACGGCCCTGGTTGAACGTCACCTTTTCCAGGCGGCAATGGCTGAAATCCGGCGCCGTGGCGTCGGCATCAAGAAACGTGCAGTTCGTCAAGGCGGCATGGCTGAAGCGGCAGCGGTGGATGGCGGTGTGGTAAAACAGCAGCCCGCTGAGCTGCGCCCGATCAAAACAACAGTCTGCAAACGCCGCCCGGGTCACTGTCGTCCCGGACAGCTGCGCCCCGGAGAACAGCGTGTTGTGACAGCGGGCGCCGGTCAGGCAGGCTTCGGCAAGGCGCGCGTCGCGCAGCGAAGCGCCGGTCAACGAGGCGTGGGCCAGCATGGCGTCGCTGAGATCGGCGCCGTCCAGCAGGCAGTTATCCAGCCTGGCGCTTTCCAGCAGGGCCCGCTGCAGATTAACGCCGCGTAGATCCAGGCCGCGCAGATCGGCGCCGGTCAAATCCATGTCGCCGAGATCGCGCGTTTGCGCCAGCAGGGCCTGAAGGCGAGGGCGCCACTCCGCCGCCGCCTGCGGGGCCGCAGGGCGGGCAGCGGCGGCCAGCCGGTACATCTGGTGCAGGGCCAGGCGGGCTTCAGGCGTATCAATAGACGGCCCGGCGCCGGCGCTGTCCTCAGCCTCCCGCCGCAGCGCCGCCAGCATCCGGTGGTAGTGCGCCGGCCCGGCGCCGTCCCCGGCATCCGTCATATCGGCGCCCAGGGCCGCGGCTTTTTCCAGCGCCCGTTGTTGCAGCGCCGCCGCCTGTCGTTCCACCCGCGCCATATACCGCGGCAGCTCGCCGGGCAGCGGCCCCGGCTCCTGCGCGCGGGCCACCAGGTTACCGGCGCTATCTCCTGCGTCCGTATCGCCGTCGCCTGCGCCCGTGTCGCCGTCGCGCAGGCTTATCCGCGCGTCAGCGGCGCCCTGGTGCCGGCCGGGGCTCCGGTCAGCCGGGGTTGCCTGCCCGGGTAAGGTCGTATGAACGCCGCTGTCCGGCAGGGGCTGTCCGCGCTTTTCCCGCAGGTCCGCTTCCCGGCGGGCCAGATTGGCCGCCAGCGGGCTTTCCGGCGGCCGGGGGGCGGTATCCAGCCATGGGCCGATCAGGCTTTCCGTGACCAAATCCTGTTCACACAGGGCATGGGCGGCGGCGGTAGCCTTTCGGCTGCGGGCCTGGAGAACGTCCCGGTAATGCGCCAGGGGCCGGCTCTCCCGTGCCGCTTCAAGGGCGACCAGCATATTGTCGACGTCCAGCGCATCGTCTTCCTGGATCCCGCAGCTGCCCTGCCAAATCAGCACCATCTGTTCCACATGAGGAAAAAACCACAAGGTGGTGGCGCGCAGGGTGATTTCTTCCAGCGCCGGCGGCGCGCAAGCGTGATGATCGTCGGGAACGGCGGCGCGCGTGATAAAACACCGGGCGCGCCAGTCGGGCAGCACGCCCTGCTGCAGCGGTTGCTCCGGGTGCATATTCCAGATACGCCAGGGCGCGCCCAGCGGTAATGACGGCGACCGCGGCCACCACTGATCGCGTCCGGCCCGGTTAAATACATGCCAGTCGATATCGCGGGCGAACCCGGGGTACTCCTGCTCCAGCCAGCGGCGGTCGTAGCTTTTGCCGATACGGCTGAACTGCTCCGGCAGGCAAAAGTCCAGCGGGCCGAAACAGTCGGGTTTTATCCTGCGACGCGATGCGCCATAACCCGCCTCCGGTTCGATATGGGCCAGCGGATGGCATATGACGCCGTTACGCTCTACGGGGTGCGCGCCCAGGCCACGCGGGTTGCGGGCATCGTTTTCGCCGCCGAAGGCGTTTTGCCAGTCCAGGCGCAGCCGTGCAAACGGCAGCGCCTCGGTGGGGCGTCCGCTGACCCAGAAACGTTCCCCGAACACCATCAGGCTCTTTTCCAGCGCGTCCACCTGGATTTTAACCATACAGGCATTATTTTGCCGCTGATGGCGAGTATAGGCATAACCGGTGGCCAGGAATTCCGCGCAGGCTTTGGGAATGGCCAGGTCCAGCAAACCGCCGTCGCCGGCCAGTTCCCGCGCCGCCAGTTGCCACAGCTCCGGTTCGGGACGCAGCCGTGGCGCGGGCCCCATGTCAGCCAGGGCCAGCACGGACACGCCTAACTGGTTTTGGCCCAGCCAGCGCCAGGGGCGGTGCAGCACGCCCAGACGCAGGGGTTTGATGATGTTCATGGCGGCCGGCTCAGATAAAAAGGGTGATGGCGCTGGTGTGCAGGCTCAGCAGCGTGGTGCGGATATCCAACTGGCCCTGGCTGATATTGACGCCCACCGTTTCGACCCGCACCGCGGTCGTGGCCAGGTTCAGCCGGGTGCTGGACGTCAATACCTCATCGGTGGTTACCGCCATTTTTGTCATGGCAACGCGCATGTTATAGATGCTTTCCGCCGCGCCGGCGACGTGAAGCATATTGCCGGCATGGGTTTCGCTGCTTCCCTTGATTTTCAGCACCCGTTTTTTGGCTGTCACCTGAATCTCATTGCCGCCGTCAATGCTGATATCGCCGCCGGCGCACACGGCCAGATCCCTGTCAACCTGCTCATCCAGCCTGCCGTGGATATGGCGGCGCGCGTCGCCCTTTATCTCCACGTGCCGATTGCCGGCGATGGATTGCCGATCCACGCCATTGATGGTGGTATCCACCCCTTTGGCATATTCCACCCGGGTGGGATCCGGGCGCTGGTATTGCCGCTCGGCCCGGCGGCGATCCGCCAGCTCCTGCGCGGTGGCGGGCCGGGCCTGCGCCAGGGCGGCCTGGGACGGCCCTGGCGCATCCGCCGCCAGCACGCCGGGATAGCGCGTCCGGCCGAACACGATTTTATTGCCGGCGTCAAACATCAGATCATTCAGGGCATGGTGGCTGATAGTATCACCGGCATGCTGGGTCAGGCTGCCGCTGACAATCTGCGCCGCGTGCCCGGTCACCTGCCGGTATTCGCCGCCGGTAACGGCGTCTGCCCTGCCGCCGGCGGTAATCAGGCTGGTTTTGCCCAAGTGGAAGGTCTGTATATCGGGTTTAAATTTGAAGGTGGCGCAGGGACCTTGGTGGATAAAGCGGCTCTGGCCTTTTATCTCCTGCGCCAGATCGCCGTCGACGCTGATGCGTTGGTCATGTTCCACCGAGAGGGTCATATCCCGCTCGGCATGCAGGTTAAAGGACTCGCGTCCCGGCGCGTCCTCCATAAACCAGTAGCTGGCGTTGCCCGTGCCGCCATCCCTGCTGCGGCTCATAAATCCCATGCGGGCGGCGGCGGCCGGCAGTTCCCAGGGCGGCAGGGCGTCTTCGTTGTAGACCCGTCCGGTAATAATGGGACGATCGGGATCGCCGTTGATAAAATCCACGATCACCTCTTCGCCCACCCGCGGCACCTGTACGCCGCCATATTTCCACCCGGCCCAATGGCTGGATACCCGCACCCAGCAGGAATCGGTGTCGTCGCCCGCGCCGTGCCGGTCCCAGCGGAATTTTAGCTTTACGCGGCCATATTTATCGGTCCAAATGCTGTTGCCGGGCGGACCGGCCACCTCGGCGGTTTGCGGCCCCTGGGTTTTAGGCCAGGGGGTGGCGCGGGGCGGACGCCAGGTGACCTGGGCCGGTATAACGGTAAAAGCCACGCTGAACTCAGCCATGGCGGCGCCGGGTGCGGATTGAGCATCTGCGGCATGCCAGCGGTTATCCTGGATGCTGTAATCGACGCCGGTGACCAGATAAGATTGCTCATCCTGCGGGCGCGGACAGTGATGAACCCGGAAAGTGTAGCCGGGCGCCATGCCGCGCGCCGTTGCCAGTCCCGAGACGCGGCATTGCCGGGAGGCCAGCTCCTGCTGGCGGATTTGCGCCAGGAACTCCCCATGCCCATGATCGGCATACCCCCCCGGCCAGTCGTAGATTTCGCTTTTGTTGGCGGCAAACGAGGCGCGGTTTTGGCACGTTTGCCCCAGATGGGCGCGCGGCTGCCGAAAGTCATAATCGTCCATGCTGCACAACCGGGGGGTGATTTCATGGGACAATGTCCAGCGGTGAATGGCTTCGCGATGTGCGTTAAGACCGGCGCCCGGCTGCCGGTAAACCAGATCCTCGTAGCCGGGGAAAGGCTGGTGCGCCTGGGGGGCGTCGGCCAGCACCAGCGTATGGCCCCGGTCATGGTGGCGGAAAAAATAATAAATGCCCTCATGCTCCATCAGACGGCTCAGGAAATCGAAGGTGCTTTCGCGATATTGCACGATGTAGGGGTAGCGATGATAGGCGCTGGTCAGCCGATTTTCACAGTCAATATTATAGTCGGCCAGGACATGGGTAATAATATCCGGCAGGGTTTTCTCCTGCCAGACGCGGCAATCGCGATTTTGCGTCAGATACCACAGGGCGGGATGCAGGGTGAAGGTATACAGCTTATATTTTTCATGCAGCAGATCGTAGCCGTTGAAATCAATGCGGGTGATATGGCCATGCAAAAAACGGCGCTCGTCATTAATGAGCTTTATTTCAATGGTGATATCCTTTCCTAATAATGCATTCATATCTAAATCGTTATGAGTGCTAAGAAATTCCGCGTTGAACCGGTATAAGGCCGAAAAGGATTCCCGGCCGGTCAGCCGTTTAAATATCAGCTCACTTTCGGCGTTGCCGCTTAACGGCGTATGAACATTAATCCAGTCGGGCATGCTGTTCCCCAATACGCGAGATCGTCGGTAATAAGCCGAATTATTTTTTACAACGTCTCTATTTTATTCTGCTAACTATTGGCTTTATAAGACTATTGCCATCATAGGCGGCGAATGAAGATGAAACATCAGGTAATTCCCTGACATCCTTCCTGAATTTTTGTCTAACGGTATTCCACCAATCCCAACCGGAACGACCAATGCACCAGGTCAATGGCTTTATGCACGTCAAGTTTACGCATAATATTCAAACGATGGGTCTCGACTGTTTTAGGGCTGATGGATAAGTTACCGGCGATGGCGTGGTTGCCCGCGCCCTCGGCGATTTGCTTTAATACCTGGCGCTCCCTCAGCGTCAGGGACAAAGGGTGATGGCCGCTTTCGTTCATCAGCTGGAACACGCGAAAATGATCCAGCGCCGGATCAAGGTAACGCTTGCGGTTAAAAACGTACTGCAGCGCGGTCAGCAGGCAATGCTGCGGGCTGCTTTTCAGCACAAAGCCCAGGGCGCCCAGGCGCAGCACCCCGGCGGCATAATGCTCTCCCCGCCTGGAGGTAAGCACGATAATGCGCAGGGCGGGCCAGCGCTTAAGCAATTGCGCGATCACATCCTGCCCATCCATGCCGGGCAATCCCAAATCCAATATCACGATATCCGGGTGGGTCTCGCCGCACAGGCGATAGACCTCAAGTCCATTGTCCACCTGGCCCGCTATCTGGTAACGCGGATAGGGGGTAAGCAATGCTTTAATGCCGTTGATGATCAGTTCATGATCGTCAACCAGCACCAGTTTTATGTTCATAAAACGATTCCCTGGAAAATACATGAAGAGTATTTATTGGCATATTGTTGAAATAAAAAACGCACAGAACCGCCGGCCGCTACTATTATCGCGGACAGCGCTAAAGACAATAACGGATACAGGCTTAAAAGCTGGCAATTACACATTCGGGAAATGATTTTAAATAAAATATTCTACGTTATCATCTGGATAATGAAACGCCACGAGCATAATGGAACCCTGAAATAAATCAAGGACGAGACAGGAAAAAATAAGGCTATATTCAGCATATTTCAATGCGGTTTAGGCGCTGTGCTTAATTAGCGCTTCCTGTTAAAGAAATGGCAGCAGCGAACGTTCATGGTTGCGGCGCGTTACTCATTCATCGCACCTTGATGGGCAACCCGCCTGAAAGTGATCTTCTTCAAGTATTTGATGTCTGTCCGGTGGTTTTGATGGCCGGCAGCGGTTACGGGGCATATATTTTCACCCGTTGTCATTTTAAAAAAACGGAGTACGTCATGAAATTATTGCGCTATGGCCCGCCCGGCGAGGAACGCCCAGGCATTCTGGATAACGAGGGACGCATACGGAGCCTGGCCGGTCATATCGCCGATATCGGCGGGGACGCCCTGCTGCCCGCCGCGCTCGCCACATTACGCGCCCTGGATATCGCCCAGCTGCCGCTGGTGGCCGGCCAGCCCAGGCTGGGGCCCTGCGTCGGCCAGGTAGGCAAGTTTGTCTGTATCGGCCTCAACTACGCCGACCATGCGGCGGAAACCGGGGCGGCCATTCCCACCGAGCCTATCGTGTTTAATAAATGGGTCAGCGCCATCAACGGCCCCAATGACGATGTGCAGATTCCCCGCCAGTCGCGTAAGACCGATTGGGAAGTGGAGCTGGGCGTGGTCATCGGCCAGGGCGGGCGTTACATCGACGAGCGGGAAGCCATGGACCATGTGGCCGGTTATTGCGTGGTGAACGATATTTCCGAGCGGGAGTGGCAAATAGAACGCGGCGGCACCTGGGATAAAGGAAAAGGCTGCGATACCTTCGGTCCCATTGGCCCCTGGCTGGTCACGGCGGATGAAATAGCCGACCCGCAGGCGCTGAACCTTTGGCTGGAGGTGGACGGCACGCGTTACCAGAATGGGAATACCGCCACCATGATTTTTGGCGTCAGGCATATTATCAGCTACCTGAGCCGTTTTATGAGCCTGCGGCCCGGGGATATTATCGCCACCGGCACGCCGCCGGGAGTGGGTATGGGACATAAGCCGGAAGCCATTTTCCTGCGCGCCGGGCAGACCCTGCGTTTGGGCGTGGAGGGCCTGGGCGAGCAGTTTGCGCGCACGGTCTCGGCCTGATCGCGGGATGGCAGGGGCCTCTCTCTGGAGGGGCGGCCCCGCTTGCCCCAGGCCGGTTTTTGGGCCGCGGGGCGCGCGGCATTGTTTTGCCGCAATGCTTTTACTTTATTTTTTTCACCGTTTTCTGGGCGGATGGATTAACGCGGTTAATGAATTAAGTTTCACCGCCGGTGTCAGAATAAGTTAAGGTCAGAGGAAATTACGATACCTGCCCCTCCCCGGGCTGTTTAAACGTGCCGGTCCGTGCTAGGTTGTCTTTTTTCTGTAAAATAAAACGGCTAGTATTATTCGGTTCTATTTTTCTTTTGACGCTTGGTGAACGGCCGGAAAAGCCTGTTTTTTTATAATTGAATATCTTTTAATGCACCCATGCGGCGAGAGTCAGTGTCCTCGTTAAGCTCATCGTAGTAAGTAATAACCCAGGTTATTACCTATGCCGAATTATTGACGCCGTCCCGTGCTGCGGAACCATCCCTATGATCCAACGTTGGCTATTGCCGTTAAGTTATATGCACCCCAGGTATTGGTTACTTTGGCTGGGGCTTGGCCTGTTGTTTTTATTAGTGCAGCTGCCTTATCCGCTGCTACTGCGCCTGGGCGGGGGTATGGGGTTGTTATCCATGCGCTTTTTAAAAAGGCGCGTTGCCATCGCCAAACGTAATCTTGAGCTCAGTTTCCCTACTCTCGAGCCGGAACAAATCAAAATAAAATTGGCCGATAACTTTTCTTCCCTGGGCATGGGCCTGATGGAAACTGGAATGGCGTGGTTTTGGTCCGACCAGCGTATAAAAAAATGGTTCGATGTGGTCGGCCTGGAAAACCTGGATTCCCCCATAGGGGAGAAAAATGGGGTTATCGTTATCGGCGTGCATTTTATGACGCTGGAGCTGCATTTTCGTATTTTAGGCCACTGCAAACCCATGACCGTCATGTATCGTCCCCATAACAGCAAAATTATGGAACTGGTGCAGAAGTGGGGCCGTTCCCGCTCGGGGAATTCCCTGGTCAGCCGTAAAAAACTGGTTTGCATGGTACACACGTTAAAACGCGGCGGCGTGGTCTGGTTTGCCCCGGATCAGGATAACGGCCCGAAGGGCAGCGTATTTGTGCCGTTTTTCGGCGTCAATCAAACCGCCACCACCAACGGCACCTTTACCATCGCCAAGCTGGCCCGGCCGAAGCTGGTCAGCGCCGTGGTCATCCGCAAACCCGACCGCCTGGGCTACCAGTTAATTATTTCGCCGGAGCTGCAAAACTACCCTTACGACGACAGCCTGGCGGCCGCCAACTATGTCAACCGGGTGATAGAGACTGAAATCATGAAAGCCCCCGGCCAATATCTATGGCTGCACCGGCGGTTTAAAACCCGGCCGCTGGGGGAGAAGTCATTATATATTTAGCGCGGGCGGCGTTGCGTATACTCTAGGGGTATATGTCTCGAAATAGAGACATATAACCATTTGAATTAAATATAAATAATTATTTCAGCCTATTTGTGTCTCTCACAGGTAACAGGTTCCGCCGGCGGCGTCCGCGCAATAAGCGCGGCCTGTCTGTTATCGTCTGTCCGGCAGGCGGCAATGATTTGCACGGCGATGGCGGGCAAAGTCCGGCGAAATCAATTTAAGTTATTGTTTATCAATATGTTGATATTGTTATTCGCAGCCATGATGCGGAAAGAATGAGGCCGGCCGTACCCTTATTGATGCGCTTCAGCCGCGGGTAAAAAAATATCCCGCGGCAAAACCTGTCCTGGCACGCAAACTGCACTACCCTTGTTGTAGATGCTCATTCCACCCTCTTATGTTCGCGTTTACGCCTCATAAACCCCGGAATGACGCAGAGCCAAACTTGTGGCGCCTATTGTCCAGCTCCATGATGAGTCCCTCATCAGAACCTTCGGACAAAACGTTGAGTGAGGCGCCAAACTGTTGTCTTATGACCTGACCTTGTTAAACACTTGCCGTGATGGCAAGTGTTTTTTTTAATCCAAACCGGGGCGGGTTACCTATGGCAAAGGTTTCAGCGCCGGGTCTGGCTGCGGGACGGGCTGCGCCTGCTGCGGGGCTTGCAGCGATAGGTTGATGGATTCCTGGCGCATTTGCGTGGCCTCTTCCGGCAGACGCAGGCGATCGAGCACATCGGCCAGCCAGGCGTAGTCATGGGCGTCCGGACGCTGGGCAAGCGCGGCGCGGAACGCGTCGGCGGCGGCCTGCCATTCGCCGCGCTTCATCAAGAGCTGACCCATGGTGCTGTTAAGCAATGGGGACGCGCCCTGCTGCTTGATCTGCTGGCGCAGGACTTTTTCCAGCTGCTCCGGATCGCCGGTTTTCAGGCGCGGCACCAGCAACAGCAGCTGTTCGTTGTAATGGTCCTTCAATCCTTTGACGATAATAGCCTGGGCGGTTTCATGATCGTTGCAGACGATCAGATGTTCCGCCAGCGCGATCTGTAGTTGGGGATCGTTGCGGGTGCGGCGGCTTTGATTGCGCCACCAGCTATTCAGGCCCTCGCTGCCCTCGTTCTCCATGATCTGGTCCATCAATCCGCTGTAGGCCTGGTGCTCCAGCGACTGGATTTTACTCTCTTCATAGACCCGCACTTTGCGCATGGCCGGCAGGATATCCAGCAGCGCCTGCCAGGCGCGGGTGCGGATAAACGCCTGCTCGGCGAGGCGCAGCACCTCCGGATGACGCGGAGCGATCTCCAGCAAACGGTCGGCGCCGTGACGGGCGGCATGGTTTTCATTGCGCGCCAGCTGGATGCGCACCCGGGTGATATCCACCGGCAGCTGATCGTTATCCGCCGCCTCCATGGCCCGCTCCAGATGCTGGTTGGCGCGAATATCGTCGCCCCGTTGCTGCGCCGCCTCGGCGGCCAGCAGGTAATTGACCACTGGCTGATCGGCGTGGTCGGCGTTGCGGGTCAGCAATTTTTCCACCTGCCGGTAATCGCCTTCCGCCAGTTTCATCAGCGCGGCTTTGGTATGTTTGCGGGCACGGTGGTTTTTACGCACCAGGAACCAGCGGCGGGTACGCGCGCCGGTACGGAAAACGCGCCGCAACACCCACTCCACGATAAACAGCGCCACCAGCGCCACAATCAGGATAATCACCAGACCGGTCACGCTGGTCTCGATATTGTAATTATCGGTCTGGATCAGTACATAACCCTGATGGCCGGCGATAATCGGCCCGATCACAATCCCGGCAATCAGCAGGATGAACAGCAACAATACGCGTAGCATCGTTTATTCTCCCTGAGCGGCGGGGGCATTAGCAACCGCGGCCGACGGCTGCGCCAGCAGGTTGCGCACGCGCGTCTGCACCAGTTTCTCCAGCAGCGGCTGGCTGCTTAACTGTGCCGGCACATCCATGCTGATATTCTGCTGGCTCAGGTCGTCCAGTTCGCTGAGAAAGGCGCGGGTATTGGCATCATCGGCGTCGAAATAGGCGCGTACCCAGGTAGAGACGCTTTCCAGGGATTGCCGGTAGATTTCATTTTGGTGGCGCGGCACCGCTTGCGCCGCAATCAGCAGGCGCGAGCGGATATTTTCACGCAGGTAGATATCCTGGTTTGGCGCCAGCAGCGGCTCGGCGCTGGTATCGCGACGGCGGATGGTAATAAAGTCATTCATAAAGTTGTGCCAGCTTTTGCTGAGGTTTTGCCGCCATTCACGCACCGAGCTTGACAGCTCGCTGCCGCCGTCGCTGTCCATGGGGGATTCATCGCTGTCGTTGTCGGCCAGACGCAGGTTGTCCACCTGGTTTGACAACTGATTCACTTTCAGAATAATCCCGTCAAAATCCACCTGGCTGACGCCTGAGAGGGCGGCAATATCCTCGGTTATGGCGCGACGCACGTTCATCAGGCTGGGATCGTTCATATCCGCCAGGCTGGCATCGGCGCTCTTGAGCAGCGCGCCGGCGGTGACGATATCCTGATCGCTCCAGAGCTTGCGGCCGGCCTGCTTGACCAGGAAATCCGCCTGGGCCAATAGCCAGGTATTGGCATCGGAGCCGGAGATGGTGGCGACTTTATCACGCAATTCGCTTAACTGCCTGTCCTGGACGGCCGCCTGCTGCTGGGCGGCGCCAAGCTGCCGGCCCTGCTGCTGCAACGCCGCCTGGGATTGCTGCTGCTGCTGTTGCTGCGCCTGCTGCAATGCCTCGATGCGGGATTGCAGCTGTTGATTCAGCGCGTTTTGCGTTTTTGCCTGCCGGACGCCGTACATATAGAGCGCGGCGGCCAGCAGCAGGGACAGGATAATGGCGATAGCCGCCAGGATGACGCCTAGGGGCTTTTTGCCGCTCTTGGGGGCCTTCGTCCCGCCGACCGGAGGATTGGCCTTGGCGGTACCCGCCGCCGTATCGCCGGGCGCGAATGACGAGGGCTTAGGCGTATCCGCCGCTCGGGTTGCATCTTCCTGCGGAGTCGTTGGAGTAGTGTGTTCCGTCATATTGGCCTATCCCATGATTAGATTTAGAGCAGCACACGCATAAGCGCATCGTTGTCTGCCGCGTTTGCTACGACGATGTCCGTCCAGCCCAATTGGCGGGCTAAAGCCCCGATTCGTTCACTCACCACGACCAGCCGGCATTGCAACAGCCATGAGACGCGATAGTACTCAGGAATTAAAGTATAGAATTGTTGTAACATTTCGCCGCTGGTAATGATCAAAGTATTGATGCCCAGTTGCTGACAGCGCCGGCTTTGCTGTTCGCCGTCGTAATGCACCGGGCTGCGCTGATAGCATTCACAATACGCGACCTCGGCGCCACGTTGCCGCAACGTCTCCTCCAGTACTTCCCGCCCGCCGTTGCCGCGCAGGATCAGCGCCCGCAGTCCGGCGACGCGCTGTAGCGACGGCAGGCGCAGCAGATGTTCGCTGCTTTCGCCGTCGTGGGGGTAGTCCACCGGCAGGCCGGAGGCGGTGTGCATCAGCAGGCCGCTGGTGCGGCCGACTGCGAGGTATTGCAGCGTTTCCGGCCAGGACAGGCCCCGGCGGGTCAGAAACGGGTGGGCATAATTGACCGCATGTTTCGAGACGATAAACACCAGATCGCCCGGCCGCAGCGCGCCCAGGCGTTCGGGCAGCCGGGCCAGTTCGTCTCCGGGGGCAAAATCAATAAGCGGCAGGTGCCAGGCGGATCGGCCGCGCGCGCGCAAGCGGTTCACCAGCTCTTCGCCGGCGGGGGACGGGCGCGTGACCAGGATGCTCATTGCGGCGAATCCTGGTTTTCCGCCGCATAGACCTGATCGAGGATTTCCCGGGCGCCCTGCCTGAGCAATTCCTCCGCCAGGCGGATGCCCAACGCTTCCGCTTCCTCCAGGGGAGCGCTGCTTTCGGCGCGGATAACCCTGCCGCCGTCGGGGCTGCCCACCAGCGCGCGTAGCCAGATCCGGTCGCCCTGAATTTCGGCGTAGCTGCCGATAGGCACCTGGCAACCGCCGTCAAGACGGGCGTTCATGGCGCGCTCCGCGCTGATGCGAGTGGCGGTGGCGCGGTGATGCAGCGGGGCCAGCAGCGCGCGGGTACGTCGGTCGTCCAGACGGCATTCCACGCCGACCGCCCCCTGGCCGACAGCGGGCAGGCACAGCTCGGGTTCCAGCGGCGTACGGATGCGATCCTGCAGATCCAGGCGCTTCAGTCCGGCCACCGCCAGGATGATCGCATCGTATTCGCCCCGATCCAGCCTGGCCAGGCGCGTGCCCACGTTGCCGCGCAGATCGCGGATCACCAGATCCGGACGGCGTTCCCGTACCTGGCACTGCCGGCGCAGGCTGGACGTGCCCACCACGGCGCCCGGCGGCAGCTCGTCCAGGCTGGCGTAGGCCGGGGAGACGAAGGCGTCGCGGGGATCCTCGCGCTCACAAATGGTCACCAGCCCCAGCCCGTCGGGGAATGAGACGGTCACGTCCTTCATGGAGTGCACGGCGATATCGGCGCGATCCTCAAGCAGGGCGCGCTCCAGCTCCTTGATAAAAAGCCCTTTGCCGCCCACCTTGGCCAGCGGCGTATCCAGCAAAATGTCGCCGCGGGTCACCATGGGTACCAGTTCCACCCGTAAATCGGGATGATGAAGCTGCAGCTGGCGCTGAACATACTGTGCTTGCCATAGCGCCAGCGGGCTCTGCCGGGTGGCGATGCGTATCAGGGTATCTTGCATTCTGGGTTACCGTTTCTCACATTCTTTAACCATTCTACCATCGATAGTAAAACGCTGTAAGTTATCAGGATCCGGTGATGGCGGCATGGGGTGAAGTGCCGATAATCGGGAATTAAAGGTTGCCGCGGGGAAAAGTGTTATAATTAACGGGTAGCTTAACTTTCTTTACGGTCAAACAGCAAGGTGTTAAATTGATCACGTTTCCAGCAATTACCGGCCGACCCATCTTCAAAACAACACTCCGGCCGGGTATGGAAATAGGCTCTTAGGCACCGGGATAACCAGGCGAGACGTCTTGTACTTCTACATCGAGACATTGAAACAGAGACTGGACGCGATCAACCAATTACGGGTGGATCGGGCGTTGGCGGCCATGGGGCCGGCCTTTCAGCAAGTCTACAGTCTGCTGCCAACCTTATTACATTATCATCATCCAATGCTTCCGGGTTACCTAGAAGGTAACGTTCCGTGCGGCGTTTGCTTCTACACGTGCGATGAAAGCCAGGCCGCCTGGATAGCCGATATTGAGCGCCAGTCCGCGCAGCCGATGGTGACGCCCGCCAGCGGGGAAAGGCCGATCACCGGGGTTTACTCCATGGGCAGCACCTCGTCCATCGGGCAGAACGCCAATTCCGACCTGGATATCTGGGTCTGCCATCAGTCCTGGCTGGATAACGAAGAACGTTATCAGTTGCAGCGCAAATGCGCCCTGCTGGAAAAATGGGCCGGCACCAAGGGCGTGGACGTCAACTTCTTCCTGATTGATGAAAACCGCTTCCGCCATAACGAAAGCGGCAGCCTGGGTGATGAAGACTGCGGTTCCACCCAGCATATCCTGTTGCTGGACGAATTCTACCGCACCGCGGTGCGCATGGCCGGCAAGCGCATTTTATGGAATATGGTGCCGGGCGACGAAGAAGAGCATTATGACGATTACGTCATGTCGCTTTATGCCCGCGGCGCGCTGACCCCCAATGAATGGCTCGATCTGGGCGGGCTGGGCACGCTGTCCGCCGAAGAATATTTCGGCGCCAGCCTGTGGCAACTGTATAAAAGCATCGATTCCCCGTACAAAGCGGTGCTCAAGACCCTGCTGCTGGAGGCCTATTCCTGGGAATATCCCCATACCCAGCTGCTGGCCATGAATATCAAGCAGCATTTGCACGACGGCGAGATAGTCTCCTACGGCCTCGATCCTTATTGCATGATGCTGGAGCGCGTGACCCACTACCTGACCCAGATTAACGACACCACCCGGCTGGACCTGGTGCGGCGCTGTTTCTACCTCAAGGTCTGCGAAAAGCTCTCGCTGACGCCTGAAAGCGTCGTCTGGCGCCGCGAGATCCTAAGCCAGCAGGTCAAGGAGTGGGGCTGGGACGAAGCGCGCCTGAGCATGCTCGACGACCGCGCCAACTGGAAAATCGGCCAGGTGCGTGAGGCGCATAACGAACTGCTCGACGCCATGATGCAAAGCTACCGTAACCTGATTCGCTTTGCGCGCCGCAATAACCTGAGCGTCAGCGCCAGCCCGCAGGATATCGGGGTGCTGACCCGTAAACTCTACGCGGCGTTTGAAGCGCTGCCGGGCAAGGTGACGCTGATTAACCCGCAGATCTCCCCCGATCTGTCCGAACCGAACCTCACGTTTATCCATGTGCCCCAGGGCCGGGCCAACCGGGCCGGCTGGTACCTGTATAACCAGTCGCCGGCGATGGAATCCATCATCAGCCACCAGCCGCTGGAATATAACCGCTACCTGAACAAGCTGGTGGCCTGGGCGTGGTTTAACGGCCTGCTGACCGAAAAGACCCAGTTGCATATCAAGGGCAGCGACCTGTGCGATCTGCCCCGGCTGCAGGAACTGGTGGCGGATGTGTCGCGCAATTTCCCGCTGCGGGTGCCGGCGCCGACGCCCAAGGCGCTCTACAGCCCCTGCGAAATCCGCCATCTGGCGATCATCGTCAACCTTGAACACGATCCGACCGCGGTTTTCCGCAACCAGGTGGTGCATTTTGATTTCCGCAAGCTGGACGTGTTCAGCTTCGGCCAACAGCAGGAGTGCCTGGTGGGCAGTATCGACCTGCTGTACCGCAATTCGTGGAATGAGGTGCGCACCCTGCATTTCAACGGCGAGCAGGCGGTACTGGAAGCGTTGAAAACCATCCTCGGCAAGATGCATCAGGACGCCGCGCCGCCTGATACGGTGGAAGTGTTCTGCTACAGCCAGCATTTGCGCGGACTTATCCGCACCCGGGTGCAGCAGTTGGTGGCGGATTGCATCGAACTGCGTCTATCCAGCACCCGCCAGGATCCGGCGCGGTTTAAAGCGGTCCGGGTAGCCGGCCAGACCTGGGGATTGTTTTTTGAACGCCTGAGCGTCTCGGTGCAGAAACTGGAAAACGCCATTGAATTCTACGGCGCCATTTCCAACAATAAGCTGCATGGCCTGTCGATCCAGATGGAAACGGAAAAAATTCATTTACCGCCGGTGGTGGACGGTTTCGCCAGCGAAGGCATAATCCAGTTCTTTTTTGAAGACAGCGCCGACGACCAGGGCTTTAACATTTATATCCTGGACGAGACCAACCGGGTCGAGGCTTACCACCATTGCGAAGGCAGCAAGGAAGAGCTGGTGCGCGATGTGAGCCGTTTTTATTCGTCGTCCCACGACCGCTTCACCTACGGTTCCAGCTTTATCAACTTCAACCTGCCGCAGTTTTACCAGATTGTGCAGCTGGACGGCCGTATCCAGGTGGTGCCGTTTCGCAGCAGCGTACTGTCCCATTTGTGCGCGCCGGCCTATGAGCATGACGCGTCGTCACTGCCGCAGCAGGCACGGTTGAACTAGCCGCCCCGCCCGTGTGGCGCGCCTGTTTCCCCCCGCCGATGCCCGGCGCCCGGCGGCGCCGGCATTCGATTCCTATTGCTTTTCAGCATCTAACTGCGATGATAGTTAGCCTGAAAGTATGAATAACAGGTAGCTAAGCGCATGAAAAACCCGTTACGCCTTATTACCCTGGCGTTTTTAGTTCTGGGATTGAACGGATGTGGGCTGAAAGGTCCGCTATATTACCCGCCGGCCGAGAAAACCACCGCCAAACCGAAACCCGCCAGGACGGTTACGCCAACGCCTGTGCAAACCGCGAATCCCGGTGGCGCCTCGACGTCGGCGCAGCCGTAACCGCGATTCAGTCGCATCGGCTTTAGAGACGCGCTATGCTGCGCGTAAGGTTACTCAGCGGAGTGAATTATGCAGTTTTCCAAAATGCACGGTCTGGGAAACGACTTTATGGTCGTGGACGCCGTGACGCAAAATGTCTACTTTTCGCCGGAGCTGATCCGTCGCCTGGCGGACCGGCATTATGGCGTCGGGTTCGACCAACTGCTGGTAGTGGAGCCTCCCTACGACCCGGAACTGGATTTTCATTACCGTATTTTTAACGCCGACGGCAGCGAAGTGGCGCAATGCGGCAACGGCGCGCGGTGTTTTGCCCGTTTTGTCAGGATGAAAAGTTTAACCAACAAACGTGAAATACACGTCAGTACCCAAACCGGCCGTATGATATTAACCATTACCGATGATGAACTGGTAAGGGTCAATATGGGCGAACCCAATTTTGACCCGCAGATGGTGCCCTTCCGCGCCACCAAGGCGGAAAAGACCTATATCATGCGGGTGGCGGAGCAAACCGTGCTGTGCGGCGTGGTATCCATGGGCAATCCCCACTGCGTGATAACGGTGGAGGATATCGATACCGCGCCGGTGGAGACGCTGGGGCCGCTGCTTGAAAACCACGAGCGTTTCCCGGAGCGGGCGAACATCGGTTTTATGCAGGTGATAGACCCGCAGCACATCCGCCTGCGGGTTTACGAGCGCGGCGCCGGGGAAACACGCGCCTGCGGCAGCGGCGCCTGCGCGGCGGTGGCCATCGGCATTCAGCAGGCGCTGCTGGCGGAGCGCGTCAGCGTCGACCTGCCGGGCGGCACGCTGGACATCAGTTGGAAAGGACCGGGCAATCCGCTGTATATGACCGGGCCGGCAACCCATATCTACGACGGATTTATACATCTATGAAGCATGTCGGGGAACAACTGGAGACCGCGGCGCGGCTGGACGACAGCACGGTGGCGCAATTTCTGCTGGAAAACCCGGATTTTTTTATCCGCAACGCTTGCCAGGTCGAGCAGATGCGCGTGCCCCATGTCAACCGGGGCAGCGTTTCCCTGCTGGAGTGGCAACTGGCCCGCCAGCGTAATCATATCCGCCAGCTGGAGGAAGAGATTACCCTGTTGATGGAGCAGGCGAGCGCCAACGAGCAGCTGTTTAACCGGCTGTTGCATCTGCAGTCCGATCTGGCGGCCGCCGACAGCCTGCTGGATATGCTTAACCGCCTGCAGCGCTGGGCGCGCGGCCTGGGCTTGTCCGGGGCGCATGTCAGGCTGTTCACCGATAAATGGTATATCGGCGCGCCGTCGGATTTTACCCACCTGGGCATTTCCCGCACCGCGTTTGAGCCCCTGCGCATCCAGCGGCTGGGGCAGGGCAACCATTATCTGGGTGGCCTGAACGGCCCCGAACTGCTGCAGCTGTTGCCCCAGGCGCGGCAGGTCGGCTCGGTGGCGATTTCCCTGATGGGGGAAAAAGGCGACCTGGGCGTGCTGACCTTTACCAGCCGCGACAGCCAGCATTATCAGTCCGGCATGGGCACGGTGCTGTTACAGCAACTGGCCATCCTGCTGCCCGGCCTGCTGGCCCGCTGGGTCGGGCGTTCATGACCCTCCAGGTCTCGCCGCTGCGCCCGGAGGTGGATGCGTTTTTGCGCTACCTGCGGGTGGAGCGGCAGCTCAGTCCGCTGACGCAGTCCAGTTACGATCGCCAGTTAACCGCCTTGATCGATATAGCCGGCGAGCTGGGCCTGACCGCCTGGCCCCAGCTCGACGTGACCCATGTCCGCGCGATGGCCACCCGCAGCAAACGCCGCGGTCTGCAGGCCGCCAGCCTGGCGCTGCGGCTCTCGGCGCTGCGCAGCTTTCTCGACTGGCTGGTCGGACGCGGCGAATTGAAGGCCAATCCGGCCAAAGGCGTGCCGGCGCCGCGCAGCGGCCGCCACCTGCCGAAAAACATGGATGTGGACGAAGTGAACCGTCTGCTGGATATCAATACCGACGATCCGCTGGCGGTACGGGATCGCGCCATGCTGGAACTGATGTATGGCGACGGCCTGCGATTGGCGGAGCTGGTCAACCTGGACCGCGGCCATATCGATTTGGCGGCGGGCGAAGTCTGGGTGGTGGGCAAGGGCAACAAAGAACGCAAGCTGCCGCTGGGCAAGACCGCCATCGTCTGGCTGGAGCACTGGCTGGCGCTGCGTGAGCGGTTCGCCCCGGTGGATAACGCGGTATTTGTCGCCAGGACCGGCAAGCGCATCTCCATGCGCAACGTGCAAAAGCGTTTTGCCGAGTGGGGCGTCAAACAGGGACTGGAGAGCCATGTCCATCCGCATAAGCTGCGCCATTCGTTCGCCACCCATATGCTGGAATCCAGCGGCAACCTGCGCGCGGTACAGGAATTGCTCGGCCACGCCAATGTATCCACCACCCAGATCTATACCCACCTTGATTTCCAGCACCTGGCATTGGTTTACGATGCGGCGCATCCACGAGCCAAACGAGGTAAAAGCTGATGCATTTTTATCGCCCCCTGCGCGAGATTCGCGCATTGACCTTCGATCTGGACGACACGCTGTATGATAACCGTCCGGTTATCGCCCGTACCGAGCGGGAATCGACGCTTTTCCTGCAACGGTACCATCCGGCGCTGAAAGATCTGGACGCCGGCCACTTCCAGCGCATCCGCGCCGAGCTGCGCCGGCGCGAGCCGGATATCTACCATGACGTCAGCCAGTGGCGCTGGCGCGCGGTCGAGCTGACCATGCGCAACCAGGGGCTGGACGCGCGCGCGGCCCGGGCCGGCGCGGACGCCTTTATGGCGAGTTTTGCCCGCTGGCGCAGCGACATCGATGTGCCAGCCGACACCCACCGGACCTTAAGCGTTTTGGGCGAACGCTGGCCGCTGGTGGCCATCACCAACGGCAACGCCTCCCCCGAGGCCTGCGGGCTGGGCGGCTATTTTGCTTTTGTGCTGCGCGCCGGTCCCGACGGACGCGCCAAACCGTACCGGGACATGTATCATATCGCGGCGCAAAGGCTGGGGCTGGCGCCGGAAAACATCCTGCACGTCGGTGATGATTTAACCGCCGATATCACCGGCGCCGTCGCTTCGGGCCTGCAGGCGTGCTGGGTAAACGATCGCGGCGGCAATTTTTTCCAGGCCGCGGATGCCCGTTTGTTGCCTCATATTGAAATTTCGCAGTTGGCTTCCCTGACAGCCTTGTTATAATCCTCACTATGTCTGTATAAATAACCAGTACCTTAACGCCGGATAAAGAAGGCCTTCTATGGACGTTTCCGATCTGCTCAACAGCCTGAACGACAAACAGCGCGAAGCCGTAGCGGCGCCGCGCGGCAATTTGCTGGTCCTGGCGGGCGCCGGCAGCGGCAAAACGCGGGTATTGGTGCATCGCATCGCCTGGCTGCTGTCGGTGGAGAACTGCTCGCCCTATTCTATCCTGTCGGTGACCTTTACCAACAAGGCGGCGGCGGAAATGCGCCATCGCATCGAACATCTGATCGGCACCGCCCAGGGCGGCATGTGGATCGGCACCTTCCACGGCCTGGCCCACCGCCTGCTGCGCGCCCATCATATGGACGCCAATCTGCCGCAGGATTTCCAGATCCTCGACAGCGAGGACCAGCTGCGGCTGCTCAGGCGCATTATCCGCGCGCTCAATATCGACGAGAAGCAATGGCCGCCGCGCCAGGCCATGTGGTATATCGGCGGCAAAAAAGACGAGGGCCTGCGCCCGCAGCATGTGGAGAGCTACGGCAACCCCGTGGAGGCCACCTGGCTGCGCATCTACCAGGCCTACCAGGAAGCCTGCGATCGCGCGGGACTGGTGGATTTTGCCGAACTGCTGCTGCGCGCCCACGAGCTGTGGCTGAACAAACCCCATATTCTCAAGCACTACCGCGAACGCTTCAGCAATATCCTGGTGGACGAATTCCAGGACACCAACCGCATCCAGTATGCCTGGATAAGGCTCCTGGCCGGCGATAGCGGCAACGTCATGATTGTCGGCGACGACGACCAGTCAATCTATGGCTGGCGCGGCGCGCAGGTGGAGAATATCCAGCGCTTCCTGGATGATTTTCCCGGCGCCCACACCGTGCGCCTGGAGCAGAACTACCGCTCCACCAGCAATATCCTCAAAGCGGCCAATGCCCTCATCGCCCATAACGGCGGCCGGCTGGGGAAAAACCTTTGGACCGAGGACGCCGAGGGCGAGCCGATTTCGGTTTACTGCGCGTTCAACGAGCTGGACGAGGCGCGCTTTGTGGTCAACCGCATCCGCACCTGGCAGGAAACGGGCAATGCGCTTAGCGACAGCGCTATCCTCTATCGCAGCAACGCCCAGTCCCGGGTGCTGGAAGAGGCGCTGTTGCAAAACGCCATGCCTTACCGCATTTACGGCGGCCAGCGCTTTTTTGAACGCCAGGAAATCAAGGACGCGCTGGCCTACCTGCGCCTGATCGCCAACCGGAATGACGACGCGGCGTTCGAGCGCGTGGTCAACACCCCGACGCGCGGCATCGGCGACCGTACGCTGGACGTCGTGCGCCAGGCGGCCCGGGATCGGCAACTGACCCTCTGGCAGGCAACCCGCGAGTTATTGCGCGATCGGGTGCTGGCCGGGCGCGCCGCGTCGGCCATGCAGCGCTTTGTCGAACTGGTGGATGCCCTGGCGGAGGAAACGGTCGACCTGCCGCTGCATGTGCAAACGGACCGGGTGATCAGGAACTCGGGCCTGTGGATCATGTATGAGCAGGAAAAGGGCGAGAAGGGCCAGGCGCGCATCGAAAACCTGGAGGAACTGGTGACCGCCACGCGGCAGTACAGCTACCAGGATGAAGACCAGGATTTGATGCCGCTGCAGGCGTTTTTATCCCACGCCGCCCTGGAGGCGGGGGAAGGACAGGCCCATGCCAACCAGGACGCGGTGCAGCTGATGACCCTGCATTCCGCCAAGGGGCTGGAATTCCGCCAGGTGTTTATCGTCGGCATGGAGGAGGGCATGTTCCCAAGCCAAATGTCCCTGGACGAGGGTGGTCGGCTGGAGGAAGAGCGCCGCCTGGCCTATGTGGGCGTCACCCGCGCCATGGAAAAGCTGACCATCACCTACGCGGAAACCCGCCGGCTGTACGGCAAGGAGGCCTTTCACCGGCCCTCGCGATTTGTCGGCGAACTGCCCGAGGAATGTATCGAGGAGGTGCGGCTGCGCGCAAGCGTCACCCGGCCGGCCAACCATCAGCGCATGGGTACCCCGGTCAGTGAAAACGACAGCGGATTTACGCTGGGGCAGCGGGTGCGCCATCCCAAGTTCGGCGAAGGCACGGTGATAAACCTCGAGGGCACCGGCGAGCACAGCCGGTTGCAGATTGCTTTCCAGGGTCAGGGCATCAAGTGGCTGGTGGCGGCTTACGCCCGCCTGGAAACGGTATAATCCCCCTGGTTTCGGCTAACGGGTCCGTTCACGCGCGGTTACTGATTAAATCAGCCGATCGTACGCGAAATATACAGTTTTGCGCCGCTTGCGTATTGACAGTCTTTTTCATCTCGGCGTAACATGCGCGCACTATTATGATTAGAGGATTACGCCTTGGACGCCCCCAGTAGATACTGGCTCGTTAATCTGTTTATCAGGTACACCCACTAAGGCTATCCCTATTGCTGATGGCCTCAGTGGTTGTCAGCGACCCGCGTTTATGTGTCGCTCTGAGTCAGATCTGTGATGGTCTGAAACTTGCCGGTGACATTCTCACCCCCGGTTTCTGCTTTCTAATGCGTTTCCCGATTGTCACCGCTAAGGAAGCTATGGCGTATGCTTAACGCGTTTAAATTGGATCACAATCGCTTGTCCCGCCTTGAGCTGGATGAAGCCGACAGGTTAGCTGATTCCGTCTGGGTGGATCTGATTGAACCCGGCAACGATGAGCGGGACCGGGTGCAGGATGAGCTGGGCCAAAGCCTGGCGACCCGGCTGGACCTGGAGGATATCGAGGCGTCGGCGCGTTTTTTCGAAGACGAAGACGGGCTGCATATCCACTCCTTCTTTTTTTACGAGGACGCCGAAGATCACGCCGGCAACGCCACCGTGGCGTTCACCATCCGCGACGGGCGCCTCTATACCCTGCGCGAGCGGGAGCTGCCCGCATTCCGCCTCTACCGCATGCGCGCCCGCAGCCAGCGGCTTACCGACGGCAACGCCTACGAGCTGCTGCTGGATCTGTTTGAAACGAAAATCGAGCAGTTGGCCGACGAAATAGAAAATATCTACAGCGATCTGGAAGCCTTGAGCCTGGTTATTATGGAAGGGCACCAGGGCGACGAGTACGACGAGGCGCTTTCCACCCTGGCGGAGCTGGAAGACGTCGGTTGGAAGGTACGGCTGTGCCTTATGGATACCCAGCGCGCCCTCAACTTCCTGGTGCGCAAGGCGCGGCTGCCGTCGGGGCAGCTGGAGCAGGCGCGGGAAATCCTGCGCGATATCGAGTCCCTGCTGCCCCACAACGAATCGCTGTTCCAGAAGGTGAACTTCCTGATGCAGGCGGCGATGGGGTTTATCAATATCGAGCAAAACCGCATCATCAAAATCTTCTCGGTGGTCTCGGTGGTGTTCCTGCCTCCCACCCTGGTGGCCTCCAGCTACGGCATGAATTTCACCTTTATGCCCGAGCTGAAATGGTCGTTTGGTTATCCCGGCGCCATCGGTCTGATGATCCTGGCGGGACTGGCGCCTTATCTCTACTTTAAGCGCAAGAACTGGCTATAGCGGCGGCGGTTCAACGGATATTATTGTACGATAAATGATTGCCCCGCCGGGCGAATATGATAAAACAGGATGGCCTGGCTAAAACATCCTGCTTTAGCGCACCTGATAAACGTTGCGAACGTTGCCGATGAAACATTTGCCGCTTACCGCCCAATGGGCCGTGTTACTGTTTTGCTCGCTGTCCCTGGGATTTACCCTGCAATATTTCCACTTCCCGGCCGCCCTGCTGATGGGACCGATGCTGGTGGGGGTGGTCATGGCGCTCTGCGGCGCCACCATTGATATTCCCCCGCGCATTTTTGTCGGCTGCCAGGCGGTTCTGGGCTGCATGATAGCCCTGACCCTCTCCCCCACGATCCTGCATGTCCTCATCTCCGACTGGCTGCTGGTGCTGATTGTGCTGGCGCTGACCCTGTTGGCCAGCGGCCTGTCGGGCTGGCTTCTGGTGCGGTTCAGCAGCCTGCCTGGCCCTACCGGGGCCTGGGGGGCGTCTCCGGGCGGGGCGTCGGCCATGGTGGCCATGGCGGGGGAGTTCGGCGCGGATGTGCGGCTGGTGGCGTTCATGCAGTATCTGCGCGTGCTGTTTGTGGCGGCGGCGGCGGCCCTGGTGGCGCATATCAGCATGGGGGAACAGGGTGTCGCGGCGGCGGACGTAATATGGTTTCCGGCGCTCGATTACCGTTTTGCCGCCACCCTGGCCATTGCCGTCGCCGGCGCCTGGCTGGGGCGGAAACTGCATATTCCCGCCGGCGCGCTGCTGATTCCTATGCTGGCCGGCGCCGCCCTGCACATCACCGGCACGCTGACGATGCAGGTGCCGGAATGGCTGCTGGCGCTGGCCTATGCGTTTATCGGCTGGACCGTCGGGCTACGCTTTACCCCCGCCATTGTGATGCTGGCGTTAAAAACGCTGCCGCAGATGGTGGCGTCCATCGTGGGATTAATTCTGTTATGCGGGTTTATGGCCTGGGTGCTGACGCTGGTGCTGCCGGTGGATCTGCTCACCGCCTATCTCGCCACCAGCCCCGGCGGGCTGGATACCGTGGCGATTATCGCCGCGGGCAGCCACGCCGATATCGGTTTTGTCATGGCGATGCAAAGCCTGCGGCTGTTCTCGATTTTATTGATCGGCCCGGCCATGGCGCGCTTTATCTCCCGCCACGCCGTGCCGCCCATGACGTGATTTTTGCTGCGTGAGTGCCGCGTCAAAGATAAACACCGCCAGCGCCAGCCAGATAAATCCAAAGGCGAACAGCTTGTCCTCCGTCATGGCTTCGCCGTAAAACACCACCGCCAGCAGGAACATCAGCGTCGGGCCGAGATACTGGAAAAAGCCCAGCGTCGAGAGGCGCAGATTGTTGGCGGCGGCGGCAAACAGCAGCAGCGGTATGGTGGTGATAATGCCCGCCGCCACCAGCAGCATATTGAGCTGCCACGGATTGGCGCTCAAATGGCTGGTGGGGCTGTCGGCGAAGATAAAGAGATACCAGGCGCCCGCCGGCAGCAGCCAGAGCGTTTCGATCAGCATGCCGGTCTGCGGGTCGACGCCCAGTTTTTTGCGCAGCAGGCCGTAAAACGCAAAGCTGAAGGCCAGGCCCAGGGCAATCCAGGGCAGCGAGCCGAATTTCCACAGCTGTATCAGCACGCCACAGATGGCCAGGCCTACCGCCAGCCACTGCAATTTGCGAAAGCGTTCGCCGAGAAATACCATTCCCAGCAATATATTGACCAGCGGATTGATAAAATAGCCCAGGCTGGCTTCCAGCATATGGTGATGATTAACCGCCCAGATATACAGCAGCCAATTGCTGCCCACCAGCAATGACGTCACGCCCAGCAGCAGCAGCGCCTTGGGTCGGCGGCATACCTCGCGCACCTGCCGCCATTTACGGCACAGGGTCAGCAACGCCAGCATAAAAAAAACCGACCAGATAATGCGGTGGGTAAGGATTTCCGTGGCGGGAACTTGTTGGATCAGTTTGAAATACGCCGGCGCCAACCCCCAGATAAGATACGCGCCCAGCGCGCATAGCACGCCCTGGCGCGTGGATGTTTCATTCATGGGTTAACCTGGTTAGCAAAAATAAGCTGGCCAGTATAAGCGAAAGTTATGACTTATTCACCTGCGGATCATCGCCGGCGCCTTCCCGCGGCGCAGGCGTTGATAGGGCGCCGCAGGCGGCAGCCATAGGATTTTAAGTGCAAGCGATCGCTTACATGCATGTACGAATAGTGTGTAATTCGCTAAAAGAAATAGTTGATAGTGTGTAAAATGATCCGCTTGCATGGGTTTTATGCATTCTTACATTGCGCACTTCGGAGAAAAATATATGCGTAAGCTGTTGGGAGCCGCTGTTTTCTTTTTAGGATCAACGACGTTTGCGAATGCACAAGAAGCGACGGTGGTTAAAATCCACGACGCGCCGGCTGTCAGGGGCAGTATTATCGCTAATATGCTGCAGGAGCATGATAATGCTTTTGTGCTGTATCCGTATGAAAGCAATTTCGTCATGTACACCTATACCAGCGATATTAACAAAGAAGCCATTAAATCCTATGACTGGGCCGATGGCGCCCGCCGCGACGAACTGGACTTCCAACTGAGCCTGGGCTTCCCGCTGTGGCGCGGCATCGCCGGGGATAATTCCGTATTGGGCGCGTCCTATACCCAGCATTCCTTTTGGCAGACGTCCAATACCGACGAATCGTCGCCGTTTCGTGAAACGAATTATGAACCCCAGCTGTTCCTCGGCTGGGCAACGGATTATGATTTTGCCGGCTGGACCCTGCGCGATATCGAAGTCGGCGTCAATCATCAGTCCAACGGCAGATCCGACCCCACCTCGCGCAGCTGGGACCGCGCCTACACCCGCCTGATGGCGCAAAACGGCAACTGGCAGGTGGAAGTGAAGCCCTGGTTTACCTTCGGTAGCACCGATGACAACCCTGATATCACCAAGTATTTGGGTTATTATCGGCTCAAGATAGGCTATGCGTGGGGTGAAAGCGTGTTCAGCGTTGAAAGCCACTACAACTGGAACAGCGGCTACGGCAGCGGCCAACTGGGCTGGAGTTATCCCATTTCCCGCCATGTGCGCTTTTATACCCAGGTATTCAGCGGGTACGGCGAGTCGCTCATCGATTATGATCACCGGCAAACCCGCGTCGGGGTCGGTTTTATGCTTAACGACTTTATGTAAGCCGGCAGGTATTCTTACAGGCGCCGGAATGTCCGGCGCATGAACGTAATAAATTGGGGAAGATGTGTCAACGGTGGCTGTAATAGATCGGGAAGCGCTGGCGGAGCAGATACTGCATGATACCTTCGGCTACCAGCAGTTCCGCCCGGGTCAGCAAGCGCTGATCAACGCCGTGATGAGCGGCAGGGATTGCCTGGCGGTCATGCCGACCGGCGGCGGCAAATCCTTGTGCTACCAGATTCCGGCGCTGGTGATGGACGGGTTGACTATCGTGGTGTCGCCCCTGATTTCCCTGATGAAGGATCAGGTGGATCAACTGCTGGCCTATGGCGTGGCCGCGGGATGCCTGAATTCAACGCAAACCCGCGAACAGCAGCATGAAGTGATGACCGGCTGCCGCGATGGCCGCATCAAGCTGCTCTATATCGCGCCGGAACGCTTGATGATGGACAATATGCTGGAGCAGCTACTCACGTGGCATCCGGCGATGATTGCGGTGGACGAAGCGCACTGCATCTCGCAGTGGGGGCATGATTTTCGCCCGGAATACCGCACCCTGGGGCAAATCAAGCGGCATTTCCCCGGCCTGCCGTTTATCGCGCTCACCGCCACGGCCGACGAAACCACCCGTCTTGATATTGTGCGCCTGCTGGACCTGCGCGACCCGCTAATCCAAATCAGTAGTTTCGATCGCCCCAATATCCGCTATACCCTGGTGGAAAAATATAAACCCTTCGAGCAGCTTTGGCACTATGTGCAGGGCCAGCGCGGCAAGTGCGGCATTATCTATTGCAACAGCCGCGCCAAGGTGGAGGACGTCAGCGCGCGCCTGCAAAGCCGCGGGGTGAGCGCCGACGCTTATCATGCCGGCCTGAGCAATGACCGGCGCGGGCAGGTGCAGGAAGCATTCCAGCGCGACGATTTGCAGGTGGTGGTGGCGACCGTCGCCTTCGGCATGGGCATCAACAAGCCCAACGTGCGGTTTGTGCTGCATTTTGATATCCCGCGCAATATCGAGTCCTATTACCAGGAAACCGGCCGCGCCGGCCGCGACGGCTTGCCCGCCGAGGCCATTTTGTTTTACGATCCGGCGGATATGGCCTGGCTGCGCCGGTGCCTGGAAGAAAAGGCCCCCGGCGAGCAGCAGGATATCGAGCGCCATAAGCTTAACGCCATGGGCGCGTTCGCCGAGGCGCAGACCTGTCGCCGCCTGGTGTTGCTGAATTATTTTGGCGAGGGGCGCCAACAGCCCTGCGGCAACTGCGATATTTGCCTCGATCCTCCCAAGCGCTACGATGGGCTGGAGGAAGCGCGCAAGGCGTTGTCCTGTATTTATCGGGTGGGCCAGCGTTTCGGCATGGGGTATATCGTCGAAGTATTGCGCGGCGCCAATAGCCAGCGCATCCGCGACTACGCCCATGATAAACTGCCGGTGTACGGCATCGGCCGCGACCGCACCAACGAGCACTGGGTCAGCGTGCTGCGCCAGCTTATCCATCTTGGGCTGGTCAGCCAGAACATTACCCAGCATTCGGCGCTGCAGCTGACCGAGTCGGCGCGTCCGGTGTTACGCGGCGAAGTGCCGCTGATGCTGGCCGAGCCGCGGCTGCCCAACCTTAAGGCGCGCAGCACCGCGCCGAAAACCTATGGCGGCAATTATGACCGCCAGCTGTTCGCCAAGCTGCGCAAGCTGCGCAAATCCCTGGCGGATGAGGCCAACGTGCCGCCGTACGTGGTATTTAACGACGCGACGCTGCTGGAAATGGCCGAACAGCTGCCGGTGACGCCCGGGGACATGCTGCGGGTGAACGGCGTCGGCAATCGTAAACTCGATCGCTTCGGTATGCCGTTCCTTACCATGATCCGCGAACATCTGGTTGATGACGACCCCCTATAGGGGCCGGCCGTGCACAGCCGTATGCCGTTATCCGCGTCCGGCGCGGCGGCCGGGGTGAAGCGGGACCAGCGTTAGCCAAGGGTTTTATGCAAGCCGTAAACCGGTTGCCGGGGCGGCAACCGTTACCAGGAGCGTCCACTGATGTTAATTTTATTTGTTACCGTGGCCATGGTGCATTTGATTGCCCTGATGAGCCCGGGTCCGGATTTTTTCTTTATCTCCCAGACCGCGGCCAGCCGTTCGCGCCGCGACGCCATGATGGGCGTGCTGGGCATTAGCCTGGGCGTGGCGGTATGGGCCGCCGTGGCGCTGATGGGCCTGCACCTGCTGCTGATGAAGATGAAGTGGCTACACAGCCTTATCACCGTCGGCGGCGGGCTTTACCTGTGCTGGATGGGGTGGCAACTGCTGCGCGCGGCCCGGCGTCCGGCCGCGCCGCAGATGGACGGCCATCCGGCCGCCGCGTTACCGCGTTCAGGCCGCACCTTTGTGCGCGGCCTGCTGACCAATCTGGCTAATCCCAAGGCGGTGATCTATTTCGGCAGCGTGTTCTCCCTGTTTGTCGGCGATAATGTGCCGGCCGGGGCGCGCTGGGGCTTATTTATCCTGATCATCGCCGAAACCCTGATGTGGTTCAGCATCGTGGCGGTGGTGTTTGCCTTACCGGCCATGCGCCGCGGCTACCAGCGCCTGGCGCGCTGGATTGACGGCGTGGCGGGCGTGTTTTTTGCCGGCTTCGGCATCAGCCTGATTATTTCGCGCTAGCCAGCAGCGCGCCGACCATGATAAACAGCGACCCGAAGGTGCGGTTAAGACGCCGCAGCTGGCGCGGCCCCTTAAGCCAATGCGCCAGGCGGGTCGCCAGGGTCGCGTAGCCAATCATCACGATAGTATCCACCGCCAGGGTGGTGACGCCGAGCACCAGGTATTGGGATGCCTGCGGTTGGTGCGGCAGCACGAACTGCGGGAACAGCGCGGCCAGGAAGACGATGCTTTTCGGGTTGGTCAGGTTAACGAAAACCGCCCGTTGAAATAACCGGCGTCTGGACAGCAGGGCGGCCCCCGCGACGTCCAGGCTGAAACTGCCGGCGGCGCGCCATTGCTGGATGCCGAGCCAGACCAGGTAAGCGACCCCCAGCCATTTCAGGATTTCAAACGCCAACAGCGAATGGGCGAACAATGCCCCCAACCCGATGCCCACCAGTACGATATGCGTGGCCAGCCCGACCTGCAGGCCGGCGATGGACGCCGCCGCGCCGCGATAACCGTGGGTGATGCCGGTGCTCATGGTGTTAATCGCCCCTGAGCCGGGCGACAGGCTCAACAGGGTGGTCGTGAGCAGATAGGTCAGCCACCAGTCCCAGGTCATTAATTGCGCTCCCTGAAATGTTATTTTTATGTCACACTATGTCGATAGGGTAGAGTAGCCTTTTCCCCGCCAGGACGGCAATGATTTTCCAGCGCGCAGGACAGTCTCAACTGCCCCGTGTTTTGCCAGTGCCAGGAGTAGCGCAGGTGGTGTCGGTACATAAAAAAAAATGGTTAAACCGCGAACAACAGTTTGCCGCCTTTTCCACCGGTCCGTTACTGGATTTCTGGCATCAACGGGAAGAGGGCGAGTTTGTCGGGGCGCAGGGCATGCCGATTCGCTTTGTCCGACTGCGCTCGCCCCGGCACGATAAAGTCATCGTCATCAGCACCGGGCGTATTGAAAGCTACGTCAAATACCCTGAGGTGGCCTACGATCTTTTTCACTGCGGCTACGACGTGATGATTATCGATCACCGCGGCCAGGGGCGTTCCGGCCGCCTGCTCGAAGATACCCACCGCGGGCATGTGCTGCAGTTTGGCGATTACGTCAGCGATTTTACCCAGTTCTGGCAGCAGTATGTGGCTCCCGGGCGCTATAAACGCCGTTTTGCCCTGGCGCATTCCATGGGCGGGGCGATTCTGGCCCTGTTTCTGGCGGCCATGCCGGACGCCTGCGACGCCGCGGTGCTCTGCGCGCCCATGTTCGGCATCCGCCTGCCGATGCCGCACTGGCTGGCCTGGCAAATCCTGGAGTGGACCGAGCAGCGCCCGGCCATGCGCGATTATTATGCCATCGGCACCGGTCAGTGGCGGCCCATGCCGTTTATGCTCAATATGCTGACGCACAGCGGCCAGCGCTATCGGCGCAGTTTGCGTTTTTACGCCGACGATCCTGAATTGCGGGTCGGCGGACCGACCTATCATTGGGTCAGGGAAGGGGTGTTGGCGGGTCATGACGTGCTGGCCAAGGCCGCCGCCATCACCACCCCGGTATTGCTGCTGCAGGCCGGGGAAGACCGGATTGTCGATAACCGCAGCCACGATATTTTTTGCCAGGCCATGGCGGCGGCGGGACATCCGTGCGCGGAAAATAAACCGGTCAGGATCGAAGGCGCCAGACATGAAATCCTGTTTGAAAAAGACAGCCTGCGCGCCGAGGCGCTGGAGAAAATTGTCGCGTTTTTTGGCCGCGATCACTTTATTCCCGGCGGTGATCAATCGCCGATAACACCAGAGGTTTAATAAAGGCTTATGTATTACGTTGTTGCTTCCGATCTTGACGGTACCCTGCTTGCGCCGGACCATACTCTCAAACCTTACACTAAGGAAACCTTGCAACTGCTGACCGCCCGGGGCATCAACTTTGTCTTTGCCACCGGCCGTCATCATATTGATGTTTCCCAAATTCGCGACGGCCTCGGTATTTCAGCCTATATGATCACCTCCAACGGCGCGCGGGTACATAGTCCTGACGGCGAGATGATTTTTGCCCATGACGTGGACGAAGATATCGCCGCCGATCTGTTCGGCCTGGTGCACGACGATCCGGAAATCCTCACCAACGTCTATCGCCGCGATGACTGGTATATGAATCGTAACCGGTTAGATCAACAGGACTTTTTCCGCGAGTCCGAATTTAACTACCAACTGTTCGAACCGGGGATGCTGCCTACCGACGGTATCTGCAAGGTGTATTACACCAGCGACAACCATGAACGGCTGGTGGCGCTGGAAAATGCGCTGAATGCGCGTTGGGGAGATCGGGTCAACGTCAGTTTTTCGTTGCCGGTATGCCTGGAAGTGATGGCCGGCGGCGTCTCCAAGGGGCATGCGTTGGATCAGGTGGCGAAAACGCTGGGGTTTGCCTTATCCGACTGTATTTCGTTTGGCGACGGCATGAATGATAAAGAAATGCTTGCCATGGCCGGCAAGGGCTGCATCATGAAAAATTCGCAGCAGCGCCTGAAAGATCTGCTGCCGGAGCTGGAGATCATCGGCACCAACGCCGATGAATCGGTGCCGCGCTTTCTGCGCAACATGTTTTTGTGAACATTGCCTCCAGTCGTTTCTAAGCCGGCCCTGACGCCGGCTTTTTTATCGGTATTCCCGCCGTCCCCCATGCGCAACACCGCTGAATTCGGCCAGACCCTATGTTCAGTTTTTTTGAATAGAGCGATGAGATTTTTACCCTTTTATATTCCCGACGTAAGTCTAGACTAGAAAAAAACGTTGAGGAGAGTTGAACATGATTTACTTAAGAGCAGCAAACGATCGCGGTCATGCTAACCATGGGTGGCTCGACAGCTGGCATACCTTTTCTTTTGCCGACTATTATGACGCCAAATTCATGGGTTTTTCCGCGCTGCGGGTGATTAACGAAGACCGCATCGCGCAAGGCCAGGGTTTCGGTACCCATCCCCATAAGGATATGGAAATTCTGACCTATGTGCTGGACGGTACGGTGGAACATCAGGACAGCATGGGTAATAAAGAACAAATCCATGCCGGGGAATTCCAGATCATGAGCGCCGGCACCGGGATACGCCATTCCGAATATAACGGACGTGACGATAAGGCGCTGCATTTATACCAAATCTGGATTATCCCGCAGCAAACCGGCCTGACGCCGCGTTATGAGCAGCGCCGTTTTGACGCCCCGCAGGGCCGTCAACTGGTGCTCTCGCCGGATGCGCGCGAGGGTTCGCTGAAGGTGTTCCAGGATATGACCCTGTCGCGCTGGGCGTTGCCCGCCGGCCAGCAGGAAACGCTGGACGTGGCGCCGGGACGGCGTGTCTGGATCCAGGTGGTGCGCGGTGAACTGGATATCAACGGCCAGCGGGCCGGCGCCAGCGATGCGCTCGCCGTTTGGGACGAAACCGTACTGACCCTCAAGGCGGGGCCGGACAGCGAAATCCTGGTATTCGACCTGCCGCCGGTGTGATAGCGCATGAGTGACAGCAAGCGGGCCACGGCCCGCTTGAATTGAATGACCAAACCTTGCCAGCAGGTATGCCGGACAAGCTCGTAATGACGCCGTAAATACGTCCATGTAGGCTCGGGCGCGTCATCCCTGGCGCGCTACGCGTTACTCTCCATGCCCAACATACCCGCTTCACGCTTATGGGCGAGTTTGTCGGCAGTCTGAAGCGGGCCACGGCCCGCTTTTTTATGCCTGGGGACTGCGCCGCCGGATAAACATACTCGCCGCGTCTTTTTTTTGCTAAACTCCGTCCATTCCAGGTAGGAGCTGTCATGTCGCCAATCAAGAAAAAAAGACCGGGACTTCAGGACGTTGCCGATAAAGTCGGCGTCACTAAAATGACGGTCAGCCGCTATTTGCGCAATCCGGCGCTGGTATCGGAGGCATTGCAGCTGAAAATAGCCCATTCCCTGGATGAATTGGGTTACATTCCCAACCGGGCGCCGGATATCCTTTCCAATGCCACCAGCCGGGCTATCGGCGTGCTGCTGCCTTCCCTGACCAACCAGGTATTCGCCGAAGTGCTGCGCGGCATCGAAACAGTCACCGACGCCCACGGCTACCAGACCATGCTGGCCCACTACGGCTACCAGCCTGAAACCGAAGAATTACGCCTGACCTCGCTGCTGAGCTATAACATCGACGGCCTGATCCTAGCCGAGCGCACCCACACGCCGCGCACCCTGAAGATGATCGAAGTGGCCGGCATCCCGGTGGTGGAAATCATGGACAGCGTTTCCCCTTGCCTGGATATCGCGGTGGGCTTCGACAACTTCGAGGCGGCGCGGCAAATGACCCTGCATATCATTGCGCGCGGGCACCGGCATGTGGTGTATTTCGGCGCACGCCTCGATGAGCGCACCATCATTAAGCAGCGGGGTTATGAGCAGGCGATGGCGGAGCAGGGACTACGGGCCCACAGCGTCATGATTACCGAATCGTCCTCTTACTCCACCGGCGCCGAGCTGTTACGCCAGGCCCAGCGTGAATATCCCGTCATGGACAGTATCGTTTGCACTAACGATGACCTGGCCATCGGCGCGGTATTTGAATGCCAGCGCCAGGGGCTGCGTATCCCCGAGGATATGGCTATCGCCGGCTTCCACGGTCACGATGTCGGCCAGGCGATGCAGCCGCGGCTCGCCAGCGTGCTCACGCCCCGTGAGGAAATGGGCCGCCTGAGCGCCGAAAAGCTCCTGGCCCGCCTGCGCGGCGAAACGGTTGATCCGCTAAAAACGGACGTCGGTTTTACCTTATTGCCAGGGGACAGCATCTGAATTTCCGCCTTAACCTCTCCCCGCGCGCCGTGAAGTTCATCGTTACGTCATTTTATCTCATCATAATTATGATCTACCTCCCAAAACGTTAATTTTGTCCCGCAGGTGGATTCCTTATCGTGATGTTACCCGTATCATGATACCGGTAACATCACGATACACACTATGCTCTTACGGTTGGCCGGGGAATATCCCCGACTTGCACATCACTAACCCAAATGCATAACTACTCGAAGGCAAGGTATTCCAAATCCTTGCCGGGAAAAAAGCCATTGAGGACTTTTTATGCCGCTCTTTATCGTTGCTATCGGCGTGGCGTTGCTGCTGTTGCTGATGATTCGTTTTAAACTGAATGGTTTTATCGCTTTAATTCTGGTGGCGCTGATTGTCGGCGTGCTTGAGGGAATGCCGGTCAGCAAGGTATTGGTATCCATCAAGAACGGTGTCGGCGGCACCTTGGGCAGCCTGGCGCTGATTATCGGTTTTGGCGCCATGCTGGGTAAGCTGCTGGCGGATTGTGGCGGCGCGCAGCGTATCGCCACTACCCTTATCGATAAATTCGGCAAGCAGAATATCCAGTGGGCCGTGGTGGTCACCGGTTTTACCGTGGGTTTTGCCCTGTTTTATGAGATCGGCTTTGTCCTGATGCTGCCGCTGGTGTTCAGCCTGGCCGCGACGGCGCGCATTCCGCTGCTGTATGTCGGCGTACCGATGGCGGCCGCGCTATCGGTAACCCATGGTTTCCTGCCGCCGCATCCGGGGCCGACCGCCATCGCCACCATTTTCCATGCGGATATGGGCAAGACCTTGCTGTACGGCGCCATTTTGGCGGTGCCCACGGTGATCCTGGCCGGGCCGGTCTACAGCCGGTTCCTGAAAGGGATCGATAAGCCGGTGCCTGAAGGTCTGTACAATCCGAAAATCTTTACCGAACAGGAAATGCCGAGCTTCGCGGTCAGCGTCTGGACCGCGCTGGTCCCCGTGGTGCTGATGGCGCTGCGCGCCGTGGCTGAGATGGCACTGCCCGCCGGGCATCCCATCCTGCCTTACGCCGAATTCTTTGGCGATCCGATCATGGCAACCCTGATTTCGGTGCTTATCGCCATCTTCACCTTCGGCATCAACCGTGGCCGCAGCGTGCAGCAGGTTATGGACACCATCAGCGATTCCATCAAGATTATCGCCATGATCCTGCTGATTATCGGCGGTGGCGGCGCATTCAAGCAGGTTCTGGTGGATAGCGGCGTCGGTACTTATATTGCCTCGCTGATGGAAGGCAGCACCATTTCGCCGTTACTGCTGGCCTGGAGCATTGCCGCCGTACTGCGTGTCGCCCTCGGCTCCGCCACGGTCGCCGCCATCACCGCCGGCGGCATCGCCGCGCCGCTGATCGCCACCACCGGCGCCAGCCCCGAACTGATGGTCATCGCCGTCGGGTCCGGCAGCGTCATTTTCTCCCACGTCAACGATCCGGGCTTCTGGCTGTTCAAGGAATATTTCAACCTGACCATTCTGGAAACCATCAAATCCTGGTCGGCGCTGGAAACCATTATTTCGGTCTGCGGCCTGATAGGTTGCCTGCTGATGAATATGGCCATTTCTTAACCCATACCGCCCGCGGCATGCCGCTGCGGGGGATATCAGCAATCGCAGGGGCGCATCACGCGCCCCTGTTTTTATGCTGACGGCCACGTCGTCAACTGCGCAAATAGACCCGCACGCCGTCCAGGAACATTTGCGTGGACAGCATCACCAGCAGCAACCCCATCAATCTTTCCAATGCGTTGACGCCTTTGTCGCCCAGCAGCCGTATAAACAGCGACGATTGCATCAGGATAAACACCGACATGCCCCAGGCTATCAGCAATGCCACCACCAGATGATTAATCTGGTGCGGATACTGGTGGGATAACAGCATCAGGGTGGCCAGAATCGAGGGCCCGGCCACCAGCGGAATGGCCAGCGGCACCAGGAACGGCTCTTCGCCGGCCGGCAATCCGCTGCTGTTGCCCTCTTGCGACGGGAAAATCATTTTAATGGCAATCAGGAACATAATGATGCCGCCGGAGATAGACACGGTTTCCGAACGCAGGTTAAGAAAAGAGAGGATCTTTTCACCGGCAAACAAAAACAGCAGCATCAGCAATAATGCGATTAACAGCTCGCGGATCACGATCGCGCGGCGCCGTTTCGGTTCAAGGTGTTTTAATACCGACATAAAAATCGGTAAATTGCCCAGCGGATCCATTATTAAAAACAGCAATACGGTTGCCGAAATCATTTCAGTCATTTTTGCCTCTTTTTTTTCCGTTTTTTCCCCTGACTCCTCCAGCCGGGATGATTATTAGCGTCACTGCTGAAAAACTTTTCCTTATCGATTAATTTCGCTTGCAGCTGTTCGGCCACATTTTGTAAGGTGGTCATTGTATAGCCGGCGTGTTTTTGCCGCGGCTGACGCCAGAATATCCTTTGTCACCCTCCAAGGCAGGACAGTTAACATGAAAAACGTTGGTTTTATTGGCTGGCGCGGTATGGTCGGTTCGGTGCTCATGCAACGCATGAACGAAGAACGCGATTTTGACGCCATCCGTCCGGTATTCTTCTCAACTTCCCAGCCAGGCCAGGCCGCGCCGGTATTCGGCGGGCAGCAAGGGACGTTGCAGGATGCCTATTCCCTGGACGCCCTGAGCGCCCTGGATATTATCGTCACCTGCCAGGGCGGCGATTATACCAACGAAATCTACCCTAAGCTTAAGGAAATCGGCTGGCAGGGATACTGGATCGACGCGGCGTCCTCGCTGCGTATGCAGGATGACGCCATTATCATTCTTGACCCGGTAAACCAGGCGGTGATCCAGCAGGGCCTGAACGATGGCGTCAAGGCCTTTGTCGGCGGCAACTGCACCGTGAGTCTGATGTTGATGTCGCTTGGCGGCCTGTTCGCCCAGGATTTGGTGGACTGGGTGTCCGTCGCCACCTACCAGGCCGCTTCCGGCGGCGGGGCGCGCCATATGCGCGAGCTGCTGGCGCAAATGGGCCAGTTGTATAATGAAGTGGCGAAAGAGTTGCAGGATCCGGCCTCGGCCATTCTGGATATCGAGCGTAAAGTGACGACGCTAACCCGCAGCGGCACCCTGCCTGTCGATAACTTCGGCGTGCCGCTGGCCGGCAGCCTGATCCCCTGGATCGACAAACAGCTGGACAACGGCCAGAGCCGTGAAGAGTGGAAGGGCCAGGCTGAAACCAATAAGATCCTCAATACCCGCCGGGTCATTCCGGTGGATGGCCTGTGCGTGCGCGTCGGCGCGCTGCGCTGCCACAGCCAGGCGTTTACTATTAAGCTTAAACGCGATGTCGGCCTGCCGGAAATCGAGCAAATCCTTGCCACCCATAATGACTGGGTGCATGTGGTGCCCAACGATCGCGAGCTGTCGATGCGGGAATTAACGCCGGCCGCCGTCACCGGCACCCTGAAAACGCCGGTCGGGCGGTTGCGTAAACTGAACATGGGGCCGGAATATCTGTCGGCGTTTACCGTGGGCGATCAATTGTTATGGGGTGCGGCGGAACCATTGCGGCGCATGCTGCGCTTACTGGCCTGACCTGATACGACCCTGCCGACAAAGCCCGTCCGTTTCGCGACGGATGGGCCGCGATTGCCTCCCCTATTTCCTTGCGCCGCTTGAGCAAAGTTAAAAATAAGTGAGCGACAAAATTTCACTTTTTTAACTTTTGTGCAAAGACACTATTTCATATTTCTCTGATTAATATAAGAATCTTTTTTTCTAACTCAAAGTATTTCAATAGCTTATTAGATAATTAAAATTTTCATCAGCTAAGGTTATTCTTTCTTTTAAACCTTTGTCTATGCTTATTATTGTGAGATCTATGATTGCGCATAAGATGTAATCAATACTACCCCGAATCTCTGCACCGTTTTATGCACCCGCGCCGGTCCCGCCGTCGCGGGCGCCCGTGCCTTAGGGAAACCATGGGGGTGGTGTAAGCATCGGATAATTTTTTGGAAATATTGTTTTATTTCATGGAGTAATGAAAGGAATAACACCATGTCAGGATTTCCCGACCATGAGGTCATTACAGCTTTGGTTTCCGGCCGGTATGCCGATCCGTTTTCATTATTAGGCATGCATCAGACCAGCGAAGGGCTGGTGGTGCGCGCGTTATTACCGGATGCCAGTGCGGTAACGCTTATTGATAAAAAAAATGGGCGCAAGATCACAGAATTAACCTGTGAAGACGACCGCGGTTTGTTTATGGCGCAATTAGGCCGGCGTAAAAAACCTTTTACCTATCAATTGGCCGTCACCTGGCATGAGCATACTTATATCATTGAGGACCCGTACCGTTTCGGACCGCTCTTGCAGGATATCGACAGCTGGCTACTGGCGGAAGGCACCCATTTACGTCCTTATGAACGTCTCGGCGCCCACCCGGACGAGCTGGACGGGGTGGCGGGCATGCGTTTTGCCGTTTGGGCGCCCAATGCCCAGCGGGTATCGGTGGTGGGCGAGTTTAATTATTGGGACGGCCGCCGGCATCCTATGCGCCAGCGGCGCGAAAACGGCATTTGGGAACTGTTCCTGCCTTCCGTCACCGTCGGCCAACTGTACAAATACGAAATCATCGACTGTCACGGACAAACGCGCCTGAAGGCCGACCCCTATGCCTTCGAGGCGCAAATGCGCCCGGAAACCGCGTCCCTGACCCGGGGATTGCCGCCGGTGATAGCGCCGGACGCGGCCAGGAGCGCGGCCAATACGTTCAACCAGCCGATTGCCATTTATGAAGTGCATTTGGGATCCTGGCGGCGTCACGCCGACAATAATTTCTGGCTCAGTTACCTGGAACTGGCGGAGCAACTGGTCGATTACGTCAAGTATATGGGGTTTACCCACATTGAGCTGCTGCCGATTAACGAGCACCCTTTTGACGGCAGCTGGGGCTACCAGCCGCTCGGCATCTATGCGCCCACCCGCCGGTTCGGCACCCCCGAGGATTTCCGGGTACTGATTGACGCCGCCCACCGGGCGGGCATCAACGTGTTGCTCGATTGGGTGCCCGGCCATTTCCCTGGCGACGAATTTGGCCTGGCGAAATTCGACGGCACGTCGCTGTATGAGTACGCCGACCCGCGCGAAGGGCTGCACCAGGACTGGAATACGCTGATCTACAACTACGGTCGCAACGAAGTACGCAACTTCCTGGCGGGCAATGCGCTATTTTGGCTGGAAAGATACGGTATCGACGGTTTACGCGTCGATGCGGTGGCCTCGATGATCTATCGCGACTACAGCCGTCCTGCGGGGCAATGGGTGCCCAACCATTATGGCGGCAACGAGAATCTCGAGGCGATAGCCTTCCTGCGCTATACCAACCATACCGTGGGCACCCAGCGCGACGGCGCCATTACCGTGGCCGAGGAATCCACCTCATTTTCCGGCGTGACCGCGCCGCCGGAAAACGGCGGCCTCGGTTTCCATTACAAATGGAATATGGGCTGGATGAACGACACGCTGAAATATATGCAGCTCGATCCGGTTCACCGCAAATACCATCATCACCAGATGACGTTCAGCATGGTATACGCCTACAGCGAAAATTTCGTGCTGCCGCTGTCCCATGATGAAGTCGTGCACGGCAAACACTCCATCCTGAACCGCATGCCCGGCGATATGTGGCAAAAATTCGCCAATGTGCGCGCCTACTACGGCTTTATGTGGGGACACCCCGGTAAAAAACTGCTGTTTATGGGCAACGAGTTCGCGCAGCTGCGTGAATGGAACCACGACATGAGTCTCGACTGGCACCTGCTGGACGACCCGGACGGCATGCACAGCGGCGTGCAGCGGCTGGTGCGCGACTTAAACCAGTGCTATCGCACCCATGCGCCGTTGTATGAAGTGGATTATCGCTATAACGGTTTTGAATGGCTGGTGGCGGACGACAGCGAAAACTCGGTATTCGCTTTTCTGCGCCGCGACGCCAGCGGCGGCGAAATGATCGTGGTCAGCAACTTTACCCCGGTGCCGCGCCCCGGCTATCGCATCGGCATCCCGTCCCCCGGACGTTGGCGCGAGGTGCTGAATACCGACTCCCATTATTATAACGGCAGCAATATGGGCAATAGCGGCGAGCTGTACAGCGAACCTGTTTCCAGTCATCACCGGGAGCATTCGCTGCTACTGACCGTACCACCGCTGGCGACGATTTTCCTGGTACGGGAGAATTAATGGAGACGCTGTCCGCAGGTTCAGCCAGCCCCATGGGAGCCCGATTTGACGGCAAAGGCGTCAACTTCAGCCTGTATTCGGCCCATGCCGAGCGCGTGCTGTTGTGCCTGTTCGACGACAAAGGCGATGAACGGCAAATCGCATTGACGGCGCGCAGCGGGAATATCTGGCACGGCTACCTGCCGGGCGCCGGCCCCGGCCAGCGTTATGGCTATCGGGTACAGGGCCCGTTTGAGCCGCGAAAGGGACTGCGCTTTAATCCGGCCAAGCTGTTGATCGATCCCTGCGCCCGCGCGCTTGACGGCGCGGTCGGCGACCATCCGTCGCTGTATGACCCGGGCGACACGCCGGACGGGGCCGACAGCGCCGCGGCGGCGCCGAAAAGCGTGGTGGTGGATGAGCGCTATGATTGGCGTGACGATACGCCGCCCGCGACGCCCTGGGGCGAGACGGTAATTTATGAAGCCCATGTGCGCGGACTGACCCGGCTGCATCCCGGGATCCCGCAGGGGCTGCGCGGCACTTATGCCGGCCTGGCCCATCCGCTGATGACGGGGTATTTGCGGCAACTGGGCATTACCGCAGTCGAGCTGCTGCCGGTGCAGCAGCACGTGGACGAACCGCGTTTGCAACGCCTGGGGCTGCGCAATTACTGGGGATACAACGTGCTGGCGCCCTATGCGGTCGAGCCGGGCTATGCCTGCGGCCATCAGGATCTGTCGGCGCTGGACGAGTTTCGCGCCATGGTGCGCGCCCTGCACCAGGCCGGTATCGAAGTCATCCTCGACGTGGTGTTCAACCACAGCGCCGAGCTGGATTTGACCGGTCCCGTGCTGTCGCTGCGCGGCATCGACAACCCCGGCTGGTATTGGCTGGACGAACGCGGGGATTATCAAAACTGGACCGGCTGCGGCAATACGCTGCGCCTCGATAATCCCGATGTTACCGCCTGGGTGCTGGACTGCCTGCGCTTCTGGCGCGAGACGTGCCATGTCGACGGCTTTCGTTTTGATTTAGGCACGGTGCTGGGGCGCACGCCGGAATTCAGCGCCAGCGCGCGGCTATTCGCCGCGCTGCAGGAGCATCCGGCGCTTAACGGCTGCAAACTGATCGCCGAACCTTGGGATATCGGACCCGGCGGTTATCAGGTCGGCGCTTTCCCGCCGCCGTTCGCGGAATGGAACGACCGTTTTCGCGACGATATGCGCCGCTTCTGGCTGCGCGGCGACCTGGCGCCGGGAGATTTTGCCCGCCGTTTTGCCGCGTCCAGCGACCTGTTCAACACGACCGGGCGCTTACCCTGCGCCACGGTCAATATGCTGACCGCCCATGATGGCTTTACCCTGCAGGACCTGGTCAGCTTCAGCGAAAAACACAACCAGGCCAACGGCGAGGATAACCGCGACGGCGCCTGGGATAACCTTAGCGACAACCACGGCGTCGAGGGCCCCGACGCCGGACAGGATATCCGGGAACGCCGCCGCCGCAGCCAGCAGGCGCTGCTGGCGACGCTGCTGCTGTCGCAGGGCACGCCGATGCTCCTGGCGGGGGACGAGTTCGGCCATAGCCAGCAGGGCAACAATAACGCCTATTGCCAGGATAATGAACTGACCTGGCTGGACTGGCCGCGCGCGGATGCCGGCCTGATAGGTTATACCGCCGACCTTATCAGCCTGCGCCGGCGTATTCCCGCCCTGATGCAGAACCGCTGGTGGCGTGAAAGCGACCCGCAAACGGTCGAATGGCTGAACGAGCATGGCGAGGCGCTGAGCGCCGGGGAGTGGGAGCGGGGAGAACATCGATTGCAGATCCGTCTGTCACGAGATTACCTGTTTGTGATCAATGCCACTACAAAAGCCTGCGAAATGACCTTACCTGAAGGGACATGGGCGCTGGCGGCACCGTTTCAGCGCCCAGGGCAACCGGATCCGGAGCGCCGCTTACCGCTGGCGGCCCGGACGGTTAATGTGCTGGTAAAACAATAATAAGGAGTCGGCGATGGTTAGGTATGAAGGTAGTGACCCGGTGATGCTGGCCAGACAATTGCCGATCCAAAGCGTCGCGCTGATCCTGGCGGGCGGACGCGGTTCGCGGTTAAAAGATTTGACGGCCAAGCGTGCCAAGCCCGCGGTTCATTTCGGCGGTAAGTTCCGTATTATTGATTTTGCGCTCTCCAACTGCCTGAACTCCGGTATCCGCCGGATAGGCGTGATAACCCAGTACCAGTCGCATACCCTGGTGCAGCATATCCAGCGCGGCTGGTCTTTCCTCAACGAGGAGATGAACGAATTTGTCGATCTGCTGCCGGCGCAGCAGCGTTTTGCCACCGAACACTGGTATCGCGGCACGGCGGACGCGGTATCGCAAAACCTGGATATCATCCGCCGCTACCGCGCCAAATACATCGTCATCCTGGCGGGTGATCATATCTATAAAATGGATTACTCCCGCCTGCTTATCGATCATGTGGAAAAAGGCGCCAAATGCACCGTGGCCTGCCTGCCTGTGCCCCGCATGGAGGGCAGGGACTTCGGCGTTATGGCGGTCGATGATGAATACCGGGTGCTGGACTTTGTCGAAAAACCGCCGGAACCGCCGGCCATGCCCGGTTTCCCGGATCTGGCGCTGGCCAGCATGGGTATTTACGTCTTTGATGCCGATTATCTCTTTGCCCTGCTGGAAGAGGATATGCGCACCGAAGGCTCCAATCATGATTTCGGCAAGGACATTATCCCGAAAATCACCGCCCTGGGCGAAGCCTGGGCGCATCCGTTCACCCTGTCGTGCGTCTCTTCCGCCGACGATGACCAAACCCCGCCCTACTGGCGTGACGTGGGCACGCTGGACGCTTACTGGCGGGCGAATCTGGATCTGGCTTCGGTAACCCCGGAACTGGATATGTACGATCAAAACTGGCCGATACGCACGCATATGGAACCGCTGCCGCCGGCCAAATTTGTTCAGGATCGCGCCGGTAACCACGGCGTGACCCTGAACTCACTGGTTTCCGGCGGTTGCATCCTTTCCGGTGCGCATGTCACGCACTCTGTACTGTTTCCCCGCGTGCGCGTTAATTCGTTTTGCACGCTGGACGGCGCGGTAATTTTACCGGATGTGATCGTGGGACGCTCTTGCCGATTGCGGCGGTGCATTATCGATCGTGCCTGCGAAATACCGGAAGGCATGGTGATCGGTGAAAACGCCGCGGACGATGAACGACGATTCTATCGCTCTGAGGAAGGAATCGTGCTGGTAACACGTAAGATGCTGGCCAACGTCAATTAGGAAGATCTGTAGCCATCAGTCAAAAAATAATAGGCCTTAACAGGAGCGATAATGCAGGTTTTACATGTGTGTTCTGAACTGTTTCCCCTACTGAAAACCGGGGGACTGGCAGATGTGGTCGGGGCATTACCCGCGGCTCAGATTGTGGAAGGGGATGACGTGCGGGTTTTATTGCCGGCGTTTCCGGATTTGCGCAAAGGTATCCCGGATACCCGCGTGGTCAATGAATTCGACGCGTTTTCACGCCGCGTCAAACTGTTATATGGTCGTTTCAACGGCGTTGGCATCTATCTTATCGATGCCCCCGATCTTTACGATCGCCCCGGCAGCCCTTACCATGACCAGGATCAGTATGCCTATATGGATAACTATCTGCGGTTTGCGCTATTGGGCTGGGTCGGCGCCGAAATGGCCAGCGGACTGGACCGGGCCTGGCAACCGGATATCATCCAGGCCCATGACTGGCACGCCGGCCTGACCTGTGCTTACCTGGCGGCCAAGGGACGACCGGCGAAATCGGTGTTTACGGTGCATAACCTGGCTTACCAGGGATTGTTCAACGCCCGACACCTGCCGGAGCTGGGCCTGCCGGATGAGTTTTTCCACACCTACGGCATGGAGTTTTTCGGCCAGATCTCCTATCTGAAGGCCGGGCTGTTCTATGCCGATCACGTCACCACCGTCAGCCCTACCTACGCCCGGGAAATCACCCAGCCGGCCTACGGCTACGGTATGGAAGGGCTATTGGCGTCGCTGCAGTCCCAGGGACGGCTGACCGGCATCCTCAACGGCGTGGACGATGCCATCTGGAATCCGACCCATGACGCCATGCTGTCCACGCGCTATAACCGTGATGTGCTGGAGGCGAAAGTCAACAATAAGCGCCATCTGCAGACCGCCATGGGCCTGACGGTGGACGAAAAGGTCCCGCTGTTTGCCGTGGTCAGCCGCCTGACCAGCCAAAAGGGGCTGGATCTGGTGCTGGAAGTCCTGCCGGACCTGCTGGAGCAGGGCGGCCAGCTGACGCTGCTCGGCGCCGGCGACGCCAACCTGCAGCAGGGGTTCCTGGCGGCGGCGGCGGAATATCCCAGCCAGGTGGGGGTACAGTTAGGGTATCACGAGGCGTTTTCCCACCGCATTATCGGCGGCGCGGACGTGATTATGGTGCCGAGCCGGTTCGAGCCCTGCGGCCTGACGCAGCTCTACGGCCTGAAATACGGTACCCTGCCGCTGGTACGGCGCACCGGCGGGCTGGCGGACACGGTGACCGACAGCTCGCTTGAGAACCTCTCCGACGGCATCGCCAGCGGTTTTGTTTTCGAAGATGCCACCGCCAGCGCGTTGCAACGGGCTATCCGCCGCGCTTTTGTGTTATGGTCAAGGCCTGCCCTGTGGCGTTATGTCCAGCGTCAGGCGATGGGTTTAGATTTCAGTTGGCATGTCGCCGCCCGGGCTTATCAGTCTCTTTATCAACGCTTGTAGATATTCACTGATTGGGAATGAATGCCATGAACTCTCCGTTTATTTATGCTTCACCCACCCTCAGCGTGGAAGCGCTGAAACATTCGATTGCCTATAAGCTGATGTTTACCATCGGTAAAGATCCTTCCGCCGCCAATAAGCATGAGTGGCTGAACGCCACGCTGCTGGCGGTACGGGATCGTATGGTGGAGCGGTGGTTGCGCTCCAATCGCGCCCAACTGTCGCAGGACGTGCGCCAGGTCTATTACCTGTCGATGGAGTTTCTGCTCGGCCGGACCTTGTCCAACGCGCTGCTGGCGATGGGGATTTACGACGATACCAAGGCCGCCCTGGAGGATATGGGGTTCGAGCTGGACGATCTGCTGGAGGAAGAGAACGACCCGGGGTTAGGCAACGGCGGGCTGGGGAGGCTGGCGGCCTGTTTCCTCGATTCCATGGCGACGCTGGCGCTGCCGGGACGGGGTTACGGCATTCGTTATGAATACGGTATGTTCAAGCAGAATATTATCAACGGGCAGCAGGCGGAATCGCCGGATTACTGGCTTGAATACGGCAATCCCTGGGAGTTTCCCCGCCACTCCACCCGCTATAAGGTCCGCTTCGGCGGCCGCGTGCAGCAGGAGGGGGCGAAAACCCGCTGGGTGGAGACCGAGGAAGTGCTGGCCTGCGCCTATGACCAGATTATTCCCGGCTTTGATACCGACGCCACCAACACCTTAAGGCTGTGGAGCGCCCAGGCCAGCAATGAAATCAACCTGGGCAAATTCAACCAGGGCGATTATTTCGCCGCCGTGGAAGATAAAAACTATTCTGAAAACGTTTCCCGGGTGCTCTATCCGGATGATTCCACCTATTCAGGCCGCGAATTGCGCCTGCGCCAGGAATACTTTTTAGTCTCCGCCACCATGCAGGATATTCTCACCCGTCACTGGATGATGCATCAGACCTTCGACAACCTGGCGGATAAAATCGCGGTGCATCTCAACGATACCCACCCGGTGCTGTCGATTCCCGAGCTGATGCGGCTTTTGATCGACGAGCATAAATTTACCTGGCAACAGGCATGGGACGTGGTGGGCAAGGTATTCTCCTATACCAACCATACCCTGATGAGCGAAGCGCTGGAAAGGTGGCCGGTGGACATGCTGGGCAAGATCCTGCCGCGCCAGCTGCAGATTATCTTTGAAATCAACGATCATTTTTTAACCGGCGTGCAGGAACAATTTCCCGGCGACAGCGCCCTGCTGTCACGCGTGTCGATCGTTGATGAACATGACGGGCGGATGATACGCATGGCCTGGCTGGCGGTGATTGCCAGCCATAAGGTCAACGGGGTATCGGAACTGCATTCCGACCTGATGGTGCAATCGCTGTTTGCCGATTTCGCGCGCATCTATCCCGACAAGTTTTGCAATAAAACCAACGGCGTCACGCCACGCCGCTGGCTGGCGCTGGCGAACCGGCCGCTGTCGGCGGTGCTGGACGACGCCATCGGCCAGATGTGGCGTACCGATTTAAGCCAGCTGGAGGAAATCAAATCCCATATCGATTTCCCGGCGTTTATCCAGGATGTGCAAAAGGCCAAGCTGGAAAATAAAAAGACGCTGGCTCTCTATATGGCCAAAGAGCTTAATGTGGTGGCCGACCCGGCGGCGTTATTTGATGTGCAAATCAAGCGTATCCATGAATATAAGCGCCAGTTGATGAATGTGCTGCACATTATTACCCGCTATAACCGGATTAAACAGGATCCCGATGCCGACTGGGTGCCGCGGGTGAATATCTTTGCCGGCAAAGCGGCCTCGGCCTATCATATGGCCAAGCAGATTATCCATTTAATCAACGATGTGGCCACGGTGATTAATAGCGATCCGCAGGTGAAGAACCGCTTGAAGGTGGTATTTATTCCCAACTATAGCGTCAGCCTGGCGCAGCTGATTATCCCGGCGGCGGATTTATCGGAACAGATCTCCCTGGCGGGCACCGAAGCTTCCGGCACCAGTAATATGAAGTTCGCGCTTAACGGCGCGCTGACCATCGGCACCCTGGACGGCGCCAATATCGAGATGAGCAGCCGCATGGGCGAGGAAAACATCTTTATCTTCGGCAATACCGCCGAGCAGGTGGAAGCGCTGCGCCGCGACGGTTATAACCCGCGCCAGTTCTATGAGCAGGATGCGGAGCTTAACCAGGCCCTGACCCAGATCGCCACCGGCGTATTCAGTCCGGGCGAGGCCAATCGCTACCGCAATCTGTTCGATACACTGGTGAATTTCGGCGATTATTACCAGTTGCTGGCGGATTATCGCAGTTATGTCGATACCCAGGATCGGGTGGACCAGCTTTATCAGCAACCGGAGGAGTGGACAAGGCGGGCGGTAATGAATATTGCCAGTATGGGCTATTTCTCGTCGGACCGGACCATCCAGGAATATGCCGATGAGATATGGCATGTGAAGCCGATCCGGCTGTAGCGAAGCATGGCGAGCGGCAAGATGTCCTCATATTGACGTTTAAATGGACATGCGGAGTTGGCGTGTTTATGGCCTGGCGCCGCTCATGATTTATCGATAAACAGCGATCCGGGTGATCAAACAAGGCCGCGTCGTTACGCGGCCTTGTTGCTTAAAATGCGCTGGCCGAATCCGGCCGCCCTTGCCTAGGAGGCCAGCGACAGCTTCCTCCCGCCGCGCGCATGATGGGCCAGCCATTCGCTCACATGCTGTTTTTCGCCGTCATCAAGCCACATGCCGAGTTTGGTGCGGCGCCAGATGGCGTCTTCAAGGGTAACCACCCATTCTTTTTCCACCAGGTAATGCAGCTCCGCCTCGTACAATTCGTGGCCGAAATGCTCGCCAAGGTCGGCGAACGTGGCCGCGCCTTTCAGGATCTGCTCGCTTTGGGTGCCGTAGGTGCGGCTGTAGCGGCGTGCCAGGCTTTCAGTCAGAAAGGCGTATTTGCGCCGCAGCTGGGCGGCATAATCGTCGCGGCTGCCGTTAAAATCGCCGCCCGGCAATACCGCCCCTTTGGTCCAGGCGCCGTAGGCGTCAGGATAATATTTATGCAGCTTTTCCAAAGCGTGTTCAGCCAGTTTGCGGTAGGTGGTCAGCTTGCCGCCGAACACCGATAGCAGGGGGGCCTTGCCGTGGTCGTCGGTGACCGCGAGGGTATAGTCGCGGGTCACCGCCTGCGGCGAGTCGGACTCGTCATCGCACAGAGGACGCACGCCGGAATAGGACCAGACGATGTCCGCGCGGCTGAGCGGCTTCTTGAAATGCGCGTTATAGACGTTAAGCAGGTAATCCGTCTCGCCGTCGTCGATATGCACCGCTTTCGGATCGCCGTGGTATTCCACGTCGGTGGTGCCGATGATGGAGAACTCGTCCAGCCAGGGAATGACAAACACGATGCGGTGGTCTTCATTTTGCAGGATATAGGCGTGCTGGCCGTTATGCACGCGCGGCACCACGATATGGCTGCCTTTGATTAAGCGTATACCATACTGGGAGGGCAGCTTCAGGCTGTCGTCGATAAATTCCTTTACCCATGGGCCGGTGGCGTTGGCCAGGCCCTTGGCCTGCCAGGTCAGGGTCTGGCCGGTAATCACATCCTGCGCTTCCACCGTCCACAGGCCGTTCTCGCGCCAGGCGCGGGTTACTTTGGTGCGGGTGCGCACTTCGCCGCCCTTGGCGACCACTTCCTGCGCGTTCAGTACCACCAGCCGGGCATCGTCCACCCAGCAGTCGGAGTATTCAAAACCGCGCACGATGGAAGGCTTGAGGATGGAATCCGCGCCGAAACGCAACCCTTTACTGGCCGGCAGGCTGGTGCGTTTGCCCAGATGATCGTACATAAACAGTCCGATGCGGATCATCCAGGCCGGCCGCAGATGCGGCCGGTGCGGCAGACGAAAGCGCATGGGGAAGGCGATATGCGGCGCCATCTTTAATAGCACCTCGCGTTCCGCCAGCGCTTCGCTGACCAGGCGGAACTCATAATGCTCGAGATAGCGCAGGCCGCCGTGAATCAGTTTTGAACTGGCGGAAGAGGTCGCGCAGGCCAGGTCATCCGCCTCAAGCAGCAGCACGGATAAGCCGCGCCCCGCTGCGTCTGCCGCGATGCCGGCGCCGTTAATGCCGCCGCCGATCACGATCAAGTCTTTGGTTTCCACGTTACCTTCCTCCAGGTGCTCGTTACAGTTCTTTTATTTTCGTTTTCGCTCATAATTGTAATCGAAAACCAACATCAGCGCCAAGGCCCATGCTGAAAAAAACGTCTATGCGTGACGCAGGTAACAGTTTATGTTTACACTATGTGGAAAAAACGTTAACAAGCGAGGCGACGCAGGCGATGGAACACTTCGAGGCAATAAGCGTGGAACAGGCGTATGAACGCTGGCGGCAGGGCGACGCGATTCTGGTGGATATCCGCGATCCGCAGAGTTTTGCCGTCGGCCATGCGCCGGGGGCGGTTCACCTTACCAACGAAACCCTGGGCGCGTTTATGCAGCAGACGGACTTTACCCGTCCGGTGATGGTGATGTGCTATCACGGCAACAGCAGCAAGGGCGCTGCGCAGTACCTTCTGCAACAGGGGTTTAACGCCGCCTATAGCATAGACGGTGGTTTCGATGCCTGGCAGAAAGCGTTTCCCTCCGACGTCGCCACCCCGACGGCAGGCTGACCCGCGCCAGGCGCCGGCGTTTCCCTGCGCGGGCGCCGCTTTTTTCAGCGGGCGATAATCACCGGTGCGTCGATTGTGACGCGCTCGCGATTATCCCTGCCCGCAAGCGGATACTGTTCCCCTTCTTATCAAAACCGTTCATTTTCCCCGTAAGCAAAAAACCCTGCGGCCGTTGATGCCATGATGGGGGATGCCGCAGGGAACATGTTATGATAGTAATCAGCTGATTATCGCGCCGCGGGCGCTATGCCAGCGCTATGCCAGCACGATATCGCCGGTCTTGCCGGCGCCCGAACATCATGATTAAAGGACTCGCCCCACGCTATGATTCGTGTAACGACCCTGTCCAATGCCCGCCTTGCCCAGGCTTTTATCGACTATATGAAAACCCAGGGCGTGACGATTGAAATGCAGCAGCAAGGCAGGATAGCCGAGCTATGGCTTGCAGATGACGCGGAGCTGGCCCGGGTAGAGGCCGCGCTGGAAATCTTTCTGCTGGACCCGACGCACCCACGTTACCAGGCGGCCAGCTGGCGCACGGGCAGCGCCGAGCGCGGGCAGTTTCATTATCAGCGCACCGCCTGGCTGCCGGCGCTGCGCAGCCAGGCGGGGCCGCTGACCCTCGGCGTGTTGTTATGCTGCGTCCTGGTGTTTATTTTAATGAACGTCCTGGGCGATGATGTCGTTATGTACTGGCTGGCGTTTCCCGCCGGTCCGTCGCGCTACCTGCAGGTATGGCGCTGGGTAAGCCATATTTTGTTGCATTTTTCGTTACTGCATTTATTGTTCAATATAGTGTGGTGGTGGTATCTCGCCAGCGCGGTGGAAAAATACCGCGGCGTGACGACCCTGGCGATATTGACCCTGGTCTCAGCGGTGGTCAGCGGCCTGGTGCAATCCCATTTCAGCGGCGCCCTGTTCGGCGGTCTTTCCGGCGTGGTGTATGCCTTGATGGGGTATGTCTGGTGGTATGGCGAGAAAAACCCCAACGGCCCGCTGATGATGCCTCGCGGTGTCATTGTGTTTGCCCTGCTGTGGCTTATCGCCGGTTATTTCGATATTTTCGGCATTGCCGTGGCTAATGCCGCCCATGTGGCGGGGCTGGTTATCGGATTATTAATGGCTTTCTGGGATACGCGCCATGCGATTGGTCGCCGGCGATAGGGTCCAGGCAGCAGAGGATTTAACGTGAAGCAAACGCAGCGGCATGATGCCATTATTGAATTGGTACGGCGGCAGGGTTATGTCAGTACCGAAGAGTTGGTGGAGCATTTCTCGGTCAGCCCGCAAACCATCCGGCGCGATCTGAACGATTTGGCCGAGCACAATAAGATTCATCGTCATCATGGCGGCGCGGCGTTGCCGTCCAGTTCGGTGAATACGGCCTACCAGGATCGCAAGATCATGTGGTCGGCGGAAAAAGCGCGCATCGCCCAGCGGGTAGCCAGTCAGATACCGGACGGCGCCACGCTGTTTATCGATATCGGCACCACCCCCGAGGCGGTGGCCCATGCCTTGCTGAACCATAAGAACCTGCGGGTGGTCACCAATAACCTCAATGTCGCCACGCTGCTGACCGCCAAAGAGGATTTCCGCCTGATCCTGGCCGGCGGCGAGGTGCGCACCCGCGACGGCGGCATTATGGGCGAGGCCACGCTGGATTTTATTTCCCAGTTCCGCCTGGATTTCGGCATCCTCGGCATCAGCGGCATCGATATGGACGGATCGCTGCTGGAGTTCGATTATCACGAAATGCGCACCAAGCGGGCGATTATCGACAACTCCCGCTGCGTTATGCTGGTCACCGACCATTCCAAATTCGGCCGCAACGCCATGGTCAACCTGGGCAAAATGTCCCTGGTGGATTTTCTGTTTACCGACGAGCTGCCGCCGCCGAGCGTAATGAGCATTATCGAACAGTCCGAGGTTAAGCTGGAGCTGTGCTGAGGGCAGGATGCCCCGTTCCGCCAGGCCGCGCCATCGTGGGCGCGGGCCGCTTGCCGGCCCCGGCGCGCCGGTCGTTTTAACCGGCCGCGCGCCCCGGTAGATTATTTTTTCGCTAATTAATTAAAATTTTTTGCCAGCGCCCCTCTTTTTAACGCCCTTGACTATTCTTTGATCATAAACGAACAAACCCCGTTGTTTTACGATAACTTATAACATGGGTCCGTCGCTCCCGCGACGGCCGCCCGGTAGAGATATCCCGTGAATATGACAGTCCGCGCAGGCTGTCGGCCCGTTTCCGGCGTTGACCCACTTTTATCAACAGGATAGAGACGCTTTTATGCCAAAAATGAAGCTTGATAAAGTCGCCTTTCAATCGGCCCTGGACCGCCAGTGGCAACGTTTAGGCCTGCAGGAAGCGCAGGAAATGACCTCCTATCAATGGTGGCACGCGGTCAGCGCGGCGGTGAATGAATTAATCTCCCGGCAGCCGGCGCGTCAGCAGGACCAAAAAAATCCAAGGCACGTCAACTATCTCTCCATGGAATTCCTGATTGGCCGCTTGACCGGCAACAACCTGATTAACCTGGGCTGGTACGATACGGTGAAAAAGGTGCTGGGGGGCTACGGCATCGAGCTTGCCGACCTGCTGGAGCAGGAGATCGACCCGGCCCTGGGCAACGGCGGACTGGGGCGTCTGGCGGCCTGTTACCTGGATTCCATGGCGACGGTGGGGCAAGATGCCACCGGCTACGGCCTGGATTATCAGTACGGCCTGTTCCGCCAGCATTTTGCCGCGGGCAGGCAATGCGAAACGCCGGATGACTGGCAGCGGGAACAGTATCCCTGGTTCAGGCACAACCCGGCGCTGACGGTGCGGGTGGGGCTGGGCGGCAAACTGGTGAAAAATGAGCAAGGCGGCGTGAACTGGGAACCGGCGTTTACCCTCAACGGCGAAGCCTGGGACCTGCCGGTGGTCGGCTATGAAAACGGCATCATCCTGCCGCTGCGCCTGTGGCAAGCCACCCATCCCCATCCCTTTGACCTGGGGCTGTTTAACGACGGCAAGTTCCTGAAAGCGGAGCAGGCCGGCATCGACGCCGCCAAGCTGACCAAGGTGCTGTATCCTAACGATAATCACCTGGAAGGCAAACAGCTGCGCCTGATGCAGCAATATTTCCAGTGCGCCTGTGCGGTAGCCGATATCCTGCGCCGCCACCATCTGGCGGGCCGGACGATCCAGAGCTTGCCTGATTACGAAGTCATCCAGCTCAACGATACCCATCCCACCATCGCCATCCCTGAAATGCTGCGCGTGCTGCTTGATGAACATCAGCTTTCCTGGCAGGACGCCTGGGCGATTACCTCGCGCACTTTCGCGTATACCAACCATACCCTGATGCCGGAGGCGCTGGAGCGCTGGGACGAAAAGCTGGTACGCGCCCTGCTGCCGCGCCATTTCGACATTATCAGGCAGATAGACCGCGAATTTAAGAAAGTGGTGCGGCAGCGCTGGCCGGATGATAAAGAGATATGGCCGAAGGTGGCGGTGAACTATGACAAACAGGTGCGCATGGCCAATCTGTGCGTGGTGTGCGGTTTTGCGGTTAACGGCGTAGCCGCCCTGCATTCCGATCTGGTGAAAACCGACCTGTTCCCGGAATACTTCACGCTCTGGCCGGAAAAATTCCATAATGTCACCAACGGCATTACGCCGCGCCGCTGGCTGAAGGCGTGCAATCCCGCGCTGGCGAAGCTTATCGACGCCACCATCGGCAAGGGCTGGGTGACCCGGCTGGAAAAACTCAGGGAGCTGGAACCCTATGCGGACCAGACCGAGTTCCGCCAGCGGTTCCAGCAAATCAAGCGCGACAATAAGCACTACCTGGCGGCGAAAATCAGGCAATTGACCGATGTCACCGTCAACCCGGAAGCGCTGTTCGACGTGCAAATCAAACGGCTGCATGAATATAAACGCCAGCATCTTAACCTGCTGCATATCCTGTCGCTTTATCGCCAGCTGCGCGATAACCCGGCGCTTGATATCGTGCCGCGCGTGTTTTTGTTCGGCGCCAAGGCCGCGCCGGGCTATGCCCTGGCCAAGAATATTATTTATGCCATCAATCAGGTGGCGGAGAAGATCAACAACGATCGTAAGATAAACGATCGGCTTAAAGTGATCTTCCTGCCCGATTACCGGGTATCGGTGGCGGAGTGGATGATCCCGGCGGCGGACCTGTCGGAACAGATTTCCACCGCCGGCAAGGAGGCGTCCGGCACCGGTAACATGAAGCTGGCGCTTAACGGCGCGCTGACCATCGGCACCCTGGACGGCGCCAATGTGGAAATTGCCGAACAGGTCGGCGAGGAGAATATATTCATCTTCGGCCTGACCGACCCGGAGGTCAAAGCGCTGCTGGCCGGGGGGTATAAACCGGCTCAGTACCTGAAAAAGGATAAAGCGCTGAAAGGCCTGCTGACCGAGCTGGGCAGCGGTGTTTTCAGCCATAAGCATAAACATGCGTTCGAACCGCTGCTGCACAGCCTGCAGGAGGGCGGCGATCCCTACTTGGTGCTGGCGGATTTCGCCGCGTATTGCGAGGCGCAGCGGCGGGTGGATGCCCTGTTCCGCCGTCCGGACGACTGGACGCGCAGCGCGGTGCTGAATACCGCCCGGGTAGGGTTCTTCAGTTCGGATCGTTCGATACGCGATTATCAGCAACGCATCTGGCAAGCAAAACGTTAAGGAGTTTTGATGGATCCCAAGGTATTGGAGCGGTCCGCCGGACGGGCGGGAATTATTCCGGAATATGTGGATGCCTGGGGACAGCGCAAAATCATCAGCGAGGAGACCAAGCGGCAGCTGCTGGCCGCCATGGCGGGGTTAAGCGACGATGCCGATCGAACGGCGGCGCTGCCGCCGGTGTGGGTGGTCAGGACCGGCCAAGAACGACCGCTGCCGGTGATGCTTGCGCAGCCGGCCGGCTGGGAGCTTATCGAGGAATCGGGCCGCCGCCATCAGGGCGGGACGGTGGATGGCCACGTGGCGTTGCCTGCCGCGCTGCCGCCCGGCTATCACCGGCTCACCCTGCGCGCCGGCGACAGCCAATGGTCCTGCCAGATTATCGTGGCGCCGCCGCGCTGTTATGAACCGCCGGCGCTGCTGGCGGGGCATAAGCTCTGGGGCGCCTGCGTGCAGCTGTATACCCTGCGTTCGCGCCATAACTGGGGCATCGGCGATTTCGGCGATTTGGCCTTGATGATCGAGGGCACCGCGCGCCACGGCGGCGCCTTTGTCGGCCTGAATCCTATCCATGCGCTGTATCCCGCCGCGCCCGGCTGGGCCAGCCCCTATAGTCCGTCCTCCCGGCGCTGGCTCAATATCCTGTATATCGATGTCGGCGCGCTGGAGGACTTCCAGCAAAGCCCGGCGGCGCAAGAGTGGCTGGCATCGCCGCGGACCCAGCAGCGCCTTGCCGCCCTGCGCGCCGATGAGCTGGTGGATTATCCGCAGGTGACGGAATGCAAGCTGGCGGCGCTGACCCACGCTTATGCGCAGTTCAACACCCGCGCGCCCGATGACCCCGAGCGGCGGGCATTTAGCGGTTTTATCCACGACGGCGGCGACAGCCTGCGCCAGCAGGCCACCTTCGATGCGCTCCACCGTTACCTGACCCGCGAGGGCCATCCCTCGGCGGGCTGGCAGCAGTGGCCGCCGGAGTATCAGCAGGCTGACGGCGCCGCGGTGCGGGAATTCTGTCAACGGCACGAAAACGAAATCCTGTTTTTCAGCTGGCTGCAATGGCAGGCCGCGCGCCAGTTCGACGCCTGCTTTCGCCTGAGCCGGCGTCTGGAAATGCCCATCGGCCTGTATCGCGATCTGGCGGTCGGCGTGAGTGAAGGGGGCATGGAGACCTGGAGCGATCGCACGTTGTATTGCCTGGCGGCCTCGGTGGGCGCGCCGCCGGACAAGCTGGGACCGCAGGGCCAGAACTGGTGCCTGCCACCGCAGGACCCGAACGTGCTCATCGCCCGGGCCTATGAGCCGTTTATCGCGATGCTGCGTGCCAATATGCGCCATTGCGGCGCGTTGCGTATCGATCATGTCATGTCGCTCCTGCGGCTGTGGTGGATACCGCGCGGGCAGACGGCGCAGCACGGCGCTTACGTGCAATATCCGGTGGATGATTTGCTGGCGGTGCTGGCGCTGGAAAGCCACCGGCAGCAGTGCATGGTTATCGGCGAGGACCTGGGTACCGTGCCGCGCGAAATCACCGGTAAACTGCAGGCCGCCGGCGTGTACTCCTACAAGGTATTGCTGTTCGAGCGTACCGACGCCACCCATTTCCGCCCGCCCGATGAATATATGGCGCAGGCCATGGCCACCCTGACCACACACGATCTCGCCACCCTGCGCGGCTTTTGGCAGCAGGAGGATCTGCGGCTGGGACGGGAACTGAAAATCTACCCCTCGCAGGAGGTGTATCAGCTCTTGCTGGACGATAGGCAGAAAGCGCGTCAGGCGCTGCTGGCGGCCCTGCACGCCTGGAAATGCGTACCGGCAAAGATGAGCGCCAATGCGGACCGGGTGATGATGTCGCCATTGCTGAACCGCGGGCTGCACCGCTACGTGGCGCGCAGCAATTCGGCGCTGTTGGGGCTACAGCCTGAGGATTGGCTGGATATGGCGCTGCCGGTCAATGTGCCGGGCACCACCGATCAATATCCGAACTGGCGGCGTAAGCTGACGCGGGAGGTGGACGAAATGTTTGACGACCCCACCTTGATGCGCCTGCTCAGGGAAGTAGATCGCCTGCGCAAGGCAGCGATAGGCAATACGCCGACGGGTGAGCGGTAAACGCATGTTATACAGTGGCGCTCAGGCGCCGTGCGGCGGGTAAAAAGAGGCTTGGGCAGGGATGCGCCGGCCCGTCGCAGCGGACCGGTAATTCACGGTAAGGCCGACGGCCGCGCCGCCGTTAATAGAACGAGTGCTCGCCGCGCTGGTGCTCGGTCAGATCGCGCACGCCTTTTAGCTCGGGGAATTTTTCCAGCAGCTCTTTTTCAATGCCTTCCTTCAGGGTGTAATCGACCATGGAACAGCCGTTGCAACCGCCGCCGAACTGCAGGATAGCCAGGTTATCGTCGGTGATTTCCATCAGCGAAACCTGGCCGCCGTGGCCTGCCAGCTGCGGGTTGATTTGCGATTGCAACACATATTCCACCCGTTCAATCAGCGGCGCGTCGTCGGAGACTTTACGCATCTTGGCGTTTGGCGCTTTCAGGGTGAGCTGCGAACCGAGCTTGTCGGTAACAAAATCGATTTCCGCATCCACAAGATAAGGCGCGCTGAGCTCATCGACATACGCATTGATTTTCTCGAACTTCAGCTCGGTATCGGTGGCTTCAACCGCGTCGGGAGGACAATATGACACGCCGCATTCCGCATTCGGCGTGCCTGGATTAATGACAAATACACGAATCTGGGTGCCAGCTTCCTGATTGGCCAGTAATTTAGCAAAATGTTCCTGGGCAGCATCGGTAATCCGGATCATATCATTCACTCAATAGTTGACTAATCTAGTCGGTTATAATACTCCCATTAACCTGAGCACTACAAGGTCCGGCAAACTGACCAGACCTGCACCGCCCTGGCCTGTCGGGCCAGCAGGAGATGGGTAATTTCGTCCATGGTGCTGCCGGTGGTGACCACGTCATCCACCAGCGCCACGGTCTTGCCGGCCACATCGGCATGGCAGGCAAAGGCGCCGCGCAGGTTGCGCCTGCGGGCGCCGGCATGCAGCGTTTGCTGCGGCGCCACGGCGCGGGTGCGCTCCAGTCCCTGGCTGAGGTATTCCACGCCCAGCCAGCGCGCCAGCGGCCGGGCGAGAAGATCTGTTTGATTATAGCCCCTGCGCCAGTGGCGGTAAGTATGCAAAGGCACGTTTAGTACAAGATCCGGCTTATCGCGCCCGTACAAATGGCGTTCTTCCTGCCAGCGCAACACCAGCAGGCGGGCGAGCACGCGCGCAAGGCCGGTGCCGCCCTGGTATTTGAGTTTTTTTACCAGCCGGCTCAGCGGCGGCCGGTAATCAGCGACATACAGCAATGATTGCCACGGAGGCGATTTCATCACACAGCGTCCGCAGCAAAGCCTGCGGCTTCCGGCCGGCAGCCCGCAGCGCGGGCAGCAGGTCTCGCGCCGGTTAAGCAGGTGGCCGGCGCAGCACCGGCAAATTCCCTGGTGGCTAAACCATAATGGCTGTTGGCATAGCCAACAAAGGGCGTTGATTGTTAGCATGGGAGGTCCTCCATAACCTGGGTACCGGGAACTATAACTGATGACATCTCTCTATTGGCAGACCCTCGGCAGCGGTTCTGTTGATCTTGTGCTGCTGCATGGCTGGGGCCTGAACGCCGGCGTCTGGTCTTGCATCGAAGCGCGGCTGTCGCCGCATTTTCGCCTGCATCTGGTGGATCTGCCGGGCTACGGCCGCAGCCAGGGTTATGGGCCGTTGTCCTTGCAGCAGATGGCGCAGGAAGTGGCCGCCGGAGCGCCGGAGGGCGCGTGGTGGCTGGGCTGGTCGCTGGGCGGCCTGGTGGCGGCGCAGGCGGCGCTGGCGCGCCCGGATCGAGTCGCCGGCCTGATTACCGTCGCCTCGTCGCCAAGGTTCAGCGCCGGCGACCAATGGCCGGGCATCAAACCCGAGGTGCTGGCGGGTTTTGCGCAGCAGCTGAGCCAGGATTTTCACCGCACGGTGGAGCGTTTCCTGGCCCTGCAAACCCTCGGCACCGACACCGCCCGCCAGGATGCCCGCCGGTTAAAGCAGGTGGTGCTTGAGCACCCGCTGCCGCCGGTGGCGGTATTAACCGGCGGGCTGGAGATCCTGCGCACCGCGGATTTGCGCGCGCAGCTTGACGCGCTCGATCTGCCGCTGCTGCGTCTGTACGGCTATCTGGACGGACTGGTGCCGCGCAAGGTGGCCGCGCTGCTGGACGCGCGCTGGCCTCATAGCCGCGGCGTGGTGATCCCCAAAGCCGCCCACGCGCCCTTTATTTCCCATCCCGATTTGTTTTGCCAATACATTATCGACTTTGCCGGCGGGAAAACACTTCCTGACGCCAGGTGAAAAGGATTAAACAAAAACTCTTCTATAGTTAGTGGCACGTTCCACCGTAAAAGAGATGAAGGAATACCGATGAAGACGATAACCTTTATGGCAATGACACTGGCCGGCACGCTATTTACCCTAAGCGCCCTGGCGGCGGAAGAAATTACCCCGCAGGAGGCCAAGGAAAAAGGCTACGAGAAAATTGCCACCGTGCATACCACCGCCAAGACGACCTCGCCGATGGATGCCAAGGCCATACTCTCCAAACGGGCGGATGAAAAAGGCGGTAAATATTATGTCATTATCGCCGGCCGCCAGCATGGCAGGTTCAGCGCTACCGCCGATGTCTATAAATAAAGACTGACGCCCCGGGCCGGACGCGGCCAATAAATTCCATCCTGATCCGGTAGCGGTCTTCACGCTGATACCGGTTTTTTTTTGTCTTTTTCCGCCGCGGGGCGGCACAACGCATTCGTTACCCTTACGCTAACGATTGACCGCCGGGGTTAATTGATGAGCCCATCTTGACCGCCTTACACTCCCTCTACCGTTTATGACCACTGTCCCATGTTGCGACAGTTTATGAACCGAGGAGGTCAATAATGCCGCTTCATCAAGCGTCCCCCAGAGTCTGGGATACCCGCCGCACTGAAAAGAAACGCCGGCTGGAGCAGGTTCGCGCTATAGCCGACGGCAAGGTGTTGCCCACCGACGCCATTACCGCCGTGCTCGAAGCGCTGATCCTGCCCGGCGATCGGGTGGTGCTGGAAGGCAATAACCAGAAGCAGGCTGATTTTTTATCGCGCATGCTGGCGAAAGTCAGCCCGCAAAAAATCCACGATTTGCATATGATCATGCCCAGCGTCAGCCTGCCGGAGCATTTGGATCTGTTTGAGCAGGGCATTGCCCGCAAATTGGATTTTGCCTTTTCCGGCTCGCAAAGCCTGCGCATTTCTCAATTGCTGGAAGACGGGCAGTTGGAAATCGGCGCTATTCACACCTATATCGAGCTTTATGCCCGCCTGTTTGTCGATTTAGTGCCTAATGTCGCGCTGATTGCCGGTTTCAAGGCCGACCGCAAAGGCAACCTTTATACCGGCGCCAGCACCGAGGATACCCCGGCGCTGGTGGAAGCGACGGCGTTTAAGGACGGCATCGTTATCGCCCAGGTGAATGAACTGGTGGATGACGAAAATGATTTGCCGCGCGTCGATATTCCCGGCTCCTGGGTTGATTTTGTGGTGGTGGCGGACCGGCCGTTCTTTATCGAACCGTTGTTTACCCGCGATCCGCGTTTAATCAAGCCGGTGCATGTGCTGATGGCGATGATGGCGATCAAAGGCATCTACGCCAAACACCAGGTGCAGTCCCTTAACCACGGCATCGGGTTTAATACCGCGGCCATTGAGCTGTTGCTGCCGACTTACGGCGAACAGCTGGGCCTGAAAGGCAAAATCTGCCGGCACTGGACCCTGAATCCCCATCCGACGCTGATCCCGGCCATTGAAAGCGGCTGGGTGGAAACGGTGCACTGCTTTGGCGGCGAATTAGGCATGGAAGAATATATCCGCGCCCGTCCGGACGTCTTTTTTACCGGCGCCGACGGTTCGATGCGCTCCAACCGCGCCTTCTGCCAGCTGGCCGGTCAATATGCCGTGGATATGTTTATCGGCTCCACCCTGCAGATCGACGGACTTGCCAATTCTTCCACCGTCACCCGCGGTCGGCTGTCCGGTTTCGGCGGCGCGCCGAATATGGGCCATGATCCTCACGGCCGGCGCCACGCCACCCCGGCCTGGCTGGATATGATCGAAGAGCCTGACCCGATGCTACCCGGCCGCAAGCTGGTGGTGCAAATGGTGGAAACCTATCAGGCCGGCGCTAAACCGTCCTTTGTGGAAAAACTCGAGGCGGTGGAGGTCGGCAAAGGCGCAGGCATGCCGCTGGCGCCGGTAATGATTTACGGCCAGGACGTCACCCATGTGCTGACCGAGGAAGGCATCGCCTATCTCTACCGCGCGCGTTCGATGGAGGAACGCCGGGCCATGGTGGCGGCGGTGGCGGGCATCACCGATATCGGCCTGGGCGTCGATGCCAAACGGGTGGACGATCTGCGCCGCCGCGAGCTGGTGGTTTATCCGGAAGATATGGGCATCCGTCGTTCCGACGCCAGCCGTTCCTTATTGGCCGCCGGCAGCATTGCCGATCTGGTCGAGTGGTCCGGCGGCTTATATCAGCCCCCGGCTAAATTCCGGAGCTGGTAATGAACGCCTTGCCCTTAGGCCAGCCGTACGATGCCGAGGCGCGGGCCGCCGCCCTCGCGGCGCTTGCCGTAACGGCGTTGATCGAGGAAGCGCGCCTTAGCCCGAAACCGGGCCTGGTGGACAGCCGCGGTCCCGGGGCGCATCAGGATTTGAGCCTGGCGCTGATGGAGCGCTCGGCGCATAGCCTGCGGCCGACGTTTTACCGCCTGGCGCTGCACAGCTGGCAACGCCCGCCCGATATGGCGCTGCGCCAGGAAATCGGCCGGCTGGGGCGGATGGGCGAGCGGCATATGATGAGCGCCACCGGCGGCGTCAATACCCATCGCGGCGCGATCTGGGCGTTGGGATTACTGGTCAGCGCCAGCGCCATGCTGGGGGGCCGGGGAACGGCGGCGGACATCGCCGCCCACGCGGCGCGGCTGGCCGTACTGCCCGACGCCGCGCAGCCGAAAAGCTTCAGCAAGGGGCAGCGGGCCACGCAGCGCTATCAGGTTCCCGGCGCGCGCGAAGAGGCCATCGGCGGATTTCCCCATATCACCGACCGGGCGTTGCCGCAGCTGCGGCGCAGCCGGCTGGCGGGCGCCGGTGAGCCGCAGGCCCGGCTGGACGCGTTAATGGCCATTATGACCACCCTGACCGATACCTGCGTGCTGAGCCGGGGCGGCATGGCGGCGCTAGCCGCCATGCACCGGGGCGCGGCGGCGGTATTGGCGGCGGGCGGCACCGGCAGTCCGGCCGGACGCGCGGCGCTGGCCGCGCTCGAGCGGCGCATGCTGGCGGATAACGCCTCGCCGGGCGGCGCGGCCGACCTGCTGGCGGCCACGTTTTTCCTCGATTGGGTTAGCGCCTGATCATCTACATCATCAAGAGGATGTTATGGAACGAATCGAACTGCATTTTCCCGCCGGCGACGCCTTGCCCGCCAAGGCCTTGGCCGGCGTGGTGGGCTCCGGCGATCTGGAGGCGATATACCAACCGGCCCCGGGCCGATCGCTGCGCGTGATTATTACCTCGTCGGTGGAGGGCGGCGGACAGCGCTGGCAACATCTGTTCGAACGGGTCGGCAATGCGCGCGCCTTGCCGGGCGGACGCCTGGATATCAATGATTTTGGCGCCACGCCGGGCGTGGCCCGTCTTAGGATCGAACAGGTTTTCGAGGAGGCCAGCCATGTCTGAACGCACCAGTTTTATTGAATTGGGCGCCCGGCAGCGCGCCCGCGCCATGCTTGACGAGGGCAGTTTCCGCGAACTGCTGGGCCCTTATGAGCACATCACCTCGCCGTGGCTTGAACCGCAGGGCATTGTCCCGCAGGCGGACGACGGCATGGTGGTGGCCCGTGGAACCATCGAGGGCAAGCCCGCCGTGGCGGTCGCCATCGAGGGCGCTTTCCAGGGCGGCAGCATGGGCGAGGTGTCCGGCGCTAAAATGGCCGCGGCCCTGGAGCTGGCGGCGGAAGACAACCGCAACGGCATTCCCACCCAGGCGGTGCTGATGCTGGAAACCGGCGGGGTGCGCCTGCAGGAGGCCAACCTGGGCCTGGCCGCCATCGCCGATATCCATGCCGCGATTGTCGATTTGCGGCGCTATACGCCGGTTATCGGTATCGTGGCGGGCACCGTAGGCTGCTTCGGCGGCATGTCCATTGCCGCCGCGCTGTGCAGCCGGCTGATCGTCACCCGCGAAGCGCGCCTGGGGCTGAACGGCCCGCAGGTGATTGAGCAGGAGGCGGGCATCGAGGAATACGATTCCCGCGATCGGCCGTTTATCTGGAGCCTCACCGGCGGCGAAACGCGTTACCAGTCCGGGTTTGTCGACGCGCTGGTGGCGGATTCCGTGGCGGACGTGAAGCAGGCCGCGCTGGCCTTCCTGCGCCAGGGCGTGCCCGCCCGGCTGCGTACCGACGACTACCGCGCCTACCTGGATCGCCTCAATCAATTCGATACCCGTAAACAAGTGGATAAGCAGCAGGTACTGGCGCTGTTTACCCGGGAGGATCGCCTATGAACAGCACCTATCTGAGCCGGGGAGATTATTGGTTCTCCCTGCTGACCGACGGCGCGCGCCAACGCCAGGGCCAATGCGCCTCGGTAAAAGTCGCCGACGGCACCCTTAACGATCGGCCGGTGCGCTACGTCGCCGTGGTGCCGGATGCCGGCAATCATTATCCGCGCGCGGCGCGCGGCGAAGTGGGTCTACTGGAGGGCTGGACGCTGGGGGAAGTGGTGGCGGAGGCCATAGCACAGGATCGGGATAACGCGGTTAAACGCGCCATCGTGGCGGTGGTGGATGTGCCGAGCCAGGCCTACGGCCGCCGCGAGGAAGCCTTTGGCATCCACCAGGCGCTGGCGGGGGCCGCCGCGGCCTATGCCCAGGCGCGTCTGGCCGGTCACCCGGTGATTGCGCTGATTGTCGGTAAAGCCATGTCCGGCGCGTTCCTGGCCCACGGGTATCAGGCCAATGCGCTGATCGCCTTTAACGATCCGGCGGTGATGGTCCATGCCATGGGCAAAGAATCCGCCGCGCGCATTACCCTGCGCTCGGTGGACGCGCTGGAAAAACTGGCCAAGACCATCCCGCCGATGGCCTACGACATCAACAATTACGCCACGCTCGGCCTGCTGGCGCAGCTGATGGATATCCGCGATCCCGATCGGGCCGGCGATGACGATCTGGCCCGGGTGCGCGCCGCGCTCTCACAGGCCATTGACCAGGCGCTGAAGCAGGGCACCGGCCTGGCCAACCGGCTGGGCGCGGAAAACCGGCGCAGCTCTGTGCTTGTCAGGGAACGCATGCGCCAGGAATGGTAGCCACGAACCAGCACCGGTAACACATCTGCCGTCCCCCCGGCGGCCGGCGTAAGCGGGGATAGCGTTAGCGCTATCCTGGTCCGCCGCGCGCCGCCGGCGGGGAACGTATCATAAAAAACACATCGCGCCGGTGCTGGCCATTTATTTTATTGCTTAATTTCAGGCGGTTATATGACCTATATTATTATTCATGCCCTGGCGCCAATCTTTGTGATTATGCTGCTGGGCTATTATGCCGGCAAGGCGAAAATGGTGGTGAACTCCAACGTTTCATTGCTTAACGTTTTTGTTATGGACTTCGCGCTGCCCGCCGCCCTGTTCAGCGCCACGGTACAAACGTCCTGGCACGGCATTATCTCGCAGTCGCCGTTGATCCTGCTGCTGGTGCTGTCCATGTGGATTGCGTATGCCGCGCTGTATTTTATCTGCACCCTGGGCTTTAAGAAATCCCCCCAGGACGCCGCGGTGTTAACCCTGACGGTGGCCTTGCCGAACTATGCCGCCCTGGGCCTGCCGATTTTAGGCAGCGTGCTGGGTGAAACCCCGGGAACCTCTTTGTCGGTGGCGGTCTCCATCGCCTGCGGTTCGGTGCTGATGACGCCGTTCTGCCTGCTGATCCTGGAACGTGAAAAGGCGCGCGCCGGCGGTGAAAACCAAAAATCCACGCTGATGCTGCTGCCGGTGCTGATGTGGCGCTCGGTGACCAAACCCATCGTCTGGGGACCGCTGCTGGGGGTGTTGCTCTCGGCCATTGGGATCAAAATGCCGGATATCGTGCTGGCGTCGATCAAGCCCCTCGGCCTGGCCGCCACCGCTTCGGCGCTGTTTTTGACCGGGGTGATCCTCTCCGCGCGCCAGTTGAAGATTAACGCGCCGGTGCTGCTCTCGTGCGTAACGAAAAACCTGGTGCAGCCGTTTATTACCTGGGGACTGCTGTACCTGTTCGGCATCACCGGCACGGTGGCGATTACCGCGGTGCTGATGGTGGCGCTGTCGGCGGGCTTTTTTGGCATCGTGTTCGGCAACCGTTTCGGCGTGCAGTCGCCGGATGCCGAGGCGACCTTATTGATAAGCTCCGTGCTCTGTATCCTGACCCTGCCGCTGTTTATCTCACTGACCGCCGGCCTGTAGCCGGCAGGAGCAAGACCATGCCAATGCCCCGGCCGCACGATCTGTTATGGATTGATAATCCGCAGCGGCTTATCTGGCGCCAGGCCGCGCCCGCCTGGGCGGCGGCGCTGGGGCTGGCGGCGCTGCCGCTGGTCGTGCGGCGCGACAGCGATCCCAGCGGGGAACGGGTGCCGGTCGGCCTGCGCGGGGCGTTGCGCTCGCAGCGCGCCGCGGCCTGGGTGCCGGCGGACGCCGTTACCCATGTCGTGACCCCCGAGATGCTGATCGCGCGGTTATTATCCGCCGCCCCCCCCGATGCCCAGGCCTTGCCGGTAATGCGCGCGCTGCGCCTGCTGGCGGCGAAGCACTGGCCGTGGCCGTGGGGCGTCACCGGCAGCTGCGGTTATATGCTGGCCACTGGTTTACCGGTCAGCCGGCCGGACAGCGATCTGGATTTACTGATTCGTTGCCCGCATCCGGTGGCGCCCGGGGACTTCGCCGCATTGCTGAACCTATTGCCGTCGTTGCCCTGCCGGACCGATATTCAGCTGGAGACGCCGCAGGGCGGCTGCGCGCTGACGGAATGGCTGCGCGGCGGCAGGGTGATGGTTAAGACCGCGCGCGGTCCCATCCTGACGGACAATCCCTGGGATAGCGGCCATGCGCACCCTACTGGAACATAATGCCCTATGAAAATGTTACTGACCTTTCCCGGCCAGGGGCCGCAGGTCCCCGGCATGTTGCACCAGCTACCCGACGATGGCGACACCCGCCGCCTGCTGGACCGCGCGTCGGCCATCCTGGGCGAGCCGGTGCTTGATCTCGATAGCGGCGACGCGCTGCGCGCCACGCGCGCCGTACAGATATGCCTGTTTATCGCGGGGGTGGTCTATGCCCGGCAAATCCTGCGCGCCGGCGTACAGGTGGATTATACCAGCGGATTATCCATCGGCGCCTTTCCGGCGGCGGTCATCGCCGGGGCGCTGGAGTTCGAGGCGGGGCTGCGGCTGGTGGCCCTGCGCGGCGAGCTGATGGAGCAGGCCTATCCTGACGGCTACGGCCTGTCGGCCATCAGCGGCCTGCTCCAGCCGCAGCTTGAGCGTATTATCGCCCGGGTGCATCGGCCGGATAATCCGGTATACCTGGCCAATCTTAACGCCGAGGATCAGTTTGTCATCGCGGGCAGCGAGGCGGCGATGGCGCAAACCTGCGCGCTGTGCCGTGAACAGGGCGCGGGGCGCACCCAGCGCCTGGCGGTCAGCGTGCCGTCGCACTGCGAATTACTCAGCGAACCGGCGCGTCGACTGGCCGCCGCCATGGCCGGGGTCGCGCTCAGGCGTCCGGACATCGGGTACCTGAGCGGCAGCACCGGCCGCGTTTTATGGCAGCCGGACCGCATCGCCGAGGATCTGGCGCTGAATATGGCGCGGCCGGTGCACTGGCGCGACGCCATGATCAGCGCCTATGAGCGCGACGTGCGCCTGGCGGTGGAAATGCCGCCGGGCGCGGTACTCACCGGCCTGACCAAGCGCGTGATGGCGCAGGGCGAGGCCATTGCCTTCAGCCAGAATCCGCTGTCGCTGATTACGGCGCTGGCCGGGCGGTTGACGCGGCGTTAAGCGGCCCGCCGCCGATGTCGCCGTGATCGCGCGCGTACATGCGGCCTTCCGCCACCAACGCCAGCATATCGGGGTCATGCTCGCGGCTGCGGGCAAATACCAGGGCGATGGTCTGGCGCATTTGATACGGGGCGGACAGCGTCATCAGGCGCACCGAATGTTCATAAATACGCTTCATGCGGCCCGGCAGCAGGGTATAACCCACTCCCGCCTGCACCAGGTTGATCATCGAGAAAATATCATTGACCCGGGTAACGATCTGCGGCTCGAATCCGGCGATATGGAACGCTTCCTGGAAACCATGATACGTGGCGAATCCTTCGGTGAGCGAAACAAATTTTTCGTGTTTGAAATCGCGCAGATCCGCCGGTCCCGTGGCATACAGCCGGGACGAGGCCGGCGCGGCGAGGTAAATGTCATCAATAAACAGCGGCAGGGTCTCGAAGCGGGCGGGATCGATCTGCGTATCGCTGATGGAAATCAGGATAGCGTCCAACTGCTGATCCTCAAGCTTCACCAGCAGATCCTGATTGGATCCCATCAGCAGTTCCAGCTCCAGCTCCGGGCGCCGCAGTTTTAAGCCCATAATCAGCCGCGGGATGGTATCGAGGGTCAGGGAGTACATGGTGCCCAGTTTCAGCCGGCCCTGGCCGATACCGCCGCATTTGCGGGTTTCCTCAATGCCCTTGCGCATCAGGTCCGAGACCTCGCGGGCATACTCGGCCAGGGTCTCGGCGGCCGGCAGCGGTGAAAGATTACGTCCCTGGTGGATAAACAGCGGGCAGCGTACGCCTTCTTCCAGGGTATGCAGGGCGCGATGGACGCTGACGGTGCTGAGCCCCAGCAGATCGGCGGTGCGGCTGATGTTGCGCTTATCCATAAATGCCAGGAAAATCTCAAGCTTACGGAAAGTGATATCGTTATCGATCATAACAGGGGTCCCATCCCGACGGGAAAAGTGTTCGGCACGGGCGGCCCCGAAACCGGTCGCGTGGAGTCAGGCGAGGTTTTCCAGCCAGAAGAATTGATACGGCGCCAGGCTCAGCGGGGTATCGCCCGTCAATAACCGATAATTTACCACGTCCCGGTAGCGTCCCGGCGGTAAAGTGCAGGTCATGGTTTTGGCGCTGAGGTTAAAAACGCACAAAATGGCCTGCCGGGCGGCGCGGCGGTAAAAAGCAAACAGCGCGTTATCCCATTCCAGCACCTCCATGGCGGCATCCGGATGAAAGGCCGGCTGTCCGCGGCGCCGTTGGATCACATCGCTGAGATGATGAAATACCCGCGAGCGCAGCGAGGTTTCGTCCGCGAGCGCCGCTTCGATAGCCTTCAGCGGATATTTTTCCCGGTTCACCGCGCGGTTGTAGCCGGCGGCCTTTACCCCTTCGTAATCATTGCGCGAGCCGAGGATGCTTTGGATATACACCGCCGGTACGCCGGGAAACGCCAGCAGAATGGCGTGCGCCAGCAAAAAACGCGCCAGGCGCGTATCGTCGGTGTCCTGGCGCCGGTTAAGGGCATCAAGAAAGGTGACGTTGATTTCATAAGGACTGGTGGTGCCGTCGGTATTTTGTTTATAGGACACCAGCGCCCCCTCGGATTCCAGATCGCGCACCAGGCTGTTGATTTCCACTTCAGGCAGGATGCCGCGCAGCGGGTTCATGCCGATGCCGTCGTGGGAGGCGAGGAAATTGAAAAAGGTGATGTGGGGATTGCTGGTGTCAAGGGTTGCCGCCCACTGGCGCAGGGCGCGGCTGCTGCCGTTATGGATGGCGTGCAGCACCAGGGGCGGCAGCGGGAACTGATAGACCATTTGCGCCTCGTCCCGCCCATTGCCGAAATAGCTGATGTTATCTTTATGCGGCACGTTGGTTTCGGTAATGATCACCGTGCCGGGCGCCACTTCGTCAACGATGGCGCGCATCAGCTTGACCAGCAGATGGGTCTTGGGCAGGTGGATGCAGCGCGTGCCGATTTCCTTCCACAGATAGCCCACCGCGTCGAGGCGGATGTAATCCGCCCCCTGCGTCAGGTAATGCAGCAAGACCCCGATAATGCTTATCAGCACGTGGGGATCGGCAAAGTTAAGATCAACCTGATCGGCGCTGAAGGTGGTCCACAGATAGCGGGTTTCCCCCTCCTTCATGGTAAAGGGCGTCAACAGCGGCGAGGTGCGCGGGCGGGTCACGGTGCTTAAATCAGTGGCGGGCGGCACGTTGATAAAAAAGTTTTCAAACCCCGTTTGCTGTTCCCGGTAGCCCGCCAGCCATTTGCTGTGCGCGGAAATATGATTGCAGACGAAATCGAACATCAGCCGGGTGGATTGATTCAGCCGGCTGATATGCTGCCAACTGCCGACGATGGGATTGACCTGATGGTAGTCGATGACCGAAAAACCGTCGTCCGACGAATAGGGATAAAACGGCAACAGGTGCACCAGGTTAAACGTGTCCTGGAGCCGCTGTTCAAAAAAGGTGGTCAGGGTCGCCAGGGTGGGTTGTTCCGCTTCCATAAACTGATCGGCATAGGTAATCAGCACGACGTCCTGCTCATCCCAGTGTAATTTGCGTGGCTGCTGTTGCGTCGATTTGGCAAAGCTGATTTTACTCTTGATGGTGTCCAGCTGCGCCTGGGTCAGGGATGAGGCGTAAATCTCTTCAAGTAAATGGGTAATGGCTTCCATCATGGCACCTTGTAAAAGTGACGACGTCCTGAAACAGCATGACCGTGGCGTTGACGCCATGTTGTCAATGTAGCCATTCGCAAGAAAAGCGCAAACCCTGTTATTTCTTCTTATGACGCCCCCGCCGGCGATATTGGCCGCGACGGGTCGATAAATAACCCGATTAACAGCGGGTTAGGGTCTTGGCGGTCCGTGCGCCGCCGGAGAGGGGGAAACACATTTGCGGAGCAGTCCGATACGCTGCGGCGCGGAGCGGGGGGGGGGAGGGGCGGCGCCGGGAAGGTTAATCCCGCCGTGGCGTCAGCCGGTAAACCGGCGTTCGGCAACCGCCGCCCTGGGGACAGTGCCGGCACCCGGCAGGCAGGTCGGCTCCCGCCGCGACGCGCAGGCGTTCAGCCTTGCCCATCATCACCAGTTGTTCAAGCATGGCCTGCGTCATGGCGGCGGACAGATTGAGCTGCGCGCTTAACTGGCGAGCGTCGGCCTGGCCCCGGAGCGCCAGGGCATCGCGTAATCGCAACAGATCGGCCATCGGCGGCGCGCCTTAATGACAACCGCCGCCGGTTGGCGTGGCGCAGCGCGCGCATCCTCCGTCCGGCGGCAGGGAAACGTCAAATCGGCGGCGCATCAGGTAAAGCGTTGCGATAAACACCATGTTGAACAGCAGGACCACGCCAATACAAAGGGCGCTATAGGCCGGGTGCGCGGTGAATGTCGCCGCCTGGTAAAACAGGGTGGCCAGGGAATAAGCGACGTTAACGCCCCAGACGATGGACAGCGTCATCCAGCCCCGGCTGCTTTCACGGGCGATGGCGCCCATCACCGACACGCAGGGAACATACAGCAGCACAAAAATCAGGTAACTGTAGGCGGCAACGGCGTTGCCGAATTTTCCGGCCATCACGCCCATGGAGCGCCCGTTCATCTCGCCGTCGCCTTTGCTGGCCTCAATCGGATTGGCCAGCACGCTGAGGCTGAAGGTGTCTTTCAGGTTGCGCCACGTTTCGGCCAGCGCACCGGTCAATTCCGCCGCCAGATCAAAACGCTGCGGGTCGAAGGGCGAGGCGGCGATATGTTCGGCGGTGTATAGGGTATTCAACGTGCCGACCACCACTTCCTTGGCCATGGCGCCGGTCACCAGGCCCACCGTCGCCTGCCAGTTATCCGCGTGAACGCCCATCGGCGCCAGCAGCGGCGTCAGCACTTTGCTGACCGACGCCAGCGCCGAGTCGTTAATATCATCCACCGCCGCGCCGCGCAGCGAAAAACTGTTGAGCGCGCCGATAAACATACTGGCGACGATAATCACTTTGCCCGCGCGCAGTACAAATCCCTGGAGCTTTTGCCAGGTTTGCAACAGCAGGCTTTTGAGATGCGGCACGTGGTACACCGGCAGCTCCATGATAAACGGCATGGCCTCGCCACGCATGATGGTGTGCTTGAGCATCAGTCCGGTCAGCACCGCGACGACAATGCCGAGCAGATAGAGCGAAAAGACCACCGTCGCCCCCTCCTGGCCGAAAAACGCCGCGGCAAACACCGCGAAAATCGCCAGCCGGGCACCGCAGGACATAAAGGGCGCCATCATGATGGTCATCAGGCGTTCGCGGTGTGCATCCAGCGTGCGCGCCCCCATCACCGCGGGGACGTTGCAGCCGAAGCCGACAATCAGCGGCACGAAGGATTTGCCCGGCAGCCCGAGCGCTTGCATCATCCGGTCCATGACAAACGCCGCGCGCGCCATGTAGCCGGAATCCTCGAGGAAAGAGAGAAACAGATACATCATGCCGATTTGCGGAATCAGCGGCAGCACCGTATTAATGCCGCCGCCAACGCCCTGGGCCAGGAACACCGTCAGCCAGCGCGGAAACGCCAGCGTATGCCCGAGCCATTGGGCGCCGTCGACAAACAGGGCGGCGGATCCGATGTCAAACAGCGGCTGCAGCGCGCCGCCGACATTGATGGCCAGCAGGAACATCAGGTACATGACAAAAAAGAAGATGGGCACCCCGAGCCAGCGGTTAAGCACCACGGCGTCAAGCCTGGCGGTCATGGCGTTTGCCGCCGTCAGATGGCCGTTGCTGGCCGCCGTGCAGATCGCGGCGATGCCGCGATAACGGGCATCGGCGATCAGCAGCGACGGATCGTCCGCCAGGGTGGCCGTCATCCGGTCTAGCTGACCGGCCGCGGCGCTGAAGCGGGCGCGGGCGTAAACATCCCCCTCCAGCAGTTGCAGCGCCAGCCAGCGGCGCTGGACCCTGGGCAGTTCGGCCGGCAGCATGGGCAGTAAATGCCGCACCGCCCGCAGGATATCCGCCGGATAGGGCGCCTGGAATGGTTCCCTCGGCCGCGCTCCCAGGGTTATCGCCTGTTTTAACGCGCCGATGCCCCTGGCGCGGGTGGAGACCAGCGGCACCACCGGGCAACCGAGCCGCCGTGACAGCATGGGGATATCAATGACCACCCGCTGATTTTCGGCGATATCCAGCATGTTCAACGCCAGGATGCAAGGAATGCCCAGCTCGAGGATCTGCAGGGTCAGGTACAGGTTGCGCTCAAGATTGGAGGCGTCGACCACATTCACCAGCACGTCGGCTTCCCCGCTGAATATAAAACGACAGGCTATTTGCTCGTCAAGCGAGGATTGCGGCGACAGGGTGGTTAATGAATAAGTGCCCGGTAAATCAATTACCGCCACCTGATGGCCAGCGCTGACAAAAAAGCCCTCTTTACGTTCAACCGTGACGCCGGCCCAATTGCCGACCCGCTGGTGCGCGCCGGTTAATTGATTAAATAACGTGGTTTTGCCGGCGTTCGGATTACCGATTAAACCAATGCTGAGCTTTTTCATAGCCTGTAAATATCCATAAACAGAAATGATCCCTATATCGGGCGAACCGCGTTCGGCGTCAGGACCAGGGGACGGCTGGCCGGGTCAGGCCTGGACGGCCAGTCTCAGCTGGGAGAGATCCTTCCTGCGCACCGCCAGCTGCATCCGGCGTGTCTCTATCTGGATCGGATCGCCCAGCGGCGCCACGCGGATGACCTGGAAAGAGGCGCCGGGCAGCATGCCCAGCGACAATAGCTTTTGCCGGTATGCCGGGCTTATCTCTGCGGCATAGCCGATAATTTCATAATGGTGGTGGGGTAACAGCTGCATATAACCTTCTTAAACAATTCACGTACTGCTCTTTGAATAAAGCCTGCGCCCAATAAAAAACGCTTTTTTTGATTTTATTTCCCTGTTTTAACATCAATGGCTCGCATTGGCAAATGAAACTTATTCGTAAATAGATTCGCGCAGGCAGGAATACATTAATTGAAATAATAATTATTATTTCAAAATAATATTAATGCATTATTAATATAATATATTTGTTGAGTGTTTTTTTGGCGGTCACGTTATTATAAGCGGGATTAACGTTATGAATGTTGATGTGATGAAATAAGAATGTTAAACCGGAGCTTCATTAATAGCGGCGCGATGTTTTGCGCCGCACGCCGGTAATCAGCGCCGGCATTGACTCGCGCGCCGGCACCGCGGGGAGAGTGATGACCTCAGCGTTTTTTGCCGAGCGCGGCCGCCAGTGCATCGCCTAGCACGCTGTTGCCGGCGGCGGACGGGCTGCCGGGGCGGGGTTTGGCCGCCGGACGCGCAGGCGCGTCGCGCCGTTTATCGCCGCCGCCGTCGCGACGGCTTGAGGTTTCGCCGGGCTGCTCGTCCAGGCGCATGGTCAGGGCGATACGCTTGCGCGGCAAATCCACGTCCATCACTTTCACCTTGACGATATCCCCGGCCTTGACCACTTTATGCGGGTCCTCGACAAAGCTCGCCGACAGGGAGGAGATATGCACCAACCCGTCCTGATGCACGCCGATATCCACGAACGCGCCGAAGTTGGTGACATTGGTGACGGTGCCTTCCAGTATCATGCCCAGGGTTAAATCCTGCAGGGTTTCCACACCCTCGGCGAACGTAGCGGTCTTGAATTCCGGCCGCGGATCGCGTCCCGGTTTTTCCAGTTCCCGGATAATATCGGTCACCGTGGGCAGGCCGACGCGCTCATCGGTAAAGCGAACCGGGTCGATGCCGCGCAGCGCGCCCGCGTTGCCCAGCAGCTTGTCAAGGGTAAGCTCGGTGGCCTTGAGGATGCGCTCTACCACCGGATAGCTTTCCGGATGCACGGTGGAGGCGTCCAGCGGATTGTCGCCATGGTTGATGCGCAGGAACCCGGCGCATTGTTCAAAGGCTTTCGGCCCGAGCCGGCCCACTTTCAGCAACTGGCTGCGATCGCGGAAACGGCCGTTTTCATCGCGCCAGTTCACGATATTCTGCGCCATCATGCGCGTCAGTCCCGCCACCCGGGTCAACAGCGGCACCGAGGCGGTATTCAGATCCACGCCGACGGCGTTCACGCAGTCCTCCACCACCGTATCGAGCTTTTTCGCCAGCAGGCTTTGGCTGACGTCATGCTGATACTGGCCGACGCCGATGGATTTCGGGTCGATCTTGACCAGTTCCGCCAGCGGATCCTGCAACCGGCGGGCGATGGACACCGCGCCGCGCAGCGAGACGTCCAGGTCGGGGAATTCCAGCGCCGCCAGCTCCGAGGCGGAATAGACCGATGCCCCGGCCTCGCTGACAATCACCTTCTGCGCGGTGACCTTGGGGAACTGTTCCTTGACCAGGGCGAAAAAGCGTTCGGTTTCCCGGGACGCGGTGCCGTTGCCGATGGCCACCAGTTCCACCTGATGCTTCAGGCACAGGGCCGCCACCGCCGCCACGGCTTTTGCCGTCTGGCCGGTATGAGGATAGATGGTATCGGTGGCCACCAGCTTGCCGGTGGCGTCCACCACCGCCACCTTGACGCCGGTGCGCAGCCCCGGATCCAGTCCCATGGTCGGACGCAGGCCCGCCGGCGCGGCCATCATCAGGTCGTGCATATTGCGGGCAAAGACCTGGATGGCCTCTTCTTCGGCTTTTTCGCGGATGCTGCCCATCAGTTCGGTTTCCAGGTGCAGCAGGATCTTGATGCGCCAGGTCCAGTTAATCACCGCCCGGCGCCAGGCGTCGCCCGGGGCCTGATTGAGGCGCACCTGCAAGTGATCGATAATCATCTGCTCGCAGTGGCTTTCACGCGGCGGCTCGTCCGAATGCGGATCGGCATTCAGCGAAAGTTGCAAAATACCCTCGTTACGGCCGCGGAACATAGCCAGGGCACGGTGGGAGGGCACCTGCGCCAGCGGCTCGTGATGGGCAAAATAATCGCGGAACTTGGCGCCTTCCTCTTCTTTGCCGGCAATCACGCTGGCCACGAGATGGGCGTTTTTCCATAGGTAATGGCGGATTTTCGCCAGCAGCGCCGCGTCTTCGGCAAAACGCTCCATCAGGATATAACGCGCGCCGTCCAGCGCCGCCTTGACATCGGCCACGCCTTTTTCGGCGTCGACATACGCCGCGGCCACGTCTTCCGGCTGCCGGCTGGCATCCCGCCATAGGGTCTCGGCCAGGGGTTCGAGGCCGGCCTCAAGGGCGATTTGCCCGCGCGTGCGGCGTTTGAGCTTGTAGGGCAGGTAGAGATCCTCGAGTTCGGTTTTGCTCAGCGTGCCGTTGATAGCCGTCGCCAGCTGTTCGGTCAGCTTGCCCTGATCGTCTATGGCTTTCAGAATTGTCTGGCGCCGTTCCTCAAGCTCGCGCAGGTAACCAAGGCGGGTTTCCAGCTGGCGCAACTGGGTATCGTCCAGGCCGCCGGTGACCTCTTTACGATAGCGCGAGATAAAAGGCACGGTATTGCCTTCGTCCAGCAGGCGGATAGCGGCGTCGACCTGCTCCGGGCGGGCCTTCAGCTCGGCGGCAATGAGGCGATTCAAAGGATCATTCATCATTCTGTTTTGTTCGTCATCACGTTATGGGTTACTTATGCAGTGGACAGTTATACGTATTGCGCCGCCAAAATGCCAGTCATCTGATGGATGCGGGCGCGGTAAGCGGCGAAAATTGCGCGATTGTTCAAGAAGCCGCGGCCGGGGCGCGGGGATGGGCGCCGGCGCAGCGTCGCGAGGCGGCGGTCTATGGTATATTTCCCGGGTACGGCTTCTCACATTTGCTAAACGGTCACGATGAAAACCAATCTAATTACCCGTCAGGGCTATCGGGAACTCCAGGAAGAGTTAGATCACCTCTGGAAGCACTATCGTCCCGAAATTACCGAAAAGGTGTCCTGGGCCGCCAGTCTTGGCGATCGCAGCGAAAACGCCGATTATCATTACAACAAAAAGATCCTGCGTGAAATCGATCGCCGGGTGCGCTATTTGCGCCGGGTACTAAAAGAAGCGCGGGTCGTGGATTATTCGCCGCAGCAGGAAGGCCGGGTATTTTTCGGCGCCTGGGTGGAGGTGGAAAATGATCAGGGTGAGCGGCTCCGCTTCCGCATTGCCGGGCCGGATGAAATCTTCAAGCACAAATCTTATATTTCCATTGATTCCCCCATGGCGCGGGCTTTAATCAAAAAAGCGGTGGACGATGAAGCGGTGGTCGCCACGCCCACCGGTTTAAAAACCTGGTATGTGAATAAAATTTCTTATCAGGAACCGTTGGGAGAATAAATGAAATATGCGAAATATAAGGCCGCTAAGGTTTACTTTGCCAGGGGTAAAGTGAACAATCATCCTACCCGGTCGGTTTAATTATCGTCATGCCGGCATTTGTGGATAAATACCGGTAAAGACCGGCGATGATCGTCATAAAGCGCTTTTTTTTGCCGAATATGTGGATAACTACGTATTTCCATATGCTTTGTAACAATTTTGCTTAGAATATACACCTGAAACCGCTGTCAGTGCCTTACAGGTTTCTGAACAATACGCTTACGGGCGTATCGCCTTTGGGAGAGAGAACAATGCAAGAGAATTACAAGATTCTGGTCGTGGACGATGATATGCGTTTAAGGGCCCTGCTGGAGCGTTATTTAACCGAACAGGGATTCCAGGTGCGCAGCGTCGCCAATGCCGAGCAGATGGATCGCCTGCTGACGCGCGAGTCCTTCCATCTGATGGTGCTGGACCTGATGCTGCCGGGCGAGGATGGCCTGTCCATTTGCCGCCGGCTGCGCAGCCAGAGCAATCCGATGCCGATCATTATGGTCACGGCCAAAGGCGAAGAGGTGGATCGGATCGTCGGTCTGGAAATCGGCGCTGACGACTATATTCCCAAGCCCTTTAATCCCCGCGAGCTACTGGCGCGCATCCGCGCGGTGCTCAGGCGCCAGGCCAATGAGCTGCCGGGCGCGCCTTCGCAGGAAGAGGCGATTATCGCCTTCGGTAAATTCAAGCTGAATCTCGGCACCCGCGAGATGTTCCGCGAGGATGAGCCCATGCCGTTGACCAGCGGCGAATTCGCGGTACTTAAGGCGCTGGTAAGCCATCCCCGCGAGCCGTTATCGCGCGATAAGCTGATGAACCTGGCCCGTGGCCGGGAGTACAGCGCCATGGAGCGCTCCATAGACGTGCAGATTTCCCGCCTGCGCCGTATGGTCGAGGAAGACCCCGCCCACCCGCGCTATATCCAGACCGTTTGGGGTTTGGGATACGTATTCGTGCCGGACGGCAGTAAAGCATGAGGCGATGGCGCTTCTCTCCGCGCAGTTCTTTTGCACGGAGTCTGTTGTTAATCGTTACCCTGCTGTTCGTCAGCCTGGTGACGACCTATCTTGTGGTACTGAATTTCGCGATATTACCCAGCCTGCAGCAGTTCAATAAAGTGCTGGCGTACGAAGTGCGCATGCTGATGACCGACCGTCTGCAGCTTGAGGACGGTACGCTGCTTGAAGTCCCGCCGGCGTTCCGGCGCGAGATTTACCGGGAGTTGGGCATTTCCCTTTATACCAATGCAGCGGCCGAGGACAGCGGGCTGCGGTGGGCTCAGCATTATGAGTTCCTCAGCCAGCAGATGGCGCAGCAGCTCGGCGGCCCCACCGATGTGCGGGTGGAGGTCACCAAGAATTCGCCGGTGGTCTGGCTGAAGACCTGGCTGTCGCCGGATATCTGGGTGCGCATTCCGTTAACAGAAATCCATCAGGGCGATTTTTCGCCTTTATTCCGCTATACCCTGGCCATTATGCTGCTGGCAATAGGCGGCGCCTGGTTGTTTATCCGGATGCAGAACCGTCCGCTGGTGGACCTGGAGCACGCCGCGCTGCAGGTGGGCAAAGGCATTATACCGCCGCCGCTGCGGGAATACGGCGCCTCGGAGGTGCGTTCGGTCACCCGGGCGTTTAACCAGATGACCTCCGGCGTCAAGATGCTGGCCGACGATCGGACCCTGCTGATGGCCGGCGTCAGCCACGATTTGCGCACGCCGTTGACGCGTATCCGCCTGGCCACCGAGATGATGAACGCCGAGGATGGCTATCTGGCCGAGTCGATCAATAAGGATATTGAAGAGTGTAACGCCATTATCGAGCAATTTATCGATTATCTGCGTACCGGGCAGGAGATGCAGACCGAGATGGCGGATCTGAACGGCATCCTGGCGGAAGTGGTGGCGGCTGAAAGCGGTTATGAACGTATTATCGAAACCGCGCTGTTCGATGATGAGCTGATTGTTAACGTGAATCCGTTGTCGATTAAACGGGCGGCGGTGAATATGGTGGTTAACGCAGCCCGTTACGGTAACGGCTGGATCCGCGTGAACAGCGGGCGGGACGCGCACCGGGTTTGGTTTGAGGTGGAGGACGATGGGCCGGGCATCGAACCTTCGCAGCTGAAATATCTGTTCCAGCCCTTCGTGCGCGGGGACAGCGCGCGCAGCACCAGCGGCACCGGGCTGGGGCTGGCTATTGTGCAGCGTATTGTCGACGCCCACGACGGTACGCTGGATATCGGCAGCAGCGAGCGCGGCGGCCTGCGTATTCGCGCGTACCTGCCGTTGCCTGTGAATGCGCATGACGTTCCCGTCGTGACCTCGGTAAAGAAAACGGCGTAATCCCGCCGCGGCAACGACCGCGGGGCAAAAAAAAGCCTCCGTTACGCGGAGGCATGATGTGGACTGGCAAGCGCCGGATTTAAGCCCGGTGTCAGCGGGCCTAGCATGCCATGGGGCACTCTGGCGGCCAGGAAAACCATGGCCGCTTCGACCCCATTGGCACGCTCTCCCTTGAACACGTCTGCTTTAGGTTCGGCGTTGGCGGGCCTAGCATGCCATGGGGCGCTCTGGCGGCCAGGAAAACCATGGCCGCTTCGACCCCATTGGCACGCTCTGCCTTTAACACGCCGGATTTACGTCCGGTGTCAGTGGGCTTACCGCGCCGGGGTTTAGCCCGGCGCCGGGGTGCTTAAAGCTTCGGTCCCGCTTTAACCAGCGCCTTGCCTGCCGGCGTGTCGGTGTATTTATCAAAATTGGTGATAAACCGTTTCGCCAGGTCGTCGGCCTTTTCCTGCCACAGACCGGGTTCGGCGTAGGTATGGCGCGGGTCGAGAATCTGGCTGTCGACGCCGGCCAGCGTCATCGGCACCGCCAGGTTGAATACCGGTAGCGTGAGGGTTTCCGCATCGTCGATAGCGCCGCTCAGGATCGCGTCGATAATGGCGCGGGTATTTTTGATGGAAATGCGTTTACCGGTGCCGTTCCAGCCGGTATTCACCAGATAGGCCTTGGCGCCGGCGGCGTTCATGCGTTTGGCCAGTACCTCCGCGTACTGGGTCGGGTGCAGCGACAGGAACGCCGCGCCGAAGCAGGCCGAGAAAGTGGGGGTCGGCGCGGTGATGCCGCGTTCGGTGCCGGCAAGCTTGGCGGTAAAGCCGGACAGGAAGTGATATTGCGCCTGTTCCACCGTCAGTCTGGCCACCGGCGGCAGTACCCCGAAGGCGTCGGCGGTCAGGAAGATGACCCTGGACGCATGGCCCGCTTTCGATACCGGTTTGACGATATTCTCGATATGGTAGATAGGGTATGAGACGCGGGTATTTTCGGTTTTGCTGCCGTCGTCAAAGTCTACGCTGCCGTCGGCCCGGACAACCACGTTTTCCAGCAGGGCGTCGCGGCGGATGGCGTGGAAAATTTCCGGCTCGGCTTCCTCCGACAGATGGATGGTCTTGGCGTAGCAGCCGCCCTCGAAGTTAAAGACGCCGTCGTCGTCCCAGCCGTGCTCATCGTCGCCGATAAGCCGGCGGTGCGGATCGGTGGACAGCGTGGTTTTGCCGGTGCCCGACAGGCCAAAGAAAATGGCGACATCTTCGGCGGCGCCGACATTGGCCGAGCAGTGCATCGAGGCGATGCCTTTTAACGGCAGCAGGTAGTTCATGATCGAGAACATGCCTTTTTTCATTTCGCCGCCGTACCAGGTGCCGCCAATCAGCTGCATCCGTTCCGTCAGGTTAAAGGCGATAAAGTTTTCCGAGTGCATGCCCTGCTGTTGCCAGTCCGGATTGGTGCATTTGGCCCCGTTCATGACCACGAAATCAGGTTTGAAGTCCCGCAGTTCCTCTTCATCGGGGCGGATAAACATGTTTTTGACGAAGTGCGCCTGCCAGGCCACCTCGGTGATAAAGCGTACCTTTAACCGGCTGTTTTCATTGGCGCCGCAAAACGCATCCACGATAAACAGGCGTTTGCCCGACAGCTGGTTGCCGACGAGTTGTTTCAGGTGGCTCCAGGTCTCCTGACTGAGCGGATGATTGTCGTTGTTGCCTTTACCCTGATCCGACCACCAGACGGTATCGCGCGTTACGTCGTCGCGCACCAGGTATTTGTCCTTCGGCGAGCGGCCGGTAAAGATACCGGTATCGACGGCCACGGCGCCGGTGCTGGTGACGGTGCCGCGCTCAAATCCTTGCAGTGAATCGGCGGTTTCTTCCTGGAACAATAAGGCAAAATCCGGGTTGTAAATCACCTCGCTACAGTTAGTAATGCCATAGCCGACCAGGTCTTGCGCGTTGATACCATGACTTGCCATATGACGACTCCTTAGCTTTAAATTATTACCTGTAGCGATTGTAAGGGTTACCCAGTGGATCACCGAGAGGTAGGTCATGAAATAACCGACGTCAGCAAGTTTTACACTGTATTGGGAGCTGACGCATAAATAAAGCTTCAGCATGCGCTACCATAGGCAAGTCTATCTGTCCTGTGCCCGCCGGCGCCTATCTCAGTGTAATTGTGTCTCAGGGCCCGTGCGGTCTGACTTTATCGCCGCGACATCCCCGGCGGTAAAGACATAATGACTACCGCAGAAATCACAATGCATGTCGATGGTTTCGTCCTGATCGAGCATTTCATCAAGCTCATGCTCCGGCAGCGTCAGCAGCGCGTCAGCACAACGCTGCCGGGAGCAGGTGCAAAGAAAACGGACGTCCTGGGCGGGGTAAAGCGATACCTTATCCTGATGATAGAGGCGATATAACACGTCATCGGCCGGCAGGGTGAACAGCTCTTCCGCCTTGACTGTGGCGGTCAACTGCGCCAGGCGGTCAAAGTCGTCGTGGCTGGCATCGCGCGCGGGCAGCACCTGTAGCAGCATACCGGCGGCCGCGACCTGGCCGTTGGCTTCGCCGGTACGGATAAACAGGCGGGTCAGCAGCTGTTCAGACTGCAGGAAGTAGTTTTCCAGGCAATCGGCAAGGTGTTCTCCTTCCAGGCCCACCACGCCCTGGTAACGCTCGCCCTCATCCGGGGTGAGCGTAATGACCAGGTAGCCGTTGCCGACCATTTGTCTGAGCGTGCTGTTTTCGGCGATGTCGCCGTCGATGCGCGCCACGCCGCGCATATTCTGCTGGTGATCGCCGTTAATGACCACCAGGCGCAGCGGCCCGTCGCCCTGCAGTTGCACGGTAATCTCGCCGCTGAATTTCAGCGTGGCGGTCAGCAGGCTGGTGACCACCAGCATTTCCCCCAGCAGGTTTTTGACGCTGGGCGGGTAATCATGCTGGCCCAGGACCTGCCGGTAGGTATCATGCAATGAAACCAGTTCACCGCGCACGGCATAATCTTCAAATAAATAACGGTGTAGCTGGTCGTGAATGGCCATAATCCTCTCTCTTGCCGGTGGCGGCGGGCTTATTCCCCCGACTCGCCATATTTAAATTTAATCAGGTTGCGGCGCTCTTTTTTATCCGGCCGCCGGTCCGGGTGGGTCACGTTCTGGGCATTGATTTTGCGCGCGGCGGCCAGCTTTTCGCGTTTGGCCACGCTTTGCGCCGTTTCCTGGTAGAACAGTTGCGCTTCGCTGGCGGGCCGGCGCTGTACCGTGAGGGTAAGCGCCACCACGGTGCGTTCGTCATCACCCTGGCGCAGGGTGATCTCCGCGCCGCTCTCCATGATTTTGCCGGGTTTGGTGCGCTGTCCGTTGTAATGGACTTTGCCGCCTTCCACCATTTCCCGGGCGATGGCGCGGGTTTTGTAAAATCGTGCCGCCCAAAGCCATTTATCAAGGCGGACGGCCTCTTCCTGTCCGCCTTTGTCCTTATCCTGGTTTTTCATCGTGCCTCCTGTGTGCTGGCCGGGAACGGGCGCTTTTTCAGTACCCGGTCCGCCGGGTGGATGCCGCGCTGGTGTGCCGCCGGTATCAGGATACATTAGGGTATTATACCAGTCGTTGGCGGATGACATGCAAATTCCGTGCGCATGACGCGCCGGGCAAACCGGGGCGCCGCGGGTTAACGCAGCGTTTTTAATGCCACGGTGGGCAGGTGGGTATTAAAACAGCTTTCATAATAACGCTGAATATCCTGGGCGCGATGCCGGCTTTTGCCCAGGCGGCGGATCAGCAGTACGGCGTTGACCAATGCGATGATAATCAACAGGAAAAGCAGTACGCTGGTGCCAAGGTAGCGCCAGACGGTGATGACATCGGGTTCGCTGTGCAGCGAAATATGGCGGGTGCCGTTGGCGTCGACGGTGATATTGGTAATGACGCCCTGGGCGCGGAACGGCGTGTGCAGCAGCATGGCGGAGAGGCGCTGCAGTTCATGCCATTGCGCCAGCCCGGTGTAATCATATAAGGAACTGGCCGGCAATGGATGATCCACCAGTAATTTTCCCTCGTCGCTGTGGATCAGGAATCCGCCCGGCGGGGGACTGTTAAGGGCATTGGTCGCCTGGCGGGTCTCTCCGGTGAAAATGGACGAGGTGGCGCTGGTCACCAGGTTTTGCAGCGTTTCCGCGCTGACCGGGCGCAGCAGGACGTTGACGCCTTTGAGCGTGCCGTTGCGCGCCCGCTTTACAAGCGAAGGCCAATCCCGGCCGTTGGCCAGGTTGACCAGCGCGGTTTTCAGCCGGCCGCAGGCGCTGTCGTCATGGCAAAGGTCCTGCGTTTTCAGCACGATGTCCGCAAAATCATCCAGCAGTATCATGCCCGATTTCTGGATGGCGGTCGCCAGGCCTGGATTGATCTTGGGATCGTTATCCAGTTGGGGATGCAGTTGGGTATTGACGGTATTGAGCAATAATACCGCCTTATCCACCGTGTCGGACTCCGGCAAAGGCAGCGGTTCGGCGTTATTCCAATAAATGCTGGAACAGTCGAAAGGGACAAACGGTTCCCGGGCATCCGCGGGTAGGGCGGTATTGATATAGCACATGCCCGAGCCCTGGGCGTGCAGCGTATCGCCGATGCGCAGCTGCGCCTGCGCCAGCGTATTGACATCCACCGCCTGGATATTCTGCGCGCCTTTTAACCAGGCGGTGCTCAGCGTCAGCGGCAAGGTCAGCGGCACGTAGATCAGCAGCAGGCACAAGATCAGGGCCGAGCTGCACAGCAATACCAGGTTGCCGCCAAAGCGCTGGAGCGGGAAATGCCTCATTTCGTCATGCAGGGACAGATATTTCCCCTGGCGCACCACCTGGCGGTTGACGTAGATATCGACATCGGTCTTTTTGCCCATATCATGGCCGATAAAAGGCAGCCAGTGGGGCGGGTAGTTCAGGTCGATAATGCCGAACGAGATGGTGCTGATGCGGCTTTGGTCAGATTCCCCGAACAGGCCCCAGCGCTTGGGCGTGCCGCGCAGGCAGTGCACATCCCGCAGCGCGCTCTCGGCCGGCCGGCGCAACAGCCGCCAGCCGCCCCAACCCATCAGCACGCCGGCGACGGCCACCAGCCATGGCACGGCCAGCACCGGCGCCAGCAGGCTGACAAACAGCAATAATAGCGCCACGCTCAGCAAGGCGGCCTCATAGATGCCCTTCGGCCGGCTGAGCGCATATTCCTCGGGGGTTTCCTTGCGGATGTTCAGCAATTCGACCTGCTCGGTTTCCTGCTCGCGCATGGACGAGTTCGGTACTAACTGCGGCGGGCTGGGCGCTTGCGGGTCGGCGGACATGTAATCCACCAGCGAGTGGCCGTTGAGCGCAATCACCAAGGGGATCCCGGCGGTTTTTATCAGTTCGACATGATTTTCGTCGGCAATATACTGTTCCCAGAGCGGGGGGAGGTGCACTTCGGTACTGTCGAGGAAATAGCGCCACTTATGGGGCGCGTCGGTGGCCAAGCCATAACGGGTGATGGCATGGGTGACCGCATAGATATTCTCGCTTTGCGGGGTTAACGCCAGGGTCTCCGCCACCGGCGCGGGGGGCGAGGCCAGGGGCAAGCTATACTGGAGGTGTTTATTCAGCTGGAAATAGTGTTCGATGGCCTCGCGTTCCTGCGGGGCCAGTTTGCGGGGCAAGGGTTGCAGCGACGGCATGCGCTTTATCGGCGCGGGGATGTGGCGCCGGCGGTAGGCCCGGTAAGCGGATAACGCGATCGCACAGGTCAACAGTAAGGCCAATACAATGACTATTGTGCTCATGCCATCCCCATCGAAACACGAAAAAACGACGATACATCGATAATATGATACGCATCCGGCAAGCGGCGTGACGCCACGCTCGTCATAGAGAAACGAACACTCGATTGTTTGATTGACAGCCGCGCGGGAAAAAAAACGTGACAACTATCAACGCTAATCTCAGGGTAGCAATCCATTCTTTAGCGACATATCGGTATTTTCCTATTTTAATCCCAATTCTTTTCTTTTACTTGCCATGCTATAACTAATTGCATCCGTTTTACCCGGCCTCGCGTTGGCGGAATGGCAGGTAAAGATCGGGTTAGCCGGCGCGAAAACGGCGCCGCTGGCGGGCGGGGGATTTAACGCGGATGCCCTGATCCTGTTGTTTGCGCGCATAGGCGGTTATGCTGTGACATGTATTTTGTCTGCTCGGGACCATTATGGATAAGCATCTGCAAAAACCAAAAATTCATAAAGTTGAAACCGTGGCGCGCTCCCGATTGTTTAATGTAGAAACCGTCGACCTCGAGTTCAGCAATGGGGCGCGGCGGATTTATGAAAGGATGCAGCCGTCCGATCGGGAGGCGGTGATGATCGTACCGATAATCGATGATCATCTGGTGTTGATCCGTGAGTATGCGGTGGGCATTGAGGATTATGAGCTGGGGTTTCCCAAGGGGCTGATTGATCCCGGCGAGGAGATCCTGGAAGCGGCGAACCGGGAACTGATGGAAGAGGTGGGTTTCGGCGCGCGGCGCATGGATATTTTAACCAAGCTGACCATGGCGCCGTCCTATTTTTCCAGCAAAATGAATATCGTGGTGGCGCGGGATCTGTATGCGCAGCAGCGCGAGGGCGATGAGCCCGAACCGTTGCCGCAGGTGCGCTGGCCCATCGATCGCATGATGGAGTTGCTTAATGAGCCGGATTTTCGCGAGGCGCGTAACGTCAGCGCGCTGTTTCTGGCCCATGCGTGGCTGGTGCGGAAATAAAACAACCGGAGTCCGGTTATCCCTTTGGATGCCTGCTTTGAGTGCGGAGTTGGCGGGCATACCGCGCCATGGGGCGCTCGGTCGGGCGGGAAAACCACGCCCGATTCGACCCCATTGGCACGCTCTCCCTTAACACGTCTGCTTTGAGTGCGGTGTTGGCGGGCATACCGCGCTATGGGGCGCTCGGTCGGGCGGGAAAACCACGCCCGATTCGACCCCATTGGCACGCTCTCCCTTAACACGTCTGCTTTGAGTGCGGTGTTGGCGGGCATACGCGCCATGGGGCGCTCGGTCGGGCGGGAAAACCACGCCCGATTCGACCCCATTGGCACGCTCTCCCTTAACACGTCTGCTTTGAGTGCGGTGTTGGCGGGCATACCGCGCCATGGGGCGCTCGGTCGGGCGGGAAAACCACGCCCGATTCGACCCCATTGGCACGCTCTCCCTTAACACGTCTGCTTTGAGTGCGGTGTTGGCGGGCATACCGCGCCATGGGGCGCTCGGTCGGGCGGGAAAACTACGCCCGATTCGACCCCATTGGCACGCTCTCCCTTAACACGTCTGCTTTGGGCGCGGTGTTGGCGGGCCTGCCGTGCCATGAGGCGCTCGGTCGGGCGGGAAAACCACGCCCGATTCGACCCCATTGGCACGCTCTCCCTTAACACGTCTGCTTTGAGTGCGGTGTTGGCGGGCCTGCCGTGGCAGGCCGCCGCATTAGAACAGTTCGTGCGATTCGCCGCCGTTATCCGTCACCACGGTACCCACCTCGTGCACCACCCGGTCCCTCGGCTGCGTACCGTCGATAAAGTATTCCTCGCGACTGTTGCCGCCGCCGTCGGAGAGTTTGCCGCTGCTCTTATCGATGCTGACGGTGACAATGCCCGGCGGGGGCGTGACTTTTTGCTCCGGTATTCCTTCCAGCGCGACCTTCATAAAATCATCCCAGGCCGGCTGGGCGCTTTTGGCACCGCCTTCGCCGCCGGAAATCTGATCGCTGATGGCGCCGGACGCCGTGGCCCGGCCCAGGTTGCGGCGATGATCGTCGAAGCCAATCCATACGGTGGTGACGGTTTGCGGGCCGTAGCCTGAGAACCAGGCATCCTTGGAATCGTTGGTGGTACCGGTCTTGCCGCCGATATCATGGCGCTTCAAGTCCTTGCCCGCGCGCCAGCCGGTGCCCATCCAGCCGGGTTCGCCAAAGATGTTGCTGTTAAGCGCGTCGTGGATCAGGAACGCCAGCGGCGTACTGATGACGTGCGGCGCATAAAGCTGGCTGCCGTCAGCGGCCTGTTGCGCCGGGGAAACGGTTTCCAGGCGGGGCATCGGCACGGCGGCGTTATTATCGGGTTGGCGCGACACGGCGACGTTTTCCATGCTGTCATCGGACAGGACGGCGGATTTGTTGGTGTCGCCGTAGATTACCGGCAGGTTGCAGGTGTCGCAGACCACTTTGGGCTTGGCTGCAAACAGAACATGGCCGGCTTCGTCCTCGATGCGGGTAATCAGGTAGGGGTCGACCAGATAACCGCCGTTGGAGAGCACCGAGTACCCGCGCACCATCTGCAGCGGAGTAAACGACGCCGAGCCTAGCGCCAGCGATTCGGTATGCACGATATTCTGCGCGGGAAAACCAAAGCGCAGCAGGTATTCCGCGGCATAATCCACGCCCATGGCGCGCATGGCGCGCACCATCATCACGTTTTTCGATTGCCCCAGCCCCTGGCGCAGGCGGATGGGGCCGTCATAGGTCGGAGGCGAGTTTTTCGGCCGCCAGTCGGCGCCGGCGCCGGCGTCCCAACGGGAAATGGGCACGTCGTTAAGGATGGTGGCCAGGGTCAGCCCTTTATCCATGGCGGCGGTATACAGGAACGGCTTGATATTCGACCCGACCTGCCGCAGCGATTGGGTGACGCGGTTGAATTTGCTCTGGTTGAAATCGAACCCTCCCACCAACGCCTTGACCGCGCCGTCCTGCGGATTGAGGGACACCAGCGCCGAGTTGACGTCGGGCACCTGCGCCAGCCACCAGATATCGCCGACCTTGCGCACCCAAATTTGCTCGCCCGGCTTGACGACGTCCGAAACCTTGCGCGGCAGAGGGCCTTGCAGCGTATCGGTTTTAAACGCTCGCGCCCAACGCACCCCTGCCATCGGCAGGGCGACGCTGCTGCCGTCCGCCATTACGGCGGTGGCCTGTTCGGCGTCGGCCTGCGTTACCACCGCCGGGAACAGCGGTCCGTAAACCGGCAGCGTTTTTAAAGTATCGACGATATGCTTCTGGTCCCAGGCCATTTCACCCACCTTCCACAGCACGTTGCTCGGTCCGCGGTAGCCGTGGCGGATATCGTAATCGAGCACGTTGTTGCGCACGGCGTCCTGCGCCGCCAGCTGTAGTTTTTTGGTGATGGTGGTGTAGACCTTATAACCATCGGTATAGGCATTTTCCCCGTAGCGTTTCATCATGTCCTGACGCACCATTTCAGAGACATAAGGCGCCGAAAACGCCATTTGCGGCACGTGATAATTCGCCACCAGATCGCTGTTGCGGGCCTGTTCGAACTGTTCGCGCGTAATGAAGTTTTCATCCAGCATGCGCGACAGCACGAAATTACGCCGCGCCAGCGCCCGATCGTGGGAATAAAGCGGATTGAAGGTCGAGGGCGCTTTCGGCAGGCCGGCAATGACCGCCATCTCGCTCAGGGTCAGCTGGTCGACATTCTTGCCAAAATACACCTGCGCCGCCGCGCCGACGCCATAGGCGCGGTAACCCAGATAAATCTTGTTGAGATACAGCTCGATGATTTCATCTTTCGTCAGCAACTGCTCGATACGGATGGCCAGGAAAGCTTCTTTGATTTTGCGAATCAACGTCCGTTCCGGGCTGAGGAAGAAATTGCGCGCCAGCTGCTGCGTGATGGTACTGGCGCCCTGGGACGCATGGCCGGACATCAGCGCGATGGAGGCGGCGCGCATGATGCCCACCGGGTCAACCCCATGGTGCTCATAGAAGCGGCTGTCTTCCGTGGCCACGAACGCGTGGACCAGTTCCGGCGGTATTTGCTGCAGCTTCAGGGGGATACGGCGTTTTTCCCCAAACTGCGCTATCAGCTCACCGTCCGCGCTATAGACCTGCATCGGGGTCTGCAGCCGAATGTCTTTCAGGGTGGCGACGTCAGGCAACTGCGGCTCGATATATTTGTACATGCCAAATATCGAGGCGGCTCCCAACAGAATGCAACACACTGCAAAGATTAAAAAATATTTTACGAACTTCACCTGAGATTTCCCATTTCATGTCATTTGGGCAGTTTATAAACAACCGCGCGCTAGTATAAAGGTAAGCCAGCACGTTGGATACGTACTTTTAATGACGGACGATAACGAATGAGAAGGAGCTCGGCAAACATGGAATTTTGCACCTGGCAAGTGGGATTGGCGTTTGAAAACGGCACCGCGCGGGCGCTGGCGGTGCAGCGGCGGCGCCAGGGCTGGCAGCTTCGCCATTGGTGGCAGCAGCCCATGCCTGAGGGGGCTGAGGGCACGCCGTCCGCCGCCCTGGAGCAACTGTTGGCGGTGTGGCGCAGGCAACTGCCCGGACGCATTTCGTTACGAGTTTGTTTGCCGTCAACCGAGTTTCTGCACCGGCGCATGGCCGCGCCGGACCATCGCCTCGGCGAGCCGGAACGGGAGTGGTATATCACCGCGCAGGCCCGCCGCCATTTCCCCGCCGGCCGTGAAAAGCTGCTGCTCGATTACCGTGACGATCCGCAGGCGCCCGGCACGCTGCTGGTGACCGCAGCCCGCCAGGAGGCCGTGGCGCGGTGGCTATCCTGTCTGGAGCGCGCCGGTCTGGCTCCGCACGTGCTGGATATCGCGCCCAGCGCCCTGCGCTGCATGGCAAGCGCCGCGGGCCTGGCGCGGGACCGGCTGCTGATCCACGCTGCGCGCACGGGATGGCACTGGGTCTCGCCGCTGGCGCGTCCCCTGGAATTCGGCGTTATCGCCACCGGCGAGGCCGCGGCGCTGCCGGCGGCGCGCGGACTCATCCACCAGCGCTATCCTGATGCCTGCGGCAGGGGTGAGCCGGTCTATATCAGCAGCGACGCCATCTGCCCGCCGCAGACGGATGCCCTGCAATGGTCGCCATTTTCCGCCCTGTGGCAGGCGCATCCCCCGCTACCGGCGTGGCCGGCGGCATTCGCCATCGCGGGCGGGCTGGCCGTGCGCCGCGGCGATGAATAATGTATCAGGTCAACCTGCTGCCGTGGCGGCGCCAACGCCGGCGGCGGCGCGCAAGAATCGTGTCCCTGGCGCTGGCGGTCGAACTGCTGCTGGCCTCCGGTCTGCTGGGCCTGCAGGCGCGGCGCGGCCATGAACAGCTCGCCGAGCTTGGCGCACTGCTCTCACAGTGGCAACAGCGCGAAAAACAAATCCGCGGACAGCGGCAGCGGATGGAGCGTCTGCTGGAACGGCGGCAAAAGCTGGAAAACAAGCTGCGCGGCCAGCGCCGGGCCAACGCCGGCAACCAGCGCTACCGGCAGCTGTGGGATCAACTGCCGGGCCTGCTGCCGCCGGGATTGTGGTTAACCCGGCTGCGGCTGTGCGGCACAGAAGTACATATAAGCGGCTGCAGCGAGCGCTATGTGCATATCCGCACGGCGGACCGCCTGCTTTCCCGGCATCCTCGGTTCGCTTCCATACGCTGGCGACGAATCGAACAACAGGAAAACGGCCGCTTCAGCTTTGAGTTACAGGCGGCGTGGCCCGCCGGGGCGGCGGACGATGCCGGACGCTGAGGGCGGGTTCGGCCGCTGGATGGAGCGCCCCTGGCGCGCGCTGGCCCTGGCGCAGATCATCGTGGGCGTTTACGTCGCGCTGGGTATTTTGCTGGTCGTGCGCCCTGGACAGGACGCGGCGGAGTTGCTGCGCCAGGATATCGGCCATTGCAAAACCGTGGTGGCTGGGCAGGAACGGGCGCAGGCCGGCTTACCCGCTCCGGAACGCCTGGAAGCCGATATCCTGCGCTTACGCCGCCCCGTCGACGCCGGCGAAAAAATGCGCGGGGATCCGGCCGCCTTGGCCGCCGTTATCCCTCCGGGCCGGGGGAAGAACCTCACCTGGCGGGCGCTTGGCGCCGCCGGCGACCGGCAGCACGTTTTCGAACGCTGGCAACTGGTGGTAACCACGGACTATGCGCAACTGCGGCGCATGCTGCGCCATCTCTGCGACCTGCGGGGGGCACTCCCCCTGGAAACCCTTACCGTCAGGCGCCGGGGCGGGTTGCTGGAGGCAGAGCTTATCCTGTCTGCCATGCCCGGGACGGAAACGAAAAACGGGCGGCGGGAAAAGGCGCCGGAGGAGGCGGGGGACGATGACGAGGAGGCCGGTAACGACGGGGCCACGGCGGTAGATTACCGGGAGACGGCGTCCAGCCCGGGTTTGGCGGCGGAGGACCAGGAGAGGAGAGAGGCAACGGACGATGAACGGCCGCAGGAGCGCGATCCTTTTCAACCGGCGCCGCACGTTCAGCCGGGTCACGCCGGTCGGCCTGCCGCGGACGGCCGGATCGATCGGATAAAAGGGAAGGTGGGCGCGGGAGAGCGCTGGTTATTCTGGACCGTTGACGATCAGGGGCGCTGGCGCCGGTGCGAACCAACGCGCCCGGCGGGCAGGAAAGATCAGGAAGATCAGCAAGATCATAATGGAATCACCCGATAAAAAGGACGAGGCACAATGAAAGGACACGCGCGGATGGTGGGGTTGATCTTGTGTTTGCTGACGGTTGGATGGCGGGACGTCGCGCTGGCCGGACGGACGGCGGGCGGCGACGGCAAACCGGTGACGCTGGTATTTGACGACGCGCCGATACCGCAGGTGCTGCGCGCCCTGGCGGAACATCAGCGCCTGAATCTGGTTATTGCCCCGGACATCAAAGGCAATATCAGCCTTAATCTGCACAATGTGTCCTGGCTGCAGGCGGTGGATCTGATCGCGCGCACCGGCCGCCTGCGCCTGGAGCGCCAGGATGACGCGCTGATGGTGTTCCCCGCGCGGCGGGGCGAGGCGGACGGGCCGCCGGGTGAAACTCCTTTGCGCAACCAGTTGGTGACGCTGGAGCACGCCGATGCCGGCGAGGTGGCGAAAAGCATCGGCTCGATGCGCGGCGCCCTGATGTCCCCGCGCGGCAGCGTGATGCTGGATAAACGCACTAATTCCCTGGTGCTGCGCGATACCGACGCGGCATTGTCTGCGCTTACCGGCTGGATAAAAATCTGGGATCTGCCGCTGGAGCAAGTGATGATCACCGCCCATATCGTTACCATCAGCCGGGATAACCTGCGGGAAATCGGGGTAAAGTGGCAGCAAGGCGGCGGCACATCGCCTTGCGCCACGCGCCTGGGGGTCGATCTGCCCCTGAGTGAGCATTACGCCAGCATGGGGTTTCGCCTGGCGCGCCTCAGCGGCCGGCTGCTTGAACTGGAACTGACCGCGCTGGAGCAGGAAAACAAAGTGGATATCCTGGCCAGCCCCCGCCTCTATACCGCGCATCAGCAAACCGCCAGCATCAAGCAGGGCACCGAGATTCCGTACCAGGTGGCGAACGGTAAAAATAAATCACCGGCCATTCAGTTCAAAGAGGCGGTACTGAGCATGGAAGTCACCCCTAAAATACTGCGCAACGGCAAAGTAACCCTCAATTTGCGCCTGAGCCAGAACGTGCCGGGGCGGGTAATCAAACAAGGGGAAAATGAGAGTGTTTCCATCGATATGGAGGAAATCAAGACCCAGGTGACCATTGCTGACGGCGAAACCATTGTTTTAGGAGGTATTTTTCAACATCAAAAACATCAAACCCATGATAGGGTACCGCTTTTGGCGGAGATTCCGCTGCTCGGCCAGCTGTTCAAACGCCAGCGTGCGCACTATAAACAGCGTGAACTGGTTATTTTTATTACGCCGACCCGCATAACGGGGTAAACTTGATTGCCTCAATTTGGGCAAAATTGCGGTTTTAGCAACAAATTATGCGTTTTTTTCGCGTTCGATTTGACGCTGTGCACAATTTCGCTTACAAGGGTAACCCATTGAGCATCGCTGTTTTTGCGTCACCTGTAATTACGATAGAGATATCGGAATTCCTCCTTGCGGTGTGAGCATCGATTTAATCGGTTGCCAAACTACCCCGAGTGTTGAGATAATTTTTCGTCTGATTCTCGCACTATCGCTCATGAGGTTTCAGTTTAGGTCCCGCCGCTGATTTGATTGGCGGGGCGGGTTGTCATTAACGAATAATCTTAGTAATACCGAAAAACATGGCAGAGAAACGCAATATCTTTCTGGTTGGGCCTATGGGTGCCGGCAAAAGCACTATTGGGCGTCAGTTGGCTCAACAACTTAATATGGAGTTTTTCGATTCTGATCAAGAGATTGAGCGACGCACCGGAGCTGATGTAGGCTGGGTATTCGACGTGGAAGGCGAAGACGGCTTCCGCGATCGTGAAGAAAAAGTCATTAACGAACTTACCGAGAAACAAGGGATCGTATTGGCTACAGGTGGTGGTTCAGTAAAGTCACGTGAAACACGTAACCGCCTTTCTGCCCGTGGTGTGGTCGTTTATCTTGAGACCACCATTGAAAAACAGCTGGCCAGAACCCAGCGTGATAAAAAACGACCCTTGCTACAGGTTGAAGCCCCGCCGCGTGAAGTACTGGAAGCGCTGGCCCGGGAACGCAACCCTTTGTATGAAGAAATTGCGGATGTCACCATCCGTACCGACGAACAAAGTGCTAAAGTTGTCGCCAACCAGATTATCAATATGCTGGAAAGCAACTGATTTAGTGTGTAACGAGATGCCGAAAAGGTCTTAAGCACCCCATGGAGAGGATTACGGTAACATTAGGGGAGCGCAGCTACCCGATTACGATAGCGGCCGGGTTATTCAACAACCCGGCTTCTTTCATGCCGCTTAAAAGCGGCGATCACGTGATGGTGGTGACCAACGAAACGCTGGCGCCGCTTTACCTGCACTCTGTCCGCACGGTGCTGGAAAGCGCCGGGGTCATCGTCGACCAGGTCATTCTGCCCGACGGCGAGCAATACAAATCCCTGGCCGTATTGGATCAGGTTTTCACCGCGCTGCTGAAAAAACCCCATGGCCGCGATACCACGCTTATTGCGCTTGGCGGCGGCGTCATCGGCGATCTGACCGGCTTTGCCGCCGCCAGTTATCAGCGCGGCGTGCGCTTTATCCAGGTTCCCACTACGCTGCTTTCCCAGGTCGATTCATCGGTGGGCGGTAAAACGGCGGTTAACCACCCTCTCGGTAAGAACATGATCGGCGCGTTTTACCAGCCGGCATCCGTAGTTATCGATCTCGACTGCCTTAAAACCCTGCCGGCGCGCGAATTGTCCTCAGGACTGGCCGAAGTCATCAAATACGGCATCATTCTGGACGAGGCTTTTTTTGGCTGGCTGGAAAATCATCTTGACGACGTGCTGGCGCTTGAGCCCGACGCGTTGTCCTATTGCCTGCGGCGCTGCTGCGAACTGAAAGCGGCGGTGGTCGCCGCGGATGAACGAGAAAATGGTCAGCGGGCTTTGCTCAATTTAGGCCATACTTATGGGCATGCCATCGAAACCCATATGGGCTACGGCGTCTGGCTGCACGGCGAGGCCGTGTCGGCGGGCATCATGATGGCGGCGCATACCGCCCGTCGTTTAGGGCAGTTCAGTATGGATGAGATTGATCGCGTGCAGGCGTTGTTGACGCGCGCGGGCTTGCCGGTGGCCGGACCGAAAGAAATGGCCCCGGCGGATTACCTGCCCCATATGATGCGGGATAAAAAAGTGGTTTCCGGTCAATTACGGTTAGTGCTGCCGCGCTCAATAGGCCAGGCGGAAGTGCGTACCGGTGTAGCAAATGATATCGTATTGGCATCAATCGCCGATTGCCAGGCTTGAGTCAGGGCCGTTCCCCTTATCCCGCGAGCGGGAAAGGGGGGATGAGTTTGATTTAATCGCATTAACCCTCCCCACGACCCCCGGGCCGTGCGGAAATTATCTCTCAGTTGGAGAGTTTTAGATGGATGAGTTCAAGTCGGAAGACGAACTGAGACCCGATAGCAGCGATCGCCGCCCACCCCGTCAACGGAAAGGTCCTTCAGTTCCCAAAGTGGCCATGTCCAAACAGCATCTGATGATAGGCATTGGCATCCTGGTGCTGCTGCTATTGGTTATTGCCATCGGTTCGGCGTTAAAGGCGCCTACCCAGATGGACGCTAACCAGCAAAATCCGAACGTGGCGGAAAAGAGCATCGAACTGCCCGGTACGGCAAATACCGCGACCAACGATCTCAAACCCGTGCCGGACAGCGCCAACCCCGACGTCAATAGCCCAGGCAGTACGCCCGCGGCCAACGGCACCGTGAACGGCGGCAACGGCAATACCGCCGGTACGGTGAACGGCAGCAACGGCACCGCCCAGCAGCCGCAGACGCTCAACGCGCCGCCGGTTGCCGCCGCGCCGACCCAGGCGCCGCCGTCAGCCGACGGCAATCCGCAGCACCGCATCGATCTGCCGGGCAATATGGCGGACGCGCTGTCACAGCAAGGGGATCGGGTTAACGGCGTGACCCAGCAAGTCAACGGCGACCAGCCGGCCTCGACGCTGCCGACCGCACCGGCCACGGTGGCCCCGGCGGGCAGGGAACCTGCCGCCAAGGCGACCAAACCCGCGTCCGCCGCGCATAAAGCGCCGAAGACGACCGCCATGGTCCCCAGCGCCAAAAATTCGGCGCCGACGCATAACGCCAAGGCGCCCGCCGCCGTCCAGCGTGCGCCGGCCGTGGCCGCGCCGCAGCCCACGGCAGCACCCACCCGCCATACCATGGTGATTGAACCCGCCACGCGCGCTCCCGCCGCCGCCGCGCAGCGCGCGCCGGCAGCTACAGCGGCACCGGTAGCCACGTCGGCACCAGCCGCCGCGGCCGCCCCCGCCAGTGCCGGTGGTTCAATCCAAGCCGCCCCGGCGGGGTATTACACCGTGCAAATCAGCAGCGCTTCCCAGGCCACTACGCTTAACGCCTATGCCAAGAAGCAGCAGTTGGGCCAGTATTGGGTGTATGAGACCCGCCGTGACGGCAAGCCCTGGTATGTGCTGGTGAGCGGGGTCTACCCGACATCAGCCCAGGCCAAAAGCGCGGTGGCGCAATTACCGGCCGATATTCAGGCTAAAAAACCGTGGGCCAGGGAAATTGGCCAGGTCAAGCAGGATCAAAACAAATAAGTTCCTGAATTTAACCTGATGTATGGGTCCTAAACAGAGTACAATCCGCGGCTCTTGAGAGTGTGTGAGTAACAATCGACGGCATGAAGAAGAACCGCGCGTTTTTGAAATGGGCTGGCGGTAAATATCCGCTAATAGAAGATATCCGCCGCCATTTACCCGCGGGGGATTGCCTGATCGAGCCCTTTGTCGGCGCGGGGTCGGTATTTTTGAATACCGACTACGAGAAGTACATCCTTGCTGATATCAATAGCGATCTCATCAATCTGTACAACATCGTCAAAGAACGCACCAGTGAATTTATCGGCGACGCCCGGCTGATGTTTAACGCCGAGACCAATACGTCGCAGGTGTATTATGTGCTGCGCAGCGAATTTAACCTCTGTACCGATGCTTATCGGCGGGCGGTGCTGTTTCTTTATCTCAATCGCCATTGTTATAACGGCCTGTGCCGTTATAACCTGAGCGGCGAGTTCAACGTGCCTTTCGGCCGCTACAAAAAACCCTATTTCCCGGAAAACGAACTCAACTGGTTTGCAGAGAAAGCCCAGCAGGCGGTTTTTGTCTGTGAACATTATCAGCAGACCCTGCATAAAGCGGCGCAGGGATCTGTGGTGTACTGCGATCCGCCGTATGTGCCGTTGTCGACCACGGCCAATTTTACGGCGTACCATACGAATAGTTTCAATAACCTTGAGCAGCAGAACCTGGCGCGGATAGCCTACCGGCTGGCCAGCGAAGCGCAGGTGCCGGTACTGATTTCCAACCATGACACTCTGCTGACGCGGGAGTGGTATTGCGACGCGGTGCTGCATGTGGTGAAAGGCCGGCGCACCATCAGCCGCAATATCCTTGGCCGCATCAAGGTGAACGAGCTGCTGGCGCTGTATGATTATGCTGACCGCTCCGGCGCCATTGACTGACCATTAATGATTGGAGACGCGGATGAAAAATTTTTTAATCGCCCCATCCATCCTTTCGGCGGATTTTGCCCGTCTGGGCGAAGACACCGCCCGGGTATTGGCCGCCGGCGGCGATGTGGTTCACTTCGATGTGATGGATAACCACTACGTACCCAACCTCACCATGGGGCCGATGGTTCTCAAGGCCCTGCGCGACTTCGGCATCACCGCCCCCATCGACGTCCATTTGATGGTCAAGCCGGTAGATCGCCTGATTCCCGATTTTGCCGCCGCAGGCGCCAGTTACATCACTTTTCATCCCGAAGCCTCGGAACATGTCCACCGCTCGCTGCAGCTGATCAAATCCCACGGCTGCAAGGCCGGCCTGGTGCTTAACCCGGCAACGCCGCTCAGTTACCTGGATTATGTCATGGACCAGCTCGATATTATCCTGCTGATGTCGGTTAATCCCGGTTTCGGCGGCCAGTCGTTTATTCCCGGCACTCTCGACAAGCTGCGCCAGGTGCGCCGGCTGATTGACGACAGCGGTCGCGATATTCGCCTGGAAGTGGATGGCGGCGTCAAAGTCGATAATATCGGCGCCATCGCCGCCGCCGGCGCGGATATGTTTGTCGCCGGCTCGGCGATCTTCGGCCATCCCGACTACCGGGCCATTATCGACGCCATGCGTCGCGAGCTGGGCGCCAGCCGTCCTGAGCCGGATAACACCAGACCCGGGGATAGCCGCCTTGAGCGAAAAAACAGCCATGAGTAAGCTTTGCAACATCCGCGGACTGGCCTTCGACCTTGATGGCACCTTAACCGATACCGCCCCGGGGCTCAGCAGCGCGCTCGATCAGGCTCTCCAGGCACAGGGACTTCCGCCCGCGGGGCAGACGCTGATTTCCACCTGGATAGGCAATGGCGCCGACGTTTTAGTCGAACGCGCCCTGATTTGGGCCGGCGCCTCGCCCGAACCCGCGCTGTGCCGCGAGACGCGCGTGCTGTTCGACCAGTTTTACGCCCAGACCGTTGAGCAGGGCAGCCGGCTGTTCCCGCAGGTAAAAGACACGCTGGCCCGTCTGGCCGCCCACGGCCTGCCCATGGCGGTGGTGACCAACAAACCCACGCCTTTTGTCGCGCCGCTGCTGGCATCGCTGGGTATCGACAGCTATTTTTCGCTGCTGATCGGCGGGGATGACGTGGCGGCGAAAAAACCGCACCCGGCGCCCATCTACCTGGTATTGGGCAAACTGGGACTCTACGTTGAGGAACTGCTGTTTGTCGGCGATTCGCGCAATGATATCATTGCGGCCAAAGCCGCCGGCTGCCCCTGCGTCGGCATGACGTACGGTTATAACTATGGCGAAACGATCGAAACGAGCCATCCGGATTATGTCCTGGACCGTTTTGCCGATCTCCTGCCCATCCTTGGGTTGTCATCTACAGATAATCAGGAAGCGTAAAATGAGTAAACCCATCGTATTCAGCGGCGCGCAGCCCTCAGGCGAATTGACCATTGGCAATTATATGGGTGCGCTGCGTCAGTGGGTTACCATGCAGGATGATTACGACTGTATTTATTGCATCGTCGATCTGCATGCCATCACCGCGCGCCAGGATGCGCAGAAACTACGCAACGCCACCCTGGATCTGTTGGCGATGTACCTGGCCTGCGGCATCGACCCGGAAAAAAGCACCATCTTTGTGCAGTCCCATGTGCCGGAACACACGCAGCTGGGCTGGCTGCTCAACTGCTACACCTATTTCGGCGAGCTGAGCCGCATGACCCAGTTCAAGGACAAATCGGCCCGTTACGCCGATAACATTAACGCCGGCCTGTTCGATTATCCGGTGCTGATGGCGGCTGATATCCTGCTCTACCAGACCAACCAGGTGCCGGTGGGCGACGATCAGAAGCAGCATCTGGAGCTGACGCGGGATATCGTCCAGCGTTTTAACGCGCTCTATGGGCCTATCTTTACCTTGCCCGACCCCTTTATTCCCAAATCCGGCGCCCGGGTGATGTCGCTGCTCGATCCGAGCAAAAAAATGTCCAAGTCGGATGACAATCGCAACAACGTGATTACGCTGCTCGAAGATCCAAAATCGGCGGCGAAGAAACTGAAACGCGCCCTGACCGATTCGCAAGAGCCGCCGGTGGTGCGCTACGACCCCGTAGCCAAACCCGGGGTGTCGAACCTGCTCGATATCCTCGCGGGCGTCACCGGCAAATCCATTATTGCCCTGGAACATGAATTCGAGGGCCAGATGTACGGCCACCTGAAAGGGGCGGTGGCGGACGCCGTGTCCGGCATGCTCACCGATCTGCAGGCGCGTTATCGCCATTTTCGCGCGGATGATGCCCTGCTTAACCAGATTATGCGCGACGGCGCGGCCAAGGCGAGCGCGCGCGCGCAGCAGACCCTGCGCCAGGTGTACCAGGCCGTGGGATTTGTCGCCCGCCCGTAGTTGAGCATTGCTCGCGCCGGCTAAAAACAGCGGCGCTTGGCTAGACTTGGGCCTTGCGGTGGTTATCAAAGGAAGCTGCGGACAAGGGACGGCGGTTGCGTTAAGCTTGCCGGATGAATCCTTGCGTCCCGTCCTGTAACGAGGTGAACCGTGCCGGAATGTCCATTGCAATACATCATCAATGCCCGCCTGCCCCAGCGGGAAGGCCTGTGGCGCATTAGCGTCGAGCAGGGGCGTTTCGCGCGGATCACCGCCGCGCCGGAGACGCCGCCCGCCGACGCCGGGGAGGCGCCGGGAACGCTGGACGCCGGAGGCGGCCTGGTTATTCCGCCCTTTGTCGAGCCGCATATTCATCTCGATACCACCCAGACCGCCGGCGACCCCCACTGGAACCAGTCCGGCACGCTGTTCGAGGGCATTGAACGCTGGGCGGAGCGTAAAGCGCAGCTGACCCACGAGGACGTAAAACGGCGCGCCTGGCAAACGCTTAAATGGCAAATCGCCAACGGCATTCAACACGTGCGTACCCATATCGACGTTTCCGATCCCACGCTGACGGCGCTCAGGGCGATGCTTGAGGTCAAGCGCGAGGCGGCGCCCTGGGTGGACTTGCAACTGGTGGCGTTTCCGCAGGAAGGCATTTTGTCTTATCCGCGCGGCGGGGAACTGCTGGAGGAGGCGTTGCGTCTGGGCGCCGATGTGGTGGGCGCTATCCCGCATTTCGAGTTTACCCGCGAGTACGGCGTGGAGTCGCTGCATACAGCGTTCGCCCTGGCGCTGAAATACGACCGGCTGGTGGACGTGCACTGCGATGAAATCGACGATGAGCAGTCGCGCTTCGTGGAAACCGTCGCGGCGCTGGCGCACCGCGACGGCATGGGCGCGCGCGTAACCGCCAGCCATACCACGGCGATGCATTCCTATAACGGCGCCTATACCGCGCGCCTGTTCCGGCTGCTGAAGCTTTCAGGCATCAATTTTGTCGCCAACCCGCTGGTGAATATCCATTTGCAGGGCCGGTTTGACGATTATCCCAAACGGCGGGGGGTCACGCGGGTCAAGGAGCTGATGGCGGCGGGCATCAATGTCTGTTTCGGCCACGACGATGTGTTTGATCCCTGGTATCCGCTCGGTACCGGCAATATGCTGCAGGTGCTGCATATGGGCCTGCATATCTGCCAGCTGATGGGGTATGAGCAAATTAACCGGGGCCTGGAGCTGATTACCGTTAACAGCGCCCGCGCTATGCACCTTGATGATTACGGTATCCAGGAAGGCAACAGCGCCAATCTGGTGATCCTGCCGGCGGAAAACGGTTTTGACGCGGTGCGCCGGCAAACCGCGCCGCGCTACGTGATCCGCCGGGGCAGGGTGATTGCCCAGACGCTGCCGTCGCAGGCGACGCTGTTTCTCGACGGCCCCGCGGAAAAGGTCGATTTCACGCGGTGACGCTGCTGGTTCAAGCCGTCACGTCGGCCAACTGCCGTTTAATCGTCTCGCCGATTTTTTTGATCGCCGCCTCGATTTCCGCCGTGAGCTGGGTGGCGTAGGTGAGGCGAAAACAATGGCGGTATTTGCCGGAGGCCGAGAAAATCGGTCCTACGGCAATTTGTATTCCCCCTTTTTCCAACTGCCGGTTCAGCCTGAGGGAATCAAAGTGCTCCGGCAGTTCGATCCACATTAAAAATCCTCCCTGGGGCCGGCTGACGCGGGTCTCCGGCGGAAAATAGGTCTTGACCCAGTCCGTCATGATATCGCAGTTAAGCTGGTAGCGGGCGCGCATGCGCCGCAAATGCTTCTGGTAATCGCCCTGGCGCACAAACTCGGCCACCGCCAGCTGGGGTTGCAACGCGGTGGCGCCGGTGCCGATATACTTCATATGAATCACTTTTTCCATATAGCGGCCGGGCACGATCCAGCCGACCCGCAGGCCCGGCGCCAGGGTTTTGGAAAATGAGCTGCACAACAGCACGCGGCCGTCGTCGTCAAAGGATTTAATGGTGTGCGGACGCGGATAACGGTAGGCCAGATCGCCATAGACATCGTCCTCGATAATCGGCGTATCGTAGCGCGCCGCCAGATTCAGCAGCGCCTGCTTGTGCGCGTCCGGCATAATATAACCAAGTGGATTATTGCAATTGGGCGTGACCTGGATGGCCTTGATCGGCCATTGTTCCAGCGCCAGTTCCAGCGCGTCAAGACTGATGCCGGTCACCGGGTCGGTGGGGATTTCCAGCGCTTTGATGCCGAAGGCCTTCAGCGTCTGGGTCACGCCATGGAAACTGGGCGAATCCACCGCCACGATATCCCCGGGCTGGCATAACGCGTGAATGGCGATCGACAGCGCCTCGTGGCAGCCGGTGGTGATCATGATATCGTCGGACAGCGCCAGGCAACCGCTGTCCACCAGCAGCCGGGCGATTTGCTCGCGCAGCGCCGGGGCGCCGCTGATATCGCCGTAGGTCATGCCGCGCAGGTCCGGATGCAGGGCGATGCGGCTTAACTGTCTGGTCAGCGGTCTTAACGTGGGCGAACTGATATCCGGCATACCCGGCCCCAGATGCACCATGCCGTCAACCGGATCGGATCGCAGCAGCTTAAGCACCAGATCCCATTGGGATATTTCCACCGGCCGCTGCGCCGGGCGGCACATGGCCGGCAGCGCGGCCGGCTCATGCTGCTGGCTGACAAAATAACCTGATTTCGGCCGCGCCTCGATCAGCCGCCGTTCCTCCAATACCCGGTACGCCTGTTGCACGGTGCTGATACTTACCTCATGCTCCAGGCTCAGGGCGCGCACCGAGGGCAACCGCTGACCGCAGGTATATAGCCCCTGCTCAATACGTTCGCCGATGATACCGGCCAGGTTGTCATAACGCGTCATATCGCCCTCATACAGGTTAAATTTTCTAAGTAAAAAGCAATACAGAATGGACGAAATCTAAGCATTACAGCGCTGATTATTATTATTTGTATGGTGAAAATACCGGATTTCTGAATCTGTACGGTATCAGCATACCGTTGCATGATAGTTCCATCAACCGACGAGGAGGAACCATCATGAAAAACACGTTAAAAATAGGCCGGACCCTTCCCCTGGACGTAAAGCCGCGCCACGCCGTCGGTCAGAATCCGCTGCTTGCGTTCTACCACCGGTTCACCGACTGGCAGCGGCGGCGGCGCAACCGCCTGATCTTAAGCGCCCTGAGTGACGATCAGCTGAAGGATATCGGACTTTCACGCAGCGAAGTCGCGTATCGGGACGAAAAAAAATAAGTTATTGATAAAGGATTTCTATCACAAGGACTGAATGAACCATGACCAATACCATTGCCGAACTAAGCGCCTTTTGCCTGTACGCGTTTGTCACGTCCATCACCCCCGGACCCAATAATGCCATGTTGGCCAGTTCCGGGGTGAATTTCGGTTTTTACCGTACCTTGCCCCATATTTTCGGCGTTAGCTGCGGGTTGTGCTTGATGATACTGGCCATCGGCCTGGGACTGGAGCGGTTGTTCCAGCTCTATCCCATGCTGTTTCCCCTGGTCAGGGTGAGCGGCGCCTGTTACCTGGTCTATCTCGCGTGGCGCATCGCCAACGCCGTGGCGCCGTCGGGCGGCCTGAGCGGCGCGGCCGTGCCGTTGGGCTACTGGGGCGCGGTGGTTTTTCAATGGCTGAATCCCAAAACCTGGCTGATGGCGATAGGCGCCGTCACCGCCTATGCCCCGCTGCAATATCATTTTCGCGATATTGTGCTGATCGCCCTGATTTTTACCCTGATCAACGCTCCCTGCGTCAGCGCCTGGGCGGCCTTCGGCAGCATGTTGAAAAACAGGCTCGGCCAGTCGCACCGGCAGATGATGTTCAATCGCCTGATGGCCGCGACGCTGGTCTTGTCGCTCTATCCACTGCTGGTGCGCTAGTCCCTGCCCGGGCCAGGCATGCGCGTGGCCAGCCGGTTATTCGCCCGCGTGTCCGTGCAGCCTATGGCGGGTGACGAAACCCAGCGACAGGCACAAGACGAACACGGCGAGATACAACGCATTGGCGGTTATGAGCGCGAATTTTACCCCCAGATGCGCGACGATAGGGCCGGTAACCACAAATGTCAGCATGGTGCCGATGGTGCCGCAGGTGAGAATGGTGTTCACCAGTTTGGGAGAGGTCACCCGGGTTTGCTGCGAGCCAAGGGTGATAATGGTGGTATAAATGGCGCTGGAAACAAACCCCAGCCCCAGCAGGTAATAATGCAGATGTTCCCCATGGCCGGAGGTGATAAACAGATACATCAGGACGGCGGACAGCGCGGCCAGCAGGGTAACGATGCGCTGTAAATCCACATGGCGCAGTACCGCGCTGAAAAACCACATGCCGACCATATACGCCGTCCAGAAATTACCCACCAGCCCGCCGGCCTGCTCGATATCCATGCCGAAGCTGTGGGTCGCGTATTCAGGCACCCAGGCGATAAAACCCAGCTGCCCCAGGATATAACACAGCGCGGCGGCCGACAGCAGCAGTACCCCTGCGCCCCATTTTTCCCGGGCCGGCGGCACGGCCAGCGGATCCCCCGCGCGGTCTTTCTTGCCCAGCACCGGAAATTCGCTCAGCAGCGTCAGGACAAAAATGGCCACGTACAGCAGGCCGATACAGGCGTACACCCAATACCAGGTAATATGGCGCGCCAGCAGCACGCCGGCCAGGATGGGGAATACCGCCCCGGCCATACTGAAAAACGAGTCGGTAAACAGCAGGCGCGAACCCCTCTGCCGTCCCGTGTAAAGGTAAGCGATGAGATAAGTGCCGATGGACATGGTAATGCCGCTCACCACGCCCAGGACAAACATCGACAGCGAAAACAGCGCCAGGGTATGCCCGCTCATCAGGCCGGCGATGGCGAGCACCATCAGCGCGAAGCCGAAAATCAGCTGGCGCTTGAGCGGGATAATCTCCATCAGCCAGGCGTTCAGGAAAATCGCCAGCAAAATACCGGAGTTGAGAAAAGTGAAGGTGGCGCTCATGGCCGAAACGGGGACCTGAAAATACGCGGCAATATTGCTTAACACCACGCCGGTGACAATCACCAACGCGCCGGTCAATCCGTACGAAAAAAAACTAATCCACGTTAGCAGCAGTCGATTTTTGTTATTCATCATTGGCCTGTTAAATGTCGACGCCCGACCGGCTTGCCGCCCGCCGGCATCATTGTTGCCTTACTGTCACCGATAGGGCACAAATACTATCATGGCGATTTATGCCGTGGACATAAAAGTCGCCCCGCCGGACTTTTTCAGCGATTTTTGCAATATCTGTTTAACGGCGGTAGACCCATCCCGCCCGCGCGGGAGGTCCTTCCCGGCGACGATATAAAACCTGTTACGTAAAAAACGGTAAATGGGTAGCGTAAGCGCGGTCCGCTCTTTAGAATCAGAGCCCTTCCTGTTGCCCATGTATTAAAAAGGAACCCTTCATGCTGAAACGAAACCTGGCCACCGCCGCACTGGTTTTCTCCCTGGCGGCGGCTTCTTGCCCGGTGTTCGCCGCCGGTCAGGACACCCATGTACTGCTGACGACCTCGGCGGGGAATATTGAGCTGGCGCTGGATAATCAAAAAGCGCCGGTGGCGGTGAAAAACTTTGTCGATTATGTGAACAGCGGCTTTTACAACAACACCATCTTCCATCGCGTCATCCCCGGTTTTATGGTCCAGGGCGGCGGTTTCAACCAGGATCTGACGCAAAAGGCCACCCAGGCGCCGATAAAAAACGAAGCGGATAACGGCCTGCGCAACCTGCGCGGCACCGTCGCCATGGCCCGCACCAACGACAAGGACAGCGCCACCAGCCAGTTCTTTATCAACGTTGCCGATAATGCGTTCCTCGATCATGGCCAGCGTGATTTCGGTTATGCCGTGTTCGGCAAAGTGGTCAAGGGGATGGATGTGGCCGATAAAATTGCCCAGGTGCCGACCAAAAACGTCGGGCCTTACCAGAATGTGCCGGTAAAACCGGTGACCATCCTGTCCGCTAAAATTATGCCATAATCCCCGCCGCGGCCAGCTTAACGGGAAAGGTCGCCATGGCCTTTCCCCGGCGGCCCGTCGCCATCGTCCGCGCCTCGCTTCCCGGCGAACCCGCCAATGCCGGTTATACTTCATGTTATTACCTCAAGGTCGCAGCCAGGAGGCATGACATGAAAAAAATGACTGAAAAACAAAAAGCCAGGTTGTTCCAGCAACGCCGCAATGAGAATTTCCACGCCAGCAACCGCCTCGAAGGTTTTACCGCCGAACCGGTTACCCTGACGGCGCAAGAGGCCTTGCTGCGCATTGACGAGCTCAGGAGGCATTATGAACGATAAATTCGGCGACGGACGCGATCCCTATTTTTATCCCGGCCTCCCGGTATTGGCCAACCGGCTTAATATTCATGAGTCCGCCGGCCTGCGCGAGGCCGAACTGGCGCTAACCGGGCTGCGCGCCGCGACGATAGAACTGGGGCCGCCAAAGAGGGGACTGCCCTGGCTATGCGCCCTGCATCGCCAGTTGTTCCAGGATGTTTACGACTGGGCCGGGCAGTTGCGCACGGTGGATATCTATCAAAATGAAACCCGCTATTGCCATTTTGCCTACCTGGAAAAGGAGGGCAACGCGGTGATGCAGCGTTTGGAGGATGAAGACTATCTGCGCGGGTTGTCCCTGGACGCAATCGTGCCGCGCCTGGCGCAATATTATGCCGATATCAATATGCTGCACCCGTTCCGGGAAGGCAACGGACGGGCGCAGCGGGTCTTCTTTGAGCAGTTGATTATCCATGCCGGTTACGACGTGCGCTGGCGGCCCATCGAACGGGAGGAGTGGCTGGCGGCCAATGAAGCCGGCGCCTTTGGCGACACGGGACCCCTGGCCGCCCTGTTTGCCCGCGTGGTCGCCGAACCGGGCGAGCCCGATTAAGCCTGCCGGCGCCGCGTTGATTATCCGCCGGGACGCAGGTCGATGCTGTCGACGCGATCGGGATAAAACGCCACGTAATCCTTAATGGCGGTGACGGCCTCATGGGGCGATTCGTAGCTCCATACGGCATTGCGCGAGCGCAGTCCGCCCGGCGTTATGCTGTAGTACGCGCAATCGCCTTTATAGGGGCAATAGGTGGCATGGTCGGTCCTTTCCAGCAGCGTCATGTCCACATCGGCGCGCGGGATATAATGCACCGGCGGATAGTCCGCTTCGCGCAGGGTCAGCGACTTTCGGCTGTCGGCGACGGTATGGCCGCCGACGGACACCACGATGCGCTGCGGGTTGGGCTCAATGGTGATCGGATGATCGGGACCTGGTATTTTAACGGGTTTGGTATTCATAACGGTATGACCTCGGTGCGTTATCGTGACGTCCGGGGGACCCGCCGCAATAAACCGCGGCGGGGGTATCCGGCCTGTGACCGGCCATGGCGTACTATCGCAGCCTACGCCTTTGCGCGTGCGGCGTGTTACCGCCAGTGCTCCCTAGCCTTTACTCTCCCGGCAAGCAGGCTGCGGCCTCGGCCACCGGCAGGATGCACGCAAGCCACGTGAAGCCGCGCCGCCGCCCCGAAGGCGTTGTTTACGCCGTCTGTTGATCCTGTTCCTCGCGGCGCTGATGCTGCCACATCGCCGCGTAGCGGCCGTTTTGCGCCAGCAGCTCGCCATGGCGTCCGCGCTCGGCGATGGCGCCGTCCTCCAGCACGAGAATCTCGTCGGCATCGACGATAGTGGACAGCCGGTGGGCGATGATAAGGGTGGTATGATCGCGGCTGACCTCGCGCAGATGCGTCTGGATCTCGCGTTCGGTCTGGGTATCAAGTGCGCTGGTGGCTTCGTCGTAGACCAGGATGGCGGGATTTTTCAGCACCGTGCGGGCGATGGCCACCCGCTGCTTTTCACCGCCGGACAGTTTTAGGCCCCGTTCGCCGACGCGGGTCTCGTAGCCGTCGGGCAGGCTGACAATAAAATCATGGATATGCGCCAGCCTGGCGGCCCGCTCGATTTCGGCAAACGTGGCGTCGGTATTGCCATAGCCGATGTTATAGCGCAGGGTATCGTTAAACAGCACGGTATCCTGCGGCACGATGCCGATGGCACGGTGCAGGCTCGCCTGGGTAACGTCGCGGATATCCTGCCCGTCCACGGTGATGGCGCCGGCATCGACATCATAAAAACGAAACAGCAGGCGCGACAGCGTGGATTTGCCCGCGCCCGACGCGCCGACCACCGCCACGGTTTTCCCCGCCGGAATGGTAAATGTGATATTGCCCAGGATGGGGCGGCGCGCGTCATATCCGAAACCGACGGCGTTGAACGCCAGTTCCCCGCGGGTAACGCGCAGCGGCGCGGCGCCAGGGCGATCTTCAATTTCTCTTTCCAGCGTGAGCAGATCAAACATATTATCCATATCGATCAGCGCCTGGCGTATTTCCGCATAAATAAAACCAAAAAAATTCAGCGGCTGATACAACTGCAGCAGATAAGCGTTAACCAGTACAAAGTCGCCCAGGGTCATGGTGCCCTGGGTAATGCCGCGCGCCGCCATGGCCATCATCGTGACCAAACCGACGGAAATCACCGCCGTCTGGCCAATGCTCAGCACCGTAAAGCTGAATTGGTTTTTAATGGCGGCGCGCTCATACAGCCGACGCGAGCTGTCAAAGCGCTGGCACTCGAACGCCTCATTGCCGAAATATTTCACGGTCTCGTAATTAAGCAGGCTGTCGAGGGATTTATTACTGGCGTCGGCATTGGCCTGGTTTAATTCGCGGCGAAAGCGGGTACGCCATCCCACCGCCGTAATGGTAAACAGGATATACGCGCCGACGGTGGCCATAATCGCCACCGCGAACCAGATGTTCAGCAGCCGCCACATAATGGCCGCCACCAGGCTGATTTCAAATAAGATGGGCACGATGGAGAACAGTACGCGCGACAGCACCGTCGAGACCGCCTGGGTTCCCCGCTCGATGGACAGGGACAACCCGCCGGTGCGCCGTTCCAGATGAAAACGCAGGCTTAGGGCATGCAGCTGGCGGAAAACGCGCAGGCCCAGCAGCCGGGTGGCGTTTTGGCTGACATAGATAAACATCACGTTGCGCAGTTCATCAAATAACGATGCGCAGACCCGCGCCAGACCGTAGGCGAGGATAAGCCCGATGGGCACGGCCAGCAGCCGCGCCTGGTCGCCGCCCAGCCGGTCGACGATGGCTTTATAGGCCAGCGGCACCAGCGACGTGCCGACCTTGGCCACGATCATAAACAGCAGCGCCGCCACCAGATAGTAGCGCAGCTTAGGGTTATTCTTGGGCCACAGGTAAGGCAGCAGTATTTTCAGCGGCTTATAACGGTACATGCGTTGTTTTTTTATCCCTGACGATATGACAATATGGCCGGTAGCCTGCGGGCGGGCGTCGGGTGAATATCACACAGGTCCTGATCTCCTGTCCAGGCAAAGGACGCTATCCTGTGTAGCTGGCGGGGCACGGGCCGCTATCTAAAATGCATCCTGTTGTTATTCAATAAAAATCTATTTACCAGTAGGATATACCGGCGATGTTGCTGCTTATCGATAACTATGACTCCTTTACCTACAACCTGTACCAATATTTTTGCGAGCTGGGCGCGCAGGTAGAGGTATGGCGCCACGACCGGTTGCAACTGGCCGATATCGAGCGCATGGCCCCGCGGCAACTGGTGATTTCCCCGGGTCCCGGCACCCCCGACGAGGCCGGCATTTCACTGGCGGCTATTCGTCATTTTGCCGGCAGGATACCTATACTCGGCGTCTGCCTGGGTCATCAGGCCATTGCGCAGGCTTTCGGCGCCCGCATCGTGCGCGCAAACCAGGTGATGCACGGCAAAACCTCCGCCATTATCCATGACGGCCGCGGCGTCTTCGCCGGGCTGGCCCTGCCGCTGACGGTCACCCGCTACCATTCCCTGGTGATCGACCGCGCCGGCTTGCCCGATTGCCTGGAGGCGACCGCCTGGAGTCTGCGCGACGGCGCGCGGGATGAAATTATGGGCATCCGTCATCGAACCCTGCCGCTTGAAGGTGTACAGTTTCATCCTGAAAGCGTGCTCAGCGAGCAGGGACATCAACTCCTGGCGAACTTTCTTGCGTGTTAGCCGATCGGCATGTTGATATAGCATTAACGGACAAGGCCACGGGCAGCGGCTTTTTTTCGCTCTGATAGTGATAAAACGATTGCACTGGAGTGATTTTTTATTCATATTTTATGACTATAATATCACTTCTTGATTTGTTGCGGACCGGGTAATTACATATGAATACAGATAATAGCGCAGTAACGCGGGAAACTTTCGACCAGGTTATTCTGCCGGTTTATGCACCGGCGCAGTTTATTCCGGTCCGGGGCAAGGGCAGCCGGGTATGGGACCAGGACGGAAAGGAATATATTGATTTCTCCGGCGGCATTGCCGTCACTGCGCTGGGACATTGCCACCCGGCGCTGGTCGCGGCGCTGAAAGCCCAGGGCGAAACCCTATGGCACACCAGCAACGTCTTTACCAACGAACCGGCGCTGCGCCTGGCGCGCAAGCTGATTAACGCCACCTTTGCCGACCGGGTGTTTTTTGCCAATTCGGGCGGCGAGGCCAATGAAGCGGCGTTTAAGCTGGCGCGTCACTACGCCATTACCCGCCACAGCCCCTATAAAACCAAAATCATCGCTTTTCATAACGCGTTCCACGGCCGCACGCTGTTTACCGTTACCGTGGGCGGGCAACCAAAATATTCCGACGGCTTCGGGCCAAAACCGGCGGATATCGTCCATGTGCCTTTTAACGATCTGGCGGCCGTCAAGGCGGTGATGGATGATCATACCTGCGCCGTGGTGGTGGAGCCGATTCAGGGTGAAGGGGGCATTATGCCCGCCACGCCGGAATTCCTGCAGGGCCTGCGCGATCTGTGCGACCAAAATCAGGCGCTGCTGGTGATGGACGAAGTGCAGTGCGGCATGGGGCGCACCGGCAAGCTGTTTACCTATATGCACTATGGCGTAACGCCGGATATTCTGACCACCGCCAAGGCGCTGGGCGGCGGTTTCCCCATCAGCGCCATGCTGACTACGGAAGAGATCGCCTCGGTGATGAAAGTGGGCACCCACGGCACCACCTATGGCGGCAATCCCCTGGCCTGCGCGGTATCCGAGGCGGCGCTGGATGTGATTAACCAGCCGGAAGTCCTGGCGGGCATTAACGAAAGGCACGATCGTTTCGTCAGCGCGCTCCAGGCGATTGACGACAAATATCAGGTATTTTCGGATGTGCGCGGCATGGGCCTGCTGCTGGGCGCCGAACTGCGGCCGCAGTTCCATGGCCGGGCGCGCGAGTTCCTGCACGCCAGCGCCGCGCAGGGCCTGATGATCCTCAACGCCGGTCCGGACGTCATCCGTTTCGCGCCGTCGCTGGTGGTGGAGTTCGCCGATATCGAACAGGGCATGGCCCGGTTTGAACAGGCGGTGGCGCAGGTTATCGCCGCCAAACCCTAAGGCGCGCGGCGGGAGACTAATGGCTTAACCGGCGCGCCAGCCAGTTGCCGTGCTGCGGCCGCTGGCGCCAGGCTACCGATGAAATCGTATGCATCACGCCCAGATGGAACAGAATACGCCGCAGATGGCGTTCCATCAGGGTGCCGGGCAGCTCCGGCGTTTCGCCGGCGGCATCCATCACCGGGCTGTCTGAGCTTGGGCCGTCATATTCCAGCCGTTGCTGGCAGCGCTGCAGCGCCACCTCGCAAGAGGCCAGGTACTTTTGCGCCAGCGTCGGCGTCAGCATGTAGTGATCCCGCGCCAGGATGGTCATGGCATTGATGTGCTCGACGATGAACTGGCTATGGGTCACCCATAAACGCATATCGGTCAGATAGCGCGAATTAAACGCCGGCTCCCGCATCGCCTGGCTAAGCGACGTAAACAGCGCGTTGTGCGCCTGGTTGACCTTCATGCGCGCGTAGGCCAGCGCCGCCGGCTCGGGGGCGGGTTGCAGCAGCAGTCGCAGCGCGTCCTGGTCCCGCTCCAGCGCCAGATGGGCGTTTTTGCGCAGCATACCGCTTTGCCACTGCGGCCATAACCACAGCATGCCGCCGAACGCCAGCATACAGCCGATCAGCGTATCCACCAGCCTGGGCACCAGGAAATGCGCGCCGTTCAGCGACAGTAGCTGCAACGTATACACCGCGGTCACCGTCATGCCGATCATCGCCAGGCCGTAATTTTTGCGCAACACCAGGTAAGACGCCAGCGTCAGGAACAACATGCACAGCAATACCGTGCCGTCGCTCAGCCTGAATTGCAGCGTGCCGGCGGCAATCACCAACCCCGCCAACGTGCCCAGGGCCCGATGCTGGATCCGCACCCGGGTGGCGTTATAGCCGTTCTGGCTGACAAACATCACCGTCATTAAAATCCAGTAGGGTTTGGGGAGATCCAATACCAGCCCCAGGCTGCTGCCGATGGCCAGCATAATCCCAAGCCTTGCCGCGCTGCGCAGCGCCATGGATTTAAAGGAACAGTAGCTGACCAGCGCATGCCAAAACGACAGCCGCTGCTGGTTGTCGGCCATCAGGTCGCGGCGGTAAAGCGGGCGCTGGGTACGCAGCAGCCGGGCGATACGGCTGAAATGGTAATAACAAAACTGTCCGACCGGATTATCCGGATGCCGGTCGGCAATTTTTTCCAGGGCCGACAGCGCGGTGGCCATGTTAAAACGCCCCGGCTGCCGGTGATAGAGAATATCATCCGCCAGTACCCGCAACCGCGCGGCAATCAGCCGGGCGTTATAGCGGATAACCGCCTCGGCGTGGCTTTGCGCCACCAGTTTTTGTACTTCGTCCGGCTGGTGCAGGCTGACGGCGATATGCTCCTGCAAATCCAGCGCCACCTGGAAAGAACGCAGCAGGCGTTTGTACTGCAGCTGATCATTGGCCGACAGCATATAAAGCTGCTGGTATACCTGGGCAATCAGATCAATCACCGCCTGCTGGCGGGCAAACAGCGGCGGCAGGGCGGTTTCCGGATCGGTATGCTGTGTCAGCAGGGTATATTTCGCCTCGATATAATCCGCCAGCTCCCGATACAGCAGGCTAAGCGATTCCCGCATCGGCTGCTCCTTCCACAACCGGAACCACAGGGCGTTGAACAGCCCGTACCAGGCGGTGCCGGCAATATACAGCAGCGGCGGCACGGCGGGCGGCACATTGCCGGCCAGCCCCAGGGTAAAGATGGCGGCGATAAGCGCGGCGGGCAATAAACGGCCGTGCAGCGGGCTGATTTCACCGGTAACGCCGAACAGCAGCGCCAGGCCGAGCATCACCAAGGGCAACGGCACCGGCACGGCCAACAGCACCTGGATCAGCACGCTGCTCAGCGCGAACAGCACGCCGCCGACGGCCAGTCGCTTGAAAAACCGTTTATGCAGGGTATCGAGGCCGGCGATATTGCAGCAGGCAGGGACCAACGAAAACAGCAGGCCGTTTTGCAAGCTGCCGAATAACAGGCCGGCGGCCACCGGCAGGCATAGCACGATGGTTTGCCGCAGGGCATAGTTTACTTCAGGGTGGTAGATTAACCGGCGCCACATACTGTCAGCAAAAAAAGCGTGGTACGAAGCACCACGCCTGTATAACGGGGCTATCAGCGCGTGCCGTAAACAACAATGGTTTTACCGTGCGCGGATATAAGATTTTGATCTTCGAGCATTTTAAGAATACGTCCTACCGTCTCGCGGGAACAGCCGACAATCTGGCCGATTTCCTGACGGGTGATTTTTATCTGCATGCCGTCGGGGTGGGTCATGGCGTCGGGTTGTTTCGCCAGGTTCAACAGGGTTTGCGCTATGCGTCCGGTAACGTCCAGGAATGCCAGGTTGCCGACTTTTTCCGACGTTACCTGTAAACGACTGGCCATTTGCGCCGACAGGCGCATCAGGATATCCGGATTCACCTGAATCAGCTGCCGGAATTTTTTATACGAAATCTCGGCGACTTCACAGGCGGTTTTCGCCCGTACCCAGGCACTGCGTTCCTGACCTTCCTCGAATAGGCCGAGCTCACCGATGAAATCTCCCTGGTTAAGATAGGAGAGAATCATCTCTTTGCCTTCTTCATCCTTAATCAGCACCGCCACGGCGCCCTTAACGATGTAGTAAAGCGTTTCAGCCTTTTCACCCTGATGTATAAGTGTACTCTTCGATGGATACTTATGAATATGGCAATGAGACAGGAACCATTCGAGAGTCGGGTCTGTTTGCGGTTTGCCGAGAACCATTCGCTGTTATCCTCTTTTGTCATCGCTATCCCAGGTTCGGGACATCGTATTCCCTGTTACGGCGCTTGTATTATTCACTCTGACTCCGCGTTTAAACGGAGCGACGTAAGGGAACTTATTAGGGTCTGGTAATGTGATGTTCCGATCGATCTCTTGCCCTTTCATTATCATGAGGCCGATCCAGCCTTGTTTTTAGCATAGGTTTGAAGCAGTGTCTTCTGTTGTCTTGCTTCAGCATGAAGTATGTTCAGTAACATTGCCAGTTTTCCAACAAAAATGTAGTCTGCTGGAAAGCTTTTCATCAGGAGTATCATAATGCAGGCACGGGTCAAATGGGTAGAAGGGTTGTCTTTCATGGGCGAATCCGCCTCGGGCCACCAGGTTTTGATGGATGGGAACGCGGGCGAAAAAGCGCCCAGCCCAATGGAAATGGTATTGATGTCGGTCGGCGGCTGCAGCGCCATTGATGTGGTATCGATTTTACACAAAGCGCGGCAGGACGTCCGGGACTGCGAGGTCAAACTCACCTCCGAGCGCCGCGACGAGGCGCCGCGCCTGTTTACCCATATCAACCTGCATTTTATCGTCACCGGCGCCGGGCTGACCGACAAGGCGGTGGAGCGGGCGGTGACGCTATCGGCGGAAAAATACTGCTCGGTCTCACTGATGCTCGGCGCGTCGGTCAATATGACCCACAGCTTTGAAGTGCGCGACGAACACCACGCCCCCGCCGCCTAACCGGCCCGCCAACACCGCACTCAAACCCGGCGTGTTCAAGGGAGAGCGCGCCAATGGGGTCGAATCGGGCATGGTTTCTCTGCCCGACCGAGCGCCCCATGGCACGGTATGCCCGCCAACACCGCACTCAAACCCGGCGTGTTCAAGGGAGAGCATGCCGATGGGGTCGAATCGGGCGTGGTGTTCCCGCCCGACCGAGCGCCCCACGGTATGCTAGGCCCGCCAACACCGCAGCGAATCCTGGCGTGTTCAAGGGAGAGCATGCCGATGGGGTCGAATCGGGCGTGGTGTTCCCGCCCGACCGAGCGCCCCACGGTATGCTAGGCCCGCCAACACCGCAGCGAATCCTGGCGTGTTCAAGGGAAAGCATGCCGATGGGGTCGAATCGGGCGTGGTGTTCCCGCCCGAGGCCTCGAGTTTACTTAATTTCCTTTCCTTCCAGCAACTGCTGTACCAGCGGCCCCATAATCAGCTCCATCGCCAGCCCCATCTTGCCCCCGGGCACCACCAGCGTATTAATATTGGAAATAAAGGAGCCTTGCAGCATCGCCAGCAGATAAGGCAGGTCGATATGCGCCAGGCTACGGAAATGAATAACGACAAAACTTTCGTCAAGTGAGGGAATCGCCTTGGCGGCGAAAGGGTTCGACGTGTCGACGGTCGGCACCCGCTGGAAATTGATATGGGTGCGGGAAAACTGCGGCGTGATGTAGTTAATATAATCCTCCATCGACCTCACCACCGAATCCATCACCGCCTCGCGCGAATGCCCCCGCTCGCCGGTATCGCGCACCAGTTTCTGGATCCACTCCAGGTTGACGATGGGCACCACGCCCACCAGCAAATCCACGTGCTTCGCCACGTCATGGCTATCGGTTACCACGCCGCCGTGCAGCCCCTCGTAAAATAACACGTCCGTCGGTTCCGGCAACGCCTGCCAGGGCGTAAAGGTACCGGGGATCTGGTTATACGGCACCGCCTCGTCATACGTATGCAGATATTTACGCGACTGACCGCGGCCGGTATCGCCATACTGATGAAACGTATGCTCCAGCAGGCCAAAGTTATTGGCGTCCGGACCAAAGTAGCTGATATGGCGCCCTAAATCCCGCGCCTTGCGGATCGCCATATCCATTTCCGGCCGGGTAAAGTGATGAAAGCTGTCACCCTCCAGTTCGGCGGCGTGGATATTCAACTGCTGGAATATTTTACGAAACGCCAGGCTGGTGGTGGTGGTGCCCGCACCGCTGGAACCGGTAACGGCAATAATGGGGTGTTTTGTCGACATGGTAACCCTACGCTTGGTTGAATTGCGGCGTGAAGAAGTGCGCCCGGCATCAAGGCCCAGAAGTGAGTGTTAGCATATTTAGCGCTTAGGGGCCAGGGGCTTCGCTATTCGCCCGGCGTATCTCCGGCCTGGTCATTAAACCGGCCGCGCGGCATGATATTGATATTTTCATGCAGTTCCGACCAGACCACCACCGCCTCGCCGCTTATCAACTGGCGTTTTACATCCTCGACCTTTTGCGCCAGTGATTTCTCCTGCTCGCCATAATCGGTGCCCTCACGCAGTACAAAGGACTCGATCAGGTTATAGAGCGTGTCAGGATCGATTTGTTCCCAGGGAATAATCACGATATTGTGTCCCGATAGTCAATAAATCAAGGTGTTGAGTAAATTTCACCTGTTATGCCTTGTACATCCCCGTGCGCACTGGTAGCTTCATACGCGTTATTTTACGGGGAGCCGCCAAAACGTGGAACTGAGTCTTTTTCTGTCAATGCTGGGGTTTCTCTGGGTGGCCGCCATTACCCCTGGCCCTAATAATATGCTGCTTACCGCCTCGGGCGCCAATTTTGGCTTCTGGCGCTCGATGCCGCTGATGATCGGCATCATGCTCGGCATGCAATGTATCCTGCTGCTGGTGGCCTTCGGCATCGGCGGCCTGATCACGCTTTATCCGTCCCTGCATTTTATGCTGAAGGTGGCGGGCAGCCTTTACCTGCTGTGGCTGGCCTGGAAAATAGCCACCGCCGCCTATGAAAAACTGGAAACCGACGCGCCGCCCCCCCGGCCCATTCCCTTCTACCAGGGCGGCCTGCTGCAATTCCTTAATCCCAAGGCCTGGCTGATGGCGCTGGGCGCGGTGGCCAGCTTCAGCCTGAGCGGCAGCGCCTATATCACCTCCGTCGGCGCCATCAGCGTCGGCATCGTCAGCGTCAATATCGTCTCCGGCGTTATCTGGCTCGGCTTCGGCACCCTTATCGGCCGGCTGCTGCGCAGCAAACGCGCCTGGATCGCTTTTAACGTCGCCATGGGCCTGCTGACGGCGGCCTGCGTATTGCTGATCTGGCGCTGACGCGCTTATTGCGACTCGAACTCCCGGGTCAGGGTCTCCAACTGTTCCTGGGCGTCCAGCCACGCCATTTCCGCCTCTTCCAGCTGCGATTTAACCTTGGCCTGCTGTTGCAGGGCCAGGGCCAGGTCCGCTTTACGGCTGATATCATACAGCGCCGCGTCGGCCAGTCCGGCCTCGATGGCCGCCAGCTCCGCGCCACGTTTTTCCATTTGCTGTTCATAACGGGTAATGGACTTGCGCAACGGCTGGGTCTGATTGCGGAAATCCGCCTCGCGCCGCTTCTGGTCTTTCCTGGCCTGGGCATTATTGACCTGCGGCGCCGGGGTCTCGGTATCATTGCCGTCCTGCGCCGCCGCCTGGCGCTGCTGATCCACCAGCCACTGCTGGTAATCCTCCACATCGCCGTCAAACGACGCGACGCGCCCGTCATGCACCAGATAAAATTCATCGGTGGTGGAACGCAGTAAATGCCGGTCATGGGACACCACCACCAGCGCGCCGTCGAAATCTATCAGCGCTTCGGTCAGCGCCTGGCGCATATCCAGATCCAGATGGTTGGTCGGTTCATCGAGCAGCAGAAGGTTGGGACGCTGCCAGACAATCAGCGCCAGCACCAGCCGGGCCTTTTCGCCGCCGGAAAAACGCGCGGTCGGTTCGGTCACCTTATCGCCACGGAAACCAAACCCGCCCAGATAATCGCGCAGCGCCTGCTCATACTCCTGCGGCGCCAGCCGGATCATATGCGCCAGCGGCGATTCGTCGGCGCGCAGGAACTCCAGCTGATGCTGGGCGAAATAACCCAGCTTGATGCCTTTCGCCAGGCCGATGGTGCCGGACTGCGGCTCAAGGGTGCCGGCCAGCAGCTTGATAAGCGTCGACTTGCCGGCGCCGTTGCGTCCGAGCAGGCCGATGCGCGAACCGGGCACCAGGTTAAGCTTGATGGAATTAAGAATGGTGCGCTCGCCATAACCGGCGCTGACTTTCTCCATGCTCAGCAGGGGGCTCGGCAGGCTTTCCGGAGTACGGAACTTGAACTGGAAAGGATTATCCACATGGGCCGGGGCGATCAGCTCCATCCGCTCAAGCATCTTGATCCGGCTCTGCGCCTGCTTGGCCTTGGTGGCCTGGGCGCGGAAACGGTCGATATAATGCTGCAAATGGGCCACTTTTTCCTGCTGGTGCTGGAACAGCGACTGCTGTTGCGCCAGCTTGGTCACCCGCTGCTGCTCAAACGATGAGTAGTTGCCGGTATATTCGTTTAACGTCTGCTGTTCAATATGCAGGATTTTATTTACGATAGGATCGAGAAAATCCCGGTCATGGGAAATCAGAATCAGCGTACCGTCATAATTTTTCAGCCATTTTTCCAGCCAGATGACCGCGTCCAGATCCAAGTGGTTGGTCGGTTCATCAAGCAACAGCAAATCGGAGCGGCAAATCAGCGCCTGCGCCAGGTTAAGGCGCATGCGCCAGCCGCCGGAAAAATCCCGCACCGGCTGTTGCAATTGATCCTGGCTGAACCCCAGCCCGTGCAGCAGGCTCGAGGCGCGCGGCCGAATGGTCCAGGCCTCGATAACGTCCAGCTTGCCGTGCACGGTGGCGATGGCGTGGCCGTCGTTTTTCTCGTTGGCGAGCTGGAGGTCGGCTTCCAGCTGGCGATACTCGCGATCGCCGTCGATAACATACTCCAGCGCCGGCACGTCAAGGGCCGGCGTCTCTTGGTTAACCCAGGCCATCGACCAGTTGGCGGGGAAGGTCACGCTGCCGGCGTCGCAGCCGAGTTCATGCTTCAGCAATGCCAATAATGTTGATTTGCCGCAGCCGTTCTTGCCGACGAGTCCGACCTTTTGCCCGGGATTCACCGTGGCGGTGGCGTTATCCAGCAGTACGTTGGTACCGCGGCGAATTTGCAGTGAGGAGAAGACAATCATAAAGCGCCATAGTTTGAGAGTATGTTAAATTAACATTATTGAATGCTATCCAGGATAACCTGTCCTGGTTTCAACTTTGCGAAGCATGGTAGCGGAAAAGCCGCGCCCTGACGACGCTTTGGAGGGGAATTGATCGCGCAGCCACCCAAAGTTTTGTTGTTGTATGCCCATCCGGAATCACAGGATTCGGTTGCCAACCGGATTTTGCTGCAGGCGGCATCGTCGCTCGAGCATGTCACCGTACATGATCTTTACGCCTTTTATCCGGATTTTTTTATTGATATTCACCACGAACAGCAATTATTGCGTGAACATCAGGTCATTGTGTTCCAGCACCCGCTTTATACTTACAGTTGCCCGGCATTATTGAAAGAGTGGCTCGACCGGGTGCTGGCGCGCGGATTTGCCAGCGGCATCGGCGGCGACGCCCTGGCCGGGAAATACTGGCGAACGGTTATCACCACCGGCGAACCGGAGGGCGCTTATCTTAACCGCGGCTACAGTCGCTACGGCATGGAGGATATTCTACGTCCGTTCGAATTGACCGCCACCATGTGTCGCATGCATTGGGTGCGCCCGCAGGTGATCTATTGGGCCAGAAGGCTAGATCCCGTCGTACTGGCGCGCCATGCCGCCGAATACGCCCAATGGCTGAAAGAGCCGCTTAACGAAAGGGGACAACGCATTGGATAGCAGTCCGTCGTTTTTGACCGCCGTGGTGTTGTTTTTGTTCGCCGCCGTCGTTGCGGTGCCCATTGCCCAGCGCCTGGGGATCGGCGCGGTGATCGGCTATCTTGCGGCGGGTATCGCCATCGGCCCCTGGGGCCTGGGTTTTATCCGCGATGTGGACGAAATCCTGCACTTCTCCGAACTTGGGGTGGTGTTCCTGATGTTTATCATCGGCCTGGAGCTGAATCCGTCGAAGCTATGGGAACTGAGGCGATCGATCTTCGGCGTCGGCGCCGCGCAGCTTTTCTTTACCGCGTTGCTGCTGGGCGGGGCTCTTTACCTGACCCATGCCACCTGGCAATCGGCGCTGATTGGCGGCATCGGCCTGGCCATGTCGTCCACCGCCATCGCGCTGCAGCTGATGCGCGACAAAGGCATGAACCGCAATGAAGGCGGCCAGCTCGGCTTTTCCGTCCTGCTGTTCCAGGATATGGCGGTAATCCCCACGTTATCCCTCATCCCTATCCTGGCCGGCGGCGGCAGCGAACCGAGCGATTGGATGAAAATCGGCATGAAGGTGGCGGCGTTTTTTATCATGCTGGTGGGCGGGCGCTACCTGCTGCGGCCGCTGTTCCGTTATGTCGCCATGGCTAATGTGCGCGAGGTGTTTACCGCCGCCTCGCTCATGGTGGTGCTGGGCGCGGCGCTGTTTATGGATATGCTCGGATTATCCATGGCGCTGGGCACCTTTATCGCCGGCGTGCTGCTGGCGGAGAGTGAATACCGCCATGAGCTGGAGATCGCCATCGAGCCGTTCAAGGGATTACTGCTCGGCCTGTTTTTCATCTCGGTGGGCATGGCGCTCAACCTGGGCATTTTATATGTCCACTTGCTGACCGTGGTGGCCGGCCTGGCGGTCCTGGTGCTGGTCAAAGGGACGGTATTGTATATCCTGGCGCGGATATCCGGTCTGCGCAGCTCGGTGCGGCTACAGTTCGCCGGCGTGCTAAGCCAGGGCGGAGAATTCGCCTTTGTCCTGTTTTCCGCCGCCGGCGCGCAAAAAATCCTCTCGCCCGATCAGCTGGCCCTGCTGCTAGTCACCGTGACGCTGTCGATGATTACCACCCCCTTATTAATGCAACTCATCGATCTTATCCTGGTCCGACGTTACAATGCCCAGGACGAGGAGGGTGAAAAACCCTTCGTCGACGATGACGAGCCGCAGGTGATCATCGTGGGTTTCGGCCGTTTCGGCCAGGTGATAGGCCGCCTGCTGATGGCCAATAAGATGCGGATTACGGTACTTGAGCGCGATATCAGTGCGGTAAGCCTGATGCGCAGCTATGGTTATAAGGTGTATTACGGCGATGCCACCGAGCTTGAGTTGCTGCGCGCCGCCGGGGCGGAGAAAGCAAAAGCCATCGTGGTCGCCGCCAATACGCCGGAAGACAACATGACCATCGTGCACCTGTGCCAGCAGCATTTCCCGCACCTGAAGATACTGGCGCGGGCGCGGGGCCGCGTCGAGGCCCATGAGCTGCTGCTGGCCGGGGTGAATCAGTTTTCGCGGGAAACTTTTTCCAGCGCGCTGGATCTGGGCCGCAAGGCGTTGTTGGAACTGGGGATGCATCCCCACCAGGCCTATCGCGCCCAGCAGCATTTCCGCCGCATCGATACCCGCATGCTGCGGGAGCTGATGCCGCAGCTGCAGGGGGATGTGGCGCAAATATCCCGCGTCAAGGAGGCCCGGCGCGAGCTGGAGGATATCTTCCAGCGCGAAATGCAGCATGAACGTCGCCAGCTTGACGGCTGGGAAGATAACCATCCGCAGGGAGATAAACACCATGACGGCAAAGCGTAAACGTTTTATTGCCGGCGCGGTATGCCCCGAGTGCCAGGCGAAGGATACCCTGGCGGTCTGGCAGGACCAGGGGACGGATAACGTCATTTGTGTAAAGTGCGGTTTTACTCAGCGCCAAACCGACCCGGCGGCTGCGGATAAAACGCCGGCAAAGGATCGCATTATCGGTATTTTTGATCCGGAGTAGCCTTATACCCTCAATTTTTTTAAGCTGAAGGATACATGCGCGTAAATTTTCGTTAGAATCTGCGCCAATTCAGTTTCCAACGGTAGGAGATATCATGAAAGTAGCAAAAGACCTGGTGGTCAGCCTGGCTTACCAGGTACGGACAGAAGATGGCGTGTTGGTCGATGAGTCTCCGGTGAGTGCGCCGTTGGACTATCTCCATGGGCATGGTTCTTTGATCTCGGGCCTGGAAAATGCCCTGGACGGCCACGATGAGGGCGATAGCTTTGATGTGCATATCGTTGCCGACGATGCCTACGGTCATTACGACGACAACCTGGTGCAGCGCGTCCCGAAAGAGGTGTTCATGGGCGTCGAGGAACTTGAGGTCGGCATGCGTTTCCTGGCCGAGACCGATCAAGGCCCGGTGCCGGTTGAAATTACCGAAGTCGACGGCGACCATGTGGTGGTGGACGGCAACCACATGCTGGCCGGCCAGGATTTGAACTTCCACGTCGAGGTGCTGGCTATTCGCGAAGCGACGGCGGAAGAACTGGCCCACGGCCATGTTCACGGCGAACACGATCACGAGCATGAAGGCCATGACCACGATCACGGCGGCGACTGCTGCGGCGGCCACGGCCATGACCACGAGCACAAAGGCGGCGGATGCGGCGGCAATGGCGGCTGCGGTTGCCACTAAACCCGGTTCGCTCGGACCCCGATAGCCGATGGGGCGGGTTTTTCCGCCCCGTTTTATGGGTTATTCAACGAATTAATTAAAATTAATAGTGCGGCGGCGGCGTCTCTTCCGATTGCGACGCGATAATCGAGGTTTGCTGCGTGCGCAATTTCTCCGACAATAAGCGCAGTTGCTCCTGCAGCCTGCCGATATCCCGTTGATGCGCGACGACGGTCTGATTCAGTTCATCTATCGTGACTTCCTGGAACGCAAGCCGGCCTTCCAGCAAATCAAGACGTTGTTCCAATTGGGATAACTCCATAGTGTCTCCTCCTCTCAATACCGTTTATCATGGAATAGGGGCGATCGCGTCGGCCCGACCTCATACCCGGATTAAGCTGCGACAACAACCAGGTGTTATTCTATCGGTAAATGACGATAAATGCCCGCCGAAAGCCTATTATATGCCCGCGTCACCGAACCAGGCTTCAATGGCGCCGCTAAAAAAGAAACTTCTTGACGTAAAAAAAGTCTTAGAAAGACTCAATTCATCGGGATAGCGATTGTGTTGTGTTTACGCTCACGGCTATAGTATCGGCTTAACTTAGTTATCGACCTTGGGACAAGATAGCCCAGGCTATGGAGATATGGATGAAATCACTGTTTAAAGTCACGCTGTTGGCTACCACCATGGCGCTAGCCCTCAATGCTGCCCAGGTAATGGCCGCGGATAGCACCGCAGCGGCTGATGCCCCCGCCGCGGCTGGCACCACAGCGACCGCTCCGGCAACTGCTCCGGCCAACGCCACCTCGGACAAATTCAAAAGCAGCGAGGAACAGGCTGCTTACGCGTTAGGCGCCTCATTGGGTCGGTACATGGACAACTCCCTGAAGGAACAGGAAAAGTTAGGCATCAAGCTGGATAAAGATCAGCTGATCGCCGGTGTTCAGGACGCTTTTGGCAACAAGAGCAAGCTGACTGACGAAGAAATCGAGGCTACTCTCCAGAGCTTCGAGGCGCGCGTGAAAGAAGCCGCCCAGGCCAAAATGGAGCAGGAAGCCAAGGACAACGCCGAAAAAGGCGATAAATTCCGCGCCGACTACGCCAAGCAAAAAGGCGTGAAGAAAACGGCCAGCGGTGTTCTGTACAAAGTTGAAAAACCGGGTACCGGCAAAGCGCCGACCAATAGCGATACCGTGGTGGTCAACTACAAGGGTACGCTGGCCGACGGTACGGAATTCGACAACTCCTACAAACGCGGCGAACCTCTGTCATTCCGTCTTGACGGCGTCATCCCCGGCTGGACCGAAGGCCTGAAAGAGATCCACAAAGGCGGCAAGATCGAATTGGTGATTCCGCCGGAACAGGCGTATGGCAAAACCGGCGTCCCGGGAATCCCAGCCAACTCCACCCTGATTTTCGACGTGGAACTGCTGGATATTAAACCGGCGGCTAAGGCTGCCGAAGGCGAAAAGCCGGCGGCTGAAGCACCGGCCGGCGCGGCTGAAACCACTAAATAACCACACTGCCGGCGCATAAAACGCGTCGTCGGTGGTGAAGGGCGGTGTCTGTTTCAACAGCCACCGCCCTTTTTTATTCACATTCTCCCGCCGGAAACCGGGCATGCCAACCCAAAAAAAGCGCGTTATAGCGCCTTTGTCGGCCAATAAGTTGTAAAAATCTGTCCAAACACAAGGACAGCGTTTTAAATCATTTGCTAGACTAGCGACCGGTAAATACAACTGACAGCCGAGTTTGTCCAGGGATGCGGGCAGGCTCGCTTTAACGGGTGGTGTCTGCATATGTCTACTTCTCTTCCGACCCCAGAATTCAACGAACTGGATGTTTTGGACGAACGGCCATTCAGCCCGGTTGATCATGAAATACTGGCATCCTACGAAGCCGTGGTGGATGGACTGGCGATGCTAATCGGCGAACACTGCGAAATCGTGCTGCATTCCCTGGAAGATTTGAAAAGCTCCGCCGTGCGCATCGCCAACGGCGAACACACCGGACGCAAAATCGGCTCGCCCATTTCCGACCTGGCCCTGCGCATGCTGCATGACATGGCGGGCGAGGACAGCAGCGTGTCGAAAGCCTACTTTACCCGGGCCAAAAGCGGCGTGCTGATGAAATCCGTCACCATCGCCATTCGCAACCGCGAACAACGGGTCATCGGCCTGCTGTGCATCAATATGAATCTTGACGTGCCCTTTTCCCAAATCATGCAAACCTTTGTCCCGCCGGAAGCCCAGGAAAACGCCACCTCGGTCAATTTCGCGTCTTCGGTGGACGACCTGGTGGCGCAAACCCTTGAGTTCACCATCGAGGAAGTCAATGCCGATCGCGGCGTGTCCAACAACGCCAAGAACCGCCAGATTGTGCTTAACCTGTATGAAAAGGGCATTTTCGATATCAAGGACGCCATCAACCAGGTGGCGGATCGGCTGAATATTTCCAAACATACGGTCTATTTGTATATCCGCCAGTTTAAAAGCGGTGATTTCCTGGGATTGGATCGGTGAGCCTGCGTTACTGCCTGATGGTCGGCGGGCCGGCCTACGGCACGCAGCAGTCCAGCAGCGCCCTGCAGTTTGCACGGGCCTTGCTGGCCGCAGGCCACCGGATCAACAGCATTTTTTTTTATCAGGACGGCGTCTATAACGCCAATCGCCATACGTCCCCGGCCGGCGACGAGGTGGATATCGTACGCGCCTGGCAGCAGCTTGGCCGGGAGCATCAGGTGCCGTTGGATGTGTGTGTCTCCGCGGCGTTGCGCCGGGGCGTGACGGACGGGGCGCAGGATGCGCCGCCGGCACCGGAGCAGGGCAACCTGCAGCCGGGCTTTACCCTGAGCGGCCTGGGCGCGCTGGCGCAGGCCGTGCTTGAATGCGATCGGTTTATCCAGTTTTAAGGTGCCCTGATGAAACGCCTTGCCTTTGTTTTTACCCACGGCCCCCACGGCGACGCGTCTGGACGGGAGGGACTGGACGCGCTGCTGGCCGCGTCGGCGCTAACCGCTGAGATCGGCGTGTTTTTTATTGGCGATGGCGTCCTGCTGCTATTGCCGCAGCAGCGACCGGCGGAAATCCTGGCGCGTAATTTCATCCCCACCTTCGGCGTATTGCCGATTTACGATATCACGCGTTTTTACCTCTGCGCGGAGTCCCTGGCGGAGCGCGGGCTGGCCGGCGCCGTGGGCTGGGTGCTCGACGCCGAGGTGTTGCCCGCCGCGCGCTGGCGCGAGCGCTTGTCCGCTTTTGATACTGTCTTGACCTTCTGAGCCGGGAAAACGCCATGCTTTATACCCTTAGCCGCTCCCCTTACGCCCGCGACCTGCCGGCGCTGCTGCTTACCGCCCGCAGGGGCGACGATCTGCTGCTGATACAGGACGGCGTGATAGCCGGGCTGGCGGGGACCGTCGCGCTGGAGCGGCTTATCGCCTCGCCGCTCGGGTTGTATGCCCTTGACGCCGACGTTGCCGCCCGCGGCCTGCTTGCTCATTTTTCGGACAAAATCACCCTTATAAGCTATACTGGGTTTGTCTCGCTGACGGTAAAACAACCGCAACAAATGGCATGGTAAGCAGGGCGCTACCCTCTGAATTTCGCCTTGCGGCAAGGCGGTCAAGGGAACGCATTGCGATCAGCGTACAGCGATAAGGGAGGGGGATAAACGGACGCAGCCAATGCATCCGCCGCGCGAAAGATAGCGGGTATATTGTATATTTCTTGACACCCTCACCCGTCGGCCATAAAATTCTGCGTCCTCGTTCTTTGCCTTGCGGCTTAACGAGGCGATTTATTACGTGTTTACGAAGCAAAAACCAGGAGTTTTATCGAATGGCAACAATTAACCAGCTGGTACGCAAGCCACGCACCATGAAGGTTGCTAAAAGCAACGTTCCGGCGCTGGAAGCATGCCCGCAAAAACGTGGCGTATGTACCCGCGTATATACCACCACCCCGAAAAAACCGAACTCCGCGCTGCGTAAAGTATGCCGTGTTCGTCTGACTAACGGTTTTGAAGTCACTTCCTATATCGGCGGTGAAGGCCATAACCTGCAGGAACACTCCGTGATCCTGATCCGTGGCGGTCGTGTAAAAGACCTTCCCGGTGTGCGTTACCACACCGTTCGCGGTGCGCTCGACTGCTCAGGCGTTAAAGACCGTAAGCAGGGCCGCTCCAAATACGGCGTGAAGAAGCCCAAGTCTTAATGGTTCTCCGTTAAGTAAGGCCAAACATTTTATTATTAATGTCAAAGAACTCATTGAGTTTTGGACAATCCTGAATTAACAACGGAGTTATCCCATGCCACGTCGTCGCGTCATTGGTCAACGTAAAATCCTGCCGGATCCTAAGTTCGGATCCGAGCTGTTGGCAAAATTTGTCAATATCCTGATGGTAGATGGTAAAAAATCTACTGCCGAAGCAATTGTCTATACCGCGCTGGAGACCCTGGCTCAGCGTTCCGGTAAAGGACATCTGGAAGCTTTCGAAGTAGCTCTGGACAACGTGCGCCCGACTGTCGAAGTCAAGTCCCGTCGCGTTGGTGGTTCTACTTATCAGGTGCCAGTAGAAGTTCGTCCGGTCCGTCGTAATGCCCTGGCAATGCGTTGGATCGTTGAAGCTGCTCGTAAACGCGGTGATAAATCTATGGCCCTGCGCCTGGCGAACGAACTTTCCGATGCAGCAGAAAATAAAGGCACTGCTGTTAAGAAACGTGAAGACGTTCACCGTATGGCAGATGCCAACAAGGCGTTCGCCCACTACCGCTGGTAATTATGCCGCTGTAGTCATGCTAACCAGGTGGGCGTGCGGACAGCTCGCCCTGCCTGGGTTAGCTCGAATAGAACGCCCCAGTAATCGAGGATACAAATGGCTCGTATAACACCAATTGTGCGTTATCGTAATATCGGTATCAGTGCGCACATCGACGCCGGTAAAACCACCACCACTGAACGTATTCTGTTCTATACCGGTGTAAACCATAAAATCGGTGAAGTCCACGATGGCGCCGCCACCATGGACTGGATGGAACAGGAACAAGAGCGCGGAATTACCATTACGTCCGCGGCGACCACCTGTTTCTGGTCCGGTATGGCTAAACAGTTTGATGCCCATCGCATCAACATCATCGACACCCCGGGACACGTTGACTTCACCATCGAAGTAGAACGTTCCATGCGTGTGCTTGATGGCGCGGTCATGGTTTACTGTGCGGTAGGCGGTGTGCAACCTCAGTCCGAAACCGTGTGGCGCCAGGCCAACAAATATAAAGTTCCGCGTATCGCGTTCGTGAATAAAATGGACCGTATGGGCGCGAACTACCTGCGCGTTGTTGAACAGCTGAAAACCCGTCTGGCCGCTAACCCGGTTCCGATCCAGCTGGCCATCGGCGCCGAAGAAAAATTCACCGGTGTTGTCGATCTGGTGAAGATGAAAGCCATCAACTGGAGTGAGGCCGATCAGGGCATCAGCTTCGAATACGAAGAGATCCCGGCTGAATTACAGGAACTGGCGCAGAAGTGGCATCAACATATGGTTGAATCCGCGGCTGAAGCCAATGACGAGCTGATGGATAAATACCTCGGCGGCGAAGAACTGACCGAAGCAGAAATCAAGATGGGTCTGCGTCAACGCGTGCTGAACAACGAAATCATCCTGGTTACCTGCGGTTCTGCGTTTAAGAACAAAGGCGTACAGGCGATGCTGGATGCGGTAATCGAATACCTGCCGGCACCGACCGACGTTCAGGCCATCAACGGCGTGCTGGAAGACGGCGAGACCCATGCCGAACGCCATTCAAGCGATGACGAACCCTTTTCGGCGCTGGCGTTTAAAATCGCCACCGACCCGTTCGTGGGCAACCTGACCTTCTTCCGCGTTTATTCCGGTGTGGTTAACTCCGGCGATACCGTGCTGAACTCCGTTAAAGACAAACGTGAGCGTTTTGGCCGTATCGTGCAGATGCACGCCAACAAACGTGAAGAAATCAAGGAAGTCCGCGCCGGCGATATCGCCGCTGCGATTGGCTTGAAAGATGTGACCACCGGCGATACGCTGTGCGATCAGAGCAAGCCGATCATCCTGGAACGCATGGAGTTCCCGGAACCGGTTATCTCTGTGGCTGTAGAACCGAAAACCAAGGCCGACCAGGAAAAAATGGGTCTGGCCCTGGGCCGTCTGGCGCAGGAAGATCCGTCTTTCCGCGTCTGGACCGATGAAGAGTCCGGTCAGACCATCATCGCAGGTATGGGCGAGCTGCATCTCGAAATACTCGTCGATCGTATGCGTCGCGAGTTCAACGTTGAAGCTAACGTCGGTAAACCGCAGGTAGCGTACCGCGAAACCATCCGCAATACTGTTGAGCAAGAAGGCAAGTTTGTTCGTCAGTCCGGTGGTCGCGGTCAGTTCGGTCACATCTGGTTGCGTATCGAACCGATGGAACCAGGTGGTAAAGGCTACGAATTCCTTAATGAAATCGTCGGCGGCGTGGTTCCAAAAGAATACGTGCCCGCGGTGGATAAAGGCGTCCAGGAACAGCTGAAAAACGGCGTTCTGGCCGGATATCCGATTGTGGACGTCCGTGTTGCGGCCTTCGATGGTTCATACCACGAAGTCGACTCCTCGGAAATGGCGTTTAAAATTGCCGGTTCCATGGCGTTTAAAGAAGGCTTCATGAAAGCGAAACCAGTTCTGCTGGAACCTATCATGAAAGTTGAAGTTGAAACGCCTGAAGACTACATGGGTGACGTTATCGGTGACTTGAACCGTCGTCGCGGCATGATCGACGGCATGGAAGATACTGCGACCGGCAAGACCGTTCGTGCGCAGGTCCCCTTGTCTGAAATGTTTGGATATGCTACAGATCTGCGTTCACAGACTCAGGGCCGTGCTTCTTACTCCATGGAGTTCCTGAAGTACAATGAAGCACCGAACAATGTTGCTCAGGCCATTATCGAAGCCCGTAAAGCCGGTAAATAAGCTTTAGGGTCTACAATTAATATCCCGTGCTCTTTCCAATGGGGGAGAGCATAAGAGTAAGGAATATAGCCGTGTCTAAAGAAAAGTTCCAACGCACAAAACCGCACGTTAACGTCGGCACCATCGGTCACGTCGACCATGGTAAAACCACCCTGACCGCCGCCATCACCACCGTGCTGGCCAAAGCTTACGGCGGCAGCGCCCGTGCCTTCGATCAGATCGACAACGCACCGGAAGAAAAAGCCCGTGGTATCACCATCAACACGTCCCACGTTGAATACGATACCCCGGCCCGCCACTACGCGCACGTAGACTGCCCGGGACACGCCGACTATGTGAAAAACATGATCACCGGCGCCGCCCAGATGGATGGCGCAATCCTGGTGGTTGCCGCAACCGACGGCCCGATGCCGCAGACCCGCGAACACATCCTGCTGGCTCGCCAGGTAGGCGTTCCTTACATCATCGTCTTCATGAACAAATGCGACATGGTCGATGACGAAGAACTGCTGGAACTGGTTGAAATGGAAGTGCGCGAACTGCTGTCCCAGTACGACTTCCCAGGCGACGACACCCCGGTAATCCGTGGTTCCGCGCTGAAAGCACTGGAAGGCGACGAAGCCTGGACCTCTAAAATCATCGAACTGGCCGAAGCCCTGGATACCTACATCCCGGAACCGGTACGTGCGATTGACAAGCCGTTCCTGCTGCCTATCGAAGACGTATTCTCCATCTCCGGCCGCGGCACCGTGGTAACCGGTCGTGTGGAACGCGGCATCGTTAAAGTGGGCGAAGAAGTTGAAATCGTCGGCATCAAGGCCACCATCAAGACCACTTGTACCGGCGTTGAAATGTTCCGTAAACTGCTGGACGAAGGCCGTGCCGGTGAAAACGTCGGCGTCCTGCTGCGCGGCACCAAGCGTGACGACGTGGAACGCGGCCAGGTACTGGCTAAACCGGGTTCAATCCACCCGCATACCCAGTTCGAATCCGAAGTCTACATCCTGTCCAAGGATGAAGGCGGCCGTCATACGCCGTTCTTCAAAGGCTACCGTCCTCAGTTCTACTTCCGTACCACTGACGTGACCGGTACCATCGAACTGCCGGAAGGCGTGGAAATGGTTATGCCTGGCGACAACATCAAAATGGTTGTTAACCTGATTGCTCCGATCGCCATGGACGACGGCCTGCGTTTCGCTATTCGCGAAGGCGGCCGTACCGTTGGCGCCGGCGTGGTTGCCAAGGTTATCGCGTAAGACATTTCCGTTTTATGCAAAAAAGGGCGCCTTGGCGCCCTTTTTTTATTTGCTGCAAAAAGAAGCGGTTATTTACCGGCGACGGATATTTACAAAACAAAAATAGTTCTGCTATTGAAATGACACTCGTTCTCATTTAAATTATGCCTAATTTGATTTTAATGAGTATGAAAAATGTACGTTTGTTTGTGTAATGCGGTAAGCGATACTGCCATACGCAAGGCGGTAAGAAACTACCAACCGAAGACGTTTCAAGAACTTAAAAGTGTCGTGCCGGTGGCGAATAAATGCGGTAAATGCGCATGCAAGGCCCGGTTGGTTATGGAAGACGAATTACAGCAGTTAGTGCCGTTTGAAAAAATTGCATAATTAGTAGGGTTATTACCTTGATTTACTCTGACGCGGTTATATTCTGTACATTACCGCAACGGAGGAGTGAATTATGAAAGGCGATGACCAAATTATCACCCATCTCAATACCCTGCTTGGCAACGAGCTGGTAGCCATCAATCAGTACTTCCTGCACGCCCGTATGTTTAAGAACTGGGGGCTGATGCGTCTGAACGACATTGAATACCACGAATCCATCGATGAAATGAAGCACGCCGATCGTTATATCGAGCGTATTCTTTTCCTGGAGGGACTGCCTAACCTGCAGGATCTGGGCACACTTAACATCGGGCAAAATGTCGAGGAAATGCTGCGTTCGGATTTGAACCTGGAACTGCAGGGCGCGCAGGATCTGCGCGAAGGCATCTCTTATGCCGACAGCGTCCGGGATTATGTCACCCGCGATCTGCTGATCGAGATATTGGCGGACGAAGAGCACCATATCGATTTCCTGGAAACCGAACTGGATTTAATCAAACTGGTCGGCCTGCAGAACTATCTCCAGTCCCAGTTAAAAGATGCGGCGCAATAGGCGTCAGGCTGTTCCCCGCTAAATAATGATAAAGCAACGCCTGCGCATGATGCGACGGTTATGACCGATACGCATCGGCTCCTGGCTGCCGCGTTTCCGGCGTAACCTGGCCGCATTGTCATGTGCGGCCGGGCAGTGGCGCTAAGGGCCGATGTATATCCACCAGCCTGCCAGCGCCAGGCAGGGACCAAAGGGAATGTCTTTATCCGCCGTCCGGCGCCGCAGCCACCACGCTATCCCGGTCAGCGCCGCGCTCGCGCATAACAGCGGCAACGCTTGCCATCCCAGCCAGGCCCCCAGCCCGCTCAGCAGCTTGATATCGCCGCCGCCCAGCCCCGCGTAGCCTCTCACCCGGTAAAACACCCCGTTCAGCAGCCACAGGCCGCCGCCGCCGCACAGCGCGCCCAGCAGGCCGACATAGAGCGATTGCGGCTCGCCAAGCGGGCTTAGCAGTCCGCACAGCAGGAAGGGCAGGGTAAGCCGGTCGGGCAGCAGCAGGGTATGATAGTCAATCCAGCTCAGCGTTAATAAAAACCAGCTGAACACCAGGCCGCTCACCAGGCGTTCCGCCGGCAGGGCGGCGAACGCCGCCAGGAACGCCAGCGCGCAGCTTGCCTCGCAGCGCCGTTTCCACATCTGACGGGACAGCATTGTCCACGCGGCGCGGCGGGCCCCAGGCGCCGCGGAAGCCCGCTGGCCGGAGATCGCCGTAAGCCGGCCATACGCCAACCGTCCCCCGCCGGCGCAACCGCCGCCCGGCAGTGGCCCGCGCCGCGCCGCCGTGGCGCCTGGCAGCGCGCGGGCCCATCCGAGAATGCGCCGGGCGAGATGGCCCATGATGACGCCATACAAGAGCAGGCAGAAAACCGACAATACCGTTATCACGCGCGCCTTCCTTCCCTTATCCCGGCATCCCAGCTGGCATAAGCCTGCCTGAAATCGGCGCCGCCGCCCATTCTGCCCCTGCGGAAATGGAATGAGCGCCGGTTTCCGGCGTTTTTTACCGTATCGTCGCTTGCTTCATGAGCAAATTAACGTATAATGCGCGGGCTTGTCTCATAGACATAAGAAACAAGCCGACTCAATGAGTCCGCGCTGGCCGCGAAGGCGGTAAGCCAGCACACAACATCCCCGATATGGGGATAATACTGAATGATTACACTCCCCCATCAATCGAAATGGGTGCGAGGAGTAATTTTCTACGTTTATAAATAATTGGAGCTCTGGTCTCATGCAGAACCAAAGAATCCGTATCCGTTTGAAAGCGTTTGATCATCGTTTGATCGATCAATCAACCGCGGAAATAGTCGAGACTGCCAAACGTACCGGTGCTCAGGTACGGGGTCCGATCCCGCTGCCGACCCGCAAAGAGCGCTTTACCGTTCTGATTTCTCCGCACGTCAATAAAGATGCGCGCGATCAGTATGAGATTCGCACTCATAAGCGTCTGGTTGACATCGTTGAGCCAACCGAAAAAACCGTTGATGCTCTGATGCGTCTGGATCTGGCTGCTGGTGTTGATGTGCAGATCAGCCTGGGTTAATCAGGTCACCAAACGATTGAGAGGTTGAAACAATGAAGGGTTTAGTCGGTCGTAAAGTGGGCATGACTCGCATCTTCACTGAAGATGGCGTTTCCATCCCAGTAACCGTTATTGAAATCGAAGCCAACCGCGTAACTCAGGTTAAAGACCTGGACAACGACGGTTACCGCGCTATTCAGGTCACCACCGGCACCAAAAAAGCCAATCGTGTGACTAAGCCTGAAGCCGGTCACTTCGCTAAGGCAGGCGTTGAAGCCGGCCGTGGCCTGTGGGAATTCCGCGTCGAAGACGTTGCAGAAATCACTGCGGGTCAAAGCATCAGCGTCGAACTGTTCGCCGATGTGAAAAAAGTTGACGTTACCGGTACGTCCAAAGGTAAAGGATTTGCAGGCACTGTAAAGCGCTGGAACTTCCGTACCCAGGATGCTACCCATGGTAACTCCTTGTCCCACCGTGGTCATGGTTCAATCGGTCAGAACCAGACTCCGGGTAAGGTATTCAAGGGCAAGAAAATGGCAGGCCAGATGGGTAACGAGCGTGTAACCGTTCTAAGCCTGGACGTAGTACGTGTTGACGTTGAGCGCAACCTGCTGCTGGTCAAAGGCGCTGTCCCGGGAGCAACCGGCGGCGACCTGATCGTTAAACCGGCTGTCAAGGCGTAACGTCGAGGAGATAGGAATGGAATTGGTATTGAAAGACGCGCAAAGCGCGCTGACTGTTTCCGAAACTACCTTCGGGCGTGACTTCAACGAAGCGCTGGTACACCAGGTTGTTGTTGCTTATGCAGCAGGTGCCCGTCAAGGTACTCGCGCTCAGAAGACCCGTGCTGAAGTTACTGGTTCCGGTAAGAAACCATGGCGTCAGAAGGGTACCGGTCGCGCGCGTTCAGGTACGGTGAAGAGCCCAATCTGGCGTTCAGGTGGCGTAACATTTGCCGCCAAGCCGCAGGATCACAGCCAGAAGGTAAATAAGAAGATGTACCGTGGGGCGCTGAAAAGCATCCTGTCCGAGCTGGTACGTCAAGAACGTCTGATCGTCGTTGAGTCTTTTTCTGTCGAAGCGCCTAAAACCAAGCTGCTGGTACAGAAACTGAAAGACATGTCGCTTGCAGATGTGCTGATCATTACGAGCGAACTGGATGAAAACCTGTTCCTGGCCGCGCGCAACCTCTACAAAGTAGACGTTCGCGATGTCGCAGGTATTGACCCGGTTAGCCTGATCGCCTTCGACAAAGTCGTCATGACGGCTGACGCTGTGAAGCAAGTTGAGGAGATGCTGGCATGATTCGTGAAGAACGTTTGCTGAAAGTTTTGCGCGCGCCGCACGTTTCTGAAAAAGCGTCTGCAGCGATGGAAAAGCATAACACCATCGTACTCAAAGTAGCTAAAGACGCGACCAAAGCAGAAATTAAAGCCGCTGTGCATAAACTGTTTGAAGTCGAAGTCAATGACGTTCGCACCCTGATCGTTAAAGGGAAAACGAAGCGTCATGGACAGCGTATCGGTCGTCGTAGCGACTGGAAAAAAGCTTACGTCACCCTGAAGGAAGGCCAGAACATGGACTTCATCGGCGGCGCAGAGTAAGTCGGAGGAGAAGAACAATGGCAATTGTTAAATGTAAACCGACATCTCCGGGTCGTCGCCACGTAGTTAAAGTGGTCAACCCTGAGCTGCACAAGGGCAAGCCTTATGGCCCGTTGCTGGAAAAACTCACTAAATCCGGTGGACGTAACAACAATGGCCGTATCACTACGCGCCATATCGGTGGTGGTCATAAACAACAATACCGTGTTGTCGATTTTAAACGCGACAAAGACGGTATCCCGGCAATCGTAGAGCGCCTGGAATATGATCCGAACCGTTCTGCCAACATCGCTTTAGTGCTGTACAAAGACGGCGAACGTCGTTACGTACTGGCGCCGAAAGGCCTGAAAGCAGGTGACCAGATTCAGTCTGGCGTCGACGCCGCCATCAAGGCCGGCAACACCCTGCCGATGCGCAATATTCCGGTTGGTTCCACCGTGCATAACGTGGAAATGAAACCGGGTAAAGGCGGTCAGCTGGCGCGTTCCGCCGGTGCTTACGTTCAGATTGTTGCCCGTGACGGCGCTTATGTCACTCTGCGTCTTCGCTCCGGCGAAATGCGTAAAGTGCAGTCTGAATGCCGCGCAACCATGGGTGAAGTCGGTAACGCCGAACACATGCTGCGTGTACTGGGCAAAGCCGGTGCAAGCCGCTGGCGTGGTATTCGTCCGACCGTCCGCGGTACGGCGATGAACCCGGTGGATCACCCGCATGGTGGTGGTGAAGGTCGTAACTTTGGTAAGCACCCGGTCAGTCCGTGGGGCCTGCAGACCAAAGGTAAGAAGACCCGTAGTAATAAGCGTACCGATAAGTTCATCGTACGTCGCCGTAGTAAAAAATAATTAGAGGATAAACCATGCCACGTTCTCTCAAGAAAGGTCCATTCATAGACCTGCACTTGCTGAAGAAGGTAGAGAAAGCGGTGGAAAGCGGTGACAAGAAGCCTATACGCACTTGGTCCCGTCGTTCAACGATCTTTCCAACAATGATCGGTTTGACCATCGCTGTCCATAATGGTCGTCAGCACGTACCGGTATTTGTTTCCGACGAAATGGTCGGTCACAAACTGGGTGAATTCGCGCCGACGCGTACTTATCGCGGCCATGCGGCCGACCGTAAGGCTAAAAAACGCTAAGGTAGGAGGAAGAGATGGAAACTATCGCTCAACATCGCCACGCTCGTTCTTCTGCTCAAAAGGTACGCCTGGTGGCTGACCTTATCCGCGGTAAGAAAGTGTCGCAAGCTCTGGAAGTTTTGACCTACACCAACAAGAAAGCTGCTGGTCTGGTTAAAAAAGTACTGGAGTCTGCCATTGCTAACGCTGAACACAACGATGGCGCAGATATCGATGATCTGAAAGTCGCGAAAATATTCGTCGACGCCGGCCCAAGCATGAAGCGCATTATGCCTCGTGCAAAAGGTCGGGCGGATCGCATCTTGAAGCGCACCAGCCACATCACTGTGGTTGTGTCCGATCGCTGAGACTCTGGAGACTAGCAATGGGTCAGAAAGTACATCCTAATGGTATTCGCCTGGGTATTGTCAAACCTTGGAACTCTACCTGGTACGCGAATACCAAAGAATTCGCTGACAACCTGGACAGCGACTTTAAAGTTCGTCAATTCCTGATCAAGGAACTGGCGAAGGCTTCCGTTTCTCGCATCGTTATCGAGCGTCCGGCCAAGAGCATCCGTGTGACTATTCACACCGCTCGTCCGGGCATCGTTATCGGCAAGAAAGGTGAAGACGTTGAAAAACTGCGTAAGGTCGTTGCGGATATCGCCGGCGTGCCTGCGCAGATCAATATTGCCGAAATCCGTAAACCGGAACTGGACGCGAAGCTGGTCGCTGACAGCATATCTTCACAGCTGGAACGTCGTGTTATGTTCCGTCGTGCTATGAAGCGTGCTGTACAGAACGCCATGCGTCTGGGCGCTAAGGGTATTAAAGTTGAAGTCAGTGGTCGTCTTGGCGGCGCTGAAATCGCACGTACCGAATGGTACCGCGAAGGTCGCGTTCCGCTGCATACGCTGCGTGCGGATATCGACTACAACACCTCCGAAGCGCGCACCACTTATGGTGTCATCGGCGTAAAAGTGTGGATCTTCAAAGGTGAGATTCTGGGTGGTATGGCTGCCGTTGAACAACCGGAAAAACCGGCTGCTCAACCTAAAAAGCAGCAGCGCAAAGGCCGCAAGTAAGGAGAGTCGCTGATGTTACAACCAAAGCGTACAAAATTCCGTAAAATGCATAAGGGCCGCAACCGCGGTCTGGCTGCGGGCACGGATATTAGCTTCGGTACTTTCGGTCTGAAAGCTGTTGGCCGTGGTCGTCTGACTGCTCGTCAAATCGAAGCTGCGCGTCGTGCAATGACGCGTGCAGTTAAGCGTCAAGGTAAGATCTGGATCCGTGTATTCCCGGACAAACCGATCACCGAGAAGCCGCTTGAAGTGCGTATGGGTAAAGGTAAGGGCAACGTGGAATATTGGGTTGCCTTGATTCAACCGGGCAAAGTCCTGTATGAAATGGACGGCGTTCCGGAAGAAGTTGCCCGCGAAGCCTTCAAGCTGGCAGCAGCGAAACTGCCGATTAAAACCACCTTTGTAACTAAGACGGTGATGTAATGAAAGCAAAAGAGCTGCGTGAAAAAAGCGTTGAAGAGCTGAACACCGAGCTGTTGAACCTGTTGCGCGAGCAGTTTAACCTGCGCATGCAGGCGGCCAGTGGCCAGCTGCAACAGACACACCTGTTGTTGCAAGTGCGTCGCAATGTTGCACGCGTTAAAACGTTATTGACTGAGAAGGCGGGTGCGCAATGAGTGACAATATCCGTACTCTGCAAGGTCGCGTGATCAGCGACAAAATGGAGAAATCCATTGTCGTTGCCATCGAACGTTTTGTGAAACACCCGATTTACGGCAAATTCATCAAGCGTACGACCAAGCTGCACGTACACGACGAGAGCAATGAAAGTGGTATCGGTGACGTCGTGGAAATCCGCGAATGCCGTCCGATCTCCAAGACTAAGTCCTGGACACTTGTTCGCGTTGTAGAGAAAGCGATTCTGTAATACAGTAAGCGCGCTCCAAACAAGATAAACGGCTCAAAGCACGAGCCGTTTATTTTTTCTACCCATATCCTGAGTGCGGTGTTATAATGCTGCGCCCTGTATTATGGGGTTTTTCTTAACGACCTAATATGGGTCCTAAAGTTGTAGTTGACATTAGCGGAGCACTAACATGATCCAAGAACAGACTATGCTGAACGTGGCCGACAACTCCGGCGCGCGTCGCGTAATGTGTATCAAGGTTCTAGGTGGCTCGCACCGTCGCTACGCAGGCGTCGGCGATATCATCAAGATCACCATCAAGGAAGCAATTCCGCGTGGCAAGGTCAAAAAAGGTGATGTCCTGAAGGCGGTAGTGGTGCGCACCAAGAAGGGTGTCCGTCGCCCTGACGGTTCTGTCGTTCGCTTCGATGGTAATGCTTGTGTTTTGTTGAATAACAATAGTGAGCAACCCATCGGTACGCGTATTTTTGGGCCGGTGACTCGTGAACTGCGTACCGAAAAGTTCATGAAAATCATTTCTCTGGCACCAGAAGTACTTTAAGGAGCGAATCATGGCAGCGAAAATCCGTCGTGATGACGAAGTTATCGTGCTAACCGGCAAAGATAAAGGTAAGCGCGGTAAAGTAAAGAATGTCCTGTCTACGGGCAAGGCCATTGTTGAAGGTATCAATCTGGTTAAGAAACACCAAAAACCAGTTCCGGCTACGAACCAGCCGGGCGGCATCGTTGAACAGGAAGCGGCAATTCAGCTTTCCAACCTTGCTATCTTCAACGGTGCCTCCAACAAGGCGGACCGTGTAGGCTTTAAGATTGAAGACGGAAAAAAAGTCCGTATCTTCAAATCTAACGGCGAAACAATCAAGTAACTTGGAGTAGTACGATGGCGAAACTGCATGATTACTACAAAGACGAACTAGTCGAAAAGTTAATGAAAGAATTCGGCTATCATTCTGTCATGCAAGTCCCTCGGGTCGAGAAGATCACCCTGAACATGGGTGTTGGTGAAGCGATTGCTGATAAAAAACTGCTGGATAATGCTGCGAACGATTTAGCGGCAATTTCCGGTCAAAAACCGCTTATCACCAAGGCACGCAGATCCGTTGCGGGCTTCAAAATCCGTCAGGGCTATCCGATCGGCTGTAAAGTAACCCTGCGTGGTGAACGCATGTGGGAGTTCTTTGAGCGACTGATATCCATTGCTGTACCGCGTATTCGTGACTTCCGTGGCTTGTCCACCAAGTCGTTCGATGGTCGTGGTAACTACAGCATGGGCGTACGTGAGCAGATCATCTTCCCGGAAATCGATTATGACAAAGTCGATCGCGTTCGTGGCTTGGATATTACCATCACCACTACTGCGAAATCCGATGATGAAGGTCGTGCACTGTTGGCCGCCTTTAACTTCCCATTCCGCAAGTAAGGCAGGGTACTAATGGCTAAACAATCCATGAAAGCACGCGAAGTCAAACGCGTGAAATTAGCTGAGAAATTCTTCGCAAAGCGCGCTGAACTTAAAACCATCATCTCAAGCGTAGGTTCTTCTGATGAAGAACGTTGGGATGCGGTTCTCAAGCTGCAGACTCTGCCGCGTGATTCCAGCCCGTCTCGTCAGCGTAACCGCTGCCGCCAAACTGGTCGTCCGCATGCTTTCCTGCGGAAATTCGGGTTGAGCCGTATCAAAGTCCGTGAAACTGCCATGCGCGGTGAAATCCCGGGTCTGAGAAAGGCTAGCTGGTAATTGTCACCAATTGAATCACGGGAGTAAAGACAGATGAGCATGCAAGATCCGATCGCGGATATGCTGACCCGTATCCGTAACGGTCAAACCGCGAACAAAACAGCGGTCTCCATGCCTTCCTCCAAGCTTAAAGTGGCCATCGCCAATTTGCTGAAAGAAGAAGGCTTTATTGAAGAATTCAAAATCGAAGGCGACACCAAGCCTACGCTGGAAATCGTACTGAAGTACTTCCAGGGTAAGCCGGTTGTGGAAACCATCCAGCGTATCAGCCGTCCTGGTCTGCGTATCTATAAGAAAAAAGATGCGTTGCCGAAAGTTATGGCCGGTTTAGGTATTGCTGTTGTTTCTACCTCTAAAGGTGTCATGACTGATCGTGCGGCTCGCCAGGCTGGTCTTGGTGGCGAGATTATCTGCTACGTAGCTTAATCGGGAGGAAAACATGTCTCGTGTTGCAAAAGCACATGTCGTAGTTCCTGCCGGCGTAGAGATAAAACTCAACGGTCAGGAAATTTCGATCAAAGGTAAAAACGGCGAGCTGAGTCGTACTATCCACGACGCTGTTCATGTTAACTATGCGGACAACAACCTGACGTTTGCGCCTCGTGAAGGCGAAGCGAATGGCTGGGCCCTGGCGGGTACGACCCGTGCACTGTTGCATGCAATGATTGTCGGTGTTACTGAAGGCTTCACCAAGAAGCTGCAGCTGGTAGGCGTAGGTTATCGTGCCGCGGTAAAAGGCAATGTGGTGAATTTGGCCCTTGGCTATTCACACCCCATCGACCATGTTTTACCGGCAGGCATCACCGCTGAATGCCCGACCCAGACTGAAATCGTGCTGAAAGGCGCTGATAAGCAGGCTGTTGGGCAGATTGCGGCTGATTTGCGAGCCTATCGTCGTCCTGAGCCTTACAAAGGCAAGGGTGTCCGTTACGCCGACGAAGTCGTGCGTACCAAAGAGGCTAAGAAAAAGTAAGGTAACACTATGGATAAGAAAGCAGCTCGTATCCGTCGTGCGACCCGCGCACGCCGCAAGCTCCAAGAACTGGGCGCAACCCGCCTGGTTATACATCGTACCCCGCGCCATATTTATGCGCAGGTCATTGCCCCGAATGGTTCTGAAGTTCTGGTAGCCGCTTCTACAGTAGAAAAAGCTATCGCGGAGCAATTAAAGGGTACCGGTAATAAAGATGCCGCGACTGCTGTAGGTAAAACTATTGCAGAACGCGCTCTGGAAAAAGGCATCAAGATTGTCGCTTTTGACCGTTCCGGATTCCAATATCATGGTCGAGTCCAGGCACTGGCAGATGCTGCCCGTGAAGCTGGCCTTCAGTTCTAAGGTAGAGGTGTAAGATGGCACACACTGAGAAACAAGCTGGCGAACTGCAGGAAAAGCTTATCGCGGTAAATCGCGTTTCCAAGACCGTTAAAGGTGGCCGTATTTTTAGTTTTACCGCACTGACTGTTGTTGGTGATGGTAACGGCCGCGTAGGTTTTGGCTACGGCAAAGCACGCGAAGTTCCGGCAGCGATCCAGAAGGCGATGGAAAAAGCCCGTCGCAATATGATGAATGTCGCGCTGAACAGCGGCACCCTGCAGCATCCTGTTAAAGGTGCTCATACGGGTTCCCGTGTGTTCATGATGCCGGCTTCCCAAGGTACCGGTATTATCGCCGGTGGTGCAATGCGCGCCGTCCTGGAAGTCGCAGGGGTCCACAACGTATTAGCAAAGACCTATGGTTCCACCAACCCGATTAACGTGGTTCGTGCAACTATCGATGCCCTTGCTAACATGAAGTCCCCCGAAATGGTCGCTGCCAAGCGTGGTAAATCCGTTGAAGAAATTCTGGGGTAATTGACCATGGCACAGATGATTAAAATAACTCAGACGCGCAGTTCCATCGGTCGTCTGCCGAGACACAAGGCAACTTTGGTTGGCTTGGGCCTGCGTCGCATTGGTCACACCGTAGAGCGCGAGGATACTCCTGCTGTACGCGGTATGGTCAATTTGGTTTCCTACATGGTCAAAGTTGAGGAGTAAGAGATGCGCTTAAATACTCTGTCTCCGGCTGAGGGCTCCAAGCACGCTCCTCGGCGTGTAGGTCGCGGTATCGGTTCCGGTCTCGGTAAAACCGCAGGTCGTGGTCACAAAGGTCAGAAGTCTCGTTCTGGCGGTGGCGTACGTCGTGGGTTTGAAGGTGGCCAGATGCCTTTATACCGTCGTCTGCCCAAATTCGGCTTCACCTCGCGCAAGGCTATGGTCACGGCGGAAGTTCGCCTGTCCGAGCTGGCGCAGGTGGAAGGCGAGGTTATCGATCTCAACACGCTTAAAGCCGCTAACATTGTTGGCACCCAGATTGAATTCGCGAAAGTCATGCTTTCCGGCGAAATCAATCGCGCAGTAACCCTGCGCGGTCTGCGTGTCACCAAAGGCGCTCGTGCTGCAATCGAAGCTGCTGGCGGTACAATTGAGGAATAAGTAGCAGATGGCCAAACAACCAGGATTAGACTTTCAAAGTGCTAAAGGCGGATTAGGCGAGCTGAAACGCAGACTTTTGTTTGTTGTTGGTGCCTTGATTGTCTTCCGTATCGGCTCTTTTATTCCGATTCCTGGTATCGATGCCACTGTGCTTGCGAAATTGCTCGAACAGCAGAGAGGCACCATCATTGAAATGTTCAACATGTTCTCTGGTGGTGCGCTCAGCCGTGCTTCGATCTTCGCCTTGGGGATCATGCCGTATATTTCGGCATCGATCATTATCCAGCTGCTGACGGTTGTTCACCCGGCGCTGGCGGAGATCAAGAAAGAGGGTGAGGCTGGCCGTCGCAAGATTAGCCAGTACACCCGCTACGGCACGTTGGTATTAGGTATATTCCAGTCGATCGGTATTGCTACCGGTTTGCCGAATATGCCGGGGATGCAGGGCCTGGTGTATAATCCGGGCTTTGCGTTTTACTTTACCGCGGTGGTGAGCCTGGTCACGGGGACAATGTTCCTGATGTGGTTAGGTGAACAGATTACTGAACGAGGTATCGGCAACGGTATTTCAATCATTATCTTCGCGGGTATCGTAGCGGGCTTACCGCCGGCTATCGCCCATACCATTGAGCAAGCTCGTCAAGGCGACCTGCACTTCCTCCTGTTGCTATTGGTTGTAGTACTCGTATTTGCAGTGACGTTTTTTGTTGTTTTCGTCGAGCGTGGCCAACGGCGTATTGTCGTTAACTATGCCAAGCGTCAGCAAGGGCGTCGTGTTTATGCGGCACAGAGCACACATTTGCCGTTGAAGGTGAACATGGCCGGCGTTATACCGGCAATTTTCGCCTCCAGCATCATTCTGTTTCCGGCCACGATTGCATCATGGTTCGGCGGCGGTACCGGTTGGGGATGGCTGACAGCGATTTCACTGTATTTACAGCCTGGACAACCGCTTTATGTGTTACTCTATGCGTCTGCAATCATATTCTTCTGTTTCTTTTACACGGCATTGGTGTTTAACCCGCGCGAAACAGCAGATAACCTGAAGAAGTCCGGTGCATTTGTACCAGGCATTCGTCCGGGAGAGCAAACGGCTAAATATATTGATAAAGTAATGACCCGTCTGACCCTGGTCGGTGCGATGTACATTACGTTTATCTGCCTTATCCCGGAGTTCATGCGTGACGCAATGAAAGTTCCCTTCTATTTTGGGGGCACATCTTTATTGATTGTCGTTGTGGTGATCATGGACTTTATGGCTCAAGTGCAGACTCTGATGATGTCTAGTCAATATGAGTCCGCATTGAAGAAAGCAAACCTGAAAGGCTATAACCGCTAATCCGGCCAGCTTGAGAAGTTACGGAGAGTAAAAATGAAAGTTCGTGCTTCCGTCAAGAAGTTATGTCGTAACTGCAAAATCGTTCGTCGCCATGGCGTCGTTCGCGTAATTTGCAGCGAGCCTAAGCATAAACAACGCCAAGGCTGATAAATTCGGCATTTTTTTCTTGCAAAGTTGGGTTGAGCTGGCTAGATTAGCCAGCCAATCTTTTGTAGGTCAACGCAACATTGTTTGAGTATCCTGAAAACGGGCTTTTCAGAATGGTGTTGCCGTTTAAATTTTTAGGAGTGCATAGTGGCCCGTATAGCAGGCATTAACATTCCTGATCAAAAACATACCGTGATCGCGTTAACTTCAATCTACGGTATCGGTAAGACCCGTTCACAAAAAATTTGTGAAACCGCGGGTATTGCTGAACATGTTAAGATCAGTGAGCTGTCTGAAGAGCAGATCGACACGCTGCGTGACGCAGTTGCTAAATTTGTGGTCGAAGGTGATCTGCGCCGTGAAGTAACCCTGAGTATCAAGCGTCTTATGGACCTTGGTACCTATCGTGGTTTGCGTCATCGTCGTGGTCTTCCGGTTCGCGGTCAGCGTACCAAGACCAATGCCCGTACCCGTAAGGGTCCGCGCAAACCGATCAAGAAATAATCGGGGTGAGTAAATAATGGCTAAGGCACCTGTTCGTGCACGTAAGCGTGTTAAAAAGCAAGTTTCAGATGGCGTGGCTCATATCCATGCGTCTTTCAACAATACCATCGTTACTATTACCGATCGTCAGGGTAATGCGTTGGGTTGGGCGACGGCCGGTGGTTCCGGTTTCCGTGGTTCTCGTAAATCCACTCCTTTCGCCGCGCAGGTTGCAGCAGAACGTTGCGCTGAAGCAGTGAAAGAGTATGGCATCAAGAATCTGGAAGTTATGGTTAAAGGACCTGGTCCGGGCCGTGAGTCTACCGTTCGCGCGTTAAACGCGGCTGGTTTTCGCATCACTAATATTACTGATGTGACTCCGATTCCCCATAACGGTTGTCGTCCGCCGAAAAAGCGCCGCGTATAACGCCGCTTCTAGGTTAGTTGGAGAAAGAAAATGGCAAGATATTTGGGTCCTAAGCTCAAGCTGAGCCGTCGTGAGGGCACCGACCTATTCCTGAAGTCTGGTGTTCGTGCGATCGATTCCAAGTGTAAAATTGAACAGCCTCCTGGACAGCATGGCGCGCGTAAACCGCGTCTGTCTGACTACGGGGTGCAGTTGCGTGAAAAGCAAAAAGTCCGTCGTATCTACGGCGTTCTGGAACGTCAGTTCCGCAACTACTACAAAGAAGCAGCGCGTCTTAAAGGCAATACCGGTGAAAACCTGTTGCAGTTGCTTGAAGGTCGTCTGGACAACGTTGTTTACCGTATGGGTTTTGGCGCTACTCGCGCTGAATCACGCCAATTGGTCAGCCACAAGGCGATCATGGTAAACGGCCGTGTTGTCAACATCGCTTCTTACCAGGTTACTCCGAATGACGTTGTAAGCATCCGTGAGAAAGCGAAAAAGCAATCCCGTGTTCGTGCCTCATTGGAACTGGCTGAACAGCGTGAAAAGCCGACCTGGCTTGAAGTTGACGCTGCTAAGATGGAAGGGGTGTTCAAACGTATTCCAGAACGTACCGATCTGTCTGCGGACATTAATGAACACCTGATAGTCGAGCTTTACTCTAAGTAAGGCTTAGTACCAAAGAGAGGACACAATGCAGGGTTCTGTGACAGAGTTTCTAAAACCGCGCCTGGTAGATATCGAGCAAGTCAGTTCGACGCACGCCAAGGTGACCCTTGAACCTTTAGAGCGTGGCTTCGGCCATACCCTAGGTAACGCACTGCGCCGTATTCTGCTTTCGTCGATGCCGGGTTGCGCGGTGACCGAGGTTGAGATTGATGGTGTACTGCACGAGTACAGCACCAAAGAAGGTGTACAGGAAGACATCCTGGAGATTCTGCTCAACCTGAAAGGGCTGGCGGTGAGAGTTCAAGGTAAAGATGACGTTATCCTTACTCTGAATAAATCTGGCATTGGCCCTGTAACCGCAGCCGACATCACCCATGATGGGGATGTCGAAATCGTCAAGCCGCAGCATGTGCTGTGTCACCTGACCGATGAAAACGCATCGATTAATATGCGTATCAAAGTTCAGCGTGGTCGTGGTTACGTGCCGGCTTCTGCCCGAATTCATTCGGAAGAAGATGAGCGCCCAATTGGTCGTTTGCTGGTCGACGCATGCTATAGCCCTGTAGAGCGTATCGCCTACAATGTTGAAGCTGCACGCGTTGAACAGCGTACCGACCTGGACAAGCTGGTCATCGAAATGGAAACCAATGGCACGATCGATCCTGAAGAGGCGATCCGCCGCGCGGCAACCATCCTGGCTGAACAACTTGAAGCTTTTGTTGATTTACGTGATGTACGTCAACCAGAAGTTAAAGAAGAAAAACCAGAATTCGACCCGATCCTGCTGCGCCCAGTTGACGATCTGGAATTGACTGTCCGCTCTGCTAACTGCCTTAAGGCAGAAGCCATCCACTACATCGGTGATCTGGTACAGCGTACCGAGGTTGAGCTCCTTAAAACGCCCAACCTTGGTAAAAAATCTCTTACCGAGATTAAAGACGTGTTGGCTTCCCGTGGGTTATCTCTGGGCATGCGCCTCGAGAACTGGCCTCCGGCAAGTATTGCTGATGAATAACCCGATCACAGGGTAAGGTTTTACTGAGAAGGATAAGGTCATGCGCCATCGTAAGAGTGGTCGTCAACTGAACCGTAACAGCAGCCATCGCCAGGCTATGTTCCGTAACATGGCCGGCTCTCTGGTTCGTCACGAGATAATCAAGACGACCCTGCCAAAAGCGAAAGAGCTGCGCCGTGTTGTTGAACCGCTGATTACACTTGCCAAGACCGACAGTGTTGCAAATCGTCGTCTGGCATTCGCCCGTACTCGTGATAACGAGATCGTGGCAAAACTGTTTAACGAACTTGGCCCGCGTTTCGCGAGCCGTGCCGGTGGTTACACTCGCATTTTGAAGTGTGGTTTCCGTGCAGGTGACAATGCGCCGATGGCTTATATTGAGCTGTTAGATCGTGCTGCAGAATCCCAAGTTCCAGCGGAAGCGGTCACAGAGTAATCTGCCCCGTGTACGCGTCCAAAACCCGGCTCCGGCCGGGTTTTTTATTGCCGGTACAAAGTGCCGGCCGCCGCTGCGATGCCGGGCGTTTGTGGCGGTGCGCCGCCGGCGCTTATCATCCGCACGGCAATGCGTTATGCTCATCAATGACCTGTCTGTAGAGGGAGCGGTTGTTATGTGGTTAGTGGATGAATTGGCGGAGCGGCATATCCAGCAGGCCCAGCAAAAGGGCGAGTTTGATAACCTGCCGGGATACGGCCAGCCCCTTACGCTTGATGACGACAGCGCCGTGCCCGAAGATTTGCGGGTAGGCTACCGGCTGCTGAAAAATGCCGGTTATCTGCCGGCGGAGCTACAGGATCGCAAGGATGCGCTGCGTTTAAGCGATCTGCTGCGGGGCATAGACGCGCAGGATGCCCGTCATGAGGAAATCAGCGCGCGGCTGCGACTGCTGGAAATCAAGCTGCGGCTGGCGGGAGTCAGCACCGATTTTTTGCATCAAGGCTATCATGACCAGCTGCGGCGGCGCTTTGGCGCTGCGGCCAAAGGCTAAACCAGCCGGCAACATATTTTATTTTTCCGCTCTCGCGTTTGGTACGGTTTGCTATAATATCGCCCACAGCTTACCGGCTGGGTTTATACCGGGGGTTGGCTCTTTGCTGGTATTACTGCCGGCAAACAAATCATTTAGCGAGGATATGATGACTGAGAAATACCGCCATACCAAAGGCACTATTAACGACAATGCCATCGCGGCACTTTTGCACGATCCGCTGTTTCGCCAGCGCCGTGAGAAAAATGTGAAGGGTAAGGGCAGCTATTGTCGTAAAGGCAAAAACGCTAAGGCCCAAAACTGGGAGGCCAGTGGTAACGTCATCAAGCGTAACGTTACCACTGGCTTTCTGGTTTGCGGCGCATTCCTTATTGAACGTTGCCAGCACCGGAAGTCTGTCTAGCCTGACCCGCTATAACTCACCGCTTTGTTTTGCGCGCTTTAAACAGCACTGACTGGAATCACGTCCTAAAGCGTCGGCGGCTGCTGCGGTGGCAGCGAGGTGGAGGAGGCGGAGACCGACTGGTTCTGTTGCTTGAGCAGATCGCGGATTTCAGTCAACAGCGTTTCTTCAGCGCTCGGTTTCGGCGGCGCCGCCGGGGCTTCTTCATGCTTGCGATGCAGTCTGTTAATCAGCTTGATAACACAAAACACCGCCAGGGCGACGATCAGGAAATCGAAGACATTCTGCAGGAAAATACCGTATTGCAATACCACGGCCGGCGTATCGCCCTGCGCGGGTTTCAGCACCCACCCGAACGAGCGGAAATCCACCCCGCCAATCAATAAACCCAGCGGCGGCATTATGACGTTGGCCACCAGCGACGTGACGATTTTACCGAAGGCGGCACCAATTATTACCCCGACTGCCAGGTCCACAACATTGCCGCGCATGGCGAATTTTCTGAATTCCTGCAGGAAACTCATAGGCTTGCTCCTTCTTGGTTAATGACAAATTAAGTCTAACAAAGGATGCTGTTTTTACCAGAATCTTTAACAATTTGTGGCAATTGGGCGTGCCGGTGCGCCGGCATTTTATAAAAAGAACGGGCTGGGCTGGAATAAACGCTCGACGTCGGTAATGAATTTTTTATCGGTCAGGAACATAATTACATGGTCGCCCTGCTGGATACGGCAGTTTTTATTAGCGATGATGACATCGTCGCCCCGGACGATGGCGCCGATAATAGTGCCGGGCGGCAGTTTGATGGCATCAATGGTGCGTCCCACCACTTTTGACGTGCTTTCATCACCATGGGCGATAGCCTCGATGGCCTCGGCGACGCCGCGACGCAAGGAGGACACGCTGACGATATCCGCCTTGCGCACATGGCCCAGCAATGCCGATATGGTGGCCTGCTGCGGCGAAATAGCGATATCAATCACGCTGCCCTGCACCAGATCCACATAGGCGCGGCGTTGAATCAACACCAGGACCTTTTTAGCGCCCATGCGTTTGGCCAGCATCGCCGACATAATATTGGCTTCGTCATCGTTGGTAATGGCGATGAAGACATCGATTTGCTCGATATGCTCTTCGGCCAGCAGTTCCTGATCGGAGGCGTCGCCAAAAAATACAATAGTGTCATGCAGCAGCTCCGCCAGCTCCGCCGCCCGCTGCTGGTCGCGTTCGATAAGCTTGACGCTGTAATCTTTTTCCAGTCGCTGCGCCAGCCCCGCGCCGATATTGCCGCCGCCGACAATCATGATGCGTTTATAGGGTTTTTCCAGGCGCTGCAGCTCGCTCATTACCGCCCGGATATGGGGCGATGCGGCGACAAAAAACACTTCGTCGCCGGCCTCGATCACCGTCGATCCCTGCGGGCGAATAGGGCGATCCTGGCGGAACACGGCGGCCACGCGGGTATCGATATGCGGCATATGTTCGCGTAGGGAGGACAGGGCATTGCCCACCAGCGGCCCGCCGTAATAGGCTTTTACCGCGGCGATGCTGACTTTCCCCTGGGCAAAATTCACCACCTGCAGCGCCCCGGGGTATTCGATCAGTTTATAAATATTGTCGATCACCAATTGTTCGGGGGAAATAAGATGATCGATGGGCACCGCCTCGGGCGAAAACAGCTTGGCGGCTTCGCGGATATAATCGGCCGAACGGATGCGCGCAATACGATTGGGCGTTTTAAATAACGTATAGGCAATCTGGCAGGCGATCATATTGGTTTCATCGGAATTGGTCACCGCCACCAGCATGTCGGCATCCTCCGCGCCGGCTTCACGCAATACCCGTGGATGCGAGGCATGGCCCTGGATGGCGCGAAGATCGAATTTATCCTGTAATTGGCGGAGCTGGGCCGGGTTGGTATCGACGATGGTGATATCGTTGTTTTCGCCTACCAGGTTTTCAGCCAGGGTGCCGCCCACCTGTCCCGCCCCAAGGATTATTATTTTCATAGTCGGTTCTTCATGCCCATTCTGTGCGGGTCAATATGCCCGGTGCGTCACTCTTTATCATCTTAGCGTAAAAGAAGCCGTCACCGTCATCTGCGGCGGGAAAACATTGCCGGCCGGGGTGGTCGGCGTCGCCGGTTTCAACCAAAACGGCGTCGGCGTGGCTTGCCAGGAAGGCGCCGATTTGTTCGCTGTTCTCTTCGGGCAGTACTGAGCAGGTCGCGTAAAGCAGCGTGCCGCCGGGTTTAAGCAACGGCCAGATCGCAGTGAGGATCTGCCGCTGCAATGCCGCGAGCTCCCCGATATCACGATCGCGCCGTAGCCACTTGATATCCGGATGGCGGCGGATCACGCCGGTGGCGGAGCAGGGGGCGTCAAGCAGTATGCGGTCCCAGGTCCGATCCTGGTTCCATTCGCCAGGGCGGGTGCCGTCGCCCACCAGCACCTGGGCCCGCTGTCCCAGGCGCTGCAGGTTTTCCTCGATACGCGCCAGACGCAGGGGGTCGATATCCACCGCCGTGACACGGGCGTCGGGGGCCAGCTCAAGGATATGGGTGGTCTTGCCGCCGGGCGCGGCGCACAGATCCAGAATATCCTCTCCCGCCTGCGGCGCCAATAGCAGCGCGCAGCCCTGAGCCGACGCGTCCTGCACCGTTACCCAACCCTGTGCAAAGCCGGGCAGCCGGCCGACATTGCAGGCAACGTCCAGTTTAACCGCCTCAGGCAGGCTTGGATGGGCGCTGGCGGCAATGCCCTCCTGCGCCAGCAGGGCGAGATACGCCGCGCGGCTGTGATGCAGCCGGTTAACCCGCAGCCACATCGGCGGCCGTTGGTTATTGGCCTCGATAATGGCCTGCCAGTGAGCGGGATATGCCTGCTGGAGACGTTTTACCAGCCAGGACGGGTGGAGGAAACGGCTTTCCTCTTGCGCGGACGCGGCCAGCAATGCCTCCTGCTGACGCTGGAACTGACGCAGCACGCCGTTCACCAGGCCCTTCAACTGCGGCGTTTTCAGCACTACCGCGCCTTCCACCGTCTCGGCCAGCGCGGCATGGGGCGGGATGCGGGTATAGAGCAGTTGGTAAATGCCGACCATCAGCAGATAGTGCACCGGCCGCTGTTTACCGGTCAGCGGTTTTGCCATCAACTGCCTGATTATCCATTCCAGCTGCGGCAGGGTACGTAAAATGCCAAAGCACAATTCCTGCAGCAGCGCGCGGTCCTTATCGGCCAGAGGACTCTGCAGCATCGGTAGCAACTGGCTCAGAGACTGGCCGTGATCCAGCACTTGGGACACCGCCTTTGCTGTAATGGCGCGGAGGTTATATCGTTTATTCATAGTTGACCGAAGGAAAGTGAAGGTGGCCGCAATTAAACCGCCCGCGCCATTGCTGGCATTGCCGGGCGGTAGCCGGGAGGCATCAATCCAGGATGGCGCCGGGGGTAAACCACTCACGGCGGGAATTCAGTAAATCCTGCGCCGCCATGGGCTTTTTTCCCGCAGGCTGGAGCAGCGTCAAATTGAGCGCGCCGCTGGACGTCGCGACCTGAATGCCGTTTTTATCGGCTTGTAGAATCGTGCCGGGGGCGGACTGCGCCGGTAAATCCAATGCCGCCGCCTGCCAGACTTTAATGGTCTGGCCGCCGACGGTAAAAAAGCTTATCGGCCAGGGGTTAAAGGCACGCACGCAGCGCGCAAGCATAGCGGCCGGGCATGACCAGTCCAGGCGCGCTTCTTCTTTGCTCAGCTTTTCGGCGTAGGTTACCAGGCTCTCATCCTGCTTTTCCGGCGCCAGGGTGCCGGCGGCGCTGCGCGCCAGGGTATCGAGCAGCGCCCGCGGACCGATTGCAGCCAGTTTTTCATACAGGCTGGCGCTGGTGTCCCCGGGCTCTATGTCGCAGGCTGATTGATACAGCATATCGCCCGTATCCAGGCCCGCGTCCATTTGCATGATGGTGACGCCGGTGACGCTGTCGCCCGCCCACAGGGCGCGTTGAATCGGCGCCGCGCCGCGCCAGCGCGGCAATAACGAACCATGGACGTTCAGGCAGCCCAGGCGCGGCATATCCAGCACCGCCTGGGGCAGTATCAGTCCGTAGGCCACCACCACCATGATGTCGGCCCCAAGCTCCGCCACCAGGCGCTGGCTGTCCGCGGGGCGCAGGGATTTGGGCTGGTATACCGGCAACAGGTGCTGTTGCGCCAGAATTTTTACCGGACTGGCCGTAAGCCTGTTGCCCCGGCCCGCCGGGCGGTCGGGCTGGGTAAAGACGCCCACCACCCGATGCGCGGAATCGAGCAGCGCCTGGAGATGGCGCGCGGCGAAATCCGGCGTACCGGCAAAGATGACACGTAAAGAATCGGACACGTTAATTCCTGTATGGCGACGGTTATTTTTCGGCGCGGGCGTTGATTTTGGCCAGTTTTTCCATTTTCTGGCGGATGCGCTGGCGCTTTAGCGGCGAGAGGTAATCAACGAACAGTTTGCCGACCAGATGGTCCATTTCATGCTGGATGCAAATGGCCAATAGCCCGTCCGCCTCCAGCTCGAACGGCTTGCCGTCGCGATCGAGCGCGCGCACCGTAACCTTCTCCGCGCGGGGTACGAAACCGCGCTGATCGGGTATGGACAAACAGCCTTCCTCGATGCCGGTTTCACCGCTTTTGGCAATCAGTTCGGGATTGATAAATACGTGGCGCTCGTTGTGGTCTTCCGACACATCGATCACGATAATCCGCTGATGTATATCCACCTGGGTCGCGGCCAGGCCGATGCCCTCTTCTGCGTACATGGTTTCAAACATATCATCCACGATACGCCGAACAGCGTCGTTAACTTCTTTTACCGGTTTCGCAATAGTGCGAAGCCGCTCGTCGGGGTAATGTAACACCTGCAATACTGGCATATGAGTCTATATCTGTGTCCGATTATGAAAACGATTCTGTCTCTTATTCTAGACATTTCCCGCCCTGATTGACAGCATCCGCAAGCAAATGTCACGACATACGCCGGCAAAAGGCGCGGGGGAACCATGACTGAACTGGAAATGTGGCTGCGCATGGCGGCGGTAAAAGGCGTTAACGGCGCCAAAGTGCAGCGTTGCCTGTCACAATTGCCCCTTCCCGGCGATTTTAGCCCGCAACCGCTCCTTTACGCCTGTCTCACCCCCGGCCAGCGTCAACGCTTCCTGCAATATCCCGCCGGTGACATTGAGGCCGCCCTGCGCTGGCTGGAGCATCCGCTGCATCATTTTGTGCCCTTTACCGATCCCGGCTACCCCGATGCGCTCAGGTCCCTCGCCTGTCCGCCGCCGGCGCTATTTATCATCGGCGACCCCGCCTGCCTGGCCTCCCCGCAGCTGGCCATGGTCGGCAGCCGGGTATGCAGCCGCTACGGCGAGCAGTGGGGCACGTTCTTTGCCGCCGATCTGGCGCGGTGCGGCCTGGCCATCACCAGCGGGCTGGCGCTCGGCATTGACGGGATATGCCATCGCTCGGCGCTGGACGCGCAGGGCAAAACCATCGCGGTACTGGGCAGCGGCCTGCAGAACATTTATCCGTCGCGGCACCGGGGGCTTGCCGGGCGCATCGTGGCGCAGGGCGGCGCGCTGGTATCCGAGCTGGCATTAGACGCCCCGCCCCTGGCGGCGCATTTCCCCTACCGCAACCGGATTATCAGCGGGCTGAGCCAGGCGGTGCTGGTGGTGGAGGCCGCCGCCCGCAGCGGTTCGCTGATTACCGCCCGTTACGCCCTCGATCAGGGCAAGGATGTCTATGCCTTGCCCGGTCCGCTGGGCAACGCGGCGAGCGCCGGCACTCATTGGCTTATCCAACAAGGCGCTTACCTGGTAACCCAGCCGAAGGAGATTATTGAACAGCTCGGCGGCGGCCTGCATTGGCTGCCTTTGCCGCCACCGGAAATTATTTCTGCGCCAGAATGCGAACTTGAATTGCCATTTGCCGAGGTGTTGGCTAACGTAGGAGATGAGGTTACACCTGTTGACGTCGTCGCTGAACGTGCCGGCCGGTCTGTACCAGAGGTAGTGTCAAAGCTATTGCAACTGGAGTTAGCAGGCTGGATCGCAGTTGTACCCGGCGGCTATGTCCGTTTAAGGAGGGCATGCCATGTTCGACGTTCTAATGTACTTGTTTGAAACATACATCCACAATGAAGTGGAAATGCGGGTCGATCAGGACAAGTTAACCGACGATCTCACCCGCGCGGGTTTTCATCAGGACGATATCTACAATGCGCTCAACTGGCTGGAGAAGTTGGCCGATCTGCAGGACGGACAGGGCAAATCCTTCGCCATGGGCGGTGATCCGCTGGCATTACGCATTTACACGGATGAAGAGAGTCAGTTCCTGGATACGGAATGCCGCGGATTTTTATTGTTTCTGGAACAGATTCAGGTGTTAAACCTTGAAACGCGTGAAATGGTGATCGATCGCGTCATGGCACTGGATGCCGTCGAGTTCGATCTGGAAGATCTTAAATGGGTAATCCTGATGGTGCTGTTTAATATCCCCGGATATGAAAATGCCTATCAGCAGATGGAAGATCTTGTATTCGAAGAAGATGAGAGCCGTCTGCACTAGAGAATCACTGACGATATATCCCTATGGCAAAAGCTGCGCTCTTTAACGCAAGGCAAACCGAACTCTGCCCTGAATGCGGGGCAGAGCTCGTGATTCGTTCCGGGCAGCATGGACCCTTTCTCGGATGTTCCCAGTATCCGCGCTGCGCTTATATTAAATCGCTTAAACAGCAGGCTGACGGCCATATCGTCACGGTGCTTGAGGGGCAGTCATGCCCGGTGTGCCAGGGCAGCCTGGTGCTGCGCCAGGGCCGCTACGGCATGTTTATCGGCTGTGGCAATTATCCTGACTGTGATTATATTGCCGCCATGGACCAGCCGGATGAAACCGCCTTCAGTTGCCCCGAATGCAAAACGGGCAAACTGGTACAACGCACTTCCCGGTTTGGCAAAATCTTTTATGCGTGCGACCAGTATCCCCACTGCCGGTTTGTGCTTAATTTCAAACCGGTGGCGGGTGAATGCGAATTTTGCCATTTTCCGCTGCTATATGAAAAAAACACCGCGCGCGGGCCCCGGCTTTTTTGTGCCGATAAGCGCTGCGCCAAGCCGGTATCGATAAAAGAAAATGATGAAAAATAATCAACCGCCGGCATTGGCCGGACTGGTGGACACGCTGCGGCAAGGGCGCATCGTCGCTTACCCCACCGAAGCGGTCTTCGGCCTGGGATGCGATCCGGATAACGAGTCGGCGGTCCAGGCGCTGCTGGCCCTTAAGCAGCGCCCCTGGACCAAAGGCCTGATTCTCATTGCCGCCAATTATCAACAGCTATTGCCTTATATCGACGATACCGCGCTTACCCCGCAGCAGCGGGAGCGTGTCTTTGCCCGCTGGCCGGGGCCGGTGACCTGGGTGATGCCCGCCCGTCCGGAAACGCCGCGCTGGCTAACCGGCCGGTTTTCCACCCTGGCGGTACGGGTTACCGCCTATGAGCCGGTGCGGCGCCTTTGCCTGGCGTTCGGCAAACCGCTGGTTTCAACCAGCGCCAATGTCACCGGCCAACCGCCTGGCCGCACGCCCGCCGAGGTTCGCCAGCAGTTGGGCGATAACTTTCCCGTGATGGAAGACCGGGTGGAAGGGCGGCTTAACCCTTCGGAAATTCGCGATGCATTAACCGGCAGCCTTATCCGGCAGGGTTAATCAGGAGAACCGCTTATGGATACTTACGCCGTTTTCGGCAATCCGATACACCACAGCAAATCGCCCCATATCCATGCGCTGTTTGCCGCGCAAACCGGTATCGTCCATCCGTACGGGCGGGTGTTGGCCCCGGAGGATGCGTTTGAGCAAACCCTGCGCGATTTTTTTGCCGCCGGCGGCGAAGGCGCCAATATCACCATGCCTTTTAAAGAACGGGCGTTTGCGCTATGCGATCAGTTAACCGAACGGGCTTCCCAGGCAGGCGCGGTCAATACCGTTAAAAAACAGCAGGACGGTACGTTGCTTGGGGATAATACCGATGGCATCGGCCTGCTGGCGGATTTGCAGCGCCTGGGGCTGATAACCCATGACAGCCGGATTTTGCTTATTGGCGCGGGCGGCGCGGCGCGCGGGGTCATCCTGCCGTTGCTCTCTTTTGGCTGCGCGATAGTACTCACCAATCGCACCTTCAAACGGGCGCAGGAACTGGTGTCCTTCTATCACCATGCCGGCGAAATCAGCGCGCGGCCGCTGGATGAATTGGCCGCACCGGATTTCGATCTGGTGATTAACGCCACCACCTCCGGCATCCATGGCGAGATCCCGTCACTGGCAACAACGCTGATTACCCCGGAGGTTCGCTGCTACGATATGTATTACCAGCGCGGACTGACGCCGTTTTTACGCTGGTGCGCCGTGCAGGGTGCCGGGCATAGCGCCGATGGCCTGGGAATGCTGGTGGGCCAGGCGGCTTATTCGTTTATGCTGTGGCATGGGGTGATGCCCGATATCGCACCGGTACTGGAACAGTTGCGCAGCGAGCTGTCTGTCTGAAACGGCGAATTCGCCTGCCCTTTGCCGCCGCCGGGCAGGCGGTGTTATCCGCTATCCGGTCTGCTCGGTGGCGCCGGCGGCTATTTTTCCTGGGCCAGGTACTGATCCTTCCAGCGCACATAATTATTGGCTGAATAGAGCAGGCCCGCTATTTCGGCGGGCGTAAGCGCCCTGACCCTGCGAGCCGGGCTGCCGAGATACAGATAGCCGCTTTCCAGCCTTTTGCCCGGCGACACCAGACTTCCCGCACCTATCATGACGTCATCTTCCACCACCACCCCGTCCAGCAGGATAGACCCCATGCCGACCAGGACGCGATTGCCAATGGTACAGCCGTGCAGCATAGCCTTATGCCCCACGGTAACATCCTCGCCGATAACCAGCGGATTGCCCGCCGGATTATGTTCTGATCTATGGGTGACATGCAGCACCGTGCCGTCCTGGATATTGGTGCGGGCTCCGATGATAATATTGTTGACGTCGCCGCGCATGGCAACCAGCGGCCAGATGCTGACGTCATCCGCCAGGGTGATCTCACCGATCACCACGCTTGAGGGATCGATCATCACCCGTTGACCCAGGATCGGAAACCGCTCCTGGAAGGGGCGCAATGATTTTGACAATTCCGACATGTTTCTACCTTTCCATCGATCTGTTTTTATCGACTGTATCGCCGTAACGGCATAGATATCAACACTGGAGATCCGGAAAAATCCCCTTTTTGGGGAAGCGATCGCTCAAGATCGGGGCATAAGGGATGAAAAATAGACAGTTGGCAAGAAAAGATCAAAAAACGCTTGTGCAATATATCCGGATCCCTATAATGCGCCTCCATCGACCGGCACCGTGCAGCACATCGCGGGGTACCGGAAACGAGTCAGAAGACAGGCCGAACGGGCTTGACACTGAAAGAGGAAAGCGTAATATACGCCACCTCGCGCCAGACTGATTACAGCGGCGCACTGCTCTTTAACAATTTATCAGACAATCTGTGTGGGCACTCACAAGACCGTATCGAAACACAAAATACCAAGTCTTGAAGAGTGAACAAACAGTTAATTCATAAGATTAACAGTATGACAATCTTTGAGCATCAAGCTTTTAATTGAAGAGTTTGATCATGGCTCAGATTGAACGCTGGCGGCAGGCCTAACACATGCAAGTCGAGCGGCAGCGGAAAGTAGCTTGCTACTTTGCCGGCGAGCGGCGGACGGGTGAGTAATGTCTGGGGATCTGCCTGATGGTGGGGGATAACTACTGGAAACGGTAGCTAATACCGCATAACGTCGCAAGACCAAAGTGGGGGACCTTCGGGCCTCACGCCATCGGATGAACCCAGATGGGATTAGCTAGTAGGTGAGGTAATGGCTCACCTAGGCGACGATCCCTAGCTGGTCTGAGAGGATGACCAGCCACACTGGAACTGAGACACGGTCCAGACTCCTACGGGAGGCAGCAGTGGGGAATATTGCACAATGGGCGCAAGCCTGATGCAGCCATGCCGCGTGTGTGAAGAAGGCCTTCGGGTTGTAAAGCACTTTCAGCGGGGAGGAAGGCGATAAGGTTAATAACCTTGTTGATTGACGTTACCCGCAGAAGAAGCACCGGCTAACTCCGTGCCAGCAGCCGCGGTAATACGGAGGGTGCGAGCGTTAATCGGAATTACTGGGCGTAAAGCGTACGCAGGCGGTCTGTTAAGTCAGATGTGAAATCCCCGGGCTTAACCCGGGAACTGCATTTGAAACTGGCAGGCTAGAGTCTCGTAGAGGGGGGTAGAATTCCAGGTGTAGCGGTGAAATGCGTAGAGATCTGGAGGAATACCGGTGGCGAAGGCGGCCCCCTGGACGAAGACTGACGCTCAGGTACGAAAGCGTGGGGAGCAAACAGGATTAGATACCCTGGTAGTCCACGCTGTAAACGATGTCGATTTGAAGGTTGTGGCCTTGAGCCGTGGCTTTCGGAGCTAACGCGTTAAATCGACCGCCTGGGGAGTACGGCCGCAAGGTTAAAACTCAAATGAATTGACGGGGGCCCGCACAAGCGGTGGAGCATGTGGTTTAATTCGATGCAACGCGAAGAACCTTACCTACTCTTGACATCCAGAGAAGACTTCAGAGATGAGGTTGTGCCTTCGGGAACTCTGAGACAGGTGCTGCATGGCTGTCGTCAGCTCGTGTTGTGAAATGTTGGGTTAAGTCCCGCAACGAGCGCAACCCTTATCCTTTGTTGCCAGCACGTAATGGTGGGAACTCAAAGGAGACTGCCGGTGACAAACCGGAGGAAGGTGGGGATGACGTCAAGTCATCATGGCCCTTACGAGTAGGGCTACACACGTGCTACAATGGCGCATACAAAGAGAAGCGAACTCGCGAGAGTAAGCGGACCTCACAAAGTGCGTCGTAGTCCGGATTGGAGTCTGCAACTCGACTCCATGAAGTCGGAATCGCTAGTAATCGTGGATCAGAATGCCACGGTGAATACGTTCCCGGGCCTTGTACACACCGCCCGTCACACCATGGGAGTGGGTTGCAAAAGAAGTAGGTAGCTTAACCTTCGGGAGGGCGCTTACCACTTTGTGATTCATGACTGGGGTGAAGTCGTAACAAGGTAACCGTAGGGGAACCTGCGGTTGGATCACCTCCTTACCGAAATAGATACTAGATTGTGTAGTGTCCACACAGATTGTCTGATAACTGTAACGAGCAAGAAAAACCTTCTATAGGCTTGTAGCTCAGGTGGTTAGAGCGCACCCCTGATAAGGGTGAGGTCGGTGGTTCGAGTCCACTCAGGCCTACCATTCCTTCCCATGCTGCGTTGCGGCGCCACTCGTTTATTTCAATAAACTTCGTGACCCCACGCCTTGCCTGGAAACGAATGGGCTATCAAGTTGTTCTCCTTTCTAAATGCCATTGCTTTGTAGCTTAATTGATGCACAGCAATTTCAGTGCGGGAAAGAGTCTGGTTGATGTTAAAAGGTTAAACGACTTGGGGCTATAGCTCAGCTGGGAGAGCACCTGCTTTGCACGCAGGGGGTCAGCGGTTCGATCCCGCTTAGCTCCACCATTTCCTGATGGGATGGGTGGTAAGATTGTCTGGTTTTTCTTATTTATTTCAGAGCACACTCTTATGAGTATGCTGCGAAATACATGCTCTTTAACAATCCGGAACAAGCTGAAAATTTGAAAAAAACATGCTGAGCAAAATCAGTATGCGATTCTCTCAAAGCAAGCAAACCTAATGATTGCCGTGTCGATGGCAATCTCTGTAGCCCAGGCGAGGGTTTACTCTCACCAGGGTGAGACTGTGCGAACAGTGTCAGGGCAAGGCGCACGGCGCGCAGCCAGCGGAGTGGACTCAATGTCCATGAGCATGGCGAGCATCGCGCAACGATGCCATGGCAGTGTGCAGCCAGTCGCAACACAGACACTTTAGGGTTGTGAGGTTAAGTGAATAAGCGTACACGGTGGATGCCTAGGCAGTCAGAGGCGATGAAGGACGTGCTAATCCGCGAAATGCGCCGGTGAGCTGATATGAAGCGCTATCAGCCGGCGATGTCCGAATGGGGAAACCCAGTGCAATTCGTTGCACTATCATTACGTGAATCCATAGCGTATTGAGGCGAACCGGGGGAACTGAAACATCTCAGTACCCCGAGGAAAAGAAATCAACCGAGATTCCCCTAGTAGCGGCGAGCGAACGGGGAACAGCCCAGAGTCACCATCAGCGTTTGCATCAGGAGAACGGTCTGGAAAGTCCGGCAACACAGGGTGATAGCCCCGTATCCGAAGGTGCAAGTGCTGTGAGCTCGATGAGTAGGGCGGGACACGTGATATCCTGTCTGAAGATGGGGGGACCATCCTCCAAGGCTAAATACTCCTGACTGACCGATAGTGAACCAGTACCGTGAGGGAAAGGCGAAAAGAACCCCGGCGAGGGGAGTGAAATAGAACCTGAAACCGTGTACGTACAAGCAGTGGGAGCCTTGATTTATCAGGGTGACTGCGTACCTTTTGTATAATGGGTCAGCGACTTATATTCTGTAGCAAGGTTAACCGTTTAGGGGAGCCGTAGGGAAACCGAGTCTTAACTGGGCGTTAAGTTGCAGGGTATAGACCCGAAACCCGGTGATCTAGCCATGGGCAGGTTGAAGGTTGGGTAACACTAACTGGAGGACCGAACCGACTAATGTTGAAAAATTAGCGGATGACTTGTGGCTGGGGGTGAAAGGCCAATCAAACCGGGAGATAGCTGGTTCTCCCCGAAAGCTATTTAGGTAGCGCCTCGTGAATTCATCTTCGGGGGTAGAGCACTGTTTCGGCTAGGGGTCCACCCCGGATTACCAACCCGATGCAAACTGCGAATACCGAAGAATGTTACCACGGGAGACACACGGCGGGTGCTAACGTCCGTCGTGAAGAGGGAAACAACCCAGACCGCCAGCTAAGGTCCCAAAGTCATGGTTAAGTGGGAAACGATGTGGGAAGGCACAGACAGCCAGGATGTTGGCTTAGAAGCAGCCATCATTTAAAGAAAGCGTAATAGCTCACTGGTCGAGTCGGCCTGCGCGGAAGATGTAACGGGGCTAAACCATGCACCGAAGCTGCGGCAGCGATACCTTCGGGTATTGTTGGGTAGGGGAGCGTTCTGTAAGCCTGCGAAGGTGGCCTGTGAGGGCTGCTGGAGGTATCAGAAGTGCGAATGCTGACATAAGTAACGATAAAGCGGGTGAAAAGCCCGCTCGCCGGAAGACCAAGGGTTCCTGTCCAACGTTAATCGGGGCAGGGTGAGTCGACCCCTAAGGCGAGGCCGAAAGGCGTAGTCGATGGGAAACAGGTTAATATTCCTGTACTGGGTGTGACTGCGAAGGGGGGACGGAGAAAGCTAGGTTCGCCGGGCGACGGTTGTCCCGGTTTAAGCGTGAAGGTGGAAAGAGCAGGTAAATCCGCTTTTTCATTCAACACTGAGGCGTGATAACGAGCCACTACGGTGGTGAAGGAATTGATGCTACGCTTCCAGGAAAAGCCTCTAAGCTCCAGGTCACATCGAATCGTACCCCAAACCGACACAGGTGGTCAGGTAGAGAATACCAAGGCGCTTGAGAGAACTCGGGTGAAGGAACTAGGCAAAATGGTGCCGTAACTTCGGGAGAAGGCACGCTGGCATTAGGTGGAGGGACTTGCTCCCCGAGCTGAAGCCAGTCGCAGATACCAGCTGGCTGCAACTGTTTATTAAAAACACAGCACTGTGCAAACACGAAAGTGGACGTATACGGTGTGACGCCTGCCCGGTGCCGGAAGGTTAATTGATGGGGTTATCCGCAAGGAGAAGCTCTTGATCGAAGCCCCGGTAAACGGCGGCCGTAACTATAACGGTCCTAAGGTAGCGAAATTCCTTGTCGGGTAAGTTCCGACCTGCACGAATGGCGTAATGATGGCCAGGCTGTCTCCACCCGAGACTCAGTGAAATTGAACTCGCTGTGAAGATGCAGTGTACCCGCGGCAAGACGGAAAGACCCCGTGAACCTTTACTATAGCTTGACACTGAACATTGAGCCTTGATGTGTAGGATAGGTGGGAGGCTTTGAAGTGTGGACGCCAGTCTGCATGGAGCCAACCTTGAAATACCACCCTTTAATGTTTGATGTTCTAACTCCGGCCCGTAATCCGGGTCGAGGACAGTGTCTGGTGGGTAGTTTGACTGGGGCGGTCTCCTCCTAAAGAGTAACGGAGGAGCACGAAGGTTAGCTAATCACGGTCGGACATCGTGAGGTTAGTGCAAAGGCATAAGCTAGCTTGACTGCGAGAGTGACGGCTCGAGCAGGTGCGAAAGCAGGTCTTAGTGATCCGGTGGTTCTGAATGGAAGGGCCATCGCTCAACGGATAAAAGGTACTCCGGGGATAACAGGCTGATACCGCCCAAGAGTTCATATCGACGGCGGTGTTTGGCACCTCGATGTCGGCTCATCACATCCTGGGGCTGAAGTAGGTCCCAAGGGTATGGCTGTTCGCCATTTAAAGTGGTACGCGAGCTGGGTTTAGAACGTCGTGAGACAGTTCGGTCCCTATCTGCCGTGGGCGTTGGAAGATTGAGAGGGGCTGCTCCTAGTACGAGAGGACCGGAGTGGACGCACCACTGGTGTTCGGGTTGTCATGCCAATGGCATTGCCCGGTAGCTACGTGCGGAAGAGATAACCGCTGAAAGCATCTAAGCGGGAAACTTGCCTCGAGATGAGTCTTCCCTGTGGCTTTAAGTCACCTGAAGGGACGTTAAAGACGATGACGTTGATAGGTCGGGTGTGTAAGCGCAGCGATGCGTTGAGCTAACCGATACTAATGACCCGTGAGGCTTAACCTTACAACACCTAAAGTGTTTGACGCAAAGAGAGCGTCGCCCCAAGGGGTGGCGAGAGAATTTTCAGCGAAGTTCCGGATAAAGGCCGATGGTCATCAGAAGCAGGATGACGGTTGGTAAACGAATTTGCCTGGCGGCACTAGCGCGGTGGTCCCACCTGACCCCATGCCGAACTCAGCAGTGAAACGCCGTAGCGCCGATGGTAGTGTGGGGTCTCCCCATGCGAGAGTAGGGAACTGCCAGGCATCCATTAAGACCAATACCTTGAGCGAAGCGAAAGGCGTTGGTAAAAAAGCTTTGAGCGCTGATATGGCTCAGTTGGTAGAGCGCACCCTTGGTAAGGGTGAGGTCCCCAGTTCGACTCTGGGTATCAGCACCAGTTTTAACGGTAGAGTTCGGCAAATAAAGAATTTGCCTGGCGGCACTAGCGCGGTGGTCCCACCTGACCCCATGCCGAACTCAGTAGTGAAACGCCGTAGCGCCGATGGTAGTGTGGGGTCTCCCCATGCGAGAGTAGGGAACTGCCAGGCATCCAATTGACGAAGCCTTCTGTGTAAACAGAGGGCTTTTTCATGTCCGTGACCCTGGCGGTTCGCTACTCGAGTAAGAGAGTAGGACAACAGGCGGAGCCTGTTGAACGCCGCTTGCGGCGGCCCGCAGGGTGCCTGACGCCGTCAGGCATCAACTGCCAGGCATCCCATTGACGAAGCCCTCTGTGTAAACAGAGGGCTTTTTCATGTCCGTAACCCTGGCGGTTCGCTACTCGAGTAAGAGAGTAGGACAACAGGCGGAGCCTGTTGAACGCCGCTTGCGGCGGCCCGCAGGGTGGCCGCCGCAGGCGGACATCCACTGCAAGGCATCCCATTGGCGAAGCCCTCTGTGCAAACAGAGGGCTTTTTCATGTCCGTGACCCTGGCGGTTCGCTACCCGGCTTGCGTATAACGGGTAACAAACATTTATCTGAAGCTCCATTGCACGCTGATGACAAGTACGGTAGGAATGATTATTCCAGTTTCAATACCGAAGTAATCTGTAAAATTGTATTGAATAGCATGATAAATATATGGCGCAAATCCTATTCCAGTCGCTTTCTTAAAATTTTTATAGGCGCCATGATCACCGCAACGACTGAAAGCGTCAAAAAAAAATTCCCCTGTATAACCATATATCCCTTTAAAAACCCAGCCGGAGTCACCCGATATCCAGTCCCTTCTCAATCCCATTGCCAGACAGCGGTCCCCGAAACTGTTGTTCATCGTCCCAAGCAATATACTGTAGTTGGAATCTTCAGAAAATTTGCGCTCGACTGATAAGAATTTATTATCAAAAAACTCATTATATTGCCCATAATTACCAGTCAAGTGATACACAAACGAACCGGTATTGGCGGAATATAAGTTTATCTCTCTGGCATACGTTCTGGTGGCGACGATAAGTATAAAAAAACATAAAGCTTTGCTTGAGTTTTTAAACATTTTAATAATCTCTTTGATAATAAAAATTATATCTTTTATCTGAAAATAATTAAAAAAAACATCAAGAGGGGGAGAGAGAATTCTGTAATGAATATATCTAAGATATAGTTTAAATTCGCACAAAGAAAAAGGCTTTATTTTTTCAATCAGATTTTGCCTGAGACCACCCGCTGCAAACCTGGCTGCCAGCCTGTGATTAACCACTTTCCGGTTGCGTTCAGCATATTCCCCCGGTCAGTATAACCGGCTACCCTGAGGTAGATAATGGCACAGCATTGTGTAATAAATCCCATTGGCCCAGGCGTTTTTTATTTTATAGTTTATCAGCCGGATAGGTACAGGAAGGCGTCTGTGCCGATGACATTATGCATCTTCGCAGCAACGTTGGCGTCAGAAGCAATCGTCAATTGTCAGGCATGCAATTGCAAAAAACCTCGGTGACAACAGCGGGCTTTTGCATAGACATCAACCCTGGCGGTTCGCTACCCGGACGAAGAGACGCGACTTAAGCTTTCAGAAACGCCCGCATCCATCATTGAAGCGCCGCCTGAGGCTGGCGCTGACCTGAACCTGGCGGCATCCCGCACCGGTGACATGCCGAACAGGCGTGCATATTCACGGCTGAATTGTGAGGCGCTTTCATACCCAACGGTAAATGCGATTGCAGCGGCGTCCTGAGGATCGAACAACAGCAACCAACGGGCCCTAAGCAGACGCAGACGCTTCTGGTATTGAATCGGCGTCATGGCGGTGATGGATTTGAAGTGACGATAGAAAGCCGCGACGCTCATATCGGACATTGCCGCGAGCGACTCGACGCGGAATGGTTCGGTGTAGTGCTCACGGATCCACAGGGTGGCGCGTCGAATCTGCGACAAACGGCCTTCGGGGCGGGCGATTTCGCGCAGCATACCGCCCAGCGGCCCTTGCAGTACCCGAAACAAAATTTCCCGCTCGATCATGGGGGCAAGGATCGCGGCTTCTCGCGGGCGATTAATAAGTCTCATCATACGCAACCATGCATCAATCATTTCAGCAGGCGCGGTCACCGCGGAAAAGCCCCCCGTGTTTGGACGCGCATCCGCTTCGGACTCACCAGCGAGCAACGTGGCGATGACCTTGACATCAAGGGCCAGGCCGATCGCAAGATAGGGCTGCCCCGGTCCGCTCGAATGGATCTCGCCGGTGGCGGGTACATCCACGGGGACGAGAAAATAGGTCGCCGCTGCATAATCCAAAACCTGATCCCCAATGGAGAGCGTCTTGGAGCCCTGTAGAACCAAGTGCAGCATGGGCTGATAAACCCGATCCGCGCACGCCTCGGCCCGCACCATGATTACGTGCGATAGGCCGGTATCTGTCCACGTGTTTCCTGCACGCATAACGATGCTGCGCAGCTCATCCATTGCATTGTTCATGCAATTGACTATGGGGTAAACCCGATGGCAAAGCAAGCGGAGTGAGAAGATCAGGCAAGGATGAGAGAAGAACGGGCACGCCGCTGGCCGGCTGTTGACCCTATGCTATTGGCAAGCGGGCGTTGCGTCCGGATCTCTGAGATCTGACCACCTTCACCCCCGCGAGCCATTACTCAACGATATAAAAGGTAATTATATGAAACTTAAAGGCAAAATAGCGGTTGTCACCGGCGCATCAAAAGGCATCGGCGCCGGCATTGCCAAAGCGTTTGGCGCTGCGGGCGCGACGGTCGTCGTAAACTATGCGTCAAGCAAGGACGAGGCCGACGCGGTTGTCGCGCAGATTCAGGCGCAGGGCGGCACCGCAGTCTCTATTCAGGCGGATATGAGCAAGGCACGCGACGTCACACGCTTGTTCGATACGGTCAGAGCGGACTACGGTAGGCTGGATATTCTGGTAAATAACGCCGGGGTCGCGGTGTTTCAAATGATTGAAGACCTTACGGAGGAAGCCTTCCATCAGCAGTTTAATATCAATGTGCTGGGGTATCTACTGGCTGTTCGTGAAGCGGTAAAGCATTTCGGCAAATCAGGGGGCAGCATCATCAATATTAGCTCCATCCTCAGCACCGACCCTTATCTTGCATCCAGTGTTTATTCAGCCACCAAAGGGGCGGTCGATACCCTGACCCTGGCGTTGGCCAGGGAGTTGGGCCCCCGTGGGATCAGGGTCAATGCCATTCTGCCCGGCCACACCAATACGCCTGCGACGAAAGGTCATTTTGCGGGCGAACTGGGGGAAAAACTTATTGCCGGAACGCCTTTGGGCCGTTTCGGCGAGCCGGAAGACATTGCGCCCGTTGCGGTGTTCCTGGCGTCCGATGATGCACATTGGGTAACAGGCGAATACATTAGGGCCGCGGGCGGAGTGCGAGGCGTGGGTTACTGATCAACGCGGATTGCCGCCCGCGCCTGCGCTTTAACGGGTCTCGCCAAGCCGGTTGCCGCTTTGCGTATCAAACAAATGCAGGCTTTCCGCCTTGGTTTCCAGCCAGAGCGGTTGCCCGGGCTGGCACAGGATCCGGCCGGCAAATTGGACATGCAGCGGGAAACCGCCCCAGTCTACGTGCAGCAGGCTGGTCTCGCCGGTTACCTCCATCACGCGCAACGTGGCGGCGGGCTGTTCCGAAGCATCAAGGCGCAAGAAATCATGCGGACGAATGCCAAGCGTCACCGGCGCGCCGCCCTGAAGCTTTGCCGCAGCGTGCCATTTTGCCGGCAGCGGGAACCACAGTGCGCCACAGCTTACGCCCGCAATCCCATCGCGTGTCTCAACCTTCCCTTCCAGCAGGTTCATCGGCGGCGAGCCGATAAAACGCGCCACGAAGGTATTGGCCGGCCGATCGTAAATTTCCAGAGGCCTGCCTTGCTGAACGATATTGCCTTCCTTCATCACCACAATTTGATCGGCCAGGGTCATGGCCTCCACCTGGTCATGGGTAACATATACCGTGGTGGTTTTGAGCTGCTGATGCAGCGATTTAATCTCGGCGCGCAGCTCCATGCGCAACTGGGCATCCAAATTGGACAACGGCTCGTCAAAAAGGAATACCCGGGGATTGCGCACCATGGCGCGGCCCATGGCCACACGCTGGCGCTGCCCGCCGGACAGCGCCTTCGGCAGCCGCCGCAACAGGCGTTCGATACCCAGCATGCGGGCGACTTGCTCAACTTTGCTTTGCTGTTCCTGGCGCGGTACTTTTTTTACCTGCATATGAAACGCCAGGTTTTCCGCGACCGTCAAATGCGGGTAAAGCGCATAGCTTTGGAACACCATGGCGATATCCCGATCCGCCGGATCCAGGTCGTTGATACGCTGTTTATCAATAAAGATATCGCCGTCGGAGACGGTATCGAGCCCGGCCAGCAGGCGCAGCAGGGTGGATTTGCCGCAGCCGGAGGGGCCGACTAACACCGTAAAGCTGCCGTCGGGGATGGTGAGATCCAGCGGATTAAGCACGGTATGTTTGCCATAACGTTTGGCGATCTTGACGAGTTCGACGCTGGCCATGGATTATTCCTCACCGGCAAGGGATTGAAGGGATGCCCGGTCAGGATACTGACGCGGCGAGCTGCCTATGGCCTGCCCGGCGACACGAATGCCCCAGCGCAGCGCCTGGCGGCGGTTATAACCGTACAGCAGGGCGCTGAGAAAACCGGCGTTAAAACTGTCGCCGGCGCCGATGGTATCTTTGATTTCGACCTGCTCGGCGGCGTGGGAAAATTCCCCCTGCCTCTCATATACCGTGGCACCCAACGCGCCCCGCTTGATGACGCAGGCGCCGCCGGGCGTGAGCTGCGCCGCCAGCGTTTTTCCGGCCAGCGCCAGATCGCCGCTGTCCGCCAGGCCCAGCGTTTCCACTTCATTCAATAATAAATAGTCACAGTAACCGAGCCAGCGGGCGATATCCCTACGCAGGCGCTCGTTCCAGCCGTCGGGGGGCCAGCCGGTATCCACCGCCACCTGAAAACCGCGGCGGCGCAGCGTAGCCAACAGCTCCGGATACTCCTTTAGCAGCCGCAGGCAGAGAAAGGTGCCGCATAATAAGACGATATCCCCCGGCGTCGCCTGCGGCGGCAGCTGCATCAGCACGTCTTGCCGCGTCAGGCGCACGATATGTCCCTGGTTGCTGAAAAAGGTGCGTTCGTTATCAGGATGGGTCAGGCCCACCGTCAGCGAGGTTTCGCAGGCATAACGCGGCCAGAAGGGCGCGCTGGCGGTAAAATAACCCGCCAGCCAGGAAGAAAAATGATCGTCTCCCTGATTGGCCACCGCCCGGTGCGGCGTGCCGAGCGCCGCCAGCGCCAGCGCGCAGTTGCCGGCCGAGCCGCCGGGCCGCATGGCGCTGTGTTCCAGCATCGCCTCGGTTCCGCGGGCGGGCCAATGGTGCAGGGTGCCCATAATCAGGTCGATATTGATATTGCCCACCACATACAGCGTGGCGTCGATCGCGGATGTTGTCATGAAGGTATCCAGTTCGTCCCTTTTTAGCCCTTGCTGCCGCCGCTGGTTAAACCGCTGACCAGGGACTTTTGCAGCCAGATGGCGATAAACAGCGGCGGTACCGAGGCCAGGATGCCGACGGCGGCGATAAGCCCGTCGTCCGTGGCCCGGCCGGCGGTAAACCCGGCGATAGTGACCGGCAGCGTTTGCGCCTGGATATTGTTGGTAAATAGCAAGGCATAGAAAAATTCATCCCAGGCCAGCAGCCAGCCAAACACCGCCGAGGCGGCCACGGCCGGTTTGGCCAGTGGCAGGGTAATGCGCAACAGCACCTGCCAAAAACGCAGGCCGTCGAGGCGCGCCGCCTGTTCGATATCCAGCGGCAGCGCGTCGAACTGGTTTTTCAGCATCCAGGTCAGAAAAGGCAGGATCAGCGAACAGTACACCAACACCAGTCCCAGATGCGTATTCAGTAACGACAACTGCTGCAAAACAAAATACAGCGGCAGGACAAACGCCACCGGCGGCACCATATAAATAGCCAGGCTGCCCATCAACCAGCCCTCACGGCCGGGATAGCGGGAAAAACTGAACGCCGCCGGCACGGCCAGCAGCAGCGAAATCAGCGTCGCGCCGGTGGCAATCACCATACTGTTGGCCAGCGCGTGCAGGAAAAGCGCGCCCGGCTGGCCCGGCGCCAGCGATAGCAGGCGGGCGTAGCGGCTGAAGTCCCATTGTCGCGGCAGCCATTCCAGCGGGATGCGGGCTAAATCCGCCGCCGAGCTGACGCTCATTAAAAACAGCCACAGCATGGGCGCCAGTATGGTTATCGCCAGCAGCGCCGCCGCCGCATAGCGTAAAACAATGCGGATCCTGCGTTTCATGATTCTATTCCCCGGCGGCGCTGACGGGACAGCATCAGCATGTAAACGGCAATCAAAATCCCGCACAGAATGGTCATCAGGATGGCATAGGCGGCGCCGCTGCCGGCGCGCAGGTAGCTGAACGATTCCTGATAGACGAAAAAGCTCAGGGTCTTGGTGCTGTCCACCGGGCCGCCCCGCGTCATGACATAAATAATGTCGAAGATCTTAAAGGCGTCGATGGTGCGTAAGATCAGCGCCACGCCAAGTGGAGCCAGGATGGCCGGCAGGGTGATGGCGCGAAATCGCCGCCAGGCGGAGGCGCCGTCGATACGCGCGGCCTCGAACAGATCGTCCGGGATCGATTGCAGCGCCGCCAGGGTCAGCAGCGTCACCAGCGGGTAGTTTTTCCAGATATCGGCAATCATCACCGCGTTCATCGCCGAGTCGGGGGAGCCGAGCCAACTGCGGTAACGATCGATGACACCGGTTTGTGTCAGCAACGCGTTGACGCTGCCGTAATCGGGATTGAAATTAAGCCGCCACATCATGGCGTTAACGATGGTCGGCAGCGCCCAGGGCAGGATTACCAGCACCCGCAGCAGGCCGCGGCCGTAAAATTTCTGGTTCAGCAGCAGGGCCACCAGTACGCCGATAACGCCTTCAAAGGCCACCGACACCAGGGTAAAATAAAGCGTGCGCGCCAGCGCCGCCAGAAAGTCCGGGTCGGTCAGCGCATACAGATAGTTGGCGAAACCCACGTAAGCGGGCACGGCGCCGCCGCCAATCAGCGCGGCGTCGGTAAAGCTGAGCCACAGGGTCCGGCCCAGCGGCCAGGCGGTCAGCAAAAACATCATCACCAGCATGGGCGCCAGCAGCACCCATGCCTGACGACGCTCACGTTGCGGCAAACTGAGCATGGCTAAATCCTTAACGCAAACGTTCCGCGCCTTTCGTCGCCGCCTGCATGGCCGCTTCCGGCGTAGCCTGGTTCTGCAACACCTGCTGCAGGTTTTGCTGCAGCACGTTGGACAACTGCGAATAGGCGGGAATGGCCGGGCGGGACAACATGACATTCAGGGATTGTTTCGCGGCGGCGATTAACGGCTCCTGACCTTGCTGCACCTTGGGGTCATCATAGGAGGATTTCCAGATAGGCAGGCTCAGGCGCGAATATTTATCCTGTACCGGCTGCGAGGTGATATAGCTGATATATTGCCATGCCTGCTCGGGATGCTGGCTGGCCTTGGCAATGCCCAGGCCCATCGAGCCGTTGACCGCCGAAACGCCGCCGGCCTGCGCGCCCGGTGCCGGCACTATGCCGACGTCGCCGGCCACTTTACTCTGTTTCGGGTCGTTGGCCATGTTGTACATATAGGTCCAGTTGAGCGCGAAGGCCGCGTCGCCGTTGGAGAATGCCTTGCGCACATCTTCTTCCAGGTATTCGCGCGAGTTGGGATTGGTCAGGCCCTTATCCAGCGTTTCCTTCATATAATTTACCGCTTGCAGCGAGCCCGGGTTGCTGAAATTCAGCTTGCCCGCGGTAAAGAAGTCACCCTTAAAGGCCGATACCAGCGTGGTGTAATCACAAATCAGCGCTTCCGCCTGCGACCAGCTCCAGACCAGCGGATACTTCACGATGCCCTTTTGCTTTAAAATCTCGGACTGCTGCTCCACCTGCTGCCAGGTCTGCGGCGGCGTGGTGATGCCGGCTTTGCTCAACATCGCCTTGTTGTAATACAGGTATTTGGTGTCGAGGATCCAGGGCAGGCCCCAAACCTTATCCTGATAGGTAACGGTGCTCATGGCGCCGGGGAAAATCTTTTTGCTGTCGTCGGCGTTAATCCGTGCCGTGACATCCTGTAATAGGCCGAATTTGGTAAATTCCGCCGGCCAGATGGCGTCGAACAGCACCACATCGTACCCATTGCCGCCCGCGCCGCGCGCCGCGACGATTTTGTCGTGCAGGGCTTCGTAGGGTACAAATTCCAGGTTGACGTCGATATCCGGATGCTGCTGGGTGAAATCGGTGGTCATGGCGCGGATATCGTTTTCGCTGTAGGCGGCCTGGGTCATGAACAGCGCGTTGATTTGGGTTTTCGCCTGGGCCTGTGCCGGGAGTCCCAGCGAGAGGACCGACAATGCGCAGAGCGTCAGGGCGGGGTAGAAGGTCTTTATGTTCATGCTCTCTCCGGGATCAGATGGTTTGCGTGTGGGTAATTAAATCAATTTGATTGCTTTAATAGACGAAAGCAATGCTTAACTTCTCAGCTTGTGATCGCTATCGCGCCACATTCTCTTAACATACCTGGCAACAATTGCCGCTATCCTGCAGAGAAACTTGCAATAGCCATGCCGAAAACACTGCCCGGGAATTAATAAATCAATTTGATTGCTCTATAACAAGCACACATACTGGCGCCACAGGCAGTGAGGGGTATGGACTCATGAGAACATCAGGTACCAATTTGGAACATGCCAGGGCGCACAACCGGCGCGTGGTTATCGAGGCCATTCGGTTAAACGGCGAGTTGACGCGGGCGGAATTGGCGCGCCTGACGGCGCTGACGCCGCAGACCGTATCCAATATCGCGGCCGAGCTCGGCCAGGCCGGCATTCTCTCCTCCCATGCGCCACGCCATGTCGGCGGCCGCGGCCAGCCGGCGGTACCCATGACCCTGAATCCGGACAGCGCTTATTCGATAGGCATTCATCTCGATCACCAGACCCTGCTGATGGTCTTGGTCGATCTTACCGGCAATGTCCGCTTCCGGCGCCTTTGCCTGGTGCAAAAGCCCCAGCCCGGTGCAACGCTTGCGCTGATCAAAGAGCTGCTGGCGGAGATGAAGCAGCAGGCGCCGGTCGACTGGGGCAAAATGCTGGGGATCGGGGTGGTGATGCCGGGGCCGTTTGGCGTCGAGGGCCTATCGTCCGAAGGACCCACCACCCTGCACGGCTGGGAACATGTCGATGTGGTGGCGGAATTGACGACGGCAACCGGCCTGCCGGTGACCCTGGAGAACGACGCTACGGTGGCCGCCATCGGCGAGCGGTTCCACGGCATTGCCAAGCAGCTGGATTCGTTTATCTATCTTTATATCGGCACTGGCCTGGGCGCGGGCATTTTCACCGACGGCCATATTTACACCGGCCATGCGCATAATGCCGGCGAGGTCGGCCACATGGTGGTGCAGCCCGGCGGGCGCCTGTGCTCCTGCGGCAATCATGGCTGCCTGGAACGCTATTTATCCCTGCAATCGGCTTATGAGGCCTGCGGGCTGGATCCCATGATCGCCATGCCCGGGGACCTGCTGCACGTGGAACACGCCCGCTTTGACCGCTGGATCGACGCGGTCCTGCCGGCAACCCGGCAGGCAATCAATATCCTCGAATGCATTTTCGACGCCGAAGCGGTGATTATCGGCGGCCAAATGCCGCAGCCGCTGGTGGAAAAAATTGTCGGGCGCCTGCATCCGCTGCTGCGCTCGGTGCGCAGCAAATACAGCGACGGCCACCGCGTCAGGATTGGGCTGAACGGTACCGACACCGCCGCGCTGGGCGCCGCGGCGCTGCCGATATTCGATGAGTTTAATCCGCAATACGAGGTGCTGCTGAAATAACCGGGGCGGCGCCCCGGTGGTCGATCAATGCAGGATCTGGGACAGGAAGGCGCGGGTGCGCTCTGATTTCGGCTGGGTGAAAAACTCGTCCGGCGCGGATTGCTCGACGATCTCCCCGCGATCCATAAAGATCACCCGATCGGCGACGGTACGGGCAAAGCCCATTTCATGCGTCACGCACAGCATGGTCATGCCGTCATTGGCCAGGCCGATCATGGTATCGAGCACTTCCTTGACCATTTCCGGATCCAGCGCCGAGGTGGGTTCGTCAAACAACATGATTTTCGGCTTCATGCATAACGAACGGGCGATAGCCACCCGCTGCTGCTGGCCGCCGGACAGCTGGCCGGGGAATTTATGCGCGTGCTCGGCAATCCGCACCCGCTGCAGATAATGCATGGCCAGCTCCTCGGCCTCTTTTTTCGGCATCTTACGCACCCAAATGGGCGCCAGGGTGCAGTTCTGCAGCACCGTCAGGTGCGGGAACAGGTTGAAATGCTGGAACACCATGCCTACTTCAGTACGCACGCGTTCGATATTGCGCAGATCGTCATTCAAAAGGGTACCGTCCACCACGATGGTGCCCCGCTGATGCTCTTCCAGATGGTTAATACAACGGATGGTGGTGGACTTGCCCGAACCTGAAGGGCCGCACAGCACGATGCGTTCGCCGGCTTTTACCTGCAAATTGATATCTTTCAATACATGGAACTGACCGAACCACTTATTGACGTTTTCCAGTGTAATCATCAAACGGTCAGACTGGATGGCGTTATTGTCGCTCATTATGTACCTCAATGGGTGGAGGAATGCCCGGTTTGAAAGCGCCTTTCCAAATGTTGGCTATAGCGGGACATGCTAAAACAAAAAATCCAGTAGACTGCCGCGGCGAAGACATACCCTTCCGTCGACATCCCGAGCCAGGCCGGGTCGACCGTGGCCTGCTGCACGCTGCTGAACAAATCGAATAAACCGATAATCACCACCAGGCTGGTATCCTTAAACAGCGCAATGATGGTGTTGACCAGGCCGGGAATCACCATTTTCAGGGCCTGCGGCAGGATCACCAGCCCCTGGGTTTTCCAATAACCCAGCGCCAGCGATTCGGCCGCCTCGTACTGGCCCTTGGGCAAGGCCTGCAGGCCGCCGCGCACCACTTCCGCCACGTAGGCCGACTGGAACATGATCACCCCTACCAGCGCCCGGATAAGCTTATCGATATTGGTCCCTTCCGACAGGAACAGCGGCAGCATGACCGACGACATGAACAACACGGTGATCAGCGGCACGCCGCGCCAGAACTCGATAAATATGATGCAAAACCATTGCACCACCGGCATTTTCGACCGCCGGCCCAGCGCCAGCAGCACGCCCAGGGGCAGCGCGCCCGCAATGCCCACCGCCGCGATGATGAGCGTCAGGGTCAACCCGCCCCATTGACGGGTTTCCACCCGGGATAAACCGAAAAAGCCGCCATACAGCATCACCCAGGTAAAAATGGGGAACAACACCGCCCAGCAGGCAATATAACGTCCGCGACGCGGCATGCCTTTCCAGAACATCGGCAGCAGGCTCAGCAATCCGACCACCAGGGTCAGGTTAATGCGCCAGCGCTGGTCGAAGGGGTACAGGCCATACATGAACTGGCCGAAGCGGGCGTGGATAAAGACCCAGCAGGCGCCGTCGCGGGTGCAGTCGGCGCGGGTGGTGCCCACCCAATTGGCTTGCAATATCAGCCAGTTGAACATGGGCGGGATAATAATCCACAGCAGCCACAGGCAAAACAGGGTCAGCAGGCTATTGGACAGGCTGGAAAACAGGTTCTGGCGTATCCAAAGCATAGCCAGTGCCAGCCGGCTGCGCGACGCTATCGCTACGGGTTCATGGGGATTGATTGTCATGGTCATGAAGGTCTCTTAGCGCTCAACCAATGCTTTACGCCGGTTGTAAATGTTCATTAAGAACGAAATCCCCAAACTGATAACCAGATAGACCGACATGGTGATGGCGATGGTTTCAATCGCCTGGCCGGTCTGGTTGAGCACCGACCCGGCAAATAGCGAGACCATATCCGGGTAACCTATGGCGGCCGCCAGCGAGGAGTTCTTGACGATATTCAGGTACTGGCTGGTCAGGGGTGGGATAATCACGCGCATCGCCTGCGGCAGGATAACCTGGTTTAACGTGACCGGATTAGGCAGCCCCAGCGAACGGGCCGCTTCATGCTGGCCGAAGGGCACCGACTGGATGCCGGAGCGAATGACTTCGGCGATAAAGGTGGAGGTATAGACCGAAAGGGCCAGCGTCAGGGCGGCCAGTTCGGGGATAAGCACCATGCCGCCGCGAAAGTTAAACCCGCGCAATTGCGGCAAATCCCAATGGAGGGCCGCGCCGAATAGCCACTGCGCGCCGGCGGGCAGCGCAATCAACAGCAGGACAATCCAGGGCCAGCTGCGGCGCAGTTCGCCGGTGGCCATCTGGTGGCGGCGGTTAATGCGAAACAGGATAACCGACGCCAGGATGGCGGCAACCAGCGCAACCAGGGTGGCGGCTGCGCCTTCGCCCATCATCGGGGTGGGCATATAAAGGCCGCGGTTGCTGAGAAAGGCCACGTCAAAGGCATTAACCGCCTGGCGCGGACCGGGCAGGTTGCGCAGCACGGCGAAATACCAGAAAAAGATTTGCAGCAGCGGCGGAATATTACGAAAAGTCTCGATATAGATGGTCGACAGTTTACGTAACAGCCAGTTTTCCGACAGTCGCGACAGGCCGATAAAAAAGCCGAGCAGGGAAGCGAACACGATACAGAGTGCGGAGACGAGCAATGTATTGAGGAGCCCGACGATAAACACCCGTCCGTAGGTATCGCCCTGTTCGAAAGGAATAAGATGCTGCACGATGCCGAAACCGGCGGCGTCATGCAGGAAACCAAAGCCGGACGTGATGCCGCGGTTGCTGAGATTAGTCAGCGTGTTGTGCAGGATATAGCCGCCAAAGGCTACCACCACCACCACGGCCAGTATCTGGTAGACCCAGGCGCGAACCGCAGGGTTGGTCAACGAAAAGGCACCTTTTACGGTTTGGCGTTGTTGCATGCGCAAAGCCTCAGTATAAATTTATCTGCTGGAAAAGCGCCGGCGGACTACGCCGGCGCTCTCGCACTGTGGCTGGTATTAACGTACCGGCGGCGCGTACTGGATGCCGCCCTGATTCCATAATGCATTCAGGCCGCGCTTGATTTTAAGCTCGCTGCCGGCGCCGACGTTACGATCGAAAATTTCGCCGTAATTCCCTACTTGTTTAACGATTTTGTATGCCCAATCGTTAGGCAGCTTCAGCTGTTCGCCGAAGTTACCTTCTTTACCCAGCAGATGGGCCATATCGGGTGTTGCCGGCGAGGCCGCCAGCTGATCGACGTTTTTCGAGGTCACGCCCATTTCTTCGGCATCGAGCATGGCGAACAGCGACCATTTGACAATGGTGAACCAATCTTCATCACCGCGACGCACCACCGGTCCCAACGGCTCTTTGGAAATCACTTCAGGCAGTACGACATAATCGTCGGGCTTGCCCAGCTTGATACGCAGCGCGTAGAGCTGTGACTGGTCGGAAGAGAGGGTGTCGCAGCGGCCGGACTCGAGCGCCTTGGCGCTTTCGTCGGAACGATCGAAGGTCACGGGGGTAAATTGCATTTTATTGGCTTTGAAATAATCCGCTACGTTCAGCTCGGTATCGGTACCGGCCTGGATACAGACGGTAGCGCCGTCGAGATCCTTGGCGCTTTTCAGTCCGGCCTTGGTATGGGTCAGGAAGCCGATACCGTCATAATAGTTCACGCCGGCGAACACCATGCCCATGGACGCATCGCGGGACGAGGTCCAGGTCGTGTTGCGCGACAGGATATCCACTTCCCCGGATTGCAGCGCGGTAAAACGCTCTTTTGCCGTCAAGGGCGTGTATTTGACCTTGGTATCGTCGCCGAAGACGGCGGCGGCGACGGCGCGGCAGACGTCCACGTCGATACCGGTAAATTTACCGCTGGCATCGGCATAAGAAAAGCCGGGCAAACCGTCACTGATACCGCATTGCACAAAACCTTTTTTCTTTACCGCGTCCAACGTCGCGCCTGCATGTGCCTGATTGGCTATCGCAAAAAGGGTGGCTGCGGCAACCAAGGTGGAAATCATCATTTTTTTCATAAAGCATCCTGTGAGGCAGAAAATTAAAGCCAGTGGTTTTGATGCACTTTCGCTGCGCATCCATCCTGTCTGTTGGCATAGTGCCAGTTACCTCTATAGCAAAGGGGATGCCAATCTGGCAGTTGCTTGCCTGGCGGGTGAACTCACACTTTATTAACAGCCGCGCCGCGCCAAAACGGGACAGTTATGCACAAATATAGTGCAGTGATTCGGCGGACGCACCACTATGACGCCCCGGGTTCCGTTATCTGGGAGCGGGTTGGCAAAAATTGTTGTCGAACCGCCTTGATTGGGCGCATGGGATGCGGGCGCAACATCGCCTTGGGTGCAGTCATTGCACCTTAAAAATTCATTTGATAATTAAAGCTTGCGCGGCGGGGGGTTTTATGAGTAAATAGCGTCAACGGTTTGTAGTACAGACCTATTTATGTAAGTCATTTTAGTAAAGTTGTTCAAGTAAAAGCGATAGCAGACCATCACTTCTTCGACGAATTTCCTTCTTAAGTGCCCATAAGTAAGTATTCCCTGGCAAACAGACCTATTCACCACGCCACATTGTGGCACAAATAATTATGAAGGAAGTATCTATGTCTGACAAAATGACTGGTATCGTTAAATGGTTTGACGCTGGTAAAGGTTTCGGCTTCATCACTCCTGCTGACGGCAGCAAAGACGTGTTCGTACACTTCTCTGCCATCCAGAGCAATGATTTCAAAACCCTTGACGAAGGTCAGCGCGTTGAATTCACCATTGAAAGCGGCCAGAAAGGCCCGTCTGCTGCCAACGTTGTTGCTCTGTAATTTAATTACTCAGCCATAACCACGCAGAAGCAGGTTACCGGACATTCTTAAACGAATAGCCCTTTGGTCGCGCGGCGCAGCCGCCAGAAAATCCAAAGCATCCGGAACCTGACAATGAATTAAAGAGCCTCGACATCGTCGGGGCTTTTTTTCGTCCCCAGAAACCACCGCCTGATCAAAACCTGTTTTGTCGCTTGACTTAGCGCGCGCTCTAACCCTTAGCATGGGTAAGGTCGGGACGAAATAAGGACAGATATGAAGATCGGTGATATAGCAAAAAAAACCGGGCTGACAGCCCATACCCTGCGTTATTACGAACGCATTGGATTGCTGCCGTATGCCCGGAGGGATGATGCCGGACAGCGTTATTACGACCGCGCCATCCTGCCCTGGATTTCCTTTTTGCAGCGGCTGAAAACTACCGGCATGCCGATACGCGACATGTTGCGCTATGCCGCCCTGCGCGACGGCGGCACGGCAACCCTACCCGATCGCCGGCGCCTGCTGGAGGCGCATCGCCAAAAGGTACGGGCGCATATCACGGAACTGCAATCCTCACTGCTCGTCCTCGACGCTAAAATCGCCGGTTATACCGACGCCAACGTTACCGAGGAATAATGTATGACGATACAGAATATAACCCTATCCAGACTGGAACAGGGTAAAAAAGCCTTAGCCGCTATCGACGGCCGCGCCGGAGAAAACGTGATTGACGCCTTAGCCGATATCGCGCCCGATTTCGCGCGTTATCTGCTTGAGTTTCCGTTTGGCGATATTTATTCACGTCCCGGGCTTGACCTGCGCGCGCGTGAAATCGCCACCATCGCCGCGCTAACGGCGATGGGCAACTGCGCGCCGCAGTTGAACGTCCATATCCAGGCCGGCCTGAACGTAGGGTTAACGCGTGAGGAAATCACCGAAATCATTATGCAGATGGCGATATACGCGGGCTTCCCGGCGGCGTTGAATGGGCTGTTTGTGGCGAAAACGGTGTTTAATCCATCCTGATATCCCCGTATCGTTGCCGATCGCTTAGTCCTGCGGGAGGCGGATGAAGTAACACGGCGCAATGGCGGGTACAGTGAGTGATAAGCCTATGCGTAAATTATATCCGGGGAGGATAGAAACGGCCGGCAGCAGGCTGCGGCGCGAGCGGGCGTACCTGGAAACGCTGCGGCAGCAGGGTAGCGCGCCGATAGCCATGTCCCCGGCATCGCCGGATCTGCCGGTGAAGATGGGCTGACCGCCTGGCTGGAGGGCACATGTTGTGATGGAAACGGCAAAACAGATTAATACGGGTAATGAGTGCGCATGGATTGTTAAAAAAAATAGGTTGCTACCGGTAATAATGGTTTCCTTTTTTTTAGAGATGGCGCCATGTCCTTTCTTGATACCCCTCGCTTTTCTGTCTGGCTGGCAGTCGGCGTGTCCCTGTTCACCTTGATCCTATGGTGCCTGATGCCCACCGACATATTGGTGCATCTGGTCGAAGAGGGGCAGCTGGTGGAAAACCTGACTCTGGTGGGATACGGCATCGCCGTCCTGTCGCTGGCGCTGCTGCCCCTGCCGCTATGCCGGCGGCGCACCCGTGTCGCCGTCATCGTGGCGCTGCTGGCGATGATGGCGCGCGAGGCGGACCTGCATAAATATATCGATCATATGAGCATGCTTAAACTGCGCTTCTGGACCGGTTCCCTGCCCACGCTTGATAAGCTGTACGCCGTGCTGTCGCTGGTGCCTATTGTCGTTGCCTGCCTGTATCTGCTGGTCAGGCATGCGTTGCCTGTTTTGCGCGCGGTGCGCATGGGCAAAGCCCATGCGGTGACCATCGCCACTTTTGTGTTCCTGATTGGGCTGACCAACATTATCGACCGTTCCCTGGGCATGATTAAGGGCACTTTCGGCTGGCACGCGCCTGAATGGCTGGTGGCGTTGCAAACCTCGCAGGAAGAATTTCTGGAGCTGTCGCTGCCGTTCCTGGCGTTGGTGGCGGCAATACAGTATCGACGCGCAATGGCAAGAAGCCTGGCGGCGCTGCCGGCCGGACGCGGCCAATGGGTTAAATAGCCGACGGCAGGGCAATAAAAAGGCGTTATTGGTTGCCCAATAACGCCTTTATTTTTATTCAGTTAGCAGTGGTATTAGTTCATACCATACTTTTTCAATTTCTTACGCAGTGTACCGCGGTTAATGCCCATCATCAGGGCCGCGCGGGTTTGGTTGCCACGGGTGTATTGCATGACCATGTCCAACAGTGGCTGTTCTACTTCAGCCAGTACCAGCTCATACACATCATTTACATCCTGACCGTTTAATTGAGCAAAATAGTTCTTCAGTGCTTGTTTCACCGAGTCCCGCAGCGGTTTTTGAGTTACCTGATCCTGAGAGTTAACGGTGGAAACGGTCAGTACGTCAGAATTTACGCGTTGTTCGAACATAGTTCTGTCAGCTCTTTTTTCTATTACGCAAGATTTTCAAAATATGCCTTCAACGCCTCCAGCTGTTCGCCGGCATCCTCAATGGCGTTGAATGTGCGCCTAAACTGGTTGTCGGGGGCATGCTCCTGCAGATACCAGGAGACGTGCTTACGAGCAATGCGGAATCCTTTGCCTGGACCATAAAAGTCGTGCAGTTCCCGTACATGCTCTATCAACAAACGCTTCACCTCGCCTAACGGCGGCGGCGGCAGCAGCTCCCCCGTATCCAGATAATGCTGGATTTCCCGGAAGATCCAGGGTCTTCCCTGAGCGGCGCGTCCTATCATCAGGGCGTCGGCCCCGGTGTAGTCAAGCACCGCTCTGGCTTTATGCGGGTCAGTAATGTCGCCATTCGCGATAACCGGAATGGTAACAGACTGCTTAACTGCCCGAATACTGTCGTACTCCGCGTTGCCGTTGAACAAGCAGGCGCGGGTTCGGCCATGTATTGTGATGGCCTGTATACCACAATCTTCGGCCAATTGGGCAATTTCTACACAATTTCGGTGTTCCGGCGACCAGCCCGTGCGTATTTTCAGCATCACCGGCACGTCCACCGCCTTTACCACGGTCAGCAGGATCTGTTTCACCAGATCCGGAAACTGCAGCAAGGCGGAGCCCGCCATTTTCCGGTTAACCTTCTTGGCGGGGCAACCCATGTTGATATCAATCAGCTGCGCGCCGTTTGCCACGTTAATGACGGCGGCGGCGGCCATATCAGCAGGATCGCATCCGGCAATCTGCACGGCCCGGATACCGGGTTCATCACTATGTACCATACGTAGACGGGACTTATCCGTGCGCCATACCTCAGGATTCGAGGAAAGCATCTCGGAAAAGGTCAACCCCGCTCCCATCGCATGACAGAGTGCTCTGAATGGGCGGTCTGTCACTCCGGCCATCGGGGCGGCTATCAGGCGATTATCGAGCTGCAGGTGTCCAATACGCATAGACAAAGAGAGACCATACTGTGTCCGCAAGGGCGCGTATATTACGCATTTTTTTCGTCAGATGAAAGGCCAAACTTTGAACAATCCGCTGCTATAGATCAATGAAATTGTTCTTTGCATGTCATCTTTCGAATTTTTCACAATAAAAACAAAAAGTTGTAGCTGAAAAATATTTGGTGCGGTCGCGATTTTTTCCTGAATCGCTCCCGCCCCGTCCCCGGCGACGCGGCGGGACGCGCTTGCCGCCGGATTAGCGGCGGCGGCCGGTTATCCGGCACCACTCGTCCTTTTCCGCCACCGGGTCGAGCGAAAACGCGTCGGCGTAAGCCGCCTTGACGTTTTCCGCCTGGCTTGCCAGGATGCCCGACAGGCCGAGATAGCCGCCCGGTTTCGGCAGGAGGGAGATAAGCGGCGCCAGTTCGCGCAGGGGGCCGGCCAGGATATTCGCCACCACCACGTCGGCGCTCAGGTCGTCGGGTTTGTCATGCGACAAATACAGGTCGAGCCGATTGCCCACCGCATTGCGTTGGGCGTTGTCACGGCTGGCCTGGATGGCCTGCGGATCGATATCGATGCCGATGGCGTGCGCCGCGCCCAGTTTCAACGCCGCGATGGCCAGGATGCCGGAACCGCAGCCAAAATCGATTACCGTTTTACCCGCCAGGTCCAAACCGTCCAGCCATTGCAGGCAAAGGGCGGTGGTGGGATGGGTGCCGGTGCCGAAGGCCAGGCCGGGGTCGAGCATGACGTTTACCGCCGTGGCGTCCGGCACCGGGCGCCAGCTGGGGCAGATCCACAGCCGTTCGCCAAAGCGCATGGGGTGGAAATTATCCATCCATTCGCGTTCCCAGTCCTTATCTTCCAACTGCTCGATTTTAGGATGGAAATCCTGTCCCAGCAGGGCATGGCCCGATAAGGCGTCTATAAGCGCCGCTATGTCGATATCGGCCGCAAAAAGGCCTATGACATCGGTATCGCCCCATAACCGCGTCTCGCCCGGCAGCGGCTCGAATACCGGGTTGTCGTGGGTATCCTGAAAGGTGACCGATACCGCGCCGCATTCCATCAGCGCGTCGCTGAGTTCCTCGGCGTTGGCGCCGGTGGTGTTGATCTTCATTTGAATCCAGGGCATCTGTTGCTCCCAATAAAAAAATTAAAGGCCGGGCCGGGCAACGGGCCGGGCGGCGGGGCGAAGGCAGTTGCCCGCCAGGAACGCCGCCAGGCTCAGCGCCAGGGCGGGCACAATGGGATGGAAACCGCCGATATGCACATCAAGGGTGGCGAGCACGGCGTAACAGACCCCGCCGGCGATCATCGCGCTCAGGGCCCCGGCCGCGTTGGCGCGTTCCCAGTATAGCCCCAGCACCAGCGGCCACAGAAATACCGCCTCGAGCCCGCCGAAGGCCAGCAGGTTGAGCCAGATGATCATCTCCGGCGGGCGCCAGGCGGCCACCATTAATAACAGGCCCAGCGCCAGCGTGACCGTGCCCGACATCCGCGTCAGCAAGCGTTCGTTGCCCGCCTGGGCGGGACGCAGGCTGAGATAGAGATCCTTGACGATGGTCGCCGAGGATTGCAGCAGTTGCGCGTTGATTGTCGACATGATCGCCGCCAAAGGCGCGGCCAGAAATATGCCGGCCACCACCGGCGGCAGGACGGTGATCATCAGCGTCGGGATCACCTGGTCGGGAATGGTCAGGTCGGGTAGTATCGCCCGGCCCAGGGCGCCGGCAAGGTGCATGCCCAGCATCAGCACGCCGATCACCAGGGTGCCGATAATAATGCCGCGATGTACGGCTTTGCTGTCCCGGTACGAAATGCAGCGCACCGCGGTATGGGGCAGGCCGATAACGCCGAAGCACACCAGGATCCAGAACGACGACATAAACTGCGGCGTCAGCACGTGGTCGACGCCTGTCGGGGATACCAGCGCCGGCTGGATGTGCTGGAGTTTGGTCACCGCTGCGGACAGGCCGCCCGCGGCGTGGATAACGCTGAACAGCAGGATAAAAGTGCCCAGCAGCATGACCAGTCCCTGGAAAGCGTCGTTGAGCACGCTGGCGCGAAAACCACCGAACGACGTATACAACGCGATGCTGATGCCGAAAATCAGCAGCCCGGTATCGTAGGGGATGCCGGCGGCGGTTTCCAGCAGGCGCGCGCCGCCGATAAACTGCACCGTCATGGCGCCGATAAAGGCCACCAGCAGGCTGATACTGGCAAGCCATACCAGCAGCGGGCTTTGATAGCGGGCCAGCAGCATATCGTTGAGAGTGACCGCGTTGTAGCGGCGGGCGAGGATGGCGAATTTCTTGCCGAGCACACCCAGAGACAGCCAGACCGTCGGCAGTTGGATCATCGCCAGCAGTACCCAGCCGAGTCCATATTTGTAGGCCGCGCCCGGCCCGCCGATAAAGGAGCTGGCGCTGATATAGGTGGCGGTGAGGGTCATCGCCAGCACAAACCCGCCCATCGAGCGGTTGCCGAGGAAATATTCCGTCAGGAACTCGCCCTTCTGGCGGCGGCGGTAGGCATAGAACGAAAGCGCGAAGACCAGGACCAGGTAGGCAATCAGCGGTAAAAGGATCTCACTTTGCATCATTATCCTCCAGGGGGATATCGCGGTAGATAACGCGCACCATCAGCCAGCAAAGCGCCAGGAACAGCAGCGGCACCCACAGGCAGGCCATTTCAAACCAATGGGGCAGGCCGGTGATCCCCTGCCGGTCGTCGGGCAGGTAGGCGGCCAGCACCCAGGCAATCAGATAGGCCACCGCCAGGCCAAACGCCCACCGGGCTTCGCGGTGAGCCTGAAGAAATCGTTTATCCATGATGTCTTGGTACCGGGATGAATGAATGATAACGAAAAAAAGGCGATTTTACGGCATGCAGCCGATTTGCATAGTGCTAAAGGGGATTTAAACGGAAAAGGCCGGTGACAACCGGCCTTTTGCAGCGCGGGTTATTTTTCCACTAAACCGAGCTTTTTCTCCAGGTAATGGATGTTGGTGCCGCCGTGCTGGAAGTTTTCGTCGTTCATGATTTTCAGCTGCAAATCAATGTTGGTTTTGATGCCGTCGATGATAAGCTCCGCCAGCGCATTTTTCATGCGCGCGATGGCCACGTCGCGGTTCTCGCCATAACAAATCAATTTACCAATCATGGAATCATAATACGGCGGTACGGTATAGCCCGCGTAGATATGCGATTCCCAGCGCACGCCGAAACCACCCGGCGCATGGAAGCGGGTGATCTTGCCCGGACTGGGCATAAAGGTGTTGGGATCCTCGGCGTTGATACGGCATTCCACCGCGTGCCCCGTAACCCGTACTTCGTCCTGCTTGATGGACAAAGGCTGGCCGGCGGCGATGCGCAGCTGTTCCTTGATGAGATCCACGCCGGTAATCATTTCGGTAACCGGATGCTCCACCTGGATGCGGGTATTCATCTCAATGAAATAAAACTCACCGTTCTCATACAGGAATTCAAAGGTGCCGGCGCCGCGATAGCCGATATCCCGGCACGCCTTGGAACAGCGTTCGCCGATGTAGCGGCGCATGGCTTCGGTAATACCCGGCGCGGGCGCTTCCTCCACCACTTTCTGGTGGCGGCGCTGCATGGAGCAGTCGCGTTCCGCCAGGTAGATGGCGTTGCCCTGGCCGTCCGCCAATACCTGGACCTCGATATGCCGGGGATTTTCCAGGTACTTTTCCATGTAAATGACATCGTTGTTAAACGCCGCCTTGGCTTCGGCGCGGGTCATTTTGATCGATGATTCCAGCTCGTTGTCGCCGCGCACGACGCGCATGCCGCGCCCGCCGCCGCCGCCCGAGGCCTTGATGATAACCGGGTAACCGATACGCTTGGCCACCGCGCGGTTTTTTTCCATATCATCGCCGACCGGGCCGTCGGAACCGGGCACGCAAGGCACGCCGGCTTTTTTCATCGCGCTGATGGCCGAAACCTTGTCGCCCATCAGGCGAATGGTTTCGGCGCGCGGCCCGATAAAGATAAAGCCGGAGCGTTCAACCTGCTCGGCAAAATCCGCGTTTTCGGACAGGAAACCGTACCCGGGATGGATGGCCACCGAGCCGGTAATTTCCGCCGCCGAAATAATCGCCGGGATGTTGAGATAGCTTTTTACCGAAGGCGCGGGCCCGATACAAATGGTTTCATCGGCCAGCAGTACGTGTTTCAGATCGCGGTCCACCGTGGAATGCACGGCCACGGTCTTAATACCCAATTCCTTACAAGCGCGCAAAATACGCAGCGCAATTTCACCACGATTGGCGATAACAATTTTATCTAGCATGTGGCGCCTCGTTATTCGATGACGACCAGCGGCTCGTCGAATTCAACCGGTTGACCATTGTCCAGCAGAATGGCTTTGACCACCCCGGCTTTGTCGGACTCTATCTGGTTCATCATTTTCATGGCTTCGACGATGCACAGCGTGTCGCCGACATTGACCTTTTGTCCGACTTCGATAAAAGGTTTCGCGTCAGGGCTTGGGGTGCGATAAAACGTGCCGACCATCGGGGAGCGCACCAAATGGCCGCTCATGGCGGCGGGTACGGCGGCGGCCTGCTCGGCCGCAGGCGCGGCGGCGGCCACCGGGGCCACCTGCTGCTGGGCCGCGGGGATATAAGCCTGTTGCATCATGGGATAGGCAGGCATGGCCGGAGCACGGCTGATACGAACCGATTCCTCACCTTCGGAGATTTCCAGCTCTGAAATGCCGGACTCTTCAACCAGTTCAATCAGCTTCTTGATCTTACGAATATCCATGAGTGGGGTTCCATACTCTAATTAATTGGATGCAGACAGACGATTGACCGCCGTCTGAAAAGCAAAATTATAACCATCGGCGCCGAGGCCGCAGATAACGCCAACCGCAATATCGGAGAGATAGGAATGATGTCGGAATGGCTCGCGCGCATGCACATTGGATAAGTGAATTTCAATAAATGGGATGTTTACCGCTAACAGCGCGTCGCGCAACGCTACGCTGGTATGGGTAAACGCCGCGGGATTGATCACGATAAAATCGGTATTACCGCGGGCCTGATGGATGCGATCTATCAGGACATGTTCCGCATTGGATTGCAGGTGGCTTAACGTCACGCCGAGAGCCTGCGCCTGTGTTTCAAGGCTGCTGATGATATCGGCGAGCGTGGTGTGGCCATACTTATCCGGCTCACGGGTCCCGAGCAGATTCAGGTTGGGACCATTGAGGAGCAAAATGTGAAACTTATCCGCCATCGTGCCGCTATCTCCGGTTAATTAACGAAGCCCCGTAAAAAATAACCTTCCGTAACCGTTTTGTCACCTTTTTGATGAAAAATCCGGGCCAGAGTGTTAACAGGGTCAAGCATTATAATGATATCGCAACTTTTCGCAGCAACATACTGGCGTTATCTGCGAAGATAAGCTGGACGCGGTATCCAAAGTGGAGTGCAAGATAGCGCATTTTGGCGGGGGAATGAAATAAAAAATTCCGCGGCTAGCGCCACCAGCCGCGAAATTTTTTGTAACGCAGTGCTAACAGAACCGCCGCCGCCAGAGCATACAACACCGGCTGGGGCGAGAGAATTTTGACCGACCAGAGATAGTGTATCGGCGCCAGGATCGCCACCACATAGACCAGATTGTGCAGCGTTTGCCACCGGCTTTTCAATTGCCGCTGGGCGCGCTGGGTGGAGGTCAGCGCCAGCGCCAGTAAAATCAGCCAGCTGATGATGCCCAGCGTCAGGTAGGGGCGGGAGACCAGTTCCCGGCCCAGCAGGCCGAGATTGTCGATGCCCAGTTCAAGCACGGAATAGCTCAGCAGATGCAGGCTTACCCAGGCGAAACACCACAGGCCGATAAGACGGCGGCAGCGGATCAGCAGGGGTTGGCGGCCATACCGGGCCAGCGGGGTTATCAACAGCGACGCCAGCAACAGTTTTAGCCCCATGCGCCCGGTAAAGTGCTGGATATCCTTGGCCGGGTCGGCGCTGAAATCGCCCTGGCTGACCGCATAGACCAGCCAGACCAGGGGCAGGAACGCCGCCAGGTGAATCAGTACCTTTAGCCAGAAAATGTGTTTAAGGTTAAGCCGCACTCAGAAATTCTCCCGCAAATCCAGGCCACGATATAAGCCGGCCACCTGTTCGGCGTAGCCGTTGAACAACAGGGTCGGCTGGCGTTTTACATCCAGGATGCCGCCGGCGCCGATAGCCCTTTCCGTTGCCTGGGACCAGCGGGGGTGATCCACATGCGGATTCACGTTAGCGTAAAATCCATACTCGTTCGGCGCGGAAAGATTCCAGGTGGTGGGCGGCTGCTCGCGCGTCAGCCGGATATGGACAATGGATTTGATGCCCTTAAAACCATATTTCCAGGGGGTAATCAGGCGGATGGGCGCGCCGTTTTGCGGCGGCAGCGTTTTGCCGTAAACGCCGACCGTCATCAGCGCCAGCGGGTTCATGGCCTCATCGATCCGCAGCCCCTCCACATAAGGGTAATCCAGGCCGCCGCCGATATAACGGTCTTTTTCTCCCGGCATCTGCTCTGGATCGTCCAGGGTCTGGAACGCGACATAACGCGCCTGGCTGGTGGGCTCCGCCAGCTTAAGCAGTTTTCCCAGCTCAAAACCGGTCCAGGGCACGACCATTGACCAGGCCTCCACGCAGCGCAGCCGGTAAATACGTTCTTCCAGCGCAAAACGTTTCAGGATGTCGTCCATGTCAAGCGTCATGGGCTTAGCCACTTCGCCGTCGATGACCACTTTCCAGCCGTCGGTTTTCAGGCCGCCGGCGTTGGCCGCCGGATCGGCTTTATCCAGGCCGAATTCGTAGAAATTATTATAGCCGGTGACTTTATCATACGGCGTCAGCGGCAAATCGGCATGCCAGGCGGCGGGCCGGCTGAAAGACAGATCCTTGCCCGTCGGCGCGGCGGGGGCGGCCTTGTCGCCCTTGAACCAGGACAATACGTTGGCCCGGGCCGACAGCGGCAGGCTGAGCGAGGCCGCGGTGATGCCCAGCGCTTGCAACACCTTACGCCGCTGGAAAAACACGGCCTCGGCGGTAACGTCGGCTTCCCGCAGTTTGCGGTTTCGGGTCATAATCGTCTCCATTAAGCAATTAAGGCTCTGTAGCCAGTATGACGTATAAAACGTTTTTTTATTCCCGCGTCCCGGCGACTATTTTTCCACGCCACCCGTCGGCTGGCGATATTTTGCCCGCTTTGGTTGAAAATATGTCATTTTGTCCGTACTGACGATAAAATATCGTCAGGCTTACCTCAGATATTTTACCGGGGCACAGGGATGCGATTACTCGTCAGACTTTCCGCTATGGTGGCCTTGCTGTGCGCGCTGGTGATGTTATTGATGCTGGCGGGCAGCGCGTTAAGTTTTTTTTACCTCAATGAGCACCGTACCGATCGGCAAATGGCGGCGCTTGCCGCGGCGCTCGATGAGGCGCTGTCGACCCAATCACCCGCCGACCTGGCGCGCTGGCTGCCGTTTGCCCTGCAAAGCGGCGGCATCAGCGAGCTGGAAATCCGCCGCGGCGAGACCACGCTGAACCGTTTCCTGCCCGCGGGCCTGGCGGAGAGCGGCCATTCTCCCTCCGATTTCCTGCGCCGCAGCCTGGCGTTGCCTCATCATCCCGACTTGCTGGTCCGGCTGACCTATCCCACGGCGCTGTTAAGCGAGGTGCGCTCGCTGGCAGTGACCGCGCCGGTAAGCATCGCCATCGTCCTGATGGTGCTCTCTTTGCTGATGGGGTTACGCTGGCTGCGCCGTCAAATCCAGCCGCAGGAAACCCTGGAATACCGTGCCCGGCGGATTATGCATGGGGAGCGTGACAGCGTGTCGGGCAATGCCGGCGAGCCGCCGTCGCTGACCAGCAGCGCCATCGATCGCCTGCTCAGCGACCTTGCGCAGGCCCGCGAGCAGCGTAGCCGGGTGGATATCCTGATCCGGGCGTTCGCGGCGCGCGATGCCAAGACCGGGCTGAGCAACCGGCTGTTTTTTGACAACCAGCTGTCGCTCCAGCTGGAAGACAGCCAGGAAATGGGGCCGCATGGCGTGGTGATGATGCTGCGGCCGCCGGATCCCGAGCTGCCGGAAACGCGCCAGGGCAAAACACAGGCCCTGGAACTGATACAGGCGCTGATACAGCTGATCGCCACCTATGTGATGCGTTATCCCGACGCGCTGCTGGCGCGTTATTTCCGGCGCGATCTGGCGGTGCTGCTGCCGCATTGCTCCCTCAAGGAGGCCGAGTCGCTGGCGGCGCAACTGGTGGCGGCGCTTGCCACCCTGCCGGGCGTGGCAGGCCATCACCGCGACGATGTGCTCCATATCGGCATTTGCGTCTATCGCCAGGGCCAGACGGCGGTGGAGGTGATGGAGTCCGCTGAGCAGGCCGCCCGCGAAGCGGAATTGCAGGGCGGCAACGCCTGGTCGGTATTCGACAAGCGGGTACCGGAGCAGGTGCGGGGCAATGTCAAATGGCGCACCTTGCTTGAACAGACCCTGGCGCGCGGCGGGCCGGAGCTGTTTACCCGCGCGGCCTACCGGCGCGATGGCCGTCTGGATCATCATGTGGTGATCAACCGTATCCCCGAAGGCGGCCAGGCGTTGGCCGCCGCCGAATTTATGCCGATGCTGCGCCGCCTTGGACTGATGGAGCGCTACGACCGGCAGCAGCTGACCCGTATCCTGCCCCTGTTGGCGCAATTGCCGGAACGGGTGCTGGCGATAACCCTGAGCGTTGACTCGCTGCTGCAACGCGACTTCCGGCTGTGGCTGCGCAATACGCTGATGCAATGCGAAAAAACACAGCGTCGGCAAATTATGTTTGAACTTGTGGAGGCCGATCTTTGTCAACACTTGGTGCGGTTGCGTCCGGTGTTACGCTTGCTGGACGCGCTGGGCTGTCGTCTAAGCGTGGTACAGGCGGGGCTGACGGTGGTGAGTACCGCCTATATCAGCGCGGTGACGATATCTCTCATCAAGCTGCATCCCGGCCTGGCAAGGGAAATCGATCGCCGTGCTGAAAACCAGCTGTTCATCCAGAGCCTGCCCGAAGCCTGCGTCGGCACCGCGACCCAGGTTTTCGCCACCGGCGTAAGGACCCAACTGGAATGGCAAACGCTGGTGGATAACGCGGTCGCAGGGGGACAAGGGGACTTTTTTGCCCCGATAGTGCCTCTGGACGAGATGGTAAAAAAATATTCACGCCAGGATGCGTGAATAGTATAAAAGTTCGTGAAAAATTAACGTACAATACGCCCATTAACCTAATTGGTTAGTAGGTACTTACATTACCTGGAATCAGGTGCACTGCCAGATTTTCTGCCTGCGGTTGCCAATCTGTCGCTCCTTTGCCGTTTATCAGTGGCCACGCCGCCGGCGCGTCCGCCCGTATACGGCAGGCAGAGCGATAAGTGCCGACACCGGCGCCGGAAGTAATCTCGCATTTCATCTGACTAAAAACCGCGTCAGGGATTTCTTCGGTGTGTGGGAATGTTAACGAGGACGTATTTTCATTGAAGCAGCGCGTTATTGCGCCTTGTCGCTGCTTCTCGTGGTTGGTAAAGTAGGCGGATTTTATCTTTCGCCCCAGCTTGCAGGATTATCCTTCAGTTATGTTTAAAAAATTTCGTGGCATGTTTTCCAACGACTTGTCCATCGACCTGGGTACAGCCAATACCCTGATTTATGTAAAAGGACAGGGCATTGTCCTGAACGAACCTTCCGTCGTCGCGATTCGTCAGGATCGCGCCGGCTCGCCGAAAAGCGTCGCCGCCGTCGGCCATGAAGCCAAACAGATGCTGGGTCGCACACCCGGCAATATCGCGGCGATTCGTCCGATGAAGGACGGCGTCATCGCGGATTTCTTCGTCACCGAAAAAATGCTGCAGCACTTCATCAAACAGGTTCACAGCAACAGCTTCATGCGTCCGAGTCCGCGGGTGCTGGTTTGCGTCCCGGTCGGCGCCACCCAGGTGGAACGCCGCGCGATCCGTGAATCGGCCCAAGGGGCGGGGGCGCGCGAAGTATTCCTGATTGAGGAACCCATGGCCGCCGCCATCGGCGCCGGGCTGCCGGTGTCGGAAGCCACCGGCTCCATGGTGGTGGATATCGGCGGCGGCACCACGGAAGTGGCGGTGATCTCCCTGAACGGGGTGGTTTATTCTTCTTCCGTGCGTATTGGCGGCGATCGCTTCGATGAGGCTATTATTAATTATGTGCGCCGCAATTACGGCTCATTGATTGGCGAAGCCACCGCCGAACGCATCAAGCATGAAATTGGATCCGCTTATCCTGGCGATGAAGTCAGGGAAATCGAAGTCCGCGGCCGTAATCTGGCCGAGGGCGTGCCCCGGGGCTTTACCCTGAACTCCAATGAAATCCTTGAAGCGCTGCAGGAGCCGTTAACCGGCATCGTGAGCGCGGTCATGGTGGCGCTGGAACAGTGCCCGCCCGAGCTGGCCTCCGATATCTCCGAGCGCGGCATGGTCCTGACCGGCGGCGGCGCGTTGCTGCGCAATCTCGACCGTCTGCTGATGGAAGAGACCGGCATACCCGTGGTGGTGGCGGAAGATCCCCTCACCTGCGTCGCCCGTGGTGGCGGCAAGGCGCTGGAGATGATCGATATGCACGGCGGTGATTTGTTCAGCGAAGAATAACCTGCCTCGAAAAGGGGGGAACCACCCGGGTGAACGCTGAGATTTCTCATCCTGGTCGGCGCCCCCCTTTTTTGTTGAGGAAAATGCATAGCTTATGAAGCCGATTTTTAGCAGGGGACCTTCTCTGCAACTCCGACTGTTCCTGGCCGTGATGGTGGCTATCGCCATTATTATCGCCGACAGTCGGCTCGGGACCTTTGTGCAGATACGCACATACATGGATACCGCCGTCAGCCCGTTCTATTTCCTGGCCAATGGTCCGCGCAAGATGCTGGACAACGTGTCGGAAACGCTGGCGTCGCGCGGACAGCTCGAGCAGGAGAACCATACCCTGCGCCAGGAACTGCTGCTCAGGAACAGCGAACAGCTGCTGCTGGGGCAATTCCGGCAGGAGAACGCGCGTCTGCGCGAGCTGCTCGGTTCGCCCCTGCGCCAGGATGAGCAGAAGATGGTCACCCAGGTTATCTCCACCAGTACCGATCCTTACAGCGACCAGGTGGTGATCGATAAAGGTCTGGACAGCGGCGTTTATGTCGGCCAGCCGGTCATCAGCGACAAAGGCGTGGTCGGCCAGGTAGTGGCCGCCGGCAAAATGACCAGCCGGGTGTTGCTGATTTGCGATGCGTCCCATGCCTTGCCCATCCAGGTCTTACGCAACGATATCCGGGTCATCGTGGCCGGCAACGGCTGCACCGAAGATCTGCAGCTGGAGCATTTACCGGGCAACACCGATATCCGCGTCGGCGATGTGCTGGTGACCTCCGGTCTTGGCGGCCGTTTCCCCGAAGGATATCCGGTGGGCGTGGTGTCGTCGGTTAAGGTCGATACCCAGCGTGCCTACACCGTGATCCAGGCCAGGCCGACCGCCCAATTGCAGCGGCTGCGCTATTTGCTGTTGTTATGGGGAGCCGACCCCCGGGGCGAGGTGCCGCTGCCGCCGGCGGAGGTCCATCGGGTGGCCAATGAACGCCTGATGCAGATGATGCCGCAGGTGTTGCCGTCCCAGGATAGCATCATGGGGCCGGAAGCGCCGGCAAGCGCACCGGCCGCGGCGCCCGCCGCCGCTGCGCCGGCGGCGGATGCCAGGGCGGGGACCTCCCGCACGGCACCGGCCGGCAATGCGTCGCCGGCCAATCACGCGGCGACGGGTCGCGCCGCGCCGGCGGGCAATCGCACCGCGGCGGATAGCGCTGCGCCGGCATCCAGCCGTACGGCCCCCGCCGGCAGCGCGCCGGACGCCAACCCGACGTCCCCCGCCGGCAACGCGCCGGCAGCCGGCCATACGGCGCCGGCTTCAGGGCGGTCCACGCCGGCAGTGAATCCGTTTTCCGGGTCCCGGCAATGAACCGTTATCGCCGCAACGGCACCTGGGTCATCTGGCTCTCATTTCTTCTCGCCATCGTATTGCAAATCATGCCGTGGCCCGAGCAGCTTTACCTGTTCAGGCCCTCCTGGCTCAGCCTGGTGCTGATTTACTGGGTGATGGCGATACCACACCGGGTTAATGTCGGCACCGGCTTCGTGCTGGGGCTTATCATGGATCTCATCCTGGGTTCCATCCTGGGCGTCAGGGCGCTGGCGTTAAGCATCCTGGCCTACCTGGTGGTCTTCAAATTCCAGTTGTTTAGGAATATGGCCCTATGGCAGCAGTCGCTGATCGTGGTAATGCTATCATTGACCATGCATGTCATCGTGTTCTGGGCTGAGTTCCTGGTGATCAATATTTCATTCAGGCCGGAAATTTTCTGGAGCAGCGTCGTGGACGGCGTGTTATGGCCGTGGCTGTTTTTACTGATGCGTAAAGTGCGCCGCCAGTTTTCCGTGCAATAGGGGCTGTTATGACCGCGATATATCTGGCTTCCGGCTCACCCAGGCGCAGGGAATTGCTCACATTGCTGGACGTGCCGTTCGACGTGCTCTGCGCCCCGGTGGCGGAACTGCGCCGCGCGGGGGAGAAGGCGCCGGAATATGTGCGCCGGCTGGCGCTGGAAAAAGCGTTGGCCGGCGTGGCGATAGCTCCTGAACCGCGTCCGGTGCTGGGAGCGGATACCATCGTGGTGCTGGATGGCCGCATCCTGGAAAAACCGCGCGACGGCGCCCATGCCGCCGAGATGTTAACGGCCCTCTCGGGACAATGCCACCAGGTGATGACGGCGATCGCTTTTGCCGACGCCGGGCATCAGCTTTGCCTCAGCGTCGTGACCGAAGTCACATTCCGCCTGTTGTCGCCGCAGGAGATTCATCGCTATATTGCCTCCGGTGAACCCATGGATAAAGCCGGGGCTTACGGCATCCAGGGATTGGGCGGGGTTTTTGTCAGGGCTATCAATGGAAGCTATCACGGCGTGGTGGGTTTGCCGCTGGTGGAAACCTCTGAATTGCTTTGCCAGTTTATTGCTTTACGTAGTCTGAGAGGACAACATGGCTGCTGAATTACTGGTTAATATCACGCCTTCCGAGACGCGGGTCGCTTATATCGACGGCGGCATTTTGCAGGAAATCCACATTGAACGCGAGGCCCGGCGGGGTATTGTTGGTAATATCTATAAAGGCCGGGTCAGCCGCGTACTGCCGGGCATGCAGGCGGCGTTTATCGATATCGGCCTGGATAAGGCGGCGTTTTTGCATGCGTCCGATATCATGCCGCATACCGAATGCGTCGCCGGCGAAGAGCAGAAAAACTTCCATGTGCGCGATATTGCCGAACTGGTCAGGCAGGGACAGGACATCATTGTACAGGTGGTCAAGGATCCGTTGGGCACCAAAGGCGCGCGCCTGACCACTGACATTACGCTGCCCTCGCGTTACCTGGTGTTTATGCCCGGGGCGTCCCATGTCGGCGTATCCCAACGCATCGATAGCGAGGAAGAGCGCGAGCGCCTTAAGCGCACCGTGGCGGATTACTGCGATGAGCACGGCGGGTTTATTATCCGCACCGCGGCGGAAGGCATCGGCGAAGAGGAACTGGCCCAGGATGCCGCTTTTCTCAAACGCCTGTGGACCAAGGTCATGGAGCGCAAACGCCGTAACCAGAGCAAATATATGCTTTACGGCGAGCTGGCGCTGGCGCAGCGCATCTTGCGTGATTTTGCCGGCGCCGCGCTGGATCGCATCCGGGTGGACTCCCGCCTGACCTTTGATCTGCTGGTGGAGTTTACCGGTGAATATATTCCGGAGATGACCCACAAGCTCGAGCATTACAACGGCAAACAGCCTATCTTTGATCTTTATGACGTGGAAAACGAAATCCAGCGCTCACTGGAACGTAAAGTCGAGCTGAAATCGGGGGGATATCTGATCATCGACCAGACCGAGGCGATGACCACCATCGATATTAATACCGGCGCGTTTGTCGGCCACCGGAACCTGGATGAAACCATCTTCAACACCAATATCGAGGCCACCCAGGCCATTGCCCGCCAACTGCGGTTGCGTAACCTGGGCGGCATTATTATCATCGATTTTATCGATATGGTTAATGAAGAACACCGGCGGCGGGTATTGCATTCGCTGGAGCAGGCGCTGAGCAAGGATCGGGTAAAAACCGGCATCAACGGCTTCTCCCAGCTCGGCCTGGTGGAGATGACCCGCAAACGCACCCGTGAAAGTATTGAACATGTGCTGTGCAGCGAGTGTCCTACTTGTCATGGCCGCGGCACGGTGAAAACCATTGAGACCGTTTGTTATGAAATTATGCGCGAGATCGTGCGGGTGCACCATGCCTACGAATCCGACCGTTTTTTGGTATACGCCTCGGCGGCGGTGGGCGAAGCGCTGAAAAGCGACGAATCCCATGCGCTGGCGGAGGTGGAGATTTTTGTCGGCAAGCAGGTTAAGGTGCAGATCGAACCGCTCTACAGTCAGGAACAGTTCGACGTCGTGATGATGTAGCCAGAGGATTCAGGCCCGGCGTAGAGCATGACACGCGGGCAGGAGATAAAAATAAATACTTGCCGTAAGCGGTGCGACGGGAAGCAAGGAGAAAGGCGTGAAGCGACTGCCGGGGATATTGCTGGCCCTATGTGCAACCCTGATTGTCCTGGTGGCATTAGCGGTCAGTGCGTTACGCCTGGCGTTGCCCCATCTGGACAGCTTTCGCCCGCAAATTGTCCAAACCCTAAACACCGCTACCGGACTCCATGTCCAGATACGTGAATTGCACGGCACCTGGCAGTCCTTCGGCCCGACGCTTGATATCCGCGCCATTGAATCCGTTACCGCCGATGAACAGTTGCGTATCCAGCGCGTTACCCTGGCCCTGGACGTCTGGCAATCGCTGCTGCACTGGCGCTGGCAATTTCGCGACGTCACGTTTTATCGATTGCAGCTGGATTTAAATACCACCCTGCTGGGCCGCGACCATCAGGGCAGCCCCATTAAATCCGACCAGCTTTCCGATCTGTTTTTACATCAGTTCGATCACTTTATCCTGCGCGACAGCGAGCTCTCTTTCCTGACGCCCTCGGGGGAGCGCACCATGCTTTCGGTGCCGCAACTGACCTGGCTCAACTCACGCCAGCGCCACCGGGCGGAAGGACAGATAGCCTTATCCAACGTTGATGTGCAGCAGGGCGCGATCCAGTTGCGCATGGACCTCAATGATGAAAACGGTCTGCTGGACAACGGCAAGATCTACTTGCAGGCCGATAATATCAATCTCAAGCCATGGTTCAGCCAGTGGGTGCAAAGCCAGACCGGTTTGCAACGGGCCGATTTCAGCCTGGCCGCCTGGCTGAGCCTGGATCATGGCGATATTACCGGCGGCGACGCCTTTTTCAGCCAGGGGACGGCTAGCTGGCAGGACGGAGGCCAGGACCACCGCGTGGACGTGGCGAAATTGGCCCTGCACCTGAGCAAACAGGGCGACGGATGGCAAATGGACGTGCCGGTGCTCAACATCGCCACCGACGGGGAATCCTGGGCGCCCGGCGCGCTCTCGCTGTTCTGGCTGCCGGAAAAGAATCATCTGTTCGCGCCCGACAGGGCCGGGGAAATCCGCCTGCGGGCGAAAAACCTGGAGCTGCAGCGTTTCAGTCCCTTCTTGCCGCTGATATCCATTATTACACCTAACCTGCGCGCCCGCTGGCAGGATCTGCAGCCCAAAGGGGTACTGTCCACCCTGGCGCTGGATATTCCGCTTAATAACCCGGAAAAAATCCGTTTCCAGAGCGACTGGCGCGATCTCAGCTGGCAGCAATGGCAACTCCTGCCGGGCGTGGATCATGTCGGCGGTTCGGTGGCGGGAACCCTTGCCGCCGGCCGGCTAAACCTGGCGCTGGATAACAGCACCTTGCCGTATAAAGATATGTTCCGCGCGCCGCTGGAAGTGCAGCGGGCCAGGGCCGCCCTTGACTGGCGCAATGATGAGCAGGGCCTGCGGTTATGGGGCAGCGATATCGATCTGCAGGCCACCTCGCTGTGGGCGACCGGGGACTTTTATTTTCATCAGCCCCTCAACGGTGATCCGTGGCTGGATGTGCTGTCCGGTCTGCGCTTGTATGATGCCGCCCAGGTCTGGCGCTATTTTCCCGAGCCGTTAATGGGCACCCACCTGGTCAATTACCTCACCGGCGCGTTGAAAGGCGGGCAGGTGGATAACGCCACGCTGGTCTTTGCCGGCGATCCCAAACAATTCCCGTTTAAGCATAACGACGGGCAATTCGAGGTACTGGTGCCGCTGCGCCATGCGGACTATGAATTTGAACCCGGCTGGCCGCGGCTGACCGATCTGAGTATCGATCTGGACTTCCTGAACGACGGTTTGTTTATGCGCGCGCCGCAGGCGAAGCTGGGCGAGGCGACCGGCAGTAATATCGTGGCCGCCATCCCCGATTATTCCAAACAGCTGCTGTTGGTGGATGCGGATGTCAGCGGGTCCGGCCCGGCCATCGGCGCCTATTTTAACCAGACTCCGCTGCAGAAATCCCTTGGCGCGGCGCTTGCCGAGCTGCAGGTCGGCGGCAATGTTAGTGGGGACTTACACCTATCCATACCCCTTAGCGGCCAGGCAGTCACCGCATCGGGTCAGGTGAATCTGGCCGACAACAGCCTGCTGATTAAGCCGCTGGGCACCACCATGAACAACCTGAACGGCCAGTTCCGCTACCATAATGGCAACCTGGACAGCGATATGCTGTCGGCACAGTGGCTGGGACAGCCGGTAGCGGTGCGCTTCACGACGCAAGAGCTGCAAAAAAGCTTTGATATCAACGTCGATATGCAAGGGGACTGGTCGGTGGCCCATTTGTCCGGCCTGCCCGAACCCATGGCGAAAGCGCTGGGGGGACGGGCCTCCTGGCAGAGCGTGATGGCGATAACCTTGCCGTTGCAAGGCAAACCCACATATACCGTGGATGTCACTGCCGATTTAAAAAATGTAAGCAGTCACTTACCTGCGCCATTGGATAAAGCGGCCGGCCAGCCGTTCCCATTAGCGGTCAAGGCCCAGGGCGGGCTGACGGGCTTTACGTTGAGCGGGCATGCCGGCAAGAATAATGCCTTTAACAGCGAATGGCAGTTGGGCAAGCTGGTTACGCTTGCGCGCGGCGCCTGGGCCACCGATAACGCCAGGATACCGCCGCTGCCGGACGGCAAAAGCCTGACGCTGAATCTACCGGCGCTGGACGGCGAAAAATGGCTGGCGTTAATGACGCCGCAGTCCCGCTCGGCGGGCAAAGCGGTGGCCAGCCGGTTCCGTTTCCCGGATGCCCTGACGCTGAATACACCGTTATTGGCCCTGGGCGGCCAGCAATGGCACGCGCTGTCTCTGACGCGCCGCAATACCCTGGGCGGCAGCGTCGTTGAAGCCCGCGGCAAGGAAATCGACGGCAAGCTGGCGCTAGCGAACCAAGGCCCCTGGCGGGCGGATATCCGTTACCTTTATTATAATCCGCTGTGGCCGAAAAACGGCGCGGCTGGCGATACGCTCTTCCAGGATGACGACCCGGCCGCCGGCTTTAGCGACTGGCCGGCACTGCAGCTGCGTTGCCAGGAGTGCTGGCTGCTGGGGCAAAATCTGGGCCGGGTCGAGGCGGATGTGACGCCGCAGAAAAATACCCTGGCGCTGAGCCATGGCCTGGTGGATACCGGCAAATCCCGGCTGACGCTTGAAGGCGGATGGTCGCGCACCGGCCGGCAAAACCTGACCTCGGTCAAAGGCAAACTGAGCGGTAAAAATATCGGCGAGGCGGCGGACTATGTCGGCATCGACACCCCATTGCGCGACGCGCCTTTTAACCTGGATTACGATCTTCACTGGCAGTCGCTGCCCTGGACACCCGAGATCGCCAGCCTGAACGGCGTATTGCACACCAATCTCGGCAAAGGCAAGATCGATAATCTCAGCAGCGGCCAGGCGGGCAGGCTATTGCGCCTGATTAGCTTCGACGCGCTGTTGCGCAAGCTCCAGTTCGATTTCCGCGACACCTTCGGTAAAGGATTCTATTTTGACTCCATTAAAGGTACCGCCTGGATTAAAGACGGTGTGCTGCATACCAACGACTCGCTGATTGATGGCCTGGAAGCGGACATCGCCATGAACGGCCAGGTGGATTTGAACGCGCAGCGCATTGATATGGAAGCGGTGATAGCGCCGGAAATCTCCGCCACCGTCGGGGTTGCCGCCGCGTTTGCCATCAATCCGGTGGTCGGCGCCGCGGTATTCGCCGCCAGCAAGGTCCTGGCGCCGCTGTGGAACAAAATCTCGGTGATTCGCTATCACATCACCGGCAGCCTGGATCAGCCGAAAATCGAGGAAGTGCTGCGCCAGCCGCGCACACCGGCGGGTCATAGTAAATAATCAGCGTGCATTTGACGCCGGCGTTGAATTGCCGCAGTCTATAAATATGACTATAACGATTGTTAGTACGATTATTATTCCAGCCGTTGCTGGCCAATCCATCATTAATAAGAGTGAAAACCTATGAGTCTGACTTTTGTCAGTGAGCAATTACTCGCGGCCAACAACCTGAGTCACGAAGATCTTTTTTCGCTGTTAGGCCAGATGAGCGAACGTCGTCTGGATTATGCCGATCTCTATTTCCAATCCAGCTACCACGAGTCCTGGGTGATTGAGGACGGCATCATCAAAGATGGATCCTATAACATTGACCAGGGTGTCGGCGTGCGTGCGGTCAGCGGGGAAAAAACCGGCTTCGCCTATGCCGATCAGCTCACCCTTAACGCGTTGCAATTAAGCGTCAACGCGGCGCGCAGCATTGTCAGCGAGCAGGGCAACGGCCGGGTGCATACCCTGGGCGAAGTTCCTTATAAATCCCTCTATACGCAGCGTGATCCGCTTAACAGCCTGCCGCGTGAAGAGAAAATCGCCTTATTGCATCGGGTGGATAAAGTCGCGCGCGCCGCCGACCCCCGGGTGCAGGAAGTGAATGCCAGCCTGTCCGGCGTGTATGAACAGATCCTGGTGGCGGCCAGCGACGGTACCCTGGCGGCGGATGTGCGCCCGCTGGTGCGCCTGTCCATCAGCGTTCAGGTTGAGCAGGACGGCAAACGCGAGCGTGGTTCCAGCGGCGGCGGCGGCCGTTTTGGTTATGACTTTTTCCTTGAGAGCGTCGACGGCGACGTGCGTGCCGACAGCTGGGCGCGGGAAGCGGTGCGCATGGCGTTGGTTAATCTGTCTGCCGTGGCGGCGCCGGCCGGTGCCATGCCGGTGGTGCTGGGCGCCGGCTGGCCTGGCGTGCTGCTGCATGAAGCGGTGGGCCACGGACTGGAAGGCGATTTTAACCGTCGCGGCAGCTCGGTGTTCAGCGGACAGATGGACCAATTGGTGGCCTCGCCGTTATGCACCGTGGTGGATGACGGCACGCTGGCCGGCCTGCGCGGTTCGCTTGCCATCGATGACGAAGGGGTGCCCGGACAATATAATATGCTGATCGAAAATGGCATTCTCAAAGGGTATATGCAGGATAAGCTCAATGCCAGGCTGATGGGCGTAGCGCCCACCGGCAACGGCCGGCGCGAGTCCTACGCGCATTTGCCGATGCCGCGCATGACCAACACCTATATGCTGGCCGGTCAGTCCACGCCCGAGGAGATTATCGCCAGCGTCGAATATGGCCTGTATGCGCCCAACTTCGGCGGCGGCCAGGTGGATATCACCTCCGGCAAATTTGTTTTCTCCACGTCCGAGGCCTATCTGATCGAAAACGGCCGGGTAACCCATCCGGTTAAAGGCGCGACCCTGATCGGTTCCGGCATCGAGGCGATGCAGAAAATCTCCATGGTCGGCAATGACCTGGCGCTGGATAAAGGGGTCGGCGTGTGCGGCAAGGAAGGCCAGAGCGTGCCGGTCGGCGTCGGCCAGCCCACGCTTAAGCTCGACAATATCACCGTCGGCGGCACCGCCTGAGTCCTGCCCCGCCGGGATATCAGAACATGGTATCCTGGCGGAACGCCTGGTAGACCGCCGTGACATTGTTAAAGTATTCATGCATGGCGTTGATGCACACCTGCACCTTCAGCGGCAATTTATCCTTCTGGGTATACACCGCATACACCGGCCGCGGGTCGGAAAGATAGCGATTGAATAAAATCTCCACATTGCCCTGCTTTATCTCATCCAGAACCCACATGATCGGCACATAGGCGATGCCGGCGCCGGCGGTCAGCCAGCGGATCAGCGTCTGTGAGTCGTTGGTGGCGAAACGGCCCTGCGGCGCCAGATGCAGGGTGATACCCTCCGGGGCCACCAGCTCGAATTCGCTGTCCGGCCTGACGTCATATTCCAGCCAGGAAAAATTAGCCATATCGCTGGGCTTTTCCGGCGTGCCGTGGGCGGCCAGGTAGCTTTTGGCGGCGCAAACCACCATCGGCATGGCGCCGAGACGGCGTGAAAAAAGACTGGAATCCTGCAGCGCGCCCACCCGCACCACCAGATCCAAGCCGTCGGCGATCAAATCCGGCGCCGGTATGCCGGTTACCAGGTTTACCGACAGTCCCGGATATTCCTTCAGCATATCGGCGGTGATGGTCGCCAGGACGTTATGGGCCATGGTGGACGAACTGCCGACGCGCAGCGTGCCGATCGGGGTATTGTTAAAAGCGTAGAGCTGCTCATGCACCTCCTGGAACTCCAGCAGCATACGGCGGCAGCCCTGATAATAAATCTTGCCGGCCTCGGTCAGGCCCAGGCTGCGGGTGCTGCGGTTAAGCAGTTTTACCTGCAGTTCGTTTTCCAGTTTCGCCACGGTCTGGCTGATGGACGATACGCTCATCTGCAGTTGCCGGGCGGCGGAGGTAAACGAGCCGCCTTCCACCACCTTGGCGAATACCATCATACGTTTCAGTCTTTCCATTGTTAAGCCTGAGTGAAAAGTGATTTAGATCACATAATATTGAAAATGCCAGTCAGTAAAGGCTACTATATACCCGTCGGTTCATCTGATCGCGCATTGCCGCCCCTGTTTTTCAGATGTCTTTATTGCTTTGAAATAAACAGTAACATTGTGGGGGCGTTTTCGCCACGCTGCCTCAATGGGTTTTATCCGCCGGGAATAACCCTCGATCACCTTCCTGAGTTCTATACTTAGCCGCGTTTACATCCGCGTATGCCGCCCATGGCCGTGAGGAAGGATGCCGTGGCGGGCAGGACGCGTTTGGGGTTGCCGGCAACGGTCAAACGGGAAAAGGTAAGGAAAATGTCATGAGTTTGCTGCCGGTTATGGTGATCTTCGGCCTGTCGTTTCCCCCGGTGTTTTTTGAGCTGCTGGTGTCGATGGCCGTGTTCATGCTGCTGCGTCGCCTATTGCAGCCGACGGGCATTTACGATTTCGTCTGGCATCCGGCCTTGTTTAATACCGCGTTGTATTGCTGCGTGTTTTATCTGATTTCGTGTCTTTTTGTTTGAGGTCGCTGTGAAAACTGTTGCAATAAAAATAATCAGGATTGCGATTACTCTGCTATTGGTACTGATTGCCGCCGTCGCCATTTTCCGGGCATGGGTGTTCTATACCGAATCGCCCTGGACGCGCGATGCCAAATTTACCGCCGATGTGGTGGCGATCTCCCCGGATGTCAGCGGCCTGCTGACCGATGTGCGGGTGAGCGATAACCAACTGGTGACGCGGGGGCAGGTACTGTTCGTGGTCGATCAGCCGCGCTACCAGCAGGCGCTGGACGAAGCGCAGGCCGATGTAGATTATTACCAGGCCCTGGTGGCCGAGAAACGTCGCGAGGCGGGACGCCGGCTGCGGTTGGGCACCAATGCCATGTCGCAGGAAGCCATCGATCAGTCCAGCAATGATTTGACCACCGTCGGCCATCAGTTGGCGAAAGCGGTGGCGGTCAGGGATTTGGCGAAAATTGACCTGGAGCGCACCACGGTGCGCGCGCCCGCTGAAGGCTGGATCACCAACCTCAATGTGCATGCCGGTGAATTTATCACCCGCGGCACGGTGTCGGTGGCGCTGGTAAAACGCAATTCGTTCTACCTGCTGGCCTATATGGAAGAAACCAAACTGGAAAAAGTGCGTCCGGGCTTTCGTGTGGAAATCACGCCGCTGGGCAGCAATCTGGTGCTCTACGGCACGGTGGACAGCATTGCCGCCGGGGTGACCAACAGCAGCAGCGCCGTGGATGCCAAGGGCATGGCGACCGTGGACTCCAACCTGGAATGGGTGCGGCTGGCGCAGCGGGTACCGGTTAAAATCCGCCTCGACGCGCAGCAGGGAGATCTTTATCCGGCCGGCACCACCGCGACGGTGGTGATCACCGGCAGTAAGGATCGCGACCGGCGCGAGCTGTCGCCGATGATGCAGCTGATGCATCGCCTGCGCGAGTTCGGCTAAACGGATGGCCCGATAATGTTGCAACTGCTGGCGCCGATATTTTTCCGCTGCCGTTTTGCGGTCAAGCTCACCTTTGCCATTCTGCTGGCGTTGTTCCTGGGCTTTCATTTCCAGTTGGAAACGCCGCGCTGGTCGGTGCTGACCGCCGCCATCGTGGCCGCCGGCCCGGCCTTTGCCGCCGGCGGCGAGCCTTTTGCCGGCGCTATCCGCCATCGCGGCATGCTGCGCATCATCGGCACTTTTATCGGCTGCGCCGGGGCGCTGGTGATTATTACCCTCACCATCCGCGCCCCGGTGGTGATGCTGCTGTTAAGCTGTATCTGGGCCGGCGCCTGCATGTGGATCTCCACGGTGGTGCGGGTACAGAATTCCTATGCCCTGGGCCTGGCCGGATACACCGCGCTGATTATTATCGTCAGTATCCAAAGCCAGCCCCAGGTGACGCCGCAGTTTGCCGTTGAGCGCTGCAGCGAAATCGTGCTGGGTATCGTCTGCGCCATCCTGGCGGATATCCTGTTTTCGCCCCGCTCGATAAAACAGGATATCGACCGGGCGGTGGACCAGCTACTGCTGGATCAGTACCGACTGCTACTACTGTGCCTTAACGGCGCGGCGAAAGAAGAGGTGGATAAAGCCTGGGGCGATCTGGTGAAATTTACCACCGCCCTCGACGGCATGCGCGTCAACCTGATGATGGAATCCTCGCGCTGGCAGCGCTGCAACCGGCGCCTGCGCGCGATCAATACCCTGTCGCTGACCCTGATTACCCAGGCCTGCGAAGCCTTCCTGATCTTGCAGGTGCGCCCTGACTTTATCGCGCCGCATCTGCGGCTGCTGTTAAACGAGCCGGTCGACACCGTGGGGGATATCCATAAGCGCATGAAGCTGATGCGCCAGGTCATCGCCGCCACGCCCGCCCGCGATACCCCGCAGGTCCTGTATACCTGGGTGGGTGCGGCAACCCGGTTTTTGCTGCTGGCGAAAGGGGTAAAGAGCAACGCGCGTATCAGCAAAATTGAGGAGCAGGTGCTGGTCGATCAGGTGATCATTTCGGCCCCCTCCGCCGAACGGCATCACGCCATGATTAACGGACTGCGCACCGGCGTCGCCACCGCGCTGGGCTGCCTGTTCTGGCTTTGGACCGGCTGGACGTCCGGCAGCAGCTGCATGGTGATGATTGCCGTGGTGACGTCGCTGGCCATGCGCTTGCCCAACCCCTGGATGGTCTGCAAGGATTTTATGATCGGCATGTCGGCGGCGCTGCCCATCGGCGCGCTGTATTATATGGTGATCATGCCCGCCACCCAGCAAAGTCTGCTGTTGCTGTGCATTGCGCTGGGGGTACTGGCGTTTATCATCGGCATCGAGGTGCAAAAGCGGCGCCTCGGCACGCTCGGCACCCTGGCGGGGACCATCAATGTGCTGGTGCTGGCCAATCCCATGAGCTTTTCCATTAACACCTTCCTCGACAGTGCCATCGGCCAGATTATCGGCTGCGGCCTGGCGACGCTGGTGATCCTGCTCATCCGGGACGGTTCCAAGGCGCGCATCGGTCGGGTATTGCTGAACCGCTTTGTGTACGGCGCGGTATCGGCCCTGTCCACCAACAAGGCGCGGCGCCAGGAAAATCATCTGCCGGCGCTGTACCAGCAGCTGTTCCAGCTACTGACGCTATTCCCTGTGGATATCGCCAAATACCGCCTGGCGCTGACGCTTATCATTATCCACCAGCGACTGCGCCTGGCGGATATTCCGGCCAATGCCGATCTCTCGGCGTACCATCGCCAGATCCGCGCCACCGCCGACCGGGTGCTGGTCGCCCGCAGCGACATCCGCCGCCGGAAACATTTCGATCAATTACTGGCGGAATTGCGTATTTATCATGACAAACTGCTTCATTACCAGGCCACGCCCGATATTACCGAATCCGTGCGGCGCCTGACCGACACCCTGTTCCGTTACCGTCACGCGCTCAGCGATTAATCCGCCTGGGCGGCTTTTCCCCGTACCCGGCCGCCCATCCCGCAACCAGCATCTATACTTAAACCATATTTCTTACGCCGCGGCGCGTCCGGGAGCCGGTATCCTGCGGCGGCCGGGGCGTTACACCGCAACTGCACGCCGTCCCGCGACGGGGGGCATAAAGGGGAGGATAACAATGAGCGAGCACTTACACCTACAGGACCACCCGCTGTTCAAGACCGGCTATCTGGTCAACGGCGAATGGCTGGGCGCTCAGGACACCTTTGAGGTCGTGAATCCGGCCACCGGCAAGCTTATCGCCAACGTGGCCAAAAGCGGCAAACGTGAAACCGAGGCCGCCATCGCCGCCGCCGACGCGGCGTTCCCCGCCTGGCGCGCCAAAACCGCCAAGGAACGTTCTGAAATCCTGTACCGCTGGTACGGCCTGATTATGGAGAACCAGGCGTATCTGGCGCGGCTGATGACGGCGGAACAGGGAAAACCGGTAAAGGAAGCGCAGGGCGAAGTCGCCTATGCCGCAAGCTTTATCCAATGGTTCGCCGAGCAGGCCAAGCGCGTTAACGGCGAGATCATCCCACCGGCCAAAGCGCATTCCCGGATTTTCGCCACCCGCGAACCGGTGGGCGTGGTGGCGGCCATTACGCCGTGGAACTTTCCGCTGGCCATGCTGACGCGCAAGCTTGGGCCGGCGCTGGCGGCGGGCTGTACCGCGCTGATAAAACCGGCCAACAATACGCCGCTGTCCGCCTTCGCCCTGCTGGCGCTGGCGCAGCAGGCCGGCGTGCCGCCAGGGGTGGTTAACGGCGTGGCGGGGGATACCCACGCCATCAGCGACGCCATTATGGCGAGCGACCGCGTGCGCAAGGTGACCTTTACCGGTTCCACCGCGGTGGGCAAGACGCTGATGCGCAACGCCGCCGACACCATGAAAAAGATCTCCATGGAACTGGGCGGCAACGCGCCGTATATTGTGTTTGACGATGCGGATATCGACGCCGCGGTAAAGGGCGCCATCGCCAATAAATTCCGCAACGCCGGCCAGGTATGCGTCAGCGTGAACCGTTCTTATATCCAGTCCGGCGTCTACGACGAATTTGTTTCCCGCCTGGCGCGCGAGGTGGAGCGGTTAAAGGTTGGTAACGGCATGGAGCAGGACGTGGTGGTCGGGCCGTTGATTAACCGCGCCGGCCTGGAAAAAGCGCAGGAGCACGTCGCCGACGCGTTGGCCAAAGGCGGACGGGCGGTTACCGGCGGCAAGCCGCATCAGCTCGGGGGTAATTTTTTCCAGCCTACGGTTATCAGGGACGCCAGTGAGGAGATGAAGCTGGCGCATGAGGAAACCTTCGGTCCCGTGGCGGCGTGTTTCCGCTTTGACACCGAGGAGGAAGTGATCGAACGCGCCAATAATACGCCGTTCGGTCTGGCGGCCTATTTCTATACGCAAAACCTGCAGCGCGTATTCCGCGTGTCCGCCCGGCTGGAAAGCGGCATGGTGGGCGTAAATGAATGCGCGGTATCGACCGAGGTGGCGCCGTTTGGCGGCGTCAAGGAATCCGGACTGGGCCGGGAAGGTTCCGTGCTTGGCATGGACGATTACCTGGAAGTGAAAACGCTGCATCTTGGTGGCTTATGATTAATTTTTTGCGCCGCCACTTTTACACCATGACCGGTAATCGTTGTGTGGCATACTGACGGAGCGATGGGCAACATAAAATTAACAACCTGCAGTGCGGAGAAAGCTTGATGGGGAAAGTATCCTTTGATTTTAACCAGATACCCGATCTGCCGGCCTTTTACCGTGATTTTGGCCGTCAGTTCTCCCTGAGCGAGCCGTGCGCCGCCAATCTGGATGATTTATGGCAAACCGTTACCAGCCGGCTGCCGCTGCCGGTGGAAATAGAGTTCGTGCATCTTAATGCTTCAAAAAAACGCCGTTTCGGCGCGTTGATCCTCTTGTTTGACGAGGCGGAAGAGGAGCTGGACGGCCGGCTGCGCTTTAACCTGCGCTGACGCCGGCTTATTTATCGCCGGCGACGGTACGCAGGTACTGGAAAATCTGGCGGGAGGTCTTGGCGGGTTTGTTGGCCGCTTTCTCCTTTTGCGCATTACGCACCAGCGAACGCAACTGCTGCCTGTCCGCCTCGGGATACAGCGCCATCACTTCCTCCACCACGTCGTCGCCCTGATCTATCAGGCGGTCGCGCAGGTTTTCCAGCTTATGGAACAGGGTGATTTGCTGGTTGTGACGGTTTTTCAGCTTATCCAGCGCCTGCTGGATGGGCTCGGGATCGCGTGCGCGCAGCATCTTGCCAATCAGCTGGATCTGGCGGCGGCGCCCCTCTTTTTTGATGCGCTGCGCCAGTTCTATGGCGGCGAGCAGGTCATCGTCCAGCGGGATTTTTTCCAATGCGTTCTTGCCAAGATCGACCAGTTCGACGCCAAGTTCCTTCAGGGCTTCGGCATCGCGTTTGATTTCGCTTTTGCTGACCCAGATAATCTCGTCGTCGTCTTCTTCGGCGGGCTGCGCCGCGGGCTGTTCGTCTTGCCAGTCTTCCGGTAATTTACTCATGATACGGTTCCTCAAAAAGAGGCTAATCCTAACAGGTTGCGCGTGAGGATCCACGCCCTTATTTTACCGCACCTTCGGTGATGCCATGAATAAATCTGCGTTGGAACAGTAAAAATACCGCCACCAGGGGCAATATGGCGATGGTGGCGCCCGCCATCAGCACCGGAATATTGATGGTATTGCGATTCTGGAAAAACATCATGCCGATAGGCAAGGTGCGCAGCTCTTCTTTATTCACCAGGATCAGGGGAATGAGGAACTCGTTCCAGGTCCAGATAAACAGTAGCAGGGCCAGGGTGGACAAGGTGGGCACAATGGCCGGGACCAGCAGGCCGCACAAGATTTTCCAGCGGCTCGCCCCGTCCATTACCGCCGCTTCCAGTAACTCTTTCGGCACCTGTGAAAAGGCGCTGGCCACCATCAGGGTGGTAAAAGGAATCGACATCGCCACCTGCGGCAGTATTAACGCCAGATAATTATTATTCAGCCCGATCCAGTGGATCTCATGATACAGCGGGATAATATAGGCTTCCGACGGCAGCACCATGCCGATGGCCAGCAGGAATGCGATAAATTTTTTCGCCGGCAGCCGCAAAAATGCGAAGGCGAAACCGGAGGGAATACCCGCCAGCAGGCTGATGATAATCACCGGGAATACCACCAGCACGGAATTGGTAAAATAAATCTGGAAATGACCGTCGCGCCAGGCGGAAATGTAGTTGGCAAAACTGAGGCCGGAGGGCAGGGTAAATACCCCCTGGAACAGTTCCGTTTGTGTTTTGAACGAGGTTAACAACGCCAGGGCGAACGGCAGGATGGTAATGAGGGCAAACAGCCACAACAAGCCCCGCGTATACAATGGAATACCGCGCATTAGCGTCGCTCCCGAATAGCAAAGTGAATCAATCCGTTGATAATAAAAACCAGTCCCATACCGACAATCGCCACCGCCGAGGCATAACCGAAATGGCGTAAATCAAACCCCTGCTGGAACATATAAATATTGGTCACCAGGGTAGAGGTGCCGGGACCGCCGCGCGTCATTACATACACCAGATCGAAGGCCTTGATGCCGGCAATCACCGTCAGCAGCAGCGCGACGCGAATTTCCGGCAGTAATGACGGCAGGGTGATGCGCATGAATTTTTGCCGATGGGACGATCCTTCCAGCTCGGCGGCTTCCAGCAACGACGGGTCCATGCGCTGGATGCCCGCCATAAACAGCACCAGGCAGAAACCAAAGAAATACCAGGTGGCCACCATGCCCACCGCCGCCAGCGCCCAGTCGAAATCGCCCAGCCAGGCGCGGGCCAGGTGCGGCAGCCCGATGGCGCGCAACAGCTGATCGATCGGGCCGAACGCCGGGTTATACAGCCAGCGCCAGACGACGCCGAGCACCGCCATCGGCATGATATACGGCAGGAAAAACAGGATGCGCAGCAAACCGCGCTCGGCGGGACGGGCGTCGCTTAGGAAACTGCATAATGCCAGGCCGATGATAATCGGAAATAAAGTGTAAAACAGCAGCAGCAGGGCGTTATTGCCGATGGAGATCCAGAACACGGGGTCGAGCAGCATGCGGATATAGTTGCCAAGGCCGATGAAGACCGGCCATGAGGTGCCGTCCCATTCGGTCAGGCTGGCCCAAAAGGTGATCAGCAGGGGTATCAATAAAAACACCGAGTAGATAAGCAGCGAGGGCAAAATGTACAGCATATTTTGCAAACTGGACTTATTAAGCATTGATACGCCTCTTGATGCGAAATAAAAGGAGCCGCCGTCCCGGCCCGCGTTATGCCCGCGCACCGGAGCGGCGTCCTGGGGTTAATGCGTTAGCGTCTTGATGTATTGCTGATAGTTCTCATCGAGTTTGTCGGTTAACTGCTGCGGGCTCTCCTTGCCCGCCAGCAACAGTTGCACATGCTCTTGCAGCGCGTTGATCATGGTGGGGGTGGCCCAGTCGATATAATGGCCCAGGCCGTCATAGTCGCTGACCTTGATCCAGACTCGGTAGATCTCGGCCAATAACGGGTTATCAGCCGGAATTTTGGCGTTTTTATCGGCGCTGGCCGGCAGGAAACCCGCCTTCAGCCAGGCCTCGGCCATGTGGTCGGAGACCAGGTAATTGATGAATTTGGCCGCGATATCACGCTGCTGCTGGGTCTTGGCGGTGGAGGTAATAGAGAATGGCAAATCGGTGCCGCCCACCATCAGCGGTGATGTCACGCCGGGAAACGGCGGCAGGTCGGCGAAGTGGATATCTTTGTTTTCCTGTAGTTGCCCCATGTACCAGGTGCCGCTGATAAAAAAGGCCGCCTGGCCGTTCTGGAACAGCGTGGCGGCGTCATCGTTGCCGATGCCCTGGTAGCCGGGGAAGAAATACCCCTTGTCCGCCCAGGTTTTCATTAACGTGGCGGCCTTTAACAGTTTCGCATCATGGAACGTGCCGCCTTTGCCATAGATCAGATCGTCAAGGGGTTTTCGATCCTTGCTGTCGATTTGATCCTGCCAGAGCATCATCAGCAAATGGGGCCCGCCGTTGCTGTCAAGCAATCCCATCATCATGGGCGCGATGCCTTGCTGCTGCAGTTTTGGCAGGGCCGCCTCAAACTCGTCCATATTTTTTGGCACCGCGACGCCCGCCTGATCAAGCAATTTCTTGTTGTAGTACAAGCCGACCATTTCCCCGAGGCTGGCCACCCCATACAGATGTCCTTCGCCGAAGTCATTATGATCCGACCACCGGTTGCGTTTTAGAATGGAGGCGGGGAACCGCTGCTCCCAATGATAGGTTTTGGCGTAATCATCCAAGGAATAGAGCAGTTTTTCATGTACCAACGCGCCCATATCGCCGCCGCCCTGATTAACCTGCGCCACCTGCGGGCCTTCGCCGGAGGTCAGCGACAGCTTCAGCGGGATGCGCGTATCGGCGGAGGCATGGACGGAACGATCGAGCTTCAGACCGGGATTTTGCTGCTCAAACTGCGTAACGGTCTGCTTCATCAACGCATCCTGGGCGGGGTAGTTCCATACATCCCAGGTGGTGAGGGTTTGCGCCTGCGCGCCGCTGAGCGCGCAGAGACCGAGCAGGCTTCCCGCCAGCGCCAGCTTGATGCGATGGAGGGAAAGTCCGTCTGCGCGGTAAGAGGACCGGCGGGAAGTAGTGACTAAATAGGACATGGTGGTTTTGACCTCCATCACAAGATAATAAGCCCATTGCGCCGGGGAGAAAACGACATGGATTCACCGGCGGAAAACGGCTGACAGGTTCTCCTTTAATACTTACTTTATGGTAAAAATAAAGTCAATGTTCTTTTGTTTATCGCCGGTCCGGCGCGGATACAGGATAAAAGAACTGGCTACAGAATGAATTCAAGGACAATCGAGAGATAAAACAATCAGGAGACAGCATAACGGATCTCTATACCGAAAAGTAAAGGGTTCATTTTTTTGTTTTGTATTTCATTAAGTTATTTATCGCTCTATCATTTTATCTTATAGTTTAGCGCCCTGATGGCGCGGTATTTTCAGCGGTAAAATCCTAAACCGATGATTATGCATCATTAAAGATATTCACCCAGCAAGCGGTCATCACTTTTATGTCTGGTGGCGTTGATGTTGCGATTGCCGTCATTTTTTTGAACCATATAATATAATTATTATAACTTGCGAACTAAGTATGTTTTCCTTAGTGTATTAATCCTTATTCCTGGGAACGCAATGGAGACCGGTTGTTATGTCCTCTTCCCCATTTTTGATCAGGCAGGCCGCGGAGCGCGATCGCGCCGCGCTGTCTGAGATCTGCCTGAAAACCGCGAATGCCGGCACGGACGCCAGTGCGCTTTACAGCGATCCGGCTTATCCCGGGCTGCGTTTCGTGATGCCGTACGCCATTTTTGAACCGGAACTGGCGTTTGTTCTGGAGGAAAACGGCCATATCCTCGGGTATGTCGTCGCCGCGCGCGATACCGCGGCGTTCGAGCAGCGGCTGCAGCGCGACTGGTGGCCGGGGCTTAGGGAAAAACTGGCCGATCGCCGGGCGCTGTTGCCGCTCGATGAAGGCGTGCTGGATTTTATTCGCCAGCCGCAGAGCAAGGAAGCCGGCCTGCTCGAGCAGTATCCGGCGCACCTGCATATCAATATCCTGCCGCAGGCCCAGGGCGGCGGCCAGGGACGGCGGATGATTGAAACGGAGCTGGAGGCGCTGCGGCGCGCCGGCGTCACAGGCGTTCACCTCGGCGTGAGCCTGAAGAATGAACCCGTCTGCGCGTTTTATGAACGGCTCGGGTTCCGGTTGTTGCACCGGAGCCAGGCCATCTATATGGGACAAATACTGTAAACGGGGACATAGATGGCCAACGTAGAGCTTCGGGGGATAAAAAAATCCTATGACAAAATCAATGTTATCCACGGCATCGATCTGCAGATCCACAGCGGCGAATTTGTGGTATTTGTCGGTCCCTCCGGCTGCGGTAAATCGACCCTGCTGCGGATGATTGCCGGTCTGGAGGAAATATCAGGCGGAACCCTGAGCGTCGATGGCCAGGATATTACCCACAGCGCGCCGACCGATCGCGGCATCGCCATGGTATTCCAGTCTTATGCGTTGTATCCCAATATGACGGTTCGCGGTAACCTGCGCTATCCGCTGGAGGTGGCGAAATACAGTAAACGGGATATTGAACAGCAGGTGAACAGCACCGCCGCGGTGCTGCATCTTACCGAGTTCCTCGATCGTTTACCCCGCGCCCTGTCCGGCGGCCAGCGCCAGCGGGTGGCCATCGGCCGGGCGATTATCCGTAAGCCGCGCATCTTCCTGTTTGACGAGCCGCTATCGAACCTTGACGCCGAGCTGCGCCTGAAAATGCGTATCGAAATTGCCCGCCTGCATGAAAAGCTGGGCAATACAATGATTTATGTTACGCACGATCAGCTGGAAGCGATGACGCTGGCCGATCGTATCGTCGTGCTGCGCCAGGGCCGCATTGAACAGGTGGGCGCGCCCCTCGAGTTGTATCATGATCCGGATAATATCTTTGTCGCCGGATTTATCGGCTCGCCGAAAATCAATTTTCTACCGGCCACGGTGGTGGGCAGTGAACCGGGCTGGGCGCGCCTGGCGGTCCCCGAGCTAGGGTTGGATCACCTGGTGGTACGGGTGAGCGGCGCGCTGGCCCGGGATCGTCCGGTTACCTTGGGCATCAGGCCGGAGCATTTCCTGGCCGCTGAAGGGGCGGAGGTGCGGTTTAGCGGCGTGCTGGATTTTGCCGAGCGGCTGGGCCATACCAATTACCTGTATTTGCATACCGGGCGGGACGAGGCGTTGGTGATTGAACAGCGGGCGCTGACCGCTATTAGCAACGGGGAAACACTGACCCTGGGCATCGATGCGGCAAAATGTCTTCTGTTCAGCGAATCCGGTGAGCGGATCCGCTAAACAGGCTAGGCATCCTCGTCCGCGGACGAGGCTATCGCATCGATCAGCCCGTTGACCGCAAATCCCGCCGCCCCCAGCGCCCACATGCGGCTGGAGTCCGTCAGGTAGCGCAGCGGGATCACCTGCGGCGTGAGTTTGAGCCGGTATTGCTGAAAATGCGTCATGATTTGATCAAGCAGGATGCGCGAGGCCATCTGCGGCTCCATCGCCAGGTACACCACGTCCGGATCGAACGCGATCGACAGGTTGGCCAGCGAAATGCCGATGTGCCGTCCGGCGGCGGTGAGGATATCCACCACCTGGTGCGACGGCCAGCCGTCCACCTCCTGCAGGCTGCGCGGCGGGCCATTTTCCGGCAACGTGGCGGCGATACTGTTTAATATCGCTCTGGAGGATGCCACTTCCTCAAGAAGCGCCGCCGACCCGTCGCCGACCAGCGCGTTGCCAATTTCACCGGCGTTGCCGTGCCGGCCGCGGTAAAGCTGGCGTTCGAGAATAATGCCGGCGCCGATCCCTTTACCATAAGTGGCGATGATGGCCGATTGCGCGTCGCCCAGCTGACCAAACACCAGGGAAGCCAGCGCCATGGCGTTGGCGTCATTTTCGATATAGACCGGTATGGCGAAACGCTCGGATAACAGGCCGGCGATGGGGACATGGTTCCAGTCCAGTACCTTGGAACGAATGCACACCCCGCTGAGGGGATCCACTATCCCGGAGATGGCCAGGCCGATCGCGCCCACTTTGCTGGTTTCCACCGATTTAAGGAATTTCGCCAGCGCGTCGCCGAGCTGTTTCGGCGTGAGCGCGCCGGTCGGCATCTGCTGTTCGCCGATCAGCTTGCCGACTAAATCAGTCATGACGATCACATTGCGCTCGGCGTTGAGCTGTACGCCCACCACCGAGGCATAGGCGGGATCGATACCCAGCAAGATCTTGGGCCGCCCCATGGATTCCCGGCGCAGTCCGAGTTCATGGATAATCCCTTTCGATAATAACCGATTGGTCGCCTGTGAAACCGTGGACATGCTCAGGCCGCTGCGAACCTTCAGGTCGGATTGACTGATAGGCGAGTGTTCGACGATCAGGCGTAAAATGCGTGGCGATACGGTCGGCGCGCTCATAGCTGGGCTGTTTTATCCTTGTGACGACGATAACGGGTGCGCCGGCCGGGCCTGGACGTAAGGTCCGGCGCCGCCGGCCAGGCGCAGCGCGCCGTCCAGGGCGTCCGCGCAGGGTGCGACAATATGCTGGCGCCAGCGGGGGTGCAACCAGGGCAATACCGGCTGTGAAATACCGCCCATCAGGGCAATCCGCGGCGAGCCGGCGTCCACCAGACAGGCTAGCATCAGATCGATCTCCAGTGCCAGTTGGCGCACCAAATGAACGCCGTTCGGATCGCCGCACCGGGCGGAATCAAAGATGCGCGGGGCAAACGCCGCCCAGTCATGGGGGCCGGCGGACTGGGCCCAGTGCAACATGACCTCGGGCGAATGATCGAAATCCGCCATCAGGGCCTGCGTTAATGCGGACGCCGGCAGGATGCCCTCATGGGCCTGCAATGTGCGGCGCAGCGCGTGACGTCCCAGGATGGCGCCCGAGCCCTGGTCTCCCAGGCTAAAGCCCCAGCCGCCGATAGAATGGAACCGGCTGCCGTCATACGCCGTGGCCTGGCTGCCGGTGCCGGTAATCAGCACCGCGCCGGGGCGGCCCTGATGAGCGCCAAGACAGGCGATTTCCACGTCGGAGGCAATATGCCGGGCCGCGAACGGCATTGGCCAGCTTTCCGCCAGTTCCCTTACGCGCTGCACATTGGCGCCGGCAAAACCGAACCCCGCCCGCGCGCCGGCCTGTTCCGCCAACGGCAGGCCGGCAAGGCGAAAGGCCTCGGCCACCAGCGCCAGCGACGTGGCCAGGGCTTGCGCCGGAGCGCTGAAAATATTGGCCGCCCCGCCCCGGCACTCCGCCAGCAGGCGGCCCTGACTATCGATCAGGCGCACGCGGCACGCCGTGCCGCCGCCATCTACGCCCACATAAAAATTTGCTTGCAACGTTCCCCCTCCTTTTGGCTCTTGATGACATGAATTGCCGCCAGGGACGCTGTGGAACTGACGTGTCGAGCGGAAAAGATAGGGTAAAAAAACATAAATCGCAATAATGAAAAAAATATCACATTCTTTTATTTTAATAAATTATTAAATTTCAATGCAATATCCAGGGTCATCATTTTTACGTATTGGTTAATAATTGACATTACTTTTGTAATCGTAATAAGTTCAAGGTTCAGAAACGTGGGTTCATCATGGGCGGCAGGGGCAACCAACATGAAAGCAGGCATTGTCGGACTGGGTTTTCGCATGGCGAACGTGGCCAGGGAATTTAAACAAGCCGATGCGGATTTTACCATAACCGGATACGCCGACCCGGCGCCGGCCGGGCTGGAGACGCTCACGCAATTCGGCATCGATGCCGGACGGGGATTCGGCACGCTTGGCGAACTGCTGGCCGCGGGCGGCTTTGACCTACTGATGGTGGGTTCGCCGAATTACCTGCATCTGGAGCATATCCGCGCCGGGCTGGAAGCCGGGCTTATCGTCTTTACCGAAAAACCGGTGGTGATAAACGAAGAGCAGACCATGGCGCTGGCGGAGCTGGTGCGGCAGTACGGCAGCGATCGCATCATTGTGGGCCTGGTGCTGCGTTATTCGCCGCTGTATGTGGATTTACTCCACGCCCAGGCGCAAAACCAATTGGGCGAAATCACCTCCATCGAGGCCTGTGAGCATATTCCGCCCTGGCATGGCGCTTTTTTCATGCGCGACTGGCGGCGCTTCGAACGCTTCGCCGGGGCGTATATGCTGGAAAAATGCTGCCACGACCTGGACCTGTACCAGGGGCTGGTCGGCGCGCGCGCCACCAGCGTGGCGAGCTTTGGCGGGCGCAAATCCTTTACCGCGGCGCATGAACCGCACGGGCCGGTGACCGCTGCGTCTGACGTGTATCACCGCAAGCCCAGCGGCTGGCATAGCACCGATAACGTGTTTACCAGCGATGCGGATATTATCGACTACCAGACCGCTATCGTTGAATACGCCACCGGCGCAACGCTTTCTTTCCATGCCAATCTGAATGTGCCGGATTATTTTCGCCGTTTTTGCGTTATCGGCAGCGACGGCATGGCGGAAGGGGATTTTGTCCGCAACTATTTTCGCGTCCATGATGCCCGCAGCGGCGATAAGCTGGAGGATAAAACCTATGAAGGCTACGGCGACGCCGGTCATTACGGCGCGGATACGCAAATGGCGCAGGGCGTGGTCGACCATTTGCTGCACGGCGAACCGTTAAAGGTCTCTATTATCGATGCCATGGAGGCCGGCCTGACCGCGATTAAAATAGACGAAGCGCGTAAAAAGAAATGTCTTATCGACCTGACGGAATGCTGGCGGCGCTTTGACCGCAAGCTTGGACGCGGTGCCTGACCCCGCCGGCGCTATCCCTGGCGCGCAGCCGTTATATTCCCAGCGCGGGGGACGGCGGCGCGCCTGTGCCGTTCATTGATTTTTGTCGCCTGCCGCCCAGCCTTTTCACCATCCCACCCTGATACCGTGCGAAACAGCCTGTGGACTGATAGAATTGATACATCATCCTGCGGCGTATAACCCTCACAATTATGGCGGCCCAATGAAATTAGTCACTCAAGTTGCAGAACAGCGTAAGTTATTGGAAAACGCGGTAGCCCAGGCATTGGAACTGGCCGGCGCCGGCTCCGACGCGGCGGAAGTAGCGGTGACCAAAACCACCGGTATCGGCGTCAGCACCCGTTATGGCGAAGTGGAAAACGTTGAATTCAACAGCGACGGCGCGTTGGGCATCACCGTTTTTTACCAGCAGCGCAAAGGCAGCGCCTCGTCGACCGATCTCAGTCCGGACGCGATTGCCCGTACCGTGGGCGCCGCGCTGGATATCGCCCGTTATACCTCACCCGACCCGTTCGCCGGCCTGGCGGATAAAGAACTGCTGGCTTTCGACGCGCCGGAACTGGACCTGTTCCATCCGGCGGAGCTGGACGCGGAGCGCGGAGCCGATCTGGCCGCCCGTGCCGAACAGGCGGCGCTCAACGCCGATAAGCGCATCACCAATACCGAAGGCGGTAGTTTCAACAGCCATTACAGTACCAAGGTCTACGGCAACAGCCATGGCATGCTGGCAAGCTACAACAGCAGCCGCCATTCCCTCTCCAGCAGCGTTATCGCCGAAAGCGGCGGTAATATGGAACGTAACTACGCCTACACCATCGGCAGGGCATTTGACGATCTGCGCACGCCGGAATGGGTTGGCGAGGAGTGCGCAAGGCGCACGCTGGCGCACCTGAACCCGCGCAAGATTGCCACCCAGCAGGCGCCGGTGCTGTTCGCCGCCGAAGCGGCAACCGGTTTGTTCGGCCATCTGGTCGGCGCTATCAGCGGCGGCAGCGTGTATCGCAAATCCACATTCCTGCTTGATTACCTGGGCAAGGCAATTTTGCCGGACTGGCTGTCCATAGAAGAGCATCCGCACTTGCTTAAGGGCTTGGCATCGTCACCCTTTGACAGCGAAGGCGTGCGTACCCAGGATCGGGCCATCATCAAAGACGGCGTACTCCAGACCTGGCTGTTAAGCAGCTACTCGGCGCGTAAGCTGGGGCTGAAAAGCACCGGCCATGCAGGCGGCATTCATAACTGGCGCATCGCGGGCCAGGGCCTTGATTTTGCGGCATTGATCAAAAAAATGGACAGGGGACTGGTAGTCACCGAACTGATGGGGCAAGGTGTGAGTGCCATCACCGGGGATTATTCACGCGGGGCTGCGGGTTTCTGGGTGGAATACGGTGAAATTCAGTATCCGGTCAGCGAGATCACTATTGCCGGCAACCTGAAGGATATGTGGCGTAATATTGTTTCGGTCGGCGACGATATCGAAACCCGCAGCAATATCCAATGCGGATCGGTGTTATTACCGCAGATGAAAATCGCAGGTATTTAACGGGAATTTATAATAATGAGATTCAAAGCAATAGCAATGTTGTCGGCAGCCCTGTTTATCGCCGCTCCCCTGGCGACGCAGGCGCGCGATCTGGGCGAGGATATGGATATCCTTAACGCCAACTATAGTAAAGTGGTCAAAAGCGATAATCTCGATACGCTTAAACCGGCACTGGCCAATATGCATGAAGCGGCGCTGGATGCCCGTAACGGCACGCCGCCCAAGCTCAAGGGGCAACCGGCGGATAGCCCGCAGATGAAGGATTTCCGCCAGGGTATGAGCACTCTGATCGGTCAAATCGAGCAGGCCCAGGCGTTGGCTGATAAAGGCGATCTTAAACAGGCCCAGGCAATGGCAAAGCAATTTCAGCAAACCCGCAACGAAAACCACGCAAAATTCCGCTAGGATGAAGGCTGCGCCAGGCAATAAACCGGTCCCGGCAGGCCGGTTTTTTTATACCCGCGCCGGCGCGGATGTTGCTGGACCGGTCGCATGAAATGCCACGGCGAAAAGCAGGGACATCAGCCACGGATCCTGATGATGGCGAATCTGCGGATGACCATTGTTCATGCCCCGATGCAGATGCGCCAGCAGTTCGCAGAAGAGGTCGGCATTGCGGAAAATCATGGCCATCCGGACCGTGGCCTTCTTGCGAAACAGCTTTCGGGCAAGTTCTCTATCGGTCATGAGCAAATAATTTTTGACCGCGGTGACCTCCGGCAGACTGATCAGGAAATTGACCTCGCCCTCCGTCATCTCGCCTGCCCATAAGCGGTTGATAATTGACTTAAAATTTTCATGTTGATACTGGGCCGCATAATTTCTCCCGGCGTGGGTGCCGTTAATAAGGTTTACCCGGTCGAGAATGGCGATATTCTGCGCTGGGGGCAGCTCGCTGCAACCGTAACGGCAAAAGCGGGCGCGATACCATTGCGATGGACTCGCGCTCTCATTATCTCCATCTCCCGCGCTGACCCATAATCGTTTAAGCGGATCGCCATGGACGGTCATGACTATGGTCTCGGATTGATGAAAGCGTGCTAACCAGATCCGACTGAATTTATCGGCAATATGCTGCTCAATAATATCGAGCATTTTTTCCAATAATTCGTTAAATCGTATGATGTTTTTTGCGCGGAATATATCCTTGTCGGGATTTTTGACTCTTATCAACGTATATATAGTATCCATCAAAAACGCTTGCCGTACGCACTCCGAAGTGTTCATCATGTCCATGATGATATGACGGCATGCGCTCATGACATTTTTTAGCCGGGAAGCCAAAACTGTTGCTTCAGGGTGTGTCACTATTTCATGTGGTAACAGACCATAACAAATAATCTCCTTAACGCCGGCATCAAGGATGATGTTGTCAGCCACCATGGCGCTAAAGTATTCTTGTTCGTTAGCACCCCGGTAGCCGCTACGGTAACTTAAAGATATATTGGTGCTTTTGAATTGGTCATTTTCATGCGCCGCCAGCTGGTTGTAGAGCGCCGACAACTTCTGCTCGGGCGTTAAGTAAAGGGTGAATTTTTTTAATTTGCCATCATAGATAATCAATAGATAACAGGCGTCACGATCGCCTAAATAATAATGATTTCTTTCGGCGTCTATTTCAATTTTTATATAATGTATGCCCACTTTTAAATAGCTGTGCCCAAGCGCGTCCTGTGCCAGACCTTGGCTATTAATGGGGGTCAGTGATTTCACCTTTGCGCAGAGGTTATCAATATTTTCCATAATCAAGTCAAACAAACGCACCGAGACAAAAGCGTAATCAGCCATAATGACTTCACTTTCCCCCACCACGTTACTACGGGTGTCCGTCACGCGGCCGAATTGCCAATGCGTTATATTATTGGTGACGAACATATAGACCGGATAACCCGCCTTGCTGATATGATCAATATCGTAAACTTCGAATAATTGTAACCTACTATTAAAGCGTATTGGTAACGCCGCTTTATACATTCGGATGGCGATAATGTCGTCCCTGCGCAGACCGTCCTTGGTCATCAGGCTTAAGGTGAAATGGTTATCCGTGGTTCCATGCTGGTGGGTCTGCAATACCCGCCGGTACCCTAGCGGGTAAACGCTCAGCCTTTTCACCAGGCGTTTCTCGCCGGAGGTGGCCTCAGGCATGGTTTTCCACAGGGCGATATCCGTATGGACGATATGAAAATATTCAGCCAGTGTAAAGTTCAGGCTTAATGCCGGCTGAATTGCGCCTTTTTCATCGTATGGCATTATTTCGCTCAGGACCGACGCGAGTATGGATAACGCTCGTTTCACGGTATCGCCCTGATCGCCGGCATACTGGGCCATGCGCAGGAAGTTTTTTGCGACGCCGTCCGTTTTATTGGTCTGCGCTGCCAGGGGGACGAAGGGGACCAGGGGCATGGCAAACAGGTTTGCGCTAATATCCAGCGCCGTTGCGGCCAGGGTCCACAGGCCCTGGTGGCTCGCGTAGCCAAGTTTTGCGGCGTCGCTTAAGGAGCGCGCCTGCTGCCGGTTGCCCAGCGCCAGATGGCAAGGTTCGCTCAGCGATTCATTCAGCGTCATGATACGGTCAGGGTATGCGCCGGCATGGGCCAGCCAACGGTCGACGCCCCAAGAGTAAAAACCGAATAGCGACATGCCATCCACTCTATCCTGCAACGTGAAATGGCTGGCGATGTCAATGCGCTGCGTTTCGTTCCGGCATTGTTCTATTACCCAGTTTCTCAAATCGTTGATGCCATTGAACACCCAAAAATGCCTGACGCCGCGCGGTTGGTAAAGAATGAGCATATTTTCACCGGTCATGCTGAACACCACCATATCCGTGGCCGGATAACCGTTTATATCAAATAGCTTCACCCTCACCCGCAGTTGATCATTTTTCTCCAAACCCAGCGCATGCAGGATGATAGCTACAACGCTATCAGCCAATGATGTCTGCTCGATGCTAAGATGAGTCAATATATTAATGATATTGGCGATGACATGGTAAGGTTTATTCTCACGCCAATAGACGTCCAGTGCCGTTAAATACCGGGAAGCAATATCCATATTATTCAACAGCTCGATAATTTGTGAAGGTTTGATCGCCGCCTGTGAATGATGGCGAAGCATCGGTTCCGGCCGTTCCGTAAAATATATCCCCTGATATTTATCGACGGAATTCAAATCTTGGCATTCTTTACTAAAGAAATTGTTGATAACATATTCGGTTAACGGCATCGATTGTGTGATTACCGCAATTTGGCTGCGGCCGTAAGTGGGCTCCCGGTCGGGATAAGGACGGTCAAAATACAGAACCCAACATTCTTCCGTCTTAATATCAAGTAGATACCTGGTTTTGATCTCTTGATTTAACCAAGCCGTGACTATGCGGGTGATGGTGGGAAATGCCTGCTGCAGATGGCGGTTAATCAGGATATCGCTTTTGTGCGCGGGGGTATCGCGCTCCGGCGCCAGGGCGGTAATAATCTGCTTTGCGGGTGTCGCGTCCAGTATGGGGGCCGCCGCCGTCATCGGCAGCAGAGAGAGGCGGGGCAGTGAAAATCCGGCCAGCCCGCGGCTGAACGACGGTGTTATCGTGAGCAGATGAGGTGCGCGCGTCCCCGGCAAACAGTCCGTTACCTCGCCGGTATCCCGCGCCACGCTTAATCGTGGGCACCGAACGGGGGGAATGCGCGGCCTTGGCTGCGCGTTGATCTCGACACGCGCCCGCGACGCCGCGCTACCGGTCTTGGCGCTGATGCCATAAAACTGCTCGGCCGCCCGCTCCGCGCGCAGCTGGTTGTAATGGCTTTGCCTGGCCCATTGCCGGGCCAGGTTGCGCCCCAAGGCCTGTTGTGTTTTTTCCGTTGGGTTTAATAACATCCTGCCACCTTCATCCGTCGGTTGCCGTTGATGAACCCCGGACGCCACGCATAATCCCTGCCAGTACTGGCAAGCCTTATTAAACAGGCGCGCGATGGCTACCGGCAGGTTCAGACAACGCCGCTGCGGCTGTCGTTCATTCCCCCCATCGCAATAGTACTTACTGGCCAGCGCCAGGGCGCCAAAAAAAAGATAGCTGTTATGAGTGAGGATATTATCCGCACCGATATCTAATGCGCCGGTCAGCGAGGGCCCGAGCTGTTCTTCAATATAATCCCTTACATAAACGGATACAGAAACTAAAAATTGTGAGTGGGATAAAATAGCATTTATGCACAACGGCAGCCCGGCTTCCAGGACTGTACTGATACTTTGTCTGGCTGTTATGGCATTATAGAGGCACCAGGCGGTATTGAATACCGCCTGTGGAATATCCAATCCCATATTCATGCTGAACCGACTGGCCTCATGAGAAACCGCTATTTTAAGCAGGTTCGTCAACGCTATTTTTAAATCTTCCGCTAAGGCTGTTTGGGGTTGATTGATTATGTCATCAACGGCGGCATGTTCATCATCATTATGGCCGGGCCATAAGGTGTAAGGCTCGCAATCATAAAAAACATCTTCCGAATTATTTGTATCAATATGGTTATGTTTAATAACTTCATGGTTAATGTACATTAATTTCTCTCTATATATAATCTGTTGCTCGGCGCTAAACCATCTCTTTCAGCAGAGCCATATGGAGGATGAAAAATGACCTGGGGGTGGATGCCGCCATGATAAACAGGTAGGCGGCCACTATCGCCATAATGGCGGGTTAATTAGTCTTTGCGGCTGATAAGGTTTAACCGTACCGGGTTTACGCTTCCCAGCCGGTGAACTGACTGAGGCCGGGGCCGGCACATCAGGTGGCAGGGTGCGCATGGTCCATCGTCATTGTTTATCCTTATCCCGACGGCCGCCGGATTAAGGCTTTTTCCAGCGCATAAAGACAGACGGTGGGCGCCAGCCTGCGCGGTATATGGTCTGGGGTTGCCGGGCGTTATCGCCAGGGCCAAATTCAAGATAGGTTATTCTTATAGGTCTATAACGACGTAATATCCGTCCTTCCATGCCCGTCGCCGGGCAATTGGACTCTGATATCCCATATATACAGTGAAATGATGCGGTTTGTAGCCATTATGCGAATGAGATCGCTTGGCCGTGATTTATTTCCACTTCAAAGTGGAAATATAACGGCTACAAACCTGCCGCCGCACCGGCTAGGGTAAATCATCATTAAAGGCGGCAAAAGCAAGACTGCTTTACCGCGCTGAATATTTTTATTATGGATGCCGTAGGAGCACAGAGTGGTCGATAAAGCCGTATCAGCGGGCGGAGAAACGGAACGTGATGCATTAGCCGCCGCATTGACCGAAAAGGTTCTGCTGGAAATCATGCAGATGCTGACGGAGCGCAATATCCGGATCAATCACGTGCAGGATCAAATGCTGCACTCCCATGTGCGCGCCATGGTGATGCGTTCTTTAACCGGCGAGCCGTTACCGGAAGTGGATAAAGAGTTATTTGACGAAATTTCCGCGGATTCGATGGCGATGGCGGAGGCGGTGGTGAATTTGCTGGATAATTTACCGATTGAAGAAGCGTATTTATTATCGGTTCATTTTGAAGTGGCCAAAGACAATAACGCTTAATAACGTGTGGGAGAACCAAATGGCACAGGTAACGGTAGTGATAGGCGATCGGCTGGGTAAGGGGCAGAAAGTGGCCAAGGGCATCGAAGCGGCGGGCGGCAAGGCAATAGTCGTGCCCGGCATGGCGGCGGATATGAAGCTGGGAGATGTGATGAACAGCCAGCAGGCCGACTTCGGCATTTCCTTTTGCGGCAGCGGCGGCGCCGGCGCCATCACCGCGCAGAATAAATACGGTTATAAAGCCAAACACGGCATGCGCTCGATTGAAGAAGGCGTAACGGCTATCCAGGAAGGCAATAAAGTATTGGGTTTTGGTTTTATGGATAAAGAAGAATTGGGGCAAAAATTAGTAGAAACCTGGCTTAAAAAATATGGCAATGCCTGATGAAAGAGCAGTCTGTTTTAACCGTACAGGTGGCGGGAAAAGGTGAAACCAAAGCGGCCGCTTTTGCCGCCGCGTTAAGTCAGGTGCAGCCAGCGGTGATGAAATCCACCGGCTGTGTTTTGCTGCGTATTGAACCGCAGGAAGTCAAAATTATCCAGGCGGAAGAGAAGCGTATTACTGAAAAATTCCTTTTTTTCTTTTTGCCGCGTGAAAAGAAAAGCTACAGCGTCATATTGGATATTACGGTCGGCATCATCATGATCGATACCGAAAAAGTCCCTTTTACCCGCAGTTAACGATGCGGATAAATCATCAAAGGATAATCCGATGTTTCTTATCATTTTAATAAAGTCACTTATTATCGGCGGGCTGGTCGGCGTCGGAGTGGGGGCCGGGGCGGCGCGCATGTTCCATGCGCCGACCGTTCAGGGCATGGGGGCCTTTCGTACCCTGGGTGAACTCAATTCCTGCGAGGGCGATCCCGCGTCGCATTTTTCCTTCGGCCTGGGTTTCTTCTTTAACGCCTGGGCATCGTCGGTGGCCGCCGGTTCGTTTACCCAGGATGTCGACCATCGCATCATTCCCCACTGGGGGGCTGCGGCGCTGATGATTAAAAACCGCCAGCTCAGTGAAACCATGCACGATCCAAAACGCATGGCGTTTGCCTGCGGCATCATCGGCATGCTGGTGGTGGCGTTTCTTAACTCCACCGCTTCCGCCGTGCCCGCCGCGCTCCAGGTGACCGCCGTGAAGGTCCTGGTGCCTGCCGCCAATATCCTGGTGAATACCGTCATGCCGGTGATCTTCTGGCTGGCGGCAATCGACGCCGGCAAACGCTCCGGTTTCTGGGCCACCATTTTCGGCGGCCTGGCGCAGCTTATCATGGGCAACGCCGTGCCGGGCCTGGTGCTGGGCATCCTGATCGGCAAGGGCGTGGAAGAGGGCGGCTGGAATAAAATCACCGGCATCATGATGGCGGCGATTATCGCCCTGTTTGTCCTCAGCGGTTTCTTCCGTGGTTTCGATATGAAAATGCTGCAGTCCTTTAGCCTGGGCGTGCCCGGTTGGCTGAACGGCATCCATAACGCCTTAAGCGGTAAATAAATTTTACAGGGGTTAAGAAAATGGAAGAAACAAAACGCGGTTTTTGGTATGCCGACTGGTCGTTCCCGATTTTTGTCGGACTGCTTTCAGCCGGGATTTTTGCCGGGACCCATATGTACTATCTGTACGGCATCGGCGCCTTTAACGAAGTCGCCTTTGTCGCCATGCTGCGCACTGGTATCGATACCGGCGTTTACGGCGCGGTGGCCGCTTTCGGCGCCAGTTTCCTGTTTGCGCGCATTATCGAAGGATCCCTGGTGGGGATCCTGGATATCGGCGGCGCGCTGCAGACCGGGGTCGGCCTGGGCGTGCCGGCGCTGCTGCTGGGCGCGGGCATCAAATTTCCCCTGGAGAATTTCCTTGCCTCGCTGGCGACCGGCATGGTGCTGGGCCTGGCCATCGGCGGCCTGATTATCCTGGCGCGCAGATTCACCATTAACCAAAGCAACGCCACCTACGGGGCGGATGTCATGATGGGCGCGGGCAACGCATCGGGCCGTTTTCTCGGGCCGCTGATTATCCTGTCGGCCATTACCGCGTCGATCCCCATCGGCCTGGGATCCCTGGCCGGGGCATTGCTGTTTTATCTGTGGAATAAACCCATTACCGGCGGCGCCATCCTCGGCGCGATGCTGCTGGGCGCGTTTTTCCCGGTAGCTATTGCGTAACCTAACGCCCGCCGCCGGGACGCCATCACTGTGTTGATTATCCGGCCGCGCCACGGGGCGGCGGGCGGATAACATAAGGAGGACCCTTGGCACCCTTATATGATCTGATTATCCGGCAGGCCAGGCAGCCGGACGGCACCCTTGCCGATATCGCCGTGCTGGACGGGCGCATCGCCGCCGTGGGCGCCGTGCCGACTTCCGCCCGGCGCGAGATTAACCTGGGCGGGCGCTATTATGCCAGCGCCGGCTGGATTGATTCCCATGTCCATTGCTATCCCGCCTCGCCGATATACCATGACGAGCCGGATAAGGTGGGTATCGCCTGCGGCGTGACCACGGTGGTCGACGCCGGCAGCACCGGTGCCGACGCGGTGGACGATTTTTATCAATTGACCCGGGCGGCCAAAACCCGGGTGTATGCCCTGCTGAATATCGCGCGCACCGGCATCGTCACCCAGGATGAACTGGCGGATATGACGCGCATCGACAAAGCGCTGGCCGGTGAGGCGATTGCCCGTCATCGCGGTTTTATTATCGGTATCAAGGCCAGGATCAGCAGCAGCGTGGTGGGCGCCAACGGCGTCAAGCCCCTGCAGCGCGCCAAGGAAATCCAGCGGGAAAACGGCAATCTGCCGTTAATGGTGCATATCGGCAATAATCCGCCGGATCTCGGGCGCATCGTCGATCTGCTCGGCGCCGGGGATATTGTCACCCATTGTTATAACGGCAAGCCCAACCGCATCCTGACGCCCGCGGGCGAACTGCGCGCCTCGGTGCGCAAGGCGCTGCAACGCGGCGTGCGCCTGGATGTCGGCCATGGTACCGCCAGCTTCAGCTTCGAGGTGGCCCGCCTGGCGATAGCCCAGGGTATCTATCCCTATACCATCAGCTCCGATATCTATTGCCGCAACCGTATTGACGGGCCTGTACATAGCCTGGCGGCGGTGATGGCTAAATTTTTCACCCTCGGCATGACGCTCGCCCAGGTGATTGACTGTGTAACCCTGCATGCGGCCGATGCGCTGCGCCTGACCAAAAAAGGACGGCTTGTACCCGGCTGCGATGCGGATATAACCCTGTTTGACGTTCGCACCGCCCCCTGCGTGTTCACCGACGCCGAGGGACACTCCGTCGCCGGGGAGCAGCAGTTGATCCCGCTGGCGGCGGTGGTGGCGGGCGTTTGTTTGTTAACGGACGAAGGAAAAACCTCCCATGTCTTCGATTTATGAAAAATATCAGCTGAAAGAAGTGATCAACGCCTCGGGCCGCATGACCCTGCTGGGCGTGTCCACACCCCGGCAGGATGTGGTCGACGCGGTCAATCTGGGCCTGAACCATTATTTTGAAATGAAGGATCTGGTGGATAAGACCGGCGCCTACCTGGCCGGTTTGCTGGGCGTTGAGAGCGCGGTTATCGTCTCCTGCGCCTCGGCGGGCATCGCCCAGTCGGTGGCGGCGTTTATCGTTAAGGACGACCTGAACCTGCTGGTGAACCTGCATGCCGCACCGCTGGCCGTGCCTCATGAAATAGTGCTGCCCAAGGGGCATAACGTGAATTTTGGCGCGCCGGTGGGCACCATGGTGGCGCTGGGCGGCGGTAAGGTGGTGGAGGCCGGTTATGCCAACGAGTGCTCCCCGGAGCAACTGGCGGCGGCCATCGGTCCGCAAACGGCGGCGGTGTTGTATATTAAATCGCACCATTGTGTGCAAAAGAGCATATTGTCCGTGGCGCAGGCCGCGGAAATCGCCCATAGCCGCCATCTGCCGCTGATTGTCGACGCCGCCGCCGAGGAAGATCTGGCGGTATATTACCGCCAGGGCGCCGACCTGGTGATCTACAGCGGCGCCAAAGCGCTCGAGGGACCGACCAGCGGGCTGGTTATCGGCAAAACGCAGGCGGTGGAGTGGGTCAAGCGGCAGGGCGGCGGCATCGGCCGGGCAATGAAGATCGGCAAGGAAGGCATACTGGGCCTGACCCAGGCCATCGAAAGCTATCTGGCGCGTGAAAAAGAGTCGGGCGGCGAGATGGTGGCCAAAATGACGCCGTTTATCGATCAGCTGAATACCCTGGCCGGCATCAGCGCGCGGGTGGTGTGGGATGGGGCGGGGCGCGACATCGCCCGCGCCGAAATCCATTTTGACGAGACGGTATTGGGCATCGCCACGGCGGATATCGTCTCGGCGTTGAAAATGGGCAATCCGGCGATTTATTTTCGCGGGTATAAGGCTAACGCGGGCATTATCGAGGTGGATGTGCGCAGCGTGACCCCGGCCCAGCTTGATATCATTAGTTCACGCATCAGTGAAATAGGAAAAGGATCCCGTTCATGAAATTAACCCCCAATTATTACCGCGACCGGGTTTGCCTGAACGTTCTGGCCGGCTCCAAAGAAAACGCGCGCGCCATCTACGAGGCGGCGGAAGGCCATGTGCTGGTTGGCGTCCTCTCGAAAAACTATCCCGACGTGCCGTCGGCCGTCGAGGATATGCGCGCCTACGCCGCCCTGATTGACAACGCGCTGTCGGTTGGCCTGGGAGCGGGCGATCCGAACCAGTCGGCGATGGTCGCCGCCATTGCCGGCGTCCTGCAGCCGCAGCACGTCAACCAGGTGTTTACCGGCGTCGGCGCCAGCCGCGCGCTGCTCGGCCAGACCGATACCCTGGTCAATGGCCTGGTGTCGCCCACCGGCCGGCCGGGGCTGGTGAAAATCTCCACCGGTCCGCTCAGCGCCAGGTCGCCCGACGGCATCGTTCCCGTTGAAACGGCCATCGCCCTGCTAAAGGACATGGGCGGCAGCTCCATTAAGTTTTTCCCCATGGGCGGGCTGGATCACCTGGATGAATACCGGGCGGTGGCGCTGGCCTGCGCGCGTCATGATTTTTATCTGGAACCGACCGGCGGCATCGATCTGGACAACTTCGCCCCGATCCTGCAGATCGCGCTGGACGCCGGGGTCAAACGCATCATTCCGCATATCTACAGCTCGATTATCGACAAAGAGACCGGCAATACCCGCCCCCAGGACGTGGCGACATTGCTGGCGCTGGTAAAAAAGCAGGTTGCATAAGCCATGGTGAGATTTCCTAACCAGCGACTGGCCAATATGTTCGACGCATTACAGGCGGAATCGCTGCCGCAGGAAGAGCTGGCCAGACGTTTTTCGGTATCGACCCGCACCGTGCGGGCCGATATCCAGGCGCTGAACGCCATCCTGTCCGGCCATGGCGCGCAGTTTGTTCTCAACCGCGGCAGCGGCTATCAGTTGAAAATCGACGACGAGCCGCTTTTTGCCTCGCTCTCCCGGCAGACGCCGCGCCAAAATCGCACGCCTCATTCCAGCGCCGAGCGTATCCCGGCGCTGATGGTACGCTTTTTAAGCTCGGCCTATGCCTTTAAGATGGAGGATGTGGCCGACGAATGGTATGTCAGCCGCGGCACGCTGCAAAGCGATATGGGCGAAGTGCGCGAACGGCTGTCGCGCTACGATCTGACCATCGAGACCAAACCCCGCCACGGCATGAAGCTGTTCGGCAAGGAAGCGTCCATCCGGGTGTGCCTGACCGATCTGATGTATTCCCTGTCGCTGGACGAGCATGACAGCTATCTGCTGGCCAGCAGCGAGCTGCCGTTCGATATTCTGCCGCGGCTGAAGCCGGCCTGGCACCAAAGCCTGGTGGCCAGCGGCATCAAGCTTACCGATGAGGGCGAACAATATCTGGCCCTGTACAGCGCGGTGGCGGTCAAACGCATCCGGCAAGGCTACCCCCTGCCGGATTTCCCGATGGAGGAGGTGGACGAGGGGATTAAAACGGCGTCCGCGCAGCTGGTGCGCCTGATCGAACCGTTAACCGGCAAGGGCTTTTCGGCGGCGGAGGAAAATTACCTGCGCATCCATATTGCCGCGCGGCGGATACAGGACATCAATCCCTCGTCCATTAACGCCGACGACGACGAAACGCTGGTGGACTATATCCTCAGCTATATCAACAGCCACTATAACTATAACCTGCAAAACGACAGCCAGCTGCGCGCCGACCTGCTGACCCATATCAAGACCATGATCACCCGGGTGCGCTATCAAATCACCATTCCCAATCCGCTGCTGGCCAACATCAAGCAGCACTATCCCATGGCCTATGACGTGACGCTGGCGGCGGTAACCAGCTGGGGCAAATATACCCCGTATGTCATCAGTGAAAACGAGATAGGCTATCTGGTCCTGCATATCGGCGTCGGCCTGGAACGGCACTACAATATCGGCTACCAGCGCCATCCGCAGGCGCTGCTGGTCTGCGACAGCGGCAACTCGACGGTGCGCATGATCCAGGCGATGCTCAAGCGCAAATATCCGCAGATTGCCGTGACGCAGGTGATTTCATTACGGGAATATGACAAGCTGCCGGCGCTGGAGGAGGATTTTGTCATTTCCACCGTCAGGATCGGTGAAAAAAACAAACCGGTGATGGTGCTGGCGCCGTTCCCCAGCGACTATCAGCTCGAACAGCTGGGCAAACTGGTGCTGGTGGATCGCACCCGCCCTTATATGCTGGAAAAGTTCTTTTCTGAACAGCATTTTATGATTGTCGACCGGCCGCTGACCCAGCAGGCGCTGTTTAAGCAGGTATGCGGCCAGCTGAAGCGGGAAGGGGTTGTGGATAAGGATTTTTATCCCTCGGTGGTGGAGCGCGAGGCTATCGTCAGTACCCTGTTGGGCGACGGCATTGCGCTGCCGCATTCCCTGGGGCTGCTGGCCAGGCAGACGGTGATTTACACCATTCTGGCGCCGCAGGGCATAGCCTGGGGCGATAATGAAACCGCCTACGTGATTTTCCTGCTGGCGATCAATAAGACCGATTATGAAGAGGCGATGGCGATCTATGAGCTGTTCGTCACCTTCGTGCGCGAGCGCTCCATGCCCAGGCTGCGCGACAGTCGCGATTTCGCCGGCTTCAAGGCGGTGGCCATCGATAGCCTGAGCCGCGCGTGATCAGTCTTCGTCGAAACCGGCGTTAAACAGCTCGATCACCGCCGCCAGCGCCTGTATCTCATCCGGGCCGGTGGCCTCCACCTCGATCACCCGGCCTTTGGCCGAGTCCAGCATCAGCAGGGCGATAACGCTGCTGGCTTCCGCTTCGGTGCCGCTATCGTTGCGCAGCAACACCTCCGCGTCAAAGCTTTGCACCAGATCGAATAGCTTCATTGCCGGCCGGGCGTGCATGCCCAGGCGGTTCTTGATTTCCACCGTTTGTTTAACCGTCATGGTTTGCGCTTTTCCAGGGTGCGGTGCCGGGACTGGACGTTTTTACCGCGTGAACGGAAATAGTCCGCCAGCTGCTCGGCCACGTAGACCGAGCGGTGTTTGCCGCCGGTGCAGCCAATGGCCACGGTCAGGTAGCTGCGGTTATTGGTTTCCAGCATCGGCAACCATAACTCCAGGTAACTGCGGGTTTGATAGATAAAATTATGCACTTCGGTATGGCGGTCGAGAAAGGCCGCCACCGGCTTATCCAGCCCGGTCATCGGCCGCAGTTTGGGATCCCAGTGCGGGTTGGGCAGGAAACGCACGTCGAAAACATAATCGGCGTCGATGGGCAGGCCGTGCTTATAGCCGAAAGACTCGAACACGATGGTCAGCTCGCGCTCGCGTTTGCCCAGCAGCCGGGCACGCAGCATTTCCGCCAGCTCATGCACCGACATTTCCGTGGTATCGATAATCAGATCCGCGCGGGAGCGCAGCGGTTCCAGCAGTTCATTCTCTTCATCAATGGCGCTTTCCAGCGACAGGTTCTTGCTGGATAACGGATGCAGGCGCCGGGTATCGCTATACCGCCTGATTAGGGTGCTGCGATCGGCGTCGAGGAACAACAGCTGCGGCGAAAAGCTTTGCGGCAGGTTGTCCATGGCGTGCTCGAAAATCTCCGGCGTCTCGGGCATATTGCGCACATCAATGCTCACCGCGGCGGAGATATTCCGGTCGGCCAGCGTATTGGCCAATTGCGGCAGCAGCACCACCGGCAGGTTATCGACGCAATAAAACCCCATATCTTCCAGCGCGCGCAGCGCGACTGATTTCCCTGAACCGGATCGACCGCTGACAATCATCAGCACCATGACGACTCCCCTCTGGTATTTTTATTGACCCATTGGCCACGCTTGCCGTAATCGCGCCAATGACTCCCCGCTGGTCGGTACAGCGCCGGGCAGGCAATCCGACCCGGCGCGTTAAGACCCGGCTTCCGTTTCCGTCATTATGGCATACAGCTCTTCATCGCTTTGCGCGGCGCGCAGGCGACGGCAGACCGTTTTATCGGCCAGGCGCTTGGCCACCAGGGCCAGGGTGTGCAAATGGGTTTTACACTGCTCGGCCGGCACCAATAGCGCAAACAGCAAATCCACCGGTTGGTTATCTATCGCATCAAAGGCAATGGGCTGCTCCAGGCGGATAAACACACCGACCGCGCGCAGGGTGTCTTCTTCCAGCTTGCCGTGCGGGATGGCGATACCGTTGCCGATACCGGTACTGCCCATGCGTTCACGGGTCAATACGGCCTCGAACACCACCTGCGGCGCCAGGTTGAGCTGCTTGGCCGCCAGCTCGCTGATAATTTCCAGCGCGCGCTTTTTGCTCTGGCAGTGGATGGAGCCGCGGGTGCACTCAAGGCTTAACACCGTGTTTATTTGCAAAGCTGTATCGTTAGTCATTTCATTTCACTTAAGGCGCTTGTTTCACCTTTAAGACTCATCGGCCCGTTATCGTACGGATAACGAGCCGATGTGAGGTTAGGTAGCGATAATGGCTACAGTGAATTCAGTACTGTTTCAGTTTCTCTTTATGTTTGTTCAACTGGCGCGTCAGCTTGTCGATCAGCAAATCGACGGCGGCATACATATCGTCCGCCTCTGACGTCGCGTGCAGCTCACCGCCGTTGACATGGATCGTCGCTTCGGCAATCTGCTGGACTTTTTCGATCTTCAGAACAATATATACCTGATTGATCCGGTCGAAGTATTGTTCCAGCTTGGAAAATTTCGTCGTCACGAAATCGCGCAAAGCATCGGTGATTTCAACGCGCTGTCCGGTAATATTCAGCTGCATAGTGTCTTCCTTCTCTGTAGAGGTCAAACCATTTGCTTACGCTGGTTTGACGGCGGGATGGACAAAGACTCTCGGTATTTTGCCACGGTTCGCCGCGCCACCATAATGCCCTGATCGGAAAGCAGGGTGGTCAGCTTGCTATCGCTTAGCGGCTTCGCCGGGTTTTCCGCGGCGATTAATTTTCTCACCAGCGCACGAATGGCCGTAGAAGACGCTTCGCCTCCCCCCTCGGTATTGACGTGGCTGGAGAAAAAATATTTCAGTTCAAAAATGCCGCGCGGGCTGTGCAGATATTTTTGCGTCGTGACGCGGGATATCGTCGATTCGTGCATCTCCACCGCCTGGGCGATATCCGCCAGCACCATGGGCCGCATATACTCCTCTCCCTGATCGAAAAACGCCTGTTGCTGCTCCACGATGCAGCGGGTCACTTTTAACAGCGTGTCATTACGACTTTCCAGGCTTTTGATCAACCAGCGCGCTTCCTGCAAATGGCTGCGGATAAATTGTCCGTCCGAGTCATTGCGGGTGGTATTGCCGAGCGCGGCGTATTGCTGGTTGATTTTAAGATTGGGAATGCTGTCGGTATTGAGCTCCACCGTCCAGCGATTATGCACCTTGCGCACCAGGACGTCCGGGATGACATATTGCGATTCGGTGGTATTGATTGACTGGCCGGGCCGGGGATCGAGGGATTGGATCAGCGCCATGGCGGATTTCAGCACGTCTTCCTTTAGGCGGGTGGATCGCAGCAGGCTGCGGAAATCATGGCTGGCCAGCAGATCGAGATAGTCGCTGACGATAAGCCTGGCTTCGTTCAGGTAAGGGAAATCCTTCGACAGCTGCGATAGCTGGATCAGCAGGCAATCCCGCAGATCCCGCGCCGCCACGCCCACCGGATCAAAGCGCTGCACGCGTTTTAATACCGCTTCCACTTCGTCCATGGTGACGCTGTCGTCGCCGATGCACTCGAGGATATCTTCCAGCGGCACCGTCAGGTAACCGGTTTCATCCACCGCGTCGACGATGGAGGTGGCAATGGCGATATCGGTATCGGAAAACGGCGTCAGCTCCACCTGCCACATCAGGTAATCCTGCAGGGTCTGGATGGTTTCGCCCTGGTAAATCGGCAGTTCTTCGTCGCGGTAGTCGGTGCCGGTGCCCGAGGGCGTGCCCGCCGAGTACATTTCGTCCCAGGTGGCGTCAAGCGGCAGTTCTTCCGGCATGTCCTTCTGCTCCATCGCCTCGCGGGTATCAAGCGATTCGCTGTCGGGTACGTCGTGTGAGTCTATTTCTTCATGGACATCGGTTTGCTCAAGTAAGGGGTTGCTTTCCAGCGCGGTTTGAATCTCCTGCTGAAGTTCAAGCGTAGACAGTTGCAGCAGGCGTATTGCTTGCTGTAACTGCGGAGTCATGGCGAGTTGCTGACTAAACCTGAGTTGCAAACCTTGCTTCATATAATGCGTCAATTAACCTCTTGGGGCTTTCACTTCAGGACACCTTATCAGAGGCGGAACTCTTCGCCCAGATAAACACGCTTCACCTGCTCGTCCTGAAGGATTTCGGCGGGTGTGCCATGGGCGATAAGATGTCCCTGGCTTACGATATAGGCGCGCTCGCAGACGTCCAATGTTTCGCGTACGTTATGATCGGTAATCAGCACGCCCAGGCCGCTATCGCGCAGATGTTCAATGATTTTCTTGATATCGATGACGGAAATCGGGTCGACGCCGGCAAAGGGCTCGTCAAGCAGGATGAATTTAGGGTTGGCCGCCAGGGCGCGGGCAATTTCCACCCGCCGCCGCTCGCCGCCGGATAATGATTGCCCCAGGTTATCGCGCAGATGGGCGATATGGAATTCTTCCATCAGCGCATTGGCGCGGTCGTCGCGCTGCGAAGCGCTGAGATCGTTTCTGATCTGCAATACCGCCATCAGGTTATCAAACACGCTCAGGCGGCGGAAAATCGACGCTTCCTGCGGCAGGTAGCCGATGCCGCGCCGGGCGCGGGTATGCAACGGCAGCAGGCTGATATCGTCGTCATCGATAATAATGCGCCCGGCGTCGCGCTGGATGATGCCGACCACCATGTAGAACGTGGTGGTCTTGCCGGCCCCGTTCGGCCCCAGCAACCCGACGATTTCCCCTGAGCTGACCTTGAGGCTGACGTCTTCCACCACATGTCGGCCCTTGTAGGCTTTAGCCAGGTTTTCTGCGATTAATGTTGCCATGGGTTCAATTACTCTTATTTAGTGCCGGATTTGGGCGCCTTGGGCGCTGAGGACGCTTTGGGTGCCGCGCCCGCCGGGTTCTTATCCTGCAGCTGGGACGGCACCAATACGGTGGTGACCCGTTTGCCCTTGTCGCTGAAGGCTTCCATTTGCTGTTGTTTAACCAGGTAGGTGATGCGATCGCCCTTGACGTTGCTGTCGAGCTGTTCGAGATAAGCGTCGCCGGTCAGCACCACAAAATCGTTGGCCAGCTCATAGCGGACCTTTTGCGCATGGCCCTTCACCGGCTTGCCGTTGTCCTGCATCTGGTAAAACGTCACCGGATTGCCGTAACCCTCGACCACTTCCTTGCCCTGTTCGCCGTTGGGGCGGGTGATGACCACTTTGTCCGCCCGGATGTCGATGGAGCCTTGTTTGACCACCACCGTACCGGTAAGGGTGACGACATTGGTCTGCATATCGACGGCCTGCTGCTCGGAATCAATATTGATCGGCTGGTCGGTATCGCCGGTCAGCGCCAGGGCATTGGCGCTCGCCAGCAGCAGCGCGCCGGCCGCAAAAACGTAACAGATGTTATTTTGGATTTTGGATTTCATAAGAGGTCTTAACCTTTTCAATCAGCTCGGCAGTCTTGTTCCGCAGGTTTCCGCGCATTTTCATGCCTTTAGAGTTAAATCCGATGCCATATAGGGTCACCTCGTCATCGGAGGAAACATCCTGCGTAACAAGATTCACCACCGCGTTATCGGTTCTGATACGCTGCAGTTGTGAGGTTTCGGTCAGACTGTCAACCTGAACATGGCCGTATAAATAAAGCATTTTATCATTGGTCAGCTTGGCCCGATCGGACCGGACTGTCCAGGTGGCGACTTTATTCTCATCGTACATCGTCGCCACCGGCTGGGTAAACCAGCTAATCTGCTCGACGGCGAAGTGCTCGACGTGCTCGGAGATCAAGCGATAATTCATGGCGCCCAACGGATTGTATACCAGGGTAATGGTATGTTCGCTCTGGTAGGTGGGTTCGCCGGCATCGGGCGCCACCGCGTTCTGGCTGCCGTCGTTATCGGTCAGGTTCAGGCCGATTAGCACCAGGACCACCAATACCAGCAGTAGGGTGACCCACCATCTTGTTTTACTCATACCGACTGCCCTTTGGCATCATCAAGCTTCCCTTGCGCCAGCAGAATTAAATCGCAGATTTCGCGAACCGCGCCGCGACCGCCGGCAATATGCGTCACATAATCGGCCAACGGCAGCAGCAAAGGATGCGCGTCCGCCACGGCGACGCTTAATCCCACCCGCGACATCACCGGCCAATCAATAAGATCATCGCCGATATACGCGGCCTGATCCGCTGTTAAAGATAGTTTAACCAATAGATCCTCAAAGGCCAAAAGCTTATCCGACCGGCCCTGGTAGAGATGGGAGATCCCCAGGGTACGCGCGCGATCTTCCACCAGTTGGGCGGACCGGCCGGTAATAATAGCGACCTCGATGCCGGATGTCAGTAAGCATCGGATGCCGTAGCCGTCGCGGACGTTAAACGCCTTGAGCTCCTCGCCCTGGTTGCCTTGGTAGATAAAGCCGTCCGACAGGACGCCGTCCACGTCGCACACCAGCAGCCGGATATCCCGGGCGCATTGCAGTATCCGCTGGTCGACCGGGCCGTAACAGGTCGCGATAAGGGTGGTCTCTTGCATGGCGGGTTTCCTTGTTAAATAACGCCGGCTCGCAGCATATCATGCATATGCACCACGCCCATAAGCCGGTTCTGGTCGGCCACCAGCACCGAGGTGATATGGCGCGACTGCATCAGGTTAAGGGCGTCGACCGCCAGGGTATTGGGCGTCACCCGGATACCGCCGGCGGTCATCAGGTCGGCGATGCGCGCCTGGTTTAAATCCACGCCCATATCGAACACCCGGCGCAAGTCGCCGTCGGTAAAAATGCCGGCGATATTCAGCTTATCGTCGCATATCACCGTCATGCCGAGATTTTTACGCGTGATTTCCAGCAGGGCGTCGCGTAATGACGCATCCCGCGGCGTCACCGGGATTTCTTCGCCGCTGTGCATGATATCGGTCACCCGCAGCAATAGTTTACGGCCCAGCGCGCCGCCGGGGTGGGACAGGGCGAAGTCTTCGGGGGTAAAGCCGCGGGCCTGCAGCAGCGCCACCGCCAGCGCGTCGCCCATCACCAGGGCGGCGGTGGTGCTGGTGGTGGGAGCCAGGCCCAGCGGGCACGCTTCCAGGGGCACGTGGACGCAGATATGGATATCCGCCGCCTTGCCCATGGCGCTGGCCGGATTGCCGGTCATGCAGATAAGCGGGATCTGCAGGCGCTTGAGCACCGGAATCAGCGCCAGGATTTCATTGGATTCGCCTGAGTTGGACAAGGCGATGACGATGTCCTGGGCCGATACCATGCCCAGATCGCCATGGCTGGCCTCGCCGGGATGGACAAAAAAGGAGGGCGTGCCGGTGCTGGCGAAGGTCGCCGCCATCTTGCGGCCGATATGGCCCGATTTGCCCATCCCCATCACCACGACTTTGCCGCTGCAATAAAATATTTTTTCGCACGCGCGGCGAAAATCGTCGTTGATATATTGATCAAGCTGCGCCAGGCCTTCACGCTCGGCGGCGAGGACCTGTTTACCTGCTGCCGGGAAATCAAAATCCGGCGCTAACGACAAATGTGACATAACGTATCCTGATGCGCCCGGCAGCGTCCGCGGGCTAAATAAACAACACCGTAACATAGGCGGCAAAACCACATAATAACAGAGCGCCCATGCCAGAGTTGATCCTACGGCGCTTTCCCAGGCAAAAGGCGGTTAATATAATGCTTGCCGCCAGCATAACCCAATAATCGCGGGTAAACGCCAGCGGATTGAACCGGCCGGGCGAAAGCAGGGCCGGCACGCCCAGCACCAGCAGGCTATTGACGATATTGGAACCGATGAGATTGCCCAGGGCAATATCGTTTTCCCCTTTCAGGGCGCCGGCGATAACGGTTGCCAGTTCGGGCAGGCTGGTGCCGAAGGCCACCACCGTCAGGCCGATCACCAACTCGCTTACCCCCAGATGCCGGGCCACCACGCCCGCGTTATCAATCACCATATGCGCCGATATGGGCATGATGATAAAGGCCAGCGCCAGCCACAGCACCGCCACGGTTGTGCCGCTATCCGGCGTGTCCTGCGGCAGCTCAGCCAGCCGTTCGCGGGTCAGGCTGTCGTTGCCGGCGCTCTGCGCCCGGCGGGTCAGGGCGATCATGGCGGCAATATACCCTATCGCCGCCAGCAACAGTATTATACCATCCAGGCGGCCCAGGGCGCGATCCGCCAGCGCCAGGCCGCACAGCGCGGTGGCGAGCAGCAGCAGCGGCAGCTCGCGCCGCACGATGTCCGAATGGAAGGCCATGGGACGGATCAGCGCCGCGCCGCCGACGATCAATAAACTATTGATCACATTGGAACCAAGGATATTGCCCACGGTCATATCGAGTTGATGATTCAGCGCGGCGGTGACCGCGATCAGCAGTTCGGGCAGGGACGTGCCCAATGCGACGATGGTGCAGCCCACCAGCCAGGGCGCCATACCCAGCGACCGGCCGATCACGGCAGCACTGTAAACCAATCTATCCGCGCCATAAACCAGTAGAATAAGACCAATAACTAATAATGACGTGGCAAAAAACATATGAAGTCCTTGATGTGAAAGAATCCTGGGCCGCCGTCGCCACCGCCGCTTCCCGGGCGGAAGGGTAAGGATGCCGGCAACCGGCGCGCGTCTTAATTTTGACTGCCCGCGGGCCAAAAGTAAAACATCGGCTATTGATCCTATCTTACCGCCGCCAGGGTAATTTTATGTAAAAGTTCGATGAATCGGTCCTATTGCTTTAATATCTAGGGCAATGGGCTTTAAGTGGGCAAGATATGGGCAGTAATGACATGAACCAGACGGAGCATTTGGTCGATATCCGCGGATTGAGCTTCCGGCGCGGCAATCGGCCGATATTCGACAACATCACCCTGCAGGTGCCGCGGGGAAAGATCACCGCGATCATGGGGCCGTCGGGTATCGGTAAAACCACCCTGTTACGCCTGATTGGCGGCCAGCTGCCGCCCGACAGCGGCGAAATTTGGTTTGACGGCGACAATATTCCCTCCTTATCGCGCGGGCGGCTATACGAGGTGCGCAAAAAAATCAGCATGCTGTTCCAGTCCGGCGCCCTGTTTACCGATATCAACGTGTTTGAAAACGTGGCGTTCCCCCTGCGGCAGCACACGCGGCTGCCGGAAGAAGTGCTGCGCACCACCGTGATGATGAAACTTGAGGCGGTGGGGCTGCGCGGGGCCGCGTCGCTGATGCCTTCCGAACTCTCGGGCGGCATGGCCAGGCGCGCCGCGCTGGCCCGCGCCATCGCCCTCGACCCGGAACTGATTATGTTTGACGAGCCTTTCGTCGGGCAGGACCCCATTACCATGGGCGTGCTGGTCAAACTTATCGATGAATTGAACCACGCGCTGGGCGTCACCTGCATCGTGGTCTCCCATGACGTGCCAGAGGTATTGAGCATCGCCGATTACGCTTACATCGTGGCCGAGCAGCATGTTATCGCGGAAGGAACGCCGGCCGAGCTGCGCGCCAACCAGGATCCGCGGGTGCGGCAGTTCCTGGACGGCATCGCCGATGGTCCGGTGCCGTTTCATTTCCCCGCCAGAGATTATAAAACACAGCTTTTAGGTTCAGGGAGTTGACCGAGCCATGCTACTACAACAAGCATTAGCGTCCTTTGGACGCCGGGGCATCAGCGTCTGCCATACTTTCGGGCGGTCAGGCGTGATGTTATTTAACGCGCTGGTGGGCAAACCCGCCTTCCGGCAGCAGTGGCCGCTGTTGATAAAGCAGCTCTACAGCGTCGGGGTACAATCGTTAATCATTATTATTGTGTCGGGGTTGTTTATCGGCATGGTGCTGGGGCTGCAGGGCTATATTATCCTGACCACCTACAGCGCCGAGGCCAGCCTGGGCATGATGGTGGCGTTGTCGCTGCTGCGCGAGCTGGGCCCGGTGGTGACCGCGCTGCTGTTCGCCGGGCGCGCCGGGTCGGCGCTGACCGCCGAAATCGGGTTGATGAAGGCCACCGAGCAATTGTCCAGCCTGGAGATGATGGCGGTCGATCCGCTGCGGCGCATCGTGGCGCCCCGTTTTTGGGCCGGCGTCATCAGCATGCCGCTGCTGACGGCCATTTTTGTCGCGGTGGGCATTTGGGGCGGCGGCATAGTGGGGGTGGACTGGAAGGGGATCGACAACGGTTATTTCTGGTCCGCCATGCAAGGCGCGGTGGATTGGCACCAGGATTTGGTGAATTGCCTGATCAAGAGCGTGGTTTTCGCCATTACGGTCACCTGGATCGCGCTGTTTAACGGTTATGATGCGATCCCGACGTCGGAGGGGATTAGCCGCGCGACCACCAGAACGGTCGTCCATGCGTCCCTGGCGGTGTTGGGACTGGATTTTGTGCTGACAGCACTGATGTTTGGGAAGTGAGTTAATGCAAACGAAAAAGAGTGAAATCTGGGTCGGCGTTTTTATGATCATCGCCCTGTGCGCCGTTATTTTCCTGTGCCTGAAAGTGGCGGATATCCGCTCGATGGGCAGCGTGTCCACCTACCGTATTTCGGCCACTTTCGATAATATCGGCGGGCTGAAGGTGCGTTCGCCGGTCAAAGTGGGCGGCGTGGTGGTAGGCCGGGTGGCGGAGATTACCCTCGACCCGAAAACCTATGCGCCCAGGGTATCGATGGACATCGAGGACACCTACAATCATATCCCCGATACCAGCTCCCTGGCGATCCGCACCTCGGGCCTGCTGGGCGAACAATACCTGGCGCTGAACATCGGCTTCGAGGACCCGGATATGGGAACGTCTATCCTTAAGGATGGCGGTATTATTCAAGATACCAAATCAGCCTTGGTGCTGGAGGACCTGATCGGCCAGTTCCTGTACAAAAGCGGCGACAAACCCGCGCCTGTTTCCGGCGACAACGGGCCCGCCCCGACCAGCGGCGCGGCCCACGCACCTGCATCCGCCGACGGCAACGCCCCCGCGGCGGCGGCAAAATAAGAGGATAATGTTTTATGTTTACACGATTTTTACTGCTGGCCCTGCTTGCGGTCGCGCCGCTGGCCCAGGCCGTCGACCAGACCAATCCCTATGCGCTGATGAACGCGGCGGCGGATAAAACCTTTACCCGCCTCAAGAACGAACAAAGCCAGATTCGCGCCAATCCCAACGTGCTGCGCGATGTGGTGCGTGAAGAACTGCTGCCCTATGTGCAGGTCAAATACGCCGGCGCGCTGGTGCTCGGCACCTATTACCGCCAGGCCACCCCGGCGCAGCGCGATGCCTACTTCAAGGCTTTCCAGGCTTATCTGGAGCAGGCCTACGGCCAGGCGCTGGCGATGTACAGCAACCAGACCTACCAGGTTGCCCCGCCGCAGCCCGTGGGCGATGCCACGATCGTCGCCATTCGCGTCACCATCGTCGATCAGGGTGGGCGCCCGCCGGTACGGCTGGATTTTCAATGGCGCAAGAACAGCCAGACCGGTAACTGGCAGGCCTACGATATGATCGCCGAAGGGGTGAGCATGATCACCACCAAGCAGAATGAATGGGCCTCGACGCTGCGCCAGCAGGGGATCGAGGGGCTGACGAGGCAGTTACAGGCCGCCGCCGCGCAACCTATCTCGCTGGATAAGAAAAGCAATGGCTGAAACCCTGAGCTGGCAAGCCGAGGAAGACACGCTTGTCCTGCGGGGCGAGCTTGATCGCGTCACGCTGTTGCCGTTTTGGGAACAGCGCGAACAGGCCCTGCAGGGCATCCGCTTCCTGGACGTCTCGCGGCTGGATCGGGTGGACTCCGCCGGCGTGGCCCTGATGCTGCACCTGTGCGCGCTGCAGGCCAGGCGCGGCGGTACGCTCATGCTTACCGGCGTCACCGATAAACTGCGCACCCTTATCACCTTGTACAACCTGCATAATATCCTGCCCTGCGCGGACGATACGCCCGGCTGACAGAATGAACACATTATTGCCTGTTTCCGATGACGACGTATTCATCTAAGATATCGGCTTGTTTCCCGACCCATGACAGTGATTTGACCCTTATGGAAAACCACGAAATCAAAGAAGTGCTGATGAACGCCGAGGCGTTGGCATTGGAAGAAGCGCATGTAACGGGCGATGGCAGCCATTTTCAGGTCATCGTCGTGAGCGAGCGGTTTGCCTCCATGAGCCGTATTAAAAAACAACAGGCGGTCTACGGCCCGTTGATGGAATATATTTCGGACAATCGTATCCATGCACTCTCTATCAAGGCGTATACCCCGGAAGAGTGGCGGCGCGATCGTAAGCTGAATGGTTTTTAAGTTGTAGGCGATGCCGCGCTATGGCGTTGTATATCTAAGCCCGTTAAATACAGAGAGCAGTGTTGATGGATAAATTCCGTGTCCAGGGTCCGACCCGCCTGAATGGCGAAGTGACCATTTCCGGCGCTAAAAATGCGGCGTTGCCGATATTGTTCGCCGCGCTGCTGGCGGAAAAGCCGGTAGAAATACAAAATGTACCAAAATTAAAAGATATCGATACCACGATGCAACTGCTGCGCCAGCTTGGCGCCAAAGTCGAGCGCAACGGGTCGGTGCATGTGGATGCGGGCGGGGTGGACGTGTTCTGCGCGCCTTATGAACTGGTCAAGACCATGCGCGCGTCCATCTGGGCGCTCGGGCCGCTGGTAGCCCGTTTCGGCCAGGGACAGGTTTCCCTGCCCGGCGGCTGCGCCATCGGCGCACGGCCGGTGGATCTGCATATTACCGGCCTTGAGCAGCTCGGCGCCACCATCAAGCTGGAAGAGGGTTATGTCAAGGCGTCGGTGGACGGGCGGCTGCGCGGCGCGCATATCGTCATGGATAAAGTCAGCGTCGGCGCCACGGTAACCATTATGAGCGCCGCCACCCTGGCGGAAGGCACCACCATTATTGAAAACGCCGCCCGCGAGCCGGAAATTGTCGATACCGCCAACTTCCTGATTACGCTTGGGGCGAAGATCGCCGGCGCCGGAACCGATAAAATCACCATCGAGGGCGTGGAACGCCTTGGCGGCGGCGTTTATCGCGTGCTGCCCGATCGCATCGAGACCGGTACCTTCCTGGTGGCGGCGGCGGTCTCCCGCGGGCGCGTAGTCTGCCGGGCAACCCGTCCCGATACGCTGGACGCGGTGCTGGCCAAGCTGCGCGAAGCCGGCGCGGATATCGAAACCGGCGACGACTGGATAAGCCTGGACATGCATGGCCAGCGGCCTAAAGCCGTCACCGTGCGCACCGCGCCCCATCCCGGCTTCCCCACCGATATGCAGGCGCAGTTCAGCCTGCTGAACCTGGTGGCCGAAGGCACCGGCGTGATTACCGAGACCATTTTTGAAAATCGCTTTATGCATGTGCCGGAGCTGATCCGCATGGGCGCGCGGGCGGAGATCGAAAGCAATACGGTCATCTGCCACGGGGTGGAAACCTTGTCCGGCGCGCAGGTGATGGCCACCGATTTACGCGCGTCCGCCAGCCTGGTGCTGGCCGGATGCATTGCCGAAGGCGTTACGCTGGTGGATCGCATCTACCATATCGATCGCGGCTATGACTGCATCGAGGCCAAGCTGCGCAAGCTGGGCGCCAATATCGAACGCGTCACCGGCGAATAACCGCTTATCGCCCTGCCGGTGTTTTCAGGCAGGGCGTTATTCCCCCGCTCCATCCCCGCTTAAGCGTCGGCCGCTGGCGTATTCATCCGCACCGTCAACACCCCTGTTAATCCGAAGCCGGATATTCCTGGATGGTCACATTCAGCGTCAGCTTGGCGCCGTTGCGTAAAATCACCACCGGGATCACCGAGCCTGGCCTGATTTCCGCCACCTGGTCCATGGTTTCAATCGCCGATATCGCCGGCTTATTGTTGACGCTAAGGATAACGTCGGTGACTTTGATGCCGGCCTGCGCCGCCGGGCCGCCGGGGGTGACTTCATTGACGATAATGCCCTGGATGCGATCCATATTGGCGCCGGTGGTATGCAGGGGCGCCACCTCGCGCCCGCCGATGCCGATATATCCGCGGATCACCCGTCCGTCGCGAATCAACTTGTTCATCACCTTGGTGGCCAGGGCGGTGGGAATGGCGAAACCGATGCCTTCCGGCGTTTCGCCGTTATTGCTTTTATCGAACGACAGGGTATTGATCCCCACCAGTTCGCCCAGGCTGTTGATAAGCGCCCCACCGGAGTTGCCGCGGTTGATGGAGGCATCGGTCTGCAGAAAATTCTGGCGCCCGGAAGGACTGAGGCCGATGCGGCCGGTGGCGCTGATAATGCCCTGGGTCACGGTCTGGCCCAGGTTATAGGGATTGCCGATGGCCATGACCACATCGCCGATATGCGGCGCGCGGCGGGGATTGATGGGGATAACCGGCAGGTTGGTGGCGTCGATTTTCAGCACCGCCAGATCGGTGAGGCTATCGGAGCCGACCAGCAGCGCCTCATAGACCCGGCCGTCCTGCAACGCCACGATAATCTGCTCGGCATCGTTGATAACATGCTTATTGGTGAGCAGGTAACCCTTCTGGTTCATGATGACGCCGGAACCCAGGGTATGGATTTCCAGTTCGTTTTGGGAACCGGTATTCATGCTGCGGTTGTAAACGTTGACCACGGCCGGCGCGGCCCGGCGCACCGCCTGGTTATAGCTGACCGGGGTCTCGTCGTCGCTGTCGGCATGGCCGGCAATCAGCGTGCCGGTGGTGGAACGCAGCCCAGGCAACGCCAGCAGCATGACGCCCGCGATGATAAGTCCAAAAATAACCGCACGTAGAAGCTTAACCAGCATGATGTCCGAACAAGAGGAAGGAAATAGCGGCAGGATAACATGAGTTTATCGAACGCTGCATGGTCAGTGTCCGATTTTTTATGTTTTGACCTATACCCGTCATCTTTCACGCGACAGGTGCGTTGGCCACGCTTACTCACCCGAATCACTTACACGAGTAAGCTCATCGGGATTCACTCGCTTGCCGCCTGCCTGTCACCCGAAAGCTATAGGGTATACCCGTCATCTTTCACGCGACAGGTGCGTTGGCTACGCTTATTCACCCGAATCACTTACACGAGTAAGCTCATCGGGATTCACTCGCTTGCCGCCTGCCTGTCACCCGAAAGCTATAGGGTGCATCAGCGCAGTAACAGGAAAATACTCTCGTCGCCGCGCATGATATTCATGGCCATGACCGCGGGCTTGGCCTCCAGCACTTTACGCAACTGAGTGATGTTTTCCACCCGTTCGCGGTTGATGCCGATGATCACATCGCCTTTATGCAGGCCGATCTGGGCCGCCGGGGTGTCTTTGGCCACGTCATCCACCGCCACGCCCTTGGTGCCGTCCTTCAACTGCCCGTTGCTGAGCGAGGCGCCCTGCAGGGCCGGGGTCAGGATTTCCGCGCTGCTGGTGGTGGCGGCGCTGTCGTCAAGCGTGACCGTCACTTCCACGGGTTTACCTTCGCGCAGCAGGCCCAGCTTAACGGCCTTGCCCGGCGCGGTGGTGCCGATTTTCACCCGCAGCTCGGCAAAGCTGGTAATAGGCTTGCCTTCGATAGACACGATAATATCGCCGGCCTTCACCCCCGCCTTGGCGGCGGCGCCGCCCGGCAGGACTTCGCTGACAAAGGCGCCGCGCTGGGTATCGATCTTGAAGGCCTTGGCCATATCGGCGGTCATTTCGCTGCCCTTGATGCCGAGCAGGCCGCGTTTGACCGCGCCGAATTCAATCAACTGCTGGCTCAGGTTTTGCACCATATTGCTCGGGATGGCGAAGCCGATGCCGATATTGCCGCCGCCGGGCGCCAGGATGGCGGTATTGATGCCGATAAGCTCGCCGTTGAGGTTAATCAGCGCCCCGCCGGAGTTGCCGCGGTTAATGGAGGCGTCGGTCTGGATAAAGTTTTCCAGCCCTTCCAGGTTCAGGCCGCTGCGCCCCAGCGCCGAAATAATACCGGAAGTGGCGGTCTGCCCCAGGCCGAAGGGGTTGCCCACCGCCACGGCAAAATCGCCGACCCGCAGGCTGTCCGAATCGGCCATCTTGATTTCACTGAGGCCTTTCGGGTCCGGCAGCTGCAGCAGCGCGAGATCGGTCTGTTCGTCGCGTCCGACCAGCTTGGCGTCGAACTCGCGGCCGTCGTTAAGCTGCACCTTGATTTTATCCGCGCCGTTCACCACATGGTTGTTGGTGATGACATACCCCTTGGCGGCGTTGATGATAACGCCGGAGCCCAGGCCTTCAAACGGACGGGAATCGCCGGGCTGCTGATCGCCCTGCGGGGTGCCCGGGCCGAAAAAGTATTTGAATTCCTTCGGCAGGGTCGGGCGCTGCACCTGCTGGGTACCTTCCACATGTACGCTGACCACCGCCGGCAGCACTTTTTCCAGCATGGGAGCCAGGCTGGGCATGGTCTGCCCGGGTACCGCGGCCGGCAGCGCCGCCTGGGCAGGCAGGGAAGAGGTTAAGCCGAATGAGATGCAAAGTGCCAATGCGCTGAATAAAGGTGTGGTTTTCATTAAACTTATTACTCGCTTGCTGTCCGTGAACGACGCCATTAATCATTAACCATGTTAAAACGCCACTTTTTGTTCTTCTATGACCCTGTTGGGACGGCTAAAGTTCAGCGGTGGCGCAGTAAGGTTATGTCAGCGGGGGCTGGCGATATCCCGCCTTATTGTAAAGTTATTTACGTGGTTCCCGCGTGCCCCGCAGCAGGCCGGTGGCGCTGGCGGGGTAATCCCGCGGCTGCATGCCCGCCGGGATTTGATCGTTATCCGATTCCGCCTCGGTCAGGCGGTAACGGAACGGATTATCCTCGCCGGTCTGGTTGGGCAACAGGCTATTGGAGCCTTTGGCCATATGTTGGTAAAGCTGGCGGTAATCGTCGGCCATGTTATCGAGCAGTTCGGCGCTGCGGGCGAAATGGCCGGTCAGCTCCTCGCGGTATTCCTCCAGCTCCGCCTTGCTCTTTTCCAGCTCATGCTGCAGCGTTTGCTGCTGACGTAGTTTGCGGTTGCCGAACCGCATTGCGACCGCACCGATGATGATACCGACCACTAATCCAATCAGCGCATATTCCCAGGTCATAATGACTCCTATATTTGACTTCGTTGTCCCGTAGGGTTTTCACACTCTATACTTCCCACTATAACCGTTTACCCGGTCGGTGGGGAATCCCGATAGCGTCACCGCGGGCAAAGCATTGTTATTTGTTGCCCTTGTGTTCCGCGGCGCGGCTGTTTAAGCTGGCCGCAACAAAAGTGTTACAAATAATCGTATCAGGGATCGTTTGCCGCCATGCATGTCACATCGCCATTATCCCTCTACCAGCAGATGCTGGCAGGAGGCGAATACCAGGCCGACGCCGTCCAGGCAGCGGCCGTCGATAAGCTTGAACACCTTCACCGCCAACTGCTGGCGAAGCCCGCCGCCGCGCCGGCCGCCGGCGGGCTGTTGGGGCGCCTGGGCCAGCGCCTGCGCGGCAAAAAAAACGTCGAAGCCGTCGAACCCGTACAGGGATTATATATGTGGGGCGGGGTAGGGCGCGGAAAAACCTGGTTAATGGATCTTTTTTTTCAAAGCCTGCCGGGAGAACGTAAGCTGCGCCTGCACTTCCACCGCTTTATGCTGCGGGTGCACGAGGAGATGAACCGTTTGCAGGGGCATGAAGACCCGCTGGAACTGATTGCCGATGATTTCAAGGCGCAAACCGACGTGCTTTGTTTTGACGAGTTTTTTGTCGCGGACATTACCGACGCCATGCTGTTGGGTACGCTGATGCAGGCGTTGTTCGCCCGCGGCATCACCCTGGTCGCCACGTCCAATATCCCGCCGGACGACCTGTACCGCAACGGTCTGCAGCGCGCCCGCTTTCTGCCGGCCATCGCGCTAATCAAACGCCATTGCGCGGTGATGAACGTAGACGCCGGCATTGATTACCGGCTGCGCACCCTGACCCAGGCGAGCCTCTACCTGACGCCGCTGGATCAGCAGACCGCCGCCGATATGGCGCGCATTTTCACCCGCCTGGCCGGCGCACGGCCGGACGGCGCGCCGGTGCTGACGGTCAATCATCGTCCGTTGCCGACGCTCGGCGCCCGGGACGGCGTGGTGGCCCTGGATTTCGCCACGCTGTGCGCCGGCGCCCGCAGCCAGAATGATTATATTGTCCTGTCCCGCCTTTATCACAGCGTGCTGCTGCACAATGTGCATGCGATGGGCCCGCAGGATGAAAATACCGCCCGGCGGTTTGTGGCCCTGGTGGATGAGTTCTACGAACGGCAGGTTAAGCTGGTGATTGCCGCCGACGCGCCGCTGGCGTCTTTGTACCAGGGCCAGTTGCTGCGTTTTGAATTCCAGCGCTGCCTGTCGCGCCTGCAGGAGATGCAAAGCGAAGAGTACCTGGCCCTGCCGCACTTGCCGTGAGCGGCGCGCCCGCCGACTGATTGGGCTGGAATCGTAAATAACAGTCGACCTTTGGCCTCGTCTTCTCTATAATCTTGCGACCCCACGTTACAAGAAGTTTTTTTCCCGAAAACTTCGATCGCGCCAGCAACGGCTATTCGAAGGGGTAGGTTTGCTGGACTAGATAGCCGTGTGAGCCTCATAACTATTCATTGAAGCGTTTGGGTGTTCACCAACGTGTAACTTTAATTGGGTAAGCTTTTAATGAAAACATTTACAGCAAAACCAGAAACCGTCAAACGCGACTGGTATGTTGTCGACGCCAGCGGTAAAACCCTGGGTCGTCTTGCTACTGAACTGGCCAGTCGCCTGCGCGGGAAGCATAAACCGGAATTTACGCCGCATGTTGATACCGGTGATTATATCATCGTGTTGAACGCCGAAAAAGTTGCCGTCACCGGCAAAAAGCGTACCGACAAAATCTATTATCATCATACCGGTTTCATCGGCGGTATTAAAGAAACGACCTTTGAAGAGATGATTGCCCGCCACCCTGAGCGTGTGATTGAAATCGCGGTTAAAGGCATGCTGCCAAAAGGCCCGCTGGGTCGTGCAATGTATCGTAAACTGAAAGTTTACAAGGGTACCGAGCACAACCACGCGGCTCAGCAACCGCAAGTTCTGGACATTTAATCGGGATTATAGGCAATGGCTGAAAATCAATACTACGGCACTGGTCGCCGCAAAAGCTCCTCCGCACGCGTCTTCATGAAGCCGGGTAGCGGTAACATCGTTATCAACCAGCGTAGTCTGGATCAATACTTCGGTCGCGAAACTGCCCGCATGGTAGTTCGTCAGCCGCTGGAACTGGTCGACATGGTTGAAAAGCTGGATTTGTACATCACCGTTACCGGCGGTGGCATTTCCGGTCAGGCAGGCGCAATCCGTCACGGTATCACCCGTGCACTGATGGAATATGACGAATCGCTGCGCGCAGAACTGCGCAAAGCCGGCTTCGTTACCCGCGATGCCCGTAAGGTTGAACGTAAGAAAGTCGGTCTGCGTAAAGCACGTCGTCGTCCGCAGTTCTCCAAACGTTAATTCCCGGCTGTTATTATTACAGCTGACAAAGCCCGGCACGGTCCGGGCTTTTTTATTTCCCGAGCGTTGATTTAACGCCAAATATCTGATTGCGTCGATGTATTCAACGCGATTTGCCACACGCCATCCCCCTAAACATGCAAAAATCTGGTAAACTGTTAAACACTTTTATGTCTGTTGATGTCGCCGGCGATTTATCATGATGCCGCAAGCAGCGCTTGCCGCGGTTGCGATGGGCAGCGTGGCGCCAGGTGAATTAACAGTCAAACAATTTCAGGATAGTAGCCGGGTTAGTTGGCTATTCGCGGTATTTTCTAGATAAACTTGGAGGTTTTCATGGCTGTCGCTGCCAACAAACGTTCGGTGATGACGCTGTTTTCTGGCCCGACCGACATTTTTAGCCATCAAGTACGCATCGTACTGGCGGAAAAAGGTGTCAGTGTCGAAATTGAGCAGGTAGAACTTGATAATCTACCGCAGGACCTGATTGACCTCAACCCTTACCGCACCGTGCCGACCCTGGTCGATCGCGAACTGACCCTGTATGAATCGCGCATCATCATGGAATATCTTGACGAGCGTTTTCCCCATCCGCCGTTGATGCCGGTTTATCCGGTCGCGCGCGGCACCAGCCGTTTGATGATGCATCGCATCGAAAACGATTGGTACTCCCTGATGCGCAAGGTCGAGCAGGGCAGCGCCCAGGAAGCGGAAGGCGCCCGCCGCCAGCTGCGTGAAGAGCTGCTGGCCGTAGCGCCGGTATTTAACGAAGCGCCGTACTTCATGAGCGAAGAGTTCAGCCTGGTGGATTGCTACCTGGCCCCACTGCTGTGGCGTTTGCCGCAGATGGGGATCGAGTTGGCCGGCGCCGGCGCCAAGGAGCTCAAGGGCTATATGACGCGCGTATTCGAGCGTGACGCCTTCCTGGCCTCCTTAACCGAAGCTGAGCGCGAAATGCGCCTGCAAACCCGGGGCTAAGGTATGGAAGTCTCTCAACTCTCCCCACGCCGCCCCTACCTGCTCCGGGCGTTCTATGAGTGGCTGCTGGACAACCACCTGACGCCGCACCTGGTGGTGGATGTCACGGTGGACGGCGTCTCGGTGCCGATGGAATTTGCCCGTGACGGACAAATCGTCCTCAATATCGCCCCCCGGGCGGTGGCAAGCCTCGAGCTCACCAACGCCGAAGTGAGTTTTAACGCGCGCTTCGGCGGTATCCCGCGTCAGGTCAATGTGCCCATTGCCGCCGTGCTGGCCATTTATGCCCGCGAAAACGGCGCCGGCACCATGTTTGAGCCGGAAGTCGGCTATGAGCAAAATGGCGTGGCGGAAGATGCGTCGACCCTGGGTAACGCGCCGGAAACGGTCATGTCCATTATTGACGGCGACCGTCCTGATAGCGATGATGACTATCATCCCGATGACGAGCCGCCAACGCCGCCGCGTGGCGGGCGTCCGTCGCTGCGGGTCGTGAAATAAGCCAAAGGCCCCTCTGCGCCCATCACGGCGGGAACGATTTCATCCGTGCCCGTAACGGCAAGGCCCTCCCGCCCCTGGCGGAGCGGGAGGGCCTTAGCGGCAATCACACTTCCAGGTAGTTCATGATGCCATCTGCGGCCTTGCGGCCTTCGGCAATGGCGGTCACCACCAGATCGGAACCCCGCACCGCGTCGCCGCCGGCGAAAATCTTCGGATTACTGGTTTGGAACGCGGTTTCGGTGCCTTCCGGCGCGATAATCCGTCCCTGGCTGTCCAGCTCGACGCTGAAATCCGCCAGCCACTGCATACTGTGCGGACGGAAACCAAACGCCATGACCACCGTATCCGCCGCCAGCACGTGCTCCGACCCGGCGATAATCTCGGCGCGCCGACGGCCGTGCGCGTCCGGTTCGCCCATGGCGGTGCGTACCATCTTCACACCGCACACTTTACCGGCGGCATCGATTTCGATGCTGACCGGTTGCAGGTTGAACATAAATTCCACCCCTTCCTCGCGCGAGTTTTTCACCTCGCGTTTCGAGCCGGGCATGTTTTCCTCATCGCGGCGATAGGCGCAGATCACATGGGTTGCGCCCTGGCGTATCGAGGTGCGCACGCAGTCCATCGCCGTATCGCCGCCGCCCAGCACCACCACGCGTTTGCCTTCCATGCTGACGTAAGGCGCCGACTCGGGGTTTTCAAAGCCCATCAGCTGCTTGGTATTGGCTATCAGGAACGGCAGCGCGTCCACAACACCGGGCGCGTCCTCGTTTTCCAGGCCGCCGCGCATGGACTGATAGGTGCCGACGCCCAGGAACACCGCGTCAAACTCGCCCAGCAGATCGCTCATCATGATGTCTTTGCCGACTTCGGTATTCAGCCGAAATTCAATGCCCATCTCGCTGAATATCTCGCGGCGTTTGATCATCACGTCTTTTTCCAGCTTGAACGACGGGATGCCGAAGGTCAACAGGCCGCCGATTTCCGGATGGCGGTCGAACACCACCGCCTGTACGCCGTTGCGCGTGAGCACGTCGGCGCAGGCCAGCCCCGCGGGACCGGCGCCGATCACCGCCACCCGCTTGCCGGTGGACACAATGCCCGACACGTTGGGCTTCCAGCCCATTTCAATCGCCTTATCGTTGATATAGCGTTCGATATTACCGATGGTGACCGCGCCGAATTCGTCATTCAGCGTACAGGAGCCTTCGCACAGGCGATCCTGCGGGCACACGCGTCCGCACACTTCCGGCAGGCTGTTGGTCTGGTGCGACAGCTCGGCCGCTTCGATAATCCGGCCTTCGTTGGCGAGCTTCAGCCAGTTGGGAATGTAGTTATGTACCGGGCATTTCCACTCACAGTAAGGGTTGCCGCAGGAAATACAGCGGTCCGCCTGCGCCTTGGACTGCGATTCCGAGAACGGCTCGTAGATTTCCACAAACTCAATTTTCCGGATCTTGAGCGGTTTTTTAGGCGGATCCACACGCTGCAAGTCGATAAATTGATAAACATTTTGACTCATCATTAACCTCTTACTGCGCTTGCACGCGAAGCTCTGCCGCAGAACGGCTGCGGTGACCCAGCAACGCTTTCACATCACTCGATTTTGGTTTGACCAGGGTAAATTTCGATGCCCAGGCCGGCCAGTCGGCCAGGATTTCTTCCCCGCGATGGGAGCCGGTCAACTGGACATGTTCGGTAATCAGGCCGCGCAGGTGTTCTTCATGGATGGCCAATTGCTCCACGTCCAGCACTTCCACCAGTTCGTGATTCACCCGCTTGCGGAAATCGCCTTCTTCGTCGAGGACATACGCGAAGCCGCCGGTCATGCCCGCGCCGAAATTGACGCCGGTACGGCCCAGCACGCAGACGATGCCGCCGGTCATATATTCACACCCGTTGTCGCCGATGCCCTCCACCACGGTGATGGCGCCGGAGTTACGCACCGCAAAGCGCTCGCCGGCGCGGCCGGCGGCAAACAGTTTGCCGCCGGTGGCGCCGTACAGGCAGGTATTGCCGATAATGGTGGCTTCATGGCTGCGAAACGCCGAGCCCACCGGCGGACGGATAACGATACTGCCGCCGGCCATGCCTTTGCCGACATAATCGTTGGCGTCGCCGGTCAGGGTCAGCTCCACGCCGCCCGCATTCCACACGCCGAAACTCTGGCCCGCGGTGCCGGTGAAAAAGGCCTTGATCGGATCGGCGGATAAGCCCTGGTCGCCGTGCTGCGCGGCAATGGCGCCGGACAACGAGGCGCCCACCGAGCGATCGGTGTTATGGATATCGTAATAAAACGTCTTGCTCTGGCGCAGCTCCACATGGGGCATGGCCTGTTCGACCAGGGTTTTGTTCATCAGTCCCTTGTCGAACGGCGGATTGCTGCTTTCCGTGCAATACAGCGCCTTGCCCGGATGCGGGGTGGCGGTTTTCAGCAGCGGCGACAGGTCCAGCTTATGCTGCTTGGCGGAAATGCCGTCCAGCTCCAGCAGTAAATCGGTGCGGCCGATAAGATCCACCAGCCGGGTCACGCCCAGCTCCGCCATGATTTCGCGGGTCTCCCGAGCGATAAAACGGAAGTAGTTGGTCACCAGTTCCGGCAGGCCGTGATAATGATCGCGGCGCAGCTTTTCATCCTGGGTGGCCACGCCGGTGGCGCAGTTGTTCAAATGGCAGATGCGCAGGTATTTACAGCCCAGCGCCACCATCGGACCGGTGCCGAAGCCGAAGCTCTCCGCGCCCAGGATCGCCGCCTTGATGATGTCCTGGCCGGTTTTCAGGCCGCCGTCCACCTGCAGGCGTATCTTATGGCGCAGGCCATTGGCCACCAGCGCCTGCTGGGTTTCCACCAGGCCCAGTTCCCACGGGCAACCGGCATATTTTACCGACGACAGCGGGCTGGCGCCGGTGCCGCCGTCGTAGCCGGCGATGGTGATTAAATCCGCATAGGCCTTCGCCACGCCGGTGGCAATGGTGCCCACGCCGGGCTCGGAAACCAGTTTGACCGAAATCAGCGCCTTTGGATTGACCTGTTTTAAATCGAAAATCAGCTGCGCCAGATCCTCGATGGAATAAATATCATGATGCGGCGGCGGGGAAATCAGCGTCACGCCGGGCACCGAATAACGCAGCTTGGCGATATACGGGGTCACCTTATCGCCCGGCAGCTGGCCGCCTTCGCCCGGCTTGGCGCCCTGCGCCACCTTGATTTGGATAACATCGGCGTTGACCAGGTAGGCCGGCGTGACGCCGAAGCGCCCGGAGGCGACCTGTTTGATGCGCGAGACCTTATTGGTGCCGTAGCGGACCGGGTCTTCGCCGCCTTCGCCGGAATTGGAGAAGCCGCCCAGGCTGTTCATGGCCTGCGCCAGCGATTCATGGGCTTCCGGGCTGAGGGCGCCGATGGACATGGCGGCGGTGTCAAAACGTTTGAACAGGTTTTCCGCCGGCTCCACCTGGTCCAGGGACACGGCGTTGCCGTCGGGCTTGATGGCCAGCAGGTCGCGCAGCATGGCGATGGGACGTTCGTTGACCAGCTTGGCGTACTGCTGGTATTCGCCGTACTCGCCGCTTTGCACCGCCCGCTGCAGGGTCTTGACCACGTCCGGGTTGTAGGCGTGGTATTCGCCGCCGTGGACATACTTCAGCAGGCCGCCCTGATCCAGCGGTTTGCGTTTCAGCCAGGCGCGTTTGGAGAGATTCAGCAAATCTTGTTCAAATTCACTGAAGCTGGCGCCGCCGATACGGCTGACCACGCCCTGGAAACACAGATCCGTCAGTTCGCGATGCAGGCCGACGGCCTCAAACAGCTTGGAACAGCGGTACGACGCCACGGTGGAGATGCCCATCTTGGACATGATCTTGTACAGGCCCTTATTGATGCCGTTACGGTAGTTCAGCATCACGGTACGGTAATCTTTTTCGATGGTGCCGCTGTCGATCATGGCCGCCAGGGTTTCATAGGCCAGGTACGGATAGATGGCCGTGGCGCCAAAGCCGATCAGCACCGCAAAATGATGCGGGTCGCGGGTGCTGGCGGTTTCCACGATCAGGTTGGCGTCGCAGCGCAGGTTTTTTTCCACCAGGCGGGTATGGATGGCGCCCACCGCCATCGGCGCGGGCACCGGCAGCCGGGTGGGGGAAATGGCCCGATCGGTCAGCACCAGCAGCACCGTGCCCTGGCGCACTTTCTCTTCCGCGTCGTCGCACAGCTTGAGCAGCGTCTCGTGCATATTGCGCTCGCTGGGATCGTAGGTGATATCCAGCTTGTCGGCGCGGTAATGATGCTCTTCCTGGGTGGTCAACTGGGTAAAATCGGAGTAGAGCAGGATCGGCGATTTAAACGCCAGCCGGAACGCCTGGCCTTCCGCTTCGCAGAACACGTTCATTTCCCGGCCGATACAGGTGGCCAGCGACATGACATGGGCTTCGCGCAGCGAGTCGATGGGGGGGTTGGTCACCTGGGCGAACTGCTGGCGGAAATAATCGTAAATCACGCGCGGGCGGCTCGACAGCACGGCAAAGGGGGTATCGTCGCCCATGGAGCCGGTGGCTTCCTGGCCGTTTTCGCCCAGTACGCGCAAAATGGCGTCCAGCTCCTCGTTGGAATAGCCGAACTGCTTCTGGTAGGTTTCCAGCAGGGTATTGTCCAGCTCGCGGTGACCGACCTGATCGTCGGACAACTCCTCAAACGGCGTCAGGCGGCGCACGTTCTTTTCCATCCATTCTTTATAGGGATGGCGGCTTTTCAGGTCGTTATCGGTTTCCGCCGAGTGCAGGATACGCCCGTTGCGGGTATCGATCACCATCAGCTCGCCCGGTCCGACGCGGCCTTTTTCCACCACTTCGTCGGGTTGGTAATCCCAGATGCCCACTTCGGAGGCGCAGGTGATAAGCTTATCGGTGGTGATGACATAACGCGCCGGGCGCAGGCCGTTGCGGTCCAGGTTACAGGCGGCGAAACGGCCGTCGGACATCACCAGCCCCGCCGGTCCGTCCCAGGGTTCCATGTGCATGGAGTTAAAATCGAAAAAGGCGCGCAGCTCCGGGTCCATATTGGGATTGTTCTGCCAGGCCGGCGGCACCAGCAGGCGCATGGCGCGGATCAGGTCCATGCCGCCGCTCAGGAACAGCTCGAGCATATTATCCAGCGAACTGGAGTCGGAGCCGGTTTCGTTAACGAACGGCGCGGCGTCCTGCAAATCCGGGATTAGCGGCGTCTTCAGCTTATAGGCGCGCGCCCGCGCCCACTGCCGGTTGCCGGTGATGGTATTGATTTCGCCGTTGTGCGCCAGGTAGCGAAACGGCTGCGCCAGCGGCCAGCGCGGCACGGTATTGGTGGAGAAGCGCTGGTGGAACAGGCAAATGGCCGATTCCAGCCGCAGGTCCGCCAGATCCAGGTAAAAGCGCGGCAGGTCCGCCGGCATGCACAGGCCTTTATAAATAGTCACCAGATTGGAGAGGCTGCAGACGTAAAAACTGTCGTCGGCCACTCGCTTTTCGATACGGCGGCGCGCCACGTACAGGCGGCGTTCCATATCACGGGGACGCCAGCCCGCCGGGGCGTTGACAAAAATCTGCTCGATACGGGGCAGCGAGGAGAGCGCGATTTCACCCAACACATCGGGATTGATGGGAACCTCGCGCCAGCCGACTATCGACAGCGTTTCGTTTTGCAGTTCCTCTTCGACAATCCGGCGGCTGGCGCGGGCCTCGTCTTCATCGCGGCTCAGGAATATCATGCCGACGGCGTAGTTTTTAGCCAGCCGCCAGCCGCGCTCCAGCGCCACCATCTGATAGAAGCGATCGGGTTTTTGCAACAGCAGGCCGCAGCCGTCGCCGGTCTTGCCGTCGGCCAGGATGGCGCCACGATGCTGCATACGGGCCAGCGCATGAATAGCGGTTCGGACCACCTTGTGGCTGGGCTCGCCTTCTATATGGGCAATCAGGCCGAAGCCGCAGTTGTCCTTCTCTTGGGATTCATCGTACAACATATCGTGGACCTCCCCAGGCTCCAGGTGACTCTCACAACCTACTGCGAGGAGGCGTATCCGTATTGAGCGGCAGCGGATTAAACGTCCAGCTGTTCCACTCTCTCCAGGTAACCTCATCGTGGCGGTCTTTGCTCGTGATAAACGACTTGCTTTAAGAAGGAGTCTTCATAACTGCATAACTATGACGAGTCGTTAACCCGTCCAGAATTCTTCCAGCGGCCTTCCAAATTAACGATAAACACCACGCAGGTCAAATCCCGTCATAAAGGGGCTTAAATCGCCTGAAAACACTATTAACCAGTTGATAATAATCTAATTAAAGCCGGTTTGACCGTCGTCTGGACGGCGGGAGCGGCCGGCGCCGATATGCGCTGTCTCACTGTAGTGCAGCGCTAGTATCTCTGCACCATGCTAGTGCCTGGCCCCATAACAGCAGGATCTGCTGGCTAGCGTGTTTTCTGGCGTGTATGGCTCTGTTTTGTCGCGATAGTGACATTATGAATGATTCGCCGGGAGAAAATAAGAAATTTTAATCGATGAGAATTGATTTTATTCTCACCTTCTTTGCATAAATATGCGATGCGGCCGGCGACGGCGATGGGTATTGATCGATATCATCACGGCCGGCGGGCAAACCGGCTAGTCTGGACGACCTCAACCGGCCGGGATAACCAGAATATGCAGTTGCTGCAGGTAGTCAATATGTTTGGCGGCGATCTTCTGCGCCGCTACGGCCAGAAAGTGTATAAACTCTCGCTGCACGGGGGGTTTAGCTGTCCCAACCGCGACGGTACCCTCGGACGCGGGGGCTGCACGTTTTGCAATGTCGCCTCTTTTGCCGACGAACAAAGCCAGTTCCGCAGCGTCGGCGAGCAGGTAGCCGGCCAGGCGCGCAACGCCGACCGGGCCAAACGCTACCTGGCCTATTTTCAGGCCTATACCAGTACTTATGCAGAAGTGAGGGTTTTAGACCGTCTCTACCGCGAGGCCCTCGCGCAGGCCGATATCGTCGGCATCTGCGTCGGCACCCGTCCGGATTGCGCGCCGCCCGAGGTACTGGACTTGCTGGCCGGCTACCAGCGCCAGGGGTATGAGGTCTGGCTGGAACTGGGGCTGCAAAGCGCGCAGGATAAAACCCTGCGCCGTATCAACCGCGGTCATGATTTTGCCTGTTATCGCCATACCGTGGCGGCGGCGCGGGCGCGGGGCCTGCGCGTGTGCACGCACCTGATTGTCGGCTTGCCGGGCGAGGGGGCGGCGGAATGCCTGTCCACCCTCGATCGGGTGTTGGCGGCGGGCGTCGACGGCCTGAAGCTGCATCCGCTGCTGCTGGTCGAGGGCAGCGTGATGGCCAGGGCCTGGCGGGCGGGGCGTCTTGCCGCGCTAAGCCTGGAGGACTATACCGCCATTGCCGGCGAGATGATCCGCCATACCCCCGCGCAGGTGATTTTCCACCGTATTAGCGCCAGCGCCCGTCCGCCGACCCTGCTTGCACCTTTGTGGTGCGCCAATCACTGGAACGGGATGAATGCGCTGTATAATGACCTCAAGGCGCAGGGCGGCCAGGGCAGCGCCCTGGGCATGCCGTTCTTGCCCGGGGCCTGACCGCCTTCTCCCCCCGCGACGTCACCTACGGTATCGTTTTTTACGGTATGATTGACGGCATCGTCACCCAAGGAAACCGCTATGAAGCAAATCCGCCTGCTGGCGCAATATTACGTCGACCTGATGGTCAAGTTGGGGCTGGTCCGTTTTTCGCTGCTGCTGGCGTCGGCGCTGGTGGTGCTGGCCATGATTGTGCAGATGGCCGTGACCATGCTGCTGCGCGGCGAGGTTGAAAGCATCGACGTGGTGCGCTCGATCTTTTTCGGCCTGCTGATCACGCCCTGGGCGGTGTATTTTCTCTCGGTGGTGGTTGAGCAACTGGAGGAATCCCGCCAGCGGCTGGCGCGGCTGGTGGATAAACTGGAGGAAATGCGCAACCGCGACCTGCAGCTCAACCAGCAGTTGCAGGACAATATCGCGCATTTGAACCAGGAGATTGCCGATCGCGAGAAGGCGGAGGACGCCCGCCAGCGCGCCATGGATAAACTGACCGAGGAAATGGCCCGGCGCGAACAGGCGCAAATCGAGCTGGAACAACAGTCTTCGCTGCTGCGCTCTTTCCTGGACGCCTCGCCCGACCTGGTGTATTACCGCAATGAAAACAAGGAATTTTCCGGCTGCAACCGCGCGACGGAACTGTTGGTGGGGAAAAGCGAGAAGCAACTGGTAGGCTTGACCCCACGCGATGTGTATGCGCCGGATATCGCGGAAAAAGTGATCGAAACCGATGAGAAGGTGTTCCGCCATAATGTCTCGCTGACCTACGAGCAGTGGCTGGTCTATCCCGACGGACGCAAGGCCTGTTTTGAACTGCGCAAGGTGCCTTTTTACGACCGGGTGGGCAAACGACACGGCCTGATGGGTTTCGGCCGCGATATAACCGAGCGTAAGCGCTACCAGGACGCGCTGGAGAACGCCAGCAGGGAGAAGACCACCTTTATCTCAACGATCAGCCACGAGCTGCGTACGCCGCTTAACGGCATCGTCGGCTTAAGCCGCATCCTGCTCGATACCCAATTGGATCAGGAGCAGCTCAATTATCTGAAGACCATTCACGTCAGCGCCATCACCCTCGGCAATATCTTCAACGATATTATCGAAATGGATAAACTGGAGCGGCGCAAGGTGCAGTTGGATAACCAGCCGATGGATTTCAACGCCTTCCTGACCGATTTGGAGAACCTGTCCGGCCTTTTGGTGCAGCCCAAGGGGCTGACGCTGGTGATGCAGCCCTGCGCGCCGCTGCCGGACGCCATTCTTGCCGACGGCACCCGCCTGCGCCAGATCCTGTGGAATCTGATTGGCAACGCGGTGAAATTTACCCGCAGCGGTGAAATTATTATTCGCGTCCGGCGCGAAAAAGACGATCTGCTGTGCTTTGACGTGGAGGATTCCGGTATCGGCATTCCCGAGGACGAGCAGGACAAGATTTTCGCCATGTATTACCAGGTCAAGGATCAGAACGGCGGCAAGCCCGCCACCGGTACCGGCATCGGCCTTGCGGTGTCAAAACGCCTGGCGCAAGCCATGGGCGGCGATATCCAGGTAAAAAGCCAGCCGGGCAAAGGCTCGTGTTTCAGCTTGTCCATCACGGCGCCGGAAGTGCGGCCTGAGCCGAAGGACGACGAAGATGACCTGCCGCTGCCGGCGCTCAACGTACTGCTGGTGGAGGACATTGAGCTGAATGTGGTGGTGGCGCGTTCGGTGCTGGAAAAACTGGGCAGCAGCGTGGATGTGGCGATGACCGGCCGCGACGCGCTGGAGATGTTTGATCCCGATGAATATGACCTGGTGCTGCTGGATATCCAGTTGCCGGATATGACCGGGCTGGATATCTCCCGCGAGCTGCGCCGGCGCTACGCCGGACGGGATTTGCCGCCGCTGATCGCCCTGACCGCCAACGTACTGAAAAACAAACAGGAGTACCTCGATGCCGGCATGGATGATGTGCTGAGCAAGCCGCTGGCGGTATCGGCCCTGACCGAGGTCATCCAGCGCTTCTGGGATCATCCCGGCGATCGGCCCGCCGACGCGGAGGATGCCGCCGGAGCGCCGGCGGCGCAGGCCATACTGGACACCGCGATGCTGGAGCAGTATCTGGACTTGGTGGGACCGTCCCTGATATACCAGGGCCTGGAGATGTTCGAGAAGATGATGCCGGGGTATATGACTCTGCTGTCGACCAATATGACCGCGCGCGATCGGCACGGCATCGCCGAGGAAGGCCATAAGATCAAAGGCGCCGCCGGCTCCATCGGCCTGCTGCACCTGCAGCAGTTGGCCCAGCAGATCCAATCGCCGGAACTGCCGGCCTGGTGGGATAACGTGCAGGAGTGGGTGGACGAACTGGGGCAGGAGTGGCGTAACGATGTGCAGACGCTGCGGGAGTGGGTACGTAAGGCTGAAAAAAAATGACCCCGACCTAGGCCGGGGTGCGCGAAGATTGCGCCAACACCAGGGAAACTGTTGCCCGCCCATTCTCAGGTGTTGTTGGTTGGCGGGGTGGTAAAATTCGTTAAGCGTTAATTATCAACATAGCAAAAGAACGCTGTAATGTTACAAGAACCATTAAAATTTGGGATGTAGAATAGACTTTGTCAATAGAAATAATATTTTCACCGGCCTGATGGAAGCGAGGATATTTATGAAACGCGTTGGCGTCGTTTTAAGCGGATGTGGCGTGAATGACGGTAGTGAAATTCACGAAGCGGTACTGACGTTACTGGCCCTGGACCGCGCCGGGGCGCAGGCGGTGTGTTTTGCGCCGGATAAACTCCAGGCCCATGTTATTAATCATTTTTCCGGCGAGGAAATGACCGAAAAACGCAATGTCCTGGTTGAATCCGCGCGTATCGCGCGCGGCCAGATACGTCCGTTGGCGGAGGCGCGCGCCGATGAGCTGGACGCGCTGATCGTGCCGGGGGGATTCGGCGCCGTGCTGAACCTGAGCGATATCGCCGGCAAAGGGAACGAGGGCGACGTGGATGCCGATTTGCGTCGCCTGACGCAGGAAATACATAAACAACGTAAAGCAATCGGTTTTATTTGCATCGCCCCGGCGCTGTTGCCGAAACTGATTGATACGCCGCTGCGGTTAACCATCGGCACGGATAACGATACCGCGGAAATGATCGAAGACATGGGGGGCATCCATGTGGTGTGCCCGGTGGATGATATTGTGGTCGATGCCGACAATAAAGTGATCACCACGCCCGGCTATATGCTGGCCACCTCCATCACCGAGGCGGCGAAGGGCATCGATAAACTGGTGGCGCGGGTACTGGAATTCACCGCATGAGGATCGCAGGCGGCCGGTTTTCCGCATGGCGCGCGGCGAAATGGCTGCTGGCGGGGTGCGCTGCGCTTGTCGGCGCGTGGCTGGCGGCGGTGGTGCTGTTTGCTTTTCTGCCGGTGCCCTTTTCGGCGGTGATGATGGAACGGCAACTGGGCGCCTGGCTGCACGGCGATTTTGCCTATGTCGCCCATTCCGACTGGGTCGGCATGGGCGATATTTCGCCGAACATGGCGCTGGCGGTGATTGCGGCCGAGGACCAGAAGTTCGCCCGGCATTGGGGATTTGATATCGACGCCATCCAGGCGGCCGCGGCGCATAATGAACGCAGCCAGCGGATGCGCGGCGCGTCCACCATTTCCCAGCAGACGGCGAAGAACCTGCTGTTATGGAACGGACGCAGCTGGACGCGCAAGGGGCTGGAAGCCGGTATTACCCTGGCCATGGAAGGACTCTGGACCAAACGGCGTATCTTGACGGTATATCTGAATATCGCCGAATTTGGCGAGGGGACCTTTGGCGTGGAAGCGGCGGCGCAGCGTTTTTTCCACAAGCCCGCCAGCCGGTTGACCGCCGCGGAAGCGGCGTTGCTGGCGGCGGTATTGCCGAATCCGCTGCTTTTTCGCGCCAATGCCCCGTCGCGTTATGTGCAGATGCGCCAGCAATGGATCATGCGCCAGATGCGCCAGATGGGGGGAGAGGACTACCTGAGGGAAAATCGCCTGCGCTGAGCTCCAGGGGAAAGGGCGGGCGGGAGAACCCGCCCCGCTATTTATTTGATATAGGTAAACGCGGTGGTGACGTGCTTGACGCCGCTGACCTGGCTGGCGGTTTGCGCCGCCGCCTTACCCTCTTCATTGGTCACCAGTCCCAGCAAAAAGACTTCGCCATTTTCGGTGGTCACTTTGACATTGGATGATTTCACCGCATCGCTGGCCAGCAGCTGCGAGCGGATCTTGGTGGTGATCCAGGTATCCATCGAGGCGCGTCCCAGGCTGACCGGCTGCCCCAGGCGAATTTCGTTATACACTTCCGTGGCGCCGTCCACGCCTACCACGATTTGTTTGGCCCGATTGGCCAGTTCCGCCGTGGGCGCCTGGCCGGTCAACAACACCTTGCCCTGGTAGGCGGTGGCCACAATACGCGCTTCTTTCTTGATCTGCGCGTCTTTGGCCAGGGCGTTGCCGACGCGGGCTTCCAGCGTGCCGTCATCGACCTGGGTGCCTACCGTGCGGGGATCGGTGGCGGTTTTCGTTGCCACCGCCGCGCTGCCGACGACTACCGCACCGACACATCCCTGCAGCAACAGGGCGGTGAACAGCAGTACAAAGGGGAAACGAACCTTCATGTAAGCTCCTTAATCGTCCTGGTGAGGAAACAATGAATTGTCAATAAGATCGCACAGGCAATTAACCGTCAGCATATGCATCTCCTGTATGCGCGCGCTGCGGTGTGAAGGAATACGGATTTCAACGTCCTGCTGCCCGAGCAGGCCGGCCAGTTCGCCACCGTCGTAACCCGTCAGGGCGATAATGGTCATATCGCGCGTTACCGCCGCCTCCACCGCCTTCACAATATCACGGCTATTGCCCCGGGTGGAAATGGCGAGCAGGATATCGCCGGCCTGGCCGAGCGCCCGCACCTGCTTGGCATAGATTTCCTGATGCAGGCGGTCGTTGGCGATAGCGGTCAGCACTACGCTGTCGGCGTTTAACGCCACGGCCGGCAGGCTGGGCCGCTCGGTTTCATAACGGTTGATCATGCTGGCGGCGAAATGCTGCGCGTTGGCGGCGGATGTCCCGTTGCCGCAGCACAGGATTTTATTGCCGCTGAGCAGCGCTTGCACCAAGGCCGTGGCGGCGCGGGAGATGGCGTCGGGCAAGGCTTCCGCCGCCGCGATTTGGGTTTGGATACTTTCTGTAAAACAACCTTTGATTCTTTCCAGCACGGTAGTTAAGCCTAATCTGTGATAAATGAAGTAGCGGTTATCCCGCTGCGCCGAAGGCGTTTACCAGCCATTCTACGCGGCAACCGGTAATGGCCAGGACATCGAAACGGCAAGAGGATGTTTCCAGGCTTTCGCCCCGACGCGCCAGCCAGACCGCCGCCGCCAGCAATAACCGGCGCTGCTTGCGGAAGGTGACGCTTTCAGCGGCGCTGCCGAATGCGTTATTACGGCGATAACGCACTTCGACGAATACCCAGGCGCGGGATTCCCGCATGATTAAATCGATTTCGCCGCCGCGCACCCGCATATTGGCGGCGACGAAGCGCATGCCAGCGTTTTCCAGATACCGGCGCGCCAGATATTCCGCCCGCGCGCCGGACCGCTGCCGGTTTAGAGTGCCTGTACCAGTTTTCCCTGTTGGTATTTCAGCCAAGATAGCTTCCTGTTGATGACACAATCCGGTGTCGCCGAGAGCTGGCCGGTTTCGCCCGCCACCTGGAAGCCTGGGATCTGGCGCATTTCGGAGAAATGGTTAACCAGCGTCCAGGCGTCCATGCCCATGGCGTACAGCCTCACCAGTGAATAATCTTCCTTGAACTGCGCGCTGGTCTGTTGCAGCAGTCCGGGATTGGCGCCCGCCAGCAGCGGGATATCGCTGAATTCCAGCCCTTCCATTTCCAGGCGGTAGTCCGGGCCGGCCTCGGCCTGGTAGCTGCGCGAACTGGCATACAGGCCCAGGCGCGAGCGCGAGCTGGTGCGCATGTCGATCATGGGCTTGATCAGCGCCAGCTCGGACGGCGTGGCGATAATATACACCGCGTCGACGCCGCCGCCGGCGGAAGGCGAGATCGCCGCATCGCTTGGCGGCGCCGGGATGGTCAGACCGGCAATGGTCACCGACTGCGGTTCCGACGGCGCCGCGGTGGATACCGGCTGGCCGGAAAGCTGGATGCCGGCGCCGCTGTTGATGGCCTGTTTCAGCTCGCCGACGGAACCGATACGCTGCTCAAGCACGGTGCCGCCGCCGGCTTTGGTCCAGGCCTCGGCAAAGGCCTTGACGACGCGATCGCCCAGCGACCCGCGCGGCACCAGCAATAACGGCTGTTGCCGGTGCTGCTGGAAGATATGGTTGGCGGCGTCGCGGGCTTCATCTTCCGGCGAGAGGGAGAAATAGCAGATATTCGCCCGGTTCTGCAGATGCTCGGGCTGGTTGAGGGCCAGGATATTCATCGTGCTCTGGCTGCTGTAGAGTTGTTCCACCTCATTTTTCAGCAGCGGCCCGACAATGAGGGTGGCGCCATCCTGCTGCGCCTGTGCCAGCAGCGCCGGCAGCGGCTGGCTGGAAGTATCATAGACCTTCACTTGCGCATTGCTTGCCGGTCCGGCGGTAACGGCGGTGGCGGCGTCGGCCGCCGTGGCGTCGGCCGGCGCGGTGACCGCCTGCGAGGTTTGGCCCGCGGAGGCATCGGTGGGCGGCACCGGGGCGGCGGCCGTATTCAGGCCGTTTTTCGCGGCGTTGAATCCCTGCTGGATGGCATTGGAAAACACCTGGGCCTGGCCGTTCATCGGCAGGAACAGGGCGATTTGCCCGACCGACGAGGGCTGGTAGTTCAGGACCTGGTTGAGCTGGGTCGGCAGGGTCTTGGCCGCCGGGTTCTGCGGATAACGGGTCTGCCAATCCTTGATGCCGGCTTTCAGCAGGGCGGGATCCTGTTTATTGTCCTGGTAGACATGCAGCAGATCCAGCCAGCCCTGGAGAACATTTTCATTGGCGTTAATCACCAGGCTTGCCTGCGGCTGGGCTGAAAAGGCCAGCAGGGCTTGCCAGGTCTGGTCGATATTTTGCTGATGCGCCGCCGGGTCGGCCAACAGCGGCTCCTGGGCAATATAGGCGCGCAGCAAATCCAGCGACGGCTGCTGGCCGGCGCCCGCGGCAATACGCACCTGCAGGAAGCGCGCCTGTTGCTCCTGGGAAAGCTGGCCGGGGTCGAGTTTTTGCAGCGCGGCGGCTGCGTCCTGCGGCCGTTTTTGCGCGACGGCAAGCTCGGCGGACAGCAAAAGCTGCTCGCGCTGTTGGACATCGGTCATCGCTTGGGGTAGCGTGCCGAGCAACTGCTGCGCCCGATCGGTCTTGCCTTCGCCGATCAGGGCGTGAATGGCGAGTAATTGAAAGTCGGTCTTGCTATTATCATTGCCCGCCTGCTGCATTTGCTGCAGGTAATAATCGGCGTTGGCGCCGGCATTGGCGCCGGGCTTGGCCTGGCCGCCGCCGGCAGGGGCCTGCGGCGCCTGGCTGGAACACGCGGCGAGGATCAGCGCAGCCAGCACGACGGGTAGAACACGCCCTGTTTTAAAACCCATGACATATGAGTAAAGCATTCTGTATCCAGTGATGTTTTTTTCAAGATGCTCAATATTAAATCGGCAATCCGGATGAGACAATGAATCAACACCAACAAGCAGATATTTCCGCATCAACGCTTTATGTGGTACCGACTCCCATTGGTAATCTGGAAGACATCACCCAGCGGGCGCTGTCGACACTCCAGCGGGTCGACTTGATTGCTGCTGAAGATACCCGTCATACCGGCCTATTGTTACAACATTTTGCCATAAATGCGCGCCTGTTCGCGTTACATGATCATAACGAACAGCAAAAAGCGGATGTTTTGCTGGCAAAGCTGCAGGAAGGACTGAGTATCGCACTTGTCTGCGACGCTGGCACGCCGTTGATCAACGATCCGGGCTATCATTTGGTCCGCCGCTGCCGCGAGGCGGGTATCCGGGTGGTGCCGCTGCCGGGTCCCTGTGCGGCCATTACCGCGCTGTCCGCCGCCGGCCTGCCTTCCGATCGTTTCTGCTACGAGGGTTTCCTGCCGGCGAAGCGCAAAGGCCGCCAGGATACGCTGCTGGCCCTGGAACAGGAACCGCGCACCCTTATCTTCTACGAATCCACCCATCGGCTGCTTGAGAGCCTGCAGGATATGGTCACCGTATGGGGGCCGGCGCGCTACGTGGTGCTGGCGCGCGAGCTGACCAAGACATGGGAAAGCATCTACGGCGCGCCGGTGGGCGAACTCCTGGCCTGGGTCGGCGAGGATGAGCATCGCGCGCGCGGCGAAATGGTGCTGATCGTCGAAGGTTTCCAGGTCAAGGACGACGCCCTGCCGCCGGAGGCGCTGCGTACGCTCGGCCTGCTGCAAAAGGAGCTGCCGCTGAATAAAGCCGCCGCCCTGGCCGCCGAAATCCACGGCGTGAAAAAAAATGCCCTTTATCGTTATGCCCTGGACCAGCTTGGGGATGACAATTGATCGAAAAGCTTTTATACTCCGCGCCGGAGTTGACCAGACAATCGCCGCTTGACCGACCTTCCTTCGGGAAGCAACGTCATGGGGAGGAAAGTCCGGGCTCCATAGGGCAGGGTGCCAGGTAACGCCTGGGGGGTGCAAACCCACGACAAGTGCAACAGAGAGCAAACCGCCGATGGCCCGCGCAAGCGGGATCAGGTAAGGGTGAAAGGGTGCGGTAAGAGCGCACCGCGCGGCTGGCAACAGTTTGCGGCATGGTAAACTCCACCCGGAGCAAGGCCAAATAGGGGTTCACAAGGTACGGCCCGTACTGAACCCGGGTAGGCTGCTTGAGCCAGCGCGCGAGCGCTGGCCTAGATGAATGATTGTCCTCGACAGAACCCGGCTTACCGGTCAACTCTATTATCGCGTTAGCCCCATGCTTATTTATGGCATGGGGTTTTTTTTTGCCCGGCAACCCCCCTTCGCGTTTATTCCGCCAGGTCGATCAATAACGCCCGCAGCGGCGTTTGCGCCTGTAGCCGGACGCGGCGCTCATTGTGGATAAAAGCGCCGTCGCCGCAGGTCAGCAAGGTGGGATTGGCGGTGTCCTCGCGGTGAGCGGGGCTATCTGTCGCCGGGTTATCGATGTGAATCGTGCCATGCACCGATTGCAGGTAAGCGCGCGATCCCCTTAATTCCAAGGTCAGGCTTTGGCCCGCCGCCAGTTCCACGTGATGTATCCAGGCCTGTTGACGCAATTGGAGGCTGCCGCCTTCGCCATCCGGCGAGGCCAGCAGCAAATGGGGCTGGTCGGGTATCGCCAGGCGCTGGACCGCGGCGTTTTCCCGCGTCGGGCAGGCGTCCATCCACAGTTGCAGCCGGGTCAGCGGCGTCGAACCGGTGTTTTGTTCGCTATAGGTGACGCCGTTGCGTGCCGACAGCAGCAGGGCGTCGCCGGTGGCGGCCTGGATATGGCGGCCCTCGCTGTCGCGGTATTCCGCCTGTCCCTGAAGGATCAGGTTAAGAATATCCACCTGCGGATAGGCGCGCGGCTGAAAGGCGGCGCCGACCGCCAGCACCTCCTGGTTCAGCACGCGCAGGGAAGCGTAGCCGAGCATCTTGGGATCGAAAAAATGACCGAAGGAAAAGGTGTAACGCGCCTGGAGCCAGCCGTAGTCGGCATGGCCGCATTGTTTTGCCGTTCTGAATGTAATCATGGCTCTGTCTGCTTATTTTCTATGGACAAGCTGCCCATTTTTTATGTGTAGGGTCGGATGGCGTGTTTATTATCCGCCTGGCGGCATAGGGACGGCGGCGCCAAAACTTTACTCTATAAATAGTAAGGGTATGGACGGCGGATTGTTAGCAAGTTAATCTGGTCAGTATATTCAAATTTCCTGAATGAGACCGGGCATGGCTAGAGAACGGGCGTTAACGCTGGAAGCATTACGGGTGATGGATGCCATCGACCGGCGCGGCAGTTTTGCCGCGGCGGCGGATGAACTGGGCCGGGTACCTTCGGCGCTAAGCTATACCATGCAAAAACTGGAAGAAGAGCTGGATGTGGTGCTGTTCGACCGTTCGGGGCATCGCACCAAGTTTACCAACGTCGGGCGCATGCTGCTGGAGCGCGGGCGGGTACTGCTGGAAGCGGCGGATAAGCTGACCACCGACGCCGAGGCGCTGGCGCGCGGCTGGGAAACCCATTTAACCGTGGTGACGGAAGCCCTGGTGCCGAGCGAGAAGCTGTTCCCCTTAATCGAGAAGCTGGCGCGCAAGGCCAATACCCAGGTGTCGATTATTACCGAAGTGCTGGCCGGTGCCTGGGAACGGCTGGAGCAGGGCCGGGCCGATATCGTTATCGCGCCGGATATGCATTTTCGCACCTCGTCGGAAATCAACAGCCGCAAATTGTATAAAATCCTCAACGTGTACGTGGCCAGCCCGGATCATCCCATTCACCAGGAGCCGGAGCCGCTGTCGGAGTTGACGCGGGTAAAATACCGCGGCATCGCCATTGCCGATACCGCCCGCGAACGTCCGGTGCTGACCGTGCAGCTGTTGGATAAGCAGCAACGCCTGACGGTAAGCTCCATGCACGATAAGCGCCGGGCGCTGCTGGCCGGGCTGGGCGTGGCCACCATGCCCTATCCGCTGGTGGCGGAGGACATTGCCGCCGGACGCCTGCGGGTCGTGGGCCCCGAGTACAGTATGGAGAACGATATCATTATGGCCTGGCGCCGCGACAGCATGGGCGAGGCCAAATCCTGGTTCCTGCGCGAAATCCCGAAATTATTCGCCTGAGATCCGGCCGCTGTTAACCTGACGCCGCCGCATCCCGGCGCCGGTCAGTCCTCGTCCGCCGGGCCGAAACGATCGTCGCGGCCGTGCGGTTCGTCCAGATCCTGCCGCGGTCCGATGGAAATGATACCGTGGGGATTGAGCGTGGCGTGGCTGCGGTAGTAGTGGTTGCGGATATGGGCGAAATCTACCGTGTCGCTAATGCCCGGCATTTGGTAGATATCGCGCAGGAAGCCCGACAGGTTGAGGTAATCGCCAATCCGGCGGCGATCGCATTTGAAATGGGTGACATAGACCGGATCAAAACGGATCAGGGTGGTCCAGAGGCGCAGATCCGCTTCGGTCAGCCGGTCGCCGGTGAGGTAGCGATGGCGGCCCAGTATCGCCTCGAGCCGATCCAGCGCGGCGAATACGCCTTCCACCGCGTCATCATAGGCTTGCTGGGACGTGGCGAAGCCCGCTTTATAGACGCCGTTGTTGACCTGGTCGTAAACCCAGCCGTTAATCTCATCGATTTGCGCGCGCAGTTCACGGGGATAATAGTCGCCGGCGCGGGCGCCGACGCCGTCGAAGGCGCTGTTGAACATGCGGATGATATCCGCCGATTCATTGCTGACGAGGGTTTTCCCCGCGGTATCCCATAGCACCGGTACCGTGGTGCGCCCGCTGTAGCGGGGGTCGGCCTCGAGATAGAGCTGGTAGAGGTAATCCTTGTGGTAAAGCGGGTCGCCGGTGGCGCCGGGAAAATCAGTGCCGAAGGTCCAGCCGTTTTCCAGCATGAGGGGATGGACCACGGACACCGGGATCAGGTTCTCCAGGCCTTTGAGTTTGCGCATCAGGAGCGTGCGGTGCGCCCAGGGGCAAGCCAGCGAGACATAGAGGTGGTAGCGGTGGTTCGCCGCGGCGAATCCGCCGCGGCCGGTGGGGCCGGGCGCGCCGTCAGGGGTGATCCAGTTGCGGAACTGCGCCGCCGAGCGTTCGAAGCGTCCGCCGGTGGATTTGGTGTCGTACCAGCTGTTTTGCCATTGGCCCTCTACGAGCAGTCCCATATGCGAGTTCCTTATAGTCAGTGGATAATTGCGGCCGGTGCCAGCGGGCCTGCGGTGTGATGGAACACTCCCCCTTTAACACGGCTTATGTGAGCTCGATGATCGCGGGCCTACCATGCCATGGGGCGTTTTCCCTTGAACACTGCTTGTGTTAAGTGTAGTCAGCTTTGTCTTCTGCGGCCTGTTACCACTTTTTGTTGAGCAGGCGATCGATGCTGAAATAACCGGCGCCCAGCACCGCCAGCAGTAAGTAGCCGCCGGAGATGGAGAGGTTCTTCATAAAGTTGATCTGGTTGCCAGCCTGGGAGAAATCGCTATGGAAAATAAAGGCGGTCAGCAGGACAAAGACCACGGTGATCAACGCAACCGTGCGGGTGAGGAAACCGAACAGGATGGCGAGGCCGCCGCCGAATTCCAGCAAGATGGTCAGGGGCAGCATAAAGCCGGGCACGCCCATGGCTTCCATATATTGCTGCGTAGCGGCGTAGCCGCCTATTTTGCCGAAGCCGGAAACGATAAATAGGATCGGCAACAGGATCCGGGCAACCAGGATGGCGCTATCATCTAATTTTTTCATCTTCTTCCCATCTTATTTTAAAGGACGGCCTTCAAAACGAAGGCCAGATTACAGCAGGTTTTAAAGCAGGTTAGACGGCTTAATGAACCCGTTGCGTTTGATGAGGGAGATGTTATCCGTAAGAAAGGTTGGGTGATAGCGATTAAAACTGTCGGTTATTATCAAAAAGATTGAGTAAGGGGCGGGGCAGTGGAGATTCCTGCGGGCTTTCGCCCGCGGGAGGGCTTATTAACGTGATTGAAGCGTGGTGCGAATCAGTTTAAGCGTACCGACAATGCCGAGCGCGCGTTTTGTCCAGCGGATAAAACGGCTGGGATGGCGGATATTGTACAGCGCCAGTATGCTGGAACCGGCTATCAGATACTTGCGCAGGCTCAATACCGTGTTCCAGCCGCGGTCGTAGCGGGCGGTGGCAAAATACCAGGCGCGTTTTTCCGCCCCCAGATCCAGCCGCTGCTGGTGTATGGTGCGCAGGAGTTGGGTTTTGGTCATTTTAGGCTGATGGTCGCTCATCTGTCCTCCCTGGCTCTTTCCCTTTCCTTTTCGCGCTTGCGGGCTTTCTCTTCTTCCTGAATTTCGTCCTGGACCTTTTCCAATATATTCCGGTCAACCTGCAGTTCTTCGCGCGTGGAACCCAGCAGGGTGGAACGCTTAGCCTTGCCCAACGTCCAGATGGCGCCAATAATCGCCAGCACGAACAGCACCGCGGTGGTAGTGGCTATCGCCGTCAGGCGGTATTGCGGATCGATGGCCCAGATCAGCAGCACCAGCAGGCTCATCAAGCCAAAAGCGGCCAGTAACAACGTAATACCGGCCATCATCAGCATTTGGATAATATTGGATTTTTCTTGTTCCAGCTCTACCACTGCCAAACGCAGGCGGGTCTCCACCATACTGACAATAATGGTAATAATACGCTGGCCTATGGTGAAAATGCCCTTGCCAGGGCCCTGGCTTTGCTGTTCAATCATTTTATCAACGCCGCATAATTAACGCACCAAGGACAAACCCGACTACGGCGCTGATGCCGATACCCGTCCAGGGGTTGTCATGTACATATTCATCGGCCTTTTCCGCAACCACTTTGGTCTGTTCGGCCAGGCGCTCGCCGCCATCGCCGAGACGGGTCCGGGTTTCCTTGAGCGCGCTTTCCGCCTTGCTGCGCAACTTGTCAAATTCAGCCTTGGGTTTCTGAGAGGAGCCACGCAGCACTTCTTCCAGCGTATCCGCCAATGACTTTAATTCGGCGCGTAAATGTTCAGAGGTCGTATCTTTAACCATCTTTTTTACTCCTTCGACGTTTACGAATCAGTGTTAGCCCGTATTAATCCATCATTACTACCTAGGCGTCTAATATTTAGCGCTTGTTGTAAGCGTAGCCCCGGATTTGGCAAACCGCAAAAAACTTATAGCAATTTCTTAGGGTTAATAGGGTTAGCCTACCCGGGCATTGCCGGTATGCAGATAGGGAAGCCAGTGCCATCGGGGATAGTGCCGGCTGCGTGAAACCGAATAATTTTCCGGCAGCAGATCTTCCAGGGCGCGCTGCGCCGCCAGCGCCTGCTCGGGCGTATCGAGCAGGATAATCAGGCTGTCCCTGGCGGGAGTGATGCTTTTGATCCTGATGCCGCGCTCGTCAAGGCGCTGGTAGATATAAAAACCGTCGGGCAGGGAACCGCGTTCGCTGGCAAGGGTAATCTCCAGCGCCGTCTCTTTGGTCATCAGCGCCGGCAGCAGCAATATCAAGACCAGCAGCGAGGCTGTCGCCACCAATACCGCTCGCCATGTCATCCACCCGCGCCGCCATTTTACGTTCACATTCACTTTCTTAACCTTTTTACGGCGTCCGTGGCGCGTTTTTTACGCCACAATATCAGCAGCGAGCCGACCAGTCCCATCACCAGGAAGATCAGCGGCAGTAACATCAATCCCAGCATGAGCTCATCTTCGTAATGCTTGAACAGGGCGGTTTTGCCAAGCAGGAAACCGACGGTGGTCAGGATAAATACCCAGATAAACGCGCTCAGCCAGTTAAACAGCTGGAAGCGGGTATCGCTCAGTCCGGCCAGGCCGGCGATGGTCGGCAGCAGGGTGCGGACAAAGGCGACAAAACGACCGATAAGCAGCGCCGAAAGCCCGTGCCGGTAAAACAAAGAATGCGAGCGCTGGTGATATTGCGCCGGCAAATGGGACAGCCAGCTTTGCACCATGCGCGTATTGCCCAGCCATTTACCCTGTATATAACTGATCCACGATCCCAGGCTGGCGGCCGCTGTCAGTATCAGCAGGGTCAGGGGAAAATTCATGGTGCCTTTGGCTATCAGCACGCCCACCAGGATCAGCAGGCTATCCCCGGGCAGGAAAGCCGCGGGCAACAAGCCGTTCTCCAGAAATAAAATGACAAACAATATTAAATAGAGGGTCCAGACCAATGTAGGGTCGGCAAGTGTTTCAAAATCCTGTTGCCAGAGGGCATGTACCAGGGATTTTAGTATATCCATTCAGCATTCCTAACTTGAAACAGCAGCTTACAACCTGGTTAAAATGTAAAAAAAGCCATCTCACTGTAACAAAATCAGACATCGTGAGACAGGGAAATATAACCGACAATCGTCCCGCCGCGAGGATATATTGCAATAAAAACGCCTGGCAAAGGCTTCTTTTACATGGGCTGACAGAAAAACGACACTTACTGACGTGGTCCGGCCGTCGGGCGCAAGCGCTTGGCAAGACTAAAAAAAACAGGAGGTTGAAAACGCGCACATCCGCCTGGGACGGGGTAAGGAGAGTCAAGGATGGCGCGCCATTGGCCTGAAATGAACGAACGCCCCCGGCGTGGCGCCAGGGCACCTACACGGATGCGGGCCCTCAATGGCGCGCCGCGGCCTGATCATCACATGCAACGCGAGGGTTTATTTGGTGCCGTTGGCCAGGCTATCAAGGTGTACGACCGGATTTTCGGTAAACATGTAACGGTCGACGTTAAATTCGAAATCATCAGTGGTGGCGTGGAACAGCATTTGCTTGGTGTTTTCCAGATGTTGCCACATCGCCAGTTTGGCCGCGTAGGGGTCTTTGCGGATCAAGGCCTTGAGGATATGATCGTGATCTTCGCACCAGCTTTCGATGGATTTATCATCGATATGTTCATGCAGCTTGCGCCAGTACGGGTTGTGCAGCCGTTGGCTCCACATCTGCTCGACAATGGTGGCCATGGCGGTGTTCTGCGTCGCCAGGGCGACCTGGACATGGAATTTCAGATCCCATTTTGAATCGCGGAAACGATCTTCCAGGCGGGCATTTTCCTGGATATCCATTAATAACACGATATCCTGGCGGGTAACCTGCGTGGCGGCGAATTCGGCGATATTGCTCTCGATCAGCTGGCGCGCCTGCAGGAGTTCAAACGGACCTGCGGTGGTGAACTGAAACTCGCCGCTGGGCAGCAGCAGGTTTTTTTGCTGACTGGAGATGACGTGGATGCCGGAACCTTTGCGCACTTCAACGTAGCCTTCCACTTCCAGCATGATGATGGCTTCACGCACCACGGTGCGGCTGACATTCATCTCTTCCGCGATATAGCGCTCCGCCGGCAGTTTTTCACCCACGGGATAGACGCCGGTCTCGATGCGTTGTTTCAGCTCGGCGGCCAGCTGTTGATATAATCGTCGGGTTTCGGTGAATTCCATGATACAGGCTCTTAAATGTTGGGTAACGTTTTAGTCGGTGCCGCGCCATCACTGCGCAACGCGTCAAAAGTTGCTCGTTTAGAACTCACATCGATGACATATTTGTTATACCACTTATTAAATGAAGCGCCTAGATGGACATATCCCATTACACCTACTTTTCCGCCCCGGAATAAAAATCCCCGGCAATGCGTCATGCATGTGCCGGGGATTTCAGGGACGTGCTATTGGTCGCCGCGTCGCGTGGAAAACAGCGCGCGTTGCGGCGTCATTTAGCTATGGGCCGGTTTGAGCGGCTCTTGCCCGGGCAGCAGTTCCACCACCGGACGGTTTTGCAGTATGGTCCATACCGCCAGCACGGCCAGTAAGTCAAATACCGACAGTACCGCGAACAGCGGGCTGAAGCCCAAGGTGTCCGCCAGGGCGCCTACGACCAGGGCGAACATGGTGCTTGCCGTCCAGGCCGCCATGCCGGTAAGGCCGTTGGCGGTGGCGACTTCGTTACGGCCGAAGACGTCGGAGGAGAGCGTAATCAGTGCGCCGGACAGGGACTGATGGGCAAAACCGCCGATGCACAGCAGGCCGATGGCAACGTAAGGACTGGTAAACAGACCGATAAGGCCAGGGCCAATCATCAGGAAACCGCCGAGGGTCACGACCAGTTTACGTGAAACGATCAGGTTAACGCCGAAGATGCGCTGGAAGAACGGAGGCATATAGCCGCCGAGGATACAGCCGAGATCCGCAAACAGCATCGGCATCCAGGCGAACAGGGCGATTTCTTTCAGGTTGAACCCGTAAGCCTTGAACATGAACAGCGGGATCCAGGCGTTAAAGGTACCCCAGGCCGGTTCAGCCAGGAAACGCGGGATGGCGATGCCCCAGAACTGACGGTTGCGGATAATCTGCCAGGCGGACAACTTCTTGGCGTTGTTTACCTGATGCTGTGCTTCCTGGCCGCCCAGAATATATTCGCGCTCTTCGTCGCTCAGTTTCTTCTGGTTTTTCGGGTGCTTATACAGTACCAGCCAGGCGATGGCCCAGGCCAGGCTCAGCGCGCCGACGATAACGAACGCCAGTTCCCAGCTGTGAACCACAATCGCCCAGACGACCAGCGGCGGTGCGAGCATCGCCCCGATTGACGAGCCGACGTTGAAGTAACCCACGGCGATAGAACGTTCTTTCGCCGGGAACCATTCGCTGCTGGCCTTCAGGCCGGCGGGAATCATAGCCGCTTCAGCCATGCCGACGGCGCCACGGGCAATCGCCAGTCCGCCCCAGCTGCTGGCCAGCGCGGTCGCCATACACATCAGCGCCCAAACGATGGCGAATACGGCGTAACCGACTTTTGTGCCCAGCAAATCCAATACATAACCGGCTACCGGCTGCATGAGCGTATAACATGCAGAGTAGGCGGCAATAATATAGGAATATTGCTGTGTGGTGATATGCAGCTGGTCCTGGAGGGTAGGAGCTGCCACCGCAATGGCGTTACGCGTCAGGTAACCCAGCACCGTACCAACGGTGACCAGGGCGATCATATACCAGCGTAACCCTTTTATTTTACGCATTACCACTTCTCCCAATGAGTATGAGCCGTCATCACCACTACCCAGATATCATGGGGACGACGGGTATAGAGCCAGCCGGAGAGCGCGCTCTCCGGGTATTGTTATATTCTGTCGGCCTGTTATCCGGTCTAACGACCCGCGCCTTGCCAACGCCTGCCGCTTTAACCCGATACCGCTTACCGCTGTTTGGACTGCCGGCAAATCGCCGCCGGAAATCCGCATCGCCCTGGCCCGTCAGATGAATTCATGACCCTGAGTGCAGTCATCTAAACAAAATGATTGAGTCCAGACTCAATGTGGCGCTACGATAACTTGTCATACAGATTTAAAAGTTGAGTGACATCACAAAAACCATTTTTATTTTAAGGGATAATAAATCGTCCCGTTAGCCGGGCGTAAGCCCTGTGGCTGACCTATATATGTTGAGTTTTTGTTGAATTTGGCAGGAAATGGTATATCAGCACCGGCAGGATCTGCATTTTCCTGCTAAATTGGTATAACACCTTTCAACATTTAAGAAACATAACTCAAAGAAATGAAGGTGAGGAGCCTGAAATGTCCCAGTTTTTGACTGAAGATTTTTTGTTGGATAGCGAATTCGCTCGCCGTTTGTATCATGATTATGCCGTGGACCAGCCGATTTATGACTTCCATTGCCATTTGCCGCCGGTACAGATTGCGGAAGATTACCGTTTCAAGAATTTGTACGATATCTGGCTGAAAGGCGATCACTATAAATGGCGCGCCATGCGCACCAACGGCGTGGCCGAGCGTTTTTGCACCGGCGACGCCGGGGACTATGAAAAATTCGAAGCCTGGGCCAAGACGGTTCCCCATACCATCGGCAATCCGCTGTTCCATTGGACCCACCTGGAACTGCGCCGTCCGTTCGGCATCACCGATAAACTGCTGAGCCCCGCCACCGCGCGGGAAATCTGGGATCGCGGCAACGAAATGCTGGCCCAGGACAATTTCTCCGCCCGCGGCATCATGAAACAGATGAACGTGAAGCTGGCCGGCACCACCGATGATCCGGTGGATTCCCTGGTTCACCACAAGGCGGTGGCCGAAGACGCCAGCTTCAATATCAAAGTGCTGCCGAGCTGGCGCCCGGATAAAGCCTTTAATATAGAAGCGGAAGGCTTTAACGATTATATGAAGCTGCTGGAAGCCGCTGCCGACACCGCCATCACCAGCTTCAGCACCTTGACCGACGCGCTGAAAAAACGTCTGGACCATTTTGCCGCCCATGGCTGTAAGGTCTCCGACCATGCGCTGGACGTGGTGGTTTACGGCGAAGCGGACGAAAACACCCTGAACGGCATCCTGGCCCGCCGTCTGGACGGCAAGCTGCCCTCCAAGGACGAAATCGCCCAGTTCCGCACCGCGGTGCTGATATTCCTGGGCAGTGAATACACCCGCCGCGGCTGGACCCAGCAATACCATATCGGCGCGCTGCGCAACAATAATACCCGCATGCTGAAACAGCTCGGCCCGGATACCGGCTTCGACTCCATCAATGACCAGCCGGTCGCCATGGCGCTGTCCCGCCTGCTGGATGCGCAGGCCCGTAACAACGCCCTGCCGAAAACCATCCTGTATTGCCTGAACCCGTCGGATAACGAAATTATCGGCACCATGATCGGCAACTTCCAGGGTGAAGGCATGCCAGGCAAAATGCAGTTCGGCCCGGGCTGGTGGTTTAACGACCAGAAAGACGGTATGGAACGCCAGATGCTGCAGTTGGCCAACCTGGGTCTGCTGAGCCGCTTTGTCGGCATGCAAACCGATAGCCGCAGCTTCCTGTCCTATACCCGCCACGAGTATTTCCGCCGCATCCTGTGCCGCATGCTGGGCCACTGGGTGGAAGCGGGCGAAGCGCCGGCGGATATCAACCTGCTGGGCGAAATGGTGAAAAATATCTGCTTTGATAACGCGAAAAACTACTTCGCCATTGAGCTTTGATTCTGGGGGCGGGCCTTAGGCTCGCCCGGTTAAAACGCTATTTTTTATTATCCGCAGCCGGGTAATTTTTAAGGTAAATTTCGCATGCAAACGCTGAATCGTCAAAACTTTCCCGGACCCCAGTACACCACGCGTGTCATCCAGTTCGGCGAGGGAAATTTTTTACGCGCTTTTATCGACTGGCAGTTGGATCTGCTTAATGAACATACCGATCTGGACGCCGGCATCGTTATCATCCGTCCAATCAATACGGATTTCCCGCCGTCGCTCAGCACCCAGGACGGCCTGTACACCACCGTTATCCGCGGCCTGAATGAACAGGGCGAAGCGGTGCGCGAGCCCAGGCTTATCCGCTCGGTTAACCGTGAAATCAATATCTATCATGAATTCGACGATTACCTGGCCCTGGCGCACGACGCCAATATCCGTTTCGTCTTTTCCAACACCACCGAGGCCGGCATCAGCTACCAGGCCGGGGACAAGCTGACCGATACGCCGCCCGCCAGCTATCCCGCCAAGCTGACCCGACTGCTGTTCGAACGTTTCAGCCATTTTGACGGCGCCGCCGATAAAGGCTGGGTGCTGGTGCCGTGCGAACTGATCGACTATAACGGCGACGCGCTGAAAGAGCTGGTGCTGCGTTACGCCCAACAATGGGCGCTGCCGGCCGGGTTCACCACCTGGCTCAATGAACACAACACCTTTTGCTCCACCCTGGTCGACCGTATCGTGACCGGTTACCCGCGTGGCGAAGTGGAAGAACTGCAGGCCGAACTGGGCTACCAGGACACCTTCCTTGATACCGCCGAGTATTTTTATCTGTTTGTTATCCAGGGACCGCAGTGGCTGGCCAAGGAACTGCGCCTGGACCAGATGGACCTGAACGTGCGCATCGTCGACGACATCAAGCCCTACAAAGAACGCAAGGTCGCCATCCTTAACGGCGCGCACACCGCGCTGGTGCCGGTAGCGTTCCTGTCCGGCCTGGACACCGTCGGCGAATCGATGAACGATAAACTGATCAGCGCTTATGTGGAAAAAACCATCGCCGAAGAAATCGTGCCGGTGCTGGATCTGCCCCATGATGAACTGACCTCGTTTGCGCAGGCGGTGCTAAGCCGTTTCCGCAACCCCTTTATCCAGCATCAGTTATTGTCCATCTCCCTGAACGGCATGACCAAATTCCGTACCCGCATCCTGCCGCAGCTGTTGTCCTATCGTGAAAAACACGGCGAGCTTCCGGCCCGGCTGACCTTCGCCCTGGCGGCGCTGATCGCGTTTTACCGCGGAGAACGCAACGGCGAAAGCTACCCGATGCAGGATGATGAAAAATGGATTACCCGTTTCAAATCGCTTTGGAGCGGCGTGGACAAAGGCGAGGTGGCGTTAAGCACCTTAGTAAATGACGTGTTGGGCGATACAGAGCATTGGGAACAGGATCTGCTCAAGGTTCCCGGCCTGGCGAAACAGGTTGAACAGCAGTTGCAGGCCATTATCGACCAAGGCATGCGCACTGCCGTTTCAGCCTATTGCTGAAAGCAAAAAGGTTAATTCATGAATATTATTAAAATTCATTCCTCAGACAATGTGGCGGTCGCCCTGCAAGACCTCGACACGAATGAAACGGTGGAAATCGGGGGCGTGACCATCACGCTGCCCCAGCCTATCGCCCGGGGCCATAAGTTTGCCCTGGCGCCCATAGGCGAGGGCGAAATGATCGTTAAATATGGTCTGCCCATCGGCCATGCGCTGAGCCCCATCGCTCCCGGCCAGCACATTCATTCGCAAAATGCCAAGACCAATCTTAGCGACCTGGATGAATATCAGTACCTGCCGGATTTCAAAACCCTGCCGGCGCAGATGCCCGATCGTGAGATTCAGATATACCGCCGCGCCAACGGCGAGGTGGGCATCCGCAACGAGCTGTGGATCCTGCCGACCGTCGGCTGCGTCAACGGCATCGCCAAACAGATCCAGCAGCGTTTTTTGAAGGAGACCTTTGGCGCCGAGGATATCGACGGCGTTCATCTGTTTACCCATCCGTTCGGCTGCTCGCAGCTGGGGCAGGATCATGAAAACACCCGCACCATGCTGCAAAACATGGTGCGCCATCCCAACGCCGGCGCGGTGCTGGTGATTGGCCTGGGCTGCGAAAACAATCAGGTCGACGTGTTCCGCACCACGCTTGGCGAGTATGATCCGCAGCGGGTGACCTTTATGGTCTGCCAGCAGCAGGATGATGAAGTGGAGGCGGGGCTGGAGTGCCTGCGCGCGCTTTACCTGGCGATGCGCGAGGATAAGCGCCAGCCGGGCAAACTCAGCGAGCTGAAATTCGGCCTCGAATGCGGCGGTTCGGACGGGTTGTCCGGCATTACCGCCAATCCGCTGCTGGGACGCTTCTCGGATTATGTCATCGCCAACGGCGGCACCTCGGTATTAACCGAAGTACCGGAAATGTTCGGCGCCGAGCGTATTTTGATGAGCCGCTGCCGGGACGAGGCGACGTTTGAAAAGACCGTGCATATGGTCAATGATTTCAAACAATATTTTATCGCCCATCAACAGCCGATTTATGAAAACCCATCGCCGGGGAATAAGGCCGGCGGCATTACCACCCTGGAGGAGAAATCCCTCGGCTGTACGCAAAAAGCCGGCCAGAGCAAGGTGATGGACGTGCTGAAATACGGGGAGCGCCTGCATGTGCCGGGCCTCAACCTGGTCAGCGCGCCGGGCAACGACGCGGTGGCCACCAGCGCCCTGGCGGGCGCGGGATGCCATATGGTGCTGTTCAGCACCGGGCGCGGCACGCCTTACGGCGGTTTTGTGCCGACGGTGAAGCTTGCCACCAACAGCGAACTGGCGGCGAAAAAGCCTCATTGGATTGATTTCGACGCCGGCCGGTTGATTCACGGCGTCGCGATGGATCAGGTGCTGGCGGAGTTCGTCGATTTAATCGTCGCCATTGCCAATGGCAAGCACACGCGCAACGAAGTGAATGATTTCCGGGAACTGGCCATATTTAAAAGCGGCGTAACGTTGTAAAAACCGGCCTGAATCCTTACTATAAGAACGGCGTTTCATAATTATGAAGCGCCGTTTTCATTTTATTCTTTCCCCAAATTACAGGAATGCCGTGCCATGAGCCTTTACTGGGTCGCTCAGGGCGTGGGGGTGTTGGCATTTTTTGTCGGCATCACCATGTTTATCAAACGTGACGATCGCAAGTTCAAACTGCAGCTCGCGCTTTACAGCTTTATCATCGGTTGCCATTTTTTCCTGATGGGCGCCAACGCCGCGGGCATGAGCGCGGTGCTGAATGCGCTGCGTACGGTGATCTCAACACGTACCCGCAGCATTCTGGTGATGTTTGCATTCATTATCCTCACCCTGGCGCTCGGGCTCTCCGAGGTCAAGCACGCCGTGGAGCTGCTGCCCATTATCGGTACGGTTATCAGCACCTGGGCGCTGTTCCGCACCCGCGGGCTGACCACCCGCTGCGTGATGTGGTGTTCCACCGCCGGCTGGGTCACCCATAATATCTGGCTTGGCTCTATCGGCGGCTCGCTTATCGAAGGCAGCTTTTTGATTGTCAACGGCATTAATATCGTGCGCTTTCGCCGTATGCAATTACGCGGCATCGACCCGTTCGCCGCGGAACATAAAGCCGTCTCGACGCGTTAACCCCCTTTACGCTGGTTAACCCAGGCGTTAATCAGCAGGGTGGCTGCCAGAATAGAGGCCACCACGCCCAGGGATATCGCCACGGGAATATGGATAATATCCACGATCAGCATCTTGGCGCCGATAAAGACCAGGATCAGCGCCAGGCCATATTTCAGCAGCGAGAAGCGTTCGGCCACGCCCGCCAGCATAAAATACATGGCGCGCAGGCCCAGAATAGCGAACAGATTGGAGGTCAGGACGATAAAGGGATCGGTGGTGACGGCAAAAATAGCCGGAATACTGTCGACGGCGAAAATGACGTCGCTGAATTCCACCAGGATCAGCACCAGGATCAGCGGCGTGGCGAACAGTACGCCGTTTTGGCGGACAAAAAAGCGCTCGCCGTGGATTTCACCGGTCATGCGCAAATGGCCGCGCAGCCAGCGTACCAGCGGTTTTTGGTCAAGCGCGGCGTCATCCTCTTTTGACCAGGCCATTTTAATCCCGGTAAACAGCAGGAAGGCGCCGAAAATATACAGCAGCCAGTCGAACCGGGTCACCAGCCAGCTGCCGCCAAAGATCATCAGGGTGCGCAGTACGATGGCGCCCAATACCCCGTAGACCAGTACCCGCCGTTGCAGCTGCGCCGGTATGGCGAAATAACCGAACAGCATTAGCCAGACAAAGACATTATCCACCGCCAGCGCTTTTTCAATCAGGTAACCGGTAAGGAATGCCAGCGCCTGCGGGTCGGCCACGGCGCGCCCCTGGGTAGTGGCGAGATACCACCAAAAGGCGGCGTTAAACAGCAGGGATAGGGAGACCCACACCACGGACCAGCAGGCGGCGCGTTTCAACGTCATGGTTTTGCCCTGGAGCAGCAGGTCGATGGCCAGCATGATAACGACCACCACGGAAAAAACGCCCCACAGCAAAGGTGTGCCAACGGTATTCATCAGGGATATCCTCAAAAAAAAACGGCTAACGTCGGAAGACGCAGCCGTTTTTTCCTGATCCAGGATGCAAACATACCTCGCCTTCCGGCAAGGTCTCACTTACAACGCAGGACAGGATTGATTCCGCTGTCCTGATTGCCCGGTAGCCGGATGCGTTGGCATCGTATTGACGACAAACCGACGAAGAAGTTACTCCCCTTTGCTAGGCGCAACATTAATGTAAAAATTTGCGACAGTCAATCTCCCGTCCGGTTAACCTCGCGCTACCCCGGACGCGCCGCGTTATCCCGCCCGCAGGCATTGCCGGACAAACGCCGCCATCAGGGCCTCGCTGTCGGGCGTATCGGCGATCCCGCGGCCGATTTGCGCCAGCTCCGGTCCGCGCATCGGCTCCTCGGCCGTCATGCCCGCTAAAAAATCATGCATCACCGCGGCGGAAAACTCCGGATGGAACTGGGTGGTGATCACATTATGGCGATAGCGCAGGATCTGGTGGGGATCGCGCGCCGATCGGGCCAGCACGGTGGCGCCCGCGGGCGGCGTGATCACGGTCTGCGAATGGATCAGATTGGCCTGGAACCGCTCCGGCAGCCGGGCGATCAACGGGTCGTTGGCGGCGGCGGGCAATACTTCGATCGCCTGGGTGCCCACCTCCATGCCGTCGGCAAGATAGTCCACCTCGCCCCCCAGCGCGTAGGCCAGCAGCTGGTGGCCGTAGCAGACGCCGAAAATCGGTATCCCGGCCGCCATCGCCCGGCGCAGCCACGCGGCGGCGAATTCGCTCCAGGCCAGCCGTTCGGTCACCATGGCCGCCGACCCGGTAATCAGCACGCCGCAATAGGCATCGGGCGTGTCGGGCCGTTCGCCGCCCGGCAGGTGGACAATCCACACCTGCCGTGGGTCCAGGTCGGTCGCCTGCAGGAACATCGTGTCGTAATTGCCGTTAGCCGCGATCACATCCGGCGGCGCGTCGCCGGTTTGCAGGATCAGAATGGGTTTGGCCGCGGTCGTCATGCCACCGTCCCCCCATCCCGGGCGTTTATCGCCAGGCCGCCGGCGCGTGCGTCAACGGCATGGCTGCTAGCCGTGGGATTATCGGCGGGAAATACCACGCCGGTCTGGCGGCGGATTTCGGTTAACAGGGCGGCGGTGGCGCGCGCATGCGCCAGACCGGCGTGCTCCACCTCGTTGTTTTCCACCAGCGCGGCAAAATGTTCCGCTTCGTAGAGCATGGTATTGATATGCTGCGGCTGGGTAAGATCCTGCTTATTGCCGCTGCGCGGCACCCAGGTGATCTGCTGGCATTCGGACATTTTTTCAATCACCATGGACCCGTCTTCCCCCTGGATTTCGCTTGGCAACGCGGTCTGGCTGACCTTTGAATGGCTAAGCGTCACGTCAAAATCGCCATAATCCAGGCACACCGTGCCGTGGCCGTCAACGCCGCTGGCCAGCAACGAGGCGGTGGCGTACAGGCGCAGCGGCTCGCCCCACAGCGCCACAGCGCTCGCCAGCATATAGAAGCCGATATCCATGATGGAGCCGTTGGAAAATGCCGGATTAAAGGTATTGGGCTGTTCACCGGCCAGATATTTCGGGTAGCGCGAGGAATATTGGCAATAGTTAAGCAACACCTTGCGCAATTTGCCCACGCGCGGCAGCGCTTGTTGCAAAGCATGAAAATTAGGCAGGCTGGCGGTTTTAAACGCCTCGAACAGCACGACGCCATTGGCGCGTGCGCAGGCAATCATGTCTTCCACCTCGCGCAGGTTGGAGGCCAGCGGCTTCTCGCAGATCACATGTTTTTTATTGCCCAGGAGCAACAACGCCTGGGAGCAGTGCATGGCGTTGGGGCTGGCGATGTACACTGCGTCTACGGCATCGGATTGCGCCAGGGCCTCCAGCGAGTCGAAATAGTACTGGACCGGATAATCGATCCCAAGTATTTGCGCCTGTGGGAGGGTGCGGGAATAGATGGCCGTCAGTTTAAGCTTGCCGCTCTCATGGGCGGCATCGATAAATTGCCGGGTAATCCAATTAGTACCTATCACAGCGAAGCGAATCATACTGAATCATTATCCTGCGCAGTGGTAAACGAAGCATCAGATTAGCACGCTAATAGTAGAAGGAAAACATCCCTGCGGGCAGGTTAACCCCGCCCGTCCGGCGTTAAATCGCCCCGATCGGCGCGGTTTTTGCCCGGCGGATGAAAAAAGAGTTTACTGCGGTGGCGTTTTCAGGGATAAACACCCCAATTTGACTGTTTCAGGAAAGGCCTATGAGCCGCTTTGACTATGCTTCCGGCACGCTGGAGCTTGACAGATATCCGCCCGGCGCGGCCGATGACAATTTACAGGCCTGGGATGCGGCGGACGAATACCTGCTGGCCCATATCGCCACCCTGGGCGCCGTCGCCGGGCCGACGCTGATTCTCAACGACAGCTTCGGCGCGCTGGCCTGCGCGCTGCGCGCCCTCTCGCCCTATAGCAGCGGCGACTCCTACCTCAGCCAGTTGGCGACCCGGCATAATGACCGGCAAAATCCCGGCGACGACGGTGAAATCCATTTTCTGGACAGCCTGTCCCCGCTGCCGGACGCCCCCGGCCTGGTGGTGATGAAAATTCCCAAGACCCTGGCGCTGCTGGAGTATCAGCTCTATGCCCTGCGCCGGGTGGCCACCGCCGCCACGCAGGTTATCGCGGCGGGAAAGGTTAAGGATATCCATAACTCCACCCTGCAACGGTTTAGCGATATCCTCGGGCCCACGCGCACGTCCCTGGCCAAAAAGAAAGCCCGGCTGATTTTCAGCCAGGTGACCGCGCCAGCGGCGGACAGTCCCGATCGGCGCTGCGTCTGGACCCTTGAGGAGAGCGGATACCAGATCCATAATCATGCCAATGTGTTTTCCCGCGCGTCGCTTGATATCGGCGCCCGGTTCTTTATGCACCATCTGCCCAAAGGGCTCGACGGCACCCTGGTCGATCTGGGCTGCGGCAACGGCGTGCTGGGTTTAACCGCCCTGGGACAAAATCCCGGGTCCGAAGTGCATTTTGTCGATGAATCCTATATGGCGGTCGCATCGAGCCGGATTAATATAGAGATTAACCGCCCCCAGGATATGGCGCGCTGCCGGTTCAGCGTGGAAAATTCGCTGGCGGGTTATGACGCCGGCAGCGTGCAGGCGGTGTTATGCAACCCGCCGTTCCACCAGCAGCAGGCGATAACCGATCACATCGCCAGGGAAATGTTCCGGGATGCGAAGCGCACCCTGCGCGTCGGGGGGGAATTACGCGTCGTTGCCAACCGACACTTAGATTATTATCATCAGATCAAACAGTTATTCGGCAACTGCACTACACTTGGTTCGAATCCAAAATTCGTGGTGTTGCGCGCGGTAAAAATCTGATGCCGCAAGCGGTTTCCGGCCTGCTTCCCAGGACGTTTTGGTAAGCATTTAGCCGGTGAAAAAAGGCGGGCACTAATGCATTTGTTGGCTATGCCGACAGTGATTATACTTCGCCAAAGGTCATTTTTAAGGAACGATTATGTTGTTGCAAGAGTTCGAAACACGGTTAAACGATGCGTTGACGGAGCTGGAGCAAAGCTTTGGCCGCCACCATAAACTGTGGCAGCTGGACCATCAGACTTTGCAGCAACAACTGGATTTGAGCCTGCGGCGCGAAGCAAAGTTGCGTGAACAAAATGCGCTACTGATAAGCCAGCTCAACAACCTGGACAGCTCGCCCGATCGCAATCCGTTAATCCACAAAATCAAAATATTAGGCACCCATATTGACGCGCTGGCCAGGGATGCGGCGGCGTTCCGCCGGTCCCTGCCCGGCGCTAATTAATGTCACGCCGGCGATGTGCTATTTTTGCCGCACCGCTTCCAGGGCCTCAAGGTCAATGATGGGTTACGGCGCAATCGTTGCCAAAAGCCGGGGGGACGGGTGGCGTTGCCGGCAACGGCGCCGCCTTCCTGCACATCATAGATCTTGCCCAGCAGTTCGAAATCATGGGTCATCCCCTGCGTATAACCGCTTTTAATCCCGTCCAGAACAAAAAACGTACGTAACATCTGGCTTGTTGCGTTGTCATCTCTCCCGAGCAGTTGCTGCAATGATTTGATATTGAGTATATAGCGTTCGGTCATCTGACGAATTTGATGCTGTTCAGATAATGCGGCGGACGGCGCCAGAGTGCATAATCTGAGAAAATTATACGTATGAATACTACAATCATTATTAAATTGAAACTGCTGGCCAAAATAGCGAATTTCGTTATCACTTGATTCGTCAATAAGAGCGTCTAATAATTTTTCTTTATCTTCATTCTCCTCTCCTGAGTCGTAACTGTCGAAGATATTAAAAACAAAACCCCTTGATTTTTTTTCCACTAAAATAGCGCTGAAATGATCACCCTGGGATAAAATACCATCTTCTCCTCTTTGCATAGATAATAAAGGCATCATCAGATAATGGCCTATAGCGAGTGTTTCCATCCTGACACGGGCAATGTGAAAACGCTTCTGCGTATCCTCCCTTAAATAAAGAGGAAAGTGGTTATTGATTCTATTCGCCTGATGTCCATAAAGTAGGGTCGGGGTACAAAAAAAATCCGTTTTCTCTTGCGAAAGTAAATAAATCATCGTTTCCAATATGATTTTTTCCACAAATACTCCCGGCGGCAGGATACATTTTAATTCCTCCGGCAGGACGAAGGTCTGTTCCAGCATGGCATGGTCGGACAACGGCGTGCCAGAATAGTGATAGTTCTCATATTCATGCAAAAATAAACGCATGCATTGGGTAAGTTTTATCTTAATGTTTGCCTCAACGTCTGCTTCGTACCACTGAAACCAGGTATTTAGCATGAACCTGAATAAATTACGCTGGCAGGTATCGGGACTTGGCCTTATCTCATGATTGCGCGCCGGCAGGCAGGGGGGCGAGTCAGACGATGCATCGACACATACGGTCAGGTAATCACTCACGAATGCATGAGGTGTGATATTGGTTGTTGGCTGATACTTAGCTCGATAAATTTCTTTAATAAAATTAATGTTTTCGGTAAATTTTTTATGATCATATAAACTAACGTCTGTGCGATTTTTTTCCGGTATCTCGCTATATGTTATATTATTGCAATATGATTTATCGTTGGCATTAACGCTGAGCATACTTTCCTCTTGAACCGATGGAATATTAATAAGTGATATATAATAGGTTTTTGTACACAGTCATGTTTTTTCATTTAGCCATTTCAGCATGGTACGAAAATGACGGCCTGTATTTTAGCCTATATCATGTTAAACGCGGTATGCCGCGCAGGGTAATAGAGTCAATATATAAATAACTGTTCTCAATAAACAAGCGTGATGCCAAAAGTAACGTCATTTTTTACCTCTAATTACAATGCCTTAAAATATACTTCCTTAGGTCACTATCAGGATGGGAACGCCTTATCAAAGATGGTATATAGTTCGATGTCTAATAATACCTTCATACAGTACATGTACGCTTTGCGCGCCTAAACGGCCATCCTGACGGCTATGGCAATACTTTTATCTTTACCTTAAACCCAATTTTAACGCCGTTGATTAATAATGCGGATAAATATTCTCCGCACTATAAACCTTGGCCTGCTTTTGCCGATGATTAGGGTATTGCCATTAACAGAAGGCATATTTTCATAAGGCCCCGTCCAGAACCTGATTTACCGGCGCCAAGAGATAAGCCGACATGCCAAGGCAACCGTCAAGAGGATGCCCGGGCAAGGAATAACAAAGAGAGCACGAAAGGAAAAGTAAATGAATATATTGAAAAATTTTAAAATCAGGTGGGTATTGGTCTTCATCCTCATTATTTTTTCGTTGCTCTGGGCAGCGGTATCGACGTTTACGCTATTTTCCTTAAATCAAGTTAATGAAACCCTGAAGCTTAGCGATAATCAACAGGTTAACGGTGACGTCATCAACGGCGCCAACGATCACTACTACCGCGCGGTCACCACGCTGGAGCGGGCCGCCAAGCAGGCCAAGGCCGGCAATAAGCAGGCTTTTGACGATGAAATGGCTGCGGTCTCGGAAGAGATGAACGCCATCGATGCGGGATTAAAACAGTTTAAAGTCATGGATCATGGGCTGCTGGAACCGGCACTGGTAGATAACATCTATAACTCATCCTTCGATTTGTTTACCAAGGGCATTCAGCCGCTCGCCCTGGCGGTGCAAACCGGACGGCTGGACGATGCCGAGCGTCAGCTCGCCGACCCGTATCTGACATTGCGCAAACAGTTCACTACCGCTATGCATTCATATAATGCCTCGATAGAAAAAATCAAGGCGGATTCGAGTATCCGCATAAACCTGCTGGTCTCCTGGTGTCAGCGCACGCTAATGGGCGCGCTACTGGCGGGAATTCTCCTTATGGTGATTACCGATCGTTACCTGGTGCGTTATCTGGTCAAACCCCTCGACACCATAAAATACTATTTCACCGAACTGGCGGCCGGGCGGCTTGATGTCGAGATCAAGAATTTCGGGCGCAACTGCGTTGGCCAGTTAATTCCGTTCCTGCTGGAAATGCAAAACAGCTGGGTCACCACGGTGACCAGCATCAGGGCCAGCGCCGAAGCGATTTACCAGGGATCAAGCGAGATCTCCATGGGGAATACCGATCTGTCGTCCCGTACCGAACAGCAGGCCTCCGCGTTGGAGCAAACGGCGGCCAGTATGGAGGAACTCAACTCGACAGTGCAGCAAAATACCGGCAATGCGCACCAGGCCAGCAAACTGGCGGAATCGGCCTCGCAAACCGCCAGGAAAGGCGGCGCCAGCGTGCAGGAAGTGGTCGCCACCATGGGCAGTATCGCCTCCAGTTCGCGGCGCATAGTGGATATTATCGGCGTGATTAACAGTATCGCCTTCCAGACCAATATCCTGGCGCTGAACGCCGCGGTGGAAGCAGCCCGCGCCGGCGAACAGGGCAGGGGATTCGCCGTGGTGGCCAGTGAAGTACGCAACCTGGCCAAACGCAGCGGCGAAGCGGCGAAAGAAATCGAGACCCTGATTAACGAATCGGTGGAACGGGTTAACGTCGGTTCAACCCAGGTGGCGCACGCAGGCGAAACCATGGAGGATATCGTAAAGGCCATCACCCATGTGACCGATATCATGAGCGAAATCGCCTCGGCTTCGGATGAGCAAAGCAAAGGCATTCAGCAAATCGGCCAGGCGGTAACTGAAATGGACAGCGTCACCCAGCAAAACTCGGCGCTGGTACAGGAATCGGCGGCCGCGGCCGCCTCGCTTGAAGAACAGGCGCGTCATCTGACCGAGATGGTTTCAGTGTTCAAGTTAAAACAGGCCGGTATCTCCGCTCCGGGCCGGCCGGTGCCGGCAGGCAAAGCGCCGCAGGCCATTGCCGGCCGCAAGACGCCCTCCAGCCAGGATGAGCATTGGCAGACATTTTAATGATGGTTTTCCTGTAATGAGATAAATACTTCGCCCGGCCTTCAGGCCGGGTTTCTTATGACTAACCAGCAAAAGGCGATTATCCTTACCGTTCCCTACTTTCTTCGTCATGACATTCTGCGGACATGCGTTTATTCGGCAAAATGCCGCTTTCCCTTCATTTAGATCCTCTTGCTTTTTCTGGTAAAAACATAAAATAAATAAATAATATGTATATTAATTATTGGCATGCGTTGCGATTTGGTAAAAGCTATATTTAAATAGACGATTTAACAAATATAATGCCTTGCTAAGACAAATAATATGATGCTAGTCTGGCGTTGTGAGGTGCTCTTTGGGTTGATGGGCAAATATTTTGATCTTTTTCTTAATATAATGCCAAGGTAGCGAATTTATTATAACGCGCCCTCTTTTCCAAGGACTTGTACAAATATAATGATTAAATTTTTAGTCGAAGCAAATAAGTTCCTCTATAAATTTCCTGATAATATCCTTATCAGGGACACCCTTAGCGGTGACATGAAAGTAATCGAGCATTGCAGTGATAATTTTATTTATCGGAATTATTATGTAGGTTACCGCTCGTTAAATGGCAAAATTTTAATACTTAAAGATAATAAGCCCATTTGGATCATGACATACGAAGGCGGGGTAATCAATCATGAGGATTCAGACGATTCTGTCAGGAAAATCTATGCGTTTGTCAGGCAAAACCTGGCAAGGTCGACGCTTGAACAGCCTATCCGGGGCCCATCCGAATTCCAGGATGGCAAAATGATCTATAACAATCGTTTTTTTGGTACCATTAATAAGTTTAACGGCACCGAAACCGTTACGTTGGGTAACCTGCGGTTAATTTATAGCCTGAGCTACTCGGGCGGCGATGTGATATATTAGCCCGGCGTTAATCCGCCGCTGACCAAGCCCTTGTTCATGTTACGGGGGCTTTCTATCCTGCTGCGATACACAGTTTCTTTACTCTTATTATTAACCTTCCCATGCGCTATTCTGCAAAGGCAATTCCCAGGCATGCGGCGACCACCCCGGCGGCCGGAAACAGCCAATTTCAGCTAAGTTGCTTTACCGCCATCGTATAAAACAGCCTGTCTTGAGCGCTATCCGCGTTACCCATCGGGTAAGTCGCCTGCTTACCGGTTATGAGGTAGCAATGGCAGTGGCCGAACCGTACTTTTGCAACCGCAGGCAACTGCCTGACCCCGGACGGCCGGTAAATTCCGCGGCGGCGGCGCCGTTATGCCAGGGCCAACGCTTGCATAATGGTGGTGAGCTGGCCGGGATAACAGCTGACAGAACAGCCATTGGGCAGGTGCAGGGTCACGGTATTGGGGTCGTCTCTTAAGAGCTCGGTGCGCCCGGCCGCCCCGATATTGCCTTTTTCCGCGTCAAACTTGTTTTTATTTAACCAATAATAAAAGGTACTTAACGTCAATTTTTCGCGCGCGCAATAGTCCTGTTTGGACAATCCGCTGAGCAGCCATGCCTGGATATGATGCAGTTGCACAGTCAGGGGATACCGGTTTGCCATTAATTACCTCGATAATGTATTTATAACATGTGATTGGAATTAATTATTAAATAAATTTAATAACAAAATAAATAATCATGAAAATATAATTCATTATTCTTTTTGCTTTATCGCATGATGGCGCGCTGCAACTGAATATACCATTCACATTATCGTTTGGAAATAATTTTGACAATACTAGTTCTATTTACACGGATAAGTAACGAGAACCTTTATCTTGCAGCCATGGCTTGGATGCGGCGAAAATCAGATAAAGAGCGCAGGCTGAAAAACGGCCCCTGGCGACCGCTGTTTTAGCGACATCAGAAAACGCGTAATTCCTCGTAAGAAATTATCACATGTTTTTTGTACGCCGGCCGGGAAGCTAGCCGTTGATAATAGGCTTGCAAATGAGGCAACGCCGGGCGAGGAATATCAATATCATAATAACGATATAGTACATGGCCGAACTGTATATCCGCTAAAGTCAATTCATGACCCGTTAGATAAGGATGCAGGGCTAACTGGCGTTCAGCGATAGATAAAACGGTTGCCAGCGTTTCCACCGCGCGGCCAATCGCCAGCGGATCCCGCTCGTTCGCCGCCGTGCGCACCACGCGCCAGAAAATGGGGGCGGTAAAGTTAAGCGCCACATTAATTTTTGACCACTCCGCCCACATATCCACCTGCGCCCGGCAATTCTCATCCCGCGGCCAAAAAACATCATTCCCATACCTGGCTGCCAGATACCGCAGTATGGCGCCCGTTTCCCATAACGCCGGGCCAGCGTTATCTTGCAACACCGGCACGGTGCCGTTGGGATTCATGGCTAAAAACGCCGGCGTGTGATTGCCGCCGTATTTATGGCCGATATCGTAACGCTGATAATCGAGTTGCAATTCACCGATGCACCACATCAGCGCCTGGACATTGGATGACGTTTTCCTTCCCCATACTTGCAGCATATCGCTTCACCGCCTCTGTTATTGGAGTGGATAGTTTACCTGCTGTTTGTCCGGTAATAACGTTTTTTTCCCTACTTCGGGTAGCCTTTCCCGTAATAGGCGAGGGCTGATAATGATAAGAGAGAACGAGTTAGGTGATGCCTTCGCGCATGTGGTTTGCTCCGAAACTAACGGCGTACGCATCCGCACCGCCGACCTCATAGAACAGACCCGGGCCAGGGGGATACAATTAATGCCGGAAGAGGCTAAAGCGTGCCTGATGCGAGCCGCCAGCGGGTTGAGGTTGATCGCCGAGGGGCAGCATAACACTACAGAGAAGCGTTAGCGCGCCTTTCAGGGGGCGGGTGTTAGATGTTATGGTAAATAGAAAAGGTTAATTCTCAGGGGAGTAATACATGAATTCACACCCGATCCGGCAGATCATTGCGTCATGTGATAAGGCTATCTCAGCAAAAGATTTTGACGCGCTGATGGCACATTACGCCGAAGATGCGGCGCTGGTTGTTAAACCGGGCATGATAGCCCGGGGTAAAGACGATATTCGCCGCGCTTTCATTGCCATCTCTGACTATTTCCAGGATCGGCTCATTGTGGAGCAGGGGAAAATGCAGGTTATTGAAGGCGGCGGAAATGCGCTGGTTATCATGGAAACGGTGCTTCGTTTCCCGGACGATCAGGGCGGAACGGCCGAGGCCATCCGGCGGGCTACCTATGTATTCCGCCGGGAGGGCGACGGCCGGTGGTTGTGTACTGTCGATAATTCTTACGGCACCTCCCTTCTGGATAATAATATCGTCTGAAAACAGGCAATGATGGGCAGGCGTTGCCGGGGGTGGTGTTAAATTCAGCCCCGCCGAGGATAACGAACATCATCTTTGCGGCAGTAGGGAGCGGGAAATGGACGTATTTACGGTACGCCGCGTTACCAGAAACCATGTTGGCGATTTCAGGTATGTCAGACTCGAAGCTCTCAGGCTTTACCCGGAGGCATTCGGCGCTTCATTTGCAGATGAAAGCCAGAAGCCTGATGAGTTCTTTGCTGAGCGCCTGCTGTTAAATACGGTATTTGGCGGGTTTGACCTGCATAATAGATTGCAGGGCATCATTGGCATCAGTTTCAGTACTGTGCCGAAGCTGAGCCATGTGGCCACGTTTTGGGGAATGTATGTCCGGGCTGAACTGAGGGGCAGCGGTCTTTCCAGAGCGCTTCTGGCGGCAGCACTGCAGGCGGTTGGAACGGTGAGGACGGTGAAGCTTTCCGTCGTCTCGACAAACCGTCCGGCGCAGGCGCTTTATCGTTCTGTTGGATTCAAAGAATGGGCAACAGATACCGCTGCATTATGTGTTGATGGTGTGTTCCATGACGAGCTTCTTATGAGGCTGGACTTCGCACCCGCTCCGTAACCGGGATACCACCAAAGAACATTATCACCAATGCACTAATATCAATTGCGGCCATACGTTTAAGACTATGGAAAGCATTACGAAATCCATTATGATCCCCGGCCGGGTAAATCCGGCGCCGCCCCATCCCAGGGCCAAGCAAGATGCGTTTGGTTCTGAGCCAAGCCTGCGAGAGCAGGTTTTTTTTCGCCTGCCGTTTGCCTGTTTCCGATGTCTAAACTGCGTCGTCGATGAGGCACGATATTTTCTGGTGAGACACTTTTGAGACACTCGGGTAAAACAGGAAAAATCGAAACGGGGAAGGGTGGTTGTAATAGGATGATTTATATAAGTTTTCTTGGTGGCCCCTGCTGGACTTGAACCAGCGACCAAGCGATTATGAGTCGCCTGCTCTAACCAACTGAGCTAAGGGGCCGAGTGGGCGTTGATTATAGAGTAACTGCGGTGACAGATCCATAGTGTCCCGGTTTGCTTGGCTGATTTATCGCCAATTACGCGCTATTATTGGCCGGCGTGTGTAGCGCGTTGCATTTTCAGGAGTTTTCAAGATGATAGAGGACATTCTGGCCCCGGGGCTTAGGGTGGTTTTTTGTGGTATCAACCCGGGATTGTCGAGCGCCCATAAGGGTGTGCATTTCGCCAATCCCAATAACCGGTTCTGGAAAATCATCCATCAGGCCGGGTTTACCGAGCGGCAGCTTAAGCCTGAGGAAGAACGTCAACTGCTGGATACGGGATGCGGCATTACCATGCTGGCAGAGCGGCCCACCACCGAGGCGTCCGAGCTGACGCTGGCGGAGTACCGGGAGGGCGGCAAACGCCTGATCGAGAAGATCCAGGCGTATCAGCCCACCGCGCTGGCGGTACTGGGCAAGCAGGCGTACCGGCAGGCGTTTCGGGTGAGCAACGCCATTTGGGGCAAGCAGGAGGTGACCATCGGCAAAACCGAAATCTGGGTGCTGCCCAATCCCAGCGGACTGAACCGTATGGGTTTCGAGACGCTGATCAAATCCTATCGCGAGCTGGATGCCATACTGGCGACGCGGGGCCGGTAACCCGGCCCGGTCAAGGGGCATAACCAGGCCTGGCCGCCGGATGCCCGGGCCAAACGCAGCGCCGATCGTAAGGCGAGTGCCGCGCCGCGGGGAAATAGCACGGGCATCAATCAAAAAAAAAGCCCCGCCTGTCGAGAGCGGGGCTTGTTGCGGCCGTTAACGCGCCGGGCTGGCCCGTTGCCGGGTCCTGCGGGGTTTAGTCATCCAGGAAGCTGCGCAGCACTTCAGACCGGCTGGGATGGCGCAGCTTGCGCAGCGCCTTCGCCTCGATCTGACGGATACGCTCGCGGGTAACGTCAAACTGTTTGCCCACTTCTTCCAGCGTATGGTCGGTATTCATATCAATGCCAAAACGCATGCGCAGGACTTTGGCTTCACGGGCGGTCAGCCCGGCCAGCACATCATGCGTGGCCGAACGCAGGCTTTCCGAGGTGGCGGAATCCAGCGGCAGCTCGAGGGTGGTATCCTCGATAAAATCACCCAGATGCGAATCTTCATCGTCGCCGATCGGCGTTTCCATGGAGATCGGCTCCTTGGCGATTTTCAGCACCTTGCGGATTTTATCTTCCGGCATCAGCATCCGTTCCGCCAGCTCTTCAGGGGTGGGCTCGCGGCCCATTTCCTGCAGCATCTGGCGGGAAATACGGTTGAGCTTGTTAATGGTCTCAATCATATGTACCGGGATACGGATGGTGCGCGCCTGGTCGGCGATGGAGCGGGTAATGGCCTGACGGATCCACCAGGTGGCATAGGTCGAGAACTTGTACCCGCGGCGGTATTCAAACTTATCCACCGCCTTCATCAAACCGATATTCCCTTCCTGGATCAAATCCAGGAATTGCAAACCGCGGTTGGTGTACTTCTTGGCAATCGAGATAACCAAACGCAGGTTGGCTTCCACCATCTCTTTCTTGGCGCGGCGGGCTTTCGCTTCGCCGATGGACATGCGACGGTTGATATCCTTCACCTGTTCGATGGTCAGGCCGGTTTCTTCTTCAATCTGACGCAGCTTTTGCAGGTTGCGATGGACGTCTTCATCGACTTCGCGCAGTTTTTCCGACCAAGGCTTGTTCATGGCCAGCGCCGCCTTGAACCAGGCTTCGCTGGTCTCGTTGCCGGCAAACAGCGTGACGAAGTTTTTCTTCGGCATTTTGCAGTTTTCGACGCAGAGCTTCATGATCAACCGTTCCTGGGTGCGCACGCGATCCATCATGGAGCGCATGTTGCTTACCAGGTAGTCGAACTGTTTCGGCACCAGGCGGAACTGCTTGAACACCTCGGAGAGCTTGAGGATTTCATCCGCCGACTTGGCGTGGCTGCGGCCGTTGGCTTTGATGACATTGCGCGTGGCTTCGTACTGATCGCGCAGATCGACGAATTTCTGGCGCGCCAGCTCGGGATCGATACTGTTATCGTCCTCCGCGTCGTCGTCATCTTCTTCTTCGTCGTCATCGTTGTCGGCCAGTTCGGCGGTGGTCAGTTCGGAGCCGATATGGGTCGCGGTCGGCGCCATCTCTTCTTCGGCGTTCGGGTCGACAAAACCGGTGATCAGGTCCGACAGGCGCGCTTCGCCCGCTTCGACGCGATCATATTGTTCCAGCAGGTAGGTGATTGCCTCAGGATACTCGGCAACCGAGCATTGCACCTGATTAATCCCGTCCTCGATACGCTTGGCGATATCGATTTCACCTTCACGGGTCAGCAGTTCAACGGTACCCATTTCGCGCATGTACATGCGCACGGGGTCGGTGGTGCGTCCAATTTCGGACTCCACGCTCGACAGGACCTGCGCGGCCGCTTCGGCGGCATCTTCGTCGGTGTCGGAGGTGTTTTCGGCCAACAGCAGGTCGTCGGCATCCGGTGCTTCTTCCATCACCTGGATGCCCATGTCATTTATCATCTGGATGATGTCTTCGATCTGGTCGGAGTCGACGATATCCTCCGGCAGATGGTCATTGACCTCGGCAAAGGTCAAATAGCCTTGCTCCTTACCACGAGTGACAAGTAGCTTGAGCTGTGACTGCGGGTTTTGCTCCATAAGACGGTATCCACACTTCAGATTATAATTCGGTGTTGGTCGGTGAAATTTCATCACCAACAAGAGTGCAGGCCTTTGTTTAACGCCGCAGCCCAATACGGCATCGCACAGGGCATTGCCCTGCCATTTATAGGCAATTAAGCCTCGGTGTCATTCATGTCTTTTTGGCCAGAGCCATATTCAGTGACCAAAGCTCTTTTCGTTCTTCGGTCGTCAATCCGTGCGTTCTATCGCGCGCTATCAGCTCTTCCTGACGTTGTTCCAGTATGGAGTCATAAAGGCTCGTCAGGGTATCGACAAACGTCGCTTCGATCATATCCTCTATGATCATGTGGTTCCAAATCGCCAGCGTTTCAAGCTGCGGGCTGGATTTATTATCCCGGTACAGCTCCAGCAGCTGCCCCGTGGTCAGGCCCGGCTGCGCCTGGCAGGTCTGGACTAATTCAATAAACAGCGGCACACCCGGTTGATTCGCCTGCTCCAATCCCTGTAAGGACGGGATAAGGGCCGACAGGCGCGGGTTTTGCACCAGCAATCCTATAAGTATACGCATGGTTGTGCGTTTTATCCGGGGTTGCGGCGAAATATTTGTATTGCCCGCCTGCTTCGGCAGCAGCTTTTCCAATTGGTTATCGTCCAAAATGCCCAATTTATTACCCAATTGCTGGCGCAGGTACATGCGCAGCGTTTCCCCGGGCACCTGGCTTATCAGCGGCAGCGCCAGGGTGCTGAGCTTGGCGCGGCCGTCCGGGCTGCTTAAATCCACCTGCGGCATCAGCGTCTCGAACAAAAAAACCGATAGCGGCTGCGCCTGTTCCATGCGCTGCTCAAAGGCTTCTTTGCCAATCTGGCGCACCAGGGTATCGGGATCTTCCCCGTCCGGCAGGAACATAAACCGCAGCTGGCGCCCGTCGTTCAAATAGGGCAGGGCGGTTTCCAGCGCGCGCCAGGCGGCTTCCCGGCCCGCGCGGTCGCCGTCGTAGCAGCAGATGACCTGATCCGTGGCGCGGTAGAGCAGCTGGATATGCTCGGCGGTGGTGGCGGTGCCGAGCGAGGCGACGGCATAATCAATGCCGAACTGCGCCAGGGCCACCACGTCCATATAGCCTTCCACCACCAGCAGGCGCGACAGCGCCGGGTGCTTCTGCTGCGCTTCATAAAGCCCGTACAGCTGGCGGCCTTTATGAAAAATCTCGGTTTCCGGCGAGTTCAGGTACTTCGGCTGGCCGTCGCCAAGGATGCGCCCGCCAAAGGCGATAACCCGCCCGCGCCGGTCGCGGATCGGGAACATGACGCGCTCGCGAAAGCGATCATAAACCCGTCCCTGATCGTTAGTCACCAGCATTCCGGCATCGTTCAATGCCGTGCGATCGTCCGCCGAGCGGCCAAAGCGTTTCAACACGTTGTCCCAGCCGGGCGGCGCGTAGCCGATGGCGAAATGGCTGATGATCTCCGCGCTCAGCCCCCGCTTGTCCAGGTACTGGTGCGCCGGCGCGGCGGCGGGCTGCTGCAGCGCCTGCAAATAGTAGTCGCTAAGCTTCTCCATCACCTGGTAGAGGCTCTGACGCTGGTGGCGTTCCTGCTGGTTGGGACCGGCGCCCGTCTCGGACGGCACTTCAAGGCCGTGCATGGTGGCGAGTTCCTCGATGGATTCGACAAACTCAAGCCGGTCGTAATTCATCAGGAAATCGATGGCATTGCCATGGGCGCCGCATCCGAAACAATGGTAAAACTGCTTCTCGCCATTGACGGTAAACGACGGGGTTTTTTCATGGTGAAACGGACAACAAGCGTGATAATTCTTGCCTTGTTTTTTCAGCTTCACCCGAGCGTCGATCAGGTCGATGATATCGGTGCGAGCCAACAAGTCGTTGATAAATACGCGTGGGATTCGTCCAGCCATAAGCCCTGATTGGTTAGCCTATAAACGAGAACAAGCCGCGCAATCCTTCCGGATCGCACGGCCTTCGTATGCAACTGCTAAGTCTGCGGATTAATCACGCGGTTGGGGTTTTCACCCCGAAAAATTAATACAGACGAGTGCGGCGTGCGTTTTCGCGAGCCAATTTTTTTGCATGACGTTTTACTGCGGATGCTTTGGCGCGTTTACGTTCGGTAGTCGGTTTTTCATAGAACTCACGACGACGAACTTCGGCCAGGACACCTGCTTTTTCGCATGAACGTTTGAAGCGACGCAGTGCTACGTCGAAGGGCTCGTTTTCACGTACTTTAATTACCGGCATGTAACTCTCACCTCGATAGAATTCGGATTTTGCTGCTGACCTTGTGTCAGCCGTTTCAAAATGGTGCGGAATTTTACTTCAACCAGGGCTGCTTTGTAAAGCGCCACGGCCAATGATCTTGCTGGCCGGCCGGCAAACAGCGTGGGTCTTTGCCGCGTCATTCATGATTTCTTGGACTTATTATAGCGCAAAACGGCCAAATTTGCTGCACATGATTGGCGTGCTCGATTAAAAAGCATGAAATTAAGTGGCCTGGCCTGTTGATCCGGGATCCTGAGCGGCCGATCCTGGATCTTCCCGCGGATCCCGCGATCCGCAAGGGGCATACTTGTATCATGGCCCGGGCAATAAAGACACCGAATTTACGCGCCGCGGCACCGCGCCGGCGGGTGCCCGCGGGCCGGAATATGGTAGACTATGCGCCGCACAACGTGGAGTTGATGAAAAATTATGCGAGTTTTAGGTATTGAGACGTCCTGCGACGAAACCGGCGTGGCGATTTACGACGAGCGGTCGGGGCTGCTGGCCAACCAGCTTTACAGTCAGGTCAAGCTGCATGCCGACTACGGCGGCGTGGTGCCCGAACTGGCCTCGCGCGATCATGTGCGCAAGACCGTGCCGCTAATCCAGGCCGCGCTGCGCGAGGCGGGGCTGGAGGGGCGGGATATCGACGGCGTGGCCTATACCGCCGGCCCGGGCCTCGTGGGCGCGCTGATGGTGGGCGCCACCGTGGGACGCGCCCTGGCCTATGCCTGGAAGGTGCCGGCCATCGCGGTGCATCATATGGAAGGCCATCTGCTGGCGCCGATGCTGGAAGATAACCCGCCGGCGTTTCCCTTCGCCGCGCTGCTGGTGTCGGGCGGGCATACCCAGCTGATCGCCGTGACCGGCATCGGCCGCTATGAACTGCTGGGCGAGTCGATAGACGACGCGGCCGGCGAGGCCTTTGATAAAACCGCCAAGCTGCTGGGACTGGATTATCCCGGCGGCCCGCTGCTGTCGAAAATGGCGCGCCAGGGTACGGCCGGGCGTTTTACCTTTCCGCGCCCGATGACCGACCGTCCGGGGCTGGATTTCAGTTTTTCCGGCCTGAAGACCTTTGCCGCCAATACCGTTCGCGCCAACGGGCAGGACGACCAGACGCGGGCGGACATTGCCCGGGCGTTCGAGGACGCGGTGGTGGATACGCTGGCGATTAAATGCCGCCGCGCGCTGGATCAGACCGGCCTGACGCGGCTGGTGATAGCGGGCGGCGTCAGCGCCAACCAAACCCTGCGCGCGCGTCTGGCGGAGATGATGCAAAAACGCGGCGGCAACGTGTTTTACGCCCGTCCGGAATTTTGCACCGATAACGGCGCGATGATCGCCTATGCGGGCATGGTGCGCCTGCAAAACGGCGCTCATGCGGATTTGGGCATTACCGTGCGGCCGCGCTGGCCCCTGGCCGAACTGACGCCGGTATAAGGGAGGGGGCGTTATCTGTCCCTATGGCTGTCCTGCGCGTCGTTTTGCGTGCCGGCCCGCAGATCGGCGTCCCTGTTATCCGGCGCGCCTTCCTGGCGGTCGATATCTTTGTCTTTTTGCCGCTTGCGCCAGATACGGCTTTCCTGCCCGCGCCACAGGCGCTGGATATTGTCGTGGTGGCGCAGCAGCACCAGGCATGACAGCATGGACACCGGGAAGGTAAACTGCGGTTTAAACCACCAGACGTAAAAGGGCGCGATCAGCGCGCTGATAATGGCGCCCAGCGACGAATAACCGCTGAGCAGTACCGTCAGCAGCCAGGTGCCGGCCATCAGGCCGGTCAGGTCCCAGCCGATGGGCGCGATGGCGCCGAACGCGGTGGCGACGCCTTTGCCGCCCTGGAAGTGGAAGAACACCGGGTAGATGTGTCCGATACAGGCGGCGATGGCAATCAGCCCCAGGTAGAAGGGCGGCACCCCCAGATGGTAGCCCAGCCAGACCGGCAGCATGCCCTTGAGTACGTCAAATACCATAACGCCCGCCGCCGCCGTCCTGCCGCCGATACGCAGCACGTTGGTGGCGCCAGGGTTACCTGAGCCGTGGGTGCGGGGATCGGGCAGACGGGCGAGTTTGCATATCAGTATCGCGCTGGACACCGAGCCGCAAAGATAGGCGAAGATTATCATGCCAATCGCAATAGCATTCATAACCAAGTTCCATCCCGTAATCATCGTTTTATTTGCCTGAGTGTGGATAATACGCATATTCCTTTCGAAGTGGTATCCAACATCCACAAAAAGCGGGTATGGCGCATGGACATTGTATTTATAGAACAGCTGACGGTGATGACGGTTATCGGCGTATATGACTGGGAGCAGACCCGGCTGCAAAAGCTGGTGTTTGATATCGAGATGGGGTGGGATAACGGGCCCGCGGCGCGCAGCGACGACGTGGCCGACTGCCTGAGCTACGCCGATGTCAGCGAAGCGGTGCTGTCGTTTGTCGCGGGCAATAGGTTTGCGCTGGTCGAGCGGGTGGCCGAAGACGTGGCCGGGCTGCTCCGCCAGCGTTTTAACCTGCCCTGGGTGCGCATTAAACTCAGCAAGCCGGGCGCGGTGCCGCAGGCGAAAAGCGTTGGCGTGATAATCGAGCGCGGTAACCGAAAAGTCTGAAAGTTTATGACTCTTAATCTAAAATTCATGCAGCGGAAACCTTTTTACCGTATGTTTGTCTCATTTTCCGGGTTGTTTTAGCGGCTGGGTTTGACGTCAAACCGCCGCTTTTTTGTTGTCGGTTGCTTGAGGGGAACGTTTTGTATGACAGGACTGCCTGATGTATTTATTGCTTTTATTCTTGGGGTGGTGGAAGGGTTAACCGAATTTTTGCCGGTCTCCTCGACGGGGCATATGATTCTGGTCGGCACATTGCTGGGTTTTACGGATGATAAGGCAAAAACCTTTGAAGTGATTATCCAGCTGGGGTCGATCCTGGCGGTGGTGGTGATGTTCTGGCGCCGGCTGTTCGGCCTGATCGGTATTCATTTCGGCCGGGTGCCGCACGAGGGCATCGGCACCGGGCGCCTGCGTCTGGGGCATATCCTGCTGGGCATGATACCGGCGGTGGTGATGGGCCTGGTGTTCCATGAACAAATCAAAGGGCTGTTCGAGGCGAAATACGTCATGTTCGCCCTGGTGGTCGGCGGCGTGCTGCTGCTGGCCGGCGAGTGGCTGAAGCCGAAGGTGCCACGCGCCGCAGGCATTGATGATATCACCTACCTGCAGGCTTTTTTGATCGGCTGTTTCCAGTGCCTGGCGCTGTGGCCGGGGTTTTCCCGGTCAGGCGCCACCATCAGCGGCGGCCTGCTGGTGGGTGTGAGCCGTTATGCGGCGTCGGAGTTTTCGTTTATCCTGGCGGTGCCGATGATGCTGGGGGCGACTGCCCTCGATCTCTATAAAAGCCTGCCTTTCCTTTCCTGGCATGATTTCCCGATGTTTGCCGTGGGGTTTGTCACCGCCTTTGTCGTGGCGCTGGTAGCCATCAAGCTGTTCCTGCAGATCATCAAGCGTATCTCGTTTGTGCCTTTCGCCATCTACCGCTTTATCCTGGCGGGACTGGTGTACTGGGTGCTGATGTAGCGCCGGGGACGCCGCTACGCTAACGTTTGCCAAAACAACGCCCCGCCGGTCTTGCGCCCGGCGGGGCGTTGTTTATCGTCAGGATAAGGCCGGCTGCGGGGAGGGCTAATCCTGCAGAGTCTCCGCGCGCGATTGTTCCTGGCGTTGCTTCCAGTCCGCCAGCGCTTGCAGCCGGCGCCGGCGGATCTCCTCGCCGATTTCCGCGCCGGTAAACCCCGCCTCGATCACCTCGCGATTAGTCACCGCCGCCGCCGCCCGATATGCCTCGCGCAGGCAGTCTCCCTGCGGATAAGGGTTATTTTCAAAACCGGTGCGCCCCCGGGCGTCGGACTCGCTGGTGATGATCATCTGCTCCAGGCGCTCCGGCTTGCGCCAGACGTCGATGGCGCTGAACAGCTTCATCAGGGTCCTGGGGGTGAGGCGATCTACGGTATGGATCAAATCATGGTATTCGGCGACGATTTTTGCCAGATCGCGAATGTGGTTGGGCACCCGCATGCGGGCGCACAGGGTCTCGACCAGCTTGACGCCGGCCGGGCCGTGGCCGTGATGATGAGGCCAGAGGTTACGCGGGGTCAGCCCCTTGCCCACATCATGGCACAGCGTGGCGAAACGCACGGCGACGTCGGGCGTAAGCTGCGCCGCCATCGAGAGCGTCATCAGCGTATGGATGCCGGTGTCGATTTCCGGATGCCATTTGGCGGGCGCCGGCACGCCGAACAGGCGATCAATTTCCGGAAACAGCGCCGCCAGGGCGCCGCAATCGCGCAGCGCCTGGAAATAGACCTGGGGGTTGCGGGTGGCGAGCGCTTTTTCGGTCTCGGTCCACACCCGTTCCGGCGAGATGGACGGCAGTTCGCCGTTCTCGGCCATTTGCCGCATCAGCGCCAGGGTTTCCGGGGCGATACGAAAATTAAGATGGGCAAAACGCGCCGCGAAACGCGCCACGCGCAGTACGCGCAGCGGATCTTCGCCGAACGCGTCCGAGACATGGCGCAACAGCCGCTGCTCGATATCGGCCACGCCGTGATAGGGATCAATCAGCCGGCCGTCTTCATCCTGGGCTATGGCATTGATGGTCAGATCCCGGCGCATCAGATCCTGCTCAAGCGTAACATCCGGCGCGGCATAGACGGTAAAGCCGGTATAGCCTGGTCCTGATTTGCGCTCGGTACGCGCCAGGGCATGCTCCTCGCGCGTGCGCGGGTGAAGGAATACCGGGAAATCCTTGCCCACCTGCTGATAGCCTTCCGCCAGCAGCTGCTCCGGGGTGGCGCCCACGATGACCCAATCTTTCTCATGCACCGGCAATTGCAATAATCCGTCGCGGACGGCGCCGCCGACCAGATATTTTTTCACTGTGAACTCCTGACAATGTCGGTTTTGCCATCATCTGTTAAGTGTAGTCGCATCCGCAACGCTGATTACCCTCTTCGTTATCATGCTTACCGCGCTTAGCGTAAACAGCAATACTGCGGCGACGTTAAACCGCCAGGACAACAGGCAAACCCGCGGGATCAGTTCATCCAGCGATTGTCTTTTTTACGGCGCGGAATCAGATGGGGCAGCACCAGGCCAAGCACCAGGCCGACGCCGGCCACGCCGCCGCCGTACAGGAACCACTGCATGATAATGGCGCGCTGTTTATCATCAAGCTGTACCGCCACGGCATCCACCTTTTTCCTGGCCACCACCAGCTGATCTTTCAGGCTTTGGTTTTCGTCGCGCAGGGTCTGGATATTGCCGTCGCTCTCGGTGACCTTCTTTTGCATTTCGGCGGTGCGTTGGTTCCAGCTGGCGTCGATGGTGCTGAGTTTTTGCGTCAGGTCCTGGACCTTTTGCTCCAGCGCCGGCACCTTGACCCGCAGGCTGGGCTGGTCGCTGAGCTGATCGAGCGGGATCCAGGCGGTGCGGCCCTTGGTATCCCTGATCTGGCCGTAGTTATTGCCTTCGCTGACGCTCAGCAGCGTGACTTCTTCTCCGGAATTCAGCGTGCCGACGATCCGGTACTGGTTGCCCGGCCCGCTGTGAATATAGGTGATGAGCTCATCGGAAACAAAGCGCGTCTCATCGGCATGAGTGCTGGCGGCGAAGCCTAGACTCAATAACGCGAAGCAAATATGGCGTAATTTGTACATAGTTCCGTCGTTTTCAGGCAAATGTGGGTCGATAGTAGTGGGTTCAGTTTGACGACGCAATGCTTAAACAGAAATGGGAACTATCTTACTATCAGGCTGCGCAAGGCCCCGGCCAGGGGAGGAAAGATGCAATAGCGTTATTTAAATGACCATGTCCGGTCTCTTGAACGGGTAATTTATCCGTTACGGCGCCGATTAACGTTGTAATGGATAAAAACGGCGGCATGTCGCGTTAAGCGCATTAATTTTTTGTTATAAATTGTCATTCAAATCATATCAGTGCTTGTCCATAAGCGGCATTAAGGCGATTATTACGTTCTTCAGCCCGACACCTGCGCGGCATCCCCGTGACAAACGGCGCCGGGCCGGGTGTCGTTCCGCAACTGCTCGTTGAGCAACCAGTGGTGTAACCGAAGCTATGAGTGAAGAAATAGAAATAAAATTTATCGTTCATCCCGATGCGGTGGCGTCCATGGCGGAGCGTGTATCCGCCTGCGGAGGCAGTCATACGGCAGCGCAGCGCCTGATTAACATCTATTTTGACACCGTCGGGCTTGACCTGCGCCGGCACGGCGTGGGTTTACGCGTACGCGGCAATAACGAACGTTACGAAATGACGGCCAAAACCGCCGGCACCATCGTCGGCGGCCTGCACCAGCACCCGGAATATAATATTCCACTGCCCGGCCCCGATATCGATATTACGCTGTTGCCCGCCGACATCTGGCCGCCGGACATGGATGTGGCGACGTTGCAGCAGCGCTTGCAACCCCTGTTTCGTACCGATTATCTGCGTGAAAAGTGGTTGATAACCTACGGTGACAGCGAGATAGAAGTGGCGTTTGATCAGGGCGAAGTGGTGGCGGGTGAGCTGAGCGAGGCCATTTGCGAACTGGAACTGGAAATCATGCACGGCAACGTCGCGGACCTACTGGCGCTGGCCGGCACGCTTTGCGCCGACGGCGGCCTGCGCCAGGGCAGCCTGAGCAAGGCCGCGCGCGGCTATCATCTGGCCGCGGGCAATGAGCCGCGTGAAATCCGCGCCCTGCCGTTGCTGCGTCCCGCGCCCAAGGCGACGGTGGAGCAGGGGTTGAGCGAGGCGCTGTCCCTGGCGCTGGCCCATTGGCAATACCATGAGGAACTGTGGCTGCAGGGCATTCCGCTGGCGCGGGAAAGCATCCTGTCCGCCATTATGCTGATCCGGGAAACCTTTGTGGTGATGGGCAATATGATCCCGCGCAAGGCCACCAACGAGCTGCGCGCCCGGTTGGCGGAGGTGACCGACCGGCTGCAACCGCCGGACAGCGATCCCCGGCGGTTGTGCTATGACGCCGCTTACCTGCAATGTAAGCTGGCATTGACCCGTTGGCTGATTCTCGCCGGCTGGCGGGACAGTCTCGATGATAAGGCGCGCCGGAAACTGGACGGCTCCTTTAAGCGTTTTGCCGATATCATGCTGTCGCGCTGCGCCGCCGAGTTAAAAGTGGCGTTCGGCCGCGTGATGTCCCACGAGGAATACCAGCAGCAGCTGCCGCGGCTGGAGCGGCGGATCATGGCTTTCCATCTGCTGTCGGGCGCCTATCCGGTCAAGAAGGTTTTATCTTATATTTTACACTGGCAGGCGCTGCAGCAGGCGATTATCCTGCCCGGCACCAACAATCTGGAGCATATGCGGCGCCAGGCGCTGACCCAGCCGGGTTTTTGGCGCAGCGTCAATAACCGCTAAGCCCCGCGGGGCCGCAGCGTTGCCCGTGACATCCCCAGGAGATCGATGATGAAATTGCCTCTTCCGCCCCTGCTGGATCGCCAGGCGCAGGCGATGGCCGCCCGGCTGATGCCCGCCCGCCCGGCGGACGGGGAGGCGGCCGCCGGGTCTGCTGTGGTGGACGAAAACACCGCCGTCGCGCTGGCGTTAAGTGATTTTATCAGCGAAGCGCTGATTGCCCGGCCGGACTGGCTGGAGGAATTGCACCGAGATCCGCCCCGCGCGGACGAGTGGCGCGGTTATGCCTCGTCGCTCCAGGCGCGGCTGGCGCAGGTGCAGGACGAGGCGGCGCTGATGCGTGAGCTGCGCCTGTTCCGCCGCCGCGCCCTGGTGCGTATTGCCTGGGCGCAGGCACTGGATGCCTGCGCGACCACCGATACCCTGATCCAGCTCAGCCAGCTTGCCGAAACGCTGATTATTGCGGCGCGCGACTGGCTATACCAGGTCTGCTGCCGTGAGTGGGGCACGCCGTCTAATGCGCACGGCGCCGCGCAGCCGCTGCTGGTGTTGGGTATGGGCAAGCTCGGCGGCGGCGAGCTGAATTTCTCTTCCGATATCGATTTGATTTTCGCCTATCCGGAAAACGGCCAGACCCGGGGCGGGCGGCGCGAGCTGGACAACGCGCTGTTTTTTACCCGCCTGGGGCAGCGGCTTATCAAAGTCCTCGATCAGCCGACCGCCGACGGATTTGTCTACCGGGTGGATATGCGCCTGCGGCCGTTTGGCGACAGCGGGCCGCTGGTGCTGAGTTTTGCCGCCCTGGAGGATTATTACCAGGAACAGGGGCGTGACTGGGAGCGGTACGCCATGGTCAAGGCCCGGCTGATGGGCGACGGTGACGACGCCTACTGCCAGGAACTGCGAAGCCTGCTGCGTCCTTTTGTGTTCCGGCGCTATATCGATTTCAGCGTGATCCAATCCCTGCGCAATATGAAAATCATGATTGCCCGCGAAGTGCGGCGCCGGGGACTAAAAGACAATATCAAGCTGGGCGCCGGCGGCATTCGGGAAATAGAATTCATTACCCAGGTATTCCAGCTGATCCGCGGCGGCCGGGAACCCCGTCTGCAGCAGCGCTCGCTATTGCCTACCCTGAGCGCGGTCGGCGAGCTTGGCCTGCTGACCACCGGCCAGACCGAACAATTAAGCCAGGCTTATCTCTACCTGCGCCGGCTGGAAAACCTGCTGCAGGCCATCAACGATGAACAAACCCAGACCCTGCCGGCCGATGCGCTCAACCGCGCCCGCCTGGCCTACGGCATGGCGGTGGCCGACTGGCCGGCCCTTGAGGACGCGCTGTCCGGCCATATGCGGCGGGTGCGGTTAATCTTTGATATGCTTATCGGCGACGACGCGCCCGATCCGGCGGACCCGGTGGATTTCGACCGCTATGGCGCGCTGTGGTTTGACGACGCGCCGGAGCAGGATGCCGGGCTTCTGGCGCCGCAGCTGGATGAGGCCGGGCGCGGGCGCCTTCTGGCCCGCTTGGTGGAATTACGGCGCGACATAGCGAAACGTACCATCGGCCCGCGCGGGCGCGAGGTGCTCGATCAACTGATGCCGCGGCTGCTGGCGCAAATCTGTCCGCAGCCGGCCGCCGACGATATCTTCGGACGGCTGGCGCCGATGCTGCTGAGCATCGTGTCCCGCACCACTTACCTGGAACTGCTGGTGGAGTATCCGGGGGCGTTGACCCACCTGATCCGTCTGTGTGCCGCCTCGGCGATGATCGCCACCCAACTGGCCCGCCATCCGCTGTTGCTGGATGAACTGCTGGATCCGGCCACGCTCTACCATCCCCTGGCGCCTGAAGCTTACGGTGATGAACTGCGTCAGTATTTACTGCGGGTGCCGGAGGAGGACGAAGAGCAGCAGCTCGACGCCATGCGCCAGTTTAAGCAGGCGCAGCAACTGCGCATTGCCGCCAGCGATATTACCGGCGTGCTGCCGGTCATGCGGGTCAGCGATCACCTGACCTATCTGGCCGAGGCCATGATTGCCGCCGTGCTCCAGCAAGCCTGGAAGACCATGGTGGCGCGTTACGGCCGTCCCGCCCATCTGGGCGAGCAGGGCGGCCAGGGATTCGCGGTAATCGGCTATGGCAAGCTGGGCGGCTGGGAGCTGGGGTACGGCTCGGATCTGGATGTGGTGTTTTTACATGATTGTCCGGCGGAGGTGATGACCGACGGCGAGCGCAGTATTGACGGCCGCCAGTTCTACCTGCGCCTGGCGCAGCGGATCATGCATTTATTCAGCACCCGCACGCCCGCGGGCGTGCTGTATGAAGTCGACCCGCGCCTGCGTCCCTCCGGCGCGGCCGGTATGCTGGTCAGCACCCTGGACGCTTTTGCGGACTACCAGTTGCATGAGGCCTGGACCTGGGAGCACCAGGCGCTGGTCAGGGCGCGCCAGGTATATGGCGACGACGCGCTGCGGGCGCGTTTTACCGCCATCCGCCGCGAGGTGCTGTGCCGGGAGCGCGATCCGGCGGTCTTGCGCGTGGACGTCAGCGAGATGCGCGCCAAAATGCGCCGGCACCTGGCCGGTAAAAACGGCGAACAGTTTGATATCAAGGCCGACGAAGGCGGCATCACCGATATTGAATTTCTGGCGCAGTACCTGGTGCTGCGTTATGCCTGCGCCATCCCGGAACTGACGCGCTGGTCCGATAATGTGCGCATTTTCGCGCTGATGGCGCGCCACGGGATCATCAGCCCGGACGACGCCGCGCGATTAAGCGACGCCTATACCACCCTGCGCGACGAAATCCATCATCTGGCGCTGCAGGACCTGCCGGGGCGCGTGGATAGCCATCGGTTTCAAACCGAACGCGCGCTGATTACCGCCTACTGGAAAAAATGGCTCGACTGAGGGCAAGGGCGGGAAAATGCGTTCCACTATCGGGGGTGGGAGAGAATTGCCGCAGCCTATGCTAGAATCCCGCGCAATAAAATCGTTAAGTCTGGAGCGAGTGGATGAAAGTTACGTTGCCTGATTTTCGCCGGGCGGGCGTGCTGGTGGTGGGTGATGTCATGCTGGACCGTTACTGGTCCGGCCCAACAAGCCGTATCTCACCGGAAGCCCCGGTGCCGGTAGTCAAAGTCGATACCATCGAGGAGCGCCCCGGCGGCGCCGCCAACGTGGCGATGAATATCGCCGCGCTGGGCGCGGGTTCGCGCCTGGTCGGCCTTACCGGCGTCGACGATGCCGCCCGCGCCCTGGGCGAGCGGCTCAACGGCGTCAGCGTGACCTGTGATTTCGTGGCGGTGTCCACCCATCCCACCATTACCAAACTGCGGGTGCTGTCGCGTAACCAACAGCTGCTGCGCCTGGACTTTGAGCAAGGCTTTGACGGCGTGGACGCCGGACCGCTGCTGGAGCGCATCAAGACGGCGTTGCCCGCCGCCGGCGCGATGGTATTGTCGGATTACGCCAAAGGCGCGCTGGCACGCGTGCAGGATATGATCCAGCTGGCGCGCGCCGCCGGGGTGCCGGTACTGGTCGATCCCAAAGGCACCGATTTCGCCCGTTATCGCGGCGCCACCATGCTGACGCCGAACTTATCCGAGTTCGAGGCGGTGGCCGGCCGCAGCGCCGACGAAGCCGATCTGGTCGCCCGCGGCATGAAGATGATTGCCGATTACGGCCTGTCGGCATTGCTGATTACCCGTTCCGAACAGGGCATGACGCTGCTGCAACCCGGCAAGCCGCCGCTGAACCTGCCGACGCAGGCGCAGGAAGTCTATGACGTCACCGGCGCCGGCGATACGGTGATCGGCGTGCTGGCGGCGGCCCTGGCGGCCGGAAATCCGCTGGAAGAGTGCTGTTTCCTGGCCAATGCCGCCGCCGGCGTGGTGGTCGGCAAGCTGGGCACGTCCACCGTCAGTCCCATCGAGCTGGAAAACGCCATTCACGGGCGTGGCGACGCCGGTTTCGGCGTCATGACCGAGGCCGAGCTTGAGCAGGCGGTGGCGCAGGCGCGCCAGCGCGGCGAAAAGGTGGTCATGACCAACGGCATCTTCGATATCCTGCACGCCGGGCATGTGACCTATTTGGCCAACGCCCGGCGGCTGGGCGACCGGCTGATCGTGGCGGTAAACAGCGATGACTCGACCCGGCGCCTGAAGGGCGAGTCCCGGCCGGTCAATCCGCTGGCGCAGCGCATGGTAGTCCTGGGCGCGCTGGGCGCCGTGGATTGGGTGGTGGCCTTTGACGAGGATACCCCGCAGCGGCTGATCGCCAAGATATTGCCCGATGTGCTGGTGAAGGGGGGCGATTACCGGCCCGAACAGATTGCCGGCAGTAAGGAAGTGTGGGCCAACGGCGGCGACGTCAGGGTGCTCAACTTTGAAGACGGCTGCTCCACCACCAATATCATCAACGCCATCAAAACCGGCAAACGCGGTTAAAGGCAAGGGCGCCGCGACGGCGCCGTTGCCCCCCGCTTTTCCCGGCGGATAACGTGTCCGCGGCCGCCCGATATTTTGCGGCGGCCTACGGCTTCTTGCCTGCGTCCTTAATGTCTGCGGCGATGCTTCCAGCCTGCGTTTCGGCCGGCGGTTCATCGCTTGCCGGCGCGGCGGCCGGGGCCGATACGGCGGCGCCCGGGGTTACAGGTGATGTGGCGCCGGCCACCGTCGGGGCGCCGCCGCTGTTCGGCATGGTTTCCAGCGCATTGATGCGCAGTTCCAGCTGGTTCAGCTTTTCCCGGGTGCGCAGCAATACCTGGGTCTGCACGTCAAATTCCTCGCGGCTGATTAAATCCATCCGGCTGAACTGGCTTTGCAATACCTGGCGGATTTTTTTATCCACGTCATCGCCCAGATCGCGGATGCCTTTTGGCAGGGACTCATGGATTTGACGGGCAAGCTGTTCGATTTTTTTGGTGTCTATCATCTGTAGTTCCCTAACGCGTTAGTTTTGGTTAAGTGTAATGCCAGATCAGCCGAGAAGAAACTAAAAGAGCCGCCAGAAATTATTCGTTTGCTAATTGCTCCGATAATCCAATGGCGTTATAGTAATTCCGCTTATTCTCAGGGCGGGGCGAAACTCCCCACCGGCGGTAAACCCGTGCGCTAATTGCTATTGACGATTATTGCACAGGAAGCCCGCGAGCGCTCAGATTGCCGTAGGATTTGAGGTCAGCAGACCCGGTGTAATTCCGGGGCCGACGGTTATAGTCCGGATGGGAGAGAGTAACGGCCAACAATGAGCTGCCAGCTCATTCTCGTTATCTTTTAGCCTGTTAAGGCTACTCCTAAGTCTGCCCTGGTTCTGGTAATCCATATACTTTATGAGGTTTTTTTTACCATGAATCAGACGCTTCTTTCCGAGTTCGGTACGCCGACAGAACGCGTGGAAAACGCACTTAACGCATTGCGCCATGGTCGCGGTGTGCTGGTGCTGGACAATGAAGATCGTGAAAACGAAGGCGACATGATTTTTGCCGCCGAAAGCATGACGGTTGAACAGATGGCCCTGGCCATCCGCCACGGCAGCGGCATTGTTTGCCTGTGCCTGACCGAGGAGCGCCGCCGGCAGCTGGATCTGCCGATGATGGTGGAACACAACTCCAGCCACTACCAGACGGCGTTTACCGTCACCATCGAAGCCGCGGAAGGCGTCACCACCGGCGTTTCCGCCGCCGACCGCCTGACCACCATCCGCGCCGCCATCAAAGACAACGCCAAGCCCAGCGATCTCAATCGTCCCGGCCACGTGTTCCCGCTGCGCGCCCAGCCGGGCGGCGTGCTCACCCGCGGCGGCCATACCGAGGCCAGCATCGACCTGACCACCCTGGCCGGCCTCAAGCCGATGGGCGTGCTGTGCGAAGTCACCAATGAGGACGGCAGCATGGCCCATGCTCCGGAAATCATCGCGTTCGGCAAAAAGTATGATATGCCGGTGGTCACCATCGAAGATCTGGTGGACTACCGCCGCTCGTTGGCACGTCAGGCCAGCTGACGCGCGGCTGCCGTCGCCCGCGGCCGCAGCTTTAGCCGGGCCGGGATAATAGCCCGGCGCCGTGCGGGCATGCAGAAGGGACCAGGCGGCGCTGGCCCCGCGGGTAGCAGATTCGCCGCGCGCATTCTGCCCTGAAACGTCCGTATGTACTGGCGATGCCGCTGTGCCGGGAAGCCCCGGCCGCCCCGGCCGCCGGGGGCGCCCGGTTGCTTTCCCGGTTCTGTCAGAGCCGCTTGCGCGCCAGCAGCGTGGCAAAACGCAGCTTAATGCGGTTGCCTTCGGCGTCGGTTTTATGCAGTTCTCCCCTATCCTCGTTATATTTTATTATTTCCCAATCGCGATAATACCCGGACAGTTCCCCGGCGCTGAAAGTAAACGGAAACGGCAGCGGGCAGGGACAATCCTCGGTGGACATGGCGGCGACAATAAGATTCAGCCCGCCGTCGTTGGTGCTTTGCTGCATATTGCGGATAACGCGCTCGATCCGGTCGGCCTGTAAAAACATCAGCACCACGGTCGAGAGAATAAAGTCGTACCGGCCGTTTATCAGCTGTTCGTTGATATCATAAACGCCGGCTGAGATATGATCGCGTTGCTCGATCGCGATAAGGGTATTCAGGGCATCGATGCTTTGCTGGCTTTTATCATACGCCGTGACATCAAACCCCAGCAGGTTCAGATACAGCGCATTACGGCCCGCGCCGCAGCCCAGATCCAGCGCTTTGCCCGGCGCCGTGTATGCGGCGGCGTTAATCACCTCGGAATGCGTGCGCGTCATGCCGTGCTTAAGATGATAATAATCCTCCGGCCGGCAGTAAAAGGCCAGTTGGCAACGCATATCCGCCGAGCTGGCGACAATACGGTGCCAGCGCTGCGGCTCCACCAGGGGCGGCGGGTTGTCGCGCGTAAACGCGTGGGATTCCAGCACCTCATCGTTTTCGCTTAAAAACGCAAAGGACAGCGTGCCCTGCAGTACAGTGAGTTTCGCCCATACGCCCTCCTGGGTATTGTGCCGCTGGCGGAAGGCCTCCGGCAACGTCTGGCTATCCCATTCGGGCAGGGTTTTATAACACATCAAATCTTGCATATCGTTCTCCGCCGTTGGGGGCAACGGCCATCGTCAATTTATCAACATAATGCCGGGGATGGCGGGTCAATACCGACCGGGCGGCTACCGCCGGGCCGCCGGCCGTGAGGACGCGTTCAGCATGGCGCCAACTGGCGCAGCAGTAAAAACGCCTCGTTCATCCGCGCTTCTCCCGCGACAAAGGCGCACAGCCGCCGTTGTTCATCCCAACCCTGCGCCAGTATACCCTGGGTGTCAAAGTTGATCTGCCAGTGTAAATCCGTGCGCTGCGTTTGGCCCGCCAGGTGCAGCGGCATATCGGGCGTTTTCACCTTTACCAGCATCGGCGGCAGTAACAGGCTGTCGTTACCGCCCAACAGATTTTTGGCCAACACCGCGGCGCTGAGCTGTATCGGTTGTAAAAAAGGCATCAGCGCGCCGTTGATTTCCGCGCAATCGCCCAGCGCATAGATGGCGGGATCCGAGGTGCGCAATCTGTCGTTAACCCGGATACCCCTGCCGGTATCCAGACCGGCCGATAAGGCCAGCGCGGTGTCGGGCTTTAGCCCGATGGCGGCAATGGCGGCATCCACTTCCAGCAGACGGCCGCGCGGCAGGGCGGCGGCGATGCCGGTCGCGGTCGGGCAAAGGCTCAGCAGCCGGGTGTTAAGGATCAGCTCCACCCCCTGCCGGACCAGGCGATGCTGGAGACGCGCGCTGACTTCAGCCGGCATCAGGGACGCCAGGATGCTGGCCGCCTGATCGAGGAGGATCACCTGTTTGCCCGCCCGGGTCAGGTCCATGGCAAGTTCAGTGCCGATAAGGCCGGCGCCCAATAACAGGACCCGCCGCGCCTGCCGCAGCTGGTCTTCTATCCGGCGGAACTGTTGCTGGCTATTGAGCGTCAGCATCAGTTCCCGGCCTTCAATCGCCGGGATAACGGCCTGTGCGCCGGTGGCCAGGATCAACTGACGGTAGCCATATTCGCCGTCGCTGCAATAGACCCGCCGCGCCGCGGCATCGATACGCTGCGCCCGTGAATGACGGTGCAGCGTCAGCCGGAACTGTTCGGCAAAGTCCCCGGCGGTCATCCGGGTCAGGTCGTCCGCGCGTTGCCGCTGGCTGAACACATGGCTTAGCTCCGGCTTGTGGTATTCATCGCAGCTGTCGTCGGCGATAAGCCGGATCGGCACGCCGTCATCGAGCTTGCGCAGGTTCTTGATCAACTGCCGGGCGGCAAAGCCGGAGCCGATAATAACAATGCCTTCGTTCATCTCATCGCCTTATTTCAACGCGTCAAAGACGTCTTTGCCAAGACCGCATTCCGGGCATAAAAAGGTCTCCGGCACCTGCGGCCAACCGGTACCGGGCGCCACTTCCTGCATCGGTTCGCCCAGGGCGGGGTCGTAAATCCATTGGCACACGCTGCATTGCATCCTGACGGTGTCCGCGGCGGCGGGGGCGGGGGCAACCGCGACCTGCTCATCCAAAGGATGCAGCGCCCACTGGCGCGCAATTTCCCTGCCGTGCTCGCGGCAGAGGTCCAATGCCGCGCCGTCCGGTCGCCATTTAGTCTTCAGGGGCAGGGAGGTTTCGAACCCGGCGTCCATCAGCCGCGTCTGCACCCGGTCCACCGCGCCGCCGTTCCAGCCGTAGCTGCCGAAGGCCGAGGCCTTTTTATCGCGAAAGCGCAGTCCCGCCAGTTCTTCGAGCAGCGCCGCTACCTTGGGCATCATGACGTTATTCATCGTGGAGGAGCCGGCCAACACCCCTTTGGAGCGGAAAACCTGGGTCAGGATTTCGTTTTTATCATGGCGGGCGACGTTAAAGATTTTTACCGCCACGCCGGGATCGGTTTCAGTAATCCCCTGGGCAATGGCATCCGCCATCATGCGGGTGTTGTTCGACATGGTGTCGTAAAACAAGGTAATACGGTCCTCCTGGTAGCTGTCGGCCCACTGCAGATATTTAGCGACGATCTGCGTCGGATTGTCGCGCCACACCACGCCATGGGACGTGGCGATCATCGACAGGGGCAGGTTAAAGCCCAGGATTTCATTGATCTTGGCGGTGACCAGCCGGCTGAACGGCGTCAGGATATTGGCGTAGTAACGCTGGCATTGCTCAAACAGTTCATTCTGGTCCACTTCGTCGTTAAACAGATGCTCGTCGCAATAATGCTGGCCGAAAGCGTCGTTGCTGAACAGCACCGCATCGCCGCTGAGATAGGTCATCATGCTGTCGGGCCAGTGCAGCATCGGCGTCTCGATAAAGATCAGCTGCTTGCCGTTGCCGATATCCAGGCTGTCGCCGGTTTTAACCGTGCGAAAGTTCCATTCCGGGTGATGGTGGTGGCCGTTAATGGAGTCAATGGCGTTGGTGGTGCAATAAATCGGCGTATGCGGGATACGCGCCATCAGCGCGGTGAGGGCCCCCGCGTGATCCTCCTCGGCGTGGTTGATGATAATATAATCTATGGTGGCGAGATCGATTTCCGCCTCGAGGTTTTGCAGGAAATCACGGCTGAACTTATAGTCCACGGTATCAATCAATACCGTTTTTTCTTCACGGATCAGATAGCTGTTATAGCTGCTGCCTTTAAGGGTTTTATACTCGGTGCCGTGGAAATCGCGTACTTCCCAATCCCGTTGTCCCACCCAATGAATAGTGTTTTTGACCTGTACCGTCATGATAAAACCTCATGGTAAATTGCCACTGAAAACCGCTGGATGGCATCAGTGCTGCATAACCCATGCCAATAATTAATTCATTGAAATTAAAGAATTTAAATTATTTATTTGTCAAAATGACGAAATTGGAAATATGTTTTTTTGACACAGCTATTGTCACAATGAGATAGTCGGCGCTCCGGGCCGCATCCGCCCTGCGCGGCGTAATGACGCTGTGGCTTGTCGCCGCTTTTTACCTTTCAGGTGCTTATCCTTATGGCGTTATCCATGCAAACCCTGAGCCGGATTGCCATTGAGCTGCAATCGGGCATCTCCGGCAGGGACCGTTTCCAGCAGTTGATCAACAGCCTGCGCCGGTTGCTCGCGTGCGACGCCTGCGCGCTGCTCAGCTATGAACAGCAGCTGTTCCGGCCGCTGGCGATCGCCGGTCTGTCGCCCGACGTGCTGGGGCGCCGTTTCCGGCTGTCCGAGCATCCCCGTCTGGAGGCCATCGCCCGCGCCGGCGATGTGGTGCGTTTTCCGGCGGACAGCCTGTTGCCCGATCCTTACGACGGGCTGATCCCGGGCCATGAGCAATTGAAGGTGCATGCCTGTATCGGCCTGCCGCTGTTTACCCACCAGAACCTGGTCGGCGCCCTGACTATTGACGATATGGATGCGCATCAGCTCGATCATTTCAGCGATGAGGAACTGCGTCTGGTGGGGGCGCTGTTCTCGGTCGCGCTCAGCAACGCGCTGCTGGTGGAGCAATTGGAAAAACAGGCCATTGCGCCGATAAGCGCCGTCGGCCGGCCGCAAACCGAGGGCGCCGACGAAATGATCGGCTTGTCCGGGGTCATGGCGCAGCTGAAAAAGGAAATCGGCATCGTGGCCAATTCGGATCTGAACGTGCTGATCACCGGCGAAACCGGCGTCGGCAAGGAGCTGGTGGCGCGCGCTATACATCTGCAATCGCCACGGGCGGCCAATCCGCTGGTGTACCTTAACTGCGCGGCCCTGCCGGAATCGGTGGCGGAAAGCGAATTGTTCGGCCATGTCAAAGGCGCCTTTACCGGCGCCATTCATCATCGTATCGGTAAATTTGAACTGGCGGATAACGGCACGTTGTTCCTGGATGAAATCGGCGAGCTGTCGCTGACATTGCAGGCAAAACTGCTGCGGGTATTGCAGTACGGCGATTTACAGCGCGTCGGCGACGATCAAAGCCTGCGGGTCAATGTGCGCGTCCTGGCCGCCACCAATCGCGTGCTGAAGGAGGCGGTGCTGGCCGGGCAGTTTCGCGCCGATCTGTTTCACCGCTTAAGCGTGTTTCCCGTCCATGTGCCGCCGCTGCGCGAGCGCGGGCGGGATATTGCCCTGCTGGCCGGTTTTTTTTGCGAACGCAGCCGCATCCGGCTGGGACTGCAGCGCGTGGCGCTGGCGCCGGCCACCCTGGCGCTGCTGGCGGAAAACGGCTGGCCGGGCAATGTGCGCGAGCTGGAGCATGCCATTTATCGCGCCACGGTGCTGGCGCGTGCGGGGCAGGGCAACGCCGAGGTGGTATTGCGGCCGGAGAATTTTGCCCTGGATGGGGCCTCGCCCCCATTAACGCACGTCGCGCCGCCGCATGACCCTATCGCTTCCGCTACCCTGCGCGACGGCACCGACGATTACCAGCGCCGCTTAATCCGCATGACGCTGGCCGGCTGCGGCGATAACTGGTCGGCCTGCGCGCGCAGGCTGGCGGTCAATCCCGGCAATTTGCACCGGCTAGCGAAGCGGCTGGGGATTAAGTGAAAAGCCGCCGCCCGGCTTTGCGCCGCGGCATCATCGTCCTTGGCGCGCGGGGACGAGCCACGCGGACGTTTAGGTTTATTCAAATATATTGAATAAGATGATCATGCTTATCCGGGTTTATTTTCCGGCCGCAAGGCGTAAGTTAATCAGCATAAGGCGCCAGGCGCGACAAGATGATACAGAAGGAATGACCCATGAGCGAACCCCGTATGCCCGCGCTGTTTCTCGGCCACGGCAGTCCGATGAACGTGCTGGAAGATAATCAATATACCCAAACCTGGCAACGCCTCGGCCGGACCTTGCCGCGTCCCCGCGCCATCCTGGCGATATCCGCCCATTGGTTTACCCGCGGCACCGCGGTGACCGCGATGGAAAACCCGCGCACCCTCCATGATTTCGGCGGTTTTCCCCAGGCGTTGTTTGATATCCGTTATCCGGCGCCGGGCTCGCCCGCCCTTGCCGCCACCATCCAGGAACTGCTGCTGCCGGTGGCTGTCAGCGCCGATTTGACCGAATGGGGTTTCGATCACGGTTCCTGGGGGGTGGTGAAAAAAATGTATCCGGACGCGGATATCCCCATGGTACAGCTCAGTATCGACGGTACCCAGCCGCCGGAATATCATTTCCAGCTGGGACGAAAACTGGCGGCGCTGCGCGACCAGGGCGTGATGATGGTCGCCAGCGGCAACGTGGTGCATAACCTGCGCATGATCCAATGGCACGGCGAGGCGCCGCCCTATCCCTGGGCGTTATCCTTTAACCAGTTTGTGCGCGACAATATCGGCTGGCGCGGCCAGGGCGTCCATCCGCTGGTGGATTTTATGGCTCATGACGGCGCGGCGCTGTCCAACCCCTCGCCCGATCATTACCTGCCGCTGCTGTATATACTGGGCGCCTGGGATGGCGAAGAGGCGATTTCCATACCGGTGGACGGCATTGAGATGGCGTCGTTAAGCATGCTGTCGGTGCAGGTGGGTTAAACGCTGTTACGCAGCGGCGCTGCCGCTGCGTATGCTTTGGGGCGCTCAGTCGAGGATAATATGCGGGTAAAAGCGCGACAGATCCTGGGTGATCAGTTCTTTATCTTCCCGGATGCCGATGCCGCAAGGCCTGTCGTTCACCAGCCAGCTGCCGATAACGGTATAGCTGTCGCCGAAGCGCGGCAACGGGCAAAACTGCTGCACGATGGTGCCTTCTTCGCCATAAGGCCCGTCCACGCGGGCGGTTTCCTTGCCGTTTTCGACGATGCGGATATTGGCGCCTTCGCGGGAAAACAGCGGCTTCACCACATAGTGATCCATCGACGGCGGGTTGTCTTCGGCAAAATAGGCCGGCAGCAGGTTGGGATGCCCCGGGAACATTTCCCATAACATCGGCAGCAGCGCCTTGTTGGAGATAATGCTTTTCCAAGCCGGTTCCAGCCAGCGCACCCCCGCGTCCTCAAGCTTGGTGGAGAAAATCTCCCGCAGCATGAATTCCCACGGATAGAACTTAAACATATTGCCGATCACCCGGTTTTCAGTGTCGGTAAACTGGCCTCTTTCGCCCAGGCCGATTTCCTCGATAAACAGAAAATCATTGGGTAATTCCGCCTCCAGCGCGCAGTCCTGCAGGTACTGCACCGTGCCGCGATCCTCGGTGGTATCCTGGCAGCAGGCAAAATGCAGCAAGCTGAAACCATGCTGCTCCTTGAGCTCCCGGAAGCGTTCGATCAGCTTTTCCTGCAGGCTGTTATATTGGTCGGCCCCGGCCGGCAGCTGGCCGGACTTGATCTGATCCTCAAGCCAAATCCACTGGAAAAAAGCGGCTTCATACAGGGACGAGGGGGTATCGGCGTTATTTTCCAGCAGTTTTGGCGGCTGCCGGCCGTCATAGACTAAATCCAGACGGGAGTAGAGCGAGGGCTGTTGGGTATGCCAGGCGTTGCGCACAAATTGCCAGGTATGCTTGGGGATGCGGAATTTGGCCAGCAGCGCGTCGCTGTCCACCACTTTCGCCACGACTTTCAGGCACATCTGATGCAGCTCGGCGGTCACATCCTCCAGCGTTTCTATCTGCGCCAGCGTAAATTGGTAATACGCATCCTCGCACCAGTAGGGCTCGCCGTACATGGTATGGAACTCAAAACCATATTCGGCGGCTTTTTCGCGCCAGTCCGGGCGTTCGTTCAGGGTAACTCGTTTCATGTCCCGCTTAGCCGCCAATGCTCATGCTGCGACGTGGCGCGGTGCTGCTGCGACGTGGCGCGGTGCTGCTGCGCTGCATGGTGGCGTTCTGTTTCGCCACCGTTTCGCCGAAGCCGCCGCGCGTGACGGTATTGGTGGTCGGCGTCTTGGGCGCCATGGCGGTTTTCGGCACATTCATGCTGCGCCCGGTAGTGGCGGGGCCGTAGTTACGGCCGGTGGCGTCGACAAACTTGCCGTTCGCCGGGCTGTTGGGCGCGCGCGACGTGAACAGCGGCTGCTGCGCATAACCGCCGCCGCCCATCATGCGGCCCATCATATAGCCGGCCATCAGGGGCATCCAGAAACTGCCGCTTTGCTGCGATTCGGCGGCCACGCCGGCCTGGGCGGGGGCCTGGGTACATTGCCCTTCGCCGAATTCGGCGACGCAGTCTTCGCGCGAGGCGTATTTGGGCGCGGTTTTCACCGCCTCTTTCTGCGCGTTGTTAAACGCGGTGGTGCACTGCTCGCTCATGGACGGATTGGCGCGGGTACAGTCATCGCTGTTTTGATACAGCGACACGTTCTCGTCGCTTTTCTCGCAGCCGGCCAGCATAAACACCGCGCCGACCGCCAGCGCGACCGGCGCCATGCGGCAGGCACGCCATTGCTTGCGGAAACTGGCGTGGTTAATGTCTTTTGTCCGTTTCATTATTTTCCTGCTTTATTAACGATTTAACATTCCCGGAGATACGCTCTAAGAATAGGGTAAAAATGCCTAAATAAGAAGCATCGGCGGCGACTGCGGAAACATCTTTACATAGTTATACATAAAGGTGGGATCGCGGCGGAAAGGCGGGATGTCGCCGGAGGGGCCAGGCGGGCGGGCTGCCCGCCTGGAAAACGCTTAATGCCTGAAGGGATTGCGGCCGGTGGCGGAGCTGGAATTAACCGGCGCGGTGGCGCTGACCGTCGCGGCCTGGGGGCGTGTCGCCTGCTCCTGGCTTTGGTTGGCGCGCGGCGCGTTGGCAGTCTGGCTCGGGCTGACGCCTTCGGCCTTGGCGACCTGGGACGGATTTTCCGGCGCCACCTGTTCGGGACTGGTGGCAATCTGCTGGCCGAGGGAAGCGTTAAGCGCCTGGATATCGCCTTCATTCAGGGTGCCGAGGGCCTGTTTCAGGTTCAGCTGATTGATGACATAGGTATAACGCGCATCCGACAGCTGCCGCTTGGCGTTATAGAGCGTGGTGGTGGCGTCCAGCACGTCGACGATGGTGCGGGTGCCCACTTCATAACCAGCTTCGGACGCGTCCAGGGAGCTTTGCGCCGAAATGACCGCCTGTTCATAAGCGTCGATGGAGCTGACGGAGGCGGAAATATTATTAAAGGAAGAACGTACGGTCTGCACCGCGCTGCGATGCGCGCTTTCCAACTGTTCGCTGGCGCTGACGAAACTGTACTGCGCCTGTTTTACCTGCGAGGTCACCGAACCGCCGGAGTAAATCGGCACGTTCAGGCTCAGGCCGATAGAGTTCTGGCCGACACGCCGGTTTGCGTAAGTCGGATCATTATTTGTCCTGGATCCGTTATAATCGGTATTGGTCACCGACGACTCGGCATTCAGGCTCAGGGTCGGGTAATGGCCGGTTTCGTAATAACGGATATTCTCGCGCGCGACATCCTGCGACAGGCGGGCGCTTAACAGGTTCAGGTTACGTGTTTCCGCCTGTTTCAGCAGGCCGGCGATGGGCTGGGGACGTTCAGCCTTGAAGCGCTGCACGTTAAGCGAGGCCAGCTGCGGATAAAAGTTGCCGCTTATCTGGCGCAGGCTTTCCAGCGCGTTGTCCAGCGTGTTGCGGGCGGTGACCTCGTCGGCCAGCACCTGGTCATACTGGGCGCGGGCGTTCTGCACATCGGTAATCGCCACCAGGCCGACGTTAAAACGCTGGGTGGTTTGATCCAGTTCGCGGTAAATCGACTGTTTCTGCGCCTCGGTATAAGACAGCGCGTCAATGGCGCTTAATACGTTAAAATAGGCGGTGGCGGTATTCAGGATTAAGGTCTGCTGGGCGGCCTGGTAAGAGACGTCCTGGACGCCGGCGGTTTTTTCCTGAATGGTCAGCGCGCGCCATTTCGACATATCGAAGATGGTCTGGGTCAGCTGCAGCGACCCGCTGGCAACGCCGGAATTGATGTCTTTGCTATCACGGGCGCCTTGACTATACGTATAATCCGCCCCCAGCCCGAGCTGTGGCAACAACGGACTGCGCGCTTCGTTGATTTTTTCAAATGCCGCGTCGCGATCGGCCGCGGATTGCCGCAGATCCGGGTTGGACAACCGCGCCTGCTGATATACCTGTAGCAGATTTTCTGCCTGACTTAACGCACTGAAGCCGCCGAGGCCGAGTCCGATAAGAAGGGGGAGCAGTTTCTTCATTTGCATTCCTTTTGATACAGCAAAATTGCTATGGTAGCGCTGGCGATAATGAGCCATGAAATAGTGCACGATTCTACCAGAGTCCGCCAGAAGTAGGTGGTGGCTTAATGTGCCATCTTGAATCTGTGGGATAAAATTTATCACAATCCACCTAATTAGCGAGAAAAGTGATTGCCTGACGCCGTCGCTACTGACAAATCATCCCAAAAGGAGTCGTTTCCATGGTTTCGTCCACACCCTCACCGGTAACATTTGGTAAAAATGATGTAGAAATTATTGCACGCGAAACGCTTTACCGTGGATTTTTTTCCCTGGAGTTGTATCGGTTCCGCCATCGCCTGTTTAACGGCGAGATGAGCGGCGAGGTGCGGCGGGAAATTTTAGAGCGCGGACATGCCGTGGTATTGTTACCCTATGATCCGGTGCGAGATGAAGTTGTATTGTTGGAACAAATTCGTATTGCCTCTTATGATAGCAGTCCGACCCCCTGGCTGTTGGAGCTGGTAGCCGGTATGATCGAGCCTGGCGAATCGCACGAACAGGTGGCGCGGCGGGAGTCCATTGAGGAGGCGGGGCTGGACATCGGCCGTTGCAAACTGCTGCTAAGCTATCTGGCAAGTCCGGGCGGCACCAGCGAACGCTTGACGATTATGGCCGGCGAGGTGGACGCGCAGCTGGCCGAAGGTATCCACGGATTGGTGGAAGAAAACGAAGATATCCGTCTTCACGTGGTCAGCCGGGAGCAGGCTTACCGTTGGGTTGAGGAAGGGATTATCGATAACGCGGCCTCCGTCATTGCCCTGCAATGGCTGGCACTACACCATGAATCCTTACGAAAAGAGTGGGCCGATTAATGATCAAGCGCTACACCCCTGATTTTCCTGAAATGATGCGCCTGTGCGAGACCAATTTCGCCCAGCTGCGCCGGCTGTTGCCGCGCACCAACGAGGTGGGGGACGCCATAACCTATCAGGTCAACGGCGCCAGCTATCGCCTGACCATACTGGAGGCGACGCGTTACACCACCCTGGTGCAGATACTCCAGACCGAACCGCTGGTCAGCTACTGGAGCCTGCCGTCCATGAGCGTGCGGCTGTACCGGGACGCCATGGTTGCGGAAGTGTGTTCCAGTCAGCAGATCTATCGTTTCAAGGCAAGGTATGATTACCCTAATAAAAAGTTACACCAACGTGACGAAAAACATCAAATCAACCAATTCCTTGCGGATTGGCTACGCTATTGTTTAGCGTATGGGGCGATGGCGGTTCCCGTTTGTTAGGCAGATTTCAATAACCAAGGATACCCTTTGGAAAGCCTGTTGACACTTCCTGTGGCGAATGGGGCCATTATCAGGATTTTACAGATCACAGACACTCATTTGTTTGCCGGTGAGGATGAGGCGCTGCTCGGGGTGAATACCTACCGTAGCTATTGCGCGGTATTGGACGCGGTTGAAGCTGAACGTCATCATTACGATTTGGTGGTCGCGACAGGTGATTTGGCCCAGGACCATTCCCTTGAGGCCTACCAGCACTTCGCCAGGGGCATTACGCGGTTGCCCGCGCCCTGCGTCTGGTTACCAGGCAATCATGATTACCAGCCGGCAATGGTCAAGGCGTTGGCGGACGGCGGAATATCGCCGTCGAAACATGTGCTGCTCGGCGATCAATGGCAACTGGTGCTGCTTGACAGCCAGGTGTTCGGCGTACCGCACGGCGAACTGAGCGATTATCAGCTTGAATGGCTGGAAAAGGCCCTGGACTCGCAGCCCGAGCGCTATACGCTGCTGCTGCTGCATCACCATCCGTTCGCGTCCGGCTGCATCTGGCTTGACCAGCATAGCCTGCGCAACGCGCATATGCTGGCGGCGACGCTGGCCAGGTTTCCCAGGGTAACCACGCTGCTGTGCGGCCATATACACCAGGAACTGGATGTCGACTGGCAGGGCCGGCGCGTTTTGGCCTCGCCGTCCACCTGCGTGCAGTTCAAACCGCACTGCACCAATTTTACAATCGATTCCGTCGGGCCCGGCTGGCGTTATCTCGATTTGCATCCTGACGGCACGTTGTCGACCGAGGTCCATCGGTTATCCGGCGACGAGTATCTGCCCGACACGGATTCGGAAGGCTATTGATGGCGGTCCTGCTTTATCTTCATGGTTTCAACAGTTCCCCCGCCTCGGCCAAGGCCACGTCTTTCAAGGCCTGGCTCGCCCGGCATCATCCCGATATCGAGATGATCGTCCCGCAGTTGCCGGTGTATCCCGCCGACGCGGCCGACATGATCGAGTCGCTGGTCCTTGACCGGGCCGGCGAACCGCTGGGCATTGTCGGGTCGTCCCTGGGCGGTTATTATGCCACCTGGCTGTCCCAATCCTTTATGCTGCCCGCCGTGGTGGTCAACCCCGCGGTGCGGCCGTTCGAGCTGCTGGCGGAGTTCCTGGGCAAGAATGAGAATCCCTACACCGGCCAACATTATGTGCTAGAGTCTCGCCATGTCTACGACCTGAAGCTGATGCATGTCGACAGGCTGGAATCGCCGGACCTTATCTGGTTGCTGCAGCAAACAGGCGACGAGATCCTTGATTACCGGCAGGCGCAGGAGTATTACACCCACTGCCGCCAGACCGTGGAATCGGGCGGGAATCACGCCTTTGTCGGGTTCGAGCATTTTTTCTCTCCCATAATTGATTTCCTGGGGCTGAATAAAGTCTGAATCGCCGCCGTTTGAGCCGCGCGAATAACGCTTCCCGAGGGGGTGTCCTTTGCGGTAGGCTCTCCAACAATTTGTCACGAAATATACTTTAAGCCATGACTCAATCAAGCTATAACGCCGATGCGATAGAAGTATTAAGCGGACTGGAGCCGGTACGTCGTCGTCCCGGCATGTACACGGACACCACCCGGCCCAACCATCTGGGCCAGGAGGTCATCGACAATAGCGTCGACGAAGCGCTGGCGGGCCATGCCCGGCGTATCGACGTGGTGTTATATGCCGATCAATCCCTGGAAGTGACCGACGACGGCCGCGGCATGCCGGTGGATATCCATACCGAGGAGGGGGTGCCGGCGGTCGAGCTGATTATGTGCCGCCTGCATGCGGGCGGTAAATTCTCCAACAAAAGCTACCAGTTCTCCGGCGGCCTGCACGGTGTGGGTATTTCAGTGGTCAATGCCCTGTCTACCCGGGTGGATGTGACGGTGCGCCGCGACGGCAACATCTACGCCATCGCGTTCGAAAACGGCGATAAGGTCGAGGATCTGTCGGTCATCGGCACCTGCGGCAAACGCAACACCGGCACCAGCGTGCATTTCTGGCCCGATCCGCAGTTCTTCGACAGCCCGCGTTTTTCAGCCTCCCGGCTGGCCCATTTGCTCAAAGCGAAGGCGGTGCTTTGTCCCGGCGTGGAAATAGTCTTTACCGATCAGGTTAATAACACCGAGCACCGCTGGTGCTACGCCTCCGGCCTGACCGACTACCTTAACCAGGCGATCAACGGGCTGATTACCCTGCCCGAGGCGCCGTTTACCGGCGCCTTTGCCAGCGATACCGAAACCGTCGACTGGGCCCTGCTCTGGCTGCCCGAGGGCGGCGAGCTGCTGACCGAAAGCTATGTTAACCTGATCCCCACTCCCCAGGGCGGCACCCATGTCAACGGGCTGCGCCAGGGCCTCCTGGACGCCATGCGCGAGTTTTGCGAATACCGCAATATCCTGCCGCGCGGCGTTAAGCTGTCGGCGGAAGATATCTGGGAGCGCTGCGCCTATGTGCTGTCGGTGAAAATGCAGGATCCGCAGTTTGCCGGCCAGACCAAGGAGCGTTTGTCTTCCCGCCAGTGCGCCGCGTTTGTCTCCGGCGTGGTGAAGGATGCCTTCAGCCTGTGGCTGAATCAAAATACCCAGGTAGCCGAACAGCTGGCGGAACTGGCGGTGGCCAGCGCCCAGCGGCGTTTGCGCGCCTCGAAAAAAGTGGTGCGCAAGAAGTTGACCAGCGGCCCGGCGCTGCCGGGGAAACTGGCGGATTGCACCGCGCAGGATCTGGCGCGCACCGAGCTGTTCCTGGTGGAAGGGGACTCCGCCGGCGGGTCGGCCAAGCAGGCGCGCGATCGGGAATACCAGGCGATCATGCCGCTGAAGGGCAAGATCCTCAACACCTGGGAAGTCTCCTCGGATGAAGTGCTGGCGTCGCAGGAAGTGCATGATATTTCGGTGGCGATCGGCATTGATCCGGACAGCGATGATTTAAGCCAGCTGCGCTACGGCAAGATTTGCATCCTGGCCGACGCCGACTCCGACGGCCTGCATATCGCCACCCTGCTGTGCGCGCTGTTTGTGCGCCATTTCCGCGCGGTGGTGAAGGAAGGCCATGTGTATGTCGCCATGCCGCCGTTGTACCGTATCGATCTGGGCAAGGAAGTGTTTTATGCCCTGGACGAAGGCGAAAAAGCCGGCGTGCTCGAGCAACTGAAACGCAAAAAAGGCACCCCGAACGTGCAGCGCTTTAAAGGGCTGGGGGAAATGAACCCGCTGCAGCTGCGCGAGACCACGCTCGATCCCAACACCCGCCGCCTGGTGCAGCTCACCATCAACGACGAGGATATGCAGCAGACGCTGGCGATGATGGATATGCTGCTGGCGAAAAAACGCTCGGAAGACCGGCGCAACTGGCTGCAGGAAAAAGGCGACGAGGCCGAGATCGAGGTATAGTCCCCTTACGGCAGGGGCGCCTGCCGGCGCAAGGCGGCCAGCCGTGCTGGCTGCGCGGATAGCCGCCTGAAACCTCTTGGGCTAACTGGCGGACGCCGCATCCCACAAGGTCATAATCTGGGCAATCGCCCCTTCGATATCGCTCAGGGGTATGCCGTCGCGCGCCAGCGTGGATATCCCCAGCAGGAAGCTGTCAAAAATAACCACCAGGGCCTGCGTACCGGCCTCTCCCCGCAGTTCTCCTGAGCTGATAGCTCTGTTAACGCAGTTTCTCAATCCGGTGCGTGTGCGGTTGCGGGAATCGGCAAGCGGTTTGAGCACCGGGTTGTACTCGGGGGAGCCGGCAGACATGACGCCGAGCGCCACCATGCATCCTTTGGGATGCCCGGGTTCGCACTGCATGCGGGCGGAATCCGACAACGCCCGCTCAATGGCCTGGCGAGGCGGCAGTGCCGGATCCCAAAGCGGCTCGGTGACGCGCCCGTGCGTGGCCAGGTAACAGGCCACCGCTTCACGAAAAAGCCCTTCTTTTGAGCCAAAGGCGGCATAAAAACTGGGTGCGGTGATGCCGCGGCCGATAGCCGCTTTCAGTTGCGTCAATGACGTTGATTCATAACCATATTCCCAGAACAGATGCATTGCCTGGCGCACGGCTTCGTCGCGGTCAAACTGTCTCGGTCGTCCGGTTCGCATGATCTCTCTCCTGCTTCAATAATTTTATACTAATTGATACATAATTGTTTGACAACCTATTCGTTTCACGATATTTGTACTAATCGATATATAAATAAGCCCAAGAGTATACGCAATGAAATCTCAGCATTCTCCCTCCCGGCGCCAAGACTACCGGCAGCAAAATGAAAGCCTGCCGGTACTCGCGCTGCTGGCCCTCGCCATGACGGGGTTTATATGCATTATGACCGAAACCGTTCCCGCTGGCTTATTACCCGAAATCAGCGCCGGCCTGGGGATCTCGATGTCGCTGGCGGGCCAAATGGTGACCGTATATGCCGCCGGTTCACTGATTGCGGCCATTCCATTGACGCTCGCGACACGCACATGGCCCCGGCGGCACGTGTTGCTGGTAACGATCGCCGGTTTTCTGGCGTTCAATACGCTGACGGCGATGTCGTCCAGCATGATGCTTACGCTGGCGGCGCGCTTTCTGGCGGGGGCTTGCGCCGGTCTCGCCTGGAGCCTGCTGGCCGGCTACGCCCGCCGGATGGTACAGCCGGCATTACAGGGCCGGGCAATGGCCCTGGCGATGGTGGGAACCCCTATTGCGCTTTCCCTTGGCGTGCCGCTGGGTACCTGGCTGGGGAGTGTGCTGGGCTGGCGCCTGACTTTCGCCGTGATGTCCGGACTGTCCGTCATCCTCATCGTTTGGGTTCTTGCCGCCGTGCCGAACTATCCGGGACAGTCGGATCCGCAACGGATGCAGCTGAAAAAAGTCCTTTTCACGCCGGGCGTAAGACCCGTACTGGCGGTGGTATTACTCTGGATGCTGGCTCATAACATACTGTATACGTACGTTGCCCCGTTTATCGGTCCGGCCGGTCTGGCCGGCAGCGTCGATCGGGTATTGCTGGCTTTCGGCCTGGCCGCGCTCGGGGGCATCTCCATTACGGGACGCGTTGTCGAACAACATCTGCGCCGGGCGGTGCTGATCTCGTTATCCGTGTTTGCGCTGATATCACTCCTCTTTGGCCTTAATGCCGCCTCACCCCTGATGATCTATGCCGGTGTCGCCGTTTGGGGACTGACGTTCGGCGGCGCCGCCACATTGCTCCAGACCGCGCTGGCCGACGCGGCCGGGGCGGGCGCGGACGTTGCGCTGTCAATGAACGTCGTGGTTTGGAACAGCGCCATTGCCCTTGGCGGGCTTTTCGGCGGACTGCTGCTTGACCATGGGGGCGTACGGTCATTCCCCTGGGTTCTGCTGGCCCTTTTACTGGCAGGCCTTGCCGTCGCCTCCCGCGCCTCCCGGCATGGATTTCCCGCCGGCAGCCGGCAGGACCGCGCCTTGGTTACCGATTAGAAAAATTATGCCGTTGCACGCTGCGGGTTGAACCGCCGGCCAGCGACGCGCGGCAGTACGGCATGGGAGCCCAGGGCGCTTGCGGCTGCCCTCACTGGTGGATTTACCCATTCTTATGTGACGGCAGAGGCCTCGGCCTTCGCCGCCGCCAGTCCGCCGACGGCCGATTTCCTCAATGCCGCCGTCGCTGCGCCAAACCACTGATACAGGGGAACAACAATGGACATTGGATTAATCGGATTAGGCGCAATGGGGAGCGCGATGGCATTGAAACTGGTTGCGGCCGGCCATAGGGTAACAGCCTGGAATCGCTCAGGCAGCCATCTCGAAGGGGTGGACATCATGGCGACGCCGGTTGAGGTATTGCAATCAGAGGTGGTGCTGACGATGCTGTCCGACGATGACGCCATTCGCAGCGTGCTGGTGGATACAAATGCGTTTGCGCATGCAAGACCCGGGCTGGTGCACGTGGTGGCGTCGACTATTTCGGTGGCGTTTGCGCAGGAGTTGGTGACGTATCATCAGCAGGCGGGGATTGCCTATGTGGCCGCGCCGGTATTGGGTCGCCCGGACGTCGCCGCCAAAGGCGAGCTCAATATCCTGGTCGCCGGCGCCGCGGCGGCAATCGACGCCGTTCGCCCGCTGTTGGCGATTATCGGCAAGCGCGTCTGGGACATGGGCGAACAGCCGCCCACCGCGCATGCCGCCAAGATTGCCTGCAATATGATGATCACCATGGCGATTGAGGCGATGGCGGAGGCGGTGGTGCTCACCGAGGCTAACGGCCTGGCGCGCGATCGCTTTTTCGAGCTGATCCTCGGCACCCTGTTTGGCAGCCGTTCCTACCAGCTGTACGCGGCCAATATCGCGCAAGAACGTTACGAGCCCGGCTTCAAGGCTTCACTCGGCCTTAAAGATTTGCGCCTGGCCCGGGAGGCGGCCGAACAGCTGGGGCGGCAACTCCCCATGCTTACCGCCATTCATCGGCAGATGGGCGATGCCGTGGCCGCAGGCCATGGGGCGCGGGATTGGTCGGTGGTCGCGGATTTCACCATCAACAGACAAAGGGATGAACCTGACTTTCCCCGGTAATCCTTGTTGTATACCCTGGGGAAAGAGTCTGCTCACGCCATGTTGCCGTTGCATTACCCCGATGTTACTATTTAGCTATCAAGACATGCGGATGGTTAAACGGCTAAAAATCACGTTGACCCTTATCGCCCGCGGCAGGAGAACGGACAGGTATGGCAGAGAATCAGCAGTTGGCCGCATTGGTGGACGCGTGCCATTGGATCGGCGCCAAAGGATGGAGCCCGGCTACCGGCGGCAATATGTCGGTGCGCGCGCAGGCGGGGCTGTGCCTTATCAGCGAATCCGGCAAGGATAAGGGACGGCTGCGCGCGCAGGATTTCCTGCCGGTGGATATCACCACCAACCAGGTGCTGGACGCGCGCATACCCTCCGCCGAGACCGGGTTGCACACCCTGGTGTACCGTTGTTTTCCGGCGGCCGGGGCCATTTTGCATACCCATTCGGTGAATGCCACCGTGCTGTCGCGCCTTGAGGCCGGCCAGGCGCTGCTGCTGACGGGCTACGAGATGCAAAAATCCCTCGACGGCGTCGCCAGCCACCTGGAACAGGTGGCCGTGCCGATTTTCGATAACGATCAGGATATCCCGGCGCTGGCGGCCCGGGTGGCGGCCCATCACGAGGTTACCTCGTTGCGCCACGGCTTTCTGGTGCGCGGCCACGGCCTCTACTGCTGGGGGCGCGATGTCTTCGAGGCGCGGCGCCATCTGGAAGGGCTGGAGTTCTTGTTCCAGTGCGAGCTGCTGCGCCGCCAGCTGGAGGCAAAATGATCAGGGCCATCGTCACCGATATCGAAGGCACCACCAGCGATATCCGTTTTGTCCATCAGGTGCTGTTTCCTTACGCGCGCGAACGGCTGGCGGGCTATGTGCGCCGGCATGCCGCCGGGAAAGACGTGGCGCGGGCATTGGCGGCATTACGGCGGGAAATCAACCGGCCCGAGGCCGATACCGAGGCGCTTATCGCCACGCTGTTCGGTTTTATGGATGAAGACCGCAAGTCCACCGCCCTGAAAACCCTACAGGGCATGATCTGGCGCGAGGGCTACCAGGAGGGCGATTTCCTCGGCCACCTTTATCCCGATGTGGCGCCCAGACTGGCCGAATGGCGGCGGCAGGGGCTAGGGCTGTATGTGTACTCCTCCGGTTCGGTGGAGGCCCAGCAATTACTGTTCGGCCACAGCGAGGCCGGGGATCTGCGCCCGCTGTTCGATGGCTATTTTGATACCCGCATCGGCGCCAAACGGGAGACGGCGTCCTATCGCGCCATTTCCCGCGAGCTGCGGCTGCCGCCCGGCGAGCTGCTGTTCCTGTCCGATATCGGGCAAGAGCTGGCGGCGGCGCGCGCGGCGGGCTGGCGGGTGTGCCAGCTGGTGCGCGACGAGGCGGACCCGCAGCAGCATTACCCCCAGGTTAACCGGTTTGACCAGATTGACTTAAAGGAGATCGCCCAATGAGCGCGTTAACGATTTTCAGCGATACCCATGCCGGCCAGCCGGTGTGGCAAAGCCGCGACGCCGAGGCCATCCGCCGGCAGCTTAACGACATCGGCGTTCGTTTTGAGCGCTGGCAGGCCGACCGTGAACTGGAGCGGGATCCGGCTCCGGCGGCGGTGATCGCCGCCTATCAGCCGGCCATCGACCGGCTGGTGGCGGAGAAAGGCTATCAGAGCTGGGATGTGATCAGCATGCGCGCCGATCATCCGGAGCGCGAGCAGCTGCGGGCAAAATTCCTGGCGGAACACACCCACGGCGAAGACGAGGTGCGCTTTTTTGTCGAGGGCGCCGGTTTGTTTTGCCTGCATCTGCATGGAAAAATCTGGCAGATCCTGTGTGAGAAGAACGATCTTATCTCGGTGCCCGCCGGCACGCCCCATTGGTTTGATATGGGAAGCGCCCCGCATTTCACCGCCATCCGGGTTTTTGACAACCCGGAAGGATGGGTGGCCAGGTTTACCGGCGATGCCATCGCCGACCGTTATCCGCGCCTGGAGAGATAAGCGGCCGCATCAATGCCCGGCATCCGGTCGGGGCATCCCGCGCCGGATGCCCTATGGCCGCCCGGTTGATTACCGGCCGGCGTGAGCGATGGCGTTCCGGTAGACTGTGGCTTCGCGCCGGTGCTAGCACGCCAGCGGGCGGCGGAAGATGCCTGCCTGCGCCTGCCCGGGCGTCACCACGCCGGTATCCAGCACCCAGGCGCTGATAAGCGCGGCGGGAGTGACATCAAACGCCGGATTATAGACATCGGCGTTTTGCGGCGCCCATTGGCAACTGCCGAAGCTGCCGGCTACCCCGGTGACCTCGCTTGCCGCCCGCTGCTCAATGGGAATGGCGTCCCCGTCGGGGCACGCGGGATCGTGGGTAGTGTGAGGCGCGGCGACATAAAAGGGGATGTCGTGGAAGCGCGCCAGCACCGCCAGGCTATAAGTGCCGATTTTATTGGCCACGTCGCCGTTGGCGGCAATCCGGTCCGCGCCGACCCAAACGGCGTCCACTTCCCGCCGCGCCATCAGGCCGGCGGCCATGGCGTCGCAAATCAGCGTATAGGGTATGGCCTGTTCTCCCAGCTCCCAGGCGGTCAGGCGCGCGCCCTGCAGCAGCGGACGGGTTTCATCCACCCAGACCTTTTGTACCTTGCCCTGCGCGGCGGCCACGCTTATCACGCCAAGGGCGGTGCCGATGCCGGCGGTGGCCAGGCCGCCGGTATTGCAATGGGTCAGCAGGCGGCTGCCGGGGCGCACCAGCGCCGCGCCGTGGCCGGCAATGGCCGCGCACAGCGAGCGGTCCTCTTCCACCAGGCGCAACGCCTCCGCCGCCATGGCGGCGGCATAAGCCTCCTGCTCCAGCGCCAGACGCATTCGCGCCAGATTATTCATCAGGTTAACCGCCGTGGGCCGCGCCGCGCCTAAAGCGGCAAGGGATTGCGCCAGCTGCGGGCGCGCCATGCCGCTTTCCGCCAGCAGCGCCAGCAGCAGGCTGGCGGACAGGCCGATCAGCGGCGCGCCGCGTACCCGGAGCGTGCGGATATGATCGATAAGATCCGCCGCGGTATCGGTGGCGCACCAGTTTTGCCGCTGCGGCAGCGCCTGCTGGTCCAGAATCCACAAACGGCCGTCGCGCACGCGCATGCTGGCGGTGTTAAGATTTTGCATCGATCGTTAAGTCCCTTTTAGGTTATTGCAACTTAATGGCTATTCTGCCAACATGACGGGAAGATGTATAGACGTCTACATGCTTTTACGCCTTTACGGCCTTAATTCCCTTTGTATGAGGTGCGCCTTGTCTGTTTACCATACCCTCACCGCCGCCGACGCCGTGGATTATGCCCGCCATTATGCCGGCGTGGATCAACCGGATGCCCTGGTGGCCGCCGAAGAGGTCGGGGACGGCAACCTGAACCTGGTATTTAAAATCCTGGACAGCCAGGGCGTCAGCCGGGTCATCGTCAAGCAGGCGCTGCCTTATGTGCGCTGCGTCGGCGAATCGTGGCCGCTGACGCTCGATCGCGCCAGGATCGAAGCGGAAACCCTGCTCATTCACGGGGCGTTCTGCCCGCGGCACACGGTGCGCATCCTGCACCACGACGCGGACCTGGCGGTGATGATTCAGGAAGATCTCTCCGACCATAGCATCTGGCGCCGTGAACTGATCAACGGCGCTGTTTATCCCCAGGCCGCCGGCCAGCTGGGCGAATATCTGGCGCAGGCGCTATTCCATACCTCGGATTTTTACCAGCGTCCCCAGCACAAAAAAGCGGAGGTCAGCCGTTTCACTAATCCGGAGATGTGCCAGATCACCGAAGATCTGTTTTTTACCGATCCTTATATCACCCATGAGCGCAATGCATTCCCGCCGTCGCTTACGGACGAGGTGGCGGCGATACAGGGCGACAGCGCGCTGAAGGCGGCGGTGGCGGGTTTAAAGCATCGCTTCCTCAGCCAGGCGCAGGCGTTGCTGCACGGCGATGTCCACAGCGGGTCGATCTTTGTCGCCGCGGGCCGGCTAAAAGTAATAGACGCCGAGTTCGGCTATTACGGCCCGATGGGGTTTGATCTCGGCACCGCCATGGGCAACCTGCTGCTCAATTACTGCGGCCTGCCGGGGCTGCTGGCCCTGCGCGAGGCGGCCGGCGCCCGCGAGCAGCGCCTTAGGGACGTGCGCGCGCTGTGGCAGGCGTTCGCCGAAGGGTTCCTGGGCCTGGCTGTTGAAAAAAGCCGGGATATCATGCTGGCCGAGCCCGGCTATGCGCGGCGGTTCCTGCAGCAGGTCTGGACGGATGCGGTGGGATATTGCGGCACCGAGCTAATCCGGCGCACTATCGGTTTTGCCCATGTCGCGGATTTGGATACCATCACCGACGAAGCAATGCGCCATCAATGCCAGCGCCAGGCGCTGAGCCTGGGCAAGACGCTGATTCTGGCGGCGGCGCATATTCCCGATGTCGACGCGCTGCTGGCCCGCATCAGGCAGAACGGCTGAGCCGCCGGACCGGGCCGCCGCAATGATGCGTATTTTTTCTTGCGGGTGGCCTGCATTCCTGTTTTCTTCTTCTATACTGATATAACGATTTCATCGACTTAAGCGCTAAACGATGACAACCCAAACGAGAAGGAAAAGGGAATGAAAATTTTTCTGTGGATTATTGCGATTATCTTTATTGTTGGTCTGTTAACCCTCACCGGCGTGTTCAAATTAATCTTCTGAGTTTTTTCCCGCTATTGCTGTGCGGCGTTCGCGGACCCAGCCCGCGAACGCCCGCTGGTACTTTATCCTCAGCCCAAATATTCGATAATCGACAGCCCGGCGTTGTAATCCGTGGCGTAGATAATGCCCTGGGCATCCACAAAGACATCGCAGGACTGTATGACCTTCGGCCTGCCGGGGCGTTTATCCATTAGCGTCGCCGGCGGCGCGGGCACCAGCGCGCCGGTTTCCCGCGGATGATAGGGATCGCTGATATCATAGGCGCGTATCCCGGCATTCTGGTAAGTGGCGAAAATCAGCGTCGAGCTGATAAAACTGCCCGGACGGTTTTCATGCAGGTTATGCGGACCGAAATGCGCGCCTTTACGCACGTAATCCGCTTCGTTTGGCTGCGGGAAGGTGGCGATGCTCACCGGGTTCGCCGGCGCGCGGATATCAAAGACCCAAATCAGTTTCTCGCCGTCTTCCTGGTTATCCAGCACCGCTTCGTCCAGCACGATCAGCAGATCCCGGTCCGGCAGGGGCAGGGCGGTATGGGTGCCGCCGCCAAACGGCGGACTCCAGTTGCGGTGGCTTATCAATGCCGGTCGCGTGCGATCGCTGACATCCAGCAGTGTCAGGCCGCCGTCGCGCCAGCTGCCGTAGGCGGTATCGCCGCTGACAATGGCATGGTGCAGCGCATAACGTTTGCCCTGTGGCCAATCCGGCTGTTCTCCGCCGGCGGTGTGCATGCCCGGCAGCCAGTATTTTCCCGCTACCGCGGGACGGGCGGGATCGGCCAAATCGATGGTCAGGAAAATATAATCGCTGTAGCCGTCCAACAGGGCCGACACATACGCCCAGCGCCCGCCCGCATACCAGATGCGGTGAATGCCGATGCCGTCCAGGGATAAAAAGCTGATTTCCCGCGGCCTGTCGGGAACGCTGATATCAAAAATGCGTAAACCGGCGCTCCAGCCGCGATCCGCCGGGCCTTGGCTCACGGTATCGTTGACCTGGCGGGTGTAATAGACTTTTTCATCGGCAAAACGCGCGTCGGCAAACAAATCGCGCGCATTAATCACCAGCAGCAGGTCGTCATGGGCCTGCAAATGCACGTTCCAGGTACCGGGCGGCGCGGCGATAAAACCGGCGGGTTTCGGATGCTTGACATCGCGCACATCCACAATGGATACGCCTTGCGACACCATATGCCCAATGTAGGCGTAGCCCCGGTGCACCATGACCTGCACGCCGTCGGGTCTACCCCCTTGGTCGCTATGGCTGAGCAGCCGCATATTGCGGCTGTATTCCGGGACGGGGAGTTGCTTATCTGCCATCGGTATGCCCTTATTTTTTGGCGTGAACGGCTTCAAGGGTGGCAAACCAGGGCGCGACAAAGTCGTCCGCCCGGCCCCAGCCGGGGATAATGGTCGCCAGCGACGCCATATTCACCGCCCCCGGCTGGCTGGCCAGCAGCGCCTGGGGGATAACGGCGGCGCGGAATTCATAGGTCGCGGGCGTCGGCGCGCCGGCTATTTTATTGGCCACCAGGCGCAGGTTGATTTTGCCGATAAGCTTTGGGTCCACCGCCACGCTGACCTTCCAGGGGCTGTCCGATTCACGCATCAATTGCAGATCCTGGTTGGAAATGTCGATGCTGTACAGCTTGATTTCGGTTCGGCCGTTTTCCTTGAGCGCCTTATAGGCTCCCTGGCTAAAGGCGTCCCAGGTGCCCCAGATAGCGTCGATTTTACCTTTGGGATATTTGGCCAGCACCGCGCCGACCTTATTGGCGGTATCGCCCTGCACATCCGACGACACCGCGCCGATGGATTCCAGCTCATGAATGCCGGGATTGTCCTGCAGCAGGGCTTTATAGGCCGCCTGGCGCCGCTCCATGGGCGGGAAGCCGGCCACCCATAATTTAATGATATTGGCCTTGCCGTTGAAGTCCTTGATCAACTGCCCGAAGGATTCCCTGGTCAGGGATGCGTCATCCTGCTGGGTGACGGTTACGCCCGGCACCACGCCGTTAACCGCCGTATCGAATACCGACACCGCTATACCGCTGGCGGTGATGCGTTTGACCAGCTCGGTGGAATAAGGGTCCCGCCCCTGGGACAGGATAATGCCGTCGTATTTCTGGGTAATGGCCTGGTTAACAAAATCCTGGAACCGGGCATCGTCGCCGTTGCTTAAAAAGGTACTGACCTTAAAACCCAGCTTTTTCCCCTCCTCGATGACCCCCGAGACAAACTGTGTAGTATTGTCATCCGATCCCAGGTTGCGGATGACCGCGATGCGGATGGGACCGTTATGCTGGGCGATGGCGGCGGGCACGGGCGCGGGCGCGGCGGCGAAGGCTGGCAGGCCTGCCAGCAGGCCCAGCGCCAGCAGCGGGGAGAATAATTTTTTCATCAACGGCTCCATGAGGGTAAATAGGATAAGCGTGGGCGCCGGGGCATAAGATAGAAGCCTGTATGTCTGGATGTCTATTCGGCCCGGCATTGCATCATAGCCAGCGCGCGCGTAATAAGAAATGTTTTCCGTTATGACTTTTTGGCAGATGTTATGCCATTTCGTGTGTTTGGGGATGATTGGCGTGCGGTGGGCCACCCAGGGGATAAAAACGCGGCGTATCATCGGACTACGCCGCGCAGAAGTGATGCCGGTCAGGCGTTCGCCGCCGCCTGCTGCCGGCGGTGCTGTTTTTCACCGAACATGGTCAGCGCCAGCAACAGCACGGCCAGGACGCAGCCGCCGATCATTATCATAAATCCGCCGTCCCAGCCGAAATAGTCCACCGTATAGCCGACCACGGAGCTGGCCGCCACCGAGCCGCCAAGATAGCCGAACAGGCCGGTAAAACCGGCGGCGGTGCCGGCGGCTTTTTTCGGCGCCAGCTCCAGGGCGTGCAGCCCTATCAGCATCACCGGACCGTAAATCAGGAAGCCAATCATCAGCATGCACAGCATATCCACGCCGGGATTGCCCACCGGATTAAGCCAGTACACTACCGTTGCGAGCGTGACCAGCACCATGAAAAACATCCCGGTGGCGCCGCGATTGCCCCTGAAAACTTTATCGGACATCCAGCCGCACAGCAGCGTGCCGGGAATACCGGCATATTCATAACAGAAATAGGTCCAGGAGGATTTATCCAGCGTGAAGTGCTTTACCTCCTTAAGGTAGGTCGGCGACCAGTCGAGAATGCCGTAGCGCAGCAGGTAAATAAACACGTTGGCCAGGGCGATATACCACAGCAGCTTATTGGGGAAGACATATTTTTGCAGGATCTGCCGTGTGGTCAGCTCCTGTTCGGCGGCGTGTTTATCATATTCTGGCGGGTAGTCGTTTTTGTATTCCTCTATCGGCGGCAGCCCGCAGGACTGGGGCGTGTCGCGCATCAGCGCGTAGGCGACCACCGCCACGACGATGGCGGCCACGGCCGGCATATACAGGGCGCTGTGCCAGTCGTTAAACCAGATCATGCCCAGCAGCAGCAGCAGCGGCGGAATGCCGCCGCCCACGTTGTGGGCGCAATTCCATACCGAGACGATGGTCCCGCGCTCCTTATGGGACCACCAATGCACCATGACGCGCCCGCACGGGGGCCAGCCCATGCCCTGGAACCAGCCGCAGGCAAACAGCAGCGCGAACATAATGGCGATGCTGGAGGTCGCCCAGGGCACGAGCCCCATAAACAGCATCACCGCGGCGGCCAGTAACAGCCCGGCCGGCAGGAATACCCGGGGATTGGAGCGATCCGACACCGAACCCATGACGAATTTGGATATGCCGTAGGCAATGGAAATGGCTGAGAAGGCAACGCCCAGGTCGCCATGGCTATAGCCTTGCTCAACCAGGTAAGGCATCGCCAGCGCAAAATTTTTACGCACCAGGTAATACGCGGCGTAGCCGAAAAAAATACCTAAAAACAGCTGCCGGCGCAGGCGGCGGTAAAGGGGATCAACCCGATGATCGGGTACGCGGGGCTGATGGGTGGCGGGTTTGAACAAACGTAGCATTTCGTCTCCGGTGATGTTGAAAAAATGACCTGCCTATACTTTTATTCAGGCAACCGAAGTATGGCCGGAGCGGCGGGGCAAAGTCGCGCATGGGCCACGTATTACGCGACCCGCGTCGGGAGGAATATTCCGTTTTTGATAGAATGCTGCGGGAATCTGATAGAAACACTTACATTAATAGGGTTATGCCGCCGGTCCGCCCGGCGCGCGACGGCAACACCACCTTGCGTCAGCGGCGCTGGATATAGGTGATGGCCAGCGCCGCGGCCAGCACCAGGCCCTTGATGATATCCATCGCATAGTAGGGTACCGACATCATGACCAGGCCGTTTTGCAATACGCCCAGGATCACCGCGCCCACCAGCGTCCCCAAGGCGTTGGGTTTGCCGGATCCCGCCAGGGAAAAGCCAATATACGCCGCGGCCACCGCGTCCATCAGGTAGCCGCCTCCGGCGTTCACCTGGGAAGACCCGATGCGCGAGGCCAGTAAAATGCCGCCCAGCGCGGCAAGCCACGATGAGATAACGTAGGCGAGGATGCGGTAACGTGCGGTACGGATGCCGGCCAGCCGCGCCGCTTCCGGATTGCCGCCGATGGCGTACATCCGGCGCCCGTGCTTGGTCAGGGATAAACCGAGCTGCACCACCACCGTGACCGCCAGCATGATAATCACAATGACCGGCACCTGGCCCAGGGTGGAAAACACCGCCGGTATCTCGCCTTCCGCCATATCGCCGCCCGGCAGCACCATATTTTGCGTGATGGAGCCGCCGAAGCTGTAGGTCATCGCAACGCCCTGCACCACAAACAGCGACCCCAGGGTCGCCAGCATATCGGGGATTTTCAGCACCACGATCAGAAAGGCGTTGAACAGTCCCACCAGCGTACAGGCGGCCAGGGTCAGCGCTATCGCCTGCGTGGTATCCAGGCCATGCCAGACAAACATCGACATCACCAGCGCGTTGGCAAACGACGCGGTCGACCCCACCGACAGGTCGAAACCGCCCACCGCCAGCGACAGGGAGACGCCGATGGCAATCACGGTGACAATGGCGATGGAGCGCAGGATATTGACGATATTATTGGGATCGAGAAAGTTATCCGAGGCCAGGCCGAACAGCGCCACCAGCGCCACTACCGTCAGCAGCATCCCCCAACGGTATAAAAATTCAAACAAACGGTGGCGCCAGGGTAGCGCGCCAGCCTTTACGAACAGGTTGTTGCTCACGGGAGCGTACCTCCGGTTGAATATAACAGCAGGGTTTCCTCATCCGTGGCGCGCGCGTCCAGCTGCGCCACGATACGGCCGTCCCACATCACGCAAATCCGATCGCACAGGCCCAGCAGCTCTGAAAACTCGCCCGAGGCATAGATAATGCCCTTGCCCTGGCGCGCCAGGCCGTCGATCAGCACAAACAGATCCTGCCTGGCCTTGATATCCACGCCTTTGGTCGGTTCGTCGAAGATCAGCACCTCGGCGTGGCCGCGCAGCCATTTGCCGATGGCCACTTTTTGCTGGTTGCCGCCCGACAGGCGCAGCAGTTGTTGATCCAGTCCGCTGGCGCGAATGCCCAGGCGATCCACCACCTGCTGCGCGAAATGCCGCGCCCGGCCGGCGCTGAACCAGCCCCAGCGGGTAAACGTAGCGTCTGCGCAGACGCTCAGATTCATGGGGATATTCTCGTGGATAAAGATGCCTTCTTTGCGCCGTTCCTCCGGCACCAGGGCCAGCCCCCGCCTTACCGCGTCATAAGGCGTCGTCGGGCGCCAGGGTTTACCGTTCAGCTCGCCGTGGACGACGCCGGCGGCCGAGGCGCCGAACAATGCCTTGCACAGCTCGGTTTTACCGGCGCCGGCCAGGCCGGCTATCCCCAGGATTTCACCCCGGCGAAGCGAAAGGGAAATATCGCGCAGCAGGCTTTCATCGTGCAGTCCCTCTACCCGCAGCAGGATCGGGCTGGCGGCGGACGGACGCGGCGGCGGGAAAATAGCGTCCAGGGGATGGCCGAGCATTTTTTCAATGATATGCGCGCTGGTCAAACCGGCCATGGGGCCGTCGCCGACCCGCCTGCCGTCGCGCAGTACCGTTAACCTATCGCAGATTTGCGCCAGTTCGTGGATGCGGTGGGAAATAAACACCACGCCGATGCCTTCCGCCTGCAAACGTCGGGTCACCGCAAACAGCCGCTCGCTTTCGGCAAGATCGAGCGGCGCGGTGGGCTCGTCGAGGATCAGGAAACGGCAGCGGTGGGACAACGCCCGCGCCAGCAGGATGTGCTGTTTTTCCGCCAGCGTGCAACGGCCGACGGGCAGGCGCACGTCAAGATTGACCTCCAGCTGCGTGAGCAGCGCCTGCGCCTGCCGGTAGAGCCGGGGCCAGTGGCACAGCTGGCCGCGTTCCGCCAGCCTGTCCAGCATGATATTTTCCCCCACCGTCAGCGTCGGCACCAGCGCCACATCCACTTCCTGCTGCACCAGATGGATCCCCTGCAGCTTGGCCTGGCGCGGCGAGCGCAGATCCACCGGTTCGCCGTCTATCAGGATCTCGCCCTGGTAATGGGCGTGGGTGCCGGACAGGATGGCCATCAGTGTGGATTTGCCGGCGCCGTTAGCGCCGATCAACGCGTGCACCGAGCCGCCTTCAAGGGTGAAGTCGACCTGGTCCAATGCCCTGAAACCGGCGAAGGCAATGGAAATATGACGCATTTCCAGGCGGGACGTCTCTTTGGGCCTGGGTGTAGACATGAGCACGGGGATTTTTTCCGACACGCCATAAAGGACCGTTATTCCATAATGACGGAATATTTCATCAACAGGGGTGTTTTGGCAATAACGGAAAAAGCATAAGCTACATAAAAACGGTCTTGATCTTTATCCCTGCCGACGCGCTGACGCCCTTGAATCCCCCATGGGCGGGGCAGAGGGCAAACATTGAAGGACCGGCGAGGAGATAATCCGGCAGTTGCCCCGCATCGCAGGTCACTGCCGGCCTGGTATTATCGGTGACAGCCGCGCGGGGCTGCCCGGCAAAAATCAATCGGTGCGTCTTTCCAGAATATGGAAGGTCACGTCCATGACGTCGTTGCGGATATGAGCGCGGTGATCGTCCATATGCTGCGCCTGCTGGTGCTGCTCGAGATGACGGATGCTTTTCCACTGCTCCAGCATGAAAATGGAGTCGGGGGCGGTTTTGCGCCAGGGCACCTGCGCCTTATAGTCGGTGAGCAAGGTATATTCGCTGCAACCGTCTTCCGCCAGAACGTTGGGCCGGAGTGCCTGGATGGCGGCTAAAACCGCTTCTCTTCGTCCCGGTTTCACTTTGATTTCTGCAATTACCGTGATCATCGATTCCTCAGTTTTTGGATGGGTAGTTCGGGTCGACACTAGTTAACCAAAGACGCGGCCGAGATGCTCGCGATATTTTATGATATCCCGCTCAATTTGCGGTTGTTTTATGACATCGTTACAGATAAAGGTCGGCAGCATCGACATGCCGAGGAACTGGTTGGCTTTATGGAACGGCAGGTAAACCCCGTCCACGCCCACGCCCTCGAAAAACTGATCCGGGTCCGTGAAGGCCTCAAGCGGAGCGTTCCAGGTCAGCGACAGCATATAGCCTTTGCCTTGGATCAGGCCGCCGGACCCGTATTTTTTCGTGCTGTCCGAACGCGTGCGCCCGTCACTGGCATACAGGCGCCCGTAACCGACGGTAAAAACCTCGTCGATATATTTTTTCAGGATCCAGGGCTGTCCCATCCACCAGCCGGGCATCTGGTAAATGACCGCGTCCGCCCAAAGATAATTGTCCACCTCGCGTTCACTGTCGTAACCCTGGTCCACCACCGTCACGCGGGTGTTCAGGCCAGCCTCCGTCAGGAACGTGGCGGCCACGTCGGCCATGGTGTTGTTTAAGGCGCCCTCGGAGTGGGCGAATTTTTTACCTGCGTTAATAATAAAGACGTTTTTCATTTTATCCTGCCTTAAATAGATTGAACGGCAGTGTAGCCCGCGCGGACAAAATGAAACAGGGCGCCTGACGCACAACATTTTTGTCCGCGGCGCAATAAAGCCGCGCCATCAAGCCCTGTGACAGCCGGGGGCCGGATAGGGTAGTATCATGGACTATTACCACCAAACCAAAGGGTATGGCTAGCTACCCAGACCATACCGCGGTGAGAGGAAACAACAATCAATGAGTGATTTGGCTCATGACGGCGCGGAAAGCCTGGCGCTGCATACATTTACCGAGAATGCCTACCTTAACTATTCCATGTACGTCATCATGGATCGCGCGCTGCCGTTTATCGGCGACGGCCTCAAGCCGGTACAGCGCCGTATTGTCTATGCCATGTCGGAGCTGGGGCTAAACGCCAACGCCAAATATAAAAAGTCGGCCCGTACCGTAGGCGATGTGCTGGGTAAATATCATCCCCACGGCGACAGCGCCTGCTATGAAGCCATGGTGCTGATGGCGCAGCCGTTTTCCTATCGTTATCCGCTGGTGGACGGCCAGGGCAACTGGGGGGCGCCGGACGATCCCAAGTCTTTCGCCGCCATGCGTTACACCGAGTCCCGGCTGTCCAAATACGCCGAGCTGCTGCTCGGCGAGCTCGGCCAGGGCACCGTGGATTACGCCCCTAATTTCGACGGCACGCTGCAGGAGCCGAAAACCCTGCCGGCGCGGCTGCCCAATATCCTGCTTAACGGCACCACCGGCATCGCCGTCGGCATGGCCACGGATATCCCGCCGCATAATGTCAGCGAGGTCGGCGCCGCGATTATCGCGCTGCTGGACAATCCGAAAACCACCCTTGAGCAGTTGCTGGACCATGTCAAGGGGCCTGATTATCCCACCGAGGCGGAAATCATTACCCCGCGCGAGGATATCCGCAAAATCTACCAAAGCGGACGCGGATCGGTGCGCATGCGCGCCCTGTGGAAAATCGAGGACGGCGAGGCGGTGATTACCGCGCTGCCGCACCAGGTGTCCGGCGCCAAGGTGCTGGAACAAATCGCCGCCCAGATGCGGGCGAAGAAGCTGCCGATGGTGGAGGATCTGCGCGACGAGTCGGATCATGAAAATCCCACCCGTCTGGTGGTGGTGCCGCGTTCCAACCGGGTCGACCTGGAGGCGGTGATGCATCATCTGTTCGCCACCACCGATCTGGAGCGCAGCTACCGCATCAATATGAACATGATTGGTCTTGACGCCCGTCCGGCGGTCAAGAACCTGCTGGAAATCCTCACCGAATGGCTGGTGTATCGCCGCGACACGGTGCGCCGCCGCCTGAACTACCGGCTGGAAAAAGTGCTGCGCCGCCTGCATATCCTGCAGGGGCTGCTGGTGGCCTACCTTAACCTGGATGAGGTCATCCATATTATCCGCACCGAGGATGAGCCGAAACAGCAATTGATGCAGCGCTTTGCGCTCAGCGAGACCCAGGCCGACGCCATCCTGGAATTAAAGTTGCGCCATTTGGCTAAACTCGAAGAGATGAAAATCCGCGGCGAGCAGGCGGAGCTGGAAAAAGAGCGCGAAAAGCTGCAGGGCATCCTGGCCTCCGAGCGCAAGCTGAGCAATCTGCTGAAGAAAGAGATCGAGGCGGACATCGCCGCCTACGGCGATCCCCGCCGTTCGCCGCTGGTTGAGCGCGGCGAGGCCAGGGCGCTGAGCGAAAACGAATTGACGCCGTCGGAACCGGTGACCATCATCCTGTCCACCATGGGATGGGTGCGCAGCGCCAAGGGGCACGATATCGATCCCAGCGCGCTGAACTATAAATCCGGCGACAACTTCCTTTCCGCCGCCCGCGGCAAAAGCAACCAGCCGGTGGTGTTTATCGATTCCACGGGGCGCAGCTACGCGCTGGAGCCGTCCGTGCTGCCATCGGCCAGAGGGCAGGGCGAGCCGTTAACCGGCAAGCTGACGCTGCCGCCCGGCGCTACCGTCGAGCAGATGCTGACCGGCACCGACCAGCAGAAACTGCTGCTGGCCTCCGATGCCGGATACGGGTTCGTCTGCACCTTCGACGATCTGGTGGCCCGCAACCGCGCCGGTAAGGTAATGCTGACCCTGCCGGAAAACGCCCGGGTCATGCCGCCGCTCTGGGTGAATGATGAGATCGAGCAATTGCTGATGGTGATTACCGAGGCGGGACGGCTGCTGCTGTTCCCGGTAAGCGATCTCCCGCAGCTTACCAAGGGCAAAGGCAATAAAATTGTCTCGATTGCCGCGGCCGACGCGGCCGCCGGCAAAGATCGCCTGGTCTGGATGCTGCTGTTGTCCACCAAGGGATCGGCTACGCTATATGTCGGCAAACGCAAATTAACCCTGCGACCGGAGGACTTGCAAAAATATCGCGCCGAACGGGGACGGAAAGGAACGCTACTGCCCCGCGGCCTGCAGCGTATCGACCGCATTGAGATAGACGACCCGCTGGCCGCGGCCGATCCTGGCCAGGCCGCGCTGCCGGACCAGTAGCGGTCCGGCCGTTGGGCCCGCGCTTTTCCGCCGGGCCCCCGGCGGCGTTGAGGTCAGCCGGCCGCGGTTTGACTTAAATGTTATCAGCGCCGTACGGGGAATAACCGTGTATTTTGTCATGAAGCCGGTATACTAGCGGCGGCTGATGGTTAAGAGGTTAATATGCTAGCGATTATTCGTACCATTGTGGTGGTGCTGCTTTCTATTTGTATTTGCGTATTTGGCTTGATTTATTGTCTGTTCAGCCCGAGAAACCCACGTCATGTCGCCACTTTCGGCCGGATGTTCGGGCGAATGGCTCCCATCCTCGGCCTGAAGGTCGAACTGCGTTACCCCCAAACGCTGGTGACCCGGCAAAACTGCATCTATATCGCCAATCATCAAAATAATTATGACATGGTGACCGCCGCGAGCATGGTGCAGCCGCGCACGGTGACGGTGGGTAAAAAAAGCCTGCTGTGGATTCCCTTTTTCGGCCAGCTTTACTGGCTGACGGGCAATCTGCTTATCGATCGCGAAAACCGTTCGCGCGCCCACGGCACCATTGCTGAAATCGTTAAGCAGATAAAGAAAAAAAACATATCCATCTGGATGTTCCCGGAGGGCACCCGCAGCCGGGGCCGCGGGCTGCTGCCGTTTAAAATGGGCGCGTTCCACGCGGCCATCGCCGCCGGGGTGCCGGTGGTGCCGATTTGCGTCTCCAATACGTCCAACGGTAAGATCAGGCTGAACCGCTGGAACAACGGCCTGGTGATCGTGGAAATTCTGCCGCCGGTGGATATCACGCCTTATGGGCGCGATCAGGTGCGCGAACTGGCCGCGCACTGCCGCGATATCATGGCGGCCAAACTGGCGGAGCTGGATGCGGAAGTGGCCCAGCGCGAAGGGCGTCCGGCGCCGCAAAAGGCCGGGTAACGGCTATGTCATTCAACAGGCGTCAGTTTATCCAGGCATCGGGGATTGCGTTATGCGCCGGCGCGCTGCCGCTGAGGGCGCGGGCCGCCGGGCAACCGACCGCCTTGCCCATTCCGCCGTTGCTGGAATCGCGCCGGGGACAGCCGCTGTTCCTGACGCTGCAACGGGCGCACTGGGAGTTTATGCCCGGCAGGCGCGCCGCCACCTGGGGTATCAACGGCGGCTACCTTGGCCCGACGGTACGGGTATACAACGGCGACGACGTTAAGCTCATCTATAACAATCGTCTTAACGAACCGGTTTCCATGACGGTCAGCGGCCTGCAAGTGCCCGGCTCGCTGATGGGCGGCGCCCCGCGCATGATGTCGGCCAGCGTCGACTGGTCGCCGGTTATCCCCATCCGCCAGCCGGCCGGCACCTGCTGGTATCACGCCAACACCCCCAACCGCATGGCGCCGCATATCTATAACGGCCTGGCGGGGCTTTGGCTGGTGGAAGATGAAGTCAGTAAGTCCTCACCTCTGCCTAATCATTACGGCGTGGACGATTTCCCGGTCATCATCCAGGATAAGCGCCTGGATAACTTTGGCGCCCCGGTCTATAACCCGCCGGCCAACGGCGGTTTTTTCGGCGACACCCTGCTGGCCAATGGCGCCCAGAGTCCGTTCGTGGAGGTTTCCCGGGGCTGGGTGCGCCTGCGGCTGCTTAACGCCTCGAACGCCAGGCGCTACCAGCTGCAGCTGAGCGACGGACGCACCATGCAGGTGGTGGCCGGCGATCAGGGGTTTTTACCGGCCCCGGTGCCGGTAAGCCAACTCTCGCTTGCCCCCGGCGAGCGGCGCGAAATCCTGATTGATATGTCGAAAGGCGAAGAAGTGGCGATCACCGCCGGCGCGGCGGCGGGCATTATGGATCGGGTGCGCGGTTTTTTTGAACCCTCGTCGATCCTGATCTCAACCATTGTGTTGACGCTCAAACCCACCGGCCTGCTGCCGCTGGTCACCGATAACCTGCCGATGCGGCTGCTGTCGGACCAGGTGATCGACGGCAATATCACCCGCACGCGGGAGTTTCATCTCGGGGGCAGCCAGCCTGAAATCAACGGCGCCATGTGGGATATGAACCGCACCGATTTCCGGGCGCTGCAAGGCAGCTTTGAGCGCTGGATCATCCACGCCGAGACGGCGCAGTCATTCCATATCCAGGGCGTGGCGTTTTTGATCAAGCGGGTCAATGGCAATTCGCCCTTGCCGGAAGACCGCGGCTGGAAGGATACGGTATGGGTCGACGGCGATGTGGAGCTGATGGTCTGGTTTCCGCAGGTGGCCGGCGACCATTTCCCGTTCCTGTATTATAGCCAGACGCTGGAAATGGCCGATCGCGGCTGCGCCGGCCAGTTTACCGTCAGTCCCGGCTAAATTGCCGGCCCGGCCATACGACTGCGGCGGCTCACGGCAATGTAAGCCCCCCTCCGGATCCCGGCGGGACCCGGAGAGAATATGACCAGGCCAGTCATGCCCACCGGCGCTTATCAGGGTTTCACAAACGTATCCGGATTTGGCCCCAGTCGTTTACCGCAGTCCAGTTGGGCAATGGCGTCCAACTCGTCCTGCTGCAGCTTGAAGTCCAGCACCGCGAAGTTCTCTTTGATACGCGACGGCGTTACCGATTTCGGTATCACCACCAGGCCGGAGTCGAGATGCCAGCGGATCACGATCTGCGCCGGGCTTTTACCGTATTTTTCCGCAAGCTTGCGGATAATTGCCTGGTCAAAAACGCCTTCCCCGCCCTGGGCCAACGGGCTCCAGGATTCGGTCAGGATATCGTGGGCGGCGTTCCATTGGCGCAGTTCGCGCTGTTGCAGCAACGGATGCAGTTCGATTTGGTTAATCACCGGCGTAACCCCGGTTTCATCCAGCAGGCGCTGCAAATGAGGAGCATGGAAATTACAAACGCCAATGCTTTTTGCCAGTCCCTCCTCCTTCAGCTTGACCATATCGCGCCAGGCCTGGACATAAGTATCCTGCGAGGGTACCGGCCAGTGCATCAGATACAGATCGACATAATCAAGCTGTAGCTTCTTCAGGCTTTCTTCCAGCGCCTTAGGCGCCACCGTCTGATCGGCGTTCCACAGCTTGGTGGTGATAAACAGCTGTTCACGGGGCAATGCGGCCGCCTGCAGCGCTTCGCCGACGCCGGTCTCGTTCTTGTAAATGGCCGCGGTGTCGATAGAGCGGTAACCGACTTTCAGCGCTTCCTGCACCGCCTTCAGGACTTCTTCGTTGCTGGCCTGCCAAACGCCCAGCCCGAGCTGTGGCATGGTACGTCCATCATGAAATTTTACTGTAGGTTGCGTCGACATCATTTCTCCTTACTTTCCATGCGCCGGTCCCGTTCAGGCCGGCAGGGATCTCTCGTTGCGAGATCAGTTATTCTAGTAGAAATTGCGGTGTTGCGTGGCGTGAGTATCCCTCCATTGTGATCATCCCACGGCTGGGACTCAATGCTTATTCCTGTCCGCTATTTGCCTGTTTCTCCAAAAGACTATAGAAAAGGAGTAAAAAAAGGCACTATACCTGTAGGATCGTACAAACAAGAGAACCTTGCCATGACGCAAAATCAATCCCTCTGTACCCGTTTGTCGCTGCGCGCCATGCAATTGTTGCGGGAGAACAAGGCCGTGACCATTCCCCATGTGAAGCTGCTGCATGCCGACGCCTATTATGCCCGCACCCCGGTAATGTACGAGCCGGGCATCATTATCCTGTTCCAGGGCCGTAAAACCGGTTATCTCGGCGGCAAAACCTTTGTTTACGACGCCAGCCAATATCTGCTGCTGAGCGTGCCGCTGCCGTTCGAATGCGAGACGTTCGCCTCGCGGGAAGAGCCGCTGGTGGGATTGTTTATTGGCGTCGATACCCTGATGCTGCAGGATTTGATTATCGATATGGGGGACGATGCGCAGTTCAGGCCGGTTACCCCCCGGTCAAGCGGCATTAACGCCGCGCCGCTGACCGAAGAATTATTTTGTGCCGCCGAACGCCTGCTGGATATTATGGATAAGCCGTTGGACGCGCGGGTGCTGGGGCAGGCCGTGGTGCGCGAAATTCTGTATTACCTGCTGCAGGGCGAATGCGGCGACGCGCTGTACGCCCTGGCGAACCGGCAATCGCATTTTAACCAGATCGCCAAGATCCTGAAAAAAATTGAACGGCAGTTTGCCGATAACCTGACCATCGAGCAACTCGCGGCGGACGTCAATATGAGCCTGTCGGCGTTCCATCATAATTTCAAAGCGGTGACCAGCACTTCGCCTTTGCAATACCTGAAAACCTACCGGCTGCATAAGGCGCGCATCCTGATGCTGCATGACGGACTGAACGCCGGTACCGCGGCCATGCAGGTGGGGTATGAAAGCCCCTCGCAGTTCAGCCGGGAGTTTAAACGTTATTTCGGTATCTCGCCCCGGGAAGACGTGGCGCGCGTGCGCGTGCCGGGACATAACCCGGCGTTGCAGATATAACCCCCGCCGGGAGGAGAAAAAGGGGGCTAGGCGGCATCCTTGACCTTGCGTTTGCGCAGCAGCAGCACCAGCGTGCCTACCAGCCCGCTGCACAGCAATACCAGCGGCAGCACCATCAGGATCATCATCACCTGGTCTTCATGGTGTTTTACCAACGGCACATGGCTGATGGCGAATCCCAGCGTCAGCAGCGTGCCGACCCATATCAGGGCGCTTAACCAGTTAAACAGCTGGAAACGGGTGCTGCTTAAGCCGGAAATTCCCGCCATGGTGGGCAACAGCGTGCGGATAAACGCCAGGAAACGGCCGACCAGCAGCGCCATCAGGCCATGGCGATTGAACATCGCGTAGGCGCGCTGATGGTAATGGGCGGGCAGGTGCAGCAGCCAGCCGCGGACAATACGGGTATCCCCGAGCCAGCGGCCCTGCAGATAACTGAACCAGCAGCCAAGGCTTGCCGCCACGGTAAGGATGATAAGGGTGGGTATAAACGCCATCACCCCCTTCGCCACCATGGCGCCCGATAGCAGCAACAGGCTATCGCCGGGTAAAAACGAGGCCGGCAGCAATCCGTTTTCCAGGAATAGGGTGGCGAACATCACACAGTAAACTATCCCGATTACCCGCGGATTTGCCAGGGCGGCGAAATCCTGTTGCCAAAGCGCGCGGATAATCTCATGTAATACGCTCATCTCTACCTGCTTATCTCATTTTATTGGCAGCTTAACGTTAACATCCCTGTCTGTCCTCGATCGCGTACGCAATCAGACAATATTTATTAACTATTTTAGACCTGATCCCGGGTATGCGCGATGAGACGCTTCCTCAATCCTGGCGAAACCGGCGGCGAGATCGGCGATCAGGTCATCGGTATTTTCCAGGCCGATATGTAGCCTGACCAGGGTGCCGGTAAAGTCGACTCCGCCGGCGGGGCGGATAGCCGCGATGTCCTCGGGCTGGTTGGCCAGGATCAGCGATTCAAAACCACCCCATGAATAAGCCATGCTGAAATGGATGAAGTGATCGAGATAATACTCCAGTTGCGCCTGGCTCAGACGCGCTTTCAGCACAAAAGAGAACAGTCCGCTCGCGCCGGTGAAATCACGGACAAAAAACGCATGGCCTTTACAGCTGGGCAACGCCGGATGGTTGACCACCGCCACTTCCGGCCGGCCAGCCAGCCAGGAGGCTACCCGCAAGCCGTTCTCGGCGTGTTGCTTAAGACGCACGCCCAGGGTGCGCAGGCCGCGCGCGGCCATATACGCGCTATCGGCATCCACCATCTGACCCATCAAATACGATTGTTCGCGCAACTGATCCCAGCAGCGGTCGTTGGCGACCGCCGTGCCGAGCATGGCGTCGGAGTGACCGATAATATATTTGGTGCCGGCCTGGATGGAAATATCCACGCCCAGTTCCAGGGCCGGCAACAAAATGCCCGCCGCCCAGGTATTATCCAGCATAATCACGATATCGGGGTTGATCGCGCGAACGGCTTTCACGATCGCCGGGATATCCTGTACTTCCATGGTGATGGACCCCGGCGATTCCAGGAATACCACCCGCGTGTTTTCCTGGATTAAGGCGGCGATCCCGGCGCCTATCAGCGGATCGAACCAGGTGGTGGCGACATTCAGCTTGCCCAGGATATGGCGGCAAAAATCCGTGGTCGGCTCATAGACTGAGCCGGTAACCAGGATATGGTCGCCCGCCGAGACGAACGAGAGAATGGCATTGGTCACTGCCGCCGCGCCGCAGGGGTATAGGGCGCATCCCGCCCCGCCTTCCAGTTCCACCATGGCCTGCTGCAGGGAAAAATGGGTCAGCGTTCCGCGCCGGCCATAAAACAACTCGCCCTGGGCACGTCCGGCGGTGGCTTTTTTTTTCGCCTGGACCGAGTCAAAGACCAACGACGAGGCCCGCTGGATAACCGCATTGACCGACCCTTGGGTATATTTTTTATCCCTGCCGGCGGTAATCAACGCCGTCTCGATTTTCTTAGCCTTCATTATCCACGCTACGCCTTTAACTGATTGTCTGTACTGAAGGGTCCACCGGCGCAATGACGCTGGTGTTCGCTGTGCTACGTTAACATGAATACGCCGCGGCGGCAGGCGTTTTGGCCGGGCTGAAACGATTTATAATAATATTAATTTTGATTTAAAAAGAGGGATCCGGCATAAGCGCCGCCGCCGCCGTAACCCGCGCGTACGGGAACTGAACGGTTCTTTAACCGAAGTGTTAATAACGTTATTTTCCACGGCGAGGTGTTATTAGGTTGATGAGCGCAGGATAAATTTTATCGCGGGTTGTCGGTGGCGCAAGAATGGTTGATACAAATAATAATGAGAACCACTATCAATTCCCGTTCTGTTTGCTATCATTCTGGCTGGATTATTTTTTAGCAAAGTTTTAGGTGGAGGCGCAGCGTGAAAATGGCTGTTTTACAACGGGTCCAGGTCCTGTCCCAAAGGGCGCAGCGACGTGCTTATTCATTATCCGCAGTGTTGCGTGGCATGTCCGTCGCGACGCTTATGGTATTTGGCCTGACAGGGCCGGCCGCCGCCGCCGCGCCGGATACCGCCCCCGCGCCGATGGGAACCGCCGCCGTCGCCGCGCCGCAAAGGTTGCCGCAGGCGATACCTGTCGACGCCTCCGGCCAGCGGTTGCTGCCGCAGATGGATCTGTCGGTATGGGGTATGTATCAGCATGCCGATGTGGTGGTCAAGACCGTGATGATTGGGCTGCTGATTGCCTCCATCATCACCTGGGCGTTGTTTTTTGGTAAAAGCGCCGAACTGTCGTCGGCGAAACGCCGGCTGCGCCGCGAGATGGCGTCGCTTGCGGAGGTGAAGAGCCTGGACGAGGCTTTTTCGGCCGCGGCGGCATTTAAAGAAGCCAGCATCGCCGGCCGGCTGCTGGCCATGACGCAAAATGAGCTGGATCTCTCCGCCGAGTCTAACGACAGCAACGGCATTAAAGAGCGTGTCGCCTTCCGGCTGGAACGCAGCGTCGCGGCCACCAGCCGCGCGATGGGTAAAGGCAACGGTTTTCTGGCCACCATCGGCGCCATTTCGCCGTTTATCGGTTTATTCGGGACCGTTTGGGGCATCATGAACAGTTTTATCGGCATCGCCCATACCCAGACCACTAACCTGGCGGTAGTGGCGCCGGGCATTGCCGAGGCGCTGCTGGCCACGGCCATCGGTCTGTTCGCCGCTATCCCCGCCGTGGTTATCTATAATATTTTTGCGCGCACTATCGCCGGCTATAAAGCCATGGTGGGAGATTGCGCCGCGCAGGTTCTCCTGTTATTGGGCCGTGATTTGGATCTGGCCGCCAGCGCCGGGCGTCAAAGCGCGCATGCCGTGGCAAAGTTTCGGATAGGTTAAGCGATGGCAATGCACTTGAATGAAGACATTGACGGCGACGGGGAGATGCACGATATCAACGTGACGCCGTTTATCGACGTGATGTTGGTGTTGTTGATTATTTTTATGGTGGCCGCCCCGCTGGCAACGGTGGATATCCGGGTGGATTTGCCCAACTCCACCGCGGCCCCGCAGCCGCGTCCGGAAAAGCCGGTTTACCTGTCGGTAAAAGGGGATAAGCAGTTGTTCCTCGGTGATCAACCCGTCACACCGGCTAACCTGGCGACGTCGCTGGATACGCTGACCCAGGGCAATAAAGACACCACGATTTTTTTCCAGGCTGATAAAAGCGTTGATTACGAGACCTTGATGTCGGTAATGGATAACCTGCGCCAGGGAGGGTACTTCAAGGTGGGGTTGGTTGGGGCGGAATCCGGCGGCAAGCGCTAGGCTGCTGTGAATTCGGCGGCTTTGAGCCGGTGCTGGCGGGCCTGGCCCGCCATGGAACGGTTAGCTTAAGTGATTGCCGCCGGTGACGCCGTGGACTTCGGCCGTGACGTAGCTGGATTCCTGCGAAGCCAGATAGACATAGATGGGCGCCAGTTCGGCGGGTTGACCGGCACGGCCAAGCGGGGTCTGCGTGCCGAATGAAGGCAGCTTTTCGGTGGGCTGTCCGCCGGACACCTGCAATACGGTCCAAATGGGGCCGGGCGCCACGCAGTTAACCCTGATGCCTTTGGCGGCGACCTGTTTAGCCAGTCCGCGGGTAAAGTTCAGGATGGCGGCTTTGGTGGCCGCGTAATCCAGTAACGACGGACTGGGCTGGTAGGCCTGGATGGACGAGGTGGTAATGATGGACGCGCCGGCGGGCAGGTACGGCAACGCCGCCTTGGTCATCCAGAACAGTGAAAAGACATTGGTTTCAAACGTTTTGCGGAACTGTTCGGTCGTCAGATCGGCAATATCCTCCACCGCCGTTTGTTTCCCGGCCACCAGCGCCAGGATATCCAGCCCGCCCAGTTGGTTGTACGCATCTTCCACCACTTTGACATTTACCGACTCGTCGCTTAAATCACCGGGCAGCATAAATACTTTGCGTCCCGCTTCCTTAATCAGTTCCGCTACCTGTTCGGCGTCTTTATGTTCATCGGGATGATATGCCAGGGCGATATCCGCCCCTTCCCGGGCATAGGCGATGGCCACGGCGCGTCCGATGCCGGAATCAGCGCCGGTAACCAAGGCCTTGCGTCCGGCCAGGCGGCCGCTGCCGCGATAGGTTTGCTCACCGCAATCAGGAACCGGGGTCATGTCGGATTGTAGTCCAGGCGCGTCCTGGCGTTGTTCAGGAAAGTCCTCCCGGGTATATTGGGTCACGGGATTACGCATGGTATATTGATCAAAATCAGCCATCTTTCTCTCCTTTTAAATAATAAGCATACCTATTTAAACTTAAGCCTAGTTGATTTTCTGGATTTGTCGAATATAAAAATTTCGAGCGATTATTTTAATCTCAATTATAAATAATCATAAAAATGCCAATAGGTGCATTAATATTTGTTTAAAATTAATGGATATGTTCCAATTGGCTAAATCACCATGCTAAAATTAATAAAATTACCAGGGTTTTTATTTAAAAAAATAAGAGAGTAATAATGATCAAGGTCTAGAAAAAATAACCCTTGGCATCAGGCGGATTGTCGCTGTTAACACTCCTGCTGCCCGGGTCCACGCGGCTGCGGAAGCTGCGGATAAAATGTAAATTGTGCTCGCGCCAGCGTGTGACGCATATACGGCGCTGCCCCAAATATTCGCCCGCGGGACTCAGGCATGCCGGCACGGCGTCGCAATGGTTTGTGTTGCCGTTCGCGCTGTAGAACGAATACGCGCCCGCCGGCGTGCAGGGGCCTTCATCGTTTATCGCGGCGGATCCCGCGATGGTATCAGCGCCCGCCGGCGCGCACCACTCGTCTTCCTCTTCTGATACCAGCGTAAGGTTACCTTCCGCGTCTTCATGGATAATGCAAAAATCACCTTTCAGCAGCGCAATGATGCTCATGCCGTGGCGCTTCACCGCCAGGCTGATGATCTCTTCGCTGATCGGATCGGCGCCGGAGGGGTAATAATTGAATAATAAGTAATTTAGCAGCGGCAGGTTGTCGATATGGCCGATAATATGCCATGATTCATCTCCCTGATTATACGTCTTATAGGGTGTGCCGTCACCGATAAATAATTGGCCTTGCCTTAACCGATGTATTTTGCCGTGCGGACGTGATGTGATGGTTAAGATATTATTTCCTTGATTAAGGATGACACAAAAACGATTGCTCATACACCCTCTTGTAACTATTAATTATGCTAATTACTGTTATAAAAAATAACCGGTTGCAAAGACATTACACGTTATCGATACGGGTAAAAAGCTAGTATTAAGTACAGTTATTGCCTGTACTTTAGTACAGGTTGTTAGGGCTTTTCTTAACTGATACCATAAATTAACTTTGTATTAAGTTAAATCAAAGAGCATTAATATATAATCATAAAAGGGTGGACTATGTTTAATTTAATTAGTGTTAAGTACCAGGATATTATCAATGATAAACTCGATGAATTATATCTGCTGCGTAAAAAAACCTTCAAGGATCGCCTGGACTGGCAGGTCACCTGCGTCGGCGACCGGGAATTTGACGGCTATGATAATGAACACACCCATTATTTATTAGGATGCTATGGCGGTGAAATCGTCTGCAGCGTGCGTTTCATAACCATGGACCAGCCGAATATGATTACGGGCCCTTTTAAGGATTTTTTTAATTATCAGGCGCCTGAAGACGGTGCCTTGATTGAGTCCAGCCGCTTTTTTGTTGATAAAGGGCGGGTAAAGGACCTTGCCGAGACAAAGCTGCCGTTTTGCCATTTGCTGTTCCTGGGGATGGTGAATTATGCCCGAATGCTTGGTAAGCAGGCAATAATGACGGTATGCAGTAAATCAATGTATACCATTCTTAAGCGGAGCGGCTGGAATATAGCGATCGAGAGTACCGGATTATCGGAAAAAAAAGAGCCGGTATATTTGCTGCGTCTCGGCATCGGTGAAGACAGCCAGGACGCGTTGATCAAATATATACGCCGTCATTATTATTGTGAGGGAAGTTATCTGAAAAAATGGCCTATTTATCTTTGAGCGCTTAGGTGCATCATGGGTCATGCCAGGGTTTATTTTAAGTGTTTTATTGTCAATGTCGTTTCAATTAAATAAGATGATAATAGGTAACGGTCGGGATGGGTCTGTAACCATGGCATGACAATGTCCACCGCCATTATTCATAACGATTTCCCGATGATGACGGCGCCAGTCATTGCCCGCTGCCTTGACGCCGCCGCAATTATTCATGGGTATTCAACAGTTGCAGGTCAGATGCCTTTTTAATGGCGTGTTTGGCATTCACTACGCCAAGTTTTACAATGACATTACTGATATGGAATTTAACGGTACTCTCCGTTATGCCCATGATGATGGCAATCTCGCCATAGGTTTTCCCGAGGCTTGCCCAGCGAAGGACTTCGGTTTCCCGGGTGGTTAACGTTCTTTCATCTCTCTCAGGCAGCGCATGATAGGGATGTATGAGCATAAATTGCTCATGGACGGAGAGCAGCAGCAGCTGGATATTTCTTTTATGCTCCTCGATGCGCTGTTTGAGAAGCGCGCATTCTTCCTCCGCGTACAGGGTTAAGGTTGCCAGATTATTTTCATGATCGTGCAGTGGGAAAGTATAACCGCTGAGGATATTATATTCTTTCGCGGCCGAGAAAATTTTACTATAGGCGCTACTATTGAATAATGGCGTTTTGTCATCCCACACGAAGGGCATGATGCTTTTTCGCGCCAATAAGACAACGGGATCGTATTTATATAATGTCATATTGATATATTTCTCTATCCATTTTTCCGGATAGTTGGAGTAGATAACCGGCGGCTTCGGGTATCTTTTGTTAATCACGGCGTAGGCAAACCGGGTTTGCGCCGGAAAGCGAAATTCACGAAAAATAGTATCGCTAATGTTTTTAATGATAAGATTGTGTTCATTTTTCCTGATTGAATTTGCAGTAAGAAGCATATGAATCTCATCATTTTAGCTGAGTTTAGTTAATGATCTGGGATATATTTAATACATTGAAATGCAGGTTTTTATTATATAATATTATTTTAATCGATAGTAAATCAGTTAACAAATTCGGTCAATGAGAAAATGCGTCCCGCTAAAAAAATCATTATATATATAAGCATAAAGCTAATTATTTTAATTTATATTATTCATCGTGTAAGATACTTTCTGTCTGCGCCTTGTGCCCGGCGTTGTCCGCTTGCCGGCCAGCCTGGCCGTCCGTATAATCCCTGGCAAGCTGCTCCTGTGATATCGCCTCCCTGCCCGAAGCATTAGGAGTGAAATAATTAACTGGGTGTATACTCAAACCAGTTACCACAGTTTCGCAGAGGCGAATACGCGGGATTGCATCTCCCCCGGGGATGTGCCGAGGAGTAGGGAACGCACAATGCCTATCAGCCTGAAAAGCAGGATCATAGCAAAAATCGCCAACAAGTATCGCATGCTCTTTTGGGTAATCATTCCCTTGTGCTTTTTTATTTTTTCCGTTTCTCTCATTAGTTTTTTTGCTTACCAGACGTTGAAATCCCGCGCCGATCATGAGATAGGCAGTACGCTGGCCTTTGTCGACACGCTATTAAACGACGCCGACGCAACGGCCGATGAAGCCATCATGTTATTGAACCGACCTTGCGCGGAGATCGTCGATCGATTACGCATGATCAACATGCGCCATTCGCTGGTGCGCACCGTTATCCTGGATCATCAAGGCCTGGTGTATTGCTCCCCGGTGCCGGCGCCGCCCAATATGAAGCCGCGCAAATACGCAGCGGAAATGCGCGATCTGACGCCGGAAATCGAGCTGCGCGCCGGCACGCTCCTGTTTCCCGGCATTGCCGTCATCGTGTTGCGCAAGCATCGCGGCAATGACGGCGTCAGCGTGGTCATTGATACGCAATATATGCATTATATGATGGATGCGGTGGGATCCAATAACCGGATTTTCCTGAGCATAAAGAATCAATCCCTGTCGCCTGATGGGCGGCTGATCCCATCTGACAAGCTGCAAACCGGGTTTATCGCCGTCAACCGGGTTTCGCGGGTTTTTCCTTTTGCGTTGAGCATCGCCATTACCCAACGTCAGTTTTTTGACTATATGGTCGATACGTATGCCGTCATAATCCTGTTTTCAGTGGTGGTTTGCCTGGTCATGTCGCTGCTTATCCGCAACTGGCTGGCGGCTACCACGTCCATTCGCACCAATATGGCCCTGGCGCTGAAGCGTAATGAGTTTGAACCCTATTTCCAGCCGGTGATGAATGTGGCCAACGATCGTTGCGCCGGCGTGGAGATCCTCACGCGCTGGCGGCATCCCACGGACGGATTTGTTTCTCCCGAGGTATTTATCCCGCTGGCCGAAGAGTCGGGCCTCATCATTCCCTTAACGCGTCAGCTTATGCAGCAGGTAGCTACGGTGATTGCCGATAGCGCGGTGCATTGGCGGGAGAGGCTGCATGTCGCCATCAATATCTCGGCTAACCATCTTGCCGACCGGCAGATTGTGGAAGATTGCCGGACTTTTTTGCAGACGGTGCAGGATAAAAATATCCGGCTGGTACTGGAGCTGACGGAACGGCAATTTATCGACGTCAACGATACGACGCTGGCCGTGCTGGCCGAGCTGCAACAACTCGGGGTGGCGATTGCCATCGACGACTTCGGCACGGGATATTCCGGCCTGTCCTATCTGAGCAAGATGAATATCGATTTCCTGAAGATCGATCAATCCTTCGTGGCGATGATTGAAGAGGAGACCACTTCCCGGATTATCGTGGACGTGGTTATCGATCTGGCGGTGAAGCTGGATATGAAGCTGATTGCCGAAGGGGTGGAAAACGCGCGGCAAAAGGCGTATTTGCTGGATAAACAGGTGTTCTTTCAGCAAGGCTACTTTTTCTCCAGGCCGATGGCGCTGACGCAATTTTCCCTGTATATGCGCGAGGAACACGCGCGCCATGCCGCCACAGCTATAGCACCATAATCCGGCTTGCTGGTTTTTTATAATCGTTTTGTGAGCTTAATCCCAAACAAAAATAGTGCCTTATTTATCCATATATACAGCCAATATGTATATGGATAATTTTTCCGTATCCTTCCATATTTCAATCGTTTTCTTCGCATAAGTCTCTATTTTTTTAATATAACGCTTTGAAAAAGCGTTTTAATTTTAACGCTGTTCTCCATGGCCTTTTTGTAAATTTTAACTCTAGCTACTCCTACCTTTATTGCTTCAAGAGGATAAATAAAATGAAAACAAATACCCTGCACAACTGGTTAACCGCAGGTTACCTGGGCCTGATGCTGAGCGCGTCCAGCGCCTTTGCCGCGCAGTCCGAAATCGTCAATATCTCCAAAATCGCCGGCATGCCCTGGTTTAACCGTATGGGCGAAGGCGTCACCCAGGCCGGTAAGGACCTTTCCGTCAATGCCTATCAAGTCGGACCGTCCAGTACCGATGCTCCCCAACAGGTGAAAATCATTGAAGACCTGATTGCCAAAAAAGTCAGCGCCATAACCATCGTGCCCAATGATGCCGATGTGCTGGAGCCGGTATTTAAAAAAGCGCGCGCGGCGGGCATCGTGGTATTAACCAATGAATCGCCGGGCCAGCCCAGCGCCAATTGGGATGTCGAAATCATCGACAACCAGCAGTTTGCCGCCGACAACGTGGAGGAGGTCGCCAAGGCCAACGGCGGTAAAGGGGGATATGTCATCTATGTGGGCAGCCTGACGGTGCCCCAGCATAATCTCTGGGCCGATTTGTTTGTGAAATACCAGAAAGAGCATTATCCCGATATGCATGAAGTGACCAGCCGCATGCCGGTGTCGGAAAGCATCGATGACTCCCGCCGTACCACCCTTGATCTGATGAAGGCCCATCCCGATCTGAATACCATCGTGGCGTTTGGATCGCAGGGACCCATCGGCGCGGGACGCGCGGTTAAGGAGAAACGCGCCAAAAATAAAGTCCATGTCTACGGCATGATGATTCCGTCCCAGGCGGCGTCGCTGATTAAAAGCGGCGATATCACCGAAGGCATTACCTACGATCCGGCTACCGCCGGGTATGCCCTGACGGCGGTGGCGGCCAGCCTGCTGAAAGGCGAAAATATCGGCCCGGGCTATGAAGTAAAAGGCCTGGGCAAAGCGGAAGTGGATGCCGACAAGAAAGTGATTAAGTTCCATAAGGTGCTGCGGGTTACCAAGGACAACATCGACAGCCTGTATTAATTGTTCGCCGCTGTTTACATCCTGCGAGGCTCTGGCCGGGGAAGGGCGACTGCCCCGGCCAGTCACCCGGACGCGTTACTATGAGGTTGCAATGAAGCCGTTAATTGCGATGGAACATGTCAGCAAAACGTTTTATGGGGTGAAGGCGCTCAATGATATTGCACTGACGTTACTGCCGGGCGAGGTGCATTGCCTGGCCGGGCAGAATGGCTGCGGCAAGTCTACGCTGATTAAGATTATTTCCGGCGTTTATCAACCGGATGCTGGGGCGAAAATCACCCTCGACGATCGCGAGTTCTCCCATTTGACGCCGGGGGAATCCGTTAAACGCGGCATCCAGGTGATCTACCAGGATCTGTCCTTGTTTCCCAACCTGAGCGTGGCGGAAAATATCGCCATCAATCTTTATCATCACCATCTCTGGGTGAATAAGCGCCATCTTTACCAACTGGCGCAGCGCACCCTGGACGATATCGGCATCCAGCTTAACCTGGACGCGCCCCTGGAAACGCTGTCGATAGCGCAGCGGCAACTGGTGGCGATTTGCCGGGCGCTGGCGCAGGATGCCCGGCTGATTATCATGGACGAGCCTACCGCCTCTCTTACCATGACGGAAGTCAAAGGCCTGCTGCGGCTGGTGCATCAGCTGAAGGCGCGGGGGATCTGCGTGGTGTTTGTGAGCCATAGGCTGGATGAGGTTATGGAGGTATCCGACCGCATTACCGTGTTGCAGGACGGTGAGTACATCGGCACCTTCCCCGCCGCCGAAATGGGCAGTAAACAGCTGGCGTTCCTGATGACCGGGCTGGCGTTCGATTATCGAGTACTGACCCCTTATGCGGGCGGCAAGCCGGTGGTGCTGGAGGTGGAGCGGTTAAGCCGCCGCGGGCAATACCACGATATTTCGCTGCAGGTGCGCCAAGGTGAAATCGTCGCCATCACCGGGCTGTTGGGCGCAGGGCGCACGGAACTTTGCCTGAGCCTGTTCGGCCTGAACCGCCCGGACAGCGGCAGCATTAAAATCGACGGGCGGCCGGTCGCGTTCAACAGCAATCGCGATGCGATTGCCGCAGGCGTAGGGTATGTGTCAGAAGACCGCCTGGGCACCGGGCTGGTCATGGAGCAGTCCATTGAGGACAATATCATCTCAACGGTACTGGCGCAGGTGAAAGACCGCTGGCACCTTATCGATAAGCAAAAAGCGCAGGCCCTGGTCGATGAGATGATCGGCCGGCTGACCATCAAGTCGGATAATACCTCGCTGCCGGTCAATACCCTTTCCGGCGGCAATGCCCAGCGGGTGGCGATCGCAAAATGGCTGGCAACCCGTCCGCGTCTGCTCATCCTGGATTCGCCCACGGTCGGCGTCGATATTGCCAATAAGGCGGGGATTTACCAGATTATTAACGCGCTGGCCGCCCAGGGCATCGCGGTTTTGATGATTTGTGATGAAATTGAAGAGGCGTATTTTAACAGCCATCGGATTCTGGTGATGAAAGCGGGCACCCTGGTGGCTGAATTCCTTACGTCCCAAACCACCGAAGCGGCGCTGGCGGAGGTGGTCAATGGTTAACAAAGCCGCATTGCACCGGCATGAAGTATTGCTGATCGCGACCATCCTGATCATGGGGATCGTGTTCAGCCTGAACAGTAGCGATTTCCTCACCTTCGGCAATCTTTACGATCTTATCAACAATTACGCCATGCTGCTGATCCTGGCCTGCGGGCTGTTTATCGTCCTGATCTCGGGCGGCATCGATATTTCTTTTCCCGCGATGACCATCATCGCCCAATATATCATGGTCACCGCGCTGCTGAGATACGGTGGTAATTTCCTGGTGGCGTTCCTCATCGCCGGCGGCGTCGGTACCGTGCTGGGCCTGATCAACGCTGTACTGGTCAACCGGTTGAAAGTGCCTTCCATTATTGTCACTATTTCTACGCTGAATATATTTTATGGCTTACTGCTCTATTTTTCCAAAGGCGTGTGGCTGTACAAATATCCCGACTGGTTCGAAGGCGGCCTGACATTATTTACTTTTACCGCCGCCGACGGCTATGACTATGGCCTGAACCTGCCCATTATGACCCTGCTGGCGGTATTGATCATCACCGGCCTGTTGATGAAACGCAGCAGTATCGGGCGTAAAATCTATGCCATGGGCGGTAATCGCGAGGCGGCTTCCCGGCTGGGCTTCGGTATTTTCAAGCTACAGCTGTTTGTCTATGGTTTCATGGGGCTGTTGTCGGGCGTGGCCGGGGTGGTGCAATCCTATACCGTGATGACGGTGGCGCCGGACTCGCTGCTGGGATATGAACTGACCGTGCTGGCGGCGGTGGTGCTGGGTGGAACCAGTATCATCGGCGGGCGCGGCACGCTGCTGGGAACGGTGTTGGGCGTGGTACTGCTGGCCATGCTGCAGAACGGCTTGAATTTAATCGGTGTGTCTTCCTATTGGCAGATGGTGATTACCGGCCTGGTCATTGTGGTCAGTATCAGCTCCACCGCCTGGAGTCAGCGCAGTAAATCGGAGATCCTGTCATGAGCGGCGCCAAAGTGAAAGATCATGTGGAGCTGTACCTGATGGTGCTGCTGGTGGTGGTGGTGGTGACCTTCAGCGTGCAGATTCCGGGCGTATTTTGGTCGGCGTCGAATTTCCAGTCCATCGGATCACAATTGCCGGTATTAGGCGTGCTGGCGTTCGCCATGGCGGTGACCATGCTGACCGGCGGCATCAACCTGTCGATTATCGCCACCACCAACTGCTGCGCCCTGGTCATGGCCTGGGTTGCCACCCATTTTGCCCCGTCGATAGGCAGCGCCCTGCTGATGCTGCTGGCCGGTATCGCTATGGCCGGTCTCATCGGCCTGCTGAACGGGGTCCTGATCGCCGTCATCCGCGTCTCTCCCATATTGGCCACCCTGGGCATGATGACCCTGCTGAAGGGGGTGACCATCCTGATATCCAAGGGGACGGCCATCTCCAATTTTCCCGCCTATGTGCTGTGGCTGAACAACCATAACTGGCTGGGCATCCCGGTACCCTTGTACCTCTTTGCCCTGGTGGCGCTTATCATGTGGATCGTGCTGGAACGGTCGCCGCTGGGCCGCCGTATTTATCTTATCGGCTCCAATCAGCGGGCGGCCCATTATGCCGGCATTAATACGCCGCGCACGCTGATGGCGGTTTATGTCATCTCCTCGCTGTTGTGCGTGGTCGCGGCGCTGCTGATGATGTCCAAGCTGAATTCCGCCAAGGCCGCCTACGGCGAGTCCTACCTGCTGACGAGTATCCTGGCGGCGGTACTGGGGGGGATTAATCCCGATGGCGGTTTCGGCAAGATTGTCGGTATGGTGCTGGCGCTGATCCTGCTGCAGATGCTGGAAAGCGGCCTGAATATCATGGGGATAAGCAGTTATATCACGATGGCGCTATGGGGCGGCCTGTTATTGGCGTTTCTCTTCCTGAAGGGCATACGGCTACCTTTTCCCAGCCGTTAACCGGGACGATTAAAACGCCGCGCGGCGGACGAACCGTGCGGCGTTCCCGGCAACTTGCGTTCCCGTCCGCGTTGCCCAGAAAAATGTTATGCATGTTATCCTCCCCGCCGGTGAAAGAATCTTTTCATATAAATGCAAATAAAATAGTTATTTATTGATTTTAATCACTGCCCACAGGAACGCAGGATTTTATCGGTCAAAATAACCATTTTTATGAGTATATAAATGTAAATCTAATAAATAATTAGCCAAGCAATTGATTGCTGTTTCTTTAACTGATTGAGTAACATAGAGATGTTATTATACAATGGCTGGCTATTAGTAGAAGCGTTAAGATTGACTGGCAGTTAACATAATATGTCTTTAAAAAAGGCTCAATTGGAGTATTTTATATTTTCCTGCTGTTTATCACTCAATAATAAAAAACGAGCCTGATAATAAATTATTTACCTTGCTCAACGATAATAATTACCGGTATTATCAATTTATGAGTTCCTAATATCATTAGCATTTGTATTATTATCAATTAAAATAACTATCTTGATATTTTAATGAAAATATTTGTCGGTGAACAGCGATGATCGCCACTTTCATTGCGCGTTCGAAATTTGTAATTAAAACGACGAAATTATTAGTTACCTAAGGAGAAAATATGATGGAAATTGAGCGACACGCTATAGAATTTGCGGGGGACAAACTGGCCATACGGATACATCGTGCAGGCGGTAGCACCACATCGCCGCTGCCGGCGGTATTGATGTGCCACGGATTCTTTTGCATCCAGGACATCTTATTATCGGGCTTTGTTAAGCATTTTACCGCGGCCGGCTACTGCGTTGTTACCTTTGATTACCGTGGCTTCGGCGACAGTGAAGGCGACGCCGGCAGGATAGTGCCGGAACGGCAGATTGAAGACATCATGGCGGTATTGGACTGGTGCCAAGCCCAACCCGGGATAGATGCCCGGCGTATCGCCCTGTGGGGCACGTCGCTTGGCGGCTGTCACGTTATCGAGGTGGCCGCCCGCCGCCCGGAAATAAAATGCGTCCTCAGCCAACTGGCTTTCGCCGACGGCGAGCAATTGGTGACCGGCGATATGGGGGGAGAGGAAAAGGCCCGCTTTATGGATACCCTGAAAAGGATGGCGAGTAAGCAGCAGCAGAGCGGCAGTGAACTGTTGGTGCCCATTATCAAGGTCATGACCGATGAGGAGTCGCGCGTGTTCTTTGAAAAGAAAAAAAAGGAATTCCCGGTCCTGGGGAATAAAGTCCCTTATCTGGCGGTATGGGAAACCATTCTTTATCATCCGGCGCAAGCTGCGGCGCGGGTGACTCAGCCGACGTTTATGGTGTTTGCTGAAAATGATAAAGTCATCGCGCTGGAATACGGCCTGGCTTTATACCAGGCCATTAGCGCGGATAAACGCTGTCATATCCAGCCCAAGGCGCGTCATTACCAGGTTTTTGCCGGCGAGCATCTTAATCGCGTCGCAGGACAGCAACTGGACTGGCTACGTAAACACATGTGAAGGGCGCAGACATGGGCCGCAGCGGCATTGCCCGGCCCGGTTGTGTTCGGGGCTATGCCATAAGCGCCGGTATCCATGCTATCGGTGCGGCCGTGGTCGCCGTCGTCCGCCAGACATGCAACACGGCGCGCAGACGCCGGCTCAGTAGATGCTTTTTAATAGCGACACTTCCAACGGCGTGACGATAAGATCGGTCAGCCCGTCCACCATGGTTTTGAGATGCGCGGATTTGCTGTGTTTTTGCACAATTTCCTCACTTGCCCACTGCTCGACAAAAATAAAATGATCGGGCCGGACAATATCCTGATGCAACTGGTACTTCAGACAGCCTTCTTCCCGGCGGGTGGCTTCGATACAGGGTTTTATCACCGCTTTGATAGCTTCCGCCTTGCCCGGTTTACCTTCGACAACCGCCACGATATGAACCTCTGCAGACATAACATTCTCCAAATAACTGATATGAATTATTAACAATATGGGAATAGCCTGCTTTAATCATAACGATACTAATGATAAAAAGCACAATTAAAGGAATTCGATATGGCGGGAACCAGCCTGTTGGCGCTGCTTGATGATATAGCCTCGATACTGGATGACGTGGCGGCGATGAGTAAGGTGGCGGCGCGTAAAACCGCCAGCGTGCTCAGCGACGACCTGGCGCTGAACGCGCAGCAGGTATCCGGCGTGAGGGCCGACCGTGAGCTGCCGGTGGTATGGAAAGTCGCTAAGGGTTCACTGATCAACAAGGCGATACTGGTGCCGTTGGCGCTGGTTATCAGCGCATTTATTCCCTGGGCCATTACGCCGTTGCTGATGCTGGGCGGCTCCTATCTGTGCTACGAAGGCGTTGAAAAACTGATCGAAAGCTGGCATCGCCGTCAGCAGAAAAAAAAACATGCTGAACCGGTCCCGTCCGCGCCGATGGCGGTGCTCAATGCCGATGCGCCGCCGATCGTCCCGGCCACCGCCGCGCAGGCCGCGCCGGCGGATGTGGCGCAGGGCGCTTCGGTGGCCCCGGACGAGACCCGCCAGACGGATGCGCCGGCGTCAGGATCCGGCGTCACCCCGGAAGATGTGCTGGCGCTGGAAAATAAAAAGGTTAAAGGCGCGGTGCGTACCGATTTTATCCTCTCGGCGGAGATTATCGTGATTTCATTGGGCACCGTGGCCAGCGCGCCCTTGATGAACCAGGTGGCGGTGATGGTGCTGATCGCCATCGCCATGACCCTGGGCGTCTACGGCATCGTGGCGGCCATCGTCAAAATGGATGATGTGGGACTTTACCTGAGCGAATTGCCCGGCCAGGGCGGCTCGCGCAAGCTGTTGCGCGCCATGGGGCGCGGGGTGGTCAATGCCGCGCCGCTGCTGATGAAATCCCTGTCGGTTATCGGCACCATCGCCATGTTCCTGGTGGGCGGCAGCATTCTGGCGCACGGCTTGCCCTGGACCCATGGCCTGATTGACCGCATGCAAGAAGGGCACGGCGGTTTCGTTGGCACCCTGATGACCAGCGCCACCGATATGCTGCTGGGACTGGTGGCCGGCGGGATTATCGTGGCGCTGGTGACGGCGGGTATGAAAATTGCCGGAAAAAGCCATGCATAATCGCCCGGTGTATGACTGCTGGCTGGCAATGCGGGTTGATTATTGCTGGTCGGGCAGTTTGTCGCCGGATTCCGGCGCGTTGGCCGGGTCATCCTTACTTTTTTGATCAGCCGGCTTGGCCGGCGCCACGGGTTGCGGCGCCTGCGCTGTCAGCAGTCCATCGGGCTTGCCAGGGTATCGGGTCTGGTTGCTGAACATTGTTTTTCTCCCGTGAATATTTTTTGCAGCGACATGCAAACATGCAAAATGTTGCGGTTTGCGGTTAATGTTTACCTTGCCGCCGGCGGCTGGACCGGTCGGACACCACGGATTGCGAATATAGAATGAGTGTCCGCATTAAGTATAGACAGAAATAAAAATGATAGGGTGCTGATTCCATCATGATAAGCGGCTGGCATACAAGACAATAGGGAGAATAATCTTTATAGGCCTTATAAGTCTCTTATTTTTAGGTGCAAAAAGAGAATTGCGGCTTCGGTTGTTCCCAGCAGGTATCCCACGATTTTTAAATTATATGCAATAACGGGTTAAATAATGTGGCTTTAAATAATGTTTTTAATAAAAAACCTTAAATAATAGATAGTTAAGAAATTAATGCACCTACTTACGCTGATTCCTTGGGCGGAGTTTGTATCAATCTGTAAATGACACTTGCCAGTATGAGTATGTCGGCTAGTATTAAATATACCTATGACATGATATGAGTTGCCTATCTGTTATTGGGTGGAAAGCAATTAAGTGGAGTAAAAATGCGGTAAACCGGATTAAATTATCGCAGTTTATTTTTATGCCGCTTTGAAAAGATACAGAATAATTGAAATTCACTTTATTTCAACCGGAGGTTTAAGATGGCTGAACAACATCGTGGCGGATCGGGCAATTTCGCGGAAGATCGCGCAAAGGCATCCAGCGCCGGCAAGAAAGGCGGCCAGGCGAGCGGCGGCAACTTCAAAAACGACCCGCAGCGCGCATCCGAAGCCGGTGAAAAAGGCGGGCGCAACAGCCATGGCGGCGGCAGAAAACCGTCGAAATAATAGGTTCTATGCTTGTTTCGTCGCTACATAATTATAATCTGTAAGTTAGGTGGCTATGCCTGTTCACAACAGAGTAATTATGTAATAGAAACAGGTAAAGGCGGTCGGACTAAACCAAGATCCGGCCGCGTTAATTCAAATACTATGCCATGACATAAACGATAAGCCCGACGCTCTGGTCGGGCTTATCGTGGTTTGGGCGCTTCCTGCGCCAGATGTCGGGTCGGAGACAATACAAAAATACCGCGTGCGCCGTCACCGGGTTTTGACGATACTGTTTGGATTGCCGGACCAGTGGGTCATTACCTAAGGACAAGAGACACGCTATGAGTGACGTCACCCTTTATCACAACCCCACCTGCGGTACCTCCCGCAATACGCTGGCGTTGCTGCGCGAACGGGGCATTGAGCCCAAGGTTATCGAATATCTGAAAACGCCGCCCAATCATCAGCAGTTGCAGACGTTGATCAGGGATATGGGCCTGCCGGTCCGCGCGTTGATTCGCACCAAAAACGATCCTTACCAGCAACTGGGCCTGGCGGAAGATCGCTGGACCGACGAACAGCTTATCGATTTTATGGTGCAATACCCGGTGTTGATCAATCGCCCTATCGTCGTCACGCCCCTGGGCACCCGGTTATGCCGGCCTAAAGAGGCGGTATTCGAGATCCTGCCGCCGGTTTGACCTTAGCGCGCCCCGAATTCCGCCACCACGCAGTCGATAAAACTGCGCAGTTTCGGCGTCAGCTGCCGTTGGGCGGCGAACAGGATATGCAGCGGCCGGGACGGCGCTTCATAGTCCGGCAATACCCGCACCAACTGGCCGGATGCCAGATAGGGCCGCAGTATCACTTCCGGGCCGAGGAGAATCCCGCCGTCGTGAAGCGCGGAGGTTAACAGCGCCGAGCTGTCGTTAATCTGTAGCCGGCTTTGCACCCGAACCCGTTGTTCCTCGCCGCCGCGGGTAAAGCGCCATTCACTGAGCGGCGGACGCGACCAGAAGCTATAGCCCAGGCATTCATGGCGTTCAAGATCGCTTAATTGGCGCGGAAACCCGCAACGGGCCAGATATCCCGGCGATGCGCAGGCAATCATCCTGTAGGGCGCGAGTTCCCGGGCGGCAAGACTTGAGTCTTTCAGCGCGCCCAGGCGAATGACCGCCTCAAAACCTTCATCCACCACATCCACAAAGCGGTCGGTCAAGGTTAAATCCACCTTCACCGCCGGAAAGGCCAGCAGATAACGGTTAATCATCGGCGTCAGGGCGTAGGCGCCAAACGTCACTGGCGCGTTGACGCGCAGCTGGCCGCGCGGCGCGGCGCTGAGTTCAAGGGCTACGGACTCGGCCGCCTGCGCTTCGGACAGCACTATCTTGCAGCGCTGGTAAAACACCACGCCGATTTCGGTCAGGCTCTGCCGGCGGGTGGTGCGGTTAAGCAGGCGCGCCCCCAGCCGATCCTCCAGAAATACCACATGCTTGCCCACCATTTGCGCTGAAATATTCAGCGCCTCGGCGGCGGCGGCAAAAGACCCCCGGTCGGCGACCTTAACAAATACCGCCATGCTGGTCAGTCGGTCCATTACGGCGCTCCTGCCGGATAATTCACAACTGTAGGTTGCGGGATATGTTCTGATATGCCTGTTTATCGCAAAACGGTTGGTAATGTAAAGTCGGTCCTCGGTATTTTTTTTCTTCCAACTGGAGTTCTGACTTATGAAAATAGGCATTATCGGCGCGGGTTTTATCGGCCGCGCCATCGCCCAACTGGCGATGAAGCAAGGGCATGAGGTGATGGTCAGCAATTCACGCGGCCCGCAAACCCTGATGAGCCTGGTGGCGTCAATAGGCTGTTTGACCGGCACCGCGGCACAGGCCGCCGCTTTCGGCGAACTGGTGGTAGTCGCCATTCCCCTGAGAAATTACCTGCAAGTACCGGTTGCGCCCCTGGTCGGTAAAGTGGTGCTGGACGCCAATAATTATTATCCCGAACGCGACGGGCAGATGCCTGAGCTGGAGAATCAATCCATCACCACCAGCGAGCTGCTGGCCCGTCATCTTGTCGGGGCGAACATCGTCAAGGCGTTCAATTCCATCCGGGTTAACGATCTGGAACGCGACGGTATGCCCGCGGGCGCGCCGGGACGGCGCGCGCTGCCCATCAGCGGCGACGACGCGCAGGCAAAGCAGCAGGCCGCCGCGCTTATCGATCAATTCGGCTTTGATGTCGTGGATGCCGGGTCTCTGGCCGAGGGGTGGCGTTTCCAGCGGGGCAGGCCGATGTATTGCGAACGTTTCGATGCCGCCGGGCTGCAAAAAGCGCTGCGCGAAAACGATGAGGAGCATGTTATATCACGCAAAATGCGGTAATCTCCTTGCCCTCGATAATATTCATTGTTAAATCCGCGCGCGGAAATGAGCCAACGGATTCAGAGGGATGATAGTGGAACCAAAGCAGGAGTTGCAGCGCGGCCTCAAAGCCCGGCACATCGAACTGATTGCCCTGGGCGGCACCATCGGCGTCGGTTTATTTATGGGCGCGGCCAGCACGCTGCAATGGGCCGGGCCGTCGGTGCTGCTGGCCTATATTATCGCCGGGTTATTTGTCTTTTTTATTATGCGCTCGATGGGGGAGATGCTTTATCTGGAACCCATCGCCGGCTCCTTCGCGGTCTATGCCCATCGCTATATGAGTCCGTTTTTCGGCTACCTTACCGCCTGGAGCTATTGGTTTATGTGGATGGCGGTGGGGGTGTCGGAAATCACCGCCATCGGCGTGTATGTCCAGTACTGGTTTCCCGACCTGCCGCAATGGCTGCCGGCATTGGCCGCCGTCGCCCTGGTGGCGCTCGCTAACCTGGCCGCGGTCAGGCTGTATGGCGAAATCGAGTTTTGGTTCGCCATGATCAAAATCACCACTATCGTGGTGATGATCGCGGTGGGACTGGGTATTATCTTTTTCGGCATCGGCAACCACGGCCATGCGGTGGGGCTTGGCAATCTTACCGCCCACGGTGGTTTTTTCGCCGGCGGCTGGAAGGGCCTGCTGTTTGCGCTTTGTATTGTGGTGGCGTCTTATCAGGGCGTGGAGCTGGTCGGCATCACCGCCGGCGAGGCCCGTAATCCCCAGGTGACCCTGCGGCGCGCGGTGAGCAAGATCCTCTGGCGCATTCTGATTTTTTACGTCGGGGCAATATTTGTTATCGTAACGATTTACCCTTGGAATCAAATCGACGGCGGCGGTAGCCCGTTTGTGCTGACCTTCGCCAAAATCGGCATTACCGCGGCGGCGGGCATTATCAATTTTGTTATCCTCACCGCGGCGCTGTCCGGCTGCAATAGCGGCATGTACAGCTGCGGCCGCATGCTCTTCGCCCTGGCGCAAAACCGCCAGCTGCCGGCGGCGGTAGGGCGGGTCTCGCGCAACGGCATCCCGGCGGTGGGGGTGATGCTGTCCATCGTGGTGCTGCTGTTGGGCTCGTGCCTGAATTATATTATTCCCAATCCGCAGCGGGTATTCGTTTATGTCTACAGCGCCAGCGTTCTGCCTGGCATGGTGCCCTGGTTTGTGGTGCTGATAAGCCAGCTGCGCTTTCGCCGGGCCCACCGGGATGCCATGGCGTCGCATCCGTTCCGCTCGGTATGGTTTCCCTGGTCCAACTACCTGACCATGGCCTTTTTAGTCTGCGTGCTGGCGGGTATGGCCTTTAGCCCGGACACCCGGCTGTCGCTGGTGGTAGGTTCGGCCTTTTTAGTCCTGGTTGCCGTAATTTACCGCGTGCTGGGATTTAATCGCGCGGCGCAGGCGGGGACGCCGAACGCCGGGTGATTGATTAAAATCTGAACGGCGTCACATTATTAACATCTGCCTCCGGGCGGCACTTGTTAAAATAGCGCGCCGGCGGCATTATCAATCACAGTTGTCGGCGGCACCGCCGCCGTCCAGGTAAAACCTAAACTCCTTGTTTCTCTCGCTGTATCAGCGGTGGCAAACAAGCGGTTTAGGTTTTTTTTTCGCCCCCAGCCGGCAAAACGCCCCGCCGTGTCTGCCCGCCGGCAAGATACTCTGTTGTTTTTCAGCGCCGGATAACGGTTTTACCGCACAAACAGCGGCGGATTCGGTTTGCAGCGGATTTTATCGTGGCAACGCCGTTTTTGCGCCGTGGTTTATGCCATTATTTTACCAATATTCCGGGTTTTAACCTGGATAATTGTTAATATTTTATTAAATATCACCATGGTGAGGCAATAAAGCAGCGTTAACGCCTGAATTTGGTGCAAAAAAGCACGGCGACCGCGGCTTTATCGGTCGCGATGGCGGAAGATGATTTTATTTAATTGATCTATAACGCTATTTAGGATTGGAGTCTATTTGGCATAACCTGTGCTAGGTAGTGGTATCGCGCCAACCCCCTGGCCGCCTCTGTCCGTGGAGCAACGGGTCCGCAGCATCGGTGGGGCGCACCCTTTACCCTAACTGTTTAATGAGGCGTTGCTGATGGAAATTCAAAAACCTTATCTGCTGTTCCTGGCGGACGCGCACGATCGGCTGGCGGCGAAAGTCGCCACCGGCATCCGCCACTGGCATCCGGAATACTGCGTCGGCCAATTGCGCATGGACGGTTGCCAGGTGGATTGCGGCCTGCCCGATCTGGACATTGCCGCCGCCCGGGCCATGGGCGCCAAAACGCTGGTGATAGGCGTGGCCAATCGCGGCGGGGTGATTGCCGGGCATTGGGTCGAGGTGCTGCGCGACGCGCTGGAAAACGGCATGGACCTGGCCGCCGGGCTGCATAATCGCCTGTCGGACGTTCCGGTACTGCAAGCCACGGCGCAAAGGCTTGGCCGCTCGCTGTTCGATGTGCGCCACACCCGCGCCGCTTTGCCGGTGGGCAACGGGCGCAAGCGCGCGGGTAAACGGTTGCTGCCGGTGGGCACCGACTGTTCCTGCGGTAAAATGTATACCGCGTTGGCCATTGAGAAAGCCATGCTGGAACAGGGCAGAAAAGCCACGTTTCGCGCCACCGGCCAGACCGGCATCCTGGTCAGCGGCGCGGGCATCAGTATCGACGCGGTGGTGGCGGACTTTATCGCCGGCGCGGTGGAAACCCTGGCGCCGGACAACGAGCCGGATCATTGGGATATCATCGAAGGGCAGGGGTCGCTGTTCCATCCGTCGTTTGCCGGGGTCACCCTCGGGCTTATCCACGGCGCGCAGCCTGATGCGCTGGTCTTGTGTCATGAGCCGACGCGTACCACTATGCGCGGCGTCGATTATCCGCTGCCCGACCTGGCCGATTGTATGGCGCTGAACCTGCGGGCGGCGCGGCTGACCAACCCGCAGGCGCGGTTTGTCGGCATCTCCGTTAACAGCGCCCTGCTGCCGGAGGCGGACGCGTTGGCCTATATGGCGGAGTTGGAAACATGCTACGGTTTGCCGGTGGTGGATCCGTTCCGCCAGGGCGTCGCGCGCATTATTGAGCAACTTTAACCACGGCGGAAGAATCCATGAGCAGAATTGTCTATCTTAACGGCGACTATGTGCCGGAGCAGGACGCCAGGATCTCCATCTTCGACCGGGGCTTCCTGTTCTCCGACGCGGTCTATGAAGTCACCGCGGTATTAAACGGTAAGCTGTTGGAAAACGAGGGCCATATCGCCCGTCTGGTGCGCTCCTGCCGGGAGCTTAAACTCTCCCTGCCCGTTACGCCCGCTGAACTGGACGCCATACAGCGGGAGCTGATCGCCCGCAATCAACTGCGGGAAGGCGCGGTCTATCTGCAACTGAGTCGCGGCACTACCGGCGATCGGGAATTTGATTTTCCGCCGGCCGGCACTCCGCCTACGCTTACGCTGTTTACCCAGGCGCGGCCGGTTATCAATAATGCCAAGGCTATCAACGGCATCCGGGTGGTGACGCTGGAGGATATCCGCTGGCACCGCCGCGACATCAAAACGGTGGGACTGCTGGCGCCTTGCCTGGCCAAGGAGTATGCCCATGCCCAGGGCGCGGACGATGCCTTCCTGGTGGAGAACGGGCTGATAACCGAAGGCAGCGCCTGTAACGCGTGGATTGTCACGTCTGCCGGCACCCTGGTGACCCGGCCGCTCAGCAACGAGATTTTGCACGGCATAACCCGCCGTTCGCTACTGATGCTGGCCGAAACCCATGCTATCCCGTTTGAGGAACGGGCATTCAGCGTTGAGGAGGCTTATGCCGCGCGGGAGGCGTTTATCAGCTCCGCCACCACCTTTATCTGGCCGGTTATCGGCATCGACGGCAGGACGGTGGGGGACGGCGTTCCCGGTCCGGTAACCCGGGCGCTGCGGGCGATATATGTGGATATGGCGCTGCGGGCCACCGCCTGATAATAACGCCCCGGGCCGGCAATGCCGCGGTTTCGCCGGCCGGGGGCGGTGTATCCGCCCTTATTTTGGTATTCCGGTCCTTTATTTTCAGGCCCGTTCTTTATTGCTGATGATTTTTATGGCAATAAAACCGGCGCGGGCGGTTAATTTTTTCTTATCAGTAAATATTAGTCAGCGAAAGTGTTGAGGCGCCGCTTTTTATTATCTCAAGGTTCAGAAATACGTTGGTGTTTACCAACTATTTTTTAACGCTAAATCGCCAGGCGGCATGTGCCGCGGCGCGCCGATAATTAATGTGATACATGTCCTATTTGTTATTAAAATTAGACTTTAACGTTAAAAGATAGTCTTTAATAGACGGTATCACCGAAATGGTGCAACCGCGGCGCCGGCGCCGTTTTCCGGCGGCACAAGCGCACTGAAAGGGGGCGGCGCGGCGCCCGCCCTGATGATAGCTCCCCGGAGCGAAACGGTCTGTGCCTCTAATGTGCCGGAAATTTGCCATTATGGCCGGATAATTGCTTATTTTGTTGGGGTAAATACCCGTCGTCTTCATGGGTTGTACGTTTAAGCTTCAGGATTTATGGTCCACGCCTCGGGCGTTTTGCTGAAACTGTATAAAGGAACCAGATGATGTCAATGAAATTGATAAGAACCCCGCTTTCCGCCCTGCTTATCGGTTGCTTGGGCGCGGCTTTCTCCGCCCATGCCGATGTGGTTATCGGCGTTGCCGGGCCGTTTTCCGGACCCAATGCCACCTATGGCGATCAATACTGGCGCGGCGCTTCCCAGGCGGCCGAGGATATTAACGCCGCGGGCGGCATCAAGGGGGAAAAAATTAAGCTGGTGCAAGGAGATGACGCCTGTGAACCCAAACAGGCGGTGGCGGTGGCCAACCGGCTGGTGGATCAGGAACACGTGAAGGCGGTGATTGGCCACTTCTGCTCCTCATCCACCATGCCGGCGTCGGAAGTCTATGACGAGGCGGGTATTATCGCCATCACTCCCGGCTCCACCAATCCGCAGATTACCGAGCGTGGCCAGACCGCCATGTTCCGTATGTGCGGGCGGGACGACCAGCAGGGACTGATTGCCAGCAACTACATTATCGATAAGCTGAAGGCGAAAAAAGTGGCCATCATCCACGATAAGGACACCTACGGCCAGGGCCTGGCGGATGCCACCAAGGCGGAGCTGAACAAACGCGGCGTGAAGGAGGTGATGTATGAAGGCTTGTCGCGCGGTGAAAAAGATTTCAACGCGTTGGTGACGAAAATCCGCGCGCTGGATCCTGACGTGGTCTATTTCGGCGGCTGCCATCCCGAGGCGGGTCCCCTGGTGCGCCAGATGCGTGAGCAGGGCGTCACCGCTAAATTCTTTTCCGGCGACTGCGTTGTCACCAGTGAACTGGTCACCGCCGCCGGCGGTCCGCAGTATACCAACGGCGTTTTAATGACCTTCGGCAAAGATCCCCGCGTTATTCCCGACGGCAAGGCGGTGATTGAGAAGTTCCGCGCCGGCAAGTTTGAACCTGAAGGGTACACTCTCTATTCCTATGCGTCGGTACAGGCTATTGCCGCGGCGTTTAACGCCGTCGGCGGCAGCGATTCCGCTAAGGCCAGCGCGTGGCTGAAAGCCAACAGCGTGGATACGGTGATGGGCAAAAAGGCCTGGGACAGCAAAGGCGATCTGAAGGTATCCGATTACGTGGTTTATCAATGGGACGACCAGGGTAAATATCACGAAATCCCCTAAAGCCACCATGGGCTAAAGGTAATGCGCCAGGCGGACCCTGGGCCAGGCGCCGGGGTTGTCCGTGGGCGTCGCCGCTGACGGGCCGGCCCCGACGCCATGTTTCACCGGGGGAAAATACCCCGCGCGCCGTGCGGTGGTCGCTTTTCTGGCCGCCGGGCGGTCTGTAAGCAAGACGAGACGGTGTAACTATGGATTCTTCCTTCCTGCAGCAAATGTTTAACGGCCTGACACTGGGCGCCGTCTACGGTTTGATCGCCATCGGCTATACCATGGTGTACGGTATTATCGGCATGATCAACTTCGCCCACGGCGAAGTCTATATGATTTCCGCCTATCTGTGCGCCATCGCGCTGGCGCTGCTGTCGTTTTTCGGCCTGCATTCGTTTCCACTGCTCATCCTCGGCACCCTGGTGTTTACCATCGCGGTTACGGGCGTCTACGGCTGGGTTATCGAGCGCATTGCCTACCGGCCCCTGCGCAACTCTACCCGGCTGGCGCCCCTGATCTCCGCCATCGGCATGTCGCTTATCTTGCAAAACTATGCGCAAATCAGCCAGGGGCCACGTCAACAGGGTATTCCCACTATGCTGGACGGGGTGCTCAGGTTCCACATCGGCGACAGCTTTGTCCAGCTCACTTATACCAAGATCTTTATCCTGGTGGCGTCGCTGCTGGGGATGCTGGCGCTAACCTATATTATCGGCCACACCAGGCTGGGGCGCATGTGCCGCGCCACCCAGCAGGATCGCAAGATGGCCTCGATCCTCGGCATCAATACCGACCGGGTTATTTCCTGGGTATTTGTTATCGGTGCCGCCATGGCGGGGCTGGCGGGGGTATTGATTACCATGAACTACGGCACCTTTGATTTTTATGCCGGTTTTATCATCGGCATTAAGGCATTCACCGCCGCGGTGCTGGGCGGTATCGGCTCGCTGCCTGGAGCCATGCTGGGCGGCCTGATCCTGGGCGTCGCCGAGGCGCAGTTTTCGGGCATGGTCAATTCCGATTACAAAGATGTATTTTCATTTTCCTTACTGGTGGTCATTCTTATTTTTCGCCCGCAGGGTCTGCTGGGCCGGCCACTGGTGGCTAAGGTATAAAGGGAGAGATAATGTCGCAACCCACAGCGCCGCAATCCGCCGGGACGCCTCCTCCAGTGGCTCAATCACCGGACAAGCCAACCTCCGCGCCGCGTTCCCCGGGATCGCCTCCGCCCGCAGGGCTGGATATCCGGCAATGCCTGCTTGATGCCGTCCTGGCCGGTTTTATTGCCCTGATTGTTTTTGGCCCGGTGGTGGGCGTGGTGCTGGACGGCTACAGCTTCAATTTCCACGCTCCGCGCCTGGCCTGGATTATCCTGGCGGTGATGGCGGGGCGCTTTGCCCTTAGCCTGTTTCTGCAAACCGGGCCGGGACAACGTTTCCAACTGCGTTTTAACGGCGACAGCGGCGGCGTCTACGTCCGTCCCGCCGACTACAAAAGCCGCCTGCGCTGGATTATCCCGTTGATCCTGGTACTCGCGGCGCTGTTTCCCTTCGTCGCGACCAAATACTTGCTGACCGTGGCAATTCTCGGCCTGATTTATGTGCTGCTGGGACTGGGGCTGAATATCGTGGTCGGCCTGGCCGGACTGCTCGATCTGGGGTACGTGGCGTTTTATGCTATCGGCGCCTACGGACTGGCGCTGGGGTATGAATATCTCGGCCTGGGATTTTGGTCCATGCTACCGCTGGCGGCAATCATGGCGGCCGTAGCCGGCGCGTTATTGGGTTTCCCGGTGTTGCGCATGCATGGCGATTACCTGGCGATAGTGACCCTGGGTTTTGGCGAGATCATCCGGCTGATTTTAAACAATTGGCTGGCTTTTACCGGCGGCCCCAATGGCGTCTCGGTGCCGTCGCCGACCTTTTTCGGCCTGGAATTCGGTCGCCGCGCCAGGGAGGGCGGGGTACCCATTCATGAGTTCCTCAATATTCCCTATAATCCCAACCTGAAGTTTATTTTCATCTACGGCGTGCTGATCCTGGTGGTGCTGCTGGTGTTGTATATCAAGCACCGCCTGACGCGCATGCCTATCGGCCGCGCCTGGGAGGCGCTGCGCGAGGATGAAATCGCCTGCCGCGCCATGGGACTGAACCACGTACTGGTTAAACTGTCGGCCTTTACGCTCGGCGCATCCACCGCCGGCATTGCCGGGGTGTTTTTCGCCACTTACCAGGGTTTCGTCAATCCCACGTCGTTTACCTTTTTTGAATCGGCGCTGATCCTGGCCATTGTGGTGCTGGGCGGCATGGGTTCGACCATCGGCGTGGTGATTGCCGCTTTTGTGCTAACCGTGGCCCCCGAACTGCTGCGCAGTTTTGCCGAATACCGGGTGCTGCTGTTCGGCATCCTGATGGTGGTGATGATGATCTGGCGGCCGCGCGGCCTTATCCGTATCAGCCGCGCCGGTTTCGCCGCCCGTAAGGGGGTGGCGCCATGAGCGACACTATCCTGAGCGTCGAGCACCTGATGATGCATTTCGGCGGCATTAAGGCCCTGAACGACGTCAATCTCGAGGTGCGCAGGGGTTCCATAACGGCGCTTATCGGCCCCAACGGCGCCGGTAAAACCACGGTATTTAACTGCCTGACCGGCTTTTACCAGGCCACAGGCGGCAATATTATGCTCAACACCCGCGGGCGGCCCACCAATATTATCCAGATCCTCGGGCAAAAATTTCGCGCCGCCGATTTTATCCATCCGGCCCGGCTGGGCCGGCGCGTTTTTTATAAAATGTTCGGCGGCACCCATCTGGTCAATCGCGCCGGGCTGGCGCGCACGTTCCAGAATATCCGCCTGTTCCGCGAGATGTCGGTGGTGGAGAACCTGCTGGTGGCGCAGCATATGCAGGCCAACCGCAACCTGATTGCCGGGATATGCAATACGCCGGCCTATAAACGCGCCGAAAACCGCGCCCTGGATCGTGCGTTTTACTGGCTGGAAGTGGTGGAACTGGTTGATTGCGCCAACCGACTGGCGGGTGAAATGTCCTACGGCCAGCAGCGGCGGCTGGAGATCGCCCGCGCCATGTGCACCAACCCGGAAGTGATTTGCCTGGACGAGCCTGCGGCGGGACTTAATCCGGTGGAAACCCGTACCTTAAGTAAAATTATCCGCCTGCTGCGCGACCGCCATGGCATCACGGTGTTGCTGATCGAGCATGATATGGGCATGGTGATGGACATCTCGGATCATATTATCGTGCTCGATCATGGCGATGTCATCGCCACCGGTACGCCGCAAGCCATCCAGAATAACGAAAGCGTGATTGCCGCCTACCTCGGCACCGACGAGGAGGAATTGGCCTTATGACCGACATTCTACTGGAATTTCGCGATGTAGACGTATTTTACGGTCCGATCCAGGCCCTGCGGCAGGTTTCCATCCAGGTGCATGAAGGGGAAACGGTGGCGCTGATCGGCGCCAACGGCGCGGGCAAATCCACGCTGCTGATGTCCATCTTCGGCCAGCCGCGCATCAGCGCGGGGCAGATCCTATTGCGCGGAGAGGATATCAGTCGCAAGTCGACTCATTTCATCGCCGCCAACGGCATTGCCCAGTCGCCGGAAGGGCGGCGGGTATTCCCGGATATGACGGTGGAGGAAAACCTGCTGATGGGCACTATTCCCATCGGCAATCGCCATCAGGCCGAAGATTTGCTCCGGATGTTCGACCTTTTTCCGCGCCTGCGTGAGCGCCGCAACCAGCGCGCCATGACGCTTTCCGGCGGCGAGCAGCAGATGCTGGCCATTGCGCGCGCGCTGATGAGCCGGCCTAAGCTGCTGCTGCTTGACGAGCCGAGTCTTGGATTGGCGCCGATCATCGTCAAGCACATTTTCCAGATTCTCCGCGAGCTGGCCCGCACCGGCATGACCATCTTTCTGGTGGAGCAAAATGCTCACCACGCGCTGAAGTTATCGGACCGGGGCTATGTCATGGTCAACGGCCAGATCCGGATTAGCGGCAGCGGGGCCGAACTCCTGGGCAACCAAGAGGTACGCAAGGCCTATTTAGGCGGTATATAGCCCGGCAATACCGCAATATCGTTCCATGGCCGGAATGACCGCGCTAAACAGCCATTCCGCCGGCGCGCGACTATCAGCAGGCTATCTTATTGGGAACAGGTGCTATGCGTGGCGCGATATATTGTTCAACCCAATTGCTGTCATCTTTAAAATAATAAATATGACGCTGGATTAATAGTTCTTTATTCCTGAACTTAAAGGGCAGTAATTTTATTTTATACTGCCGTTCTTCAATGATATTTTTTACCGATGCGGGGAAAAAACCAATGGCATCGCTCTTTTCAATCGTCGACAGCTGTCCCTGAAACGTGGGGACATGAAGCCGTTTCAACATTAAGTTATTAAATTGCAAATGAGCATCTATCTCCTCATTGATCTTTCCAGGAAGTTGCGCCTCGTATTGCACCAGGACTTTATCATACAAGAGTTGATTTATGGGCACATTGCGGATATTCACATCGCTGCCGACTGCCAGCATGAGGGCATCCTCCGCTAAAAGCTGATGTATGACCCCTGGCGGGCAGCGTAGCGGTTTATCCGAGAAAAAAATCTTGCACAATCCCTCCTTGAGCACGTCTTCCATACTCGTGCTATCTGGAGCATAGTATTCTAGGGTAATCTCGTTTTTGAAGGGCGAGTCAGAAAGCAAAGGAGATAAATAGGAATAGTCATGATGATCGATTCCCAGTTTATACTGGGTGGCGATATGATTTTTATTGGTGTTTTTTTTCAAAATTTTGCTTTCCAGTTCACACACTTCCTGATAGAGCGGTAGCAGCGTTGCGTACAGTTCGCTACCGTAACTGGTGAGTTTTAAGCCATTGCTGGTGCGGGAAAACAGTTTATGGCCAAGGCTTAACTCGAACATTTTAATTGTCCGGCAAAGCGGGGATGGCGTGATGCAGAGAATCATCGACGCCAACCGAATAGACTGCTGTTGTGCGGTCACGATGAAATACCGTAATGTTTTAGATATTAAGATCATATTAGGCCCCCGGTGGCTTTTGCTTATCTTGACTAGATTTATAAGAAAATATTTTTAAAAATAGAATAATTATTAAAATTATTTTGTTTTTTTTCAAATAACATTGCCAGGCTATTTTATTATTAATATTATTGATATTAAGGGTGTCAGCAGCAACCGAAAAATCATTGCTGAATTTACTGAGAACTATAATAAACAGCGCTAGGCTTATTTAGAATATTTTTTAAGAAATGCCGCTCTTAACTCGAAAAAAAATGAGATGTTCAGTAATGTCTTAAAACCATCATTATGGATGGTTTTATTTGTTCAACTGATTTATTCAAAAAACAGTTAACCAGCAACGCAACATCAATCGCTGGAGTTGCTTCGCTGTTATCAGTGGTGTGAATAGACGTTACGACTTTAGTATAGTATTTGACAAGTCCTTCATTGAAATCCTTTAGAACAATTGGCGAATAATGTTAACCAGCTCACGCTTGTTAACTCTATGTATCGAAAATGGCCATGGCATGCAAAAGGCAATGCTAATTATCAGCATATATTCCCCAGCGAATATATTAGCCATCAATATCAGATTATGCCTGCTGACACGTTAAGAAAATGATGTGAACGCATTCAGCCGTTTTTAAAATTGATCAATTTCAATTGCTTACGATTTCCAGCGCCGCCAGGTACGGGGGCGACGGGGCGGGCGATGATTTAAAATAGGATGATGATTAAGGCAAAACCGGTCCGTATCGCCATTTTGGTCATTGGATTACTCTAAAAGTTGAGGTAAACCGCAGGATGATGGTATAAGCCGGCGGTAGATCGTAAAGGTTAACCTCTGTTCCCGGCTTGCCGGTCTCTTGCTCTGATGGCATTGCCAGAAACAATTTAATATACATTTCCTGCCGGGAGCGAGTGGTAAAACACAAAAGATAACTTATAATTTTTCCTAATATAATAATGTCAGTTAATTCAACGTGTTTATTAAGGAAACGCACCATGGATGCCAGATCCAAAAAGCAACTTGAAGAGTTACGCGCCAGCAGCAGAAGCGAGCATGCCACGCTGCTGATGCCGTCATCTGATTCCGTTGCGCCCCGGACCCTGGGCCAACGTTTAGCCGACAGGATCACGGCCATTATCGGCACCTGGACCTTTATCATTACCCAAACCATTATTATCATCGGCTGGACCGGATATAACCTGGCCGTCGGTAAAAGCGGATTCGATCCTTATCCCTTTATTTTACTGAATCTTTTCTTATCATTTCAAGCCGCCTATACCGCACCGGCCATTATGATGAGCCAGAAGCGGGAAGGGGAAGTGGACCGCTACCGCGCGGAAATCGCGTCCAACGTGAATGTGAAATCCGATCTGGAAATGTATGCGCTGCACGATAAAATTGATTATCTGGAAGGCGACATCGTCACGTCAATAAAAGAACAGCTGGCGCAGATCACCCGGCAGCTTGAAGAGATCAAGCAAAAACAAGGCTGACCCAACCGGCCGGCAACATCGCTATTGAGGCGGCGCCCGCCGCCTGCCGCTAGTTTTCCACCCGTCCGCCCTGGACATTATCATTGCCGGCGGCCCCCGCGCGCGCAAACCGTTGTATCCCGGCGTTGACTTCGCGCAGGATTTCCCGGGAAAACGCCTCGTCGTTGACCGCGCGCGCCAGGATAATGCCCCCCACCATCGACGCATGCAGACGAATGGCGTCGCCCCGGGCGTGTTTATTACTGCGCCAGGGGAAATAACGGGTCAGCCGTTCAACCGTGGCGGCCACCAGCCGGGTCAGGGACGGCCTGACGGTCTCTTCCCGGGCGATTTCGGTTGCCAGCGCCGACACCAGGCAACCGAGGGCCGGGTTATCGCGATGCTGAACGCTCAGGTAATGATCAACGTAGTCCAGCAGCCCTGCCGGCGTGGCGGCGGCCTCATCTATACCGGCAAGCGTCGTCTGCGCCCGATACTCGAAGCTCTCCTGCATTAATGCTTCCTTGGACGCAAAATGATTATAGAAGGGACCGTGCGTCAGGCCGGTGGCCTTCATAATCTCGGCGACGCTCACGCCCGAGAAACCGCGTTCACGAAACAGCCGTGCCGCTTCCTGGAGAATACGTTGATGTTTTTCTGCCGTTTCGGCCGCGGGATATCTCATCTTCCATCCTATTGTCGTCGGTTTGCCGCCATGGCTTGACAAGTATACATGATAGCGGTCATGCTTGTCGCCATCAAGCATGACGATCATCATGTTACTTGCCACAAAACATGATGGCTGTCATGTTTGGTGGCAAAACCCTTCTGCGGCCTGGCCGCAGGGCAACCGACCTTATTAGGAGAAGATGATGAAACCAACAGATACTCACCCTGTCAGCGATGCCAGTGGCACCGCGGTTATCACCGGCGCGTCGTCGGGTATCGGCGCAGTGTATGCCCGCCGGCTGGCGGAGCGCGGTTATGATCTATTGCTGGTGGCGCGCCGCGGCGATCGCCTGTCGGCGCTGGCGGAGGAATTGCGCTCCCGTTACGGCCATGAAGCGCGTACCCTGGTGGCGGATCTGGGCGTGGCGGCCGATCTGGACCGGGTGGCCGCTATCCTGGCCGCCGATGCGTCCATCACCCTGCTGGTCAATAACGCCGGCACCTCGCTGATGGTGGCGGCCGAGCAGACACCCGCGCCGGCGGTGGCGGCGCTGCTGAATTTAAATGTTACCGCGCTGACCCGGCTTAGCCTGGCGGTCCTGCCGGGATTCAGAGCGCGAAACCGCGGTACGCTTATCAATATCGGCTCGGTGCTGGGATTCAGTTCCATCGTCGGCAGCGCCGTCTACAGCGGCACCAAGTCCTTTGTGCTCGGCTTCACCCAGGCGCTCCAACTGGAATTCGCCGATACCAATGTCAGGATTCAGTTAGTGGCTCCGGCCACCACCGCCACGGAAATTTGGGATATTTCCGGCGTGCCCCTCTCCACGCTGGACCCCGACACAATAATGCAGGCCGGGCAGTGCGTGGACGCCGCGCTGGCGGGTCTGGATATGGGCGAGGCCATAACCCTGCCTTCACTGGAAGAGGCCGGGCTGCTGGCGGATTACACTCAGGCGCGCCTTAAACTGTTCAGTAAGGTTAACCGGGGACGCCCGGCCACGCGCTATCATGTGACGATGACCGCGGCGCAATAACCTCTCGGGGGGAGGATGTCGCGCGGGGCTACGCGGATAATGATAATCCGCGCCTCCTCCTTATAGTATGCCAGAGACCGATGCGGGGAATATCAACGGAGACCTCTGAATTCTGTAAGAATAGAGCCGGGCAGGTAACGTCATTACATTAATAATATTTTCATATTCCGTTCTTTCATAAAAGTTCCGTCGCCGTTGAAATATTCAAACCCAGGTTGAGCCGCGCTGTTTATTGCAAAGGCGTTAGAAGAATTTAATTTTACAATTGCTTAACCGGTGTAATAATTCTGCGGCGAAAAACGCGGTATGCCTGAAGCATGATATAACTCACTTTTCCCTGCCTAAATACGTTGCCTTGTTCTTTGCCATGGCTACGGCGGCAATATTAAATCAGGCTTTCTTTTTTAAATTTAATCTTCGTTTAATTATTGGTCGGTATAGTACTTTCAAAATGCATTTTTGGATTCGATTTTATTTATGGATCAACTATTACCTTTTTCCCGTCCCTCCATTGGTGAGGACGAAATTGCGGCCGTGGGCGACGTTCTCCGCTCCGGCTGGATCACCACCGGACCACAAAATCAGCGGCTGGAGGCGGACTTTTGCGCCGCTTTCGGCTGTAAACACGCCATAGCGGTATGCTCCGCCACCGCCGGCATGCATCTGGTCCTTGCGGCGCTGGGCATCGGCCCCGGTGATGAAGTCATTACCCCTTCCCAGACCTGGGTTTCCACGCTGAACATGATCGAGCTGCTGGGCGCGCGTCCGGTGATGGTCGATGTCGAGCGCGACACGCTGATGGTCACGGCGGCGGCGGTGGAGGCGGCTATTACCCCGCGCACCAGGGCCATCGTGCCGGTGCACTACGCCGGCGCGCCGCTGGATTTGGATGCGCTGCGCGCCGTGGCTCGCCGCCACGCCATACCTTTAATCGAAGATGCGGCCCATGCGGTGGGCACCCGTTATAAAGGGCGCTGGATCGGCGCCACGGGTACGGCGATTTTTTCTTTCCACGCCATTAAAAACATGACCTGCGCCGAAGGCGGCCTGGTCGGCACCGACGACGATGCCCTGGCGGAGCGCGTGCGGCGGCTGAAATTTCACGGCCTGGGCGCCGACGCCTTCGATCGCCGTCAGCAGGGGCGCAAGCCGCAGGCCGAAGTGGTGGAGCCGGGGTACAAATATAACCTCTCCGATATCCATGCGGCCATCGCCGTGGTGCAACTGGCCCGCCTGCCGGCGTTAAACGCGCGCCGCAGGTCTCTTGCCGGGCGCTATCTCCACGCTCTGGCGGGTTCCCCGTTTCTGCCGCTCGGGTTGCCGGCCTACGATCATCAGCATGCCTGGCATCTGTTTATGGTGCGTATCGATCCCGAGCGCTGCGGGCTGGACCGCGATGAACTGATGAACCGTTTACAGGCGAAGGGCATCGGCACCGGCCTGCATTTCCGCGCCGCGCATACGCAAAAATATTACCGTGATCGTTATCCACAGGTGTCCTTGCCGGCGACCGAATGGAATTCAGCCCGTCTGTGTACCCTGCCGCTGTTTCCGGATATGGCCGACAGCGATGTCGATCGGGTGGTTGCCGCCTTGTTTTCTGTGTTGGAGCTGAACATTGTCGCGCGTTGAACCTATTACTAAGGTCTCGGTGGTTATTCCCGTATTTAATGAGCAGGAAAGCCTGCCGGCGTTAATTACGCGTACCGTCGACGCCTGCGGGCGGTTAACCCAATCCTATGAAATTATCCTGGTGGACGACGGCAGCAGCGACGATTCGATCGAGCTGATGACGGCGGCGGCGCAGACGCCGGAAAACCATATCGTCGCCGTAATGCTCAATCGCAATTACGGCCAGCATTCCGCCATCATGGCTGGTTTTATCCAGGCCAGCGGCGATTTGGTCATTACCCTTGATGCCGATTTGCAAAATCCGCCGGAGGAGATCCCAAGGCTTGTGAGCGTGGCGGAACAAGGCTATGACGTGGTGGGAACGGTGCGGGCCAGGCGCCAGGATTCCTGGTTCCGCAAATGCGCCTCGCGCATGATTAACCGTCTTATCCAGCGCGCCACCGGCAAGGCGATGGGCGATTACGGCTGCATGCTGCGCGCCTACCGCCGCCAGGTGGTGGAAGCGATGCTGCACTGCCATGAGCGCAGCACATTTATTCCCATCCTGGCCAATTCTTTTGCCCGGCGCACCATCGAGATTGAAGTGGCGCACGCCGAGCGCGAGTTCGGCGATTCCAAATACAGCCTGATGAAGTTAATCAATTTGATGTACGACCTGGTGACCTGCCTGACCACCACGCCGCTGCGCCTGTTAAGCGTGGTCGGCAGCATTATCGCCATTTCCGGGTTCACCCTCTCGATCATCCTGATCGCCCTGCGCCTGCTCCTTGGGCCCACGTGGGCGGCCGAGGGGGTTTTTACCCTGTTCGCGGTGCTTTTTACCTTTATTGGCGCGCAGTTCGTCGGCATGGGGCTGCTGGGCGAATATATCGGCCGCATTTACAACGATGTCCGCGCCAGACCCCGTTATTTCGTGCAGCAGGTGATCGGCGCCCGGCCGTCCTCGACTACCCAGGAAGAAGAATGATGAAAGCTATTGTATTTGCCTACCATGATATTGGTTGTATCGGTTTAAAAGCCTTGGTGGCAGCCGGCTATGACATACAGGCCGTGTTCACCCATACCGACGCCCCGGACGAAAACAGGTTTTTCCCCTCGGTGGCGCGGCTGGGCGCGAGTCTCGAGCTGCCGGTTTACGCGCCGGACGATGTCAACCATCCGCTCTGGGTTGAGACTATCCGCAACCTGAAACCCGAGATTATCTTCTCGTTTTATTATCGTCAGCTGCTGTGCGAGGATATTTTATCGCTGGCGCCCCGGGGCGGCTTTAACCTGCATGGGTCGCTGTTGCCGCGTTATCGCGGCCGCGCGCCGGTGAACTGGGCGCTGGTCAAGGGTGAAAAACAGACCGGCGTTACGCTGCATCGCATGGTCAAGCGTGCGGACGCCGGGGATATTGCCGGGCAAGCCGCCGTTGATATCGCCCCGGACGATACCGCGTTAACGCTGCATGCCAAACTCAGCGACGCGGCGGAACGACTGTTGCGCGATTTATTGCCGCCGCTGAAGGCGGGCACCCTTAGCCTGACGCCGCAAAATGAAAAAGAAGCCAGCCACTTTGGCCGCCGCACCGCCGCCGACGGTGAGATTTACTGGCATCATTGCGCGCACGATATCGCCAACCTGGTGCGCGCCGTAACGGAACCCTATCCAGGCGCCTTCAGCTATTTGGGCCAGCGCAAGCTTATCGTCTGGAACGCGCGCGCCCGGGATATCCGGCATGATAAACAGCCGGGTACCGTGCTGGCCACCGAACCGCTGACCATTGCCTGCGGCGACGGCGCGCTGGAGATTATCACCGGGCAGAGCGAAGCCGGTTTATTTTTGCAGGGCAGCCGGCTGGCGCGGGAGATGGGCATGATGGCCGGCGTGCGGCTGGCGGCTAAACCCAGCCCCGCGCAGCGGCGCCGGACCCGCGTCCTGATCCTCGGCGTAAACGGATTTATCGGCAACCATCTGACTGAACGCCTGTTGCGTGAGGACGGCTATGAAGTCTATGGCCTGGATATCAGTTCGGACGCCGTCGGCCGTTTTATGACGAACCCGCGTTTCCACTTCGTGGAAGGGGATATCAGCATCCACTCGGAATGGGTGGAGTACCACATCAAGAAATGCGACGTGGTGCTGCCCCTGGTCGCCATCGCTACGCCTATCGAATATACCCGCAATCCGCTGCGCGTATTTGAACTGGACTTCGAGGAAAACCTGAAAATAGTGCGCGACTGCGTGAAATACCGTAAGCGCATTATTTTCCCCTCCACCTCCGAGGTCTACGGCATGTGCGATGATAAGGAATTCGACGAGGATCGCTCCCGGCTCATCGTCGGCCCGATCAATAAACAGCGCTGGATTTATTCGGTATCCAAGCAATTGCTGGATCGGGTCATTTGGGCCTACGGCGCCAAAGAGACGCTGAAGTTCACCCTGTTCCGGCCGTTTAACTGGATGGGGCCGCGCCTGGATAACCTGGATGCCGCGCGAATCGGCAGTTCGCGCGCCATTACCCAATTGATCCTGAATCTGGTGGAGGGATCGCCGATACAGCTGGTGGACGGCGGCGAGCAAAAACGCTGTTTCACCGATATCAGCGACGGCATCGAGGCACTGTTTCGCATTATCGAAAATCGCGACGCCCGCTGCGACGGCCAGATCATCAACATCGGCAACCCCGGCAACGAGGCCAGCATCCGTGAACTGGCGCAAATGCTGCTGGACAGTTTTGAAAACCATCCGCTGCGCCATCATTTCCCGCCGTTTGCCGGCTTTAAGGATATCGAAAGCAAAAGTTATTACGGCAACGGCTATCAGGACGTCGAACATCGCAAACCGAGCATTGAAAACGCCCGCCGCTTACTGAACTGGCAGCCGACCGTCGAGATGCGGCGCACCGTTGACCAGACGCTGGATTTCTTCCTGCGCAGCACGGTTAAAGAAGGCGTGGACGCGTGAGGCAGGTCGGCCTGCGGGTTGATGTGGATACCTTCACCGGCACCCGTGATGGGGTGCCGCGTTTGCTGGAACTGTTTGAAAAGTATGATATCAAGGCCAGCTTTTTTTTCAGCGTCGGCCCGGATAACATGGGGCGCCATTTATGGCGCCTGCTGCGCCCGCGTTTTTTATGGAAGATGCTGCGTTCCCAGGCGGCTTCCCTTTATGGCTGGGATATCCTGCTGGCCGGCACCGCCTGGCCGGGCAGATGCATTACCCCGTCCCAGGGACCGTTAATGAAACAGACCTTGATGGCGGGACATGACGTCGGCCTTCATGCCTGGGATCACCAGGGATGGCAGGCCAAGGCCGGGCGTTGGCCTGACGCCGAGCTGGAGCGGCAGATCCGGCTGGGCGTGGAGGCGCTGGAGACGAGCATCGGGCGGCCGGTAACGTGCTCCGCCGCGGCGGGCTGGCGCGCCGATACGCGCGTATTGGCGGCGAAGGAGAATTTCGGTTTTTACTACAATAGCGACTGCCGCGGCCGCCATCCTTTCCGGCCGCTATTAAGCGATAACCGTATCGGCGCGGTACAGATTCCCGTCACCTTGCCTACCTTTGACGAAGTCATCGGCAAAGAGGCGCGTCTGGAAAATTTCAACGATTATATCCTCGGGCAGATCGCCCGGGATAGCGGTGTGCCGGTCTACACCATCCATAGTGAAGTGGAAGGGCGATCGCAGTCGGCGTTATTCGAGCAATTATTACAACGCGCGCAGCAGCAGGGCATCACCTTTTGCCCGTTGCCCGACCTGTTGCCGGCCGACGTCTCCACGGTGCCGGTGGGGCGTGTCGTCCGTTCCCCTTTTCCCGGACGGGAAGGCTGGCTGTGTTGCCAGGCCCCGGCAAATTCACCGCCATGAAATTAATTAAACATTACTGGGCGGCGATACTGGCGCTGTTTTATGCGCTGGTCTATCTGCTGCCTTTGAACAGCCGTTTGTTATGGCAGCCCGATGAAATCCGCTATGCCGAGACCAGCCGCGAAATGCTGCTGCGCGGCGACTGGATTGTGCCTAATCTGCTGGGCGTGCGTTATTTTGAAAAGCCGGTACTGGGTTACTGGATTAACAATATCAGCCAATGGCTGCTCGGCGATTCTAATTTCGCCGTACGTTTCGGTGTGGTGTTGAGCACCGGCGCCAGCGCGCTGCTGGTGTATGTGCTGGCCATGATGATGTGGCAAGCGCGCCGCACCGCGTGCCTGGCCGCGCTGATATTCCTTTCGATGTTGCTGGTATTCGGCGTCGGCACCTACAGCGTGCTTGATCCCATGGTGTCGCTGTGGCTGACGGCGTCGATGGTCAGTTTTTATCTGGCGATCAACGCTACCGGCGCGCGCGATAAGCTGGGCGCCTATATCCTGCTGGGGATTACCTGCGGTTTGGGTTTTATGACCAAGGGTTTCCTGGCGCTGGCGGTGCCGGTGATTGCCGCGCTGCCCGTCGCCATCCAGCGGCGCCGGCTGAAAGATCTGCTGATCTTCGGCCCGGTGGCGGTACTGGCCGCGGTGGCGCTGAGCCTGCCCTGGGCGTTGGCCGTTGCCCGGCGTGAGCCGGATTACTGGCACTATTTTTTCTGGATTGAGCATATCCAGCGTTTTGCCGATGACGACGCGCAGCATAAAGCGCCGGTATGGTACTACCTGCCGGTTATCATCGCGGGATCATTGCCCTGGCTGGCGCTGCTGCCGGGATCTCTGCTCAAGGGCTGGCGTGAGCGGGCGACGCGGCCGGAGCTGTTTTTCCTGCTGTGCTGGATGCTGATGCCGCTGGTGTTTTTCAGTCTCGCCAAAGGCAAGCTGCTCACCTATATTTTGCCGTGCATGGCGCCGCTGAGCCTGCTGATGGCCGCATATGCGCAAGATTGCATCGCATCCCGCCGCGTGCGGGTTTTCCGCCTTAACGCGGTGATCAACGGCGCCTTCGGTCTGTTGGGCATGGCGGCTATCGCGGCGCTGGGCGCCGGGCTGCTGCCGCAGGTGATTATATTAGGCCACGATGAATGGCCCAAGGTGGCGCTAAGCCTGCTGGGATTCGCCGGCTGGGCTCTCTTTGCCGCTGTGTCCTGGCGCCAGGGTGGGCGGCGCTGGGCCTGGGCCGCGGCCTGTCCCGTCCTGTTCAGCCTGGTGGTGGGCCATGCCATTCCCCAGCGGGTGATCGACAATAAGCTGCCGCAGCACATTATACGCGCCAATGCCGGCGTGCTGCGCCACAGCCAATACGTGCTGAGCAACAGCGTGGGCCTGGCGACCGCCATAGCCTGGGAGCTCAGGCGCGATGACGTGAAAATGTTTCGTGAGCGCGGCGAGTTGACCTATGGGTTATCTTATCCCGACGCGCGCGGGCGTTTTATCAGCGAGCAGGATTTCCCCGGCTGGCTGGCAACAGCGCGCAGGCAAGGGGATGTGGCGCTTCTCCTCCGCCTGCCCGACGACAACCGGCTGCCGGTTTACCTGCCCGCGCCCGATGCCATGCAACGCAGCTCCCATCTGGCATTGGTGCTGTACCGGCAACGACCATGAGCGGATATCTGCTGATACTTCTGGTCAGCGTTCTCACCTGCGCGGGGCAGTTATGTCAGAAACAGGCCGCGGTGCGCTGGCAGCAATGCCCGCCGCGGCAAAACCGGCGCACGGCAACCTTGGGCTGGCTGGCGGGGGCGCTGGTTTTGCTGGGGGTGGCGCTGCTGTTCTGGCTTGGCGTTTTGCAACGCCTGCCGCTGAGCGTGGCGTATCCTGTGCTGAGCCTGAATTTTGTGCTGGTCACGCTGGCCGCGCAGGGCATCTTCCATGAGCGCGCCACGTCCCGCCACTGGTGGGGCGTGGCGGCCATTATGGTCGGCATCGTGCTGATGGGTCTGAATCCATGAAGGGTTATCTCTGGGCGGCGACCAGCGTGCTGCTGGTCACCCTGGCGCAACTGCTGATGAAGTGGGGGATGCAGCAGATCCCGCTGTTGTCGCTAAAGGCATTGACGCCGGCCTTCGCCATCCATTACGGTATACCTCTGCTGGCGGTGGCGGTGGGTGTGCTGGGTTACATCCTGTCGATGTTATGCTGGTTCTGCGCTTTGCTCTATCTGCCGCTCAGCCTGGCCTATCCCCTGCTCAGCATCAGTTACGCCCTGGTCTATTGCGCCGCGATCGCGCTGCCGATGTTTAACGAAGCGGCCAGCGCGGCCAAGACCCTGGGCGTGGCGTTTATTTTATTCGGCGTGTGGCTTATCCATCGCCATCACCCATAGGTTGGGGTCATGATGCAAAATGGGCTGCGCCATCCCGGCGTACTGGCGGCGCTGGGTGCCGCGATATTATTCGGCGCGGGAACGCCCCTGGCGAAATTGCTGTTAACCAGCGTCAACCCCTGGCTGCTGGCGGGATTGCTTTACCTGGGTTCCGGGCTGGGGCTGACGCTGTACCGGTTTATCAGGCGCGCCCCCAGGATCAGTTTGCCGCGGGCGGAAGTGCCGTGGTTTGCCGGCGCCATTATCACCGGCGGCGTTATCGGCCCGGTGTTGCTGATGCTGGGGCTTGCCGCCATGCCCGCCTCGGGCGCGTCCCTGCTGATCAATGCCGAGGGGGTCTTCACCTCATTGCTGGCATGGTTTGCCTTTAAAGAGAATGTCGATCGCCGCATTGCATTGGGCATGGCGGCGATCGTGGCCGGCGCCGTGCTGCTGAGCTGGCCGGGCGAGGCCCGATTTGCCGGTCTGTGGCCTGCGCTTGCCATTTTGGGCGCGTGTTTCGCCTGGGGTATCGATAATAACCTTACCCGCAAGGTTTCTTTAACCGACGCGACCTGGATCGCCGCCGTAAAAGGGTTGGCGGCAGGTCTGGTGAATCTGTCGCTGGCCTTTGCCGCCGGCGTGGCCTTCCCCAGCTGGCCCGAGGCGGCAGGGGCCCTGACGCTCGGGTTCCTGGCCTACGGCGTCAGCCTGGCGCTGTTTGTGGTCGGCCTGCGCCAGCTCGGCACCGCCCGCACCGGCGCGTATTTTTCCGTGGCGCCGTTTTTCGGCGCCGCGCTGGCCGTCGTCCTCGGCGATACGCTGACGCTGCAAATGCTTGCCGCCGGGGCGCTGATGGCGTTGGGCATCGGGTTGCACCTTACCGAGCGTCATCAGCATCCTCATGTCCACGCGCCCATGGCGCACGATCATGAACACCGCCATGATGAGCATCATCAACATTCGCATGAGGAAACGCCGGCACCGGGAACCGTTCACCGGCATTGGCATCGACATGACCCCATGGCCCATTCCCATCCGCATTTCCCCGACGCCCATCACCGCCACGATCATTAATTTTATGTCGTGCCGATTAACTCGTAATGAACTAATTAAAATAAAAAAATATTTATAAGAGTAGAGTTTATTGCCCATGGGTTTTAAAAACAAACGGTAGAATAAGGAATAAATATAATTGAGAAATGGTAAGTACACTCATTGTCATAGGTGAAGAGGTGTGTAATGAATCTGAATATTACCACAAATGTATTAATGTCCGCCGGTATGCTACAGACTTACTTTTCTAAAAATATCATAAATAATGCTTTAATATTAATTGACGTAAATGTTGTTAACCATGAAATTATTAAAGAAACCATCAGCCTGCTAAAACGAAAGAATATCCTGTTGGTGACCAGGGAACCGACCATGGAAGATGTGAATGCAGCGGTAAATAATTATCCACGAACCGAAAATATCATTGCCGTTGGCGGCGGCTCAACCATGGATCTCGGCAAGGCCATCGCCATAACATTAACCAACGGCGGAGATGTGGAAAAGCTGTGCGACCAGGATACGGTTATCCGTCCAGGATTGCCGATTATTGTCGCCCCCACGATACCCGGCACGGCGGCAGAATTTAGCGCATCCGCGGTATTAAGCGGCGACGGCTACAAGCAGAACCTGACTTCACCTTACCTCAGGCCGGAAGTCGCGCTGGTGGATCCCCGCTTCTTTGCCTCGGTAAGCGCGGAAACCGGCATCCCCGTGCTGCTGAACGGCTACATTCATGCCATGGAATGCCTGGAGGGTATTAAAGGGTCGCATGCGTCGCGCACCGCCTGCCGTAACGTCATTTCGATCTTTAATGAAATCATCAAAAGCGGCTACCATCCGCAGGATAGCAAATGGTGCCAATTAGCTTATTATGCCAATTATACCAGCGCTTTTTCATTACTTGGCGGATCGTTAGGCGCGGTCCATGCATTATCGTATGGCGTATCAAATGCCATGGGCATTTGCCATTCGAAGGCCAATTTAGTGGCGCTCGGCCACCTGAGGTTTTTTTTTGACCAATACGCCCAGGTCGCTTTTGCATTTTGTCGCCAATATGCGGTGGATTATAAGCTTAACGCCGGCCCCAGCGCGGATCGACAAAAAATATTATCGGTAATGAATGCGACCCGGGATAGTTTGACCTGCCTATGGGAGAATACCTTTGGCGATAAATACAATAATGCCATATCCGACATATTTATAAAGAGCATTCTTACTGAGATAAAATAGCCAGCGTCGCGCCAGACAGAGACGATATTGGCCGCTTTTATATGAAATAACCAGGCGGCAAAGTGGAGCTGAGAAAAATAACTTATTGAATAATTCTTTATTGATCATGATGTTAATCATAGGATAATTATGCTCCCGCATAATAGATTCTTTCAAGGAACGATGATGAACCTGGAATTATTCAACGATATTGATCGTGCGCCGGATCCCTCTAAGGCACTGGATATGTTTCCCCAACTGTCCTCTTTTCATGCAGCCTTGGGCAATACCACGTTGATGCCGGTACCCGGTCCTGAGGGCGGCGCCAGCATAATGGCGAAGCTGGAGTTTGAAAATCCCTTCGGATCGGTCAAGGACCGCACCGCGTTTGGCATGTTCTGCGAGGCGGTAAACAAGCACGATTTTCACCAGGGACCGCTGAAGCTGCTTGATGCTTCCGGCGGTAATATGGGCCGCGCGCTGGCGATGCTGGGCAATATGTGCGATATCGCCGTGCATTTGGTTATCCCGGACTCCTCGCCGGAGGTATTGGTTAAGGCCTTGCGGGAAGCCAACGCCGGGCTGACCCTGGTGGACTCCCGGTATTTCCTGCTGGGATTAATGGCCCGCGCCGAGGAAATTGCGCTGGCGGACCCCGGCTGGACCCTGCTTGCCCAACACCGGAACCTGGTGAATGTCGCCGTACATCAACACGGCACCGGCCAGGAAATCCGCCGTCAGCTGCGCGGCGACAAGGCCGGCGGCTGGGTGGCGGCGGTGGGCACCGGCGGGACCTTATCCGGGGTATACGCCGCGCTGGCGCAGGATAATCCGGCGCTAAAAGTGCAGGGCACCACGCCAAGGGAATTGCCTTTCGGCACCCTGGCTCCGCCTAACGGCCGGGATAAATTTGCCGGTGCCGGCGGCATGGGCTTTGGTTTCCGCCAGCCGTTTATCAGCCGCATGCAGCTCGACGTGCTGCCGTTTAGCCTGATTGGCTGGCAAGAGTCGCTGGCGGCAATGTATGAATTTTATCACCTGACCGGCATACGCATCGGCGCCTCATCGGCGGCTAACTGGAAGAGCGCTTGCCGCCTGGCGCAAACGCTGGGTCCCGATCAACAGGTGGTAACGCTGTTTGCCGATGCGGGTAGCGACAGCGACCGTGAAAAGGGCGAGGTTTTTTTCACTAACGCAAACCGTTCGGACCGGGCGGGCGTTATGCTGTAAGGATCATCACCGGCAAATTATACCGGGATTACATTGGCGGTATTTGCGCTGAATATGCCCAATGCCGCCGCCCATTAGCGGCTCATATAAGATAATACGTATATTTTTTTCGTGAAATTAAAGGGGAAAAAAACCCCTAAAACCCTTATTTATTAACAGCCGAGTACACGCCTAGCTAACTGTCTGTTTTTGATCTTTTTTTCTTCATCTTCTATCAAGCTTTGTTAACGTTTGCCGATAACCATTGTATCTCAGATAAGTCGTTTCACAGGGTGTGGACAATATTTGATTTCATTAAACGGACAGATCGGCGCGCAAAAATCATTTCCAGTTTGGGCTGGGCATGAATGGTGCAATAAATGTTCTTACGCTTCCCCCATCCTCCATGCATGCCAAACATATGCGCACAAGCCAGCATAGAAATAATTAACAGGAGCAGTACCTATGCGTGTTCTAAAAAATACCAGTATTCGAGTTATACTCTTAATAACACTTGGTTTTTTTATGGTACTGTGGGGTGGGGTTTCCGCATTTACCCTGTCCTCGCTGAATCAGGTAAACCATCTATTAGCAGTCAGTGAAGATCAGAAGAAAGACATTGATATTGTCACCCACGGCAACGACCAGTATTTTCGCACCGTTACGCGCCTGTCGCGGGCCATGGATTATGTCCAGACTGGCGAAATAGGGGATGCCGATAAGGTACTGGCGACGGCTATTACCGCCATGCAGAGCACCAAAGCGGCGCTTGATGAGTTCAAAGCGCGGCAACATCCCTCTATTGACCCCGCGGTAACTGAAAACATCATCAGCAGCTGGACCAAGCTTATTAATCAGGGAATGGAGCCTTTATTGCAGGCGGCCCAGGCGAAAAATATGGATGAATACCGCCGCATATACCGGACGCAATCACCGCCGTTCAGCCAGGCTTTCGGCGCGGCGGCGGAAAAATTCAAAAGCGAGGCCATGTCGCAGGCAGGCGCGCTGCAGGTGGCGGTGGTGGTCGATTGGTGCAAAAAAATATTGATTGCGGCCATCGTGGCCGGACTTATCATCCTGGTCCTGACCGACCGCTATCTTGTCAACTGCATGATTAAGCCGCTGGAACGGTTTAAAGTACAGCTGCACACCCTTTCCGGCGGACATTTGGGCGATACCATCGCCGTGTTCGGCCGTAACAATGTGGGCCTGCTATTCCCCTATTTGCAGGAAATGCAACAGAACCTGATCCGCACGGTCTCCGCCATTCGCGACGGTTCCGCCTCCATTTACCAGGGCGCGGGGGAAATCAGCCGGGGCAATACCGATCTTTCCTCGCGCACCGAGCAACAGGCGGCGGCCCTGGAAGAGAGTGCCGCGAGCATGGAGCAGCTAAGCGCGACGGTTAAGCAAAATACGGAAAATGTGTTCCAGGCCAATAAAATGGTACAGGATGCTTCCAATACCGCTAAAAAAGGCGGCGAAATCGTCGATGAGGTGGTGGCCACGATGAGCAGCATCACCACCAGTTCGAAAAAAATTGCCGATATCACCGGCGTCATCAACGGCATTGCCTTCCAGACGAATATCCTGGCGTTAAACGCCGCGGTGGAGGCGGCCAGGGCGGGGGAACAGGGTCGTGGATTCGCCGTGGTGGCGGGCGAAGTGCGCAGTCTGGCCCAACGTAGCGCCCAGGCGGCGAAAGAAATTGAAGGGCTGATTGCGGAGTCGGTTGAACGGGTAAGCACGGGGTCCGTGCAAGCCTCGCGCGCCGGCGAGACCATGCACAGTATTGTGCAGGCGGTAAACCGCGTGACGGATTTAATGAGCGAGATCTCCTCGGCCTCGGAAGAACAGAGCCGGGGCATCAGCCAGGTCAGCACCGCGGTGGCGGAAATGGACGGGGTAACCCAGCAAAACGCGGCGCTGGTGCAGGAATCCGCGGCGGCGGCGGCATCGTTGGAAGAGCAGGCCCGTTTGCTGACGGAAACCGTGTCGGTATTTCAATTGCCGGCGGCGGGGCGATTGCTGAAAACGGATACTTCGATATCGTCTTCCGCCGCGGCGCCAAAGGACGGATTAAAAACGCCGGCTGGCCGGGAAAAACTTAACGAAAATTGGGAAACATTTTAACGTCAATCCTTTTTGAATAACGCCTGGTGGCTGCCGGAAAAGTGTCGGCCGCCGCTAGGCGCCCACCGTCCCGCCGCCAGACGATCTCCCCTCTCTTCGCCCCTTAACCCCCGGCGCGCGCGTTGCGAACGCCGCGGATCAAGACCGTCCTATTGCATTATCCATTGCGTTATCCATGCCGCATATCCTGCCGCTTATTTGACTTAGCGCCGGGGATACGGTTTTTTACCGCCCCGATTGCCCCGCTGTAACATCACTGACATCAAGCCGTCGAATACTGCATTTTATTTATGATGGATAAAATCATGTTGGTTATTGGTCAAGGTGGTTTCAAGGGCCGCAGATGGCGATTACCGCGCATCGACGCGCCGCAATGGATGACCAGCCTGCGCGGCGGGTTTGTCCTGTTCCTGTTGCTGTTTTGTCTGTTGCAATGCCTCTCTATCGCGTTGCTTTCTCAGTTGGTCACCCATATGAAAAGCAATATCACCACCGCCCACGCCATGACGGAACGTCAGGCGTTAATGAATAAATCCCGTATAGAATTATTGACCGCCAGCGATAATATCAATCGCGCCGGCGTTTATTTTATGCAGGATAAACAAAGCGGCTCCGTCGGCAGTTGGCAGGCCTTGGCCGACAGCGCCGACACAGCGCTAAAAGCGGCTCAGTCCTTTTTTGCCGATTATCAAAAGCTGGATGGCGCGCAGGATAACGACGCCGCTCTGCGCCAGAATTTCGCCCTGGTGTTTGACGGGCTGAATGAGCAGTTAAAGGGACTGCGCGCGGATAATATCGATTCGTTTTTCATGGTGCCCATCCAGGCGTTTCAGGAACAATTCAACACGGCGTTTTATCAGCGGCTAAGCCAGGATACCGCCGAAGCCGGGCGCTTTAACCAAGCGATATTGTCCTCGCTGACCACCGGTCGCAGCCTGTCGCTAGGTATCTCGGTGTTGCTGGCAGGTTTGCTGGCGCTAGCCGGCCTGGCCCTGTCCTATGCCGTTATCATGCCTCTCGACCACGCCCTGCGCCATATGGCGCAGATTGCCACCGGCAACCTCAGCGAACCTATGACGGCCTCCCGCTGGCAGTCGCGGGAGATCGTGGATCTGAATCAAGGTATCGGCCAGATGCAACTGGGCTTGCAACATATCGTCAATGAAATCAATGAAATATCTTCCCTGGTGATGCAGGGCGCCGGCGACATCGCCAGTCATAACCAGCGCGTCAGCCAGCATAACCGGTACCAGACCCAGGCGTTTCAAACTATCGGCGCGCGGTTAAACCATGTGGCGCAGGAAGCGGAAACCGGAGCGCAGTTCGCCGGTAATGCCACACGCCATATGAGTGATGCGGAGGCGTTGACCCGGCGCTGTGGCGAGATGGTGACGGAGGTTGATAAAAAAATGCATGAGATCGTGGCGGAGTCGGAAAAAATAGCCGGCATCGTGACCTTCCTCGACGGCATCTCCATGCAAACCAAACTGTTGTCGTTGAACGCGGCCATCGAAGCGGCCCACTCAGGGATAAACGGCCGCACATTTTCAGTGGTGGCGCGGGAAATGAGCCTGTTATCGCAAAAAAGCGGCGGGTCGACGCGTGATATCGATATGCTGATCCAATCCACCCACCGGCACATCGACAGCGGTTTCAGCCGGGTAAAAGCGTTGGACCGGGTATACCACGATATTGTCCAGGCGGTGCAGGGGGTGGCATTGTTATTGGATGAACTGCAGCGCAATGCCGCGTCGCAAAGCGAAGGGGTGAATACCATCGCCGGTGAAATTAAACAGCTCAACGATCAAATCGCGCAAAGCAATCTGCTGACCCTGGCGTGCGCCAAAGCATCCGATGCGCTTATCGGCCATTCCCAACGTTTGCGGCAAAGCGTCAGTAAGTTCGCGCTGGCATGACCGGCCGGAAAAGCCGATGATATTTTCCTGCCATCCTTTGTGCCACTGCGAGGAATAAAATGAGCCAATTATCCCCTGTACGTATTGCGGTTATCGACGACTGGCAATCCGTCGCCGGTCAGGTCGTGGACTGGTCTGCGCTGACGCCGGTCGGCGACGTGACATTTTTGCACGAGTTCCCCGCCGATACCGCGGCGTTGGCCGCACGGCTGCAATGCTATGACGTTATCTGCGCCATGCGTGAACGGACCCATTTTGACCGCGCGCTCATGATGCAGTTGCCGCAGTTAAAGCTGCTGGTGACCAGCGGCATGAAAAATGCCGCGATTGATATTGCCGCCGCCGGAGAGCTGGGCATCAGCGTCGCCGGCACCGACGGCAATCCCTATGCCGCCCCCGAACTGACCTGGGCGTTGATTATGGCGCTTACCCGCAACCTGCTGGCGGAGGCGACTGCGTTGAGGTCGGGCGGCTGGCAGCAGGGGCTGGGCACCAGCCTGCACGGCCGCACGCTCGGTATCCTGGGGTTGGGCAAGATAGGCCGGAAGGTGGCCCGCTATGCGCAGGCCTTCGGCATGGAGACTATCGCCTGGAGTGAAAACCTGACGGCTGAGCGGGCGGCCGAATCAGGTGTGACCTATGTTGATAAAGCAACGCTGTTTGCACAGGCGGATGTCTTATCCGTCCATCTGGTATTGAGCGGGCGCACCCGCGCAATGGTGGACGCGCCATCGCTGGCGCTGATGAAACCCACGGCGTATGTGGTCAACACCGCGCGCGGACCGATAATTGATGAGGCGGCGCTGATTGCCGCGCTGCACGAACGGCGCATCGCCGGCGCGGCCCTGGATGTCTTTGACCAGGAACCGCTGCCGGCGGCGCATCCGTTTCGCGCCATGGATAATGTCCTGGCGACGCCGCATATCGGCTACGTAACCCGTGAAAGCTACCAGGTGTTCTTCAGCGATATGATCGAGGATATCCTGGCCTGGCACGCCGGCCGGCCTATCCGGCTGCTGGCATAACCGGGCCGCCGGGATCTGGCGGTTACGCCGGGATAATACGCTCGGCTTTCAGACGGTCAAACAGGTCGATAAAGCTGTCGCGGGTATCCTGGTAGCCGGTAAAACCGGCCTTACGGCTTTTGCTCATATCGGTCACGATTTCCATCGGCCGGCCGAGGTCGGCGTCGGTATGCCACCAGGAGACCAGGTTATCGATATTGGCCTCGCGCAGGCCAAAGCGCGCGGCAATGTCCGTCCACTGCGCCGGCGCGTCCTGCATGCGCTCGCCAAGCGGTGACGCCTGGCCGGGGAACGGCGCCGGCGACACGCCAAAATAATCGGCTATCTGCGACCACATCCACCGCCAGCGGAAGATATCGCCGTTTACGACGTTAAAATCCTGGTTTTTCCCCTGGTCATGGGTGGCGGCCCATTCCAGGTGACTGGCCAGCAGCCGGGAATCGGTCATATCGGTCAGGCCGTGCCATTGCATGGTGGAACCCGGGAAAATAAACGGCTGGCCGGTGTATTTGCACAGCGTGGCATAAACCGCCAGCGTTACCCCCATATTCATGGCATTGCCGATGGCATAACCAACGATGGTATGCGGGCGATGGACGCTCCAGGTGAAGCCATGGCGTTTGGCCGCGGCGAACAGGCGATCTTCCTGGGCGTAATAAAAATTGTCCACCGGCAGCCGCCCCTGTTCTTCGCGAAAGGGCGTGACGGGGACCGCGCCGGTGGCATAAGCCTCAAAGGGACCGAGGTAATGTTTCAGCCCGGTGACCAGCGCGGCATGGCCGCCTGCCATAGAGGCGCCCAGCGCATCCAGGACATGACTGACCATGGCGCCGTTCACGCGGATATTTTCTTTTTCCGTAGCCTGACGCGACCAGGCGGTGAAAAACACGCGATCGACCGCAAGATCTTTCAACGCCGCCGCCACGGACTGCCCGTCGGTGAGGTCGGCAACGATGGCTTCGCAGCCTTCCGGCACCGGCGTGCGGCCACGGGATAAACCGTAGACCCGCCACCCACTGTGCAATAATTTCACTGCCAGCGCGCTGCCGATAATGCCGCTAACGCCGACGATTAAGGCACGATGTTGCATAGCTTATCTCCCATTATCATTCCAGGTCTTCAGCTTAGACTGGAATTTAATTCTTATCCCGGCTATTGTTTCCTGCCATTCGAGAATTTTTATCCCTGATAATATGCATCCCACGGAACGTCTGAAAGGCCTGAGCGCGTTTGTTTACACCGCCAGGTACGGCAGCTTCGCCGCCGCCGCCGAACAGCTGAACCTCACCAGTTCCGCAGTGGGTAAAAGCGTGGCGCGCCTTGAACAACGCCTGGACACACGGCTGTTTGAGCGCACTACGCGCCGGTTGGTCCTGACCGATGCCGGACAGGCGTTTTTCGCCACCTGTACCCGGGTATTGAACGACCTGGCCGATGCCCAGGCGGTATTGGCGTCCCATGCCCATACGCCCATGGGCCGGCTGCGTATCGATCTGCCGGCCTCGTTCGGCCGCCTTATCGTGATGCCGATATTGATCGCGTTTTTCCGGCGGCATACCCATCTGCGGCCCCATATCACCTTTACCGATCGTTTTGTCGATTTGGTTGACGAGGGCGTGGATGTCGCGGTGCGTATCGGCGGCGTTGGCGATTTGCCGCCGGCGATCGGCTCCCGCTACCTGGGCACCGAACGCCTGATTTTCTGCGCCGCGCCCGCTTATCTGAAATCCCGGGGCGTACCGCTCACCGTGAAGGCGTTAAGCGATCATGATTGCGTGGTCTATGGTAAAAGCGATGGCGCGGGGGCGCGCTGGTTATTGCCGGCGGAGGGGGGGCGGACCAGGGGGCTTGAGATCGCGCATCATATGATGGTCAGCGACAGCGAAGCGCAGGTGGCGGCCCTCGAGGCGGGGGCCGGCCTGGCGCAAATAGCCACCTGGCTGGTGAGCAAAAGCCTTGATGAGGGCAAACTGGTGCCTGTCCTGCCCGAGGCCGTGGTCGACGGCCTGCCTTTGCATATTACCTGGCCGAAAAATAAGCAACTGACCCCCAAGATCGATTTATTGTTGCGAACTTTCGCCGGGCAGCTGCGCATCCGCTAAGGCATGCGCGCGCGTGCCGCGGTTATTCTAATCCCGCCAGGCTGTAATTAACCGGCACCCACCGGTAACCCCGCCGATCGCCCGTCCTATCCCGGTATTTCACATGGCCCAGGCCGGGAAAAGCAATATGGTCGGCGGCAATCAAATAGTCATTTTTTACCGCCTCCTCCAGAATGGCTTTCCTGGATTTGGCCGCCTGCGTCTTGTCCCAGTCATAGGTAATCGTCGTGTTCGAATCGGGAAATTGCACGGCGGATGAATGAATGGTATCGCCCCAGATCAACAGCTTCTGGCCGGCGCTTTCTATCATATAAAGCGTGTGGCCCGGCGTATGGCCCGGGGCGGGGATGGCGTTTATGCCGGGAAACAGCTGGGTTTGACCGGTGAAGGTTTTTAATTTTCCCGCGGCGATTACCGGGCGGAAGGAGGACGCGGATTCCGCGAAGGTATGCTTTTCACTCTCCCGCACCTGGCCGATATTCCTGGGATTCAGCCAAAAGTCGACATCCCGCTGATTAACCCAAACGGTGGCATTGGGGAAAGCGTACTGGCCGTTATGCACCAATCCGCCCGAATGATCCGCGTGAATATGGGTTAACAAGACGGTATCTATCTTTTCCGCCGGATAACCGGCAGCGCGCAGGTTTTCCAGCAGACGTCCGCCATTGTTGCCAAACAGCGGGCCGGAACCGGTATCGACGAGTATCAGGTTGCTGCCGGTGTTGATGACATAGGCGTTAATGGACGTTTCCACATTGGCGGACATATCTTCATCGGCCAGGCGCTGTTTGAGCATGGCGGGGGTGATGTCCAGCAACAGCTTGTCCAGGGGGATGGTGACGGTGCCGTCGGAAACGGCGGTGATTTCAAACTTGCCCAGCATCATACGATAAAAGCCCGGAGCCTGGTGTTTTTGCTGCGCCACCGGGGTCGCGGCGGCGGGCACCAGCGCCAGGGCGGGTGAGAGCGCCGTAGCAAGCATAAAGACGGCGGCGACCTTGACCTTGTTGACTCTTTTCATCATTACCTTCCATTTTTAAACGACATAAATCAATGGCTAAAGTATCTGGTCGGCGATAGTATTGATCAAATTGATTGGAGTAATTATGAATATCAACGAAAATGATTTTCGTGGTGTGGATTTGAATCTGCTGATTACTTTCCTGGTACTGTACCGGGAGCGCAGCGTTTCACTGGCCGCGCAGAAGCTTTTCCTGGGGCAACCGGCGGTCAGCAGCGCCCTGGCCCGGCTGCGGGCGTTATTTGACGATGCGCTGTTTATCCGTACCGCCCAGGGGATGCAACCCACCGCCAGGGCGGATTTCCTGGCCCGGCGGTTTGCGCCGCACTTTGAACAGATCCAGTCGATTTTATTTAATTCCGATGAGTTTATCCCCGGCGCGAGCCAGCGGACATTCACTCTGGGAATGACGGATTGGGTAGAGATTTGGCTGATGCCGCCGCTGTTGAAACAGCTCAGGACGCACGCGCCGGCTATTCGAATCAACGTTATCGCCACCACGCCCTTTGAGGACCCGGCTTTTCTTGAGCAGCACGAGGTGGATATGGTGGTTTCAGTCACCAGCGACCAGGCCCCCTGGCTACGGCGGGAGAAGCTGTTATCCCAGGAATTCCTGGTATTATGGCATCCGCGTCAGCTGCCGCTGCCCGCCCCGCTTTCCCTTGAGAATTACTTGCGATATGAACATCTGCTGGTGACCTATCGCTCCAGGGCGCGCAGCGTGGCGGACGATATGCTGGCGGAAAAGGGCATGGAACGGCGCATCAGTTATACCACGCCGCACTTCTCTTCATTGCCGGGGATATTACAGAATACGCCGGTGCTGACCACGGTACCGCAAGCATTGGCGCAGGCGTGGATGCGCAATGTCGCTTTTTGCGCCAGTCCGCCGCCGTTGGCGCTGCCGGGATTTGACCTGTCGCTGTTATGGCATGCCAGAAATGACGCCGATGCAGGCCGCCGCTGGCTCGCGGGGCAGATAAGCGCTATAGCGGGAAATAATGCGGCGCCGCGCACCGCGGAGACAAAGCACTTAGAGTCTTAGCGCATCGCCAGATAGGCGTTTTTTACCTTCCACAGGTATCGCGGCGCCTGCGGCTGGGGATGTTTTTCCTGGATGTGCTGGTAGAACTGTTCCGGCGTCAGTTGGTTGATTCTGTTTATGGCGTAGTCCCGATCGCTTGAGAACGAGCGCAGCAGGGCGCCCGCGCCGTTAACGTAGGCGACCGCGATGGCGTAACGCAGCGTCTCGGGGTTGTGGATGCCGGATAACTGCCGTTGCAGGATGCTGATATAGGCCGTGCCCAGATCAATATTCGTGGCGGGGTCTTTTAAATCACGGACGCTCGGCTGGCCGTAGCGGCCTTTTAACCGATAGGCATCGCGTCCGGCGGTAGACGCCTTAAGCTGCATAAGCCCGACGGCGTTGGATTTGCTGATTACGCTGGGATTATAACCCGACTCTACCTGAATAATGGCTTTCACCAGCGTTTCATCGACGCCGTAAATGCTGGCGGAGTCGTGGATATAGCCGCCATAAATTCCCTTGGGCGCTGACTGCGGCAACATTTGCTGCGGCTGGGGGGGAGTAACGATGGCGACAGGCCGCTCTGTGGGTTGTTTGGCACACCCGGCCAACAGCAAACCCGCTATCAGGAAAAGGGAGTTTAATTTCACGCAGTATGCCTCAGGCGACGGGAGCGACCCTCAGCATATACAGGTTTGCGCCAGTTCTGAATATTTTTTTTCAGTGATGCGAGGCAAATTGCATTTTTTCTCGCCGTTTCGTTAGATTGCGCGGGATTCCGGCTGGAATATTCCCCTGTCTCTAAGATGCATCCTAAAATTATATTTAAATATTCAAAAAAATATAAGGGTAACGCCGCGCTCAAATAGCGCGCGGCATCGCCGTTGCCGCCCAAATAACGCGACTGGCCCCAAATACGACAACGATGTCAGTATAATTTAACTGTCGATATTAAGTAAATAACGCAGGTTATACCGATTTTTCATTTCTATTTTTATCTTAGCGCGACATGCGCTGCGATATTTTGCCGCCTGCCGCCTGCCGCCTGCCGGCGCCGGCAGGATATTGCCGCGCCATAAGAGTTAGAACCGCAAAATAAATCGGCTGCCCTGCTGCAGGGCTTTGACATCAAGCTGCCAGTGATGGGCGACGGCAATCTCTTTGCAGATGGCCAGTCCCAGTCCCGTACCGCCATGTACCGCGCCGGGCGCGCGCCAGAACCGGTCAAACACCCGCGGCGCTTCATCGGCTTTAAGGCCCGGCCCGTTGTCCGAGACCTGGATGGAGGCGGCGTCGGCCAGAATATCAACGGTACCGCCGGGCGGGGAGTAGTGGATGGCATTCTCGACGATGTTTTTCAGCAAGATAAACAGCGCGCTTTTATCCGCGTGTATCGGCGGCAGGGTATCCGGCAGCCACAGGCGCAACGTGATACGGTTGCCCGCGGCCTTGCGGTCCAGATAGGATGCCACGTCGCGCATTACGGCAAGCCGGTCCACCTCGCCAAAGCTATAGTTCTGCGATTCGCTCACCTCCGCCAGGTGCAATAGCTGGCGGACCTGACGCGCCATCAGATCGATTTCCCGATACAGCAGGTTTTTATTTTCGATTTCGGGCTGCAGCTCAATTTGTCCCCGTAGTAACGTGAGCGGAGTTTGCAGCTCGTGCGCCGCGGCGCCGAGGAAATCCTGCTGGGCGATAAAACCCGTTTCCAGTCGCGCCAGGGCGGCGTTAAAAGCGACAATCAGCGGCTTGATTTCACTGGGAATATCACGATCGTTTAAGCGTGTCTGCAAATTAGCGGGCGTGATCGACATGGCGGCCTCGGAGGCCACTTTCAGGGGATAGAGCACACGGCGTATGGTAAAGGGGAATGCCAGGCCGAACGCGATGGTCGCGATTAATATGCTCCAGGCGATGATCTCCGGCAGCGGCGCGAATTTCATATTCGCCACATTTTCCCCGAAGACGTCGCTGGTCGCGGTCTGCACGTAAAAGCGCCTTCCCCCGTGATCGGTTGCAAGCGTTATTACATCAAATGGCCTGCCGTTGATGGTCACGCGCTGATGGGAATCCGCCAGATCCGCCAGCCGGCCCTTGCCCCATGCCAGGCCGCTGTTGTCTTTCCCGCTGCTGAGCATCAATGTGCCGTGGTTATCAAACACGCGATACATCACTTCGGTGGGGGCGATAGCGAATAGCCAGGCCGTTTGTTCATCCAGCCTGGCGGAGACGGGCATGCCCAGTTCGTTGTATTGCAAGCCGGCGGAAACCCGCAGCGCGTTTTTTTGGTTATTATCTTTTTGCCACATTTCCCGGGGAAACTGATTTAACGCGTAGAGGTAAAGCGCCGCGATAAACGACAGGCTGACCGCCAGGACCGCAATGCTGGTCAGCCATAATCTTGCCGACAGGCTATATGTCCAGTAACGGATCCATTGCGCACGGAGAAATGTCTTAAGCATAGCCAAGCCCGCCGTCATCGCGGGAGGCCGTCCTCACGGCCAGGGCGAAGCCGACGCCACGGACATTTACGATTTGGGCGGCCACGCCCGCGCTGGACATTTTTTTACGTAGCCGGTGAACGGTGACTTCCAGCGCATTCGGCGTGACCGCTTCCCCTAATCCCCATGCCGCGTGTTCCAGTGATGCATGACGCACCGTCTGCCCGCCCGCCTTAAGCAACGCCAGCAATATTTGCAGCTCGGTGGGGGCGAGCAAAACGGACTGCGTTGCGCCGTACAGCGTCGGTTCCCGGGGATCAAGGGTAATATCGGCGAAGGCGTATACCAGGCCGGCGGTTTCAGCCGGCCGCCGCATCAGCGTTCGGATGCGCGCGACCAGTTCGCTCATGGCGAACGGTTTGGTAACGTAATCGTCTGCGCCGCTTTCCAGTCCGTCGACCCTATCGTGCAAGGCATCCCGGGCGGTCAGGATCAGGCAGGGCGTCATATATCCCGTGGCCCGCAACTCCCTTAAAAAATCCAATCCGTCGCCGTCGGGCAAGCCGCGATCGATGATAAGCACGGCATAATCAGCCTGCTTTACGCCGTATTTCGCCTGCGACAGGGTATAAAAAAAATCGGTTTCCACCCCGGCACCGGACAGCGCCTGACCGATCATGGCCGCCAGACGCTCGTTATCCTCGATAAGTGCGATACGCGCCATGTCGTGTTTTCCCGTTAGAAACGATAAAGGTAGCCGAACCGGGCCTCGGGGATCACTGTCCTGTCAACCAATGGACTGTCGGTGATTCCGCCGCCCAGATGAGAGACGCCGGCGTCCAGGCTCAGGCTTTGGTGCGGCGTAAGCTGGTAATCGAAACGCACGCCCGCCGAGAAGTTATAGGTGGCTTTACCCGCGTAGGCATCGCGTCCGGCGCGCGCTTCATCATTTTCCACGCCGTAATAATAATCCACATAGCGACTGTTATACCAGTCAATGCCGGCGTGGGGCACGAGCGTGACGTCCCCGTATTCGAACGCCCGGTGGTAATCAATGCCCGCTTTCAACCCTTTATTCCCCGCCGTCAGGACGTTTGCGCCGAAGGTGCCGTAGCCGCTGTCCCAGGCCATGGCCGGTCCGACCCAGAATCCGCCTTTGCGTTTTTGCATGCCGTCGAGTATCGGCGCATCCGATTCCTTATAGCCATCGCCCAGGGCATATTCCCCGCGCAGGGTAACGCTGACGTTATCCCAGCGGCCGATCTTGACGTCAAGTTTGTTGCCGAAGAGATGGATCCATTTGTTATCGAAATAGATCAGGGGCAGCGGGGAGACGCTGGCATCGTCTCCTTTGTAAGGCGATTGCTCATAGCCCACGCCGATGCCAAGACCCCAATGGGTAACGTTGGGCGCATCGCTCCAAAATGAAAAGCCCGTCGCGTCATTCTCCGCCGTCGCCGGGGCGGTGCCGGCAGCGCAGGCGGCGCCGGAAAAAAACGCTACGGATGCTACTGCATACCCTATCCTGAGCCGATGTTGCATGAATTCTCTCACAGTGGTTGTCTGGATGTCGCCGGGAGGACGTGACCAAGATGGGGTCAACTCTAAGGCCGTCAGGCTTACAGTCGACTTACAGCGAGGCGATTAATGATCCCTTCAGCGGCAGTCCGCCATCATTTCATGGCATGGTCATCGCAGTGAATAAATTTGGGAGGGTGCCGGCAACATGACATAAGTGAACAACGCGCGCCGGCCCCGGCCGCCGGCAGGGACCGGCAAAGAGGCGGAATGTATCCGCCGGCCAGGGTCACGGGTTGGGTGGCGACGATAGTCATGTAGCCGGCCTGGGCGCCGCCGGTTAAATTTGCGCCATTCCGCCATCAATGCACAATTCTGCCCCGGTAATAAAGCTGCTTTCATCCGAGGCGAGGAAAAGGGCGGCGGCCGCGACTTCTTCCGGTTTGCCCAGACGGCCTAACGGAATATGGCCGATCAAGGTTTTCCGAACCTCTTGCGTAACCTGATCAAACATTGGCGTGTCGATCGGTCCGGGACTCAGCGTATTCACGCGAATTCCCCGATCGGCGAACTCGTTGGCCCACGTTCTGGCATAGGAGCGCATGGCGGCTTTGGTCGCGCCATAGACGCCATAGCCGGGGGTGCCGATAAATCCGGCGATGGATCCAATCAATACCATACTGCCGCCCTTATCCATCAGCGGCAGCGCTTTTTGCGCCGTGAACAGCGCGGCGCGGGCGTTAACATCAAACATCAGATCGAAATGGGTTTCGGTTATCTCGTTTAATGTGGACGGCACGGAAACGCCTGAGGCGATCACCAGAACATCCAGCCGACCTTTTTGAGCCTTGACCGCGGCATATAACCGGTCAAGGTCCGCCATTTCCGTCACATCCCCTTGCACCGCCGCGATATTTCCGCCGATCAATGCCACCGCCTTATCGAGTTCCGCCTGGCGGCGGCCGGTGATAAAGACATAAGCGCCTGCTTGCACGAAGCGTTGTGCGATGACCAGGCCGATGCCACTGCCGCCGCCGGTGACGACCGCGATTTTCCCGTTTAAGTTCGACATATAAGTACTCCATTGAATTTGAACCATGATGGTATAACTTATATACTTACTGTCAATTACGCACCTTGAGTCGCGTAGGTATACACAAGGAAACCACTATGTCCCGGCCCGCTATCAACACCCTTGCTGCCGCATGCGCGGTGAACACCCTTGCCGCTGCATGCACGGCGCGCCCGATTCTTGACCAAATCGCCAATAAATGGTCCCTGATGATCCTGATTGTCCTTTGTGAGCAGCCGGTTCGTTTTAACGCGTTGCAGCGGCGTGTGGGGGGGATAACCCAGAAGGCGTTGACCGAGAGCCTGCGTCGTCTTGAGAGAAACGGGCTGGTAAAACGATGTGTTATAGCCTCCTCGCCGGTCGCGGTTGAATATTCGCTCACGCCGTTGGGGCATACCTTGCAATCACCGTTTGCCGCGATTTATGCCTGGGCTGTCGATCATCAGCCCGACATCGAACGGGCGCAGCGGGATTTCGATCAGCATATTCATCAAATGAACAGCGCGGTTAATTGAATCCGCATTGAACCATCGGTCTTATCCGCAGAGTGATGGCCTGGCTGAACGGTTTACCGTCCTGTTGGACAAATGCGTCCTGCCGCCTTAATTCTTCGGCGCGACACCGTCGAGATAATACACATTGCTGTTGGCGGCGGGGACCTGGTTAAAGATATCGGTAAAGCGCGCGTTATAGCGTTGCCGGTAAGCGGCGAGATCATTTGCTTCCGGCTCAAGGTCCCGTAAAAACGAGAGCGCCAAACGGACATGTTTATGCGTCAGTTCGGTGGGCAGCCGCGCTTTATGCAACACCGAATGCCAGAATGCCAGACTCTCTTCGGCGTCATCGACAATAAAGGTTTGATAGATCAGCAGCACGCCCGCGGCGTTGCCGAGATGTGATTCGCTGTTATGTAATAAATAGCTGACAAACTCGCCGCCGGCTTTTTTCCCCATTTGGCTTATCATGGATTCCACATAGACCGGCTCGATATTCAGGCGTTTGGTCAACGCCTGCGACGCCCGGCGGGAATCGGAGTTTAGGATGCGAAAACCGACAAGGAAAACGACAACCAGCGTTGCCAGTATGAGCCAGATCATGGGACGTCCTCAAGCAAACCAGGGTCCATCATAAGAGTAAATCACCGCCGAGAAAACAGTCGTGCGGAAGAAAGATGTTCACCGGGATTCAGCGACCCGCAATTTACCATTATTGCCGGAGCTGCGCACTGGCGTCCGCTTTAAGGCCAACCCATTTCATCCCGCCGTGATTTATTGGTAGGTTAAGGTAAAGGTGGCTGTGCTGTTGGCGAGTCCGGGCGTCACCGTGCTTTCAGTCTGGTAATAACGCGCCTCTAACGGGATATTAAAAAATCCTGCCACGGTGGTGGTGCCAACGGCCAGCGGCGCGCCGAGGGTGACCGGATTGCTATTATACAGTATTTGCACGCCCACGCCGGTGGCGGCGGGGGGGGAAGAGGATGGGCTCAGCGCCAGTACGTTCGTCGCGCTGCCGGCGCTGATGCCGTCGAACTGCACTCTGACATTAATGCCGGGATTACAATCCAGCGGTATAGTAAAGCCGCGCAGGCCCGCCGTGCTGCCGATGGCGGTAAACTCTGCGCGATCCACATTACCCATCGGCACCGTGATGGCGGTGTTGGTCACTGAGCATGCATTGACGATAACGGTAATAATTCCCGAGAAAAGCGATACCGCCGGCAAAGTCAAATCACTGCCGTTTACGACATTGATAAAACTGGCGAGATGTGTCGAGGGGAGGGTTCCGGGGGTGACGGGACCGAGTTTATAAAAAGTGATTGTTGCGCCGCCGGTTAACTGCGGGATGTAGCCGCTTGGATTGGAGCATAGCTGAACGGTATTGGCATCCCCCCCCATCTGCGGGCCGGTGCCTATATAGGCGGATCCTACGCAGTCTCCTGTAGGCTGCACATCGCCATAGACGATGTAACCTAATCCGGTATCACCCAATTTATAGATGTTACGGCCAGCCGATACCTCACCTGTGATATTTTCCAAATTTCCCTGTAGCCCAAATTGTTGCTGGGTTATGCCGGCGGGGGCGCACGAATATTTATCCGAGCTCGGAAAAACATAGGGGTTGCCTATCAGGCCGTTGGGTTTATCACGCGCTAACGTTAAGGTGACGGGGGCGCCGGTCTGCGATGCTCCCGTGGTGGTACAGGCGGCCATGGCCGGTGGGGTATACGCCAGCGCCGCGCACGCCGTCGCCAGCAGGGCGCTTATCGACCATAAAATGCGTTGTTGCTTCATACGATGGCTCCTAACGACATGGCACACTGGCCATGCGAATCGAGGGGGTTGGCGATGCCGCGGCGGGCAGACTGTAGCCGGCTTCGCACCGCTGGTCCGCGCCCTGGCCCCAGACCGCCTTGATCCGGCCCTGTTCCGGCATTCCGCTCAGGTACACCTGGCCCGCGGCATCCGCAATACCGCTGTTTTCGCTTTCACCGGCGGCCTGTATCTGGGTGACCTGCGTGCCGAAGGGCACCGGCTGACCCCGATACGTTATCGTCAGCAGCACCCGGCTGCCCACCCGGGTCTTGAAGTCCGCCAGCGCCAGCGCTCCCTGCGTGGGTATGACGGTCTGGGTATTGATATCGATATCCACATCCTCACCCAACGTCGTGGTGTCGAGCGCAATGCGATTCCGGCGATACGTGGTGGCAAAGGGCACCACGGCGTAACCACGCCGGTCGGTCACCACGCCGGTATTGTTTTCCACCCGTACCCCGTCGGCGCCCGGCGCGCGTACCAGCGCCAGCGTATCGCCCAGCGATTGCGACAGCGTGACGCCATAAGGATGCGCCACGACGCCGCCCTGCGCCCCGTAGTTTACCTGCCGGTTGTGTCGGCTGTAGTTATAGCCTGCGTTGAGCTCGCCGCTCCCTCCCCGGTACGACGCCGATGCGCTGCCGCTGGCGCCGGTACCCTGGTTGCCGTAGCTTTGCTGCACGCTGTAGTTAAAATTATTATCCGCAAGCAGGGTGCCGCTGATGCCCGCCTGCTGATTGACCGCGCCGTGGTTATCGCCATTGACGCTGTAGGTCGCCCAGCTGTTCGGCAGCCATTTGCTGAGCGGGATTTGCACGCTGAACGCAAATTGCCGATCGTTGTCCTGCGGCCCCGGCGTCTGGCTAAAAGTGTAATTCAGGTAATAGGTGATGCCGGCGTGGCTAAGACTGTACCCGGCGCTTAAGCTGCGCTGATAACCGCTTTGCTGCCAGTAGTCCTGCTGATAGCCCGCCAGATACAGACTGCCGGCATCGCCCATAGACTGGCTGACATTCAGTTGGATCCTGCTGCGCTTGTTGTAGAGCCGTTGCCAGGCGTTGGAGGCTTGATGGGTCATCTCGTTGGCATCGCCAAAGTCATAAAAGCCTTTGCTGGAGTAGCGATACCCGGCGAGGGTAAAAGAGGTCCCGTAGTCGGTAAAGACTTTGGCGTACTGGAAGCGATACGATTGGCCGGTATGGCGCTCATCGCTGCCGGGCAACGTAGTGTTGGCCCGGGTCACATCGAACGACGCGGAGCCCAGGTCGCCAAAACCACGGCCCATCCCCAGCAGCAGGGATTGGTAGTCCGCCGAGGCGATTGACCCGCCGTAGACCGACGTGTCACCGGGCAGGCCGTAAATCAGGCTGCCCATAAGAAAATTGGGCTCCCGCGCGTCGTTAAACGCGGAGCGGTATCGGCCGGCGCTGGCGGCATATTTCAACCTGCCCTCGCGCTGCATGATAGGCACCGCCGAAAACGGTTGGGTAAAACGGCGTTCCGCGCCGCTGGCTTCCCGTATCGTCACGTCCAGGTTACCGCTGGCCGCGGTGGGAAACAGATCGGTAATCACAAAAGGGCCGGGGGCGACGTACGTCTGATAAATAATGGAATTATTCTGGCGAATGGTCACCTGCGCGTTGCTTTGCGCGATGCCTCGTACAACCGGGGCAAACCCGCGCAGGCTATCGGGCAGCATATTATCATCGGAGGCCAACTGCGCGCCGCGAAACGGCACGCTGTCGAATATCGTCCCGGGCGTGTAGGCGTCGCCGGCGGTAAACTGGCCCTTAAGCGACTGCACGTCATGCTGGACGTACGTGTTGATGCTGTCCCAATGGGAACGCTCCCGGCTGCTGTTGCTATAAACAGAATAATTCCTTAATCGCCAACCGCCCAGATTGGCCCCGCTGCGCAGGTTGAGATAATGGTTTTCGTCGCTGCCCGACTGGTCGTCATACCAGGTAGTAGAGCCGGAATAGGCGTAGCCCAGCATCAGGGCGGGCAGCCCCTGATCCCATTGCGACGGATCGACATAGCCGCGCGCCTGGCTGTCCAGCGCCGCCTGCGGCACGCTGAGATCCAGGCGCAATTGCTGGAAATTCAGCGTGCTGCCGGCCTCGGGAATGTACTGGCCAAGCGCGGTAATAGGCTGGTCGTCCGGCAGCGCCCGCAGGGCCGGGAAGGCGCCGCGATTCACCCCATACTCCGCCAGTTGCCTGGCGGTGAGTTCGGGCTGCAGCCCCGCCGCGGAGGCCACAAACGTGACCTCGCGGGTATCCACCTTATTGCCGTTGAGATAGATATCGACGCGATAGATGCCGGGCAGTTGTCCCCCGATATCAGAGAACTGGGAGAGATCAACCGCGTGTATTGCCGCCCCCTTGAGGGATAGGGCGTTGGGATTAAAGTAGTCCTGCGCCGGCGACGGCAGCGGGACGAGACCCAGCGATAAGACCGGCAAAACAGGCGGGATGGACCAGGCGAAGCAGCTCATCAACATCGGTCTGACAGGCAGCCGGGATAGCGCATTTTTCATATTCACCCCCTCTACCGCATGCTGGCAAACGGATGATCCGCCGGCTAATGGGCGTGCCGTCGTTAAGCCATCACAACGGCGCGCTGGCCGGCGCGGAAGTGCCGCCGAATTCATTAATCGCCCGCCACATCACGTTACCGCGTACCCCGGCCGGCAACGGCCAGCTCAGGGTGCCCAGCGGGGCAATCATGCCGGGATTTGTAATGTCCTGGCCGCTTACGCTCAAACTGGCGAACGACACGTAGAACGGGGTAGGGTTACGCGCCGTTAATTGCCCGCCCTGGCGGGAGAAATTCAGGGCTTTATACGCATCCCCGGCACGACCGGCCAGGTTTTGCGGACGATAAAACAGTTTGATGCGGGTATTGATGCTGATCAGCAACTGGTTGATCGCATTTTTATCGGTGGCGGGGATGGATTTAATATTGAGCCAAAACACCGATTCGCGGTCCCCGGGCAGGTTGCCGCCGGCGCGCACGATGCGCAGGACATTTTCCTGCCCCGCATCCAGCCGGAACAGCGGCGGGGTGATGATAAACGGCACCCTGAGGGTGTCGCTATCGCGTTCGTTATCAATCCAGGACTGAATAAGATAGGGCAGCGATTTGTCCGGATTGCTGACGGAAATCGACGCTTCTTTCTTCCCGGCATCGTAAACGACCCGGGTTCCGCCCACCACCACGCCGGCCTGAGCCAGTAAGGCGCTAACCAGCCCGGCTGCCATGCATACCGCTTTCAGCCACTGAAACATGGTCATCTCCAGTAAAAATCCGCCACTACGCGCGCCATGGCCCAAGAGTAATGACCGATAGAGATTAAATATGGCCTCTGGGGCGACCTAAAGACGGGGCCAGGGCATCGGCATTTATGTTTAGGGATATTGCAGGACGAATTCCGCCGTGGCATTGGCGGCACCTGCTACAATCGGCGTCGCGGTTTGCATGTACTTCGCCACGAAGTCCAGCGAACCGCCGGTCGCGGTGACAGGCTGCGCCACGGACGCCGCGCCAAGATTCACCCGGGTGCTGCCGTCGGATTCAAACAGCGCGATGCCGGCGCCGGTGGCTCCCCCGGCGGTTAAACCTAATACCGTGCTATCCGCGGGATCCGCAGCGCCGGAAAAAAAGACCTGGGCAGTGGTTAAACCCGCGGGGCAGGAGGTCAGCGTAATGGAGAACGGCGTGGAACCCGCGGTTGCGCCAACACCACTAAACGCCGCGACGGTTAAACTGCCCATATTCACCGCCACGACGGCAGGTTCCACGACACAGGCTGTATCCAGAATGGTTCCGGTGAAGTTGATGGTACCATCGGCGGCATTAGCCAGGCCGCAGGACAGAATGCCGGCTACGGCTAACGCGGGAAGGGTAAATGTGCTTTTCATATAAGGCCCCTCGTTCACTAATATTATTTATCGCTGGATAAATCACTGCCCTTTTGAAACATGCCACTCAATCTTGCCGGAACGTGATCGCGTGATCTCATTGCCTGTCAACGAGCGTGGGGAAAAACGCCAGTAGGGGATCAAGTGAATAATAAACCTCATTAGGGTGTATTTGCAGAAAATACAGCGTGCGATGCAAGTTGATAATAACGCCGGTACGTCACCTTCTGTAAATAGGGCCAAAGTGAATAATGAATAAAAAAATATAAAAACCTTGATATTGATTTTTAATGGTGGGTTATTTTAAGGGGCGGGGAGCAATTAGGATAAAAACCTCTTTGTGAGACAACATAGGTTACGCATAAATAATCATAATGAATTTTAATTTTATATGAGATATAGCCAGATAAATTATTGTTATAGAATGTTGAGTGAAATTGATAGCCTGCATTAGAGCCGGTGCTTAATCGGTGATGGATAGTTAATGAACGGTGCGGCTGTGCCGCCAAAAAATAAGGCGTATATAAAAATAATGCCGCCCATGTCGGCGCGGCAGGCAATAATGCCGGTGATTCCTTGGGGATGCTTCCCATCCGGCGGGTTTAGCGGTCTGCCATATCAGCCGACGCGTTTTACTTCACCCACCAGGCACAGGTATGACAATGCGCCCAGCAGGGCGACCGCCGCGATATAGATCAATGCCGGCGCGAAACCATAATCCTGGGCAAGATAGCCGACCACCAGCGGAACGGTGATGCCGCCCAACCCGCCGACAAAGTTAAACACGCCGCCGGTCAGTCCGATCAGCCGCACCGGCGCCAGCGACGATACCAGCGACCAGGTAATGGAAGCAAAACCGTTGCCGAAAAAGGCTAAAGCCATTAGCGTCATAATCCAAACAGGATCGTTGGTATAATTCGCGCCCATAATGCAGGTTGACAGCAACAGGCCGCAGATGATGGGCGTTTTGCGTGCAAATCCAATGGTTTTGCCCTTGCGCACCATACGGTCGGCAAAGAGACCCGACAGTAATACGCCCGCAAACGCGGCCAGGAAAGGTACGGTAGTCATAAATCCGGCGGTCAGGGCGCCGATATGTTTTTCCTGGGTCAAATAATTGGGAAACCAGGTGAGAAAAAACCATAACGTCGAGGTTACGGCAAATTGCCCCAGATAAACGCCGACCAGCTTGCGGTGAAATATTAACTTCCAGTCGGCCGCGGTCATGGACACGCGTTGCGCCTTGGCGGTAGGCGCATCGCCGTCAATAATGCCGCCGCCGGCTGCGATATAATGCAGTTCGGCCGCATTAATCCCTTTGCTTTTTTTCGGCGGTTGATAAACAACGTGCCAAATAACCGACCAGATTATGCCCACCCCGCCGGTGAGAATAAACACCCAATGCCAACTCAGCATTTCCTGCACCCAAATCAATAGCGGCGTCAGAAAAGCCAAACCGACAAATTGCCCCGAAGTGAAAAAACCAACCGCCGATGCCCGTTCCTGCTCGGGGAACCAGCTCGTCACCATCCGGTTATTGGTTGGAAACGCGGGCGCTTCAAACATCCCCGTGATGGCGCGTAAGCCCATAAGTGAAATCAAACCATTGGCGAATCCCTGGCTGAGCGTCGCCACGGACCAGCCGAAAATGGCAATGAAATAGGTCATTTTTGAGCCGACGCGATCGAGAAACCAGCCGCCGGGTATCTGGCAAAGGGTATAGGTCCAGGCAAATGCCGAGAAGACATATCCCATCTGTGTCTTATTAATACCGAACTCTTGCTGGATATGCACCGACGCAACCGCCAGGTTGGCGCGGTCGACATAACAAATCACCACGGTAATAAAGATCATGAGCAATGTGATATAGCGCCGTTTGGACGGCGCGGTGGCTACTGAGATATCCATCTTGTTCATCCCGTTCAGTAAACTACAACATGTAAGGTAAGGTGGGTAGTGAGTTGATAATATTTTTGATAGAAACTGCAAACGCGCATGAAATCCATTGTTATAGCATCGAAAATAAATTGTGTTTGCAGGCGATGCGCGCTTTGGCTTTGTGACAAAATAAACAATACAGTGTTAAAAACCTAATGAACTACCGCAGCACGTTATACAATAAAAAGAACTCATTAATTTTTTAAGTTAAATAAAATTAATGGCCCACCGGCTGAAAATATATTTATCAGTCAGTATTAAAGGCAATATGGCGTTCTGCCCGATGGATGAAAGAATGTGTCGTTGCTTCCAAGCAGTTTCTTTCGCAATAATTATCTGTTGGTGATTGTAGCACCATAATTTTATCTTGTACTACAATGCAGATCACACTTTGGACACTTTATCCGCGGGCTTGATGGCCCGCGAAAAAGAGCGCGGCTGCCGCTGGCACGGAGCAAGCCGGCTCGTCCATTGCGCGCATCAGCGCGCTACTGCATACCCGACTGCGTCAACATTACCAGGGGAGGCTACCCTGCTCGTTTTGGTAGGCGCCTTTCGGGTCGTGCTCAGTAAGCAGCGCCAGGCGCACTATAAATACCGCCGCCTCGGCGGGCATCCTATCACCCCGATTTCCGCTTAGCTCGGTGTTCACCAGGCCTGGGCAGGCAGATACCGCGGTAATCCCAGTAGCGCGCAGTTCGGCATTGAGCTGGATCGTCAGCATATTCAGCGCGGCTTTTGACGCGTTGTAGCCAATAAACCGGACATCGTAGTACGGCCAGTCGGGATCTTCATTGAGCGTCAATGAACCCAGGCTACTGGATAGATTGACGATACGCCCGGCTTCGGACTTACGCAGCAGCGGCAGCATCGCCTGCGTAACCGCCAGTGTCCCGATGAAATTAGTGTCGAATACCCGACGCACCGCGTCCAGGGCGGCGGCGCCTGGCGCGCCGTCCGTGGCGTCGGAAACGCCGGCATTGTTCACCAGGATATCGAGGCGGCCATACTCGGCGTCGATCCTGGCCGCGGCCGCGGCTATGCTCCGCGCGTCGCAAAGGTCAATCTGAATGAACGACGCCTGCAAACCCTGCGCGGCCAGCTTATCGGCCGCGGATTTACCTCGGCCCGCGTCGCGTCCACCCACCAGGACGAAGACACCCTTTTGCGCAAGCTGCCTGGCGATTTCGTGGCCGATTCCTTTATTGGCGCCCGTCACGAGCGCAATGCGGTTAGCGATATTTGTCATGTGAAGTTCCTTGATAATTTCGGTTATTCCGATCACATTAAGAATAAGAATAATTCTTCAGGTTTTGAATTCGCTTATGTTTTCGGTCCCCAAACGCAGCCTCAGCGCCCGTAAAGTCCCGCAGCAGGCGCGATCGGCCACCACTGTCGAGGCCATTTTCGACGCGACGATTCAGGTTTTATTAGCTGCGGGGCCAACCCGTTTGACGACAACGCGCGTGGCTGAAAGGGCGGGGGTATCCGTTGGCTCGCTATATCAGTATTTTCCCAATAAGCAGGCGTTGTTCTATGCGCTGAATGAAAGATATCTCATCATGCTGGCGGAACGGGTTGAGGCGGCCTGTCTGGCGCAACACGGGAAACCCTATGCGCAGATGAGCGACGCGCTCGTCAGCACCTACATTGCAGCCAAAATCGAGCGCCGCGATGTGACGAGCGCACTCTATCGTGCGGCGGCCGAGGTGGATGTGGCCGAACTGGTCGAGGCGATGACCAGGCGTGTCGAAGCGGCAAGCGAGGCCATGTTTGCCAGCGCCCCGGACGCGAAATTTGCCGATCTCGCTACGGTGAACCTGACGCTGTTGAACGTCCTGTGCGGCACCGTCTGCAATGTGTTCGTCAGGAATATGTCGGAACTGTTCGTTGGCGGCGGCCTGACATCACAGCTGACGTTAATGTTCTGTACTTATCTGAACGCGGCGAAAATGCCGCCGGCGGACGCATAGTGCCGCGGGGAGAAAACACAGGCTAAGCCATTTTCCCCCGGGGAGCCTGGCGTGGATCTTAAGACGCCGTGGCGTCCGGCCGTCCACGCACCCGGATCGGCTCTTTGACGGCATTTGCGGCGAGGAGGCGTTGAAGCGCGGATATGGCGGTGTCGGTAAGTTCATGACCTTTGGTCAGCACCATCAAACCGTTGGTGGTGCGGATATCTTCGTCTACCACCCAGCCGGGCATCAGTTCGCTAAAGCGCACGGTGCGGGCGCCGGCCACGTTAGCGCGAAAATCAGCCAGGGCTTTGATGATGTACTCGGGGATCGCCGGGCGCGCCGCGCGCAGGATTTCCCACGGGCGTTCCAGGCTTTGCCCCCGCGCCGCGTGGCGTTCCAGTTCAAGGGCGGCGCGCAGCAGGTGGGCGCCGCGGATAACCTCCAGGGGAGCGTCTGGCGCGGCCTCACGGGCCTGGTGGCGGATAATCCCGGCCACCAGTTCGAGGCGGGGAATGTGCTCAACCAATCGGGCGGCGACATCCGGGTGTTCCTGGAGGAGTTTTTTTTCGTCCTCCGAGAGTTTTCTCTGGGCCACATCGGCCTGGACGATGTCGGCGGGGACGCCCACACAGCCGATTTGGCTCAATGAGGCGGCGATGGTGTATAGCCATCCATCAGGCCACGCCAGCTTGGGCAGCGCGTGGATGACACAGGACTGGGCGAAAGCCGACCGCTGGAAAGCCCATGGCGCGACCATGGCGAGGACCTCAGTCAGCGTTTTGACCGACGCGGTGAGGGTGGTCGCCAGCAATTCTTTTTCCGCGCAAACGAGACGGTATTGACCGACCGCGTCATTGAGCGCCGAAACCAGTTCCTCCCTGGGGCAAGGCTTGCAGAGGTAGCGGAAGATGGCGCCCTGGTTGATGGCCGCGATGGAGGATGCCAGGTCGGCCTGTCCGGTGAGCAGGATCCGCACGCTGTCGGGGGCGACTGCCCGCACTTTGGACAGGAAGGCGGCGCCGTCCATGCCGGGCATGCGCATGTCGGACATGATCACGGCAAAACGCTCGCCCGAGGACACGGCGCGCAGGCCGGCTTCACCGCTGAGAGCCACCACCACGTCGAATTCATTAAAGAGACTGCGCTCCATCGCGGCGAGCACATTGGGTTCATCGTCTACGCACAGCACCCGGGGCAAGGCGGTTTCAGTCATCAAGCGTCTCCTGCGTGTGGGCGAGCATCTCCTGCCACAGGGGCAGTTTATTCAGCACGCCGGTTTGTTCGAGATAATCCAGATCGGGAATACTGTTGTTGGCGAGGGCGACCGCGACATGCACGGCGCCGGTCACAGCGAAGGCTTTCTCCGCGGAGCGGGAGGGCTCGACGTGATAGGCCACGGCTTCCACGATGTCCATGGGCAAGCCCCACAAGGCCAGCAGATAGGCGCCTACCGCGGCTTGCATTGGCGTGTTGCCGCGGGTGGCGGCGACCTCGCGGCCAGGCTCCCTCAGTTCGGGGATAAGCCGTGCGATGTTGGCGAGCAGGGCGGCGGTCGGCTCCAGTTCCTGGTGTCCGGAAATGCGGGCGGCCAGGGTGGACGCGAGCAGCGAGGTCCGCTGTAACCGGTCCACATAAGGGTCCGTACTCGCATCCGCAAAGATCTGGGAAGCCAGGACCAGCAGTTTCACCTGATCCAGGCCCAGGCGGGTGATGGCGTTGCCGATATCATGAATGCGACCGCCTCTGCTGAAGAAGGCCGAGTTAGCCAACTGCATAATCTTGACGCTCAGGGCGGGGTCACTGCCCAGGAGCCCGGCGATGCGTCGGGTATCGCCGCCGGCGCTGGCAAGGAGGCGGCATACTTCGGTAAAGACTTTCGGGGCGGCCGGCAGGCTGCTGATGCGGCCCACCGCCTCGACCACCGCCGGGTCTTGAAACAGGGCGCGCAGGGCCAGGGCGCCGCCCACCATCGCCAGCAGCGCCGTGCTGTCACAGGGTTTGGCGACAAACCGGTGGGCCACGTCCACCATGCGCAAGGTGGAGCTGGCCTCGGAGTAGCCGGACAGAATGATACGTATCGTGCCCGGCCAGCGGTCGCGTACCCGCGTAAGCAATTCAGCGCCGTCCATGAGCGGCATGCGCATGTCGGACACCACCACGTCGGCCGGCTCTTCCTCCAGCATCGCCAGCGCTTCCTGGCCGCTGGTGGCGAAGCGGCACTCCCATTCGGTGTCTTGCAGCACAAGCGCCCGCTCAATGCCGGAGAGTACCCGGCTTTCGTCATCAACGAACATCACTTGCATGCCGGGCACTCCTCTTTATCGCAGTGCAGGGGCAGTTGCAGGATGAACGTTGAGCCCACGCCTTCTTCGGACTCGCAGAAGACGCGGCCGGCATGTTTGTCCACCACGGTTGAATAGACAATGGCGAGACCTTGGCCCGTGCCTTTGCCCACCGCTTTGGTGGTGAAGAAGGGATCGAAGATGCGATCGCGGATCCCCACCGGGATGCCGCCGCCATCGTCGGTCACCCGGATCTCCATATATTCGCCATTGCGCGCCGCCGATACGATGATGTGGCCTTTCTCCTTGACGCCTGCCTGGATGGTATCGGCGATGGCATGGGCGGCGTTCACCACCAAATTGAGAATGGCCTGGCCAATCATGTCGCGCAGAGACGGCAGCTGCGGCAAGTCATCCTCGAAACGCGTCTCAAGTTCCGCCACGTATTTCCATTCGTTGCGCGCGACGGTCGCAGTGGTATTGATGACCTCGCGCACATCCACCCATTCCTTCTCATCCTGGGCGGGATGGGAGAATTCCTTCATGGCGGACACGATCTTGGCGATATGGCCAAGGCCCTCCAGCGATTCGTCCAGGGCGCCCGGGATCTGGCGGCGCAGGAAATCCACTTTGGTGCGTTTGAGGATCGCGTCGAATTCCGCCATGACGGATTCCCCGGCCATTTTCCCGCGCGCGGCCTCGGCCAGCGCCAGGGCGGCGTCCAACAGACTTAGCAGGGAAACGGTGGCGCCTTTAACGAAACCCACATTGTCGGAGACGTACTGGGTCGGCGTATTAATCTCATGGGCGATGCCGGCGGCGAGTTGGCCAATGGACTCCATCTTTTGTGCCTGAAGCAGCTGAGCCTGGGTCAAGCGCAACTCGGACAGGGCTTTTTCGAGCTCGCGCCGTTCGTTTTCCAGCTCCAGGGTCTTGCGCGCGACCACCTTCTCCAGGCCCACATTCTGCTCCAGGATGGCAAAAGGCGTCGCGTTGCCGCGCCTGGCTTCTTGTGCGATGCGGCGCTTGAGGACCTCGATGGTCTTGTCCCGGGCGGCGAGCTTGCGCTCGTATTCGCCGGCGGACGCTTGCGGACAGGCTTCATCAGGCAATGTTCTGTCCTCCAATGGCGACGCCCGTGAATGTCTGCGTCACGTGCACGCCGTTGTACTGCTCGCCGTAGGTGGAAAATCCCACGACATTATTCTGCTCCATGATGCTGCCGATCTGCTGTTCCAGCCCTTCCTGCTCGAACTGGATACGGCGCAGGATGCAATCGAAGCCAATGATGGCCGCAGGCTCGGGAATGGTCTCGCGGACCTTGGCGAAAGCCTGCTTGAAGGTTTGGACGGGATCCTTCGCTTTGCCGACGGCTACGATCAATCCCTCCTCGATGGCGCAGTAGCAGGTGAGAGAAAGGTCTTCGTTCCACCGCAGGATGGAGCGGATGTAGGGCTCATCGCCGAAGGAGAGCACCAGCGGGTTGCGGGAGAATACCGTCGGCGTCAAGTCGCGCACCGTCAGGCCCAGGGCATCCGCGTAAGCCTGGGCGGCAGGTTCGCCATTGATCTCCAGGATGAGCCTTTTCTCAGGATCGGCCCCGGTGATGACGAGTTCCACCTCACTGGGCTCGAAGTGCTGGACCTTGAAGATGGTGATGGGCGCGTTGGTCTCTATAACGGCGAATACCGCCGCGTCGGAAATAAAATGGCCATTGCCATCATAAACGTGCGTCTTCTCGAATCGCAGGTTATCGCCAGCGGAACCACCGACTATGGGAATGTTGCCGATCTGCTGATAGAGGTTCGCCGCCAGGCGTTCTTCGGCCATAGAGAGGCCGTCTACCAGCAGCAGCCCGAAGCGCTGCAGGTTCGGCCTTACCTTGCAGTCGAGGCGAATGGCTTCGGCGATGTCGGCCACCAGCGCGGTGTAGTTGGTCAAAGGTTGAATCAGGAAGGCGCGGGTGCGAAAGTTGCCGTCCAGTCCGAGACCCAACAGCCCGGAGTGCTGGAAGCCTTCCTTGCCAATCTGTCCGGAGGACGTGCAGCCGATGCAGGGACAGGAAAAGGCGTTCTTCAATTCCTGGCCCAGGATGTCCAGGTCGTAGTCAGGGGAGCAGAAGAAAAGAACGGTATCGATGCCTTCATGGCCAAGCTGGCTGGCAAATTCGGCGACGGCCTGGCGCGGGTCCGGCGACTCGCTGCTGGCGTAATGGAATTGATCATTCATGACAAGCTCTCCCAATTCTGAGTAGAACTTTCGCCTGCGATCCCGCGTTCGTTCGATTCAAAATTCTTTGGTTTATAGCGATGGGAAGAGATTAGGTCTTTGCGGCAGAGATAGCAACCGTGTTGCGGCCAGGGAATAGCCTGCGTCGTCGCGGTTTGACTTAAGGGCGGCGGGGTAACGTTAAAAGTTAAAGTTTCCTGGTTTTTGGTCGTTAAGTACTCATTGTCAATCATTGTGTCCGGCCACAGAACCTCACGTCGACGACGCACAACGATCCACTGCGCCCGCTCCCGGTGTTGCTGTTTCAGTTATGGAAAATAATCATTAATGAAGAATATTTCAGTACGACTTGCGTTGACTGGCGCAATTTCCATTTTCGCTCTGATGATTCTGGCGATTTCCTGCGCGGGCCTGTTTGCGCTCACGCGCTCAAACGACACGACGGAGTTCGTTCACCAGGCCGACAGCCGGGTGATCCTGATCAATGATGTCTATAAAGATTCCGCGCGTACCCGCGCAGGCTTTGCCCTGGTCTATGCCAGCTTGCTGAAAGAAGGCAAGGCCGATGACTGGATTTTCAAAAACATCGAGAAGACCCACGGGCGCATGACGGCCAATATCCAGTTATTCAAAGACCTTCCCGTATTGCTAGGCAGCGATGAGGCCATCAAGACTGAACTGGTGGACTCGGCGCATGCGCTCAGCCAGCTTCTCGACCAGGCGGAGCATCTGCTGCAGGTGGGGGATGTGCAAGGCTATTACGCTATCAACATACAGGATATCGACAAAGCCGGAGGGCGGTTTTCTACCTCGCTGGAGAAATATCAGAAAAACACCCGTGAAACGGTAAACGCGCTGGCGCAGATGCGCAACAGCGAATACCGCCAGTTGCTGTGGACGATGACCATCGTATTGCTTATTGCCTTTATGATAACCCTTACCGTGTTGTACGTGTTGCGAAACATCATACTGCGACCATTGAACTATGCGATTGTGCAACTGGATGCGGTCGCCAAAGGCGATTTAACCGCCGACATACAGGTATCAAGCAAAAACGAAATCGGTAAATTGCTTTCCGCCATCAGCGGCATGCAGCAAAGCCTGATGCGTCTGGTCACGCAGGTCCGCCTGGGCGTCGAAGAGATCAACACCGGTTCCAAAGAAATTGCGGCAGGCAATACCGATCTGTCGTCTCGCACCGAGGCGCAGGCATCTTCGCTGGAAGAAACCGCTTCCTCGATGGAACAGCTCGCCTCCACCGTCAAGAAAAACGCCGAGAATGCGCGCCAGACCAGCCAGCTTGCCGCCAACGCGTCTCAAATGGCCGAGTCCGGCAGCAAGGCCGTATCGGAAGTCGTCCAGACCATGAACGAGATTTCCTCCAGTTCCAGCAAAATTTCCGTGATTATTTCGGTTATCGACAGCATCGCGTTTCAGACCAATATACTGGCGCTGAATGCGGCGGTGGAGGCCGCGCGCGCGGGCGAGCACGGCAAGGGCTTTGCGGTAGTGGCAAGCGAAGTACGCACGCTGGCCCAACGCTCCGCATCTGCCGCCAGGGAGATAAAATTGCTCATAGAGGACTCCGCGGCCAAGGTCAATATCGGCGCCGGGCAAGTGGAGCGCGCCGGCGCAACCATGCATGAAATCGTGTCGTCAGTGAAGTGCGTGACTGACACCGTGGCGGAAATCTCGGCGGCATCGCAAGAGCAATCCGCCGGTATCGACCAGGTTAACCTGGCGGTTTCGCAGATGGACGGCGTCACGCAGCAGAATGCCGCGCTGGTGGAAGAGTCCTCAGCGGCCAGCGCCTCGCTGATGGGGCAGGTACGCCTGCTTCTTGATACTATTCAGGTGTTCAAATTGCATGAACCGCAAGGGCGGCAGGAAGAGAACCGGCAAAACGGCGCCAAAGCATCGCCGCGTCGTGCCGCTAAGCCCCTTGATAACCCCAAGGATAATGCCGGCTGGGAAACATTCTGAAGACGTTATCCCCCGAGCGTTACACGGGGGCCCGCCCCTGTTCGCCGGGACGGAAAAGTGACCGGGCTTAAGGAGCCATCAGTCGGGAAAAATGTGTCCGGATGGGTACGCTCCGCGCACCGCCGGCTTCGGCGCGCCCGCCTGTTAACGTGCGGGCGCGCCTCGGTTTTTTTATCCATAGACTATCAGTTGAAGACCATGCCGCCATCAATAATCAGCGCTTGTCCAGTCATATAGTCTGAGTCGGGTCCCGCCAGATAGGATACGCAGGCCGCCACGTCTTCCGGCTCGGATATCCGGCCCAGCGCAACCGTTTTCGCCCACTGTTGCAGACCCCACTCCAGGGACTGTTTATTTTCATCGGCGACTTTTTTAGCGATGTTTTCCATCATCGGCGTACGCACAATACCCGGGCAATAGGCATTGACGGTAACGCCCAGTTTAGCCAGGTCGCGCGCCGCCGTTTGAGTAATGCCGCGCACGGCGAACTTGGTGGCGCCATAGACCGCCAGATCAGGGTTGCCGACCTGTCCCGCCTGGGATGAGGCATTGATTATCTTGCCGACGATGTCGCCGGGATTGGCGGGTGCCCTGGTTTTGAAATGTTTAAGGGCGGCTTGGATACCCCAATAGACGCCACCCACATTCACGTCAAAAACCTTATGGTAGATTTCCGGCGTAATATCCTCAAGCGGCGTTGTCGGGCCTAAACCTGCATTATTAATCATGACATCAAGCCGGCCGAACGTCGCCACCACCTGGTCGACAGCGGATATGACATCCTCGCGCTTCGCCACGTCCACCGCCACGGCCAGGGCTTTGCCGCCGGCGGCCTCGATCAATGCCACCGTCTGTTTCGCCGTCTCGGCGTTAAAGTCCAGACTGCCGATAGCAAAGCCATCTTTCGCCAGGCGCAGCGCAATGGCTCTGCCAATACCCTGTCCGGCCCCGGTCACAACCGCGACTTTCTTGCTTGAATCGACCACTGTATCCTCCTGGGTCTCTGGTTTACATGCAAAACCGCTGCGTAAACGGCTTCTGATTACTCTTATCGAGTATCTAGGCATAGCAGAAAAAAAGACTTTATCCTGGCATAAGTCATTAACAGAAACAGAATAGTTGGGAATTTTGCAATTAAACACAGGCGTAAATACCGCGGCGGCCGCCGGTCGATATATTTTCCCTATGAGATAATACTGAGGGGGAATGGGCGATGATGATGCCTTGAGTGGCTTAAAGCTGTTATTTATTAATATCATGAGAATAGGCGGGCTAAATGTACGCTTAAGCGGCTTGGCTTTTAATGACCGGCGTAGGCATTCATACGAATCATTCACATTCTAACTCTCTGTTTTTGAGCTGATTTCCCCCCCCTTGCTATAAAGTTTCGCCCACATAAACCGATACCTATAAAAGCTCAGATCAGCCAATTGATAAGGCGTGGGTAATATTTTATTTACAACTGATTGGCTTATAACGTCTATGCCCGGATGTCAGCATAGAAATGATGAATAGGAGCAGTTTTATGAATTTTTTTAAAAACAGCAGTATCAGAGTGATATTAATCATCACGCTTGGATTTTTTTTGCTTCTCTGGGGCGGTGTTGCGGCATTTACCCTATCGTCATTGGGCCAGGTCACTCATCTTTTGACTGTCAGTGAAGATCAGAAAAAAGATATTGATATCATTACCCGTGGTAACGACCAATATTTCCGCACCGTTACCCGGTTGGCGCGTACTATGGATTATAGCCAGACGGGAGAAACGGCCGATGCCGATAAGGTATTGGCCTCCGCCGCGGTGGCGATGAAAAACTCAGCGGATGCGCTGGCTGAATTCAAATTGCGCCCTCATCCCTCCATAGACGCCGCGGTGACCGAAAACATGATCGCGACGTGGTCGCGTATGGTTTCCCAGGGACTGGAGCCGTTATACCGCGCGGTGCAGAACAAGGATATTGAACAATTTCGTCAGGTTTTCAGGATGCAGTATCCCCCGCTCAGCCTCGCCTTTGGGCAGGCGGCGGAAACATACAAGTCCGCGGCCATGTCGGACCAAAGCGCGCGGCAAATGGTAGTGATGGTTGACAGGTGTAAGACCATACTCATTGCGGCCATTATCGCCGGCGTAGTCATACTGCTCCTCACCGATCGTTATCTCGTCAATTATATGATTAAACCCCTGGGCCGTATTAAGGCGCAGTTGCATACGCTATCAGAAGGACACTTGGATGATGCCATCGTCGATGTTGGCCGTAACGACGTTGGCTCGCTGATTCCTGATCTACAGGAAATGCAGCGCAACCTGATTCGTACCGTCACCGCTATCCGCGATGGGTCGGCCTCCATTTACCAGGGCGCGGGTGAAATCAGCCTGGGCAACACCGATCTCTCATCGCGCACCGAACAGCAGGCGTCGGCGCTGGAAGAAACGGCGGCCAGCATGGAGCAGTTAAGCGCCACGGTGAAGCAAAATACCGAAAATGTCATGCAGGCCAATAAGATGGTGCAAGATGCCGCGGATACCGCCAGACAGGGCGGCGCAATAGTCGATGACGTGGTGTCAACCATGATAAGCATCACCACCAGCTCGAAAAAGATCGCCGATATCACCGGGGTGATTAACGGCATTGCTTTCCAAACCAATATCCTGGCGTTGAATGCGGCGGTGGAAGCGGCCAGGGCCGGCGAGCAGGGCCGTGGTTTTGCCGTGGTGGCGGGGGAGGTGCGCAGCCTGGCCCAGCGCAGCGCCCAGGCAGCCAAGGAAATAGAAGGGTTGATCGCGGAGTCGGTTGAGCGGGTGGATACCGGCTCCAGGCAAGCGTCCCGCGCGGGTGAAACCATGCATAACATTGTGCAGGCGGTGACCCGGGTAACCGACTTGATGGGCGAAATTTCTTCGGCGTCGGAAGAACAAAGCCGCGGCATCAGCCAGGTGGGCAATGCGGTGGCGGAAATGGACGGCGTAACTCAGCAAAACGCGGCGCTGGTCCAGGAATCGGCCGCGGCGGCGGCCTCGCTGGAAGAACAGGCCCGGATGCTGACGGAAACGGTCGCGGTATTTCATCTGCCGCAGGCTGCGGACGCGCGCAATGGCGGCGATAAGATCAACCGGGTTGCTAGCCGGGCCACTCTTACCCCAGCACAAGCGGCGGCCAGGCCCGGCAAGGCCAACAATAACTGGGAAACGTTTTAGTCCCCCGCCGCACATTCCCGCCCGCACTCTAAGGGCGGGAATCTTCGGCGCGCATCCCTTTCTCCTCTACGCCTGTTAATTGCTTCACTATATGAAGCAATATCGCCAATGAATTTATGACTCCTCTCACGCAACGCGCATGGGCGATAGCTTCCCGTCCGCGCCGGCATACACTGCCGGATACCCGAGCTTTTGCCGGGAATAATGCCGCAATTTCCAGAGGAATAATAAAATAATGGCCCTACAAAAACCGACTGTGTTCTTCAGCGCAGTATTGTTGAGTCTGCTTGCCCTGCCTGATTTGGCCAGGGCGGATATCATGCTGCTTAACCGAAATAATAATCTGCCTATGCTTAACGGGGTGGAATGGCAATTCGGCGGCCTTATCCGGCCGCAATATCGTAATAAAATGGGCTCGGCCGATGATCACACCTATATGCAGCGGGGATATGACAGCGGCAGCTTTGTTCATACTTCTTTAAATTATTATCTCAATGATGATATTAATCTATTATGGTATTACGAAGTCGGTATCGATATCTTTAATGAGCTCGGGGCCGGCAGCCATTTTGATCATAATAAAGATACCACCTTCACCCGTAAACATTATGTTGGTATCGCCAGCAAGACCTATGGAACCTTGACCTTCGGACAGCAGAACAGTGTCTTATACAGTGTTATCGGCGCCAAAACCGACGTATGGGATAATGATATGCACGGTCAAGGGTCGAACAATGGCGTCAACGGCAATTATGATGGTTCCTACCGCGGTAAATATTTGCTCAAATATGTCCAGGACGCGGGACCGGTAACCCTGAGCGCCAGTTGGGACGCGCCGGTGAATGATTATTATATCAGAAGCGACAATGTCCGTTACCAGCGCCAAACCGGCGGCGCCGGCGGCATGGATTACCATATCGCCAAGGATTTGACGCTCAGCGCCGCCTACAGTTATACCCGGGCTTATATCATCAGCCGCGCCCCGAGGGGGGATGGCGCGGATACAGCGGGTTATAATCAACAGATAACCGGTATCGCGGCGCAATGGAAACCGGATAACTGGACTTTGGCGGCAACGGCCGGGTATTACCATGATTTTATTCCGCGGCGTACCGCCAGGGTGCCGACGGCCTATTTTGAAGGGCAGGCGCGGGGGTGGGAATATATGGCGTCGTATCGGTGGCCGGTGGCCGCCCGGGCCATTACCGCCGTCAAGCCTTATATCGCCGGCGATGGGATGCGCTGGGAGCATTACCAGACGAACCACACCTACCTGGGGATTGCCGCGGAACTGCCCCATGGCTTCCAAATTGATTATGAACGCACCTTCAGCAATACCACGGATAACCAGCCGGATGAAAACTGGGTCCGCCTCTGGTATCGGTTCTGATAACACCCCCCTTATTCAATCGAGATGAGTACTAACGCAATCCAGGGCTGTTTTGGCAAATGCTTCACCATATGAAGCAATTTCCGCATGGGTTTTATGACTGCTCTCACGCAACGCCCACGCGTAGTGGCTTGTCGCCCGCCGCCGCCTACACTGCGGGTTATGCGGATAAAACAGCTGCCCAGGCCTGCCGGTGTCCCGATGTACCGCCAGGCATATGACGTTTCGTTCAGGAGATAAAATGAGCAATTCCATCACTCACCGGACAGAGGACTATCCGGCCGAGACATCAAAAACAAAAAGACAACGGACGTTTAAAATCATGATGTCGGCGGGCGTCGGCCACTTTATCGAGTGGTTCGACTTTGGCCTTTACGGCACGCTCGCGGCCATCATCGGCAGCAACTTCTTTGCCAGCAATGACCCGACGGTGGCGCTGCTGAAATCCTTCGCGGTGTTCGGTTCCGGTTTTTTAATGCGTCCGCTGGGCGGCTTTTTCTTCGGCTCGATGGGCGACCGGCTGGGGCGGCGGAAAGTCTTGGTGACGGTGATTGTCATCACGTCCTGTTCCACCTTCGTGATGGGCATTCTTCCCACCTATGCGCACGTCGGCATACTCGCGCCGGTGCTGCTGGTCTTGACCCGCCTGGTGCAGGGATTCGCCGCGGGCGGCGAGAGTTCCGGCGTTATCACCTATCTGGCGGAAAGCGCGCAGCCTCATCGCCGGGCCAGCCTGACCTGCTGGAGTGAAAATTTCAGTTTTATGGCGTTTGTCTGCGGTTCCGGGCTGGTGCTGTTCCTGACCCACCAGTTGGGGGAGCCGGCGATGAACGACTGGGGCTGGCGCATTCCTTTCCTCCTGGCCGCGCCGCTGGGGCTTGGCGGTCTCTATATGCGCCGCAATATGGAAGACTCCGCCGAATTCCATATGCTGCAAAAATCGGGAAAACTGGAACACTCCCCGCTGCGTACCACGCTTACCACCTCCACCCGCGCCTTGCTGTTTTGCGTCGGTTTTGTCGTGGTGAAGGCGGTGAGCAGTTGGGTATTGCAATCTTTTATGCCCAGCTATCTCTCCACCTATTTGCATTATTCCCATACCGATTCCTATCTGATCACCATGCTCGGTCTGTTCAGCGTCGCCATCGTCATGCCGCTGGCGGGGTATCTCTCCGATCGGTGGGGACGCCGGCCGCTGATGCTTATCGGCTGCGGCGGTTTTATTCTGCTGACCTACCCGGCGATGATGGTCATGGAGCAAGGTTCGGTGGCCGTCTCCATCGTCGCCATGAGCCTGCTCGGCATGCTGGTCGCCTTATTTAACGGTGGCTGCGGCGCGGCAATGGCGGAGCTTTTCCCCACCGCGCTGCGTTACGGCGGCATCGCCATCGCCTACAACATGACGGTGGCGGTCTTTGGCGGCGTAACGCCGCTGGTCTCGGCGGGGCTTATCTCCGCCACCGGCAATCCGTTGTCGCCCGCTTTTTACGTCATGCTGACCGCGCTTATCTCTTTTGTCGCCGTGTGCCTCGCCAAAGAGACCGCAGGCAAAAAACTGGATTAACCCGCAAAACCGGAGTGGATATGAAGATCGTCGACGTACAGTGTTTCCCGTTAAAAATCAAACCGCAGCAGATTTATCTTGGCGGAGATCCGGATGGCGGCGGGGATTACTACTATCGCCCTGAATACCGCTGCGTCTATTCACGCAAAATGGAAACCTGCCTGGTGAAAATAACCTGTGATGATGGCCATGTGGGGTGGGGCGAAGCGCTGGCCCCGGTGGTGCCGCAGGTGGTCGCGCAGTTGATTACGCACCTGTTTAAACCGCTGCTGCTGGGAGCCAGTCCGTTTAGCAGCAATGTCCTCAACGCGCAGATGTACAACTCAATGCGCGATCGCGGCCATACCGCCGGCTACCATATTGATGCGCTGGCGGCGGTGGATATCGCGCTGTGGGATCTCAAAGGGCATATTCTGGGGCTGCCGCTCCACCAGCTGCTTGGGGGGAGCTTTCGCGCGCAGGTTCCCTGCTATGTTTCCGGTCTGCCGCGCCCGACCGTCGAAGCCCGCTGCGAGCTGGCCCGGCAATGGCAGGAGAAAAATTTCAATGCCGTCAAGCTGGCGCTGGGCTATGGCGTCGACGAGGACCTGGAAAATGTCCGCGCCATCCGGCAAGCGCTCGGGCCGCAGGCAACCCTCTTTATCGACGCGCACTGGAACTACAGCGTTCACGAGGCGGTAAGGCTGGCGGAAGGCCTTAAAGCCTGTGACGTCGGTTTTCTTGAAGCGCCGCTGCTGCCCGAGGATGTCGCGGGTCATCGGGAATTACGCCGGAAAAGCGCGGTGCCGGTGGCCCTTGGCGAAACAGAGCGTACCCGCTATCAGTTCCGTCCTTATATCGAGCAGCGCGCCGTCGACATTCTGCAACCGGATGTGGGGCGTACCGGCATTACCGAGCTGATGCATATCGCCGCCCTTGCCGAAACCTGGAACCTGCTGGTGGCGCCGCATCTGAGCGTCGGCCTGGGTCCTTGTATCGCCGCCTCCATCCACGTGGCCGCCGCGCTGCCCAACTTTTTTATGCTTGAGTTCCAGCCGCCGGTGTTTGACCTGGCCAACAGCCTGCTGCGCCAGCCCCTGGTTTGCCGGGACGGCCACTATGCGCTGCCCGCGGGGCCTGGCCTGGGTATTGACATCAATGAAGACAAAGTACGTGAAAATCACTGGAGTGACGCATGTTAAAAGGTAATGTTCCGATACTGGCAACCGCTTTTGATAACCAGGGGGAGGTCGATCTCCCCGCCATTGTTAAACTTGTGCGCTTTTTGCTTGAGCAGGGTATCGACGGTTTGGCGCTGTTTGGCAATGCCTCGGAAGGCTATGCGCTGACGGGGCAGGAAAAAGACGCGATTTTTAAGAGCGTAAAGGCCCTGACCGGAGACCTGCCGTTGGTGGTTGCCACCGGCGGCGCGGCGGCGCCGGTGGCGATAGAGGAGATTAAACGCGTTGAGCGCTGGGGCGCGGAGGTGGCGATGATCAATCCGCCGTCGGTGGTAAAACCCGGCCCGGACGAGATCTACCGGTTCTACCGCGACATCTGCCGACAGAGCGATATCGAGATCATGATTCAGGACGCGCCGCAAATGACCGGCGTCAGCTTTCCGGTTCCCACGCTGATAAGGCTGTGTGAGGATTTCCCGCAGATTCGCTACATCAAGGTAGAACAGCCGCCCACCACGCTGAAAATCAGCCAGCTTAAGGCCGCGCTGGGTGACAGGGTCGGGCTTTTCGGCGGGCTCAACGCCGGTTTCTTATACGAGGAACTCGCGCGGGGCATTGTCGGCACCATGCCCGCCTGTGAATTTCCCGAGGTGATAAATGCGATTTTGCAGGCCTGGGAACAACATGACAAGGAGGCGGCGCGGGCGCTGTTTTACCGTTATTTGCCCTTCCTGCGCTATGGCGTGCAGCCAGGATTGGGTGTGGCGGTGCATAAAGAGATATTGCACCGCTCAGGACTGTTCGCCACCGCCGCGGTGCGCGATCCGGCAAAGGGGCTCGACGAGACGACGCGTCTGGAGCTGCAGGAGATAACCGACCATCTGCCGCTGGCGATTTTGGCACGGGCGCAATGAACTACATTGCCGTCGACTGGGGGACCAGTAATTTTCGCGCCATGCGCGTCAAACAGGGCAGGGTGGTGCGCGCCGTGCAGTCTGAAAAAGGCGTCGCCCGCTGCCGGCGCGAGCAGCTGGGCGCAGTGTTGCGCGAGGAGCTATTGCGGCTGGGCGATGAGTACGACGAACACGTGCCGGTTATCCTGTGCGGCATGATCGGCAGCAATATCGGCATAGTGGATGCCGGTTACCTGGCGCTTCCGGTCAGCTTTCATGATTTGACCGCCCGCGGATTGCCGCTGGAAAACGTATTGCCCAATCCCGTCACCGTGCGCCCGGGCATCTGCAGCCGCGAGGAGCACGAAATCTGCCGCGGCGAGGAGATACAGCTGGCAGGAGCCTTAAGCATCAGCGACGCGCGGATATTCGCCGCCGTGGGCACCCACAGCAAATGGATAACCGTTGATCGCCGGCAGCAAAAAATCGTCGGCCTGCGCACGCTGATGACCGGCGAACTGTACCACCTGGTGCTGAATCATTCGGTGGTCGGCAAGGGGCTTGGCGAGCAGGATTTTTCCGAGGACATTTTCCGGCAGGGGGTGGAAACCGCCGAGGCCATTGACCGGGGCGACAGCACCCTGCTCAGCGAACTGTTCCGCTGCCGGGGGCGTTATATCCTTGGCGAATTCGAGGCCGCCTTTGCCGCGGCCTGGCTATCCGGCCTGCTGGTGGGCCATGAAGTCTTGACCGGCCATGCGCGGCACGAAAGCGTGTGCTTCATCGGCTCCGCCATCCTGCTTGAACGCTATCAGCGGGCATGTCATTTACTTCATCTTCCCTGTACCACTCTCGCGGCGGAAGAGGCGATTATCACCGGATTGAATGAGGTATTCGACGATGCTGTTTAATGGCAATGTCATCGCCATCCTGCGGGGCATAACCCCGGCCGACGTTATTGCGCAGGTCACCGGCCTGGTGGACAGCGGTATCAGCGATGTGGAAATTCCCGCCAATTCGCCGGACTGGGCGCAAAGTATCCAGGCTATCAAACGCCACTTCGGGCGACAGGTGAATCTCGGCGCGGGCACCATCATCACCACCGCGCAGGTGGCGACCTGCGCGCAGGCCGGCGCTGATTATGTCCTCACGCCCAACCTTGACGAAAACGTCGTCCGTGCCTGTCAGGCCCAGGGGCTGGAAACCTGTATCGGCGTGTACACCAGTACCGAGATTTTCGCCGCCAGCGCGCTTGGCGCCAGCGCGCTGAAAATCTTTCCGGCGGCGGCGCTGCCGGCAAATTGGCCCCAGCTTATCAAGGGGCCGTTTTGCCATGCCACTCCCTTTTGCGCGGTGGGCGGCATTGATGCGGACAATATGGCGGACTATCTGCGGTATTACGATAGCGTGGGCATCGGTTCGGCGCTGTACCGGCCTGGACAACCGCCGTCCCTTACCCGCCGGCGCGCCGTGGCGCTGATGGGGCGAAGTCCGGCCGGCCCCGCCCTGTAATGCCGGCCCGGCGGCGCTTATCCGCCGCTGATTTTCTGCGCCGCCGACACCAGAAACTTTTTCAGGGTTTCCAGTTCCAGCCGTTCGCCGCTCAGGTTTGACAGCGCTATCGCCGCCTGCATGCCCGGAATGGTGCAGGCCATACGGTACTCCTGCGGCGGATAGCGCTTCACCAGTACCTGATGGCGCCGGGCGCCGTCGATATCTTCTTTTATCAAATGAAAGTCATGGATGCCAATCAGGCTGACGATTTCCTCATCGCTGCGCGCGGCCAGCAGTTTAATGCCGATAATCGACTCGGTCACCGGGACCGAATCATAATTCCCTATCGCCCGGGCCACGCTTTTCCCCTGCCGGGTATGAATCAAATAGACGACATCCCTGCCGCTTAGCACGCCGATGACAATGGAAACCGGCTTATTGCCCACTTCCTCGAGTATCTCAAGCACGGCTTTGTAAAAGGCGGAATTATGAATGGCATGGGCGGAAAAACGGTGTACGCCAAGGCCGAGCGAGTACTTGCGCTTTTCATTGCGATGCACCATCTCCAGTGCCAGGAGCGTTTGCATAATGCGGGTCACTTTTGCCGAATCCAGCGATAACTGGCGGCCAATCTCACGAATACCCGTGGGCTCGCTCAGGGTGGCCAGCAGGTTCATACAGCGAAACGCATCATAAACCGAATGTAGTAGCATCTTACTCCCTGTCGGGGGATGCCCATGGGGTTCGGGAATACCGTGGGCAGCGGCATCCAGCTTGGTGGTCACTATTATAACCTGGATCCGGCGCGGTCGGAATCCCGTCGCGGGAATCCTGGGCGCGCAGGCGCCGTCAAGAGTAAGCGATGTCTCTGATGCGATTTTATCATCGGTAAATCAGGTTGGGGGGAGTAACCGTTACGGTTAGGGATGCCTGTTTTTGCTATGCGGATTAGGACATCAAAAACAGGCAATAACACAAAATGAGGCATAGGCGTGTCGGTTTAACGAAACGGAAAATCGACTGATTATCTATACCCTCAGAACTGGTACTTCATGCTTACGGCTAATACATTATCCGTGACGATACCGGCATTTTCGGTGAAGGTGTTGTCATCCAGCAAGTTAACCTTATAGTCAACATAGGTCACCATATTTTTGTTGAAGTTGTAGGTGAAACCAAAATCAACAAATTTGACCAGGTCCTGGGCATCGTAGTTGTTGCCCTTACGGTCAGTGCCTAAATTGCTGCCGCGTGTTTGGTTATAAGCGACGAAGGGAATCAGACCTGAAAGCAGGGTGTAGCCCGCATAGAGTTCCACGGCCTGTGATTTATTGGCTAAACCGTAGGCGGTACCACTCGGCGATCCGAATTTCGCCGCATTGTAGGCTTGCGTATACATGGCCGCCAGATAAAGGCTGTCGGCATTATATTTAATCGCCCCGGTATAGCCCTCAGCTTTTCCGCCCCCGCCCATGATGCCTGGCGCGGAATTTTGCTCATCGGTAAGATTCGAGCTAAAAAAGGCACCGGCGACGCTGATACCGGACTTAAAATCGTAACTCAAAGAGGAGCCGTAACCATCGCCATTTTGCGACAATACGTTACGGGTACCCGGCTCGCTGGCCCCACTATCGTTTTTACCTTGATACTGCAACGCCACTTTCAGGCCTTCAACCAAACCGAAGAAATCGGTGTTGCGGTAAGTGGCGATACCGTTGCCACGTTTGAACAAAAACTGGTCAGAGCCATAGGTGGAAGCATCGAATTCCGGCTGCATATCGGTATAGGATGCGGCATCATATAAAACACCGGTGTTACGGCCATAATCGAAAGAGTTAGACCCGGCAAATTTTAAACCGGCATAGGCATAACGCGTAAATGCGGTGTTTTGGCTCTCGGTTTGGTTACCCTGAATTTGATATTCCCAGCGGCCGAATCCAGCCAGCTGATCAGAGATTTGAGTCAAACCTTTAAAGCCAAAACGCATATACGTTTTATCGCCGTCAGCACTTTTATCATCTGATAAATAATGCATGCCATTAAAAAAACCATATAAATCTAATTTATTGCCTTCTTTATTATAAATTTCCGCCGCCCCGGAGGTGGTTGAAACTAATAATGCAGGAATCAAAAGTGTCAGTAGGTAAGGTTTCATTATAAACGACCTTTATCAAAGTTAAGTGTGTGTAATATAGTAAGGGTAACGTTACTTTTTAATAACAGCGTAATAATGTCATTAATATAAAAATGGCATGGCAATGAACGTGTCGACGGCCAGGATATATTCCTGTAAAGATCGTTATCTTATAATTGCTATAGTATGGCCGTGATGGTACAGCGTTTCAGTACATCATTCTGTTTTCATCTCATGCGCCAATACAGCGGGTGCAGGCTGAATTTTTTGGCTTTCGTTGCCGGAAACCGGTACATCCTCAAAGCCCAGCAACAGCGTCAATATAAAAGAGAGCACCACGGCGAGCGCCATCACCCCGAAAACCCAGACGATAGACATCGGATGGGCGGGATCAAAGAACTGAACGCTGGTGAAAAGCCCCGGCGCCGCCATGGAATGGCTCGCCAATCCTGCCGCGCCCGCCACGCCGCCGCACACAAAACCACTGATTATCGACGCGATAAGCGGGCGTTTCAGACGTATTGCCACGCCATACAGTGCCGGTTCCGAAATTCCGGCCACAATCGCGGAAGCCGCTGCGGCAAGGGCTGTCTGACGTAGCTCGGAGTTTTTAGTTCGCCATGCCACCGCCAAAGATGAGCCGCCGAGCGACAGGTTTGCGCCGATTTCCGACGGCATAACCATGCCTTCGGTCCCGGTTGTAGCAATAGTCTGGATAATGGTCGGCGTGAACACCCGATGCATACCGGTCATGACCAGCAGTGGCCAAATCCCGCCCATAATCGCCACGGACAACCAGCCAAGATAGCTATGAATGGTGTAGACCAAGGCGGAAATGGCGGTACCGATCCAGATCCCTAACGGGCCAATCAATACGATGGCGATCGGGGCTGCGATCAATACGATCAACATCGGTTTGAGGAAGTTTTTGGTCACCGCCGGGGTGATTTTATCAACCCAGCGTTCAATATAGGAAAGCAGCCAGGTCATCACCAGCGCCGGGACCACCGTGTAGGAATATTTTACCGCCGTGACGGAAATTCCCATAAATTCGACGTGCTGGCCTTGTGCGGCTTTTGCCATGAGATCAATAAAGCCGGGATGGACCAATACACCGGCAATCGCAATCGCCAGCGACATATTCGTTTTAAATTTTACCGCTGCGGATGCCGCAACCATCACCGGCAGGAAAAAGAAGGCGCCGTCGCCAATCGCATTAAGAATAATGAGTGTCGCCGAGGTGCTGGAAAGTGCCCCGGTCATAGTGAAAACCATAGCGAGTAATTTCACCATAGAACCGCCGATAATGGCCGGAATCAGCGGTGACATGGTGCCGATCAATGCATCCAGAATGCCCGCACCGATGCGTCTTAGGGTAATTTTATTTTTCCCCGGCAGGGGGCGTTGCGCCCCGGCATTTTCTGGCAGCAGCTTAATGACTTCGGCATAAGCCTGCGAAACCGTATTGCCGATGATCACCTGGCACTGGTTGTTGTTTCTTACTACCCCCAGCACGCCGCTGATGGATTTCAGCTTTTCTGTATCCAGCGCTGAATCATCATTAATAACAAAACGTAAGCGCGTCATACAGTGGGTGACGGCGGTAATGTTATTTGCCCCGCCGAGGGCATCGACTATCGATTGTGCTGATGCCGCATAATTTTTAGACATAAATAAAGTCCTCTTAAGTAGGTACCCGGTTCTATACAGATTACTGAACCTGGTCGGCTTGTGGGCCACAATATCCGGACAGTAAATCAGCCATATTTACAGCTGATACCGGTGCATACCCATGATATCGCGGTGTGGCTTCATGGGGCTGTAATAACCCATCAGGCAGCCGCCCACGTATTTCTTGGTCGCTATGATAGTTGTGCAACCTATTATTTTGCTATTCATGAGGGCGGGCTAAAGTCAACATTCACCGCTTCGAATGAATATAATGTTACTTACCCAGACCTGATGTGGGTTTAAGGTTTATATTGGCGGTCAATCCAAATCTGCCCCCTTGCTCGCAATAACCTTTTTATACCAGTAAAATGATTTTTTTCTCTTTCTTGCCAGGGTACCGTTGCCATGGTCGTCGCGATCGACATAGACGAAACCGTAGCGTTTGCTCATTTCACCGGTGGAGGCGGAAACCAGATCGATGCAGCCCCACGAGGTGTAGCCGATCACCGGGATTCCGTCGGCGATGGCTTCGCCCATCGCTTTGATGTGCTCACGCAGGTAGTTGATGCGGTAATCGTCAACGATTTCACCCTGTGCGTTAATTTCGTCTTTTGCGCCGAGGCCGTTTTCCACCAGGAATAACGGTTTCTGGTAGCGGTCATACATCATATTCATCGTGATACGCAGGCCCAACGGGTCGATGCCCCAGCCCCATTCGCTGACTTCAAGATGCGGATTTCTCAGCGAGTTGACGACATTGACCGCACTGCTGTTATTCTCGCTCATGTCCGCCGAGGCGCAGCGTGAAGCGTAATAACTAAAGGAGACGAAATCGACGGTATTTTTCAGGATCTCGTCATCCCCCGGCGCTTTGTCGAGGGTAATGCCCTTCTCGGCAAAAATGCGTTTGGTGTAGGACGGATAAGCACCGCGCGCTTGCACGTCGATAAAGAACAGATTTTCGCGGTCTTTTTGCAGCGCCGCCCAGACATCTGCCGGTTTGCAGGTTCTCGGGTAGAAATTACCGCCCGCCAGCATGCAGCCGACCTGATTCTCCGGGTTGACTTCGTGGGCAATTTTTGTCGCCAGCGCGCTGGCGATCAGTTCGTGATGTACCGCCTGATATTTTACCTGCTCCTGATTTTCACCCGCTTCGAATACCAAACCGGCACCGGAGAATGGGCTGTGCAGCAGGATATTGATCTCGTTGAAAGTCAGCCAGTATTTCACCAGACCGTCAAAGGCTTCAAAACAGGTTCGTGCATAGCGGGTGAAAAAATCGACCATTTTGCGGTTGCGCCAAGAACCGTATTCAATCACCAGATTCATCGGCACGTCGAAGTGGCTCAGCGTCACCAAAGGTTCGATGCCGTTTTTTTTACATTCGGCAAATACGTCGCGATAGAACGCGATACCTTCGGCATTCGGCGTCAGTTCGTCACCGTTCGGATAAAGACGGCTCCAGGCGATGGAGGTTCTGAACACGGTGAAACCCATTTCCGCCATCAGCGCGATGTCTTCTTTATAACGATGATAAAAATCAATTGCCTGATGGTTCGGGTAGAACTCATCGTCTTGCAGCGTGAAACGCTTTTCCTGACCGAGTTTAACCGCCAAACGATGTTCGCCGTGCGGGATCATATCGATTGTCGCCAGACCCTTTCCACCTTCAAAACACCCGCCTTCGGCCTGGTTGGCGGCAATCGCGCCGCCCCATAAGAAACCGTCGGGAAATAATGATGCACTCATCTAACAATCCTCTTTTTTCAATTTCTTTAATCAATATTTACAGCACGTTGCAAAACGGCGCGGGCGATGGGTATGTCCATGGCGTCGGCAATGGACGGCGATAGTGCTGTAAAATAGGCAGGCATCAACAATAAGTCTCTATTTTTCATGTAATTATAAGTTTTTTGTTGCCTATGAGCCTGCGTTATCGTCATCTTTTTACTTTCTTGCTGAAACGATAAGTAACCGGTTTCACACAATAGTGAGTTTATCTATTTTAGAATTCAATAGTTAATTTTAACTCTGCTTCAATTTTGTGATGCCGATCCCTATGGGGAGACATTGCCGGTCGAAATCTCCGGAAAACTCACAAAATGTGTAGAATGGCGTATCATTTTCCGTTTAGGTATGCCTGATGTCGACAATGCAGGAAGTGGCGTCCAGAGCCGGCGTCTCAAAAGCCACGGTTTCACGCGTTCTTTCGGGGAAAGGCTATGTCAGCCAGGAAACGAAGGATCAGGTGTTCAAGGCCATCGAAGACACGGGATATCGTCCGAACTTACTGGCGCGTAATCTGGCGACCAGCACATCCAAGTGTATCGGGCTGGTGGTCACCAATACGTTGTATAACGGTAATTACTTTAGTGAGCTCATTTCTCAGGCGGCCAAAAAACTGGATGCGAATGGACGCAAGCTGATTCTGGTGGATGGGAAAAACAGCGTCGCCGAGGAGCTGGAGGCCATTGAATTTCTACATGATTTAGGTTGCGATGGCATCATTATTTATCCGCGTTTTTTATCCATCGACAAAATGGACGCTATCATCGATAAATATAAAATACCGGTAATGGTGGTGAATCGAAAATTGAGGAAGCATCTGAGCCACTGTATTTATTGTGATCATAAAGGATCGAGTTTTAACGCCACCAAAGCGCTCATTGAACGTGGTCACCATGACATTGCATTTATTACCGGTTCTATGGATTCCCCCACGGCCATTGAACGCTTTTCCGGTTATAAAGAGGCATTGACCGCCTGTGCTTTACCGGTGCAGGAAGCGCTGATCGTAAAGGGTAAATGGTCATCGGCCAGCGGCGCGGCCGCGGTTGATACTCTTCTCGCCGGGAATCAGCCGTTCAGCGCCATTCTTGCCAGTAACGACGAAATGGCGATTGGTGCCATGAAAAAACTCAACGACGCCGGTATAGCTGTGCCTGCCGATGTCTCGGTGATCGGTTTTGATAATATCCCGATCGCGCCGTTTCTGATTCCGGCGCTGTCCAGCGTGAAAGATCCCGTCAGCGATATGGTCAACGAAGTGATTAATCAGATTATTTCGATGCTTGATGGCGGATATTTGTCCGAGCAAAACCAATTTACCTCAGATCTTATTCTGCGGGATTCTGTCATTGATGGTCCGCAATTTTCTGCGCGCAACGCCGTCTGAATACAGAATATCCCGGCGGTATAAACCATGACTGGCCATAGCCTCTCCGGCCAGGGCGTCGTTTCCGACTCAATCGATGGGCAATGTCTTGCTTAGGCAACATACCGCATACAGAGAGTGGATTTTATCAGATTAGCACCATAACGGGCTTAAACCCGCCAGGCAAATAAAGACGGCAGTGGCCTCGTCGGATATCAGCAAAGGCGCAGTACGACGATGCCCGGCTTGTTTTGCAAATAGGCCGCCAACGGGGAATCCACCACCTTCATATTGTGGCTAAGCGATGACGCGTTACGCAAATAAACCCCGTCGGCGTTTTTGATCAAAAAGCCCACGTGCGAGACGTCCAGCCCCGGCGAGGGTGCATAGATGCCGATCAGATCGCCGGAATAAAGCCCAGCCAGCACGGCAGCGTCGATTTTTTCCGTGGGAATATAGCTGATCCTGCGCTCCACGATAGCCAACCCCGGAATATACACCTCATCAACGCCCTTGCGGTTGAGGTATTTGGTGACGCCGATCGCCTGCGGGCTAAGTGTCGCGGTAATATCCACGGCATTGGCCGGTTCCCTGGCGCACCAGTCGCTGAAAAAATGGTTTCTGGCCAGAAAATCAATGTTGCCCGCCTGATAGCGTATTGCCGCCAGGCGCTGGAAAAAGTCATGCTCACTGCGGGATGTGGCCAACGCGCAGACATAGTCCAGCAGGGTAAAGCAGTCTACGCCGCGAAAGTCGGCCACCAGCCGCTCTTTTTCGGTTAATGAGCCCACCAGGGTATTGGCTTGATAGGGCGTGGCTAAAAACTGTTCGGATAGCCTTTCCAGCCGCTGGCCAAGGCTAAGATCGCGACAGGGCAGCGCGATGCGATCGATAAGCCGGTTGATTTTTTCCGAGGTAACGGCATCCGTCGCCATGGTGGCAAAGGCATCGTCCGGGCCAGCGGATACGCTGCTTTGATCCTCGCGGGCGTCCGTTCGTTCATCGCGGGATAAACGAGCATAATCGTTAGCATTATCGATATTCATCATTCACTCTCGCCGGCATGAGCTCCCAGGCAAAAGGTTACCACCCTGGCGGTAAATTTCAATAAACGCCGGCAGCACGGTTTTATCGCGGCCGCCAGGGCTAAATCAGGGCGCGGCCGATCCCTACTTGGTGCTGAACACAATAGGCTAACGCTCAATCCCTGCCGCACAGTAGCAGAAAAAGGAGCTGGATAAGCGGAGCCGACGCGGGTTTGTTTGATTTGCAGATAATAAAATCATGGTTGTAAAAACAGTATTGACATTACCGTGAGATGTATTAGATTTATATCCAACGCCGGTGCATTGAGCAGTAAAGATTATATCGAGCCGGCGTAGTATGTAGTGGATTAAATTAAGCAGTATCAGTTGTAAGAGTTAAGTAGTAAAGTAAGTAAAGAGTAAGTAAATAATGCGATAAAGGCCACGAAGTACAGAGTAACATTATGCCGGTGAGAGTGGCTTCAATAAACTCGAACGGCGATGCTTTAAGGCCAGGTAGTCAATCTCTGCCATCGCATGTTAATATCGTCATGAAAACGCGATGAGTTAAGGCTTTATAGTTATTATATTGTTCGCGATGGGTGTAAAACGGTATCAAAGTAGGTATATCGCGACAGAAGTAAAGCCACGTAACACAAAGTCTATATCGCGAGGGGGATGTACTGTACAGGCTTAGCTAAAGTGATACGCATAGGGCTAAGTGAACAATTACCTTTCAGGCAACAGATGGGAGGACATCGTACAATATAGGTGGCTCATATATTCTGTGATACACATGTACATCTATAAACGCAGTACCCATAGCAGTAAGTCGTTATAAAGTTGATGAATGTTAAATCTTAAGTGCGTTGTACCTTAAAAGCCCCGACTCTCCGAGTTGGGGCTTTTAACATCTGTAAGGCTGAGCTCCGGCCCTGACCGTCCGTCAAGAGCATGGCCAGTCCGATCTGCAGACCGCCAAAGCAGCACGCTGACGCTTTCGAGAGCATGACATCGCTGCGGTCGCCGGGAATCCGCGTGCACGCGGGGCGGTATAGAAGGCCCGCGAACGGACCCGCTTCACGCCAGATAACCTCAATGGCATCAACAGTATTGCATATCCCCAAGGGTATCATTTTTCCTTCCAGGGAATAAAATAATCACATTGCAGTAACGAAGCGGCGGCAACGGTCCTTTCGAGGGCATGGAAACGTGTTATATCGTAACCTTGCCGGCGGATGAATCCCAGCGCGGGTAAGTGGTTTTCATAAATCTTCATAATAAATGAAGGTAACATATCCGATGGGCCATTATAGGTAAAACGCGCATAGATTCCCGTTTCTATAAATATTCCCTGACGTTCTGTTTCGTCAATTTGACCGGCGGCAATGCTATAGTAAGTTTGTTGTTTATGCTTTCTTGCCAGATAAAGATGATGTAATCCATACAGCATCGACGTTCCATCCGCATTGATGTCCCGTGCGCATCCTCGCAGATCGCTTGCTAAGGTATTGCCCTGATAACCATCATTATCTACTGGGCGATACACGCTGGCGGGCAGACGGACTAATGCCAAGCGGGGCAGCATAACTAACGCTGGTTGCGGTACATGAAAAGGGTGTAACTGTATCGGGGGTCTGAGGCCGACAGTATCCCAATCCGCCATCTTGCGGTACTGATCGGGCGTAATAAAAAATTGTTTTTTAAATGCGCGGCTGAAGCTTTGTTGCGAATCAAAGCCATATTCCAGCGCGATATCTAAAATGGATCGGCTGCTGTGGTAGAGTGCCAATGCGGCTTTGGATAACCTTCGCTCCCGTACATAGGTACCCAGCTTACTGCCGGTTATTTTCAGGAATATGCGTTGCAGGTGCCATTTAGAATAGCCTGCTTTCGCCGCAATGGCATCAAGGGATAACTGCTGATCGATATGGGACTCTAGCCAGTTAAGTAAATCTGAAATAATGTCATCATAAGTCATCGGTAATTTCCCTTGTTCCCGCGTGGGCGATGAATGAGTCATGGCGATTAACGCGATTTCATACCGGGTATTAACAGGGGCGTGCCGTTTCTTGTCTGGAATAAGGTCAGGGCCGTTCTGCTGGCTCGCCCGGTCGTCTTCTTATCGGGTTGGCGTCACACCCTGAAAGCCGTGCATTCATTCATCGGCAGCGGCGTTGGGCTGGCCGGCGCCGGGGCTGTCCAGGGCCATGGCTTGACGCTGCCACCCTGCGCCCAGGGCCTTGTAAAGCGCGATAGCGCTGCGCACTTCGTCCCCCTGGCTCAATGCCAGGGCGTCGCGGGCTTGATTGGCCGCGCGCTGGGCGGTAAGCACCGGCAGATAGCCACTCAAGCCTTGGCGATAAAGCCGGGTCGCCCCCTCCAGCGCCCGTTGGCTGTCGCCAACCGCCGCGGCCAGCGACGCCTGGCGCAGTCGTTCGCTATTTAACCCGGTCAGGGCATCTTCCACATCACGCAGGGCAAGGCGCACATCGCGCTCATAGGCCAGCCCCGCCGCCTGCATTCCGGCCTGTGCCGCCGTGACGCCGGCCCGCGCGCGGCCACCGTCATAGAGCGTCTGGCTTGCCTGCTCCCCGGCCGACCACGCCAGGCTGGCGCCGGAAAACAGGTCGTGCAACAGGCTGGCGGAGGTACCGATGCTCAAAGGAATGCTGAAATGCGGGAAACGCGCTGCTTCGGCGACGCCAATCTGCGCCGTGGCAGCGGCCAGGCGGCGTTCATCCGCCAGCAGGTCGGGGCGCCGGCGGATAACGTCTGAGGGTAACGCCAGCGGCAAAGCCGGTACCATGGGCAGGCTGGGCGCAGGCTTGGCCAGCGTGGCCCGCCATTCGCCGGGGAAGCCTCCGGCCAGTACGCCGATGGCATGGCTCAGGCGGGCGATGTCTGCCTCCAGCAGAGGCGGTTGCGCCTCGGCGGACTCGCGCTCGGCGCGTGCCTGCATAACGTCCGTGGCGGTTCCCAGGCCCTGCCGCATTGCCCGCTCGGCCAGGTGCTCGCCCTCATGCAGGGTGCGGATGTTGTCGTGGGCGATGACCAGGCGCGCCTGCGCGCTGCGCAGCCCGGCATAGTCGGCCGCCAGCTCCGAGAGTAAACTCACCTGCAACGCGTGTTGGTCATGGGCTAATGCATCGATGTTCGCATCGGCGGACTCCACCGCGCGACGGGTGCCGCCGAACAGGTCCAGTTCCCAACTGGCATCGAAGCCGGCGCGCCAGGTCCGGGATTGGCCGCCCAGCGTCCCATCGTCCAGCCTCTTGCTGGAGCGCAAGGCTTCGCCAGAGCCGCCGGCCGACACGGTTGGCCCCAGGCCGGCGGCGAGCGATATACGCTCGGCGCGCGCTTGCTGCAATCGTGCCTGGGCAATACCCAGATCCTGGTTGTTGGCCAGCGTCCTGTCCACCAGCCGATCGAGCATGGGATCGTTAAATGTGCGCCACCAGGTCTGCAAACGCGCCTGGTCGGCGGCTGCGACGGCGCCCGGCGCCTCGCTCCAGTGTGTCGGCACCGCGATCCGCGGCGGATGATAGTCGGGGCCGACGGTGGCGCAGCCCGACAGGCCGGTGGCCAGGAGCAGTACCCATACGGGAACCGGAAAGGTGAATCCGCGGGGATGCATGTCTGTGCGCATAATCATTCCTTACATCCAGCGATGCAACAGGGTCGTCAAACGCCCTTGGTGAATCGGGGCGTGTCCCGGCTGGCCGACGTCAATACTGCAGGTCATGCCGGCTACCAGGACGATACCCGGCGGCACGTGGTCAATCTCGACGCGTACCGGGATACGCTGGGCCAGGCGAACCCAGCTGAAACTCGGTTCGACGCTTGGCAAACCCTGGGTGTCGGCCTTCTCGTTAGTATCGGTGATGCCGCGTCCGATGCTGGACACATGCGCCTGGATCAGGTCGTCGTATCCCATCAGCCGGACCTGCGCCGGCGCGCCGGGATGGATGCCGTAAAGCTTGGTTTCCTCGAAATAGCCGGTGATCCAGAAGCTGTGCGCATCCAGCAACGCGATGTTCGGCTGTCCGGCCACGGCATAATCGCCCCGGCGCAGCCGCAGGTGCGTCACGTAGCCATCGACCGGGGCGTACAGGGCTGCGCGCTCAAGGTCTAATCGCGCCACGTCCAAGGCCACCTGCGCGTGGCGCTGTTCCGCCTGGGCGATGGCAACGGCCTGGTTTGCCCGCTGGATGTCCTCGCCGGGCACCAGATCGTCCATGCCCTGACGCCGTTTGGCATCCTGGGCCTTCTGGCGCGACGTTGCGGTCGCCGCCGCCAGCTGCGCCTCGGCCTGCGCGACGGCGAGCCGGAAACGCTCGGGGTCGATGCGATACAGCACGTCGCCGCGTTTCACATACTGGTCATCGGCGACGGCGACGGCGGCGACAGTGCCGGACACTTCGGGGGCGATACGTACCACCTGTGCGCTCACGCGACCGTCGCGGGTCCAGGGTGCGAGCACGTAGGCGCGCCAAAGCGCGGCGACCAGCAACACCGCCGCGACGATCGCCGCCAGCGTCAGGGCCGCTTTCGCGGCGGGTTTTACGAGTAATGCGGCAGTAGACATAGTGTTAGACATAAAGAATCAGTATGGAAACCAGACAAAGGGAAATAGCGAACTCAAACAGCGCCGGATGCCAGACCCGGCGCAGCAGGCCGCAGCGTGCCAGCAGGGAGCGCAGGCCCAGGAACAGCGGCACCGCGATGCAGGCGTAGATGAAAAATGGCGGCAGGTAGATGCCGGCGATGGCGACTTCACTGAACATGGGCACGGCTCCGCGGCAGTGTAGCGAAATAGGCGGCATGGCCCTCGAGCAGCGCCGCCACATCGGTAAACGCCGCGGCCAGGCGCTGCCGGTCCGCCGTCAAGGTCGGTTCGCCGGCCCCCATCCACATCAGGGTCCGCGCGGCGCGGCGCGCATGCCGGGCGGCCAGGACCGGAGTATCAGCGCGGCGGGCCATCCGCTGCAGCGCGACCGCGACCGGCGGGCGCAATGGGGACAGGGTCGGCGCAAGCCGCAGCCATGCGCGCAAGCGCAGCAGCTCGCGGCCCAGATGCAGGCTGGCCAGCGCGTCGCCGATGGCGTGATCCAGCGCGGCGGGCTGGGTTTTGAATACGGTGCCGAGCTGCGCCATGCGGTGCTGCTGATACCATTGCCAATTGCGGCGATCCGCCCGCGTGCCGCGCAGTACGGCCAGCGCGTCGTCGCGGATACGGCGGCGCAGCCGGTCATGGTCACGGGCAAGATTGCGCGGCAGCAGCAGGCGAAAGCTCAGCAGCGTGAAAAACGTTGCCAGTATCCACGCCACCGACCCGTTTAGAAACAACGCAAGGTCATAGCGCATAGGATTGGCCGCGGCCGCCAGCGTATTGAATCCGACCAGATAGGCCACGCCGGCCAACCCGTGGCGGGGAATCGTCGTCGCGTAGATGCCCGGCAGCCAGAACAGGGCCAATACCACCAGCAGCAGCGGCAGCCCATCGATGCAGGGCAGCACGATGAACGCGCAAAGAAATGCCACCGGCACGGCCACGACGGTGCCCTTGATGAACTCGACCGCGCCGGCCGCGGGATTGGGGGCCGTCGCCAACAGCGCGCAGCTGGCCGCCAGCCCCGCCAGCATCATACTGCCATGCGGCCATCCGGTAAGGATCCAGAACCCGCCGCCCAGCACCAGGGTCAGCATGGCACGACATCCGTTCTCCATCGCCGCGGTGGTATCGCGGTGGAAAGGAATCGGCGATTGCGGGCCACGTGGGCGTGGGTGATGTAATGTGGCGATGCCCTCCAGCGCCGCGAGATAGTCGTCGATCTGCTCCACCAGCCGGTCGCCGGTGATAAGCTGCGCCTCCTGTCCGGCCGGCGCCGCGGTTGAAGCCGCGGCAAGCGTGGCGCCCAGGTGCGTGCGTACCCGGCGCAGCGTTTGTATCGCCGGTTCCACCCCCTGCGGTCCGCCTGCCACGGCGCGCCCCGCTTCGCGCCATGCCTGCTCCAGCGCCGGTTGCAAGGCGCGCAGCGTCCGCTCGTCGGCGCTGTCCGCCGGCAGGGGCGGCACGCCGCCGACCAGCGCGGCGAACAATGACGTCATCGCATGCCGCACGGTCACGGCGCGCTGCGCCAGGTCGGCCGATTCCGCCTTGCCCTGCGCCAGCAGGTCGTCCACGCCATAGACCTCGGCAATCAGGCGTTGTCTCGCCGAGGCGGACTGGGCGGCGCCGGCGTCGCTCCCGCTGCCGATCGCCCCAAGCTGCGTCGCCAGGGTATCGGCGATGGCTGCCGCCAGCCGCCGCAACTGGGCGTCGAGTCTGCCGCGCACGCCACGGGCGCTGAACAGCATCGATACCAGCCCCAGGCAGACCACTCCCACCATCACCGAAGAACCGCGGCTGATCACATTAGCAAACGTCAGCAGCGGATGCTCAAGGGCGCCATAGGCCGCCAGACCCACGGTGTAGCCGGCAACCACGACGCCGTACGCGCGAAAGTGGCGCAGCAGCGTCATTGCCGCCACGCTCAGCCCCAGCCAGAGGCCAAAGCCCAGCAGAAACAGCCACGGCATCTGCCCGAAGGCACTCATCAGCACGATGGCGGCCAACATGCCGGCCAGCGTACCGAGCACGCGCCAGGTGCCTTTGCCGATAACCGCGCCCTGGATCGGGTTGATGACCAGCAGCACGGTGGAAGCGGCCGAATACGGCGCCTGCAGTTCGAGCAGATAGGCCACTATCAGCGCCAGCCAGGCGGCAAGCGTCGATCGCATGACGTAGGTGGCGCGCGGAGTGGTCAGATCAATCCGGGCCAGCCAGCCGCAAAGCCGGGTGATGATGGGAAGGGGGGCGACAGACGATGCCGGTGGTAATGTCGCAGGAGGCACGATGAACATTTCCTAAAGCTAAAGCAACGATTTGCATTACTTTAGGGCCCGGTATTGCTTACGGAAAGTGACTTTGAGTGAATCAACGAGTGCGTTCAACGCACCGATCGCCGCCAGCGCGCTATACCTTTCCCGGCTTGGCGGCAGGCAACGCATCCTCCCGGCACAAGAGCCGGATAGTGCGCCGCAACCACTGATGCGCAGGGTCGCTCTGCAGACGCGGATGCCATGCCTGGGTGAGAAGCACCGTCTTCAGGGGGACCGGCAGGTCGAAGAGGCGGATGTGTAGCCCGGCGGCGAAGGCGCTGTGTGCGAGATGCGCGGGCAGCAGCAGCAGCAGGTCGGATTCCTGCAAAGCGAATAAGGCGGTGTAGGGCGAGGACACCACCAGGGCGACATGCCGGCGCAGGTCCTGCGCCTCTATTACCGCGTCGATGGGACCATCGGATTTCCCACGCCGGGAAACGTTGATATGCTCCCAGCGGGTGAACTGCTGCAACGTCATGTCGTTATCGAAGATCGGATGATTCTCGCGGGCAACACCAACATAGGTGGTGGTGAACAGCGACTGCACACGGATCTCCGGCCCGAGCTTGCGCGAGCCGCTGATGAACAGATCGATGCGGCCGCTGCGCAGCGCCTCGTCGTCCACATCGTCTTCCTCCGGGGCGAAGCGCAGCATGGCGCGCGGCATACTCGTGGCCATCGCATCCAATAAACGGCCCAAGTGGATACTGACGAACTCGTCGGTGGCGCGCACGTTGAAACGTCGCGCCAAGGTTGTCAGGTCGACCTCGGCGCTGGGCGTCAACACCTGTGTCGCCTGCTCGACCGCCGCCCTGACCTGCTCGCGCATGGCCAGCGCCCTCGGGGTCGGCACCAGTTTGCGGCCGGCCTGCACGAACACCGGGTCGCCCAGCGTTTCCCGGATGCGGCCCAGGGTACGGCTCATCGCCGGCGGGCTCAGGTTCATGCGCCGGGCGGCGCCCACCACGCTGCCTTCCTCCAGCAGGGCGTCCAGTGCGACCAGCAGGTTCAGGTCGGGGAGCTTCATCATCCATCTCTCATCCATTGCGTGAAACAGAATCTTAACGCTATACCCATGCCGTGAGAAGTACGGGAGAATGTTTACCCGGCGGAGGGGCAAAAAAATGAACACTTCCGTTTAGCCCGGCCCTGTTTACCGGGCGTCGATGGCGTCGAATAGTTTAAAAACACAATTCCCGCGTGCCTGGCTTAATATTTTGGTTTATGGCGACACTGCCGCTATGCTGACTGAGTCCTATCAGATTAATAGAACCTACTGAGTAGCCTGGCCGTTCTGAACGCTTATCACTATGACAAGAAATAACATCATTATGGCTGCTGCTCAATAAAAGCCAGATAGCGCAATAGGGTTAATGACGCTATTTTTTATGAAAAAGGAAAATAAGGAAATAAAGGATGAAAGCAAAGTTAGGAAAGCGCGCGGAGGCGAAAGAAAAAAATCAGGAAAATGACGCTTTGTTTTCCGAAAATAGAAGAAATCTCTTAAAAGAAATTACCGGTATAGCGGCAATAGGGGTGTTGGGAACAGCACCCAATTCCGTAACCGCCGGTGAGGTAAAGAGTCGCGCCGCCTTGCCTGCCCGTCAGGCAGCAGTGCGTGATTACGATGTGATCATTGCTAATGGCTTAGTTATTTTAGAACAGGGCGAAGTGCCTGCCGACATTGCCATTAAAAACGGTAAAATTGCCGCCATCGGCTCGGCATTAAAAGGGGCTGAACACGTGATTGACGCAAAGGGTCTGGTGGTAAGCCCGGGAATGGTGGATGCGCACGTTCATATAAATGAACCGGGGGGCGGCATTCGCAACGACTGGGAAGGGTATGTTACCGGAACCAGGGCCTGCGCCAAAGGCGGTGTTACCACGATCATCGAAATGCCGCTGAACCAATTGCCGGCCACCGTCGATAAAAAAACACTGGAAATTAAATATGCTGCCGGAGAAGGGAAATTAGTCATTGATGTCGCGTCTCATGGTGGCTTGGTTCCTTATAATTTAGAGAATAATGGAATCCAAGAGCAGAGCGACTCTGGAGTGGTTGGATATAAATGCTTTATGGCAACGTGCGGCGATCCTTCCATTAAAGGTGATTTTCTGAATGTTGATGATTATTCCCTTTATGAAGGCATGCGGCAAATAGCCAAAACCGGCAAGGTTTTGATGATTCATGCTGAGAACGCCGCCATTACAGACCGTCTAGCGAAAATTGCCTATAAAAAAGGCGAGGGATCGTTAACATCCTATGTGGCCACGCGTCCGGTTTTCGCGGAAGTTGAAGCCATCCGGCGTGCGGTTTTGTTTGCGAAGATGACCGGCTGTCCCATTAATTTTTGCCATATATCAAGTCCTGAAGCCGTGGACGAGGTGGTGAAAGCGCGCGGGGAAGGGGTTAATATTACCTGTGAAACCTGTAATCAATATTTGTATTTTGTGACTGATGAGTTGGACGATATCGGCCCGTTGGCAAAATGCTCGCCGCCTATTCGCGACCAAAGGGCGCAGGATGGCTTATGGCGGCATGTGCTGGCCGGCAATATAAACTTTATCACTTCTGATCATTCACCTTGTCCGGCAAAACTGAAAAACAGAAACAATGCGTTTGACGCCTGGGGCGGCATTGCCGGAGTACAAAATGACGTTGATATTTTTTTTGATGAAAGCGTACAAAAACGGGGGATGCCATTGACGCAATTTGCCAGACTCATCGCCACCAATCCTGCCGACCGCTTTGCTTTGCATACCAAAGGCAGCATTGCGATTGGTAAGGATGCCGACTTTGCCTTTATCAAGCCGAACTCGCCCTATACCCTTAAAGCGGAGGAGCTTGAGTACAGGAATAAAATCAGCGCTTATGTCGGCCGGACAATCGGCGCCCGGATTGTCCGGACCCTGTTACGGGGCGAAACGGTTTACAGTCTGGAAGATGGCCTAACCGGCTCATTCCCAGGCCGATATATCAAAGTGTGACCAGGTGAAGCCCGGCTATCAGCGCAAGGGGCAAAACGGCGGTTGTAATCCGTTATCCATTGCCGGCGCGCATTGATCCCCCACCAGGCGGCAACGGGTTGACGCGCGCGCCGGACGCACGGGCATGCCGTCCGCGGATATGTCCCGGACAATCCCGTGCTCACCGTGCGACAGACGATACGGGTTGTCCTGACTGAGGTGTTGTGTCCTGGTCCGGGCAAGCGGCGTGGCCTGTCATCACCCCCCTTTGTCACGCTTGTACAGCCTGATATTGTTGTCTGGCGTAGTTGCGCGGCGGGATGCGGTACATCCCGAGCCAAGACAACGCGTCTGCCGTTGGGTAACAGAACACCATCCCCGGCCTCCAGCCGTAATGGGGCTTTGTCGCTTTCCATAGCTAACCATGCGGTACCGGATACGCTGGCATACCATTTGATGCCGCTATGGGCGCCAAAACTGACAGACCAGTCACCACCTCAATGCAGACCGCCTGCCACCCACATCTACGTTGCACGCCGAACCGGTAATGCAGCAGGGACTTGGCTAACGCTATGTTTAAAAGAGAATAGTTTATAAAATTTGAAGAGGATCGCATTACCTTATTTTTCCATTGGTAATTGTCTTGAGGTATACATATTATTTACAGATAAATGAATTCTGAATTTTCAGCCTTGATATTGAGGGCTGGGAAGCTTTTTTATTTATTATAAATAAACTTAAAAAAATTTAATATATAAATTTATATATAATAAAAATATTCTAACGAAATTAAATTAGGTTAATAAGTATTATCATTCATTAGCTAAATCGAAGGGCCTTGTCATTTAAGTCAGGTTTATAAGGGCGATTTTGGCCCATGCGTGTTCTTGCTTTATTAGCACAAGAGTTAATTTAATCAGAAGACGTAATCTGTAGTGAATGTAATAAGTTCCTTGGCGCTATTTTTTAACATATTTTCGCCGGAGTGCCGCTTTACGGTTCGCAGGAGTCTATGCCTTATTTACGAGGTGCTAATAATGGAATTACATCGCTCAGGTGCTACCGACCCATTCAAAATAAAAGACTTCTCATTAAGCAACCCACAGCTGTTGGCGGATCCCTATCCGTACTACGACAAAATTCGGCGGGAAGAGCCCATTCACTATTCGACGATGTATGGCGGATCGTGGCTGCTGTTCAGCTACGCTGACGTCAAGGCCCTGTTAACGGATCCGAGACTGACCAATGATCGGTCCGCCTTGCCGTTATTGGCGTTGCCCGACGAAGATCGAGCACAGTTTGCCGACATGATTCCCGTTCTCAGCAAGTGGTTAGCCTTCTTTGATGGACATGACCATGCGCAGCGTCGACAACGGCTGGACTGGTCGTGTCCAACGTTGCTCAGCAAAGGTTCCTTGTCCAGCGTTATCCGCAATGTTGCCGGGGATCTCATGGCGGCATGGCGGGAGCGGGACCGTGTCGATCTGATTGCCGATTTTGCCCGTCCGTTACCCGCAATAGTGATCACGCGGCTGCTGGGCGGGGCTGACGGTGATCATGAGCAACTGGCGAGTTGGTCCGATGATATCGCGTACCTGTTTGGCGCAAGCGATCTGAGTGTGGAAGAGGTACAACGCGGCCAGAAAAGTCTCCACGCATTCGGGCGTTATTTACGCGCGCTTGCTGGTGACGCGATAACATCCCGCCGCGACGATCTGATACTTAACCGTTTAATGAGCGATAGCGGCAAGGGATTCCAGTTCGATATCGAATCAGCGACCGCGCAGTGCATGCTGCTGATGTTCGCAGGGCTGGAGCCCACAAGGTATCTGATTGGCAATGCCGTCTGGGCGCTGCACCAGCATCCGGCCCAACGGCGCGCGCTGGCGGCGGATCTGGAACAATTGCCGCTGGCGATAGAGGAGTTCCTTCGATACGGTACGCCCGTGCAGTACATTGGCCGCAGGGCGGCCACGACATTCACCTACAAGGGTTACCGCATCGAGGAGGGGCAACTGGTGCTGCCCTATGTCGGTTCCGCGAACCGGGATCCGGCGGTTTTTGATCACCCTGAAACCCTTGATTTACGCCGCACCCCCAACCGGCATCTTTCCTTTGGCACCGGCCCGCATGCCTGCATCGGCGCGACGCTGGTGCGCCAACAGACGCAAATCGCGCTTTCTCTACTGCTCACGCGCTACCCTTCCTTCGACGTGAGTCAGCAAACCGAACCCGTCTGGAATACGAACCTGGGATTCCATGGCCCCACATCGCTGATGATCAACACAGGAAAAAGAGGATAAGCCTATGAGCTGGAAGCGCAGCAACATTGCCGGATTTGCCGGCACTCAACTGGCCGCAATCGACTTCGGCGGGCAGGGCGGAGGGATTCTCCTTATCCACGGCATGATGGGCCGGGCAACGACCTGGTCAACAACGGCGCAGTGGCTGACCGAACATGGAAAAGTGATCGGATACGATGCCCGCGGCCACGGCTTAAGCGACGCGCCCGAAGGGCCCTACGACCGCAACGCGCATGTCGAGGACGCCGCCGCGGTGATTAATGCGTATGGCCTCGCGCCTGCCGTGGTCATCGGTCATTCCATGGGCGCGCTCACCGCGTGGCAACTCGCGGGCAAGCATCCTGAACTGGTCCGGTCCGTGGTTATCGGCGATATGGCCGCCGTGGTGCCCGATGTCCAGGCACGCTGGCAGGCATGGCTGGATGAGTGGCCGGTCCCATTCGACAGTATTGCCGCTATCCACGCCTATTTCGGCGGGGACTATTTTGGTCAATACATGATCGGCGCGCATTCCGAACGAGTGCACCCGGCTGAAGGAGACTATTTTGTCGAGGTGTTCGCTGAGCGGCGGGATGGTTATTGGCCCCTTGCGGGTACGCGCAATGTTCTTGCCTGCAGGGCACACTGGAATAACCGCGATCATACCTCCGAGCTGAGCCAGGTTCACTGCCCGGCGCTGGTGGTCGCGGGGGAGCACAGTTATTTCCCCGCCGAGGGTTCACGCCGCATGGCGGATGTGCTCCCGGCAGGTGAGTTTGTATTGGTGCCGGACGCAGGACATGTACTGCACTTCGACAATCCCAAGGCTTGGCGCGCCGCAGTCGAGCCGTTCGTTCGCAAGACCATCGGACTACTGCCATGAAGCCACCATCATGGGAGGACATCCTGGGAGAGCTGCATGCCGCCGTCGGACGTCTTCTTGTCGGCGAGCATACGCCCTATCAACAACTGTGGTCCCGTGCGCCGGACGTCACCATGATGGGTGCCTACGGCGGCCTCTACACGGGGTACGATGCGGTCTGCGCGGCGATAATCCGTGCAGCCGCCAACTACCGGGGATGGCAGCCCGACTATCAGGAGGAACCCATCGCAGCCGTTAACGACGGGATGCTCGGCTATGTCATTTTGCGGGAACGCGTAACCAACATGAGAGATGCGACGGTAAGATGCCGGCGCGTCACGGTTCTGTTTCGCCGGGAAGAAGAGCAATGGCGGATTTTCCACCACCACTCGGACCCTCTGCACCAGGTGGTGTAGCGCGGTCCGGCTGTGTAGTTATACCGCAAGTCAGCCGGCAACGGTTGCGCCATCGGTATTTAGGTTGCCGACAGAGAAAATTGGCGGGTTAACACCCGGCATCCCCGAACGGGGTCAATTTGCAAGGGGTTTTGGTCGCCTGATTTCTCTCTCTTCGACGCATCTCGCAAAAATAATCTTATCCACGTAATTAAACGTTTTTATCGATAAAGATTCTCCCCATCCCTGCCGTTGGTTGTGATGCAGGCGCAACCGGCGTCTGCCCTTCCAATGTGCGTCAACGATAGCGCGCCCTCTGGCGCTAATACAGCTTAGTCAGCATGCATTTCTACCCGCTTAAGCAAGGAGTACCTATGAATTGCATCTTCAGCGTGATCTGGAACCACAGCTGTAATGCCTTTGTGGTCGTCAGTGAGCTTGCCACTCGCCGTGGCAAACGCAGTGAAGTCGGTGCGATTCAGGTCGATGATCATTCAACCCCATGTAACGGAGCGCTCAAGCCGCTACCGTTTGCCATTGCCCTGATCTCATGCAGTATTTTCTGCATGCCTGTTGTCAGCATGGCCGCAGATTTGCCCACTGGCGGTCATGTCGTTCTCGGCAGCGGCCAGATTGGCACGGCGGCCAATCATCAACTGACGATCAACCAGTCCAGCCAAAAAATGGCGATGGATTGGCAGAGTTTTGATATTGGCAAAGACAACAAAGTGACCTTTGTTCAGCCCGGCGCTGATTCGATCGCCCTGAATCGGGTGATCGGTGCTGACGGTTCGAAGATCATGGGCCAACTTAACGCTAATGGCCGGGTGTTCTTGATCAACCCCAATGGCGTGCTGTTTGGTCAGGGTGCCTCCGTCAGTGTCGGCGGGTTGGTGGCTTCGACACTCACTCTCTCGAACCGGGATTTCGCCAACGGCAAATACGCGCTAAAGGGTGATGGCGGCAACGCCAGCGTCGTCAACCAGGGCACCATTACCGCAGCCGACGGTGGTGCCGTGGCGTTACTCGGCGGCACCGTCAGCAACCAGGGCGTGATTGTTGCGAAACTGGGTACCGTAGCATTGGCTGCCGGCAAGGCGGTGACGTTGGACTTCGCTGGCGATGGCTTGCTTAATGTCCAGGTCGATGAAGCGGCCAAGAATGCGTTGGCGGAAAACCGCCAGTTGATTCAAGCCGACGGTGGCCAGGTCATTATGACCGCGGCGGCCAGCAATGCGCTGCTCAGGACGGTGGTCAACAACACTGGTGTGATTGAAGCGCGGGGCTTGCAGAACAAGAACGGCAAGATCTCCCTCGGCGGCGGCGACAGCGGTCTGGCGCACATCGCCGGCACCTTAGATGTCTCGGCAACCCAAGGCACGGGCGGCGCGATTCAAATCACCGGCCAGAACATTGCGCTCGCGTCCGCCACCCTGAATGCCTCGGGCGCCAGCGGTGGCGGCGGCATCAAGATCGGCGGCGAAGCTCAAGGCAAAGGCACCCTGGCTCACGCACAAGGTACCAGCGTGGATGCCGGCAGCAGCCTCAAGGCTGACGCCGGGACCACGGGAAAAGGCGGCGACATTGTCGTTTGGTCCGACGGAACGACCGTGGCCAGGGGCAATTTTTCGGCCAGGGGCGGTACGCGCAGCGGTGACGGCGGGTCTGTAGAAACCTCCGGCCACAGCGTTGACTTCACTGGCATCCAGGTGAGCACCTCGGCGACGAAAGGCAAAACGGGTGATTGGCTGGTGGATCCTGAAGACCTGATCGTTGATGACGTTTCAGCGGCCACGATCAACGCCGCGCTCTTGAACACCGACGTCACCCTGCAAACCACCGGCACCACCGCCTCCACGACCGGTGGATCTGCGGCCTCCACGGCAACCGGCCCCGGTGATATTTCCGTTAATTCCGCCTTGAGCTGGAGTTCGCCAAATACCCTAACGCTGGACTCGTTCCACTCCATTGCCATCAATGCCAACGTCTCCGTCACCGGTGCAGGCGGCTTGGTACTGGTGACGAATAACAACAGGAACGGCGCCAGCAGCGGCAGCGGCGATCTCAGTTTCGCCGATGGCGTCTCGGCCAGTTTCACGGCACCGCAAGGCAGCGGGCAGCGGTTGAACATCAACGGTTCGGCTTACACGCTGGTTTACAGCATGGCCGACATCGACGGAATCGACGGGGATCCAGCTTCGTCCAGCGCAATTACAAACCAAACTGCGGCGGGCGGATTAGCCGGCCATTACGCCTTGGCGCGTAATCAGGACGCGAGTGGCGTCACCTATACGAACGCCATTGTGGGGAGCTATGATAATGATGATGATTCACCCTTCTCCGGCACCTTTGAAGGCTTGGGCCATACGCTATCGAACTTGACCATCACGGCTCCGTACGCAAATTACACGGGGCTGTTTGGCTACAATCAGGGGGCAACGGTCCGGGACCTGGGTTTAGTGAATGGCGCTATCAGCGGCGGATCTTACGTCGGCGGTATCGTCTCGATGAACGATAGTTTCTCCTCTATATTAAACAGCTATTTCAGCGGCACGGTGTCAACGTCATCCTCCGGCATTATGATCGGGGGAATCGCCGGCTTGAATGGATATCGCTCGACGATTGCAAACAGCTACAGCATGGGCACTGTGACGGGCACCCGCTGGACAGGCGGAATAACCGGCTATAACGGCAGTGCCCTGGTGACAAACAGTCACAGTTCCAGCAACGTCAATGGCGGTACGGGTGACTACGTTGGCGGGGTAGTGGGCGCTAACGAAAGCGCCACCATCACCAACAGCTATAGCACCGGGACCGTATCGGGCAACACGCGTGTTGGCGGGGTAGCCGGCAACAGCTACCAGGGTACGATTTCCAACAGCTACAATACGGGCAACATATCGGGCGACAGTTTTGTCGGCGGTGTTGTTGGCCTTAACGATACGTCCAGTTCGCTCACAAATAGCTACAATTTCGGCAATGTCCAAGCTGATAATATTGTGGGCGGGGTCGCAGGCTATAACGACAGTGCTGTTTCCTCCAGTTATTCCACCGGCCAAGTGCGGGGGACGGCGGGCATTAACGTTGGCGGCGCCATTGGCTACAATCAAGCCGCTGGTACGGTTACCCACGTTTACTGGAATAGCGTGACCAGCGGCAATGCTGTTGGGATTGGCGGCGGTGTCGCTTCCGGTGTCACCGGGTTAACCACCGCACAATTACAGGGCGTATTACCTTCTGATTTCGATAATACCGTTTGGGCCACCGCCAGCGGTCTTTACCCCTATTTGACATCCCACTATCCGCACGGCACACCGCAAGCCATTTCCGGCTTTGCTCAAAACAGCGATGCGGCTGGCCAAGTCGCCACCGTGATTAACGGCGCGGTGGCCGGTACCTCGTCCATCGGCGCCGATGGTTACTATTACAGTCTGCTTGCGCCCGGCGCCTTGGCGAACACGAATGTGTTCACCTACGCGCAAAGCGGCGGCAATCTGGCTAATACCTTCACTCAGGGTGTTACGGATACGACCAGTAACATCAATCTGACGGCTAACACGCTGGTACTCATTGGCGATGAAAACTCACTGTCCTCGCTGCTGACGGATTTGAACGCGGCCAGCGGCGGCGTAGACAGCGCCAATAAGCTGTTTACCCTCGATGGCGGTGGCCTGAACGCCACCGATGATGTGCTACTCACCCGGGCCGGGAGTTTCATTGTTGACCAATCCCTGAGCGCTGTCGGCAGCAGCACCCTGAGCGTCGCAGGTGATTTGACCATCGCACAGGGCGGGCATGTCAGCGGGTCAGATGTGGTGTTGTCCACCCCGGAGGCCTTTATCAACAACGCCGGCAGTAACGCCGTTACCGCCTCGGCCGTCGCCGGACACCACTGGGTGATTTATTCCAATACCCCAACCACCGATACGTTTGCCGGGCTAAACAGCAACAATACGGCTATCTGGAATGCCAACATAAATACCCTTCCAGCAAGCGCCGTAATCGGCAACCGGTACGTGTTCCGCTATCAACCGACGGTCACCTACACCGCGGCAAACGTCAGCAAGACCTACGGCGACCAGGTAGACGTCAGCTCTGCGTATACCACCTCTGGCGTGAGTGCCGGTGTCGCTGGAGCATTCGCCGCCGATACCTTGGCTAACGTGGTGGCCGGCACGTTAGCGATATCTTCGATGGGAACGGCGGCTACCGCAAATGTGGGCAGTTACGCCATCCAGGAAATCCAAAATACGTTAAGCGGTTTGGGGGGTTACCTGGTCGCACTCGCGAACACCGGAAACGTAATCGTCAATGCCAGACACATCACCGTGGCGGCCAACAGCGGCAGCTCAACGTACGGCGATGTCACCGCGGATAAACCGGGCATCAGCGTCACGGGCTTGGTCAACGGTGATCTTGATAGCGGACTGGGTCTGAACAACGATTTCGCCATCACCAACGCCGATAACGCAGGCAGCAATGTGCTGCATGTGGTCGGTACGCTGAGCAACGGTAACTACGTGATCGATCAGCGCATCAATGGCCACTGGACAGTCAATGCCAGACACATCACCGTGGCGGCCAACAGTGGCAGCTCAACGTACGGCGATGCCATCCCGGATAAACCGGGCATCGGCGTCACGGGCCTGGTCAATGGTGATCTTGATAGCGGACTGGGTCTGAGCAACGATTTCGCCATCACCAGCGCCGATAACGCAGGCAGCAATGTGCTGCATGTGGTCGGTACGCTGAGCAACGGTAATTACGTGATCGATCAGCGCAGCAATGGCAACTGGACAGTCAATCCCAGAAACATCACCGTGGCGGTCAACAGCGGTAGCTCAACGTACGGCGCTACTCATGTCCAGCCGACCCTAAGCGCCAGCGGCTTGGTCAACGGCCAAGGTGTATCGGTACTGACCGGTTTGAGCAGCACTGGCATTAGCGACACCACCCACGTCGGCACCTATGTGTTGAGCGTGCAGGGGGTCCTCGCCAATGGCAACTACACCGTGACCCAAACATCCGATGGCCAATGGACCGTCGATCCCCGCGCCCTGGTCGTTACCGCCAACAACCTTGGCAAAATCGTCAACGCCAGCGACCCGGCACTGACGTGGACCACCAATGGCAATCTGGTTAACGGTGACCACCTCAACGGCAATCTGACGCGCAGTGCGGGCGAAACCGTCGGTCAATACAGGATTGAACAAGGCACGCTGAACAACAGCAATTACGCCATCGCGTTTACTGACGGTGTGTTCAAAATCGGTGTAACGCCGCTAAACCCATTACCCAGCCCCCCCGAAAACGTAGCGGCGGCGCCCACCACGCCGCTGCACGAATTGCCGTCACCCCCTACGTCTCTGGAGGTGCTACTCCAATTGCTCAGCGCCCCCGAAAACGTAGCGGCGGCGACCACCAAGCCTCTGCGTAAATTGCCGACCCCCACCACGCCTCTGGCGGTGCAACTGCCGTCCGACAACCTCTATAGCGTAATTGAGCAAGGCTTGCGCCTTCCAGAAGGACTTTGATTCATGCGTATCCGCCTTACTCCCATTGCCCTGGCTCTCCTGACGTTAACTGCGGGTGCGGCCAAGGCTGAAATTGCGCCGGACGCGGGTCAATCGATCCGTGAGATCCAAACGAAACCGCCGGCGTTACCGCCGCGCCAGACGCTGGATCTGAACCTTCCCGACAAGCCGGACACCAACCCGACGACCAGCGGGCCGACAATGCAGGTCGCGCAATTCAAGTTGACCGGCAATCAGGCAATCGGCAGCGCCGATCTGCTGCCATTGCTGGCCGACCTGCGAAATCGCACGGTCAGCTTTAGTGAGTTGCAGGCAGCTGCCGGGCGTATCACCCTGTTTTACCGACACAAAGGTTACCCGTTGGCGCGGGCTTATTTGCCGGCCCAGGACGTGGAAAATGGCATCGTTACCATTGCCGTGCTCGAAGGCCATTTTGGCGAAGTGACGCTCAATAACGCGTCGCGCATCAGCGACGGCACGTTGGCGGCACCGCTCCACGCGCTGAAAAACGGGGGAGCGGTGCGCGCCGGCACCCTGGAGCGCAGTCTGTTGCTGCTTCAGGAAACCCCCGGCGTCGAAGTCCGGTCCACGCTGAAACCCGGCACAGCCGTAGGCGCCAGCGACCTGGTGGTGGATGCCCGCTCGGCGCCGATGGTGTCGGGCCAAGTGGATCTGGATAACTATGGCAACCGCTTCACCGGTGAATATCGCCTAGGCAGCACCCTGAACCTCGCCAGCCCGTTGGGCATTGGCGATCAGGCCAGCATGCGGATCATGGGCTCTGATGAAGATCAGCGTTACTACCGGGCGGCGTATCAGTTGCCGATCGGTCCTTGGGCGACCCAAATCGGCGTCGCTTACTCGGACATGAATTATCAGCTGGCCAAGAATTTCGACCATCTTGATGCCTCTGGCAACGCGAAGATTGCCAGCGTGTTTGTGCAGCAGCCATTGATTCGCACCCGGGATTTCAGCCTGACTGCGCAACTGCAATTCGATGACAAACGCTTAAAAGATGACATCGATCTTTATGACTACAAAAGCAACAAACACTCGCATGTCGTGACCGCCAGCCTCAACGGCACCGCCCGCGACAATTTTTTGGGTGGCGGTTCGAATGCGTTCTCGTTGGCCTGGAGCCAAGGCAACCTGACGCTGGATAACACGCAAGACAAAGTGCTGGACGATCAAACTGCCAAGACTCGCGGCACCTTTCAGAAGATCAATCCCAGCGTCGTGCGCCTGCAGCGCCTGACGGATCGGATCAGTCTTTATGGTCAGCTCCAAGGCCAATGGGCCGGCGGCAACCTTGACTCCTCTGAAAAAATCAGTCTCGGCGGCGCGTATGGCGTACGGGCTTATCCAGAAGGCGAAGCACAGGGCGACCAAGGTTATGTGGCCAACGTCGAACTGCGTTACGCCCTGACCGAGATCGCGCAGCTGTTCACCTTCGTCGACCATGGCGAAGTGCGGCTGAACAAAGACACGTGGGTTGACGGCGAAAATCACCGCAGCCTTTCCGCTACGGGCGTGGGCTCGACATTGTCTGCCGGCAACTGGCATTTGATGGCGGTCGCGGCATGGAAGCTGGGTAATGCCGATGCGCAAAGCGACGTGGAACGTACGCCGCGGGTGTGGGCGCGGGTTAGTCGCTCGTTTTGACGGTTAGCGCTAGCCCATAAGTCGGGTTTTGCGCGGCGTCAGCCAGGCAATGCGCAACGCCGCGCAGCAGCGGATCCCGCTGGTGGGTTCTTCCAAGTTTGGCCGCAAAAGCCCTGATGTGGTCTGCAATCTGACGGCGGTGAATATTCCGTTAAAGCCTCTCTAAATCGTCATGATATTGTTATTCACACGTAGTTTTGTTTTATCTATGTGAAATGTCTGGGGACAAGAACCAGAGCCATTTCATCGGCCAGGTTATTAGCCTGGCCGAAAGGACATCGGTTTTTCCGGGGATTTTGATTTTTTTAACCATGGACTGGCCCCTCCTTAGCCCGTAATGCGGCTTCCAATACCTGCTCCGGCGCTGAGGTCAGGAAGTCTTTGGGTTTTTTATTACCCAGCCAGCTATTGGGGGTGCCAAACCAAACGGCCAGAGACCATGGTGTTTTTGTTTCCCCGAACAGTTCTATGATCTTTTTCATCAGTGGCAGGGGTTGTCCACCGATATCCAGCGCATAAGCCGGATACAGGTCCCTACCTTCCGATGTTATGGCAAAAATCTTTCCGGCCCGCTTCCAGCGATTTGGTAACCCGCTGGGGTTTTTCACATCGGCACTGGCTCCCCCTCGGCGTGAAACTTCCTGGGCAGGTAGCCACTCACTGTCATTCAGGATGATCTTTTTAAGTTTCTCGAGACGTTCTGTGTTGGTTGTCCCTGCGCTCCTTTGCCCGCCTCCGGTCTTAACCTTTACTGAAGCAGTTGCTGTCTGTGAGGTCTTGGGACGTTGGCTCATCCCGGTTACGGCACGGAAAGCGGCATCAAGCGCAATTTTAAAGGTTATGTCATCAATGGAGGGAGGGCGTTTCAGTACATAGTACAGCTCTGTCTGATCTTCCTGGTCATCATAGAAGTCCGGCACTGTAATAGTCATGTCAGCATGTCCGTCATCAGTTTTAAAGTACGAGATATTGTCTGCGGGGATTGCCATGACTTTGAAAGTAGAGCCTTTTTCTCGTGTGATCATGATCTGACTCCTTGTGATAGTTTAACTATATATCTGATATCTACAATATATACAACATTCCGATAATATGCCCTATACACAAGGGGAAGACAGTGATTTTGCCGGTTGTTGCATCTGCTGGGTAAGCGTGTGCCCAGTCTTGCAACTACCCAAAATTATACTAATATAATCATAAGGATAATGGGATAAAGTTATTTACAGGGATGGCTGAACAGTGGTTAATCAGGAACACGTTTCGCACTCATGTCTAGATGAAGAAATGAATTCTTCGGTGTTTAGCGATCGCCGCCATGCCAGTCGCTTTAAATCTTTGAGGCAAAAATTCTGGTGCGGAATGGGCAACAGCCTTCGTTTTTCCTGCCAGGATCGTGCAGCGACAACAGCCGCTTACCGGTTTCTTTCCAGCGACAGGAGTGATGAGCAGCGCCTGTTGCAGGATCATTTCGCAGTCACCTGCCAACGGATACACGCACTGAATGCTTATCCCTGATAATGTTTTTTCTCCAGTTAGCAGAAAGAGCTCAGTGTTGTCCATGTTCTAGCCGCCGCCATAAGCTGTCGATGAAAGAAGTTGACCTCAATGTCATGACAAACTTATTTCTCGCCCTAATTGATATTCACCAATGATCCCTATAAACAATTTAAAACGGCCATGCCGATATCGGCAACCCACTGCCGAGATAACGGGGCCGAGATACGGAGCATAGTGCAGCTTGAATATTTATTAGGTAACTATTTGATAAAAAATGTTTAAATGGATTTATAACGACCATTCCTTTGCCTGAAAATCACTTGCGGTTAATCACCGTTAACGGTATCTTTTAGCTGCGCCTGCAAAATCAGGCGCCGGGATTGGAACCCCGATAAACCTCATTGGCGACAAGACGCCATCGCGTCTTTTTTTATGTCGCGCGCTTAGTTATACCAAAATTATGGTGGGCTGGGCGGGGGCACCGCAAGGTGCGCCGGTGTCAGTGAGGCCGGTAGTTCCAACCCTGTTCAGTCCACCACCCTGAGATTGGAACCTCTGGTGGTGGGAGTACTTCGTCACTCACTGGAGGCAGCCTTATGGCTACGATCCCCACGCATGCTCACGCGTTACTTTCCATCCCGTTCGATTCAACCACTGATTTCACCGTTCTGGCAGGCCATTGTGAGAACCTTGCCGACGCTTTGCTGCAAAACGACGACCCGGCGCAGCGCCAGGCGCTCAGCGCACGGCTTGACCGTTGCCTGGCGCAGCTGCGGCCCACGTTGGACGATGCCATCCCGGCTCATTTGATGGCAAGCCTGACCGTGGATGACCTGCCCATGACCTCCCCTCGCTTTGAACCCGATGCCGTTCTGCTCTGCGGGTACGGCCAGGCGCTGGCGCGGTTGTTGGCGGAGCGTAAATTATCGCCGGAGATGGAGCCGGTACTGGCCGGGCTGCTGTTTGATTTGGTGGTGTATTTCGCCGATGAACTGCGCGCGCCGCGCTGGATACGCACCGTAGACGGGATAAAATTTATCGAGGAAGTAAACAGGGTTCCGGAATACTGAATGGTGGAAAGTAAAAAACCAGCCGTTAGGCTGGTTTCTTTAAATCATGGTGCCCGGACTCGGAATCGAACCAAGGACACGGGGATTTTCAATCCCCTGCTCTACCGACTGAGCTATCCGGGCAACGGGGCGCATTAAACCGTATCGCCGGGATGACGTCAACGGCTTTATCATCTTTATCCGCTCGATCGGCGAGTTTTCACGCAGTCAGCGTTGCGCTGCCCGCGGGCGTATCCGGGGTGGCGGCGTAAAAAACCTGGGTAATACGTGATAGCGCCCTTTTTCCGAATGCGATTATTTCATTATTTTCTATAGCAAAAATACGCTAAGGCTATTTCTCATTATGGCGCCGGTATTTATACGTGGCGATAAACGTATTTTATTGGTCATTATGATCATGCCTGGTTGGCGAATGGAAAAAGTTGAAGCGCTGTTTATTGTCAATCACACCATCCTGGCCGGCGCTGACGGGCCAGGGGCCGCGGTATTTCTTATGGGATGGCGAATGAGGCAGGTAAGCAGGCCAGGTACAGGAAGACTTTATCCATGCATTCCTCTTCGCTGGAGCCCGGGTTATGGGCGTATAACGCGATGACTTTAAGGCGGTGGAGAAATAAGATATGTCATAATTTAACTGAATAATATAAATTTATTGTTTATCATATGGTTAATATCAAATTTGCTTTTGCTTATTGGCAATATTTTTGCTTGAACCCGGCGTAAAAAAATGCAATTATTGCGCAAATTTCTCTTATCACTGCTGCAAGGTCTTTGGGAGCCGCCGGTATGATACATTCCATGCTGCTGCGTTATAGCGTCGGGCATCAATGCCTGGTGTTATCCGATATTTGCCCAAACGATCTTCGCCTCCGAAGTACACCCCTGCTCACCATGCGGTGAGGGTATATCCCGGCTTCCTGTTAAGCAGTCGTAAAAACAGAGATTGGCTCTGCTTTTACTGATGCTTATCGGCCGCTGTTAATACCAGTATTTCCGATAACGCGCTGTTTTTACAACCGAAAATAGCGAAGACATCTTATGCGGGAAGATACGTTGTTCTCCCATCGCGTGCTCTCAGGCACATACACTCATCCTTAACCTTTGGGATTGGTGACATGAAATTATTAAAAATAGCGGCCAGTGCGGCCTTTGCCGATCGTTTGTCTACTGCGCGGGACATCGTGCCGCTGGATAGCACTGATTTTACCGATGTCGCGGCCCTGGTCGTTTCCGTGGCGGACGCGCGCGCGGGCGTGCTCAGCATTTTGCGCAATACCGGGCTGTCGATTCCGGCTTTTATCGCCGTGGAGAGCGGGGAGCACGCCGCTGATGTCGCCTTGCCGCCGCAGACCGGCCTGCTTATCCTGAGCGGCGCGGAAGACCACGGGCCGCTACTGGAAGCCGCCGCCGCGCGCTACCAGCAGGGCGTGCTGCCGCCATTTTTTGATACCCTGACGCAATATGTCGCCATGGGCAACAGCACCTTTGCGTGCCCGGGCCACCAGGGCGGCCAGTTTTTCCGCAAACATCCCGCCGGGCGCCAATTTTATGAATTTTTCGGCGAGAATATGTTTCGCGCCGATATGTGCAATGCCGATGTTAAATTGGGCGATCTGCTGATCCATGAAGGCTCGGCGAAGGAAGCGCAAAAATTTGCCGCCAAGGTGTTTAACGCGGATAAAACCTATTTTGTGCTTAACGGTACCTCGTCGGCCAATAAGGTCGTCACCAACGCGTTGCTGACCCGCGGCGACCTGGTGCTGTTTGATCGCAATAACCATAAATCGGTTCATCACGGCGCCCTGATACAGGCGGGGGCGACCCCGGTCTATCTGGAAACCGCGCGCAACCCGTTCGGACTGATCGGCGGTATCGACGCCCATTGCTTTGACGAGCGTTACCTGCGCCGCCAGGTGGAGGAAATCGCTCCCTGGCGCGCCGCGCAGCAGCGTCCGTTCCGCCTGGCGGTCATCCAGCTTGGCACCTATGACGGCACCATCTACAACGCCCGCCAGGTGGTGGATAAAATCGGCCATCTGTGCGATTACATTCTGTTTGATTCCGCCTGGGTCGGCTACGAGCAGTTTATCCCGATGATGGAGCAGTGTTCGCCGCTGCTGCTTGATCTCAATGAACATGACCCGGGGATCTTTGTTACCCAGTCGGTGCATAAACAGCAGGCCGGCTTTTCGCAAACGTCGCAAATCCATAAAAAAGACGCGCATATCAAAGGGCAGAAGCGCTTTTGCAACCATAAGCGTTTCAACAACGCGTTTATGCTTCATGCGTCCACCAGTCCGTTTTACCCGCTGTTCGCCGCGCTGGAAATCAATGCCAAAATGCACGAAGGGGCCGCCGGCAGGCGCCTGTGGCTGGACTGCGTTAAGCTTGGCATCGATACCCGCAAGGACATGCTGGCGCAGTGCCGCCTTATCAAGCCGTTTATCCCCGATCGCGTCGGCGGCAGGCGCTGGCAGGATCACGACACCGACGCCATGGCCCATGACGTGCGGTTCTTTAATTTTGTGCCGGGAGAGTCCTGGCATGCCTTTAGCGGTTACACCCAAAACCAGTACTTTGTCGATCCCTGCAAACTGCTGTTGACCACGCCCGGCATCGACCGGGTGAGCGGGAATTATTCGGCGTTTGGGATACCGGCCACCATCCTTGCCACCTATCTGCGCGAAAATAATATCGTGCCGGAAAAATGCGATCTCAATTCGATCCTGTTCCTGCTGACGCCGGCGGAAGACGCGCCGAAAATGCGCCGGCTGACGGCGGCCTTGGTGCAATTCGAGCGCTATATCGAACAGGATGCGCCGCTGAGCGACGTATTGCCCAGCATCTGCGAAAAATATCCCGACCGCTACCAGGGATATACCCTGCGCCGCCTGTGCCAGGAAATGCACGATTTGTATGTCAGCTTCGATGTGAAGCAGCTGCAGCGGGAAATGTTCCGCCATGACTACCTGCCCCAGGTGGCGATGAATCCCCAGGAAGCCAACATGGCCTTTGTGCGCGGCGATGTGGAACTGGTGCCGGTGAGCAAGGCGGAAGGACGTATTGCCGCCGAAGGGGCGCTGCCGTATCCGCCGGGCGTGCTGTGCGTGGTGCCCGGCGAAGTGTGGGGCGGCGCGGCGCAGCGCTATTTCCTGGCGCTGGAGGAGGGGTTAAACCTGCTGCCGGGCTTTTCGCCGGAACTGCAGGGGGTTTACGCGGTGCGGGGAGAGGATGGCCTACAGCGCCTGTACGGCCACGTTATCGGCAACTAGCCCCCCGGCGGCCGCGTTATCGGGCCGCGGAGGGGTTTATCACTTAGCGGTAGTGTTTCTGTAAACTGCTCACCTTATACAAATACCGCCGCGACTCCGCGGACGGGTGCTGGGTGGACAGTTTCTGGTAAACTTCATCCGGATCCAGGTTGTTGATGACCGAGAATGCGCGGTTCTTGTCGCTGGAGAAAACCCGCAGCACGCTGCCCGCGCCGCCGTTATAGGCGGTAATCACCGCATAGCGCCGGGAGGTGGGATTGACAATCCCCGCCAGGTAGCTGGACTGCAGCAGCGCCAGATAGGCGGTGCCGGTATCAATGTTGTTTTCCGGATCGAACAGGTAGCTACGGCTTGGCTGGCCCCATTTGCCCTTCATTTTGAATACGTCGCGTCCGGCGCTGTGCTGGACGACCTGCATCAGGCCCAGCGCATCCGAATGACTGACCGCGTAGGGGTTAAAACTAGATTCGGTTTGCATAATCGCCAGGATCAACGACTGATCCACGCCATATTTCTGTGAGGCGTTACGCACCATCGGCAGATATTTATGGGCGCGTTTATCCAGGTGGTTAGCCACCAGTTGGATAGTCACCGACCAGATTTGATGCAGGCCGGACGTGCGCTGCTGCAGCCGGGTTTGCAGCAGGTAATCGGCAAAGTGGGCGGCGCGCCATTCCCAGCGGATGGGATCGCCGTTGTTATCCACCACCTGGCCGTACAGGAAGGGCTGCTTACTGATCTGGATATCATTGACGTCGGAATAGAGATCGATGGAACCGGGGTTGTCGCCCATCAGCAACGTGCTGATAATCGCCTGGCGCAAATGCGACGCCGGATCGCCGGCAATGGTCTCGATGGTAATGGTCCCGGCGTCAAAATTAATATGGCTGCGGGTCTGGTATTGATCGGTGTATTTAACGTAATCCTTCGGTCCGGCAATCAGGACCTCGTTGATGCCCCAAATATTCTCAATATTATTGGCGAACTGCCCCATAAGAATATCAAAACCATTGGTATCTTTAACATAGGCCTCGTTGTCTTCGGTTTTATGACTGGAACACGAGAACAACAGGGGCGCAATCACCAGCAATGCTACAATTTTCTTCATCTTACGGGCCGTGTCAGGACAAGAAAGGCATAATGGGCCTGCGAGCGCTCATCTATCATTATGGTTTAGGCGGCGTGTACCCTTCGACATGCACATCCTGGCCTTCAAACAGAAACTTAATCATCTCCTGTTCCAGTATTTTACGGTCGGCGACGTTCATCATGCTGAGTTTTTTTTCGTTAATCAGCATGGTCTGCCGGGTCTGCCACTGCGCCCAGGCTTCCTTGGAGATATTGTCAAAGATGCGTTTGCCCAGCTCGCCCGGATAAAACTGGAAATCCTGGCCTTCGGCCTCTCGCTTGAGAAAAGTACAGTAGATGGTTCTGCTCATTATTGTTCCTCTTTGTTGGCGGGATGGCCCAAGACCGGTGGCCGTGGCGCGCCTGCCGGCAATTTACCCGCTTGCAGCAACAGGCGCTCGACCGGCGCGGCCAGTCCCACCGATGGCGGTTGCGCTAAGTTATACCAGAGTCCGGCGCCTTCATCCATGCAGCGCTGCGCGCCGTCCGTATTTAACAGCACCGGGACGATATCCAGGTGGAAATGGCTGAAGGTATGGCGAAACGCCGTCAACTGCTCGCCCTGATCGATATCCAGGCCGCGGCTTTGCAGCCAGGCCGCCAGTTCCCCGCGTTGCGTAAACTGCGGGAAGCAGAATAATCCGCCCCACAGGCCGGCGCCCGGGCGCTGTTCCAGCCAAATCCGCTGGCCGGACTTTAGCATCAGGAACCAGGCGGTTTTTTGCGGCAACGCCTGGCGCGGCTTCTTGCCCGGATAGAGCGCCCAGCTGTGGGCGGCATAGGCCTCGCAGCCGGTATTAAGGGGGCACAGCTCGCATTTCGGCCGCGTGCGCGTGCACACCAGCGCGCCCAGGTCCATCATGGCCTGATTGAACTGCCCGACGCCCTCGGCGGGGGTCACTTCCGCGCTCAGGCTCCACAGCCGCTGCTCGACCTCTTTTTTGCCGGGCCAGCCGCCGACGGCAAAATAACGCGCCAGAACACGTTTCACATTGCCATCAAGAATAGGATAATGCTGGCCAAGCGCCAGTGATAATATCGCGCCGGCGGTAGAACGGCCGATACCGGGCAGGGCGGTGATGTCTGCAAAAGCGGTGGGGAAGACGCCGCCGTGCCGGTCGGCAATCAGCTGGGCCGCTTTGTGCAGATTACGCCCGCGGGCGTAATAGCCCAGCCCGGTCCACAGATGCAACACTTCATCCTGCGGCGCCGCCGCCAGCGACCCGACCGTCGGAAATTTAGCCATGAAGCGCTGGAAATAAGGGATAACCGTGGCGACCTGGGTTTGTTGCAACATGATCTCCGACAGCCAGACCTTGTACGGCGTCTTGTCCTGCTGCCAGGGAAGTGTTTTGCGCCCGAAGCGCCGGTACCATTCCAGCACTTGTTGCGCGAACAGTTGCGCTTGTCTCATCGGTGGGGTATTACTCTCCGGCAGGTCTTGGCTCGAAATATCAGGCAGCGATTCCAGCACAGAGTTGCCATACTGTAAACAGGAACTTTCCGGTACCGGCCACTTGCTAATCAACGCTATCTTTGCATAATGCGCGATTGCCAATCAATTTGCCTAAAACGAAACTACTATGAGCAATGACGTTATCTCCCATGAATTTGACGACCAGGGACGGCCGCTGCGCCGCATCCGCAGTTTTGTGCGCCGCCAGGGTCGCCTGACCAAAGGCCAGCAGCTGGCAATCGATACGCTGTTGCCGGCCATGGGCGTCGAATACCGGCCCGAGCCGATCGCGCCGGCGTCCCTGTTCGGGCGCGAGGCGCCGCTCACCCTGGAGATTGGCTTCGGCATGGGCGCGTCGCTGGTGGAGATGGCGGCGGCGCATCCGGAACAGGATTTTTTGGGTATCGAGGTGCATCTGCCCGGCGTCGGCGCCTGCCTGCTGAGCGCGCGCGAAGCGGGCATCAGCAACCTGCGGGTGATGTGTCACGACGCCATTGAAGTCCTGGAGCATATGATCCCGGACGAGAGCCTGGCCCTGGTGCAACTCTACTTTCCCGATCCCTGGCATAAGGCCCGTCATAATAAACGGCGCATCGTGCAGACGCCGTTTGCCGAGCTGGTGCGGCGCAAGCTGCGGGCCGGCGGCGTGTTCCATATGGCCACCGACTGGCAGCCCTACGCCGAGCATATGCTGGCGGTGATGAGCGACGTGGCGCATTTCCATAATCTTTCCGAACAAGGGGACTACGTCCCACGTCCCGAATTCCGGCCGTTAACCAAGTTCGAGCAGCGGGGCCAGCGATTAGGCCACGGGGTTTGGGATTTAATGTTCGAAAAAAGTGTCTGATGTTTGACCTTTATTTTCAGGAGAACGTATGTTGCGCAAAGCAGTTCTGGGTATCTTGATGTTAACCGCCTGGCAGGCGCAGGCGGATTATCAGTGCCAGGTAAAACCGCAGGACGATATCTTTATCACCGCGCAGACCGTGCAGGTGGTGGGCGCCAGCGGCAACGTGACCATCAGCCGCAACGGCGACGTGGTGCGTAACGGCCAGCAGGTGGCGCTGGATGCGCGGGCGCGCCAGCAGGCGGTGGATTACCAGGCGGAGATACGTCAACAGCTGCCCTGGATTGACAACGGCGCCCAGGCTCATCTGGAGAAAGGCCGCGTGGCGCTGGACAGGGTTATCGTGCAGCAGTTGGGCAGCGACAGCAACGTGCGTAACCGGCTGACCACGCTTGATAAACAGCTGAAGCAGCAGATGAACCGCATTCTGGAGCATCGCAGCGAAGGACTGGCCTTCCATCATCAGGCCATTGATCAGGTGCAGCAGGACGGCCAGCGCATCGTGCAGCAAAGCATGGGCGGCGTGGTGCAGGACAGCCTCAACGAGATGGGCGTTAAGCAGACGATGAACGCCGCCACCGGCAACAGCCCGCTGCAGTCGGTGATGGGCAATCTGGGCGGCTTGCAAAAAGCCATTCAGGCGGAGTGGAGCAACCAGGAGCAGGAATTCAAGCAATTCGGCGATCAGGTCTGCCAGCGGGTGACCCATCTGGAGCGCCAGCGCAGCGACCTGCTGAAATCCCTGCCGGAATAACGCGCCCGGCGGACGGTTGCAATCGCGGCCTGCCTGCCAACGCCGGCGTATAGGCTGCACACCGTGCGCCCGGCGACACCGTGCCGCAGGGACGCTCTTCCTGCGGCCGGAGGCGCCTGAATTATCGGCGCGGGGCGGCCCCCGTCATTCCATAAACAGCTCGAGCAGCGGGTTCAGGAACAGCTTGCCTTTTTCCGTCACCTGCCACGCTGACGGGCTTTCGGTAATATAGCCCCCGGCCAGCGCGTGATCCAGCGCTTCGCGCGCCGTGCTTTCATCCAGCCCGGTAAAGGCGGCGTACTCTGCGCGCGGCGTCGGCTCCAGCAGGCGAAAACGGTTCATGAAAAATTCAAACGGCAAATCCGCCGGCACCACCGCATAGCGCTTGTCCAGATATTTACCCTGCATATAGCCGCGCGGATGACGCACTTTCACCGTACGCAGCACGCGGCCGTCGGCCTGGGTTAATTTGCCGTGGGCGCCGCAGCCGATCCCCAGGTAATCGCCAAAACGCCAGTAGTTGAGGTTGTGGTGGCACTGGAAACCGGGTTTGGCATAGGCCGAGGTTTCATATTGCCGGTAGCCCGCGGCAAACAGCAGCGCATTTCCCTGCTGGTAGATATCCCAGAGCGCGTCGTCGTCGGGCAACACCGGCGGACGCGAGCCGAACAGCGTATTCGGCTCGATGGTCAACTGATACCAGGACAAGTGGGGCGGTTCGAGTTCCATAGCCTGGCGCAGGTCGTCCAGCGCCTGCGCCAGCGTTTGATCGGGCAGGCCGTGCATCAGGTCCAGGTTAAAGCTGCGCAGCCCCAGGCCGGCGGCCAGCCGCGCCGCGCGCCGGGCTTCCTGCGCATCGTGGATGCGCCCGAGGCGCACCAGTTTTTCCGGTTGGAAACTTTGCACGCCGATGGAGATACGGTTAATCCCCGCCTGCTGGTAGCCGTGAAAGCGGTCGGCCTCCACGGTGCCGGGATTGGCTTCCATGGTGATTTCCGCCGCGCGGCTCACCGGCAGCCGCGCGCGCACGCCGTCGAGCAACAGCTGCATAGCCCGCGCGCTCAGCAGGCTGGGCGTGCCGCCGCCGATAAAAATGGTGCCGATTTCCCGGCCGCCGGTATAGGCGGCGTCCTGATCCAGATCCGCCAGCAGGTGGCCGACGTACTCTTCATGCGGCACGTCGCCTTTCAACGCATGGGAATTGAAATCGCAATAGGGGCATTTCTGTACGCACCACGGAATATGGATGTACAGGCTCAGCGGCGGCAAACTAAGCATCACGCAGGGCGCCCAGCAACTGCGCCAGCGCCTGGCCGCGATGGGACACGCGCTGTTTTTCCCCGCGGGTCATCTCGGCGGCGGTGCGCTTTTCATCCGGCAGGTAAAATACCGGGTCATAGCCGAAACCGCCGGTGCCCGACGGCGCGCGGCTGATGACGCCGCGCCAGATGCCGTGGCACACCAGGGGCGTGGGATCAAGCGCATGGCGCAGATATACCAGCACGCAGTGAAAACAGGCGCCGCGTTCGTTGTCCGGAACGTCCCTCAGGGCATCGAGCAGTTTTTCCAGGTTCTGTCGATCGGATGCCGCCGCGCCGGCGTAGCGGGCGGAGTAAATGCCCGGCGCGCCGCCGAGGCTGTCCACCGCCAGGCCCGAATCATCGGCGATGGCCGGCAGGCCGGTGGCCGCCGCCGCATGACGCGCCTTGAGGATGGCGTTTTCGATAAAGGTCAGGCCGGTCTCCTCGGCGGAGTCGACGCCCAGGGCGGTTTGCGCCGCCACGTCCAGGCCGAAATCCGCCAGTAATTCCGCCAGTTCGGCCACTTTGCCGGCGTTGCCGGTGGCCAGTACTACTTTTTGCATATCATCTGTCCACAAAAGGGGTCATTCGTGCCAGGCGGGGCAAGCCCGGCGCGGGGGATGCCGGTACACGCCTCAGGCGCCGGCGGCGTCGTCCGCCAGCAGTTGCGCGATAAGCGCGGGCAGGCGGGGCGGCTCGGTTATCCGCAGCTGTTTATGGCGGCCCAGTTCGCCTTTTTCAATCATAACCCGGCTCTTGGCCACGCCGAACTGTTTGGCGATGAAACGGGTAAGATGTTCATTGGCCTGGCCGTCCACCGGCGGCGCGGTGATCGCGACCTTGATCTCGTCGCCGTGCGGGCCGACTATCCGATCGCCGCTAGCTTTCGGCTGGATATAAAGTCGCAATACCACGTCGCCCGCGTCCAGCCAGGCGCAGATCACAGCCGGTACCAGAGCGTCGGAAACAGGTCCATGCCCATATAGTTGAATAGATACAGGATCAGGATCACCACCATGGCGGAGAAATCGATGCCGCCCATGGCGGGAATAATGCGGCGTACCGGCGCCATCAGCGGTTCGCTAAGCTGGTAGAGCACCTGATCCATCGGGCTGCGCCCCTGGCTTATCCAGCTCATCAGCGAGCGGATGATGATAACCCAGAAAATCAGCTGGCCGGCTGATTTTACCAGCGTCAACAGTCCCACCAGCAGATACAGCGGGTCGGGCGTCACGCCGCCGAGCTGGATCAGCATTTCCAGCGGAAACTTCAGCGTGGCCAGGATAAACGCCAGCAGCAGCGACGCCGTATCGATGGGGCCGATGGAGGGAATAACCCGGCGCAGGGGTTTGATGACCGGCTGGGTGATTTTAACGATAAATTGTGAAAACGGATTATAAAAGTCGCAACGGGTCCACTGCATCCAGATGCGCAGCAGCAGCACCATGATATAAAAATCAAATAGCGTCTTGACCAGAAACGTCAGCGTCAGCATAAGAGGGTGATATCCTTAATAGCGTTAAAATGCACGATTACGGCAAAAAATCAGAATAATTTTTCCATTTCTTCAGCGCGCGCCACCGCGGCCTGCATGGCCTCGGCTACGGTTTGCGCCAGCTGATGTTGTTCGAATACCTGTAATGCGGCGGCGGTGGTGCCTCCTTTGGACGTGACATTCTGCCGGAGCGTGGCAAACGGGGTCGCGCTGTTGGCATCGGCCAGGGCGGCGGCGCCGGCGGCGGCCTGTCTTACCAGCAGGCCGGCCGTTTCCTGGTCAAAGCCCATCCTTACCGCCTCTTGCTGCATGGCTTCCATCAACAGGAAAAAATAGGCCGGCGCGCTGCCCGCCGCGGCAATGACGCCGTTTATACCGCTTTCCTCGTCCACCCAGCACACCTTGCCCACCGCGCCCATCAGATCGGCGGTGAAATCGCGATCCGCCCGGCCGACCTGGTCCGGCGCATAAAGGCCGCTCATGCCCTTGCCGACCAATGCCGGCGTATTGGGCATGATGCGCACAATGGCCACCGTCTCGCCGAGCAGGGCGTAAAACCGGCTAACGTTAACACCGGCCGCGATGGAAAGCACCAGTTTGCCGGAAAAATCCATTCCCTGGCGCAGCTGCGCGCAAACCTCGGCCATCAGCTGGGGTTTCACCGCCAGCACCACCACCTCCGCCTGCCTGGCGCCCGCCAGGTTATCGGCGCTTTCATTCACCCCCAGGCGCGCGGCAAGCCGTTGGCGATTGGCCTGCGACGGCGCGCAGACGGTGATCAAACCCGCCGGGTAACCGGTGGCGACCAGGCCGGCGATAATGGCCTGGGCCATGTTGCCCGCGCCGATAAAGGTAATTTTACGCTGTTGCATGCTATTCCTCATGGTAATGGGTTATGCCATCGGTGCGCGATAGTCCCTGGCGCCGAAAATCGCGGTGCCGATACGCACCAGGGTACTGCCGGCGACGATGGCCGCGGGCATATCGTCGGTCATTCCCAGCGACAGCGTATCGGCGCCGGGATGGCTGCGGCGCAAATCCGCAAATAGCGCCGCCATTTGCTGGAAAACCGCCAACTGGCGCTGATAATCCGCCTGCGGGGCGGGAATGGCCATCAGGCCCCGCAGCCTCAGCCTGGGCAGCTCCGCCACCTGGGCGGCCAGATCCGCCATGAGATGCGGCGCAATGCCCGACTTGCTCTCTTCACCGCTGATGTTGATTTGAATCAGCACATTGAGCGGCGCCAGCGCCGGGGGGCGCTGGTTGTTCAGGCGTTGCGCCAGCTGCAGGCGATCCAGGGTATGCAGCCAGTCAAAATGCTCCGCCACCAGCCGGCTTTTATTCGACTGTAGCGGACCGATAAAGTGCCAGCTCAACGGCGGGGTAACGGCTTTTTGCCGGAAGTAGCTGATTTTCTCCAGGCCTTCCTGGACATAATTTTCGCCAAAGGCGGTTTGCCCCGCCCGGATGGCTTCTTCGATAGCCGTCACAGGTTTGGTTTTACTTACGGCGAGCAGGGTAATTTCTTGCGGATCGCGGCCGCACTGACGCGCGGTCGCCGAGATTCGTTCTGTTACCTGCTGTAGATTCTGCTCGATAGTACTCATGGTTTCAGGAGGTCATATGGATATTGATGAACTGGTGGCCCTTAGTGTAAAGCATAATGCGTCCGATCTGCACCTTTGTCCCGGCCAGGCGCCGATCGTGCGTATCGACGGCGGTTTGTGTTGTCTGGACCAGCTGCCGCCGGTACGGGAAGACTGGGTCATCGCCTGCGGCGACCGCTTGCTGGATGAACGCGGGCGCGGGCAGCTGGCGCGCGATGGGCAGGCCGACTGCGCGGCCACGCTCTCCAGCCGCCAGCGGCTGCGCTGCCACTTTTTTCGCCAGCGCACCGGGACGTCGGCCACCTTTCGCCTGATACCGACGCAAAGCCCGTCGCTGGCGGAGCTGGGCATCCCACCCGTGGTCAAGGGGCTGCTAAAGCAGCCGCAGGGGCTGCTGCTGGTCACCGGCGCCACCGGCAGCGGCAAATCAAGCTCCCTGGCGGCCATGGTGGACTATGTTAACCTGCAGCGTCAGGTCCATATTATTACCCTGGAAGATCCCATCGAGTATATCCATGCCGCCGGGCGCAGCCTGATCCAACAGCGGGAGATCGGCGGCCATTGCCAGGATTTCAATGCCGGGCTGCGGGCCGCCATGCGCGCAGACCCGGATGTGATCCTGCTGGGGGAACTGCGCGACGAGGCGGATATCCGGCTGGCCCTGCGCGCCGCCGAAACCGGTCATCTGGTCCTGGCGACGCTGCATGCCCGCCACGCCGCTCAGGCGGTGGACCGGCTCCTGGATGTCTTTCCCGCCAATGAGCGCGCCTTTGCCCGTGGCCTATTGGCCGCCGGCCTGCTTGGCATCATGGCGCAAAAGCTGGTTCCCCGGGAGCAGGGCGGGCGCATGGGGCTGTTCGAGCTGATGATTGCCACGCCCGCCGTGCGCAATCTTATTCGCGACGGCAAAACCCATTTGCTGCCGGGCTTGCTGCAGACCGGCAACGCACAGGGCATGCAGACGTTTGAACAAAGCTACCGGCGCATGACCTCGGGCAAATATCTCTACCAGTAAAATATGTGATGGGCTTAGGGCGGCGCGGGTATAACCATTGCAAAAGCGGGGTGGTAGTATAATATCGCAAAAAACCAGCGCGCATGACAGGTATGGCCTGAAATAAGCGCCAAACTACGGCAAATCACGGAAAAAAAATGAGAAAAGTCACCTGGATTTTTATTTTGATCGCGCTGGCGGTGTGGTACTTCACTTCAAAGCAATAGAGGGTGGGTTTACCGCGCTAAAAGGCTTTTTGCCGTCCTGGTTTTTCTGGAACCGCTGGCGATATTCCCGTGGCGAGACGCCAAAAGACTGATTGAACACCACGGAAAAATAATTGCTGTCGTCGAAACCACAGCGTGACGCCACCTCGCCGATGGTTTGTTGTCCATGGCGCAGCAAATCCATGGCTTTGCACAGTCTTAATTGCCGTAAATACTGATTCACCCCGATGCCGGTCTGCTGCTTGAACACCGTCTTCAGGCTACGGGCGTTAAGCTGGTGCCGGTGGCAAAAGTCGTCCAGCCTGAAAGGCTGTTCGATGCTGACCCGCAGCGCCATCAGCAGCAAGTCCAGCTGTTCGGCGTCGGAAAGCAACGGACTGTCGGGGGCGTGGCGGAACCGCTTCAACAGCAGCGCCACCTGCAGGAATAATGCTTCGCTCAGCAGGACGGACAGCGGATCGGTTTTCATGCATTCCCGCGCCAGCGCGTCCACCTCACGGCGCAATACCGACATGCCGGGGGTGCTAAGCCGCCAGTAGCGTTGTTCCTGCGTCGCTTCCTCGCCCGGCAGCAAGGCGTTCCAATCCGTGGATAGGGTCAGCCGGCCGCGGCAATACAGTATATTATCCAGCTCCAGCTCATTGACCGACTCATAGCTATGGCGATCGCGGGCATTGACGTAAAACAGATCGCCGCAGGTAATGGCATAGGGCACATCATTGAGGATATGCAGGCCATTGCCGCGCCAAACAATCACCAACTCGTCAAAATCATGGTAATGCGTGGGGAATATCGGCTGCGGATGACGATCCGCCACCGTAATCGCATTTTTGTCCGACAGGAAATAGTCGGTGGTACTCAGCTTCAGGTTAGACACCATCAGACCCCCTCAACGCCTGGGCAAGAGAGGGATCATGGCATAACGGGTTACCTAAAAACTTGAGACTGGCGACAATTGTCATATTTTTCCGCCGGCTACCGGCGTTCAGTGTTCACCGTTGCGCAACATTTTGGGCGAGTGGGAAAATTCGCGCCGGAACTGGGTGGAAAAATGATTGCTGTCGCTGAAGCCGCAGGCGTGGGCTATTTCGGTAATGGTTTTGTCGCTCTCCAGCAGGCGCTTGCGCGCTTCCAGCAAACGCAGCCGGTTAAGATAACGCTGCGGCGTCATGCCGGTCTGCTGTTTTAACTGGCGATGCAGCGTACGCAGCGGCAGTGAAAACTGCTCGGCCAGCGCCATCCAATCGATGTCGTTGCAGAAATTATGCTGCAGCCAGCGCAGCAGGTCGCGCAGGCGCCGCTCGCGATCGCCCTCGCCCTGGCTTTGGAAACAGCCATGGCGCAGCATAATCAAGAGCTGCAAAAATTGCCCTTCGCTGGCCGCGATGCCTTCGGGCGACGTATCCGTCGTCAGCTCGGCAAGCGTTTGGATAAACTGTTTGGCCTGTTGCATGCCCGCATGGTTAATCTGCCAGTTAACCTGGCTGTCCGGCAGGTTCTGGGCCGGCAGGAAACGGCTGATGTCGGTTAAAAACCGGAAACCCTGCGGTGAACGATAAAGCACATTGGTCATTATCAGCTCATCGACATTCTCAAATAAATGATGATCGTCCGCGCGGATAAAACAGACGGTGCCGCTATTCAACACATAGGGCTGATCGTTAAACACGTGGATACCCGAGCCTTTCTCCACCAGCACTATTTCCCAAAAATCGTGATAATGCTCAGGGAAGGCGGCCTGGGGCACGCGCGGCTCAATGGTGACCGTCGCGTCTTTGGAAATAAAAAAATCATCACCGCAAAGTAGCGTCATCTTCAGCACCTCACCGTTATTCGGTGCTTATAGTATGGCGACTGGCCATGGCTTCACCTTGAATAAATGACCGCCATCGCTGACATTCAGGTTATTTTTTAAAGATTGGCCGGGTGAATATTCAAAATTGCGGCTGAGATCACAGGCGCTGGGGAATAATGCCCTTCATTGCCCGCGTAAATATTGCGTTATTGAGGTAATGCTATTTTTGTGATCGGTTTCACGTTCATCTTTACTATTCTGCCACCGGCACTTCCATGTTGGCATTCACCGGAAGGTGGCCCGCCATTATTGTGAATACACTGCCGGTCATAGAATGAAAGAGGAATATTCACTATGGCCGTACGAAATAGCGTAGCTGTCGACCTCGGTGCGTCCAGTGGACGGGTCATGCTGGCTCAATGGCATTCAGCCACGCAAAAAGTCACGCTTAAGCAAATTCACCGCTTCCCCAATACCTTTATTTCAGTCGACGGGCACGATTGCTGGGACCTGGACCAGTTGGAACGGGAAATCCTGTTTGGCCTGGCCGCGTTGGATAGCGCCGGCACCGTTATCGACAGTATCGGTATCGATACCTGGGGGGTGGATTACGTGCTGCTGAACGCGCAGGGCGAACGGGCAAGCTGCCCGGTATCGTATCGCGATCACCGCACCGACGGCATTATGCCCGCGGTGCTGGATGAACTGGGGCGTGAGCATATTTACCGGCTCACCGGCATTCAGTTCTTGTCCTTCAACACCCTGTACCAACTGAAAGCCTGGCGCCAACAGCACCCCGCCGGCCTCGATCAGGTGGCGCATCTTTTGATGATCCCGGATTATTTTTACTTTCGCCTTACCGGCGTGCTGAACTGGGAATACACCAACGCCAGCACGACCCAATTGCTTAACCTTGCCACCGGGGACTGGGATCCGTCCCTGCTCGATTACCTCGCGATTCCCCGGCGTTGGCTGGGCACGCCCACGCAGCCCGGCAATACGCCGGGACACTGGATCAGCCCGGGCGGCCAGGCGGTGCCGGTTATCGCCGTGGCGTCCCATGATACCGCCAGCGCCGTGGTGGCGGCCCCGCTGCATGGCGATAACTGCGCTTATCTCAGCTCCGGTACCTGGTCGCTGATGGGTATCGACAGCGATCGTCCCTTTAACGACGACCGTGCGCTGGCGATGAATATCACCAACGAAGGCGGCGTCAACGGGCGCTACCGGGTTCTGAAAAACATTATGGGATTATGGCTGTTGCAGCGGGTGTGCAGCGAGTTGGCGATAACGGACCTGGAGGCTTTGCTGGCCGCCGCCGCGGCCCGGCCGGCCTGCCGGAGCCTTATTAATCCCAACGATGAACGATTTGTTAATCCCCCGTCAATGGTGGAGGCCATTCGCCAGGCCTGCCGGGAACAGCAACAGCCGGCGCCGGAGGATGCCGCCGCGCTTGCGCGCTGTATTTTCGACAGCCTGGCCCTGTTATACCGCCAGGTACTGCTTGAACTGGGCCGGCTTCGCGGCGTCCCGCTAAGCCGGCTGCATATCGTCGGCGGCGGCAGCCTGAACCCTTTGCTTAACCAGCTTTGCGCCGACAATTGCCGGATACCGGTGACCGCAGGGCCGGTGGAGGCCTCGACGCTGGGCAATATTGGTTGCCAGCTGATGGCGCTGGGGGAGGTGGCCGACGTCGCCCACTGGCGCGGCGTGGTGGAAGCCAATTTCCCATTACGCCATTACACCCCTAATCCCGATCCCGATTTCGCCACACACTGGCAACGTTTTTTGGCGCTCTGCCACCTGAAAGAGGAAATTTTATTATGAGTCAATCCATTGAACAAGCCTGGCTCCTGGCCAAACAGCGGTTTGCGGATATCAATGTCAATGTGGAGGGCGCGCTCGAATTACTCGATACCCTGCCGGTATCCATGCATTGCTGGCAGGGCGATGACGTGGCCGGGTTTGAAAACACGGGCGGCGCGCTCACCGGCGGCATCCAGGCCACCGGCAACTATCCCGGCAAAGCGCACAACGCGCAGGAGCTGCGCGCCGACCTGGAGCAGGCGTTCAGCCTGATCCCAGGACCAAAACGCCTGAACCTGCACGCCATCTATCTGGAGGCCGAAGGCAAGGTGGAGCGCAATGAAATCGAGCCGAAGCATTTTTCCCGCTGGGTCAGCTGGGCGCGGGAGCATCATCTGGGACTGGATTTCAACCCCACCTGTTTTTCCCATCCGCTGAGCGCCGACGGGTTTACCCTGTCCCACGCCGACGACGGCATCCGCCAGTTCTGGATTGAACATTGCCAGGCCAGCCGCCGCGTCTCGGCCTATTTCGGCCGTGAACTGGGCACGCCGTCGGTGATGAATATCTGGATCCCGGACGGCATGAAGGACCTGACCATCGATCGCCTGGCGCCCCGTCAGCGGCTGCTGGAGGCGCTGGATGCCGTGATGGCGGAAAAGCTGGACCGCAATCACCATATCGACGCGGTGGAAAGTAAATTATTCGGCATCGGCGCGGAAAGCTATACCGTCGGCTCCAGTGAATTTTATCTGGGATATGCCACCAGCCGCGGTACCGCCCTGTGCCTCGATGCCGGGCATTTTCATCCCACCGAAGTGATTTCCGATAAGATTTCCAGCGCCATTCTGTTTGTGCCGCGCCTGCTGCTGCACGTGAGCCGCCCGGTACGCTGGGATAGCGATCATGTGGTGCTGCTGGACGACGAAACCCAGGCCATCGCCACGGAAATCGTGCGTCAGAAACTGTTTAACCGCGTGCATATCGGCCTGGATTTCTTCGATGCCTCCATCAACCGCATCGCCGCGTGGGTCATCGGCACCCGCAATATGAAAAAAGCGCTGCTGCGGGCGCTGCTGGAGCCGACCGGAGAACTGCGCCAACTTGAGCAGCAGGGAGACTATACGGCGCGCCTGGCGCTGCTGGAAGAACAAAAATCGCTGCCCTGGCAGGCGGTATGGGACAAATATTGCCAATTGCACAATGTGCCGGTAGGCGGCGATTGGCTGCAGACGGTGCGTGAATATGAACGCGCAACGTTAACAACACGCAAAGGATAAGACGCTATGCAAACAATACTGACTTCCTGGTTTGTACAGGGAATGGTCAAAGCCACCACCGACATGTGGCTTAAAGGCTGGGATGAACGTAATGGCGGCAACGTTAGCCTGCGCCTGACCCCCGAAGACGTGGCGCCGTACCGTGGGGAATTCACGCCCCGGCCGCGCACCGAAACGCTGACCGAGCCGGTGCCGGAGCTGGCCAATACCTATTTTCTGGTCACCGGTTCAGGTAAGTTTTTCCGCAATGTCCAGCTATCGCCGTCGGATAACCTGGTGCTGTTGCAGGTAAACGCCGCGGGCAACGGCTACAGCATTCTGTGGGGCCTGACCGCCGGCGGCCTGCCGACGTCGGAACTGGCGTCCCATTTCCAGTCGCACGTGGTGCGCCGGGAAGTGACGCAGGGCAGCGGCCGGGTGATTATGCACTGCCACGCCACCAACCTGATTGCCCTGAGTTTTGTGCTGAAGCTGGACAGCGCGCATTTTACCCGCGAACTGTGGGAAGGCAGCACCGAATGCCTGGTGGTGTTCCCTGACGGCGTGGGCATCGTGCCCTGGATGGTGCCCGGTACCGACGGCATCGGCAACGCCACCTCGGCGCAGATGCGTTCCCATTCGCTGGTACTGTGGCCGTTCCACGGCATTTTTGCCACCGGGCCGACCCTGGACGACGCCTTTGGCCTGATTGACACCGCGGAAAAATCGGCCGAAATCATGGTCAAGGTGCGCGCCATGGGCGGCAAAAAGCAGACCATCAGCCGCGACGAGCTGATCGCCCTGGGGCAGCGTTTCGGCGTGACGCCGATGGCGTCGGCGCTGGATGTAGAGTAAGGCGCCGGTACCGGGCGCGGCGGATGTTCACGCGCCCGGGATTCGGCGTGCCTGGCCCGCGCCGGTTCACCCTCATTATTGATAAGAGCATTGATTATGATCAGAAAGGCCTTTGTCATGCAGGTCAATCCCGACGCCCACGAGGAGTACCGGCGGCGTCATAACCCGATCTGGCCGGAATTGGAATACACCCTTAAAGCCCACGGCGCCCACCACTACAGCATTTTTATGGACGAGGAGCGCCATTTGCTGTTTGCGTATGTGGAAATGGAGTCCGAGCAGCGGTGGAACGAAGTGGCCGCCACCGGGGTGTGCCAGCGCTGGTGGCGCCATATGACCGACGTGATGCCGGCCAATGCGGACAACAGCCCGGTAAGCCGTGAGCTGCGGCCGGTTTTTTATCTGGAGTGAGCGACGTTGCTGACCGGATTACCCGGCAGGCATTACCGGAAATCCCTTACCTGGCATGGGGGTGGCGCACGGCCAGCAGCTGTTCAAACCAGCTTTCCAGGATCACCACCGCCGATCCGGCGTCGACCCGGCCCTTGTTCAACGCGCGGTAGCCGCCGCGCTCGAACAGGTCGGCGCGTGCTTCCACGGTACTCAGGCGCTCATCGTGCAGCACCACCTCAAAACCAAAACGGCCATGCAACCGGTTGGCGAACTTACGCGCCTTAAGCGTCAGTGGCTGCTCGGTGCCGTCCATATTCAGCGGCAGTCCCACCACAATCACGTCCGGCTGCCATTCGCGCAGGAGTTTTTCCACCGCCAGCCAGTCGGGAACGCCATCCTGGGCCTTAAACGCCGCCAGGGGACGGGCGGTGCAGGTGACTTCCTGGCCAATGGCAACGCCAATGCTTTTGGTGCCGAAATCAAAAGCCATCATGGTCCGGTTGGTCATCAGGCGTGGCCCGCTTCGTTGGCGATATTATGAATATCGATACCCAGCTTCCTGGCCGCATCGCGCCAGCGCGACGCGATGGGCGTGCGAAACAGGATATCGCTGTCGGCCGGGATGGTCAGCCAGGCGTTTTCCAATAATTCCTGCTCCAGCTGCCCCTTGTCCCAGCCGGCGTAGCCCAGCGCCACCAGCACATCCTGCGGCTGCTGCGCGGTGCCGAGGGTTTCCAGCACATCCTTGGACGTGGTAATCATGGTTTCAGCGGAGATGCCGATGCTGGAGCCGAATCCCTCGCAGGGGGTATGCAGGATAAACCCGCGATCGTCCGCCAGCGGGCCGCCGGCAAACACCGGTTTATCCAGGCGGATCGCCGGATCGCGCTCGGCCGGCATGATCTTGAGTTTGTGCAGCACGCTCTCGACGGTGAACTGCTCGACGGGTTTATTAATGACGAGTCCCATGGCCCCGTCGTCGTTATGCTCGCAGATATAGATCACCGCGCGTTTGAACATAGGGTCTTGCAAAGAGGGCATGGCGATAAGAAAGTGATGCTGTAAATTCATTCTGTCTTTTTAGGGTGAGTAGTTTAATAAATAGTCGAACAGCAGTATGCGGCTAAATCAGGGATAAGTCACTGGCCGCAAGCGAAATCCGCCCGCAGCCGGCATAAAATCAGTTTTTGCCCAGGCGTTTTTCGATGGCGTCCATCAGCATACCGGTAATGGAAATCGGGAACGCGGCTTCGATTTCGCGCACGCAGGTCGGACTGGTGACGTTAATCTCCGTCAGCTTATCGCCGATAATATCCAGGCCGACAAAAATCAGCCCCTTTTCTTTCAGGATCGGGCCGACGTCACGGGCGATTTTCCAATCGCTTTCCGTCAACGGCCGCGCCTCGCCGCGTCCGCCGGCAGCCAGGTTGCCGCGCGTTTCACCCGTTTTGGGAATGCGCGCCAGGCAATAGGGCACCGGTTCGCCGTCCACGACCAGCACCCGCTTGTCGCCGTCCTTGATTTCCGGCAGGAAGTTTTGCGCCATGCAAAAGTGCTGGCCGTAGCCGGTCAGGGTTTCAATGATGACCGACAGGTTGGGGTCTTCTTTTTTTACCCGGAATATCGAGGTGCCGCCCATGCCGTCCAGCGGTTTGAGGATGATGTCGCCGTGTTCCTGCCAGAACGCGCGGATATGATCGTCGCGGCGGCTGACCAGGGTATCCGGCGTATGGTGGGCGAACCAGGCGGTAAACAGCTTTTCGTTGCAATCGCGCAGGCTGCGCGGTTTGTTGACGATAAGCGCGCCTTTATCTTCCGCCCGTTCAAGTATATAAGTGGCGTAAATGAATTCGGTATCGAACGGCGGATCTTTACGCATCAGGATCACGTCGAGATCGCCAAGCTCGATATCCTGCTCGCCGTGGAAACTATACCATTGGTCATAATCCTGTTTTACCGCCAGCAGGCGCGTGGTGGCGCGCGCCTCGCCGCCGCGCAGGTACAGCGAGCTCATTTCCATGTAATGGATCTGCCAGCCGCGGCGTTGCGCTTCGAGCAGCATGGCGAAACTGGTGTCTTTCTTGATATTGATGGAGGATATGGGATCCATCACGATGCCGAGCTTTAACATTTGTTTCTCCTTTACCCCAGATCGCCGAAACGCACCTGCAGTGCGGTAATGACGGTGAGCGCTGTGGTTTCTGTGCGCAAAACACGGGGCCCCAGCTGGATTTCGGTAAATCCATGGCGTGAGGTCATGGCTATTTCTTCCGGGGACAGGCCGCCCTCCGGGCCAATCAGCAGCCGTACCTTATCGACCGGCAGCGGCAGCGTATTAATACTGTGCGCGGCGCGCGGGTGCAGGTTGAGTTTTAATCCTTCATCCCGCTCGGCGCACCACGCCTCCAGGTCCATGGCTTCCCGGATCAGCGGCAGACTGTTACGGCCGCACTGCTCGCAGGCGCCGATGGCGATTTTCCGCCATTGCTGGATTTTTTTCGCCATGCGGTCGTCATCCAGCTTGACCCCGCAGCGCTCGGAAAACAATGGCGTAATCACATTGACGCCGAGTTCGATGGATTTTTGGATGGTAAATTCCATCTTCTCGCCCCGGGACATGACTTGTCCTAAATGCAGTTGCAACGGCGACTCGAAATTGGCCGGACGAGAGGCGATGATGGTGGCCGTGACGTTTTTCTTGCCCGCCGCGGCAATCTCCGCTTCGAAGATATGATTGCTGCCGTCGAACAGATGCAGTAATTGTCCTTCGGACATGCGCAGTACGCGCGTCAGGTGGTGCGCGGCGTCTTCATCGAGCGCCACGGTGCCCTTGGCCGGGAGCGGCCCGGGATGGTAAATACGCGGTATTCGCATGCTGGTATCGTTTTCGTCCTGGTTGGTGCGCGGCGCGCGTCATCACATAGTAGGCAGCAGTGTTACGACTGGCAAGCCCGCTGAATATAGGGATTGGCGTTGCCCTGTACCTTTTCGATGCGCCGGTTGCGTTCGCATTCCCAGGCGGTGACGGGATATTGCCGATCCCAGACCTCGAACAGCTGGGTTTGCTGGCGCGAGATATTCAGATGATAACGGTCGCGCATATAAAAATAGGTGCGCGCAATGGCGCCGCGCGCACGCGCCGGCGGTTCGGCCTGTTTATTCTTGAAATCGATTTTCATGGCGCACTGGCCGTACTGTCCCTCGCCGCCGCGCCATTGGCTGTACTGGAAATTGCCCCGATCGCCGTTGACTTCGCCGATCGCCGGCTGCAGGTTGTGCAGGTCGTTTTCCATTTGCCGATAGTCAGCATCTTTGGCGCAGTTTTTGCGCCCGCCTTCCTGCCAGCACCTGTGCTGGTGGCCGAATTCCCAGGCCGGCACCACGTGTTCCCATTCGATCCGGTTGGCGCGCAGGGCGCTTTTGCGCACCTGGTAACCGCATGATGCCAGATCCGGGGTGCCCTTTTTTCCCTGCCAGTCGATTTTGCAGCCGCAATAAAAGGAACCCGGCGCATCCTGGTTGATTTTTACCGCCGCCGCTTTCGCCTGGCTGAAGTTATTGATGTTTTGCGCCAGGACGCCGCCGGCGATCGGCAACAGGGAAAAACAAAGGAACCAAACAATTCTGTGTTGCATCTTCTGATTCATTAAAAGGAAAAACGCAGGTTAACCAATCCCGGGGTTGCAGGCAAATCGAAGCGGCAAAAAAAATCCTGCCGGCGCGGTTTTCCGCGCCGCTGCCAATCGATATCACTTGATTTGGAAATGATCGTTTCCTATATTGGGAGCCTGCCTGCAACCCTATAGGAAGATGTTATGACTGACTCTATACCATCACCGTCCCTGAAACCTGGCTTCAGGATAACGGCGGCCGTCGCCGCGTCGCGCCCGGACGCGGATCTTGCCGGATTTGTCCATCGCTTCGCCACCGTGGCGGGGGTAAGGATCCACTATGTCGATAACGGCCATAGCGCCGGCGGGGATACGAGCGATACAGCATTGCCCGAGGGCACGGGCGGCGACGCGGTGAAGACGCGCGCGGAAACGTCCGCCGCCGATCCGCGCCCCGTGGCGGTGCTGTTGGCGGGGTTTCCCGAAAGCGGGTACGCCTGGCGAAAAGTCATGCCGCTGCTGGCGCGGGGCTATCGCGTGATTGTCCCGGACCTGCCGGGGCAGGGGGATTCGGATCGCCCGCAGGCCGGCTATGACACTGAAAGCCTGGCGAACGCCGTGCACGGCTTGCTGCTCCAGCTGGGTATCCGGCGCTATTTCCTGGCCGGCCACGATATCGGCGCCTGGGTGGCATATCCCTACGCGCTGATGTTTGGCGACGAGGTGCGGCGTCTGGCGCTGCTTGATGCCGGCATCCCGGGCATCACCCTGCCCGACGCGCTGCCCACGGCGCCGGACCGGGCCTGGCGCACCTGGCATTTTGCCTTTCACGCCATTGCGGACCTGCCGGAAGTTCTGATTGCCGGACGCGAGCGGGAATACCTGGACTGGTTCTTGCGGCGCAAGACCGCCAATCCACAGTCTTTTACCGAGGCGGATATCGATGAGTACCTGCGCGCCTTTAAGCAAGACGGCGGACTGCGCGCCGGCCTGGCCTATTACCGGGAGGCGGCGCTGTCCGCGGCGCAGAACCGGCGCCTGAGCGGGAACGGCGGGCTGGCGATGCCGGTACTGGCGCTGAGCGCCGATCAGGGGTCCATCATCGATATGGCCGCCCCCCTGCGGGCCTTTGCCGATAATGTGCAAGGGGTGGTGGTGCCCCACTGCGGGCATTTCCTGCCGGAAGAGCAGCCTGAAGCGGTGGCCCGCGAGCTGGAGGGGTTCTTTAGCGCCGACTGAGCCCGGCGCCGCTGTTATTCCATCACGTTTTCGGCATCGTTATCGCCGGCAAAGCGCAGCACAGCGCCGCATTGGCGGCAGCGGTACACCGACTCGCCGCGTACGATGCGGTTATGGCGGCGCACCGTCAGTTCGTGGCGCTGGCATCCGCACTGGTAGCGGTAGGTATTGGTGCGCACCGTCGCCAGGTCGAAACCGTGGGTGCGGCGGGGCTCGGTATGCAGCACGCTTGCCATCATCCAGCGCCACTCGCTGCCGTGGGGCGCCACGCGGCCGAACTGGCGAAACACCAGCAGATGGGCGAGCTCGTGGGGAATCACCTCGTCGATAAAGCTGTCCTGGTTGGCCAGCAGCAATACCGGGTTGAGCCGGATTTCCCATTTATCCAGCCACGCGGTGCCCGCCGAGGTGCCGCGCTGCTGGTAATTCAACAGCGGCTCCGGGAAGGTGGTGTTGAAATAGTCCCCTGCCTGGCGCAGCTTGGCACGCAGACATGACATAACGGCCTGGTGAAGGGCGATGGGGATGCGGTTCGGTTTCATAACGGCAAGATTAACCGGCGCAGTTAACAGATGCAAGCGACGCAATAGGGTGGGAAGGGCTGGGTTTAGCCGGGATGGACGCTGGCGCCATGCCGCGGGAAAGCCGGGCACGGCGCGGAGGTATGGCGGATTGCCGCCGGCGCCGGGGCGGCTTGCGCCGCTCCGCCGCCGCCAGCCGGCTTGTTCACCGGCTGGACGGATCGACGATTATTTATCGCCGATTTCGCGCAGGCGTTTGCCGGTCATCAGGTTGCGCTCGATATGTTCCAGCGAAATATTCTTGGTTTCCGGAATCAGCCAGAATGTCAGGAGAATAAACAGCACGTTCAGCCCGCCGTAGACCCAGAACGTATTGGCGTTCCCCAGTACATCAAGCATGGTCAGGAAGGTGGCGCCGACGATCATATTGGCGATCCAGTTGGTGGCCGTGGAAACGGTGATACCAAAATCCCGGCCCTTCAGCGGCTGGATTTCGGAACACAGTACCCAAATCAGCGGACCGGCGCTCATCGCAAAACCCACGATAAACATCATCAGCATAATGATGGCGAAGTATTTGCGGAAGTCGGTTTCAACGCCGATATGCAGCAACGCGCCCAATACGCCCATACCCACCGCCATCACCAGGAAGCCCAGCTTGAGGGTCGGCTTGCGGCCCCAGCGGTCAACCAGGCCGATGGCGATAAAGGTGGCCAGAACGTTGACCAGGCCGACTATCACCGTGCCCCACATTTGATCCGTGGTGCTGGAGAAACCGGCGATGCCGAAGATCTTCGGCGCGTAGTACATGATGACGTTCATCCCGGTGAACTGCTGCATCACCTGCAGCAGAATGCCGAGATACACCACACGGCGGAAATTGCCGTTATTGGTAAACAGCGCCCAGCCGCTTTGTTTTACCTTCAGGCTTTCGCGAATCTCTTCCAGCTCTTTCTTGGCCTGCTCGGACGTGTCGCGCAGCATGTTCAGCACCTTCTGCGCCTCGATGTAGCGGCCTTTCGCCGCCAGCCAGCGCGGGCTGCCGGGCAGGAACAATACGCCGATAAACAACAAAACCGCCGGGATGGTGATGATGCCCAGCATCCAGCGCCAGGAACCGCTATAGCTGAACGCGGTATCCGACAGGTAAGCCGCCAGGATGCCGATGGTGATCATCAACTGGTACATGGAAATCATGCTGCCGCGAATTTTTTCCGGCGCGATTTCCGACAGATATAAAGGGGCGGTATAAGAAGCGACGCCGACGGCCAGCCCGAGGATGATCCTGGCAACCACCAGCAGTTCAACATTGGGGGAAAACGCCGAGCATAACGAGCCGATGACGAATAATAACGCGCCGATCAGCAAACTGTATTTACGCCCGAGCTTGGCTGACAGCCAGCCCGAACCTACCGCGCCGACCGCGGCGCCGAACATCATGGAACTGACCACCCATTCCTGCTGATGCGCGGTAATTTGCAGCTCATCGGACAGGAACGGCAATGCCCCGGCAATAACGCCGATATCCAGGCCGAACAGCAGTCCGGCAAGCGCCGCCATAAAGCAGACGAAAAAGGTGATGCGGGCATGAGATCTGCCTGACCGGGGTTTGGCAGTACTCACATTGGCAGTACTCATAGTACCTCCCTAAAACTACACAATTATTAATTATGAATGTTAAATAAACGTATGCGGATATAGTGTGCGCCAGATCACAACTATGTAATCGTTTACACAGACTTATCCTGAATTAACAGCACTAAAAGCCAGGGCCATGCCGCTTATCAATCTAAAATGATGTTTTAGAAACAACTTTCGCGTCGGTCCGGTTGATATATAACATATAGCTGAAAATGAAGCGGTAGCAAAAAAAAATCGAAAATTTAATCCCAATTAACTTGATGATAAAATTGATTTTATTGTTCTGTAATCGCTTTCAGAAAGGCTAAAAAAAAACGGCGATCATCAGATCACCGTTAAGTAGTGTAGTCGAAGAAATCTCCGGCGGTACGACTTATCTTATCCCGCTTATAAACCGGCGGCATCGCGCAGCAGCGCGGCCTTATCGGTTTTTTCCCAGGGGAAATGCTCGCGGCCGAAGTGACCATAGGCCGCCGTTTCGCGATAAATCGGCTGCAGTAGATCCAGCATGGTGATAAGGCCGTGGGGACGCAGGTCGAAGAACTCGCGTACCAGCTGGGTCAGTTTTTCAATGGAGACTTTGCCTGTGCCGAAGGTTTCGATGCTGATGGACGTGGGTTCCGCCACGCCGATGGCGTAGGAAACCTGGATTTCACAGCGATCGGCCAGGCCGGCGGCGACGATATTTTTTGCCACGTAGCGGGCGGCGTAGGCCGCGGAACGGTCGACCTTGGAGGGATCTTTGCCCGAAAACGCGCCGCCGCCGTGACGGGCCATGCCGCCGTAGGTGTCGACGATGATTTTACGCCCGGTCAGGCCGCAGTCGCCCATGGGGCCGCCGATAACAAACCGGCCGGTGGGGTTGATAAAATATTTGGTGCTGGACGACAGCCATTCGGCGGGCAGGACCGGCTTGATGATCTCTTCCATGACCGCTTCCTGCAAATCGCGCAGGGAGACGTCTTCTGAATGCTGGGTAGAGAGCACGACCGCGTCGATGCCGACGATTTTATCGTTGTCATACGCAAAGGTGATCTGGCTTTTGGCATCCGGACGCAGCCAGGGCAGGGTGCCGCTTTTGCGCACCTGGGACTGGCGCGCCACCAGGCGATGGGCGTAGGTGATCGGCGCCGGCATCAGTACTTCGGTTTCGTTGGTGGCGTAACCGAACATCAGCCCCTGGTCGCCGGCGCCCTGTTCGAGCGGGTCGCTGCGATCCACGCCCTGGTTGATATCGGGCGATTGCTTGCCGATGGCGCTGAGCACGGCGCAGGAATTGGCGTCGAAACCCATGTCCGAATTGATATAGCCGATATCGCGAATGGTGCTGCGCGTCAGTTCTTCTATATCCACCCATGCGCTGGTGGTGATTTCACCGCCAACCAGCACCATACCGGTTTTGACAAATGTTTCGCAGGCCACGCGCGCCTTGGGATCCTGGGCCAGGATCGCGTCAAGCACGGCATCGGAAATCTGATCCGCGATTTTATCAGGATGTCCTTCTGAAACGGATTCGGACGTAAATAGGTGTTTAGCCATCGGTCTCTTTACCTTAACATACGGGTTAGGAATGACTGCGTAGCGCTGGGATTCAGCCATAAGGGAAAAGCGATTTTCCGATGATGGCGTTACGCGTCCTGCAACGTCCCGCGGATAACGTCGTTAGCAGTAAGTACTCACAGTAAGTAATAGTATAAGTAAGCTATCCAGTTTAGATGGATTAACTTCTGGATGGCTATTCTAGGACACCCGCTTGGCGAATTACCAGCGATTTTTTCGCCCTGGCGCCTCCGCGCAGGCCGCGGCGGCGCCCGATCGTGCGGTAATCGCGCCCGGGGCTGATTTAAATTTTGCTTTTTCGCGGGGCAGGCTGTATAAATTCGCGCGCATAAGCAACGGTAAGGTGAATGTCTTTCATTTACATCCGGTAACTTTTTATCTGTCCCGGCACGGCGTAAGCCGCCGATGGCCGGCATTTGCGGGAGGTGGCACAGTTAATGATTCGTTATTTTCCGGTCAACCCCGACCACGCTTCCGCTCGCCCGGCTTGTCCGGCGCACCCTGTTTTTCCAGCATTTCCGCTCTGTTATGGCCGATGTTGCCCGCCAGGCCGCCGACATGCGGGCGCTTCCCAGGATTCCAGGGCCGGTTGACGGTTGCTCATTACCGGACCCGGGCCATGCGGTCTTTCATGCGGACCCTATTTTTTGGGCGATCCACCACCCCGTCTCACGGAGTTCATCAAGGTGTTTTACAATTACTGTACTGATGTACCGGATGCCGATTGCGTCCGGCGGCGCTTATTGCCGTTGGCGGGCTGCGGGTTTACGCACAACAACTATGCCACCGACGGTGGTGTCCACGCTCCAACATTGATGAACGGGAACGCCAACTGGAACCCCGGGAGAGAGTTACGTCATGTCTGATGATCATAAGCACCAAGGGTCCCACCGGTCCGCACCCCATGAAAACTTGCGTTCCATGCAGGAGGTAGCCATGAATGACAGCGATGCCAGCAAAATGATGAGTACCTACAATGTCGCGTATTGGGGCAATAATTATTTTGATGTCAATGAGCTGGGCCATATCAGCGTTTGCCCCGATCCCGATTTTCCCGAGGCGCGGGTCGACCTGGCGGAGCTGGTCAAGGAACGGCAGAACGACGGGCAGCGGCTGCCGGCCCTGTTCTGCTTTCCGCAGATCCTGCAACACCGCCTGCGTTCCATTAACGGGGCGTTTAAGCGCGCCCGCGAATCCTTTGGCTATCGGGGCGACTATTTCCTGGTCTATCCCATCAAGGTTAACCAGCATCGCCGGGTGATTGAATCCCTGGTGAATTCCGGCGAGCCGCTGGGGCTGGAAGCCGGCTCCAAGGCGGAACTGATGGCGGTGCTGGCGCATGCCGGCATGACGCGCACCGTCATTGTCTGCAATGGCTATAAAGACCGCGAATATATCCGCCTGGCGCTGATCGGCGAAAAGCTGGGCCATAAGGTCTACCTGGTCATTGAAAAACTTACCGAAATCAAGCTGGTGCTGGAAGAAGCCGAGCGCCTGAACGTGGTGCCCCGCCTGGGCGTGCGCGCCCGTCTCGCCTCGCAGGGCTCGGGCAAGTGGCAGTCCAGCGGCGGCGAAAAATCCAAATTCGGACTGGCGGCGGTCCAGGTGCTGCAACTGGTGGAACTGCTGCGCAGCAAAGGACGGCTCGACAGCCTGCAACTGCTGCATTTCCATTTGGGTTCCCAATTGTCCAATATCCGCGATATCGCCTCCGGCGTACGGGAATCGGCGCGCTTTTATGTGGAACTGCACCGCCTGGGCGTGAATATCGAATGCTTTGATGTCGGCGGCGGCCTGGGGGTCGATTACGAAGGCACCCGTTCTCAGTCCGATTGTTCGGCCAACTACGGCCTGAACGAATACGCCAACAATGTGATTTGGGGTATCGGCGATGCCTGCAACGAATATGACCTGCCGCATCCGACGGTGATTACCGAGTCCGGCCGCGCCGTCACCGCCCACCATACGGTGCTGGTGTCGAACGTTATCGGCGTGGAGCGCAACGAGTTCAGCGAACCGCTGCCGCCCGCCGAGGACGCGCCGCGCCCGCTGGAAAGCATGTGGCAGACCTGGCAGGAAATGCAGGAACCGCAAAACCGCCGCTCGCTGCGCGAATGGCTGCACGACAGCCAGATGGACCTGCACGACGTCCATACCCAATATACCCACGGCATGCTGGATTTGAGCCAGCGCGCCTGGGCCGAGCAGCTCTATCTGAATATTTGCCGCATGATCCAGACGCAGCTCGATCCGAGCAACCGCGCGCACCGGCCGATTATCGATGAACTGCAGGAGCGCATGGCCGACAAGCTGTACGTTAACTTCTCGCTGTTCCAGTCGATGCCGGACGCCTGGGGCATCGATCAGCTGTTCCCGGTGTTGCCGCTGGAGGGGCTGGATAAACCGCCTGAAGGTCGCGCCGTGCTGCTGGATATTACCTGCGACTCCGACGGCACCATCGATCACTATATCGATGGCGACGGCATCGCCACCACCATGCCGATGCCGCCGTACGATGTGGATAACCCGCCGCTGCTGGGCTTTTTCATGGTCGGCGCCTATCAGGAAATCCTTGGCAATATGCATAACCTGTTCGGCGACACCGCCGCGGTGGATGTCTTTGTGTTTAAAGACGGCAGCGTGGAGCTTAATGAGTCCGATGAAGGCGATTCAGTAGCCGATATGCTGCAGTATGTGCAGTTGGATCCGGCGGTACTGTTGACCCGTTTCCGCGATCAGGTGAAAGAGACCGATCTGGACGGCGCGCTGCAGGCGGAGTTCCTCGAAGAGTTCGAGGCCGGCCTGTATGGCTACACTTACCTGGAAGATGAATAAGAAAGGACGGACTATGAGCACCCTGGGCCATCAATACGATAATTCCCTGGTTTCCAATGCCTTTGGCTTTTTGCGTTTGCCGTTGGAATTCAACCCCTATGACGCCGATGCCGATTGGGTGATTACCGGCATTCCCTTCGATATGGCCACCTCGGGCCGCTCCGGCGGCCGTCACGGCCCGGCGGCGATCCGCCAGGTTTCCACCAACCTGGCCTGGGAAGGCTGCCGCTGGCCGTGGGACTTCGACGTGCGCCAGCGTTTAAAGGTGGTCGACTGCGGCGACGTGGTGTTTGATTTCGGCGATGCGCAGGATCTGAGCGATAAGCTCCAGCAGCACGCGGAGCGTTTACTGGCGGCGGGCAAACGCCTGCTCTCGTTTGGCGGCGATCATTACGTCACGCTGCCTTTGCTGCGCGCGCATCATAAGCATTTCGGCAAAATGGCGCTGGTGCATTTCGACGCCCATACCGATACCTACAGCAACGGCAGCAAGTTCGATCACGGCACCATGTTCTACCATGCGCCCAACGAAGGCCTGATCGATCCCACCCGGTCGGTGCAGATCGGCATCCGTACCGAATACGATCGCGATAACGGCTTTACGGTGCTGGACGCGGGGCAGGTCAACGATCGCAGCGTCGACGATATCCTGGCCCAGGTCATACAGATTGTCGGCGATTTGCCGGTTTACCTGACCTTTGATATCGACTGCCTGGATCCGGCGTTCGCGCCCGGCACCGGCACGCCGGTGATCGGCGGCCTGAGCACCGATCGGGCGCTGAAGCTGCTGCGCGGCCTGCAGCCCCTGAATATCGTCGGCATGGATCTGGTGGAAGTGGCGCCGGCCTACGATCATTCGCAAATCACCGCCCTGGCGGCGGCCACGCTGGCGCTGGAAATGCTCTATATCCAGGCGGCCAAAAAACCGCGGTAACTCCGCGCTGACGGGCGCGCCCTTCCCGGGGTGCGCCGGACCGGGCGGCCATCCCGCCCTTTATTTGCCCGCCGCGATGCGATCGCGGATATGCTGCGCCCGCGCCTGCGACGTCGGATGGGAATCAAACATACTGCCGCCTTGTCCCTTTTCCATGCCGGCCAGCTTTTCAAAGCTGGTCACCAGCCCCTGCGGGTCGATATGGCGTTTTTTCAGCAAATCAAAGGAATAGTCGTCCGCTTCGCTTTCCTGGCGCTGGGAAAACTGCGCGCCGATCAACGCCTGCCCAAGCTCGCCCAGCTGCGATTGCGATAACGCCGCCGTGACGCCGCCCACCGAGGCCGCGGCGGTGCGCGCCGCGGTGGTGGCATAGGCCAGCTGCATGGCCTTGCGGCTGTGCCCCAGCGCGACGTGGCCCATTTCATGGCCGACCACCGCCTCGACTTCATTATCCGTCATCAGATCCATCAGGCCGCTGTAGACGCGGATGCAGCCATTGGCCATGGCCCAGGCGTTGACGTCCTTGGTCAGGTAAACCTTATAATCGGCCGGGGTGCCGGCGATATTATCCCCCAGCGCGGCGGCAACGGTCGCCAGGCGCTGGGCGTAGGGGCTGCCGGCGGGGGCGATTTGCGCCTTCTGGTCCATTTGCGCGCAGGATTCGGCGCTCAGCGCCTTGACCTGGCTATCGCTCAGGGTGGCCGCCACAAACGCCTGGCCGCCCGATTGCATCAGGGTGTTCTGGTCGAGATTTTCACAACCGCTCAGCAGCGTGATGGCGATAATGCTTAAGCCGGCCCAGGGCAGTACAGATAGGGTCATTATTTTGTTTTCCCATAAGATATTAAGAAAAATTGTGAGTCTGTTAACAGATTTTATGGCATGAATGATGGTGTTTTTTCCATCGCATCGTCGTGCCGTACGATCAGGGGATTATCCCCTATTTATCGCGCATTCCTGCATATACAATTATGACCTTTTTAGGGTACATTTATCGATATTTTCACAGTCTCTGAAGTTAAGTGATTGATTTTATGATGGCTTGGGCAACGAGACACTATTCAATCCGAAACGGAGTAATTCATGACATCCCGAAAAGAGCTGGCTAACGCCATCCGCGCGTTAAGCATGGACGCGGTGCAAAAAGCCAAATCCGGCCACCCCGGCGCCCCGATGGGCATGGCGGATATCGCCGAAGTGCTGTGGCGCGACTACCTCAACCATAATCCCGCCAATCCCAAATGGGCCGACCGCGACCGCTTTATCCTCTCCAACGGCCATGGCTCCATGCTGCTCTACAGCCTGTTGCACCTGACCGGCTATAACCTGCCCATCGAGGAGCTGAAGAACTTCCGCCAGCTGCATTCCAAGACCCCGGGCCACCCGGAATACGGTTATACCGCCGGCGTGGAGACCACCACCGGGCCGCTGGGACAAGGCATCGCCAACGCGGTGGGCATGGCGATAGCCGAGCGCACCCTGGCGGCGCAGTTTAACCGTCCGGGCCATGACATCGTCGACCACCATACCTATGTGTTTATGGGCGACGGCTGCATGATGGAAGGCATCTCCCATGAGGTCTGCTCGCTGGCCGGTACCATGAAGCTCGGCAAGCTGACGGCGTTCTACGACGACAACGGCATTTCCATCGACGGGCATGTGGAAGGCTGGTTCAGCGACGACACCGCCTCGCGTTTCGAAGCCTATGGCTGGCATGTGGTGCGCGGCGTCGACGGCCACGACAGCGCGGCGTTGAAAGCGGCGATTGATGAGGCGCGCGCGGTAACCGACCGGCCGTCGCTGCTGATGTGCAAGACGGTGATTGGTTTTGGCTCGCCGAACAAGGCCGGCTCCCATGAAGCGCACGGCGCGCCGCTGGGCGAGGCGGAAGTGGCCGCCACGCGCGTGCAGCTGGGCTGGAACTCTCCGGCGTTCGAGATCCCGCAGGATATCTACGCCCAATGGGATGCCAAAGAAGCCGGCGCGGCCAAAGAAGCCGCCTGGAACGATAAGTTCGCCGCCTACCGCAGCGCGTTCCCGGCGCTGGCGGCGGAGTTCATCCGCCGCACCGAAGGCCGCCTGCCCGCCGACTGGCAGGCGAAGAGCCGGGCGTATATCGAAAAACTGCAGGCCAACCCGGCCAATATCGCCAGCCGTAAAGCTTCGCAGAACGCCCTGGACGCCTTTGGCCCGGATCTGCCGGAACTGCTGGGCGGTTCCGCCGACCTGGCGCCGAGCAACCTGACGCTCTGGGCGAAATCCGTCTCCCTGGGCGACGATAAGGCGGGTAATTATATTCACTACGGCGTACGCGAGTTCGGCATGACGGCGATCGCCAACGGTCTCGCGGTGCACGGCGGCTTCGTGCCCTACACCGCCACCTTCCTGATGTTCGTGGAGTATGCCCGCAACGCGGTGCGCATGGCGGCGCTGATGAAAATCCGCTCCATCTACGTGTATACCCATGATTCCATCGGCCTGGGGGAGGATGGCCCGACGCACCAGCCGGTGGAACAGCTGGCGAGCCTGCGGCTGACGCCGAACATGCGCACCTGGCGCCCGTGCGATCAGGTGGAATCCGCCGTGGCCTGGCAGCAGGCGGTGGAGCATGCCACCGGTCCGAGCACCCTGGTGTTCTCGCGCCAGAACCTGACGCAGCAGCCGCGCAGCGCGCAGCAGTTGGCCGATATCGCCCGCGGCGGTTATGTGCTGAAACACTGCGACGGCACGCCTGAGCTGCTGATTATCGCCACCGGTTCGGAAGTGTCGCTGGCCGTGTCGGCGTGGGAAACGCTAAGCGCCGAAGGCCGCCGGGTGAGGGTGGTGTCGCTGCCGTCGCCGGAGGTATTCGATCTGCAGGACGCGGCGTACCGTGAGGCGGTGCTGCCGAAGGCGGTGGGCGCGCGGCTGGCCATCGAGGCCGGCATTGCCGATTACTGGTACAAGTATGTGGGCCTGAACGGCGCCGTCGTCGGCATGACCAGCTTTGGCGAATCCGCGCCGGCGGAGGAGCTGTTTACCCTGTTCGGCTTCACCGCCGAAAACGTGCTGGACAAGGCGCGCACGCTGTTGGCGTAGCCTGCTGGCCTCCTCGCCACGACGCTTAAAGGCACCTGCGGGTGCCTTTTTTATTGGCGCGCCGGCGGGCGCGCTAAGCCCCCGCCGGCGCGCCGCTATCCCGCTGTCTTCAGCCTGGGTTCATGGCGGCAAAGGTGGCGTCGTAGCGACCCTCCCGCTCGGCCCAGCGCCGGGCCCTGTCGCGCTCGACCAGCACTTCGCCTGCGGGGTGATCCCCCGAGGCCAGCAATTGCATGACCTCCGCTACATAAGCCGCGAGCGGAACCGCGCGCGGGTCGCGAGCCTGCCGATCGCCCGTGAGCCCGGTCTGTACGTAGGGCGGCGCCAGTTCCAGCACATCGATGGGAATATGGCGCAACTGATGGCGCAGCGATTGTAACCAGGAGTGCAGGAAGGCCTTGCTGGCGCAATACGTCGGGAAATCGGCGCGGGGTACGAAGGCTAGGTTGGAACTGGTGGCCATGATGACCGCGTCCGGCCGCCCTTGCAGCACCGGCAGAAACGCGGCGGTAACGCGCAGCACGCCCATGATATTGGTTTCCACGATGTCCCGGGCGTCGGAAACATCCCAGCCGGCCGCGGTCATGTCCTCCGCCCGCGAGATACCGGCGTTGGCGATAAGCACGTTGAGCTCAGGAAAGCGCGCGCGCACGTCGCCGGCGAGGCGGGACAAGGAGGCCGGATCGTTAAGATCGAGGGACATCCCGACCATGCCGGGCCTGCCCGCCGTGATTTCATCTAGCAGGGCCTGCCGGCGCCCCGTGACGACGACCTTATTGCCCAGGTCGTGGAAGGCATCGGCCAGCCCGCGGCCGATGCCGCTGGTGCCGCCGGTGATAAGGATAGTGTTGCCGGTCATTTTCATCATTCGTCGCTCCTGTATTGTATTGTGATCGTATGCTTATGGTCTGACCGCCTCCCGACTCACCCTGCAAATGGCGAGGCGGAGAACGGCCGGGGCGCAAACGCGTCCCCGCGTGATGGCGGGTTGCCCGCGCGGCCAGGGACTGAACACGACTGTCCGGAACAAATATAGAATCATGACGCACCGCGGGCGATCGGGCGAAATAAGGGGCGGTGACGGCAAGTAACGCCGGAAAGGCCAGAGCCAGGGTAATCGCGGGGGAATGCCCCGGCAAGACAGCGGTACGAGACAGGCGGACGAATGCGAAAAAAGGGGATGATGTCATGATAAAGCGCCTTTAGTGACCCCGAGACACTCCCTGCTGGGATCCTCTCGGCAAAGGACGCGTTGGATGACGGTAACGCCTACGACAGCGCCGTGCGGGCTACTGCGCGAACAATTATTACGTGGTTATTCCTTATCGTCAATATCTGAATTTTTCCCCGACAAATGCACAAAAAAACACCATTTTAACCGGCGGAAACGGATCTGCGTCACATATTTGGCAAAATTATTCCGCTGCTATCTAATTTTGATTATTCTAGCTGAAGCGTTTCAGTTGGCGGTGGCGCCGGCGGTTTTATTCATCAGCGCCGCCTCCGCCAACCACGGGGCCCCAGGCAGTGATCACCCGCGTGGCTCCTGGCCGCGCGCTCATTTTGACCGCCGCCGGCCGGCGCGGAATTATCGCAAAAAGCGGCATGGGACGCATTTCGTGGTATAGTTGACTGTATAACATGCTCTACAATCATGACCGCATTTCAACGTTATCCTCGCCCGTCCTGACGGACGGCGGCATGCCACGGGGCGCGTGAGCACGAGACGCAACGTTTCCCCCAGGCCGGTATGTTAAAAAATAACGGTGATGAAACAAGGGCAGACAATAAACAGACACACGGCTGCGCCAATGGAGAGGTTCTCCCGCCAGGCGCAGACCGTAAGCGGCTTCTCGGCCGGCGGGCGACGATGCGCCTCCCGCCGTTCAGGCAATTTTCCAAGAATCAACAAGAGGGTTCACCATGGCTGTAATTAAGATGACCGATCTGGATCTGGCTGGTAAACGCGTGCTTATCCGTTCTGATCTGAACGTTCCGGTTAAAGACGGGAAAGTCACGTCCGACGCGCGCATCCGCGCGTCCCTGCCCACCATTGAAGCCGCCCTGAAACAAGGCGCGAGCGTCATGGTGACGTCCCATCTTGGTCGTCCGACCGAAGGCGAATACAACGAAGAGTTTTCTTTGCTGCCGGTAGTGAATTACCTGAAGGAACATATGTCCGCGCCGGTACGCCTGGCCAAGGATTATCTGGACGGCCTGGAAATCAAGCCGGGCGAGCTGGTGGTGCTGGAAAACGTCCGCTTTAACAAAGGCGAAAAGAAAGACGACGAAACCCTGGCGAAAAAATACGCCGCGCTGTGCGATATTTATGTCATGGACGCCTTCGGCACCGCGCACCGCGCCCAGGCCTCCACCCATGGCGTGGGAAAATTCGCGCCTATCGCCTGCGCCGGCCCGCTGCTGTCCAATGAACTTGAAGCGCTGGGCAAGGCTCTTGGCAACCCGGCGCGCCCGATGGTGGCCATTGTCGGCGGATCCAAGGTGTCGACGAAACTGACCGTGCTGGACTCCCTGTCCAAAATTGCCGATCAGCTGATTGTCGGCGGCGGCATCGCCAATACCTTTATCGCCGCCCAGGGCCACAACGTGGGCAAATCCCTGTACGAAGCCGATTTGATTCCTGAAGCGAAGCGCCTGCTGCAGACCTGCCAGATCCCGGTCCCGACCGATGTCCGCGTCGCCACCGAATTCTCGGAAACCGCGCCGGCCACCCTGAAATCCGCCAGCGAGATCAAAGACAACGAGCAGGTGCTGGATTTGGGCGATGTGTCCGCGCAGCAGCTGGCCGATATCCTGAAAAAAGCCAAGACCATTTTGTGGAACGGCCCGGTGGGCGTGTTCGAGTTCCCTAACTTCCGCAAAGGCACCGAAATCGTGGCCAACGCCATTGCCGACAGCGACGCGTTTTCCATCGCCGGCGGCGGCGACACCCTGGCCGCCATCGACCTGTTTGGCATCGCGGACAAAATTTCTTATATTTCCACCGGCGGCGGCGCGTTCCTTGAGTTCGTGGAAGGCAAAAAACTGCCGGCCGTGGTTATGCTTGAAGAGCGCGCAAAACAATAACGCATTAGCGAGCCGGGCGCGGCATCACGGCGCCCGCAAACATCGTTGCGAATGCAGGCTAGGGCAACGGTATTTGATTCCCTCCATCAATGGCCTACAGAACAGGACAAAGCAATATGTCTAAGATTTTTGATTTTGTAAAACCAGGCGTCATCACCGGTGACGACGTACAAAAAGTATTTGCCGTGGCGAAGGAAAACCACTTTGCCCTGCCCGCCGTTAACTGCGTAGGCACGGATTCCATTAACGCCGCGCTGGAAGCCGCCGCGAAGGTACGCGCGCCGATTATCGTTCAGTTCTCCAACGGCGGCGCGGCTTTTATCGCCGGTAAAGGCCTGAAGGTCGAAGGCCAGACTGCCGCGGTTCTCGGCGCTATCGCCGGCGCGCTGCATGTCCATCATATGGCGGAGCATTACGGCGTGCCGGTTATCCTGCATACCGACCATTGCGCCAAAAAACTGCTGCCCTGGCTTGACGGCCTGTTGGACGCGGGTGAAAAACATTACGCCGCCACCGGCAAACCGCTGTTCTCCTCGCATATGATCGATCTGTCCGAAGAGCCGCTGGAAGAAAACATTGAAATCAGCGGCAAGTACCTGGCCCGCATGGCCAAGCTGGACATGACGCTGGAAATCGAACTGGGCTGCACCGGTGGTGAAGAAGACGGCGTGGACAACAGCCATCTGGATAACTCCGCGCTGTATACCCAGCCGGAAGACGTGGCCTACGCGTATGAAAAGCTCAACGCCATCAGCCCGCGTTTCACCATCGCCGCCGCCTTCGGCAATGTGCATGGTGTTTACAAACCGGGCAACGTTAAGCTGACTCCGAAAATTCTGGATAACTCGCAGAAATTCGTTTCGGAAAAATTCGGCCTGCCGGCTAACTCCCTGAACCTGGTGTTCCACGGCGGCTCGGGCTCGACTCCGGAAGAAATTAAAGAAGCGGTGAGCTACGGCGTCGTGAAAATGAACATCGATACCGATACCCAATGGGCAACCTGGGAAGGTATCCTGAAGTATTACCACAAGAATGCCGGCTACCTGGAAACCCAGCTGGGCAACCCGGAAGGCGACGACAAACCGAACAAGAAATTCTACGATCCGCGTGCCTGGCTGCGTGCCGGACAGGTCTCCATGGCTACCCGCCTGGAACTGGCGTTTCAGGAATTGAATGCGATAGACGTGCTGTAATTTTTCCGCCGTCATTGCCCTTCTCTAAAGGCCTCCCGCGTGGAGGCCTTTAACGTTATGATAAGGCGCATTATTTTCGGCCGTTTTTCCACCTGACGTTGGCAGTCATCCGATTATTGGTTACGCTTAAAAGGCTCCGTTGTTGCCGGCACGTCAGCGCCGGCAGGTTTTTTTTTGCAATACACCAGAGTGGGATGACCTAAATGGAAGATCTAAACGTAGTCGATAAAATCAATGACGCCGGCAGCTGGCTGGTCAATAACCAGCAATTATTAATCCATTACGCGGTGAACATCGTCGCCGCCATTATCATTCTGATCGTCGGGATGCTGGTTGCGGGCGTCATTTCGCGCACCCTCAACAAACTGATGAGAACGCGCCACATCGATATTACCGTGGCGGACTTTCTCTCCGCCATTGTCCGTTACGGCATCATCATTTTCACCATTATCGCGGCCCTGGGGCGCATCGGCGTGCAGACCGCGTCGGTGATTGCGGTTATCGGCGCCGCCGGCCTGGCGGTAGGCCTGGCGCTGCAAGGCTCGCTGTCCAATTTCGCCGCCGGCGTGCTGCTGGTGACCTTCCGCCATTTTCGCGCCGGGGAGTATGTCGATTTCGCCGGCACCGCCGGCACCGTGCTGGTGGTGCAGATCTTTTCCACCACGCTGCGCACCTTCGACGGCAAAATGATCGTGGTGCCCAACAGCAAGATCCTGTCCGGCAATATCACCAACTTCTCGCGGGAACCCAACCGGCTGATCGATTTGATTATCAGCGTGAGCTACGACGCCGATATCGAACAGGTGAAAAGCCTGCTGACCGATATTATCGCCGCCGACAGCCGCGTGCTGAAAGATAAGGGTATTACCGTGCGCCTCAACGCCCTGGGGGCCTCGTCGCTCGATTTTATGGTCCGCGCCTGGGTACCGCGGGATGCGCTGCAAAACGCCACCTTCGACCTGCTGGAAAGCTTTAAACGCGCCCTTGACGAGCACCAGATCGGCATTCCCTATCCGCAAATGGATGTGCATATGTATCGCGCGCCCAAGCCCAAATCCGAGGCGGCGGCCGAGGGCGGCCATTCGCCCGCGGCCCCGGCTGCGCCGCGGCAACCCTCCTGAGAGGCCTTGCCGCTAAACCCGCCGGCGCGGCGGGTTGTCACGCCATGCCGGCGGTCAGCCTTGCACGCTGACGCACAGGTGATCAGATTATAAGCAATGCTAATGCAAGATTAATTTATTCCATTTCAACTGATATCCGCTTCTGATTACACTAGCGCTACTTTTTATTGGCAGCAGGCGGTGAGCGACGTGTGGGTTATTTTTATGCAGGGTTTTGCGTTGGGCATGGCGACCATTGTGCCCCTTGGGCCGCAGAATATCCTGGTGATGAACCAGGGCATACGGCGGCAATATCATTTGCTGATCGCCACTTTGTGCCTGTTAAGCGATATGGCGCTGATTATCGCCGGCGTTTTTGGCAGCAGCGCGCTGCTGTCGCAGTCGCCCATATTGTTGCAGGGCGTGACCCTGGCGGGGGTGGCGTTTTTGGCGGTGTATGGCTTTTGCGCGCTGAAAAACGCCTGGCGCGGGGAAGGGGCCGACCGCGCCGGTGTCCCGGGCGAGGCCTTCCGCCCGTCGCGGCGGCGCATTATCCTTACCATGCTGGCGGTGACCTGGCTCAATCCCCACGTTTACCTGGATACGCTGGTGGTGCTGGGCAGTATCGGCGGGCAACTGGAGCCGGCGGCGCGGCGCTGGTTCGCCGGCGGCACCATCGGCGCGTCCCTGGTATGGTTCTACGGCCTGGCCATGCTGTCGGCGCGTCTGGCCCCCTGGCTTAACCGCGGCCGGGTGCAGCGCGGGATCCAGTTATTCGTCGGCGTGGTGATGTGGCTGGTGGCGCTGCAGTTGGCGCGCCAGGCCTGGCAGATGTTTACCGCGCAGCCGGTGTAGTGCCCGGGGCGTGGCGCTGCATGAGATTGCGAACTTATCCTATATTTTAACGCAACGGCAACGATTATGCTGGGTGCCGATAATCACATAACGGTAAATAAGCGCAAAGGGCGTTGTTTTTAGATGAAAATGCGCAATCATAGGCGGTATTTTCATTTATATTCAGCGCATTTTGCCGCACAGGAGACGTCATGAAGGTCAAAGCATTGCTGTTAACCACCCTGTTGGGATTAGGATCGTTTACGACCCAGGCGCTGGCCGCCGAGCTTCCCGCCGGGCCGCATGTGATCACCTCCGGCACGTCAAGCGTCGAGGCGACGCCGGATATCGCCACCCTGACCATCGAAGTGTCGATTTCCTCGAAAGACGCCGCCGACGCTAAAAAACAGGTGGACGCGCGCGTGGCGCAATATTTTGATTTTCTTAATAAAAACGGCATCGAAAATAAAGATATCGACGCCGCGAACCTGCGCACCCAGCCGGAATATGATTTTTTAAAGACCGGGGAATCGGTGCTGAAAGGCTATCGCGCCGTGCGCCAGGTGCAGGTCACGCTCCGCCAGCTTGATAAGCTCAATGAACTGCTGGACGGCGCGCTGAAATCCGGCCTGAATGAAATCCGCTCCGTCGAGCTGGGCGTGGCTAATCCGGACGCCTACCGCGATCGGGCGCGCAACAAGGCGATTGAAAACGCCACTTCCCAGGCCCGTTCGCTGGCGGAAGGCTTTAAAGCCACCCTGGGGCCGATTTTCAGCATTCGTTACCATGTGGCGAACTACCAGCCGGTGCCGGTGGCGCGGATGTTTAAGACCAACGAGGCCATGTCGCAGACCGATGCGGCCCAGACCTATGTCCAGCAGGCGATCCATTTTGACGATCAGGTGGATGTCGTGTTCGAGCTGCAACGCCAGCCCTAGGCGGCGGGTGTGGCCGATGCGTCCCACTGCGGGGCGCGCCGGCGCTGTGCGGCCCTCAGGCCTGGCGCAAGACCTGCCGGCCATGGGAGAGCAGGGCGTCGGTCACTTTGCGCATCATGCGGCTTTCCGGCGCAAACCGATGCCAGAACAGCATGCGGCGCTGGTACAGGCCCGGCGTCAGGTCTATCAGTTCGCCCGTCGCCAGCTCCCGTTCGATTTGCAGATGCGGGATCATGCAGCAGGTCGTGCCCTGGCGCGCCAGCTGCACGAAGGCTTCCGATGAGTTGACGATATGGCAGGGCACGCTGCCCGGCGGCAGGTCAAAGTTCTGCTGCAAAAACGCCTGGTGCATATCGTCCAGATGGTCAAACGCCACCGCCGGCGCTTTCAGCAGCGCGCTGCGCGTCACGCCGTGGGGGAAATAACGATCGGCAAAAGGCTGGGATGCCACGAACAGATAATCCAGGGCGCCCAGTTGATCCACCAGGCAGCTCGGCAGCGGCTGGGGCTGGATACTGACCGCGCCCACCACTTCGCCGCGCCTTAGCCTTTCCTGGGTACGCGTTTCATCTTCCACCTGTAAATTAAGGCGGATAGGCGAATCGGTCAGCACCGGTTTCAGCGCCGGCAGCAGCCAGGTCGCCAGGCTGTCGGCATTCACCGCCAGCGACAGCAGCAGCGGCGTGTCGCTGCCGTTATCGGTGCCCAGCCATTCGTCCTCCAGCAATTCCACCTGATGCAGCAAGGCCAGCAGCTTTTGCCCTTGTTCGGTGGGCCGTGGGGGAATGGTACGCACCAGCAGCGGCTGGCCGAACAGGTTTTCCAGTTGTTTTATGCGCTGCGATACCGCGGATTGGGTGATACATAATTTTTGCGCGGCGCGTTCAAAACCCCGTTCCCGTATCACGGCGTCAAGCGCCTGCAGCGTCCGATAGTCCGGGCGTTTCATTCTTTATCCCCTGCGTCGATATCTCTGTGCATCAATAGGTACTTTTTGGTCACCGGTTTTCACTATGCCATAGATTGACCCGGTTGCGGACGCAAAATTTTAGCCATGTCAGGCGCGGGCATCCGGGATGCGGCGGGTTGTGGCGGAATTCACGCCATCGGCGATGATATTGTTTTATAATACCGCCCACTTTCCGTAGCCAAGGGCTTAATTATTTATGACGCAGGATGAACTGAAAAAGGCGGTGGGCTGGTCGGCATTGAAGTATGTGAAACCGGGCACGATCGTCGGCGTCGGCACCGGGTCCACCGCCGCGCATTTTATCGATGCCCTGGGCAGCATCAGGAATCAAATCGAAGGGGCGGTCTCCAGTTCGGACGCCTCCTCGGCCAAGCTGAAGAGCCTCGGTATCCCGCTGCTGGATCTCAACAGCGTCGACGTGCTGGACATCTATGTCGACGGCGCCGATGAAATCAACGGCCAGATGCAGATGATCAAAGGCGGCGGGGCGGCCCTGACGCGCGAAAAAATCATCGCGGCGGTCGCGCGTAAATTTATCTGTATCGTCGATGGATCCAAACGGGTGGACGTCCTTGGCAATTTTCCCCTGCCGGTGGAAGTGATCCCGATGGCGCGCGCCTATGTGGCGCGCGAGCTGGTGAAACTGGGCGGATTGCCGGAGTACCGCCAGGGCGTGGTAACCGATAACGGCAATATTATCCTGGACGTGCGCAACCTGCGCATCCTGGACGCGGTGGCCCTGGAAGACAAAATCAACAGCCTGCCCGGCGTGGTGACCGTGGGCCTGTTTGCCCGGCGCGGCGCGGATGTGGCGCTGATCGGCACCGCCGGGGGCGTTCAGGTTATCGAGTAACAGGCCGGTTTTACCGCCGCCCGCCGCCGCCGCCGGCTTTCCACGCCGGCGGCGGTGGATGTTAATTTTGTTTACATAGCATCTTTTATCGCCGCAGGCGAAATTCAGTGATAAATGTCACATTTATGCCATCGGCCTGCTATATATATGACGCTTCTCCACCAGACCAGAGGATTTATCCATAGCAATCGCTTATGGCTGCGTCTTATGCTGTCTTAAGGATAAACGGCCCTGTTGCCGCCACGGTAATTTTTGTTATTTTGTCCGGGTGCTGTGTGTTGCAGTCGCATCTGAAGTCTCAAAAAGGGTCGGGAAATGGCAAAAGTATCGCTGGAAAAAGATAAGATTAAGTTTCTGTTGGTCGAAGGTGTTCACCCCAGCGCGGTGGATAACCTGAAACGCGCCGGTTATACCAATATTGAATACCATAAGGGCGCGCTGGATTCCGCGGCACTGAAAGCCTCCGTGCGCGACGCGCACTTTATCGGCATCCGATCCCGTACCCACCTGACGGAAGACATCTTTGCCGCGGCGGAAAAACTCGTTGCCGTCGGCTGCTTTTGTATCGGCACCAATCAGGTCGATCTGAAAGCCGCGCTGAAAAAAGGCGTGCCGGTATTCAATGCGCCTTTTTCCAATACCCGCTCCGTGGCGGAATTGGTGCTCGGCGAAATGCTGCTGATGATACGCGGCGTCCCGGAGGCCAACGCCAAAGCGCACCGCGGCCAGTGGAACAAGCAGGCGAGCGGCAGCTATGAAGCGCGCGGCAAGAAACTGGGCATCATCGGTTACGGCCATATCGGCACCCAGCTGAGTATCCTGGCGGAAGGCCTGGGGATGCAGGTGTTCTATTACGATATCGAGAGCAAACTGTCCCTGGGCAACGCGCGCCAGGTGGATTCGCTGCCTGAGCTGCTGGGTATGTGCGACGTGGTCTCCCTGCATGTGCCGGATACCCAGTCCACCCGCAATATGATGGGCAAGGAAGAATTCGGCCATATGAAGCCGGGGTCGCTGTTTATCAACGCCTCGCGCGGTACGGTGGTGGATATCCCGGCCCTGTGCGACGCCCTGGCCAGTAAACATATCGCCGGCGCCGCCGTGGACGTGTTCCCCGAAGAGCCCGCCACCAACAGCGATCCGTTCAACTCGCCGCTGTGTGAATTCGATAATGTGATCCTGACGCCGCATATCGGCGGATCCACCGAGGAAGCGCAGGAAAATATCGGCGTGGAAGTGGCGGGCAAACTGGCCAAATACTCCGATAACGGCTCGACCCTGTCGGCGGTCAATTTCCCGGAAGTCTCGCTGCCGGAACATGGTGATAACGTCAGCCGTTTACTGCATATCCATGAAAACCGTCCCGGGATCCTGACCCGCATCAACCAGATTTTTGCCGAGCAAAGCATCAATATCGCCGCCCAGTATCTGCAAACCACGCCCGAAATCGGTTATGTGGTCATTGATGTGGAAACCGATACCGAAAATACCGCCCTACAGCTGCTGAAGGCGATACCCGGCACTATCCGCGCCCGCCTGCTGTACTGATAGCTGCGCGCCTGACGTGGTCGACCCCAGCCCCGGCTTAGCGAGCCGGGGTTTTTTTATGGGTACCGCCAGCTTACCGTGCATGCCGGGTACACCACCGGGCCAAGGGCTGCCATCCGTCCCCGGCGGTTTACCAGCGCCAGTGCCGCGACGGGGTAACAATTTCCGGCAACGGGATATCCCAGGGCTCCGCCGGTATGGCGTCCACCTGCTGGCAATCGTGGGCCAGCCCGATGGGGTAGAAGCCGGCGCCGCGCCGCCAGTGCCGCAGGGTGCGATCGTAAAAGCCGCCGCCCATGCCCAGGCGCTGGCCCCGGGCATCAAAGGCCACCAGCGGGGTAAACAGTATATCGAGATGCCGCGCCGGCAAGAGCTGGGTCACGTCCAGCCGCGGCTCGCTGATATGCAGGCGGTTCAGCACCAGCGGCGTATCGGGCCTGTAGCGCAGGAACAACAGGTGGCCCGGGCTGAAAGGGTGCAGCACCGGCAAATAGACGCGCTGGTCGCGTTGCCAGAGCGCCTCAATAAGCGGCCGGGTATCCAGCTCGCCGTCAAACGATAAAAACAGCGCCAGGCTGCGGGCCGCGGTAACCCGCGGGTCGGCCAGCAGGGTTTTGACCAGCGCCGCGGCCGCAGCGGCCTGTTCGGCCGGGGTGAGCCGGCGGCGTTGCCGGCGGATATGGTTGCGGAGGCTTTGCCGCTGCAGGGACGTTTCGGGCGACTGGGTCATGGCTGATTACGCGCTATACCGGAATAAGAAGGTAATAAAGTATGTCATAAAGACGGTCCGGGGGGATGTCATAACGTACGCGGATAAAGAAATCGGGTCTGAAAAAACGCTGTCGGGGAATAGAGTGTGGCAGGGGGGGGAAGCCTGATACGCCGTGCCGAGAGCCGTACCAAGCCGCGCCGCTGACGCGCGCGTCCGCTGCTGATGCAAGCCGACGCTACGCTATAAAGGGATCTCCGAGATGCCGCCGCAGGCTGTAACCCTTGAACCCATGGTTCAAGGTGAACGCAGCGTTATAACCTTAAGGCTTCTCGGACGAACCGAGCTTGCGCACCAGTTACAGATCGCCACATTCTTGTGGTAAAAATTATCGGCTCAGGGGACGGGCCCGCTGGCGAACACCTCAGAGAAATTTTGTATTCCTGTTCCGCGGGATTTTCCCGGCGGCTATCGTTACTCGAACTGCGTGCCTGGTCGCTCGGAGATACGGCCCTGTTCTACCAGTGCCTGCTCAATCGTCTGCTGCAGTAACCGGATCCGCTGTTCCATGTTGGCGGCGTAATCACGGGTTTTAACTCTTTCCTGCGCCAGTTCGTGGCATACGTTCAGTGCCGCGATAAAAACAAGCTGTTCTGTATTGGTGACTCTAGTGCGAACTTTGAGATCTTGCAACCGCTGATTAAGATCTTCCGCCGCCTGGTTCAACGCTTCTTGTTGTTCCGGCGGGCAATTTACCCTTAACGTGCGGCCAAAAATTTGAATATCTACCGGTTGTGCGGACATACCACCTTCCTGCTTTGTTACCGCGCCGACGCCAGGCCACTCCCGTTTCACCATTGCGGGAGCACAGGGCGGGCGCAACTATACTCTATATCCATGCGCTATATCAAACAGAAGAATCCATATAAAACAGAAGATACACGCCCTTTCTGGTATAGCTACGGACCTTGGTGGTAGCATAACACGAACTTATCCTGCCAACGACGATGAAAGCGCATGTCTATACAAAATACCTTTCCCGACTACGATAACCTGACCCAACTGCTTAACCAACAGGCCGTGGCGCTGACGCCGGCGGAAATGCATGGTTTGATAAGCGGCATGCTGTGCGGCGGCAACAAGGATCACAGTTGGCAGACGCTGGTGCACGAGCTGACCAACGAGGGCATGGCCTTTTCCCAGACCCTGGCCGACCCGCTGCGCCAGCTGCACGAAGCCACCGCGCAAACCCTGGACGACGAGGAGTTTATGTTTCAGCTGCTGCTGCCCGACGACGACCGCGCCACGGTATTCGAGCGCGTGGACGCGCTGGCCGGCTGGGTAAATCATTTCCTGCTGGGGCTGGGCGTGATGCAGCCGCAGCTGGATAAAATCAAGGGCGAGCTAAAGGAAGCCATCGACGATCTGCGCAATATCGGCCAGCTCGGCTATGACGAAGATGAAGATCAGGAAGAGCTGGCGCAGTCGCTGGAGGAAGTCGTTGAATACGTGCGTATGGCCGCCATTCTTTGCCATAATGGATTTACCCGCTCGGAGCACGCCGGCCCGCTGGAAAAGCCAAAGCCGACGCTGCACTGATCGCCGCAACCGGCAGCACCGCCCGTTGAATTGTTGAGAGTATGGCAAGGCAGGAGAGAGTGATGACATCACAAGAATTTTTACGCCGCCGGCAGGCATTGTTGGCCAACATGGCTCCGGCCAGCGCCGCCGTCATTTTTGCGGCGCCGGAGGCGACGCGCAGCGCCGACAGTGAATATCCCTATCGCCAGAATAGCGACTTCTGGTATTTCACCGGGTTCAACGAACCGGAGGCGGCGCTGGTGCTTATCAAAAGCGACGCGACCCATTCGCACAGCGTGCTGTTCAACCGGGTGCGCGATCCCGGCGCCGAGACCTGGTTCGGCCGCCGCCTGGGCCAGGAGGCCGCCCCGGCCAGACTTGCCGTGGACCGGGCCTTGCCGTGGGACGAAATCAATCATCAGTTGCACCTGCTGCTGAACGGACTGGATGTGGTCTATCACGCCCAGGGACAATACGCCTTTGCCGATACCCTGGTGTTTAACGCCCTCGATACCCTGCGCCGCGGCTACCGTCAGCATTTGCGCGCGCCCGCCACGCTTACCGACTGGCGCCCCTGGGTGCACGATTTCAGGCTGGTTAAATCGGCGGAGGAGCTGGCGGTCATGCGCCGCGCCGGCGAAATCACCGCGCTCGGGCATACCCGCGCCATGCGGGCCTGTCGTCCGGGGCAGTATGAATACCAGCTGGAAGGCGAAATCCTGCATGAATTCAACCGGCACGGCGCCCGCTATCCTTCCTACAATACCATCGTCGGCAGCGGCGAAAACGGCTGTATTCTGCACTACACCGAAAACGAGGCGCAGATGCGCGACGGCGATCTGGTGCTTATCGACGCCGGCTGTGAATACCAGGGGTATGCCGGCGATATCACCCGCACCTTCCCGGTGAACGGCAAGTTCAGCCCCGAGCAGCGGGCGGTGTACGACATAGTGCTGGCGATGCTGGAGAAATCCCTGGCGTTGTACCGGCCGGGCACCAGTATCCGCGAAGTCAATGAACAGGCGGTGCGGGTTATGGTCTCCGGGCTGGTGGCGCTGGGCGTAATGAAGGGCGACGTGGACGGGCTTATCGCCGCCCAGGCCCATCGGCAGTTCTTTATGCACGGCTTAAGCCATTGGCTGGGGCTGGATGTGCACGACGTCGGCGACTACGGCACCCCGGAGCGGGGCAGGACCCTGGAGCCGGGCATGGTGCTGACCATCGAGCCGGGCATTTATATAGCCGCGGACGCGGATGTGCCGCCGCAATATCGCGGCATCGGCATCCGCATCGAGGACAATATCGTTATCACCGAACAGGGCAACGACAACCTCACCGCATCGGTGGTCAAGGACCCGGATGCCATCGAAGCGCTGATGGCGGCGGCGCGCTAGCCTATGTCGGTGATCATTATCGGCGGCGGCATGGCCGGCGCCACCCTGGCGCTGGCCTTGTCCCGCCTGACCGGCGGGCGGCTGGAGATCGATTTAGTGGAAGCGGCCGCGCCGGAAAGCCGGCGCCATCCCGGTTATGACGCCCGCGCCATCGCCCTGGCCCAGGGCACCAGCCAGCAATTAACCGCCATCGGTGTCTGGCCTTCGCTGATGTCCTGCGCCACGCCCATCACCCGTGTCGAGGTCAGCGATAGCGGCTATCCGGGTAAAGTCTCGCTGTCCGCGCGCGACTACCGCGTGCCCGCGCTGGGTTATGTGGTGGAGCTGCACGACGCCGGGCAGCGTTTATTTGCCCTGCTGCGCCAGGCGCCGGGGGTAAGGCTGCACTGCCCCGCGACGCTTACGGATATTACCCGCCGCCAGGACGATATCCTGGCGCGGCTTGACAACGGGACGGAGCTGATCGGCTCGCTGCTGGTGGCGGCGGACGGTTCGCACTCGCAGGCGGCGCGCCATTGCCATATGCAGTGGCGCCAGGAGGACTATGGGCAACTGGCGATTATCGCCAATGTCACCACCGCTGAGGCGCATCAGGGCCGGGCTTATGAGCGCTTTACCGAACATGGGCCGCTGGCCATGCTGCCCATGTCGCAGGGGCGCAGCGCGCTGGTGTGGTGCCTGCCGCAGTCCATGCGCCAGGAAATCACCGGCTGGAGCGAAAGCCGGTTTATCGACGCGCTGCAAGCCGCCTTCGGCTGGCGGCTCGGGCGTATTACCGCCTGCGGGCAGCGGCAGTGTTACCCGCTGCAGCTGCGCACCGCCACGCGCCAGGTAAGCCATCGGCTGGCGCTGGTGGGCAACGCGGCGCAAACCCTGCATCCTATTGCCGGCCAGGGGTTCAACCTGGGCTTGCGTGACGTGATGACCCTGGCGGAAACCCTGGCCGAGGCCCTGGCGCGGGGCGAGGACCCGGGCGCCTACGCCACCCTGCAGCGCTATCAGCAGCGCCGTCTGCCCGATAAGGACCGCACGGTCGGCATTACCGATGGCCTGATACATTTGTTTGCCAACCGGCATCCGCCGCTGGTGGTGGCGCGTAACCTGGGTCTTGCCGCCATGGCCGCTTCGCCGGGGCTGCGCGACGCGCTGGCGCGGCAAACCCTGGGCTGGGTGGCGCGTTAGCACCCTTACGCTGGTTCCCGGTCTTTAAAAGGATATTACAGTTATGCAAGCATTTGACGTGGTCATCAACGGCGGCGGCATGGTCGGCCTGGCGCTGGCCTGCGGACTCCAGGGCAGCGGCATGCGCGTGGCCGTGCTGGAACAACAGGCGCCGGAGCCGGTGCCGCCGGCCGATAGCCCCGCGCTGCGGGTATCGGCCATCAACGCCGCCAGCCAGCGCCTGCTGGAACACCTGCAGGTCTGGGACGATATCGTCGCGCTGCGCGCCAATCCCTATCAGGGCATGCAGGTCTGGGACAACGATGGCTTCGGCAATATCGCCTTTGACGGTAAACAGCTGGGCTACGCCCATCTGGGCCATATCGTCGAGAACCCGGTTATCCACCAGGCGCTGTGGCGCCGGGCCGGGCAGCTGTCCGACGTGACGCTGCTGTGCCCGCGCGCGCCGCGCCAGATTGCCTGGGGCGAGAACGAAGCGTTTATCACCCTCGACGACGGCGGCATGCTGACCGCCCGGCTGGTGGTGGGCGCGGACGGCGCCAACTCCTGGCTGCGCCGCTACGCCGATATTCCGCTGACTTTCTGGGATTACCAGCATCACGCACTGGTGGCCACCGTGCGTACCGAACATCCGCACGGCGGCATTGCGCGCCAGGCGTTTCACGGCGACGGCATCCTGGCGTTCCTGCCGCTGAGCGATCCGCATCTTTGCTCCATCGTCTGGTCCCTGCCGCCCGAGATGGCGCAGTCGCTCCAGGAACAGGCGCCGGCCGGATTTAACGCGCAGCTGGCTGCGCACTTCAACCTGGCGCTGGGGTTATGCGAATTGCAAAGCGAACGGTTAACCTTTCCCCTGACCGCCCGCTATGCGCGGGATTTCGCCGCCCACCGCCTGGTGCTGGTGGGCGACGCGGCGCATACGGTCCATCCGCTGGCCGGGCAGGGGGTAAATCTCGGTTTTATGGACGTGGCGGAACTGCTGTCGGAGCTGCGCCGGCTGCAGCAGGCCGGCAAGGATATCGGCCATCATCCCTACCTGCGGCGCTATGAGCGCCGTCGCAAGCATAGCGCTGCCGTGATGCTGGCCGGCATGCAGGGGTTCCGCCAGTTGTTCGACGGCAATAACCCGCTGAAAAAATGGGTGCGCGACGCGGGACTGCGCCTGGCCGATACGGTACCCGGGGTCAAACCCCGGCTCATCCGCCAGGCCATGGGGTTAAACGATCTGCCTGCATGGCTGGAACCGGGCGCGGTTTGACTGAAATAAACTAATTTAACCCGCTATTTTGCATTATATTTTCTAATCCGATATCGGGAATAAAGTCTTTGCCCCTGACCAAAGTCAGGGTTTTTTGTTATCATATTTTGCTTTTGACGGCCGGCATTTATTGTTTGTGCGCCGTATTCGCCACTTTGCCAACATAACATGCTGATTCATGCCTATCCCCTCCGCCTGCACCGCCCTGGCCGCAGGATAATTTAATTTATGGTTTCCCCTGGGATTCAGTGGTAACTTCTGGCAAAAGGTATCGTTTGCGCCGCCGGATTCGCTGTGGGCGTCGCGGCGTAAAATTCAATTTTACAGCCCCTGATTTGACGACAAAGAGGACGAGATGGCCCAGCTGACATCGTTGTATGAACAGCACATAGCGTGCGGCGCGAAAATGGTGGACTTCCATGGCTGGATGATGCCGCTGCACTATGGCTCCCAGCTGGAGGAGCATCACCAGGTGCGCCGCGACGCGGGCATGTTTGATGTGTCCCATATGACCATCATCGATTTAACGGGCCCGCGCACCCGCGAATACCTGCGCTACCTGCTGGCGAACGACGTGGCCAAGCTCACCGTGCCCGGCAAGGCGCTCTACAGCGGCATGCTGAACGCCTCAGGCGGCGTTATCGACGATCTGATCGTCTATTTCCTCGAAGAGACTTATTTTCGCCTGGTGGTGAATTCCGCCACCCGCGACAAAGACGTCACCTGGGTGACCGACCACGCGGCCCCCTACGGTGTGTCGGTACGGGTACGCGACGACCTGGCGCTGATTGCCGTACAAGGCCCGCGGGCGCAGGAGAAAGCGCGCACGCTGTTTACCCCCGCGCAGCAGGCGGCGGTGGCCGGGATGAAACCGTTCTTCGGCGTGCAGTCGGAGGATTTATTTATCGCCACCACCGGGTATACCGGCGAGGCGGGATTTGAAATTGCGCTGCCGAAAACCGAGGCGGAGTCCTTCTGGCGCAAACTGCTGGCGGCGGGTGTCAAACCCTGCGGCCTGGGCGCGCGCGATACGCTGCGCCTGGAAGCCGGCATGAACCTGTACGGCCAGGAAATGGATGAGCGTATTTCTCCCCTGGCGGCCAACATGGGCTGGACCATCGCCTGGCAGCCCGAGGATCGGGATTTTATCGGCCGCGAGGCGCTTGAAGCCCAGCGCCGCGCCGGCACCGACCAACTGGTCGGCCTGGTGATGACCGAAAAAGGTGTGCTGCGCAACGACCTGACGGTACACTTTACCGACGCCGACGGTAATATGAAAACGGGCGTGATAACCAGCGGTTCGTTCTCGCCCACCCTGGGTTTCAGCATTGCCCTGGCCCGCGTGCCCGCCGGTATCGGCGAGCACGCCATTGTATTAATCCGTAACCGCGAAATGCCGGTTAAGGTGACCAAACCTGGTTTTGTGCGCGCCGGTAAACCGGTCGTTCAATAATTAACTTTGCAAGAGTGAGGAAGGCAATGAGCAATGTGCCGCAAGAACTAAAATATACCCCCTCCCACGAATGGGTGCGCAACGAAGGTAACGGCGTGTATACCGTCGGCATTACCGAACATGCCCAGGAACTGCTGGGCGATATGGTGTTTCTCGACCTGCCGGACGTCGGCACGTCTTTCGCCGCCAGCGACGATTGCGCGGTAGCCGAATCAGTGAAAGCCGCCTCGGATATCTATGCGCCCATCGGCGGCGAGATCGTGGCGGTGAACGAAGAGCTGGAAGCGTCGCCGGAACTGGTGAACAGCGCGCCCTACACCGAGGGCTGGTTGTTCCAGATCAAGGCCGACGACGAAAGCGAGGTCGCCGGATTGCTTGACGCCGAGGCTTATGAGGCCACGCTCGACGAAGACGAATAACCGCCACCGAGACCCGGTCCCGCACGGTTAATTAGCCGTCCGGAGGCCAACAGGCGGGACAGGGCGTTGGAATACCGGCCCCTGTCCCTGCCGAGCACGTTGCCTTTCCCCGTCCCATGCCCGATGCAGGAATTGTTGTTTATGACCCAGACTCTCAGCCAGCTTGAACACCATGACGCTTTTATCAAGCGTCATATCGGCCCCAGCGCGCAGCAGCAGGCGCATATGCTGTCGGCTATCGGCGCCGCGACGCTCGACGCGTTGATTGGCCACATCGTCCCGGCCGACATCCAGCTGCCGGCGCCTCCGGCGGTCGGCGATGCGGCCACGGAATCCCAGGCGCTGGCGGAGCTCAGGGCCATGGCGGGTCTTAACCAGCGGTTTAAAACCTATATCGGCATGGGCTACAGCGCGGTGGTCACCCCGCCGGTGATCCTGCGCAATATGCTGGAAAACCCGGGCTGGTACACCGCCTATACGCCTTACCAGCCGGAGGTCGCCCAGGGGCGCCTGGAAGCCTTACTGAATTTCCAGCAACTGACCCTCGACCTGACCGGGCTGGATATCGCCTCCGCCTCGCTGCTGGATGAAGCCACGGCGGCGGCGGAAGCCATGGCGCTGGCCAAGCGCGCCAGCAAGCTCAAACAGGCCAACGTTTTTTTTGTCGCCGACGATGTCCACCCGCAAACGCTGGACGTGGTGCGCACCCGCGCCGAGACCTTCGGTTTCGAGGTGATCACCGGCCCGGCCCCGCGCGCGCTGGAACAGCAGGGCGTCTTCGGCGTGCTGCTGCAACAGACGGGCACCACCGGCGAACTGCATGATTACCGCGCGCTGCTGGCCGAACTGAAAACCCGTCACATCATCAGCTGCGTGGCGGCCGATATGATGGCGCTGGTACTGCTGGCGGCGCCGGGCGCGCAGGGGGCCGACGTGGTGTTCGGCTCTTCCCAGCGTTTCGGCGTGCCCATGGGCTACGGCGGCCCGCACGCGGCGTTTTTCGCCGCCCGTGACGACGTCAAGCGCTCCATGCCGGGACGTATTATCGGCGTGTCCCGCGACGCGGCCGGCAGTACCGCCCTGCGCATGGCGATGCAAACCCGCGAGCAGCATATCCGCCGCGAAAAGGCCAACTCCAATATCTGCACCTCGCAGGTACTGCTGGCCAATATCGCCGGCCTGTACGCGGTCTACCACGGTCCGGAAGGATTGAAACGCATCGCCGCGCGCATCCATCGCCTGACCGCCATCCTGGCTTCCGGCCTGACGGCGGCGGGACTGACGCTGCGCCATGCCCGGTGGTTCGATACCCTCACCGTCAATGTGGCGGATAAAGACGCGGTGATAAGCCGCGCGCTGGCCCGCGGCATTAACCTGCGCGCCGACCTGGACGGGGCGGTGGGGATAACGCTTGATGAAACCACCGGCCGCGACGACCTTGCCGCGCTGTACGGCGTGGTGACCGGCGGCGACGCCGTGCTGGATATCGACGCCCTTGATCGCGCGGTCGGGGAGGTCATCCCGGCGGATCTGCTGCGCGCCACGCCCATCCTGACGCATCCGGTGTTTAACCGTTACCACAGCGAAACGGACATGATGCGTTATATGCATCAGCTGGAACGCAAGGATCTGGCGCTTAACCAGTCGATGATCCCGCTCGGCTCCTGCACCATGAAGCTGAACGCCGCCGCCGAGATGATCCCCATCACCTGGCCGGAGTTCGCCGAGCTGCATCCGTTTTGTCCCGTCGGGCAGGCGGCCGGCTACCAGCAGATGATCGCCCAGCTCTCCCGCTGGCTGGTGCAGCTTACCGGCTATGACGCGCTGTGCATGCAGCCCAATTCGGGCGCGCAGGGAGAATACGCCGGCATGCTGGCCATACGCCGCTATCATGAGAGCCGCAACGAGGGCAACCGCCGGATCTGCCTGATCCCCAGCTCCGCCCACGGCACCAACCCGGCGTCCGCCCAGATGGCCGGCATGTCGGTCACCGTGGTGGCCTGCGATAAAAACGGCAATATCGATTTACACGATTTGCGCCGGAAAGCCGAACAGGCCGGCGATCAGTTGTCATGCATCATGGTGACCTACCCGTCGACCCACGGCGTATACGAAGAGACCATCCGCGAAGTCTGCCAAATCGTGCACCAGTTCGGCGGCCAGGTGTATCTGGACGGCGCCAATATGAACGCGCAGGTCGGCATCACCTCGCCGGGCTTTATCGGCGCCGACGTTTCGCACCTGAACCTGCATAAAACCTTCTGCATTCCCCACGGCGGCGGCGGCCCGGGCATGGGCCCCATCGGCGTGAAAGCGCATCTGGCGCCGTTTGTGCCGGGGCATGCCGTAGTACATATCGACGGCGTGCTGACGCGCCAGGGCGCGGTATCCGCCGCCCCGTTCGGCAGCGCCTCGATCCTGCCGATCAGCTGGATGTATATCCGCATGATGGGGGCCCAGGGACTCAAGCAGGCCAGCCAGGTGGCGATCCTGAACGCCAACTATATCGCCAGCCGGTTGCAGTCCGCGTTTCCGGTGCTGTATACCGGGCGCGACGGCCGCGTCGCCCATGAATGCATCCTGGACATCCGGCCGCTGAAGGAAGCGACCGGCATCAGCGAGATGGATATCGCCAAGCGCCTGATCGATTACGGTTTCCACGCCCCCACCATGTCTTTCCCGGTGGCGGGAACGCTGATGGTCGAGCCCACCGAATCCGAAAGCCAGGTGGAACTGGATCGCTTTATCGACGCGATGCTGGCCATCCGCGGTGAAATCGACCGGGTGGGCAGCGGCGAATGGCCGCTGGCGGACAATCCGCTGGTCAACGCGCCCCATATCGAGCGCGAGCTGGCGGGCGCGTGGTCCCATCCCTACAGCCGGGAAACCGCGGCATTTCCCGCGGGCTTCGGCAATAAATACTGGCCGAGCGTAAAACGCCTGGATGATGTTTACGGCGACCGCAATTTATTCTGCTCCTGCGTGCCGATCGAGGATTATGAATAGGCGCTGACCGGCGCTGTCCCCGCTCGACGCGCCGGTATCGCACCGGGACGGGCGGGGGAGCGGGCTTGGCCGCATCCTACGCCTTTCCTGGAAAGCCCAGCCCACCCGGCGCCGGGCGGACGGCGATCGCCCCTGCGCTGACGCCCATTACCGCTGTTTTACCCCGCCTGCTGCGGCCGACAACACGTGTTGTTACATCATATCGTCTGATATTCGCCTGACTAAATGAACCACCTGAGCTATACGGAGGTCCGATAAGGATTATCCCTCGTCTGATATTACGAAGACATTAAAGATGGCCCGGCGGAGTGTGATTAAGTACGGGATGTGCTTATCCGCAGTCATTTATACTGAGAAAAATAGAATTAATGAGAAAGCTTCTGCAACTATCCCAACTGAAAATTTCCCTGTTTATCGCTTTTTATATCGGGATTATTCTTAACATACCCATTCTGATCCGCCGCTACCAGCAACTGCAATATAATAATGCCTTGTCGGTGGCTATCGAAGTGCTGGCATTGTTTTCACTGGTGTTTTTGTTGACCATGCTGCTCTCGCTGCTGGGCAAGACACTCTATCGCGTACTGGTCACCCTGGTGGTGGTCAGTTCGGTGGCCGCCAGTTATTACATGGTGCTGTACAACGTGGATATCGGCTACGGCATCCTGGCCGCCGTGATGACCACCGATGTCGACCTGTCAAAGGAATCGGTGGGTTACCACTTCTTTATCTGGGTTATCCTGGTCAGCCTGATCCCCCTGGCGCTGATTTGGCTGGCGCCGATGCCCGAAGCGGCGCTCAGGCGCAGCAACGTCAGGCATATTTCCAAAAAAGGGCTGCTGATCGTTACCGCCGCCCTGTGCTGCTGGCTGCCGCTGAAGCTGATGGGCCAGGTACAGGACCAGCACGATCGCGAGAATAACCGCACCATGGCCAGCTACGGCGGCGTGGTCGCCGGCTCCTACTCGCCGTCAAACTGGCTGTCGGCGCTCGGCATGCTGATCTACAGCTCTTATAGCCAGGCGGAGGACAGCCGCAAGCTGTACGACCCGGCGCAGCATTTTACGTATGTGGCGCCGAAGGATGTCAAGGATCTGTATGTGGTGTTTATCATCGGCGAGAGCGCGCGCCGCGACCATATGGGCGCCTACGGCTACCAGCGCGATAATACGCCCAACCTGGACAAGGAAAAGAACCTGGCGCTGCTGCAGGGCTACTCCTGCGATACGTCCACCAAGCTCTCCCTGCGCTGCATGTTTGTGCGCGAGGGCGGCGCGTCGGAAGCGCCGCAGCGCACCCTGAAAGAGATGAACGTCTTTTCCGTATTAAAAAAACAGGGCTTTAGCTCCGAGCTGTTTTCCATGCAGAGCGAGGCCTGGTTCTATAATAAGGTGATGGCCGACGACTATGCCCTGCGCGAAACCATCCAGGCGGAAAAACGCAACGCGGGCGAGCCGGTGGACGATATGGCGCTGGTGGACGAACTGCACGATTCCCTGGCGCGCCATCCCGACGGCAAGCACCTGATCGTACTGCATACCAAGGGTTCCCATTATATGTATACGGAGCGTTATCCGCGCCAGTTCGCCCGTTACCAGCCGGAATGCCAGGGCATCGACGATGCCTGCTCCACCGAGGAACTGGTCAATTCCTATGACAACAGCCTGCTGTACACCGACTATTTCCTGAAACAGGTCTTCGATCAGCTGCGCGATCGTAACGCCATCGTGTTCTACGCCTCCGATCATGGGGAATCCATCGCGGAAAATATGCATTTCCACGGCACGCCGCGCGATCATGCGCCGATTGAACAACGCACCATCCCCATTATGGTCTGGGCCTCGGACGGCTTCCTGCGCGGGAGCGATCACCAGGCGGCGTTTAGCCGGCTGCGCGCCCTCGCGGCGGCCAAGACGCCGGTATTCCATGAAAAACTCTATGACAGTATCTTAGGCTGCATCGGCTTTACCTCCCCCGACGGCGGCATCGTCAAGCAGCGTAACTGGTGCCAGACGCCCTAGGCCGCGGCGTCCCGGTCAGAGATGGCCTTGGCGAGACGCCGGTGATGCCCGGGGATCTGATTTTTCAGTCATCACGCCCCATACCGGCACAAGGCACCCTGTGCCGGGTATGGCGGACACCCACGGTGTTGACATCGCGCCTGCTGCATGTCTACTCATTGTCGATACTTTTACCTATAAGGTTGTTATGCATACCCAGGCGGTTTTACAAAAATGGGGCAATAGCATTGCGCTGCGTTTATCCGGTAACCTTAAGGCCATCCCGCGTTTCGAAGCGGGGGATACGGTGGATATCGAGATGAGCGAGCAAGGATTAGTCACTCAAAAAGCCCATAAAAAACGGTTCCGGGAATCCGACCTGTTAATGGGACTTACCGCGTATACCGCCCATGCCGACGATCTGGCGGCGCCCATCGCTGGGGAGCTGGATTACTGATGTTTATTCCTGGACGCGGCGATATTTGCTGGCTGGATTTTGCACCAACAAAAGGGAAGGCGATTGGCAAGTATCGCCCGGCGCCAGCACCATGATAGCGTCGCCGCGCCCGGCGGATGCGCTCAGGCGGCGGCCGCGTGATTTTTGCGCCGGGCGAGGCGATAGATTTGCGCCGCCACAAACAGCACGGCCTGGACGATAACGATGCAGGGCCCGGTGGCGCCGTCGATATAAAAGCTTATCAGTGTGCCGGTAACGCAGGAGAACACCGAGACCAGCACCGCCGCCAGCAGCATCCCGTCGAACCGGCGGGCGAGCAGGGAGGCGGTAATGCCGGGTGAAATCAGCATGGCGATCACCAGTATCACGCCCACCGCCTGCAGGGCGGCGACAATGGTCAGCGCCAGCAGGCATAACAGGCCATAATGCAGCGTCTTTACCGACAGGCCCAGCACCCGCGCCTGGGCCGGATCAAAACAATACAGCATCAGATCCCGGCGCTTGACCAGGATGACCAGGGATACCGCGCCGGCTATCAACACGACCTGCCACAGCTCCGCGGGCGTAATGCCCAGCACATTGCCGAACAGGATATGGCTGAGGTGCTGGTCGGTATCGATACGTGAAAATAGCACCAGGCCGAGGGCGAACATGCCCGAGAAGACAATGCCCATGACCGTGTCCTCCTTGACCCGGCAGTGGTCTTTGATATAACCGGTGCCCAGGGCGCATACGATACCCGATCCAAAGGCGCCGGCCACGATCGGCAGTCCGGCGATATAGGCCAGGATAATGCCCGGCAGCACCGCGTGGGAGATGGCGTCCCCCATCAGCGACCAGCCTTTGAGCACCAGGAAGCACGACAAGATGGCGCACACCACGCCGGTGGCGATGGCGGCGATAATCGCCCGTTGCATAAACGGAAAGCCCAGTGGTTCGGCGACATAGGCGAGCAGGTAATCCAACCATGCCATCATCCGGCGCTCCGTCTGTCTTTAGCCCGCGCCCGGCCACGCATCTTGGCGGCCAGCAGCCCGTGTTTCGGCGCCAGCAAAAACGCCAGCAGGAAAACCAGGGTTTGCAGGGTAACGATAACCCCGCCGGTGGCGCCGTTCAGGAAATAGCTCAGCCAGGCGCCGCAGGCGCTGGTCAGGGTGCCGATGATCACGGCGATCGTGATAAGGCGCGGGAAGCGGTCGGTCAGCAGGTACGCCGTGGCGCCGGGCGTTATCACCATGGCTATGACCAGGATGGCGCCGACCGTTTGCAGCGCGGCCACGGTACAGGCGCTCAACAGCGTGAAAAAAATAATTTTCAGGCGCAGCGGCGACAGGCCGATGGAGACGGCATGGCCCTCGTCAAAAAACGCCGCCAGCAGATCCTTCCAGATCACGCACAGCACGATAAAAGACACGCCGCTTATCACCTGCACCTGCAGGACATCCGCGTCGGCTATCCCGAGGATATTGCCGAAGATGATCGATTGCACGTTGACCGACGTGGGATTTAGCGAAACGATCAGCAGCCCGACGGCGAAAAAAGTGGTGAAGACAAAACCGATAATGGCGTCCTCGCGCAGCCGGGTATAATGGCGCACCAGCGTCATCACCAGCGCCGCCAGCATACCGGTCAGGAACGCGCCGGCGGCGATGGGCAAACCCAGCGCATACGCGCCCGCCACGCCCGGCACCACCGAGTGGGACAGCGCATCCCCCATCAGCGACCAGCCCTTGAGCATCAGGTAGGCCGAAAGAAAGGCGCAGACCCCGCCGACAATGCCGCTTACCCAAATGGCCTTGAGCATATAATCGTACTGAAACGGCTGTAGCAAGAGCGCCATCATCACGACACCCGCTTATCGGCGTCGACCGCGCGCAGTCCGGCCCGCGGCGCCCCGGCCGCCGCGATATCAAACTGGCGCAGCCTGCCGCCGAATACCCGCTCCAGGTTTTCCTGGGTAAAGGCGGCGGCGGTAGGGCCGGCGGCCAGTACTGTGCGGTTGATCATCACCACCCGGTCGCAAAATTCCGGCACGCTGGCCAGGTTATGGGTAGAGACCAGGATCAGATGGCCTTCGGCGCGCAGCGATTGCAGCAGCGCGATAATGGCATCTTCGGTCTGCACATCAATACCGGTAAACGGCTCGTCAAGGAGCATGACCCGTCCCTGCTGCGCCAGCGCCCGCGCCAGGAACACCCGTTTGCGCTGGCCGCCGGACAGTTCGCCAATCTGGCGCTGGCGGAATGCGCTCATGCCGACCCGCGCCAGCGCCCGGTCCACCTGGGCCTTATCCTCGGCGGAAGGGATGCGCAGGAAAGACATTTTGCCATAACGCCCCATCATCACGACATCCGCCACCAGCACCGGGAAATTCCAGTCCACTTCCTCGGTTTGCGGCACATAGGCAATCAGGTTTTTACGCAGCGCCTTCGCCACCGGCAGGTTATCCAGGGTAACCTTGCCGGAGGAAGGGCGCACCATGCCCATAATGCTTTTGAACAATGTCGATTTGCCGCTGCCGTTGATGCCGACCAGCGCGCAGATGGTGCCGCCGGTAAGCCGGAAACTGGCGTTGCTGATGGCGGTATGGCCGTTATTGTAGGTGACCGTCACGTCGTCCACCCGGAGATCGGGCTGATAGCCGGTGTTGTTCATTGGCCGAACCCCCTGGCGATGGTATCCACCGTCACGTTAAGCAGGCTGAGGTAGTCGGGCACCGGCCCGCCGGCTGCCGACAGCGAATCGACATATAGCACGCCGCCGTAACGGGCGCCGGTTTCCTTGGCGACCTGCCGGGCGGGTTTATCCGAGATGGTGCTTTCGCTGAACACCACCGGGACCTGCTGCTTCCGCACCAGATCAATCACCCGGCGCACCTGCTGGGGCGTGCCCTGCTCCTCGGCGTTGATCGGCCAAAGATAGGCTTCGCGCAGGGCGTAATCCCGCGCCAGGTAGCTGAAGGCGCCTTCGCTGGTCACCAGCACGCGCCGGGATTCGGGAATATTGGCCAGCCGGGCGCGCAGCGGGGCGTCGGTGGCGGCGATTTTCTCCGCATAGGCTTTGGCGTTGCGGTTGTAGGCGTCGGCGTTGGCCGGGTCGTATTGCACCAGCGCCTTGCGGATGTTTTCCACATAGATCAGCGCATTGGCGGACGACATCCAGGCATGGGGGTTGGGATTGCCGTTATAGGGGCCTTCACGGATAGGCAGCGGCTCGATGCCCTCGGTGACTACGGCCGAGGGCACGTCATGGATATTATCGAAAAAACGGGCAAACCAGCGTTCCAGGTTCAGGCCGTTCCACAAAATCAGGTCCGCCGACTGGGTCTTGACGATATCGCGCGGGGTAGGCTGGTAATCATGGATTTCCGCGCCGGGCTTGGTGATGGATTCCACTACCGCCGCGTCGCCGGCCACGTTGCGCGCCATATCCTGAATAATGGTAAAGGTGGTTATCACCTTGAATTTTTTCTCCGCCATGGCGGGGGTGCCGGCAAGCGATAACGCCATGCCAAACAGCAGGCCCCATGGCGCCAGGGCGGAAAAACGTCTCTTTAACGGCAATAACGGCATGTCGGCGATCTCCATAAACGCTTCCGGTCATCAGGCTGGCCCTGGCAGGGTCGGAGTACAGTGTCGTCATCTTTTACCGATGTCCGCACGGCCGGGGCGTCATTACATTTGTATGTATATAATTAACAAGTGATGCTTTAATGTTCATATATAGCATGAGCTATACTGTATAGCAAAGGCAAACTTAATCTGTTTGTCGTCACCGCCGCGCCGTGCATGCCTATTTTGTTTATCAACGCCTTTGGTAACAATGCTATGCTTTACCTCGCCATCGCCGGTGATGGCCTTATGCAGCCGTACATCAAGAGGAAGGACTATGACCACCCCTGAAAAAGCGGATATGCCCGTCCGTAGCACGCAACTTGTGGATGTACAGGAACATGCGCAGGGTTTCCTTCAGGTCAGGGCCGCCCACCGTGCCGAGCTGATGGACGATTATGTGGAGCTTATCGACGATCTTATCCGTGATTTCGGCGAAGTCCGCCAGGTGGAATTGGCCGCGCGGCTGGGCGTATCGCAGCCCACGGTGGCGAAAATGCTGAAAAGGCTGGCCGCGGCGGGGCTAATCCGGCAATTACCCTACCGCGGCGTTTTTCTTACCCCCGAGGGCGAGGCGCTGGCGGCGCGCAGCCGGGAAAGGCACCAGGTGGTCGAGTCGTTCCTGCTGGCGCTGGGCGTCAGTCCTGAGACGGCGCGCCTGGATGCCGAAGGGCTGGAGCATCATGTCAGCGAAGAAACGCTGGCCATTTTCCGCGCGTTTACCGAACAGGCCGCCCGGCAAAAATAACGGCCTTTACCTTATCCATTCCTTCTGTGTGTCCCGCAGGCGAAAGACGCGGGAAAGCTCTGGTCTTTATTGAATACGTTATGTTATAACGTAACATTAAAGCACGGACTTCTCCGCCCTTTTACCAACCACAACACTGATGGAGTGAAACATGCGTGCGACAGATAAAATGCCCGGCATAACCCGGATGGGGGAAGGGCGTGCATCCATTCCCCTGCCGGTAACCGTGCTTTCGGGGTTCCTTGGCGCGGGTAAAACCACCTTGCTTAACCACATCCTTAACAATCGGCAAGGCCGCCGCGTGGCGGTGATCGTCAATGATATGTCGGATGTGAATATTGATGCGGCACTGGTGCGCGACGGCGGCGCCGAATTGTCCAGAACGGATGAAAGGCTGGTGGAGATGAGCAACGGCTGCATTTGCTGCACCCTGCGGGAAGATTTGCTGCTGGAAGTCGGCCGGCTGGCGAAAGAGGGCAAATTCGACCAATTGGTCATCGAATCCACCGGTATTTCCGAACCCCTGCCGGTGGCCGAGACCTTTACCTTTACCGATGACGACGGCCTGAGCCTGTCGCACGTCGCCCGCCTGGATACCATGGTCACCGTGGTGGATGCGTTCAACTTCCTGCGCGATTACGGTTCGCGCGACAGCCTGTCATCCCGGGGCGAATCCCTGGGCGTGGAGGACCCGCGCACGGTGGTGGATCTCCTGATCGAACAGATCGAATTCTGCGATGTGCTGGTGCTGAACAAAATCGATCTGATCGGCGAAGACGAACGCCTGCGCCTGTTGGCTATCCTGCGCGGCCTGAACCCAAGGGCAAAAATCGAAGCGGCTGAATTCGGCCGGGTGGCGCTGGATAGCGTCCTGAACACCGGATTGTTTGATTTTGACCAGGCGGCGCAGGCGCCGGGCTGGCTGAAGGAGCTGCGCGGCGAGCATACGCCGGAGACCGAAGAGTACGGCATTACCCATTTTGTCTATCGCGCCCGCCGGCCGTTTCATCCAGAGCGCTTCTACGCCTGGATTGCGAAGGATTGGCCCGGGGTGATGCGTTCCAAGGGTTTTTTCTGGCTGGCCACCCGTCCGGCGCATGCCGGTTCATGGTCCCAGGCCGGCGGCGTCAGCAGGCATGCTCCGGCTGGCTGCTGGTGGGCCGCCATACCCCGCGATCGATGGCCCGGCGATCCCGATACGCTGGCATTTATTCACGACAACTGGGTTGACGGGGTCGGCGATGCCCGTCAGGAACTGGTGCTGATCGGAATCGGCTTGGATGAGGCGGGTTTAAGGGCAGGTTTTGACGCCTGTCTGCTGACCGATCGGGAAATGGCGCAGGGACCTGAGATGTGGTTCTGGTATGGCGATCCGTTTCCGCAATGGTCATAACCTGGCTTTGGCTGCTTTTATCGGGAAAAGCCCGCACTACTGATAAAGATCCCTGCTTATTTCGCCGGGTACGCGTATAATCGCCGCCCGGCGAATTAACCAGATAAAGAGTGCTTGTATGGCGTCCACCAGCCTGATCCAACCCGAACGCGGCCTGTTTTCCTATCCTCCTTATTGGGCGGAATGTTACGGCATCGCGCCGTTTTTGCCGATGTCGCGCGCCGAAATGGATCAATTGGGGTGGGACAGCTGCGATGTGGTGATAATCAGCGGCGACGCCTATGTCGATCATCCCAGCTTCGGCATGGCGATTATCGGCCGCATGCTGGAATCCCAGGGGTTTCGCGTCGGCATCATTGCCCAGCCGGACTGGACCAGCAAGGACGACTTTATGCGCCTGGGGCGGCCGAACCTGTTTTTTGGCGTCACCGCCGGCAATATGGATTCGATGATCAACCGCTATACCGCCGACCGCAAGCTGCGCCATGACGACGCCTACACCCCCGGCAACGTCGGCGGCAAGCGTCCGGACCGCGCCACCATGGCCTATAGCCAGCGCTGCAAGGAAGCTTACAAAGAGGTGCCGGTGATCCTCGGCGGCATTGAGGCCAGCCTGCGGCGCATCGCCCATTACGATTATTGGTCCGATACCGTGCGCCGCTCGGTGCTGGTGGATTCGAAAGCCGATATGCTGATCTACGGCAACGGCGAGCGGCCGCTGGTGGAGCTGGCCCATCGGCTGGCGGCGGGGGAGGCGATCGGCGCCATCAACGATGTGCGCAATACCGCCATTATGCGCCGGGAGCCGCTGCCCGGCTGGAGCGGGGTGGATTCCACCCGCCTGGACCAGCCTGGGCGCATCGAACCGATCCTTAATCCCTATGGCGACGACCTGCCCTGTGCCGACGGCGCGGCGCCGGCTCCGCAGGCCGGATCGGTAACGGTGCGCGCCGCCAAACCCAAGCCGTGGGAAAAAACCTACGTGCTGCTGCCTTCGTTCGAAAAAGTCAAAGGCGATAAGGTGATGTATGCCCATGCCTCGCGCATCCTGCATCACGAAACCAACCCCGGCTGCGCGCGGGCGCTGATGCAAAAACACGGCGATCGTTATGTCTGGATCAATCCGCCGGCCATTCCCCTGACCACCCCGGAGATGGACCAGGTTTTCGCCCTGCCGTTCCAGCGCGTGCCGCATCCGTCCTACGGCAAGGCGGCCATCCCGGCGTATGAGATGATTCACTCGTCCATCAATATCATGCGTGGCTGCTTCGGCGGCTGCTCGTTTTGTTCGATTACCGAACATGAAGGCCGTATTATCCAAAGCCGCTCGCAAGCGTCCATCGTGCGCGAGATCGAGGCCATCCGCGATACGGTGCCGGCGTTTACCGGCGTGATTTCCGATCTGGGCGGGCCGACCGCCAATATGTATATGCTGCGCTGTAAATCGCCCCGGGCGGAACAGACCTGCCGCCGCGCCTCCTGCGTCTATCCGGAAATCTGCCCGCATATGGATACCGATCATGAGCCGACCATCTCGCTCTACCGGCGGGCGCGGGCGGTCAAAGGCATCAAAAAGGTGCTGATTGCCTCCGGCGTGCGTTACGACCTGGCGGTGGAGGATCCGCGCTATATCAAGGAACTGGCGCTGCACCATGTGGGCGGCTACCTGAAGATTGCGCCCGAGCATACCGAGGCCGGGCCCTTAGCGAAGATGATGAAGCCGGGCATGGGCAGCTACCACCGCTTTAAGGAATTGTTCGATCGCTACTCCGCCGAGGCGGGGAAAAAACAGTACCTTATTCCCTATTTTATCTCGGCGCATCCGGGCACGCGCGATGTGGATATGGTCAACCTGGCGTTATGGCTGAAGAAAAACCGTTTTCGGCTCGACCAGGTGCAGAATTTTTATCCGTCGCCGCTGGCCAGCGCCACCACCATGTATTACACCGGCAAGAATCCGCTGGCCAAGGTGGACTATAAGAGCGAAGAGGTGGTGGTGCCGCGCGGCGATCGCCAGCGCCGCTTGCATAAGGCGCTGCTGCGTTACCACGATCCGGCCAATGCCGCGCTGATCCGCGCCGCGCTGGAAGAGATGGGACTAAAGCACCTGATCGGCGGCGGGGGCGAATGCCTGGTGCCTTCCCCGGCGGCGGACGGCGGGGAACCGCGCGCCGCGCGCGGCAACGCGCGTCCCGCCCTGACCCGGCATACCGATATGGCGCGCCAGCGCGCGCCGGCGGCGTCCGGCCGGGCTACTTCAGCCAGCCGTTCTGATGGGCGGCGTCAAGATGGCGTTTCAGATGTTCCCAAAGGGCAGGGTAAACGTCGCCGATAAAGGCGTTGCGCGTCAGCACCTGCTCAAGCCGGATGCCGTTTTCCACCCAGCTTTGGCCGCGGTTATGCAGGTTCATCAGCACCGGCATCAGCCGGTCCAGCATCAGGGCAAACTGCGCGTTGGGCGTTTCGCCCGCCTCGTACTCCAGCCACAGCTGATGGAAATGCCCGCGTTGCGGCGTCGGCAGCAGGCCGAACAGCCGTTCGGCGGCCGCTTCTTCCTGGGCATGCACCGCCGCCCGCCCGACCAAATCGTAAACCAGTACGTCGCCGGCGTCGATTTCCACGATATCGTGCACCAGCGCCATCTGGATCACCCGGTTGATATCGACGTTATCGTCCGCATAGGGCGCGAGCGCCATCGCCGCGACGGCAAAATGCCAGCTGTGCTCGGCGGTATTTTCCTGACGCTGGGTGCCAAGGACCTTGGTGCGGCGCTGAATGCTTTTAAGCTTGTCGATTTCCATTAAAAAAGCGATCACTTCGGTCAGTTCGCCGAAGGCGAGTTCAGGCGTTAGTTCAGACATATCAATTTTTAACCACGCTAGCGTAAAGCGCCACATTGTAGGCCAAACCGGCGGCAATTTCGAACGCTCTCTGCACGCCGTTTCCCATCGCCGCCGGGACGATAGGGTGCGAAGCGCGCCGCCGCCGCCGCCGTCAGGGCGCGTTAACATTTTTTCAGCTTACGCGTGTACACTGGAATGGTTCTCAGCTAAGCTTGATGCGGTTGGCGAAAATGATAATGAGTTAAGATTGAGGATGTATTACGTATGGCTAATAAGCTATTAGCTCAGGGATATTCACTGGCGGAAGAGATCGCCAACAGCATCAGTCACGGCATCGGCCTGATCTTCGGTATCGTCGGCCTGGTGCTATTGCTGGTGCAGGCCGGTCATGTCGGCGCCGACGTGACGGCCATCACCAGCTACAGTTTGTACGGCGGCAGCATGATTCTGCTGTTCCTGGCCTCTACGCTCTACCACGCCATTCCCCATCCGCCGGCCAAGCGCTGGCTGAAAAAGATGGACCACTGCGCCATCTACCTGCTGATCGCGGGTACCTACACTCCGTTCCTGCTGGTGGGCCTGGCGTCGCCGCTGGCCAAGGGCCTGATGGTGGTGATCTGGAGCATGGCGCTGCTGGGCGTCGTGTTCAAACTGGCGTTTGCCCATCGTTTTGAGGTGATATCGCTTACCACCTACCTGACCATGGGCTGGCTATCGCTGGTGGTGATTTATCAGCTGGCGCAGCGCCTGCCGGTGGGCGGCCTGACGCTGCTGGCGGTGGGCGGTCTGGTCTACACTGTGGGGGTCATTTTTTACGCCTGCAACCGTATTCCGTTCAATCACGCCATCTGGCATGGGTTTGTGCTGGGCGGCAGCGTATGCCATTTCCTGGCGATTTATTTGTATATTTAATGCCGCCCGGCGGCCGCGGATAACAGGGATAACGCCGTCAAAGTCATACTACGCCCGGGGCAATGGCTATGCCGCCGGGCGCGTCGGTCACTTCCCGCTTAAAGGCGGCGGCGCCGGTTTGCTTTACTCGATTTCATAAGGCAGGGGCTGGATAGCCAGCGCGCCGGCGGCGTCGTCCTTGACCCGCAGCCGGCTATCCGCCGCCAGATCGTTATTCAGCACCGCCTGTACCCAGACGCTGCCGTCCTCCAGTTGCAGGGCGGCCAGTACCGTGCCGGTGCGGCGCCAGTTATCGCCCATTTGCAGCTCAAGGTCTTCTCCCGCCGCCGGCACGCGGCCGGCTTTACCGGCCAGCCAGTACAGCGCCCGTTTATTGGCGCCCCGGTATTTGGCGCGCGCCACCATCTCCTGCCCGGCATAGCAGCCCTTGGTAAAGCTGATGCCGCCGAGCGACTGCAGGTTGACCGCCTGGGGAATAAATTGCGCGCTGTTGACGCTGTCGATGACCGGCAACCCGGCTTCGATATTCAACGCCAGCCACTGACGGCTGTCGGTCAACTGTGCCTGTCCCTCAAGCTTGTGCAGCAGTTGCTCCAGGACGCCGGGGGTGGTGACCAGTAAAAAACGCTCCGCGGGCAGGCTGAAATGCAGGATCGACGTTTCACCGTCCTCCACCACCTGATGTTCGGCGTCGGGCAGGGCGGCAAACAGGCCGGCCAGGGCCGCGCGCGCCTGAAACCCGGCGACGCCCAGCAGCAGCGCGTCCTCGTCCGCCGTCATGACGACCTTGGAAAATACCGCGTATTTTTTCAGTTCCGCAAGCTGGGCGTCGCGCACGCTGCGCCGCTCGATATAGGCCATGCCCGCGCCGCGATGGAATATACGCATATTGCTGTACATTTTACCTTTTGCATCGCAATGCGCGCCCAGGATATGCCGATCGCGCGCCATAGCCTCCACATCGGTGGTGACCTGGCCCTGCAGGTACTTAAGGGTATCCGGCCCGGTCAGCCCGACCAGCGCCCAGTCCTCAAGCGACATCAGCGTCAGGGGCAAATGGCTGGAGGGAGAAGGTAAACGCGGCGGAAAAGGAACTTTAGGTGTCATGCAACACTCCTATCCTGTAAGACAAAACAATAGCCTAATGGTAAAAGAGTCAAGAGGCTTTGCAAGTGGTTATTTCATCGGCGCTGTGCCGAAATGTGCGATGCGTGCCGGTAAAAAATTGCCGGAACATGTCGAAATGTGTCGTTTTATGTAATGCCAACCCGTGAAACGGGTTAAACTATGCCCTGGCCGGATGGAAATGAGGTAAAAGATACAAATGGATATCGTTAATAAAGCGCGCATCCACTGGGCCTGCCGCCGCGGCATGCGCGAGCTGGATATCTCCATAATGCCGTTTTTTGAATACGACTATGACACCCTTAGCGACGATGACAAAGCCTTGTTCGTCCGCCTGCTGGAATGCGACGATCCCGATCTTTTCAATTGGCTGATGAATCATGGCGAACCCCAGGACAGCGGATTAAAAAAAATGATAACCATGATACAACAGCGAAATAAAGCCCGTGGCCCTCTGGCGATGTGACATACGGGTCTCCTGGCGCACGCAGATTTTTTCGCTGGCGGTTCATGGGATCCTGACCCTAGTGATCCTGCTGTCGCCGTGGCCGGAAAATTACGGCCTGGTCTGGGTTACGCTGATAACGCTTGTGGTGTTTGAATGCATCCGCAGCCAGAGGAATATCATGGCCTGCCGGGGAGAGCTGGTGCTGCAAAGCGACCGGCATATCCGCTGGCATCAGCAGGAATGGTCGGTCGTGGGGAAACCCTGGCTGCTTAAAGGCGGGGTGTTGCTGCGCCTGCGCCAGGTGGGGGGCAAAAAAAAGCGCCGCCTGTGGCTGGCCGCGGACTGCATGGGCCAGCGCGAGTGGCGTAGCCTGCGCCAGGCGCTGCTGCACCATGGCTCACAGGAAACGCTGGATTAACGCCGGACCGGCCTTGGCGCAATGCTGAAGGCTAAAGCAGCGCCGCCATTTCGTTCAGGATCTGCTCGCACCACAGCTGCAGGCGTTCCTCGCTTAAATCGTACTGATTCACCTCATCCAGCGCCAGGCCGACAAAATGCTCGCCGTCGGCGGCCAATGCCTTTGGACTGGTGAATTCATAACCGGCGGTGGGCCAGAAACCGATAAAGGTGGCGCCCCGCGGCGCCAGCACATCATGCAGATAACCCAGCGCGTCCAGGAACCACTCGCCGTAGCCGAGCTGATCGCCCATGCCGTACAGGGCGATAATCTTGCCCGACAGGTCCAGATCGGACAGCTGCGACCAGGATGCGTCCCAGTCTTCCTGGATTTCGCCGAAATCCCAGGTGGGGATGCCGAGGATCAGCACGTTATACTCTGCCATGCGGCTTGGCGGCACCTCTTTGATATTATGCAGGTCGACCAGATCCGGACCCAGGATATCGCGGATTTTCTCCGCCGCCATTTCGGTATAGCAGGTACTGGAGCCATAAAATAAACCGACTTTCATCTTTACTCATACTCTTGACCTTCAATCTATGTCATCAAGTGTACCAGATTCACCGCGTAATCAGGCATAATGCAGGCATGAAAAACACCGGGGGCCCAGATGCAGCAGCAGAATAACCCAGGATCGAACAACCCCTGGATCGAGCAGTTTCTCGATGCCCTGTGGCTGGAGCGCAACCTGGCCGAAAACACCCTGTCGGCCTACCGTCTCGATTTGCAGGCCCTGGCCGATTGGCTGGCCGCCCGCCAGACGGACCTGCAAACCGCCGGCGCGGCGGATTTGCAAGCGTTCCTGGCCGACCGCCTGGAGCACGGCTATAAGGCCACCAGCTCCGCCCGCCTGCTGAGCGCCATGCGGCGCTTTTTCCAGTACCTGTACCGTGAAAAAGCGCGCGACGACGACCCCAGCGCCGCGCTGGCGGCGCCGAAGCTGCCGCAGCGCCTGCCCAAGGGGCTCAGCGAGGACCAGGTCGGCGCGCTGCTCAACGCGCCGGTGCTGGACCAGCCCATCGAAGTGCGCGACAAGGCGATGCTGGAGGTGCTTTACGCCACCGGCCTGCGCGTTTCGGAGCTGGTGGGCCTGACCATGAGCGATGTCAGTCTGCGCCAGGGCGTGGTGCGGGTTACCGGCAAAGGGGACAAGGAGCGGCTGGTGCCCCTGGGCGAGGAGGCGGTATACTGGGTGGAATATTACCTGGAGCACGGCCGTCCCTGGCTGATGAACGGCCAGAGCGCCGACGTCTTGTTCCCCAGCAACCGCAGCCGGCAAATGACCCGGCAGACCTTCTGGCATCGCATCAAGCATTATGCGATCCTGGCGGGTATCGACAGCGAGCGGCTCTCCCCCCATGTTTTGCGCCATGCGTTCGCCACGCATCTGCTTAACCACGGCGCGGACCTGCGCGTGGTGCAACTGCTGCTGGGCCACAGCGACCTGTCCACCACCCAGATTTACACGCATGTCGCAACCGAACGTCTTAAACTGATTCATCAGCAGCATCATCCCCGGGCCTGACGGGGATCAACGTATTGATCACCACCTGCGTGGCATAAACCAACAAGACCCATTTAGGATCAAGAGATAAGGACTGACAATGAAACCGAGCCTGGTATTGCTTTCTTTTGCGGCGCTGTCGCTTTCCCGCCTGGCCTGCGCCGATGACGCCGCCATTACGCACTCACTGGCGCGCCTGGGGGTGCATCAAGCGGAAATCCAGCCCGCGCCGGTGGCGGGGCTGAAAACCGTGCTGACCGAAAGCGGCGTGCTGTATGTCTCCGACGACGGTAAACACGTCATCCAGGGTCCGATGTACGACGTCGGCGGCAGCCAGCCGGTCAATGTGACCAACCAGCTGCTGGGCAAACGGCTGGACGCGCTGCAAAACCAGATGATCGTCTATAAAGCGCCGCAGCAAAAACATGTCATTACCGTCTTTACCGATATCACCTGCGGCTATTGCCACAAGATGCACGAGCAGATGAAAGACTACAACGGGCTGGGCATTACCGTGCGCTACCTGGCGTTCCCGCGCCAGGGGCTCAATTCCCAGGCGGAAAAAGACATGGTCTCGGTGTGGTGCAGCGCCAACCCCAATGCCGCCTTTGATAAAGCCATGAACGGCGACCCGGTGCCCGCCGCCGCCTGCAATACCGATATCAGCAAACATTACCAGCTGGGCGTGCAATACGGCATTCAGGGCACGCCGGCGGTGCTGCTGGACAACGGCGCCATGGTGCCGGGCTATCAAAGCCCGAAGGAAATGGCGGCGATGCTCGATCAGCAGCAGGCGGGCGGCTGACGGCGGTGAAAATCAAAACCGAACTGCGCCGCCGCCCGCAGGCAAGCGCCGAAGGACTGCGCGAGATGGATATCCATCCTTTGCTGCGCCGTCTTTATGCGCAGCGCGGCGTCAAAGGCGCCGGCGAGCTGGAGCGCGGCGTCAAGGGGCTGCTGGCATATGGGCAACTGGACGGTATCGAAAGCGCGGTGGATCTGCTGGTACGCGCCCTGGCTGACGAACGCCGCCTGATGGTGGTGGGCGATTTTGACGCCGACGGCGCCACCAGCACCGCGCTGATGGTGATGGCGCTGCGGCAGATGGGCGCCGGCCATGTGGATTTCCTGGTGCCGAACCGGTTCGAGGACGGCTACGGCCTTAGCCCCGAGGTGGTGGTGCAGGCGCTGGCGCGCCGCGCCGAGGTTATCATTACGGTGGATAACGGCATCTCGTCGCATGCGGGGGTCGATCTGGCCCATCAACACGGCATCCCGGTGCTGGTGACCGACCACCACTTGCCCGGCGACACCCTGCCGGACGCCGACGCCATCGTTAATCCCAACCTGGCCGGCTGCGCTTTCCCCTCTAAATCCCTGGCCGGGGTCGGCGTGGCGTTTTACCTGATGCTGGCGCTGCGCGCCCGGCTTAACGACAGCGGCTGGTTTGCGCAAAAAAATATCCCGGTGCCCAAGCTTGCCGAACTGCTGGATCTGGTGGCGCTGGGCACCGTTGCCGACGTAGTGCCGCTGGACGCCAATAATCGCATTCTCGTGCACCAGGGCATCAGCCGCATCCGCGCCGGCCGCTGCCGTCCCGGTATCCGGGCGCTGGCGGAGGTTGCCAACCGCGATACCGCCAGGCTCAGCGCCGGCGATCTGGGTTTTGCCCTCGGGCCGCGGCTTAACGCCGCCGGCCGGCTGGACGATATGTCGGTGGGCGTGGCGCTGCTGCTGACCGACGACCTGGCGCAGGCGCGCGGGCTTGCCGGTGAACTGGACGCCCTTAACCAGACCCGGCGCGAAATCGAGCAGGGCATGGAAGTGGAGGCGCTGGCGCTGTGCGGCCAGATGGAGCTAAACCAAAACGAAATGCCCTATGGCCTGGCTATCTACCACGCCGAATGGCACCAGGGCGTGGTGGGCATCCTGGCCTCGCGTATCAAGGAGCGTTTCCACCGCCCGGTCATCGCCTTCGCCCCGGCGGGCGACGGCATCCTGAAAGGCTCGGGCCGCTCGGTGGCGGGCCTGCATATGCGCGACCTGCTCGAAAGGCTCGATACGCTGCATCCCGGCATGATCATGAAATTCGGCGGCCATGCCATGGCGGCCGGCCTGTCCCTGGACGCCTCGCAGTTTGAGCCTTTTCGCCTGCGTTTTGCCGAACTGGTCAACGAATGGCTGGATCCGGCGCTGCTTGACGGCATTATCTGGTCCGACGGCGAACTGGGCGGCGGCGAACTGTCCCTGGCCACCGCCGAAATCCTGCGCGACGGCGGCCCCTGGGGCCAGGCTTTTCCGGAACCGCTGTTCGACGGCAAATTCCGCGTGCTGCAGCAAAAGCTGGTGGGAGACAAGCACCTGAAGCTGATGGTCGAACCGGTGGCCGGCGGTCCGCTGCTGGACGGCATTGCCTTTAATGTCGATAACACCCTCTGGCCCGACAACAGCGTGCGGCTGGTGGAGCTCGCCTACAAGCTGGACGTGAACGAATATCGCGGCAACCGCACGGTGCAATTATTAATCCAGCATCTCTGGCCGCTGTAAGCGCAATATGCTACACACCGGGGTGCGGATCCGTTAGAATACCGGGCTTATATGCCTATCTTTTCTTTACGAGCTAACTGAACTCATGTTTGAAATTAATCCGGTAAAAAACCGCATCCAGGACCTGTCTGAACGGACGGAAGTTCTCAGGGGGTATCTTTGACTACGATCTCAAGCGCGAACGCCTGGAAGAAGTCAACGCCGACCTGGAACAGCCCGATGTCTGGAACGACCCCGAGCGCGCCCAGGCCTTAGGCAAGGAACGCGCCTCCCTTGAAGCCATCGTCGACACCATCGATCAGATGACCCGCGGACTGGACGACGTGTCCGGCCTGCTGGAACTGGCGGTGGAGGAAGACGACGAGGAAACCCTTAACGACACTATCGCCGAGCTCGATCAGCTGGAGGCCAAACTGGCCCAGCTGGAGTTCCGCCGCATGTTCTCGGGCGAATACGACAGCGCCAACTGCTACCTGGATATCCAGGCCGGATCCGGCGGCACCGAAGCCCAGGACTGGGCCAGCATGCTGCTGCGCATGTACCTGCGCTGGGCCGAGGCCCGCGGCTTTAAAACCGAAATTATCGAACAATCCGATGGCGAAGTGGCCGGCATTAAATCGGTCACCATCAAGGTCATCGGCGAATACGCCTTCGGCTGGCTGCGCACCGAAACCGGCGTGCACCGCCTGGTGCGCAAAAGCCCGTTCGACTCCGGCGGCCGCCGCCATACCTCGTTCAGCTCCGCCTTTGCCTACCCGGAAGTGGATGACGATATCGATATCGAAATCAATCCGGCGGATCTGCGCATCGACGTCTACCGCGCCTCCGGCGCCGGCGGCCAGCATGTAAACCGCACCGAGTCCGCGGTGCGTATTACCCATTTGCCGACCAATATCGTCACCCAGTGCCAGAACGACCGCTCGCAGCATAAAAATAAAGAACAGGCGATGAAGCAGTTAAAGGCCAAGCTGTACGAGTTTGAACTGCAGAAGAAAAATGCCGAAAAGCAGGCGCTGGAAGACACCAAGTCCGATATCGGCTGGGGTAGCCAGATCCGCTCTTACGTCCTGGACGATTCCCGTATCAAGGATTTGCGCACCGGCGTGGAAACACGCAATACGCAGGCGGTACTGGATGGCGATCTGGATAAATTTATCGAAGCAAGCCTTAAAGCCGGGCTATGAGGAACCAAGATGTCTGAATCACAATCACAGGGCGGTGCCCCGCAGGCGACGGATGTCAATAACGAACTCGCGGCGCGCCGTGAAAAACTGGCGCTGCTGCGGGCGCAGGGCAATGCTTTTCCCAACGATTTTCGCCGCGACGCCACGTCCGATACGCTGCATGCCGCCTATGACGAACACAGCAACGAACAACTACAGGAACTGGGGCTCGAGGTCAGCATCGCCGGGCGCATGATGACCCGCCGTATCATGGGCAAGGCGTCTTTTGTGACCCTGCAGGACGTCGGCGGCACCATCCAGCTGTACGTCGCCCGCGACGAACTCCCCGAGGGCCTGTATAACGACCAGTTCAAAAAATGGGACCTGGGCGATATTCTCGGCGCGCGCGGCAAAGTCTTCAAGACCAAGACCGGCGAACTGTCGATCCACTGCACCGAACTGCGCCTGCTGACCAAGGCCCTGCGCCCGCTGCCGGATAAATTCCACGGCCTGGTGGATCAGGAAAGCCGCTATCGCCAGCGCTACCTGGACCTGATCGCCAACGACGAATCCCGCCATACCTTTAAAGTGCGCTCGCAGATCATGGCGGAAATCCGCCGCTTTATGGTGGATAAAGGCTTTATGGAAGTGGAAACGCCGATGATGCAAAGCATCCCCGGCGGCGCCGCCGCCCGGCCGTTTGTTACCCACCATAATGCGCTGGATATAGATATGTTCCTGCGCATCGCGCCTGAACTGTACCTCAAGCGCCTGGTGGTCGGCGGGTTTGAACGGGTGTTCGAGATCAACCGCAACTTCCGCAACGAGGGCATTTCGCCGCGCCATAATCCCGAGTTCACCATGATGGAACTCTATATGGCCTATGCGGATTATCGCGATCTCATCGTGCTGGTGGAAGAGCTGTTCCGCACCCTGACCGAGCGGGTATTGGGCACAAGCGTCATACAGTATGGCGACCAGACCTTTGATTTCGGCAAACCCTTTACCCAGATGACCATGCGCGAAGCCATCTGCCATTACCGCCCGGAAACCGTTGCCGCCCATCTGGACAATTTGGAACAGGCCAGCGCCATCGCCGCGTCGCTCGGCATCAAGATCGAAAAAAGCTGGGGCCTGGGCCGTATCCAGACCGAGATTTTTGAAGAAACCGCCGAAAGCCACCTGATCCAGCCGACCTTTATCACCGAATACCCGGCCGAGGTCTCGCCGCTGGCGCGCCGTAACGATGAAAACCCGTTCTTCACCGACCGGTTTGAGTTCTTTATCGGCGGCCGCGAAATCGGCAACGGCTTCTCGGAGCTGAACGACGCCGAAGACCAGGCGGCGCGTTTTGCCGAACAGGCCAGCGCCAAGGATGCCGGCGACGACGAAGCCATGTTCTACGACGAGGACTACGTTATCGCCCTCGAACACGGCATGCCGCCGACGGCGGGACTGGGCGTGGGTATCGACCGCATGATGATGCTGTTTACCAACAGCCACACCATCCGCGACGTGATCCTGTTCCCGGCGCTGCGCCCGCAGAAATAACGGGCCGGTACCCCAGCCGGTCAATGACCTGGGCCGGCGGGCTTAACGCCCCGCAGGCAGCAGCTAAACGGCGCCTTGAATGTTGGTTGCGCGCCAATATTCCGGGGCGCCGTTTTTTATTAGGGGATAACCGCTTAAAACTCACGCAGTTAATCGCCGCACCGCTTGCCAGGCACCGGCATAAGGTTATAATGCCTCTCGCGCTTTCCCCGAGCGCGGCCGTGCGGGTGTAGTTCAATGGTAGAACGGCAGCTTCCCAAGCTGCATACGAGGGTTCGATTCCCTTCACCCGCTCCAAAAAATATATCTGCATCTCGCTTCTCCTCTTACTCTCCAGGCTTTGTTTGCACCCTTGTATAGATTGTCAAAAACGGCGAACCGGGCCACACGCGAATGATGAAACGATCAGGGCTATAGCTAACGCTGGTTTAGCTTGCCCGACAGCACGACGCATCAGCGTCGCTCACCGCCATAACGGGAATGACAAGCACCTGTTCAAATGGATATGGTTGTTCCAGCGTGAAGGATGGGTCTTAAATTCCGGCACGACACGGTCGAAGTCTATAGAGGAATATGATAAATCGTCTTGGTCGCATAGACTGAAACGTCCGAATTGATGAAATGTTCGCTTGCACGCGCCCATGAAAAGCATTGATGAATAACCTAAAGGCGTAGTTTGCGAACACATGCTGCCTATTCTCCAGTCGCATGGTTAAACAATACTAACATTATCATAATCGCTATTTTTAAATGCAGCAGCATAATAATGTATTATTATCCCTTTTCTAAACTAAAACGCATTCTGTTTAAACTGGCGTTATTGTAATCACACTGTATTTACTTAAGATATGTGTATATTTTTTATAAGCATGATAGTACAAATGATTGTAATTTATAACGCTATTTATTCTCACCGTTATAATCTAAGCATTGTCCTGCAACGATGGCCTTGATGTGCTTGCAGACAATATTCGCAGGTTAACTGCCGGGAACGAGCAAGGGTGTCTGCTCCCGTAAACTGCAATAGTGAGTTGATAAACTGGGGATTAAACCGTAATCACGCGGCGTAGGAAAACACACCCTTAAAAAAGCCATTAAAAGGGAATCGTAAATTTTCTACCTAATAACCCGCACCGGAAGGCGTGTCTTATGCTTATTGGAATTGATTGAGGTATACAGGGATGAATTGTATCCAATATAACTTTCTGATCCACGCCTTTAGATCTGGCGTTTTCTTCTTGGTTGTTCAACATTCAGCGCTTGCGTTAGCCAGTATACACGCATTCCCGACAAAGGACATTTCTGCTTCGTTTGACGCTCAGGAGCAAACTCGGCACTTGGAGTGGGAACGGGTTTTTCAGCAGCATTTGTTTCCGAAAAGAGACATTCGGCTCACCCGCGCAAATGTTTTATTGCCTGATTACCCAGCTAATGAATCTCCTTGTTTCACTATCAACACCATCAAATTAGAAGGGGATACCGCCAGACATTTTCAATGGGCGCTTGACGCTGCCAAAAAAGCGAAAGGACCTTGCTTGGAAGCAAAGGGCAGCCGGCTGGCTATCGACAAAATACAAAATACAAAATAGATCATGGGCATGTGACCACGCGCGTTATGGCGCAGAATCAAGATATTACTCAAGGGATGTTGGCGCTAACGCTTCAGCCCGGACGCATTGCTAAAATCCAGTTTGTCGGGCCGTGTCTTACCGCGCCAGATTATGGAATGCCATGCCGTCAGTTACAGGAGATATCCTTAACCTGCGCGATATCGAACAAGCGTTGGAGAATTTTACCGATGTGTACAACGCTAATGCCGATATCAAAGATTATACCTGGTGATCGGGACGTTACCAGCGATTGACGAAACAGGATTGTCTGGCGCTACACCATCCGTGGATTTGCAGGGGAAAAAAAATATCCGGCGACAAAGGCATTACCTGGCGCAATAAGTTGACTTGAAATCCATGGTCGCGTGGTCAAAAACTCCATTGGGCGTTGGATTATGGTCGTGCGGATGGTCTCGGCACCCGCTATTTGGCAGAACATCAACTGGCTGGCGGCGCCTTAGGTCTGCGGGGCGCATTGTGGAAGTGTCTTAGTTTTGATTTTTTTGCCGGCGTCCCGCTGGTTAAGCCGGATAAGTTCCATACCTCCGGCCTCACCAGCGGTTTTAGCATCAATGTAGAACTATAAAGGTCAATGTTAGTACCACTCTGTTGGTGTTTTTAAAATGGATATTTTTTAAACAGGGAAGTCAGTTATGAATAAACAGTGCTATTGCATTATTTTCAGCCGATCACGGGGTGAGTTAAGGGTAGTCTCGGAGCTGGCCCGCAGCTGCGGCGCTAGGCCAGGGCAACGCCGCGGTACTGGCATGCAGCGCATATGGATAACGCTGCGTTGTGTCGTGTGGCGTATCGGTCTGGCATTGTTTCCCTGCTACGTGTCTGCCGGCGGAATTATCGCCGATGGCCACTTTGCACCCGAACAGCGCCCAGAGGTGGTAATAACGCATAATGGGTTACCACAAGTCAATATCAATGCTCCCAACCAGGCGGGAGTTTCACACAATCATTTTCAGCAGTTCGATGTCGGCCAAGAAGGAGCCATCCTCAATAACTCTGCAGTGATGACATCGACCCAATTAGCAGGTGATATTCCGGGAAATAGCAGATTCGATCCCAATGTCGCACCCGCAAGTGTCATTATTAATCAAGTGAACAGCAGCGATCCCAGCCAATTGCGGGGTTATCTCGAAGTGGCAGGCGGTCAGGCGCAAGTCATCGTCGCCAACCCATCCGGCATACTATGCGACGGCTGCGGAACCATAAATGCCGGGCGTATGACGCTCACCACCGGTAAACCACAGCTTAATGCGGATGGTACTGTTGCTGGCTATCATGTGGAACGTGGGCTAATCCGGATTGAAGGCAGTGGTCTCAACAGGAACGCGCGCCACGATACCCAATATGTCGATATCATGGCGCAAGCGGTGCAGGTAAACGCAGGAATCTGGGCCAAAAAAAGCATTTCAATCGCCGCCGGGCGCAACCAAATCAATGCAAAGGGCAGAATAATAGGCACATTGCCTGGTGGAAAGGATAAGCCTGCTGAGTTTGCTATCGATATGGGGCGAATGGGAGGGATGTATAGTGGCCATATCAGGATGATCGGCACAGAATCCGGGGTAGGCGTACGTAACCAGGGCGGGCACTTGGTGGCTGAGAAGACGCTAACGGTGAGCAGCGAGGGCAAATTGTTCTTGCAGTCTGGATTAACGGAACCTACCACAGTAGCCACAGGGGATATTACCCTGACAGCCAGGGGTAGTGTTGAACATTCCGGCAAACTCTACAGTGGCGGAGAGCTTATCCTGGTAAGCCGGCAGGGGAAGATTAAGCAATCCGGCACGCTGGCGGCGGCGGGCGATGTCTCATTATGCGCTGAAAAAGCCATTCAGAGCAGCGGGCGACTGTTAGCGGGCAGTGATGCGAGCGGCACACTGCATCGCATGGCGGATTTAACACTTAGAAGTCAGTCGGTGGTAAACGCCAGCGGTAGTTTAATGAGCCTGAATAGAGTCGATATCACAAGCCCTCGAGTGAATTTAAAACAAAGCCGTTTGAAGGCCGACTGGGCCAAATTAACAGCAACGGAAGGCGTTGTCCTGAAACAGGCGCATGTGGAAAGTGGGGAGTTAATAGTGGAGAGCGCCGGCGACATTGATACCCGACACGCCCGCATCCGGGCTGGACGTTGGCAGATTTTCGCCGATGGTCTGTTAAACCAGGAGGGCGTTTGGTTGCAGGAAGGCCAGGGTAAAAGCTATATGACCCTTTCGGGTGGACTGGATAACACTGATGGGGTTATTGAAGCACGGCAGATCGGATTGCATGCCGCCGACCTGAATAACCTGCGCGGACGTTTTTTAGTACTGAGCGATACAGCGCAACGCTGGCATGTGAATCATCTGCATTCAAACCAAATGGGGGTTTTGAGCAGTACGGGCAGCTTGGAACTGAATACTGTTACGTTGAATAACCAAGCGGGCACGCTGCAAAGCTTATCCAATCTGGCCATTACCGCTGGAGAGAGGATAAATAACCGCCACGGCAAGATGTTATCAGGCGCAAACCTGACGTTGAAAAGTAAAGGGAATGTCTCTAATCAAGCCGGCGTGTTAGAGGCAAAACAAGATTTGATCTGGCAAGGCGGTATGAAGAGCTTGTTTGATAATGACGCAGGCAAGATATCAAGTGAAGGCGCATTATCACTGCAAGGGGGACATTTAACCAACCGCGAGCGCGGCATGGTGCATAGCCATCGGGAGCTTGAAATAGACCTCGCAGGGACATGGGAAAATCAGGACGGTAATGTCGTGAGCGATGGCAACGGTAATGTGCGCGCGCTTGGTTTAATCAATTCTTTAGGAAGCATTCAGTCATCAGGCATGTTGGTCATGCAGTTTACCCGCGTTTTGGATAATCGCGATGGTGAAATTCTCAGCCGGCGGGCTCAGCGTCTACATGCCGAAACTATCCTCAATATTCCAAGCGCGCCAGAAGCCAATCAGCCACCGCGGATAGAGAGTAAACAAGGGCAACACTCTCGAAGTGTCATCAGTAGCCAAGATGCATTGACGCTACAAGCCGTGCGATTGTACAACCGCAACGGCGGTATGCTGAAGGGCGCGACGAGCATGGATGTGCATGCACGTGAGCTGGACAATACCGCGGGACAGGTAAAAAGTGACAGTTCGTTAACCCTGCTATTGGTTGATCTATTAAACAACCGGCAGGGGTACATCTCATCCACGGGCGCGCTTGATATCAATGGCGGCAATATTTCTCTTCAATCGCTATTTAACTCGGGCGGCAATATCTCAAGCGGCGGGGCACTCGCCGTCACCGCTCATTATTTAAATAATACGGGGGGGAGGGTGCAAAGCCAGTCAGATCTGGCTATCAAGTCAAGGTCTGGGATAAATAACCGCCGCGGTGACATTGTCAGTAAAGGATCTATAAATATAAAGTCCAGAGATATCATAAATACACAAGGCAAACTTTGTGCCAATCGGCCTCTTCGAATTTCGGCTGGCCTGTTACAGAACGATCAGGGTGTTATCAATAGCCAGGATACAGTGGGCGTGCATACCAAGCATTTGATCAATCGTGACGGCGGCATAGTGTTTAGCAAGTTATTTACCGTGGTGAACGCGCGCGAGCTCGACAATACCGCGGGTCGGATAGAAAGCGCGGGTTCCTCTATCCTGACATTACTGGAAAAGTTAGACAATAGGCACGGGCATCTCGTGACTCATGGCTCTCTTACAATAGAGCGTGTTGATGCGTCTGGTCTGTCCCTATTTAACCAGAACGGAAACATTCAAAGCGGCAAGGCCCTGGCAGTCACCACACAATCGTTAAACAATCAAGAAGGGACGGTGCAAAGCCAGTTAAATCTGGAAATCAGTTCGCAGTATGAGATAAATAACCGCCAGGGGGAGATGAAATCTGGCGCTAGGTTAGGTTTGGAGAGTAAACGCAATATCTATAATCAAGGCGGCGTCCTGACGGCTCAGCAAGATTTGATATTGCTTCCCGGCGAGCGCAGTCTGATGAATAATGACGCCGGCAAAGTATTGTGTGAGGGTACATTATCTCTATTTACGGACCAGTTGCTCAATCGTGACCACGGACTCATGCAAGGAGCGCGGACGCTTGAAATAGGACTCACCGGAAAATTGGATAACCAGGGCGGAAACCTTTCCGGCGGTGGGAACAGTACAATATACACGAGTAATCTCGCTAACTCACATGGCAAAATTTGGGCGTTTAATAATCTAACTATGCGGTTTGGCGACACCTTGGATAACCGCAACGGCAATATTGCCAGCCAAGGCGCGATGAAACTGAAGTCCCGAGAGTTCATAAATACGCAAGGCAAACTATGTACCAATCAGGCACTGCGAATATTGACTGACCTGTTGCAAAACAATCAGGGCGTTATAACGAGCCAAGATATATTGGACGTGCATACCAGGCAATTGACCAATCGCGACGGCGGCATAGTGTTTGGCAAGTCGCGTACATGTACCCACGCGCGCGAGCTGGACAATACCGCGGGCCGGTTAGAAAGCGCGGGTGCCTTAACCTTGATATTACAAGACAAGCTAGACAATCGGCACGGGCATATTTTAAGCCATGGCCCACTTACTGTACAGAGCGATGATGCGTCAAACCTGGCGCTGTTTAACCAAAGCGGCAATATCCAAAGCGGTGGGACCCTTGCGATCGACGCCGGTTTACTGGATAACCAGGGCGGAAACCTTTCCGGCGGTGGGAACAGCACAATATACACGAGTAATCTCGCTAACTCACATGGCAGAATTAGGGCGTTTGATAATCTATCCATGCGGTTTGGCGACACCTTGGATAACCGCAACGGCAATATTGCCAGCCAAGGCGCGGTGAAACTGAAGTCCCGAGAGTTCATAAATACGCAAGGCAAACTATGTACCAATCAGGCACTGCGAATATTGACTGACCTGTTGCAAAACAATCAGGGCGTTATAACGAGCCAAGATAAATTGGACGTGCATACCAGGCAATTGACCAATCGCGACGGCGGCATAGTGTTTGGCAAGTCGCGTACATGTACCCACGCGCGCGAGCTGGACAATACCGCGGGCCGGTTAGAAAGCGCGGGTGCCTTAACCTTGATATTACAAGACAAGCTAGACAATCGGCACGGGCATATTTTAAGCCATGGCCCACTTACTGTACAGAGCGATGATGCGTCAAACCTGGCGCTGTTTAACCAAAGCGGCAATATCCAAAGCGGTGGGACCCTTGCGATCGACACCGGTTTATTGGATAACCAGGGCGGCACGTTGCTAAGCCAGCGGCCGTTAACGCTAAATATGCGACAGGATTTTATCCAACGGAATGGGGATACGCTAAGCAGCAACAGCGCTGTTAACCTAACGGTGTCTGGGTTATTAAACAATGTGGCGGATTGGCTATTGCCTGGCGACCTGACTCTCAACAGCGCGCATTTTAATAATTTAGCCCGGCTGGTGGCCAATAAGTTGCAGGTAAGCACTGGCGTAATGTCCAATCAAGGGCGCATCGAAGCAATCACGCTCAATCTCAATCTCGATACTCTGAATAATAACGCATCTTTAACAAGTAAATCGCTTACCGTCCGCAGCAAACTTATTGAGAATAAAGGCAGTGGCGGCTGTATCGCCGCCACTGAGCATCTCAACCTGCAAACGAGGGAGCGGCTAAGCAATATGGGCGGCGCCCTGATTCACAGTGGGGGGGCAATGTATCTGACGAGCGGTAATGTCATTGAAAATCGCGCCAGTCATATCGAAGCCGGAGGAGACATCACGATAGAGGCCAAACGCCTGGATAACCTGCGCGAAGGGTTGGATATTGCACGGAATGCTGAGCAAAACGACTATAATTGGCATCGTTATAATTTATATTGGCGTTCGTATGGTTCTAAGGAGAATACTGACGTTAATACCGTAGCGCCAACGACCCAAAGGCTGACGTTTCGTGATGAGCACGCTGCGGGCATTCACCCCTATGGCACATTGCTGAATATAGACACCGCTGCCCAAAGAGTGGAAGTGCGTGTGCAGAACCATCGGGGAGAACTGGTGAACCTGTGGACTCATTATCTGACATTGGATCCGAATGCCGATGGTAGCCACAACATGACGTTTTATGAAATGCGGGGGCCGCGTCAGATTGGCTTCTCTGGGTCACGAATATTAAAACTGCCGGAAACATCTACTCCTACACGTTATCACAATATGTTTTGGCGTGAACATGACCGGGGCCAGGTTGAGCTATGGAGTCCCGAACGCCATATAGCGATTGCCGATATACCGTTTGTGACCGATTACAGTAACTTGCGGGAGCGCACGGTGAACGGAACCGTGACCAGGGATAAACTGGTATCCGCTGGCAATGGCGCCAGCATATTGTCAGGTGGCAATATGGATCTGCGCGTTGCCGGGCAGCTAATGAATGATGCCAGTATCATTAGCGCCAGGGGCCACCTCACAAGTGGTGGCGCCAATATTACTAACCGGGCCTATTCAATAAATGAACGGCGCAGGGAATACATCGTCGATCACTACGACAGAGACGCTAAACACTGGTATCCCACGTTCAATCGTGATGAGACTACCGCATTGTCTACCGTCGACGGGATAATTAACGGCGGGGGCAATGTCACCCTTAAAGGCGCACGCCTTGAGAATATCATGGTCAACCCAGCGCAAATCAACGCGCTGGTAACTGGGCCGAATACGGAGGGATTTGACAGCGCGCAGTGGGTAACTCATCCGTCGGCGGTCGATGGTGCACCCAGAGCATGGCAGTCCGCTATTGTACTACTGCCGGCTATCGACAGCGCCTTCGATTCCAACGAGTTAGCCTTGATTACCAAAGAACATGTTTCCGGAGTCACGACAGATTCATATCTCACGCCCCCTATGGCGTTAACGCCGACACTTCACGCTGCTTTGCATAATCAGATCCTTTCGCTGAAGAGCACTACGGGCGACGTCGCCGGCTGTACACAGGCGGTATGCGCATTGATAAGCCCCCGGAACCAAGCCGGATTAACGGGGCATGGCGCCTTGATTGCTGGTGGTAATCTGCGATTGTCCATGAAAACCATCAACAATATCGGTAACCTTTATGCAGATAGAGCGCTGAATATTGACAGCCGTCTCTTTAACAATACTGGCGGCGGCATCCATGCCGACAGCATACGTTTACATGCTGACAGTGTCGCATTAAACACCAATCTGCGGGACGCACTGCGTCAGGCCAGTATGAACGCCCGTAATATCAGCATAAGCGGCGGCGATATCAGTTTGCAGGGCGCCAGGCTCAGCGCTGAGGAAAATATCAGCCTCAGTGCCGACAATAGCCTAAGCATAACCATGGCCCGTAGTCGCACCGATACGGATTTGAGTATGATCTCCGGCTCCTTGGGCAACCGAGGCGGTGGTGAAGGCCGGAGCATAATAGCTAACCCATTGAATAAGAGCATAAGCGCAGCAATGACGGTAAGCGGGCCGCGGATGGCCCGGGTCCACGGGGAATGGCAGCAAGCGCTGGGCAGCCACCTGTCGGCGGGGAATGACCTTATTTTGCAGTCGCTTCATGATACAACTTTGCAAGGCAGCCAAGCCTCCGCCGGTGGCAAGCTTTATGCGCGGGCTGGAGGGAATATCGCATTATTGGCCGATACCACCACTAATAATACTCACCTGCAAGCGGGGGGCCGCACTTCGGCGGTAAGAAACAGCCGCCGGGCAGACGCTTTGCACATCAGCACACTGAAAGGTAATCACGGCGTTATGATTTTGTCCGGAAAGAATTTTGTCGCGCAAGGAGCCACGGTTGACAGTATTTCAGGCGGTATCGCCTTGAGTGCGCAACAGGCAATCATTAAGGAAGCGCGCCAACAGTTGAGCGAAAGCGATAGCGAACGTCGGCAAGAGGGCAGCGGGCGAAGCCAGCGCCAAATTGATATGGAGAGTGATATTTCTTTGGGCAGCGTCTTTAACGATCGGCAAGGTACACTTGTCGTTGCCGGGCAGGGCGATATCACGCTGCAGGGTAGTGAAATGCAAAGTGAAACAGGAGCGATAGAGATGCAAGCGGCAGGTAACATCTCAGTCATAGCCAGCCGGGACAAACGGCATTTCAAGCAACAGGGCAGCAGCAGCAGTAAAGGTTATGTCAGCAGCAAAAGAAGTGTTTACCAAATTGAAAAGCGCAGCAGCACATCCAAGGGCAGTTTGCTGAGCGGCCAAAAGGTTGTTCTGCACAGTGCTCAGAATATTAATGTGTTAGGCAGTAATACTGTTGCCTGCGAGGCTATCTCACTGCTGGCGGGCAACGACATTATGGTGGACGCTACGGAAAATCGATATCAGGCCAGCGCGGCGAGCCAGAGCCAGAAATCAGGTTTTTGCAGTACCGGCGGTATCGGCTTTAGCAACGATAATCTCCGTACGAAAACCGCCGATACCCTGGATGCTGTCAGCCATACTGGCAGCACGGTGGGCGCTAGACAGGGCGACGTAACCCTTTACGCGGGCAATACCCTTAGGGTGCAAGGCTCGGATGTACTGGCGGGTAACGCAATCAATCTGGCCGGTAAGGATGTTGATATTCTCCCGGTGGCAAATCAGAGTACTCAAACTCATAAGTTTGAGCTAAAGCGGAGCGGACTGAGTGCTAGCCCCTTCGGCATGATAGGTAGTATGGTGAAGTCGGCCGTCTCCGGTAGTGTTATAGCCGTCAAAGAAAGCCATCGCGGGCCGACCACGCGTCGGGATATAAAGGCCTCGTTGAGTAAACAGATGACTGCGCAGCGCGGAATGTTACAGCCCAGTGATGTCAATGAAATTGATGTTGGCGGCGTAAGTCTCTCATACGGTAAACAGTCCCGCAAATCTGAGCAATTCATCAGCCAATCAAAAAACCGCGGCAGTCAGTTGACCGCGGGCGCGAATCTTAATATACACGCCACCGGCGGCGATATCACTGTGCGGGCTAGCCAGTTGCAGGCCGGGGCGCATGTTACTTCCGGGTATGGGCATAGCGCTTTAACAGGATATGAGGTACAAAGCGAGACTGGCATATTAGCGATTAAAGCGGCGGGGGACATCGTCGTGTATGGCAGCCAAGATAAACTTTATGCAAAACAAGATGGCAACAGCAATTGTAAACGGCTTATTAGTGGTAGCCAATCCGCGTATCAAGGGGATGAGAGAAGTAGCGTGTCCCGTGGTAGCCTGCTAAGTGGTCAGAAAATCATCTTATTGAGTGGCGGCGATATCAAAATAGCAGGCAGTAACGCGGTAGCCGACCAGAATATGATATTGATGGCAAAAAAAAATATAATGGTTGAGGCTGCGCAAAACCACTTTCAGGCCGGCGCGGAGAGTCAGAGCAAGACATCCGGACTTTCCGACAACGGTGTCATCGGCTATCGTTTTGGCAACCGCATCACTAATAACGCTAATAGCGCGCTAAATATCAGCCATACAGGCAGCATACTGGGAGCTACACATGGCAGCGTCACAATGGATGCAGGCGATGCTATCCTGGTGCGGGGCTCCGAGTTGCTAGCGGGCAAAAATATCAACCTGACCGGTAATAGCATTGCTATCATGTCGGCTGAAAACCAGAGCACACAGACCCAAAAATTCCAGCAGAAATGGAGTGGATTGACATTGGCGTTATCCGGCGCGGTGGGCAGCGCGGTAAATTCAGCGGCTACCAATACCGCTGAAGCCAGCAAGGAAAACGATAACCGCCTGGCGGCATTGCAGGGCATCAAGGCGGCGCTGAGCAGTGTGCAGGCCGCGCAAAGCGGTGCTCTGGCGGCGACAAACGCCAATGACAAAAATGCTATCGGCGTTAGTCTGTCCTATGGTAGCCAGTCCTCTAAATCGGAGAAGACCGTTAGTTGGACACAGAGCCAGGGAAGCCAACTGATAGCGGCCAGAGACTTATCCATCCGCTCCACAGGCAGCGATATCACCGTGCGGGGTGGCCGGTTTCAGGCCGGGAAAGATATCTTCATCGATGCGGCGCGAGATATCAATCTTCAGTCGGCTAAAAATACGCTGCGCGTGGAGGGTAAAAATGAGAGCAAGGGAGGCAGCGTCGGTATAGGTATTGGTGTTGGCCAGGGCGGCTGGGGCATAAATGTGTCGGCCAGTATCAATAAGGGGAGCGGCAATGAGGAAGGCTATAAGATAACGCATAGCGTAATGACGGCGACTAGCGGTAATTTGCTGAATATCAGCAGCCTGCGTGATACCACCCTTGCCGGAGCGCAGCTAAGCGGTGAGACGGTGACGATGAACGTCGGCCGCAATCTGGCATTGAACAGCGTGCAGGACCAAGAAAGTTATGATTGCAAACAGCAGAGTTCTAGCGCGGGCGGCAGCTTCAGTTTTGGTTCGATGAGTGGTTCGGCAAATATTAATCTGAGCCGGGATAAGATACACAGCAGCTACCGCTCGGTGCAGGAGCAAACGGGGATTTTCGCCGGTAAGGGTGGTTTTGATATCACGGTGGGGGAACATACTCAGCTCACCGGCGCGGTGATTGGTTCGACCGCCGAGGCGGGCAATAATTCATTGACTACCGGCACCCTGGGCTTTAGCAATATCGAGAACCAGGCCGATTTTCAGGTGACGCACCAGAGCGCGAATTTTGGCAACGGCGGAAATATCGGCGGGCAGTTTGCCGGCAATATGGCGAACGCCATGCCGATGGGGAACAACAGCAACGATAACAGTCGCTCTATCACGCAATCGGCGGTGTCTGAAGGTGCTATTACTCTTCGTAATCCGGAAGGCCGGCAGGATGTGGCGGACCTAAGTCGCGATGTTGCAAACGCCCATCAAACGCTTAGTCCTATCTTCGATAAAGAGAAGGAGCAACGGCGGTTAAGGGAAGCGCGGCTGATTGGCGAAATAGGCAGCCAGGCGGCGGATGTGGCGCGCACTCAGGGGCAAATTATGGCTACCCAGGCGGCGAACGAAAAGCTACAGAACATGAACCCCGAAGATCGTATTGCGGCAGAAGCGCAGTGGCGGAAGGATTACCAAGGCGAAGCGCCGTCGGATGAGTATATCAGACAACGTATATATCAGACGGCCTATAACGAGGCATTAACGGAGTCGGGCTTCGGTACCGGTGGCTATTGCCAGCGTGCGATCCAGGCGGCGACTGCTGCAGTGCAGGGTTTGGCGGGTGGAGCTATGGCGGAGGCGCTGGTCGGCGCAGGCGCACCCTATGTGGCGCAAGGGATTCACCATATGACTACTGACGCGGGCACGGCTGAAGTGAATACGACAGCCAACTTGATGGCGCATGCGGCCTTAGGCGCGCTGGTGGCGCAGGTGAATGGCAACAGTGCTTTAGCGGGGGCATCTGGGGGCGTGATAGGCGAATATATTGCCCAGCATCTCTATCCAGATATCGAACGCGAAGACTTGAGCGAAGAAGAAAAGCAGACCATCAGCGTATTAAGTACACTGGCTGCGGGTTTAGCTGGCGGCCTGGCGGGCGACAGTTCGGCCAATGCGGTAGCGGGTGCACAGGCGGGGAAGAACGCGGTGGAGAATAATTTCTTAAGCACGCCTTCAGCAACAAAACGAGACGAGTTGGCAGAAAAAATCATCAACGGTGATAAGACGCTGCAAACGGCGAAGGAGTTTTTGCAGTTGGAGAATGCCGATAAACGCAGTGATGCGTTGGTCAGCCAGTTCAAGAAAGATCCGGCTGCAATGACGGCCGATGAACGTAATGAATTGAATAGCTATATCAGGCTTTACGCGGCCGATATGCAGACTCAACACGGCGATGCGGTGACTCGAGAGTTGGTGACCGGCTTGTTGACGGGGCAAGATTATCTCAAGTCAGCCCCCAACAGCGAAGCGCAGCAGAAAGCGCACACCCTTATGAAGACGTGGGGCTACCATACTTCGAATGCGAGCATGGGCGATCCCGCGCTGATGTTTGGATTGGGGCCGCTGGGCCAATCGATCAAAATGGGGATGTTAACCAATGCAGCGATCGGTGTTGGTGCTAATACTGCCGTTCAATTTAGTGGGAGCGACCCCTTTAGTTATGTTGATGCGGTGATGGCGGGTGTAACCGCAGCAGCAACAACAGGAAAGGGAATGGGGGCCTCTGCTGTAATCAACATGGGCGGAGCTGCTATAGGTAGTGCTGCTAAAGGAGAAAATCCGGTTGGGTCAATAGTCGGGGCTGGGTTGGGTTCAGTGATTGGGGGTAAAGCAGGTCAAGTTACTTCGACTTCTATAGGTCAGGCTGTTGGCAAAGCAACTTCTGATAAAGGTGGAGCGGTAGTAGGGTCTGTGATATCTGAAGTAGTGAGTGATGGGGTTAAAGAACAAATAGATGAAGTAGATATGAAATGATGAGATTTGAACAAGTAAGTTTAACTTTGTTGATATTTTTGATTGTTTATTGGTCTTTAATCATTTTCACAGCTATTTTTTTTGTGAGTCTGGCTGTTGCTGCTTATTTTTTTATAATAAGTGACATCCCCTTTTACTTTGATTGGTTGAGTCAGTTTATTTCAGCAGCAAAAAAAGGAATTTCAGTAGGATTAGTCCTTAGTATAGGAATTTGGATTGAGGCTAAGCTAAGAAATTCAAAATGTACAAAATCTGATGAATGACGATTGAAAAAGAGATGTTGTGGAGAATAACTCTCTGGGCGGTGCGGCAGCGGGTTCCGGACTGGGGTTCTGGCTGGGTGAGATACCAGACACGGATAGAGAGGAGAAAGCCCAACTGGCCGGAGATATCGCGAAAGGCAATGCCAAAGTATCCGCCGGTATCGCTAATGCTGCTGGCGTTGCAATGTTACCGGGTGCGGCCCAGGCTATGGGGGGGGCTTGGCGCGGCGGCTAATGCCGGAGTTCAATATCTGGACGATGACGATAAAGACATAAATCCAGTGAACGCCGCAGTGGCTGGGTGGGTGAATGTAGCCAGTATGGGAAGCGGGCTGGCTGGAACCTTTGGTTGGAATGCAGCAGGCGGTGCTTTAACTAATACCATTAAGGGTGATGATCCGTTGACTGGGGCAATAACGGGTGGTGCCGGTGGGGCTGTAGGTTATGGATTTGGTAAGGTTATCGCTAAAGGAACGAATGCTGTGGGTAAAGCAGTCACTGGCGGCTGGGATCCAAAATTTCGCCCTGAGCTATTAAAATATAATGAAGTTAAGGGGCAGCTTGGCATATCGAAAGAAATGTTACCGAGTAAAATTCCTAGTGCTTTTGGTAACGCAGGCGCCTCTATCACTTCAGAAATGACTGGAGATGGAATACAAAAAATTATAGCTAAGCAGGAAGGCGGAGATTAAATATTGAGGTCATTTGTTCCTAATGCTTACATTCTCATGACATCGCTTCTAGCGGGTATATTGATTGCCGAGATATCTTATTTTTCGTTGGTGATGATTAATTATTTTGTTAATGGTTATTTTGAAATAATTCATTCTGAAGTTATAAGAGGGGTGAAAGTGGGTGGTGCAGGTGGAGGGATAACTGGAATAGGCCTAGTTCTTTTTCGCCTCTTTAAAGTAAAAGGTTTTTAGCCGATCTCTTTCTTGCTATTAAATCCCGGCCTTGTGCCGGGATTATAACGTTAGTCCTACACGTTAAGTTCTGTTTTGGTGATCAAGCATCTCTGCTCAGACGTCACCACCACCGTTTGCCCAGTGTTAAAGCCCAGTTCATCAAGCCACCGCCCACTTATCTTCAACTGCGGGCTGGTCTGTCGTGAGCCGCCATTAGGTGCATAACCTGCTGTATAATAACGAGGTTGTGACGGTTTTACTTCAGTTGTGCCGAGTTCTGACTTACAATCTGAGCGATGAGGAGAAGCGGAATAACGTGGTGGCGCATGCCATCCTGGGCGGGGTAATAACCTAGCTAAGCGGCGCCAACGCCGTAGCGGGAGCGACCGGTGCGGCAAGCGGCGAAATGGCCGCGCCGGCGATAGCACTGGCATTATACGGCACGGCGGACAGCGATAAATTGACATCGCAACAAAAGGAGAACCTGGGCGCGCTGTCGACGCTGGCGTCGGGGATCGCGGCGGGAGTCAGTAGCGGCAGCATATCAGGTGCGACTGCGGGGGCGCAGGCTGGCAAAAACGCGGTGGAGAATAACTTCTTAAGCACGCCTTCAGCAACAAAACGAGAAGAATTAGCGGAAAAAATCATTGAGGGTGATAAAACGCTGCAAACGGCGAAGGAGTATTTAGCGCTGGAAAATGCCGATAAACGCAGTGATGCGTTGGTCAGCCAGTTCAAGAAAGATCCGGCAGCGATGACGGCCGATGAACGTAATGAACTGAAAAGCTATATCAGGCTTTACGCGGCCGATATGCAGACTCAACATGGAGATGCGGTAACCAGAGAGCTGGTGACCGGCTTATTGACGGGGCAAGATTATCTTAAGTCAGCGCCCAACAGCGAAGCGCAGCAGAAAGCCCACACCATTATGAACACCTGGGGTTACCATACTTCGAATGCGAGTATGGGTGACCCCGCGCTAATGTTCGGATTGGGGCCGCTGGGCCAATCGATCAAAACGGGGATGGTAACCAATGCTGCGATCGGTGTTGGTGTTAATACAGGCGTCCAACTCAGCGGAGGCGATCCTTTCAGCTATGTTGATGTGGTAATTGCTGGGGTTACCGCAGCGGCGACCACAGGAAAAGCTATTTTACCCAGCGTGGGAATAAATATAGGCGGTGCAGCTATTGGTAGTGCAGCCAAAGGTGAAGATCCGACCAATGCTATGATTGGTGCTGGGCTAGGCACTGTTTTAGGTAATAAAGCTGATAAATTCATTACTACAGGATTATCGACAGCAGTAAAAGAGGGAACCGCAGGATTAATAGGTAATGTCGGGGGGGGCTACAACAAACGAGATCATCAGCAGTAGCGTAAAGGATGATTTAGACAAAGTTGGGCTTAAAAATGACAACAAATAAATTACATTTACTTATCTCTCTTATTTGTCGGTGTGTTTTAGTCTTTGTCGGTCTTTGTATGATTGGGAGCTTTGTTGCCTCAATTTTAGTTTATTTCAAGCATGGTTATTTTTCCTTCAGTTGGAAAGAAGCAGCATTACTTTCACTAAAAAGAGGCATCACAGCGGGTTCAATTCTCGGTATCGGCATCTGGATAAAAGTTAGACTTGAAGATAGCGGTTCTTCAGGATCCAATAATTGAAATTTTGGAAAAATAGTCGAGGAGAATAATTTCCTGAGCACCCGTTCCGCGACAAAACGGGACGACTTAGCGGAAAAAATCATCAACGGTGATAAGACGCTGCAAACGGCGAAGGAGTATTTAGCGCTGGAAAATGCCGATAAACGCAGTGATGCGTTGGTCAGCCAGTTCAAGAAAGATCCGGCAGCGATGACGGCCGATGAACGTAATGAACTGAAAAGCTATATCAGGCTTTACGCGGCCGATATGCAGACTCAACATGGAGATGCGGTAACCAGAGAGCTGGTGACCGGCTTATTGACGGGGCAAGATTATCTTAAGTCAGCGCCCAACAGCGAAGCGCAGCAGAAAGCCCACACCATTATGAACACCTGGGGTTACCATACTTCGAATGCGAGTATGGGTGACCCCGCGCTAATGTTTGGATTGGGGCCGCTGGGCCAATCGATCAAAACGGGGATGGTAACCAATGCTGCGATCGGTGTTGGTGTTAATACAGGCGTCCAACTCAGCGGAGGCGATCCTTTTAGCTATGTTGATGTGGTAATGGCCGGGGTTACCGCAGCGGCGACCACAGGAAAAGCTATTTTACCCAGCGTGGGAATAAATATAGGCGGTGCAGCTATTGGTAGTGCAGCTAAAGGTGAAGATCCGACCAATGCTATGATTGGGGCTGGGGCCGGTACTGTTATAGGAAATAAAGTCTCAAAAGGTATGACTGATAAATTTTCTGGCTTGATTAAAGAAAATACAGCACATCTAACTGGGGCTATAGGCGGGTCTTTCTCTAGCGAGATGCTTGGCGGAGCTGTAAAAGAGTATTTAGATAATGCGGACGAGAATGATGGGAATAACTGACCTCAAAAAACTCAGCGTGTTAGTTATTTGTAATATATTTTTATTCATTATATTAGTATTCGTAGCTAGGCTTTTGGCATCTATTATTGTTTATTTCAAGATTGGCCATTTCATGTTCTATCTTGGGGATGGCTTTTTGACCTCTCTAAAGCAAGCTACTGTAGCCGGTACGACGCTTGGCGTGGGAATCTGGATTAAGTCCAAGCTTAGCGCTAAGAAAACGCATGGGTCATCCGACTAAGGTGGAGAATAACTTCCTGAGTGCAAAAGAAGCACGGCAACTGGATAAAGAGCTAGCCGACCTGAAAGAGACGGGTGAAGACGTCACTCCCTTACTTGAGAAATACATTGATATCAGCAACAAGAATGCGAAAGAACTTGCTGATGCATGCAGCGGTGGCGGCGTGGCCTGTGTGACATTGGAAGAGCTTATTCAGGCTGAAACAAATGTTGCCAATGATGCTCATCCTTCGCAATTTCGGCTAGATGAGAAATTAAAGCAGCCCGAAGCTGCCGCATTAGTTAATTATCTAAATAAAAATGATCTTAAATTCCTTAAAGATAATATCACTACCGGTGATAGAGTGCTGTCTGTGGTCAGTGACCCTACGTCTTGGCCAGTCATTATGATGGGTGCAAAATCCATTATTCAAGGGCCAAGTGGAAAAGAGCAATTAATCGCTGCTGGAATATCGGGCGCGGCTAATGCGGCGATACAAGCAGGGGCGACAGGCGATGTCAAACTTACCGATGTGATCAACGCTGGAGTCATTGGTGCAATCACGGCGGGTAAAGGATATAACCCTACCGTCACCTGGAATGCGGCAGGCGGCTTTTATTCGGCGGAAATAAAAGGGGACGATCCTTTTATGGGAGCATTACTTAGTAAATCAGGGGCTTCAGTGGGCTATGCTGCAGGAAACGTATTCAAAGTCCCCATGGATAAGGTACTTAATCCAGTCTCGAAACAATACGAATGGGTGCCGATTGGGATCTGGACAATAACGAAGCCTGCGCCAATGAATCCTTTACCTTCAATTAGTGCAAATATTACTGATTCGTTTGTATCTGAAGTTGTGGGAGAACGCTTGAACCAAAGTGTATCTGGAATTAAAGATGAAACGAAATAAATTAAAATTCTGTTTATTTTTATTGATATATATGTGTTTTTCAATGGTTTTTATTTTTATTGTAAGTGGTGTCTTTGCTTACTTACTGAAAGGATGGTTAATGTGGGAATTTGATAAGCCATTTCCTTTTGGAAAAGAAGAGATAAAAATCATTTGCAAAATTGGCCTAACAGGTTTTCCAATCGGAATTATATTGTTTTGTTGTTATTATAAAGACATACAAAAAATCAGATAGTCAAATCCCGGCCTTATGCCGGGATGATAACATTAGTTCTAGACGTTAAGCTCAGTTTTGATGGTCAAGCATCCCTGCTCAGACGTTACCACTACCGTTTGCCCAGTGTTAAAGCCCAGTTCATCAAGCCACCGCCCGCTTATCTTCAACTGCGGGCTGGTCTGGCGCGTTCCGCCATTAGGTGCATAACCTACTGTATAATAACGAGGTTGTGATGGTTTTACTTCAGTTGTGCCAAGTTCTGACTTACAATCGCGCTTAGCCATAGTAACTACTCCTAATTGGAAACAACCGGAGCGTACTTCGTTTAACCTGGCGATATTGTAATAACCCGATAGCTTCCCTTAACATCCTGGCATGAAACGAAAAAATCATGCCTTGCCCACTGATATGCCCGCGCTGCAAGCGCTGGTACTGCAACAACAAACGCTGGTCGCGCAACAACAGGCGACTATCGCATCCCTGCACAATGACCTTAACGCACGCAAAGCAGAAATCGACCGCCTGCTGGCGCAACTGGCGAAACTGCGGCGCCTGTACTTCGGCCGCAGCTCGGAAAAGGCCGGGCGACAGATAGTCCAACTGGAGCATCGCCTGGAAGAGCTGCTGACGGAAGATAAGGTCCAGCATGCGCCCGTCGATTGCCCGGCTATGCTGCCGGCCTCACGCCCCTCACCGGTACGTCGGCCTTTACCGTCACACCTGCCGCGTGAAGAGTGCTGCCTGGAGCCGCACGAGCCGGCCTGTCCCGCCTGCGGCGGCGATCTTAAGCCGCTGGGCGAGGATGTCAGCGAACAGCTTGAGCTGATTAAAAGCGCGTTCAAGGTGATAAAAACCCGGCGTAAAAAGAAAGCCTGCGCCCGCTGCGATGTCATCGTCCAGGCGCCGGCGCCGTCGCACCCCATCGAACGTGGCATCGCCGGTCCGGGCCTGCTGGCGCGCGTGATGACGGCGAAATACGCCGAGCACTCGCCGCTGTATCGCCTGTCGGAAATCTTCGCCCGTCAGGGCGTCACACTGAGCCGGGCCACCATGGCCGGCTGGGTGGGCCTGTGCAGCAACCTGCTGGCGCCGCTGGCCGACGCGGTATGCGACTATGTGATGAACACGGGTAAAGTGCACGTCGACGACACGCCGGTGGACGTGCTGCAATCGGGCAAAGGCAAGCCGAAAACCGGCCGGCTGTGGGTCTATGTGCGTGACGACCGCAATGCCGGTTCGCGACTTCCACCCGCGGTGTGGTTCACCTACAGCCCGGACCGCAAGGGGATTCATCCGCCAACGCATCTGGCCGGGTTCAGCGGACTGTTGCAGGCGGATGCGTACGCGGGCTTCAACCCGCCATACGAAGAAGGCCCTATCCGCGAGGTCGGCTGCATGGCCCACGCCCGGCGTAAAATCCATGATATCCATGTTCGCCATCCGTCGCCGACCACCACCGAAGCCCTGCAGAGGATCGGTGAACTGTATGCTATCGAAGCCGACATCCGGGGGCGCCCGGCCGAAGAACGACAACAGGTGCGCGAAGCGCGAACCCAGCCGTTACTGATGGGCCTGGAGAGCTGGATCAGGGAAAAACTCACCACATTGCCGCGACAGGCCGATACGGCAAAGGCGTTCAACTATCTGATGAACCACTGGCCGGCGTTGTGTTACTACGCCGGCGATGGCTGGGCGGAGATCGATAACAATATCGCGGAAAACGCGCTGCGGGTGGTGAGCCTGGGCCGGGAAAATTATCTCTTCACGGGGTCGGACAGCGGCGGCGACCGGGCGGCGTTGATGTACACGCTGATCGGCAGTTGCAAACTGAACGGTGTCGAACCGGAAGCCTATCTGCGCCATGTACTGGCGACAATCGCGGATCATCCCATCAATAAGATTAAAGATCTGCTGCCGTGGAACCTTGTCATACCTGCCGAATAAGCGTCAATACGTCACTGAGTTGACGCTTACGTTATAACGGCCACTGTCGATTTGTGCGCGGATAAACTCTTCGAAGTGAGGACTTAGCGCGATACTGGTTGTCATGGTTGCCTCCGATACAGAATAATATCTATTACTATCTGTTAGTATCTTTGATGGTTTATTAACGTCAACCCCCGTGGGGGCATCTTCTGCCATCAAGTCGAGCAACAACCCGATATCGTCGTCAACGTCTGGCCTATCGCGTTGACGCATGCACCGCCGACAGCGCCTTGATGCTTACCTGCGTGTAGATTTGAGTCGATTTGACGCGGCATGGCCCAGCATCGCCTGTATCCAGCGCAGGTCTGCGCCAGTTGAATAGCAAATTGTCGTTGATCCCATGCTCCTACGCCAGTTTGGCAATAGATACGCTGGGCTGGAGCGCCTGTTCCACCAGATTGATTTTGAAGTCCAGGATCTGGGGCGCAGATCAATTTAACAGAGGAGCACCCAGGTTATCTAACGACTTCTGTTAAATCAGACGGCGACTGGACGTACGCTTACGCAATAACGCCCCTATAAGAACTGATTTGCCGTCGCCGATGTTTTTAAACGCTATGGCTGAGGGGGGCTGCCAAACCTGGGACTGTTGCTTTTTCGCAGTCAATTTTTCCGCCAGCTTCCCTCACAGCTTAAGGTTATTTTCCTTTGCCCATTTTCTTAACCTGCCGCAGGCGTTGGCGTAGGGTGAAGACGTATTAAGAGAAATCATTCTTCCCATTGTCCATTTGCCATACCACGCTTTTCCATACAGATCATCGTCGGATCGCTTATTGATAGATTCAACGATTTCGTTTTTAGCTTCCTGCAGTTGGTTTTTTAGCGAGTCTAAATCCACATCGCCATAGTCGTGATAAAACTTTTGGGCGAGAAGACCAAGCTGGTTCCACTGGTAACCTTTTTCCGGGAAATCGACGGGCTGTCCTGCTTCGTCACGCGTTATCCATTTGATAACTAATCTATTCCAGCCAACTAAGTAAGCGACAAGATTGCAAACACTCATAACAGAGCCTTTTGCATGCCCTTCCATGGATGGATCCGATGCTAATTCTGGCGGAATGGATGCGAGGTAACCTGATAATTTATTGTAGTTTTTGTCGATGGCTAACAGAAGTTCCGATTTAGTTTGCGGCACACCCATCAGAATTCCCTCTCCGGTTGTTGGGGTATCGAGGTAGTTTGGCAAAGGCGGGGGTACTTATGCGAACACTTTCGAGGAAAGTGTGAGTAAATCTCATCGTTAAGCTGATCGGTTCTTATTTTGAAAAGTTACTAATATATTGTTTTTATTTATAGATATCTTCTATTGGGAGCAAGCTCGCCTAAAGGAATAAGGCGATATTTTGCAGTGTCGGTCGCTGGCCACACGCTTACGTTATGTGCGGGCGCAGCGATATATCAAAGGTACCGCGAACGCATAAATGATAATGACTGAAATCCAGATGGCGCCGGGCCACCATGTCCGGACCAGAAAGTATAAGGTCGAGAAAATCAATGGAGCCACAATAGACGCCAGGCTGACAGCCGAGGCCAATATGCCCTGAAGCTGTCCTTGTTGGTCAGCGTTAACCTGATGGGTAGCCAATGCCTGGAGGGCTGGCGTGCCGATGCCGCCAAGGGCCACAAGCGGCATAATCGCGAACACCATCCAACTCTGGTTGCTTATGGACAGGATAATCAATGCCAGGCATGAGCAGGCAATGCCGGCCAGGATAGTGCCGCGTTCGCCAAGCAGCCGGCTGGCAGGGCCGGGCAAAAATGCCTGCGCCAGTGTCTGGCATACTCCGAACGTGCCCAGGGACAGGCCAATCCACAACCCATTCCAGTGAAACATATCCTGCCCCCACAGCGCCCAACAGGTTCCATAAACCTCGCCGGTAGCGCTTAAGAAAAAGAAAACCAGCGTGACAATCAAAAGCCCTTTCGAGGCGGATAACCAGCGCAACGGCTTGAGCGGGTTAAATTCAGACAAATTCATTTTCCGGTTTGCCGGGGTGCGGGACTCTTTCAGGACGGTTAACGCCAGCAGAAAGTTACCGGTGTTCAGTCCGGCGGCAACGAGGAAGGGGAGCCGTAATCCGTAGTCGCCGAGCCACCCGCCTAGAATCGGCCCGATGATGAAGCCAGCGCCAAACATGGCATTAAATAACCCAAAACGCCGGGCGCGTTTGTGTTGCGGGGTTATATCAGTCAGCCAGGCCATAGCGACCGCTATATTCGCGCTAGTGAGGCCGGCTATCGCCCGCCCGGCCAGCAGCATCCAAAGCTGGGTGGAAAAAGCCATTATCAAGTAGTTGATCACCGCGCCGGAAAGAGAAATCAGCAATATCCGGCGCCTGCCGAAATTATCGCTTAATGCGCCGAGAAAGGGGGCGAAAATAAACTGCATAAGCGCATAAAGCGCCGCCATAATACCGATGTAAGGCGAGATGTCCGCCGTATGCATGACATCTTCGAGAAGGCGCGGAAGAATAGGAAATATGATGCCGATGCCAATAGCGTCAAGCCAAATGGTAATAAAAATAACGCTCAGCGTTTTCTTCACCATGGCTGCAACATCAGGTTGGCAAGCGCCGTTCCCCACGGTTTACACATAGGGCGTTCCCTGTGCGGTCGCTTCGGCGGCATGAAAGCCGCGCTCAAGAAGATCAAGGAATACCTGCCGCCTATCTTTGATTGATAAAGTGGTTTGGTGGCTCAGCGCTTCCTGGAATGCGATACGCCATGTATTCAGCACGATGACGGCGATAAGGCTGGCCGCGGGATCATTATTTTGCGCGTTGATGCGCGAGGACAGGATATTGCTCAGCGTCAGTACCAGTATTTCAAACTGCTCAAGCGCATAAACGCGCAGTGATGGGCTTTCCGCGACCACCCTCCAAAAGTCGGCAACACCCTTATCCATCCTGACTAACGGATGTTCCTGTTCGACCAGTTCAGTGGCCAGGGTCCGTAATGCCGCCACCGGCGAAAGCGCGTGATGGCGATCGATAGCGCCTTGTAATAATTGATGGATCTCGTCAATGCGATCGAAATAAAGCGCCTCCTTGCGCGGGAAGTAGTTAAATACCGTCATCTTAGAAACGTTTGCAGCGATGGCAATATCCGCGATCGTGACATTATCAAATCCATGTTTAATAAAGAGTTCCGTCGCGGTGTTTGATAGCTGCTGGCGCGTGATGCGTTTTTTTTGCTCACGCAACCCTTCCGCTTTACCGTTGATGTTCACTTGTCCGCTCCCGGGTGTTCGTGTCTCTATTAGGGCATGTTTTTATGTCTGGTAAAATTTTATGATCATCATAAAATTAAGTCCAGTAAAATTTTAAATCACGTCCATTTTGGGCGGCCAACAGCGCGGAAGGGTTATTGGGGCGGCGACCCCCGCAGGCGGCGGACCGACGGGAGGTTGTTATATGATGGGCAACCGGTGAATGTAGCGGGCAGGGGAGCCGCCGTTCGCTCAGGCGTAAGGCGTGCCCGCCATGGCGGCGTTCAGGCCGAGGGTTCCCCGATCGATAAGAGCGAGAAAGGCGGCCTGCGCTTCCTCTGCGTCCCGATGGTGGCGAAAGATCCGGTGAGCCTGGATGAAGGCCACGGTCCAGGTGGCCAGGAGCAGGCCGGCCGCCAGATGGGCGGCGGGATCGGTGGGCTCCCGCCCCACGCATGCGCATAGCGCTTGCGTCACCACCTGCGCTATCTCGTCGCGTATCCCGCGGGCCCGGGCCTTAAGGGTTTCGCTGCCCTCGATGGTCGCCATGAAGCGTTCGCTCCCGGCGGAAAATTCGACATAGGGGCTTTGTTCCGCCACCAGCCGGTGCGCGAGCAGGCGCAGCGCCTCGATGGGAGAGACTTGGGGATCGCGGCGCCGCAAAGCGTCGCGCAAGAGTTCACGGCCCTCCTCGTCGCGATCGAAGAACATGTCCTCCTTGCGGGGAAAGTGATTGAACACGGTCATCCTCCCGACGTCGGCGGCCGCGGCGATCTCATCCACCGTCACCCGATCGAAGCCCCGTTCCATGAAGAGGCGCGTGGCGGCATTGGAGATGGCTTGCCGCATGGCAAGGCGCTTACGGGAACGACGGTCGGATGGCATTGGCGAATGGACCTTATCAGCGTATGTATATGTACTGAGTATACCTCGAGCCGCGGCATAGAGGGACAACGCCTTGAGGTCCGGGCGCCGGAGAGACCATAACGGCAGGCTATTTTCAGCCTGCTCAGGCACCGGTTACCGCTTCATAAAGCACCTGCAGGCGCAGGCGCAGGAACAGCACCGCCTGGTGTTTGCGCGACAGCAGGGTTTCGACGGCGATCCCGGTCTCATCGGCCAGCTGCTTAAAGGAGTAGCCCTGAAGTTCGGTCTTTTCAAACGCCTCGCGCTGCTGGGGCGGCATATCCGCCAGCGCCAGCGCCAACTCCTGCCATACCAGCTCGCGCAGATAGGTGTCCTCGGCGCCGCTTTGCGCATTAAACAGCAGCTCGCCCAGTTCCTCGCCGGCGGGCCATTCCTGGTCCACATCGTCGGATAGCAATAATTCGCGCTTTTTACGCGACCGGTCGATAAGCTCATTGCGCGCGGCGCGATACAGCCAGGCGGCGACCTGCTCGATGGGATGAAGATAGCTATCGGCCTTGATCAGCTGATAGCTTATCTCCTGGAACACATCTTCCGCATCGGCGACATTAACGGTGCGCCCGGCAATAAACGCCCGCAGCCGCTGCTGGCAGCCGCGCAGCGCGGCCAGCAGATCGTGGCGCCGGTCCGCGGCGTTAGTCATTATGCCTGGCCGTTTTCGTCGGCGCGCGGTTCATTGCCTCGATCCCTAGGATGGCAGTGGCCATGCCAGGGACCCTGCCGGTGGCCCATGCCGCGCTGTTTAATAAACGCCTCGCGTTCCTCGGGGCTCATCGCCATCCAGCGCGCACGCATTTCCTGGCCCCGGCGGCCGAACATGCCCCGGCCGCCAAAACCACCAAACAGGATTTTGCAGAGGATAAGCAGCCCCAGCGCCTGGAAAAAGCCAATGCTCTTTACGCCGAATATTACCGGCAGCAGCGCGTTCCACAGCAGCATGACCAGCGTGGTAACCGCGAGGATAGCCACAACGGCCATAACCAATATCTTTAACTTACGATCTCTCATGTTGTCTACTCCACATTGTTCAGATACAGAGGTAGACGAATCAGCGGCGAAAATATTTGCGCCGGCACGGGTTAAAAAAACCCACGCGCAAATATTTTCACCCAGGTTAGCTGTTACTCAAACAACAGAGAGCTCAATATCTCCTCAATCTGGTTTTTTGCCGCGTCGGAAACAAGTTGGTAGGATACGGTTATCATCGCCGTTTTTGCACTCAGCGGAATTTGATAAATCAGCACTCTCCACGGATCGGGGCCATAGGCGCCGCTGCGCTGATAGTCCGCAATAAACGCCGTCTTACCGGCTATTTTGCCCACTGAACAGTAGGGTATTCTCACTAGGTGAGTGCCCATCTTTTCTAAGCCAGGATTCAGGCCGTTATTAAGCGCGTCGCAAGCCTCCTTTATTTCCGCCGCCGTCGCTGTTTGTATCTCGCTTTCGGTTAACAGATTATCGCTGAAGGAAACTCTGAATACCGCCTGATTCTGTTTTTGATCGGCGCTGGAATTGGCGGCCAGGGGCGTTTGTTTACTTTTATCCTGGCTATTCATCGCCTTACTGCCAATGTCCGCGATGTCTTTTACCTGGCTGTGTGCAAGAATAAACCATTTTTCAGGCAACTCAACGCTTACGCCATAGCCGGCCACATAGCGACGGAATCCATCTTTTGGCACCACCGCGTGAGCAGAAGAAACAATCGGTGCTGTCGCAGGGATTGGCCGGGGCGCTGTATTCGCCGACATGGCCTGGTTTTTACTAAATTCAGCGCTAAAAAAAAAGATGACCTTAATGATGATAAAAATGGCGACTAATTTCAAAAGTCCTTTGATTTTATTCATAACATCCTGCAATTCTATATTAACGCCTGGATAAACACCGTTCCCCATTCTTTTGACATGTTTGCTGCTGAGCAAATGGGTTGCAATACTGACCTCCAGGCGCATAAGTTTGGTTATAATATGGGCGTGGCTCATGGTCATGCGCGGCCTATCCCTCTTTGGGCCCGGGGCGATCTGGTTACCAAGACTATTGTGAATAATAATCTACCGTGGCGCATTCCATTTTACTCTACTCCCCGCCGCTTTACCCCGGATTTGGGTATTGCCATGGGGCGATTAAATTTTGCTGCGTGCCACCCATGTACGGAACAACACTACCTTCCGTATTGTCTGTAGTGTAAGTATTTTGATAAAACAGCATTTACAGCGGGAGACATGATGCGCAGCAGGACTCAAGTTTTACTCTTTACGGCGGGATTACTGGCCGGCAGCCTCAGCCTGGTTTCCCCCGTACGGGCGGAAGGCGAGCAGGATGCCGTTGCGCCGCAGCAGGAACAGGTACAACCGCAGCAGGAGCCGGCGCAGCCTGAACAGGCGCCGGCACCCGCGCAACCGGATTCGGCGCAGCCGCAGCTTACGCAACCCCAACCGGAGCTTACGCAGCCCCAGCCCGCCGCGCCCCCGTCCTACGAGCTCAATAAAATCATTATCGATGATAAAGAGCATCAAATCGGCGATACGGTACCGGCTAAATACCTCACCAAGCAGTATGAAATTGTCGAATGGCAAAAGCGCCATTTGCCCGCCCCGGTAGAGAATAGCCATTGGACCTATGCCAGCGGCAATTACCTTCTGATCACCAATGACACCGGCAAAATTCTCAAAGCCGAATCGGGCGATATCTTTTTCAGTAATAACTGACTACCTTTGTGCCCGGTAACGCCCCGGCCTTTGGCCGGTGGTGCGCGTAAACGCCGCACTAAATGCCGTATCGGAACCGTAACCGACGCTGTCCGCCACCGCCGCCAGACTTTTGCCGGCCCGCAGGGCGTCGCCCGCCACCGCCATGCGCCACTCGATAAGATATTGCAGCGGCGGCACCCCGACCAGCCGCCTGAAATGCTGCGAGAACGTGGTGCGCGACATGGCGACCCTGGCCGCCAGTTCCCCCACGGTCCAGCGGCGGGCGATATCGGCGTGCATCAGGCCCAGCGCCGCGCCGATCTGCGGATCGGCCAGGGCGCCCAGCCAGCCGGGCGCTTGCATACCCGACCCCAGGTGCGCCCGCAGGATCTGGATGAGCACCATATTGGCGAGATTGGTAGCCACCACCGCGGCCCCCGGGCGTGAGGCTTCGGTCTCGATGCGCAGCAGTTCCAGCACCGCGCGCAGCGGCGCGGCGCTGGCTGACGCCGCCGGCACATGAACCACCGGCGGCAGTAGCTTCAATAACAGGGTGCCGGAGTCGTGCGCAAAAATAAAACGTCCGCCCGCCGCGCTCACCTTCTCGCCGCTGTCGCCATAACGCGCAATACCGTCTGCGCCAAGGTTTTTCGCCAGGGCCTCCCGGCCATCAACCGGCGCCAGCGTGGGATCGCTGCCGGTGCAATAGTCCTGGCCGCGCGTCAGCAAATAAAAATCACCGGTCATGATATGCACGGGCGGCATGCCGTCTTCACTCCACAGCCAGAATGATCCTTCCAACACGCCGGCGAATTTGATATGGCTCAGGCCGGAGAAACGCATCGCCCAGGGACCGTGCACCTCAATGCGCGCCGACAACAAGCTTTTAGCTTTCAACAGGGAAAACACATCCGACAACGGGTCCATAACATTCCGTACGATCGATGATAAATAGCGGGGAATTGATTATAGATTAATCGGCCGGCGGGCGCCATGATGCCATCTGTCCCCGGCGTGGCCCGGCAAGGCCGCGCCGATTTTGATGGCGAATTAGGTGGAGGCGTATTCATGTCGCAAATCAACGGTAAAGTGGTGATTATTACCGGCGCGGGCAGCGGTATCGGCGCGGCGACCGCGCTGCTGCTGGCGTCGCGCGGCGCTAAAGTGGTGCTGGGCGCGCGCAGGCCGGAGCGGCTGGCGGCGCTGGCAACCCGTATACGAACCGAGGGGGGCGACGCGGCCTGTTTGCAAACCGATGTCACCCGGCGCGACGATGTGGCGCGTATTGTCGACCTGGCGTGCGAACGGTATGGCAAGCTGGATGTTTTGATCGGCAACGCCGGCGTGGGCCCGATTTCACCTCTCGACGAACTGAAGGTAGACGACTGGGAGGCGATGATCGATATTAATATCAAGGGCGTGTTGTATGGTATTGCCGCCGCGCTGCCGGTGTTCCGCGCCCAGGGTTTCGGCCATTTTGTCCACACCGCGTCCACCGCCGCGCATCGTATCGTACCGACCATGGCGGTCTATGCCGGCACGAAAATGGCGGTGCGCGCCATCTCCGAAGGGCTGCGGCAAGAGGCGGGGGAAACGCTGCGGGTCACGGTCATCTCTCCTGGTATGACGCGTACCGACTTTGCGCAGACCATCACCGATCCGGCCGTCAAGGCCCGGATCGAAGAGTCCATGAACACGTTCGGCATTGCGCCTGAGGCGATAGCGCGCGCCATCGCCTTTGCCATTGAACAGCCCGCCGATGTGGATGTGGGCGAGATTATCGTGCGTCCCACCGCGCAGGGTTAACCCGCAAGGCGGCCGCTATAAACGGAAGCTGGCAACCAGTTCCTCCAGCACCGCCGACTGATCTTCGAGCGTGTTGGCGGCAAGGGAGGACTCGGTGACCAGCGCGGCGTTCTGCTGGGTCGTGGTATCCAGCTCGCTGATCGCCCGGGCGATTTGTTCGATGCCGTGGCTTTGCTCTTCCGAGGCCGAGGAAATCTCGCCCATGATGTCGTTGACGCGCGAAACCGAGGCGACGATTTGCTCCATGGTATCGCCGGCCTGGGCCACCAGTTTGGTGCCCACGTCAATGCGCGAGACGGACTCGCCTATTAAGGTGGCGATCTCTTTCGCCGCCTGCGAACTGCGTTGCGACAAATTGCGTACTTCGCTGGCCACCACCGCGAACCCACGGCCCTGCTCGCCGGCGCGCGCCGCTTCCACCGCCGCGTTAAGCGCCAGGATATTGGTCTGGAAAGCGATGCTGTTGATGACGGCGGTAATATCGGTGATTTTTTTCGAACTCAGGGAGATGTCGTCCATGGTCCTGACGACATTTTTCATCACTTCGCCGCCTTGATGGGCATTGTGGGTGGCTTCGCCGGCGATCTGGCTGGCATGTCTGGCGTTGTCGGCGTTGTTTTTCACCGTTGAGGTAAGCTCTTCCATGCTGGCGGCGGTCTCGACCACGGCGGCGGCCTGTTGCTCGGTGCGGGAAGACAGGTCGGTATTGCCCGTGGCGATTTTGGCCGCCGACGAGGCCACGGTGCCGACGCTGTCGCGCACATCGGAAATGATGGTGCGCAGTTTGGCGTTCATGCGCGCCATGGCGGCGGTAAGCTGGCCCAGTTCATCATGACTTTCAGGCGTTATCGACGCGGTGAGATCGCCGTCGGCAATGCGCTCGGCAACCGCGAGATTTTTCAGCACCGGCCGGGTAATCTGCCGGGTGATATACCAGGAGACGAGAATACCGAAGACCACCGCAATCAGGCCGATGATAATGGTAATGCTTGAAGAACCATACGCCAGCGCGTCATTTTTTTCTTTCACGATATTAATAATGACTTTGACCGCGGCGCTGCTCTTATCGCCGGCAAGTTTTACGCCGTTTTCCGCCGCATTTAAATCCTTATAATCGGCATAGTAGTTCTGGCTTATATCCTTATATTTGCCAAAGTAGCTCCAAAAAGCATCAAGGGCTGGCTTGTTTTCTGGTGCGAGGCTGACCGCCAAATCGTTATATTTTTTCTCTGCATCCGCATAATTCTTTTGCAGCAAGGCTAATGCCTCATCGGTGCCTTTTAATTGCAAATTAAAGGAATTGTCTTTAATTAAAATATAGGCCAATACAAAATCATTGAGTTGATTATCCCTATCGGTGCCAAACGTCTGGTTTAGCAAGGCGGTTTTAAAGGGGCCTATGGCGTCCTGGTTATGGAGTTCGTCCAGTTGGGCGCGGATAGCGACCATTTTTTTGGAAAAAACACCCATGTTTTCCAGAGATTTATTAAAATCTCCCAGATAGCGGGCAATGCTATCCAGGCTTGCCATCGATTCTTTATCCCATGACAGTGCCTGGGCTTGGTGGGTGAGCGCGGCGGCGTCATCGATAAAGCCGGCCATGACTTTACGCACCGCGTCGTCGGACGAGTAAAGGTATTTAACGCGGTTGACTTTAACCTGGAAAACATCAATATTTATATTATAAACCAGATTGGTCTTTTCATAAATATCGCGAATTTCCTTGAAGCGTTGAACACTAAGGCCTGATGCAATAACGACCAGTAATAAGACAATGCCGAAGCCTAGAAAAAGTTTATGTGACACTTTAATGCTATTTATTTTACTTATTAAACTTGTCATTTCTGTTTCCCATATAAATGTCACAAATCAAACTGTGTAATACCTGAGATAAATGTCCTGCCTAGCTATCGGCAAATTTTTCCGCTTCTTTAGGTTATTTTCCGCGGAATGAGAGAATGGACAGTAAAAATATCGATGCAGAGTGGTGCGGCGGCGGTAGGGCGGTTGTTGTGGGAATTATGGGGATTCGCTCATGCCACCCTGTGCTTTGCGTGATGGCGTTAAGCCCAATTTTTGTCTTTTGCCCGCGCTGATATGCGGATGCCTGAAAAAAATAGTGCAACTGTCCAAGAGATGATGATGACTCAATCGTGACGGGTAATGCCTCGGCTTACCGATTGCAAATGAACGTTGGGAAATAATTACCGCTATTTTGTTAATAAAGAAGCAGAACATATATTTTCGCCTGCCGCATGGCGGAAATAGAATAGCCGCTTTCACAAAAGAGCGAAAAAATAAACCGGATGACTGTCACGTCGCTTACCCGGCCGCATTGGCCTGGGATTTCCCCACCTCCGGCAAGAGTAGCTATACTAAAAGCCTATGGGTAACAAACAGGAGGATGCAGATGACTATTCATAAACACGGACAGGCACATTGGGAAGGCGATATCAAGCAGGGTAAGGGCACCATCTCCACGGAAAGCGGCGCCTTAAGCCAGCAGCCCTATGGCTTCAATACCCGCTTTGAAGGCAAACCCGGCACCAATCCCGAAGAGCTTATCGGCGCCGCCCACTCGGCCTGTTTTTCCATGGCGCTATCCTTGATGCTGGGTGAGAAGGGATATACCCCGCAGAGTATTGATACTAAAGCCGATGTTTCCCTTGATAAGGTGGGCGGCGGCTACGGCATCACTAAAATCGCCCTGGACAGCAGCGTGGTAGTGCCCGGGATCGATAAACAGGAATTTGACGCCATTATCCAGCAGGCAAAAGAAAACTGCCCGGTGTCCAAGGTGCTTAAGGCTGAGATTACACTGACCTACCAGTTAAAAAACTGAATTGGCAGCACGACCTGATCCGCACCCCGTCTATCAGGGCGGGGCTTGCGCCACCCCTTTACCACGCTGCGGGTTTCCCCGCCCTACGCCGCATACCGCGTTTCGCCGCGCCGCCAAAGCCCTTGCTCTTCCTTTACCCGCCTGAAGGCAAGTACCCGGATGCGCTGGTTTAATGTGATATTCATCACAAAAATCATGCTATGCTTACCGGTCTTTCCGTAAGGAAACTATCACGACGAGGTATGGGTATGATTACCGGTATGCGTATAGCGACCGTGCTGCAAATGATCCTGAATATCGGCCTGCTGTTCCTGGCGGCGATCCTGATCGTTTTTATGGGTAAGGAAACCGTTCTTCTGGCCAGGGTGTTGCTGGTAAACGGCGAACTGGCGTCTTACTACCAGATGATTGAAGGCATCGTCATTTATTTTCTGTATTTTGAGTTTATCGCCCTGATTGTGAAGTATTTCCAGTCCGGGTATCACTTTCCGCTGCGCTACTTTGTCTATATCGGCATCACGGCGATTATCCGCCTGATTATCGTCGATCATAAAGATCCGCAGGACACGCTGTATTATTCGGCCGCCATATTAATCCTGGTGGTAACGCTGTGGCTGGTCAACAGTAACCGGCTTAAGCGCGAATAGCCCCGTCAGTGATGCGGACTGCCCATGATTAGCGCTTCCCCCAAGCCTGGCGATCGTCGCCTGGATGAAAACGTGCCGGCGCCGGACATCATCCGGCCTGCTTTTACATGATAAAAACGCGCCATGGCGCATTGGTGGGCGAGGGTAGGGCAAGGAGCCTTCAGTAATAGGCCGCTAAGCATTGCAAAATCCCCTTGCCGCTATTGGCCAATGACGGATATCCCTGCAATAATTTGTCAATAACATCATGATTAAGCTCAGGCAAGCCGGCGTGCTTTAGATAGTTACTTAAATGCATTATAACCAATGAAATATAAAATTTTTTATTGATCGATGCGGCATTAAATACCGTATTTGCGCATTCCAACGTCAGATAAAAATTTTCCCCCGTAAAATTTTTCTTAGGGAATATCAGTTTATACATTTTTTGCTTTTTATTTGGCTCACAATAATAAGATGCATAGAAATTATTACCTAATATAGGATAATGCATATTTATTTGGTCCATCAGTTTTAACGGGATATCGTTAAATTCATTATCATCTTTATCTGTGACAGTGGTGATGGACAGCCTGCCGGATGCCGCGTGAAAGTTTAAAGCAGGGTTATCACTATCATCGATAAGGTTGGTATTTTTGAGCAGTTCTATCGTCCCGCTATCGCCGTCGAGCAAAATCGGCAGATAAAGGTGTTTTTCATGCGGCAGCAAAACGCTTATATCATAATATTTTTTATGCAGTTCTTGTTTTAAACATTCATATGAACGACAGGCGAAACTTGGGTTTCCCTTGCCGGGGGTATTATCGCCATCGGCAAAGTTTGGTTTATGGATTTTTGCCGGGGGGCCTTCCTGGTGGCGGAGTATGGGGCTGCGCATTGCGGTAAAGGGCCGCGGGACATTGGTTACGCTTAAGCCGAATGCCGGATTGAACGGCCCGGCTTGCCGAGCGGCGGCGACATCATTTATGGCGGTATCGGAGGAAGAGGATGTTGAATTGATATTGTTCATGCGCCCGCCGTTGAGTTTCACCTGATAAAAAGAGTGTGGGTATAATAAATCACCGGTGTCTTTGATAAAGCGCTTAATCAGTACAGAGATTGAACGCTATTCTTTGAAATTTTGTAGGAGATTGCCCCGGAGGACTTGCCAGGCGTGTTGATTAGGCGGTAGCGACGTTGGTGTGGCCGCGCGCAGGCGGGTTTGCCCTTGCGCTCAATCAAGGCCGATATAATAGCGGCGATATTGCGTGGGCGTGGTTTTCAGCCGCCGTAAAAAGGCGCGCCGCAGAATATCCACGCTGGAAAAACCGCAGGCGGCGGCGATTTCCTTCGGCGCCAAACGGCTGGATTCAAGCAGGTCGCGCGCTTTGGCCACCCGCTCCTGCTCCAGCCAGCGCGCCGGCGCCACTCCCAGCGCCTCCTGGAAGAGACGCGTAAAATGCCGGGTACTGAGCTGCATATGATTGGCCAGGGTTTTCACACTTTTCACCTCATCGAGATGGGCGACGGCCCAGCGCTGCATATCCTGCAAGGACGATCTGCCGGCCAGCGAGGCGCGGCCGCTGCGGCTGAAATGCCCTTGGCCGACCGGGCGGGTGAAAAACATCACCAGGTTGGCGGCGATCGCCATCGCCACCTCGCGGCCCAGATCCTCTTCCACCATCCGCAACGCCAGATCCAGACCGGACGTTACGCCCGCCGCCGTGCGCAGCGGGCCGTCGCAGATATAGATTTCATCGCCATTGACCCGCACGCCGGGGTAGCGGCGCGCCAGTTCCCCGCATACCGCCCAATGGGTGGTGACCCGGAAGCCATCCATTAATCCGGTAGCCGCCAGCACCAGCGCGCCGGTGCATACCGAGCCATAACGCTGGCTTTGCCGGCAGCAGGCCGCCAGCGCCGCCAGGCTGTGCGCATCCAGATTAACGCCCGCCGCCACCGCCGGCGCGCCCGCCACCAGGAAGCTATCCAGCGGCCCGGTAAGCGTCTCCCGCAACGACAGGTCGGGGACGATTTTTACCCCCGAGGATGAGGTAATGATCTGCTGATCCAGCCCCATGACCCGCATACGGTAAACCACGCGCCCCAGGATGGCGTTCGCCTCGGCAAACACGTCCAGCGGCCCGGAAATATCCAGCAGTTGCGCGCCGGGCAGCGCGAGGCAGACTATTTCTTTACGCATATCCTATTCCGTACCTCAATGGGTTATTGCATGGCACCGGTCAGCGTTTTGTCTCAAATCGTCGTAATACGGTGATTGAAGACACCGAGCATGAGCCATTACCCTGGTCAGGTCAATTAACCGGAGGTAATCACCATGGCTTTCAGCATCAACGGTATCAGCGTGCCCGACAGCAAAATGGCGCGCGAAGCAACGGAGCTGGTGCGCGACACCGAATCCGATCTGCTGTTTCATCATTCCAGCCGCACCTATTATTGGGGGGCGCTGGCCGGGCGGCAGCGCGGCCTTCGCGTCGATCAAGAATTGTTGTATATCGGCTGCCTGTTCCACGACATGGGGCTGACCCGGGAACACTGCAGCTGCGATAAGCGTTTTGAGGTGGATGGCGCCGATGCGGCGCGCGATTTCCTGCGCCGGTACGGTGTCGGCCAGGCGGATATCGATAAGGTCTGGACCGCCATCGCCCTGCATACCACGCCGGGGGTGCCGGAGTTTATGGCGCCGGAAATCGCCCTGGTCACCGCCGGCGTGGAGATGGATGTACTGGGCATTAACTATGCGTCCTACCCGGAAGACGTGCGGGAACAGGTGGTGGCCGAGCATCCGCGCACGCCGGCGTTTAAAGAAGACATTATCCAGGCGTTTTATGACGGCATTAAGCATAAGCCGGACACCACCTTCGGCAATGTTAAAGCCGATGTGATTGCCGATAAGGAACCGGGTTTTATGCCCGGCGACTTTTGCGCGCTTATCCGCGCGTCGCGCTGGAAAGGGTAACCGCCGCGCAAGGCGGCGAGTTGATCAGCGGCTTTGCGTCAGTTTTGCCATAAACGCCAGGCTCTGGCGCCACGAATCCGCCGAGGCGTGGGCATTGGCGGCGGGCGTGCCGCCGGCGGCCATGATAATGCCCGATACCGCATGGGGCTTATCGATAACCGTGGCCGGCACATACGGCGTGGCGATGGCGTGGCCGGCGTCGGGATAATCCAGGTGCTGAACGGGGTAAGGATAGGCGTGATCGTTAAGCGTCCTGGTCACATGGCGGCAGTAGTCGGTGGACGGCCAGAATCCATCGTCGCCGCCGGAAATCAACAGCACCGGGCAGCGCATATTTTCCACCCGGATGCGCGCGGCTTCCACCGCGGCGGTATTCCGCTGGGCGTGGACAAACGCCGCCGCCTGGCGCCGCGGCTGCGGGGCGTTGTCAATTTCGCGCCAGCATGCCTGCGCGTCGTTTCCATGCCAGACAATCGGCAGCGGCTTGCCCTGGTAAACCCAGCAGGGCGCGAAGCGGCTTTCACCCGGGCGTCCCGCCGCCAGTACGCCGTGCGTTACCGAACTGGGAACATAGGCGATCACGGCGGACACCCGTTCGGGAAAGGTGGCGGCCAGCAGCAGGGATAATTCCCCGCCGCGCGACTGCCCGCTGACCGCGACAAAACCCTTGCGCGGCCGCAGCCGCTCGTGTACCCAGGCCAGGGCGTCGGCGAAATATTCCAGCGGCGTGGCGGAGATATGCGACGGCAGGCCCGGCGCGCCAAAGTACCCCAATGCCAGCGCCGCATAGCCGCGGGAAGCCCATAACGCGGCGCGCTGATGATTGATGCCGCCGCCGGATCCATTGAGGTAGATAACCACCGGATGCGGCCCCGGCGTGCCAGGCGTATAGAGCGCGCCCACCAGGCCCTGCTCTTCAATCGGCCGATAGGCGACGTTATCGGCGCTAAACTGTTGCACCATTTGCGCGTCGGCATGGACAGGCGCGGCATCCACCCCGGCGCAGCGTCCCGTTGCGCGCAGATGCACGGTGACCGGCGCGATAACCGCCGGATGACCGGCGGCGCCGGTCGGCGGGGAAACCTGCCGCTGCGACCACAGTAATCCCTGGCCGTCGACGCCCCGGTAATCACCGGCAACCGGCGCATCACGCTGCAAATCCACCGTGCCGTCATCCGCCGCGATAAATTGCGCGTAACTGCGCCAGGCCGCGCCATCGCCGGTGCGGGATGTGGCTTCAATCTCAACCGTGGCGCCGGGGCGCAGGCTATGGAGACGGATGCGGCGCGGTTCATCCACCAAGGCGATGGCCGGGGTAACGGTCAGTGTCAGCGGCATCATCAATTCTCCTCCATTTTGGCCACGCGGGCCTGTTGCTGTACGGCCTGTTTATCGAAATGATTAATATCGCCGACCAGCGCGTTGGTGAAAATCTTATCCAGCGGTACGCTGGCCACGTCCAGTTCACCGGCGTCATGCATCAAGGCGACATAGCGGGCAATGGCGTCGATATCGTATCGTCCCGGCACCACCGGCTGACCCTCAGGTGTGTAAAGGGTGCGTTTTAACCGGCGTTCCAACAGGAATACCGCGTCTTTCAGCCTGGCCTGGTAGACCTCGGCGCCCGGTTTTAATTCCGGCTGCGCCTGCCAGAATGTCTGGACGCAGAAGCCGGGATTGGCCTCACACGCCAGTGTGGCCTTGGTGATGGCGCGGCCAAAACCCACCAGCATGGCGCGGCGATCGCGCAGGGTATCGTTATGGGCGATAAAGCCATTGCCCACCATCGCGGAAAATTCGGCCGGATAGGACAACCGGCGGATTTTAGTGCCGCTTTGCTCCAGCATGTCGTGCCAGCTCTGGTTAAAGTTCAGCGCGTCGACGCGGCCTTCCTTTAACGCCAGGAAGCCGGCGCCGAGCGCGCCGGTGGCCACGATCTGCACGTCTTTATCCGGATTCAGTCCCTGGTTGGCCAGCACGGCGCGGGTTTGCGGAATCGAAGCCCAGGTCAGCGCGCCGACGCCGATTTTTTTCCCTTTCAGGTCGGCCAGGGTCTTGATGGGCGAACTGTCCAATACCGCCAGCTCCATGCCGCCGGAAGGCCGGGCGTTATAGAAAAACTGTACCGGCAAGGGTTGTTTGCCGGGGGCATAGGACGCCAGCACCGGCTCCGGCATCGGAAAGCCGATATCGATTTTTTTGCTGTTAACCTGCGGCAGCAGGGCGCCGGCGCCCTGGAAAACGATGGTTTTCACCGCCAGGTTTTCCGCGCGGAAGTAACCCAGCTTATCGGCGGCGCTATAAATACTGCCGTCGACCACGGTTTGGGGAATATTCAATCCCACGATAATCTGTTCTTCAGCCTTGGCCGCCGCACTTAGCGCCAGGCAAAAAAAAGTGCTGAATAAATAACCACGTTGTGTCATGAAATAGCGAGCCTCGTTAATGTCATCAAACCTGGGGTTAGCGCACCGTGCGGGTATCATCGGCCCGGGGTGTTTCCCAAAAAACCAGGCGCCGGTGCAGCCAGCGCACGCTTTGCGCCCCGATAAGCCCTATCACCGCCAGCAGGAATACGCCGGCAAACATCGTGCTGACGTTTAAATTCGCCGCGGCGGCGCCAATCATGTAACCGAGCCCGGCTTCCGACGACACCAGTTCGCCCACCACGGCGCCAATCAGCGCCAGCGCAATGCCTATCTGCAGACCGGCAAAAATATCCCCGGCCACCGACGGCAGCTTAACGTGGCGGAAGATATACCAGCGGGAGGCGGAAAAGGCCCGGCAGGCGTCAATCAGGTCGGCATCTACCCGCTTAAATCCCACCAGAGTATTGATAAACAGCGGGAAAAAGCATAACAGCACCACCAGCACCACCTTGGAGGCGATGCCGAAACCAAACCAGACCAGGATCAGCGGCGCCAGGGCCACTTTAGGCGTGGATTGGATAGCCACCAGCAGCGGGTAAACGAATTTTTCGAAGGTGGCGGATTCCGCCAGCGCGGCGCCGGCGATCAGGGCAAAGCCGCTGCCCAGCGCATACCCGATAAGCGTGGCCGACAGGGTATAGCCGATATGCTTCCAGATAACGCCCTGGCGGAACAGATCCAGCAAGGTGGTCCACACCGCGGTGGGGGCGGGTAAAATATATTCCGGAATATTCAGCAGGCTGACGGCCAGTTGCCATGCCAGCAACAATACCGTAAGCGTTATCAGCGGATAAATCACCGATAGGATCCGGTTCATTGCGCGTGCTCCATAAAATGCCGGCGCAGGTGCCGGCATGCCTCGCTGAACGGGGGCGAGGAGAGGGTCTCAGGCGATCGGGGCCGCGGCAGGGTTATCCGGTAGTCTTCGATAAGGGTTCCCGGGCGGGCGGACATGACCAGGACCCGGTCCGACAGGAACACCGCCTCCGGGATGCTATGGGTAATAAACAGCACGGATTTCCGGTCTTGCAGCCAGACGCGCTGCAGTTCCAGGGTCAGGGTTTCCCGGGTCATGGCATCCAGCGCCGCGAAGGGCTCATCCATCAATAACAGTTTGGGATCCCCCAGCAGCATGCGCGCCAGCCCGACTCTCTGCTGCATGCCCCCGGACAGTTCATTAGGGTAGTTGTGGCTGAATTCGCTCAGTCCCACCAGCGCGAGCAGCTCCAGGGCGCGGGCATGCGCCCGGGTTAAATCCAGCTTAAGCGTATGCGCCGGCATGAGGATATTTTCCAGCACGGTTTTCCAGGGCATCAGGGTGGGTTTCTGGAACGCCACGCCGATATTGCGGTTAGGGCCGTGGGACGGCTTGCCGGCAATGGCAATTTGCCCCGCGGAGGGACGCAGCAGGCCGGCGGCAATTTTCAGCAGCGTCGATTTTCCGCAGCCGGACGGCCCCAGCAGCGTGACGAACTCGCCCGTGCCGATGCGCAGGCTGACCTGTTTCAGCGCTTCTATTATCCCACGACGGGTACGGTAGGTGACCGAAATACCTTCGGCGTTAAGCATCGCGTCAGCCGGGGCAATGCCCGGCGGCGAAGAAAGCGTATCGCCCGGCGCGCCCCGGACAATAGCCCCCGTAAAGCGGGGTGAAACGGCAACCATAAAATGATCCTTAATGCATATTGTGAGCAGCTCACCGCGGGTGTCTGGGGTGATTTGACATGGCTCAGTATGTGAGGAAAATAATGGAAGCTCTAATAAATAAACCGGGATTAAATATGAGTTAAATGCATCGGCTGAGCTGCTTAAGGATCAGCGCCGGCCAGATGCTGACGGCGTATTGGCGGTGCTGATGACGCGGGGTTGATCAGAAGCTGTCGATGATTTTCGCTACTTCAACCGCGCTATTATTCGTGCAAAACAAAGTGATTTGCTGCTTTTCATTATCTTTATTATATTTTGTTGCCATATACTCGAGAAAATGTATTCCGGAGGCTACCGCGGAAAGCGCCTTTGTCCCACCGGAATAAACAATATCATTTTTAATATCATAATAGCAAAAGTGGCCGACGCTGTAGCTGCTGGTCAGAAAAATACAGTGGTCGCCTAAATTGGCGGCAAGAAAATGCCGTATCTCCGCCGCGTGGTTAAATAAATCCCGGGGGCGGACATTCGCCTGCAGGCTGGTTTTCTGATTATCATGGCGCGTGAGGGTAAAATCGACGCCATGGCGCTCCTGGCTGATATCGTTACCGTCCAGCATGCATAAGCCGATGTCGAACTGCCCGCCTTGCCTGAGCTGCGCCAGGATCGACGCCGGTACGGAAAAGTCGAAAGGACTGATGGATCTGTGCGCCATCATATACGCGGCGGCAATAAAACAGGGCTGGGGAATGTCGTGGTATATATTATGCAGGATATCGATTTTTTTATGGACATCGGGTTTATCGGTATTATCGTCCAGCGCTGTCTGCATCAGGATAAAATCCGCCAGCAGCGTATTATCGTACGCGGCGGGATGATCATGGTAATCGCTTATGATTAAATTCGTTAATAATTCGATAGTAATATTAGACAGCTCAAAGACTTTCTCGCCATAGGCTATTACCAATCCGCCATCGCAGTCGAGCAGCGAAAGGGTGAATGCGTTGTCGAATCGGATGTCCTGAACGTTTTTTTTATCACGGGTAGCGGTATACGTTTTAACGAAAATCTCATTAAAAAAATCGATATTATTGCTATCTATAGTCACATCCCCTATTTCTGCGGGAAGCGGCGTTGCGGCGTAGCCGGTTTTTTTTAACAATGCAATTAAAAGGTCACCGGCAAGATGGTGGTCGTGCGCGGTGCTGCCAGGGCCGGCGGTTAGGGATGGCTGATTTTGCGGTGCCGAGGCGAGTGTAACATTTAAAGGCATATAGTAGAAACCTAATGGATAATGATGTCGATGGGAGTGAGCATTATATTGATGGCATAAGTGCCGAAGCATAGTGCGCAATAAGTAATGCGCTGCGCAGTTTACGCGAACAGGTAATAGCATTGCAATGCGCGGTGCTATTGAATTTAATTAATGCCAGATATTAATTTATTTGAAAAAATAATATCTACGAATAAACTAATCAACTTCTTTCAATACGGCAATAAATGCCCTCAGCCCCAACGGCACATGGCGATTGCCGGGATAATATAAAAATAACCCGGGTATCGGCGGGCACCACTCCTCAAGCACCCGGATAAGTTTACCCTGGTCGATATAGGGCTGGGCCACCGGCGCGGGTAAGTAAGCGATGCCCAGTCCGGCGGCGGCGGATTCCGCCATCAGGCCCAGGTGGTCCAGGGTCAGGGCGCCGGGCACGTCGAGGGCGATTTCCTGGCCGTTGCGGGCAAATTCCCAGCGGAAAATCTTGCCGCTGGGCAGGCGCAGGCGGATGCATTCATGTCCTTTCAAGTCGTCCGGCGTCTGCGGCGGCCTGCGGCCCGCCAGATAGGCGGGAGCGGCCACCGTCACAAAACGTACCTCGCCGCCGAAACGCACGGCAATCATATCCTGCGGCAGCGCCTCGCCCAGGCGAACGCCGGCGTCAAAACCGCCGGCGACGATATCCACCAGCCGGTTCTCCGTCACCAGATCGAGGGACATTTCCGGGTAGCGCGCCAGAAACGCCGGCACCACCCGCGCCAGCAGTTGCCGGGCCGCCGGCTCGCTGGCGTTAATGCGTAATATGCCGCTGGGCCGGTCGCGGAATTCGTTGACATCCTCCAGCGCCGAATCCAGATCCCTGAGCAACGGGCGCAGACGGGACACCAGCCGCTCGCCGGCCTCGGTGGGCGCCACGCTGCGGGTGGTCCGGTGCAGCAGCCGCACCCCCATATTCTGCTCCAGCACCCGCATCATATGGCTGAGGGTGGAGGGGGACAGGCCTAGCTCGTCCGCCGCCTTGCGAAAGCTGCGATGGGCGACTATCGCGGCGAAAGCGGTTAAATCCGCTAAATCGGGTTTTTTCATTGCTGGGTTTATTTCACTTCTTCATGCGATATTGTACGGATAGTAGCATGGATCTGCGGGCCTTATACTCAGTTAACGCGCCATCATAGCGGCGCCTTAACAATAAGGAGACAGCGTATGTCTAGAACGTGGTTTATTACCGGCACGTCCTCGGGACTTGGCCGGGAACTGACGGAAAAACTCCTGGCGCGCGGCGATCGCGTCGCGGCAACCTTGCGCAAGACCGGCGCGCTTGACGATCTGCTGGCGCGGTATGGCGACCGTCTGTGGGTGGCGTCGTTGGACGTTACCGATACGCAGCAGGTGCATCGTGTTTTCGATCAGGCCGTCGCGCATTGGGGCCGTATCGACATCGTGGTGAGCAATGCCGGTTATGCGGTGTTCGGCGCGGGCGAGGAGGCGAGCGATGAGCAGATCCGTCATCAGATCGATACCAATCTCATCGGCTCGATCCAGCTTATCCGCGTCGCCTTGCCGCACCTGCGCCGCCAGGGCGGCGGGCGGATCCTGCAGATATCCTCGGAGGGCGGCCAAACCGCCTATCCCAATTTCAGCCTGTATCATGCCACTAAATGGGGTATCGAGGGATTCGTCGAGGCGGTGGCCCAGGAAGTGGCGCCGTTCAATATCGAGTTTACCCTGGTGGAACCGGGACCGGCGAAAACAGGCTTCGGCGGCGCGCTGATCACCCCGCCGCCGATGGCGGAGTATGACGCCACCCCGGCGGGGGATATGCGTCGCGCGCTGGCCGCTGAGGCTTTCCCGATCCTGGGGGACCCGGTAAAGATGGTCTGGGAAATCATGGCCAGCGTGGAGCGCAGCCCCGCTCCCCGGCGGCTGACGCTGGGCAGCCAGGCTTATGATCATCTCCACGCGACGCTGACGCAGCGGCTGGCCGCGCTGGAAGCGCAAAAAGACATTGCTTTATCGACCGATATTGACCAGTGAAAGACAAGATATCGCGCAGGGCGGCGGGAATGATTCCGGGTGCCGATCCTCTGCGCGATGATTAATTTAGTAATTTACCGGGCGGCGACATTTCCCGCAGACAATAAAAGTTACTGCGATCCTTTTCACGTTTTGCAGATAAACGGCTTTATTCGGTCAGGGTCATGATCCAGCCCCAAAAGTTAAATAATCCCTGTTGCTATTCAGTTATATAAACTTATAACTGGTATGGGGCTATTCCCATCAGCAGGGACACGACGAAATGAGTGAACAAATTCATCTTCAAGAGCCGAAAGATAAAAATTTTATCAGCCTGCGGGAACCGTGGGAAGTGGAGTACTGGACGCAAACCTTAGGAATCACCAAACAAAAACTCTCCGCCGCCATCAGGGCGGTCGGCAATGGCACGAAAGACGTGAAGGAGCATTGTGGTAAATAATGCGCCGGCGGCGGGGCGCGCCAATCAGGGTGAATGCTTGTATCTGAAATTTATATAATTAACCTCATTACACTTTCAACTCTTTGCGTTAAACTTCCTGCGGTGGAATGTTTCCCGACCATTTTGATGATTCAGGAAGAAAACAATGAAGACGTTTTTTATTGCTGGCGCCGCCGCCAGCCTGTTACTGGCCGCCGCATCCGCCAATGCCGTAAGCGTAACCGGTGAAGTCGGCGAACATTATACCAACGTAGGCGTTGGTTTCGGGACCACTACGCCGGGCATTGCCGTCAGCGGCAATTGGGCGCATAACGATGACAACGGCGATGTCGCCGGTCTCGGCCTCGGTTACAATATTCCCCTCGGCCCGTTTATGGGCACCGTGGGCGGCAAGGGACTGTATGTGGGGCCAAAAGACGGCGATGAAGGTTATGCCATTGCCGTGGGCGGAGGCCTGCAGTTGCCGGTGGGCAGCCTGTTCAGCCTGTATGGCGATTATTACTACTCGCCGGATTCCCTTTCCAGCGGCGTGGAAAACTATACCGAAGCCAATGCCGGCGTCAGGTTGACCGCCATCCCGCTGGTAACCGTCAGCGTCGGTTACCGCTATATGGCGATGGACGGCAAGGACGGCGACCGCGACAATATCCTGGCCGACGGCCCGTATATCGGCGGCGCGTTTAACTTCTGAGGGGCGTCCTCGTCCTCCCGTCATCATGCCTGCGATTTCATTTGATCGAAACAAGACCGCCCGGCGGCGGTCTTGTTGAGTTTGATGGCAACGTCGTGCGCGCCATCCCTGGTGCGCTACGCTTTACTGAGCCTACCCATCATACCCACCGCTAGCTCATGTGCACGCTTGTCAGCAGTCTGAACAAGACCGCCGCCGGGCGGTGGCGTTTTATTTATTAAACCGCGACATCAGCCCGATAATATTACGCAGGCGCTCGCCCTGCAGCAGATGCTGCTTGCTGGGCTGCAGGTCCGGCGTAAAGGTCTCGAAGATCCCGCCCGGGTAGACGACGTCAATCTGATCGGGGGACACCACCGCGTAATTGTAATAACTGCCGACAATGATATCGTCGGAACGCGGCGCGTCGGGCTGCAATAAATTGCGTCCCACGCTGTAGTCGCCCACCGGGGTCGTGACGCCCGCAATGGTTTGCATCAGCGTCGGCACCACATCGAAATGGCTGGTGCGCCGGTTGATATCGCCGCTTTCGCCGCCCGGCAGCTTCATAAACATCGGCACATGGATTTGCACGTCGCTAAAGTTGCTGCCGTGACCCCAGTAGTTCTTTTTATGATCGTTAAACTCTTCGCCGTGATCGGAGGTAATCACCACCAGGGTATTGTTGTCCAGCCCCGCCTGCGCCAGTTTGGCCAACACCTCGCCTATCAGGCTATCGTCATAATACAGCGCGTCCCGGTAGCGGTTATGGTATTCGGTCGGGTCAAAATCGTTGTTGAGCTTAATGTGATCCACGCGTTCCCAATAGGGCTTGAACGGCGTCGCCGCGTCGGGCGGCAGGTCGTAGCCGTGGGCCGCGTCATAAAACAGAAAACCGAAAAACGGCTTTTTAGCGTCCCGCTTATCGATAAACTGCTTAAAGGCATCGGTGATCTGCCGGTCGCGCCGGGCGGGAGACGGTTCGCTGTTGCTGATGGTCAAATCGGGAATATGGGAAAATACCGTGCGGTCAAACGGCGGATGGTTGAGATCCGCCGACCCGTGAATGGAAAATTGATATCCCTCGTCGGCCAGGGTTTGCATCAGCACCGGGCGCTGGCCGCTGTTACGCACCGCCAGCCAGTAGGTATCCGGCAGGCTGTAGAACAAACTGAATATGCCCGGCTCGGTAGAGTTGCCGCCGCTGCGATGCTGATGGAAACGCAGCGCCTGCTGCGCGAACCGGCTGACGTTGGGGGTCACCCGGTCATTGGCGTCGTCGTAGCGCCAGGCGTCGATCAGGATAAACAGCACATTGGGCTGCTGGGCCGGCTTGGCATAGGCGATAGGGTGCAGGGGGTAATGCAATGTCCCTTCCGGCGCGGCCTGTAGATTGTTCTCTTTATTCAATGCCAGGGAGGGATCCACCAGTCCCCAGGCGACCAGCCTGGACTTGGCCGTCAGCGGATAATAAAGCGGGAAATCGTGGGTATAGCTTGGAATCTGGGTTCTATAGTTGGCGTCATCCCAGGCGTGCATACCCTGGCTGACCAGGATACTGAGCGCCATCAGGCTGTAGCCGGGCGTCCTGAGCGTGCTTAGACGGCGTACGGCGCGCGCCAGGCGGTTAAACAGCAGTTGCAGCGCCAGCAGCGCCAGCCCCATGCCCGCGCCCACCAGCCAGGTGTACCAGGAGAGGTCGACCACGTCGCGCCCCTCGAACAGCATTTCGAGCACGACGCCGTTAAGGTGAAAGCGGTATTGGGCGAACACCAGGGTATCGACAACCAGCACCGCAACGGCGCAGAACCCCAGCAGGATGCCGATGCCCCGGAACAACCGGCCGGGCAACAGGCACAACAGGCAATTCAGCGCCAGGCCCAGCAGGCAAATGGTGCCGAACAGGGCGTATTGGGCGGTAAGCAAATAGATAACCGAACGGTAATCCCCCGCCGGAATGGTAATCCATTGCCAATAGCGGAAACTTACCGCCGTCAGTAACACAGCGTTTAATAACCAGAACACCGTTGCCCATTTTACATTGGGTTTAATTGAACTAAAGGCATTCAATCTAAGCGTCATCTTCAGTAATCCTGTATGGCAAATAGAGCGGCGAGCTGAGAGGCGGTGAGATTTAACACCCAAATTGTGTTTAACCGGCTATCTATTTTAGTAAACAACTGTAACGCGCCGCTCATTATCAGCCGGTCACCGGATGGCTTTATCGATTAACTTGGCTTAAGCATAGCGGGCGGATGAGAAAATGGGGAAAACGACAGGCGCCGCCGTCAACGGCGCCAGAGGCGGCCATGACCACATCAACGCGTAAATCCGGCGATAGGCGACGGTGGAATCACCGCGGTTTTATTTATCAAATGGGCGAGCCGCGCGGACGTATTCCGTTAAGCTTTCTGATACGTTAACCGCCGGCGCAACCTCTGCGCCGGACGGCATGGCGTCATTGATAGCGTAGCGCCGTTATTTTGGCTTCCCGTTCTTGATCGGACGGCCGGACCAGTAGCCGGCCAGCACCGAACCGGACAGGTTGTGCCATACCGAGAACAGCGCGCCGGGCAGCGCGGCCAGGGGGGAGAAATAAATCTTGCCCAGGGTGGCCGCCAGACCGGAGTTTTGCATGCCGACCTCCATGGCCAGCGTGCGGCAGGTGGTTTCGTCAAAGCCGAACAGTTTTCCGCCCCAGTAGCCGCTCAGCAGGCCGATGCCGTTATGCAGGATCACCGCCGCGATCACCACCAGCCCCACCGAGCCGATAAATCCCTGGCTGCCGCCCACCACCGCGCTGATAATCGCCAGGATGCAGATCATTGAGAACGCCGGCAGCCAAGGCTCCACGCGCTTAACGGCGCGGGTAAACAAATGATGGATAACCAGGCCGGCAAAGATCGGGATAACCACAATCTGCAAAATGCTCAGCAGCATGCCCGCCACATCGACCTTGATCTGCGCATCCACATACAGCCGGGTCAGCAGCGGCGTGGCGAAAACCCCCACCAGGGTGGACACGGCGGAAATGGTCACCGACAGCGCCACATCGCCTTTCGCCAGGTAAATCATCACATTGGAGGCCGTGCCGCTGGCGACGCTGCCCACCAGGATCATGCCCGCCGACAGATCGGGCGGCATCTGGAACAGCTTGGCCAGTATCCAGGCGGCCAGCGGCATCACCAGGTAGTGCAGGAAGGTGGCGGCGATAACCGGCGCCGGGCGGGAGAGGACGCGTTTAAAATCAGCCACCCGGAGCGTGACGCCCATGGCGAACATAATCAGCATCAGCAGGATGCTCACATAGGGCCCGATGCGGGTAAAGGTGGTCGGGGAATAGTAGGCGGCGATGGACAGCAAAACAGCCCACAGCGGGAACAGGCGGGTAATCTTGGCTAACATGTGAGGTGTGTCCTTATTATCTTATTTTAATAGGTAAATTGTGTTGCCGGGAGCTGATACGGCCCCCGCGCTTGCCATAGCGGCTTTATTTGTACCGTCAATCCGGATGGGTGGCAATATATTACCGTCAATAAAGCGCGTTGCCGGCTGTGCCGGCCTTGCCCGCGCGGCTTTTTTAACCCCGCGTCTTCAGATTATCCTGGCGACGGGCAATTGCCCCCAGCGCGTGGTATAAGCCGGCGATAGCATCTCGCGCTTCATCGCCCAGGCGGGGGCGATGCCCTGGCCCGCAAACCCGATATGGCCGATACCGGTCTGGTTGATGCGGTCGAGCACCGCCATCAGCTCACGGCTGGACGGACGGGGAGGATGGTCGTCAAACAGCTGGAACTGGGCCTGGCGGGTGGGAGAAAAATCATTCAGCATTACCCCCGCCTTGGCGTAACGGGGGCCGTCGCGCCAGATGCGCTCCAGGCCGCGCACGGCGGCCGCCATAATATCCCGGGTATCCTGGGTGGCGGTGAGCAGCGTTTCGCTGGCGCCGTTGGCATAATAAGGCTCATTGATGGCGTAGGGGGATGAGCGGATAAATACCGCTATCTGGCGGCAATACTGTTTTTCCTGGCGCAGTTTTTCCGCCGCGCGCCCGGCGTAGCGGCAGACCGCCTGGCGCATGGCGGCAAGATCGGTGACCCGGCCGCCAAACGAGCGGCTGCAGACGATCTGCTGCTTGGCCGGCGGCTGCTGTTCCAGACTGAGGCAGGATTCGCCGCGCAGCTCCCGTACCGTGCGCTCAAGCACCACGCCGAAGGTTTTGCGGATAAAATGGATATTGGCGTCGGCCAGCTGCAGCGTGGTCTGCATGCCCATGGCGGTGAGTTTTTTGCCGATACGCCGCCCAACGCCCCACACATCCTCAACCGGCGTCAACGCCATCAGCCTGCGCAGCCGGATCGGATCGTCAAGCGCCACCACGCCGCCGGTGGCCGGCCACCGCTTGGCCGCATGATTGCACAGTTTGGCCAGGGTTTTGGTGCGGGCAATGCCTACCCCCACCGTCAATCCGGTCACCTCCCGTACCGCCGCGCGCACCTGCCGGCCGAACCGATCGTAGGGCACGCTGGCATTTATGCCGGCGACATCCATCCAGGCTTCGTCGATGGAGTACACCTCGGTACGGGGCGCCAGGGCTTCAAGCGTCGCCATCACCCGCGCCGACATATCGGCGTACAGGGCGTAGTTCGAGGAAAACACGGCGATGCGCTGCCGGCGCAATAACGCTTCCAGTTGAAAATAGGGCAGGCCCATTTTCACCCCGAGTTTTTTCGCCTCCGCCGATCGGGCAATCACGCAGCCGTCGTTATTGCTCAGCACCACGATCGGCACGCCGCGCAGATCCGGACGGAACAGGCCTTCGCATGAGGCGTAGAAGCTGTTGACGTCGGCCAGGGCAAACATGATCAATTGCGGGTGTCGTGAACGGCGAACAGCACCACGCCGAAGATTTCCAGCGTGTCGGGGTCGGGAAACAGTTCGGGGAACGCCGGATTCATCGGCTGCAGCGCCAGGCGCGGCCGCAGGCAGAGCCGTTTGACGGTAAATTCGCCGTCGACGGCGGCAATGACGATATCGCCGTGGCCGGCTTTTTCCGCCCGGTCCACCACCAGCAGATCGCCGTCGCCGATACCCGCGTCGGTCATGGAATCGCCGCTGGCGCGGACAAAATAGGTGGCGCTGGGATGGCGGATACAGTATTCGTTCAGGTCGAGGGTCTTTTCGACATAATCCTGGGCCGGCGAGGGAAAACCCGCCCGGCACCGGTCGGCGAACAGCGGCAGGGACAGCACCGGCAACAGGTCGGCGGGCGCAAAAAATGTCGTGATAATCTTCATGCTGATAAATCCATTAATACTGTTTATGTGTCCAGTATAAATAAATCAGGCGGTTTGAAAAGACGCCGAAGCGGGACAGCGGCCTAAAAAGCGATTAGCTGGCTGATAAATAAGGATCAAAAAATTTAACCGGCAGTGCATGGGCGTTATCTCGCTCATGTATATAATTTATATAGCTAATTATTAGTTAGGATATGTTATTGGTTTCATGCGGCAACCTTATGTTGCCCCAGGGCGCGGGCGCGGGAAAAACACCGCCATACGGATAACCTATCTCTGCGCGCCAGCCAGATCAAAAATGACTGCATTACTATTTCGCTTGCCGCCCCGCCGCTCTTTCTTCTGCCCCTGCTCAGCCCGCGCAATGCCTGCTACGGGCCTTGGCGGTATACGTTCGCCCGGCGCCGGACGCGTCCGCAGTCGGTCAAGAAATAAGATTTGCTTATTTTACTGCAATTCGCCGCCTGTTATCAGACGTTCAGGGCATTTAAGCGGCGGATGTTGCGGTAGACAAATGGTATACAAATAGAATACAAAAAGAGGGCAGGGTAAAAATCATGCAGTACGGAGGCAATAATGAAAGCAACGGAATTAACCCCACCGCACGATCAATCGTTAACGCAAAATGCCTTTGACGCCGTGCTGCGCATGATCCAGGCCGGCGCCCTGGCCAATGGCGACGTGGTAAACGAACGCCGGCTGGCGGAACAGCTGGGCCTGTCGCGTACGCCCGTGCGCGAGGCGCTCGGCCGGTTGGAAGGCAGCCATTATCTGCGCCGATCGGGGCGGACGCTGCTGGTTAACGGCGTGGAATTAAGCGAAATTTTAGAAATCATGTCGGTGCGCATGCTGCTGGAAGCCGACGCCGCCCGCAGCGCCGCCGGCAAGATGTCGGCGGCGAAGCTGGGCGCCATCCGCCAGCGGCTGATGGCGATGGCCGGTCCCGATCAGGTTACGGCCGGCCATCATTGGGAAGTCGACGACTTCCTGCATCTCAGTATCGCCGAGACCAGCGGCAATAAGCTCTTGCTGCGCCTGATAGGCGAGCTGCGCACCCGCACCCGGATGTTTGGCAAAGAGACCGTGCCCTCGCGTTTTGAACCGGGGCGCAACGAGCACCTGGCGATCGTCGACGCCATTGAGGCGGGCGACGGCGAGCGGGCGGCGCAGGCGATGGTGCGGCATATCGAGGGCGCGCGCAACGCCATATTCCAGTCGGTCACCGGCGGCGGTTCGCGCTAACTACCGGCCGCCGACAGCGGTCCGTTAACGAATATCAGGAGGGCCCAATGGGTCGCAAGCGTCTGCTGTATCTTCACAACGGTCAATCGCAACAGACGATCGCCCGCCTGGACGATCGTTTTGAGTCATGGGGGCTGGAGGTTGACCGCCACTGGGCTTATCAGAACCAGTTTCCGGCCGACCTGACCGGTTATGACGGCATTTTTCTTTCAGGCAGTCCGCACGGCGCTTATGAAGATATTCCCTTTATCCACCGTGAACACCAGCTGATCACGCAAGCCGCCGGCCTGGGCATCCCCATGCTGGGGATCTGTTTCGGTAGCCAGATCCTCGCCTCGGCGTTGTGCGGGCGGGATCAGGTGTTCCGGCGCCCCACGTGCGAAATCGGCAATAAATGGCTGCAGGCGACACCCGCGGCCGCCGGCGATGCCATCGCCTCCGGCATCGTGCCGCAGGTGTATATGTTTGTCTGGCACAACGATGAAGTGCGCGCCACCCATCCCGACATGACCATCCTCGCGGCCAGCGATCAATGCCCCAACCAAATTTGGCGTTATAAAGATCAGCCAATCTGGGGTATCCAGGGCCATCCGGAAATTACGCTGCGGCAGGCGCCGCTGTGGTTTGAGCAAAACCGCGCCACCATGGAGCGCGACGGGGCGGATATCGGGCATCTTATCGCTACCGCCGACGAAGCCGCGGCGGCCAAATCCATGCTGACCCGCTTTGCGGCGTTTATCGCAAGCTAACGGCTTATCGCCCGGCGCGGGGCAGGGTTTCGTGCCGGGAACGATGTTTCCAGTGATGAAGGGAGAGAAGTGATGACAAGATTGCGCATAAAACTGCTCGGCGCGTTTGCCGCCGTTACTGTCGTTGCCGCGTCGGCGCTGCCGTTAAACGCCGCCGCAGCCGATGAAATGACGTTTGCCAGTTGGGGCGGCGCATACCAGGATGGCATTCGCGCGGCCTGGATGAAACCTTTTACCCAGGAAACCGGCATTGAGGTTATCGAGGATACCAATCCGGTTATCGCGCGTATCAAGGCGATGGTGGATACCCATAAAGTCGAGTGGGACGTGGTGACCGCCGGCGGCGCCAGCCTGATGCAGGGGGCGAAAAGCGGCCTGTTTGAAAAAATCACGCCGGATATGGTCGATGAAAGCAATGTGCTGCCCCAGGCCCGCAACGACTACGGCGTACCGTCGGAAATCTTTTCCACGGTAATCGGCTATTCGACCAAGGCTTTTCCCAACGGCGGACCGAAAACGTTCTCCGACTTCTGGGACGTGAAGAAATTCCCCGGTAAGCGCACGCTGCCGGATAAGCCGGACACCGTGCTGGAAGCGGCGCTGCTGGCCGACGGCGTCGCGCCCGCCGATGTGTATAAAACCCTTGATACGCCCGCCGGCATGGAGCGCGCGTTGAATAAGATCCGCCAGATCAAGCCCTATGTCGCCATGTGGTGGTCATCGGGCGCGCAGCCGGTACAGGCGCTGGGCAGCGGCGAAGTGGTCATGGCGCTGGGCTGGAACGGCCGTTTCCAGGCCGGCATTGACGACGGTCTGCCGATTGCCATGGCCTGGGATCAATCGGTGGCCCAGGTAGGCTATTTTATGATTGTCAAAGACGCGCCCAACAAGGCGCAGGCGGTTAAATTCCTCAACTACATCATTCGCCCGGAGGTGCAGGCGCGTTTCAGTCAATATGTGGCCTACGGTCCGGTAACGCCTAAGTCAATCCCGCTGATTGATAAATCGCGCTTGGGGCGGCTGCCCTCGACGCCTGAACGCCTGGCCAACGCGTTGTTTATGAATATCGACTGGTGGGCGGCCCATTCCCTGGCGGCGGGTGAAGCCTACAACACCGCCATGCAACAGTAATTCACAAATAGGGTATCAATGATGGTGGAAACCAATTACTGGTTTGAAAAAGCGGAATATGACCAACGTCTGGCGCGGGTGCGGCAACAACTGGTGGCAAAAGGCTATGATGCCCTGCTGGCGTTTATGCCGGAAAGCGTAACTTGGCTGACGGGATTCTTTACCCGCGCCTACTCGTCGTTTCAGTTTGCCATTATTCCGGCGAACGGCGATCCGACGGTGATTTGCCGTGACGTGGAAGCATATTATCTCGACAGCACCTGCCTGTTCCCCGATCGGGAGATGTGGAGCGACAGCGACGATAAAACCGCCGTCGCGGTGCAGGCGATCCGCTCGCGGCTCGGCAGTTCGCCCCGGCTGGCGGTGGAAATGGGGGCCTGGCCGCTGTCGGTGGCGCGGTTTAACGGCCTCCGGGCCGGCCTGCCGGATGCGCTGATGCTCGATGAAAGCCAATTGGTTACGGAGATGCGCTTTATTAAGTCTCCGGCGGAAATCAGCTATCAGCGCCGGGCGGCGCGGGCGGCCGAGGCCGGCATGGCGGCGGCGATCGGGGCGGCCAGGCCCGGCGTCAGTGAACGGGACATGGCGGCGGAAATCTGTAGCGCCATGATCCGCGCCGGCAGTGATTTGCCGGGGCCGGGGGTCATGTCGTCGGGGGAGCGTGCTTACCATTTGCACGGCGGTTACAGCGATCGGGTGCTGGCGCACGGCGATATCGTGCAGATTGAAACCACGCCCAACGTGCGGCATTACCATGCGCGCTTTATGCGCCCAATCCGCGTCGGCCAGGCCAGCGATGAGGACCGCCGCACGGTGGAACAGTTGATTGCCATACAGGATGCGGCGCTGGCGGAAGTGCGGCCCGGCGTGGCGGCCGCCGTGCCGGACGCGGTCTATCGCGAGGGCGTGCTGGCGGCGGGATTGCGCGCGGACTATACCAATAAAACCTTCTATTCGGTCGGCCTGCTGCTGGCGCCGAGCGGCGGCGAGCCGCTGGAAGCGGCGCCGGGCTGCGCCTGGCATTTTGTCCCGGGCATGACGTTTCATACCTATGTACTGGCGCGAGGTTTCGGCATGTCCGAAACCATCGCGATTACCGACAGCGGCTATGAGCGGTTAACCCAGTTCCCACGCCAGTTGTTTATCAGTTAGCGCAGCCGGGCGCAGGCCTGTTTAATGCGTTCGCAGGCTTCAGACAGGCGTTGGTCGTCGAGGGCATAGGCGATGCGGATATAGGGCGACATGCCGAACGCGGCGCCTTGCAGCGTCGCCACCCGGGCGCTGCGCGCCAGATAGTCGGCCACGTCGCCATCGGTTGCCAGCAAAGCGCCGTCGGGCGCGCGTTTACCCAGCAGTCCGCCGCAGCAGGCAAAGACATAGAAGGCGCCGGGGGGAGTTTGGGCGCTGAGTCCCTCCACCTGGTCAATCATCGCCATGACTATCGCCCGCCGCGCCGCTAGCCGGGCCAGCCAGCCGGCGGTAAAATCGTCCGGCGTGGTCAGCGCGGTCAGCGCCGCCGCCTGGGATACCGAACTGGGATTGGAGGTGCTCTGCGATTGCAACACCTGCATGGCGGCAATCAGCCAGCCCGGCCCGCCTGCATAGCCCAGCCGCCAGCCGGTCATGGAGAACCCTTTTGATAACCCGTTAACCGTCAGCGTCCGATCCCGCAGGCGCGGCTCAACCGCCGCCAGCGTGGCAAACGGCTCGTCCTGGTGGCGCAGGCGTTCGTAGATATCATCAGATAGCACCAGTACCTGCGGCGCATCGACCAGCACGGCGGCCAGCGCCGCCAGTTCCCGATGGCAATAGACCGCCCCGGTGGGGTTGTTGGGGGAGTTGAGCACCAGCCAGCGGGTGCGCGGGGTAATGGCCGCCCTCAGATCCTCGGGCTGTAGCTTCCAGCCCGACGCTTCGCTACAGGCCACTATTCGCGTCTCGCCCTCGGCCAGCGCCACCATATCCGGATAGGAGACCCAATAGGGCGCCGGGATAATCACTTCATCTCCCGGCGACAGGGTGGCCATAAAGGCGTTGAAAATAAGCTGCTTGGCGCCGGTGCCGGCGATGATCTCAGCCGGCTGGTAGGATAGCCCGTTATCTCGTTGGAACTTATCGGCGATCGCCTGCCTGAGTGCCAGTGTGCCGGCCACGGCGGTATATTTGGTGTCGCCGCGCACTATGGCGTCGATCCCGGCTTGGCCGATGGCCGGCGGCGTGGCGAAATCCAGTTCACCCAGGCCCAGGTTTATCACATCGAGGCCCGCCGCCTCCATGGCGCGCACGGTATCGGCTATGGCCCCGGTCGGCGAGGGGCGTACGCGTTTCATACGCCGGGCAATAAATTTTTCTGACATGTCATCCCCTTGAATAATGTGGTGCCATTAAGGTTTCTGGGCGGCGATAAAGGCCTTATCCTTTGCCCCGTTGCACCCGCCTGGGGCCTGATGCCCCATAAACGAACGCCGCCGGCTGGCGCAGGCCCCGTCTGTACCGATATCTATGCAGCTTAGAAATACCCGTACCGCCATGATATGCGGGGCGATGTTCGCTCTGCGCGCGCCGACGGGGCCGGGGAAGAATGAAATTTTCCCGACGCTGCATTTCGGGTCTGCTTCTTGCATAAGATTTCAGCGTTACTCTTGGTATACCAGAAGTATGCAAAAAGAATGCCGGACGAGGCCTTCCCCGGCAAGCATGCGCCGGCGCGGTCAAGGTTGCGTGCAAGCCGCGGAGGCAAAGTGAAAACATCATTCCTATCATGGATCAACGCGGCCGACGCTTATCGTCAAAACCGCAGTCAGCCCCAGGCTGGCGGCGGTCTGCGTAAGTTCGGCCCCATGGAGAATCTATGTCGACCATAACACTGAGCGCGGCAGGCCGGGACAAGGAGACGCGGCGTTTTTCCCGCCTGTGCCTGCTGGCCCTGCCGCTGCTGGTTTTCCTGGCGCTGTTTTTTATCTGGCCGATTCTGGGCCTGCTTAAACAGGGCTTGTACAGCCAGGGCGCGCTGTCGGCGGATAATTATCTGCGCCTGCTGCAGGTGCCGATCTACCGCATCGTGCTGCAAAACACCTTTGTCATCGCCACCGTGGTGACCGGCAGCTGCGTGATCATGAGTTATCCGCTGGCTTACCTGATGGCATCGGTCAGGCCGGCGCTGTCGAAACTGCTGTTTTTTGCCGTGCTGCTGCCATTCTGGTCCAGCGCGCTGGTGCGCACATCGGCCTGGATCGCGCTGTTGCAGCAAAACGGGCCGCTGAATACGCTGCTTATCACCACCAGCCTTATCGATCATCCGATCGCCTTTCTCTATAACTTTACCGGTGTGCTGATCGGCATGACCCATGTACTGATGCCGTTCGTGGTATTACCGCTGTACGCTTCGTTCCGGGCGCTGGATAACTCGCTTATCCTGGCGGCCCAAGGCATGGGCGCCGATTCTATCGGCATATTCACCCGGGTGATTTTGCCGCTGACGCGCCCCGGCATGGTGGCGGGAGCCATTATCGTGTTTATGAACGCGGTGGGGTACTACATCACGCCTTCGCTGATGGGCGGCCCGGCGCAGCGCATGATTGCCGAGCTTATCTCGCACAATATCAGCGATGAGCTGAACTGGGGCATCGCCGCCGCGCTGGCGGGAGTATTGCTGGTGACCACGCTGTTCGCGCTGTGGCTGTTCAATCGCCTGTTCGGACTGGATAAACTCATGAGCGGCCAGGCGGGCAAGGGCAGCCAGATGAGCAGCGCCCGGCGGACGGGCGGCGGACGTATCGGCGCGCTGGCGGGCGTATTGTGCGCGGCGTTCCTGCTGTTGCCGATCCTGGTGGTGATCCCGATGAGCTTCGGCACCGGCAGCTTTCCGACCTTTCCGCCGCCGGAATACGGCGTCCGCTGGTATCGCAATTTCTTCCAGGATCCCAAATGGATGGCCGCGCTATGGCAAAGCGTCAAGGTCGGCGCGATGGTCACCGCCGCCTCGATGGCGCTGGGGGCCGCCGCCGCGCTGGGCGTCTATAAGATGCGCCCGGGCCGTAAAGGCTTGCTGGAAACGTTGTTTATTATCCCGATGTCGGTGCCGGCGATTATCACCGCCGTGGCGCTGTATTATCTGTGTGGTCCGCGCGGCTTGATCAGTAACTCGGTGGCGCTGGTTATCGGCCATACGGTGCTGGCCACCCCCTATGTCTATATTACCCTGCGCGCGGCGCTGCAAAGCTTTGATCCCAACCTGGAGCTGGCGGCGCTCAGCCTGGGCGCGAGTTGGCCGCGGATGTTCCGGCGGGTGATGCTGCCGGCCCTGCTGCCGGGCATCATCGGCGGGGCGGTGTTTGCGTTTATTACCTCGTTCGACGATGTGGTGATGGCGCTGTTCCTGACAACCCTGCGCAACCGCACGCTGCCAAAACTGATGTATGAGGGCTTGTCATTTGACTTCGACCCGACGGTCATTTCCGCGTCCTGCGTGCTGATCGCCGCCACCGCGCTGATTTTAATCGCCCACAGCCTGTTCGGTCGCCATGGAGAAAAGCATGCAACAGCTACAAGGTAAAGACGTCGCACTCAAGGGGATCCGCAAAACCTACGGTGGCGTCATTGCCCTGCCGAACGTGGACCTTGCGGTGCGGCGCGGCGAGTTTTGCACCTTACTGGGCGCCTCAGGCTCCGGCAAGACCACCTTACTGAAAATTATCGCCGGGTTTGAAATGCCGGATCGCGGCAGCGTGCACATCGCCGGAAAAAATGTCAGCAGCACGCCGATTGCCGATCGCAATATCGGCATGGTATTCCAGAACTACGCGCTGTTTCCGCATATGTCGGTGTTTGAAAATGTCGCCTTTCCGCTGCGCATGCGGCGCATGGCCAAAGCGGATATAGAACGCAAGGTGGCGGAGGCCCTGGCGCTGGTCAGCCTTGACGAGTACCGCGCGCGCATGCCGGGGGAACTGTCCGGCGGCCAGCAGCAGCGCACCGCGCTGGCGCGGGCGCTGGTATTCAATCCGGATATCCTGCTGATGGATGAGCCGCTGGGGGCGCTGGATAAAAACCTGCGCCAGACCATACAGCTGCAGATTAAACAACTGCACCGGGAACTGGGCCTGACCGTGGTGTTTGTCACCCACGATCAGGAGGAGGCGATGAATCTCTCCGATACCATCGTGATCATGGAAAACGGCGGCATTGTGGAGTCCGGCGCGCCGGAAACCTTGTACCGCCGGCCGGGCAGTCCTTTTGTCGCCGGATTTCTGGGGGAATGTAATTTTATCCAACAGGACGGCGGCGCCCGACTTGGCATCCGCCCGGAACATCTGCTGGTGGGCGACCCGGGCCGCCGGGCGGCGGTGCGCCACCGGGGCGAAATTCAGGCGGCGACCTTTTGCGGCATGCACTGGAAGCTGTTTATCGCCTCGCTGGGACAAACCATTATCGCCTATGCGCCGCCGGATATCCCAACCCTTGAGCGTACGCCCGGTCACATCGTCGACTGGGGGTTCCAGCCGGGGGACGCCATGGTATTTCACCAGGACCCGCGTGCCTGAGGGACCGCCCTCCGCCGCCGCGTCCTGGCGGACGAGACACATTTTATTCAGCAAGGTAGGGTAGATATGACCGATAAACTCAATGAACAGGCGCGCGGCGTCTATATCATTTCAGCCACCCCCTTTACCGATGACGGCGGGCTGGATTTGGACAGCGCCGATCGCCTGACCGATTTTTATTTGCAGCAGGGCGTCAGCGGTATCACCATTCTCGGCATGATGGGGGAGGCGCCCAAGCTGACGGACGACGAATCGCTGCTGTTTATGCGCCGGGTGCTGACGCGTGTCAATGGGCGGGTGCCGGTGGTGGTCGGCGTCAGCCACGCGTCCCACCGTCACGTACAGCGGCTAAGCCATACCGCCATGGAGCTGGGCGCCGCCGGCGTGATGCTGGCGCCGGTGGCCAATCTTAAAACCGACGATCAAATAAGCCAATATTATTTGACGGTGGCGGGATTGCTGGGGGGCGATGTGCCCATCTGCCTGCAGGATTTTCCCCAGTCCACCGGCGTGCATACGTCGGTGGCGGTGATCCTGCGCTTGATTGAGGCGCTGCCGCAGTTGGTGATGCTGAAACATGAAGATTTGCCGGGACTGCGCAAGCTGAGCCAGGTACGGGGACAAAGCGCGGCGCGCGGCCTGCGGCGCATCAGTATCCTGGCCGGCAACGGCGGTCTGTTTTTACCGCAGGAAATGCGGCGCGGCGCGGACGGGGCGATGACCGGATTCGCCTATCCGGAAATGCTGGTGCGGGTCTGCGCGCTGTTCCAGGCAGGCAAGGCCGAGCAGGCCGAGGATGTATTTGATGTCTATCTGCCGCTGCTGCGCCACGAATTCCAGTACGGCATCGGCCTGGCGCTGCGCAAGGAAACACTGCGCCGCCGGGGGGTGATCCGCAGTGCGGCGGTGCGGCAACCCGGCCCGGTGCTGGACGGCGACGATATGCGCGAACTGGGGCAGTTAATCGCACGACTTGAAACGCGATTACGCGAACATAGCACGGCGGATAGCTGAGCCGCGGCGCAAAATAGGCTAGGCTATCTTGCATCGGATCGTTAATTCTTTATCCCGACCCGGGATTGAAGACTTTGTTACAGGACGCTAGCTATGACTTTATCCACCGTTCCCGCCACCATGCAAGCCGTCAGGATTAAACAACCCGGCGGCCCCGAACAACTGATTGCGGCCGAGCTGCCGGTACCCCGTCCCGGTCCCGGCTACCTGCTGGTCAAGGTTGCCGCGGCGGGCGTTAACCGTCCCGACGTGTTGCAGCGTAAAGGCAGTTATCCGCCGCCCGCGGGCGCCTCCGAGCTGCCGGGGCTTGAGTTCGCGGGGGTCGTGGCGGCGCTGGGCGACGGCGCCGGGCGTTTTGCCGTCGGCGACGAGGTGTGCGGCCTGGTGGCCGGCGGCGGTTACGCCGAATATTGCGTGGTGCATGAAAGCAACGCGCTGCCGGTGCCGCAGGGCCTGTCGCTCCTGGAGGCCGCGGCGCTGCCGGAGACCTTTTTCACCGTCTGGGTTAACGTTTTCCAGCGCGGTAAGCTCAAAGCGGGGGAGATCCTGTTGGTGCACGGCGGCACCTCCGGTATCGGCACCGTCGCCATTATGCTGGCGAAGGCCTTTGGCGCCACGGTGCTGACCACCGTCGGCTCCGAAGAGAAATGCGCGGCGGCGCGCAAGCTGGGCGCCGATCATGCCATTAACTACCGTACCGAGGATTTTGTCGCACAGACGGAACGACTAACCGGCGGGCATGGCGCGGATGTGATTGTCGATCTGATTGCCGGCGACTATGTGGCGCGTAACTATGCGGCGGCGGCGATGGACGGGCGCATTGTGCAAATCGGCGTACAGGATGGCCCGGCAAAAGAGCTCAATCTGATGAAGATGCTGGCCAAGCGCCTGATCCATACCGGCTCGACGCTGCGTCCGCGTCCGGTGGCGGACAAGGCCGCCATCGCCGCCGACTTGCAGCAGCAGGTTTGGCCGCTGCTGGCGGCGGGTAAGATCCGGCCGCTGATCGAACGGGCTTTTCCGTTGCGCCAGGCCGCCGAGGCCCATGCGCTGATGGAAGGGAGCACCCATATCGGTAAAATCATGCTGGTAACCGACGCCTATGCGGATTTACTGGACGGCAACGGCTGACCGGCGGCCGTTTTTTTCGCCCGGCGGGATTCACCTTGCCGGCTTCATCTTTACTTATCGCCGCCGGCGCTTCATTATCGCGGGAGATACGGGGCGGCAGCGATATGGGCAGGGGATGGACAGGATACTGAAAACCGGGGCGTTCGCCCTGGGATTGTATAGCGCGTTGAGCTATGCGACGCCAAAAGACGAGCAGATCAAAACCGATTGCGCGCGCCTTGACGACTATGCCCAGGCGGGCAATACGGCTTATCAGCAGGGTCATATGGCGCGCGCGGCGGATGAGTTTACCGCCCAGGCCGCCTGGAGTGAATTTTGCCGTTTGCCCGCCGCGGCCATCGCGACCGCCTATAACAACGTGGCGCTGGCGCTGATCCACGCCGGCGAGCCGTTAAAGGCCGCGGCGTGGCTTTCCCTGGCGCCGGATGACGACAAAACCCGCACCAACCTGGCGCTGATCCAGCCGGTGCTTGACCGCCTGCGCCCGGCACTGGCCGCCACCCCCATGGGCACCTACTGGCGCTACGCCGGTAAAGGGGTATGGAGCACCGTTTCGGTACAGCCCGAGGGCGAGGCGTGGAAAATCAGCTTTAACGGCTTTTATATGCCGGTGATGGGGATGTACTACGGCCCGAATATGGGCGAGTTTTCGGTGGTGCAATCACTTGACGGCGGCCATGGCGTTTATCGCCAGGACGCGCAGGCGGACGGGTCGTCCTGTCAGGTCAACATGACCTTTACGGCTAATGCGGCGCACCTGGAGACCGTCTCGGGCGACTGCGGGTTCGGCATGAACGTGCGGGCGGACGGCGATTTTCAGCGGGTCTCGCTCTACTGAGCACACAGCGGTATTGGCGCCGGCCGCGGCGCGTGTTATTTTAACAATATTATAACGATTAGTCCGGCAATCGCATTGCGGCTCCCTTGGCCGCGCCCCTCTTTTCCCTACCGTACCGTCCTCATTATCGCTACATAACCTTTCCGGCCCGCGGGCGGGATGATGTATAGGAGTCTGTTATGCCTGTTGCTCTTCTGGCCCTGGCGCTGAGCGCGTTCGCCATCGGGACGACTGAATTCGTCATTATGGGCCTGTTGCCGCAAGTGGCGGAAAGCCTGGCGGTATCGCTGCCGGACGCCGGCTGGCTTATCAGCGGTTACGCCATCGGCGTGGCGGCGGGGGCGCCCATCATGGCGATCCTGACCGCCCGGCTGCCACGCAAAACCTGCCTGGCGCTGCTGATGGTGATATTTATTATCGGCAATGCCCTGTGCGCCTGGTCCTACGATTACGGTCTGCTGATGCTGGCCAGGGTGATCACGGCGCTGAGCCACGGCGCCTTTTTTGGCATCGGCGCGGTGGTGGCCGCCGGGCTGGTGCCGCCGCACCGGCGGGCGTCGGCGGTGGCGCTGATGTTTACCGGTTTGACCCTTGCCAATGTGCTGGGGGTGCCCGCCGGCACCTGGCTTGGGCAGCTGTACGGCTGGCGCGCGACGTTCTGGGGCGTCTCGCTCCTGGGCATCGTGGGATTTGTCGCCCTGCTGGCCAGCCTGCCGCCGCAGCGCGACGCGGCGCCCGCCGACCTGGCCCGGGAATTCGCCGCGCTGCGCAATGGCCGCCTGCTGCTGTCGCTGCTGATGACGGTGTGTTTCGCCGCCGCCATGTTTACTTTGTTCAGCTATATTGCGCCGCTGTTGCTGCAGGTGACCGGGGTCAGCGATCGAGGGGTCAGCTGGACGCTGTTTTTAATCGGCGCGGGTTTAACGCTGGGCAACCTGATTGGCGGCCGTCTGGCCGACTGGCGGGTCTCCTTCAGCCTGATACTGAGTTTTGCCCTGATCGCGGTGTTCTCGGTGATGTTTTACTGGACCAGCCGCGCGCTGCTGCCGGCGGAAATCACCCTGTTCTTTTGGGCGCTGGCCACCTTCAGCACCATCCCGGCGCTGCAGATTAACGTGGTGGCGCACGGCGACGACGCGCCCAACCTGGTATCGACGCTGAATATCTCCGCGTTCAATATCGGCAATGCGTTTGGCGCCTGGGCCGGCGGCAAGGTGATCGCCACCGGCCTGGGACTGACCGCGGTGCCGCTGGCCGCGGCGGCGATGGCGCTGTGCGGGCTGCTGGTGTGCCTGCTGACCTTCGCTCGTTCTCCCGGCCGGCCGGTGGCCGCATAACGTGGCCGGCGGCGGCCCCCCGGCGAATGAACGGGGACCGGGTTACGACTGTGCCAGCGCGGCGTCCAGCCGGGCGGGAACGGCGGCGGCAAACGTATGCAGGTAATCGATAAAATGGCTGACCAGGGCCGATGCCGGACGGTGCAGCGGCCGGATCAGGCTGACCGTGAACGGCACCTGATGACTGAAGGGGCGTAATACCACGCCGCCGGCGGCGTAATCCAGCGCGGTCAGCGGATTGACAATGGAAATGCCGACCCCGGCGCGTACCATCGCGCACACCGACGCGGCGCTATGGGTCTCCACCACCATGCCGCGCTCCACGCCTTCCTGGCTGAACAGCCGATCCAGCAGCTGGCGGTAGCTGTCGGTGGCCGACAGGCTGATATACGACAGACGGTGAAAATCCCGCGGGGTCAGGCGCTCCCGCCGGGTCAACGGGTGGCCGGCGGGCAGCACGCACACCTCGTTAAGGGTCATCAGGGTCTCGCGCCCGGTGCCCGCGGGGGTAAAGGTATTTTCCGTCAGGCCGATATCGTGGCGCTGGGCGGAGAGCCATTCCTCCAGCAGCGGCGACTCCTGCGGCACCACGCTCAGGCTGACCGCCGGATGACGGTCGAAAAAATCCCGGCATACCAGCGGCAGCAGCGATTGGGAAAACACCGGCAGGCAGGCCACCGACAGCTGCGCCTGGCGGAACTCGCGAATGGCCTGCGCGGCGCTGACAATACGATCCAGCCCGTAATAGGAGCGCTGCACCTCTTCAAATAGGCGCAACCCTTCGCCGGTGGGTTTCAGCCGGCCTTTAATCCGCTCGAACAGCGTCATGCGCAGCAAATGCTCGAAGCGCGCCAGCTCCCGGCTGACCGTGGGTTGCGAGGTATGGAGCAGCGCCGCCGCCTCGGTAAGATTGCCGGTGGTCATCACCGCGTGAAAGATATCGATATGTCGCAACGAAATTGCCGCCATAATACCGCTCCCGGCCCCTAAACCCATATCATAGGTGAATAGCTGACGCTAAAATAGATATTTTATCGATAGCCAGTAATAGATAAAAATAGGCTCAAAGCGGTAACACCGACGGGAACCCCATGCCACATAACCTTTTTCACACCCAAAGCGCGCTTAACGCGGTCAATTTGCGGCAACTGGCCCGGCAATACGGCGGCCCGGTGTGGGCCTATGAAGCCGAAGTGATTAACGAGCGCATCCGCCAGCTGCGGCAGTTCGACGTGATTCGTTTTGCCCAGAAGGCCTGCTCCAACATCCATATCCTGAGCCTGATGCGCGAGCAGGGGGTAAAGGTCGATGCCGTGTCCCTGGGTGAAATCGAGCGGGCGCTGGCGGCGGGCTACCGCCCGGGACAACAGCCGGCTGATATGGTGTTCACCGCCGATGTCTTTGACCGCCCGACCCTGCAGCGGGTGGTGGAGCTCGCCATCCCGGTCAACGCCGGTTCGGTGGATATGCTGGAACAACTGGGGCGGCATTCGCCCGGGCATGCGGTATGGCTGCGCATTAACCCCGGCTTCGGCCACGGCCATAGCCAGAAAACCAATACCGGCGGCGAAAACAGCAAGCACGGGATCTGGTATGCCGACCTGCCGCTGGCCATCGCGCAAATCCGGCGCTACGGCTTAAAGCTCGTCGGCCTGCATATGCATATCGGATCTGGCGTAGATTATGACCATTTGCGCCAGGTCTGCGCGGCGATGGTGCGGGAAGTTATCGCCTCCGGCCAGGATGTCCACGCCATTTCCGCCGGCGGCGGGCTGTCGGTGCCGTACCGGTTTGGCGAGGAGGCGATCAACACCGGGCATTACTTTGGCCTGTGGGATGCCGCGCGCCGTGAAATCAGCGACCATCTGGGCCATCCGGTGACGCTGGAAATCGAGCCGGGGCGTTTCCTGGTGGCGGAATCCGGCGCGCTGGTGGCGCAGGTGCAGGCGGTCAAGGAGATGGGCAGTCGCCATTTCGTGCTGGTGGACGCCGGTTTCAACGATCTGATGCGCCCGGCGATGTACGGCAGCTATCACCATATTTCGCTGATCCCGGCCGACGGCGGCGAGCCGGACGGCCGGGCGGAAATAGCGACGGTGGTGGGCGGCCCGCTGTGCGAATCGGGGGATGTGTTTACCCAGTTGGCCGGCGGCGGCATCGAGCCGCGGCCATTGCCCGCCGCCCGGGTGGGCGATTACCTGGTGTTCCATGATACCGGCGCCTACGGCGCCTCAATGTCATCCAATTACAATACCCGCCCGCTGCTGCCCGAAGTCTTGTTCACGCAGGGCCGCCCGCGCCTGATCCGCCGCCGCCAGACGCTGGATGAGCTGCTGGCGCTGGAACGCTTGTAACCCAAAACGGCGGGGTCTTCGCCGGCGGCGCGGCGGTACCCGGGAACTCAGGCTTTGCTGCGCCCGGCCGCCGGCAACGGCGCCGCGGCCGCGGTGTCGGACGCCATGGGGCGATAGGCAATATAATAGACCAGCGCGACAAAGATGGCGCCGCCGGCGGCGTTGCCCAGGAACACGCCGGGGAAGTTGCCCCAGTACTGCGCCCAGGTCGCCTGCCCGGCAAAAATCGCCGCCGGAATCACGAACATATTGGCCACCACGTGCTGGAAGCCGAGATCGACAAACGCCATGATCGGAAACCAGATACCCAGGATCTTACTAGCCACATCCTTGCCGCTGTATGCCAGCCATACCGCCAGGCTCACCAGCCAGTTGCAGCCGATGCCGGAAATAAAGGCGTGCAGGAAATCGGCGGAAATCTTTGCCTGGGCGGTGGCCGCGGTTTTGGCCAGGAACGCGCCTTCGGTCAGGCCGAGCACGTGGCCGAAAAACCACGCAATCAAAATGCTGCCGGCAAAGTTGGCGACGGTAATCCAGAACCAGTTGCGTATCAGCGACATAAAAGAGATTTGCCGCGCCAGCCAGGCAATAGGCAGCGTCATCATATTGCCGGTCAGGAGTTCTCCTCCGGCGATAAGCGTCAGCACCAGCCCCACCGGGAACACCGCCGCCCCTAAAAAGACGCCGAACGACCCCCAGTCGGCGGGCAGGCTGGCGGTCACATGGATATCCAGCATAAAACCTATCGCGATATACGCACCGGCCAGACAGCCGAGCACCAGTAAATAGGGGAGCGGCGCGCGGCTTTTGGTGGCGCCCGTTTGCACAGCGATTGCTGCGACTTCTTTAGGAGAATGAAACGACATGGTAGTTTATATGTTAAAAGAAAGTGGTGATTCGCATCATATCCTCCCCCCGCAGCGAAGCCAACGGTTGGCCGCTAAAAGAGTGTTAAAAATTAAAACACCGTTCTGCACCGACATGGCCGCGGGCTTCAGGCCGCGCCGGCCATTCGCCGCCGGCGCGGCTTAAGGCCCGTGCGGATCAGCGCGCGGCGAGGTCCGCCAGCTCGCGGCGCAGCAGGATAAATTCCTGCGCCAGATCCTGGCACAGCATGGCGGTCATCAAATGATCCTGCGCGTGGACCATGATTAAATTGACCGGCACCTTGCCCGTCCCTTCATCCAGCCCGATAAGCCGCGTCTGGATGGCGTGGGCGCGGCGCGAGGCCTGGCGCGCCGCTTCCATCCTCTCCCGCGCCTCGTCCCAGTTGCGTTCCCGCGCCGACTGGATGGCGCTCATGCTCTCGGAACGGGCTTCGCCGGCGTTAATCAGCAATTCCATCACGGTTTGTTCAAAATCTTCCATTCGCCACCTCTATTGGTATACCAAATTTGGTAATTTCATCATATTGGAATTCCAATGTTGGCTTGTGAGAGCATGATCACAGAAAATAAATTCAGTTACGCTAGTTTTTGGTATGCCAAACCCACAATAAAACCTGCCGGCTACCGGCAAACGTGCATATCAATAGGCTTAACTCACTGATGATGAGGTGGTGTCATGTCATTTAAGGATCGTATGATCGATTCTCTGGGATCGTTTGCCACTAAATTTAATAGCTTTCGCTATATTATGGCGATCAAGGCGGCATTTATTACCTTAATGCCGGTCATCATTGTCGGCGCGTTTTCGGTGTTGATCTCCAATATGGTGCTCGATCCGGTTAACGGCCTCGCCAGTTTTAGTTTCTTCGCGCCGCTGGCGACGCTCAAGCCTATTATGAGCAGTATTAACTACGCCACCCTGAATTTTTTAACCATCGGCGCGGTATTCCTAATCGGTATTGAGCTGGGCCGGCTTAATGGGTCACGCACCTTATTTCCCGGGCTGCTGGCGGTAATTTGTTTTATCGCCGTCACGCCGACCACGCTGCAGTTAATGGTCGGCGACCAGATGATGGTGGTCAAGGACGTGCTGGCGCGGCAGTTTTCGGATACCAAGAGCCTGTTCCTCGGCATGTTTATGGCGATTTTATCGGTGGAGGTTTATTCGCGCCTGGAAAAGGTGGATAAATTCCGCATTAAGATGCCGGATACCGTGCCGCCCAATGTGTCCGCGTCTTTTACCGCCCTGATCCCGGCCATTATTACCGTGCTGCTGCTGGCGACCTTTGGGTTCGTCTTCCAGCGCGTGACCGGCATGTATCTGTACGATGCGGTATATAAGGTGGTACAGCAGCCGCTGGAATCGGTGGTGCAAAGCCTGCCGGGCATCCTGGTGCTGATGTTCGTCGCCCAGATGTTCTGGGTCATCGGCATTCACGGCAACCAAATGATTAAGCCGATTCGCGAACCTTTATTGCTCGGCGCCATTACCGTCAATATGACCGCGTTTGAACAGGGCAAGGATATTCCCAATATCATTACCATGCCGTTTTGGGATGTGTATATGAGCATCGGCGGTTCCGGCCTGACCATCGGATTATTAATGGCGGTATTGTTTACATCCAAGCGCAAGGAGATGAAAGAAATCGCTAAATTATCCCTTGGTCCCTCGGTGTTTAATATTAATGAACCGGTGATCTTCGGCATGCCGATCATGCTTAATCCGATCCTGGCCATTCCTTTTATTATTACGCCGCTGGTCACCGGCACCATCGGCTATTTCGCCACCAGCCTGGGTTTTGCCGACAAGGCGGTGGTGATGGTGCCCTGGACCACGCCGCCGCTGATTAACGCCTGGCTGTCCACCGCCGGATCGATGGGCGCGGTGATTACGCAGCTGTGCTGCATCGTGGTGTCGTTCCTGATCTATCTGCCTTTTGTCCATGTGGCGTCGCGCCGCGCGGACCAGGCGCAGCTGGCGGCGGAAATGAGCGAATCATCCCGCGCGCAAACCCTTAAGTCATCGTGAGGACGGACATGAGCAAGGTTAGCATCGCCATCCCGGCGGATTTTATCCTGGGCGCCGCGGCGTCCGCCTGGCAAACCGAGGGCTGGAGCGGCAAGAAGCCGGGCCAGGATTCTTATCTCGACCTGTGGTACCAGCAGGACCGCCACGTCTGGCATAACGGCTATGGCCCGGCGGTGTCCACCGATTTTATCCATCGCTACGCCGAAGACGTGGCGCTGATGAAGCAGGCCGGGCTGACGCATTACCGCACCTCGATCAACTGGTCGCGTTTCCTGGTGGATCACGAGCAGGTGATTGTCGATGAAGACTATGCGGCCTATATCGATAATTTTCTTGATGAGATGATCAGGCAGGGTATTGAGCCGATGATCTGCCTGGAGCATTACGAGCTGCCTGCCTGCCTGCTGGAACGCCATGGCGGCTGGCAGTCGAAGCGGGTGGTGGAACTGTTTGTCCGTTACGCGGAAAAAGTGTTCGCGCGTTATGCCGGCAAGGTGAAGCGCTGGTTTTCCTTTAACGAGCCGATCGTGGTGCAGACCCGGGTTTACCTGGATGCCCTGCGTTATCCCTATGAACAGAATACCCATAAATGGATGCAGTGGAACCATCATAAAATCCTCGCCACCGCCCGGCTGGTACAGTTGTTTGAAGAACAAGGCTACCGGCGCGGCGGCGGATCGCTCGGGGTTATCCTTAATCCGGAGGTGACCTATGCCCGTTCCAGCGCTCCCCATGACCAGCGGGCGGCGCATCTCTACGATCTGTTTTATAACCGGGTATTCCTCGATCCGCTGCTGCTGGGCGTCTATCCACCGGAGTTAATGGAACTGCTGCGCCGCCATGGGGTCGAGTGGCAGTACGACGCGCAGGAACTGGATATTATCCGCCGTTATCCGGTGCATGAGGTGGGGATTAATCTTTATTATCCCCATCGGGTCAAGGCCCCCAGCCGCCAGTGGAATGACAATACCCCGTTCCATCCGGCATATTATTATGAGCCGTTCGAGCTGCCGGGACGGCGGATGAATCCCTCGCGCGGCTGGGAAATCCATCCCCGGATTGTCTATGACATGGCGCAGCGGATGAACCGCGATTATCCGGATATGCCCTGGTTTATCGCCGAAAACGGCATGGGCGTTGAACATGAGGAACGCTTTAAAGACCCCGCCGGCGTGATCCAGGATGATTACCGCATCGACTTTATCGCCGAACATCTGTACTGGGCGTTAAAAGCCCGGGAGGAGGGCGCGCGCTGCCTGGGTTATATGCTCTGGGCGTTTACCGATAATGTTTCGCCGATGAACGCGTTTAAAAACCGCTATGGTCTGATTGAAATCGACCTGCAGCAACAGTTGCGCCGGCAGCCGAAAAAATCCGCCGCCTGGTTCGCCCGCTTAAGCGCTACCCGTACCCTGGCGTTAACGCTCGATGACGAAGATAAATAAGAGGAATACCTATGAAACGTATCGTCCTGGCCTGTTCCGCGGGCATGTCCACCTCGCTGGTGGTGACCAAAATGGAAAAGGAAGCGGCCAGCCGCTCCCTGGAATACAAGATTTACGCCATCCCCGAACAAAACCTGCGCGATGAGCTGCAAACGTTCGGCAACGATATCCTGGTCGTGTTGCTGGGGCCGCAGGTGCGCTTTAAACTGGCGGAAAACAAAAAGCTGACCGATGAATACCAGATCCCCATCGCGGTAATCGATTCGGTGGCCTATGGCACTTTAAACGGCGCGAAAGTACTCGATCAGGCCCTGGGTTTGTTACACTAGCCCGCGCGCCGGCAAACGGCAGGAAGCAAGCCTGCCGTCCTGTCGCGGGCATATCGTGTTTCAGGCTACGCGTTAACGGGCGAGGGGAAGAAGGTGTGATGTTGCAGGAAAAAAAACAGTATCAGGAAATTGGCCGGGATCTGCGGCAGAAGATCCAGTCAGGTCATTACCCGATCGGTACGCGTTTGCCCCCGGAGCGTAATATTGCGGAAACCTACGGCGTCAGCCGCACCATTATCCGCGAGGCCCTCCTGATGCTGGAGCTGGAGGGGGTAGTGGATATCCGCCAGGGTTCCGGCGTATATGTGATACGCATTCCGGGCGGGGATACCGAGGGAACCCATTACCTTGAAAGCGAGGTGGGGCCGTTTGAACTGCTGCAGGCCCGCCAGCTTCTGGAGAGCAATATCGCCGCGTTCGCCGCCAAAATGGCCACCAAAATGGACATTGAAAACCTGCGCCGGACGCTGGAGCAGGAGCAGCGCGACATTATTACCAACGAGCGCAGCGAGAACAACGATAAGCTGTTTCACGAGCTGATTGCCGGCGCCACGCAAAACCAGATGCTGCTGGAAACGGTAAAATCCATCTGGCTGCGGCAGGAATCCAGCGCGTTGTGGCAGCAGCTCTACAGCCATATAGATACGCGTTCCCTGCGGCTGCGCTGGCTGGCGGATCATCAGAATATTCTGGTGGCCCTGCGCCGGCGCGACGTGATGGCCTCCTACCAGTGCATGTGGCAGCATATGGAAAGCGTCAAAAACACCCTGATGGAAATTTCCGATGCCGATGCGCCGGAATTCGACGGCTTTTTGTTTGAATCGGTGCCCATTTTCCAGGGAAAACTGGTCTGATGCCGGTGGTGATTGCCCCGCTGGCGGACCATGCCCGGCATAAAGAACAGGTGACCGACTGGCTATGGCGCGCTTTCGGCCACGGCGCCGGCCGGGGGTTCTATGCCGCCATCGTCGACAATGGCATGCGCCGGGACGGCCTGCCGATCACCTTTATCGCCCTTGACGACGGCCGCCCGGTGGGCACCGTGGGCCTGTGGCGCAGCGATCTGTTGAGCCGCCAGGACCTCACCCCCTGGCTGGCGGCGCTGTATGTCGATGAAGCATACCGGGGGCGGGGCCTGGGACGGCAGCTGCAGGCGTTTGTGCAGGATTTCAGCCGCCGGGCCGGTTTCGGTTCCCTGTATTTGTATGCCACCTTTACCGGCTATTATGAACGCCACGGCTGGGACTATATCGGCGACGGGATCGAATATCCCGATATGCCGGTGCATCTCTATCAGCTGCGCGCGGACGCCCGGTAAATCCGCGGTCGCCACTTAAGGCGGCGGCGCGACCGAGTGACGCCTTACCAGGGTCGGGCTGAAGGTATTGGTCACCTCCGGCAGCGGGTCCCCGTTCGCCAGCGCCAGCGCCAGCTGCGCCGCCTGGGTGGCCATCGCCACCACCGGATAGCGGATAGTGGTCAGGCGCGGTCGCAGGTAACGTGAAATCAGCACATCGTCAAAGCCGACCAGCGAGATTTGCTCCGGCACGTCGATACCATTATCGCTGAGGACCGCCAGCGCGCCGGCGGCCATGGAATCGTTGTAACAGGCGATGGCGGTAAAATTACGCCCGCGCCCCAGCAGGCTGGTAATGGCCTGCTCGCCGCCCACCTCGTCGGGTTCGCCGTAGGCGATAAGCTTCTCATCCACCTCGATATCATGATCCTTCAGCGCATCCAGATAGCCCTGCAATCGATCGGTGCTGTCGGAAATGGGATGGCTTGAACAGATAAACGCAATGCGCCGGTGGCCCTGCTGAATCAGGTGGCGGGTGGCCAGCCAGGCGCCATAACGGTCGTCGAGGGCCACGCAGCGGCTGGCATAGGCCGGCAGAATGCGGTTAATCAGCACCATGCCCGGAATATGCGCCATCAGGGCGTTAAGCTCCTCTTCGGGGATCATCTGCGCATGAACCACCAGCGCGGCGCAGCGGTGGCGGATCAACTGCTCGATGGCCTGCCGTTCCTGCTCCAGGATATGGTAGCCGTTGCCAATCAGCAGAAAGTTACCGGTGCGATAGGCTACCTGCTCCACCGCCTTGACCATGGCGCCGAAAAACGGATCGGATACGTCCGAGACGATAAGCCCCACCGTTTCGGTGGATTGCTGCGCCAGCGCCCGGGCATTGGCGTTGGGATGATATTGCAGCTCTTCCATGGCGCCAAGCACCGCCTGGCGGGAATTGTCGCTGGCCTTCGGTGAATTATTGATAACGCGCGAGACTGTGGCGACTGATACACCCGCCAGTTTAGCTACATCCTTTATGGTGGCCATATCGCTTACAAGCTCTCAATAGGGTAATCGTTTACATTATTAAGTTTTACGGAAAAAGCCCGCCGATGCAAGGCGTTGGCGCACAGCTTTGGTGATCGCTGCGGGATAAATGAAAATTATCGCCGCGACTGATTTTCTGCTTTGTGGCGGGGGGGCGATTAATGTTAGTTTTATGTTTCAATTCCTGAACAAGACACCAATAGCATGGCTATTTCACGTTTCCCCCATCTGGCCCATTGGGGGGCGTTTACCGCAGTGGTCGAGGACGGCAGGTTAATCGGCTGCGAGCCCTTCGCCGGCGATCCGGACCCGTCGCCGCTGCTGGACTCCATCGCGCCGATGCTGTACTCGGACCAGCGGATCCGCCAGCCGGCGGTGCGCCGCTCCTGGCTGCAAAAAAGGGAGCGCAGCGACGGCGCGCTGCGCGGCCGGGAAGCCTTTGTCGATGTCAGCTGGGATGTGGCGCTGGACCTGATTGCCGATGAGAACCGGCGGGTGCGCGATCGCTACGGCGCGTCCGGCATTTTTACCGGCTCCTACGGCTGGTCTTCCGCCGGCCGGGTCCATCATGCCCGCTCGCTGGTCAGGCGATTTTATTTTGCCGGCGGCGGGGCGGTAGACCAGGCGGGCAACTACAGCTGGGGCGCCGCGCAGTTTTTCCTGCCGCATGTCATCGGCACCTTCAGTCCGTTAACCGGGCGCGTCACCGCGTGGCCCAGCGTGATTGCGCACTGCCAGCTGTTTATCGCCTTTGGCGGCCTGGCGCTGAAGAATGCCCAGGTTTCGTCGGGCGGCGCGGCCGAGCACACGCTGAAACCCTGGCTTAAGCAACTGGCGGCTAAAGGCACGCCGGTTATCAATATCAGTCCGACCCGTGATGATTGCCCGGCGTTCCTCCAGGCGGAGTGGATCCCCATCCGGCCGAACACCGACGTGGCGCTGATGCTGGCGCTGGCCTATGAAATCCAGCGCCTCGGCGCGCAGGATGACGCCTTTCTGGCCCGCTATTGCGTCGGATATCAACAGCTGGCCGGCTATCTGCGCGGGCAGGATGACGGCATCGGCAAAACGCCGGCCTGGGCCAGCGCCATTACCGGCATACCCGAGGCGCGCATTGCACGCCTGGCGCGCCAGCTTATCGGCGTGCGCAGTTTTATGACCTGTTCTTACGCCGTCCAGCGGGCGCACCGGGGCGAACAACCCTATTGGATGGTGATTGCCCTGTCCGCCATGCTGGGCCAGGTTGGCCTGCCGGGGGGCGGTTTTGCCTTCGGCCACGGTTCGATGAACGGCGTGGGCAATCCGCGCCTGGACGCCCAGGCGCCGACCCTGCCGCTGGGGCCGAACGCCGCCGCCGGCCTGACCATTCCCGTGGCGCGCATCGCCGATATGCTGCTCAATCCCGGCGGACATTACACCTTTCAGGGCGAGGACCGGCGCTATCCGGATATCCATATGATCCACTGGGCGGGCGGCAATCCCTTCCATCACCATCAGCAGCTTAACCGCCTGCTGGCGGGCTGGAGCAAACCCGATACCGTGGTGGTGCAGGATATCTGGTGGACGCCGGCGGCGAAGCTTGCCGATATCGTCCTGCCGGCGACCACCTCCCTTGAGCGCAACGATATCGGCGGGTCTTCGCGCGACAGTTACGTGCTGGCGATGCATAAGGCCGTGGAGCCGCGGCATCAGGCGCGTAACGATATGGATATCTTCGCCGATCTGGCCGATCGCCTGGGCTATCGCGCGGCATTTACCGGCGGACGGGACGAACAGGACTGGATAGAGCATCTCTACCGCCAAAGCGCCGAATCCCACGCCCGCGCCGGCCATGCGTGGCCGGCGTTCGCGCAATTCTGGCGGGAAGGCCATATCAAGGTGCCCGCGCCCGCGCAGGATTTTATCCTGCTGGGGGATTTTCGCCGCGACCCGCTCGCGCATCCGCTGAAAACGCCGAGCGGGCGCATCGAGCTGTTCAGCGCCGCCATCGCCGGTTTTGGTTATGCCGATTTCGCCCCGCATCCGCAATGGCAGCCGCCGGCGGAATGGCTGGGCAGCGCGCTGGCCGCAACCTATCCGCTGCATTTGATTAGCCTGCAGCCTAAAGATCGGCTGCATAGCCAGCTTGATCCCGCGCCCCTGGCCCAGGGAAATAAAACCGCCGGCAAGGAGACGCTCCATATTCATCCCGACGATGCCCGCCGCCGCGGCATCCAGGACGGCGAAATAGTGGAGGTGTATAACCAGCGCGGCCGGATCCTGGCGGGCGCCAGGCATAATGACGGGGTGGCGCCCGGCGTTATCCTCATGGCCACCGGCTCCTGGTTTTCGCCGGGACGGCATGGCGATGAGGCCGGTATTGAACAGTCCGGCAATCCCAATGCGCTGACGCTGGATATCGGCACCTCGCCGCTGACCCAGGGCCCCAACGCCATGGGTTGCCTGGTGGAAGTGCGCAGGCGGTAAGGCTGAACGCCGTCGCCGCCGCCGGCCGTGACCGCATTGTTTTAGACGGTCCGGGCGATAACCTGGCCGAATGGAATCAATGATGGGGTAAATTTTACAGTTGGTTTCATTTCGAGCGGTAATCTTGCGATTATGCGGTAGTGTAATCGGGTGACGGACTATAGAGTAGGTACTCCCAGAGGTATTGATTGGTGAGAAATCAGCATACTCTGTATGTTGAAACCATTTCAGTTGCACCAACCTACGCGGATGCGTAGGTTTTTTTTTGCCCGCGCTTTTCAGTTCCCGCCGCACGCTATTGTTATCCCGGACTTTATGTATGACCGCTTTTAGGTTGTAATACCTTTTGTGCGCCGCTTTTTTTTCTCTTCACCGGTTACCAGGCAAAAGGACCACATTATGCAACAGGCAACGTTGGTAAATGAATACGGCCAGCCTATCGGCGCCCGGCTTGCGGACTGGCAGTCCCGTCCGCTGCCGCAAAAAATTACCCTGGCCGGGCGTTTTTGCCGCCTGGAGCCGCTGGCGTTAACCCATAGCCCGGCGCTGTTCAGCGCCTGGCACAGTATCGCCGACGAACGCGACTGGACCTACTTTTCCCGCCGCCGGCCGGCGACCCCCGCCGCGTGCGATGCCCTGATCGCCGCCAATGCGGCCAGCGGCGATCCGCTGTTTTACGCGGTCATCGACCAGGCCACCGGGCTGGCGGCGGGCTCGGTGGCGCTGATGCGCATCGACCCGGCCAACGGCGTGCTGGAAATCGGCTGGGTTAACTGGTCGCCGCTGATGAAACGATCGCCCTGCGGCACCGAAGCCATCAGCCTGCTGCTAAGCTATAGCTTTGACACCCTGGGTTACCGGCGCTGCGAATGGAAATGCCATAGCCTGAACCAGCCTTCCAACCAGGCGGCCCGCCGGCTGGGGTTTCAATACGAGGGCACCTTCCGCCAGGCGGTGGTGGCCAAAGGACACAATCGCGATACCTGTTGGTATTCCATTATCGACAGCGAATGGCCGGCCGTCGGCCGGGCGTTGCGCGCCTGGCTGGATAGCGATAATTTTAGCGCCGAAGGCAGGCAAAAGCGGCCGCTGGCGGATTTCAGGTCCGCAAACCAATAAGGAGATGGTATGCTTTTTTCTGTGTTGCGCCGGCTGTTCCGGCTGCTTTATCGGGTGGAACTGGTTGGCGATACGCGGGTATTGCAGCAGCCGAAGATCATGATTACCCCGAATCATGTCTCGTTTATGGACGGTATTCTGCTGGCGCTGTTTTTGCCGGTAAAACCGGTATTCGCCATTTATTCCACGATTACCGACGTATGGTATATGCGCGTGGTAAAACGTTATGTGGATATCCTGCCGCTCGACCCCACCAAGCCGCTCAGCATTAAACAGCTTATCAAGTATGTCGGCAGCGGCCGGCCGATTGTGGTCTTCCCCGAGGGGCGCATTTCGGTCACCGGGTCGCTGATGAAAATCTACGATGGGGCGGCGTTCGTTGCGTCCCGTTCGGGCGCAACGGTGGTGCCGGTCTGGCTGGATGGGCCGGAACTGACGCCGTTCAGCCGCATGGGCGGCATCATCAAGCGCCACTGGTTTCCCAAAATCACCCTTCATCTGCAGGCCCCGGTGTCCCTGCCGATGCCCGCGGCGCCCAGGGCGCGCGATCGCCGCCGGCTGGCCGGCGAGAACCTGCATCGCATCATGATGGAGGCGCGCATGGCCTCCCGGCCCCGGCAGACGTTGTATCAGGCGCTGCTGGCGGCGGCCCGGCGCTATGGCGTCGGCAAGCCCTGCATCGAGGATATCGCCTTCAGTCCGGACAGCTATCGCGGATTATTGAAAAAAATCTTCGGCGTCAGCCGGATTCTCGAACGTTTTACCGCCCGCGGCGAGCATGTCGGCCTGCTGCTGCCCAACGCCACCATTACCGCCGCCGTTATCCTCGGCGCCGGTTTGCGCGGACGCATTCCCGCGTTGCTGAACTATACCTCCGGCGCCAGCGGCATCAACAACGCGCTTAAAGCCGCCACCATCAATACTATCGTCACTTCCCGCCAGTTCCTGGACAAAGCCAAGCTGGCCGGCCTGCCGGAACAGGTCACCGGGGCGCGCTGGGTCTATCTGGAGGATCTAAAAGATCAGGTGACGCTGCGGGATAAGCTGTGGATCCTTGGGCATTTACTGTTCCCGGACCGGGCCGAGGTGGCGCAACAGCCCGGCGACAGCGCGCTGGTGCTGTTTACCTCCGGCTCGGAAGGCACGCCGAAAGGCGTGGTCCATTCCCATGACGGCATCCTGGCCAATATCGAGCAAATCCGCACGGTGGCCGATTTCACCCCGCGTGACAAATTTATGTCGGCGCTGCCGCTGTTCCATGCGTTCGGCCTCACCGTCGGTTTGCTGACCCCGCTGCTCACCGGGGCGCGGGTGCTGCTTTATCCGAGCCCGCTGCATTATCGTATTATTCCCGAGCTGGTTTACGACCAGAACTGTACCGTGCTGTTCGGCACCTCCACCTTCCTGGCGCAGTACGGCCGTCTGGCCCACCAGTATGATTTTGCCCGGGTGCGTTATGTGGTCGCCGGGGCGGAAAAATTGTCCGAAAACACCCGCTTGCTGTGGCAGGAAAAGTTCGGCATCCGCATTCTGGAGGGGTATGGCGTCACGGAATGCGCGCCGGTGGTGGCGATCAATGTTCCGCTGGCGGCGAAGCCTCATACCGTCGGCCAGATCCTGCCGGGCATGCAGGCGCGGATCATCGCGGTGCCGGGCATTGAACAAGGCGGGCGGCTGCAGCTGCGCGGGCCCAATATCATGCGCGGCTACCTGCGGGTGGAACATCCCGGCATCCTGGAAACGCCGGCGGCCGACAACGAACAGGGGGTGCGCGAAGAGGGCTGGTACGACACCGGCGATATCGTCACCCTGGACGCCCAGGGATTTTGCGCCATCCAGGGCCGGGTAAAACGCTTTGCCAAGCTGGCCGGCGAAATGGTGTCCCTGGAAAGCGTCGAGCAACTGGCCCTGAAGGTATCGCCGGACGCACGGCACGGCGCATCCGCCAAAAACGATAAAGCCAAGGGCGAGGGCCTGGTGCTGTTTACCACCGATGCCGCGCTGACGCGGGAGAAGCTGTTCCAGCAGGCCCGGCAGGACGGTATTGCCGAAATCTACGTGCCGCGGGATATCCGCCACCTCGACGCGCTGCCGTTGCTCGGCAGCGGCAAGCCCGATTATGTAGCCTTGAAAAAAATGGCGGAAGCCACGGAGCCACAGGGATGAACCCATCTGTAACCACTCCGGCGGGCGTATTATCCCGACCGATGCTGGCGGTCATGTCCGCGCAGTTTTTTTCCGCGTTTGGCGATAATGCGCTGCTGTTCGCCACCATTGCATTGATCAAGGAACAGCAATATCCGGCGTGGAGCCAGCCGGTGCTGCAAATGTTGTTTGTCGCCGCCTATATCGTGCTGGCGCCCTTTGTCGGCCAGTTCGCCGACAATTTCGCCAAGGGCCGGGTGATGATGGCGGCTAATTCCCTGAAGCTTGCCGGCGCGCTGCTTATCTGTTTCGGTTTTAATCCGTTTATCGGTTATTGCCTGGTGGGGATTGGCGCGGCGGCCTACTCGCCGGCCAAATACGGCATTCTGGGCGAATTGACCCAGGGCGGGCAATTGGTCAAGGCCAACGGCCTGATCGAAGCCTCGACCATTGCCGCCATCCTGACCGGTTCCGTGGCCGGCGGGGTACTGGCCGACTGGCATCTGATCACGGCGCTGGCGGTCTGCGCCCTGACCTATGGCGTGGCGGTGGCGGCCAATCTGTTTATCCCGCGCCTGCCCGCGGCGCGCAAGGACAGCTCCTGGCATCCGGCGCGCATGGCGGGCCATTTCGGCACCGCCTGCCGCCTGCTCTGGCGCGACGGCTACACCCGCTTTTCCCTGATCGGCACCAGCCTGTTCTGGGGCGCCGGGGTGACCCTGCGTTTCCTGCTGGTGCTCTGGGTGCCGGTGGCGCTGGGCATTAACGATAACGCCACGCCGACCACCCTCAACGCCATGGTGGCGGTGGGCATCGTGTTCGGCGCCGGCGCCGCGGCCAGGCTGGTCACGCTTGAGACGGTACGGCGCTGCATGCCGGCGGGCATCCTGATGGGCGTGGTGGTGGTGGCGCTTTGCCTGCAACATCATTTGTTGCCGTCGTATCTGCTGCTGGCGCTGATCGGTATCCTGGGCGGCTTTTTTATCGTGCCGTTAAATGCGCTGCTGCAACAGCGCGGCAAGGAGAGCGTAGGCGCGGGCAATGCCATCGCGGTGCAGAATTTCGGCGAGAATATCGCCATGCTGCTGATGCTGGGGCTGTATTCGCTGGTGGTCAGGCTTGGCGTGCCGGCCGTGATTATCGGGGTGGGCTTCGGCGTCGTATTCGCGCTGGCGATTGCCTTGCTGTGGCTGACCACCCGCGCCGGCAAAACCGCCGGCTGAAGCCGTGGCGACACGCGGAGCGACCGATAGCGCCGCTCCGTGCGGGTTAAGGCGCCGGGATGGTAAAGCGCTGATGGATGTTTTCCAGTTCGGCGATAATCTCGTCGTTTAACGTCAGTTCCAGGCTATCGAGATTGGTCTGTAACTGTTCCAGGGAAGTGGCGCCCAGCAGGGTAGACGCCACAAACGGTTGCCGGCGCACAAACGCCAGCGCCATCTGCGCGGGGTCAATGCCGTAGCGCTGCGCCAGCGCCACATATTCGGCAATCGCCTGCTGGGTATGGGGCGCGCTGTAGCGGGTAAAGCGGCTGAACAGCGTATTGCGCGCGCCCGCCGGTTTGGCGCCATTGAGGTATTTACCGGTCAGCGTGCCGAAGGCCAGGCTGGAATAGGCCAGCAGCTCCAGCCCTTCAAACTGGCTGATTTCCGCCATGCCCACTTCAAAACTGCGGTTCAACAGGCTGTAGGGATTCTGCACCGTGACGATGCGCGGCAGATCGTGCTTTTCCGCCAACTGCAGATAACGCATGGCGCCCCAGGGTGTCTCGTTGGAGATGCCGAGATAGCGGATTTTCCCCGCCCGTACCTGCTCGGCCAGCGCTTCCAGCGTTTCGAGTATGGTTACCGCCAGTTTTTCGTCGGTGTACTGGTAATTCAGTTTGCCGAAGCAGTTAGTGGCGCGCTGCGGCCAGTGCACCTGGTAGAGATCGAGATAATCGGTGCCCAGCCGCTGCAGGCTGGCGTCCAGCGCCATGCGGATATTCTTGCGATCCAGTATCTGCTGGGGCCGGATGCCGGCATCATTGCCGCGCGTGGGGCCGGCGACCTTGCTGGCCAGGATGATTTTTTCCCGTCCGCCCCGTTGCTTAAGCCAATTGCCGATATAGGTTTCGGTCAGTCCCTGGGTTTCGGGGCGCGGCGGCACCGGATACATTTCAGCCGTGTCGATCAGATTCACCCCGGCGGCAACGGCATGATCCAGCTGCGCATGGGCATCGGCCTGCGTATTTTGCTCGCCAAAGGTCATGGTGCCCAATCCCAGAACGCTGACTTCTAGTGAACTATGGGGAATACGGTGATAATGCATTGAGGCTTGTTCCTTAATGTCTGAAAAGATCAGGCGTCAACAGGCGCCGCCCGATCAGACTATAACCAAGCCAGGGCGCGGGGAAAAGCGCAAAATGGGCGGGCGGGGATGTTTAACCGACAAGGGCGCCGAACGCTCAGCGCGCGATCATCTGCGATACCTCATCACCGTTAATCTGCATATCATTGCCCTGCTCGTCGGTATAGCGAATCAGGCCGGTGGACTTATCCAGTTTAGGTTTGCCCTGGGTCAAAATCATCCGGCCGTCCTTGGTCGCCATCACATAATCACTGGCGCAGCCCGATAGCATGACGGTGAATAACACCGCCGATACGATTGCCACTTTTTTATTCATGTTATGTCCATGTTAAGCATTGGATCAATTACGACGGGCGTGGCTGACTTTCTTATTCCTGAGAAGGTTCAGCGCCTCGACGCCCATAGAGAAAAACATCGCAAAATAAATGTAGCCTTTAGGTACATGAATATCAACGCTTTCGAGGATCAGGGTAAAGCCGATTAAAATCAGGAACGCCAGCGCCAGCATCTTGACCGAGGGATGGCGGGCGACGAACTCTCCTATCGGCCGCGCGGCGAACATCATCACGCCCACCGCGATCACCACCGCCGCCATCATGATAAACAGGTGATTGGACAGGCCGACGGCGGTGATCACCGAATCCAGGCTGAAGATAATATCCAGCAGCATGATTTGCGTGATGGCGCCGAGAAACGAACTGACATTGGTGCTTTGATCGGCTTCGCCCCCTTCCAGCGCCTGGTGGATCTCCCGGCAGGATTTCCAGATAAGGAACAATCCTCCCAGCAGCAATATCAGGTCGCGAATCGATACCTCGGTCGCGAAAACGGTAAACAACGGGTAAGTAAGGCGAATCACCCACGAAATGGACGCCAGCAGGCAAAGCCGCATGACCATGGCGCCGAACAGGCCCAGACGGCGGGCTTTGGCTTGCTGTCTCGCGGGCAGCTTGGCGACGACCAGGGAGAGAAAAATGATATTATCAATACCAAGGACGATTTCCAGAACAGTCAGTGTTCCCAGCGCCAGCCACGCATCGGGATCCACGATCCAATCAAACATTGTGATCCATTACCTAAATGTAAACGAAGCTTAAACGAATATTATAAACAGGTCCAAAGGGCAGCAGGCAAGGTAAAATGCATTTACATCAGGAAATGCCGTGCCAGCATTGGCCCGGTGAAGGTCTTTTTCAGGTAAAACCCGCGCGGTAACGTCATGATCGGCTGGCCGAATTCGCCGATGGCCCTGGTCAGCGCCCGGCTATTGGCGGCCTTGGGCCTCAACTGCAGCACCTCGCCGTGGCGCGCGGTGATATGTTCCACGCGCCCGAGTACGATTAAATCCATTAATTCCTCCCAGTCGTTTTGCAACAGCGATTCTTCCTCGGCGCTGGGACTCCACAGCAGCGGCGTGCCGATACGGCGCCGGGTGAGCGGGATCGCGCGTTCGCCTTCCACCGGTATCCACAGTACCCTGGCCAGCTTATACCTGACATGGCTGGACGCCCAGGTGACGCCGCTGTTGCCGGTCAGCGGCGCGACACAGACAAAGGTGGTTTCCAGGGGGCGGCCGCGGCTGTCGACCGGTATGGTTTTCAGTTCCACCCCGATGGCGGCAAAATCCTGCTCGGGTTTACTGCCCGCGCTGGCGCCCAGGTAACGTTCCAGCAAGACGCCGATCCAGCCTTTATCACGTTTCAGGTTGGCCGGCAGCACCAGGCCCGCGTGCGCCGCCAGTTCACCCAGATTATAGCCCGCCAGGGCGCTGGCGCGCGCCAATAGCTCTATTTCGTCCCCCGGCGGGAGGATCGGTGTGGCGATGAGGGGAAGGGTCATAAACAGTTATCCGCGTGCTGTATAAAAACTAATCGGCCGCCGGGGCCGTCCGACCCAGGATCGGCATTTAATCATCAGCCATAAATAATAGCATGATTTCACACTCTTTTTTAAGCGCCGATCGCGTTTTGCCGCCGGCGCGCCCGAGGTTGTACACCTGAAGCGGGCGACAATGAACAGGATCTTACACCATGTTATCCACAGAAGTATGGGATAAACCTGATAAACTGGCACTACTGTCACTATTTACAGCCTTGACGCCCCTGTTTTTTACAGGTTTGTACATATATCGCCGCGCTTTACAGCATAATTTGTGGATAAAATCATCATCGTCTGTTTTTTAACCTCATCGCGCGCAACCGGTGGACAGGCGGATCCCGCACGATCGTTCCCACTGCGGGATCCGGCAACAGGCGATTGAAAATCATTGTGTTTTCCCGCGGCGCGTTTTGCAAAGCCGGCGCGCGGCGAAAAGTTTTCCCTCTTTAACCCAGTGTTCTGCACATACCTATCCACAGAAAAAGTGAATAAAAGCACCGGCAGTTATCCCCGGCTGTTGATAACCATGCCGCATCCGGACGCCATTCGACGTCCAGGAAGTCGGACATTCCTTAAAAGCAGTGGTTTACCGTATTGAGCGAGTGTGAAACAATCAGGCTATCTTGCATTTTATGTAATCGAGGTAGTCCGGTGATCGATGATGATGGCTACCGCCCGAATGTTGGTATTGTGATCTGTAATCGTGATGGGCAGGTGGTATGGGCCAGGAGATATGGGCAGCACTCATGGCAGTTTCCCCAGGGCGGCATTAATCCCGGCGAAACCGCGGAACAGGCCATGTACCGTGAACTGTACGAAGAGGTCGGGCTGAGCCGTAAGGATGTGCGCATACTGGCCTCCACCCGTAACTGGTTGCGTTACAAGCTGCCGAAGCGTCTGGTACGCTGGGACACCAAGCCGGTTTGTATCGGCCAGAAGCAAAAATGGTTCCTGCTGCAGCTCATGTGCCCGGACGCCGATATCAATATGCAGCGCGGGGGCACCCCTGAGTTCGACGGCTGGCGCTGGGTCAGTTTCTGGTACCCGGTGCGCCAGGTGGTTTCTTTTAAGCGGGACGTTTACCGCCGGGTAATGAAAGAGTTTTCTACTATTGTCATGCCGTTGCAGGAAAGCGCTGTGCAACGGACTCTCCCAGGCTACAGACGGAAGAGGGGTTAAGCCACGCAGAATATGCTCACGCGCTTGCGGGAAATCGTTGAAAAGGTCGCTGCCGCGCCGCGCCTGTCGGATACGCTGGAAATTCTGGTCAATGAGACCTGTCTGGCGATGGATACCGAAGTCTGTTCGGTTTATCTGGCCGATAACGATCGCCGCTGCTACTACCTGATGGCCACGCGTGGTTTGCAAAAACCGCGCGGGCGCACCATCACGCTGGCTTTCGACCAGGGGATCGTCGGGCTGGTGGGCCGCCTGGCGGAGCCCATCAACCTGGCCGATGCCCATAACCATCCCAGCTTCCAGTACATTCCGGCGGTAAAAGAAGAGCGTTTCCGCTCCTTCCTCGGCGTGCCGATTATCCACCGCCGCCAGCTGCTGGGCGTATTGGTGGTGCAGCAGCGCGAACATCGGCAGTTCGACGAAAGCGAAGAATCCTTTATGGTGACGCTGGCCACGCAAATGGCCGGTATTTTGTCGCAATCCCAGCTCAACGCGCTGTTCGGCCAATACCGCCAGACGCGCATCCGCGCGCTGGCCGCCGCCCCCGGCGTGGCGATAGCCCAGGGGTGGGTGGACAACAGCCAGCCTTCGCTCGATCAGGTTTTTCAAGCTTCGTCGCTGGACAGCGCGCGCGAGCGCGAGCGCCTGACGCTCGCCCTCGGCGAAGCGGCGGCGGAGTTCCGCCGTTTTAGCAAGCGTTTCACCGCCAATGCGCAAAAAGACAGCGCGGCGATTTTCGATCTTTACTCCCATTTGCTTAACGACGCGCGCTTAAAGCGTGAGCTGTTTGCGCGAATCGATGCCGGCGCCATGGCCGAATGGGCGGTAAAACAAGTTATCGAGCTGTTCGCCGAGCAGTTCGCGCAGTTGAATGACAGCTATATGCGCGAGCGCGCCGGCGATTTACGCGCCCTCGGGCAACGCCTGCTGTTTCATCTGGGCGATAACATCCAGGGCGAGACGCCCTGGCCGTCGCGTTTTATCCTGGTGGCCGATGAGCTGAGCGCCACACTGCTGGCCGAGATGCCGCAGGACAAAATGGTGGGCGTGGTGGTCAGGGACGGCGCCGCCAATTCCCATGCCGCCATCCTGGTGCGGGCCATGGGCATCCCAACCGTTATGGGCGCCGATATCCAGCCGGCGCTGCTAAACCAGCGGCTGTTGGTGGTGGACGGTTATCGCGGCGAGCTGCTGGTGGATCCCGAACCGGTGCTGGTGCAAGAGTACCAGCGTTTAATCAGCGAGGAAAAACAGCTCAGCCGCCTGGCGGAAGACGATGTGGAACAGCCGGCGACCATGAAAAGCGGCGAGCGCATCCAGGTGATGCTTAACGCCGGCCTGAGCGCCGGACATGAACAGCGTCTGGGCAATCGCGTGGACGGCGTCGGCCTCTACCGCACCGAAATTCCGTTTATGCTGCAAAGCGGATTTCCGTCCGAGGATGAACAGGTCGCGCAATACCAGGGCATGTTGCAGCTGTTCCCGGCCAAGCCGGTGACGCTGCGCACGCTGGATGTCGGCTCGGATAAGCAACTGCCCTATATGGCGCCGCTTAATGAGGAAAACCCCTGCCTGGGCTGGCGCGGTATCCGCATCACGCTCGATCAACCGGAAATTTTCCTCATCCAGGTGCGCGCCATGCTGCGGGCCAACGCGGCTACCGGTAATCTCAGTATCCTGCTGCCGATGATCACAAGCGTCGACGAAATCGACGAGGCGCGGCGCCTCATCGACCGCGCCGGGCGCGAGGTGGAGGACATGCTGGGGTACGCGCTGCCGCCGCTGCGCATCGGGGTGATGATTGAAGTGCCCGCCATGGTGTTTATGCTGCCGCTGTTGATCAACCGGGTGGATTTTGTCTCGGTGGGCAGTAATGACCTGACCCAGTACCTGCTGGCGGTGGATCGCAACAATACCCGGGTGGCGGCCATGTACGACAGCCTGCATCCGGCCATGCTGCAGGTATTGGTGAAAATCGTCGCCGAGTGCCGCCTGCTGGGGCTCGATTGCAGCCTGTGCGGCGAAATGGCCGGCGACCCCATGGGCGCGCTGCTGCTGGCCGGCATGGGTTATCGCACCCTCAGCATGAATGGACGCAGCGTCGCCCGCATCAAATACCTGCTGCGTAATGTGGAGCTCGGCGACGCCGTTACCCTGGTGGAACGGGTGCTCACCGCGCAAAATGCCATCGATGTGCGTCATCAGGTGGCGGCGTTTCTGGAGCGCCGCGGGCTGGGCGGTCTTATCCGCGGCGGCAGGTAGGACGGCCGGCGGCGCAACCCGATATTAAAAACGCGTAAATTTTCCGTCGCCCCGCCGCGAACATTAGGCCGCTATGCTATGATATGCCGCCATCGGACGAACCAGGCGCACGGCGACGCAACGCTTTTTCGTGACCGAACGGCCTGCCGCCCCGTCGCACCGACGCGGTGAAAATGACTTAAATCGTGGTGATGAATGACAATGAATTATCTGGCCTTCCCGCAGTTTGACCCGGTGATTTTTTCCGTGGGACCGGTGTCGCTCCATTGGTACGGCCTGATGTACCTGGTCGGTTTCGTCTTTGCCATGTGGCTGGCGGTGCGCCGCGCCAACCGGCCCGGCAGCGGCTGGACCAAGGATGAAGTGGAGAATCTGCTGTATGCCGGGTTCCTGGGCGTGTTCCTGGGCGGACGCATCGGCTATGTGCTGTTCTATAACCTGCCGCAGTTCCTCGAGAATCCGCTTTATCTGTTTAAGGTATGGGACGGCGGCATGTCGTTCCATGGCGGCCTGATGGGCGTTATTATCGTGATGCTGTGGTTTGCCCACCGCACCAAACGCCATTTCTTCCAGGTGGCGGATTTTATCGCCCCGATGATCCCCTTCGGCCTGGGCGCCGGCCGGCTGGGCAATTTTATCAACGGCGAACTTTGGGGGCGCGTAACGACGGATACCCCGTGGGCGATGCTGTTTCCCAGCTCGCGCGCCGAGGATCTGGCCCTGCTGCCTTCGCATCCGCAATGGCAGGCGCTGTTTAACCAGTATGGCGTATTGCCCCGCCATCCCTCGCAAATTTATGAGCTGCTGCTTGAAGGCGTGGTGCTGTTTATCATCCTGAATGTGTTTATCCGCAAGCCGCGCCCGCTGGGCAGCGTCTCCGGCCTGTTTCTGATGGGGTACGGCGCGTTTCGCATTATCGTGGAGTTTTTCCGCCAGCCCGACGCGCAGCTCGGATTATTCGACGATGCCATCAGCATGGGGCAAATCCTGTCGTTGCCGATGATTATCGCCGGTCTGATTATGTTTATCTGGGCCTACCGCCGCCGCCCCCAGCAACAACTGTCCTGAGGTCACATGAAACAGTATTTGGAACTGATGCGCCTGGTTCGGCATCAAGGCACGCCGAAAGCCGATCGCACCGGCACCGGCACCTTATCGATTTTCGGCCATCAGATGCGCTTTAACCTGCAGCAGGGTTTTCCGCTGGTCACCACCAAACGCTGCCACCTGCGCTCGATCATTTATGAGCTGCTGTGGTTTCTCAACGGCGATACCCAGGTGGATTATCTGCACGAGCACAACGTGTCTATTTGGGACGAGTGGGCGGATAAGGACGGCAATCTTGGCCCGGTGTACGGTAAGCAATGGCGCGCCTGGGGCGCGGCGGACGGCCGCCGGATCGATCAGCTGAGCCGGGTGATCGAGCAGTTGCGCCAGGACCCCGACTCACGGCGCATTATCGTTTCCGCCTGGAATGTGGGCGAGCTGGATCAGATGGCGCTGGCGCCTTGCCATGCCTTGTTCCAGTTTTATGTCGCGGACGGTACGCTGTCCTGCCAGCTTTACCAGCGCTCATGCGATATTTTCCTCGGCCTGCCGTTTAATATCGCCAGCTACGCGCTGCTGGTGCATATGGTGGCGCAGCAGTGCGACCTGCGGGTGGGGGATTTTGTCTGGACCGGCGGCGATACCCATCTTTACAGCAATCATCTGGAGCAGGCCGACCTGCAGCTGACGCGCGCGCCGCGTGAACTGCCGCGCCTGGTGATCAAGCGTAAGCCCGCGTCGCTGTTCGACTACCGTTTTGAGGATTTTGATATCCAGGGTTACGACCCGTATCCGCCAATCAAGGCGCCCGTGGCAATCTGATATTGCGCGCCCGTTAACACGTCTGCTTTGCAAGGGAGGTTAACGGGCCTGCCGCGCCGTGGGGCGCCATAGTTTTGTTATGCTCCCCGCAATATTTTGTCTGTTTGCACCTCTCCCCTAAATCCCTGCGACAGCCCGTCGCACTTTGCGTCTTACCCGGTAGCGCGGCGGGATGGATAGCCGCTATCCTGCGGTGCATGAAAATTCCCAACCTGTCACAGCGGGGCTATACCCTGATTGAAATGATGCTGGTGCTGGCCTTGACGGCGATGCTGGCGCTGTCGGGCACGTTTGTCTGGCGGCATTACCAGCATAAATCCCAGCTCGAACACGCGGCGCGCCAGATAGCGGATTTCATGCAGCGTTTACAGTGCCGGGCCGCCTGGGGCAATCATCATTATCGCATCAGGGTGCGAACCGGCCTGGACTGGTCGCTGGAGGCGCGTGGGGACGCGCAGGCGCGCCCTATGCCGGCGCCGGCAATGACCTTGCGGCGGCAGGCGTCCGCCGGGAGTATCCGGCTGGAAATTTCCACGCCCGGCTACCTTACCCTGGCGGGACTGCGCAATACCGCCACGCCGGCCCACCTGACGCTCAGCAACCCGGCGGGCAGGATCAGGGTTATCCTGTCTGGCAAGGGGCGGGTCAGGGTGTGCAGCGAGCACGGCCGCTGGGCGGGGATCGGGCCGTGCTAAACCGGGCGCAGCGGGGGGCGGGCCTGGCGGAAACCCTGGGCGCCCTGGCGGTGGTGTCCCTGCTGCTGCTGGCCGGCCTGCGGCTGTTGCCGCTATTGCATCGCCTCAGCCACGGCGGCATGCAACAGGCCAGGCTGGTTCGGCAGATTGATTACAGCCTGCTGGCCATGGAAAAAGATTTGCGCCGCGCCGGTCATTGCCGGCCGCCCTGCGCACGGTCCGGCGTCGTGCTGGGGCAGCGACGCGGCGAGCGTGAAAATTCCTGCCTGATCGTCAGTTACGCCTTTTATCCGACCGGGGCCAGAACGGCGGGAGGCCGCGTCGTCAACGATACCTTCGGCTACCGTTTGCATCGCGGCGCCTTGGAAACCCAGCGCGGCGTCAGGCATTGCGACGAGGCGGGCTGGGCCAATATGCACGATCCCCGGCAGGTGCGGATAACACGGCTCAGGTTTGAACCGGTGGCGGCCCATGCATGGCGGATCACGCTGCATGGCGTGCAAAGCGATCGTCCCGGCGGCGGGTATCGGACCAGCCGGATCGTTGTCGGGCGTAATGGATGAATACTCAATCGCAGCGGGGCGGCGGTTCCCTGGCGGCGCTGCTGGCCGTATTGTTTACCGGCATGGCGGCTCTGGCGGCGTGGCAGCGTTTTATGGATGCTTCCCTGGCGTTGATTGCCGATGAACAGCATTACCTGAGCGCTTTTCATCAGGCCGAATCCGCGCTGTCGTGGGGAACCGGCCAGTGCTGGCGGGGGGAGGACGGGCAATGCCTGCGGCCGCCGGGCGGAAATTTCCAGGCCTGCCTGCTGGCGGGGGCGGGCGGCAGATGGATACTGCGCGGCCACGGCGATGGTGTAGCCGAACCGGTGTATCTGTACCGCGTGGTGGCGATGCGCCCTGCGGGGCAGTTGGGGGACGGCGCAACATCATGGCGTCTGACGCCGCTGCCCGCGGGCTGGCTGGACTACCACCCGGGCTGAATCCTTTGCGAGGTGTAATGAAAAGCTATCATCAGCGGGGGCACGGCATGCCGGAAGCATTAATGGCGGTACTGTTGTTTTCGCTGGTGGCGCTGTTTATGCTGCACTATCTGCAGCGGCTGGCGAACCGGCAGGAGGATGTGCGCCAGTACCGCCAGGCGTTGACGCTCAGCCACCAGGCGTTGGAAGGATATCGCCTGCCAAGCCTGCGGCTGTACGCGGGTCAGTGCCGGGGTCGCAACCGCGCGCGGGCAACGGGCAACGCTGTGCGAATGGTTTTGTTTGCCCGTGGATGCGAAGCGACGTGGGGGTGATACCGTCGATGGCGGGTGATCAACGCTTGTTTTCAGCGCGAATACCGCTAGAGTGTCGGCATGAGTAACACCCGTTGGGTCAGGCGAAAGGGGGCGGCATGTTTACGGTGTACCATTCAAACCAGCTGGATTTGCTTAAAGCGCTGGCCGCCGCGCTGATCGAGGGGCGTCCGCTGCGCGATCCGTTCCAGCCGGAGGTGATCCTGGTGCAAAGCTCCGGCATGGCCCAATGGATGCAGATGGCGCTGGCGGCGCGGTTCGGCATTTCCGCCAATATCGAATTTCCCTTGCCGGCAAGCTTTATCTGGCAAATGTTCACCCGCGTATTGCCGGATATCCCGCAGGAGAGCGCGTTCTCCAAGGATGCCATGACCTGGAAACTGATGGCATTGCTGCCAAAGCTGTGCCAGCAGCCCGGGTTCGAGGTGATCTGCCAGTACCTTAAGGATGACGGCGACCGGCGTAAATGTTTCCAGTTTGCCGCCCGTATCGCGGATCTTTTCGATCAATACCTGGTCTTCAGGCCGGACTGGCTGGAGCGCTGGCAGCGCGCAGAGCCGGTGCCGGACCTGGGCGATGCCCAGTCCTGGCAAGCCCCCCTGTGGCGGGAACTGGTGGCGTTCACCGACCGGGCCGGGCAATCTCCCTGGCATCGCGCCAACCTCTACACGCGGTTTATCCAGACGCTGGAAGAGGCGGCCGAATGTCCGCCGGGCCTGCCCGAACGCGTATTTATCTGCGGCATTTCCGCCTTGCCCCCCACCTATCTACAGGCGTTGCAGGCGCTGGGGCGCCATATCGACATTCATCTGCTTTTCACCAACCCTTGCCGCTATTATTGGGGCGATATCCGCGATTACGCCTTCCTGGCCAAGTTGCAAAACCGCAAACGCACCCATTACCGGGAGCCACGGGAACAGGGCCTTTTCCGCCGGCCGGCGGAGGCCGGGGCGCTGTTCAACGACGCGGGAGAACAGCAGGTCGGCAATCCTCTGCTGGCTTCCTGGGGTAAACTGGGCCGCGATAACCTGTATCTGCTGGCCCAACTGGAGGGCGTCCAGGAAGTAGACGCCTTTGTCGACCCGCCGGACGACGGCCTGCTATCCACCCTGCAGCGCGACATACTGGAACTGGAAGATCATGCCGTGGTCGGCATGACCCGCGAGACGCTGGAGAACAGCCGGACAAAACGGCTGCTGCAGCCCTCCGATCGTTCCCTCAGCCTGCATGTCTGCCACAGTCCGCAGCGCGAGGTGGAAGTGCTGCACGATCGGCTGCTGGCGATGATCGGCGACGATCCCAGCCTGTCGCCCCGCGACATTATCGTCATGGTGGCGGATATCGATCGTTATACGCCCGCGATCCAGGCGGTATTCGGTCATGCCGGCAGCGGGCGCTATCTGCCGTTTGCCATTTCCGACCGGCGCGCGCGCCATATCCATCCGGCGCTGCCGGCGTTTTTGTCCTTGCTGGAGCTGCCGCAAAGCCGCTTCGCCGCCGAACAGGTGCTGGCGCTGCTTGAGGTGCCGGCGGTGGCGGCGCGTTTTTCGATTAACGAGGACGGGCAGAAGTTGCTGCGGCAATGGGTCGCCGAGTCGGGCATCCGCTGGGGCCTGGACGACGATAATATCCGCGAGCTGATGCTGCCCGCCACCGGCCAGCATACCTGGCAATTCGGGCTGACGCGCATGCTGCTGGGGTACGCCATGGACAGCCATAGCGGGGACTGGCGAGGTATTCTGCCTTACGACGAATCAAGCGGGCTGATTGCGGAACTGGTGGGCCATCTGGCGGAATTGCTGGCGCAGCTCAGGCGCTGGCGGGACATCCTGCGGGAACCGCGCGACCTGGCCGGATGGCTGCCCTGTTGCCGGGAACTGGCGGCGGACTTTTTCCTGCCGGACAGCGAGACCGAAGCCGCGCTGGCCCTGCTGGAAACCCAATGGCAGGAGATCCTGCAATTCGGCCTGCAGGCTGCCTATGACGAACCCTTGTCGATCACGCTGCTGCGCGACGAATTATCCGCCCGGCTGGATCAGCAGCGCGTCAGCCAGCGCTTCCTGGCGGGCACGATTAATTTTTGCACGCTGATGCCCATGCGATCCATCCCTTTCAAGGTTGTGTGCCTGCTGGGCATGAACGACGGCGTCTATCCGCGTTCGCTGCCGCCGCTGGGGTTCGATTTAATGGCCGGCCAGGCGAGACGGGGCGACCGCAGCCGCCGCGACGATGACCGCTACCTGTTCCTGGAAGCATTGCTGTCGGCCCAGCAGCGTTTTTACATCAGTTTTATCGGCCGTTCGATCCAGGATAACAGTCAACGCTATCCGTCGGTGCTGGTCAGCGAATTGATCGAGTATGTCGCGCAGAGTTTTTACCTGCCGGGGGATGAGGCGGTGGATGTGGACACCAGCGCCGCCCGGGTCAGCGCGCATCTGTGCCAGTGGCACAGCCGCATGCCGTTTGCCGCCGAGAATTTTATCAAGGATACCGAACAGCAAAGTTTTGCCGCGGAGTGGCTGCCCGCCGCCAGCGCGGGCGGCAAGCCCCATCCCGAGTTTACCCGTCCGCTGGACCCGCAGCCGGTTACCCTGCTGGCGTTTGATGTGCTGAAACGGTTTTACGGCCACCCGGTGCGCGCCTATTTCCAGCAGCGTCTGGGCGTCTATTTCCGCCTGGAAGAAACCGAGCTGTCCGCCGACGAGCCGTTTGTCGTCGAAGGCCTGGACCGCTACCAGCTTAACGACCAACTGCTTAATACGCTTATCGCCGGGGAAGATCCCGACCGGCTTTACCGTACCTTCAGGGCGGCCGGATACCTGCCCTACGGCGCATTCGGCGAACTGTATTGGGCCAAACAGCGCGATGAAATGGCCCTGCTGGCTGAAACGGTGCGCGAACAACGCCGTGATGGGGCGCAAAGCATCGAGATAAGCCTGATGCTGGGCGACGCCGAACTGAGCGGCTGGCTGCCCCAGACGCAGAGCGACGGCTTGCTGCGCTGGCGTCCGGGCGTTTTATCGATGAAAGACGGCATGGCGCTGTGGCTGGAGCATCTGGCATGGTGCGCCATGGGCGGCGGCGGGGAGAGCCGCATGTACGGCACCAAGGGCCAGTGGCGTTTTGCCGCGTTGGCGCCGGAGCAGGCGAAAGCGTTTTTACTGACGCTGGTGACGGGGTATGGCCAGGGCATGAGCACGCCGCTGCTATTATTACACCGCGCCGGCGGCGCATGGCTGGCACAAAGCTACGACCACGGTACGGGCGCCATTGATTGGGGGGAATCCTGCCAGCTCCAGGCGCGCGATAAGCTGATGCAGGCCTGGCAAGGGGACGGCTACACGCCCGGCGAGGGACAAGACCCCTACCTGCAGCGGCTGATGCGGCAACTCAACGCGCCGCATGTCGAGGCGATTATCCAGGCGGCGCAAACTTACCTGCTGGCGCCGTTCAGCCTCAATCTGGCGGAAGCCGAAAAGGCACGACGGGGGAAAAAAAGCACGTTAAGCTAACAACACCGGCGATAGTCGGTAAATACATCGCGAAATAAGCGAAGAGGCCATGGCCGGCCCTTCAGGGTTGTTGGAGAGTGGAATGCGTAGATTGGTTGTGGGATTGTTCAGTTGTGCTGTGTTGTGTTGTTTGGGCATTGCGCCTGCCGTAGCGGATATCGCCGGCTGGCAGCCGATAAAGGAGACCATCCGCAAGAGCAGCAAGGACATACGCCAGTACCAGGCCGTCAGGCTGGCCAACGGCATGACGGTATTGCTGGTCAGCGATAAGCAGGCGGTGAAGTCGCTGTCCGCCCTCGCGGTGCCGGTGGGATCGCTTGAGAACCCGGATGACCAGTTGGGCCTGGCCCACTATCTTGAACATATGATCCTGATGGGGTCGAAAAAATACCCACAGCCGGAAAACCTGGCGGAATTCCTGAAAAAGCACGGCGGCGATCATAACGCCAGCACCGCCTCCTACCGCACCGCATTTTACCTCGAGGTGGAAAATAACGCCCTGGAGCCAGCCATCGATCGCCTGGCGGACGCCATCGCCGAGCCGTTGCTCGATCCCGGCAATGCCGACAAAGAACGTCATGCGGTCGATGCCGAACTCACCATGGCCCGCGCCAATGACGGCTTACGCATGGCGCAAATCCGCGCCGAAACCATGAATCCCGCCCATCCCGGCTCGCGTTTTTCCGGCGGCAACCTCGACACCCTACGCGATAAGCCGGGCAGCAACCTGCACCAGGCGCTGAAGGCGTTTTATCATCGTTATTACTCCGCCAACCTGATGGTGGCGGTGATCTACGGCAACCAGCCGTTGCCCGAATTGGCGCGGATCGCGGCCGCCACCTACGGACGCGTGGCCAACCGCCACGCCACGGTGCCCAAGATTACCGCACCGGCGGTGACAAAAAAGCAAACCGGCGTCCTGATCCACTACCAGCCGGTGCAGCCGCAGAAAATGCTGCGCATCGAGTTTCCCATCACCAATAACAGCCAGGCTTTTCGCAGTAAAACCGATACTTATATCAGTTACCTGATTGGCAACCGCAGTCCGAACACCCTGGCTGACTGGTTGCAGAAACAGGGACTGGCGGATGCCATAGACGCGGGCGCCGATCCCATGGTCGATCGCAACGGCGGGGTGTTCGCCATCGCCACGTCCCTGAGCGATAAAGGGCTCAGGCAACGGGATGAAGTGGTGGCGGCAATCTTCAGTTACCTGAAGACCCTGCGCGAACAAGGGATACAGAGGCAATATTTCGATGAGATCGCCCATGTGCTGGAACAGGATTTCCGCTACCCGGTGATTACCCGCAATATGGATTATATCGAATGGCTGGTGGACTCCATGCTGCGGGTGCCGGTACAGCACGTGCTCGATTCCGCCTATGTGGCGGACCGCTACGATCCCAAGGCCATCGCCGCGCGCCTGGACGGCATGACGCCGGACAAGGCCCGCATCTGGTTTATCAGTCCGGACGAGCCGCATAACAAAAGCGCTTATTTTGTCAACGCGCCTTACCAGGTGGATAAAATCCCGGCGCAACGGCTGACGTTATGGCGCCAGACCCAGCCTCATATCCAGCTGTCGCTGCCGGCGCTCAATCCCTATATCGCCAGCGATTTTTCATTAATCAAAGCCACCGCGGCGCCGGCCTATCCGCAACTGCTGATCGACGAACCGGGACTGCGGCTGCGTTATATGCCCAGCCGGTATTTCGCCGACGTGCCGCGGGCGGATATCACCCTCAATTTCCGTAATCCCGCCGTCATGGCTTCCGCCCGCAATCAGGTGCTTTATTCCCTGAACGACTATATCGCCAGCCAGGATCTGGCCGAGCTCAGCAATCAGGCCTATGTGGGCGGCATCAGCTTTTCCACCTATGAAAACGACGGGTTGACCATTAAAGCCTCGGGGTATACCCAGCGCCTGTCGCAACTGGTATTAAGCCTGGTGGAGCGTTACGCCACCTTTACGCCGACGGTTGATCAGCTGTTACAGGCCAAAAGCTGGTATCGCCAGCAGCTGGACGGCACGGAAAAAGAGAAGCCGTACGCGCAGGCGATGATCCCGGTCAAAGTGTTGTCGGCCCTGCCGTATGTGGAACGGGATGAGCGGCGCGCCCTGATTGACGGCATGACGGTACAGGATGTGATTGATTACCGCGAAACCCTGTTCAAGCCCACCGCGCTGGATATGCTGGTGGTGGGCAATATGACGCCGCAGCAGGCCACCGAACTGTCGGCACAGCTGAAGAAACAGATAGGTTGGACGGGCACGCAGTGGCGGCGCGCCGACAAAGTGCAGATTACCCGGCCGCAGCTGGCCGTGATGCAAAAACAGGGCGGCAGTTCGGATGCGGCGCTGTCCGCGGCGTATGTCCCCGCCGGCTATGACCGGATACAGGGCATGGCCAATAGCTATATGCTGGCGCAAATCGTGGAGTCCTGGTTCTACCAGCAGTTGCGCACCCAGGAACAGTTGGGATATGCGATTTTTATGGTGCCGGTATTTGTCGGCGACCAGGGCGGGATCGGTTTTGTGCTGCAAAGCGGCACCCGGCAGCCCGCATACCTTTACCAGCGCTACCAGGCGTTTTTCCCCGAGGCGGAACGGCGGCTGCGCGCTATGGCGCCCGCGGATTTCGAGCAGTATAAGCAAGGCATTATCAGCCAATTGCTACAGCAGCCGCAGACGCTGGCCGAAGAAGTGGGACAATATACCGATGACATCGAGCGCGATAACCTGTCTTTCGATACCCGTGCTAAAGTAGTGGCGGCGCTGCGGCAGCTGACGCTCGCGCAGCTGGCTGATTTTTTCCATCAGGCGGTGATTGCGCCGACCGGGCTGGCGCTATTATCCCAGATTGGCGGCAGCGGCGACGGCCACGCTCCGGCGGAATATGCCGCGCCCGCGGGCTGGCAGCTTTATCCCAACGCCTCGGCGCTGCAAAGGACGTTACCCGTACTTGCTCATCAATAGAGGAAAACAGCATCCTTGACCGCGCAGATACTTAATCCGCTGACGTTGCCGTTGCAGGGCGCAAGCCTTATCGAGGCGTCGGCGGGTACCGGGAAAACCTACACGCTGGCGGCGCTTTATCTCCGCCTGCTGCTGGGGCTGGGCCAGCAGGCGGCTTATCAGCGCCCGCTCAGCGTGGAAGAAATCCTGGTGGTGACCTTTACCGAGGCGGCCACCGAGGAACTGCGGGGACGCATCCGGGAGAATATCCACCGCCTGCGGCTGGCCTGCGTGCGGGGTCCTTCCCTGCGTGAACCCGGCAAGGACGACCTGTTTCAGGAACTTCTGGCCCAGGTCGCCGATACGGAGCATGCCGCCCGTTTACTGCTGGCGGCCGAACGGCAGATGGATGAAGCGGCGATTTATACCATTCATGGCTTTTGCCAGCGCATGCTCGGCCAGAATACCGTTGAGTCGGGTATGTTGTTCCAGCAAACCCTGGTGGAAGACGAATCGGCGCTCAGACGCCAGGTCTGCGCCGACTTTTGGCGCCGCCATTGCTACCCGCTGCCTTACGCCATCGCCCGGGCCATACACCAGGAATGGGACGGTCCGGAAAAACTGTTGGCGGAATTGCTGCCTTATATGCAGGGCGAGGCGCCGGTGGTGCGCAATCCGCCGGATAAAACCGAGTCCATCCTGGCGCGGCATGAGCGCATTATCGCCCGCATCGACGCCCTTAAGCGGTCATGGCGCCAAGCCGCCGGTTTGTTGCCGGCCCTGGTGGGCGACTCAGGCGTCGATAAGCGCTCATACAGTAGCAAGAACCTGCCTGTATGGCTGGATAAAATGTCAGCCTGGGCCGCCGCGCCAACCGATGATTATGCGGTGCCAAAAGAGCTTGAACGCTTCCGCCAATCGGTACTGCGCGCCAAAACCACCAAGGGCAGGCCGCCCGAACATGTCCTGTTCGACGAAATCGACCGGTTTTTCCAGGAGGCGTTGACGCTGCGCGAGCTGATTTTTGTGCTGGCGCTGGATGAAATGCGCCTCGCGCTGCAACTCGAAAAGCGCCGGCGCGGTGAACTGGGCTTCGACGATCTGCTCAGCCGTTTTGACGAGGCGCTGCGGGGCGAGGGTGGCGACGCCCTGGCGCAGTCGGTGCGCGCGCGCTATCCGGTGGCGATGATTGACGAATTCCAGGATACCGACCCCCAGCAATACCGCATTTTCCGCCGCCTCTATGGCGGGCAGCCGGCCTGCGGCCTGGTATTGATTGGCGATCCCAAACAGGCGATTTATGCTTTTCGCGGCGCGGATATTTTTACCTATATGCGTGCCCGCAGCGAAGTTAGCGCCCACTATACTCTCGGCACCAACTGGCGCTCCTCGCCGCCCATGATCGGCGCGGTGAACCGCCTGTTCCAATCGCTCGCAAACCCCTTTATTTTTGCGCAAATTCCCTTTTTGCCGGTCGCCGCCGCCCCGGAAAACGACGCGCTGTCGCTGATGGTCGACCAGGCGCCGCAGCCGGCGCTGCGGGTCTGGCTGCTGGCGGGGGACGGAACCGGTGTAAGTGAGTACCAACATTTAATGGCGCGCCAGTGCGCCGCCGCCATCAGCGACCTGCTGACCGCCGGCCGGGACGGGCGCGCCTGGCTTAACGGCCGCAAGGGACGCGAGGCGCTGCAGGCCTCGGACATGACGGTGCTGGTGCGTAACCGTAATGAAGCCTCCCTGGTGCGCGACGCGTTAAGCGCATTGTCGATCCCCGCGGTTTACCTGTCCAATCGTGACAGCGTGTATGAAACGCCGGAGGCGCGCGAGCTGCTGTGGTTGTTGCAGGCAATCCTGATCCCGGGCCAGGATAACGCCCTGCGCTGCGCCCTGGCCACCAGCCTGATGGGGCTAGACGCCCAGGATATCGATGCCGTCAACCACAACGGCCAGGCCTGGGACGCGCTGGTGGATGAGTTCGCCGGGTATCGCCAGCTGTGGCGGCAACGCGGCGTGCTGCCGATGCTGCGCCAGGTGATGATTGCCCATCAGATAGCGGAGAACCTACTGGCCAGCGTTAATGGCGAACGCAGGCTGACCGATCTGCTGCATCTGGCCGAACTGCTGCAGGAAGCCTCGGCGCAGCTGGATAACGAACACGCGCTGGTGCGCTGGCTGGCGTTGCAGATTGAACAGCCCAACACCCAGGCCGATAACCAGCAGCTGAGGCTGGAAAGCGACCGCCATCTGGTGAAGATCACCACGGTGCATAAGTCCAAGGGATTGGAATTTCCCCTGGTATTCCTGCCGTTTGTCGCCGATTTCCGGCTGCAAAAGCGCCCCTTGTTCCATGACCGCAGTGATTTCCAGGCCTGGCTGGATCTGGCGGCCTCCGAGGAGAGCCTCGCGCTCGCGGAGGAAGAGCGGTTGGCGGAAGACCTGCGCCTGCTGTACGTGGCGCTGACCCGTTCCATTTATCAATGTTGCATCGGTATCGCGCCGCTGTTTCGCGGCACCCGTGCCAAAAACGGCGATACCGATGTGCATCAAAGCGCGTTGGGCTACCTGATACAGCAGGGCGAGCCCGGCGACGGCGCCGTCCTGCGGGCGCGGCTTGAGCAACTGTGCGCAGCGGATATCGCCCTGGACGTGATTACCCAGCCGCAGGGGCACCCCTGGCAACCGGCCGTGACGGCGCGGCATATCCTCGCCGCCCGGCGCTTTCAGCCGCGCGCGCAGGACAATTGGCGCGTCACCAGCTATTCCGGCCTGCAACAGCACGGCGGCGGACCGGGGCTGATGGAACTGCTGCCCCGGCTGGACGTCGACGCGGTGGGCGAACGCCGTCAGGACGCCGAACCCGAGCTGTCGCCCCATACCTTTGCGCGCGGCGCCTCCCCCGGCACCTTCCTGCACGCCCTGTTTGAATCGCTCGATTTTACCCGGCCGCTTGATGAGGATTGGCTCAGCGGACAACTGGCGCAAAACGGCATCAGCGACATTTGGCGACCGGTTATCGGGCAGTGGATGGACCGGGTATTAAACGCGCCGCTCGGCGCCTCCGGCATTACGCTCTCCCGACTGGCGCCGGGGCGGAAACAGGCGGAGCTGCAGTTCTATCTGCCGATCGACGCCACGGTTACCGCCGGCGCGCTGGATATGCTGTGCAAACGCTACGATCCGTTGTCCGCGCGCTGCCCGCCGCTGGATTTTCCCCAGGTGCGGGGAATGCTGAAGGGGTTTATCGACCTGGTTTTTTGCTGGCAGGACCGTTATTACCTGCTGGACTACAAATCCAACTGGCTGGGCGAAGACGATGCCGCCTATACGCCCGAGGCGATGGCGCAGGCCATGGCGGAGCATCGCTACGATCTGCAATACCAGCTTTATACCCTGGCGTTGCACCGTTACCTGCGCCATCGCCTGGCGGATTATGATTATCGCCGCCATTTTGGCGGAGTCTTTTATCTGTTCCTGCGCGGCGTCGCGGCCGATAATCCCGGCAACGGCATATTTTACTGCCGCCCTGAACCGGCCCTGATTGACGGGCTGGATACATTATTCAGCCAGGGCGCGGCGGCCACCAGCGAGGATAAGGCGATTTAATGGACGTTGTGATCGAGCAGGCGCAATTACTGCGGCTTTGGCGGCCGCTGGATATCCAGTTTGCCCGCATGCTGGCGAGCGCGGATGAGCCGGCCCTGCTGCTGGCTTGCGCTTGCCTGAGCGCCGACGCCGGCGCAGGACATGTTTGCCTGCCGTTGACGCTATTGCAGCCCGGCGGCCTGTTCAACGGCCGGCATCCGCAACTGGCCGAGCATGCCTGGCGCCTTGCCGGCAAGCCCTCGCCGGACGAGTGGCCGCGTTTGCTGAACACGTCGCCGGCGGTCAGCGACGGTTCCAGGCCCACCCCCCTGGTATTAGATCAGGGCCGGTTGTATTTGCAGCGCATGTGGCAAAATGAACGGCGGGTCGCGCATTTTTTTAACGCCATCCGGCCCATGCCCGCTGGGGATGAAGCGCTTATCAGGCGGGTGCTGGATCGGTTTTTCCCGGCCGGCGCCGATGCGGTGGACTGGCAGAAAGTGGCGGCGGCGGTGGCTATCACCCATCCGGTGGCGCTGATTTCCGGCGGCCCGGGCACCGGTAAAACCTCGACGGTGGCGAAAATGCTGGCCGCCATGGTGGTGCTGGGCGGCGATGCCCGTCTGCGTATCCAGCTGGCGGCGCCCACCGGAAAAGCGGCGGCGCGCCTGAGCGAGTCCCTTGGCGCGGCGCTGGCGGCGCTCGGCCTTGACGAACGGCAGCGGCGGCTGTTCCCCGCGGAAGCCGTGACGCTGCACCGGCTGCTGGGCGCGCAGCCCAACAGCCAGCGCATGCGTTACCATCAGGATAATCCGCTGCATGTGGATATCCTGATTGTCGACGAAGCCTCGATGGTCGATCTGCCGATGATGGCCAGCCTGATCGCCGCGCTGCCGCCGCAGGCGCGGGTGGTTTTTTTAGGCGATCGTTGCCAACTGGCGTCGGTGGAAGCGGGGGCGGTGCTGGGCGACATCTGCTTTCTGGCGGAGAACGGCTATAGTCCCGGGCGTAATGCGCAGCTGCGGCGGCTTACCGGCTGCGAGGTGCCGGCGGGCACGCCCGTGGCGGGACACCAGACGGGGGACAGCCTGTGCCTGCTGCGTAAAAGCTACCGCTTTGACGCGGGATCCGGCATCGGCCGTCTGGCCAATACCGTTAACAACGGCGATGGCCGGGGGGCGCTGGCGTTGCTGAAAGCCGGGCGTGATGAGGACGTGGCCTACGCGCCGATACGCGACGGCGAAGACTATCTGCGCCTGCTCGACGGGTGCGTCGCGGGCTATCGTGATTACCTGCGGCTGGTGCGGGACGGCGCCGGGGCGGGCGCGGTGTTAGCGGCATTTGACCGCTACCGCCTGCTGTGCGCGCTGCGCGAAGGGCCCTTCGGCGTCGCCGGCCTTAACGCGCGGATTGAACAGGCGCTGGCCCAGGCGGGGTTGATTAAGCGCCAGGCGGATGCCGCCGGCAGGGGGTATGCGGGACGGCCGCTGATGATCACCCGCAATGCGCCGTCCCTTGGACTGTATAACGGCGATATCGGTATTATGCTGCCGGATGCGCAATCGGCGCTGCGGGTCTGCTTCCCGCTGCCTGACGGCACCATCAAGGCGGTGCCGCTAAGCCGTCTGCCCGATCATGAAACCGCTTTTGCCATGACGGTGCATAAATCCCAGGGGTCGGAGTTTATCCATACGGCGCTGGTGCTGCCCAACCAGTTTCTGCCAGTGCTAACCCGCGAGCTGGTCTATACGGCCATTACCCGCGCCCGCGAGCGGCTGTCGGTCTATGCCAACGACGAGGTGATAAGCCAGGCCATCGCCACGCCGACCGAGCGGCGCAGCGGCCTGCGGGAATTGCTGTTAAAGGGGTAGGCCGCCGGCAGGCTTGCCGGCGCACGCGGTAGCCGGCGGGCGTCCCGGGAATGCTCGCCGGCGCAGCCCGGTTACTGGCCGGTGAGGTCCGCCACCAGGATTTTTGAACGGCGATGGTAGTTATACAGCGCCTGCTTCTGCTGCGGCAGCACTTCCACTTCCGCCGGGGTAAAACCGCGCTCCTGGAACCAGTGAATGCTGCGCGTCGTCAGCACAAACAGCTTTTTCAGCCCCATCTGGCGCGCCTGCTGCGTAATGCGCTGCAACAGCATTTCGCCGCGCGACGAACTGCGGTAATCGGGATGCACGGCCACGCAGGCCATCTCCCCCAGCTGTTCTTCCGGAAAGGGGTAAAGGGCGGCGCAGGCAATGGTCAGGTTGTCCCGTTCGATAATAGTGAATTTATCGATTTCCATTTCCAGCTGTTCGCGGGACCGGCGCACCAGGATGCCCTGCTGCTCCAGCGGGCGTATCAATTCCAGGATGCCGCCGATATCATTAATGGTCGCGCGCCGCACCTGTTCCGCGCTTTCCATCACGATCTGGGTGCCGATGCCTTCGCGGGAGAACAGTTCCTGCACCAGCGCGCCGTCATCCTGATAGCTGATCAGATGGCAACGGCGCACGCCGCTGCGGCAGGCTTTCACCGCACCGCGCAAAAAGCGCACCGTGCCGGAATGGTAATCGCCTTTTTTTTCCAGCGCGTCGATACGCAGCTGGGCCTCATTGGGAAACAGTTCGGATATTATCTCGCCCTTATCGTCACACACCCCTTGCGAAGAACAAAAGCCGATAATCTTTTCCGCTTTCAGTTTGATAGCCAGCTGGGTGGCCACTTCTTCCGAGGTCAGGTTAAAGCTCTCGCCGGTTACCGATACCGCCACCGGCCCGAGCAGCACGATAGCGCCGCTGTCCAACTGGCGATGTATCGCCTCGTCGTCGATACGGCGGATGCGGCCGCTGTGGCAGTAGTCCACCCCGTCGTCCACCCCGAGCGGCTGGGCAATGATAAAATTGCCGCTGACCACATTAATATGCGCCCCCTGCAGCGGCGTATTGTTCAGGCTCATGGACAGCCGCGCGGTAATATCCAGCTGCAGCAGGCCGGCCGCCTGCTTGACCAGTTCAAGGGTCGGCGCGTCGGTGACGCGGGTGTGCTTGTGGTAAATAGGTTCCAGGTGGTGCACCGACAGATTGGCGTCGATTTGCGGCCGTGCGCCGTAGACCAGCACCAGGCGGATGCCCAGGCTGTGAAGGAGGCCGATATCATTAACGATGTTGGCGAAGTTTTCATGTTCGATGGCTTCGCCGCCTAACATGACGACAAACGTCTTGCCCCGATGGGCATTGATATAGGGAACTGAGTGACGAAAGCCTTGGACCAGTTCAGTACTACGTTCCTTCACGGCAAATCCTCTGTGAATGATTATTCTGATTTTGTGTATTTTTATTCTATAAATAGGGTATTGGCAAGCAGCATTTTTCCCCATTCTTGTTTGTAAAGAATCGAAAATAAACCCCGAAGCACTAAGCATAGAGCCTTTTAAGGATGACAGATACCGGCGGATTCGCTAAAGTTTTTGCCATTCGAAAAAATGACTGCTTTTTCATTATATTAGCTTTTATCCTGGGGCGATATGCCGGATTCACATCATAATAAGGGGCGCAGGCGGCTGCTGCAGGCAACCGCCGCCACCTGGCTGTTAACGCTCAGTCGCATCGGAATGGCGGCGCCGCTGGTAGTGGCCGTACGCATCTGGCCCGCAGCCAGTTATACCCGCATTACGCTTGAATCCCAGTCCCCCTTGCGCTATCGCCAGTTTGTCCTTGGCAATCCCGACCGGCTGGTGGTGGATATCCAGGATGCCCAGCTTAATTCGGTGCTGAAGGGCGCCGGTCAATTGGTCAGGGAAGCGGACCCCTACATCAGCCGGATACGGGCCGGCCAGTTTGACGATCGCACCGCCAGGATGGTGATCGAACTGAAGCAGCCGGTCCAGGCGCGCTTCCTGGCCCTGCCGCCGGTGGCCGGGTTCAAACATCGTCTCATCATGGATCTCTATCCCCGGGCCGGCAGCCGTTCCGCGCTGCAGGACGATCCGCTGCTGGCGCTGCTGGAGGACTACAATCAGGGCGATCTGGCGCGCAGCCTGCCGCCCGAATCCCAGGCGCCGCGCGCCGGCAAAGCCGGGCGCGACCGGCCGGTTGTCATCATGCTCGACCCCGGCCATGGCGGTGAGGATCCTGGCGCCATCGGCAAGTTCCGCACCCGCGAAAAGGATGTGGTGCTCAAGATTGCCCGCCACCTGCGCGCCTTGATTGACCGTGAGCCCAATATGAAAGTCTATATGACGCGCAATGAGGATGTCTTTATTCCGCTGAAGGTCAGGGTGGCGAAAGCGCGCAAACAGCGCGCGGATCTGTTCGTCTCCATTCATGCCGACGCGTTTACCAACCGCGCGGCACGCGGCGCGTCGGTGTTTGCGCTGTCCACCAAAGGGGCCACCAGCGCCGCCGCGCGTTTCCTGGCGCAAACCCAGAACGCCGCGGACGATATCGGCGGGGTAGGCAAAAGCGGCGACCGCTATCTGGATCATACCTTGTTTGATTTGGTGCAGACCGCCACCATCAACGACAGCCTGAAATTCGGCAAGGCGGTGTTGCATCATCTGGGGAAAATCGCGCACCTGCATAAACGCAGCGTGGATCAGGCGGGTTTTGCGGTGCTCAAGGCGCCCGATATTCCCTCCATCCTGGTGGAGACCGCGTTTATCAGCAATGTGGAAGAGGAGCGGCGCCTGCGCACCACGCATTTCCAGCAGCAGGTGGCGCACGCCATCCTGGCGGGCATCAAGGCGTATTTTGCGGCGGGTGGGGTGATCTCGGGCCGGTGAGGCGGCGCGTTTTGCGTAATGCAGACAACAAAAAACCCACCTTAGAGAGTGGGTTAAGCGCTTTAGCCTGTCATTTTTCAAGAAGTGGTTGCGGGGGCCGGATTTGAACCGACGACCTTCGGGTTATGAGCCCGACGAGCTACCAGGCTGCTCCACCCCGCGTCCGATATACTACATCTGTGAGCAGTCAGATGCTTGCTTCTTTTACTCTTTTTTTTAATTCTTTTCTTAACGTATGACTTTTACTGCTTAATTGGTTGCGGGGGCCGGATTTGAACCGACGACCTTCGGGTTATGAGCCCGACGAGCTACCAGGCTGCTCCACCCCGCGTCCGTGGAAGCGCACTATACTCCGGACAGCCTTTGATGCAACCCCTTTTTGCGATTAATCGCCTGCTATAATGATTTTTGTTTAAAGAGGCGCTTTTTTGCCTGTTTTATAAGCAAAACAGACGGTTGTTTTTGCAATAATGCATTTATCTATTGAACCGCCTTTGCTATCGTTCGCCGTTGATACATAGGCAAATGGAACCGGCATGAGAACGTTATGAACAAACAATGGGCACACTATCTTTTCATTGGCCTGATTTTCGCCATTCTGGCCGGCTGTTCGTCGCGCCCCACCGATCGTGGACAACAGTATAAAGATGGTCTTCTTACCCAGCCGTTCGGGCTGGTCAATGAACCCAATGCCAAGGGGCGACCGGTTAATGCCAAGGACTACGCCGATCAGGTGGCTGAAACGCAATACGCCGCCGCGGGCCTGTATAGCCGCAACAGCGCCAATTTCGACGCCGTCAAGCGCTGGGCCATGGCGGGCGCGGATACCCGCCAGCTCAGCCAGTTCGGCGTCAAGGCCTACCAGATGGAAGGGGTGGATAATTATGGCAATGTACAGTTCACCGGCTATTACACGCCGGTGATTCAGGCCCGCTATACGCCCCAGGGCGAATTTCAGTATCCGCTGTACCGCATGCCGCCCAAGGGCAGGAACCGCCTGCCCGACCGCGCCGCCATCTACGCGGGCGCGCTTGACGGCCGTAATCTGGCCATCGCCTACAGTAATTCGCTGATGGATAATTTTATGATGGAAGTGCAGGGCAGCGGCTATGTGGATTACGGCGACGGCCGGCCGCTCACCTTTTTTGGCTATGGCGGTAAAAACGGACACGCCTACCGCAGCATCGGTAAGATATTGATCGATCGCGGCGAAGTGGCGCGCGAGGATATGTCGATGCAGGCGATTCGCCAGTGGGCCTCGCGCCACAGCGAGACCGAGGTGCGGCAACTGCTGGAAGAGAATCCGTCCTATGTGTTCTTCAGGCCGGTTCCCTTCGCGCCGGTAAAAGGCGCCAGCGCCGTGCCGCTGGTGGCCAAGGCCTCGGTGGCGTCGGATCGCTCGCTGATCCCGGCCGGCACCACGCTGCTGGCGGAGGTACCCCTGCTGGACAACGCCGGCAAATTTACCGGTAAATATGAGATGCGCCTGATGGTGGCCCTGGATGTGGGCGGCGCCATAAAAGGACAGCATTTTGATATCTACCAGGGCATCGGCGCCGAGGCCGGCCACGCGGCGGGTTATTACAACCACTACGGCCGGGTATGGGTATTGAAAGGGTCGCAGGACAGCGCCCCGTTATTCACGGGCGAGAGCCAGGGCTTGACAACCCGGGCCAGCACCGGCCAGGTACAGGTTACCTACGATAATTAGATGCTATTGGCACCGCCAATAAGGTTAGCAAGATGAACGGGCACCCTTCACACGCGTACCAGTCAGACGCGTATCTGCAGCGGTTCGGCGGCACCGCCCGCCTGTATGGCCGGCAGGCGCTGGACGTGTTCTTCCGCGCCCATGTCTGCGTGATAGGCATCGGCGGCGTGGGTTCATGGGCGGCGGAGGCGTTGGCGCGCACCGGCGTCGGCGCCATTACGCTTATCGATATGGATGATGTGTGCGTCACCAATACCAACCGCCAGATCCATGCGCTGCGCGAGCAGGTGGGACAGCCGAAAACCGAGGTCATGGCCGCGCGCATCGCCTCGATCAATCCGGAATGCGTGGTGACCTGCGTGGATGATTTTATTACCGCCGACAACGTCGCGGCCCTGCTCGATCGCGGCTTCGACTATGTTATCGATGCTATTGACAGCGTGCGGCCGAAAGCGGCGCTGCTCTCATACTGCCGTCGTTATAAAATTCCGGTGGTCACCGTGGGCGGGGCGGGCGGGCAAATCGATCCCACCCGCATCGCGGTGGCCGATCTGGCGAAAACCATCCAGGATCCGCTGGCGGCAAAACTGCGCGAGCGGCTCAAGCATGATTTCAACGTGGTAAAAAACAGTAAAGGCAAATTGGGCATAGACTGTGTCTACTCCACCGAGCATCTGGTCTATCCGCAGCCGGATGGCTCGGTGTGCGCGTCGCCTGCCACCGCCGTTGGGCCCAAGCGCATGGATTGCGCCTCCGGCTTTGGCGCGGCGACCATGGTCACCGCCAGCTTCGGGTTTATCGCCGTATCCCATGCGCTAAAAAAAATGCTGGCCCGGGCGGCGCGGGGCGTCAGCGTTTAATATAGCTCTCGGCAATGGCGTTGATCCGCCCGGCGATAGCCGCCAGCCCGCCGGCGCGGCTGACGCTCAGCTCGGCGCGCAGCCCCAGGTCGTCAAACGGCGCCAGGGGATCCCGGTGGGACAGTTGTTCCGGCGTTTGGCCTTCGCTGCCGGCCAGCACCACGGCCAGCAGACCCTTGACGATGCGCCCGTCGCTGTCGGCATAAAAATGCAGCGTACCGTCGCGCAGCCGCTGATGGCCGAGCCAGACGCGGTTTTCGCAGCCCGTCAGTATCGTTGCCGGCGTTTTCAGCGTATCCGGCAGCGGCGGCAGCGCCTTGGCCAGCAGGATAATCTGCCGCAGGCGATCTTCCCAGGTCCGGCAGCCGGCAAAGCGTTGCGTCAATTCCCGCATAGCGATCTCGCCGCCGAAAGGATGGCTGCCCGCTTGATGTTCTGTCATGACGTTATCCCCATCAGAATCAATCCCTCAGCAGGGAGACGGCTTTTTCCACCGACGCGACCAGCCGGTCGACGTCATGGCGGGTATTATAGGGCGCAAAAGAGGCGCGCAGGGTGCCGGATACGCCCAGCGCCGCCATCAGCGGCTGGGCGCAATGCTGCCCGGCGCGCAAGGCAATGCCGTCCTGCGCCAGGATCATGGCGATATCCTGATGGTGAAGACCGGCAAACACAAAGGATAACACACTGGAACCCGGTGCGCGGAACGCGCGAAAACCCGGCAGGGCGGACAGACGTTGCGCGGCGAGGCCGGCCAGCCCGGCGCTGTATTCCTCCGCGGCCGCCAGATCCTGCGTGCGCAGCCAGTCGAGCGCGGCGCCCAGTCCAAGCACGCCGGCGATATTGGGCGTGCCCGCTTCAAAACGCAGCGGCGCCGCCTGCGGAATAAAACCGTCGAAACCCGCCGCGGTCAGCATCTTGCCGCCCCCTTGCCAGGGCGGCATGTCCTCCAGCAGCGCCGTTTTGCCATACAGCACGCCGATGCCGGTCGGGCCATACAGTTTATGGCCGGAAAAAACGTAGAAATCGATATCGGCGTCCCGCACGTCGGGGGGACGGTGCACCGCGCCCTGCGCGCCGTCAAGCACGATCGCCGCCTGCGGGTAGCGGCGGACCAGGGCGGTGATGCCCGCCAGATCCGGGCAGGCGCCGGTGACGTTCGACATCTGGGTCACGGCCAGGATACGGGTTTTGCCGTTCAGCAGCCCGGCGAGTTGCGCCGGGTCCGGCAGCCAATCGCGTCCCAGGGGCCATCGAACCACCCGCGCGCCGGTCTGCTGCGCCACCATCAGCCAGGGGATGAGATTGGCGTGATGCTCGGCCTCGCTGACCAGGATTTCGTCACCCGCCCGCAGGCGCGGCCGGGCATAACTTTGCGCCACCAGGTTAATCGCCTCGGTGGCGCCCCGGGTCCAGATAATGCCGGCGGCCGGAGCGCCGATCCAGGCGGCGGCCTTGAGGCGCGCCTGCTCATAACGGGCGGTGAGCGAAACGGCGCCGGGATACTGGCTGCGATGGACATTGCCGGTGCCATGGCGATAAAAGGCGTCGGTGGCATCAATGACCGCGTCGGGCTTCAGGGCGGTGGCGGCGCTGTCCAGATACACCGCGTCATTATCCAGCGCGGGGAAATGACGGCGAAAGGCGGCAAAATCAAATTCGGTCATGGTTACCTCATACACCTTGTTTCGGCAAAGCAGAACTACAGACTTATCCTATTATCGCCGTCTGGAGGGGATAAGTGACAGGATTTAATCCGGTTTTATGGAAAAATGAACAATGCTTGTTATGCTGATTATTATCAGGTAAGCAAAATACCTGCCTGCCTGGAAGCTTAATAACAGAATTAAGTGGTGATTTTTTATTTTTAAAATGAGATTGCAAGGAGATAACGATGAAGAAAACAGCCGCAATGCTATCCGCTTTTTTGTTTGCCCTGACGCTAAGCGCATGTTCAAGCAACTATGTTATGCACACCAACGACGGGCGCACCATCGTGACGTCCGGCAAACCAAAGGTTGATGATGAAACTGGCATGATCGGTTATCAAGACGCCAACGGCACCGAGCAGCAAATCAACAGTTCCGATGTCAAAGAAATGATGAAGGCGCAATAAGCGCCCGTTTTTGCCAAGCCGGACAATACCAAACCCTGCCGCACTTCATGATTGCCGGTTATCAGGCATAAAAAAGCACCGCCTCAGGCGGTGCTACATATTTCACGTATTGGACAGACAGAAAAATGTTCAGTAAGGCTGAAAAGAATAAAAAATAGTCACCTGGCACGATAAGACCGGTTACCGTAAATACCACAGGCCCGAAAGACAGACCAAAAAGGGCAAACACAACACCACACCGCAGGCCAAAAGCTCGCCTGAATGGCAAAATCCAGACTTACCTTTCGTTCCGGCCCGCGTGGTAGAGCGATACTATAGGTATTTGCTGGTGCATCCACAACGGACAAATTATAATGTCTCGGATAAAAAAAACTAATAGGTCAATTCTTCGTGCCCATCTTACTTGCCACCGGCGCAGAAAAGCGTCTCGCCCATGTCTAAACGCTTACCGCCGCTAAATGCCTTGCGGGTATTTGATGCCGCCGCCCGTCATTTAAGCTTTACCAAAGCGGCCGAGGAGCTGTTCGTCACCCAGGCGGCCGTCAGTCACCAGATCAAGTCCCTGGAAGATTTCCTTGGGTTGAAGCTGTTTCGCCGCCGTAACCGATCGCTGTTGCTCACCGAGGAAGGACAAAGCTACTACCTGGATATCAAGGAAATTTTCTCGGCGCTCATCGACGCCACGCGCCGGCTGCAATCGCGCAGCGCCAAAGGCGCGTTAACGGTCAGCCTGTTGCCCAGTTTCGCCATTCAGTGGCTGGTGCCGCGTTTATCCAGCTTCAATAGCGCCTGGCCGGGGATTGATGTCCTGATCCAGGCGGTGGATCGCGAAGAGGACAAACTGGCCGATGACGTAGACGTCGGCATCTTTTACGGCCGCGGCAACTGGCCCGGGCTGCGGGTGGAAAAACTGTATGCCGAATATTTGCTGCCGGTCTGTGCGCCCGCCCTGCTGAGTGGGGCGCACCCGCTGAAAACGCCCGGGGATTTAGCCTATCATACCCTGCTGCATGATGCGTCGCGCCGGGACTGGCAGGCCTATACCCGTCAGTTGGGACTGACTCATCTTAACGTGCAGCAGGGGCCGATTTTCAGTCACAGCGCCATGGTACTGCAGGCCGCCATCCATGGTCAGGGGGTGGCGCTGGCCAATAATGTCATGGCGCAGACGGAAATCGAGGCGGGCAGGCTGACCTGTCCGTTTAACGACGTATTGGTCAGTAAAAACGCTTTTTATCTGGTTTGTCATGACAGCCAGGCGGAAGTGGGTAAAATAGCCGCCTTTCGCCAATGGATCATCGGGCGCGCGGCGAGCGAACAGGAAAAATTCCGTTTCCGTTATAATAACGGTCATACGGTTGAATCCGAATAAATATCACAAAAATAACACCCTAATCAGGATTAATACGATGCGTAGTCGCGCTATGTTGGTATTTGCCGCCGTCAGTGGTCTAATCTATGTCGCCCTTGGCGCTTTCGGCGCCCATATCCTTAGCCAGACGCTGGGCGAGCTGGAATTGGCCTGGCTGAAAACCGGCCTGGAGTATCAAGGATTTCACACCCTGGCCGTGATGGCGCTGGGGGTTGCCATGCAGCGTAACGCCAGTGTGTGGTTTTACTGGAGCGGTGCGCTGCTGGCCATCGGTATTGTCCTGTTTAGCGGCAGCCTCTATTGCCTGTCGCTGTCGCATCTGCGTCTGTGGGTTTATGTTACGCCGATAGGCGGGGCCTGCTTTGTGGCGGGTTGGACGTTAATGTTAATTGGCGCGCTGCGTCTGAAGAAAAAGGCCGATCGCCGTGAATAAAGTTATTTTATATTGCCGACCCGGATTTGAAAAAGAGTGCGCCTCGGAGATTACCGAAAAAGCCGGCGCCCTGGAAATCTATGGTTTTGCGCGGGTTAAGGACAACAGCGGCTACGTGATCTTTGAATGCTATCAGCATGAAGAAGCAGACCGGCTGATCCGCGAGCTGCCGTTTCGCGAGTTGATCTTTGCCCGGCAAATGCTGCTCACCGGGGAACTGCTGCGCGATTTGCCGGTGGACGACCGCATCACGCCGATAGTCGGCATGCTGACCGGCGCGGTGAAGGGCGCCGGCGATTTGCGGGTGGAAGTGCCGGATACCAATGAAAGCAAGGAACTGATGAAGTTCTGCCGCAAATTTACCGTGCCGCTGCGCGGGGTCCTGCGCGCGCAGAAAATACTGGCCGTGCGGGAAGAGCCGTTCCGTCCGGTGATCCACGTGTTTTTTATTGCCCCGGGCTGCTGTTATGTCGGGTATTCCTATAGCAATAACAACTCGCCGTTTTATATGGGCATCCCACGCCTGAAATTCCCGTCCGAGGCGCCGAGCCGTTCCACGCTGAAGCTGGAAGAGGCATTTCATGTTTTTATTCCACGTGATGAATGGGATGAACGGCTGGGCAGCGGCATGTACGCGGTGGATCTGGGCGCCTGCCCCGGCGGCTGGACCTATCAGCTGGTCCAGCGCAGCATGATGGTGCATGCGGTGGATAACGGCGACATGGCCGAGAGCCTGATGGCGACCGGGCAGGTCATCCACCACCGCGAGGATGGATTCAGGTTCGAGCCGCCGCGCAATAATGTGTACTGGCTGGTCTGCGATATGGTGGAAAAACCGGCGCGGGTGGCGCAGTTGGCCGCCGATTGGTTGGTCAAGGGGTGGTGCCGCGAGGCTATCATCAATCTTAAGCTGCCGATGAAAAAGCGCTACGAGGAAGTGAGCCAGAACCTGGCGCTGCTGCGCGCGGCCCTGAAGGAAAATGATATTCATTCCGAGGTCCACGCCAAGCAGCTTTACCACGATCGCGAAGAGGTGACGGTGCATATCCGCCGGTTCTGGAGCGCGGTGCCGGGACGGCGGGACGAACGCTGAAGCCCGGGGTCAAGTTAATCATTATTCTCGCTCACCATGGCGTCGTCAGGCCGGCCCCGGTCTTCCCAACGCAGGCGAGGGTGGTGGATTAAACCCAGGCGGCGTCGGTTATAACGGCCTTGTACCCAATCTTAATTGCTGCAGATTGCCATCCAGATGGATGCCGGTATCAAGCGTCGCCACCTGTTGGCAGGTAAAGGCTATTTCCCGCTGCTGTTCGAGCCTGGCGCGCCACTTGCCGCCCAGTTGATCCAATTGCTGATACAGCGCGGCTAAGGATCCGGCCTGGCCGATTAGCAGGGCGGCGGTTTTGGGACCGATGCCGGTGACGCCCGGGATTTTGCTGCCGCTGATGCCGGCCAGGCCCCAGTAATCGGTAAGCTGCCGCGGCTGTACGCCAAAGGTATGGGTGACGAACGGCATATCCAGCCAGCGTTTCTGGAAATAATCACGGATTTGAATCGACGGCGACAGCAGTTGGCAATATCCCTTGTCGGTGGAAACCAGCGTCACGCGGTGGCCCGCCGCGGCCACTTTGCATGCCAGCGTCGCGGCAATATCATCCGCTTCATAGCCCGCCGCCTGCCAGCTGGATACGCCCGTTCGGGCAAAAGACTGTTTGATGTCCGGCAGCAGGAGCCGCAAATCCTCAGGCATCGGCGAGCGGCCGCCCTTATAGCCTGGCAACCGCTGGTGCCGCCAGCTCTCATGACGTTCCTCATCGTCGAATACCGCCACCGCGTGAGTCGGCGCGCTGTGCAGGATTAACTGCTGCAGCGCATGCAGGCAGGAGGCCGCGCAGGACGCTCCCTGCACCGCGTGGATGCGGCGTATCAGGTTTAACGCATCGACAATCAATAAGTGAACCGACATGGCATACCGTCCTGATCATTTACCGGCGCGGCGGCAAGCCGGGCCGGTAAGCCGTGGTGCCGCCCTGCCGGGCCGCGAGGCGCGGGATTAAATACAAATCTCGTAGCAGGGGATATAAGCGCTGCCGGGCAGCTTCATCCGGTGCTGGGCGACAAAACCCTGCAACAGGGCGTCCATGCGTTTCATGATGGCCGGGTCGCCATGCAGCTTATAGGGACCGTACTGCTCAATCAGGCGGATGCCGGTTTCCTTGACGTTGCCGGACACGATGCCCGAAAAGGCCCGGCGCAGCGCGGAGGCCAGCTGTTCGGCCGGCTGGTCGCGATGCAGGTTCAGGTTGGCCATATTTTCATGGGTCGGGTCGAACGGATGCTGCAGGTCCGCCGCGATGCGCAGCGACCAGTTAAAGCTGTAGGCGTCGCCGGTGTTGCGACGGTTTTCCTTCACTTCCGGCATCGCTTTTTTCATGCGCCGGGCCACTTCGGCGGCATCGTCGATAATGATGGTGTAATACCGGCGGGCCTGCTCGCCCAGGGTGCTGACAATAAACTCGTCCAGGACCCGGAAATAATCGGCGCTGATGCCGGGACCGGTCAGGATCAGCGGCAGCACCTGGTGTTTATTCTCCGGGTTCATCATGATGCCGAGCAGGTAAAGCAGCTCTTCGGCAGTGCCCACGCCGCCGGGGAAGATAATGATCCCATGGCCGATACGCACGAAGGCTTCGAGGCGTTTTTCGATATCCGGCATGATAATCAGCTCGTTGACCAGCGGGTTAGGCGGCTCGGCGGCGATAATAGAGGGTTCGGTCATGCCGATAAAACGCCCTTCCTTGTAGCGCTGCTGGGCATGGCCCACGGCCGCGCCTTTCATGGGCGCCTCCATGGCGCCCGGACCGCAGCCGGTGCAGATATTCAGCTCGCGCAGGCCCAGTTGGCTGCCGACATTGCGCGCATAAAGATATTCGGTTTCATTGATGGAATGCCCGCCCCAGCAGACGATCATGTTCGGCGCCTCGCCCACGTGCAGGCCGCGGGCGTTGCGCATGATGGAAAACACCAGGTTGGTGATATGGACGGAGTTGGCCATGTCCAGGTGCTGATGATGGCCGGCGCTGACAATCTGGCCGTTGACGAACAGGATATCGCGCAGCACCGCGAACAGGTTCGCCTGCAGCGAGCGGATAATCCGGCCGTCGACAAAGGCTTCCTCGGGCGGGTTGACCAGCTCGAGCTTGACGCCGCGCTCGCGGCGCAGCACGTTGATATCGAAATCCTGATAGCGGGCCAGCAATTCCTTGCTGCTGTCGGTCTGGCTGCCGGAATTGAGCACCGCCAGCGAACAGTTGCGGAATAAGCGGTAAAGATCGCTGCTGGCGGTACGCTTGAGCATATCGACTTCGAGTTGTGACAATAAATCCATTGAGCCAAGGGGGCTGATATGCGTAATCAATATAACTCCTTGTGTGCGACTCGGCACAAAATGCAAACAGACAGTCGACGCGGCCGCCGGAGCGCACGATGGCGGCGCGTTCGCTGTTTTCTAGTCAGGTTAACCATAATAATATCGGCGCGGTTTTACCAACGGTCCGCGCCAAAATGCCTCTGAGTTGCGCGCCTGCGCGCATTATTGCCGCGCCAGGCGGCTTTTTGACGGGACAAAATCCGTATTGCTCCGCCAGGGATTGATGTCCAGGCCGCCGCGCCGGGTATAACGCGCGTACACCGCTAAGCGCTCCGGCCGGCAAAAACGCATCAGATCGGTATAAATCCGCTCCACGCATTGCTCGTGAAATTCATTATGCTGGCGAAACGATACCAGATAACGCAGCAGGGCTTCGCGATCGATACGCGGGCCCCGGTAGCTGATTTGGACGGACCCCCAGTCGGGCTGGTGGGTAATCAGGCAGTTGGATTTCAGCACGTGGCTGACCAGGGTTTCGCTGACCGGCTGGGCGCCCGCGGCGGCATTCTTCAGCCAATCGGCGTTGAAGGCGTAGTCATCGATGGCGATGTCCTGCTCGTCGATGCACTCGCCGGTAAAATCGGCAACCGGCTGATTTGTCAGCTCGCCGAGCCTGAACAGCGTAACGCCCACTTCGCCCACGGCGCACCGGGCGAGATCGCGGGTTAATATTTCCCGCACCGTGGCCCAGTCGGCAAACCGGGTTTGATTGAAACTGTTAAGATAGAGCTTAAAGCTTTTGGATTCAATCAGGTTAAGGCTTTGCGCGTTCAGGATGACTTCACCCATTGCGACCTGGGGCAGGCCCTTATCGTTGAGCCACGACAGTTCATAAAGCGTCCAGATATCGGCGCCGTGAAACGGTAGCGCCCGCGCGTCGATGCCCAGCGGCTCGCGATTGAGCGCGCGCGGCACCGCCTGCAGCAGCGTGGCGTCGTACCGGTCGCGATAGGCGGTGGGTTTACCCAGCGTCAAATGATCCAGGGTGTGGCGTTCTTCATTCAAGGACATAATAGAGTATCCGGCATGTTCCGTAGTGCAATGCGCTTAGTGTAACGTAGAGAGTCGTAAGATGAGAGAGAATATGGATTACCAAGTGTCACAGTCATTACAGGATTTCACCCGCCGTTATCTGCGCCACTGGCAGTCTCTCACCGGCCATGGGCCCGCCAGCCAGGCGCTGTATGGCGTTCCTTCTCCCTGCGTGGTAAGTGAGGACGACGGCCGGGTAGTCTGGCAACCGCGCCAGCCGGAAGAGGCGCTGACCCTCGCCGGCGTCGAGCGGGCGATGGACATGCAGCTGCGTCCGGCGGCCTGGGATTTTTATTGCACCCAGCTTGCCGGCGATATGGCCGCCTCTTTCCAGGGCCAACCCCTGGAGCTGCTGCAAGTCTGGAGCGCGGCGGACGGGGTGCGCATCCAGGAAAACCTCATCGGCCACCTGCTGATGCAAAAGCGGCTTAAGCTCCCTCCCAGCGTATTTATCGCCACCACCGACTCCGAGCTCAGCCTGGTGTCTTTATCCAACCTGACCGGCGAAGTCCTGCTCGAAGAAGTCGGCCGGAAAAAAAATACGGTGCTGGCGCCGACGCTGCAGGACTTTTTATCCCGCCTCGATCCCTGTGTTACATGAAAAACCGAGCGGGTTTTGCAACAATGCATGTGAGAGATCTCTTACATTTCATGTAAGACAAAGCTATTAATTCAGGTTTTTTTAATCACTGGAAAGCGGAATTAAACGCTATTAATCAATAAATTAATTAGCAGAATTAACAGTGCGGTGGTAAACAATGTTCGCTATTAACAGTGATCGTCTTGTATAAGCGGTTCGATTAAGCGATCTTACCATTCGGTTCAGGACGCGGCAAACGCCGTTGGTATTGGGCCAGCCTATTAGGGAAGGGCCCAGGACGGGCTGCAACAGGGATGGCTTCATGAAGAGGCCCGGACGATTCAGGATGATGAGCGGGACACCTCCAGGATGGAGAATGTGCGCGGGTCAGGGAGTACCGGCGGGGCGGGAATGCCTGCAGGAAATACGTTGGAGAACGTAGGCGGCTTTCACGGATGGAGATTGCCGACAAGGAGTGTTGCCAAGTTATCGTGAATATAACGCTTATCATGGATGAAGGCAGGGAGCACAACAATAGCGGGATTGCTATAAACGAACCGGGGGTACTGTAGCGATACAGTACCCCCTTTTCTTTGGCGCGCCGGGCATGGCGCGTAGCGTCTTGACAGGCGCTGTCCCTTGACCGTGGTGGTTAAGGGGCGACTTGGCGGTGAAAGCCCTCTGCACACCCGGCGAGGGGGACGTGCTAGCTGAACGGCAAGGGTGCCCACCGCGAGGTGGGATCTGAAGGCAGCTGAAGGCAACATGCTGGCCTAACGAACAGGGATCGGTTTAGGCGAGACAGCGGGATAAGGAGGCAAATATCATCAAAGCCCTAATACTTGCACAGAACGCTGTGACATACAGTGGAGAGGTATAAGCAGGGAGGTCACGCGCATCATCCGGGGAGAGCTATACGTTTGCCATGGTACTACCGAGCGCTGAGAGGCGACGGAATGAACGTACAGAAGTCAGCCGAGGCCCGTAGTAGCGGTGCAAAACCGGCATGGTGAAGGGCTGAACATTTACAACCGTGATCAGGACAGGTTATTTCGATGCGTATTGATGAGGCACAAGCGCAGAATACCGCGGCCCGGACAGGAGGAAGCGCATAGTATTTGCAAGAGTCTGACGCGGATGCTGAAATGCGCACGGCGCAACCTGAGCAAACGAAAGCGGAACAACCGTTGTCAATCGAAGCGGTGATAACCCGCAGCAACCGGGTGCTGGCCCGTCAGCGGGTGATTGAGAACAAATGCGCGCCGGGTGTAAATACCCTGGGCCTCGGGGAACTCAAAGACTGGCTGAAACGGCTTTGGCCGACGGTCAAAGCGGCCCCGCTGGACGGTAGCTTTATACCGCGGGCGATACGTCGGGTCGAGCTCCCCAAACCTAATGGCGTAGTCAGAGTCCTGGGTATCCCCACGGCCGTGGACCGATTGATCCAGCAGGCCATCCAATAGCACCTTACCCCTTACTATGAGCCTACGTTTTCCGAGTTTAGCTACGGCTTTAGGCCGGGACTCAACGCATGGCAGGCAGTGCGTCAAGCACAGGCCTAAGTGCGAAGTGGTCGGCGCTGCGTGGTGGATAGGGATCTGGAAAAATTCTTTGACCGGGTTAACCACAATATCATGATGTCGAGACGAAGCCGCAAAATCAAAGATGCCAGATTGCTCAAGCCCATCAGGCGGTACCTGGAAGCGGACCTGGTCAATGGTAAGGTGGCGACAAAGCGACGGGAGGGAATGTCGCAGCGCAGTCCGTTATCGCCGTTACTCTGCAACCTGCGATTGACCGACCTTGACCTTGAGCTGGAGCGCAGGGGGCGCCGGTTCCGCCGTTACGCAGATGACTGTAATAATACGTGAGCACTCGCAAAGCGGGGAAAAGGCGATGAACTCGATAAGCCGGTACCTGTAAAAGCATCTCCATCTGTCGGTAATTCCAAACAAAAGCGCGATGGCCGGGCCCTGAGAGCGCAAGTTCCAGGGATATAGCCTGACGTGGCACAAACGGGTAAAACTGAAGATAGCCGCGAGCAGCGTGGCAAGGCTGAAGGATAAAATCCGCAGCCTGACGACAGGCGACTGTTCAAAAGCGCTGAAAACGGTGATCGGCGGGCTTGCGCCGGTGCTACGAAGGTGGATAAGTTACTGCCGGCTGACCAAAGTCAAAGGGATACTGGACGAAATGGATGGCTGGGTTCGCCGTAAACTGCGTTACTGCTGTGGCGGCACTTGAAAAGGACGAGCAAGCGGGCAAGGATGCTGATGAAAATAGGCCTAGGTGAAGAAAGGGCGTGAATATCGGCGACGATCCGACGGGGTCTCTGGTAGAACGCGGGGGCCAGTCATATGAACCACGCGTTAGCGAAGAAAGTGTTCGAGCGCTTAGGACTATGAACACTGCTGGAGTTGTATAGTGAGTTCCAGCGCTGTAAATGAAGCGCCGTATACGGAACCGTGAGTACGGTGCCGTGAGAGGACGGTAGGAGCAATCCCGCCGCCTACTCGATGGCGCGCCGCCTATTACGCAAAGTATTTTGCCGTGCGTTGCCCCCCTGGATTTTCCTGCCGGTTAAAAGAAATTAAATATAATTAAATCTATTAGATATCTATTTATTTGAATTTACCCGCCGGCATCAACCAAACATCAACAAGTGAATGTTTTGTTTATAAAGCCCGCTATTATAATTGTGTTTTTTCTAGAAAAAACAGTACGCTGGCAACCTGATTCGCTCATCTTATAATAATGAGAACTGATTATGCCCATAAATAATGTACAACAAAATTTAAATCATACCCTTTCTTCACTGATGGAAGAAGGTAAAAATAATAATCATTTTCTCAAGAAAGAAATAAGAATTATTTATACAAAAGAGGTCCATGGGGAAATTGAGTCTTTTGAAAAAATGTTTTTAACAAAATATATTCTTCAAGTGAAGAATGATTTCGATGATATAATTGATATAATGGGATTTGATAAGCATTTAAGCAAGTCTATAAATATATTCATTCAAAAATTGGCAGACCCAAGTGAGATACATCCCTCGATTAAATATAATATATATCATGAGCTTAGTAATTGGCTTCTGCAATTAAAATCCCTTAAGAAACCAATATGCGAGACGATAGTAGATGAAGTTAGAAATACGCTCAGCGATCTTGAATATTGTGTTTCCGGTTCACTGATTAGAATCCAACAGACGTGCCATAAAATTAATCTAATCAAAAGTGCAGGGTTGGTTGAAAAACTTGAAAATGAAAAAAACACGATAGCGAATGATGTGATTTCCTGGTTTGTGAGTAATAATCACCAATCTATATCCGTAGCTATGGAAATACATTATGTCAATGCTTATAAATTGATGCTAAACAAAGAACATAACTGGAATTTGGCAAGCTCTGACAGCGATCCTTTCCATGGCGTGCATATGAAAGAAGAAATCAGTGAACTATTTCCACGTTTATTGATAGAGATTAATAATAACTGTCAGGTGCCCGCGCTAATAAAAAAATATGGTGATTGTATTTATGAGCAGCTTGTAAATATTAGTAATAAAAAAGCTAACCATGTTATCGACGGTACTCAATGTTATTTGACTGTAGAAGGATATCGCGCCATCTTTGGCAGCCCAGAGGTTATTTCCCTTAAAATAAATGATTGGGCGATTGTAGAGGAAGGTGATATAGCCGGCCAATATCACTTGTTGCCGAATGCTGAAGGTATTTATATTGCCTTGGCCACGGCGCTTGTGGATTCTGGACAAGCTACATTAAAAAATGAAATTAGCACTCCCGACTTCAGTTTAATGTCAGCGGCCAATATATTTTGGTTTTTAGATAAAAATTCAGATATTCGTAGCCTTGTTACTCTTGAATTATTACAACAAAATAAAATAAGTGGCAACCAAAGTTCTGAACTTTTGTATTTCGCTATTGATAATACATTAACGGAAAAAGTTTCTTATTTTTTTGACACCGAATGGTTAATAGATATTAAGGATTTTTCCAATAATATTGATAACGAAAAACGTTACAAGGCTTTATTGTTTTGTATAAATAATAATATTTTTAATGAAAAAGATTATGCCGAGTCAATGAACAAATTCGTGATGTATGCCTTGACATATAATGATACCGAGATGGTTAAGAAATTAATAACTAATAATAAGAAAACTTATAACATAAATTACAAAGATCTTCATGGTAAGACAACCTTGTTTTACGCTCTGGAAAATAATATCTCTGTTGAGATAATTGAATTTTTATTGGCAAATAATCTCGATCAAGGTAATGAAGTTCTTGCCCTCGATCAAGCCTTAATTGCGTCCGTTAATAAGAAGCGCCTCGAAGTGGCGCAGGTTTTACTGAAATATGGCGCCAAACTCATGCCTCAGAAGCATAATGGGGAAACTGCGCTGTTTATAGCTATAAAGAACGAAGATATAAATATGGCTAAACTTTTACTGGAACATAGCGCGAGCGCGGACGTCGAGCATGTCAACATGAAGGGAAATGCTCCGTTGACCTTCGCGGTCGCCAGCAATAATTTAGAAATGGTTAAATTATTACTCAGCCATGGCGCTAATATCAATCATGCCGATCTAAATGGAAAAACCGCTTTATTAATTGCCATTGCAGCTAAATATTATGACATGGCTAAAATTTTACTTGAGAATAACGCCTCTGTTCATTTTAAGGATAGAGATGGGTGGGATGCTTTGGTAAATTCAATTTATATGGACGATTTAGATTTAGTGAAGTTGATTGTTGATTACAAACCGGATTTTTATTCAAAAGATCAAGATGGAGTTCCAATGGGTATTTGGATGGCTCTAACCCAAAAACGTTACGATATAATTGAATTTCTTTTAAAAAACAATTTTGATGTGAATGAAATGATAAGTTTGGGCGCCGAAAGACCTTCATTTCCAGCTCAATTCATAGCGATCGAAGCGAATGACATTAAAATTTTCAAGATGTTTATTGATAGCGGTAAGCTAAATTTGAATATGCAAACAGATACCGGCAAAACATCGTTATTATATGCAATTGAAGTGGGAGCAACCGAGATAATAGAACTTTTGTTAAATGAGAAAAAAATCAATTTCAATTTAGAAGATGCATCAGGCGTAAATGCGTTAATGATGGCTGCTAGTAATGATTTGGGTAGTATCGTTGTTAAATTGTTCGAGAAGATTAAGTCCAATACCGATGAAACGGCTTTACCTTTGAAAACGGCTTTTTTCCTGGCAGTGGAAAGTGGACGGTTCGATCAGGTTGAAAACTACGTTAAACAAGATCACTCTTTAATTGATTCGACACAATTAACCGGGAAAACGGCTCTGTATATCGCCAGTCTGACGGGTGATACGCAAATGATTGATTTTTTGCACAAAAAATGTAATGAAGCTGGATTTTGACAATAATATTGCCAAATGAATATGTAGCCCGATAGAGAAGGATAGGGTTGCGATACGGGCAAAGCCGAGACGGTTAAAAGCGGATGCAGGTAATCAAACCGTGCCCGCTGGGCGCAAGTTAAGAGGGGTAAGATGCTTAAAAATCCTGAATGGCGCCTGGTATCGCCTTTCAGGATTATCTCCTCGCTTAGCGTTCGGGCTATTCCACGCATTGTTACAGACGGTCGCGGTCGCCGTCGCCGGTGCCAGCAGCTGTAATTATCAGGCTAACTTTATATGTCATAATTAGTACCGGACAAAGTTAAGTGCTATGCTTTGCCGCTTTGTCAGATCAGGCGCAGCAGTCCTTTACGGGGAGCATACGATGGATTTCCACCAACAGGTTCGCCAGCGGCTGTTTGCCGTTGAGCAGGCGATGCGTTCATTGTCAATATGGCAGCCGCAGCCGCCGGCGCGCGAGGCGTTTGAAAGCCGGGAGCCGTTTTGTATCGATACCATGCGCCCCGAAGAGTGGCTGCAGTGGATCCTGCTGCCGCGTATGCACGCCTTGCTCGATCAGCAGGCGGCACTACCGCGGCGCTTCGCCATCACGCCCTATTTTGAGGAAGCGTTTGCGCACGCCGCCGGATTGCTTACCCAGTTACAGCGGCTGGACGACTTACTTAATATCGATTCCCCCCAGGATCCCCCTACGCAGGCGCCGAAAATTCAGCATGATTGAGATCTGTTACCAGGACGAATATATCGTGGCGGTCAATAAGCCGGCAGGGTGGTTGGTACACCGCAGCTGGCTGGACCGCAAGGAAAAAATAGTGGTGATGCAAACGGTGCGCGACATGCTGGAACAGCATGTCTTTACCGTCCATCGCCTGGACCGCCCCACGTCCGGCGTGCTGTTGCTGGCGCTGTCCAGTGACGTGGCGCGCAGCTTATCCGAACAGTTCGAACAGCACGGGATCAGGAAAACCTACCATGCGGTGGCGCGCGGTTATATGGAAGGCGAAGGCGTGATCGATTATGCCCTGACCCAGGAACTGGACAAGATAGCTGACAAATTCGCCCAGCCGGACAAGGCGCCGCAGCAGGCGATAAGCCATTACCGGACGCTGGCGCAGGTGGAAATGCCGGTGGCTATCGGCCGCTATCCCACATCCCGCTACAGCCTGATGGAACTGCTGCCGCAAACCGGGCGCAAACATCAGCTGCGCCGCCATATGTCCCATTTGCACCATCCCTTGATCGGCGATTCCACCCACGGTGATTTACGCCAGAATCGCGGATTTGCCCGCACCTTTGACTGCGCGCGGTTAATGCTGCACGCCAGCTGCCTGGAGTTAACCCATCCTGTCACCGGGAAACCGTTAAAAATCAACGCCGGCTGGGACCAGACCTGGCAGGATCTGATGGTACGGTTCGGCTGGACCGGTATTATCCCTGACTATGAAAGGGTTGAGTTTCCCCGGGCATCGGGTCAGGATATGGCATCTTCTACGCTGACGGAATGAAAGGGAGTCAAAGCATGGCCCAAGTGGGTATTTTTGTCGGGACAGTCTACGGTAATGCCTTATTGGTCGCCGAAGAAGCGGAAACCCTCCTGGCCGAGGCGGGCCACGAGGTAAAATTATTTGACGAGGGCACGCTGGAGTCCTGGCAATATTATCGGCAACATCATGTGCTGATCGTGACCTCCACCACCGGGCAGGGAAATTTCCCGGACTCCATCGCGCCGCTGTTCCAGGCGGTAAAGGATCATGTCGGCTACCAGCCGGAGCTGCGCTATGGCCTGATTGCCCTGGGCGACAGCAGCTATGACAATTTCTGCGGCGCCGGGCATACCTTTGACGCGCTGTTGCAAGAGCAGGGCGCCGTCAGGGTGGGGGAGCTGCTGGAAATCGATGCGCTGGCGCACCCTGAACCGGAGGTGATCTCCGGCCCCTGGGTCAAAAAATGGGCCGAACTGATCAAAAGTTAACGTCAAGCCCCGGCGCGCTATACCCGCCAACGCCGAACTCAACGCAGACGTGTTCAAGGGAGAGCGTGCCAATGGGGTCGAATCGGGCGTGCTTTTCCCGCCCGACCGAGGCCCCATGGCGCGGTATGCCCGCCAACGCCCATCTCAAAGCAGACATGTTCAAGGGAGAGCGTGCCAATGGGGTCGAATCGGGCGTGCTTTTCCCGCCCGACCGAGCGCCCCATGGCATGCCAGGCCCGCCAACACTGATCTCAACGCAGCCGTGTTCAAGGGAGGGAGTGCCAATGGGGTCGAATCGGGCGTGGTGTTCCCGCCCGACCGAGCGCCCCATGGCACGGTATGCCCGCCAACGCCGAACTCAACGCAGACGTGTTCAAGGGAGAGCGTGCCGATGGGGTCGAATCGGGCGTGGTGTTCCCGCCCGACCGAGCGCCCCATGGCACGGTATGCCCGCCAACGCCGAACTCAACGCAGACGTGTTCAAGGGAGAGCGTGCCGATGGGGTCGAATCGGGCGTGGTGTTCCCGCCCGACCGAGGCCCCATGGCACGGTATGCCCGCCAACGCCGAACTCAACGCAAACGTGTTCAAGGGAGAGCGTGCCGATGGGGTCGAATCGGGCGTGGTGTTCCCGCCCGACCGAGGCCCCATGGCGCGGTATGCCCGCCAACGCCGAACTTAACGCAGACGTGTTCAAGGGAGAGCGTGCCAATGGGGTCGAATCGGGCGTGCTTTTCCCGCCCGACCGAGGCCCCATGGCATGCTAGGCCCGCCAACGCCGAACTCAACACAAACGTGTTGAAGGGCGGACGTGCCGGCGGGATTATGGCTTATTGCGGGTCAGCTTTTCCAGATCGGCCTCGATCTCGGCGATCTTATTGGACACCACGCTGTCCAGATGGCGCAGATCTTCCAAAATCTTATGTTTCAAATCCACCTCGGTCTGATCGCGCAGACAAAGCTGATCCAGCTCGTCAATCACATAACGCAGGTTAGGGCTGATTTCGTTAATTTCGCGATAGCCCTCGGCGACGTTATCGGAAACCACGGTTTTACGCTGGCGCGGATATTTAAATTTAACGCTCTTGGCAAAAAATTCGCCTTTATCCCGCCGAAAATAAATTTTCAAAATATCGTTATTGGCTTCCTGACGCAGGCTGTATCTGTCGATATCGTCCGGATGATTAACGCCAAGGCTTTTAAGATTATCGTACATAGCGCTACCTCTGGTATGTAATGCCGGGGTTCCGGGATGATTATGACGCCCGCGGGCGCCATAAAATGTGATTAACGGCTAAGATTGCAGCCAGATATCCGGGCGGTTAACGCTTTCGCCACTAAAGATATTAGTCTATCGTACGCAACAGCTCATTGATACCGACCTTGCCGCGGGTCTTGGCGTCGACTTTCTTGACGATAACCGCGCAATACAAACTATAACTCCCGTCCTTTGAGGGCAAATTGCCGGAAACCACCACCGAACCGGCCGGCACGCGACCATAGTGCACCTCGCCGGTCTCACGGTCATAAATCTTGGTGCTCTGGCCGATAAACACGCCCATGGAGATCACCGAACCCTCCTCGACTATCACGCCTTCCACCACTTCCGAACGGGCGCCGATAAAACAGTTATCCTCGATAATAGTGGGATTGGCCTGTAGCGGCTCCAGCACGCCGCCGATACCGACGCCACCCGAGAGATGAACGTTCTTGCCAATCTGCGCGCACGACCCCACCGTCGCCCAGGTATCCACCATGGTGCCTTCATCCACGTAGGCGCCGATATTCACATACGAAGGCATCAGCACGGTATTGCGGGCGATAAACGCGCCCTGGCGCACGCTGGCGGGGGGCACGACGCGAAAACCTTCGCGCTGGAAACGGGCGGCGTCGTATTGGGCGAATTTCATCGGCACTTTATCGAAGTAGCGCGTTTCCGCCCCTTCCATAACCTGGTTATCGCTGATGCGAAAAGACAGCAATACCGCTTTTTTCAGCCATTGATGAGTGATCCATTCGCCGTTGATTTTTTCCGCCACGCGCAGTGCGCCGCTGTCCAATTGGCTGATAACGCGCTGGACGGCGTCGATGGTGACGCTGTCGGCCGTGGCCGGCGTAATGTCCGCGCGGCGCTCGAAGGCGTTTTCAATGATCTGTTGTAATTGCTGCATCCTGTCTCAGTCCCGTCTCTTGTCAAATGGATAAATGGGCGCAGCGGACCTGCCGTCCGCGCACGCACCCGTTGTATCATATTTTATCGTTTGGATTGAGCGCCTCTGTCAAGCGCCGTTCCAGTTCCTGCTGTATTTCCGGACTTAATGCGCGCCGATCGCTGCCCGCCAGGATAAATAAGTCCTCAACCCGTTCGCCGATGGTGGAAATCCTGGCGCCGTGCAGCGACACGCCCATATCGACGAACACCTCGCTGACGCGGGCCAGCAGGCCCGGCTGATCCAATGCCGTCAGTTCCAGATAGCTGCGCCTGTCGGAATGGGTCGGCAGGAACACCACCGAGGTGGCGACATTAAAATGCCGCAGCTTCGGCGAAGGACGGCGCACGCGCGGATGCTGATACTTGCCCGGCTGCAGCGTTTGCAGCAGCGCCTGGCCGATAACCTGATGGCGATCCGGCGCCAGGGGGCTGCCGTCCGGCTCCAATACCACAAAGGTATCCATGGCCATGCCGTCGCGGTTGGTAAAGATCTGCGCGTCATGCACGCTCAGGTTGCGCCGGTCCAGCTCGCCGGTCACGGCGGCGAACAAATAGGGACGGTCCTGGTTCCAGATGAAAATTTCGGTGCCGCCGCGGGTGGCCTGCGGGCTTATCAGTACCAGCGGCTCATTGGACCGGTGGCGCAGCAGATGGCGGGCGTGCCACGCCAGCTGATTCGGCGAGTGGCGCAGAAAATAATCCGCGCGGCAACGGCTCCAAATGGCGTGCAGCGCTTCTTCGTCGATGTTCTCCATTCGCAGCAGCGACAGCGCCTGCATCCGGTGGTGGCGGATCCGGGCGCGCATATCCGGCGCGCTTTGCATACCGCGGCGCAGGAGTTTTTCGGTGGCGAAAAACAGCTCGCGCAGCAGGCTCTGCTTCCAGCTGTTCCAGAGGGTTTCATTGGTGGCGCAGATATCCGCCACCGTCAGGCACAGCAGGTAATGCAGCCGGTTTTCGGTTTGCACCTCGGCGGCGAATTCCCGCAGTACGTCCGGATCCTGGATATCCCGCCGTTGCGCCGTGACCGACATGACCAGATGATAACGCACCAGCCAGGAGACCAGTTGGGCTTCGCGGGCGTGCAGGCCGTGCAGCTCGGCAAATTCCAGCGCGTCTTTCGCCCCCAACTGGGAATGATCGCCGCCGCGCCCCTTGGCGATATCATGGAACAGCGCCGCCAGCAGCAGCAGATGCTGGTGCGCCAGGCGCGGGAACAGCTCGACGCATAACGGATGCTGCGGACGCACTTTTTCGTCGGCGAAACTTTCAAGCTTCATCAAGACGCGGATGGTGTGCTCATCCACCGTATAGGCATGGAACAGGTCGAACTGCATCTGCCCGACGATATTGCTCCACTGCGGCATATAAGCCCAAAGCACGCTATGACGGTGCATGGGCAGCAAGGCGTGCCGCACCGCGCCGGGATGGCGCAGGATGGCCAGGAACAACTGCCGCGCCTTGGGGTTGTTGCACAAGGGTTCGGCCAGATGACGGCGGGCGTAGCGCAGCTGGCGCAGCGTGGCGGAATAGATGCCGGTGATCTTCTGGTGCACCACCATCTGGTAGAACATGCGCAGTATGGCTTCCGGCTCGCGCGCGAACAGCGTTTCGTCGCGCAGGTCGATAAGGCTGCCGCGCAGCTGGAAGTCGGCGTCCAGCGGCTGGGGTTTATCGTCCGGCCCCAGGGCCAGGATGGCCTCGTCGAACAGCTGCAGCAGCATCTGGTTCAGCTCGCCGATGCGGCGGGTGACGCGGAAAAAATCCTTCATCATCCGTTCGACCGGCAGATTGCCCTCGCCGCCGTAGTGCAGGATTTGCGCCACGCTTTGCTGGCGGTCGAACAGCAGCCGGTTATCGTACCGGTTCAGCACCAGGTGCAGCGCGAAACGGATGCGCCAGAGAAAACTCTGGCATTCGATAAGTTCATCGCGCTCGGCCTGGGTAAGAAAACCGAAGCCGACCATTTCATCCAGCGACGTGGCGCCGAAATGACGATGGGCCACCCAAAGCAGGGTATGGATATCCCGCAGGCCGCCCGGGCTGCTTTTGATATCCGGCTCCAGGTTATAGCTGGTGCCGTGGTAGCGCTGGTGCCGCTCTTCCTGCTCCGCCAGCTTGGCCGGGAAAAATTCACGGGAAGGCCAGAATTCCTCGCTGAAAATGCTCTTTTGCAATTTCAGGAATAACGCCACATCGCCGCAGATCAGCCGCGACTCGATCAAATTGGTGGCGACGGTCAGGTCCGCCAGCCCTTCCTGCAGGCATTGCTCCAGGGTGCGCACGCTATGGCCGACTTCCAGTTTTAAATCCCACAGCAGCGTCAGCAACTCGCTGACGGCATGGGCCTGCGTGGCCGAAAGCGGATCCTGGCTCAGCACCAGCACGTCGATATCCGATAAGGGATGCAGCTCCGCGCGGCCATAGCCGCCTACCGCCACCAGCGCCGTTTCCGGCGCCGCGCCGAAGCCGTACAACCGCCACAGCTGGCGCAGCAGCTGATCGATATACAGCGCCCGCGCGTCGATCAGCGTCTCCGCCGACACCCCGGCGTTAAACGCCTCGGCCAGCCAGGTCTGGAAATCATCCAGCCGGCTTTTGAGAAAAGTGCGGTTCAAGGCGTCGTCCGGCCAGGTCAGCGGCGAGGCGGGCTTGGCCGGCAGGACGGCGGTGGCGGCGGGCTTGTCGGCGTACAGCAGGATTTTATCCGGCATAGGAGACCCATGGTAAAGCCGGTAGGTCCGGGGCGGGGCACATCGGCCCCGGACTACCCGCGGGAGGAGAAGACATGGCGCGCGGGACGCCGCCGGCGGGCGGGCGCCGCGCGGTTAACAATCAGGCCGCGTGCGTAATGACCGTCGGCAGCGTATCGTCGCTGCGCAGGGTCATGATTTCACAACCGCTATCGGTGACCACAATAGTATGTTCGTATTGCGCCGACAAGCTGCGATCCTTGGTCTTTACCGTCCAGCCGTCCTTCATGGTGCGGATGCGGTAGTCGCCGGCGTTGACCATGGGTTCGATGGTAAACGCCATGCCCGGCTGCAGTATCACGCCGCCGTCATCGGCATCGTAGTGCAGGACCTGCGGCTCTTCGTGAAAACCCTCGCCGATGCCGTGCCCGCAATATTCGCGCACCACGGAAAAATTTTCCGCCTCGACAAACTGCTGGATGGCCTTGCCCAGCGTGCGCAGGCGAATGCCGGGCTTCACCATATTGATGGCCAGGTACAGGCTCTCCTTGGTGATGCGGCACAGGCGCTCGCCGAGGATGGTCGGCTTGCCGACGATAAACATTTTCGATGTGTCGCCGTGGAAGCCATCTTTAATGACCGTCACGTCGATATTGATGATATCGCCGTCCTTAAGTATTTTTTCATCCGAGGGAATGCCGTGGCACACGACTTCGTTAACCGAAATGCAGACCGACTTCGGGTAACCGTGATAGCCGAGGCTGGCGGAAATGGCGTGCTGATGAACGGTGATATGCTCATGGCACAGGCGATCGAGCTCGCCGGTGCTGACGCCCGGGACAACATAGGGCTCGATTATTTCCAGCACTTCAGCGGCAAGCCGGCCGGCAACGCGCATTTTGGCGATATCATCGGAATTTTTAATTGGAATGGCCATGAATAGATCCACAGTCGGCGTGAAAGTCGACAAATTATGATTAAGCTTAAGTAGAGGATAATGTTACCAGTCCAGCCATAAGACTGCCAAATTATCATTTGGTGCCGGTGCCGTGACTGAACAAAGAGTGGAGTCCGGGCGCGGATTATGGTATAAAGCGCGCCGACGATCGGCGTAGAGTATTTTGGTCCTATGCGCCGTTCAGATCAACTAAACTCAATTGTGTAATTACACACACGTGTCGGCACATGCGCCGGGGTGCCTTGGCCAGTAAGGCGGGGTCGGTCGTATGGGACACGTGGAGGCATAACCCCAAACTTTAACAAGAGGTTTAATCATGGCTACTGTTTCCATGCGTGACATGCTCAAAGCGGGTGTACATTTCGGTCACCAGACCCGTTACTGGAATCCGAAAATGAAGCCTTTCATCTTCGGTGCGCGTAATAAAGTACACATCATCAACCTTGAGCAGACGGTACCGATGTTCAACGACGCCCTGGCCGAATTGAACAAAATTGCCTCCCGCAAGGGTAAAATTCTGTTTGTCGGCACCAAGCGCGCGGCAAGTGAAGCGGTAAAAGAAGCTGCCAACAGCTGCGATCAGTTCTTCGTGAATCATCGCTGGTTAGGCGGGATGTTGACCAACTGGAAAACGGTTCGTCAGTCCATCAAGCGTTTGAAGGATCTGGAAACCCAGTCCCAGGACGGCACGTTCGAAAAGCTGACCAAAAAAGAGGCGCTGATGCGCACTCGCGAACTGGCCAAGCTGGAAAACAGCCTGGGCGGGATCAAGGATATGGGCGGCCTGCCTGACGCGCTGTTTGTTATCGATGCCGAGCACGAGCACATCGCTATCAAAGAAGCGAACAACCTGGGCATCCCGGTGTTCTCTATCGTTGATACCAACTCCGATCCGGACGGCGTGGACTTCATCATTCCGGGTAACGATGACGCCATCCGCGCCATCAACCTGTACCTGACCGCCGTTGCCACCGCCGTTCGCGAAGGCCGCTCTCAGGACCTGGTTGAACAGGCCGAAGAAAGCTTTGTAGAAACTGAGTAATAAGGCATGCTCTTCATTGAGCCCTTATTAACCAAGTTTTAACTATGTTGGTTAGAGGGCCTGGCTTCAGGCCCTCTTTTTTACCTATCCCCCTCATGGGATAACGAGGAAAAAATAATGGCTGATATTACCGCCGCCCTGGTGAAAGAACTGCGTGAACGCACTGGCGCAGGCATGATGGAATGTAAAAAAGCGCTGGTTGAAGCTCAAGGCGATATCGAGCTGGCTATCGACAATATGCGTAAATCCGGTCAGGCCAAGGCCGCCAAGAAAGCGGGCCGCGTTGCCGCCGAAGGCATCATCCTGACTAAAATCGCCGCCGACGGCAAATACGGCGTTATCGTCGAGCTGAACTGTGAAACCGATTTCGTGGCCAAAGACGGCGGATTCAAAGCCTTCGGCGACGAAGTGATCAGCGCGGCCCTGGCCGAACGCATCACGGATATCGAGACGCTGAAAGCCAAATTTGAAGATCAGCGCGCCGCGATGGTTGCCAAGATCGGCGAAAACATCAATATCCGCCGCGTAGCCGCATTGGCGGGCGACGTGCTGGGTTCTTACCTGCACGGCGCGCGTATCGGCGTTATGGTGGCCGCTACCGGCGCCGACGAAGAACTGGTCAAGCATATTGCCATGCATATCGCCGCCAGCAAGCCTGAATATGTCCATGCCGAAGACGTACCGGCGGACGTGGTGGCCCGTGAGCACCAGATCCAGCTGGATATCGCCATGCAGTCCGGCAAGCCGCGTGAAATCGCCGAGAAAATGGTTGAAGGCCGCATGCGTAAGTTTACCGGCGAAATCTCCCTGACCGGCCAGCATTTCGTGATGGATCCGAGCAAGACCGTGGGCCAGTTGCTCGAAGAGCATAAAGCCACTGTTGCCGACTTCATCCGTTTTGAAGTGGGTGAAGGCATCGAAAAAGCGGAAGTCGACTTCGCCGCCGAAGTTGCCGCCATGAGCAAACAGTCTTAAATTAGAACTCCGGAACCGCCATCAGGCGGTTCCTTTTTATGAGCTGAAATAAAGTCAGGGGACTTTTGCCGCATAAAAACTGCAACGCGCGGTCCAGCAGTCGGATCCGCCCATCTCGTTATCGCTGCTTAGGAACAGAACAAATGGCAACCAATGCAAAACCCGTATACCAGCGTATCCTGCTTAAATTGAGCGGTGAAGCCCTGCAAGGCGCAGAAGGTTTTGGTATCGACGCTAGCGTCCTGGATCGCATGGCCCAGGAAGTGAAGGAGCTGGTCGAGCTGGGCATCCAGGTCGGCGTGGTGATAGGCGGCGGCAATCTGTTTCGCGGCGCGGGACTGGCCCAGGCGGGGATGAATCGCGTGGTCGGCGATCATATGGGCATGCTGGCGACGGTAATGAACGGGCTGGCGATGCGCGACGCGCTGCATCGCGCCTATGTCAACGCCAGGCTGATGTCGGCCATTCCGCTTAACGGCGTGTGCGATAACTACAGCTGGGCCGAGGCCATCAGCCTGCTGCGCAACAACCGCGTGGTCATCTTCTCCGCCGGTACCGGCAATCCTTTCTTCACCACCGACTCCGCCGCCTGCCTGCGCGGCATTGAGATCGAAGCCGACGTGGTGCTGAAAGCCACCAAGGTGGACGGCGTATTTTCCGCCGATCCGGTGAAAAACCCTGATGCTACACTGTATGAACAGCTCAGCTACCAGGACGTCCTGGAGCAGGAGCTGAAAGTGATGGATTTGGCGGCGTTTACCCTGGCGCGGGATCATAATATTCCCATCAGGGTATTCAATATGAACAAACCCGGCGCGCTGCGGCGGGTGGTGATGGGCGAGAAGGAAGGCACGCTCATTACCAAGTAGCATTTGTTCGCCAGGTTACAGTATCATGCCGATTTTACGGCAATAATAGACACGACTGGCTGCGGCTGGTCAGACTATCACGGGCTTGACGTAAGCTTAAGCCCGCCCGGATAACCAGTTTCCAAGGGTTCGCAACGTGATTAATGAAATCCGCAAAGATGCAGAGCAACGCATGGAAAAATGCGTAGAAGCATTCAAAAACCACATCGGCAAAATCCGTACCGGCCGAGCGTCTCCGAGCCTGCTTGATGGTATTCAGATCGAATATTACGGTACGTCCACGCCGCTGCGCCAGCTGGCGAACGTGGTGGCCGAAGATTCACGCACTTTGGCCATTACCGTATTCGATCGCTCCCTGAGCGCCGCGGTGGAAAAAGCCATCATGGCCTCCGACCTGGGCCTGAATCCCTCGTCCGCCGGCACCGTGATCCGCGTTCCGCTGCCGCCGCTGACCGAGGAACGCCGCCGTGATCTGATCAAGATCGTGCGCGCCGAGGCCGAGCAGGGCAGGGTATCGGTGCGCAACGTGCGCCGCGACGCCAACGATAAAGTCAAAGCCATGCTCAAGGATAAAGAAATCAGCGAAGACGAGGATCGCCGTTCGCAGGATGATATCCAGAAGCTGACCGATGCCTTTATCAAGAAGGTCGACAGCGCCCTGGCCGACAAAGAAGCCGAGTTAATGGAAATCTAAGCTAACGGCGCTACGCTGACGTCATGCCGGCCTGCAGGGGCCGGCAGCGCGCCGGCCCGTCAAACACGCCGCGGCGGCCAATCAATTATATTGTTTGTCCGCCGCGGTTTTTTTTGTCGGCAACGTCATAGACAAATGTTGCGCAACGTTCCAGACTACTGTGCCTTCTTTATTTTTAACACGCGGTTGTCCAGAGTACCTCATGAGAAATTTGACGATTCTCGGCTCCACTGGTTCGGTTGGAACCAGCACACTGGCCGTTGTTCAGCAAAATCCGGAAAAGTTCGCCGTGCGCGCCCTGGTGGCCGGACGAAACAGCGCCGTCATGGCCCGACAATGCCTGGCTTTTCGTCCCGCGTATGCCTGTATGGCCGACGAGGCGTCGGCGCGTGAGCTCAAACGCCTCCTGCATGAGGCGGGGAGCGCCACCGAGGTCATGGCGGGGCCGCGGGCCGCCTGCGAACTGGCGGCTCTCGACGGGGTCGATCTGGTGATGGCCGCCATCGTGGGCGCCGCGGGGCTGCCGTCGACCCTGGCGGCAATCCGCGCCGGTAAATCCGTGCTGCTGGCCAATAAAGAGGCGCTGGTGACCTGCGGCAGGCTGTTTATAAACGAGGTTCGCCAGAGCAAAGCGCAACTATTACCGGTGGACAGCGAACATAATGCGATTTTTCAGAGTTTACCCGAACCATTTCAGCGTCAGTTAGGGTACGCTTCCCTGGAGGCGCATGGCGTGTCGAGCATCATCCTCACCGGTTCCGGCGGCCCGTTTCGCACCACGGCCCTGTCTGAACTGGACGCCATGACGCCGGATCAGGCCTGCGCCCACCCCAATTGGTCGATGGGGCGCAAAATCTCCGTTGATTCGGCGACGATGATGAACAAAGGACTGGAGTATATCGAGGCGCGGTGGTTATTCAACGCCTCGGCGGCGCAAATGGAAGTGATTGTGCATCCGCAGTCGGTGATTCATTCCATGGTGCGTTATCGCGACGGCAGCGTGCTGGCGCAGTTGGGTTCGCCGGATATGCGCACCCCCATCGCCCACGCGATGGCCTATCCCGAGCGGGTGGCGGCCGGGGTCGAGGCGCTCGATTTCTACCGCATCGGCGGGCTGACCTTCGAGCGGGCCGATGAAGCGCGCTACCCGTGCCTGCAATTGGCGATAGACGCCTGCGAACGCGGCCAGGCGGCCACCACGACGCTGAATGCCGCCAACGAAATAGCCGTGGCGGCGTTTTTGCAGGGGCGGGTGCGCTTTACCGCCATCGCCCCCCTGGTGCGCGCTACGCTTGAACGGATGGTATTGCCGGAACCGGAGAGCGTGGACGACGTCGTGGCGATTGACGCCGAGGCCAGAAGCGTGGCGGAGCGCGAAATGGCCGCTTTTATGCAGTAAAATCAGCCGGCGCGGGTCGTTGCGTCGGTCGCGGCCTGATTTGTTCCGCCGCTGCTGAAATGATATAGTCAGCGCCAATTGTCTCCAGGATGATGGCTGGCCATAAGAAATCCGGAGTGAGCCGTGTGAGTACACGGCTTTTTTGCGCATTCGGGGCCTACTGTTCCGGAAAGACGGTTGTATTCTTATTGAGGAAATACGTAAGCGTTATGTCGTCCGAAAATCAGCACGAGGCTACTATTCTGTCATCATCCACTCCCCGTCACGTGGCCATCATCATGGATGGCAACGGACGTTGGGCGAAAAGCCGGGGAAGATTACGCATCTTCGGGCATAAAGCGGGGGTGAAGTCAGTCCGTCGCGCGGTCAGTTTTGCCGTCAGCCATCATTTTGATGCTCTGACGCTCTATGCCTTCAGCAGCGAAAATTGGAACCGGCCGACGCAGGAGGTGTCCGCATTGATGGAATTATTCGTCAGGGCATTGGACAGCGAAGTAAAAAGCCTGCATAAACATAACGTTCGTTTACGTATTATCGGCGATACTAGCCGTTTCGGCCTGCGTTTGCAGGAGCGAATCCGCCGCTCAGAGGCCCTGACGCAAAATAACACTGGCTTAACCCTCAATATTGCCGCGAATTATGGCGGCCGTTGGGATATTATTCAGGGCGTGAAGCGACTGGCCGAAGAAGTGCAGGAAGGGATATTGCGTCCCGACCAGATAGATGAGGACGCCCTGTGCCGGCATGTCTGCCTCAATGAACTCGCGCCGGTGGATTTGGTAATTCGCACCGGCGGAGAACATCGCATCAGTAATTTTTTATTATGGCAGATAGCCTATGCCGAACTCTATTTTACCGATGTGCTGTGGCCGGATTTTGACGAAGACGTTTTTGAAGGTGCGCTGAATGCTTTTGCTCAACGTGAGCGGCGCTTCGGAGGAACTACGCCTAATGATGCCAACGCGTCCTAGGGGGGATTTTTGCTGAAGTCTCGCTTGATCACTGCCTTTATTCTGATACCTGTTGTTATCGCCGCGATCTTTTTACTGCCCCCGCTGGGGTTTGCGCTGGTTACGCTCGTTGTCTGCATGCTGGCGGCGTGGGAATGGGGGCAGCTTGCCGGCCTGGCGACCCGAAGCCAGCGCATCTGGCTGGCTATTCTGTGCGGGCTGCTGCTGGCGTTAATGATGTTCACTATTCCGGATTACCATCCGTTCGTCACCGCCACCATGGTGAAATACGCGCTGGGAGCCTCTCTGGCGTGGTGGGCCGCGGCCTTGGTGCTGGTGCTGTTCTATCCGCGCTCCGCCGCGTTCTGGCGCCATTCATGCGCGCTGCGGCTCGTGTTCGGCGTCCTGACCATCATGCCTTTTTTTTGGGGCATGCTCACCCTGCGCCAGTACCACTACGCGGTGAATCATTTTACCGGCGCCTGGTGGCTGCTGTATGTGATGCTGCTGGTGTGGGGGGCCGACTCGGGCGCCTATATTTTCGGGCGCGCGCTGGGCAAGCATAAGCTGGCGCCGAAGGTCTCTCCCGGCAAGACCTGGGAAGGCCTGGCGGGCGGGCTGGTGACCTCGGCCGTCATTTCCTGGCTGTTCGGCAAATACGCCCCGCTGGACGCGCTGCCGCTCAGCCTGCTGCTGTGCTCGGTGATTGCCGCCCTGGCGTCGGTGCTGGGCGATTTAACGGAAAGCATGTTTAAACGCGAGGCCGGTATCAAGGACAGCGGGCACCTGATTCCGGGGCACGGCGGCATCTTGGACCGCATCGATAGCCTGACCGCCGCGGTGCCGGTTTTCGCCTGTTTAATGCTGCTGATTTTTAGAGCTATTTAATCGAGGGGCCAGGAGTTATCATGTTGCACTTTCTCTGGAGTCTCGCCGCATTTATCGTTGCGTTGGGTATATTGATCACCGTGCACGAGTTCGGTCACTTCTGGGTGGCCCGCCGGTGCGGTGTTACGGTGGAGCGATTCTCCATCGGATTCGGCCGCGCGCTGTGGCGTCATCGGGATAAGCGCGGCACCGAGTATGTTATCGCGGCCATCCCCTTGGGGGGCTATGTGAAAATGCTGGACGAACGGGTGGATACCGTCGCCCCCGAACGCCGGCATGAAGCGTTTAACCACAAGAAGGTTTGGCAGCGCGCCGCCATTATCAGCGCCGGCCCCATCGCCAACTTTATTTTTGCGGTGTTTGCCTACTGGCTGGTATTTTTGATCGGCGTGCCGAGTTTTCGTCCGGTAATCGGTGAGGTTACCCCCAATTCTATCGTCGCGCAGGCCGATATTTCGCCCGGCATGGAACTAAAGTCGGTTGACGGTATCGAAACGCCTGACTGGGATTCGGTGCGGCTGGAGCTTATCGGCAAGATTGGCGACGGCCAGACCAGCGTCGGGGTGGCGCCTTTCGGGTCTTCCCATATCGAACGGAAGATACTCGATCTGCGCGGGTGGGATTTTGAACCGGATAAGCAGGATCCTATCATCGCGTTGGGGATTATTCCCCGGGGTCCGCAGATAGAACCGGTGCTCGCCGAGGTGCAAAATGCATCGGCGGCGGCAAAAGCCGGTTTGCAAGCGGGCGACAGGATCGTTAAAGTCGATGGTCAGCCTATCGGCCGCTGGCAGAATTTCGTCATGCGGGTGCGGGATAATCCCGGCAAGCCGCTGGCCCTGGAAATCGACCGACAGGGTGAAAGCCTGCCGGTGACGTTGGTGCCCGACGAGAAGTCGGTAGGTAAAGGCGAAGTGGAAGGCTTCGCGGGCGTGGTGCCGAAAGTGACGCCCCTGCCCGAGGAATACAAAACGATACGCCAGTACGGCCTGTTTCCCGCGTTTTATCAGGCTGGCGAAAAAACCTGGCAACTGATGAAATTGACGGTCAGTATGCTAGGCAAACTGGTCACGGGAGATGTTAAGCTGAACAACCTGAGCGGGCCGATATCAATAGCCCAAGGCGCGGGGATGTCAGCGGAATATGGTTTGATCTACTACCTGATGTTCCTGGCGCTTATCAGCGTCAACCTGGGTATCATCAACCTGTTCCCGTTACCGGTGTTAGATGGTGGTCACTTGCTCTTCCTGGCGATAGAAAAGCTTAAGGGGGGGCCGGTTTCCGAACGAGTGCAGGATTTCAGTTATCGTATCGGCTCGATTTTGCTGGTGCTGTTAATGGGCCTTGCTCTTTTCAATGATTTCTCCCGGCTCTAGCGCCGGGGATTATGTTAGGAAGAACGCATAACCACGATGGCGATGAAAAAGTTGCTCATAGCGTCGCTGCTTCTTAGCAGCGCCACCGTATACGGTGCAGACGGGTTCGTAGTGAAGGACATTCATTTCGAAGGACTGCAACGGGTCGCCGTCGGTGCGGCGTTACTCAGTATGCCGGTACGTGTCGGAGACACGGCCAGTGATGAAGATATCGGCAATACTATCCGCGCCTTATTTGCCACCGGGAACTTCGAGGATGTCCGGGTGCTGCGTGATGGAGACACACTGCTCGTTCAGGTCAAGGAACGTCCCACTATTGCCAGTATCACCTTCTCCGGCAACAAGGCGGTGAAGGAGGATATGCTCAAGCAGAATCTCGAGGCTTCCGGCGTGCGCGTCGGCGAGGCGTTGGACCGCACCACGATTTCCAACATCGAGAAAGGGCTGGAGGATTTCTACTACAGCGTCGGTAAATACAGCGCGTCGGTGAAAGCCGTGGTCACGCCGCTGCCGCGTAACCGGGTAGATTTAAAACTGGTCTTTACCGAGGGCGTTTCCGCCAAGATCCAGCAAATCAACATTGTCGGCAATCATGCCTTCACCACCGACGAACTGGTTTCGCGCTTCCAGCTGCGCGATGAAGTGCCGTGGTGGAACGTGGTCGGCGATCGTAAATACCAGAAGCAGAAACTGGCGGGCGATCTCGAGACCCTGCGCAGCTTCTACCTTGACCGGGGCTATGCCCGCTTTAATATCGACTCGACCCAGGTGAGCCTGACGCCGGACAAAAAGGGTATCTATATCACCCTGAATATCACCGAAGGCGCGCAGTACACCCTGTCGGGCACCGTGGTCAACGGCAACCTGGCCGGCCACTCCGCCGAGATCGACGCCCTGTCGCGCGTTAAGCCGGGCGAGCTGTACAGCGGCGCGAAAGTCACCAAGATGGAAAACGACATCAAGCAGCTGCTGGGCCGTTATGGTTATGCCTATCCGCGCGTGGTGACGCAACCGGAAATCAACGACGCCGACAAAACCGTCAAACTCCATGTCAATGTGGACGCGGGCAACCGTTTTTACGTCAGGCACGTGAAGTTCGAAGGCAACGATATCACCAAAGACGTGGTGTTGCGGCGCGAAATGCGCCAGATGGAAGGCGCCTGGCTTGGCAGCAACTTGGTGGATCAGGGCAAGGAGCGCCTGAACCGCCTGGGCTACTTTGAAACGGTTGACGTGGACACGCAGCGTGTTCCCGGCACCGATGATATGGTGGACGTGACGTACAAGGTGAAGGAGCGCAACACCGGCAGCATCAACTTCGGCGTGGGCTTCGGCACCGAGAGCGGCGTCAGCTTCCAGTTCGGCATCCAGCAGGACAACTGGCTGGGCACCGGTAATTCCGTTGGTTTCAGCGGCACCAAGAACGATTACCAGACCTATGCCGAACTTTCGCTGACCGACCCGTACTTTACGGTGGACGGCGTCAGTCTCGGCGGGCGCATTTTCTACAATAACTTCGACGCCGATAACGCCGACCTGTCGGATTACACCAACAGGAGCTATGGCTTAGGCACCACGCTCGGTTTCCCGATCAGTGAAACCAGTGCGCTGCGCCTGGGCGTGGATTATGTCCATAACGATCTGTCGAATATGTATCCGCAGATTGCCATGTGGCGTTACCTGGAATCCACCGGTTTCCAACCCAAGGTCGTGGCGGGCGAGAAGAAAGACAACGACGCTGATTTCAGCGCCAATGATTTCTTCCTGACCACCGGCTGGAATTACAGCAACCTGGATCGGGGCTATTTCCCTACATCGGGTACCAGCGCCAGCCTGACCGGCAAGGTCACCGTGCCGGGTTCGGATAACGAATACTACAAGGTGACTTTCGATACCACCAGCTATGTGCCGCTGACCGACTCCGGCAGCTGGGTGCTGATGGGCCGTGGGCGCGCGGGTTACGCCGATGGCATCGGCAGCAAGGAAATGCCGTTCTACGATAACTTCTACGCCGGCGGTTCTAGCACCGTGCGTGGTTTCCGGTCCAATACCATCGGGCCGAAAGCGGCGTATTATAAGTGCGGCGGCGGCGAGTCGTCGCTTGGCGATTGCCCGCTGGATAAATCCAGCGATGCGGTGGGCGGCAACGCCATGGCGCTGTTGAGCGCCGAGCTTATCGTGCCGACGCCGTTTATCAGCCCGAAATACGCCAACTCGGTACGTACCTCGCTGTTCGTGGACAGCGGCACCGTCTGGGACACCGCGTGGGAAAACACCGCGCAGACCCGGCAATACAACGTACCTGACTACAGTAATCCGGGTAATATCCGCATTTCCAGCGGTTTTGCCCTGCAGTGGATGTCTCCGCTCGGGCCGTTGGTATTCTCTTATGCCCAGCCGGTCAAGAAGTACGATGGCGATAAGGCGGAGCAGTTCCAGTTTAATATCGGTAAAACGTGGTAACATTGCGTCGATTCACAGCGCAGGCACCATGCAAGGCAGCGAACGGAGCCTGAATGACATGACCGGCGGCCATGCCGCCGGTTTGGGTGTTAGTTCCTGCCGCGTTGAAATGTTTTCAAACTTAAATGTAGTGTTAAGGAGTTTATAGTGAAAAAGTGGTTGTATGCCGCGGGCCTCGGATTAGCATTGGCTGCCTCAGCCAGCGTGCAAGCTGCTGATAAAATTGCTGTTGTCAATATTGCCAATATCTTTCAGCAGTCTCCTCAGCGCGCTGTTGTCGCTAAACAACTCGAAAATGAGTTCAAGGGCCGGGCAACCGACCTGCAAGCGCAGGAACGTGATCTGCAGACCAAAATGCAGCGCCTGCAACGTGACGGCTCTACCATGAAAGCCGCCGATCGCAGCCGTCTGGAGAAGGAAGTCATGGCGCAACGTGAAGACTTCTCCGGCAAGGCGCAGGCCTTTGAACAGGACAATCGTCGCCGTCAGGGTGAAGAACGCAATAAAATCCTGAGCCGTATTCAGGATGCGGTGAAAGCCGTCGCCAGCAAACAAGGTTATGACATCGTTATCGATGCCAACGCCGTGGCGTATGCCGGTTCTGCCAATGACATTACGGCTGATGTGTTAAAACAGGTTAAATAAGTCATGCCATCAATTCGACTTGCTGATTTAGCGCAGCAGTTGGATGCACAATTGCACGGTGATGGCTCTCTTGTCATCACCGGCATTGCTTCCATGGGCTCCGCCAAGGCGGACCAGATTACGTTTCTGGCTGATAGCCGTTTTCGTGAAAAACTTGCTTCCTGCCAGGCCGGCGCGATCGTTCTTACCGAAGCCGACCTGCCCTTTTGCCACAGCGCCGCGCTGGTGGTTAAAAATCCCTACCTGACCTATGCGCATATGGCGCAATTGCTAAATACCACGCCCGCCGCCGCACAGGATATCGCCCCCAGCGCGGTCATTGCAGCCGACGCGCAGCTTGGCAGCCAGGTGGCCGTCGGGGCCAACGCGGTCATTGAATCCGGCGTGATCCTGGGCGATAACGTGGTTATCGGTCCGGGCTGCTTTATCGGTAAAAATACGGTCATCGGCGCGGGCACCCAGCTGTGGGCCAACGTCACCGTTTATCATGAAGTGCGCATCGGCGAAAAATGCCTGATCCAGTCGGGCACCGTTATCGGCGCCGATGGTTTCGGTTATGCCAACGATCGCGGCAACTGGATTAAGATTCCCCAACTGGGCACGGTTGAAATTGGCGATCGGGTTGAAATTGGCGCCTGCACCACCATCGATCGCGGCGCGCTGGATAACACTATTATCGGCAATGGCGTCATCATTGATAACCAGTGCCAGATTGCACATAACGTCATAATTGGCGACAATACCGCGGTTGCGGGCGGCGTTATTATGGCCGGCAGCCTGCGAATAGGCCGCTATTGCATGATTGGCGGCGCCAGCGTCATCAACGGCCATATGGAAATATGCGACAAAGTGACCATCACCGGCATGGGAATGGTGATGAGACCTATCACTGAACCTGGCGTATACTCCTCGGGTATTCCGCTGCAACCCAATAAAGTGTGGCGCAAGACCGCAGCGTTAGTAATGAATATCAACGAGATCAGCAAGCGGTTGAAAGCTATCGAGCGAAACCTGGCAAAAAACTAATCGCCTTCGCCAGATAGTGATAATTATGCGCGTTCAGGCACTTAAAGCCTGGCAAGACATTTTTTATTTGCGGCCTGCTAAATTGTCCTGTGTGGGATTGTTGCAGGCCGTGTTGTTAATGCCATCGTTTTTTCAGACAGGAAGAGTATTTTGACTAATGACACTCATGCTCATACTCTGCAGATAGAAGAGATATTAGAACTATTGCCGCACCGTTTCCCTTTTTTGCTGGTGGACCGGGTGCTGGATTTTGAAAAAGGGAAATTCCTGCGTGCGGTGAAAAATGTTTCTTTTAACGAGCCGTTTTTTCAGGGACATTTCCCCGGCAAACCCATCTTCCCCGGTGTGCTAATCCTGGAAGCGATGGCGCAGGCAACGGGTATCCTGGCTTTTAAGAGCGTCGGTAAGCTGGAGCCGGGTGAGCTATACTATTTTGCAGCGGTGGATCACGCGCGCTTTAAACGCCCGGTGCAACCAGGCGACCAAATGATCCTTGAAGTCGAATTCATTAAAGAGCGCCGCGGAGTTGCTCGTTTCCAGGGGGTTGCCAAGGTGGACGGCGAGATCGCTTGCGAAGCGTCAATGATGTGCGCCCGTCGTCGGGAGTCCTGAAAACGTGATTGATCAATCCGCCTTTATCCATCCCAGTGCCATAGTTGAAGACGGCGCCATCATTCATGCCGGTGTACAGATCGGGCCGTTTTGCTTTATCGGCCCGCAGGTCGAGATTGGCGCCCGCACGGTGCTGAAATCCCATATCGTCATCAACGGCATTACCAAGATCGGTGAAGATAACCTGATCTACCAGTTCGCCTCCATCGGCGAAGTGAACCAGGATCTGAAGTACGCCGGCGAACCCACCCGTGTTGAAATCGGCGATCGCAACAGCATCCGCGAAAGCGTGACCGTGCATCGCGGCACCGCCCAGGGCGGGGAAGTGACCCGCATCGGCAGCGATAATCTACTGATGATCAATACCCATATCGCTCACGATTGCGTTATCGGCGATCGCTGTATCCTGGCCAATAACGCCACCCTGGGCGGCCATGTCACGGTGGGCGATTACGCCATTATCGGCGGCCTGACCGCTGTGCATCAGTTTTGCAGCATCGGCGCCCATGTCATGGTCGGCGGCTGCTCGGGCGTGGCCCAGGATGTGCCGCCGTTTGTCATCGCCCAGGGCAATCACGCCACGCCGTTCGGCATTAATATCGAGGGGCTTAAGCGCCGTGGTTTCGATAAGGAAGCCCAACACGCCATTCGCGCCGCGTATAAGCTTATCTATCGCAGCGGCAAGACCCTGGATGAAGTGAAACCCGAACTCGACGCCATGGCGGTCCAGCATCCGGTGATTTCCGCCTTTACCGATTTTCTGGCCCGTTCGCAACGGGGTATTATCCGCTGAACATGCAGGCTTCCGCGGTGGTAATCGGCTTGGTAGCCGGCGAAGCATCGGGGGATGTCCTTGGCGCCGGCTTGATCCGCGCGCTGCGCCGGCATCTGCCCGACGCCCGTTTTGTCGGCGTCGCCGGCCCGCGTATGCAGGCCGAAGGCTGCGAAGCGTGGTATGAGATGGAAGAGCTGGCGGTGATGGGCATCGTCGAGGTGGTAGGGCGATTGCCGCGGCTGCTGCACATCCGCCGCGACCTGACCCGGCGTTTCACCGCGCTGCGCCCGGCGGTGTTTGTCGGCATCGACGCGCCGGATTTTAATATCACCCTCGAAGGCCGGCTCAAACGGCGCGGTATCCGCACCATTCATTATGTGAGTCCGTCGGTATGGGCCTGGCGCCAGAAACGGGTATTTAAAATCGGCAGGGCCACCGACAACGTACTGGCATTCCTGCCGTTTGAGAAAGCCTTTTACGACCGGTATAACGTTCCCTGCCAGTTTATTGGCCACACCCTGGCCGACGCCATGCCCCTCGATCCGGATAAAGCGGCCGCCCGGCAACATTTGGGCATTGCCCAGGACGCCCGCTGCCTGGCCCTGCTGCCCGGCAGCCGCGGCGCGGAGGTCGAGATGCTCAGCGCCGATTTCCTCCATGCCGCCCAGTTGCTAAGCACCCAATATCCCGGTCTCGATATCCTGGTGCCGCTGGTCAATGCCCGCCGCCGCGCGCAGTTTGACGCCATTAAAGCGCGGGTAGCGCCGGATCTTCAGGTGCGCCTGCTCGACGGGCAGGCGCGCGAGGCGATGGTGGCCAGCGACGCGGCCCTGCTGGCCTCCGGCACCGCCGCCCTTGAATGCATGCTGGCCAAATGTCCCATGGTGGTGGGCTACCGCATGAAACCTTTCACCTACTGGCTGGCGCGGCGCCTGGTGAAGACGCCCTATGTCTCGCTGCCCAACCTGCTGGCCGGACGCGAGCTGGTGCAGGAACTGCTGCAGGAAGACTGCGTGCCGGAAAAACTGGCCTCGGCGCTGGCGCCCTTGTTAAAAAAGAGTGTCGATAGCCAGGTGCTTAAAGAGACTTTTCGCGATTTGCACCAGCAAATTCGCTGTAACGCCGACGAGCAGGCCGCCCAGGCGGTGCTGCAACTCATCGCGCAGCCTGCGCGTTCACGGTAGCTATCATGATGGAATTGTTTGTTTATCCGCAGGCCGCCTGTATCGCAGGCGTTGACGAAGTCGGCCGCGGGCCGCTGGTCGGCGCGGTGGTGACCGCGGCGGTTATCCTCGATCCCCGGCGGCCGATAGCCGGCCTGGCGGATTCCAAAAAACTCAGCGCCAAACGTCGCGAATCGCTGTATGACGAAATCACCGATAAGGCCCTGGCCTGGTGCCTGGGACGCGCCGAAGCCGAGGAAATCGACCGGTTGAATATCTTCCATGCCACCTTGCTGGCGATGCAGCGCGCGGTCCAGGGGCTGCATATCCCGCCGGACTTTGTTTTAATAGACGGCAATCGCTGCCCGCTGTTGTCCATGCCGTCGCTGGCGGTGGTCAAAGGCGATAGCCGGGTGGCGGAAATCAGCGCGGCCTCCATCGTGGCAAAAGTGTCGCGGGACCGGGAGATGGCGGTGCTGGATCTGGAGTTTCCCGAATATGGTTTTGCGCAGCATAAAGGCTATCCGACGGCGTTCCATTTGGAAAAACTGGCGCTGCTGGGCGCCACGGTGCATCATCGCCGCAGCTTCGCGCCGGTAAAACGGGTACTGGGGCTGGTCTAAAAGGCCGGTATCCCGGTGGATTTCGGGTCTTCACCACAAAAAATCAACTTTTGGTAGCAGGATAATGGCCGAACCACGTTTTATTCACCTTCGCGTTCATAGCGACTACTCGATGATCGACGGGTTGGCTAAAATCGGCCCGCTGGTTAAAAAAACGGCGGCGCTGAATATGCCCGCCCTGGCCATTACCGATTTCATGAACCTGTGCGGCCTGGTGAAATTCTACGGCAGCGCGCACGGGGCCGGGATCAAGCCTATCGTCGGGGCGGATGTCCTGGTGCAGAGCGATATGCTCGGCGAGGAAATGGCGGAACTGACCATTCTGGCGGCCGATAACGTCGGTTATCAACACCTCACGCTGCTGATTTCCGAGGCCTACCAGCGCGGCTACGGCGCGGCGGGTCCGATAATCGATCGGGACTGGCTGATAAAGCATAACGAAGGGCTGCTGCTGCTCTCCGGCGGTCGCAAAGGCGACGTCGGCAAGTTCCTGATGCGCGGCAATATGCCGCAGGTTGACCAATGCCTGGCATTTTATCAACGGTATTTTCCCGATCGTTATTATCTTGAACTGACCCGTACCGGCCGCGCGGATGAAGAAAGCTACCTGCATGCCGCGGTCGCCATCGCCATCGAGCGCGGGCTGCCGGTGGTGGCCACCAACGATGTGCGTTTTATCGGCGAAGGCGATTTTGACGCCCACGAAATCCGCGTGGCGATCCATGACGGCTTTACCCTGGACGATCCGAAACGGCCGCGCAATTACAGCCCGCAGCAGTTTATGCGCAGCGAAGAACAAATGTGCGAGCTGTTCGCCGATTTGCCGGAAGCGCTGCAAAACAGCGTTGAGATTGCCAAGCGCTGCAACGTCACCATCCGGCTGGGGGAATATTTCCTGCCGCAGTTCCCCACCGGCGACATGACCACCGAGGATTTCCTGGTGGCCCGCTCCCGCGAGGGGCTGGAGGAGCGGCTGGCCTTCCTGTTCCCGGACGAGCAGGAACGCAGCGTCAAGCGTGCGCCTTATGACGAGCGCCTGGAAATCGAGCTGAAGGTGATCAACCAGATGGGATTTCCCGGCTACTTTCTGATCGTGATGGAATTTATTCAGTGGTCGAAGGATAACGGCGTGCCGGTGGGGCCCGGGCGTGGGTCGGGCGCGGGTTCGCTGGTGGCCTACTCATTAAAAATCACCGATCTCGATCCGCTGGCGTTCGATCTGCTGTTTGAACGGTTCCTCAACCCGGAGCGCGTCTCGATGCCCGACTTCGACGTGGATTTCTGCATGGAGAAGCGCGACCTGGTTATCGACCACGTGGCCGAGACCTACGGCCGCGAGGCGGTATCGCAGATCATCACCTTCGGAACCATGGCGGCGAAGGCGGTAATCCGCGACGTCGGACGGGTACTGGGCCATCCTTATGGTTTTGTCGATCGCATCTCCAAGCTGGTGCCGCCCGACCCGGGCATGACGCTGGAAAAGGCCTTTGCCGCCGAGCCGCAACTGCAGGCGATCTACGACGCCGATGAAGAAGTCCGGGCGCTTATCGACATGGCGCGCAAGCTGGAAGGCGTCACCCGCAACGCCGGCAAACATGCGGGCGGGGTGGTTATCGCCCCCACCCGGATAACCGACTTCGCCCCGCTCTACTGCGACGCCGAGGGCAATCACCCGGTCACGCAATTCGATAAAAACGATGTGGAATATACCGGGCTGGTGAAGTTCGACTTCCTGGGGCTGCGTACCCTGACCATCATCAACTGGGCGCTGGAGATGATTAACGCCCGGCGCGCCAGGCACGGCCTGGAGCCGGTGGATATCGCGTCGATCCCGCTCGAGGATAAAAAAAGCTTCGATATGCTGCAGCGTTCGGAAACCACCGCGGTATTCCAGCTGGAATCCCGCGGCATGAAGGATCTGATCAAGCGCCTGCAGCCCGACTGCTTCGAGGATATGATCGCCCTGGTGGCGCTGTTCCGTCCCGGTCCGCTGCAATCCGGCATGGTGGACAACTTTATCGACCGTAAACACGGGCGCGAGGCTATTTCATATCCGGATATCCAATGGCAGCATGAATCCCTGAGCACGGTACTGGAGCCGACCTACGGCATTATCCTCTACCAGGAACAGGTGATGCAGATAGCCCAGGTGCTTTCGGGCTATACCCTGGGCGGCGCGGATATGTTGCGCCGCGCCATGGGCAAAAAGAAACTCGAGGAGATGGAAAAACAGCGCTCCATCTTTAAGGAAGGGGCGGAAAAAAACGGTATCGACGGCGAACTGTCGATGAAAATCTTCGATCTGGTGGAGAAATTCGCCGGTTATGGGTTTAATAAATCCCACTCCGCCGCGTATGCCCTGGTCTCCTACCAGACCCTGTGGCTGAAGGCGCACTATCCGGCCGAGTTCATGGCGGCGGTGATGACCGCCGATATGGACAATACCGAAAAAGTGGTCGGCCTGGTGGACGAGTGCTGGCGCATGGGCCTGAAGGTACTGCCGCCGGATATCAACAGCGGGCAGTATCATTTCCATGTCAATGACGAAGGCGAAATCGTTTACGGCATCGGGGCTATCAAAGGCGTGGGCGAGGGACCGATCGAAGCGATTATCGATGCCCGCAACCAGGACGGCCATTTTAAAGAGCTGTTTGATCTTTGCGCCCGCACCGATATCAAAAAGCTTAATCGCCGCATGCTGGAAAAACTGATTATGTCCGGGGCGTTCGACCGCCTTGGGCCGCACCGCGCCGCGTTAATGAATTCCCTTAACGATGCGCTTAAGGCGGCGGACCAGCACGCCAAGGCGGAAGCCATCGGCCAGGGCGATATGTTCGGCGTGCTGGCCGACGCGCCCGAGGCGGTGGAGGCCTCCTATAGCACCGTGCCGCCCTGGCCGGAACATGTGGTGCTGGACGGCGAGCGCGAAACCCTGGGACTGTACCTGACCGGCCATCCCATTACGCGTTATCTGCGCGAAATCGAACGTTATGCCGGCGGCCTGCGCCTGAAGGACATGCATCCCACCGATCGCGGCAAGGTAATTACCGCGGTGGGCCTGGTGCTTTCCGCCCGCATTATGGTGACCAAACGGGGTAATCGCATCGGGGTCTTGACTCTCGACGACAGGTCCGGTCGCCTTGACGTGATGTTGTTCACGGATGCGTTGGAAAAATACCAGCATTTGCTGGAAAAAGACCGTATCCTGATCGCATCTGGACAGGTCAGCTTTGATGACTTCAACGGGGGTCTTAAAATGACCGCCCGTGAACTGATGGATATCAGCGAAGCACGTGAAAAATATGCCCGGGGTCTTGCTATCTCGCTGACTGACAGGCAAATTGATGACCAGCTTTTAAACCGTCTCCGCCAATCGTTGGAACCACACCGATCCGGGACGATTCCAGTGCATCTTTATTATCAACGCGAAGATGCTCGCGCCAGGTTGCGATTTGGCGCGACATGGCGTGTCACGCCGACCGACCGGTTGCTGAATGATTTGCGTACCCTGGTAGGCAACGAACAGGTAGAACTGGAATTTGACTAATATAGGAATACTATGAGTCTGAATTTTCTTGATTTTGAACAGCCGATTGCAGAGCTGGAAGCGAAAATTGACTCGCTGACCGCAGTCAGCCGTCAAGACGAAAAATTAGATATTAATCTGGATGAAGAGGTGCAGCGGCTGCGTGAAAAAAGCGTAGAGCTGACCCGTAAAATTTTCTCCGATCTGGGGGCCTGGCAAATAGCCCAACTGGCCCGACATCCCCGCAGGCCTTATACGCTGGATTACGTCCAGCATATTTTCACCGACTTCGATGAGCTGGCGGGCGATCGCGCCTATGCCGACGATAAAGCGATTGTCGGCGGCATGGCCCGCCTCGACGGCCGGCCGGTGATGATCATCGGCCATCAAAAGGGCCGGGAAACCAAAGAAAAAATCCGCCGCAACTTCGGCATGCCCGCGCCGGAAGGCTATCGCAAGGCCCTGCGGCTGATGGAAATGGCCGATCGTTTTAACCTGCCGCTGCTGACCTTTATCGATACCCCAGGCGCCTATCCGGGCGTCGGCGCCGAGGAACGTGGCCAGTCCGAGGCCATTGCCCACAACCTGCGCGAAATGCCGGGGCTGCGGGTACCGGTGGTCTGCACCGTTATCGGCGAGGGCGGCTCCGGCGGCGCCCTGGCTATCGGCGTGGGCGATAAGGTCAATATGCTGCAGTACAGCACCTACTCGGTGATTTCACCGGAAGGCTGCGCGTCCATCCTGTGGAAAAGCGCCGACAAGGCGCCGATTGCCGCCGAGGCGATGGGCATCGTCGCGCCGCGTCTGAAGGAACTGGAGCTTATCGACAGCATAGTTCCCGAGCCGCTGGGCGGCGCGCATCGCGATGTGCTGGCTATTGCGGCGTCATTAAAAGCGCAGTTGCTCTCCGACCTGGACGAGCTGGACAGAATGAGCGAAGAAGAGCTGCTGAACCGCCGTTATCAGCGGCTGATGAATTACGGCTACTGCTGATACCCACCCGGCCGCGCCGGCATGCGCCGCCGGCACCGCGCGGTTGATCACGGCCAAACACCCCGCAAGCGTGCGCTCGCGGGGTGTTTTTTCATGGGCCGCGCGCAGCCGCCGGCATTTGCGGCCATGGGCGTAATGAAGTCATCTATGCTTATGGGGCGGCGTAGTATTGCCAGGGAAGTTTTCAAGGGAACTTTTTAAGCGACATCTTCAGGCAAAACAGACCCAGGCTAAAAGGACCGGCTGAATGAACATCATTGCAATACTAAGTCCGGAGCGGGTATTTTATAAAAATGAACCCATCCGTGAGCTGGACGAGGCGTTGAAAACGCAGGGTTTTCAATTAGTCTATCCCACCTCGAGCGGCGATCTGGTCAAGCTTATCGAGCAGAACCCGCGCATCTGCGGCGTGATTTTCGACTGGGATCAGTACAGTATGGATCTCTGCATCGAGATCAATGAACTGAACGAATACCTGCCGCTCTACGCGTTTATCAACACCCATTCGTCACTGGACGTCAGCCTGAACGAAATGCGTATGGTGCTGTACTTTTTTGAGTACGGCCTGGGCGTGGCCGACGATATCAGCGTGCGCATCCGTCAGTATACCGACGAATATATCGACGCCATTATTCCCCCCTTTACCAAGGCGCTGTTCAACTATGTGAAGGAGGGCAAATATACTTTTTGCACCCCCGGACACATGGCCGGCACCGCCTATCAAAAAAGCCCGGTGGGCAGCCTGTTTTATGATTTTTTCGGCGCCAACACCCTGAAGGCGGATGTCTCGATCTCGGTAACCGAACTGGGATCGCTGCTCGATCACTCCGGCCCGCACCTGGAGGCGGAAGAGTTTATCGCCCGCATCTTCGGCGCGGAGCAAAGCTATATGGTGACCAACGGTACATCCACCGCCAATAAAATGGTGGGGATGTATGCCGCGCCGTCGGGCAGCACGGTGCTTATCGATCGCAACTGCCACAAGTCGCTGACGCATTTGCTGATGATGAGCGACATTGTGCCGATCTACCTGTGTCCTATCCGCAATGCCTACGGGATCCTGGGCGGCATTCCCAAACGTGAGTTCAGCCGGGAAAGCATTGCGCTGAAAGTAGCGCAAACCCCCCACGCCTCCTGGCCCGTGCATGCGGTGATCACCAATTCAACCTATGACGGCTTGCTGTATAATACACAGTATATTAAAGAAACCCTGGAGGTGGCCTCGATCCATTTTGACTCCGCCTGGGTGCCTTATACCAATTTCCATCCGATTTACCGCGGTAAAAGCGGCATGAGCGGCGACCGTATTCCCGGCAAGGTGATTTTTGAAACCCAGTCCACTCATAAACTGCTGGCGGCGTTTTCCCAGGCCTCGTTGATTCATATTAAAGGTGATTATGACGAACGCACCTTTAACGAAGCCTATATGATGCATACCACGACGTCGCCGAATTACGGCATCGTGGCGTCGATTGAGACCGCGGCGGCCATGGTGCGCGGCAAGCCCGGGCGGCGGCTGATCCTGCGCTCCATCGAGCGGGCGCTGCATTTTCGCAAAGAGGTGCAGCGTCTGCGTGAGGAGTCCGAGGGCTGGTTTTTCGATATCTGGCAACCGGAGATTATCGAGGAGGCGGTGTGCTGGCCCATCGAGCCGGGCGCGCCCTGGCACGGTTTTAACCATGCCGACGCCGACCATATGTATCTCGACCCGATCAAGGTCACCATCCTGACGCCAGGCATGGATGAGTTCGGCAACATGGCCGAGGAAGGCATACCGGCGGCGCTGGTGGCCAAATTCCTCGACGAGCGCGGCGTGGTGGTGGAAAAAACCGGCCCCTACAACCTGCTGTTCCTGTTCAGCATCGGCATTGATAAAACCAAGGCCATGAGCCTGCTGCGCGGGCTGACGGAATTTAAACGGTCCTATGATCTGAATTTGCGGGTGAGGAATATGCTGCCGGATCTGTTCGCCGAGGATCCCGATTTCTATCGCAATATGCGTATCCAGGATCTGGCCCAGGGCATTCACCGCTTGATCCGGCAACACCGGCTGCCGCATCTGATGTTAAGCGCCTTCGACGTGCTGCCCGAGATGAAAATGACGCCCCATGCCGCTTTCCAGCAACAGGTGCGGGGCAATGTGGAGACGGTGGAGTTGCCTGACCTGCTGGGACGTATTTCCGCCAATATGCTGTTGCCGTATCCGCCGGGAGTGCCGGTGGTGATGCCGGGTGAAATGATCACCGAGCAAAGCCGCGGCGTGCTGGATTTCCTGATTATGCTGTGCACCATCGGGATACATTATCCGGGATTTGAAACCGATATCCACGGCGCCCAGTTGACCGAGGACGGTCGTTACCTGGTGCGGGTGCTGAAAACCGATAGCCCGGCCTGAGGCCGCGGTGATAAGCATGCGGCATCCGGGCCGGCCGGCGGCGAACCGGTGCGGCCATTCCCCGGGCCGGCAAAGGCGGCGGTCGTGTCAGCCCATTTTCAGGCAAAGCGGCCGGCGGCCTGATACCATGGGCCCTGATCAACGCGTTCAATGGCGCACGTGATTTCCGCAATATATACACTGAATCTCTCCATCATGTCGTCGAAATCATCGTGCTGCCTTAGGGTTAATCTGGCCAGGATCAGATTATCGGCGGCGCAGAAGCTCATATCGCTTTTGCCATTTAGCGCTAACAGCTCTAGCAATTGCGTCTGCTGCGCCGGCACGGGAAAACAAGGACAAAGCAAGAAGATATCCTTATCTGTTTCATCAAAATAAATAACCACATCTTCATTAATATATAATATGTTTTCTTCATGGGGGATAATATTATAACGGTCGTATAAACCCTGCAAAAAGGTTTCCATACTCTCTCCTATACGTATTTAGAAAAGCCTTCTGCCTGGTCGGCTATTTTTTTGTCGCCAATGCTGCGGCGCAATGATAATTTGCCGAATAAAAAATTAAGTATTTTATTGTTCTTCATACATTTGTTGCCGGGAACGCCAGTGTTATGCTGCTGGATTTGCATATTTCCGCTGTTGAGCATCACTTTCTGCATCAGCGTTTTGTTCTCTGCATCAGGCAATACACGGTCTGCATCGGTTTTACGCAGGTATTGACTTACAGCCTGATGCTTAATAACCGCATCCATTATACCGGTGCGGTCTTTTCCGCTCTTGCAGTTCCAGCAGGGGGTAATGCCTATTTCATGGGATAATAACGCCACCCGCACGGCCGCCTTGTACGGCTCGCCTTTATCGGCACGGTACGTCTTCTTGGCCCAAATCTGTTTCAGTTCGCTGGCTAGCGAAGAAACCCTGTCGGCATTATCCGGCCGGGAAGCGAGATATTGCCCCACCCAGCCTCCGTGCGCCGAGCCGGGGGAAAGATCTTTGCCGAGCAGCTTGATCAGAGCGGAGCGATTATAGGCGTCGGCGGTGTGATGTCCCAGATGCAGTCGTTTTAACGCCAGCTCATTGACCCCGAAATTAAAGGCAGCGATGTCAAGGCGCAGGGTGACCCGCACCATTTCGCCTTTCTCGTTCCTGATAGGTATTTCTACCGGGCCGGCGCTCAGTTTCTCCCAGGCTTCCATCTGATCCCTGAATTGTGATTCCTCCGTTGACGGCCCGATATCCACCGGTGTCAGCAGGCTCGTCGACGTAAGCGGCAATACTACCGTCTGGCCCGCCAACGCCGCGGCCAGTTTTTCCGGATGCAGGAACAACGCGGCGGCGGCCACTTCCCTGGCCCGATTCAACGCGCCTTGTTGACGTTCCTCGCTGCCCGCTTTCAGGCCGAAGGGACTCAGTACGCCGTGGCGGATGCCGGAAAACAGCGGATCCCGGTTATCGTCTCCGGCGTAAAACGTCGAGATCCACATATTCATCGCATGGGTGGTTTCCTCATTGGATTTACTGCTGATCCCCTTGTTAGCATAGCCCGCGGCAAAAATATCCTGATCACCCAGTTTTATTTGCCCCGCGGGTATTAATGTACTGTTAAAGTGAGTACCGCGAAAACGAAAACTGTCTTCAACGGTATTCCAATCCAGATTGTTCAATACATCTTTACTGGACGTATTAAAAAGCGCTTTGGCCTCGCTGCTGGCTTTGCGGGAACTGCATCCGCTGTGTTTCTTTATAAAATTGGCTAACAATTTTATAATCCCTTTTTCCAGCGCCAGTACGGCCTTGTAATCCTTATTTTCCCTGGGCGTATCATCATCGTCTTTTTCATTATCCAGCATGACGGCAAAATAATTTACGCCTTCGTCGTCGCCCAATTTCTCCGCGGCGCCGAGCCCTGCCGCCAGCGCCAGCCTGCGCCGCGCCGCAATCGGGGAGCGTGGGAAACCGGCGGCTGAAGGCCTGCCCATGATATTGACCGGATGACTGATACGCGGCGCTTTCAAATGCGCAAATGTTCCGGTAACCGCCTCGCAAGGGCTAATACCCGCCACTTGACCGGTAGCGAACCGGCTGGGGTCGGCTGGACGATTAATAAGGATGTGGGAGGAACTGCTCATGGCGTTACCTGTTGCTATGCATCAATTTAATGGAAGGTGTATATAATTTAATCAGATGCTAAATCAATGAAATGGATAATTCCAGGCATTACTCCGGGCGTGAGCGTTTTATGCATCTTGCCGCGCGCATGACAGGCGGGCGAGGGCGGAGAGAGTGTGGTAAATTGCCTTTGAACGCCGGGCGGCAAACCCGGGCAACGCGCATTAACGGAATAAAAAGGACTATGCCGATGCTAAAACTACAGCAGGTGCACCATATCGCCATCATCGCGTCGGATTACCCGCGCAGTAAGCAATTTTATTGCGACATCCTGGGGTTCACGTTGTTAAGCGAGGTATATCGCGCCGAACGCGATTCCTGGAAAGGCGATTTGGCGCTCAATGGCGACTATATTATCGAGCTGTTCAGTTTTCCCAACGCGCCGGCCAGGGTCAGCCGCCCGGAGGCCCGCGGTTTGCGCCACATGGCGTTCAGCGTGGCGGACATTGCCGCGGCCGTCAGCGCGCTTCATATCGACGGCGTCGACTGCGAGCCGATCCGCATCGATCCCCTTACCGGCAGGCGCTTTACCTTTTTCACCGATCCCGACGATCTGCCCCTGGAGCTCTATGAAGCCTGATGACGGTGAGGCGCTCTGCCGCCATATCGCCGCCAGGCTTGAGCGGCGCAGAACGGTGCTGGTGGCCCTGAGCGGCGGACTGGACTCCACGGTGCTGTTGGATGCGCTGGCATGCCTGCGCGGGCGGCAACTGCCCGATCTCGCCCCGCGCGCGGTCTATGTTCATCATGGCTTGAGCGCCCATGCCGATGATTGGGCGCAGCATTGCCAGGCGCTGTGCCGCCATCTGGCGATTCCGTTCCAGCAGGTCAGGGTGAGCGTGGATCCCGCCGACGGCGGTATTGAAGCGGCGGCGCGCTCCGCGCGTTACCAGGCGCTGGCCCTGGCGCTGCTGCCCGGAGAGACATTGCTGACCGCCCAGCATCAGGACGACCAAAGCGAAACGCTGCTGCTGGCGCTAAAACGCGGCAGCGGACCGGCCGGATTGTCGGCCATGGCCGCCGCGTCGCCTTTCCACGGGCACGAGCTGCTGCGTCCTTTACTCGATATCAGCCGGGCGCAGCTGCGCGACTATGCCGAAAGCCGGCGCTTACGCTGGATTGAGGATGAGAGTAACCAGGATCAACGCTTCGATCGTAATTTTCTGCGCCTGCGCATTCTCCCTCTGCTTAAGGAGCGCTGGCCCCATTTCAGCCGGGCGGCGGCGCGCAGCGCTACGCTTTGCGCCGAACAGGAAACCCTGCTCGACGAGCTGCTCGCCGAGACGCTGCAACAATTAACCCGCGATGACGGCTCACTCGAACTGGCGCCGATGATGGGCATGAGCGCTATCCGGCGCGCGGCCGTATTGCGCCGCTGGCTGGCGTCGTTTGGCATGGCCATGCCCGCGCAGGAACAACTGGCCAGGATCTGGCAGGAGGTTGCGTTAAGCCGCCAGGACGCCGAGCCCATGATGCGGCTGGGTGACCGGCAGATCAGGCGCTTTCGCCAACGCTTGTTTATCCTGCCGCTGTGGCCCCCGCTCAGGGGGCGGGTGCTATTATGGGAGGACACCGGACAACCGCTGCCGCTGCCGGAGGATCTCGGTCTGCTGCGCCTGGGTTCCGGCGGCGGGGCGGTGCGCCGGCCGCGGATGGACGAGCGGGTAAGCGTGCGGTTTTCGGCGACCGGTACCCAGCATATCCTGGGCCGGCGCCATGGACGATCGGTAAAAAAATTATGGCAGGAGCTGGGTATCGCGCCCTGGCAGCGCGAGCGCACACCTCTGGTGTATTACAATGAGCAGCTGATAACCGCACCCGGCATCTTTATTACTCGCGAAGGACAGGCCGGGGAGGAGGAAACAGGCCTGAATGTGGAATGGATACGATAGAGTTACGCTAACGGGTAGCAATCCTACTGCCCGTCAGGAAGGAAGGGGCGAGGGGGTTATTCGCTAACCACCACTGTACCGAGTTCAGGATGGGTGAAACTGGCAATATGGTCCAGCCGTATTTCATGGCTGCCGCCAGCGTCATCGATAACCAGATACTCGACATGTTTTCTTGAGATCATATCGCGCGCCGTGCCGGCAACGGTATCTCCATTCTTAAGCGTCAGAGTGAGGACCCAGTGGCGCTGACAGGCGAGCTCAAGATTATCGTAATCATCACAATTAATGGGTTGATATTCTTCATTCGTTGACATAATAGCTCACCTACTTGTTACGGCGGTAAATACCGCCTGTTCCCTGAGGGAGGATGAAGTGCGATTTTCATCCGCCGCTCATCCCGCCTACATCTTTCAACAGTATTTCCTTATCAGACTATAGCACAGAGCGCCCCTATCCCTGGAATAAATGGTTTAGGAATTAATAGAGCCAGCACTATGCATTTACCGCTTTTCTGGCGGCCGACGGGCGATGTCAGGTACACTGCCGGGCAAAGCATATCTTACGGAATCACCATGGCGTTAAAAGCGACTGTACATAAAGCGGCGGTCAACATCGCCGATATGGACCGGAATTATTTTTCCGATGTTAATCTGGTACTGGCCCAGCATCCCTCGGAAACACCGCAGCGCATGATGCTGCGGCTGCTGGCATGGATTTATCATGCCGACGATCGCCTGGAGTTTACCCGCGGCCTCAGCGCCGAAGATGAGCCTGCATTATGGCTGCGCAACGATCACGGTGAACCGGAGTGGTGGATTGAGCTGGGGCTGCCGGAGGAAAAACGGCTGCGTAAAGCCTGCCACCTGGCGCGCAATGTGGTGCTCTATGCCTATAACGAGCGCGCGGCGCGGATTTGGTGGCGACAGGTCGAGCCAATATTATCCCAGCACGACAATCTGAGCGTTTATTTTGTCGACGATGCGCAAATGGCGCAGCTGGCCGCGCTGGCGGCGCGTAATATGTCTTTGCAGGCAACACTGCAGGACGGATTGATGTGGCTGTCGGATCAGCAAACTCAGCTGGAAATTACCCTGGCGACCTGGAAAAACGCGGCTGGCTAAGGACTTTGGCTGCGCCGATAAGCCCGGGCCGCGCAGCGGCGTCGACGATGCATCCCCAGAAGAAGTTGCGCGGTTCATGGCGAATGGCCCGCGTAATAAACGCTATTTAATATCCCCCCGGCACCGGCGCAGCGTAATGATTAAATATTGATTAACCTGATCCGCGGTTGACGCTTAGCCGCCGCAAAAGATACTGTTCGCCATTGATTATAGCCTCTCCCAATCATCAACCTGATCACCGTGAATAAAAAAGGATATAATATCTATGCTAATAGCGAATGCAACTCAACCTTTTTCTATTATTTCTTTCTTTAATAATAAAACGAAAATAAATAATTCGCCGCCAGTCACCTGGGGAGCGCATAGGCTAACCAACGTTTCAAATAGAGAACAACATGGGGAGGGCGTCACAATACGTCAGTTTAAGAATGATGAAAATAAATTTCATGGCAATAAAGATATATTAAAGGCTTCGCACCCAGTAATCAATGACACGTTGCTGTACTATTTGCGCTATGGCAGTGAGGCTATCTCCGGCAATAAATGGCTGCAGGAATTACCGCCTGAGGAACAACGGGAGGCGAGAGGAGTACTTTGCGCAGTCAGAGATGCCGCTGAACGCGTTCATCCGCTATCCCGGCAAAAGATTCGATTTACCGCGGCGCTGCTTGAGGCGTTCGCCTCGATCAGACTGCCCGGTTTCTCTCTTATGCCATCAAAAATATATCCAGGATGGGACGATAGCGCGGCTATCGTCCCGCTAAAGGCGCAGCCAGCCCGGGATGGATCGCCATACCCCGCCATTATTACCCGCTCCGTGGTTCCCGCGGAAAGAATATCGCAAGGCAAAATAAAAAAAAAGCAGAGCAGATAAGCGATAAAATCTTACGTGGCAGAAGGCAAATAACTGATGAAGCTCAATCACCCGCTTGTGCAAGCCAGGAAGAGCACATGGCGTATTGGCGGACGTTGCGTGAAAAAATAAATACATATTCTCAGATGAACGCGGCCATGGATAAACCGACAGCAGATGGACATTATCCTTCTCCACCCGATTTGGCGCCTGTTAACCCGAATCCCAACCGAAATAACATGTCCCGACACCACATGATGCTGGAACGTAATCAATGGCTGCATACATTCGGTGTTTCCCAAGAGTTTCCGGCGGCACGTGATAACGTGACCCTGAATTTTGTTGATATGATGTTAAGTGACCTGGTACAGAGAAAATACGGCCTGTCCCTGACGGCGCATCAACTTTCCAGAAAAACCTCCCTGCTTATTCTTTTTATGAAACACGACCGCAAAGGCATGCAGCCGACAACGCATATAAAAGAAGGGATCTATAGCGTCCGGCAGCTGTTGCTAAAGGAATTCTCTAACGCCATATTAAATATAGGTAATAATGCAAAAGAAGATAATGATTATATCATTATTAAAACTACCATTTTGGGATCTGATAAGGAAAATTTTCTCTCCTATCTGGAATTTATTATTAATGGTGACGCCATCACCCTGACGGCTGAGCTAGAACGGTTGCTTGAATACTTTGGTGCTAGTACGGATATCAGCGCCGCTTATATTACTATGGCTAAAAACCGGATGGTCGCGGCGTTGTTCCCATTTATGGCCAGCGACGCGGATCGTGATTTACGAAATATGATTGATCGCTGGATGGATGGACTGATAGGCGAGCGGCTGATCAGTGTGGCTACCCCTGAAGGCCGGTTCACTGTTCCGGGCATTGTCGCTATCGCCGAGCCAACAGGCGGGTTATTTATCTCCCTGGCAACGGGCAGAATTTATCTTTGGACTCCTGACGACGCATCCACCGCATTAAAGCACTTTATCGCCGGGCACCTCTCGATTCAACATAAAGCATGGCTAGAATCAACCAGTCTGACACCAAGGTTGAATAAGCCTGCCTGTATTTTAGAATCCACTATCGTGTTGATCAATCAGGTCAATATTTGGGAACGTTTAAGACATCTGGATATGGAAAAACTGGACGAGCATATTAGTTATAATGCTCTGGTTTCAACCAATCCAAACGACGCCGGCCCTGATGACGTGACACAACAGCGTTTACTGGCTGCAAGCAATGCCATTTCTCTGCTGGCGCTGTTTTTCAGCGGCGGTTCACCTGCGGGCTGCGCCGCCATGATACTGGGCGATATGCTGGCGGGTGCCGGTAGTGTTCTGCAACTGCAAAGCGCCGCCCGCGAACAGGACGCGCAAAGGCGCCAGAAGGGCTGGGAATCAGCCTTGTTAAGCATAGTGATTACCGGCATAACCGGCGCGGCGGATATCTATGGCGTGATAAAATCCTATGGTAGCCAGGGATACGCATTACTGCACGAGCAGGCGGGCAGGATCGGTGAATTGTTAAAGTCCGCCACCACCGCCACACAGGTGGCCGAGACTTTTACCAAAGGGGGAACACGCGATCGTATGGTCATGTTGGTTAAAGCGCTGGTAAATGAGGAAAAAGGTCGTTTAAATATCCTGGGAAATAACAACATTAAGGCGATGCTGCAAGTGTTTCAGCTATGTCGCCGGATAGATGATGAAACCTATCAATTTGCCAATGAACTTTATTTTTGGGATGAAAGTTCTAGTCCAAAAATAATTTTACGCGAAAGGGAGTCATTGCGTTTCATTCCCCCTGGCTATAAAGTTGCGGTAGTGGATAATTTAACCAATAAATTGACGCTATTATTGCTTAGTCTAGGTAACGACAGATTTGCCGGCTTTGGACTGCAAAAATTGGATCACTCTCTTTCCGCCTCGCAGTGGCAAGAAGTTGGCGGCGACGCCTTCATAATGAATAACCAGCAACTGATATTAAAGAATGGCAGGTCCGCCACCTTGTATGTTGAGGATTATAATGTGGTATCAACATCGACGTTAGACAAGGAAATTTTCAGTTATGATGATAATTTAGCCTTAAAGTTTCGTCGTTATTGCAATCGATTCAAATTTGAAGGGAATTTAAAACAAGCATTAAAAGGAGTGGAACGCTTTGCCATTAATCATGGATTTTATAATGTCCGTTATCGCGCACTATTTATTTTCGACCCAATTATAAATAGTGATGTTATTCGCCATTACTTGTTGGCCGCTAAATATAAAAATATAGATTATCTACTTGAGCCTAATGCTGAAAATTTACGGTTTATAAAACTGCCTGACATCGAAGATGTAGCGATTTTAACTGAGGATAAATGGACCCTGAGCTTTAAAAATTCCGGTTCCGCCGCTTTGATCACTTATAAAGACTTCGCTACGGAACAACTGGCTCAAGATTATCAGGAAAGTTTTATGATTAGCCGCGACAATGAACAATTATTATTGTCGCCGCCGGGTTTCAGTGAATTGCTGCAGCCGGCTACGCCGATAACGTTTTCAACTTTTTTATCGCATTATGATGGCGTGGAACAACAGTTATTGCTGCAAAAAAAAATACGTAAATCCATTATCAAAGATCAAACGTCTAAAAACAGTTATGAATTTATTATATCGGTTATGCAAAAAGCCGGACAGCTCACGCTTAATCAGAAGGATAATTTATTGGCAGCATATAAAAAAAACTCCCCAGAAGCGATGCTTGAGATTATACCACATCCCTTTCAGATCAGGACTTATAGCGACATGCTGCGTATTGAACCGGGAAAACTGGTTCGTTTTACTAATCTTCAAGACAGTTCAATCTCACATCTGATGCTCAGCGTGGGCAACGGCAGGTTTACCGGGATGAATAATAGCCTGCTGGATGCGGAACTCAGTGATGAAAAATGCATTTTGATTACTGAGCAATTGGGACATTTCAAGGACGATGCGTTAGTTACTTATAACCAATGTAAAAGCTTTATGGTTGAAAAAGGGGATTTTCCGCACTCAAGCCCGACAAGCAAAAGTATCATGGATATTGCCAAAGAACTTAGCGCTAAAAGTTCCAACGAAAAAACCAGTATCCGTTTTGCACTGGAAATTTTAATTGCCGCTAAACATCTTGTACCTCAGCAAGCTGATGCGCTGGAACGTTTGGCAAGGCTAATGATCGGAAAAATGGATGGTAATAGGATATCAATAATAAAGCTCAATAAATTTATGGTTATAGATAAGTATATTGACAATAACGCTCAGCTTGCCAATGTGGCTGCCGGAAAGTTGTTGGTTTTTTATACCGATGATAAAGATTTTCATATGATGGTCAGCTTGGGGGACGATCGTTTTGCGGGACTTAACAATGATTATATCAATAATATGCTGAGGAGTGATCAGAGGATAGTTTCTTCGCAAGAGATAGGGGATATCACTAACGGCAGAAGGATCAATGATCAAAAATCCTTTAAGGTTGTGGTCGGAGAGGGTAATTTAGAAAAAAACCGGATTTCAGCATTATTAGGGCCTGATGGTCGTATTGACTACGTTCGCAACGGGCTAAATAGCCTGCAAATGGAAATAAAGGCCCATGGCGCCCTGGCTTCCATCAATCATTACGACGCCGTTGAACTATCAAATATTATTCTTGGGTTACATCGCTCGCTGCACCCGGATCAGCCTATTAGCCATATCGAGCTGATCTCGTGCTTTGGCGCGTTAGGGGGACGGCGCTCTTCCGCGCAGATTATGGCCGACAGGCTGGGTGCCACGGTAGAAAGTTATCGCGGGGTGATTACCGACAGTAAATCGCGTAATCGGGGGACGGGAGTTATGTTTAAGCCGCAGCGTGGCTGCGGTATTGAACGGCGGCGGGATAACGAGCGCTGGCACCGGCGTATCCATGATTTCATCGAGGACGCTCTTAGCCTCATTGGAAATTTGCCATTCCAGCGCCACAGCAGGGCGGTTAGTGAAAACATTCCCTTCGGCATGGTGGTGATTGATGTGCTGCATTTTCTCAGGAAAGAAATCGGCGCGCAAACGCTGATGGCTTATTATCCCGGCCTGATGACGGCGGAATCCCTTTATCAGGCCAGCTTGCTGGCAAACCCCACCGGGGATGAGGAAACGCTTATCGCCGCCATGCTGACCATTTTTTATGGCAGCCGGACTATGAGCAACGCCCTGGATGCCTATATTTTGTCGCGGGAATATAAGGAGATGCCGGCGGGGACTCTCGTCGTGGACGGACAAGATTTACGCCATCCGCTGCATTGGCGGGATGTCCTGCCGTCGCTGGACACCTTCCGGCAGCTCCCCTCGATCGTTGTTTCCAGGAATCTGCTGAGCAAGAGCAATATTTATATCTCTTTAACGGACGATAAAGATCATTTGAGAGAATATCTCATCCGCCTGGGTAGTGAATGCCATCGCAAGACATTATGGCCACTTTTACTGGCTAATTTTTTCAAGGAAAAATCTGCTTTCTTTCCCATTATGGCGGGCGTCAGAGATCAGGATATTTTAAGCATGGGATTTGATTTCTCGCATTTTCATTTTTATCTAAATTCCTGGTTAAGGTCTGATTTCAGCCTGCAAATCGATATGACCACCGACGAACCCAGGCTTGATCCCATTCAGCCCGCGCACTATGTTCATTTTAGCGAAACAGGCGGAAGGCGTACCGATACGCGCGATGATATCGGATTAGGGCATTCCCTGTTGGTGGAACAAGTAGGGCGGCTCGCTTTGCAAATGAATGAGACGTTAATCGTTGACCGCCCCGGCGGGCCCGATGATGGTGAAAATAACGGTTCGACAATGTCCCCTTTGCCGTCAACGCCAAGGGTGGTCATCACACTGCTGGAAAACAGGGAAAGGCTGGTGATGTTGCAAAGGAATATTCCAAGCGAAATATTTTCCGACCAGGGAGAGATCGCTTTTTTTATTGCCACCGAAGTTAATAAATATACCGAAACCATTAAGCTTGGCGCCAAGGATCATCTGGATATTAGACCGGTAAAATCGAACAGCCGCAACTTTATCTATGGTGACCCGGGCATCCTGCAAAAAAGCTGGATATTGATCAATCTCATTCACAATGATTAACAGATGGCGGGTTTAATCCGGCGATCGGAAAAAACGGCCGGCATATTGCCGGCCGGATAGTGGGCGGATTACCGGCTTAACGGCCGGCGTTGCTGATTTCAGCCACCAGATAGTCGACGATAGCGCTGATTTTCATCATCTGCTTTTCGCCAATCCGGCGGTGTTTATATTCAATCTCTTCGCTGTCGAGATTGCGGTCGCCAATAACAATGGTGTGCGGTATGCCAATCAGCTCCATATCGGCGAACATGACGCCCGGGCGCTCCTTGCGATCGTCGAGCAATACGTCGATGCCTTTGGCGCGCAACGCGTTATAGATGCCTTCCGCCGCATCCTTGACCCGGAAGGATTTATGCATGTTCATCGGCAGGATGGCGACCTGGAACGGAGCAATGGCTTCTGGCCAGAGGATGCCGCGCTCATCGTGGTTTTGCTCAATCGCCGCCGCGACCACCCGGGAAATGCCGATACCGTAGCAGCCCATGGTCAAGGTTTGGTTACGGCCGTCCTCGCCCTGAACGGTGGCATTCATCGCCTGGGAATATTTGGCGCCCAGTTGAAAAATATGGCCGACTTCAATGCCGCGCTTAATCTGCAGCGTGCCCTTGCCGTCCGGGCTGACATCGCCTTCCACGACTTTGCGCAGATCGGCGGTTTCCGCCAGCGGCAGATCCCGTTCCCAGTTAATGCCGAAATAATGCTTGCCGTCGGTATTGGCGCCGGCGCTGAAATCGCTCATCGCCGCCACGCTGCGGTCAATCACCAGCGGAATCGGCAGGTTGACCGGCCCGAGGGAACCGGGGCCGGCGCCGACGGCCGCGCGAATTTCTTCTTCGCTGGCGAACTCAAGAGGGCTTGCCACCTGCGGCAGTTTCTCCGCCTTGATTTCATTAAGCTGATGATCGCCGCGTATCAGCAGTGCGACCAGCGCGTGGCCCGCCTCGTTATCGCCGTGAACGATCAGCGTCTTGACGGTTTTGCTCACCGGCAGGTTGAATTGTTCCACCAGTTCATTAATGGTCTTGGCGTTGGGCGTGTCCACCAGGCGCAGCTCTTCAGCCGGCTGCGCGCGCGGATGGGACGGGGCAACCGCTTCGGCCAGTTCGATATTGGCGGCGTAGTCCGAACCGCTGGCGAAAACAATATCGTCCTCGCCGCTGTCGGCCAGCACCTGGAACTCATGGGAGGCGTTGCCGCCGATGGAACCGGTATCCGCCTGTACGGCGCGGAAGTTCAGGCCGATACGATTGAAAATGGCGCTGTAGGCTTGGTACATGGCGTCGTAAGTCGCCTGCAGGGATTCCTGGCTGGTATGGAACGAGTAGGCGTCCTTCATCAAAAATTCGCGCGCGCGCATCACGCCAAAACGCGGGCGTACTTCGTCGCGGAATTTGGTCTGGATCTGGAAAAAATTCAGCGGCAGCTGTTTGTACGAACTGATTTCATTGCGCACCAGATCGGTAATCACTTCCTCATGGGTGGGGCCGAGCACGAACGGACGATCCCCGCGATCGACAAAACGCAGCAATTCCGGCCCGTACTGTTCCCAGCGTCCGCTCTCCTGCCATAGATCCGCCGGTTGCACCACCGGCATGGAAACCTCAATGGCGCCGGCGTTGTTCATCTCTTCACGCACGATGGCTTCGACTTTTCGCAGTACCCGCAGGCCGGTGGGCAGCCAGGTATACAGGCCGGATGCCAGCTTGCGGATCATCCCGGCGCGTAGCATCAGCTGATGGCTGATAACCTCGGCGTCGGCGGGGGTCTCCTTAAGGGTGGAGAGCAGATATTGAGTAGTACGCATGATAGTTGGGTTCCACAAGAACGGCTTAATGCCACAGGCTGCTTATCGGCAGCAAAGTATCAAAAGTGAATCAGTTTACCAGTGCAGGCGGGCGGCCAAAAGAGAGCAAATGGAAAAATCGCAAAAACCTGTCCGCGGCCGGTATGCGTTCGCCGGCGACGGCCGCTGATTACCGGCTCTCGCCTGCCGCGGCGCCGGGATAATCCTCGATCGACAGCACTTCGGTCACCTCGCCCAAGACACGCCAGCTGACATTAAAGGTCAGCAATAGCGCCGCGTAGGTGCGCTCGCCGTCGCGATCCCGGCGATAGGCTGGGCGCGGATCCTGCGCCAGCACATCGGTGAGGAACCGGCGCAAGTGGGGATAACGGCCCGCCAGCGCGGCCAGACGATGCTCCGCCGCTGTGGTAAAGGTTACCGCCATCGAAGCCGCGGGAGGATGCAGGGCGAAACCGGCCCGCGCCGCGGGGATGCTTTCGGCATAGGGCAGATAGGGTTTGATGTCCACCACCGGCGTGCCGTCCACCAAATCCAGGCTGCCCAGTTCCAGTATCACTTCCGCGCCCTGAAGGCGGATACCGCGCAGCGCCACCAGGGACATACCTATGGGGTTGGGGCGAAACGTTGAACGAGTGGCAAACACGCCGATACGGCTATTGCCGCCCAAGCGCGGGGGGCGCACCGTAGGATGCCAGCCCTGTTCCATCGTTTGGTGAAAGATAAACAGCAGCCAGATATGGCTGAACGCCTCCAGCCCGCGCACGGCGTCCGGCTGGTTATAGGGCGCCAGCAGCCGCAGTTCGCCGGTACCGTCCGGCACCAGTCCCGGCTGGCGGGGAACGGCAAATTTTTCTTTATAGGGCGAATGGATTACGCCGATTTGCCGCAGGGGGTAGGCGCTCATTGCGAAACTTTCAACGCCGTGCCCTGGCAAACGGCCTGCTGATAGCATCCCGCCACCGCCCGCACCGTTTCACACTGGTGCAGCAATACCGCGTTGCCCTTCATATACGCCGCGCGCATCTGCATTTCCTTGCGCGCCGCGGGCAGGCTTGGCGGTGGATCCTGCAAGCTCACCTGGCAGGTGGAGCCATACACTTCGCCCAGATCGCGGAACGGTTTACCGACCAGCTCTTCGGCGGATTTATACAGTTTGGCCGGCTGCGGGCGCGCGGGGGCCTTGTGGGCGGGCGGCGCGCTCTTGAACGGAGAGACGGGTGCGGCCTGGGTCGTCGTGGACGAAGGGGGCGTATGGACCCATGCACACCCCGTCAACGAGAGCACCAAAATACATCCAGGTAAAGCACGCATACATTTTCCTCTGATTATTTTTATTTCAACGGCGCTATTGAATCAATCTACGGCATAAATAACAAGACGGGCCGTAGCCCGTCTGGTCAAAAACGCACGTTATCAATGTATAAAGATTACCAGCCTTTAACGGCGCCGCCATTGAAGACTTTATTGGCGGCATCGTTAACTTCATCGGATTCATATGCCTGCACGAATTTTTTTACATTTTCGGCATTTTTATTATCTTCGCGGGCCACGATCAGATTGACGTAGGGAGATTCCTTATCTTCCACGAACAGGCCGTCTTTCGCCGGGGTCAAGCCAATCTGGCTGGCATAGGTGGTGTTGATAATCGCCAGGGCAATTTGCTGATCGTCCAGGGAGCGCGGCAATTGCGGCGCTTCCAGTTCAACCAGTTTCAGGTTTTTCGGGTTGCCGACCACATCCAGCGCGGTTGGCTGCAGGCCGACGCCGTCCTTAAGGGTGATCAGGCCCACTTTCTGCAGCAGCAGCAAGGAACGGCCCAGATTGGTCGGGTCATTGGGCAGGGCTACCTGTGAGCCTGGCTTCAGTTCATCCAGGGATTTGATTTGTTTTGAATAACCGGCAATCGGATACACAAAGGTATTGCCCACGGGCGTTAGCTTATAACCGCGATCCTTGATTTGCTGATCAAGATAAGGTTTGTGCTGGAAGGCATTGGCGTCGATATCGCCTTTGCTCAACGCTTCGTTAGGCAGCACGTAATCGTTGAAGGTGACCAGCTCGACATCCAGACCATATTTTTCCTTCGCCACTTTTTGCGCCACTTCGGCAACCTGCTGTTCCGCGCCGACAATCACGCCGACCTTGATATGGTTTGGATCTTTTTCTTCCTGCCCGCAGCCTGCCAATGCCAGGGAACCGATCAACGCGCTGACGGTAGCCAGAGTTTTTATTTTAGAAAACATATCCCTTTCCTCTTGTGGATAAAGTTGCCGCAATGAAACGCCGGAATGGCAGTTTCATTATTGACTATTTATGGGTAACGGCTTTGACGATTCTATCGCCGCCGATTTGTATTAAAAACACCAGGATAACTAATAACGCCAAGACAATATTCATGATGGTCGCGTTATAACCGATATACCCGTACTGGATACCGATTTGACCCAGGCCGCCGGCGCCCACCGCCCCCCCCATGGCGGAATAGCCCACCAGGGTGATAAGCGTGATGGTGGCGGCGTTCACCAGGCCAGGCAGCGCTTCCGGCAACAGAACCTTGCGGATAATCTGCAGCGGCGTGGCGCCCATGGCGCGCGAGGCTTCAATCAGGCCGGCCGGGATCTCCAGCAGGGCGTTCTCCACCATGCGGGCGATAAACGGAGCGGCGCCGACGGTCAATGGGACAATCGCCGCCTGCAGGCCGATTGACGTGCCGACAATCATGCGGGTAAAGGGGATCATCCACACCAGCAGGATAATAAAAGGAATGGAGCGAAAGATATTCACCAGCGCCGAGGTTGTGCGATAGACCTTGCCGTTTTCGATAATCTGCCCGGGCCGGCTGATATACAGCAATACGCCGATGGGCAGTCCCACGACGAACCCCAGGAAACCGGAGACAAATGTCATCATCAGTGTTTCCCAGATTCCCTTGGCGAATAACGCCACCATGGCTTCAGACATAACCCAGTACCTCTACTTTAACGTGCTGCTGCTGCAAAAAGGCGATGGCGTCACGGGAATTTTGTTCATCCCCGGCCATTTCCGTCAGCATAATGCCGAACTTAACCCCACCGGCATAATCCATCTGCGCGCTGATTATATTATTGTTGACGTTAAAACGCCGGGCGGCCTCGGATAATAACGGCGCATCCACCGACTGCCCGGTAAACTCCAGCTGCAGAATGGGGATTTTACCCGCCGACGGCGCGTCGGTCATGCGCTCGCGATAGTCGTCCGGTATATCCAGATGCAGGGTGGACTTGATGAATTGCTGGGCCAGCGGCGTTTTGGGATGCGAAAACATTTCGCTCACGGTGTCCTGTTCGATCAATTCACCCTGGCTTATTACCGCCACCTGATCGCAGATGCGCTTCACCACGTCCATTTCATGCGTAATTAACAAAATGGTCAGGCCGAGGCGGCGATTGATATCCTTCAGCAAAGCCAAAATAGAACGGGTGGTGGCCGGATCCAGGGCGCTGGTGGCTTCATCGCACAGCAGCACCTTGGGGTTGCTGGCCAGCGCCCGGGCAATGGCGACCCGCTGTTTCTGGCCGCCGGACAGGTTGGCCGGATAGGCGTCGGCCTTATCCTCAAGCCCGACCAGGGTCAGCAGCTCATTGACCCGCGCGGTGATATCGCGCCTGGATAATTTATCCAATTCCAGCGGCAGGGCGATATTGCCGGACACGGTGCGCGAGGACAGCAAATTAAAATGCTGAAATATCATGCCGATTTGCCGGCGGGCGGCAATAAGCTGACGCTCAGGCAGGTTGGTAAGATCTTTACCATCGACCAGCACCGTACCCCTGGTGGGACGTTCCAATAAATTTACGCAACGGATAAGCGTGCTTTTACCGGCGCCGGAAGCGCCGATAACGCCATAAATCTGACCTGGCGCAACGTGCAGGGAAACATCCGACAGGGCATTAATAGTCAGGGCGCCCTGCGAATATTGCTTGGTAATATGAGAGAGTGTGATCATGCTTTTTTAGGGTTACTGGTTACCTGTTGCGAGAATAAATGGCACCTTTACGATATCCGCAGATATCAGCGTGCGTGGATGTTAGGGCGTCTAGACGGCTAAGTCAACTGGGTTTCATTTTCTCCGTTTCTCTTCGCCCGATAAAACATGCGATACTGGGCGCCGTTTATGTTGTCAGGAGCCAATCAGTGACACAGCCTGTCCCAGCTATATTTTTAGACCGCGATGGTACCATTAATGTCGATCACGGTTATGTACATGAGATCGATGAATTTCAATTTATCGACGGTGTTATCGATGCCATGCGGGAATTGAAAACCATGGGATTCGCCCTGGTGGTGGTGACGAACCAGTCCGGTATTGCACGGGGTAAATTTACCGAAGATCAGTTTATGCGCCTAACCGAGTGGATGGATTGGTCGCTGGCCGATCGCGACGTGGAATTGGACGGCATCTATTTCTGCCCGCATCATCCCGACGGCGTGGAAGGGGAATACCGCCAGGATTGCGACTGCCGCAAACCCAAACCCGGCATGCTGCTCGATGCGCAGCAGTTCCTGAATATCGATATGGCGGCCTCCTATATAGTAGGTGATAAGGCCGAAGACATGCTGGCGGGGCAAGCCGCGGGCGTCGGCGCCAAAGTGCTGGTGCGCAGCGGCAAGCCGCTGGACGAAAAGGCCCAGGCCCTGGCGGATTGGGTGATAGACAGTCTTGCGCAACTACCGGCTGCCATTAAACAGCATGCAAAAGGTGCATAACGGTTAGATTTTAACCGGTCGGTTAAAATGACGTTTTTTTTACTTGCCATTTTTCCGTACCCCCCTATAATGCGCCTCCATCGACCGGTAACGTGAGCAGTATCACACTCTACCGGAAACGAGTCAGAAGACAGGCCGAACGGGCTTGACACTGAAAGAGGAAAGCGTAATATACGCCACCTCGCGCCAGACTGATTACAGCGGCGCACTGCTCTTTAACAATTTATCAGACAATCTGTGTGGGCACTCACAAGACCGTATCGAAACACAAAAATACCAAGTCTTGAAGAGTGAACAAACAGTTAATTCATAAGATTAACAGTATGACAATCTTTGAGCATCAAGCTTTTAATTGAAGAGTTTGATCATGGCTCAGATTGAACGCTGGCGGCAGGCCTAACACATGCAAGTCGAGCGGCAGCGGGAAGTAGCTTGCTACTTTGCCGGCGAGCGGCGGACGGGTGAGTAATGTCTGGGGATCTGCCTGATGGTGGGGGATAACTACTGGAAACGGTAGCTAATACCGCATAACGTCGCAAGACCAAAGTGGGGGACCTTCGGGCCTCACGCCATCGGATGAACCCAGATGGGATTAGCTAGTAGGTGAGGTAATGGCTCACCTAGGCGACGATCCCTAGCTGGTCTGAGAGGATGACCAGCCACACTGGAACTGAGACACGGTCCAGACTCCTACGGGAGGCAGCAGTGGGGAATATTGCACAATGGGCGCAAGCCTGATGCAGCCATGCCGCGTGTGTGAAGAAGGCCTTCGGGTTGTAAAGCACTTTCAGCGGGGAGGAAGGCGACAAGGTTAATAACCTTGTTGATTGACGTTACCCGCAGAAGAAGCACCGGCTAACTCCGTGCCAGCAGCCGCGGTAATACGGAGGGTGCGAGCGTTAATCGGAATTACTGGGCGTAAAGCGTACGCAGGCGGTCTGTTAAGTCAGATGTGAAATCCCCGGGCTTAACCCGGGAACTGCATTTGAAACTGGCAGGCTAGAGTCTCGTAGAGGGGGGTAGAATTCCAGGTGTAGCGGTGAAATGCGTAGAGATCTGGAGGAATACCGGTGGCGAAGGCGGCCCCCTGGACGAAGACTGACGCTCAGGTACGAAAGCGTGGGGAGCAAACAGGATTAGATACCCTGGTAGTCCACGCTGTAAACGATGTCGATTTGAAGGTTGTGGCCTTGAGCCGTGGCTTTCGGAGCTAACGCGTTAAATCGACCGCCTGGGGAGTACGGCCGCAAGGTTAAAACTCAAATGAATTGACGGGGGCCCGCACAAGCGGTGGAGCATGTGGTTTAATTCGATGCAACGCGAAGAACCTTACCTACTCTTGACATCCAGAGAAGTTTGCAGAGATGCGAATGTGCCTTCGGGAACTCTGAGACAGGTGCTGCATGGCTGTCGTCAGCTCGTGTTGTGAAATGTTGGGTTAAGTCCCGCAACGAGCGCAACCCTTATCCTTTGTTGCCAGCACGTAATGGTGGGAACTCAAAGGAGACTGCCGGTGACAAACCGGAGGAAGGTGGGGATGACGTCAAGTCATCATGGCCCTTACGAGTAGGGCTACACACGTGCTACAATGGCGCATACAAAGAGAAGCGAACTCGCGAGAGTAAGCGGACCTCACAAAGTGCGTCGTAGTCCGGATTGGAGTCTGCAACTCGACTCCATGAAGTCGGAATCGCTAGTAATCGTGGATCAGAATGCCACGGTGAATACGTTCCCGGGCCTTGTACACACCGCCCGTCACACCATGGGAGTGGGTTGCAAAAGAAGTAGGTAGCTTAACCTTCGGGAGGGCGCTTACCACTTTGTGATTCATGACTGGGGTGAAGTCGTAACAAGGTAACCGTAGGGGAACCTGCGGTTGGATCACCTCCTTACCGAAATAGATACTAGATTGTGTAGTGTCCACACAGATTGTCTGATAACTGTAATGAGCAAACAGCTCGTATGGTTTTTTGTCATGCCCTCTTCCTGAATGTTAAGGCAGGGTTGATAAAAAACGGTGGCATAAGAATTCGTTGCCTATTGACGACAACTTATCTCACAAACGCACTCCTGTCCCCTTCGTCTAGTGGCCTAGGACACTGCCCTTTCACGGCGGTAACAGGGGTTCGAACCCCCTAGGGGACGCCAAACTCTTTTTCATACGACCTGTTAACCAAACCAGACCCGCCTTTATTGTCTGATGATTTCAGAGCACATTGTTACGCAACCGCGTATCAGTATGCTGCGAAATACATGCTCTTTAACAATCCGGAACAAGCTGAAAATTTGAAAAAAAACATGCTGAGCAAAATCAGTATGCGATTCTCTCAAAGCAAGCAAACCTAATGATTGCCGTGTCGATGGCAATCTCTGTAGCCCAGGCGAGGGTTTACTCTCACCAGGGTGAGACTGTGCGAACAGTGTCAGGGCAAGGCGCACGGCGCGCAGCCAGCGGAGTGGACTCAATGTCCATGAGCATGGCGAGCACCGCGCAACGATGCCCTGGCAGTGTGCAGCCAGTCGCAACACAGACACTTTAGGGTTGTGAGGTTAAGTGAATAAGCGTACACGGTGGATGCCTAGGCAGTCAGAGGCGATGAAGGACGTGCTAATCCGCGAAATGCGCCGGTGAGCTGATATGAAGCGCTATCAGCCGGCGATGTCCGAATGGGGAAACCCAGTGCAATTCGTTGCACTATCATTACGTGAATCCATAGCGTATTGAGGCGAACCGGGGGAACTGAAACATCTCAGTACCCCGAGGAAAAGAAATCAACCGAGATTCCCCTAGTAGCGGCGAGCGAACGGGGAACAGCCCAGAGTCACCATCAGCATTTGCATCAGGAGAACGGTCTGGAAAGTCCGGCAACACAGGGTGATAGCCCCGTATCCGAAGGTGCAAGTGCTGTGAGCTCGATGAGTAGGGCGGGACACGTGATATCCTGTCTGAAGATGGGGGGACCATCCTCCAAGGCTAAATACTCCTGACTGACCGATAGTGAACCAGTACCGTGAGGGAAAGGCGAAAAGAACCCCGGCGAGGGGAGTGAAATAGAACCTGAAACCGTGTACGTACAAGCAGTGGGAGCCTTGATTTATCAGGGTGACTGCGTACCTTTTGTATAATGGGTCAGCGACTTATATTCTGTAGCAAGGTTAACCGAATAGGGGAGCCGTAGGGAAACCGAGTCTTAACTGGGCGTTAAGTTGCAGGGTATAGACCCGAAACCCGGTGATCTAGCCATGGGCAGGTTGAAGGTTGGGTAACACTAACTGGAGGACCGAACCGACTAATGTTGAAAAATTAGCGGATGACTTGTGGCTGGGGGTGAAAGGCCAATCAAACCGGGAGATAGCTGGTTCTCCCCGAAAGCTATTTAGGTAGCGCCTCGTGAATTCATCTTCGGGGGTAGAGCACTGTTTCGGCTAGGGGTCCACCCCGGATTACCAACCCGATGCAAACTGCGAATACCGAAGAATGTTACCACGGGAGACACACGGCGGGTGCTAACGTCCGTCGTGAAGAGGGAAACAACCCAGACCGCCAGCTAAGGTCCCAAAGTCATGGTTAAGTGGGAAACGATGTGGGAAGGCATAGACAGCCAGGATGTTGGCTTAGAAGCAGCCATCATTTAAAGAAAGCGTAATAGCTCACTGGTCGAGTCGGCCTGCGCGGAAGATGTAACGGGGCTAAACCATGCACCGAAGCTGCGGCAGCGATACCTTCGGGTATTGTTGGGTAGGGGAGCGTTCTGTAAGCCTGCGAAGGTGGCCTGTGAGGGCTGCTGGAGGTATCAGAAGTGCGAATGCTGACATAAGTAACGATAAAGCGGGTGAAAAGCCCGCTCGCCGGAAGACCAAGGGTTCCTGTCCAACGTTAATCGGGGCAGGGTGAGTCGACCCCTAAGGCGAGGCCGAAAGGCGTAGTCGATGGGAAACAGGTTAATATTCCTGTACTGGGTGTGACTGCGAAGGGGGGACGGAGAAAGCTAGGTTCGCCGGGCGACGGTTGTCCCGGTTTAAGCGTGAAGGTGGAAAGAGCAGGTAAATCCGCTCTTTTATTCAACACTGAGGCGTGATAACGAGCCACTACGGTGGTGAAGGAATTGATGCTACGCTTCCAGGAAAAGCCTCTAAGCTCCAGGTCACATCGAATCGTACCCCAAACCGACACAGGTGGTCAGGTAGAGAATACCAAGGCGCTTGAGAGAACTCGGGTGAAGGAACTAGGCAAAATGGTGCCGTAACTTCGGGAGAAGGCACGCTGGCATTAGGTGGAGGGACTTGCTCCCCGAGCTGAAGCCAGTCGCAGATACCAGCTGGCTGCAACTGTTTATTAAAAACACAGCACTGTGCAAACACGAAAGTGGACGTATACGGTGTGACGCCTGCCCGGTGCCGGAAGGTTAATTGATGGGGTTATCCGTAAGGAGAAGCTCTTGATCGAAGCCCCGGTAAACGGCGGCCGTAACTATAACGGTCCTAAGGTAGCGAAATTCCTTGTCGGGTAAGTTCCGACCTGCACGAATGGCGTAATGATGGCCAGGCTGTCTCCACCCGAGACTCAGTGAAATTGAACTCGCTGTGAAGATGCAGTGTACCCGCGGCAAGACGGAAAGACCCCGTGAACCTTTACTATAGCTTGACACTGAACATTGAGCCTTGATGTGTAGGATAGGTGGGAGGCTTTGAAGTGTGGACGCCAGTCTGCATGGAGCCAACCTTGAAATACCACCCTTTAATGTTTGATGTTCTAACTCCGGCCCATAATCTGGGTCGAGGACAGTGTCTGGTGGGTAGTTTGACTGGGGCGGTCTCCTCCTAAAGAGTAACGGAGGAGCACGAAGGTTAGCTAATCACGGTCGGACATCGTGAGGTTAGTGCAAAGGCATAAGCTAGCTTGACTGCGAGAGTGACGGCTCGAGCAGGTGCGAAAGCAGGTCTTAGTGATCCGGTGGTTCTGAATGGAAGGGCCATCGCTCAACGGATAAAAGGTACTCCGGGGATAACAGGCTGATACCGCCCAAGAGTTCATATCGACGGCGGTGTTTGGCACCTCGATGTCGGCTCATCACATCCTGGGGCTGAAGTAGGTCCCAAGGGTATGGCTGTTCGCCATTTAAAGTGGTACGCGAGCTGGGTTTAGAACGTCGTGAGACAGTTCGGTCCCTATCTGCCGTGGGCGTTGGAAGATTGAGAGGGGCTGCTCCTAGTACGAGAGGACCGGAGTGGACGCACCACTGGTGTTCGGGTTGTCATGCCAATGGCATTGCCCGGTAGCTACGTGCGGAAGAGATAACCGCTGAAAGCATCTAAGCGGGAAACTTGCCTCGAGATGAGTCTTCCCTGTGGCTTTAAGCCACCTGAAGGGACGTTAAAGACGATGACGTTGATAGGTCGGGTGTGTAAGCGCAGCGATGCGTTGAGCTAACCGATACTAATGACCCGTGAGGCTTAACCTTACAACACCTAAAGTGTTTGACGCAAAGAGAGCGTCGCCCCCAGGGGTGGCGAGAGAATTTTCAGCGAAGTTCCGGATAAAGGCCGATGGTCATCAGAAGCAGGATGACGGTTGGTAAACGAATTTGCCTGGCGGCACTAGCGCGGTGGTCCCACCTGACCCCATGCCGAACTCAGCAGTGAAACGCCGTAGCGCCGATGGTAGTGTGGGGTCTCCCCATGCGAGAGTAGGGAACTGCCAGGCATCCAATTGACGAAGCCCTCTGTGAAAACAGAGGGCTTTTTCATGTGCGTAACCCTGGCAGTTCGCTACTCGAGTAAGAGAGTAGGACAACAGGCGGAGCCTGTTGAACGCCGCTTGCGGCGGCCCGCAGGGTGCCTGACGCAGTCAGGCATCAACTGCCAGGCATCCCATTGACGAAGCCCTCTGTGAAAACAGAGGGCTTTTTCATGTGCGTAACCCTGGCGGTTCGCTACCCGGGCGCGAGAGTCGGACCACCGGCAACGCCGGTGGAGCGGAGCCGCAGGCGACGGCCCACGGTGATCTGGAAAGCGCTTAGTTTACCGTGGCGAGGTAATTTGAATGTATAATAGACATTAAACTGACTTCTCAAATCGAATATCACCATCCGCTAAGTATTCCTTAGGGTGCCACCCGAGCTGGCGATAAAAACCGCTGGCGCGGCTGTTGCCGTCTGTTACCAGCCATATTTTTTGATGGTGCTTGAAAAGATAGGATTCGGCGTTGGCCAGCAGAACGCGGCCTAGTCCAAGCCCTTCAAATTCAGGGCGTATGAACAGGGCAAATACGCTTGCTTCAGCGGTGCAGGCCATAGAAAAACCAGCAGGAATTTGCCCTATCTCGGCAATCCAGACGCAGGGGGAGGCAAGAATCGCGTCCCTGATGGCAACAGCAGTAATTCCCATTTCCGTAAGCCGAGCGCGTGAGATCTGGTTCTCTCTTACGCTTAAGCGAATAGCAAAAATAGTATCGATATCCGTGATCTTGGCCAACCGGACACGTATTTTATCATGATTTTCGCCAGGTAAATTGTCTGGCGTTTCATGTCGCGACATCAATGCCTCCCTGCGGATTAATCCAAATATGAACTTATCATAATAGAAGTCTTAATTTGCGGTCCGCGCAGACGAAAATTGCTGGGAACAGGTCCAGATGCAACGTCTTGGCCTGTTAGCATACGGCAATATCCTCGGTTATTGAGTATACAGTTATTTTAGTTAATCATTTATTGAGATAATACAGACTATAACCCGCCGAAGCCCCCGCCACATCCCAGGCGAAGTCCTTCCAGCTCCAGCCGCTGCCGGCGGCGCGGCTGTCGAACGTTTCCTTCAGCGCGCCCAGCGAAAGGGCGAAGGCAAACCCGATATTGCGGCTGCGGGCCGGGGAGGCATTTTGGTGTTCCGCCACCGCGCTACCCGCATAGGCCAGTGTGGCGGAAGAGATAAAATGCGCTGTTTTATCGCGCCCTGTCCAGTTGTCCTGCGCCATATGGGCGCAGGCGCTGCAAAAAATCAGCGGAAGAATAATAACCGTGCGACAAGCGAGATGACTGACGTGATGAAATGGCTGCCTGAGGCTTTTTGACATGGTTGCGTTCCGCTGGTTCAAACCGTCGGCCTGGCGGACACTACGGCATCCCTGAACCAACGGCGCCGGGTTGTCTCCGGCGGGTCCTTTCAAGGAGGCCGCCGGTGGAAAACCGCGATGATGCCGGAATGACATTCCTGTGTGCCCAAGGGCGAATCTATAAAATACGGCTGATAAGGCGATCGATACGGATACGCCGCAGCCGGCGGATCAGCTTGCGTACTTTGACCGGATAGTCGCCGATACCTTGCAACTCGGTATAGTGCGTGACCACTATGGTATGGGTACGGATAAGTTCGAGTTCATGCTCGCGCTGCGCACGCAGTTCGCCCTTCGGGTCGTGGATTAACAGCGCGTTTTCCAGATCCAGGCGCCAGGCGCGGGGATTAAGGTTATTGCCGGTCAATAACTGCCATTCGTCGTCAACCCACATGCCTTTGAGGTGATAGGTATTATCGCCGTCTTTCCATAACCTGACCACCAGTTGCCCATTGTCCACATAACGCTGCAACCTTCCGAGAAAACGGCGCAGGTTGATTTCATATAAATAGGGCAAGGCGCCGATAATCTTAAACGGCTGATCTTCGGGAATATAAAAATCATTGGCCGTTTTATCGCCGACGATGATTTCCACCTGCCTGTTCTGGCGCAGCAGAGAAATGATATTGCGCACCAGCAGCGCCGGCATATTAAAATAGGGGGTGCACAGGGTCAGTTTACTGTCGGCGCACGACATCAGGTGATGAATGGTTTTATTCAGCGGACTTTGCTTGCCTAATCCCACCAGGGGCGTGATGGTCAGTTCGTCATCGCCGGCCGAGCCGTTGCAGGCATAATCGGCATCGCGCAAAGACTGGCGGAACATGCGCGTATCGTTTTTGATTTCAATACTTTTGGGACGATTTGGATTATCCAGCCGGTTGACCGCGGGCGCCGTCAGCAGGTGCCGCTTAATATAACCCAGCATGCACTCGGCAAGCTGAGGGTTGTGGATCAGTTGATAACGATCGTAGCGGTATTTATCCAACTGATGCAGGTAGACATCGTTCAGGCTGGCGCCGCTGTAAATAACGGTATCGTCGATAATGAAGCCTTTGAGATGCAATACGCCCAGGGCTTCGCGGGTATTGACCGGTACGCCGTACACCGGTACCGACGTGCCGGGATGATCCTGCGCCATGCGGCAATACCAGTCGGCGTTGGTGTTTACCGCCGCCGCGCCTATGCGCCCACGCTGCGCGCGATGCCAGTCGACCAGCACACAGATCTCAAGCTCCGGCCGCAGCTCGCGGGCCTGGTAGAGGGCCGAGAGCACAGCCTCGCCACCTTCATCCTGCTCAAGATACAGCGCCACCAGATAAATACGCTTCTTGGCACCCGCAATGGCGTTAAGCAAGGCGATACGGAAATCTTCAGGACTGTACAGCGTTTGTACGTCAGCAACCGTCTGGGGAATTTTGGGCAGTTGTGCAAGGTGTTGTTGGTGTTTGGTACGTCTAAAGTTTGACAACATCACAGTGCGCTTCTTCTCTTGTCATCGTATGGTGGAATGACCATATGCAAAAACACAAATGTGTGGAATCGGCCATAATAACATTACTTTTCTCCATTGTGGCTATGTTTCGCCGCAGGTTGATGCGCGCTTGATGTTAGACCGGGGGTGGTTGCCGGGTTTCGCCCGCAAGCGACAGCGATAGCGCGACAATGCCGTCTTCCAACTGCAGATCGACGGTAAATCCCAGTTTTTTTGCCAGTGAAATCATGCCGTGGTTGCTGGGCATGGTGATGGCGTTCAAGCGTCTGAGCCCGTGATCGCGGGCGTAGGCAATCATTTTTTGCAGCAGCAGGCGGCCTAAGCCCATTTTTTTGAGATCGGACCTGACCAGTACCGAAAATTCGGCCTCGGTATTGTCCGGGTCGGAAAAAACGCGCGTGACGCCGATAATGGTGTTTCCCGCGTCGTTTTGTCTGATCGCGACAAACGCCATTTCTCGATCGTAGTCGATTTGGGTCATATAAGCCAAATCTTCATGGGTAAATTCTGTGATCTCACTGAAGTAACGATAATAAAGATCTTCCGGCGTGACCGCGCCGATAAACTGCTTTAGCAGCGGTTCGTCTTCGGGCAGGATGGGCCTGAACAGGCATTGCTCGCCGTTTTTCAGCGTGACCACCGATTCCAGCGCCTGCGGATAAGGACGGATCGCCAGGCGCGCCTCGGGGTCGCCCGGGCGTTCGGCCAGTTCAAGGCTGACGTCCAGCACCGTCATATCGCCGCCGCAGGCCAGCAGCGGATGGATATCCAGATGGACGATTTCCGGGCAGTCGAGCAGCAGGTTGGAGACCTGCACCAACAGGCGGCTTAACGCGACAATATCCAGCGAATAGAGCGGACTATGGGTGCGGATAGCGCCTTTTTTCAGGCCCTGGCGCACCATATTCTGCGCCAGCGTCATATTAAGCGGCGGCAGGGCTACCGCCGTTTGGTCGGCCTGTCGCCATTCATGCCCGCTTTCACCCAGCAGGATTAGCGGGCCGAACACCGGATCCTGTTCGACCAGGATGCGCAGTTCCTGGGTGCCGGCCCGGCTGGCCATGCTTTGTACCAACATGCCCTCGATGCGCGCCTGGGGAAAGGTTTGCGCCACGCGTTCCGCCATGGCGTTGGCCGCCTGGGCCACTTCCTGCGCATTGCGCAGCGACAGCATCACGCCCTGGACCTCGGATTTATGGGGGATGTCCGGCGAGCGCAGCTTCAGCGCCACAGGGTAACCAATACGGTCGGCAACGGCGACGGCCTCGGCGGTGTCGCCGGCGATCCAGGTGGGCAGGGTGGTTAAGCCATAAGCCTCGATAATGGGGCGCACCTCGTGGGTCGCCAGCCGGGTAATGCCCTGTTCCAGCGCCTGGCGGATCAGGGCGTGCGCCTGGGCGGTATCCACCGTCAGGCCGACCGGCAGGGCCGGTGTTTCCATCAATTGCTTTTGATTGCGCCGGTATTCCGCCATATGCATAAAAGCGGTGACCACGCCTTCAGGGGTGCGATAGGTGGGTAGCCCCGCCTCCGTGAACAGGCGTCTGGCCTCCCGGGAGGAAAATTCGCCGCTCCAGTTGGTCAGCAGGGTGACCTGCCGGCCGCGGGGGTGAAGCTTGGCCAGCTCGATAACCTGCTGCGCCGTCTCGCTGCTGGGGGCGGCGGCGCTGGGCGCGTGGATAATCAGCAGCGCGTCGTAGTCGGTGCTGTCAAGCAGCGCCGTCAGGGCGGCGCGATAGCGGGCCGGAGTGGCGTCGTCCGCCAAATCAAGCGGGTTGGCGGCGGGCAGGCCCTCCGGCAATACCGCCTGCAGGGCCTGACGGGTCGCGGTGCTCAATGTCGCCAGCTTGCCATGACGGCTGAGCAGCTCATCCAGCGCCAGGGCGGCCGGGGCAATGCCGTTGCTGACGATCATCAGCCGTTCACCGCGCAACGGGCGCATATGGCTTAGGGTTTCCACCGCTGAAAATAATTCGTGGGTATCGCGCACCCGCAGCAGCCCGGCACGCTGGATTGCGGCGTCGTAGGCGGCATCCCTTCCCTGGGGATAGTTCAACAGGCGCTGCGCCTGCGGGCTGCGCCCGCTTTTGATGACCAGTATAGGCTTGTTGCGCGCGGCGCCCCGGGCGGCCGACAGAAAACGCCTGGCGTCGCTGAGGTGCTCCAGGTGCAGTAAAATGGCGCTGGTTTTGCCGTCGCGCGCCAGGAAATCAAGCACATCGTCCACATCGATATCGATACTGTCGCCGAGCGCGATAAAATAGGAAAACCCGATTTCGCGCTGCTGCGCCCAGTCCAGCACGGTATTGGATACCGCGGCGGACTGGGAGATAAACGCCAGCTTGCCTTTATGGATGGGCACCGGGGAAAAACTGGCGTTCAATCCTTGCCACGGCGCCAGTACCCCCAGGCTGTTCGGCCCGAGCAGACGCATGCCGTGACGGGCGGCGCAGGCTTTCAGCTCGGTAAACTGGGCCGGTGGCGCGGAGAGGATAATCGCCGTTTTGCAACCCAGCCTGCCGAGGTCGTCGAGCAAACCGGGATTGCGGCTGGCGCGGGTGCACAGGATCGCCAGGTCCGGCGCCAGGGGCAGGCTCGCCACGTCCGGATAGCTTAAAACGCCGCAAACCGCGGGATAGCGCGGCGTTACCGGCAATATCGGGCCGCCGAACCCGCCGTTCAGCAGATTACGCATCATCAGGTTCCCGGCCCGGCCCGGTTTGTCGGACGCCCCCAGCACGGCGATGGATTTTGGTCTTAGCAGCGCTTCCAAACCTCGTTGACTCATCGGTGGTCTCCTATCCAGCCGCATCCGACAAGTGTAAGCGCATTAAGGCCGGGGTGTTGTGATGGCGGAAGATATTTGCGCGGTGTTATGGTGCGATTTACCCAATAGGTAGCGGCTGCGAAACAGCGCAAAATGCGCGCCCAGGCGATCCGCCGCCGCCGCGTCCCCCGTCTGGCGCAGCAGGGTGGCGGCCACCTCGGCGGTGCAGTGGTGGCCTTCGCCGTGCGCTTCCCGCAGACGATAGGCGGAGACGGTAGCCAGGTTAAGGGATAATATCGGAAAATCCGCCAAATAGGGGCTTTTGCGAAACATCTTGCCGGCCTCGGACCAGGTGCCGTCAAGCAGAATAAACAACGGCGGCTTGCCGCAGGCATCGATTTGCGGCACCACGCGCCGGTCCGGGGCGACGTTGTGCGCCGGGAATACCACATAAGGCTGGCGGGCGGGGTCGGCAATAGCCGATAGCAGTGCCGTATCCGGCTCGGTGCGCGACCAGAGAAAAGCCTGGGTATCCGGCAAGATATCGGCGATCAGGCGTCCGGTATTGCTGGGTTTCAGGGGCTCGGAGTCAAACATGATCAGGCAGAAACGGCTGACCGACGTCATGGGGATAATGCGATCGCACAGGCAAACGGGCTGCGGCAGCAGGCAGTGTTCGCAGCGCACGACCCGGCAACCGCGCGCGCGGTACGGCCGGGTGGCGCGATCGAGACGATATTGGCGTAGCGCCAGCACGGCGTTGTTTGTCATGGGAAGCCCGCAAGAAAAGAGAGAGTTTACCGGAGCGGGCGGGGAAAGCGGACAACTATTTACCGACGGAGCTGTCGGGAAACGCAGTGTCGCGGCGCGCCGGGCCACCCGCCGCCACAGCATGTGCGGGTGGCCCGGCGGCGGCCGCTTAAGACGGGCTCGGAATGGACAGGCCTTCGTCCAGCCACTCTTCAAACGGCCCTTTGGGCATAGCGCCGTGCAGCGAATCCACCATTTTACCGTGCCTGAACACCATGATGGTGGGAATGCTGCGGATGCCGAAACGGGTGCTTAACTGGGGCTCCGCTTCGGTATTCACCTTCAGGAAACGTACCGAGCCGCGGCGCTCCGCGGCAACCGCCTCGAAAATCGGCGCGAAGCCGACGCAGGGGCCGCACCAGGGCGCCCAGAAGTCGACCACCACCGGCAGATCGTCTTGCAGCAGCTTATCGAGGGAGTCGGTGGTGGCATGCACCACTTTGCCGTCCAGCAGCGCCTCGCCGCAACGGCCGCATTTCGCGCCGTCGTTGACCTTCTGTTCCGGCAGCCGGTTGGTGGCCAGACAGGATGCACATACTGTATTCATACAATTGCCTCTTATGGGTGGAGGTTAAACCGGCAACAGGGCGGCCGGGCGATGAGATCCACGCTTTATCGAAATGATGTTCTGAAGTATGGTGAAAGAAATGTGAAGGTACAAAATGATTTATCCGATGGCTTCGATAGTTGCTGGCTTTTACCTCTACCCGGTAGCTAAAAAAGACAAGATCAGGTAATCTTCGCGCCCAGCATATGGGTGGAGAGACAAATGAGCGATTCATTAAAGGGTAAAAACGGCAAGGTCCGTGTTATGTACGTGCGCAAAGAAGAAGAAGAGCAGCCTCGTCGTCCTTCTCGTCCACCCCAGCCGGGCCGCGATGCGCCCCGGGGCGATGCCCGCCGCGGCGACGCGCCCCGCGGTGATGCCCGCCGCGGTGACGCCCGCCGTGGCGACGCGCCCCGGGGTGACGCCCGTCGTGGTGACGCGCCCCGCGGTGATGCCCGTCGCGGCGACGCGCCCCGCAGGGACAGACCGTCCACCGCGCCGGACTCCCCCTGGAAGACCCTGTACCAAAACGATGAGACCCCCGCGGTGGCCGATCACGGCGGCATCAGCGGTAAAAGCCTGATCGACCCCGAACAGCTGCGGCGCCAGCGGGCGGAAGAAACCCGGGTTTACGGCGAAAATGCCTGCCAGGCCTTATTCAAAAGCCGTCCCGATTCCATCGTGCGCGCCTGGTTCGTGCAATCCGTTACGCCGCGCTTTCGCGACGCCCTGCGCTGGATGGCCGCCAATCGCAAAGCCTACCATGTGGTGGAAGAGGACGAGCTGGCGCTGGCATCCGGCACCGATCATCACGGCGGCGTCTGTTTCCTGATTAAAAAGCGCATCGGCCTGGATGCCGTTACCTATCTTGATAAAGCCCTGGATAAAGATTGCGTGCTGGCGCTTGAGGATGTCTCCAATCCCCATAACCTCGGCGCAATGTTGCGCAGCTGCGCGCATTTTGGCGTGAAAGGCGTCATGACCAGCGACAGCGCGGCGCTGGAGTCCGGCGCCGCGGTACGTACCGCCGAAGGTGGCGCGGAGCATATCAGCGCCATACATACCGATGATTTATTCGGCGATTTGGACCGTTTCCGCCAGGCGGGTTATACCATCGTCACCACATCGAGCCACAAAGGCGCGTCGCTTGGCCGGGTCAATATGCCGGCGAAGATGGTGCTGGTGATAGGCCAGGAGCGGGCAGGGTTGTCCGACGCCATCGTGGAACAGGCGGATCTGGCGATTTCCATCGGCGGTACCGGGCGGGTGGAAAGCCTGAACGTGTCGGTGGCTACCGGCATACTGCTGGCGGAGTGGTGGCGGCAAAACCACGCTTGAGTGTGCGGCGGGTTTGCCGGGCAAAAAGAATAACGCGTAGCGCGCAGGGACAAAAACGCCGCACTCATTGACGCGCAGGGAGGCTCACAGGGAAGTGAGCCATAATCGCGCGCGCAGGTCAGGCTATTTCGTCTTCGACAATTAATTCGTCCAGTTTGGTCAGCAGCTTGCGCGTGAGCGTTTCAAGCTGCTTCTGCTCGTCGGTATTGAGGGTAGACCAGAGCGTTACCAGGCACTTATGCTGCGGCGGCAAGAGATTATTAAGAAAGTTTTCGCCGGCGTCGGTCAGCTGCAAATGCAGGCAGCGGCGATCGTTCTCACTCTCTTTACGCACAATCCAGCCCCGTTTTTCCAGCTCATCCGCGATGCGGGTGGCGTTGGTGCGCGACGATCCCAGGGCGGAACTGAGTTCAGAGGGCTGGATACTGTGATTTTCCTGGGACTCCAGGGTCAGCAGGGCCATAAACAACGTTTCATTGATGCCCTGGGCTTTCAGCATGCGGTTTCTGTTTTCCAGCAATTTACCCTGCATATGCATGCATAGCCGGGTCAGCAGGATTTCCTGGTAGGGAAACTCGGGACGCTGCTTAGCGCGTTGCGCCAACATTTGCTCAATGGGGGTGAAGGAACTGTCCATGATGATTTATGCCTCATTAGTTTCTATGGATATAATAACTAATGTAATCACTCAAGTAAATATTGTCGTCCTGAAAAGTTTAGAGAGCTATAGATTAGGGCATGACTAATTTATATACCAAGCCAAAGCACAGCGCCCCGGCCAGGGTGGCGATGACGATGCTGCGGGTGCGGTAAAAACAGGCCGCCAATACCGCGAAACCCGCCAGGGTAGGCAGTAGTTTCGCCGGCGCGCGCAGCACCTCCGGCACACTGGAGACCACCAGTAGCGCGCAGATGGAGGCCAAACCTATGCCGTCCAAAAGACGTCCGGCCCAGGCGCCGGCGGGGCCGGCTGATTTACGCCCGCCGCCAAAACGCAGCGGCAGGTAACGGAACAGATAATTCGCCGCGCCGACCACCAAACCGATGATAATCACGCTGGTATGCATTTATTATTCCTCCCTGGCGGCGCGCGCCGGGCCCAGCAAGGCACCCAGGCACCCGCCGCCGATGCCGGCCAGGATCGCCATCGGAATCGACAGCAGCAGCAGCCCGGCCAGCGCGCCGGCCAGCGCCGCGGCCAATACCAGGCTTTGCCGGCGCTGAAATGACGCCAACAGGAAACTGAGGAACAGCGCCGGCAGCATGAAGGACAGCGCGGCCTCAACCGCCGGATAGTCGTTCAGCGGGCCGTTGCCCGACAGCGCGCCGACGGCGGTGCCGACGACCCAGGATAGCCACGAACAGACCGCGACGCTTATCATCCAGCGTTCCGACCAGCGGCGGTTATCCTTAATCAGTTTGGCGATGGCCGCGGCAAACACCTCATCGGTCAGGCCGAAGGCCCATAGCGCCGTGGCGCGCCGCGACAGGGCGCCGGGAATACGGTGACGCAGCGCCGGGCCGTACAGCAGATGGCGCACATCCATGGCCATGACGGTCAACGCCGCGACCCACAGCGATATCCCGGCGCTGAGCAGGGTGGTTATCACGAACTGGCTGGCGCCGGCATAGATAACGCAGGAAATGAAGAGGCTTTCGAGCGGCGTAAAGCCCAGCTTAACCGCGTTCAGGCCAAAAGCGAACGCCACCGGCAGGTAGCCGATGACGATGGGCAGGCTGTCCTTGATGCCCTCGCGAAAGGTGGCCGGCGTCCCTGGGGCCGCCGGCAGGTGATCCTGGCTTGCGTCCATGTGCGTATCTCCCATGGCGACACTTCCGGCGACTATCGCCCGCCGGAACGCCGCGACAGTCATCCCGCCGTGCGACGCCCTCAGGCGGCCGCTACGCCGCTATCCTCATGATGCTGGCCACGCCACCATAACAGCAGGTTGAGCACGCCCAGCGCCCCGCCGGCGACGCATACGCCGGTCCAGCCGGCCATCTGGTAGGCCGAGGCGGAAATCAGCGAGCCCAGGGCGCCGCCGATAAAATAGCTGGTCATATAGCCGGAGGTGAGACGGTTACGCGCTTGCGGCATGCGGCGGTAAATGACGCTCTGGTTGGTGATATGCACGCCCTGCACCGCCAGATCCAGCACGACGATGCCGGCGATAAGCGCCATCACCTGATGCTGGCCGTACCAGATAAAGGCCCAGGAGACCAGGAGCAGCAGCAGGCCATAGCGGGTGGTGATTTTTGCCTTGCCCCGGTCGGCCAGATGCCCGGCCCTGGATGCGGCCAGGGCGCCGGCGGCGCCCGCCAGGCCGAACAGGCCGATTTTAGCCTCGGAGTAAAAAAACGGCGGCGCGGCCAGCAGGAACGCCATGGAAGTCCACAGGTTGCTGAAGCTGGCAAAGGTCACGCAGCCGATCAGCGCGCGGGTGCGCAGCACCGGCGTGGTGACATACATGCGCAGGATGGAGGCCAGCAGCTGCGGGTAATTCAGATCGGAATACTGTTTATAACGCGGCAGGGCGAACCACAGTATCAGCGCCATGACCACCATCAGCGCGCTGGCGAACCAGTACACGGTGCGCCAGCCGCCGAAGCTTGCCAGGGCGCCGGCGACGGTACGCGCCAGCAGGATACCCAGCAGCAGACCGGTCATGATCATACCGACCACTTTGCCCCGCTTCGCCGGATCGGCAAGCGTCGCCGCCAGCGGCACCAGGATCTGCGCCACTACCGAGAATAGACCGGTCAGCGCCGTGCCGGCTATCATCAGCCACAGGCTGCCGGCCGAGGCGGTGACCAGCATACCGGCGGCGGCCAGCAGCGTCATGACCACTATCATGCCGCGCCGTTCGAACTTATCCCCCAGCGGCACGATAAACATCAGGCCGCAGGCATAACCCAGCTGGGCGGCGGTGACGATAAACCCGGCCTGGTTCACCGACAGGTGATACGACTGGGCAATGGTGTCCAGCAGGGGTTGCGCGTAATAATTACTCGCGACCGACAATCCGGTGGCGATAGCCATGATAATAATCAGCGCCGGACTTAAACTTGGGTGATCTGTTTTTGTTTTCATTGGTGAGTCTGTTTACCAATCGGGGGGCTATTATTCCCCATAAGCGCCAAAAAAACGAGGGGCGAATGCCCCCCGTCGGTTAACGTGACCTGTTTTCGCGCCATAAACGGGCGCGAAGACGCCGTATCATTTAGCGGCGGCGGCCGTGGCGGCGCTTATCCAGCCGTCGAATACCGCCTGGTGCGCGGCAATCCAGCCGTTGGCGTGGCGTTCGATATCCGCCTCCGAGGCCTGGCCCTCATGCATACGCAGGTTCTGCGCGTTCACATCGCTAATGGGCAGACGCATGATGGCGAACAGTTTCGCCGCCGCGGGATTGGCCTTGGCCCACTCTTTATTGGCGACGATACGCATGGTGTTTACCGGGAAGCCATAGTCGGCGCCGTTAGGCAGTTTGGTACTGATGTCCTTCTGCTTGCCGGGCAGGGAAGAGAACGGCACCTGCAGCCATACCACGTCCCGGCCCGGAACCAGCACGTCGCTGACCCAATAGGGCGTCCAGGTATAATACAGGATCGGCTTGCCTTCCTTGAAGCGCGCCATGGTGTCGGCAATGATGGCCGCGTAGTTGCCCTGGTTGTGCTCCACGGTATCGGCCAGGCCGTAGGCCTGGATCTGGTGGTTGATCACCGCCTCGCAGCCCCAGCCTGGGGTGCAGCCGGTCAAATCGGCCTTGCCGTCGCCGTTGGCGTCGAACAGTTTAGCCAGCTTGGGATCCTTAAGCTGATCGATGGTTTTGATATGGTATTGATCGGCGGTCTTTTTGTCGATCAGGTAGCCCTGGGCCGCGCCCTCGACATAGTTGCCCTGGCGATAGAACCTGGCGTCGCCGCCGGCCGCCTGATACTGGTCCGCGTGCAGGGGATCCCAGTTAACCGCCATAAAGGTAGCGTCGCCGGAGGCGATGGAAGTATAGGCGACGTTATAATCCACCTCACGGCTCGATTTGACATCGTAGCCCAGCTTTTCCAGCGCTTTGTTGACCAGCAGCGTTTGGAACGTCTCTTCGGATATCGTGCTTTGCAGGGGCTGCACCTGCACGCCCTTGCCCGGCAGATCGGCGGCAAAAGAGAGTGGCGCGGCAAGCGCCGCGGTGAGCGCTAGCGCCCAGATTCCGGTGTGATGCATGGAATATCCTTCTCGTTGATTTTCATCATGTATTTTAACTTTCAGACGCCGGGGGCGGGGAGCCCGCGCCCGGCAAAGGGTCAGGCTTTTTTGGCAAACGGGCGGGTGAACAGGCCCAGGGGACCGGCGGCGTACCAGCGGCGGTTGCCGCGGCTGCGGCTGTCGCGTCCCAGGGATTGCGTCAGACGATCGAGGATTATGGCCAGTATCACGATGCCGACCCCGCCGATGGTGGCAAGCCCCATATCCAGGCGGCCGATGCCGCGCAGGACCATCTGGCCCAGGCCGCCGACGGCAATCATCGAGGCGATGACCACCATCGAGAGCGCCAGCATCAGCGTCTGGTTAATCCCGGCCATGATGGTCGGCATCGCCAGCGGCAACTGCACTTTGAACAGCAGCTGGCCGGGGCTGGCGCCGAACGATTCGGCGGCTTCTATCAGGTCTTCCGGCACCTGTTTGATACCCAGGATGGTCAGGCGCACCACCGGCGGCAGGGCGAAGATAATGGTCACCACCACCCCCGGCACATTGCCGATGCCGAACAGCATGACGATGGGCACCAGGTAGACGAACGCCGGCGTGGTCTGCATGGCGTCCAGCAATGGGCGGATGATTTTGGCCGCGCCATCACTGCGCGCCAGCCAAATGCCCAGCGGCAGGCCTATCACCACGCAGAAAAACAGCGAGGTGAGCACCAGCGCCAGCGTGACCATGGCCTGCGCCCAGGCGCCGATGGCGCCGATAATCGCCAGCGAGACCAGGGTGGCGATGCCCATGCCCAGGCTCGACATCTGCCAGGCCAGCAGGGCGAACACCAGGATGGCCACCGGGGCGGGCATGCCCAGCAACAGATGCTGGAAGCCGCCGAGGATGATATCCACCGGCACGCGGATACCCTGGAACAACGGCCGGAAATGCAGCACCACCCAATCGATGCCGTGGGTGACCCAGGTATCGAGCGGGATCAGGGTAGTGTGAAACGGATCCAGCAGATTAAAATGCTCAGGCGCGGGAGCCGGCCCGCTGTTGAGCCAGTCGGCGCCCTGCTGGGCGGTGTGCGCCCCGGCGCCGTCGGCGGGAGGCGTGGCGGTATTGCCCCAGGCGTCGGCGGCGCTGCCCGCTCCGTTGGCGGGGGCGGTCTGCGCGACGGCGTCATGCTGCTGCGCGGCGGCCCCGCCCCAGGGATCGGCGGACTGCGGCGCGGCGGACTGGGTCTGGCTGGCGTCGGCTGCGGGCGCGGCCTGCGCGCCGCCCCATGGATCGGTGGTTGGCTTACTCATTGGTCGCCCCTTCTTTGTCTAATGCCTGTAGCAACATGCCCTTGGAAATAATGCCGATATATTGATTCTCCTCGCCGACCACCGGTACGGCGCAAGGCGCCTGGGCGACGGTGGAGATCAGCTCGCTGAGCGGCATATCTCCCGGCACGGGCACGGGGCTCTCGAGCAGCGCCTGTTCCAGGGGAAGATTGTCCGCAAGGGCGGCTTTCAGCGAATCGATGGACACCACGCCGATAAATTTCTGGCCGCGCTCCAGGACATAACCGAAATCGCGGTCTTCATCCTGCAGCAGCTTAAGGGCGGAGCGGGGGCCGAACCCCGGCGTCTTGCGGATAAGCGTTACCGGACGACGGCGCGCGATATCCTTGGCGCTGAAAACATGGCTGACGTCTACGCCGCGAAAGAACGTGCGCACATAGTCGTTGGCCGGATTGTTGAGAATTTCATCCGGCGTGCCCACCTGCACCACCACGCCGCCCTGCATGATGGCGATGCGGTCGCCGATGCGCATCGCTTCGTCGAGATCATGGGAGATAAATACGATGGTGCGCTGATGGCGGGATTGCAGCTTCACCAATTCGTCCTGCATTTCGGCGCGGATTAACGGGTCGAGCGCCGAAAAAGCCTCATCCATCAGCAGGATATCGGGGTCGTTCGCCAGCGCCCGCGCCAGGCCGACGCGTTGGCGCATGCCGCCCGACAGCTCGTCGGGCCAGGACAACGCATGCTTATCCAGCCCCACCTGCGTCAAGGCTTCCAGCGCCTTGGCGTGGCGTTCCTGCGCCGGTATGCCGGCCAGCATCATGCCAAACGCGGTATTGTCCAGCACGTTCAGATGCGGCATCAGCGCAAAGGACTGGAACACCATGCTGATTTTTTTACGCCGCACCTCGCGCAGGGCGTTGTCGGATATCCGGGCGATATCGACGCCGTCGATCAGCACCTCGCCGCGGGTCGGTTCTATCAGACGATTGAGAAGGCGTACCATGGTGGATTTACCGGAACCGGATAATCCCATGATGACGAATATCTCGCCTTCTTCAATGGCCAGACTGGCATCTTTTACGCCCACCGTCAGACCGGTCTTGGCGAATAGGGTATCCTTATCGTGCCCTGCCTGAATCAGCTTAAATGCCCGTTCGGGATGTTCGCCGAATATTTTATAGAGGTTTTTTACTTCAAGTTTAACAGCCATGCAATTATCAAGTTCCCGTATGGTTTTCTAATATATTTAAGGGTCCTGCCAATATAAAAACGCTGTATACCCTAACATACTGAGCATTTGAGACAACCCCCAAGGCCTTATCCAGTTGAATATCCCGTCCTTGAGCCGCTATCGTTTCAGCCATTTCGGCTAAACGTGACAAGGGCTTAGGGAAATAAACAGTCTTGCGAATTTTTTTAATGCACAGGCACGGTTTTGGCGTGAATTTCATGCGTCAAGGGCTAAGAGTGAATAATTTTACGGCAGAAAAGACGATAGGTCGTGTGGGGCAGGTGATACGCAGGGAACCGCGGGGATGAACCCTGGATATATAATTCCCTCCCATGGGAGGGAAACAATTAAATCGGGATGGCGGAATTTATAATAAATAACGGCATGGGTAAGCCGTTATCAGCGGAAATAGTCTCTTACCGGGCGCGGAAAAATAGCTCCTGCGCGCCGGGGAGATTAAAAGGCCCAGTCCTCGTCCTCGGTATTGACCGCGCGGCCCATCACATAAGACGACCCGGAACCGGAGAAAAAATCGTGGTTTTCGTCGGCGTTGGGCGACAGCGCGGATAGGATTTCCGGATTGACGTTGGTCATCGATGCCGGGAATAATGCTTCATAACCCAGGTTCATCAAGGCTTTATTGGCATTGTAATGCAAAAATGCCGTAACGTCCGCTGTCCAGCCGACCCCGTCATACAGCTGCGCGCTGTAAAGCAGTTCGTTCTCATACAGGTCCTGCAGCAGGTCGTAGGTAAAGGTCTTGATCTGCTCGCGCCGCTCGGGCGTGGCCCGTTCCAGCGCACGCTGGAATTTATAGCCGATATAATAACCGTGCACCGCTTCATCACGGATAATTAACCGGATCAGGTCGGCGGTATTAGTGAGTTTTGCCCGGCTGGAATAATACATCGGCAGGTAAAAACCGGAATAAAATAGAAAGGACTCCAGAAAGACGCTGGCGACTTTTTTCGTCAGCGGATCGTCATGGCGGTAATGACGCAGAATAATGGCCGCTTTATTTTGCAAGGCTTCGTTCTGCTCGCTCCAGCGGTATGCCGCATCCACCTCCGGCATGGCGCACAGCGTGGAAAATATCGAACTGTAGGAGCGCGCATGCACCGCCTCCATAAAGCTGATATTGGAGAATACCGCTTCCTCGTGCGGCGTTACCGCATCGGCCATTAATGCCGGCGCGCCGACGGTATTTTGCACTGTATCCAGCAATGTCAGCCCGGTAAATACCCGGATGGTCAGTTCCTGTTCCTGCGCGGATAATGTCGACCACGAGGGGATATCATTGGACAGCGGTAATTTTTCCGGCAGCCAGAAATTCGCGGTCAGGCGGTTCCACACCTCCAGATCCTTATCGTCTTCAATCCGGTTCCAGTTTACCGCCTGGACGCGGGAGATCGGTTGAGCGGTGGTCATGGTGATAGTCTCCTTTACCGTTACAGCGCGCACGAGACGCAGCCGGCGACTTCAGTGCCTTCCAGCGCCAACTGGCGGATACGTATGTAGTACAGCGTCTTGATGCCTTTTTTCCAGGCGTAGATTTGCGCCTTGTTGATATCGCGGGTAGTGGCGGTATCCCGGAAAAACAGCGTCAGCGACAGGCCCTGATCGACATGGCGCGTGGCGGCGGCGTAGGTATCGATGATTTTTTCCGGCCCGATTTCATATGCGTCCTGGTAATAGTGCAGGTTATCGTTGTCCATAAAGGGCGCCGGATAATAGACCCGGCCGGTTTTACCCTCTTTGCGGATCTCGATGCGCGAGACAATCGGATGGATGCTGGATGTGGAATGATTGATATAGGAAATGGAGCCGGTCGGCGGCACCGCCTGCAGGTTCTGGTTGTAGAGTCCATGCGCCATCACCGACGCGCGCAGCGCCAGCCAATCCTCGCGGGTGGGCAGGGCGATGCCGGCCCGGGCGAACAGCGCCCGCACCCGTTCGGTTTTAGGCCGCCATTGCCGTTCGACATAGGGCGTAAAGTAGTCTCCGCTGGCATAACGGGAGTCGGCAAAACCCGCGAAGGTCACACCCCGTTCGATGGCCAGGCGGTTTGACGCCCGCACCGCATGGTAGGTGACGGCGTAAAAGTACATATCGGTAAAATCCACGCCTTCCTCCGAGCCGTAGTAAATATGCTCGCGCGCCAGAAAGCCGTGCAGGTTCATTTGCCCAAGGCCGATGGCATGGGAGGCGTCGTTGCCTTTGACGATGGAGGGCACAGAATTTATCCGGCTCATGTCGGATACGGCGGTCAGGGCTCGCACGGCGGTTTCCACCGTATTGCCCAGATCCGGTTCGTCCATGGCGCGGGCGATATTCAGCGAGCCCAGGTTGCAGGAGATATCATGGCCGACCTGCCGGTAGCTGAGATCCTCGTTATATTCAGTCGCGCTGTTGACCTGCAGGATCTCCGAGCACAGATTGCTCATATTGATGCGGCCTTTGATGGGATTGGCGCGGTTTACCGTATCCTCGAACACCATATAGGGATAACCCGACTCAAACTGGATTTCCGCCAGCGTCTGGAAAAACTGCCGGGCGTCGATGCTGGTCTTGCGGATGCGGGGGTCGGCCGCCATCTCATGGTATTTTTCACTGATGCTGAGTTGCGAAAAAGGCTGGCCGTAAATCCGCTCGACGTCGTAGGGCGAGAACAGGTACATCGGCTTATTGTCGCGCGCCAGCTCGAAGGTGACATCCGGAATGACCACGCCCAGCGACAGGGTTTTGATACGGATTTTTTCATCGGCGTTTTCCCGTTTGGTATCGAGAAAACGCATGATGTCCGGATGATGGGCATGCAGGTAGACGGCGCCGGCGCCCTGGCGCGCGCCAAGCTGGTTGGCGTAGGAAAAGGCGTCCTCCAGCATTTTCATCACCGGAATAACGCCGGACGACTGGTTTTCGATACGCTTGATCGGCGCCCCGGCCTCGCGCAGGTTGGTGAGCATAAAGGCTACGCCGCCGCCGCGTTTGGACAACTGCAGCGCCGCGTTGACCGAGCGGCCGATGGATTCCATATTATCCTCGATGCGCAGCAGGAAACAGGAGACATACTCCCCGCGTTGCTGTTTGCCGCAGTTGAGAAAGGTGGGGGTCGCGGGCTGGAAACGTCCCGACAGCATTTCATCCACCAGCCTGGACGCCAGGGCGCCGTCGCCGGCGGCAAGCGTCAGCGCCACCATGCATACCCGGTCCTCGAAGCGCTCCAGATACTGTTTGCCGTCAAATGATTTCAGGGTATAGCTGGTATAGAATTTCAGCGCGCCCATAAACGTCTGGAAACGGAACTGGCGCGCGTCGGCCTGCCGGAACAAGGCCTCCAGGGTGTCCTGGGAGTAGGGGGCCAGTACCTGCGCCTCGTAGTAACCCTCATCCACCAGATAGCGCAGCCGGGCGGCCAGGGAGGGAAACCGCCGGGTGTTGGGCACCACGTGCTGCTCGAAATAGCGCTCGACGGCCTGCCGGTCCTTATCGAACTGAATATTGCCGTGCTCGTCATAGAGATTGAGCATGGCGTTCAGGGCATGATAATCCGCCAGCGCCGGACCGGGTTGAGTGATGTTCAGTTCTGCTGTTGCCAAAATGTGGTTACTCCCATACGTACCCGCGCCACGTCTTCCGCCGTACCCAATAGCTCAATGCGATCAAGGAACGGCACCTGGCATTTCCTGGCGATAATATCGCCCGCCAGACAGAAGGCTGCGCCAAAGTTACGGTTACCGGCACCGATGACGCCGCGGAGCCAGGAACGGTTAGTTGCATCGTTAAGAAAGCGGACGGCCTGGGGCGGCACGGCGCCGTGCTGGCTGCCGCCGCCATAGCTCGGCACTATCAGAATATAGGGCCGGTCCACCTGCAGTTTCTGGCTGGTCGCCAGGGGAATGCGCAGCGCCGGCAGCGTTAACTTGCCGACAAACCGATGCGTATTTTCCGAGCTGCTGGAAAAGTACACCAGCAGCGGTTGCGCAGATAACATGATGGCTCACGACGCCAGGGCGGTGGCGGCAAGCAGATTGATTTTATCCGGCCTGAAGCCGCTCCAGTGCTCGCTGGGCGTCTGCACCACCGGAACCTGCTGATACCCCAACGATTTCACATGGGCCAGCGCCTGGCCGTCTGCCACCAGATCCACTAACCGATAGCTGATGCCTTTTCTGTCCAGCGCGCGGCAGGTGGCGTGACATTGGACGCAATCCGGTTTAGTGTAAATAGTAATAGTCATGATTCGCATTCCCCTTACGCGTTAACATTATAGTGGTAATATCGCCCAGGCGGTGCTAGCCGGTAGGGTGGCTTGCCTGAAACTAATACTATATGTAGATATTATTTTTATCAACCACACAATATATGGGATGATGCGACAATTTTTCACTGAGGTCGGGGGAACAGGCGACAAAAAAGCCCGCGCTCCTTGGGGAGCGCGGGCTGCGGTACTGCAAAGGATACGGCTGGCGGTGCAAGAAAATAGTGATGTCTTGAAAATCACCCGGCACGGTTACCAGGTAGGAGGTCCTGCATCACCCCCGCGTCTCTTATTGCCCATCGGCCTTAACGGCGCGAGAGCAACACGCCGAGCACGATACCGACCGCGGTAGTGATGCCAAGGCTCTGCCACGGTTTCTCGACCACGTAATTTTTGGTCTGGACCGCGGTGTCGCGGGCGTACTGTCCGATACGGCTGGTGCCGCCGGCGCGCGCGCGCGCGTCTTTCAAGACGTCTTTAGCTTTACTGCGCAGCGCGTCCAGCTGTTCTTTGGTGGTTTTTTCAGACGTACTAAGCAATTCATCCAGTGTATCGGCTAACAGAGAAACATCGTCTTTAATATCTCTTTGCAGATCATTTTTTTCAGCTTTCGTAAACATTTGTTTCTCCCTTTTGGCTAATGATAGTTTAACTGTAGACTATCCACGCCATTCCTGCCGCGGCGGTAAGGCCGCCTGCCGTCGTCGGGACAGGCGTCGGCGGGGCCGGAACAAGCGCGACGGGCGGCTTGGCGCGGTCTGGCGCGTTGCCGGAACCCGGCCGGAGCCGGTTTTTGGATTAATCCGAAATCACGCGCTGCGTCTACTGACCGGACGCTTAACTGATTACATTAGCTGGGATCACTTCACTGTGACTGAAGAGAGGACAAATAATGTATTTAAGACCCGATGAAGTCGCTCGCGAACTGGAAAACTCCGGATTCGAAAGAGATTATATCACCCGACAATGTTACGGTTACCGTAAAGGTCACCACTATGTCTATGTGAATCGGGAGGCTAAACTGGGCCGAACCGCCCTGGTCGTTCATCCTTCGCTGCGCGATAAAAGCAGCCTGTTTGCCGCCCCGACGTCGCCGGTACGCTCCAGCGACAACTATCAAGTCTTTCCTTCCGATCCGGACGGCAAGCCCGACAGCCATTACGGCATCCCCCATGGTTTTTCTTCCCGCGCCTCGTTAACCCGCTATTTGCAGAAAATGTTCAATTAACCCGATCCCCTCCACGGTGGATTCATCATGCTATACCGGCGTTTGGTCATGCCATCAATCGCCGGTGGACGCGCACTACTATGATGAAAAATTGCAACATCTGCACTTTCATAGGTCATTTTTCCAGCATGATCCCGGCGGGCGGATCGATTCGCACGGCGGGATTGAGCCATTAATCAGTTAATTAATTGATTAGTTAACTGATGGCACGCTAGTTGCTACTTCCCCTTTATCGGTACGCTACCACGGCCGGCCATCGCCGCAGGCGTCATGACGTGTCTGCCGGTGTTTACGCCCAGATCATCGGGTAAACCAGATAAAGACCTTTCGGGAGTATTGCAAGCATGAGAATGACACCATCCCTGCTCCACGCTGTGTTGTTGTGCGCCGGCCTGACTCTGTGCGGCGCGGCGAGCGCCGAGGACCCGGCGCCGATCGCCATGGACAACGCCCTGCACGCGCTATTGCCGGACAAGATCAAAACCCAGGGCGTTATCAATCTGGTGACCGATGCCCATTACCCGCCGTGCGAGGTGTTCGCCGATGATAATAAAACCATGGTGGGGTTTGAGCCGGATCTGTGGAACGCCATCGGCAAAGTGCTGGGGGTGGGCATCAATCCGGTCTCCATCGATTTCGCCGGCCTGATCCCCGGCGTAAAAAGCGGACGTTACGATATGGCGATGGAATGCATTTCCGACAGCCTGGAGCGTGAAAAGCAGGTGACCTTCGTGAACTATGCCTATGCCACCAATGAAGTTTATACCCTGGCCAGTAATAAAAGCATCGTCAACGATCCGTTATCGCTGTGCGGCCTGAAGGTCGGCGTGCAGTCAGGCACCGATTTTGAACATGCCATCAGCGAAATTTTTTCACCTAACTGCACGAAGAATAATAAACCGGCCATTAAGGTGACCACCCTGCCGTCGGCGGACGCCGTGCTGCTGGCGCTGTACGCGGGACGTATCGATTTTGTGCTCAACGACGCCGCCGCCGCCGCCGAAATCAAAAAAGTGGCGCCCCGGCCGATTCGCACCGTGACCATGCCGCTGATGCCGAAATATTATCTTGGCATCGTGGTCAAGCCCGATAACCAGCAACTGGCCCAGGCCCTGCTTGACGCGCTGAAGGTACTGTGGTCCAACGGCGAATACGCCCGCATCATGAAAAAATGGGATTTGGAACCCGTGATGCTGGAACAGCCGGGTATTAATCTGTTCACCACCCGCCCGATGCAATAAGCGCGCAACCGATGATGCGGGCGGATAAACAGACCGGGACAGCCCCTGTCCCGATTGCCGACAGCCAGCTGCGGTGCGATGTGCTGGTGGTGGGGTCGGGCAGCGCCGCGTTAAGCGCGGCGCTGAGCGCGGCGGCGGCGGGACTGGCGGTGCTGATCGTGGAAAAAGCCGCTGTCCTGGGCGGCACCTCGGCCATGTCGGGCGGCGCGGTATGGGTGCCCGCCAATCATCACGCCCTGGCCCGCGGGGTCGAGGATAGCCCCGCGCAGGCGCTGGAATACCTGCGCGCCGCCGCGCCCGCGGGTTGGCGCGCCGGCGAAGACCGGCTGTGGGCACAGTTTGCGCGTTCCGCGCCCGAGATGCTGCGTTTTCTGGAAACCCATACGCCATTGCGTTTCAGCCTGACGCCGGAGGCCGATCCGCTGATGGACTGCGCCGGCGCCAAGGCCTTCGGCCGTATGCTGACGCCCGATCCGCTGCGGGCCGGGGTGCTGGGCAAAAGACGCTGTCCGGTCAGGCGTTCCCCCCTGCCTCAGGTCTATACCTACCAGGAAGTCATCGGCGAGGATATCTATCATCATCCGGTCAGGGTAGCGCTCAAGCTGGCGCCACGGCTGCTATGGCGCGCCATCACCCGCACCCGCACCAAGGGCGCGGCGCTGATTACCGGGCTGCTGGCCGGCTGCCTGGCCCATGGCTGCCGGATCGAAATGTCGGCCAGGGTCGTTGATCTCATCACCGACGCCGCGGGGGCGGTCACGGGCGCCTGGTTCAGCCGCGACGGCCGTCTGACCCGGATTACGGCCCAGCGCGGCGTGGTGCTGGCCAGCGGTGGTTTTGAATGGGATGCGCTGCGGCGCGCGGCGCATTTTCCCGGGCCGTTTGACGCCATTTCCAGCCCGCGCACCAACGAGGGCGACGGCCACCGCATGGCCCAGGCCGTGGGCGCGCGGCTGGCGCACATGGATCAGGCGAATATGAGCGGATCGCTGCCGACCCGCTACGAAGGGCGTCCCTATGGCCTGTCGGTGTTTTTTCAATACGAACCCAACGCCATCCTGGTTAACCGAGAGGGCCGGCGTTTTACCAACGAGTTTGCCTTTAACCTCGGCGAAGCGCTGGATGCGCGTGATGGGCAGGGCGGATTACCGCGGCATCTTCCCGCCTGGCTGATTGCCGATGCCCGCCTGCTGTGGCGCGCGCCGTTTTTGCTGGCCTGCGCCCTGCGCAGCCGGGGATGGATGCGCAGGGCCGGCAGCATCGGCGCCCTGGCGGACCAGCTTGGTTTGCCGCGGGCATCCCTGGAGGAAACCGTTGCGCGTTTTAACGATTTTTGCGCCCGCGGCGTGGATGAGGATTTCCAGCGGCATCTGGCCGCGGGCCATGGGCGGGGCGATCGGCGTTTTCACGGCGGCCTGCGGCCTATCCAGCGGGCGCCGTTTATCGCCGTGCCGTTTAACCGCAGCTTCACCGCCACCAAAGGCGGCCCGCGCACCGATGAGTTCGGCCGCGTGATCCACCTTGACGGCCATGTGATCCCCGGGCTGTTCTGCGCCGGCGTGGCCATGGCCAATCCCATCGGCACCCGCGGCGTCGGCGCCGGCACCACGCTTGGACCTAACCTGACCTGGGGCTATATCTGCGGGCGGACCCTGGCCGCCGGCCCGGCGTCTGGAGGCGGGGATGATGTTTTACCGGCCGCGGGCGTCGCTTCCCCGGCCATCACCACGGAGTTGTCATGATACCTGATATCAAACCCGCGCCAACCGCCCTGGTAACCGGCGGATCCAAAGGCATCGGCCGCGCCGTTTCCCTGGCGCTCGCCCGATCTGGCGCCAATATTGCATTGCTGCTCAGGCGGGATCGGGATTCAGCCGATCGGCTGGTGGCGGAGATCCGCCAAACCGGGCGCCAGGCGCGCGCCTATTATGGCGACATCACCGATCGCGGCGCGGTTGGTTCTCAGGTGGCCGCGATCGCCGCCGAGTTCGGCGGGATCGATATGCTGGTGAATAACGCCGGCGCCACCGCCGCCGGCGAGTTGCTCAGCCTGGACGATGACGCCTGGCTGCAGGTGGTGAATATCAACCTGACCGGGTGTTTTGTGGTGGGCACCGAAGTGGCGAAGATCATGCGCGCCCGGGGCGGGGGCGGCATCGTGAATATTGCCGGGGCGTCGGCCCATCGCTGCTATCCCGGCGCCGGGGCCTTCGGCCCGAGCAAGGCGGCGGTGGTCAATCTGACCCGGCAGATGGCCGTGGAATGGGCGGACTATGGCATCCGGGTCAATGGCGTCAGTCCCGGGCCGATACGATCCGCGGCCGGCGACTGGCAACGGCGTGAACCGCAGCTGGCCGCCGAGGTGGCGCGCCTGCCGCTGCGGCGCGCCGGCTTGCCGGAGGAGGTGGCCGCGGCGGTGGGGTACCTGCTGTCCCCCGGCGCCGCCTATACCACCGGCCAGATGCTGGTGGTGGACGGCGGCGGGCTGTGTACCTGGTATATGACGAGATAGAGAGGCGGTAACGATGTCAGAACACGATACGCCGGCGGTGGCCGCTTATCAGGTGGTAAAACGATTTCACGGCCAGGAGATCCTCAAGGGCGTGGATCTGCAAATACGGCAGGGGGAAGTGGTCTGCCTGATCGGACCTTCCGGTTCCGGCAAATCGACCTTTCTGCGCTGTATCAATCACCTGGAAAAAATTGACGGCGGCGCGCTGTACGTCGGCGGGGAATTGATGGGCTATCGCCGGGTGGGCGATAAGCTCTATGAACTGAAAGAGGCGGAAATCGCCCGCAAGCGCGCCGGCATCGGCATGGTGTTCCAGCGCTTTAACCTGTTCGGCCATATGACCGCGCTGGAAAATGTGATCGAAGCGCCGATGCGGGTGCGTAAAGTGCCGCGCGCCGAGGCGCTGGAGCAGGGCAGGAGCCTGCTTGCGCGGGTGGGATTGTCGCATCGGCTGAATGCTTATCCCGCGCAGCTTTCCGGCGGCCAGCAGCAGCGCGTCGCCATCGCACGGGCATTGGCGATGAAACCCGCGCTGATGTTGTTCGACGAACCGACCAGCGCCCTGGATCCGGAGCTGGTCGGCGAAGTGCTGGATGTCATGCGCGGCCTGGCCGAGGAGGGCATGACCATGGTGGTGGTGACCCACGAAATGGCCTTTGCCCGCGAAGTCGGGGATAGCGTGGCGTTTATGGATAACGGGGCGATCATCGAAAAAAGCCCGCCGGCGGAAATGTTTCAGCGCCCACAGCACTCCCGGACGCGTGCTTTCCTGGCTAAACATCTTGCCGGCAAATGAATTTAACTAACGAATTGTTTTATATGGATTTAATTTTAATTAAAAAATTAAATTGCGTCGGTTTTTTTATTGACAGTATCAGAATGCAGGTGCATATTATTAATTAACTGATTAATTAATACCGTTGCCGGCGCCGTATCCTGCCTGTGTTAACAGAAGTCAGCGAGCATGAATGAGAGATAACATGACAGATAACCAGCAATATCAGGCCGTGGGGCAACACCCGCGCGATAAGGGCCATGACGCGCCGGCCTTTCCCCACGACGCCCTGACCGTGGTGCCGACCCGCTATCCGGGGCGCTGGATTTCAGTGGCCGTCTGTACGCTGCTGCTGATCATGCTGGTGCATTCGATGGTAATGAATGAGAACTTCGGCTGGCCGACCGTCGGACATTATCTGTTTTCGCCGACCATCCTGACCGGCTTATGGGTCACCCTGTGGCTGACGTTGACGATTATGCTGCTGGCGATTGTGCTGAGCGTGGTGATAGCTACCCTGCGCCTGTCCGCCAACCCATTGCTGGCGCACTTCAGCTCCGGTTATATCTGGTTTTTCCGCGGCACGCCGGTGCTGGTGCAGTTGATTTTCTGGTACAACCTGGCGGCGCTGTATCCAGAGGCCTATATCGGGATACCTCATGTGTTTACCCTCTACCAGGGCAGCATGAACGATATCATTACCCCCTATACCGCCGCCATCCTGGGGCTGGGGCTGAATGAAGCGGCGTATATGGCGGAGATTATCCGCGCGGGCATGTCCTCGGTGGATAACGGCCAGCAGGAAGCGGCCCGCGCCCTGGGCATGAATAAAGCGCAATGGCTGCGGCGGGTAATTCTGCCCCAGGCGATACCTTTTATTATTCCGCCCACCGGCAACCAGGTGATCGGCATGCTGAAAACCACGTCGCTGGTGAGCGTGATTTCATTATCGGATTTATTGTATTCAGCGCAGTCGATTTATTCGCGGACGTTTGAAAATATTCCGCTATTGATCGTGGCCTGTATTTGGTACCTGATCGCCACCACCGTGCTGAGCTGGCTCCAGGGGCGGATTGAAAAATATTTCCGCAAGGGCCAGGGTGCGCCGGCATGATCATAAATAGCGTTGACATCGGTTGATATTATCTTCAGGGGATTGTGATGAAATTAGGCCTGTTTAATTTAATGTCTTACCAGGATAATCCCCAGGGAATACAAGGGGTGATTAAAGATACGCGCGTGATGGTGGCGCTGGCTGAAGAAATGGGTTTTGAAACCGCCTGGTTTGCCGAACATCATTTTACCAATTATTCCATCAGCGTCTCGCCGTTATTAATGGCGGCCCATATGGCGGGATATAGCCGGCGCATCAAGCTCGGCACCGCGGTTATCGTCCTGCCGTTATACCAGCCGATGCGCCTGGCGCAGGAAATCGCCCTGGTGGATCGCCTGACCGAAGGGCGGCTGGTGCTGGGCATCGGCAGCGGCTACCAGGCCTATGAATTCGAACGCTACAATATTGATGTTGAACAGCGCAATCGCGTCCTGCTGGATAACTGGCAATTTATCGAGACGGCGCTGACCGGCGGCAAGGCGGCATCCTTATCCCATAACGGCGAGCGGGTGGAAACGGACTTTTTACTGACGCCTCTCCAGCAGCCGCTGCCGCCGCTGTTTATCACCACCACCAATCCGGCGTTGTTGCAGCGGTTTACACGCTGGGGCGCCACCGCGTTTATCACCGCCGGCTGGCGCGGTTCGCCGCGCCTGAAGGAGATGGCCCTGGACGCCAGGCGGCAATGGCGCGAGGCCGGCCTGATGGCGTCCACGCCGCTGGCGGTGCAGCAGTATATCCACGTCACCGACAGTAAAAAAGCGGCGCTGGACGCGGCGGAACGCGCATTATTCGTCGCCAGGATGATAAGCGCCCTGCACGGTAAGACGCTGGAGACCCAGGGCGCGTTTATCACCGCGCCTAAATTCCCCGATGAACCGGACGCATCGGTGGTGCGTGATAATTTGATTATTGGCGACGCGCATTATGTCGCCGAGCGGATTATTAACGAAGTAACGGATATTAATCCTTCGCACTATAACTGTTTTTTCCAATTTGGCGATATGCCGATCGAGGCCGCCAGGCAATCTTTGGAGAAATTCGGGCGTGAGGTGATTCCGCTATTGGAAAAAGCGCTGGGTAAGGTCACGGTGGATATTCATTAAAGACTATCCCGTATAACCTCTTACCCACAATATTTGTTAATCGAGGGGATAAATCATGCCTGACTATTCACGGCGGATTGACTGCGCAATTGACGACAGCGCCACTATCGTGGAAAAAATTAAACAGCAGCGTTCCGATGATGCCGCCTTATCATCGACGCTGCCGCCGGAAGCCTATAATAGCGATGCGTTCTTTTCCCATGAAATGGAAAAAATATATCGGGGGGATTGGATTTTTGCCGGCCATATATCGCAAATACCCCATGCCGGAGATTATTTTACCCTGGATATCGTTAACGAACCGCTGGTGGTGACGCGCGACGCGGAAGGGATAAACGTGATGTCCGCCGTCTGCCTGCACCGCTGGGCGCCTATCGTCTCGGGCAGCGGCAACGCCAAGGCCCTGGTGTGCCCGTTCCATAACTGGACTTATGATCTGACCGGCAACCTGATCGGCGCGCCTTATATGAACCAGGCGGCGGAATTCGACCGTAAGCAATGCAAGCTGCCGCGGATCAGGCACGAGATTTTCCACGGCCTGATTTTTATCACCTTCTCGGATCAGGTGGAATCGATAGCGCAACGGCTCAAGCCGCTCAACGCCATGTTCGACAAGTACCAGGTGGCGGAGCTGGATACCGCTTATACCCTGGATTACGACTGTCCGTTCAACTGGAAAATGGCGGTGGAAACTTTTATGGAGTGCTACCACCATTCCGCCGTTCACCGCACCACCCTGGAAGACAGCTTTCCCGGACGCCTGAGTTATATCGGCGAGGACGGTCCCGGCTGGACCTTGTGCCACCAGCCGCTGCGCAAGAATGGCGAACTCTCGGAGGTGCTGACCGAGGGACTGATCCCGCTGCCGGGGTTCAGCGAGCAGGATATGCGCCAAATCGACCTGATGCTGATCTACCCCAGCTGCCTTATCGGCCTCAATCCCGACCGGCTGAGCATCAGCCAGCTGCTGCCCATCAATAAGCATATGACCGTTTGGCACCGCCTGGTGCTGGTGTCGAAAGCGTCAAGCAGCCAACCCGGTTTTGCCGACACCGCCGCCGCCATGAAGGCGTCCAGCCTGTCGATTATCGATGAGGATCTGGCCATCAACGCCGCCCAGCAGCGCGGCAGCCTGTCTTCGCTGGCGCGGCCGGGACGACTGGGACATTTGGAAACCACGGTCTGGCATCTGGCCAATTATATCCGCACCCGCATCTAGGGCGGACGGCGCGTGGCGCCGCACGATAACGAAAGGACGTTGCATGAAAATGGTAAAACTCGGCCGGTCGGGGCTTGAGGTCTCCGCACTGTGCCTGGGCTGCATGACCTATGCCCGCCCGGAAAAAAGCGGTTACGCCTGGACGCTGGATGAGCGGCAAAGCAGGCCGTTTATCCAAAAGGCGCTGGAGCTGGGGATTAATTTTTTCGACACCGCCAACGCCTATGCCAAAGGAGACAGCGAGGAAATCCTCGGCCGCGCGCTGCGGGATCTCGCCCGGCGCGAGGATGTGGTGATCACCAGCAAGGTGTTCAATCCCATGCGCCAGGGACCGAACAGTAAAGGACTGTCGCGCAAATGCATCATGACCGAAATCGATGCCAGCCTGAAACGCCTGGGAACGGATTATATCGATCTCTACCAGATCCACCGTTGGGATTATGACACCCCGCTGGAGGAGACGCTGGAGGCGCTGCACGACCTGGTGAAGATGGGCAAGGTGCGTTATCTGGGCGCGTCCTCCATGTATGCCTGGCAATTTTGCACGGCGCTGCACGTGGCGCGGGAAAACGGCTGGACGCCGTTTATCGCCATGCAGAACCATCTCAACCTGCTCTATCGCGAGGAAGAGCGGGAAATGATGGGACTGTGCCGGGCGCAGGGCATCGGGGTAACGCCGTGGAGCCCGCTGGCGCGCGGACGCCTGACCCGGCCATGGCAGCAGGCGGCCGCCACCGGACGCGGCGCCAACGATGCGTATGCCGGCTTTTTATACTCGGCCACCGAACAGGCCGACCGGGCGGTGATTGAAGCGGTCACCCAGGTGGCCGCCGCGCGCGGCGTACCCCAGGCCCAGGTGGCGCTGGCATGGCTGTTTACCAAACCCGAGGTGGCGGCGCCCATTATCGGCGCCACGTCTTTCCGTCACCTTGAGGACGCGGCCGGCGCCACGGAAATGACCCTGACGCCTAATGAAATCGCGGCGCTCGAGGCCCCTTATATTCCCCATGCGATCGTCGAGCACACCTGATCCGATACGCGATATTTACCTACAGAGCAGAGCCTATTATGAAAAAAAGTCAGCAGCAGATAGCGGAAATTGCCCAGCAGTTAAAGCAGAAAGGGGTGGAATATTGCATGGGCGCCTATGTGGATATCCACGGCGTGCCCAAAGGCAAGGTGGTGCCCATCGGCCATTTCAGCCAGATGGCGGCCGGATCGGAGCGCTACACCGGCTATGCGCTGGACGGACTGGGCCAATTGCCCAATGAGGATGAGCTGACCTCGATACCGGATTTGGATCATATCATCCAGCTGCCCTGGGAGCCGAAAATCGCCTGGATGCCGGCGGACAACGCCTTTAAGGGCGAACCCTACGCCCTTAATACCCGCGTGGCGCTGAAAAACGTGCTGGCGCAGGCGAAAGAAATGGGATTTGGTTTTAACCTGGGCATCGAATGCGAAATCTATCTGCTCAAACGCGGCGAGGACGGCGGACTGTCGGTGCCGGAAAAAGATAATAAGCTGAATAAGCCCTGTTATGACCTGCGCGGCTTTGTCGATCAGTTCGCCTGGCTGGATAAGGTCTCCACCACCATCAACGATCTGGGCTGGGACCTCTATTCCCTGGATCACGAGGACGGAAATTCGCAATACGAATTTGATTTCAACTATGCCGATGCGCTGACCAGCTGCGACCGGTTTATCTTTTTCCGCTTTATGGCCAAACATTACGCCAAGGAATTGGGCCTGGTGGCGACCATGATGCCCAAGCCCTTTGCCAATAAAACCGGCACCGGCGCCCATTTCAATATGTCGTTATACGATATCGGCAGCGGCGCCAATATCTTTGCCAGCAAAGACGACCCGCGCGGCCTGGGCCTGTCCGATACCGGCTATTATTTTATCGGCGGCCTGCTCAAGCACGGCCGGGCGTTGTGCGCGGCGTTCGCCCCCACCGTCAACAGCTATAAACGCCTGGTGCGCCAGGGCGCGATGAACTATTTCTCCTGGGCGCCGGTGTTTAACTCCTATGGATCCAACAACCGCACCAACTCGGTACGGGTGCCCGCCGGCGGCGGCCGCTGCGAATCGCGCAACGCGGACGGCGCGGTCAATCCTTATCTGGCGGCCACCCTGGCGCTGGCGGCGGGCCTGGAAGGCATCCGCGAAAAAATCGACCCGCGCGAGCCGAACGAGGACAACCTGTATGCCATCAGCGAACAGGAGCGCCGCGCCCGCGGCATCGATTTCCTGCCGCAAAACCTGCAGGAAGCGGTGGAGGCGTTCGCCGCCGATCCCTTTATCGAAGCCACGCTCGGCACTGCGCTGCGCGATGAGTTCGTGAAATATAAAACCCAGGAATGGAACAACTACCATCTGCACGTCAGCCAGTGGGAAATCGATCAATACAGCACGATATTCTGAGGCGGGGCCTGTATTGCCCGTTACGCGATACCGTTAAACCACGCGGCGGCGGATGCGTTCCACCGTCGCGATGCCGGCAGGGCGGCGATTTATGAACGTATCACAGCATTTTTTTGAGGTCATGGTGGTGGCGAAAAGCCACCGGGGCGACGGGGTGGTGTTTCTCACCCTGGCCCGTTCCGACGGCGCGCCGCTGCCGCCGTTTTCCGCCGGGGCGCATATCCAGCTGCGCCTGGCGGACGGACTGCTGCGGCAGTACTCGTTATGCGGCGATCCGGCGCGGCGCGATAGCTACCGGCTGGCGATCCTGGCCGCCCGCCGCTCCCGTGGCGGCGGCAGCTATATCCGCGATAGCCTGCAGCGGGGGGATAGCCTTTGGATATCCGCGCCGCGCAATGATTTCCCGCTGGCGGAGCGGCGGGAGCCGGCGCTGCTGCTGGCGGGCGGTATCGGCATTACACCGCTGCTGGCGATGGCGCTGACGCTTAGGGCGCAGGGGCGGGAGTTCGGGTTGCACTATTACGGCAGGCCCGACACCCTCGGCGCCTTTATGGAACAGCCGGATTATACGCGGCTTGCGCGGCATATCGTCCCCCATTGCCGGGACGGCGCAGCCCCTGCCGACGCGGATTATCAGCAGTCCCTGGCGGTGGTGATCCGCGACTGGCAACGGCGGCACGGCCGGTTCAGCCTGTACTTCTGCGGCTCGCTGCCGTTTATGCAAAGCGTGCGCGATCAATGCGCCGCGGCGGAAATTCCCGCCGAGGCGTGTTTTTATGAGTCCTTTACCCCGCCGGAGGTGCGCGGCGAGACCACGTTTGACGTCGAGATTTTCAGCACCGGCGCGGTTATCCCGATACCCGCCGATCTGAGTATTGCCGAGGCGCTTAACCAGGCGGGGGTGGCGGTGGAAGTATCGTGCGGACTGGGGGTTTGCGGCACCTGTCTGGCCGGGGTCAAGGCGGGCATACCGGATCACCGGGATGAGTACCTTAGCGCCGCGCAGAAGGACGCGAACAACAAAATCATGCTGTGCTGCTCACGGGCGCGCTCTACACGTTTAGTGATCGATCTTTAATACCATCAGAGGAGTCTAGCTATGTCCGTTGCACCCTTTCACCTGGCAATTCCTGTTTACGACCTGAACGCCGCGCGCCATTTTTATGGTGAAATTTTTGGCCTTGAAGAAGGACGCAGCAGCGAGCAGTGGGTGGATTTTAACTTTTTCGGCCACCAACTGGTTATCCACGAGCACCCTAAAACCCCGAGCCAGGAGCACGCGCATACCAATCCGGTGGACGGCCACGATGTGCCGGTGCCGCATTTTGGCGTGGTACTGGCCTGGGACGACTGGGAAGCGCTGGCGGCCAGGCTGACCGCCCACGGCACCGCCTTTGTGATTGAACCCTATATTCGTTTCAAAGGGCAAATCGGCGAGCAGGCGACGATGTTTTTGCTCGACCCCTGCCAGAATGCCCTGGAGTTCAAGGCGTTCAAGGATATCGGCCAGCTGTTCGCGCACTGAGGTCCGGCGCCGCCGGCGTTCTTTAATAACCCGATTATCCCCGCGCCGCCGCGTGGCCGGCGGCGCGCCGGATTTATTTCGTCTTGATGTCCAGATGCTCGAAGACAAAGTCCCGCATACAGTTAATGGCGTGTTTATATTTGAATGTAGGGAACATGACGGTGCGAAATAACACCCCATCGAGAAAGGTGGAGATAAACATCGCCATATCCACCGGATTGACCTCGCGGAAAACGCCGGCGGCGATGCCGTCCTTAATGGTGTTTTTCAGGATCACCGACTCTTTTTCATAAAATTTCTTCACGGCTTTGTCGATATCGGGCGTACGCCCGTTGGTGCCGGCGTAATCAAGGCTAATCTTGGCTAATTTCTGCAGCAGGTAGAATTGCAAAATGTGGATTTGGATCCACAGGAACAGTACGTCCTTGGGATTATCCGCATTCATTTTGATGGAATCAAATTGCTCGAAGGCCTTTTCCACCGTGGATTCGATGACCTTGAGAAATAGGTTTTCCTTGGAGCCAAAATAATAATAAATCAAAGCGGAATTAAGCCCGGTCGCCTCGGCGATATCCTTGATGCGGACCGAGGAGTAATTTTGTTTGGCAAACAATTCCAGCGCGGAGTCCTGCAGGGCATGAGCGACATCGTTTTGCAAATTCTTACCATTTTTAGCCGCGACTTTTTCTTTTATGTCATTGGTTTTCATACATTGCGTCCGGGCAGCCCAATTCTTTGAATGGCGTTATTGCAGCATGGGGATAATCAGTTTTAATAGGTGAATACTACCACAGGCGGGAAATCAGCAACAAGTTAACTAGCTGATTAATTAACATCTATCATACCGGCTACGCCGGAGGGAGGCATCATGCCGGATTACCACGTCTGCGACCTGGGCGCGTTTGCGCTGGAAGGCGGCGCAACGCTTTATGACGCCACATTGACCTATGAAATCCACGGCCGGCTTAACCGGCGGCGCGACAATGCCGTGCTGTTGCCGTCGTGGTACACCGGCACGCACCGATCCTACCGCGCGATTATCGGCGCGGGGCGGGCATTGGACCCGGCGCGCCATTGCATTATCGCCGTCAATATGTTCGGCAACGGCGTTTCCACCTCGCCCAGCAACTCCCCGCGCCAGGGCGGACCGCTGTTTCCGGCGGTGACGGTAGGGGATAACGTGCGGGCGCAGCACCGGCTGATTACCGACTCTCTGGGTATTGAGCAACTGGCGCTGGTATGCGGCTGGTCGATGGGGGCGATGCAGGCCTGGCACTGGGCCGCGGCCTATCCGGCGGCGGTGCGGGCGCTATTGCCCATTTGCGGCAGCGCGCGCTGCTGGCCGCTGAATCATGTGTTTCTGGAAGGAGTGAAGGCGGCGCTGCGCGCGGATCCGGCGTTCAATGACGGCCATTATGCCTCCCCGCCGCTGGCCGGGCTGGCGGCATTCGGCCGGGTCTATGCCGGATGGGCCTATAGCGCGGCCTTTTACCGTGACGCGCTGTATCAGGGACTCCACTTCGCCACGCGCGAGGATCTGCTGCGGGACTGGGAGCGCGATCATCAGGCGTGGGATGCCAACGACTTGCTGTGCATGCTGCGCACCTGGCAGGATGCCGACGCGGGGCGGGCGCCGGGATATGGCGGCAGCCTTCAGGCGGCGCTGGCGGCGGTTACCGCCAGGACCATTGTGATGCCGTGCAATACCGACCAGTATTTCACCCAGGAGGAGGCGTTTAAGGAGTTTTCATGGCTTAAACAGGGGAAATGGCGGCCGCTTACGTCCGACTACGGCCACTGCGCCGGCGCGCCCGGACGTTTTGCCGCGGAAACCGCCGTTATCGAGCAAGCGATACGCGAACTGCTTACTCAATAATCTCCAGTTCCACCACCCGGCCCTGGTCAAACCAGGTTTCCAGGCCGGTGACGCGCAACTGCAGGTCGCCTTCGATAACTTCGCCGATATACGAAATAGGCAAAGGCTCTTCGGCGGTATCATCGCCGTACACGACGCAAAATTGCTGGCGCGGGCTGTAAAAACACACCGACCCGGTAACCTTGCCGTATTTTTCCCGGCGCATTTTGCCCACTTCTTCGGTTTTGAATTTATTTTCCCACGGGGCGACGATGGGCATGGTGAAAAACACCATATCGCCGATAAGCTTGCCGTGCTGCAAGACGCTTTTCATCGGCAATTTGGCCCGCAGTTCTTTAACCAGGTTGGGCACTTTATCTTCCCATACCTCGATAATGCAAATAGGTTCGTCCGCAACGTTCATTCTGAGTTTCATTCTGGCACCTGATGATAGCGTAAAAGGAAATAAGATAAGGGAGGTCAGGCCGGTTTAACCCGGCGGAAGCCGTCGCCAAGGCCCCATGGCAGAATAAAATCAACCCACATATGCAGGCGGTTGGCGTAGGACAGCGCCGCATGCGACAACCGGCACAGGTCATGCAGGGTGGTGCATTGGCAGGCGGTATCCACATACAGATGGATCATGGCGGCCGCGTGGGGCAGGCTGACAAAATCAAAAAAGTCCGCTTTATAGCCGATGATTTCCTTAATGATGGCTTGCAGCGTCGGCAAATCGGCGTCGGTATCCTCCGCCACGCGGATCAGGCCCCACAGCATTTCGTCGGCCATGGTGCGCGCTTCCCCCTCGGCGAAAATAATGGTGCTCAGGTATTGCCCGCGCGCGCCGGTACCGCGCGGCACAATACCCTTGCCCAGATCCCGCACTTCGTCCGGCTGCTCGAACCATATTTTTTCGCGTTCCTGCTCGAAACGCGCGATTACTTCGTCGACGGTCATTCTGATACTCTCCGGTTGGCTTGATAAAGCTATCTAAAGCTTATTAATTAATTAACTAATTAATAAGCAAGTAATATGCCAACAGAGAAACAGCGATGAGCTCTAGAATAATCAATATGTTGCAAAGGATCCGCGCTGACCGTCTTTCCCCGCCGTTCAGCGCGAACGATAGTGGTGCATGGGTTGCACCACGTTAGCCGCGGGCGTAGGCGGCCGCGCGTTCCACCAACGCGTCGTCGGGACGCACGCCGGTATACAGCACAAACTGTTCCAGCGCCTGGATGGCAATCACCTCGGCGCCGGTAATCACGGCTTTGTCATGCAGGCGCGCATATTGAATCAGCGGGGTTTCCGCCGGCAGCGCCACCACGTCGAACACCCGCCCGGCCCGGGCGATATACGGCTCGCTGAAGGACAGCTCTTCGGCCCCGGCGCCGCCCGCCATGCCCACCGGCGTGACGTTGATCAGCAGCGCGGCGTCCAGCCCGGTTTCATCGGCCTGCCAGCGGTAGCCGTAGAGTTCCGCCAGATGACGGCCGGTTTTTTCATTGCGGGCGATAATCACCCCCTGGCGGAACCCGGCATTATGCAGCGCGCCGGCCACGGCTTTCGCCATGCCGCCGCTGCCGCGCAGGGCAAAGGCGCTGTCCGGGCTGACCTGATGCTTTGCCAGCAGGCGCTCAATGGCGATGAAGTCGGTGTTATAGGCTTTCAGATAGCCGTCGGTGTTAACGATAGTATTCACCGACTCGATGGCGCGCGCCGAGGAGTCAAGCTCGTCCAGGTAGGGGATGCAGTCCTCTTTAAACGGCATCGACACCGCGCAGCCGCGGATGCCCAGCGCCCTGACGCCGCCGATGGCGGCGGCAAGATCGCGGGTGGTAAAGGCTTTATAGATATAGTTCAGACCGAGCTTTTCATAGAGATAATTATGAAAACGCGTGCCGAAGTTGCCGGGGCGGGCGGCCAGAGACATGCATAACAGGGTATCTTTATTGATATTCATCATAGGGTCCTATTGCCTGAGTCGTAAACAAATGCCGTTACGCTGTGGATAAAAGGATATCACATCATGGCGCCGTCATCCGGTGGTTACCGGCGCGGATGGCCGGGCTGAAACATTGCCGTGCGCTTCTGGCATAACCGCGAACCGGTACTACACTCCAATAAGGCGTGTCTTACCACTCCAATTTCCCCGGCCGTCGTGCCGTTTACCTCATGCCTTCACCGGCAGGAACTATATTGATTATCTGACTGTCCATCGCATGCTGGCAGACCTTGCGGGCGGCGGTCGGCATTGTGACTGGATATACTAAAAATTATGCGCAGGAGACGAGTTTGATGGCTAAGGGATCGTCGAAGAAGGTTAACGAAATTGTTATTCCGACCACTACCACCACCATGGCGAGCAAAGTGGATAATCAGGTGGTGGTGACCATTGATAATAAAGGGGTGCGCATTGCCCATCCCAATAGCGATCATGACATTATCAGCCGCCTGGACGCGGATCGCAAAACGCGCGTCAGGGAAGGCATGCCGGTACCGCTGGGAGCAACCTGGGACGGACTGGGCGTCAATTTCGCCATTTTCTCCGCCCACGCCACCAAGGTGGAGCTGTGCCTGTTCACCGAGGAGGGGGAGGAGTATGACCGGATAGAGCTGCCGGAATATACCGACGAGGTCTGGCATGGCTACCTGCCCGACGCGCGTCCCGGCCTGCTGTATGGCTATAGGGTGCACGGTCCTTATGCCCCCGAGGAAGGACATCGTTTCAACCCCGCCAAACTGCTGCTCGATCCCTATGCCAAACAGATCTGGGGCGAGCTGAAGTGGGATGACGCGCTGTTTTCCTACGATTTCGAGGCGGAAGATAAGGATCTGAGCCTGGATGAGCGCGACAGCGCGCCTTTTATGCCGAAATGCCGGGTGATCGACCCGGCGTTTTCCTGGCCGTCCAACGGCAAAAGTTTTATCCCCTGGGAAAAAACGCTTATTTATGAAACCCATGTGCGCGGCTATACCATGCGCCACCCGGCGGTGCCGGAGCATCAGCGCGGCACTTTCTCCGGCCTGAGCACGCCGCAGATTGTCGATTACATTAAATCACTCGGCGTGACCGCCATTGAACTGATGCCGATCCACGCCTTCGCCGACGATCGTCATTTGCAGGAAAACGGACTGCATAATTTCTGGGGCTACAATACCCTGTGCTTTTTTGCGCCCCATCCGCAATATATGGCCACCTCGACGGTCAATGAATTTAAACAGATGATCGCCACGCTGCACGCCGCGGGCATCGAGGTGATCCTGGATGTGGTGTACAACCACACCGCCGAAGGCAACGAGCTTGGGCCCACGCTGTCGCTCAAAGGTATCGATAATGCCAGCTACTATCGCCTGTTCCCCGAGGAGAAACGTTATTACATTAACGATACCGGCACCGGCAACACCATTAACCTGAGCCACCCGCGGGTACTGCAGATGGTGACGGATTCCTTGCGCTACTGGGCCACCGAGATGCAGGTGGATGGCTTCCGTTTCGATCTGGCGACTATCCTTGGGCGTGAGGCGTACGGCTTTGACGAAGGTTGCGGCTTTCTGGACACCTGCCGCCAGGACCCCATCCTGAGCCGGTGCAAGCTGATTGCCGAACCCTGGGACTGCGGCCCGGGCGGATACCAGGTGGGTGGTTTTCCGCCGGGCTGGTCGGAATGGAACGACAGATATCGCGATTCGGTACGTAAATTCTGGCGCGGCGACGAGGGCCAGCTGGCGGACTTTACCACCCGTTTGGCCGGATCCGCCGATATCTTCAATCATCGCGGCCGTAAACCCCATGCGTCGGTGAACTTTATCACCGCCCACGATGGTTTTACGCTTAACGATTTGGTGTCCTACGAGCATAAGCATAACGACGCCAACGGCGAGGATAACCGCGACGGCCACAGTGATAATATTTCAGCCAACTATGGCGTCGAAGGCCCCACCGACGACCCGGCGATTAACGAGCTGCGGCTGCGCCAGATGCGCAATATGCTGGCGACGCTGATGTTCTCGCAGGGTACGCCGATGCTGCTGGCGGGAGATGAGTTTGCCCGTACCCAACAGGGTAATAACAATGGCTATTGCCAGGATAGCGATATCAGCTGGGTAAACTGGGAGATCAACGATAAGGGCGAATCGCTGATTTTATTTACTTACAGGCTGATTGCCCTGCGCAACCGTTTTCCGATTTTGCATCGCGGGCGTTTTCTCAGCGGCAAGCTCAATGAGAAGCTCAATATTAAGGATGTGACCTGGGTGCAGCCCAACGGCGAGGAAATGTCGGAGGAGGCCTGGGGCGACGCCAATCTGAAGAGCATCGGCATGCTGCTGGACGGTCGCGCGCAGCCTACCGGGCTGCTGCGGGTGGGATCGCAGAGTACCGTGCTGTTGTTGTTCAGCGCCTCCCACGAGAATCTGGTCTTTACCCTGCCGGAGGTGGCGCACGGGTACGGCTGGCGGCATATATTTGATACCTTTCAGCCGGATGATATCAATGAGCATAGCTTTGGTTTCGGCCATGCCTATACCTGTCCGTCGCGAACGGTGGTGCTGTTTGAACTGGTGAATACCAAGACCACGATGGTGGTGGCTTAAGCCGGCCTTAAGCAAGTAAGGTGTTAGCGGGCCTGCCACGTCGCGGGGCCCCGGTCGGGCGGGGGAAACCCGCCCGCCCCCCTGGCCACGTTTCCCCATCACGACCTCTGCTGTAAACCCTGCGCACTCTTTTCACGTTTTTTTGCTAAATATTCACGCCCCGCTGCCGATACTCCTTAAACGCAAACCCTTTGGAACGAGTTAATCAGAAGGATAACCGTTGCCCTGTTGTGGCTACCGAACAACGGCAACATGCCATGGGACTTGAGATGAGATGAATACGTTCCCCCACAGCGCCTTAAGATTTATCCGCCAGTTTGACTTTGGCGACGATCTGCTGCTGGACGCGGTCTATTTGATGCTGCGCAATCCTTTTCTGACGCAGGCGACATTAGCGCGCGAATTCCATCTGAGTTTTATCCAATCGGATGTCTTATTCAAAAAATTGATTGAAGTTAATAAGTTCCTAAAGACTAATTATTATGCCATGTCTTATGTTGCCAATAACAGAATCGCCGATGCCGTTAAGCTTTGGTCTAACCATCACCGCTCGGATCAGGGCGCGGCGTTGAAGCTTGATGCGCAGATCCATGATAAATTAATTGACCTGGCGCCGATTTTTTTTGATAAACGGCAGGAACTGGTCTTTACCGACGGTTACGGGTCCTATTTCCAGTTCAATAAAGATACTGAAATCACGTTGATGGTTAAAGGGGTGCTGAGTAAAATTCTTGAACCTTATCAAAAGGTTATTTTAGATGCCGATTCAGTCAAGGCCTTTATTCTTGAGCAGGTCGACATCATGCGCGATGTGGCGGCGGTGTCCGGCCAGGATGTTGATATCCGGACCACGGTGATCAAGGCGGGCTGGAATGTAAACCTTATTACGCCGGAACGGGTGATTATCGCCGATAAATGCGGCTGTAAGGCGGCGATCACCTGTATCAATAAGACCCTGCCGACCAATACCCTGCAAAAAAGCAAAATTAACTACGGTTGCGATATTTCAGTTTATCTGGATAACGCGATGTCTTTGGTGGATGATTTTTACGTTAACTGCAGTTCTGAGGTGTTCAATACCAGGGAATTTTATAATATAAATATATAAAAGTCACCGCAAGGAAGGGTATGGACGTGCGCATCATGCCGGTTGAGGCCAGCGACCCGGAGTTTGCCCGCCTGGTCGCCGCGCTCGACGCGTATTTAATACCGCTGTACCCGGCGCAAAGCAATCATGGCCTGCCGATCGGCGCGCTGCGCGCAGCCGGGGTGCGGGTTTGGCTGGCGCGGGCGGGCATGCGGGCCGCCGGCTGCGTCTGCCTGTTTGTGGGCGAGGATAAGCTGCCGGAGATCAAACGCCTGTATGTCGATCCGGCTTTTCGCGGCTGCGGTATTGCCTCGGCATTACTGACGCGGCTGGAGGGTTGGGCGCGCGGCCAGGGATTTCGCGACCTGTATCTGGAAACGGGCATTTACCAGATGGATGCCGTGGCGCTGTATGAAAAACAGGGCTTCAGCCGCGTCGGCCGTTTTGGCGCTTACCCGGATGATCCCCTGAGCCTCTATATGCATAAGCCCATTGCGGATGATGTCTTTTAAGCGCCCTTCGCGCCAGGCGCCGCATTTTGGGTTCGCTTGCCGCGACAGGCGGCTCCCCATGGCGCGGGCGGCGCCAGCCGGGTAGCATCCTGTTATCTTTTCTTACTCGCCAGATATTCGTTCTGGAAAATACACATCCGGATGGTGTTGCGGTATTCGCCGTTGACAAAATATTCTTTCAGCAATACGCCTTCGACCTTGAAACCCAGCTTGCCGTAGATATGGATGGCCTTCTCGTTTTCCTGATCGACAATCAGATACAGCTTATGCAGGTTAAGCACCATAAATCCATAGTTCATGGCCAGCTGCGCGGCAATGCTGGCATAGCCGTGCCCCTGATGGGCCGGGTCGACCAGGATCTGGAACTCGGCGCGGCGATGGATATGATTGATTTCAACCAGTTCCACCAGGCCGATGCCCACACCTTCTTTATCAATGATAAACCGCCGTTCGCTTTGGTCATGGATATGCTTGTCATAAAGGTCGTTAAGTTCGACAAAAGCCTCGTAAGGTTCCTCGAACCAATAACGCATGACAGTTTCATTATTATCCAGCTGATGAACGAAATGCAGATCTTCCCGTTCTAATGGACGAAGCTTAATATTATAACTATGCGATATTTCATTTTCCACAATCATGATGGCTGCCAGGCATGCTTGATTATATTCCCCATAATAAAAAGAATGATATTATAAGCTAATTAATGATTAGTGGTTTTAGAAATAACATTCATGACCAAAACACCACCAATGATCATGAACATACCGAGTATGGCATAGATATCGAGCTTTTGGTCAAAAAAGAAATAACCTGAAACGGCAACAAATACAATGCCTAAGCTTGCCCATGCCGCATAAGCGACGCCCACGGGCATGGTTTTGAGTACTTGGGAAAGCAATATAAAAGAAATACAATACCCGACAATAACGATAATGGAAGGGTACATTTTGGTAAAACCCGCGGAGGCTTTTAACGAACTTGTGGCTATGACTTCAGAAATTATTGCTATTAACAGGTACAGATAGGTCATAAGATTATTCTTTCGGTTTCTAAATGGCTACTGATATTATCATAGCCCGCCTGCAGAAGAAAATTGGCAATATTATGACAAATTCAGTGAATAATCTCTGTAATCATTGCTCTAACGCGGACGTGTTACGGGCAACGGTAACGGATGGGCGCGGGGGAAGCCGCCACCCACGCCGCCGCCCACGCCGCCGCAGGCTAAATATCCACGGTGCGCCGGAAAGCGTTGCCCGCGCCGTCAAACAGGTGCGCCTTGTCGGCGGGGATGGCGAGATCCACCGTATCGCCCAATGCCAGGCGCCGGTCTTCCCCGTGCCGGAGTATCACCGGCTCGCGGTCCGGCAGTGCAATGTATAAATAAGCCGCTTCGCCCAGATGTTCAATGTGCTGGATACGCCCCGACAGCTGCCGGTCCTGCGGCGCGCACAGTCGCAGGTGCTCGGGACGGATGCCCACACAGACGTCGTCGCCGTCGGCGAGCCTGGCGTCGACGCAAAGCTCGACGGCGTCGGTTCCGTCCAGGGTGACCGTCGCCCGGTCGGCCCCGGCGCCGGTTAACCTCGCCGCCAGGAAATTCATTTGGGGCGACCCGATAAAACCGGCGACAAAGCGATTGACCGGGTGGTGATACAGCGCCAGCGGATGGCCGACCTGGGCAATGGAACCCTGGCTGAGCATGGCGGCGCCACTGTTGAGCAATACGATTTTATCAGCCAGCGTCATGGCCTCCACCTGATCATGGGTGACATAAATCATGCTGTTGCCCAGCTCATGATGCAGTTTGGCAATCTGGACCCGGGTGGCGACGCGCAGCGACGCGTCCAGGTTGGATAACGGCTCGTCGAATAAAAAGACCTCCGGGTCGCGCACGATGGCGCGGCCAATGGCCACGCGTTGGCGCTGGCCGCCGGACAGGGCCTTCGGCAGGCGGTCGAGCAGCGGGTCAAGCTGAAGGATGCCGGCGGCGTCGTGCACCCGCCGCGCTATCTCCCGCTTGTCGACCTTGGCCAGCTTCAGGCTGAAGGCCATATTGTCGAAAATGGACATATGGGGGTACAGGGCATAGCTCTGGAACACCATGGCCACGCCGCGCTCCGAAGCCGGCAGGCGGTTGACTACCCGGTCGCCGATAATAATATCTCCCGAACTGATGGTTTCCAGCCCGGCTATCATGCGCAGCAAGGTGGATTTGCCGCAGCCCGAGGGGCCGACAAACACACAGAACTCCCCATGCTCGATATCCAGGTTGACCCCGTTGATGACCTGGGTGTTGTGATAACTTTTAAAGACATTGCGTAAGCGTATGGCAGCCATCGTCCGGCTCTCCTGTTGTAGGGTGGTCGGGCGTTATTTCACGCCGCCCATGGTTAAACCCCGGACCAGATGTTTTTGCACCAGCAGTCCCAGCACCAGCATCGGCAGCATAACCAGCGTGCCGGCAGCGGTGAGCGGCCCCCATTCGGTGCCCTGGAAGGTGAGGAACGAGGTGATGGCCACCGGCAGGGTCTGGGTGGATTCGCCGGACAGGGTGAGCACGATCTGGAACTCATTCCAGATAAAAAACAGCGTCAGCACCCCGGACGCGGCCAGCCCGGTACGGGCCAGGGGAAGAATGATCCGGGCGAAGACCTGCCATTCGCTGGCCCCGTCCACCAGCGCCGCCTCGCGTAATTCCGGCGGAATATCCTCGAAAAACGTGGTGATCATCAGGATGGTGAAGGGCACGTTGGCGAGGGTATAGACCGCAATCAGCACCAGGTAGCTGTCGGTCAGGCCGAGGGACGTCACCAGGTAGTAGGCCGGCAGCACCAGCATGATCACCGGGGCAAAACGCAGGCTCATGATAAATTGCTTGGCGCGCGCCTTCTTGATGACAAAAAACACCAGCCCGTAGGAGAACAAGGCCCCCAGCAGCAGGCACAGCAAGGTGGCGGCCAGGGAGATCACCACGCTGTTAAAGAAGGCGCGGATAAAATCACTGTTACCGAGTACGGTGGCGTAGTTGTCCAGGATGGGCGTAAAAAACAGCCTGGGCGGCATGGCGAACGCGTCGATATAGGTTTTGAACGACATCGACACCAGCCAGAAAATCGGCAGCAGGAAAAATGCCAGGATAAGCACTAATAGAGCATAAAACCCCGCCCAGCGGCCGGTGCGTTTCAGAGAATCAGGCATCTTTCATAATCCGGTTGCTTGCCATGGAGAGCACCAGGATAACCAGCAGCGTGTTGATGATGGCGATCACCACCGCTTCGCTGATGCGAAAATCCTGAAAGCCGGTCAGGTAGGCGAACATGTTGGTGGTTTCGGTGGCCAGCGCCGGCCCGCCGCGCGTCATGACATAAATCAGATCGAACGACTTAAAGGCGTCAATCATGCGCAGGAACAGGGCGATGAGGATAATCGGCTTGAGCATCGGCAGTTTGATATAGGCCAGCAGGCGCCAGCCGCGCGCGCCGTCCAGTTCCGCCGCCTCCAGCGGCTCTTGCGGCAACGAGTCCAGGCCGGCCGATACCAGCAGGATGATAAACGGCGTCCATTGCCAGACGTCGGCGACGATAAGCGACGCCATGGCATAGGACGGATTGCCGAGCCAGTCGACGGGGGCGATGCCCAGCAGGCCGGCCAGGTAATTAAACAAGCCGGCGTTGGGATCGTAAAAAATGCGCCAGATAAGGCCGCCGACGATGGGCGTGACGATCATCGGCAGCAGCAGCAGCGCCCGCGTCAGTTTGCGGCCGGGAAAATCGCGGCTGATAAACAGGGCGACGGCGCATCCCAGCGCCAGCTCGATAAGCGTTGCCGCCGCCACGTACACCAGCGTATGCCACAGCGAAAACCACAGGCGCGGCTGCTGCAGCACGTCGATAAAATTGGCCAGCCCGACAAACCCAAACGGCGGCGGCGCCATCATGTCGATATCGTGCAGCGCCAGGTACAGCGAATAGCCCAGCGTGTAGACCGACACCGCCATCAGTGCCGCCAGCAGCGGCACCGTAAACGCCCAACGTGTAAACGTTGCTTTCATGTTGACTCCGGTCCCGGTTTCACCGCGCGAGGGCTTTATCGTTCTGGCGGTTTGCCGCCGCCATGGCGTCCTCGGCGGACAGGGTGCCGGCCAGGGCCTGGGACAGCGCGATGCCGGTGTTATTGATCAGAATGGTGGCCTGCGGCACCGTGGGCAGGTAGTTGGGATTGCCGTTTTTCAGCGCCGCCAGCATGCCGTCCTTAAACGCGCCGTACTTACGCACGAAGGCCTCGCTGTTAATGGCGCTCAGGGAGCTGACGCCCGCGTTGGGATTAAGCTCCACCGATTTCATCTGCGTTTGCTTGTTGGTGGCCCAACTGATGAATTGCCATGCCGCCTGCTGGTGCTTGCTGGCGCTGGCCAGGTACAGGCCATGCACCTGCAGCGCCGAGCTGCCGCCGGGATGACTGCCCGGCTGCGCCGGAACCGGGGCGTAGCCGACCTTGCCGACCACCGTCGATTCCCGGGCGTCCTCGTTATAGCCGCCGTTGACCGTGGAATCGATAATCATGCCCGCTTTGCCCTGCTGGAACACCAGGCGGTTTTCCTGCCAGCCGAAATTGGCCGCGCCGATGGGGCCGTAATTCTTCAGGATATTAACGTAGGCCTTGGTGGCCTCGATGGCTTCGGGACTGTCGACGGCGGATTTGCCGTCCTTGATCCATTGCCCGCCATAGCCCCACAGGAATGCCGCCCAGGAGAAGGTGTTATGGATGCCCTGGCCGCCGCGCAGCGTGATGCCGGCCATGTGGCCGCCGCTTTTTTCCTTGAGGGTTTTGGCCGCCGCCAGCAGTTGGTCAAAGGTGGTCGGCACCGCGATGCCGTATTGGGCGAACAGGTCCTTGCGGTACATCAGAAACGTGCTTTCGCCGTACACCGGCACGCCGTAATAACGGTCTTTATAGCGCAGCGTATCGGCATAGCTTTTGACGAAGTCCGCGCGATCAAAACCCGCGTCGGCTTTCATCAGCGGGTCGAGCGGGGCGATGTAACCCGCCGAGGCGTAGCCCACCCCATGCACCCAGTCGTCCATGACGACGTCATAGCGGCCGCTTTTGGAGGAAAAGGCCAGCAGCGCCTTGGACGTCAGATCGGCGTAGGGGACGATTTCCGCCTGTACCTTGATGCCGGTCGCCTTTTCAAATTCCGGCAGCATGGCCTTGATGGAGTCGCTGGTGCTATGGCCTTCCAGCAATACGCGCAGGGTATCCTGCGCGTGGGCGCCGCCGGCGCAGAACAGCCAGGCGCAGACGAGCGCGGTAAACCGGGAGAGCGTCGTTTTCATGCGTAAATCCTTATTCAGTGGATAAATGAGGCGATCAGACGGCAACGACCTGACCGGTACGGGCGGATGCCATGATCGCAAGCGTAATCCGTAACGCCTCGTTGGCCTCTTCTCCCGTGGCGACCGTGGTACGGTTGCTGCGGATATCGCTGATAAAGGCCATCAGTTCCTCGCGCAGGTCGCCTTTGATTTCGCCCTGGCTCAGCGGCCAGTGCTGGGTATCGATATAGCGGTTGGCGGTTTCGGATGCATGATAAAGGCCGGACTCGCCGCACTCGATTTCAAACAGGCCGGCGGTGGTCAATATTTCCATCTTGGCGTCCAGCAGGGTCCGTGAACCCGCCGGCAGCGCCCAGGCGCTTTCCAGATTGACCACCGCGCCGTCGGCAAAGCGGATAATGGCGAAAACCGCGTCCTCGGTCCCCAAATGCCCGAGGCGCTTATTGGTGGTCTGGGCGTAAACGCTCACCGGTTTGGTGCGGTGCAACAGCCAGAGGACCATATCCACGTCGTGCACGGTGACATGCAGCGGCAGCGGCAGGCTGCCGCCGTAGCGCGCCGGTCCCTCAATGGCCGGGCTATTGCGCCGCGCCGCGATATGGCTGATCTCTCCCGCCTCGCCGGCTTCAATGATGTCCCGCGCCCGTGAATAGCGCGGGTCGAAACGCAGCAAAAAGCCGATGCCGAGCTTGACGCCGGCGGCATGGGCCGCGCCGACAATCTCCTCGCCGTCGGCCAGGGCGGCGGCGATGGGTTTTTCCAGGAAGATATGCTTGCCGGCCCGGGCGGCGGCCAGGGCCGGCGCCAGATGGAAATCATCCTTGGTGCAGATGCTGACGATATCCAATCCCTCAAGCGTCAGCATGTCCTGATAATCGCTAAAACATTGGATGCCGGGAATAAACGCCTTTACCGCCTCGCAGCGCGCCGGATCCGGATCGGCGATGGCGATCACTTCCACGCCGTAGAGCTGGCTGAACACCCTGGCATGCATGGTGCCCATAAATCCCGCGCCCACCACGGCGACTTTCAGTGTTCCGTCTTTCATCGACTGGCCTCTTGGTTTTTTGTTGGGCGGCGGCCCGGCCGGGTGGCTTCGGGGCCGCGGTCCGCCGCTGTCGCTATTGGTTTTTATAGGATAAGCAATACAATAAGCATGCCAGTTTAAGTCCAGATTAGAGCCAGATGCTTAAAAGGGTTCTATATTATTAACTTAACGAAACTGTTGCGTTTTTATTCCTGAGTATCAGGCTGTTAATCTCACGCTACGCATAACTATTAGCACAATTATTGTGCATTTGAATAGCTTTAAGCACCTTTTTTGTGCGTTGCTCGATAAAATAAAATACCAGTTTACATATTTGGTATTGTTGTGGTTAGCTGGCGGTGCCGAGGTTATTTTTTAAGGAAAACGACGCAGATGACCCTGAATGAACTTAAGCACCGCCTGGTGGTATCCTGCCAGCCGGTGACCGGCGGACCGATGGACCGGCCGGAGATTATCGTCGCCATGGCGCAAAGCGCGCAGTCGGCCGGCGCGGCCGCGGTAAGGATCGAGGGCGTGGAGAATGTGCGTCGGGTGGCCGCCGCGTTGACCATCCCGGTGATAGGCATCGTAAAACGTGATTTAATCGATTCACCGGTGCGTATCACACCTTTTATAGCGGATGTGGAGGATCTGGCGCGGGCGGGCGCGTCGATTATCGCCTTTGACGCCACCGACCGGGTCAGGCCCGTGCCGGTGGCGGAACTCTACCGGGCGGCGCGGGCGTGTCAACGCCTTATCATGGCGGATTGCGCCTGCCTGGCGGACGGCGTGGCGGCGGCAGGTCTGGGCTGCGATCTGATTGGCACCACGCTGTCCGGCTATACGGCCGGCACCGCCGATCAGCCGATGGCGCGCCCCGATTTGGCACTGATTGCCGCCCTGGCGGCGCGGGGTTATAACGTGATGGCGGAAGGGCGCATCCGCACGCAGGATCATGCCGCCGCCGCCCTGGCGCAGGGCGCGTTCGCCGTAACCGTCGGCTCGGCCGTTACGCGCGTTGAGCATATTACCCAATGGTTTATCGAGGCGCTGGCACAGGCCGCAACCCGGAGCTGATTATGGCGACTATCGCGCTGGATATCGGCGGCACCAAAATCTCCGCCGCCAGGGTGGAGCAGGGGCGCTGCGTGGAACGGCGGCAAACGCCGATGCGTTTTGACGAGGCCGGGTTTATCACCGCCCTGCGCGAGGTGACCGCGTTTGGCGTCACGCCCGGCATGATCGCGGTAGCCGCCACCGGTTTCGTGCGCGCCGGGCGGGTTTATTCGGTCAATCTGGACACCATCCCCTTTTGGCGCGGATTCCCGCTGGAAACGGCGCTGCGCCAACTGTATTCCTGTCCGGTAGTGTTGATGAACGATGCCCAGGCCGCCGCCTGGGGCGAGTATAGCGTCCGGCAGGGACGGGTGCGCAACCTGCTGTTTATGACGTTGTCCACCGGCGTCGGCGGCGGCCTGGTGCTTGACGGCGAACTGCGCACCGGCGGGCACGGATTGGCCGGACATCTCGGCCATGCCACGGTGAGCCGCCCGCCGGCCGATGTGATGCCCGGCCGCGGGGGGCCGTGCGGATGCGGCCGTTACGGTTGCCTGGAATCCGTTGCCTCGGGCACCGCGCTGGCGCGCCAGGCCGGGGCGCTGTTCGGGCGGGCCATCGACAGTCGCGCGCTGTTTGCGCTGGCTGCCACGAGCGCGCGGGCAAACGATATCATCGACAACGCGGCGGCGGCGGTGGCCGAGGCCATCGCCAATACGCATATGCTGCTGGATATTGATGAGGTGGTGATTGGCGGCAGCGTCGGGCTGGCGGCGGGCATGCTGGACAGGATCCGCCAGGCGCAGGACGCGTTGCCGCCGCTGGGCCGGGTCGCGGTATCAGGCGCCGCGCTGGGCTTATGGGCGCCGCCGGCTGGGCGCGGCGCGGCGCCGGTTAATGCCCGCCGGCTGTTCCCGGCGTCTGCCGCCCGTCAGTACAGGCCGTCGCGCTGCAGTTCCACCACAAAATCATAACTGTCGCCCCGATACCAGGTATGGGTATATTCAATCGGGCGTCCGTCCTCAAGATAACAGTGGCGTTCCACATGCAGCGCCGCGCTTTGCGGCGGCAGCTCCAACAGCAGCGCATTTTCGGCCGATAACGGTTCCGCGCGCATTCGTTGCAACGCCCGTTTCGGCATATGGCCGCTGCGTTGCAACACCGCGTACAGCGAGTCGCCAAGCCCGTCGAGCGACGGCAGGAAACCCTGGGGGATGACGGCGATTTCCACCGCCATCGGCCGTCCGTCCACGGTGCGCAGCCGTTTAAGGCGGTAGACCAGCGCGCCGGGAGAGAGATTCAGCGCAATGGTTTCCGACGGCGAGGACTGGATCAGCTCGCGCTCCAGCCAGATGGCTCCCGGCTGATGGCCGCGCGACAGCATGTCCTCGCTGAAGCTGGTTAACGACGATAAGGGTTTTTCCAGCCGGCCGGCAACCTGGCTGCGGGCGCCGCGCCGCTGGATAATCACCCCGTCTTGGGCCAGCTGGCTTAATGCCCGCCGCACCGTCACCCTGGATACCGCCAGGTATTCCGACAGCTCGCGTTCGCTGGGGATGGTATAGCCGCCTTTGATCAGGCCGCCGGCCACCAGTTCCCTGAAACCTTTTTCCAGCCGCTGGTACAAGGCTCCGCCGCTCTGGTTGCGCTCGTTGCAATAGGTCTTCAGTAACTCGATTAACTTATCATCCATAAGGGCGGGCCGCTGGTGCGTGTTTAACGATGTTCACTGATTGTAATCGAAGCCGCCGCGGGCGCATACCCTTACCCGGCATTGTCCTGTCCGGCGAATATCCCCTGGGGTGAAAGGCCGGGGCGAATTGGTACGATAGCTTTGCGTTCAAAAATGACAGGTTGATCACGAAACGCAACTAAACCCGCTGCGCAGTCTCATTATCGTCCTCTGCGTGCCGATAAACCCTTACTTCTCTTTTTAGATGGCTAAGGTCATGAAAAAATTACTCCATTTACCCTTTATGGTGCAGCTATTCAGCGGCTTCGCTATTATTATCGCGTTGATGCTTTGCCTGGGCGGCGTGTCCCTCTACCAGCTCAGCGCCAATAATGACCACATCGACGCCTATCGCAATAACTGGCTGCCCGGGGTGCGCTATACCCTGGAGATGCGCGGTACGCTAGCCGAACTGCGTTTGCAGCAGGTACAATATATTTCTTCTCCGACGGACCAGGATCGGGAGTCACACCGGCTGGAACTGATGCAGGCGGTGGCGAACTTCCTCCGCGCCCAGAATGCCTACCTGGCGCTGAATACGCCCTTAAGCTCCACGCCGTTATTCAGTCAGATCATGGCCAACTTCAATCAGTTCAGCCTGGCGAACGATAAGATGATCGCGGCCATGTCGGAAAATGATGTCACCGGGGCCATCCGCATCAGCGGCGATACCTCGCGCAAATACCGCACCCAGCTGATGGCCGACCTGGCCACCATGGTCGACCGGGAAGTGGGCGGTAGCCAGGAGGCGGCGAGACAGGCGGCCCGGGGCTATGATATCGCCAAATACAGCCTGATGGGCCTGTCGCTGTTCGCCCTGCTGATCTCCGGACTGCTGGCCACGGTGATTTCCCGTAATCTGTGGCGCCAGCTGGGCGGCGAGCCGGCCTATGCCACGTCGATTATGCGTAAAATCGCCGCCGGCAACCTGACCACCGGCATTAAGCTGAGCGCCAAGGACAGCAGCAGCCTGCTGGCCGCGCTCAACGCCATGAGCCAACAGTTGCGCGATACCATCAGCGGCATCATCAGCGGCAGCGAATCCATTTCGGTGGCCTCCGGTCAAATCGCCCAGGGCAATACCGACCTGTCGCAGCGCACCGAAGAGCAGGCGGCGTCGTTAATCCAGACCTCGGCCAATATGCAGCAACTCACGCAGACCGTACACCACAACGCCGATAACGCCAAGGAAGCCAGCGAACTGGCGGTCGCTACCTCGCGTACCGCCACCCAGGGCGGTAAAATCGTGGCGGAAATGCTGACGCATATGCGCGATATTTCCCAAAGCTCGAAAAAAATCGTCAATATCATTGCCGTTATCGAGGGCATTGCTTTCCAGACCAACCTGCTGGCGCTTAACGCCGCCGTCGAGGCGGCGCGGGCCGGCACCCAGGGCAAGGGCTTCGCCGTGGTGGCAAGCGAAGTACGCACGCTGGCGCAGAAGAGCGCCGACGCGGCCAAGGAAATCAAATCGTTGATCGAGGGCACGGTGGACAAAATCAGCGCCGGATCTGAACGGGCGGATAACGCCAGCAAGGCGATGACCGAAATCGTCGACTCGGTGGACAAGGTGGCCGCCATCATCCACGAAATCGCCACCGCCAGTAACGAACAGCATATGGGCATCCAGGAAGTGGGACAGGCGGTGGCCCAGATGGACCAGGTTACGCAGCAAAATGCGGCGCTGGTGGAGCAGGCCGCCGCCGCCGCCCGTTCGCTGACCGAACAAGGCCAGGAGCTGCGCCGGGCGGTGAGTTTCTTCCAAACCGCCTGATGCCGTCGGCGTAACACGCTCCCGCGGCTAAGACCTGGAGAGGGTTTTAGCCGGCGGGAGTTTTTTTATGGCGCTTGGGCATGCTTTCCCTATTTTCGCCGGCTTTGGCGTAAGACATCGTCATGGGATAAAACCGCCCGTCTTTATCCATCGGAGGAGCGGGCCGCCCCGGCGGGCGATTTAACGGCGCCGGCCGCGCCGGCTTTGCCGGAACCGCTGAAGGTTTTGCCGACCATGACGATCACCACCGCCAGGATAATGATGCCCAATGCCAGCCACTCGATGGGATTAAGGCGCTCGCCGGCAAACCCCATGCCGAGCAGCACCGCCACCACCGGATTGACATAGGCATAGCTGGTGGCCAGTGCCGGACGGGCGTGGGAGAGCAGGAACATATAGGCGTTGATGGCGATAATCGAGCCAAACACGATCAGATAGCCGATGGCCAGCAGCCCCGCGGTATCCGGCATCCGCGTCAGGCGCTCGCCGGTAAGCAGGCTGGCGACAAGCAGCACCGCACCCGCCACGATCATTTCCACCGCCCCGACCATCATGCCCTTGGGCAGATCAAGCCTTGAGCTCCAGATGGAGCCGAACGCCCAACTGACGGAGGCCACGATCACCAGCAGGGCGCCGAGCGGGTTGCCGGTCAGGTTACCGCCGGTATTGAGTAAAATAATGCCGGCCAGGCCGAGAACAATGCCGAACCACTCCAGGCGCGTGGCGCGCAGTCCCCAGATACTGCCGAAACAGGCGGCGAACAGCGGTACCGTGGCGACAATCACCGCGGTAATGCCGGACGGCACCTGCCTATGTTCGGCCACCGTTACCAGGCCATTGCCAATCGCCAGCAGCAGGATGCCGATCATGCCCGCGTTCAGCGCCTGGCGCGGCGAGGGCAGGGACTCGCCTTTCAGGCGCAGCACGGCGAACAGGATAATGCCGGCCGTTAAAAACCGTACGCCGGCCATCAACAGCGGCGGCCAGCTGTCCACCCCGACGCGGATAACAAAATAGGTCGAACCCCATATGATGTAGAGTGTAAACAGCGCCAGGACCAGCTTCAGTCCGTTTGAATCGCGTAATTGCATGTAGCTGCCTTTTAAGCCTAAACGTTCGGATGATTAGTAAACCTTTTTTTATGGCTGTTAATATATTCTTTTTGTCGTAATCCTCCAGTTAAACAACGAAAATAGCCGTATAACACCTTCGATTCAACAGCGGGCGCAACGGGGAAAGCTATGGATAAATATGATGAACTGATACTGCAGGCGCTGGTGGAAAACGGCAGGCTAACCTATGCCGAGCTGGCGCGCCGGGTTAATCTCTCGCCGCCGGCGGTGGCGGAGCGGGTGGCGAAGCTCGAGACCAAAAAAGTCATTACCGGCTACCACGCCCACGTCAACCTGGAAAAACTCGGCTTGCCGATCACCTTTATCGTCGAGCTGCGCCTTAACCATAACCACTGGCAAAATACGCTGAAAATGCTGACGCAGATCCCCGAAATCCTGCAATGCTACCGGGTAACCGGCGAAGCCTGTGTGATTGTCCGCGGCGCGGTCGGGGATATGGCGGCGATGGAAGCCTTTATCGAGCGGGTAAGCCAATTCGGCGCCACCAAAACGTCGATCATTCTCTCGGCGCCGGTGGAGCGTATCGCGCCGCCGGCGCTGATGGTTGCGGAGACGTTAAGAAAAGCGTGATAGGCTTCACAAAAAATTGACACGGCGGCTCATTTTGCTAAACTGCGAAAAGTGTGATGAACATCACATTAATGTCGGATCAATGTGAGGAATCAGCAATGAAAATTATACGTAAACTTAACAAATTTTTGAAAGAACAAGGCAATATCCACGCACAGGCGGCTAAATATAGCCTGTATTAAGCGTGGCGCATGCCCCGGGGGCCTCATCCGGTGTTGCCGATGCGCCGCCCGCCCTCTTTATCCCAGACGGCCCTTTTCAGGGCCGTCTGCCGTTGCAGGCAGACAAGCGCCCGCCTGAGATAGCCGCTTTCGCCTGCCGCCATACCGGCCCGGCGACGCAGGCAAAGATACTATAGATTTTACGACATCGACCGCCTCTCCCCCAGCGCCTATCTTGAAAGCAAGAGTCATCGCGCGTAAGGAGACCGGCCGTGAACACCCGCCGCACGCAACCTGTCCAGCGTCAAACCCCCGGGCAGTTTATTCTTTACACCGTCATCGCCGCCGCGAGCGCGTCCCTGGCCGCCTGGGGCAGCGCGACGCTTGCGCTGGAGGTCTGGGTGATGTTCGCGGGCCTTATCACCTGGTTCACGCGCCCGACGTCCTGGCGCGCCGGGCTGTGCGCCATGATCTGCCTGTGGCTGGGAATTGGGCTGGGGGCCGTTACCCAGATAATACTGCCGGCGTTGTCGCCGGCGCTGGATCCGCTGGCGTTGCCGCTGGTGGTATTTTGGGTGGCCATACTTATCGTAAGCCTGCGCGCGACCCGTATCGTCGATAACACGCTGGCCTGGTTCCTCGGCATGGTCACGTTCTATGCCTCCGGGCTGGAACCGGCGCCCGGCATGTTTAGGGATCTGTGCGGCGCATCCGCCATCGGCGGGTTCGCCGGTTGGGCTTGCCAGGCGCTGCACCGGCGTTGGAACACGGCCTGGTTTATCCCTTAGCCCAGTTCGATAATCTCATGGCGGCCGCTTAATATCGGCCCGCTGAGAATTTTATAGCCGTCGCGGTCGAACCCCTGCGCCACGGTGCTCAGGCCCGCCGCTTCGCCAAGGCTTGCCACCGAACCGAGATAGAACCAATTGTTGACCACGTGGATTTGCCGCCGATCGCCGCTGTGTTCCACCAGGCCGATAGCGCCGGCGTAAGGCCATGCCACGATGCGCATCTGCTGCAGCGCGTCCATCAGGCGCAGCTGGTGTTCCCCCGGGCTTTCTTTACCGCAGCAGGCGCCCGCGCAGCGCCCGAGATGGAACCGGAAGCAGGCGCGTCCGTGGCTGAGTTTTTCCAGGCCGAGCAGGCTGTAACATAATAATTCGCTGTCGCCGATATCCAGCAGGGTTTGCTGGGCGGCGCGGCGGCTGGAAAACAGGCCGTACAAATCCGGCGTGCGGGCAAAATCGATCTCCTTGGCCGAGACGATGACGGGCATGCCGCGCGCCAGGTGAATCGAGCACAGCTGGCGACTGCGCCGCAGCCGTTTATTGTGCAGCGGCTGGAGCGCCTTGATCATCTGGGCCTCAAGCAGCAGGGCGCCGATTTCCCCGGCGGTGAGGTGGTAGCTGATGCGCCGCGATTGCCGCAGCATGCGCGCTTCTTCGGCGGTGCGCAGATGCGACATGACCCGGCTGCGGATATTGACGCTTTTGCCGATATACAGCGGCATCACGTCGCTGTCGCTATGAAAGACATACACGCCGGGCGCGGCGGGCAGGCCGTCGATATACTGACGCAAATGTTCGGGATACTGATAGGCCTCGGCGGGGTCGAACTCCCTGCGGGTGGCGGACAGACGCTTATACACTGACTGAACTCTTATTACTGTTGTTTTATACAGCATAACAGGTTATTTTTTAACACGACAGCGCAAAATAACGTCTGATCGTTATTTTATGCGGCATTATGCGGGTTATAACCGGTGAAGGTGATCATCCTCCTGCCGGTGACGGAGCAAATGACATTCCCGCAGCAGTTGCCGGTCGGCTAAAATGTCCGCGGTCGGCCCCTGGGCCGCAAGACGCCCTTCGCGCAGCACAAAACACCGATCGGCGATGTCCGGGACAATGGCCAGATCGTGGGTGGCGGTGATAAGCGTACGCCCGCGGCTCTCGCGCAGGAATTGCACCATATTGCCCTGGCTTGCCGGGTCCAGGCCGCTGCAGGGTTCGTCGAGCAATAACACCTCGGGTTCGATAATCAATACCGACGCCAGGGCGACGCGTTTTTTTTCGCCGCCGGACAACCGATGGGGCGAACGGTGGCGCAGATGCGTGATGCCGAATTGCTCCAGCATGGCGTCGATACGCCCGGCGATGCGCGGTTTATCCCACCCCAGTTGCAACGGGCCGAAGGCCAGCTCGTCATAGACCGTCGGGTTAAACAATTGCACATCGGAATTCTGGAACACCAGTCCCACCCGGCGCCTGAAGGCGTAAGCCTCCTCGTCCCCGCGCAGGGCGGGTTCATCGAGCGCCCGGCCGAACGCGCGCACGCTGCCCGCGTTGGGGAAATAAAGCCCGTCCAGCAGGCGCAGCAGGGTGGACTTGCCCGAGCCGTTGGCGCCGAGCAGGGCGATACGCTGGCCCGCCCGGACCTGAAGCGTGATCTCCCGTAGCGCGGGCAGCGACTGGTAGGCATAGCTGACCTGCTGTAAATCATAGACCGGCGGCGTGGTTAACGATGGGGCCTGGTTCATGCGTATTGCTCCTGTTCCCGGGGCGTCATTCAGGGTAGCCGCAGCCACTGGCAGCTAAATCCGGCCAGCGCCAGCAGCATAAACACCGGCACCGCGCGCCAGTCCTGTTTTTGCAGACACAAATCGTCCATTAGCCTGATTTCACCGCGAAAGCCGCGCGACAGCATGGCCAGATGAACCTCCTGGCTGAGATACAACGAGCGCTCCAGCAGGCTGCCGGCCGCATTGACCGCCAGCCGGCGGCGCTCGCCGGCGGGCAGGGGGCCGACCATCCGGCTGGCGCGCGCTTCAAACAGGGCGACCGCGCCGCTGAGCAGCACAAAAATATAGCGATGGGTCATGCCGAGGATCATCACCGCCACTTTTGGCACCCGCAGCGATCGCAAGGCCTTGAGCAGGCGGGGCCAGGGGGTGGTCAATACCAGCAGCAGCGCCAGGGTGGCCGACGTTTCCGCCCGGCCGATCAGCAGCAGGGCCACGCGCAGCCCTTGCGCGGTGACGGTAAGCGACGTGAAGGGCAGGGCGAAGAGCGGCGCGCCGGGTACCATAAACAGCGCCGGCAGCGCCAGCACGCCGGTAAACAGCAAAACGCCGAGCCATACCTGGCGCAGCAGCCTGGCCAGCGATAGCGCCGAAAGCCGCGCCATGATCGTCGCCGCCAGCAGCAGGCCGGCCAGGGCCAGCAGCGAATGCACGGCGACGGCGGTGATAATCAGCGCGCCAAGGCCCATCAGCTTCACGCGCGGGTCCAGTCGTTGCAGCCAGCCCGGCCGGTCGGCCATTGTCTGGGCGTCATCGGCATGCGCCATGGCCGCCAGCAGGCCCGCCAGCAGGCGCGCGATAAAATGCCGGCTTCCCGGCGCGCGCCGGTGGCTGAAGGAGGGTTCGCGCACCGTTTAACGGTGACCCGAGGACGGCCGCCAGGCCGCGGCGCGCGTCAGGCGCGCCAGCAGATAAAACGCCAGCAGGATAAGCCCGCTGCCCATAATGGCCGACAGCACATACCCGACGCGGGCGTTTTGCATAAATGCCGGGGCATAGTCCGGCATCGGCGCTGACCAGAGCGCCTCCAGGCGCTGCATGCCGGCCGGCGCGCCCTGCGGCGGGGCGATATTGCCCGAGGCGCGGGTGATTTCGGCCCTGGCGCCGGCATCCTGGAAGTCGGCGGCGCCCCATTCCCCCCAGGCGGTGCCGGCGGCCAGCAGGCCGAGCGGGCTGATGATCATCACCACCGCCATGCCCAGCCACAGCGCGCGCACCGGCCGCCAGCCGGAAAGGCGCGCGGGCACGCACGCGCCGCCGGCGGTGGCGCGCAGCAGGTCGGGGTTGGCTTTTTGCAGATAAGCGACAATACCGCCGGTCACCACGGCTTCCGCCAGACCGGCAAAGGTCAGGTGACCCAGCAGCATGGCCGGCACCGCCACCGACAGCGGATAGGGCGCATACAGCGGCGCTCCGGCGGCGTCGGTAAACAGCAGGGGCTGGATGCCGAACTCCACCGCCGCCAGCAGCGCGGCGATATTAATGGCGCAGTAGCCGGCCACCGTGGCCGCCACCACCCGCCGCCGGGCGGTAATGGCCGACCCGGCGGCAATCAGGCGGTAAAGGCCGTAGGCCGCCAGCGGACCGACGATGGCCATATTCAGGCAATTGGCGCCGAGCGCGGTAATACCGCCGTCGCCGAAAAATACCGCCTGGATAAACAACGCCATCGAGACGGCCAGTACCGCCGCCCACGGACCCAGCACGATGGCCGCCACCGCCATGCCCACCGCGTGCCCGGTGGTGCCGCCCGGCAGCGGCAGGTTAAACATCATGATGACAAAACAAAACGCCGATACCACCGCCAGCAATGGCACCAGGCGGGTATGCAGCAGGCGTTGCACGCGTTTTTGCGCCACCCACCAGAAAGGGGCGGCGATCAGGAAGGCAACGGCGCAGGTGGACGGGCTGAGATAACCATCGGGAATATGCATCGGATAACCCTGTGTTCAGGCCGCGCGCATAGCGAACAGGGCGGCCGGGGGGCAAAACTTTCGTGGAAATCAGTATGCCTCCGCCGTTCATACTTTTCCATAAAAAATCATACCGGGTTCATTGATCGAGCACAATTAACCGTCAACTTTCCCGCCGGCCGCTAAGCGCCCGCCACGGTTCCCTACCCTAAACCGGAAGGCTGTCCTAAACGTGTTTATGGGGATGCCGGTGATCTTTATCATGATCATGGCCGCTTGCATGACGGTGATCGGCGGTTGTCACGGCATCGGCCGGGATCATTGCGGCGTTTTGCGTGGCGGCGGCGTCCAGCGGTATCAGGTTAATGCTGCCGTGGCGCACCCCGGTCTGGGCGATCACCGATTGGGCAAAATCGGTTAATACCCCCAGCGGCCCGCGCAGGATGGCGGTCTCCACGCACTCGTCGTGGCTGAGATGGGCATGCATGGTGGATACGGTCAGTTCGTGATGATCGTGCTGCAGTTCGGTCAGGCGGGTGGCCAGTTGCCGCTCATGGTGATCGTAAACGTAACTGAGCACCGCGATAAAGGCCGCCCCGGGGTTGGCGGTGGCCGCCTGCTGGCCCAGGTCGCGCCGCAGCATATCGCGGAACGCCTCCGAGCGGCTGCTGTAGCCGCGCAGCCGCATCAGTTCGTCCAGCTCGGCCGCCAGCCGGTCGTCGAGGGAAATGGTTAATCGCTGCATAGGGCATTCCGGGTATCGGGGAAAACCACAGTGTGGAACATTTTTACCGCCAGGCAAAGGATATCGGCAGGTTTAGCCTCAGATAGTCACCAGCCCGCGCACCCCGTCGGTTTCCATATCCGCGCCCAGGCCACGCTGCACGATCTGCCCACGCGACATCACCAGGTAGCTGTCCGCCAGGGCGGCGGCGAAATCATAAAACTGCTCCACCAGCAGGATCGCCATATCGCCGCGCGCCGCAAGGGTTTTGATCACCACGCCGATCTCCTTGATCACCGACGGCTGGATGCCTTCGGTAGGTTCGTCGAGGATCAGCAACTGCGGCTGGCAGGCCAGCGCGCGCGCAATCGCCAACTGCTGCTGCTGGCCGCCGGACAAATCGCCGCCGCGCCGGTTTTTCATCTGCGCCAGCACCGGGAACAGCTCGTAGACCGAGGCCGGCGGCGCTTTGGCGCGCGCGCCGGAAAAACGCGACAGGCCGAGCAGGATATTTTCCTCCACCGTCATGCGCGGAAATATTTCCCGTCCCTGCGGCACATAGGCAATACCGGCCTGCACACGCTGGTGGGGGCGGCGCTGGTTGATAAGCTCTCCCTGCCAGCGAATGCGGCCGGTTTTGGCCGGCAGCAGGCCCATCAGGCATTTGAGCAGGGTCGTCTTGCCGACGCCGTTGCGCCCGAGCAGGCAGGTTACCTGACCGATTTGCGCCTCGAACGACAGGCCGCGCAGGATATGGCTGCCGCCGTAAAACTGATTTAACTCTTCCACCTGTAGCATTATGTTCCCCTGCGTATGAGTAACCCTGGCCTGATAACCGGCGCCGATGCGCGATATCCTCCCGCGCATCATCACGCTCATCAGCTCACCGCCCCAGGTAGACTTCAATCACCTGCTCGTTGGCCTGCACTTCGCGCAGCGACCCCTCGGCCAGCACCTGCCCCTGGTGCAGCACGGTGACATGATCGGCGATGGTTTCCACAAAACCCATATCATGCTCCACCACCATGAGCGAATGTTTACCGGCAAGCGAGCGGAACAGCTCGGCGGTATAGGCGGTTTCAGCATCGGTCATGCCGGCGGCCGGCTCGTCAAGCAGCAGCAGGTGCGGGTCTTGCACCAAGAGCATGCCGATTTCAAGAAACTGTTTTTGGCCGTGGGACAGCAGGCCCGCCGGGCGCCGGCGCAGCGGTGCGAGACGCAGCGTGGCGAGCATGGCGTCGATGCGATCGCGCTGTTCATCGCTCAGCTTATGGCGCAGGCAGGCCCAAACCGATTTATCGGTTTTCAGCGCCAGCTCCAGGTTTTCAAATACCGTCAGCGCCTCGAATACCGTCGGCTTCTGGAATTTACGGCCGATGCCGGCCTGGGCGATTTGCACCGGGCTAAGCCGCGCCAGGTCGATATGCTGATCGTAAATGGCGCTGCCGCTCTGCGGACGGGTTTTACCGGTAATCACATCCATCAGGGTGGTTTTTCCCGCGCCGTTGGGGCCGATAATGCAGCGCAATTCGCCCACGCCTATCTGCAGCGACAGGTCGGTAAGGGCGCGGAAACCGTCGAAGCTGACGTTGATATTGTCCAGCGTCAACACCGGATCGCGCCGCAGGCGATGGATATCGGCGGGATAGGCCTGCGTCAGCAGGTCGTCCGGCGCGTTCATTCGGGCCGCCTTTTGCGCAGCAGGCCGATAACGCCCTGCGGCAACAGCAGCGTCACCAGGATAAACATCAGCCCCAGGAACAATTGCCAGTACTCCGGCATGGCCATGGTAAACCAGCTCTTGGCGCCGTTGACGATGCCGGCGCCGAGCAGCGGCCCCACCAGCGTGCCGCGGCCGCCCAGCGCCACCCATATGGCCGCCTCGATGGAGTTGGTTGGCGACATTTCACCCGGGTTGATGATACCCACCTGCGGCACGTACAGGGCGCCCGCCAGGCCGCACAGCACCGCCGACAGCGTCCAGACGAACAGCTTGAACCCCTTCGGGTCGTAGCCGCAGAATATCAGCCGGTTTTCCGCATCGCGCACCGCCGTCAGCACCCGGCCGAATTTACTGCGCGCCAGGGCGAATCCCAGCAGCAGGCTCGCCGCCAGTAGCAGCACGGTGACCAGGAACAGGCCCACCCGGGTGGTGGTGGCGGTTACCTGGAATCCCAATAAGGTGGTAAAACCGGTAAAACCGTTATTGCCGCCGAAGCCGGTTTCGTTGCGAAAAAACAGCAGCATCGCGGCATAGGTCAGCGCCTGGGTCATAATGGAAAAATAGACCCCTTTGATTTTGGAGCGAAAGGAAAAGTAGCCGAACACCAACGCCAGCAGGCCGGGGGCCAGCATAATCAGGCACAACGCCCAGGCAAAGTGCTGGGTGCCGGCCCAGAACCAGGGCAGCTCGCTCCACGATAAAAAGGACATAAACGCCGGCAGGCCGTCTCCCGCGGCCTGGCGCATCAGGTACATGCCCATGGCGTAACCGCCGAGGGCAAAAAACAGCCCATGCCCGAGGGACAGCAGCCCGGCATAACCCCAGACCAGATCCAGCGCGATGGCCACCACGGCGTAGCACAGGATTTTGCCCACCAGGGTCAGGGTATAGGTGGAGATATTCAGCGGATGCGCCGCGGGCAGCAGGGCCAGCAGCGGCAGGATAACCAGCGCGATAAAAACCAGCGCGCCCAGGATCATGGCGGTGCGGGGCGCCTTTTGCAGGCCGGTGAGGGTTAAGGGTTGGCTCATCAGTCAATGACCCTGCCTTTGACGGCGAACAGTCCCTGGGGACGTTTTTGGATAAACAGCACGATAAGCGCCAGGATCAGGATCTTGCCCAGCACGGCGCCGATTTCGGGTTCGAGGATTTTGTTGACGATGCCCAGCCCGAACGCCGCCGCCACGGTGCCCGCCAACTGGCCGACCCCGCCCAGCACCACCACCAGGAACGAATCGATAATATATCCCTGGCCCAGCTCGGGGCCGACGTTGCCAAGCTGGGACAACGCCACGCCGCCCAGGCCGGCAATGCCGGAACCCAGGCCGAAGGCCAGCATATCCACCCGGCCGGTCGGCACGCCGCAGCAGGCGGCCATGGCCCGGTTCTGGGTTACCGCGCGGATATGCATGCCCAGCCGGGTTGTATTCAGCAGCAGCCAGCACAGCGCCAGCACGCACAGCACGAACAAGATGACCGCCAGGCGGTTGTAGGGCAGCACCAGGTTAGGCAGCAGCTGGATGCCGCCGGAGAGCCAGCCGGGGTTGGCGACGCTGACGTTTTGCGCGCCGAACAGCATGCGCACCCCCTGGATCAGCACCAGGCTGATGCCCCAGGTCGCCAGCAGCGTTTCCAGCGGGCGACCGTATAAATGACGGATTACGGTGCGTTCAAGCAGCATGCCGATAACGCCGGTAACGGCGAAGGCCGCCGGCAGGGCCGCCAGCGGGTAGAGCGGCAGCAGTCCCGGCGCGTAGTGCTCCATAAGCTGCTGCACCAGATAAGTGGCGTAGGCGCCCAGCATCAGCATCTCGCCGTGCGCCATGTTAATCACCCCCAGCAGGCCGTAGGTAATGGCCAGGCCCAGCGCCGCCAGCAGCAGTATCGAGCCCAGGGACAAGCCGGTAAACGCCTGTCCGAGCAGGTCGCCTATCATCAGCCGGCGCTGAACCTGCTTGAGGCTTTTCAGCGCCGCCGCGCGTACTTGGGCCTCGGGTTCGGCGCTCTCCTGCGTCAGCGCCTGCAGACGTACCTGGACATCGGGATCGCCCGATTCGCCGAGCAGCGTGACCGCCTGCAGCCGCACCTCGGGCCGGGGATCGGCCAGTTGCAGATTGGCCAGGGCAATCTGCAGCGCGTCATGCACCCGCGGGTCTTTTTCCAGAGGTAAACGGGCCTGCAGCAGCGGCAACTGGTCGGCCTGCGCTTCGCGCTGGAGCGCAGTGGCGGCCTGTAGCCGTATGCGGGCATCGTCGCTGACCAACTGGTGAACGGACAAGGCGGTGGCGATAAGGTTGCGCAGGCGGTTATTCAGCCAGACTTTCTTGATGCCGCCGGTGGGCGCGGCGTCGCCTTCCATCGGCGTCAGCGTGGCGCCCTGCTGGATAAAGGGTTTGCCGGCGGCGTCGATCACCATGGTCTCCTGGCGCAATGCCTGCAGCAGCGGCAGACGGGCGGCATCCGGCGCGCTTGACCACGCCTGGAGTAATTTCGCCTGATCGGCGCGGCTGGCCGCCGCAAAATCGGCGGCTGGGCCGGCCAGAGCCCAGGCCGGCAGGCATAGGCATAAGGCCACGCCGAGGCCGAACCTTCGCAATAATAATGATAGATAGCGCATATTTTTCATCCCGTGCTGCGTCAAAAACAGAGGGCGCCTTCGCCGGCCCAGGCGTTTGAAGCGGGTAGGGCGGGCGCGAAGAGTAAAGCGCGGCCCGGCCCCGTTTCCCGTGTTTACACCTGGCCCGCCCTATCCGTAAGCCCTTTTACTGGGTGCTTTTGACCGGATGATCGGGTTTTTTATCGTTGCCGGCGATAAAGGGACTCCAGGGCTGCGCGCGCACCGGCCCTTCGGTTTGCCATACCACGTTAAACTGGCCGTCGGACTCGATCTCGCCAATCATCACCGGTTTATGCAGATGGTGATTGGTCTGATCCATGGTCAGGGTAAAGCCGGACGGTGCGGCGAAGGTTTGCCCGGCCATCGCCGCGCGCACCTTATCCACATCGGTGGACTTGGCCTTCTCCACCGCCTGCGCCCACATATGGATGCCGACATAGGTGGCTTCCATCGGGTCGTTGGTGACCACGGTATCGGCGTTGGGCAGATGGTGGGACTTGGCGTAGGCTTTCCATTGCGCGACGAATTTCTTATTGGTGGGATTATCCACCGACTGGAAATAGTTCCAGGCCGCCAGATTGCCGACCAGCGGTTTGGTGTCGATGCCGCGCAGTTCCTCCTCGCCCACCGAAAAGGCTATTACCGGCACATCGGTCGCCTTGATGCCCTGGTTGGCCAGCTCTTTATAAAAAGGAACGTTGGAATCGCCGTTGATGGTGGAAATCACCGCGGTTTTACCGCCGGCGGAGAATTTCTTGATATTGGCCACGATGGTCTGGTAATCGCTATATCCGAACGGGGTATAGACTTCCTCGATATCTTTATCCGCCACGCCCTTGGAATGCAGGAAGGCCCGCAGAATTTTATTGGTCGTACGCGGATAAACATAATCGGTGCCGAGCAGGAAGAAGCGCTTGGCGCCGCCGCCGTCATCGCTCATCAGGTATTCCACCGCCGGGATAGCCTGTTGGTTGGGGGCCGCGCCGGTATAAAACACGTTGGGCGACATTTCCTCGCCTTCATATTGCACCGGGTAAAACAGCAGGCCGTTCAGCTCCTCAAATACCGGCAACACCGATTTGCGCGAGACCGAGGTCCAGCAGCCGAACACCACCGCCACCTTGTCCTGGGTCAGCAACTGCCGGGCCTTTTCCGCGAACAAGGGCCAGTTCGACGCCGGATCAACCACGACCGGCTCCAGCTTTTTACCCAGCACCCCACCCTGGGCATTGATTTCGTCAATGGTCATCAGCGCCACGTCTTTTAACGGCGTTTCCGAGATAGCCATGGTGCCGGATAAGGAATGCATCACGCCGACTTTAATCGTGTCGGCAGCCAGCGCCCCCCAGCTGATCCCCATGCCGATAACCGTGGCGGAGAGGGCGAAGGCTTTCAGTAATTTACGTCGTTGCATGCAATTCACTCCTGAATTTATGAGGATTAACAATGGCCGGCGGGACAGAATGGTTCAAAGCAATCCCCGTGCCAGTTGCGGCGTCGCGGCCCGGCGGCGTTTGCCCGGCTTTTCCCGCGCCGGCGGCGGCGCCTTGCACCAAATACGGGCGCGCGTGCGGCATGGCGGGGCGCCTGGCGCCTTTTCAGGCTGATCACGCACGTTCAGGATTATTTCAGGGCGGCAGGGATCGCCAAAACCGTGCAGAGTCCTTTCTTAGCGACCTTGCGCGCGCATGCCGCGGAGCGAAGGCAAGACGTGCGCGGGGTTTGCGCGCTTCGCTCAATTTATAGCCATGTCACTGGCGCGTTTCATAAGGGAAGCTAAACTGAAAAGGCTATTCGATAACCGATAATTTTCTTATTTCCGCAATGCCGTTATTGATTGAGAGGTGAAAAATGGCCGATTTACATGACAATTATCTGGACTGGCTGCGTGATGCCCATGCCATGGAAGAACAGGCCGAAAGCATGCTGAAACGCATGGCGGGGCGTCTTGAGCACTACCCGGCGCTGGAGGCCCGCATTAAACAGCATATTGATGAAACCATCGAGCAGCAGCGTCTGGTGGAAAGCGTTATTAAACGTTATGATTCATCCAGTTCGACATTTAAGGATATGGCGGGCAAAGTGGCGGCCATGGGCCAGGCGATGGGCGGCATGTTTGCCAGCGATGAAGTGATCAAAGGCGGCATTAGCGGCTATACCTTCGAAAATTTTGAAATTGCCTCCTATACCGCGCTTATCGCCGCGGCGCAGGCGGTGGGCGATACCGAAGGGCAACGTATTTTCACGCAGATCCTGGAACAGGAGAAAGCGATGGCCGCCTGGCTGCTGGAACATCTGCCGGAAACCACCCGGCAATTCCTGGCGCGTTCGCAGGCGCCGCATACGGAAGCTAAAAAATAATGGCTTATCCGGCACGATAACGGCCTTAGGCACGGGCAATTATTGCCGGCGTAACCCATACTGCGCTTACGGCGCGGCGCATCGGGTCCCGAAGAATTGTTTTCGCCACTCATCGGGACAACCGGGCCGGAATATTCCAGGCGTCGCGCCGTAAAATACGCTCTTTATGTTGGTTAAAATGCAAAAAACCCGGCAATAAATACCGGGTTTTTGCGCTGATGATATTTACTCAACCTTAAACGAGCCTATTAATGCTATGACCATACAGGGTGAAATGTATTATAAAAATACTTACCTTGTTAACATGCTGATATGGGTTATTTTTTACCGGCATCCGTATTTACTTTAACACTGGCCAGCTTGGATAATTTGATGTCGGTATCTTTTTCTTCCTGCAGCGTTTCGGCCAGCAGGGTTTTAGCCTCGGTATACCCCAGCAGCCCCGCCAGGGTGGCTAACGTGCCGTAGGTGGCGATTTCATAATGTTCAACTTTTTGCGCCGCGGCAATAAGACCTGCATCACGTACCGGGCCTTTTTCAACCTCGTCGATAATTTCCTGGCCTTCTTCCACTAATCCTTCCATTGCCATGCATTTCATACGCTTAATCTTGATATTCGGTGTGACTTCCACCAGTTTATCAATACGCTCGATTTGCCCATGCGTTTGTTCCAGATGAAGCTTAAAGCCATCAATCAGCTGAGGATCGGTAGCGGCCCGGGCCATTTTCGGCAAAGCGCGGGTGATTTGCTTTTCAGCGCTGTATACATCTGAAAGGGCATGGATAAAGAGGTCTTCAAGAGTCTTGATATTCATCGGGCTCACCATCACGTTGTTAGGATTATAGGTATAATCAGCGATGTTAACTTAGTCGGCTGATAATAATAAGCCTAGTATACCGTTGCGAATTAGACAAACCATGAGCGGCGGCCATGGCGATATTTTATATAAAAGTTTATTGTTGCGATTAATATCAAAAGGTTGGCGGGAACAGCCGCATATTATAGGGCTTGTGCGGCGGTAAAAATGGGCGGCATTTATCAGATTAAATTCCCTGGATAAAATACAGAAATGTTCTACCCGATATGCCGGGGTATTAATGCGGCGCGGGTGTTATAAACGACAACAATAAAGGCATAGCGCAGGCATCTTTGCCGCGAGGGGACCGGAAACAACTGGTCGGTCCCCGCGCAACCGCGGGGCCGCCCGCTAAAATAATTCGCCCAACGCCGCGGGGGTGAAATCCGCCATATTCCCCGTATCGCCGGCGCGCACCTTGGCCGCCCAGTGCGGGTCGCTTATCAACGCACGCCCGACCGCTATCAGGTCAAACTCATTGCGCTCCAGCCGCCCGATGAGATTATCCAATCCGACCGGGCTGGCGTTTTCCCCACTAAAGCTGCCGATAAAATCCCCGGACAAACCCACGGAACCCACGCTGATGGTGGCGGCGCCGGTCAATTTTTTCGCCCAGCCGGCGAAGTTAAGCCCGTTTTCCCCATCCTGCTCCGGGAATTCAGGTTGCCAGAAACGCCGTTGCGAGCAGTGCAGCACGTCGGCGCCCGCTTCCACCAGCGGTACCAGCCAATCGGCCATCGCGTCCGGGGTGGTCGCCAGCCTGGCGGCATAATCCTGCTGTTTCCACTGGCTGACGCGCAGGATAATCGGATATTCAGGCCCGACCGCCGCGCGCATTTCCTTTAATACCTCGGCGGCAAAACGGGCGCGCTCTTTAATGGTGGCACCGCCGAAACGATCCGTACGCCGGTTGGTGCCGGACCAGAAGAACTGATCGATGAGATAGCCATGGGCGCCGTGGATCTCAAAAGTATCGAAACCCAGCCGCTTGGCATCGGCAGCCGCCCGGGCATAGGCGGCAAGGGTATCGGCAATGGCCTCGTCGCTCATGATCTCGCCGCGGGGCATATCCGGCGCCGCCAGGCCTGAAGGACTCTCCACCGGCACATCGGGCACCCATTCGGTCTGGAAACTGGCCACCGCGCCCACATGCCACAGCTGCGGTCCCATTTTACCGCCGGCGGCGTGGACTTCATCGATTACCCGTTGCCAGCCGGCCAGCGCGTCCTGGCCATGGAAAAACGGCACGTTCGGATCGTTCCTGGCCGCCGGCCGGTCGATTGCCGTACCTTCCGACAGGATCAGCCCCACATCGGCTTCGGCGCGGCGGCGGTAGTAGGCGGCTACGTTATCCCCCGGCACTCCGTCAGGTGAAAACGAGCGGGTCATGGGGGCCATGACGATACGGTTTTTCAATACCAGCGATTTTATTCGCAAAGGCTGGAACAGGATATCGACTTGCGGTGCGCGCATACAGATCATCTCCGGTTAACGTGAAGCTTTTGATGGTATATTATGTATACTGCGAGTCAATCAGGCACTTTGACGCTACCAGGTAGCCAAAAGGAAACCACCATGTCGGAAGTTGAAGACACCGCCATCCGCTATGCCGGCGACAGCGCCGTGCCGGGAGAGCACTGTCCGGTTTTTTCCGCGGCGCATTGCCCAAGCCGCATGCTCCTCGACCAGATTGCGGATAAGTGGTCGGTGCTGATCCTGGCCGCCCTGTGCGCCGGGCCGTTGCGTTTCAACGTTATCAAACGCCGTCTTGATGGTATTACGCAAAAGGCGCTGACCCAGAGTTTGCGGCGTCTGGAGCGCTACGGCATCGTGGCGCGGCGCGTTATTACCGCCTCGCCCATCGCGGTGGAGTATCAAATCACGCCCCTGGGCCATACGCTGAAACAGCCTTTCCAGGCGCTGCACCAATGGACGGTGGAGTACCTGCCCGAAGTGGAGCGCGCGCGGGCCACGTTCGATCATAATAGCTAATACGCGCCGCCGCAGGGCGGATTGATAACATCTTCATGCGCGCGTCTGTTCAGGACGGCGGCGTGAGAGACAGCGGTATCTTGCTGGGCATTCCGCTGATTTCGCGCGTCAGCCGGGGCACCAGATAGCCGGAAACCTTGGTGGATAGCGTACTGACAATGCGCCTGGCTTCGTCGTCGCCCACCATAAAATGCGCCGCGCCCGCGACCTTATCCAGCGCAAAAAGATAGTAGGGCAGGATACCGGCGTTAAACAGCCGGTTGCTTAACGCCGCCAGGATATCGGCGCTGTCATTGACGCCGCGCAGCAGGACGCTCTGGTTAAGCAGCGTCACCCCGGCGTTGCGCAGCCTGCCCATGGCGCCGTCAACGTCGGCGTCGATCTCATTGGCATGGTTGATATGCGTCACCATAATCGCCTGCAGCCGCGAAGCGGCCAGCATCCGGCATAATTGCTCCGTAATGCGCGCCGGTATCACCACCGCCAGCCTGCTGTGGATGCGCAGGCGCCGGATATGGGGAATGGCCTGGAGTTCGTCGGCCAGCCAGGCCAGTTCATGATCCCTGGCCATCAGCGGATCGCCGCCGGAAAAGATAATTTCATCGATCTGCGGATGCGCCCGGATATAGGCTAAGGCGTTACGCCAGTTAGCCTTGTTACCGCTGTTTTCCGGGTAGGGGAAATGGCGGCGAAAGCAATACCGGCAGTTGATGGCGCAGCCGCCTTTCACCAGCAACAGCGCCCGGTTGCGGTATTTATGCAACAGCCCCGGCATCACGCAGTCATGCTCGCCGAGCGGGTCGGCGACATAGCCCGGCGTGACGATAAATTCGTCCGCCGCGGTGATAACCTGCCGCAGCAAGGGGTCGTGTTCATTACCCTTTTCCATGCGGTTGACAAAACCGCGTGGCACCCGCAGCGGGAAAAGACGGCGCGCCGGCCGGCCTTGCCGCAGACGGGGATTATCGCTTAGCCCCAGTAATGATAATAATTCATCAGGATCCGAAATAACCTCGGATAATTGTTTTTGCCAGTCGTCCGCGGAAGATATGGCCTTAAAAGGTCTATTCACTGTTTTTTCTTTATATGTAAGCTAACGATTTATTAGTTATTGTAATTAATGAATTGGGTTAATTAACGGATGGCCGCGAAAAAAATCCCCGCATGGGTTATATCACCGCGCCATAACGGTTCAAGATGGCCCGGCCACTACGGCGGTGACCGCGTTTTTCAGCGTGGGGATAAGTCATGGCCGGCCATCTTAATTTTCTTTTAGATTAACGTGTTTTTTTAACGATGGAAAGTCGTCTTTATTAGCGGATGAGATGAACCCACGCCAAACTATAGGAATTTGGTTCAAAATATGCAGCAATATAAATTCCTATTTATTTACGACTGGGCTTTATGGGCGCCGGCGACATCGCCGCGCGTATACGGCTTATCGGCGACGCGGGCGTGGCCAGGCCTGCCTGATGATATGCCGGTAAAACGCCGGGTAGGAATCGCTGTAATAACGCAGGTCCCCCTTAATTTGCCGGTGCACCCGCGCCAGTTGTTCCATGGGTAATGAGGGGAAGCGGTGGTGTTCAACGTGATAATTATTGCCGTTGGTATACCAGCTGATCAGCGGATGGGCCTGGATGGTGCGGGTATTGTCGCAAACCCGCACGCTGGACTTATCGCAGCCGTAATGTTCGGGTAATTCTATTAAGCTATGGATGGGGGCGGCGAAAAACAGCAGGGGAAGCAGCCAGCACTGGATAAAAATATCACTGCCGGCCGCCAGCGATGCGCCGGCGGCGGTAAAAAAAATCCCGCCCATCAGAAGATATTCGTTGCGCAGGATGTGGGGGTTACTGGTCGCGATTTTTACCGGAAAGGGACGTCTTTTTACGGCGTGGATAAACTTCATTAATTGTGAATAAAAATGATTTAACATAAAAAAAATGCTAATCCTATCCCACAGCCGCGGCGGGGAGCGTAGATCGTGTTTAAAAAATTCCTCGTCATCCGCCCGGCCGAGCGCCCGGTGATGAAACAGATGACTGTCGCGATAGGCTGAATATGAGACCAGCATCGGCAATCCCAGCAGAAATCCGGCGCCATGATTGGCTTTTCTGGAGCGGAAACCGGTATGGTGCAGCGCCTGATGCTGCAATTCCACGCCATGGGCAAATCCCATCCCCAGCAGCAATTGCAGGAGCAGCCGGATGGGCCAGCGGTCCACGGACACAATGCCGTAAACGCATAAGCCTAACCAGCAGGCCCATAATGAGAACTTCGCTGAATAAATAATAAACCATTTAATAGGCTTGCTTTTATACTCTCTTAATATTGCATGCGATATTGCGTTTTTATCCATAAAACGTTTCCCCCGGCGATCACGGATGTTATTAAATGACAAAATAACATCAGAAATAATTTAAAATATTAAACAGGCAGCGATATGAGGACGAGAATACGGTTGCCAGAAGTTATATAACAATATATATTCGCCGGCTGTCAATACGCTATGATGAAAATGATTTAGCATGACTGATTGATAAAAAGTTAATTTTATTTAAATATAATAAAATTATAAAAATAATATTTATACGTGGCTATGCCGCCGTGAGTCACGGCGGGGTGAGATAAACGCGGCGGGAGAGGGATATTAGCCGGCGGCCACGGATTTATGACTCTTTTTTCGGAATAATGGTGATTTTGCCGTTTTGCTCCAAAATGGCATAACGAATCTGGTCCAGGTCCAGGATGCCGTCCGATTTGCGCGCGCTGGTCAGCAGATCGTCATGGGAAATCTTGGTCCGCTTGAGGCGCAGCTCCAGCACCTTGCCGTCATCCACCAGCAGCAGCGGCGGCCCGTCGGCGGCCAGCCAGACAATATGGTATTTATCCTTCAGCCAGGAAAGCACCAAATCAAGGCTTATCAGGGTAACGATGGAAATCGTGGCGCCGATCACCGAAAAATCCTCGCCCAGGATCGCCTGTTGGCAGGCTTCGCTGATAATCAGCAGCAAAATAAAATCGAAACTGTTCATTTCAAGCAACGTGCGTCTGCCCGATATGCGAAAGACCACGATCAGGATCAGGTAAATAAAGGCCGCTCTTAATACCATATCCATGATGTTCTCCCTAAGGATAAACTAATTGGTTAAACGTTATTTTTTCATTATCGGAAAGTGCGATGGTATTGGTGAAGTAGCCCATTTTATTTGGTTTTAGGGTGACGTAAATACTGTGCCAGCCGTCTTTTTTGGCGATCGGCTGGGTTAATGTCAGGGCGTTATCGTTGATAATCGAAACATCGGGGGTGGGTTGGATAAACTCGATATCGTAATTATCGAGGATATCGCCGCGCAGGACGGCGGTAAGCTGGTTTTCTTTATTGATTTTTATGCGGATTATAAAATGAGTCTCCGTGCTGTTACGGGCGAAGCGGTCATATTCAAGGATCATATTGCCCCCGGCTGATTGCGCGGATGCATTGCTGAGTACGCCTTGGGAAAACAGTCCCAGGCAGGCCGCGGCAATAAAAATAAACAGCAGCACAAAGCCGAGATTCTGCATTCTCCAGGCGAAAAGCTGGAAGCGCATATTTTCCTTGACCGGATAATGCCTGCTGCGATAGTCGTCGGGTAAGTGGTCGTTATCCATTTCCGTTACCTCGAAAGCCGATAGATAAAGAAGATAGCCAGGTTACCTGCTCGTTTAACCTTCTGAAAAGTATAGGCGTAAAAAAATAACGGCGGCTGAAAATAACGCATGCGGGCGAGACGCGCGCGGCGCGGCAGGGCCCGTCGGCCGGCGCCAGACGGCGGAAAACGTATGGGGATCACATTTTTCCAAGCCGGTGGCGATAAAAGAGGAATGGGATATGAATCACGCTTTGCGCCAACCCGGCATCGCGGTAGGATATGCCGGTGCAGCAGTGGTTTTTCCGGGTATGTGCGGCGGGTTACGGATTCACGTCCGCCGCGTGCCTGTCGATATCTTTTATAAGGATACCAGAATGGTCAATATCAAAGAGTTTATGCGTGTTTTTAAAGAAAAATTGACGCACCAGCATAACGTTGCCCCGCGTGATCCGGATATTGCCTCTTTGATTAGCGCCTTGGGCGAGCAGGAAAACATTGTGGATGTCGATGCCTGTATTACCCGGCTGCGGGTTAAGGTCAAGGATCTGGGCAAGGTCAATACCGGCCAGATCCAGCATCTGGGCGCGCTCGGCGTCGTGGTTATCGGCCAGGAGGTGCAGGCTATCTTCGGCCGCCAGTCCGATAACCTGCGCCGTGAGCTGGCGGAACGCTTCGGCCTGGAAAGCAGCCAGGAAAAGTAAGCCCCGCTTTCACCCCTTCATATTCCCGCGCGGCGGCGGGCGGGACGTTGCCCCACGCAGGCCTAGCGGCGCGGACGCTGTAACAGCGCCAGCGCCGTCAGCATGACCACCATGCTTAACAGCATGGCGATACTGGCCATGGCCATGCCGTCGCCTACCGAACCTTGCTCGAACTGGCGCCAGATAAATACCGATACCGTTTGCACCCCGGGCGGCGCCAGCAACAGCGAGGTCACCAGTTCCCTGGACGCTACGGCAAATACCATCAGCATCGCGGCCAGCAGCGCGGGAAATACCAGCGGCAGCACGATATAGCGCAATGCCCGCGCGGCGCTGGCGCCGTGCACCCTGGCCGCCGGCTCCAGGCTGGATCCGAGCTGGCGCAGCGCGGCTCCCGTATAGCGCACCGGGTAAGGCAACAGCAGGCAACTGTAGGCCAGCAGCAGGATAACCCAACTATCATAAGGCGTTACCGGCCAGAAACGCCGGTTCCAGGCCAGGATCAGGCCGACGCCCACCACCACGCCCGGCAGCGCGGCCGGCAGCAGCGACAGCGCGTCGATACAGGCCGTGGCGCGGCCTCGGGTGCTGTTGATAAGCCAGGCCACCATCAATCCCACCAGACCGGTAAACAGCGCGGTGCCGAGCGCCAGGCCCAGGCTGGTGGCCAGTGCGTCGGCCGCCTCGCCGTGCTGCGCGAAGAGATTGCCGAAATGGCGCAGCGTCAGGTTGGCCGGCGTCAGTCCGCCGGATACCGTGGCGGAAAACGCGGTGGCCAGCATGGCGGCCACCGGGGCCGCCACCGCCAGGCCGGCGATCAGGCCGAACAGCACCACCACCGGCCAGCGCCATACGCCGAGCGGCCGCGAGGCGATAGCCGCCGGTTTTCCGCCGGTGATGGCCACGTCACGGCCGCCGGACAGGGTGCGCTGGATGCCGTACGCCGCCAGCGCCAGCGCCACCAGTAATAACGAAAGCAGCGATGCCGAGGTTAAATCAATGGGCCAGTCCGCCAGGCGCCGCTCGATGCCGACGGTCAGCATCGGCGCACCGGCGCGCATGCCCAGGGCGGCGGGCACGCCGTATTCCTCGATGGCCAGGGTAAACGCCAGCAGCAGGCCGGCGAAAATGGCCGGCAGCGCCAGCGGCAGGGTGACCAGGCAAAACGCCCGCCACGGCCCCGCGCCGTGTACCCGCGCCACGTCCGCCAGACGGTGGCCGCCCGCGGCCATGGCGCGCGACACCGCAAAATAGACCACCGGGAAAATCGTCAGCGTCATGACCAGCACCATGCCGGCGCGGCTGAACAGGAGCCGATCCAATTGCAGGCCGGTCAGTTGCTCAAGGTAACCGCGCCGCTGCAACGCCAGCATCCAGGATAAGCCGGCGATATAGGGCGGCGTCAGGAACGGCACCAGGATCAGCACATCCCAGACCCGCGCCAGCGGCACGGCAAACAACCCGCGCAGCGCGCCCAGGGGAATGCCCAGCAGGGCGCAGGCCAGCGCCACGCCCAGGCCGGTTTGCAGCGTGCCGCCGAGCAGCGCGGGCACCTGCGGGTCCCGCCACAGGGCCGGGACCGCGCCAAACGCATGCGCCAGCGAGCCGGCGGCCAACTGGGGAAAAATGGCCTGCAGCAGCACAAACAGCGCCGGCAGCGCCACCAGCACCAGTAATGCCGCCAGGGTCAGCAGCGGCAGGAAAAAAGCGCGCATCGCAAAGCCTAGCGCTGGCCGAACAGTTTGGCGAACCGGTCGAGCACCTTGTCACGCGTGGCGGGCTGGGCGCCCTGCGCCGGCAGCAGCCGCAAATCGCTGAACAGCGGACGTTTGGCGCTGATATCGCTGCGCGCGGGCATCAGCCAGGCTTCTGCCACCAGCTGTTGCCCCTCCGGGGAGAGCGCATAATCGATAAAAGCCCTGGCCTGATCGGGCTGCGGGCTGGTTTTCAGGATCATCATCGGACGCGGGGCGATCACCGTGCCGCTGGAGGGAAAAATCACTTTCACCGACTCGCCTTCCTGCACGCTGTTATAGGCGACATAGTCAACCGCGCCGAACACCGCCGCCCTGGCGCCCTGCAGTACCGGCGTCAGCGCCTGGGCATTGGGCCCGGCGATAATCATTCCGTTGTCCTTTAACTGTCCGAACAATGTCCAGGCTTTCTCGCCCAGGGCATTTTGCAGGCCCATCAGCAAATCCAGTGAGGCGCCGGACAGCGCCGGATCGGGGGTGGTCACCTTATCCCTGAATGCCGGCTGCGCCAGGTCCTGCCAGTCATGCGGCTCCGGCGTACCGCTGGCGCTGTTCCAGACGATACCGAGGGCGGAGATGCCCTGCGCCACATAATAGCCGGTTTTAAACTGCGCCGGCACGCTGGCGGCGTTCGGGCTGCCGTAGGCCAGCAGCCATCCCCGTTGTTGCAGTTCTTCCGCGGTATCCCATGAAGCGGAAATCAGGACATCGGCGCGCGGGTTGGCCTGTTCGGCCTCCAGGCGGGCCATGACTTTACCGGTGGTGGCCTGAAAAACATCGACCTTGGTCCCCGATTGCCGCTCATAGCCGGCCGCCAGCTTTTTGGCCAGGGAGCCGGGACCGGCGGTATAGAGGGTCAGCGCCCGGGCGTCGGCGGCCATAAGGGTGGCGGCGGCAATCATGATGGATAAAGCTCCTGTGCTGATACGGCTTAATAAACGGTGGGTGGTCTGCTGCATGTGTTTTCCCCGGTTCAAGTGGCGTGATAATTGACGATGCGCCCCTGCGCCATATGCGCGATATGCTGGGCAAGCTGTTGCGCTTCACCGCGATCGTGGGTGACGTAAACGGCGGTAATGCTGAGCTGCCGGAGCAGGCGGGCCATTTCGCCGCATAACGTTTCGCGCAGTTCGCGGTCGAGATTCGATAGCGGTTCGTCGAACAGCAGGACCCGGGGCTCGGCCACGATGGCCCGGGCCAGGGCCACCCGCTGCTGCTGGCCGCCGGACAGCTCCGACGGCTTGCGTCCGGCGAAGGCGGCCAGGCCGACCCGCTCCAGCGCGTTGTCGACCCGCAGCCGGCGTTCGGCGCGGGCCACCCGGCGCATGCGCAGCGGGAAAGCGACATTTTGCGCCACGCTCATATGCGGCCACAGGGCATAGTCCTGGAACACCATGCCGATATCGCGTTGTTCGGGAAGAATACAGACGCTATGGCTCGCCATCAGCCGCGGGCCGAAATGGATCTCGCCGCGCGCGGGCTGCAGCAGGCCGGCCAGTAATTTCAGCAGAGTGCTTTTACCGCATCCCGAGGGTCCGAGCAGGGCCAGGGTCGTGCCCGCGGGCACATGCAGATGGATATCCTCTAATACGCGCTTGCCGCCAAACTGATGGCTGAGTCCGCTGATGACGATTGGCGTGCCGTCGTTAGCGCCGAGGTTGCGCATGTCGGGCCCCCGGGCGAAACGTCAGGCAAACGGCCGGCGCGCGGCGGCTGGCGGCGGGGATGCTACGGCAATGGCGCTTGGGGGAAAATAGGGCGCGGGACAAACCTTCCGGCGCTGACCGTCGACCGGAAGTTCGCCCCTGCGCTAAGGACAGGCGGGCGTACATAGTATTATCCTCTTTGGGACTTTATCTTCGCTGGAGTATAGAGAGGGAATATGACGGTTTTATTGCCGCAACGGTAAAAACGCCATCCAGGCTTTATCGTTGCGGCCGATAAACGGCAGGGTCCGGCCGGGCTACAGTTTTACCGCCAGATCGCGAATGTGTATCGGTAATTCAGTGCGCAGCGAGCGGTTGGCGGCAATGCCGGTCAGGATGGACATGGCGCCGTCGCGGTAGCTGGCCGCGCGTTTCAGCGGGTCCGGCGCCGGCGCGCCGAACACATCCGCCAGCATAACCTTATCGCCGCCGCCGTGGCCGCCGGCCAGGAAATCCACCGGGACGTCATAGGGCGCGGCGAACAACGGAAATACCCGTATAGAGCAGCTCTCAATAGCGCCTTCCAGCTCTTTTTCGCCGCCGCTGTTTACATAAGACGTTTCCACCAGTTTCATCTCCAGCCGGCCCCGGCTGCCGTTGAACACCACGTTCAGCCCTTCCCACGGCAGGTAGGCGTTCAGGGAATAGGTCATGATGGCCTTGTTTTTATAGCGCACCATCACGCCCATGACATCCTCGATACTGATGCCGTCGTCGAAAACGCTTTTGTCGCGATAATAGCCGTCCTCATGTTCGGCGTTGAGGTAAAGCTCGCGCAGCGGTTCGCTTTGATCCATGTGCAGGGCGAAGGGATCTTCGGCCGCCGCCTCGCTCCCGAAGGCGCGGGAATAAAATTGCCCCACCCCCCGGCTTTCGGCGTTATCCTTGCCATAAAAACGCAGATCTCCCTGGGCATACACCGTTTCCGGCTCGCTGTTCAGCCAAAAGTTGACCAGGTCGAAATGGTGGGTGGATTTATGCACCAGCAAGCCGCCGCTGTTGCGTTTATCACGGTGCCAGCGGCGGAAATAATCGGCGCCGTGCCGGGTATTCAGCAGCCACTCGAAATGCACCGAAAACACCTCGCCGATAGCGCCGGCGGCAAGCAGTTCGCGGATTTTGCTGTGATGCGGGGCATAGCGGTAGTTAAAGGTCACGCGCAGGCTCTTGCCGGTACGGTTAATGGCGTCGATAATCGCCTGGCATTTTTCCTCGTCGATGGTCATCGGTTTTTCGCTGATAACATCGCACCCCAATTCCATGGCGCGCACGATATAACGATGGTGGGTGCGATCGATAGAGGTGACGATGACGGTATCCGGCCGGGTTTCGGTTATCATGCGATCAAACTCCAGCGCGGTATACATCGGCACGCCGTCGTGGCCCGCCGCGCCGATTAACCGGTTGGCGTATTCCATTCGCGTGCGGTTGGTATCGCAAAAGGCGACAAACGCGCCCCGGGTGCGATATTCCCCGGCGATAGCCTGCAGATAAAGTCCAGCCCGGCCGCCGGTGCCGACCAATGCATATTTTTTCATGTTATCGTTCTCCCGTATTCCTGGTATTACAGTACATGAGGTCTTGTCTTCTGGTGATTCAACGCTGGAAGTCCGGCCTGTTGACAGGCTAAAGCGGATGCTTTATACCCGCTGGACCGGCCTTGCTGTCTTCGCGCCGCTTGATTAGGGAAAATACCGTGCCGCAACGTCTGCTGGAAATTAACTCCCCGCTTATCTGGCACTGGCCGCATTTCCTGGAAATGGCGGCGGTGATGGAAAAATACCGCTTCACCGGCCTGGTGATTCACCAGCAAAATATCCTGGCGCTGCTGGCCCCGCCCCCGGCCCATTACCAGGGCGCGGATAAAGCCAATCTGCAGCATGAATGGGAAGGCGCGTTGCTCTACCTGCGGCGCGTGAGCGCCTATTGCCGGGCGCGGCGGCTGACGGTGTGGCTGCAGGGCGAGGCCTTTCCGCAGGACGGCCGCATCGAGCATAAATTTCCCGAACTGTCCCTGGCGGACGACGCCGGCCAGGGGGAAAAATTCCTGTATTATTTTTATACCGACGTGGTCAGCGCGTCGCTTGCGCAACTGCCGCTGTTTGACGGACTGATCCTCAGCCTGCAAACGCCGGCGTTTAATGAAACGCAGTGGCACGCGCCGCTGCAATCCCTTCACCTGCAGCTGCGGCGGCAAAATAAAAAACTGGTGCTGCGTGATTACACCGATGACAGCTGGCCCCGCCGGCAGTTGCAGCAAACGCTGGCGCGGCTGCCGCCCGATGTGCGCGCTTCGCTGAAGGCCACGGCGGTGGACTATCGCCCCGGCTTTGCCAATAATCCGGCCATCGGCGCTTTTGAACAGCGCAAAATATGGCTTGATATTGATTTGTGGGGCATTGATTACGGCTGGACCCTGCTGCCCTGCCTGCTGATTGATGAAATCCAGGGCCGGCTGGGGTGGGTGCAAGCGGTGGTTGGCGAGCGGCTGGAGGCCGTCAGCGTGCGTATCAGCTGGGAATGGGTCAACAACGGCTCGCTCCTGGACTCGGTCAATGAAAGCAATCTTTATGGCCTGGCGCGCATGATAAGCGGCGCGCCGCCGGTCGCCGCGGCCACGTTGTTCGACGACTGGCTCGAGACCCGCGGGGTGCGCCCGCCGGACAGCCTCCAGCGCCAGAAACTGCGGCAGCTGTTTTTTACCAGCTATGACTGGATGTGCAAGGCGCCTTATCTGCTGGGGCGGATAATGCATCGCCACAGCCAGATCCCGCAGGATATGGATGACGCGCTGCGGCTGATCCACTCCGACGCCCGCGGCGCCAACTGGAGCCAGTCTTTCCAGCCGCTGTTTCCGGCTGACGATAACGCCGCGGGCCTGGCGCAGCGGGAGCTTAGCCGTCTTGAACGGCAGCAGGCGGAGTTCCTGGCCCGTCATCTGCGGCATATGGCACAGGCGCTTTTGCAGGAAGCCGCTTTGCCGGCCGCCTGGACACGTGACCTGGCGGCGGCCTGGGAACGGGCGGACTGGTATTCGCGCCTGTTCGGCCACGTCCGGCAACTGATCGAGCTGCACTGGTTTATCCATCAATACGGCTGCAGCCGCGCGCTGCGCGCCGAGCTGGATGATGCCGTCGCCGCCGCGGAGCGCTGCGCGGAAAAAACCGATCGCTGGCTTGACGAGAGCGCCGATGCCCATCCCTTTTGCCTCCGCATGATGATGAATCCGGCCCGGCTGTATGCCCTGGCGCATCCGGGGCGTTGATATTGCCCCGACGTGAAGAGGCTAAACGCCTGGCGGGATAAAACCTACCGGCATAATGTCGCTGCCGGCCCGTGCGCCAGGATAAATGGGAAAAATGTGAGGGAGTTCATAAAGTGTTGTGCGTAAATGTGACGATAATCACGCGCGGCGGCGGCAGCAAGGTGATGTCGGCCCGTTAACAGGGGATAAAGCGTGCGCTGGATCACAACCACGCTAAAGGCGCGGAAAACCCGGCCCGTGCCGGCAGAGGCGGTAGCTCCCCGTCGTTGCGCGCCGCGCCGGCGGCGGCAAGAAAGGTCGCGCGTCCTCAGGGCCGCGCCGCAGGGGGATCAAGCCGCCAGCCGCTATCCGCCCAGGTAAATACCATCGGCACCGGCGAAGGCGGGTAGTCGTCATCGGCAAGCAAATGGACCGAGAGCGTCGTGTCGCGATCCGTTAACCGGTTGGTGGCATACAGGATGCGCAGATTGACATCGGCGTCGCGGGGCAGGCGGCGATCGTTGCGTTCCCACTGGGTAATAAAGGCTATTTCCACGCCCAGTTCATGGCCGAGCGACTGGCGGGATAAATTCATCTCATGACGCAGGAAACGCATTTCAGACGACACCAGGGGACCGCGGCGGTTAATTAACTCCAGGGCGATTAAACGATGCAAATCCGCCCCATCCTGAATGGCGGTAGATGTTCTTGTTCCAGTATCTTTATGCTTATAACCGTTAGTTAGCCAGACATTTGATAGTCCACAATCTATATATCGAAACATAAATTTTCCTTGTAATAGAGCATCCTGGTTACTTATGACTTATAAACAAAGATAGTTCTCTTGGCAATACCCGGATAATTCATTGATACATGGCATTTAATAGAAAAGGGATGATATAAAAATAATTTTTTAAATTCAGTGAGCGCTGGGGAAGTATTGTCATTAAAGGGGATAAAGAACCCAAAAACGGCGGTCGCGGTTGTTGCCAATGGGAGGGTATTGTAATTATTTTCATTAATTAAATTATAATTACCTCATAAGCTAATTTGTGCCGGGCCGGACGCCGCGCGATGACCGGCGCTTTGCGTGACGGCAACGAGGTTTTTGCCGGCGCCGGGATGCCATAATCTAAAATAAAACGGCATTTCATTTTATTGAATAGTGATGCCGGTTTCTTTATCATAACGCCAGGCGGTCAGGTCGCCAGGCTGGCCGCCAAGCGAAGACCGCAGGACATCAACGCATTCTCGCCTCATCCTTTTCACTGACTACGGATAACGCTTTTATGAAAATCGCACTGATTAACGAAAACAGCCAGGCTGCTAAAAATGAGCTTATCGCCGCCACCCTGACCAAGGTGGTCGAGCCGTTGGGTCACCAGGTGTTTAACTACGGCATGTATTCCGCCGACGATAAGGCGACGCTGACCTACGTTCAGAACGGCATCCTGGCCGCGATATTGCTGAACTCCGGCGCGGCGGATTATGTCGTGACGGGCTGCGGAACCGGCGCCGGCGCCATGCTGGCCTGCAATTCCTTCCCGGGGGTGATTTGCGGCCTGGCCATCGATCCCGCCGACGGCTATATGTTTGCCCAGATAAACGACGGCAATGCCATCTCCCTGCCGTTTGCCAAGGGATTCGGCTGGGGCGCGGAGCTGAACCTGCAGTATATTTTCGAAAAGCTGTTTGAAACCGCCGGCGGCCAGGGGTATCCCAAGGAGCGCGTGGTGCCGGAACAGCGGAATAAAAAGATCCTGGATGCGGTGAAAGCGGTGAGCTATCGCGATTTGCTGTCCATCCTGGCCGATCTCGATCAGGATTTGCTGAAGGGCGCCGTCGCCGGGGCTAAATTCAAGGAATATTTCTTTGCCAACTGCCGGGATAAAGCCATTGCCGGCTATATCGAAACACTGGTAGCGTAACGACAGCCCGCCCATCCGGGGCGGGCCGCGGGCGAAATCCGCCTGAAAACGCTTATCCAGGCCCGGGGCTTGACGACATGCAGATAAAAGAGATTCCCTTCGGCACCACGGATTGGTCGCGCGTGGACCCCACGCACCATGCCGGCGCGCGCGGGGAAGCCATCTGGCGTACCTGTCATTTCGGCGATATCCGCGTGCGTATGGTGGAATATTCCGCCGGTTACCTGGCCGATCACTGGTGTGTCAAAGGGCATATCCTGTTGTGCCTCACCGGCGAGTTGCATACCGAACTGGCGGACGGGCGTATTTTTACTCTGACGCCGGGCAACAGTTACCAGGTGGCGGATAATGCGGAAGCGCACCGGTCCTATACCGACCGGGGCGCCACCCTGTTTATCGTCGACTGACGGCGCGGGCCGCGTTATCGCGCGTCAATCAGCGGACCGGTGCTATCCCGATCCACCAGCGTAAAACCGACATCCATGGCCACGGGCGGTGCGCCGTTGGGGTCTTTTAACCGCTCGAGCAAGGCCGCCGCCGCGCGCTGGCCGATATGCGCGCCGTCGATTTTAACCGTCGACAGCGCCGGAAAGGTATGGGCGGCAAAATTCATATCGCCGAACCCCATTACCGCGATGTGGCCGGGTATGGCGATCCCCCGGCTGGCGGCCTCGGTCAAGACGCCGTGCGCCAGGGTATCCGAGGTGCACACCAGGATAAGCGGCCGTCGTATCCCGGCGGATGCGGCCTGGGCCGCCGCCGGGCGTTGCAGCAGATGCAGTAGGTTTACCAGGCCTTGCCGCCCCTGTTCCAGAGTGGGCAAACCGTGGAACGTCTGGCGGTCGAGCGGGGCGATGCCCTGCTGGGCCAGCTGGCGGATAAAACTGTTGCTGCGCCGCATGCCGCGCGGGTCGTCTACCTCAATCAGGGCAAAATCGCGGTAGCCCTGCGCCAGCAGGTGCTGCGCTTCACGCTGGCCTATGGTCTCATGGGAAAACCCCACCAGCATATCAATGGGATCGTCGGTCATGTCCCAGGTTTCCACCACCGGGATGCCGGTGGCGCGCAGGCGTTTGCGGCTGACCTCGGTATGGATGGTGCCGGTGAGGATAATGCCGTCGGGGCGGCGGCTGAGCACCACTTCCAGCAGTTCCTGCTCCTGGGCGGCCTGATAGCCGGAAATGCCCAGCAATACCTGGTAATTTGCCTGCGCCAGCCTGGCGGCGATGGCCTGGAAGGTGTCGGCGAATATCGGGTTGGTGAGCATGGGCACGACCACCGCCACCAGGCGCGTGCGATTGGACGCCAGCGAACCAGCGATCTGGTTGCGTACGTAGCCGGTTTCTTCGATCACCCGCAGTACCTTGAGCCGGGTGGCGTCCTTGACCTGATTGGGCTGGTTCATCACTCGGGAGACGGTAATTGGCGCCACGCCGGCGAGTTTAGCCACATCAAAGAGGGTTACGCCGTGGGTGGAGCGCGCGGTGACGGGGCGGGGGTTTTTAGGCTTGGGCATGATATGGCTCGGCAAGGAGAACGCCGACAATGCTACAACGGCGCGGGGATACGAGCAAATCAAAGCGACCCGCCGGGGCGATTATGCCGTGCGGTGTGTCGCGCGCTTTTCTTCCACCCAGGTGTCGATGGACTGCCAGGGGATAAACACCGATACGCCCAGGCGTTTATTATAGGCTATCACCACGCCCACCACCGCGCCGTCATCGCCGTATACCGGCCCGCCGCTCATGCCCTGGACCACGCCGGAGGTGGAGGCGAAGGCGGGACAGCCGTCGTAATGATCCTGGTAGGAGGCAATGCCGCGCGATGATACCGGCAGCGTGCTCAGCGCCGAATAACCGTACATGCGTACATTTTCACCGGCCACCGCCGGGCGAAAATCCACCCGGCCCTTGCCGGCGCGAATCAGAGCGATATCACAGACCTCGTGGTAGGCCACCACGTCCATCATCATGATTTTGGCCACATGCCTGGCGGTGAGGCTGTAGCCGTCGCCGATGGGAAAGCTGGTGCCGACCGCGCCGGCCAGCGCCGGGATGCCGATAAAACGCATATCGGCTTTAGCGCGGGTGTCTTTATCAAAGCCATATTTTCCGTACGAGCAGCCGGTGAGTAAAAATAGTGCTGCCCATAGCGCGTGGGAGTGTTTTAACATAATTGATCCTGTCGTAATGTGTATGAAGGTAATTAATTAACTTTGGTTAAAAATGATATGCTTCTTCTATTTTATGGGTGAGGTGTTTTTATTTCCAGCGGCGCAGGGTGACGGGTTATATCAGGGCGCGGATAATTAAATACCTATAAAATAATTACCGTTATAATACATTATCAGGGCGTTGATGTAATGGGTGTGTGGTTTTTTTTGGCGAATATTTATTATGCTTAGATCATTATTAATATATCCTCATTAATCCAAAGGGGCGTTTTAGGCGCGCGCTGCGATCGGGTTTAGGCGGCGGGGGAAGCGGCATTGCCTTATGGGGTATAAGATTAGGTGAAAAAGTGCTTTCACGCGGTGGTGATTTATGGTTATAACAGTACAACTGTCATATACAGTCGGTAGGGTAGCGTTTCAGGGTTAACCGGCCCTGGAAGGTCAGGCTTCTTGTCCACAGCCAGGAGAATCGAGATGATTGTCGATCGTTTAAAGCGTCTGTTTGTCACCCAGCCTGAAGAGCCGGTCAGCGATATGTTTACCGGATCCGAGACGGATGCCCTGTTTAGCGCCATGGGCTGCGAGAATATGCCGGTGTATATCCCGGCCGACGTTTGGCAGCGGGTGAGCGATATGGAATACCGGATCCATTCTGATCACGCGCAGCGGATCTAGCCTGCCGTATTTTCCCTTGCACACGTCTGCTTTGAGATGGGTGTTGGCGGGCATACCGCGCCATGGGGCCTCGGTCGGGCGGGAAAAGCACGCCCGATTCGACCCCATCGGCACGCTCTCCCTTGAACACGTCTGCGTTGAGTTCGGCGTTGGCGGGCATACCGTGCCATGGGGCGCTCGGTCGGGCGGGAAAAGCACGCCCGATTCGACCCCATCGGCACGCTCTCCCTTGAACATGTCTGCTTTGAGATGGGTGTTGGCGGGCATACCGCGCCATGGGGCCTCGGTCGGGCGGGGAAACCACGCCCGATTCGACCCCATTGGCACGCTCTCCCTTGAACACGTCTGCGTTGAGTTCGGTGTTGGCGGGCCTACCGTGCCATGGGGCGCTCGGTCGGGCGGGAAAAGCACGCCCGATTCGACCCCATCGGCACGCTCTCCCTTGAACACGTCTGCGTTGAGTTCGGTGTTGGCGGGCCTACCGTGCCATGGGGCGCTCGGTCGGGCGGGAAAAGCACGCCCGATTCAACCCCATTGGCACGGTCTCCCTTTAACACGTCTGCATTGAGTTCGGTGTTGGCGGGCATACCGTGCCATGGGGCGCTCGGTCGGGCGGGAAAAGCACGCCCGATTCGACCCCATCGGCACGCTCTCCCTTGAACACGTCTGCGTTGAGTTCGGCGTTGGCGGGCATACCGCGCCATGGGGCCTCGGTCGGGCGGGGAAACCACGCCCGATTCGACCCCATTGGCACGCTCTCCCTTGAACATGTCTGCTTTGAGATGGGTGTTGGCGGGCATACCGCGCCATGGGGCGCTCGGTCGGGCGGGAAAAGCACGCCCGATTCAACCCCATTGGCAGGCTCTCCCTTGAACACGTCTGCTTTGAGATAAGTGTTGGCGGGAGGCGGTTTCAGGCGCGGTTAGAAAATCGCTTGATACAGTTGTTCAATATCGGCAATCGAGGCGGCGCGGGGATTGCCGCCGGTGCAAACATCCGCGAAGGCCGCTTTGGCCAGTTGCGCGATATCTTCTTTTTTCACGCCCAGATCCCGCAGCGACGCGGGAATGCCCACATCATGACACAGCTGTTTGACCGCATTGATGGCGGCGGCGCGCGCCTGGGCGATATCCATGGTCTTCGCCGCTTCAACGCCCATCGCCACGGCGATATGGCGGAATTTTTCCCCGGTGTGCGCCGCGTTATAGGCCATGATGGTGGGCAGCAGTACCGCGTTCGCCACCCCATGCGGCGTATCATAAAACGCGCCCAGCGGATGTGCCATGCCATGCACCAGCCCAAGGCCGACATTGGAAAATCCCATGCCGGCGACATATTGACCCAGCGCCATATCCTCTACGCCACGCGCGTTGCCTTGTACGGAATCACGCAGGGACCGCGCAATGATTTCTATGGCCTTGAGATGGAACATATCGGTGAGTTCCCACGCCGCGAGGGTGGTATAGCCTTCTATGGCATGGGTCAGGGCGTCAATGCCGGTGGCGGCTTTCAGGCTGGCGGGCATGCTGGCCATCATATCGGGGTCGATAATCGCCACCAGCGGAATATCATGCGGATCAACACAGACAAATTTGCGCCGGTTTTCCCGATCGGTGATAACATAATTGATGGTGACCTCGGCAGCGGTGCCGGCGGTGGTGGGCACCGCCAGGATCGGCACACAGGGTTTTTTGGTGGCCGCGACGCCTTCCAGGCTGCGGACATCGGCAAATTCGGGATTATTGATGATAATGCCGATGGCCTTGCAGGTATCCTGCGGCGACCCGCCGCCAATGGCTATCAGATAATCCGCCCCGGCGGCCTTAAAAGCGGCAACGCCTTTATGGACTATCTCTATGGTGGGGTTCGCCACCACCTCATCATAAATCTGGAAGGGCAGTCCGGCATGTTTAAGGAGATCGGTTACGCGGGTGGCCACTTCAAAGCGGATGAGATCTTTATCGGTAACCACCAGGGCTTTGTGGTAGCCGCGGGTGCGCGCTTCGTCAATGATATGGGTGATGGCGCCTTTACCGAAATAAGAGGTTTGATTAAGGATCATTCTATTAGCCATAATAAATAACCTTTGTTATAGCGGAGGGTAAGTTAATATTTTCACCTGTGGTCGTGGACGACAAGTATTATTAAATGCTTCACTTCACATTAACGGTGAATTAAAAAAAGCATCAGGAATAATGAAATATTTTTTACCTGGAAATATATTGGCTTTGTTATTAATGCTAAATGCCGGGAGCGAATGTAATTATCCTGTTATTGGCGGGGAGGGGGTGTTCCCGCGCGCGCGCGGCGGCCGGTTTACGCGGCGGTGGACGCCTGGGCGTTACGATAATTCCGAATATGGCCGTGAAACGGGCTAACCAGCTAATTTCACCGGCTAATTTGCCTCCCCGGCCCCAGCTTATGGCGTGAGTGGCTATAGTTATAAATCAGCTACGGGTTATGCTAAGGCTGACCGTGGCCAGTTTAGCCGGATGGCGTATAAAAATGGAGAGTTAACCTATGATTACACGCTCTTTCAGGTGGGCCTGGAGAAGATTTCTAACCATGGGCATGTCGCTGGGTACCGCGTCAGGCCGGGTTTTTTCAACGGCGCTGGCAAAAAAAAATAAATATAATATCAATGTACGCCAGGGACCGGATGCCTTATTGGGGCAGTTGTACATCGATGTGCAGACGGCAAAATTATTTTCCGATCAGAAGACCTTTGCCGATGCGGTGCCGCGCCGTACCCCGGCGGCCATATTGTCCGATTATCAGGCGAAAAAGCGGCGCAAGAACTTCAAATTGCGGACGTTTGTCGAGAAAAATTTTATATTCCCCACCGACCGGGTGAAATATGTGCCGCCTAACGGGCAAACCCTGCGCGAGCATATCACCACCCTGTGGCCGGTGCTGACCCGCAATACCTCCACCGTGAGGCCCTATGATTCGCTGCTGCCGCTGCCGAAGGACTACGTCGTGCCGGGCGGACGCTTTCGCGAAGTCTATTATTGGGACAGTTATTTTACCATGCTCGGCCTGGCCGAATGCGATAAGTGGGAGCTGGTGGTGGATATGACCGATAATTTCTCCCATGAAATCGATACCTATGGGCGCATTCCCAACGGTAACCGCAGTTATTACCTGAGCCGCTCGCAGCCGCCGTTTTTTGCCCTGATGGTGGATTTGCTGGCGAGCAGGGAAGGGGACGGCATCTATCAAAACTATTTGCCGCAGCTGAAAAAAGAATACCAGTACTGGATGGAGGGAGGCGACGCGCTGGAGAACGGCGCCGCCGCCGAACGGGTGGTGCGCATGAAAGACGGCGCGCTGCTTAACCGTTATTGGGATGATCTGGATACGCCGCGCACCGAGTCCTATATGGACGATATCGTGACCGCCAGCGAGGCCACGGATCGCCCGGCGGGGGAGGTATACCGGGACCTGCGGGCTGGGGCGGCATCGGGGTGGGATTTCAGCTCGCGCTGGTTCGATGATCCGCTGGCGCTGTCGTCTATCCGCACGACGTCCATCCTGCCGGTGGATCTGAACGCGCTGCTCTTCCATCTGGAGCAGACGCTCGCCAAGGCCAGCCTGCTGAGCGGCAACCATGATGCCGCCAGCTATTACAGCCAGCGGGCGGAGCGCCGTAAGCAGGCGATTAACCTGCACCTGTGGAACGAGGAGGGCGGGTATTACGCCGACTTCGACTGGCGCCAGGATAAGCTGCGCGATCAGCTGACCGCCGCCATGGTTTTCCCCTTGTATAACAAGGTAGCGCCGCTGGAGCGCGCCACCCGCACCGCCCAGACGATACGCGATCAGCTGCTCAAACAGGGCGGGCTGATTACCACCACCAATGTTTCCGGCCAGCAATGGGACGCGCCGAACGGCTGGGCGCCGCTGCAATGGGTCGCGGTGGAGGGGTTGCGCAATTATGGTCTTGACGAGCTGGCGGAAGATATTGCCACCCGTTTCCTGGGCAACGTGCAGCGGCTGTTCAACAATCAGCATAAGCTGGTGGAGAAATACGTGGTGGAAGGCAGCGGCCTCGGCGGAGGCGGGGGCGGCGAGTATCCGCTGCAGGACGGTTTTGGCTGGACCAACGGCGTCACCCTTAAGCTGCTGGATATGTATAACGACAAGATGCCGGACTATACGGATACCGCCAGCCAGGCTGAGGCCACGCTGGAACCGGCCGCCGCCGTCGGCGCCTGATAACGCCCGGTTCCCTGCAAGCCGGCGGGGAAGGTGGCGCGACCGAAGCGCCGCCTTGGGGTTTTTTCAGATCTGATTGTCCCAGGCCGCCAGTTGTTGAGCTTTCAGCATATCCTCCACCGCCTGGGGCACCACGTTACGGAATTTTCCGTTGTCGGCGGGGACGATTTCAATCATGCGATCAATCATTTCCCGCGCATCGAGATGGCCAAATGGCGATGCCAGCGCCTCGTCGAACTGCGCGCGCAGGTCGGCTCGCCGGGTAATATTGTTCGTGTCGTCGAGCCAGCGGAAGGCCGTATCGGCCATGGTCTCGTTAAAACCGGTATAATAGGCGCCTGGATTGATGGTCTGGACTTTGATGCCGTGCCCGGCCAATTCCTGCTGCATCGCCTCGGCAATGGATTCCAGCGCATGCTTGGTCGAAGCGTAAACGCCCCAATTGGCGGGTGAGAACAGCCCGCTCATCGATGAGGTGAAGACAACCTTTGCGTGCTTGTTCTGCCTGATCCACTTTTTGACGAAGCTTTGCGTCAGCGCGAGCGGAAGAAAAACGTTGACCTCGTAGTTATGGCGAACGAGATCGAGCGGAATTTCGAAAACCGGACCGCCCTCGCCCATGCCTGCATTATTCCAAAGCACGTCGATGTCGAAGCTTTGGGCGTAGGCCATGTCATGCGCGTCGAGGAGATCAAGCTTTTCCACCCGCAGATTGGCTAGTCCCAGAGCCTTGGCTTTTTCGCGCAACGGCGTTACCTGCGGCGAGCATTGCACGGTGGCGATAACCTGGTGGCCGTTGCGCGCCAAGCCGATGGCGGCCGCTTCGCCGAAACCGGAGCCGGCGCCGGTAATAAGAATGGTCTTGTACATATTATGAGGTCCTTACTTTGCAGGTGGTTAGGGTTGTGACGCTTGTCTGACGCGCGCCGAGATGGCGTTTTTGGGCAATGCTGAAATAAAGGTTCTGATCAATGCGGCGATTTCCCCGGGCGATTCCAGGGGGGATAGATGTCCGGTGCCCGCCAGCACGTGCATCCTGGCCTGGGGGATACGCGGTAGCAGTTCCGTCTCGAGCGTGGAGACGCTGTCGACCCGATCGCATTCACCCGCAATGACCAGGACCGGCACCGTAATCGCGCTTACCGCGGCCGAAATGTCCTCTTGGCTGGAGTGGCGCGGCCAGGCGATTTTTGCCGCCGCGCCGCCGCGCAGACTGTCTTCGATAACCTGCCGCCGCTGGCCTTCGGTGAGAGGCTTTGCCGTAAGCACCTGGTCGATGGTGGCGGCAACCGAGGCCGCGGACGCGTACGCCGCCTCCATGCCGACGAGCATCTCGGGCGGCAACCCGAGCGGCGTGGGCGGCGAAGGAGCGACCAGCACCAGCCCGGCCAGTCCCTCCGGCTGGCGCGACGCGATCAATTGAGCGATCTTACCGCCCATGGAGTGCCCAACCAGCACGAAATCCGACAAACCTCGCGCCCTGATCACCCGTTCAACGTCATCGGCGAAATCGGCCAGCGCATAATTCTCCCGCGGCGCATCCGACAAACCCCAACCGCGCAAATCGACGGCGAGGGTGCGCCAGGCGTTTGCCAGGGCGGCGATGACGTGGCGCCAGGTTCGGGACGACCCGCCCCAATAATGCAGGAAGATAAGCGTCGGGTCGCTTTTGCCCTGTTCCTCGACATGGATATAGATCTCCCCGTTTACGGCTGTCATGGCCTCTCCCGTCTGGATGTTCAAGAAAGCGTTTTGCCCGCATACGTACCGGTTTGACGTAGGGCGTGGTCATCCTTAGTGAAATCTGCTAATATCCAACATCTGTCACTTTTTTGTAAATCTAACATATGTCTGATTTTGATGCAAGTCCCCCCAAGGAAAAACGAACGCGCCGTCCCGTGCAGGAACGGTCGCTGGAACGCATGACCCGGGTCATCGAGGCGGCGGAGCGCATGCTCGAGCAACTGGGCCCGGAAAAAACCTCGATCCCCGCCCTTGCTGCCCTGGCGGAAGTACCTAGGGCCAGCATCTATCCCTTCTTTCCTGATAAGTACGCACTGTTCGCGCATATCTCGCAGATCCATATGCGCCGCCTTGCCGACGCCATCGCGGATTCGGACGCCGCCCGCGCCCGTACGCTTAGCGCGTGGGTGCGCAGAGTGATAGATATTTGCGTGGAGTATTACAACGCCCATCCGGTGGCGAGCGTGCTGTTGCTGAATGGTTCTTTTAGCGATACCGACCGTGCCGCCCATGCCGTCAAGAACGCATCAATCGGACGCTTGTTGCGCGACACGGCCGCGCGCTTGGGCGAACTGCCGGCATTGCCGGCGTCGCCCGACGTTGCGACCCTCGCCGTTGAAATTGGCTTCGCTTGCCTGAAGTTCGGCTATGTCCAAGACGGCCGCATCAATAACGCGGTGCGAAACGAAGCCCTGCGGGCGGTCATGGCCTATCTGGACCGCTGGCGGGACGACGTTAAGTCCACGGGGAACTGACGGGCAGGGCGGCGGCGGTTCGCCGCCACATCCAGGCGGCGGGCAGGAACCCGGCGGCCTGGATGCCCGCGGAATAAAGGGCGCCGCGCCGCCGTTATTTCCATTGCCGTTAAATAAAATGATGTTTTATTAAAAATAAACTATTTTTTTATATCTTTGACCTCGATCGTTATTCTCTTCGTTTTTCTGCCACTGGACGCAACGTTCTGGCAACCGCAGAAAGGTTTTCATTGTTGGTTGGTTCTATCTTGAACCGCGTTATAACCGGCAGATTCAAGTGTTCTTCAACCTTTGTCTAACCAGATACAACCCTGGACATCACAGCAATGAAAATACGTTCCATAGGTTTACCGCAATACCTGGCTTATGGCTCCGGCGATTTCCTGGGCGCGGGCACCACCGCCCTGACCGCCGCCTGGCTGCTTTATTTCTACACCACGTTTTGCGGCCTCTCGCCCATTGAGGCCACCTTTATCTTTGCCTGCGCCCGGGTGCTGGACGCCGTGGTCAGCCCGCTGATGGGCTACCTGACCGATAACTTCGGCGGCACCTGGCTGGGCAAGCGCTTCGGCCGCCGCAAGTTCTTTATCCTGCTCGGCATTCCCTGCGTGTTCAGCTACTGCCTGATGTGGGTCGGCGGCATGGGCTACGGTTATTACCTGCTGACCTATCTGCTGTTCGACGTGGTCTACACCATGATCCTGGTGCCCTACGAAACCCTGGTACCGGAAATGACCGACGATTTTAAACAAAAATCCAAGTTCTCCGGCGCGCGCATCGCCCTGGCGCAGCTGTCCGCCATCCTGGCCGCCTTTTTACCCGGCATCCTGCTGTCGCATTTCGGCAAGGACAACGCCATTTCCTTTTTCTACGCCAGCGTGGTGTTCGCGGTGATCTGCGCGCTGGTGCTGACCCTGGTCTACCTGTTTACCTGGGAGCGACCGGCGGCGCTGAAATCGGAGGCGGTATTAAAGCTTGAGCGTGAAAAACAGCAGCTGACCCTGGGACAAAGCCTGCGGCGCCTGCATATCGAACTGTCCTCCACGCTGCGCGTGCGCATTTTTCGCCAGCATCTGGGCCTGTACCTCGGCGGCTACATCGCCCAGGACGTGTTCAACGCGGTGTTTACCTATTATGTGGTGTTCGTGCTGATGCAAAGCGCCACCGTGGCCTCCAACCTGATGGGGGTGATGGCGATCCTGCAGTTCGTGGCGGTGATCGGCATGATCCCGCTGTGCATCCGCTTCGGACCGGCGCCGTCCTACCGGCTGGTGGTCACCCTGTTCGGCCTGAGCGCGCTCTCCTACGGCGTGCTGTACTACGCCGGCCTGAGCGACACGTTCTCGCTGCTGCTGCTGGTATCGGCCGTGGCCGGCCTTGGCCGGGGCGGCATCAACTATGTGCCCTGGAATATCTACACCTATATCGCCGATGTGGACGAGGCGATCACCGCCCAGCGGCGCGAGGGCATCTTCGCCGGCATCATGACGCTGACGCGCAAGGCGTCCCAGGCCGGGGCGGTAATGCTGGTGGGGGTGTTCCTGCAGCTGTCGGGGTTCGTTTCCGGGCAGAAAGTGCAGTTGCCGCAGGTAAGCCACGCCATCCTGGCCATCCTGTGCATCGGCACGGTGCTGGTGCTGACCGCGGGTTTCATTATTTCCCTGCGCTTTAAGCTGAACCTGAAAACCCACCGCATCCTGCAGCTGGAAACGCAGAAAATGCGCGCGGCCAATCATCCGCTGCCGCAGCAGATCACGCCGGAGGCACGGGCCACCGTGGAGACGCTGACCGGCATGAAATACGAATCGCTGTGGGGCAATAACAACATCGGCTACCTTAACCGCCATAAAGGTGCGCCGGAAAAAGCCGTACCGCAGGAGCATGCCGTTTAAACGCTGAAAAAGAAAAGCCATAAACAATAATTGGCCGCACCGGCCAAGGGATAAATATGGACGTAACACAGCAATTCACTATTTGAATTTTATTTTAAATTAATTAATTGAGGGTTGGAATAAAATGAAATCTTCTGTTCTGTGGTGGGTTTTACCGTTGGTTTTTATTGCCGGCAACGGCAACGCGGCCGAGATTGTCAATAAAGACGGCAACAAGCTCGATCTGTATGGCAAGGTCGATACGCTGCATATGTTTAGCGATAATCCGGGCATCGATGGCGATCAAACCTATTTCCGTTTTGGTTTTCGCGGCCAGACCGAGATTAATTCGTCCCTGACGGGTTACGGCCAGTGGGAATACCAGGTCAACGCCAACCAGGCGGAAAGCAGCACCAGCACCAGCGTCACCCGCCTCGGGTTCGCCGGCCTGCGCACCCAGCAGTACGGGTCGGTGGATTACGGGCGTAACTTCGGGGTACTGTACGATCTGGGCGCCTGGACCGATGTGATCCCCGAATTTGGCGGCGACGCTTACGGCATTGACAATTTTATGTTTAAACGTACCAGCAACCTGCTGACCTATCGCAATAACGTCCTGATCGACGGCCTGAAGCTCACCGCCCAGTACCAGGGCAAGAACGGCAGCGCCACCGAAACCAATAACGGCCGCGATGCCCTGCGCCAGAACGGCGAAGGCTACGGCGCGGCGCTGATTTATGACTTTGGCGCGGGTATCAGCGCCGGCGCTACGTTTGCCACGTCCGATCGAACCGAGGGACAAAATAACCTGGCCTACGGCCATGGCGATAAAGCCGACGCCTATCGCGGTGCCCTGAAATATGACGCCCACCAGATCTACCTGGCGGCCACCTATACCGAAACCTATAACGCGACGCCGTTCGGCAGCAGCAGCCACAGCGTGTATGGTTTTGCCAACCGGGCCCAGGTGGTGGAACTGTTGGCGCAATATCAATTCACCAACGGCCTGGCGCCGATCGTCAGTTATTTGCAAACCCGCAGTAAGGATATCGAAGGCTATGGTAATCAGGATACGCTGAAATACCTGGCCGTCGGCGGCGCTTATTTCTTCAATAAACGCATGTCCACGGACGTTATCTACAAAGTCAATTTACTGAAAAATAACGACTTCACCAAAAACAGCGGTATCAATACCGACGATGTGCTGGCGGTGGCGCTGATTTATTATTTCTGATTAATCAGTTAGGCGTTGGCCCAAAGCGATGGGCCAACGCCGCGCGCGCCCCGAGTCTTCCCTCAGGCGGCGAACCGCATTCACTTCTGCCCTAGCGCGGCTCCAGGTTATCGCCGTCCACCCGCCAGCCGCCCCCAAGGGAACGGTAAAGATCAATTTGCGCCAGCAGCACGTTGTTGCGCAACTGTATTACGCTGACCTGGGTGGCGAACAGGGTACGCTGGGCATCCAGTTCTTCCAGGTAAGACGCGTAGCCGTTGCGGTAGCGATTATGGGCGATGCGCAACGCCTCGCTGACCACGTCCTCCTGCCGCCGGGTTTCCGTCAGCTGTTCCTCTAGCCGCGTGATGGCGTCCAGACTATTGTTCACTTCGCTGAACGCCGATCGCACCACTTTTTCGTAATTGTAGAGGGCCTGGTTGCGGGTGGCGGCGCTGATATCCACCTGGGCGTTCAGGGCCTCGCGGTTGAGCAGCGGCGCCAGTACGCTGCCGCCGATGCTCCACAGCCGGAAAGGATTATCGATAAGCTTTTCCAGGGCATTGTCCTGCAGGGTGCCGGAGGCGGTCAGGTTAAGCGAGGGCAGCAAAGCGGCGCGGGCGGAGCTTAGCGTCGCGTCGGCGGCAATCAGCTGCCGTTCGGCCTGGATGATATCGGGACGCCGTCGCATCAGCTCCGAGGGCAGCAGGGTGGGCAAGGGCAGGGGGCGCAGCCGGCCGGCATCGTCGCCGCGCGGGATGGCGCCGGGATTAGCGCCCAAGAGAATGCTTAGCGCGTTTTCCTGTTCCGTTATCTGATGCGACAGCTGCGGTATCTGGGCGCTGGCGGCCTGGTATTCCGCCTGCGCCTGCACGTATTCCAGCCGCGATGAATAGCCGGTTTCAAACTGCCTGCGCGCCAGTTTCAGCGAATTGCGCCGTGATTCCAGGGTGGCGCGGGTTAACGCCAGTTGCCGGTCCAGCGCGTACAGCGTCAGATATCCCGAGGCGACGGACGAGGCCACCGTCAGCATGGCCGCCGCCGCCGCGGCCTGCTGCGCTTCCAGGCTTGCGCGCGCGGCGGCGGCGGTAGCGGACCGCCGTCCCCAGAGATCCACGTCATAACCCGCCTGCAGCGTGCCCTGGTAGACCGTGCTATAGACCGGCAGGCCGGTGGCCGACGACAGCACCCGGGCGCGGGTGCCGTCGACGCCGGCGTCCAGCGACGGCAGGCGATCTCCGTTGGCCGCGCGCAGCCGGGCGCGATATTCGTCAACCCGGGCGCGGGCGGTGAGGATATCGGTATTATTGCGCAGAGCCTGTTCAACCAGCCGGCTTAATACCGGATCGTTAAATTCCCGCCACCAGCGCGCCTCCACCGGCGCCGCCGGGCCCACCTTTTCGCGCCACTGCGCCGGGATAAGCAGGCTGGACTGCGCCGCCGGCTCGCGCCCAGGGTGGCAGGCGCACAGCAGCAGGAGCAGGCCGGGCGCGGATAAACGCAGCAGGAGGGGCTTCGCCGGCATCAGCGTACCTCGCCTTGCTGGTTTTCGGCATTCAGGGTATTGATGCTGACTTCCACCGACATGCCGGGACGCAACCGCCGGTAAAGAGGGCCATCATCGTGGATTTTTATCCGCACCGGGATGCGCTGGGCGATTTTGACAAAGTTGCCGGTGGCGTTATCCGCCGTAATGGCGCTGAATTCCGACCCGGCGGCGGGCGAAATATTTTCCACCTCGCCGCTAAGGCTGGCGTAGTCCAGCGCATCCACCCGGATACTGACCGGTTGTCCCAGCCGGATGGCGGCCATTTGCGTTTCCTTCATATTGGCGATCACCCACATCTGCTCGGGCACCAGCGACGTCAGGTGGGTGCCGGCGCTGACATACGCGCCCTGCCTGACCGAGATCTGGCCCAATTGCCCATCGCGCGGCGCGACAATGCGGGTATTGGCCAAATCAATCTGCGCCAGTTCCAGCGCCGCCTGCGAGCTGGCGACATCGGCCTCCAGCGACGCGCGGTTGACGATGACCGTCTGCAAATCCTGCCGGGACATCTCCAGCGCCGCCGTGGCCTGGGCGATATCCGCCCTGGCCTGGCTGTAGCTGGCGCGCGAGGCGTCGCGCTCGCGCACGGATAACGAGCCGTCGGACATCAGGTCCTCGACGCGCTTTAAATCCAGGCGCGCTTTTTCCGCCTGCGCCTGGGCGTTGACCACCGCCGCCTGGTTGCGCGCAATCGCCGCCTCGCTGCTGCGCCGTTGCTGAATATTATTGGCCAGCGCGGCCCGTTTCATATCCCGCTGCGCCATGGCCTGATGCACCCGTTGCCGGTAAATGCGCTCGTCAATGGTCATCAGGAGATCGCCTTTGCGCACCCAGGCAAAATCCTGTACCGCGACCTGGGTGATATAGCCGCTGAGCTGCGGGCTGATGACGGTAACCTGGCCGCGAACATACGCATTGTCCGTGGTCTGCACCTGGCGGGTAAACGGCGGCAACTGCCAGGCGTAGAGGATGACCAGCACGCCGACAATGGCGATCGCCACCGCCACCAGGGTGGTCAGGATACGGGCATAGCTGCTTTTTTCCTTTTCCGGCGCCGTGGCCGGGCCGTCGGGTTGCTGACTCATTGTTGCTCCATTAATGGTTAACCTGGCGCCGGGCCTGCATCCGCAGCCGGAACAGTCGCCATAAAATCCAGACCAGCGTTGCCAGCGCAATGGCCGCGGTCAGCATATACACATCGTTATAGGCCAGCGTATTGGCTTCCCGGGTGGCGACGGCCTGTAATTGCGCCAGTCCCTGCGCGCTTAACAAATCGCTGTCGTTAAGCACGCCGCCATAGGCGGCGCTATAGCTGCCGACCCGCTCGGCCACCAGGGGATTTTGCAGGCTTAGCTGCTCTGCTATCTGGCTGGAATGAAACTTTTCGCGTATGACCTGGAATGTGCCGAGCAGTGCTGATCCCAGCAGCCCGCCCAGGTTCTGGCTCATGCCGAACAGCACTGAAAAGCTCACCAGGTTGCGCGGCTCGGCCACCACGCCGCCGATGCCGGCCAGCAGCGCCGGGGCCAGGAAAAAGGCGCTGCTGAAACCGAGTAAAAACTGGCTGATATACAGATTATCCGGTCGCGTCAGGCTGTTGGACTGCGCGTCCATCAGCGAGGCGAAGGTCATCAACACGAGAGCGATAATAATAGGGCGGCTGAGATTTTTGGGATTAATCGTCAGGGCGCTGATGACGATGCCGGCCACAATACCCGCCAGGATCGCCAGGGACAAACCGCGCATCTGATCGTTGAGCAGGCCGATTTGCTGCAGGTAGCCGATGGCGCCGGTGTTTTGCTCGGCCAGCACGATACGGATCAGCAACATGATAAGCCCAAGGCGCACGATACTGCCGCTGCTGAGCCAGCGGATATTCAGCAACGGATTGCGGCGGTTGCGTTCCACCAGGATGGCGCCGGTAATCAGCGCTACGGCCAGCGCCAGCGAAACGCCAATCCAGGGCGCGGATAACCACCAGTCGATGCGGCCAAGGGAAAGCACCGCGCAGATAAGCCCCATGCCGGGCGCCAGCAGTATAAACGTCAGAAAGTCTTTTTTCTCAAACACCTTGATGCGATCGCTGGGCGGCAGCTTAAGCAACAGCACGCCGCCGAGCGACAGCAGGGCCAGCCCCAGCTCGAACAGATAAAGGCCACGCCATTCATTAAGGGCCAGCAGTTCCGAGGAGAACAGCCGCGCCAGCGGAATCGCCACCTGCGACGCCCCGATGCCGATGGTCAGGCCCTTCAGGCGGTGCCTGGCCGGAAAAGCCTGGATTTGGTAGTAAATCGACAGCGAGCTCAGCGCCGCGCCCACCATGCCGTGCGCGGCGCGCACCATGATGGCGGAGTTAAGATCGTTCACAAACAGGTGAAAAAACGCCACTAAGACATACAGCACCAAAAAGGCTTCGGTAAATACCCGCAGGCCATACTGCTGGCGAAATTTCACCAAGAGCAGGTTTATCGACACATTGGTCATCAGATAAACCGCCGGCAGCCAGGCAATCTCGTTGGAGTAAGCGCCAAAAGTGCCTTGCAGGTTGCTCAGGTTGGCCGTCACCAACGCATTGCCCAGCCCGCCGGTAATTGAAACCAGCACGCCGACGATGCCGTACGCAATGCGTTTTGGCACGGGGTGCAGCGGGGTCGAGGGCGAACCGGGAAGCGCGGGCTTCTCATGCGGCAGCCATTCGCGCGGGGCGTAGGGATCTTTTTTTGCCATGGTCCTCCGGCCGCGTTGTGAATGATTGAGAGTAAACAACAAAATTTCTTATCATTAGATAGCAAATTAAACCTAGCATGACATATTGGCGGTTCCTAGCGGGCTGGCATGATTTTCTTCATTTCGGGGTGTTTTTCGTGAAGCCGTCTAATACCGCGGCATTGAGTCATTTGCGCCGCATTCCGCCGGCGCTGTCTATACTTAACAAGAAAAACAGGCGCGAAATGGTGTGGTATCTGACGAATCGGAGCGTGCCGTCACAACGCTTACGCGACAATGACTCAAGCGTTGCCTTCATCATGCCGATATAACCCTGATGCATGAAATAATTTATTTTTTAATTATTATTTTTGACGTGATTCGCAGAGGCACACATGAATGATTCGCCGTCGGATAGGGAAGAGGAAAAGCGTCTTGCCGTGCTGGAAGAATATGGCATCCATTCCACATTATCGGAAATAGGCTTTAACCGGTTAGTACACCTTACCGCCAATATTTTTAAAGTGCCTATTGTGCTCATTTCGCTGATCGAAGCCGAACGCCAGCTGTTTGCCGCCAGTATCGGCATCGCCTCCTGCGAAACGCCGCGCGATATCTCGTTTTGCGCGCACGTCATTCGCCGGCACGATATCATGGTGATTCCGGATACCCATAAGGATCCGCAGTTCCGGGATAATCCCTTGGTGACCGGGGAGCCTTTTATCCGTTTTTACGCCGGTATTCCGTTACGCAATCAGGATGGGGTCGCCCTCGGCACGCTGTGTATTATCGACCGCGTGCCCCGGCCGGGGCTGAGCGCGGGCGATAGGCAAAATATGCACGACCTGGCCGCGCTGGTCCTGGACCGGCTGGAAATGCGGCGTCTGGAACGCGCGCGCAACGCCAGCCAGTTTCGTTTCGAAAATATTGCCCATACGTCCCCCGACGCCATTGTCTGCGCCGACGATAAAGGTATCATCACCTTTTGGAACGCGGCGGCGGGCAAACTGTTGGGGTATAGCAGCGAACAGATTATCGGATGCAACGTCAGCGTGCTGGTGCCGGACGGCCTGGTCGGCCGTCTGCAGCGCCTGGCCGGCGCCGGCGACGGCACACAGCGCGGCAGCACCCTGGAACTGAAAGTGCGCTCCGCCGACGGCGTCTGGATCCCGGTGGAACTGTCCGCGTCTTCGTGGGTGGACCACGATCGCGTCACCTTTGGCGCCATCCTGCGCGATATCACCGAACGGCGCCGCAACGAAGAGCGCTTGTTCCAACTGGCGCATATGGATCACCTTACCGGGCTGGCCAACCGTACCCTGCTGGGCTTATGTCTTGAGCAAACCCTTAGGGACGAGGACGCCGCCATCATCATGCTGGTGGACCTGGACGGCTTTAAGGACGTTAACGATAACCTGGGCCATGCGGGCGGGGACGCGGTGCTGGTGGACGTGGGTTTCAAGCTGCAAAACTGCGTGCGCTCGGGCGACGTGGTCGCGCGTATGGGCGGCGACGAATTCGCCCTGTTGCTTCCCGGACTGTCCGATGCCAAGAGGGCGGCGGAAATCGCCGATCATATCATTGATGAAATCAACAAGATTGTCACCATCGACGGCCAGCCGGTCAATATCGGCGCCAGCGTCGGCATTGTGCTGTATCCCGTCCACGGTCTGACCATCCAGGAACTGCTGACCAGCGCCGATTTGGCGCTTTACCAGGCCAAGGCCGACGGCCGCCACTGCCGCCGTTTTTTTACCCGGGAGCTGCGTGAATTATCACAGGCCAAGCGCTCTTACCAGGGGGAACTGGGCAGGGCATACGATCGGGATGAATTCGAACTGTTTTACCAGCCGCAGGTGAGGCTGGCCGATAACGCCATCGTCGGCGCGGAAGCCCTGCTGCGCTGGCGCCATCCGGAGAAGGGGTTGCTGGGTCCGGCGGTATTTATTCCGGCGCTGGAGTCCGGTCCCTGGGCCGAGCGCGTCGGAGAATGGGTGATCAGGACCGCCTGCCGCCAGGCGGCGGCCTGGCGCGATCGGGGCGTAACCGAGTTTCGCATGGGCGTGAATCTGTTCAGCGCCCAGTTCAGGACCGGCACGCTGGCGCAACAGGTACGCGCCATCCTGCAGGAAACCGGCTTACCCCCGCAGGCGCTGGAATTGGAAATTACGGAAAATATCATCCTGCGCCACGATGAACATATGCTGAAGCCGCTAAGGGAACTGCGCGCGTACGGCGTCGGCATCGCTTTTGACGACTACGGCACCGGCTATGCTTCTCTGAGCATGCTGAAACATTACCCGGTGACCCGCCTGAAGGTGGACCAAACCTTTGTGCGCGCCATGGTGGATTCTCCCCCCGACGCCGCCATCGTCCGCGCTATCCTGTACCTGGGCAGCAGCTTTAAGCTGGAGGTGATCGCCGAGGGCGTGGAAACGCTTGAACAATGCGAACGCCTGAAGAAAAAAGGCTGCCTGGAAGCGCAGGGTTTTCTGTTCGGCAAACCGATGCCGGCCGATGATTTCGCCGAACGCCTGGGACTGGTGCGCTGAGGTGACGTCAAAAGCGCGCGTGTTTGCTGGCGCAGGGCATAAGGACGTTAAGCCTTTATATCTCGATAATAAGGCAGGCTGTCTTGCAGGGTCTGGGTATCGTTTTTCAGATGCGTCAGCAGTAAGTGCGTTAAGCTGAAAATCCGCCAATGATTGTCGAGACCGGTGGGGGGATTTCCGCTGCTATGCGCATGTAACCGCGTGTCCGGCCGGGATGGAGGGTACAGTTCACGGTTGTAAAGCGTGCAAAGCCGGCAAAAATAGCATTGATGAGCGGTGTTGTAGTCTATTGTCTCTGATGCGTTGACATGAAAATGCATGGCGGGTGTTCCAGGACCTGAATGTTGCGCCAACTGCTGGCGCAGCCGGAAATCGAGCGACAGCATATCGGCGAATTCGGATTTTATACGGTTTATCTGTGATTCTATATTCAGCATTTTGCCTAAAGCAGGGTTAATGCGCGGCATGTCGCTTCCGGCCATCACCACTTTCGGGTCGATAGTTAAGGCTGCTGTAATGTCCTCCCATGAAATGTTTTTCATGGGCGGGTCACCTGGGTTGTCGGCGGTTATCGCATGATGCGCCAGACTATCGAGCAGGGTATCATTATCCTTTTTCAGCATTGATAACAGGGTATGGGTTAATTTAAAAACCCCAGAGTTTAAATCGCGATGGCGGTCATGATATTCTGTCGCGGAAGTGCAAGGCTGTGGATTGCGCTTCAATCCTTGGAAAAAATTATTGTAATGCGTCCAGAACACGCAAATATTGCATTTGTCGGGATGTTGCATATCGGCATCCTGGAGAGTGAATGTATGCACGTGGCCATCAGCGTGGGCGGTCAACGGGGACTTCCCCATTAGCCGGCGAAGACCGGTATTTTGCGCCAGCGTCTTATTTAATTCTTCGAGCAGCTTAATGATATGGTCTTTTATCTGCCATGTTTTTTCCAGATATGACGGGCTAATGGTGAGGACCTCATAGAGATGCGCTGCAACATCCGGACTGGGGCGGGTTGCAGTTTTGTTTGCCGTTTCCTGCGAGTCAGGTAGGCCCGCAATGCGAACCCCGGCAAGGGAACGGATAACGTCGAGCAGTTTATCGCTGTCTTCTCTGATGAGGTGATGCAGTACGGATGCGAGTGTTAAAAGAACGGTGTCGCTATTTTGGCGTTGGCCGTCCTGATCTAGGTTAAGCACGCCCGATTGCGCCTTTGCGGTTTCCATTGCGGTCAGTAATTGATGGTAGGTAGCCCAAAGCGCGCATATCTGGCATTGATGAGGCGTGGCGGAATGTGCTGACGTAATCTCACTGGCGTGCAGATGATGTTCTTGTCTGTGTGCCTGCGCCTCATCTGCTAGCTGAATCAGTCTGCGTAATTGGCCATTGCGTAAAATCTCCTTGGCTAATTTTTCTTTTATCGTTCCTAATTCCTGCTTAACCGGCCAGATATCCTCCTGGTTTTTTGTTTGCAGCGGATTTATAGGGAGGGTACGCCCTGCGGGCAGAGCGCTATCGGCAGGACAATAGCGAGGCGGAGCGCCTGAATCTGGCGGTTGGCGATTGTTAATCGCCACCAGTCCGCCAGAGAAGGTATTGCCTTCAATCCTTTGCCTTTTGACGGGGGGGCGATTGACTTGAGAATCGTTTTCCGCTCTGGCTGTGGCCGGCCTGCCGTTTTTACGGATAGGGATAAGGGCTGGCAGCTCTTTGCGTGAATAGTGTATTTTCCATGGCGTCTTTTTTTTAAGTAATGACCGCCCGGCGTTGGCTTTATTATATACTTCGATATCCTGATGTTTAACGACACCAATAAAACCAATGGACGAGGGTATTTCATTCATCAAGAATCCCACCTTTTGTAGCGATTAAAACGCATCAGCTATTTATTTGATAAATAGTATATGCTAATTATTTTTGGGGATTATTAAAGTACCGGTCTATCACAAAATTGATACATCCCCATTATATTGACTGCCGCATCTTAAATAACTGAAGCTATACCAATTAACAATGAACATTAAACCCGTTGCCTTGCCGCACCGGCGGTTAATCCGGTGTTGCTTTGCGGCGGCGCGTACCGCCGCTACAAATTAATGCGCTCGAAGCGTTGGATCATGGCCAGCGCCAGTCCCTGGGCCGGGTCATAGCTATGGGAGAGAAAGCGGATTTGCGTATGGCCGTAGGCAAAAGAGAGGGTGGTACGGCGCGCCGTGGCCAATACCTGTTCGGTAAACAGCGACGAGGCATTATAGGCGCAGTCGATAAGCAGGGTGCGCGGGTTGACCAGATGGATAATCTGGCTGAGCGCCTTGCCGAGCAATTCGCCCGCCCGGCCGATAACCTGTTCCACTATCTGCGGCGCCGCCGCGCGATTGGCCCACTGCAGCCCCGGCTGCAGCTGATCCAGCTGCGCGTTGATGGCCCTGAGTGCGATTAACGATTCCAGGCAGCCGCGTTGTCCGCAGGTGCAAAGCGGCCCGTCGGCGGCGACGTTCAGGTGCCCGACTTCGCCCGCGGTCCAGCTGCCGCCATAATAAACGCCCTGTTCGGTCAGCAGCGCGCCGCCGATGCCCTCGGCGATCCGCAGGTAAAAACCGGGTTCGGCTCCCGGCTGCCGGGTGCCTTGCTGGCGCGATACCAGCGCCGCCGCCTTGACGATATTCATCACGCCGACCGGTATCGGCACGGTTTCGCCCAGGGTCGCCAGGAGGTCGACCTGTTGCCAGCCCAGATGCGACGATACGTGCATCACGCCGGCAAGCGGATCGATAATACCGGGAAAGCCCACGCCGATGCCGATAAGTTCGGGATAACGCCGGTGCATCCATTGGACGACGCGCGTGATTTCCGCCAATACCGGGCCGGGGGCGACGGTATCTATGGCCAGCGTTTGCTGCTCGATGACCTCGGAAAAATAGTCATAGACCGCCCAGTGCAATTGCTGGCGCTCGACCATAATGCCCGCCGCCTTCATTTTATCCGGCAGCAGCGCAATATGGATTTTGGGGCGGCCGATGGCGTTGGATTGGGCCACGCCCAGTTCGGCAACGTAGCCCCGGGCGATAAAATCATCCACGATCAGCGAAATGGTATTTTTGCTTAATGACAGCGCGCGGGCAATATCCAGGCGCGAGCTGACGCGCTGTTGCCGCAAGAAAGACAGGACATGCTTTTCATTGTACTGGCGCAGCAGCGCGGGTCCTTTTCCTGGCTCTTTCATAGGCTGGCTTACCCTAACCTCCGGCTGAATATCAGCGGGCATTATGGCATAACCATTGATGCCCGGAAAAACCTATTCATCCCGCCAGACGCATTCTCCCCGCTGATAAACGGCCAGCACGGACAATCCGCCGCGCCGGTCTTCGTCAAGCGCCACTGCGTCCAGCGGGGCGCCAACCGCCAGACCATGCCGCGTCGGCAGGTTAAGCAGCGCCGAGGGACGTACCGACGCCATCTCCCACGCCTCGCGGCGCGTGGCCAGGCCCAGGCGGAGCAGATTATTCACCCCGTACAGTAATGAGCGCGCCGATCCCGCCAGCAACCGCGGGTTATCGGCCATCGCCAGGCGCCCCGTGTCGCTCAGGATCACCTCGCCGCCGATATGCAGCCGGTAGCGTCCGGGCGGCATGCCGGCCAGGCTGGTGGCGTCGCTCACCAGGATGCCGCGTTCACCTTTGACGCGCATAAAAACCTTCATGACCGACGCCGGCAAATGTTCGCCGTCGCCAATCATGGCGCACCACAGCCGGTCCTGCGCCAGTTGCTCCCAGATATAGTTGGGGTGGCGCGGCAGCAGCAAATGCGCCCCGTTGCCCAAATGGGTGGACAGCGTGGCGCCGGCCTCGACCGCCGCGTCTATCTGTAACGCGTCGGCGGCGGTATGACCTAAGGCGACCACCACCCCGGCTTGCGCGCAGCGGCGGATAAATGCCGGGGCCTGCGGCCATTCGGGCGACAGGGTCAGCAGGCGTATATCGCCCTGCGCCGCGCGCTGGAAGCGTTGAAACAGCGTCCAGTCCGGTGCTTTGACAAAACGTTTGTCATGCGCGCCGCGTGGTCCGTCCTCGGGAGAAAGAAACGGCCCTTCCAGATGGATTCCGGCCACGCTTTGCCCGACCGGGGCAAAGCGCCGGCGGGCATTGGCAATCGCCGCCGCCATCCCGGCGATCTGCTCATCGCCGTTGGTGATGACCGTGGGCAGGAAGGTGGTGACGCCCTGTCGCCATAATTCCCGGGTGACCTCCAGTACCGCCTGTTCATCAATCGGGCAACGGTTAAAATCAACCCCCGCATAACCGTTGACCTGCAAATCCACCAAACCGGGCGCCAGGATGGGCAGGCTATCATCCTGCGGCAGCGGCCGTATTTCACGGATCAGCCCGCCGGCGGCGTGGATCTCGATGCTGGTTAACTCCCGGTAATCCCTGCCGCGGATACAAACCTTATCCATGCGTTAGCTCTCCATACGCGTCTACGTCGGTAAACAGTGAACAGGCGGGGTGGGTACGCAGAACGGTGGCGGGGCAGGCGGTGGTTACCGGCAACGCCAGCATGGCGCGCACCGCCGCGCGTTTGCTGCTGCCCGGCACCATGCAAAACAGGCGCGATGCCGCCATCAGGGTGGGCATGGTCAGGGTCAGCGCGTGGGTGGGAACCGCGTTTATCTCGCCGAAGCAGCCGTCGTTGACCTGCTGCTGGCGGCAGACCGGGTCCAGCGCCACCACTTTCATGACGGCGGGATCGTGAAAATCCGCCACCGGCGGATCGTTAAACGCCAGATGGCCGTTTTCTCCCACCCCCAGGCAAACCATATCCACCGGCGCGCGGCTAATCAGCGCGGCATATTCGCGGCACACACGGCCTGCGTCGCCCGTCGGGATCAGATGGACTTGCCCGGGGCGGACGATATCGAACAGATGCCGCTTAAGATAGTGGCTAAAGCGCTGCGGTGAATCGGCGGGCAGGCCGATATATTCATCCATATGAAACGCCGTCACCCGCGACCAGTCTATATCCCCGGCCGCCGCCAGGGTGGCCAGGAACTCATTTTGCGAAGGGGCGGCGGCAAAAATAATCCTGACGTTATCCTGGGCGCTCAGGCGGTTACGCAGGCAGGCGGCGGCGGCCTCGCCGGCGTGGCGTCCCATTTGCCGGCGATCGGCAAACACCTGGACGGATAAATTCTCGCACCGACGGTTCAGTAGCGGCAATGACATACCAAGCTCCTTAGTTTTGGCCGGATTCGGGTTTACGCAGGTTGTGGATGGGTTCGGCAGCCTGCGCCGTGCCCTGATCCTGGTTTAACGCGGCCAGCAGAATGTCCACCTGCGGGCTGACCGGACTACGCCGCAACATCCCCGCCAGCGTATAGACAATCAACGAGGTGAAGACCGGGATGGCGACGATTTGCGTGGTGCTCATGCCCGGCACGACGAATTTTACCGCGAAAAATGCCGCCACCCCGGCCGCCCATGAGGCAATGGCCGCCGTCGGGCCGCATTTTCTGAACCAGGGCAGCAGGCCGAGCAGCATGGGGATCGAGATGGGGCCGACCAGGCCGCCGAACCAGACGATAAGCAGGGTCAGCACGCCGCCGAACCGGCTGGCGTTAACCGCGATAAGCAGGGTGGTCAGGATAAACAGCACCACGGTTACCCGCGCCACCACCAGGGAAGATTGGCCGTTGCCGAACCGGCGCGGAAACAAAACCGGCAGGATATCGCGCGTGACCACGGCGGTAATGGCGTTGGAGTCCGATGAGGTCATCGACAGGGTATGGGTAAACATCGCCACCAGCACCAGACCTATCAGGCCGTTGGGTAAGAGCTGCATCGCCATGATGGAGTAGGATTGCGTCGGATCGGCGATATGGGGGAACAGTACCGGCGCCGCCCACATGGGATAAAACAGCACCAGCGGCCATACCAGGTACAACACCGAGGACAGCAGGGCGGCCTTGTGCGCGTCCCGCCCGCGGGGCGAGGCGATAAACCGCTGCGCCAGGTTCCAGGTGCCGCCGTTGTAGCTGAGGGTATAGATGACAAAATAGGCCAGCATAAAGCCGAGCGTGTAGGGCTCGCGGATAATATCGGTATGGGCCGGCGGCAATTGGTTCCAGACGGTGAGCAGTTCGTGCGCGCCGCCCAGATGGGCCGCCACCGCCACCACCATCACGATGGCCGCGATAAACTGCACGATAAACTGGCCGAAGTCGTTGCAGGCATCGGCCCATAACCCGCCCATCACGGTATAAAACAGGCATAATGCGCCGGATATCGCGATGCCGTATACCGGCGCGAGCCCGGTGAAGACATTAATGATAATGGCGATGGCCGCCCACTTGGCGCCGACATCAAAGGTTTTCAGCAGCACGCCGCTCCAGGCCAGCAGCTGTTGCGTCGGCACATTGTAGCGCGTGGCGAGATATTCCATCGGCGATTCGATATGCATATGGATGCGCAGCCGCGCCCAGCGCGGGGCGAAAATAAACGAGCCGATAAACACCGCAATGGAAATGGGCAGCGCCCACCAGAAATAAATGGTGATGCCATAGCTGTAGGCCACCGCGGCGTAAGCCACGAACACCGCCGCGCTATAACCCGACATATGATGTGAAATGCCGGAAAGCCACCAGGGCATTTTACCGCCGGCGGCAAAAAAGTCCTTGGTGCTGCCCACTTTGCGCATGGCCCAAAGCGTGATCGCCACAATCATCAGCGCATACAGCGCCATGACCACATAATCTGTTCCGTTCATAGCTCACTCCGGTAGCGGGTGGGGTTAGCGCAACGAGGCAGCGTGACCGCCCAGCGCGACATATAATCCTTAATTAGGACTAATTGATTAAATTTTTATTTGGAATCTTCTCATTGATAGCTAGATTAATCCTAAATAATGACTAATTGACGTTAGCATAGCTTGAGAAGCCCGAAAGAGAGTTATATCACATTTATCTGCCGGCGCAGGAGGCGGGCCATAGGACTTTGATATGACCCGCCGCCGCGGCTAAAAATTGCCCGGTTGATGGGACGTTCCGAGCATCTGATCATACACATCGGTGCGGCGGTCGCGCAGCACCTGGTTAAAGGCGTTCCAGTTGCGATGACGTTTGGCATCGGCCAGGTTAATGGTCGCCATGATGATATCGGTATCCGTGGCGCTGGCCGGTCCCGCCACCGGCCAGCCGGTATAGCCGACAATCAGGCTCTGGCCGATAAAAGGCTGATGGCGTTCCACGCCTACCCGATCCGCCGCCGCTACAAATACCGAATTGGTATGCGCCGCCGCCATGCAGATGATATTGGCCATGGCCTCGCGGTTGGGATCCTGGCCCGGGATCGGCACCCAATTGGTGGGGACGCAGACAATCTCGGCACCCTGCAATGCCGCCAGGCGGAAGCTTTCCGGAAACCAGCAGTCATAACAGATATGGCACCCCAAGGTGCCGATGCGGGTTTTGAATACCGGGAAACCCAGGTTGCCCGGCGCGAAATAAATAGCTTCATCCCCCCACAGATGCACTTTGCGATAGCGGCCAATAAACCCTTCCGGCCCGATGATAGCGGCGGCGTTATACAGCAGTTCGCCCTCGCGCTCGGTGATGCCGGCGACAATATACACCCCCAGCCTGCGGGCGCAGTCGATCCAGGCGCGGCAGGAAGGGCCGTCTGGCAGCGCTTCTCCCAGCGCGAAGGCTTCGTCGCGGGTGGCGAACACATAGCCGGTATTGCACAGCTCGGGCAACACCATCAGATTCGCCCCCCGCGCCGCCGCCTGTTCGATCATGGCGATGGAGGTGTTGACGTTGCGCACGGTCTCGCCAAAAACCGGCTCCATTTGCAAGCAGGCTACGGTGACTAAGGCTTCATTCGGTTTAGGCGCCATGGCGGCCTCCGGAGGATAATGTCGGTAACGAGGATCCCTGCTAATCGGCGGATTAACGGGTGGTCAGCCAGCCCAGCATGTTGAGCAACAGCTGTTTATAACCGGGCCAGTCGATAAAATTCTGCGGCAGCCAATGGGGGCTGATATCCGAGGTCCAGACCAGCGTGCGCCCGCGCCCGTGGGCACCGGTCACCAGCAGCGGGTGTCCGCCCAGCTCATCCGGCAGGCGCGCCAACACATCGCTGCCGTCCTTGGGCACCACCTCGTTGGCGCCCAGCAGCAGCGGCCAATCGCCGGTAATATTGTTAAATAGCGCATGTCCCTGCTTTCGCGGGTCGATAACCGGACGGAACCCCTGCGGCACCTCGATGCGGTCGTCATAAGGCAGGCATTCCACCGGCAGCGCCTGCTCCACGGCGGTGCGGTGCCAGCGCGCCTTGCCGTCGATGCCCTGGAAGCTCAGGTAGCCGCCGAACATGGCCAGGGCACCGCCGGCGGCAGTCCAGTCGCGCAGTACGTCAAGACGATTGGCCACCGTTTTACCGTGCAGCCAGACATCCGGATGCAGCAGCAGCGAGTTGGCGCCGATATCCGACAGCAGGATGGCGTCATAACGGCTAAGCTCTTGCCCGGTAAAAGGGAATTCCTCCACCGCCACGTGCGCCGGCATATGGGTCAGGGCAAATTCCGTACCGGCCAGCGCCGCGATGATCGCCTTGGCGCCCGAATGAAAGGTGACGCTGCCGAACTGATCAAATCCCTTGAAATGGGTCGCTGACGACACCCATGTCTCTCCCACTAATAATATCTGTTTCCGACTCATGTTATTACCCTCCACAGGCATGGATCATTTTTGTGCGGCTCGCCCCTTTTTAGCGCAGCATTTAAGAGAAGTTGAACCGTTTCAATTAATAAAATTGTCATTTTTATCATGTTATATCAAGCATAAATTTATTTATAAAACGATATTGACATATAAAGATTGAACCGTTTCAATATGGATTGAATCGCTAAACATTGATCATTCTCCCGCCGGTGTATTGATGATGAACACGGGAGGCTATAATCAGTGCACCGGGGATCCACGCCCGGATATTGCCATGTTCCCCCGACGCCGCCATATTTCCATGCCGGTCATGTTTGCTAACAGGATGCCGCTATCATGCCTTTATCGCCACCGCCGATGAAACCCCTCTGGACCTATCGTCCCGGGCCGGATATCGCCCTTGAGGCCCCGGCCGGGCTGCGCCAGGCGCAACTTTTGGCGAAAGCGGCCGCCCAGGCGGGCCTGGCCGCGGTCCGGCCGGGCGTATCGGAGTCCGCCGTGGAGGAAACCATACATGCCTATCTGCGCGATCAGGGCGCGGCGGGCATCTGGACCATTACCAACGTCGGCCTGGGCGAGAACGCCAAGGTCTGTTTCCCGACCCAGGGACCGGGCGCGCAGGCCGCGGCAGCGCGCGACGTACTGATGGTGGATGTGCATCCCATTACCGCCGAGGGCTTCTGGGGCGACTGCACCCGCTGTCGCGTCGTGGGCGATTATCCCGAGGCGGTGGACGCGCTGCGGGCGCTGGAACATATCCACCGCGATACCCTGGCGTTATGCCGGCCCGGCATGCCGGCCGCAGAGCTGTTCGGCCTGAGTCACCAACGCCTGACGCGGGAAGGATTTATCCTGCTGGATTTGCTGGGTAATATTGGCCATTCCCTGACGGCCGGCGCCGCCTATACCCTGGGTTTTATCGATGCCGGCAACGACACGCCCATGTGGGGAGCCTGGGCTGTGGAACCCTTTGCCCGGCGCGGCGACGTAGCGGTCAAGGTCGAGGACGTGGTCTGGTTCGGCCGTGAGCGATGCGAGGTTTTGTAACGGAAACCGAACAGATTCTATAGTGCGCTATCCGCGAAGGGATAGCCCAGAGGCAACGTCATGACAGTTCCCAAGTTATCGATTCAACAGGTTACGCGGCGCTTCGGCGCGATGACCGCCCTGGCGCCCACCGATCTGGACGTACGCGCGGGCGAGTTTGTCTGCGTGGTCGGCCCGTCCGGCTGCGGTAAAAGCACGTTGTTCAATCTGGTGTCCGGCGTACTGACACCTGACAGCGGTAAGATCCTGATAGACGGCGACGATGTTACCGGCCGCAGCGGCCATGTCGGCTATATGCTGCAAAAAGACCTGCTGCTGCCCTGGATGACGGTTATCGACAATATCGTCTTGGGCGCCATCCTTAAAGGAGGCGCGACGCGGGACCAGCGCGCGGCGGGGGTGGCCCTGGCGGAGCGCTATGGCCTGGGCGAATTCATCAATCACTATCCGGCGGCGTTGTCCGGCGGCATGCGCCAGCGGGTGGCGCTGATGCGCACCCTGGCGATGCGGCATGACGTGATGCTGCTCGACGAGCCGTTCGGCGCGCTGGATTCCCAGACCCGCCTGGCGATGCAGCAATGGCTGCTGACGGTCTGGGCGGAGCAGCACCGCACCGTGGTGTTTGTTACCCATGATATCGACGAGGCGATTTTTATGGCGGACCGGGTCGTGGTGATGACGCCCCGTCCCGGCCGTGTCCAGCAGATTTTCAGCGTGGATATCCCGCGTCCGCGTCCGCTGTCCTGCCTTACCAGCCCCGCATTCACCCAGTTGAAACGACACATCCTGGATCTGATTTACACTGAACAACCGGCACAGGAAGCGCTTATCCATGATCAACATCCGTAAGCTGTTATTGCCGCTGGGCGGCCCGCTCGTGGCACTGCTGCTGGTGCTGGCGGTCTGGGACACGGCGGTGCGTTATTATCAGATTCCCGCGTATGTCCTGCCCTCGCCGCAGCTCACCTGGCAGCACGCCTTATCGGACTGGTCGGTGCTCTGGATCGGGTTCCAGGCCACCTTCACCACCTTTTTGCTGGGGTTTGTCCTGGGCGCCGGCGCCGGATTCGTCTTTGCCGTGCTGATGGATGCGATCCCCGGCGTGAAAAGCGTGCTGTATCCAATTTTGATCGCCAGCCAGGCGGTGCCGGTTATCGCGATTTCCGCCGCGCTGACGATCTGGCTGGGCTTCGGCCTGGCGCCGAAACTGGTGATTGTGGCGCTGGTGGTATTTTTTCCGGTGGTGGTCAACGTGCTCGACGGGCTGAACTCCGTGGATAAGGATATGCTTAATCTGGTACGGTCCATGGGCGGTTCCCGCCTGAGCATCTTCCGCTACGTTAAGCTGCCGGCCACCTATACGCCGCTGTTTTCCGCCCTGAAGCTGTCCGCCACCTTCAGCGTCACCGGGGCGGTTATCGGCGAGTGGACCGCGTCCACCAGCGGCGGCCTGGGCGCTTATCTGCTGCAGGCTAACTCAAGGCTTAATACCGCCGGCACGTTTTCCGCCATCGGTTTTCTGGCCTTGCTGGGGGTCTTGAGCTTTCTGCTGGTTATCCTGCTGGAATATCTGGTTACGCCGTGGCGCTCCTCGTCGACCGCCAGGCGCTGGTCGCGGCGCTACTGGCGCCGTTAGTTTAATCCCGCACAGGACGCCTGATGACCGATGATAGCGTAAAGCCTGGCAGGCCGGTACGGCCTACGATTCGCGACGTGGCGCGTTTAGCCAATGTTTCCATCGGTACCGTCAGCGCGGTGCTTAACAACAGCGCGCGGCCGGTGGCCGCGGATACGCGCGCGCACGTGCTGCGCTGCATTGCCGAGCTGAATTTTGAACCCAACAACGCCGCGCGCAGCCTGAAACACCAGCGTATTTCCTCCATTGGTTTTATCGTGCCGGATCTGGGCAATGCGTTTTTCGCCGACGTGGCCGAAGGCATCCAGGGCGTGCTTGACCACCTTGATTGCCTGCTGGTGCTGTGCATGACCTGGGCTGATACGCAGCGCGAGGAGTATTACGCACAGGTGTTGCGTACCCAGCGCCTGAACGGGGTGATCTACCTGTCCGGCACCGGTCTGCCCAGCCCCTCGCTGATGAGGCTGGCGCAGCAAGGCGCGGTGGTATTTGTCGATGAATGCCTGCCGGGGATCGACGCGCCTTTTATCAGTGCGCAAAACCTGCTGGGCGCGCGCGCCATGGCGCAATATGTCCTGGGGCGCGGGCATCGGCGGCTGGCCGTCCTCGGCGGGCCGCGCGGATTGTGGACCAGCGAACAGCGCCTGGCCGGATTTCGCGAGGCATTTGCCGCCGCCGATATTATGCCGGACTCGGTGCCGGTATTAAGCGGCGACTATACCGAGGCGTCCGGCAGCCGGGCGGCGGATACGATTATCAATCTGCCGGCGACGGAGCGCCCTACGGCGGTGCTGTGCGCCAACGATCTGATAGCCATAGGCTTTATACGCCGTTGCCGTGAGCGTGGTATCGCCGTGCCGGAACACATCAGCGTCACCGGCTTTGATGATATCCCCGCGGCGCGGCTGCTCAGTCCCGCACTTACCACGGTACGCCAGCCGGGAAATGCCATGGGCCGCGCCGCCGCCACCCTGCTGTTGCAGCGCATCGGTGCCCTCCCGGACGCGCCCTGCCCAAGTGAATTCTCCACCGAGCTGCGCATCCGCCATTCGGTGGGGCAGGGACCGTCGGCCTGAGCCGCGCGGGTCGGCCGCGCATACCATGGCGGGCGGGACGGCGGCTGCGGTTAATTGCGCATGGGATTGTCCCTTAGCGGCGGGAATGTTCCTTTGCGTACCTTGTTATATTTCCGGTAATAATGCTTATTACGGCGTAGAACGGATATACCGACCAAAAAATCAATATGTTATACCGCCTCGTTTATTATTTTTATCAGGTGTGTATAAATATTTTTATAAATTTTTGAGTGGTAATTTGTTGTTGATTTAATTAATAAAAATCACCATTTCTATTATGTTAATAAATAATCCCATAAAACATAAATGCAAAAAATACATCTTTTTCAGTATGTTGAAATTCATTATGAGGGTCATTTTCACCTAAATGCCGTATTTGCTCTTTTAGAGAACCTTGCCTAACATTAATTCCATTGATGATGAGTCACGTGTAATAAATAGTCATCAATAAACAGTTCAAGCCCGTTAAATGAGTAGTATTAATAAGATGGGTAATATCTAACGGCTTGATGATATCATCTGCAATTGGAGGTTAACATGGCTGAACATCGTGGCGGTTCCGGCAACTTCGCCGAAGATAAACAGAAAGCGTCCGACGCGGGTAAAAAAGGCGGTCAGCAGAGTGGCGGCAACTTTAAGAACGATCCTGAAAAAGCCTCGGAAGCAGGCAAGAAAGGCGGTCAACACAGCCATGGCGGCGGCCGCAGCTCTTAGTTAGCATCGGGGAAAACAACGCGTTACCCGCACCGATGAGATGAAAAGCACTTTGGTAAAAACTGCTGATACCCTCTTAATGACCGTCGTGTCGTAATAGGGCGGATTAAGTGATGACAGGGTTAAGGTAGTCATTGCGCCTCCAAAACGGGTTTTGGGGGCGCTGAATTTGCCGGGTGCGCAGCGTGGCTATTATCGTCGTGCTATTAAGGTGATAGCCGCATCTTCACCGGAAAGTTTCTGTTCTGAGCGGCTGTTGATTTATTTAAATTTTTTTGTGCCTATGATACCGGAGAACAATTAAATTATGGGAATCAATAAATGACGCACGAAGAAAAGGATTAAATGAGCAAATCGCCCTTTCTTCAGGCGCCTGGGCGGGTATTTTTAGACGCCAAGCCAACAAATCAGCGATCAGGGTTCATCAGTATCATTTTCCCATCGCCCATACTCTTATCTTCCGCATCCTCTCTGTGCCCCTTCAGGCTTTTTACATCCACGGGTGGTTAACATCCATGTCACCGGATAGGTATCCCGCGGGAAAACCCCTATCACCTTGATGCAGGGTGATTGCTCGCTGAAAGATAGCGCGGGATAGCGTCCTTTAGCCGGGTCTGCGCACCCAGCGTCATCTGGACGTGCGCCTTAGCTGATTTTTTGCCACTTCCACTCCTTGACGTCGGGCAGATCGTCGCCGTGCTCGCGCACATAATGATAATGTTCATCCAGCCTGGCCTTGAAAAAATCGATGGCGGCGGCGGCCTTGGCGGAATCCTTCAGTCCGGGAATGCGTTTGATCGCCGCCATGGCCAGATGGAAACGATCAAGTTTATTCAGCACGGTCATATCGAACGGCGTGGTGGTGGTGCCTTCCTCCATAAAGCCGTGCACATGGATATTGGCGTGATTTTTCCGCTTATAGGTGAGGCGGTGGATCAGGAACGGATAACCGTGATAGGCAAAAATCACCGGCCGGTCGGGGGTAAAAAGCCTATCGAAAAATTCATCGCTGTGGCCGTGCGGATGCTGTGTCTCGGACTCCAGCGCCAGCAGATCCACCACGTTGACGACCCGGATGCGCAGCTCCGGCACGTGCCGGCGCAACAGCTCGACGGCGGCCAGCGTTTCCATGGTGGGCACGTCGCCGGCGCAGGCCATCACCACATCGGGGGCGGTGGTGCCGTCCTCGTTGCCGGCCCAGTCCCAGATGCCCAGACCGGCCTCGCAGTGTGTCACCGCCTCGTCCATAGACAGCCACTGCGGCGCGGGCTGCTTGCCGGCCACGATCACATTAATGCGATCGTAGGTTTTCAGGCAATGATCGCCGACCCACAGCAGCGTATTGGCGTCCGGCGGGAAATAGATGCGCACGATATCAGCCTTTTTATTGGCGACCAGATCGACAAAACCCGGATCCTGATGGCTATAGCCGTTATGATCCTGGCGCCAGACGTGCGAGGACAGCAGGTAATTGAGCGAGGAAACGGGCTTGCGCCAGGGCAGGGCGCGCGACACCTTGAGCCATTTGGCATGCTGATTGAACATGGAATCGACAATATGGATAAAGGCTTCATAACAGGAAAACAGCCCGTGGCGGCCGGTGAGCAGGTAGCCTTCCAGCCAGCCCTGGCACAGATGCTCGCTCAGCACCTCCATCACCCGACCGTCCTGGGACAGCTGCTCGTCGTAAGCTTTGGTTTCCTCCATCCAGACCCGGTTAGTGGCCTCGAACACGCTGCTTAAACGATTGGAGGCGGTTTCGTCGGGGCCGAACAGGCGAAAGTTGGCATTATCCGCATTGAGCCGGAAGATATCGCGCAGGTACTCGCCGAATATTTTGGTGGCTTCGGCCTGGATATCCCCCCGTTTCTTGCTGGCCACCGCATAATCCTGGATTGCCGGCGCCTTCAGCGCCTTACGCAGCAGACCGCCGTTGGCATTGGGATTGGCGCCCATGCGCCTGCCGCCCTCCGGCGCCAGTTTGCGCAGTTCCGGCAGCAAACGGCCGTTGCCGTCGAACAAATCGTCCGGGTTATAGCTGCGCAGCCAGTGTTCCAGGATCTGCCGGTGGCCCTCGTCCTCGCGACAGCCCGCCACCGGCACCTGATGGGCGCGCCAGAAGCCCTCGACCTTTTTGCCGTCCACCTCTCTCGGCCCGGTCCAGCCCTTGGGGCTGCGCAGGATAATCATCGGCCAGCGGGGGAGCGATTGCGGCGCGGCGTTGCCGGTGAGCGCGTCGTTTTGGATGGCGCGGATCTCATCGAACGCCTGGTCGAACGCGGCGGCCATCAGCGGATGCATTTTGGCCGGCTCATGGCCTGCGACGAAAATCGGCCGGTAGCCGTAGCCCTGGAACAGCTGACGCAAATCGTCATCGCTGCTGCGCCCGAGCAGGGTAGGATTGGCGATTTTATAGCCATTAAGATGCAGGATAGGCAGCACCGCGCCGTCGCGGGCGGGGTTGATAAATTTATTGGAATGCCAGCTGGCGGCCATCGGCCCGGTTTCGGCCTCGCCGTCGCCGATAACGCAGGCGGCGATCAGATCGGGATTATCGAACACGGCGCCGTAGGCATGGACCAGGGCATAGCCCAGCTCGCCGCCTTCGTTAATGGAACCCGGCGTTTCCGCCGCCGCATGGCTCGGAATGCCGCCGGGAAAGGAAAACTGGCGAAACAGTTTGCGCATGCCTTCGGCATCGTCGGAAATATCCGGATAAATCTCGCTGTAGGTGCCTTCCAGCCAGGTATTGGCCACCATGCCGGGGCCGCCGTGCCCCGGCCCGCAGATATAAATCATATCCAGGTCGCGGGCGCGGATAACCCGGTTCAGGTGTGCATAGATGAAATTAAGGCCGGGAGTGGTGCCCCAGTGGCCGAGCAGGCGCGGCTTGATATGGTCCGGCAACAGCGGCCGGCGCAGCAGGGGGTTATCCATCAGGTAGATCTGGCCCACCGACAGGTAATTCGCCGCCCGCCAGTAGCGGTCGATCAGCGCCAGTTCGGCGGCGTCGGGGGCGGAAACCTGCGAGGTCGTATTTTCCATGTCATTGCTCCTTCGGAGTAGGTTCTACGGAATGGCTCTATCTCAAGTCTAGCGTGGGATGGCGGCCATGCCCGGCGCACGGCCCGTGGAACTATGAAGAAATGTATCTCAAGCGGGGTCGCGGCGCGTGCCGCAGGACGAGCGGATGATCATCTCGCCGCGCAGCTGCAGATGGCGCGGCGCGTCCTGGGGAAACTGCAGCCGGTTAAGCATTAGGAATATGGCGTTCCTGGCAATATCGCCAAAGGGCTGTTTATAGGTGGTCAGCGGAATACCGAGCAGGGCGGAGTATTCATTATCGTCAAAGCCGACGACATTAACCTGGCGGCCTATCTGGCCGCAGGTGGATAATAATTTCATGGCGGTAAAATCATTGGCGCAGACAATATTCGTGGCGCCGCCGTCGAGAACGCCGTTAATAAAGTCCTTATCCCCCGCCAGACCCTTGTGCACCCAGCCTTCCTGCGCTTGGATGCCGGCGTCCAGCAGCGCCAGCTTATAGCCCATGATGCGCATTGAAACGGTATGCGCCGAATAGTTTTCACATAAAAAATCAACGCGACGGGTCGCGTTTTTTAATAAATGGCGGGTGACTTCAAAACCGGCGGCAATATTATCAATGCCCACCAGATCGTAGGCGCACTTATTAGGATAGGCTTTGAAATCGCTGTCAACCAGGATGACTCTGATATTGAACAAAGAAAGTTTTTGCAGGATCATCTGGTTAATTTCATCGGCGAAGGGATGGAACTCTATCGGTATAAAAAATATCCCGTGAACATTATTTTTAATGTAGCGATCGATGATGTTTTCAATGGTCTGGATTATTTTCTGCTTACTGGCGTCGATGCCCATGGTGACGATGCCGTTCCAGACCAGGGAGAAATTGAACTGCTGGGAGAGCGATGCAATGGACTTAAAGATCTGCTCGAACAGGAAGCCGCTTTCATTGGCTTCCATGCGCGGCGAGAGGATGCCGAGGGTCAGTTCTCCCTGCGCCGCCGCCGCCGGCTGCTGCCGCGCGCAGACATAATGGCCGGACCCCTGGGTGCTGCTGATAAGCCCCAGTTCCCGCAGTTTGGACAGCGCCTTGGAGACGGTGGGGCGCGATACCGAGAATTCATCGCATAATACCGATTCCGACGGCAGACGCTGGCCTTCCTGGTAAATATTGTCGCGAATGCGCTGTTCGATATTCAAAAAAACGCTATCCAGTTTACCTCTTTTCGCCATGATGATTCTTTTGCCCATGCTGAAATTAATTATCCAAAAGAAATGAGTGAGGACCGCTGGATTATTACAGCTACTGTACAACATGCGTCGCGTAATGTTGCAAAACACCATAAATGATAAAAGTTGTAAAATCAAGCGGGTTATTCGGCTGATAAATACGGCGATAGCGCCTATGTTTAGCGGCCGATTATCCTGTTTCAGCGATAAATAAACCCACGAGCAGCGCGCTAAATCGAGATTTTTTTCCGGTTTTTTTCGCCGCCCCGGCCGGGCGGCATTTTTGTTCAATCTTTATGTCGCCGCCAATGCCGTAGCCGGCGCGGATGCGAAGCGCGCCGCGCCAGGTCGCGGTTTGCTGCCGGCGTCATAGCGCTCCTGCTGGGGGACAGGATGTCAACAGGCAGGTAACGGAATATCGCGCAATAGTAATGTGATCCTTATCACTTAACTGCACATTTCATCATAATATTTAACATTTCGGCGTAAAAAATGTGATCAATATCGATAGATATGCCAAAAATTTATCGTATGTTGTATGCATATGTTGGCTAATTAATTTTACATATCAGCTAACATGTAAATTATATTGTGCCTCCCGCCGACGATGATAAAAGTGAGGAATTGCCGATGTATACCTACAAAGGCCTGGTAGAACAGGTGATAGCGGAAAACAAAGCCACCCTGCTGGCCGTGGATGAAGCTGAAATAAGCCAATTGATGGATGAAATTTGTAAAGCAAAGACCATTCAACTCTATGCCATGGGGCGAATGCAACTCTCGGTGCGCGCGTTCGCCATGCGCCTGAAACACATGGGGTTCGACAGCTATGTGGTCTACGACACCACCACGCCCTGTCTTGGCGCGGGCGACTTGCTGATCGGCCATTGCGCGGTCACCAATGTCGAGCTGAACGTGATAAAGCTGGCCAAGGAGGCCGGCGCCCGGGTGGCGCTGCTTACCGCCCATCCGGAAAACGAACACGGCGGCTATGCCGATCTGACCGTGCGCGTGCCGGGACAGATTTTCGGCGGCGACCAGGAAGTGCCGTCAATCCAGCCGATGTCCTCGCTGCTGGAGCAATCGCTGTTTCTGTTTGTCGATATCATTACCATGCTGTTGATTGAAAAAACCGGTATTTCCCTCGACGAGATGAAAACACGCCATACCAATCTGGAAGGCTTGCCGCAAAAATTTGCCTGAGACCCTTACCCTTATTCAAAAAGGTTCCACGATGAAAGACGGTGACATTATTCAAATAGCGCATCTGGTGGAAAACCTGGATGACGCCATGGCGCATTATTATCAAGTATGCGATATCGGCCCCTGGGATGTGTATACCTATGGTCCGCACAATATTCGCCATTCCCTCTATCGCGGCAAACCGGCGGAGCATATTTATAAAATAGCCGTGTGCTGGGTTAATGGAATTCAAATGGAATTAATGCAGCCGGTCAGCGGTTATAGCATCTATGACGAATATATTGAAAAGCACGGCTACGGCCTGCACCACATGAAGCTGTATTTCCAGGATTGCGACCAGGCGATTGCGCGTTATGCGGCGCGCGGCTACCAGGTGGTGCAAAGCGGCAATATAGGTGACGATGTTTTTTATTATCTTGATACCGAAGAACGGTTTCAGGGCGCGGTGATCGAATTAGGCAATGCCGGCGCTATCCCGCAACCCGAAAGCCGTTATCCCGCCTGATAAAGCTTAGTCAGCGATAAGGAAAAACCATGAAAAAGATCAATGCAATGGCGCTCTGCATGCTGTTGGGCGCGTCCGTCAGCCTGTTGCCCAGCATCAGCGGCGCCGCCGACAAGGAATTAACCATGGTGGGCATCCCGAAATTACGCTCCGCCTGGTTTAACGATTATGAAAAAGGGCTGAAAAAAGCCGGTAAGGATTTTGATGTCAAGGTCTATCAGCAGGCGCCCGCGTCGCCGGATGAGGCGCAGCAGGTGCGTATTATCGAGGATTCGATAAGCCAGGGCGTTAATGCGCTGCTGGTGGTGCCGAACAACGCCAGCTCCTGCGAGCCGGTATTTGCCCGCGCCCATGAAAAGGGCATCGTGGTGATTACCCATGAATCGGTGAATCAGCCCAATGCCGATTACGATGTGGAAATGATTGAAAATGAAAAATTCGGCAAATATATGATGGATCAATTTGCCCAGCACGCTAAAGACGGCGGGGAATATGCCATTTTTGTCGGCTCGCTTACCGTGCCGGCCCATAATATCTGGGCGGACGCCGCCATCAAGGAGGCCAAGGAAAAATACCCGAACCTGAAGCTTATTGCCGACCGTTTCCCGGTCAGCGAGGACCGTAACGCCTCGCGCCAGAAAACGCTGGAACTGCTGTCGACCTATCCGGATTTAAAAGGCGTGATCTCCTTCGGCAGCCAGGGCGCGCCGGGTGCCGCCCAGGCGCTGCGCGAAAAGGGGCTGGTAGGCAAGCTGACCGTGATGGGCACCACTTCGCCCAAGGAAAGCGCCTCGTTCCTCAAGGACGGTTCCATTACCACCTCCGTGCTCTGGAGCCCGGGCGATGCCGCCTATTCCATGACCTATATCGCCAAGATGATCCTTGACGGCAAACGCGATCAAATCAAGAACGGCCTGGAAATCCCCGGCATCGGCAAGCCGGTTGTCGACGGCAAAAATATCATTTTTGATAAGCCGCTGACGGTCACCAAGGAAAACTACAGCCAGTACGATTTCTAATCATAACCACTCCAGGCGTGGCGCCCCTGACCGGGAACCACGCCGTTACGCCTGAGGAATACGACATGGAATTTCTTGCCGTTGAACATGTTACCAAGACATTTGACGGGGTCACCGCCCTCAATGATGTCAGTTTTGACATTAACGTCGGGGAAATTCACGGTTTAGTGGGGGAGAACGGCTGCGGTAAGTCGACCCTGATGAAGATTGTCGCCGGGGTCCTGGCCTACGATCGCGGTTTGCTGCGCATCAACGGCCGGCGCATCGAAAAATATTCCGCCATCGAGGCGGTAAAACAGGGTATCGGCATTATCTACCAGGATCTGTCGTTATTTCCCAACCTGACGGTAATGGAAAATATCTACATCAGCCAGATGATCAACGACCAGAAACCCTGGGTGTTTTCCAGCGCCTATCAGGAGCAGGTGAAGGCCATTATCGGGCAGTTGGGCGTCAGCCTGGACCTGGATGCCCTGGTGGAGGATTTGCCCATTGCCAAACAGCAATTGGTGGCCATCGCCCGGGCGCTGATCAACGACTCGCGGCTGATTATCCTTGATGAGCCGACCACCGCCCTGACGCGCACCGAAATCAAACATCTGTTTACCCTTCTTAACCGCCTGCGTTCCCGGGGCATCTCGTTTATTTTTATCAGCCATAAGCTGAACGAACTGCTGGAAATCTGCGATCGCATTACCGTCATGCGCGACGGGCGGCTGATCGATACCGTCGCCGCCCACGCGCTGACCACCGCGCGGATTGAAGAGCTGATGCTGGGGTATGAACTGACCTATCCGCCGCGCGTCTCCCATGCCACGCAGAACGTGCTGCTGAGCGTGCGCGGGCTCAGCAAGAAAAACAGTTTCCAGGATATCAGTTTCGATTTACACCAGGGCGAGGTGCTGGGTATCGCCGGCCTGCTGGGCGCGGGGCGCACCGAGCTGGCGCTGGCGCTGTTCGGCGTGGAGCCGGCCCAGGAGGGGCAAATACTGATTGATAACCGTCCGGTGCGCATCGGCGGCATCAGCGCCGCCGTGGCCAACGGCATTGCCTATGTGCCGGAGGACCGGCTCGCGCAGGGGCTTATCATGGAGCAAAGCATTGCTGCCAATACCGCCATCTGCTCGCTGAAGGATTACCTTAATCCGCTGAAACTGATTAACAGCCGCAAAATGCGCGCCGCGGTAAGGGGATTGCTCCAGGGCATGCAGGTGAAATACGGCGGCATGGATAAAGAGATCCGCATGCTGTCGGGCGGCAATCAGCAAAAAGTGGTGCTGGCCAAATGGCTGGCGACCAATCCGCGCATCTTTATCCTCGACAGCCCGACGGTGGGCATCGACGTCGGCGCTAAAAGTTATATCTACCAGACGGTGAAAGAAAAAGCGGCGGCGGGTATGGGCATCGTGTTTATTTCCGACGAACTGCCGGAGCTGCTGGCGAATTGCGATCGCATCATCATGATGACCCGGGGGCGTTTCGGTAAGGAATACGCGACCGATGCCGTCGACAACGAGGCGTTGCAGCAGGAGATGGAAAGTGCCTGATATCAAGAGGTGGTCTTATTATGGCTTTTGTTAAACTTTTTAAAGCGCGTGAAGCAGTGCTGTTAATACTGATTATCGTATTTTCCATCGCCATCGCCCTGAACAATCCGGCCTTCCTGTCATTGGACAATATCGCCAGCCTGCTTAAATCCTATACGGTGCTGGGGATCTTCGCCCTCGGGGTGCTGCTGGTACTGCTCTCCGGCGGTTTCGACGTGTCGTTTACCGCCATCGCCCAGGTGGCGCAGTACGCCGTGGTGTATTGGTTTTTGCAGGCCAATCTGGACAATATTTACCTGGCGATTTTGTGCAGCATGATAATCGGCGCGGCCATGGGCTTATTAAACGGCGTCATAATTTATTATTTCAAGATTACCGCCATTATCGTCACCATCGCCACCAACAGCCTGTTCTACGGCTTATTGTATGTCGTGACCCAGGGCGACCTGATTTACGATATTCCGCCGTCGTTCCTTGGGCTGGCGGAATTAAAGATTTTCCCGCTGCATGCCGCCAACGGCTCGCTTTACGGCATCAGCTTTGTCACCTGCCTGTGGTTCTTGCTGGCGATTGTCCTGCATTTTTTCCTGCGCCATACCATCCTGGGGCGCAGCCTGTACGCGGTGGGCGGCAATGCGCTCTCCGCCGAACGGGTGGGATTCAACCTGAAAAAAACCACCTTGTTTATCTATACCCTGGTGGGGGCCATTTCCGGTTTTGCCAGTATCGTCCAGGTGTCGATTGTGCAAACGGTGATCCCCAATTCCATCGTCGGGTCGGAACTGCAGGTCATCGCCGCCGTGGTATTGGGCGGGGCATCGGTCACCGGCGGGCGCGGCACCGTGCCGGGCACGCTGCTCGGGGTACTGTTGTTCGCCATTCTCAGCAATAGCCTGACCCTGCTGAAAGTCTCTCCCTATTATTACAACGTATTCACCGGCCTGGTGATCCTGGTAAGCGTAGCGGCTAACGCGCTGCAGGTCATCAAGCAACGGCGTTCGCGGGTGCGGGTTTTGGTTGAACTTAAGGAGCCATCATGAAAGCGGTCGGCAACAGTAATACACTACCGGGCGCGGCGGCGGGCCTGCCGCCGGCGCTGAAAGAAAACGCCTCGCTGTATGTGGTGCTGGCGGCGGTCTTTATGGTGATGTATGCCTTGAACGGCGACAAATTCCTCAGCCTGCAGAACTTCAGCTCCATGGCGTATCAACTGCCCATCGTCGGTTTCCTGTCGCTGGGCATGATGATTTCCATGTTGTCCGGCGGCATTAACCTGTCGATTATCGCCACCACCAACCTGAACGGCATCGTCATCGCCCTGTTTTTGCAATCCGTGTCGGTTAACGGCATGAAGCTGGCCTCGGGCGAGATGGTGGCGCTGGCCATTTTCCTGGGGCTGCTGGCCTGCATTCTGGTGGGCGTAGTCAATGGTTTGCTGATAGCCCTGCTGAAAATTCCGGACATCCTGGTGACCCTGGGCACCATGACCTTGATTTCCGGCCTGAATGTGGTCTTTACCAAGGGGTATACCATTACCGGATTTCCGCCGGCGCTGGTGAATATCGGCAATGGCCAGAGTTTCGGCGTGCCCAACTCGCTGTATCTGTTTGCCGCCGCCGCCATCGTCGCCTCGGTGATCCTCAATAAGACCCGGTTTGGTTTTAACCTGTACATGATGGGTTCCAATCCGGTGGCCGCGCGCTTTTCCAACGTCAATACCGTCAAGGTGACGGTGATCCAGTATGTGCTGTCGTCGTGTTTCGCCGCCCTGACCGCGCTGGTGATGATAGGCCAGCTGAACTCGGTCAAGGCCAGCTATGCGGATTCGTACCTGCTGGTGGCGGTGCTGGCGGCGTTCCTGGGCAAAGTCAGTCCGTTCGGCGGTTTCGGCCGGGTATCCGGCGTGGTGCTGGCGGTGATTATCCTGCAGCTTATCTCCAGCGGCCTGAACCTGCTGCGGCTGGATCCGTTTATGATCACCGCCACCTGGGGCGGCATTATCATCGTCATCGTGGTGTGCCGCGGCCTGTTTGCCTGGCTCGGCAAGCGGCTAAAGCAGCGCAACCCGTGACAGACATCGGCATAACAAAGGTATCCGTATGTATATTGGCATTGATTTAGGCGGCACCAAGACCGAGGTTATCGCGCTGGATCCGGCGGGCGGCGAACTGTACCGTTACCGGGTGCCGACGCCGCGCGACGATTATGCGGCGACGCTTGCCACCATCCGCGATCTGATCCTGGGGGCGGAGCGGGCGGTGGGCGAACAGGGCTCCATCGGCATCGGCATTCCCGGCAGCCTGTCCCGGCTGACCGGCAAGGTCAAGAACGCCAATTCGGTATGGCTTAACGGCCGGCCGTTCAAGGAGGATTTGGGCGCGCTGCTGGGGCGTCCCATTACGGTTGCCAACGACGCCAACTGCCTGGCGATATCCGAGGCCACCGACGGCGCCGGCGCCGGCGAGGAAATGGTGTTCGCGGTGATCATCGGCACCGGCTGCGGCGGGGGCCTGGCGGTCAACGGCCGGGTATATGCCGGCCATAACGGCATCGCCGGCGAGTGGGGCCATAATCCGCTGCCCTGGCCCGACGCGACCGAATTGGTATACCAGCGCGAGGTGCCCTGTTACTGCGGCAAAACCGGCTGTAATGAAACCTTTATCTCCGGCACCGGTTTTGCCACCGCCTACCGGCGCGCCGCCGGGGCGACCCTGAGCGGCGCGGAAATCGCCCGGCGCGCCGGGGACGGCGACGGCGACGCCGAACTGGCGCTGCAGCAGTATGAGCGCCGCCTGGCCAAGGCGCTGGCCGGCGTGATTAATACCCTGGACCCGCGGGTGATTGTGCTGGGGGGCGGCATGAGCAACGTGGATCGGCTGTATACCACGCTGCCGGCGCTATTGCCGCAATGGGTATTCGGCGGCGAGTGCGATACGCCGGTGCGCAAAGCCCGTCATGGTGATTCCAGCGGGGTTCGCGGCGCGGCCTGGCTGCCGCGCATCGATTAGCACGCCGTGTCTGTCTATCGGCGTAATAGAATGGGTCGGTAATGCCATTAAAGGTCTATGCTTAGCGGTATAGACCTTTTTATCTCTTGAATGGAGCACAACGCCATGACCGACCCTAAAACCGATGCGGTAAAAACCGGCGAATCCAATGCCGGCGAAGGACAGAAACCCGAGGATGTGACCATCAGCCAGGGGCTGGGTAAGCTTTTCGAGGCGGAAGAAGAATTGACCGATGAGCAGACGGACGCCATGGCCGAAAAGGCCCGGGCGGCGGCCAAAGACAGCCGGGCCGAACGCGATAACAAGAACGCCCAGATAGCCTCGGGCAACGATAAATAATCGCCCCCCCGGGGCTTATTGCCGCCGGCGCGCCCGCGCCGGCACGCCGCGCATCCCGCACTGAAATTTCGTGACCGGCCTCTCACCATCTTATTCATTTGCACAAATAATTTCATTTCCCCACGCGCAACACTGTGCCGTTTTCCAATGTTGGCGCAAAAACCGCTAACTATAATGACTTATATCCCAATAACTTAACGCCGATATCCGGCAAATAAACCGACCGCGTAGAGGCACAGGTTATGAAGATTACCGCGATTGAAGTGATGCGCGTGGCGATGCCGTTCACGTCCGGCAGAAGCAGCGACCAGACGGGCGGCGGCGGGGATGACGCCTATAATGCCGCCTCGCGCGAGCTGACCCGCATGGAAACATTATTGGTGCGTGTGACCACGGACGACGGTCTGCAGGGATGGGGCGAGGGGTTTGGTCATTTGTCCAATCCCGTGACCTACGCCGCGCTGGACGGCCCGGTGGGACGATTTTTCCTCGGCCGGTCCTTCGACGGCACGACCGCGGGCTTAGGACAACTGATGGATCACGCGCAGCGGGCTTTTCATGCCTTTGGCCGCAGCGGGCCGGTCCAGTTCGCGCTGTCGGCGATGGATATCGCCTTATGGGATCTGTGCGCCAAACAGGCCGGTAAACCGTTGTGGCAGCTATTGGGCGCCGCACGCGGGGAAATTGGCGTGTACGCCAGCCTGGTAAGCTATGACAACGACCCGTCGCAGGTGGCCGCCCATGCCCTGCGCGCCTACCGCGCCGGCTTTCGCGCCATCAAGCTGCATGAAACCGAGTATGCCGCCATCGCGGCGGCGCGCGACGCCTTGCCGGACGACGCGCAGCTGATGGTGGACGTAAACTGCCCGTGGCCGGTGGACGAAGCCTGCCGGCGGGCGCAGGCCCTCAATGAACTGGGCCTGGCCTGGCTGGAGGAACCGGTCTGGCCGCCGGACGATCTGGCCGGACTGGCCCGGGTGCGGGCCTGCGGCACGCCCATCGCCGCCGGCGAAAATGCCCAGGGCGTGCAGGGATTTCTACAGCATTTCGCGGCGGGGGCCGTCAGCGTCGCCCAGCCGAGCGTGGCCAAAATCGGCGGCATCAGCGCCGCCCTTGACGTTTACCGGCTGGCGCGCCATTACGGGGTAAAAGTGGTGCCGCATTGCTTCTATTATGGCGCGGCGCTATTGGCCACGGCGCATCTGGTGGCCACGTTGCCGGAGGATATCGCGCTCGAGGTGCCCTATTTGCAGTGGCCCGAACCCTTATATGCCGAACTGGATTTCCAGCCGCGCCTGCGGCTGCCCACCACCCCGGGGCTGGGATTCGCCCCGGATGAAGACCTTCTCGCACGCTACCGCGTTGCCCATAGCAGCCTGACCCGGGAGAAAGCCTGATGTTTAAGCATAACTATCGTTTTATCGTGGCGTTGCTGCTGTTCGCCGCCGGCATGCTCAACTATCTCGATCGCGCGGCGCTCTCGGTGATGGCGCCGCTGATTAAACAGGATTTGCATATCGGCGATGCGCAGATGGGCATTTTATTCAGCTTCTTTTTTGTCGGCTATTGCCTGTTCTGCTTTATCGGCGGCTGGGGGGCGGACAGGTTCGGCCCGCGCAGAGTGTATGCCTGGGCCGCCGGCTTCTGGTCGTTCTTTTGCGGCGCCACAGCCCTGGCCACCGGTTTTGGCCATCTGCTTATCGTGCGCATCCTGTTCGGCATCGGCGAAGGACCGATGGGCACCACCACCAATAAATCCATTTCCAATTGGTTTCCGCGCCGGGAAGTGGGTAGGGCGGTGGGCTTTACCAACGCCGGCCAGCCGCTGGGCGCGGCCGTCGCCGCGCCGATTGTCGGCCTGGTGGGGCTTAACTTCGGCTGGCGCGTCTCTTTTGTGGTGATTGCCTGCCTGGGCTTTGTCTGGCTGGCGCTGTGGCTGGTGTTTTTTCGCGACCGTCCGGAGCAGCACCGCCGCGTCTCCCCGCAGGAGGTGGCGCTGATCACCGCCGATCGCCCGGCCAAACCCGCGGCTGCGGCCGCCGGCGCGCAGAAACACGGCGTGTTCTTTTTTGTGCTGTCGATGCCGGTTTTGGGCGTGGCGGCGGCGTTCTTTTGTTTTAACTATATCCAGTTCTTTTTCCTGTCATGGCTGCCCAGCTACCTGACGGATTTCCAGCATCTGGATATCAAGAGCATGAGTATTGTCGGCATCCTGCCCTGGCTCGGCGCGACGGTCGGCTTTATCGGCGGCGGGCTCGTCTGCGACGCCCTGTTCCGCAAAACCGGCAACTTCCTGCTGTCGCGCAAGCTGGTCATCGTGTGCGGCCTGGCCATCGCCGCGCTGTGCGTGCTGATGACCGCCTATGCGTCCAGCTTAGGGGCGGCGGTCACCCTGATAACCGTCGCCAGCGTTTTCGCCTATATGACGCCGCAGGCGTGCTGGTCGCTGTTGCAGGATATCGTGCCGGCGCAGCGCATCGGTTCCGCCGGCGGGTTTGTCCACCTGCTGGCCAATTTGGCCGGTATCCTGTCCCCCGGCATCACCGGCTTTTTGATCCAGTACGGCGGCGGCTACCATTCGGCGTTTATCCTCGCCAGTATCCTGGCGGTGGCCGGTATCGTGGTGATGCTGCTGTTTGTGCGCCAGCGCAAGGTGGATAGCCTTCGCCTGCAGGCCGCTTAGGCTTCACTCCCCTTACGCGCGCGATGCCATGCCTGGCCGTCGCGCGCGGGCCATTGCTAAGCCGCCAGGCGGCGATAGGCGATGCCAAAAAGGAGCGCCTCCTTGCCCGCCGTTTGCCGCCGCGCCGGTTTTCGTCCCTCAATTGATGATCCACGACAATAACCCCCGGCGCCCGGCGGCTAAAATAAAGCGCGCGCCCCGCTTTGCCATGACGATAACCAGAAAGCGGCGCGGCGCTGAAAAAGAGGCCGGTTGCGCTTTCGTTTTCCGGTAATGATGCCGGCGGGTATGTCAGGGTGGGAAAGCGATGAATGAAGACGCGGTGGGTCTGTTAATCGAGCGGTGGCGCAACGATCCGGCCGGCACCTATCAAAGCTGGTTTTTATGGGATCAGCGCATCAAGAATTTCCGGTCGATCCGCCGGGGCATCACGCAGGTGGTGGATGAAATCGAGCGCGGGGTCTTCGGCAATCAGTATCGCGGCTCGTCATTGGAAACCATCGTCCATTCGATTGCGGAACAGCGGCAGATATTCAAGGGCGCCGATCACGCCTTTTTATGGAAACCCAAGCTGCGTATTCCCGATATTTATGAAAACGCGGACCATCAGCGCGCCTTCGGCCATTTGCTGTTTACCTGTGCCGGCTGCACCGGCGCCGACCCGATTATCAGCGCCATCCACCACATCGATCGCCTGGCGATTAAAGGATTGGGGCCGGCGGTGGCCAATTTGCTTTATTTTCTCCATCCAACGCTGATGCCGCCGTGCAATACCGCTATCGTCAAAGGCTACAATGCCCTCACCGGCGCCAACGTTAAACTGGGCAAATGGCAGGAGTACCTGGCCATGCGGCGCGGCATTATCGCGCTGAACGAGACCTGGCGCCCGTTGCTGTCGAACGATTTTGGCGCGATAGCGGGATTATTGTTCGATCTGGGCAGCGGGCGTTACCCGGTTCCGCCCCGCGCCGATGACCGCGAGGGGCGCCGGATCTGGGAAGCGGATCTGGCGCAGGTGCGTGCCGACGGCGCCGGCGCGGCCAAGGCGCAGCAGCTGGCGGGCGAAAACGAGCGCACCCATACCGAGATCCAGGGCTGGCTGCGCGATCTGGGCCTGGCCCTGGGCTACAGCGTGTGGATTGCGTCCAACGATCGCCGGCGTCCTTATGGCAACGGCGTGCTCGGGTCCGGCTGCCTGGAGCAGTTGCCGGCGGATATTGTCGCCTCGCCCGCCGCCGACGCCATCCGGCTGATTGACGTGCTATGGCTGAACGCGCAGCGCGATCGGGTGATGGCGGCGTTTGAGGTGGAGCATACCACCTCGATCTACTCCGGCATCGTGCGCATGCTGGATCTGGCCCTGAGCGGCGATACCCAGGCCAGCGAAGGGCTGTTCCTGGTGGCGCCGGACAACCGTGAGACGGAGGTGCAGGCCCAGCTGCGCCGTCCGGCCTTCAGCCGCGTGGCCGATATGAAAGTGCGTTACCTGCCCTACAGCGAATTGGCGAATCATCGCGCAGCGCTGGCGCGCTTCGGCAACGGCATCAAAGGCATGTACGCCATCTCCAAAGACCTGGCCTGATCGCGGGGGCTGCTTGATGGTGGCCGGCACGGGCGGCGGCTGTCGATTTTTTGTTCGTCAAAAGTGCCGTCGGCGGCGGCGATTCGTCACCCGTGACGGTGAGAAACCGACGCGGGTTGTGCGTCTTCCCGCCGCCGGTTAGGTTGCGCCGGCAGCTTAGCTGTGGGCATTGCCCGGACGCAGGTAAATCACCCAGTAGGTTAATCCCACCAGCAGGCCGCCGCCGATAATATTGCCGAGGGTCACTGGTATCAGATTATCGACGATAAACTGGCCCACCGTCAGCGAGGCGTACTGATCCGGCGAGGCGTGGATGGCCTGCCAGAAGTCGGGCGGGGCAAAATCACGGATAAGAATAGCCAGGGGAATCAGGAACATATTGGCGATGCTGTGCTCAAAACCGCTGGCGACAAACATACCGATGGGCAGCAGCATGGCGAAGATTTTATCGCTGAGCGAATGGCCCGAATAGCTCAGCCACACCGCCAGGCAGACCATCAGGTTGGCCAGGATCCCCAGGCAGACCGCCTCGATAAAGGTATGGTGCATCTTGTGATCGGCGGTTTGCAGCACGTTCAGGCCCCAGCCGCCGTTGCCCGCCATATACTGGCCGGCAAACCAGATCAGCGCCACGAAAAACAACGCCCCCGCCAGGTTGCCGATATAAACGTTTATCCAGTTCAGGGTCAATTGCCGCCAGGTGATTTTGCCGCTGGCCTTGGCCACCACCGTCAGCACCGTTGAGGTAAACAGATCGGCGCCGCACACCACCACCAGGATCAGGCCCAGCGAAAAACACAGCCCGCCCACCAGTTTGGTCAGGCCGCCGGCGGGGCCGGGACCGGCGGTCACGGTAATATAAAAAGCAAAGGCAATGGAGATGAACATGCCGGCGGTCATGGCCAGGAAAAAGGTCATCTCCGGTTTTTTCATGGTCTTGTATACCCCCGCCTGCTCGGCCATTTTGGCCATTTCCGCAGGCAGGCGCAGATCAAAATAATTTTCGCTATTCATAATGACTCCCGGTTATTTTGCAATAACTGCTTGTTATTTACCTTCAGAACATGTGCTTACAGAGATAAAAAGCGTGAGACGCGAGGATTAATGCATTTCCCATACCAGTGTTGATTAATGATAAGATGCCGGGGGCGGGGTAGGGTAAATCTAGGGCATTGAGCGGCAAGGAAAAATGTAAAAGAGAATTATTTTCATCACGGTGCAAAATAATTATCCGCCGTGAGAAATATAAATCGTAATATAATTAAATATATATCGATTGCGCCGTTTTTGCCCGTTACGGCGCGGCCGCAAAATGAAATGCCGCATCAGATCAAATTAATGACCCGCGTGAATATTTTTTCCCTCCACTCTCCTTTAAAATACAGCGAAGGAATAAATGTGAATATTGCGAAACTATCCTGATGCTCAAGACGTCGAATGATACTGAACATAGCGGGTTATGGCAGGATGCGATCATCGAGCTCTCGCAACGGCTTTTTTTCCAGCGCGACGCCGAATCCCTGCTGGCCGCGCTGTTGCCGCTGCCGATCCCCTGTCAGTGTATTGACCTGATGCTTTCGCTGCCCAAACGCCATCTGATTTGCGATAAGAACGGCGCGCGCGCCGCGCCGGCGCCGCTTCCCGACGACGAACTGGCGGAACCCCTTAGCCGGTGCGCGTTGCCGGTCGCCTCTCCCCGCAGGCAGTTTGGCGAGGTGATATTTACCCGCGCCGACGGCTACCATTACAGCCGGGACGAACGGGCTTTTTTGCGCCGCCTGGCGCAGCTGCTGGCGCTGGCGCTGGAAAATCTTGGCGTCCATGAAACCCTGCGCCAGGAAAACGACCAGTTGCGCCATGAGCGCGATCATCACCGCATCCTGGTGGATGTCACCAATTCGGTCCTTTCCTGCCTGGATATGGATGCGCTGGCCGCGGAAGTATCAAAGGAGATACACCGGTTTTTCGGCATCGACTATATCAGCCTGGCGCTGTGCGAGGGCGGCGGCGACAACGCCTCGCTTAATGTTTACCTGACCCGCTATACGGCGGGCACGCAGATGCGCCGCGAGCAAAAGCGCGTGCCCATGGCGGGCAGCCGCCTGGCGGCGCGGGTGTTGACGGAGTGCCGGCCGCTGCTGGTGGATTTGCGCGACGCGCCGCAGCTTGGCGACGAAGATCCCCATTTGGCGGCCATGCTGGATGACGGGCTGCAGACCTTATGCCTGCTGCCGCTGGTGTTCGGGCACAAGCCGCTGGGCATCCTGAAACTGGCGCTGTGCAGCAGCGACACGTTTAGCGAGGACAACCTGCGCCTGCTCAGTCAGGTCAGCGCCCGTATCGCCATCGCGGTGGACAATGCCCGTTCCTATGATGAGATTTCCCGGTTAAAGGATAACCTGGAACATGAAAACATCTGGCTCAACGAGCAGATGCACGACAGCGGCAGCTTCGGTGAAATTATCTGGCAAAGCGCGGCGATGAGCGCGCTGCTGGAGCAGGTGGAAATGGTGGCGGACAGCGACAGCACGGTGCTGATTTTAGGCGAAACCGGCACCGGCAAGGAGCTGATTGCCCGCGCCATTCACAACCACAGCGCGCGCAGCGGCAAACGCATGGTGAAAATGAACTGCGCCGCCGTGCCGTCCGGCCTGATGGAAAGCGATTTGTTCGGCCACGAAAAGGGCGCCTTTACCGGCGCCATTACGACCCGCCAGGGGCGTTTTGAGCTGGCTGAAGGCGGTACGCTGTTTCTCGACGAAGTGGGGGACATGCCGCTGGAACTGCAGCCCAAGCTGCTGCGGGTATTGCAGGAGCGTGAAATCGAACGGCTCGGCGGCAGTAAAGTGATTCCGGTGAACGCGCGGCTGATTGCCGCCACTAACCGCGATCTGAAGCAAATGGTGGCGGATCGGGAATACCGCAGCGACCTGTACTACCGGCTGAACGTTTTTCCCATCACCATCCCGCCGCTGCGCGACAGGCCGGAGGATATTCCGCTGCTGGCCAAGTTTTTCACCCAGAAAATCTCCCGGCGCATGAACCGCGCCATCGACAGCATTCCCGGCGAGACCCTGCGCCAGCTCAGTCAGTATCCGTGGCCGGGCAACGTGCGCGAGCTGGAGAATGTGATTGAGCGGGCGGTGATCCTCACGCGCGGCAATACGTTGAACCTGCGCCTCGATGAACTGCAGCGCGCCGCGCCGGTGGCCGACGCGCCCGCGCCCCATGCGGCGCCCAGGCCAAGGCCCGATACCGCCCCGCCGGAAAACGACGAGGCGGAACGGGTGCGGATTATCCAGGCGCTGCGCGAGGCCAACGGCATCGTGGCCGGGCCGCGCGGCGCGGCCTTCAAGCTGGGCGTCAAGCGCACCACGCTGCTGTCGCGCATGCAGCGCCTCGGGATTTCACCTCAGGAATGGTAGCCCGCCTCGTTGCCGGATTCGCCATGCCGGGAGGGTAAAAAGCTGGTTTGCGCCTGGCTGTTGTTGATAATGCGATTATTGGCTATCGGGTGAATATCTGCCGGCACAGGTTGGTTTTAGGGGAAGCCGGTGAGGGTTAGGTTGGAGACGGTTTTGCGTTTATGTTAAGTCGGTGACGGTTTCGCGTTTATGTGGGATCGGAGACGGTTTCGCGTTTATGTTGGGTCGGTGGCGGTTTCGCGTTTATGTCGGGTCGGTGGCGGTTTCGCGTTTATGTTGGGTCGGTGACGGTTTCGCGTTTATGTCGGGTCGGTGGCGGTTTCGCGTTTATGCTGGGTCGGTGACGGTTTCGCGTTTATGTCGGGTCGGTGGCGGTTTCGCGTTTATGTTGGGTCGGTGGCGGTTTCGCGTTTATGTGGGATCGGAGACGGTTTCGCTTGCCTTGCGTTCGGTGGTTATATGGAATGCCGGGTGCCGGCAAGCGACAAGGAGGTTCGCTGCGCCCGAACCTCCTTGACCTCCGGGCGTCCGGCAGATCGTGCGCCGCTGCGCGGTGCCCGGCATCACGCATCCCGGCTTTTGGACCGCACGGGACGCGCTCCCGGCGCGGCCCTTAGCTTTCGCCGCTCCCGGCGGCTCATCCAGCCGTGCTACGCGCCGCCGGCGCACTCTATGCCGGCAACAAGGTCAACACCAACGTCTGTTGGATGATGCGTTTTTGCCAGATTTCAGGCGCATGCACTTTCCGGGCAAATGATCGGGGACTTACGGTCTATGGCCGAATTCTACTGGCTAAATGCTAAATGCTAAATGCTAAATGCTAAATGCTAAATGCTAAATGCTAAATGCTAAATGCTAAATGCTAAATGCTAAATGCTAAATGCTAAATGCTAAATGCTAAATGCTAATGTCGAATGTCGAATGTCGAATGCTGATGCTGATGCTGATGCTGATGCTGATGCTGATGCTGATGGTGTTGAATGTTGGATGTTGGATGTTGGATGCTGAAGATTGAAGATTGAAGATTGAAGATTGAAGATTGAAGATTGAAGATTGAAGATTGAAGATTGATACTTTCCGGTATGACCTGATACTTCGCTGTGCCATTGCCTGCCATTGTGATTAGCTGCATCTCAATTGCATGCCGGCTCCCAATAAACAACAGCGACTATATTGTTCCCAATAAAACCTCACTGACCGCGACATAGGTCCCGGCATAGAGCGCGCTGACGTTGCCTGTGACCCCGGCATGAGCCGCCGGGAGCGGCGAAAGGCCCGGTGGCGCCGGGAGCGCTAACCGGGCCGGTGCATAACGGGGGCATGGGCGGCGGAAGGCATCGCGCAGCGACGCGCGACCTGCCGGGCGCGCGGAGGTCAAGGAGGCCGTCGCGGTACGGCCTCTTTGTCGCTTGCCGGCGCCCGGCATTCCATATAACCACCGAACGCAAGGCAAGCGAACCCGTCACCGATCCCACACAAACGCGAACCCGTCTCCGATCCCACATAAACGCGAACCCGTCTCCGATCCCACATAAACGCGAACCCGTCACCGATCCCACATAAACGCGAACCCGTCACCGATCCCACATAACCGCGAACCCGTCACCGACCCAACATAAACGCGAAACCGTCACCGACCCAACATAAAAAAAACCGGTGCCAGCCTAGCATACAGGCTAAGCCGGCACCGGTTTAACACTGCTATCAGGCGGGAATAATCGCGTCATCCACCGCATTGCGCAGCCGCGCCTTCAGCTGGCTATATTCCGTCTGTACGTAACTTTCCGCCCAGCGCTGATCGGCGATGGCCTCCAGTTTCACTGCGCAGTACTTATATTCCGGCGTTTTCGAGATAGGATCGAGATGATCGATCGTCAGCTCGTTACAGGCGCCAATCCACCACTGATAGGTCATGTACACCGCCCCGAGGTTGATGCGCTCGCTTACCGAGGCCCGGGTAATCACCTTGCCGCGGCGCGAGGTGACCCACACCAGCTGCTGATCGCGGATACCCAGCCGTTCGGCGTCCTGCGGGTTAATCTGCACATAACCCGGTTCGTCGGCCAGGGTGGCCAGCGCGGTACAGTTGCCGGTCATCGAACGGCAGGAATAATGCCCCACTTCGCGCACGGTACAGAGCACCAGCGGGAAATCGCCGTCCACCAGATCCATCGGCGCGCGCCACTCGGCGGCGAACAACAGTCCCTTGCCGCCCGGACGGTCAAACTTATTGCCCGCATACAGCCACGGCGTGCCCGGACTGCTTTCCTCGGTGCACGGCCAGGGAATATACCCGTACCCGGCCAGCTTCTCATAGGTGGCGCCCACATACAGCGGACACAGGCCGCGCAGCTCGTCCCAGATTTCCTTGGTGTTGTTGTAATGCATCGGATAGCCCAACGCGGTGGCCAGCAGGCTGATGATTTCCCAGTCCGGCTTAACGTTAAACTTCGGCTCGATGGCTTTTTCAAAATGCTGGAAACCCCGATCCGCCGCGGTATAGACCCCCTCATGCTCGCCCCAGGACGTGGCGGGCAGAATCACGTCGGCTTCCGACGCCGTCTTGGTCATAAAGATATCCTGCACGATCAGCAGGTCCAGCTGTTTGAACGCCTGGCGCATCACCGACAGATCCGGCTCGGTCTGCAACGGATCCTCACCCATCACATAGTTGGCCCTGATTTCGCCGCTTAGGATCTTATGCGGCACGTCGGTCAGGGTAAAACCCGGCTCCGGATCAAGCGTTTCCACGCCCCAGGCGCGGGCGAATTTTTCCCGCGCCGCCGGATCGGTCACCGGCTGGTAGCCGGGGAACATATTCGGCAGCGCGCCCATATCGCAGGCGCCCTGCACATTATTCTGCCCGCGCACCGGGCCGACGCCGACGTTCGGCTTGCCCAGATTGCCGGTCAGCAGCGCCAGGCCGGAAAGCCCTTTCACCACATCCACCGCCTGGCCCCATTGGGTCACGCCCATGCCCCATAAAATGGTGGCGGTGGGCGCGGCGGCGTACATGCGCATGGCTTCCCTGATTTGCTGCGCCGGCAGGCCGGTAATTTCCTCGGCATATTCCGGCGTATATTTGGCCACGATAGCGCGGTATTCGTCGAACCCTTCGGTATGGCGCGCGACGTAATCGGCGTCATACAGCCCTTCGTTGATCAATACGTGGGCGAATGCGTTCACCAGCGCCATATTGGAGCCGTTTTTCAGCGGCAACCACAGGTCGGCCAGACGCGCGGTTTCGATACGCCGGGGATCGCAGACGATCACCTTGGCGCCTTTCTGCTTGGCCTTCAGGATGCGCCGCGCCACGATAGGGTGCGAGTCAGCCGCGTTATAGCCGAATACCAGCAGGCACTTGGTGTCTTCGATTTCGCAAATGGAGTTGCTCATGGCGCCGTTGCCCAGCGTCACCTGCAGGCCGGAAACCGAGGGGCCGTGGCAGACACGGGCGCAGCAGTCGACGTTGTTGTTGCCGATGACCGCGCGGGCGAATTTTTGCATCACGTAATTGGTTTCATTGCCGGTGCCGCGCGAGGAGCCGGTCTGCATAATGGCCTTGGCGCCATATTTCTGCTTGATGTCGCGCAGGCGGGAACTGGTATATTCGATCGCCTCGTCCCAGGACACTTCCTCCAGGTTGCCGCCTTTTTCGCGGCGGATCATCGGGCTGCGCAAGCGGGGGGTCAGCAAGCGGGTGTCATTGAGGAAATCCCAGCCATAATACCCCTTAAGGCATAACTGGCCCTGGTTGGTGACGCCGTCCGCCGCTTCCGCGCCGACGACATTACCGTTTTCAACCAACAGGTTGATCTTGCAGCCGGAGCCGCAGTACGGACATACGGTGAGTGCTTTATGCATTATGCCATACCCCTTGTGGAGGATTTTTTACCTATCTTCCAGCGGTTAATAAAAGAAGCGGTCATGACAGGACGGCGCTGAAGCCTTCCAACGCGGCCCGCTGCCGTTTTTTCAGTTTCATCATTTCGACGGTTTCGTGGGTCATCAGCACCAGCGCGTCGGTGGGACACACATTCACGCAGGCCTGGCCCCCGGCATGGCCTACGCACAGATCGCATTTCTGCGCTTCCGCCTTGATGCTATGGCCGGCTAGTGGATTACGATCGTCATACACATGGCGCGTGACGATGTCCATGGCGCCATAGGGACAGGCGACGGCGCAGGTTTTGCAGCCGATGCATTTTTCCTGCAATACCTGGATGGAATCCTCGGCGTGGATAATGGCGCCGTTCGGGCAGGCATTGGCGCACGGGGCGTCCTCGCACTGCCGGCACAGCACCGGCGTGCTGATATTCCACTCTTTCATCACTTTCAGGCGCGGCAAAAAATTGTCGTGATTGAGCGCGCCGGGGTGGTCGCCGTTGTGCGCCATGACGCAGGCGACTTCACAAGTGAAGCAGCCAATGCATTTTTGTGGATCGGCAATAACGAACCGGTTCATTCATTTCTCCTCGCGGTTCCATCTGTCGTGGTTCTCGGCCCGGTGGCATGGGCGAGATTATATCCCTATATAAAGCATGGTTTATGCCAGTTTGCACGCGCCGTGCTGTTTTTTTAAGGCTATGAAAAACAAAGAATAAAATCCGGCATTTTTTGACCGCCGGCTGATGATGGGCCCGCAGGCGCCCATATCGTCAGATCCGCTGGCGAACCGGTCGACAAAAGTGTCGACCGGACCAGGTGTCGATAACACGTGACGGGGCGGCATGCGCCGTCCTCAGTCATCCTGCCCGGCGGGCGCCAGCCAGGTGAAACCGCCGTCGCCCCGCCAGTGCGCCAATTGCGCATACAGGGTTTCGACCGCCTCCCTGACCGGCGCGGTCATGGGGAAATAAAATGCCACCACATCGGGCTGGATACCGATAAACCATACCTCTTCCACATCTTCCTTTAATTGATCGATCACAAAGCTCAGCGGAAGATTATGGGTACTCATGATAAACATGTCGGCGATGATGGCGGGGTCCACCAGACGCAGCTCCCCGGGCTTCAGCGACATATCGGCGGCATCCACCACCACCACCCGTTTGGGGCGCAGGGCGCGCACCCGGTGGACCACGTTTTCCGGCGCGGATCCGCCGTTGACCACGGTCCAGCCGGCCACCGGCGCGCGCGCCATCAGCTCCGCAAGCCACGGCCCGGCGCCGTCGTCGCCCATCATGCTGTTGCCGACGGTCAGCACGACGCTGTCGGACACGTCATCGGCGTGGCCGCGGCCGGCCGGCACCATCTTGCCGTCGCCAGCGTGGTCGTCAACGGTCATAATACTCTCCGCACAATCAGGTAAATGGCCGGCTCGGCGGCGATTTCAGCCAGCAGGCCGATCAACCGGGCGCTCCATGTCCCGAAGGGCGCGGGCTGGTTTGCGCGCAGCGGCGCAAAGGCATTGGCCAGCAGGTCGGTATGGGTGCTGTCGATGACGATTTCGCCAAAGGTCAGCAGGCCGTGCATTTTGCGCCGCGCCTCGCCTTCCGGCAGCAGGGCGATCCACTGCTCGTATTGTTCCAGCGGGCAGATGAATTCCTTGTTCAGGCAGTCAATGACCCCCACATGGTGGCCGATGGCCAGAGAGTAATACATCACCTGTTTGGCCTGGGCGGGCATGTCGTCGTCGCTGTCCAGAAACTTTTGGCGCAGCGACCAGAAATAGACCTCAGCCATGATGGGCCTCGCTGTTCAGGGTCAGCATCAGCTGCGCGACGATATCCTGCAAACGCGGATCGTCGGCTTGCCGCAGCCAGTCGTCCACCCGCTGCGCCAAGACCGCGGGCGTGGCGCCGGGCAGCAGCGACAGCAGGGTGTCGCTGATTTCGCGTCCCGCGCGATAGCCCGCCATGCGCCGCGCATCGCGCTCGACCAGCACCCGGGTATGCAGCGGCACATCCGGCAGCAGCAGCGCCGCTTTTTCGTCCGGCTGCTCCAGGTGCGATTCGCCTTTCAGCTTTTGTTCCAGCAGGCCGAGCGCCACGGCAAAACCGTAGATGGTGGCGGCGGGCGTGGGCGGGCAGCCGGGGATCCAGACATCGATGGGCACGATGCTTTCGCTGCCGCTCCAGACGCAGTAAAGATCGTGGAAAATGCCGCCGCCGCAGCCGCAGGCGCCGTAGGAAATGCAGATTTTCGGATCCGGCGCCGCGGCATAGGCGCGCAGCGCCGGCACCCGCATCGCCCGGGTTACCGCGCCGGTAAACAGCAGGATATCCGCGTGGCGTGGCGAGGCCACCACCTTGATGCCGAAGCGTTCGGCGTCGAACAACGGGGTAATGGCGGCGAAGATCTCGATTTCACACCCGTTGCAGCCGCCGCAGTCCACCCGGTAGACATAGGCCGAGCGCTTGATATTCTGCAGCAGCGTTTTTTTGAGCGCCAGGGTATGCGGGTCGGGCGCCACGGGGATGCTGACATGGTGTTGCAGCGGGATGTCTTGCTGGCTCATTGGCTTTCTCTCCCCGCGTCGTGCGGCAGGCGCAGATCGCGGTTGCTTTGCAGGTTCTGGTGACGCTTACAGTCCGGGCAGGTTTCGAACTGCGGGCGCAGCGCGTCCAGCGCGGCTGCGTCCAGGCCGGAATGCGCCAGCAGCGCCAGGGTATAATCGATGGATTTTTTGGCGGTAAAGGGTTGATGGCATACCCGGCATTTCTGCAGGGTAAAGGTGGCGTTCACATACAAATCCGCCTTTTGCGTCACCGCCATTTCAAACTCCTCCGACAGCACGATGGCGCGTGTCGGACAGACTTCCTCGCAGCGGCCGCAGAAAATGCAGCGGCCGAGAAACAGCTGCCAGCGCCGCTCGCCCGACGCCAGGTCCGTTTCCATGGTCAGGGCGTTGGCCGGGCAGACGCTGGTACAGGCGGCGCAGGCAATACACTGCGTGGGGTCATACTGCGGCTTGCCGCGAAATCCCGGCATCACCTCAAGGGGCTTGAACGGGTATTTTACCGTTGGCTCGCCGGCTTTCAGGATGGTTTTAAACAGTTTGAACATCGTTCAACCCTCTACTTAAGCGGCGAATGGGTGCGTTCAATGCCATAGCGTTCCAGCTCCTGATAAGGCACGGTTTTCGCCCTGCGCTTGTTGATATCCACCAGCGTCACGCGATCGGTGCAGGAATAGCAGGGATCGAGGCTGCCGATGATCAGCGGCGCATCGGAGATATTGTTGCCGCGCAGCATATACCGCAGCACCGGCCAGTTGGCGTAGGTGGCGGCGCGGCAGCGCCAGCGGAACAGCTTCTGGTTATCGCCGAGCATGCTCCAGTGCACATCTTCGCCGCGCGGCGCCTCGGAAAAGCCGAGCGCGAATTTATGCGGCTGATACGTAAAGCCCTCGGTGAGCAGCGGGCCGCCGGGCAGGTTGTCCAGTCCGTATTCAATCATCGCCAGCGAGTCCAGCACCTCTTTTACCCGTACCATGACGCGGGAATAGACGTCGCAGCCGTCAAGGGTAAACAGCGTTTTCGGCAGGTTGGCGTAGTTGGCGTAGGGGTGATCGAAGCGCAGGTCGCGCTTAAAGCCGCTGGCGCGGATCATCGGCCCCACCGGGCTGAAATCGCGGGCGATTTTCGGGTCCAGCCGGCCGATGCCCTGGGTGCGCTGCGCCATGTTCGGCGTGCTGAGCAGCATATCCACCAACTGGACGAAGTCGGCGCGCATTTCGGCCACCAGCAGCAGCGTTTTCAGCCGCTGCTCCTTGAGGATATCGCGCCGGATGCCGCCGATCAGGTTCATGCCGTAGGTCTTGCGGGCGCCGGTCAGCAGTTCCGCCATGGTCATGGCTTTTTCGCGCACGCGGAAGAACTGCATAAAGCCGGTGTCAAAACCGACAAAGTGGCTGGACAGGCCGATATTCAGCAGATGGCTGTGCAGGCGTTCCACTTCCAGCAGGATGCTGCGGATGGCGTGGGCGCGCGGCGGCACCACGATGCCCAGCGCGTTTTCCACCGAGTTGGTATAGGCCACGCTGTGGGTAAAACCGCAGATGCCGCACACCCGGTCCGACAGGAAGGTGACCTCATTATACCCCATGCGGGTTTCCGCCAGCTTTTCCATGCCGCGATGGACGTAGAATAGCCGGTAGTCGGCGTCGACAATCTGCTCGCCGTCGACAAACAGCCGGAAGTGGCCCGGTTCGTCGGAGGTGATATGCAGCGGGCCGATGGGCACCACCCGGGTCTCGCCGGCGGCGTCGTTCTCGAAGGGATAGGTTTCGGTCTCAGTGGTCGGCGTCGGGCGCTGGCGATAGTCCATGCTGTCCTTGCGCAGCGGATAGAGATCCTCCGGCCAATCGTCGGGCAGCACCAGGCGCCGTTCGTCCGGCAGGCCCACCGGGATCAGGCCGTACATATCGCGGATTTCGCGTTCGCCCCACACCGCCGCCGGGACGCGCGGCGTCACCGACGGGAATTCAAGGGTCGTGGCGCTCACCAGCGCCTTGACGATGATCCAGCACTTCTCGCCCTGTTCCATCGACAGCACATAATAGACGGCAAAATCGCCGCACAGGGTACGCTCATCGTTGCCGAACAGCACCGACAGCCAGCCGCCCTGGTTGTAGTAGAGAAACTCCACCACCTCCGGCAGGGCGTTAACCTTCACCGTGATGGTTAACTGATTGGCCGTTTGCCATTCGTGGGCCAGGACCGCCGCGGGGAATTTTTCGTTTACCTGCGCCAGGTAACCCAGGCCGAGTTTGTCGGAAATGATGTCTGTCACTTTACTTCTCCTGACGGGGAATGAATGGGCGTTGCCGTCCCGGTATCCAGCGCGGCCCAGGGCCAGCTGAACGATGCCACATCGTGGTTAAGCACGATGGTGGCGGCGTTTTCCAACAGCCCGATCACCGGCCGGGGAATACAGGTGCCCATCACCAGCATCAGCACCAGCAGCACGGCCATCGGCAGCGTGGTCAGCCAGCCCAGTTCGCCTTTGCTCGTCGCCTCCGGCCGGTCGCCGAACACGGTCATGGCAATCATGCGCACCAGCCCGCCGAGCACCACGGTCAGCAGCAGCAACAGCACCAGGGTAAGAATAAGATGGCCGCCGGCAAGTCCCGCCGCCACCGTCATAAATTCGCTGAGGAAAATGTTAAACGGCGGCATGCCGCCCAGCGCCAGCGCGCCCGCCGCCATCATAACGGCGGTAAAGGGCGCGACGCGCATCATGCCTTTTACCGCGCCCATATCGCGGGTGCCGTATTTCAGCAGCACATTGCCGGACCCGCAGAATAATAAGGTCTTCGTCAGGCTGTGGTTGAGGGTATGCAGCAGCGCCGCCAGCACGCCCAGGGGGCCGCCGATGCCAATCGCCACCACGATAAGTCCCATGTTCTCCACGCTGGAATAGGCCAGCAGCCGTTTGATATCGCGCTGCACCAGAATGAAAAACGCGGCTACCGCCACAGACAGCATGCCGAATACGATCAACAGGCGGCTGGGGAACACCGGGCCGATGGCGGCGCTGATAATGATGTAATAGCGCAGGATAACCAGCAGGGCGCAGTTGAGCAGCACCGCCGACAGCAGGGCGCTGGTGGGGCTGGGCGCTTCGCTGTGGGCGTCGGGCAGCCAGGCGTGCATCGGAAACAGGCCGGTCTTGGTGCCGAAACCAATCAGCACGAACACAAACGCCAGGTGCATCAGCGTCGGATCCAGCAGGCTGGTGTGTTTGAGCACTTCGGTCCAGAAAATCGCCTGGCCCGGATCGGGCAGGACGCTGGCGGCGTTGGCGTAGACCAGAATGGTGCCGTACAGGCCGAATGCGACGCCGACGGTACAGATAATGATGTATTTCCAGGCCGCCTCCAGCGAGGAGCGCTGGCCGTAAAGGCCCACCAGGAACGCCGAACTGAGGGTGGTGGCTTCCACCGCCGCCCACATCAGGATCAGGTTGTTGCTGCTCACCACCAGCAGCATGGTGAATAAAAACAGATGAAAAAAGCCGTAGTAGTGACACAAGGTGGTGACGGAAATTTCACCGGTGTCGACTTCATGGCGCATGTAACCCATGGAGTACAGGCCGGTGATGAAACCGATAATGCCGAGGATGGCCAGGAACAGCGCGCCCAGGCTGTCGATATACAGCCAGCGGTGCGCGGCCAGCAGCGCTCCTTGCGCCATGACCTGGCCTACCACCCACAGCGCTTCCGCCAGCAAGGCGATGATGCCCAGGGTGTGCAGGGCGGTGACCAGGCCGCGCGCCGCGCCGCCGGCGAACCGGCAGGCAAAGGCCAGCAGCGATATCGCCAGTGGTGTAACCAGTAATATCAATAACATAGCGGTATTGCTCATCTCATTACCCCTTCAGCGCCGTCAGTTGATTAACGTTCAGCGTGTTGAGCGTACGGTAGATTTTGCGTGCCATGAACGCCATGATAAGCACGGCGAAGATAGCGTCGGTGGCAATACCGATTTCCACCAGCTCCGGCGCCCGGTTGGCCAGCAGCGCCAGCGTCAGGTGCGAGCCGTTTTCCATCAGGCAGTATCCGAATACCTGCTTGAGGATATTGCGCTGGGTGACGATACACAGCAGCCCGAGCAGGAAATGGCCCAGCGACACCGCCAGCGCCGGTTTCAGCGCTGCCACCATCGGCAGGTTTACCGGCGCGACGACAAACCAGCACAGCAGCACGATAATCGCCGCCGCCAGCATCAGCAGGGTCGGGCTGATAATGCCGCCATCCGCCCCGGGATCGGACAGTTTGCTAAATGCCCTGGCCATGATCAGCGGCACCAGCACCACCTTGGTGATCAGCGCGCTCAGGGACCAAAGCATCAGCTGGTGGGCCTGGAGCGTTTGCGCCAGGGTGAAGAAAATCAGCACCAGCACCAGCGATTGCAGGGCATACAAACAGCAGGAGACCATGGGGCGTTTGGCGCCGATGACCAACAGCGAGGTGAGCATCATCAGGCCCGCGAGGTTATTGACTATCAGAGATCCGGTCATAAATTTGTTCCTTATCCAAGCCAGGCGACGGCAATAAAGCTGGAGCACAGCGACATCACGATCAGAACCACCAGCACCGCGCGCATGGCCAGCGGCAGCGGCGCGGCCTGCGCCACCGCCTCGCTGGGCTTGCCGGGAACCACCCGTCCGAACCAAAAAAGCAGCCAGGCGAAGCTGGCGACAGACTCAATCAACACCAGGATCATCAGCGGCGTCAGCACCCAGTACTGGCTTGACAGGGCGAAGCCGGCGGCGAAAATCGGGAACTTGCTGAAAAAGCCGTTGAACGGCGGCACGCCGGTAATGGCCAGCGCCGCCACGCAAAAACCGATGCCCAGCAGCGGCATCTTGCCGATGACGCCCTTAAGCCTGGGCAGCATGCGGGTGCCGCAGCTGTAGCTGAAGGCGCCGGCCACCAGGAAGAACAGGCTCTTGGCGAAGGCGTGGTTAAAGATGTAGGCGATGCCGCCGTTGAAGGCCTCCTTCGACCCGAAGATCGCCAGCGACAGGGCGAAAAAGATATACGCCAGCTGGGTGATGGTGGACCAGGCCAGCAGCCGTTTCATATCCTTTTGCGGCAGGTACATCATAAAGCCGTAGATCATGGTCGCCACCGCCATTACCATGCCGACCCAGCCGATGATATGCGGTACGTCGCCGGCGGACAGGATGGCGCGGGCGAAGATATACACCCCGACCTTGACCATGGACGCGGCGTGCAGATAGGCGCTGACCGGGGTCGGCGCCTCCATGGCGTCCGGCAGCCAGGCTTGCAGCGGCAACTGGGCGGACTTGCCCCAGGCGGCGAACAGGATGCCGCCGAACACCACCAGCGCGGGGGTGCCGTGCAGCTGGCCCAGGGCGCTGAGGGCGAAGGTGCCGGTGGTGATAAACAGCGTCGCCGCCGCCAGGTACAGGCCGATGGAGGCGAAGTGGGTTATCAGCAGGGCTTTCATGGCGGAACGCTGGGCTTTCGGCGTCTGGTAGTAGCCGATCAATCCCCAGGAGCAGCCGCCGGTGATTTCAAAAAACAGCAGCTGGCCGAGCAGGGTGGACGACAGCACCAGCCCCGCCATGGCGCCGATAAACACCAGCAGGAAGGCATAATAACGATTGGTGCCCTCATGGGGATGCTCACGGTTGCCGTTGGTAAGGTAACCGGTGGAATACAGACTCACCAGCAGGCCGAGAAACACCACTGCGAACAGGATCAGGGTGCTGATGCGATCGACGGTGACGCCTATCAGCGCCGTGTCGCCATACGACAGCAGGGTATAGGTGGCGTCGAGCTTGCCGCCGCTGAAAAACGCCTGCGCCAGCCAAAGCGTGCCGAGCGTCGCCAGCAGCGCAAACAGGGTGCAGAGCCATTTCGCCAGGCGTTGGGGCAGGCAGGCGGTCAGCAGCGCGCCGGCAAATGGGACCAGAACAGTCGCAAGGGCTATATTCTCCATAATAAATTTCCTGGCTCCTTAAAGTCCGGTGAGGTAAAAAACAAAGGACAGCGCGGCGACGCCGAACCCCAGCCAGGTCACGCGCGGAATCAATAAAAAGCGCCCGCGCGCCAGGCTGTTTTCCAATAGGGAAGCGAGGGTAAACACCACGACAAGCTTGATAACCGTGGCGACCAGCGCCCAGAGCAGCGACGGCGCGGTCAGTTCCGTGACCTTGCCGAAGGGAATAAATACCGCCAGGAACAGTTCGGCCATCACCACCTGTTTCAGGCCGATGCCCCACTTCACCAGCGCCAGGCCGGAACCGCTATACTCGGTCAGCGGCCCTTCCTGCAGTTCCTGTTCCGCCTCCGCCACGTCGAACGGAATCTTGCCCATCTCGATAAAGGTGGCGAAGCCGCAGGCCAGCAGGGCCAGGAAAGTGGCGGTGGGGGAAATCCAGCCGGCGGAAAGCGTGGCGCTGATGGCGCCGATATTGGTGGAGCCGGTAATCAGCGCCACCACCAGCAGCGCCAGGATCAGGGTAGGCTCCACCAGCACGCCCAGCGTCAGCTCGCGGCTGGCGCCGATGCCGGCGAAGGTGCTGCCGGTATCCAGCCCCGACAGCGAAAAGAAGAACCGGAACAGCGCGAACAGATACAGCAGGGCGATCAGATCCCCCGCCGCGCCGAACGGTGAAAAGCGGGTCAGCACCGGCAGGGTCATGGACACCAGCAGCATACTGCCCAGCAGCACATAAGGCATGACGCGAAATACCGGCCCCGCCTGCTCCGGCGCCACGTCCTGGCGTTTGAGCAGCTTGGCGATATCGCGGTAATCCTGCCACAGCCCGGGTCCGCGCCGGGAATGCATACGGGCGCGGATTTGCCGTGACAGGCCGGTCAGCAGCGGCGTCAACGCCAGCAGCAGCAGCGCCTGGACCAGGGCGAACAGCCCCATGGTCAGCGACGGCAACGGTTGTATCAACATGGTCTCTCTCCTCAGAGGGCGGTGACAAGCAGCAGGATGACCAGCGCGGCGACCACGTACAGGCAGTAAATGCGGAAATCCCCGCCCTGCAAGACCTGGACCCGCGCGCCCAGGCGCTGGGTGATACGTACCAAGGGGTTGATGATATCCTCATCCCAGAAGGGTTCGACGCGGCCCGCGCCGAGCGTGGCGTACTCCAGCGCCTGTTTAAGCCGGGGCGACGGGTCGAGCCGGCGCCTGAGCCCGTAAAGGGTGGCGAACATCACGCGCAGCGGCTGGGTAAAGCTGCCGGCCGACATGGCCATCAGCGGTTCCCAGGCATAACCGCAGGCCCAGGGATCGCCGCCGCGGCGATAGCCCGGCTGGGCGCCTTTGCGCAGCAGGTAAATCGCCAGCGGGATCAGCGGCAGGGCCAGCAGCAGGATAAACATCATCAGCGGCGACATCATGGCCTGGCCGGCCTGCTGCGGCACCAGCAGCGTCCCCTGGACCACGGTAAAATCATGGGTATGGCTCAGCCCGGCGGCGACGTTCGCCAGCACCGGGGCCACCAGGGACGCGCCGGCGCCAAGCAGCACGCACGACAGCGCCAGCAGCAGCATGGCCGTGGTCATCTGCCAGGGCACCTCGCGGGCCTGGGCGGCTTTATCGCTCCTGGCCGCGCCGCAAAAGCTGATGCCGTAGACCTTGACAAAGCACATCGCCGCCAGCGCGCCGGTAATGGCCAGCATCACCATCGCCACGGGTCCGCTCAGGCGCATGATAAAGCCGCCGTCATGGCTCATGGTGAACAGGGATTGATAGGTGTACCACTCGCTGACAAAACCGTTGAGCGGCGGCAGCGCGGAGATGGCCATACAGCCGATAAGAAACGCCATCGCGGTAAGGGGCATCAGGCGGCCAAGGCCCCCCATTTTTTCCATATCGCGGCTGTGCACGCGCCAGATAATGGCGCCGGCGCCGAGGAACAGCAGTCCTTTGAAGACCGCGTGGTTAAGCAAATGATACAGCGCGCCGAGCAGCCCGAGCGCGGCCAGCACCGGATGATGGGCGGCAATGCCCACCATGCCGACGCCCACCCCCATCAGGATGATGCCGATGTTTTCCACCGTATGCCACGCCAGCAGGCGCTTGATATCATGCTCCGCCAGCGCGTACAGCACCCCGAGCACCGAGGACACCGCGCCGAAGGCCAATACCAGGATGCCCCACCACAGCTGGCTGGCGCCCAGCAGGTCGATGCCGACCTTGATAATGCCGAAAATGCCGATTTTCACCATGACGCCGGACATCAGCGCCGAGGCGTGCGACGGCGCGGCGGGATGCGCGCGCGGCAGCCAGCTGTGCAGCGGCAGCATGCCGGCCTTGGCGCCGAAACCGAAAAACGCCAGCAGGAACACCGCCGAGGCGCCGGCGGGCGACAGCGACAGCCCGCGGAACGACGCAAACTCCAGGCTGCCGCTCTGGCGCCACATCAGGAAGAACGACACCATGATCAGTACCGACCCGGCGTGGGCGATAAAGAAGTACAGCAGCCCGGCGTTAACGGATTCTTCGTCCTGATCGGCAATCACCAGGAACCAGGACGCCAGCGACATCATTTCGAAGAAGATGATGAACCAGAAGGCGTTGTCCATCACCACAAGCGTGGCCATCGAGGCGATAAACAGGTTCATAAAGAAGCCCATCGCCGCCGCGCCGCGGCCGATATATTCGCGTACATAAGCGATGGAGTAGAGGGCGCACACCGTCACCAGCAGCGAAATCACCAGCAGCATAAAGGCCGCCAGCCCGTCCAGGCGCACGCTGAAGGCGGCAAAGGGAAAGGGGCCGGCGGAGGCCCAGGTCAGCGTCTCGCCGCTCAGCAATACCGGGACGGCGGCAAGTCCGCCCAGTACCCCGCCGGCCATCGCCGTCAGACCGGCGACCCATATCGCCAGCGCTTCCCGGCGCGCCAGCAACAGCGACAGGATGCCGCCGATAACGTACAACCCGAGCGAACCGCTGAGTAATTGAAAGGGGCCCATGTTTATTCCTGCTCCGGTGTAGGGGGGGAAAGAAAATCCAGATCCGACGACAGCCAGCGCGCCGCATAGTTGCGCCTGCGCCGGCTGGCCTGTTCCACCGCGCCGTCATCCACCAGCACCAGCGCGTCGGTCGGGCAGACCTTGACGCACTGCGGGCCGTCGGGATGGAAATCGCACAGGTCGCATTTCACCGCCACGCTCCGGACCCCGGCGTTCCAGGCCAGGAACGGATTCATGTTCTGCGGGCTTTCCGGCACATCGGCCAGTTGCCGCGAGGGAATAAAATTCTCGAACAACGTGGGGATATTCACCGGCGTACTGCCGGAGGGCGTGATGGCGCCGAAGGGACAGGCCAGTCCGCACAGTTTGCAGCCGATGCACAGGCTTTCATTGAGCTCGATGGCGTCAGGACCATGGGTTATGGCGTTGACGGGGCAGACGCGGGCGCAGGGCGCGTCTTCACAATGGCGGCACAGCAACGGCGCGGTATGCTCGCCGGTACGGGTTACGTAAAGCCGGGGGTGCGACTGCAACCCCACGGCCTTATGCACCTGGGTACAAGCGGCCATACAGGTGTTACAGCCAATGCAAAGCTGTGGTTCCGCGATAACAAAGCGGTTCATAACCCTCTCCTCCAGGAGAAACGGATGACAGTCAGGCTGCATGCTTAATCGATGCCCGCGACTAAAGCATATTCCATGCCAGCAGTAGGGTTATAGCCGGCAAGGCCCGTGGCGCGGGCATCGGTGGGAGGGTGATCAAGGAAAAAAGGCGCGGGCGAGGGTAATATCGTCATAAGTGTCGACCCCGGCGGCCGCGGGAGTGTCGTCATAAGTGACGACGTGCCGGCGCCGGGGGCCGTGAAGGGAACAGCGCCGCCGGGGCTGGCGTCAGTCCTTTGATTTTTAAGTTTAAATTATTCGTGCCGGCGCGCCAGACCTGGCATCCCCCTTGCATGCGCATGATAAGCACTGCCACGGTCCCCGCGTCCGGAAACGCCCGCGGGACCGCCGCCCCGGCCTGGCCGCGGCCAGCGTCGCGCGCGAAGTCTTGACCGGGCGCTCACCCGACCTTAAGCGGAGCCATTAATGCATGAATTAACACTGGCGCAGAACACGCTGGAAATCCTGGAGCAGCAGGCGCGGTTAAACGGCGCGCGGCGCGTAACCGGCGTTTGGCTGTCCATCGGCGCCTTCTCCTGCGTGGAGGCGGAATCCCTGCATTTTTGTTTCGATATGGTGTGCCGGGGCACCGCGGCCGAGGGATGCGTGCTGCATCTCGAGCAGCAGCCGGCCGAGGCCTGGTGCGGGCGCTGCCTGCGCCACGTCATGCTGCCCGACGCGCCGCTGCTGGTCTGTCCGCTGTGCGGCGGGCATCAGCTGCAAACAGACGCCCATGACCACATCCAGATCAAACGACTGGAAGTGGCGTAACGTTATACTGGGCCTATTCACGATGTTAGGAGACTTGCCATGTGCAGTACCTGCGGTTGTGCCGAAGGCGAACGTCATATCGAGGGTGATGATGATCGCCACTCTCATCATCACCACAGCCATGCCGATCACGACCACGCTCATCATGACCATAGCCATGCCGATCACGATCACCCTCATCATGACCATGGCCACAGCCATCATGACGCCGCCCACGCCGCTTCGCCGCGCCGCATCAGCCTGACCGCCGCCGCGCCTGCGACGATAATCCATCATCACTATCACGGCGACGTGCATAATCATTACTACAGCGTGGCGCCGGGGCACATGCCGCCGCCGGCCGCCGGGCGCGTTATGGATCGCGACGGAAATGCCGGCAGCGGCGCCGGACGTGCCGCTTATCCCGCCGGGGATACCGGCGGTTCGGCGTTTATTCCGCAGTCAGGCCCCCAGGGGGATCTTGATTACGGCCAGGGCCCGGCGGGTACCCATGCGACAGGTCTTAGCCAGCGCCGCATGGTGGAAATCGAGATTGACGTGCTGGATAAAAACAACCGGCTGGCGGCACGCAACCGGGCGCATTTCCAGGCGATGAATATCCTGGCGCTGAACCTGGTTTCCAGCCCCGGATCGGGTAAGACCACCCTGCTGACCGAAACGCTGCTGCGGCTGCGGGACCGGGTCAGCTGCGCGGTGATCGAAGGCGATCAGCAAACCACCAATGACGCCGACCGCATCCGCGCCACCGGCGTCCCGGCCATTCAGGTCAATACCGGCAAAGGCTGTCATCTCGACGCGCAAATGATCCATGACGCCGCCCAACGGCTGGCGCCGCCGGAGAGCAGCCTGCTGTTTATCGAAAACGTCGGCAACCTGGTGTGCCCGGCCGGTTTTGATCTGGGCGAGCGGTTGAAAGTGGTGGTGCTGTCGGTCACCGAAGGAGAGGACAAGCCGCTGAAATATCCCCATATGTTCGCCGCCGCCGGGCTAATGATCCTCAATAAAACCGATTTGCTGCCCTGGGTGACGTTTGACGTCGATATCTGTATCGCCAATGCCCGCCGGGTGAATCCGGCGATTGCGGTGCTGATGGTGTCGGCCACCACCGGCGCGGGCATGGACGCCTGGCTGGGCTGGCTGACGGATCAGCTGGCCGGCGGCCGGACAGCGGCGGACGCGGAGGCACAGTCATGTGCATAGGCATTCCCGGCCAGGTGATGGCGCTGGATAACGACAGCCCGGGCAACGCCTGGGTCGATGTGTGCGGTGTTAGACGCCGGGTTAACGTGCGGCTGGTTTGCGCCGACGAGGCCGCCATGGCCGCGTTGCCGGGTCAATGGATCCTGGTGCATGTCGGGTTTGCCATGAGCCTGCTCGACGAGCATGAGGCGCGGGAAACCCTGGAGGCGCTTCAGGCCATGGGCGAGGTGGAGCCCGACGTCGGTTATTTCCTGCGCGGAGGTGAGCCTGATGCGGTTCGTTGACGAATACCGCCAGCCCGAGCTGGTGCGCGGCCTGGTCACCCGCATCGCCGAGCGCATGCCTTTTACCGGCTATACGCCGGCGCGCCCCCTGCAGATCATGGAAGTGTGCGGCGGCCATACCCATGCCATTTTTAAATTTGGTCTCGATAAATTACTGCCGCCGTCGCTGGAATTTATTCACGGTCCGGGCTGTCCGGTTTGTGTGCTGCCGGCGGGGCGCATCGACGCCTGCCTGGAAATCGCCCAGCGGCCCGGGGTGATTTTTTGCACCTTCGGCGACGCCATGCGCGTGCCCGGCCGCAACGGGTCGCTGCTGACCGCCCGCCAGCGGGGCGCCGACGTGCGTATGGTCTGGTCGCCTCTTGACGCGCTGGACATTGCCCGGGCGAACCCCGACCGGCAGGTGGTGTTTTTCGGCATCGGGTTTGAAACCACCATGCCCGCCAGCGCCGTCACCCTGCAGCAGGCGCGCGCCGACGGCGTGGAGAACTTTTTCCTGTTCTGCCAGCACATCACCCTGATGCCGACGCTGAAAAGCCTGCTGGCGCAGCCGGATGTGCGCATCGACGGTTTTATCGCCCCCGGCCATGTCAGCATGGTGATAGGCGAACAGCCTTTTGCTTATATCAGCGATGTTTGCCATAAGCCGGTGGTGGTCACCGGCTTCGAACCGGGGGACATCCTGCAGGGCCTGCTGATGCTGATCGAACAGTACGCCGCGGGGCGCTGCACGGTGGAAAACCAATACCGGCGCGTGGTGCCGGGGCAGGGTAACGGCCTGGCGCAGCGCGCCATGGACGAGGTGTTCATTACCGCGGGCGCCAGCGAATGGCGCGGCCTGGGGGTTATCGACGATTCCCGCGTCAGCCTGCGTCCGGACTGGATGGCGTTTGACGCGGAGCTGCGGTTCCATCCCGCCCAGCAACCCGTGGCGGATGACCCGCGCGCCCGCTGCGGCGCGGTGCTGACCGGGCGCTGCAAGCCGGCGGACTGCCCGCTGTTCGGCGGCGTCTGCACGCCGGAAAACGCCTTCGGCGCGCTGATGGTTTCATCGGAGGGGGCTTGCGCCGCCTGGTATCAATATCGTCGGAGTGAGGCATGAACAAACAGATTACGCTGGCGCACGGCAACGGCGGCGGCGCCATGCAGGCGCTGATAAGCGGAGTATTCCTCAGCGCCTTCGACAACCCGCTGCTGTGCACCGGGGAAGACCAGGCCCGCTTGCAGCTGAGCGAAATGACCGCCCTGGGCGACCGGCTGGCCTTTACCACCGACAGCTATGTGGTCGACCCGCTGTTTTTCCCCGGCGGCGATATCGGCAAGCTGGCGGTGTGCGGCACCGCCAACGATCTGGCGGTCAGCGGCGCCACCCCGCGCTGGCTTTCCTGCGGTTTTATCCTTGAGGAAGGACTGCCGCTGGAGATCCTGGAACGGGTGGTGCGGTCGATGGCCGCCACCGCCCGCGACGCCGGCATCCAGATTGTGACCGGCGACACCAAAGTGGTGCCGCGCGGCGCGGTGGATAAATTGTTTATCAATACCGCCGGGCTGGGCGTGATCCCGACCGGCATCGACTGGGGCGCGTCCCGTATCCGCGCCGGCGATCGCATCCTGGTCAGCGGTACGCTGGGGGATCACGGCGCCACGATCCTTAACCTGCGCGAGCACCTCGGCATGGAGGCGGATCTGGTCAGCGACTGCGCGGTGCTGGCGCCGCTTATCGCCGCCCTGCGCGATATCGGCGGCGTGCGTACCCTGCGCGACGCCACGCGCGGCGGCGTGACCGCCATCCTGCATGAGTTCGCCCGCGGCAGCCTGTGCGGCATGAGCATTAACGAGGCGGCGCTGCCGGTAAAAACCACGGTGCGCGGACTGTGCGAACTGCTGGGGCTGGAGCCGCTGAATTTCGCCAATGAAGGCAAGCTGGTGCTGATAGTGGACGCGGCGGCGGAGCAGCAGGTGCTGCGGGCGCTGCGCGCGCACCCGCTGGGACGCGACGCCGCGGTCATCGGCGAGGTGACCGGGGATAAACAGGTCCGGCTGCGCGGGCTGTACGGCGTTAGCCGTTTGCTCGATCTGCCCCATGACGAACCCCTGCCGAGGATTTGCTAGCGGAGAAGACGATGGCGCACAACGGCGTATTGTTACGCATCACCGGCAAGGTCCAGGGGGTGGGGTTTCGGCCCACGGTCTGGCAGGTGGCCCACCGCCTGGGATTGACCGGCGACGTCGGCAATAACGCCGACGGCGTAGAGGTGCGCCTGTGGGGCCACGATACCGGGCGGTTTATCGCCCAGCTGCGCCGGGATTGCCCTACGCTTGCGACCATCGACGAAATCGATATCCTGCCCTGGCAGTGGGCGCGCCCGCCGTCGTCGTTTACCATTATCGAAAGCCGCGGCGGCGCGATGAAAACCCAGGTGGTGCCGGACGCGGCCACCTGCGGCGACTGCCTGGCCGAGCTGTTTGATCCCGCCAATCGCCGTTTCGGCTATCCTTTTATCAACTGCACCCACTGCGGGCCGCGTTTTACCCTGATCCGCCGCATGCCCTACGATCGGCCCAATACCGCCATGGCTGCGTTTCCCCAATGCCCTGATTGCCTGGCTGAATACCACAACCCCGCCGACCGGCGTTTTCATGCCCAGCCGAACGCCTGTCCCGCCTGCGGGCCGCAGGCCTGGCTGGCGGACCGCCATGGCGGGCGGCTGGCGGCTGCCGATGACGCCATTACCGAGGCGGCGCGCAGGCTGCTGGCCGGGGAAATCGTGGCGGTGAAAGGCTTGGGCGGTTTTCACCTGGCCTGCGACGCCACCAACCCGGCGGCGGTGGCGCGGCTGCGCGCGCGTAAACGGCGGCCATCCAAACCGCTGGCGGTGATGATGCCGGACAGCGACTGGCTGCGCCGCTGCCTCGGGCATGCCGACCCGGCGCTGGTGGCGTTGCTGCAATCCGCCGCCGCGCCCATTGTGCTGGTGCCGTTGCCGCCCTGTGCGACGGCGGTCGCCTACGGCGCGGACGTTGCCCCCGGGCTTGCCGCCTCCGCTGCCGGCGCGCCGGCCGATCGGGCGTCCGGTGACGGCGGCGCCCCGGCGCCCGGTGCGATAGGCGCGCAGGCGCCGCTGGCGCTGTGCGCCGGTATTGCGCCCGGCTTGCATGAAATCGGCGTGATGCTGCCGGCCAGTCCGCTGCAACATCTGTTGCTGCGTCGCGCCGGACGGCCGCTGGTCATGACCTCCGGCAATCTTAACGGCCGGCCGCCGGCGCTGGATAACCGCCAGGCGCTGGATGAGCTGGCCGCCATCGCCGACGCCTGGCTATTACACGATCGCGATATCGTCCAGCGCGCCGATGATTCCCTGGTGCGCCTCAGCGCCGGGGGGGTGGAGATGCTGCGCCGTTCCCGCGGCTATGTGCCCGACGCCATCGCGCTGCCTCCCGGATTTGCCCTGGCGCCGGCCATACTGGCCATGGGGGCGGATTTAAAAAACACCTTCTGCCTGCTGCGCGACGGACAGGCGGTGCTCAGCCAGCATCTGGGCGATCTGGCGGATGAAGGCATCCAGCGCCAGCGGCAGCAGGCGCTGGCGCTGTTTCACGCCATCTGGGATTTTACGCCGCGGGCGGTGGCGGTGGACGCCCATCCCGGCTACCTCAGCCGGCGCTGGGGCGCGGCGCTGGCGACCGAACGCGGCTTACCCTGCCTAACCATCCTGCATCATCACGCCCATCTGGCAGCCTGCCTGGGTGAACACGGCTGGCCGCTCGACGGCGGGCCGGTAATCGGCCTGGCCATGGACGGACTGGGCTACGGCGGCGCGCGCCGGCACGACATTCCGACGCGGGACATACCGCCGGATGACGACAGGCGCGGGGACGGCCTGGCGGACAGCGGGCATGAGGGCGGCGCCCTGTGGGGGGGAGAATGCCTTCTCGTGGACTACCGCGAATCCCGGTGGCTGGGCGGCCTGCCCGCCGTCGCCCTGCCCGGCGGCGATCTGGCGGCGCGCCAGCCCTGGCGCAACCTGCTGGCGCAGTGGCTGCGCTTTGTGCCCGACTGGCGCGGCCTGCCGGAAGCCGGGCATATTCCCGCGGGCGCGGGCGAGCTGCTGGCCAGGGCGGTGGCGCGCGGGATCAACGCGCCGCCGGCGTCTTCCACCGGCCGGTTATTTGACGCGGTGGCCGCGGCTCTCGGGGTGTGTGCCGGCGAAACCAGCTGGGAAGGGGAGGCGGCCTGCCGGCTGGAGGCGCTGGCGTGGCGCGGCGCCGGGCAGGGAGGGGAGCCGGCGGTGACTTTGCCCGTATCGCTACCCTTGCTGGATAACCGGCTGGATATGGCGACCTTCTGGCGTCAATGGCTGGCCTGGCGCGCCGGCCCGGCCGAACGGGCCTATGGCTTCCACCTGGCCCTGGCGCGGGGATTCGCCGCGCTGGCCCGGCAGGCGGCGGCGCGCCATGGCATCGACACGGTGGTCCTGTCCGGCGGCGTGCTGCATAACCGGCTGTTTCGCGAACTGCTGGTGCGGGAACTGCAGGGCCTGCGGGTACTGGTTCCCTCCCGGCTGCCGGCCGGCGACGGCGGACTGGCGCTGGGACAGGCGCTGATCGCCGCCGCGCGCCTGCTAGGCTGAGCTGTCCCGGCACGGGGCTACGTCCGCTGCGTCTTCCCGGCCTTTGGGATCGGCCGCGGCCGGATTTTCCGGCGCCGCGCCGTCAAGCAGGGCGGCGTACTCCCGCTGCAGTTCCCCGCATCCGAGCTTCAGCCGCTCGTACAGCTGGCGTACCGCCGGCGAAAATTGCCGACGGTGCGGGCAGATAAGATGCAACGGCACGCGATCGCCGCCATAGCCTTTCAGCACCACCTCAAGCCTGCCCGCGCGCACGTCATGGCATACCTCCAGCCAGGACTTATAGGCGATCCCCTCGCCGGCAATGGCCAGGCGGCGCACCACTTCCGCGTCGTCGCTGGTCAGGGTGCCGCTTACGCCCACCGCCTGCGGCTGGCCGTGCGGATAAAAACGCCACTTATCATACACACGGCCGTGCAGCACAAACGTCAGGCAATCATGTCCGGCCAGATCGGCCGGGGTCGAAGGCCGGCCGCGGCGCGCCAGATACGCCGGCGACGCCACCACCACCCGCCGGTTTTCCGCCGCGAGCGGCAGGGCGACGTAGCTGGCGTCATCCATAATGCCGTAGCGGAAGGCCACATCCACCGGATCCTTGAAGATATCGGTCACCTGATCGGATAAATAAAGCCGCACCTGCAGGTTGGGATGATCATGACGAAATTGGGTGATCCAGGGCAGCAGCACGTTACGTCCCAAATCGGACGGGGCGGCGATTTGCAGCATACCGTGCAGGCCGGCCGGCTCCTGATGCAGCAGGTCCTGCCCCTCGCGCAGGCTGCGCAGCGCTGCGCGGGCATAAGGCAGATACTGCTCCCCTTCGGCCGTCAGGCGCAGGCTGCGGGTGGAACGGGCAAACAAACGGATGTTCAGCTCCCGCTCCAGGCGCTTGATCGCCGCGCTGACCTGGGCCGGCAACAGATCCGCCTCCCGCGCCGCGTTCGAAAAGCTGCCGAGCGCCGCCGAGCGGACAAACAACGCCAAATCGTCAATCCTTACCATGTTTCTTTACCATCACCGGGCCGGCCGCGCCATGCCAAGCGTGCGCCGGAAATAAGCCATACCGGCAGTATAACGCTGAATAAGGGGCGGGACGGTGGACAAAATGCGGCCGCCGGCGGGCAGGCGCCAATGGAGAATGGCGCGGGGCGCCCGAGGCAATGACTGTTTACATAATCTTGATAAATGATACAAATCCACAATAAAAGTAAGAGTATTACGTGCTATAAACAAATAGTTAACAATTTAAAAACATATTATTCCGCTCTGTTCTCATCCGGGTAGCGGGGAACCCCCCGGCGGCATACCCAGGCCTGGCTTATTTTTTCCGGTGCCACCGTAAAGGTGACCGATTCAAAGATAGGACACTAACTTATGTTTAACTGGACCCCTACACAGCGCAACGTGGCATTCGCCTGTTTTGCCTGCTGGATGCTGGACGCCTTCGACTTTTTTATCCTGGTATTTGTGCTAAGCGATCTGGCCGCGTGGTTTAAAACCGATATCGCCAGCGTTTCCATCTCGATTATGCTGACCCTGGCGGTGCGTCCGTTGGGGGCGTTGCTGTTTGGCCGCCTGGCCGAGAAGTATGGCCGCCGGCCGATTCTCATGATCAACGTGCTGATGTTCTCGCTGTTTGAATTGCTGTCGGCCTGGTCGCCGACGCTGGCGCTTTTTATTGCCTTCCGGGTGGTATACGGCGTGGCGATGGGGGGCATCTGGGGCGTGGCCTCGTCACTGGCGATGGAAACCATCCCCGACAGGTCCCGCGGCCTGATGTCGGGCATCTTCCAGGCGGGATATCCCGCCGGTTACCTGCTGGCGGCGATTATTTTCGGCCTGTTTTTCGAGAGCGTCGGCTGGCGCGGCATGTTCCTGATCGGGGCGCTGCCGGTGCTGTTGCTGCCCTATATTTACTTCAAGGTGCCGGAATCGCCGGTATGGCTGGCGGCCAGGGAACGCAAGGAGAGCGTGGCGCTGCTGCCCATTATCCGCGCCCATTGGAAGCTCTGCCTCTATATGGTGGTGCTGATGGCCTGCTTTAACTTTTTCAGCCACGGCACCCAGGATCTTTATCCCACCTTTCTGAAAGTGCAGCACGGCTTTGCTCCCCATACCGTCAGCATCATCGCCATCGGCTACAATATCGCCGCCATGCTGGGCGGCATCTGTTTCGGCTCCCTGTCGGAAAAAATAGGGCGTAAAAAAGCGATGATCATCGCCTCCCTGCTGGCCCTGCCGGTGCTGCCGCTGTGGGCGTTCGCCAGCGGGTCGGTGCTGATAGGCCTGGGCGCGTTTCTGATGCAGTTTATGGTGCAGGGCGCCTGGGGCGTGGTGCCTACCTACCTGACGGAGCTGGTGCCCGCCAATTCGCGGGCGGTGCTGCCGGGCTTTGTGTACCAGCTGGGCAACCTGATTGCCTCGGTGAACGCCACGCTGCAGTCCCGTATCGCCGAAGCGCACGGCAATAACTACGGCCTGGCCATGGCCATGGTGGCGGGCACCGTGGCTATTCTGATCAGTATTCTGGTCAGCTTCGGGCGCGAAACGCAGGGCAAAACCATTTCCGGCTATGATAACGGCGGCGGCAGCGGCCGCCCGAAGGTGGAATCCGCCGCCGGCACGGGCAAATAAGGGCCAGGGGCCGCCGATGGCGGCTCTAGGGATAGCCGGGCCGGCTCTCCATGCCGGCAGCCGCCGGATTCGCCGGCGTGCGCCCCCAGAGCGCGGCCACCAGGGAGGCAATAAACAGTTCGAGTTTCAGTGGTTGCTGGCGGTCCGGCAAGGAAATCACATGCATGGGCCGCGGGATGGCCCGCCAGTCCGGCAGCACCTGGACCAGCCGGCCGGCGGCGATATCGTTGCCCAACAATATCTCGGCGTGCATCGCGATGCCAAAGCCTGCCAGGGCCGCCTGCCGCACGCTTTCACCTGAGTCGATGCGCAACCTTGGGTGAACCTCCACGCTGTCCTCCCCGCCAGGGCCGGTCAGCCGCCAGCGGCTATTGCCCTGCCATTGGCTGAAGCCAAAACAGTTATGTCCGCTCAGGTCGGCGGGACGCGCTGGGGCGCCATAACGGGCCAGATAATCCGGGGAGGCCGCCAGCACCAGGGTATAATCCGGCAGCCGACGGGCAATCACGCCATCACTGCCGATATCGCCGATACGGAAAACGGCGTCGAAATGCTCGTCTATCAAATCCACTTTACGGTCCGATAATACCACTTCAATCGTTATTTCCTGGTGTGACTGCATGAACCCGGTCAGCAGCGGGGTCAAGACATGATTGCCAAAGACGACCGGCGCGCTGATGCGCAGTTTCCCGGCGGGTTCGGTTAATAAATGATGCGTCAGCGCCTCGGCCTGCTCCGCGTCCGCCAGCAGGCGGCGGCAGCGTTCATAAAACAGCCTGCCGATTTCCGTTACGCCCTGCTGACGGGTAGTCCTGGCCAGCAGCCTGGCCTGCAATCGGCTTTCCAGGAAACGTATATGTTTGCCGACCATGGTGGGGGAGATGTTCATCTCGGCGGCGGCCAAGACAAAGCTGCCTTTTTCCACGACCTGGATAAATACCGCCATGCTGGTTAAACGGTCCATTAAAAACCCACGGTGTTTTATTAAACTATTTTATCGCTATTTATAGCATATAACCGCCATGGAATACTCCTGGTCATTACCCTGGGTGTTGCATGGAGGAAAGCGAATGCGGGCATTAATGTTTAATCGGTTTGGCGGGCCGGAAGTGTTGTTTTACGGTGATCACCCCACCCCCGCGGTGCCCGCGGGCGCCGTGCAGGTCAAGATGGCGGCGGCCGGACTTAATTTTGCCGATATTTATCGCCGGCGCGGGGACTATCCCCTGGCGGATCGCGCACCTCATATCGGCGGGTATGAGGGCGTCGGTTATGTGACGGCGGTCGGCGCGGAGGTGACCGGCTGGCATCTCGGGCAGCGGGTGGGTTTTGCCGACGTGCCGTTTGCCCATGCCACCCGGGTAAACGTGCCGGTCGACCGCGCCTTGAAACTGCCCGACGACATCGGTGATGTGGCGGCGGCGGCCATATTGTTGCAGGGCCTTACGGCGCAATACCTTATCAATGACAGCGTCAGGGTGGCGGAAAACGATCGGGTGCTGGTGCTGGCGGCCGCCGGCGGGGTGGGGCAACATTTGACGCGATTGATGAAGGCGCGCGGCGCCAGGGTCTACGCCGTGGCCTCGACGCGGGATAAACAGCGTATCTGCCTGGCTAACGGCGCCCTCGCCGCTTACGGTTATGACGATAACTGGGCGGAGCGTGTTCGTGAGGCGACGGGGGGCGGCGTGAAGTATGTGTTTGATTCCGTGGGCAGTACGCTCCCGAACAGTCTTGCGGCGTTGCATCCCGGCGGCAGGGTGGTGTTATTCGGCATGTCGGGCGGCGCGGCGCCCGCCTTAGCGCCTTCCAGCCTGATGATGGCGTCGAAAGGGGTGATCGGCGGCGATCTCTGGACCTATCTTGGCGACGGCGCGCAGCGCGCAAGCCGCGCCCGCGCCCTGTTTTCCGCCTGGCGGCGGGGATGGATCGCGCCGCCGGCCGTGGAGACCTTCCCTTTAAGCGCCGGGGCCGGGGCGCACCGGCGTCTGGAAGACCGCCATTTTGCCGGCAAGATTGTGCTGCTTGGGGAAGAGGACTGACGCAGGTGACGTCGGCCGCCGGTTACCGCTCCGCTCAGGCAATCTTGCGGCGGAACATCCAGTAGGCCGCGCTGCCGGTGGTGGCGGTGATCGCCAGCAACGGCCACAGGCTGTGCCAGATAATGGCGAAATCCGCATCCTTGAGGTAAATCTCTTTAATGATATCGGTAAAATGCCGCACCGGGTTTACCCAGGTCAGCGTTTGCAGCCACGACGGCATATTCTCCACCGGCGCGACATAACCCGACAGCAGGATGGCCGGCATGATAAACACAAACACGCCGATAAACGCCTGCTGCTGCGTCGAGCAAAGCGAGGAGATCAGCAGGCCGAACCCCACCAGCGACAGGCCGTAGATCAGCATGGTGCCGTAAAACAGCAGCAGCGAGCCGGCAAAGGGAATGCGGTACCCCAAAATGCCGATAATCAGCACGATGGACGCCTGGATACTGGCCACCACCAGCGCCGGCACCGCTTTGCCGACAAAAATCTGCCAGGTGGTCAGCGGCGAAACCAGCAGTTGATCCAGGGTCCCTTGCTCCCGCTCGCGCGCCACCGACAGCGAGGTGACGATCAGTACGCCGATGGTGGTGATCAGGGCAATCAATGACGGCACCACAAACCATTTATAATCCAGGTTGGGGTTATACCAGTTGCGTATCACCAGTTCGCTGTTATTGGGTTTAACCTGCCGCGCCGTCAGCTCCAGTTGGTAATCGCGGATAATCTGCTGGATATAGTTGGCCGCTATCTGCGCGCTGTTGGAGTTGCGCCCGTCCAGCAGCAACTGCAGCGGCGCTGGAATGCCGGCGGCCAGGTCGCGTGAGAATTGCGCCGGGAAACGCACCACCAGCAGGGCGCGCTGGTTATCCAGGGTGCTTTGGATCTGCTGCGGGCTGCGCAGCCATACCACCGCGGTAAAGGCTTTGGCCTTGGCGAAGCGCTGGGTCAGCTCCACCGAGGCCTGGCCGCTGTCCTCGCTGTAAACGGCGATGGTGGCATGGGTCACCTCAAGCGTGGCGGCAAACGGGAACAGCAGCACCTGCAGAATAACCGGCATGATCAGGATCGCCCGCGTTTGCGGCTCGCGCAGCAGCGACTGCAGTTCTTTGACGATAAGCGTCCATAAGCGATAGAACATAACCCTTCCTCAATCCAGCCTGCGTTTGGTTTTCCAGGCCGTCAGGCCGATAAATCCCACGGCGGACGCCACCAGGAACAAGGTATTCACGACTAAAATCCCGGCGACATTACCCGCCAGGAACAGGCTTTGCAGCGTGCTGACAAAATAGCGCGCCGGGATGATATAGGTCACCGCGCGCACCACGGCGGGCATGCTGTCTATCTGGAAAATAAAACCCGACAACATCACGGCGGGCAGGAACGCCGCGTTTAGCGCCACCATCGCGGCGTTGAACTGGTTGCGCGTCAGGGTGGAAATCAGCAGCCCCATCCCCAGGGTGCTGGCAAGAAACAGGCTGCTGATGCCGAACAGCACCGCCAGCGAACCGCGGAACGGCACGTCCATGACAAACACCGCCACCGCCATGCACAGCGCCATCGCCACCATTCCCAGCACGTAATAGGGCAGCAGCTTGGACAGCAGCAGTTCGCTTCGCGTCACCTGGGTGGAGAGCAGCGCCTCCATGGTGCCGCGCTCCCACTCGCGCGCTATCACCAGGGAGGTCAGGATGGCCCCGATCACCGTCATGATAATGGTGATGGCGCCGGGAATGATAAAATGCCGGCTGACCGCCGCCGGATTGAACCAATAGCGCACCTTGACGTCGATCAGCTGATGAAAGGCGCGGCCCCGATCCTCGGCGCGCTGCTGCTGCCATATTTGCCAGATGCCCTGGGCATACCCCTGCACGAAATTGGCGGTATTGGGTTCGCTGCCGTCGGTAATCACCTGGATGGGCGCGCTGTTGCCGGTCCGGTCCATATTGATGTCGAAATCAACCGGGATCACGATCAGCCCGCGGATTTTTCCCGCCTGCATCAGCGCCACCAGCGCGCGGCGGTTATCGCTGATGGTCGGGGCGATATAGGGGGAGCCGGCAAAAGCCATGGCCAGGTCGCGGGCATCCTCGCTCTGCTGTTCCATCAGGATGCCCACGTGCAGGCGGCTGGAATCCAGGTTGATGCCGTAGCCGAAGATAAACAGCAGCATCAGGGGAATGACAAAGGCGATCAGGCCGCTGCTGGGATCGCGCAGGATCTGGCGCGTTTCCTTGTCGCACAGGGCGAGCAGCCGCCGCCAGGAGAACCGCGTAGCGTTATGCCGCGTCATTGCCGCCGTCCTTGTCAACGTTCTGCACCAGCGTGATAAACGCCTGTTCCATGGTGGGATTCGGCGTCTCCTGGTCTGCCGTTTGCAGTTTCAGCTCGTCCGGGGTGCCGCTGGCAATCAGCTTGCCGTGATACACCAGGCCGATCCTGTCGCAATATTCCGCCTCGTCCATAAAATGGGTGGTCACCATCACGGTGACGCCTTTTTCCACCATGCCGTTGATATGCAGCCAGAACTCACGCCGGGTGAGGGGGTCGACGCCGGAGGTGGGCTCATCAAGGAACAGGATATCCGGCTCGTGCATCAGCGAGCATGCCAGGGCGAGGCGTTGCTTAAATCCCAGCGGCAGCGCGTCGGGCGTCTGGTTGAAAATGGGGCCGAAATCGAACGCCTCGCTCATCTGCGCGATTTTCTGGCGCTGGCGCTTACCGTGCAATCCATAGACGCCCGAGAAAAACCGCAGGTTCTGCGCCACCGTCAGATTACCGTAGAGCGAAAATTTTTGCGCCATATATCCCAGGCGCTGGCGGGCTTTGCCGGAGCTGGTCTTCAAGTCCATTCCCAGCACCAGCGCCTGGCCCGCGGTGGGGATCAGCAGGCCGCACATCATTTTAAAAGTGGTGGATTTACCGGCGCCGTTCGGGCCCAGCAGGCCGAAAATTTCCCCCCGGGTCACCGTGAAATCCACGTTATCGGTCGCGGCAAAATCACCGAACCTCTTGGTTAGCCCCCGGGCCTCGATCACCGTTTCATGCCGGTCGCCGGTTACCTGCGGCATAATATCCGCCAGCGCCTGTTGGGTGGCCGGGCCGCCGCCCAGCAGATCGATAAAGGCATCCTCGAAACGCGGCGCCGTTTCCTCGATATCCGCATCGGACAAGCCGAGCGCCCGGCCCAGGCCCGACCGGTCGGCGTCTTTTTTCAGGATCAGGCGCACGGCTTTGCCCTGGATGACGCCGTCGCCTATTTGTTCCAGCCGCAGCGCGCGCCGCAGCAGCTGGCGGTTGGTGCCGGCGGCGTCATGGGCCAGCCACGTGCGGCCCGCCATGGTCGCCGTCAACGCTTTGGGCGCGCCGCTATAGATCAGTTCCCCTTGGTTCATCAGCAGCACCTCGCGGCACTGTTCCGCTTCGTCCAGGTATGAGGTGCTCCACAGGATCAGCATGCCGTCGTCGGCCAGTTCATGCACCATGCGCCACAGCTCGCGGCGGGAAATGGGATCCACCCCGACCCCCGGCTCGTCGAGCAACAGCACCTTGGGCTGGCCTATCAGCGTGCATGCCAGGCCGAGTTTTTGTTTCATTCCCCCCGACAGCTTGCCCGCCAGCCGGGTGGTAAAGGGCGCCAGCGCGGTAAAAGCCAGCAGGCGCTCGAAGGTGTGCCGGCGCTGTTCGCCGGTAATGCCGCGCAGGCTGGCGTACAGCGTCAGGTTTTCCATCACCGTCAGGTCTTCATACAGCCCGAACTTCTGCGGCATATAGCCAAGGATGGCGTGCAGGCCGGCGTCGTCGCCCACCGGATCCAATCCGGCCACGCGCAGGGTGCCCTGGCTTGGCGTCAGCAGGCCGGCCAGCATGCGCAGCAGCGTGGTCTTGCCCGCGCCGTCCGGGCCGACCAGCCCGGTGACCCCGCCGCTTTGCAGGGTGATGGTAAGGCTGGCCACCGCCGGTTTCGCCAGGGACGCAAAGCGTTTCTCCAGCGCATCCAGCACAATCTGGTTAGCGGGCATAAACATTCCCGCCGGCGGGCTGTGCCGCGGTTGGCTCCTGGCCGTCGGCGAAATCCAGGGTCACCGGCATGCCCTGGCGCAGCCGGTCGTCGGCATCGGTGACGATAATCCGCAGGCGATACACCAAATCGGTGCGCAGTTCCGGCGTTTCCACGTTTTTAGGCGTGAACTCCGCCGTCGGCGAGACAAAGCCGATTTTACCGTGATAGGCCTTGTCCGGCAGGCCGTCGGCGCGAATGATAATCCGGGTGCCGGGCACCGCCTGGTTGAGGTTGCGTTCATCGATATAGGCGCGCACCCACACCGGCCGCGTCAGGGAAAGGGTAAATACGGTGTCGCCGGCGCCAAGCATGCTGCCGACCTCCTGCGCCCGGGTCAGGATAGTGCCGCCCGAGGGCGCCGCCAGCATGGTATCGGTTGCATCCAGGGCGGCCTGGTCACGCGCCGCCTGCGCCTGGGCGAGATCCGCTTCGGCGGAGGCGATCTCCTGCGGCCGGTTGCCGGCCAGGTACTGTTGCAGCTTATCCCTGGCCGCCTGCAGGTTGGCCTTGGCCTGGTTGCTGGCGGTCAGCGCGTCCTCCAGCTGGTCGGCGGAAATGGCCCGTTTGGCCCAGGCGCCCTGCTGGCGATGGTAAAAACTGTCGGCATAATTGAAGGCGGCCTGCAACTGCGCCATCTGCGAGCGCACTTGGGCGATTTCTTCGTTGCGATACCCGGAGCGGGATAAATCCAGTTTGGCCCTGGCGCTGTCCACATTGGCCTGGGCCTGCGCGAGGGCGTTGCGATACGGCGCATCGTCCAGTTTCGCCAGCACCTGGCCGGGATGCACCACATCGCCTTCATCCACCGCCAACTGAGCCAGACGGCCGCCGACGCGGAAACCAAGGTTAACGGTGCGGATATCCACATTGCCGTAAAGGGTCAACGGCCGGTTTTGCTGGCGGTGGTAGTACATGACGCCATAGATCGCCGCGCCCAGCAGCGCGATAACGATGACGGCCGCGGTGATACTTTTTTTATTCATGATTTTTTGCCTGTGTGGCCGGCCTGTTCGGCCCGCAATCCATGAAGGAACCAATCGATATGCTGTGTCAGCACCTGGTTGATCTGGGTAACCTGCGCCGGGCCCAGGTCGCTCCATCCGGTGCGCAGCAGGATGGTTTCCCGCGCCAGCCGGAACGCCAGCACTTCGCCCAGCAGGGCATGCGTGTGGACGATGGTGGCGACCGACAGCGGATCGCAGCCGGTAAAACCCGCCACCAGCCGGGTGATGCGCTGATGCATCGGCGCAATCGCCTGCTGGTGGATAATGGCGTAGGCCCCAGTGGGGGAGAGCTGCTCCCGCGAGATGATTTTACTCAGATTCAGCGTTTCGCTGCGGGCCAGCAGCCCGGTCATGGTCAGCAGGGACTCATGCAGATAACGCCGGCACTGCCCGGCATCCACCTCCGGCTGCGCCAGCAGCGCATCAATTTGTTGCGCCTGTGAATGCAGGGACTGGGCGATAAAATCCGCAATCCATTGCGCGACCGCCAGGTACAGCCCTTCCTTGGAGCCGAAATAATAAAAAATCGCCGCGATATTTTGCCCGGACAACTGGGCGATTTCGCGCGTGGTGGCGGTTTGCGGGCCTTTTTCGCCAAATAAGGTAATGCCGGCGGCGATCAGCTGGGCTTTCGCCTGTTCGCCGCGCGCGGTGGGGGCCGGAGAAGGGGGCATGGTGGCTCCAATAAAATAAGTCAAACGTTTGATTAACTTTAACCCCCGCCCGGTTCGCTGTAAAGGACCGCCGTGATTTATTTAGGCGGCTGGCCGCGTCAAGGATGACGTTTCCTGACCGGGGAAACAAACAGACACGGCGATGCCAACATATTCACCGGTCTTTACAGTACTTTAGGTAATTAGTTAATGATTGATAAAATATTACTTGATCTGCAGCGCCAAGATGTCTATTATTTACTTATCGAACGTTAACAAATTAACGTCCAGTCCATTAATGCTTCATACCATGAGAACAGACATTATGAAAAACCTGACACTTGCCATCGCAGCCATCGTATTCAGCACCGTTTCCGCCGGCGCCTTCGCCGCCCAGGAAGTCACCAGCCGTCCCGCCGGCGAACATTCCATCGGCGTGGTATCGTCATCCACCACCAGTAACCTGTCCGATCTGGAATCCCAGCTGGCCGCCAAGGCCGATGCCGCCAACGCCACCTCGTATCGTATTATCGGCGCCGGCGGTAATGACACCCTGCGCGGCAGCGCCGAGCTGTATAAATAAGCTCAACGTAAAAAAACAGCATAAAAAAAGCGGCCGCAGGGCCGCTTTTTTTTGCGTTTGATAAACCTTAGAACTGATAGGTCAAGCCCAGGCCGACCTGGTCATCGTCGGCGATGCCCAGCTTATTGTCTTCGCTGAGACGGTTGATTTTATAATCAACATACGCATTGATATTCTTGTTGAAGAAATAGGTCAGGGACGCGTCATAGTATTTCACCAGATCGACATCGCCGATGCCTTCAACATCGCTGGCCTTGGACTGGAAGTAACCGAACATCGGTTTCAGGCCAAAATCGAACAGATAAGAAGCGATGGCTTCGAAGTTCTTGGTTTTATTGGCGTAGCCGCCGGTGATCGGGGTGTAGTTATGCGTTTCGCCGTACAACGCGGCGGCATAGACGCCGGAATTGTCATATTTCAAGCCGCCCGCCCAGACGTCGGCTTTGTCGCCGTTACCGAGAGCCAGGCTGTTTTGCGGCTGGGTGCGGTTGGACGAGGCATAAGTGCCGAGTACCGACAGGCCGAAATCAAAGGTATAAGACGCCGATGCGCCGTAACCGTCGCCGTTGGATTTGTTGGCGGCACGGGCGTTACCGGAATTTTCGTCGTTGGCGCCCTGGTATTGCAAGCCAAATTTCAGACCGTCGACCAGGCCGAAGAAGTTGTTGTTGCGATAAGTGGCCACGCCGGTGGTACGGCCGCCCATAAACACGTCGGCGGCGCTGTAGGTCAGGTCATCGAAGATTGGCGCGGTATCGGTTATCGCCGCGACATCATAAGCGATGCCCCAGTTGCGGCCGTAGTCGATTGAGCCGTAGTCTTTCAGTTTCAAGCCGGCAAAGCCCAAACGGGTTTTGGTGCCGGTCAGCGCGTCGGTGCCGCCTTCAGTATGGTTGGCCTGAACATTGTATTCCCATTGGCCGTAACCGGTCAGGGTGTCGTTAATCTGGGTCTGGCCTTTGAAGCCAAAACGCATGTAACTTTGGTCGCCGTCAATGGTCTTATTGTCACTAAAATAGTGGCGGGCGCGCACGCTGCCGTACAGATCCAGCTTGTTGCCGTCTTTGTTATAAATTTCCGCGGCGTGCAGAGCTGGGGCAATCAATGTCGCTAAAACGGCCAATGCTATCTTCTTCATTCCTGTTTTTCCTTACCAAATACTCTCGAGTTTATAAAAAGGACTCAACCTTTTGATGGCTGATGTCCTGAGCTAACCAGCATTTATAATTTAAAAATAAAAGCTAAGAGAACGCGCAATGCTAATTTAAATATCACCCTGTGGACCGATTTTGCAGGATAGTAGCAGCAAAATCGTCACGAAGATTGTGAACTTTTCATTAAAGTAGGAATCTACCTATCATAGAGCGCTATGCCGCGCGGTACGCTACCTTAACTTGTCATACAGATTTAAAAGTTGAGAGCCATCACAAAACCCTTTTTTTATTTAAGGGTTTAAACCAATGGCCGTATCAAGCTACCTTCCGGCCGGTGATGAGCGCTGCTTAAGTCAAATCCGCGGTCAAAAAGAGCCTGGCCAGCATCAGTACTGCTCGTCTCTGATGCCCCGCGTGGCAGCCAGCCAGATCGAAATTGGTATAATACATTTTACCCGGGCCAGCACCGCGCGCGGCAAGGAGTCATTGTCCGTGCCGTTATTGCCTCGCTGTAAATAACACTTGTCAAGATAATATTTATCATTTGTATAACAATTGTCGCGACAATACGGCAGTAGCAAAACTTATCCGAATACAGCCGCCTTAAAGTTAACTTATCTTAAATTAACCGGACAATCCGTTTTTGCCTGTGCCCGTACGCCGCTTACTTTGCATTATCATGACAAAATAAACAAAGTGTTTTTTTTGATATAGATATTACCTATCACAGCATAATAACCCTTTACTCGCCGCACAGCCTGGGCATAACCACCATAAAACATTGTCAATTTGCCCAACGTTGATTAAGTAAAAAAAGCATATCGTTATTTAGCTAATAGTAACCATGATTAATAATATGCTTATTATTTAACTCCAGGCTCCCGCACCAGGCTCGCCGAGAGCCGGTCCAACAGCATGGCCATCAGCACCACCGCCATGCCGCTTTGCAGCCCCTGGCCGATGTCCAGCTGCTGGATGCTGGTCAATATATCGTTGCCAAGACCGCCGGCGCCGACCATGGAGGCGATAATCACCATCGACATCGCCATCATGATGGTTTGGTTTACCCCGGCCATAATGGCCGGCAGCGCATTGGGCAACTGTACCTTCCATAATAGCTGCCGGCGGGTGCAGCCAAACGCCAGGCCGGCTTCCACCAGGCTTTTGTCCACCTGACGGATGCCCAAATCGGTTAAGCGGACCACCGGCGGCATGGCGAACAGTACGGTGGCGAAAATGCCCGGCGGACGGCCGAGGCCAAACAGGATCGTGGCGGGGATCAGGTAGACGAAGGCGGGCATGGTTTGCATAAAGTCCAGCATCGGCCTGACAAGCTGGCCCGCCCGGTGCCGCCGGGCTATCATAATCCCCAGGGGAATGCCGGCGAGCAGGCTGAATAACGTTGACGCCAGGGTGAGCGCAAGCGTGACCACGGCATGTTCGCTGTAGCCGCTATAAATGATATACAGCATCGCCAGGGCGCTGAACACGGCGAACCCCTTGCCGACGCGCCACAGGCTCAATCCCACCGCAATCACGGCCAACCCCCAGGGCGAAAGCCAGCCCAGGCCCAGCTCAAGGGCGCCGGCAACCGTGTCGATCACCTTGGCCACCGCGTCAAAAAATCCGCCGCAGTGTTCCAGCAGGTAACGCACGCCCGCGTCGATCTGCGCGCTGAAATCAACCGTTCCGGTCATGGGCGGGACTCCCGGTGCGCGGGTGACTGGCCGCTGAACGCGCCGGCATAATCTTCGGCCAGGACGAAACGCGATGTATCGACGCCGGAGAAAAAACGGCGCACGTAGGCGTTTGCCGGCGCATTGACGATTTGCTCGGCGGTGCCGATCTGGATGACCCGGCCCTGCTGCATAATGGCAATGCGGCTGCCGATACGCAGCGCCTCCTCGATATCGTGAGTGACAAAAATGACCGTTCGCCGCTGGCCGGCCTGCAGGCGCAGCAGCAGTTCCTGCATTTCGCGGCGGTTGATGGGATCGAGCGCGGAAAACGCCTCGTCCATCAACAGCAGCGTGGGATTGACCACCAGCGCGCGCGCCAGGCCGACCCGCTGCTGCATGCCGCCGGACAGCTGATGCGGCAGTTGTCCCGCCACCTGCGCCAGCCCCACCTGCGCCAATACCGCCAGCGCCTGCTTATGGCGCTGCGCCGTGCCGACACCGGCCAGCTCCAGCCCGAAGGCGGCGTTATCCAATACGCTGCGTCTCGGCAGCAGGGCGAAAGACTGGAACACCATGCCCATTTCATGCCGGCGCAGCTGGATAAGCGCGGTTGCCGATAGCCCCGATAGCGGTTGTCCGCTGAAAAACACCTCGCCGGCGCTGGGTGTTATCAGGCGATTGAGGGTACGCAGAAGGGTGGATTTGCCGGAGCCGGATAAGCCGACGATGACAAAGATCTCGCCGCGATAAATATCCAGCGAAATATTGTTTAACGCCACCGAGCAGCCAAATTGGGTAAATATGTCGGCAGGGTCCATGCCCTGTTGCAAACGCGACAGGGCATGCCGTTCGCCGTCGCCGAATATTTTATACAGCCCGTCAATTTTTATCAGCGTTTCATTCATCGGATTTTATTTTTTTGCCATGTCCCAACCATAAGCACAGGCTATAAGAAAAAAGAACGGCGCAATAAAATATTATCGTCTGAGTTATAACTAAATGATTTAAACCAATTGACCGTAATGGGCGTTATTTTTCGCATGCTGTTTAAAACTGAACGATTCACGGATTAACCATTTTTTAACTTTCTGGTAAAGCAGGCGATTATTTCCCCGCTCCGGCTGAATTAAATAATAACCGCGCCCGGTTTTTAATTGCGGCCCGCAGACGATCAGTTCGCCGCTATCCAGGAATTGATCCACCAGCGGCTTCCAGCCCAGCGCCACGCCCTGGCTTTTCAGCGCCGCCTGGATGACCAGCGAATAGGCGTTGAAGGTCAGGGAGGTCACGCCGTCGTCCGGCTCCACGCCCTGGCCGCGAAACCAATCCTGCCAGCTCAGCCAGCGCCGGGGCAGGGTATCGGGCAGGTTGAGCAGCGCCAGCGCCAGCAGGTCCCGGGCCGCAGTCGGCCTGCCGAACTGCTGGAAAAACAGTGGGCTGCATACCGGCACCACCAGTTCGGGAAACAGCATATCGCTGTGGCAGCCGGGGATCTGGCCGTCGCCAAACGAGATGCCCAGATGGGCGCTGCTGTCGCGCAGGGAGAACTCGTTGGGCGAGGTGGATATCTGCACATCGACATTGGGGATCAGCTGTTGCAACTGGTCCAGGCGCGGCAGCAGCCAGTAGCTGGCAAAACCCATATCCGTATCGATGCGCAGCACATCCCGTTGTTTTTTCAGCTGTATTTTTTCTATTTGCTGACTGATCTCCTGCAGGCTGGCGCGTACGATCTGGTAAAGCTGCTCCCCGGTGTCGGTCAGGGCCACGCCGCGGTGGCGCCGTTCGAACAGCGTGGCGCCTAATTGATTTTCCAATAAATTGATGCGCTGGCTCACCGCCGGCTGTGACGAACCTAATTCCTTCGAGGCGGCGGTAAAATTAAGATGACGCGCCGCCGCTTCAAAAACAGTCAGCGCCTGTAACGGCGGCAGCCGGAAATTGTTTGCCATAACGTCCCCTTATAGACCGATAAGAAATTAACCGGTTCACAGCAAAATATATTTGTGCGATAAAAATAACATTGAGCTGTAAATTTATTTAAAGCGAAATTTAACTATGCTTAGCAAAAAACCGAATATTGTTATTCTTATGGCCGATCAGCTTGCCGCCGGCGCGCTTTCCGCTTATGGAAATAATGTCAGCAAAACGCCAAATATAGACAGACTGGCGCGCGAAGGCGTGGTATTTACCTCCGCGTATTGCAATAGTCCATTATGCGCGCCATCGCGCGCGTCGCTGATGACCGGCCAGTTAATTTCCCGTAACGGCGTATACGATAATGCGGCGGAATTTCGCGCCGAGAGTCCGACATTCTGCCATTATCTGCGGCAGGAAGGCTATCGCACCTACCTGGCCGGCAAAATGCATTTTTGCGGGCCGGATCAGTTGCACGGGTTTGACGAACGGCTGACCACCGATATCTACCCGGCGGATTTCGGCTGGACGCCGGACTGGCGTCATCCTGAACGCCGGCTGGACTGGTATCACAATATGAGTTCGGTACTGGACGCGGGAGAATGTATCCGCACCAACCAGCTGGATTTTGACGACGAGGCCCTGTTCCACACCCGGCAAAAGCTGTTTGATTTGGCCAGGCGGGACGACGGGCGGCCCTTCCTGCTGATGATGTCGCTCACGCATCCCCACGATCCCTTCGCCATCCCGCGCCGTTACCTGGATCGCTATCGCCCCCAGGATATCGACCTGCCCAGGGTGGCGGCGGGGGACGCGCCGCCGGACGCGCATTCGCAGCGGCTGCGCGCCATGTATCAGCTGACCGACGGGCTGCTGGATGATGACCACATCCGCCGGGCGCGCCATGCCTATTACGGCGCCCTGGCCTATGTCGACGATCGCTTCGGCGAGGTGCGCGACACCCTGGATGCCACCGGCCTGGCCGACGACACCATTATCATCCTTATCTCCGATCATGGCGAAATGCTCGGCGAGCGCGGCCTGTGGTACAAAATGAGTTTTTTTGAAGGCGCGTCGCGCGTGCCGATGATCATCCACGCCCCCGGCCGCTTTGCGCCCCGGCGCGTTGAGCAGAATGTGTCGCTGGCCGACCTGCTTCCGACATTGCGCGAGCTGGCCCATGGCCGGCCGCTGACGGAAGAGGAGCAGGCCGCGCCTCTGGACGGCCGCAGCCTGGCGCCGCATCTGCGCGGCGAAGCGGGACCGGACGGGGTTTACGGCGAATATCTGGCGGAGGGCGCGCTGGCGCCGATGGTGATGATCCGGCGCGGACCGTGGAAATTCATCGCCTCCCTGGGGGAACCCGATCAGCTCTACAATTTGCGCCAGGATCCCCTGGAACTGGCCAATCTGGCGTTATCGCCGGCGTTTGCGCCGCAGCTGCGGCAGTTTCAGCAGGAAGCACAGGCGCGCTGGAACCTTCCCGATCTGAACCAGCGGATCTTAAGCAGCCAGCGCGCCAGGCTGTTCCTGACCGGGGCGCTGGGGCGGGACGGCGCGCCCGACTGGGATTATCAGCCCTGGCAGGACGCCAGCCACCGGTTTATCCGTAACCACCAATCCCTGGACGAGCAGGAGGCGCTGGCGCGCTATCCGCGCCCGCCTTCAACGCTCTGATACTGTTACCTGTGAGGAAGATTATGCGCGTGCACGCCGCTGTTGTTGCCTTGGGGCTATCGCTTGCGATGGGCCTGCCGATCCCAACCCGCGCCGCCGGGGAGGCCGATTGTCAAACGGTGAATATGTCCGATCCCGGCTGGTCCGATATCGCCGCCACCAACGCGGTCGCCGGGGTCCTGCTGCAGGGCCTGGGCTATCGCCAGCAGGTGCAGAATCTCTCGGTGGCCCTGGCTTACCAGGGCTTGAAGACCGGGCAACTGGACGTGTTCCTCGGCAACTGGATGCCGGCGCAGCAGCCGGTGATTGAAAAATACACCCGCGACGGCGCGGTCAAGGTGGTGGGCGCCAACCTGGCCAGCGCTAAATTTACCCTGGCGGTGCCGGACTATGTGGCGCAGGCCGGGGTAAAGGATTTTGCCGACCTGGAAAAATATGCCGACCGGTTCGATCATAAAATTTATGGTATTGCCCCCGGCGCGCCCGCCAACCAGAACATTAAGAACATGCTGGATAAGCATGATTTCAACCTGACCGGCTGGACGCTGGTGGAATCAAGCGAAAGCGGCATGCTGGCCCAGGTCGGGCGCGCGGTGGGCAAGCAGCAGTGGATAGTGTTCCTCGGCTGGGAGCCGCATGCCATGAATACCCACTATAAGCTGACCTATCTGAGCGGCGGCGATCGTTATTTCGGGCCGAATTACGGCAGCGCCACCGTGAATACCGTCACGCGTAAGGATTTTGCCGCCCAATGCCCCAATACCGGCCGGCTGTTTACTCAATTGACGTTTAACGTCGATTTGGAAAACCGGATAATCAAACGGGTGCTGGATGATAAGCAGACCGCCAATGAGGCGGCCGCGGCGGAGCTTAAGCAGCATCCCGAACTGCTGGAACGCTGGCTGGACGGCGTTACCACACGCCAGGGTCAGCCGGGGCTCGCCGCGGTGCGCCAAGCGCTGCAGCTCTAGCCGGCGGCGCTCAGGACCGCCCGCGCCCCAGTGCGCGGGCGGTTGTGCTTACCGCGGTTATTCGTCGAAGGGTTCCCCCAGCGTCAGCATCAGCCGGTTGGCCCAGGCGAAAAACGCGGTGGCCTGCACCAGATCCAGCAGCGCCAAATCGCTTAATCCCAATTCGCGCAGCCGCGCCAGCTGTTGCTCCCCCGCCACGGCCGGGGTGGCGGACAGGGCGGCGGCGAAATCAATTATTGCCTGCCAGCGCGGCGACTGGCCGCTGCTGAGCACCGAACCCGGCGGGGTGTCCAGCAGCCGCTGTATGTCGTCCGGCTGCTTGGACAGCTGCCCGGCCTTGCGGGCGTGTACCGAGGCGCAATAGATGCAGCCGTTGACTTTGCTGGCCACCGCCGCGGCCAGCTCCCGCTCTTTACGCGCCAGGCCGCCGGAAGTATAAAAAATGCCTTTGTCGGTCAGCGTTCGCTGTTCAAGCACCGGCAGGTTGCGCCCCAGCAGCCGGAAATAGTCGGAGTCGGCATGGCCGTTGTTCACCAGCACACTTTGCTGCTGGGGGGTGAATTCGGTTAATTTTTTGGCGGCGAGCCAGGGCTCCCAGCCCAGCTCCCGCTGGGTAAACGCCAGGGGAGCGGTACGCCCGCCGCGGGTGGTGCCCCCGGTACGCCAGCGTCCCGCCGGCGCCGCCTGATCCGACGGCGTATCCACCGGCCGCTGGTTTATCAGCCGGTAGCCGCGCAGCAGACGGCTTTGGAAACTGACAAACGCGACCAGCTGCGACAAGGTCACGATGGCGTCAAGGGACCACCCCGCCCGCCGCAAATCCGCCAGATGTTCCGCGGCGGCGGCGGCGGGACGATGGCTGAGCAACTGGGCATGGACCAGCGCCGCCTCAAGCCTGGCGCTGCCGGCGGCCGGCGCGGCCTGCCGGAGCGCATAAAAGTCGGCCAGGCGGCTGTCGCCATGCCATAACGCGACCTGCCGCGCGACCTCCAGCCGCTCCGGCAGGGAAAAATCAATGCCGTCGCCGGCGGTGAACAGCGCCTGGTAACTGCCCTGAATATGACGGGTCGCCGCGTCGCGGGTAATACGCGCCGCCGCCAGGGGGGAATCCGGCGCAATCTCCGCCAGGTGGTCGAGTATATCCTCGTTTGCCAGGGTATCGGTCATAGCCTCTCCTGTGAAGAACATGTGGGGGTGCGGTAATCCGGCGCCTCGGCGCTGCGTTGCGCCGAGGGTGTCCAGCCCAGTCCGGGCGCCACCTCCTGGGCGATAAGCTCCAGCGAGCGCAAAATGTCAGCATGGGGCGGGTCGATGGAGTGGACCTGGAAAGCCAAATCGGTCACCCGCGCCAGGGCGGTATCCTGCCGCAGCGTCGCCAATACCCGATCGGGGGTGCCGAGATGGACGTCAAAGGCGGCGATAAGATCATCCAGGCGATCGCCCCGCGGGGACTGTCCGGCGGCGCGGGCGTTTTCCGCCTGGCGGCGCAGCCCTTTTTCCGCCAACCGGCGCGCCAGGTCGCCGTCGTCGGCGGCAAACGCGGTGCGGGAACCAAGGATGCGCGGCGCGACGCCGTCGGGCAAGGCGTCCAGATAAGCGTCGATAATGGGATTCTGGATGGCATCCAGCGGCATGTCGGGCGTATGTTCGGGACGGGGCTGGGTGCGCGAGAGCATCAGGCCGTCGCCGGCGGCGCCGGCGCGGGCGCCGCCGTCAACTGAAAACGTCGCCTGCCATACCCTTCCCGCCAGGTGCGGGGCGGCCGGATACAGCCGGTTGCCGCCGGCACCGATCTCCTCCCCGCGCCAGGCCGCCAGCAGGATGGCCAGGTTGGCGCCGAAAGCGGCGCCGCGCTCGCTGCTTTGCAGGCCGAACGGCGGAAAAGAAGACGGCGTGCCGCCGGAGCCCAGGCCGATCTCCAGGCGTCCGTCCGCCAGGAGATCCAGCACCGCGGTATCTTCCGCCACCCGCAGCGCCAGCTCCATCGGCAGGGTGATGACGCCGGTGCCCAGGCGGATACGGCGCGTTAACGCCGCCACGTGCGCCAGAAATACCAGCGGCGCGGGCAGGCCGCCCTCGGCTTCATGAAAGTGATGTTGGGCCACCCAGGCGGTGTCGAAACCAAGGGTTTCGGCATGCGCAATCTGCTCGGTCGCCAGACGATACCGTTGCCGTGGATTAACCTCATCCAGCAGCCGGGTAAAAAAACCTAATCGTTTACCGCTGATAGTGCTATTGCTCATAAGGTATCCCCTGGTTGCAGCCGTACGACGTCATGATCAGGTCGCCGGCCGGGTATGGCATTGATCAATTCCCGGGTGTACGCGTCGCCGGGCTGGCTGAAGATGCGCCCAACGGCGCCGGCATCCACCTGGCGGCCTTTGTACAGCACGGAAACGCTATGGGAAATCTGGCGCACGATGGCGAGATCATGGGAGATGAATAAATACGTCAGGCCCAACTGCTGCTGTAATTCCTGCAGCAGCGCCAGGATCTGCGCCTGTACCGTCACATCCAGCGCCGAGGTGGCCTCGTCGAGGACCAGGATGCGCGGCCGCAGGATCAGCGCGCGGGCAATGGCCACGCGCTGGCGCTGGCCGCCGGACAGTTCGCGCGCTTTACGATCCAGCAGCGCCGGCGGCAGGGCGACGCGTTCGGCCATCTCCTCCACCCGCCGGCGGCGTTCGCTTGTGCTCAGCGGGTCGAAATTGCGCAGCGGTTCTTCTATAACGTTAAACAGACGCTGCGACGGATCAAGGGAACCGAAGGGGTTCTGGTAGACCAGCTGGATTTTCTGGCGTAACCGGCGCAGGGGCTCTCCCCGCAGTCCGGTAATCTCGGTGCCGTCGACAAACGCCCGCCCGGCGTCCGGCCGCTGGAAACCCAGCAGGATACGCGCCAGCGTGGTCTTGCCCGAACCCGATTCACCCACCAGCGCGTGGGTGGTGCCCTGCGCCACGGTAAACGACACCTGGTCCACCGCGCGCAGGGGCGCCGCGTTCTTGCCGCCCAGCGCAAAGGTTTTGCCGATATTCTCGACCACGATCGCCATCGGCGCGGCGTCCTGCCGGGGCAGGGGGGGACGGGCGCGCGCCGACAGCGCCGGGGCATCGTTAAACAGCTGGCGGGTATAGTCGTTTTTGGGCGCGCGCAGCACCTCCGCGGCCGGCCCCTGCTCTTGTATCCGCCCATGGCGGAACACCAGCAGGCGATCGGCGCGCTCGGCCGCCACCGCCAGATCGTGGGTCACCAGCAGCACCGCGGTGCCGAATTCGCGCCTGAGCTCATCGATCAGGTCCAGGATACGTTTTTGCACCGTGACGTCCAGGGCGCTGGTGGGTTCGTCGGCGATAATCAGCGCCGGGCGCAGCGCTATGGCGATGGCGATCAACACCCGTTGTTTCATGCCGCCGGACAGTTCGTGAGGATACTGATGAACGCGCAGCTCGGGATGCGCCAGCCCGACGCGGGTTAACAGCGCGATGACCCGGGCATCGCGCGCCTTGCGTGGCATACGGCCGTGGATGGCGAGGATTTCCGCCACCTGGCTGCCGATGGTCTTGACCGGATTAAGGGAACTGGTCGGGTCCTGCGGGATCAGGCTGATGCGCGCCCCGCGCAGGGCGTCGAGGCGACGCTGCGGCCAGCGGGCGATGTCAACGCCGTTAAGGCGGATGCCGCCTTGTTCCAGCCGGCCGTTGTCCGCCAGCAGGCCGATAATCGCCTGGGCGATGGTGGTTTTGCCCGAGCCGGACTCGCCTACCAGGGCCACCACTTCGCCGGCGCGGATGCGAAACGAAACGTCATGCACCACGCGCCGACGTTGCCCCCCCGCCTCGTAGGCGATGCAGACCTCATCCAGCTCCAGCGCCGGCTCTGCGCTATCGCGCGCGGCGGCGGGCTTGCCGCCCAATCCGGGTAAAGCGTGCAGCAGGCTCATCAGCGGCTCCTGGCAAAAGACTGACTGATACGGTTGGCGGACAGCACCACCAGCACCACCACCACGCCGGGGAAAGTGGTCAGCCACCAGGCGGTGGAAATATAGTTACGTCCTTCGGCAATCAGCAGGCCCCATTCCGGCGTCGGCGGCGGCGTCCCGTACCCCAGGAAGCTCAGCGTGGAAATAGCCAGGATGGCGCTGCCGAACTGCAGGGCGGAAAACGCGATAACCGAGGTCAGGGAATTGGGCAGGATATGCCGCCACAGGACGGCGCAAAAGGTGCCGCCGCTGCCGTAGGCCGCCTCGACGTAATCGCTGTGGCGCACCCGCACCACCTCCGAGCGGGCGAGCCGGGTAAAGTTCGCCACCGAGGTGACGCCCACGGCGATCGCGGCATGCACGGTGCCGAAACCCAGCAGAATAATAATACTCAACGATAACAGCAGCCCCGGTATCGACAGCAGGACATCGATAAAACGCATGATCAGACTTTCGGCGATGCCGCCGGTGGCGCCGGCCACGACGCCAAGCAGCGTGCCCAGCACCAGTCCCACGCTCACCGCCACCAGGGCTCCCGACAGCGAAAACGCCGCGCCGTAGACGATGCGGGCATAGAGATCGCGTCCCAACTGGTCGGTGCCGAGCCAATGATCGGCGCCCGGCGCCAGCCGCTGGGCGCCGGTTATGCCTTCGGTACCGCTATAGGAGGTAAACAGCCCCGGCGCTATCGCCCAGCAGAGCACGACGGCAATCACCAGCCAGGACAACAGCAGGCCGGGGCGCACTACGGGCAAAGGCCGCCGGCCACGGCGCGCCGTGGCGCCGGCGCCGGCCGATGGCGGCGGCGCGGCGGGGGCCGGCGCGGGGGTATTTAAGGGCAAGCTGCTCATGGCGCGGCCTCCGTCTTGGTGTTCACGCGGGGATCGAGCAGCGGATAGACTAAATCCACCGCCAGGTTAATGGCGACAAAGGCCGCGCTGGAAATCAGCACCAGCGCCTGCAACACCGCCACATCCTGGTTATTGACCGCCTGCAGGGTAAGCTGGCCCAGGCCGCCGCGGCCGAACACCGTTTCGGTTATCAGGGCGCCGGCAATCAGTTCGCCCAGCAATAGGCCGGCCATGGTCAGGGCCGGCAGGGCGGCGTTGCGCGCCACATGGCGCCACAGCACGCCGCCGCGGCTGCCGCCCTTGGCCCGCGCCACCGCCACGAAGGGCAGTGTTTGCACCTCGTCGATGTTGCGGGAAAGGATCTGCGCCAGCGGGGCGGCAATCGGCAGAGCCAGGGTGATAACCGGCAGGATCAGCCCCTGCCACTCGCCGGGATTGACGACCGGGATAAGCCTGAGCCGGAAGGAAAACAGCTGGATCAGGGCGATGCCCAGCCAAAAAGTGGGCACGGAGATAAACAGCGAGGGCAGGGCGTGCAACAGCGATCGCAGCCAGGGGAACGTCGTCAGGCTCGACAGAAACGCTATGCCGAGCGCCAGGGTCGCCGCCACCAGGAAACCGGCGGTCGCCAGGCGCAGCGTGGGGGGCAGATTGGCGGCCAGCAGTTGCGTTACCGGCACGCCGGCCTGCACCGAGTACCCCAGATCGCCGCGCAGCACATTGCCCGCCGCGTGCAGATACTGTTGCCATAAGGACACATCGGCGCCGTACGCGGCGCGCATATCCGCGATTTGCGCCGCGCTCAGGCCCATATCCGGATCCTGGAATTTTATCAGGACGGCATCCCCCGGCAGCACCTGCAATAAGATAAAAGAAACGGTGAAGGCCGCCCAAAGCACCAGCAGCGCCTGTCCGATACGTGCGGAAAAATAACGGTTCATTCTGGCCTCCTGGGCGTTAGGGCCGCCGGCGCGGTTTAGTGTTTTTCCAGCCAGGCGCCGTAAAACGACGGCCGTCCCACCGCCTCGAAGCTGACGCCTTTCAGATAGGGCGCGCCGGCAAAGACCTGCGGCTCTTCAAAAATCGGGATAACATAGGCCTGTTCGAGCAGATAACGTTGGGCATCGCCCGCCAGACGCAGCCGTTTTTGCCCGTCGACTTCCGCTGAGATGGCCACCAGCAGCGCGTTAAGCTTATCGTCGCTAAAGGTGTTCACCTTGCTGCTCAGACCGCCTTTTTGCAGCAGCGCGTCACGATTGGTGGGGTAAAACTCGCTTTTAATCACATCCGGATCGGCGCGGCCGACTTCCACCACGTTGACCGGGGTTTTCAGCGGGTCCAGACTGTCCGCCGCCTTGCTGCCGGCATCGCCGGCCAGGATATTCAACCGCGCTCCCACCTGTTTCCACTGCTGCGCCACCAGTTGCAGGACTTCTTTATTTTGCGGCTGCGGCGGCGATTCATAGATGGTCAGCGCCAGCGGCCGGCCGTCTTTCTGGCGCACGCCGTCCGCGCCCGGCGCCCAGCCGGCCTCATCAAGCAGTTTTTTCGCCTGCTGAGGGTCAAAAGCCAGTTGGTCCGCCAGGTTAACGTAGCCGGCCGCCGTGGCGGCAATCACCGACGTCGCCTGGGGATAGTGCGGCGAAAACAGGGTTTCGACGATCTGTTTGCTGTTGGTGGCGCGCAGGAGAGCCTGGCGGACCCGCACATCGGCCACCAGAGGGTTATCCGGCCGGAAGGAAATGCCGTCGTTGACGCCGCGCGTCGGCGCGGCGTACAGGTTAAACTGCTGTTCGGCGACCTGTTTCTCGTCGTAGGCCTGGACCTGGCGGATAAAATCCGCCTGGCCGGCCAACAGCGCGCCGATACGCACGCTGTCTTCCGGCGTTATCAGGTATTTGATGCCGTCAAGATTGGCCCGCCCCTGCTGCGCCAGATTTTTCGGTCCCCAGCGGTAATCCGGCCGCGCAGCCAGATCCACCTCGCGGCCCAGGGTTTCCCCGCTGACCACAAACGGCCCGGAGCCGATGATATGGCGGGCGTCGCCCAGGGCATCGAAGTTTTGCGCCAGCGTGCCGAGCGATACCAGCCCCGATCCGATGGTGGCGGTGCCCTGCAGGAAACCGGGCGATGATTTTTTAAAGATGAATTTCACCGTCAGCGGGTCAATCACTTCGCTGTGATCGTAGTTGTTGATAACTTCCGACACCGGCAAGTGATGTTCTTTATTGCCCAGGCCAAAGGTATCGAAGTTTTTCGCCACCGCGTTGGCGTCAAGAGGCGTGCCGTCCGAGAAGGTGACGCCGGGGCGGATTTTAAAGGTGTACTGCGTTTTATCGTCGTTGGTGGTCCAGGATTCGGCGATCCAGGGCTCAATGGCCAGCGTTTGCGGATTTTGATAGGTCAGCTTATCGGTAATCTGGTTCAAAATGCCGCCGTTGGGATAAAAACCGCCGGCCGGCGGGTAAAGATTGGTGTGCGCCTGCTGCTCCAGATAAATCAGCGTGCCGCCCTGTACCGGGGTGGCGGCGCTGGTTGTCTCTGCGGCCGCCGCGGCGGCGAGGCTGAGCAGCGCCAGCGTCAGGCCCGTGACGCGGAAATGTTTGAAGCCATTAAAACCAGGATGCTTGTTGTTGGAACGGTTTTTTTTCTGCATGACGAACCCTCAGGCGAAACATGGGAGCCAATATCGGGTAAATACCGCGCCAGCAGAACAGATATATTCAAATATCCATTGCCGGAAAAAGCATAACCAAATAACAATCCTGGCTAACTTTATAATAAATACAGCTAAGCGATCCCTGGCCTTTAATAAACGCGTTATAAACCGGCGTTCGCCAAATAGATAGAAGAATAAAATATATCTCATATTTTATTGTTTCTTCTGCCGCGACGAAGCTTCCCCTACTATCCCGAACATTATTAGCATCTCAAATAATGATTAAAAAATAATCAGTGAAATTAATCATCAGCTTAACGCAGTCCCGGCAGGGGTAATAAGGATCGACGGGTTATGATCGTGCTGACGAACGTGAGCAAGATATTCGACGGTGATAAAACGCCGATCGTGGCGGTGGATAATGTCAGTCTGCGCGTAGGGCGCGGCCAGATTTACGGTATTGTCGGCTACAGCGGCGCGGGCAAAAGCACGCTGGTGCGCCTGCTGAACGGGCTGGAAAAACCCAGCGACGGCGAGGTATGGGTGGCCGGCCAGGATATCGCCCGCGCCGGCGGTGAACAGCTGCGCCAGGCGCGGCTGAAAATCAGCATGATTTTCCAGCATTTTAACCTGCTGTGGTCGCGCACGGTCAGGGACAATATCGCCTTTTCCATGCAGATAGCCGGCGCGTCCAAAGCCGCCATCACCGCGCGGGTGGCGGAACTGGTGGCGCTGGTGGGGCTAGAGGGCCGGGAAAACGCCTATCCCTCGCAGCTCAGCGGCGGGCAAAAACAACGGGTGGGCATCGCCCGGGCGCTGGCCAACAACCCCGAGGTGCTGCTGTGCGACGAGGCCACTTCGGCGCTGGATCCGCAGACCACCGACAGCATTTTGGATTTGCTGCTCGACATTAACCGCAAGCTTAATCTCACCATCGTATTGATTACCCACGAGATGCATGTCGTGCGCAAAATCTGCGGGCGGGTGGCGGTGATGGAGGCGGGGCGCGTGGTGGAGGAAGGGGAGGTGCTGGAAGTGTTTACCCATCCCCGGCAGGAGATCACCCGGCAATTTGTCAGGCAGGTCAGCCAGTATCAGGAGATTGAACAGGCCTTTAACCCGCTGCTGGTGCAAAACCTGCCCGGCGCCATCCTGAAGCTGACCTTTGTCGGTCTGAGCACCCATCAGCCGGTGGTGGCGGAGCTGACGCTGCGTTATCAGCTGCCGTTGAATATCCTGCACGGCAAGATGACGCATACCGCCAGCGGCGTGTTCGGCGAGCTGTGGCTGCATGTGGCGGCCGATGAGGCGCTGCTGGCCGCTATCCTGGCCGATTTGGCCCGCCACGGCATCGCCACCGAGGTGGTAAAACATGCTTGAGTCCCTGTTTCCCCATCTGCGCATTGACCAGCTTTGGGCGGCAACCGCGGATACGCTCTATATGACCGCATTGGCCGGCCTGGCGACCTTTGCCCTGGGCATCGCCCTTGGGCTGGCGCTGTTCCTCACCGCCCGCGGCGGCCTGTTTGCCCATCGCATTGTGTATGGCGCGATCTCGGTGCTGGTGAATGTGTTCCGTTCCATTCCCTTCATTATATTAATCGTGCTGCTGATCCCGTTTACCAAAATCCTGATCGGCACCATCCTGGGCGCCAACGCGGCGCTGCCGGCCCTGATCGTCGGCGCCGCGCCGTTTTACGCCCGCCTGGTGGAGATCGGACTGCGCGAAGTGGATAAAGGCGTGATCGAGGCGTCCCGCGCCATGGGCGCGCGCCCCGCCACCCTGATCTTTCGCGTGTTATTGCCGGAGTCCTCGCCCGCCCTGGTGTCGGGCATCACCGTCACCCTGATAGCGCTGGTCAGCTACAGCGCCATGGCCGGGGTGATCGGCGCCGGCGGGCTGGGCAACCTGGCCTATCTGGAAGGATTCCAACGCAACCATAACGATGTCACGCTGGTGGCGACCGTGATGATTCTTATCATCGTGTTTGTTATCCAGCTGCTTGGCGACGTCATTACCTCACTGCTTGATAAACGTTAAACAGACCGGGATACCACATTATGAAAAAAAGCCTGACACTTATAGCCGCCGCCACCCTGACCGTCCTTAGCCTGTCGGCTCAGGCCCGGGCGGATACCCTCACCGTCGGCGCTTCCAACGTGCCGCACGCCGAGATCCTTGAGCAGGCCAAACCCATCCTGGCCAAACAGGGCATCGACCTTGAAATCAAACCCTTCCAGGACTACATCCTGCCCAACACCGCGCTGGCGAGCGGCGATATCGACGCCAACTACTTCCAGCATGTGCCGTACCTGAACAGCGTGCTCAAGGATCACGCCGGCGACAAGACCTATGATTTCGTCAGCGCGGGGGCCATCCATATCGAGCCCATCGGCATTTACTCGAAGAAATATAAAAGCCTGAAGGCGCTGCCGCAAAACGGCAAGGTGATCATGCGCGATTCGGTGGCGGAAGAAGGCCGCATCCTGTCGATTTTTGAACGCGAGGGCGTGATTAAACTGAAACCCGGCGTCAGCAAGGTGGACGCGCGCATTACCGATATCACCGACAATCCGAAACATCTCCAGTTTCTGCCGAATATCGAAGGATCCCTGCTGCCGCAGATGTATAACAATAACGAGGGCGACGCGGTGGTCATCAACGCCAACTACGCCATCGACGCCGGGCTTAACCCGGTTAAAGATCCCATCGCGGTGGAAAGCGGCGAAAATAACCCCTATGCCAATATTATCACCGTCCATCGCGGCGACGAAAATAAGCCGGATATAAAAGCCCTGGTCAAGGTATTGCATTCCAAGGCCATCCAGGATTGGATCCGCGAAAAATATAAAGGCGCGGTAATCCCGGTTAATAATTAATAACACGTGTACAGGGCCGGTAAACCGGCCCTGTGGCGTTACCAGCCCTTTACCGCGTCGCCGTGATAGATTTTATCCGCCGCCGCGGCCACTTCATCGGTTTGATACGCTTTCACCAGGTTTTTTATCTTATCGCTATCCTTATTGTCTTCCCGGGCCACGATCAGGTTGACGTAGGGAGAATCCTTATCTTCAATGAACAGGCCGTCCTTATGGGGGGACAGGCCGATTTGCGTGGAATAGTTGGTATTGATGATGGCCGCGTCGACCTTGCCGTCGTCAAGCGTGCGCGGCAGCTGCGCCGCCTCGATTTCGACAATTTTCAGGTGCTTCGGGTTGGCGGTAATATCAAGCGAGGTCGGCAGCAGTCCGGTGCCTTCCCTGAGTGTGATCAGCCCGTTTGTCTGCAGCAGCAGCAGCGATCGTCCCAAATTGGTCGGATCGTTGGGGATGGCGATTTGCGCGCCGTCCGGCAATTGGCCGATGGCATGGATTTTGCGCGAATAGCCGGCGATGGGGTAGACAAACGTTTTGCCGACCGCCGCCAGCTTATAGCCGCGCTCCTTGATTTGCTGATCCAGGTAAGGGCCGTGCTGGAAGGCATTGGCGTCGATATCCTTGGTGTTCAACGCTTCGTTCGGCAGCACATAATCGGTGAATGTCACCACCTCCACGTCCAGGTTGTACTTATCCTTCGCCACTTTTTTTACCGCGTCCCACAGCGGCTGGTCGATGCCCGCGCTGATGCCTACCTTGATATGGCCGGGGTTTTTATCCGCATTATCGCATGCGCTTAACAATAGGGGGATGGCCATCATGCCGGCAAGGGCGATGGTTTTATAGGTGAGTGTCATGTTACCGCGACTCCAGAATAGGTCAATGGCCGGAGAATTATCCGGCTGGGTTGAAGGTATGGGCAAATCCGGCGGTCAGCCCTGGGGCATGCGCTTTTATTAAAGGTTACAGCAAATGACAGGGGTAATATATTGCTGAAAGTGCATTAATAAATGATGAATTGTTCTGAGCATTATTGTCGATTAAGAAATAAGAAAATCGTATATAATCAATAAGTAACTATTTTTCCTGCCGTTAAGTGAGATAATACTCACAGAACTATAATTTTTACTTTAATTAATAAAACTGCAACAGTATTTGGCCCATAATGTTAACACGACTCCCCGCGCTCAGGTGCCCCCATGGTTCAGTTACCGGTTCATTCCGCCGTTCGTTTTTACCCGCAGCGCCTTGCCGGCGCCCCGGCGCCGGACGGTGTGTTAAGCGAGCGCTTTTTGCGCCAGACCGTGCTGAACAAAAGCAAACCGGCGATTATTACGCTGGATCGCATCCTGAGCTATGGCGAACTGGCCCGCGATGCGCGCTCCCTGGCCGCGCATCTGCGCCGGCTGGGGGTAGGACATGAAACGCCGGTGGGGGTATTATTGGCGCCGGGTATCGAGCATATCACCGCCCAGGCGGCCGTTATCCTGGCCGGCGGCAGCGTGGTGCCGCTGGACGTGTCGCTGCCGGACGAACGGCTGGCCGCCATGCTGCGCCAGTGGCGGGTGCTTTTTACCCTGACCGATGCGCCTTGCCGGGAGCGGGCGCTGGACACCCGTTTGATCATTCTTGAGGATATCGCGGTGGGCGACGGTAACGATAGCGATTTTATGCCGCAGCCCACGTCCCTGCCGCAGCGCACCCACCTGCTGGTGACGGCGCAAACCGGGCGGCCCGCCAGCCGTGAGCTGGACGCGCACGGCCTTGTCGGCCAGGTCATCAATCGCCGGCACGTGCGGGTTAATCCCGACGATCGGGTAGGCTGCATCGCCGCTGCCACCGGTTGTGCCTATCAGCTCGAGGTCTGGGGGGCGTTGCTTAACGGCGCGGCGGCGGTGGTGCTGCCGCAGGATATCGTGCGCGATGCTTCCCGCTTAACGGCGGCGCTGGCGCAGTTCGCCATCAGTATCCTGTTTATTCCCGCCGCCCTGTTTAACCAGGTGGCGCGCAGGTATCCGGATGCTTTTCGCAGCTTGCAGTACCTGCTGGTGGAAGGCGACGGCCTTGATGACGCCAGCCTTACCCGGGTCATGCAGCACGGGGCGCCGCGCCATGTATTAAACGGCCGGCCGGCTGCCGGCAACGCGGCGCGCTCCTTATATCACGAGATCCCCTCCGCCGGCGCGGCGGCGCATACCGCGCGCCCATTATGATGAACGCTGATCCCACAGCTGCTGCATTTGTGCCTCCATCGCCGCGGGATCACGCCTGAGGCTATCCCACACGTCCCGGGCGCGCTTATCGGCCAGCACATGCTCCCGATCGTGACGGATGCCCTCCAGGGTTTGTTCCGCCACCTGCGCGGGCGATACCTTGGCGGCGTCGATGCCCGCGGTCATATCGGTATCGATAAACCCGGCGTAGACGCCGATAACGCGCGTTCCCTGCGCCCGCAGCTGGATGCGCGCCGCATCCGTGATCGACAGCGCCGCATGTTTCGACGCGCCGTAGGTGGCGTTAAACGGCGAGGTGAACCAGCTCACCACGGACAGCATATTGACCAGGGCGCCGCCGCCGTTTTTCGCCAGCACCGGCGCAAAGGCGGTCATCATCGCCAGCAGCCCGAAGACATTCACGTCCATTTCCCGGCGCATGGCGTCGCCGGCACCCGCGGCCAGTATCGGGCTTTGCAGCAGGATGCCGGCGTTGTTGACCAGGAGGGTCACATCCGCGCACGCAAGCGCCGCCGCGGCAACATCGGCCGGCGAGGTCACGTCCAGCTTCACCGGTGTGAGACGCGGATCGGTAATGGCGGCTGGATTGCGCGCCGCCGCGTAAACCTTGGCCGCGCCCGCGTTGAGCAGCGCCTCGGCATAGGCCTTGCCAAGCCCGCGGTTCGCGCCGGTCACCAGTGCGATACTGCCTTCTATCTGCATAATGTCTTCCTCCGCGTTTATCCCTGCATCAGCGTCAGCAGGGTGGTGATGATGATAATGCTGATAAATATCGACAGGGAACCGGTAAAACTGGATACCGAGCCCAGGGAACTGCACCGGGCGGTAAACATCGGCGACAGCGCGGATATCGGGGCAAATACCGCCACCGCCAGCACCTGGCGGATTTCAAGCGGCAGCGGGGTGCCATAATAAAACAGCGCGGCCAGGAGGGCGCCGGCGCCATAACGCAGCGCCAGCACCTTAGAGACGTTTTTCAGCTGCGACCGGTCAATATTGATTTCAAGCATCATGCCGATAATCAGCATGGCGATAAAAGGATTGGCGTTGCCGACGATAGACGTCAGTATGGTGACCTGGCTTGGCAGATGGTAGCCGCACAGGGCCGCCACCAGCAATAGCATATAGACGTCGAACGGAATAGAGGAAAATAAGCGCTTGAAGGTGTTTTTCAGGCCGGTATTAATACCGATGACATTGGACGCGGCGACATAACTGCCGCCGGTGCAGATAACCGAATTACCCGCGTCAAACAGGCAGGTGGCGACGATGCCCACCGGACCGAGGAAGCTTTGCACATAAGGCAGGGTAAAACACCCGATATTATAGCCGGGCGAATTGATCATATAAAATACTTTGGTGTCATTGTCGCGTTTGCGGGCAAGAAGATAGCCCGCCGCCAGCAGCAGGATATTACAGAGAAATCCAATCAGCACCAGAACCAGCAGGGAAGGGTCCACTTCAAAGCTGGCAAAGCCGGTGATGACCGCCGCGGGCAGCGTGAGGTTCATCATTATTTTCGATAAGGCGATGCTATCGGATCGCTGCAGCACGCCGTATTTCTTTAACAGATAACCGACCACGATAATAAAAAAGAACGAGAAGGCTTTAATGAGGACGTCAAGCATATCATGGCCCAGGCGACATAATGCATTCATCATACATTACCGGCTATAGCCATTACACCGTTTTATGACCGGATGTTATTTTGTTTTTACCGACCGGGAAACAGCGTATATATCCCCGGATTCCAGCACCGGACGGGAGAAACCGCGCCGGGCAAGGTTAAGCATGGCCAGGCCCAGGGTTTGCGTGGTCAGGATACGGCGGGGAAACAAAGGCCTAAACAAAGACATCACCGGCGTCAGCAGCAGGTAAAGCACGCGGTACAGCGGCGTTTTCGACCGCGCGCCGTGTTTAGGCAGGATGATGCCGGGGCGAACAATATACACCGCTTTCAGCGGCAGGCGTTGCAGGGCGTTTTCGGTGCCGCCGCGTACCCGCTGCCACATGGTGCGGCTTTTTTCCGCACTGTCGGCCCCCGCGCCCGAGAGATAGACAAAGGTCGCCGCCGGGCTTATCCGCGCCAGCGCCTGCGCGGCGGCAAGGGTCATATCATGGGTAATGGTCGCGTAGCGTTGTTCGTCCATGCCCACCGAGCTGACCCCCAGGCAAAAAAATGCGGCGTCGATACCGCCGAGCCGGTGCGCAATCGCGTCATACTGCAGCAGCTCGGTGTGGATCAGGGTTTGCAGTTTGGGATGTTCCACGCGCGGCGCCGAGCGCCCCACGGCGACGACCGCCGTCACGTCTTCAGCCAGCAGGCATTCCCGCAGTACGCCCTGGCCCACCATGCCGGTGGCGCCCCAGATCATCACTTTCATGGTTTCTCTCCGCGGGCGCGGCCGCGTTATTCGCCTTCCACGCCCTGGATGATAAACGTCCGGTAGGTCGCGCCGCGAAACCGGTGCGCCACCGCCTCCTGATACTCGGGACTATCATACCAGGCTTCGGCCGCCTCGAAGGTGGGAAATTCCAGGATCACCGCGCCTTCCACCGCGCCGCCGTCGGTATGGCGCAAACGCCCGTACAGCGCCAGGGGAACGGGCTGATGGATAGCGGTGCTTTTCCCCGCCTTCTCGCCGTAGATTTTCATTTGCTCTGGATCATTTACCGCTTCACGTACCGCAACAAAATAGGCCGGCATAGTCGCTCCCGGGGTGTGAGGGGCAGGGGCGTCGCCGCCGCCGCCGGATAAAGGGGTATCCCGGCCGGACAGGCGTCCGGGCCGGGCTTATCGGTAAGGTGCTCGCCGGCCGTCAGCGCCAGCCGCCGGAGGCGCTGATGCGTTCGCCGGTCAGCCAGGCGGCGGCGTCAGACACCAGGAACAGCGCGACGGCGGCAATATCCCCCGGCAGGCCGAACCGGCCCAGCGGCGTCTGCGCAATCAATTCTTTTTCAAAGTCGCTGCCCACTATGCCTAACCGGGCGGCGCCTTCGGTTGCCACGCCGCCCGGCGCGATGGCATTGACCCGGATGCCGCGTGCGCCCAGTTCCCGCGACAGGCCGACCGTCAGGGTATCAATCGCCCCTTTGGTCGCGGCATAAATAGCCGAGCCGGGGGTGGGGTGGGTGCTGATCGCCGAGGTAATGTTGATAACACTGCCGCCCTGGGGATTAAAATACTTTAGCGCTTCCCGCGTCGACAGGATAGTGCCGAGCACATTGATATTAAACTGGCGGTGGAACTCCGCCTCGGTCACCTCTTCAAGCGGTCCGAAGGCGAAGACCCCGGCGTTGTTTACCAGCACGTCCAGCGCGCCGTAGGCGTCCCTGGCGGCGCTGAACACGCGCTCGACATCCGCCGCGTTGCCCACGTCGCCCTGTACGGCAATCGCCTTGCCGCCGTCGGCGACGATCCCGGCGACCACTTTATCCGCATCCTCGCGGCTGGCGGCATAATTAACCACAACCGACGCGCCGGCGGCGGCAAAGCTTTTGGCGATAGCGGCGCCAATGCCCTTGGATGCGCCGGTGACGACGGCGACTTTACCTTGCAACTGACTCATAAGCAGACTCCGGAGGGTGGATAGGATGAAGTACGTTAGTTCGGAATTTATGAACTATCTTAGTTCGTAAAGTATGAACTATTGGACACCTTGTCAACAATCTGCTATAAATTTTTTATGAGACCGATAATGCACCCCGCGCCTGAAGACATTACCGTAGAGGGGATTTTGCATGCCCTGTCCGATCCCCTGCGCGTTCATATCTTCGCCGAGATCGCCCGGGCCGGGTGCGCCCGGCCCTGTTCGGCGTTTCTTGCGTTCAGCGATCGCGCCGTGCCGAAATCCACCTTGTCCCAGCACTTCAAGATATTACGGGAAGCCGGCCTGATCCGCAGTGAACGCAAAGGGGTGGAAGTGCGCAATACGTCCCGGCTTGACGATCTGCAGGAACGCTTCGGCCCCCTGATCCAGGCCATCCTCACGTCCTACGCCGCGCAGTGCGCCAGAGAGCGCGACAATACGACTTCTGTTTAATAATTTTATTGCAGTATATGAATATATCCCGCCGATAATATAAGTAATATACAATCGTAACTCTTCTCGCCGGCACGTCCGCGCTAGTAAATCCGGGTAATGGATATTTATGTTATCGTTATAGATAAATATTATTAAATACGAAGGAGTTTTATGGTGAATTTTATACCGTCAAGTATCGCGTGCTTATTAAATAAAATTCCGACTGATGACATCACTGGAATGAATGCAAATCATAAGGGCGCTTGCAATAAAAAATTAAATAATATCGTTTTCGCCGCCAATGATAATAGCGTATTCGTCCCTGTGATCACAAATCAACGCCCGATGAATAGACGGGTGGCTTTAGTCTATGGTTTTGCTAATGTCCGTAATCTTGACAGCGGGGACGGCGTGACTCAATTTACCCTTGATCAGCTTAACCAGGCGCTGGGTATCACTACCGAGCAACTGGATTATCGTAAAATCAGGCAACTACGCCTGGGGGTTGCCATTAGCCGCCGCAGGGTGAGGCGTTTTACCGTATTAACGGGTATCGACGGCGCGACCGCCAAAATGTTGCTGATGTCATGGCGTGACTTTTTACGGGATAATTATGATTTTATATCCGTAAAATCTCGGTTGCTTGAGAAAATAGAAAAATGCCGGATCTTAGGGAGGAATTGCGAGTGCGCAAAAAACATATTGCTTAAAAACAGCCCTTCCAGGCCGCGCTTTGATGACGGGTTATGGCGGGATACCAGAGCGCTGGCGAGAAAATTTATACGGCGGGGCGATGTGGCGGGTTTTAAAGCCTTGCGCAGGCGCGGCGATAAAAACAGGCCTCATCTGGCGGGGGCGATAAAAACGATGCTATTAAGACGTATCATCAAGCTGGGGCTGGAGTGGAGCAATTATTATAAGATTATGGTTAATTTCGATGTGAATTTCCGGCACCAAACCGCCATGAAAATTGAAGGCCGTCAGGATGAGCCGTATTGGCCGCTGACGTATTCCGCCTATCGCTATTGCCAGCGGCAATTGCATGATCACGTGAGTATCCGAATCGTGCCCAGCGCTTACGCCGACACCACGCCGATCCTGCGGATGTGAGGGTAGGTCATGGGGAAACCGGGCGATCGCCCGGTTACATATTATATGTGCCGGTTTCCGCGCGCCGGCAACTATAATGGGCGCATGCGTCAACGGCCGAGCTCGGCCTTTGGCATAACCGGTATTATCAGCAAGATAAACATCATTGCCCCGGATGAGAAAAACCATGGAAAAACCGACTTCAGCCGCCACGCCCGACGCCGCGGACGCCGCGCCCGCAAAGATTGATCATCTGCGTTTCCACCGCCGTCACGCCCATTTGTCCGCGCCGTTCGGCAACGGCTGGTTTGCGCGTAAGGCGGAAGGTTTCGCCCGATTCTTCGGCACGCCGATGTTTTTAGGGGCGCAGACGCTGATCGTTATCGCCTGGGTATGCATCAATACCTTTGGTTTCGCCAAATTCGATATCTATCCGTTTATCCTGCTTAATCTGGCGTTCAGTCTGCAGTCGGCCTATGCCGCGCCGCTGATCCTGTTGGCCCAGACGCGCCAGGCGGAGCGGGACAAGGCGCATGCCGACGCGGATGCCCAGCATCGCGAGGCGCTGGCCGTCGCCAATGCCGAACGCCAGGAGCGGGCGGCGCAAACCTCGGCGCAAATCATGGTGCTGCTGCAGCAAAATACCGAGCTGACCACTCTGACCAAAAACCTGAGCGAGCGCATTGAGATGCTGGCCGCGGAATTGCACAAAAAACTGTTGCTGGATGCGCCAACACCCCAGGGGTGACGGATCGCCGCCCGTGGTTAACGACGGCTGCGATCAGTTGGCCGCATTGGCCGGCATCCTGCCCGCCAGAATACCCACCAGTCCGTCGCGCAGCAGCGACGCCATGCGCAGGCGCGTGGCAAGCGTGGCGCTGCCCAGATGCGGCAGGCCGAATACGTTGTCCATCTGCCGGTAGGCGGGATGGATATCGGGCTCGCCGGCGAAAACGTCCAGCCCGGCGGCGGCCACGTGGCCCGCGTTGAGCGCGGCGATCAGCGCGTTATCGTTGATAATGTCGCCGCGCGAAATATTCACCACCACCGCGCCCTTGGGCAGCTGCGCCAGCAAGGGGGCATCCACCACGCCCCGGGTTTCCGGGGCGGGCGGACAGGCTATGCAAAAGTAATCACTGTGCGCGGCGAGGTCGGCGAGGGAATCGTGATACACGGCGTGTTGTTCGGCCGCGGGCGGCAACCGGTGCCGGTTATGGTAATGAATTTCCATATCAAAACCGCGCGCGCGCCGGGCAATGGCCTGGCCGATGCGGCCCATGCCGAAGATCCCCAGGCGCTGGTTCCAGACATCCTTGCCCAACAGCTGGTCCGGCGCCCAGCCCGGCCAATCACCGCCTTTTAACAGACGCAGCCCTTCCAGCGCGCGGCGGCCCGCGCCCAACATCAGCAGCAGGGCGGTGTCGGCGCAGGATTCGCTCAGCACATCCGGCGTAAACAACACCTTGATGCCGCGCGCCTTGGCTGCCGCCAAATCGATATGGTTGGTCCCCACCGAATAGGTGCAGATAGCCTTGATGGAGCGCGGCAATTGTTCGATGGCCTGGCTGTCCAGCGGCATGGCCAGGGAAACCAATAACGCCTGCACGTCGGTCATGGCGGACAGCGACGCCAGGGTGCCTGCCAGCGTGCTTTCCGTGGTATGGCGCAGGGTGAAATGCGCGCTTAATAAGGTATGGGCCTGCGTAAATAGCGGGCAGGCCATAAATAGCACCGGTTTATCAGACATGGTTACCTCGTCGCTTATCTCCGGTCCGGCGGTGCAGGACCCCGCGCGGGCATGCCGCGGACGAGGGTTATTCTAGCGCAGGCGCGGCGGCGGGCCAATCGCCGCCGGGCGCCAGGCCGGCTGGAACCCGCGCCCGGCGCCCGGCAACCCGCTCCGCCGGCGGCGCTGGCCGCCATCAGGCCTGGTATTGCAGGTACACCACATGGGTTTGCAAATACTCTTCCAGCCCGTGGCGTCCGTCGGCGCCGCCGATGCCCGACTTGCGCCATCCCGCGTGGAAGCCCTGCATGGCCTCGAAATTTTCCCGGTTAATATAGGTTTCGCCGAACTTCAGTTTTTTTATCGCCGCCATGGCGGTATTGAGGTTGGTGGTATAAATCGAGGAGGTCAGGCCGAATTCGCAGTCATTGGCCATTTGCACCGCTTCGTCAAGGGTGCGGAAGGTCGTGACCGGCAGCACCGGGCCAAAGGTTTCCTCATGCATGATATCCATCTCATGCTTTACATCCACCAGTAGGGTAGGCTGGAAAAAATAGCCCTTATCGCCCGCCCGCCGCCCGCCGGTGACCACCCTGGCGCCTTGCGCCACGGCGTTATCCACTTTGTCCTGCACGCTTTTCAGCGCGGCCGCGTCAATCAACGGCCCCATATCCAGGTTTTCTTCCCGGGCAGGATCGCCAAAAGTCACCTGGTTAAACGCCGCGGTGAGCCGGGCGATAAAGTCATCCTGAATATCTTCCTGCACATACACGCGTTCGGCGCAGTTGCAGACCTGCCCGGTATTGATGACGCGGGAGGCGACTATCGCCTTGACCGCCAGATCCAGATCGGCATCGTTCATGACGATGGCCGGCGCCTTGCCGCCGAGCTCCAGCGAGACCTTGGTAATGTTTTTCGCCGCCGCCGCCATGGTCTGCTCTCCCGCCGCCACGCTGCCGGTCAGGCTTACCATACCGACTTTTGCGTTGGCCGCCAGCTCCTGGCCCACCACCGAACCCCGGCCGGTCACCAGATTAAACACGCCGCGGGGCAAGCCGGCCTCGTGCACGATGCCGGCAAAGGCAATGGCGTTGTTCGGCGTCAGCTGGCTGGGTTTTACGACGATGGTATTGCCGGTGATAAGCGCGGGCGCCGCTTTGCGCGCCACCAGGAAAAAGGGAAAGTTCCAGGGGAGGATGCCGGTGGTCACGCCGATGGCTTTTTTAAACACAAAAATATTCTCGTTGCGCCGGTCGCTTTGTATGATCTCGCCCTCATAGCGCCGCGCCCATTCGGCCATATAGTCGAGATAATCGGCGGTAAACAAGACCTCGGTCCTGGCCAGGCCCTGGGTCTTGCCCCCTTCGGCCACGATAATATCGGTTAGCTCCTGTTCCCTGGCGCGGATGCCCTGGGCAATTTTATGCAGCCACACGCCCCGTTCCTGAGCCGGCAAGTCTTCCCAATCATGCTGCGCCCGCGCGGCGGCGTCGATGGCGTTGCGCACATCGTCCGCATCGGCGTCCGGTATCTGGGATATGACTTCCTCGGTGGCGGGGTTGAGGACATCAATCCATTTATCGCTGCGGTTGGAAACAAACTCGCCGTCGATATACATCTGTTGCTGTATTATTGCCATCGCTGCAACTCCATTAAGAAATTGTAGGGTTATTGTTGCGCATTGGATAAAAGTTTTACTCCGGCCGTCGTAATAATGCAATGGCCCCGGCGGCGGCATGGGTCCCCGCATCCCTGGCTTTTGCCGCATTTTGCGCGCAGTATCTTTGTCTTATTGCCACGAGGAAAAATAGTCTGGCAACCATTTCAAGAACGCTGTGATTAATATCTCAAAAATACCTTGTCCGGCAGACAGGCAATATTAATGTGTAATTTTGAGCAATATCACAGAAATCCATTGACCGCAGGAGGGGGCGCCAACGCGTTGAGCGTGACGCCCTGCTCATTATCAGAGCGTACGCAGGGCGCTGAGCAGTTCGCTGGTGGTGGAAGGGACAAATTCGGTTATGCTGTAGTTGGCCACTTCCTTAAAGGGGTCCTGCGCCAGGATCGCATCCAGATCGGGACGCGGCAGGGTCCGCGTCAGGATGATGCCGCCGATGCGCGGCACTTTCCTTCCGGAGGCCACAAAATCGCCGGTGGCGAAATAGTTACGCAACCAGGCGAGGTGCGCTTCCAGCAGCGCCTCAACTTTTTCCATGGGCTCTTCATACGTTAAATCAACGATAAACATCTGCGGCTCCTGCGTGATTTATGATGCCGTCAGGATAAACCTTAACAGTGGCAACCTCCACCTGCCGATGAAACCCGACCGGGATTTGTCGCGTGACAGGGACGCACTATTAACGCACTCTTTATGGCAAGAAGATGACGTACCAGGTGAACTTGATGAACAACCTGCATTGGTTGAATAAAACACGGGCCATTATTTTATTTACCCTGATGTTGCTCACTGCTTTTTTAATCATCAGCTGGAGCAGCTATGAGGTGGCCAGGCAATCGCTCAACGACGAAATCGAAGAAAACACGCTACCGCTGACCAGCGACAATGTCTATTCCGAGATCCAGCAAGATCTGTTAAAACCGATATTTATTTCTTCCCTGATGGCCCATGACACCTTTGTCCGCGACTGGGTGCTGGTGGATGGCGAGCAGGATCCGAAGGCGATGATTCGCTATCTGAGCGAGATCGATCGGCGTTTCGACACTATTTTTTCCTTTTTTGTCTCCGACAAAACCCGGCGCTATTATGATCCCAAACGGGTTTTGGAAACCGTCTCCGAGCAGGAGGATAAGGATCGGTGGTATTTCCAGATAAAAGCCACGGCCGGCGACAAGCCGTATTTTATCGACGCGCGCCCCGATCCCGAGGACCATACTCACCTGGATATCTTCGTTAATCATAAGGTTATGGATTACCAGGGCAATTTTATCGGGATTACCGGCATCGGCCTTTCCGTCGAAAAAGTCAAATACCTGATTGAAAAATATGAACGCCGCTATAACCGCACCATTTATTTCGTTGATAAAACCGGGGCGGTCATATTGCACGGCACCACCTTTAAACGGCCGCTGCAAATCCGCTTGCAACCGGGACTGGGCCCGCTCGCGACGTCGATTCTGACCGTGCCGGGCGGCAGCTATCAATATGATTACCAGGGCAGGCAGGTGCTGCTCCATACGCGCCTCATTCCGGAATTCGACTGGTATTTGATGGTGGAGCAAAGCGAGCATCCCCTGGAGCGGGTCCTGTTTATGACGCTGCTTAAGAACCTCGGCATCGGGGCCGGCGTCAGCGTACTGTTTATCCTGTTTTTATGGTTGACCATCGGCGGCTACCAGCGCCGCCTGGAAACCATGGCCACCACCGATAAACTGACCGGCATCATGAACCGTCAGGCGTTTGAGTACCGCTTCCAGCGTTTGCGGGGGACCAAGGCGGCAGAAAACGCCCCGCTGGCCATGGCGATCATTGATATCGATTATTTTAAGCAAATTAACGATCGTTATGGCCACGGCGCGGGCGATCGGGTCATCCAGCATATCGCCCGCTTAATCCGGACGTCCCTGCGCCGCACGGATTTCGTCTGCCGCTGGGGCGGCGATGAATTTTTGGTGCTGCTTACCGAATGCAATGGCGACGAGGCGCTGCGGCGCATGAATACCCTTTCCCACGATATCGGGCAGTCGGAGGTGGTTACCGACCGGGCGGTGATAAGCGCCACGGTCAGTTGCGGCGTGGCGGAACACCGGCCAATGGAAAACCTGGACGCCCTAATCGATCGCGCCGATATTGCCTTATACCAGGCGAAAAAGGCGGGACGCAATCGCGCTGAAAAACGCGATTAGCATCGGGCAAGACGCCGCGCGCCGCCGGTATTGTTGCCAGCGCGGGCAAATGATTTATAGTGCATGTTCCTATTTATCGACAGCGACCGTGACCGTATGACTTTCTCCCGCACCGCCATTGCGGTAACGCCCGAGCAACGCAAAGCGCTGATTGCCGGCTCAGTGGGCAATTTTATTGAATGGTACGAATTCGGCGTTTATGGTTTTCTCGCCACCCTCATCGCCGCCAATTTTTTTACCCTGCAGGGCGAAAGCGCCGCGGCCAGCCTGGTGCTGACCTACGCCGCCTTCGCCCTGGCTTTTTTCTGCCGCCCGCTGGGGGCGATAATTTTTGGCCGTATCGGCGATCGCCTTGGCCGTAAGCCGACGCTGATTACCGTTATCATCATGATGACGCTGTCCACCGCGCTTATCGGCGTAATGCCGACCTACGCCACCCTGGGCGTGGCCGCGCCGCTGCTGCTGACCCTACTGCGTATGGTGCAGGGGATTTCCGCCGGCGGTGAGTTCGGCGGCGCGGTGGCACTGATGACCGAGTTCGCTCCGCCGGGCAGGCGCGGCCTGTTCGGCGCCTGGCAATCATTCACTGTGGCCCTGGGATTGCTGGCGAGCGTGGGCATGGTGGCGCTGCTGGGCGCCTGCCTTACTCCCGATCAGCTGCATGTTTGGGGCTGGCGCATTCCGTTCCTGCTGGCGTTGCCGATGGGCGTCGTCGCGCTGGGCCTGCGCCTGCGCCTGGAGGAAACGCCCACCTTTCGCGCCATCCATCACGACGCCGCGCCGGCAGCGCCCTCGGCGCCGGCGCTGGCCGTCGTCAAGGCCATCATGCTCGGCATCGGCCGCATGATGGGCTGGTCCGCCGCGGGCTACACCTTTCTGGTGGTCATGCCCGCGTATTTGCAAACGACGCTGCACGCCAGTTTTTTACAGGCGCTGGTCGCCACCGTGCTTGGCAACGTGGGTTTCGCCCTGACCATTCTGCCGGCGGGTATGCTGAGCGATCGGATTGGGCGCAAGCGGGTGATGGTGGCGGCGATATTGGCCACCATCCTGTTTACGTTTCCGCTGCTGCATCTGCTGCAGGATCCGTCTAGCCCCCTGGCGATGAAGGCGCTTGCGGTGCTGGTCGCCGGCGCGGTGGTGGGGCTGCTGGCCGGTCCCGGGCCGGCGATGCTGGCCGAAATGTTCCCGACCCGGGTGCGTTATACCGGTCTCGGCCTTTCTTATTCGCTTTCCAACGCGGTATTTTCCGGCTGCGCGGGGCTCATCATTACCGGATTGATAAAACAAACGGGTAACATTGATATACCGGCTTATTATGTCGTTATAATTTCAGCAATCAGTCTATTGGCGCTGATAACCCTGCGCGGCGACGATCATTTGCGTTAACGCTTCAGCTAAGGGCCGCATCCGTCCTTAGCTGAACAGGCTGTGGATCAGCTTGAGAAGCTCACTGATAAACTGTAATGTCGGCAGCATGGCATTATCCTCTGGGCAGCGGTGACAGGGGGTATGCCGGCGCGCCGGTGGCCCCAGTCTATTATTAAACATAACATCATTTCGTTCAATTCGGACGTCCCGGTTCTATGGATAAAATAAAGTTGTGTTAACCCGTGCCCGGTCTAAACTAATAATGCTAGTGCAATAAAAGTGTCTGTTGTTATTTTGCGGTCATCGGCACTTTGTATATTTCTTACCAAATCATCACCTAATGCATTGGAGTTAAAATGACCCTATATCATGAAGGTAAGAGAACGTTTGCCCCCTCCAAAGATAAAGCGCCCGTCAAGGACAAACCTTCTGAAAAAGCGAAGTCGCCGGCAAAAGCCAAAAGTGACGACAAAGATAAAAAAGACGATAAGGCCAAGGGGAAAAGCAGCACCAAAAAATAATGATGCCGCCGGCAGGGCGCACTGTTAGCCTAAGCCCATGGGCTGCTGATGTTAACTATCAGCAGCCCATGAATTTTTTATAATCCAGCTAAAAAGCGCAATGCTATAATTCAGAACACCGGCACTTTCCGCGTTGCCTCGATATTATAATATAAAAGAACAACACCACAGGTTTATGGAAACTCGACTGATGAATTCACAACTCAACGCCGCCGCCGGCGCTCTTGCCGAAACATTACGCCGGGATAGGCTCATATTGACCACCGCGGAATCTTGCACGGCGGGCCTGGTGGCCATGGCGCTGTGCGCCGTGGGCGGCAGCGGTGATTTTTTCACCCGCGGCTTCATCACTTATACGGATCGCGCCAAACATGAAGTATTGCGCGTCGGATGGCACGCCCTGGAAACCTATACCGCCGTGAGCGAACAGGTCGTGAAAGAGATGGCCGCGGGCGCGCTGCAGGTCGCAGGTGAAGATATCGCCCTGTCGGTCAGCGGCTACGCCGGACCCGAGGACGGACCTGACGGCACCCCCGCGGGCACCATCTGGTTTGGATGGGTTACGCCGGATAACAAGGTCCATGCGCAGGTAAAACGGTTCAGCGGCGATTGCGAAGCCGTTATTGAACAGGCGGCTGTTTTCGCGTTGGTCAGGATGCGCGAATTACTGCAAAATAAATAGCGTCTTCATGGCAGGGCGCGTAATACCCGGCACGGATTACCGCAGGCCACGACATTGGCGGGAATCGGGCGCGTCACCACGCTGCCCGCGCCGATGGTGGTATTTTCACCAATCGTCACGCCTGGCAGGATAATGCAGCCGCCGGCAATCCAGACATTATCGCTTAGCGTAACCGGTTCGGCCCAGCCGATATGCCGGCCGCGTTCCCCGGGGTTGAGCGGATGATGGGCGGTGTAGAGCTGCACGTCCGGGCCGATAAACACATGGTTGCCGATGTTTACCGGCGCGCAGTCGAGCAGGACAAAATTAAAATTGATAAACACATGGCTCCCGAGCCGGGTGTTCATGCCGTAATCGACCCGCAGGTTTTTCTCGATATGCACATCATCGCCGACCTGGCCGAAGATTTCCGCCAGCAGCTGCTGCTGCCGTGCCGTTTCACGATGCCCGAGGGCATTATAGCGATCGACATTATCCCTGACGGCGTGCCGTATTTCGACCAGTTCGGGATCGTTGATAAAATAATGCTCGCCCCGGCGCATTTTCTCCAATTCGCTCATTGTATTGCCGCCTTTTGTTAAGCGTTAACCATGCCGATAAACCCATCCCGCACCGGGTCCGCCAGCGTGGGGTTCCAAATCATGCCCACCTCCCAGCGGGCATAGGCTCCCTGCAGCGGGATCATCGCTATATTCCTGGGAGCGATGTGCGCGGCGCTTTCCGGCACGATGGCGATTCCCACGCCCGCCGCGACCAGCGCCATCAGGGTTTGCATATCCCGGGTCTGCTGGACCACCCGCGGGCTAATCTGGTTAAAGCGCAAATACTGTTCTATCTGCTGATACAGCCCCGGCCCTTTATCCGGCAAAAGCTGGACCCAGGGCTGCGCCAGCAGGAAATGCCGCCACATCCGCATGTCGGGGTCTCTGGCCGGCAAGGCGGATTTATTGGCCGCCAGCACCAGGCTTTCCGACATAAACCGTCGCCCCTGCAGCGGCGGATCCACCGGCAGGCGCATAAAAGCCAGCTGCAGCTGGCCGGATAATAAGCGGGCATGCTGTTGCGCCGAGGACAGGTCCTCCAAACTGACGGTCACGTCCGGATACGCGCGCCGGAAGCGGGCAATCAATTCCGGCACCGTTTTTAAGGCGGAGATGCCAAAACCGATCGCCAGGTTGCCGGTGGTCCCTTTCGCCACCCCAAGGGCATAGTGCCTGAATGTCCCTGCCAGCTCCACCAGTTCGGCGGCTTTCGGCAACAGCAATTCTCCCGGATGCGTCAGCAGGGCGCCCCGTCTTCCCCTGACAAACAGCGTGATGCCCAGCGCATGTTCCAGGGCTTTAATCTGTTTTGACAACGCCGGCTGGGTAATACACAGCTGTTGTGCCGCCTCGCGGTAGTTCCTGGTAGCCGCCAGGATGACAAAGGCGCGCAATAATCGATTATCCATTCCAAACGGTTATCAATGGCGAAATTTAAGTGATTATATTTCAATCATTTTTTGCGCTCTACTGTTTTCGGACCTAATGAATGCTCTTGTGATCCCGCTCACATAGCGTTCTGGTTATCCGGTAGATAAAGGAGAATGGCATGAAACAACAGCATTTTATCTTTTTGCGCAAAGCCGACGTCATCACCCCCCAGTCCCTGGACGATCCGGCGGCGGGCATTATTATCCGCGCGGTACTTTTGCAGGGGTTCAGCATCTCCCCGCTCCAGGTACGCGCGGCGGACAGTCGCGAAGCGCTGGACAAATTCCGCCGGGACGCGGCGGAGGCGGGCGATTTTGTCCCGACGCGGCTGCTGGAGTAAATCCCGCCGGCGGCCGTAAGGGGCCGCCGGTAGGTTCCATTCCCCCGGCCGGACGCAAGATCCGGCAATATCCCCGTCCGGCAAAACCACGTATCCCCGCTGTTGAAAAAAGAAGCATATCGTCGTAACAATGACACCTAGGAATTTTCCTATAGTCTTAATATACTCGCGCGCTGATGAAAATGCGGGCGAATTAATATCCCCAGTTTTTGGCGATCTGTATGAAATAACTGTACCGATAAAAGCGTAACGCGATGGCCCCCGAATGTGGTCAGGACGGGTCATATTTATCAAAAATCCGAACCGGTTTACTATCAATGAATTTGTTAATTATATGTGTGATTCTTGTTTTAACTATGCTGTATAGTTTTCACCGGCATGCGCAATTTATTGCCAGCAGAAGCCTGCCTAAAAAACGGCATAAAAAAGAAATAAGATTATATGGCTATATAAAATTACCGTTACCACCCGTAATACGACATCAGGCTTTCTATGCTGTGGACAATAGGGTGGCAACCCATGGCCGTCAGGAGTCGATGATGAACAAGGCGGCATAAAATTGATATAAATCAATGGTTTTTTCATGGGTCATTATAATGACGTCATAGCGAATATACCCTTAAACTCGCGTGGATAAGGATGTCATGGCATGCCCGAAATACAGAATTTCTCAATGAAAAATTGATTGACGCTATTTGTATATTACAGGGCATCATTTTCATTAGCAGTCGCAAGGCTCTTCTTTGCAATGCATGTTATCAGCAGGCACAACAGTGAAAGTAATTATCTTTATCCTGGCGTCATTATTGACGGGTTGCAGCGCGGTAGGTCATTATAATGTTGACAAGACCGCCAGTAACAAAGCAGATTTTCATTTTATCGGTATTCCTGTATTGGCGGGCGCTGTCGGCTCCAGTTTCCCGCTGACGGAAAATTACAGTCTTACCGCCGGGCATGTGGCTAAATTAATGATGGTCCGGGTAAAAGCCTATAATCCCGTCTGCGATGTGGCTATAATCTACCATAATAATAAGGGACGGGCGTTGCCCAGGCTGGAATCAGCGGTTAAAGGCGAACGCGTCAATCTTTATGGCTACAACGCCTATACGACGCTGCCCACATCGTCATCCGGCACGTTACAGGCCTTCGGCTGGTGGGATAAGCCCGGCACCAGTTGCCGGATGGGGCTGACCGACGCCGGGGGCATCCAGGGCATGAGCGGCGGGCCGGTATATGTGGCCGACGGCGCTATCGTCGGCATCTTTACCGCCACGCACCCGAAACGCAGGCAAAGCATCTTTGTCCCGTATCAAAATATCGCGGCTTGGGTGGCCACCGAAATGGACGGCAAGGACTTGGCCAGCGTGAGAAAATCAACGGCAATGCCCGACTTGCCGACGCCGGCGGCCGCGCTCCCCGTGGCCAGAGTCGCTGTCGGCGGGCTACACTGACGGGACGTTCAATCCTCTTTGGCCAACTGTTGCCGATAGGCCTGGGGGCTGATGCCGATATTGCGCTGAAATACCCGCCTGAGCACATCCGCGCTGGTAAAGCCGCATTTGGCCGCAATCTTATCCAGGTTCATGGTGGTCATTTGCAGGTAGCGCTGCGCGGTTTCCAGGCGGATGTTCTCGATATATTTCGCCGGCGTCGTGTTCAGCTCATGTTTAAATATTCTGATCAGGGTGCTCCGGCTCATGGCCAGCTTATCCGCCAGCACATCAACGGTAAGTTCCTGGGCTAAATGCTCATGTATCCAGGGTTGCAGCGTTTTCAGGCTGCGGTGGCTGGAGTATTGCGCCAACAGTGAAAAACTGAGCTGGGCCTGATCGGCGGGCCGGCGCAGGAACATCACCAGCTCCTTGGTCACTTCCCCCGCCAGCCGGTCGCCATGATCGTCGGCGATAAGGTTAAGCGCCAGATCAATGCCGGAAGACATGCCGGCGGAGGAGTATATTTTGCCATCCTTGACCCAAATGGGCTGCTCCTCCAGATGAACTCCGGGATGGTGTTTGGCGAATTCATCCATTACGCGCCAGTGGGTCGTCACGTGTTTTCCCTCCAGCATGCCCGTCTGGGCCAGGGCGAAGATACCGCCGGAGACGGTGCAAATGCGGCGGACCCGGCTTTCCTGGCTGCTGATCCACTCAATGGTATGCGCCGGATACAGGCCGAATGATGCAATAGTGGTGGTGATGATCAACGTATCGATAACGAATGTATCCCATTTTTTATCGGTCAGGGCTGAATGGCCCAGCAGGCTTATTCCCGCTTCAGTTTCGATGGTTTTATCCGGTCCGGCGGAGACCAGTTCCACCTGGTAAGGGGATTTATTTTCCGCCAGCGTATTCGCCAGACGAAACGCTTCCATTGGACCGGCGACATTTAAAAGATCGATCGGTGGAATACCCAAAATCACTATTTTTTTTGTGGGTATGCGATTTGGCATGCTTAATGACCTTGTGCGGATAAACAGGTGTTGCAATAGTAGTGGTTAACATTTGACGCAAATCGTCGGTAAATTGGAAATTTGCTACCATTGGCCTTAATTTTTATAATCATCTGCAAGGTGGAAAAGTTGTGAATATTAATAGCCGGATAGTAAGATAATGTAAAGCGCCTTGGCAAGGATTTGAAATGATTAGATACATTTTAATATATAAGTAATATTTATTTCCGCTGTTTAATCGGTCAGCAAAAAATGGACAGTATGGCAAGAAAAAACACTTAAAACATATATTATTAATTACTTTAGGATATATTCATTTTTACAGCAGTGCCGGAAAGCCCGGCGCCAGCAGAGCTGAAAATTAAGTATCTTTATGAAATTAAACGTTTTTATTATTAAGATCCACTGAGGTTTATGATGGTTTATCAGATTTTACTGAGATATAATTAAACAGCGTTTTCCGCGAAGACGTACTGTGCAAGGCAGGGTTATTATCGTAACTGGGATGACATTCCATTTTTATATTCATTAATCATTCATTACGTAATCCTGCGTAATGGGCCGGATCGGGCAAGCGATGACGGCATTAACGCCTTTTAAAGTATGGCGGAGCATGCCGGGTAAATATCAATCCGGGATGGTGTTTTACCGAATAGTCATCCCGACGTGGCGGCGCAAGACAATATTGGCTTTGGCGTTACATGAATGTTAAATGCGTAACAATTGTTCTGTGATAATGCATTATTACGGCAAGCGAGAATATGTCCCGGCCGAAACAGTCCTCACTTTCCAGGCGGCAAAGGGTTAACGTCGCCAGGGAAACCCGCTGGCGTATTTACCTAATGGGTTCCATTAAATGGAACTGGAAATATAAATCCGGCAAATAACCGCCGTTCAGTTTTAAAGAAATTCCCGCTCAGGCCTGCGCCGAATTCACGTCGCCCCTTTGCCGTCTTCGCGGATGGTGTTCCCGGGGCGCGGTGCGCGTCCCGGGACGGGCGGGGAGATCGTCGCCGCTACTCGCGCACTTTCACCGCAATAACTGTCATGACGATGGCATAGATGATAAACGCCGCAACGGTTGCCATGATTCACCTCCTTCTTAAGGTTAACTTAAGAAATCTTACCCCCGGCCACGAGCAAAAATTAAACAAAAAATGTCATGCGGATCTGCTTGTGCGCCGCTGGCATGTGACAAGATTCCAGGTCAAATTTTTTACAGGAGTCATCACTGGTGACTTTAACGGTTAAAAAAACCTTGAATGTGGGAACGGAGGCAGATGAAAAGCTCAAATACGAAATGGTCTCCGGCGGTACCAATCAAGGCATCCGCGCCACGGCGTACCGCGAGATTGTCTTAGGTGAGGCCAGGCGATGGCACCAAACGCCGCGCTGATCCTGCATCCCCGCCTGTTGTGAGCGCCGCGCCCCCAATGCCGGCTTCCCGGCTGGCCAAGGCGCGGTTTTTGTTTACCGGCGAACCCACAGGCTTGCGGCCGTCGCGATAACTGATTAGCGCCCGCTGAATTGCGGCGGGCGCCTTGCCGCCAGCGCGCGCATGCCTTCGTCGCGATCGTCGCTGGCGGCAATCAGCGCCGACAGCGAACGCTCATAGCCGATGCCCGCCGTCAACGGCATATCAAAACTCGCCAGCACGGCGCGTTTGGCCATTTTAACCGCCAGCGGGGCCGCCGCCGCCACGCTATGGGCAATCTCCATCGCAACGGCAATCAATTGCCCGGGCGCGGCAATGCGGCTTATCAAGCCCGCCGCCAGCGCTTCGGCGGCGCACAGCCGGCGCCCTGTCAGGATCATGTCCATCGCCATGGCTTTACCGGCCGCTTTGACCAGCCGCTGCGTGCCGCCCGCGCCGGGAATGATGCCAATATGCGTCTCGGGCAGCCCCAGCCGCGCGGTATCATCGGCAATAACAATATCGCATAACAGCGCCAGTTCCAGCCCGCCGCCCAGCGTGTGGCCGGATAACGCCGCAATCAGGGGGGTGTCGATGGCGGCGATGCGATCCCATTTTTCGCTGAAGCCGCTGACATAAAGCGCAACGGCGGATGCGCCGGCCAGTTCGCCGGTATCGGCGCCGGCGGCGAAAGCCCGGGGACCGCCGGAGATAACCACCGCGCGGATATCCGCATCGGCATCAAGCGACGAGAGTTCGGCGTAGAGTTCGTCCAGCATGCCGGCGCTCAGGGCATTCAGTTTTTCCGGCCGGTCCAGCTGGATATGCGCCACGGCCCCGTCGCGGCGACAGGAAATAAAGCTCATGACGACCTCTTCGCGGTCAGCAGGCTAATGATGTCGTTGCGGTGTTCCATGCCGGTTTTGATTTCTTCATCGCTCCAGACATAAAAGCCCCGGCCGCTTTTTACGCCGAGATGGCCTTGCTCCACCCGATCCAGCACCCACGCGGGCAAATGGGTATCGTTGGCCAGCTCCGGCAACAGGATAGCCGCCACGTTGCGCACGGTATCCAGCCCGGCGAAATCCATTAATTTCATCGGCCCCATGGCGGACCAGCGGGGCGCAAGGGTGCTTTGTACCGCGAAATCCACGTCCTCGACGGTGCCTATGCCCGCCGATACCAAATGCAAAGCCTCGCGCAGCAAGGCGTATTGCAAACGGTTGACGATAAATCCCGGCACGTCTTTGTCGACGGCGATGGTCGTCTTTCCCAGCGCGCGGCACAGCGCCGTTGTCTGCTGAAAGGCGGGCTCGCCGGTCAGCGGTCCCCGCACGATCTCAAGCATCGGCATCACGTCCGCCGGGTTAAACCAGTGCAGGCCGATAAACCGCTGCGGCCGCCGCAGAACGGTGGCGATAGCGCCGATCGGCACGCTGGACGTATTGGTGGTCAGCAGGCAGTCATCGCCGACATGCTGCTCAATCTGCCGGAAAACCTCCTGTTTCAGCGCCAGGTTTTCCGCGATGTTCTCCGACACAAACCCCGCACCGGACAGGCAATCCTCTAATACGGTGGTGAAGGTCACCGGCGCGTCCCCCCCGGCGAGGGTCCGGATCACCGGCTCCGCTTTCTCCAGCGAGGCGGCAGTGCGCGAATAGAGCGAAACGGCAAAGCCCCGCGCCGCGAATACCGCCGCGATGCGTGTTCCCATGGTGCCGGCGCCGATTACGGCGATTTTAATTGGCTGCATAGCGTTTTGCTCCGTTGCCGGGTTAAATAACACCGCGTTGCTGGAGTTCATCCAGCTCGCGCTCGCTCAGGTCCAGGATGTCGCCCAGGATGCCGCGGGTATGCTCGCCCAGCCGCGGCGGCATCAGTTCAGGCGGCTGCGCCATGCCGCTCAGCTTGACCGGCTGGGGGAGCAGGCTGATTTCGCCGGCGGTGGGATGAACGACTTTTTGCAGTAGTCCCCGCGCTAAGGCATGCGGGCTTTGCAATACCTCGTCCAGCCCCCAAACCGGCGCGGCGGGAATACCCGCCTGGTCGAGCAGCGTCACCGCCTGCGCCACGTTTTTATCCCGCAGCCACGCCTCGATATAACCGCGCAGCTCGGACTGATGTCGCAGCCGCTGCGGATCGGTGGCGAAGCGCGCGTCCTTATCCAGCCCAGGCTGGTCAATGGCCGCCGCCAGACGGGCGAACAGGCTGTCGTTGGCGACCGCGATGACCACGTGGCCGTCGGCGGCCCGGTAACTGTCCATCGGCGCGCTGATGGGATGCGCATTGCCCAGGCGCCCGGCGGAGGGTTTGCCGCCCAGCAACTGGGTGAGCGAGACCATTTGCAACGAGACCATGGCGTCGAGCATCGCCATGTCCACCTGCTGGCCGCGGCCGGTGATGCCCCGTTGCAGCAGCGCGGCCAGCACGCCCCATGAACAATAAAGCCCGGCGACGACATCGCCGATGGCGTCGCCGACGCGGGTCGGCTCGCCGTCCGGCCAGCCGGTCGCCTGCATAATGCCGCCCATGGCCTGGATGACGTGATCATACGCGGCCTTATGCGCCAGGGGGCCCTCCTGTCCGAAACCGGAAATGCTGGCGTAGATAAGCCTGGGATTGATTTCACTTACCGCGCCGTAATCAATGCCCAGACGCCGGGTCACCCCGGGGCGGAAGTTTTCCACCAGCACATCGGCCGTTGCGATCAATTGCTCCAGCAGCCGCCGGCCCTCGGGGGTTTTAAGATTCAGGGTCAGGCTTTTTTTGCCGTGGTTGAGCAGCATGAAATAACTGCTTTCGCCGCCGATATGCGGCCCGAAATCACGGGAATCATCGCCTTTGCCCGGCATTTCTATTTTAATCACCTCCGCGCCCAAATCATTTAGCAGGGATGCGCAATAAGGACCCGCCAGTACGCGCGAGAGATCGAGCACCCGGATGCCTTCCAGCGGCCGCGGTGAAACGGGGATCGTCATAGGCGCGCTCCCGTAGCGGCGCCATCGGCCAGCACGGGTTCCAGGGCTTGCGATAACCGGCCGTCGGCGATCAGCCGCCGGATGGCCAACATATCCGGATACATCTCGTCGTCCCGCTGGCGGAATGGCACTTCCCGGCGTATTACCGCCAGCACCGCCCGGGTTCCCCGCGCGGGGCGCAGCGGCCGATGGAAATCAATGGCCTGGGTGGCGCAGAGAAGTTCGATGGCCACGATATCGACGGCGTTTTGCAGGGCATCCAGCGCTTTACGCGCCGCCGTCACACCCATGCTGACATGATCTTCCTGGCCCGCGCAGGTCGACACCGTGTGAACGCTGGCGGGAGAGGCCAGGGCGCGGTTTTCGCCGGCCAGCGCCGCAGCGACATAAGGCGGGATCATCATGCCGGAATACGCCTCGCCTTCCTGGATCAAAAATGCCGGCAGACCGCTGAGATGGCTGTTGGTCAACCGGTCGGAACGCGCCTGCGACGCCGTGCTGAGCTGCGCAACGGCGATCGCCAGCGCGTCAAGACACAGGGCGGTGGGCGCGCCATGGCCGTTGCCGCCCGGCAGAACCTGCAGCTCGCCGTCCTCCACCAGAAATACCGGATTATCGGTGACGGAATTGATCTCGGTGGTCAATACCTGCCGGCACCAGGCCAGCACGTCGCGTACCGCGCCGTGAATTTGCGGAATGCAGCGCAGGCTCAGCGCATCCTGCACGCGAAAATCACGATAGCGGTCCAGTATTTCACTGTCCTGGAGCAGGCAGCGCAGGATGCGCGCCGTCTCCAGTTGGCCGGGATGCGGACGCAGCGCGTGCAGACGGGCATCGTAACCACGGATATTGCCTTTCAACGCCTCCAGGCTTATTGCGCCGGCCGCGTCGGCGACCGGCAGCAGCGCGGTAAATTCCTCCACCGCCAGGCATCCCAGGGCGGTGATTTCGTATGTGCCGCTGACCAGGGCATGTCCCTCGCGCGGTCCCGGCGTGCGCATCTCGATACCCGCCCGGCGCAGCGCTTCCCCGCCGGGCAGCAGTTCCCCCTGGTACCAGGCTTTGCCGTGGCCGAAAACCGCCAGGCCGATATGCGCGGTGGCTATCAAATACCCCACCGACCCTTTGGCGGGCGCCCAGGGAATAACACCCCGGTTCAGCATCATCGCCATGCTGGTCACAAGAGACGGACTGACGCCGCTATAACCCTGCAACAGCGATTTGATCATTACCGCCATCATGGCGCGCACTTCCCGGGGCGCCAGATCCGCGCCGGTGCCGCAGGCATGGCTTTTCAGCATGTTCAACTGCACGGCGGCGATTTGCGGCGAGGACAGGCGCTGGGTAACCAGATCGCCCACGCCGGTGGTCAGGCCGTAAATCACTTTATCCGCGGCCAGCGCCCGGTTGATTTCCTGGTGCACCGCCGCCATGCCCGCCAGCGCCGGCGGATCGAGCCGTACCTCGGCGCCTGCGGCAATCGCGGCGATATCGCTGGTGGTGGTCGCGGTTTTGCCTAACAGAATGCTATCCACTAAAGCCATATCATGCTCCCGACCGGATGGTTTTCATTCACCGGCATTATTTATCCAGGCCGTGCTGGGTCAGCCATTCCTTTGCCACCGCATCGATACTGTCAAAATTGGCCAGTTTGCCGTTCATGACAATCAGATCATCGGTGGTAAGCTGGGCGGAAATCTTATTCAGCGTGTCACCGACCGGGGCGCTGAGTTTGTCGGCGGCAATCAGGGGCACGATATTTTGCGCCGGGAACAGATGCTTGGGATCCTCCAGGGCCACCAGGTTATTTTTTTTCATCGCCGGGTCGGTCGAGGTCATATCCGCCACCTGGATTTGATTATTGACCAGCGCCGACAAAGTCAGCGGTCCCGCCACATCCAGTACCTTGAAGTTTTTAAAGGTCAGGCCGTAAATGTCTTTCAAACCCTTCACCCCCTCGCGCCGGCTTTTCCATTCCGCCGGTCCGCCCAGCACCAGTTTGCCGGCGACGGGCTGCAGGTCGCTGATGGTCTTCAGGTTATATTTTTTGGCGGTTTTGTCGGTAACCGCCAGCACGTCGCTATCCTGCGCCCGGGAGATGGACAGCATCTTGATCTTGGCGGGCAGGGCTTTACCCAGCGCGGCCTCGACATCTTCCACGCTATGGGCCTGGGTTTTCTCGTCCAGATAGCTCAGTGTCGCGCCGCTGTATTCCGGGATTAAATTAATGGAACCGTCCAGCAAGGCGGGCATATACACTTCCCGGCTGCCGATGTTTAATTTCTTTTCCACTTTGATATTTTTCGCGGCCAGCGCGTCGGCATAGATCGTGGCCAGCAACTGGCTTTCCGGAAAATCCGCCGATCCCACGATAATGGTCCCGATATCGCCGGTCGCGGACGTTTTATCATCAGCCGATGCCGGGGCGGTCTGCAATAAAACGGCGGAAAACAACGTTGCTGCGAGCAATTGATTCATTTTCATTTTGACGGGCTCCGGTTAATGATATAGGCGATTGATATAGTGGGTTAATAGAATAAAAGGCTTACGCCGGCGCTCGCGCCGCTGTATGCCGGATGAGACCATGAAACGAATGAACAACGAGAAGATAAAATCCACCGCCAGGGCCAGCGCGCCCACCGTAATGGCGCCGGCGACCATCTGCGGATAATCGTTTTGCGCGCGGCCGTCGATAATCAACCGGCCCAGGCCGCCCAGCGACACATAGGCGGCAATGGTGGCGGTGGAGACAATCTGCAGCGCCGCGCTGCGAATGCCGGACAGGATCAGCGCCAGCGCGCAGGGAATTTCCACGGTCAGCAGCAGGCGCCAGGGTGAATACCCCATGCCGACGGCGGCGTCGATAACGCTGGGATCAATGGCGGTCATGCCGGAATAGATCCCCATCATAATCGGCGGCAGCGCCAGTATAATCAGCACAATTAGACAGGGGACGATAAACGCCAGATCCGATTCGAACACCGGGCCGAAAATAATGACCAGTAAAATAATCAGGCCAAACGTGGGCAAGGCCCGCATGGCGTTGGCGATACCGATAAGCGTGCGTGTGCCTTTGCCGGTATGGCCGACATAACAGCCAATGGGAAAAGCGATAATCAACGCGATAAGCAACGCTTCGGCGCTGTAAATAACATGCTGGGTGATTAATACCAGCAGGCCGTCATCGCCCAGCCAATGGGCGCTGTCCATAAACCACGCTATCATCGTCCGCTCCGTTTAGGTTTCCAGGCCGTGATCTTATTCGCGCCCAGCAGCAGTAAATTATCGAGAACCAGGGCCAGCGCGATACATAAGACGATACCGGCGATAATCGGCGTCAGAAAATGCAGCTGGAACCCCTGGGTAAACAGCGCTCCGAGCTGCGGCATGCCCACCACCGCGGCGATGGACACGATACTGACATTGGATACCAGGACCACCCGCATCCCGGCGGCGATAACGGGAACCGCCAGGGGGAGCTCCACCAGCAAGAACCGCTGCAGCGGCCGGTATCCCAGGGCCACGGCGGCCTGGCGGGTGTCTTCCGGCACGGAATCCAGCCCGTCGCATACCGTGCGCACCAATAATGAAAACGCGTACAGCGTCAGCGCAACCACCACGTTAAGCGTGTCGAGAATTCGGGTGCCAAGGATCCCCGGGAGCAGCACAAACAACGCCAGGGAGGGAATGGTATAGAGCAGTCCGAGCATATTGAGCAGCAGGTTCTTGATATGCGCGCTGCGATAGATAACGATCCCGGCCGGGATGGCCAGGATTAACCCAATCAATACCGGCACCACGGACAAATACAGGTGCCAGCACAGCAGGTTGAAAATGGTGTCTTTTTGCGCCCAGAGCCAGTCAAACCGCATGGCGTTGCTCCACGTCCATCGGTTGACGCGCGGCGCCGAACGCCTGCTCGATATTCACCGAACCGAGTAATTGCCGGTTATCGTCAACGACGATCCCCCGGCCGGAAGGCGAGCTCAGCACCGCGTCCATCAGTTGCCGCAGCGAGCCGCTCAGCGGCGCAAACGTACCGCTCAGGTTAATGTCGCCGGCCAGGATATGGCTTTTTGGCTGGGCGACATCAAACCAGCCCAGGGGCTGGTTGTCAGCGGTCACCAGTATCCACCGGCCCTGCGCCCGCTCACGGGCCTCGGCGACCGGCATCCCCACGGCGGCGCAGGGTTCGCTGGACAAGGCCAGGCCGGAGGGGATGGCGCTAAAGGCCAGCTTACGGTAGCCACGGTCCCGGCCGATAAAATCGGCGACAAACGCATCGCCGGGATGGTTAAGCAGCCTAGACGGCGCGTCGATCTGCGCCAGCCTGCCGCCGGGCCTGAACACCGCCACCCGATCGCCCAGCTTCATGGCTTCATCAATATCGTGCGTGACCATAATAATGGTTTTACCGATATCGCTTTGCAGGCGCAGGAATTCATCCTGCAACTGCTCGCGCACCACCGGATCCACCGCGCTGAAGGGCTCGTCCATCAGCATGAATTCCGGATCCGAGGCCAGCGCCCGGGCAACACCTACCCGCTGCTGCTGCCCGCCGGACAATTGCCAGGGATAACGCTGGCCCATCTCCGGCGACAGGCCCACCCGCGCCAGTAAATCCAGCGCGGTTTTCCGGGCGGCATGCCGCGTCGCGCCGTTAAGGCGCGCGGTAACGGCGACATTATCCTGTACGGTTTTATGCGGGAATAAGCCGGCATTCTGGATGACATAGCCTATCTTGCGCCGCAGCCGCACCACATCCATATCCTGCGTGGATTGCCCATTGAGCGTAATCACGCCCGAACTCGGCTCAATCAGCCGGTTGATCATGCGCAGCGAGGTGGTTTTGCCGCAACCGGAGGGGCCGACCAGAATGGTGATTTTTGCCGTAGGCGCGACAAAAGACAATCTGTCCACGGCAACGGTGCCATCGGGGTAAAATTTGGTGACATTGTCGAATGCGATCATGGCTTATCCATCAAATTTATAATCCGCGCTGTAAAATCAGGCATGTATATTCTTGTATGTACAACCAAGCAATTTAGATGCCAACTCCAGTCGGATGTCCGCCCGCCCACAGCGGTGGCGGGACGCCCCGTTGCCTGCGCGATGATGAGTTAGGGCGGGAGCCTGGATGTTCCATCATGTAGCGCGGCGCACTGTAATGAGGCACCGCCATCAACAGAGTTTGCCTAATGGGTAAGGGGGTATGGATAAAGAGGGGAGGGGCTTGGCGTTGGCGCGGCTATGCGACCGCCATAAGCGCAAAAAAAAACGCAAATCCATGATCATATCTTGATATGGATTTGCGCCTTGATGAAAAATTTTGTCTTACTTTTACCGCGCTATTATTCCGCGGTATTGACATGCTGGTTAGAACTTTGCGTTACCGGATAGGTATTGGCATAGCTCTGGTAGTCACCGCCGGCGGCCATGGAAACTGCGGGGGCGAGCATGGCGGAAATAAGGGCTAAAGCTGCGATGGTCTTTTTCATGATTGATATCCTCTCGTTCTGTTTGTACAGGTGAAAGCCTTTCGCTTTCGATGTGATTAATATAACGCTCATTAATTAAATAGTCTAGTGAATAAATTTGTTTTTATTGTTCAAATTATTTGATTTGATGTGGGGTTTGTCCGCTATTCGACCTGACAAAAAGCGCAATGGCTTCAATAACGCCCGGAGCCAGGGGAAGGTTCGCATCGGCATAGGCGGCCAGATTGATGCTGGGTTCATCAACAGCGACCCGTTTAAGCACATGATTGGTGTCGGGGATCAGGAGAAGGGTAGAGGCCGGCGCGAACTGATGGAGACGTTTGGCATCCGCAATACCGACCTGGAGATCGCGTTTTCCCTGCAGTATCAGCACCGGCTTGTTAACCTGCTTGATGAGTTGCGCGGGATCTAAGGCAAAGAGGCTGATCAGGAAGGATTGCACCGCCGGCCGGAATAACGCCTCCAGGGCCGGCGGCACTGCTCTGGCATCTATGAGCTGGCCGGACGAAAGCGCGGCGATCGCCTTGGCGGCCGCGTCAAGCAACGGCGCGTTGGCGGGGTTGGCGCGCAACTGGGACATCAGCACTTCGCCGGCCGGCCGGCCGGGGCATGCGACCAATAACAGCCCGGCTATATGTTCCGACGCTCGTGTTAGTGCGCTAAGCGCCACTAAACCGCCTTCACTATGGCCAAGCAACCATACCGCGTTTGTGCCGGTACGCCGGCGCAGGGTGTTAATCCAGTTGTGAATGTCATCGACATAATCAGCGACGGTCACCGCATCCGGGTCCGGTACGGCTGCCGCGCTGGCAAACATGCCGCGCTTATCGATGCGTGCGCTGACTATCCCCTTGGCGGCCAGTCCTTCCGCCAATAATTTATAGGGCGCGGCTTTTATTCCCAGTACGCTATTGCCGTCGCGATCCGTTGGGCCGGACCCCGGGATGATAAGGACCACTGGCGAACACTTATCTGGCACTCCACTAAGGGTTCCCTTAAGCGGCCCCATTGGACCTAACGCGTCAATAGTGCTCATCGGAGTTAACCCGCGCCGATAAAGTTAACATAACCGGGGAAAACCCCGGCAAATCAGCTGAATTCAATAAATACAAATACACTGGGATCTCGCAGGCAACGTTTACTGACACTGAATCTTATAGCCCAACGGCCATGTTGTCTCTTATTTTGCGGGCATACGGGTCACGTTGCGCCGGCTGGCGTGGCCCAGGCGGCGCTGATGGCAAATCATGCTGGCAAGGCCACTCAAGGCGGGCAAAAAAAATCGCAAAACCACGACTTTTGCGCCATGGTTTTGCGATTTAATCAATTTTTTTGTCTTTTACAAAATGACGCCCTTATTCGGCGGTATTGACGTGATGATTACTGCTTTGCGTCACCGGATACGTGTTGGTGTAGCTTTGGTAATCACCGCCTGCCGCCATGGAAACTGCTGGAGCAAGAACGGCTGCGATAAGGGCGAGGGCTGCGATGGTCTTTTTCATGATTGATATCCTGTGTGGTATGAGTGAAAGCGTTTTGCTTTCGATGGAATAAATATAACGCTCATTAACATAATGGGATATCGAATAAATTCGCTGGTGTTGTTCAAATTAACTGATTTATAGACCAGGTGGTATAGGCCACGGATAACCTCAGGCGGTTAGCCGCTGTGGCGTCATAACGGCAATGCGGCGAGACGGATGTCCTGGCGAAAAAAAAACCTGTCCGGCGCTCTTAGCCTGGGCGCGTATGCCACTCATAATATGCCGATTTCAACAGTCCGTTTCATGCCTTTCAGCCAGCGTGATAAACAGGGGGGCATTAATTAGTACGCATATTGTGGCGTTATCGCTGGCATTTCTGATTCGGGCATAATCTTACGTCTTTTTATGGCCCGCGACGGCGGCTGGCATAAGCTGCAGACAAACCCATAAACCGGATGATGGGCATAAGTGACAAAATGGCCCTGACAATGGCTACAGGGCGTTAATTGCAGCATGCCGCTATTGACAAAGCGTACCAGGGTCCAGGCGCGGGTCATGGTCAGCAGCGGTAACTCGTCCACCTGCGGCGGGCACTGCTCCAGATAGAGGTGATAAGCCTGGATAATTATCGCTATATCGCTGGATTCGCCGTTTTTCTTTAATGCCCGGAAGATATTATAAAACATAGAGGAGTGGATATTCTGCTCCCATATCATATACCAGTCGGTAGAGAACGGCAGCATCCCTTTCGGTGGAGGGCTGCCGCGCAATTCCTTATAGAGTTTGATTAATTTGGGGCGGCTGATCTGTGTTTCACATTCCAGCATCTGGAGACGCGCCCCCAGGGTGATCAGTTCCATGGCCATTTGGATATCTTTTGCTTCCTGAATGATGCTTTTATAGGTCATGGTCACCCCCTTGGGTTAGGTAAAGGCACTATTTTTGCGCTTGTACGTTTTGCTAACACAGTCGACAAAACAATACCCGTATGAAGTTGCTGCAATTCGTCAATCCGCGACTCTTGGGTCAGCAATCTAATGGTCTGATGGTCATCAAAGCGAAACAGGCATAAGAGTTGACTGGCTTCCGACAGTTTCGTCATTTGTGATGGTATCAGCTTTTTCAGCGTATCGGCCATGTCTTCATCAATACCCAGGCGAAACATTGCGGCGGCTTTATCCTGATTAATCAAGCGTTGCGCCAGAAGTAAATAGGAAAAATTAAGATCGAAGATATATTGGCGAATTTCTTTGGCGTTCATTTTTTCATCCTGACAATCACCGTTAACCATAATTAGAGTATTGATATTATTATTTATATAAAACAAGCACTAAAGAATAACAATCCAACGCATAACATCACACATTCGGTCATATTCGTCTCTCTTTTCCTGATTGCTGCTAAAAATAGCCTGGTATCACCGGGCAATTATTCACTATTAACTAGCCGGAGAGCTCGTCTGTCATACATTAGTTGTATGACCAACCAAATAGATGAGATGCCATTTATTTTCATGAAAGTTAACAACTGATACTTTCTCGCAACCAAGAATTAAGTGTGAAGCCATCAATATTTGACTTAATTGCTGCGAGGATAATAGTTACAAAGTATTAATTTTATATTAAGACAACGCGTTTAATTAAGCAAATGTTACAGCGATCGACATATTAAATAAATACCTATTAAAATCAACCACTAATAATTTATTGACTTTTCGCTATTTTTTAGTAATAGCTGATATTAAAAATATTAGCATGGTAATTAAATTGAAGTGTTAAATATTTAGGCTCTTTATTTTGCTTAAAGTGCATTTAACATGAATTTTTAGTGGCAAAATTGTGACTTAATCAAAATTATATGCAGTAAGTGAATCCATTCGCGCTCAGCCGAGCGTAATAAGGTAAAAGTGTTGCGGTATTTTAACAATTACCTATTAAGCCAGCGTATGCCGTAATGATAATTAATACCCTACTGCGCATAACATACCCGGCAACGGCTTTCCACAGTGTGTAAAGGTTGTATCGCTCAGCGACGGGTGAGTAAGCAGGGGTGGCTTGCGTGCGCAGAGGGTGCGTCAATCCGGGCGCCTCTCCCGGCCGGTGTTTTTTTTGGGTCTTCCCCTGTTGTTCCCCAGCGTGCCTAGATATCCGAATTGATATGCTCTTTACAGTAACGCTTTTTATATTCCAGCGGCGTCAAACCGGTTAGCCGGCGAAACAGCCGCCTGAAGTATCCCACATCCTGGAAACCACAGCGTTTTGCGATATCGGCAATGATGCCGCAGTCCGCAACCAGCAGTTTTTCTGCGTTGCCGATGCGCCGCCGGTGAATGGCCTCGGTAAGGGTCATACGGAACGTCATTTTATAGACCCGGCCCAGATAGTCGGCATTGCAGAAGAGTTGAGACGCCAACCCGGATGCGGTAAGGGGCAGATGAAACTGGGTGCCGATCAGCTGTTGCGCTTTCCAGGCCAAGGCTATGCCCGGTTCCGCCGGTTCAGTGCTTTCGGTCCAGCCGTCCGCCACCTGTTGCAACAGCAGCAGCAGAATTAATTCCAGCGAGGAAGGGGGCGATCGGTTTTCCTGCTCGCTGAGAAACAGCCTGAACAGCGTAACAAACCGGCGTGGATCGCGTATTTTACTGTATTGCGGTATAGGTAATTTAATCGCCTGTTCTTTGGCGGCATTACTGGCCGTCATGCTGAAGTGCAGCCAGTAAAATTTTAAATCCGCGGGAAAATTACCTATGCCCGTATGTTCCCGGCCTGGCCATAATAAAAGCGATTCCCCGGCTTTGACATAAAAATCACGCTGGTTCTCTCGAATCGCTAATATCCCCTGTTCAACAAAAATTAATTCATAGGATCCCAGGACGCGGGTGGGGTGGTGGCCCAGGCCGCGGGAAATAAAAAGGCCGCCATTTTCAATTCTAATGGGGTAATTAACTGATATTTCTAGCATAATCAATTACCTTGGTTGCCGTTTTCCTTCACCTTAGCAAACCTGACTGGGCATGTCAGGTAATATAAACGCACTATTGATCTGCTTCACAATTTTAAATCCATGTCGGAATTGTACCCTTTATCTGCCTTTTCCTCACCTTGTTGCGCCCCCGGTAGTGTGCGACGTTTAACCGGTGGAACCCTAAAAATGCTTATTACATTGAAGCGTTAACTTCTTAACCCTTCCGCATGCCAATAACGCGTTATCGGCGAGGAGAAAATAATGTCAACCACCTCCATTCCCCATACGGTTGCCCCGGCAATAACCGCCGGCAGCTATTTATCCATGCGTGAAAAAATCGGTTACGGTTTAGGCGATGCGGGCGGTACCGTTATTACCTGCCTGATGATGAATTTCCTCACCTTCTTTTATACGGATATATTCGGACTCACCCCGGCGCTGGTCGGCATTATGTTTATCGTGCTGCGCGTCGTGGATGCCGTTTCCGATCCCCTGATGGGCGTGGTGGCTGACCGGACCGTAAGCCGCTGGGGACGGTTTCGCCCCTGGCAACTATGGGCCGCGCTGCCCATCGGTATTATCGGTATCCTGACGTTCACCGTGCCCGATGTGGGCATCCATGCAAAAATCCTCTGGGCCTTTGTCACCTACCTGATGCTCTCCCTGAGTTATACCGCCATCAATGTGCCCTATTGCGCGCTGATAAACACCATGACCGGTGTCCACCGGGAGGTGATTTCCTGTCAGGCCTGGCGTTTTGTGCTGTGCGGCGTCGCCGGTTTCCTGGTCTCGGTGGGATTGCCCTGGCTGGTGGAGGCGCTGGGGCGCGGCCATGCGGCCCAAGGCTATCAACGCGGCGTCGCCGTGCTGTGCGTTATCGCGGTGGCGATGTTTTTGTGCTGTTTTTTCTGGGTGCGTGAACGGGTGCCCCTGGCGGTGATGGGTAAGTTTTCACTACGGGACCATTTGCGGGGTCTGCGGCAAAACGATCAGTTGCTGCTGATGTTGCTGATGTCATTTTTGCTGATAAATGTCTTTAATATTCGCGGCGGCGGCTATATGTATTTTATTACCTATGCGCTGCACGGCAGCGCCGGCTACGCTTCGCTGTTTTTTACCGCCGTCACCGTGGCGTCCATTCTTGGTGCCATGATCGTCAATGGCCTGTCACGGCGCATCGATACGGTAAAACTCTATTATTACACCAATATTACCCTGGCGGTCCTGGGCATCCTGATGTGGTTTATCCCCATTGGCGAGGCGTACCGCACCCTATGGCTGGCGCTGATTTTCATCAACAGCATTATCCTCGGTTTTACCCTGACGCTGCATTTCTCCCTTATGGCGTTTGCCGATGATTATGGCTTCTGGAAAACGCGTATCCGCTCATCCGGCATGAGCTTTGCCTTTAATCTGTTTTTTATCAAACTGGCCTGGGCATCCAGCGCCGGTATTATCAGCCTGGTGTTCGTTCTGGTGGCCTATGCTCCCGGCATCGATCGCCAAACCCCCGCGTCGCTCCACGGTATCCAGATGATGGAAACCCTGATACCGACGATATTCCATTTATTGCTGGCTGTGGCGTTGCGTTTTTGCCGGCTGGACAATACCAGTATGGCCCGTATATCCCGCGATCTTCAGGACCGCCGGTTGGCATAAACATTGATTAAACATTGATTAGGTAATCAAAAATGGAAAAAACATCCGAAATCGACCTGCATCATATCAAGCTGACCGATTCCTTCTGGCTGGATTATCAGCGACTGGTCAGGGATGTGGTCTTGCCGTACCAGTGGGAGGCGCTAAACGATCGTATCGCCGACGCGGAACCCAGTCATGCCATAGAAAATTTCCGCCTCGCGGCCGGACGCAGCCAGGGAGAATTTTACGGAATGGTATTCCAGGACAGCGATGTCGCGAAATGGCTGGAGGCGGTGGCCTGGATGCTGTGCCGGCAGCCGGATCCGCAGCTGGAGCGTACCGCCGATGAAACCATTGAGCTGATCGCCGCCGCCCAGCAGCCGGACGGCTACCTGAATACCTATTTTACCGTGAAGGCGCCGGAAAAACGCTGGACCAACCTGGCGGAATGCCATGAGCTGTATTGCGCCGGACATATGATTGAAGCCGGCGTGGCTTACTACCGCGCCACCGGCAAAACCCGCCTGCTCGAGGTCGTGTGCGCCCTGGCCGATCATATTGACGGGGTTTTCGGCCCGGGTCCCCGGCAGTTGCATGGGTATCCGGGCCACCCGGAAATCGAGCTGGCGTTGATGGAATTGTATGACGTCACGGCCAATCAGCGCTATCTCGCCCTGGCGCGCTATTTTGTTGAGCAGCGCGGTACCGAACCTCATTTCTATGACCTTGAATACGAGCGCCGCGGCCGCACTTCCCACTGGCACAACTACGGCACGGCCTGGATGGTGAAAGACAAGGCGTATAGCCAGGCGCATAAACCCATTGCGCTGCAGGAAACGGCGGTAGGCCATGCGGTCAGGTTCGTTTATCTGCTGGCGGGCGTCGCCCATCTGGCGCGTGTCAGCGGCGATGATGAGAAGCGCCGCGCCTGCCGTCGCTTATGGGACGACATGACCCGGCGCCAGATGTACATTACCGGCGGAATCGGCGCCCAAAGCCATGGCGAGGCGTTTACTTCCGGTTACGATCTGCCCAACGACACTGCTTATACGGAAAGCTGCGCGTCCATCGGCCTGATGATGTTTGCCAGGCGCATGCTGCAAATGGAGGCCGACGGGCAGTATGCCGACGTGATGGAGCGAGCGCTGTATAATACCGTGCTGGCGGGCATGGCTCTTGACGGCAAACATTTTTTCTACGTCAATCCGCTGGAAGTCCATCCTGGCGCCATTAAATGCAACCATATTTACGATCACGTTAAACCGGTGCGCCAGCAATGGTTCGGCTGCGCCTGCTGTCCGCCCAATATCGCCCGGTTGCTGGGCTCGCTCGGCAATTACATTTACGCCCGCAACGACGAGACCCTGTTTGTAAATCTCTATATCGGCAGCGAGGTGACCCTGCCGGCGGGCGATCGTGCCCTGACGGTGCGGCAAACCGGTAATTACCCTTGGGACGAAACCGTTACTCTCACCGTCACCTGTGCGGCGCCGACATCCTTTACGCTGGCGCTGCGTTTGCCGGGCTGGTGTCCGTCGCCGCAGGCGATGCTGAACGGCGAACCGGTGGCTATGGCGCCCCGGTGGGGATATGCCTATTTCACGCGTACCTGGTCTGAAGGCGACAGTATTCAACTGACTTTGCCGATGCCGGTGCGCCGGGTCCGCAGCAATCCGCTGGTGCGCCAAAACCTGGGAAAGGTTGCTTTGCAGCGTGGACCGCTGGTGTATTGCCTTGAACAGGCCGATAACGGCGATAATTTGCATCAGCTGCGTTTGTCCGCCGGAAATGATTTTCGCTTAGTGTCCGGTGAAGGCGTGCTGGCGGGGAAAACCCTGATCCAGGCGCCGGGGGAGGGCCTGCCGCCTGCGGATGTTTCGCAACAAACGCTTTATGATTATGACGGAGTACCTCCGCGGCGCCGGCAGCAATCCCTGCTGTTTATTCCTTATTTTTGCTGGGCCAACCGCGGCGAAGGGGAGATGCGGGTATGGGTCGCAGAGGACTGATCCGATATCGCCGTATAAAAGGAGACGCGGGGCAGGGAGCGCCCCGGGGCGTCAGGCCTGCCTCGTCAGCGCAGCGATGGCGGCAGCTTCGCCGGCCCGGGCGAAACAGATTGTCTATGCCGGCCGGCTATCGTGCCTGACATCACCGCGGATTGCGTATGGCGGCGGAACGCAATTGGGATGTCTTCCTGGAACGAAACGCCGCCACTTTCATCCGATTGCCGCAAGTGGCCATGCTGCACCAGCGGCGGCGGTGCGATTTGCTCAGGTCATGGAAGAGCAGAATGCAGTCATGGGCTTCGCATTGGCGTACGAATTCGAATTTATCGCCCGTAACCAGACGTACCAAAGCATCGGCCACAGGCCAAAGCAGGCTTGCCGGGCTGCTATCCCGGTGGTGAACACCGATGCGCAATTCCTGCGCTTCGCCATCCCATTCCAGCCTCTTCACCGGACAACCCGCCGCAAGCACCTGATTGATGGCGGTGAAATCGGCTTGAACGCCTTTCATTGCCGCGTTCACCACTGCCCGCGCACAGTCGCGAAGCCCGCGGGCTTCAGCCAGCAGGCCACAGGGGATCTGCTGGTTAGCGCCATCGGGCCAAAGGCCCGCCAGCTTCAGCCAGCTCGCGACGCTTTGATCGTCGGTTAGGCAGTCATGATGTTGGTCGCCCACACCGTACTCACTGTTAATGAAATCGAGGGCAAGATTGTCCGCCAGAAAGAGCGGGCCGGAAGACGTGCTGGTCGGATTCATATTGGCCTGTAACTAATAAAATATATTTGACAGGTTACCAAAAAACCACGTAACCTTCAAATTACAAATTTAACGGTTACAAAAGGAATTATCATGACCTCTTCCAAATCGATTGCAGCTACCGGACCCGCGACTTCTCTGCTTGTTGACGGTGCGCATTCCGCCAATGCTATCGGCCCCATTCGTTACCGCTACGAGCAGGTGGGTGATGTGAAGGTTTTCTACCGCGAGGCAGGCAACCCCAGCGCACCCACGCTACTGCTGCTTCACGGCTTCGCAGCCTCATCGTTTATGTTTCGCGACCTTATTCCCGAACTGGCCGAACGCTATCATGTGATCGCGCCGGATTTACCGGCCTTTGGTTTTACCGCGGCCCCGGCGCGGGGCGAGTACGCCTACACCTTCAGCCAGCTGGCGCAGACCATCGGCCAGTTTACCGAACAGCTTAAGCTCGCTACATACGCGCTTATGGTTCACGACTACGGCGCCCCGGTGGGATGGCGCCTGGCTGTCGCCCATCCTGAGCGGGTGACCGCCATTATTTCTCAGAACGGCAACGCCTATGAGGAAGGATTGGGCGATAGCTGGGCACCTATTCAAAAGTACTGGCGCGAACCGACGCAGCAGAACCGGAGCGCCCTGCATGACTTTCCGACACCGGCCTCGATTAAGTGGCAATACCTGGAAGGGGTTACCGACAAGGATTCGGTTTCGCCAGATGGCTATACGTTGGAAGGGCTCCAGATATCGCGGCCTGGCAATGCGGACATTCAGCTCGACCTGCTTTTGGATTACGCCTCCAACGTAGCAATGTACCCCGCCTTCCAGGCGTACTTCCGCAAGTACCAGCCACCATTGCTGGCGGTTTGGGGAAAGAACGATCCGTTTTTCCTTCCGGACGGGGCCGAAGCCTGGAAACGCGATCTGCCCAAGGCGGATATTCGCTTCTATGACACCGGGCACTTCGCGCTTGAAACCCACGCCAGGCAAATCATTCCTGTGATTCGTGCGTTCCTGGACAAGAATATAGGGTAGCGGGTCGGTTTGAGATGTTGGCCAAGGCAACCGCTCAATTCAACAGGCTTATCCACAGCGCTCCTGGCCAAGGGATCTGCCGGGAATGCCCTTGCTATCAAAGTATTGTCTGCTTTGTGCCAGAGCAGACTTTGAAACAATTCTAAAAACGCCTGACAACGAAATGACTAACCAAAAGTGAATCTGCTCTGGATAGGTCATCCATTCATGCCACTTCTACACAATTAAACAGATGACGACTATGTTTATCTTTCGTAAGGTAAATGGCGATTATAAGGATCAAAAGGGCGTAATTATGGGAAGATTTCACGGTAAACGTATACTTATAACGGGTGGCACCAGCGGCATTGGGCTGGCAGGCGCGCTGCGAATTGTGAAAGAGGGAGGACAAGTTGCCATCACGGGGCTGAGTGAAGAACGTCTGGCCCAAACCCGCAAACTGTTGCCGGACACTGCACTGATCCTGAAAAGTGATGCTGCAAGTGAGGCTGATATTGATGCGCTCGCAACGGCAGTCAGCGGCTGGGGGCACCTCGACGGATTGTGGCTGAATGCGGGTTACGCAGAAATTGGCGCACCGGAATCCGTTACGGCCGACGCCTTTAATCGCATGATGAATGCCAATGTTCGCGGGCCCATGCTGCAGCTTGCATCACTTTCCAACACGTTGAACCCAGGTGCATCAGTGTTGGTCACCGCATCGTCTTCAGTCTATGAAGGTGCGCCCATGACGAGCTTATATGGTGCAACAAAAGGCGCCGTTGTCGCCATGGTAAAAAGCTGGGCCGCCTCACTGGCCGCGCGCAATATTCGCGCCAACACGCTGGTGCCAGGACCTATCGAGACTAATTTTAGACACTTCATGTCCGGGGAGTCGCGGCAAAAGTTTGAAGATTTTGTGGTAAGCCAGGTGCCTCTCAGGCGAGCCGGTACAGCTGATGAAGCTGCCGCCGTCGCACTTTTTCTGCTTTCAGATGATGCGTCCTACGTAACCGGAAGCCAGTATGCTGTGGACGGCGGGCTGGTTCACTATTAATGTGAAACCCAATTTAGATCATTATCTTACTATATGATTTGGTAATCTATTCATTTGCCTGTTTTGGGTATTGGGTTCACGCTGACGCTACAGGCAACTGCTACGAACGAAAGGGTGGTCAGCGGTTAATAAGAAGGTAATAAGATGCTTTTGCCAGATTTGAGTTTTAAGCAAACCCTATGTCAATCGTCATTTCAAGAATGAGTCGTCCGCTGTTTATTTCTCTGGATGGGCCCAAGGGAGTCGGCAAAACCACACTGTTGGAGGCCATTACGAAAGTACTCAGGGCAGATAACAAGACGGTGATCCGACTTTGCGAGAAAAAAAGCGATCCCTACAGGAGGGAAACAATGGCCCTCGTGAACAGGCTCGCTAGAAATCCCACCCTGGATTTGGAATTGGAAGTTTGTGAGCGCTTTGCCGATAGCCGTGCCTGGATTTCCGAGCATGTGCTGACTAAACAGCCACCGGGCAGCATTATCTTAATGGATCGTTGGTACCCGTCGGAAGCCGCGTTTCGCCGGATGGTTCCATTTGCAGAGATCTTACAGCTTAACATTGAACGAAACGTGCGAACGCCAGACCTGCATGTCGGGGTTGTTACTGCGCCTGACATTTCATGGACAAGGGCCGCGGCCAGAACGCGTGGGCTAAGTAGTACGGTAATTCATAAGCTGGAAGAGCATGTAGCCTGTACCAAGGCGTTTGAGCGAGAAGTTGCAGATCACGGCTGGGTTTTATGCCGTAATGAAGGAATCATCGAAGACGCAACGATGCAGGTTATTTCTGAGATCTACAGAGTGCTTGGATGCCCTATAGGCATCGGTTTTGCGGGCAGGGCTTCTGCCGCATGTCGCCAGTAATTACAGCAACCTATTCCGTCACCCTCCACCCCAGTGTGACCCTCAGATTTGTGTTGCGTCTACAGAATCGAAACCACTCAGTATTTTCAGTCTTGTTATGATTTACCGGGCTGGCTGCCAGCCACGGTCGTGAATACTCATTGAATCGGCGCTGCTACTGACTCTATCTTACTCATAGCGACACGAGGCCTTTAGCACGTCTGTTTGTTGTTCTTTTCGTTCGACTTTGCAAATCTTCTCTGAGGAGCCCGACATGATCACCTTTCATCAACTCACCGCCACCAGTCTGGGTGGCCAGCTCATCTCTATGGCCGACTATGCGGGTAAGCTGGTTCTGGTGGTTAATACCGCCAGCCATTGTGGCTTCACGCCACAATACGCAGGCCTTGAATCGCTCTACAAGAAGTTCGCCGCCCAGGGTCTGGTGGTGCTTGGTTTCCCCTGTAACCAGTTCGGTAATCAGGAACCCGGCGGTGCCGATGAAATCGCGCAGACCTGCCACATCAACTATGGTGTGAGCTTCCCGATATTCGAAAAAGTGGAGGTCAACGGCGCTGCTACGCACCCGGTGTTTCGTTACCTGAAAGACGAATTGCCCGGTGTGCTGGGGGGGCGGATAAAGTGGAACTTCACTAAGTTCCTGATCGGACGCGACGGCAAACCGGTCAAGCGTTTTGCACCGTTCACCACCCCAGAGAAAATGGAAACCGTAATTCTTGCTGCACTTGAAATCTAAGTGTTCGTGTAATTCGAATCGTCCACATTTAGAGAGCTTCCGATAAACTGATTATGCCCGAGTGGGATTAACGTCCGCTCTGTGCCAGGAGCGGACGTCGACATCTGAATTCCCTTTCAGTCAAGACCACCAGAATGACCACCAATCGACGCTGATGAGCGAATCAGGGGGCTGGGACGTAGTTACTTATTGTTAGAATTGGGGACATGGTGCTGCATCAATTCAACGATCCAATCAATAAAAACTCGCAGTTTGGCGTTGACATGGCGGTTCGGCGGAAACGCCAGGTACAGAGGCATTGGATTAATACGCCAGTGTTCAAATAGCGGAGTCAAGGAGCCACAAGCCTGATGTGCTGCCGCCATATAGACTGGCAGCGCAATCACGCCTAACCCGGCTAGCCCAGCTTCGAGGTAAGCATTGCCATCATCCACTGCAAGCACATAGCTGCTTTTGATTTCAATATGTTCACTCTCACAGTGCAGCACCAGAGGATCAATCTTACCGGTGCGTGAAGACAAGAATCCCACTATGCGATGGTCGGTGTTTTCCAGATCGCGCGGGTGCGCAGGAGCGCCAAGGCGTTCCACATAGCTGGGGGCGGCGTAGACGCCGATTTGCAAATCGCCGACATGGCGTGCGATCAGGGACTGGTCGGTGATTTCGCCACCGCGCAAGACGCAATCCACATTGTCGCCGATCAGATCCACCACCCGGTCGCTCACGCCCATGTCGAACTGGATATCAGGGTAGCGTGCGTGGAAAGCCGGTAGCGCTGGCACCAGCACAAGGCGGGCCAGCGGACTGGGCACATCCACCCGTAATCGTCCTCCGGGCGTAATCGCCGCACTGGAGAGGCTGTTTTCAGCATCCTCCATGTCCGCCAGCAGGCGGATGACGTGCTCGTAGTAGACCGCGCCGTCGGGAGTGACACCGAGCTTGCGGGTGGTGCGATGGAGTAACTTGACGCGCAGGCGCGCTTCCAACTGCTGAATAAGTTGCGTCACCGTGGTTTTGCTCATATGAAGCGTCTGGGCAGCCTTTGTGAAGCTACCTGCCTCCACCACGCGAGCAAAGGCGCGCATCGCATCGAAACGATCCATTCCTTATCCTCTCTTTCTCACCGATTGTTTGGATTTTACAAACAATGATGGACAAAGTCGCCTGTTTATCCGCCCGATCCAGTACCTGTAAAGTGTCTTTATGTTCACCGGGCAGATTTCGCCCATTGCAAAGGTACAAACATGACAACACGCGAAGCAGTTTTTCCCTTCGGTCGGCAGGCGCTCTATGAGCGCAATCGCTATTCACCGGCCATCAAATCCAACGGTTTCTTGTTCGTTTCGGGGCAGGTGGGTAGCCGGGAGGATGGTTTGCCTGAACAGGATCTTAAAGAGCAGATCAGGCTGGCATTCGATAACCTTAATGCTGTTCTCGCGGCTGCGGGCTGCACGTTCGGTGATGTGGTTGACGTTACCCTCTTTGTCGTCGATCCCGAGTCAAACCTCGACGCTATCTGGAGTATCCTGCCAGAATATTGGGGGGAGGCGCCTTACCCTACGTTGACCGGGATCGGCGTGACGTGGCTTTACGGATTCCAGTTTGAGATTAAGGTGATTGCCAGGCTGCCCTAAGCGTTACGGGTCTTTCCGCCAGTCGAAAATTCAACAGGGCAGACCGCGCTGCCTGTAGAGGCAGCAGAGAGATTTCTGAATTGCTATATGCCGCATCGGGATGGTTTGCCAGGCTGGTCAGGATTTACTGATGAGACAGAGGAAAATTTATGAAAGCAGCGGTTTATGACGTGGAAGGCGCTCCCGGCGTCCTGAAATATGTCGATATCCCCGAACCGGTCGCAGGACCTGACGACGTTCTGATTTCTGTCGAGGCTATCTCGATAGAAGGTGGAGATCTGATCAACCGCCGTTTAACTCCGCCGCCTCTTCCTTCATGGATCGTCGGCTACGCGGCCGCGGGCACAGTTGTTGCAGTAGGATCGAACGTCCGTAGCCGTACGGTTGGGGACAGAGTCGCGGCTTTTCACATGCAGGGATCACATGCGGAACGTTGGTCTGTGCCCGCGGAACGAACCTGGCTTATACCCGATGGGGTGGATATGGCAGAAGCGGCGGTTTTACCGATTTCTTTTGGAACCGCGCACCATTGCCTTTTCACTCGAGGCATGCTCCGGCACGGAGAAACCGTCCTTATTCAGGCAGCAGCTGGTGGCGTGGGGCTCGCGGTCGTTCAGCTTGCCTCACAAGCAGGCGCAACGGTCATCGCCGTGGCAAGCGGAACGCAGCGAAGAAGCCGGTTGCTGGAACTTGGTGCCGATCATGTCGTGGATCGTGCAGAGAATAACGTCGTGGACAGTGTCAGACAGTACACCCATGGCAGCGGTGTTGACCTCGTCATCGATCCGGTGGGGACGACGTTGCCTGCTTCGCTTTCTGCACTCGCTCCGGAAGGACGTCTCATCTTCGTCGGTAATGCGGGCGGTGGAGGCCTGACTGTCGACTTGTGGCCGCCAATGCAGTCTAACCAGACACTCATGGGGGTATTCATGGGACCCCTTTTTGAAAGGCCTGGAGTTCGGGCAAGTGTGGACGACATGTTGCAGGCTTTAGCAGCAGGGCGCATCAGGATTGTCATTGACCGCATCTTCCCCCTGGCCAGCGCTGCTGCGGCCCACGAATTCGCCGAGACAGCGAAACCGCTTGGGCGCATCGTTATGAAGCCATGAGGTGTGTTTGACCCGTATGAGCGCGCTGGGCTAATTACTGTGTTCTGGTGTCAAGGCTAAGTTCAGATGTCAAGGGTAGGGGAAAGCTGAAATGTCCGCTCTGTGCCAAAAGCAGACGTTGCTAAATCAGTCTATGTTAATAAACGGGGGGCAGGGAAGAGTGTAAAAGCGCCGGAAAGCCCCACATCACATTGATGTATCATGAGGCATGAGTCTTTATGCTAAATACACTCAACCCGCATTTTCAATCGATCTCCCGAGACCGATTCTGTACTCATGGAAAGCATGCTTGTTGCACTGTTTTCTAGTATTTCATTCGACGTTATGGAAAAGTGGTTCCGGTAGTACTGGCGGTGTCGAGTCTTCATAGCGCAGCCAGTTCTGCCACTGATTATGAATCCTTAATTCAATCAGGGCTATCTCACGGTCAGTAGCTTTAACCCCTCGAATTGTGCCTCCCTGCCACTCTACACCAGTAGCATGTGATGCCGTATCAATCAGAATGTCCCACGCCTTATTTTCTGCCTCAAAGGCATTAAGGGTCTGGTTATCTTGTGTTGCCGAAATACGTTGACGTGCTGTGTTTAAATACTTCGCTTCGACAGACTTAACTGCATCACGTTTTGTGCCTATACAATCATTCATATCAATAGTTGTCTGCTGGGGATTGTCAGGGCAAGCTATTTCAAAAGTTTCGGTATTATCCTTCAGTACACTGTCTGGCAGCGGAACTTCGGCATAACTGTGTAAAACGTATCCTGATAAAAAAACTAGCGGTATAAGGCGATAGCGTAGTTGAGTCATGGTAGGAAATTATTAAAAGTTACGGATACATCAACAGTAATCCAACTTGAGGGTAAAGAACATCCTGCACAGTGAATTCCTGGATTATACCGGGTCTGTGACCTGCTGCTCGTTGATGAACATACGGCTATGTCAGAAATGACAATACCTGGTTTGAAAGCAATCGCAAACTTCCGCTTCACGCCCTGAGACATTCGACAAGCTTTTTATGGCTTCAGTAAGGGCGAGTGTCGCGCTTCGAGTGCCAGCAAATATTTCGCTTCGTCGTAGCGGGTTCTGGTCTTCCAGCAGCGGTAAATGATCCTTATCCATTTGAATGCCAGAGCACGAATCGCTGATTGATGAGATTTTCCTTTTTCTCGCTGTCCCTGATAATACAGCCTGGCCCAGTATGATGAGTTAACCGTTTTCGCCGTCCATTCCACGAACGTCTGTCGAACGAACTTGGCACATTGCCAACGCCAGTGAACCCAGGATTTCTGGCCACTTCGTTCTGTTACCGGTGCTATACCTGCGTAGTTTTGAATTTCTTCTGCGCTAGTAAAACGGTCACGGTTATCTCCAAGTGCAGCAAGCATACGTGGGCCCATACACGGCCCCATGCCTGGAAGCGATTTGAACAGACCTGCATCTGGCAAAGTGTCAAACAACGTTTCGATTCGTTCGCCATAGGTTTTGATGATTTCACTCACGACTTTGATTTGTGTCGCCAGTGCTGTTGCCATCAAAGCATTAGCCTCTATAACACTCGGGTCGGTAGTTAATGGGGTCGCATTATCAATACTCGCAACACGTAGCTCGGTAAGGGCCATTGCGCGGCCACCTTTGGCATTCAGAAAGTTGCGGATCGTATCGCTCCTGGCGCGTTTCAGTTGTTGCAGACTGGGCCACCGCATAATCAGTTCACACAGTAGCAAGCTACCCCGATGTGAGAACCACTCCAGGGGCTGAGGATAATACTGTTTAAGCGTGTTGATTAGCCGGTTCACAAAACGGCGTTTATCTTCAACCAACTGACGACGCTGCTCAACCAGTTGCTGAAGTAAGCGAATATCCGCATTGTCGGGTTCAATGGCTTTTATCTTTTGGGGGTAACGTAGCATTAACTCTAATGCCAGTTCGGCATCCTGCGGGTCATCTTTTGCGCCGCTGGGTGAGAAGGCCTGCCGGTAACGAGCCAGCGATAAAGCGTGGACAGGAAAAACAGTGATAAACGGATATTTTTGAAGAGCATATACCACGGGGCCCTTCTTCAGCTCGAGAGCTATAGCGATCCTGCCTTTTACCTTCTGGTGTAACTCGGTAAGCCAGACATCAAGCGCTTCTGCTGTATGTTCAATCACATGGAATACGCGTTCACCGTTATTAAACTGAACACAGACATCGTGTTTTTTATCTGCCCAGTCCAGACCAACATGTGCAGCAAATTGATTAGTCGCAGTCATCACCAACTCCTTCTCATCGGGGATTGGTATGCATTCCACGCTCTTCGAAAGAAATATAGCCAGCAGTTATCTGCATGCCCTGAGTATTCGTTAGCGAACGTGGAGCACCTACTGGCTCGAAAGAAAAGCGGCGATCATCACGTGATTCTCGCTCAATATTCGTAACCAGTAAGCGCATACCCTGAATCACTTAAAAGTGTAATTCTCAGGGTGCGAATGACTATACCTCGCTCACAGCGGACCTTCAGCTCAGGTAATTTGTCCCCTACGTGCCAGAAGCTGACATAGCTAGTCCCTAGGCACATTGACCAGCAGGTCATCCATCCTTTAACATATCGTTATGAAATTTAAAGGATCGATGTTATGGCTTATGAATTAACTTACAGACCCCTCGAATACGGATCGAATGAAAGTTATCTTCGCAGAAGTTTGGAAGACCCTTCATTACTAATTCCTGAAAAAGAGATAGGATGTTTTCTAGTTCTCCAATCCTCATATGCACTACATGAAACTATTGGCCTTTCAGCCCAAAACCTAGATATTTCATGGCAGTCTAACCAAAATTACTTATCGTCAAATTGTGATGGTGAGGCCCCTCTAGCTTGTTATCCTATTTATTTGATTACAGTTGGAGATGATGAAAATGAAAAGCTTGTTTACATCGGCAAGACATCATCGAAGAGCTCACGATTTTCTTCAGGCCACAGCGCAATTACTAAGTTACACCATCCTAAATATGACAATTTGTCAAAGCGTATATATTTGTGCTGTGTTGTTTTTTTTTAAAAACAGCAAAACCATCCCAATAGAATGGATTAAGCCTTTTGATTTCGCTGAGAAACTATTGAGTGAATTTGAAGCGAACTTGATTTATTGGAATAAACCAGAGTTGAATACGCAACATATGAAGAAAGAACCTACATTTGAATATGGGCAAGTTCATGCACAAAATGTAACTGGCGCAACTTATTTTTGGCATGATAAATTCATTTAGAACTATATAAACAAAACTTGAGTTAATTCTCTATTTTCCGCACTTTTTTCCCAATGAGTTCTACACATTGGTCAAGATTGTGCTCAAGGGCGCAATAAACTTAGTGTTGCGTCTGTAATTCGCTCAGACAGTGTGAAAACGGTTTAAGCTTCAGAGGTGAACGCAAAAGAGGCTGACGCCTGCGCTTTTAAGTAAAATCTTCATCATCTTTCTATGCAAATTTTCTAAGAAGTCGTCTAAACGCGTGACCTTCTGTCAGCAATCAGAGTTTTCATACAGCCTGCGATCGAAGCTGCCCTTGGGCCCGCCTATGGCAGTTGAGTGCCAGAAGTGACCCTGACCCGAAATCCTGCTCCAGTCAGAAACAGAATTCCGGATGATCTACACTCCCTGAACTTTGCCTGCCGCCTTATCGTATATCTCGTTTAACTCTTCTACAGTTGGTATTAGCATCAACGCCGATGTTAAGTTGTATCTTGCTCTTTCAACCTGCTCCAGATTCCAATCTTTCTGCGATAAAAGAGATAAGCGAGTCACCTCGCTATCTATTAGCTCTACATTCTCGACTAGCCACTTTTTAGTCGCTAGCATTGCCGCAACTACTGTTGCACGATCTACCTCTGAAGATGCAAGTTCAAATTTCCCACAATTATAATCAACATCCGGTAGCGTCTGCTTGAATGCAGATACCAATACTTCCTTCATCTGTTGGCTAAAATCTATGCGAGGACTCATCAAAACCCCTTAGTGTTTGTTTATTTATTGCTCGTTTTAAATCGACAGCCAAATGTTTATAGAATGCTGCACTAGTCTGTTCCCTGTTTTCGGTATCCCGAATCTTGCATTGTTTCTCCTGCTCACGGGTTTTTTCTTAACTTTCATAAAAATCAATCAATGGCATTTTCACCTCGATTAGTGGTTTGGTGAAAGTATTTCTTAGTATTTGATTATCACACAGACCACTAAATTGCTGCGCGTAATAGTTGTGACCAACTCCTCGTTAATTCACGCTGAATGCCGTTAGCAATGTCCGAAGATCGTTCATATCGGACTATTCACATCAGCATGTCTGCTTCGTACCCAGGCTGTGTGAAAAGACTTTTGGTTACAGAGACTGTCAAAAGCAGAGCTGAAAACCGTGCTTATACGTAAAATTCGGCTCTACTAACCGGTCGATTAATTTCAGATTTTGCGTAGACACGCGCACTTCAGTTTTTGACTAGGGTTTTCACACAGCCTGTGCCACTAGCAAACACTACTAACATCGCGGTGCGTTAATCAATGGAGAGCAGATCGCCCTCTCCTGGCTTACTCCTCTACCACTTCTGGTTTTTTGGAAGCGGTTAAGTGATTTGCGAACAGGTATTTCATGAGATGCGAATATCCATTCATTCTTCCGGGTAGGAAATTCGATATCCGCCATCAGCCATGAGAACGCGGGCAAACCCCCGACGCTCTAAGTGCATGCCTGCAATGAGCAGTTTTTCCCTGACTGCCTGTTCCAGGAGTTTTTTCCGTGTGTCTTCGGCCTGAGCGGGGTTGCAGTCAAATACAATGGAAACGGCCGGGTGTGCTGACTGGATATGCGGGAAGTGGACGATGTCTCCCCATATCAATAAGCATTTATCACCTGAATCGATGCGGAATCCGGTATGGCCTGGCGTGTGACCCGGCAGCCATACCGGGAGAATGCCCCCGGTTATCTCCTTCCCGTCCAGAAAGCGCAAGTTCTGCGCATACGCTTCTAACGTTCGGCGGACCAGCTTAAAATTACGCTGCCCACGCTCGCTGGCCATTTTTAATCTTTCATCATCCCGCCAGTATTCCGCTTCAAGAGGATGAAGATAGAGTTCAGCATGTTTATAGACTGGCCTTCCTTCAGCATCCAGCAGGCCGCCAATATGGTCAGGATGGCCGTGCGTCAATAAGACGGTGTCCACGTCAGCGGGGCCTACCCCCGCGGCACCGAGGTTTCTTTTGAGCAGCCCTCCGACGTTGTTCAGGCCTCCCGCGCCGGCGTCAACCAGAATGGTGCGTCCCTGACCGCGGATCAGATAACAGTTGATATGGATATTACCGGGTTCAGCGATCCCGGCGCTGCGCTGAATTAACCCAGCATCCGCCGTCTCAATGCCTGAAAGTAAATCCAGGCTGGCTGACATATTGCCATCACTCAGGGCGGTAACCAGAAAATCCCCAATCTGACGGGATGTGAAAGGCGGATGGTTCATAAATTCCTCATGGTCAGTTTCGAGCGAATATTTGTGGTGCGCTCGAGCCAAAACAGCGGATACGCGCCATTAGCCCCGAGGCCTGCCGAATGGCCAGATCCAGTTCACGCATAAACTTTTCCATCACGTCCGGCACACGCGATTTTGTCAGGCGATAACAGAGTTCGGCATACACCGGATGCCCGCATCCCGGCCTGACATCGACATATATGATGTGAACTTTTTCTGCTTCTGCGCCGAGAATCTCACTGCACAGTGCGCGGCAGATATGGGTGAAATCGGAGAAATCGGTGAACCTGTCAGACTGATCTTCAGAAATGTAAAAAGTCAGATTTGGCATGATTTTATTGTTTTCCTCTCTGGTGACACTTAGCCGGGTTCTGCAATTGCGGTGTAAGCGTTTCGTAGAGGTATGCTCCGGGGACTTCTGCTAACTGCTCGGCATTTTCACGTGCAAGAACGTAGGCAACGCGCCGCCCCGGGGATTTATCCAGCCCTGACGCCTGCATTGCCAGTGCCCGGTATCCCAGCCCGGTCTCGATAAAGCCGATCGGCCGGGCGCTGAGCAGCAGCAGTTCATCCGAGGATACGGCCGGAGCCGGGCCTTCACACTCATACAGATTACGGTGCCAGTCAGTGATGTGCTCCTGCCAGCGCGAGAAATTACCGCCGCCTTTCATCCGGTATTCGTCACTGGAGATCACATCCGCATCCTTAATGGTATGAATGGCGAGATAAACAGGGCAGCCAGGTTTCAGGGCCCGGAAGCGCTGGGAAGTGCTGAATCCGGTGACGGAGACTAGCGCCGGCAGTTTTTCCCGGCTGTAAAATTCATTCCAGTCTTCCTCGCTTCCGGGATTGGCATAGGTGCATTCCACGATATACAACATTGACTAACCTCTGCATGAATAAACGGCAGGAATCTAATGAGCCCGTTTAATGATTTTTCATCATGCTACATGCTGTTTTTTTGGCTATAAATCGATATTATTTCATGGTTTAGTGATATTCAGTCACTGATGGGTCACCCTATACACACAACAGGGGCGGTTTTATGCGCAGAAAAATTCCCAGCAGCACTTCCCTGCAGGCTTTTGAGGCTGCCGCAAGGCACGGTAATTTTGCCCGGGCCGCAGAGGAGTTATCGCTGACGGAAGGCGCCATCAGCCGGCAGATTGCGCGCCTTGAATCTTTGCTGAACTGCAGACTGTTTGACCGTACCGGAAGCCGCGTCAAGCTTAATCCTGTAGGTGCGCGCTATGCACATCACATACGCGAAACGCTCGAACGACTCGACAGGGATACTCAATACATAATGGGGATGCCTGAAGGAAGCAAAAGTCTGGAAATTGCCGTCCTGCCGACGTTTTCCAGTCGATGGCTGATTCCCCGCCTGAACGGCTTTAGATCTATGCATCCGGATATCACATTGCATATTGCGGCCAGAACCGACCCATTCATTCTCACCGGGAGTGGCTTTGACGCCGCAGTTCATTTTGAACATCCCGCATGGGCAGGGATGCGTTTGCATTTTCTCTTTCAGGAAAAACTGGTGCCTGTATGCCATCCTGCACTGTTAACGGACAAGAACGTCTATGAGAGGTTGAACGAACTACCGCGTATTCACCGGCGGCAGAATCCGGAAGCATGGCATCACTATGCCCAGGAAAACGGAATAATCTTTGATAATCCGGCGCAAGGTGTCCGGTATGACCTTCATGAAATGGCAATAGCTGCCGCTTTGGCGGGACAAGGCGTGGCAATGGTGCCGCGTATGTACGTCGAAAAAGAACTGCGTAGCGGAGCGCTTGTCGCACCCTGGCCAGAATCAGAAAACCTGAGCAAAAAATTCTGTTTGGTAAAACCGGTGGAAACAGGAATAAATGAACCTGCACTGCAGGATTTTGAACACTGGCTACTGGCTGAAATTAATGGCGGGACATGACAGAATTGGGGTGACATAGTGTGGGCTGGTGTATGCCAACCGTCCCTGCCAAAATGAGGACCGGACTGCTAAGCGTCATCGGAACCATCATGAAATTCCGTCGCTGGTTACTGGCAGAATCACAACAGGCGCAGCTCAGTTACCATTACTACATGAGTATTTACTCATGCCTCGATGACGACACTTCACTTTTCATCCGGGCGCGCGCTGTTTAGCATGAGCCTATGCCTGGACACATTATTTTGCTTACGTTATTCGCCGCCCTGCAACATGCCAGCTGGAACGCCTTATTACGCGGCGGTATTCACATCAGGAGAACACAAGATGTCTGATCATCCCACAATTGCTCTTATTGGTCCGGGTGCTATCGGTACCACCATCGCCGCTGTACTGCATGAAGTTGACCGCACGCCACTCCTTTGCGGGCGCACCGCGCATCCGCAGTTAATTCTGCGTCACGATGAGGGTGAAATTGTGGTGCCCGGTCCGGTATTGACTCATCCGGCGGCTATCAACCGTACGTTCGATCTGGTGTTTATCGCGGTGAAAACCACCCAGGTGGCTGACAGCGCCCACTGGCTGGCCGCGCTGTGCGATGAAAACACCGTGGTATGCGCACTGCAAAATGGCGTCGAGCAGAAAACCCAACTGGAACCCTTGGTCAACGGCGCAACGGTGCTGCCTTCGGTAGTGTGGTTCCCGGCACAGCGCGAGCCGGATGCCTCCGTCTGGCTGCGCGCCAGGCCGCGCCTGACGCTGCCGGATGTGGCGCCGGCAAAACGGGTCGCGGATGCGCTTAGCGGCACACGCTGCGCGGTTGAGCTGTCAACCGATTTTATCTCCATCGCCTGGCGCAAACTGCTGCAGAACGCGGTCGCTGGTCTGATGGTACTGGCGAATCGCCGTGCCGGGATGTTCACACGGGCGGATATCACTGAACTGGCGCTGGCTTATCTGCGTGAGTCTCTGACGGTTGCGCGAGCGGAAGGTGCCGTACTGGATGATAACGTTCCGCAGGAGATCGTTGATGGTTTTCATCATGCCCCGGCGGATTTAGGCACCTCCATTCTCGCCGACAGGCAGGCCAACCGCCCACTGGAATGGGATATCCGCAACGGTGTGATACAGCGTTATGGTCGCTCACAGGGTATTCCCACGCCCATCAGCGACGTGCTGGTGCCATTGCTGGCGGCAGGGAGCGAGGGGCCGGGCTGAAATCCTAAGGGCAGGTCACGCCAGCCTCTGATAGACCCGCCAAACTCATGCCGCACGGTGATCAGGTGCTCAATCTGGTACAGCCTCATACATTACGGGTATAATCACACAAATTATTCGACTGTTTGAGAAACGAAGATGACAAAACTCACCTTACAAGAGCAGATGCTAAAAGCTGGATTAGTAACCAGCAAAAAAATAGCCAAAGTCCAAAAAACGGCTAAAAAATCACGGGCGCAGGCCCGTGAGGCAAGGGAGGCCGTGGAAGAAAATAAAAAAGCCCAGCTTGAACGTGATAAACAGCTCAGCGAGCAACAAAAACAAGCTGCTTTATCGAAAGAATATAAAGCCCAGGTGAAGCAGTTAATTGAAATGAACCGAATCAATATTGCCAAAGGCGATATTGATTTTAACTTCACAGATAATAATCTCATTAAAAAGATAGCTGTGGACAAGCTGACTCAATCTCAGCTGATCAGTGGCCGTCTCGCCATTGCCCGGTTGGTTGATGATAACAGCGGCGTGAGTAAATACGCTATTATCCCGGCGAGCGTAGCCGATAAAATTGCGCAGCGAGATGCGAACAGTATTGTATTAAATAGTGCGCTAAGTCAGGAAGAACAAGATGAAGAAGATCCGTATGCCGATTTTAAAGTGCCGGATGATTTGATGTGGTAATCAACGCCTTGCTGATGCTGATGTATGAAAAGTCCTTCCGGGCTTTTCATTAACATCGGATGTTCAGCCAGTACCGGAAAACGCAGGGTTATTCTCGACAGTCGCCAACGCCCGCGCTGCCGGCCCGACGGGATGACGTCTTTTGGCGTTCCCGCTTTTTATCGTATCCAGGCTAGGGTTAGTCTCTTTTTGCTGTTATGGGTGCCAACAGGCGTGACCGGCAACGTGGTGCCATGAGGATGGCCGCGGGGGGCTCCTGCCTGTCACAGCACGTCTTATGTTAATCCGAGGTTACGCAGCAGAAAAAAACCGCTGACGCTTAACTTGCATACCGGCCGGTAGGTATCTAGTATTGGTTTTTATTTCAGGAGAAAACCATGTCTTCACTACTCGCTTACGCAGCACTCGCACTCGCCATCGTTCTGGAAGTGGTGGGCACCCTGTTTCTGGGCAAGTCTGAACATTTTACCCGCCTTATGCCCTCGCTAATTTGCGCTGTTCTTTATGCCTGTTCCTTTTATCTGTTGGCTCAGGTGCTGCGTACGCTTCCGCTAGGGATTGCTTATGCCTCCTGGGGAGGGCTGGGCATTATTCTGACGACCCTTATCGGCGTGGTCGTTTTCAGGCAAAAACCTGATGCGGCGGCCATCGCGGGTATCGCGCTGATTGTTGTCGGCGTGGTGGTGATTAACGGCTTTTCCAAGATGAGTGCCCACTGATGATGACAGCGTCCGGCAGACCAAAAAAAGACCCTGTCAATGTGCGCCGCCGTTTGCTCAATAGTACGGCAAGTCTGATGGCGGCCCGTGGCTTTGCCGGTGTCAGCGTCAGCGACATCGCCTCTGACGCGGGTGTGACCAAAGGCGGCCTGTTTCACCATTTTTCCAGCAAACAGGATCTTATCACTGCGGTATTTGATGATGAGCTGGAGCAGTTCAATGTACTCCTTGAGGACTTCATGGCGCGTGACCCCGGCGGCTACGGTCGCTTTACACGGGCTTATATCAGGACGACAATTGTCGCCTGCACGGAAAAGATGTCAGCGCTGACGTTTTCTCTCTGTGCTGAACCTGAACTGATAACACGCTGGGAAAGCTGGCTCGCTCAGCGCCTGAAACAGCATCAGGAGACTGACAGTGCACCGGATCTGGAGATTGCCAGACTTGCGGCAGACGGCATCTGGTTCACGAGTCTGCTTAAAGGTGGAACGCCGGAAAACAGGGAAAGCCTGCTCAGCCTTCAGCAGAGGCTGCTTGCGCTGACACTGAACAATCATCCAGACCATATCAGCCCGGGAGTGGCAGATGAATAGGGCCAAAAACATTCCTTACTGGAAATGAGCGAATAAAATACGCGTGATTGATCTGGCGGCGGCGAATATACAGGCAGATGTGTACAACATGAAGTGAGACCGGATATATTATTTATATCAAATCCTCTTCCGTGTGGAGCACCCAATGCCGGAATACCTTTTTTTCAAAAAGGGGAAGCAAACCGTCGTGCTGGAAAGATCAGACACGGACCTGGCCTCTCGGCTGACCCATCAGGGTTATAAAAAACAATTTGAAGAGGTCAGCGCCGCTGATGAAAAACACGCGCTTGCCCGCTTTGCTGATATCCGCCGGGAAAAACGAATAGATCAGCATAACTTCATAGCCGGCGCCGGAGCCATGCCCCTGATAGGTGTTCTGACGGCAGCGGCTGTTTTTCTTTTGCGCAAAAAATAGCCAGACCTGATGCTGCTGCCGCCACGTTAACTCTTCCGCCACGTCTGGCCGCCGCGTTTCACTCTGCGTCGCTGACGCCTTTACCTGGCCGTCCCGTTCGCATACCCTACATTTATCGTCCAGACTTAAACCAAAGACGTAGTCTGCGCAGGCATTGTGTTTTACACTGCGCGCTGCAAAAACTGATTAGATAAACGATTAAGCAGGCGGTAACGGCGATGAATGGAACGATCACAACCTGGTTTAAAGATAAAGGTTTTGGATTTATCAAAGATGAAAACGGCGATAACCGTTATTTTCATGTGATTAAGGTCGCCAACCCTGAGCTGATTAAGAAAGATGCGGCGGTGATCTTCGAACCCACCACGAATAACAAGGGGTTGTCGGCTTATGCCGTGAAAGTCGCACCGGAAAGCAAATACATCTATATCGCAGGCGAGCGTCTTAAGCTTACGTCGATCAAGTCTTACCTGGTTTACAGCGAGGAAGTGCCTGCCGAGACCCGCATTGATAAAGAAAATGCGGTGCTGTCCGTAGGGGTGCTGATGAGTAGCATTCGGCCGAAATCAGCCACGAAGCCTGGCGACATGCGCTCGCTGAAAAAACTGGCGATCACCACCTTCCAGGGAACGACGTTAATCTTCTCGGAAGATGAGATAGACGTGGATGCCACGGTAAAACTGCTCAAGGTCTGAAATAATTCGGACCGACCCCATGCCTCGACGAGCCGGCGGATAACGCCTGGCGTGTGTCCGTACCGCCGCCTTTACCCCCGGAACATTTCCATCTCCTGCCGCGGGAGGGAAAGACCTATGCCATTGGCGGCAGAAGAGAAAACGCTTCACAACATATCCAGACGATTTAGCGGCTCGCGCTGATCCCGAAGGATGCAACCTGGGTTGCGTTTCTTCTGATGCCTGTGCCGCGAAGCGGCACGCAGGCCGCTATCCTGAAAGGGACAATTTGTCTGGGGAGAAAATGCGGCGGCGCCTCCTTACCCATGTCAACCCGCTGCATACCTGGCCATAGCCGCGGGTGTGATCAGCATTACATAAACCGGTCCGCGCCGCCGGACGCTTCCACGGTGTGCCCGGTAACGAACTGATTGCGTGCGGAAAGCAAAAACGCGGCGATAACGGCGATATCCTCCGGGCGTCCGAAACGCCCGACGGGGGTTCTTTCCTTACCGAGAATGTCCATGATGTCCTCATCGGTTTTACCGGCCAGTTCCGGACGGCGCTCGCGAACGTTGGGCAGCATGTTGTTTGCCCAGTTTTCCGTCGCGACCGCGCCAACGCCAATGGCATTGACCAGAATGCCCATCGGCGCGACATCCAGCGCCAAACTGCGGGTCAAATTATTAATGGCCGCACTCAGGGCATGGGAAACGGTTAGCGGCGGGTTGGGATACAGCCCTCCGATGGAGGAGATATTCACGATACGTCCCCACCGGCGCCGTTGCATACCCGGGATCACCTCGCGGCAAAAACGGCGCATGGCGGTAAATTTGGTGGCGGTCATCGCCTCCCAGTCTTCCTCCGTGGTGGTCAGCAGCGTGCCGGCATGGGCCCGGCCCGCATTATTGACCAGTAAATCAATGCCGGCAAACCGCTGCTCCGCCAGGCGGACTGCCTCGCGGGGAAACGCGGCATCGGTCACGTCGCCCGCCAGCGGCAGCGTGGAGACGCCATAACGCCGCGCCAGCCTGTCGGCGGCGTCGTCCAGCCGCGATTGGGTCCTGGCCACCATCACCAGATGCACGCCGTTTGCCGCCAGCTCTTCACAAATGCTGAAACCGATACCGGTGCTGGCGCCTGTCACCAGCGCCACTTTGTCTTTGAGATCCAAATCCATTACGGGCTCCTGCTGTTTAATTAGGGGGTCATCAGGTATAACGCATTTCATGCCCGGATGCTTGCTCACTGAAATCCAGACGTCTGAAATAAACGGCCATAGCGCGTATTCCGGCTGCGCTGTTATGCCGCGGGTTTTCAGGTCACTATGGCAGGAGGGGGCAATGCATTCTATACCCGACGCGCTTTCCTCCGGTTGTGCGCTGCTACCGGCTGTCACCTGTTGCCGCGTGGTGACAGGACATGTCCGCCGTTTTGCGGGCGGTCCAGTTAAGAGAATTTAAAACTGCTCCAGCATAAATTCCAGAAACGCACGTACGGCAGGGTTTGAACGACGACTTTCATGCCAGACTGCCGAAATATTATGCCGCTCTACAGAAAAATCCGTCAGAACGGGAATTAACTCCTGGCGCCTTACCAAAGAAGCCGCCATAAAACTTGTCGCCATTCCTATTCCGGCACCGGCAGCGACTGCCGCTATAACGGCTTCGCTTGCATCGACGATGACAGCAGATGACGGCACGATTTCGATCTCCCGCTCGCCAACCCGGAACGGCCAGCGAAAAATCCGCCCCGTATTTTGGTAACGCAGATTGACCGTTTTATGCCCTATAAGATCATTAGGGTGTTTTGGCGGGGCGCATTTGGCCAAATAATCAGGCGAAGCATAACAACCCATCTGATAGGGTGAAAGGCGACGCGACAGGAGATTTGAATCCGCGAGGTCGCCGAGCCGGATGGCAATATCAATACTTTCGTCAACGATACTTATCACGCGATCGCTTAACCGTAAGTCAATCGTCACTTTTGGATGCAGGGCGCAGAATGGCGCAAGCGCAGGGGCGATCATATGGAGGCCTATCGGCAACGATGCCGCAATGCGTAATGTTCCCGCGGGCTCTGCCCGCGTACGCATGGCTACCTGCTCGAGCTCCTCGGCATCGCGCAACAACCGTAAAGCCCTCTCGTGCAGCTCGCGGCCTTCAGCAGTCAAAACCAGCGAGCGTGTGGTGCGGGTGAATAAAGTGACGCCAAGACGCTGTTCCAGTCGCTGGATGCTCTTACTTATCGCTGAAGGTGAAACGGATAGCGAGCGGGCAGCGGCGGTATAGCTGCCAAGCGCTCCCGCGCGAGCGAATGCGATAAGACCGGTGAGTCTTTCAAAACCTATTTGTTCCTTCATGGCAACATTAAAGCGAAATCCAGCCCCATTATCAATCATCATTATTAGTCATATTATCTGGCAACTGAATCCCCATTAGAGTGAGCTTGTGATGACTGAAATGATGAAAGCAGTACGACTGCACGCGTTTGGTGGTCCAGAGAACCTTAAATATGAAGATGCACCCCGGCCAACGATGGGATGTACGGAAGTGCTTGTTCGGGTGTATGCGGTCAGTCTCAACCCGCCAGACTGGTATCTGCGTGACGGTTATCGGGCGTTGCCGCCTGAATGGTGGCCCCATCCCCACTTTCCGCTCATCCTGGGCACGGATATATCCGGTGTAGTCGTAGCGGTCGGCAAAAATGTTTCCGGATTCAGCATTGGCGATGAAGTCTATTCCATGGTGCGTTTTCCTGAAAGAGCCATGGAAGGCAGCGGTGCCTATGCCGACTACGTGAGCGTTCCTGCATCAGAGCTGGCGTTAAAACCTCAGAGCATCGAACATGTCCAGGCCGCGGGTGCGCCGATGTCACTGCTGACGGCCTGGCAGTTCCTTGTCGAACTGGGGCATGACGCGCCTAATCCGTTTCAATCATTCAAACATACACCTGTTCCTCTAAAAGGCCGGACAGTAGTGGTCAACGGCGCCGGAGGAGGCGTAGGACACCTTGCGGTGCAGATTGCCAAGTGGAAAGGCGCGCGAGTGATTGCAGTCGCTTCTTCCCGCAATGAGGCGCTTTTACGCGATCTCGGTGCGGATGAGTTTATCGACTACACCAAAATAGCTCCCGAGACCGTAGTAAAAAATGCCGATCTTGTCATTGATACTTCAGGTGGAACGCACGTTGAGCGCTTTTTGAGCAGCATCAAGCAAGGCGGGGCAATGTTTCTTGTTAATCCTTTGCATTTTTCCGGACAGAAAGAGGCAGCGGAAAGAGGAATTACGGTGTCAACAACGCAAGTGCGTTCCAGTGGCGCGCAACTCTCAGCGGCGGGTAGCCTTCTGGAAACGGGAATTATCAGGGTCGTCATTGATAGCACCTACCCTTTACAAATGGCTTCAGCTGCACATAAGCGTGCTTTATCAGGCAGTATCCAGGGCAAAATTGTGCTTACACACTTTTGATTATCTTATCCCACTTCGCCATGTGTTGAGGCCGGCTGGACTGCAGGATAAGAAAAGTAAAATGCTCATTATTTCCGGTTATTTTTACCTTGAGCCTTCGGTTCTGGGGCAGGTTATGGCCGAACTTACATGATTGTCTAATGCTGTGCGACGGCGCGAAGGAACAAGGCCAAAGGCGACGTCAACGTCGTCCGTTCCCGGTTAAACGTGCTTTCATGGGAATAAGGGGGCTTCAGCGAAAATCTCTGTAGGTGTAAACAAGATTGGCCCCGCTAGAGGCCATATCAATCAATTCCTCGCAATTTCCTTGCGGGCCAACTCCGCAAGAAACGCCGAACGGTTTTTGTAATGCCCGTTTGTCTCAATATAACGGTCGATGGCCGTAATGAGATTGCCGGGCATAGTGAGATTAAATTTAACGGCTTTGGTTTCGTACTTTGTCGGATCGAGCTCAACAAAGCCTAGGAAGCCGTCATCCTCTGACAGGCGATCATCGTGAATATAGGCTGAGGGATCAGTAGGGGCGGGAACGTGCTCGCCGCGCTCTGTGAGGGCTTCAGCATGTACACCGAATGCTTTTTCTGCATCGCGAACGGCTTCTTCCAATGTATCCCCGGCAAAAAAACAACCGGGAATATCGGGGAAATAACCGTCATATTCACCGCTTTTAGTTCCGAAAATGAAAACTGGATAGATCATTAAGTACCTCGCATGACTTACTATACTAAGGGTGAAAGCGCTATTAAAGGCAGCTTGCGCCGTCCTTTCTGTTAAATGACCTTTAGCCCCGAAATCTTCTTTACTTGTCTTAGAACTCCTTTTGAGATTTCTTTCCTTGGGTGGGGAAGGGTGATGATTTCCCTTACTCCCTCCTTTTCAAGCGTGATATGACTGCTTGCTTTTTGTTTCCTTGCTATCCATCCATCATTTATCAATAGCTTGATTAACTTAGCGCTTTCCATCCTGACTCCATTTTGTCCCTCTGTGGGTATAGTACCCACAGAAAAAATATGAGTCAATATGATAGTGGGTATAATAACCACTTTTAACAATACTGCCTCCGGGTGGCCATTCCTTGTTGGCCTATCTGTTAAATCTAACAATCAGCCACCATAGTCCCGCACCTACCTCGACAATATTGTGGCTTGAAATTTCTTCTGGGGTTTGGGTCACTAATCCGGGATCAGGGTCAGTCAGGTGGTTAGGCGATTGCGGTTCATTTCTGAGATAGGGCTGAAACTGTAAGCACACCGGTTTTAGTCCCACACACTTTTTGAGATTTCCGGATTTTCAGCCATCAGCCGGTACTCTTCCGGCGTCAGGTTATTCAGCGATTCATGAGGCCGCTCGCTGTTATATTCAGTCAGCCAGCACTCTGTGATTTCCCGTACTTCATTCAGTGTCCTGAACAGATAAAAATCCAGTATTTCTGTCCGGTACGTCCGGTTCGACCGTTCGATAAACGCATTCTGTGTCCGCTTGCCCGGCCTGATAAATTCCAGTATCACGCCATGTTCTTCCGCCCATTGCGCCAGCGTGAGCGATATCAGTTCCGGACCGTTATCCATCCGCAGTTTCAGCGGATATCCGCGATTTGCCACTATCCGATCCAGCACTCTAACGACGCGCTTATCCCATCATGGCCTTGCTGCCAAAAGCAGCTGACTTGCGAGAGGCCGGATACATTAACGCAAACAGCTTTTATCATCGTATGCTTGCAAAACGGGGGCGAACCAAACATTTTTTCGATGACATCTTTCAACGCCCGGTTTTCCAGACTGAGATCGGCAAACATCTGTTTCAGGCTACGGTTTTCATCCTCAAGATCTTTCATCTTTTTGATATTAGAGGCTTCCATGCCGCCAAATTTCGCTTTCCAATTGTAGTAGCTGGCTTCAGCGATACCGGCTTCGCGGCAGACATCTTTAACGCTGCGTCTGGCTTCGACTGACTTCAGAACGGCGATGATCTGGTGTTCGGTGAATCGGGCTTTGCGCATGGCGATCTCCTATCGGGACATAATCAATATGCCGGAAGATCTCTAAATGTGAATGGTCCGTTTGGCAGAGATACTTACAGTATCTGGCTGGTCGCCGGCCACACTGATATGAGAAAGGGATTCCAGGGCCTCGCCGCCAAAGTCGTATCCGCCCTCCGGGAAGATCCGTTGTCCGGCCATGTCTTCGTCTTCCGGGGCAAACGCGGCAATTGGGTACCGGAGGCTAAACCGCGTTCCAACCGTGTAATAGCCGTTGTTTTGGTTCACATTCGCTCAGCGATTTGCGCTTGGGCGAGGCCGGCTTTTTTGCGTGCGGCCAACCGCTCATCAAGTAGGGCGCATTCCCGATCCGGTTTTTCGTATTCAGCCTTGAATTCCGGTTGCCCCATCCACTCAGTGACCATTTCGTCATGGGTTTTGGTTGGCGGCAGGCGTTTAGCGTTCATATGTTATCTCTTTCAATCTGGCTTCAGCGCCGGGGGAATCTGCATTTTCAACGTAATGCATTGGTATAAATGGATTAAGTTGCAATTCAGATTTTAGGATATACCTAAACGTATACCAATGCGGAAAAGTGATGGGATTATGTGGTCAGATTTTGAACCGTTGTTCCAGCACATGCCACCCGGTTATAGCCAGGCTTTAGCGGCGTTATAAACTTCCAAGCGTTCACGTTTGCCCACGGCCAGCACCAGCACAATCACCTGTTCATCGATCGCCTGGTAAACCAACCGATACCCGGCAGACCTGAGCTTGATTTTATAACAATCAGGCATGCCGCTGAGCCAATTGGCGGGAATATGGGGATTGACCAAAATCTCTTTTAACTTCTTTTTGAACTGCTCCCGTAATGGCGCGCCCAGTTTTTTAAACTCCTTAAGGGCATGCTCTTCAAACTCCAACTCATAGCTCATCCAGCTTGACCTTAACGCGCTTACCTTTCATCCGTGAACGGGCGATCTTGCCAAGCTCGATATCTTCCTGATAATCCACCATGGCTTCCCATGTTTCCGGTGAAATGTAGTAACCGGAGATATGGCCGTTGGTCAACACCGCCACCGGTTGGCCGTGGGCCTCTTTCAGGGCGCCATTAGGTGACTTTTTAAAATCGCTGATACTCACCGACACATTGGCAAGGATAGGTTGTACCGACATAACGAGTCCTTTTTAGTATGATATTTGATACTAAATTTAGCACTAAGTTAAAAGGGTAGCAACAGTGTTACGTGGGTCCCACGCGGAAAGATTGACGTAATACTGTTCAGTCTTTTCATTTTTTATTAATATATAACATAGTGTTAAGTAATCAGGGGTGATGGATGTATTTGCGGGCGGGGAGGCCTATCTGAAAGGTGATGCTAAACCGTTCAAAAAATATTTGATGCTCATGAGAAAGCCACAAAACGACGAAATAAAATAGCCCTGGCATGGGTCACACAACGGGTGTGAATCATGAATAGGAATAACTAAAACTTTGGGTTTTATTGTTTCTTGCGGGTGATTACACGGCAAGAAATTGTCCCTCTATGGGGCAACCGGGCAATGGTAAGGGGCATCTCTGCCGGAACAAGATTGGCTGCATGCCAAGGTGTGGCCTTATCAGCTGGTTTGCTTTACATCCGTTACTAGCCTGTCGCCATTTTGCCGCCAATCCAAAAGAGAAAGGGTCGCGCTTGCGCGCAACCCTTTGTTTTATTGGGCTGGGGGAAGTTGAATAGGCTGCCTATTATTTTGATTATATGGATTATTCCTGATTAAACTTTTGTTTTATGGGCCCAAATGTGGGCCTAAAATTTTGTTTGCCTAGAGTAAGCTAGGCGTCAGCATTCCATTGTTTGAAATAGTTCTTTAATTTCTCGACGGTATGGCGCCATTTTTGCGTGGTGGGTTTACACACAGTATTTTGATTGCCAAAGAAACCGACCTCATTGACTGCTTCGCTCTCGCTGCGGGTCTCCAGCCATTTCACCGGCACAAAGTATTCCGATTTCTCCGGGTTATTCGCATTCTGGCGATAAAGTTCGCCGTGCTGAAGTACGTCCATTGCCAGCTTCTCACCTTCAGGCGTGTCGATTTTAAAGCTGCTGGCGGGCTGCACGGCTGAAAGCACTTTACCAATACCTACATAGCCTGTACCGGGGATTTTTACCCAGACGCGATCGTCTGGCTGCAGCTGTTTTAACGTCTGGCTGTACCAGCTACCGTCACCCGCGCTGATAAACCCATAACGCCGGGCATCCTGCCAGCTACGGCTCAGCGGGTCGCCAAAGGAGACATAAAACTCGCCGTTCCAGGGTTCGCGTTCTTCAGCGTTGATACCCGACGTGGCCTGCGCGGCATTGGTCTGGGTTTCGCTTGGGTCAATAAGCCAGGCGCGGCTTAAAAGCTGCTCGTCCGCATTCTGGAATACCTGGAAGAACAGAACGTTGATGGGGATATCACGTTCACTAAGGTAAGTAACAATGCGCTCGGTTGACGGATCGAGTTCAGAGGCAACGATAATTATCTGATGAGATTGATTAAGCGATTCCTCTTCCAGCACGCTGTTAAAGCGCTGCTTGAAAGCGTCGCCTAGGTTGCCGCCTTTGGAAAAACGCGCGTAAATCTGCGACAGGCGTTCCGGGGTCAGCCCCGCAACCCAGGAGGCATAATCCAGCGCCTGCGCCACCACCTCGCGCGGCGTGCGATCGCGCTTTAACTCAATAAGGATCAGCGAGGCATCCGGGGCAATCGCCAACAGATCGAGGCGCCCACCAAATGTAGGTTCCTGCTGTCCAATAATCATCCATTGATTTGATAAAATGGACGGGTCTCGCAGGATCATACTCTCCAGCAATTTCTCGCTAGCCAGCCGACTAATTGATAACGGCTCTGGATTTTCGCCCACGCGCCAAATGGCATGATGGATCGACATGTTTTGTTCCTTAGTTTAGCGCTGCGTCAGTGAGCGCATCGGCCAGATGAAGCTGGGTTTGCTGCGCGGCTTGCAGGCGGGATATAAGGGCGTCGCACAAATTAACGAGGGTGAAATATTTATTTAAGATTCTATTTGACTCATCAATCGGCGGAAGTGCAATGAAACATCCTCTAAGCTGAGTTTGATTTATTGAAGCAAGGTTCGTTGTTTGTTTACTTGCTCCTGCGAAATAGTCTCGAGACACAGGGCAATTCATGAACATTTCTAGCCATTTTACATTTTGTTCATTCGTAATTGGCCTCGCTTTGAAAACATGATTCTGATTAGCTATATAATTTATTGCTCCCGTCCAAAGAGCGGTTCTACCAACTTTGTCCCAATCCCCACCTTCTGTTATTAATAAGTCCCCTTTGTTTACCCGATATTTCCCCTTTTCCTCACTAGCTATTTCGATAGTTTTAATATTAGATAGTTCGAGATATCCTCGCTGTACATTTGCCACACGTAGATAGGGAACAGAAATCAAGGTCTTGCCTGTAAGATTTCTACCTTTAGTAATACCACTTTGAATATCAACAAGTTCCTCAAAACGACACCACTCCCACCCCTGCGGTAACTCAAAAGGCTTTTCCTCATCACTGATCGGCGATAACGTTTTTTGCCTTTTAATTTTACCTTCTTTTACCAACTGCGCTTTTTCTAGTTCAATGCGTTTTAGCAGTTCGGAAGCAGGTTCATCGTTGGGATCTTGCGGTACCAGTTTACCCATCACCGCCAGTTGCAGAATTGTTTGCTTCAGTGCGTCGATACTGGCTTCGGTGGTGAACAGTGTGTCGAAGTGCTGGCTAATTCGCGCCCAGTTTTCGGCGAGTTCTCCGGCATTTTGACTATCGGTAAGCGTGGATAGCAGAGCTTCAACCAGTTGGAAGTGCGCCTCCAGGCTGGTCAAAGATTGCTGCTCCAGTTGGTGGCAGAGGGATATAAACTCCGATAATTTCGCTATTATTCTCCTTTGTTCTTGTAAAGGAGGCAATGCAATTACTATATTCCTGAGAGCACCAAGTGATACAAATGGCTGCACTCCACCAGATGAAGAATTTTTAAGCTTTAACGATAATGACTCGAGCACATTTTTAAGAAACTCTGGTTGAGCGAGCTCTTTTTCATAGTATTTAAATAGCGCAACATTCTTAATTGAAAATTCTTCATCAACATCAACAATCACTGGATTCCCAATACTGCCAATCATTGCAAAAAGCACATCATTGCGTTCTACAAATGAACGCTCATTTATTTTTTTATGATCTTCTTCACCAATATATTTAATATCGCTTAGATCAAGCCTTCCTGAAGATAGATTTTTACTAGTTACAAGGGGATAACCAGACATTTGATATTTGGGAGTATCATGGGTTCCATCCCTTACATCAAAGGCCTCAGCAAGACGCACCCACTCCCACCCGACCGGCAATTCAAACGACTTTTCATCCTCACTAATTTCCGGCAGCGGCTTCTGCTTCTTAATCTTGCCCTGTTTAACCAGCTCTGCTTTTTCCGCCGCAATGCGCTTCAAAAACTCAGACGCCGGTTCATCATTCGGATCCTGTGGCACCAGCTTACCGCGCACCGCCAGTTCCAGAATTAGCTCGCGCAATTTCTTTATGCCGTACTGGTCGATTTTACCGTTGCTGCCGCGCCCTGCGGTGGAGCGGGTTTGCAGGGCGGAGGTCCATGTGTCGAAATGGTCGGTGATTAGTTTTTCAACAGCCATCAGTTTGCCTCCTTGCCCGTCAGCGCGGCACTAAGAATATCGCGCAGTTGGTTGCGCAATTTTCTGATTTCGCTTTGCTGCTGTTGGAATTGTGCTAATAACTTATCCGGATCGTGGCTGATGGTTTCGCCCTGGTAGGGGTTTTTGATATCGAGGTTGAAATTGCGGGCAATGATTTCCTCAATGCTCACTTTCCACGCCTGATGATTTTCCACCCGACTGGCAAAGCCGTCCTTTTCGTTGCCCCACCAATGGATTTCAGCCTGGAACTCCTCAAATTTCATTGGCTTGGTCTTATTATAGTTTTTCACGCCGTCAGGGTAGGGGTGTTCGTAGAACCAGATGTCTTTGGTCGGCTGGCCTTTGGTGAAGAACAGGATATTGGTTTTAATGCCGGTGTACGGGCTAAACACACCGTTCGGCAGGCGCACTATGGTATGCAGGTTGCATTCTTCGGTGAGCAGCTTCTTGATTTTGGTTTTTACGCCTTCGCCAAACAGCGTGCCGTCCGGCAATACCACGGCGGCGCGGCCTTTGTCGGCCAACACTTCAATGATTAATTGCAGAAACAGGTCGGCGGTTTCTCGGGTCTGCATCTCAGCCGGAAAGTTTTTCTCGATACCGTCTTCTTCGGTGCCGCCAAACGGAGGGTTGGTAACAATCACATCCAGTTGCTCATCCCAGGAGGCGAGCGGTTTGTTCAACGTGTTGCCGTGGCGTATTTGCACCGGTACTTCGATGCCGTGCAACAGCATGTTGGTGGTACACAGCAGATGCGGCAGCTGTTTTTTCTCCACGCCGTGGATCTGTCGTTGCAGCATCTGATGGTCAGCGGTGTTTTTAACGTAATGCTCTTTAACGTGGTCAAACGCGCAGGCCAGGAAGCCCCCCGTACCGCAGGCCGGGTCCAAAATCGACTCGCCCAGTTTCGGGTCGATGCGGTTGACCATAAAGCGCGTAACCGCACGCGGAGTATAGAACTCGCCCGCGTTGCCCGCGCTTTGCAGATCGCGCAGGATTTGTTCATAGATGTCGCCAAACAGATGGCGCTCCGCGCTGCTGCTGAAGTTGATTTCATTGAGTTTATTGATCACCTGGCGCAGCAGCGTGCCATTTTTCATGTAGTTATAGGCATCGCTAAACGCTTGTTTGACCACAAAACCACGCGGGTTCTTGTCTATTGGCGCGGTCAGGTTTTTTAGCGCGGGGAATAAGTCGTCATTCACAAACTCCAGCAGATCATCACCGGTGATCCCTTCGCTGTTCGCCGCCCAGGTACGCCACAGATAGCGTCGGGGGATGGGAAACTGATAATTATCCTGCTCCAATTCCAGCTCTTCTTCCTGGGTATCAAAAATTTTCAGGAACAGCAGCCAGGAGAGCTGGCCGAGGCGCTGGGCATCGCCATCCACGCCTGCGTCTTTACGCATAATGTCCTGCAAGGATTTAATGACAGAGCTAATCGACATGTTTGATTTCCATACTTACAAAAGAATGCCACCGGAGGCATAATCCCGGTGGCGGAATGTTATTGGGGTATCAGGCTGATTGCGGCGGCAGTTGGTAGATTTGGTTTTCCAATTCGTTCACGGCCTGTTCATAGGCCTGCTTGTTACCAAAACTGCTTTTGATGATTTCCAGCGGGCGACCCAGTGTGTCGAACGGTTTTAGTTTCAGCACCTGAATATCCTCAATTTCCTGTACGCCTTCATCGGCGTATTTGTCCAGCAGCGTATTCAATACGTTCTGCGCAGGCGCCGAATATTTGGTGAAGTAGTTACGCTTGCGCACGTTGTCGGCGCGCTCTTTCCGTGTTAGCGGCGGCTGGCCGTAAACCACATGGCAAAGCAGATCAAACGGATCGAGATCTTTACCCACTTCCTCCGCCAGAACTTCCCAAAGGATGCCCAATTGTTGCAGCTCCGCAATGATAACCTGCTTGCGCGTGGCAGAGTGCCACTTACGGGTGAAGTCATCAAGCGAAGCGTACTGTTTATCTTTCAGCAGCGTTTTGCGGGTGTAATCCTGGAAAGATTCAGTCACCAGCTTGCCGTCGGCGTCGTAATACTGCACGCGTTTCGCCAGCACTTTTACCGCCACACCGTTGACGTGGAATTTACGGATTTTGTTTTCTTCGTCTTCCTCGAATGCGCCGGAATTGTCACCCGGTGTCGCATCATAAATTGCTGAGGGTTCCTCGGCATTTCTGACGCCAGAAGAAGTAGCTTCCTCAGAGGATTCATCTGCCAGTACCTCGTCGAATCCGGAGTCTGGATCGGTGATCTCTTCCGGCGTGACGTGAATCACTTTTTCCGGCACACCGTCAAAGCGTTCATCGGCAAAGAGTTCGGTGGCCTTTTTGAAATCGAGAATAGTGAACCACAGCTTGCCGAACTTCTCGTTGATACGTGTGCCGCGCCCGATGATTTGCTTAAATTTGGTCATCGACTTGATGTTCTGATCCAGCACCACCAGCTTACAGGTTTGGGCATCCACACCGGTGCTCATCAGTTCAGAGGTGGTGGCAATAACTGGATAGGCTTTTTTCGGGTTGATGAAATTATCCAGTTGCGCCTTGCCGATATCGTCATCACCGGTAATTTTCATGATGTATTTTTCGTTTTTCAGCACCTGCTCCGGATTGAGTATTATCAGTGCGTGCCGCATTCTTTCGGCATGGTCGACATCGTTACAAAAGACGATGGTCTTATCCATCGGGTTGGTGCGTTTTAGATAATCGGTGATGGTTTGCGCCACCAGCATCGTGCGCTCGTCTATCACCAGGGTTCGGTCAAAATCCTTCAGGTTATAAATACGATCCTCAATTAATTTACCGTATTTATCCAATTGTCCTTTAATGGGCCGCCAGCCCTGCACATCCACATCTATATCCACACGCACCACTTTGTAAGGCGCGAGGAAACCGTCTTCAATGCCCTCTTTAAGGGAATAGGTATACACCGGCTCGCCAAAGTAGTCGGTACTGGAAACGTCTTCGGTTTCTTTGGGTGTGGCGGTCAGGCCAATCTGCGTCGCGCTGCTGAAATATTCCAGGATTTCGCGCCATGCGCTGTCTTCAGATGCGCTGCCACGATGGCATTCATCAATAACAATCATATCAAAGAAGTCGGGTGCTACCTGTTTGAACGCTTTTTGATAGTCTTCCGGCCCAGTTATAGCCTGGTAGAGCGCCAACTGAATTTCATATGCCGGGTCGATAGTGCGACCTACCACTTTTGCCATGGCGCTGCCGAACGGCTGGAAGTCATTATTTTTGGTCTGATCGACCAGAATATTCCGATCGGCCAGGAACAGAATGCGTTTCTTATTTTTCGCCTTCCACAAGCGCCAGATAATCTGAAATGCGGTATAGGTTTTTCCTGTTCCCGTCGCCATCACCAGTAAGACGCGTTTTTGTCCTGCGGAGACGGCCTCTACAGTTTTGTTTATGGCCTGTAACTGATAATAGCGGGGTGACTTGCCAGTGCTGTCATCGTAATAATCCTGGCTGACTACCGGAAGCTGCTCAGCGGTAAACTCCTTCCAGGCACAGTACTTATGCCAGAGTTGCTCTGGCGCGGGGAAATCATGCAGCGTGATCTCAGACTCAAGCTGCGCGGGATTAGTTTTATCGTGGAATATAAAACCATCACCGTTGGAGGCAAAGACAAAAGGCACGTCTAGTAAACGCGCGTAATCCAAACCCTGCTGCATGCCTTTGCCAACTTCATGCTTATTAGCTTTCGCTTCCACGACTGCCAGCGGTAATCCCGGCTTGTGATAAAGCACAATATCAGCAGATTTCACCGTGAGGCGCGCAGCCAGTTTGCCACGCACGACAACTTTACCATCACGGAGTTTTACCTCCTGACGAATCTGCGACATCACATCCCAACCCGCCTCTTTAATCGCCGGCAGGATGAACTTGGTGATGATATCCGTTTCCGTCAGATTAGTTTTATTCACGCCAGCCATAGCAAAGCTCTCAACGGTAAAGAGAAGCAGATATCTTTGCATACATTGAGCCTCACGTCTTGACCTGAAACGCGGTTTAGGTAATCCGATGCCGTCGAAAATGACGCCTTACGTTAGATGGTAACCACAAAGCAGATATGGCATCACAGATTAGCTGGGCTTGCTGCCGAGGTTAAAGTGCGCCCCAACGTGCCAGCCGGGCATAAAAACCACTTCGAGAAGTGTGTAACACGCGCGCCATGACTTTTGTGGCAACGCTTTCTAAACAAGCTCCCCGGCTATATGGGGCCAATAGCATCATGTCGCCGGGGAGCCGACAAGGCCGTACGGCCGCGTCAGCCAGTTTTTTAGCGGGTGCGCCAGATGGATCTTGCGCGCTATGAGCTTGAGAAAGATAACGCTTGTATGCTGTTGCAGCGGCTCAAGCTAACTAATGGGCCGTCACTGCACGCCGCAGTGACGGCCCTGGGAATTGCAGCAACAATGCGGGTTGGCGCTGTATCTTATTTCATGCTGCGCACATGATGATGCCCTGACACACTGGCAGGGCAATAACCTCCCGGCAGGTTTAAATACCGGGAACCTTGGCGCAAGGCAATAAACGCCACATCGGCTGAAGTTTTCTCCACTTCACCGATGTCGTACCCATCCGGTGCCCACACCTGGCGTGTTTCGGCTCAACATCTCACGCCGCCCCTATCCATGGGGGAGCCTGGCTTATCCCTGGATTGATACATCCAGCCATCATCACATCGTGCCTTTCGGCGCTTCTTTTGTCGTTCCAGTACGGCGTTATAAACGCCTGTCTGGCGTAACCGTCTATCCCATGCCCATCATTTCAAAGGAGGTCATTATCCAAATTGTTTGCATTGCTATTCCTTGCGGTAAACACCGTCCGGTCTTCCCACAGGAAGCAGGACGGTGGCCTCATTCGAGGCAACAGGTGATCTGAGCACCTGGCCCATGCCCTTCGGGGATCTCGCTTCAGCGAGTTGGCAATAACACTTACCTTTTTTAGCTCAGGACAGAAAAAACTCGGCTAAACAGGAGAAATCGATGGATGATCTCACCTATACGCTACGCCAGCTTTGCCAACGAAATCGCGACGGCAGCCATGCCACGCAAGCCGACCGTATGCGTTCATTGGCGTTGGCCAGCCGTCAATTGCGGGAGGCGGGATTTCGGCAGATGCGGGCAACGTCGCTTAAGGGTAAACATGTTACGGTATTACTTGAGCGTTGGCAGGGTGAAAGGTTGTCGGCGGGCACACTCAAGAATCGCCTGGCGCATTTGCGGTGGTGGGCAGAGAAGGTCGGCAAGGCCGGTGTTATCCCAGCAGATAATACGCAACTGGGTATCCCTGAGCGGCGATTTGTCGCCAGCGAGAACAAGGCGCGCGAGTTAAGCGATAGTTTGGATAAAGTGAATGATCCCTATGTACGCATGAGTCTGCTTTTGCAAAAGGCTTTTGGGCTGCGTCGTGAAGAGTCCATCAAGTTCCGACCCGGCTATGCTGACCGTGGAGACTGTATCGTCCTCAAGAAGACATGGACCAAGGGTGGGCGTGAACGAATAATACCCATTACAACTGTTGAGCAACGAGACATACTCGATCTATCGCGTAGGTTGGCTGGCGCTGGATCGCTAATCCCCGCATATAAAACCTATATACAGCAGCGCCATGTTTATGACGGACAATGCAAAGCGGCGGGGCTGAGTAATATGCATGGATTGCGACATCATTACGCACAGGCTCGGTATAAAACATTGACGGGATGGCCAGCTCCGGCGGCTGGTGGCAAGTCTAGCCACATGCTATCACCCTTGGAGCGTACCCAGGATGCGATAGCCCGCCAAACTATCAGCCGGGAACTGGGACATGAGCGAACCCAGATCACGGCTGTATATCTCGGGCGGTAGGTGTTGCATGAATATTTGACCCGAGGAAGGGGGCAACATCGATTGATTTTTGACTTGATACGAGCCGCATTAAAATCGACGTCATCACCAGCGGCCAATGGCTCAATGCCTAGCATCTATCCAGGATGATTCGAGATGCTGTTAGTTCGGCATATTTCGCGGTAAGTTATAGGGTGTACTGATTCGTACTTAATCTGGCACCCTTGCTAATCTGGGTCCGATCAGATCTGACCGTCAGCGCAGTGCCCAGGCTGTGTGAAAACATTTTTGGTCGCAGAGACTGTCAAAAACAGAGCTGAAAACCGCGCTCATACGTACAATTCGGCTCTACTAACCAGTCGATCAATTTCAGATTTTGCGTAGACATGCGCACTTCAGTTTTTGGTCAGGGTTTTCACACAGCCTGAGCCAAGAGCGGACATTACATCTTTCGAGGCTTGTTTATCTGGCTACGGGGTACGGCGGGCTTGATAAAAGAGGCGGAAGTGGTCATAATTACCGCATGCTTCTGACCTTGGAGTATCTCCGGTCAACTAGGAAGCCTCTAAAGGCAGTATAGTCTCGTAAATTATTAAGGCCTCCGTTAAGCAATTATCGGGGGCCTTAATAATTTACAGGGTAAGCAAAGACGCTTCAGTCAACTCTTTCTGATGGCCCCATCAGATCAAGCATAGGTAAAGGATGAATGAAGGATAACAGTCTGGAGAGTGTTTTTAATTCCTACTTCAATAACAAAAAAGACTTCACTGATTTCCATACCCTCAGGACGGAAGACGAATCCAGCCTAATTCCCCTGAGTAACAAAAAGGTTGAGCTTTACCAGTGTTCCGACAAGCTTAAAGTTATTCATACTTTTCTTTCCCGGTTTGTGTTCAGCGAAATGCCTGTGAGAAAAGATATCGTTTTTTCTTACCAAAAAGATGTAAATATTGCTGACGCCGTCCGGCCGCACTGCAACAGTGAATTTATCTTTAAGACTGACATATCGAAGTTTTTCCACTCAATAAGTGCTGAAGCTGTGTCACACACGCTTTCAAAATACTGTGTAAATATACAAACGGTGGACTCTGAAGAGGTCAGGAAGAATATAGAGAGGATCGTTTACCTGTGCACTATCGATAACCATCTGCCCGTTGGATTTTCATGCTCGCCCTCAATAAGTAACTTCTGTTTTTATGATTATGACAATGTTATTGAGGCATACTGCCATGCAAACCGATATATCTACAGTCGTTACTCGGATGATCTTATTATTTCATCGCATGATGAAATGGATAAAGACATGGTCACAGGCGACCTCTCGGCCATACTGTCATCCGACGCATTTCTGAAACTATCTATCAATCATAAAAAAACAAAACTCATTACGAAAAAGTTTGAAAGAAAGATTCTGGGAATAAGTATACTTAACGACGGAAAAATGACGGTCAGCAAAGCAACCAAGACGGATATTGAAGTGAAATTGCATCTGCTCAAAACTGACAGAAAAAAACTGATGGATTATACCGGGATGGATGAGATGGCGTCGATATTGTCGATCGCCGGCGTGCTGAGTCAGATTAACAACATCGACAGGGACTACCTTTTTCATCTACGCAAAAAATACGGGAACGCTATCATTAGCAAGCTGCTCAGAGGCAAGGAGCTACTGAAATGATCGTTAGTGTAGATATCAGAGCGTTGCAGCATCTGGCCGAAATCAGCGTGTCCTTTGATTTTTCAAGCGACCCACTTATCTGTATGACAAGCAAGAATGGCGTGGGTAAAACGTCCATCGTTAAAGCGCTCGCCCTGCTCAAGGACACCGCCATCGTCAGTAAAACGTCGTCAGTGTTTAGCATCAATGAAAAGACGCAGATCGACGTTAAGATTAACGAAGACGTCTATACTTTCAGGTACAATGATGGCGATCTTGATACGAAGAATATTCTCCGGGATGAGGCGTTTCTGAACGTCGAACTGCCTATACCTTACGGTAAACGCTTCTCAGACTTTCCCTCCCTGGGCAACATCGATATGACGCTGAGGGAAAAGTACTTAAAAAAAGACTATGAAGACGCACACGATCTTATAGCTTTCCTCAATTCCGTTTACAAGCATGAAAACAAGTTTCATAATCTCAAACTCGTGAAAATAAAAGGCATTAACTACTATTTTCTGCCGCTTGATAATAACCGATATATACGCGAAGACTATTTCAGCTCCGGAGAGTTTTTTGTTATCAGTATTTTCAAGATGATAACCTCCTCAAGTCGGCTAATCATCATAGATGAAATAGACGTATCTCTTGATTCCTCAGCGCAGGTTTCACTGATGAGTGCGATCAGGGATATTTGCATTAAAAGGGATATAAAAGTACTCTTCACTACGCACTCTCTCGCCATCATGAAAACCATTTATGAATACGGTACGCCAATCATCTATCTGAAAAGTGAAAACGGTACGGTCAGCCATAATCAGGTCTCTTACAGCTTTATTCAGCTGGAAATGTTTGGGTTCCAAGGGTATGACAAGTTCATCTTCACCGAAGACCTGACGCTTGAGCACTATATCAACCTTAAGCTCTCCTGTATGGATACAAAGAACCGGGTCAAGGTCGTTTATATTGGTGGCTGCAGCAATGTGGTTGATTTGATGAAGCGTAATGCAGCGACCGGTTTCATCTGTTCATCCAAAGACGCGATAGCCGTTCTGGACGGTGATGCGAAAGCCCAATATGGTCACCGCGCAGACGTCATTATCAGCCCTTACGATGATATTGAAGATGAAATATTCAGAAAGTACAAAGAAGAAAATGCGGTTCATAATCTCCCGGATGTAGCGCCAGAAAATGCCAAATCTAAAGCCTACTGGAAAAAACTGCAGGAAAATCGTAAAGAACATAATCTGACCCGAGAGGACATCTTTATTATTCTGGAACATGGTTTTGAAGGGAAAGTGTCGACTTTTTATCAGGCCCTGCACTCATTTATCAACGGTTAGGCGCGTAAAGTAGCTCTGGCTAACCGCTGTACTACGTGTAACTTGCTGTTGATAGAGGACGTCATGAGCGTCAGCTCTTAGCCGACAGTCAGATTGAGCAACGACTAATCCCTAAGAGTAATTATACAAACCGTATTTGCAGTTTTTTCCCTACCGCAGCGGCATATTTTTTCAGCGTGTTATAAGACGGTCCTTGTGTACCGGAGGCTAAACCGCTTTCCAACCGTGTAATCGCCGTTGCTTTGGTCCCCATGCGCTCAGCGACTTGCGCTTGGGTGAGGCCGGCTTTTTTGCGTGCGGCCAACAGCTCATCAAGCAGGGCGAATTCCCCGTCCAGCTTTTCATATTCAGCCTTGAATTCCGGTTGCTCCATCCAATCAGAGACCATTTCGGCATGGGTTTTGGTTGGCGGTATGCGTTTAGCGTTCATTTTTTACCTCTCTCAATCTGGCTTCAGCGATGCTGAGTTCTTTGCGCGGCGTTTTTTGGGTTTTCTTGATAAAGCTATGCAGCATCACAATTCGTTTTCCCACTACCGCGCAAAAGAACACACGTCCAATCCCTTCGTTACCTTTTACTCGAAGTTCGAAAAGTCCATTTCCGAAGGCGCTGGTGTGTGGCTCACCGAGGTTGCCACCGTATACTGTCATACGTTCGGTAAGCCTGGTATACCTGGCTCGCAAAGACAACGGCCAATGATCGATATCGTATCGAACGTCTTCACTGTAGTAATCAATAGTGTATTCCATGGCTCAAAACATAACAAAAACGTTATGTTTATGCAAGCCGCAACGACTGTAACCAGGGGGTATAACACCGCGGGAATCCTTATCTTACTCCCGATTAGACGTATAATAATGAGCAACATATAATTGAATAGTAGTGATCAACGTTAGACCGATCGGTTATAAAACTCTTAACCCTTTTATTCCTTCGCTCATCACGCTTCCGCTATCCGCGGTCGACACAAATTCGGCCCACCACTGCATCATCGGGCGTCGTTGTTTAAGGTAATCACTACGATTGTAGGCGCGGCGTACTTCATTTTTATCCACATGTGCCAGCGCGGCTTCGATAACGTCTGGTGGGAAGCCTTGTTCGTTAAGCGTGGTGCTGGCGATTGAACGCAGCCCATGGGATACCAGGACCCCACCAAAACCAGCGCGTTTCAGCGCTGCATTCACCGTTTGGCTGTTCATCGGTTGCCTCGGTTTTATGCGGCTGGGGAAAACGTATTCACGCTGGCCGCTCAGTGGCTTCATAATCTCCAGAATAGATAATGCTTGCGCAGAAAGCGGCACTATATGCTCCCGGTTCATTTTCATGCGTTCTGCCGGTATATGCCATTCTTTCGCTGATAAATCGAGTTCTGTCCAACGGGTATCCGAGGCTTCGGCAGGGCGGCTAATCGTCAGTAGCTGCCACATAAATAAACAACGGGTAGGGAGTTCGATGTTAGCCAGCCGCATCGTTTGCATCAGTTGCGGTAGTTGATCCGGGCGGATACTGGGCATGTGTTTTTTCTGCGGTTTCTCGAATGCTTTGCTGATATTGACACTGGGAGCCGCATCGATCAGACCAACGTTCATGGCATAGATCATCACCTCGTTAATCCGCTGGCATAACCGCCTTACCGTTTCCAGCGCGCCTCTGGCCTGCACCGGCTGGATTGCCTGCACCAGCGTGCGCGCTTTAATGTCGGTAATGCTGATATCGCCGATGGCGGGAAAGATATCCTTTTCGAGGGAGCGCCGGATATCGGAGGCATAGTCGGCGGTGACGCTGCTCTTTTTTAACTGTAGCCAGCGCTCGGCAACGACCTTAAAGGTGTTGGATTGGGTTTCCAGCGCTTGCTTGCGCAATGAAAGCTGGTGTTCATAAGGGTCAATATCTTTTACCAGCAGGGCGCGGGCCGCTGTACGGCGTTGCCGGGCATCGGCCAGAGTGACTTCGGGATAAGGCCCAAAAGTCAGTTTTGCGCGTTTTTTGGTTAAAGGCCGGTAGTAGCGCATCTGCCAGACTTTCCTGCCGGTGCTTTTGATTAGCAATTGCAGACCTTCACCGTCGTGCAGTGTGTGATCCGCATCCTGTGGTTTGGCGGCTTTGATCTCCGTATCGGTGAGGGGTTTTGTTAACCGTGCCATAGGTACCTCCATCATTTAGGTACCCATCGGATGGGTACCTGCCTTTCGGGTACCTAAGAAGGTACCTAAAAGTTGTGGAAGCCACAAGATCGCCATAGTATCCCACAAACATAAAAAAGCCCGCAGGGCTTGCGCCATGCGGGCTTATTGGACTTACTTGACGTTCTATAGAACAGAATTTGGTGGAGCTGGGGGGATTTGAACCCCCGTCCGGAATTATTACATCCTCGGTACTACATGCTTAGTCCAATCATTACATTCGCCAGTTAGCTGCGGATGGACACGCTACTAACAAACTAGCCTGATTAGATTTGACGCTTTGACCCCAGGCAGGATCTCTACGCGAGCTCTTTTGGGTTTGACCTCTCTTGATCCCCGTCCTAAGAGCGGAGGCTAGGGAGAGAGGGAACCATCAGTGGTTTAGACTGATTAAGCTGCTAAAGCAGCGGGTTCGTATTGCGAGTCGTTTGCAATTATTTTTTTTGAGGCTGTTTAACGAGGCCTACCTCACCTCGGCATGCACCTTGGGTTTCACAAATCCCGTCGAATCCAGAATCAGCCCCAAGTTGTTAATTTCATTATAGCAAAAATTCAATAGCGCGGCAAATCTTAACGGTTGGCGTTCTTCATAATGCGTGCTTTATCGACTTGCCATTCGCGGGATTTGACATCCTCACGCTTATCGAAATCTTTTTTACCCTTGGCGACGCCAATCTTGACCTTGGTCCAGGCGTTTTTCCAGTACAGCGACAGGGCGACCACGGTGTAGCCCTCGCGATTCACCCGGCCGAACAGCGAGCTTAACTCACGCTTGTTGAGCAGAAGTTTACGCGTGCGCATAGGGTCGCATACCACATGCGACGAGGCGGCCATAAGCGGCTGGAAGGTGGCGCCAAATAAGAAGGCTTCGCCATCTTTAAGCAGCACATAGCTATCGCTGATGTTGGCCTTGCCGGCACGGAGCGATTTGACTTCCCATCCCTGCAACGCGAGTCCGGCTTCGAACTCTTCCTCGATGAAATATTCATGTCGGGCGCGCTTGTTTTGCGCAATGGTGGCTGAACCGGGTTTGTAAGCTTTTTTCTTTGTCATGATACTAAATATTATACAGTTTTATGGGCGGGAATAAAATGCTTTCCTTACGTTACCTTGCGGTATTGATGCTTTTTAAGACAAACGGGCGCCAACACTTTTTGTCTCAAGACAGATAAATGATAATATTAAGCAATGATCGTCAAGACAGGAACCCTTATGCCTCATATCAGTCGTTCCGCGTTAGTGCCCTACAGCGCGGAGCAAATGTTTGCCTTGGTCAATGATATTCGCGCTTATCCGGAGTTTATTCCCGGATGCACCGGCAGCCGCGTGCTGGCCAAGGAAGGAAACGAACTGACCGCCGAGATGGATGTTTCCAAAGCGGGCATCAGCAAAACATTCAGGACCCGTAATGTCATCACCGACAACGAAAGCATCGTAATGCGCCTGGTGGAAGGGCCGTTCCGCTCGTTTGCCGGCGACTGGCGTTTTACCACGCTGAGTCCCGAGGCGTGCAAGGTCGAATTCGAAATGAGCTTTGAGTTTAAGAACCGGCTAATCGAGCTGGCGTTCGGGCCAATTTTTAAAGAGATGGCGAATAACATGGTCCAGGCATTCACCCAGCGGGCAAAAGAGGTTTACCGTGCCGCCTGAAGCTGCGGATATCCGCGTGGAAGTGGTGTATGCGCTGCCTGAGCGGCAATACCTGCGGCAGTTGGTGCTGGCTGCGGGCAGTACGCTTGAGCAGGCGATACAGGCCTCGGGCCTTCTGGCAATACGGCACGATATCGATCTGGACAAGAATAAGGTCGGTATCTTTAGTCGCCCGGCCAAATTAAGCGATCGGCTCAATGACGGCGATCGCGTGGAAATTTACCGCCCGCTGCTGATTGATCCCAAGGAGCTGCGCCGCCAGCGCGCGGAACGCACAAAAAAGTAGAGGGTGCGCGGGACGACGGGGGCCGGCAGTGTAGGTAATATACCCCAGGCGCCCGGCCCGTTGCCCTCTCAAGCGTGTTAACTTCGCATTGCCCCGTTTTACCGCTGTGCCGCCTGCGCTGGGATTACTTCGCCAGGCGTTGCCGCTTCGCTTCAGTTCGGCTTTTTACCGCTGATTTACCCGCGCGGGGTATCCAATGACGGCCGGTTATCGATATTGGTCAGGGTGCCGGTGTTGTTAAAGGTCAGGGTAAGCGTTTGTTGCGTGACAGGCTGATGACCGGGCTGGCGGCGGAACACATAAAACCAGGTACTGCTGCCGAACGGATCCTGCATCATTGGCGTGCCCAGGATATACGCCACCTGCTGCTTGGTCATGCCGGTATGAATTTTAGCTACGTCAGTTGCTGTCAGATAGTTTCCCTGGTTAATGTCCGGGCGATAGACCAATCTTTGAAGCGTGGAGCAACCGGCGGTTAACATCAGGAGAACGACGGCAGCAGCGGTCAACGTCTTACAGCTCATAATAATCACATTCCTTTTAGGCATAGGATGCCGATGATAATAGACCTTGCCGACATTGGGAACCTCTACAAGGCCCATCTATGACCACGGGAACGTAAAAAAGTTAGCCTTTTCTAAGCTGCGAGCAGTTCTTTAGCGTTTGCCAGCGTATTTTTGGTGACCTCGCTCCCGCCCAACAGGCGCGCCAGCTCTTGCAGGCGGGCTTTTTTGTCCAGGGCGATCATTTGGGTTTCGGTCTCGTTACCGTCGCTATTTTTGCTGACAAAAAAGTGATGGTGACCGGAGCCCGCAACCTGGGGCAAGTGGGTTACGCACATCACCTGGGTGGATTCGCCCAGCCGACGCAGCATTTTACCCACAATTGCGGCGGTGGGGCCACTAATGCCCACATCCACTTCATCAAAAATCAGCGCCGGGGTATCCATCTTGCGGGCGGTAATCACCTGTATCGCCAGGCCGATGCGCGATAATTCGCCGCCGGAGGCCACTTTCGCCAACGGCTGCAAGGGCTGGCCGGGGTTGGTGGTGACCAGGAATTCGATACGATCCGCCCCTTCGGCGCTCAGCTGTTCGGCATCGAAATGCGTTGTGATTTCCAACCTGCCGTGCGGCAGGGACAGCTCGCGGATACTGCGGGTAATCAGGGCGGAAAGTTCAGTGGCATGATGCACGCGTTTTTCATGCAGCCGCCGCGCGGTTTGCACCGCCTGGAGGTGGTGCTGCGCCACGGTCTCGACCAGCGCCTGGGCGTCGGTGTCGTGCTGCTCCAGCAACTGTTGTTCTTGCAGCAACTGCTGATAAAACAGCGGCAGGTCTTCCGGTTTCACATGATGCTTGCGCGCCAGGGAGATCTGGCGGGACAGCCGCTGTTCGAGCTCATACAGTCGCGCCGGGTCCAGGTTGAGCCGATCGCCGTAATGGCGCAGCTCCTCCGCGGCCTCGGTCAGCTGGATTGAGGCTTCTTCCAGCAGATCCATTACCGGGGAAAGCGCGCCGTCCATGCCCACCAGTTCGCCTACCCGCTGCTGGACGGCGTACAGCTGGCCAAGCAGGGTCTGGTTCTCGCCCTCGCTGAGTATCTCAAGCGCCTGGCGGGTGGTGGTGATCAACTGGCCGCTGTTGGCCAGCCGCTTGTATTCCTGATCGATTTGCTCGAATTCGCCGTCCGCCGGGATAAAATCGTTCAGCTCCTTTAACTGGTACTGCAATAATTCGCGCCTGGCCTCGCGCTCCGAGGCGTGCTGGCGGAACGCGGCCAGATCCAGGCAGCTCTGGTGCCATTGCCGATAAGCGCCGGCCATGGATTGCCGCAGCGCTTGTTCATCTGCATAGGCGTCGAGCAGCTGTTTTTGATAGTCGGGACGCAGCAGCAACTGGTGGGCATGCTGGCCGTGGATCTGGATCAGGTGATGGCCCAGCTCGCGCAACTGCGATAAGGGCGCCGGCATGCCGTTGATAAACCCCCGCGAGCGCCCGTCATGGCCGACCACGCGCCGCAGCAGGCATTCATTGCCGTTATCCAGCTCATTGTCCGCCAGCCACCGCGCTGCCAGCGGGGCGTCGCCGAGGGCGAAACGCGCGCAGATATCCGCCCTGGGGGCGCCGGGGCGCACCATGCCTGCGTCGGAACGGCTGCCGAGGCACAAACCGAGGGCATCGATGGCAATGGATTTGCCCGCCCCGGTTTCGCCGGTGATAACGCTCATTCCCGATTGAAAATCAATCGTCAACTCGCGCACGATCGCAAAGTTAGCAATGGTCAGTTGAGCCAGCATGATACGTTTCCTGTATATAAAAACACAGCTGTGGTTAAACACAGTATAAACTGGTTTTATATACAGTAAAGAAACGAATGCTGATTTTCAGAATAATTTTTTCGACCAGCCGAGCTTGGTGCTGAGCGTATTGAAATAGTTGTAATCATGGGGATGGACCAGATCCAGGTGATATTCGCTGCGCCGGATAAAAATTTCCTCGCCCTCCTGTATCGGCAGCGCGATCTGGCTGTCGCAGCTGATCTCCAGTTCGCTGCTGGCCTGGGAAAATTTCAGCCGGATGGTGCTGCTGCCGTTGATAACCAGCGGCCGGGAGGACAGGGTATGCGGAAACATCGGCACCAGGACGATGGCGTCCAGGGGCGGGGTCAGGATCGGGCCGCCGGCGGAGAGGGAATAGGCGGTGGAACCGGTCGGCGTGGCGATGATCAGGCCGTCGGAACGCTGCGAAAAGGCGAAGCTATCGTCGATATACACTTCAAATTCAATCATATGCGCCACCTTTCCAGGATGGAGCACCACTTCGTTGATGGCGGTGCTGAGCCGTCCGCACTCATTGCCCCGGCAGACCTGGGCCTCCAGTAAAAAACGCTGTTCGCAGCGGTAATTGCCCGCCAGCACGTCCGTAAGCTGCTGCAGCGCGGAATCGGGATCGAGATCGGTAAGAAAGCCCAGATTGCCGCGGTTGATGCCGATGACTTTAATATCGTACCGCGCCAGGATGCGCGCCGAGCCCAGCATATTGCCGTCGCCGCCCACCACCACCGCCAGATCGGCCCGCTGGCCGATATCCGCCAGGCTGCCGGTAATAGCGCCGGTAAGATCAAGGTCGCGGGCGATATGCTGCTCCATGATCACCTCATGTCCCTGCCCGATCAGCCAGTGGTACAACATCTCGTGCGTGGCCAGGGCGTTGGGATGACGCGGATGGCCGACAATGCCGATGCTTTTGAAAGGGGTGTTCATGTATTTGCTTTTCCTCGCCGTGTTTTGCTGACTACATTATGCGACATCCCTTGAATACCTGCTATTCATCCCCATAATAAGCGGAGTAGCAAGACTAAAAGGCTAAAACGCGGAGAACTCATGATGAGTAGTAAAGAACAGAAGATACCTGACGAGCAAGTCTCACAAGACATTACCACGGATGAGATGGATGCCGGGCAGCGGATGGACGCGGCGTCCGAGACGGAGAACGTCGTGGATCCGCGCGATGAGCGTATCGCCAGTCTGGAAGCCAAGCTGGAAGAATTGCAGCAGCGCGAGCGCGACAGCCTGCTGCGCGCCAAGGCGGAAATGGAAAATCTTCGTCGCCGCACCGAGCTGGATGTGGAAAAAGCCCATAAATTCGCCCTGGAAAAATTTGCCGGCGAACTGCTGCCGGTGATTGACAATCTGGAACGCGGCCTGGATATGGCCGATAAAAACAATAGCGAGCTGACCCCGCTTATCGAAGGCATCGAACTGACCCTGAAGTCGCTGCTGGACGTGGTGCGCAAGTACGGCATCGCCGTGGTCGACCAGACCCATGTGCCGTTCGATCCCGCGGTGCACCAGGCCATGACCATGCTGGAATCCGATGAGCACGAGCCAAACCATGTCATGATGATTATGCAAAAAGGCTACACCCTGAACGGCCGCCTGCTGCGTCCCGCCATGGTGGCGGTATCGAAAGCCAAGGCGTAGGATTTCCGCGCCCGCGAGCCGGTCGTCGAGCCCGATAACCGGCCCATTCCCTGTTCCCCCAGTTATTCCGACGGCAACCGCGGTTGCCAGTCAATCTCCGGTTTTCCCTGCTGTGCCAACAGGGCGTTGGCCCTGGAGAAATGCCCGCAGCCTAAGAAACCCCGGTGTGCCGACAGCGGCGACGGATGCGGCGCTTTCAGAATATGATGGCGTTGCGGGTCGATAATCGTGCCTTTTTTTTGCGCGTGCGATCCCCACAGCATAAAGACGATCCCCTCGCGCTGCTCGTTCAGCACGGCAATCACTTTATCGGTAAAGGTTTCCCAGCCCAGGCTGGCGTGGGAATGGGCCTTGCCCGCCTCGACGGTAAGCACGGTATTGAGCAGCATCACGCCTTGCCCGGCCCAGCTTTGCAGGCAGCCGTGCTCCGGTTTGGTAAAACCCGGAATATCATTGGCCAGCTCTTTGTAGATATTGACCAGCGAGGGCGGGGCGGGCACGCCCGGCCGGACGGAAAAGGACAGGCCGTGCGCCTGGTTGGGGCCGTGGTAGGGATCTTGCCCCAGTATCACCACCTTTACCGCGGCAAGTTCGGTGAAGCGGAACGCGTTGAATACGTCTTTTTGCGGGGGATAGATAATCTTGCCCGCCGCCCGCTCGCTGGCGACGAAGTTCAGCGTTTGCTGGAAATAGGGCTTGGTCTTCTCTTCGGCGAGCGCATCCCGCCAGGTTGGACTTTGTGTCATGGTACGCTCCATGTGGATTGGCGACTGGCGTTAGCTTACCGGCTTATGTCCGCAGGCGGAATCTTTTCCGCCGCCAGAGGCACGCCAACAAAATAAATAAAGCTTAAAAAAAAGTTAAATTAATGAAAGTGATAAATAACTCAAAAATTGATATAAAACAAAAACATGACTTTTTGATGCGTTTCTTTACTACGGATAAATTGATTTAAATCAAGGAAACGATGCCGATTGGCTGGTATACAGTCAGTTAGACAAATTGGTTTTACCAAATACCCAAGCAGCCGGTAGCCTACCGGACGACGACGGGCAGATTTTGTAGCCACACCATGGAGACATTCTATGATTATCGGAACTCAAATCACCAAGGCCGACAACAAAGCATTGGTTAACTCTTTCTGGCTGCTGGATAACAGCATTGAACAGGCCCGTTGCCTGTGTGCCGTTGCCGGCTACGCCGACGATCAGGTCGTTGCCTTAAGCGAACTGGGCAATATCGAATACCGTCAAATTCCGCTAGAAGCCAAGGAAACCGTACGCGTGGAAGGCGGCCAGCATCTGAATGTCAACGTGCTGACCCGTGAAACCCTGGAAGACGCCGTAGCCAACCCGGACAAATATCCGCAGCTGACCATCCGTGTCTCGGGCTATGCCGTGCGTTTTAACTCGCTGACGCCTGAACAGCAGCGCGATGTCATTACCCGTACCTTTACCGCCGCCCTTTAACGGCGTCGCGGTGTATAAAAGGGAGCCTAGGCTCCCTTTTTGATTTCCGCTATTTCCGCACGGCAAAAACCCTGTATTAAAATCAATATGTTGCGTTTAGAAATGCTGAATTCCCGTCTGGATCAAAATATGAATATTCACCCCCTGCGCCTATTTTGACCAATGCCATTTTATGGCAAAACTATCTTTAACCTAATGAAATAAATTGTTTTTTTCATTCATTTACGCCGCGCTTGTTTGTGGCGCGCGCAGCTTTCAGCCGGAAATTAGCTGATTTAGGCGAAAAATGGCTTAAGGCGTTGAAACTTACCCCTAAGGCGACAAAAAAGCCGCCCGTGCGGGCGGCTTTTCAGGGCGCGTGATGGTTTATTCATCATGCGGTTTTGGCGTAACGGCCGCCGCCGCATCCTCCGCGGCCGATTTTGGCGCCCGGCGTTTGCCGATATTGCGCTTATCGCGTAAACGCACCTTGACTTTAACCTTGTCCTTCATCTGGCTCAGCTCTTTTTTCTCTTTGCGTTTGGCCAGCACTTTTTTCGAAGGTTTACCGGTGGTTTTTTCGGCCGGCGCACGGGTGACGGGACGCAGTTCATCCACCACCCGCGCTTTCAGCGGCTCGTTCAGGTAGCGGCTGATTTTACCCAACAGCAGATGATCGTGCGCCTCCACCAGAGAAATGGCCGAGCCTTTGCGTCCGGCGCGGGCGGTACGGCCGATACGGTGCAGGTAGACGTCGGCGGTGGTCGGCAAATCGAAGTTGATGACATGGCTGATATCGTCGATATCCAGGCCGCGCGCCGCCACGTCCGTCGCCACCAGCACGTTCATCCGCCCGTCGGTCATGCGGTTGATGGCTTCATTGCGTTTGGCCTGCACCATTTCGCCTTCCAGATAGCATGTGGCGATGCCGGCCGCGTGCAGCCAGCCGACCAGTTCATGCACCCGCTCGCGTTTGCGTACGAAAACGATAGCCTTGGTCACGTCCGGCAGTTTGAGCAGATGGGCCAGCAGGGCGGTTTTATGTTTGATATCGTCGGCGCGATAATACCATTGGGTGATCTTTTTACGCTCGCGCCGTGAGGGCGATGCGTCGATTTCCACCGGATCGTTTAGCAGCCGCTCGGCGAAATCCTTGACCGCGTTGCCCTCCAGGGTGGCGGAAAACAACAGGGTCTGCTTGCGCCAGCGGGTTTCGGCGGCGATCAGCTCCACATCCTGCGCAAAACCCATTTCCAGCATGCGATCCGCTTCATCCAGGATCAGCGTTTCCACCGCGCGGCAGTCAAAATTTTCTTCCTTGATATATTGCAGCAGCCGGCCGGTGGTGGCCACCACGATATCCTGGTTGTCGCTGAACACGATGGCATGATTCATAAACGCCACGCCGCCGGTGATGGTGGCGATGTCCAGGTGCGTATGCGCGGCGAGTTCCTTGGCCTGTTCCGCCACCTGCATGGCCAGCTCGCGGGTAGGGGTGATAATCAGTACCCGCGGCGGGCCGGATTTCCGGCGGGGGAAATCAAGCAGGTGCTGCAATACCGGTAACAGATAGGCGGCGGTCTTGCCGGTACCGGTAGGCGCCGAACCCAATACGTCGCGCCCGTCCATCGCCGGCGGGATCGCTTCGGACTGAATGGCGGTGGGGCGCTCGTAACCTTTATCGCGCAGTGCGGCGATCAGGCTTTCATGCAGGTCGAGTTCGGAAAATTGGGTTACAGTCATGGTCTACCTCTGGTTGGGGCGCAGATTATAGACGGATCGCGGATAATCTTCATCTGTTTCCGCGCAAACGGATGATTTCATCCGCGGCCGGTTTGCCATAAAGTACCCCGATATGTCCCAAAGAGCCTAATAATGATCGAATCGTTAAAACAGACTATGCCGCTGCGCCGGGACGGTTTTACCTTCAGGCAATTTTTTGTCGCCCACGACCGTTGCGCAATGAAAGTGGGGACCGACGGCGTGCTGCTGGGGGCCTGGACGCCCCTGGGCACGGCGCGGCGGGTGCTGGATATCGGCGCCGGCTGCGGCCTGATCGCTCTGATGGTGGCGCAGCGCGCGGACCCTGGCGTGCGCATTGACGCCGTCGAGCTGGACCCCGCCGCCGCCGGACAGGCGGGGGAAAATTTCGCCGCCAGCCCGTGGTCGTCCCGCTTGCGCATTTTTAACGGCGATATACTGGACTTTGCGCCGCAGGCGACGCCGGGGTTTTCCGCGCAACGCGGCGGGAAAGAGGATCCCGGGGCGGGATATGGGCTGATCGTCAGCAATCCGCCTTATTTTCCGGTCGGTTTGGCCACCAGAAGCGCTGAGCGCGATAAGGCGCGTTACACGGCGACCCTGACCCACCGGCGCCTGCTGGATGCCGCGCGGCGGCTGGTGGCCCGCGACGGCCTGTTGACGCTGGTATTGCCGACCGCTACCGGCGAAGAGGTCATCGCCATGGCGCAGCGCGGGGGCTGGCATTTGCGTTATCGCACCGACGTGGCCGATCGCGCGGGAAAACCCTGTCATCGGGTGCTGCTGGGCTTTTCGCCGCAGGCGGGAGAACTGACGTATACGACATTGGCGCTGCGCGCTGGCGACGGCGCTTATTCCGCCGCCTATCGCGCACTGACCGACGGGTTTTATTTATCCCGGCCGGCAGGGTAGGACCGGCGGGCGGGCCGCCGGTTTGCCATGGATCAGGGATGCAGGATGGTCGGCTGCGGGTTGGCGGCCATTTCCGGATAATCCAGGGTGTAATGCAGGCCCCGGCTTTCTTTACGCAGCATGGCGCTCTTGACGATAAGCTCGGCCACCTGGGTCAGGTTGCGCACTTCCAGCAGGTTATTGGAGATACGGAAGTTGGAATAGTACTCGTCGATTTCCCGCTGCAGCAGGTTGATGCGATGCAGGGCGCGCTCCAGGCGTTTGGTGGTGCGCACGATGCCCACGTAATCCCACATAAATAGCCGCAGCTCGTGCCAGTTATGCTGTAGCACCACCTCCTCGTCGGAGTTGTCCACCCGGCTCTCATCCCAGGCCGGCAGCTGTTTGGCCAGCTTGATGGCTGGCAGGCGCGTGCGGATATCCTCCGAGGCCGACCAGCCGTAGACCAGGCATTCCAGCAAGGAATTGGACGCCAGGCGATTGGCGCCGTGCAGGCCGGTATAACTCACTTCGCCGATGGCGTAGAGCCCGTCGAGATCGGTGCGCCCGTGCTGATCCACCATTACGCCGCCGCAGGTATAGTGTGCCGCCGGCACGATGGGAATCGGCTCTTTGGTCAGATCGATATCCAGCGTCAGCAATTTTTGGTAAATCATCGGGAAATGCTGGCGGATAAAGTCCGCGGGCTTATGGCTGATATCCAGGTACATGCAGTCGGCGCCCAGGCGCTTCATTTCATGGTCGATGGCGCGGGCCACGATATCGCGCGGCGCCAGCTCGGCGCGCTCGTCGAAATCGGGCATAAAGCGCGAGCCGTCCGGACGTTTCAGGTAGGCGCCCTCGCCGCGCAGCGCCTCGGTAAGCAGGAAATTACGCGCCTGGGGATGGAACAGGCAGGTGGGGTGGAATTGGTTGAATTCCAGATTGGCCACCCGGCAACCGGCGCGCCAGGCCATGGCGATGCCGTCGCCAGACGAAATATCGGGATTGGTGGTGTACTGATAAACCTTCGAGGTGCCGCCAGTAGCCAGCACCACGGCTTTGGCCCGGCAGGTTTCCACGCGTTCCTTTTCGCGGTTCCAGATATAGGCGCCGACCACGCGCCGGGTGCCGGGCAGGCCGATTTTATTGGAACTGATCACATCCACCGCGTTGCAGCGTTCCATAATATGGATATTGGGATGATTGGCCGCCTGGGAAACCAGGGTGGTTTCCACCTCTTTGCCGGTGGCGTCCGCGGCGTGCAGGATGCGCCGGTGGCTATGGCCGCCCTCGCGGGTCAGGTGATAGCGCTCATCGGGAGACGTGCCGGCATGGTGTTCCGTTTCCACGCCGCCGGTGCCAGTGCCGGATTCCGTATCGAACAACACGCCCTGGTCTATCAGCCACTGTACGCAATGACGGGCGTTGCCGGCGATGAATTCCACCGCCTCGCGATCGCACAGGCCGGCGCCGGCGATCAGCGTATCCTCGACGTGGGAGGCGATAGTATCGGTTTCATCGAACACCGCCGCGATCCCGCCCTGGGCATAATAGGTTGATCCTTCGTTAAGCGGGCCCTTGCTTAAAACCATGACCTTACAATGTCCCGCGAGACGCAGCGCCAGTGAAAGACCGGCGGCGCCGCTGCCAATGACCAGCACGTCGGTTACATGTTCAGTTAAAGGTTGCATAATGGGGTGGTTACCCTGCCAGAAATAATAGTTTTCCGATGTTAGCACTGTATGATTTAGGGCTGAACCGCTAATTGCTGATATTTTACCCGTGGGGGTATTTACGCATGTTTACTGACATCCGGAGGATTTCACGGTACCCTGCGCTTTCAATAGGGTGCCGGGCGTAAACGTGCCGCTTCGGCAGAGTGATTTCAGGATTCTGACACTATAAAACTTTATTTCATGATAGTCTGACTGCTTCCCGGCCAACGTGCTGGCGCGCCGAGATCCGTCCCCGATTACATTTAACAAAAAAGACAGGCGGGACGGAACTTTATGTATAGCGTAAACTCCAAACGGGAGCTTGCTCGTGTTATGGGTTTAGAGGCTGGCGGTACTATTTTTCGCGTGGAGATAAATTTGAGGAGAATTTACCTCGGATGAGCGAGCAGTTAACGGATCAGGTGCTGGTTGAACGGGTACAAAAAGGCGACCAAAAAGCGTTCAATTTACTGGTCGTTCGTTACCAGCACAAAGTGGCGAGCCTGGTATCCCGATATGTTCCCCAGGGGGATGTGCCGGATGTGGCCCAGGAATCGTTTATCAAAGCTTATCGCGCCCTCGAGTCATTTCGGGGGGATAGCGCTTTTTATACATGGTTGTATCGTATCGCTGTTAACACGGCTAAAAATTATCTGGTTGCTCAGGGCCGGCGCCCACCGTCAAGCGATGTGGACGCCAACGACGCCGAAAATTATGAAAGTGCCGGCGCGTTGAAAGAAATATCGAACCCTGAGAATTTAATGTTGTCTGAAGAGTTGCGACAGATAGTGTTTCGCACTATCGAAGGGCTTCCCGAAGATTTGCGTATGGCAATCACGCTTCGGGAACTGGATGGCCTGAGCTATGAAGAGATAGCGTCCATCATGGATTGCCCGGTGGGAACGGTAAGATCGCGAATCTTCCGTGCGCGCGAAGCTATTGACAACAAAATTCAACCGCTGATTCAGCGATAACGATGGCGGCAGGAGAAGGTACCCACGCATGCATAACGAAAAGCTTTCCGCTCTTATGGATGGGGAGTCGTTCGATAACGAACTGCTCAACGAATTATCCAGGGATGATAAGTTACAACAAAGCTGGCAACGGTATCATCTGATTCGCGATACCCTGCGCGGGGACATCGGCGCGACGCTGCATCTCGATATCGCCGACCGCGTCGCGCAGGCTATCGCCCGTGAGCCGGTCCGCCTGGTGCCCGATGCGGTCAAGGAATCGCAGCCGCAGCCCGAGACCTGGCACAAGCTGCCGTTCTGGCATAAAGCCCGTCCCTGGGCCGCGCAGATTACGCAAATCGGCCTGGCCGCGTGCGTGTCGCTGGCGGTGATTGTGGGCGTGCAACACTATAACCAGCCGGTCAACAACGATACCCAGCCGGAAGCGCCGGTGTTCAATACGCTGCCGATGATGGGCCAGGCGTCTCCGGTCAGCCTGGGCGTGCCTTCGGCGACCAACACCGCTGATAACGGTTCCCAGCAGCAGGTGCAGGAACAGCGCAAGCGTATCAACGCCATATTGCAGGATTATGAACTGCAGCGTCGGGTTCACTCCACGCAGTTGCAATTCGACCAGCATGAAACCCAGCAGGCCGCGGTACAGGTGCCTGGTACCCAGTCTTTAGGAATGCAACCGCAGTAATGAAGCCATTTTGGTGTGCTGTGTGTTTAATGACAGGCAGCCTGCTCTTTTCCTCCAGCGCGACCGCCGCCGATACGCCGGCCATGGCGCCCGGGGCGTTGTTGCAGCAGATGAGCCAGGCCAGCCAGTCATTGAATTATGAGTTTGCTTTTGTCAGCGTCAGCAAGCAGGGTGTCGACTCCTTACGCTTTCGTCACGCGGTGTATCAAAAACATCGCCTGGCCCAGCTGCTGCAAATGGACGGTCCCCGCCGCGAAATCTTACAGCGTGATAACGAGATCAGCTTTTTCGAGCCTGGTCTGGAGCCTTTTACGCTGGCCGGCGATCATATCGTTGATTCTCTCCCTTCTATCGTTTACGCTGATTTTGAACGCCTGGCCCAATTCTACGATTTTATTCCTGTCGGCCGCACCCGGGTTACCGATCGTCTGTGCGACGTGGTACGGGTCGTGGCGCGGGACGGCACGCGATTTGGTTATGTGCTGTGGATTGACGCCGCCACCAAATTGCCGCTGCGCGCCGATCTGCTCGATCGCGACGGCGAGGCGCTTGAACAGTTTCGCGTGATCTCGTTTATCGTGGATCCGCAGGTGCAGTCCCTGATGCAGGGTCTGGAAACGGTCAACCTGCCGCCGCTGCTGGCTATGCCCGCCTCGGAGAAAGCGGAGTTTGACTGGACGACCAACTGGCTGCCGGCGGGCGTGAGTGAAGTCTCACGCAGCCGCCGTACATTGCCCGGCATTAACGTGCCTATCGAGACCAGGCTGTTTACCGACGGATTGTTCAGTTTCTCGGTAAATGTCTCGCCGGCGCAGCAGGGCGACGCGGAGCGGTTTATCCGCACCGGCCGGCGCACCATACACACCGAGGTGCGCGACAATAAAGACATTACCGTTGTCGGCGAATTGCCTCCGGCTACCGCCAAACGCATTGCCGACGGCGTTTTATTTAAGGCGCAACCATGATCAAAGAATGGGCGACGGTTATCTCCTGGCAGCAGGGTGTGGCGCAACTGCGCTGCGAACAGCGTTCCGGCTGCGGCAGCTGCCACGCCAGCAGCAGTTGCGGCACCAGCATCCTCAATAAAATGGGGGCTGACTCAGCGCATCAGCTAAAGGTGGAAAGCAAGCATCCGCTGGTACCGGGGCAGCGGGTGGAAGTCGGCATCACCGAGGCCAGCCTGATCCGTTCTGCGCTGCTGGTCTATATGCTGCCGCTGGTGGGCCTGATCGGCTGCGCGGCCATTATGCAAGGCTGGTTTAATACCGACCTCGCCGCGGCCTGCGGCGGGCTTATGGGCGGTGTCGGCGGGTTTATGCTGGCGCGGTTTTTTGCCCGGCGCATCGGCAACGACCGCGAATACCAGCCGGTGATTTTGCAAGTCGCGCTGCCGCCGTCCTCGTTTTATCTCCGCCGTGAAACCCCATCCAGGGACTAAGGCCGTCTGGCCTTGCGGCCCCCATTACGACTTATGCCACTCCATACCATGATTAAAGCCGACGTCATTGCGCCTGATGATCTTCGCCGATGGCAATCTTGAGTAGCGCGAGGGATCGCGGGCATGGCTCGGCGATGCGGGAAGGGGGCTGTCATCGATGCTAACAGCGCCCACCTTTAATGATTTGTCCTTTCAGTGTAAGATGCCTCCATATTTTCACGGGTGGTTTGTACTTGTGCCCACGTCCGTGCCCATTGTCCTATTTTTTATCAAAAATACCCGAGAAAATTCCTTATAAATGAAGAACATTCGTAATTTCTCCATTATTGCCCATATCGACCATGGTAAGTCGACCCTATCCGACCGGCTGATCCAGACCTGCGGCGGCCTGGCGGAACGTGAAATGGAAGCCCAGGTCCTGGATTCCATGGACCTGGAGCGTGAACGCGGCATTACCATCAAGGCCCAGAGCGTAACGCTCGACTACAAAGCCAACGACGGCCAGATTTATCATCTTAATTTTATCGACACGCCGGGCCATGTGGATTTTTCCTATGAGGTTTCCCGTTCCCTGGCCGCCTGCGAAGGCGCGCTGCTGGTGGTGGACGCGGGGCAGGGCGTGGAAGCGCAGACCCTGGCCAACTGCTATACCGCCATGGAAATGAATCTGGAGGTGGTGCCGGTTCTGAACAAAATCGATTTACCCGCCGCCGATCCCGACCGGGTAGCACAGGAAATCGAGGATATCGTCGGCATCGACGCCACCGACGCGGTGCGCTGTTCGGCCAAGACCGGCGTGGGCATCCCCGAACTGCTGGAGCGGCTGGTGCGCGATATCCCGCCTCCGCAGGGCGACGCGGAAGCGCCCCTGCAGGCGCTGATTATCGATTCCTGGTTTGATAACTATCTGGGCGTGGTGTCGCTGGTGCGGGTGAAAAACGGCACCCTGCGCAAGGGCGACAAAATCAAGGTGATGAGCACCGGCCTGACTTATAACGCCGACCGGGTGGGCATATTCACCCCCAAACGCATCGATCGCGATATTCTCAGGTGCGGCGAGGTGGGCTGGCTGGTGTGCGCCATCAAGGATATCCTGGGCGCGCCGGTGGGCGATACCCTGACCCTGGCCCGCCAGCCCGCCGATAAGGCGCTGCCGGGCTTTAAAAAGGTCAAACCGCAGGTGTATGCGGGCATGTTCACCATCAGCTCCGACGACTATGAGGCGTTCCGCGACGCGCTGGGCAAACTCAGCCTCAACGATGCCTCGTTATTCTACGAGCCGGAAAGCTCCACCGCCCTGGGTTTTGGTTTTCGCTGCGGCTTCCTCGGCCTGCTGCATATGGAGATCATCCAGGAACGGCTGGAACGCGAATACGACCTGGAGCTTATCACCACCGCGCCCACGGTAATCTACGAAGTCGTGACCACCGATAACCAGACCATTTACGTCGACAGCCCGTCCAAGCTGCCGCCGCTGAATAATATCCTCGAGCTGCGCGAGCCTATCGCCGAATGCCACATGCTGTTGCCGCAGGAGTTCCTGGGCAATGTGATCACCTTGTGCATCGAGAAACGCGGTATGCAGACCAATATGGTCTATCACGGCAACCAGGTGGCGTTGACCTATGACATTCCCATGTCGGAGGTGGTGCTGGACTTCTTCGACCGGCTGAAATCCACTTCGCGCGGCTACGCCTCGCTGGACTACGGTTTTAAGCGGTTCCAGACCTCGGACATGGTGCGGGTGGATATCCTTATCAACGGCGAACGGGTGGATGCCCTGGCCCTGATCACCCACCGCGACAATTCCCAGCGCCGCGGCCGCGATATCGTGGAAAAAATGCAGGAGCTGATCCCGCGCCAACAGTTCGATATCGCCATTCAGGCCGCCATCGGCAATCACATTATTGCCCGTTCCACCATTAAGCAATTACGTAAGAATGTCCTGGCGAAATGTTACGGCGGCGATGTCAGCCGTAAAAAGAAATTGCTGCAAAAACAGAAAGAAGGCAAGAAGCGCATGAAGCAGGTGGGGAACGTCGAGCTCCCGCAGGAAGCGTTCCTGGCGATCCTGCACGTTGGCAAAGACAGTAAATAACCCAAAGGAGTTGGCATGGCAAATATGTTTGCCCTGATCCTGGCAATAGCCACCTTGATAACCGGCATTATCTGGTGCGTGGATCGATTTAAACTGGCACCGGCGCGCCGCATCAGGCAGGCGCAGTTAAGCACGGCCGCGGAAGGTGACGCGGCGCAGAACAAGGCCTTGCTGAAAAAGGCCAAACAGCCGGGCTGGGTTGAAACCTGCGGTTCCATATTCCCGGTATTATTGGTGGTATTTATTGTACGATCATTTATTTACGAGCCGTTTCAAATTCCTTCCGGTTCCATGATGCCGACGCTGCTGGTGGGGGATTTTATCCTGGTGGAAAAATTTGCCTATGGCATCAAGAATCCCATTACCCAGACGACGCTGATACCGACCGGTCATCCGCAGCGCGGGGACATCGTGGTATTTAAATATCCGCCCGATCCCAAGCTGGATTATATTAAACGGGTGATTGGTTTACCGGGCGATCGGATTATTTACGATCCCCTGAACAAAAGCGTGACGGTACAGCCGGGCTGCGCCAATAATTCGTCCTGTTCCAGCGCATTAGCGGTGACTTATAGCGACATGGCGCCGAGCGATTTTGTCCAGACCTTTGATTCCACCGGCAGCGGCGAGTCCGCCACCGGCTTCCTGCAGGTCCCGCCCGATCAGCAGGTGGACGGCGGCATCCGCCTGGCGGAGCGCACCGAGACCCTGGGCAACGTGACGCACCATATCCTGACGGTGCCGGGCCAGCAGGATCAGGTGGGAATGTATTACCACCAGCGCAATCAGCAACTGGCGGAATGGTCGGTACCGGACGGGCAGTATTTTATGATGGGCGATAATCGCGACGACAGCGCCGACAGCCGTTTCTGGGGATTTGTTCCGGAAAAAAACCTGGTTGGCAAAGCGACCGCGATTTGGATGAGTTTTGAAAAACAAGAAGGTCAATGGCCCACCGGCGTGCGTTTACGGCGGATTGGTGCAATACATTAATCAAATACGTTTTTTAAGCGAAGCATTATTATGCTTCCCGTTGTAGAATACCCCCTTCTGGCAATAAAGACTGGCCCCCGATTCGGGGGCCACTGCACACGAAACAGCTTTGATCCGGTATTGTCCCGACAGGCCTGTTCCGTCTGCTGTAGTTATTTGACGCATGGTTGAGTTATTGGTAACGCATGAATCCCATCTTAATAAACAGGCTCCAGAAAAAACTGGGCTACACTTTTCAACAGCATGAGCTTTTGTTACAGGCCCTGACACACCGAAGCGCCAGCAGCAAACATAACGAACGGCTGGAATTCCTGGGGGATTCCATATTGAGTTTTGTTATCGCCAATGCGCTGTACCTGCGTTTTCCGCGGGTGGACGAAGGCGATATGAGCCGGATGCGCGCTACGCTGGTGCGTGGCAATACCCTGGCCGAGATGGCGCGCGAGTTTGAACTCGGCGAGTGCCTGCGCCTGGGGCCGGGCGAATTGAAAAGCGGCGGATTTCGCCGCGAATCCATTCTAGCCGATACGGTGGAAGCGCTTATTGGCGGTATTTTTCTTGATAGCGATATTGAAAATATCGAACGCCTGATCCTCAATTGGTATCAAAGCCGCCTGGACGAAATCAGCCCCGGCGACAAACAAAAGGATCCGAAGACCCGGCTGCAGGAATATTTGCAGGGGCGCCATTTGCCGTTACCGACTTATCTGGTGGTTCAGGTGCGTGGCGAGGCGCATGACCAGGAATTTACTATTCACTGCCATGTCAGTGGCTTGCCGGAACCCGTCGTGGGCAATGGCTCAAGCCGCCGTAAAGCCGAACAGTCAGCCGCCGAGCAGGCGCTGAAAGAGCTGGAGCTTGAATGAACGAAGATAAAACCTATTGTGGATTCGTGGCGATTGTCGGACGGCCTAACGTGGGCAAGTCCACCCTGCTGAACCAGTTCCTGGGGCAGAAGATCTCCATTACCTCGCGCAAGCCGCAAACCACGCGCCACCGCATTATGGGCATTCATACCGAGGGGCCTTACCAGGCCGTCTACGTCGACACCCCCGGGCTGCATATTGAAGAAAAACGCGCCATTAACCGGTTAATGAACCGCGCCGCCAGCAGCTCCATGGGCGATGTGGAACTGGTGATTTTTGTCGTGGAAGGCACCCATTGGACGCCGGACGATGAAATGGTGGTCAACAAGCTGCGCGGCGTAAACTGCCCGGTGGTGCTGGCCATCAATAAAGTGGACAACGTCACCGACAAAAGCAAGCTGCTGCCGCATATCACGTTCCTCAGCCAGCAGATGGATTTTCTTGATGTGGTGCCTATTTGCGCCGAAACCGGGATGAATGTCGATACTCTCGCGGGCATAGTGCGTAAGCATATGCCCGAGGGCGAACATCAGTTCCCGGAAGAATATGTCACCGACCGCTCGCAGCGGTTTATGGCCTCGGAAATCATTCGCGAAAAGCTGATGCGTTTCCTGGGCGAAGAGCTGCCGTATTCGGTGACGGTCGAGATTGAGCGTTTTATCACCAACGAGCGCGGCGGTTATGATATCCACGGCCTGATTCTGGTGGAGCGCGAAGGCCAGAAGAAAATGGTTATCGGCAACGGCGGCGCCAAGATCAAGACCATCGGTATCGAAGCCCGTCAGGATATGGAAACCATGTTCGAGAACAAGGTGCATCTTGAACTGTGGGTCAAGGTTAAATCCGGCTGGGCCGATGATGAACGCGCCTTGAAAAGCCTGGGTTACGGCGACGACGTCTGAGGAATCCGCCGATGGAAGGCTGGCAGCGCGCATTCGTCCTGCATGGACGCCACTATAGCGAAACCAGCCTGCTGTTGGATTTTTTTACCGAAAACGACGGACGGGTGCGTATCCTGGCCAAAGGGGCGCGCTCCCGGCGTTCCGCCCTTAAAGGCGTGCTGCAGCCGTTTACGCCGTTGCTGATCCGCTGGAGCGGACGCGGCGAGGTGAAAACCCTGCGCAGCGCCGAACCGGTCTCCATGGGACTGCCTCTTACCGGCCTGATGCTCTACAGCGGCCTTTACACCAACGAACTGCTTTCCCGCGTGCTGGCGCACGAAACCGATTACTCCTCGCTGTTTTTTGATTACCTGCACTGCCTGCAAACCCTGGCCGGCGCCAGCGGCTCGCCTGAACCCGCGCTCCGGCGCTTTGAGCTGGCCCTGCTCGGGCACCTCGGCTACGGCGTGGATTTCCTGCACTGCGCCGGCAGCGGCGAACCGGTCAGCGATGAGATGACCTATCGCTACCGCGAGGAAAAAGGGTTTATCGCCAGCGTTATCATCGATCATTACAGCTTTACCGGCCGCGAGCTGCGCTCGCTGGCCGCGCGTGAATTCGCCGATATCGCCACCCTGCGCGCCGCCAAACGCTTTACCCGCATGGCCCTCAAACCCTACCTGGGCGGCAAGCCGCTGAAAAGCGCCGAGCTGTTTCGTCAGTTCATGGCCCGGAAACCCCCGCTGAAAACGTTGCCCAACGGCGGCCCCTCCAGTTAAACTGAGATCTTTGGATCCACGCGTCACAGTAACCGAGGATGGTATGTCAGCACTGTTGTTAGGCGTCAATATCGATCATATCGCCACCCTGCGCAACGCGCGCGGCACGGCTTATCCCGATCCGGTGCAGGCGGCGTTTATCGCCGAGCAGGCCGGGGCCGACGGCATCACCGTGCATTTGCGCGAAGATCGCCGCCATATCACCGATCGTGACGTGCGCCTGTTGCGTGAAACGCTGCATACCCGCATGAACCTGGAAATGGCGGTAACGGACGAGATGGTCGCCATCGCCTGCGCCACGCGTCCCGACTTCTGCTGCCTGGTGCCGGAAAAACGCCAGGAAGTCACCACCGAAGGCGGGCTGGACGTGGCCGGACAGCGGGCGAAAATGGCCGATGCTGTGGCGCGCCTTGCGGCGGCCGGCATCCAGGTTTCATTATTTATCGACGCCGACGAGGGACAAATCGCCGCCGCCGCCGCCGTTGGCGCTCCGTATATTGAAATCCATACCGGCGCCTATGCCGACGCCGCGAATGACCACGCGCGCCAGGTTGAATACGAACGTATCCGGCAGGCCGCGGTCTATGCCGCCGGCCTGGGCTTAAAAGTCAATGCCGGCCATGGCCTGACCTATCATAATGTCCAGCCGATCGCGGCGCTGCCGCAGATGCATGAGCTTAATATCGGCCATGCCATTATCGGCCGCGCGGTCATGAGCGGCCTGGCCGGCGCGGTGGCGGAAATGAAACGGCTGATGCTCGCGGCGCGCGCCTGATGGCTATCCTCGGCATCGGCACCGATATCGTTGAGATTGAGCGAATCGAGGCCGTGGTGGAGCGCAGCGGCGACCGCTTCGCGCGCCGCATTCTCAGCGACGCGGAGTGGGCGCAGTACCAGGCCCATCGGCAGCCGATACGCTTCCTGGCGAAACGTTTTGCGGTAAAAGAGGCGGCGGCCAAGGCTTTCGGCACCGGCATCCGCAACGGGCTGGCGTTTGCGCAATTTGAGGTGGTCAATGATGTACTGGGTAAACCCGGCCTGAAACTCTATTTACAGGCCGCCGCGCTGGCGATTAGCCTCGGGGTCACCAGCGTCCACGTTACGCTTGCCGACGAACGGCGCTACGCCTGCGCGACGGTGATTATCGAGGGCCAGGGCTGAAATCAGGGCGATAGGGAACCGGCACGGCAGGGGATAACCCAGGCCGGCATCAGGGCGATTATCGACGCGCGGGCGGCAATGACGGGTTGCAGGGGGATGGCGCTTTATCTGGCTGGCAGAGAACGTCTGGCGCGTGGCCGTCAGAGTCGATCGCCGTGGTACATGACGACAAATTTTTCCCATAGCTGTTCGCTGCTCTCGCTACGCGCGGGATCCGGCAGGATGGTATTATCGATCGGGCACACTTTCTGACAGGTGGGCGTGTCGTAATGGCCGACGCACTCGGTGCAGCGGTTGGGGTCGATCTCGTATATCTGCGCGCCCATGGTAATGGCCTGGTTCGGGCATTCCGGCTCGCACATATCGCAATTAATGCACTTCTTGGTAATGAATAAAGCCATATCAATAACTTAGGTAATATCTTATTATAAATCATCAAGAGGACGGGTTGCTTATCAGCACGCCATTGTGAAAAGCATGTGTATTAATACAGTTTAAATCACATTAAAAACCAAAGCAGCAAAGGATTTTTAATGACGGGCACAGTACCACAAAGTACGTTAAAGGCCAATAATACGGGATTTTTAGCCGCAACCGCGTTCAGGCACGGCGGTAAACCGCCTGACGCAGGCGCGCGGTGAAGTCGGTGTTGCGGCGGCTAAAAATCATTTTTGCCCCCGCGCTGAATAAGTACCTGTGGCCCAAGGACGAAAAGAGCACCCCCCCGTATCTCATTATCCGGCCATGGCTTCAAGGTACTTTGCTTAACGCTACAATAGATTTTTAATAGCATACCTGCCGTTTTCACGCACAGGCGGCCTTTTTTATATCATCCGGCATAAATAGCCGCCGCCTGGGAAATAGGTGCCATCGTATTTCTTCGGGTGCGGGTGGTAGCCGATGGCTTTACCGTTGCCATCGCGGGCACAGGCGTTATCACCTTCCTGCTGCTGGTTCTTTGGTACGGCTCCGAATAATCCCGGATCGTTCCAAAATTGTTTTTGACCGGCGGCCGTGACGATTTTTGGTGAAACGCTGGAAGGCTGTTCTCCCGGCGTCCCGCTTAAATAGCTGCATCCTGAAGACATAAGGATTAAAAAAGACAAGGGTATTAAAAAAATAGATTTATTCATTGTTATTTATTCCTGGGTATGTTTGTTCTACCCGAAACCCTGGAAAGGGTTCCTGGTCGCAAAATGGTTATTTTATTTTTTAAACTTTGATGCTTTTCTGTTAAAAAATATAACGGCGTCAGTTTGCATGTGAGCCCAGTGATATTCAATAAAGAGGGGATGAAAAGTGAGTGAAATTTAAATGCATATGAAATTTTATAAGTAAAATAATGATGTGAAATGAATGTCCTATAACGCTTATCAGGATAAAGTGACGTTTTTATAATCAATATTGCGACGATTTTTATCAATGTCCCCTTGCATTAACTCCCTTTCTTATTATGACCTCTGGCGGTGCGCTTGACGTTTACATCAGCATTATCCGCCTGGCGGCGGCGCCCGGGGGTTGCACACTTCCGGCGGTGCTTTATCTCACGGGCCAAACGTGGTTATCATTTATTGACGCGGCTTTTGGCAAAACGGTTTTACGCTCAGGAAAGGAGGCCGCTGGCGTGAATTTGAGATACAGTATCGGCAATGCTCCTGCGCTTCGCGGCGCCCAGACAAAAAATCAACATGGCCGGCCCTGATGCCTTATGGGCAGCAGCACACGTTGAGTGGAAAATATGCAAAAAATTAAAGAACTGTTCTTCTTCGGTATGATTGGTGGTGTCGGTTTTATCGTCGACTCGGGAGTGCTGTATCTATTAAAGGATGCGTTAGGCCTGTATGCCGGACGCGGGGTGTCTTTTGTCTGCGCGGTGCTGACCACGTGGATCCTGAATAAAATGATTACCTTTCGCCAAAGCCGCAGCGGTCGCTCTGCCCTGTCCGAGGCCATCAGGTACGGTATATGTATGCTTAGCGGCGGGGCGGTCAATTACCTGACCTATTGGTTTCTGGTGTCCTGTTATGCCTTGGTACAGCAGTACCCGATTTTGGGGGTGGCGGCGGGTAGCCTGACCGGGATGGTATTTAACTATTCCACCGCCCGGTTTTTTATCTTTAATCAGAAAACCCGCCTGCCGGCGTCCCCTGACGGCAAGCCGAACCCGCGCTGACCGCGACGGGGCTACGCCTTTGGCACGGGCGCATTGAATGCTGAAACCGGCTGGGGATGCGGCCGGGGCCGCGCCGGCGCATCTCTCGTCAGGATGGGGATTATACTAATTTTTTGAGCAGTTCTTCGCTATGGCGGATGCGCTGCGGCGCATTTTCCAGGTCGCGCTGCACCAGCGCCATAAACAGCAGATCGGTCAGCGATTGCTGAGCGATGGTGGAGGAAATGGCGCCGCTGCGCTGCGCCTGTTCTTCCGCCACCGTGTAGAGGGCGATATCGGCGTGCTGTTGCAGCGCATTAGGCGAGAAGTGAGTGATTGCCATCACCCGCGCCCCTACCCGGTGCGCCTCCTGCGCCGCCAGGTTAATCTCGCGGCGCGCGCCGCTAAAGGAGATGGCCAGCAGCAGGTCATGGGGGCTGACCGCCTGGATGGTGGCCAACAGTACGTGCATGTCGGTTTCCGCCACCGCCGACATGCCGATTTTCATCAGCTTATAGGAGAAATCCTTGGCCACCAGGCCGGATGCGCCGATGCCGACGATAATCACCCGGCGGGCCTCCTGCAACATGGCCGCCGCCTGGCGGAGTTTTTCCTCGCTATTGATATCAAGCGTCGCCCGCAGCGCGGCCACTTTTTCCGTCAGCAGCTTTTCGCCCACCGCTTTCAGCGGATCGTCGCTTAAGATATGGTTATGCACCCTGATGGACGGCAGCTCATAGGCGCCGGCCAAGGTTTCGCTGAGCGCCAGTTTTAACGCCGTAAAGCCTTTGTAACCCAGCTTTTGCGCGAACTTCACCACGCTTGACTGGCTGACGCCTGCCTGTTCGGCGACTTTTTGCGAGCTGAGATGCCTTGCCTGGTCGGTTTGCGTTAAAAGATAATTGGCCAGCTTGCGGTCGTTGAGCGATAGCGAGCGATATAGCTGACGAATACGAAGCACACTGCTCATAACAAAAGACTCATAACGAAAAACTCATAAAACAACGGCCCATTAACAAGGGATTATAAATAAAGCGCCCAGGGTGAACATGCATGTCGAACCCTGCCATGGCCATTCCGCTCCGGAGACGACAGAGTACAGAATTTTCTCGCCTGCCGGAATTTAATATTCAATAATAGATTCAATTAAATGAATAAAAAATTCAATGGTGACGAGATGAACAATGATGTGGCAACCCTGGGCGCGTTGGTATCGGAGACCCGTAATCCGGCCTCGATGAACCTGGATATGCTCTCCACCCTGCAGATGGTGACGTTGTTTAATCAACAGGATCGCCTGGTGCCGGAGGCCATCGGCCGCGAATTACCCGCCATCGCCGGGGCGGTGGATCTGGCGGCGGCGGCGCTTGCCGCCGGCGGTCGCCTGATCTATCTGGGCGCCGGCACCAGCGGCCGGCTGGGCGTGCTGGACGCGGCTGAATGTCCGCCCACCTTCGGCGTGCCCGAAGGCATGGTGGTGGGGCTGATCGCCGGCGGGCCGGGCGCCTTGCTGAAAGCGGTGGAGGGGGCCGAGGATAGCCTGACCCTGGCCCGGGATGATTTGCAGGCCATCGGACTGCGCGCCGTGGATATGGTGGTCGGGCTGGCGGCATCGGGCCGTACCCCGTACGCGATCGGCGGTTTGCGCTATGCTGCGGGGCTGGGGTGTCCCACGGCGGCCATTTCCTGCAATCCCGGTTCGCCGCTGGCCCGTGAGGCGCGTATCGCCATTTCGCCCGTGGTGGGCCCCGAGGTGCTGACCGGCTCCACCCGGATGAAGTCCGGCACCGCGCAAAAGCTGGTGCTGAATATGATTTCCACCGGCGCCATGGTGAAACTCGGTAAGGTCTATCAAAATCTGATGGTGGATGTGAAGGCCACCAACATTAAACTGGCGGATCGCGCCTGCCGTATTGTGGCCGAGGCGACCGGCTGCGATACGGCGCGGGCCGGTGAAATCCTCGCGTTGACCGGCTATGCGGTGAAACCGGCGATTTTGATGATCCTCACCGGGGCTGACGCCGACGAGGCGGCGCGCCTGCTGTCGGAGCACCGGGGCTATTTGCGCCATGCCCTTGATGCCGGGAAATAAAACACCGTTTTCAGGGCGCGGTAAACAGGCTACATCCACCAGTACTGTCTACACTGATAACAACCGTATGCGCATGCGCGTATTTTTCCCCTTCCGGCGCCGGACATGTTGTCCGTGGGCCGGCATGATCGTTACCCTGGCGACGGGGACGGACGCCCGGGATCATAAGATATTTTAACCGGAGGAGTTGTTTTGAGTCGCACAGCAGCCTCGCGCATAGTTTTTTTCGATTTGGACGGCACGCTGCATCAACAGGATATGTTCGGTTGTTTTCTGCGTTATCTGCTGCGCCACCTGCCGCTGAACGCCATCCTGGTCCTGCCGGTATTGCCGGTCGTCGGCATCGGGCTATTGGTGAAGGGGCGCTCGGCGCGTTGGCCGATGAGCCTGTTGTTATGGGCAATTACCTTCGGCCACAGCGAAGCCCGGCTTATCAAGTTGCAGCAACGTTTTGTCGTCTGGTTCCGCCAGCGGGTCACCGGCTTTCCCATCGTGCTGCAGCGCCTGAACGACTATTTGGCCAGCCAGGATGCGCAGGTGTGGCTGATCACCGGCTCGCCGGAACCCTTGGTGCAAGGAGTGTACGCCGACGCGCTGTTTTTGCCGCGGGTTAAGCTTATCGGCAGCAGGATGACCCGCCGGCACGGCGGCTGGGTATTGACCCTGCGCTGCCTGGGGCATGAAAAAGTGGCCCAGCTCGAGCGCGAACTGGGCACGCCGCTTAAGCTGTTCAGCGGCTATAGCGATAGCCAGCACGACAGCCCGCTGCTCTATTTTTGCGAACATCGCTGGCGCGTCACCCGCGAGGGCGAGTTAAAACAACTGGATTAAAAAATCCCTTTATCCCTGTATAATCACCGGCTGCGAATCATCCGGGAGAACAGATATGCACGGCGAACAGGGCGACGAAATCTGGATGCGCCATGCCCTCTCCCTGGCCGGCCGGGCCGAAGGCGAGGGCGAGGTGCCGGTGGGCGCGGTGCTGGTGCTGGACGGCCGGGTCATCGGCGAAGGCTGGAATCGTTCCATCGGGCGGCACGATCCCACCGCCCATGCGGAAATCATGGCGCTGCGCCAGGGCGGGGCGGTGCTTGGCAACTACCGGTTGGTGAATACCACGCTATACGTCACGCTTGAACCCTGCGTAATGTGCGCCGGCGCGATTATCCATGCGCGCGTCGGCCGGCTGGTCTTCGGCGCCAGGGATGAGAAAACCGGCGCGGCGGGTTCGCTGTGCGATGTGCTGCGCCAGCCGGGCATTAATCATTGCGTGGCTATTACCGAGGGCGTACTGGCCGGGGCGTGCTCCGCCCAGCTGAGCGCGTTTTTCCGCGCCCGCCGCGAGGCGCATAAAGCGCGCCGCCTGGCGCTGAAGTCCCAGGACCCGACGATTACGGAATAACGCCGCCGGGCCGGATCCAGGGCGGCGCGGCCACGGCGCCGGTCGCATTGGGCGGGAACAGTCCGGTGATCTGCGGCGGGATTTTCGCCGGCGCCGGGCCGGGCGTCGCGGCCGGGGACGGGGCTAGCGGTTCAGCCTCGGTCGCCGCCAGCTGCGCCGCCTTTTTCTCTTTCTCTTCCAGGTAGCCGTTCAGGCTCATTTCGTAGCGCCGGATATTTTCCACGTAATTGTAGGCTTGCTGGCCGCGCGCATAGCCGTAAGTGGTTTGCTGATAGTAGCGCGGCTGGCTGAGCATCGGCAAGCGCAGCTTGACGTCCACCCAGCTGTCGGGATTGCCCTGCTGCTTTGCCGTCAGGGCGCGCGCGTCCAGCATATGCGCATAACCCATATTATAGGCGGTCAGCGCAAACCAGATTTTTTCATCCTCGGGAATGGTATCGGGCACTTTTTGCATCATGCGTTCCAGATACAGCGCCCCGCCCCGGATGCTTTGTTCAATGTCCAGCCGATCGGTAATGCCCAGGCTATCGGCGGTGGCGCGGGTCAACATCATCAGGCCGCGCACGCCGGTGGGGGAGACGGCCTGGGGATTCCAATGGGATTCCTGATAGGAGATGGCCGCCAGCAGTTTCCAGTCGATTTCCTTGGCATATTGCTGGAACAGCCCTTGCAGCGTCGGCAGCGTGGCGTCTATGGAGGTCAAAAAGGTCTTGGTGTCCACGTAATCAAAACTGCCCACGTGGCCGAGATATTTTTCCTCCAGCCGCGCCATGGTGCCGTCCGCTTCCTGGCCGCTGAAAAAATCCAGCAGGGCGGCGGAAAGGTTGTCGCTATTGCGCCGCGGCAGATACCAGGTGACCGGCTCCTCGTCGCTGACGTCAAAGGCCACGGCCAGCTGCGGATGCACCCGTTGCAGCAGGCCGACGGTCGCCGAATCCACCAGCGTATAGTCGAGCTTGCCTTCGGCCACCTGCTCCAGCAGCGCCTTGCTGCTGAGATCGGAGGATACCTCCCATTGCAATTGCGGATATTTTGTTTCCTTCAGGCCGCGCAGCAGCGAGATATGCGCCGACCCGGAGGAGACGGCCAGCCGGCCCTGCAGGGCGCCGAGGTTTTTCGGCCGCGGCTGGCCCAGGCGGTACACCAGTTGCTGGGAAACGTAATAGTAGGCGGGGCCGGTGGTAAAACGCTGCAGGCGGTCGTTATTGTAGAGCAATCCGGCGGCGAGCAGATCGGCATCGTCGTTGTCCAGATCGTCGAACAGTTCATTGAGGGTATGGCGCTGGCGGATGACCAGCCTGACCCCCAGATAATCGGCGAAACGCTTCGCCAGTTCGTAATCGAAACCGGTTTGCTGGTTGTTGGCGGTATAAAAGCTCAGCGGAGCGTCGATGGTGCTGACGCGCAGCGTTCCCCTGGCTTTTATCTGGCTGAGTTTATCGTCCTGCATGCTGTGCCAGGGGACGTTTAACCACAACGCCCAGGTCAGCAAGACGGCGATAACGCCGGTCACGACATAATTTAATTTAAAACGCTTCAAATAGTTATCTCTCGCCGGGGCGATTTTATCGCGGTCTGTGATCGCGGTGTTATTATCTTTTTTTCCCTGGGGTCGGAGCATTTTGCTTAACAAAACGCCAAGGTGCAAATTTATTGCATTCCCGCCGCGGGGACGTTTTAACAAGAAGAATCGCAACAATAACCGCGCAAACGGTTTCGTCCGCCGCCGGGATTCTCTATAATGGCGCGCGTTTCCCCCCTGAAGCTGCGCTAAAGATGCGCCCCATGGCAAGCCGTACCCGAGCACCTTTGGTCGCCGGTTCAAAGACGAGAGATCTTTTATTATGGAAATACTGCGTGGTTCGCCCGCTCTGTCGGCATTTCGTATCAACAAGCTATTGTCCCGCTGCCAGGATGCCCGGCTTCCGGTCAGCGATGTCTATGCTGAATATGTCCACTTTGCCGACCTGAGCGCGCCGCTTTCCGCCGACGAGCTTGCCCGGCTGCAACGGCTGCTGAAGTATGGCCCCTCTCTCGCCGAACATGCGCCCCAGGGCCGGCTGCTGCTGGTTACGCCGCGTCCCGGCACATTATCCCCCTGGTCGTCGAAGGCCACCGATATCGCCCATAACTGCGGGCTGGCGCAGGTCAAGCGCCTGGAACGCGGGCTGGCGTTTTATTTCCAGGGCGCGTCGATGACCGGTGACCAGTGGCGGCAACTGGGGACGTTGCTGCATGACCGGATGATGGAAACCGTCTTCGGCGAACTGGAGCAGGCGCAGGCGCTGTTTGCCCATCACGAGCCCGCGCCGGTGCGCACCGTGGCTATGCTCGCGGACGGCCGCGACGCCCTGGAGCAGGCCAACCAGACGCTGGGGCTGGCGCTGGCGCCGGATGAAATCGACTACCTGCTTGAGGCGTTTACCCGCCTGGGCCGCGATCCTACCGACGTTGAGCTGTATATGTTCGCCCAGGCCAACTCCGAGCATTGTCGCCATAAAATCTTCAACGCCGACTGGATTATCGACGGCCAGGAACAGCCGAAGTCGCTGTTTAAAATGATCAAGAACACCTTTGAACAGACGCCGGAGTTTGTCCTGTCCGCCTATAAGGACAACGCCGCGGTCATGGAGGGACCGGCGGTGGGACGTTTCTTCGCCGCACCCGGCAGCGCCCGTTACGATTATCACCAGGAAGCGGCGCATATCCTGATGAAGGTGGAAACCCATAATCATCCCACGGCTATTTCACCCTGGCCCGGCGCCGCCACCGGCTCCGGCGGCGAGATACGCGATGAGGGCGCCACCGGCCGCGGGTCCAAGCCCAAGGCCGGCCTGGTGGGCTTTTCCGTCTCCAACCTGCGCATTCCCGGTTTCGGCCAGCCGTGGGAAGAGGATTTCGGCAAGCCGGATCGCATTGTCAGCGCGCTGGATATCATGACCGACGGTCCGCTGGGCGGCGCGGCGTTTAACAATGAGTTCGGCCGTCCCGCGCTGACCGGGTATTTCCGCACTTATGAGGAGCGGGTCGACAGCCATAACGGCGTTGAGCTGCGCGGCTACCATAAGCCCATTATGCTGGCGGGCGGCCTCGGCAATATTCGCGACGGCCATGTGCAGAAAGGAGAGATCACCCCCGGCGCCAAGCTTATCGTGCTGGGCGGCCCGGCGATGAATATCGGTCTCGGCGGCGGCGCGGCGTCCTCGATGGCGTCCGGCCAGTCGGACGCCGATCTCGACTTCGCCTCGGTGCAGCGCGACAACCCGGAAATGGAGCGCCGCTGCCAGGAGGTGATCGACCGCTGCTGGCAGATGGGCGACGACAATCCTATTTTGTTTATCCATGACGTCGGCGCCGGCGGGCTGTCCAACGCCATGCCGGAGCTGGTCAGCGACGGCAATCGCGGCGGGCGTTTCCAACTGCGGGATATTCCCAACGACGAGCCCGGCATGAGCCCGCTGGAAGTCTGGTGCAATGAATCGCAGGAACGTTATGTGATGGCGGTGGCGCCTGAACAGCTGGCGGCCTTCGAGGCCATCTGCCGCCGCGAGCGCGCGCCCTTCGCGGTGATTGGTGAGGCGACGGAAGAACTGCATCTCAGCCTGGACGACAGCCATTTCAACAACCGTCCCATCGATTTGCCGCTGGACGTGCTGCTCGGCAAAACCCCGAAAATGACGCGCGACGTTGTCCGGCTGCCAGTGGCGGGCACGCCGCTTAACCGCGGCGGCATCGAGATGGCCGAGGCGGTAAAACGGGTGCTGCATCTGCCGGTGGTGGCGGAAAAAACCTTCCTGATTACCATCGGCGATCGCACGGTCACCGGCATGGTGGCGCGCGATCAAATGGTCGGGCCGTGGCAAGTGCCGGTGGCGGACTGCGCGGTCACCACCGCCAGCCTGGACAGCTATTACGGCGAAGCGATGGCCATTGGCGAACGCGCGCCGGTGGCGCTGCTGAATTTTGCCGCCTCGGCTCGGCTGGCGGTGGGCGAAGCGCTTACCAATCTGGCGGCGACCCAGATTGGCGATATTAAACGCATCAAGCTTTCCGCCAACTGGATGGCCGCCGCCGGCCATCCCGGCGAGGATGCCGGCCTGTATGACGCGGTCAGGGCGGTGGGCGAGGAGCTTTGCCCGGCGCTGGGCCTGACCATTCCGGTGGGCAAGGATTCGATGTCGATGAAAACCCGCTGGCCGCAGGGTGCTGAGCAGCGTGAAATGACGTCGCCCATGTCGCTGGTGATTACCGCCTTCGCCCGGGTGGAAGACGTGCGCGGCACGGTAACCCCGCAGCTGCGCGCCGGGCAGGATAACGCCCTGTTGCTTATCGATCTGGGCGCCGGGCATCAGGCGCTGGGCGCCACCGCCCTGGCGCAGGTCTATCGCCAGCTGGGCGACGATACGGCGGACGTGCGCGACGTGGCGCAGCTGGGCGGCTTTTATCGCGCGCTGCAGCAACTGGTGGCGGACCGCGTTCTGCTGGCGTACCACGACCGTTCCGACGGCGGCCTGCTGGTGACGCTATTGGAAATGGCCTTTGCCGGCCATTGCGGCCTGGATATCGATATCGCGGCCCTTGGCGAGGATACGCTGGCGGCGTTATTTAATGAAGAGCTTGGCGCGGTGATCCAGATCGCCGCCGGCGATCGGGATCGCGTCGAACAACTGTTCGCCGACCATGGCCTGGCGGATTGCCTGCGTTATCTCGGCCGGGCCGAAGCGGGCGACCGGGTGGTTATCCGCCGCGCCGACCGCGCGGTCTATAGCGAAAGCCGCACCCTGCTGCGCACCTGGTGGGCGGAAACCACCTGGCAGATGCAGCGTCTGCGTGATAACCCCGACTGCGCCGACGAGGAGCACGCCGCCAAGCAGGATGATAGCGATCCGGGCCTGAATGTCGCGCTGAGCTTTGACCCGGCCGAGGATATCGCCGCGCCTTATATCGCCAGGCAGGCGAAGCCCCGGGTGGCTATCCTGCGCGAGCAGGGGGTGAATTCCCATGTGGAGATGGGCGCGGCGTTCCATCGCGCCGGCTTTGACGCCATCGACGTGCATATGAGCGACCTGCTGTCCGGGCGCCGTGATTTGCAGGAGTTCCAGGCGCTGGTGGCCTGCGGCGGCTTCTCCTACGGCGATGTGCTGGGCGCGGGGGAGGGCTGGGCCAAATCCATCCTGTTCAATCCGCGCGTGCGCGACGAGTTCGAGGCGTTTTTCAACCGTCCGCAAACCCTGGCGCTGGGGGTGTGCAACGGTTGCCAGATGATGTCCAACCTGCGCGAGCTTATCCCGGGGGCCGAACTGTGGCCGCGCTTCGTGCGCAACAAGTCGGAACGCTTTGAAGCCCGCTTCAGCCTGGTGGAGGTGACGCAAAGCCCCTCGTTATTGTTGCAGGGCATGGTCGGTTCCCGCCTGCCCATCGCCGTATCCCACGGCGAAGGGCTGGTGGAGGTGCGCGATGCCGCGCATCTGGCGGCGCTGGAACATGCGGGCCTGGTGGCGCTGCGGTTCGTGGATAACACCGGCAAGGTTACCGAAACCTATCCGGCCAATCCGAACGGGTCCCCGAACGGCATCACCGCCGTGACCAGCGCCAACGGGCGGGTCACTCTGACCATGCCGCATCCTGAGCGGGTATTCAGGACGGTGAGCAATTCCTGGCATCCCGGCGAGTGGGGCGAAGACGGTCCCTGGATGCGCATGTTCCGCAACGCGCGCAAACAGCTGGGCTAAGCCGGCCGTGGCGCTCACGGCGCGCGCGGCGGCATCCTGTGCGTGCCGTGGCGCCGTCCCGTCAGAGGCTAATCAGCGGCTGTCGGCTCGTTGCCGGCGCTTTTTTTTCACGTACTCCGCCGGTGGGGCAGCCGAAAGCAAAGTGTCGCTTTAATTCATTTCTTAAGATAATTCTGTCTCTTTTTGGAGACACTTAATTAATTGTTTTTTAATGATATTTTATTTTACTGCGATTTATGTCTCTTTCGGGAGACAAACGGTGGCGCCGGCCCGGGCAGTACAATGCGGTATAGGGGTCGATACCAGAAAATGTTATTTATTTTCAACGTATTATAAAATTATTTTATTTATGGCATGAATGCTGCATACTATAGCCCAGTTGCTCATTCACCCCGATATGACAGCGCCGTTTACGCTTAACCAACGGCTTTTGCTTCATAACTACCGAATGACGCCAAAGAACGGTGCCTATCGTCCAACATACCGATAATTGCCTTACGGCTTTATCACCCACAGGACGACACGTTGAGTGAGGCACCCCCTATTCCGATAAAAAAGCACTTGCCCGCGGGCCAAGTGCTTTTTTTATGCTTTCTTCAAGCCACCGAACCGGATAGCATCGGCAAAGACTTTGTCGGCAATCACAGGATGATTTTTTTGAAGACGTGGCGTCCCTTTCCCCGATCTCTGCGGCAACTGGTGATCCTGGCCTTTACGCTGGTGCTGCTGCCCCTGCTGTTACTGGCTTACCAGGCCTGGCAAAGCCTGGATAATCTTAGCGAGCAGGCGGCGGATATCAACCGTACCACGCTGTCGGACGCCCGGCGCATCGAGTCCATGGGCAGCGTGGCGCTGGAGATGGAGCGCAGCTATCGCCAGTATTGCGTGCTCGACGATGAAACCCTGGTCACCCTTTACCAAAACCAGCGACGGCAATATACCCAAATCCTCAACGTCCGCGCCGGCATGCTGCCCGATCAACGCTATTATCAGCGGCTTACCCAACTGCTGGACCAGCTCGCCGCCATTCAATGCGAAAACAGCGGACCGAATGCGCAGGCGTCCGCCTTGCTGAGGGATTTTTCCCATGCCAACAATGATATGGTGCAGGCCACGCGCAATGATATTTTTACCCGCGGCCAGCAATTGCAGCGGGCCATCGCCGAGCGCGGCCGTTTTTTCGGCTGGCAGGCGCTGCTGCTGTTTATGTTTAGCCTGGTGCTGGTGATCCTCTTTACCCGCATGATTATCGGTCCGGTGAAAAGGGTCGAAAAAATGATTAACCGGCTTGGGCAGGGACGGCCCCTGGACGATTGGGTCTCTTTTACCGGCCCGCGTGAAATCCAGTCGCTGGCGCAGCGCATTTTATGGCTTAACGAACGATTGTCCTGGCTGGAATCCCAGCGCCATGAGTTTTTACGCCATATCTCCCATGAACTGAAAACGCCCCTGGCCAGCCTGCGCGAGGGCACGGCGCTGCTGGCGGACGAGGTGGCCGGTCCGCTGACGCCGGATCAGCAGGACGTGGTGGCCATCCTGGACAGCAGCAGCCGTCACTTGCAACTACTGATCGAACAGCTGCTCGACTACAATCGCAAACTGGCCGACAGTCCGGCGGACTATGAAGATATCGCTCTCGGCGCCATGATCGAGCGGGTTATTACCGCCCATAGCCTGCCGGCCCGCGCCAAGGACATCCATACCCTGGTGGCGCTGGAGTGCGAACGCGTCAGGGCGCAGCCGGTGCTGTTAATGCGCGTGCTGGACAATCTCTACTCCAATGCGGTGCACTATGGCCCGGAATCCGGTAACATTTGGATCCGCAGCCGCACTTCGTCCGGTCGCCTTATCCTGGACATCGCCAACAGCGGAGAGCCGATCATGCCGGCGGAGCAAACCATGATTTTCGAGCCGTTTTACCAGGGCCGCGTTCAACGCAAGGGCGCGGTTAAAGGCAGCGGCCTGGGATTAAGCATCGCGCGTGATTGTATCCGCAGGATGAACGGCGAGCTTAACCTGGTGACGGTGGAGTATGCCGGGGTCTGCTTTCGGATAGAATTACCCTTAACCGCCGAGAATGAATAATAATGATGTTACGTACCGCACCGGCGATGGGCAGATTGACGCTAAGCTTTAATCGCCTGATTCGCTTTTCCTTGCCGCCGGCATCAATACGCGGGCTGTTCAGGCCGGTATGCCTGCTGCCCGTGCTGCTGGCGGGATGCCATGGTTATCCCGCTCACCGCGATGTGGCCGGCTCTTCCACGGCCCAGGTGCAGCAGGTCTCGCCGCCGAACCGTTTCGCCGCCGAATGCAACGAACTCTGGCAAACCGACGCAGAATCCACCCTGGCCGACCCCGGCTACTGGCTGCGCGCCATGCAGTGCGCCGAACGCATAACGCCCACCCAGGCGCGCGCCGAAGCCGGGCATCAGTCGGGCGAGACCTGGCATGACGCCTTCAGGCAGAGTATTTTGCTCAATTCAGCCGGCATCAGCGTGATTGAACGGCGCGAGTCTTATCAGCACCTGTTGGAATTCCGTTCCCAATTTCCCGCGACGATCTATCCGCTGTTTAAAATGTGGCGCCAACAACAGGCGCTGCGCCTGATGCTGGCGGAGGAGCGCAGCCGCAGCCAGCGGCAGCAGGAAACCAGCGCCAGCCAGATAGACATGCTGCGCATCCAGCAGATGGAGCTGCAGCGTAAGCTGGACGTGACCACCCGCAAACTGCAGAACCTGACGGAAATCGAGCAGCGGTTATCCTCCCGCAAGCAGCTGTCGCCGGATATGCCCGACAACGACGATAACGACGCGCCGGACGCCGCCGCGGGCCGTGGCGCCGCCGGACCACAACAGGGAACCGGTAAATAATGAGCCAACATCAAACCGCCCATTTATTATTGGTCGACGATGATACCAGCCTGCTGAAACTGCTGGGCATGCGCCTGACCAGCGAAGGATTTACCGTCACCACCGCCGAAAGCGGCCAGGACGCCCTGCGCGTGCTGGCGCGGGAAAAAATCGATCTGGTGATAAGCGATCTGCGCATGGACGAAATGGACGGGCTGGCGCTGTTCGGCGAGATCCAGCGCCATCAGCCCGGCATGCCGGTGATCATCCTGACCGCCCATGGTTCCATACCCGATGCGGTAGCCGCCACGCAAAAAGGCGTGTTCAGTTTCCTGACCAAACCCGTCGACAGGGATGCCTTATACCAGGCTATCGATCATGCCCTGCAACTGTCGATGCCGGCGGGCGACGACAGCTGGCGCGAGTCAATCGTCACCCGCAGCCCCCTCATGCTGCGGCTGCTGGAGCAGGCTAAAATGGTGGCGCAGTCGGATGTCAGCGTGCTGATTAACGGCCAGAGCGGCACCGGCAAGGAGATCCTGGCGCAGGCGATCCATGCCGCCAGCCCCCGCGCCAAACATCCTTTTATCGCCATTAACTGCGGCGCGTTGCCGGAGCAGTTGCTGGAGTCGGAGCTGTTCGGGCATGCCAAAGGGGCGTTTACCGGCGCGGTGAGCAGCCGGGAGGGTTTGTTCCAGGCGGCCGCGGGCGGGACGCTGTTCCTGGACGAGATTGGCGATATGCCGCTATCCTTGCAGGTCAAGCTGTTGCGCGTCCTGCAGGAGCGCAAAGTGCGCCCGCTGGGCAGCAATTGGGATGTGGATATCGACGTCAGGATCATTTCCGCCACCCACCGCGATCTGCCCAAGGTGATGGCCGCAGGCGGGTTTCGCGAAGATTTGTATTACCGCCTGAATGTGGTCAGCCTGAAATTGCCGGCGCTGCATGAGCGTGCCGAGGATATCCCGGTGCTGGCCAATCATTTGCTGCGGGCGGCGGCGCTGCGCCATAAGCCGTTTGTACGCAGCTTTTCCACCGATGCCATGAAACGTCTGATGGCGGCCAGTTGGCCTGGCAATGTACGTCAGCTGGTTAACGTGATAGAACAGTGTGTGGCCCTGACGTCGGCCCCGGTCATCAGCGAAGCGCTGGTGGAGCAGGCGCTGGAGGGGGAAAATACCGTCTTGCCGACGTTTGTTGAGGCCAGATTGCAATTTGAATTACATTATCTGCGTAAATTATTGCAGATCACCAAAGGTAACGTTACCCAGGCGGCGCGTATGGCCGGACGTAACCGCACTGAATTTTATAAGCTTTTGTCTCGTCACGAGCTGGACGCTAACGACTTTAAAGCCTAAGTTGGCTCTCTTTTTACCCATGCTGCGCGGCCGGCGTCGCCGGGCTGCCTGAAAAAGGTTTTACGATGAAAAAAATCGATGCAATTATCAAACCGTTCAAACTGGACGATGTGCGCGAGGCGTTGGCGGAAGTCGGCATCACCGGCATGACCGTCACCGAGGTGAAAGGCTTCGGGCGCCAGAAAGGCCATACCGAGCTTTATCGCGGCGCGGAATATATGGTGGATTTTTTGCCCAAGGTAAAAATCGAGCTGGTGGTGGCCGATGATATCGTCGACAGCTGCGTCGATACCATCATGCATACCGCCCAGACCGGTAAAATCGGCGACGGTAAAATCTTTGTTTTCGACGTTGCGCGCGTTGTGCGTATCCGCACCGGCGAGCAGGACGAAGAAGCGATCTGACGCCCGCCGTTATTCCCGCGCCCGCGGCATATACCGCTGGGCGGGGAGTCCCGTGGTCATGAAAAAATTCCCCGCCGGCATGAAAAAAAATCCCAATCCCCTTGCGACCCGCGCGTGCCCGCCCTTATGGGCGCGCGGCGACGGAATCGTTTGCTTAAAAACCGGCGCGGGCCCTATCGGAGCAGGGGCAAAAAAGTTTACACTATCGCCATAGCGTCAACGGATTCTTACAATCTTTTTTTTCACCCCACAGCGATGCCAGCTGAGCCAGGAGAAGCGGATGTTAAAGCGTGATATGAACATTGCAGATTATGATGCCGAATTATGGCAGGCAATGGAGCAGGAAGTGGTGCGCCAGGAAGAGCACATTGAACTGATTGCCTCGGAAAACTACACCAGTCCGCGCGTCATGCAGGCTCAAGGCTCCCAGTTGACCAATAAATATGCCGAAGGTTATCCGGGCAAGCGTTATTACGGCGGCTGCGAATTTGTCGATATCGTCGAGCAGCTGGCCATCGATCGCGCCAAGGAGCTGTTCGGCGCCGATTATGCCAACGTGCAGCCGCATTCCGGGTCGCAGGCCAACTTTGCCGTCTATACCGCGCTGTTGCAGCCCGGCGATACGGTGCTGGGCATGAACCTGGCCCACGGCGGTCACCTGACCCATGGTTCGCCGGTTAACTTTTCCGGCAAACTGTATAACATCATTCCTTACGGCATTGATGAGAGCGGCCATATCGATTACGCGGAGCTGGCGCAATTGGCCGAAACGCATAAGCCGAAGATGATTATCGGCGGTTTTTCCGCCTATTCCGGTATTGTCGATTGGGCTAAGATGCGTGAAATCGCCGATAAAGTGGGCGCTTACCTGTTTGTCGACATGGCCCATGTGGCCGGCCTGGTCGCCGCCGATGTCTATCCGAACCCGGTGCCTCACGCGCATGTGGTGACCACCACGACCCATAAAACCCTGGCCGGTCCACGCGGCGGCCTGATCCTGGCCAAGGGCGGCAGCGAAGAACTGTATAAGAAGCTCAATTCCGCCGTTTTCCCGGGCGGGCAGGGCGGGCCGTTGATGCATGTGATCGCCGGCAAGGCGGTGGCGCTGAAAGAAGCGATGGAGCCGGCGTTCCGTATTTACCAGCAGCAGGTGGCCAGGAACGCCAAGGCCATGGTGGCGGTGTTCCTGGAACGCGGCTACAACATTGTTTCCGGCGGTACCGATAACCATCTGTTCCTGCTGGACCTGGTGGACAAAAACCTGACCGGTAAAGAAGCCGATGCCGCGCTCGGAAGGGCGAATATCACCGTGAACAAGAACGCCGTGCCAAACGATCCTAAAAGTCCGTTTGTCACCTCCGGTATCCGTATCGGCACGCCGGCGGTCACCCGGCGCGGTTTCGGCGAGCAGGAGGTGCGCGAGCTGGCCGGCTGGATTTGCGATATTCTGGACAGCATCCATGACGAAGCGGTTATCGAGCGCACTAAAAAGAAAGTGCTGGATATCTGCGCGCGCTATCCGGTTTATGCCTGATAGCCCCCCAGGCCCGCGCTCACGTTGATACGTCTGGTTTGAATATCGTGTTGGCGGGCCTATCGTGCCATGGGGCGCCCGGGCGGGCGTGAAAACCACGCCCGATTCGGCCCCCCATCGGCACGCATTCCCTTTAACGCGTCTGCTTTGCGTTCGGTGTGAATCTGTCTCAGCAGTTGCCGGCCGTGCCCGGGGTTTCCAAAAGCTGGCGGATGCGCTCTTGCTGGCTTTGCGCCAGCGGCAGGCGCACCAGCATCAACGGCGGGGAAAACAGCGGCAGCGGCATGGCGAACGAGGTCACCACCAGAACGGTGTTTTTCGGCGCGCCTTGCGCCTGGAATTCCGCCAGCGCCTGGAATTTAATATTCAGGGGCAGCAGGGTTAACTCGCGAATCTGCAGCTCCAGCAACTTCTCCTGCTCGCCGCCGCTTTTGGTCAGGATCACCACCTGTTTTTCCTGCAAATCATTGTCCTGCATCAGCCAGGCGCCAAAAATGACCGCAATCAATCCCATCTCTTCGCGTGAAAAACGAATGCGATAGGCGGCCTCAAACGGCATAACCGCCGTCTTGGCGGTGCGCAGCAGCCGCGGGTATTTCTCCTCCACCTCCATTTGCAGGCTGTTGTCGATGCCCACGTGAAAATGACAGCGTTCCAGGGCCGCGCTGAGATGTGAAAACAGCTGGCCAGCCAGCATTTCCGGCTCATTGAAACTCATGCCGGCCAGTTGCTCGAAGCGTTTGACCAGTTCCTCCACCTCGTGCAGTAACTGCCGGTCCTCGCCGGAAGGCGAACGGGCGCGGTGCGGGGTTTTCAGCATCCGCGACAGGAGCGTCAGGCACAATAGTTCGGCGGGAGGGACCGGCCAATGGCGGAACATGTCCGTCACGGCGGCATACTCGGCTTTTTGCCGCAGCCACTGCTGCTGATGCTGGTTGAATTCAGGATGATCGGCCAACGGGCACTGACAAAGGATATAGCGCAGATAAATCGCGAGAAAAGCCCGGTCATACGGGGCGGCGGGGCGATCGATAAGCACCGTGAACCGCTCAACCAGTTCGTCTATTTGTAGCGCGCTTGCCTGAAAAGCGGCGGGAGCCTGGGACCAGAGCTGTTCCTGCAACGGCAGGAAATAGCGGGTTACTTTGTCCGCGCACAGGCGTAAGGCCCGGCGCATGCCTTCTATCAGGCATAGGCGCTGGTTCAGGATTGTGCCTTCGATCCGGTAGCTGCCGTCATGATGCGCAATCAGCTGAAGATGGTATATGCGTCGGATCTCGCTCTCTATATGAGCCAGATCGCGCCGTGTCGTGGGCAAATCCTCGCCGTTATAACGGGCCAGGGCGGCCAATGACAATGACGGCACGGGCGCAAAAAGCATCAAAAGCAAATGGCTACGGCGTTGTGGACCTGAAAGCGCTGGCACCTCTGGGGTGTTCAGGCTCATAGATGTGATGCCCTTACGTTAAGGAATACAGCTAATAATAGCGAAACAATTTCCCTAAGTGAGATTACAGCCTATTTTGTTTGCGGGCTTTAAGCCCGGTCACACTTTAGCCTTCCTAATCGTTCCGCCGGTTATGCAAAGTTGACCGAAAATGTCTTGCGGCGCGTTCCGGATTTCCGCTAGCATCTTCCCGGGGAATAACAGGACGGCAAAATGTTATGTGGCAACATGGGTAAAGACAGGGGTAATACGCCATGCCGGCGATTGCCCCTCGGATTGTTTCTGGCCGTCGCCGGTGGTTTTTGCCGGCCGGTATATGCTCATCCACATAGTTTTATCGATATGAAAACAGACATCCTGGCGCAAGACGAGCGGCTTACCGGGCTGAAGATGACCTGGACCATGGATGAGATCACCTCAGCCGATGTATTTTATGACGCCGGCGACGCCAAACCGGATTCGGTGATCTGGAAAAAGCTGGCGGCGCAGATTATGGCCAATGTGCTGGGCCAGCACTATTTCACGGAAGTGTACCGGGACGGCAAGGCGGTGAAATTTGAAAACCTGCCCACGGAATATCATCTGGAGCGCAATGGACTCAAGGCGCGGCTGGTATTTGTGCTGCCGCTGGCGCATCCGCCGGAGCTGAAAGGGGCGCCCATCGTGTTTTCCACCTTTGATCCTACCTATTTTGTCGATATGACCTATGCGGATAAACACGCCGTCAGCCTGCCGCCGGACTTGGCCGCGCGGTGCGCCATCGACCTGATGACCCCCGCCCCCAACGCGGCGCTGCAGCGCTATGCGCTGTCGCTGGATAAAGCGGCGGCGCCGGACGTCGATATGGCGCTGGGCAAACAGTTTGCCCAGCGGGTGACGCTGCAATGTCATTAAGGATGCGAACCGGCCAAGCGCCGGGGCCCGCGGCCAATCCCTGGTTCAGCCTGTGGCCGTTCTGGTTGTTTTTGCTGGCGTTGCTGGGCGCGCTGGGCTGGATATCGTTGCACTGGGCCAACATCATGACGCTAAGCATCGAGTGGCAGCGTCAGTTGCATCAGCAGCTGGCCCAGCTGATGCAGCAGGTGCAGCGTGATCCCGGGCGATACGGCGGCGCCCTGCTGCTGTTCAGCCTAACCTACGGCATACTGCACGCGGTCGGCCCGGGACATGGCAAGGTGGTTATCACCACGTATCTTTCCACCCATCCCGCGCGCTTAAAACTCAGCCTGACGATGACGCTTGCGGCCTCGCTGCTGCAGGGCGCCATGGCGATTGCGCTGGTGACGCTGGTGCTGGTGGCGCTGCGGCTCTCTTCCGGGATTCTGCATCTGAGCGAAGCGTGGCTGGAGCGGGCCGGTTATCTGCTGATGATCCTGGCGGGCGTACTGCTGTGCCGCCGGGCGGCCCTGCGGCTATGGCGGACGCTGAGCCGGCGCTACGCTACCCGCGGGCGGGCCCTGCCGCTGGCGTGTTATCCCCGGCTGACTTATTTGCCTTCCGGGAGCGGCGGGCCGGGCGATCATCACCATCATGGCGGCTGCTGCCACCGCCATCTGCCCGGCGATGAGGAGCTGGTCTCTGCGGAGGGCTGGCGTACCCGGCTGGCGGTGGTGCTGGCCATGGGCGTGCGTCCCTGTTCCGGGGCGGTAATGGTGCTGCTGTTTGCCAAGGTGCTGGGGGTTTATCTGTGGGGTGTGCTGTCGGCGCTGGTGATGGCGGCGGGGACGTCGCTGACGTTGTTGCTGGTATCGCTGCTGGTATTTTTCGGGCGCCGTTATGCCGAACACCTGACTCGCAGGCACGCAGGCGGCGCTGCGCGCGCTGCCGCCTGGGCGGCATTATCCCTCGCCGGCGGCATGGCGCTGATCGTTGCCGGCGCGGTACTCTTCGCCGGCGCGCACTATGCGCCAACGATCGGCATCCGGCCTTTCAGCCAGTGAAGCTGATGGCGCTTAACGCCTTAACGCATCGCTCAGTTCTTCGCGCATCGCGCCCAGCATGGCCTTGACCACGCGCGGGTTGCCCGCCACCAGGTTACCGGAGACCAGATGGTTATGGCCGCCGACAAAATCGGTGACCAGGCCGCCGGCTTCACGCACCAGCAGCTCGCCGCCGGCGTAGTCCCAGGGTTTCAGGCCGATTTCAAAAAAACCGTCTACCCGGCCGGCCGCCACATAGGCCAGATCCAGCGCGGCGGAACCGCTGCGACGGAAATCGGCGCATTGCTTGAACAGCTTGCCGACAAGGTTCATATAGGTGGCGGAGTGCTGTTTTAGCTTAAACGGGAAACCGGTGGCGATGATCGCCCCTTCCAAATCGCGGGAGGTGCTGCCGCGCAGGCGATAGCCGTTCAGCTGGGTGCCCTGGCCGCGAGTGGAGGTGAACAGTTCGTTGCGCATGGGATCGTAGACCACGGCCACTTCGGTGCGGCCTTTAATGCGCACGGCGATGGACACGGCGAAATGCGGGAGGTGCTTGATGAAATTGGTGGTGCCATCCAGTGGGTCGATAATCCATTGTACATCGGGGTCTTCGCCTGCCAGTTCGCCGCATTCTTCACTGATGATGGTGTGCTGGGGATAAGATTTGCGGATAACTTCGATGATTAAACGTTCCGCCTCGCGATCGACGTTGGTCACGAAGTCATTATCGCCTTTCTGGCTGGCTTCGACGGCATCGGGGGTTTCATAATGTTTGGCAATTAAATTACCCGCCTTTCGCGCAGCGCGAATGGCGATGTTGAGCATCGGATGCATGGATATCGTCCACTAAGATGTTAAAGAACTAAAACGGCGCAGATTATAGCAGAGCGCCAGCAATATGCCTACGGCTGTGATAAACTATTGACCATAATTCCTTTGCCTTGAAAGTCTATGCTGCACAATATCCGCGTCGTCCTGGTTGAAACTTCCCACACCGGCAATATCGGTTCCGCCGCCCGGGCCATGAAAACCATGGGATTAAGCAACCTGTATCTGGTCAATCCGCTGACGAAACCCGATTCGCAGGCCATTGCCCTGTCGGCCGGCGCCAGCGACATCATCGGCAACGCCACCCTCGTCGATACCCTGGACGAGGCCCTGGCCGGCTGCAGCCTGGTAGTCGGCACCAGCGCCCGCTCGCGCACCTTGCCCTGGCCGATGCTGGAGCCGCGCGAATGCGGCGTGAAATGCGTGCAGGAAGGCGAGCATGCGCCCGTGGCGCTGCTGTTTGGCCGCGAACGCGTCGGCCTGACCAACGACGAACTGCAAAAATGCCATTTTCATGTGCAGATCCCGGCCAATCCGGAGTACAGTTCCTTAAACCTGGCGATGGCGGTGCAGATCCTGGCCTATGAGGTGCGCATTGCCTTTCTCGAGCGCCAGCAGGCCGGCGTGCCGGAAAACCACGAACCGTCGCCTTACCCGCTGGTGGATGAGCTGGAACGGTTTTACCAGCATCTGGAGCAGGTGCTGGACCAGACCGGTTTTATCCGCAAGGCGCATCCGGGGCAGGTGATGAACAAGCTGCGCCGCCTGTTTGCCCGCGCCCGGCCGGAAAGCCAGGAGCTGCATATATTGCGCGGCATCCTGACCTCCATCGAGCAACAGCATAGGTCTCATGACGGGACACTGTGATATCGGACGGGAATACTTGAGTAAAACGGTTGGTTAAATAGTTGACTAAATTAGTCAGGAATGGCAGACTTTTACGATATTTCACCCACCGGGACCACCATTATGAGACTGACATCCAAAGGCCGTTATGCGGTTACCGCCATGCTCGACGTTGCGCTGCATTCCAACGAGGGGCCAGTTCCCCTCGCTGAAATTTCCGAACGCCAGGGCATTTCCCTCTCTTATCTCGAACAGCTGTTTTCCCGCTTGCGCAAGCATGACCTGGTGGCCAGCGTGCGCGGACCGGGCGGCGGTTATCTGTTGGGCAAGGCGGCGGATCAGATTGCCGTCGGCGCCATTATCACCGCGGTCGATGAATCCGTCGACGCCACCCGTTGCCAGGGAAAAGAAGCCTGTCAAAACGGCGAACGCTGCCTGACCCACACCCTGTGGCGCGATCTCAGCGTGCGCATCAGTGATTTCCTCAATAATATCTCTCTGGCCGAACTGGTCAATAACGAAGAAGTCCTGGACGTGGCCGATCGGCAAAACAACGATATCCGCCGCACCGCTACCGCCAACGGACGTATACAGGAAACCATTAACGTTAATCTGCGCGCATAAGCAGAAATACGACGGCTGCGATATACGCAGTGTTTCAGGGGCATATGAGCAATGAAACTACCGATCTACCTGGATTATTCCGCCACCACGCCAGCCGATCCGCGTGTGGCTGAAAAAATGATGCAGTATCTCACCATGGACGGTACTTTCGGCAATCCCGCTTCCCGCTCGCACCGTTTTGGCTGGCAGGCCGAAGAAGCGGTGGACATTGCGCGCAACCAGATAGCCGAGCTGGTGGGCGCCGACCCGCGCGAAATCGTGTTTACCTCCGGCGCGACAGAATCCGATAACCTGGCGATCAAAGGCGCGGCCACCTTTCACCAAGGGAAAGGCCGCCATATCATCACCAGTCAAACCGAACACAAAGCCGTGCTTGATACCTGCGCCGAGCTTGAGCGCGAGGGTTTCGAGGTCACTTACCTGGCGCCGCAGCGCAACGGTATTATTCTGCTGCAACAGGTGCAGGACGCCATGCGCGCCGACACCATCCTGGTGTCCATCATGCACGTCAACAACGAAATCGGCGTGATACAGGATATCGCCGCGCTCGGCGAGTTGTGCCGCAGCCGCGGCATACTGCTGCATGTGGACGCCACCCAGAGCGTCGGCAAGCTGCCTATCGATCTCAGCCAACTGCACGTTGATCTGATGTCTTTTTCCGGCCATAAAATTTATGGGCCGAAAGGCATCGGCGCGCTGTATGTTTGCCGTAAGCCGCGGGTACGCATTGACGCCCAGATGCATGGCGGCGGCCATGAGCGCGGCATGCGTTCCGGCACGTTGCCGGTGCACCAGATTGTCGGCATGGGCGAGGCCTACCGCATCGCCAAAGAAGAAATGGCTACCGAAACGCCTCGCCTGCGGGCTCTGCGCGACCGCTTGTGGCAGGGGCTGAAGGATATCGAGGAAATCTATCTCAATGGCGACCTGGCGCAGGGCGCGCCAAATATTCTTAACGTCGGTTTTAACTACGTGGATGGCGAATCGCTTATCATGGCGTTAAAGGATCTGGCGGTGTCGTCCGGGTCCGCCTGCACGTCCGCCAGCCTGGAGCCGTCCTACGTGCTACGCGCCCTGGGCGTGGAAGACGAGCTGGCCCACAGCTCCATTCGTTTTTCGCTCGGGCGTTATACCACCGCGGAAGAGATCGACTACGCCATCCAGGTGGTGCATCAGGCCATCGGCCGCCTGCGTGAGCTTTCGCCGCAGTGGGGCATGTACAAACAGGGCGCGCAGCGCAGCGGCGCCGACTGGGTCCGCCGCTAAGCGGCTCCTGTCATCTCCTTGTCATCCCGGCTGGTCATCCTGGCCGGTGATAACGTCCGCCCTTTCAGGTAATATCCTGTCAAATCACGATTAACCGTCACCGCGCGGGATACGCACGGCATGGGATTAAACATAAAAACTCTAGGAGCCTGGTTATGACAACCGAAGCGATGCCGGTGATGCTGGCAACCACCCCCGCCGACGCCCGCTGGGGCGAAAAAGCGCTGCTGAGCGTGAACGATCGCGGCATGACCATCCACCTGACGGGTGAAAACCGTCTGGCGGCGATCCAGCGCGCGGCGCGCAAAATCGACGGGCAGGGCGTCAGGCATGTGCGCCTCGACGGCGAACTCTGGGACCTCGAGGGCTGCTGGTCCTTTTGGCAAGGCTATCGCGGGCCGAAGGGACAGCGCGAGGTATCCTGGCCCGAGCTTGACGCCGCGGCCAGGCTGGAGCTGGATAACCGGCTGAAGATCATCGACTGGGTACGCCACACCATTAATACCCCGGCGGAAGAGCTGGGGCCGGAACAGCTGGCGCAGCGCGCGGTGGATATCATGTGCTCCGTCGCCTGCGACGACATCAGCTATAAGATCACCAAGGCCGAGGATTTGCGCGACAAAAACTATATGGGCTTGCACACCGTCGGCCGTGGTTCCGATCGCCAGCCGGTGCTGCTGTCGCTGGACTATAACCCGGGCGGCAATCCCGACGCGCCGGTGCTGGCCTGCCTGGTGGGGAAAGGCATTACCTTCGATACCGGCGGCTATAGCCTGAAAGGCAGCAGCTTTATGGATTCGATGAAGTCCGATATGGGCGGCGCGGCCACGGTGACCGGCGCGCTGGCGCTGGCCATCGCCCGCGGCCTGAAACAGCGCGTGCGTCTTTATCTGTGCTGCGCCGATAATATGGTCAGCGGCAACGCCTTCAAGTTAGGCGATATCATCCGCTATCGTAACGGTAAGAGCGTCGAGGTGATGAATACCGACGCCGAGGGGCGGCTGGTGCTGGCGGACGGCCTGATCGACGCGTCGGCGAAAAAACCGCGCATTATCATCGACTGCGCCACGCTGACCGGCGCCGCCAAGACCGCGCTGGGCAATGATTTCCACGCCTTATTCAGCTTTGACGATGTCCTGGCCCAATCGTTGCTGGAGAGCGCGGCGGCGGAAAACGAACCGTTCTGGCGCCTGCCGCTGGCGGAGTTCCATCGCGCGCAGCTGCCGTCCAATTTCGCCGACCTGAGCAACGTGGCGGGCGCGGCGCATAGCGCCGGCGCCAGCACCGCCGCGGCGTTCCTGTCGCACTTTGTCGAAAACTACCGTCAGGGCTGGCTGCATATCGACTGTTCCGCGACCTATCGCAAGAGCGCCGTGGACCAGTGGTCGGCCGGCGCCACCGGACTGGGCGTCCGCACCCTGGCCAACCTGTTGCTGGCCCAGGCGGCGGAATAATAGGGCATTTGGCGGCACACCGGCGGCCCTGAGGCCGGTTATGCTGTCGCTTTGGTTTTCCCTGGCCGCCGTGCGGTGACCCTGCCGGCGGCCGGGACGTGATTGCAGGAAATACGTCATGAAAGCATCCCTCGATAATGCGCTGGAACAGGCGCTGGCGCTGGCGGCCAACGAGCCGGCCCATCGTCCGGCCTTTTTCAGCCTGTTGCTGGAATCCACGGTGTATGTCCTCGGCGACGCGGGGGACGGCTGGATTGCCGGCGCCGCCCGCCACGACGGGGAACAGCCGGTCAATTTGCAGCACTGGGAAAAACCGGACGGCACCACCGCCATTCCTTTTTTTACCTCACTTGACGCACTGCAACAGGCCGTGAGCCAGACCCAGCCGTTCCTGGCGCTGCCCGCCCGCACCCTGTTTGCCATGACCGCCGGCGCGGAGCTGTTCCTGAACCCTAAGCTGCCGTACGGCAAAGCCTTCGGGCCGGATGAAATTACCGCCCTTATGATGAATGAAGGCGACGCCTTGACCGAGCGGGAGATCCTGGAGGGCGAAATGCGTATTACGCTAAGCGATCCGGCGGAAAAACCCGCGCAGATGATCGACTCGCTCACCCGGCTATTCGCGGATATCAAGCAGGTGCGCCGGGCGTTTGTCGTCCAGGTGCAGGACTCCCCGCAGGAGAAGCCGCACTGGCTGATTGGGCTGGAGTGCGAGGGCGATGAGGAAGCGACCATCCAGGCGGTGGGGCGGGTTGCCACCGATACCGCGCCGGACGAGGAGCCGGTGGATATCTGCCTGGTCGGACAGGAGGAACCGGGCATCAGCCACTACTTTATCCATCATATTACGCCGTTTTACGAGCGCAAATGGGGCAGTTGGCTGCGCACCGTGCGCGACAGCGGCAAACATTGACATCGCGTCCCCGCGCCCGCGCCGGGGGCGCCGCCTGTGACGGCAAAACACTGCCGGCGCGCTACGCGTTATTCTTCCTGCCCGCCATGCCCGTTTCGGACGTCACGCCAACTCAGTCGGCGACGGGGACATCGTCCCGACCGCCCCATTCGCTCCAGGACCCGTCGTACAGCGCCACATCCTCCACCCCCAGGGCCGTCAGCGCCAGCACCACCACCGCGGCGGTAACACCGGACCCGCAGCTGGCCACCAGCGGCCGGCGCAAATCCACCCCCGCATCGGCGAACAGCGCCCGCAGCGCGTCAGCGGATTTTAACCGCCCGTCCGCCACCAGCGTGTTCCAGGGCACATTGACGCTGCCGGGGATATGGCCCATGCGCAGGCCGGGACGCGGTTCAGGCGCCTGTCCGCTGAAGCGGGCGGCGGGGCGGGCATCGACAATCTGCGCCGACCGTCCGGCGATGAGGCGCCGCATCTGGGCTATATCCCGGACTTTGTCCGCGGCAAACCGGCCCGTAAAGACGCCCGGCGCCGCGGGCACCGGACCCTGCGCCAGCGGCAGGCCGGCCTGCCGCCACCCCGCCAGTCCGCCCGCCAGCAACGACACCTGTCCGACGCCGGCAATACGCAGCATCCACCATACCCTGGGCGCGGAAAACAGCGAGCCGTCGTCGTAAATCACCAGGTGCTGGTCATCGCTGATGCCCAACTGCGCCATGTCGCGGGCAAAATCCTCCGGGCGCGGCAGCATATGGGGCAGGGGGCTGGCGTTGTCCGAGAGGGCTTCCACATCAAAAAAAACCGCCCCCGGCAAATGTCCGTCGAGATACTCCTGATAAAGGTCGCGCGGCCCCTGGTAGCCTGGCGGCAGCATACGGGCATCGATAACCCTTACCTCGGGATCGTCCAGGCGCTCGGCCAGCCAGTCTGGGGCAACAAACAGGGATGAATTCATGCGGGCTCTCCGGTAACGGCCCGGCGGGCGCAGAGGCGCCCGCCGCGCAGCGGTAAGATAACCGGCATTGTCAGCGATTTTTCCGCGCCGGACAAGAGGAAGACGGCGCTGGCCGCCGCCGTTATCCGCATGCCGGCGCCGAAACCGGCTTTGCACGGCCTAAACGCGGAAAATGACGGATAGGACGCGTTTTCGTCCCGATGATAATGTTAACGTCCTGCGCATAAATTGCGTCGGCCTCAAGCACTTAGCCCACGTCGGCGTCCCGGCGGGACAATCTCGCCGGTTGGATGAAAATTACGCTAGAATTTATTTTTTATTTATGGAAAATAGAATAGCCCCTTGAAAAGTAGGGAATAAGCTGCATTTTTTTTAATGGAATGTTGCATTTCTGGTAGGCAAGCGGCTGTCCGATCCCTATAATCTGCGCCACTTAAACAGGCCGGCATAACAACTGATTAACCCGGTCTTCCATTGCTGTGTAACATAGAGGTCATAATGTCGATAGAACGTACTTTATCCATCTTAAAACCCAATGCGGTGGCAAAGAATGCCATTGGCGCGATTTTTAACCGTTATGAAAGCGCCGGTTTTACTCTGGTTGCAGCAAAAATGTTGCACCTTACCCGCGAACAGGCTGAAGGTTTTTACGCCGAGCACCAGGGCAAACCCTTCTTTGATGGACTGGTGGGTTTTATGATCTCCGGACCGGTTATGGTCCAGGTACTGGAAAGTGAAAACGCCGTGCACCGTCACCGCGACATCATGGGCGCCACCAACCCGGCCAACGCCCTGGCCGGCACCCTGCGCGCCGACTACGCAGACAGCTTTACCGAAAACGCGGTGCATGGTTCCGACTCGGCGGAATCCGCCGCGCGGGAAATTGCTTATTTCTTCAGTGATGACGAAATCTGCCCGCGCACACGCTAAGCGTCGCGCATTATCGATAAAAAAGCCGGGCTTATGCTTTTAAGCCGCGCGGCTCTGCGCTAAAATCTATTTCCAATGCGCCCCGGATCAGGAGTTGACGAGGAGTTAGTCCGCACTCTCTCCGGGGCTTTTTTTATCTTTTCCACGCCATAACGTGTAATAACGAGGCATTTCTACATTATGTCAGAACAACTTATCACCGCGGCAGTCTCGGACGCCTTGTCCGACGCGCCCGCATCGGCGCCACCGGCTGGCGCGTCCGCCCATCAAAAACTGAACCTGCTGGACATGAACCGCCAGCAGATGCGGGAATTCTTCGCCGGCCTGGGTGAAAAACCCTTTCGCGCCGATCAGGTGATGAAGTGGATGTATCACTATTGCTGCGATGATTTCGACCAGATGACCGACATCAACAAACATCTGCGCGCCAGGTTAAAAGAGCTGACCGAAATCCGCGCGCCCGAAGTGGCGACCGAGCAGCGCTCCACCGACGGCACCATCAAATGGGCCATCAAGGTCGGCGACCAGCAGGTGGAAACGGTCTATATCCCGGAAGACGATCGCGCCACCCTGTGCGTGTCGTCGCAGGTGGGCTGCGCGCTGCAATGCACTTTCTGCTCCACGGGCCAGCAGGGGTTCAACCGCAACCTGCGCGTATCGGAAATTATCGGCCAGGTATGGCGCGCCGCCAGGATTATCGGCGCCGTCGGCGTCACCGGCCAGCGTCCGATCACCAACGTGGTGATGATGGGCATGGGCGAACCGCTGCTGAACCTCAACAATGTGGTGCCGGCAATGGAAATCATGATGGACGATTTTGGCTTCGGCCTGTCCAAGCGCCGGGTGACGCTGTCGACCTCGGGCGTGGTGCCGGCGTTGGATAAGCTCGGTGAAATGATTGACGTGGCGCTGGCTATTTCCCTGCACGCGCCCACCGATGCCATCCGTGATGAAATCGTGCCGATTAATAAAAAGTACAATATCGAAACGTTCCTCGGCTCGGTGCGGCGTTACCTGGATAAATCCAATGCCAACCAGGGACGGGTCACGGTGGAATACGTCATGCTGGATCATATCAACGACGGCACTGAACATGCCCACCAACTGGCGGAATGCCTGAAAGACACGCCGTGCAAGATCAACCTGATCCCCTGGAATCCCTTCCCCGGGGCGCCCTACGGCCGTAGTTCCAACAGCCGCATCGATCGGTTTTCAAAAGTATTAATGGAATATGGTTTTACCACGATCGTGCGTAAGACCCGGGGCGACGATATCGACGCCGCCTGCGGCCAGCTGGCCGGCGACGTCATCGATCGCACCAAAAGAACGCTGCGCAAGCGTATGGCGGGCCAGCCGATCGACGTCAAGGCGGTTTGACGCCGGGAAACGGCATCGGGATTGAGTCCGCGCGCCTTGATTAACGGCATGGACGCTCACAGAACAGGATAAAGGGAACAAGCATGACGCTGACGCGGTTAAGTGGGATAGCAGCAGTAGTGGTTATTGCCTTATTGAATGGATGCGCCGGCGAAAAACCGCCGACCGATGTTTCCGCCCAGTCCGCGCAAACGCGTTTGCAGCTGGGCATGGAGTACCTGGCCGCCAATAACCTTGACGCGGCGCGGCAAAATCTCGCCAAGGCGGTCAAAGCGGCGCCGGACGATTACCGTACGCAGCTGGGCATGGCGCTTTATGAGCAGCGGGTCGGTGAAAACGACGCCGCTGACAGCCGTTACCGGCTGGCGCTGAAACTGGCGCCGCAAAACGCCACTGTTCTGAATAATTACGGTGCGTTTTTATGTAGTTTAGGGCAGTATGTACCGGCGCAACAACAGTTTGCCGCCGCGGCGCAAGCGGCGGATTATGGTCTGGTTGCCGACAGCCTGGAAAACGCCGGTTATTGCTTTTATAAGGCCGGCCAAAAAGAAGAGGCGCGGACGTTGCTCAGCCGCGCGCTAAAATACGATCCGGAGAAAGGCGTGCCTTTGCTGGCGGAAGCAGACCGGCAATTCAGTGAAGGGAAAGGCGACAAAGCACAACTATTATTGGATGTTTATCAGCATATTCTTCCGGCAAGCGCTGAAAGTTTATGGTTACAGATTCGTTTCGCTGCGTTAGCGGGACGCCAGAATGACGTACAACGTTATGGCGCACGGCTTGCGCGAAGTTTTCCACAATCTAAACAGTACCAGCAGTTCCTAGCTAATGAATACTGAAGCCCTCCAAGATCAAGCAGTACCGACGACGACAGGCGGACGCCTGCGTCAGGCCCGTGAACAAATGGGTTTGAGCCAGCAGGCCGTGGCGGAACGCCTGTGCCTGAAGGTCACTACCGTCAGGGAAATAGAAGAGGATAAAGCCAACCCCAACCTGGCCTCGACCTTTTTACGCGGCTACATCCGCTCCTATGCCCGATTGGTCCATGTCTCTGAGGAAGAACTCCTGCCGATGATGGCGAAACAGGCGCCGATCCGGGCCTCGAAGGTTGCTCCGATGCAGAGTTTTTCCCTCGGGAAAACCCGCAAAAAACGGGACGGTTGGCTGATGGGGTTCACCTGGCTGATTTTATTCGTGGTCATCGGCCTGACCGGCGCGTGGTGGTGGCAAAATCACCAGGCGCAGCAGCAGGATATTACCGATATGGCCGATCAGTCCTCCAACCGGCTTGCGACGGGGGCGGATAGCGATAATACCGCCGCCGCCCAGAACGGCGGCGACAATACGTCCACCGACGAGGTGGGGCAACCCCCCGCCGACCAGCCTGCGGAGAGCGAAGCGCATTCGGTGCCGCTAGCCCAGTCGCCCGCCGCGGCGCAGCCAGCAACGCCCCAGCCCGCCACGCCCCAGGGCGCGGCCGTGCCGGCCCCCAACAGCGCGGCAAGCTCCGCCCCCACGCCCGCCCCGGCTGAATCACAGCCCGCGCCGGCGCCGTCCGACACCACCGCCGGCGGCGGACTGGTGATGAATTTTACCGCGGATTGCTGGCTCGAAGTCTCGGATGCCAGCGGCAAGAAGCTGTTCAGCGGCACCCAGCGCAGCGGCGGCAAGCTTAACCTGGCGGGTCAGGCCCCCTATAAATTGAAAATCGGCGCGCCGGCCGCGGTACAGATTGAGTTCCAGGGCAAGCCGGTTGATCTTAGCCGTTATGTCAGGTCAAACCAGGTTGCCCGATTTACAATAGCGGCTAACTAAGCTTCTGTTCGGCAATTATGGAGAGAACATAATGCATAATAAAGCACCCATTAACCGCCGCAAATCGACCCGGATTAACGTAGGCAACGTGCCCATCGGCGACGGCGCGCCTATTGCCGTGCAGTCGATGACCAATACCCGCACCACCGACGTGGCGGCGACGGTGAAGCAAATCCAGGCGCTTGAGCGCGTGGGCGTCGATATCGTGCGCGTTTCCGTACCCACCATGGATGCGGCGGAGGCTTTCCGGCTTATCAAGCAGCAGGTCAATGTTCCCCTGGTGGCCGATATCCATTTTGATTACCGCATCGCGCTGAAAGTGGCGGAGTACGGCGTCGATTGCCTGCGCATCAATCCCGGCAATATCGGCAGCGAGGCGCGCATCCGCTCGGTGGTGGACTGCGCCCGCGATAAAAACATCCCGATCCGCATCGGCGTCAACGCCGGCTCGCTGGAGCGGGATATCCAGGAAAAGTATGGCGAACCCACGCCCGAGGCCCTGCTGGAATCGGCCATGCGCCATGTGGATATCCTGGAAAAACTGAATTTCGACCAGTTTAAGGTCAGCGTCAAGGCGTCCGACGTTTTCCTGGCGGTGCAGTCCTACCGCCTGCTGGCCGCGCGCATCGAGCAGCCCCTGCATCTGGGCATTACCGAAGCGGGCGGCATGCGCAGCGGCTCGGTGAAATCCGCCATCGGCCTGGGGATGCTGCTGAGCGAGGGCATCGGCGACACCCTGCGTATCTCGCTGGCGGCCGACCCGGTTGAGGAAGTGAAGGTGGGATTCGATATCCTCAAGTCCCTGCGCATCCGCGCGCGCGGCATCAATTTTATCGCCTGCCCGACCTGCTCGCGGCAGGAGTTTGATGTCATCGGCACCGTCAACGCCCTCGAACAGCGCCTGGAGGACATTGTCACGCCGATGGACATCTCGATTATCGGCTGCGTGGTCAACGGTCCGGGCGAAGCCCTGGTCTCGACCATCGGCGTTACCGGCGGCCATAATAAAAGCGGTTTCTATGAAGACGGCGTGCGCCAGCGGGATCGTTTTGATAACGAGCAGATGATAGATCAGCTCGAGGCTAAAATTCGCGCTAAGGCGGCAATGCTTGATGAAAGCAATCGCATTACCGTTAATTTGATTGATAAGTAACTCAAAACCCGAAGAGAATCGACATGGCAAAGAACATCCAGGCCATTCGCGGCATGAACGACTATTTGCCGGAAGATACGGCTGTCTGGCAGCGCATTGAAGGCACGCTTAAGAACGTCCTGGCCGGTTACGGTTATAGCGAAATTCGCCTGCCCATCGTTGAGCAGACGCCCTTGTTCAAGCGCGCCATCGGCGAGGTAACCGATGTCGTGGAAAAAGAGATGTACACCTTCGAGGATCGCAACGGCGAAAGCCTGACGCTGCGCCCGGAAGGCACGGCGGGCTGCGTGCGCGCGGGGATTGAACACGGCTTGCTGTACAACCAGGAACAGCGGTTGTGGTATATTGGCCCGATGTTCCGCTATGAGCGCCCGCAAAAAGGCCGCTATCGCCAGTTCCATCAGCTGGGCGTCGAGGTGTTCGGCCTGGCGGGGCCGGATGTCGATGCGGAGCTGATTTTGCTGACCGCGCGCTGGTGGCGGGCGCTGGGCATCGACGGACATGTGGCGCTGGAACTGAATTCCATCGGCTCGCTGGACGCGCGCGCGCGGTATCGCGAGGCGCTGGTGGCTTTCCTCGAGCAGCATGAGGAGGCGCTGGACGATGATTGCCGCCGGCGCATGCATACCAATCCGCTGCGCGTACTTGACTCCAAAAATGCCGGCATCCAGGCCTTGCTGAACGATGCGCCGGTCTTGACCGACTACCTTGACGACGAGTCGCGCGAACACTTTGACGGCCTGTGTGAACTTTTAGCGCGGGCCGGTATCCCATATACGGTTAATCCGCGTTTAGTGCGCGGCCTGGATTATTATAACCGTACCGTTTTTGAATGGGTCACCACCAGCCTTGGCGCGCAGGGCACCGTCTGCGCCGGCGGCCGTTACGACGGGCTGGTCGAGCAACTGGGCGGGCGCGCCACGCCGGCGGTAGGGTTTGCCATGGGGCTGGAGCGCCTGGTGCTGCTGGTGCGGGAAGCGAACCCGCAGTTCAAGCCCAGGGCGGTGGTGGATGTCTACCTCATTTCCTCCGGCAATGAGACCCAGGGCGCGGCAATGGCGCTGGCGGAGCAAATCCGCGACGCCTTGCCCGACCTGCGGTTAATGACCAATTACGGCGGCGGTAATTTTAAGAAGCAGTTCGGCCGGGCCGACAAATGGGGCGCGCGCCTGGCCCTGGTGCTCGGTGAGGACGAAGTCGCCGCCCAACAGGTGGTGATGAAGAATTTGGCCACGGGCGACCAGGAAACGCTGGCGCAAAGCGATGTCGCGGCGCGCCTGGCATCGATATTAGGTTAAGGAGAAGGACCACGTGGAAGTCTACAGCTCGGAAAACGAACAGCGCGAAGCGCTCAGTCGGTTCTTTGCGGATAACGGTAAAGCGCTGGTTATCGGCGTGGTCATCGGTATCGCCGCGTTGGTGGGCTGGCGTTATTGGCATAACCATCAAAATGACGCCATGATGGCGTCGTCTGCGTCATGGCAGCAGGTGAACACGGCGCTGACCCACGACGCCGCCCCGCCCGCCGTCGACGCAGCGCAGAAATTCGCCGACGCCAACAACAATAATTATGGCGCCCTGACCTCCATGGATCTGGCGCGTTTTTATGTGGATAACGGTAATTTCGCCGCCGCCGAAAAGCAGCTGCAAAAAGCGCTGACCCAGACCAATGAAGAAAACCTGCAGGCGCTGATAAACATTCGTCTGGCGCGTGTCCAGATCGAGGCGAAAAACGTCGACGGCGCGCTGAAGACCCTGGAAAAAGAAACGCATGCCGGCTGGTCGGCATTAGTGGAAGATGCCCGTGGCGACGCGCAGGTCATCAAAGGCAATAATCAAGCGGCGCGTGAAGCGTACGATAAAGCGCTTAAAGCGAACCCGCCTCAGGCATTACAAGCCTTGTTGCGCATGAAACTGAATAACCTGTCCAGCTAAGAGGGACCCCATGCAATTGCGTAAAACATTTTTCGTAGGTCTGATTTCCGTTGCCTTGCTCAGCGGCTGTTCCTGGTTTAGCGGTGAAGAAGATGTGGTGACCATGTCCCCGCTGCCGAAAGTGGACAATCAGTTTCAGCCTACCCAGGTATGGAGCCGCTCGGTCGGTAATGGTACCGGCGAGTTTTACTCCAACCTGCGTCCCGCCTGGCAGGATAACCGCGTGTTCGCCGCGGACCGCCGCGGTACCGTAACCGCGATGGATATTGATACCGGCAAGGAAATCTGGTCGGTGGACCTGTCGGAAAAGACCGGTTTCCTGTCGCGTAATCTTCCCGCGCTGTTATCCGGCGGCCTGGCCGTGGCCAACGGGCATGTTTTCGTCGGCAGCGAAAAGGCCCAGGTCTATGCGCTGAACGCCGAGGACGGCACCATCGCCTGGCAGGCCAAGGTGGCGGGCGAAGCCTTGTCGACGCCGGTGGTCAGCGACGGCCTGGTGCTGGTCCATACCAGCAACGGCATGCTGCAGGGTCTTAACGAAACCGACGGCGCCGTGAAGTGGACGGTTAACCTCGATATGCCGCCGCTGACCCTGCGCGGCGAATCGGCGCCGACGCCGGCGTTTGGCGCGGCCATCGTCGGCGGCGATAACGGCCGGGTCAGCGCGGTGATGATGACCCAGGGCCAGCTGATCTGGCAGCAGCGTATTTCCCAGCCGAGCGGCGCGACGGAAATCGCGCGTCTCGGTGATGTCAACATGACGCCGGTGGTGGTCAATAACGTGGTCTACGCGTTGGCCTATAACGGCAACCTGGCGGCGCTGGATCTGCGTTCCGGGCAAATTATCTGGCGCCGTGAAATCGGTTCGGTCAACGATCTTATCGTCGAAGGCGGCCGCATTTACCTGGTCGATCAGGACGATCGCCTGATTGCGCTGGATACCCAGGGCGGCGTTACCCTGTGGCGCCAAAGCGAGCTGCTGCACCGCAACCTGACGTCGCCGGTGCTGTTCGACGGGTATATCGTCGTTGGCGACTCGGAGGGCTATATGCACTGGATCAATACCGACGACGGACGTTTTGTCGCGCAGGTTAAGGTGGACAGCTCCGGCTTGCAAAGCAATCCGGTGGTTGCCGGCGGCAAGCTGCTGTTGCAGGCCAACGGCGGCGAGGTGTACGCCTTTACCCGCTAATGCCTGTGCTTATCCGCCGCTGACGTCTGGGCGCGCGGGTCATTAACGGCTCCTGACATGTTCAGGAGCCGTTTTGTCTTATATAATCAGCCTGATTAAGTGCTGAAACAGAAAAATTACCTGATGAGGTTGTAACAATGATACCTGTCGTCGCGCTGGTCGGGCGCCCGAATGTAGGAAAATCCACCCTGTTTAATCGGTTAACGCATACCCGCGATGCGTTGGTGGCGGATTTTCCGGGGCTGACGCGTGACCGCAAGTATGGTCGTGCAGAATGGGAAGGCCATGAGTATATCGTCGTTGACACCGGCGGTATCGACGGCACCGAGGATGGCGTCGAAACCCGTATGGCCGGGCAGTCGCTGGTGGCGATCGAGGAAGCGGATATCGTGCTGTTCCTGGTCGACGGCCGCGCCGGACTGATGGCGGCGGATCAGGGCATTGCCAAACACCTGCGCAGCCGGCAGAAAACCACGGTGGTGGTAGCCAACAAAACCGACGGCATTGATGCCGAGAGCGCGGTGGGCGATTTTTATTCCCTCGGGCTGGGTGAAGTCTTCGCCATTGCCGCCTCCCATGGCCGCGGCGTTAGTGCCCTGATGGAAGAAGTCTTGCTACCGCTGGTAGGCGATGGCGGCGCGGTCGAGGAGCCTATCGAGTATCCCGGCATGGAACCCTGGACCGAAGAAGACGAGGACGATTACGAAATCCCGCAGGACGAGGAAGAAGCGTTCGATCCGCAGTCCCTGCCGATCAAGCTGGCCATCGTCGGGCGTCCTAATGTCGGCAAATCCACCCTGACCAACCGTATCCTGGGCGAGGATCGCGTGGTGGTCTACGATATGCCGGGCACAACCCGCGACAGTATCTATATCCCCATGGTGCGCGACGAGCGGGAATATATCCTTATCGATACCGCCGGGGTGCGCAAGCGCGGCAAGATTACCGAGACGGTGGAGAAATTCTCGGTGATCAAGACCCTGCAGGCCATCGAAGACGCCAACGTGGTGCTGCTGATTATTGATGCCCGCGAGGGGATTTCGGATCAGGACCTGTCGCTGCTGGGCTTTATCCTTAACAGCGGGCGATCGCTGGTGATCGCGGTGAACAAATGGGACGGCCTGACGCAGGAGATCAAGGACGAGGTCAAGGAAACCCTGGATATGCGTCTGGGCTTTATCGACTTTGCCCGGGTGCACTTTATTTCCGCCCTGCACGGCAGCGGCGTGGGCAACCTATTCGAATCGGTGAATGAAGCCTATCGTTGCTCCACCAAGCGCATCAGCACCGCGATGCTGACCAAAATCATGCAAATGGCGGTGGAAGAGCATCAGCCGCCGTTGGTGCGCGGGCGCCGGGTGAAACCGAAATATGCCCATGCCGGCGGTTATAATCCGCCGATTGTGGTGATCCACGGCACCCAGGTCAAAAACCTGCCGGACTCCTATAAACGCTACCTGATGAATTATTTCCGCCGCTCGCTGGAAATCATGGGCACGCCGATCCGTATCCAGTTCAATGAAGGGGAAAACCCGTTCGCCGGCAAGCATAACAAGCTGACGCCGAACCAGATGCGTAAACGCAAGCGTTTGATTAGTCACATTAAAAAAAGTAAATAAGCACGCGATGCCCACCGGGTCCGCGCTAAGCGGGTGAATTGCGGCCGGGTGCGGCTACACGTGGGAAAGGGGGAGGCGATCATGACGCCACGGTGTCCGGTATGCGCCGGTCCGATGCAGGCCGACGGCGAAGATCAGGTTTGCGAGCATTGCCGTCGCCGCTTTCAGGCGCAGGCTATCTGTCCCGACTGCGGGCAGCCCTTGGACGTGCTTAAGGCCTGCGGCGCGGTGGATTATTTCTGTCCGCGCGGCGACGGCCTGATTTCCAGGAAAAGGGTGGACTGGCATTACGCCGCGCTTTAAAACGTCCCCTTTTGCCATAAAATTTCCAATTCCGGCGGCGCGCTGCTCTCCGGCACCACGATTTCGGCCTGTGCCGGCTGCGCCTCTCCCGGCGGTTGGCCGACGATCAGGATGCGGTAAAACCGCTGATCGCCGCTGCCGGGCGCGCGGTTCTGCCCGCTGTGCTGGGCCAGCAGCGCCACGCGGCTGACCAGATGGCACAACTGCTCCCGCTGCGCCGACGACAGGTCGCACAGGGCAAAACGCTGTTGGGCGGCAAGCTTGGGAATATAGGCAAAGCCCCCCTCGCGCGACAGTTCAATCACCGCATGCTCGTTTAATAAAGATAACAGGTCCATCAGGCTCTCCCGGCATTATGTCAACGCAACACCCACTCCGGGCCGCATGCCGGCCCTTGCCGAGGCGAACGGCACGGGCCTTAAGACAATACGCCCACCTCGCGCCAGGCCTGCTCCACCGCCTTGGCCTCTTTAGCGGCAAAACGCTCGCCGGCGTGTTTCACGGTCAGTCTGGCGAAAGCGGCGAAGTCGGCGTTTTGTTTTAACTGGCTATCGCACAGCGTGGCGTACCAGATAGCCCCCGCTTTTTCCCAGGCATGGCCGCCCAGGGCTATGGCCGCCAGGTAAAACGCCCGGTTGGGAATGCCGGAGTTGAGATGCACGCCGCCATTGTCCTCGCGGGTGTGCACAAAACCGGCCATGTCGGCGGGCTGGGGATCCTTGCCGAGCACCGGGTCGTCGTAGGCGCTGCCGGGCTTGGCCATCGAGCGCAGCCCTTTGCCCTTGATGGTGGCGGCCAGCAAACCGGCGCCAATGATCCAGTCGGCCTGTTTGGCGGTTTGTCCCAGGTGATATTGTTTCACCAGCGAACCGAAGACGTCCGACAGCGACTCGTTAAGCGCGCCCGCCTGTTCAAAGTAGATTAAATTCGCCTCGGATTCCGTGACGCCGTGGGTTAATTCATGGGCCACCACGTCGATAGCGATGGTAAATCGGTTAAATATTTCACCGTCGCCATCGCCAAATATCATTTGTTCACCGTTCCAGAAGGCATTTTGGTAATCGGTACCGTAATGCACGGTGCCGGTCAGCGGCAACCCTTTGGCGTCCAGCGAGTTGCGCTGGAACACCTGCCAATAAAAATCGTAGGTGACGCCCAGGTAATCGTAGGCTTCATTGACCGCAACGTCGTTCCCCGCCGTCTGGCCTTCCCGCCGCACCGCCTTGCCGGGCAGGTTAGTGGTGTTATGCGCGTCATAAATGGCGCGTTCCACCGTGCCGGCTTGCGCCGTCGGCTGGTAACGGGCCGCCACCGGGTTCTGTCCCATCAGGCTATAGACATGGTTCAGGGTATGCCGGGCATACTGGCGCTGGTGTTCGCTGCCTTTTTCGATAATGCGCCGCAGTATATAGGGTGGAATAACGCTCAGGTGCCGCCGGTATAGGTTTTCCATTTTACCCCCTATCAATAATTAGCATTTTATTAAAGTATAGGGGTTTTTATCATCGCGACCAAAGCGGATCGCTAAGCCTTGGCTGCCGGCAGGTCGTTGCCGGTGGCGGGCGGCGCGCCAGAAACCGGGCTCACCCGCCGCGGGGCTAGCGTTGGTATTTGATAAAATCGGTCTTATGGGCCACCTTGTCATACAGTTTCATGGCGGAATGGTTCGTGGTGCGCGTCGTCCAGTACACATTGGCCATGCCGTGGCTGTCCGCATGGGCGTAAACCCGTTCGATCAGCTGCCGGCCCGCGCCTTTGCCGCGCGCCGATTCCTCCACATACAGGTCCTGCAGGTACACGACTTTTTCATGATACCAGCCGTGATCGTGCACGATACAATTGACCAGGCCGATAAGATGCCCCTGCAACAGCGCCACATAGGCAAACATGCCGGGGCAGGCCGGGTCGAGCAGGCGCGCGAAGGTATGCTCATATAGCGCATCGTCGCGGATGGTGGAGTAAAAACTTAAATAACGGCGCCAGAGGAATTTCCATTCCTCTTTATCTGCAAGCGTCATGGGACGGATAACTATCCTGGTATCATCAGTCATGGGCGCCTCCCCGGTCCGGTATGGTCGAGGTTGATACCGGTGTTGGCGATAAAATGGCCGCGCTGTCAAGGGATACCCGCCGCCAACGTAACCTGTAATCATATTCCCGCTCACAGAGCAGATAATCCTGATGCACGCTCGGGCTCCAGGAGTCATCGCCGCCCACGCCCATATGGCGGGCGTCCAGATGCAGCCACAGGCCCGGTTCCGGTCGCAGCAAATGCCAGTGGGTGGCGCGGGTGAGCTGCCCGGTGCCGTAGGGGCTAAGGGAAAAATGAAAATTGCCGTCGATCCGCCAGTCGCCGAAGGCCACTTCACGGGTAAAACAGCGCAGGCCGTTTTCCACCGGGAAAATATAAGGCGTATACATCTTATCCAGCGGCAGGCGCCAGCGGGAGAATTGCGCCGAGGCGAGGCGATCGGGATAGTTTTCGTGCGGCCCCAGCCCCAGCCAGGACACCTCCTGCGCGCCGGGGGCGAGCTGGCATGCCGCGCCGACGCGCGCCAGGGGCGGCAGGGACGGCGACACCACCACCCGGACCCGGTTTTCCATCTGGCCGGCATGGTCGATGGTCGTGTGCCAGTGGCTTTGCAGCAGCAGGCGATCCTGGTGGAAATAGCCGTGTACCGCCTCGAACACAACCCGATCCGCCAATTGATCGGCGCAAAGCCGCAGGCAGCGGTGCTCAAGGTCATACAGGCCGGCGGCGCGCCAGCGCTCCACCCAGGCGTTGGGGTCGACGCAGTCCGCTTCGCTGATGCCGATATCGTTATCCAGCGGCGCGCGGATAAACTGATCGGTCAAGGGACTGAGCAGACCCGGCGCGTCGCCGCGATACCACTGGGTTAACTGGCCGCGCTGTTTATCCACCATCCAGCGCTGATCGTGATGGCGGACGATAAACTCGCCGGCATTCTCAGTCAGACTGGGCGTTTCGTCCGTCGGGCGGGAGGGGCCGGGGACGATGGGCGCCATAAACCCGCGGGCCAGTTTCCAGTGCGCCCAAGCCGCCTGATGTCCGGCGGGGGACCAGGGGGTGGCGGCAGGCTGCTCGACGCTGACGCGCAGATACCATTCGCCCGCCTTTTCCGCCTGCGGCGGAAGGTCGCCTAACGTCAGCGCGGCATGTTGCCCCGGCGCCAGCCGCAGCGGCGTCGCGCCGCTTAACAGCGGATCGCCGTCGCATTCAAGGGTCCAGCGCAGCAGCTCGTTATCGCTGGCGCGAAACAGATATTCGCTGGCGACGTCTATTTTCAGCGGCCGGGTGTCCAGCAGGCGGAACTGGAAAAACTGCTGCTGGTGCTTTGCCTCCACCAGGGCCGGATGAGGGGTGCGGTCGGGAAACACCAGGCCGTTAAGGCAGAACTGGCGATCGTTTGGGGTATCGCCGAAATCGCCGCCGTAGGCCCAGAACATCCGGCCTTCGCCGTCCTGGCGCTCGAGCGCCTGATCCGCCCAGTCCCAGATAAAGCCGCCCTGCAGGCGCGGATGCTGGCGGAAGGCGCGCCAATACGCGGCAAAACCACCCAGGCTGTTGCCCATGGCGTGGGCATACTCGCATAAAATCAGCGGACGCTGCTCATCGGGCAGGCCGATCCATTTTTTTATCGACCATTTCGGCACCGCCGGGAACGGCTGATCTTCATCGACGCGCGCATACATCGGGCAGATGATATCGGTGGCGCGGGTATTGGCCCCGCCCCCTTCATACTGCACCGGCCGGCTGGGATCATGGGCTTTCACCCACTGATACAAGGCGTCATGGGTGGCGCCGTGGCCGGACTCGTTACCCAGCGACCAGATGATGATGCTGGCATGATTGCCGTTGCATTGCACCATGCGCGTAACCCGTTCGCTGAATGCCGCAAACCAGGCCGGGTCGTCGGCCAGCCGGCTCATGGGTTCCATGCCGTGCGTTTCGATATTGGCTTCATCCACCACGTACAGGCCATACCGATCGCATAACCGATACCACAGCGGATGGTTGGGGTAATGCGAACAGCGCACCGCGTTGAAATTATTCTGTTTCAGCAACAGGATATCCCGGCGCATCGTTTCTTCGTCCATGACCTGGCCATGGGCCGGGTGATGCTCGTGACGGTTAACGCCGCGGATCAGCAGCGGCTGGCCGTTAAGGCGCAGCAGGCCGTCGCGTATCTCCACCCGGCGAAAGCCTACGTCATATGCCTCGGCTTCCACCAGCGCGCCCCGGCCGTCGCGCAGCGCCACCACCGCCCGGTATAAATCCGGCGTTTCGGCGCTCCACAGGCGCGGCGCGGCCACCGGCAGCGCCAGGGTAACCCGCTCCGGATAGCGGCCGCGCTCGTCGATTATCGCGCTGCCGAGCGCAGAACATTGAGCGGCCACGCGCAGGTCACCCCGCCAGAGGGCGACCTCGACGCTATAGTCCGAGGCGGCGCCGGCGGCCTGAGGGGTAATCGCGATGTCCACGTCCAGCACGGCGTCATGCAACAGGGCATCCAGCCGGGTGTGAATACGGATATCCGTAAAACCGACCGGCGGTTTATGCAGCAGGGACACCGGGCGGAAAATGCCGCTCATACGCCACATATCCTGATCTTCCAGATAGCTGCCGTCGCTCCAGCGCAACACTAAAACACAAAGCCGGTTGCGGCCCTGATGCACATAATCGCTCAGGTCAAATTCCGCCGGCAGGCGGCTATCCTGCGAATACCCCACCCAGTGTCCGTTGCACCACAAATAAAACGCCGAATTAACGCCGTTGAAAATAATCCGCGTCCGGCCCTGGCCGGCCCAGCCGTCGGGCAGCAGAATATCCCGCGAATAGCAGCCAGTGGGATTATCCTCGGGCACATAGGGCGGATTGACCGGGATAGGGTATTTGACATTGGTATAAATGGGCCGGTCATAACCGGCGGTTTGCCAGTTTGACGGCACGGCCATGGCCTGCGCGCCGGGCAGATCGTCCTCCAGCCAGCTTTCCGGTACCGCCTGGGGGCGTGGGAAATAGCTGAAACGCCATTCGCCGTCCAGGGAACGGCGTTGTTCGCTTTCGGTGTCCCGACGCGCCAGTTCCTCGTCGCGCCAGCTATGGAAGGGCGGATGGGCGGGCAGCCTGCGGTAATGGGTCGCGCCGGGATTTTGCCAATCCCCGCGCGCCAGCACCGCCGCCAGCGAGGATAACGACGATGCCGGGCTGTTTTCTTGTGTCGGGGATAGCGGCATGGCATACCTTCTTTAGGGTGATGATTGCCCGGGCGTCTTTGGCGGTGATGCCATGGCCGGCAGGGAAAGCATGTACTTTGTTCACATAGTATTTCAGTTAAATGCCAATGTATACGCCATCGCCAAACGGCGGACAGGGGCGTTCAGGGTCCGTGCACCCGGCCGCCGGGGCAAGGCGGCTTGGCGGGGGAAAAAACGCGATGACCGCCGGGCGCTTGCTTGCCGCGGCGGGCGGCCGGCGCATAGCCGGCCGCTGTGTGGGCTAGATGGCTTTGGGCAAGGTATCCCACAGGCCGGCGGACCCGGCGGCGCTGCCCTGGGTAGCCTCGACGCAGGCCAGCTGCAGGATCCCGCTGGTATAGGCGCGTATTTTATTGGTCATTTCAACGCTGCCGTCGAGCGGGCGGCCGTAGGAGGGGATGATTTCCTGGAGCTTGGCGCGCCAGGCGGGGGAGGCCGCCTGCTCTTTGAACATGCTCTCAAGCAGTTGCAGCATAATCGGCGCGGCGGTCGAGGCGCCGGGCGACGCGCCAAGCAGCGCCGACAGACTGCCGTCCGCCGAGCTGACCACCTCGGTGCCGAACTGCAGGATGCCGCCTTTCCTGGCGTCTTTTTTAATGATTTGCACCCGCTGGCCCGCGTCGGTCAGTTCCCAATCCTCCAGCCTGGCCTCGGGATAATATTCCTTCAGCGCCGCCAGCCGTTTTTTATCCGACATAAACGATTGACTCACCAGGTATCCCAGCAGGCCGAAATTATCCAGGCCGACACGGATCATCGGCATCAGGTTCTGCCACGTCAGCGAACCGAACAAATCAAACCAGGAGCCGCGTTTAAGGAATTTACTGCTGAACGTGGCGTAGGGGCCGAACAGCAGGGTGCGCTCGCCGTCCAGCATGCGGGTATCGATATGCGGCACCGACATCGGCGGCGCGCCGACCGACGCCTTGCCGTAAACTTTCGCCAGATGGCCGTTGACCACCTCAGGCCGGGTGGTCACCAGGAATTTGCCGCCCACCGGAAAGCCGGCATAACCCCGGGCTTCGGGAATGCCGGATTTTTGCAGCAGCGTCAGCGACGCGCCGCCGGCGCCGATAAAAATATGGCGTGCGCGCACCGAGCTTTGCCGGCCGTTGTTGTTCAGGTCGGCGACTTTTACCGTCCAGGTACTGTCGTCGTTGCGGCTGATATCCAGCACGTCGTGGCGCAGGTGCAGGTTAACGTTCGGCCGCCGTTCCAGCGCGGCGAGCATCTGCCGCGTCAGTTCGCCGAAGTTGACGTCGGTGCCCATGGCCATGCGCGTGGCCGCCACCTTTTGGAACGTGTCGCGGCCCGCCATGATCATCGGCGCCCACTGCCTGATGACGTGGCTGTCCTCGGTATATTCCATGCCCTGGAATAACGTGCTGCCCTGCAACGCGGCATAACGCTTGCGCAGGAAATTAACGTTTTCCTCCCCCCAGACAAAACTCATATGGGGAACGTTATTAATAAAGGATTTGGGGGCGCCGAGAATATTATTTTTTACCAGATAGGCCCAGAATTGGCGGGAAATTTCATACGCCTCGTTGACCGCCACCGCTTTGGTGATATCAATCGAGCCGTCGGCCATTTCCGGGGTGTAATTTAACTCGCAGTACGCCGCATGGCCGGTGCCGGCGTTATTCCAGCCATTGGAGCTCTCTTCCGCGGTCTTATCCAGACGCTCATACATATTGATGGTCCAGTCTGGCTCAAGTTCCTTAAGGTAGGTTCCAAGCGTAGCGCTCATGACTCCACCGCCGATCAGGACAACATCCACCGGGGCGTTATTCGCAGCCGTTTGCCGTTGGGACGATGCCAACAAATTCATGCAAAGGGGTGCGATGAAATGCTCTTTCATGCGCAGTGTCTCTATTTAAGAAAATTAAGTATACCGCAGGGCAATATTATTGAGGTTGCTTTGAGCCCAATACTGTCTGCTTAGCGTTTTTGATTCTATTAGCCGTCAACGGCTAAGTAAACTAAAAAGTGATGTTATCACCTGGTTAAGATACATAAAGCTTATAGGTTGTAAATGGTTGATAAACAGCTGTTTGTCCAAAGGTGCTGATTAATTTTTACCATTCATTAACAAATGCTTACTCTCTTTTTATCAGGACAAAAAAGGCATTTTAAGTGTAATCTGCGATGGTTGACCCATTAGGCAGCCGGATCCTCTTTATTACGGGAATAATTAGCAGCTCGTCATTTCACTCTTTTTTTCCGTAGCGCAGAAGTTGTTTTCATGGCGGCTGGATTGATATTATTTTTGCTACTCGGGAGCACTACGGCGACGCGCGGTTAATTATTTCCGCCAATCCATGGCCATCACAGATCGCAGGAAGGATATGACAAGCACCCCGACGGATTCGGCTGACGGCAGCCGCTACTGGCAACAAAATTTGTTTGTCTGCGTCTTTGGTTCGTTCACCACCATTATCGCCATGACCCTGCTGCTGCCGTTCCTGCCCCTGTATGTAGAACAGCTGGGCGCAACGACCCACGCCGCCATCAGCCTCTGGTCGGGCCTGGCCTATGGCGCCACCTTTTTCAGCGCGGCGCTGACCGCGCCGCTGTGGGGACGCCTGGGCGATCGCTATGGCCGCAAGCTGATGCTGATCCGCGCCAGCCTCGGCATGGCGGTCGCCATGACACTGCTGGGCATGGCGCACAGCGTCTGGCAACTGGTGGCGCTGCGCCTGCTGGCCGGCCTGCTGGGGGGCTATGCGTCGGGGTCCATGATCCTGGTGGCGACCCAAACCCCCAAAGCGCGCACCGGCTGGGCGCTGGGCGTCCTGTCTTCCGGCATCATGGCCGGTAATTTCATCGGTCCGCTGATAGGCGGCACCCTGCCGCCGCTTATCGGCATCCGCGCCACGTTTATGGTGGCCGGCGCGACGATTTTTATCTCCTTCCTGGCGACGACGTTTTTGTTGCGGGAAGAACCGGGCGCCACCATCAGGCGCAAAAAAGAGAGCGTGCCGGAGGAGGCCGCCGGGTTTACCCGGCCGGTGCTGGCGATGCTGATTACCGGCGCGCTGCTGATGGTGGCCAATATGTCCATCGAGCCGATTATCACCCTGTACGTGGCGCAACTGGTGGCGTCCACGCAGGTCACGTTTGTCGCCGGACTGGTGATGGCCAGCGCGGCGCTGGGCAGCATTGTCTCCGCGTCCTGGCTCGGCAGGCTGGCCGATCGCAACGGGCCGTGGACGGTGATAATCGGCTGCCTGCTGGTCGCGGGGCTATTGCTGATTCCGCAGGCGATGGTCACCCGCGGCTGGCAACTGGTGGTATTGCGCTTTTTTATGGGCGTGGCGCTGGGCGGGCTGCTGCCCTGTATCGCCAGCGTTATCCGCCATAACGTGCCGGACAAGATTGCCGGCAGGATGCTGGGTTATTCCACCTCGGCGCAATATGTCGGCCAGGTGGCGGGGCCGCTGCTGGGCGGGTTTATCGGCGGGCATTTTGGTATGCGGCCGGTGTTTTTCGGCACCTGCGCATTGCTGGTGATTGGCGCGGGCTATAACGCTTTTGCCCGCCTGGCCTCCGCGCGCGGTAATCAGAATTAATCAGGCGTACGGCGCCGGCCCCGGGCGTTATCCGGCGTCTTTGGCGCGCCGCGCGGATTTCGCCGCGGCGGGCGTGACGCTCAGCACCTGGCTTTCCACCCGCCCGTCTTCCAGACGTGTTGACAGGATATCCCCCGCCTTCACCTGCCGGGCCCGTTTGACCAGCGCCCCCCTGGTATCGGTGGTAACGCTGAACCCGCGCGCCAGCGTTTTCAGCGGGCTGACCGCTTCCAGCTGGGAGCACAGCATGCCGAAGGTCCGCTGCTCCCCGCTTAACTGCCGGGTGATGCCCTGCGCCAGCCGGTAGCGCAGCGCCTGTATGTGCCCCTGCTGGTTCAAGCGGCCGCCGATCGCCTGCCGCAGCCGGTAGCCTAAAGACTGTAAGCGCTGCTGCGCGTGATTAATGCGCGGCAGCGGCGCCCGCTGGCCCAGGCGCTGAAGCAAACGCTCCTGGCGTAAGCGCGCCTGGCGCAACTGCCCCTGCAGGCTGTCGTCCAGCCGGCGGCGCAGTTTTATCAGCGCCGTTTGCTGGCGCGCCAGGCGCAGGTGCGGATGCTGTTGCTGCAGGCGGTGCTGCATCCGGGTCAGGACCTGCTGGCGCTGTGCCATAAAATAGTCCATCGCCATTTCCAGGCGCTGCTGCTGGGACTGTAATTGCCGCGCCAGCTCCAGCTGATTGCGGCTGACCAGCTCCGCCGCCGCCGAAGGGGTAGGGGCGCGCAGGTCGGCGACAAAATCGGCGATGGTGACATCGGTTTCATGGCCGACCGCGCTCACCACCGGCAGGCGGCTGGCAAAAATCGCCCGCGCCACCCGCTCATCGTTAAAGCCCCAGAGATCTTCAAGCGAACCGCCGCCGCGGCCCACGATCAGCACGTCGCACTCGCCGCGCCGGTTGGCGGCCTCGATGGCGCGCACGATCTGCGCCGGCGCGTCCTGGCCCTGCACCTGGGTGGGATAAATCACCACCGGCAACGAGGGATCCCGGCGCCGCAGAATATTGAGGATATCATGCAGCGCCGCGCCGCTGGCGGAGGTGATCACGCCGACCCGGCGGGCCGGGCTGGGCAAAGGCTGCTTATGGATGCTGTCAAAAAGACCTTCGGCGGACAGGCGCTGCTTAAGCTGCTCGAATTGCTGTTGCAGCAGGCCGTCGCCGGCGGGCTGCATGCTTTCGGTTACCAACTGGTATTCGCCGCGCGGTTCGTACAGCGTCAGCGCCGCCCGCACCAGCACCTGCTGGCCGTTGCGCGGCAGGAAGGTTACCCGCCGGTTGCTGTTGCGAAACATCGCGCAACGCACTTGGGCGCGATCGTCCTTCAGCGTAAAATACCAGTGGCCGGAGGCGGGCTGCGAGAAGTTGGAGATTTCGCCGGTCAGCCAGACCTGGCCCATTTCGCCTTCCAGCAGTTCGCGCACCGTCTGGTTAAGACGGGAGACGGTAAAAATCAAAGCGGTGGGCGGTGAAGACATGTGAGCCAGATCAACTTCTATAAATAAGGGTTAATCGATTGATATTACTTATCGCTCAGCGCAGATCAAGCATTTTTTTTAAAAAGTGCTGGAGGCAACCGGTTACGTTCTGTATAATGCCACGGCAATATTTTATACATTCATCCTGGTGAGATATTGCTATGTTACGTATCGCAAAAGAAGCTCTAACGTTCGACGATCTCCTCCTGTTACCTGCACATTCCACGGTGTTACCCAACACGGCCGAACTCGGCACGCAACTGACTAAAAAAATACGCCTGAATATTCCGCTGCTCTCCGCCGCCATGGATACCGTGACTGAAGCGCCCCTGGCTATCGCCCTGGCCCAGGAAGGCGGCATTGGTTTTATCCATAAAAATATGTCCATCGAACGCCAGGCCGAAGAAGTCAGCCGGGTGAAAAAACACGAAAGCGGCGTGGTCACCGATCCCAAGACCGTTACTCCCGCCACCACCTTATCCCAGGTAAAGGAACTGACCGCCCGTAACGGTTTTGCCGGCTACCCGGTGGTCACCGGCGACAACGAGCTGGTGGGCATTATCACCGGCCGCGACGTGCGTTTTGTCACCGACCTGTCCCAGCCGGTTACCGCGGTCATGACGCCGAAAGAGCGCCTGGTCACGGTAAAAGAAGGCGAGGCGCGCGAAGTCGTGCTGCAGAAAATGCATGAAAAGCGCGTGGAAAAAGCGCTGGTGGTGGATGCGCATTTCCATCTGCTCGGCATGATTACCGTCAAGGATTTCCAGAAAGCGGAGCGCAAGCCCAACGCCTGCAAGGACGAGCACGGCCGCCTGCGGGTAGGCGCGGCGGTAGGCGCCGGCGCCGGTAACGAAGAGCGTATCGACGCGCTGGTCGCCGCCGGCGTCGACGTATTGCTGATCGATTCCTCCCACGGCCATTCCGAGGGCGTATTGGAACGTATCCGCGCCACCCGCGCCAAATATCCCGACCTGCAGATTATCGGCGGCAATATCGCTACCGGCGCCGGCGCCATCGCGCTGGTCGAGGCCGGCGTCAGCGCGGTTAAAGTGGGCATCGGTCCCGGCTCCATCTGCACCACCCGTATCGTCACCGGCGTGGGCGTGCCGCAAATCACCGCCATTTCCGATGCGGTGGAAGCGCTGGAAGGCACCGGCATCCCGGTTATCGCCGACGGCGGTATCCGCTTCTCCGGCGATATCGCCAAGGCCATCGCCGCCGGCGCCTCCTGCGTCATGGTCGGGTCGCTCCTGGCCGGCACCGAGGAATCCCCCGGTGAAATCGAGCTCTACCAGGGCCGTTCGTTTAAATCCTACCGCGGCATGGGGTCGCTTGGCGCCATGTCCAAAGGTTCCTCCGATCGCTATTTCCAGACCGACAACGCTGCCGACAAGCTGGTGCCGGAAGGTATCGAAGGCCGGGTGGCGTATAAAGGCCGCCTGAAGGAAATCGTCCACCAGCAAATGGGCGGGCTGCGCTCCTGTATGGGCCTGACCGGCTGTGCTACTATCGACGAGCTGCGCACCAAGGCTGAATTTGTGCGTATCAGCGGCGCGGGTATTCAGGAAAGCCACGTCCATGACGTCGCCATCACCAAAGAATCCCCGAATTACCGCATGGGCTAAGCGCTGCGCACGGCGCGGCGTTGACCCGCGTCGGCGGCCCGCAGTTAATTACGCTTCGGATGGCCGAGTAACGGCCCTCCCAGCTGTTATTCTTCCCGGCCGCGGCCGGGACGTATTTTATTTGCTATCCGCTCCTGGAATATGCCTTCTATGACAGACAATATTCATCAACACCGCATCCTGATCCTGGACTTCGGCTCGCAATATACGCAGCTGATCGCCCGCCGCGTCCGTGAGCTCGGCGTCTATTGCGAACTCTGGGCCTGGGACGTGACGGAGGCGCAGATCCGCGCCTTCGCCCCCAGCGGCATCATCCTTTCCGGTGGCCCGGAAAGCACCACCGAACTGAACAGCCCCATCGCCCCGGACTATGTGTACCGGGCCGGCGTGCCGGTCTTGGGCGTTTGCTACGGCATGCAGACCATGGCCATGCAGCTGGGCGGCCGGGTGGAAGGCTCCAGCCAGCGCGAGTTCGGCTACGCCCAGGTCGAGGTGGTGGCCGACAGCCAGCTGGTGCGCGATATCCAGGATTCCTTAAGCGTCAACACCCGGCCGCTGCTCGATGTGTGGATGAGCCACGGCGACAAGGTCACCGGCATTCCGGCGGGTTTTGTTACCGTCGCCAGCACCGAAAGCTGCCGGTTCGCCATTATGGCCGACGAAGAACGGCATTTTTACGGCGTGCAATTCCACCCGGAAGTGACCCATACCCGCCAGGGACAGCGCATTCTGCAACGCTTTGTCCTTGATATCTGCCAGTGCGAGGCCCTGTGGACGCCGGATAAGATCATCGAGGACGCGGTCAGCCGGCTGCGCGCGCAGATAGGCGAGGATCACGTGATCCTCGGTCTGTCGGGCGGGGTGGACTCCTCGGTCACCGCCATGCTGCTGCACCGCGCCATCGGCAAGCGTTTAACCTGCGTGTTTGTCGATAACGGCCTGCTGCGCCTGCACGAAGCCGACCAGGTGCTGGAAATGTTCGGCCAGAAATACGGCCTGAATATCGTCCATGTCGCCGCCGAAGAGCGTTTTCTCAGTGCGCTGGCCGGCGTGGACGAGCCGGAGGCCAAACGCAAAATCATCGGCCGGGTATTTGTCGAGGTTTTCGATCAGGAAGCCAGCAAACAATCCCTGGTCAAATGGCTGGCGCAGGGCACCATCTACCCGGATGTGATCGAATCCGCCGCCTCCGCCACCGGCAAGGCCCATGTCATCAAGTCCCATCACAACGTCGGCGGCCTGCCGAAAGAGATGAAACTGGGCCTGGTGGAGCCGCTGAAAGAACTGTTCAAGGATGAAGTGCGCAAAATCGGCCTGGAGCTGGGCCTGCCCTACGATATGCTTTATCGTCATCCCTTCCCGGGACCGGGTCTTGGCGTGCGCGTGCTGGGCGAAGTGAAGAAAGAATATTGCGACCTGCTGCGCCGCGCCGACGCGGTTTTTATCGAGGAACTGCACCGGGCCGAGCTCTACCATAAGGTCAGCCAGGCATTTACCGTATTCCTGCCGGTACGCTCAGTGGGCGTCATGGGCGACGGCCGCAAATACGACTGGGTGGTCTCGCTGCGCGCGGTGGAAACCGTCGACTTTATGACCGCTCACTGGGCGCATTTGCCCTATGAGTTCCTGGGCCGGGTGTCTAACAGAATCATCAATGAAGTCGATGGGATTTCAAGGGTGGTTTACGATATATCGGGGAAACCGCCGGCGACGATTGAGTGGGAATAAGTTTTTAGCATCCACTGAGTTCCGCTAACGTCTAAAATCGCCAGTAAAATCATAGGATTTATTGGCGATTTTTTTTGTGGGCCATGGGAATCCATCTGGCTTTATATGGAATAGAACTCCAGCATAAGGTCGGTTGCCTCGAATGAGTTTTTTGATATAGGGTGATGAAACTCTCCACGGCGAAAACAGCTGTGTATTTAGTTTGATAATCAACGGATGGCTCCGAATGATTTCCAGCCATTTAAAACAAATTAATACCACTCAAAGGGGCATTTATGGGAGATAAGAGCAAGGCTTTTCGGCTCCTTCATGAAATGCCAGATACTTTTATTATTCCTAATCCCTGGGACATCGGGACGGCCAGAATACTTGAAAGTATGGGATTCCAGGCACTTGCTACGACCAGTGCCGGTCTTGCATTCTCCTTAGGTGTACCTGAAGGGCGGGTTTCGTGGAAGCAGACTATTGATCATTGTCAGGCCATTGTTGAATCAACGTCTCTGCCAGTGTCAGCGGATCTTGAAAAAGGAATTGGTGATGATCCGGACAGTGCCGCGGAAACCATAAAAATTGCGGTCAATATTGGTCTGGCAGGTTGCTCCCTCGAAGATCATACCGGTCTGCCCGATGCCCCTGTCTATGATTTAAGCCTCGCAGTCGATCGTATCGAAGCCGCAGTAAAAGCGCGGGAGGCGCTGGATCATGATTTTGTGATCACGGCTCGCGCCGAGAATTTTATGTGGGGACGTCCTGATTTGGATGATACGATCCTGAGATTACAAGCTTTTGAAAAGGCGGGAGCTGATGTACTTTATGCTCCCGGCCTTCACGATCTTTCAATGATCAAGACCGTTTGTGAATCAGTGACAAGGCCAGTTAACGTTGTTATGGGATTGCCGGGTGAGACGTTCAGTGTTGTGCAACTGGCCGACGCGGGAGTGAAACGTATCAGCGTTGGCGCATCAATGGCCAGACTGGCATACGGTTCTTTTGTTCAGGCAGCCCGCGAGATATGCGCTGAAGGTACTTTCGGTTATTCGAAGAAGGCTATTGGTTTCTCCGAACTGGAGGCATTTTTTAGAAAGTCTGAAGGTGCTTAGCCTTCTAAGCTCAGGTTTGCATTTCTGCCTGCCGTGTGCAATTCGTCGCACTGATTCCTCAAGTCCTGGTCATCGCTCAATACCCTGGCGTAACCGATCCGCAGCCGGCCGCTTTCCAGGTCGAGCGTACAGGGGCTGTGTTTGTCTCTCATGGCGCCCCCATTGTGTTGCAAATATTGCCGCATATTATAGGGAATTTGCGACTGACTTTTGCAACGTCTGAGCGCCAGGAAAAACCGACGGCGAGGTGTTGTCGCAAAACGTTGGACTTAGGCGACAAATGACAAAGATAAAAAGGGAATATTTCTTTTCACCCCCTCAGACTGGCGAAAATGCGCGGTAGACCCAGTGGCCTTATTGTCGCCCCGAAGAGCGAATTAACCTGTCGTCGCCAGTCGGCTAGACGGCCTTAGCACAGGTCACAAGACTGAAGGGTCGCACCGCATATCAGACGGCCACGAAGCCACCATCAACGAACAGTTCCTCACCACCGACAAAGCTGCTTTCGTCCGACGCCAGAAATAGCACGGCTTTGGCGATTTCTTCAGTCGTGGCGAGCCTGCCGAACGGGATGGTTTGCTGCATCCATTCTTCAGCGCCGGCGTTGTTTTGCAGATAGGTCTGCATTGCCGGGGTCAGTACCATGCCCGGCGAAACGACATTCACCCGAATGCCCTGACTTTTCAGGTCGGTCGTCCAGGTGCGGGCGAGCGAGCGGATCGCCGCCTTCGTCGCGCTGTAGACAGATAGATTTGCAAAGCCCTTGCTGCCTGCTCCTGATCCAGTCAGCACAACCGCGCCGCCAGCAGACATCAGCGGCAGGGCTTTTTGCACCGTGAAGACCGTGCCCTTCACATTGATGCCGAACACGCGATCGAAATGGTCTTCCTCAATGCCACCGATGGGTGCGGATTCCGATACGCCAGCATTGGCGAAGACCACATCCACGCGGCCTTTCTCTCGCTGGATCTGTGCGTACAGACGATCAAGGTCGGCAAGATTGCTGACATCGCCTTGCACCCCAATGGCACCGTGCCCGATTTCCTTCAGAACCTCATTTAGGCGCTCTTGGCGGCGGCCAGTGATGTACACATGAGCGCCCTGTTCCGCGAAGGACGCCGCCGTGGTCAAACCGATGCCGTCCGTGCCGCCCGTAACCACCACAACCTTATTTTCAAATCGTTTCGTCATGTCGTGAGCTCGCTTTCGTATCAAGTGGAGGATTGCTCCATTTATTATATGGAGGTATCCTCCACTTAACAAGTAGCAGCGAGACTATTCCTTTGACCGATGAACCCACATTGAGAGCCGATGCGCAGCGAAACAGGGAGCGTATTCTTGCCGCCGCCGAGGAAGTGTTTCTTGAGAAAGGCGCGAGCGCCTCATTAGAGGACGTTGCGAAACGAGCGGGCGTAGGAATCGGCACGCTATATCGGCGCTTTCCGACACGCGAAGATCTATTGGCGGCGGCCTACAGCGCTCGTTTCCTGGCATTAGCAGAAACCAGCCGTGCCAGAAACGCAGAGCTTGCCCCACTGGGCGGCTTGCGGGCCTATCTCGAAGAGCTGGTTCAATACACTACGGTCTATCGCGGCCTCGCGGCCTTGCTCGGAACGGTTCTCCAGGTTGGAACGCCGGGATGCCTGGCAACCAGTGGGGAAGGGGTCCGTCTTTTGGACCTGGCGCAGAGAGGCGGAGCTATTCGGCCTGATGTCACTTTCGACGACTTGGTGTGCATCGCAACGGCAATCTCACTCGCTGTCGAGAAAGACAGCTCTCCAAAAGCACGGATCGCGCATCTGGTGAGCCTGTTTTTGAATGGGGTAGGCGTGCGTTGAAGCCACATTTGGGTCGCTGATTTTAGGATTTTTGCGACACGGCAAGACACATTTTTCTGGCGCCGCTGATAAGCCCTGACATATTGGGCCGGAATCAAGATTGCTTTATGGCCGAGCTTTTGTATCTCTCTTGCCCAGTGATGTGATGCTCCACAAGCTTCCATAGCAACAGTCATAGGCGGTTGCTGAGCGTAAACGGCTACGCGGAAGTTTTATCTTGCCAGCCGGTTTTCCGTAAGCATGGGTACTGAAGAGATAAAAGGTCGTTTTAGCCAGATCGATGCCGGTAAATTTCATTTCAAACAGGGTATCCCTCTTACTTTTTCTTCTGATTAAAGTTTATCCATCATGGCGGAAATGGATGCTGTCGTGAAGAAGGGGGAAGATCATCTCATCGCTTACGCTTACGAGCAAACAGGCAGCGGTGGATTAAAAATAGCGCATCGTTCTATTGACAGGCAAATAAAGATCATGCAAAACTAAACAGTACGGTACGGTTTAGTAGGGTTTCCGCTCAACGCCTTGCAGTAAAAGCCGTGACCTACAGCCGTACCTTAAATAATCCCAGTTGTTTACCCATTTGGAGTTTTTATGAACCGACTGATTTTACCTTTATGCATGCTGTCGATATTCGTCCTAACCGGCTGTGTTTCGTTATTTTAATCTATGGACGGGCGCGAGTTTATTGAGCATCGCGATCTCGGGGGGTGAATATGAAAAGAATCATTTGGCTAAGTTGTACGCCATTAGTGTTGATGTTATCCGGCTGTATTTCCTTGGGCACGCATCTGTAACCAACGCCTGCCGTCAACGCACGCCGGCGGCGTGGCGGAACACTTTGATTGTCGGGTTAGCCGCGGGAGGAAAACCGCAATGCGGCTACTATAATAATAGCCGCATGTCACTTGCACAGCACTTACCCAAGGATAGGCGGGAGGGGGAGACTAACATGACAATTGCTTTATCAGATTAATGATCCTATCACCGAGGAAAATAACATGTTTTTGGTGAATGCGCCCAGGGATTCCGCGTCTTCCCTGCGTCGCGCGGCCAACTTTTTTATCGCCTCAATTTGTGTTGATGCTTCAACTTCCTGGTCCAGTTTATAAAACCCGTCGGCGGTGATTTTTGCTATCTCGGCATGGTGTAGCAGCTTACTTTCGTAAACGTTTAATGCCGTATCGTTGGTATAAAAAACGTACATTACCATGAGGTTAGCCTCGTCATCTTGTCGCAATGGTCAATCGATTGGGCAGGGTCCTCGCGGGACTGGCTTCCCTTCACCGATCGCCCCGATTCCCAAGCTCTGGTCGTGCAGGCATTACCCCGGTCAGCGCGCCCGCATCGCTGCGCTGACCACGATAATCCGGTAAGGGTCAGTGTATATAGACGTGATGTTAGCAATGGTAGCCGGATAAGTTTTATCTATAACGCGGGCTATTGTCGCGATCGCGATCACGCCCCTGGATATGCTCACGATCCCGGTCGCTTAACCGGCCTTGGTGGTGGTTGTAGCGATCGTCATAGCGCCGGTCCGGGTGCCGGTCGTGTCCGCCCACCATCAGGCAGCCGTTGAGTAAAAAAGCCAGCGCGATGTAAACTGGCAATAGTATTTTTTTCATAGTGTGGTTTCCTGCCTCTATGCAGTTTAATCATCAGATAACCCCAGGGCGCCACGTTGCGCGGCGGCCCGCAGGCGTGGGTTATGGCGCGACGCAAACGTCGCGATTGTCACGAACCCAGTTCCTGGCCTGGGTGGCAATCTGCGCCGCCAGCCGCGTTATCACCTGGCGTTGCGACGCTAGCATAGTCGCATCTTCGCCCAGTGCAAGCTCAGTGAATTGGCTGTGGCAGGTAAGCCCGATGCGCCGATCGCCGCTGAGCCGGCTCAGGCGCCAATCGGCGGCAAATTCAACAAACTGTCCGGGCCACACGTCGAACCGGCGCACTTGGAGGTGAATGGTAAGTATCGGCAGGGAGTCGGTGCGGTTGGCCAGCCCGGACATATCCCGGGTGGCCAGGCGTGCGGCGAAAGCTGGCTAAGTGTTTCCCGGCCAAGCGCCAGGCGGATCGCGCTGTCAAACTGCGGCGGCGATCTCGGATGCAAAGGCGCGATAAGAGCGCAGCGGGCGTCCCAACAGCGTGGTGAGGCGTTCGACGTCGCCGGCATCCGGGAGCATGCCTTCGGTGAGGAAACGCTCTCCCATCAGGCGCATGTCGTAGGCCATCCAGCCCGGCATGAATTGCCGCAGGCTGTGCTCGAACCCCGCGGTGTCGTTGCCGGGGAAGGCGATCGGGCGCCCGAGGACGTCGGTCCAGATGGCGGCGACGTCAGGGCCGGTCAGCGTCTCGGGGCCGACCAGGTTGATCCGCTCAAGCGGGAGCGCCGCGGCGGACTTCTCGCGGCGCAAGAGTTCGATGGCCGCGATCTCGCCGACGTCGCGCGCGTCGATCATGGCGAGCCCCTTGCTGCCGATCGGCATCGGGTAGATACCGTGGCTAGTCACCACGTCCTTGATGGTGACGTCGTTGTTGATGAAGTAGGCGGGGCGCAGGATGGTCGCGGTCAGGCCAAGCTGCTCGATCATCCGCTCGACGGCGAACTTGCCCGCAAAGTGCGGCACGTTCGCGTAGCGGTCGCTGTGGATCACCGAAAGGTAGACGATCCGCTCGATGCCTGCGTCGCGGGCGAGGTTGAGCGCGATCAGCGCCTGCGTGAATTCGTCGGCAACGACGGCGTTGAGCAGGAATAGCGTCGAGACGCCTGATAACGCGGCGCGCAGCGCGTCGACGTCGAGCAGGTCGCCCTGGACGATGCCGACGCCGGCCGGGAAGTTGGCTTTTGCGGGATCGCGCACGAACGCGCGGACATCGGCGCCGCGCTTCACGAGCTGTTCGACGACTTGGCGGCCGACAGTGCCGGTAGCGCCGGTAACGAGAATGGTCATGATGATGTCTCCATGGTTTAGGTTGGTTGGTTTATTTCAATGTGGCGCAGTGGATTCACAGGGAGAAATCCACCACGGTCTTGCCCACCTGTGGCTGCGTCCGATTACGCTCGATAGCCGCGGGCAGTTCGCCGAAGGACACGACGGCGCCAATCCTGGACTGCAAGCGTCCACGCGCCACATCTTCGGCGATCGCTTGCAGCCGTGCGGCATCCGGCGTGTTCATGAACCAAAGGCCGCGGCGCCCTGCCGGGGTGCTCGCCAGTATGGCCGGCGATGCGGTGCTGACGATGACGCCATCTTCGGCGAGGACGGACCACGAGCGGTTCAGCACCTCGCCTCCGATGTAGTCGAGCACCAGGTCGATATCGCTTGCCGTGGCTTCGAACTGCTCTTTATCGTAGGCAATAACCTGGTTCGCGCCCAGGCCGCGGACATAGTCGGCGTGGCTGCCCAAGGCGGTGGCGTACACCACGGCGCCGGCTTGATGTGCGTATTGCACCGCGAAGCCGCCCAGACCGCCGGCCGCGCCCTGGATCAGGATGCGCTGCCCGGAACCGATGGGGCCGGCGAAGTTCAGGCTTTGCCACGCCGCCACCGACGCGACGGGAAGCGACGCCGCTTCGACGAAGCTCAGCGAGTCCGGCACCGGGCTGAGATTGGCTTCGCTCACCGCCACCAGGTCGGCGTAGGCGCCCAGCCCGCCGAGCGGTCCCATGACGCGATCGCCTTTGCGCAACCGGGTGACGCCCGGGCCTGCCGCTTCGACGACGCCGGCGAGTTCGATGCCCAGGACGGTCGGCAACTGCAGCGGGAAAGCGTCCCGGACATAGCCTTCCCGGACCTTCCAGTCCAGGCCATTGACGCCGGCGGCCTGGACGCGGACCAGCACCTGGCCTGCGCCTGCCGTCGGCGCCGCCACTGACGAAATCCCGACGGCGGCGGGGCCGCCGTACTCGTTGAGCACCAGTGCACGAATGTGGTTCATAAGAAACTCCTTTAGGGTGTGGGTTGCGTATGACCCAACAATAAAGGGTTTCATATTCAAAACAAAGACTCTAAAATATAGACAACTTGTATTGAAAATGAGACATCATGAATTTAAACGCCCTAGAGGATTTTCAGCTGGTGGCGGCTCACGGCGGCTTCGGCAAGGCCAGCCGCGCCAGCGGCCGGTCTAAGGCAACCCTGTCGCGCCGTGTCGCCGATCTCGAAGAAGCGCTGGGCATTAGGCTTATCGAGCGGGGTACGCAGCGCCTGGAGTTGACCGAAGCCGGCCACCTGTTGCTGAGCAGAACGGAGGGGCCGATGCGCGAGGTTGTTGAAGCGGTGGCGGCGGCACGGGACGGCCTCGGGACGCCGCGGGGCCGTCTGCGCCTCGCGGCACCGCTCCTGTTTTCGCAGTTGGCGCTGGGGCGGCTTGCCGCTGAGTTCCTGGTGCTCTATCCCGACGTCCAGATCGACGCCGTGGCGGAGGATCGTCTCGTCAATCTCGTGGAAGAACATTTCGATGTCGCCATCCGCATCAATCCGGGCAAGGACAGCACATTGGTCGGCAGGTGCTTTGCCAGGGACAGGCTGGTCCTTGCCGCCGCGCCATCCGTTCAGATGCCGACGGGGCGACGCGACAAGCCTTTCCAGGTTCCGGCGGTCGTCATGCCTTCCTATCGCGACGGCGATATTTGGTCGGTCCGCAACGGTCAGTTCACCGTCGAACCACAACCTGTTCTGCGTTTGTCTTCGCTCCTGATGGTGCGGGATGCCATTGCCGCCGGCGCCGGGGCGGCGATGCTGCCGCAGTCCATTATCGGGAGCCTGCTGGAAAAGGGCGAACTGGTGATGTGGGGGATTGCCGGCGACGAAGTCGAGCTATGGGTTCTGCACACGTCGCGCCGTTTGCAGAGCGCCAAAGTCCGGGCCTTCGTGGAGTTCATGTGCAACCAGTATCCCCATGGATCCTTTACCCTGCCCATGGGGGATAATGGTTTGCGCCAACCGCTCTAATAGTCTGCGCTCGGGCGTAACCGAAAGCGCCTGTACCAGGCATCCAACCGCGGATGATCTTCGCCGAAGGGAAGGCTGAACCTCTCGCGCGCCGTTTGAAAAATCGGGAAGACGGTGAAGTCGGCAATCGTCGGTTCATCGCCGGCGAGGAATGCCTTCCCGCCAATTTCTTTCTCCAGGATATCGAGAAGTTCCGATAAGTAGCGGGAGATGCGATCGGCCGTCTCCTGCGACGGGGCCGGCTCCTTTGCCGGGAAGGCGTTGGTCTGGTTCCAGAGCCACAACTGGCCCCGGGCGACCAGATCGCTGCCCAACCTTTCAAGCGAGCGCACGCGTGCCCGTGAGAGGGGGTCGGAACCTATCATCGGCCTGTCCGGAAAGCGTTCCTCCAGGTATTCGACGATCGCCGCCGAATCAGTGATCGCAAGGCCGGTATCGGTTACCAGGGTCGGGGCCCTGCCCGACGGATTGATGCCCAGGTAGCGAACGGAGCGATGCTCGCCGTTCGCGTAATCGAGTTCGTAGCGTGGGATGTCGATCCCTTTCTCCGCGAGATAGATGATGACGCGCCGCGGGTTTGTGCCCATGCGAAATTGATACAGCAACATTGTTCCAACCTCTTGTTTGTAGCTTGATGTCAACGCCGACAGAATTGCGATCCTTTACGGCAACGTAACACGGCCTCCCAACGTATCGCGCGTTGTTGCCCGGGATTATCCGCGGTAACGGGATCATGTTTAACGTGCCGCTTAGCCGGTAGTCTTGTCCGCTGATTGGCACAACGGGGGCGGCAATGGATCCAGCATGACAGGGCCAGCCGCATCTCGTCGTCGCCAAAGGTGCCAAAGGGCCGGTTACGCTTCGGCGGCCTGCCGCCTGATTCATTGCGACGCGCCACTTGAGGCCAGGCAGCATAAGCGTTGCCTCAGCTCATCCACCAGAAGCGGTCGCGGCGCAAATCAAAGGGGAAATGGCCGCAAGTATTTCAGTGCCATCCGTTCGCCGCCCCGAGTTCTGGTGCGCGACAGTAAGTGGGTGGTAAGCCGGTAAGCCATAACATACCTTGCCGCCTTACCGTGCCTGTAAAGGGAACCGGGTGGAAAAGAACGATCTTAACCTGGGAGTCATTATGTACCATGAGAATATTTTGGATGATTTGTTGATATGGATTGAAAGCAATCTTGAGGCGCCGCTGAATGTGGGGATACTCTCCGCCAAGTCCGGCTACAGCAAATGGTATTTACAGCGATTGTTCAAAAAGCTCACCGGGTATTCCCTTGCCACCTACACCCGCAAAAGAAGGTTGACCCGTGCGGCCGAGGAGTTGCGCCAGTCGGCAATCACCATCAAGGACATCGCCCATAAATACCAATTCGACGATCATTCGGCCCTGACCCGGGCGTTTAAAAAAAATTTCCATATCACGCCTTCGGCGTACCGGCGTTTACCCGTGCGCACGGATTATGGTTTACAGCCGGTCCTCACATTAAAAAACAGCCCGCGCCCAGGCCCCGGTTATCGCCTTTAAATTACCTATTGGCCCGCCAGTAACGGGAGGGCGGGCCCTGCGCGGTTCATCTCGCCCTGGCCGTCCGTAATGACGTGACGTCGCGAATGGGCGGCGCGCCGAACATGCGCCGGTACTCGCGGTTGAACTGCGTGACGCTTTCGTAGCCGACCCGGATCGCCGCGGTGCCGGCATCGATATTTTCTCCCAGGAGAATGCGCCGGGCTTCATGCAGCCGCAGATGCTTTTGATATTGCAAGGGACTCATCGCGGTCATGGCCCGGAAGTGATGGTGCAGCGTGGAGACGCCCATGGCGGCCAGTTCCGCCAGGTTCTCGACGCGCAGTGGTTGCGTATAGTTTTCCCGCAGCCAGGCGATCGCCTTGGCGGTTCGTTGACTTTGCGTACCGAGTAAGACGGTTTCCCGAAAACGCGTCCCCGCTGAACTGGTGAGGATGCGATAGATGATCTCCCGCTGGATAAGCGCACCCAGATGGGGAAGATCCCGAGGCTTGTCGAGCAGATCGACCAGACGCGCCACGGCATTGAAAAGCTCAGGGGTGGCGGGGCCGGTTGCCATGGCCGTTCCCGCCACAGGCGCGTTCGATGCGTGCGTATCCACGTCGGCGATGATTTGCCGCGCCGCCTGAAGATCCAGCCTCATCAGCAACGAGACATAGGGGACCGCGGGGCTGGCCTCCAGCACCTCGGTCACGGTAGGAAGATTGACCGCGGTCAGCAGGAAGCGGGACTCGTCATAGAGGTAGGTGGTATTGCCGAGCTGAACGCGCTTCCTGCCGCGAATAATCATGGAAAGGCTCGGCTCATAGAGATAGGACGTCGGCGGTCTCGGCTCCCTGACCTGTGCAAAGCTCAGGCCGGGCAGAGTCGTGGCGCGTTCCTCGCCGTCCCCGACAAAGGCCGTGATCCGGCGTGCAAGCCCGGCACGGATGTGTTCGGTTTCATTGCGCAGGCGGCGATCCGCTTCGTCAGGTTCAAAAATCATGGCGGCCTTCCTGATGCGATGGCGTAGGACGTCAGTATACTCAATCGTGGTGGTTGATTGATTGATTAATTTCCGGCAAGGGAATGGCTCAGCCGCTGAATTCGCTATCGCGATCCGATCCTGTCTGTGTAATATGCACCGAATAGACATCGGGCTATATCAACGGGAAAAAGAGTGCGGGATAAACAAATTTCTGAACAGCTCCGGGTGTTGCACGGGGCGCTGCTGGGGATCGTGAGCGTGATGAACCGTCCGCAGAACGATGAAGCCATGGTACGGGAGGCCGGCATTGCGCTCGATCGGGCCTTGTTTCCACTGCTCGTATTGATAGAGCGTCTCGGGCCCATCGGCGTGGTGGGCCTTGCCGATCGCGTCGGGCGCGACCACACCACGGTCAGCCGCCAGGTTGCCAAGCTTGAGAGCCTGGGTTTGGTGACGCGTCGACCCGGGATGATCGATCGCCGCCTGCGGGAAGCGGAGGTAACGCCGAAGGGAAAATTAATGACCGATGCCGTGGATGCCGCGCGGGAGCGGAGGGGACGGGCGATTTTTTCGCATTGGGACCCGGCGGAATTTGACGAACTGGTGCGGCTGGCGTGCCGGTTTGCGCACGATCTTGAACGCTCTGCGTCCGACAATCAGGCCGATGCATAGCGCGCGCGGGTTATCTTCTAAGGCATCGGCATTACCGGGCAATAAAGGGTAGGCATCGTATTTTGCCGCTGAGCGGCGGTACCCGGCGGGGGTATTTTTGACATTAAGCAGCGGATTCGCGGCGGGCAAATACGACCTAATCATGGCCGGTTTATCAGATATTGAATCAGTGGAGATGATCATGTTATCCGTTGGCGAAGACAACATCGCATGCACCCACGCTGTTTTAACCGTCATACAGGTTAATGACTGCACCAGTGCCTATCATCCATCGTAATGAGCGTTTTATGTATAAAACAAAGCCATTTCCCTTTATCGCCCTGTCCCTGCTTGCCATCACCCTAAGCGCCCGGGCTGCCGACGCAGCGCCGGATGCCTATCGCGCCGACGTCGATCGCGCCATCCTGCCGATGATGGAAAAGCACCAGATTCCCGGCATGGCCGTGGCCCTTACGGTGGACGGCAGGCACTATTTCTATAACTACGGGCTGGCGCAACGGGCACCGGCAAAAAAAGTCACGTCCGATACCCTGTTTGAGCTCGGGTCGGTGAGTAAAACGTTTAACGTGGCGCTGGCCGCCTATGCCGCACGGCACAATAAATTGGCCTTATCCGACAAAGTCGGGCAATACCTGCCCATCTTGCGGGATACCCCTTTCGGCAACCTGACGCTTATCAATTTGGCCACCCATACCAGCGGCGGGCTGCCGCTGCAGGTTCCCGATGCCGTAACCAACGAGGCGCAGCTGATGGACTACCTGCGCGCCTGGCGTTCCGCGCAGGGCGCCGGGCAGGGGCGCTCTTATTCCAATATCAGTATCGGCGTCCTGGGACTTATCTCCGCCCGGGCGATGGGAGGAACCTATGTTAATCTGCTGCGGGACGTCATCCTGCCCGGGCTGGACATGCGCCATACCTGGATTATCGTGCCGGAACAGGAGATGAAAAACTATGCCTGGGGGTATGATAAGCAGAATAAGCCGGTACGCGTCACTCCCGGCCTGCTGGGCGAAGAGGCCTATGGCGTAAAATCCACCGCCGCCGATATGATCCGGTTTGTCGACGCCAATATGCTGGGCAATGGCGAGGGATCGCCTGTGCAGCAAGCCGTGACCGCAACCCATCGCGGCTATTTCTCAACCACGAAATACACCCAGGACATGATTTGGGAGCAATACCCCTGGCCGGTGGCGCTGCAGACGGTTATCGACGGGAATGCGGATGATATGACGCATGCTATCCAGCCGGTAACAATCCATACCCCTCCCACGCCGCCCAATCAGGCCGTTTTCCTGAATAAAACCGGCGCCACCAACGGCTTTGGCGCCTATGTGGCCTTTATCCCCGAGAAAAAAATGGGCATCGTGATGCTGGCCAACCGCAACTATCCGAATGTTGAGCGCGCCCAGGCGGCATGGCGGATCTTTAACGACATAGCCGGGCAGGACGCCCTGGCGCGCTAAACCCGCGCGCCAAGCGAGGGGATCGGCAGCTTGATAAAGTCGACGAACGCCCTGAGCGCCGCCGGCATATGGGGCTTGTTGGGATAATAGAGATAAAAGCCCGGAAAGGGTTTGCACCATTCTTCCAACACATGGATCAGCTCCCCGCGGTCAATATAGGGCGCAACAAAGCTTTCGGGCAGGAACGCGAGGCCGGCGCCTTGCAGCGCCGCCGCAAGGAGCAGATCCGTGTCGTTGGCGGTAATGGCGCTGTCGACGTCGACGGCCAGGGAGCCGTCCGGACCCTGGAAGCTCCAGCGGTACAGCGCGCCGGTCTCGTGCCAGCGGTAGGTGACGCACCGGTGATCGCGCAGCTCCCGTGGCGCCTGGGGCGCCGTTCGGCCAGCGAAATAGGCGGGTGACCCGACGACCGCCATCTTCAGGTCCGGCGTCAGCCTGACCGCCACCATATCCTGCTGCACCAGCTCCCCCGAACGGATCCCCGCGTCAAACCCCCTGGCCACGACATCGGTAAGGCTGTCATCAATCACCAGGTCAAGCCATACGTCAGGATAAAGCGCCTGGAACGCCGCCAGGACAGGCGTCACCACCAGGCGGGCGGCAATACGCGGCAGGTTCACGCGCACCACGCCGCGCGGCTGCAGCTGGCAGGCGCCGACGTCCCTGACGGCCCCCTCCATATCGGCGACCGCGGGGCGCAGGCGATTGGCCAGGTCGCTGCCGGCTTGGGTTGGCGCCACGCTGCGGGTAGTGCGGTTAAGCAACCTGGCGCCCAGGCGCTCCTCAAGCGAGCGGATGGTGTGGCTGAGGGCGGAGGGCGACAGGCCCAGCCGCCGGGCGGCGCGACGGAAGCTTCTTTCTTCCGCGACGGCCATAAAAGCCAGCAGCTCGGCGAATTCCGCGCCTTTCATACAGTTGCCTCACATTCAACAGATTGTGCCGATTATAGCGCATTATCATGCACTATCCAGGATGCGATACTGTGCGGACCCTAACCTCAAGGGCCTCTGCCGGGCGGATGATCGCGCGGGACGCCCTTTCCGCCAAGATGCAACGGAGTACGTGATGACAAAAACCATGAGACGTTGGGAGATGGACGCCATAGGCCGGGACCGGCTGGCGCTGCGTGAGGTGCCGATTCCGGCGCCGGGGCGGGGCGAAGTCCTGGTGAAGGTGGCCGCCGTCTCGCTCAATTATCGCGACAAGATGGTAACCGAAAGCGGCCGGGGTTTACCCATCGCGTTTCCCTTCACCCCCGGTTCCGATCTCGCGGGAACGGTGATCGCCGCGGGCGCGGATGCCGCCCGCTTCAGCACCGGCGAGCGCGTCATCTCGACCTTCACGCCCGGCTGGATCGACGGCGTCCGGCGCGGTGACGCCCGCACGCCGTCCTATCGTACCCTGGGCGGTTTTTATCCCGGCGTGCTGGCGGACTATGTGGCGTTCCCGGAAGACTGGTTCGTGCGGGCGCCGCATACGCTGGATGATGCGCAAGCCAGTACATTGCCCTGCGCCGGGCTTACCGCCTGGTTCGCGCTTGTCGAGCGCGGCCGCCTGCGCGCCGGCGAGACGGTGCTGATAGAGGGAACGGGCGGCGTCGCGCTGTTCGGCCTGCAGATCGCCAAGGCGCATGGGGCCGAAGCCATTGTCTCCGCCAGCGCCGACAAGCTGGCGCGCGCCATGGCGCTGGGCGCGGATCATGGCATCGATCGCCGGCACGCAGATTGGGTGGACGCGGTACTGCGCATCACCGGCGACCGCGGCGCCGATCATATTTTCGAGCTGGTCGGCGGACCGCACCTCGGCAAGGCCGTCCAGACGGCGGCTGTCGGCGGGCGCATCTACCAGATTGGCGCGCTGGAGGGGTTCGAGGTGTCGGCTCAGGCCATGCCGCTGATGCTTAAGGATGTCAGCATCCAGGGTATAGGCACCGGCCATCGCCGCGCGCTGGAGGATCTGGTCCGGGCCGTCGACCGGACGGGCCTTAAACCGGTGATCGATACCCGCTATCCGCTGGCTGATCTTGCCGCGGCGCTCGATCATCTCGACCGCGGCGCTTTCGGCAAGATCGTTATGGAAATGTAGCGCCCGGCCAACGGCGCCAGCTTGCGGAAAGCCTTCGCCGCAATATCCCCAGGCGTTCTGGCGCGTCTTTGCGCGGGCGCTGCGCAATAGCGCCGACAAATTGTCTGCCGCCTAGCGTTGGCCTGGCTCCCAATCCGGGCTGTAGCCGCCCAGCTGCGGGTGATACATCTCGTCGCCGTCATGCTGGGTAAACTCGACGTTGAGCCGATCCGCGCGCAGTCCCAGTATTTCGACACAGTGCGCGCAAAGCGCCTTGGCCACCGCCATGCGCTGGTCGGCCGACCGGCCTTTGCGGATGTCCAGCATCAGCACCGAAACCGGCTCCGGCGCGCTATCGGCCGCCGTAATACGCCAGACGCCGCCTGCGCCCAATTCCCGGATGGCGATGCTGATACGCCGGATATCGACGGACATCATATCGGCATAGGTGGCGCAGAGTTTGGCGGCCAGGCGCTGCTTATCCGGCGTGGCATAATGGCCGTTTACATCAAGTTGCAGATAAGGCATGGGCTCTCTCCTTCACAGTGAAACACGCGGGCAGGGGCAAACAGTGTAGCGCCGGATAGCTGCCAGGGCTATAATAGATGATGCTGATAATGTATATGCCATAGTGGGAGTTGCCATGCCGCGGGTATCAAGAGCCGAAACCGAACGCAACCGCGTCGCCATTGTAGACGCCTCGTCACGTTTGTTCCGTGAACAGGGCCTGCGCGTCAGCGTCGCCGATCTGATGGGCGCGGTGGGCTTGACGCATGGCGGGTTCTACGGGCATTTTGCGTCGAAGGATGAACTGGCCGCCATTGCCTGCGCCAAGGCCTTCGGGGATTCGGTTGAGCGCTGGCATGCGCGCATGGACGGAACCGGGGACCCCGCCGCGGCGCACGCCGCGCTGATTGAGGGATATCTCGCGCCGCAGAACCTGACGGCGGTGGCAACGGGGTGCCCGCTGGCCGCCTTGGCCACCGATGTCGCCCGTGAGCCGCAAGACAAGCCCGTGCGCCTGGCGTTTCTCCAGGGGCTGGAAAAACTGATTGCCCTGCTTGCCGATGGGCGGGAAGAGGGCGATGCCGGCGCTGCGCGGGAAGCCGCACTGGCTGAGATGGCCACCCTGGTCGGGGCGCTGGTGCTGGCCCGGGCCACAAAAGGGCAGGCGCTCTCGGATGAGATTATGGCGAGCGCCAGGCGCCATCTGCTCGCCGGCGAAGCCCAAAACATACCGGCTTCTTCCTGATCACCGGCCGAAAACCGCCGTGCCGGTCAGGAAAAATAGCGTGGGTGGTCGAGATCGGCAATCAGTCCAGGCTGCTCCGGCCGCCAGCCCAGCTGTTCGCGGGTCTGCCGGCTCAGGGCCGGGCTGTTAAGCGCGGCGAAGTGCGCGAACCAACCGAAGTGTGCGGCGGCTTCACCGGCGGTCTTGGCGACGACCGGCAGGCCCAGGCGGCGGCCGATAACCTCGGCGATCGCGCGAAACGGCACCCCTTCTTCTGCGACGGCATGATAGCGGGCGCCCGCAGCGCCTTGTTCAAGCACCAGCCGGAACAAACGCGCCGCGTCGAGCCGGTGCACGGCGGGCCAAAGATTAAGGCCCTCGTCCACATACGCTGAAACGCCCCGTTCGCGCGCGATGCCGATCAGCAGCGGCACAAAGCCATGATCGCCCTCACCATGGACCGAAGGCGGCAGGCGTACCAGCGAGACGCGCACGCCCTGCGCCGCCAGCGCGGCCACCGCGTTATCCGAGGCGACCCGGGGTATCGCATCGGGGCCGGCCGCCGGGACATCGTCCTCGGTGGCGCTACGGCCGAGCGACATCAGCCCGGTGGCGGAGGTGACCACCAGGGGGCGGCCACTGCCGGAGACCGCGGCGCCGAGCGCCTCGATGGCGCGCCGGTCTATCACGCAATTTTCCTTCATTTTGGTGAAGTCGTGGATAAAGGCGGTATGAATGACGCCGTCGGACAGGGACGCCCCGGCGCGCAGGCTGTCCAGATCTTCCAGGCTGCCGCGATGCGCCTGGGCGCCGGCGGCGATAAGCGACCCGGCGGAGGCCTCCGAGCGGGCGAGACCGAGCACCTGATGGCCGGCGGCGATCAGTTCCCTGACAATGGCGGAGCCGATAAACCCCGTAGCGCCGGTAACAAAGACACGCATGATAGCTTCTCCAGAGAGGTATGGGCGAAGAGCTACTATCGGCTTTCCGGCCGTAGGGGTAAAGTAGTGACGTTATACGGGTATATCGACTAACAGGTTCGGCAATGACCCTGAACGGGCTTTCAGGGCCGCAATACGATGCGCGCGCCGTCGTTATCAGCGGCCCAGGCCCGCGCGACCTCCGCCAGCGGCATGGATTGCGCCGCGATGGCAAAACCGGCCTCCGGGGCCGCCGCCAGCACGCCCTGGATGGCCGCCAGCATGCGCGGAAACGGCACGCTGCCGATGCCGCTGCCCATCAGCTGCAATGCGGACGACCGCAACGCCGCCCCCGGCAGGGTGATATCGGCCCCGCTTAACGAGCCGATTTGCACAAAACGAATCGGTACGCCCTCAGGACCGGCCTTGGCGGCGGCGATGGCCAGCGTTTGCGCGCTAACCCCCCATAAATAATCCAGCACGATATCGACGCCCTGGCGAAATTCGTGCGTAAAGGCCTGCTCCTGGGCGTTCAAATTCTGGACCAGCGGAATCGTCACGTCGGCGCCAAGACGGCGGAGATCGCCGAACGATGCGGTCCGGCGTCCCGTCGCAATGATTTTCCCGGCGCCGAGATGCCGGGCAATCTGGATTGCCAGGCGGCCGGACGTGCCGGCGGCGCCGTTAATCAGCACCGTTTCACCCCCGCGCAGCCGGGCGCGTTCCACCAGGGCCGCCCATGACGACATGCCCGGTATGGCCATGGCGGCGGCGGAAACCTCGTCCAGGTCGTCCGGCAGGGCGATGCAATGGCCCGCGTCCACCAGGCATTGCTCGGCCATGGCGCCGTAAGGCTGCACCGGCAACAGAAAATAGACGCGCCGGCCGTCTTGCGTGATGCCGGTGCCATCGATGCCGGGAATAAACGGCAGCGCGCTGTCGGCGCTGTAATGCGCGCCCGACGCGCGATTCCTGGTGATGTGGCTCAGCGACGACGCGCTGACGCGGATCAGGCTTTTGCCCGGCGCGGGCGCTGGTTCACTGAAGTCTCCGTAGACGGGGGGCTGGCCCGCCGTTGTTACGATCGCTGCTTTCATTCCGTTTCACCCCTGGGCGCGAATCCGGCCATCCCCGATGGCAACCGGGTTCAAATGGATAATATGTGTATTATGCACATACATGGCCGCCAGGAAAAGCCGCACAGAAGAATAAATCGTCACGGCAACAGACGCCCGCGCATCGTCCTGTAACCCCAAGACGGGGGCAGCGGCCACGAAAACGCGGCGCGGGCGCGCCTGGCTACTGCTGCCGGATCCTGCGGTGCATCAGATAATATTTGCCGTGCTCGGAAACACCGGATGAGATAATCGTCCAGCCGTGACGCAGATAGAATTGCTGCGCACCCACATTCTCCTGCAGGCATTTAAGCGCCATGGTGCCGCGGCAGAGCGGATAGCACGCCGTCAGCAGCGCGGTGGCTACCCCGCGGCGCTGCCAGGCAGGATCGACAAACAAATTATGCAAAAAGCTGTCCGGCAGCCAAAGCGAGGCAAAACCGGCAATATGGCCCTGTATTTCGGCGACGATGATCTTTTCATCGAACGTGGCGCCGTCAAAATCCTCCAGCCGCCACTGACGGTTATCAAGCCAGGTCCAGCCGGTCTTGCGTGCCGACAGATAGAGAGTACGCAGAAAAGGACGATCCGCTTCCCGGTAATCCCTGACAACCACATCCTCTTTTTTCATCTTAAACCTTAGTTAACTTATTGATTTGTTACCTTCTCAGTATCAAGTTTAACTTATAGATGGAATAAATAATATTGTGCTTATTATTTCCAGGCGGTAAAGGATGCGGTGCCGGCGCGGTGCGGTCCGCCGGCAGGCGATCGCGATTATTATCCGGTCGCATCTAGCTGAAGCTTAAACTAGATTAATATAAACGCGGGATGCCGCTGAGGATACACCGTCTTAAACACCGGTATGAGGGTGGCGCAAGCCCTGGGCGGCAGTCATTAACGCCGCAATGATTGATAAAACTGTTAGAGGTTGCATCCATAGCCTGCCTCTTATATTATCCAAAATCCCACCGGTATTACATGTTGAAACTGCTCTTTATTACCCCTTATGGATAATAAATGATGAGTGTTAGTTAATATGGCAGGCATATTTTATGGAAAAACCCTTAGAGAATAATCAAGATTTCTTTATCCAAACGATGAAAATAGAAATCAAACTTTATCTTCAGCAGATATTCAAGAACGCCAACGCGTTCTGTTTTGCCTACTTTATGATGAATAAAAGCGATAACTTCCCAGCCTATATAATATCCGACTACCCCAGCGGCTGGCTGAATCAATACCGCAGTTACGGTTATCAAAAAATCGACCCGGTGATGCTCATCGCCTGCCGGAAATTCACCCCTTTTTTTTGGCCTGATAATCCGTCGATAATACAAGAGCATAGCTTTTTCAGGCTGTCAAAATATTACCGGCTTGACAGCGGCTACACTTTTACGTTGCATGATTGCGATAACAACCTGGCTACATTAAGCATCAGCAACCGCCAGGGAAAGGAGGACTTTTATCATTTTATTGAGCAAAACAAAGAAAGACTGCAGATGCTGCTGATTAGCACTCATGATAAGGTATTGAACTTTATGCAAAATACGTTGCCCAACGCCACGTCCCATGGCGAGAGATCACACGTCCAGGCGCTGTCTCCCCGGGAAAAAGAAGTATTATTCTGGGCCAGTGTCGGAAAAACCTATGGCGAGGTCGCGACCATCCTGGCAATACGCGAGGGAACGGTAAAATTTCATATCAGAAATATTATTGATAAGCTAGGCGTTACGAATGCAAAACATGCCATCAGCCGGGCCACGGAACTTAAATTATTTGGTTAACTATCCATTTATCATTTCGCGCAACGTGATCACAACCCTGTCCATCTGTGGGAGTTTTATTATGCTGTCGGCTTAAAATGGACAGCGTTGCCAATATATTTGCAATCATTTATATAGTGTTTAAGATGCAGGCGTTGCCGCGAGAAATTTGATGCTATCATTGCCCGGTGATTCTTCTGGCTGTTGAAGGTAGGCATGATTAGATTCTGTCTTTTTAATTTATTAGCTTTGTTTTCATTAACGGCATATTCCTCTGAGCATCTCCATAAAATAATTTTAATCGATCTCATGAATAATAAGCCAATGTTTTGTCATGCTGAGCCCCGTTGGCGCTTTTCCCCGCCGATAAAAGACGATCTCTGGCTGGCCGGGCGGTTGAGCGCGCTGGCCGAGGCGGGATTTGCCCGCCTGGAGGGGGCCGGGGAGAGTGCGCAGTGGTGGTTGACGTCCACCGGCGCCACGGGTGCGCAATTCTGCGGGGACGCTTGTTACGGCCGGATGTTGGTCAGTCCCCAGCGGCCCTGATCATCGCCTTATTATTAAGTCTGCTGATAATTGTGTTTATGAGATCGACGCCGGCGGAGGGACCAGGCTCCGCCGGCAAACTCACCATTGATCTTTTCTCCCGCCCGCCGGATAATCATGCCACTTGACTCGGGGTGTCCGCCGCTGTGCGCCGGACTGAGATTTTACCCGTATGACCTGATCTGGATAATGCCAGCGTAGGGAAGTCACGGCCTGTTGTCCCGCCGGGTCCGTCTTCCTCAGCGCCGGCTGGGAGCGCTATGATTACCGAACCTGCCGAACTGCCCGGCTTAGCCGCCGCGTCTTCCCTTACCCTGCTGCGCCAGCGCAAGCCATTAGTCCATTGTATGACCAATGACGTGGTACAGGCGTTTACCGCCAATGCGCTCCTGGCCGTCGGCGCCGCCCCGGCCATGGTGATCGAACCCTGTGAGGCGGTTCAGTTCGCCGCCATGGCCGATGCGCTGCTGGTGAATATCGGCACGCTGACCGCGCCGCGGGCCGAGGCGATGATGGCCGCCATTACGTCGGCCAATCAGGCCGGCACGCCATGGGTGCTGGATCCGGTGGCCGTGGGCGCATTAACCTTCCGTACTGAATTCGCCCGGGGCGTATTGCCGTTAAAACCCGCCGCCATTCGCGCCAATGCCTCGGAAATCCTGGCGCTGGCCGGGCAGCCGGCCCTGGGCCGCGGCGTGGACAGCGCCGACGACTCCCGCCTCGCCCTGCCTTTTGCCCGCCGGCTGGCCGCGGACTATGGCACCCTGGTCGCGGTTACCGGCCGGGTGGACTTTATCACCGACGGCGATCGGGTCTGGTCCGTGACCGACGGCGACGCCATGATGACGCGCGTCACCGGTACTGGCTGCGCCTTATCGGCCGTGGCGGCGGCGTTTTGCGCCCTGCCGGGCGATCGGTTGCAGCATCTGGCCGCCGCCTGCAGGATCATGGCGCTGGCCGGGCGGTTAACCGCCCGGGACGCGGCGGGTCCGGGCAGCTTTGCCGTCGGCTTCCTCGACCGGCTGTACGGCCTGCAGGAGGAGGATATACCATGAAGCGCTGCCATAACCTGCTCAGTATCGCCGGCACCGATCCCAGCGGCGGCGCCGGTATCCAGGCTGATTTAAAAACCTTCTCGGCGCTTGGCGCCTATGGCGCCACGGTCATCACCGCGCTGGTGGCGCAAAATACCCGCGGCGTGCAGTCCATCTATCCTATCAGCGCTGAATTCGTCGCCGCCCAGCTGGATTCCGTGCTCGGTGACCTGCGTATCGACAGCGCTAAAATCGGCATGCTCGGGCAGGCGGACATCGTGCGGACGGTGGCGGCAAAACTGCGGCAATATCCCATACCCTATGTGGTGCTCGATACCGTGATGGTGGCGAAAAGCGGCGATTTCCTGCTGTCGCCGGATGCCGTGAGCGCCGTGCGGGATGTCTTATTGCCGCTGGCGTCCATCATCACCCCTAATTTGCCGGAAGCGGCGGCGCTGCTGGGCTGCCGCGCCGCCGCCAGCGAGGAGGAAATGCGCCGGCAGGGCCGGGAACTCCTGGCCTACGGCTGCCAGGCGGTGGTGATGAAGGGCGGCCACCTGCATGGCGACTCCAGTCCCGACTGGCTTATCACCGCCACGGACGAACGGCGTTTCGACGCCGTCAGGGTGAACACCCGGCATACCCATGGCACCGGTTGCACGCTCTCCGCCGCGCTGGCGGCCCTGCGTCCGCTGCATGACGACTGGGCGCAAACGCTCGCGGCGGCCAAAGCCTGGCTGCAGCAGGCGCTGCTGCATGCGGATGATCTACAGGTCGGGCAGGGGATCGGGCCGGTCCATCATTTCCACCAGTGGTGGTGACATTCCGGTGAGAATGCCCTGGGCAAAGTTAAGCAGCGAGCGGGCGTCGTGCAGATGTCGGGCGTCGAAGGCGTTGAGCAAATAACTGTTCTCGCCGCGGTGCGGGCGGATGCGCAATGACGGCAGGGGAGTGCCGCCCCGGTATTCCGGTACCGCCGTATAGATATACCCCGGCTGCATCTGGTTGTCTTCATCGCGCCATAATAATTGCAGCGCCGGATAAGGGCCGAGACAGCGGCCGATAAAGACATTCCCGGCCCAGAAACCTTCGTACTCGCCGTCTTTTTGCAGTCGTTTTTCGCTGAACACCGGCGCGTTGATCAAGCCTGATAGCGTGTCGGGCGTTAACGTCTGCAGCAACTGATGCCACAGCGGATTGCCGTTTTCCAACTGCCAGCAGGCCATGCCGATATAGTCGTTAAGCGCCTGCCAGTCCTGCTCCAGCATGCGCTTGACAGGCTTATCGGTCATATTGCGAAACTGCATCAGCGGGCTGACCATATCGCCCAGCGTATTGTAGGTAATCAGCGTCATGGTGCGCGGATTGCGGCGCAGCGACAGCCAAAGGATTAATTTCGGGATGCGGAACTCAATGGATTGCACGCTGAGCCGGTACTGGTTCTCTTTGGTCAACACAAAACCGTTGGAGGTGCCGCGCTTTTCGCGGTAGTTATGGATAACCACCACGCTGTGGGGCCCCATCCAGCCGGTAATATAATGTTCTTTGTCACTCTGGGTGACTTTCATATCCTCGACCATGTCGCACAGGCTTTTTTCCGTCAGCGTCTCCAGGGGATGGGCTTCCCCGGCGCTGTAGTAAAGCGTTTGCGGCGCGGGCAGGGCGGGTGAAAATGCTTGCATGATAACTTCCTGAAACAGCTACATAGCCTATAGATTACCCTAAGTTGTTATACAAATTCTTGCGCGTGTCGTCCCGGACTGTCGAAAATGTGCGTAAGATCAAATCACTGGCGGCGACATGGCCGGTTCCCCTAGGCCAGCAGCGGACAAAGGGGCGGCAGACGGCATGCCAGCGCCGCCGGCAAGATGGTAATCAGGAATTTTTTTCCCTTCAGCGGCTCACCGTCGAGGTTGAAGGTGACCTCATGCGGCGCCTCGATTTCAAGCCAGGGCAGAGAAGCGGCGATGACATGGGGGTTTTGCTCATCGCTGGTCAGGCTGTTGAGGAGGATCGGCAGCAGCGCCTCCGAGGCGAAAACGCGCAGCTGCAGCAGGCCGTCGTTGATCAGCGCGTCCGGGCAAAGCGCCTGCCCGCCGCCGGCCTGGCGGCCGTTGCCGATACCGATAACCAGCGCCTCGCCCGCCCAGTTAAAGCCCGGGCCGCGGATTGCGCAGCTGTCGGCTTTCAGGGTATCCATGCGCAGCAGGCCATGGATAAAATAGGACGCGCCGCCCAGGGCGGATTTCAGCTTGGCCGGCGTCTCGGCGGTGATGCGGGTGCCGAAGCCGCCGGTGGCCATATTGATGAAATAACGATCGTGATTAACCTGGGCGATGTCGATATCCACCGCCTTGCCGTTAATGGCCAGCATCAGCGCTTTATCCAGCTCCTGGGGAATGGCGCAGCTGAGGGCAAAATCGTTGGCGGTGCCCAGCGGCAGGATACCCAGGCAAGGGCGGCGCGCCGCCGGCAGCAGCGCCAGGGCGCTGGCGATTTCGTTAATGGTGCCGTCGCCGCCGCCGGCGATGACCGTGTCCACCCGCAGGCGAACGGCTTCCTCGACGTAGCGCTGCGCGTCTCCATGCTCCCAGGTAACGCGCACGTGCAGCGGAAAACCGGCTTCGCGTTGCTGCTCCACCGCCAGTCTGAGCTCTTCGTTACCCGCGCTTTTGCCGTTCACGATAAGCAGTGAGGCGGGAGTGGTTGCCATGGCTGATTGCATCAATGCCTTTCCTTGAAGTAGGGGTTTTCATACAGAAATGATAATGCGTCATGAAGGGGCTTTTCGCCAAATAAAAAGCCAGCTCAAGGGAGGATGAGCTGGCGAAAGAGGTGGTTCCTGGTGAGGCTGGGTCATTGTTTTGCATTTTGATTCAGCAAGCGCATTATACGCTTTGCCCCCGGTACGTATTGTGACCCAATTCTAATTTCCGGATGACCAATGCTGAATTTCGTTGAACGATCAGCCCGCGGTGCTGTCCGCCGCCGCGATGCTGCCGTGCGGATTACGCGTGGTGGTGCCCGGCAGGTTTCGCAACAATATGGCGAAGCGCACGTCGATAGCCTCCGGGATCGGCAGGTAGACCCTATGGCCGTTGCCCGGCGCCACGTCGGCGTCGGCGCCTTTGCCGGTGACGATGCGTTCCAGGGTAAAGCTGATATTGCCTTGTGGGGTCATCAGTTCCACGCTGTCGCCGCGGGAGAATTTGTTTTTCACGTCCACTTCGGCCAGCCCGTCGCGCCGGGCGCCGGTAAATTCGCCGACGAACTGCTGGCGGTCTGAAACAGAATAACCGTAATCGTAATTCTGCTGATCCTCATGGACATGGCGGCGCAGGAAGCCTTCGGTATAACCCCGGTGCGCCAGGCCCTCAAGCGTTTTGAGCAGGGAGACGTCAAACGGCTTGCCGGCTACGGCGTCGTCAATCGCCCGGCGATAGACCTGGGCGGTGCGCGCGCAATAATAAAAAGATTTGGTGCGGCCTTCTATTTTCAGGGAATGCACGCCCATCGCCGTCAGGCGTTCCACGTGCGCGACGGCGCGCAGATCCTTTGAATTCATGATATAGGTGCCGTGTTCATCCTCGAACGCGCTCATATATTCGCCGGGGCGCTGGGCCTCTTCCAGCATGAACACCTTGCCGGTCGGCGCGCCAATGCCGAGCGTCGGCTCAACCTGGGTAACGGCGATCGGCTCATGCTGATGAACGATATTGCCTACCTCGTCTTCCTTGCCCTCCTGCACGTTATATTCCCAGCGACAGGCATTGGTGCAGGCGCCCTGGTTGGGGTCGCGCTTATTGAGGTATCCCGACAGCAGGCAGCGGCCGGAATAGGCCATGCACAGGGCGCCGTGGACAAACACTTCCAGCTCGATTTCCGGTACCTGCGCCCGGATTTCCGCAATCTCCTCCAGCGACAGTTCCCGGGAAAGGATCACCCGGGTCAGTCCGGCCTGCTGCCAGAATTTTACCGTTGCCCAGTTTACCGCGTTGGCCTGGACCGACAGATGGATGGGTATGGCCGGAAACGCCTGGCGCACCAGCATAATCAGGCCGGGATCGGACATGATCAGCGCGTCGGGACCCATCTCGACCACCGGCGTGAGATCGCGGATAAAGGTTTTCAGCTTGGCGTTGTGCGGGGCGATATTCACCACCACATAGAATTTCTTACCCAGGCTATGGGCTTCCTGAATGCCCGCGGACAGGTTTTCGTGATTGAATTCGTTATTGCGTACCCGCAGGCTATAGCGCGGCTGGCCGGCATAGACCGCGTCGGCGCCGTAGGCAAAAGCGTAACGCATATTTTTTAACGAACCGGCGGGTGAGAGTAATTCCGGAGTAAACATGATAAATCTCGTCTGATGTCAAGTCAGGCTGCCCCTGCGGGGGCAGTGCAGCACGGGATTTTAGCCCCTGGCGGGGAAAAGATCAGCAAAAACCGATAACAGGCAGGGTTAATTCATCGCAACGGGGACACCGGATGCGCCCCCGGCGGAACGGATCAGGCCGTCAAATCCATGATCTCTTTCGTGGCGGCGCATTCCATCGCGGCTTTGATGCCTCGTCGGGCGGCGGTTTCGGAATTGTAAGGACCGCTTTGGCCGAGGATTTGATAATTGCCGCCCCGCAGAATAAAATACGCATGCCGGTCCCGGCTGCTTTTCAGCTCGTAGTTATTCTCGTCGGGGGCATTGTAACGGGCGAAACGAATGGCATTTTCCGCTGACGCCTTGCTGCAAAAGGTGGCGCTGGATAAAATGATTTCGTCGTTATTACCCTTTAATTTAAATATGAAATGCCCGTTCTTCACTTTTTCCAGCTCATAATGTACGGTTGCCATGTCGGCTCCTCCTCAACGTTGCACGGCGCCTTCGCGCTAAATGAAGTATAGGAGACGATCGCGGCTGTCACCGTGGCTGAATCGGTTAAATTAAATCTCCGGGCTCGGCTTCCCAGCGATAGCCCATGCCGTAGACGGCGCGGATAAACACCACATCGTCGGCCAGTGCTTCCAGCTTGCGGCGTAAATTCTTGATATGGCTGTCTATGGTGCGGTCGGTCACCACGCGGTAATCGTCATACAGCTGGTTTAGCAGGGCTTCGCGCGAGAAGACCTGGCCGGGCGCGCCGGCCAGTATTTTCAGCAGGCGGAATTCCGCCGGGGTTAAATCCAGCGCCAGATCGCGGTAGCTGGCCTTGAACCTGTTCTCGTCGATTTTTAACGGACTGGGCTGCGGCGCGCAGGCCTGCGGACGATAGCAGCGGCGCATGATGGCCTTGACCCGGGCCACCACTTCCCGCGGGCTGTAAGGTTTGCAGATATAATCATCCGCGCCGATTTCAAGGCCCAGCAGGCGGTCGATCTCATCGGTCTTGGCGGTCATCATGATAATCGGCACATCGGAAAAGCGCCGGATATCGCGGCACACCGACAAGCCGTCGCGGCCCGGCAGCATCAAATCCAGCAGCACCAGCGCGGCCGGCGTCTTCAGCAGATAGTCGGCCACTTCGTCGCCCCGCGTCAGCCAATGGGTGCGATAATCCGCCGCCTGGAGGTAATCCACCAGTAATTGCCCAAGCTTGGGCTCATCCTCGACGATAAGGATGGTTAGCGGCGCGCTGTCGAGTTCGCTCATAGAGTCCTGGGTGCCCGTTGATCGAGGGGTAATTGTACCGTGATTTGCAGGCCGCCAGAAGCCGAATGCGCGGCCGATATGCGTCCCCCGTGCGCCTCGACGATATTCTGGCAAATAGGCAGCCCGAGCCCCGAGCCGCCGCTGGCGCGATTGCGTGAGCCCTCGGTACGGTAGAACCGTTCAAAAATCTGCGTAAGCTGGTCATCCTCGACCCCGGGCGTGCTGTCCCGCCAGCGCAGCGTCAGGCTGTCTTCCCGTATCCATCCCTCGACGGCCACGCTGCCCGGCGCGTCGGTATAGCGCAAACTGTTTTCCAGCAGGTTGAGGAACAGCTGCGTCAGGCGATCCGCATCGCCGAATATCCATGCCTTATCGGGCAGCGCCAGGGTCAGGTCCAGCCCTTTGAGCACAAAACGTTCCCGAAACGAGGCCGCGGCGATAGCCAGGATATGGATGGCGTCCACCCGGTCCTTGCGATAGGCCAGCGCGCCTGAGTCGGAGAGGGAAAGCTGATGCAAATCATCCACGAGCTTGGTCAGGATGGCGACCTCCGCCTGCAGGGACGCGAGGGATTCGCCGGTGGGCTGGCGCACCCCGTCCTGCAGCGCTTCCAGCTCGCCGCGCAGTATCGACAGCGGCGTGCGCAGCTCGTGGGAAATATCGGCCATAAACGCGCGGCGCATGGCGTCGTTTTTTTCCAGCGACATGGCCAGCTGGTTAAAGTCATTGGCCAGCCGCCCCAGCTCATCCTGGGTGCCGGTCTCCACCCGGGTTGAAAAGTTGCCGGCGGCCAACTGATGGGTCCCGCTCACCAGCCGTTTGACCGGCGCCAGCAGGCCGCGCGCGGTCAGCCAGGTAACCGCCGCCGCCAGCAGTCCCGCCAGCGCGACAATCAGCCAGCTGGTGCGCCGCTGCTGGGCGTCGAAACTGATATCCGCATCGCGTGTCAGGCGCTCGACCGGCGTCGACATCACCCAGCCGACCAGGGTGCCGTTCACGTTGATCGCACGGCGCGGGCCTTCATCCGGCAGGGGGCCGCCCGGCCCGACCAGCTTTTGCCGCTGCGCGTCCACCACCCAGATCTGGGTGCGCAGGCCGTGGGGCGGCAGGTTCTTGCCCTCGTCCAGGTTTTGTTCAAAGGAACGCAGCAGCTGATAGACAAAACGATCGTTATTGCGCAGGAAACGCCAGTCGCCGTGCAGCTGGTACTGTTCGGCCAGCGCGGTGCTTAACAGCTCGATGCGCTGGTTATTGCTGCGTTTAATATAATCGATAAAACCGCGCTCAAAGCTGACGCGCACGCCCCAGTGCATGGTAATCACCACCAGCATGCAGGTGGCGAAAATGGCGAGGAACAGCTTTGCGGTAATGCCGAATTTCATCTTCTTACGCCTTATTGGCCCTTCGGGTCGCTTTGGGACAATAGCCCATTGGGCGAGGTGTCCGGCGGTACGCGCATAAATACCAGCGCCGGCAGGGCAATCACCACCGCCATGCATAAATAGGTGGCGATAAACACGCCGTGGATATCGCCTGTCGCCAGCGGCGCCTGGCCGCCGGCAAACAAGCCCAGCAGGATGCCCACCGTGGTCACGCCCAGGCTCATGGACAGCTGCATCACCATCGACAACAGGCTGTTGCCGCCGCTGGCCAGCGGATCGGGCAGATCCTTGAGCGTCAGGGTGTTCATCGAGGTGAAACGCATGGCGTTAACCACGCCCTGGAAAAACAGTACCACCGGGATGGCGTAAGTCCAGCCCGCCAGCGCCACCAGCGGAAACACCAGGCTCACCGCCGCCAGCCCGAGCGTGGCGCCGGTCAGGACGTTCCGATAACCGGCGCGGTTGACCAACTGCACGATAATGCGTTTGGTGCCCATGCTGCCTATCACCATCGGGATCATCATCAGCCCGGCGTGAAAAGGGGTGTAGCCCATGCCGAGCTGTAAAAACAGCGGCGTCATAAACGGCAGCATGCCGCTGCCGATGCGGCCCAGCAGGCTGCCGAGCAGGCCGATGGCGAAGGTGGGCGTTTCAAACAGCCGCAGGTTGAACAACGCGTTTTCATTGCGCCTGGCGTGCAGCCAGTAGCCAAACAGCGCCAGCAGGCCGGTCAGCATCAGGCCGACGATATACGCCGGGGGGATATTCAGCCCTTTATGGCCTTCCAGCCCCAGGGTCATGGTGGCCATGCCCACCGCCAGCAGGAAAAATCCGCCGATATCAAAGCCGCGGGTTTCCATTTTGTAGTTCGGCATCAGCAGCCAGGTGATCAGGGCGCCGACAATCCCCACCGGCAGGTTAATCAGGAAGATCCAGTGCCAGCTGGCGTATTGCACCAGGAAGCCGCCCAGGGCGGGACCGATCAGCGGCCCGATCTGCCCCGGCATGGTGACAAACGCCATCGCCGCCATATACTGCGAACGCGGCACGATTTTCATCACCGTCAGGCGGCCCACCGGCACCATCATCGCGCCGCCGATGCCCTGCACCACCCGTGACAGCACCAGTTCCTGCAGCGACCCGGCCCGCGCGCACAGCAGGGAACCCAGGGTAAACAGCACGATGGCGCTGAAAAAAACCTTTTTCACCCCGAACCGGTCCGCCAGCCAGCCGCTGGCCGGCAGCATCACCGCCACCGTCAGCACATAGGAGACGATAACCGAATGCATATGCAGCGGGTTTTCCTTCAGGCTATGGGCCATCGAGGGCAAGGCGGTATTGACGATGGTGGTGTCCAGCGTTTGCATAAAAAAGCCAAAGGCCACCGTCCACAGCTGCCAGTGCACAGAAGCGGAGGGCCGGGGGTCGGCGGGGGCGGTGTTATGATGAAAGGGATGCCATTGCATATCGCGGTTACTCTTGCTCGGGGATAACGATGCCGGCGCGGGACGGACGCCCTTTCAGACGCAATTTATCAAAAAACAGATAAATCACCGGCGTGGTGTACAGGGTCATCAGCTGGCTGACCACCAGCCCGCCGACGATGGTAATGCCCAGGGGCTGGCGCAGCTCGGCGCCGTCGCCGCTGCCGATCACCAGCGGCAGCGCGCCGAACAGCGCGGCCAGGGTGGTCATGAGAATGGGCCTAAAGCGCAGCTGGCAGGCCTGAAAAATGGCATCCGCCGCGCTGATGCCGCTTTGCCGCTGGGCGGTCAGGGCGAAGTCCACCATCATAATGGCGTTCTTTTTGACGATGCCTATCAGCAGCAGGATGCCTATCATGGCAATCAGGCTGAACGGGGCGCTGAACGCCTCCAGGGCCAGCAGCGCGCCGATGCCCGCCGAGGGCAGGGTGGACAGGATGGTCAGCGGATGAACATAGCTTTCATAGAGGATCCCCAGCACGATATACACCGTGGCGATGGCGGCGATGATAAGCCACAGTTGGGATTGCTGGGTCTGCTGGAAGACCTTGGCCGTGCCGGCGAAGGTGCCGCGCACGCTGGCGGGCACGCCCAATTCCGTCATGGCGCGTTCGATGGCGCCGGAGGCGGTGGACAGCGCCACGCCTTCCGGCAGGTTAAAGGAGATGGTCGAGGCAGCGGACAGTCCCTGGTGGTTAACCGACAGCGGGGCGTTGGCCGGTTGCCATTGGGCAAATGCCGACAGCGGGATCGGCTGGCCGGCGCTGTTGATCAAAAACATGTGGTCCAGCGCGCTGGGGTCCTGGGTATAGGCCGGCGCCACTTCCATCACCACTTTATATTGATTCAGGGGCTGGTAGATGGTGGATATCTGGCGCTGGCCGAACGCATTGTTAAGCAGATTATTGACGTCCGAGACCGCCAGACCCAGGCTGGACAGCACGTCGCGATTATAGATCAATCCCAGCTCCGCCCCTTTATCCTGCTGGTCGGAGTTCACATCGGCCAGTTCGGGCAGCGCCGCCAGCGCCAGGCGCACCTTGGGTTCCCAGGCGCGCAGATCCGCCAGATCGTCCGCCAGCAGCGTGTACTGGTAGGCGGCGTTGGACTCCCGCCCGCCGACACGGATATCCTGCACCGCCGACAAATACAGATCGGCGCCCGGCTCCCGGGCAAGCTTGGCGCGCAGGCGGGCGATAATTTCCTGCGAGTTTTCCCGGCGTTCGGATAACGGCTTCAGGGAGATGTACATCGAGCCGGCATTGGTGCGCGAGCCGCCGGTATACCCGGTGACATTGTCCACCGCCGGATCGGCCGCCACGATTTTCATAAAGTCCTGCAGCTTGCCGCGCATCGCCTGGAAGGAAATACTCTGATCGGCCTGGATAAACCCTTGTATCCGCCCGGTATCCTGCTCCGGCATCAGGGTTTTGGGTATGGCGATATACAGCCATACATTCAGCGCCAGGGTGGCCAAAAACAGCACCAGCACCCAGCCGGCATGATTAAGCACCCAGCGCAGCGAACGGGCGTAGCCGCCCTGCAGCCGCAGCAGCAGGGCGGTAAACCGATCGGTTTTTTTAGCGGCGCGCGCGGTATCCCTGCCCAGCAGGCGGGCGCAAAGCATGGGCGTGAGCGTCAGCGACACCACCAGGGAAATCATGATAGCCACCGACAGCGTCACGGCGAACTCGCGGAACAGCCGGCCCGGCAGGCCGCTCATCAGCAGCAGCGGAATAAATACCGCCACCAGGGACAGGCTCATCGACAGTACGGTAAAACCCACTTCACGCACCCCCAGCAGGGACGCCGCCAGGGGATTCATACCGGATTCCACGTGACGGGCGATATTCTCCACCACCACGATGGCGTCATCCACCACGAAACCGGTGGCGATGGTCAGCGCCATCAGCGAGATATTATTCAGGCTGAACCCGCACAGGTACATGGCGGCGAAGGTGCCGATCAGCGACACCGGCACGGCCAGCGCCGGAATCAGCGTCGCGCGCCAGGAGCGCAGGAACAGCAGTACCACCAGGATCACCAGCGCCACCGCAATCACCAGCGACTGTTCCACTTCGTCGAGGGAGGCGCGGATAGTCGGCGAGCGATCCTGCGCCACGTTCATCTCGATGCCGGCCGGTATCGAGGCGCGCAGGGCGGGGATGGCCGCCCGGATGCTTTGCACCGTGGAAATGATATTGGCGTCGGGGGAGCGGAAAATCACGATCAAAATGGCCGGCTTGCTGTTGACCATGCCGGCGTTGCGCACATCCTGTACCGCATCGCGCACGTCGGCCACGTCCTGCAGCCGCACCACGCCGCCGTTTTGGTAGTGCACAATCAGCGGCTGGTATTCCCGCGCAGTAGACAGGGCGTCGTTGGTGCGGATTTGCCAGCGGGACTGGTTGTCCTCCAGCGCCCCCTGCGGGCGGCGCACGTTCGCCTGGCTGATGGCCTCGCGCACTTCGTCAAGCGACACGCCCTGGTTGAACAACGCCTGGGGATTGAGCTCGACCCGCACCGCCGGCAGCGAGCCGCCGCCGACCGTGACATTGCCGACGCCGTCCATCTGGGAAATATTCTGCGCCAGCTGGGTGGACGCGATATCGTAAAGCTGGCCCTGGCTGTAGGTGTCCGAGGTCAGGGTCAGGATCACGATCGGCGCGTCGGACGGATTCACCTTGCGGTACTGCGGCCGGTTGGGCATGCCGCTGGGCAGCAGGCTTTGCGCCGCGTTCAGCGCCGCCTGGACATCGCGCGCGGCGCCGTTGATATCGCGGTCAAAATCAAACTGCAGGATAATGCGCGTGGTGCCCAGGGCGCTGGTGGACGTCATCTCGTTGACGCCGGCCACATGGCCCAGCGCCCGCTCAAGCGGCGTGGCCACCGACGAGGCCATGGTCTCGGGGGAGGCGCCGGGCAGGGACGCCGTGACCAGCAGCACCGGAAAATCCACCTGCGGCAGCGGCGCCACCGGCAGCAGGCGAAAGCCTATCACCCCGCACAGGGCAATCGCCAGCGTCAGCAGCAGCGTGGCCACCGGGCGGTAGATAAACAGGGCGAAGAATTTCATGTCGTTTCCGGCTTATCGACAACGGCCCGGCCGCGGCGCGACAGGCGGTCGAACAGCAGATAGATCACCGGGGTGGTGAACAATGTCAGCACCTGGCTCACCACCAGCCCGCCCACCATGCAAATTCCCAGCGGCCGGCGCAACTCCGCCCCGACCCCGGTGCTGAACATCAGCGGCAGGGCGCCGAACAGCGCGGCAAGGGTGGTCATCAGGATCGGGCGAAAGCGCAGCAGGCACGCCTGGAAAATGGCGTCATAGGGCGTCATGCCTTTTTCCCGTTCGGCGGCCAGGGCAAAGTCGATCATCATGATGGCGTTTTTCTTGACGATGCCGATCAGCAGGATAATGCCGATTATGGCTATCACGTCCAGCTCGTGGCCGGACAGGATCAGCGCCAGCAGCGCGCCCACTCCGGCGGTGGGCAGGGTGGACAGGATGGTGACCGGATGGATAAAGCTTTCATACAGCACGCCCAGCACGATATACACCGCCACGATGGCCGCCACGATAAGCCATACGGTGCTCTCCAGCGCCGATTGGAACGCCAGCGTACTGCCCTGGAACCGGGTGGCCACGGAGTCGGGCACATCCAGATCCTGTTCCGCCCGGGTAATGGCCTGCACCGCTTGGCCCAGCGAATACCCGGGGGCGAGATTGAACGAGACGGTGGCGGCGGGGAATTGCTCGAGATGGTTGATGGACAAGGCGCCCAGGCGCTGCTGTACGCTGCTGATGGCGCTTAGCGGCACCATATTGCCGTCGGCGCCCCTGATGCGGATATCGTCGAGCGCCGCGAGCCCGGAAAGGGTGTCGGTATCCTGCTCCAGCACCACGCGGTATTGGTTGGCCTGGGTATAGATGGTGGAAACCAAGCGCTGGCCAAAGGCGTTATACAGCGCGTTCGCCACATCGGCCATGCTGACGCCCAGGCGGCTGGCGCTGTCCCGGTCCACCTTGATATAGGCTTCCAGGCCGCGATCTTGCAAATCGCTGCTGACATCCCGCAGCTGAGGCAGGCTTTGCAACCGGGTGAGCAGCGGCGGTATCCATTTACCCAAATCGGTCAGGGACAAGGACTGCAGGGTAAACTGATACTGGGTATGGCTGAGCTGGGTATCGATGGTCAGGTCCTGCACCGGCTGCAGGTAAAGCTGGATGCCGGTCAGGCCGGCGGTGGCCCGCTGTAGGCGTTCGATCACCACGCCGATCCTGTCCTGGCGCTTATCCAGCGGCTTGAGGTTGATCTGCAGCCGTCCGCTGTTCAGCGTGGCGTTGGCGCCGTCCACGCCAATCAGCGAGGATACGCTTTGTACCGCCGGATCGCGCATGACGACCGACAGCACCTCCTGCTGGCGCTGGGCCATATTGCTGAACGACACGCTTTGCGCCGCCTGCACCGTGCCCTGGATCACGCTGTTGTCCTGGGTGGGGAAAAATCCTTTCGGGATAACCAGATACAGGACAATGGTCAGCGCCAGCATGGCAATCGCCACCGACAGCGTCAGCCAGGGATGAAACAGCACTTTGCGCAGCCAGCGGCCGTAGCCGGCCACCAGTTGTTCGAACAGCCTTTCGCTGGCGCGGGTAAAGCGGTTCTGCCGGCGCAGGGATTCGTAGCTCAGCATGCGCGCGCACATCATCGGCGTCAGGGTCAGGGACACCACCGCCGAAATCAGGATGGCTATCGCCAGGGTCACCGCAAATTCCCGGAACAGCCGCCCGACGATATCGCCCATGAACAGCAGCGGGATTAACACCGCGATCAACGACACGGTGAGGGAAATAATGGTAAAGCCTATCTCGCCGGCGCCCTTCAGCGCCGCCGCCAGGGGTTTTTCCCCCTGTTCGATATAACGGGAGATGTTCTCGATCACCACGATGGCGTCGTCCACCACAAAACCGGTGGCGATGGTCAGCGCCATCAGGGTCAGGTTATTGACGGAAAATCCGAGCAGATACATCACCCCGAAGGTGCCCACCAGCGACAGCGGCACGGCCACGGCGGGGATAATGGTGGCGGCGGCATTGCGCAGGAACAGGTAAATCACCATCACCACCAGCGCAATGGACAGCAACAGTTCAAACTGCACATCGCTGACCGAGGCGCGGATATTGTCGGTACGGTCGGCCAGCAGCGAGACGGTGACCGATTTCGGCAGGCTGGCGGTCAACGACGGCAACAGGGCGCGGATGCTGTCGGCGGTGGTAATGACATTGGCGCCGGGCTGGCGCTGGATATTCATGACAATGGCCGGCTGACGGTTGGCCCAGGCGCCCAGGCGGTTGTTCTCGGCGCCCTGTTCAATGGTCGCCACATCGCGCAGCCGCACCGGCGCGCCGTTTTGCCAGGTGACGATTAGCCGGCGGTAATCCTCGGCGGATTTCATCTGATCGTTGGCCGACAGGGTTACCGAACGCTGCGGGCCATCCAGGCTGCCCTTGGCGGAATTGACGTTGGCGGCGTCGATGGCGGTGCGCACGCTTTCACTGTCAAGGCCGTAGGCCGCCAGGGCGGGGGCGTTAAGCTTGACCCGCACCGCCGGGCGCTGGCCGCCGGAAATCGAGACCAGCCCCACGCCGCTGACCTGGGAAATTTTCTGCGCCACCCGTGTTTCCACCATATCTTCCACCTGGATCATCGACATGGATGTCGACGTGACCGCAAGCGTCATAATGGGCGGATCGGCGGGATTGACCTTGCTGTATACCGGCGGATTGGGCAGATCGTCCGGCAGCAGGTTGGTGGCGTTATTGATGGCCGCCTGCACTTCCTGTTCCGCCACGTCAAGCGGCAGCGACAGCTGGAACTGCAGCGTAACCACCGACGCGCCGCCCGAGCTTTGCGACGCCATTTGCTTTAATCCCGACATCTGGCCGAACTGCCGCTCCAGCGGCGCGGTGATGGCGGAGGTGACCACGTCCGGGCTGGCGCCGGGATACAGCGTCACCACCTGGATCGTGGGATAATCCACCTCGGGCAGCGCCGACACCGGCAGCGTCCGGTAGCCGAGGATACCGGCCAGCAGGATGGCGATCATCAGCAGCGTCGTGGCGACCGGCCGCAGGATAAACAGGCGCGAGGGGCCGCCGCTATGGCTGGACGGCAGCAACTCCATCAGGATTTTTCCCCGCGGCGCGCGGGGGCGCGGGGGCCTGCGGCGGGCTGCGTGCTGGCGGGGGCGATAACCTCGACCTTGACCCCTTCGGTCAGCCGGTCAAGACCGTCGGTAACCACCCGCTGCCCCGCCTGCAGGCCGGCGGTGATCACCACCTGCTGGCTGTCTTCCATGCCGGTGGTGACCCGGTGCTGGCTCACCTGGTCGTCATCGTTCAGGACCCAGACAAAATGGCCGTCGTTGCTCATCTGTACCGCGGCGGGGGGGATCACCACCGCGTTTTGCAAGGTGTCGACCTTCATGCGGATATTGACGAACTGATTGGGAAACAGGCTGTCGTCGGCATTGGCAAAGCGGCCCTTAAGCCTTACCGTGCCGGTGGTGGCGTCGATTTGATTGTCCAGGCTGAGCAGCGCGCCCTCGGTCAGCTTGGTTTTATTGGTGCGATCCCATACTTCAATCAGGGGCGCGTTGCCGGTTTTCTGCGCGGCGATAACGCTTGGAATATCGCTTTCCGGCAGCGTAAAGAGCACATCGATCGGCCGCGTCTGGGTCAGCACCACGATGCCCGTGGTATCGCCGCTGGTGATAAAATTACCCACATCCACCTGGCGCAGGCCGACCCGGCCGTCCATCGGCGCGGTAATGCGGCTGTAGGCCAGTTGCAGCTCGGCGCTGGCCACCGCCGCCTGGTCCACCAGCAAAGTGCCCTCGGCCTCGCGCACCAATGATTGCTGGGTGTCGAGCTGCTGACGGGAGACCAGGCTGGTTTTGACCAACTGCTGGTAGCGCGCCATATCCTGCCGGGCGTTGGCGAGCGTCGCCTGGTCCTTCGCCAACTGCCCCTTGGCCTGCAGCAGCGCCACCTCAAACGGCCGCGGATCGATTTGCGCCAATAACGTCCCCGCCTTGACCCATTGGCCCTCGGCGAAATGCAGCGCCATCAGCTGGCCGTCCACCCGGCTCCTTACGGTGACGGTGCCGGCGGCGGTCACCGTGCCCAGGCCCGTGAGAAACCGCGGCACCGATCGGGACTGCGCGGTGGCCGCCTGCACCGGCGACAGCGTTTGCGCGTGGCGCCCGGCGCGGCCGCCACGCCGCCCGGTCTCGGGGCGGGCCGCGCCCGGCCGGGCGGCGGCGGTGGGTTCGGCGGCGGGCTGTTCCCGGACATGCCGCCATATGAAAAACGCGCCGATAAGGAGGATCAGCAGTGTCGTTATCAGGAGCAATAAGCGTCCATTGCGTTTACCCTTCATGTATCGCTATACCTGTAATCATGCGGACAAGGCATCAGAATCGCACGTTCCCGCATAAAATAAGAATGATATACCCAGTTTAGCCAAAAAAACGCGGGTAAAAATGGAGGAAGTGTGGAGGTATTGTCAGGGTTTGTCGTTCTGGTATGAATATTGCCCCGAAAAGTGCTTTCCGGGGCCTGCGGACGCATCAGTCGGGGGCGGACACGTCGATATCGCCGAAATATTTTTTCGCCAGGGTGCCGATGGTTCCCTGGGCCTTCACCTTGGCGATGGCGTCGTCCAGCTGTTTTTTCAGGGCGTCGTCGCCTTTGCGAATGCCGAAGGCGATGCCGCTGCCGAGGATGGCGTCATCGCTGACCGCGGGTCCGCTAAACGCAAAACCCTTGCCCTGGGGCTGGGACAGGAAACCGGACTGCCCGGCCGGCGCCAGCACCAGCGTGCCATCGAGGCGGCCGGAGGTCAAATCCATATAGATCTGGTTTTGATCCTGGTAGGCCACCACGTTCACGCCCTGGCCGGCCCAGTGGGCGTTGGCGTAGGATTCCTGGATGGAGCCTTGCAGCACGCCGATGCTTTTACCTTTCAGCGCGTCCGGGGTCGGCTGCAGCCCCGCGTCGGCGCGGGCGATAAGTTTGGTGGGCACCCGATAGATCACCTGGGTGAAATCGATGGCCTGGCGGCGCTTCTCGGTGACATTCATCGCCGAGTTGATGGCGTCGAATTTGCGTCCCTGCAGCGCCGGGATTAAACCATCGAATGAGGTATCCAGCCATTCGCATTTGACGCCGGCGGCCTGGCACACGGCGTTGCCCAAATCGATATCGAACCCCTGCAATTCACCGCTCGGCGATTTGGATTCAAACGGCGGGTAAAGCGCTTCCAGGCCAAAACGGATTTTGCCCTCGGCCGCCATGGCCGGCAGCGCGGCCATGCCGCAGGCCAATATCAACAGTGTCGCTATTTTTTTCATTGTCGTGTCCCGTCATAGGTAGTGTGTGAACGTCAAAAAAATACGGCCATCCCGGCCACTTACGCCTGGCGCCATGCGCAAAGCCGGCGCGCGCCTTCGCGCAGCGTGGCTTCATCTTTGGCGAAACTGAGCCTGATCATGCCGGTTTCGGTGCCGTCGCTGTAAAACGCCGACAGGGGTATCGACGAGACTTTGGCATCGCGGATTAATTTTATAACCATATCGTTATCGCTGTCCGCCGAGAAATGGCTGAACTGCGCCAACAGGAAAAAACCGCCCGCGCTGGGCAGCAGTTTAAACGGCGAATCCCGCAGGGCGCGGGTCAGTATATCGCGCTTTTGCTGGTAAAAAGCCGCCAGGCCGAGATAACTTTCCGGCTTGCCCAACGCTTCGGCAAACGCATACTGCATCGGCGTATCGGCGGCAAAAACCATAAACTGATGCACCTTGCGGATTTCCAGCATCAATTCGGCCGGCGCCAGGCAATACCCCACGCGCCAGCCGGTGACGCTGTAGGTTTTACCGAAGGACGAAACCACCACGCTTCGCTCGGCCAGGGCGGGATACGCCGCCATGCTGCGGTGAGGCGCGCCGTCGAACACCATATGCTCATACACTTCGTCGGAGAGGATCAGGATATCGGTGCCGGCGGTCAGGGCGGTCAGCCGCTGGATATCTTCTTCGCTGAACACCATGCCGGTAGGGTTATGCGGGCTGTTGACGATAATCATGCGCGTGCGCGGCGTCACGGCCGCGGCCACCGCGTCCCAATCGATAGCGTGCTGTTCCAGCGGGATTTTCACCGGCACCGGCACCGCCCCCTGCAAGCGGGCGATGGGGGAATAGCTGTCAAACGCCGGTTCAAAATAGATCACCTCGTCGCCCGGATGCACCAGGGCGCTGATGGCGCTGTAAAGCCCCTGGCTGGCGCTGGCGAGTATGGTGATTTCGCTTTCAGGATCATACCGGCAGCCGTACAGGCGCTCGACTTTATCCGCCAGCGCCTCGCGCAGGGCCATCAGTCCAGGCATGGCCGCATACTGGTTATGTCCGGCACGCATGGCTTTCGCCACGCCGTCTATCAACAGCGGATCGCAGTCAAAGCTTGGCGCCCCCGAGGACAGATTCAGGGCCTGGTGCTCGGCGCTCAGCTGTCCGATGGTGGTGAAGATCGTGGTGCCGACATCGGGCAACTTAGACCTGGGGGGAATAACGCTCTGCATGGGAACAACCTCCTGGTAGGGTTAAAACCGCAAAAGCCGTGACACGTAAGGCTGGATGAATCATGATTAAGCAACATATCCGGCCGCGCGACAACCGATCCTTTATCATGCATGCCATGCGCCGGGAACATGCCTGGAGCGCGGCGATAATCTCATCAGCGCGGCGCAGCCGCCTTCGCCGGCCCTATTACCACTGGAGCCATGCCCGTGGATGTTTCATCAATCCTGCTGTTATCCGGAGCCGAATCATGAATCCGCTGCCCTCGCTGGACGTGCTGAAAACCTTTATCGTAGTCGCTGAGCGGCTAAATTTCACCCATGCCGCGCGACATATGCATCTCACCCAGGGCGCCGTCAGCCGCCAGATAGCCGGCCTGGAACGGCACTTGGGCTGCGCGCTGTTTATTCGCCAGGCGCGGGGACTGGAACTGACCGAGCAGGGCGCCGCCCTGCTGGCGCCGCTGCAGCAGGCGCTGGGGCAAATCGACGCCACGCTTGCCCTTGCCGCCAGGCGCACGGGCACGCTGCGGGTAAAATGCCCCACTTGCGCCATGCGCTGGTTACTGCCGCGCATTATGCAACTGCAAAACCAGCATCCGGAAATCGATATCGCCCTGACCACCTCATTCTCGCACGGCGTTAATTTCGCCAGCGAACATTTTGACGCGGCGGTGATCTTCGGCCGGCCGGAGAATAAACGCATCCAGGCCACCCCGCTGTTTGATGAAATACTCACTCCGGTGTGCATCCCGGCACTGTGGACCGCGCCTGACGCCGACGTCGCCCGGCTGGCGGATAAAACCCTGCTTCATCCCACCCGCGATCGCCGCGATTGGCTATTATGGTTAAAGACGGCGGGCTGCGACGTAGCGCCGCTGACCAAGGCGCAGCATTTTGACACGCTGGATCTGGCCATGACCGCGGCCCTGCAGGGATATGGCATCGCCATGGGCGATCTCTGCCTGCTGGAGTTCGATCTTGAGGCCCGGCGTCTGACGGCGCCATTTCCGCTGTGCATACAAAGCGGCGCCTCTTATTATCTGATTCATCCTGAGCAAAAGGTCCTGTCGCCTTCGCTTACGCTGTTCAAGCACTGGCTGGAGCGGGAGGCGCGGGAGAGCCGGCAAAGGCTGGCGCGTAACCTGGGGAGTGCTAAGGTAGTCAGCATGGCAAAACAGTAACGCTCAACAGCAATAAGGGGGTATCACCATGGAAACAAGAACGCTGGGCCGTTCCGGGATTACCGTGCCGCCGCTGGCATTCGGCGGCAATGTATTTGGCTGGACCATCGATCGGCAGATGTCCTTTCGCCTGCTTGACGCCCTCGCGGAGCGCGGGCTGAATTTCATCGATACGGCCGATGTCTACTCGGCCTGGGTTGACGGCAACCAGGGCGGCGAATCCGAAACCATTATCGGCGAGTGGCTGAAAAAAAGCGGCAGGCGGGACGGGATGATTATCGCCACCAAGGTGGGCAAGCCCATGGGCGGCGATAAAAAGGGGCTGTCGGCGGGGTATATCAAACGCGCGGTGGAAGAGTCGCTTAAGCGCCTGCAAACCGATTATATCGATCTGTATCAATCCCACGACGACGACAAGTCCGTACCGCTGGAGGAGACCCTGGCCGCGTTCGACGCCTTGATTAAAGCAGGCAAGGTGCGGGCCATCGGGGCGTCGAATTATGAAGGTCCACGCCTGGCGCAGGCGCTGCGCATCAGCGAACAGAATGGCCTGGCGCGTTATGAAACGCTGCAGCCCAAGTTTAATCTTTACGATCGCCAGGAATACGAGCAAAACCTGGCGCCGGTGGTGACCGCGCATGGCGTTGGCGTAATCAACTTTTACGCGCTGGCAAGCGGCTTCCTGACCGGTAAATACCGCGCCACCGAAGATGCCGCCAAAAGCCCGCGCGGGCAAAGCGTGGTGGAGGGATACTTAAACCCGCGCGGCCTGCGCATCCTGAAGGCGCTGGATGCCGTCAGCGAGCAGCACCAGGTCACGCCGACCCAGGTGGCGCTGGCCTGGAATCTCAAGCAGCCCGGCATCACGGCGCCTATTGCCAGCGCAACGTCGGTGGAACAGCTTGACGAACTGGCGCAAGCGCTTGAACTGCGGCTCAGCGCCGAGGATGTCCGCGTGCTGGATGAAGCCAGCGCCTGGAAATAAACCTCGCGGCCGCGGCGCGCAGCCATGCCGGGAGGAGCCCCGCGCCGGGTAGGGCATCATACCGGGCGGGCGGCTTCACTTTCCCGCCCGCGGGCGTTAAAAGGATTTGACCAGCACACCCTTGGCGGGCTGCGCGGTTCCTGTTCTGATCAGGGAATCAAAGGATTTTTCCGCTTTCATCACCTGTTGAAAAAATTCTTCCGGCGTCAGGCCGGTGGCCTTGCCGCTCATATAGGCCAATGCCAATTCTTTTGCCTGAAAACGTGAAAAATTATACATTTTTTGCCTCGGATAACGTTAATTTTATGCACAAAAAGTGGGCCGGATAAGGGTATTAATCCTTTATCTATCGGCCAGCACCGAATGGTCATCATTCCTTTGTCGCCGATGAAAGCATATTACGTTAATGCCTTATCTTTGATAGCTGCTTTCATAGATGGATTCGATAGCTGAAAGTTAACGTTTTGCAATAATACGCCGTGTCGAGGCCGGATGCAGTTTAAGCCGGTGGGGTGGACGGATGGGCCTGGCAGTTAATTCTCCGCCGCAGTTGGGGCAGGTATTATTAAGTTCATTGGCGGCACAGTCGGCGCAGAAGGTGCATTCATAAGAACAGATGCGCGCCTGATGGCTTGCGGGGGGTAAATCGCAATCACAGCGTTCGCAGTTCGGGCGTAATTCAAGCATCTTTTCCCCACGTAATAAAGTTTGACGGCAACTTGTGATTTTTAACAAAATATATTGATATAGTACAGGCCAAAAGCGGCCGGGATGAGGTCCATTTCGGGACAGATATCCCAGGGTCGGGTTAATGTCCTTACACGGCGGGGTAGAATGAATATACGTCATATGGCGGAAGCTGATTTTCCCGGCATCTGCCGCTGGTTTAACACCGAAAAAGAGCTGGCGCAATGGGGCGGTCCCCTGCCGCGTTTTCCCCTGGATCCGCCGCAATTAGCTGAAATGCTCGGCGAATCGGCCGGCACGCCTCCCCGGAGATGGCTGTTTTGCGCCGGGGAGCCCGGCGCGGCCACCGCTACCGCCCAGGTGACTTTTGACTGGCGCAACGGCGTCGCCCTGCTGGGGCGGGTGGCCGTGAACCCCGCCAACCGGGGGCAGGGCATCGCCATCCCCTTCCTGAGCGCCATTGTGCAGCGGGTGTTTGCCGAGCCGCTGATTGAGCGCCTGGAACTGAATGTCTACACCTTTAACCAGGCGGCAATCCACACCTATGAAAAACTGGGTTTTATCCGCGAAGGCGTGCGCCGCAGCTCGGCCAAAGTGGGCCGGGAGCGCTGGGATACCGCCCTGTACGCCATGTTGCGCGGTTCTGGCGCCTTGGCTTAACGCCATTTTAGCCCCCTAATCCCCGGTGCCTTAACGCGCCCAACGGTTAATTTTATCTCGCCCTATAGCTGAACCCGGGTCGGCGGGTAACCCTGTTTTCCCCGCCGGGGAAGGCGGTGTTGGCGTTATAGCGCGTTCACCCTTGCGCACCGGCATGGCGCATTTTTATCGCTGTTACCGCTTGGGGTGCAGGCATGGCACTAATATGGTGCGCCATGAGGGCGTGAGCACAGGTGATCCCCGGTTGAGAATTGGCTTAAATATTGCTACGGAAAGGCTTTGGACTTGTTATCTCATGGCCTGTCACTACAAGGCCATGGTATGCCGTGCAGTAGGGTGCTATGACAAACGACACTGTTCTACCCGTGCCGCCGCCCGCGGGCTGGCTGGGTAAGCTCGCGCTGGGATTCGAGCGGCGCCACGGCCGGACGTTGCTGACGACCCGGCGGCATAGCGGACCCTACCGGGTGCAGCGGGCGTTTTATCCCCAGGCCGATCACCCCCACGTCTATTTGCTGCATCCGCCGGGCGGCGTGGTCGGCGGTGACCGGCTTGAATTATCGGTCGCCATGGCGGCGCAGAGTCATGCGCTGCTGACCATGCCGGGCGCCACCAAATTTTACCGCAGCGCGGGTCAGCTGGCCCGGGTGTCGCAGCGATTTTCGCTCGGCGAGGACAGCATACTTGAATGGCTGCCGCAGGATAATATCCTGTTCCCGGCCGCCAGGGTGGCTATCGATACCGAGTTCCGGCTGGCCCCCGGCGCGCGCCTGCTGGGCTTTGAAACCCTGTGCCTTGGCCGGCCGGCGGCCGGCGAAGCCTTTACCTCCGGTAGCCTGGATGCGTCCCTGCGCATTATCCTGCCGGGATCGCCGGGCCTGTTCGAGCGGTTGCGCATCAGCGCGGGCCGGCTGGAAAAACTGGGCGGCCATCCGCTAAGCGCGACCTTTTATGCCACCCCCGTCACCGAGAAGATGCTGGCCGAGGTGCGTCTGCTGCTCGACGCCGCCCATGCGCCGGCGGCCGGCGCCAGCCTGCTGGATTCATTGCTGGTCGTACGGGTGCTGGATAATGATAACCAGCGGCTGCAGCATCTGCTGCACCGGATCTGGGCCTGTTTACGGCCCGGGATGCTGGGGCTGGAAGCGTCGCCCCCGCGTATCTGGGCAACCTGAGGAGTTGAAGAATGGAATTGTCGCCAAGAGAAAAAGACAAGCTGTTGCTGTTTACCGCCGCCCTTCTGGCGGAACGGCGGCAGGCCCGTGGGCTGAAGCTGAATTATCCGGAGGCGGTGGCGCTGATAAGCGCCGCGATCCTGGAGGGCGCGCGCGACGGGCTGACGGTGGCCGAACTGATGAGCCTGGGCCGCGAGGTATTAACCCGCGATGACGTGATGGAAGGGGTGCCGGAAATGATCCCCGACGTGCAGGTGGAAGCGACCTTCCCCGACGGCACCAAACTGGTGACGGTCCACGATCCGATAATCTGACAAGCAGCGAGGCGTTATGATACCTGGTGAAATGTGTATCGCCGAGGGCGATATCGAGCTTAACACCGACCGCGATCGCGTGACGGTTACCGTCGCCAACCATGGCGACCGGCCGGTACAGGTGGGATCGCATTACCATTTTTTCGAAGTTAATCCGGCGCTGAAGTTCGATCGCGCGGCGGCGCGCGGGTTCAGGCTGGATATCGCCGCCGGCACGGCGGTGCGCTTCGAGCCGGGGCAGTCCCGGGACGTTACCCTGGTGGCCTATGCGGGCAAACGCGAAGTCTACGGCTTTCGCGGCGAGATCATGGGCAAGCTGGAGTCATCGTCATGAGCAAAATTTCCCGCCGCGCCTACGCGGAAATGTTCGGCCCCACGGTGGGCGACCGGCTGCGGCTGGCGGATACCGAGCTGTGGATCGAGGTGGAAAAGGACTTTACCCTGTATGGCGAAGAGGTAAAGTTCGGCGGCGGCAAAGTGATCCGCGATGGCATGGGGCAGGGGCAGATGACGTCGGCGTTTTGTGTCGATCTGGTGCTGACCAACGCCCTGATTATCGATCACTGGGGTATCGTTAAAGCGGATATCGGCGTCAAGGACGGACGGATCGTCGGCATCGGCAAGGCGGGCAATCCGGACATCCAGCCCGGGGTGACCATCCCCATCGGCCCCGGCACTGAAGTGGTGGCGGCGGAGGGCAAAATCGTCACCGCCGGCGGTATCGACGCGCATATTCATTTTATCTGCCCGCAGCAGGTGGAAGAAGCCATCTGCGCCGGCGTAACGACCATGATCGGCGGCGGCACCGGGCCCGCGGCGGGCACCAACGCCACCACCTGCACCCCCGGTCCCTGGTATCTGGCGCGCATGCTGCAGGCGGCGGAAACCCTGCCGGTCAATATCGGTTTTACCGGTAAGGGCAACGCGTCGCAGCCGGCAGCGCTGGCCGAACAGGTGGAAGCCGGGGCCATCGGCCTGAAGCTGCATGAGGACTGGGGCACCACGCCGGCGGCCATCGATTGCTGCCTGGGCGTGGCGGATAAGTATGATGTGCAGGTGGCTATCCATACCGACACCCTGAACGAAGCGGGATTTGTCGAGGATACGCTGGCCGCCATCGGCGATCGCACCATCCATACCTATCATACCGAAGGGGCGGGGGGCGGCCATGCGCCGGATATCATCAAGGTGTGCGGCCACGCGAACATCCTGCCCTCATCCACCAACCCCACCATGCCTTATACGGTGAACACCATCGACGAGCATCTGGATATGCTGATGGTCTGCCACCATCTTGACGCCGGCATCGCCGAGGACGTGGCGTTCGCCGAATCGCGCATCCGGCGTGAAACCATCGCCGCCGAGGATATCCTGCACGATTTGGGCGCCTTCTCCATGCTGTCGTCCGACTCGCAGGCGATGGGCCGGGTGGGCGAGGTGATCCTGCGCACCTGGCAGGCGGCGCATAAAATGAAGGTGCAGCGCGGCCCGCTCGCGCCGGACGGTGAGCGCAACGACAATTTCAGGGTCAAGCGCTATATCGCCAAATACACCATCAACCCGGCCATCACCCACGGCATATCCCATGAGGTCGGCTCCATCGAGCGCGGCAAGCTGGCGGATCTGGTGCTGTGGTCGCCGGCGTTTTTCGGCGTCAAGCCGGCGCTTATCATTAAGGGCGGCATGATCGCCATGGCGCCGATGGGCGATGCCAACGCGTCGATTCCCACGCCGCAGCCGGTCCACTACCGCCCGATGTTCGGCGCGCTCGGCGGCGCGCGCCACGCCACGCGCATGACGTTTTTGTCCCAGGCGGCGTACGGCAACGGCCTGGCCGGCCGGCTGGGCCTGCAAAGCCTGCTGGGCGAGGTCAGGCACTGCCGCCACGTCAGGAAGGCCGATATGATCCATAATCATTGGCAGCCCACCATCGAGGTGGACGCGCAGACCTATCAGGTCCGGGCCGACGGCGAACTCCTGACCTGCGAGCCCGCCGATATCTTACCGATGGCGCAGCGCTATTTTCTTTTTTAACCGAGTCGGGAATCAGGATGATTGTTTTAACGAAACACCTTGATAAGGCTTTGGCGGCTACCGCCACCGTGACGCTGGATCTGGATACACGCATCAAGAGCCGGGCCCAGGTGCGTCTGGACGACGGCCGCGAGGCCGGCCTGCTGTTGCCGCGCGGGCAGGTGATCCGCGGCGGGGACGTGCTTGCCACCGAAGACGGCGGCGAAGTCGTGCGGGTGATTGCCGCGCCTGAAACCGTCTCCACGGTGTATGCGCGCGATACGCTGCTGCTGGCGCGGGTCTGCTATCACCTGGGCAACCGCCATGTGCCGTTGCAGATCGAGCGCGATTGGGTGCGCTATCAGCACGATCATGTGCTGGACGCCATGGTGATGGGATTGGGCGCGGCGGTCAGGACCGAGCAGGCGGCGTTCGAACCCGAGGCCGGGGCGTACCAGAGCGCGCCCCATGGCCATCATCATCCGCACTGATATGCTGGAGCAAACCGCGCTGCTGCGCCTGATGCAGCTTATCAGCCCCAGCCTGCCGGTGGGCGGCTTTACCTATTCGCAGGGGCTGGAATGGGCGGTGGAGGCGGGCTGGGTTATGTCAGGCGACGCCTTTGCCGACTGGCAGCGGCAGATTATCGCCGACACCTTAGGCGGCCTGGACTGGCCGGTATTGATCCGCCTGTACCGGGCCTGCGCGGCGGATGACAGCGGGCAGTTTGCCCGCTGGAGCGATTTTCTGCTGGCCGCGCGCGAGACCTGCGAGCTCAGGCGCGAAGAACAGCAGCGGGGCCAGGCGTTAAGCCGGCTGATCCTGGAATGGCCGGACCTGCCGCTGGACGGCGCATGGCTGCCGGCGCTGCGCCAGAGCCAATTGGCGGGTATGGCCTGGCTGGGCTGGCAATGGGCGATTCCTCTGGAGGCGCTGGCCATGGGCTACGGCTACAGCGTGCTGGAAAGCGGCGTCATGGCGGGGCTGAAGCTGGTGCCGTTCGGCCAGCAGAAGGCGCAAAGCCTGTTACGTGAGCTGTCCGCGCTGCTGCCGGCGGCATTCGCCCGCGCCGGGCGGCTGGATGACGATGCGCTGGGCGGCAGTTTTCCGCTGCAGGCCATTGCGTCGTCCCGCCATGAAACCCAGTATTCACGCCTGTTTCGTTCCTGATGATGTCATTATCGGGCGCAAGCGGCGGACGCTTCGCTCCCTGGCCTGGGCACGGGACGGGCCATGGGACGATGCGCTATTTTGCGATGTTATCCGGGAGTTAAGATGCAAGAATATAAACAACCCTTACGCGTCGGCGTCGGCGGTCCGGTGGGTTCCGGCAAGACCGCGCTGCTGGAGGTGCTGTGTAAATCGCTGCGCGATCGCTACCAACTGGCGGTGGTGACCAACGATATTTATACCAGGGAGGATCAGCGCATCCTCACCGAGGCGGGCGCGCTGGCGGCCGATCGCATCGTCGGTGTGGAAACCGGCGGCTGCCCGCATACCGCCATTCGCGAGGATGCGTCCATGAACCTGGCGGCGGTGGAGGATCTGGCGCGCAAATTCGGCAATCTGGACATTATTTTCATCGAAAGCGGCGGCGATAACCTGAGCGCGACCTTCAGTCCGGAGCTGGCCGATCTGACCGTTTACGTGATTGACGTGGCGGAAGGGGAGAAGATCCCGCGCAAAGGCGGGCCGGGCATTACCAAATCCGATTTCCTGGTGATCAATAAAATCGATCTGGCGCCCTACGTCGGCGCCTCGCTGGAGGTGATGGAGCGCGATACCAACCGGATGCGGCCAGCGCGCCCATGGGCGTTCACCAACCTGAAAACCGGCGACGGCCTGGATACGCTCATCGCCTTTATCATCCGCCAGGGCCTGCTGGAAACCGACGGCGGGTTGCCGCGCTAAGCCGCCTGCCAGGCGCTAAGGCCGCCGCCCGGCTTCAGGCGATGAACTGGCGCTGCGCCCAGCGCGCCAGTCCGGCGGTGACCGAGCCGAAATCATCGCCGCCGGCGATCGGAATGTCCGGCAGGCTGCGCTCAAGCGCCTGGCGCAACAGCGGCGAGCGGGCGCTGCCGCCGGTGAGATAGACCACATCCGGCCGCGGCGCGGCGCCCTGCGCCAGCACGTCGTCCACCTGTTGCCGGATCCGGCCCAGCGGCGCCCTGATGGCCTCCTCCAGTTCCGCCTGGCAGATGGGCACCTGCATGCCGGGGCGGATAAACTCCAGGCCCGCCCGGGTCGCCGGTTCGCTGGACAGGGCGATTTTGCTCTCTTCCGCGCTCTTCACCAGGCGATAGCTTAACCGCTGCCGGTAGACCTGCAGTAAGGCGCCGACGCGTTCGGGATCGGCGGCGTCGCGGATCAGTTCACGCAGGAACCGGCCGTTATTGCTGCTGTAAAAATCACCCTGCGCCGGGATATCGTTAATCGCCACCGCCTGCCAGAACGGCAGGGCGGGCAGCGCCAGGCCTTTTTCCGTCATGCCGCCCAGGCCCAGCTCCGGCATCAGCGATTTAAACGCGAGCATGATATCCAGATCGTTGCCGCCGACGCGGCAGCCGCTGTGCCCCAGCAGGCTTTGCCGGCGATCCCGCTGCTTCAGCCATTCCGGCCCCATCAGCAGCAGCGAGCAGTCGGTGGTGCCGCCGCCGATATCCACCACCAGGACAATTTTTTCCCGATCGAGGGTGGCTTCGAAATCCAGCCCCGCGGCCACCGGCTCGAACTGGAAGTCGATATCGGTAAACCCGGCGCGTGAGGCGGCCCGCTGCAAAATATCCTGGGCCTGACGGTTGGCTTCCTCGCCGCCGGTGCCCTGGAAATTGACCGGCCGGCCAATCATGGCCTGGGTAATGGGCGTGGACAAGGCCGCCTCGGCCTGGCGTTTGATATAACGCATCATGGCGCAGACCAGATCCTCGAACAGCGCAATCTGCTGCGGCTTGAGACCGTTGGCGCCCAGGAAGGATTTAGGCGATTTGACGAAATAAACCTCTTCGGGATCGGCAATATAATTTGCCAGCGCCTGCCTACCGAACTGCAGGCTTTGCTCCGTCAGGACGATATCTTCTTCCCGGTTGGCGTTAATCGCCCGGCGCAGCAGCCGTTGATTTTCATCACTGCCGGTGGGCACCTGCCAGAACTGATGCAGGTATTCGCTGACAGCCTCGCGCGTCGGCGCGCAAAGCATAGAGGCCATATAGGGCGACGCGCCGTCCAGCGGCAATAAGCGCGGCCGGTCGCCGTCCATCACCGCGACCGAGCAGTTCGCGGTACCGTAGTCAAAACCAATAAACATCGCTGCCTCCCCATGCCGATGAGGCGGGGAACTTTACAGCAATGTCGGGGAGCAGGCAACGGCGCGCGACGATTATTGAACAGTGAAATAGCCTTTATTCAATAGGGTGGACAGCGGCAGGCTCTGGCCTACGGTTTCGCCGGCGGCGAAATCGACGCCGATGGCGGCAAGGGCGGCGAGCGTGGCGGGCTGGTTGGCGGGACCGGCCAGGGAGCGCGCCCGCAGGCGATGGATATGGCCGTGGATCACCCTGACCATAATATCGTCCATCTGGCTGCAATGAACATTGGCGATAAACGGGTCAGGCAGCCTGATGTAATCGATATGCCCCGCTTTCAGCTTGTTAAACGCGCCTAAATCGGCGCCGAACTGATTAAGCATGATGGGGTAGCCGTACTGGCGCAATCGGTCCGCGGCCAGCCCGGCGGCGGGATAAGCGGCCATGAAATCCCCGCCGTCGAGACTGATAATCAGCCGGCGCGCGTTCAGTAAAGGATGGCGCTCGCCGAGAGACAGCAGCTCATCCATCATGTCTGCGTCGGCCAGCCCTGCCATGGACAGGGGGAGTACCAGGCAAATCCCCTGGGCGGCGATGGCGGCGCCATGGACGGTGAAGATCTGACCTAGCAGCCAGCGATCCACCGCCAGCGATAAATGACGCGCCCGCGCCGCGCGCATAAAGTCTTCCTGGCTGACCAGTAATGCGTCCCGGCCCTGGATGACGAAACTTATCAGGTAGAAACCCACCTCAAGTCTGGCATCGGGCGGCGCGACCGCCTCGATCTGCACGTGGAGACTCTCGTTATCCATCATATCAAGCAGCCGCTCGCGGCTCAGGATATCCTGTGTTACCGACGCGGGGCCGGCGGGATCCTGCCGCGCCTCGTATAACAATACCTGGCCGCGGCCGCTATGTTTTGCCGCATAGCAGGCGCTGTCGGCCTGGGCCATGACTTCCTTGGCATCGCAATTATCCGCCGATATCAGCGTGACGCCGGCGCTGCCGCCGATACGGAATAATTGCTCCTGCCAATAAAAGCGGTAGGCGTTAACCGCATCGATGACGCGCTGGGCCAGACCCTGCGCCTCGGGTAAGGGACAATCGGTGAGGAGCAGGCCGAACTCGTCGCCGCCGAGTCGCGCCAGGCAATCATACTGCCGGATATTGTCCTGCATCAGCAGGCCGAGCTCCAGCAGCAAGGCGTCGCCCGCCGCGTGTCCGGCCGTGTCGTTAATCTGCTTGAACCGGTCCAGATCGATAAAGACCAGGGCGTGACGGCGTTTTTCGCGCGTTGCCGTCAGGAGCGCGGCATCAAGATGCTGTTTGAAACTGGCCCGGTTCGGCAGGCCGGTCAAGACATCATGGGACGCATTGTAACTGAGCTGCAACAGCAACTGGCGCGACTCGCTGACATCCTTGATAACCAGCACCGCGCCCAGGATTTCCCCCTTCAGGTTCTTGAGCGGCGTGGCGCTGTAATGAATATCGAACAGCGTGCCTTTGCGGTTGTTGAGCACCAGATCCTGGCGCAGGGTCAACCCCTCGTGGGGCCCGGCATTGACATCGTCCATCGACATGCCCACCCGCGGGCCATCGACGCCGAGGCTGATATGCATAATGCTGTCGATATGCCGGCCATGGGCTTTCTCCTGGCGCCAGCCGGTCATCTTTTCCGCCACCGGGTTCATGAAATTGACGCGCATCCCCTGGTCTACGGAAATCACCGCGTCGCCGATGGAATCGAGGGTAATATGCAGCCGTTCCTTTTCCTCGTGCAGGGCCTCCCGGAGGCGGACCTCGCTGGTCATATCCAGATTGACGCCCAGCATGCGCACCACCCGGTCGTTCTCATCCATCAGCATATTGGCGTAGGCGCGGATATGGCGGATTTCCCCGCCGGGATGGCGAATGCGGAATGCCAGCAGGAACGGCTTATTTTCCTCCAGGGATTCGTTCAGGGTTTGCAGGGCCAAAGGCCGGTCTTCATCGATAATGCGCGCCAGCCAATAGTCATAGCTGACGGTTTCGCCGGATTGCATGGCGTAAATTTCCATCATGCGCTTATCCCAGCTCATGATTTTCGCCTCGACATCCCACTCCCAGATACCGACGCCGCCCGCCTCGTTGGCCAGGGTAATGCGCTCCATCAGGCGCTGGTTGATAATATTGTTGTGTTTGATTTCGCTGATATCTTCTATTTGGGAAATAAAATAGAGCGGCTTGCTCTTCTGGTCGCGCACCACGGATACCGCCAGCAGCGCCCAGACAATTTCCCCATCGCCGCGGATATAGCGTTTTTCCAGCGTATAGCTATCAATATGGCCGTTAACCAGATCGTTGAGTTGGATAAGATCGGAACTGAGATCGGCCGGATAGGTGATCTCCTGGAAACTGAGCTTCTTCAGTTCGGCGGCCTCATAGCCGAGGAACCGGCACAGCGCTTTATTCACCTGCATCCAGGTGCCTTCCAGCGAGACCAAGGCCATGCCGATGGCGGAATACTCCATGGCGTTGCGAAAACGGGTCTCGCTTTGCATGATATGGCCGCGTTCCAGGCGAAAGGCGTACATGACCATGGCCATCGCATTGGCGGGGATCAGGATCATCAACAGCGGTATATGCAATAAAATGGCGAGGTGATTGCTGGTGGGTAAACCCACCTTGATAAACCCGGAACCCAGCGTAATGAATAATGCCAGGGTGATGACTAAAAACAGGCCGAAGGCCTCAAAACGCGGCAAGCGTATGGCGCCCATCAGCAGCGGCAGAATAATAATGGTAAAGGGGAAGGGTAAAAACCGCAGGGCAAAATAGCTGATGACCAGCGTCAGCAGGATCATCAGCAGCAGTTCCAGCCAGGACCGCTGTTTTAGCATCAGCGGCAGCGTCTGGTGCCGGCAGAGCATGCCCACCGGCGTCAGCGCCAGGATGCCGATGGCCTCGGCGGTAAACCACTGCGGCGCGAACGCCATGAAACCGATATGGGCGGGCGCGGCAAGGAAACCCGCGGCCAGCGCGCCGAGAAAGGGGATCAGGAGCACCGCAATCAGGAAAAACGTCATCCAGGGCACGATGCCGTCCAGCGGATCGAGGGGATCTAACGTCCATTTCAGCAGCCAGGCGCCGCAGGCGGCCTCGGCAAAGGAAATGCCGATCAGGGGCAATGCGGCCGGCATATCCTCCGCCATCAGCCTATGGGCGGCAATGACCGCCAGTGCGCAGCACAGTATCATCGCCGGCCAGCGGCGCCACGGGCAGGAAAACAGCACCGACAGCATAACGGCGGTGACAAGCCATAAGGGGGACAAGGGTTCGGCGTAATGATTGAGGCGCAGGCAAGCCATGGACAAGATGAAAACCAGCAACGCTACCGCCGCAATAAATATCCCTGTTTTTTTAACCTTATAAGCGGAAGCTGCGTCGTTGGCATGCATAATAGAATCCTAGGCTTTCGTATAGTTAGAATAGTCCAGAAACCGCATAAAAGTGTGTTTTGGCCGTTTATACATAAGCAAAGGACATAATAGGTCTGGTGGTCTGCGCCTTGCACCGCACCGAGGTCAGAAAAAGGGCGTATTAATGCATTAAAAACAGCGTCGCCAGCCCGAGAAAAATAAAAAAACCGCCGGTGTCGGTCACGGCGGTAATCATCACGCTTGATCCCACCGCCGGATCCTGGCCGAAGCGTACCATGGTGAGCGGAATCAGCACCCCCATCAATGACGCCAGCACCAGGTTAAGCAGCATGGCCAGCATCATGACGCCGCCAAGGCCCGCGTCGCGATAGAGCAGCCAGGTGACGATGCCCATAATGCCGCCCCAGACCAGGCCGTTGATCAACGCCACGCCCAATTCCCGCAGCAGTAAAAACACCGCGTTGCCTTTTTCCAACTGATGCAGCGCCAGCGCGCGGACAATCATGGTGATGGTTTGATTACCGGTATTGCCGCCGATGCCGGCGACGATGGGCATCAGGGCCGCCAGCGACACCAGTTGCGATATCGTGCCTTCAAACAGTCCGATCACCCTGGAGGCGATAAACGCGGTGCACAGGTTGACCGCCAGCCACGCCCAGCGGGTGCGCACCGTTTTGCTCACCGGGGCGAAAATATCCTCGGCGGGGCTTAAACCGCCCAGGTTACGCAGGTTGCTGTCGTTTTCCTCAAAAAACAGATCGACCATATGTTCGATGCTCAGCCTGCCCATCAGCTTGCCTTTGACATCGACTACCGGCGCGGTAATCAAATCGTAACGTTCAAACGCGCCGGCCGCGTCCTCCGCCCGATCTTCCGGATGAAAGGTAGTGGGATTGGGATCCATGACCTCAAGGACCTTTTTCTGCAGCGGCTTAAGCAGCAGCGTGGACAGCGCCAGTTCCCCCACCAGCAGATTGTGGCGATCGACGACAAAGAGTTTATCGGTATTGGCCGGCAGCGTTTTGCGTAAGCGCAGGTAGCGTTGCACCGTGGCGAGCGTTACGTCGGGACGAATCGCCGCCAGTTCGAAATCCATATGATGGCCAACGCTATCCCGGTCAAAATTCATCATTGCCCGTACCTGGGCGCGCTGGTGCGGTTCCAGGGACGTCAGCATGCGGCCGACCAGATCCCGCGGCAGATAGCGGGCCAGGTAGGCCTGCTCGTCGACATCCAGCGGCCTGATGGCATTGAGGATATCGCGGTTGCTCATTCCGGCGATCAGGCTTTCCCAGACGCTTTCGGAGGCTTCCACCAGCGTTTTGCCGCGCTTATCGTTGCCCACCAGCCGCCAGAGCGCCAGCCGCTCATCATGGGGCAGGCTTTCCAGCAAATCCGCCAGATCCGCCGCGTGCAGGTGCCGTTGAATCGCCACCAGCCGGCCGGTCTGGTCGGAAATGAGCTGGGGAGCGACCGAGGTATCGCGCGCCGGCCTTCCCAGGATGCTGTCGACCAGCGCCCGGTTGGACAGCAGTAAACCCAGTACCTGACGGCGCAGGCCGGTCAGTTCCAGGGAGTGTTGTTTGATGGCGGGCATAGCGTGCGTTCCCCGTGTTTGACTATGGGCTGCGGGCGGATAAATCGGTTACCGTCGCAAGCAGTATAGATAGCACAGCGGGGCGCGGGAAGGATCGGACGCGATAAAAGCGACGGGGAAAACGGTCGCGGCGCAGCGGATTGCGCGGGCCTGTGCCGGAACAGCTTACAGCCGGCTACACGCGGACGGCGGCGGGGGCGGGATTAATCGTCGTGGCTATTGTCGACATTGATGATCTGGCCGGCCGGTTCCGACAGGGTATCCTGGTGATGGTCCCAGGCGCCAAGTGTGGCGAAGATCAGACGGGCGAATAAAAAAATAAAGCTGATAAACAGGATCCAGCGAGTCATTCGCACCGAGGTTCGTCGTCTGCGCATAGGATAGGCCAACTTCACTAAAGGGGTCCTTTCAAGGTTATGGGATAACGGCATCGGTTGTCATTATAACCGCATTGGGGAAGCGATTGTATGATCTCCGGACGCTTTTCAGTCATAGGAATGTTATACATCCATGTCAAACCGCACACAAGCCGCACATGAGCCTGGGGCGGTAACAATGGCCTGGGGGCGTAAGCCATAGCGCGCCATGGCCCCCTACGCCGGGAGCCTCTGCGCGCCGCGGTTAACTCACCGCCTCGGCTTCCTCGGTGATATCAAGGCGCCAGCCGGGAACTTCCGCCCAGTATGCTTGCTCCCGTTCCAGATCCAGCTGCACCAGATTGTTCTGGGCGAAAAAACCGGCCGGGAACACCAGCGTCCAATGATGCTCGTGGGTCAGCAGCCGCAGCTGCGTCGGCGAGGTGGCCTGGCGCTGGTTATTCAGCAATACGGCCAGCCGCAGTAACTGCAGGCAGGGCAGAAAATGCTTTTTCTTGAACAGCGTCAGGCGCGGCATGTCGTCGAGCTTGATGCCCTTGCGGTGAAAACGCACCAATGTCGCCAGCAACAGCTGCTGTTCCTGGTTAAATCCCGGCATATTGGTCTGCTGCAATATATAGGCCGAATGACGCTGCAAACCGCTATGGTTAATACCCAGGCCCACTTCATGCAACTGCGCGGCCCAGATCAACAGCGCTTCCAGCTGCGGGTTTTGCAAATCCTCGTTCTGCCGGCACCATTGCTGATACAGATGGTCGGTGGTGTCGCAGACGCGTTTGGCCTGATCGCTGTCGATATTGTAGTGTTCCGCCAGGCTTCTGGCGGTGCGCGAGCGAATATCCTGATGCCGGAAGCGGCCTTCCATCTCATACAGCACCCCTTCGCGCAGGGCGCAGTCGGAAAGCTGTAATTCACTGATGGCCAGGGCATCCACCACGCCGCACAGAATCGCCAGGCCGGGCACGAACACGCTCTTTCGCTCCTCGGACAGTCCCGGCAGGTTCAGGGCGCTGAAATTTTTAAACTTCATGATTTTGTCATGCAGCAGTTGCAAACGCTCAGGCGTAATGGCGCCGTCCTTTTCGCCCAGCGCCAGCAGCACTTCACAGGCCGCCTTGATGGTGCCGGACGCGCCCAGGGCCACCTGCCAGCCGAGAATGCGGTATTGCCAGGCCAGGGTTTCCACTTTTTGCGCCGCCGCGAGGCGGGCCCGTCGGAAATGCGCGGGGCTGATGACGCCGCCGGGGAAAAACAAATTGCCGAAACTCACGCACCCCATCCTGCGGCTTTCCACCAGGATAGGCTCGAAATTTTCGCCAATCACCAGCTCAGTCGAGCCGCCGCCGATATCAATCACCAGCTTGCGGCCTTTTTCGGATTGGGTATGCTCCACGCCCATAAAAATCAGCCGCGCTTCCTCATGGCCGGAAATAATTTCAATCGGGTAAGGGATCACCTGCGCCGCCAGGGTGAGAAACTTTTCGGCATTCACCGCCTCGCGCAGGGCATGGGTGCCGACAATGGTCACCCGCAGCGGGGAAAACCCCTGCAGGCGCTCGGCAAACAGCGCCAGGCAGTTTATCCCGCGCTCTATGGCCTCGTCGCTTAACACATTATTGGCATCCAGCCCGTCGGCCAGGTGCACCCGCTGCTTTAGCCGGCTCAGCACTTGCAACGCGCCGTTGACCACCCGGGCGACCACCATATGGAAGCTGTTCGATCCCAGATCGATGGCCGCGAATTCTTCGGGTTTGGGCGTGGTTAAGTTATTTAATGGCATACGTCAGGCCTGATCTCCGGATTGCTCAAGTCGCTTAATATAATCATAGATGGCTATCTGCGCACGTACCTTACGACGATTGCCGCGCGGGACATAGCGATTACTGAGGGCGGCATCAATATAGCGCGCTTTTACCGTATCGCTGAACAGTAATGCCAGAATATCCAGAACCTGCTGCTTGAGGCGCGGGTCCAGCAGCGCCACCGCCACTTCGATACGGTAATCGATATTGCGGGTCATCCAGTCGGCGGAGGAGAGGAATACCTTTTTATCACCGCCGTTTTCAAAGACATAGACCCGATCGTGCTCCAGGTACCGATCGACGATGCTGGTTACCTGGATATTGTCGCTGATGCCCGGCAGGTTGGGGATCAGCGAGCACATGCTGCGCACCAGGATACGGATGCGCACCCCCACGCCGGAGGCCGCGTACAGCCGGTCGATAAGCCCCTGATCCACCAGGTTGTTAATTTTAAGCGTAATGCCCGAGGCAAGCCCGGCCTGGGCATTGGCGATTTCCTGATCGATCATCTGGTACAGCATATGGCGCGAATTCTGGGGCGATACCATCAGATAATCGAAGCTGACCGGACGATAAGGATTTTCGATAAAATTAAACACCCGCCGCACTTCGTTGGTAATGCGCGGGTCGGCGGTAATCAGAGAATAATCGGTGTAGAGGCGAGCGGTTTTTTCATTGAAGTTGCCGGTGCCGATATGCGCATAGCGCATGATCTCCTCGCCTTCCATGCGCGATATCAGGAACAGCTTGGCGTGGATCTTAAGCCCCGGGGCGGAGAAAATCACATGGACGCCGGCCTCGGTCAGCCGTTTTGCCCAGTGGATATTGGCTTCTTCATCAAAGCGCGCCTGCAACTCCACCACCACGGTGACTTTTTTGCCGTTATGGGCGGCATGGATCATGGCGTCGATAATGCGCGAATCTTTCGCCACCCGGTAAATATTGATTTTAATCGACAGCACGTTGGGGTCGAAGGACGCCTGGCGCAACAACTCCAGGACGTGCTCGAAGGTATGATAAGGGTAATACAGCAATATATCCCGTTCCCGGATGGCGTCGAATCCGTTGCGGAAGTGTTCGAACCACGTATGGCGCAGGCGCGGCAACGGTTTATTCACCAGGTTGGCCTTGCCGACGTTGGGGAAGGTAATAAAATCCTTGAAATTATGGTAACGGCCGCCCGGGATGACCGAGTCATAGGATGAAATACCCAGCTTATCCTTGAGCATTTCCACCATGCTGTTGGGCATATCGCGCTGGTAGACAAACCGTACCGGCTCCGCGGTCAGGCGCTGCTTAAGGCTTGACGACATCAGCTCCAGCAGGCTCGACTCCATTTCCGTGACCAGGTCATACTCCGCGTCACGGGTCATTTTCATGGAGTACGCGTTCAGGGTATCGTAGTCAAAAAAGCCGATAAAAATATCGTCAAGGCAATAGCGCAGGATATTATCAAGCAAAATCATCGGTTTGCGCCGGCGTGGCGGCTCGGCGGGCAGATTGATAAAACGCGGCACTTTATCGGCCGGAATTTCCAGCAGGGCGTAGTTGGTCTCCTGGCCGCGGATAATCTCCACCGCCAGATAGGTATAGTCATCCTTCAGGAATTGCACCAGATTCGTGTCATGCTGGATGAGGATCGGCGTAATATGCTGGCGCAGCTGCTGTTTGAAATATACGCGCAGCCACTCCTGCTGATTGGGGGATAATTGCCGTTCGTTAATCAGGAATATCTGGTTGCGCGCCATTTCCAGCAGCAGATCGTTATAGAGATTATCGAACTCCTGCTCGGCATTGAGCACCTTGGCCTGGATTTTATTGAGCAGATGGCGCGATGTTACCTTGGATCCTTGTTCTTCGCTTATCAGGATGCGCCGTTTTAATTCCGCGAACCTGACTTTATAAAACTCGTCCAGGTTGTTGGAATAAATGCCTAAAAACCGCATACGCTCAATGAGCGGATTGGATTTGTCCGCGGCTTCCTGCAAAACACGTTCATTAAACGATAACCAACTCAGTTCTTTTTCGCTGTAAAGCTTTTCCTGACCCATTGCCACTCCGTTAATTTGTTCAGGAAGGGGGGATCCTGTATTAAGAGTATTATCGCCCCCACGGGAGCAAAGTCCATCAGAACAACCTTCTTAAGATTGTCATCTTAATATCTTACAGGCAACATAGGCTTCCTTAATCAGTACCGACCATAGGGTTGACTCTATATAACAGAGGAATATGACAATAAAACGGCTATCCAATACGAAAACCGCCGCCTACCGTCGATGGAGCGACCGCGTGACGCGCGGCCTCGTCAGCGGCGGCGGGGCATTGGTGCTGTTAACGCTGTTGGTCATGTTTTTTTATCTGCTGTACGCGGTATTGCCGCTGTTTCGTTCCCCCTCGGTCACGCCGCTTGGCGCCGTCCCCTGGAGTCAGGCGGTAAGGGATCAGGCGGCCGCGCCGCCGGACGGCGCTGGCGTGGCCGCCATTCAGGCCATGGGTATCGACGCCTCCCTGTCCAGCGCTTATGTTATTGATGGGCGCGGGCAGGGACATCTGCTGCCGCGGCGCGGCGCGGCGCCGTCCGCGGCCGGCCTGATGGCGGATTTTGCCGGACTGGCGGCCGCCAGCGGCGGCCAGCCGCTGTACCTGCTGCTTGACCGCCGCGGCAACGCCCGTCTGGCGCAGCCGAACGGCCGCGCCGCCGCGCTCTCCTGGGTATTTCCGTTCGGGGAAAACCCGCTGCCGTTAAGCGGCGACGGCCAGCCGCTGCGTCATGCGGCGCTGGCGCAGCCGGCGGAAAAGCAGGCGGTCATGGCGGCGCAGCTGGCATCCGGCCGGATTCTGGTCGCCCGCCTGGGGCCAGCCGGCTTGACGCGTAGCGAACTGACCCCGGACGACGGCACCGTCGATGAGGTGCTGCTGTCGCCGGACGGCCGCCTGCTGTATCTGCTGGCCGGAAACCTGCTGAGCATCTACCGGCTCAGCGATGACGGTCAAATCCAGCTGCGCCAGCGGCAGGCGCTGGCGCCCGCGGGCCCGGCGCAGGTGACCCTGCTGCCCGCGGACGGCTCCCTGCTGGTGCGCGCTGCCGGCCAGCGGCTCGCCCTGTGGTTCGATGTCAGCGACGATAACGGACATCATTTGGCGCGCATTCGGGAATTTGCCGCCCCGCTGCCGCCCGGCGCGCAGATCCTGGCGTCGGCGCAGCGCGCGGTGTTCGGCGTGCTGGCCCCGGACGGTACGTTCTCCCTGTTCAGCGCCCGCCAGGAGGCCCCCCTGCTGCAGACGCGTTTGGCGCCCGCCCTGCGCGCGGTATTCAGTCCGATAATCGGTGAGTCCGGCCCCGGCCCCGGCGGCGGGGCGGATGAGGCGATCGTCACCCTGGATGCCGGCGGCTGGCGCATCTGGCGGCTCGATACCGCCTTCCCCGATATCAGCTGGCGCACGCTGACGCAAAAAATAGCCTATCACCACTATCCCGCGCCGGCCTGGGTTTGGCAATCCACCGCCGCCGGCGGCCTGGACGGCGGCAAATTCAGCCTGGTGCCGCTGCTGGCCGGCACCCTGAAGGCCGCCGGTTACGCCATGCTGTTCGCCACCCCGCTGGCGCTGGCGGCGGCAATGTATACCGCCTGGTTTATGGCGCCGGCGCTGCGGCGGTGGATCAAGCCGGCCATGGAAATCATGGGGGCGGTGCCAAGCGTCGTTATCGGCCTGATCGCCGCTCTGTGGCTGGCGCCCTACTATAGCCGGGTGCTGAGCGGCATTTTGCTGCTGCCGCTCTTGCTGCCGCTGGCGATACTGGCGACCGGCTGGGGGGTCAGCCGGTTGCCCGCCCGCCTCGGCGCCCGGTTTTCCGCGGGCTGGGACTGTCTGCTGCTGCTGCCCGTGGTGGCGCTGGTGGTTTGGCTGGCGTGCCGCCTTTCGCCCTGGATCGATGCGGCGTTGTTCGGCCAGCCCCTGTCGGGTTGGCTGGGAGACGATTTTAACCCGCTGAACGCGCTGGTGGTCGGCACCGCCATGGGTTTCGCCCTGGTGCCGGTGATGTTTTCTCTGGCGGAGGACGCGCTGTTCAACGTGCCGGCGCGGTTGATCCAGGGATCGCTGGCGCTGGGCGCAACCCCCTGGCAAACGCTGCTGGGGGTCACCCTGCCGTCCGCCGGCGCCGGCCTGTTTTCGGCGTTTATCCTGGGACTCGGACGCGCCACCGGCGAGACGATGATCGTGCTGATGGCCAGCGGCAACATGGCGCGCGTGGACGGCAACGTGTTCCAGGGCCTGCGCGCGCTGGCGGCCAATATCGCCATCGAGATACCCGAGGCGTCGCTTAACAGCGGGCACTATCGGTTATTGCTGCTGACAGCCCTGGTGCTGTTTATCTTTACGTTCCTGATAAACACCCTGGCCGAAGCGCTGCGCCTGCGCCTGCGCGCCCATTACCGCCAACAGGACGGGGAGACGGGATGAAGCACTGGTTCCAATCCGGCCGCCCATGGGTCTGGCTGACGGCCGGTTCGGTCAGCGTCAGCCTGCTGGCCATGCTGATGCTGGTGGCGTTGCTCAGCCTGCAGGGCATGCGCCTGTTCTGGCCGCAGCCGGTGTATCAATTGCAATTGGAGACGGCGTCCGGCCAGCCGGACACGTGGATCGGCGAAATCTACGCCGAAAAACGCGCCGCGCCGCCCGGCGGCGAGGGGGATAAATTTTATATTATCCGCACCGGCGGCGCCTCAGCCGCCCGGGATTTTTATCGGGTGCGGGCGGATCGGGTGGTGGCGCGCTCCCGCCCGCCGGATCTGGTGGTGCTGGAACGCAGCGGCTATGGCAGGGAGTATGGTTTCCTGCAGGGCATGACCGAGGACGGGCAACCCCTGACCGCCGACGATATGCCGCGGGCGCTGCAACAGCGGCTGGCGTCAATGGCCACGCAGCGCCGGCTGGCCGCGGGACTGCGCGCCAGGATGCAGGCCGACCTTGGCCAGCGCGCCGAACGGTTAGCCGCCCGGCGGCAGCAATGGGAAAAAGACGGGCTATGGACGCCGCTCAACCAGGCGCTGTACCGCGCCGGCCAGGGTGAGCTCGAACACCAGGCGCAGAGTCTCTCCCGCCAGGCGGCGGATATTAATAAAGAGATGGACCGCGATCGGGTGCTGCTGCGTGACGCCCGGGGCGCCACCCGCGAGATACCGCTGCGGGAAATCGAGCGCGCCTGGTATCCCAACGCAATGGGATTTATGGCAAAAGTCAGGCTTTGGGCCACGCAGATCGGTCATTTTGTCGCCCGCGACGCCAATGACTATCCGGCGCAGGCCGGGGTTTTCCCGGCCATTGTCGGCACGCTGCTGCTGGTGATGCTGATGTCGGTGATGGTGATGCCGCTCGGGGTGATGGCGGCGGTGTATCTGCATGAATATGCCAAGTCCGGCTGGCTGACCCGGCTAATCCGTATTGCGGTGGGCAACCTGGCGGGGGTGCCCTCTATTGTGTATGGCGTGTTCGGCCTGGGCTTTTTTGTCTATGTGCTTGGCGGTACGCTGGACCAACTGTTTTATGCCGATGCGTTGCCCAATCCGACCTTCGGCACCCCCGGGCTGCTGTGGGCCGCGCTGACGCTGGCCCTGCTGACGTTGCCGGTGGTGATCGTCGCCACCGAGGAAGGCCTGGCGCGCATTCCGCCGTCGCTGCGCCATGGGTCGCTGGCGCTGGGGGCCACCCGGGCGGAAACGCTGTGGCGCGTCGTGCTGCCGGGCGCGGCCCCGGCGATGATCACCGGGCTTATCCTGGCGGTGGCGCGGGCGGCGGGCGAGACCGCGCCGTTGATGCTGGTCGGGGTCATTAAATCCGCGCCGCTGCTGCCGCTGGACGGGGTGTTTCCCTATCTGCACGCCGAGCGGAAATTTATGCATCTGGGCTTCCAGATTTACGATATGGCGCTGCAAAGTCCCGATAGCGACGCGGCGGGTCCTTTGGTCTTCGCCACGGCGCTGTTGCTGGTGGTGATCGTGGTGGGGCTGAACCTGGCGGCCATCGGCCTGCGTCACCGCCTGCGGGAAAAATACCGCGCGCTGGCGCTTTAATGGAGTGTGATTTATGTCCCTGCTAACCCCCGATCTCTTTGCGCAGATGCCGGATGTCCAGCGCTTTACCCCGCAGCAGACTGTCCTGGAGACCGAGCATCTTAGCGTCTCCTACGGCGGACGCACGGTGCTTGAGGATATCACCCTGCGCATCCCGCGCCAGCGTATTACAGCGCTGATCGGTCCCTCCGGCTGCGGCAAATCGACCTTGCTGCGCTGTTTTAACCGCATGAACGATTTGAACGATGATTGCCGCGTCGAAGGCGCGGTGCGCCTGGCGGGGCGGGATGTCAACGACGCGCGGCAGGATGTGGTGGCGCTCCGGCGGCGGGTGGGCATGGTGTTCCAGCGGCCCAATCCCTTTCCGAAATCCATCTACGATAACGTGGTATACGGCCTGCGCCTGCTGGGCATTCGCGACCGGCGGGTGCTGGACGACGCGGCCGAGCAGGCGCTGCGCGCGGCGGCGCTATGGCATGAAGTAAAAGATCGGCTGAAGGAGAATGCGTTCCGCTTGTCCAACGGCCAGCAGCAGCGGCTGGTCATCGCCAGGGCGATAGCCATTGAACCGGAAGTATTGCTGCTGGATGAACCGACCTCGGCGCTTGATCCCATCACCACGCTGACCATCGAGGAACTGATGATTTCGCTGAAAGCGCATTTCACCCTGGTGCTGGTGACCCACAATATGCAGCAGGCCGCGCGGGTATCGGATTATACCGCCTTTATCCATCAGGGCAGGCTGGTGGAATACGCCGGCACCGATCGGCTGTTCACCTCGCCCGCGCAGCGTAAGACCGAAGAATATATTACCGGCCGCCTGCGCTAATTCGCCTGGCGATGTTACCGGCGAAGGGCGTCGGCGCCCAGTGAACGTCCTTACCGGCCGGGCGCCGTGGCTGCCGCCGGCGTTATGGCGCGGCGCGGCGGCGTTTATTCCGCCGCGTATCCCGCCGGCGGCAGGGGCGCGCCGTCCAGCCAGGCGGCGCCTTCCCGCAGCGCAAGCCGGCCGTCCAGCAGCCAGCTTATCACCAGTGGGTAGATGTCATGCTCCTGGGTTTTAATCCGGGCGATCAGGTCGGCCTCGGTGTCCCCGGGGAAGACCGGCACTTTCGCCTGCAGGATGACCGGGCCGCCGTCCAGCTGTTCCGTCACGAAATGCACCGAGGTGCCGTGTTCGCGATCGCCGTTGGCCAACGCCTGGCGATGGGTATGCAGGCCCGGATACAAGGGAAGCAGGGAAGGGTGGATATTCAGCATCCGTCCCGCGTAATGGCTGACAAAGTCCGGCGACAGGATGCGCATATAACCGGCCAGGATCACCGCGTCCGGCTGATAGCGGTCGATGGCCTCGCATAGGGCGCGGTCGAAGGACGCACGGTCGGGATAGTCGCCGGGCAGCAGCGCGCGGGCGGGCACATCGGCGCGGGCGGCGCGCCTGAGTCCTAACGCGTCGGCCCGGTTGCTGAAGACCGCCGCGACCCGCGCCGGCATTCTTTCCTGCCGGCAGGCATCGATCACCGCCTGCAGATTGCTGCCCTCGCCCGAGATCAGCACCACCAGCTTTTTCATTAACGGATAATAACCCGTTCGCCGCCGGCCAGCGTCTGGATCTCGCCCAGCTTCCAGGCGGTCTCGCCCAGGCCGGTCAGCAACGACAGCGCCCGATCGGCGCTGTGCGCAGGCACCACGACAATCATGCCGACGCCGCAGTTAAAGGTGCGGTACATTTCATGGCGGCTGACGTTGCCGGCCTGCTGCAGCCAGCCGAATACCGCCGGCCATTGCCAACTGCCCTCGTCGATGACCGCCTGCGTGTCCGCCGGCAATACCCGGGGGATGTTTTCCCAAAAACCGCCGCCGGTGAGGTGGGCGATGGCGTGGATCTCGGTTTGCGCGATAAGCTCCAGCAGCGCCTTAACATAAATGCGCGTCGGCTCAAGCAGGTGATCGGCCAGGGGCTTGCCGTCCAGTTGGGTGGTGAGCGGGTCGGTCTGGCTGAACTCAAGGATCTTACGCACCAGGGAATACCCGTTGGAGTGCGGGCCGCTTGAGGCCAGGGCCAGCAGAGTATCACCGGCCTGTACCTTGCTGCCGTCGATGATTTCCGATTTTTCCACCACGCCGACGCAAAAACCCGCCACGTCATAATCCTCGCCATGATACATGCCGGGCATTTCCGCCGTTTCGCCGCCGACCAGGGCGCAGCCGGACTGTTTACAGCCTTCGGCAATGCCGGTAATCACCGCCGCCGCGGTATCCACATCCAGTTTGCCGGTGGCGAAATAGTCCAGGAAGAACAGCGGCTCGGCGCCCTGCACCACCAGATCGTTGACACACATCGCCACCAGATCGATGCCGATGGTATCGTGACGTTTTAAATCCATCGCCAGACGCAGCTTGGTGCCGACGCCGTCGGTGCCGGATACCAGGATGGGTTCGCGGTATTTCTGCGGCAGGGCGCATAGCGCGCCGAACCCACCCAGCCCGCCCATGACTTCCGGACGTTTTGTCTGTTTCACCACACCTTTGATGCGGTCTACTAAGGCGTTGCCGGCATCAATATCCACGCCTGCGTCTTTATAGCTGAGAGAGGTTTTATCGGTCACTGCAAGATCCCCACGGAGATGGTATGTTGGCTTGTATTCTGGCGCAGGCAATTCTAACAGCGTGGGCAATCGTTTGCGAGTGGTGATGTCAAACGCCCTCCCGGCTTTTGTTGTCCAGCCTTTATTTCGCTTAACGGTTGATCAGGATCAGCTATTTTCGTATGGCGCAGTAAATAAAAGGGGTTATAATCTCGCGATTTTTTTGCGCAATTAATGCTACTTGGGGAGAATAATGATGAAGATCGTTGAGGTAAAGCACCCGCTTGTGAAACATAAATTAGGTTTGATGCGTGAAAATGATATCAGCACCAAGCGTTTTCGTGAATTGGCCTCTGAAGTGGGAAGTTTACTGACCTACGTAGCAACCGCCGATCTGGAAACTGAAAAGGTCACCATCGAGGGATGGTGCGGTCCGGTGGAAATTGAACAAATCAAGGGCAAGAAGATCACCGTGGTGCCTATCCTGCGCGCGGGCCTGGGCATGATGGACGGCGTGCTGGAGAACGTGCCCAGCGCGCGTATCAGCGTGGTCGGCATGTATCGTGATGAAACCACCCTGGAGCCGGTGCCTTATTTCCAGAAGCTGGCCTCGAGCATCGACGAGCGCATGGCGCTGGTGGTCGACCCGATGCTGGCCACCGGCGGCTCGATGATCGCCACCATCGACCTACTGAAGAAGGCCGGCTGCAAGAGTATCAAGATATTGGTCCTGGTGGCGGCGCCCGAAGGTATCGCGGCGCTGGAAAAAGCCCATCCCGATGTCGAGCTGTATACCGCGGCCATCGACAAGGGGCTTAACGAGCACGGCTACATTATGCCGGGCCTCGGCGATGCGGGCGATAAACTCTTTGGCACCAAATAAAATCAAGCCGGCCGGCAGGCCGGCTTTTTTTTGCTTCTCACTTTAAGGAAACTCAACATGACCCGTCGCGCCATCGGTGTTGATGAACGCCCGCCGCTACTGCAAACCATCCCGCTCAGCTTTCAGCATCTGTTCGCCATGTTCGGCGCCACGGTGCTGGTGCCGATTTTATTTAAAATCAATCCGGCCACCGTCCTGCTGTTTAACGGTATCGGCACCTTGCTGTACCTGTTTATCTGCAAAGGCAAGATCCCGGCGTACCTGGGTTCCAGTTTTGCCTTTATATCGCCGGTGCTGTTGTTGCTGCCGCTGGGCTATGAAGCGGCGCTGGGCGGTTTTATCGCCTGCGGCGCGCTGTTTTGCGTGGTGGCGCTGATCGTCAAGGTCGCCGGTATCGGCTGGATTGACGTGGTGTTTCCGCCGGCCGCCATGGGCGCCATCGTCTCGGTAATCGGCCTGGAACTGGCCGGCGTCGCGGCCAATATGGCGGGGCTGCTGCCGACGGAAGGCGCGCCGGTGGCGAGTTCCACCATTATTATTTCCCTGGTGACCCTGGGTGTTACCGTGCTGGGATCGGTGCTGTTTCGCGGCTTCCTGGCCATTATCCCGATCCTGATCGGGGTGCTGGTGGGCTACGCGCTGGCCTGGGCGATGGGCGTGGTGGATTTATCCCCGGTCGCCGCCGCCCATTGGTTCGCGCTGCCGACCTTTTATACGCCGCGCTTTGAGTGGATCGGCATCCTGACCATCCTGCCGGCGGCGCTGGTGGTGATAGCCGAACACGTCGGCCACCTGGTGGTGACGGCCAATATCGTCAAAAAAGATCTGTTGCGCGATCCCGGCCTGCATCGCTCGCTGTTCGCCAACGGTTTTTCCACCATGCTGTCCGGATTTTTTGGATCGACGCCCAATACCACCTACGGCGAGAATATCGGCGTGATGGCCATTACCAAGGTCTACAGTACCTGGGTTATCGGCGGCGCGGCTATCCTCGCCATCCTGCTTTCCTGCGTCGGCAAGCTGGCGGCGGCCATCCAGGCGGTGCCGGTGCCGGTAATGGGCGGCGTTTCCCTGCTGCTGTACGGGGTGATTGCCGCCTCGGGCATCCGGGTGCTGATCGAATCGAAGGTGGATTATAATAAACCGCAAAATCTGATCCTGACCTCGGTTATCCTTATCATCGGCGTCAGCGGCGCCAAAATTCATCTGGGCGCCGCCGAACTGAAAGGCATGGCGCTGGCCACCGTGGTGGGTATCGGCCTGAGCCTGCTGTTCCGGGTCATTACCCTGGTGCGCGGCGAAGAAGTGATTATCGAGGCGACCGAACTCCCGGCCCCCGAATCCGCCGAAAAATAACCTCGCGCCCACGGGTGTACGGATAACCCGCGGCCGGTGCCCGGCGGTGAAGCAATACGCCGCCGTGGCTATTCTATGATAAACTAGATCGGTTCCCGCCCGTATGCATAGAGGTCTTTCTGAACACGCCGGCACAGCTTTCCTTACCGCTTTATCTCCCCGACGATGAAACTTTCGCCAGCTTTTATCCGGGCGAAAATAGGTCGTTGCTGGCGGCGCTGCACAGCATGCTGGCGCAGGAACACGGCAGCTATCTTTACTTTTGGTCACGCAAGGGGGGAGGCCGCAGCCATCTGATGCACGCCGCCTGCGCCGAACTTTCCCAACGGGGGGAGGCGGTGGGGTATGTGCCGCTGGATAAGCGCACCTGGTTTGTGCCGGAGGTGATGGACGGCATGGAGCAACTGGCGCTGGTCACCATCGACAACATCGAATGCATCGTCGGCGACGAACCCTGGGAAATGGCCATTTTCAACCTGTACAACCGCATCCAGGAAACGGGCCGCACCCGGCTTATCATCAGCGGCAACTGTCCGCCGCGCCAGCTGAACCTGAATTTGCCCGATCTGGCCTCGCGCCTGGACTGGGGGCAGATTTACCGCCTGCAGGCCCTCTCCGATGAGGAAAAAGGGGCCGCGCTGCAGCTGCGGGCCCGGCTGCGCGGTTTTGAGCTGCCGGAAGATGTCAGCCGTTTTTTGCTCAAACGGCTGGAGCGGGATATGCGCACGCTGTCGCATACGCTCGATCAGCTCGATCACGCCTCCATTCGCGCGCAGCGCAAGCTGACCATTCCCTTCGTCAAAGATATCCTTAATCTGTAACGGCCGCGCGCCGGATAAGCAATGCACCGTGCCCGGCCCGGCGCAATGCTTATGACTTCTGGAAGGGTTTAAAGCGTTTTTGCATCTGGCGCAGCTGGTCGATGCGCGCGTCATAGCGCGCCTGCTGCAGGCTGCCGAGCTTAACCTGCGAGCTGGCGCTGCTTAACGCCCGCACCGCCTGATCCAGCTCGCCGTTCAGCGCCAGGCTTTCGGCGCGCGCCGCCAGTTCCTGATCGCGCAGTCCCTGGCCGGCGTTGGCCTGCGCCAGCAGGTCCCAGCCGTTGGTGTCGTCGGGATGATTAAAGGTGTAGCGGTTAAGCAAACGGCTGGCATCGGCAAAACGTTTCCCCTCCACATAGGCGTTCGCCAGGTTAAGCAGCAGCACCGGATTCGCGTTGTTGTCCTGGACCTTCACCAGCGCCTCCAGGCGGGTAATGGCCCGGGGAGCCTGCTGTTGCGCCAGATCGATATCGGTCATCAAATCCACGAACCAGATATTGGCCGGCTGTTTGGCCAGCAGGGGTTGCAGCGCCCTGCGGGCGTCGTCGTATTTTTTCGCCTGGTAGAACAGGATGGCCTGGCCGTACTCGGCGGCAAGCTGCTGGCGCGCGTTGCCTTTTTTCCAGGCGGCGATCAGATCGTCGTCCAGCACGATGCCGCCCGAGCCGTACATGCCGAGGATACGCGCCTTGGCCAGATAAAAATCCTGCGACGAATCGATGACCAGATGCTTCATCTGGTTCGCCCGGTTGCGGATGTCCGACAGGCGGCTCATCGGCAGGGGATGGGTGAGCAGCATTTCAGGCGGCGCGGTGGAGTAGCGCACCCGATCGGAAAGCTTTTGCAGAAAGTCCGGCATGGCCTGGGGATCAAACCCGGATCGTTGCAGCACCTGGATGCCGATACGATCCGCTTCCTGTTCGTTCGCCTGGGTGAAGCTGATCATGCCCTGCTGGGTGCCGGCGATGGTGCCGCTCAGGGCCGCCATGCCCATTTGCGGATTGGCCATGGTCAGTAATATCGACCCCAGGGCGCCGGCCCAGGTCAGGGGAGCGTTGCGCTTCTGGTCTTCCATCGCCCGCGCCAGATGGCGCTGGGTGACATGGGAAAGTTCATGGGCCAGCACCGAGGCCAGCTCGCTTTCATTGGCGGTATAGTAGAACAGGGCGGAATGCATCACCACATTGCCGCCGAAAAAGGCGAAGGCGTTCAGCTCATCGCTGTGGATCAGGAAAAAATGGAATGGCGTACGCACCGAATTGGCATGCGCCACCAGCACGCCGCCCAGATGATTGATGTAGGCGTTGAGGAGGGGATCGTTAATCAGCGGCGCGCCGCCCCGCATCTGGCGGACATAAAAATCCCCCATCTGCATTTCCTGGTCGATGCTGAGCGTGCTGCCGGCGGTGGTGCCCATATCCGGCAGCTGGTCCTGCAATTCGTCGGCCAGCACGGGCTGCCCGCCCGCGACCATGGCGGTCAACAGGCCGGCGACAAGACTTTTTTTCATCCATGTGTACATAAACTATCCAACCTTAACCTGGGTGATATCACTTGGACAGCCAGGGCCGGAAAGTGTTCTCACCGCTGGCGCGCCCGGTGTACGGGCACAGCGGACCCGGCGGAGCTACGCCTCCTGCAGATAAGCCAGCACGATGTCATGGTGGTTGCTGGTCTTGAAGTCGTCGAAGACTTTTTCAATCCTGCCGTCCAGTCCCACCAGGAAACTGATGCGATGGATGCCGTCGTAGGTTTTGCCCATAAACGATTTTTCGCCCCAGACGCCGAATTCCTCGGCCACCTGATGATCCGCATCGGACAATAAGGTGAAATTCAGCAGCTCTTTTTCGGCGAAGCGCGAGAGTTTCTCCGGTTTGTCGGTGCTGATGCCCAGCACTTCCACACCCGCTTTTTTCAGCTGGTCCATATTGTCGCGCAGTCCGCATGCCTGGACGGTACAACCGGGCGTCATGGCTTTGGGATAAAAGTAGACCAACACTTTTTGTCCCTGGAAGTCGGTCAGACTGACCTGTTCGCCGTCCTGATCGGGCAAACTAAATTTCGGTGCGGTATCTCCGGCTTTCAGTGGCATCATTAACATACTCCATCTTTCTCTTGATTCTGTGGATGATTCACAATGCTAATACTGCCTTGCGCATTCAGTTCTGTACAGAGCTGATGAAACCTATCTTCGATCTGTTCCACCGGCCAGCCGGAGGGACCGTGCGCGGTAATCTGGATATTCAGGCGCGGCGGCGCGTCGCCCCGCGCCGGCTGGGTCTTGGAGGCCAGCTCCGCGATATTCATGTGCTGGCTGTCGAACAGATCGGTAAAACGCTCGATTAAATGCGGCGAGTCCTGCACATCGACCTTGACCCAGACGGTATTCGGCGTCGCCTGCTGCTCGCCGGCGTTGGTGCGTTTCATGACAATCAGCAGGTCCAGCTCGGCGCCCTTGAGCGGCAGGGTGGATTCGATCAGGGTAATCGCATTCCAACTGCCCGACAACAGCATGATAAGCGTAAACTCTTCACCCAGCATGGCAAGACGGCTATCTTCAATATTGCATCCACAGCTGCTGACGTGACGGGTAATGGTATTGACGATACCGGGACGGTCGGTGCCAAGCGCAGTAATGACCAGATAGTGTTGTTGTGACTGTGGCAAAATGGTGCTTCCTGTCATGGCTGATGTGATTTACATGGTAACCCTAAAAAAAACCTGCTGCCAAGGGCTTACATGGCCGATGTTTGCTTGCTTTTGGATAGGTGACAAAAGTACCATGAATAACCTGTTTGTGGAGGGGATGGTCAATGTTTACGGGAAGCTTTATTGGCAGCATAGTTGCGCTGGTTACACCAATGGATGACAAGGGTGCCGTCGATTGGGTAAGTCTAAAAAAATTAATCGATTATCATGTGGCCAGCGGGACGTCGGCTATCGTCTCCGTCGGGACGACAGGGGAATCGGCGACGCTGAGCCATGACGAACACGGCGAAGTGGTGATGCGCACCCTGGAGTTAAGCGACGGGCGCATTCCGGTTATCGCCGGCACCGGCGCCAATTCCACCGCCGAGGCGGTCAGCCTGACGCAGCGCTTTAACGATAGCGGCGTGGTCGGATGCCTGACGGTGACGCCTTATTACAATAAACCGACCCAGGAAGGGTTGTTCCAGCACTTCAAGGCGATTGCCGAACACACCGATCTGCCGCAAATCCTGTATAATGTGCCGGCGCGTACCGGGTGCGATATGCTGCCGCCGACCATCGGGCGTTTATCGAAAATCAAGAATATCGTGGCTGTTAAGGAAGCGACGGGGAACTTAAACCGCGTCAGCCAGATCCAAGAGCTGGTTGATGAGGACTTTATCCTGTTGAGCGGCGACGATTCCACGGGTCTGGACTTCATGCAACTGGGCGGCAAAGGCGTGATTTCCGTCACGGCCAATATCGCCGCGCGGGAAATGGCGGAGCTTTGCGCTCTGGCGCTGCAGGGCAATTTTGCCGAAGCGCGCCGCCTGAACCAACGCCTGATGCCGCTACATCAGAAATTATTTATTGAATCCAACCCAATTCCCGTTAAATGGGCCTGTAAAGCATTGGGATTAATGGCAACCGATACGTTACGTTTGCCGATGACGCCGCTGACCGAGAATGATAGCCGTGTTGTTGAGCAAGCTTTAACGGATGCCGGTTTGCTATAACTCTGTTAGGGAGAATTGATGGCTTATTTATTGCAAAAGTCGATGGTGGCAAAAGTGGTGGGCGCGTCGTTGTTCATGCTGCTTGCGGCCTGTTCCAGCGATCAACGTTACAAACGGCAGGTCAACGGCAACGAAGAATACCTGAAAGCGCCGGCGCTGCGCCCGCTCAACAGTCCATCAGGGATGATCCTGCCGGTGCAGACTGGGGATTACGAAGTGCCCGTCGCGAACGCCCGCGGGAACGTGGGCAAGGGACTGGATATTCGTCCTCCGGCGCAGCCTTTGGCTTTGCTTGATGGTTCCCGCTCGCAATATACGGGCGATACCGCGGTCATCCAGCTTGAAAACAGCGCGCAAACCCGCGACCTTTGGTCCAAGGTGGTCGCTGTGGTGCAAAGCAAAGGTTACACCATCGCCTCCCGCCAGGACGGCAGCCAGACGCTCAATACCGATTGGGTGCAGTGGACGCGGGCCGACGAGGACGTGCAATACCGCGGCCGTTACCAGGTCAGCCTGCGCACCGAGGGCTACCAAACCTCGCTAATGGTTAAATCCTTAGGGCTTGAGCAGCAGGGCAATCCGGTCAGCGCCCCGGCTGTCGTACAGCGCTATACCGTCGCCATGCTGAACAGCGTGGCGCAGGGGATTGAACAGCTCGACAGCGACCAGGCAAGTAAAATCGCCTCGGGCCAGACGGCGGATCTGAGCGTTATCAGCGGCGCCGACGATTCCGGCCTGCCGTTGCTGGTGGTGCGTTCCCCTTATGCCGTGGTATGGCAACACCTGCCGGCGGCGCTTGAAAAAATCGGGATGAAGGTCAAGGATACCAGCCGTCCGCTGGGCACTATTTCCGTGACCTATGATGCACCGGGCAGCGGCACCTGGGACGACCTGGGCGTCAAGGATCCGGATCTTCTTAACGGCGACTACAAGCTGCAGGTCGGCGATCTCGGCAACCGCAGCACCTTGCAGTTTACCGATCCGAAGGGCCATACCCTCGCCCAGGCGAAAAACGACGCGCTGGTGGCGGTGTTCCAGGCGGCGTTCAGTAAGACATCGAGTAAGTAATATCAGGGGCTAACGCCCCGCTGTATTTGCTGACCAGCCTTCGTAGGCGTTTGTACCGCCAGGATGGGCAAGGTGTATAAAGGTAAATAAAGGTGGCGCGCCAGGGATGGCGCGCCCGAGCCGGCATGGACGTATTGACGGCGGCTTGATGAACTTCTACCCGCGGGCAGCGGTTTGTTAGCAAACAGAGGGCCTACGCCCTTTTTTATTTTTAGTCTGCGTTATCTGCCACTGGAGTAAAAAAGATGCAAAAGTTAGCTGAGTTGTATCGCGGAAAGGCGAAAACGGTCTATACCACCGCCGATCCGGATTTGCTGATTCTGGAATTCCGCAACGATACGTCAGCGTTAGACGGTCAGCGCATTGAGCAGTTCGAGCGCAAAGGCATGGTTAACAATAAATTCAACTATTTTATCATGACCAAACTCGCCGAGGCCGGGATCCCGACGCAAATCGTGCGTCTGCTTTCGGATACCGAAGTGCTGGTGAAAAAACTCGCCATGGTGCCGGTCGAGTGCGTCGTGCGCAACCGTGCGGCGGGCTCCCTGGTGAAACGCTTGGGGATAGAGGAAGGGCTGGTGCTCAATCCGCCGTTGTTCGATATGTTTTTGAAGAACGACGCCAAACACGACCCGATGATCAACGAGTCCTACTGCGAGACCTTCGGCTGGGCCAGCGCACCGCATCTGGCGCGCATGAAAGAACTGACCTACCGGGCCAATGACGTGCTGAGTAAAATATTTGACGATGCCGGCCTGATCCTGGTGGATTTCAAACTTGAGTTCGGCCTGTTTAATGGCGAGGTGGTGCTGGGGGATGAATTTTCGCCGGACGGCAGCCGCCTGTGGGACAAAGCCACCCTCAATAAGATGGATAAAGACCGTTTTCGCCAGAGCCTGGGCGGGGTTATCGAAGCCTACGAGGAAGTTGCCCACCGTATTGGCGTAACGCTGGACTAACGACGCAATCGTTTCCCTGCCGTCGCCGCGGCCTGCCGACCGAGGCGACAGGCATGCCGCGTCATGCCGTTTTTCCCGCGCGCGCCGGCGGACGGCGCCGTCCAAAACGGCATTTTGTGCTATCCTCCACGGTATAACTAAACAGCCGTAGGTAAGCGTATGCGTTGGCAAGGACGTCGCGAAAGCGATAATGTTGAAGACAGGCGTAATTCATCTTCCGGCGGCGGTGGCGGCATGCGCATCCCGCTGCGCGGCAAGACGGGCGTGGTGGTGCTGATCGTGGTGGTGGTGGCCGGTTATTACGGCATCGATTTGACGCCTTTGCTTACCGGCGGCGGCCAGTCCGTGCAGCAGTCGTCACCGCAGCGCGCCAGTCCCAATGACGACGAGGCGGCTAAATTTACCTCGGTGATGCTGGCCACCACCGAAGATACCTGGAAAGAGATTTTCCAGCGCACCGGCAACACCTATGCGCCGCCTAAGCTCGTCATGTACCGCGGCGCCACGCAAACCGGTTGCGGCACCGGCCAGTCGGTGATGGGGCCCTTTTATTGTCCCGCCGACAGCACGGTCTATATCGATCTGTCGTTTTATGATGAAATGAAAAATAAACTCGGGGCCGGCGGCGATTTTGCCCAAGGATATGTGATTGCCCATGAAGTGGGGCATCATGTCCAGCATCTGCTGGGCACCGAGCAAAAGGTCAGGCAAATGCAGCAGGGCGCCACGCAGCAACAGATCAACCAGCTTTCGGTAAAAATGGAGCTGCAGGCGGATTGTTATGCCGGCGTGTGGGGCAACGCCATGCAAAAACAGCAGATCCTCGAGACCGGCGATCTGCAGGAGGCGCTGAACGCGGCCACGGCGATCGGCGACGACCGCCTGCAGCAGCGCGGACAGGGCAGGGTGGTGCCGGACAGCTTTACCCACGGCACGTCGCAGCAGCGTTATACCTGGTTTAAACGCGGTTTTGACACCGGCGATATGAATCAATGCGATACCTTTGCCGGTCGCTAAAGGACTCAGCAGGGACTACACCATGACATTTCTGGATCCTACGCTGCTGATTTTGCTGGCGCTGGCGGCGCTGGGCATTATCAGCCACAACAACACCGTTACGGTGGCGATCCTGGTATTACTGATTATCCGCATTACCCCGCTGAGCCATTTTTTCCCCTGGGTGGAAAAACAGGGGCTGACGCTGGGCATCATTATCCTGACCATCGGCGTCATGGCGCCCATCGCCAGCGGCACCATTTCCGCCGGCAGCGTCATGCACTCCTTTCTGCATTGGAAATCACTGCTGGCAATCCTTATCGGCGTGGCGGTGTCCTGGCTGGGGGGGCGGGGCGTGTCCCTCATGGCCCACCAGCCTTCGGTGGTGGCCGGGTTGCTGGTGGGAACGGTGATGGGCGTGGCGCTGTTTCGCGGCGTGCCGGTCGGGCCGCTGATTGCCGCAGGCATACTGTCGCTGTTGATTGGCAAAACCTGACATGGACAGGGCGGCTCCCGGCGTGACGGACCCCTGGCGCGCGGCGACGGCCCGAATGCGGCGCGCCGGCGTGCGCCGTTTGCTGGTGGTAAGCGGCGACGCCAAATGGAGCCTCGCGCAGGCGCAGATGCTGCGCGGCCGGTTGCCCGGGGACTGGCCCTGGATTGGCGCGCCGCCGGAGGACTGGCCGCTTTGCTGCGCGCCCGCCGCATTCAGGACGCTGTTGGGGCGTGAATTCAGGCACGCGGTGTTTGACGCGCGCCACGGCCTGGCGGTCGACGCGCTGGCGGCGCTGGCCGGCACGCTGCGGGCCGGCAGTTGGCTGGTGCTGCTGGTGCCCGAATGGGCATCCTGGCCAACGCGTCCCGATATCGATTCCCTGCGCTGGAGCGAACGTCCCATACCCATTGCAACCCCCCATTTTGTGGCGCATTTCCGGCAAAGCCTGTTGGCCGACCCCGGCGTGGCGCTGCTGCGCCAGCACCAGCCGCAGGACGCTATTTTTACGCCGCCGCCGGCGCTCCCACGCTGGCGGCCGCCGGCACCGGGGCCTACCGATGAACAGCGGGCAGTATTGTCCCGGCTGCAGGCGGCTAAAACCGGTATTTTTGTCCTGACCGCGCCGCGTGGACGCGGCAAATCGACCCTGGCCGGGATGCTGGCGGCGCGCAGCGAAGGACACTGCTGGGCGACGGCGCCCGCCAAAGCCACGGCCGAGGTCCTGGAGCGGCATGCCGGTCACCGTGTCCGCTTTTTCGCGCCCGACGCCCTGCTGCTGCAGTGCCGCCATCATCCGGCGGCGGACTGGCTGCTGGTGGATGAAGCCGCCGCCATTCCCATGCCGCTGCTACGGGAACTGCTGGGTTATTTCCCCCGGGTATTATTGACCACCACCGTGCAGGGCTACGAAGGCACCGGACGGGGTTTTCTGCTTAAGTTCTGCGCAACGCTGCCGAGATGGCATCACCTTACCCTGGAACACCCCCTGCGCTGGGCCAAAGACGACCCGCTGGAGCGCTGGCTGGGCGCGGCGCTGCTGTTCGCCGAGCCGGCGGAGCGGGACGCCGCGCCCCCTGACGCCGCCCCGGCGCTGATCCGTCCCGCCCGGGAACACTGGTTGTCCCATCCCCGGGAATTACAGGCGTTCTACCAGTTGTTGTCCAGCGCCCATTACCGTACCACCCCGCTGGATTTACGCCGGTTAATGGATGCGCCGGGGCAGTATTTTATTGCCGCCCGGTCGGGCGATCGCTTAACCGGCGCGCTCTGGTCGGTGGCGGAGGGCGGTTTGCCGCCGGCGCTGGCCCATGAGGTCTGGGCGGGAAGACGGCGCCCGGCGGGCAGCCTGGTCGCCCAATCGCTGGCGGCGCACGGCGGCCTGTGGACGGCGCCCTGCCTGCGATCGCGCCGCATCAGCCGCATTGCGGTGACCGCGGCCGGGCGCCGCCGGGGGTGGGGACGGCAGCTGGTAGCGTGCATGGTGGCCGGGGCCGCGCCATTGGATTTTGTCTCGGTCAGCTTCGGGCTGACCGCCGAGCTGTGGCGGTTCTGGCAGGCGGTGGGATTTCATCTGGTGCACATCGGCACCCATCGGGAGGCCAGCAGCGGGTGCTACAGCGCCATGGCGCTCTATCCGCTCAGTTCCGCCGGTCATCGGCTGGCGGCGCAGGGCGCGGCGCTGTTAACGCGTGATGGTGTTATCCACGCAGACGCCTTCCATGCCGCCGGCGCCGGCGGCGGACACGGTTGCGCACGGCCGGCCGCCGACGAGCTGGATGATGACGACTGGCGCAACCTGGCCGGGTTCGCGTTTGCCCGGCGAACGCCGGAGGCCTGCCGCATGTCGCTTAGCCGGTTGCTACGCCGGTCGGACTTGCCGCTGGCGGCGCTGCGGTTATGGCTGGAGCAACGGCTTGACGTCAACGCTATCGTGGAGCAAACGGGATTAAGCGGTAAAAAGGCGGTGATAACACGCTGGCGGGAGGAGACCGCGCGGGCGCTGGAAGATATCAGTAGCGACACTTGCCGCCGCTGGCGTGACTGGAGCGCACCCGGCGGGCACCTTCAAGGGGCGTGACGCAGCAAGACCCGTCGCCTCTTCACGCGACGGAACCTGCCGTTATTTCTGGCCGCTAGGGTTTCTTTTTCGGCCAGTCGTCGTCGTCGTCCCATTTTGCGTTGTTGTCGCGGTGCGGCGGCAACTCGGGCTTGTCTTTCAGGTAGCGTTTCACATCTACGCGGCGCAACTCTTTAATGCCGCTTATCAGCATACCCGCCAGGATAATTAAAATAATCCACCAGTAGTCCGCCAGCCAATGCATATCCTTACTCCTTATCCACATTTCCAATATAACGGCGAAACAGGGCCGGCAATCGAGGCGTCAGCCAGGATGCGCCCGCCACATCGCGGTCTTTCCATGATGCCAGCAGTAATTGCGGCGTAAGCAGCCGCTCCGCCTCCTGCGCCAGGGGACGATAGCTCAGGTGCCAGGGTTCCGCGGCCACGCCGCCGCGGTCATGGGCGTAGGGGCGGTAAAAACCGTATCCGGCCATCCATTCGCCCAGCCAGTCGGCCAGCGGGGCAAGATAGCCGCCCGGCAGATACTCCCACGGCTCCAGCTGCAGCGTCGCGCCGGCGGGCAATAAGTCCGGATCGTACACATCCAGATCGCTGCCCCAGTGATGGCGGCTGGCGCCCGGCAGCGCCGACCAGCGCAGGATGGCGTGGCAGCGCTCGGCCACCGTCAGGCTTTGACTGTCCAGCGGCCGGCTGTAGTTATCTAATAATGGCCGCTCGCCGCGAAACTTGCCATTCCAGATAGCCAATTGGCGGTCAAAATCACGAAAACTGCTGGCCGGCTGCAGATTGAAACCCGCCTGGCGCGCAGCCTGCCGCAGGTCTTGAAAGGCGGTGACCGCCTCGGGCTGCAGGCGATGGCGATCGCACAGCGGCGCCAGGTGCCGGTCGGTCTGGCCGGTCAACATGTCCGGCGTCATCATGGGATCAGTTGCTCCATGATGCGCTGATACATCCGGCTTAGCAATTGCAGGTCGGCGGCGCTGACGCATTCGTTCACTTTATGGATAGTGGCGTTCACCGGCCCCAGTTCCACCACCTGCGCGCCCATGCGGGCGATAAAACGCCCATCCGAGGTGCCGCCGGTGGTTTCCAGGCGCGGCGTCAGGTCCTGGTAATGCCTGACCGCGTTGATGACCGCCGCCACCAGCTCTCCGGGCGGCGTGAGAAACGGCTGGCCCGATAACCACCAGTCGATATGGTAGCGCAGCCCGTGACGCTCCAGCAGGGCCTCCACCCGGGACCGGATCAGGGTATCGGTCAGTTCGGTGCTGAAGCGGAAGTTGAACTGCACCAGCAATTCGCCCGGAATCACATTATTGCTGCCGGTACCGGCGTGGATATTAGCGATTTGCATGGTGGTGGGGGGGAAAAACGCATTGCCTTCGTCCCAGACGATCGTCACCAGCTCATTGAGCGCCGCCATGGCGCGGTGCACCGGATTATCCGCCAGATGCGGGTAAGCCACATGCCCCTGGGTGCCGAGCACGGTAAGCGTGGCGGTCAGCGAACCGCGCCGGCCGTTTTTCACGATATCGCCGACGCGCAGATGGCTCGACGGTTCACCCACCAGGCAATAATCCAGCCGCTCATCGCGCGCCATCAACGCTTCCACCACTTTTACCGTACCGTCGGCGCCGGTGGCCTCCTCATCCGAAGTGATAAGGAATGCCAGCCGTCCCCGATGCTGTGGATGCTGGGCGACGAAACGCTCGGCGGCGACGATCATGGCGGCCAGCGAGCCTTTCATATCGGCGGCGCCGCGGCCGAAAAGCATGCCGTCGCGCAGGGCCGGCTCGAACGGCGGATTATCCCAGCCGAGAGCATCGCCCGCCGGCACCACGTCGGTATGGCCGGCAAACGCCAGGGTTCTGCCCTCGCCGCGCCAGGCCCAAAAATTGTGCGTGGCGCCAAAGTTCATCGGCTCGATGGTAAACCCGGCCGCCCGCAGGCGGTCAATCAGCAGCGCCTGGCAGCCGGCGTCGTCGGGGCTGAGGGACGGGCGTTTGATTAACTGCTGCGCCAGCTCCAGTACCGGACAAGACATGTCAGGCCTCCTTGTGGGTGATGAAGAGTTGGTAGCCTTCGGCGTCGAAACCTACCATAAGCCTGCCGTCAGGGGACTGCAGCACCGGCCGCTTGATGACGGCCGGCTGGCCGACCATCAGCGCCAGCGCCCCCGCGGCCCCTTCGGCCGCCTGCCGCTCGGCGTCGCTTAGCTTGCGCCAGGTGGTGCCGCGGGTATTAAGCAGCGCCTGCCAGCCCACGCCGTCCGCGAAACCCTGCACTAATCCGCGGTCGACGCCATCGACGCGATAGTCGTGGAACCGGTAAGCCACCTGCCGCTCGTCAAGCCAGCGGCGGGCCTTTTTTATCGTATCGCAGTTTTTGATACCGTAGAGCGTAAATGCAACATCCGGGTCTGCCATGGCAAAGCGTTACCTGTAAAAAAACATTGTTGCGCCAATAATGCGGGAAAATGGCCGGAGGATCCAGACGGCGGGGCAATCATTGCTTATCGTTATGGCCGACGGGCAATACTGTCTTTTTTACCGCGCTAAAAACCCTATTATTAACCCAAGTGATAACATAATGTGCCAATAATTTAACTTATGCATCGATTTATTATTTTACGCCCATGTATCGCTTTACCGGGGTTGCGTTTTTTCTGCCGGGCCATAGTGCTGTTTATTAAAAAGCAGCGCCAAGACAATGAAGGCAATAAAGGATTTCTTGCTGCGCTTATAAAGGGTTGCGTTCGACTCCCTGACACCCGCTTTTAAGCATTCAGGGTGAATATGTTTTTTTATCATTACCTGGTTCATGGGCGCCAAACCATAAAAAGAACTTATGAAGAAAGGGTAGGGCAAATGCCTGGTTTTGCCTGTTCAAATGCGGATATTGCGACGATGATTAAAGATTTGTTGTTTAAAATCAGCAATTAATTGCAATTTTTAGCAAATTGCAATCATTGCGGCTGAATTGTCACATTTTTGATCTAAACATTAACCATTGCGGGGAAAAAACCGGTCATGGCCGGAGAGTCGTGCATCAAAACAGGGCATTAGCCCCCTGAGGCTAATATATTATGTGATCTCTACGGGCAATTAAAATTAATACATCCGTAGCCCTCTTTTATTTTCTAAAGAGACTTTGTATAATCGCCGTACAAAAAAGAGAGGCAGGGTATGATTGATACAGAGTTAGTCACTTGGAAAGATTTCATCGAAGCAATGCTGCGCAAGTAGTGGCAAGCTGAAAAAAGGCGTTGTTCCTTTTTAACGCTAACCAGCTTGGAAATCATCGTACGAATAAACGGCCACCTCTCATCAAGGTGGCCTTTGTCGTTTTAGCGGATTATCGGTTTAAAGCCGGGTTGGGCCGTCGCCGGGCGTTACGTCCGCGTTATCCGGCAATAACTGGATATTGGCGTCCGGATGATCTTTGGTCGGGAAGCGCTGGCGGATCAGCACAAAAAACAGCGGGATAAAAAAGATCGCCAGTATCGTGGCCGAGATCATGCCGCCGATAACGCCGGTACCGACCGCGTGCTGGCTGGCGGACCCCGCTCCCCGGCTGATGGCCATCGGCAGCACCCCGAAGATAAACGCCAGCGAGGTCATCAGGATGGGCCTTAACCGCATGCGCGAGGCGTGCAGTGTGGCCTCGATCACTCCCTGGCCGCGCTGGTTCAGCTCATTGGCGAACTCTACGATCAGAATGGCGTTTTTCGCCGAGAGGCCGATAACCGTCAGCAGGCCGACCTGGAAATACACATCGTTCTCCAGCCCGCGCATCCAGGTTGCCAGCAGCGCGCCCACCACGCCCAGCGGCACCACCAGCATCACCGAAAAAGGTATCGACCAGCTTTCATACAGCGCCGCCAGGCTCAGGAATACCACCAGCAGCGAGATAGCGTACAGCGCCGGCGCCTGGGAACCCGAGAGCCGTTCCTGATACGACATCGCGGTCCATTCCAGCCCCATGCCGTTGGGTAGTCCCGCCACCAGCTTCTCCATCAGGTCCATCGCCGTGCCGTTGCTCACGCCGGCCGCGGCTTCGCCGACAATTTCCACCGACGGAACGCCGTTATAGCGTTCCAGCCGCGGCGAGCCGTATTCCCAATGTGAGGTGGCGAACGCGGAGAAGGGCACCATGGTGCCGCTGCCGTTACGCACATACCAGCGATACACGTCGTCGGGCAGCATGCGGTATTTGGCCGCCGCTTGCACATAGACCCGCTTGACGCGGCCGCGGTCGATAAAGTCGTTGACGTAGTTGGAACCCCAGGCGGTCTGCAGCGTATCGTTAATATCGTCAACGCTCACGCCCAGGGCCTGCGCCTTGCGCTGATCGATGTCGATCTGCAACTGCGGACTGTCGTCCAGCCCGTTATGCCGCACGCGCGATAGCTCAGGCGAAGCGGCCGCCTGCGACAGCAGCTGGTCGCGCGCCTTCATCAATGTGTCATGGCCCTGGCCCGCCTTGTCTTCCAGCATCAAATCGAAACCGGCGGCGTTGCCCAGGCCGGAGATGGCCGGCGGATTATTGGCCAGCACCCGCGCCTCGGAAATATGGCTGAACTCCTTGGTGGCGCGCGCGATAATGGCTGATGCGGTGCGATCGGCGCTCGCGCGGTCATCCCAGTTCTTCAGGCGGATAAACATCCTGGCGACATTTTGCCCGTTGCCGCCGGGACCGGCGCCGATGGTGGAGAATACCGACAGCACATTATCTTTTTCATGGGTCAGAAAGTAGTTTTCCACCTTGGCGACCACCTTCAGCGTTTGTTCCTGGGTCGCATTGGTGGGAAGCGTCACCTGTCCCATAAACACCCCCCGGTCTTCCTCGGGCAAGAACGACGTGGGCAGGTGCAAGAACAGAAACGCCATGCCGGCCAGCAGCAGGCCGTACAGCAGCAGCCAGCGCGCCGTGCGTTGCAAAATGCGCGTGACCCCCTGCTGGTAACGTTCCGCCCCCCGGTCAAATACACGGTTAAACCAGCCGAAAAAACCGCGCCGCGCGTGCTGATGATTTGCCGGCAGCGGTTTAAGCAGGGTGGCGCACAGCGCCGGGGTCAATATCATGGCCACCAGCACCGACAGCACCATCGCGGCGACGATGGTGACCGAAAACTGACGATAGATGGCGCCGGTGGTGCCGCCAAAAAACGCCATCGGCACAAACACCGCCGACAACACCAGGGCGATGCCCACCAGCGCGCCCTGGATCTGGCTCATGGATTTGCGCGTGGCGTCGCGCGGCGACAGGCCCTCGGTGCTCATCACCCGCTCGACGTTTTCCACCACCACGATGGCGTCGTCCACCAGCAGCCCTATCGCCAGCACCATGGCGAACATGGTCAGGGTATTGATGCTGAACCCGCTGGCAGAGAGCACCGCAAAGGTGCCGAGCAGCACCACCGGCACGGCGATGGTCGGGATCAGGGTGGCGCGGAAATTCTGCAGGAACAGGTACATGACCAGGAACACCAGCACAATGGCTTCCAGCAGGGTTTTCACCACGTCCTCGATGGAGGCGGTGACAAACGGCGCCGTTTCATAGGCGATTTCGGCCTTCAGGCCATGGGGGAAAAAGGGCGCCAGCTCCGCCAGCTTTTGTTTTACCAGCCGGTTGGTATCGAGCTCATTGGCCCCGGAGGCCAGCTTGATACCCATGCCCGCCGCGGCCATGCCGTTATAGCGGGTCAGGTAATCGTAGCTTTCCGAACCCAGCTCGATGGTCGCCACCTGGCCGAGCGTCACCGCCGAGCCGTCGCTGTTGACCCGCAGGGTAATGGCGCGAAACTGCTCCGGCGTCTGCAACTGCGACTGGGCGTTAATGGTGGCGTTAAGCGCCTGCCCGTTCACCGCCGGCGTGCCGCCCAGCTGGCCGACCGCCACCTGGCTGTTTTGCGCCTCGATGGCCGTGACCACGTCGGCGGTGGTTAACTGGTAATTGACCAGGGCATCAGGATTAAGCCAGATGCGCATCGAGTATTGCGACCCGTAGGCATCGATGCTGCCGACCCCGCTGACCCGGCTGAGCGGTTCTTGCAGATTACTCACCATATAATCCGCGATATCGGATTTATCCATCGACCCGTCGGTGGACACAAAGGCCACCATCATCAGGTTGCTGTCGCCGGTCTTGGTGACGGTCACGCCCTGGGTCTGCACCGCCTGCGGCAATCGTTTCATCGCCACCTGCAGTTGGTTCTGCACTTCCTGCATCGCTTCGTTGGGGTCGGTCCCCGCCTCGAAAGTCAGGGTGGTGGTGGCCTGGCCGGTATTGCTGCTTTGCGAGGCCATATATAGCAGATTATCCAGGCCGGTCATGTTTTGTTCGATAATCTGGGTAACGGCATTCTCCACCGTTTTAGCGGAAGCGCCGGGATACTTGGAGGTAATACGCACCGTGGGCGGCGTTAATTTGGGATATTGCTCAATGGGCAGCGTAAATATAGCCATGGTGCCGGTCAAGGCAACGATAATTGCCAGTACCCAGGCGAAAATCGGGCGATCGATAAAAAAATTAGCCATTCAATAAAACCCCGGGGCGAGTGTCCTGTTATCGTACGGCGAAAGTGACGTTGCTCGCCGCCATGGTACTTTACGCGCCGGGACCGAAGAAAACGTGGAGAAAAAAAGGAGATCGTGTAAAGAAGTACTAGTGTCGTTGTATCCGAGGCGGACGCCGCCGTTTTCCACGCCGGTCGCGCGCGGCGCCAAGCCTGTTCCCACCTTATCCTTTAACGCGGTTTGCCCGGAATCGCTCTCGCTCCGGCGCCGGTTTGCGTTATGATCAAGATCACAGTTCCAGGTCTTTAGTCGGATTATAGAGGGCGTCATGGCGTTTATGATCAAAATTATCGAAAATAAGTTGTTATCGGACCATTGGTTTGTATTGCGGAGATTTGTTTTCGAACTGCAAAGAAAAGACGGCACGCCGGTACGCCAGATGCGCGAAGTCTACGACCGCGGCAACGGCGCCGTCATCCTGCTGTATAACCGCGCCAAAAACAGCGTGGTGCTGATACGCCAGTTCCGTATGCCTACCTACGTTAACGGCAACGCCACCGGCATGCTGCTGGAAGCCTGCGCCGGCCTGCTGGACGATGACTCGCCGGAGGAGTGCATCCGGCGCGAAGCCATTGAGGAAACCGGCTATGCGGTGGGAACGGTGGAGAAACTCTTTTCGGCCTATATGTCGCCGGGCGGCGTTACGGAAATCCTGCATTTTTTTGCCGCCGAATATGACGATGCGCAGCGCGACAACAGCGGCGGCGGTATTGATGATGAGGATATCGAAGTGCTGGAGCTGCCGTACCCTGAGGCCATGGCGATGGTGCAGGACGGCCGCATCCAGGACGGCAAGACCATTATGCTGTTGCAGCAGGCGCACATCCGGGGCTGGCTGAAGGCATAACGCCCAGGCGGCGGACGGCTGGGTAATCTGCGGCTGTAACGACTCGCGTTAATAAAGTACTGGATAAATACACAGCTATGCTGTATATTTATTACACTACCGACAGGGAGCCTGTCTCCCGGCAAAGGCTCCGGTCCGGTGGTGAACCATAATGGGCTCTGTTCGGCGATATGCCCGCACTGCCTGTTTGCCGTACTGATAAAGACGTGGGGAAAGCTATGATGATATCCGCAGCGGGTTTTGAAACCCTTCATCAAACGGTCTCGATGAGCAGCCGTGAACTGGCCGGTCTGACCGGCATCTCCCACGGTGAAGTGAAACGCCTGATCAACAGCCTGGACGCCTCCCGGCGCCTAAGCCAGCCTGTGCGCGCGACGGATTATCAACGCCCGGACGGAACCTCCCAGGAATATCAGCTGAACAAGCGCGACTCGCTTACGGTCATTGCGCGGCTGTCGCCGGGCTACACCCCGGCGGTGCTCGATCGCTGGCATGAACGGGAAATGCAGCACGACCTGCCGGACTTTACCAACCCGGCGGTGGCGGCGCGCGCCTGGGCCCAGGAATATGAACGCCGCCAGGCGCTGGAAAACCGCCTTGCCGCTATCGCGCCCAAAGCGGATTTTTTCGATCGCTACGTGGTGGTCGACGGCGCCCTGGGGTTTCGCCAGGTCTGCAAATTACTGAAAGCCAAAGAAGCGGATTTCCGCCAGTTCCTGCTGGAACGCCAAATCATGTACCGCCTGTCCGGCGTGCTCACGCCGCACCAGCAGCACCTGGAGGCGGGGCGCTTTGAACTGTACCGTGGCACCGGGGAAAACCGCCACGCCTTTTCCCAGACCCGCTTCACGGCCAAAGGCGTAAAATGGGTCGCCGGCTTATGGGCGGCGCATATCGCCCAGGAACAAAAAGGCGCCGCGGCCTGAGTACCGTTTCCGCCGCTTCCCGGCATAAAAAAAACCAGCCGGCAAATGCCGGCTGGTTTCAGAAGCAGGGTAGTCACGGAGAATGAAATCCGCAGGTAAACCTGTTCAAGGCAGAGCGTGACGATGGGGTCGACTCGGGCGTGGTGTTGCCGCCCGACCGAGCGCCCAAGACTACTTTAACAAGCCGCGCGCTTTTTCCAGCACATTTTCGACCGTAAAACCGAACACCTTAAACAGTTCCTCGGCCGGAGCCGATTCACCAAAGGTGGTCATGCCGACAATGGCGCCGTTCAGGCCGACATATTTATACCAATAATCGGCAATGCCGGCTTCAATCGCCAGGCGCGCCTGCACCCCATGGGGCAGCACCGCTTCACGGTACGCCTCATCCTGCTTATCAAACACGTCGGTGGACGGCAGCGACACCACCCGCACCTTACGGCCCTCGCCGCTCAGTTTCTCCCACGCCGCCACCGCCAGCGACACTTCCGAGCCGGTGGCGATAATAATAAGCTCAGGCGTACCCTCGCTGTCTTTCAGGACGTAACCGCCGCGGGCGATATCGGCCAATTGCTGCGCGCTGCGATCCTGCTGCGCCAGGTTCTGGCGCGAGAGGATAAGCGCGGTAGGTCCGTCATGACGCTCAAGCGCCTGCTGCCAGGCCACGGCGGTTTCCACCTGGTCGCACGGCCGCCAGTTGCTCATGTTCGGCGTCAGCCGCAGGCTCGCCAACTGCTCCACCGGCTGATGGGTCGGTCCGTCCTCGCCCAGGCCGATGGAATCATGGGTATACACCATGATCTGCCGCGCCTTCATCAGCGCCGCCATACGCACCGCGTTGCGGGCATATTCCACGAACATCAGGAAAGTGGCGGTATAAGGCACAAAGCCGCCGTGATGCGCGATACCGTTGCCGATAGCGGTCATGCCGAACTCGCGCACGCCGTAATGAATATAGTTGCCCGCGGCGTCATCGGCGATGGACACCGATTTCGACCAAAGGGTCAGGTTGCTCGGCGCCAGGTCGGCGGAGCCGCCCAACAGTTCCGGCAGCAGCGGGCCAAAAGCCTCCAGGGCGTTTTGCGAGGCTTTACGGCTGGCGATACTGGCCGGGTTGGCCTGCAGTTTTTCGATATACGCCTTGCTCTGCGCCTGCCAGTCGGCGGGCAAATGGCCCTGGGTACGGCGCTTGAATTCCGCCGCCAGCTCCGGGAAGGCTTTTTCGTAGGCGGCGAATTTTTCGTTCCAGGCGGACTCTTTGGCCGCGCCGGCCTGTTTGGCGTCCCACCCGTCATACACCTCTTGCGGGATGACAAACGGCGGCTCGTTCCAGCCGATGGCCTTACGCGTGGCGGCGACTTCGTCGGCGCCCAGCGGCGCGCCGTGCGCCCCATGAGTGCCGGCTTTATTCGGCGAGCCGAAGGCGATTACCGTCTTGCACATCAGCAGCGACGGCTTATCGGTCACCGCGCGCGCTTCTTCAATCGCCGCTTTCACCGCATCGCTGTCGTGACCGTCAACACCGCGCACCACGTGCCAGCCGTAGGCTTCAAACCGCTTGGCGGTATCGTCGTTAAACCAGCCCTCCACATGCCCGTCGATGGATATGCCGTTATCGTCGTAGAACGCCACCAGCTTGCCGAGCTTCATGGTGCCGGCCAGGGAGGAGACCTCGTGGGAAATGCCTTCCATCATGCAGCCGTCGCCTAAAAAGACATAGGTATGATGATCGACGATCTCATGGCCCGGACGGTTAAACTGCGCCGCCAGGGTGCGTTCGGCGATGGCGATGCCCACCGCGTTGGCGATGCCCTGGCCCAATGGGCCGGTGGTGGTTTCCACGCCGTCGGTATAACCGTATTCAGGGTGGCCCGGCGTTTTGGAATGCAGCTGGCGGAAGTTTTTCAACTCTTCGATGGGAAGGTTGTAGCCGGTCAGGTGCAGCAGGCTGTAGAGCAGCATCGAGCCGTGGCCGTTGGAAAGGATAAACCGGTCGCGATCCATCCATTTCGGATTGGACGGATTATGGTTCAGATAATCGCGCCACAACACTTCGGCGATATCCGCCATGCCCATCGGGGCGCCGGGATGGCCGGAGTTGGCTTTTTGAACCGCATCCATGCTTAAGGCGCGGATGGCATTGGCAAGCACTTTACGAGAGGTCATTGAATGCTCCAAAGATTACAGTTTGGCCGCCAGGAGGTCTTCCAGGCTCTGTTGGTCCACCGCAAACTGACGAATGCCTTCAGCCAGTTTATCAACGGCCATCGGATCCTGGTTGTGTTCCCAACGGAATTCGGGTTCGGACAACGGGGCGGGCTGGTGAAAACCTTCAGTGGAAGGAGAGAGCTTGCGCTCTACCGGTTCTTCGCTGTTATGCAACTCTTCCAGCAAGGCCGGGGAAATGGTCAGGCGATCGCAGCCGGCTAACGCCAGGATCTGTTCCGTCTTGCGAAAGCTGGCGCCCATGATCACCGTCTGGTAGCGATGTTCTTTATAATAATCATAGATAGCGCGCACCGACTTAACGCCCGGATCCTGTTCCACATCGTACGGTTCCATCGGTTTACGCTGGTTATACCAGTCATAGATGCGCCCGACGAACGGCGAAATCAGGTATACGCCGGCTTCGGCGCAGGCACGGGCCTGGGCGAACGAAAACAGCAGGGTCAGGTTACAGTTGATGCCTTCCCGTTCCAATTCCTCCGCCGCCTTGATGCCTTCCCAGGTGGAGGCCAGTTTGATCAGGATACGGGATTTATCAATGCCCTGATCCTGGTAAAGGCCGACCAGTTTGCGCGCCTTGGCCACGCACATACCGCGATCGAACGACAGGCGGGCATCCACTTCGGTGGAGACGCGGCCCGGGACGCTTTTCAGTATTTCGACGCCAATATTCACCGCCAGCTTATCGCTGGCATTGATGATCTGCGTTTCCCGGGTGCCGCCCTGCTTGCGGGCATAGGCCAGCGCGTCTTCAAACAGCGGCTGGTAGGCGGTCAGGCTGGCGGCCTTGAGGATCAGCGATGGATTAGTGGTGGCATCCTGCGGGGTATAATGACGAATCGATTCGATGTCGCCGCTGTCGGCCACGACGGTAGTGAATTGCTTTAGCGCTTCTAACTGATTCATTTCTCAACTCCATGAAGAAAATAATACATCTGATCTAAGTTACAGTTAACCTAAGGATAACACTGCCTCAACAAGACGCAGAATGAAATGCGCTTTTTCTGATTATTATAATGGACAAAAACGATGGCGGCCCCGCGGCAAGCGGGGCCCGGGCGCCGAATAAAAAGCGGCGGCCCGTCCGCCGCCGGCGCCGCCGTGTGCCGGGTGAAACCGTGGCGTCGTCAGCCTTTGGCCTGCTGCAGCCACTTATCCAGCTCGCGGGCGAATTCCTGGCGTTCGCGCTGGCTGAGCGGCGGCGGCCCGCCGGTCTGGATGCCGCTGGAGCGCAGGGTATCCATAAAATCCCGCATGGTCAGCCGTTCGCGAATCGTCTCGGGCCGGTACATCTCGCCGCGCGGGTTGAGCGCCACCGCGCCTTTTTCCAGCACTTCCGCCGCCAGGGGAATATCGGCGGTGATCACCAGATCGCCCGGGCCGACGCGGCGGACGATTTCATTATCCGCCACGTCAAAGCCGGCGCCGACGCGCAGGGTGCGGATAAAGGGCGAGGGCGGCACCGCCAGGGTCTGGTTGGCCACCAGCGTTACCATGACCGACAAACGCTGCGCGGCGCGGAATAAAATTTCCTTGATCACCTTGGGGCAGGCATCGGCGTCAACCCATATCGCCATTAACGTTCTCCTTGGGACAGCCAGTCGCGCACCGGCAGGAAGTCGCGGTACAGCGCCGCCTCCGGGCTGTCCGGCTGCGGTTGATAATCATATTCCCACCGCACCTGCGGCGGCAGCGACATCAAAATGGATTCCGTGCGCCCGCCCGAATGCAGCCCGAACTGCGTACCGCGATCCCAGACCAGGTTGAACTCGACGTAGCGCCCGCGACGATAGAGCTGAAACTGGCGTTCCCGCTCTCCCCACGGCAAAACCTTGCGCCGGCGGACTATCGGCAGGTAGGCGTCCAGGTAGCCTTCGCCCACCGCGCGGGTAAATGCATAGGCCCGCTCGAAATCCGGCGTGTTGAGATCATCGAAAAACAGCCCGCCGATGCCGCGCGCCTCGTTGCGGTGTTTCAGGAAGAAGTAGTCGTCACACCAGCTTTTGTAGCGGGAATACACATTGTCGCCAAACGGACGGCAGAGGTCATGGGCGGTCTGGTGCCAGTGCACCGCATCTTCCTGGAAACCATAAAACGGCGTGAGATCGAAGCCGCCGCCAAACCACCACACCGGATCGGCGCCGGGTTTTTCGGCGATAAAAAAACGCACGTTGGCATGGCTTGTGGGAACGTAGGGGTTGTGCGGATGGACCACCAGCGACACGCCCAGTGCCTGAAAGCTCCGCCCGGCCAGTTCGGGGCGGTGCGCGCTCGCGGAGGCGGGCAGGCGCGCGCCCTCCACGTGGGAAAAATTGACTCCCGCCTGTTCAAATACCTGGCCCTGGCGCAGGACCCGGGTGCGCCCGCCGCCGCCCTCGTCGCGCGTCCACAGGTCTTCCCTGAAGGCGCCGCCGTCTTCCGCGGCTAGGGCATGGCAGATTCTGTCCTGCAGATCCAGCAGGAAGCCTTTGATATGTCCAATATCAGGTGAAGTCATGTCGCAAGCCCTGGTTGATTGCGCGCGGGGTTAAGGCCGCGCGGAGATATAGGCCATGCAGTATAACCTCGCCGGCTGCCGTGACCAACCGCCGCAACGCCCCTTAGGGGCGGGTGGCGCCGCCCGCATGCCGCTCATGGGCGTCGAAATAGGCGAAAAAGTCCACGATGCCGCTGCTGATGGCCGAGGCGATACGATCCTGAAACGCCGCGGTTTCCAGCAACTGCTCCTCCCGATGGTTGGTGATAAAGGAGGTTTCCACCAGCACCGACGGGATCGAGGCGGATTTCAGCACCGCGAACGCCGCCTGCTCGGTATGCTGGCTGTGCAGCTGATGCACCGGCCGGATATGGTTAAGCAGGTGGCGGCCCAGCGTCAGGCTGTTTTTAATCGTATCGGTCTGCACCAGATCAAACAACACCTGCTGCAGATAATTATCCTGCTGCCGGTATTTGCCTCCCGCCACGTCATCGGCGGCGTTTTCCTTTTGCGACAGATATCCGGCCATGGCGCTGCTGGCGCCGCGATTGGACAGGGCGAATACCGACGCGCCGGCGGCGTCCGGGCTGGTAAACCCGTCGGCGTGGATGGAAACAAACAGATCCGCCCGGTGCTCATGGGCCAGCTCGACCCGCCGGAACAAGGGAATAAATTCGTCCTGCTCGCGGGTCAGCCGGGTCTGGATATGGCCGTGCCGCGCCAGGTTGTCGCGCACCTTGTTGGCAATCGCCAGCACCACATGCTTCTCCTTGGCGCCCTGGTGGCCAATGGCGCCGGGATCGATGCCGCCATGGCCGGGATCAATCATCACGCAGTGCGGACCGCCGGCGGGCCTGGGCGCGCCCGGGCTTGCGGGCAGCAGCGCGCCGGCGGCAAAGCCCGGCCGGGCGGTCAACGAGGCCAGCGCCAGGCACGACAGCAGCATTTGGCGGCGGGATTGCAGAATATTCAGGGGGGCGGAGGGTATGACTTTTTTCATGACCATAGCTAAAACAGACCGGATGCTGAGGGTTGGCGGCAAATGTTAGGGTATAACATAAGAATCTCCCGCGATCGATGGCGGAACTATGTCCATCTATTACCTGCCGGCGCGCGGGAAAAACCGTTATCAGGTTAATAAGCAAGAAATAGCGCTCCCGGCGACGATGTTATTTGCCTTCAGGGTAAATAACGCGATAATCAGTCTATTAGGTTTATTTGCTTGAAATTACGGCGGTCAGCTATGGAAATCCGTGTATTTCGTCAAGACGATTTCGAGGAAGTGATTACGCTTTGGGAACGTTGCGATTTGCTGCGTCCCTGGAACGATCCGGAAATGGATATCGAGCGTAAAATGCAGTGCGGCGCCGACCTGTTTATGGTGGCCGAGGTGGCGGGGGAAGTGGTCGGCTCGATTATGGGCGGGTACGACGGCCATCGCGGCTCGGCCTATTATCTTGGCGTACACCCCGATTACCGCGGCCGGGGCATTGCCAACGCGCTGATAAGCCGTCTGGAGAAAAAGCTTATCGCGCGCGGTTGTCCGAAGATCCATCTGATGGTGCGCGAAGACAACGAGGCGGTGATCGGCATGTATGAAAAGCTGGAATACGAACTTATCGAGAGCGTGACCCTGGGCAAGCGGCTGATCGAGGATCAGGAGTACTAGCGCGGCGGGGGAAGGGCCGGTGGTCGTGCCGGCCCCGGCCGGCTTATTGCTTCAGGAGATGTTCCACGTCCACGTTTACGCCGTGGCGGTCCTTATCCAGCTTACCGCTGATGACCAGTAAATCCTTGGGAGAGACATCCTGCCCGTTCCATTTATCATTATCGATTTCCACCTCGATACTGCCGGTATGGTCGCGAAACAGGTATTTATCCCCGCCAAGCTTTTTCTCGATATTGCCCTGCAGGGTGACCCAGGCATTGTCTTTCATCCCCTTGGCCTGCTTTATGGTGACCTGCTTGGCATCGGCGGAGCCTCTGAAGCCGCTTTGCTGTTTGTCGGGGGGCGGGGGCGGCTCGTCGCCGTGAAAACCGCCGTTTTGCGCCAGTGCCGGCAGGCTGCATAATAGGATAAGCGCGGCAATTGTCGCTTTTTTCATCATCAATAGTTCTCCTTTTAAATCGGCCCATGCCGCCGTAACCGGTGGAATGGGCAGGGTAGAATCCCGATTATTTATTTATACAATGAAAACCTAAGCATGGCACATGGCGCTTGATTTGCGAGCCCGCCGTCATTACGGGGCCGGTAAACAGACATTAACGCACCCTATAATCCGTTATCCGCGGGGATGTTCCCGCGTTAAAAACGCGGTTTGTCAATCAACCCGATTAATGGCACTTTACGTCGTTTGCGGTATCCAATACCGCAAACGCTTGCCGGAATCTTTGTTAAGGAGTTTACATGAAGCAGTTGCGCCCGTTGATTATCGGGCTTCCCATTTTGTTGGCGGGCTGTTCGACCCTGTCCAATTTCTCCTGGTCCAGCCTGTCGCCGTTTAACTGGTTCGGCAGCAGCGCCACTGTCGGCGATACCGGCGTCGGTAATGTTACCGCCGCCACGCCGCTGGAACATGAGGCGCTGGATAAGGCGCTGAACGGCAATTATCGTTTGCGCGGCGGCATGGAGACGCGCAGCGGCGGTATCGTCGCCTTTTATCAGGCGTTAAAAGACGATCGGATAAAAATGACGTTTTACGGTCCGCAGGCGGGGAAGGTTGAACGCGTGGAAGTGACGGACAGCGACATCGCCAGCGCCTGGGGCGTAAAAATCGGCACGCCCTTCAGCAGTCTGTACGACAAAGCCTTCGGCGCCTGCGCGCGCGGCGCAGGCGAGGATCAGGTGGTGTGCGCCGCGCCGCAGAGCCGCCATGTGAGCTATGTTTTTTCCGGCACCTGGCATGGTCCGGATGAGCTGATGCCGGCGGACGACACGTTAAAAAGCTGGCGGGTCAGCAAAATAGTCTGGCACGCCAACAGCGCCGGTTAAGCCGTTCCCCGCCGGCGGCGCGCATGACATGCCGGCGCGGCTCACCGCCGCAGCCGGCGTTTTTTTACCCTGGTTCCCAGCCTTAACGGCCGCCGTCGGCGGCGTTTTACGCACCATGAGGGTGCTTATAGCTTTTCATGCTCTTAAAGCAGAAAAAGGTATAAAAAACCGTTACAGGTTATAGGGCCGTTATAAATAAACTGTATCACCATAAGGCAGGTTTTATAACGTATGAACCAAAGGTAAAGAATGAATCAAACGCTGATTTCAAGCCGTGCGGTCAAAGGTTGCATCGCGGCGGTATTGCTGGCTTGCGGTCCGGCGCACTCGACTGAATTGCTGAACAGCTCCTATGATGTGTCGCGCGAGCTGTTTGCGGCCCTGAACCCGGCGTTCGAGCAGCAGTGGCAAACGCAGCATCCCGGCGACACGCTGACCATTAAACAATCCCACGCCGGTTCCTCCAAACAGGCGCTGGCGATTTTGCAGGGCCTGAAAGCGGACGTGGTGACCTACAACCAGGTTACCGACGTGCAGATCCTGCACGACCGCGGCGATTTAATCCCGGCGAACTGGCAAAGCCGGCTGCCCAACAATAGCTCGCCGTTTTATTCCACCATGGCGTTCCTGGTGCGCAAGGGCAATCCCAAAAATATCCATGGCTGGAACAATCTGGTGCGCGACGACGTGAAGCTGGTGTTCCCCAACCCGAAAACCTCCGGCAACGGGCGTTATACCTATCTGGGCGCCTGGGGCGCCGCCAGCCTTGCGGACGGCGGCGACGAGGCGAAGACCCGCGCCTGGATGCAGAAATTCATCGCCAATGTCGAGGTTTTCGACACCGGCGGCCGCGGCGCCACCACCACCTTTGCCGAACGGGGCCAGGGAGACGTGCTGATCTCCTTTGAATCGGAAGTGAATAATATCCGTAACCAGTACGGCACCGACAACTATGAGGTCATCGTGCCCGCGGTGAATATCCTGGCGGAATTCCCGGTGGCCTGGGTGGATAAAAACGTCGAGAAAAACGGCACCCTCGAGGCGGCGAAAGCCTACCTGAATTACCTTTACAGCCCGGCGGCGCAGCAGGTCATCGCCAACTTCTATTACCGGGTCAATAATGACGCCATCATGACGGCGGCGAAGGATAAATTTCCGGCAATCACGCTGTTTCGGGTCGAGGACCAGTTCGGCGGCTGGCCGCAGGTTATGACCACCCATTTCGGCAATGGCGGCGAGCTGGATAAATTAATCGCGGCGGGACATCGTTGATGTTGGCCCTGCAAAGCAAACGCGTGCTGCCCGGTTTCGGCTTGAGCCTGGGCAGCAGTCTGCTGTTTGTCTGCCTGATTTTATTATTGCCGCTGAGCGCGCTGGTGATGCAGCTCGCGCAGATGAGCTGGCAGCAGTATTGGGAGGTGATCACCAGCCCGCAGCTGCTGGCGGCCTATAAGGTCACGCTGCTGTCGGCGGGCGTCGCCTCGCTGTTTAACGCCGCGTTCGGCATGCTGATGGCCTGGATCCTGACGCGCTATGATTTTCCCGGCCGCCGGCTGCTGGACGGATTGATGGATTTGCCCTTTGCCCTGCCCACGGCGGTGGCGGGCCTGACCCTGGCGACGCTGTTTTCCACCACCGGCTTCTACGGAGCCTGGCTGGCGCACTTCGGCATCAAGGTATCCTATACCTGGCTGGGCATTACCGTGGCGATGGCCTTTACCAGCATTCCGTTCGTGGTGCGCACGGTGCAGCCAGTGCTTGAGGAACTGGGCCCGGAATATGAAGAAGCGGCGCAAACCCTGGGCGCCAGCCGCTGGCAGTCGTTTCGCCGGGTGGTATTGCCGGAGGTGGCCCCGGCGCTGCTGGCCGGCGCCGCGCTGTCGTTTACCCGCAGCCTGGGCGAGTTCGGCGCGGTGATTTTTATCGCCGGCAATATCGCCTGGAAAACCGAGGTCACCTCGCTGATGATTTTCATCCGGCTGCAGGAGTTCGATTATCCCGCCGCCAGCGCCATCGCCTCGGTGATCCTGGCGGCGTCGCTGCTGCTGCTGTTCGCCATTAACGTCTTGCAATCGCGCTTTGGCAGGCGCCTGGGAGGTCACTGATGGCTGATATCTCCGCCTTTAACGGCGCGGAACGCGTGCGCACCGACTGGCTGAAATGGCTGTTAATCGGCACCGGCATGGTGATTTCACTGCTGTTTTTGGTGATCCCGATGGGCTACATTTTCGTCACCGCGCTGGCGGATGGCCTGGCGCCGGTTTGGCGCAACCTGAACGATTCGGACATGCTGCACGCCATCTGGCTGACGGTGCTGGTGGCGCTGATCGCCGTGCCGGTCAACGTGGTGTTCGGTACGCTGATGGCCTGGCTGGTGACCCGGTTTAACTTCCGCGGCCGGCAGCTACTGCTGACGCTGATGGATGTGCCGTTTGCGGTATCGCCGGTAGTGGCCGGCCTGCTGTATCTGCTGTTCTACGGATCCAACGGCCCGCTGGCCGGCTGGCTGGACACCCATAATATCCAGCTGATGTTTGCCTGGCCGGGCATGGTGCTGGTCACGGTGTTTGTCACGTGTCCGTTCGTGGTGCGCGAGCTGGTGCCGGTGATGCTAAGCCAGGGCAGCGACGAGGATGAGGCGGCGATTTTGCTCGGCGCCTCCGGCTGGCAGATGTTCCGCCGGGTGACGTTGCCCAATATCCGCTGGGCGTTATTGTACGGCGTCATCCTCACCAATGCGCGCACCATCGGCGAATTCGGCGCGGTGTCGGTGGTTTCCGGCTCGATTCGCGGCGAGACCTATACCTTACCGTTGCAGGTTGAATTGTTGCATCAGGATTACAACACCGTGGGCGCCTTTACCGCCGCCGCGCTGCTGACGCTGATGGCTATCGTTACATTATTCCTGAAGAGCGGTTTGCAGTGGCGCCTGGCGCGCCAGCAGGCGCATCTTCGGCAGGGGGAGCAGTGATGAGTATCGAAATCGACAATATCAGCAAATATTTCGACAGCACCAAGGTGCTGAACAATATCTCCCTTGATATTCCCACCGGCGAGATGGTGGCGCTGCTGGGACCGTCCGGTTCCGGCAAGACCACCCTGCTGCGCATTATCGCCGGTCTTGAGCACCATAACAGCGGCCATCTGCGTTTTGGCGGGCAGGATGTCAGCCAGCGTCATGCCCGCGATCGCCATGTTGGTTTCGTGTTCCAGCACTATGCGCTGTTTCGCCATATGACCGTGGCCGACAATATCGCCTTCGGCCTGACGGTATTGCCCAGGCGCGCGCGTCCCTCCGCCGCCGCCATCAAGCAGAAGGTGGCGCAACTGCTGGAGATGGTGCAGCTTGGCCACCTGGCCAACCGCTTCCCCTCGCAGCTTTCCGGCGGACAGAAACAGCGGGTGGCGCTGGCGCGCGCCCTGGCGGTGGAACCTGAAATCCTGCTACTCGACGAGCCCTTCGGCGCGCTGGATGCTCAGGTGCGCAAAGAACTGCGCCGCTGGCTGCGCCAGCTGCATGAAGAGCTGAAATTCACCAGCGTGTTTGTTACCCACGACCAGGAAGAAGCCATGGAAGTGGCCGACCGCGTGGTGGTGATGAGCCAGGGCAATATTGAGCAGGTCGGCACGCCGCAGGACGTCTGGCGCGAGCCGGCCACCCGTTTTGTGCTGGAGTTCATGGGCGAGGTAAACCGGCTGGATGGCGAAATCCGCGGGTCGCAGTTGTATATCGGCCAGTATCATTGGCCGCTGTACTATGCGCCCATCCACCAGGGCCACGTGGATCTGTTCCTGCGTCCCTGGGAAATGGAGATCGCCGATCAGCCCAGCGATCGTTGTCCGCTGCCGGTGCAGGTCATTGATATCAGCCCGCGCGGGCATTATTGGCAACTGCTGGTCCAGCCCGTCGGCTGGCACCAGGAGCCCCTGAGCGTGGTATTGCCCGGCGCGGGCGTGACGCCGCCGCGGCGCGGCGAGCGGTATTACCTCGGGGCGCAGAACGCCCGCCTGTATGTGGGCGATAAGGCGTTGCAACCCGTTGCTTTCGCTGAAAGCGCTTGATAAGTTCTTTACCTTACCCCTTCTCGCAACAGGCGGCCCGGCGGCCGCCTGTTTTATTATTGGAATAGCGACGTGACAACCCTTGAACAATGCATAGGCAATACCCCGTTGGTAACATTAAGCCGTATGGGGGCGGGGACCGGCAGCGAGATCCGGGTTAAGCTGGAAGGCAATAACCCGGCCGGCTCGGTCAAGGATCGCGCGGCGCTGGCGATGATAGCCCAGGCGGAGCGGCGTGGCGAAATCGCGCCGGGCGATAGGCTTATCGAAGCCACCAGCGGCAATACCGGCATTGCGCTGGCGATGATCGCCGCCATGAAGGGCTACCGGCTGCGGCTGCTGATGCCGGAGAACATGAGCATGGAGCGGCAGGCGGCGATGCGCGCCTATGGCGCCGAGCTGGTGCTGGTCAGCCGGGAGGAGGGGATGGAAGGCGCGCGCGACCGGGCGCAGGATATGGCGCGCTCAGGCGAGGGCAAGGTGCTCGACCAGTTTAATAATCCTGATAATACCTATGCCCACTTTTCCACCACCGGCCCGGAAATCTGGCGGCAAACCGCGGGCGGCATCACCCACTTTGTCTCGGCCATGGGCACCACCGGCACCATCACCGGCGTCGGCCAGTACCTGAAAAACCAGAACGGCGGCGTGCGCGTTATCGGGCTGCAGCCCGCCGAAGGCAGCGCTATCCCCGGCATACGCCGCTGGCCGCAGGCCTATCTGCCAGGCATATTCCGCCCGGAGGTGGTTGATGTGATCATGGATATCCACCAGCGGGAAGCCGAGGATACCATGCGTCAGCTGGCGCGCGAGGAGGGCATTTTCTGCGGCGTCAGCTCCGGCGGCGCGGTGGCTGGCGCGTTGCGCATTGCCCGCGAGGCGCCTGGCAGTCTGGTCGTGGCGATTATCTGCGATCGCGGCGACCGTTATCTTTCCACCGGCGTGTTTGACGCGGTCTGAACGACTTACCTGATTAGCGGTCTGCATAAGGGGATAATTCGCCTGCCCGGCGCGGTTTTATGCCATGCTTAGGCCTGATGAAGAGAGATGCCGCTGTTATGGAGAAAAATATGAAGATTTTGCTGGTTGACGACGATCAGGAACTGGGCAAGATGCTCAGTGAATACCTGAGCGCTGAAGGATTTACCACGTCGTTGGCCCTGACCGGAAAGGAAGGCGTCATCGGCGCGTTGTCCGGCGACTATACCGCCATGGTGCTGGATATCATGCTGCCGGATATGAGCGGTACCGATGTGCTGCGCCAGGTGCGCAAAAGCAGCCGTATCCCGATTATCATGCTTACCGCCAAAGGCGATAATATCGACCGGGTGATCGGGCTGGAAATGGGCGCCGACGACTATATGCCCAAACCCTGTTATCCACGCGAACTGGTGGCGCGGCTGCGCGCCGTGATGCGCCGGTTTGACGAGCAGCGCAGTGAACCGCCGGAATCGGGGGCGGTACGCTATGGCGAACTGACGCTCAACCCCGCCACCCGCTCCAGCCAGTGGCAGGGAGTGGCCTTTGACCTCACCGCCTCGGAGTTTAATTTACTGGAATTGCTGATGCGCACGCCGGATCGCGTGGTTTCGAAGGACGACCTGTCGGAAAAGGGATTGGGCCGTCGCCGCGAGGCCTACGATCGCAGCGTCGATGTCCATATCAGCAATATTCGCCAGAAATTATCCGTTTTGCCCGGCAGTAATCTGAGTATTGAAACCGTGCGCAGCATCGGTTACCGGATTCGCTAATGGCCAACCGGGGTCGTTTGTTCTGGAAGATACTGCTGGGATTCTGGCTGATTTTCCTGTTGATCACCCAACTGCTCTGGGTGGTGTTCTCCCTTTACGGCAGCCATCACGAGCCGCCCGAGGAAAATATCGCCCGCCGTATCGCCAACCTGCAGCTTGACTCCGCCGCGTCCGTACTGGCCAGCGGCGGGACACCGGCGTTCGAGGCCCTGCGCGCGGCATGGACGAGCACCGATCGGCAGTTCTTCTCCTTTGTCGCCGACGTCGCCGATCCGGTCGCGGACGATACCACCCGCTTCGGACCGCCCGACATCATCAGCCGGCGGGTTACCGCCGCCGACGGACGGCATTACCTGCTCAGTTACGATCTTCTCGGGCTGCGCCATGACGCGCACCAGGGACGCCGCGGCAGCATTTTGCATATGCCAAGCCCGTTGTTCTGGCTGGGCCTGACGGGCGGGCTGCTGTTCAGCATGCTGCTGGCCTGGAACCTGACCCGGCCGATGCTGATGCTGCGCAGGGCGTTTGAACGGGTATCCCGCGGCGATTTAAGCGTGCGCCTGCTGCCGGTGATGCGTCGGCGCCACGACGAAATTACCGACGTGGCCAAGGATTTCGACGCCATGGCCGAACGGTTGCAGGTGCTGGTCAGCGATCGCGAGGCGTTGCTGCATGACGTTTCCCATGAGCTGCGCTCGCCGCTGGCGCGCCTGCAGCTGGCCATCGGCCTGGCGCACCAAAATCCGAATAATGTTTCCGCATCCCTGGATCGCATCGAACATGAGGCGGGCCGTCTGGACCGGATGATTGGCGAGCTGCTGGCGCTCACCCGCGCCGAGCACCAGGGGTCTGCCGGCGAAGACTATTTTGATCTGTACGGGCTGGTGGAGGCGGTGGTCAACGACGCACGCTACGAGGCGCAGGTGCCCGGGGTGGAAATCGCGCTGAGCGCCGCCCAGCCGGAAGACTATACCGTGAAAGGCAATGCGGAAATGATGCGGCGCGCGGTGGAAAATATCGTGCGCAACGCCGTGCGTTTTTCCACCCACGGGCAACGCGTCAGCGTGACGCTGTCCCGGGTGGAGACTCAACTGGATATTACCGTTGCCGATCAGGGGCCGGGCGTGGAGGAGAGCAAGCTCTCGAGTATTTTCGATCCCTTCGTGCGCGTCAATTCGCCCTTGAACGGCAAGGGCTACGGCCTGGGCCTGGCCATCGCCCGCAAGGCGGTGCTGGCGCACGGCGGGCAGGTGGAAGCGTTTAACGGCGCCAGCGGCGGCCTGGTCATCCGTATCCGTATTCCTCACTGGGCCTGAACCCTGCGCGTGTTTAAGGGTGCAGATGGCGTAGCGTCGGGCCAGTTTTTTAGTCAACTGCGCGACAGGCTTGCGGGGGGGGACTTATGTTGCCGTAGTGAGGGTTTCGCTGACGCTTGCGGGTGAGGTTTATGTTGCCGCGGCGAGGGTTCCGTTTGTGGTTTGCGGGGCGGTTTATGTTGCCGTGGCGTGGGTTTCGCTTGCCGTGCGTGAGGTGTTCATAGGTATTGCCGGGCGCCGGCAAGCGACAAAGAGGCCGTACCGCGACGGCCTCCTTGACCTCCGCGCGTCCGGCAGATCGTGCGCCGCTGCGCGGTGCCCGGCATCACCCATCCCGGCTTTTGGACCGCCCGATATGCGCTCCCGGCGCAATCCGGGCTTTCGCCGCTCCCGGCGGCTCATCCAGCCGTGATGCGCGCCGCCGGCGCACTCTATGCCGGCACCACGTCAACACCATCGCCTGTGAGTAAAATAGCGTTTTTGGGTTTCTTGCGGCATGCACTTACCGGGAAAAATATCAGCATCCATTTTGGCCCAGAGTCTACCCGCTGATGGCCGAAAGTGTAATGCTTACTATTAAAGCTTAAAGTTGAATGATAAACACTTTACTGCCTAACTGCCTAACTGCCTAACTGCCTAACTGCCTAACTGCCTAACTGCCTAACTGCTAAGAGCATGCCTGTATGACCTGTCTTTTGCTCTACCAACTGCATCTATAACGGTCAATCGTCTGCCGACGCCAGACCTTATCCCAGGCAACAGCGTCGCGATCGCTTCATAGGCTGCAGGCGAACAGCGACATGTGGACCGGCATAAAGCGCGCTGACGGCGCCAGTGGCCCCGGCATGAGCCGCCGGGAGCGGCGAAAGGCCCGGTGGCGCCGGGAGCGCTAACCGGGCCGGTGCATAACGGGGACATGGGCGGCGGAAGGCATCGCGCAGCGACGCGCGACCTGCCGGGCGCGCGGAGGTCAAGGAGGCCGTCGCGGTACGGCCTCTTTGTCGCTTGCCGGCGCCCGGCATTGCATATAACCACCGCACGCACGGCAAGCGAAACCCACGCCACGGCAACATAAACCTTACCGCAGCGGCATAAACCTTACCGCAGCAGCATAAACCTTACCGCAGCGGCATAACCCTCGCCGCAGCGACATTCACTTGCACAGAACCTAAAGACCACCTCAGTCCCATGGCGCGACGGACCCCATGATCACCGGCCGCAATACAGACGTGTTAAAGGCAAATCATGGCAACACCGGGTTCAGCAAAGAGAAACGGCACCCGCTGGGGTGCCGTTTGCGCCGGACGATAACACATCCTGGCTGGGACTGGGTTGCCTGGTATTATTTCTTTATACGAATAATGGGTGTTTCGCCTACAACAACACTGCCGGTCAGCTTAATCAGTTCCTTGATCTCATCCATATTGGAGATCACGACCGGAGTCAAGGTGGATTTGGCTTTCTCTTCCAATAACGGCAGATCAAACTCAATCACGACGTCGCCTTTCTTGACGCGCTGACCTTCCTGTGCGATACGCTTAAAGCCCTCGCCCTTCAGCTCGACGGTATCGATGCCGAAATGGACAAAAAGCTCGATCCCGTTATCGGATTCGATGGAAAAAGCATGGTTGGTTTCAAAAATTTTCCCAATGGTGCCGTCAACCGGTGCCACCATTTTGTTACCGCTGGGTTTAATGGCAATGCCGTCGCCCACGATCTTTTCGGCAAAAACGACATCAGGCACATCTTCAATGTTAACAATTTCACCTGAAAGGGGTGCAACTATTTCTATGCTTCCCATGTCTTTCTTATCATCGGAAACCAGAGATTTCAGTTTATCGAACAAACCCATGATCTTCTCCTAAGCATTTATAGCGGGTCAGCGTCGTGAAATCAGCAGAGCGTTTTTTCTTCAATGAATTTGTTTATCAGATTCATCAACTCGTCCGCGGTCGGTTGAGCTAAAGCTTCCTCTGCTAACGCCTTTGCATCGCCAAAATTCGTATTACGAATAATTTTCTTGATGCGCGGGATAGAGATAGCACTCATGCTGAATTCATCCAGTCCCATCCCTAATAACAGTAGTGTAGCACGTTCATCACCTGCCAGCTCGCCACACATACCAGTCCATTTACCTTCCGCGTGAGATGCGTCAATAACCTGTTTAATCAGCGTCAACACCGCCGGTGACATGGGGTTGTAGAGATGCGAAATTAACTCGTTACCGCGATCCACCGCCAGAGTATACTGAGTTAAATCGTTTGTCCCAATACTAAAGAAATCAACTTCTTTCGCCAGATGATGGGCAATGGTCGCGGCGGCCGGTGTTTCCACCATCACGCCCACTTCGATAGACTCGTCGAAGGATTTCCCTTCCTCGCGCAACTGGGCTTTCAGCAGGTCCAGCTCCACCTTCAGTTCGCGCACTTCTTCCACCGAGATAATCATCGGGTACATGATGCGCAGCTTGCCGAAGGACGACGCCCGCAGAATGGCGCGCAGCTGCGCGTGCAGCATTTCCTTGCGATCCAGGCCGATGCGGATGGCGCGCCAGCCCAGGAACGGATTGTCTTCTTTCGGCAGGTTCATATAAGGCAAATCTTTATCGCCGCCGATATCCATGGTGCGCACGATAATGGAACCGGTGCTGAGGGATTCCGCCACGGCTTTATAGGCCTGGAACTGTTCTTCCTCGGTCGGCAGGGAGTCGCGATCCATAAACAGGAACTCGGTGCGATACAGGCCCACGCCTTCGGCGCCGTTGCGCTCGGCGCCCGCGACGTCGCGCACCGTGCCGATATTGGCGCACACTTCGACCTGATGGCCGTCAAGGGTAATGGCCGGCAGGTCCTTCAGCTTGGCCAGCTCGGTCTTTTCCAGCACGTACTGGCTGTGCAGCGCCTTGAGTTCTTCGATTTGCTGCGGCGTCGGATTGACATACACCTGGTTGTTGACGGCATCAAGAATCAGATAATCGCCATTAACCACGCTTTTAGTGACGTTGCCGGTGCCCACGATGGCCGGCAGTTCCAGGGAACGGGCCATAATGGACGTATGGGAGGTGCGCCCGCCCAGATCGGTGACAAACCCCAGCACCTTGTCAAGATTGAGCTGCGCCGTCTCTGAGGGCGTCAGATCGGTTGCCACCAGCACCACTTCTTCGGCGATGGCGCTTAAATCGATGATGGGCATGCCGAGAATGTTGCGCAGCAGCCGCTTGCCGATATCGCGCACGTCAGTGGCGCGTTCCTTCAGATATTCGTCGTCAAGCTCTTCCAGCGCCTTGGCCTGGGTCTCGATAACGTTGTAAACGGCGGCGTCCGCCGTCGCCAGGTCTTCTTTGATAAGGGCTATGATATCCTGCTCAAGCTCTTCGTCTTCCAATAACATGATATGGCCTTCGAAGATTGCTTCCTTTTCTTCACCGAAGGTTTCGCCAGCTTTGGTTTTGATCGCTTCCAGCTGCGCGGATGCTTTGGTACGTCCAGCCAGAAAACGCTCGATTTCCTGCTCAACCTGGTTGGCAGAAATCTTTTTCCGGTTGATGACGATGTCATCTTCCTTTAGTAAGAGCGCTTTACCAAAGGCGATGCCCGGTGATGCTAAAATGCCTGAAATCATAACCCTACCTTACTCACTCGTGACTCGCGTTAACGTAAAAAAACGGGCCTGGATTACTCAAGCTCTGCCATCAGTTTAACCAGATGTTCCACAGCTTTTTGCTCGTCTTCCCCTTCGGCGATAATGGCGACCACGGTACCCTGGGTCAGGCCCAGCGTTTGCAGTTTGAACAGGCTTTTTGCGCTGGCGCTTTTACCGTTGGAGCTTACGGTGATATCGGAAACGAAGCCTTTGGCTTCCTTGACAAACTGAGCGGCAGGGCGGGTATGCAGACCATTAGGTGCGGTAATCGTGACTTCTTGCTGGAACATTATGTTTCCCCAACTTATTAGATGATATCAGTGTTGTGGGGCTAAAGTTTAGCTTAAAACATGGACTTTAGCCTATATGGTTAGTGCCTGAGTATGTTACAAAGACAAAGATGTATGCGAGCAAAAAACGGTATAAAAGCATTTCTGGCTAACGCTTATGAAAGCTGTGATACGCCGTTGTGCCATTTACCATTATGCCGCTTTTGCGCCAAAATCCATAGGGCGTTAATCGATTCAGCTAGCAGAACAATTAATAGCCTGATTAATTTCATACATCGAAATAATTGTCTGCTTAAATACAAGACAGAGCCAACAAAATCAATTATGCAGGGGGCAAAAATTTGATCTACTCCACAAAAAAGCACCCGGCAGGGTGCTTTTTGGGGTAGAAGCGCACATAAGCGACGATGGATTTTACTGCTGCAACTCTTTTTCGGTAAACACATCGGCAAACAGCGCGGTGCTGAGATAACGCTCGCCGGAAGAGGGCAGTACCACGACAATGGTCTTGTCGGCGAAGGCCGCGTCTTCCTGTAATTTCAGCGCGGCGGCAACCGCGGCGCCGGAGGAAATGCCGGCGAGAATGCCTTCTTCTTCCATCAGGCGGCGGGCGGTGGCGATGGCCTCGTCGTTGGTGATCTTCACCACGCGGTCAATCAGGCTCAAATCCAGGTTTTCCGGGATAAAACCGGCGCCGATGCCCTGAATTTTATGTGGGCCGGGCTTGATTTCTTCACCGGCCAGCGCCTGGGTGATCACCGGCGAGTCCGTGGGTTCAACCGCCACCGAAATAACCGCTTTTCCCTTGGTCTTTTTCAGATAACGGCTCACCCCGGTCAGGGTGCCGCCGGTGCCGACGCCGGCGATGAAGACGTCGACATCGCCATCGGTATCTTCCCAGATTTCCGGGCCGGTGGTCTGTTCATGGATGGCCGGGTTGGCCGGATTGCTGAACTGTTGCAGCATCAGGTAACGCTTGGGATCGGTGGCCACGATCTCTTCCGCCTTGGCGATGGCGCCCTTCATGCCTTTCGGCCCTTCGGTGAGCACCAGGCTGGCGCCCAACGCCTTGAGCAGCTTACGGCGTTCGGTGCTCATGGTTTCCGGCATGGTCAGGGTCAGCTTATAGCCCCGCGCCGCCGCGACATAGGCCAGGGCGATGCCGGTGTTGCCGCTGGTGGGTTCCACCAGTTCAACGCCGGGTTTGAGCACGCCGCGTTTTTCCGCGTCCCAAATCATATTGGCGCCGATGCGGCATTTCACGCTGAAGCTCGGATTACGGGATTCCACTTTCGCCAGAATACGACCATTGCCGATGCGGTTTAAGCGGACAAGGGGCGTATGGCCGATGGTGTAGGAATTGTCTTCGTAAATATTGCTCATGGCCGGTCCTTTACTGTAAGTGCAAATTAGGGGAATGATTACCAAAGCATACCCTTTCGCATGGCCGACGGAAGTAAAAGAATAGTATATCGATATGTTATTAAGACATAAGTTTTAAGAACGTACCGCCGGGGGGCGGGCCATTACCCCATAGGCACCGGCGCCGCGAAATCGGTACGATACCTGTCGACCCACATCGCCGTGGCGCCGCATACCGCCACCGGCATAATCACCAGATTAAGCAAGGGGATTACGGTACAAATATAGACCAGGGCACCGAACTGCAGGTTCTGGGCTTTGTGTCGCGCCAATGCGCGGCGCATGGCGATAAAAGGCACTTTGTGATTATCGAAGGGATAATCGCTGTACTGGATGGCCATCATCCAGGCGCCGAACAAAAACCACAGCACCGGCGCCACGGTCTGGCCGAAGGCCGGTATCAGGTGCAACAGCAGCAGCGCCAGCGCCCGCGGCAAGTAGTACGCCAGTTTAAGCCATTCGCGGTGCAGGATGCGCGGCGTATCCCGGACCATGGCCATGACCCCGCTGTCGGGCAGGGTATGACCGGTGAGACGCGCTTCCAGCTGTTCGGCGAGCAAACCGCAGAACGGCGCGGCAATCCAGTTGGCGACGGTGCTGAAAAAATAGCTGAATATCAGCAGCACCGCCAGGACGCACAGCGGCCATAACAAATAGCCCAGCCATTGCATCCAGGCGGGGATATGTTCCATCAGCCTGGGGATCCAGATATTCAGACGTGTGTACAGCCACCAGAACGCGCCGCCGAGCAGCACGATATTCATGATAAGCGGCAGTACAACGTAGCGTTTGATGCCCGGCAGCATGATTAAATGCCAGCCGCGGACAAAATAATGGCAACCGCTGCGGGATTTTGTATCGTTAAACATTTTTTTCGACCATTTTTTATACGGAGAAAAAGGAAAACGGACGCATCGGCTACGCCAGTATTTTGTCGTTTTAGCACTTTTGGTTGAAAAAACAGCAAAAAACTGTGCTGATGCTATCTTTATTGTCAGAAAGTACCGCGCGGACTTGCACTTGTCTACGCAGGCAAATAGAGTTAACAGAGTAAATGTTTGCCGCCGTGGCAATGAATTAGAACAACTGAGATGGCAATGATGCAGGATTTGCGTCTGATATTAATCGTTGTTGGTGCGATCGCTATCATAGCGTTGCTCTTGCACGGCCTGTGGACCAGCCGTAAAGAACGCTCATCGGTTTTCCGCGATCGCCCGGTTAAACGACTGAAACAAGACCGACAGGATCAGGACGAGCCTCCGCTGGAAGAGCGTGATGAAGGTGTGGGCGAAGTCAGGGTAACCAAGGTCCGTGCCGACGACGAGCCCGCGTTTGGGCGCTATGACACGCAGGAACCCGAGATTCGCGTCCCGGGAGGACATGCGCGTGGACCGCGTTCGCAGCAGGAACCGGGTTTCGGCAATAAGTCCGCAACCCATGCGCGCAATAACTTCGATCCCCTGCTCGATGATGTCGACGCCGACAGCGAGGCGGAAGAAGCGGAAGACGAGCTCGCGCCGCCCGCTCCGGCGCCGCGGATGAAGACCTCATTTTTCAAAAAACGCCAGCAGGCCGTGTTGCCGGACGAGCCGCCTCCGGCTCCCGCGCCGTCCCGTCCCCGTGAGGAAACGCGCGGCGACGCGCCAAGGGACGCCGACCCTCAGCCGGCCCAGCCGGCCAAGCGCCGGGAGACCGTGCTGGTCCTGCACGTCGCGGCCCACAACGGCACCGTCATCGGTGGCGAGGAACTGCTGCAAAGCGTGCTGCAGGCCGGCTTCCAGTTTGGCGAAATGAATATCTTCCATCGTCACCTGAATCCCGCGGGCAGCGGCCCGGTGCTGTTCAGCCTGGCGAACATGGTCAAACCCGGATCCTTTGATCCCGAGGAAATGGCGGCCTTCACCACCCCGGGCGTCTCTATGTTCATGATGGTACCCTCCTATGGCGACGCGCATCAGAATTTCAAACTGATGCTGCAATCGGCGCAGCGTATCGCGGACGATTGCGGCGGCGTGGTGCTGGATGATGAACGCCGGATGTTAACGCCCCAGAAGCTGGATATCTACAAGGCGCGCATTCGCGACGTGCTTGATGTTAACGCCAGCGCCTGACGCCAACGGCTGTTGCGCCTGATTTTCACGCCCCCCGCTTGCGGGGGGTTTTTCGCTGATGGTGAGCAATGGAACCAATCAATCAACAAATAGACGCCCTGCGCGCCCTGCTGCGCCGTTATGAATATTTTTATCATGTGATGGATGAGCCGCAGGTGCCGGATGCCGAATACGATCGGCTGATGGCGCAGCTGCGCGAGCTGGAAGCGCAGCATCCTGAACTGCTTACCGCGGATTCCCCCACCCAGCGCGTCGGCGGCGCGCCGCTGACCGTCTTTCACCAGATTCGCCATGAAGTGCCGATGCTGTCGCTGGATAACGTGTTTGACGAAGACGGTTTTCTGGCGTTTGACAAGCGGGTGCGCGATCGCCTGAGAAGCGACGACGACCTGGTGTTCTGCTGCGAGCTGAAGCTCGACGGCCTGGCGGTCAGCCTGCTGTATGAAGACGGCCGGCTGGCACGCGCCGCCACCCGCGGCGACGGCACCACCGGCGAAGACATCACCGCCAACGTGCGCACCATCCGCACCATCCCCCTGCGGCTACAGGACGGCGACGGACCCCATCCCCAACGGCTGGAAATCCGCGGCGAAGTGTTTATGTCCGAGGCCGGTTTCCAGCGGCTGAACGACGACGCCAAACGCGAGGGCGGCAAAGTGTTCGCCAATCCGCGCAACGCCGCCGCCGGCTCGCTGCGTCAATTGGATCCGGCCATCACCGCCAAACGGCCGCTGACCTTTTTCGCTTACGGCGTCGGCCTGCTGGAAGGCGGCGAGCTGCCCGCCAGCCATTGGCAACGCTTGCAGCTGTTTAAATCCTGGGGCGTGCCGGTCAGCAACCGTATTAGGTTGTGTACCGGCGCCGAACAGGTGCTGGAATTCTATCGCCATGTCCAGGAACAGCGCGCCAGCCTGGGCTTTGATATCGACGGCGTGGTGATCAAGGTCGATTCCCTGGCGCTGCAGCAGCGGCTGGGTTTTGTCGCCCGCGCGCCGCGCTGGGCCATCGCCTATAAATTTCCGGCGCAGGAGCAGATGACGCGGGTGCGGGACGTCGAGTTCCAGGTGGGCCGTACCGGGGCGGTAACGCCGGTGGCCCGTCTGGAGCCGGTGCTGGTGTCGGGCGCCATGGTCAGCAACGCCACCTTGCACAATGCCGATGAAATCGAGCGACTGGGGTTGAAAATCGGCGATACGGTGATTATCCGCCGCGCCGGCGACGTGATCCCCCAGGTGGTGGGCGTGGTGCTGGAGCGACGCCCCGGCGATGCCCGGCCGATCGCCTTTCCCACCCATTGCCCGGTGTGCGGCTCCGACGTCGAGCGGGTGGAAGGCGAAGCCGTGGTGCGCTGTACCGCCGGCCTGGTCTGCGGCGCCCAGCGCAAAGAGGCGCTGAAGCATTTTGTGTCGCGCCGGGCGCTGGATGTGGACGGCATGGGCGATAAAATCATCGATCAGCTGGTCGAGCGCGAGCTGGTCAAGACGCCCGCCGATCTGTTCCGCCTGAATAAGGACATCCTGGCCCGTCTTGATCGCATGGGGCCGAAGTCGGCGCAAAATCTGCTGACGGCCCTGGAGACCGCCAAACAAACCACGTTTGCCCGTTTTCTGTATGCCCTGGGCATTCGCGAAGTGGGGGAGGCCACCGCCGCCAACCTGGCGGCGGAATTCAAAACCCTGGATGCGCTGTACGCCGCCGATATTGACGCGCTGGTGAGCGTGCAGGATATTGGTAAAGTGGTGGCCGCCCATGTGCGCAACTTTTTTGACGAGCAGCACAACCTGGATGTTATCGCCGAGCTGGTCAGCCCCGCCATCGGCATCCACTGGCCGGAGCCGGTGGCGGCGCCCGCCGAAGACAATAACCCGTTCGCCGGCAAGACCATCGTGCTGACCGGCTCGTTAACCGGGCTTTCCCGCGACGAGGCCAAGGACCGCCTGGTGGCCCTTGGCGCCAAGGTCAGCGGCAGCGTGTCGGCCAAGACCAATCTGGTGATTGCGGGCGAGGCGGCCGGTTCCAAGCTGACCAAGGCGCAGCAGCTCAATATTCCGGTAATAGATGAGGCGGAAATGATGCGCCTGCTGGGCGAGTGACACCGATCCCGGCCCAAGAGGAGTCAATCATGGAGAAAGAAGATCTGGTGGCCATCGCCAATACCGAAATGCCGTTCGGCAAATATCAGGGGCGGGCGCTTATCGATCTGCCCGAGCCTTATCTGCTGTGGTTTGCCCGTAAAGGTGAATTCCCCCAGGGCCGGCTGGGGGAACTGATGTCGATTACGCTCGCCATTAAAATCGAGGGGCTTGAGGGGCTTATCAAGCCGCTTAAGCAAAAAAAATGAACTAATATCGTCGAGAATACAAAATATGCCTTAAGTTAGAGTAATTATTTGGGGACTATATTTATAACATTTGTGTATTGTTGACACCTGAGCTGCGCCAAGGCTATTTTTAAGGTGTATTTTCGCACTAAAGCTCAGCATAGCTGATTCTGATACATTTCAATCAAAGTATTTTTAGTGAAATTTACTGATTCCAAAGGCGATTGAGGCGCCGCGGCAATAAACGGTCTGGTTCCGGTCTTTTTATATCATCCAGCAGTTCTCATTTACGCCGACCTCGCGCCGACATACTCCACCGGTTATGAAAACGGGAAGCCCATTTTCCGAAGGGAGGCACGGTCAAGCAAAAGTGTCGTGGTATGAGGATCACCTATTTAGGTGAATGAACCAGGTAGAATACCCGGCTCATGTTGAAAACAGCGGCAGTGTCAAATTTTGGGGTTCAGTACATCTTAGGCACTTCTTACCGTCGAGCGGCTTCAAAATTCCTCATTATTGCTAATGGATGTAGGGTTACGTAAAACTACGCATTAAGCTTTATAATCAATGCGTTGAATAATGCTTTACAATTAAGAAATTTTTAACCCGCTGCTTTTTTATCAAACCCTTTATTTTTCAATTTATCTTCTAGATAATTTATGAAGGCGGAGCCAACAACTTGACGCCCCAGGTTTAATTTCATTTTGCGTACTAACTTGAATTTAGAAATATCTTCTGGTGTCATCAATAGGTCAACAGGCGTTATACTATTTTGACTCATGTGAATAGTTCCAGCTTCCCCGTTTAAAATAAATTTACCACTTTTGTTCCAGGCGGCAATTTTATTCTTCAGAGCTGATATAAAATTTATTTCTTTACATATTATATTAGCCCAAGGATCGAGTATGTAATATTCATTGTTTATTTTAACACCACATGCTACGTGATTAGAATATTTATTTTTTTCAAAACTAATAAACTCTGGACATAAATGATAACTTTCACAAAAGGCATAAGTTATTCTTGCCATTTCGCCGCAATTCCCAACTTGATGGTCGACTGAAAATTTGATATATTCTTCAAGAAATCCAGTATTAGGATATTCACGGCATAATCCTAAGAGTCTTATCGTTTCGATGTGTTCATCCCAGCGAACTTTTATATCATCGTTGGTCTTTATCTTATTACTCGACTTGAAACGGCTACCCTTGAAAAAATACCGAGTTTTTTTTAATATGCCGTTAAGGAGTTTTAATTTATCATCAGACGTCACTACATTTGCTAAAGCTGCTGTCTTATCAACTTCAATTTTCTCTAAGACAACGACCAATTTCTCCGCGAATCCAGTTCTTATAATCCCAGCCGCAATAATCTTAATTAAGTCATGTGAGTAATCGTAAAACCCATAAACCTTACCTTCAGCATTAACTGAGAGATTCACAACTGCACCATTTTTGAATGCAAAACGAATCTTATCATACTTAACATCGAAAAAGGCGCGGCAGTGGTTAAATTCAACACATTCACCTTCCGTAGTTAATGTCTCAGCATAGCGAGAATTAATTACATCGATTAAAGACTCAGATAAATTGTCAAGGCTAATGAATTTCTTGTTCATTATAAATGATATGTAATCATTAGTTCTATTATTTTTAGGAGACACTACATGGTTTGATTGATTATATTTAAAGGGAGTTGTAAGAGTGTTTAATAATACTTTATTCGTAAATAATTCGCAAAATTTTAGATTTCCCACTGCTTTTTCGTCAAAAATCAGCTTTGTATTAACAGCAAAATTTCCCGCTTTTTTTAAACCTTGTAGGGGATTTGGCAAGAAGGAAGCGTCATCGTAAAACCTACGACATCCATATGAGGGCTTAGTGTTTATTGAGCTCGGTGAGTTGAATGTTAACGTAGTTTGCATGGGTTCTCCTGTGATCGTCTTAAAATTTTTTACACAACTTAATATTATTTACCTTAGGCCAGATAAATTAGAGGGTGCTCCAATTTTTCAGCACCATAAGTTAATATTAGCCAATGCAACAAGCATTAACTAGTAATAAATTATTTTCCCGCGTTGATTGAATAATAATTGCACACATCTTCTCCTTATCACATCTGTTGAACATTATGTGTTGGATTATGACGAAATACATTTTAATGATCCTTTAATGCCCTTCTGCCTACTACCTCACCTTTCTCTTTCACCCTATAAACAGGTTCATATTAATGATGCATGTTTCAAATTTCTTTAAGGTACGATTAGTGCAATCATTCAATTAGGCGTGTTCTCCAGAAATTAATAGCAAGCTTATGTGATATTGAGTGTTTGTCACATTAATTTTCACCAATGAACATATCCACCGATGACTTGTCCGAGAATGATGGAGGTGATATTAGAAAATATTTAATTCAAAATATACATAGCCATAATATTTATCCTGTCGTCGCTGACGCGTTGGATTAATTGGTTCACGCTTTATGGCCCGGAAGGTCTAAAACCATAGCCCCGGGACATGGGCGACGCTGGCCGTTTGAGTATATCTGCGCACTATTGAGTTAGCTTGTTAAACACTCGCCGGGAGATTTTGGCTATCAGCGCTCACGCTGGAGCACAAAGTTATTGGCAATCAAAATCAATGAGATAACAGGTTGTCGTTTACATGCTTCAACGGTGAGACATTGGCTTCCCGCTGCCGGGCTGGTGTGGCGAAGGGCAGCGCCAACGCTGAGCATTCGTGACCCACATAAAGAAGATAAAGTGGCCGCTGTTGCTGAAGAGCTTGCCCCGTGCAGTCATGAAAATCCAGTGTTTTACGAGGACGAGGTGGGGATCCATCTTAACCCAAAAATCGGTGCCGACTGGCAGCTACGCGGTCAGCAAAAACGCATTGTCACGCCCGGACAGAACGAAAAATATTATCTGGCCGGTGCATTGCACAGCGGGACGGGCAAAGTCAGTTACGCCGGCGGGAGCAATAAATGAAAACAGTAAGCCCATTTCCCGCAGGGAAGCACGGCCAAGCAAAAATGTAGCGGTATTAGGATCATCTATTTAGTGCTCTAACAATTTATCGATAGTCCCATTTAGTTGTACGGCTTTCATATCTTTATAAGTAGATTTAACGCCCTTAGCGTTCACCCCGGATATAGGCCGTTCCCAGGGCGTCGGGCAAGCTGGCGCGCCGGCCGAATGCGACCAGCACCACCATCACCGCCATAAACGGCAGCATCTGGATCACATCGGTGGGCATATCCACCCCCAGCACTTGCAGGGCGGTGGTCAACGACAGGCAGGCGCCGAACAGCAATGCTCCCCCCAGTACCCACAGCGGCCTGCCGCGCGCCAGCATCGCCAGTACGATGCCGATAAATCCGTTGCCCTGGGTCATGAAGGGCACAAAAATACCGGCGCCGACCTGCGACATAAAGGCGCCGCCAAGCCCCGCCAGCGCGCCCGTCACCAGTACCGCCAGCGTGCGTGTCCACAAAACGCTTACCCCGGCGGCGTCGAGGGCGGCGGGCTTGTCGCCGGCGGCCTGCAGATACAGGCCGAGGTTGGTATGGCGATAGACCACGGCAAACAGCGCCACGCAGCCCACCGCCAGATAGACAATCAGCGGCTGGTTGAACAGGATGCGCCCGATAAAGGGTATGCCGGACAGCAGCGGCAGCGCCACGCTGTCGATACCGCCCAGGCGGGGGTAGGTGCGGCTGAATTGCAGGTAGTGCAACAGCGCGGTGGCGCCTTGGGCGCCGAGCGTCAGCGCGATACCGATGACGATCTGATTAAGGCGCAGCCACACGCACAGCACGGCCATCAGCAGGGCGATGAGTATGCCGCCGGCAGCGCCGCCCAATAGCCCCATGCCCATGGACTGGGTCTGCCAGGCGGTATAAAAACCCAGGTAGGCGCCGGTGAGCATCATGCCCTCCAGTCCGATATTCAAGACCCCGGCCTTTTCCGATAACTGTTCGCCCAGGCCGGTCAACAACAACGGTACTCCGGCGATAATCGCCCCCAGCAGCAGGGACGAGAGAAAACCTTGCGTCAGTAAATCCATATGATTTGCCTCATTGCCCGCCGGCACGGCCGCGTCGCCGCTGCGCGACCATTTCCGTCAGGCCGAACACGATAAGCAGCACGGCTACCGTGACCAGGGTAAAATGGTTGGGAACGCCCATCCGCCGGGCCGCGCTTTCGCTGCCGATGGACAGCACCGAAAAAATAAAGACAAAGGCGATGGTGGCGAACCCGTTGAAGCGGGCCAGAAACACCAGCGGCACCACCAGCAGGCTATAGGCCGGGTTCCAGTCGGCGCGCACGTTGCCTTCGATGCCGATAACCTCCACCGCGCCGGCCAGGCCCGCCAGCGCGGCGGACAGGGCGAGTACCGCGATGGTCAGCGCCCCGACCGGCAGGCCGGCATGGAGCGCCGCGCGCGGATTGGCGCCGACGGTGCGCAACCGCAGCCCGAAGGCGGTGCGGTTCATGAGCCAATGCACCGCGATCACGGCAAACAGGCCAATCAGCAACCCGCTTGAGGTATGGGTGCCGAACAGCGGCGGCAGCCGCTGCGCATAAGGAAGGGTACGGGTTTCCGGCACGGTGGTGGCGGGATCGGCGAACACCAGCTTGACCAGTACATTGGCCAGCGAAATGCCTAAAAAGGACATCATCATCGTGGTAATGATTTCGTTAATATGCTGCCAGGCCTTTAAGATGGCCGGCAGAATCGCCCATGCGCCGCCCATCAACGTACCGGCCACCATTGCCGCCAGTAGCGTCAGCCACGACGGCGCCCCGAGCTGATTCAGCGGGGCCGCCACCGCCGAGGCGATAACCGCGCCCAGTAAAAACTGGCCGTCGCCGCCCAGGTTCCACAGACCGGCGCGAAACGCCACCATCAAACTGGCGGCAATAAGCAACAGCGGCCCCATGCGGGTCAGCGTCGCCTGCAGGCCCGAGGGCGTCATCAGCCCCTTTTGCAGAATAAAACCGTAATAATCCAGGGGATTGACCCCCATGATCCGCAACAGGGCGCCGGTGATCACCAGGGCGATAACCACCGGCCCCACGGACAGCCCGGCGCGTGCCAGGGCGGATTTAAGCCGGGCCGGCGACAGCCGTCGCCCCCAGGCAGGACCGGAGCGACCGCTCATGTCATGGCTCCGCTCATCAGCTCGCCGATGCGGCCCCGGGCCGCCGGATTATTCTCCACCATGCCGATTATTCCGCCCTGCGCCATCACTGCGATCCGGTCCGCCAGTTCCAGCAGTTCCTCCAAATCCGTTGATATCAGCAATACCGCCATGCCCGCACCGGCCGCGCGGCGTATCCTCCCGCGGATCGATTGCGTGTTTTGCAGGTCGAGCCCATGGGTCGGCTTGGCGAAGATGACCACCCGGGCCTGGCCGCTAAGTTCGCGCGCCAGCAGCGTCTTTTGGATATTGCCGCCGGATAGCTTGCCAACCGGCGTATCGACCGCCGGGGTACGGATATCGTATTCCAGGATTTGCCTGAGCGCGTGCCGTGCAATAGCCGCCGGCTGCACGATGCCCCGCCGCCAGAAGGGCGTGTCGCCTATCTGCTTGAGCAGCAGGTTAATCGAGACCGGAAAGGTGGCGACGGTACCTTCGCCCAGCCTGTCGTCGGTGACGTAGCGCAGACCGCGCCGGCGCCGCTGGCCGATGTTTTCATGGTCTATCCGCTCGCCGTCCAGGCAGATTTGCCCGCCGGCCACCGGGCGCTGGCCAGCCAGCGCCTCGGCCAGCTGTTTTTGCCCGTTGCCGTCGATGCCGGCGATGCCGACGATTTCACCGGCGCGAACCATCAAATCGATGCCGGCGACCGGCACCAGCGGATCCTCTACCGCCAACCCCTGCGCCTCAAGCACCGGCTTACCGGCTGTTTTCGGCGCCGGCGCCGCGGCTGCCGCGGGCGTCGCGGCGGCCTGGCCGGGAATGCCGAACATCATTTCGACCACTTCCTGGGTCGTCTGCGGGGCGGTAAGGGATTTGAGCCGTTCAGGCCCTATCTCGCCGGCTTTACGGCCGCGGCGCAGCACCGAGATGCGATCGCCCCATGCCAGCGCCTCGTTAAGCTTATGGGTGATGAAGACCACCGCCAGGCCCTGCGCCACCAGCCGGCGCATCAACCGCCCCAGTTCGTGCGCGTTGTCGGGCGTCAGCATGGCGGTGGCTTCGTCAAGGATCAGCACACGGCTGCCGCGCAGCAGGGTACGAACGATTTCCGCCTGCTGCAGCTCACCGAGTGAGAGCGATCCCGCCAGGGCGAACGGGTTGACCCTGACGCCGATATCCCGGGCGATGGCATTAACCCGATCCGCATAATGGCGGCGCGCGGGACGCCGCCACCAGGGATCGCCGAGGGCGATATTATCCACCACGCTTAATGCCGGCACCATCATGGCATGCTGGAACACGGTGCCGATGCCCAGCGCGCGGGCGCGACGGGGGGAGGACAGCGATTCGACCCGGCCCCCCACCGCGATATGCCCCTCGTCAGGTTGCTGCAGCCCGGAAAGCATGGCGACCAGGGTGGATTTCCCGGCGCCGTTTTCCCCCAGCAGCACATGAACCTCGCCGGGCCACAGCGCCAGGTCAACCTGGTCATTGGCGATAATGCCGGGATACCGCTTGGTGACCTGGCAGACGGTCACGACCGGGCAGGCCGATGAAGGCAGATTCTGGCTCATCATGATCTCGATAACGTTAAGCGGAGCGCGACGGGCGCGCCCCGGCCGGGGCGTTTGCCGCCGGACTATTTACCGCCGGCGGCCAGCAGGTCGTGCAGCGATTTAGCGTCGTAATCCGCCGGCACGGTGATTTTACCGCTGATGATGTCGTCGCGCACCGCGTTGACGCTCTGCCAGATATCGTCCGGGATATGGGCGGTTTTCAGCAGACTGATCGAGCCGTCCGCCAGCGAAGTCTTGTAGTTGTGGGAGCCGAATTTATCCTGCTTGAGATCCTCGATCATGGCGGTGTAGACCGGCGTCAGGTTCCACAGGACGGAACTGAGCAGGTTGCCTTTATCAATGGGGGATTTGTCGCCGATGACGTCGATAAAATAGACTTTGCCGCCGTCCGGCGCCGGGGTGGTTTCCACCGCCTGCAGCATGCCGAAGCTCGAGCCGTTGCCCTGGCCGAAGATAATATCCGCGCCGGCGGCGATAACGGAGGCCGCCACGCGTTTACCGCCCGCGGCATCGCTGTACGCCGCCGGGCCGATCACCGCGTAACGGATTTTAATATCGCTCCTGGCCGCCCTGGCGCCGCGGATAAAAGCCGAGGACTGCGCGTTCCAGGCCGGCGGCTCGCCGGAAACCACGATGCCGATGGTGCCGCTGCGCGTCATTTTCGCCGCCAGCGCGCCGGCCAGGTAGGCCCCCTCCTGGCCGCTTACCGTATAATCGGCCACTTTGCCGGCTTTTAACGACGACGGGCTGTCGGTGATGGCCACCGGCACATTGGCCTGCGCGCCGATTTCCGGCCCTGACTGGTTATAACCGCTGGCGTGGGCGATGATAAGCTGCGCCCCATCTTCCGTCAGGTCGCGCAGCGTGGGGCGGATATCGCCGTAGCCGAGGTTCTCCGCCACCATGACCTTGACGCCTTCTTTGGCACCGGCCGCCCTGGCGGCGCTGATGCCCTGTTGGTTCCAGCCGAAATCAGTGCCGGGTTCGGGGGTGACTATGGCGATAGTTTTAATATCAGCGGCATAGGCCGCTGAACAGAGCACCGACAGCACCGACATCGCAGCCGCGTATTTTAACCAACCTTTACCCATCATCTTCTGTCCTCGATACATTTTATTGTTGACAATACGGCTAATAAAATCTTTTCTGATGCATTCCTAACGGATAGGACCTGTTTACTGGAGCATTTTATGACACTAAAGGGGCTAGTATTGCCCTGTTTGTTTTTTTTCACCACCGCAATCTACGCCGGGGAATCAACAAATTATCAACGCGGTACGCGGGGATTAACCCCTTTTCTGGTGGTGGTGAATAACACCGGCCATCGTCCCCTGGATTGCGAAGCGACCACCGCCCACTGGTATTCGGTCCCGTTGGGCGCCGTTGCCCCCGGCGCGACGCTATCCACCGGGCTGTGGAAGAATATCGCCAGCGGCGAGGTGATTATCCTCAATGACCATCAGGATCGGTTGCCCGTTCAACGCTTCTGGTGCGGCGAGCAGGGGCGATCCTGGCAAACCCGCTACGAGGTGGCCTTGTCGACGCACCGGGGCGAAAGCCCGCGCTCCCTTACGCTCGACTGCGCCGGCGGCGCGGATCCCATCCAGTGCCGCGTCGCGCCCAGCGGTTTGTAGCCCGGGCGGTTTCTTAAACCCTTCTTATCCCGGCAAGACATAACGTTTGAATATTGCTTTAGCCCGTGCTTAGCTTAACCGGCCGGGTACGGTGGATAGCGGCAGGCCATAAAGACCGGGCCGGGATAGGTAAAAATAGCGCCCGGCGCGCGTAAAGCCGGGGCGTTGCGTTTTTGACCCAAGGGAAGGGGAATCACTATGACATCCGTGTTGGCAAAGGGTAAGCCGCACCGGCTTAAGACCGGCGCCGAGTTCAAGGCATCCCTGGAGGATGGACGGCGGCTGTGGGTTAACGGCAACAGGCTTGGCGGCGTGATGGACGACCCCGCGCTGGCGGCGGGGGTCAATGTGCTGGCGTCGATGTTCGACGACCAGTTCAGCGCGGAGCATGCCGACGCCACCACCTGCGTCGATCCCGCCAGCGGGACGGTGGTCAGCCGCGCCTGGCAAATTCCCCGGACCTGCGATGATCTGCGCGAGCGGCGCAAAATGATTGAATACACCTCGCTCAAGACCGGCGGCACCTTCGGCCGCCCGCCCGATCTGGCGCCCGCCATCGTCGTGGGACTCTATGCCCTGCTGCCTGTCTTTAAAGCCAAGCGGTCCGCCCTGGACGGCTGCCGTCCCGATTTTGCCGAAAATATCGAACGCTACCTGGCCTATGGCCGCGATAATAACCTGACCGCCGCGGAAAGCCTGGCGGGTCCGCAGGCCGACCGATCGTCGCCCAAGGCGGGCTGGGGGTCGCTGCTGCGGGTAAAAAGTATCGAGCGGGGCGGGATTCGCGTCTCCGGGGCCAAAACCGTCGGCTCCGTCGCCGCCCAGGCCAACGAGATTTTTTTCACCAACCTGGGGAGTCGCCAGGAAACGCCGCCGGAAGCCTGCATCTGGGGGGCGATCCCGGTTAACGCCGAGGGCATCAAATTGATTTCGCGGGAAATGGTCTCCCATCCCGGCGCCGATCCGTTTGACCACCCCCTCGCCGGGCTGGGGGAAGAAGCCGACCAGTTTATTATTTTCGATAACGTTTTTGTGCCCGCCGAGCGTATTTTTAATCTTGGCGATCCCGACGCGATGCGGTATTACGGCCCGGTATGCGTTTTTGCCCACTGGCATGTGCTGACACGGCTGGCGGTAAAGGCCGAGCTGTTTGTCGGCGCCGGGCAGCTGGTGCTGGATGTGCTGGGCACCGGCCGCATTCCCGCCGTGCAGGCCATGCTGGGGGAGCTGATTGAATATGCCCAAACCCTGCGCGCCTTTATCTATGCCGCCGAAGCGCAGGCGCGTCTTACCGAGGGCGGCGTAATGGCGCCCGATGCCGGCATGCTGACCGCCGGCCGCCTGTATTCCATCCGGCACTATCCGCACATTGTCCATATCCTGCAGGAGATGTGCGGGCAGGGGCTGGTGATGCGTTTTGGCAAGGCGGCCTTCGACAATCCCGATATCGGTCACGCGCTGCGGGAGTTATTGGCCGGCCACGGCGCCAGCGCCATGGAAAAAGAACGCTTGATGAATTTTATCTGGGATATGACCACCGGGGCGCTGGCCGGACGGGTGGCGCTGTTCGAGAACGTGAATGCCAGCCCGGCGCCGCGGCTGCGCGCCCGGCTATTCGAGGAAGTGAAGCGCGATGCGTTCGTCGGCCAGGTAAAAAAACTGGCCGGGCTGGCCTGATGACCGCACGGCCGCGGTTGCCGGGCCGCGCCAACACATCGCCGCCGGCAACGTCGCCGCGGCGGTTAACGGCCGGCGACGCTCTCCCGGGTTTCCAACTGACGGTCCAGGAAGTTCCCCACTACCTGCATGCAGGCCGCGCGCTCCTCTACGTGCGGCATATGGCTTGATTGCTCGAATATCACCCATTCGGCGCCGGCGATATGATCCTTGAAGGGCTGCACCACCTCCGGCGCCGCCTCGTCGTAGCGGCCCGATATCAGCAGCGCCGGCACCTGTATCCGCGCCAACCGGTCAATAATGTCCCAGTTTTTCATGGTGCCGATAACGTGGAATTCCGTCGGACCGTTCATGGCATGGTACACCGTCGGGTCGGCGTCCATGGCGGCGAAGGTGCGCGTGACTTCTTCCGGCCAGGGCGTAAGCCGGCAGACGTGCCGCTGGTAAAATACCCGGGTGGCCTGGCGATACGCCTCGCTGTCCAGGGTGCCCGCGGTTTCGTGCTCCACCAGACAGCGCTGTACCGGGGCCGGTAACTGGGCGCGCAGCCTGGCCGCCGCCTGTAGCCATAGCGCCATCGACGCCGGCGAATTGGCGATGACGATTGCCTTGAGACCTTCCGGGCGCAGCACGGCGTGCTCCGCCGTCAGCATCCCGCCCCACGACTGGCCGAGCAAGGCATAGTTGCTGCCGATGCCCAGATGCGCCAGCAGGTTATCCAGCTCCGCCAGGAACAGCGATACCCGCCAGAAGTCGGCTCCCTGGTCCGGTAAATGGGTGGAACGGCCATTGCCGAGCTGATCGTAATGGATGACCGCCCGGCCGCTGGCGGCGATATCGCGGAACGCGTCGACATAATCATGGGTGCAGCCCGGGCCGCCGTGGACCACCACCAGGGGTGTCTTGCCATTATGGAGATCGCCGCAGATGCGGTACCAGGTTTGGTATTGCTGAAACGGCGCGTAGCCTTCGGTAATGCTGTACATGACGGTTTACCTGTCGGTTAAGGATAACCTAGGGTAAAACAGCGCGCCCGGCGGCGGATAGCTAGAGAAAATGCTAGGTATTGCGCCGGCTCAGCTGTCGAGCAGGCGGTAATGCATCGCCCGCACCACGGCCTGGACCCGGTTGCTGGCCCCCAGCTTGCGTGCCGCGGAGTTCAAATGCAGCGTCACGGTGGCAATCGAGCGCGACAGCTTGCGGGCGATCTCCTTGGCGGTCAGCCCCTCGGCCGACCAGCTCAGGCACTCCCTTTCGCGTTTGCTCAGGCGCACATACTGGCAGGTCAGCATCTGGCGGTCGAATAGCGGATAAACACGCTCCTGAAAGGTATGGGCCAGCAGGCCCAGCTCCGCCAGAGTCTGGGTCAGATCGCGCTCCCGGCCGCCGCCGCTGACGATGCCGGTCAGGGTGGCGAATCCCCCCTGCGGCAGGTGCAGGGGCACCGTGGCGCCGCAGGGCATATTGTTGTCGCGCATATAGTGCGTTACAGGCTGATGTCGCTCACCGATGATATCGCGCAGCAAGGTCGTATCCGGGCGCTGATAAGACCAAACGAAAGGCGCGCAGCTTTTCAGGGCGTACAACTGCACTGGATCCACCTGGTAGTAGCCGCTTTCGGTCCATAGCTGCCGCATATCCTCCGGCACATTGCTCATGCGCAGCACCGACGGCGTAATGAGTTCGCCTTCCAGCGAGCGCGGCACCGGCGTGTAATCATAAATCAGCGCCTCCATGCCCAGCCGGGCGCTTTGCCGGTACAGGTATAAAAAGGCGTCGTCAAGACTGCAGCCGGCCTGCGGCGTCGGCAATGCATCGGTTACCACAATGCTCATCGGCCCCCCTTATCTCTTCCAGTCTCCATGGCGCCAGGGCATGGATCCTGCAAAGCCATTCCCGTATCGCTTCCGGCGCTCGCGACGCTTGTTGTCGGCCACCGGATGGCATGCAATTTGGATGCCACGCCGCCCGGGGACCGGAGGCGAAACCTAGCATTTTTACTAACTGTTCAGCGCCGCGGCTTATGCGTAGCGTAAAGACATCATCATGGCGGCGTGGCGCGGGCCGCCGGCAAGCACCGGGGGAGATATGTGGAGTGAGATCAGGCCTGACCGGCAAGTGGATATTGAGGTCGACGGTTATCGGGTGACGGCCTACGAGTTCGGCGCGGGCGACGAGACAGCGCTGTGCCTGAACGGCGGCCCGGGGCTGCCCTGCGACTACCTGCGCGAAGCGCAACCCTGCCTCAGCAACCACGGCTACCGGGTGGTGGCGTTTGATCAATTGGGCACCGGCCGGTCCGATCGGCCGGATCTGCCCGGATTATGGACCATGGCGCGCTATGTGCGTGAAGTGGACACCGTACGCCGGGCCATGGGACTGGATCGGGTGCATCTGCTCGGTCATTCCTGGGGCGGCTGGCTGGGCATCGAGGTGGTATTGCACCATCCGGGTGCAATCAAACGCCTGATCCTGGAAAATACCGCGGCGGATATACCCCATCAACGCGGCAGGGGGTAGGGAGAATGCACCGTTATCGCTTTGTCCTGTTCCGTCCGCTGCAACTGGTGCCGGTATTGCTGGGCATCAGCATCATCACCTTTATGCTGGTGCGCGCCATCCCGGGCGATCCGGCGCGCATTCTGCTGGGGGTACGCAGCACCCCGGCGGCGATCGCGCGTATTCGCGCCCAGTATGCGTTGGATCAGCCGCTATGGGTACAGTACGGCTATTTTCTCACTAACCTGCTGCACGGCGAGCTGGGACGCTCCATTGTCTATCGCGTCGATACCCTGAAACTGATTATGACCCGCATTGAGCCCACGCTGTGCCTGGTCGCGGGCAGCGTGCTGCTGGCGCTGCTGCTCACCGTGCCGCTGGCCGCCGTCGCCGCCCGCCGGCGGGGGAGCGCCGCCGACCAGGTTATCCGGCTGCTTTCCACCGCCGGACTGGGTTTTCCGGCGTTCTGGCTGGGCATTATGCTGATCCTGCTGTTCAGCGTCACCCTGGGCTGGTTTCCTGTCTCCGGTTATGGCGACGCGTGGAGCGCAAGGCTGCATCACCTGGTGCTGCCCTGCCTGACGGTGGCGCTGGCGCTGTCGGCGGTGCTGACGCGTAACCTGCGCGCCAGCCTGCTGGCGGAGCTGAAGGCGGATTACGTCACCGCCGCCAGGGCGCGCGGGCAGGAAGAGGGACGTATCTTCTGGCGTCATGTCATGCCTAACTCGCTGGTGCCTACGGTCAACCTGCTGGCGGTGAATATCGGCTGGCTTATCGGCAGCACGGTGGTGATTGAAAGCGTCTTTGCCATCCCCGGCATGGGCCAGCTGTTGGTCAAGGCGATATTCAGCCGCGACTATATGGTGGTGCAGGGCGTGGTAATGGTGTTTGCCCTGGCGACGGTGCTGGTCAACCTGCTGGCCGATCTGCTGACCGTGGCCCTGGACCCGAGGGTCACATTATGATGCCCGTCCAGGCCGTCCGCCATTTTTCCGTGCGCTGGCTACCCCGGCGCGCCGCGCTGCGCGCGGGCATGGGTATCCTGCTGATGTGGTGTGTGCTGGCGGCGCTCGCCCCCTGGCTCGCGCCCTTCGATCCCCTTTACCAGAATGCGGATGCGCGCCTGCTGGCGCCAGGCCTGCCGCACCCGTTCGGCACCGATAACTTCGGCCGCGATATTTTCTCCAGGATCCTCTGGGGGGCGCGCGTCGATTTGCAGATCTGCCTGCTGGGCGTGGTGTTTCCGTTTACCATCGGCACCATCGTCGGGGCGTTGTCCGGTTATCTCGGCGGTCCCGTCGACGCCTTTATCATGCGCTGCATCGACATTGTGCTGGCATTTCCCTTCCTGGTGCTGATGCTGTCGATTATCGCCATTATCGGACCGGGGCTGGGCAGCTTTTATATCGCCATGGCGCTGGTGGGCTGGGTTTCCTACGCCCGGCTGGTGCGTTCGCAGGTCCTGATCCTCAAGCATAGCGACTTTATGCTGGCGGCGCGCAGCCTGGGGTTTAGCCACGGACGCATTCTGTTCGCCCATTTATTGCCCAATGCCCTGACCGGCTCCATCGTGTTTTCCATGTCGGACTGCGTGCTGGTGTTGCTGAACGGCGCGGCGGTGAGCTATCTCGGCCTCGGCGTACAGCCGCCGACGGCGGAGTGGGGGGTGATGATTGCCGAAGGGCAGAGCTTCATCACCACCGCCTGGTGGATCACGACTTTTCCGGGACTGGCCATCGTGCTGCTGGCGATGGGCTTCAGCCTGCTGGCCGATGGCCTGGGCGATAAACTGGGGGCACGGCCATGAGCGCGCCGGTACTGCGGGTCAATCACCTGACCGTCAACAACCGCCAGGGCACCGCCCTGGTGGAGGATGTTTCCTTTACCCTGGCGGCGGGCGAAATGCTCGGCCTGGTGGGCGAAAGCGGTTCAGGCAAAACCGTCACCTGCCGGGCGCTGATGCGGCTGCTGCCTGGGGAAGGATTAACCATGGGCGGCGGCGAGGCGTGGCTGGGCGAGACCGATATCATGACCCTCGATCCCCGCCAGATGACCCGGGTGCGCGGCCATCAATTGGGCATGATTTTCCAGAATCCCGCCAGCCATCTTAACCCGGTGATGACCGTCGGCGGGCAGATCGCCGAAAGCCGCCGCGCCCATTTCGGCGCCGGGCGGCGGGAGGCGCGTGCGGCGGCCGTCGGCCTGCTGCGCCGGGTGGGCATCCCCGATCCCGAACGGCGGGTGGATCATTACCCGCATGAGTTCTCCGGCGGCATGCGCCAGCGGGCGATGATCGCCGTGGCGCTGGCCTGCGAGCCCAAAATCCTGATTGCCGATGAGCCGACCACCGCGCTGGATGTGACGGTACAGGTGCAAATCCTGCGTTTATTAATGGATCTGCGCGACCGGCTGGGCCTGGCCATCATTATGATCACCCACGATCTGGGCGTGGTGGCGCAAACCTGCGATCGGATCGCGGTGATGTATGCCGGCCGATTGTGCGAGGTCGGCGCCAAACGCCGGGTATTGGCGCAGCCGCTGCACCCCTATACCCAGGGATTGATCGATTGCCAGCCCGTGAGCGAAGGCGGCGGCGGCCGTTTAAAGACCATCGCCGGCCAGCCGCCGTCGGCGGATGGCTTTGCGCCGGGCTGCCGGTTCCATACCCGCTGTCCGCGCGCCGGCGAGGCATGTCCGTCCGTGCAACCGCCGCTGCTGGCCGCGCGCGGCGATCCGGCCCACGGCGCGGCCTGTTTTTATCCTCTGCATGCGTTAACCCACCGGGAGGGATCATGATCACCAACGCCTATCCATTATTGGAAGTCGATGAGCTGCGGGTGTCGTTTCCCCTGTCCGGCGGCAATCCGCTGCGCTGGAACCGGCCGCGGGTTCAGGCGGTGAACGGCGTATCGCTGCGTATCCACCCCGGTGAAACCCTGGGACTGGTGGGCGAGTCCGGCAGCGGTAAAAGCACGCTCGGCCGCGCCATCCTGCAATTGGAGAAAAGCACCGGCGGCAGCGTACGTTTCGACGGCCGCGACGTAACCCACGGCCTGACGAGCGATATCGCCCGCCTGCGCCGGCAGACGGCGATGATTTTCCAGGACCCGTTTTCATCGCTCAATCCCCGCCAGACCATCGGCGCCGCCATCGCCGAAGTGCTGCGCGTGCATCGCAAAGTGCCGCCGGGGGCGATAACCGCCCGGGTGGCCGAACTGCTGACGCTGGTGGGGCTGCAGCCGGCGCAGGCGGATAAGCGGCCGGGCGCCCTGAGCGGCGGGCAGTGCCAGCGGGCCGGCATCGCCCGCGCTCTGGCGCTGGAGCCGCGGCTGATGGTGGCGGATGAATGCGTTGCCGCGCTGGATGTCTCCATCCAGGGGCAGATTATCAATCTGCTGATGGATCTGCGTGAGCGCATGGGGCTGGCGATACTGTTTATCGCCCACGATCTGGCCATTGTCCGCCGCCTGTGCGATCGGGTGGCCGTAATGTACCTGGGACGTATTGTCGAGGAAGGCCCGGTGGAATCGGTATTCCATTTGCCGCGCCATCCGTATACCGCGGCGCTGGTGGCGGCCATTCCGGAAATCAACCCCGATCTGCCGTTGCCCGCCGAGCCGCTGGCCGGCGAACCGCCCAGCCCGATTGCCATTCCGCCGGGGTGCGCCTTTCATCCCCGCTGCCGTTATGCCCGACCCGCTTGCCGTACCGGTTCCACCCCTGATACCCGGCATGTTGCCGACCATGCTTTTGCCTGTGTGCTCGACAGAAATACCGGCGAAGCCGACTTTCCTTTTCAATGAGGTATGTTAACCATGAAGCGTAAGCATTTTAACGTTGCCGCCGCCGCGGTCTTTCTGGCGCTCAGCGCGGTCGGCCAAATCGCCGAAGCCGCCGGGGTATTGAGCATTGGCCGGCGCGAGGATTCCACGACCTTCGATCCGATTAAGTCGGCGCAAAACGCCGATAACTGGGTGTTTTCCAATGTATTCGACGTGCTGGTGCGGGTGGATAAAAACGGCACGCGCCTGGAGCCGGGGCTGGCGGAAAGCTGGGAAATCTCCCCCGACGGCAAGGTCTATACCTTTAAGATGCGCGATGCCAAATTCTCCGACGGGTCGCCGGTGACCGCACAGGATGCGGTGTTCAGCCTGCTGCGCATCCGCGATAATGAAGGGTCCTTATGGCGCGACTCCTACAGCGTCATCGATAAAGCCGAAGCCACCGGCCCCCACACCCTGGTGGTAACGTTGAAAACGCCGTCCGCGCCGTTCCTCTCGCAGCTGGCGCTGCCGAATGTGTCGGTGCTGCCGGAAAAAGTGGTGAAAGCCATGGGCGAGGAGGCGTTTGCCGAAAAACCGGTGGGCTCGGGCGCCTTTAGCGTCAAGTCCTGGACCCGTGGCGAAAAGGTGGTGCTGGTGAAGAACCCCTATTTCTGGCAGGCGGATCGCGTCAAGCTGGACGGCGTGGAATGGCTGACGCTGCCGGACGACAACACACGCATGCTGAAAGTGCAGGCGGGTGAGCTGGACGCGGCGCTATCGGTGCCGTTTTCCCGCATCGCGTCATTGCAAAAAGACCCCAACCTGGACGTGCATCTGGATCGATCCACCCGCGAGGATCATTTGCTGATTAACCACGAGCATGGCGCGTTGGCCAAGGTCGAGGTGCGCCAGGCGCTGGATTTCGCCATTGATAAAAAAGCCATTGTCGATACCGTGACCTTCGGTTTCGGCCATGTCGCCAACTCTTATATTCCCGAGGGCGCGCTGTTTCATTATGCGGACAACCTGCAGCGTCCCTACGATCCCGAGAAAGCCAGGCAGATGCTTAAGGCCGCCGGCGCGTCGGATCTGAAGCTGAATTATGTCGTCAACGCCGGGGATGAGGTGGACGAGCAGATCGCCATTCTGCTGCAACAGCAACTGGCCAAGGCCGGGGTAACGGTGAACCTGCAAAAGGTCGACCCAAGCCAGAGCTGGGATATGCTGGTGGCGGGCGAATATGATATTTCGGTGATGTACTGGACCAACGATATCCTCGATCCGGATCAGAAAACCACCTTTGTGCTGGGCCATGACGCCAATATGAATTACATGACCCGCTATCATAACGATAAGGTCAAGGATCTGGTGGCCGCGGCGCGGGTGGAAATGAATGCCGGCAAGCGGCAGCAGATGTATATCGACCTGCAAAAAATGGCCAAGGCGGACGTGAACTGGATCGATTTATATTACAGCCCCTATCGCAACGTCAGCCGCAAGAATATCAAGGATTTTTACCAGAATCCGCTGGGACGTTTCGCGCTTGAGGATACCGATAAGCTCTAGCCCGAGGGCAGGGGGCGGACATGCGCATGCTCCCTGCACCGGCACGCGTCAGACGGCGGTGAATTCCCCCTTTATCTGCACCAAAAAGCATCATGGCGCCCGTGTTTATGCCTCCCGGCCGGCGCTTTAATCAACGATTCGGCTGTTTTATCAGCATATTGGCCTCAATTCACCGTGCTCCGCTGATGTGGTATGACCTTTGCACCTTTACAAATACTTACATAGCCTAGGACACCATTATGCAAAGCACAAAAGTGGCACCGGTTTTGAAGCGTACGCTGGGGAGTTTCCATTTGTGGGGCATCGCCGTGGGCCTGGTGATTTCCGGCGAGTATTTCGGCTGGAGCTACGGCTGGGCCCAGGCGGGCACGCTGGGCTTCCTGGTCACCGCGGTGGCGGTGGCGGCCATGTATTGCGCCTTTATCTTCAGCTTCACCGAACTGACCACCTCCATACCCCATGCGGGCGGTCCCTTCGCCTACGCCCATCGCGCGTTCGGTCCCACCGGCGGTTTTATTGCCGGTTTCGCCACCCTGGTGGAATTTGTCTTTGCCCCGCCGGCCATCGCCATGGCCATCGGCGCCTATCTTAACGTGCAGTTTCCGGCGCTGGAACCGCGCTGGGTGGCCCTGGCCGCCTATCTGGTGTTTATGACGCTGAATATTCTCGGCGTCAGTATCGCCGCCACGTTCGAGCTACTGGTCACCCTGCTGGCGATATTTGAGCTGTTGGTGTTTATGGGCGTGGTGGCGCCGGGCTTCGACCTGGCCAACTTTACCCGCGGCGGCTGGGCCGGCGCGGAACACTTCAGCGTCGGCGCGTTTTCCGGTATTTTTGCCGCCATTCCGTTTGCCATCTGGTTTTTCCTCGCCATTGAAGGCGCCTCCATGGCGGCCGAAGAGGCCAAGGATCCCCAGCGCACCATTCCCCGCGCCTTTATCGGCGGCATCCTGACCTTAACGGCGCTGGCGCTCGGCGTGATGGTGTTTGCCGGCGGGGTGGGCGACTGGACCAAACTGGCCAATATCAACGACCCGCTGCCGCAGGCGATGAAGATTATCGTCGGCGGCAGCAGCGGCTGGCTGCATATGCTGGTCTGGCTGGGACTGTTCGGGCTGATTGCGTCGTTCCACGGTATTATCATGGGATACTCGCGCCAGATTTTCGCCCTGGCGCGCGCCGGCTACCTGCCGAAACCGCTCTCCAGGATCAACCGGCGTTTTCGCACGCCGCATCTGGCGATCGTTGCCGGCGGCGTGGTGGGCATCGCGGCGATTTTTTCCGATTCCCTGATTATCATCGGCGGCCAGCCGTTAACCGCCAACATCGTTACCATGTCGGTATTCGGTGCTATTGTAATGTATATCATCTCCATGGCGTCGCTGTTTAAACTGCGCCGCCTTGAACCCCGGCTTATCCGCCCGTTCCGCGCGCCGCTGTATCCGTTTGCCCCGGCGCTGGCGCTGGTGATGGCGGTCATCTGCCTGGTGGCGATGATCTATTACAATCAAATGCTGTTTATGATTTTCGCCATAATGATGTTATTGGGTTATGCCTATTTCCGCCTGACGCGTTATGCCCGCGACGCGGCGGCGCCGGATCCGCAGCTGACGTTATCGGACTGATCCCGGAGGGTTGATGTTTCACGCCACGCTAAGTCATCGCAGCTACCGTTTTGCCGATTTGCGCGAACTGATGGCCAAGGCATCGCCGGCGCGTTCCGGCGATTACCTGGCCGGAGTGGCCGCCGGCAGCGCCGAGGAGCGTATGGCGGCGCGCATTGCGCTGGCGGATGTGCCGCTGACGGTATTTTTGCAGCAGCCGCTTATTCCTTATGAAACGGATGAGGTCACGCGCCTGATTATCGACGGTCACGACGCGGCGGCCTTTGCTCCCATCGCCCACCTGACGGTGGGCGATTTCCGCGACTGGCTGCTGTCCGAGCGCACCGACAGCGCCCGCCTGACCCAGGTCGCCGCGGGCATCATGCCGGAAATGGCCGCGGCGGTAAGCAAAATCATGCGTAACCAGGATCTGATCCTGGTGGCGAAAAAATGCCGCGTGATCACCCGCTTTCGCAATACCATCGGCCTGCCGGGCCATATGAGCGTCCGGCTGCAGCCCAATCATCCCACCGACGATCTCAAAGGCATCGCCGCCAGCATGCTCGACGGTTTGCTGTATGGCAGCGGCGATGCGGTGATCGGCATCAATCCCGCCAGCGACAGCCTGCCGCTGTTGGAAAAACTCAACTATATGCTCGATGACGTGATCAGCAGTTTTGCCATTCCCACCCAATCCTGCGTGCTGACCCATGTCACCAATACCATCAAGCTGATTGAGCGCGGCGCGCCGGTAGATTTGGTCTTCCAGTCGATAGCCGGCACCGAGGCGGCCAACGCCGGTTTCGGCATCAACCTCGCGCTGCTGGATGAAGCCCGGCAGGCGGCGCTGAGCCTGAACCGGGGCACGCTGGGCGACAACGTGATGTACTTCGAGACCGGGCAGGGCAGTTGCCTGTCGGCCAATGCCCATCACGGCGTCGATCAGCAGACCTGCGAAGCCCGCGCCTATGCCATCGCGCGCCGCTTTAAACCCTTGCTTATCAATACCGTGGTGGGGTTTATCGGACCGGAATATCTGTATGACGGCAAACAGATTATCCGCGCCGGGCTGGAAGATCATTTTTGCGGCAAGCTGCTGGGCGTGCCGCTGGGGTGCGATGTCTGCTACACCAATCATGCCGAGGCCGACCAGGATGATATGGACACGCTGCTGACCCTGCTGGCCGCCGCCGGGCTGACGTTCTTGATCGGGGTGCCGGGCGCGGACGATATCATGCTGAATTATCAAAGCACATCGTTCCATGACGCCCTGTATGTACGCGAGCTGTTCGGGCTCAAACATGCCCCGGAGTTTTCCGCCTGGCTGCAGCGTATGCAGATTATCAACGCCGACGGGATGCTGCGCGACACCAGCGGCCAGCATCCCCTGCTGCAACATCATGTCCTGGAGTGAGCCATGAGTAAAACTGTCCCGAAGCCGGCCGGCAAATATCCGGTGGGCAATAGCGTCCATGCCAACCCCTGGGAGGGCCTGCGGGAGTTTACCGCGGCGCGCATCGCGCTCGGCCGTTCCGGCTCCAGCCTGCCTACCCGTGAACTGCTCAACTTCGGGCTGGCCCACGCCCAGGCCCGCGACGCGGTGCATCAACCCTTTGACAGCGAATCGCTGGCGCGACAGCTGGAAGCGGATGGCATAACCACGCTTACGGTGCACAGCGCGGCGCAAAACCGGGAGACCTATCTTTGCCGGCCGGACCTGGGCCGCCGTCTTGGCGACGACAGCCGCAAGATGTTAACCGCGTATCCGGATAAACAGGCCGATATCCTGCTGGTAGTCGGCGACGGCCTGTCCTCGAAGGCGGTACATCGCCAGGCGGTGCCGTTTATCCGCGCGTTGACGCCTTACCTGGCGCTGTTGGGGCTGAAAATGGCGCCGGTGGTGCTGGCCCACCAGTCGCGGGTGGCCCTGGGGGATGATATCGGCGCCTGCCTGCAGGCGCGGGCGGTGGCAATCCTGATTGGCGAGAGGCCCGGCTTATCCTCGCCTGACAGCCTGGGCATCTATTTTACCTGGGAGCCCCATATCCGGCGCCTGGAGTCGGAACGCAACTGTATCTCCAATATCCGTCCCGAGGGGCTGGATTATCCCCAGGCGGCCTTTAAACTGGCATGGCTGCTTGAACAGGCCGGGCAGCGGCGTTTATCGGGCATCGCACTGAAGGATGAAAGCGACAATCCGGCCTTATACGGCCTGATTAAGCCCTTGTTTAAACAGGCCGAACGCCTGCCGGGCAAAATGTGATTATACTTATGCGGATAGCGCCGGTTTTCCTGAGCGTTTGACCCGATAAGGATACCTTCACGATATGAGCCACCCTGTTTCCTGTATTTTATCCGTGGACCAGGGACTGCCGTTCGGCCCCGCCGATCTGCTTACCCTGGTTGCGCCGGCGCGGGCCTGGTCCTGTCGCTTTGACATCGCCTTATATCACGATGAGGATTTTGCCGCCCGGGGTATCAGGCTGCCGCCGTCAATCGCCGGCGCCGCCGTTAAACGGCGCGGGGAGTATCTGGCGGGGCGCATCGTCGCCGGACGCGTATTAGAGGATGCGGGCTATCGCCATTTCGATTTGCTGGCGGGGGAAGACCGGGCGCCGGCCTGGCCGGACGACGTGCAGGGCGCGCTGACCCATCACGGCACGCTGGCCATCGGTATAGGCTGGCGGCGCCCAGGTCGTGCGGTATCCGGGTTGGGCGTAGATATCGAAACACTGATCAACGGTCCCCGCGCGCTGGAACTGTGGCCCGGTATCATCAGCGCCTGGGAGCGCGAGTATTTCGCCACCCTGGAACTGCCTTTCGCCGTCGCCCTGACCCTGGCGTTTTCCGCCAAGGAGAGCCTGTTCAAGGCGCTGTATCCCTCGGTCAAGCGTTACTTCGATTTTCTCGACGCGCGCGTGGTCCGCCTGGCCGGCAACCGCATCACCCTGGAGCTGCAGGTCGAACTGACGCCCGCGCTGCCGGTGGGCATGCTGTTTGAATGCGGTTATGCCGTCAGGGAGGAGGATGTGCTGACGGTACTGGCGATCGGCAACGACTGAGATCCTGCGGCTGCTGCTGGCCCGGCGAGGCTGGCCGGTTTACCAACGAGGCTGGTCGGTTTACCAAATAGTGCGCTTTTCTCCATGTGGAAAAGCCCGCGCCGGCCGATTTCTCCATGTGTAAATATTTGGTTACAAAACTGACGGTTGTTTACGTACTTTAGCCGCAGTATAGTCCCCCGCCTAATAGCTGCCTAGGCAAAGATTATTATGGACCATTTTTCCGCTGACGATATTGATAAGGTCTATGCCTGGGGACGGCAAATCCACCGGTTGAACCTGTGCAAGGATCGTATTCTTGAACGCTATCTGGAACCCTACGAGATTACCGCCGCCCAGTTCAAGGTCATGTTGATGATGAACCGGGACGGTTTAACCACGTCGGCGGAGCTATGCCGCTGCATCTCCCTTGATAGCGGCGCCATGTCGCGCATGCTGGACCGGCTGCAGAATAAAAAGATGATCATGCGGGTGCGCAGCACCACCGATCGACGTCAATTCCATCTGGCGCTGACCGAGCAGGGGCATGCGTTTTGCCGGCAGATCCCGCAGATAGCGCTCAAGTCCTTTAATGATTTACTGGCGCCCCTGACACCCTCAGAACTTAATGAATTCGATCGCCTGCTGAAGAAGCTGGCGATCCCTGCCGGTATTTAAGGAGTAAATTTTACTATGCCGTTGCGCATTCGTTTATTACCGTTGCTCTGCTCGCTGATCCTGGCGGGGTGCGCCCTGCCAAATGGTTTACATACCGAAGGCCGGACGCTTGATGTCGCCAGCCTGCACAGTGAAAACACGCTGAAGGCCAATACCCTGTCCAGCGCCGGCTGGCCGGCTGCCGACTGGTGGAACAGCCTTGGCGACCCGCAGCTTAACCTGCTCATCCAGCAAGCCTTGCGTTCCAGCCCCGATCTGCAGGTGGCGGACGCGCGCGCGCGCCAGGCCAGCGCCACGGTCCTGGCCGCCGAGGCCGATCGCATGCCGACGCTTGATGCTAACGCCGGCATCACGCGCGAACGCATGTCCGCGGTGGACGATCCCACCGGGCAAGGTAAAAGATATGCCACGCTGCGCACCCTGTCGGCGAACTTCGATTACAGCTTCGATTTATGGGGCGGGCAGCGTGCCGCCTGGGAAGCCGCGGTCGGTCGGGCCAACGCCTCGGAGGTCGATCGCCAGGCGGCCAGGCTGACGTTGTCCGCGGACGTGGCGCGCGCCTACAACACCCTGGGCCAGGCCTGGGCGATGCAGGATCTGGCGCAAAAAGATCTGGAGCGCACCCGCACCATGCTGAATCTGGCCTCCAAGCGTCTTAACGCCGGGCTGGACAGTAAATTCCAGTATCAACAGACCGAAAGCCTCGAGGCCTCGGCCGAAGCCAGCCTGACCGACACCCAGCAGCAGGTGCGCGCCGCCGGCATCCGTCTGGCGGTATTGCTGGGGCAGGGCCCGGATCGCGCCGCCGGCCTGCCGCGGCCGAAGCTGATTGCGCCGTCCGTCGTCAGCCTGCCGCCCACGCTTCCGGCCGAGCTGCTCGGCCGCCGGCCGGATCTGGTGGCCGCGCGCTGGCGGGTCGAGGCGGCAACCAAGGATATCAAGGTCAGCCGTACCGCCTTTTACCCCAACATTAACCTGACCGCCGCCGCCGGCACCAAATCGCTGGTGGGAGACGCGTTCTTTGGCGCGCCAGAACGTTATTTCAGCATTGGACCAGCCCTGTCGCTGCCCATCTTCGACGGCGGCCGCCGTCGCGCCGATCTGGCCGGCAGCAATGCCGATTACGATCTGGCGGTGGCGCAATACAACCAGTCGCTGGTGTCGGCGCTGGGGGATATTGGCGATGCCATTACCCGCCTGAATTCACTGGATATCCAAATCCAGCAGCAAATGCGCGCGCGGGATATCGCCAATGATTCATGGGGCAATGCCATGCAGCGCTACAGCGCGGGCGTCGGCAACTATCTTGATGCCCTGAGCGTAGAACAACAGCTTATCCAGGCCGAGCGTCAGCTGGCCGCGTTGAATGCCGATCGTACCGACACCGCCATCTTGCTGATGCAGGCGCTGGGCGGCGGCTTTCATTCTTCCGTTTCTTCCAATGCCGCGCAAAACGTGGCCATGAATCAAGCACACTGAGAACTATTTTATGGCTGAGAATTCCACCAACGCTCCAACAGATAACAACGCCGCGCCGGTCAATCCGCCGGCGAAGTCGGGTAAGCGCAGACTGATGTTGTTGATTTTAATGGCGATAATTATTGTGGCCGCTATTGCTTTTGGCCTTTATTATTGGCTGCACGCCCGTTTTTTTGAATCCACCGATGATGCCTATGTCTCCGGCAATCTGGTGCAGATTACGCCGCAGGTGTCGGGTACGGTTACCGCCATCGCCGCCGATGACGGCGACTTTGTTCGCCAGGGCCAGGTATTGGTGCGCCTGGATCCCAGCGATACCATCGTCAACCAGGAAAGCGCCGAGGCCAATCTGGCCAAGGTCGTGCGCCAGGTGCGGGGATTATACAGCAATGTGGATAATTACAAGGCCATGGTGGCGGCGAGCAAGATCCAGCTGCAGCGCGCCCGGGACGACTACCAGCGGCGGGCCAACCTGGCGCGCGACGGGGCGATATCCCAGGAAGAGCTGTCGCATTCACGCGACGCGCTGACCTCGGCGGAAACCTCGCTCACGTCGGCCCAGCAGCAGTTAAGCACCACGTTTGCCCTGGTGGACGACACCACCATCAGTTCCCATCCCGATGTGAAGGCCGCGGCCGCCCAGCTGCGCAAGGCCTATCTGGATCATGTGCGCAGCACCATGGTGGCGCCGGTCAGCGGTTATGTGGCCAAGCGTTCCGTGCAGGTCGGCAGCCGCGTGCAGCCGGGCAGCGCCCTGATGGCGGTGGTGCCGCTGGATCAAATCTGGATCGACGCCAATTTCAAGGAAACACAGCTGGTGAAAATGCGCATCGGCCAGCCCGTGGAAATTGATGCCGACCTTTACGGCGGCGATGTCGCCTATCGCGGCAAGGTCGAAAGCCTGGGCGTCGGCACCGGCAGCGCCTTCTCGCTGCTGCCGGCGCAAAACGCCAGCGGCAACTGGATCAAGATTGTCCAGCGTTTACCGGTGCGCATTCGCCTGGAGCCCGATCATCTGGATAAATTCCCGCTGCGCATAGGGCTGTCCACCAACGTGACCGTGAACCTGCACAACCAGGACGGCCCCGTGTTGGCGGTTAATCCGCAAGAGCAGCCGCGTTTCGCCACCGATGTCTACGACCATCAACTGGTGGAAGCCGATAAGCTGGTGGCCCGCATCATCCATGAAAATGGCGAGCAGGCCATGGCCGCCGGCCAGGGTAAAAATTAATGCGGAGTCGCCATGAGTGAACAATCGTTTCGTCCGCCCAGCCTGGTCCTGGCCACCATCGGACTGTCGCTGGCGACATTTATGCAGGTACTGGATACCACGATTGCCAACGTGGCGTTGCCGACCATTTCCGGCAATCTGGGCGTCAGCTCGGAGCAGGGGACCTGGGTTATTACCTCGTTCGCGGTCTCCAACGCCATCGCCCTGCCGTTGACCGGCTGGATGTCGCGGCGCTTCGGCCAGACCAAACTGTTCCTGGCGTCGGTGCTGCTGTTTATCATCACCTCGTTTTTGTGCGGTATTTCGCAAAGCATGACGCAATTGGTCATTTTCCGCGCCTTGCAGGGGTTCTTCGCCGGTCCGCTGTATCCCATGGCGCAGACCCTGCTGCTGTCGATTTATCCCGCCGCCAAGCGGGGGATGGCGCTGTCGCTGCTGGCCATGGTGACGGTGGTGGCGCCCATTGTCGGTCCGCTGGCGGGCGGCTGGATTACCGATAACTACACCTGGCCGTGGATCTTCTTTATCAACGTACCCATAGGTATTTTTGCCGCCATGCTGGTGTTCGCCCAGTTAAAGGGGCGCCCGGAGGAGCAGGAGCACCAGCCTATAGATTATATCGGCCTGGGCCTGCTGGTGGTGGGCGTCGGCCTGCTGCAGGTGGTGCTGGATAAAGGAAACGACCTGGACTGGTTTGGGTCCAACTTTATTATCATCGGCGCGCTGATTGCCGCTATCTCGCTGACAGCCCTGGTGATTTGGGAGTTTACCGATAAACATCCCATCGTTAATCTGCGACTGTTCCGCTACCGCAACTTTTCATTCGGCACCCTGGCGCTGGTATTGGGGTATTCGGGCTTTTTCGGCATCAATCTGTTGCTGCCGCAGTGGCTGCAAACCCAATTAGGCTACACACCGGTTTGGGCGGGGCTGGCGGCGGCGCCGATCGGCATACTGCCGGTATTCATGTCGCCGTTGGTGGGGCGCTATGCCCATAAGTTCGACCTCAGGCTGCTGGCGGGCGGCTCCTTCCTGGTGATCGGCGTCAGCTGCTTTATGCGCGCTGATTTCACCACCCAGGTGGATTATTATCATATTGCGATGATCCAGGGCTTTATGGGGATCGGCGTGGCGCTGTTTTTTATGCCGACCACCAGTATCCTGCTCTCGAGCCTGTCGCCAAGGGAGATTGCCGACGGATCGGGACTGGCAACCTTCCTGCGCGTATTGGGCGGCAGTTTTGCCTCTTCGTTAACCACCTGGATTTGGCAACGGCGTGAAATTTTCCACCATGCGCAGTTGACGGAAAACATCACGCCCTACAGCGCCAACACCCAGGAGTATATCGCCGGGCTGGGGGGCGCCAGCCAGACCACCATGGCGCAACTGGATAAGCTGGTGGAAAGCCAGGCGTATATGCTCTCCACCATTGACTACTTTACCCTGCTGGGCTGGATGTTTTTTGCCCTGATCCTGGTTATCTGGCTGGCGAAACCGCCGTTCAGCGCCCAGGGCGGCGGGGGCGGGGGACACTAACGTCATTGCGCGCATTCTTCATGGCGGCGTCCGGGCGTCGCCATGACTATCCATGACTTCACGGATAAGATCGATAAACATGCGTAAACCGGCCGGCACCAGCCGGTGTCCCGGATAATACAGGCGCAGCCCCGCAAACCGCGGACACCAGTCTTCCAGTACCGGCGACAGCGCGCCGGACAACAGATAGGGCGCCGCCGCCGATTCACTCACCCAGGCCAGACCGGCGCCCGCCAGGGCTGCGTCGATCATCAGCGGCTGGTTATCCAGCGTCAGCGGGCCGCTCACATTCACCACCCGCTTTTCGCCCCGTCGTTCAAATTGCCAATGCAGCGGCGCGCCGCTGGGCAGCAGGCTGCGCAGGCAGCGGTGCCGGACAAGTTCGCCCGGCTCCTGCGCACGGCCGTATAAGGCAAAATACGCCGGCGCGCCCACCACCAGAAAACGCAGCGGCGGCGAGCAGGGCACGGCAATCATATCCAGCGGCACGCTTTCCGCCAGCCGGATGCCGGCGTCGAAGCCCTCCGCGACGATATCCACCAGCCGGCCGTCGGCCACGATCTCCACCGTCATATCGGGATAACGGCGCAAAAATTCCAGCACGATCGGCCGCAGGATCATCCTGGCCGCCGCTTCGGCGGTATTGAGCCGCAGGCGCCCGGACGGCGTCAGGCGAAACCGGTTGACGCCCTCCATGGCCGCATCGATTTCATTGAGCGCCGGGCGTACCCGGTTAAGCAATTGCTCGCCAGCCTGGGATAATGAAACGCTGCGGGTGGTGCGGTTAAACAGACGCACCCCCAGACGGCTTTCCAGCGTCGCCACCCGGTGGCTAAGCGCCGACGGTGAAATGCCGAGCTGGCTGGCGGCCTGACGGAAACTGCCGGCCGACGCCACCGCGTCTATAGCCTGCAGTTCGAACAATGCCGTATTCTTCATTGTGCTATTTCCTGCATCAAATCATGTCAAATTAGGCCTATTGTTGCATGCTTTCAACGGATTTATGCTGGCCGCAGGCATTCACGCCTTTCCAACGGAGTCTGTCACCCATGGCAAAAACCCTGCTCATCACCGGCACCTCTTCCGGCATCGGCCTGGCCGCCGCCGGCTATTTTGCCGATCAAGGCTGGAACGTGGTCGCCACGCTACGCCACCCGCAGCCGGAATCCCCGCTGGCCGGGCGCGATAATATCTTGCTGACCAGGCTCGATGTGGAGGATGCGCACAGCATCGGCGACGCCATCGACGCCGGCATGCAACGCTTTGGCGCTATCGACACGCTGGTCAATAACGCCGGCTTCGGCCAGTTCGGACTGTTTGAGGCCGTGACCGAGGCCCAGATCCAGCGGCAGTTCGCCGTCAACGTTTTCGGGGTCATGGCGGTGACACGGGCGCTATTGCCGCATTTTCGCCGCCAGGGCAGCGGTACTGTTATCAATCTCAGTTCCGGCGCCGGCCTGTTCACCCTGCCGATGATTTCGCTTTATTGCGCCAGTAAATTTGCCCTGGAGGGGTTTAGCGAAGCGCTGGCCTATGAGCTGGCGGCGGTGGGCATCGGCGTAAAACTGGTTATCCCGCACGGCGGCGTGACGGAAACCCGATTTGTCGAGCGCCAGGGCGAATATCAAGCCCAGGATAAAGGATTAACCGATTACGCGCTTTTTATCGCCAAGACGCAGCGGGCATTTGCCGCGCTGGGCGCGGCCAGGACCATCAGTGCGCTGGATGTGGCCAAGGTTATCCATGAGGCGGCCACCGATGGGTCGGATCGTTTGCGTTATCTGATCGGGGACGATAGCCGGGGATTTATCCGCGCCCGGCGCGAATTGCCCGAGGATGAGTATATTGCTTTTATGCGGGAAAGATTTTGCTGACAGCCCGGCTGCGGATAACGCAAAGGGAGCCATCAGGCTCCCGGGTGGTCATCAACGGAGTGCTTATTGCAGATGGGTTTTCAGTTCGGTCGCGGCCTGCAGGACTTGGGAACGCACCGCCGGCACCTGGCTTAACGGGTTTAACAAGCCGAAGTCATGGATCATGCCGTTATAACGGGTGATGGTAACGTCTACGCCGGCGGCATCCAGTTTGCGGCCATAGGCTTCACCCTCATCGCGCAGTACGTCCAGCTCGGCGGTTTGGATAAGCGTCGGCGGCAGGCCTTTCAACTGGGCCGGGGTTGCCATCAGCGGCGAGGCGTGAATATCCTTGCGCTGCGCGACATCCTTGGTATAAGCATCCCAGAACCATTTCATCATATTACGCGTCAGGAAATGGCCGTTGGCGTAGGTTTTATAGGAAACAGTATCGAAATTCGCGTTGGTCACCGGCCACATCAGGGCTTCGAAACGGATTTTCGGCGCGCCTTTTTCTTTTGCCATCAGCGCCACCACCGTCGCCATATTGCCGCCGACGCTGTTGCCGGCCACGGCGAGACGTGAGCCGTCGACGCCGATTTCCGCTCCATGTTCGGCTACCCAGCGCGTTGCGTCATAGGCCTGGTTGATGGCCACCGGATAATGCGCTTCTGGGGAAGGCGTGTAATTTACAAATACCGCCGCCGCCCCGGATTCCACGACCAAATCACGCACCAGGCGTTCATGGGTGGGGAAGTCGCCCAGGATCCAGCCGCCGCCGTGGAAGAACATAAATACCGGCAGCGTGCCGCTGGCGCCGGCAGGTTTGACGATGGTCAGGGAGATATCCTTCCCGTCGACGTTAATGGTTTTTTCGCTGACATCGGCCGGCGGCAGCTTGGCGTTGGCTTGCGCATCAGCCAATACCTGGCGGGCATCTTGCGGCGAAAGCTGCTCCATGGGTTTGCCGCCCTGGCTGTTCAACGCGTTCAGGAACGCCTGGACCTGGCGATCGGCGGCGGAGGTCTGGCCCGCGGCAAACGCGCTGCTCATGCCGAGCGTCAACAGTGAAGCGGTAAACAGGGTGGTTAATTTGTTCATGATAAATTTCCTTGAGTGATAAAAAGTATCGCCGGGGGCGATGGTGGCGGTTATGCTACACACATCATTAAATAGTGAAATAATATATAGCACACTATTTAATTGGTTGTAACTCTGTCCTGAAAACGTTAGCACAGGTGCGGTGTCTTGTAGGTTAACTGGGTCTTTCCGGCCTTGCTAAGTTCCCTGGAGGTAATTTAGTTAACTCGATATTAAATAGCAAGCTATTTAATCAGCTTTTTTTAGCCACCCCAGCCGCTCGCGTTCCCCGAGAGCCGATTGACGGCGCCGCTTGTGGGATAGGTACATGTTTAAAAAGCATTTAATCAGATTAATTTTCGGTCTGTGTTCGCTGAAAGCAGTATACACATCCGACAGCTATGCCAGCCTGTTTCTGGCCCGATGACAAAATATATCGCCTCCCGTAGTGGGTTTTACTGTAAGGTACCGCCGGGCCAGAAGATGGTTATGACATCCATCAATTAAGTTCAAAAGCCATGAGTCGGGGGAAACATATTTCCCAAAAAGTAACGCACAGCCTGATGGTAGTGCGTTCTGCATGGGTGTCTGGTCGTCAGTCCTTTTTGCGCTCCGCAAGTAACGCTGAAATTGCCTGCGAAGCCATGATGGCCCGGGGGAAACCACCCGGAATAATCACGATATTGGCGATTTCCTTAATTTCTTCTTCGCTGGCACCGTGATTGAGGGCATAACCGGCATGAATCTTCAAAAAATCCGTCAGACCCAGCGCTGCGAAAGCCGTACAAAGCGCAATCTGACGCGTGCGAATGTCCAACACGCCGGTGCGATCGAAAATTTCACCAACCGCGAATGCACTCACGGCATTTGAAAGAAACGGGAAGTCACGTTCCAGTGCATCCAGTGAAGCAGGCTGCGGTGCGCCATTGGTCAGTAGACGTATGATTTCCTCACCTCGCTGACGACGTTCAGTGGTGGTCTGGCTGAGGTTAATAGCGGATTGTGTCATGTTTATTTCTCCTGTGTTTGGTCACGGGGCGGCACCGGAGGGCTGAGGTAATCGGTCGTGTCAAGAATCAATCCATCACGGACCCGCCAGATGAAACACGCTTCCAGATCAAAATGTTCCATCCCGAAACCCTTTTCACCGTGGTAGGTGAAGGAACCGATCACCAGTTCGGGGTCCGTGGTATCAATGAAATGAATCGGTGTCGCACGCAATTTCACTCCTGTGGCGAAAAAACGTTCAAAATGCTGTTTTAGGCCTTTACGTCCTTGCAGCAACGAGCGCTCATCACGTGCGATGGGATGGCGGACAACTGCGTCAGGTGCATACAGCATGTGCAGTTCGTGCCAGTTATCACTCGAAATATCATCGACCAGCTTTTGCATCGCTGCCCTGGGTGTTAAGTGGATCATGTGATATCTCCTTTCCGATTAGGAAGATTGCAGCTTGTCGAGCGAACTGGCGAAGTCGTTTTTCTCAAACTCCACCGTCTGCGCTCCCATAGCGAGAAACGATTTCATCCGGCGTTGAGCTTCGCCACTCACCAGCGTCTGATTAAGGGTATGACTCTCTTCGAGCAGGCCGAGATGGATCGGCAGATGATCGGCAGCATCCACCGCCACTTTGGTGAGTGCGATAGCCTGCGCCGGGAAAGTTGCAATCCGGTGGGCTAGCCTCTTCACAAAGGGTTTGAGCTCGGCCACTGGCATCGCACGGTTGATAAAGCCATAACGTTCAGCCACATCAGCGGCGATTTCATCGCATCCCAGAATCACTTCAAGTGCCCGCATACGTCCCAGTAGGCGTGGCAGGCGCTGTGAGCCCGTTGCACCAGGCAGCACGCCCATAGCCACCTCGAATTGCATCAGGACCGAGCGATCAGAGGCAAAAGCCATATCACAGGAGGTAAGAAACTCCGGCCCAATCCCGACTGCACGCCCGTCAAGCATAGCGATAGTGGCCTTAGGCAGCGTTCGCAGTGTTTCCAGAAGGGTTTGCAGTGGGTTGAGTGTGTTGCCTTTCGGCGGCACCCGATCACGGGGGCCGAGAAAGAGGTTGAGATCCGCATGTCCGATAAAAAAATCGGGGTCAGCACTGTCGAACACAATGGTGCGTACCCTATCATCCGTTCGCAATTCCTCAAGCAGTAGTGTCAGTTCCCCGATCACTTCAGGGGTGACGAGATTGAGGGGAGGATTGTCAAACGTGACAGTGGCCACGCCATCATCCAGTTGCTTACGCAGGGTGGAATATCGCTTGTCAGGCATCAAGGTTCTCCTATTAGTGTGTCTAGTGTGTCGACAAGCATACATATTATAAATAAAATGATAATCGCCGTTATTTTCAATTAACTATGTCAGTTAGGATATATAATTTACACCTCTATGAAATCGACTCTATTTAAAGACTACGAAGCGTTCATCGCTGTTGCGACAGCCGGTAGCTTTAATGGCGGGGCTCGTCTGCTGGAGATTAGCCCTTCAGCGATGAGCCAGATCATTCGTCGCCTGGAGGAGCGGACCGGGGTCCAGCTTTTTCATCGTACCACTCGAAGTGTGTCCACAACCGATCAGGGGGCACAACTGTTGGCACGCCTGAGCCTGGCGTTTCAGGAAATTGAAGCCGCAACCCGGGAACTATCCTGGCAACGTGAACACCCGGTCGGGAATGTCAGGCTCGTTATGCCGCGCGTTGCCTGGAATGATCTGATCGCCCCTCGTCTTGCGACATTTCATACCTCATACCCGGAAATCACTCTGGAAGTTCGTCTGGACGATGCCTGGATCGACATCGTCAGTGAGGGATATGACATTGGTTTTCGCTTAGGTGAATACATACACCCGGAAACGGTCGCCTTTCCGGTTGGCCCTGCACTACGACAAATTCCGGTGGCTTCCCCCGATTACCTTGCGGCCAATGGAACACCAGAACACCCCAGAGACCTGGCTCGCCATCGATGTATTAACTGGCGGCAGCAGCCTGATGCCTCGCCTTATAACTGGGAGTTCAGTAAAGGCAGCGAGAAAATCACCCTTGCAGTACAGGGGCCACTGACCATCAATGATCGGCGTGCAGCGGTACGGGCCGCAACAGAGGGTCTGGGTATTGCCATGTGGGTCGAGCACCATTTACAGGAAGAGATTGATAGCGGGAAGCTGGTGCCTTTGTTGCAGGAGTGGTGTCCTGTCTATCAGGGCTTCTGGGCCTACTATTACCGTGATAAGCACATCAGCGCAGCAACCAGAGCCGTGCTCGATTTTTTACGCAGCAAAACCGCGGCGGTATAGCTGAAGTTATCGGGCCAGTGTCACCCCGGAACGAAAGCTGTTGGGTCGTGCAGGATGACTCGGCCGCTGGCCTCGCCCTTCGGGTCGTCGCCTGGCGGCAACGCTGTCTCGCTGCGCTCGACCCGAACCTGCGCAGGTTCAAATCCGCACGACGCGCGAAATATTGAGGTATTGGCCTGGTTTGAAGTTTGAGGGGTATTCTTGAAAGTGGTGGGTCGTGCAGGATGACTCGGCCGCTGGCCTCGCCCTTCGGGTCGTCGCCTGGCGGCAACGCTGTCTCGCTGCGCTCGACTCGAACCTGCGCAGGTTCAAATCCGCACGACGCGCGAAATATTGTAGTATTGGCTTGGTTTGAAGATTGGGGGGGTATTCTTGAAAGTGGTGGGTCGTGCAGGATGACTCGGCCGCTGGCCTCGCCCTTCGGGTCGTCGCCTGGCGGCAACGCTGTCTCGCTGCGCTCGACTCGAACCTGCGCAGGTTCAAATCCGCACGACACGCGAAATATTGAGGTATTGGCTTGGTTTGAAGTTTGGGGGGTATTCTTGAAAGTGGTGGGTCGTGCAGGATTCGAACCTGCGACCAATTGATTAAAAGTCAACTGCTCTACCAACTGAGCTAACGACCCACTTAAAAGGACAGAAATGGTGGGTGATGACGGGATCGAACCGCCGACCCTCTCCTTGTAAGGGAGATGCTCTCCCAGCTGAGCTAATCACCCATTTCTGTAAACGAACATCAAAACAATACCGACTTAAGAAGTGGTGGGTGATGACGGGATCGAACCGCCGACCCTCTCCTTGTAAGGGAGATGCTCTCCCAGCTGAGCTAATCACCCACTTCTTACCGCGTATTACTTCTATTTCTCACAGCGGAGCCACTTAGAAAATTAAGTGGTGGGTGATGACGGGATCGAACCGCCGACCCTCTCCTTGTAAGGGAGATGCTCTCCCAGCTGAGCTAATCACCCCGCCGTGTGGAGTCGCATTATAGGGATACTGCCAAGTGAGTCAACGATTTTTGAAAGTAAAAAGTGTGTTCGTCGTAAAATTAGTCAAGATGAACGGGTTTGCGCCTTTAATCTCTGCAAAAGGAGCAGCAAAAGTGGAACAGCGTTGAGGAATCGGGCTGGAGTGGTAGAATATTGTCCACTTTTTATAACCGGCCGGGAGCATTGCTCCCGACTGTCAGCCATGCGTAATAAGGCAGTGTTCCTGATGAAAATTAAAACCCGTTTTGCGCCCAGCCCCACCGGCTATCTTCATGTCGGCGGCGCCCGTACCGCTTTATATTCATGGCTGTTTGCCCGTAGCCAGGGCGGGGAGTTCGTGCTGCGTATCGAGGATACCGATCTTGAGCGCTCCACCCAGGAAGCTATCAACGCCATTATGGACGGAATGAACTGGCTGAACCTGGATTGGGATGAAGGTCCTTACTACCAGACCAAACGTTTCGACCGTTATAACGCGGTGATCGACGACATGCTGGTGCAGGGCACCGCCTATAAATGCTATTGCTCCAGGGAGCGCCTGGAAGCCCTGCGCGAGCAGCAAATGGCCAACGGCGAGAAACCGCGTTACGACGGCCGCTGCCGCCACAGCCATGAACAGCATGACGATGCCGAGCCTTGCGTGGTGCGTTTCGCCAATCCCCAGGACGGCTCGGTTATCTTTAATGATAATATTCGCGGCCCGATTGAATTTAGCAACCAAGAGCTTGACGACCTGATTATCCGCCGTACCGACGGCTCGCCCACCTATAATTTCTGCGTGGTGATTGACGACTGGGATATGGCAATCACCCATGTTATCCGCGGTGAGGATCATATCAACAACACGCCGCGCCAGATCAATATTCTCAAGGCCCTGGGCGCGCCGGTGCCCGAATATGCCCACGTCTCGATGATCCTGGGCGACGACGGCAAGAAGCTGTCCAAACGCCACGGCGCGGTGGGCGTAATGCAGTACCGCGACGACGGTTTTCTGCCTGAGGCCCTGCTGAATTACCTGGTGCGCCTGGGCTGGTCCCATGGTGATCAGGAAATTTTCTCCATCGAAGAAATGAAGCGGCTGTTTACCCTGGACGATATCAGCAAATCGGCCAGCGCCTTTAACACCGAAAAGCTGCTGTGGCTTAATCACCACTACATTAATCATCTGCCGCCGGAATACGTCGCCACCCACCTGGTATGGCATATGGAACAAGCGGGCATTGATACCCGCAATGGGCCGCAACTGGCGGAGCTGGTGACATTACTCGGCGATCGCTGCAAGACCCTGAAAGAAATGGCGGCCTCATGCCATTATTTCTATGAGGATTTCGAGCAGTTCGATGCCGACGCGGCCAAAAAACATCTGCGCCTGGTGGCCCGCGAGCCGTTGGTGCTGGCGCGCGCCAAACTGGCCGCCCTGACGTCGTGGTCGCCTGAACACGTGCATAACGCTATCGAGGAGACGGCGGCGGAGCTCAACGTGGGCATGGGCAAGGTAGGGATGCCGCTGCGCGTGGCGGTCACCGGCGCGGGCCAGTCGCCGGCGCTGGATGTCACCGTCCATGCCGTCGGACAGTCACGTTCGTTGGCCCGTATCGATAAGGCGCTGGACTATATCGCCCAGCGCGCCGGATAAACCGTTCGTTATCGAGGATTTGACGGCTTTTTCAGCGTTTGATGCGTTAATTTCAATTAGCCGTTGACACTGTTTGCCGGGTTTCATATCATGCGCCCCGTCCACCAGACATGATGTGTCGGGTACGGGGCTATAGCTCAGCTGGGAGAGCGCTTGCATGGCATGCAAGAGGTCAGCGGTTCGATCCCGCTTAGCTCCACCAATCACCTCGATTGGCCTGATATGATGATGTGTTACGACGGTGTTCGTGTTACCCAGGAAGTACGTTGGGGCTATAGCTCAGCTGGGAGAGCGCTTGCATGGCATGCAAGAGGTCAGCGGTTCGATCCCGCTTAGCTCCACCACATTAAAAAAACCGGCTTCTGGCCGGTTTTTTGTTTTTATATCTTGTGCGTGCATGCCTGGCGCCGCCTCGATTTATCGCGTCAATCCTATAAAAAAGGCCGGGTTTCCCCGGCCCCAACCGCACCGTCGTTATGACGGCAAGATGGACGGCGGTTTAAATTACCAAACCGGTGATGGCGGCGGACAGCAGGCTGACCAGCGTCGAGCCGTACACCAGCTTCAGGCCGAAGCGGGATACCACGTTGCCCTGGTGTTCGTTCAGGCCTTTAATCGCGCCGGCCACGATGCCGATGGATGAAAAGTTGGCAAACGACACCAGGAATACCGACAGGATGCCGACGGAATGCGCGGACAGTTGGCCGGCAACCTTTTGCAAATCCATCATGGCGACAAACTCATTGGAGACCAGCTTGGTGGCCATGATGCTGCCGACCCGCAGCGCCTCGTCGCCCTGGATGCCGATGACCCGGGCAAAGGGATAAAATATATACCCCAGTATGCCCTGGAAGCTGATGCCGAACACCAGGCTGAACAAGGCGTTTATGGCGGCGATAATGGCAATGAAGCCAATCAGCATGGCCGCGACGATAATGGCCACCCGGAAGCCCGCCAGGATATATTCACCCAGCATTTCGAAAAAGCTCTGTCCTTCATGCAGATTACTCATCTGCAGCTCTTCTTCCTTGCCGACCTGGTAGGGATTGATCAATGACAGCACAATAAAGGTGCTGAACATATTCAATACCAGCGCGGCCACCACATAGCGCGGTTCCAGCATGGTCATATAGGCGCCGACGATGGACATCGATACCGTCGACATCGCCGTGGCCGCCATGGTGTACATCCGGCGTTCGGACATCTTGCCCAGGATATCCTTATAAGCGATGAAGTTTTCCGATTGCCCCAGGATCAGCGAACTGACGGCGTTAAACGACTCCAGCTTGCCCATACCGTTAATTTTCGACAGCAGGGTACCGATGATGCGGATAATAAAAGGGAGCACCCGGATATGCTGCAAAATACCTATCAGGGCCGAGATAAATACAATCGGACATAACACATTCAGGAAAAAGAATGCCAGGCCCTGTTTATTCATATTACCGAAAACAAATCCTGTCCCTTCGGCGGCAAATCCTAGCAACTTATCAAACAGCGCCGAGAATCCCTGCACAAAACCCAATCCAATCTGCGAGTTAAGGAAAAAATAAGCAAGCAGGACTTCAATGACTAATAGTTGAACAATAAAGCGCAGCCTGATTTTTTTACGATCGTGGCTGACCAATAACGCCAGGATTGCCACTACGGCAAGAGCGAGGACAAAATGAAAAATCCGGGACATAGTTGCTCCAGTTATGAGGCAGGCAATAATTTGCCGCTCATTCTATGTAACGGTCGAACTAAAAACGAGTTATAAGTTGCAAATATATAAAAATCCTCTAGCAGAAGATGAGGATAGCGAGGCGGTCACAGATAAGTCGCGAAAAAAGTTAAATTTATATCCAATTATGTTAATAGTGTGCTAATGTAATTTAGTAACCCATTGGCGCTTCTAAGCCGGTCCAATTAGGGATGAAACTGTCATTAGGCTGGGTTTTGCCCCCTTTATGCTCATCATCATCGTCATCTATCGCAGAGATAACCCGAAACGTCCTAAATGCGCTTGATAATTATTATCGTTTGGATAGGATGAAGCTAATTCGATGGATCATAAGGGTCACTGATATGCTGAATAGCCGAACTGCGGACGGTGTCAATCGCGCATCACGCAAGGTAAAGCTCTCATTGCTTGGCCCGGCGTTTATCGCGGCGATTGGCTATATCGACCCCGGTAATTTCGCCACCAATATCCAGGCGGGCGCCAGCTTCGGGTACCGATTGCTCTGGGTGGTGGTGTGGGCCAACTTTATGGCCATGCTCATCCAGCTGTTGTCGGCAAAGCTGGGTATCGCCACCGGCAAGAACCTGGCGGAGCATATCCGCGATCGCTTCCCGCGCCCGGCGGTGTGGGCCTACTGGATACAAGCTGAAATCATTGCCATGGCCACCGATTTGGCGGAATTCGTCGGCGCGGCCATCGGTTTTAAAATGCTGCTGGGCTGCTCGCTGCTGCAAGGCGCAATCATTACCGGCATCGCCACATTCTTGATCCTCATGTTGCAACAGCGGGGTCAAAAACCACTGGAATTGGTCATTGGCGGGCTGCTGCTGTTTGTCGCCGCCGCCTATATCGCGGAGCTGTTTTTTTCGCAACCGAATATGGCGGAACTGGGTAAAGGCATGCTGCTGCCCAGCCTGCCGAACGGCGACGCGGTTTTCCTGGCCGCCGGGGTGCTGGGCGCCACCATTATGCCGCATGTGATTTACCTGCATTCTTCCTTGACGCAAAACGGACTGCACGGCAACCGCGCCCAACGCTACTCCTCGACTAAACTGGATGTGGCCATCGCCATGACCACCGCCGGTTTTGTCAATCTGGCCATGATGGCCACCGCGGCGGCGGCATTTCACTTCAGCGGGCATACCGGCATCGCCGATCTGGATGAGGCCTACCTGACCTTGGCGCCGCTGCTGAACCATACGGCGGCGACGGTATTCGGTTTGAGCCTGGTGGCGGCGGGCCTGTCCTCCACCGTGGTGGGCACCATGGCCGGGCAGGTGGTGATGCAGGGATTTGTGCGTTTTCGCATACCGCTGCTGGTAAGGCGGGTGGTCACGATGCTGCCGTCCTTTGTGGTTATCATGATGGGGCTGGACCCGACCCGTATCCTGGTATTAAGCCAGGTTCTGCTCAGCTTCGGCATTGCGCTGGCGCTGGTGCCGCTGCTGACCTTTACCGGCAACCGCGTCCTGATGGGCGACATGGTGAACTCGCGCCTGATCCAGACGTTGGGGTGGGTTATCGTGGCGGTGGTGGTAACGCTGAATGGCTATTTGATGGTGGGCACCGCGTTCGGCCTGTAACCGGACTTTATCTTCTCCGGTTATCCGATACGCCACCCTACCGCGGAGGTCGCACCCGGCGCGTTAAGGGCAATGCGTGTCTATGGGGTTGGCCGGGCGCGGTTTATGCGCCCGACCGAGGCTCCGTGGCACGCCGGGCCCGCCAATACCGGGCGGAAATTGCGGGCCGGCGCGGCCTTATGCCAGTATCGCTTCGATACGCGCCAATTCGTCGGCGCTGAATTCGCGATTGGCCAGCATCCCCACCGCGTCGTCTATTTGCGAGGTTTTGCTGGCGCCAATCAGCACCGACGTTACCCGATCGCCGCGCAGCACCCAGGCCAGAGACATTTGCGCCAGCTTCTGGCCGCGTTCCAGGGCAATATCGTTCAGGCGCCGTACCTTATCCATTTTCTGCGCGGTAAGCTGTTCCGGCGTCAGGGTCATACCCGGTCTGGCCGCCCGCGAATCCTGCGGTATGCCGTTCAGGTAGCGGTCCGTCAGCTGACCGCCGGCCAGCGGCGAAAAGGCTATCGACCCCACGCCGTTCTCAGCCAGCACATCAAGCAGTTCCGGTTCCACCCACCGTTCAAACATGGAATATTTGGGTTGATGAATCACGCAGGGGGTGCCGAGGTCGTTTAATAGCGCCAACGCCTGCCTGGCGAGCGCGGCGGGGTAGTTGGACAGGCCGATGTAGAGCGCCTTGCCCTGGCGTACCAGCAGATCCAGCGCGCTCATGGTTTCGGCAAGCGGCGTAGCGGGGTCCGGACGATGATGATAAAAGATATCCACGTAGTCCAGGCCCAGACGGCGCAGGCTCTGATCCAGGCTGGACACCAGGTATTTTTTCGAGCCCCAGTCGCCGTAAGGCCCGGGCCACATGGTATAGCCCGCCTTGGTGGAAATAATCAGCTCGTCACGGTAGGGGAGCAAATCCTCGCGCAGCAACCGGCCGAAATTGGCTTCGGCGGATCCCGGGGGCGGCCCGTAGTTATTGGCCAGGTCAAAATGGGTAATGCCTAAGTCAAAGGCGCGGCGCACCATGGCGCGGCTGTTTTCCAGCAACGTGACGTCGCCGAAATTATGCCACAGGCCGAGCGACACCGCCGGCAGTTGAAGACCGCTATTACCGCAGCGGCGATATAACATATCGTCGTAACGCGTTGGATTGGCCAGATAAACCATAAAGTATCCTTTTATCATTACTATCACGGTAGGAATCGGTTACCGCTAAATTCGCCGGGCAAGCGACGGCATAGGCTTACCGGCAACGGTGAATTATCCTGGTCGGATAATATATTGCGCTTAGCATCAGTTAAGCGATAAATTCCATTAAAAATAACTCAGACTACTGACAAACAAACGCGCGCGAGCTTGTCGCGGGTGTGATGGGCAAGCACCGTTTTATCATCAAACTCAGTTAAAAATAACCCTTCCCTGACAAACAATACAAGCGCTACGGTTGCCGCGGCATTGACCCGGCCGAAGACGCACGAGGATCACACAGTGAAAACACTAGGGCTGTTAGGCGGCATGAGCTGGGAATCCACTTTACCTTATTACCGCTTGATTAACCAAGGCATTAGCGGCGCATTGGGCGGGTTGCATTCGGCGGATCTGGTGCTGTACAGCGTCGATTTCGCCCAAATCGCCCACATGCAGGCCGAGGGTGATTGGCAACGGGCGGGCGATCTGCTGGCGGCCAAAGCGGTATTGCTGCAAAAAGCCGGTGCCGAGGCCATCGTCCTTTGCACTAACACCATGCATAAGGTGGCGGACACCATTGAATGGGCCTGTCCACTGCCGCTGTTGCATATCGCCGATGCCACCGCCCGGGAAATCAATGCCCGTGGCCTGCGGCGGGTCGGGCTATTGGGCACCCGCTTTACCATGCAGCAGGATTTTTATCGCCGGCGGTTCGAGCATCCGCACGGCATCGAAATCACCGTTCCGGGCGCTGCGGAAATGGACGCGATTCATAACATCATTTTCGAGGAGTTATGCCTGGGCAAGATCCGCGATGAATCGCGCCACACCTTCCGGCGCATTATTGCTTCGCTGGAGGGCCAGGGCATCGAGGGACTGATCCTCGGCTGCACCGAAATCGGCCTGCTGATCGGCGAAGACGACGCAACGGTGCCGCTGTTCGACACCACCACCCTCCACGCCGCCGCCGCGGTGGCCTTTGCCCTGGGATAAAGGCGAATCCGAAAGCAAACTCAATTTATAGCATTGGCCAATATAACTGGTATTATTATTATATTAATAAATTGTTTATGTTTGCTGCCGGTAACCCTCCGACGGCAAGTAGAAGAGTTAGCGGAGCCTTACATAATGACAAAATATGCCCTGGTCGGTGACGTTGGGGGAACCAATGCCCGCCTGGCGTTATGCGATATGGACAATGGCGCGATTTCCCATATCCACACCTATTCCGGTAAAGATTACGCCACCCTTGAAGCGGTGATCCGTCACTACCTGACCGCGCAAAAGGTCGAGGCCACGGAGGCCTGTATCGCTATCGCCTGTCCGATAACCGATGACTGGGTGGAGATGACCAACAGCACCTGGGCATTTTCCATCAAGGCCATGAAGGACAGCCTGGGATTAGCGCGCCTGGAGGTCATCAATGATTTTACCGCCGTCTCGATGGCGGTGCCGATGCTCGCCGCCGGCGATGTGGTGCAGTTTGGCGGCACGCAGGCGCAGGCCCAGGGGCCGATTGCCGTGTACGGCGCCGGCACCGGCCTTGGCGTGTGCCATCTGTTGCATCTGGACCAGCGTTGGATAAGCCTGCCGGGCGAAGGCGGCCATGTCGACTTCGCGCCTAACAGCAAAGAGGAAGCCGATGTCCTGGCGGTGCTGCGCGGCGAGTTCGGCCATGTGTCGGCCGAACGCGTATTATCCGGCCCCGGGCTGGTTAATTTGTACCGCAGCCTCGTCACCATCGATGGCCGCGTTCCGGATTCACTGGAGCCGCAACAGGTCACGGAACAGGCCGTCGACGGCAGCAATGACGATTGCCGGCGCGCGCTGTCGCTGTTCTGCGTGCTGATGGGGCGTTTTGGCGGCAATCTGGCGCTGAACATGGGCACGTTTGGCGGCGTTTATATCGCCGGCGGCCTGGTGCCGCGCTTCCTGGAATTTTTCCGCGCCTCCGGTTTTCGCGCGGCGTTCGAGGATAAAGGCCGCTTTAACGATTACGTACGCGATATCCCGGTGTTTCTGATCAGGCACGAACAACCGGGCTTGCTCGGCGCCGGCGCGCATATGCGCCAGCTAATGGGTCTTCAACTCCAGGTTTCGGTCTGATCTGACCGGACGCCGGCTGTTGCCGGCGCCTTTACCCTCTTGCCCTGCATGCCCGTGGACACGGTTCTGTAGCCAACCCCCGGCTACAGCCGCATCAATTGCCGGAAGGCCCTGACCTTGCTGCGGCTGACCGGCACTTCAAAATCCAGATCGCTCAGGCGCAGCAGATAGGTATTATTAAACCAGGGCACAATTTCACGAATTTTTCCCAGGTTCACCACATACGACCGATGGCAACGGAAAAAAAACTCCTCCGGCAACCGGCTGCAGAATTCCGTGATGACCATCGGCATGACAAATTCCTCGCGCCGCGTATAGACCAGGGTCACCTTTTCCTGCGCCGCCGCATAATAGATATTGCTGATATCGGTAACGATAATGCGCTCGTCTTTGATCAAATTAATGGCGTGTTGATTCCGCCGCCCTGGCGCCGCACCCGCAGCCGGCGCCGGGGCGGCCTGATGCTGCGCCTCCAGCTTTTGCAGCATGGTGACGATGCGCGATTCCTGATAAGGCTTCAGGATATAGTCAAAGGCTTCCAGCTCAAACGCCTCCACCGCATGTTCTTTATAGGCGGTAATAAAGACTATTTCCGGCTTATGGCTGAATTTACTGATATTCTGCGCCAGCAACACGCCGTCCAGGGAGGGGATATTGATATCGAGAAAAATCACATCCACCTCATGATGCTGCAGGTAGCGCAGGACATCCAGTCCATCGTCGAACGTGGCCTCGATAGTCAGGCCGCTGTGCTTATGGATAAGGTAGCGTAATTCTTCCTGGGCGAGGAATTCGTCTTCGACAATTATGGCTTTCATGGTGCCTCGCGGTTAAACATGTCCTCCATGGACGTCATGCCGCCAGCTTGTGGGGCTGGGGGGTAATGTAAAACCAAATCTCGGTGCCCGGTTCAAGACGGCGGATATGCAGCCCTTCGCCATATAACAGCAATACCCGGTGATGAACATTCAGCAGGCCGATTTTCCCGGCCGGCAGTTCATTGCGTTTAACCTGCTCGATGACTTCCGCGCTGATGCCACCGCCGGTGTCTTTTACCGCAATACGGATACGTCCGCCGGTATCCTCCCGCACGGAAATCACCACCACGCCTTTACCGCGGCAAGGCTGGATGCCGTGTACAATAGCGTTTTCCACCAGCGGCTGGATGAGCAGGCTGGGCAGGGGGAACGACAACTCTTCATCGATATCAAAAATAACGCTCAGCTTGCTGCCGAAACGCGCCTGCTCGATGGCGATATAATCCTGGATCTGATAAAGCTCTTTTTTGATATCGATTTGCGCGCCGTTTAATTCCAGATTGTACCTCAGGTAACGGGAAAGATTGGTAATCAGCTGCCGGGCGGTATCCGGATTGATGCGGATCGACGAGGAAATGGCGTTAAGCGCATTAAACAGGAAATGCGGATTAATTTTGCTTTGTAACGCGCGCAGTTCCGCCTGGTCGGCCATTTCCCTCAGCTGTTCGATGCGCGACACCTCGATCTGCGTCGAAATAATCTGCGACAGGCCGATGGCCATCACTTTGAGTGAATTGGTGATCTGATGGGCGTGACAGTAATAGATCTTCAGGGTGCCGGTGACCACGCCTTTTTCCCATAACGGGATAATGATAAGCGAGTGGATTTGCGGCGTACGGTCCGCCTCGTCATTGTTCTTGATGGTGATGTTGCCGCTTTGAATACTTTCCCTGGTCATATCGCTGATGATCTCATGGCCGATATTGTACAATTCGGCCCCGACCCCGACATAAGCCAGGATATGATGTTCATTGGTGATGGCCACGGCGTCGGCCTTGATATCGGCGCGGATGATATCGCAAATGGTGGTGAGGGATTCGCTGTTGATATGGCGAAAGTAGGGCAGGGTCTTATTGGCGATATCCAGCGCCAGCTTGGCTTGCCGGGCGGCGATCACCTCTTTTTCATCCTCGACCCCCTGCACCAGCAGCACGATCATGCCGATGCTGACCCCGCCGAGGATCATCGGCAGCGCAATTTTGGACACGATATCCAGCCCCAGGGACATCGGCTGCGCCCAGAGAATGACCAGCAGCATGGTCAGGCACTCGCACAGCATGCCGCCCAGGATGCCGATGCCCCAGCGGCGCTCTTTTATCACCCTAAGCTTGATCCAGCCCGAGACAAAACCCGCCACCACGCTGCTGATAAGGCAAGGCACCGAGGTCGGGCCGTCGATATCGATCAGATAGCGGTGCACGCCGGCGATAATCCCGGTGGCGATGCCGACCCAGGGCCCGAATAAAATACCGCCGGACATGACCGCAATAATCCGCACGTTAATCAGCGAGCCTTCCACATGGATGCCGGAATAGGTGCTGAAAATGGCAAACAGGGAAAAAATGGCGGTGACCGCCAGCAATTCCTGGCGGGTGTGCTGTTCTTTTTGCAATAACTGGCGGAACTGGCGGATGCGCGTCAACAAAAACAGACAAATCAACATTAATGCCGCCCGTTCATAGACCGCCAGCAGCATTTCGAACATTTCTTTCACCACGACATCCCGGTAAATGGCCAACCTTTAGCCGTTACTATAAGCAATGGACGCCTGAGATTCCAGATTTGCCGCCGCGGACGCCGTCGGGGATCGCGGCGGCTCCGGCCGCCATGACGCGAGAAGTGCCGTAAAACGGGGAAGTCTGAGTAAACATAAGGGGATTTTATTTACCGGCATAAATCGCCCGCCGCGCGGTTTTCAGGCCAATATTTGCCGCAATAAAGGGGAATAATCGATAAATAAAATTTCAGATTTCCTCTTTTTATCTTGTCCGCCGCGATGTCTGCCGTTGATATTGAAATCATGCCGAATATAGGATAGCTTCATGGACAGGCCCACGCATGGGCCGGCGTCGCTCGGATGGTCCGGGCGCTAACGTACAACGAGGATATTATGGCCGCATCCGGTTTGCCACGGCGTTTTACACGCATCGATCGTCTCCCCCCTTATGTATTCAATATCACCGCCGAGTTGAAAATGGCCGCGCGCCGGCGCGGAGAGGATATTATTGATTTCAGCATGGGTAATCCCGACGGGCCCACGCCGCCGCACATCGTTGAAAAGCTTTGTACTGTCGCCAAACGGGAGGATACCCATGGATATTCCACCTCCCGCGGTATTCCCCGGCTGCGGCGCGCGATCTCGGGCTGGTATGCCGATCGCTACGGCGTCGAGATCAATCCCGACAGCGAGGCCATCGTCACCATCGGTTCCAAAGAGGGCCTGGCCCATTTGATGCTGGCTACCCTCGATCATGGCGATACCGTACTGGTGCCGAATCCCAGCTATCCGATACATATCTACGGCGCGGTGATAGCCGGCGCCCAGGTGCGCTCGGTGCCGCTGGTGGCGGGGGTGGACTTTTTCCGCGAGCTTGAGCGCGCCATTCGCGAAAGCATTCCCACGCCGAAAATGATGATTCTGGGCTTCCCGTCCAATCCCACGGCGCAATGCGTCGAGCTGGACTTCTTTGAACGGGTGGTGGCCCTGGCCCAGCAGTACGGCGTGCTGGTGGTACACGATCTCGCCTATGCCGATATTGTTTATGATGGATGGAAAGCGCCGTCGATCATGCAGGTGCCAGGCGCCAAGGACATTGCGGTGGAATTTTTCACCCTGTCGAAAAGCTATAACATGGCCGGCTGGCGCATCGGGTTTATGGTGGGTAATCCGGAACTGGTCAACGCCCTGGCGCGTATCAAAAGTTACCATGACTACGGTACGTTTACCCCCCTGCAGGTGGCCGCCATCGCCGCGCTGGAAGGCGACCAGCAATGCGTACTGGATATCGTCGAACAATATCACCAGCGCCGCAATGTCCTGGTGCGCGGCCTGCACGAGGCGGGATGGATGGTAGATACCCCAAAGGCGTCCATGTATGTCTGGGCCAGGATCCCGGAGCACTATGCCCATCTCGGTTCCCTGGAATTCGCGAAAAAACTGCTGTCGGACGCCAAGGTCTGCGTATCGCCGGGCATTGGGTTCGGCGACTACGGCGATACCCATGTTCGTTTCGCGCTGATTGAGAACCAGGATCGTATCCGGCAGGCGGTACGCGGCATCAAGGCCATGTTCCGTGCCGATGGCGTGCTGAAACCCGCCGGCGCCAAGGCCATTACGGACTAGGGAACGGTTACCCGGCCTGGCGGAGGGGGAACGTCTTCTCTTCCGGTCCGGCAACACGGCATTCGTCCCCGCATACGGCATTTTGCTTCGTGGGTGGGGATAATGTTGTGTTGATTGATAAATATTTCTAATGAATTAATCCCTGCACAACAGCGCCCTATACGCGTCAATGGGACTACAACTGGCGTGGGCGCCATGGTGGCGGTCATCGCGCACAATACTTACAGTTCAGAAGATGTTATCCTACTCACAATAAGAGTAATATAAGCAGGCTATGTTTAGTGCCGTGGCAACCTGTTGGCCGCGATTTCGTCCAGGTAGGAAACTATGAGAAACCTTGTCATTGATATATTGAAAAAAATGGCCAAAGCGGATGCGGCGGCAAAAGAGCTGACTGCCCAGGTTGAAGCCCAGTCCCTGCTCCTGGCCGCGCTGGTGCTGACTGTCGGGCAGGGTAGCTCATCGGTTATGGCGACCAACATAGAAAAAGCCATTTTATCGGCTTCCGGCGCCAGCGAGGAGATTCTGCAAACGGATGTGGATTTATTATTGGCGCATTTTGTCCGGTTGATCTCAGTCTCGCAGTATGTTGAAGTCAACGGCGACGAAGAAAAGGTTAACAACGATTAATAGCCCGTGGCTTAACGGCGCGGTGATATCGTAGTATAACTTATTGATGTTATTGTCGTTTAAATAATAAGCGCTGGCGCGCTGCCCATCAGCATGGCTTCCTGTTTCCTATGCCGGCGGGCAGGTTCCGGCGGCAATATCCTCATTGATTGCCTCTGATAATAGCGCATTAGCCAATAATTAAAACAATAACCCCTGCAATAAGATAATAACAAGCCTACAACACCCAGGAAATATACCAGCAAAATATTATATTAATTAGTATAATGTCAAAGTGTAATCACTTTTAAGTGGTATGAAAAAAGCCGCTATTTTATGGCGGGTCCTGCCGGATCAACGCCATCAGCCTATCTCAACGCAATACGACCCGGTTTCGCCACGCTGTTGCTGTTAAAGCTGATTTACTCCCCATCATCTGTTATGTCCCACCTGTGGCTCGGCCTTGCGATAGATCTGCTTTTTGCCATGATGCTTTGCCGCACGGTGGTGACGGTGATATTTATGCACTGTTTTAGGATGATATTCATCCCCGGCATGGGCATACGTAAGGGGGGAAAAGGGTAGGGCTAATACTACAGTCATCATTGCGATGATGAATTTCTTCATGTTAATGCCATGCCTTTTAAAATGTTTCCATTATGTGATAGCACATCCCACCAGCGGAAATGCGCGCTTACCTGATTATTCTAGCGCAAAAATGGCTTGCTGCTCTTTTATCTCCGCCCCGGCCGCTGCCCGCCCATGACGGACACACCTGGCATCGCGGTCACGCAGATAGCGACTGGGTGAGGTAAACATGGTTAAGCCCCGTCAGACCCAGCGTTGGGCGCTAAAGGCGATTTCCTTCCCGAATTGCCCGGATTGCTCACCCGCGGAATCGATCAAGCTCCCCTGCTAGGCCGGCATGTTCATGATACTGATGGCCCTGACGATTGTTCCCAAGCGCAGCCCTGCGGCGGGACGCGCCAGGGTTAAGGGCCATCACCGCCGGGCCGGCAACCTTTAGCAGCGTAGACGGCTTGCCTTGTGTAAGGGTTGGAGGAAAACCAGGCGGTTAAGGGCCAAAGCATATGACACTCGAGCAATTCCAACAGGCGGCTAATATCAGCGCCGGGTTAGCCGCACGCTGGTTTCCGCATATGGCGGCTATTATGGCTGAATTCAGTATTAATACGCCGCTGCGCCAGGCAGCTTTTATTGCGCAAATCGGTACGGAATCAGGTGGATTTACCACAGTAGTGGAATCGTTTAATTATTCGATAAACGGACTCAAGATATTCGGCAATCGCTTAACGCCGGCACAGCGCGAGGCGTTGGGCCGCCAACCTTCTGAAAGAACCCTGCCTATCGACAGGCAGCAGAAAATAGCCAATATTGTTTATGGCGGCAGATACGGAAATACGCGACCGGGAGACGGCTGGTTATATCGCGGGCGAGGTTTAAAACAGGTGACCTTTTATGCTAATTATGCCGCCTGCGGTAAAGCGCTCGATTTAGATCTGCTTGCCGAGCCTGATTTGCTCCTGGCGGATATCAATGCCGCGCGTTCGGCCGGATGGTTTTGGCAGGCCAATAAATGTAACACTTTCGCCGATATTGGCGATATGGTGGGGCTGACTAGACGGATTAACGGCGGCGTCAACGGCTTGGCCGATAGGCAGGCCCGCTATAAAGTCGCGGTGGATGCGCTGTGCTGAAAATGCCGTGGCGTGCCGTCCTGGCGGCTGATATGACCGTTTGTGCGGCACCCACGGTACCCGGCGGCATCCCTGTATAGTCCTCGCCGGCGCGAGGACTATAAGTGTGAATTATCAATTTTTGCAATTAGCGAACTGTTGTTATTGTGAATATTCCCCACAGTCTTGCTGACAGGATGAAACGCAAACTCCCCCGCCGGCATGGCGCAATCATGGGCCAGCTCCTCGGCGCGCCCCGACGTCGTATCCGGCGATATCCATTCTAATGACGCCTTTCGCGTCATGATCAGCGGCCGCCGGTCATGGATATCCACCAACCCCTGATCACTGGCCGCCGTCACGATTACAAAACCATCATCTTCCGGCGCGTCCAGGGCATCGGGATGGAATCTGCCTATCGCGGCCAGGTATATCGGCTTCTTATTTTTATGATAGATAAAATAGGGTTGTTTAACTTTTGTATGGTCCGGGTCTTTCTTCCACTCATACCAACCGTCGGCCATCACCAGCGCGCGGCCATGGTGCCATAGCGGCTTAAACATGCGGCTGGCGGCGGCAGTTTCTAACCGGGCATTAATCAGGGGAGGGCGGCCTGCTTCTTTGGCCCAGGCGGGCTGATAACCCCAGATAACGGGATCCAGATGCAGCGTATCGTCGCGCTGGTTCAGCAGCAGAACGCGACTGCCTGGAGCAACGTTGTAGCGGCCTATCGGCTCGCCATCCAATGCGCCCGAAAACGCAACATCACTTCGCAGGAAATCGAGATAGTGTTCTCTGGTATTAAATTCAGCAAATCGGCCGCACATGGTCGTCATCTATATTGCAGAGAGATCTTAAGTATAGACGGGATAGAAGAGACAGAACTGTGGCAGCCCGACAATAATTTAAATTGTGCCGTAAAACTAAACCGACCATTTTCCCGTCATTAATCCTTTCAGTAATCCGAAATTTAATGCTTCCATAATATCATTAATAAAAATGGGCCATAATGGGCCAAAGCACTGCGGGGCTCACACTATTAACAATTACTTCTCTCATCAATAATTGTTTATTTGAAATGCAAGGCTAGTTATTTTTTTATTAAAGTGAAAAAATTCGTTAATTAAAAACCTTAAGCCGTAAAATTAAGGATGTTATTTTATTACGCTGTACTTTAGGCCAGTAGTTAGTCACTCCTTGCGATGATACAGTTTTTAAATATCATCAATGACCGGGGGTAATTATGAGTAATGACATATGCAAGTGTACTGTGGTTCCTGAAGTTAATATTACAAACACCATGCGTTACGTTTTTGACCAATTAAAAAGTCCCATAGCGATAAGAGATTTGTCCTCCAGGCTGGTTTATTGCAATCAGCCGCTTGCTCTACTCGCAGACAAAAAGTCGCCTAATGAAATCATTGGTAAATTCGACAGTGAATTCGATTGCGCTATATTAGATACCGAGGAATCAATAGAGAATTTTGCCAAACAATATAAACGTATATTTGAGACGCAGACTCCTTTTTCTACGTTGGAGCTACATCCTCATGCTGTGGATTTTCCATTCATATTTCATAAAATCCCTTATTTTAATGATAAGCACGAATGCATAGGTATGCTTGGTTATAATACACAACTTACAGTATATACACTTAACGACTATGTAAAAGGGCATATGCCGGGATCACTATTATTGAATAAGCCGGATGACACTTTCACTGAGCGCGAGTGCGAAATAATGTTTTATCGCTTGCAAGGTTTGAAGTCAAAAGAGGCTGCTGCTAGGTTAAATCTTTCATTAAATACATTTAATAACTATATGCAGAAGATTTACAATAAAGTGCATGTAACAGAGATCGGGGAGTTAAGGGATTTTTGCGAGAAACATAATTACCATCGTTATCTCCCCAAGAGATTTCTAACTCATGAAGCAATTAATTTCAGCGATTCAATAATCTGATCTTTGCTTTGGTCAGTTCTGGGCGGGGGTGAATGTAAATCTCCCTTCCGCTCAGTGCCCTACGATTTTCCGGCCATGTCCGTTTCGCAAGTTCAGCCTTTCATACTGACCCCACCCCGAATTCTGCCCCACCCAAAATCGCCAATCCGACGTGATGAACCTATCCCTTTGACAGAGGTAATGCCGACCAAAAAGTCCCGTTACACAGAAGCGTGGATCGCGTTTGATTTCAAACAGGCTGGACTGGATACCCCCGTACCAGCGGTTTGTGGCAAGCTGGGGATTTCCGATATAACTTTTACACCTGGTGTAAACGAGTGGTTGGTCTGTCTTCCTCTGGATGGCAACACTTATGGCAACCGGAGAAGGAGAATGTCCGGCTGAAATAGCTGATGATCGATTTAAACCTCAGCAATGCCTGCTGGGGGTGTAGTCAAGTACTGTTTTTATTTACAGTTCTCTATGATACGATTTTTGGTATGGACATATTTCAGGAAGCATTTTTACATAATTATCTGTTATGTGGTTAAAAATGCCGTTGTTTAATTTGTGCCGCTTCTCTTTTGGTCATTACATTACTCAGTCCATTTAACAGGTTGCTAAATATCAACCTAATGAAGTAAACGGTTTATCTAACACATTCAAAGAGGTACTAAACATATGACCATACCTAATATCGTTGTATCTATGCCATCACAATTATTCACCCTTGCCAATAGCTTCCAAGCATGCGCCAATGGTTCTGTCTATGTCGGGCAGATTGACACGGACCCGACTGTGGCTGCAAATCAAATACAGGTTTATGTAGAGAGTGCGGAGGGTACCTATACCGCGGTAGCTCAACCTATAAACATCAATGCCGGAGGCTATCCAGTGTATGCCGGTCAGGTAGCAAAATTTGTAACGGTTGAAGGGCAGTCAATGACCGTCCTTGATGCTGATGGCGTCCAGCAATTTTACTTTCCAAACGTGTTGAAATATGACCCTGATCAGTTTAAAGATCAGTTGTTAGATACGGCTGCAGCTGGGTGGATAGGCTATGATATAACGAATACTTATCCCCAAAAAACAATCGGTAATAAGCTGAGTCACACCATAACACCTTATGATTTTGGCGCCATAGGCAATGGTGTTACGGATGATACCGCAGCGATTCAAGCATGGCTTGATTTTTGTTCGTCTATAGGCGGCGGATATTTTAATACAAGCTCTGGCACGTTTTTGATAACTCAGCAGCTTTCAATTAATCGCACAGCGGTCAGTAATGTCATCGATCACGTGCTGGATTTTTCCGGCGCGCGGATCCTGGTCGACGCGGGCACATTAATAGCGCAATATATTGCTGTTAGCGCCGTTACTTTCTCCGGATGGTCATTGACCGGCAATGTTGAACTCACATCAACAGGCGGTTTATCCTGGGGTGCTGCTTCAGCCTCGCAAGGGATGGCGAGAATTATTCTTACCGGTCTTACGGTTGGTAAAACATATAAAGTTATGGCCGATATCAAGGGTTATGACGTAGCTGTGTCCGCAGGCTCTTTCGCAATGTATATTGATGAAATAGGGCGCATCACCCGGGCATGGAAAGGTAATGGAGTTCCCCGTGGAGAATTTATTGCCACCGCGACTACCCACACCCTCCGTTTGCAATCTGATTCCACAGATCCTTTATGGCAAGGTCTCGTTTATAAAGTTGATGTACGGGAATCCGTTTATGGCCTACGTCTTTATCAAACTGGTACAGCAGCAATGCATGCGCATTTCGAGGTCCGCGGATTGAGGATGGAAAATAGGACTAACAGTGCTGCGGCTGGTGGTCTACGGATGGATGATTGTGGGGCGGCTAAATTTCATAATTGTTCATTTATAGACTTTAGTAATGGTGAAGGAATATTGACAAACAATAAGCTGTTCTGGTCTGAAAACAATGCATTTTATAACATTGCCTATGTCAATTGCCGGTTTGCGCATCGCTATGGCCGGACTATTGGACTAGGCGCACAATCTTCATTCGCTAGGCAATTCGAACAAAATATGTTTATTGCTGATATTGAATATGCTTTATATTTTGAAGAAAGTACATCACAATATGATTCAAAATGGACTGAGATTCATGGAAATACAACTGTAAAATTGAAGGCTATACTTCATATTGAAGGCGACCAAAATAACACAGTGATTGAAGGCATCAGAACAGAAAAAGGAGGCGCTTCTCATGAAGATGGCAATGGTATTATTGAATATGCACAAAATGACTTATCTCGGCCATGGATCGGTAGTATAGGCTCCAGTGTCAATATTCCAACATACAGGCTAGGATCTATGAATGCTGGTCGAACATGGATGGAGCGCCCACAGACCGCTTTTGATTTAACTCGGGATAGAACGGTTGTCCAATCGCTACGTTATTCTACGGCTCAAATTAATGGTGTGACATTCGGTTACGAATGGCACGAAGTTATTACCAATGCTATTAATGGCACCGTTTATGATATTTCTGATGGCGGCGATATTATTATCACACACGGAGTAGCGGAAATTATTATCACAACTCGCGCTGTGGATGGTAGTGCCTTTGAGGGTAGTAAGTATATGTGCGTTTTGGGTAAGCGTGGCGTTGATGGTTCAGTCTCTACGCCTGATACTGTACTGTGCGACCATAGAAATTCTGGTACTGGAATTTTTGTGACTTGGCCCGCTAATTCATCGCCGCGAGTTGCTGTTACTGGCGTCAGTTCTCCCTTTGCCATTGCTATTAATATCAGAATATTCAACTAAGCCGCTCAGTGATGAT